>CBDFNS010000025.1:0-706675 GCA_965250305.1 Candidatus Multivoradales bacterium | reverse complement strand
GAAGGTCGGGCCGGTCGGACTCTTCGAGCGACCCGCTGAGCCACAAGCAGCGATAGCCGCGGCATATTTCGGGGCGTCGCGCGTGAATCCCACAACCGCCTTCAGGGTTCCCGATCCGTTGATGACGACACGGAGTCCCGCCGAGTTTCGCGAGCGCATCGACCCGCAGCAGCGTGCAGCAGAGCGAACACGCTGCCGCAGACCCGTTCGGACCCGCGTCCGCGTTTCGATCCTGTCGGGCGACTCGGCCATGCCGGGATTCTACCGGCCGGGCGCACACGCTGCGGGAGCAGGCGGAACAGCGGCTGGCGCGTGCTCGAAGAGAATCCACAGCCGGCGCCGAGCCAGCGAAGCGCTGCACGCTCGACGTTTCGCAGGGCGTTGCTGAAACGAGGCCGAAATCAGCGATCATCCAACCAGGCGCCGGCAGGATATCCAGTCGCCGGCAGGTAGATCGGGAGTCGAAATGGATCTCCAGTCGCCGGCAGGCAGATCGGGAGTCGAAATGGATCTCCAGGAACTGACGATCCACGACCGACGGGTGGCGTACCGAACCGCGGGCCAGGGGCCGGTGGTGCTGCTGATCCACGGGATGGCGGGCAGTGCGACCACCTGGAAGCACGTGATGCCGGCGCTCAGCAAGGAATTCACCGTCGTGGCCCCCGACCTGCTCGGCCACGGGCATTCCGACAAGGAGCCCGGCGACTACTCGCTCGGCGCATTCGCGAGCATGCTGCGCGACCTGCTGATCGCGCTCGGCCACGAACGCGCGACCATCGTGGGCCAGTCGCTCGGCGGCGGCGTCGCGATGCAGCTCGCCTATCAGCACCCCCAGCACTGCGAGCGGCTCGTGCTCGTGGGCAGCGGCGGCCTCGGCCGCGAGGTCAACCCGGTGCTGCGCCTGCTCACCTATCCGGGTGCCGACACGCTGTTGCGAATCGCGAGCGCCGCACCGGTCCGCAGCGCCGTGCTCGGATTCAGTTCGCTGTTCGGGCGCGCGGGCATGCAGCCCGCACCCGCAACCGATGAGCTCTGGCGAAGCTACGAATCAACTCGGCGAACGGCGACGGCTCGTCGTTGCGCTGGGTGGGTGGCTCGTCGGTCAAATCCCATGCGACCCGCTGGACGCCAGCCCCACTGGGTAGCTCGTCCAGCGTTCGGATCACGATGCCCGCCGCATCGAGAATCTCGAGCGTGAGGCGCTCCTTGGACGTGTCGGGCTCCCCTGCTTTGGGCGTGTCTACCTCGCTCGTGGAATCGTCCGTGGCGTCTACATCGGCATCCTCGTCGGCCTTCGCTGAAAGATCATTGCCAAGGAAATACGAGATCAGGGCCCCTTTTGGTGGGCTGGCGCCCGGTACACCGTGTCGCCGAGACCGTAGCGCGTGAATCGCGCGGCCATGGGTACCGACGATTAGGTCGTTCTCGCGCGGGTGGACGATGATGTCGTGAACCGACGCTGGTGGCAGGCGTCACGTGAAACCGGTTGCCAGGACGCTCCGCGGTCCCACAACGCGAAAAGCCCCACCTCGGTACCGGCATAGAGCAAGTCGGTGTTATTCGGATCTTCCCGTACGATCCACACCCAGCCTTCGTCGGGCAGCCCCTCGGTAATCCGCTTCCAGGTCATACCGAAGTCTTCCGTGCGGTAGACGTGGGCCCGGTAATAGTCGAACATGTGCCGATCGAATGCGGCGTAGGCGGGTCCCAGCAGCCATCGAAGAAGGTTCGATGTGGGAGACCGGAGCGTGATCGGGCACACCCGGCACGTTCTCGATCAGATTGCTCTGCTCCAGGTGCGAGGGTCAGCCAATACGGCGTTGGACTGCAGACATGCTGTCTCCTGCGAGAAGGAAGGCGCGGCACCACCTTTGGGCCGCACGGTGACGCTGAGCGTTTCGGGTCTACGCCGAGTTTCTCACCCGAGCGCCGAGCGGTCTACCAGGTAGAAACCGTTCGGCCCGCCGGCTGCAGCCCGACACGTGAGGATGGTCAAGCGGTGGCTACCGGGTTCGAGCGTGACGGGAATCTCCAGGCCCTGACCCAAAACGGCGCCGGCCGCACCGCGCGTAAACGCAAGTTGTCGATCGTCGAGCCACAGACCACCCGAGCCGTACAGCGCCAATTCGTAACGACGTTGCTCGTTCTCGGTAACCTCCAGATCATGGATCATTGCCTGGCACTGGGTTGCGGCGGCATCCAGGCTGACCCGATCGCCGTCGACGAATCCTTCGACCGCACGCACCCTCGGGTCCTCGGCGCGTGGGTAGCGCGGCCACGTGCCCACCAACGTCGCCCGCGGCACCGGCAAGGCGCTGCCACGCGGGGCCACCCGCCAATCGAGGATGAACGCATTGGCCGGTGCTGGCGCCAACCGATAGAGCTGGTCCAACCCACCAACGCGTTGCTCGAGGCGCGGATCTGCCGCAAGTCGCTCGAGCAAACGCGGCTCGGCTTGCAGGATCGATAGTGCGAGGTGGTCGGCGTCGAGATGTTCCACCAACGAACGCGGAACATCGGGCGCGGTACCGTCGAAAATGGCCCGCTGGGCCGCGTGGGTTTCAGGAAACGGTACCACCATGAAGATGGGGTCGAGCACGTTGAGGTAGGTGGCGTGTGGTGCCCAAAAAACATAGGTGCCGGTATTGCCCCAGGTCGCGGCGATCTTGGCGCCGGCCGGCACCGCCGCGCCGAATCGTGCCCACCCCGCTTCCCGTGACACCGGCCCGGGAGCCAGCAACCCACGCAGCAATCCGGAGGCGGGCACCACGCACAGAAGTCCAACCGCGATCACCGCCACGAACCGCGGCACCACACCCCGCCAGGGAAGGTGAATGCGCGGGGCCAGACCACCGCGTCGGCGAACCTCGAACATCGCGGCCACCAGAACAAACGGAACCGCGTAGGTCACGAAGCGGGCCATAAGCAGGTAAAGACAGCCAAAGGCAAGCGCAGCTACCGCGAAGGCATCTGCCAGAGGGTCATTGCTCCGCCGCTCGGCCGATCGATGAACGCCCAAGGCCAGCAACAACAAAGCGGCCCACAAACCCAGGTTCTTCAGCAACAAGGTATCCGTACGCCCCGCGTCGATCTCATTGCCGACATCGACCGAGCCTTTCAATTGAAAGTAGTCGATGCTCTGAACCTTCCAAACCACCAGGTTGTGTGGAAAGTGTGGATGAACCAACAAGGCCAGCCCGACGCCCAAGATCGGATACAACAGAACGCCCCAACGCCACCGACGGTGGGCCCACGCTTGTTGGACGAACCACAAGAAACAGAGTCCCAACAGGGCATGAAAGGCCGTGTAGCTCAACGCAAAGATGAAAGCGACCCCACCCAGGGTCCGAAACCGCCCTCGTCCAACACACCACGCGGCCAGCAGGAACAGCACGAGCGCCAACAGTTCGGGCCGCAGACGAATGATGCGAATCAAGAAGGCAGGCGAGCCCAAAAAGACGACCACCGGCGCCAACAGCCCCACCGGTCCCAGGGCTCGCCGCCCCAGAACGGCGACCACCGTCGCGATCGTGGCCCCGAGCAACGCGATCGCCCACCGGCCACCTACCGACGAGATCGCCCCGGCGTTACCACCGGCAAAGGGGCTCAAGAGCCAATGAAAGAGCACCTCCTTGTCGCCAAACCCTTCGTGGAGCAGGCTCAAACGCGCCCACGGCAGGGTGTCGACCACACCGAGTTGGGCATACAAGCGCGCGACCGCCAGGTGGTAATACGAATCCGTGTCGTAAATCACCGGTGCCCGTAGGACAATGGCAGCCAAGATCACCAACGACCCAAGAAAGACGGCCACTGGACCCCGCCAGGATCGTTGGATCGCGGCTTCGCCGGATGGGTCTGTAGAACGCGAAAGCTCGGTCAAGGCTCGATCTCCGTGTTTTCTGACGAATCCGACCATACCAGCCCAAACGATTCACCAAGACCGAAGCGAAAGGGCCGAGCCAGTCGCGGGTGAATAGGTCCCGCGAGCGTGCGATGATGGTGTCATCGACCCAGGAGAACCCATGGTCTATCGCACCCTCGTTTTCGCATTCGCCTTCATTGTCGTACCCAGTTTCGCCTTGGGCGAGGCTCACCCCTCCACCGAAGTCCTGGACCTGCGGACCCGGACCGATGGAGCCGATTGGCCGGACTTTCTGGGCACCAACCGCGATGCTACATCGTCCGAGACCGGCATCCGTTCCTGGCCAACCAACGGGCCCGCCGTCCGGTGGCAGCAACCAGCCGGAGAAGGCTATGCCGCCCCTTCCGTCGCAAAAGGCCGCCTGTTCTTCTTTGACCGCCACGATGACAAGGCTCGCTTGACCTGCCTCGAAAGTGAGACCGGCAAGGAACTTTGGCGTTCTGAATACCCCACTTCCTACGAAGACATGTACGGCTACAGTGGCGGCCCCCGCAACGCCCCCGTGGTCGATGGAGACCGCGTCTACGTCTACGGCGTTGACGGGCGCCTGCGCTGTCACCGGGTGACCGACGGATCGGTGCTGTGGGAGCACGACATCAATGCGCAGTTCAACGTCAAGCAGAATTTCTTTGGCGTCGGCTCGACCCCATTGATCGATGGTGATCGCTTGATCGTGCCGGTGGGAGGCAGCCCCAAAGACAGTCCCGGTATTCAAGACGGCACCGTCGGTGTCAACGGCACCGGCATCGTCGCCTTCGACAAGCGGACGGGCGAGGAACGGTACCGGCTGGGAGACGAACTCGCGAGCTACTCGAGCCCGGTCATCGCGACGCTCGGCAAATCCCGCATCGGCCTCTACTTCGCGCGTGGCGGCTTGCTCGGCTTCGACCCCGACCGGGGAACCGAGCGCTTTCACCTACCCTGGCGCGCCAAGATCAACGAGAGCGTCAACGCCGCGACCCCGGTCATCGTCGGCGATCAGGTCTTCATTACCGAGACCTACGGGCCCGGGGGCGCGCTGTTGCAGCTTCAAGCCGACGGCCCGCCCAAAATTCTGTGGCAAGACGAGCGACGCAAACGAAGCCTGGCGAGCCACTGGAACACCCCGGTCCTTCACGACGGCTACCTGTACGGGTCGAGCGGCCGCAACAGTGGCGATGCGGAGCTGCGCTGCGTCGAGCTTGCCACCGGCGAGGTGAAATGGGCCGAGAAGGGACTCAACCGCTCGACCCTTTTGCTCGTTGACGGCCACTTGGTCGTACTCACGGAGTACGGCCGCTTGCTGCTCGTCCGCGCCAGCCCTGAGGCGTACGAAGCCATTGCCGAGACCGAACTCCAGGATGCCGACGGCAAAGCCCTCCTACGCCACCCGGCATGGAACGCGCCGGTCCTAGCGCAAGGACTACTTTACTTGCGCGGCAAGGACCGGTTGGTGGCTGTCGAGTTGATCCCGGCACCGGAAACAAGCTCGGTGAACACCGCAGGCGACGGGTCTAACACACTGCTGGTCCGTGCTCGGTAGGTCGGTCCCATCGGAGGATTCTCACGAGAACGACTCGTTGATCCATCCGGCCTCGAGATCGAGCGGATTGCGCCATTGGAGTCCATCGAATCTCGCAAAGTCGCGATCGCAGCTAAAGAGCGTGGCACCATGCTCGATCGCCATCGCCGCTAGGTGTGCGTCCATCATGAGCTTGCCCGACACCTGACCGGACTCGATCAACTGCTGGAGGATCTCCCAATGCCGATCGCCGGGCGCCAGCACGTCGACCTGGGGAAGGCCGAGCCACTGGCTGACGATCTCACTGGCCTCTCGCCTACTCAAGGGGCGACGGACGATCCGGGAATCTGTCGTGATTCTCGAGAAAGCCAGAATCACTGTCCAAGGCAATCGGACTACACCCGGACTCGAGAACTGCACTTCGAGCCACTCTTTGGCCGCTTCGAAGTGAGGATTCTCCGGGTCGTAGGCATAGATCAGGACGTTCGCATCGATCAAGATCATCGATACAACGGCCCATCGAGCCGTTCGAGGACATCAGGAATGCAGTCGATATCGACATCTTCTCGCAAACCCAAGGGCCGCGCCACGATCTCGAACGGCGCAATCGCGGCCTGACGATCTCGCACCGAGAATCCGCGACGCAAGACCGCGTTAACCGCGGCCTTAAACGACAGTCCCCTCTCCTGCATTTCTTTCTTGAGCCGACGCGCGACATCTTCTTCGAGGGTCAATGTAGTTCGCATGACATCATGATGATAGCCCCAAGGCATCATTGCGTCAAGCCAGATCGTGCTCGACTACCCGCCGCCCAAAGGTGCTTCGTCGACACTGCTCTCGCTGAGTTCAACAACCACGTCGAGCACCTGTTGAGGCGTGGGCCGCTGCCGATAGTCCTCGTCGAGGTGGATAAAGCGCACGAGGCCGGCCTTATCGATGATCAAGACGGTCGGATGCGGAACGTTCCCCCGGCCCTTTTGGTTGACCACACCGAAAGTGGCCATGACAGTCAGGTCGGGATTAGTGAGCAACGGAAACCCGAGGCTCTTCTTGACCTTCATTTTCTCCAGTTTGGCGACCGGATCGGGGCTGACCCCCCAAATGACGGTGTCATGTGCGGTGAAATCATCAAGGCGTGATTGCAGCTCGCCGAGCTGCGTACGGCAGAACGGTCACCAGGTGCCCCGGTAGAACACCAACACCGCGTTGGTTTCGCCCCGGATCCCTTCCAAGCTGTGACGGGTGCCGTCGCTGGCCATCAGCGATAGCGGAGGGGCTGCTTGGCCAACCTCGAGGGTTTCCGTTCGATCCAGAGACTCGGCGGAGGACGCTTCAGCATTTGCGAGCCAGCCCACAGCCGCAATCGTTGCGGCGGCGGCAACCTGTGCGATTGGCTTCATTGTGATCTCCAAGAAATTGTGATCTCCAAGAACGCGATCGGAACGGGCCGATCACATGGGGTTCTACGTCAGCGGGTAGTTGCTTAGATTGCTTGCCAGCGATCGGACCCGGAAACAACGATCGAACGAAGTCGCCGAGGCCGGATCAAGTATCCCTACGCTCGATGCGAAACGGGATCGACACGGTGTCGGGGGCTGCCACGTCCAACGACGTACTGCCCTCCTCGATTTCACGATCAAAGGCACCGAGCAAGTTGTTGCCTGCCAGGTCCTCGAGAATCGTCTCGACCACCAGCATGTGGTCACCTTCCGCCCAAGGATCCGTAGGCGCCAAGCGCCAGACTGTTTCACCACCGTCGATTTCGACCTTGCCAGGCACCGGACGCCCATCTCGGCCCATCGTTCTACCCGATCCGCCGTTCGACCTTCGACGCTTCCGCGTCCAGTAACCGCCCTCAATCGCGCCGACTGGAAGAAAGTTCGCTCGGTCGACCAAGGTCAACGGTGGGACCTCATGACTCTGGCCACAAACAGGACGTCATGACTCCTTCTGTGCACGAATGCCGTCGTCGCCCCAAGGTAGCGATAAGGGATCTTCTCCCAACCAAACTAGGCCCAAAACCAGCGCATCTTGAAGGCGATCTACACAAATCTCTTGGGCTCAATCACTTCCGAAAATGCTCAACGAATCTTCGGGTGCGCCTGCGCTTTTCGTAAGCACTTGAGCCTCAAGATCTTCGTCGAGACGCTAGCCGACCCCCGCCACCGGTACGGCCGTTCGACCTTCGCGCTCGGGACGGCGAAGACGTGCCGCATGGTCTCGGCGTCGGGTAGGTGGCGAGCACCACCCACGGCTCGGCACCACCCTAGGAACGACCGCACGGCGCTGATGGCCTGCGCGCGCGTCGCAGGCGCCTTGCCCTGGTCGGCCAGCTCGGCGCGGTAGGCGGCGAGCTCGAGGACCGAGCCATGGTTGGGAAACAAGCGCGGACCGTACAGCCACTACATCATCCCGAAGACCTTGCCGTCGACCAGGTCGACGCGCTCGGCTTGAGGCGATTTCCCAAGGCCGGGCATCCGCATGATGTCTCCCAGCATTGGTACCAAGAAACCGGCACCGGCTGCGAGCACTACCCCGCGCACGGTCACTTCGAAGTCGGTAGGACGGTTGATGGCCGCAGCCTGGTCGGAGAGCGACTTGTGGGTCTTGGCCACGCACAGAGGCAAATCGCCGAAGCCCAGCTTCTCGAAGTACTTGCGATCACGCCTAGCCGCTCCGGTCCACGCGACCGACCGTGCGCCGTACATCTTGGTGGCGATCTTCTCGAGCTTGTCGATCATCGAGTCGCTGCGTTCGTACAGTGGCTCGAGCGGGCCGCTTCCGCGCTCCGCGGCGGCCATCACCTGCTCCGCCAAGGCCACCGCGCCGTCGCCACCACGCGCAAAGTGATCCGACACCGCGAATGACACCCCCATGTCCTCGCAAGCCGCACGCACGACGGCGACCTCATCGTCCGTGTCGGCGGCGAAACGGTTGAGGGCAACCACCGGATCTTTGCCAAACACGCGGGCGTTCTCGACATGCTTGCGCAGGTTGTCGAGACCGCGTTCCAGCGCCGCCGGATCGGGCTCGTCGAGTGCGATCTTGGCCACGCCACCATGCCGTTTGAGGGCTCGAGCGGTGGCAACGATCACGATCACAGCGGGATCGAGGCCGGCACCCACGCACTTGATGTCGAGGAATTTCTCCGCCCCGAGATCGAACCCAAAGCCCGCTTCGGTAATGGTCCAATCGGCATGTGCCATTGCCATTTTGGTAGCCACGACCGAGTTGCAACCATGGGCGATGTTGCCGAACGGCCCACCGTGGATCATCGCCGGCACACCCTCGATGGTCTGCACCAAGTTGGGGTGCATGGCATCCTTGAGCACGGCCATCATCGCGCCCGGCGCCTTGAGGTCACCCGCCGTCACCGGCGCACGATCGCGGGTCGACGCCACCACAATGCGGGTCAATCGAGCACGCAGATCGTCCTCGTCCTCGGAAAGGCAGAGGGCCGCCATGACCTCCGATGCGGGTGTGATGTCGAAGCCGGTCTCCCTCGGCACGCCCTGGAGTGGTCCGCCAAGACCCGTTGTGATGTTGCGCAGAGCGCGATCGTTGAGGTCGATCACCCGGCGCCACAGGACCCGGCGCACGTCGATTCCCAGGCCGTTGCCGTGTTGGAGATGATTGTCGACCAGCGAGGCCAAAAGGTTGTTGGCCGTCGAAATCGCGTGAAAGTCGCCAGTGAAGTGCAGGTTGATGTCGTCCATCGGCACAACGATCGACCGACCCCCTCCCGTCGCACCGCCCTTGAGGCCGAAGGTTGGGCCCAAGGAAGGTTCGCGCAGGGCCAAGCACACCCGTTGGTTGATCGCCGCCAATCCCTGGGCCAAACCAATCGAAGTCGTGGTCTTGCCTTCGCCCGCGTCCGTCGGCGTAACGGCCGACACCAGCACCAACCGTCCGGTTGGACGCGTGGACGCTGCCCGCGCCGCAAGGCGAATCTTGGCCTTGTCATAACCATACGGAACGAGGTGTTCGGGCTGGATATCCAATCCCGCGGCCACCTCAGAAATGGGTCGTACCGACCGGCCTCCGCTCATGTTGCGCTCCCCTGGAGTTCGCCTTCCGAAAGGCGGTTACTGGCCCGAGTGGCTCTGCTCGATGCCCACTCAGTCATCAATCCGCTTGCTTCGACACGATGTTCGGGGATGATGGTATCTCTGAACAGCACAGCAAAGCCAACCGTGTTCACCCGATCTCATTTTGAACACGGCGTGATTCAGATCTGGGACCCGCCAAGTGCAATCGGCCTACAAACCGTACCGTGATGTCCTCCAATCCGCCGGATCACCGAGGCTATGGCGATCGCTCCGGATCTGGCATATGGGTTGCTCTTAGACTGAGGGATGCCGGTTCAAGATGTTGGCCCTCGCCCGAGCCTCTCGACGCCCGAAACGGATGCGCGTTCCGATGCCTCGGGCGCCATCCAGGATCGTCCATGCGCTCTCGAGCCGAGCTTGGCGCGTCCTTCCCGGCTCGAAGAGGCGCTCGCTTGCAAGCTCTTTACCGCATTCGCACCACGCCTACGCCAGGAAAAGCTGGAAACGCCGGGATTCCTCAAGCCCTTCGGTCATCAGTCCATCCCACGCCACAACCGAAAAGGCGCGCTAGCCTCCTCCTGGTTTCCCGCGCCACAACCGGCCCATGGTGCGGTGTTGCTTCTGCATCCGTGGACCGGCCTCGGCCGTGCCTACCTCGTGCGGCACGGCCGAATACCCGCGCTACGAAGAGCAGGATACGACGTCTTGACCGTCGACCTCGGCGGGTTTGGCCACAGCAGTCCGATGTCGGGTTTCTACGACCTCGACATCGACGATGCCCTGAGAGCGCTGGTTGCGCACGCGGCCGGCCGACCGGCCCATGTTTGGGGCGTCAGCGGTGGCGGAGTCTGGGCCCACCCGGCCCTGACCCGCACGGACGCCATCGCCAGCGCCTTCTTCGAGGATGTCTCGCCCCACCTCTTCGAATGGTCACGCCGCACCACCCCCCGCTGGCGCCCTTTCTTCGCGCTGTTCCAGGCTATCTTCCCCAACGCCTACCAGTATCTCGACATGCGTCGGCATGCACCCCTGATGCGGTTGCGCGCTGCGGCCTACGTCAGCGGAGCGCTCGACCAGGGAGTCCGGCCTGAAGACACGCGCGAGTTGGCGACGCTTGCTGGAGCAACGCACTGCATCATTCCCGACGCCGTGCATTTACGCTGCATGAAGGTCGCCCGCACCACCGTGGTCGATCTCGCCCTCGAGACCTTCCAGCGCGCCGAGACTTCGGGATCGTAGTCGTACCGCTCCAAGCACAGGCCGTACGAGATTGAGTTGCTCGAACCTGAACCTCGAACCTGAACACAGTCCTTGTCGCCGACCTGGGCGGTACCGGACACCCGCAGCAACCCTGGGTGCCCACCTCAGACGATGAAGCCATCGCAATCTGTGGTCCTCCTCCTCGGCCGAGTGACGCGTTGCGCGAAGCTTGGGCGCGTGAAGACCCATCCCAGGCGCCACCAGGCGGGCTTGAATACAGGCTTGAATGCAGGCTTGAATGCAGGCTTGAATACAGGCTTGAATACAATGGCCATCATGGACAGCATCATTCGCCCCGAGCACGACGCCGATCAACAAGCGATCCACCGGGTTCATGTGGCAGCGTTCCCAACACCGGCCGAGGCCCATCTGGTGGACGCACTGCGGACGGCTGGCGACGCCACCGTCTCATGGGTTGCAGAACTCGACGGCGCAGTGGTTGGTCACATCCTGTTCAGCCCGATCGTGATGGACAGCGGGGACGGTCGCCGCCGACCGTTCGGGGTCGGCTTGGCACCCATGGCCGTGATGCCCGCGCACCAACGAACCGGACTCGGCACTCGGTTGATCCGAGCCGGGCTCGATGATTGCCGAAACGCCGGCCATACACGCGTCGTAGTCCTTGGCCATCCCGACTACTACCCACGATTTGGCTTCACGCCCGCCAGCAGTTTCGAGATCCGGAGTACCTACGACGTGCCCGACGATGTCTTCATGGCCCAAGCGCTGGTGCCGGGTGCGCTCGATGGTTGGTCGGGCACCGTGCACTACGCTCCAGCCTTCGACACACTGTAGCCAGCCTCGAGATGTCGGGCTCCCCCCAACCCGGAGCCAGCGCACAGCAAATGCTATCCTCTCCAAGGCATAGCACGGCAAAGAGCTTCCACGGAGCCCCCAAGGGCAATTTCAATGCGGACGGGTTCATGAAAATGCAAATGGAATGTCCACTCGTGATCGCTCTGATGCTCCTCGGTGGCGTCGCTACCGCGCAGCAAACTGATTCAGCATCGGTGGATGCCACCTCGCCTAGCGGCGCGAAAAAGCGAATTGTCATCTGTCTCGACGGGACGTCGAACAACGCCTACAAGGAAAAGGAACGCTACTCCGCCAAAGAGGGCGACGACAGCAAGGTCTTGAAGCCGAGCAACGTTCTCAAGACCTGTCGTGCTGTGCTTCCTGAAGCCGACGGCGTAACCCAGATCACGTACTACGACATCGGTGTCGGCGCCCTCTCCAAACATCCAGGCGCATACAACCGCCTGCTGCGGACAGCGGACAGCGTACTCGGCGGTGCATGGGGTGCGGGCTTCGAGTCACGGGTCGAAGACGCCTACCGCTTTCTCTCACACAACTACGTACCCGGAGACGATGTCTTCGTCTTCGGATTCAGCCGCGGCGCAGCAGCAGCGCGCGCCCTGGGGCGCTTCATCGATTGGATGGGTGGTGTTCCCTCCAAACGTGACGTCTACTGGATTCCGATCTTCTTTCGTTCCTACGAAACCTCCGCGGGCAGAGCCGAGGGCGCCGAGGTGTTGCGCACCGAACATGAGGTGGACATTCGACCGGTCGAGATCAACTTCCTGGGCGTCTGGGATACGGTTCTCGCCCTCGGATCGCGGCTCAAGACCCGTACCAAAGCGAAGGCCTTTCACATTGGCGAGACACCGCCTCGCTCGGTCCGTGTGGCGCGCCAGGCCTTGGCTATCGCGCAAATTTTTCTACCGTCTCAAGGAAGCGGCAACCTTCCGTGTCGGTGACGGCGTCCGAATGCTGGCACCGTCCGGTGGTGTCGAAGCGGCCGACTCGGCCGGGTTGTCCCTCGACTGCTCGATTCTGAATCGCCTCGGATCCGATCCCACCGAGCACAAGCAAATGTCCGAGGCCTATGGCAAGGGACGAAAGGCTTTGCTCCGCTACCTAAACGATTGTCGTGCGCACGATACTTGGCTCACCGATTCAGTTCTATCCTTGCTTGGCAAACGCGGTTCCACCGAAGCCTGTCTCCCGGTATCGCCGACGATCTACCTGAGCAAAGCCGGGCCGACCCTACCAAATCCGAGTTGTCTGCAGCCGATGAACGAATAGCCGCTGACTGCCAGCACAGGTCCGGTAGGGCGGATAGGTAGGCCAAGCACGCGACGGGAGTGCCTTTTCTCGTTCTTCAGTAGCGGCCGTCGCCCGCTTCTTCATGCACGCCTCGAACGCCACCATGTCGAGCTCGAGCGTTTCAGCATAGGTCACCAGATCTTCGGCCGCCAACAGCTCGGGATTGGCGAAAAGCTCGTG
The DNA here is from genome assembly GCA_965250305.1 of Candidatus Multivoradales bacterium. Lineage (GTDB taxonomy): Bacteria > Acidobacteriota > Thermoanaerobaculia > Multivoradales > J023 > J023. Next base: position 693,657 of record CBDFNS010000025.1, on the reverse strand, counting down.
GTGCATTTCCCAATAGCGATCTTGTTCGCCAGCGCAATGCGAGGCTTCAATCGCCTTGAACGCTGGATTCTCTTCATCGAACGGAAAATCCAAGAAATAGAATCGGACCTTCCCGGTCTCGACAAAGTCCGTGTACATCTCGGGCAGCACCGCACGGGCGCTGTGGATGCAGTAGCTTCACAAATGGTGGCCGAACTCGATCAATACCAACGGCGCATCGTCCTTGCCAACCGAAGGATCGTCATCGACCTTGATGACCGGGTACTTGGCAGCAGACGCGATGCCGGCAATGACCATTGCGACCGCAAACAGCATCGGGGTCGTCAGAAGGCGAGCCTGGCGTGAAGGTTCAAACGTCGGAGCTTTCGTGCATGGTCCTCCCGGGAAATGTCGATCGCGGCACCCTCATATTCTCATAGAGTCCTGCTGCCAGTCCTGCCCAATTGCGGACGACTCAACTGCTTTGTTCTGCTACCAAGCGAGCCCGTAGTCCTCCCCGAAGTCGCTGGCCCCGCCCCACAGCGTGCCATGCTCACGGTCGAAGTAGATCGCCGTGATCGGGCCTGAGGTCCGTTCGCGGGCTTCGACTTCGTAGCCAAGAGAGGTCAGTGCCTTGCGCACCCAGTCGGAGACATCGTCTCGAACGATCAGCCGACCCGGCTCGGCATTGTGAGCACCGAACGAACTCTGCATTTGGTAGCTGGTGATGTTGGCCGCTTCAGCCGCCTCCTGGACGTTCATACCGAACTCGACGACATTGAGAAAGAACTGCAAGAGGTTCTGGTCTTGGGTGTCACCGCCCTGAACGGCGAACGAGAGGTAAGGCTTGCCGTCCTTGAGCGCCATGCCCGGCGTCAAGGTGGCGCGCGGTCGCTGACCCGGACGCACGACGTTGAACGGGTTTAGGCCCGCATCGAGCACGAAACTCTGCATTCGTTGGCTCAGGCCGATCCCTGTACGTCCGGCGATGTACGGCGGAATCCAGGCACCACTGGGCGTGATCGACACCACCCAGCCATCCTTGTCGGCGGCTTGGATCGACGTCGTTCCCGCAACGAATGCCTCTTCTCGCGACATGAGCAGGGCTTGTTGGAAACCATCCTCGCCCTCGGCAGCACCGGCGGGCGGAATGGGGGTCCATTTGTCGAGCAATTCCAGGTAGGGATTCTCACCGTCTTGGAATGGGTAGGGATCACCCGGTTTGACCCCGGCGTCGTTCTGCTTCCAATTGATCTGCGCGTGCCGCTGCTTGGCATAGTTTTTTGACAGCAGGCCTCGGATCGGCTCCTCGGGTGGCGTATAGGGGTCGCCGTAGTAGAAGTCTCGGTCGGCAAAGGCGAGGTTCATCGCCTGGTACAGCGCGTGGATATACGCCGCACTGTTGTATCCCATTGGCGCAAGGTCGACGTTCTCCAAGATGTTGAGCGCTTGCAGCATCACGGGACCCTGCACCCAATGGGTGAGCTTGTAGACGTCAATGCCCTTGTAGTTCGTCGACACCGGTTCTTCGATATAGACCTGCCAACCATCAAGGTCTTCGACGGTGATCAGGCCACCTGCCGCTTGCGTCGCATCGGCCAAGGCCTGCGCGATGTCGCCCCGGTAGAAACGGTCGTAGGCAGCCATGATGGCCTGTTCTCGGGTCTTTCCTGCAGTGCGGGCAGACCGTTCGGCATCCACGAGCTTCTGCAAGGTTGACCGCAAGTCGTCCTGACGAAAGACCTCGCCCGGATAGGGCGCGGCGCGTTGGTCGGGTTTCGCTGGATCCAGATGCGGCAGCAGCACCGCGGTTGACGATGGCCACCGGACGATTACGTCGCGGCGACGTTCGATGTTGTCCGCTTGCGACTGCTCGATCGGGTAGCCCTCGGCCATTTGCATTGCGGGAGCCAGCACCTGCTCGAGGGTCATGGTGCCGTACTCGGCAAGCATGACCATCAAGGCGCCCGGGGTTCCCGGTGTCACGGCGGCGAGCGGGCCAAATTCGGGCGGATAGCGCATGCCCTGCTCTTTGAAGTAGGCCGCCGTCGCACCCGTCGGCGCGACGCCCAACCCATTAATCCCATGGACCTTGCCCGTACGCGGATCGTGAATCAACGCCTGGGTTTCGCCGCCCCAGCCCAAGGTGTCCCACATCGTGCAGGTGGCAGCGAGCATGGCGCACGCCGCATCGACGGCATTGCCACCTTGATTGAAGATGGTGCCACCGGCGGTTGCGGCGAGTGGTTTGCCGGTGATCGCCACCCAGTGACGACCGTGCAGAACCGGCTTGACCGTGCGTTGAGCAGCAAGCGGGGCCGCCAGCAGCATGGCCAACACCCCAACGGCTAGGACGACGGGTGGACAGACTACTGCCGGCAGAACCGCGAGCGGTCCTCTCGTTCGTGTTCGCATCGAGCCTCCTGAGTCTGTCGCGCAGTCTATCGTGCCCAGAACCGCCTCAGCCGAAGCGTCACCGTCCAATGCAGCGCACCGCGACCTTGCATGATGTAGCATAGTCCTATCTCTCGAACACTGTGTAGGCTGGCTTTTGGCAAAGCTTCGCCTGCGCGCAATCACTGGAGGATGCATGAAGCTATCCGCACCGACCCAGATTGTCTTCATTGTCGCGGCCATTCTCGCCCTGCTTGGCCTGTTCGCGTTCTTGGGCGTCATCGCTGCCTTGGCCCCGCACAGCTTCTGGTTGGCTTTCGCTGGATGGGTCGCGCTCGCTGCCGGCAGCATGATGAAGGGCCTATAACAGCCTGAGGATGAAGCACACAGCATAGCGATCGATCAAACGGGCCGCCGGTGTTACCACCGACGGCCCGAGTCGCGCTCGGGCCAACACCATGCGCTTGACACTCCGTGCAGAAGGCGCTTGACACTCCGTGCAGAAGACCTCGAGCTCGACTTGGCATTCGATGAGCCTCGAGCCCTGCACTGCTTCTTCGAGGACGCCGAGTGGATCAATTATGATAGAATCTGTTGTCGAAACCTGAATTCTTGCGCCAAATGGTATTCGAACGATGTTCCACGAGTTCCGAGAGCGTCTTTCTCCTGGCCCCGGTGATCGGGCTGAGCGACTGCGCATACCCTGGCGCTGGTGCGGTATGTTGATCGTCGCGGGCCTGGCGATGGCCGCGTTCGACAGCCAGGCGAGGGGACGCCGGGGTGGCATTGCGATCGTCGCCCGTCTGCTCTCGGACACCGACCAGCCGGCGTATCCCGTAGTCGCCTTCGAGCTGGATGTGCGAGACGCGCGGAAAAAACGTCGCGCGGGCGATCGGCTGGCGACCCTGTTCTACGTTCAAGACCCGCCATGCAGGTCGGCGCTCGGCCAGGCCGAACGACTCGCGGGCTTTCCCGAAATCGGCATCCCGGTGGTGCTCGCCGAGCACCGGGGCATCGACCGCGAGCAGAAGGTCGACCGGATCACCTGCAAGGGCACCACGACGGCGCAGCGCATCGCGGACCACGCCGAGGTCGTCGACACGTATCTGCGCGACGAGCTGGGCCCCGAACACCAAACGCCCGTCCTGCTTCTCGGTCAGGGGCAGGGCGGCGAGGTCGCCACCGCCATTGCGGCGGCCGACGAGCGAATCAGCCACCTCATCCTGCTCGGTGTCGGTGACCTCAGCGATACCGAGCAGGATGGTGCTGACGGCGTGCCGACGATCCCGGTCTTCCTCGGCCATGGTGTCCGCGATCAGACGGTTCCGGTGGCGCGGGCGCGCGCCGCGCGGGACACCTGGATGGCCTTGGGCAAAAAGAACCTGACCTACCACGAGTATGAGCGGGCCGATCACGACTTCGAAGATCCCGACCGTGGCATCTCCCATGCTCCACTCGTCGAACTCGACATCGTGCATTGGTTGGCCGATCTCGGGCTCATCGCACCCGCGGAACGGGACAAACTGGCCCGCCGGGTGCGCGCGAACCATCAAGAGTTGTTCGACGACGATTCATGAACGACCAAAAAAAGACACTCGATCCAGAGCAGGTTCTCGAGCGCGTGCGTGCAATCGTCGCCGAAGTTCTCGACATTCCGGTCACCGACGTCGCGTCCGAAAGTCGCTTCGTCGAGGATCTGAGCGCCGATTCTCATGACCTGTTGTCGCTCTACCTGGCGCTGGAAGATGGATTCGATCGGGAGATCCCGGACGAAGCCGCCACCGAGCTGACGACGGTACGCACGGCGGTCGAATTCGTCCACGCCCATCTGCTCGCCGATCCACCTCATCCATGAGCCGTCGGGTCGCGGTCACCGGCATCGGGGTGATCAGCGCCATCGGCTCAGGGGTCGGCGACTTCTGGCGCGCCTGCCTGGCCGGTGAGACCCGGGTCGAGCCGATACCCGAGGCCTGGCACGCCTACGCCGACTTCGCCTCCTGCTTGTGGTCACCGCTGCCGGCCGCCGCGCTCGATGCGGCTGGCGCCGTGGTCGGTCCGGTCGAGCGCACGCAGCACGACCCCGCCACGCTGATCGGCCTGGCCACCGGGTTTCAGGCCCTGGCCGACGCCGGTCTCGATGTCCAGCCGGGTGCCCGGCGGCACAGCTACCGCATTACGGACGTGGCGCCGGAACGGATCGGCGTTGTGGTCGGCACCGGCGTCGGCGGCGTCAGCTCCATGCTCTCGTCCTTCGCTCATCAGGCCTTGCTGCGAACGAAGGCGGCGCTCAGCGACGTGCTCCGAGACTTGCCCGCGACGACCCCCGCCGGAGCCGTCCTGTCAAAGGTGGAGACGGCGATGAAGGCACCGTCGCGGCTCAAGCGGTTCGCCATTCCCATGGCCATGCCCAACGCCAGCGCCAGCGCCCTGAGCATCAAGCTCTCGATCACCGGTCCCCATCACACGGTGTGCGCGGCTTGCGCCGCGGGTACGATGGCAATCGGACACGCCTTTCGGGCGGTGGCTGGAGGCCGTTGCGATCTGGCCCTCGCCGGCGGCGTCGAATACCTGGACGACGCCTATGGTGCGATCTTCCGAAGCTTCGACATCGCGCGCACTCTGGTTCGCGATTGCGCCCATCCCGAACGCGCCAATCGCCCTTTCGATCGGCGGCGCTCCGGCTTCTTGTTCTCCCAAGGCGGTGGCGCGATGCTGGTGCTCGAGCCGCTCGACCACGCGCGCCGCCGTGGTGCGCGGGTGTGGGCCGAGATCAGTGGCTTCGGCGAATCCTCGGACGCCTTCAACGTGGTCGCGATCGACCCGCAGGGCGCACAGATCGAGCGCGCCATCCGCAATGCGGTCGCCGACGCCGGCCTCGAGCCCGGTGCCATCGATTACGTCAACGCCCACGGCACGGGCACCGTCGCCAATGACGCCACCGAAGCCGCGGTGATCGAACGTGTCTTCGGCGGCGAGGTCGCGGTCAACGCCTCGAAGGCGCTTCTCGGCCACACCATCGGCGCGAGCGGGGCGATCGAGGCCGCGATCACCTGTCTCAGCATCCACCATCAAACCACCCATGAATGTCGCAATCTTCAAGACCCGATCGCCGACCTCGGATTCGTCCGCGGCGTCGAACCGCGCACGATCCGGGCTGCCTTGTCGCAGTCATTCGCTTTCGGCGGCAGCAACGCGGCACTGGTCTTGACCCGCGCAATCTGACTACCACAATACCATTTGCCTCCAGAATCTTGACACAATGAACCTATTACGTGTACCTTGGTAACAGCCAGTATCCTACAAACAGCCATCCCAACCTGGCAACCCAAGGCCTGGGCGCGTTTCGCCCCCCCCCACCTTGCGAAGGAGAATCCATGGCAGACAAGAAAAACAGAGACATGGTCATCGTCCTCCCAGACACCGATGAGCTGTATGCCGCGAAGATGACCCCCGAAGACATCGAGCGCACCGTCACCAGCATGATCGGCGACGATGCCGCCAGCAAGGCCGCGCGAGGCGCCGGTACCTCGGTGCCAGGCATTTCGGTGCGCAGCAGCGCGCGGATCGCCGAGGCCGCTGGCCTGCGGGCGCCGGGCGAACCGGCCGCCTGGCTGCTGACCATCTGGCGTCGCTTCTGTTTCAAGGCCGCGACGTAGGCCCCTCCAGGTCGATCCAAAGAATTCCTGGCAGGCGCGCCGATGCGCGCCTGTACGGTACTTTTGAGTCTTCCGAACAGCATGGAACAAGCGCGCATCGATCAGGAGATGCCCGGTGCACCGGAACAGCAGTATCCGCCCGGCACTGCGGTTTCGCGGTATCGCTTTCGGCCCACCATCAAGGTTCACCAATACGGCGATCAGGTGTTGCTCTGGGACCCCACCACGGGATCTTGGTGCTTCGTCGGAAGAGAGGCGCTACCGCTGATCGAGGGCCTCCGCTATCTGTGCGACGAAGATTCGACGGTGCAGTCGATCGAGTCCCTACCCGACGCCGCGCGGAAGCTACTCGACGAGTTCGTCGCCTGCGGCTTGGTGGCGGAGAACGGTCGCTACAGCTGGTCCAAGAATTTCTTCGCCCACCACGAGAACAAGGTCAACACCATCATTCTCAAGGTGGTCGGTGCCTGCAACATCGGCTGTACGTATTGCTACGACTTCGACGGCCAGCGTTTCAGCAAGAAGCTCGATCTCGATACTGTCCGCATGGCGATCGACGGCGTCTGGGACCGCAGCGGCGATCATCTCAACGTGCTCTTCCATGGCGGTGAGCCGATGATCGCCAAGGACCTGATCTTCTCGTTGGTACCCGAGATTCATGCGCGCGCCGAGGCTAGCGGCAAAAAGATCTTCTTCTCGATCCAAACCAACGGCACTATGATCGACGATGCGTGGTGCGCGTTTCTGAGCCGCTACGACTTCTCGGTGGGCGTCTCGCTCGACGGCGACGAGCGGTTCAACGACACGTTCCGGGTGACCCACCGCGGCAAGGGCACCTACCAACAGATCATCGACCGCCTAAGGCGACACAATCTGATCGACAAGATCGGCGTCTTGACGACCGTGACGCGGGCCAACGTCGATCACCTGCTCGACATTGCGCTCCATTTCCAAGATCTAGGCATCGAGTTGTGGGACACGACCGTGTTCCAGGCGGCTGGCCGCGGCGAGGACCAAGAAGATGTCTTCGCCCCCGCAACCTCGTCTCTCGTTGATTCGTACCTCGCGTTGATCGAGGCGATCGAAGCCGGTCGCTTCCCGACCCTCGAGGTGCAGTGTATTCTGAGTTACGTCCGCAACGTTCTCTCGTACCAGCGCACCAACATGTGCCTGCGGACATCCTGCGGCGCGGGCGCCGACCTGGTCTCGATCTCCGCCGATGGCGCTATCGAGGCCTGTGATTGCATCGCCAATCCGGATCTTCGCCTCGGCACCTTGACCAGCAATCGGTCGGTGGGCGCAGCGCTCGATTCACACGCCGCCCACGCCATCCGTGCCCGCCATGTCGACCGGCTAAATCCGTGCCAAAATTGCGACTGGCGGGTGGTCTGTGGCGGTACGTGCCTGGCAAAGGCTGGCGAGGTCGAGGTCGTGGCCCACTCCGAATGCGCCGTTTCCCTGGCGCTCTTTCCCGCCATCATGGAAAGCTTGAGCAAGACGGACGTTCTGGTCGACTATGCCCACCAATTTGCTCCACCTGCTCAAACCGCTTGACGAAGGCCGCTCCGCGCGCGGCAACATTCCATGGCTGTCGGTGATCGAGCAGGCCGCGGTCGACGCCCACACGGTCGCGCTCCTACGCGAGATCCCGTCACGAGAGCGACGTGAGTTGCTCGCCGAGACCGGACGCGCGGTCTACGCTCGAGATCTGGGCAACTACCGCGCTGAGCTGCACTACAACACCGAGGAACTCGTGACCACGGGTCAGCTTCCGACGCTGCCCGAGCTGCTGGCGGACCATACAGCCTGTCTATTCACCACCTTGTCGGACACCATCGACCTTGCCCAGCGCGAGAGCGGTGAAGAACACCTGGCCGATAGCGAAATCGACATCGAAGGCATCGAGTACCTGCAACAGCACCTCGGCACGCGCGGCGTCGTTCTACTGAGTGTGTTTCAGAGCCACATCGGCTACTTGAAGCCGGCCCTGCCAACCCTCGGGCGGGTGGCGCTGATCCGCAAGCCCGACGGCGAGGAGGGCGCCGACGCGTTGCCACCCGCACTCCTCGCGTGGAAGGACGCCATCGAACTGGTGCCGGCCGATGTACGCGGTGGCATCCGGCTGTTGCAGATTCTCCGCAAGCGCGGCGTGGTGGGTCTCTATAACGACTTTCTGTACCCTGATGCCCGAGCCACCAAGGGATGGCTATTCGGCCGTACTGTGCCGATCTCGAGCACGTTGCTCCAGTTGATCCGCAAGACCCGCGCGGTGGTCGTTCCCCTGGCCATTGCTCGCACCTTGCCGCTGGACGGCAACCAGGTCACGGTGCGTTTCTTTCCGCCGGTCGAAGCCTCGGTCGACCCGTCTATCAGCAACCAGGCGGCCCTCGCGCTCCAAATCAGCATAGCCACGGAATGCCTGATCCGGAGCTTCCCCGTGCAATGGCGCTTGTGGAACACCTTGCGCCTACGCTGGAAGGCAGGGCAAGCCCTCCGTTGAGGGTTCTGATCACCGGTCCCTCGTGCGCCGGGAAAACGACCGTCGGCCGCGCCCAAGCCCGCGGCGCAGTGATTCATCTTGATCAGGTCGAGAGCGTCGACGCGCTGCTGGAGCGCCTCGACGACAACGCGGAGGATTGCGTGTTCGAGGGTATGCCGTCGGGTAGCGATGAGGGCATCGCCGTGTTTCGCGACCGCATGGATCAGGTCATGGTGCTCGACGAACCGTTCGCAACCCGCCTCGAGCGCGCGCTCGAACGCGACGGCCCGCGAGCGCTCGGCCGCTTTCTCTACAACGAATTCGCCTGGCGCACCTACCTCGCCGGCTTGTTTGCCACCGGTACCAACATCCGGCACTTGAGTGCGGAAGAGGCGAGCACCGCCCTGGCGGATCGGTGAATCGATCCCGAGTACAATGCTTGGTGCGGATCGAGGACTGTCATGCCTGATAAACATCGACAGACAACCAAGAGGCGAGAACAAAGCACAGCGATCGATCAAACGGGCCGCCGGTGTTACCATCGACGGCCCGAGTCGCGCTCGGGCCAACACCATGCGCTTGACACTCCGTGCAGAGGACCTCGAACTCGACTTGGCATTCGATGAGCCTCGAGCCCTGGAACGCTTCTTCGAGGACGCCGAGCTTCAGCAGGGGTTCATGCTTCAGCTCGAGCGCCAGCTCAAACAATTCGCGCGGGTGAACGTCACCGCCAAGACCCACACCGAGAATGCCGGTGAAGTCGTTTTCAGGTGCGAAGCAGAAGTGATGCAGCTGTTCCCGGGAGCCGGAACCTACGGCACGGCGTTCCGACTGCACGATTGGGGTGAGCACCAGCGCGAGGCGCTTGCGCGGGCCCTACGCGGAGAGCGCGATGGTCCGCCTGGGGGCCAACGAAACGCCGTCGCGACACCCGGCGAGCGGGTGGCCGCCGAGGCCCATCGCTCACCGATATTCCGGATCAAGGCCATGAACCCGACCCAACGGTTTCAACTGGCCATGAAAGCCTCGCGAACCGAGCGCCAAATCTTGTTGCGTGACCCTTCTCCGCAGGTGCTGATGGGCCTGTTGTCGCACCCACGGCTCGAAGACAAGGAAGTGCTCGAGATCGTCAAGTCCAACTACGCGTCGGGCGGGATTTTGCAGCGCGTCGCCGAGTCCAAGAAGTGGATGAATAATGCCGAGATCCGCGTGTTCATCGTGCGCAATCCCAAGACCCCGGCGCCGATCGCCATCAAGCACCTCCCCAGCCTTCGAACCAGTGAGCTTCAGGCCATGGCCAAGGGTTCGTGGTGCCGCGAGTCCCTTCGCAAGGTAGCGCTCAAGATCTACATGAAGCGGACCGGTCAACGGTAGGTTCGGCATCCCGGCTCATGGCGACCTTCAAAGATCACTTCTCGGGCCATGCCGACGACTACCGCCGTTACCGGCCCGCCTACCCATGCGCGCTCTTCGACCACCTGACAGCCGTGGCACCCGGACGCCGGTTGGCCTGGGACTGCGGCACCGGCAACGGACAAGCCGCGGGCGAGCTCGCTACCCGATTTCGGCGTGTCATCGCTACCGACGCCAGCCCAGAACAGATCCTCCAATCCCGTCCGAGCACCAACGTCACGATCGCCACCGCGCTCGCCGAAGCTTTCTCGATGCAGATTCAGTGGGGGCTCCCTGCACTGCTTGGCTACTTTCGTTCCTGGTCCGCGGTACGGCGCTACATCGCACACCACGGGCACGACCCGGTGGCGCCAATAGACCCCCCCTTGTCGGCGGCTTGGGGCGAGGGGTCACGCGTTGTCCGCTGGCCGTTGTCGGTCGTTGTGGGCGAAATCACCAGTACGACGCCTTGACAACTCAGACAATTCGTCTTATCGTCTTCTCAGACGAGATGTCTGATACCCACCAAGGAACGTGTTCCATGCCGCTCACCAAGCGAAAGACGGATCGAAAAGAAGTCACAGCCACCGAATTATCGGTGCTGGAAGCGCTGTGGCGAAACAGCCCGTCACCGATCCGTGATCTGGCCGACGAGTTGTACCCAGGCGGCGCCACCTCGCACTACGCGACCGTGCAAAAACTCCTGGACCGGCTCGAGGCCAAAGACTGTGTAGCACGCGAGCGCGAGGGAAGGGTCAATGTCTACCGGCCGCTGGTCGATCGCACGACGCTGATCGGCCGGCGCCTGCAAGCGACGGCCGACCGCCTTTGCGGTGGCTCGCTTGCGCCGTTGCTGACTCAGCTCGTGGACGGCGCCACGCTCACCGCCGATGACGTTGCGGTCCTGCGTGCCCGCGTTGACTCCCTGGCTGCCAGCCTCGACACGGAGGACGCATCATGAGTCTCTTCCCAGAGATTGACCCCATACTCTCGCTACTGGCCCTTCATCTGTTGACGGCAACCGCCTTGGGAATCGCCGTTCTGATCGCCAGTCGGATTATTCGACACGCGCCCACGCGCCACGCGCTGTGGTTGCTGGTGTTGCTCAAGCTGGTCACGCCGCCGATCATCGAAGTTGCGGTGCTCCCTGCCTCGACGCCCCTACCACCGGCCATGGCAATGACCCAGGCTCCATCTCTCGAAGGCGTGATCGCATTTCCGGGGCTTTCTACGCCGCAAGCCCACTCGGCAGCACGACCGCTACGTCAACCGCAGGCCTCGCAGCAAGTACGGTCCTCCGTCGTATTGCCGTTGCTTGTCGTGCTGTTCGCTTTAGGAAGTCTGACGATTCTGAGCGTGGTCGCCGTCCGGATCGCGCGTTTCCAACGCTGCGTCGCAGCGGCCGTTGAGGCACCGGCATTGCTGTACGAACGCCTCGCTACCATCGGCAAACGCCTCGGCCTCCGTAGATTGCCAGCACTACGGCTGGTGGACGTTCCGATGTCTCCCGCGCTGTGTTCGACCTGGCGCGGTCCAGTCGTGCTGTTTCCAACCCCTCTACTCGACCGGCTCGATCAAGATGAAATCGACGCCGTGCTCGCCCACGAACTTGCGCACTTGCGACGTCGGGATCACTGGGTGCGCATGATCGAGCTCGCGGCCACGGTTCTGTATTGGTGGCACCCGCTCGTTTGGCTAGCCCGCCGCAATCTACGACGCGCCGAAGAGCGTTCGTGCGATGCCTGGGTGACCTTCGCGCTACCTGGCTCCGCCAGAGCCTATGCCACCGGCCTGCTCGAAACCCTCACCGTGTTGACCTCCGCTCCGACCAACCAGCCTGTCGCGGCCCTGCCCGCGACAGCCACTGGCATGAACACCCGCGACGACTTGGAAGAGAGACTGACAATGATCATCACCGAACGAACCCCCAAGCTGCTCTCCCCCTTCAGCCGCGGCGCGATCGCCGTGCTCGCCCTGGCCGTGTTGGCTGTCTTGCCGATTCGTGCCGACCGCGAGGCATCAACCAAAGAAGCTACACACCAGCAAGCCTTGAAACGCCTCGAGGCCCAGCGGCAAGAATTGGAACGCTCTGCACACGACCTCGAGTCGCAAATGGAGGCGCTCGAAGACCAACGCCTGGATCTCGAAGATCAAGCCATCGCGCTGGAGTACGACACCATGCGAGCGGAGATCGAGGTTCAGGTCGACGCCCTTCAGGCCGAAGGCGACACCGCCAGCATCGAGAAAATCTCACGACAACGTGAGCGGCTCGAAAACGAGCTGGTGCTGCGACAGCGCGAGCGTACGCTCGAGCGCGAAACGAGGACACGCACCCGTGAGTTAACCCGCGAAGCCCGCGAGCATGCGCAGCGGGCTCGCGAGTTCGAGGCACGCGGCGCCCACGGCGACGCGCGTGAGTTGGCCGACCAGGCGCGCGCGATACAGCGAGCACGCGCCGAGGTCGAGCATGAGCACCGCCAACAAGCGATCGCGCTCCAAAAAGAAGCAATGGCGCATCGCCAACAAACCCGCGGCCACGAACGCGACTTTGCTGAGGCCGCGGGCCTGATGGAAGAGGCTCGAGAGTTCGAACGCGCCATGAAGATCCAACAAGCTCAAGCTGAGAGCGAGCGGATGGCCATCGCCAAACGTTTCGAACAGGAGGCCGCGTCCGTCGAAGCCGAGATGGAGGCTTCGATGGCGAAAGCCAAAGTGCTCGAAGGGCGCGTCGAAGACGACGCCGCCAAGCACCTCGCCCAGGTCGAGGCCCTCGAGCGGGAGCACGAGCAGTACCTCCGATCGGTCGATCGCGGCAGTACCGACGAGCAGTTCGCACGCGAGATCGAAGAGAAAATTCGGGCACTCGAGGCTGAACGTGAGAATGCGAGTGGCGACGTCGAAGCCGAGATCGCCACTCAGATCGAGCACTTGCGCAGCAAGCTCGAGGCACTGCAGGCAGAGTAGCAACGCGACGGATAGCACACGACGACAACTCCCTCGAACCGCTCACTCGATTTAGGCGTTAGGCTAGACCCAAAACCAGCGCATCTTGAAGGCGATCTACACAAATCTCTTGGGCTCAATCACTTCCGAAAATACTCAACGAACCTTCGGGTGCGCCTGCGCTTTTCGTAAGCACTTGAGCCTCAAGATCTTCGCGCATCTCATCCTTCGTATGCGCTTGTTTTAGGGCTAGACGCTGCAGCGGAAACCACCACAAATCGCATCGAGCTGTTGCCACACAGCGTGGTCGCCCGATTGTGGTGACGCCCTTCAGAACCCTACCTCATAGCAAAGTTAGCGAAATAGGCGACGAATCGAGGATCATAGTCCGCGTTCCGGCCACTCCACCGCCTCCGCGTCAAAAACACCGGTGTAGACCCGACCCCCACTTTTGAGCTGGGCCCAGATTCGATAGGTGCCCGGTTTGGGGAAGGCGTAGGGCAAGTCAACGGTGGTGACCGCCGGCATGGCATGCCCTTCGTGCATGCCATGCTCACTGTGCATGCCGGACGTCGAGGCCTCGAGCGCAGCATCGCTGGGGGCGTTGCCTTCCTCATCGCGCCGCTGAAAGCTCTCGGCACGAAACAGGGCCTGGGCCGCCATCGAAACCGTACCCGTGGGATGAAGATGGGTGAACACGGCGCCGTCGGTTCGGCGCACGGCGGCGTGGCTCAACATGCCCATGTAGTTTTCGAGCGGCGCGACAACGCCATCGGCCGCTTCCAAACGCAGGCGCAAGGCAAACGCCTCGTCGACCCTGAGCGGGTCGCCGCCGTGCTCCCAGACCATGCGCATGCCGTCGTCGAATGTGTACACTGGGCCACCCTGCCCGTTGCCGGTGTGCCAAGAGTCGTCCGGATCGGGCGCCAACGCATCAACGCGGGGCTCGATCGCAACGCCGGGCTCGAGACCTGGGATTTCGACCTCCGCGGTCATGGTGTGGGCGTAGCCGCTGCCTTGGGTGACGTCGGCGTAGATCCGATACCGACCCGCCGGCAACGGCGGGACGGATACCGAGAAGGTGTCCTCGTCTTGTTTGATCGGATGAATGTGTGCGAAGGCGTCGAGATCGGGCTCACGCAACAGGAACATGTGCATGAGCTTGCCGTGATCCGGCACGATCGGCGTCCAACGGCGGGCACGCCAGTCTTCTTCATCGATCCGGAACACCAACGTTCGGTGCCCTGATGGCTCGACGGAGGCGCTGGCTGAGACCGCCAACGGTCGAAACAGGCTCGCGGCGTTTTGCGCTTCTTCGCTTTCCCACCACTGCTTGCCGCCATAGAGCGCCAACGCCAACACCGCCGTGGTGCCGACCATCGCCCAACGGGCGCGACCCATGCGCTTCTCATCCGGTTCGACCCCTGGAGTCAGTACGCTCTCACGCACTGCCGCACCCACCGCGGTTACCGCACCGACGAACAACAGCAAACCCAACCCGAAGAGAATCCAGCCCAGAATCGGGCTCATGGTCAATTGCTCGGTGGCGTCGGACGGCACCGGCACGATCGCGATGCCTTGGCCCTGAGCACCGGCAACCTCCACGTGAACGCTGTAGGAGCCCGAGGTCATGAGCCACAGCTCGGCCGTATAGAGACCGGGTTCGCCACGCAACGGCGTCGCCAGGTCAGGAGAGGGTGAACCCGCTACACCAACGTCCCAACGGACCAGCCGCGCGGTCACGGTGTCTGCAACCCCTTCCTTGACCCGAATCGAGATCTCGGCCAACCCAGGCACCACCCCCGACACCATTACCATCACCCGGATGGGGTACGGCCCGGCCTGACCCTCGAAGAACGTATTGGGACTACCAATATGTGCTGCGGCCGGCACAGCGGCGATCACGATGCCAAGCCCGAGCAGAAAGTTCCGGACCCCCAACCGTTTCATCGCTTCACCCGCGCCAAACCACGCGCCCACCACAACCCCAAGCGCCTGGAGACCATCGCTAGGGCCAACGCAATCCCGAGCTTGCCCACAGTGAGTGGATCTCTTTCGAGGCGCCAAAACCGTGTCTGATACTCACCTGGGCTGCTGTTGTAGCTCCAGATCTTGTCGCCCGCGAAGAACCAGTTGTGTGCGCTATCAGAGATCAAGAAGCGGGAGATGTTCCACTGGGTGAGCACGAAGAAGCCGAGAAACGTGGTGGCCAGCAGGACCGTCAGTCGCCAATCACCACGATCACCCCACCAGCGAGAGATCACGTCAATGGCGACCGCCGGTATCAACAGGAAAAGAGGCCAGCAGTCGACGACCATGTGGGTCACCGGATTGTGAATGGGGGCCAGCTTCGGCTCGGCCGAAAATAGCGGCAGGATCCAGATCATCGCGACGTTGATCGCCATATAAAAGAACGCCACCGCGGTTGCCGGCCATCGCAGCCGGGCGGCGCTGGCGAGGCCAATCAGAAACAGGGGAAAAACCGCCGACGAGACCAAGTAGAATTCGCCGCTATGCTGGATATGGGTCCACCGGTACTCGGTCCCCATAATCGCAACTAGGGCCAGCGTAACCCCCGCCAAGTAGGCATAGTTGAGACCAAAGCCCGTACACGACGCGGCCGTCGGAGTTCCTTCGGTCGCCAACCGCTGGTTCTGCTGCGCCACGGCGAGCAGCAGAGCACCCAAGGTCACACCGAACATGCCCAAGGCCAACAACGTGTGCGGCGGGCTCAGAATCTCGACATCGAGCCCATAGGCGTTGTGCCACCAATCGTCGAACGGCGCCGAGGTGATCATGGCGATGCTGCCCCAGATCGCCACCCAGGCACCCAGCGGCGCCCGGAAGCCCCAGAAACGTACCGCTGACGCTTTCTCGGCCGGTGTGCCGAAGAACGTGGTCTTGATCGCCAACCAACCACCGCACAGTCCACCGACCACGCCGCCGAGGTAGATGGCAATGTGAGCCGGTGTCCAGAAGCTGTCGCGACCGATGGTGCTATGCCACGAGATATCCCAGATCACACCAATCACGATGCTGGTGGCGCCCACCGCCATCGCCACGACGTACCAAGGTAAGGCCGCGGTCCGAACGTTGGGCACGGCGCCAGCCTGGGCTGCAACCGATGTCTGCATGGAAGCTCCTTCTCGCTCGAAATCACTGAGGGCTTGTCGGTAGATCTTACGTCACCGGAGCGCCAGGGGTTGCGGCCAGGGGCATTCGAGCGGCCGACTACTCAACTGTCGACGATGCTTTCAGCAACGACGAGAAAGCCTGGGATGTCGATACTTCGCCTGTCACGTCTCTTTCGGGATTCTACTCGGTCTATCGCGAAGCGCGGCACGGTGCACTCGCTACCGACCCACCGATGCGTTGCTGTCTCGGCAAGGCGGGCAACCCAGAGCGTCCAAGGCGACGTCGTAGTGTGGGAAGGCCGGGCGGAAGAATCGCGCGAGATCTTCGGCTGCCAGGCTCCCCGCGATCCGGGCGACCCGACCGGCCAGCGTTACCGGTCTCGAGACCAGCCGCCCTGCCTCAGCCACGGAGCGCGTCAAGTTCCTTGCCATTGTCAGCTCCAATCTCGACGAGTTCTTCATGAAGAGGATCGGTGGCCATCGCAACAAAGAGGACAGCGTTCACGGCTCCAACCTTGATCACGATTCGGGTCCCTTGCCTCATTTTCTTTCTCCTATATTGAATAGAACGTTGGGCTCAATCCGACACCTCGCCGGCTGGCTCGAGCCCGATCAACAACGCTTCACTGTGGCCACTAAGCCCAACTTCGTATGGGACCGATCTCAGCTCAAATCCAGGAGCATCAGCCGTTACGGTGTAGCGTCCCGGTGCGATCAGCCCGGTGTCGAACCGGCCCAGGGTATCCGTAACAATCCAACCCGAGGTCTCGAGCTGGCTCCACGAATCTACGTGTGGCTCGACCGTAACGAGGACCCCAGGAATGGCGTTACCGGTGGTTGCCTCATGCAGCTTACCGGCAAGACCATGGGTCACGAATTCGAAGACGATCTCCTCGTCGTGTTCGAGGTTGAGTGCGGAGCGATGGGCCAAGGCCTGCAAGGGGCTGCTGAGCCGTAGCAAGATGCCTCCTTGTTCTAATCCTTGGAACGAGAAAGCACCAGTCTCATCTGTCCAGGCATTCACCCCTTGTGGTAGCCCAGCGAACTCCGCCGTCACAAACGCTCCCGCTTGCGGGTGCCCGTCTACCAGCAGACGACCCCGGACGCTTAACCCCTCATCAAAGGAGATCTCGACGAAGACCTCACCCTCGCCCGCGTCCGCCTCGAACCACCGTCCCACCGAGCGTCCAGACCGGGTCTCCCGCGCCATCAGGTACCACCTTCCCGATGGCACACCCGCCAGCAAGAACTGGCCCTTGCCGTCTGTCCTGCTGATGTCGTTCGACAGTGCCGGCAGCGAGATCTCCACCGCACCAAGGTCATCGGGAGACAGGCCACGCACAGTACCGTGCACCGAAAAACCCGCATCCATCTGAACCCGAATCTCTTGCCGCTGGCCTCCAGCGACGACGATGTCGTCACTCCACGATGTTGCCAACCCTTTCGCTGTCACTTGGAGCTTGTACCTCCCATCGGGGACACCTCGCAGCTCGAAAGCCCCGTGGGGATCGGTGGCCGCGTAACCGGCTGAACGCTGAGTTTCATCGCGAGCGTAGACACGAGCATCGGCAACGGGCAGTCCTTCGGCATCAACAACGTGGCCTGCGACGCGGTGGCCCGAAACAAGCGTGAAATCGTGTTGCGCACCATGGGGCCCGACCCACAATTCCTCCACCATGAGGCTCGGATAACCGTTGGCTCTAATCAGCACCGGATAGTGCCCAGGTGACAGACCAACCAGCCGGTAGAAGCCTTCTTCATCGGTCGTGGCCTTTCGTGGTCGCTGGTTGCCAAGCGAGCCTGGCAGTAGCTCTACCCTCGCTCCGACCACTGGATCGCCCTCGGCCGTCTTCACGATGCCGGCAAGCGTGGTTCCCTCATCGAGCGCGACGACCAAACCGTCGACCGAGGCTCCTGGCGACAATTCGATCCACTTCTGAGCGGACGAGAACTCAGCGGCGGCGACCGTCAGAAGCACCCGACCCGGCGGCGACGCCAACTCGAAACGACCGTCTTGATCAGTCGACAGACCTTTGGCACTGCTACCGGCCAGGGTCTCACTGCGATGCGGCATGACGATGGCGCCGGGTACGCCTTTGCCGTCAGGCCCCACAACGAGTCCGCGAATCTCCGCCATTTCCTCTATGGTTACTTCGAGAGGCTCGCGACGGGGCAACCGAATGCCACGCTTGAGAAGTCGACTGAAACCGTCGCCCTCGAAGAGCAGATCAACAACGTCGAACGCACCCAACTCCCGAAGAGCAAACCGACCTTCCTTGTTGGTGTAGGTCACCAACCGGCCCACCTCACCGTCATCGCCAGCCGATGCCGACGATGCGTTGGTCGCCTTGATCCGGACGCCTTCAATCGGATCGCCGCGCTGATCCTCCACCCATCCCTCGAGAGCAAGACCAGGCTGTAGCTCGATCGGACCAAGGTCGAGGGTCCTATACGACTCATCGATCGAAAACGCACCCGAGTCATAGCTGATGAAACCTGGCGCCGATGCCACCATCCGAAGGCGCCCGAAGGGTAAGAGCCCTAGTTCGAAATGTCCCTCCGGATCCGTCACCGTTCCAAGCGTCATTTGGTCGCGCGGCCAAACCGAGGTCGCGGTATCAGCCAGCACCGATGACAACGATTGGACCCTGACCTGGGCACCCGCCAGCCCCCTACCGTGCCCATCAACAATCCTGCCAGCCACGACACTGCCGCGACCGAGAGTCAACACCACAGGTGAATTGAACCCGTTGTTCGAGCCGCCAACCAAGTAGTCCAACTCGGAGGGCAGTAAGCCCGTCTCGAACGCGTGCAGCGTGTAGCGGCCGCCGGCAACCAAAGGCAGCACAAAACGCCCATCGCTTCCCGATTCTGCCTTAGTTTCGCTGGGCTCCGCGGACACCCGGACGCCAGCCAACGGTGTCCCACCGCGGTCCTGCACGAGCCCGAAGACCTCGACGATCGGCGCCAAATAGACGTTCGCCCTTGTACTCTCGAAGGCTCGAACCGTAGCTGAGGCATAGCCCTTTGCCGCCACCATCAAGGATGAGGCGTGAACGTCTCTTTCGTGGTAAGGGCTCCGGAAACGACCGTCCTTGCCGGTTCGTACGAACGTCGCCGGATCCGCAGCGTCCCAAACGTAGGCACTCTCGACAGGCATTTTCGTACTGCCATCTAGAACGAGACCGGCCACGGCTGGCGGTGCCCGCAAAGTGATGCCAACGACTTCCGGCTCGGTCGCCTCAGTCGCCTCGCCGTCGAGCGTCGCGATTCCGAACTCACCCGCTTCCGCCATGATCAAGATCGTGCTCGTACCGGTGGTGGGAAGATGAAGCCTCGCACGACCAAAATCGTCGGTTTTCGCGACCAATGTCGATCCAAGCCAAACCAATACCCTGGCGGCATTGCTCCCATCAACGGTTGTTACCTCGAGCCGGACCGGCTTGCCGTGGTCGAGTCGATTCTCGAGGGGTACGGACCCGCCTCGAAACCATGCAATCCGCGGGCTATGGCCGGGCGCCACCACGCTCATCCGACCCACGAAACCTGCTGCAGTCTCGAGCCTCGCAAGACCTCCTTGATCGGTTCGGACCCACTGCCGCGTCGGTCGCCAATCGGGTGTTCGGTCACGCCCGTGTCGAGCAGGTTGAAGCTCGATGCCAACCCGTGCGCTCGTGAGTGGCTCGCCAGCGAATGAACGCACCGTCAGACTCTGTTGCCGTGCTTCGGGCAACGTCAAAGCTGGCAGCTCGGTTGATTCCAGAAGCGGCGTCAACGGCAACCGCATTGATAGGCGTCCCGGAGAGGAGACGGCAATCTCCCAAAATCCCTCGCCAGGTACGGCGAGCACGAAACCACCATCGTGGCCGGTCCAAGTCTGAGCAACGGGTTCTTTCTCACGACCGGAAAGCCAACCGTGCGCCCGCTTGTATTCGTTCTCGATGGGATAGAGATGAACGGTAGCCTTGCGGATCGGCCTATCGCGCTCGTCACGAACGTGACCCGAGAGCGATAACGACGCCAGCGCTCCGCTGTCTGGAACAACGGCGCTGGACGAAACCACGAAGAGAACCAATATCAGACTAGAGCACATATCTTGCAGCTTTGATTGAGACTGTTATTGCGAGAACAGCATTTACTTACTGGCGCCACCTGTGACGCCACCCGAAATGGGCAACCACGGCATCCGGTTGCGTCGATATGGCGACCTCACGAGCACGGAGCGTGTCGCGCGTTCTAGCACCTCCCCGCTCGGTATCGAGAAGGGAGGCTCATAGGACTCAAACGTCGGGCTGGGCCGGGCTCAGCATGCCCCGGAATGACCCCCAATAGGCCCACGCGAGGAAAAGCTCCAGAATCAGGATAACCAGCGCCATGACCATACCCGAGGTATCGAGGAACACATGGAACAAGAAGATGTTAATCACGATGGGCGCCAAGAGAACCAGGGCCAATGGCACGAAACGCCCCATCAGCAGCATGATGCCGGCCGCGATATCGACGACCTTCATGAACGGAAACAGATATCCACTCGCCAAAAGTGCACCGATGAACGCGCCTGCCTGCTCGTTCATGGGCGGCTGGGGTAGGAAGTTGAAGAAGTAGTTGGTACCGAAGACGACGAAAATCAGGCCCAAGAGAACACGGGCGATCATGACGGCTTTGCTCATGGCCGACTCCTTTCGCTGTATGGGTGTGGGGCGAACGCCCCACAATCCTACCGCACACTACTGCAACGATGTCGTCGCCCCAAAGGTGACCTCCAAGGAGACACGCTCGCCGGCACGTTCAATGATCGCGGAAACGGTGTCGCCCGGCTTGGACTGACGCAGGACGAACATGAAGTCGTAAATGTCGCCAACGGCGTGACCCGCCAACTCCACCAACCGATCCCCACGCTTCATGCCACCCTGCTCGGCCGCGCCGCCTGGACGAACGCCCGCGAGCAGGACCCCACCACTGTCGTCGGCGTAGTCTGGAATGGTGCCGAGCGACGCGCCATAGGAGCGGCTGTCGCCTCGCGGTGCGGGCGCCTCGGCTTCGACGTAGGTCAACGGTGCTTCCCGTGCTCCGAGCGCGGCACCGATATCCGCGACGACGGTAGCGATGCGCACGCCTCCCGCGGCGTTGATCCGCCAACTATCGTCCGAGGGACGGTGGTACTCCTCGTGGGTGCCCGTGAAGAAGTGCAAGACGGGGATGCCCGCGGCGTAGAACGGGGTTTGGTCCGATGGGCCGTAGCCGTCGCCGCCCAAGGTGCAACCAATCTTTGCTCGGTCGCACGCACCGGGAACCAGGTCGTGCCACTCCGTTGCCGAGGCCGCGCCCAAAGCCGCCACCTGATTGTCGCGTAGACGGCCCACCATATCGAGATTAATCATCGCCACGACGCTGTCCAAGACCAGGTCCGAGGGTGGCTCCTTGGCGAAATGTGTGGAACCGAGCAAACCAGACTCTTCGCCCGAAAACGCCACGACATAGATGTCACGTTTCAGCGCATCCCGTCGCTCGCCCAGCTGCCGCGCGATCTCGATCAGTGCCGCGGTGCCCGACGCGTTGTCGTCGGCGCCGTTGTGAGGCGCTTCCTCGTCGGGTGCCAACGAGCCACGTCCGCCGAGGCCAAGATGATCGTAGTGCGCGCCGATCACCACCGGCCCACCGATCGGTTGACCGCTCGCCGGGAGCCGTCCGACGATGTTGTGGGTCTCGGAGGTGGTGATGTCAATCGCCACCGTGATCGATGCTTGGTGGGCCTCGTCACCGAACAAGTCCGTTGCCGACGCTCGGCTCGCGATCACCACCGGCAAGCCAGCTGTACCCTCTCGGTCGATGCCCAACCGTGGCAAGGGTGCTTCCTCGGGCCTTGCCTCGCCTTCGACGGCCACGGGCCAATCCACGATGATCACCCCCGCGGCACCATGCTCACGGGCGTTCCAGGCCTTGTAGCGCAAGTCACCATAGCGCCGTTGAGAACGATCCTCGGCAAAGGTGTCACCCGCCGGAACGTAGCGGCGTACCGCGACGATTTTTTCGTTGACGTCCAGCGCGTGGTAGTCGTCGTGCCCAAGCTCAGCGGCGCTGATGCCATAGCCGACCGCCACGACCTCACCCTGCGCCGAGTCGGACGACGAAAACGAAGCCGCGACGAATTGATCGCTAGCCACCGACTCGCCGTTGATCGCGAACGCCGTCGCCGC
The DNA here is from genome assembly GCA_965250305.1 of Candidatus Multivoradales bacterium. GTDB lineage: Bacteria > Acidobacteriota > Thermoanaerobaculia > Multivoradales > J023 > J023. Next base: position 671,483 of record CBDFNS010000025.1, on the reverse strand, counting down.
GCCCGCTTCGACCTTTACCGGTACGGTGAAGCCCTGGCGGAACCCATCCGTACCCGCCGGCTCGAGCCCGACTTCGGCAAATCGCGTTTGCAGCCAGGCAGCGGCCGCCTCGAGTCCAGGCGTCCCAATTCCCCGGCCGTCGCGCGCGTCGTCGGCCAGCCAAGCAACATCGTCGCGGTATCGGTCCGCCGCCGACACTTCGATCACCGGCGCCGTCGCGGGCTCCTCAACCCAGCGCGCGACGTAGACGTCGGTCTCGCCGGGCTTGCCCTGATTGCGGTTCGACGAAAACGCGAGCGTTTGCCCGTCGGGCGAGAACATCGGAAAGCCATCGAAACCCTCCGAGAACGTGATGCGCTCGAGGTTGGTGCCGTCGACGTCGATCGCCCAAATATCGAACTCTCGGCCTCGCGGGTCACCGTGGTTGCTCGAAAACAGAACCCGCTCACCTGATGGGTGAAAGAACGGTGCAAACGTGCCAGCGCCGAAGTAAGTAAGTTGCCGAACCTGGCTGCCGTCGGCATTGGCTACGAAGAGCTCCAGCTTGGTCGGCCGCACCAGGCCTTGCGCCAGCAAGCGCTGGTAGTCGGCCAACGCTTCGCCCTCGGGCCGCGAGGCGCGCCAAACAATCTGGCTACAGTCGGCATTGAAGAACGCGCCGCCGTCGTAACCGGGCTCGTCGGTGAAGCGGGTAACATTGCCGCCATCAGCGTCCATGCGGTACAGCTCGAGATCGCCGTCGCGGGAGGAGGTGAACACCATCGAGCCGTCCACCGCACACACGGTCGCCTCGGCGTCGTAGCTGTCATTATCGGTCAGGGCGGTCAAGTCGCTACCATCCGCCGACGCACTGTAAATCTCGTAACCCGGATAGATCGGCCAAACGTAGCCTTGGGAGCGATCGGGCTTGGCGGGGCACGCCACGTGCGCCTCGTGGGTCGACGCATAGAGAATTCGCTCGTTGCCCGGGAAGAAGTAGGCGCACGTGGTTCGCCCTTTGCCGGTTGAAACGAGCCGACGCTTTCCCGGCTCATCCGGACGCATGCGGAAGATCTGATCACACTCATGCGGGGGCGCGGTGGACTGAAAGATCAGCTCTTGGCCGTCGAACGACCAATAGGCCTCGGCGTTCTCGCCACCAAAGGTAAGCTGTCGAACTTCGGCCAGGCGCACTTCGCGGGGGTCGTGCAACGCGCCGTCGGCGCGAACGAATGGGACGGCGCTGGCGACAAGCGTCAAAGCTGCGACAGCCATCCAGGCGCGATGGAAGGGACGTTCATTCCTCATGGTGCCAATTGTACGTGACGCGCCACACCGCCGCATCGAACCCGACAGCGGTCCCTCAGGGACCACCTTGTTTAGGCGGTGACTTCAGTCACCGTTCGCCACGTCCTCGCATTTCCGATCGTCGTAGCCTCACCACACCCGCCTCGCAATCGAACGCAAAGCTAGGTTCAGTAACAGGCGACGGTGGCTTCATTCTCCATCTGAAACACGGGTTGATGCTGATGCCGCACACGGCCCAGGATCTTGGCCTGCGCCGCAACCAGCGGTCGCCAACGGAGACGGGCCTCGAGGGTCGTGGCGACAACCGGATCCACGGTCTGCCCAGACACGCCACCATCGCTCTGATCCTTCGACCACGCCGCCAGTAACTTCGCCAGTAAGGCCTTGCGGCCCGGCGGCCGGGGATGAATCGGGTCGATCCCGAACCATCCTGGATCTTGTTCAATCAAGCGCAACCCATGACGATCGGCCAACATGCGAAGCTCGGTCTCGACCCGGTCCAATCGCGCACTGAGCACATGATGGTCGAGCTGGCGACTGGGAAACAGCAGGGCCTTGGCCAGGTGATAGCGCCACCGCGGCAAAGCCGACACCACCTCGATCGGTGGCAGGACCAACGCGATGTTGACGGTCCCCGCCTGTTGGAGTCGCTCGACGCAGGTCGTGACCCAGGCCACCACATCGCGCGCTCGCGCGCCGTAAACGAGGTCATTCCCGATGTCCATGAGCAGGCCATGGTTGGGCGGCGCCGGCTTCGTTGCCAAGGCAGGCCACAACCCACACTCGATGATGCCGGGCAGCGCGCGGATGGCGACACACTGGCTCCAGCTGCCGTACGCCCGGCCGTTCCCGCACGCCGCCACCACATCGATCGGCGTGGACGAGCGCGCGGCCAGGGCGGCCGTCAACGTCGGTAGGTCACGGTACAGATTGCTCGCGCCCAGGGCCACAAGCCGAATCGCCTGATCAGCCACAGCGTGTCTTTCCCGGCTACATTCGCCAGCGAACGGTGGCCAGGGCCTCGTCGTTGTTGACCGGCTTGCCACCGCGAATAAACTCGTTGATCGCGTATTCGAGGGTCAGATCAACGCCTTCGATGATGGTCGCGCGCAGACCGATGTCGATCTTCTCCCATTCCCACGCGAAGGATGGCGAGGGCGACGGGTTGGGAATGGCGAAGTCGGGCTCGAGCTTGGAGTAGCGGATGGCGGGCGCGATCACCGGAAACAGCTGCCGGCCACCGATGGAGCCCATCAGCGGCAGCTCGATCTGCCAGGCAACCTCGGCCTCGAAACCGGTCCGATCGAGCCCCGCGAGTTCCTGATCGACATACTGGCCGAAGAATGAAAAGCCGCCCAGATAGAGCCAAAGGTTGGCGCCGAATTCGCGTTTCTCATCGTTGGTGACGGCAAACGAGAAGGGCGCGCTGATGCTGTTACTGAGCGGGCCGCGCAGGAGATCGAGATCACCGCCGTAGAAACTGTTCGAAATCGACACGGTTTGATCCAAATCACGACGATAACCCCACACCAAAACGTCCGCCGCCCGCGCACCGGCCTCGTCGCCAAAGCGCAGTCCCAAACCCAAACCGACCTCGGGGTCGCGTCCATTCAAGTCAACCTCGTCGGTCTCGAAGTCATAGAGGATCGCCAGGCCGTCACCGCGCGGAGTTTCTTCGCCTTGCAGCAAGCGGTCATCACCGTTGTCGCCAGCCAGCGCGGTTGGATCGCGAAAGAAAACGGGATTGCCCTGGGTCACGGAGACTCTGCCGTAGAAGTGACGGCCCAAACGCCAACCTGTCTCGAGGCCAATGTCCTCCATGCGGTTGAAGGCCGTCGAAATCAGACCGTAGCTCTCGAGATGACGGTCGTCTTGGCGCTCGAAGTGCGGGAACTTACCGGCCTTGAGGTAGCTACCAGCGCCTTCAAACGGATCACCTGATTCCATTTCGCGCCCGAAGCGAACCCAGGCTTCATCGACGTTGATCGGCGAGCCCTCCGAGGTCGGATTGCGGTCGTGCAGGTCGATGGTGTCGATCTTGACGTGAAACTGGTGTCGGCGATTGCGCCCAAAACGCGCATCGAAAAACAGGGTCACGACCGACAGCTCGAAGTGATCGCCAGGATCGACGCTGGTCAGCATCACCGGAGTCGTGGGGTTGAACGGGTCCGCAAAACTCGTCGGCAAAACGACCGCGTCGGTGTCGCGGTAGTGGCCCTTGACCTCGAATCCAAACTCGAAACGTTTCCTTTCGTCTCCCCCAGAGTCTCCATGGAGGTGGCTCGCGCCCAAGACGGTCAGCATCGGAACAACGAACAGCATCTTGGTCCACGTCATCATTCGTAAGCTCCCTCGTTCACCAGAGGAGATGATGGTAACAGTCCAGCCACGTCATCCGTCCTCACAGCATCTTTAGTGTCGATTTGCCTGAATTCGTTTCCCTGCTCCACGCTCTCGATGCACCCTATAGGCCCGCTCGAGGAATCGACGGGCACGACATCGCCTCGTCCCTCGGGGACACACGCATCCGTGGGTGCGATCGTCTGGGTACCCAACATAGACGCTCGTTCGCCCCCATTCGTACGTGCAGTGGGAGCAACCATTCAGCCAACGGGTACCATCCCGGCCCCAACGTAGATCAGGAGCGTCCGCATGCCCACCACTGCCACCGCCGAAACCAACACCCACGATCCGGCCGCCGCCGCACCGGCCGAGCACCAGCTTCGGTCACTCGAGCAGATCCACCCTACGGATATTCTCGATGAGCTCGGCCGCGGAGTCCTCGGCCAAGACCGGTCGCTGCGCTACGTCGCGGTCGCGATCTTCAAGCACACTACGGGCAAAGTGCCGGGCAACCTCCTGATGGTGGGCAACTCGGGTACCGGTAAGACCACGATCATGAACAACATCCAGCGCCTCTACAACGAGGTGCCGGAGTACCAGCCTTTTCGAGCCGTCACCATCATCAATGCCAACTTGTTGGTCGACGCGGATCGACTCGAGTTCCGACCTGAGCGCCTGCTCAAAGCCGTAGAGCAACGCGCACGCGCCATTGCCGGACATCGCCCAACACCGGATGCCCTCAAGATCGCCATCGAACGCGCGACGATCTGTATCGACGAAATCGACAAGATGTCGGCCATCCTGGCGGGTAAGCCCAACGCGCTCGGTGTGGTCCTGCAACAAGGCTTGTTGACCCTGATGGAGGGCGAGACCCTAGCGTACTCGGTTCATGCCTGGGTCGACGGCAAAGAGAAACTCGTCACCATCGAGATCGATACCCGGCACATGATGTTCATCTGTGGTGGTGCCTTCGAGGGTCTCTACGACCAAGTCTTCGAGCGTGTGACCAAACCGGGCAGCGGCGTCAAGCTCAAGACCAAGACCATGCGTACCGCGGAAGGCCAAGTGCGCATCGACACCGTGTTCTCGCTCAACGATCAGCTCAAGATGCGTGACCTTTTTACCTTCGGTATGGTCCCGCAGTTCATGGCCCGCTTCGAAAAGACGGTTCTCCTCGACGATCTTTCGATCGACGTACTGCGTGAGATCCTGCTGAAGTCGTTCGAGTCGCCCTTCGTGCGCGCACGAACGTTCTTCGAAGTACTCGACATCGAGCTCGAAATCGATGATCTTGCCGCCTCGCTCATCGCCGAGCATGCGGCCAAGGACAGCCGCACCGGCGCGCGCGCGCTACGCCCCATCATGAGCGAAATCGTCAATCCCCTCGAATTCGACCCATGGACCCACGACGCCCTCGAGCAACGTGAAGGGGGCGGACATCGGGTGACGATCAGCGCTGACATGGTTCGCTTGGTCCTCAAGACGTAGCCCAAACGAAGGACCCCAACCTGCCGAGCGTGCCTTCGCTGGTACCAGAACCTTCGGCCTCGAAACGCGTAACCTACTCACACTAGGCCTAAAACAAGCGCATACGAAGGATGAGATGCGCGAAGATCTTGAGGCTCAAGTGCTTACGAAAAGCGCAGGCGCACCCGAAGGTTCGTTGAGCATTTTCGGAAGTGATTGAGCCCAAGAGATTTGTGTAGATCGCCTTCAAGATGCGCTGGTTTTGGGACTAGGTCTCGTCGGCTTGGCACTGATCCTGGCCGCGTTGGGTGTGATGACCCAACGACGCGCGTAACGTCACGTCAGGCGACTTCCTCCACCGCTCGGACCCGCCGAAACGAATCTGGTTCGGCCGCGCCCCACACTCCCCTTGCCCTTTTAGGGGAGATGGTTTATCTTACCTAAGCGCTTTAGGGGAGATACACCATGGAGGCCGAAATGACCCAGGACACCGACCCGCGCCCAAAACCGGATGGGAAGACTTTGGAGCTTCTGCAAGGCACCCTCGACATGATGGTGCTCAAGGCGCTTCTAGGGGCACCGCGGCATGGCTACGGCATCATGCGCTGGCTTCGGGATACGACGGAAGACGCGCTGCAAATCGAAGAGGGCGCCCTTTACCCAGCCCTTCACCGCATGACCGCCCGCGGTTGGGTGGTGGCCGATTGGGGTGTTTCCGAGAACAACCGCCGTGCAAAGTTCTATCGCGCAACGGAGCAGGGCCGCGAAACCCTGGTTCAGCAAACCTCGCGATGGCAACAGTACGTCGTCGCTGTTTCACGGGTGCTCGAGGCAGCTGAGGCCCCAGCGTGAGCGGGTGGCGGCGCTGGCGGCGCTTCGGCGATGGTCGCAACCCCGTCGAGCAAGAAATCGATGAGGAGATCGCCCTTCATATCGATCTCTTGACGGAGGAGCTGACAACCAACGGCCAACCAGCAGCAACCGCTCGCGCTGAAGCCGAGAACCGGTTTGGCGACCCACGCCGATACCGTTCGGCCTGCCAGGCGATCGATGCGAAGCACCGGCGAAACCGCTTTTGGCACAGTTGGACCGTCGGGTTCGCACATGATCTCGTTACGGTTCTTCGCGGGCTACGTCGATCGCCGGTATTTGCCGCGTTGACCGTTGCGCTTCTGGCGCTCGGTATTGGCGGCAGCAGTGCGATATTCAGCCTACTCGACGCTGTCGTCCTGCGGCCGTTGGACTACGATGATGCCGAGCGTCTGGTCGCGGTATGGGATTTGCGCAAAGGCGACCGGGGAACCGCAACGCCGGCAAACTACCTTGATTGGCGAAACCAGTCCTCCCTGCTTGAAGGGTTGGCCGCTTTTGACCGCGACGCGCCAACCCTCGTTGGCGATGGGGATCCGGTGCGCGTCAAAGGCGCGTTGGTTTCGCACGCGTTCTTCGAGACCATGCGCGCTCAGCCCTCGTTGGGCCGGTTGTTTGCCCGTGATCCGCTCGATGTGAGCGGCGTACCCGTCGTCGTCCTCGGACATCGCCTTTGGCAGAGCCGCTTTGGAGGCGACTCAGCCATGATTGGGAAGACGGTCGAGATCGACGGTGAGGCCCACGAAGTTGTGGGCGTAACGCCGCCTGGCTTCGAATTTCCCACCGGCGCCGCGTTGTGGCGACCGCTGGTCTTCGACTTCGATGTCGCGGGCTCCCGTGGCGCCCAGTACCTGCGGGTGATCGGCCGTCTTGCCGATGGCGCCGATCTGGTACAGGCCCAGACCGAGATAGACACCGTAGCCCAACGTCTGGCCGAGATCTATCCCAAAACCAATACCCATCGCGGCGTCTTGCTGGTCCCCTTGCACGAGCAAATGGTCGGCGCGGTGCGGCCTATGCTGATCGCACTCCTGGCCGCGGTCGGCATCGTACTGTTCATCGCCTGCGTCAACGTCGCGAGCTTGAGTCTCGCTCGCACCGCGCGTCGCCTGCGCGAGTTGTCGGTACGCTCGGCCCTCGGCGCGGGCCGGTGGCGGCTGGTCCGCCAATTGCTCCTCGAATGTACGCTGCTGGCCAGCGCGGGCGCGATCACCGGCCTTCTTGTCGCTCGTGCGACCCTGAGCACCGTCACGGCTGTCTTTCCGCGTGACCTACCCCGCCTGGACCAAGCGAGCCTCGACAGTCGGGTACTTGCCTTCGCCATCGTCATTACGTTGTTGACCAGCTTCCTGTGTGCACTCGCACCGGTACGCGCCTTGGCGCGAACCGACCTCAACGGCGTGCTCAAAGACGCCGCTCGTGGCCTCCAGACCCGCCTCCGCGACGGACGCTTGCGTCGCACTTTGGTGGTGGGCGAGATGGCTCTCGCCCTCATTCTGGTGATCGCCGCGGGGCTTCTCATCCGCAGTATGGACCGGGTGCTCGATGTCGATCCTGGCTTTCGGATTCAGAATCTGCTTACGTTCAAGCTGCAACTCCCCGAAGCCCGCTACCCCGTCGAGAAAATGGCCCTATCTTATGAAGCGCTGGCGAGCGACCTCGACGCCTTGCCCGGCGTTCATGCGGTTGGATTGGTGCCGTGGCTACCGCTTCAGTATGGGTGGTCCTTTAGCTTCAAAGTGGTTGGTGAGCCCGAACGCGAGCCTGGCGAGGGACATGGTGGCAACTTGAGGATGATCAACGCCGACTACTTTCGGACCCTCGAGATCCCGATCCTATCGGGTCGTGGCTTCTTGGCCTCCGACCACCTCGACGCCGAACCGGTAATGGTGATCAACCAAACCCTGGCGAAGCGCACGTTTGGCGACACGGATCCACTCGGCCAACTCATCCTCATGGGGTACAGCGGCGCGGACGACGAGCCCGTTCCGCGACGAGTCGTGGGGGTGGTTGGCGATGTCCACCAGCACGGTCTGGAGCGCGGACGTCCAAGCTCAATGTATGTGCCCCACACCCAGGTTCCGTTCGACTCCATGGCCGTGATCCTCCATTCCGAAACGGCGCCCGAATCGCTGGCGGCGGCCGCGCGCGCCGTGGTGTGGAAACACGACCCGTCGCTGGCGATCGACGATATGCAGACCATGCGGGAACGACTCCGTGGGTCACTCGCGATCCAACGGTTCGTACGGGGTCTTCTCAGCGCCTTTGCCGCTATCGCGCTCGCGCTCGCGGCGCTTGGCGTGTACGGACTCGCGTCAGAATCGGTCGCCCAACGCCGGGCCGAGATCGGCCTGCGGATGGCTCTGGGCGCACACGGCCGCGATATCGTCTCGATGGTCCTGCGCAGAAGCCTCGGTCTCGCCGGCGTTGGCCTGGCCCTCGGACTCGCCGGTGCTTGGCCCGCTACCCGTCTTATCCGCCACTTATTGTACGAGACGGAAGCCTTCGACCCCGCAACCGTGGCCGTCGTGGCGCTTGTGCTGATCTCGGTGGTGCTGGTCGCCAGTTGGCTCCCCGCCCGCCGCGCCACACGCATCGACCCCATTGAGACCCTGCGCGAAGGCTGACCATCCCAGGCTCGGCGTAACGTGGCTGGAGGCGCCTTCAGCCGTGGACCGCGCTCACGCAGGAGCCTGGTACGATCGCGCAATGGGATCAAACGAGCCACAGCCGTCCGAAGTGCCCCAAGCGTCTAACGCGAATCCGAAGACCTACCGCTGGGAACTCGGATTCGCGATCGTCGCGTTTGTGTTTCTCGGCGTCCTCGGATGGCAGCTACCGACTTCGACCCTCGGCCACTTTCTATCACTGATCTTCGCGGCAATGGGCGGGTGGGGTCTCTTTCAGCTCCTGACTCGAAAAGCGCGCCGGCGTGAGCAGCTTCGACGCCAACCGTTCCCGTCTGAATGGGAGGGTGTGCTTCGCCGCCACGTGGTCTTCTTCCAGACCCTCGACCCAGCGGACCAAGCGCGGTTTCGGCAAGAGCTGCAGATCTTCATCGGCGAAAAGCACATCACGGGCATCGGCACAACCCTCGACGCCACCGTGCGAGTGCTCGCCGCCGCGTCGGCAATTATCCCCATCTTCGGCTTTCCCGATTGGGAGTGGAACGAGATCAGCGAAATCTTGATCTACCCCAACCGTTTCAATGAGGACTTCGAGTTCAAGGATGCCGAGGGCAAGCAGATTCTCGGCATGGTGGGCACGGGCGCCATGGATCGGATCATGATCCTGACCAAGCCCGACCTGCTGCACGGGTTCCGCAACGCGGGTGACAAAAAAAACGTCGGTCTGCACGAGTTCGCTCACCTGGTGGACAAGACCGACGGTTCCGTGGACGGCATACCCCAAGTCGGACTGGACCGGACCTTCATCGGCCCGTGGGTCGACCTCGTGCGTCGCAAGATGCTCGAGATGAAGGCTGGAGACTCCGACATCAACCCCTACGGGCTCACCAACGAAGCCGAGTTCTTCGCCGTGACCTCGGAGTATTTCTTCGAGAAGCCGGGGGTCATGAAGCGCAAACACCCCGAACTCTACGCCATGCTCGCGCGCGTCTTCCGCCAGGACCTCGCAACCCGAGCCAAGGCCATGGCGAACGCCGTCCTCACCGGCAACAAACGGCTCGGGCGCAATTCCCCCTGCCCATGCGGCAGCGGCACCAAGTACAAAAAGTGCTGCCTCCTCCGCTCCCGTACCGCCTAGCCTAGATCCCATCCAATAACCCGTAATCAGCTGAAAACAAGAGGGTTAAACGCGCATTCTGAGCTCATTTTCTGAGACGTTCTCTGATAGACTCAAGTCGATTAAAACACAGAGTCCAAAGAACTTAACTCGGAAAGTGAGAGCCCAGAATGCGCAAAGCTCGCGAATCTCAGCCCAATCTCACCTACAACTGGCTCGATCTGGACCATGCCAAAGAGCTACAGACCCTCGCAGGCCTGATCGACCAACATCCTAAGATCGCCGATCTCGTCTGGCAAGACCTTACCCGAAATGCCTCGCATTCAACCGGCGCACGAGGCATGACGGCCGAGTTGGTGTTCCGCGCTTTGTTGCTCAAACAGATGAATACCTGGAGCTACGACGAACTCCATTTTCACCTCGCCGACTCGCAGACCTATAGATCCTTCTGCGGCATGAGCTTCGCTCAAAAAACGCCCGCCAGATCGACGTTGGCGGCGGCGATCAAGAAAGTTCGGGCCGAAACCCTCGAAGCGATCAATCGCCTCTTGCTGCTGGAGGCCCGCGAGCGCAAGGTCGAGAGCGGGCAGCTTTCCCGAGTCGACTGCACGGTGGTCGAAACGCTGATGCATCCTCCCGCGGACTCGCAGCAGTTGTGGGACTGCATCCGGGTACTCCTCCGGTTAATGAAGCGGGTGCAGGCGCATCTACCGGCCGGCCTCTTCACGTTTCCGAACCGGAAGAAACGAGCCAAGCGCCGCTGCCGTGAGATCTCTGTAGCGCGAAGGAAAGTGGCGCGCCGGGAGTCCTACAGGGATCTCGTGAAGGTTGCCGAGGAGATCCAGCAAAAGGCCTTGGAAGCGGTTGCCCTGCTGGAGGCTCACCGGGTCGTCGACCCGGCCCTCGAGCAGAAGCTGGCCCGGTTTCTCGACCTCATCGAGCGCACCTTGGATCAGACTCGTCGCCGGGTCTTCGACGGCGAGAGCGTACACGCCTCGGAGAAACTCGTCTCCGTCTTCGAAGACCACTCCGACATCATCCGCAAAGACTTCAAGAACACATACTACGGCCACAAGATCTGTCTCACCGGTGGCAAGTCCTCGATGGTTCTGGATTGCCAGATCTTCCGAGGCAATCCCGCCGATGCCAACATGGCTGTGCCATCCGTCGAACGTCAGCAAGACATCTATGGCAAAGCGCCGCGCCAAGTCGTGTTCGATGGAGCCTTCAGCTCGGCGAGCAACCTTGAGAAGATCCAAGAACTGGGGACCCAAGATGTTGTCTTTTCCAAGAGTTCTCTGAAGATCTCCGAGATGGCCAAGAGCCTCTACGTCTACCGCAAGCTACGCAATTTCAGAGCCGGCATCGAGGGATGTATCTCGTTCCTGAAGCGTACCTTCGGACTGCATCGCTGCACCTGGCGCTCCTGGTCGTCGTTCAAGAGCTACGTCTGGAGCTCGATCGTTTCCTGCAACCTATTGGTCATGGCCCGAACCATTCTCAGCCAAGCTTGATCAGCCGACCGGCGGTCAAAGCACGCGGCACCCCGACGGGCCGCCTGGATGAGATATGGGCGCGAATGCAGTCCTTGCCGCATTCGCACCTCTGGCGGTCGATTCCACGATCACCCGGTGAGCAGCACCCCCAATGGACCCTTAGACGAGGGCCCATTCGACAGGCCTGTGGGCTCGAAACCGCATTTCTGGATGGGATCTAGCCTAGGCAAGGTGGTCCCTCCGGGACCGGATGCTGGGAACGATTCACTCGATCAGCCCGCGAAGGCGGGCACACTCATAGCGCGACGATTTATCATCGCACGGCGTTTCCCGATTCGAGAAGAGGAAGGTCATCCAACGCCGTCGTTCACCGAGATGCGGTCACCCGGAACGAATAGGTTCCTACGTCCTCGATGACCCCATCGCTGCCCAGGCCGTCGAGAATCAAGCGGTAGTCTCCGGGCGAAAAGAACTCGACCGGAAAGGTCAACATGATGGCCTCGAGCGGACTCACCTCGAGACCCGTCGTCCTGAATCGTTCGACGCCTTCGCCATCGACGACGCTGGCCGAGTAGCTGCTGAACCCGGCATCCACGCCAGCGTCGATCGCCAGCGTGAATGCCTCGGCTGTGGCAGCCCATGCCCGATCGATGACCACCGGCTCAACGTCCTGGTCGCGAACCGCGGCCAGCAAAAAAACCGGCGCCGCCGCGAGTGGACGCACCAAGTTGGCCCCAGCTGATGCGATCGCCGTACCATCGCTCGATCGGTCGGTGGGGCCACGGTCGGCACGTCCGAGAAGGAATGCCGGCACGGCCACGACGCTTGCCAAAAGTGCAGCCAAGGCCCATCCGCGGCCCTGGCGAGCCCAGGCGAACAGACCCACGTTGACCGCGGCCGCGGTCGCCTGCTGCGCGGCGACGGCCTTCAGGCCTTGGCTCAAGTCCCGAGCCTCGACCAGGGCCTCTTGGCACCGCGCGCAACCGAAGTAATGCGCTTCGAACGCAGCCTCGTCCGCCGCCGGAAGGTCGCCACGGAAATAGCGCTCGACCAATGCTTGCTTTTCGATGATCTGATGATCCATCACCGCATCCTCTGTCGGTACGAGAAGACGATGAGAGTGACCATCACCATCGCGGCGAATCCCGCTCGCTCGGCTGCCCGACCTTCGGCGTTGCGGTAGGCCAGATACAGTTTCTTATAGCGCTGGCGCGCCCGGTAGAGCAGACGGTTGAGTTGAAGGTTGTCGACACCGAAGTCCGCGGCAATCGTGACCCGATCCTCCTCGGCAACGTAGTAGCGCATCAACAAATTACGGTCACGTTCATTGTGCAGGCCGTCGATGAGCTGGCGAACGATACCCGCCTTTTCCCCGAGCAACAGATCACCGAGCTGACTCGCGGGCGCCGTCGCAACGTTAACCACGGTTTCCGAGTCGGCCTCGGTTTTGCGCCGTAGGTGCTTGCGGTAGTGCTCGGTGGCCAAGCTGCGCGCGATGCTCGCTAGGTACCCCGGCAGGCGAGAGGGGTCACGAAGCTCACCACGCCGCAGCTTGCCAATGGCCAGCGTAAAGGTGTCCTGAAAAAGATCTTCCGCTTCCGGACGACCGCCGGTATGACGGGCGAGCAGGAGCGACACGGCGCGCCCATAACGCGCGACCAAGGTTGCTTCGGCTTCCGGATCGCTGGCCTCGATGCGGCGCACAAGATGCACCGGATCGTCGCCGGCCCATGCCGGGCGACGGTTCGGCGCAGCGGGTTCAGAGGCAGCAGGATCAAGATTCATGGATACCCTATTCTAGCGATGCATCACCGCAAACCGAAGGAAGGTCGGGTATTGATCAACCGCCGGTGTCCGCTCCCCAAACCCCCACCTGCTGCGGATCGCCGACATAGGTCCCAGCATAGATCATCTTGTATTGACCGTCGATGGCCAGGGAAAGCTGACAGCGCGCGGGCCCGCTTTCCTGTGTCCCACCTATCGGGGTGAACTCCACGCGGTGTTCGTAGTACAAGGTCCTGCTGTCTTCGCACCACCGGAAATCAAAGTGGCGGTCGTCGTTGAAGGTCACGCGGGCTGTGTTCAAGGGTCCCTCGCCAATCACGATGGTGTCGTTGATCGCGACCGAAGGACCCGAATACCGGAAGCCTGGGGTTTCCAGGCTGTCGGTGCGGACGGTATAGGTTGCAAAGTAGTCGCTGATATCCATCTCGTCTCCTCGAGTAGCGGTTGATTGACGGTATCGATGGAGTGGGACGAAGGCCCTTGCTATCGCACCTCTCCCACCAAAATCCACCCCGCCCAGTAGTAGGGATCACGCCAACGTCGTTGATCGCGAACATGCCTCTGGGCGACCCGCAGGGCCTCGGCGGCCGACAGACCTTCGGACCACATGGCGCGGTAGAATCGACTCATGAGCTCGGCCGTAGCACGATCTTCGACCCGCCACAGGCTCGCAACCACCCGCGATGCCCCGGCGTAGAGGAAACCACGGGTGAGCCCAACGAGGCCCTCACTTCGGATCTCTCGCCCCAGCGCAGTCTGGCAACCTGAAAGGACCACCAAGTCCGCGTTGAGCCGCAAACCGTAGATTTCCGCCAGAGGCAGGAAACCATAGCTGGGCTGGTCAGCTTGATCGTCTCGTGAAAGTACCAATCCAGAGAGCGCCGGATATTCGGCATCGAGAACACCATGGGTGGCAAAATGGACAGTTTGGAACTCGACGAGGCCGTCACCGAGGACCGCTTGACGACTGGCGTCAGCGCCCAAGGCAAGCCAGCGCTGCTCGGCTGGTACCAAGCTGGCAATGGTCTCGGCCTCGGTTCGTGACCAGGGAAGGGGCCCGAAATCGGCATTCCCCTGGTCGCCTGAATCGAATACAGGATCAGCCAACAACGCGATGCGCTTCGTCGTCGCGCGGGGCCGGCCGGGCTGACGAAGCGCGACAAGTACCCGCGCCGAAGGCAACACCACAATGGCATGGCCGTCCACCAAGGTTGGTGCACGACCCGTGTCAGACCCGCTGACAGACCGGTCGGGCACCGGCAGTGCCGACCACGGGAGAAAGTGCAGCGCCCCATCGGGAACAATCGCCAACGGCTGGGTCCCCAAGCGATCGGCCACGGGTCCAAGCAGCATCTCACCCAGCGCGACCATGGTCGCAGTCTCGGCAGCCCTCTGACGCGGATCCCCGTCGGCGAGCCGTGGGTGAAGGTCCCGAGCCATGGCCTCGATCGCCGCCCGGGGCGGCAACTCGAAACTGGTGAAGGTCTTGGCGGTAACAGCCCACAGCACACTGCGATACTCGCCCAGGTGGTACGCCAACAGCAGCGTATGCGACTCCCGATCCAGAACGCGTTGAATGGCCGCTGCCGTTGTCGGTTCGGGTCGCGTAAGCGCCGACCAGGCAGGATCCTGGCGGCGAATTTCGGCTTCGACCACGTCGAGTCGGCGGAGGATCTCGGCCTGCTCGACACGCTGAGTCTCGCGCTCCGTGTCGCCGCCCGACCGCAATTCAGCCCGGGCGCTGAGCCGCTCCAACAGGTCATGGTGTTCGTTCGCCAGTGCATGGCCACCGTCCGTCCGTGTCTCGGTCAGCAGCTCGACCAGGCCTCGTGCTCGACCCTGCTCTCGAACCTCGAAGGCGCGCCGGTCATGTCCCGCGTTCGGCGCCGTCTGATGGGCGGTCATAAGCAAATCGACCAAAAGGTCATACGCCCGGGGCTGCATGCTGGCATAGGCAGCACGCCGGTCCGGGTGCGCGATGCGGGTGCGCGCGCCTTCGATCGCGGCTACCGCCAGCTCGGCGTGGATCCGGGCGGTCTCGAGGTCGCCACGAGCGCGCGCGGTTCGCGCCAACAATTCATGGGCCTGGGCCTCAGCAGCATCGTCACCCAGGGTACGCGCTGTCGAAAGCGCTTGCTCGAGATCACGACGCGCCGAGCCGGGATCATCGAGACGCAACCACAAGCCCCCGCGTTCGAGAAGCACCCTGATTCGGCTTCGACCCACCTCGGCGGCAGCCAAACGGTCGAGGGCTTCGGCGAACAACGGCAGAGCCTGTTCAGGCTCGTCCTGACGGGCCACCACGCGGCCCAGCTCGTACAGAGCGATGCCCTCGGCCCGCGGATCCTCGAGGCGGCGAGCCCGCTCCAGTGCCTGGCGATGGAAACGCGCGCCGGTTTCGATTTCGCCCAACACGGCATGGGCACGACCAAGATTCGACAGCGTTTGGGTCTCGCCGCGCACATCACCAACCGCCCGCCAACCGGCCAACGCTTGCTCGAGAAAAGTCACTGCGCGACGCGGCTCGCCGAACTCAGAGTAGGTCCGCCCGAGGTTGCCCAGGACGCGGGCCTGCCAGCGACGGTCTTCGAGCTGTCGGAAGGTGGTGAGGGCACGATCGTATGCCCCCAAGGCGCCATCGAGATCACCTCGCTGTTGGAGCAGAGCGCCCAGGTTATTCTGTACTTGGGCCTCACCGCGTTGGTTGCCAGCTCGTGCCATGGCCACCAAAGCCCGCCGGTAGCTCTGTCGCGCACGGCCAGGCTCACCGATCACGTCCCAGGCGCGCCCCACACTGGTCAGGGCCGCAGCCTCGAGCTCGGTGGCTTGAACCGCCGCGAGGATCGGCAATGCTTGCTCGTAACACACGAGCCCCGCACGCAGCTCCCCCGCCACCAGATGCATCAAGCAAAGATTCGCTCGAGCCGTGCCCTCCCCATAGGCGTCGGCGGCCTCCTCGAAGAGACCAAGCGCCGTGTGAAATGCGGTCCGCGCAGAAGCGATCTCGCCAAGCGCCCAGCGGTCGAGCCCGATCTCGTTCCAGGTGTTAGCCTCCCATGCTCGATCGCCCTGCTCTCGCCAAGCGGCCAACGCGGCTTCCGCGGTCTCCAGAGCGGGCGTAGCCTCATCGATCAGTCGGAGAAGAACGGCGGCAGCATAGGCGCAAATGGCGCCGTGTCGGGCTTGGTCCGCCACGGCAAAGTTCCGGCGCGCCACCTGGTAAGCCACAATACCTGCCCGCCAGGCGTCGTGGGTGCCCGCTCGATAGAGGCCAGCGGCCTCGGTCATGGCTCGAAGCGCGACCATACCCTCGGCACCCGCATCCATTTGTTCTCGGCGAATCGTGTAGCGGCCCGTCGGGGCACCGGCTTCGCGAGCATGAATGGCGATGGTCAGCGGGCCGGCCTCGCCAGCCTCGATCAGCACCAGCTCTTCACCCCGGCGATCAAAAGGGCTGTCGGTCGCAACCAAGAGAACCCCATCAGGTCCAACGACATCGACCGTCACATCGACACAGTGCTGTTCAATCACCAACAACGTGGCTCGATGCGGATCGGGCACCAGGCTCCACGCGTGCTCCTCGCCCGGTGCGATCTCGCGCTGCTGCCCCGCGGCAGCCACCGACTCGGACCGAATCGCTGACGCGGTTGCTCGTCCAAGCGACGGCAAAAGAAGCCACACTAGGCACGGAAGCAATACCAAAAGCAAGTCGCTCGGAAGCCGCAGCTTTTGCGCGTGCCGGCGCGACATTGGAATACAAGCCTGGCGCTCGGCGCCGGCTGTGTGGGAATCAAGTTGGGACACGGATTCTTCATCGTATCCCGAAACCGACGACTACGAGTACGACCGTTGTTCTTCTCTTCCGTGGACATTCCGTGGTGCCTCGGACAGCTACGCAACAAACACCGACCGTCGGCGTACCTGTTGCTGTGATCACTCACCCGAGTTACCCACGGCGGAACACGTTTTTCGTCCTCGCCGCTGCGATCTCGATCATCCTTTCCTTGGCGTCGGTGACACATGCTGCCCCGCCCGAGGCCAGCCTCGAGGCGCTCGCTGCCGCCAGCCGCTTGTCGACCGCGGGCGCGGTTTCCGCACGACCGGACATGCCTGCGCGCGCAAACGAATCTCGCGGGATTCATGCTGGTCCTCTCCTTTCGGAAGAACCGCGATTTCGCCATCATGCAGTTGCCGGGGCTCAACCACCTCATGCAGCCTGCGATACGCGGCCTACCAATCGAGTACGCTTCGATTTCGGTAACCGTCTCGCCCCTTTTACTCACAACGGTTAGCCAATGGATCGCGGCACGGATGATTCGCTAGCTTGTCGGTGGCCTGGACGTGGTTTGCCGCGGGCAGACGAGCTTCCGACTGATGTCGTCGGAACTCACGACCAGTAGACAAGCTTCAACCACCACCACGCCAAAGCCGCCCGCGACGATTGCCGCCATGGCCTCTCGATGGATATACTCCGCGACCTCGGTGGGCCGTTAGCTCAGTTGGTAGAGCAGCGGACTTTTAATCCGCGGGTCATAGGTTCGATCCCTATACGGCCTACCACCTTCAACTCATTGAAAAAACAGGTTTTACCTCGAATTTTCTGATAGCCATCACCGCGCACGACAGCCCAATGGGGGAGTAGTGGGGGAATGAGATGTTAGTATTCCCTCATGGCCTACATCGAGAAGCGTCAGAAGCGAGACGGTTCGGTGACCTACCGCGCCCAGGTACGGGTGAAGGGATTCCCGGCCCAGGCTCACACATTTAGGCGCAAGGCCGACGCCGTCAAGTGGGCGCGCCAAATCGAGGCGGCGATCGACGAACGCCGACTCTCGGCGGTTCCTGCCGAAGTCCGCGACCTGACCGTCGGCCAACTGCTCGAAGCCTACATCGAAGAGGGTTGCCCACGCGTCACCGCGACGCGCAAGGTGGCCAAGCCGGATCAACGAAACCGTATCCGCAGCTTGCGTTGGTGGGAGCAGCGATTGGGCGACTACGCTCTAGCAATGCTGCAGCCGGCCGACGTCGCCCGCGAGCTCGCTGCGTTCCGCAAGGGCGGCCATGGCAACAAGCCGATCAGCAACGCCACCTCCAACCGCTACCTCAGCGCGCTCTCGGCGGTTTTCTCTTGGGCGGTCCGCGAACGAACATACGGACTTGAACGCAACCCTTTGATCGGAGCGCAGCTTCGTCGATCCGAGCCAAGAGAGCGCGATCGCGTTCTCTCGGCGGAGGAGCAAACGCGCCTGGTCGTCGCCGCCCGCGAGGACCAGCACCCGAGAATCGAGCTCTGGATCGTCCTTGGCCTGGCGACCGGCGCCCGTCAAGGCGATCTCGGCAAGCTCACGTGGGACAACGTCAAGTTCTACGAAGATGGTGCCGTCCTCACATTCTTTGAAACGAAGAACGGGCATCCGAGGCCGGTAGGTGTGCCCGCTGGCGATTCACTCGACGCCCTGCGTGCCGCGTTCCAGGTGCGCATGTTCCAGTCCAAGCTGGTCATGGCGACACCCGGAACCACACCGGAGACCAAGCAGATCACGTTTCCCAAACTCGCCTGGGACCGTGTGCGCCGTACCGCGGGTCTCGAGGATACATACGTGGTCTTCCACACTCTCCGTCACACCAATGCTTCGGTGGCCCTACGCGAGGGCCTCACTTTGGCCGAGGTCGGGCGTGAACTCGGTCACCGCTCGCCCCAGTCGACCCAACGCTACGCCCATCTTGTCGAGGCTCATGCGCGAGAGATCGCCGCGAAACTGGGACCGAAGTTGAGTTGGGGCTCGTAGCGCTGATTCCACAACGGGTCAGGGGCCAAAAACACAGACACTCCCCCATGAGTCCCCCATAGCGGAAGGCTTCAGAAGCGCCGGATTCCTGATAGAAGCCGAGGTTTCCAGTCGTTCCAATCCTCGTGCCTGGCGCCGATGACGATCGCGCCGATGACGATCGCGTGGCCTGCCGGCAGCTCGATTCCACGATAGCCCCTGGCCCGCCGTCGTTGTGATGTCCTGGCCCGGGCCAGCCTAGCGCAAGGTCGGGCGCCTACAAGGGGTCGCCTGAGGCGACCGATCGGGCGGCCCGATCGGCAAGCCCCTATTCCGGCGTCCTCTGTCCCCGCGCTGTCTCGGCCGCATGGCCACGACACAAAACAACGACCGCGAACCTAAGATCTTCGACTACCTCACTGTCGCGACGTCGTCCTGCAGGAGGAGGAGCCGCAGAGACTCGGTGCAGACCGCATCCGACGACGATCATGGGCCGTCGACATCTCAGATCTTGGAGACCTCAGTTCCCGAGGCGAGCAAGCACGGCTCCGATTTCCTCGCCCGCCTTATCCGTGTTTCGAGGAGAGAAGCGTGGGAAATCGTTGGCGGTCTGTCGAGACCTTCGAAAATGCCCTGCTATGCCTGGGGCCTGCCGGCTCAGGCCTGCCGCATGGGCGGCAAGCTGGTGGATATCGCCGGCAGTGTATGTGCGAGTTGCTACGCGCTCAAGGGCCGATACCGGATGCCGCAGGTGCAGAATGCGAACGCGCGCCGGCTCGAACGAGCAGCGCATCCAGAGTGGGTTCCGGCGATGGTGAAGCTGGTCTATTGGCAAGCGGTTGAAACCGGTGTGCCGTTCTTCCGCTGGTTCGATACGGGCGATCTTCAGAGTGTGGAGATGCTCCGCTCGATCGCGGCGGTTGCGGTACAGACCCCCGAGATTCGCCACTGGCTTCCGACACGGGAGCTGAGAATCGTCGAGAAATACAGGTCGTCCTCGACATTGCCAGCAAACCTGGTGATTCGAATTTCCGCACGCTTGGTCGACGAATTGCCGCCGGAGTTCGATCTACCGACCAGCACAGTGCACTACTTTCCCGAACTGGCACAGGGCTTCACTTGCCGTGCAGCCAATTCGACACCGCCGGCTTGTGGCTCCTGCCGCACCTGCTGGAGCACGAAGGTTGCGAACGTCTCGTACCCGCTTCACTGATACTTCGTCGAAGTGGACGCGTCTGGCTCCGTGGTGCGGCTACCTTGACCGATACTTGCAACACATCACGACCGAGTCTGGATCGCCGAACAACGGTAGTCGAGCCAACCCATCAACGCGGCATCGACCACCAGCTCGGTCGGATCGGTCAGAAAGCTAAGGGTGTCGGTCATCGCGAGACTTCCTCGGAAGCGCATTCGAGGTGACCTCTGCTGGATCGCCGAGCGGCTCGAGTTCGTCGATCCTCGCGACCAGGGGTGCGAAGACTCGGCGCAAGGCTTCGAGCTTCTCGCCCAGCCACTGGTGTAGATCAGACCATTGCTCGCGATCGCCGGGGTCGACTCCGGTACGTCGCAAGCGGGCGTAGTTAACCTTGCGATCCGGGTCGAACTCCCAGGAAAGCGGCTCGCCGAGCTCCGCATCGATCGAACCCTGGCGCGCCTGGAGCGCATGAAAGCTCTCATGATCTCGCTCGATGGCTAGCTCGGCACCCACATAGCCGTCGCGAAAGCCGACGGGTGTAGCGAGAAAGAAACCCGTACGACCGATGCCCCAGCTCATCCATGCGTCCTTGGTGGGCGTACGCTGACCATTGATCCGGCTGCCGGATTCGCGCAGATGGCTCAGAAAGGCTGTCCAGAAGGCATGACGGGTCGACTGTAGCTCGGTCGTCACGCCTGATGCCGCCTCGCGCACCGCTCGTGACCAGGAATTGGGTTTGGCGACCATGTTGAACTTGGGTGCGGCCGGTGAATCGCCGATTCGCCACAGCTCGACCTCGAGACCAAAAAAGCGAAACGCTCGTCCTCGGCACGATCCTCCTTGGCGCCGCGTCGGTCGCGGGCCAAGACCAGCCCTTCGGCTGCGACGGGCGACGACCACCCTGCACTACGCAGGGCATTGCACGGTGCCGAAGCACGGCTCACGTCGCTCGGTGATCACGAGCAGCTCCACGTCGACCTCGCCGTCCAAGTCGCCAGCCTCTCGCCCAAGGAGATCGCTCGACTGGCGCCCGACAATCGCCAGCTCGTCACCCAGCTACGCGCCGAGCAAGGTGTCTTCCTGCGCGACATCCTGGAGAAGGTCGCCGCCTTCGAAAAGGCCACACCAGGCTCGAAGCGCCAACGTGCCGCCGCCAACGCCGTCAGCTACCTCATGGGCTCGGCAAGACGCCGCGTCGTCTACCGACTCACGCCCCGCGTCGCGCGGTCCATACTGCGGGCGTCGTGGATGGTCAGGGCGCCCATCGGCATGCTCTACCACCTCTCGCCGCCGATGGTGCGGCCGGTTGTGCATGGGGTGATGCTCGCGCGGACTCTGGTGCGTGGGGTTCGGTGGGGGTTGGGGTGATCGAGGGTTACCGAACGCGACGCGGCTGAGCGCCGGAGCCGCGCCGTGCGCTCGGTTCGGCGAACTTGCATAACGCATTACGGAGGCGCATCACTGGCGAATGCGATTTCATATCTCCATGACGGTTCACGGTCAATCACATCGTGCAGCTTCGACTTCAAGCAACTTCCGCGCCTCAGGGTCGAGGACACCTAGGTTGTACCCATCTGGATCATCGGCCAAGAGGTCAGCGAGGATATCAGCGACTGGCGCAGCGTGCTGACAGCCGGTGCGATTGGAGAGCTCGGTGATCAACCAAGAGTAAGATATCTTTGCCCAAAGCTGCTGCTTGCCCGCTTCGCTAGAATGTTGAGATGCGTGCTGCAACGCGGCCTCATAATGTTTACGCGCTGCATCAAGATCTTGACTTGGACCCTCCGTACCAAAGAGACTACCCTTGAAACGGTCCACGTCAGCGCTTTCGATTATGCCAACGGGTTCAACATTTGCAACGACAGTGAGCGCATCTCCCTGACGCTGCTGCAGTTGCAGTTCTTCAGCCAATAGGATTGTCTCCTTCTTGGAAAAGTAGGACGGCTGCTTGGTCCAATAGAGGAAGCTCTCCTCTACAAGGCGGTCGCGGCGGCTGGCTTTGGCTTCGAGTATTGCAGCGATCTCGGCGTCGTTCTGGCGCGCCTGAAGGACGAAGATCTCTGATCTGAGATCTTGAAGCTCGACCAGCCGCTCTTGGGCCACAGTCAACGTGGCTGCATCAAGGCGCTGAAGCTTTAGCCAGACCCCATCGTAGAAGCCCCACAGAGCCGCGATCAGGGCCGCTGGAATACCAATGAAGGTGATGAACTCACCCGGTGTACTCGGTCGATACCAAGCCTTTCTGGGCTTCGGCGCATCAATCGCGGACTGCATTCGGTCGATGCGCTTCGACATTTCATCAAGCCGAGCATTCATCTGACGATTGATTTCTTCAGACAATCCGCTGTCCTCGTCTTGATCAATCATAGCGCGTATCCATCACGATCCGAGAATGGGTCGAACGACACGCATCAGGGGCGCCCCTCCCAACACCTCGGCCATTCACTGAAGACAACGCCCGTCCCGTCGCCAAAGCCGGTCGACGTGTGTTGGCGTCCCCCTGCATGCGCCTTGATATGCGGCCAGTTCCCCAGTTTTCGACTTTCTCTCCCGCCAGGCTCCTGAAGTCATGCTTTCCGACTTCCGGAAATCTCGCTCGGCTCTTCAGGAGAGATGGTGGGTCGGTGTAAGCTCCACGCATGCGAGATATCGACCTGTACGGGAAGATCCTGGGTGTTTCGGCGCCTTGGAAGGTGACGGACGTATCCCTTCGGCTTGCTGATGGCGAGGTGGAGGTTCTAGTCGAGCACGGACGCGGGCAAGAATTGTCGTGCCCGGAATGTGGAGCGGCGAGCAGTCGGTACGACAGCCGTCGGCGCCGGTGGCGGCACCTTCCGACTTGCCAGTACAAGACGATTCTGGTCGCCGATGTTCCGCGGGTTCATTGCCCGGAGCACGGGGTCAAGACGATGAGCGTTCCGTGGTCGGATCGTGGTTCGGGTTTCACTGCGCTCTTTGAAGCGCTGATCATCGACTGGCTCCAGGAAGCGACCATCTCGGCCGTTGCTCGGCAACTCGACGTTACTTGGGACCAGGTGAGTGGTGTGATGGAGCGCTCGGTCCGACGTGGGCTGGCCCGACGCGATTTGAAAGTACCTCGCCGGATCGGCGTCGACGAGACGTCGTTCCAGAAGCGCCACGAGTACGTAACGGTGGTCGCGGATTTGGAGACCGGATGCGTGCAATACGTCACCGACGGCCACAAGAAAGGAGCCCTCGGCGCCTACTACGCCAGCTTCAGCGAAGGCGACTTGGTACAGATCGAGAGCGTCGCCATGGACATGTGGGGACCGTACATATCGGACACTTTAGCCGCTCTTCCCAACGCCAACGAGAAGATCGCCTTCGATAAGTTCCACGTCGCCATGCACCTCGGTAAGGCCGTAGATAAGGTGCGCCGAGAAGAGAGTCGCGCACTCTTCGCCGTCGGCGACAACAGCTTGAAGAACACACGCTATCTATGGCTCTTCCACCCAGATCGTCTCGGGGAGGAACGCGTCGTACAGCTCGACCAGCTGATCAAGAAGGCACACAGAACGGGTCGCGCGTGGATGCTCAAAGAACTCGCCATGGAGATGTGGGAAGCCGGGGATCGCCACGAGGCCGAGAAGATCTTCGACGCCTTCTACTCGTGGGCGATTCGCTCTCGGCTCGAGCCCATCAAACGCGCGGCGAAGACGATCAAGAATCACCTCACTGGAATTCTCAACGCGATCGAGCTCGGCATCACCAATGCCCGCCTCGAAGGGATCAACACCGTCATCCAAGGTCTGAAGAGAGCAGCAAGGGGCTTTCGCAACCGAGAGCGGTTTCGCAACGCCATCTACTTCCATCTCGGTGGTTTGGATCTCTATCCGGAATCATTCGCCCACACAAGTTCCTGAAGAGCCTCCTTAAGTCTTCAAGAGAAACGGTGTTCATTTCTCTAGACTCCTATCTTGAATGGCGCTCACGGGCGCCCATTCAACCAGCTGTTGACGTTCGGCGAAGTTACAAGACCTGCGCCGGCCACGCACGGTAGACTTCCAGGAGCCGCCGCCATCGGAGTAAAGACCTCCTGATACCCATCAAACAGTCTTGTCCTCGCTCGCGCGCCTTCCATTCGACCTCCAGGCCGCCTATCAGAATAGTGGTCTATCCGAAATCTAAGCAGCACGTACCCACGGCGGCCCGCCGTTTCGCGATGCGGTAGATGTCGGCCAACGGGATCAACCAGATTTCGGATAGAGCAGGTTGGACGAAACCGCGGCCCGCGCGGTTACGGTCGCTATGGGGTTTGAATACTTCCCGTCGTCACCTCGATGGCGAGCGTTCCGTGACCGAGTGGGGTTCGCCGAGACGAGTCGCAGCGCATAGCGCAGCTTGATTGGCGTCTCGGAGAGGCACCACGTCCTCCTTATGCGAGTATCGACCTCGACTATATCAGGCGGCGCGATGGGCGGGCGCACGTCAACCATGACGAGGGCATGGATACACTCGCCGAGACCGCTCGCATGAGACCCGAAGTTCATGGCGGTGCTCGCTGGCGCCGAGCGACAGAGACTTGGCGCAGCAGCACCAGCCGACCCTGCCCGCAGTTCCTGTCAATGAACACGTACCTTCGCGACCTTGGTGAACATCTAGTTTGACGACCCCTGATTGTCAATGGACACGTTCTACGACGTCAGGGGGCGCATACTCTTACGACCCCGTTCGTGGTTCTGGTTCTTCATCTGCTTCTTTCAATCTCTACCGGTCGTCGCCGGGGCTGTGGGAGGTGTGGTAAACCCGCGGGCGGGCCTGGGGCGGGTTTTCCAAGCGTTGTGGGAGCGGTGGGAAGGTGCGGTGGTGGGTCGGGGGAAGCAGCTTTCCACGGCTTCCATATCGCGTCGCCTTCCATGGCCCTCTTGGTTTGGGCGGCTCACTTGAGGATCCTCTCGAGGTCCCTGAGTCGATAGCTGCGTCCCTTGATGTTGAAGACGTAGCAGTGGTGCAACAGGCGATCCAGCAGCGCTGCGGCCATGGCTTCGTCGCCGGCGAGGATTTCGGGCCAGTCCTTGACCGCCTTGTTGGTGGTGATCAGAGTCGCGCCTCGCTGGTATCGGTAGCTGACCAAGCGGAAGAAGAGGCTCGCCTCGGGCCGGGAGAGTGGCTGAAAGCCCACCTCGTCGATGATCAACATTGAGACGTTGTTGTACTTCTTGCGTCGTAGCCGCTGCGGCGCCAGCTCGGCGTCGCGCTTCATGGCGTGCAGTAGATCGTCGAGGCGAAAGAAGGCGACGGAGAAGCCGTTCTCGATCGCCTTGACGCCCAGAGCGATGGCGATGTGAGTCTTGCCCGTTCCCGGGGGTCCGGCGATCAGCGTTGTGGCGTGCTCACGGATCCAGGCGCAGGTGGCGAGGGTCTCGATGCGACTCTTCTCCATCGACGGCTGGAAGCCGTACTCGAAGTTCCCGAGGGTCTGGCCGGTGGGTAGTCCGGAGAGTCGCAGCGACGTCTTGATCCGGCGTTCCTCGCGCTCGGTGAGCTCGGCCGTCAGGACCCGGTCGAGGAAGCCGTGAGCCGACAGCTGCTGCTTCGCCGCCTCCTCGACCAGCTCCGCGAGTCGGGCGGCGGCATGGGCCAAGCCCGCCTGCTCGAGCTGCGCGCAGGTGGCATCGAGGTCGACCTTTCCCTTTCGCGCGGTCATCGCGCCACCTCTGCCAGGGCGGCGTACAGATCGACCGGTCTCTGTTCGACTGGCTGCTCGTAGATCTCCTGCAGCCTGCGACCCATCTTGCCAAGCGGCCTCGGCGGTAGCACGCGATCGGTGGCCTCACCCTCGTAGCAACTCGGATCGATCAGTATGCGCTCCGGGGTGTGCCGTCGGTACTCGCGAAGCACCTGCCCCTCAGCCAGGATCTGGACTTTGCCCGCGCAGCCGCGCACTTCCACGCGTAGCCCGACCCACTGGAAGGGCACCGGGTAGGAGCGCTCCTCGAAGCGCACCATGCAGTCCTTGTGCACCGGCCGGGTGACCGCGATGTCGAACGGCTCGGGCAGGATCGGTAGCGGCTGCAGCCGCTCGAGCTCCCGATGCCAGCTCTCATCGACGGTGTGGCCTGTCGCCGGGCAGAGCGCCCGTTTCGACCAAGCCAGAAGGCGTGCATCCGTCCAGCGTTGCAGGTCCTCGAGGTGGTCGAAACACTGTGGCCTCGGATCGACACGCAGACGTGACAGCCGCACCGCGGCCTCCACCTTGCCTTTGGCCTGCGGATCCCGTGGCATGCAGGCGTCAACGTGGAAACCCACGGTCCGAGCGTAGGCCCGGTAGGCCGGGTGGATCGTGCCCCACGGCCCGGCTCCCGAGGCCAGCGCCGTGCGGACATTGTCGATCCGGTTGACCGCCGCGATCCCGGCCAAGCGCTCGAAGGCGGCGTTGTGGCACGCCAGCCAGCTCAGCAGATCTTTGCGGCGGCTCCACACAACAGCTGCTTTGCGCGAGTGCGACAGCTGCATCACGAAGGCCGAGAGTGACTCTGGGCCCGAACCGACGTCGACCTTGCGGAATTCCGCCCAGTCCGTCTGGCTTTGCGCTCCTGGTACCGTCTCGACTCTTCGATAGGTCCGCATCCGCGGCTTCGGGTAGTGCCGGCGAACGAAGCGGCGCACCGACTGGTACGAGCCCGGGTAGTCGTACTCGCCCACCAGGTGTTCGTACAGCTCCATCACGTTGATCGGGCGGGCGTAGCCCTCACGATCTGCGTGCCACGCCGCGATCGCCTCCGCCAGTGTAGAGGCCCGCTGTGGCTTGTCCCGACGCCCATCCTCCGCGCCCTCGGCCGAGCGCCGTAGGTGGTACCGCACAGTGCTCTCCGTCACACCCACCGTGCGCCCGATCTCACAATGATTCTGACCCTTCTCGGCCAGTACTCGTATCGTCACGATTTCCTCCAGGCTCAGGCGTCTCGGCATCGGACTGACCTCCAGCCGGCTACCGTAGCCCGCTGGACGCCAACTCGCCTCGTCACCCGATCTCTTGAGGGGTCGTCAAACTTCGTGTTCACTAACGCGAATTCTGGCAGCGTCCGTGACAGTTCCGGCAGCACTTGGGATCGCTACCGACGAGGCGCGTTAGCTGCTCCTCCCATGAGCTCGGCTCAGAGGCATCGGGCATCGCTGCCTCTACCACGACATCGAGCAACAGGCGCAGCTGTCTGGTTGTCTCGGAGCGGCTGCGATTTGAAAGCAGGCCGAAGTAGCGCTTGCTACGAACCCTCCGAGGCAAGACGTGCAGGAGGAAGCGACGGATGAATTCCGACGCCTCGAGGCCCATTCTCTTGCGGTCGCAAATGAATCGCCGAGCGCGACGCGATGCCGGCGAGATCCAAGGCGGTGTTCGGCTTGCGGGCCGGCAGTACTCGGTCGGTGACCGCCTCCTGCTCGGCGCCAACGACCCCAAGGGCAAGGTGGTGCGGGTCCTAGAAGGCGAGGGCGGCGTGCGCAACGGCAGCCTGGGCTCGATTGTGGCGATCGTGAAGACGGAGATGCGCGTCCGCATCGACGATCGCCGGCTGGTGGCCTTCGATCCGAAGAACTATCACGGCTTCGCCCACGGCTACGCCACCACCATCCACAAGGCCCAAGGCATCACCATTGACCGTGCCTACCTGCTCGCCGACTCCCTGATCGACCGCGGTGCAGCGTACGTCGGCCTCACGAGGCACCGCAAGACGCTCCGCGTCGTCGTGCCGCGTCGCTACATCAAGAATCTCGACGCGTTGGCGAAGGCGTTCTCGAGGGTGCCGCGCAAGGATCTCGTCCTGGACCACATATCGCGAGCCCTAGCCGAGAAGCTGCTGGCCGAGGAGCGCGCCTTACGGCCACGACGGGAAACGCGGCTCGAACCACGGGCACCGCGTGCCATCGGCGATCCCAAAGTCCGCCTCGCCGCCATCCGCCGCACCTTGCGCGATCTCGACAAGATGAACAGAGCCATGGCCAGTCGCGAGCGCTTGACGCTCGAGCTCGGTCGCGCCTCGGCGGACGACCGCCCTGCACTACGCAGGGCATTGCGCGATGCCGAACGGCGCCTGACGGCGCTCGGCGATCACGAGCAGCTTCACGTCGACCTCGCCGTTCAAGTCGCCAGCCTCACGCCCCAGGAAATCGCGCGGCTGCCGGCCAACGATCGCCAGCTCGCCACCCAGCTACGTGCCGAGCAAGATACCTTCCTGCGCGACATCCTGGAGAAAGTCGCCGGCTTCGAAAAGGCCACTCCCGGCTCCAAGCGCCAGCGCGCCGCCGCCAACGCCGTCAGCTACCTCATGCGCTCGGCACGGCGCCGCGTCGTGTATCGCCTCACGCCTCACGCCACGCGCTCTGCGCTCGGTGCTGCGCGCGTCGTGGATGGTCAAGGCGCCTATCGGCATGCTCTACCATTTCTCACCGCCGATGGTGCATGGGGTCATGCTGGCGCAGACGGTTGTTCGTGGGGTGCAGCGGGGTTTGGGGTGATCCTCCGAATCTGAGCGCGTGGCGGGCTGACGTTTCCCGCCTATCGCGCTCGTACACATGGCCTCTCTGCTACCCGACGGGCGCGATTCAGCGTGTGTACGCTGAATAGCAGTAGTACTTTCGCCGAGAATCCAACCGAACGTGCAAACACGCCACGCCACCTCCGGCGGTGCTCAGCCAAACTGGTCAATCGTCGAGTCGGTGCTCAAGGTGCTGCCCCACCAACCGCCACAGCGCATCGACCTGTTCAGTTGGACCGTTGCGGATAAACGCGGCGAGATGCACGTAGGCCGAGCTGTCGGTTCGAGGAGATGGCACGACCATCAGTGCATCCCGTCCCAGGCTCTCGAAGGAGACGACGCAGTGACCTGCGGGGCTGAAGTATTGGTGAAATGCGGTGTCGTTCGCCGGACGATCGAGCCCTGGCGAGTCCACGAGAACGAACTCGAACGGACGCCCGACCGTGGCTCGTACCCCGTCAATGTTCGGCTGGCACCTGCATTTCTTGGCACCTGCATTTCCTGGGACGTCCCGACCCTCGGCCCCGTCCTACGGTTCCGGTGCCTGGAAAACCAGGACCAGCGTAGGCAACTTGGGATCGCCGCTGTCGTTGGACAAGAACACCAAATCACCAGTCGACGGTCCACCCGCTGCCAGGCCGACCTGCCAGAGCGCGGTCCCCGCCTGCTGCACTGAGCCGGATACGTCGATCCGCAGCCGATCGCCGATCCCCGGTGCCGGCAGGGTGGTGATGACGTCGCACAACCCGCCGGTCTGGGTCAGCCAGTTGTTCCATTGGGCGCCGGTCGCAGTCCAGGCGCCCGTGCCGCAGAGCTTCCGAACCTCGAGTGACGCGGTCGATCCCTCGGTCACCGAGAGGCGCAGCTGGCTGGATACCAGGACCGCACCGTTGGGTCCGTTGAGGTTCGTGAACTTCAGGAACGCGTGCTTGATCTTCGCCGGTGCCCCGCGGACCTCGAGCAACCACTCCGTGCCGTAGTTCAGGTCCGGTGTCTGCTCCCAGACATGAACGTCGTCGGTCGGATGAATGCGCAGAACCTGTGCCCGGGGACGGAAGTTCAAGCGACGCGAGAAGGTGGTGCCGTCGATCTCCAGGTCCATGGCGAAATACTGCGAAACGCTGTAGCTCACGTGCGCCTGCTCGCCTGGCAGGTCGTCACAGGTCCCGGTCGAAGCCGTCTTGATGTCGTCCGTGTTGAGCACCAGCATCCCACCTTGGTTGAGCAGATCTACCTCCTCCTGGGTGCACGCCCTCGGCTGCGAATCCCATTTGGCAAAGTAGCTGCACGCGTTGATCGGCTGACTGGTGTCGATCGAGACCTTGAGGTAGGTGGGGTTCTCGGCCTGGTTGTCACAAGGACCGCTCGGCCGTTCCTCGTAGGTACCCCGGTTGGGATCGAAGAAGAAGTCGAAGGACTCCGGGTTGGTCGTCTCGGACTCTGAGGTCGTCGAGTCGAAGCCGAAGCGTGGCACGTAGTGGCCCACCAGCTTCACCGACGGCGGCCGGCGCTTCAGGTAGAGCACCGCCTCGTCATAGGGCTTTGTGACCGTCTGTGCGGAGCCCGTGCTGTCGAATGTCTCCGTCATCATGGAGCCGTCCTCGGGGTCCAGCCATTCGCCGTCGTACATCCCTGGATCCAAACGGATCTGGATCGGATTGTCATCGTCCGAGGGACTGTAGATGAGGTAATGCTCGTGGGCCTGCCCTTGGTGGGCGACACCAAGGCAATAGGCCGAGCACTGGGCGGCATCGAGCGGCGCCGCGCGCACCAGATCGAGCTTGTTGGCGAAGCGGCTGGCGCGGCCGAGCTGCGCCCGAATCTTGGGCCATTCGGGATTGGCGGGGTTGGTACCTGCGAAGAAGTCGTCGGAGAATCCATTGGTCACCGGATCCATGAAGATCGATTGAAGGCCCCGCGTGAGGTTCTTCCAGATCCAAGGACGGTGCACGTCGGCGTTCTGGCCGAGGATCTCGCCGACATGGTCCGTATCGCTGATCACGACCACCTGCGACCCGTCGTTGGCCGGGGGATCGGAGGCGTAGTCCTGCCCTTCGGTGGCCCTCCGGGTCGGCGAGATCCAGTCGGCACCGCTGGCGAAGAGGTCGGCATTCGAGAACGACGTGCCATAGCTCGTCCGGCCGATCGGATGCTGGATCGTGTTGTTCGCCTCGAGATTGCGTATCCGCGTCACCATGGCGTTCTGCCAGGCGTTGGACGAGGGCAGGCTCTCGTTGGTGATCTCCCACAGCACATTGTCGTAGTCCTTCAATCGATCCACGACCGCCGCCACATAGGCGTCCTGCAAGACGCGGAGGTCTTCGGTTCCCTTCGCGAGGGTGTGGACTTCCGTGCCCTGCCCGTCATCGTTCAGATCGCCGTCGATGTCGTTGTTGTTGTTGTCGCCGTTGAACGGATGGCTGGGCCACGGCTGGATGTCGAGGGCGCGGCGCTGGATGCTCCAACCCTGGAAGAGCATGACCCCGACGTAGATCCCCTTTCCCTTGGCGGCAGCGACCCGGTCTTCGAGTCGGCTCAAATAGGCTTCATTGATCTTGACCGGCACGTCGTCGAGATCGAAGAGACCCTCGGTCCCCTTCTTGCGGGCGTCGTCGCGCACCCAAGGAAGTGGGTTGATGTTGGCCGGCAGAATGTCGTCGTTCTCCGATACGGACGGCCCCTCGAAGGCCCACAGACGAATGAAGTTGTGGCCACAGGAGACGAGCATGTCTAGGTAGGTGTCGTAGGGGAAGGGTTGGCCCTCTTGCGCGGGATCGGATCGACAGTCACCCCAATCTTGAAGGTTGTTCCAGGTATGCGATCCGGTGAGATACACACCCTGATCGTAGGCGTCGACAAAGAACGGAACGCCAGATTCCCGCCGGAGTGGCCCATGGGTTCCGGGCTCGGTGGGCAGGATGCTGAGATCAGCGTTGGTCGAGTTGGCGTTGCGGCACTCGACGGGCGCGCGGTACGCGCACTCCGGTGGGCCACCTGCCCACAACGGCGACGCCGCAAGCATGGTGAAGGTCGCCAAAGCCAGTGTCTTGGTCATCGTAACTCCTTGGAGTGTCGGCACGGGCGATGTGCCCACGCGTCTACTCCAAGCGGCGCCACCACCAAGAAAACAGAGGCTTCCTTGGGCCCGATCGGTGATCCCAGGGACAAGCCAGCCCGAAATCGTGACGAATGGGTGATCACCGCGCCAGGGACCAAAGCTCCGTCGTGCCGCGTTGCGCGATCCACGATCTCAACGCGTTGGCGGAGACATTTTCGGTACGCATGGCCTCTCTGCTACTGGACGGGTGCGATTCAGCGCGTGTACGCCGAATAGGAGTAGTACTTTGGCCGAGAATCCAACCGAACGTGCAACCACGCCACGCCACCTCCGGCGGTACTCAGCCAAACTGGTCGATCGTCGAGTCGCTGCTCAACGTACTGCCCTACCAACCGCCACAGCGCATCGACCTGGTCAGTGGGACCGTTGCGGATGAACGCGGCGAGATGCACGTAGGCCGAGCTGTCGGTTCGCGGAGACGGTACGACCATCAGCGCATCCCGTCCCAGGCTCTCGAAGGAGACGACGCCGTGACCCGCAGGGCTGAAGTATTGGTGAAATGCGGTGTCGTTCGCCGGACGATCGAGGCCTGGCGAGTCCACGAGCACGAACTCGAACGGGCGTCCGACCGTGCCTCGTATAAGTGGCGGAGTCTCCCACCGATACGCCTTGAACGGCGACTCCGCCAGGATCCCTACAAAGAACGCTCGGAATTCATCATTGGTCTGCCACAGCTGCAAGGCATCCGAGAATGGCAGCATTTCTCTATCCCGGAAGACTTCGTACCGGTGGCAACGTCCCTTCATCTCCGTTTTGGTGGCAACTGTGAACATCTCAGTCCTTCCGGATCTCGGCACTCGCCCCGAGCTTGGAGAGGGCCTGTCGCCACGGCTCGAACTCGTATGGCCACCCCTTCGCAAACTCGAACTCAGCTTCGGCACAGAGAACCTTGGCCTCTAAAGGGCTCACTCGATTGGCTTGGCGAAAGAGCGAGAGAACCCGTATGCGACCTGGCCCCATTGCAGTCACCCAGAGCGACGGTCGCCAATCGGGGTCATATGGCGGGAAGTCAACAAACCGCGCTCGCAACGAGACCATTGCTTCGGCGCTAGTCAAAGTCGCCAACATCCGCGCTGCCTCGAGGTGGTCGGCACAGAACCACTCGAGTCCGCACGGGTGCCCATCGACCTCGGGAGGAAGTGGCTCGTAGTCGGCAAAACGCACAAGGTCTCCGTCGTGGCTTGTATGGAGAAAATCGCGATTGCACAGGTGGCAGATGGGCGGTTTCATCGGTCGAGGTACTTGACGAACGAGAATGAAATCGATTCTATCGCCCCTTCATCACGCTCGACATCTCCAGTGAGCAACTCCATTCTGCGGCCCTCAGAGGCAGGCGGCAAACCCGCCACCTTTGGCTCGACACCGTGTGGTAGGAACATCCCTGAGACATGGAGGCTCCCGTCACGCAACCGGCCGTGCACCCTGGAACCTGCGGTTGGGGCCACATTCTCGCGTCCCATCGAAAAGTGGATCACGTCCTTGAACGCAAGCCGGTTGGGGCCGCACCGAGGACAATCGTAGTCGCTCGGTATCGTCCCCTCGTGATCCATCACGGTCTTCAGCATGTCGAGCCGTTCAGCGACATCGAGCGGTGCTTCGCATTTCGGACAGGGTCTCAACTCGAAGCGAAACGGAACAATCTCGGGATTGACGACCGAATTACACGAGCGGCAGATGCACACGACATGCTTTGCGTCTCCGATCGTGAGGCTCTCAGATTCAAAATCGCAGCCGAGGCAGCACGCGCTGACGACAAATCCCATCTCGTATTCCTCGTTCGCTCACCAGACGTCCTGTCCATTGCCTGGTCCGCAGAAGCCTTCGCTCCCCGTTCCGGAGATTGCTGAAGATCGGCATAGCACGCCGCTCACGCCTCGGTAAGCCTCACCGCGGCACTTCTAAGTTTATTGCTACTTCAGAACAATCGCACTTCAGCACCTTGGCACTGGTCCTGGGGGTCGCGCTCAGCCACGAGCCGCACTTGCTGCACCGAAAGCACTCGGCTAGATCGTGGCAAGCTGCGACCACCGGCTCGAACTCCTCTGGCGCAAAATCTGCCCACTCATTGTAGTGCACAGCTTTGTTGACCACCCACTGTTCATCACCCTGACGCGTCTGGCACTCTTTGAAGCACTGTTGTCGTTCTTCTACAGCCTTCTGCGCTTCCTCGTTCTTCCACGCCTTCGCCGACTTCACGCCAATATTCAGATGGCGCTTCATGCGGCTCACAGAGCTGGGCAGCAGATCTCCAAGGTCGTAGTTTCCGTCTAGCAGGGCGTGGTGAAAGTCTCGATTCAGCCGATAGCCGATTTTGGGGTATTGGTGTGTAGCGTGTAGATTCTCCGCAACAGAGGAGGCAGCCAATGGCGATGGGCCGACGAAAGAAGAATCAGCAGCGTTCGTTGTTCGTTCGGGCGGATCGTTTAGCTCGAGGGCCCGGCCACCCGTTCTACCGTCGGCTGAATCAGCTCTTGAACAAGCACGACTTCGACGCCTTCGTCGAGAACGAATGCGCTCAGTTCTACGCGGACCAGGTCGGTCGCCCGTCTCTTGCTTCGGCCGTGTACTTTCGTCTGCTTCTTATCGGCTACTTCGAAGGGATCGATTCCGAGCGTGGCATTGCTTGGCGCGTAGCTGACTCGATCTCGCTGCGCGAGTTTCTGGGCTACGAGCTCAGCGACGCACCACCGGATCATTCGACGATTTCTCGTAATCGACGGCTGATTTCACTGGAGAGCCATCAAGCGGTCTTCGTGTGGGCACTTCGGACGCTGGCAAAGTCAGGCCTCCTTCGTGCGAAGACGCTTGGTATTGACTCGACGACGTTGGAAGCGAATGCGGCTCTGCGCAGCATCGTGCGCCGCGACAGCGGCGAGCGGTATGACGAGTTCCTGGAGCAGCTTGCCAAAGATTCAGGAATCGAGACGCCGACGCGATCAGATCTGGCGAAGCTGGATCGCAAACGTAAAGGCAAGGGCAAGAACGACGATTGGACGAATCCGAACGATCCGGATTCCAAGATCACCAAGATGAAAGACGGTCGTACCAGACTTGCTCACAAGGTCGAGCATGCCGTCGACATGGACAGCGGTGCGGTCGTAGCTGTAACGATCAACGGCGGTTGCAAGGGCGACACACAGACCTTTGAAGAAACGATTTCGGAGGCCCTCGAGACACTTGGCGCGGTCGTCGCGGATCCGCAGAGCGCAGAAGGAGTCAGCGACACACCGATGGCCGAGATCGTCGCAGACAAGGGCTATCACTCGAATGCCGTGGTTACCGCGTGTCGCGATCACGGCATTCGCTCCTACATCTCAGAACCCAGTCGGGGCCGTCGAAATTGGAAGGGGAAGCCGGCCGAGCGCGATGCAACGTACGCCAATCGACGTCGCATTCGAGGCGAGCGAGGAAAAGCCTTGTTACGCCAACGCGGCGAGAAGCTCGAACGCGGCTTTGCCCATGGTTACGAGTCAGGCAATCTCCGCCGATGTCACCTTCGCCGCCACGCCAACATTCGCAAGCGGCTCCTTGTACACATAGTCGGTTTGAATCTCGGCCTCGTCATGCGCGAACTCGTCGGAAGCGGCACGCCCAAGGGTCTCAGAGACCGGAAAGCGGCCCTTGTCGGCCTTTTTCTTACCTTTTGGAACCGCATTCCACGTTGTTTGGCCCCCTTCAAGGCGACGAGCGCCTACCAAGCCCAATCTCGCCTCGGATCCGCGTACAGAACACTGGCCTTCATACCGATCGCCAGCGAACTCTCGTTGCGGGCCAATTGGGGTTTCACCACGGCCTGCTAGGTTTGTCCCAGGCGGCGGTGGCGTCCCCTGCATGTTATGGATATGCATTTCCCCCAATTTGGGTACCTCAATCGAATTTTAAGAATCCTGTCGCCTTCCGCCAGATCACAGACAACGGGACTTCTTTAACCCCCGCGTCATCGCGAATCTCCTGCTCTCCAAGAACCTCTTTTAGGTCTTCGAACATTTCGTCGGCTTTCTCCTCGCTGTAGATGGGCCCGATAGTAATCCCGTAGTATTGGCTTCTTCCGAGAGGCCGAGTTGCCTCCAGAATCAGGTCGGCCTTCTCATTCTCGAGCAGAATCTCATTCAACTGATCGACCCGCTTTTCAGTGGCCTCTTGATTGCGGCTGCTCTCTAATAGGATGTAATACACCCCCGCAACATAGACTCGAAGCGAAGCGATTCCTAGGATCATCAACGCCACCACGACGATACCGGCGCGTCCGAAGATCGCTATTTTGCTATCGACCAGCTTTCTCAAGAAAAGACCCAGCCTACTGATCATCGGACCGAAATAGGACCACAGCCTTCCCGCTTTCAGCCCAAACAAATCTCTGGCAAATAGGACCAGTAGCCCTGCCGTAACTAGGAGCGAGATCGCCATGTTCTGGACCATGAATTCCATGATCTCTGCTGCATCCTTCAGGAACGTGAAAATGGTCAGGAAGGCTGCAATAAGGCTAAATAGCTGAACTCTCTGCTCCGAGGAGGTGCTCGTATCTGCAGCTAGCGAGCCGCCTTGCGAGTCCGCTTGAGTTTCCTCGCCGTGATCACTCATATCTACATTCCCGTGTGCGGCGCATAACGCGACGCAGCTGAGCGCCGGCGCCGCGCCGTGCCGTGCGTCTCGAGCTGCTGGGTTCTACGGCTCATAATGGTGATCCTCAAAGCGCCCGCGCAAATCAAAGATCACAAGCGCGTTTGTATCATCCATGTATCGGGAGAATTCCTGCTCATACCAGTCTGGAATTCCCTCTTCGATGTTCTGAAGTGCACCAACCACCGCAGGCGCAGGCTCCCTATGGAATCCTGGCGATTGGTCTTCGCGGATATTCCGAATCTTCTGCTTTTGGAGACGATCCATCATCCCTTCAACAGTGTCCTTGTAGTAGATCCGGAACCAGTCGCTGAAACGATCTGGACCGCCTCCAACAGCTCGTGCCAGTGGCGATTTCGGGCAGCAGAATAGGCAGGACAATGGATTGGACCGTTCCAGTACCTCGCTAGCTTCGACTTTGCCCCTGCCTTTAGTGATGAACCCGTTATATAGCTCGATGGCGCCAGCAATGAAGACACCATCCTGGCCTGCTGCCGCGGGTCTGCCTCCGCAGAGAAGGGAAGGATCGGAACTGGGAGAAGAGTACAATGCATACATGGGCATCAGGTTTTTCGAAGTTGAACTCTCGATCAGTTTCTCGATCTGCAGGCCATGTCGATTCGTATGTGCAAGGCCCTTGTAGCAATCTTCTCCGAAGCGCAGACGCTTTGCTTGAACTCTTAGAGCAAGACTGCCGCCGTCCCCAACGAACCACCAATCCCAGTCTGCTCCTGTGGAGCGTGCTTCTTGGTGCCGGTTGAACTTCAGATAGTGGACCCAGGAAAGCCGATCAGACAGCTCGTAGAGGAGCCAATCTGTGAGCGATTCCTCGCCGACGGCGGCTTGGCGGGATATCCAACGCCGCACATTGGAGGAAAGGTCCACTGCTACATCGCATCCCTCACCCATAGATCGGGTCCTTTTCAGTTGTTCTCATTGTTCAGCTAGAAGCCGTAGAACAGAATAGTGGTCTATCCGAAGTATCCGAAGTCTACGCAGCACGTTCCCACGACAACTCGCCGTCTTCGCAATGCGGTGGACGTCGGCCGACGAGATCAACCAGATTTCGGATAGACCAGGTTGGACGAGGCGCGGCCCGCGCGGGTATGGTCGCTATGGGGTTTGAATACTTCCCGTCGTCACCTCGATGCCGAGCGTTCCGTGACCGAGTGGGGTTCGCCGAGACGAGTCGCAGCGCATTGCGCAGCTTGACTGGCGTCTCGGAGAGGCACCACGGCCTCCTATTGCGAGTAGCGACATCGACTATAGCAGGCGGCATGATGTGGAGCGCACGTCAACCATTGCGAGCGCACGGATACGCTCGCCGAAACGGCTCGCATGAGACCCGAGGTTCATGGCGGTGCTCGCTGACGCCGGGCGACAGGGTGTCAATGAACACGTACCTTCGCGACCTTGGTGAACATCTAGTTTGACGACCCCTGATTGTCAATGGACACGTTCTACGACGTCAGGGGGCGCATACTCTTACGACCCCGTTCCTGGTTCTGGTTCTTCATCTGCTTCTTCCAATCTCTACCGGTCGTCGCCGGGGCTGTGGGAGGTGTCGTAAACCCGCGGGCGGGGGCCTGGGGCGGGTTTTCCAAGCGTTGTGGGAGCGGTGGGGAGGTGCGGTGGTGGGTCGGGGGAAGCAGCTTTCCACGGCTTCCATATCGCGTCGCCTTCCATGGCCCTCTTGGTTTGGGCGGCTCACTTGAGGATCCTCTCGAGGTCCCTGAGTCGATAGCTGCGTCCCTTGATGTTGAAGACGTAGCAGTGGTGCAGCAGGCGATCCAGCAGCGCTGCCGCCATGGCTTCGTCGCCGGCGAGGATTTCGGGCCAGTCCTTGACCGCCTTGTTGGTGGTGATCAGAGTCGCGCCTCGCTGGTATCGGTAGCTGACCAGGCGGAAGAACAGGCTCGCCTCGGGCCGGGAGAGCGGCTGAAAGCCCACCTCATCAATGATCAACATCGAGACGTTGTTGTACTTCTTGCGTCGTAGCCGCTGCGGCGCCAACTCGGCGTCGCGCTTCATGGCGTGCAGTAGATCGTCGAGGCGGAAGAAGGCGACGGAGAAGCCGTTCTCGATCGCCTTGACGCCCAAAGCGATGGCGATGTGAGTCTTGCCCGTTCCCGGGGGTCCGGCGATCACCGTTGTGGCGTGCTCACGGATCCAGGCGCAGGTGGCGAGGGTCTCGATGCGACTCTTCTCCATCGACGGCTGGAAGCCGTACTCGAAGTTCCCGAGGGTCTGGCCGGTGGGTAGTCCGGAGAGTCGCAGCGACGTCTTGATCCGGCGTTCCTCGCGCTCGGTGAGCTCGGCCGTCAGGACCCGGTCGAGGAAGCGGTGGGCTGAAAGCTGCTGCTTCGCAGCCTCCTCGACCAGCTCCGCGAGTCGGGCGGCGGCATGGGCCAA
Source organism: Candidatus Multivoradales bacterium (assembly GCA_965250305.1). Lineage (GTDB taxonomy): Bacteria > Acidobacteriota > Thermoanaerobaculia > Multivoradales > J023 > J023. The sequence continues at coordinate 632,883 of CBDFNS010000025.1, read as the reverse complement.
GCCCGCCTGCTCGAGCTGCGCGCAGGTGGCATCGAGGTCGACCTTTCCCTTTCGCGCTGTCATCGCGCCACCTCTGCCAGGGCGGCGTACAGATCGACCGGTCTCTGTTCGACTGGCTGCTCGTAGATCTCCTGCAGCCTGCGACCCATCTTGCCAAGCGGCCTCGGCGGTAACACGCGATCGGTGGCCTCACCCTCGTAGCAACTCGGATCGATCAGTATGCGCTCCGGGGTGTGCCGTCGGTACTCGCGAAGCACCTGCCCCTCAGCCAGGATCTGGACTTTACCGGCGCAGCCGCGCACTTCCACGCGTAGCCCGACCCACTGGAAGGGCACCGGGTAGGAGCGCTCCTCGAAGCGCACCATGCAGTCCTTGTGCACCGGCCGGGTGACCGCCATGTCGAACGGCTCGGGCAGGATCGGTAGCGGCTGCAGCCGCTCGAGCTCCCGATGCCAGCTCTCATCGACGGTGAGGCCTGTCGCTGGGCAGAGCGCCCGTTTCGACCAAGCCAGAAGGCGTGCATCCGTCCAGTGTTGCAGGTCCTCGAGGTGATCGAAACACTGCGGCCTCGGATCGACACGCAGACGTGACAGCCGCACCGCGGCCTCCACCTTGCCCTTGGCCTGCGGATCCCGCGGCATGCAGGCGTCCACGTGGAAACCCACGGTCCGAGCGTAGGCCCGGTAGGCCGGGTGTATCGTGCCCCACGGCCCGGCTCCCGAGGCCAGCGCCGTGCGGACATTGTCGATCCGGTTGACCGCCGCGATCCCAGCCAGGCGCTCGAAGGCGGCGTTGTGGCATGCCAGCCAGCTCAACAGATCCTTGCGACGGCTCCACACCACAGCCGCTTTGCGCGAGTGCGACAGCTGCATCACGAACGCCGAGAGTGGCTCTGGGCCCGCGCCGACATCGACTTTGCGGAACTCCGCCCAGTCCGTCTGGCTTTGTGCTCCCGGTACCGTCTCGACTCGTCGATAGGTCCGCATCCGCGGCTTCGGGTAGTGCCGGCGAACGAAGCGGCGCACCGACTGGTACGAGCCCGGGTAGTCGTACTCGCCCACCAGGTGCTCGTACAGCTCCATCACGTTAATCGGGCGTGCGTAGCCCTCTCGATCTGCGTGCCACGCAGCGATCACCTCCGTCAGCGTAGAGGCTCGCTGTGGTTTGTCTCGACGCCCATCCTCCGCGCCCTCGGCCGAGCGCCGTAGGTGGTACCGCACCGTGCTCTCCGTCACACCCACCGTGCGCCCGATCTCACAATGATTCTGACCTTTCTCGGCCAGTACGCGTATCGTCACGATCTCCTCCTGGCTCAGGCGTCTCGGCATCGGCTGACCTCCAGCCGGCTACGGTAGCCCGCTGGAGGCCAACTCGCCTCATCACCCGATCTTCTATAGAGGGGTCGTCACACTTCGTGTTCACTAACGCGAATTCTGGCAGTGTCCGTGACAGTTCCCACAGCACTTGGGATCGCTACAGACGAGGCGCGTTAGCTGCGCCTCCCATGAGCTCGGCTCAGAGGCATCGGGCGCCGCTGCATCTACCACGATATCGAGCAGCAGGCGCAGCTGTCTGGTTGTCTCGGCGCGATTGCGATTTGAGCAGGCCGAAGTAGCGAATGCGTACGAACTGATCAGCGACAATTAGAATGGCCGGCGCGTTGCCTCAGCGATTCTGCTACCCGTAGCGTGTCGTTGCCTCATGAGAATGCTACCCACCGAATGGACGCTGGGAGGCACCCATGGGGAGACGCATCAGTATGGCAACACGCAAGGAGCTGCTGGCAGCGATCAAGGATCGGTATCGAGGTAAGGGGCGCGTTGAGAAAAACAGAATCCTCGACGAGTTCGTGGCTGTAACTGGCTACCATCGCAGGCACGCGTTGCGCCTTCTGAATCAGAATGCCGATCAGCCAGGCACGCCTGAGCGAGTAGGTCAGCGGATCTACGACGAGGCTGTTCGAACAGCCTTGATCATCGTGTGGGAGACGGCCGATCGGATCTGCGGAAAGCGCCTGAAAGCCATCTTGCCGAGCTTTGTCGAGTCGATGGAGCGACACGTCCACCTCCGACTCGACGAAGAGGTGCGCCGACGGCTGCTGACGGTGAGCGCATCGGCGATCGACCGGCTACTGGCGCCCGTTCGTGACACGTTCGGGAGAAAACAGGGCGAAAGCAACGCGGTGGCGTCAACTCGGCGATCCGGAGGCAGGTAACTGTGCGCACGTTCGGCGATTGGGGCGATCCGGCTCCCGGCTACATTGAAGCCGACCTGGTTGCGCACTGTGGCGGGTCGATGGCCGGCAGCTTCGTGCACAGCTTCGTCTTGACTGTACCCGATCTAGACAGCTTGTACCCCGTCACCCAGCGTGGCCACAGCGGCCTGGGTCAGCACTAGCTGCCCGCCCTTCCGCACCATCACCTGCGCCGTCGTCTCGCTATCGGTCTTGGCACCCTCGTAGAAACTGAAGCCTTCGGCCTGTCGGGGTGAGTCGTGTGCATCCTCGCTTCTACTATCTGACAAGCTCTTGCTTGGCAGGAAAGCCTCTGCAGATGAGCTGAGGTTCTGCTTGCGCGCTATGCGGTATAGTGAAGGAGCGCCGTGCAAAGGAAGTGGTGTCTGCAACCTCAGGTCACGGAGAGGAGCCATGACCTGAGGGGCGGCTTAAGCTCTAACACCAGCCAACTAAAGTGAACTGACTAGAAAATGACGTGAGCCCCACCTCTTTCTCCAGAACTAGCGCTCGAAACCCACAATTGCCTCTGGCAGGAAAAGCAAACTCCTTTCTCAAGCAGGAACAAGTCTTCACCTGCCTGGATTCAATATCATGAGGCCAGAAACACGAACAATTCGACTCCTTCACATTGGCGATGTTCACCTGCCTGATTGCCAGGCCACTCTAGAATGTGACATCAAAGACCCAGGTTTTCCCCAGCACCTCTCAACCGCTGTCGCCCCCAACCGTCTTCAGACAGTCGTCCGAAAACTCGCTGATAAGGTGCGAACCGCAGATGGCGTCGCAATCTGCGGGGACCTGACGTCTCGGGGCGACCTCGAAGGCTACAAGCAGTGTGTAAAATACCTTGCAGAAGCGCTAACGCTAAGCAGAATCTCAAGAGATAAGATTCACGTTGTACCAGGCAACCACGACGTAGACAGAGGTGTCGCGCAGGAATCCACAGAACTTCTTGAAAAGTTCCGCCCCCTTGGTGCGAGCTGGAACGCATGTCACATTTCCATCTTCAAACTCGAAGGTCTACGAAAGACACTGTTGAGCAACGCCGCTGGGAACAGCGTACAGCTCTTCTCGATCAACTCCTGTATTGGCTGTGGAGAATTGAGAAGCTATCCGGAACCAATCAAGACCGTCTTGGAACAGCTACTACAGGAACACATTAATAGCAGCGGTCGCCACAAGAACTTCGATATTCTGGGAGAGACTCTCGACACACCAGCCTTCCTCGAAGAGGACCTCCAAGAACTCGCCTCGCACCTTGAAGCATCAAAGACTACGGACGTCGCCTTGCTTCTGACCCACCACAACCTGTTGCCTCAGATGCTCACTCAGGTCGCGCTCTACGGCCACCTACTCAATAGCGGAGCTGCTCGCCGGCAACTGTCCGGAGCCAATCCGACGATCTTGTACCTGCATGGACACACTCACAATGGCGAAGTCGAAGTCGTAACGGACCCACAGAATATTAACTCACCCATTTTCTCGATCTCTGCACCGCTCCTGTCAGATGGCTTCAACGCGATAGACATCGAGTACAGCAAGAGCGGCTACCCGCTAGGCTGCATTGTGACAAAGTACTTGATGAAGTCTGACGGGCTCGTCAAACAAAGAGACCGAGTGCGTTTGCCACTTCAAGGTGATGCGTCACGAGAGGCACTCAGCATCCTAGGAGAGGACACCTTAGCCCTTGTCAGGAATATTCCAACGAATTTTCGCCGATTCAAGGACGTCCTAGGTCTCGCTCGTGATCAGGTTGGCCGCCAGATTCGCCCAGCGACCCTCGCAGAGACCCTTCGCGACTGCGAGTGGCTGGCCCTCGTAGAGATTCTTGACCGAGAAGCTGAGCCTGAACGCTGGCAAGTCCGGAGGATCAACGAGTGAAGCCACATTCCCCCTTCTCGGAGAATCGGTTTGAGTATGAAGAACGCCCACTCTACTTCTTGTCTCAAAAGGCCCTCTCCATCCTAGAGACATCACGTCCTGTCTACATCGTTGGTTCGCGCGGCGCCGGTAAGACCACCCTGCTCAAGGCACTTTCAGTCAAGGAGAGGTTGACTAATGAGGCTCTTCAGGAGAGATGGTGGGTCGGTGTAGGCTCGGTGAATGCGAGATACCGACCTATATGGGCAAATCCTTGGCGTTTCAGCGCCTTGGAAGGTGACGGACGTATCCCTCCGGCTTGGTGATGGCGAGGTGGAGGTTTTTGTCGAGCATGGGCGCGAGCAAGCTTTGTCGTGCCCTGAATGTGGAGAGGCGAGCAGTCGGTACGACAGCCGTTGGCGCCGGTGGCGGCACCTCCCGACCTGCCAGTACAAGACGATTCTGGTCGCCGATGTCCCACGGGTTCGTTGCCCGGAGCACGGGGTCAAGACGATGAGCGTTCCGTGGTCGGATCCAGGTTCGGGCTTCACTGCGCTTTTTGAAGCGTTGATCATCGACTGGCTCCAGGAAGCGACGATCTCAGCCGTGGCGCGGCAGCTCGACGTCACTTGGGACCAGGTGAGTGGGGTGATGGAGCGTGCGGTCCGGCGTGGGCTTGCACGTCGTGATTTGAAAGTGCCTCGACGGATAGGCGTTGACGAGATGTCGTTCCAGAAGCGGCATGAATACGTGACGGTGGTCGCGGATCTGGAGACCGGATGCGTCCAATACGTCACCGATGGCCATAAGAAGGGAGCCCTTGGCGCCTACTACGACAGCTTCAGCGAAGGCGAATTGGGTCAGATCGAGAGCGTCGCCATGGACATGTGGGGACCGTACATATCGGACACTTTAGCCGCTCTTCCCGACGCCAACGAGAAGATCGCATTCGACAAGTTCCACGTTGCCATGCACCTCGGCAAGGCCGTGGATCAAGTGCGACGAGCCGAGAATCGCGCACTTTTCGCCGTCGGGGACAAGAGTCTGAAGAACACACGCTACCTTTGGCTCTTCCACCCGGATCACCTCGGAGAAGAGCGAGCCGTGAAACTCGACCAGCTGATCAAGAAAGCACTCAAGACTGGGCGTGCCTGGATGATCAAAGAACTCGGTATGGAGATGTGGGAGGCCGGAAATCGGCTCGATGCTCAGACGGTCTTCGACGCCTTCTACTCATGGGCGATTCGTTCTCGACTCGAACCGATCAAGCGCGCTGCGAAAACGATCAAGAATCACCTCACCGGAATTCTCAACGCCATCGAACTCGGAATCACCAATGCCCGCCTTGAAGGTATCAACACCGTCATCCAGGGTCTGAAAAGAGCAGCAAGGGGCTTTCGCAACCGAGAGCGTTTTCGCAATGCCATCTACTTCCATCTTGGTGGCTTGGACCTCTATCCAGAAACCTTCACCCACTCGAAATCCTGAAGAGCCACTAATGAAAACTTGGCTAGCGTTCTCCCCAACGGTCCGTTCGCGGATCGTAAGATGGGAATTTACCTCAAGATTTCTGCCCTCTCCATGCAGTCGTTCGATGAATGGCTTCAGGAAATACCCAATCAAACTCGTGCAGAAATCTTAGCACTCTATCTCGACCTTGCTTGGCTAGAAATCGCTTGCAGAGCTATAGTGGAACTGGTTGACACCGAGATCTTTGTCGGAGAGCCTGAGTCAGAGCACAGTGTCACTGCGTCCATCGTTGCAAGATTCCCAGAATTAAGGGACGCGGTCCCGCGTGGGCGTCACATTACGCTCCTCGGTCTCGCAACACGCCTTAGAAACCTAAGGGTCCGTTTGGACCGGTCTTCTCGATGCCAAAAACCTCTCTCCGGCCTAATAGAAGACTACCCGTCTGGACAGATAGGCCACCTGGGGCGAGTAGTCGGACGCATGTTGGCCGAGTACTGTGACTCCGCCACCGAGGACTCGCGGCGCTGGTCCTTCAGAGTTTGTTACGACGAGAGCGAGGCACTGAGTCCGTTTGGAATCAAGACCATGAATACTATCGTTCGCCTCGCCGAGTTTCCGGTGTTTCCAGTCCTCTCATTTGTACGGCTACCGCCTGACCCCACTAGCACCTTTCTCGGTAAAGGAATGGATCTCCAAAACGCAGACCGCTTTGTAGTCCTCATAGATGAGTTAAAAGGCTCTGAATTCCGCGAGCTAGCGATTGGCGTTTCCAGTGTACGCCTTCGAGCACACGAACCAGAGTACTCCGGAGACTTCAACATCGGAGAGACTCTCGGCCATCTGGATCTGAACCTCTTGTTGATGGACGCACTCAAGAAGGCTGAGAGCGAATCTGCCAAGGAGTGGCTGAAGAAATCTCAGGGTCTCGCTAACTCCCCACTGTTCACTACCTCCAGCGAGGAGGGCGAAGCACCCCCGATCTACCAGACCTTCCTAGCTGAAAGACTGAATCTTCAGTTGCCCAGGCCAGATAGTCCCGCGTGGCGACGTCGCGCCCAAAAAAGCCGTGAGATAAGGAAGCGAATGGTAGCTGCCTATCTTGTGCTATTCAAGGAGCTTCGGCAGAGACCTCGCTACGCGTTCGCAGAAATGTTCCTGCAAATGAGTGACAACTGCATCCGCGACTTCCTCTTGTTCATGGACTTCCTTTTTCGGACAAGCTCAAATCAGATCCTGAAGGGCAAGCGGGTACACTGGCGACAACAAGCCAAGGCCCTAAGAATGGCAAGCGACCAAAAGCGCAACTCTCTAGAAGCTAGTGGAGTCGGCGCCCCCAGCGAGGCCAAACGCCTCGTAGAGGGTCTGGCAACACTCACCGCCCTTGTCCAGGGTGATGTGACGGGTGCCGAAGCCCTACGGTCATCTGAACGAGGGCGCTTTGTATTTGATCCTAGAGAATATCGCTCCGCGTCCGACCTCGAAACCATTGCATTGATCGAAGAGACCGCAGATACGGGCTACCTCCGTATCCTTGATTCATCGGTATCGGAGTTTCGATTCCGTGTACACACATCGTTAGCAGCGAGCTTTGACTTCTCGTATCGAGGCGCCTACTACGACATGTCGATCGACATCCGTGATCTTACCCAGATCCGCCTGGCAGAAGACCCAGCCACATATCGACGGACCATCGATCGGCTTGCAAAGCAACCCATCATCGATAATGAGCCATCGCTCTTCGACTACGAGTGATATATGAAACTGCAAACAGAGTTCGCTGATGGATTCGTGACTGCGAGGAGTTATTTGGAGGCAGATCCCGGCAGTCTGCTTGGCAGGCATTATGACATCGCTTTCCTATCTCCAAGCTGGGATCTACGAAGCAGCAGTATCACTCAGGCAACCGACCTGCGCGTCGGGTCGACGTTTCTTGTGAAGATGTCGGACAGTGACCCGGACGGGATTCCAGAACTCCTGACATACCCTTTAAAATTGGCGAGTTTTCTGGGCCTACGCTGTCGTAGGTGCGGACCCAAAACTGTCCGCTTTTTTCCCTGTGCCAATGCATGATCGGGTATGGCACCGACGGCCGACGAGAACGTCCTCTTCGCAGACCACGCCGGGATTCCCGATGGGATCGTGGTCATCAACGATCGCTGCCGCCTCCTGCTGAGGGGCGGTTACCAGGTTGCGACTGTCTGTGGCCTGCCGCTTGCCCACTTCGCTGCTAGCGACAAGGCCGGCGAGGCCCACGCGATGGTGTGCCTCGTTGATTTGGGCTGGGCACGGCAGACCGAGGTTGCGCGCGCTTTTGGCTGCGATGTTCGCACTGTGCGTCGGCACCAGCGCCGCTTCGAGGAGGGTGGGCTGTGTGCCTTGGGGCGGCCACGTGGATTTCCACGGGGACGGCCGCGGGTGCCGCAGGCCCGCGAGGACGCGGTCAATGGCTGGAAGGCCGAGGGTGTGTCGAATCGTGAGATCGCCCGGCGGCTCGGTATCAATGAGAAGGCCGTCCGCAAGCTCGTGAAGCGCCTAGGCTGGAAGGAACGGCCGGCAGAGCAGCTGACGATGCCCTTCGAGGGTGCGGACCCAAAACTGTCCGCTTCTGGCGAACGGCTGGCCGACGACGCCCTTACCGACGCCAATCCCACGCTCGATCCTGGCGACGGTGGGGGCCGAGAGGGTGCGGACCCAAAACTGTCCGCTTCTGGCGAACGGCTGGCCAACGACGCCCTTACCGACGCCAATCCCACGCTCGATCCTGGCGACGGTGGGGGCCGAGAGGGTGCGGACCCAAAACTGTCCGCTTCTGGCGAACGGCTGGCCGACGACGCCCTTACCGACGCCAATCCCACGCTCGATCCCGGCGACGGTGGGGGCCGAGAGGGTGCGGACCCAAAACTGTCCGCTTCGGCGCCCGACCTGGATCGGGCCCCCTTGTCGCTGGACCTTGATCCGGCCGATCGCGCTGGCGATCGGCTTCTGGCGAGGCTGGGACTGCTCAATGATGCGGCACCGGTGTTCGGAGCGGCGACCCAGGTCCCAGGCCTCGGTGCTCTGCTGGCGATTCCTGCACTCATGGACAGCGGCGTGCTATCCATCGCCCGCGAGATCTACGGCAGCATCGGGCCTGCCTTCTACGGGCTGCGCACCACCGTGGTGACCCTGCTCTTGATGGCGCTGCTGCGGATCAAGCGACCCGAAGGGCTCAAGGAACGCTCACCTCGCCAGCTGGGTCAGATTCTCGGACTCGACCGCGCACCAGAGGTGAAGACTCTGCGCAACAAGCTCGCCCGACTCGCAGCTCATGGCCGGGCTGGCGACTTTGGCCGTGCCTTGGCGCAGCGTCGGGTCGCCACGCGGGGACATGCCATGGGCTTCCTCTATGTGGACGGGCATGTGCGCGCCTACCACGGCGACCGAGAGATCCCCAAAACGCACGTGGCACGGATACGCATCGCCATGCCGGCGACCACGGACTACTGGATCAATGATGCCCAGAGCGAGCCTCTTTTCGTGGTTCCAGCCGAGGCCAACAAAGGGCTCGCAGCGATGCTCCCCATCGTTCTCAAAGAGGTACGAAAGCTACTCGGAGACCGACGAGTTACCGTCGTTTTCGACCGTGGGGGCTGGAGCCCAAAGCTATTTGCCAAGCTCATCGCCGAGAGGTTCGATATCCTCACGTATCGCAAGGCCCCTTTTCGCCCGGTGCCGTTGAGCGCGTTCGTGCAGATCAAGGAAACGATCCACGGACGCAAGCTCGAGTATCTCCTCGCCGATCAGCGTATCTACCTCGAGTATGGTCGGAAGAAAAAGCGCCAGCGCGTTTTCCTGCGACAGGTCACCTGCCTGAGCGACAACGGCCACCAGACGCCGATCATTACTTCGCGCCGGGACCTCTCCACCATCGAAGTCGCCTACCGCATGTTCGATCGTTGGCGGCAGGAGAACTTCTTCAAGTACCTGCGCGAGGAATTCGCACTCGACGCGCTGGTGGACTACGACACCGAGCCCGCAGACGCCACCCGCGATGTCCCCAACCCCGAGCGCAGCAAGATCAACGCGGAGCTGCGCAAAGCCAACGCGCAGCCGGGCCTTCCCAGGCCCTCGGAACACCCCAAACGAGGCTCAACCGGACTTTTTCGAAGAGGGGTAGGTCAGGAGGTCTGGATTCAGGAGGGTATCTATCACCGCTTGTTTTCTTATGGGCGCAGAATCAGCGGTGAACAGTTGCCAATACTCTTGGAGCCAGGCGACCTGAGATCATCTTGGAAAACTGTACTAAGAAAAGCGAGCGAGGGCGTTGCGCGTACCGCACGGGAGGTAGAACGCCCACTTTCGATGCTACTTGACTCAACAGGCTGGCCGCGATTCTTCTGGTTGGGCCTACTTTCGCATTTCCTAAGAGCTGGCCTGGTGGCGGAAGCGACAGTTTTCTATGCGGAGGGTCAATACCCATTGGCCGCCCTTCCCGACGACTCCGGGCGTGATATTCCATTTACAAAGGGTCGATGGGAAGTGTTTCCCATTCCTGGTCTTCGTGGTCATCATGAGCCAGGCGGAAGAAAGTTTTTCCTGATCTCGTTGGGTTTTGAAGGCGCGTTCTCGTCCAGAGTCGTCGCAAGAGAAGATCCGGATCGCATTTCAACCCTCTTGCCGACACCGGAAGTAGATCTCCACTATCGAGAGATCGCGCAGGGCGCAAATCGCGCTCTGCTAGAGAGGTATGCAGTCCCTTCCTGCCAGCAACTTGAGGCTCCCGCCGGCGATGCCGTGGCGGCCATGCATGTTCTTGAATCAGCGGCGCTAGAACGACCAGGAAGAGAAAATACTTTCTACCTATGCTTCGGCCCGAAACCGCACTCTCTTGCTCTGTCGATCCGAGCACTTACTCACGGCTATCCTACTGTCATCTATAAGCGGCCCGAAGGCTACACCTATTCTCCCGTCGAGCCGAACGGAAGGTACTGGAGATACGACATTCTTGATCGCAGCTCCTTGCCGGCTCGGCCTCCGAAAGGGAAGTACAGTACTTGAGATGAACACTCTGCCTTTTCTGAAATGGCCGGGGGGCAAGCAGTGGATAGCTCCGAAGCTCGCAGTTCGTCTAGCGCTGCCCAAAGGAGCTACCTATTATGAGCCGTTCCTTGGCGGCGGCGCCCTTTTTTTCGCGCTTGGACCTTCTAAAGCCGTGCTGGGGGATGTCAATGAGAGCCTGGTAGAAGCTTTTTTCGCTGTCCAAAGCCGACCCGACTTAGTTCTGAGGTATCTGAGGCCATGGAACAACTGTTCCGAGGAGTTTTATGCGATTCGCCGTTCAAACTATCGCAGTCTCTATCGTAGAGCTGCCCAGTTCGTTTTCCTGAACCGTACGTGTTGGGGCGGAATGTATCGCGTGAATCAGGCGGGAGAATTCAACGTGCCATATGCGGGCTATAACGACCGCGGCATAGTATCCAGGGAGAGAATATTGGATGCTTCCCATTGTCTTGAAGCAGCGGTGCTGCGTTGCGCCGACTTCGAGGAGATCGTCAAGGGAGCTGGATCCGGAGACCTAGTTTACTTCGATCCACCTTATACGACGCGTCACGACAACAACGGATTCAGGCGATACAACGAGAGGTTGTTCTCGTGGCGGGATCAAGAACGGTTGGCCGAGGTGGCAGCACGCCTTGCCGTGAAGGGATGCTGCGTTGTTGTCAGCAACGCTAATCACTCGGATCTTAAACGGTTATATAGCAGTTTTCATATCCTTGAAGTTTCGCGCTCCTGCCGATTGCCATCGGATCCTCGCCATCGATGTCATGCTCACGAGGCCATATTCTCGTCGCACCCTCTGACTGGTGTTTGAGGCCTTAGGGTCTGTAACGAAATATGTGACTGATTTCGAGTTCTTGTGGATCTATCAATGATGGATGGAGGTCGACACCTTGCACGCGAAGTACACGGCTCTTTCGCCGGTGCTAACAGAGCGGTCGAGACGGCTGTGTCAAACGGCACTCATTCCATAGCGACTGGAACTATACGATCCATCCGCGCAAAGCGATAAGTAGTTGACTCAGTTATTTCATGACACTCCCTAAGGTTGGAATTTGGGTAGGTCACTCGAATTGTGGGCGGGTCTGCCGTTGCTCTTCATGCGCTTGTTCGTCTCTTATGGTTATTGTGATTCCACCTCCGCTATTGCCTGTCGGGCTCGACGATGCCCCAAGCGTTCCGCACGTCGCAGATGGACCAATGCCTCTTCCTTCGCCTGTTGGACCTTGTATAGCTGAACGCCTAAATTGAATGCAATGCTTGCGTCATTGGGATCTAGGTCAATAGCCTTCCGGAGCACGCTGATAGCTTCCTCATTTCTCCCAAGTTCCACAAGAGCACAGGACATTTGATACCATCCTTGCCCAACTTCAGGATGATCAATTGTAAGTTGTCTGAAGCACTCCAGTGCCTTGTGCGGCTCCTTCGCGTAACCATGCGCTACTCCCTTCAAATGTAAAAGAATCGGATCTCCTGGATTAGATTTCAGATTCTCCTCAAGCTGAAACAACGCTTCTCCATATTGCTCTTGTCGGATCAGTCTCTCCATCTTTGCCGCAAATTCAAGCGCGCTCATTTTGGCAACATCGCCATCCTTGTTCAGCGTCGCCGGTTTGCGGATTATTGGTTCGGTCTTAGCCTTCTCATACGTACACCGCTCAAGAGCATTCGTCCCGTGTTGCTTACGGATCTCATACAAGCGCACCTCGTTGGGAATTTGCTCCTCTGCGAGTCGAACAAAATGCACTCGCTTCTCGTCGCTGCACTTCAATCCAAAGGTTAGGGCCGCGGAAAGAAATAATCATCCCGTTTGAGGCTGCGCTTCAATCTTGATGAACCATGCTTCCAAGCCCTTGGTTCGCTCCAGACGTTCTTCGATGCCCTGCATGAGCTTTTTCGCCACGGAGATGCCCTTGTGGTAGGTCTTCTTGACTTGGCGCACGGTAGGCTGGATGCCCCGATAGGTCATACTGCGCGCCAGACCGACGGCTTTGTCGACGCGGTCCAGGATCTCGCCTCGCCAGTGGTTCTCCAGCACGCCCCACAATCGTTCCACGGAGTTGTACTTGCTGTGGTACGGCGGGTAGTAGGCCAACTGGATCGCAATTTGCTGAGCGTCGGCAAGCTCCACAAGCCGCTTCAACCACTGAGTACGACGACCGTTGGTCTCGGGGCCGTTGTCGGCGTTGATCACCAGCGTGTGCAGCCCGAAGCGCTCTTTCCATTTCGGCACCATCTCCTCCAGCTGGTCGACCACGAAATCTGCTGTGACCTTGCTGTGGCCAAACCACAAGTGGTTGTCGCCCGTTTGCGGCAATAGGATCCCAAACGGCGTCAGCGTTGCCTGGGGCTGAAAATCGTGATCCCAGGCTTTCTCACCTTGTCGACTGTAGCCCCCGCGCGAGAACGGTCCGATTTTCACCGTCGCCTTGGTGTCCAGTGAAATCCGTAGCACGCCTTCGTTCTGATCAGACGCTTCGTTGATCCTATGGATCTCTTCAAAGATGGCATCCGTCTCTGGGATCTTCTTCAGTGGAAGACACTTACGGACCTTGCGAACTCGATAGTCGAGGTCGTTGAGCTTGTTCCGCACCGCGCGTGTACAAGGCAACTCAGCCTCCTTGTAGCCGCAGTGAGTGCGCAACCGTCGCCGCACCTCTCCCGCGCTGAGCGGCGAGTAGATACGGGTACTACGGAAAGTTGGATCGGCTTGCCCGGACGGCTCCACGATCGAGCGGATGTCTTCGAGTAGATTGGGTAGATGTTCTTCGGACCGGCGTCTGCCTCGTTGTCCAAAACGCTCTTCGAAGGCTTGGCCGCTCTGAAGCTCCGCCTGGCCCTTGCGAATCGTGCCGCGGTTCCAGCCCAAAAACCGCTCGGCGAAGCTCTGGCCGCCCCGGCCCAGCAAGTTCACCACACCGCCCATGAATTGTCGCCGCCCACTGCCCTTGAGCAGCGACGCGGTATTTTTCCATAAGGCGATTTCCTCTACATTCGATTCTTCCAAGCGTTCGCGATGAGGCGAATTCTAGCAATGCAGGCCCGAAGCAGATAGGGGTTCTGGATGATTATTTTTTTCCGCGGCCCTAAGCCCGCATATCGACCTAAACTCACTGGCAATGGAGCGAGCGAAGCTCGCGGAATTGTCCAGTGCAGTGCCTGGTTATGCGGCAGACCTGAGCCTGCCGGTCGTTCGGCTACACGGAGTGGGCACGTTGCAGTCAGGGTGTATAGCTTGCCAGGCCGGAAGAACTGACCTAGTTCAATAACGAAGCGAAGCCGAGCATGTAGAGTGGTTGATCCCTCGACCCAGCTGGGCAGAAGCAGCCCGTGGAATTCAAGATCGTAGGATGAATGAGAGTCGATTGAAATGGCGCCGCAGCCATCGGTCCACGGGCCACCTCCAATCGGAATGATGCTTCCGTCGCTCTTGGTAATTAGCGTAGTCTTCCTTGTCGTGCAGATGGACACTGGCTCGGCCGATAGGTTGGTCAGTCGGGCCGAAACTGCGAACGAATCTAAGGGGCTGAGAAGCGCTGAACAGTCATCAAATTCCAGTTGCAGTTGATTGAAGGTAGATGTCCTCTTGGTATTGCCACTGCAAGCGACAAGGATGACGAAGGCAGACACCACGATCGAGAGAGCCAGGGTAGTTCGTTTCGTCATCGAGCCTCTGCCGCATAACGTGCTGTGCCTGAGCGACAGCGTCCGCTGTACGCTCAAGGCACGGGTTGAACGTCTTGACCCGTCAGATGAGGTGGAACCACCTTTCATCTATTGTGACCTCCTCGACCTGCTTCGTGGCCACGCCCAGTTTCAATTCCTTCAGTTTCTCCACCAGTAGTAGTCCATCAATGAGGTCTACAGGCGGGGCTCCATCGCGGGTCGCTTCCTTCCTGGCCTCACGAGTAAATCCACCTGTCGTGAAGATCAGTCCTTTGTCTGCTCTGCCAATCATTGCGCCCCGAAAATCGCGAACCACATCGGGTCCGATGTTAGCCTTATGTCGCTTGCTTTGAAAGAGAACGTTAAAGCTGATCAACCCGCCAATCCGGATAATGCCATGCCCATCAATACCGCCATCGCCGCTGCGCCGAGTCACTTCAACCTCGATAAATCCGGACTCTCGGAGCATTCGCTGGCAAAGCCGTTCGAATGCGATGGGATCCATAGCCTGCAGAACCTCGATCAGGCGATCACGCCAGTTCCGATCCTCCAGCTCCTCCTCCTCGCCTTCAGCTCCATCCTCAACTTCACGAGCCAGGCGCGCTTCGCGAAGCTTTTTCTGAACTTGACGAGTGAGCGTGCGACCGTCAACTTTCGTCGTCTTGGCTCCCGCTGCCGAGAGCGACCAGACTCCGCGCTCCGAGTTTTCAATGAGGCCGGCGTTCTTCAGATACGTGCGTGCCCAAGCAGACCGATACTCAAGCTCAGTCTGGCTTCCTCTACCATGAAGAACCTCAGCGACCTCTGAAGGAAGATCCAGCGCCGTTGTCATCTCATCGACCAACTCTTGGATAGACGCGCTGCTACCTAGCCTGTGCAACGATTCCAGAGTAGGGTTGATCAGCTGATCGTAGCTGGGAACGTCTTCTTTAGTAGCCATCTATCCAGCCCATATCCAAGTGATCTGTGACTTGACGTTCAACGTTCTTAAGCTGAGCGCCCGGCAAAGCCTGAGCGCTCCAGCGAGGTGTTCGCCGGCCTATAGGCAACCAGTTTCCCGAGAATGCAGAGTTATCGTCTGACACTACAGGCCCCAGATCAGATTAATCGCCCCTTGCGCAGATTCTCCGAACTGAACGACGATCTCCAGATTGACGCTATTCCCAAAGCGATAGCCGATCTTTGGACCAACTGAAAGATTGAACTCCAGCTCGGAATCTTGCTCTTCATCTGTCCCGAAACGATCCCAGCCACTCTCGACATAGATCGCTGTTGCTTGCGCTTCGACACCCAGACTAAAGGCACCCATGCGGTAACTAATGCCAATGGAAACTACGCTTCCTATGTTTGCTCTTGAATAGATGAACGCGGCATTGTTGTCAGGCCGGTTGTCATTGTCGTTCTTTCGGTCATCTCTATCGCCACCTACTAATAGCCCCAAGTCCAGATGAAAGATCGACTTCGTTCGCTCCGCCTGGTACCGCCCCGCCAGGAAGACCCAGTGCGAATCGCTTAACTCAGTTCTACCTGCCGATCCAGGGCTTTCTGCATCCTGCAAGAAACCATCATCAGGATGTGTGTCGTGATCAAAAGTGTAATCTAGGTCAATAAACCTGTAGCCAGCCACGAAACCCCAGTCTCCCGCAGAAGCGGGGAAGCTACAGACCGCAAGAGCAATACCGAGAATAGAAGAAAGAAGTATGAGACGGCTCATCTTGCCTCCTTAGAGTGGGTAGCGTGACGGCGAACCTTAGATTGAACGTCACTTCCGTCTCCACCATCGGGCGTGCTTCGGGCCGCCCGTAGGTCCAGAAGCATCCACCGCCCGGATCGCCGTATGTGACTCAGCATAAGGAAGATGCGATTCTAGGCAAGTCTTTGCCTTGGTGTCAATGAGGGCCTCCTGTGTACGCATAACGTCTCCAGGAGGCCAAGATCGTCTATACGACAAGGCGCTGACGCATAGGCAGATGACACCGACGCTTCATGGACGTCTAACTCCAATGGTCTTCGACGGTTAGTGGGCCGATATGACCCTGGCCTCGCGGTTCTACGCTTCTCGGGTGCCGGTAAGGAGGACGTTGGCTTCCCGGATTCGCTCTATGCGTACTCGTGGTGTCGCATAGATAGCCCTCGATCGTGGAGCAGAGTCGACCCAAACGTCTTTCCACGTTGGGCTTACCACGAATCCACCGACTGGTGTTCGGATGCATACTGCCCTCGTGCGTGGCGTGTAGGCGCCAGCCTATCAGCGGAAGGAACGCGAACCTGAATCCACCCAAATGGCTGATTTTCAACGACTTATTTGATATCATCAGGTTCGTCGGAATCAACATAGGCCGCACGTACTCCGCGTCTCGCGAGGGTCTGGTGGCCTCGGCATGGAGGGGGGACTACCGATGTACCAACCTGCGCTTCGGCCCGACCAGATTCGGGCGCTCTATCAGCTGAAGCTCGTTCGCGGGCGCCCGATGACCACGTTGCTTCGAGAGGCAATCGACGCCTATTTCACGGCGTTGGATGGTCCAGCAGCGGTCTTGCCGCGTGATGAATGGACCGCAGACCACACGCCCCGTCCGGTCACGGCGGCTCCTACAGCGCATCAGCCGGGCTCTTCACGCCTTGGGTGCCGCGATTGAGCACGTGGGTGTAGATCATTGTCGTCTTCACATTGGAGTGACCCAGCAGCTCTTGAACGGTTCGAATGTCGTAGCCGCTCTCGAGCAGGTGTGTGGCAAAGCTGTGCCGCAAGGTGTGGACGGTTGCATGTTTGGCGATGCGCGCGTCGATCACCGCCCTGCGAAACGCCCGTTGGACGCCTCGCGAGTAGAGATGATGGCGTCAACGCACGCCACTGCGCGGATCGCTCGAGATGTTGCGCGCTGGGAAGACGAACTGCCAGTGCCATTGGCCAGCTGCGGACGGATACTTGCGGGCAAGCGCGTTCGGTAGGTACACCCGTCCGAATCCCGCGGCGAGGTCTCGCTAGTGAAGCTTCGCGACCCCTTCGAGGTGCTCGCGCAGTGGATCGTGGACCGCTGTCGGAAGAACGGTCCGCCGATCCTTGCCGCCCTTGCCGTCGCGGATGACGAATTCTCGTCGATCGAAGTCGACATCCTTGACCCGCAGGCTGAGGCCCTCAGCCAGGCGCATGCCAGAACCGTAGAGCAAGGTGAGCAGTAGGCGGCTGGTGCCATGGGTACCCGCGAGGATGTGTCGCACCTCGGCACGCGTGAGTACCACGGGCAGCCTACGTCGACGACGTGCTCGAATCAGGTTCTCGAGTTCGCCAACCTCGCGCCCGATCACATGGCGATACAGGAAAAGGATGGCGCACAGGGCCTGATTCTGGGTGGACGCGCTCACCTTTCGGTCGGTTGCGAGGTGACTCAGGTAGACGTTGATCTCGGGCTCCGCCATTTCGACAGGATGACGCATGCCGTGGTATCGGATGAATCGACGGATCCAATGAACATAGGTCTTCTCTGTACTCCAGCTCATGTGCCGGACACGAATCGCTTGGCGCACTTGTTCGAGCAGTCGGGGCTTCGGAGCCTGGCTCTTGTTCTCGGGTCTCATTGTTCCTCCTCGTTTCGGGATCGTCTTCACAGGGGCCGCTACATCGATCAAGACGAAAGACCACGACGAGATCTGAGTTTTCATTCGCAGAAAAATGGACCCGGTCGCCCTGGGCGAACGCTGTTCGCTCGACAGCCACATGTGTTTTTTGACACAACACAGCCACCCGCCTACGCTCCAGCCGCCCACCAGGGAAGCTGGACATGCCGACACCGACACCACACGACCAACCCACCGCCTCACCACGCTCTAGCGCCCGTTCGACGCTCCACAGCGTCATTGACGCGCTCCCGGGTCGCCAGCTCTCTCTCGCGTTGTTCGCGCTCTTGCTGCTTCTCGCGTCCCTGCTCCAGGCGGGCTTTCGCTACCAAACGACAGCCTCGGCGCCACGCGGCATCTATCAATTCAAGCCCTCACCACTGACGCACGGCGCGTGGGTGGCGATCTGCCCGGACGACGCCGCCACGAAGACCGCAGTCGAACGTGGCTATCTCCGCATCGGCCCATGCGCCGGAGCGGTCCAGCCGCTGCTGAAACGCGTTGTGGCGCTACCTGGCGACGTAGTGACGGTCTCGACCGACGGCATCGCCGTCAACGACACACCCCTTCCCCACTCCGCGCCGCTCGACGCCGATCGACACGGCGCTACGCTCGACGCCGTGCCGCCGGGTCGCCACGAGGTGGCCGAACGAACGCTTTGGGCGATCAACCCCGATCCGCGCAGCTGGGACAGCCGCTATTTCGGGCCAGTCGCGTTCGATCGCGTGCTTTCGGTGGCGGACGCCGTGGTGACCTGGGGTGATTGACGTGGTGCTCGGTCGTCCAGCACGGACCGTTGTGTTGGTCGTCATGGGAACGACCGTCGGACTTTCGATGTTCGCCACTTACGAAGCGTCGACGATGGACTACGACGCGCGACTCGGCGCTCCGATCGTGAGCGGATTCTTCGTCACGCTGGTGCTTTGGACCGCGGTGATTGCCTGCGCGATCTACGGGACCGTACATTTCCACCCAAAACGACGCGTGGCCTATCGGGCATTTGGTGCGGCGGCGGTTGTCGCGCTGCCCATGATCTTTCCCTTGTACTCCCCCGCCGCGCCCTTCAGCTGGCTTGCCCGGCTCCACGGCTCGGACTTCGGCAAGCAGCTCGGCCGAGATCTACTCGTCGTGGGCTTTGGATGCGGCGCGGTGCTCCTTGCGGCACTGCGACCGACATCGCGACACGAAACGATCCACGGCACGAGCCGTTTCGCGCGCTTGCTCGAGGTGCGACGCGCGGGCTTGCTTGCGGCACGCGGCATTGTCCTGGGCAAGCTCCACGGCCAGGTGGTGCGGGCAGCGGGTACCGAGCACGTACTGGCGTTGATGCCGACGCGGGCGGGCAAGACGAGCGGTTTCCTGATTCCCACGGTGCTCGGTCTGGACCTCGATCACTTCGTGGTCACCGACGTGAAGGGCGCGGAGGTGTTTCAGGCGACGGCGGGCGCGGCGGCGCGCACGCACGATGTGTATCGCTTCGAGCCCACGGCGCCGACCGACTCAGAGCGCAACGACGAGCTGCCGACGACGGCGCGCTGGAATCCGCTCGACGAGGTCCCGCGCGGGCCAGGCGACGTGGCGGCGTTGCAGCGCCAAGCGGCTGACTTCATTGTGCCGGCGCGACGCGGTCAGCAATCTCACTGGATCTTGACCGCGCGGCAGCTCTACGTCGCGCTGGCGCTGCACGTCATCTATGACGAGGATCTGTCCGCGACGCTGGGCACGATGCGACGGTGGCTGCTCGCCGCGACCGGTGGCGACGCGAAGGGCGAGGCTGATTCGTTGGCGCCTTTTCGCCACATGGCCGAAGCGGAGCAGGACCCTGAATACAAGCGCGGTTGGCGCGATCCCGAAACGGGCGGCGCCACGAAACAGCATCCGGAACTGATCGCCCTGGCGAAGCGCTTTCTCGCCAGCGAGTCGCGTGAGCTGTCCGGCATCATCAGCACGCTCTCGACCTTTCTCGAGCCCTGGGGCGATCCCCGCGTCGACGCCGCAACGAGGACGTCGGATTTCGCGCTCGATCGCTTCGTGCCCGGCAGCCAAGAACAACGCCCGGGCGCGCTGTACTTGGTGGTGCCGCGTCACGACGTGGAACGGCTGTCGCCTTTGTTGCGGCTCTTCTACTCGAGCTTGGCGACGCGCATCTCGTCGGACCGCCGATTCGTCGACTGGCACGCGCGGCCCGCGGCGCAACGTCGCCGGACGTTCCTGTTCCAGGACGAGTTCCCGCTGCTGGGCTACATGCCGGTGTTCGGCGAAATGATCTCGACGCTCGCCGGCTACGGCGCGACCCTGATGATCTTCGCCCAGGATTTGGCGCAGCTGCGGTCGCTCTACGGTGCCAACGAGCCGATCACTGGCGGCTGCCCGATCTTGGTCGCGACGGCCAACCAGAAGCCGGAGACACTGCGCTATCTCTCGACGCTGAGCGGCGACACCACGGTGCTCTGGGACCGCACGTCGCTCAGCACGGGTGCGGGCGGCGGCCTGTTCGGCAAGCAGACGCGCTCGCGCTCGAAAGGTGAGGCGCGGCGGCCGTTGTTGACGGCAGCGGAGATTCGGACACTCGACCGCCACCAAGCCTTGCTGTTCGCGCCCGGCCTGCATCCGGTCCGCGTCGCCAAGGCGCCGTACTTTCGCGACGAGCGCCTGCATGCGCTTTCCTTGCTGCCACCACCGACGGCGCCCTTTCCAGGCGTGGATTCGACGCTGAAGAAGACGGTCGGCGGCGCGAAACCGGACGCCGAATCGAAAGTGCAAGCGGCGGAAACTGGAGCGAAGCCCTCGACGACGAAGCAGCGTGAATGGAAGCTGCCGAAGACGCCGCCACCGCAATGCTCACAGGCCGAGCTGCGGCAGCCGGGGGCCACCTCGTGACCACCAGCGCTCAACGATTGCTCGACGCCGAGCTCGGCGCGGGCCTGCGTGCTTTGCTCGACGACGACGCCGTCACCAACGTCCACCTCAACGCCGATGGCAGCGTCTTCTACCGCACCAGGCGCGGTGACCGGCGGGCGGACTTCAACCTCGCGGCCGAGCGACGGCTGGCGCTGCTGCGCACCGTGGCGTCGCTCGCGGGCATGTCGATCACCGATCGGCGGCCTTGCCTGGAGTGCCGAATGGAGCGCTATGACCTGCGGGTGAGTGGCGCGATCCCGCCGACGGTACCGGCACCGATCGTGGTGCTGCGCAAGACGACCCGGCGGGTGCTGACGCTCGACGACTACGTGCGCCAAGGTGCGCTCGACGAGGCGGCAGCCTCGTATCTGGCGTCGGCCATGGTGGCCGAGCGCACGGTGGTTATCGCTGGGCCTTCGGACAGTGGCAAGACCACACTCGCCAACGCCTTGATCGCGGCACTCGAAGCGGTGCGTCCCGATCTGCGCATCGTGTGCATCGAGGAGAACGTCCGCGAGCTGCGCATCGCGTCGGCCAATGCGGTCCGCTTCTTGGCCCATGGCTCGGTGAGCGCGCAGGATCTGCTGCGCTTCGCGTTGCGAGTCAATCCCGCGCGGCTCTTCATTGGTGAGGCACGCGGACCCGAGTGCTACCAGTGGCTGCGCGCCTGCAATACCGGCCACCCCGGCGGCCTCTTGACGCTGCACGCCAACGATGCACGCACCGTGGTCGAGCGCATCGCCGACATGGTGGCCGAGGCCGGGGTCGAGCCGTCGTTGGCCCGCATTGCCCGGACCATCGATCTCATCGTCTACATCGAGTCGGATGAGGCCCTCGGGCGCCGGGTGGTGCGCGAGGTGCTGGAAGTCGACTACATCGATCAACGCCTTTGCTTCAGGAGCCCTCTTTGATGCGCGAGACGATCCGCCTTCCACTCGTCGGCCTCAGGCGAGCCACACACCTCTTGGCCGGTCTGGTCTTGGCATTTACCGCCAGCGCGGCCCATGCCACGACCGATGGCGGCTCACTGAGCATCACCACCGTCATCCGGACGTTCTATCAAGACTGGGTCGGCCCGATCGCCACCATGCTGGCGCTGGCCGGCCTGATTTGGGCCTTTCTGCAAATCGGCGCCGGCCGGGGTCCCGAGGCCTTTGGCAACGCGATTCGCTGGCTGGTGGTCGTGGCGTTGGTGGTCGGTTTCCTGGCGTTGCTGACCAGTGCCGGCATTTCGGCGGCGACGATTTGAGCCGCTCGTCCGAGACGCTGAGCGCAGCCGGCCGGTCGCCCTCGATCACCACCTATCCCTCGCTCTACCAGCCGATCCTGGTGCTGGGCATGCCGGCGTTTGCCTCCTTCTTCGTGACCGTGGGCATGGGCTTGCTGCTCGTACTGACGCGTTTCCATGTGTTGGCGCTGGTGCTCTCGACGACCACGCCTTGGCTGTGGGCCGTGCTGCGACGCATCGGCCGCGACGACCCGGAGCTGCTGGCGATCGTGCCGCAGGGTTGGTTCTTCCGTCGCTTCTACCAACCGATCGCGCAGCGCAGTGCGCCGGTACCACGCATCGACCGGCGAGCGTTGCTGCCGTGATCTTCCGCGAGACACCGGCCGACACGCGGCGTCTGCCGCGCTTCGAGCGGCGCTCGCCCGGCGTTGCCGACTTGTTGGAGTACGACGTGGTGCTCGCCGACGGCGTGATCGGGCTCAAGGGCGATGGCTTCCTGGCTGGCTTCCGGTTCCGGGGCCCCGATCCCGAGGCAGCCGACGGTGACGCCTTGGCGGCGTTCGCGGAGCGGGTGGAGCACGCCCTCGGCGAGCTGGGCTCGGGCTGGGTGCTGCATCTCGACTACTTGCGCCAGCGGGCGCCATCGTATCCGTGCTCCGGGACCTTCTCGAACGCCGTCTCGAAGTTGGTCGACGACGACCGACGACGACGCTTCGAGGCTTCGGCGCATTTCACGTCGCGGGCGCTGCTATGGCTCGCCTGGTACCCGCCACGGTCCAACGACCCGTCGGCGTTCTTCGTCCGCTCCGACGAGCACCTGGCGGCCTTCGAGACCGGCCTGGCCGACGTCGTCGGCAAGCTCGACCCCTTCTGTGGTCTGACCCGACTCGACACCGTCGAGGCCTTGGGCCGCCTCGAACAGACCATCCACGGCAATCTCGTCCTGGCCCAGCCACCGGCGGCCGACGCGTTTCTCGATACCGCACTGGCGACCAGCCTCGTCACGCACGGCGATCGACTGCAAACCGACCATGCCTGGTTCGTGCCGCTGCGCCTCGCCACCTTGCCCACCACCGGTGTGCTCCCCGACGCGCTCGGCGCGCTGGGCGCCCTCACTGTCCCCTTCCGCTACGCGCTGCGGTTGATCTTCCTCGACCCCTGGGACGCCGAGGCGGCCATCGCGCGCATCCGCAACCGGTGGGAGATGACCGCGTTCTCGTGGTCATCGCTCTGGCGCTCGCTGGTCGCGGGACGCGCGGCGGCGCGTGAGGGAAACCGACAGGATCGCGCCGAGGGCAAGGCGCCCGAACGCGCCGTGCATCACCGTCAGGTCGTCGACGCAAACGCCGCGCTCGAGGCGGCGTACGGCGGTCGCCGATTCGTCTACGCGACGCCGATCTTGCTGGCGATGGGCACGACGCTCGAGGAAGCCGACCGGCACGCGGCGGCGATCTTGGCGCGCTTGAAGCAAGACCGGCTGTTGGCGACGGTCGATCGCCACAATGCGCGTCAGGCCTACTTCGGGTCCTTGCCCGGCTGCGCGTGGCTCAATGCACGGCGGTTCCTGCAACCCCTATCGGTGGCGACGGCGCTGGCGCCGCTCACCGCCACCTGGCAGGGCGCGGCGCGCAGTCCACATCCACGGCTCGCTGGCGAGGGGCCGCTGGCGGTGGTGCGCTCCAGCCAGCGCGAGCGTTTCTGCTTGAATCTCTTCTCCGCTGCCGACGGCTACGGCGACCTCGGTCATGCGTCGGTGATCGGCCCGTCGGGTGCCGGCAAGAGCGTGCTGCTCAATTTTCTGGCGGGCAATGCCCTGCGTTATCCAGGGGCGCGGGTGATCGCGCTCGACGTCGACCGCTCGCAGCTCGCCCACTGCCTGGCCGTTGGCGGCACACACTACGACACCGGTTCGTCGGGCGTACGCTTCGCGCCGCTTTTCACGCTGCGCGACGGCAGCGCCGCTGGGCGAGCCTACGCCCTCGACTGGCTGATGCACCTGTGGGACGTGCAGCACGACGAGCCGATGTCGGACGCCGGTCGCCAGCACTTGGCTCAGGCGGTCGACGAGGTGGCGGCGCTCGATGCCGGCTTCCACGATCTCTCGACGCTGCGCCTCAAGCTGCAGTCCCAGGCGCTCCGACTGCTGCTGCGTCCCTATTGCGGCGACGGCGAGTACGCGCACTTGCTCGACGGCAACGAGAGCCCGATCGCGCGCGCCGAGTACCTGGTGATCGAGCTGCGGCCCTTGCTCGGCATGCGGCCCGAGGTCACGACACCGGTCTTTGCGCATCTGCTACAGCTGATTCGCTCCTTCCTCGACGGCACGCCGACGTGGATCCTGATCGACGAGGGCAGCCACATCCTGAGCAACCCGATCTTGAAGGCCGGAGTCGGCGACTTCCTGGTGACCTTGCGCAAGCACGGTGGCTCCGTGGTCTTCGCCACCCAGTCGCTGGCGCACTTCGCCGATTCTGCCTTGCGTCAGGTCTTCGAGGAGTCCTGCCCCACCACCATCTACCTGCCCAACCCCCAGGCCGCGCGCTCGCGCGAGGTGCGCGCGGCGTACCGCGCCGCCGGGCTCACCGAGGCCCAGATCGACCTCGTCGCCCACGCCATTCCCAAACGCGACTACGTATTGATCCAGCCCGACGGCCAGCGGGTCGTCAATCTCGTGCTCTCGCCCCTCGAGCTGGCCTTCTACGGCGTCTCCGATCCGACGTCCGTGCGCCGGATCGAGGCGCTGCGGCAGCGTGACGGCGACGGCTGGGTGGCCGCCTGGCTGGCCGAATGCGGGCTCGCGGTCGAGGCCCAGGCACTTCATACCCCGGCACCTAACACACCGGCACCCCACACCCTGAAGGAGGGCTCCCTTTGATGCCGAAAACGCTCGTTTCGATTCTTTTCTTCTTGCTCAGCGTGGTGGTCTTGGCCGGCGGCTTGGTCCATCAGGCGGCCGCGCAACCGACCGAGCCCCTTGTCGATCCCACGTCGGACACCCCGCCCATCGCATCGCTGCCGGTGGTCAAGGCCGGGTACCCGGTGATCGACATCGCGCACATCATCCAGACGATCTTCACCACGATTCAGCGCGCGCAGCAGATCGCGTATCAGGTGCAAAACCTGGCGGCGATCGCATCAGGCGACTTCAACTGGCGCGACGCGCTTCTATTGCTCTTCGAGCTGGCCGACGTGGTGGGCTACGGCGAATCGCTCGTTTACTCGATCGACGATCTGGAGGAGAAGTGGTTCGAGACCTTCCAGGCCTTCGAGCTGCTCGACCCCGAGGTCTATCCCGAGGGCGCCGACCAGCTCGGCCGTCAGCGCCTGCGCCGCACGCTCGACACGCTGTGGGGCGGTATGCGCACGGTCGAGACGCACGCGCGGCGGCTCGAGGACTCGCAGCGCCTGCTCGACAACATCAAACGTCAGGCCCAGGCCGCCGGCGGCAACCTCGAGAGCTTGCAGGCCAACAACATGCTCGCCGGCTACGCGGCCGAGGAGACGGCCCAGCTGCGCCAGCTGGTCACCACCGCGCTCAACATGTTCTTGGTCGTCGAAGCGGACCGGCTGGCGGGACAGGCACAGACCGCGGAGGAGCTGCAAGCGTGGATCGGCGACGACCTGCTGCCGGTCGGCACCTTCGGCAGCGTGCCGCGGTAGCGCCATGTTGCTCAACGACATCGTCTTCGCCTACGAAGTGGCGTACGCCGATCTCTTCACCTCGCTGATCGGCGACGCGCGGGTGATCTTCTGGATGCTCACCGCCATCGACTTCACCTGGAGCCTGATCGTCTGGGCGTCGCGCGACCGGGGCGCCGGCTTCTTGGAGGCGTTCGCCGGTCGCCTGATGTTCATCCTGGTGTTCGGGGTGATTTTTCTCGAAAGCTACCCCAGCACCATCGGCAACATCCCGCGGCTGTTCCTCGACGCCGGCGCGCAGGTCACCGGTGGCGATACGTTTCTCAATCCCGAGACGGTGGTCGCGGACGGCATCGCTTTGATCCAGCGGTTGGAAGCCGGTACCACCAACATCTCGATCTTCTCGCTGCCGGGGATGCTCATCCGTGGCCTCGCCATCCTGGCAATGCTGGTGGCGTTCGCCACCATCGCGATCAAGGTGACAAAAACGCTGGCCGAGCAGTACCTGGTGCTCGGCATGGGCGTGTTGTTGTTCGGCTTCGCCGGCGCGCGCTGGACCTGGCCGCTGGCCGAGGGCGTGATCCGCTACGCCGTCAACGTCGGCATCCGGCTCCTGCTTCTGATGCTGCTCTTCGACGTCGGCAAGACCTTCATCGAGGTCTGGGCCATGAACCTCGAGTCGTCGGCGTGGCTCGACTTCCGGCCGTTCCTCGAGCTGCTGATCGCGCCGCTGGCGTTCGCTTATCTGGTGTGGACCGTGCCCGACCGGCTGGCCGACACCGTCACTTCGCGCTTCGAGCTGCGCTCGCCGTTTTACGCATGAGCGTGACCCGCAGGGCTACGGCGGTGAGCGCGGGTGCGCGTCTCCGGCGCGACCACTATGGCCTGCTGTACGCGCGCTTGCGCAACTACCAACTGCTCGCCGCGGCGTTGTTGCTGATCGACCTCGGCGCCACGGCCGCGCTGATCTACTTTCGCGCGGTGCACACGCAGCGTGTGCATGTGGTCGAGGTCGACCACCTCGGCAATGTGCGCGGGCACGGGCCGCCACGGCCGTTCGACACCCACGACGAGCGCATCGTGCGTGCGCAGTTGCGCGCGTGGATCGAGCTGGCACGCACGGTCACCGTCGACGAGGCGCTCCAGCGTCGTTTCGTCGACCACGCCACGGCGCGCACCGCCGGGCTCGCCCGCGCGGCGCTCAACGAGATGCTCGGCGGCGCGCGCAACCCGTTCCTGGTGCGCCAGCGCGAGACGGTCGAGGTGGACGACGTGACCGCCTTGCCGGTCGCCGGCATCGACAGCTGGGAGCTGCAATGGACCGAGCGCCGGCGTGCCGCTGTCACCGGCGCGGCGCGCCGGCAAGAGCGCTGGCGCGCGCTCGTCACCTTCACCTGGCGCGCGCCCGATCACGAAGAGATCGCCGCCAATCCCCTCGGCTTTCAGGTCGAGACCATTACCTGGACCCGGCTTTCTACGGAGTCGGTGTCCGCATTCGGAGGATCCTGACCATGCATCGTTTCCTGTTCGTCTGCTGCTTGTTTTTCGTTCCCGCCGCTTTCGGCCAAGAACCCGACGCCGCTTTGTCGTCGGCTCCGGCCCCGGCACCTGGCCCTGTTTCTGCGGACCCAGCATCCGCGCCGCAGCAGCCCGGTGGCTTGCTGGGCATGCTGTTCCCGAGTCGTGCAGCGCCGCCGCCGGCAGCCACGGCGCCCGAGGGTGGCTTCAGCGACGAGATCGGCGAGGGCGGCATCACCTACCAAGAGGTCTTCGACATGATGCAAGCAACTGGTGCCGGCGACCAGGGTCAGGCACCAGCGATCGGCGACTACGATCACTTCGAGCCCGATCCGCTCGTTACACAGGCTCCCGAGGACTTGGTCGAAGCCGACGTGGTGCGCTCGACTTTCCCTTACACCGACTTTCGGTTCGATGCGGGGACACCCACGGTCTTCTGCTTGCCAGCACGGGTGTGCAGCGTCGAGCTCGAGGTCGGCGAGCAGATCGTTGGTATCGCCCTCGGTGACTCGGAGCGCTGGCAACTCGAGCAACTCGCGGTCGGTCATCCGGCACGGCAAGTTGTGCTGGCCTTCCGGCCCGACGCCTTCGGCATCCGCACCAACGTCTTGATCACCACCGACCGCCGCGCCTACGTGCTCAGGCTCGAGGCCGCGGCGTATCCCGAGTCGGAGGTTGTGCCCGCTACGCTGCCGCTCACCGAGCGGGCGCGCTTCACGTATCCGGCGGCGTGGGTCCAGCGTCCACCGACGGGCGCGATGGACGGATTCGACGCGAACGTGGCTCAGACGTCGGGTCTCCGCGATGAGGTCGAAACGGTTGCGGCCGGCGATCCGACGGCGCTGCATTTCGGCTACGGCCTGGTGCAGCCCCGCCGCGGCAAACGCTTCACCTGGCGGCCGACGGTGTGGGACGACGGTACCTTCACCTACGTACGCCTGCCCGCCTATCTCGATGCCCTACCTGCGATTCGCGGGCTCGACGAGAGTAGTGAGCCCTTCCTGCTCAACGAGACGATCCACGCCCGGGCCGGCGCACACGCCACGATCGAGATTCCCCGCCTGGTGAATGCGGTGGAGCTCTTCGTGGGCACCGGCCGCCATCGTCGCTCGGTGGTCATCCGTCGGTATGGCGCCGGGGCGTGAGGCCATGACCGACCATCAAGCGGAAACGCCCGAACGTCGCGACGAGCAAGGGCTCGCGCCACGCCCGTCCTACGAGGCCTTCACACTCGCTTCGCGCCGCACGCAGGTCGTCGTGGTGCTGGCGCTGGTCGGCATTGCAGCCATGCTCGCCCACTCCGTGCATTCGCGCAACGAGGAACGCGCACGACGCGCGGTACGCCGACCCACGGCCCCGGCGTTGACACCGGATCAGCTGGCGCTCGACGCCGAGCGCGAGGCGCAGCAGCAACGACGACGCGAGGCGCTCGCGCGGGCCACGCAGGAAGAGGAGCAGCAACGACGGCGCCTCTTGCTCCAGCGGGCCATCAACGACTTCATGGACAAGCAGCCGCGCGCCACCAGGGCTATGCCACGGTTGCGAGCGGCCACGTCCGGACGGCGTTACGGGCCGCTACGACCCGCTGGAATGGCATCGGCGCTCGGTGGTGCCGGAGTCGGCAGTCGAGCACCGGCCAAGCGAGACGGCGACCAGCCATCCATTCCGCCATCGC
The DNA here is from genome assembly GCA_965250305.1 of Candidatus Multivoradales bacterium. Classification (GTDB taxonomy): domain Bacteria; phylum Acidobacteriota; class Thermoanaerobaculia; order Multivoradales; family J023; genus J023. Next base: position 604,035 of record CBDFNS010000025.1, on the reverse strand, counting down.
AGGAGGCGTTTCTCGAAGCTCTAACCAGTCTGGGTGCGCGTGCGACGCGGCCGCCCGTCGCGCTCCCGCCGGCCAAGGAGAGCGAGAGCGAGGCGCCGGACCACGCACCCACGGTCGCGCGTTTTCATCGGGCCGGCGGCGGGCTGGTACTGCCCGCCGGCACGGCCATCCCGGTGACGCTCGAAACCCACGTCACCACCGCCGGTCCCGGGCCGGTGATCGGCCTCGTCAATCACGACATCTACGCCGCGCGCCCCCGACGAGCGCGGCTGATCCCGCGTGGCGCGCGGCTGCTCGGCGCGTTGGTCACCGGCGCCAGCTTCGGCAACGAACGCGTCTTCATTGCCTGGGATCGCCTGCAGTACCCCGACGGCCGTACCTTGTTGCTCGACGAGCCCTACACCACCGATCGCGACGGCGCCGGCGGCGCCCGCGATCGGGTCAACAACCACTGGGGCGCGCTCTACGGTCACGCCCTCCTGACCTCGCTCGTTTCCGCTTCGGCACAGCTCAGCCAACCACAATCACCGAGCGCCTTCGACAATCGCTCGGCCGGTCAAGATGCTGCCGCTTCGGTGGGCCAGAGCCTGGCCGAGGTCACCAACCGCGTCGCCGACCGCAACCTCTCCCGCCGTCCCGAGCTCGAGCTTCGCGCTGGCACCCGCCTCCACGTCACGTTTCGTGAGGATCTCGTCTTTCCTCGACCTGCCCTGTAGTAGTCACCCACTACCACCTGCTCCGCCCGGCTGGTCCAACAAGTACAGGCCATCCAGCCGATCGAGCACGGCGCGCAGCTGTTTGAGCAGGAAACGCATGGCAGCGCGCAAACGCCCATCTCTCAACCCTGTTCAGCAGCGACGAAACGCTCGGGCGAGTTCGAGCGACGAGCGGAGACGACTGGACGACCGCATTCCACGGTATATCAGGTCATCCAAACGATCGAGAACGGCGCGAGCCTGTTTGAGCAGAAAGCGTCGAGTAACGCACCAGCGCCCAGCTCTCGACGCCATCCACAAACCAAGCACAGTCCGGGCGAGTTCGAGCGACGAGCGGAGACGACTGGACGAACGCCCACTACGTCCAATCCCCTCGGCCGCCATCCCAGCGCGCCGTCAATCCCTCCAACCAAAAGGAATATCCCCATGCGACTTCCGCGCCTCTCCCTCCCCTTCCTCCTATTCGCCCTCTTCCATACGCTATCCACGCCGCAGGCCGAAGCCAGCGCCGACCTCTCCGTCACCTGGGAAGCAGCACAGCCAACCGCCGATTCAGGTGATCGCGTGCAATACCTCGCCCGCATCCACAACCTCGGCCCCGACACCGCCATCGGCGCCAACCTCACCATCTCCATTCCACTCGGGTTCGCGCCGGTGCCGGCGGTGGGCTGGAACTGTAGCCCCATGTTCTGCGCCATCAACATCGGCGACCTACTACCCACTCGAGCGCCGGTGCGGCTCTCGTTCGCCATGGATGTCGCCTTCGGGCATGTCGGCGGCACGATTCCCTCCGTCGGCGCCATCGGCTCGGTCGACGTCGATCCCGATCCGACTAACAACCAGCAGACCGCCGTGGTCATCGTCTCGACCACCACCGATGTCACCCTCGAGATCGAAGGCCCGGACAGAGCCATGGCCAGGGACGACATCACGCTGGTACTTCGCGTCGACAACACCGGTGATCGAGTGGCACCCGGCCTGGTACTCCGCAATCCCCTCCCACCGCATACCGCGATCGTGCCCGAGAAGTCAGACGAGCGATGGCGCCTGCAGCTCTGTGGCAATCTGCGTCTCGACGCCGGAGACATTCCGCAAGACGGCGGCCACTTCGAATTCCGCCTCACTCTGAACATCCTACCCACCCATCCCGCGGGGACCCTCTTCAACACAGCAAGCGCGATGTTCGTAGGAACCGACACCAACCCCGACGACAACGCCAGTGCGGCGTCAATCAGGATCGAGCCGAATATCCCCCTCGATTCCGTCGACGAGCTGGGCCTGGCCATGCAGTACGTCGAAGGCAGTGGCCAGCGTCTGGCCAGCGATCGCGTCCGCTTCCAGCTCGCGCTCACGCTCGTCAACAGCGGCACCACACTCATCGCGTCGGCCCAGGTCTCCCTCAGCCTGCGCCACGAGCTCGCGCCTGCCCGTGTCGTGCAGGCTGTGGTCATGGACGTACTCGGTGGCCTGGAGCCCAACCGCCACTTCGACGGTGGCGTGCACGATCCCTACCTCTTGGCACCGAATCAGATGATCGGACCCGGTCGGCACGCCGTGGCTATCGTCGCCGTCGATCTGCACACCGCCGCCCCGTGGTACCACCCCTGGCACTTCCTCCTCGCCTACGCCGGCGGTATGGCCCTCCATGGTCACGAGCCGGGCGTCTTCGTCACGGACGTCTCAACGGAAGGCAGCGATCCTGATCCGGATGGCGACGGTCCTGGCGATGACCGGGAGCCTTGTGTGATCCGGCCGAACACCTTTCCTGGGGTGGCGGAAGTAGAGGGCGTCGTCAAGATCAAGCCGGAGCGGGTGCAGACAGAGGGTGGTCCGTAGCTCGTAGGCCGGATCCGCGGTCTGGTGTCGGCGGCTTGGCCTGTGCTGAGCCGCCGGCTTCGCATTTGGGCGTCGGGCTTGCCCTGCGGAGATCGGGAAACGGCGCGCCGCGTGCCGATTCCTTACGTGCCGGGACGTGCTCCTTGGCGGCCGAACCCTCGTGGGGACACTCTCCCGGCGTCAACAAGCGATCGCGGTACGCTATCGGCTCGATCAACTGTCGCGCTCCATCAGATCTCACGATGTCGACCCCCTCGAAGCATCCGAAATCACGGCCACGTACCCCCGGACCGCGCTACCGTCGGCCCCTTGCCGAAGGCCTATTGCGCATGCGTCAGCAAACCGATCCCAATCCGGCTCCCGCGACGACCGATCCAGTCACGATTCAACGAAAGCCAGTCGGCCCGAAGCCGTTTCGGTGGTCAGCTCGGCTTGTCGCCCAGCTGGGTGAGGTTCCGGACGCGGTGATCGCGAAAAGAGTCGGTTTGAGTGCTACAACGGTCCGAGACGAGCGGGTGCGGCGCGGCATTGCTGCCTACCGAGCACGGCGCTCCGACGTCGTGTGGACCGAGAGGATGATCGCCATGCTCGGCAGCGCCAGCGACCGTGCCGTCGCGCAGGCGCTGGGCATCTCGTACTCGTCCGTCGGACACAAGCGGCGCGTGCTCGGAATCGAGGCTTGTTACCCAAGCCCACACGATCACCCGCTCAGCTTCCGCTGGACAAAGAAACGCCGGGCGTTGCTTGGAACCATGACCGATCGCGCGGTCGCCAAACGCTTCGGTATCGCACCGTCTGCCGTGACCAACAAGCGTAACCAGCTCGGCATCGAAGCACGGCACCCAAAGGCGCCACGGATCGTCTGGACTGACGAGATGATCGAACGCCTCGGTAAGGAAAGCGACGAGGCGATCGGCCGTCGATATGGTATTTCAAGCTCGAGTGTTGGCAACCAGCGTTCGAAGCTCGGGATTGCCTTCAAGCCTCATCCCAAGGCGTCCGTGGTGCCCACCGTGGAGCTACAGGAGCTTCTCGAACGGCCGAGTAAGGAGGTACGCGCACGCACAGGTTTGAAATGGGAGACCATCACCAACCTGCGCGCTGAGTTGGGCATCGTGGCCGCTTCCGAGGCCGAGCTCAAATGGACGCCCGAGCTAGTCGCGTGGCTCGGAAAGGATACCGACGAAGTGATCGCGTCCAAGGTCGGCTTGTCGGCGTCGCGCGTCACCGTGATCCGTCGCTCCATGGGCATTCCGGCCGTCCGTCCACGGCGAAAGTGGACCCCTGATGAGCTCGCGATGCTCGGCACGATGCCGGATCGGATCGTTGCCGAGCGCCTCGGGCGGTCGGTCAACTGCATCTCGGCGACACGCAGCTACTACGGCGTGCCTCCCTACCGTCGTCGTGACTAAACCAAATGCGACTTGGACGACAGCGGTAGCGGCAGGGGTCCACAGCGCGGGAGCCCGATCGCCCACGCCGTCCTGCCAATGTCCATGACAACGGACAGGCCCACGAACGCGCCCTCTCCCTGCCCGGCTCGATTTCTACCGATGAAGATGAACCGAAGCACCGACATCACTAGATTCACCGACCTTCGCAGGCACTTACCCGGCCCAGGTCCGCTAGCTGGTCACGACTGCCTCTCTAAGGAACGGTCGTATCCCATCCAGCAGTATTGCCTGACTCGAACCCACTCGCGAAGATCGCAAGAGGGATCTCAAGAACGTTATGGCTAAGCGACCATGCAACGTAGACTACGTTTGTATCACTCACTGCTATGCCAAATGGCCCCTTGAGTTGGCGCACAGCGCTTCTACCGCTACCTCCGACAATCTCCACTATTGCGCCACTTGGCCTGACCTTGAAGGCGTTGTTGCTTTCGTAGCCGGTAACGTAGATGTTGCCCAATTTATCGACTGCGAAGCCTCGCGGCAACAACAGGGGATTGCCCTTGCCATCGCCGTCGATATCAATGATCTCGCTGATGGATCCCGCCGGTGAGATCCTGAAGACGTTGTTGCTATCGTGGCCTATCACGAACACATTTCCGGCCGGGTCGACTGCAAGCTCTGAACCACCAAAGAAGGGGTTGCCCAAACCATCGCCATCCTTATCGAGGATCTGGCTGATCGACCCCGCAGGCGTGATCTTGAAGACGTTGCTGGTGCTGAAACCCGTAACGTAGACATTCCCCTCAAGGTCTACCGCGACGAAAGCTGCATTGCCGAGTATGTTAACACCGTCTCCATACACGTCGATGAGCTCGGTTATTGCACCCCTCGGCGAGATCTTAAAGACATTGCTACTGTTGAAACCCGCCACGTATGCATTGCCAACTGAATCCACTGCGATGCCCAGCGGGTTATATAGATGGTTGCCAGCGCCATCGCCGGAAGAATCGATGATTTCAACCACGCTCCCGTCCGCCGCGATCTTGAACGCGCTACTGCTTTGGATCGACGTTACGAAGACATTCCCGCGGCGATCGACCACAACGTCTCCTGGCTGAGTAAGCCTGCTCCCGGGACTCCCGTCACCGTTCGAATCGATGATCTCGGCGACCGAGCCGCCAGGCGCAACTTTGAACACATTGTCCGTGCCGACTCCCGTCACAAAGACGTTCCCAATCGGATCTACAGCGACACCTTCTGGGTATTCGAGCGTGTGACCCTTTCCGTCGCCGGAAGAATCGAGGATGATTCTGGGAACCGGATGAGCGATGCCCGCGTGAGCGACGACGGCCAAAATGAGAACCACTGTGGCCGGAAAAGCGTGTCGAATTGGCATATTGTCGCCAGAATACAGGAGTTCCCCGATAGCAACGTCGGATGGATCATGTTCCGGGGCCATGCTTGCTGACGGAGGTTGCTTCACGTTGGCGCCTGTCAGTAGCCAGACCCTCGGTGCAGGCAGGCCAGGCCCGCCCAGGGCCGGCCCTTACGGAGGGCGGAAGCCCCGGCGGCGACCGCAGACTTCCGCATCCCACCCACACGCTCCTTGGCGGCGCCTACGGCGCGACGCCAAAGAGCCGGGTCCTTGAGAACCGTCACTTGACGGCTACCCCAACGACAGCTACGCTTCGCCCTCGTGTTTTGAAACACACGTTTCGATACAGTCGAGAGGGATCGTGTCGGCGAGATTAGGAGACCGATCGCCATGCCAGCATTCTCTACGCTACCCCTGACGCCTTCTTCTCCTCGAATCGCTGCCGAGATTCTCTTCGTCACCCACGCCGACTCCGAGCCTTGGTCGTCCAACCCGCGTGCCGATGCCGACCGACTCGACGACGAGATGCGCGAGCTAATCGCGGCGGTGTCGGCCAACGGCGTGCGCCAGAGCCTGACCGTGCGACCGCATCTGGAGCGACCGAATTTCTACCAGATTGCGGCGGGGGCCCGACGTTGGTACGCGTTGGGGCATGCGATCCGGGCTGGCGAGCGGCCAGCGGACGACCCGCTGCCAGTCCGGGTCGAACGACTGAGCGCCTTCGAGATGGTGGTGGTGGCGCTCGAGGAGAATCTGCAGCGCAAGGCCATGACGCCGCTCGAGGAGGCGGAGGCGTACGCCGCGTTGGCTGCTGGTGCCCAACCCGGTGATCGGGTGACGGCCAGCATTGCCAAGCGCGTGGGTAAGACGCAGCGCCACGTGCAGGTCTACATCAACCTGCTCGTCGGCTGTCAGCCCGCGCCAAGCAGGCGCTGACCGGGGGCCACATCAACCTCGGCCATGCCAAGGTGCTGACGGGTGTCCCAGCTGAAGAGCAGGATCGATTCTTGGCGGAGAGGATTCGGCGTCGACCGCTTGGTCTGGATCCCGCGGAAGTCCGAGTCGCACTCGTCGGCGATACGTCGGCCAACGCCGACGAAGGGCAACGTGCGACGTCACGTCCGGATCGGAGCCAGTCGACTCGAGCCGCGCGACCCACTCAGCGGCTCATGGTCACGCTCCGAGCGCGTAGTTTTCTTCGGGCCTTCGCCAAGCAGCCCGGGCTGGCGATGCGGCTCGCCGCGCTGCGCTTTCTAGAGTCATTGCGGCACCGGCCGGCACGGGAGGCACTGCGGTCTACCTGGCGTGCCACGCTTCGAGCATGCCCCACCACCGACACCCTCTGGCAGGCCTTGCTCGCTGAACGGGATGGCGCGGTACATGCGTTGATTGCCGAAGTCGTTGCGCTAGATGTCGTCGATGGCGACGCGGTGGATGGACCACCGGCGCTTCTCGGCCAACTTGCCGAGACTTTGGGACTCGAACGCGTGGAGGGCTTCGAGCTCACCGAGGAATGGCTGGACGCCTACCACCGGCGAGATCAGCTTCTCGACCTCGGATTGGCCTGCGGCGCGTTGCAAGAAACGGTGCTGGAAGAATTCGAGGGGTTGAGCCTGCCAGCGTTGCGCCTTGCCATTCTTTCCAGCGAGACGCGCGACCCCGCCTGGCTGCCGCCCGAGCTGTATTTCACAACGGCGCCCAGGAAAGGCGAGACGAAGCCTTCTCACACGCCTGACGCTTGACGTTTCCAACCTTGTGATTTGTGATCAGTGTGCTCTTTCTGATTGGTCGTCCACAATCGTTCATGTCGCCATCGGCAGGCCAAGAGGCGAACAGCGTTCGCGTCGTTCGCCAGAAGCACGCGGCAAGCACCGTTGGTGCGTTTTACCAATCTCTCTCGATGTCATGTTACGTGTTGAGCAGGGCCCCCGACTCCAGCACATTCTTCTCAGAGGATTCTATGACACCAACATGGACTGACCTGGCGTTGTTCACCTGGGTGGAGAGAGGGGACCGGCGCGCGAGTCAACATCAATGACGCAAGACGAACCGCTCTACAATCTTCGCATCACGAAATACCCCGGCCTGCCTTGTGTGGAATGCAACCGCTCAACTGGCGATGGTGTGGTGGGGCACCGCAACGACAAACCGCTCTGTGATCGCTGTCTCGCCGAGCAGGAGCCGCGACTGGCTCTGACGCTCGCTATCCAGGCGGGCGTGTTGGAGCTGGCCGACGCGGCGCGTGTAGCCCGCCCCCAAGGGTCGACCGCAATGCTCGAGCTACTCGGTGAGCACGCACGCGATCTGCGAAGTTACTTTTCGAAGCGCTGGCGCGATCTCTGGGGTGCGTGCGCCGAGAGCCGCAGGTCGATGACCTACGACCTCGTACAAGTTCAGCGCCGGGCTTTGGCAGCGGGTGGTCCGAAAGCGGCCGCCTTCTTCGAAAATCCACGATGGGTGAAGCGCAATATTCGCGAAGCGAAACGCAATCAGGTCAACGTAAAGGACTCGTTGTTCATCGCGGCCTTGAGGGCGGCAGGCAAGGAACTCGAAGACGACAAGCAGGTTTCTCACCTGCTCGATGACGACCGCGACGACAGTACGCTTTTGTTTCAACTCTCGTGATCGATTCCGTTTACTGTGTTTTTTGACACACTTCTCTCGGTCTCGTAGGCTGCTGTTCGTCGATGGGCCGCACGCTTTCCCCTGGCACCGGCCCTTCGGCTCGAGGATTGAGAAAGCCGAATGGATATCAGGCTGGTCTCGGGCGTCGCCTACTGGAAAGCTTCGCGAGCCACCGCAACAGCCTGGTTGATCAGCTCAGCTTCGCTGCCTTCTCGCGCCTTGCGGACGGTCTCGATGAAGCCGTCGGCGAACCGATCGCCCTTCTTGAGGCGCTGACGGAGGGCGCGTACGGGGTCTTTACGAGACCTACAGGTCGCCACGAAGATCGCAGTCTCGAGGTCGGCGAAGTCGAAGCCGAGGATCGCCAGGTACGCACCCAGGACGTCGAGGCGTTGGGTGGTGATGCCCCGCTCCCATTTCGAGAGAAGCGAACCGAATTGCATGTCTGCACCGCCACGGACCTCGCGGAACCTTCGGTCCGCCTCTCGAAGAGAAACGACACCTGCGAGTAGGCGCAACCAGCGCAGCGCGACGGGTATGCGCGTAATCCGCTCGTCGATCGCGGCGGAATCGAGGGTCATGGGCAGCGGCTCTCCAGGTTCTTCGAAGTGCATAGAGACTAACATTGGACGGTGCCCTGTTGACCGATTCCGTGCATCGTCGCGTTGGGTCACTGTGTCCAGGCCAGAAAGGGCCACCCTTGCCCTGCGGACAACAGGAAACGGCGCGCGGCGCGCCGATTCCCTGCTTGCCATGACGGGCTCCTTGGCTCGCGCGCGACGCGCGGCACCAAAGAGCCAAGCAGGAAACTCAAACCAGAAGTTACCACTCGGCGCGCAGCGCTAAATCCGTGCACTGACGCCCACGTACCGAGGGCGGTCTGGCGCAGGCAGACTTACCGCTTCGCTGCCGATCAGGCTCTGACGCTTCGTTCGGGTCCTCATCTCGATCACGGCCATCGGTCATTCGCTCGAACTGCTTATGGTAGGCGGTCGGTCGCAGCCCGTACCAGCGATGAAAGGCATCGGTGAAGACCTGGCTCGACCTGTAGCCCACTACGTCGGCGATCTCCCAGACCTTGAGGTCGGTGTTGAGAATGAGAGACCACGCGGTCTCGAGTCGACACGATGCGATGTATGCACCGGGAGTCATCCCAACAACAGGAGAAAAGCGTGTCGAGATGTTGGCGGCGTCTTCGCCACAGGCCCTGCACAGCTGGTTGACGTTGAAGCCGCGGTCGAAGATATGGCGCTCGAGCGCAGCGAACACGGCATGCTGCGAGACAGGCGCCTGCGCTCCGTGTCGACGAATGCGGGCAAGAACCGGTACGGCGGCTTGGTCACGGAGAAGCAGTGCGTGAACTTCTTGATCGCGATCACGGCTCATGACTCATCCCGGCAGTAAGCCGCCATCATCAAAAGCGCCCCTTCGTAGATGGTCAGCCAGTGCGTATGCGCCGCTTCACCGGGTGCCTGCACCAGAAACAGCACCGATTGGCTGGCTGAGGTGAGCAAGTCTTCGGTCAGGGTGAGGTTGTGCCAGTAAGGAATCGTCTGGCGCACCAGCCGCGCGAAAAGCGCGCCGGCCTTTGCGTCGACTTCGAGGTGCAGGCTCGCCAGGGCCACCAGTTCGCCGTGCCCCGCTTCAGAGGTACGATGCAGCTCGACAAGTGCCGTGCCGGGCGAAAAGCTCAAGAGTGACGCGCTCACCCGGTCGTCGGCCACGGACGGCATGTCGAGAAAGCCAGGAGGACCCGAGGCCCGTTCCAGATCTTTGTGAAGCGTTGCCAACCATCGGCCACCCCATCGTGGCCCTCGTGGCTGCCCCTTGATAGACAGCAGGTCGTGGGCGTTTACACGGTACCAACTGAAGAAGGTGCCATCGGGTTTGTAGGCCAGCACTTCGAACATCTGCTCTTGCGGTCTTCTCGGTTTACCAGGCACAGCTCCTCCTAAGCGCTCGTATCGAGCGTGATGGAATGGAGCCCCGCACCTGGCCTATCCAAGAGTCCGGTCAGACACGTCGTAGCGATAGAAGCCAGGCGCGAGGCATAGAGCGGGAGGGGAGCCGGCGGGGGATCGGCGTGGGGATGTCCGGCTACGCCTTTGACCGGCCTCCCTCCCAATGCAACTCTAGGCCGACGATCATGTATTTCTCGCCACGACCTTGACGCACCTGCTCTATTCAGGGCTTTGTGCGCGATGCGCTATGATCTGCGCTCAACGACATTGCCTAGGGTCCGGTCAGACCTGTCAGGGAGGTACATTCGATGCGAGGCGATGAGGCTGCGGAAGCCATTGCGGCTGCGCTGTGGCGTGCGATGCGTGGGCGGGGGACACGGGACCATCACGAATACCGCCGAGGCGCTCGGTATGCCAAAACGAGGGCTCGAGAACGCTCGGGGTCGGCCCGGTGGCTTGCGGGTCAAAGAAGTAACCGGTGTCCTCGATGCGCTCGGTATTCCGCCTTCGGTATTCTTCGACGAAGCCGTCGGCGGCGTCTCGACGACGGCGACCGAGCGCTTCATGGCTCGCGGAGCCGACCTGGCCGCCCGCAACCTCGTTGACCTACCCGAGCTGACGGGCGACACCCAGCCCGACCGCCTGACCGAGGATGATCTCGCGCGGCTCGACGCCGCGCGCTTCGAAGATCCCCGCGCGGCCGCCGAGCAGGCAGCCGGAATTGGGCGCTTGGCTGCCCGCGACGGTCGTCGCGGCGACGCGGCGGCGGCTGTTGCCCGGCAAGGGTCGGCGCGTCGCGTCGCGGAGGAGTGGGAGCAGGCTTGGGTTTGCGTGTGGTGGGCCCTGCGACACGCTCCGGATGATTCGCAAAAATCCAACACCTGGCTCCGAGCCAGCTTCATCGTCTCGGACTTCGGCTACTTTGCGACAGCCGGCGACCTGGCTCAACACGCTATGATCGGATTCATAGAGGAAGGGGACCTTCTCGGAACAGGACGTGCGCTCTCAAATCGCGGGATCTTCTTACGACGATCTGGAAGGATCGATCGGGCCATCCCCGTCTTGCGAGCCGCACAAGGCATCTTACCTGGCTCTGCTACAACCAACCTCGTGGCCGTTTTTCAGAACCTAGCACTCGCCCACTTGAGTCTAGGTGACTCCACCACGTCTATGGCGTTCGCCGCCAAGGCCGAGGCGGTCACTGGCGCTCCTCAGTCATTCAGCATGCATCTGCGATGGCTTCGAGCGCGGATCGCCGAAGTACGCCAAGAGTACGCCATAGCGATCGACCTCTACCACACTGTCGTTCCGGCCTTCTCGAAGTCACCCGGCAACGCTGCCCTCGCATCAGCGGAGCTTTGCCGAGTCTATCTCAAGGCCGGAAATGCCAGCAAAGCTGTCTCCACCGCAGTGAAAATGTCTCGTCTAGCCGTACCCAGGAGCCAAAATCAAATCGTTACCGCCGCGATCCTCGATCTGTACCGATCCGCAACAACAGGCGCTTTGTCGCTACAGGTCGTAAAGGAAACGATTGAAGACATTAGACTTGCGTTGAGACGGCGGGCCGCTGGAGAAGCACGACCCGCCGATTCGTGGCTCTAGCCGTCCGGCTCGACCGAACAGCCAAGCCCGTCTAGCGGTGGTGGCGGTTCGCGATCTGTGACCCCGTCACCAGCACCCTTCACATCCGGGTCAATCCCCGATGAAGCATGGTGCCCCAAGACGATGACGTCCCAAAGATCAGAAACAGCTACGAGCACCCTGGCGGCGATTGACGCCCCATGCTCGACAGCCGGGGACGCCGCCGCGGGCGCCGCCAAGACCAGCAGCGCCATTGCCAGCACGAGCGAGACAAACGTTCTCCTCATGACAAACCTCCTGTAGGCACGACTCACCACACCGGCTCCATGCCGGTGTCGCGTCGCATGCCTGGTTTGTCATCACGCTATCGTGCGCCGATACGCGACCACCAGCGGGAGCGTCCGGCACCCATTGTCCCTCAGCCGTCGATCCTCAGAAGCCCGTCCCGATCGAGCGCGGCCACAACCACTCGCCCGCGTCGTCTCGGTTGCGGAACAGGCCGAGCCGGAACGCCCAAGCCGGCACCCTCGGGATTGGCATCTGGCGTCCGTTTCCGAAGTACGTCTCCTTCGGCTTGGCCTTCCATGGTGCGTTCCATTTGGGAGGAATGAGAGACCGACCAACTGAGAGCCGAGAAGCGAGAAATGGCCAATCGCCAGACTGAGCCGGCCACCGTCGAGCCCGGGGCCTCGAGAGACAAGTCGACAGCAACGGTCTGGTCGAGCGTATCCTCCGTCCCCGAACGCCGGCCCACGGCGGCGTAGGTGAAGGTCGTGGTGAGCAGCGCCTCCTAATGAAGGCGCTCCCTCTTTTCCTCATCAGCCAAGGTGAGCTCGACCAATTCCCCCCAACTAGGAACCAGTTTCGAGCGCGAAAGAACTCCGTACAGAACGCTATCTTTGTCGAAAAAGAGAGTCACACTTTCGATATCAGAAAGCCAAGATCCGTGACGGTAGCGCGAGCATCTGGAAAATGTCACGCTCGTTACGACATGGACAATCGGCCTTTTCTTCCCTGCGAGAGTTGTTACTCGCAGACTTTCTGACAGCTGGCCAAATTGAGTCAGCGCGTCTTCCAGCTTCGCACCTGGCGCCAGTGCATTCGTGCCGCTTACGATCTCGCTAAATCGTTCATCTGCCATGCATACGGTCGTCTCCTCACTCGCCCCGTCGAGATCCCTTTCCTTCTGCAGCGGAACCTCACTGCAACCTACTAGGCTCAATACCAACGCCTGCAGCAAGATCATTCCGAGCGCTCTTCTCATCGGCCGCAGCTCCTCTTCACTCGACAGGCGTAGCCGTCACCTCTCTCACGCACAAGACACCGGCGACAGGCGCTTCAGTCGGAAGAGCCGCTCGAGAACCGTTAATGAAGTTAAGAGCGACCGAAGAAATCCTGGACTCTTCTTTTGAGCTCCAAACATACGGCCCGGCCAGCGGAAGCGACGTGGGAACTCTGCATTCCCACTGAGCACATGACGTTCGTGTTGCAGTCTCTTCAAATAGGCCGGCCAACTCGTCCGGCTCCGCCAACGTCCACTGCAAATCATCGTTTCCCTCCAGCTTCCTACATCTAGTCTTCGCCTCGTGCCAGCGCGTGTACCCCTCAGGACCGACACTGATCCAAACGAGGTCCGATCCAGTCGGACCAAACGCAGGTGTTCCGTCCGATATTGAGTTGAGCCTCGATCGCGCACTTGCGTCTTCCGTCGTAATGCAGCCTTCTTCCCCACCACCGGTTTCAGCAACGCTTTTCCAGCAGCCAGACAGTTTCTGGTCCATTGGCAGTCCGTGGCGACCCACTGCGCATCCATCAGCGAGCCAAATTGCCGCCTGGCGATTGCCATGACTGGCTGAGCGCTGCATCCACATAGCCGCTGTCTGCCCCTCAGGTCCTTCGGTAACGCCTCGACGGATCTGGATTTCGTCGACTCAGCAGCCCCCAGGCGCATCAGAAGAATTTGCCCAAGACCGAACTCAATGTCGCCATCGCCGGCGACCGCTCTTGGCAAGGACATCAACAACGCGTCGTTCCACCTTTCCTCTGAAACTGCCTGAGCTACGAGTTCTCCCAGAACGTCATGCTCAAGTGGCTCGCAGGTGTCGTTGTCGGGCCCTGAGCAAGCGAAGAGTACAAAGCTCGCGAACAAAACGAACGCTCTCCGGGTCAACATCTCAATATCGCGGGATCCCACCGTCTCCACGGGTTCGCCGGGTCGCAGCCGTCGAAGACGAAGACCTCGGAGTAGACACACGCTGATCGGATAGGAATCCCACGATTCAGAAGCCTCCGTCCTCGTGGGCACTGCGGACAGGACCACCAATCAAGGGCAGGAGTCCCTTTTGGGCACTGTGGGCATTGTGGCCAAGATATCGGCTGTCTTCCCCCAACTAGGAACGAATTTTGAGTCTGAAACAACTCCGTCCAGAATGCCGTCTCTGTCGAAAAAAATCATCACCCCTTCGATATCAGAATGCCAAAATCCGTAGAGATAGCACGAGCACCTGGAAAATTTCACGCTCGTACTGACACGATCACCCGACCTTTTCTTCCCTCTGAGAGTCGTTACTCGAAGACTTTCTGACAGCTGGCCAAATTGAGTCAGAGCGTCTTCCAGCTTCACACCTGGCGCCAGTGCATTCGTGACGCTTGCGATCTCGTTAAATCGTTCATCTGCCATGCAGATAGTTTCAACTGTCTCCTCGCCCATGCCTCTATCACCTTCCCCCTGTGGCTGCTTTTGACCACACCCAACGAGGCTTAGCATCAAAGCCTGCAACAGCACAATACGAAACGCGCCTTTCATCGGCTGCACCTCCTCTTCATGCGGCGGGAATCGCAGAGACCTCTCTGACGCACAAGACACCGGCGCCAAGGCGCTTCAGTCGGAAGAGATCCTCAAGAACCGTTAAGACAATCACGACGCCTACTTCAGCTCTTCGCGGCTGTGTACGATAGCCGTCACCTCGTCTCCATCCACATCAATGTAGCCCCAGCAACCATCGACCAAAATATCGTGCTCCCCCTCATGGACATCTCGGCAACCAATACAAACAAGGGCGCGACCCGACTCGAATGGCATGGCACCGTCATAGATCGGTCTAACTCGCCAATTGAGCTCTTCGTCGACGAATCCAATCTTCGAGCCAGCGATCGCTCGCGCCAGCCCTTCCGAGAAAGGGTCTGGGCCATTGTCACAAGTAACCATCGAAACCGATCTCCCTTCACGGGTAACGTAACGCCAGCCTTCTTTTGTCACGATCTCGGCGAGGCCCGAGGGTGAAAAGTGCATCCTCTCGAGATGCGTCGGGTTCACTTGATAGTAACCGTCTGCGTCTCGAACCAGACACCCATCTCGACTGTCTAGTTCCGGAAACTCACCGCCAAACTCAGCTGTCGCCATATAAGCACAGCCAACAGACTCCTCATAGTAGGGCTTCGAACAGGCTGCGAATGTCGGAACAACGATCAACGACAGCAGTGACACGAGATGACAAGGGAAAGATGGCACCTTCTTCTCGATGCGTTTCACTAGTCAAACCTCCAAATCGACACGGGACTGCATCGGGTCCAATAGAACTCAGATCCGCATGACCCTCCATCCCAGTGGCCTAGGTGTCCAGACGCATCCCGCCAACCACAACCAACGAAGAGAATGATGCCTTTCATAGAGCCAGTTTCAGCCCTCCCAACCGAGGCGATTCTGCTCCTGAGAAATGTAACCTTGAACCTTTTCGGCCTTAGTGACCAGTTTGCTCCCCTGGGTTCCACACTCTGGGCAGTAGAGCCCCTTATGGTTATGTTGTTCTGGGCTGTCTGTTAGCACGACATAGTGAAGAGCACATCTGAGGCATTTCACTAGGACTCGGAAGTAGAAGGTCTCGCTCATGGTCTTTTTGGCCGGTTTCAGTACAGTAGGAAGGGAGCGGCAGTGTCGCTTGGCATAGTTCCAGGTGGAAGGATACGCGCGTTCGAAATCAGCGCGTCGAAATGACTGGTTCGCCCGGTGTCCTTGAAGAGAAGCAAGGCTGCGGCAATCCGGTGATGCCCATCAGCGACCCAGTATGTGGCCTGCTGAATGGATTTTACTTTCGTTGAACATCACAGGCGCGAGGTCGGCTAGCCACAAGATCACTGCCGACGGCCGCAACATTGCGGGCGATCTCGGCCATTTTCAGGCTGACTCAATAGGTTCCTGAGCACGATCGAGGAAAAAGAACCGAAGATCGACGGTTGATCGATCGAACATCATAGATTTGAAGGTTCCGGCCCTTGTGGACACCGCGGACAGGACACCCTCGTCATCTCAAAGAAAATTCCATCCCATGGCATGTACAGTATGTCATTGGTCTTCAAGAAAAAGACCGACCACGGGCCTTCCCATTTCCTATCCTCGCAGGTAACGTCAACGACGCGAACTCGGTCGCCTGAAAATCCAGCCTCGTCGTAAGGGACGCGCGCCTGTTTCCAGAGTTCTTCCGCATCCAACCATGACCCACGAAACTCCGCACTAGCACAAGAACCCTCTCCAAACTGAACCTCTGTAGGCATGATTCGCATCTCCTCTGCAAGCCACAAATCGGCATCTTCATCCGACATAGCACAGATATGGAAGCACTCGTGGGCCGAGACGACCCAAACCCCAGCGAGCTTAGCTGCGATTTCGGCCTGCGGGATGGCATTAACGGAGTCAAATGAACTGGACGTGGTTGTACCAACATCAGAGTCCGGCGGACTGGACGTGGGGGCTTCAGTCTCACGAGGGGAAGTGCAGCCAAGGAACGTCAGTAAAGCTACTCCTAGATAAGTCGCAACCTTAGGCCGAAGGAGGATCATGGTGTTGGCCCGGGAAAACTCGGAATGTTCCAGGGTCGGTATTGATATTCTCCAGACAAATCACAGGCACCTGATCGATGTCACTCGAGGCGAAATCTTAGGGGTCAGTGAGATTGACTTAAGATTTTCGTCTGCCAAGGATCGAAACAGCTCTGCCAGTTCGGCAGTCTGGCAATCCACGTATGTCAAAGAGGCTGAAGGAGAAGGAATTCTCTCCACAGACTTCGCGTCGCCATCACGTGACACCAAATCAAGAACATCGGCAAACTCTCTTGCAAAAGCCGCCACGCCTTCGAGCCACGAGCGTATGTCGACACGAATCCCCGAACCCCAACGTCTCGTCGTGTTTTCTAGAGCAGCCTCTGAATTCTCGATCGCGCGGTAGAAGAACGCCGAGCCAAAGTCTCGGCCGATCACCTTGAACAGCCGAAGATCAGTTTCGACCATTGAGACTTCCTTTCCACTGGACGAAATCACGAAGCACGATTCGTCACTCCCCCAGCCGAGAAAAAGTCCACCCTCGAGAAGGGAGCCAAAGTAACCTAACAGCCCTAGGAGGAAATCATTCGGGATAATAGGCTCGGCCCTCAAAAGAATCTCACCGTCTAGCCTGACGGTAGGAATCACACCCAAAAACGACTCTACGCTCAACCCTTCGCTACCGAGAAAAGTCTTGGGGTCTGCAAGGGCTGCCGAAATTGTAACGAATTCCTCGCCCAGTGGCCTGGTACGACGAAGCTCGGGACACGTCCATTCGAGTCGCCATTCAACATCCATTACGGCACCCCGGAGACTCGTAATTTAGACTACCCCGGCATCCGAGATCGGAAAATCTCTTAACCTCAATAGCCCTTGTCAAAACCAAATCCGCCTCTATCCAATTTTGAAGCAGTATCCCATTGCCACCCACCTTGAGCCGGCTCCTTGCGGACACTGCATACAGAATACCAAACAGTGCAGATAGGCCAAACAGAACGCTCAAGCGCCAGCACGGGCGCCTGTACAGCCGAAGGAGAACGTGACCTCATACCGCTCTCCAGGCTCACTTGCAAGGCAGGCAACTAGATCTCTCCCTTCCTTTAGAAAACATGTTCCTCTTTCGCAGACCCAAACCCTGAATCAGGTGGGTGCGATCGCGATTGGGTCCCTGCTGAGCCTGCGGGCCAAACTTGGCTCGATTTCAGGTCGGCTTGAACCTATCCAAAAGCGCATCCCTACTTCAATAGACGAGGTCCAGCACCTCTCTGAACGCCCGACTTGCAAAGTCAAAACTAGTTTGCGCCTCCAGGCTAGCAGCCGGCTTGGACCTTCTGGACACTGTAAGCAGGACACCGCTACTTTATGAGGCCCAACGGCCTGCACACCCCTGTGCCTATGTCAATTCCATAGACACCTCCATTGAAATTGAATGCTTGGAGCACACCATCCGCAATAGCTATCAATCCGGTAAATGTTTCAACGCCATCAGCACCATCATATTCTCCAACTTGCCAAACGATCTCCCCTTCACCATCTAGCCTAAAAATATTTCTCTTCTTCTCCTCTTCACTCTCTAGATTGTCGTGATGGAATAGCGCTAGTTCACCACCATCATCTAGAACGATTCGCTCTGCTGGATCCGCTTTCATATCTAAGACTTTACCGCATCTAGAGAGAGAAGGTCGACCCAAAACTCGCCCCAGGAATCCTCTGGCCCAACTCATACTGGACACCTCCACTTTGAAAGACACCGAACTCTGGTTGAGAACCAACCCTCCCCATCTTCATCTTGGTACCTTTCGGAACAGTCACCCTTGTAAGATGAGTTGGCACCTTTGGAAGCGCCAAATGCTGCTGTATCTGCATGGGCGTCATTCCAACAATCTCGTCGGATCGAACAAGGAAGGCACCCTCGCGGTTCCCTGTCCTGTGAACCCGGACAAACTGGAGGTCTTTGCCGGTCGTGAAAGTACGTACTCTCCCACCGGAGGCGTACGGCGGATGCCAGCCTTTAGCAATGTAACTTTTGTTCGCTTCAGCCGCCGAGATCGTTCGCAGCTTGCGTATTGCCCTTCTCGACTGCAGGAATAGTCGTGCGACACTCTTGATAGCGACCGCAGCGACTCCGCCGACGGCAATGCTGAGAACAATCGACTTGGCGCTGATCCCTTGACCTCGTATTGCACCAAGGAAGCTTGCTCCAACATTGATCTGGATGCTACCGATGATCGAGCGTATGCTATTGACAATTGAGAGTTCACCTAGGCTTACTCCAAATCGTCCTGTCGGATCAACAACACCAATCGTATCCGCATTCGCATACAAGTACCGATGCAGCGACACCGGATCTTGAGTCGCACCTCCAAACGGATCCACCGACACAAACCGCCCGACAGCAAGATCGAGCCACCGGGCGCGGTTGTAGGACCAGCCGATGTTGGGATCGAAGGGCTCGCCAGCGAATTGGTACGGCTGGACGTCGCTCCCTACGTGGTCCAGCAGTTCTCCGAAGGCAGTGTAGGCATAGCGATCGGTGACGGCACCCGTCTCGTCGGTGAGGAGCCGGATGCTCCCCAAGCCGTCCGCGTGGTAGTAACGACTTTCCCCCGCTGCTGGACGATGGACGGCCAGCAGTTGATCACCGACGCGGGTGTAGTGGGCTTGGACGCTACCGCCGACGATCTCGGCGACGACGTGGCTGAGACCGCCGTTGGTGTCGACGAGGTAGTCGGTTCGACTCAAAACGGTCGTACCGTCGCTATCGATCAATTCGGTGGCGACGCGGATGCCGTCGGCGTCGTAGGTGGTGCGGACGCTGGTGCCGTCGGGCTGGGTGACGGTGGTGAGACGGTCTTGGGTGTCCCACGCGTAGACGGTGCTCACGCCTGCTTCGGTCTCGGCGATGAGGTTACCGTTGGCGTCCCAGGTGTAGGTAACGTCCGTGCCGCGCGTTTGGAGGCGATCTCGAACGTCGTAGGCTGACGCCGTCGTGGTGACGACGGTGGCCGCGTCTTCGCGCTCGAGGGCTAAACGGTTGCCGACAGCGTCGTAGGTAAAGGTCTCACGGTAGACGAGATCGCTGGCGGCGTCTTCGACCCGATCTTCGGTGAGGCGATAGAGATCGTCGTAGGCGTAGATTCGAGCGGTGCCGTCGAGCTCGTCGATGCGGGTGCGGTTGCCCGCTTGACCGAGCGTAAAGGCATACGTCTGCAACGACGTGCCGACGCTGTTCGTCGTGTCGAGCTGGGTGAGGCGGTTGAGCGCGTCGAAGGTGTGCGATGTCGTGACGCCGTTTGGAAACGCGACCGACGCTTGGTTGCCGTTGGCGTCGTAGTCGACGGCGTAGCTGCCACTTGTGTCGGTGATGCTCGATGGCCGGTTGAGCACGTCGTAGGCGGTGGTCGTGTTGAAGGTCGACGCACCGACCGTCGCGGTCATCGACGTGCGGTTGCCCGCGGCATCGTAGGCGTAGCCGAGGCTATGGCCGGTGGGATCGATCTTCGAGGTGACACGATCCCGCGTATCGTAGGTGTACGACGTCAAACCCCGCACATCCGTGACGCTGGCGCGTCGACCGGTGGGCGTGTACGCCCAGGTGACCTCGGTGCCATCGGGATGCAGGCGACGGGTCGTGCGACCATTGCTGTCATGCTCGAAGGTCGTCGTGCGATTTGAGAAGTCGGTATGGCTGGCCAGCCTGCCGTCGATGGCGTAGGCCATGGTCTCGCGTGCGTTGCCCGGGAAAACCCGCGCGACCTGCCGACCCAGTCGATCGTATTCGAAGCGCGTCGTGCGGCCGTTGGCGTCACCTTGGGTGAGACGGTTGCCGACCTCGTCGAAGGTGTACGACGTCATTTGGTCGAGCGCATCGGTCACCGAGACCAGCCGGCCGAGGGCGTCGTAGGCGAAGTCTGTGGTCTTGCCGGCCTGATCGGTTTCCGTGATGCGGCGACCCAGTGCGTCGAACGTGGTCGACGTGCTCGTGCCGTCCAGAAGCAGCGTGCCTGTCCGACGACCGAGCTGGTCGTAGGTGAACGTCGTGGTCTCGCTCGACGCGTCGGTGACGCTCGTCAGGTTGCCGACGGCGTCGAAAACTGAGGTAACCGTCTGATCGAGCGCGTCCTTCGTGCTGGTTCGGCGCCCGGTAGCGTCGTAAAAGAACGTTGTGGTGTTGTTACGCGCGTCGGTCGTGGTGAGAAGCTGGCCCGCGACGTCGTAGGTGCTCGACGAGCTGGTGCTGTCCGGGAAGGTGGTGGTGATCAGCCGGCCGGCGGCATCGTAGACGAACGTAGTGGTGCGGTTGGCACGATCGGTTCGGCCGATCAAGCGACCTTCGGCGTCGTAGCTCTGACCTTCAGTCGTCCCATCGTGGAAGATGGTCTGCTCCAGACGACCCAACTCGTCGTAGCGCATCTCCGTCGTGCGATCGAGCGCATCCGTTTGTCCGACGACCTTGCCCAACGCATCGTACGTCGCCTTGGTGATCGTACCGTCGGGTAGCGTGGTCTCGACCAGACGATCCAGGTCGTCGTAGCGGAACGACGTCACCAGAACCTCAGAGCCGCCAGCGGGCAGGGTCCGCGTACGACGGTCGCTCAGCTGGCTGCCTTGGCTGTCGTAGGTGAAGGTGCTCACGTTGCCTGCGGCGTCGGTCTCGCTGAGTTGGTTGCCTCGAGCATCATACGTCCACGACGTCACCTGGTCCAAGGCATCGGTCTCGCTCAGCTGATTGCCGGCGCCATCGTAGGTGAACGTTGTTTCGTTGTCCACCGCGTCTTTGCTCGACAGCAGGTTGCCGACCGGCTTCTACCTTCAATGACAGCCAGCGCACATCGCCGTTTGGAGGATCTGACTGTCCACAGGATCAGTGCGCCCAGTCGAGAGATTGTCGCCTACCTCACATCCGTTCGGCCTGTTTCGACCCGCTCTTGGTGTGAGTTTGGCCAAAGAAAGACGTGATCACACACTGATCTGACTGAAAACCGACGATTCAAAAGCCTCGACCCACGTGGACACCGCGGACAGGACACCCTCGTGGACACTGCGGACAGGACACCGGCACATGATGAAGGCGGCACATGAATAAGGCAAGACATTCGGTCTGCCGCTACTGTACGGGCAGCTGCTCGAAGTCGAAGGCAACAGGTACCACCTCATTGCCCTCTGCATCGACGTATCCCCACCGGCCGCCGATCAACTCACTGTATTCACCTTGCCGGATGGTCTTGCAGTCCACGCAAACCAGCGCGCGGCCTTCTCTAAAGGGCATTGCACCGTCATAGACAGGTTGCACTCTCCAAGAGAGGTCGTGGTCCACAAAGCCCATCTTGGAATCGCGGATCGCCCGTGTCCGTCCTTCTGAAAAGTAATCTGGGCCGTTGTCGGATGTATGCACCAGAGCAGATCTTCCGTCTCGCGTGACGTAATGCCATCCCTCTTTGGTAAGAACTTCCGCCAGGCCATGAGTCGTGAATATCATTCGCTCTAGATGGTCCCTGTTGATTTCATATTCGCCATTCTTCTCTCTTGAGAGACACCCGGTCCAAGGCTGGAGCTCGGAGAATTCACCGCCGAACTCTTTCCTTGCAACATAAGAGCAAGTGGTCGACTCAGCAGGCCCCGGATGCTTGACCTTCTTCACGCAACCTAGCGCGAGCACGAGGCACGAGAACAAGGAGCAAAGCGTAGCAAGGCGAAAACGGGCGTCCGTTCTCCTAGTCAGACTCATCAATCAAACCTCCACATCGAAACAGGGTCGCATCTTGTCCAGTAGCATTGGGAGCCACATGATGTTCCATTCCAGAGGTCTACATGCCCAGTCGCATCGCCCCAGCCGCAGCCGCGAAACAGAACAATCCCCTTCTTTGAAGCCGCTTGGGACTTTGAAAGGTTTGTCAAGTCTGGGGGACCTAGCTTCTCCCGGAGCCATTGGGCCATCGCATCGACTCGATAGAAGTACCAAAGCTTGTCGGTGCCTGATCCTGTCTGTTTTTCTACAAAGGGTATCTTTCTTCCACCGTAGTTGAAGGCCCGGCTAAGGCGTAAGGCGCATGAGTTTTCGAAGCCTTCCGGGTCATTGAGATGATTCCACAGAACTCTTCCTCCGATCAAGTGATAGACCTGTGACGCTTCCATCCCTCTGGGATAGCTTAGCCAAAGTTTGAGAAACTGTAGTTTGGTCCCAGAACGACCCGATCCTTCCCCGGAACCTGAGGATCCCCCGGTGGCGAAGATCGAAATGAACAAGCCAAACGCGACGGAACCGACGGAAGTTACTTCGCCGCTCGGATCTACGTTGTTCGCTGGATCCGCCGCCGCATACAAGTACCGATGCAAGCTGACTGGATCCTGCGTGCTTCCCCCAAACGGATCGTCCGACACAAACCGCCCAACACCGACATCCAACCACCGCGCACGGTTGTAGTAAAAGCTGGCGTTCGGCTCGTAGGGCTCTCCTGCAAACTGATACGGCTGCACGTCGCTGCCGACGTGCTCGATCTGTTCGCCGAATGCCGTGTAGGCATAGCGATCCGTGACTGCGCCGGCGCTGTCCGTGAGCATGCGGATGCTGCCGAGACCATCGGCGTGAAAGTAGCGGTTGGTGTTCGAGGCCGGCCTATAGAGCGAAACAGGGCGATCGTCGGCGCGAGTGTAAACGGTGGTGGCGGTTCCGGCGGTACTTTCGGCGACCACGTGGCTTAGGAAGTCTATGGTGTCGTTGAGGTAGTCAGCTACGACGGAAGGTCCACCATCTCTAGGGATCACTTCGGTGCGGACGCGTACACCGTCGGGGTCGTACTGGTAGCGAATCTTGGTGCCGTCGCTGAGCGTGACACCGATCAGGCGATTTTCGAAATCCCAGGCGTAGGTACCTCCGTCGGAGCCCGACTTGGACGCCAGCCGGCCCGCGGTGTCCCAGCCATAGCTGGCGGTATCGGCAGTCAACAGGCGGTCGCGCGTGTCGTAGGCGTAGGCGGTGTTCGTGGCGCCTGCGCCTTGATCGTCGGCGAAGCTGAGGCGGTTACCCACCGCGTCGTAGGTGAAGCCTTGGCGGTAGACCATTGATGCGCCTGGGTCTTCGACACGATCTTCGGTCAGCCGGTACAGGTCGTCGTAGGTGTAAATCCGCGACGTACCGTCGAACTCGTCGATGCGGGTGCGGTGACCCGCGGGTGAGAGAGTGAAAGCGTACTGCTGGAGCTGTGTGCCGATTCCGTCGACGGTGTTGAGGTTCGTGAGTCGATTGAGCGAATCGAAGGAGTGGCTGGTTGCAATACCGTTGGCATAACCAACGCTTTCCAAATTGCCATTGGCGTCGTAGCCCTGCGACGTGACACCGCCTTGACTGTCGGTGACGGTCGCCAGGCGATTGAGCGGGTCGTAGGTGTAGTTCATGGTGAAGGCAGCCGCGCCGATCGTGGCGGTCATCGAGGTGCGGTTACCAGCAGGATCGTAGGCATAGCCAAGACTCCGCCCGTCGGGCAAGGTTCTCGAAGTCACCCGATCGCGAGCGTCGTAGGTAAAGGCCGTGGTGCCGCGCGCGTCGGTGTAGCTCGCGCGCTGTCCGCTCGGCGTGTAGGCAAACGTGATCTCGCTGCCGTCGGGGTAGGCGCGACGGGTGAGTCTACGATTGGTGTCGTACGCGAAGGTCGTGGTGTCGCCGTTGAAGTCGGTGCGCGACGCCAGCGTGCCGTCGTCGTTGTAGGCAAGGCGTTCGATCGCGCCGCCGGGAAGAGTACGCGAGACCTGGCGACCGAGGCTGTCGTAGGCGAAGGTCGTGGTGTTGCCGTTGGTGTCGGTTTGGGTCAAGCGATTGCCTACTTCGTCGTAGCTGTAGACCGTTGCTTGGTTCAGCGCGTCGGTGACGCTGATCAGGCGGCCGAGGGCGTCGTAACCGAATTGTGTCACGCGCCCGTCCTGCTCCATCTCGCTCGTCCGGCGGCCAAGCGCATCGTGGCCGGTCGCCTTGGTGGTGCCGTCAGGCAAGTCGAATCCGATACGGCGGTTGAGGTCGTCGTGGGTGAGCGCAGTGACGTTGCCACGGGCGTCGGTGGTCGAGATCTGATTGCTGGCAGCATCGAATGCGGTGAGAAAGGTGTTACCGAGTGCGTCTATGACCGCCGTGCGATGTCCCGCCGCGTCATACACATTCGTCGTGATGTTGCCGCGTGCGTCACTCGTTGACAGTAGCTGCCCGGCGGCGTCGTACGTACTGGTCGTGGTGCCACCGTCCGCCGCGGTGCTGGTCAGCATGCGACCTTGAGCGTCGTAGGTGAAGCTCGAAGTGCGTCCGCCGCGGTCGGTCTGTGTCAGAAGGCGGCCTTCGTCATCGTAGGTTCGGCTAACGGACATCCCGTCGGGGAAAGTGGTGCCGGTCTGACGCCCGCGCTCGTCGTATGCTGTTTCGGTGACGGCCCCGATTTCGTCAATTTCGCGAATTACGCGGCCAAAGACATCGTAATCCTGACGAGTGACCGAACCATCCGGCGCTGTGGTGGTCTGTGGTTGACCGAATTCGTCGTAAGCAAACGTGGTGACCAGCGTTTCAGTCCCACCACCGAGCAGCGAGCGTGTTTTCGCTTGCGTCAATCGATTGCCCAGGGCATTGTAGGTGCTGATGATTTCGTTGCCCAGCGCATCGACCTCTTGGATGAGGTTTCCGTTGGCGTCATACGCGAAGGTCGTGACGTTGCCGAGCGCATCAGTCTTACTACGTTGGTTGCCCTGCGTGTCGTAGGCAAACGCAGTCACGTTGCCGGCAGCGTCCGTGGCTGAGGTGAGGTTGCCGCCAGCATCGTAAACGTTGGATATCGTCTTGCCGCGTGGATCGGTCGTGGTAAGCACTCGACCCCGCGCGTCATACGTGAACTGGTTGGTGTTGCCGAGGGCGTCGCGGATCGCAAGAAGATCGTTGGCGGCAGAATAGGTATTGGTCGTGGTGCGCCCGAGAGCATCCGTCTCGGTGAGGACGTTGTCTTCAGCGTCGAAAGTGCGGGTGGTGACATTGCCGAGCTTGTCCGTCTCGCGGAAGACATTGCCGCGCGCGTCGTACTCCATGACCTGAATGAAGCCGAGACGATCGGTGACCACTTCCCGCTGGGCGTCGAGGTCGTGGGCAAACGAGATCGTCTTGCCGAACGCGTCGGTATGCTTGATCAAGCGCCCATCATCGTCGTACTCGTTGCGAATCGGAATCCGCCCCAAGGGATCGACAATGTCGAGCATCAGGTGCTCGTCGTCGTAGCGAAAACCGGTCTCGTTGCTGCCGCGATCAACGACTGCGGTCAGATCACCGCGTGCGTCGCGGGTGTAGCTCACACTGCGACCGAGCGTATCGGTCACGGATTCGATCTGCCCCGCCGCATCGCGCGCGATCTCGATCTGGAGCCCGGCCGAATGTACGATCGCTTCAGGCGTGATGTCGACGGTATTGCCGTTGAGATCTTCGAGCCGCGTGACGCCGGTTTGCATGTTGACGTAGAAGATGCGGCCGTCGCGCGTGGTCAGCTTGACGTCGGTAGGCTCGAAGGGCTGGAAGGTGTCGAAGTCGAGCAGCTCGTCGTTGATGGCATTGTTGAGGTAGAACACCCGATCGTTGCCCACGATTTCGAGCGTGGTGCCGGGGAGCGGCCCGTCGACGAAAACGAAGTCGACGGCGGCATCGCAGCGGCCGACGCTGGGAATGGCATTGCGCACGCGGGGACGGAAGCGGTAGATCTCGCGATCGGATAGGCGGACGGTGGTGGTGTGTGAATCGGTCTCGATGACCCCAGCGCACGGGAACGGGTTGGGTGGCTCGGAGGTGACGATCTGCCACCCTTCGCCCGGCGGACGATTGTTCTTGTACGAGCCTTGACGAATATCGAGCGTCCAGCCGACGCCGAAGTCGCCCAGCTGCTTGTCGCGTGAGTCGTAGGTGCGGATGACTTCGAGATCGAGCCCCGAAACCGGCACCACCATGTCCGAGAAGCTGAGGGTAAAGTGACCAATCTTGCGCTGCCCTTCGACGGACACCGCGATCACGTCGGTGAAGACGAAATTCTGCAGGTCGATCGCTTCGAGACGGATTTCGTAGAGCCCATTCAGCAAGAGCGTTGGGTCGAACGTCGCCAGCTCCGCAGATGCCACCGGCGCGTCACCTTCGGCCATCGGAATCCACTCGAAATCGCCCACCGCGCGGTAGTCGAGTGTCCAGCCCACGAGCAAGGTGCTTTCGACCGTACCGACAATTTCGACGGGACCGGTGACGACATCAAGATCGGTCGGCGTCTCAATCCGCGCCAGCGGCGGCGCGCCCTCGTTGTCGATGGTGAGCGTCGTATCGGCCGACACCAACACCCAGTATCCACGACCGGGCTCCATGGCGTGGAGATCGTTGGCCCAGGCCGGTACCCCGGCGCTCCATACCGCCCACGGGTCCGCCGCATCGGCCTTCTCGAAGCCGAATACCCGCACCAATTGCGGCAAAATCGACTGCAACGCATTGGGCACCGAACGCGCCACCGCCGAGGGATAGCCGATCAGGTTCCAACCCGTGCACAGTGGGATGTCCGTCGACGCCGGAAGTTCACCATCCAAAGGCAGGAGCGACTGCGCCGTCGACGCCACCCACAGGCCTTGCGTAACGTCGAGCGCTGTCAGATCGCTGCCGGCGGGGTCGGCTGGATCCCACCGCTTCCACGGGTCGGTTGGATCGCAATTGTCGTAGGCAAAGACTTCGGAGTAGACACCGCCGATCGGTGCGAACACCGATGCGGGAGACGGATCAGCCGGGGTTTCGGGGATCGAGATCAGGTTGAAGCCGGGAAACAGTGGCACCTGTTCTGCACTCGATTTCGTCGCCACCATCTCCGCCAGCAATTCCGACGGGACCGACGCCCGCCACGCTTCGGCTATGAGGGTGGCTTCTTTCGACGATGAGCGCGGTGGATCAGGTGGCGCCGACGGCAGCTTCTCCGCCACCGTCGAGGCAGCGAAAGCGACCGCCGTTGCCAGCGATGCCCAAATGGTCGACGCGCCCGCCGTGAGGAAGGCCCCAGCCGCGCGCGCTTCCGCGCTCGCCGTTACCGGCCCGGCGTCGGCCAGCGCCACCATTGGCGCGCCTTGCAAGGCCATCAACACCGACATTGCCACCACCAGGCGCTGGCGCCACGAATTTGCACTACAAACCGAATTCACCGTGCTCCCTCTCGCTTCAGCGCTTCTGTCATGTCCAGCCAAGGAATCCACGCAATGTTCGCATACATCGAGGTTGGTTGGCTGATCGTCGGCATCTTCGTGCTCGTCGTGGCCCATCTTCGCCGCCGGCGATCAGGCAGCGCGAGAATCCAATTCGGTAGCCAACGAAAGGCCCTGGCGATTCGCACCTCCTCTAAAGGTCAAAGGAAACCCCAATGGGTCATTGACGAGGTGCTGCGCCTCAAGGCACTCATGCCCGCCAACGGATGCCGCAAGATCGCGACTACCTTCAATCACATGCATGCCAAGCGAAAGCCCATGCCGGTTGGCGAATCATTCGTAGCCAACGTACTGGTGTGCGAAGGCCACCGCATTGTCGAGCTCCGCAGGGCACAGCGTCGAAGAATGCCGCGCGCCATGCCCAGGAATCGGTTGTGGGCCCTCGACTTGACATATATTCAGCGCCACGAGGCACAGCGTACGCTCTTCGGTCTCCTCGACCACGGCACCAGGGCGTGTCTGGCGCTGACTTCGCTTCAGGACAAGAATTCCATCACATCACACTGGTCCGCACCTTGCTCGAAGCCATCCAACGCTTCGGCATGCCGAAGACGATTCGCACGGACAACGAAGCCGTCTTCACGTCGTGGGTCTTCCGACTGAGCTTGAAGCTTCTCGGCATCCGACACCAGCGAATCGCGCCCTTCGCGCCGTGGAAGAACGGGCGGATCGAAAGGTTTTTCGGTACGTTCAAGGCGATGTGGCGCCAGCACAAAACAAGAAGAGTGGACACCTGCGACTTACAGCCCGAACTCGATGTCTTCCGCGCTTGGTACAACCACGCGCGCCCGCATCAACATCTCGATGGCCGGACGCCCGCCATGGCGTGGAGCGACACGACACCAACCGGCAGGAAGAAGCCCTTGTACGTCTCGGAATGGGGCGGACTCGATTCGCAGCCCGCCTTCGATCGCTAACGGCGAAGTGCCGGTTGCCTGGCAGGGCGACCAGTTACGAAAGACCACCTCGGGCCTGGTGGACACTGCGGACAGGACAACTCGGTCGTGGCGAACACTGCGGACAGGACAACACTCAGTCCACAGCGGAAAGCACATCGTTCAGCAACGAGACATCGACGCCCACTGATTCATGAACTACCTCAAGGAAATCAGTTCCAAATGCTCGCCATCCGAGGACCCATGCAGGGAAGCTCTCAGCGCCTCCAGACATTCGCGACTCGCGCATAAGGAACTCAAGTGCAGGACGGGCGAGGTCCCATGAGTATTGGAGATCGAGCACAGCAAGGGCGAACTCCGTGTCTGACACACTCGTTCTAAGCGGCGCACCACTCACCACCCGCTCCACGAAGTTCTCTAGGAAGGCTCTCGCCGATTGAAACCAAGGGTACGACTTTGCCTTTGGCCCCAAGATGTTCAAGGTTCTAAACAGGATCGTGAGGTGGTCGTCGTGACCACTCTCTTCGAAAAGGATGCCCGAGGTCTCGAACTCAGACAATCGCCGAGCCATATCTTCCTCGTAGGTGCGAGTGGAGTATTCGCCCCTATAGTGAGGAACTCGGCCATCACCATCCTCCACCAGGAAACGATGAATGAACTTCAGGTCGTTATATAGAGCCGCATCCCAGATTTCCTCTGCATCGACGCGATGATCTTCTAGAAGGATGCCAGCTCTTCTCCTCCAGACCAGCAAACTAATCAGATATATAGTATCGCCTTCGTCCCCCCCTTGCTCAATGAGCTGACGTATTAACTCTTCGCTATACCCCAGAGCAGTGACAGGAAATGGTCTGTGTCGCTGCTCTAACTCAAGGAACGTCGTGATTCGTTCCAACTGCGCAATCGAAAGCATCGGCAAGAAATCATACAGAATCATCTCCCACAGCGTTGCCGTATTCATCACGATATTCAAGGCCTCGGAATCGAACAGAGTCGCCAGTGTTTCTTGATGTTGAAGAACTTCCCGTTCGGATGTCCGTAACTAATATGACAGTGCGGCGAGAAGGCAGGCGGCTTCGTATCGAATTCCAGGTAGTCCATACGGAACCGAAACTGCCCCCTATTCGGCCCTGCCTGACCTCCTTTCAGAATCTTGTAGGTGAATTGGAAAACACGACCAGGCAAGCCGCCGACAGCTTGGACCACTTTGACCCCTCCGAAGGCGGGAATCGTGAACGGTATCCCGACTATCTTCTTCGGAGTCTTCGTCAGACCTGACGGATACTGAATCTCGATCTCGTGTTTCCCTTGACGATTCTTGAATTCGCTCGACCTTCTCCACTTCGAAAAGTGCGCGATCATAAGCGAGATTGCGGTAGTGATCGCCCCTTGATTCGCGAGCTTCTGGAGTTGATCGTTCCAATCGCCATGCGGGAATGGCGCCTGGACCGCTTCTGCAAAGAGAATTCCCGTAATCACCGGTATAGCAGCTCTAATAAACAAGCCGAACAGCGACCGAATCGCAAAGCCAAGCGAGATCGAGCTGAGCGACGCCGAGATGCCAGAGACGGCCGAGGTAGCTGCTGCCGAAAACCGCCCCGTCGGATCCACCATCCCCACCGGATCCGCATTCGCATACAAATACCGATGCAGCGACACCGGATCTTGAGTCGCCCCACCAAACGGATCGACCGACACAAACCGCCCGGCCGAAAGATCCAGCCACCGCGCACGGTTGTAGGACCAGCCGATGTTGGGATCGAAGGGTTCGCCGGCAAACTGGTACGGCTGGACGTCGCTACCGACGTGTTCGACCAGCTTCCCGAAGGCGGTGTACGAATACCGATCGGTGGCGACGCCGCCACCGTCGGTGAGAAGTCTGATACTCCCCAGCCCATCGGCATGGTAATACCGACTCTCCGCCCCCGCCGGACGGTGGACCGCCAACAATTGA
This sequence comes from Candidatus Multivoradales bacterium, assembly GCA_965250305.1. GTDB lineage: Bacteria > Acidobacteriota > Thermoanaerobaculia > Multivoradales > J023 > J023. The sequence goes on along the minus strand of CBDFNS010000025.1, from coordinate 573,644 downwards.
TCGCCGACTCTTGTGTAGTGGGCCTGGACGTTGCCACCGACGATCTCAGCGATGACGTGGCTGAGGCCACCACTCGTGTCGACGAGGTAGTCCGTACGACTGAGGACGGTGGTGCCATCAGCGTCGATCAGCTCGGTGGTGACGCGAATGCCATCGGCGTCGTAGGTGGTGCGGACGCTGGTGCCGTCGGGCTGGGTGACGGTGGTGAGACGGTCTTGGGTGTCCCACGCGTAGACGGTGCTCACGCCTGCTTCGGTCTCGGCGATGAGGTTACCGTTGGCGTCCCAGGTGTAGGTAACGTCCGTGCCGCGCGTTTGGAGGCGATCTCGAACGTCGTAGGCTGACGCCGTCGTGGTGACGACGGTGGCCGCGTCTTCGCGCTCGAGGGCTAAACGGTTGCCGACAGCGTCGTAGGTAAAGGTCTCACGGTAGACGAGATCGCTGGCGGCGTCTTCGACCCGATCTTCGGTGAGGCGATAGAGATCGTCGTAGGCGTAGATTCGAGCGGTGCCGTCGAGCTCGTCGATGCGGGTGCGGTTGCCCGCTTGACCGAGCGTAAAGGCATACGTCTGCAACGACGTGCCGACGCTGTTCGTCGTGTCGAGCTGGGTGAGGCGGTTGAGCGCGTCGAAGGTGTGCGATGTCGTGACGCCGTTTGGAAACGCGACCGACGCTTGGTTGCCGTTGGCGTCGTAGTCGACGGCGTAGCTACCACTTGTGTCGGTGATGCTCGATGGCCGGTTGAGCACGTCGTAGGCGGTGATCGTGGTGAACGTAGCCGCACCGACCGTCGCGGCCATGGACGTACGGTTGCCCGCAGCGTCGTAGGCGTAGCCCAGGCTGTGGCCCGTTGGGTCGGTCTTCGACGTGAGCCGATCCCGTGTGTCGTAGTTGTACGACGTCAAACCCTGCACGTCGGTGACGCTGGCGCGACGACCGGTGGGCGTGTAGGCCCAGGTGACCTCGGTGCCATCGGGATGCGCGCGGCGCGTCAGGCGGCCGTTGCTGTCGTGTTCGAAGGTTGTCGTGCGACCCGAGAAGTCGGTGAGGTTGGCCAAGGTGCCATCGGCCGCGTAGGCCATCGACTCGCGTGCGTTGCCCGGGAAAACCCGCGCGACCTGCCGACCCAGTCGATCGTATTCGAAGCGCGTCGTGCGGCCGTTGGCGTCACCTTGGGTGAGACGGTTGCCGACCTCGTCGAAGGTGTACGACGTCATTTGGTCGAGCGCATCGGTCACCGAGACCAGCCGGCCGAGGGCGTCGTAGGCGAAGTCTGTGGTCTTGCCGGCCTGATCGGTTTCCGTGATGCGGCGACCCAGTGCGTCGAACGTGGTCGACGTGCTCGTGCCGTCCAGAAGCAGCGTGCCTGTCCGACGACCGAGCTGGTCGTAGGTGAACGTCGTGGTCTCGCTCGACGCGTCGGTGACGCTCGTCAGGTTGCCGACGGCGTCGAAAACTGAGGTAACTGTCTGGTCGAGTGCGTCTTTGGTGCTGGCTCGACGCCCCGCAGCATCGTAGAAGAACGTCGTGGTGTTGTTGCGCGCGTCAGTCGTGGTAATCAGCTGACCAGCGGCGTCGTAAGCACTCGACGTACTTGTACTGTCCGGGAACGTAGTTGTGTCCAGTCGGCCGGCTGCATCGTAGACGAACGTGGTCGTGCGTCCACCGCGATCGGTGCGCCCGATCAAGCGACCTTCGGCATCGTAGCTCTGCCCTTCAGTCGTCCCATCGTGGAAGATGGTCTGCTCCAGACGACCCAACTCGTCGTAGCGCATCTCCGTCGTGCGATCGAGCGCATCCGTTTGTCCGACGACCTTGCCCAACGCATCGTACGTCGCCTTGGTGATCGTACCGTCGGGTAGCGTGGTCTCGACCAGACGATCCAGGTCGTCGTAGCGGAACGACGTCACCAGAACCTCAGAGCCGCCAGCGGGCAAGGTCCGCGTACGACGGTCGCTCAGCTGGCTGCCTTGGCTGTCGTAGGTGAAGGTGCTCACGTTGCCTGCGGCGTCGGTCTCGCTGAGTTGGTTGCCTCGAGCATCATACGTCCACGACGTCATGTGGCTCAAGGCGTCGGTCTCGGTGAGCTGGTTGCCCGAACCGTCGTAGGTGTAGGTGGTCTCGTTGTCGAGCACATCCTTGGTCGAGAGCAGATTGCCGACGCCATCGTAGACGTTGGTCGTTGTGCGATTCAGGGCGTCGGTCGTGGTGAGCAACCGGCCTCGGGCGTCGTAGGTGAACGAAGTCGTGTTGTTCAACGCATCCGTCGTGCTCGCCAGATCGTTTGATGCGGTGTAGGTGCTGGTGGTCGTGCGGTTGAGCGCGTCGGTCTCGGTCAGCAGGTTGTCGCGGCTGTCGAACGTCCGCGTGGTCGGGTTGCCCAGCTCGTCGGCCTCGAACGTGACGTTGCCGCGGGCGCCGTACTCCAGCACCCGGCTGTGCCCCAGGCGGTTGACGATGATCTCGCGCTGCGCGTCGAGATCGTGGGTGAATTCGATCGTTTTGCCAAAGGAATCGGTGTGCCGGATCAAGCGCCCATCATCGTCGTATTCGTTGCGAATCGGAATCCGCCCCAAGGGATCGACAATGTCGAGCATCAGATGCTGATCGTCGTAGCGGAATCCAGTCTCGTTGCTGCCACGATCGATCACCGAGGTCAGATCACCTGATGCGTCGCGGGTGTAGCTCACGCTGCGACCGAGCGTATCGGTCACGGATTCGATCTGCCCCGCCGCATCGCGCGCGATCTCGATCTGGAGCCCGGCCGAGTGAATGATCGCTTCAGGCGTGATGTCGACGGTATTGCCGTTGAGATCTTCCAGCCGCGTGACGCCGGTTTGCAGGTTGACGTAGAAGATGCGGCCGTCGCGCGTGGTCAGCTTGACGTCGGTAGGCTCGAAGGGCTGGAAGGTGTCGAAGTCGAGCAGCTCGTCGTTGATGGCATTGTTGAGGTAGAACACCCGATCGTTGCCCACGATTTCGAGCGTGGTGCCGGGGAGCGGCCCGTCGACGAAAACGAAGTCGACGGCGGCATCGCAGCGGCCGACGCTGGGAATGGCATTGCGCACGCGGGGACGGAAGCGGTAGATCTCGCGATCGGATAGGCGGACGGTGGTGGTGTGTGAATCGGTCTCGATGACCCCAGCGCACGGGAACGGGTTGGGTGGCTCGGAGGCGACGATCTGCCAGCCTTCGCCCGGTGGACGATTGTTCTTGTACGAGCCTTGACGGATATCCACCGATCGGACAGAAAACTGACGAATCGGGAGCTTCGACCCTCGTGAACACAGTGGACAGGACAACTACAAGTGATTGATCACGACAAGCTGTGACGGCCGCTCTGGAAGGGATGCAGCTTGCCGCAAGTTCCAATCAGCCAAGCTGCTAACCAGACGGCTCAGCTGAAACAACGAAATCTCAATAGCAACCTGTCTATGAACCTCTTGTCCGAACGGCCGGGAGGCGGGCAGACAAAATCTAGTCGAATCGCTCCTACCCTCTGGAAGAGATGCAACAAAATCAATGAGCGCCGCATACTGTCTCGCCAACGACCCCATCCCAAATAGCCAAGTCCGGACATCGACGGTAATACCATCAGCCCATCGCCGGTACGGTTCCACGAGAACCCGACTCGGAATCTGATTCACTTTGTAAAAGGCCGCCCCCCCCCATCGGCCATCTCGCGAACTCTCCATATCCAAATAAAGATCGGCATCAGTCTCGATAATCGATATTCGATTACCATCAGAGTGAACAACAAAGCAAGACTCATCGTCTCCCAAAGCAAGAAACAGCCCCCCCTCAACTACCGGATAGAAGTAGCCAAGCAAGCCCAAGAAGAACTCCTCCCACGCAATCACCTCTGCCCAAAACTTTACTTTCCTATCGACCCGAACAACAGTTACGGGATTCAGCAACGAACGTATTCCCATCTCTCCTTCGCGAAGAAATCGCATCGGATTTTCAAGCAAAAACTCTACCGGAACTAGCGGAGTCTCAGGCCCACGAGTTTCGCACCTTAGATCAGGCCTACAGCGAAGCTGCCACTCGATGTTCATCGTTGTACTCCCGGCAGGTCTGTAACCTGAAAAACACCTGGACCGGACACAGGATGAAATGTCACCACTTCCAACTTAGGTGAAAGGCGAACTCGAGCCCGAATACCATTCTTCAACAGGACATCGTTTAACCCAGGCTTGAGGCTCGGCCCCGCAACTTCTATTGCCTCGCCTAGATAGCGAACTACTTGAGTCCCCGACGTACCTCGTGGCCACATCGTATTTCGCAACTTAATCGACCCGTCCCAATAGTCGACTACATGGCGATTGATTAAATGCAAAAAACTATTTTTTTGCAAGGTAACCCTGCGACCGTTCGCTAATCTCCAAGTCCGGCTGCCACCCGTCCGCGAAAACGCCCTTGCAAAGCTACGGGCAAGCTCGAGGTCCTTTCCTCGCTTGAATAAATGCCCAACAGTCTGCCCCGACTTGCTCCTCGCAATAACACCAAGTATCCCACCAAGCGGTATCGCAATCGCGAGAAGCTCAAAGAGACCAACAATTCTTACTCGCTCTCCCGAAACCGAACTCTCGACTGCCTGGAACTGCAAGAAACCGACACTACCCTGAATAGAAGCGAGGGTCGTTTGAAGAGAGTTGGCGATACTCAATTCAATGGCCGAGAAAAGGCCCGTCGGATCCACCATCCCCACCGGATCCGCATTCGCATACAAATACCGATGCAGCGACACCGGATCTTGAGTCGCCCCACCAAACGGATCGACCGACACAAACCGCCCGGCCGAAAGATCCAGCCACCGCGCACGGTTGTAGGACCAGCCGATGTTGGGATCGAAGGGTTCGCCGGCAAACTGGTACGGCTGGACGTCGCTACCGACGTGTTCGACCAGCTTCCCGAAGGCGGTGTACGAATACCGATCGGTGGCGACGCCGCCACCGTCGGTGAGAAGTCTGATACTCCCCAGCCCATCGGCATGGTAATACCGACTCTCCGCCCCCGCCGGACGGTGGACCGCCAACAATTGATCGCCGACTCTTGTGTAGTGGGCCTGGACGTTGCCACCGACGATCTCAGCGATGACGTGGCTGAGGCCACCACTCGTGTCGACGAGGTAGTCCGTACGACTGAGGACGGTGGTGCCATCAGCGTCGATCAGCTCGGTGGTGACGCGAATGCCATCGGCGTCGTAGGTGGTGCGGACGCTGGTGCCGTCGGGCTGGGTGACGGTGGTGAGACGGTCTTGGGTGTCCCACGCGTAGACGGTGCTCACGCCTGCTTCGGTCTCGGCGATGAGGTTACCGTTGGCGTCCCAGGTGTAGGTAACGTCCGTGCCGCGCGTTTGGAGGCGATCTCGAACGTCGTAGGCTGACGCCGTCGTGGTGACGACGGTGGCCGCGTCTTCGCGCTCGAGGGCTAAACGGTTGCCGACAGCGTCGTAGGTAAAGGTCTCACGGTAGACGAGATCGCTGGCGGCGTCTTCGACCCGATCTTCGGTGAGGCGATAGAGATCGTCGTAGGCGTAGATTCGAGCGGTGCCGTCGAGCTCGTCGATGCGGGTGCGGTTGCCCGCTTGACCGAGCGTAAAGGCATACGTCTGCAACGACGTGCCGACGCTGTTCGTCGTGTCGAGCTGGGTGAGGCGGTTGAGCGCGTCGAAGGTGTGCGATGTCGTGACGCCGTTTGGAAACGCGACCGACGCTTGGTTGCCGTTGGCGTCGTAGTCGACGGCGTAGCTACCACTTGTGTCGGTGATGCTCGATGGCCGGTTGAGCACGTCGTAGGCGGTGATCGTGGTGAACGTAGCCGCACCGACCGTCGCGGCCATGGACGTACGGTTGCCCGCAGCGTCGTAGGCGTAGCCCAGGCTGTGGCCCGTTGGGTCGGTCTTCGACGTGAGCCGATCCCGTGTGTCGTAGTTGTACGACGTCAAACCCTGCACGTCGGTGACGCTGGCGCGACGACCGGTGGGCGTGTAGGCCCAGGTGACCTCGGTGCCATCGGGATGCGCGCGGCGCGTCAGGCGGCCGTTGCTGTCGTGTTCGAAGGTTGTCGTGCGACCCGAGAAGTCGGTGAGGTTGGCCAAGGTGCCATCGGCCGCGTAGGCCATCGACTCGCGTGCGTTGCCCGGGAAAACCCGCGCGACCTGCCGACCCAGTCGATCGTATTCGAAGCGCGTCGTGCGGCCGTTGGCGTCACCTTGGGTGAGACGGTTGCCGACCTCGTCGAAGGTGTACGACGTCATTTGGTCGAGCGCATCGGTCACCGAGACCAGCCGGCCGAGGGCGTCGTAGGCGAAGTCTGTGGTCTTGCCGGCCTGATCGGTTTCCGTGATGCGGCGACCCAGTGCGTCGAACGTGGTCGACGTGCTCGTGCCGTCCAGAAGCAGCGTGCCTGTCCGACGACCGAGCTGGTCGTAGGTGAACGTCGTGGTCTCGCTCGACGCGTCGGTGACGCTCGTCAGGTTGCCGACGGCGTCGAAAACTGAGGTAACTGTCTGGTCGAGTGCGTCTTTGGTGCTGGCTCGACGCCCCGCAGCATCGTAGAAGAACGTCGTGGTGTTGTTGCGCGCGTCAGTCGTGGTAATCAGCTGACCAGCGGCGTCGTAAGCACTCGACGTACTTGTACTGTCCGGGAACGTAGTTGTGTCCAGTCGGCCGGCTGCATCGTAGACGAACGTGGTCGTGCGTCCACCGCGATCGGTGCGCCCGATCAAGCGACCTTCGGCGTCGTAGCTCTGCCCTTCAGTCGTCCCATCGTGGAAGATGGTCTGCTCCAGACGACCCAACTCGTCGTAGCGCATCTCCGTCGTGCGATCGAGCGCATCCGTTTGCCCGACGACCTTGCCCAACGCATCGTACGTCGCCTTGGTGATCGTACCGTCGGGTAGCGTGGTCTCGACCAGACGATCCAGGTCGTCGTAGCGGAACGACGTCACCAGAACCTCAGAGCCGCCAGCGGGCAAGGTCCGCGTACGACGGTCGCTCAGCTGGCTGCCTTGGCTGTCGTAGGTGAAGGTGCTCACGTTGCCTGCGGCGTCGGTCTCGCTGAGTTGGTTGCCTCGAGCATCATACGTCCACGACGTCATGTGGCTCAAGGCGTCGGTCTCGGTGAGCTGGTTGCCCGAACCGTCGTAGGTGTAGGTGGTCTCGTTGTCGAGCACATCCTTGGTCGAGAGCAGATTGCCGACGCCATCGTAGACGTTGGTCGTTGTGCGATTCAGGGCGTCGGTCGTGGTGAGCAACCGGCCTCGGGCGTCGTAGGTGAACGAAGTCGTGTTGTTCAACGCATCCGTCGTGCTCGCCAGATCGTTTGATGCGGTGTAGGTGCTGGTGGTCGTGCGGTTGAGCGCGTCGGTCTCGGTCAGCAGGTTGTCGCGGCTGTCGAACGTCCGCGTGGTCGGGTTGCCCAGCTCGTCGGCCTCGAACGTGACGTTGCCGCGGGCGCCGTACTCCAGCACCCGGCTGTGCCCCAGGCGGTTGACGATGATCTCGCGCTGCGCGTCGAGATCGTGGGTGAATTCGATCGTTTTGCCAAAGGAATCGGTGTGCCGGATCAAGCGCCCATCATCGTCGTATTCGTTGCGAATCGGAATCCGCCCCAAGGGATCGACGATGTCGAGCATCAGGTGCTCGTCGTCGTAGCGGAAACCGGTCTCGTTGCTGCCGCGATCGATCACCGAGGTCAGATCACCTGATGCGTCGCGGGTGTAGCTCACGCTGCGACCGAGCGTATCGGTCACGGATTCGATCTGCCCCGCCGCATCGCGCGCGATCTCGATCTGGAGCCCGGCCGAGTGAATGATCGCTTCAGGCGTGATGTCGACGGTATTGCCGTTGAGATCTTCCAGCCGCGTGACGCCGGTTTGCAGGTTGACGTAGAAGATGCGGCCGTCGCGCGTGGTCAGCTTGACGTCGGTAGGCTCGAAGGGCTGGAAGGTGTCGAAGTCGAGCAGCTCGTCGCTGACGCTGTTGTTGAGGTAGAACACCCGATCGTTGCCCACGATTTCGAGCGTGGTGCCGGGGAGCGGACCATCGACGAAGACGAAGTCCACGTCACCGTCGCAGCGGCCGACGCTGGGGATGACATTGCGCACACGGGCACGAAAACGGTAGACCTCGCGGTCAGACAAGCGCACGGTGGTGGTGTGCGAATCGGTCTCGATGACCCCGGCGCACGGGAACGGGTTGGGCGGCTCGGAGGCGACGATCTGCCACCCTTCGCCCGGCGGACGATTGTTCTTGTACGAGCCTTGACGAATGTCGAGCGTCCAGCCGACGCCGAAGTCCCCGGGCTGCTTGTCGCGTGAGTCGTAGGTACGGATGACCTCGAGATCGAGCCCCGAAACCGGCACCACCATGTCCGAGAAGCTGAGCGTGAAATGGCCAATCTTGCGCTGCCCTTCGACCGACACCGCGATCACGTCGGTGAAGACGAAATTCTGCAGGTCGATGGCTTCGAGACGGATCTCGTAGAGACCATTCAACAAGAGAGTCGGATCAAACGTCGCCAACTCAGCCGATGCCACCGGCGCGTCGCCTTCGGCCATGGGGATCCAGTCCGGGTCGCCGATCGCCCGGTAGTCGAGTGTCCAGCCGACGAGCAGCGTACTCTCGACCGTACCGACGATCTCGACAGGACCGGTCACGACGTCGAGATCGACCGGCGCTTCGATGCGCGCCAGCGGCGGCGCGCCCTCGTTGTCGATGGTCAGGGTCGTGTCGGCCGAAACCAATACCCAATACCCGCGACCGGGCTCCATGATGTGCAGATCGTTGGCCCATCCTGGTGCTGCGGCGCTCCACACCGCCCACGGGTCGGCCGCATCGGCCTTCTCGAAACCAAATACCCGCACTAGGTCCGGCAAGATTGACTGCAGCGCATTCGGCACCGACCGTGCCACCGCCGACGGGTAGCCGATCAGGTTCCAGCCCGTGCACAGCGGAATGTCCGTCGACGCCGGCAACGTGCCATCCAGCGGCAGCATCGACTGCGCCGTCGAACCCACCCAAAGGCCTTGGGTTGCGTCGATCGACGTCAGGTCACTGCCGGCCGGGTTCGCCGGATCCCAACGCTTCCACGGGTCAACTGGGTCGCAGTTGTCGTAGGCAAAGACCTCGGAGTACACGCCGCCGATGGCCTGGAACACCGACGCGGGAGACGGGTCGGCCGGCGTCTCCGGGATGGAAACTAGATTGAATCCCGGGACCAGGGAAACCTGCTCCGACCCCGCTTTCGTCGCTACCAGCTCTGCAAGTACCTCGGGCGGCACCGCAGCGCGCCAGGCTTCCTCCGCCTCGCTCGCTTCATTCGACGATGAACGCGGTGGATCAGGCGGCGCCGAGGGCAGCTTCTCCGCCACCGTCACGGCGGCCAAGGCCACCACCCTTGCCAGCGACGCCCAAATGCTCGACGCGCCCGAGGCGACGTACTGAACGACGTACGCTCCGACCGCGCGCGCTTCCGCGCTCGCCGTTACCGGCCCCGCCTCGGCCAACGCCACCAGCGGTGCGCCCTGGAGGACCATCAAGATCGACAATGCCACCGCCAAGCGCTGGCGCCCCGTACCCGTGCTCCCACCCACCTGCTTCATGGACCTCGTCTCCCTGCGACCAATGATTGGGTTATTCATCGTCCGAATCCGAATCGCTATCCGAGTCACTGTCTGAATCACTGTCTGAGTCGTCGTCATCTGAGTCACACGCCTCGTTGTACAGCTCGAGTTCATCTCTCAACCTCTGTGCGGTCTCCTGGTCGGCACCTCCTGGCTGACTGCCAGGTGGGAAATCGACCAAGAACGCATTGGCCTCGTCGACCGTTGCGGTGACCGCCGATGAAGGAGCACCCGTTGCTCGGTTGAACAGCGTTGCCGCCAGCTCAGCCGCCAGTTGCCCGGCGTCGTCACCTGGACCATCCAAAAGTATCTGCAGGTCCGCCTGCCCGTAGAGCGAGCCACCCATGATCAGGTAGGCCAACGGCCATAAGGGCTCATTGGATCGCCAGAAGGCTCGGCTCTCTGGGCAGGCATCGTCATTGATAATCGTGACGACAGATTCGTGATCGAACAGCACTACCCGTGCATCCCCTTGCAGGTTGTCGAACACAACGGAGAAGGTTTCGTTCCCTTCGTCAATGCCATCACCTCGAACGGTCACACCAATCGATGTACTGACCGCGCCTGCCGGCAGAATCAATGTGCCACTCACCGCTTGGTAGTCGTCGTCCGCCGTGGCCGTACCGCTGTTGTCCATGGTCGCGAAGTCAACTGCCAAGTCGGCATCGATGGCGCAACTTAGGTTGATCGCAAGGACCGCTTCACTGGTGTCGACATCACCTTCCAAATGCGCGACATCGGCGATCGTGATCATCGGTGGGCCAACCGCCCGCAAAGAGAGACCGTCAAAATAGCCATCGTTGCGCGTACTCGGCCCGCCGGTGTCGCCACTATCGGAATCAGTGTCGCTGTCCGAGTCCGAATCACTGTCGCTATCCGAGTCCGAGTCCGAATCACTGTCACTGTCGCTATCCGAGTCGGAATGATCGTCGATCAGCGCAGTAGAAATCAGACGCACGCGGATGAAGCGGGTGCCGGCCGGTGCCACCCGCTCATCAGCGAGCGCAGTCCAGTCATCGAAGCTCACCGGCGCATCCGATTCGAACGCATCGAGCACCAGCGTGTTCGTTGCGTCGCGGTACTCCACGACGATCCGGGCCGCATCGGGCGGCATCTCGTCGACAATGCGCACGAAGCCTTCGAACGTGAACCGCTGGGCGCCCGTGTCGATCGACGCTGCCAACGCCCCAACATCCACATCCTGCGCCAGCTCGGCCAACGGAGCGGTACCAGCCCAGAAGTAGGCAATGCCCTCTTGGGGATCGGGATTCAGGAAGCGAATCGCCCAGTCGGTATCGTCGAGTCGCGTCCAGCCCGGTAGGTCACCACTGAGCGGAGCAAGCTCAGCACCTGGGTTGACCAACAGGTTTGGACTCACACAATCCTCGTCGTCAAGGATCGTACCCATGCCCTCGCCGTCAGCGATCAGGACACCGAAGGGCGACGACAGAACAACCTGGAACGTCTCGTCGCCTTCGAACAGCTCGTCGCCCAGAACCGCGACTGAGATGGTGCCTTCGAGGAAGCCTGCCACGATTTCGACCTGCCCCGAGGCCACCACAAAGTCCAGGCCGGCGGTGGCACTGGCCGTGACCGTGTCATACGCCACCGTCACCGGCAGCGCGCTCGGTGCCGACAGCGCGACGGTAAACACCGCCTCGACTGTGCCGGAATCGCCTTCTGACACGGTCACATCATCGATCGTGAGCGTCACTGAGGGTGGCGCTTCGTCGTCGTCAACAATGGTGCCCAGCGCCTCCCCGTCGGCGAGCGTCGCGCCTTGTGGGTTCGCCAGCGTCAAGGTGAAGGTCTCGTCCGTCTCGTCGAGGTCGTCGCCGAGCACCACAACCGTGATCGCGCCGGTCGTGTCGCCCGCCTGGATCTCCACCGTGCCACCCAGGGCCGTGTAGTCGTCGCCAGCCGTGGCGGAGCCGTTCGCGGTCGCAAAGGCGATCGTCACAATGCGGTTACTCGGCTGATCGAGGCTGACCGTGAAGACCAAATCAGCGACCGTCGACGCATCGCCTTCGACCACCGAGACGTCATCGATCGTGACTGTCGGGGTGATGAAGACTTCGGTCACAGTGGCATCGGCGGTTCCCGGCGCATCGGGATCATCCGAGACGACGGAATCGAGCTCGTCCGTCGTGATGGCCGCTTGGTTCGAAACCGCCAAGACATCGGTCGGGAACGGATCGTCGATGGCGACCTGGAAGCTGACCGTTACCGGTGTGCCTGCCGCCAGCGTGCCGAGATCGACAGTGATCGGGGCTTCGGCCGTGATCGTGCCTTGCGACGTCTGGACCGTGCCCGGTACCAGCGACGTATTGGTCGGTATCGCGTCTCTGAGCTGGGCCGCGGTGGCGGCCGTGTTGCCTTGGTTGTCGGCAGTGATCTGGTAGAGCACCACATCGCCCGGCGACGCCACGCCATTGCCATCCGCATCGTCGAACAGCACGTCGGTCTTGGTCAGGGCGATCATCGGCATCGCGACCACCGTTGTGCTTGTAGCGTCCGCGTCACCGGCTACAGCCGGGTCGTCGGTAAGCACATCGGACAACTCACTTGACGACACCGTGCCTTGGTTGACCACGGCCATGGTGCCCGACGCGATCGGATCGTCGATCACGACCGCGAACGTGATCGTTGCCGTGTCACCGCCCGCAATCTCGCCCAGGTTGACCACCACCGGATCTTCGCTGGTCACCGTCCCTTGGGACGCAACCGCCGAGCCAAGGACCACCGTCGTGTGCGTGGGGATCGCGTCGGCGAGCATTACCGAGGTCGCCGACGTGTTGCCGAGGTTGCGCACTAGAATCGCGTACGCGAGCGTGTCGCCCGGAGAGACCATGCCGTCACCATCGGCGTCGCCCAGCAAGGAAGCCGTCTTCTCCGCCACCAACCGTGGCATCGCCACGATCATCGTCACCGTCGGGTCCGCATCGCCGCCTTCATCCGGGTCATCGGTGAGCACTGCCGGCAACTCGGCCGACGTCACCGTACCTTGGTTGACGATGTCCATAAGCCCGGCAGGCACTGGATCGTCGATCACCACATCGAACGTAATCGTTGCTGTGACGCCACCGTTGAGCGTGCCGAGGTCGACCGCCACCGGATCGTCGGTTAGCACCGAGCCATCGGTGGTGGTCACTGAGCCTGGCACCACCATCGTGTTGGTCGGAATCAGATCCTGGAACCTCACCGCTGAAGCGCTGCCGCTGCCGGTATTGGCGACCGCGATCTCATAACGAAGGGTGTCGCCCGGCGACGGTTGGCCGTCACCGTCGGCGTCGACCAGCAACGTATCGGTCTTGCTCGCACCCAAGATTGGAATCAGTGCCTCAACGATCGCCGTGTCACTCGCGCTGTTGTTCACGAGGTTGGGATCGGATGTCGCACCCTGCACGGTCGCCGGGTTGACCAACGAAGCGGGCGCATCGGGCTCGATCTGGAATGCCAACACCAACGGTGAGAGCGCATCGTCAGCCGCGACGGGGCCAGGATGCGTACACGAGACGACCGCGCCGATCGCGGTGCAGGTCCAGCCCGCGCCTGTACCACTCACGTAGGCCGAGCCGACCGGTAAGGTGTCGATGATCTCAATCGGCCCGGCTGAATCCGATGGGCCGAGATTCCGAACCGTCAAGGTGAACGCCCCAGTACTTCCAGCCTGGTACGGGCCACCATTGGTGATCGTCAGCTCGAGATCGGCCGAGGGCGCCAGGGCCGTATCGTCGGTGGCAACATTGTCGGTCGGATCGAGATCGGTCACGCCAGACGGCGGCACCACGGTCACCACATTGTGCAAGGTACCGGTGGCCGACGGGTCGATGGTTCCTTGAATGGTCAGCGTGACCGCCTCGCCGGTGAGCAGGCTGAGACCTCCCCAGTCCCCGGTTGCCGGATCGAAGACACCGGTTGACGGGATGAACACGGGGTCGAGCACGCCGGGTAGCGGATCGGCCACATTCAACGCGGTGACGCTCCCCGATCCGGTGTTGGTAACTGTGATCGTGTACACGATCGCAGTGCCTGGCACCGCCGACGCGAGGCCGTCGGTCTTGGTGACCACGAGATCGGGACTGGTTTCGAGTTGCACCTTGCCCCGAATCGCGTCCGCGTACAACGCAAAGTCCGGCGCTAGCACGACGAAACCCTCGGTGCCGCCGGCCGGCAGCGGGTGGACAATGGCCTCGAGCAGCTCGACCGAGACACCCAACCCAACGCCGATGGCGTTGATCACATCCACGCCGGCGGCCACGGCATTGGCCGACGCTTGCACCGCCGACGCCTGATTGGACTGGCCATCGGTTGAGATATCGATCACCTGCTTCAGGCTCTGATCGACCTGCTGAACGAGCAAATCACTTGCTCGGTCGATACAACCCGCGATGTTCGTTCCGTTGGCCCCGGCAACCGTCAAGTTGCGGACTCTGTCCGCCAACGCGTCGGCATTGTGTGCGGTCACCACGGTCGGTTCGACGACCACCTGCGAACTGCCCGCAAACTGGATCGCCGAGATGCGAACGGTTCCGTTGCGTGGAATCACACTCGGATCGCCGATCGCCGCCGCGGTGCCCTCGTGCTGCAACAATTGATCAGCGCTGGTGATGCTGAAGCTTCGGTCCATGCAGAACACCAGGTCGAGGGTGAGCACGGTGTCGTCGTCGACGATCGTCGCCGGCACGCCGCGGTCGACCACCACCGCGTTGGGTGACACGCCGAACTCGACGGTGAATCCTTCATCCTCTTCGATCAGCGGGTCGCCGAAGACCGGCACCGCAACGGTGGCCACGGTCTCACCCGGCGGAATCACCAGCTGGCCTTGCGTCACCGCGTAGTCGATACCGCCGATGGCCGTGCCGTCGAGGGTGGCGTAGTCGATGACGATGGGCTCGTCCTCAGCGCACGACAACAACAGGCCGATCGCGAGATCGGCGACGCCCGTGTTCTGCTCGACCTGGGCCACCGCTGGAGCGGTTAAGGTCGGCGTACCGAGTGACCGCAATGCCACCGCGTCGAAATAGGCGTCCAAGCCAGCCGCGCTGCTGCGTTCGGCCACCAACCGAATCCGGACCACACGCGATCCCGGAGGCGCCACGTCGAGGTTGGTGACTTGACGCCAACTGTCCGTGCTCGCCACCGGACCGGTGTCGAAAGTGGACAGGACGTTGTTTCCCGCATCGCGGTACTCCACGATCACGCGCGCGGTATCCGCGGGCGTTTCGACTGCGGAGCGCACAAAACCTTCAAAGGCAAAGCGCTGAATACCGACATCGACGAAGGTGGCAAAGCTCGAGATGTCGATGTCTTGAGCCAACTCGGCCGTCACGGCGTCACTGGCCGCGAAATACCCCAGACCCTCGAGGGGGCTCGGCGCATCCTGCCGCGAAGTCCAACCGCTGCCGACCACCTCGGTCCAACCAGCCAACGCACCCTCGACGACTTGTTCACCGCTGCCGTTGGTCACCAGGTTGACGCTTGGGCAATCGTCATCATCAACGATGAAGGCCGTTGCCTCCTCGGTCAGCAGACCGGCATGAACCGGCGCACTGAGGGTCAGGAAGAAGGTCTCGCTCGATTCCAGCGTATCGTCACCGTTGACGACAACACTCACGAATTGTTGGGTCTCACCGGACGCGAAGGTGGCAGTGCCAGTACTCGCTACGTAGTCCTCGCCCGCCGTGGCCGTGCCGTCGAGTGTTGCGTACGCCACGCTCACCGAAACGGCGCTCGGGGCCGACAACCTCAACTCGAAAACAGCATTGGTTACGCTGCCCACTGCACCTTCCGTAGCCGCGGCATCAGCCGCGCTGATCGCCAGGTCGTCGTCGATGATCGTACCCGTCGCGTTTCCATCATCAATGACCGCATTGATCGAAGACAACAGCGTTACCGTGAAGGTCTCATCGGCTTCGACCGCCGTGTCTCCGATCACCTCGACCGTGATCGTGCCGTGGACCTCGCCCGCCGCAATCGCCACGGTACCGGTAGCGGCAACGAAATCGTCATCCGCGGTTGCGGTATCGCTCGGGCCGCTGGTCACCGAATAGGAAACCGACACCGCCAAGTCACTGGCCGCCGACAAGGTCACCGGGAAGTTCGCGAGACTCGGACCGGCATTGCCCTCGATCGCCTCGGCATCAGCAACCGAAACCCGCCGCTCGTCATCCACGATCGTGCCGGTGGCGCGGGCGACGTCGATCGGCGCATTGGTGGCGCTGATCAAATCGACGTAGAAAATCTCGTTGCCTTCGTCGAGCACATCTCCCAGCACAGGAACGGCGATGGTCTTGGCGGTCTCGCCCGGCGCAAAGACCAGCGTACCCAGGGTCGACTGGTAGTCGAGACTGGCCACGGCATCACCATCGGCGGTCGCATAGTCAACGGTGATTGCGGCGGTCGACGAAGCGGTGAGGTTAACGGCAAACACCGCCGAAACCGTGCCGGCATTGCCTTCGGTCACCGTGGCGCCGACGATCGATAGGCGTGCCTCGTCCTCGCGCACGGTCACTAGGCCGTCGCCGTCGAGGATCGCCGCTAGCCGTGGATCGGACAAGCGAACAAGGAAAGTTTCGTCGCCTTCGACGAAGGGATCACCGATCACCGGCACGACAATGCTCGCGGACGCTTCCCCGGTGGCGAAGGTCAGCGTCCCGGTGGTGGCAACGTAGTCGCTACCCGCCATGGCGCTACCGTCGACGGTCTGGAACGTAACCTGGACGGGCGCGGGTGCCGGACAGCTGAGGGTCACGGACACCATCGCATCAGTGGTGCCTGTAAGGCCCTCGAACAGCGTCGCGTCACCGATCAGGATGGTCGGATGGCCCATCGCCAACAAGCGAGCGGCATCGAATTGGGCACCGTTGCGGACTGAATGCAATCGGGTGCGGGTGAGCAAGCGGATCCGCACCGTGCGGGTACCCACTGGCGCCAAACGCCGATCTGCGAGGCGGCTCCAGGCTGGATACGCAACCTCGCCACTAGCGTACGCGTCCAAGATCGAGCCGTCGGCGGCCCGGTACTCGACGATCGCGCGAGCATGGTCGGCCTCACCCACCTGCTCGAGTCCGTTGGCAAGCGGAATGCTGCGCGCGAAGACGTCGAAGAGGAAGGTCTGCACCCCGGCGTCGATACGCGATGCGAAGCCGCTGACATCGACATCCTGGCGTAGCTCGGCTTCGGGGTCGAACGATGCGATGAAATAGAACGTTCCCTCGGCATCGCCCTGGAAACTGCCTTGGCCCCACACCCCTTCGGCCTCGGCCCAGCCCGCGAACTGCGTACCATCGAAAAGCTCAGCGCTCGGATTGACGATCAAGTTGGGGCTCGGACAATCGTCGTCGTCGAGCACGTCGATCGACACGATGGGATCGAGGATCAGCCCATCGGTCGTGACGTTGCTCAGATCGACGTAGAAGCGCTTGTCCGTCTCGGCTGTTGTATCGCCACCGCGCAATCGGATTCGTTCGTAGATGAACCTCTTGGGCACCAAGTTCGACGCCGCCAGCCGCTTGGTGATGTGACGGCCGTCGTAGTCCGGCCCGGCAACCGCGGTGTCGTCCCGCGTGTCGAGGTCGACCGCGATATCCCGCCGCGACGGTGCGGGAAGCTCGAAACGGAATCGAAAGTCCTGGAAGCCGACATCGCCCTCGCTGATCACGATGTCGTTGGCAGCGATGGCAACCCGATCCGTGATCGTCACGTTGGCGTGATCACGATCGAGCACCGCACCTTGAGGATTGGTCAGTGCGACCTCGAAGGTCTCGTCGACCTCGGGCACGGTGTCACCGAGCACGGTCAGCGGCACGTCGAAGGCCGTGCTGCCGGCCGGGATGGTCACGGTCAAGGCCGCGGGTTGGAAGTCGACCGCGCTCTCGGCCGTTCCCGGTACCGTCGTCAAGTCAACCTGCACGGCGGTCCCCTGCGCGCACGCCACAGTCACCGGCACATGCACCACGACGTCGCCGCCGGTCTCCGCCACATAGGCCGGCGCCACCGACACGCGTGGCGGTGCCCCGGGCAGACACGGCGTCGGCGGACAGATCACTTGACGATTGGCGGCACCGGGGCGACACAGGAAGCCGGTGCAGGTGCCGGTACCGTCGTCGAGGTGGGTGGCGGCGGTGAAGCCAAACAAGCTCGTACCCTGCTGGAGGTAGGCGGCCAAGTCGACGGCTTTCACCACCACCGTTTCGTCGAGATAGAGACTCAGTTGCTGGTCGCTGGCGTTCCAAACCGTGCGCAGCGCGTGTTCGGCACCGTCTTCGACGTTCTCACCCGTGCTGTTCTCACCCGTGCCATCCGCTCCAACGATGGGCACGAGCCCGATCAGGTCATGTGACTGGCTGTTGCCTTGAACATAGGCCAGGTGATCGAGGGTCGAACCGTGGCTCCAGGTGTCGATCTCGAAACCGGCATTGCGGCCCCAAACGACGCTGCCACCCGTTTGCAAACCGCCACCGTCGCCGGCCAGTGGGGTCGCGTCCAACGTGCCCGTGCGGTAGTTCACGCGCATGCCGGTGCCGCCATCGATATCGCGATCGCCGAAGAATGCACCGACGCTGACGTCGAAACTCTCGCTGAGGTCGAGCTGGGATGCCCACCACATGGCACCGGACCGCTCCGCTTGATCGGGGGTCAAGACCACACAGCCGCTGGCCAGGTCCCACTCGGCGTCGCCGGTAAGTACCCAGCCATCATCATCGACAATGGTGACCGTCGCGTGGTCGTCGAGCAAGAGCCCGGCACTGGGTGCGAGGAGCTCGACTTCGAAGGTCTCGGGTTGCTCGTCGACGGCGTCGTCCACCAGCGGAATCGTGACCTCGACTTGGGACGAGCCGGCCGGCAACGTGATGGTCTGGATACCACCGAGGTAGTCGAGGCTCTCGAGCGCGCTGCCCGGGAGGGTGCGCAGATCGACGGTGATGGCCTCGGCCAATGGCCTATTGGCTGAGATGGTGAGGGTGGCCATCGCCGCCGCTCCCTCTTCGACCTCGAGATCGGCGATCGACAACAGGATGCCGTCATCATCGATGATCGTTGCGACGCCGGTCGCGACACCGAGCACGGCGCCTTGTGGATTCGAGAGCTGAAGGGTGAACGACTCGAGCCCTTCGATCGTGCCGTCACCGAGGATCGGCACGGCCAGGGAGGCTGAGGTCGTGCCCGCAGCCATGCTGACCGTGCCACTGGCCGCGGTGTAGTCGTCACCGGCAAGAGCGCTGCCATCGGACGTCGTGTAGACCACGCTCGCGGACGCGGCACTAGGCAGCGAAAGCGAGATCTCGAAAACCGCCATCGACTGGCCAGGCGCATCACCCTCGACGACACTGAGATCACTGACAGCAAAGGCCGCAACGTCGTTGTCGAGCACCGTAACGGTTGACGTCGCCGTGCCGAGGACAGCGTTGACGGGCGCGGTCAGGGTTACCGTAAAGATCTCGTCCAGCTCGTGGACCCCGTCGTCAATGATGGGAACCGAGACAGTCTGGCTGACCGCTCCTGCCGGCCAGATCAGGGTGCCCGAACTGGCTTGGAAGTCGGTACCTGGCATCGCACTGCCAGATGTGGTGCCATAGGTGACCTGCACGTCTTGGCCGCTGGGCGCTGACAGGGTCACCACCACCACGGCCGTCGCACCGTCCTCGGCCACGCTTGCGTCAGAGACCGAGATCGCGACCGCACCATCATCGTCAATGATGGTGATGTCAGCGCGGTCGTCGAGCAAGACCAGGGGGTCGGAGGCATTGCTGAGCACCACCGCGAAGGTCTCGTCGGCTTCGTCGACCGTGTCGCCCAACACGTCGACGGCGATCGTGACCTGACTGGCGCCGGCCGGGATGGTTGCGGTGCCCGTCGCGGCCACGTAGTCACTGCCGGCGTTGGCACTGGCGGCGACTGTCGCAAAGTCGAAGGTCAGTGGCACCGGCTGGGCACAGCTCGTTCGGACGGTCAGATTGACAACCGTGATGCCACTATCGCCCTCGCCGACCTGCTGATCGGAGAGGGTCACGGTCGGTCGGTCGAGTGCGCGCAGGGCAAAACGGTCGAAGTAGGCGCCCGGCGTGCCGCCAGCCGGTTCCGCCGACAAACGCACGCGCGCGGATCGACTGCCCACCGGCGCGACGCGTACGTCAGCAACGCCGGTCCACTGGGTCGGGAACAGGTCGCCGCTGTCGAAGGCATCCAGCACCGTGCCGCCGAGGTCGAGGTATTCGACCTCGACGCGAACCCGATCCGGTACCACCTCGTCGGCCGCGCGCATGAAGCCCTCGAGGGCAAAGCGGATCGCGCCAGAATCGATCGCTGCCGCCAGCG
The DNA here is from genome assembly GCA_965250305.1 of Candidatus Multivoradales bacterium. Lineage (GTDB taxonomy): Bacteria > Acidobacteriota > Thermoanaerobaculia > Multivoradales > J023 > J023. The sequence continues at coordinate 553,693 of CBDFNS010000025.1, read as the reverse complement.
AACCGAGGTCTACCAGTTGGCTCAACTCGCCAGCAACGAGGCCTTCGTGGGCCAGGAGGCTGATGCCAGAAAGTGGCGTCGGGGCACCGTAGCGCAGGCGCCACGTTGGGCCGGCGTTCCACACGGCAAGGGCCGAAGCGGGCCCATCTGGGGTCGGTTCACCATCGCTGGCGCGCAGCAAGTCGATTGACGCACAACCCTCTTCGTCGGCAATCACGCCGACAGCCGTGTCATCCGCGAGCACGACGCCAGTCGGGCCGCTCAAAATCACCAACAGCGTCTCGTTGCTCTCGGCTTCGATGTCGCCCACTACCGTCACCGCAACCTGTTTCTCCACCTCGCCGGGCGCGAAGCTCAGAGAGCCAGAGGCGGCGGTGTAGTCGGTGCCTGCCGTGGCGCTGCCATCGATGGTTGAGTACGAGACCGCGGCCGGGTCGACCAGCGCTTGGGACAGGCGGACATTGAACGTCATCACCGTGGTACCCGCATCGCCCTCGGCGGTTCCGGCGTCGAGCACGGTCAGCCCCGGTACGACCGCAAACGGCGCGCTCGCCAGGACCACCTCGGCGCTGGGCAGGATCCCAACCAGGGTGGCCAGGTAGTCGTCGGGCGCCAGGCCCAAGGTCAGGACCCCGAAACCACCCACGACGCGCTCGCCTTGGGCCAAGGGTTGGGGACGGCTGTCGGTGGCCAAGGTCACGGCGTCGGCGATGCGCACCACGTCAAGCCGCAGCACCAACGTCGCCATGTCGGCATTGCCGTCGTTGGCGACTTCGAAACGGGCGTCCAGCGGCGCACCCTGCCCAATCGGACTCGGCGCGACCGTCAGATCGCCGCTCAGCCCCGCGCCGGTCTGGCCACTGTCTTCGACCGCGATCACCTTCGCGGCGAAGGCCAGCAGCGTGCCGGTGGCATCGCGCACGGTCACCGTTGCGGTGTAGTCACCGGCCGGCGCATTGTCGATCGGCCACGACGCATCGACGGTCGTGCTCTCCGCGGGCGCCAACGTCGGCACGGCGAGCACCGATGCGAAGACCTCGACGCCACCGCTGGTGGCGACGGCGATGCGGGCACTCGCCCCGGACAACGCCGCGTTGGCGCCGGTGTTGGTGATGCCGGCCATGAACAAAGCCACATCGTCGGGCGCGTAGATATCTCGATCGGCCAATACCGTCGCGTCGGCCTGGGCATCGGCGCGGACGCTGAACCCCGCAGTGGCGCGGGCGCGCACGACCCCCGCGTCTGCCAGCTCGACAAGCACCGCGTAGACACCCGGCGCCACCGTGCCGGTATTCCAATCGAAAGCAAAGCTCTGCGGGCTCGGCGGCAGGCTCACGTTCTGCTGGCCCACCGTCGCCACTTGTGAACCGAATGCATCGACCACCCGCACGGTCAAGTCGAGTGTCGCCGGGTCGGCTCCCGCTTGGCCCACTTCGACACCGATCGCCACCGCTTCGTTGGCGCCGTAGGAAAGCTGATCGAGACTCGCCGCCAACATCAACGCCGGTGCGTCGACTTCGAGCGTGACGGTCGCCTGGTTGTTGGTCTCGTCGACCTCGGTGACCACACCATCGGGGTCGAGCACGGCGCTCAGTGCGAGGACACCGCTGGTGCCCAGGGTCTCGAGGATCGCGCTGATCGTTCGCGCCTCACCACCCGGCCAGGGCCCAGCGGTGGCTACCCGCGTGACTTCTGCGCCGTTGATCCGAACGGCAACGTCGGTATCCGAGGGAACCGCTGTTCCGCGATTCACCGCTTCCAACATCACGTTTACGGGGGTGCCAGCGATCACCGAGCTGGGCGCCACGGTCAACTCTTCGGCGCTCAAATCGGGTACCGATGGCGCGGTCAAGGTGATCGTCGCGAGCTGTTGGTTGTTGCTCTCATCACCCTCGGCAAGCACGCCGCCACTGTCGGCGGTGAACCGGACCACGTACGCGTCGGCCCCTAAGCCCAGGGTGTCCCAGTCGATCGTCAACGCCACGGACGCGCCTGGCGCAATGGATGAAACCGCCACAACGACGTCATTCGCGCCCGCAGTGCCAATCACCGTCAACCGCAGTGAGGACGCGTCGGCCGTGGCCGGGCCGATGTTGGTAACCGTCACAGCACCAGCGACGCGCTGGCCTGCCAAGGCCGACGAGGGTAGCGACATCGATCCGATCTCGAGATCCGGCAACAGCGTGGCTGAGACCAACAGGTCGACGCGGTTGTCGTTTTCGTCACACTCGGCCACGGCATCGTCCGGGTCGATCACCGCGACCGCGTCGACCGCGCCGCTGATCGCCCGCTGCCACAACACCTCGACATCGACCCACCTACCTGCCGGAAGCCCGACATCGAGAACCGTTTCCGTGACGATGTCGTCCGCGATGGGGTCACCGGCGTACACACGCACCACGGAGCCGGGGCCGACGGCTTGGCGCGACCCGTTGCCCACCCGCAACGTCACGGGAATACCGTCGCTTTGAGGCGCGCCAACACGGGGCAACGAAATCGTCAAGTTGGGCAAGAATCGTTCGGGGGCAGGCTGCTGCTGGTTGACGCGGAAGGTGTTGTCGGCCGCCGAGCCAGCCCGCCACGACGGCGACGGCGGTGCGGTCACCGTGCCATCGAGCTCGACGTTGGTTACCGAACAGCTGTACTGATTCCACACCGACCGGGTGCCGGCCCAGCTCGCATGGCCGAGCGCGCGCAGGCCGCGCGTCGATGGGTCGCCATCCGGACCCGTCGTTGAGGTCAGCAGGATTTCGGCACGGCCATCGCCATCGACATCGGCCACCACCGGGTACTCGGCGCCGGTCTTCGAGCGATTGGGCTGGCTGTGCAAGACGGCACCAGTCGTGCCATCGAGCACATAGAACGAATTTTCGTCGGCGAACAGGACCTCTCGACCACCATCACCGTCGAGATCGAAAGCTGTCAGGCCGGTGATGCCGCCAAAATCGGGACCGACCGCGGCTCGCCACAGGGTGCTGAGGTTGGCGCTCATCGCCACCACCTCGGTGGCGCCCGCGACCAGGATCTCAGGGTTGCCATCACCGTCGAGATCCGCCACGGTCGGCGCGCTGCCCCAGTAGGTGGGAACCGCGGCGCCACCGATGGGCGTGATCGTCCGGCGCGCCGAAGCGATCGTGCCGTCGTGGTTCAGGGTGAGAATCTGACCTGAGGAGACGTAGACGATCTCCGCTTCCGGATCGCCGTCGAGATTGGCCACCGCCGACGGCCCGTCGACCATCAAGTTGTCCGGCTCCTGATGGTCCCACACCACGACCAGCGAGCCGCCGATCAAGCGGTAGACCGCGTCGCCCGCCACCAACTCGGCGTGGCCGTCGAGATCGATGTCGGCAATGATCGAATGCGGGTAGTCACCGGCGCCCGGCACGAAAGGAACACCGAAGGGTCCGTAGAAGTTCTGGTTGGTGCCCCTGTTCGACGCACCGACCGCAATCAACGAGCCGGCGTTCGAAAGCACCGAGCGCCCGACGACGATCTCGGGCACGCCGTCGGCGTCGAGATCACCAAGTGCGATGGAGCCGGCGAAGCGCTCCCCCACCCCTTCGACGATGTCGCTATCGAACAGCGGCAAGCCGGTGTGATCGAGAATCGCCAAGCGGCCGTCACGGCGCGGCACCACGACCTCGGCTACGCCGTCGCCTGTGAGATCACCGGCCGCAAGATGCGCGGCCACCCACGGCAGCGGCCGAGTGGCGGAATCCCGCAGGGTCCAGAGTCGATGGCCGTCGAGACCGGAGACCGCGATCACCGCGCGTCCGGTGGCGTCTTCAGCCAGCAAGACGACATCGGGCAGATCGCGACTGTCGATCGCGCCGTCGCCGTTGTCGTCGGAGAGCTGCACCACCACGGGCGCGCTCTCCGCTTCGATGTCGGCGATCAACCACTCGACCTCGGGCGCCAACGACGGTGCGGCTGGCGGCAGCGGGCACTCGCCGAACAGAGGCGCGCGGTTGTTGGTCTCGTCGCGCTCGGCGACGTCATCATCGGGATCGATTACGGCCCACACCAGGGGATGAACGAAAGCCGCTGTCGCCGAGACAAACACGGTGACGGCTTCGGTGGCGCTGGCTGCCAGTGACGTGGTGAGGGTCGTGGTCGCGAAGACGGTTTCACTTGCACCCAAACGGCCGTCGCCGTCGCTGTCCTCGAACAGGTCGAGGTCAAATGGTGCCAACGCAACGCTGTCGCCCTGGTTGCGAGCTTCGATCACCACCGAACCCTGTACCACCAAGGTCGTGGCGGACTGGGTCAGATCGCTATCGTCGACCACCGTCACCACCAGATCCGGGCCCGTCAAGCGCGGAACCGTCACTTCGCGCATGGCGCGGTTGTCGTCCTCAGCGATCTCCAGGATCACGTTGTCGCCGTCGACCTCCGCCACCAAAGTCGTGATGCCTTCTTGCGCCGTCCACGGCACGATCAAGCGCTGGTTGCCGCCCGCCGGCAACTCATCGATCACGACGGTCGCCAGCACCGGCGCGCCGAGGTCGGGATCACCCGTGAAGACCGTGACGGGCACGGACGCTGCCGGGCCGGTGCCCGCGTTGCGCACCACCACCGCCACCTCGACAGCATCGCCAGCGGCAGGATCGGATGGCGTCACCACCACGCTGTCGAAGGCGATCGAAAGGTTGGGCAAGGCACCCGCGGGCGGCGCCACCGAGTTGGTGTCGCTGGCCGTGTTGTCGCCTGGATGGGGATCGAAGCCCAGTGCAGCGTCGAAACCGACGGTTGCTGTACTCGTCACCTCGGTCAGCGCCAGCGGTGCCGCCGGTGCCAGCGTCACGGTCATCGTCCGCACGGTGCTCGCGCCGATGTTGAGGTCGAAGGCCGGCCAGCTCACAACACCCGCGGCCGCGACGCCACCGTCGCTGGCCGACACCAAGCTCGTGTACGCGGGCAGGCTGGTGGTCAACACGACGCCAGTAGCATCGGCGCCCTCTGCATGGTTGACCGTGACCGAATAGCTGAACGAGCCGCCACGCGCGACGGACGACACGCCGTCGTCGATGGTGACCGAAACATCGGGACCCGCCGCCGCACTCAGCGCCACCAAGACGTGCGCACCGTCGGCCCACATCACCGTTTCGGGCACATCGATCCCCGCGACAGCGAAAGCAATGGTGTCCCCGTCGACACCACCCTCTCGCGGCGCAGTGGTCGGCAGATCGGCGGGCAAGTCGAGGCGGAACCGCGAAGCGTCGCCAGCGGCCTCCACCGTCGCGACCGTGAACGTCGTGCCGCCGATCGAGGCCTGGACCTCCGTGCCGGCGGGGACCGATCCACCACCGGTGCTTACCGTGCCATAGACACTCGTTGGTCGTGGGTCGGGCTCATCGCCCCACGCCGTGCCGACCGCCACGAGACCAATCAAGACCAAGGCGCCTGAGACGCCCCACGCGAACCACACCTTGCTTCCCATACCTACCCCTTCCGTCGTCCCAAGTCCACGCGACGCGCTCGGCACGCTGCCATCGTGCCCACCAACGCCGAAGTCCCCATCGAGCTTTCTCTCATCGTACAGCCCGTCCGTCCAACCCATTCAGAAAACCCCTCCGATCTCGGCTCAGTCGTCGCCAATCGTGCTCCCGTGCTCAACCCACTGTTGTGCGGATACCAAGTTCGGCGTTTCAACACCCTCTTTTGTTACGCCCAGCAACAAGTTGATTCCCCTCAACGCGAGATTGTATCGCTATCTGCCCCACATCGACCCAAAAGAAAAGACGGATCTTCTTGCCAATGACTCAAACGGCGTCTCGGATCTCTGACCATCAGAGCCTAAGCACTCCTATCGGAAAGTCCATCGGAATTTTCTTAGATGCGGGCCGAATTCGCGGAAATCTTGGTCCGAAGTTCCCTCCTAGGAGGATGCCTGGTCGACACCGGCACCGTGATGGCGAGAATCAATCGCGACGATTCGATCGGTATAAGACATCTTTCAAGTCAAGCGGCTTGCCAAGACGGCGCTCGAGCCGAAGGAAGCCGTGGGGGAATGATGGGGGAATGCCCGGTTGATTCAGGCTTCTCTTGAATTCTCTCCGAATACGCTAACTCGTTTTTTATGAGTAGATTGGGACAACCCTGGGCAATCCAGAAGCAAGCGTTTCATTGGCTTTTAATCCGCGGGTCATAGGTTCGATCCCTATACGGCCTACCACCTTCAAATCTCTGAACATAAACGAGTTAGCTCAGACATTGCGATTGGCGACACCCCCCCACAGCAGTGAATGGGGGAATGAGATGCTAGAATTCCCTCATGGCCTACATCGAGAAGCGTCAGAAGCGAGACGGTTCGGTGACCTACCGCGCCCAGGTGCGGGTGAAAGGATTCCCGGCCCAAGCTCACACCTTTAGACGCAAGGCCGACGCCGTCAAGTGGGCACGCCAGATCGAGGCAGCGATCGACGAACGACGAACGACGAACGACGAACGACGAACGACGAACGACGAACGACGAACGACGAACGACGAACGACGAACGACGAACGACGAACGACGAACGACGAACGACGACTCTTTGCGGTACCCACCGAGGTCCGTGATCTGACCGTCGGCCAACTACTCGACGCCTACATCGAAGAGGGCTGCCCGCGCGTCACCGCGACGCCCTGCGTGCTGCGTTTCAGGTGCGCATGTTCCAGTCCAAGCTGGTCATGGCGACACCCGGAACGACTCCCGAGACCATGCAAATCACGTTTCCCAAACTCGCGTGGGACCGTGTGCGCCGTGCCGCGGGTCTCGAGGGGACAAAGGTCGTTTTCCACACGCTCCGCCACACCAATGCTTCCGTGGCCCTCCGCGATGGCCTCACTTTGGCCGAGGTAGGGCGTGAACTCGGTCACCGGTCGCCCCAGTCGACCCAGCGCTACGCCCACCTCGTCGAGGCCCATGCCCGGGAGATCGCTGCGAAGCTGGGACCGAAGCTGAGCTGGGGATAGCACGTATGCTCGCCCCCAAGCAGGCCCGCAGGTCGCTCTCTTCAAAGGAAGCGTATGATCTGTTCTAGGCCAACATGCAGAAATGAAAAACTAGATCGGTCAGCAAGTTACTGAGGAGATCAAGGTCGATGAGCTGATGGACGGCTCCACCATGCAGCAACCGCAAGATCTCCGATAGAGCTAGTCCTAAAACAAGTGCATCTTGAAGGCGATCTACACAAATCTCTCGGGCTCAATCACTTCCGAAAATGCTCAACGAACCTTCGGGTGAGCCTGCGCTTTTCGTAAGCACTTGAGCCTCAAGATCTTCGCGCATCTCATCCTTCGTATGCGCTTGTTTTAGGGCTAGTGTCGCAGCGGTCGCACCTACAAACGGTGCGCCGACGGCCTTGCCTGAAAGCAGTGTCATTCCACACTGGGTCCAGCACGCCGTCGGCAACAAGCTTTTGCGTATGCCGGCCGTTCTTCGACATTCTCGGCCCGTCGTGTCATCTTCCAGATTTCCGAGGCTGCCCGATGGCCAGGCAGCAAATGAAGGGCTCTCCTAGAGTAGGAGTGGGTACTTTTTGGCACGCTTTCTTTCGGCCGCCCCCGCCCGGCTCTACGGCGATCAAGCGAATCCCGACTCCAGAAGCCCGACGAGCTTGGCCGTAAGCAACCACTTCCGATCGCAGACCCTCCGGACAACACCACCTCTTCCGACCAGCGCGACCTTTCTCGAGCGCCTCGCGAAGCGCCGTACCTTGATCCTGCATCGTGTTTCCTCCTGAAAACACGATGAACGATTCTGAAGAGATCTGAAAGACGGGCTACGCCGCCCGCACTACTTGCGGGCGGCTTTCCCTGTCCAGGCAAATCACGGACCCTTCGTTCTGCTCCTCGCTCCACTCCATATTCGCTGTCTGAATCTTCTACCGGTTCTCGCGTCCTAGTGTGAGATGGCACCGATCGACACCGGCACCGCCTTTCAAACCTACGAGGGCAAGGCCAGACAACAAACCGCTCGTTTCGAATCGAGCAGCAACGGTTTCGTCGCCTAAGTGTGCCCACGACGCTTCAACAACCTGATTCCTGAAAGGACACTCCATGACTCGTTTGATTTCCGCGTCCCTCCTGCTACTCGCGATCTTCCCTTTCTCCGTGCGTGCTGCCGATCTCGATGTGGACCATGCACTGTCGGAGGTACTCAAGCATGAGGGCGTGGCTCGGATCGAGGTCACGCTAGACCTCAACGAAAAACGGGACGCAGACCGTGATCACATCGCTACCGGCTCAGGCATCCATCCCACCGTCTTCGACATCGCGATGATGGCCGCGCCTGGACCCATGAACATTGATAAGGCCGGCGACTTTCATTTGCTCCGAATCGCTGCGAACACAGCCGTCGTTGGCAAAGTTCTCGAGATGGGCGAGGTTGTGGCCTTGCACTTGGACACCAAGCCTCTCGCAAACAGTGGACCAGCTCAGAAGAGCATATGCCCATCGACATCAACCCGAGCCTGCTTGTCGAACAACTTCGGCATCTCAACAGTCTACGGTGGCGTTACCGGCAAAGTCGCTTCGGTCGGCGGTGACTCCGCGACTTTCTGGGCCTATAGCTCCAACAATTGGGAGGTCCTCGGAAAGGTCCTCAACGGCTGCGGTATCAACAACCACTGGTGGCTCCTCGGAGCAGCCGCTGGAACCAGCAGCTACACGATCTACCCGAGGATTTTCGTTCAGGGCGGCAGTCTGGGGCTGCCGAGCTCGACCGCCGCGAACAAGCCCATCGTCAACTTGCAACTCTTCAGCTGTAGCTAACCAACACCGCCTGCGGCCGCACCATCGACACGAACAGAGCAGACTCCGCTTCAAGCCCCCCGAGCTTCGGTTCGGGGGGCCTTTTCGTTGGATCAAAGTGGCTATATTTCGCGGTAGTTCTCGCGTCCCAAACAGATACCTTTACCCTTTGAATGCCGTTAACCCACGAGGAAACGACCGATGCGAGCCAAACCATCCAGAACCTTCAAATCTGCTCGAGTCGCGCTCCTTGGAGCGTCGTTGCTTCTCGCAACGACGCCCCTCGCCGCCCTTCACCCCAACCACCCCATCGGCTTCGATCCCGAACGCGCCAGTCAGGCGACCGCCGACCGGATCGACGTCGTCGACCTTTTTTCGGGAAGCCTCGCGCTTAGCCTGCCCTTGGGCCAGTTCACGCTCAATTACAGCAGCAATATATGGCGTTACAAGACGATCTTGATCGACGGTCAAGAGACGATCGAGGCCTTTCCTGATCGCCGAGTCAACGCAGGCCTCGGGTGGCACCTGGGTTGGGGCGAGGTCTACCACAAGGATCACGCCCTCAACGACACGGGAGGGTGGCTGTACATCGGGGCTGACGGCGCGCATCATACTTTCTACGCCGAGCTGCACCGAGACGACGACAGCGGCCTCGACGACCCCGATGTTTTCTACACGCGCGACGGTTCTTACCTTCGATTGCACAAACCCAACAATTTCTACGTCGACATCTCCTTCCCCGACGGCACCACTCGCCGCTTCGACAGCGGCACGGGTGGCCTCCAAAGCACCTATTTTCTACAAAAGGTCTGGTCCCCTTTCGCGTCGGCAGACGACCCTGATGTGTCGATTGAATACGACCGCGAGTCCTCCGGCAAGATTATCGGTCTCGAGCGCACCGTCACCGACCGCCATGGCCGCACGCACTATGCGCATTTCACCGATGAGTTCTCATGGCTCACCCAAGTGGTGACCCAAGTCGATCTCGAGGGATTCGCCGGACAACGCATGAAGTTCGATTTCACCTACGATCACATTCTGGTCAGCCGGAGCTGCAAGGACGACAACCCCAACAACAACGATCGGATCGCCATCCCTCACTTGCGCCAAGTCACGCTGCCGGACGGCACGGCGTATTCCATGAAAGAAGACAGTACGCTTCTTTACTACAACATTTGCAAGAACGAGCAGAACGAGCACATCGACGATGTCCCTGGAGTTCTCAAAGGCATCAACCTACCGACTGGAGGCAAGATCCGGTGGTCCTTCCAGGAAAACGACTTCCCGCATGGCAGCAGCAACGAAATCTTCAGCACATCGGCCGGCGTTGAATTCCGCCGCCTGCTGGACGCCGACGCCGACGAGTTGGGCAGTCGGCGGTACAAAACTTCTTCTTTCAGCCCAGGCGGCGGCGTTGAGCCGGAGGTCTATACGGAAGTCTCGGTCCAGCCCGAGGGCGATTGCACGAAACATTTCTTCAGCGGAAGATACTGGGTGTCGCCGGCCGCGAACCAAGGATGGGAGTATGGCCTACCGTTCGTCTACAGCGACGAGGTCGATGGTAAGTTCCTCTCGCGGCAAGTCTTCGCCGGCAGCGCTACCGACGGATCGTGCTCCGGTGTCAAGCTACGCTCAACCTACCTGCGGTTTCGCCACGACACGATCCCGGGTACTTCGCCGCCAACGAACGGCGTCACCTTGGCGGATTTCTACAACACCAATCGTACGGTCGAGGCAACGCGGGTTATCTTCCATGACGACGCTGGCCGCTACGCCGACTCCGAAATGAACCTGTTCGATGGTCTAGGCCACTTTCGGCAGACAATCGAAACTGGCACGTTCCGCAGCTCGCCGTCAACCGAGCGTCTCGAGACTTGGATCGGGTTCAACCGCGCAACGGGTGTTTACCCCGGCAACTACGTTCAGCCGGGCCCAGATGAGGCTTGGATCCTCGATATTTTCGACGAAAAGACGGTCAACGAAGACGACGCGGTCGGCGAATCGATCGCGCGCGTCGAGTATGGATTCGAGCGCGACACAGGCTTTCTCACCTGCACGCGAGCACTCGCCAGCGGCACCAGCCGCAACGACAATGACCTGTTGACCGTCATGACCCGTGATCCGGCTGATCCTGAAGGACACACAACCGATGCCAAAAGGTATGGTGGCGACATTCAGCAACTGGCGACCACGGGAGCCGACTGCGGCACCGTTCCAAGCCAGCCCAGCTATTGGAACCATCACGACTACCAGTTCGGCACCTTGGTCCAAACCACACCACGTACGTCCGCAGGTGCGGACGGCGCGTTTCCCACCTACGACGTGGACCTGGATCCGTCGACCGGCTGGCCCCTCAACCAACGAGATTCCGCTGGTTACAGCAGCACGTTCTTCTACGACCAAGCGGGGCGTTTGCGGTCGATTTCGCCCCAGGACGGCGCCATCACCGTCTACGACTACATCAATGCCAGCCCCGGCGTGCAGGCCTCGGTCACCACCACCCGCTATGCGCCAACGGGTGGAACGATTCTGGCGCGGACCATGGTTGTTCTCGACGATTTCGGACGGCCACGCCTCGAGCGTCGTTTGTTGCCCAATGGCACCTTTGCCGAGCGCGAGACCAAGCGCAACGCGCGCGCCTGGACGACATCGGTCTCGGAATGGGGCAACCTGGCCAAGACGACACAATTCCTCAACTTCGATGCCTTCGGCAGGGCCACCACCGTACGACCGCCCGACGGCGCCAGTCATGACGTGCGGATCACCTACGAGGGTGGCCGTGTGGTCACCACTGAAAGCAAGATTGCCTTGGTCGGGGGCGAAACCTACGTGCCTACGATCCAAGAGCGCGACCGCTATGGTCGCTTGCGCACGGTACGCGAGCTGTCCGGCGCCGATTCACCGGGCGTAGAAGAAACGCCGACGAACTACGACTACGATGTCGGCGGTCGCCTGACCCGCATCGTGTCAGGGGTTGGCACCCTCCAGACCCGTAGCTTTGAATACGACAACCGTGGCTTCCTGCTCTCGGAGACCCATCCGGAAAAGGGTGCAACTGGCAACGGCACGGTCAACTACTCCAATTTTGATGCCGCAGGTCGCGCCCATCGCATGCTTGACGGTCCACGCGATATTGGCTACACCTACGACTTCTTGGGTCGCCAAACCCATGTTCGGGATCTCAATCAAGGTAACCGGCTTCTGACCCACCTCAAGTGGGACGATGCCGTAGGATTCGGCTTGGGTAAGCTCTGTTTCGCTTCTGAGTACAACTACATGGATCTCCCCTGGAACGCCGAGGGCGAAGAGCCCGTCCGGGTGCGGCAGCTCTTCCGCTACCAGGGAATCGGCGGCGCCGCTTCGCGCAAGGACACGACCATCTTTTGGAGCCTCGACACCACCAAATTTCGCCAGGTGTACGCCTACGACAACCTCGGCAACATTGCCACAACGACCTACCCGCGCTGCATCACGCCCTCGGCATGTACGACGACTTCAGCCGGTACCGTTCGCACGATTTCCAACAGCTTCACGAGCGGCTGGCTAACCCAAATTCCGGGATGGATCTCTCAAATCGACTACTTGCCCAGCGGCGCCGTGGCATTCGTTCAACATGCCAACGGCGTGATCGACCACTTCACACCCGATCCCGACTTCTCGCTGCGCCCGTCCCGCCTACACACCACTGGCGTCTTGCCAGCAACGCTCAACTTCGATAGCGGCACCATGACCTACGATGGTGCCGGCTTCCTCGACGCCATCGGCGCCGACTCGTACGCCTACGACAAAGTAGGTCGCCTGGTCTCGGCTTCGGTTTTCGGTGGTCTCGGCCAGCAAACATACAGCTACGACCGATTCGGCAACCTGACCGATGTGGGTGGTAGCCCAGGCATCGCCACGGGCCCCATGGCGATCGACACAGCAACCAATCGCCTTACCGCTTCGCCGTGGGTCGTCTACGACGGTGCCGGCAACCTCGAGGACTACGAGGCCTACCGTTGGCGCTACGACACATCCAATCGGGTCGTGGTCCAAAAGCACATGAACTACGCGTACGACTCTTTTGGCGAACGTGTTCTCTCAATCCCCAACGCTGGCCTCGGCGAAGAGCACGTGCGCTTCCATTTCCGTGATCTCGACCACCAGCGATCATCAACAGTGGATCTAACCAACGGCGTGTGGGATCGCGATCGCGACTTTGTCTATGCCGCGGGTCGTTTGCTCGCGACCAGCGAGAATGGAGCCACCGAGGCCGAGCACTTCCATGCCGACCATCTCGGCAGCACGCGCCTCATCACGATCGCCAGTGGTCAAGCGAAATATGAGTGGCAACTGGAGTATCTACCCTATGGCGAAGAGATCACCGAGACGCGAATCACCCCGGTGATGTTCACCGGTCACGAACGCGATTTCTCGACCGATGCTGACTACATGCACGCGCGTCACTACCATTTCGAACTCGGCCGATTCCTGAGTATCGACCCCTTGCGCGGCGACCCCGCGCAACCGCAGACTCTGAATCGCTACGCCTACGTCACCGGCAATCCGATGAACTTCACTGATCCGACCGGGTTGGAAGGCGGCGATCGAAACGTGGACAACAACACTGCCGGCCTCCCCACGGTCTACGACACCATCACCGTCGTAGCGAGTCGCCCAGGTCCCGATGCGTTCCGCGCATTCAGGTCGTACGGCTCGACCGACAATGGCTCGATCACCGGCGGCTCGACCGTGGGCCCGGGCGCCGGCTTGACCTCCTTTTGGGCCCTGTTCCTGGGCGATGGATTCGAGGCCTTTCGCGCCGGCAGCAATGTCGGACTACCGCGGACACGTCAAGAAGCACTCGACGAGGGCTGGACTGAGTTGCCGGACAACCAAACGACTCTCCACCAGCAAGGAGAGGGCAACGAAGACAACAAGAAGCTGGTCAACGACGATGGCCGCGAGTTGATCGTGGACGGTGATGGCAAACCGGTCTTTGATCCGACCAACCGCGGCACGTTCAACTTCTGGAATGCAACACCAGGTTCCATCTTCACCAGAGACGGCCTTATCCACGGCGTCTACGACATTGCCCCTTGGGCATTCTTCGGTACCGGGAAGGACGACCCGGGTCCGCTCGCGCTCCCGCCGCACACGACGTTTCCGGACCCTGGGCGCCGCAACTAGTCGTTCTTCGCGGCCATCTCGAGTCGCCGTCCGCGCGCTCAGCGTGGGCGGCGCTCCTGTGTGGCCTGTGAGCTACCCATCTTTTCCAAACTCGTTGTCTGTGTTTCGCTCCCGTTCTCGCGTCCCCATCAGAGGCCTGGCAATGCCGGCCATTTACCGACGAGGAACCGACCGATGCGAGCGACCCGACCCTTGCGTCCGTATGCATTTGAAGCTGCCGGACGGGTCGGCTGATGAGCAACAACATCGACATGACAAACTGATGCATCGTATCGGTGGCGACTTCTTGTTGCGGAAGCCGCCAGGGGAACCGTTGCACCGCTCTCGTGCCCACGCCCGAGAGCCTTCCACAAGGGGACAGATCATGAACCAGAATCACCACAACGCCACAGCTCGTTCACGCGGTGTCAAGGCAACCCTCGCGGCACTCGTGTTCGTGGTCGCGATGGGCACAACCTTCTTGATGGTAGACAGGACCGACGCCGTTGGCCACATGGGCGAGCTCGAATTGCTCAGCACGTACACGTCACAGTCCCTCCAAGCCTCGGGGTACTGCAGCGGCGATCCGAGCCGACCGACGTGCAAGGAAGTGTGCCTTATCTGCGGCGACGGTGGGCACATCATCCCCCAGGGCATATTCAAATGCCTGCCGTAGGAAGCTGACATCGGACTCGGACCACCGGAGCTCTTGCTGGCGCAAAGCTCCGGTTTCTTCGCCTAACGGCAAACCACGAGAGGAACCTTACGCTGACCACCTCGAACTGGCAGCGCGTCTGGGCGCTCTTTGAGCAGGCCGCGGCCCTGCCGACAGCCCAGCAATCCTCCTTCCTGGACGACGCCTGTGGCAATGATCTGCCACTACGGCGTGACGTTGAGGACATGCTCTCGGCCGATGGTCAGGACGGCTCGGTACTCGACCAGCCGACTTCCGCGTTCTCGCCGACTTCCGAAGACCCCGAGGTCGTTTTGGGAACGATCGGCGCTTATCGTTTGCTGCGCCAGATCGGGCAAGGCGGCATGAGTACGGTCTATCTCGCCGTTCGCGCGGATGACGCGTTCCGGCATCGGGTGGTCATCAAGGTCATTCGACGTGGCCTCGAATCCGAGGCCATGATCCGCCGAATGGAGGTCGAGCGACAGATCCTCGCCAGCCTCAACCACCCGAACATCGCACGGCTGTTCGATGGCGGTGCCACGGACGATGGTCTGCCCTACTTCGTCATGGAGTACATCGAAGGTTCGACGATTGATGCCCATTGCGCACACAACCAACTATCTGTTGACGGCTGCATAGACCTCTTTCTCGCGGTCTGCGACGCGGTGCGACACGCGCACCAGAATCTGGTTGTTCACCGGGATCTCAAACCCGCCAACATCATGGTCACCACCGACGGCCAGCCGAAGCTCCTCGACTTCGGTATCGCCAAGATGCTCAACCCTGGCCTCGGCCTGGGAAGCCTGGACCCTACCGCCACACGACAGTCCGCGCTGACGCCCAACTATGCGAGCCCAGAGCAGATCCGGGGAAAACAAATTACCACCGCCAGCGACGTCTACTCACTCGGGGTCGTCCTATACCGACTGCTCACCGGCCACCTGCCGTATGATTTCCAAGGTCTGTCGCCCAGCCAGGTCGAGCGCTTGATCCTGGCATCGGAGCCGGTCAAGCCGAGCACCCGGGCGGGTGACGGGACCGGGAAAGCCGAGCCAGCCGCGGACCAACGTGGCAACACGGATGGCGAAACCCGCTCACCGCGAGCGTCTCGCGGAACGGCTCCGCGAAAAGCCGGCTCGGACGAACGTCGCCGTCGAGCGCTTGCCGGCGATCTCGACGCGATCGTCCTCAAGACCCTGCGCAGCACGCTAGGCGACCGCTATAGCTCCGTTGAGCAACTCAGCGCCGACCTCGAGCGATACCGTCAAGGTAGACCCGTACTCGCTCGGCAGGGTACGTGGGGCTACCATGCGCGCAAGTTCGTGCACCGACACCGCGCTGGCGTCCTTGCCGGCAGTGCGATCGCCCTTCTGCTCGCCGCCTTGGTGACAACGATCGTTTGGCACTCCGTACGGGTGACGCGGGAGCGTGACGAAACTCGACTCGAAATCGACAAGAAACGACAGGTCCAGTCGCTCATCCTCGAGATCTTCCAGCACAGTCATCCTTATGCTGAGCTCGGCTCCGAACTGACCGTACACGAAGCCCTAGAGCGCAGCGTGCCACTGCTGCGCTCTAGACTCGTGAACCAACCCGCGGTGCGCGCAGAGCTTCTCTTTACGTCCGGCTCGATTCTGGCCGAGCTCGGCAAACAGGTTCCAGCGCGGGTGGAAATCGAAGAAGCGTTGCGCCTACGCCGCGAGCTTCATGGAGACGATCACCCCGAGGTGCTCAGGACCCAAAACGTTCTGGTCTTCGTGCTCACCGAGTTCGAGGAACTCGACGCAGCCGAGGCCCTGGCCCAAAAGACTGTCGCCGCCGCGCGCCGTCTTGAAGACAACGACGCGTTGCTGGTCGAATCGCTGACCGAACTCGCCTATGTTCTCTGCTACCGCGATCGGTACCGCATCGCCGAGCCGCCGGCCGCCGAGGCGCTGACGCTCGCCCAGGCCATGCCCGCTTCAACCGAACGTGAAATATCGCCCCTCGAGTACTTGGGCCGCATTCGGGCCAGCCAGGGCCAATACCAGGAGGCAGCGACCCTCTATCGTCGAGCGATCGCCCTCCGCCGTCAACACTCCGGCCCGGAACATCCTTCGCAAATCAACGCACTCAACAACTTGGGGCTCGTCTTACGACGCCAAGAGGCATTTGACGAAGCGGAGAGCGCCTACCAGCAGATGTTGGATCTCCAGCAAAAGGCCTTCGGTGACGACTACCGTGACCCGATTACCCAAATCAACCTCGCGGGTGTCCAGATGGGACGCAGCAACTTCCACCGCGCCGAAGCGATCTACCGCACCGCGCTCGCGGACCTCGGCGGTCCCGATTCCGGCCACGGTATGGTGCTCGGCTTGCAGCTTCGGATCGCCGCTGCACGCATTGGGCAGGGAGCGGTTGTCGAGGTCGAAGGCCACTTGCGGGGGCTCATCGACACGGCGCGGGCAAGCCTGGGTGACGATCACTGGCGGGTTGCGCTCGGCCTCAGCCTACTGGGCGCCAGTCTCAGCGCGCAGGAGCGTTTCGAAGAAGCCGAACCGCTTCTTGTCGACAGCTTTCACCGATTGCGAGCCGCTGCCAAGGCCCGCTACGTCAGCGACGCGTTCGAACGACTGCGCGCTCATCTCGAGCGTGCCCAAAAGCCCGACGAGATCGAAGGCTACCGCGCCTTCCTCGACCCGTAGCTGTCCAGACCTCAGTCCGGCGCACTAGCCAACGACTTGAGCATCCAAGCGCGAGCGGTCCGCCAATGGCGCGTAACAGTACGCGCGGAGCAACCGAGGGCCTCGGCCGTCTCACGCTCGGTCAAGCCACCGAAGAATCGCAATTCCACCACCGACGCCTTGGTTGGGTCGCGTTCCGCCAGTCGTCCGAGCAACTCGTCGATCTCCAGTACCAAGAGAGGCTTGGCATGGCGTTGGTCTTGGAAGTCGCCCAAGGTCACGCGAATCCGGTCGCCACCGCGCTTGGCGTAGCGGGCACTCCGGGCGTGATCTACCAGTACGCGGCGCATCATGTTGGAGGCGATCGCAAAGAAATGCGCACGACTGCGCCAGTCGACCCGGTTCTGACCAATCAAGCGCAAATACGCTTCGTTGGCCAGAGCGGTCGGCTGCAGCGTGTGGTTGTTGCGCTCGCGGGCGAGATGGGCACCTGCGATTCGCCTCAGCTCTCCGTAGACGCGCTGAATCAGTGCTTCGTGGGCCTGAGGTTCACCCTCGCGCCACGCAACAAGAAGCTGCGTCACATCATGAGTCGGCGCTTCCATGGCTCGATTGTGCCATTCCCCTCAGATCGGGCAAACCCACGGGGGACCGATCCCCGCCTAAGCGTGACGGTCGGCTTCAGCGCTGGCGAACGCCGTTAACGCGACACCACCGACGACCAGCAACGATCCCACGACAATCCGAGTCGTGATCGGCTCACCGAAGGCAACTGCACCCAATCCGATGGCGATCAGCGGCGTGCCGAAGGCGACCAAACTCATGCGGGTGGCCGAAACGTGGCCAAGCAACCAGAAATAGAGCGAGAACGTCAGCGCCGTGCCGACGATCGCCAGATAGACCGTCGCCATCACCGGTGCCAGGTGCCAAATGATCGGGCGGTCGCGCTCCAGCCACAGCGAGAGTATCCCCATGCCGGCTGCCGTCATGATCATCGGAACCGCGGTCAAAGCGTAGGCGTTGAGGCCCGCGCCCCAACGTTTGACGGCAACATTGCCAAAGGCCGAGGCGATGGGTGCGAGCAGCATCACCAGGCCCACCCCGATCACCTCGCCTCCCTGGATCGAGACGATGTCCTCGGAGAAGATCACCACCACGCCGACAAAGCCCAGGGCCAGCCCCACGAATCCACCGAACCCAAGACGCTCTTGGGGGAGGATGATCGCCGCGAGTAGCACCACCCACAGCGGGAAGGTTGCGAACAGGACCGCGACCAAGCCCGACGGCACCACCTGCTCGGCCCAATACACGAGGCCGTAGGAGACCCCGAACGTCAGGACCGCTTGGATCGGCCACAGCCACCGCAACCGTGGGTCACCGGCCAGCGGCTCGCCACGCCACCTGCCGATCGCCGCCAAGGCCGCGGCGCCCAATGCAAACCGAACCGCGACTCCCGCAAATGGCGGGAAACCCTCCAATGCGATCCGTACCGCCGCCCAGGTGGTACCCCAAACGACCGTCAAGAGAACCATGGTGCCAACGACGATCCGCGGACTTGGCTTGCTCATTGCGGCATGGCCGAGCCCGACCCGGCGTCGGTCAAGGATAGATCTTGTTCAGCATCCGCGGGTACGGAATCGTTTCCCGAAGATGCTTGAGGCCGCACATCCAGCAGACGAACCGCTCGATCCCCATGCCGAATCCACTGTGCGGGAAGGTCCCGTATTTGCGCACGTCGAGATACCACTGGAAGGCCTCGATCGGCAGGTCATGCGCCTTGATCCGCTCCAACAGGAGGTCATGGTCGTGGATACGTTGGCTGCCGCCAATGATCTCACCGTATCCCTCCGGTGCCAGCAAATCTACGCCCAACGCGAGGTTGGGGTCATCGGCGTCGGGCTGCATGTAGAACGCCTTCATCGCGGCAGGGAAACGACTGACGAACACCGGCTTGTCGTATTGTTGCGCGAGTATCGTCTCGTGTTCACCACCGAAGTCGTCTCCCCAGGCGATGCTCTGGCCTTCGCGCTGAAGGATCTCGATCGCCTCGGTGTAGCCGATGTGGGGAAACTTTGGCGTGATGCGCTCGAGCACCGCGGGATCCCGCTCGAGGGTCGCCAAATCGTCCTGACAACGTTCGAGTACCCGACCAACGAGCGCACAGATGAACTCTTCCGCCAGCCCGACCAAACCGTCGAATTCGAGGAATGCGACCTCGGGCTCGACCATCCAGAACTCCATCAGATGCCGGCGGGTCTTGGACTTCTCGGCGCGGAAGGTCGGCCCCATGCAGTAGACCTTGCCAAAGGCCGCGGCCGCGGGCTCGAGGTACAGCTGACCGGATTGGCTTAGGTAGGCGGGATCACCAAAGTAATCGGTCTGAAACAGGGTTGACGTGCCTTCACAAGCGTTGGGCGTCAAAATGGGCGAGTCGATCAGGGTGAACTCGCGCTGGTAAAAGAAATCACGAATCGCCTGGCAAACCTCGTTGCGGACGCGCAGGGCAGCGCGCTGCCGGCTGGAACGCAGCCACAGGTGCCGATGCGCCATCAAGAAGGCCGTTCCCTGCTCCTTGTTGGCAATCGGAAACTCTTCGGACAACGCCCGAATAGCAAAATCGGTTGCCTGAATCTCGACACCGCCCGGAGCGCGTTCGTCCACCCGGGCGATCCCGGTGACCCGGACCGTCGACTCGTGGGTCACTTGCTTGGCATCTTCCCAAGCTTCCTCCGAAACATCGGCGCGACTCAATACGCACTGAACAACGCCGCTGCCATCGCGAACCTGGAGGAAGGCAATCTTGCCGCTCCGGCGTTTGTTTGCGAGCCAGCCACGGATGGTGACGGTCTCGCCTTCGTGTTTCACCAGCTGTCGAACGGGTATGGCCACGGCAAGGCTCCTCGGTGGGTCGAATGGCGGATGCGCCAACAACGGGACGCGGCAGTCTACGAGCGCCCTCCGGGCAGGTCAAGCGCCGCCAACGCTACGGAAGCGGCCCCTTGTTCGGCGACCTTCTTGCTGCGCCCTTCCGCACGGCCCACAGAATCACCATCGACCCGCACCTCGACGGCGAAAACTTTGGCATGGTCCGGCCCCGACTCGTCCACCAGATGGTAGCTGGGCAACGGGCGTCCTTGGGCTTGAAGACATTCTTGGAGAGCGGTCTTGGCATCACCGTTTCCGAGCCGATCTTGCTCCTCCAGCCCGCGCTCGAGAACCGGAACGATCACCGCGCGCGCGGCCTCGATCCCTCCGTCGAGATAGACGGCGCCGAACAGCGCCTCCATGGCATCCGCCAGAATGGAGCGTTTGGCCCGGCCG
Source organism: Candidatus Multivoradales bacterium (assembly GCA_965250305.1). Classification (GTDB taxonomy): domain Bacteria; phylum Acidobacteriota; class Thermoanaerobaculia; order Multivoradales; family J023; genus J023. The sequence continues at coordinate 533,150 of CBDFNS010000025.1, read as the reverse complement.
CCCGTGCGCTCCTCACCAACGCCTAGACGCAACAACGGCCCGACGCCCAACACGGTCGCCTGCCGGCTGAGCACCGGCGCACTGACCAGAAAGCTCTTGCGTTGCGCCAACACGCCTTCGGCTTCGTTTGGGAACGTCTCGTAGAGCCAAGCAGAGGCGACCAAGCCGAGCACCGCGTCACCTAGAAACTCGAGTCGCTCATAGTTGGTCCCCGCGGCATCGTCGCCCCGCTCATTGGCGTAGGAACGATGGGTCAGCGCCAGTCGAAGCAACGCCCGATCGGTAAACTCGTGGCCCAGGCCCTGCTCGAGCGCATGGCGCAAGATGTCGCGGAGGGAACGTACGTCGATCTCGTCGGTCTTTCGTTGCATCGTGTCTCCGACAGGGAACCAGTTTCCACGATGCTACCGGATTGTGTGACCGTGTGAGGCTATCTGCGCCCAAACCGTCGTTCGAGTTCGACATCGCCCATCTGCAAGACGATGGGTCGACCGTGTGGGCAAGCGTAGGGCTGCTCGGCGCGGAACAGCTCGCTGACCAACGCTTCCATCTCATCGACGCTGAGGGGATGATGCATCTTGACCGCCGCTTTGCACGACGACGATGCCGCGAGGTCGTCCAGCAGCCGGCGCCGCAACGCCACCGGATCGGTCTCGACATCGGTGTCCGCGGTGGCAAGCTCATGGAGCACCGACTCCGCGGACGCCGTGTCCCAAACCGTCGGTGTCGCCACCAGCGCGATGGACGCGCCGGAAAGCACCGCCAACTCGAAGCCGCAGGTTTCGAGCGCCGGCGCCATCTCTTGCAAACGCAAGGCTTCCGATGCGCCAAGCTCGAGCATCAAGGGTTCGAGAAGCCGCTGGCTGGCAGTCTTCTCCTCTTCGAACGCACGGCGCATCTGTTCGTAAAGCAACCGCTCGTGGGCGACGTGCTGATCGATCAGGTACAAGCCATCGGGCCCCTCGAGCAGGATCAAACTACCTTTGTATTGGCCCAAGAGCCGAAACGGACGGGCGGGTCCCGAGCGACCCGATAGGGGCACCGAACGCGGCGCCTGGGGTGAAAAGGACGGACGCGCGATACCGTCTCCAGCCGATGAGGCGGTTTCGCCTTCGCCGCCGGACACCGTCCACGCATCGGACGCTGAACCGCCGGCCGTCTCACGCGGCCAAGGTTGGCCACCGGCCTCTCGAATCTCGGAGCCACCGCCGGGTGCCGCCTCGCGAGTGGGTTCGCGCCCACCGAGCCCCTCCCACGTCGCCGGCACCGCCGGGAGTCCCGACGGTATGCGCAGGGGTGCCTCTTCCTCGCCCCGCCCTTCTTCGAGTGTGGCCCGCAGTGCCGCCTCGATGCGTCGAACGAACCCAGAGTCGTGAAAGCGTACCTCCGACTTCTGCGGATGAACGTTCACATCCACCGCTTCGGGCACCAGCTCCAAGAACAGAAACAACGCCGGAAAGGCATCACCCTTCGCGGTCTCGCGAACCGCACGGTAGAAGGCCGACATCACCGCGCGGTCACGGACCAAGCGGCGATTGATGAAGACAAACGTACGCCGTCCACGGGCGGTCTCGCGGTTGCCCACGAAACCCGTGATGGCCTCTCCCGGCCGCGTGCGCTCGGCCTCGTTGATCGGCGCCACAATGGGCAGCAGGTTCTTGGCGAGGACATTGCCGAAGACCTGGCTGATCCGTGCCCGTAGGCCTTCCGTATCGGCCGCTTCGGGCAGGGTCTCGAGCAGGGTGCGGCCGTCGTGCCTGACCGTGAATCGCACCTCGGGCTGCGCCAAAGCATACCCCTGAACCACCGCCAACGTATGGCGAAGCTCGGTCGCCGGGCGCTTGAGGAACTTGCGACGTGCGGGCACGTTGAAAAACAGCGAAGCCACTTCGATTCGCGTGCCGCGTGGATGCGATACCGGGGTGACGCTCTTGACCCGTCCGCCTTCGATCCGTACCCGTTGGCCATCCCCCGGGGTCTCCGCGGTTTTCAGCTCGACCCGCGCAACCGCCGCGATCGAAGCCAACGCTTCGCCGCGAAAGCCGAGGGTTTCCACTTGCTCGAGATCGCCGAACGAGGCAATCTTGCTGGTGGCATGGCGATCGAATGCGAGTAGGGCGTCATCGGCATCCATCCCACCACCGTCGTCGGCAACGACAATGCGTCGCTTGCCACCGGCCTCCAACTCGACCCGCACCTCGGTGGCGCCGGCATCGAGCGCGTTCTCGACCAGCTCCTTGACCACCGAAGCCGGCCGTTCCACCACCTCACCGGCGGCGATTTGGCTAATCAAACGGTCATCGAGTATCTGAATTTGGCTCATTCGATCGTCATCTCTTTTAGCCGTGCCAGACGCCAGAACACACGCCGAACCGCTTCGAGCAGTGCCAGTCGATTGGCGCGCCGGGCCTCATCTTCGTCCAGGATCAAAACATCCGCAAAGAACTGATCGAGCGGCTCGGTCAGCGCTGCCATCGCAGCCAAAGCTTCGCCGTATTGGCCTTTTGCCACCGCCCCATCGACTTCCGCACGCACCGCGGCCATCGTCTCGTGAAGCGCCCACTCGGCGGGCTCGGTCAACAGGCCAGGGTTCAGCTCGCTCTCATCGGTCTCACGCAACATGTTAACCAACCGCTTGGCGGCCAAGACCAGATTTCGAAAGTAAGGAGCATGGCGGGCCTCTTGTAACGCAGCCACCCGTTTTTCGAGATCCTTCAAATCATCGTGCCGAATCGCCATGGCGGCCTCGATCTCATCGGTCGCGAAACCCCGCTGACCCAGGACGAGGCGCGTCCGTTCGACAATCAACAACCGGCCATCCGTCACGGTCGCGTCCTGCCCCCGCTCGAGTTGGTCGCCGTGCAGCAGCACCGCCCGCGCCAGCACCAAGTCGACGTCCAACGCCAAGCGCTCGTCCATGAGCAAACGCACGAGGCCATCGGCCAAGCCCCGCATGCCGTGACGATCCTTGTTGACGCCGGGCAACGGCGCGGCACCGAGGGCCGCCACCAAGCGATCCACACGCGCGGCGATGGCAATCAACAGACCGACGACCCCACGCGGAAACGACTCGGTTCCGGGTTGCGGAAGATGCTGGTCATACAGCGCCTGCCAAACCGGTGACGAATACCCCTCTTCCTTTGCATAGAGGCCACCGATGACACCTTGCAAGCGTGGCAGTTGGCCGGCCAGCGAAGTCGTTCGGTCAGCGGCCAGCAACGTCGCAGCCTCACTCAGCGTGTCCCGGTCGACATCCAGCTCTTGCCGCTCGGCGAGTATCGAAGCGAGCGACCCTACCCGCGCGCAGTGGTCGGCCCACGTGCCATGTCCCGGCTTCAAAGACAAGGCCGAAAGTGATCGTGCGCGCTGGGCCAACGGTGTCCGACGATCGGAGTCGATGTGAAACCGGGCGTCCGCCAAACGCCCCGCCACCACGCGCTCGAGACCCGATCGCACCCGACCCGCGGGATCGTCCTCGCGATCCATGACCGTAATGAAGCGCGTCATCAAGGCACCCGTGGGTGACCGCAGCACCACGGCACCTGGGTGTTGGGACAAGACCGCGGTCACGATTTCCGAGGGCAAGGACCCAAGGACATCAGCATCGATTTCGCCATCGATCAACCCGGGGATTTCACAAGACAAAGCCATACGCCGGACCAATGCCGCCGCCTCGGGTACCACCGCACCCGCCGCTTTGGCCAAGCCCGTCAAGGCGGCCGAGAGTCGCCCAACGCGCTCGGAAATGTGCGGGACGATGCCCCGCTTGCCAAACTGGGCAAGGTAGTCGCTGTAGTTGGCAACCGCAAACTGGTCCGGCGACAAGATCGGGTGGCCGACGGTCGTCCGGCCCGCCTCTACACCACAGAATCGGATCGGCAGTACCTCACCGTCCAACAAAGCGATGAGCGAACGAACCGGCCGCAACCACGGATCACAACCCTCGGCCCACGTCATGCGTTGGGACGGAACGACATCAGCCAACACCCGGGGAACGAGTGTCTCGAGTGCGGCAGCCAGTTGCTGACCGCGCACCTTCCGCGTCACCGCGACGTACAGACCGCGCTCGGTTGGTACCTGTGTGATCGATTCCGCAGGCACTTGCATCCGGTCGGCGAAACCCAGCAACGCGGCGGTCGGAACGTCGCCTTCAGCGAAGGCCTCGGCTACCGGTGGGCCGAGCACGCGTTCTTCGTAGTCCGGCGCGCGCAGGGGCATGCCGCGACAACAAAACACCAGGCGCCGCCGCGTGGCACCCGTGATCACCTCGCCGGGACCCAATCCGAGCCCCATGAGCTCCTCGAACAGGCGTCCTGTTAGCTGGCGAATGGCCTCCTCGAGGAGCCGCGGCGGCATCTCTTCGGCCCGTACCTCCAGCAAGAACTCGCGATCCTGATCGCTGCCAGTAAGCGCCGGATTGCCCATGTCGGCAACCTTCGTTGCCGTGGCGCGCTTGCCCCGCCGCTTTGGCCGGGGCCCGACTGGGCGCTCGGTGGCGCTGGCTTTCGTCATCGCGCGGTCCCTCGAGCCTCGCCCTCTTGCTGAACGGCTTCTGCTCGCCCTTGACCAGGCAGTGACGCTGCCACCGCCGCCACCCGCACTGCCACCTCAGATGCTCCAGCTTGGTAGCCACCCGCTGGCAACACCCCACGCGCCGCCTGCCTTTCGAGCGCAAACAACGCGGCCATCGCCGATTCGTACGCCACACCCGCCAACCCCGCCGCGAGCGCGGTGTCCGCGGCCGCCAACGCGTCATACCAACAGCGCTCGAGCGCTTCGGGGTCCGCGACACCCATGTCATATCGCGACCGCTCCGCTTCATCCAACCTGTACAAGGCGCCATGGGACGGTCCATCATCGGCCCAGGCAACGTCATAGGCCGACGCCGCTCCTGCCAGGCAGGTCGCCAGCCGTTCGATGCCATACACGATCTCGAGCCGTACCGGCGTCAAAGGTGTGCCACCAGCAGCCTGCAACAGGGTGAGGCGGGTCACCCCCATGCCATCAACTCGTACGCTCCAGCCCTGCCCCCATGCGCCCAATGCCGGCAAATCCCAACGACTTTCCGCAAAGCGGAGGTCGTGCAAGTCCAGTTGCATGCCAATGGCGCGGAGACTGCGCAAGTAGCACGCCATGAAGTCACCCGGCGCCGGGCTCAACAGGACCTCCAACTGTAGGTGATGTCCTAACCGATAGGGTTGCTCGCCGTGGCGTCCGTCGCCCGGACGCCGGACCGTTTGCAAAAACGCCAGGCACCGAGGGTCGTTGTCGAACAACGTCAGAAACGCGCGCGGGTGTTGCAATGCCGCGACCACCGGCGCATCGTAGCCGGGCAGAAAGTAGCAACCTTCATCGATCCAGAACCGCGTGAGGCGAAGGACCAAGGACTGAAGGGCGCTGACCGCACTGTCCCTCATACGCCCACCCCGGATCGCGTCGGGAGGTGCTCCGGCACCGCCGCCAAGGTTTGCTTCATCACGGTGTAGCTCTTGAGCTCTTGACCCAGAAAAGCACGGCGTACGCGCGCACAGAGCGTTTCGACCGCATCCAGCACGGCGGCGGTTGGTGGCGTGTCGCGAACGATGGCTGGCAGCGCCTCATGGGCACTTCGGCGTAAGAAGTCGAGACAGGCGGCGGGGACCGTCAACCGCGGCACCCGACCCAGATCACCACCACCGTCCACCGCCGCACACCCAGCGCAGACCAGAGCCGAATCGTCCTCGACCAGCACGGCGGTCCCAGCGAGTGGCTGATCACAGCGCGGGCACGCGTAGGGCGCAGGAAAAATACCACCGAGGCGCAACATCCAGATCTCGAAGTAGCGGGCAGCGAGTGCCGGCGAAACGCCGCCAATCAACGCCTCGATCGTACTGTCGAGCAGCCTGAACAGCAACGACGAAGGCTCCCCTTCCTGTGCAAATGCACGCATGTGATCCGGCGAGGTAGGCGCCGAGCAGCAGCAGCTGCTCCAGATCGCCACTCAAGGTGTTCGCGGCACGGAGTAACGCGACTTCGCCAATGCGCACCAGATCACGGTTGTCGCGTTCGAAACCACGTCACATCGACCTTCGCGAGTGGCTGAAGCTGGCCCGCGTAGCGGCTGTACTTGGTTCGCGCGCCACGGGCCACACCGCGACGGACGCCATATTCGGCACTCAGCAGGGTGACGATTCGGTCGCGCTCGTGCAGATCGAAGACATCGAGAATCAAGGCAACGGCGCTCAGCGTGCGCATGATGGGCTCAAAGCTTCACGACGTCCAACAGGATCGCCGCGAAACCGAAGTAGATCAAGATGCCGAACACGTCGTTGGCGGTGGTGACCAAGGGTCCGCTCGCCACCGCCGGGTCGATACCCAACCGGCTGAACAGCATGGGTGCAACGGCCCCTTACGAACGAAGCCAAGATCACGGTGAGAAATACCGAAGGCCCAATTACCGCAGCCCGCCCGCGCGTCGCCATAGACAAAGGCATTGACCAGCGCGACCAGGGCCGCGCAAGGTGGCCCCCAGCACCAACCCAACCTTGAGTTGGTGCACCACGAATGTGCGAACCCGACCTTCGCCGAGGCCCAACCGTCCGGTGGCGAGGCCACGGACCGCGATGGTCGAGGTCTGTGAGCCGATATTGCCCGCCATTCCCATAATCACCGGAATGGCGCCAATCAACACCGAAAGGTTGAAACGCTCTTCGAACTGCTGGGTGGCGAGCCCGGCCAACAGCAAACCGACAAGGTTGAAGAGCAGCCACGGCAGCCGGATCCCAGCGACCTTGAATGCTCGTTCCTCATAGACCAACTCGTCGTTCGAGGTACCCGCCATCTTGAAGAAATCTTCGGTCGCCTCGTCCTTGAAGACGTCCAGAATATCGTCGACCGTGACAATCCCCACCAGCTTGTTGTCGTCATCGGTCACCGGGATCGCCAAAAGGTCGTAGCGTGCCGCCAGCTGCGCGACCTCTTCCTGATCGGTATCGGTCCGCACTTTGATCACCGACCCGTTCATCACCCTCCCGAGCGTGGTGCTGGGTTCGGCGAGCAGGAGCTGCCGCAGCGTGGCGACGCCGAGCAAATGCCCCCTTCTCATCGAGAACGTAGAGGTACGAGATCATCTCGACCTCACGGGCCAGACGCCGAATACGGGCAATCGTCTCGTCGATTGGTGATCGATTCCAGCAGCGCCATGAAATCGGTATCCATGATGCGGCCGGCCGTATCGTCACCATAGGCCAGCTGGGTCTGGACCGCGTCGAGACGCTCATCCAAATCGACGATCTCGAGGACTTGCTCTTTCAAGGACTCCGGCAACGAGTCCACGATGAACACCGCATCGTCGACGGGCGGCCTCTTTGAGCAGCTTTCCCACCGTCTCGGCGCGCATCTCTTGGAGCACCGACAACCGGTCTTCAGGCTCGAGGTTGGTCAGCACCTCGGTCGCGCCCGCGGGATGATCCTCGACCAGGATCTGGAATACGTCGATCTGCTCGGTGGGCGTCAGCCGGCGTAGCGAAACCGCGACGGTCTCCGGCCGCTCGCGCGCCAAGAGCCGCGAGATCTTACCGCGGCCACCGCGTCGCAACAGACGGCGGATGGTGACGCCGAGGAGATCGGCGTGGCGGGTGCTCGCTTCGGCCATGACGAAGGCATCGTAGCACCCGGTCAGCCTGATCTCACTCACAAACCAGGACGATGCCCGGCTTGCCGGGCTGGCCTCCTTTTATAGAGCCAGGTGACGTCACCTCGGCCCAAGGAAACCGTAGCGCGAGCTACGGCATCTCGACTGCGTACGGGGCGCGGTCCAGCTCACTCAAGACGCGACGATTCTCGCGCCAGTCTTGTTCCACTTTCACTTGCAGGTCCAAGAACACGCGCCGTCCGAGGTAGGCCTCGAGGTCATGCCGCGCAGCCGTGCCAATCGATTTGATCTGCTGGCCCCCGGCACCAATGAGAATCTTCTTCTGTCCCGGACGTTCCGCCAGGATGGTCGCGTACAGCGTCAGCAGGCCATCCTCGCGATCCTGCCACGCGTCGATTACGACGGTGGTGGTGAACGGCAGCTCCTCACGGGTCTGTTCCAGTACCTTCTCGCGAATCCGCTCGGCCACCAAGAACCGCTCTGGATGAACGGTCAGGAGCTCAGGGTCATAGCGCAACGGGCCATGCGGTAGGCGTTGCCACATCAACTCGAGTACGCGATCAACACCATCACCTTCGAGCGCACTGATCGGTACAATCTCGTCGAACCCCTGACCGGCGTAGGCCTCGATCCGAGGCAACAGCTTGGTCTTGTCGCGCATCTGGTCGACTTTGTTCAACAACGCGATCTTGGGCGTCGTGACCTGAGCAACCCACTCCCGCATGAACGCAATCACCGCGCCCGGCGGGTTCACTGGCGTCCACCAAGAGACAAACCAAATCGGCGTCGGTCAGTGCTTCTTGCGCCGACTTGACCATGCGCCGGTTCATCCGATGTTGGGCCTTGTGTACCCCCGGTGTGTCGTAGAACACGATACTGCCCCCGAGTCTCATCGCTCAAGATACCAACCAACCGATGGCGTGTGGTCTGCGGCTTGTTCGAGACGATCGCGATCTTCTCTTCGAGCAGCCGATTCATCAGGGTCGATTTGCCCGCATTGGGCCGCCCCACAAGGGCCACGGTTCCGCTGACCTGCGATACGTCTTGGTCCTGCTTCGACTCGTTCATTCAACGGACGATACCAGCTCTTTTTCCTTGCGTGCCTTTAAATAACCGCGCCGATCACGGCCCAGCCGAGCGTCGACTCGCCTTTCACCCTGACTATCAAACCAACGGGTTTTTCTACGTCTACTACAGCGACCTCGATGGCGACAGCATCGTCGCGCTGGTACCAAGTCAGTGCCGGTGACCCCAACCGTCGCCAACCCGGCATCGCGGCTACAGATTCTCGAGGTCGATCAGCCTGCAGCGGCCAACCACAAGGCTGGTGATATTCACTTCGGACCGAACGGTTACCTCTACGTGGCGCTCGGCGAGTGGGCGGTAGGTGCTGCGGTCACGAGGCCACCTCCCCGACCCCGTCCTCGCTCCGACGAACCGTAACCAAGGTCACCCGTCGTTCGTTGGCCGATTCGATTCGCAAGTCGAGACCTTGGAACGAGAACTGCTCGCCGCTCTTGGGTACGTAACCGAGCTCACCACAAATCAAGCCACTTATGGTCTCGTAGGTCGATTCGATCTCCAAGCCCACCCAGCCGCCAAGAATGTCCAAGTCGGTTCGGCCAGCAACCCGATAGCCACCACCCGACAGCGCTTCGACATCGTTGGGGTCGGTCTCATGCTCGTCGGCAATTTCGCCCACAATCTCTTCGACCAGATCCTCGACGGTGACCAACCCAGCGACGCCGCCGTACTCGTCGACCACGATCGCCATTTGCTGATGGAGATGCTGTAGCTCAGACAGGAGGTCGCGCAACGGCTTGCTCTCGGGAACAAAGAACGGCAACTTGGCGAGTCCGGCGGCATCCACCCGAGCACCCCCGTTGTTCGTCTCGTGCAGCGCCTCGAAAAGATCCCGAATATGAAGAATGCCGACGACGTGGTCAATCGAGCCACGAAACAGAGGAAGCCGCGCGTGCTTGGATGCAAAGAAATGCGCCGCCAGGGCTTCGAGCGGCTCGTCCACCGAGGCGCTCTTGATCTCCACCCGCGGAGTCATCACGCTCTTGACGAACGAGTCGCCGAAGTCGACGATACTGCGCACCAACTCCTCTTCTTCGGGTTCCAGAATGCCCTCACGACGGCCGACATCGATGAAGGCCTCGATCTCATTCTCCGACACCTCGTCCACTTCATCTGGTTCCTCGAGGTCGGCTTCCCGATCAGCATCTGGCATCCAGCGACCCAAGGCCCAGATCAACGGGGAGAACACGAACCGCGCGAGGGAAAGCGGCATGGTGAAGCGTTCCAACGCGTTTTCGGCGTCGAGAGCCACCAGACCACGGCACGCCCATTCGACACCTGCCAGCAAGACGGCCACCGAGCCCGCGGCCAACCACCAAGCACCCCGAATGGCCTGTCCTCGAAGCAACAACAAGAGCGCGAGCATGGTCAAGACGGGAAGAATCTTGGCACTCCAACTCAACAGGAACCGGAAGGCTTCGAACCGACGCCGGGTCGCATACAAGGCCTGAAGGCGCGGTCCAGCATCTTCGGCCCAGCCACCGAGACGAATCGGCCCAACCCGCTCGATCAGCGCCGCCGCAACCGCCACCAAGACAGTGGCCGGAACCAGGAACACCAGTGCCCAGACGGCAGCCCAGGTTGGAACAACCGGATCAGACATCGTCGATCAGCCGTCGGCGCAAGCCGCGCTCGAGGCGCTCCATTTCACCGTCATCGTTTTCATGGTCGTGCCCCAAGCAGTGGAGCAAGCCATGCAGCATCAACACCCGCAGCTCCCGTGCGAGCGAGTGATCGTGACGCAGGGCCTGTCGAGTCGCGGTCGGTACCGAGATCGCTACGTCACCGAGATCTTCCTCGTCACCGGGAAAGCTGAGGACATCGGTCGGCCGGTCTTGATTGCGAAACGCGCTGTTCAGCCGACGCATTTCCCGATCGCTGACAAAACGGACCGCGAAGCTCGCGGCTCGTGGCGCGAGCACCTTCACCGTTGCGGTCAACCAAGGCCGGACGGACCGGGCACCAACCTCAGGGTACCGACAAGGATTCTGGAGAACAATCTCGCAAGAACCGGGTAGCGCAGGATCGGCATCGCGTTCAGCCGCCTCGGGAGGCTGGGCGTCGAAGGTCGCTCCCTCGGAAGGCGCGGTCACGGACACAGTGGAATGGGTAGACAACTAGCTTGCTTTCCGATCAGTGCCGGAGGCAACAGCCGGCATCGAACTCGTGCTCGATGACGATCGCTTGCGTCGCGGCTGGTTGAAGTCGAAGCCCGGGTAGTCAACCCGGCGGTGGAAGATGTTGGTAAGCACGTGCAAGAAAGCATCCTCGACCTTGCGCAGGTCACCGAGGGTAAGGTCGGTCTGGTCCAGTTGCTGATCACGCAGGCAGTCGTCAAAGATCTGTCGCAGCATTGTACGGATCTTCTGTTGGCTGGGCTCCACCAACGTTCGACTGGCCGCTTCGGCCGCATCCGCCAGCATCAAGACCCCCGTTTCCTTCCGCTTCGGCTTGGGGCCGGGATAGCGGAAATCATCCTCGCGAACCGATCCCGCGTCGACACTATCGCGCTCTTGCGCCCGGCGGAAAAAGAACTTGATCAAACGCGTACCATGATGCTGTTCGATACCATCGACCAGGGGTTGCGGCAGGCGATAGCGCTCCGCCAACTCGCGCCCTTCCTTGACATGGTTGATCAGAATCAAAGCACTCATGGTGGGCTGCACTTTGTCGTGCGGATTCTGCCCTGGGATTTGGTTTTCAATGAAGTACTGGGGTCGAACGATCTTGCCGACATCATGGTACAGCGCACAGGTATTGACCAATACGGCATCCGCCGCAATGGCCTCGCAGCCCGCCTTCGCAAGGTTGGCGACCGCCAGCGAGTGCTGAAAGCTCCCCGGTGCTTCGAGCGCCAGGCGACGGAGCAGCGGCAGGTTCGGGTTGGCCAGCTCAATGAGCTTGATGTGGGTGGTGACCGACAGGAGTGCTTCGAGAATGGGTACGGAGAAGCTGGTGATCGCCGCGGTGAGCAGCCCACCGATGAAGGCGCACAGGGCAATCACCCCGAGCCGCGCCAAGCCAGGCATCTCACCATCGAGCGATGTCAACGCCAACACTGTGACCACGTTGACCAAACCCACCACAACCCCGGCCTGGCTGGTAACGGTGCGTTGCTTGAACTGCAGAGCATCAAGCGCGTAGATTGCCGCCAGCGAGCTCGCCAGGCTGTAGATCATCAACGGCCAACTGGCCTCGGCACCACCCACACGGCCAACCAACAAGCAAAACGAGAGGGACACCACCCACGCGACGTTGCGCCCGTACAGCAACACAGTGATCAGCGCCAGAGCACCAAACGGAATCGCAAAGAGATACGCCTCCCCGCCATGCCACGGAGGATGCTGGAGCGCATTACCAATGGCATCCGCGACGAAGTACGAAAATCGAACACCGAGCAAGTGAACACTGAGCAGCAACAAACACTCACTGAAGAGCCGTTCGCGGCTGCGATCAATCGGCGTTTCGCGCCTGATACCAAGCCAGAGGCCGTAAAGCACCACGGCGATCAACAAGACCGTACCCAATCCCTTCCGGACGAGATCGGCGACATTGCGAGAGCCGGCCAGCGCGGCCAAGGCCAGCGCCGTAATCTCATCGACCTGGTCACCCTTACGAACAATGACCTGGCCCTTGGGGAACGACCGTGTGACCTGTCCCACCTGCGCGACCGCACGCTGTCGGAGCGCGAGCGTTTCGCTGTTGTTGGGGGTCAGATTGGGTTCCAAGTTGGCCGCCAGGAAATCGACCAGATGACGCCTACGCGGACCATTGATTCCCGTCCACAACCGAACATCTTGCGCCAACGTCTCGCGGACCTGCTCGGGATAGTCGAGGTAACCGAATAAATCGAGCTGGATTCTGCGCGTGCCCGACGGCAAGATCTGAAGCGTGATCCCGCGTACGCGGTGTTCGAGCAGCAGATTCTTCTCGCTCACCAGACCCCGGCGCAGCAACCGACCCACCTCATCGGCCAAGCGCTCCTCGAGATCGAGCGTCATACCCAAGTCGAGAAACGCCGCAGCTTGATCCGTGGTGATCTTCAGGCCACTTGCTGCGCTGAGCGCAACCGATGGATCGACGTTGACCTCATCGATATCGACGTCAGCGACCGGAGAGCCGCCACCCGGACCCTCTTCGTTGACGGTGTCCAGCGCGCGGCCGGCAACGAACAGGGCTTCGATCTGCGCGCGAGTTCGATCCTCGCGACCCCCGTCGAAGTCGTAGACGGGCAGCACCTGGGCACGGGCCGCGGCCTCGAGATCCGCCGTCTGGTTCTCATCGGCCACGGACAGCTCGCGTTCAGCCACCACCGTGCGGGGCGCAATGGCACCCACTTCGAGCCTTGGAGCAAAAAAACTCGCCTTGGGCAACAAGCTCCAGGTGGCCGAGCCAAACGCCAGTACGACCCATAAGGGACACAGCGCAAGCGTCGCGCTCCAACCGCGGCGCAATCGCCGTTGCCAAAGCGGCCAGCCGCTGGTCGGTTGCCTGCGAATGACCGCCGAACGGGATCCGCGCCGTCCGTTCGCGCGCCCCTCGGGCGCGGTACCTCTCGGCCCGTTTGCCCGCTCCATCTCCGGTTTCGTTCCTACCATGATTGCCGCGGGCTCACGCCCGCATACCCACTCTACACCGTCACATCGGCAACATCGACCCGCGCACCCGGCCGTGACCGAGGGCGAACATCGCTGTCCCCTTCATCGTCAGGCCGATGATCCCAGCGCTCGTAGGCCGAAACGATGCGCTGCACCATCGGGTGCCGCACAACATCCTGCTCGTCGAAGTGAACAAACGAGATGCCCTTGACCCCGTTCAGTACCCGGCGCGCATGGTCGAGTCCGGATCGAGCGCCGGGGCTCAGATCGATCTGGGTGGCATCACCGTTGATGACCATTTTCGAGCTGTAGCCCATCCGCGTCAGGAACATCTTCATCTGCTCAGGCGTGGTGTTTTGAGCTTCATCGAGAATCACGAAGCTCTCATTCAGCGTTCGTCCGCGCATGAAAGCGATCGGCGCGACCTCGATCACCCCGCGCTCGACCAAACGACCGACCTTGTCGTAACCCACCAGATCGTGCAGCGCGTCGTGCAGCGGGCGCAGGTACGGATTCACCTTCTCCGCCAAGTCGCCAGGGAGGAAACCGAGTTTCTCACCGGCTTCCACTGCTGGCCGCGCCAGAACAATGCGCCGCACCTTCTTCTCGAGCAGCGCCGCCGCCGCCATGGCCACCGCCAAAAACGTCTTGCCCGTGCCCGCAGGTCCAATGGCCATGACGATGTCGTGCTCGACCATCGCTTGCAGGTACCGGTGTTGATTCAGGCTGCGGGGAGAAACCATCCGCTCGATCGAGGACGGCATGCCCTTGACGGGTTGGAAGAACGCCACCAGCGAAATCTGCGGGTCTTGCCGCATCACACGGATAGCGGTCTTGATGTCTTCCACCCGCAGCCGGTGACCACTGGCCGCGAGACTCGAAAGCTCGCCGACCATGCGCTCCACCACCGCCACCTTTTCGGGCTCACCCTCGATGGTGAGCGCACCGCCGCGTGCCGCCAGTTGGACACCAAACGCCCGCTCGATGCGCTTGAGATTCTTGTCGTGCGTGCCGAAGAGCGCCTCGAGGCCTTCGGCCGCCAAGCTCATTGTGGCCATGATCGAGGTCCCATCGTCAGAGCGGAGAGAGATTGAGCACAGGCGGCAGAAAATCCCCCCTCGATCCCCCCTTTACAAAGGGGGGAAGTCAGAATGCTCATCTGACCTTCCCCCTTTACCAGAGAGAGGAAACACGGAATGCCCGTCTGGCCCTCCCCCTTTACCAAAGGGGGAGTCGGAGGGGGATTTTTTGTTTGCCCCCTCACTTGCTGTAGTCATAAAAGCCGCGACCGCTCTTGCGGCCGAGCCGACCGGCCTGCACCATCTGCTTGAGCAGAGGCGGGGGCGCGAAACGCCGCTCCCGGTACTCCTCGAACATGATGTTCGCGATGAAATACGTGGTGTCGAGTCCCACGAAGTCCAGCAAAGTGAACGGGCCCATCGGATAGCCACAGCCGAGCTGCATGCCCCGGTCGATGTCCTCGACACTTCCGACCCCTTCTTCGAGCGCCCGAATGGCGTCCAAGAGGTACGGCACCAACAGCCGATTAACGATAAATCCAGAATTGTCCTTGCAGGCCACGGGCTTTTTGCCGATGGTCTCGACAAAGCCCGTGGCGTCCGCCATGACTCGATCATCGGTTAGCAGAGTCCGCACGACCTCGACCAGCTTCATGACCGGCACGGGGTTGAAGAAGTGCAGGCCAACGAAGCGCTCGGGACGACGTGTGGTCATGGCCAACTGGGTGATGGTCAACGACGAGGTGTTAGTGGCGAAGATCGCTGACTTCTTCACGGCGCCGTCCAATGCCTTGAACGTCTTTTGCTTGGCGTCCAGGTTCTCGACAATCGCTTCGACCACCAGGTCGCAGTCGGCCAACGGTTCGAGATCGATCGCGCCTTGGATTCGGCCCCACGCGGCGTCGCGGGCGTCGGCCTCCAGTCGGCCCTTGACCACGGACTTGTCGAGCGACCGCTCGATCCGCCCCAGCCCCTTCTCCAGGAGGTCCTCACTGACCTCACGCACGACGGTATCGAGGCCCGCGCGGGCTGCAACCTCGGCGATACCCGAGCCCATCAAGCCGCAACCGAGTACACCGACCTTCTTGATCTTTGCCATGGGAATTCCTCTGCGATTTCGTGATTTCAACTCCGTGTGCCGGCCTATTTGCGCGCGTGACCATCCCCCCTGCACAGCGGCCACGGACGGCCGGGATCGTATCAGCTCTCGTCCCTCAGCCTGATCTCGATCCGCCGACCGCCATCCGGCTGCCGCTCGAGGGCAACGACGATCGCCCTTGGCGGTCTCGTCGGCAATCGTCCGGGCCACTCAATGGCCTTCAAGCCTTGGCCTGCGAGCAGCTCGTCGAGCCCCAGCGATTCGGTCTCCACCGCGCGCAAGCGGTAGAGGTCCACATGGACCAACGATCCCCGCGCGCTGTCATGCTCATGAATCAGCGCATACGATGGTGACTGGACTTCGGAGGGATCGACCCCCACCGCCTGGGCCAACCCGCGCACGAAGACCGTCTTTCCAGCCCCCAAGTCACCCTCGAGCAGGACCACACCTGTTGGATACAAGGCCGTTCCGACGCGAAAGCCGATCTCGACGGTGTCCGCCTCGGATCGACTTGGCCAAACGCCGACCACATCCTTCACCTCAGTCATGGGCTGAATCCACCGTGCTCAAGCGCAAGAAAGCCTCCGGAAGCGACTCGATGAGATCTTCCGCGCCGAGCGACCGTGGTCCCAACCGCGACGCTGCGTCGTCTCCCGTCAGGCCGTGGACGAACGTTGCGATCCGCGCGGCGGATTCGGCGTCGATGCCCTGGGCCAAGAGCGCCACGACCACACCGGTCAGGACATCCCCGCTGCCGCCCGTCGCCATACCGACATTGCCCGTCGGATTGACGGCCAGTCCACCGCCGGGGGTCGCAATGACACTGCGTCGCCCTTTCAACACCACGACTGCCCCACTTTCGTCAGCCGCTCGGCGGGCAGCCGCCAGGCGATCTGCTTCCACCGAAGCAATGCTCATCCCGAGCAGCCGGCCCATTTCTCCGGCGTGAGGCGTCAGCACGGTCGGTCGACCGGCCCGGGCCGAGGCCAACCCTTCGAGGTCACCCGCAAAGGCGTTCAGCCCGTCAGCATCGAGCACCAGGGGCGCGTCGAGACCAGCCACCAGGGCGCGTACAGCGGCCACGGTCGCGGGTGCGGTACCCAAGCCGGGCCCCACCGCCACCGCCCCACGTCGCACACCATCGGCCAAGGCCAGCGCTGGCGTGGCATCGACCAGCAAGCCATCGCCGTCGGCCTCGAGGGGCAATGTCATCGAAGCCCACGAACCGGCATCGACCAGGGCCAGCAAGGGGGTGGGTACGGCGGCCGTTACCAAACCGGCACCGGATCGTACGGCCGCGCGTGCTCCGAGCACCACCGCACCCGCCTTGCCGGGCGCGCCGCCCACGAGCACGGCATGGCCGAAGTCACCTTTGTGACCGCCAGCGTCCGGCGTTGGCATCACCGGTGCTAGGGTCGCTCGGTCGAGCACGTCCAGGGTCGTAGACGTTTCTTCGAGAATCCTCGCCGGCAGCCCCAAGTCGGCCACCGCCAAAACCCCCACCGCGTCACACGCCGGCGGCAGTACATGGGCAAGCTTGGGCAACGCAAAGGTCACCGTCAGCTCGGCGGTTGCATGCGGGCCGATCGGCGTTCCTTGATCGCCATCCAGGCCACTCGGCAAATCGACCGCCAAGCACGGCGTCCCACAAGCACCCATCAGCGTCGCCAGGGCGGCAAAGTGCCCCGAAAGCGGTCGCCCGAGACCGATACCAAAGAGCGCGTCCACCACCACGTCTGCATCTCGACACGCTTCGGCTACCGACTGAAGATCGTCGTCGGCATTGATCGTCTCAACAAGCAAACCAGCGCGCTCGACGATCGCCAACTGCAGACCGGCATCACCTTGCGGGCGCGACCGCCCCAACGCCAGGAAAACCTGGCAATCGTAGCCGCGGCCATCGAGGTGACGCGCCATTGCCAGCCCGTCGCCACCGTTGTTCCCCGGACCACAGACCAACGTCACCACGGTGGCTTGGGGAAAATGGTCAGCCAGAGCGTCGACCACGCCGATCGCCGCGTTCTCCATCAGGACCGGCCCCGGGATGCCCAGGTCCTCGATCGCGCGTCGATCGAGGTCTTGCATTTGCGCCTTCGTTACGACCTTCAAGACGAAACCTCTCGATCGTCCATGAGACCCCATGCGGCGAGTAGCTTGCGCGTCTGTGGACTTTCCGCGGCACCAGGTCTTTCTAACCGCGACACCAGCGCTTCGAGCGCTTGGGCGTCGTCCACATCGTGGGCCTCGGGCAACAGGGCCACCGACAAGCCCAGTCGCCGAGCCCGTGTCATGGTTTCATCCAGAACCTCGGCTGAGCTCCACGGCACACCGTCGAACAATGCGCGATCGACCACCGCGGCGCGCAGCGCAATCAAGTAGTAGCCCCCGTCCGCGGCCGGGCCGAGCACGATCTCGGCGGCGCTGGGGCCGCTGAGCTGCTCGAAGGCTGCCGCGACGGTCGACGCTTGAATCTCGGGGTGATCACTGCCGATGGCAGCGACCAGCGGGTACTGTTTGGCCGCATCCGCCAACCCAGACCAGAGACGCTCGCCGAGGTCGGCACCCTGCTGGCGCACGTGAGCAACCGAGCCGTCCACCTGCGGTTCCGTGGGGACGGGGTCGATCTCGTCGAGCGCCCAGGCGATCTTCAAGTCGAACGCGCCGCCGCGTACACCGTCGAGCAGCCCGGCCACCACGTCGGCCAGGAAGGCTGCGTGAAGCATCGCTGCCTGCTCCGCGCTCCAGCGGCCGATCATGCGGGTTTTGACCCTGCCCGCACGGGCAGGCTTGGTGAACAAAAGAAGACAGTTCTTGGACATCACGTCCTCGGGTTCCTTGGAGTTGGTCGCGACCTGAAAGTCAACTCTCGGCTGCCGTGATCAGGAAACAACCACAACGGCCCCATCGTAGCCCGAAGTGTTGCTCACTCTCACGGGGCAATCTCACCCGTTAGGGTTTCACCTCTGGCCAAGGGGTGATAAAGATATACCCATGAGGTGTCTAGGATGACCCGTTGGGAGTACAAGATCATCAATGTGCGGAGCGAGCAGTATCGGTTGGATCCGCTCGCCGCCGACCGCGACCTCAACCCGCTTGGCCTCGAAGGCTGGGAATTGGTTGGGCTCACGTCGGTCAATTTCAAGAACGGGGCGACCGATAACCTCGCCATGGTCTTCAAGCGACCTATGGCGGATTAGCCGTTTCTGAGACAGGGCCGGCACGGGTCCGGCCGCTGCAAATGGGGTCGGAGATGGTGGCCGGCCGCCTACTGGGCCGGTGTTGAAGCCGCGCCACCACTGAAGATCGCATACAGCGGTTCGATCAGCCTGCGGTCGGCCAAATAGCCTTCGAGGGCTAAGGCTTCCGACAGGACTTCCACCACCTCGGGCTGCTCGAGCGCCGTGCCGCGGATCGCGTTGACCAAGGGCATGACGACGTTGCCGAAATACGGCAAGTACTCGCGGACCTCGAGTCGTTGGCGCACGATGCCCTCGATTTCGGACGCACGAATCATCTCCGTCGGATCTTCGATTGCGATCGGCGCCCAGACGTGGGGCGTTCGGCGATAACGCGGCAGTATCTGGCCGAACAAGCCGGCAGCGAAACCAAGCGTTTCTTCCGTCCATTCGTCACGCGATGGTCCTACATATTCGTCGATGAAGAACATCGACTCCGGTCGCTTGTGTAGCAACGCCGCCGTCGCGTCGATGATCGGCTCGAGTTCGTCGAAATGATGCAGGCAGCCATGAAAGAAGATCACGTCATAGCCTTCGCCGTTGGCCGCTTCTCGTTCCAGCCAAGAGAGCGCGTCGCTTTGATGGTAAGCAATTCGATCGCTGACCCCTTCCTGCGTCGCGAGCTGGCCGGCTAAGTCGAGCGAGGACGCGCTGACATCAATGCCATCGATCGATGCCACCGCGCCCAACCCAACTACTCCGCGCTCGAGCTCGCCAGCACCACAGCCGACGGATAGCGCTCTCGCGACGGGCCATCGGTCCGCAAACGAGTCAAGGAAACGGGCAATCGCAAGCGTTTCCGGGTCGCCGGTCAAGCGCCTGTTCACCGCCTCACGAATCGGCAACACCCCCAGCCAGTAACGCACATCTTCCTCGGGTGCGACGTTCTGCCGGTCCCAATACCTGGCGGATTGTTCAATAAGGTCGCTCACGACTGCCCCCTACTCTAGTTCTGAACGAAGAACGACCGCGTGAAGACCGTCATATTGCCATTGCCATCCTGCACGAAGAGCTGCAAGGTATGCGGCCCGTTCGGAATAAACGTTGTATGGCTCTTCAGGAACTTGTGTGGGCGAATGATTCCGGATAGAGATCCAAACCACCGAGATGGAAGTAGATGGCGTTGCGAAACCGCTCTCGGTTGCGAAAGCCCCTTGCTGCTCTCTTCAGACCTTGGATGACGGTGTTGATCCCTTCGAGGCGGGCATTGGTGATGCCGAGCTCGATCGCGTTGAGAATTCCAGTGAGGTGATTCTTGATCGTCTTCGCCGCGCGTTTGATGGGCTCGAGCCGAGAGCGAATCGCCCACGAGTAGAAGGCGTCGAAGATCTTCTCGGCCTCGTGGCGATCCCCGGCTTCCCACATCTCCATGGCGAGTTCTTTGAGCATCCACGCGCGACCCGTTCTGTGTGCCTTCTTGATCAGCTGGTCGAGCTGTACGACGCGTTCCTCCCCGAGACGATCTGGGTGGAAGAGCCATAGATAGCGTGTGTTCTTCAAGCTGTTGTCGCCGACGGCGAAGAGTGCGCGACTCTCTTCTCGGCGCACCTTATCTACGGCCTTACCGAGGTGCATGGCGACGTGGAACTTATCGAAGGCGATCTTCTCGTTGGCGTTGGGAAGAGCGGCTAAAGTGTCCGATATGTACGGTCCCCACATGTCCATGGCGACGCTCTCGATCTGTACCAAGTCGCCTTCGCTGAAGCTGGCGTAGTAGGCGCCGAGGGCTCCTTTCTTGTGGCCGTCGGTGACGTATTGCACGCATCCGGTCTCCAAATCCGCGACCACCGTTACGTACTCGTGGCGCTTCTGGAACGACGTCTCGTCGACGCCGATCCGGCGAGGTACTTTCAAATCGCGTCGGGCCAGCCCACGTCGGACCGAGCGCTCCATCACACCACTCACCTGGTCCCAAGTAACGTCGAGTTGCCGAGCAACGGCCGAGATGGTCGCTTCCTGGAGCCAGTCGATGATCAGCGCTTCAAAGAGCGCAGTGAAACCCGAACCACGATCCGACCACGGAACGCTCATCGTCTTGACCCCGTGCTCCGGGCAATGAACCCGCGGAACATCGGCGACCAGAATCGTCTTGTACTGGCAAGTCGGAAGGTGCCGCCACCGGCGCCGACGGCTGTCGTACCGACTGCTCGCCGCTCCACATTCCGGGCACGACAATTCTTGCCCGCGTCCGTGCTCGACTAGAACCTCCACCTCGCCATCAGCAAGCCGAAGGGATACGTCCGTCACCTTCCAAGGCGCCGAAACACCCAGGATCTTCCCGTACAGGTCGATATCTCGCATGCGTGGAGCTTACACCGACCCACCATCTCTCCTGAAGAGCCCGTTGTATGATCGTCGGCACGCCAGCCAACGTTCGGACAGTCAGGCGCCGGCAACTCCGGATGGGCGTTGCACACCCACTGTTTCGCCGCGCCATACAAGGGATTACCCGGCAAGATCGGACGACCATCGAGCTGTCGTCTGGATCGTTGCTCGCGATGCTCACCGTGCCGTAGTAGGTACCCGGATCGTCAACGTCGAACCGAATGTTCAACTGACTGCATCGCATCGGCTCGACGAAACTTGCCGGACTGCCGAAAACCCGACTGAAGCCTTCACCCATCACCATGGTGCCGTGGTTCAGCAAGTCGAGGTCAGCGGTTCCGACGTTGCAAATCAAAAAGGGTGTAACAAACGGAAACGTGCCGAGTTGGCGCTCGCCGAACGAGTAGCTGTACGTGCCATCGTTCGGAATGCGTATGTGACCTCCCCACCCTTCGGCCACGACGACTTCGGGTTGGGGCGGCTGTGTTTGATTGACGATCTCGAACTCTACCTGGGCGAAGGTATAGAAGGGCGCGTTCGGATCATTGCGTACGGCGAGGACTTGCAAGACGTGAAGGCCATCTGGGAACCGCCTCGTATCGAGCATGCCGCCATAGCCAATCAACGGGCAGCGAGGGTCGGCGATGTGCGCCAGATCGCAGAAACCCTCTGTTGAAGCACCAACAAATGGGTCCATCAGCGTCACGATCTCATCGTCTACGAGATATACAACAGCTTCGCCGCCGTAAATCGCCTCATCGACAGACAGATGCACGGGTATCACGCCTGAGACGGTCTCGCCGAGCCACGGCGAGATCACCGTAACACCAGGCCCGGTGCCAACACTAAGGGCTTGTCACGAAATAACTGAATCAATTGCCTCTCGGTTTGCCAGGGTGGATCGTGTAGTTCCAGTTGCCATGGAACGCGTGTCGTTCTAGGTTGACGTTGGCCATCTGTTCCTTAGTCAGGACTGTGCCTTTGGGATAGCTGCCGTGGTCGATCTCGGATCGGACCCGCAATCCCGAAGTCGTTGTGGTCGAGCCAATCAGATTGACGATTACCGCCAGGCTGCTTAGCGGCTTGCCTCGCCAGTTCATGGCGATGTGGGAGAAAAGGCGATGCTCGATCTTGTTCCACTTGCTGGTACCAGGCGGGAAGTGGCAAACCGTGATCGAGAGACCTGTGCGGGTAGCGAAGCGGTGCAGTTCCCACTTCCATAGGCGAAGACGGGAGCCGTTGCTGCCACCCCCGTCCGCTGTAATCAACAGGGACCTGACACCCTTGTAGATCGGACGCCCCATCCGCTTCCACCAGCGCCGGATTGAGTTGACTGCAAGCTTGCCGGTGTCATGATCGATTCCCACACTGACCCAGCCTTCATTACGGTGCAGATCGTAGACGCCGTAGGGAATCGCCTTGCCCTGCTCTGGGACTACAAAATCGTGTACTCGCACCGGCTCGGGTACGCCCTTCGGTCGCCATTCCCGGCCCGGATTCTTGAAGTCTCCAACCAATTCCTTCTTCTTCGTATCCACCGAAATGGCCGGCTGCCTGCCCAGTTGGAAACGGCGCACCTGCTCGCTGATATAGCGGAACTGAGCATCACGATCTGGACTCTGAGTCCCTTCGCGCGTTTTGCGGTTCGCCTGGAGGCTGTAGCCGCTTGCATGCAACATCTCGGCGACCAGACGGTGGCTTACCACGTGCCCCATCGAGCGCAACTCTTCGGCCAGACGCCGAACGCTCTTCGACGTCCAGCGCAAGGGCGAACTCGGGTCGCCAGAGGCCGTTGGTTCCACCAACACCTCCAGGTGCGCCGCCAGAGTCGCGTCCTTGTCGGTCGCTCGTTTGCGGCCTCCTCCCGGTCGCCGAGTCCGATCGGAACTCAGCGTGTCGCCCGACTCCAGTTCCCGAATGCCGCGAGCAATCGTTGAACGTGAAATCCCTGTCGCGCGCTCAACCAAAGCGATACCACCATGGCCCAATGCCCGCGCTTCTGTCGCTGCCCACAGTCTTCTTGACCGCTCTGTCAACACTGGCGCAAGGGATGTGTACTTCGCCTGCAAGATGCCGGTATCCATACATCGACAATAGATCGTGTAGATCTCGAAATCAAGCAGTTATTTCGTAACAGGCCCTAAGGACCTTCCATGGTTCCTGGATCGCCGGAAAGTCACAGTCCCAATGGTAACGAATAGTACCGCTGCAATCTAGTCGTGATTCTGTGCAGTTGTTGGTCGTCATTTTAGTTGGCGCCGCCGGGAACACGATTGGATCTGGGAACTGATTACAGCTCAAAGCACCAGCGAAGGGATCGTTCAAGCAAAGCGTCGTAGGATTTCCTCCGCCAGGATTTGTCGGAGGGTAGCCATCCACAACTTCTACACATGAGCACGTCAAAACACACATGGGCCCACCCGACCCGGTCGGATCGTTTGGATCACCACATAATGGGGAATTCGGTATCTCATCGCAGTAAGGGCCGCGGAAAGAAATAATCATCCCGTTTGAGGCTGCGCTTCAATCTTGATGAACCATGCTTCCAAGCCCTTGGTTCGCTCCAGACGTTCTTCGATGCCCTGCATGAGCTTTTTCGCCACGGAGATGCCCTTGTGGTAGGTCTTCTTGACTTGGCGCACGGTAGGCTGGATGCCCCGATAGGTCATACTGCGCGCCAGACCGACGGCTTTGTCGACGCGGTCCAGGATCTCGCCTCGCCAGTGGTTCTCCAGCACGCCCCACAATCGTTCCACGGAGTTGTACTTGCTGTGGTATGGCGGGTAGTAGGCCAACTGGATCGCAATTTGCTGAGCGTCGGCAAGCTCCACAAGCCGCTTCAACCACTGAGTACGACGACCGTTGGTCTCGGGGCCGTTGTCGGCGTTGATCACCAGCGTGTGCAGCCCGAAGCGCTCTTTCCATTTCGGCACCATCTCCTCCAGCTGGTCGACCACGAAATCTGCTGTGACCTTGCTGTGGCCAAACCACAAGTGGTTGTCGCCCGTTTGCGGCAATAGGATCCCAAACGGCGTCAGCGTTGCCTGGGGCTGAAAATCGTGATCCCAGGCTTTCTCACCTTGTCGACTGTAGCCCCCCGCGCGAGAACGGTCCGATTTTCACCGTCGCCTTGGTGTCCAGTGAAATCCGTAGCACGCCTTCGTTCTGATCAGACACTTCGTTGATCCTATGGATCTCTTCAAAGATGGCATCCGTCTCTGGGATCTTCTTCAGTGGAAGACACTTACGGACCTTGCGAACTCGATAGTCGAGGTCGTTGAGCTTGTTCCGCACCGTGCGTGTACAAGGCAACTCAGCCTCCTTGTAGCCGCAGTGAGTGCGCAACCGTCGCCGCACCTCTCCCGCGCTGAGCGGCGAGTAGATACGGGTACTACGGAAAGTTGGATCGGCTTGCCCGGACGGCTCCACGATCGAGCGGATGTCTTCGAGTAGATTGGGTAGATGTTCTTCGGACCGGCGTCTGCCTCGTTGTCCAAAACGCTCTTCGAAGGCTTGGCCGCTCTGAAGCTCCGCCTGGCCCTTGCGAATCGTGCCGCGGTTCCAGCCCAAAAACCGCTCGGCGAAGCTCTGGCCGCCCCGGCCCAGCAAGTTCACCACACCGCCCATGAATTGTCGCCGCCCACTGCCCTTGAGCAGCGACGCGGTATTTTTCCATAAGGCGATTTCCTCTACATTCGATTCTTCCAAGCGTTCGCGATGAGGCGAATTCTAGCAATGCAGGCCCGAAGCAGATAGGGGTTCTGGATGATTAGATTTTTCCGCGGCCCTAACGTCCTCCTGACCTGCGAACGGGCCACGATAACCCGGCTGGGGCTCACCCGGATTCGCGGTACACGCTGATTCCCCTTTGCTCAGCCCTGGAACTCCCAAACAACACAGCAATGCCAGTAACACGCGAGGTACGTTGGCCATGGAAACCATGAAAGCCGTTCTCGAATCAGCACTCATTCCGATTCATCCCTGCTCCAGAACGTGATCCCACGTTCTCGACTCTGTCGATAACTCTCAGTTCGATCCCGCCAAGTCTCGATGTCCTCTCCGGATTCTTCCTCACGAGCCCACTCCCTGACCCGATCTAACCCCTCTTCGAGACGGGTCCCATGCGGCCCACAGACCCTACCGTCAACTTCGGCAAACACATGCTGCGCCTCCAGTATGTTCGTCATTTTCTGGCTCGATCCCCACAAACCACTCGGGCCTGCGAAGACAA
Source organism: Candidatus Multivoradales bacterium (assembly GCA_965250305.1). Classification (GTDB taxonomy): domain Bacteria; phylum Acidobacteriota; class Thermoanaerobaculia; order Multivoradales; family J023; genus J023. The sequence continues at coordinate 507,926 of CBDFNS010000025.1, read as the reverse complement.
TCACTTCATTTCCAAGGCAAAGAGCATGCCCGCGATTGGAACGAATACAACGCTCGTCTGCACCTAGCTCATAGCTGGCCGCTTCAAAGCGGTCGACATATTCAAAAATCCGAACAGTCTCCTTTGGGTTCATTTCCCCTGTGTGATCTCGTAGGACTTCGTCAACCTCAATATCAACCAACACCGATGGAAAATATCGGTAACTCTTTCCATGTCCTTCTGTCGTCCCTCCCGGGACTATCCGCCGAATTGTGCCGCTCACGACAATCGGTCTACGGCTGAGCGTACCGTGCTCAATGCGATGGTATTCCGCCGTTGTCGTCGTTTCCGCGTGAACGCCCTCGGCAGTGCCAGCGTGGCCTTCAAGGAGGGGATCGTCAGCGCGATCTCGCATGAAGAGGGTCGTGTCAAACCTTTCTCCTTCGAGGCATGCCATATTCTTCGGCGAAGTTCTTCCTCGGCTCGAATCATCCGGTGCAATTGCCTTTTGGTGCTCCAAGAAATCGGTGGCGGCCACTAGATGACTCCCCGACAGAAGATCGCGCTCCATGGCGGACGAGAGAGCCTCTGATGAGGCCCAGTTCACGGCAAGCAACGCTCCAGCAAACGCGGGAAGTCCAGGGAAAGGTTCTGGAAAGGAAGCATATCTCCAGATTACATCATCGACTTCGTATAGACATGCCATCACCCCCCCACACGGCTGGAGCGGACCCTCTTGGGCAAACACCACATCGCTTGCCGTGGTGCTCAACAATAGGAACATCAGACTCATTCGAGCTACTAACCTATTCGCAAACATCATCTCTTGTTTCTCCCAAAAAGGTCGGCCCATTCTGCCGATGAAACGGCTGAGTCACGGATCCGATTCGGTTCTTGTGTTGCCATAGCCATTGCCCCTACTCCTAGAGAGGCTACCCCACACTGGCATCCCGTTCCATCGGAATTCTCTTACCAGATTCCCGCTCCGCTATCCTCGGCGGCTTGCCCTACCGGACGACAGCGCCCTCGGTGTGGACTTCAACACGGTCCTTCTCGAGTCGCCGCTCTCTGCCCTCCTGACAGGCGGAGTCGGAGCCCTCGCGCCCGATGTGCACCGTCCCCCGGGCGACCCTACCGGTGCCTAATCCCGTAGACGCTTGCGCCGACGTCGGGCGAAGGCACCCGCGGCCAACGCCAGACCGCCCGCGAAAGCCAAGAGGGGCACACCCCAGGACTTGAGGCTGGGTGCGCGCCCGAATTCGAGGTCGACCGCGCGGCGCAAGTCTTGGATCTGATTCTCGAGCTGGGTGCGGCTCTCTTCGAGGCGGGCCTGGGGATTTTGGTTACTCATCGCGAACACTCGTGGTCGTGGTTACGGTTCTGAATCAGGACTCGTCGGGATCTGCATCACCAACGACGCGACTCTGCCACCAACGCTGGTTGTCGGCGAACCGTTGTTTGGTCGCGCGAATCGGGTCGTCGATCCCGCGTAGGAGGAGGGCGCCGGTGCCGATCAGCGCCAGAATCAACACCAACGCAACGCCGCCAACAGCCAGCGCGGCCTGCCACGGTCCGAGCTCGAAAAAGGACTGGGTAAAACGAACCGAGGCGTACACCACCAAGGCCGCGAGCCAGAAGCCCAGCATGCCCGCCATTGCGAGCAACCCCAAGGCGATCGCCAACCGCTTGCCCCATCGCTTGTAGTCGACGGACAGCAGCGCAACTTCAGCACGCAAGACTCCCAAAGCCGACTGGCTCAGGGCGCGAAACGAGTCGGTCCAGGTTACCCGGCGGTCGCTCATGGAGTCTGAATCCTACCTTCGCTCGCCGACCATCACGCCGGTGGATACCACGGCGGTGCTCGAGCCAATCTCATCACGAATGGTGACCGCGATCTTGGTACTCCCACTACGCATCATCATGGTGAGGCTGTATTTGTAGTCCTGGGTCTGCGCGTGATCCCAATGCTGGGAGGGGATGTCGATGGGTACCGGCACCTTCTGCACCTCGGAGACGCCACCCTCGTCGTCACGGGCCGCAACAAACAGCTGGATCCGGCCTCGGTGGTGGGCTTCACGTTCGAGCAGTGCCAACCTTCCGATCGGAACCTTGATGATCAACGGAACATCAAAGAAGCCATCGGAACGCGGAATCATTCGACCGACTTCGAGACTGGCTCCCAGGCCATTGCGCTCGTAGCCGTGAAACAAAGCGGCCATCGTCGTGTCACCCATTCGGTCTTCGATCGGCTTGTCGCGGAAACCCTCGCGATGCCGAATCCTGACCCCCTTGACCTTGTTTTTGAGCCGCACCTCGAGGTTGTGGTAGCGGCCCGAACCGGCTGAGGCGGGGCTGTAGGCCAACGAGTAGTACGACCCGAAGTCGTCGCCCACCCGATTGAGACCCTTGGTGAAGTTGTTGGTGTTGATGATGGCGAAACCGCCCGTTTCTTCAGCGATCATCTGAAGCGGCGCTTGCAGGTTGGAGAAATGGGTCTGATCGATGAATGCGTCGCCACCCGCGACCTGGTTCTGGGCGTCCATGTACGAGAACGTTCGCAGACCTTCCGCGTCGATGGTGTAGAAGGAGACCCGGTTTGAGTTCGCGACTCGGGTCAGCTTCTGGTACTCCCGCGTGAGGTCGTAGCGAAACGACTCCATGAGCATGTGCTGCTCGGTGAACTTCTGGTCCAACAAATGCCAGAGGTCTTCCGCACTGCGCATCGCCAAGCCATCGCTGACGTAGAGAATGGCCTTGCGTCCGGGCAACCCGGCCAGGCCATCGACGGTGTCCTTGAGGGCCGTGATGGTAAAGCTGAGGTCGCTGAACAGGTTCTCGGCATAGGTCCGTACCCGGCCACTAACGTCGTACACGCTCTCGGCGTCATAGATGGCATGCAGTAAGTCGCGCCGATCCGAGTCGCGATGGATGGCGTGGGCCGAAAGCTCTTCCAGCTCGTACAACGACGAGGCGATCAACTCCGGATCGCCGGTGAAGCCGTGCCGTTCATGCAACGACCGATCATAGGTAACCAGGCGGACCTGATCGCCGATGCGAACGCGATCACGGAGGAAGCTGCGAATGAAAGTGAACGCGCGGTTGCGGCTGAACGGGTGCAGGTTGTAGTTGTCGATGTAGACGACCAGACTCAAGCGCTGGTCTTCGGGCACCCGCGACTCACCGGCGACGATCTCTGGCTCAGCGATGTCGTCGATCATTTGCAGCGGCTCGGCTCCGTTGATCACCGTGCCGTCTTCGACCGCGTAGAAATTGGTGATGGCGACCGGCTTGCCGTCTTCGAGCAGCTCGAAATCGTCTCGGGTCAGGTTGCCGATTCGATTGTGCTTCTTATCGGTAACGTAGACCTCGATATTGACGATGTTGACGTCGACGGTATCGATGAAGATCCCCTCGAACTCGTCACCATCGGCCGTACCCGCCGTGTCGCGCGCCACCAGGGGAGCGCCCATCATCAGGAGCATGAAGCTGAAAAGTGCCAAGGTGTTCTTCATCACATTGTGCTCCGAAGTTCGGTTGCCGTGGACAGAGTCGTCCACAGCCCACCAGTATACGGGATCGGCCACCATCGCCTCAGACCGAGGCCATTCGTCCGCTCTGGCGCACGAGGTGGCACACGATTCGGGGGCCATGGTCGCGGGCGTTCTCGATGAAGATCAGGTCTGTGCGCCGCCCGGCTTGGAGCGTGCCCGCCACGTACAACCCCGGAACGTTGGTCTCGCACGTCTCGGGATCGAAGGTCGGAACCAGGGAGGTTGCATCGAGATCGATACCGCACCGCCGCTCGAAGTCGGCGTCGGGCTGGTACCCGAGCATGACGTAGGCAGCGTCTGCTGGCACAAAGCCCTCGATCTCTCCCGTGGCAAGATCCCGTATCTCGACGCCCCGCGGCCGTTCTGTGGATAGCTCGCAAAAGGCATGGACGACACTGTTGAAATGGGCGTCGATCGCGCCCTCCGTGATCCGATTCTCGGCATCGGGCCGCAACCAGTACTTGATGGAGGGCTTGAGCGACGGGCCCCGATGAACGATCGTCACCCGCGCACCGTTGCGCCATAGGTCCAACGCCGTTTCGGCCGCCGAGTTGCCGCCACCCACAATCACCACCTGCTGGCCAAAGTGGCCGTAGGGTTCGCGGTACCGGCAGTGAACCCACGGCAGCCCCTCGCCCGGTACCGCAAGCGTGCGCGGCTGGTCGAAGTACCCGGTGGCAAGGGCCACAGCCCGCGCCCGATAGCACTTCGTGCGACCGCTGCCATCGGTGGCTTTGGTTTCGACGGAAAACACCCCGTCGTCTTCGCGCGCCACCGTGAGCACATCTTCGAACAATGCCAAAGGCAGGGCGTACTGCCGCACGACCCCCTGGTAGTACGCCAAAGCCTGGCGACGGTTGGGTTTGTCGTCCGGGATGCCGAAGGGAACTCCGGCAATCTCGAGCAGGTCGCGGGTGGTGAAGAACTGCATTTCGTTGGGAAACCCCACGATCGCGGCACACAAGGGTCCGCGATCCACCAACAACGTGCTGAGACCAGCCTTGCGCGCCTCAGCACCAATCGCGATACCCGTGGGACCGGCGCCAACGACCAAGAGATCAATGAGGTCCGAGGGCTCGCCGCCTTCAGTGGTGTCAACAGCTCGAGTCATTCTTTTCCCAAAGGTAAAGATGATTTGCCGGCCCCTGGCCACCCCCCAGGGGAAATGCCTGCCGGATGGCTCCGTGGAGGTAGTCGATGGCATCTGCCACCGCCACGGACACGCTTTCGCCCTGCGCCAAGCGACACGCGATGGCCGAGGACAACGTGCACCCGGTGCCGTGTCCGGCGCGGGTAACCAACCGTTCGTGCTCGAAACGTTGAATACCGTCAGCGGTCGCCAGGACGTCCACCATCGGCTGCCCAGCTTCGCCAGCATGGCCCCCCTTGACCAGCATCGCGGGGCCCTGTCCCGCGCGCATCCATCTTCCGTGCAGTGTCACCGCCAGGCGTTCGCACCCGCGCGCGGTCGGGTCGGACGAGGAAACGTCGGCCAAGCGTTCGGCCTCGGGCAAGTTGGGCGTCACCACCGTGGCGGCCGGAAACAGCCGTTCGAGCTCGGCCACCGCGTCGTCGTCGAGCAGGGACGCACCGCTGGCCGCCACCATGACCGGGTCAATAACCAAGATTGGAGGGCGGTGCACCGCCAGACGCTCGGCGACCACCGCCGCCACCGCCCGGTTGGCGAGCATGCCAACCTTCACTGCGTCGACACCAATGTCGTCGAACACCGCGTCGATCTGCGCCGCCACCACCGACGGCGGCACCGCGTGAACCGCCCGCACTTCACGGGTATTCTGGGCGGTCACGGCCGTGATCACGGACATGCCGTAGGTGCCGTGGGCGGCGAAGGTCTTGAGGTCCGCTTGAATACCAGCACCGCCGCCCGAGTCCGAGCCGGCGATCGTCAGGATCCGCGGTGGACTCACGACGACGACGTAGCCGGAAGGTCGCGACCGCGACGACGCATGAGCGTGGTGAGCGCCAACACGATAATCGTCACGCTGATCGCCTGGGCCACCGTGAACGACCCAAAGAACCGGTCATCCTTGGCTCGGAACATCTCAACCGCAAAGCGCTCGCAAGCAAGCAAGGCCACAATCGTCAGGAACCGGACCCCCGGTGCGAAGGTACCGCGGAACAGACGGCGGCCGACAATCCAGATCCCGAGCGCGGCAAATGTCTCGTAGAGCTGCGTCGGGTGCACGCTCATCCACGTCTCGGGGGCCACGTCGCCGACATCGACACCGAAGTAGTCACGCAGGTTGCCCGCGGTGGTTGGCGGCACACCCACCCGAAACTCCATGCCCCACGGCAAGTCCGTCGGCCGGCCATAGTCATCACCGACCAAGAAGCATCCGACTCGGCCGACTGAGTAGCCCAACGCCAAGCCGAGACCGGTGGCATCAAGCGTCGACCAAATCGGCAAACGACGACGACGGATGACCCAAAAGGCCGCGATCGTGCCGACAATGAAACTGCCGTACCAGACCAGACCGGCGCGGTCGAATAGCAGCGCCCAGTCGCGGTAGAGGATGGCGTAGTACGCCTTGCCACCCAAAATGCCAAACAATCCCGCGGCAAAGAGAATGGCGCTGGCATCCTCTTCGTCGCCGATACCCAGGCGTTTCATGCCCCACCGGAGCTGGGTGTAGGCGGCAAAGAAAGCCGCGACCAGCATCACGCCGAACGGGCTGATGGCAAAGTCACCGATGCGGAAAAGCTCTTCGATCATAGGGCCGCGCACTCTATCACCCATGCACGGCTTGGTCGCCGTTCGCTTGGTTGACTGCGAGCCGGCCGATACACTGGCAACCATGTCCGACTTGACCCTTTCCCCCGACGAAATGCGGGCACTCGGCTACCGTGTGGTCGATCGTGTAGTGGAGCATCTCACTACCCTCGGGGATCAACCAGCCATTCAACGATCGACCCGTGCCGAAACGGAATCGCGGCTGCGTGAGGCCATGCCACGGGCGCCCAGCGACCCGGAATCGGTCCTCGAGCAGGTCGATCGCGACATTTTCTCGTCGATGGCCCACGTCCAGCACCCCCGCTTCTTTGCTTTCGTGCCTGGGCCGTCCAACTTCATCTCGGTGCTTGCCGACACGTTGGTGGCTGGCTTCAACCCTTTCGTCGGAACCTGGTTTGCGGGCTCGGGGCCGATTCAGGTCGAGTTGGTGGTGCTCGACTGGCTTCGGCAGGTGTGCGGACTCCCCGAAAGCGCGGGCGGCCTCTTCGTCAGCGGGGGCTCGATGGCCAATCTGACGGCACTGGCAGCAGCACGCCATGCCCGGTTCGGCAGTCACGACGCCCGCGGCCCCGACGCGTCTAGGTCGGTGGTCTATTTCAGTGACCAGACGCATTCGGCCGTGCCGCGCGCACTGCGCGTCCTCGGCTTCGGCGAAGATCAGATGTGTCGAGTCCCGTCCGGCGCCGACCTCCGCATGCCGATCGACACGTTGCGCAACCAAATCCGCCAAGACCGGAACGCCGGCAAGCTTCCTTTCTGTGTCATCGCCAACGCCGGCACCACCAACACCGGCACTGTCGACCCGCTGCCCACCCTCGCCGACCTGTGCCAGGAGCAGGATCTCTGGCTCCATGCCGACGGCGCGTACGGCGCGGCCGCCAGGCTCTCGTCGCGCGGCACAGAATTGCTCGACGGCCTCGACCGGCTCGACTCACTGGCGCTCGATCCTCACAAGTGGCTCTTCCAACCGTTTGAGATCGGCTGCGTCCTGGTCCGCGATCCCGCGGTGCTGCGCAACGCGTTTCACGTGCGGCCCGAATACCTTCGCGACATCGACTTCACCGGCGACGAGCTCAATCTCGCCGACCACGGCGTCCAGCTGTCGCGCTCCTTCCGCGCCTTGAAGCTTTGGATGACCTTCAAAGTCTTCGGCGCCGACGCGCTCGCCAAAGCAATCGACCGCGGCATCGAGCTCGCGGAGTTCGCCGAATCCCTGCTCGACGCCAGTGAAGCATGGGAGGTCGTCTCCCCCGCCCAGCTCGGTGTCGTTGCCTTCCGGCACCGGTTCGGCGGCATCGAAGGCGAGAAGGCCGATCAACTCCACGCAAGGTTGGTCGACACCCTGGTCGCCGACGGCTTCGGCGTCGCCACCTCGACCGTCTTGCACGGCCGAACCGTCCTGCGTCTATGTACCATCAACCCCCGCACTACCGACGAAGACATGCGGGCGACGATTGAGCGTCTGGAGGAATTGGCGGGGACGCTTTGAGACAAGTAGCTGGTGGACTAGACCTTCTTGGGATCAATCGCTCGAACGCCAACCGCGGCGTACCGTCGGAAATCACGAGCATTGAAGGTCAATATGTCCGAGATGTCGTGGGAGAGCATGAGCGCCACGAGACGAGCGTCATGCACCTGGACGCCAGAGACGTGAAACCGCACGACCAAGTCTTGCCATCGCCCATACGTGTCCATGGCACCGGACACGCGAGGAAAAAGACGCTCGAGGTTCTCGACAAGTCGATAAGCCTCTTCCGGTGTTTGGTCCAGGCCGTTCTTGTCGAGCGGCCGCGTCGCGACGTTCCACGTTTCGATCAAGTTCTAGGTCGAAGTAACCAGGACCTCGCCGCCAGCGTTCAACACCTCTACCGCGTTGCGGGCGGCTGCGTGGAAATCGTCTCGCGCCGCAGCCAACCGAAGCAAAACGTTGGTGTCGACAAGGAGGGCCACAAGCGGGCTCAGGGATGGTCGCTATAGATCCCAGAACGGGATACCGCAGCCTCGGAAAGGGATGGCGTGTCGGCGGACAACGCGGCCACGTCATCGAGTACGGCACCGAATGCAGCCGAATCAAGCAGCCTCTCCGAACGATTCATCAAACGGGGTACGGTGGCATCAACAACCTGGATCAAGACTTGCCGGACCGCATCCTCATCGTGCCGCGCGGTTCCCTCTTCGAGGCGACGTTCTTGCTCGGGTGTAAGTTGGAGAGTAACCGCCATCGTGAACTCCAGTCTAACCGGAACGCTATCACGGCACACCAAGACCACTGACGGGGCCAAAGCAACAACCACTAGTGCCAACGAAAACTGAGCAAGCACCATTGCCCATATCTTCTCAACCTTGTTAGGGTCTTCTTCGAACATTCTTCAATCCAAGTTGGGCTTCCAGCTTGCCTGGCCCGTGGAACCTGGTCAACATCACCGCAACTGAAGACCGAGGAAGATCATGAGCCGTGTGTACGACCTCGCCCCGCTGCGCAACTGGCAAGACTTCGAAGACCTCTGCTTCGACCTCTTTCGTGTGCTCTGGAACGCCCCCACGACCTTGAAGCATGGCCGCTCGGGCCAGGAGCAAGCCGGTGTAGACGTCTATGGTCTGCCGACCGGGACGGCCGAGTGGTTTGGCGTGCAGTGCAAGAAGAAGCTCGACAAAGAGGTGACTGAAAAAGAACTGAACGCGGAGATCGAAAAAGCAAAGGGCTTTAACCCAACACTCTCGCGTTTCGTTCTCGCCACCACGGCCCGCTGCGACAAGGAAATACAAAACGTCGCCCGCACTTTGACGGAACAAGAAGCCTTCGAGGTGCTGGTCTACGACTGGGACCACTTTTGCACCGACCTCGCGGGACGAACCGAGCTGCTCCGCAAGCACTTTCCGGATCACTTCGCCGGCGACCCATCAGACCTCCAGAGCCACTACCTCCGTCACCTGATCACCGATCTCGATGTGGTGGAGGTCTCGAAGGTCAGCCGCGATCCACACCAAGACATCCGGCTTTCGTCGGTCTATATTGATCTCGACGTCAAAGCCGAAATCAACTCAGATCCGCACGAAAAGAGCACGCACATTGAACTCAAGGGTGACCGCGTCATCTTGGACCAAATCCTGCGGCGCGCCCAAGCCGAGCAAGAGAAACGGGAGGCCGACGGATTCTCCGGTCGCTGTACGGCACTCGAAGCCGTGGCAGCGGCCCCACGACGGGTGCTGATCGGCCGTGGTGGCAGCGGCAAGAGCACCTTCGGCCGCTACTTGTGCCTGTGTCTCGCCGGGCAGATGCTCGGGCACGACACGCTGAACCAGCGCCACCTCAATGGTCCGTGGGCCGACGAAGAGCCCGCGCTGCGCCCCTGGCCGCATGGCGATCTCGTACCGTTTTTCGTGGAGCTGCGGCGCTTCGTGCGTTCCGAAGCGCACTTTCCGGCCGAGGGCGCGCCGGGCCAAGCGCGCCACCTCGTTGATTACCTCGCGACGCTCGGCCCCCACGACACCGAAATGGGGCCGGTGGTACGTACCGCGCTCGACGCCGGTGCGCTGCTGGTCCTCGATGGCCTCGACGAGACGCCGGAGGCCGAACAGGTGCGCGAACGCCTTCAACAGGTGATTCAGCGTTTCGTTGCGACCTATTCCGGATGCCGCGTGGTGGTGACCAGTCGGCCGTACGCCTATGAACAAGGCCAGAAGTGGCGACTCGATGGTCCTGGCTTTGAAGACACTCCCTTCGTCGAAGAGACCCTCGCCCCGCTCGACGACGCCAAAATCGAGCGCTTCGTGACCGACGCCTACGCCGCCTTCGCCGCGCGCAACCGGCTCACGGTCGACGATCTCGCGCCCCTGGCGGCCGATCTGTTGGCACAGCTCCGTGACCAAGAAACGCTCCAGCCCCTGGCCGAGCAGCCACTCCTGCTGACCATGATGACCGACCTCCACACGGCCCGTGGTGGACGGTTACCGGCCGCGGTCTCAACCCTGTTCGAAGAGAGCATCGTCCTGCTATTTGATCGCTGGAACGAGCGACGCCTTCAAGAATCGGTGGCAAGCCTGGTGGGCATGGATGAGGAGCAGATCCGATGGGCGCTCGAGCTGTTGGCCTTTCGCATCCATCGCGCGGGCGGTGTTGGCTCCAAGGCCGCTGCGGACATCCCGGAGGGTGACCTCTTGCGGGCGTTGGCGGACACCCGCAAGCGTGTTGGCAATCGAGAGCCCACAGTCCCGGAAGCAATCTGCGACTACCTCAAACAGCGCTCGGGCATCTTGGTCGCCGAGAGCCCCTCCGTTTACCGCTTCCCCCACCGTTACTTTCAGGAGTACCTCGCCGCCTGCTATCTCGAAGAGAACACCAAAGAACGGCACGCTTGCCTCGCCGAGATGCCTTTGCTTTGGCGGGAAGCCATCTTGTTCCTGGCGGGGCGCCAGGCGAAGGGTGATCGTATCTGGACGCTCGTCCGCAAGTTGGTGGATGGCCCACCACCGGAGTCGGTGTCGCATGATGATTTGGGTTTCGAGCGTGCACTCTTGGCCGGCTTGGCGATTCGCGAGCATGGGCTATGGCAGCGCGACGAGCGGGACCATCGGCCCAAGCTGGACGATGTGCGCGATTGGTTAAGGCGGGCGGTCGATCTCAGCGCGTTGGAGGTCAAAGACCGTGCCCAAGCCGGCCAGGTCCTCGGCCTGCTCGGTGACGATCGCCCCGGTGTGGGGCTGAAGGATGGCTTGCCGTCGTTCGAATGGATCGCGATCCCCCCCCGGCACCTTCACGATGGGTGGCGAGCGATTCGACGATGAGAAGCCGGTCCATGAAGAACATGTCGAGGGCTTCTCGATTTCCCGCTACCCCGTGACCAACATGCAGTACCAAGCGTTCGTTGCCGATGGTGGCTACACCCGGCGCTGGCGGCAGTGCTGGACAGATGCGGGTTGGCAAGAGCAGGGCGATCGAAAAGGCCCACGCTCGTTCGAATCCCCGGTTGATTTGCCCAACCATCCGCGGGTCGGCCTAAGCTGGTACGAAGCAGTGGCATTTGGCCGCTGGCTCTCGGAGCGAACGGGGGTGGACCATCGCCTGCCCACCGAAGCGGAATGGGAACGAGCGGCGCGCGGTACCGATGGTCGTGAATACCCGTGGGGGCCGAAGTTCGATGCCGAGCGCTGCAACGCGAGCAAGACCGGCGTTGGTGTACCAACCGCCGTGGGCCTGTTTCCGAGTGGCGTAAGCCCGGCCGGGAACAACGGCATTGGAATCTGCGACGCGAGCGGTAATGTCTGGGAATGGTGCGCGACGAAACATCGCAAGAACTACAAAGAGCCGGAAGACAACGGTCTCGAAGGTTCTGCCGTTCGCGTGTTGCGCGGCGGCTCGTTCGCCGACGGCATCATCCTCGCGCGCTGCGCGGTCCGCAACAGGAGTCATCCTGTCAACATCTACGGGAGCCTCGGCTTGCGGCTGGTCGCCCCATTTGATTATCTGTAATCTTCTATTTCTGATCTCTGTTGGGGGTGTTAGGGGGCTTGCCCCCTAACCTGAAACTTCGACCCACGGAAGGCGTTCGGTGTTCGAGGACGGGCGTTGGATGTTCGACGACGGGCGATCGGTGACTGAAGTCACCGCCTAGTCAATGTGGTCCCTCCGGGACCGCAACTCACGACCGAGGTTCACTCCAGACGGTCCAAGTTTCAACCACATACGATCCGCCGGCTTGGCGGAGGTGCCGTTACTGACCTGAAACTGCACCGTCCTGCCGTAACTCGGGCATGAATGCCCGCGTTATGAATGCGCCAGCCTGCGCCGGCTGGGAACCCACTGCCTCTCAGCCCGCGGAGGCGGGCGCACTCACAGCCCGACGATTTATCGTCGGGCGGTGGGATCCAACTGGACTACTCATCCTTAGGCGACGGGATCCAACTGGACTACCCGTAACGCGGGCATGAATGCCCGCGTTATGAATGCGCCAGCCTGCGCCGGCTGGGAACCCACTGCCTCTCAGCCCGCGGAGGCGGGCGCACTCACAGCCCGACGATTTATCGTCGGGCGGTGGGATCCAACTGGACTACTCATCCTTAGGCGACGGGATCCAACTGGACTACCCGTAACGCGGGCATGAATGCCCGCGCTATCAGTGCGCCGGCCTTCGCCGGCTGGGAACCCGCTGATACTTCTCAGCCCGCGTAGGCGGGCGCACTCATAGCCCGACATCATAGGAAAGCCACGTCCGGTAACCCGATGTCGAAACGAGTCCAAGATTGTGCAACCTCCTCTGTAGGGAAGATGCTTGGGGTGAACAAAAACCTCGGGCATCAGCCCCACAAGAAGGAGGATCGCGATGGAACGCTACCTTGGAATGGACGTGCATTCGGCAAGTTGCACAATTGCAACGCTCAGCGAGGGCGGCAAGCGGCTAGGTCAGGCCATCGTGGAAACGAATGGCCAGGCGCTTGTTGGCTATCTGAAGCAGTGCGCTGGCCGGCTCCACTTGTGCATCGAAGAGTGCCAGTGGGCGCATTGGCTCCACGAGATTTTGTCTCCTCACGTGGCGGAGTTGGTGGTGGTCCACGGCGAGCGCAAGACGGGGCCGAAGAGCGATGCGATCGATGCATGGGAGCTAGCAGATCGCATCCGTACGGGTCGCACGGAGCATCCGATCTTCAAAGCAGGGAAGGGCTTCACCAAGCTGCGCGAGCTCTCGCGAGTCTACGGCTTGATGACGAGGGACTTGGTCCGGACCAAGAACCGTCTGAAGAGCACCTACCAGAGACGCGGTGTGGTGTGCACGGGGAACTCGGTTTACTCCCCCAGCTCCCGGGCGAAGCGGATCAAAGAACTCCCGAATGCGATGAGACCGACGGTCGAGTTACTCGGCACAGCGTTGGACTTCCAGACGACACTGAAGCTCGAGGCCGAAAAGGCGATGGTGACCGAGTCGCACCGATTCCCGATCTCGCGGGTTCTCGAGACAATTCCTGGACTGGGCCCGATCCGGGTCGCTCAGATGATTCCGGTGGTAGTGACACCTCACCGATTCCGGACCAAGCGGCAATTCTGGTCCTATTGTGGCTTTGGAGTCGTGATGCGATCTTCAGCAGACTGGACTCGCGCTGGCGGAGTCTGGACCAAAGCCAAGATCGCCCAGACGCGTGGGCTGAATCGGTTTCACAACCGAACACTGAAGATGATCTTCAAGGGCGCGGCGACGACCGTGATTACAAGCAAGGCCAATCGCTTCCGTGTCGCCTACGACCGACTTTGCGATGGAGGCACCAAGCCGAACCTCGCCAAAGTGACCGTCGCACGCCAGATCGCCGCAACGGCCTTGTCCATGTGGAAGGCACAGGAGGTATACGACCCAGATCGTTGAATCGACCAGCTTGGGCAAAGATCTCGAAGCAATGCGCAATGGTTGCTCCGAACCCAGAGCTTTTCGCTCCAACGATTCTTTGGCGCAAGGTTCGAGGGGAAGCATCAGTGAATCGGCTGGACCCCGTCCCCGTACGGAGGCCCCATAGCCCGGATATGCCCCCTCGAAGAACCGAACGAAGTCATGGCCGAAAAGGCCCTGATGGATGGATGGTTCCTCGAAGAAAAGAGAGAACACCAAGCGACTTCAAGACCAGAGAAGAACGGATCGCAACAAAGGCTCGAAGAAGGGACAACTCGCGACGGAACAGTCGAGGTCAATCTGACAGGACGTTCGAAGCCAAGAGCACGAACGTACAGGAGAGGTGCGCGCTTGACTTCGCTTTCTATGGACGGGGGAATCTCACCCCCGCGCTCTCCCAGAACCGTACGTGAGCCTCTCGACTCATACGGCTCCTATCGTCCAGCCATTCCAGTCCTCAGAATCTCCCAGTGGGCCAGCAAGCCCGGATTGCGGCGCGCGATGGCCTGAAGCCAGCGAGTCGCTCTTCGAGTATGACCCTTGAGGCGCTTCTTATACCTCGGTAACGGCTTCGCTACGCCCACAGGTTCCTCCCGTTGCCGGTTGTCCTGCGATTGCAGCTGGACGACGCGACCCCTTCGCTCCAGAGGGTTTCCCCACCTTCATCGCTACTACGAGTCGCTCCGCCCCTGTGTCCCGCATTGGTACTTGCACCCTTGCAGGGGCTACCTGCTCGGGCTCTTCCCTTCGCATCAGGACGACAGGTTCCCACGTTCCGCACAGAAGCCTGGTCCAAGCTCACGCCGCCTTCATGCCGGACGCCGCCCAGCCAATAAACAGGCTCCCTCTGGGCTCATCCCGGGCCAACCAAACTGCCCGGTTTTGACGTCGGGTAAATACTTCACGACACGTCATCAGCGGTTCGCTTTCGCTCGTCTTCCTGGACCTCACCTGACGCGGTCTTGCCGCGCCTTTTCCTTCGACGCTCACTACCTGGGCTCTTGACCCACGCAGCTCGAGGTGGTTTGAGACCTGGGCCTGCACCCCGATCCCGAGGGGCCTGCCCTCATCTTCCATGCAGCACGGCGTACTCCTTCTACCTTGTGGCAGGTGAGCATGCCTTCGTGGCACACTCTGATCGGCGAACTTGTCAACGGCCACGGAGACGGCGAAGTCTGCCGAGTACCGACCGCCGGGGATCAACTTGGCCGGGCCGTGGGCGGTGACCACGTTGGCATTGCAGCGGCAGCGATACTTCTTGCGACGATGAAGCACCAAGGAATAGGTGCGCTCGACGAGCGTAATCTCTTCGCTGTCCTCGGTGAGCCCCATCTCTTCGAGTTCGCCCTGGCAGACTTGGCAGGTCTGCTCATCTTGGGGTAACTCGTAGAGTTGCTCTTGCCGAGGCAACTGGGGCTGCGGACGGGGCCCGTGCCCTTTCTGAGGCTTCTTAGCCGCTTTCGGTTTCGCTTCAGGCGTGATCGGTTCCGCCGCCGCCTGGAGCGCCTTCGAGCCCGGAGTTTCGAGTATGTCCAGCTCGGCCTGGGTGAGCACCCGCCCTTCCAAATGAGCGTTTCTCAACGTCAGATCTCGAAGCCTGGTGACCAGACGCCCGACCTCATCCTGGAGCAGGCCACAAGCCTGCTGAAGGATCTCAACTCGGGTTTCCGAACGCGCATCGAGCATGCACGTAGTATCTCATAAATACTTTATTATTAGGCAGGTATTAGCGGGCGATTTGGATCAATCTGCGGCGGAGATAACCGTCGGCGGCCCACCTCCTGGCAACCCTCCAAGAACAACGCAAGCTCCGAGGAGGAAAGCTCCAACTCGCTTTCGACCGCGGTCTTCCAGAGGCAGGCAAAGCGGCCCTTCTCGAGGCGTTTCACGTAAAGGCAAGATCCGGTCCCGTCCCACAAGAGCACCTTCGCTCGAATCCGATTCCTGGCCACGAACAAGTACAAATCACCGCTCGTCGGATCCCGACCCAGCTCTTCGCGAATCAGCGTCGACAACGTATCGAAACCCTTTCGCATATCCGCCGGCCTTGCGTAGGCGATCACTTGATACCGCCGAGGTAGAGGGAGCATCACAGCTCTCGAAGTAGGTCGAGCGCCTGCGATGTCGAAAGGCCCTCCAGGCGGAAACCATGAGGCGTCACCAGCACCAACTCTGCCGAGACCGGGACAGACACTGCTCGTGCAACACGCACCGAGCGAAATTGCACAGCCTTCTTCAGCCAACGGGAGAGGCCCGACAAGCTCAGCCCGAGCTCTTCTGCGATCAAGCGAACCCCGGCCCCAGATGCTCGACGACTTTGCGCGTAGCTCACCACTTCCGACCGAAGACCTTCTGGGCAACTCCACCTCTTTTGGCCACCGCGACTTTTCTCTAGCGCTTCGCGAAGCGCGTGCGTTCGATCCTGCATCGTGTTTCCTCCTGACAACACGATGCACGATTCTGGCGATCACCGAAAGAATTGGGCTCGGGGGGCAGCGCGGTACCAGAAGGTCGGAGGGTGGCTGTTTGCCGGCGCCTTTCGGCTTCTTGCCGGTGCCTCAATTCCAACCATGGCCCGTAGACCTGCTCCCCCTCCCGTCACACCGGACATGCGGTTTTCCCACATCCGGCGTTGCCAACCGACTCAGCCGCAAGGTTTATGAGACTTTGCTACTCGGCGGCGCTGCCTCGATAGATCCTGTAGTCGTAGAAAAGCTTCCACTTTCCATAGATCTCATCGGGGCTCCACGTCGTCCAAGAGCGTCCCCCTTTTCGTTTCGGGCGCTGCCGAGAAGCGAACCGCCGGATCTTTGCATCAATCTGCCAGCTTACGAATTGAAGATCTCTCCCCGCATTTCCCCAGCGAAAGTAGTTCACCCACCCACGGACTCGTGGATTGATCTCCTGGACGATCACATCGGCAACGGGAACGTGCCGACGCTTTCGAAGGAGATCCCGAATCTCGCGGAGAAAACGGGTGCGCTTTTCCTTCTGTGGCCGCCGTAGGACCTTCTTCTTGCCTAGAACTTTCCGGTCCGGAACCAGCCGAAACGTAAAACCTAGGTAGTTGAAGGGTTCCCCGGCATCGAAGCGGATCATGTGGGTCTTCTCCTCGTTAACCGTCAAACCAATTCTCTCCAACTCTTCCCTCAGGCGGCGTTCTACCTTCGGCGCCCAGGCTCGTGCTCGGGGATGGGTACTGACCTGCACCAGCAGATCGTCGGCGAAGCGCGTGTAGCGGATCACCTCGTATTCTCCCTGCCGAGTCACGCTTTGGGCACGCTCCAGCATCCGGTCGACATCGTTCAAGTACAAGTTTGCCCACAGCGGCCCGATCACCGAGCCCTGTGGAACTCCTCGCTTGCCCGACGCCTTCAGGATCAGCTTGCACAGCCGTAGCACGTCACGATCGCGGATTCTGCGCGCCAACTTCAAGAGCAGGAGATCGTGCCTCACACTGTCGAAGTAGCTACGCAGGTCGAGATCGAGGACTTGCTGCAGTTTGCGATTCAGCCCCTCGTAGACCCGACCCAACGCTTGGTGGGCCGTGCGCCGAGGACGGTAACCGAACGAACCTGGTTGAAAATCCGACTCGAAGATCGGCTCGATCACCAGGCGCAGCGCACCTTGCACGACTCGATCTCGAATTGCCGGAATCTTCAACCCACGCCGCTTGCCGCCTCCCTTGGGAATACTCACTTCTCGACTGGGCAATGGACGGTAGGTTCGTTCTTGCAGCTCTTCGCTCAGAGTCAGAAGAAAACTCTCGACTCCCTCCGCTTCGATCTGCGCGAACGTCACTCCATCGATACCCGGCGCACCGTTATTCTTCTTGGCGAAACGGTACGCCGCCCCCAGCACGTCGAGCTTCCACACATGTGTGTAGAGGCCCCAGAAACGGTGGTGGGAATCTGCCTTCGCCTTTCGGCCTATCCGCTTCCTTAGATCCTGCACGCCAATGGAGGTCGTTGTCTTCCTCACTGTGCCTCTCTTCGTCTGCGGTTCGTCGATCAGCTGGGCCCCTTTGCAACTTTCGGCTCGCCGGCCGGAAGTTCCTCTGCTCTCGGCGAGGTCCCGTCGCATTACCAACGGTTCATCACTCGTACGGGCCCAGCTGCCACCCTCTGACCTTCGGCCCTGTTGCCAGGGTCTACCTTGCTCCAAGGGATTTCTCCTTGGGGTCAGGAGGGCTTCGCCAGTTCCGATGCAACCCTTCCTTGCGTGCCACCGCCATTACCCCGCCGGATTTGCGGCCGGTCATCAGCCAGATTTCCGACCCCAATGCTGCCTTCGCCCTACCCCGAGCGGCTCGGCTTCCGGATCGTCTCCTCACGAGGATTGCGCAGCGTTCGATACCTGCGGCCCACAAGGTCGCTCCCCAGTCCGGGACTGGGTTTGTCAGGAGACTTCGCACCCCGCTTTCGCATAGAGCACGCCTCCTCAGCTTCATGGTTCTGGCTCTTGCCATGTTGGGACTCTCACCCACTGGGTTACATCAGCTTCTCTGGTCATACCGGGTTAGGGCGACCAGTTACTATGAATGCGCCAGCCTGCGCCGGCTGGGAACCCACTGCCTCTCAGCCCGCGGAGGCGGGCGCACTCACAGCCCGACGATTCATCGTCGGGCGGTGGGATCCAACTGGACTACTCATCCTTAGGCGACGGGATCCAACTGGACTACCCGTAACGCGGGCATGAATGCCCGCGCTATCAGTGCGCCGGCCTTCGCCGGCTGGGAACCCGCTGATACTTCTCAGCCCGCGGAGGCGGGCGCACTCATAGCCCGACGATTGATCGTCGGGCGGTGGGATCCAACTGGACTACTCATCCTTAGGCGACGGGATCCAACTGGACTACCCGTAACGCGGGCATGAATGCCCGCGCTATCAGTGCGCCGGCCTTCGCCGGCTGGGAATCCGCTGCTGATGCTCAGCCCGCGGAGGCGGGCGCACTCACAGCCCGACGATTTATCGTCGGGCGGTGGGATCCAACTGGACTACTCATCCTTAGGCGACGGGATCCAACTGGACTACCCGTAACGCGGGCATGAATGCCCGCGTTATGAATGCGCCAGCCTGCGCCGGCTGGGAACCCACTGCCTCTCAGCCCGCGGAGGCGGGCGCACTCACAGCCCGACGATTCATCGTCGGGCGGTGGGATCCAACTGGACTACTCATCCTTAGGCGACGGGATCCAACTGGACTACCCGTAACGCGGGCATGAATGCCCGCGCTATCAGTGCGCCGGCCTTCGCCGGCTGGGAACCCGCTGATACTTCTCAGCCCGCGGAGGCGGGCGCACTCATAGCCCGACATCATAGGAAAGCCACGTCCGGTAACCCGATGTCGAAACGAGTCCAAGATTGTGCAACCTCCTCTGTAGGGAAGATGCTTGGGGTGAACAAAAACCTCGGGCATCAGCCCCACAAGAAGGAGGATCGCGATGGAACGCTACCTTGGAATGGACGTGCATTCGGCAAGTTGCACAATTGCAACGCTCAGCGAGGGCGGCAAGCGGCTAGGTCAGGCCATCGTGGAAACGAATGGCCAGGCGCTTGTTGGCTATCTGAAGCAGTGCGCTGGCCGGCTCCACTTGTGCATCGAAGAGTGCCAGTGGGCGCATTGGCTCCACGAGATTTTGTCTCCTCACGTGGCGGAGTTGGTGGTGGTCCACGGCGAGCGCAAGACGGGTGTCGCGTCCCACGTAGTTCCGTGGCCCGTTTCTCGGAATGGACCGCAGCGGTAGAGCTGGGAGACATGAAAAATCCCGGACTGGCTCGGTGACGGCGCAGTCCGGGAGATTGACGGTCGCGTTGGTTGTTAGGTGATGGTGTTTGTTTTTTGTTTCCAGGCGTTGGTGAGCCATCTGCGTAGGGCTGTGCGTAGGTTCTTGTTCTTTTCAGCTGGCTTGTTGTCGTGGTACCAGCGAAACGCCTTGGTCTGTTCGAGAATGTCGACGTCGCCGAAGTCGTCCATGAGTTCGCAGACGAAGTCATGATCGAGGTTGGGGTCGAAGGGATAGCCGGGCATTCTCTGTTCGAGATAGCCGAGGATGGGTTCGGGTGCGTTCATGCTCTGAGCTCCTCGGCCGCATGGAGTACATGTTCGGGCTCGACGAGCTTGGCGGTCTTGGTCGCCGCGACGGCAAGGGCATGGTGGGCGAGTGTGTCGATACGTCTCATGACGCCTCGTGATGCATTGAGCAGCGCCTCGATGGCTGAATCGGTAAAGAGCGGGTGGGTGACGCCGGCGATCTCGAGTCGGTGTTTCACGTATCGTGCAACGGTGTCTCGATCGAAGCCTTCGAGGGTGTATCGGACGGTGATTCGCTGTGCGAGTGGTTCGAGGTGGGCGAGTCGTAGCCTTTGGCGGAGCCCGAGCTGGCCTGCGAGGACGAGCGCCAGCCTGCCCGTTTGGTCCCATTCGAAATTGGTGATGGTGGGCAAGAGGGCGAGTACCTGGGGGCAGAGATTCTGTGCTTCGTCGACGACCAAGAGGACGGTCAGCCTTCGTTCGACATCGAGCCGCTTGATTTCGTCGTGGACCGCTCGCAGGGTCTGGGCCCTGGAGAAAGGGGCCGGGATGCCGAGTTCGAAGGCAATCTGATGGCAGAAATCGCGGGGACTGACCGCGGTGTCATGGAGATAGAGGAGGCGCACCTGGTCCGGGTGGAGGTCGTCCCGCAATCGCCGTAACGCAGTGGACTTGCCGCTTCCCGGCTCGCCGGTGATCAGTCCGATGGCCCGATTCTCCACCAGGTACGTGAGGCGTGAATGAAGCTCGTCGAGCTGCGGCTCTCGAAAAAGCTTCTCGCTTGGGATGGTCTTGGTGAAGGGTACTCGTGCGAAGCCGAATGCCGTTGTGTACATCTCATTTCTCCGGGCCGTAGAAACGGCTGGCGACGAGCTCGAGGTAGCTGATGCCGGTGGTGGCCTCGGCCTTGCCGGTGGCAACCTCGATCTTTTTGCCTGGACGCACGGGCCGTGGCAGACGTGCGTTGGTGGTGAGGTCGAGTCGTCTGAGCGTCATCTCCTCAGGCTCTCCGCGCCCCTTGAATGTCACTTTCGCGGCTGGATCGTAGGGGTCGTAGAAGACCTCGATCTTTTCGCCGGCCCATCCGTCGGGGGTCTCGAAGAGGCGACCCTCGAGTCGTACAGTGCGGTCACGACCGACACGGCGTTGCACCTTCATGCGCATCATGCGTTCGAGCGTCTCGGGCGCTGGGCGCACGTGCTCTTGGTCTTCGAGGAAACGCTCGACCGGGGTCTTGCCCTCGAGACCACGATGCGGCATCTGGTGATACTCGCCTTCGAGCCAAGCCCAGAAAACGCGATTCAGCGCGCCGAGATCACGCAGCATCGCTTCGTCCACGTGCGGCAAGAAGGCCGTGCGCACGTGCCGGAAGAAGCGCTCGATCTTGCCGCGACCGCGAGGCTGGTAGGGCCGGGAGTGGATCAAAGAAACGTTGAGCGTCGCGCAGACGATCTGCAGATGTTGGGTTCGATACGGCGCGCCGTTGTCACAGTAAAGCCGCCGAGGCATGCCACGTCGCAGCATCGCCTGCTTGAAGCAGTCGGTGAAGCAAGCGGCATTCTCACTGCGGTAGAAAGCCGCGAAGGGGACGATCCGCGACGCATCGTCGAGGAAGGCGTGCAGGTACGTTTTGTCACGGCCACCTCGTCCCTTGACCAGCAGCCGGGGACCATGCATTACGTCGGCCGTCCAAAGGTCGCCCGCGTGCTCATGGGTAAAAGCCCGGGCATCGGGCCGACGGTTGTCGCTGCCGGCTGGCGGCGGTGCCTGCGCTTTCAAGAACCGATAGACCGTGGTGCGCGGCAGACGCAACGAGACCCCGGGTTCTTGCGCCAGCTGAGCCGCGCGGATCAAGCTGTCCACCGACGCCCGAGGGCGCGCCGCGCGCAATTCGAGCAGCAACGCTTGTACCGATGCCGCAAGGGTCCGGCTGGACCCCGCATCCGAGCGCGCCGCAGGCTTGAGCCCATCGAAGCCATGGAGCTCGTACAGCGTCAACCAATCTCGTGCCGTCGAACGACCGATATGGCGTCGGGTGGTGCCCGGGATCGTCCACTCATGGCTCGCGATCTGTGCCAGCAACTGCTCTTTCTCGCCCGGAGCCATAGGCCGGCTCACGAGGTCCCGAAGAACCCCGTAGCGGAACACTGCAATCGTCTCTGCTTGTTTCTCCTCCATCGATTTCAGCCTCCAATACGCCCCGAGAGTCCTTTCTCCGGGACGCGCAGAGCCTGATATCGATTCACCCGCTTGAACAGCTACCAAGGTTTGTTGATTGGCGGCGGTCCAGATGCGGCGGTCGTCCGTGGCGCCACAATCCGCATAATCCGCTGAACCAAAGACGGTACGTCGACCACAGCAACTCACGGACGCGAAGCAGCACACCAGCACCCGATCCCAACACCGCGCGAAGACCCGCAAGTCCGTGCGCCGGCAGCGTCGGCAGGAACCGTCGCACAGCCGCGAGGGCAGTCTGCTGCTTGCTGAGCACCCGACGCATCGAGCGAATCGCGCTGACCCCAGCATGCGACGACGCCCGGACCGCGGCCCGCGGACCCTGCGCATCCCATGCAGACTCCACAGAGTCCAGCGTCATGTCGCGGTACGCGCAGGCATCGCCCGGCAATACCCCGTGCGTCACACCGCAACGCCGGCAGCAAACGCGTGCGATCTTCTGCAGCTCGCCACCCAGATATCGGCGGTAACCACCGTGACCCACCAATCGAGCGTCCGCGCAATCCGGGTCTGGGCAAGACAGCTCCAACCCGCGATGGACGGCCCGAGACGAACTCTCGATGTACTCCTTGCTACTGACACCAACCAGACATAGCATCGCCACTCCTCTGGGAGTCGCCGGGTGCCACTTTGGTGCCAACCGTTGAAGCCTCGGCGATTTCCCGTTTCCCCACCCCGATCATCCGGAATGCGGCGACGGCGAATCTAACCGAACCCGCTCCTATCTGGAACAAAAGGCCATGGCGGTCACGAAAACGCGTGGGACCCTACAGACGGGGCCGAAGAGCGATGCGATCGATGCATGGGAGCTAGCAGATCGCATCCGTACGGGTCGCACGGAGCATCCGATCTTCAAAGCAGGGAAGGGCTTCACCAAGCTGCGCGAGCTCTCGCGAGTCTACGGCTTGATGACGAGGGACTTGGTCCGGACCAAGAACCGTCTGAAGAGCACCTACCAGAGACGCGGTGTGGTGTGCACGGGGAACTCGGTTTACTCCCCCAGCTCCCGGGCGAAGCGGATCAAAGAACTCCCGAATGCGATGAGACCGACGGTCGAGTTACTCGGCACAGCGTTGGACTTCCAGACGACACTGAAGCTCGAGGCCGAAAAGGCGATGGTGACCGAGTCGCACCGATTCCCGATCTCGCGGGTTCTCGAGACAATTCCTGGACTGGGCCCGATCCGGGTCGCTCAGATGATTCCGGTGGTAGTGACACCTCACCGATTCCGGACCAAGCGGCAATTCTGGTCCTATTGTGGCTTTGGAGTCGTGATGCGATCTTCAGCAGACTGGACGCGCGCTGGCGGAGTCTGGACCAAAGCCAAGATCGCCCAGACGCGTGGGCTGAATCGGTTTCACAACCGAACACTGAAGATGATCTTCAAGGGCGCGGCGACGACCGTGATTACAAGCAAGGCCAATCGCTTCCGTGTCGCCTACGACCGACTTTGCGATGGAGGCACCAAGCCGAACCTCGCCAAAGTGACCGTCGCACGCCAGATCGCCGCAACGGCCTTGTCCATGTGGAAGGCACAGGAGGTATACGACCCAGATCGTTGAATCGACCAGCTTGGGCAAAGATCTCGAAGCAATGCGCAATGGTTGCTCCGAACCCAGAGCTTTTCGCTCCAACGATTCTTTGGCGCAAGGTTCGAGGGGAAGCATCAGTGAATCGGCTGGACCCCGTCCCCGTACGGAGGCCCCATAGCCCGGATATGCCCCCTCGAAGAACCGAACGAAGTCATGGCCGAAAAGGCCCTGATGGATGGATGGTTCCTCGAAGAAAAGAGAGAACACCAAGCGACTTCAAGACCAGAGAAGAACGGATCGCAACAAAGGCTCGAAGAAGGGACAACTCGCGACGGAACAGTCGAGGTCAATCTGACAGGACGTTCGAAGCCAAGAGCACGAACGTACAGGAGAGGTGCGCGCTTGACTTCGCTTTCTATGGACGACGATTGATCGTCGGGCGGTGGGATCCAACTGGACTACTCATCCTTAGGCGACGGGATCCAACTGGACTACCCGTAACGCGGGCATGAATGCCCGCGCTATCAGTGCGCCGGCCTTCGCCGGCTGGGAACCCGCTGATACTTCTCAGCCCGCGGAGGCGGGCGCACTCACAGCCCGACGATTTATCGTCGGGCGGTGGGATCCAACTGGACTACTCATCCTTAGGCGACGGGATCCAACTGGACTACCCGTAACGCGGGCATGAATGCCCGCGCTATCAGTGCGCCGGCCTTCGCCGGCTGGGAACCCACTGCCTCTCAGCCCGCGGAGGCGGGCGCACTCACAGCCCGACGATTCATCGTCGGGCGGTGGGATCCAACTGGACTACTCATCCTTAGGCGACGGGATCCAACTGGACTACCCGTAACGCGGGCATGAATGCCCGCGCTATCAGTGCGCCGGCCTTCGCCGGCTGGGAACCCGCTGATACTTCTCAGCCCGCGTAGGCGGGCGCACTCATAGCCCGACATCATAGGAAAGCCACGTCCGGTAACCCGATGTCGAAACGAGTCCAAGATTGTGCAACCTCCTCTGTAGGGAAGATGCTTGGGGTGAACAAAAACCTCGGGCATCAGCCCCACAAGAAGGAGGATCGCGATGGAACGCTACCTTGGAATGGACGTGCATTCGGCAAGTTGCACAATTGCAACGCTCAGCGAGGGCGGCAAGCGGCTAGGTCAGGCCATCGTGGAAACGAATGGCCAGGCGCTTGTTGGCTATCTGAAGCAGTGCGCTGGCCGGCTCCACTTGTGCATCGAAGAGTGCCAGTGGGCGCATTGGCTCCACGAGATTTTGTCTCCTCACGTGGCGGAGTTGGTGGTGGTCCACGGCGAGCGCAAGACGGGGCCGAAGAGCGATGCGATCGATGCATGGGAGCTAGCAGATCGCATCCGTACGGGTCGCACGGAGCATCCGATCTTCAAAGCAGGGAAGGGCTTCACCAAGCTGCGCGAGCTCTCGCGAGTCTACGGCTTGATGACGAGGGACTTGGTCCGGACCAAGAACCGTCTGAAGAGCACCTACCAGAGACGCGGTGTGGTGTGCACGGGGAACTCGGTTTACTCCCCCAGCTCCCGGGCGAAGCGGATCAAAGAACTCCCGAATGCGATGAGACCGACGGTCGAGTTACTCGGCACAGCGTTGGACTTCCAGACGACACTGAAGCTCGAGGCCGAAAAGGCGATGGTGACCGAGTCGCACCGATTCCCGATCTCGCGGGTTCTCGAGACAATTCCTGGACTGGGCCCGATCCGGGTCGCTCAGATGATTCCGGTGGTAGTGACACCTCACCGATTCCGGACCAAGCGGCAATTCTGGTCCTATTGTGGCTTTGGAGTCGTGATGCGATCTTCAGCAGACTGGACGCGCGCTGGCGGAGTCTGGACCAAAGCCAAGATCGCCCAGACGCGTGGGCTGAATCGGTTTCACAACCGAACACTGAAGATGATCTTCAAGGGCGCGGCGACGACCGTGATTACAAGCAAGGCCAATCGCTTCCGTGTCGCCTACGACCGACTTTGCGATGGAGGCACCAAGCCGAACCTCGCCAAAGTGACCGTCGCACGCCAGATCGCCGCAACGGCCTTGTCCATGTGGAAGGCACAGGAGGTATACGACCCAGATCGTTGAATCGACCAGCTTGGGCAAAGATCTCGAAGCAATGCGCAATGGTTGCTCCGAACCCAGAGCTTTTCGCTCCAACGATTCTTTGGCGCAAGGTTCGAGGGGAAGCATCAGTGAATCGGCTGGACCCCGTCCCCGTACGGAGGCCCCATAGCCCGGATATGCCCCCTCGAAGAACCGAACGAAGTCATGGCCGAAAAGGCCCTGATGGATGGATGGTTCCTCGAAGAAAAGAGAGAACACCAAGCGACTTCAAGACCAGAGAAGAACGGATCGCAACAAAGGCTCGAAGAAGGGACAACTCGCGACGGAACAGTCGAGGTCAATCTGACAGGACGTTCGAAGCCAAGAGCACGAACGTACAGGAGAGGTGCGCGCTTGACTTCGCTTTCTATGGACGACGATTGATCGTCGGGCGGCGGTCTCGCCTAACCAACGACCAGGTCTCACCACGTACGTGCCGACTCGGGGGCCTGCCCACTACAACGCCAGATCCTGCCCATCCTCGAGCACGTGGAAACCACGGCGCTCGATCGTTTGCCGGGCTTCGCTCTCCGGGTCGAGCGCAGGGTTACTGTGGTTGAGGTGGGTGAAGTAGACGCCGAGGGTGCCGGCATCTACTCTTGCTTGGAGGAGGTCCATCGACGTGGTGATCAACGGGTGGGGTACTTGCGAGATGTCGCGGCCGGGTAGCTCGTCGAGGCCGTAGAAAGTGGCGTCGACGATGGCGAGCGTGATGCCCTCGCGATCGAGAATGGTCTCGAGTGGCACGGGCCACTTCGCCCACGCGTCGGTGTCGGGCACGTAGAGGGCGGTTCGCGTGGGGCCGCGGAAGATGTAGCCGACGGTGTCGGACAGCTCGTCACGGTGCGGAACGGCGAGCGGCACGACTTCGACACCATCAAGCGCGAAGACCTCACCCGGCGGACGCTCCCGCGGGACGATGTTGCCAAGGGACACCAATTGGCTCCACGGCCCGTTGTCGCGCAGGAAGCCCGCCATCCTGGGTGTGCAATCCACTACCAGCCCTTCGGTGTGCACCGCCTCGAAGCCAAAGAAAGCGAGGCCCAAGTAGTGGCCGATGTGGGCGTGGGTCAGCATAGCCCCGTTGACCGGCGCGCGTTCGACCCGATCGGCTGGAGCACGTTGCAGGTCCTGCAGCAGGGGCAGCTGCTCGCGAATGTCGGGCGACACGTCGACCAGGTAGATGCTGTTTCGAGCTTCGTCTTCGGCGTCGAGCCCACTCGACGGCACCACCAAGGCCAGGCTCGCCACGTGCCGACGCAGACGGGGATCGGTACGGGCGCGGCGACACCACTCGTGGTTGCACGACGCGTGCGGCACCCCGCCGTCTTGGGCGGTACCGAGCACGCGCAGGAAAGGGCCGCTTGGAACAGTTCGGGGCGCCACCACGTCTGGCTTCGGGTCCGGAGGCTCGGTCTCGGATGCTGGCGGTTGGTGGCAACTCATGACCGTCAACAGCGAGAACGCAACAAAAAACGCCATCTTGAATGGGACCATGGCCGAGACAGTATCCCAGGCTCGCCACATCACGTGTGGCGGAGCAGGAGTCGACAGCGGTGAACCAATGCGGTCAGGCCGTCGTCGGTGCCTTCCAGCCGGGCGAGCGCCTCGTCGAGCCCGGGTATCGGTGGCGGCGTGCTGGATGACTCCAGCACCTGGACCATGAAACCTATGGCGCTTGCCGGTTCGACATCGTCCGGTGCCACGAGCCACCGTCGTGCGAGCAGATCGAACGCGCCGTGCCCGCCAATCCGTGCCATGGCTTCCCACGCGAACGCTGCCAAGAGCGGGTCTTCGAGGCAAGCCGCCAGTCTTGAAATAGCGTCCGGCCCGGCCAACCGGCCGATCGAGTCGATGGCGGCGGAAGCAAGCCAGGGGTCGGCATCGAGGAACGGCGCCAGGTCGGCCAGAATCCGTGGGTGGCCAATCCTCCCGAGCGCCAAGATCGCCTCTTGAACCACATTGGGATCGGTGTGGCAAAGAACCATGCGCAAGGGTTCGATCGCACGCAGATCAGCGAGATGCCCCAGTACCTGGACCGCCTGCATCACGACATCCGAATCATCGTCGTCGAGCAGCCGGATGGCCAGTCGGCGGGCACGGCTGCGCCGCATCTTGAGCATGGCCAAACCGGCGTTGCGGCGTACGTCGTCGACGTCGTCACGAACCAGGGCCACCAACCGACGATCGGACAAAACCGCCGCACCAAGGCCCAACGCGCGGCGACGCAGGGAGACATCCGGACACCGAAACACTTGCTCCAAGATGTGCAGTTGCTCGTCAACCGGTACCTCGGGCAACCGCTCGAGCATCTCCGCACAAACGTCGAGACTCGGGGGCTTCGCGGCCGTTGGCTCACTCATCTCCGGACTCCCACCTCACACTGTCCCTGCGGCGAATCGAGGGACGGTACGCGCGTTGTTCCGACGTGTTGAAGTCACTATAGTACCTGCTCATCGTACCGCGACTGGCGAGTGACTCTCATGTCCGTACCGTTTATCGACCTCCAACGCTTCGAGCCCGACTTCCAGCAACGCTGGCTCGAGCGCGTCACCGAGATTTCGGCGCGCACCCAATTCGTGGGTGGCCCGGCCGTCGCCAACCTCGAGCAACGCATGGCGCGTGACACGGGCACCCAAGCCGTCGTCGGTTGCGCCAATGGTACCGATGCACTGCAGCTCGGCCTGCGCGCCCTCGGCGTTGGCAACGGTGATTTGGTGCTACTACCGGACGCGACCTTTTGGGCCACGTTCGAAGCCATCGTCAATTGCGGGGCCCGCCCGGTCACCGTCGATATCGATCCCACCGACCTGCAAATGGACTTCGATCTTTTCTGCACGGCAGTCGATCGACTCAAGCCCAAGGCCGCCATTCTGGTTCATCTCTACGGTTGGGGTTCAGCCCGCCTGGATGACTTTCGGTCCTTCTGCCAAGAACGAGATCTACCGTTGCTCGAAGACGGTGCCCAAGTCTACGGCGTCACCTGGAACGGCAAGCCGATTTACCAAGGCGCGCAGCTCGCCACGGTGTCGTTCTATCCAGCCAAAGTCCTGGGTGCCTGTGGCGACGCGGGTGCCGTCTTGTGCAATGCGGCAGACCAAGCCGAGACCATCCGCCAGCTGAGCAACCATGGCAGGACGAGCCACTACGAGCATGGCCTACTCGGCTGGAACAGCCGACTCGGCGGTTTCGACGCTGCCTACCTCGATCTCAGCCTCGACTACCTCGACGAGCGCCTGCGCCAACGTCGGGCGATCACGGCTACCTACCGAGAACGCCTGGCACCGCTCGGGGTTCAGGTTCTGACACCGCCGGCAGGCTACGTCGAAAACGGCTACCTCAACGTCTGCCGCTTTGCACCTTCCGAGCGCGAGCGGGTCGGAGCCGTCTTGCGTGAGCACGGAATCGGCTTTGGCAACGTCTACCCGGGTGCGATGTCGGAACAGCCCGGCGCCAAAGGCCACCTGGTCGAGCACGTCGGCGGCAGCGAAGCACGCGCGCTCGGACGCTCCGTGCTCAACTTGCCCGTTTTCGCCGGTATGACCCGAGCCGAGGTCGACGAGGTCGTCCGCGTCGTCGAGCTTGCCGCGTCAGCCGGCTAACTAACTAGATCCCATCCAGAAATGCGGTTTCGAGCCCACAGGCCTGTCGAATGGGCCCTCGTCTAAGGGTCCATTGGGGGTGCTGCTCACCGGGTGATCGTGGAATCGACCGCCAGAGGTGCGAATGCGGCAAGGACTGCATTCGCGCCCATATCTCATCCAGGCGGCCCGTCGGGGTGCCGCGTGCTTTGACCGCCGGTCGGCTGATCAAGCTTGGCTGAGAATGGTTCGGGCCATGACCAATAGGTTGCAGGAAACGATCGAGCTCCAGACGTAGCTCTTGAACGACGACCAGGAGCGCCAGGTGCAGCGATGCAGTCCGAAGGTACGCTTCAGGAACGAGATACATCCCTCGATGCCGGCTCTGAAATTGCGTAGCTTGCGGTAGACGTAGAGGCTCTTGGCCATCTCGGAGATCTTCAGAGAACTCTTGGAAAAGACAACATCTTGGGTCCCCAGTTCTTGGATCTTCTCAAGGTTGCTCGCCGAGCTGAAGGCTCCATCGAACACGACTTGGCGCGGCGCTTTGCCATAGATGTCTTGCTGACGTTCGACGGATGGCACAGCCATGTTGGCATCGGCGGGATTGCCTCGGAAGATCTGGCAATCCAGAACCATCGAGGACTTGCCACCGGTGAGACAGATCTTGTGGCCGTAGTATGTGTTCTTGAAGTCTTTGCGGATGATGTCGGAGTGGTCTTCGAAGACGGAGACGAGTTTCTCCGAGGCGTGTACGCTCTCGCCGTCGAAGACCCGGCGACGAGTCTGATCCAAGGTGCGCTCGATGAGGTCGAGAAACCGGGCCAGCTTCTGCTCGAGGGCCGGGTCGACGACCCGGTGAGCCTCCAGCAGGGCAACCGCTTCCAAGGCCTTTTGCTGGATCTCCTCGGCAACCTTCACGAGATCCCTGTAGGACTCCCGACGCGCCACTTTCCTTCGCGCTACAGAGATCTCACGGCAGCGGCGCTTGGCTCGTTTCTTCCGGTTCGGAAACGTGAAGAGGCCGGCCGGTAGATGCGCCTGCACCCGCTTCATTAACCGGAGGAGTACCCGGATGCAGTCCCACAACTGCTGCGAGTCCGCGGGAGGATGCATCAGCGTTTCGACCACCGTGCAGTCGACTCGGGAAAGCTGCCCGCTCTCGACCTTGCGCTCGCGGGCCTCCAGCAACAAGAGGCGATTGATCGCTTCGAGGGTTTCGGCCCGAACTTTCTTGATCGCCGCCGCCAACGTCGATCTGGCGGGCGTTTTTTGAGCGAAGCTCATGCCGCAGAAGGATCTATAGGTCTGCGAGTCGGCGAGGTGAAAATGGAGTTCGTCGTAGCTCCAGGTATTCATCTGTTTGAGCAACAAAGCGCGGAACACCAACTCGGCCGTCATGCCTCGTGCGCCGGTTGAATGCGAGGCATTTCGGGTAAGGTCTTGCCAGACGAGATCGGCGATCTTAGGATGTTGGTCGATCAGGCCTGCGAGGGTCTGTAGCTCTTTGGCATGGTCCAGATCGAGCCAATTGTAGGTGAGATTGGGCTGAGATTCGCGAGCTTTGCGCATTCTGGGCTCTCACTTTCCGAGTTAAGTTCTTTGGACTCTGTGTTTTAATCGACTTGAGTCTATCAGAGAACGTCTCAGAAAATGAGCTCAGATGCGCGTTTAACCCTCTTGTTTTCAGCTGATTACGGGTTATTGGATGGGATCTAACTAACTAACTACCGAACTCGACCCGTTCGAGTTCGACGATCTGGCCATCTTGGAATTGCCAGATCACCACCGCTCCCACCGCGAGATCGCCCGCGGCGTCCCAGTCCATCGCACTGCTGGCACCGTCGTAGTTGACGGCCTTGCCCGAGCGGACTGTCGCCAATGCCGACGCCACGCCAGCGCTTCCCGGTCCGACTACGGTCCCCTCGCCACCGCACACGGCGGGTAGCGCCCCTCCGATCGAGATCCCGTCGGTACTTTTGGCCTGGACCGCCGCAAGCACCAAACACACCGCGATGTCGTAGGCATTGGCTTCGAGACCGGAGGTCGGTGACCGATCGAAACGCTCCGCAAACGCAGCCTCGAACGCCAACCCCGCCGACCCCGCCGAATCCGTGTCGAACTCGACCGCCGAAGCTGCCGGCGCCGTGCCTTTCATGCCTTCGACAGCCTCGGTCCCAAGCGCCTGAACCACCCGCTCCGAAGGGGTGGCATCAACGAAAAGAAACCGATCGAACAGCCCCAGATCAAGGGCCTCGCGCAGATAGACACCCGTTTCCGAGCCATGGGTCATTGCGACCAATGCCTCGGCACCCTCGGCCGCCATTCGCTCGAGTTGCTCGCGATAGGACGTCTTCACCGAGAACACGGGCTCCAGGCTTACCTTCCCCTCGAAATCCCGGGCGAATGCATCGCTCAGACCTTTGCCAAAAGCGTCGTCGCGGTACAACACGCCGAGGTGTCGGTACCCCTCGCTCGCCGCGAGACGGGCCAGCACGGGCGCTTGTGCCGCGTCCGAGGCGGTGTTGCGAAACACGAGCCCGTGATCGTCGAGGGTGGTGAGCTCCGGCGTCGTCGCGGTGGGCGAGATGAGCGGAATGCCGGCGGGAATCGTCACTTGACGGGCCACGGCGAGAACGGCAGAACTCCCCAGCGGTCCGATAATCGCATGGACGCCTTCCTCCTCGACCAGACGACGCGCTTCGCGGACCGCCGTCTCGACATCGGTCGCGGCATCGGCCGAGATCATGGTGATCGCCCCTACCGTGACGCCAGCGGCAGCCTCGAAGTGGTCCAACGCGAGACGAACCCCGTCGTCACCCGTACGACCGAACTCACCCAAGGGTCCGCTGTGATCGAACAACACGCCCACCTTGAGCGTGATGACCGGCTCGCCACCATCGTTGGAGCAGCCGATGGCAAAGGCCAGCATCGCGGCAACACGAAGCACAACGCGAATACAACCGGTAACGTGACCTGGCATTGTCCCCTCCCAGGCTTCAGAAGCCACACGTACTTACTCCAATCTGGCCACGAACGTAGCTGCAAAAGGATCGCGGGCTCGCTTTGAGTTGGTTCCTTGGGAATCTAACACGGCCACCCGCTCACGCGCCATGAGCAATACCCCCGACATGACGGCATTCAGCTGAAGATAGCCTCGTAGCGCATGCCTTCGCTGTCTGGACCAACCGGTACCAGGAACAGATCGAGGGAACCCATCGACTCATGTTCCAAACGATAGATCTGTTGCTCGAGTTCCCCATCACCCGCGACCCGAAACAGCACCGAGAACGGACCGCGTTGGGCCCCTTCCACAGTGTCGCCTTTACGGGCTACCACGTCGATCAACGTCGACTCGACCATCTCTTCGCCCACCACGATGGTGAAAATACTGTCTTTGTATGGATCGAAGTCGTCCGCGCTCACTGTTTGTAAATCCGTCATTCGGTCTCCTTGTCGGCCGCGCCCGCTTCGATCGGACACCATTCCATCAAACGATACACACCTTGGTCTTCGACTTCGCGGAAGCCTAACCGCAAGTAGAGACGCATGGCGGGGTTGTTCTGCTCGACGTGAATTCGCACCTTCTTGCCGGCGTCCCCCGCCTCGCCCAACACGTTGTTCATCAGCCACGTGCCGAGGCCTGTGCCGCGGTGTTCGGGCAGGATCGCGATGTCGATCAGCCGATGCTCATCGGCCCGGCGGTCCAAGTAGAGTCGACCGACGGGTGTATCGTTTTTCAAGATCAAGTTGAACGACGCCGACATGAAGTTGTCCTGGTAGTAGGTATGTTGGGCAGCAAACTGGAAACGCAGGAACCGATCCTTCTCCTCCTGATCCCACGGCACCACCGCCATTTCCTCGGCCCGCGTCGAAGCGTAAAGGCGCGTAAGAAAGGCGCGATCATCGTCGATGATGGGACGGAACGAAATGTCGGACGGGTGACTCATCTCAGGGGTTCAAAGCGCGGACACCGCCGGTTGAACCGGCGGTGCCACGGACGGGTCGACCCTACTCCTCGGAATCATCCGCTGCCTCTTCTTCAGGTGGCTGCGCTGGCTTCATGAGGATCGCCACGACCTTGGTAAAGAAGAAGTTGCGGGGCAGTTCATCACGAACCAGGACCGTCCCGGCAAGAATCGCCTGGAGTACTTGATCCTCACCAAAGTGGTAGGCGCGGATCCCGGCAGCATCGAATCCCAGGTTGCCGGCCATCTGCTGCCCTTCGCCCAACTCCGTCGTCGCCCGCACATCGGCACCTGCGAATGAATGCGTCACCACACCATCACGCCGCGCGGCCGCAAAGGTGGCGGTCACGGAACCGATGGTCGTGTTCTTCTTGTCTTTGGGACCGATAGAGAACACCATCGAAAGAACGTCATCAGGTGACCAGACAATCTGCCAATCAGCATTGACCAAGTCATCGCCGTTGTTGTCGTGTTCATCCTGGCCGGGTCCGACCTCGGCCTCATCGGTGGTCTTGGTTTCCTCGTCGCTCATGTTGCCTCCTTTGTTGCTACGGCAGGGGTGAGTACGTGATGGGGGTATCGAACAGGTTCCTCGGGCCACTCGCCGGCCGCGGTCAATGCGATCCGGAACGCTGCCGGCGAATCGTAGCCGCGGGCGGTATAGCGATGGATCAATGCCGAGATGCCGCCGGCGCCCTCGGCGAGCGAGCGCGACGCGTAGGATGGCAGGTGTCCCAGCAACTCACCATACGCGGACTGGAAGCGCTCGCAGGCCACGAGATCGTCGAGCGAAAAAGTGTTGCTCGACAGCAACTCATAGGGCGGGATGGCGCTGAAGACCAAGCCATGCTGCTCGGCATCGTCCATCATCGGCGACCCCGGCAGGCCGAGCAGCCGGTAGACCATGAGGTTCTCGACTTCGAGCGCGTAGAGGTAGTCGACGGTGGCAAAGAAGTCTTCCTTCGTGGTTTGGGGCAGGCCGTAAATCAAGTCGACGTAGTAGTTGATTCCGTGCTGGCGCAGCAGCTGGATGGCGCGTTCGAAGCGCGGCAGGTTCCTCGGCCGCTTGACGGCCTTCAGACCACCGGCGGAGAGGGTCTGGAAACCGATCCCGATACAACTGACCCGCGCCCGGGCGATCAGGTCGACCATTTCCTCGTCGAGGGAGTCGGGATACGCCTCGAAGGTCAAGGTGCCGCTGTAGTCGTGTTGCACGAGGTCGCGCAGAATGCGTTTCGCGCGCTTGACATAGGTCGTGAAAGTCGGGTCGATCAACTCGACCGCTTGGCCGGTCGCCAGCAGGTCGACCAGCTCGGATACCACCAGCTCGGGGTCTTTAGGGTTCATCGGCGTCTTGCCATACATGCAGTACGAGCAGGCATAGGGACAGCCACGCAGCGTCTCGTACAGAACGTACGGCCAACCCCAACGGTTCATCTCCTCGAGTGCGGGCGGCGGATCCCAGACCGCCACCAAGCGCGCCATGTCGAGGAGATCGGGACTGGCGGGATTGTCGACAATGCCATCCTCGGTCCGGTAGCGAAGTTGCGGAATCTCCGCCCATGTCGGCGTGCCCGTTTCGAGATTTCGCAAGAGACCGGCCACCGGGATCTCGCCGTCTCCCTCGACCACGACATCGACCTGTGGATGCCGCCCGAGGATCTCGGGCGCACGCGGCCCAACGTCTGGGCCGCCCAAGACGATCAGGGTTTCGGGCAGCACCTGCTTGATCAAATGGGCGACATGCAGTGAGGTCTCGGTACTCCACAAGTAGCACGAGAAGCCGACGATCGCCGGCCGCAGGCGCAGCACCTCGCGTAGGGTTTCGTCGAACTGACTGACGAACGACCAACGGAGCGCCGACTGGGGCCGCGCGTCGCGAAAGTTCTTGAGATCGTAGTCCAGGATCCGAAACGCGACACGGTCCCGCAAGTCCTCCTGTGCCAAGCAGTAACGACGGATGTTTCGCGAGGCCAGAGACGGACAATTGCCGATCGAAACGAGCGCCACCCGCAACCGCATCGAGTTGTCGTTGCGTGGGCGTTCGATCATCGCCAGCTCACCCGGCATGTTCACCGTCGCGGTTCCAAGGTCGTTCCTCGTAGATCCACCGGTACTCCCGCGGCCAACAACCGAGCCAGTCGCAGCATGAGCGGTAGCGGACTTCCAACATCGCCATCTCGGCCTCGGTTTCGGGGGCCTGCGGATTGGGCCAGATGTCATGCCATACGACGGTGTAGTGGGCACCTTCTGGCGGACGCCAGGTGTAGACGTCGGCTTCGACGATCTCCAACCGATCTGGGTAGCGCTCGAGCAAATGGGGTGCCACCAACGCGATCACCTCGGGAGACTGTTCCAAAACCGTGATTCGCTCAATCGGTGCGGCGCCAACCGGTGCGGTGCCGTTCTCGTAGATCGAGTCTACGATCAAGCCCAAACCCAGACCACCGATCAGCACATGGCCGCCACGGCGTCGGGCTTGGTCGATGGCGATTTTCTGAGTGAACCATTCGTCGTAGAGATCGGTCATGAAAACCGTGTCACCACGCTTTAGGCGGGTGTAGACGCCCGGCCGGCGCTGGCTGCAATCGGACGCTTTGCCGGAGCCCGGCGCTCGCCTGGGCTCGCCGCGAACCTCGAATCGCTCCAGCAACCAGCATCCAGCCGTGCCGGTCGGAATCTCGGACTTGATGTAGGGAACGGAGGTCATGGGGTCGGGCTTGCGGATCCAGCGCTCGGGGCGGGTCGAGGACGGGCCGAGGACCTGTTCGAGGCCCGGCTTCGGGTCGAACTCCGCAGGCCCGCTCGCAGAACGCCACCGAGCGCCATTGGATTCACTAGTATCCCGTGCGGGTAATTCGGTTGCCAGTCCGGCGCGAGCCGCTTGCCACTGGCCAGGCGCGAGAACGCAGGGAAAGTGGTGCTTTCTCGAGATCGAGCAACGCCGCCGGAGGCGAGCGGAGCCGCCAGAATGTGTAGCAAAGTAACCGCACGGGATACTAACTACGACTGGGGTACAAGCCGACCAACGCGATGATGAAGTTCATCGCGAGAAAGGGCTGCAGGTTGTTGTGCGGCTGGCTACCACCGGTGTTCGCGAGCTTGTTGAACGTCCCGAGGTTGCTGGCGGCGGCTTCCAGGTTGGTGCCGCGTCCACCGCCCGTCGCCGGCATGTGGTTGCTGGGTTCCCGTTGGTTGGCGCTGTCACCCGTGCCATACGCCGTGTGCTTGTGATTGGGCATCTGCGCCTCCGACAACGTGATCATCTCGGAGCCGCCGCGCTGCCCCAGCCGCTTGCTGGTCAACCCGGGGCCCCGCCCGGGATGCATGGGCACCCGGCCTTTCAGGTTGGGCAGGGCAGTGGTGGTGCGACCGTCACCGCCGTAGGTGGTGCCGATCAGCGAAAACAGCGCGGTGTTCTGCGCCACGGGCAACAGCTGCCCGTTGCAGAATGCCCAACTGCGCGGGGCGAAATTGCCGGCGAAGATCCGAATCTCCGCAACGAATGGTTCTGACATCTTCGGCTCCTTGCGGCTCAATTGCGGGACGGGTAGATCCCGAACAGCGCGATGATGAAGTGAATACAGAGGAACGGCATGTAGTTGCTGTGCGACCGCGAGCCGCCGGTGTTGTCAACCGCCGACGTCGCCATGCCCGCGAGATTGCCGGGCGTACCATCGCGGTAGATGTCGGAAATGACTGGCTTGGCATAGGCAAACGGATTCGGCGAACCCACCGGTGCGCGGTTGCTCGCGTTGGCGCTGGTTGCCTGCCAGTCGTGCCGGTGCGACGGTAGCTGGTTGACCGTCAACGTCTCTTTCTCTGTGCCGTCCTTGGCACCCAGACGACGCGGCGAAAGACCGGGCCCCGAGCCGGCATGAATCGGGGTCCGTCCACGCAAGTCGGGCAGACCGAAGGTGGTGCGGCCGTCACCACCGTAAATGGTGCCGAGCAAGCTGAACAGGGCGTCGTTCTGCGATACGGCCAGCAGCTGCCCGTCGCAGAAGGCCCAACCGCGGGGGGCGAAGTTGCCCGCGAACATGCGGATCTCGCCAACGAATGGTTCGGACATCTCGAGCCTCCTAGTTCCGCGACGGGAACAGCCCGCGCAGCGCGATGCAGAGATTGAGCGCCAAGTAGGGCTGCATGTTGTTGTGCGCCTGGCCGCCACCGACGCTGGCGACCGAGGCCGAATTCAAGTTGACGTTGAGATTGTCGCTGGCCGAGCTGTAGACGAAGTCGACCCCAGCTGAGACCTGCGCCGGCACGTTGCCGCCGGGACCCGGAAAATTGGCGCTGTTGTTGGTGGCGTGGAGCACATGATCGTGCTGCGGCATCTCGCCGGCGCTCAAGGTGTGCGTTTCCTCGCCACTCTTTTGCCCCTGACGATGAAAGACGCCGTTGCTCGATCCGACGTGCATGGGCGTGCGCCCCCGTAGGTCGGGCAGTGCGAAGCTGGTACGGCCGTCGCCGCCGTAGGTGGTGCCGAGCAGGGAGTAGAGGCTCTGATTCTGGTTGATCGGCAAGATCTGCCCATCACAGAACGCCCATCCCCGTGGCGCGAAGTTGAAGCCCACAATGCGGACTTCGGCCAAGAACGGTTCTGACATGCTCGTCTCCTCCAGTCGTGAATAGAGAAAGCTGGAATCGGTTCAGGAATCAGGGAATCACGATCACCGGTAAGGTCGGCGCCGTGCCGGTGGCGCTGACGCCACCATCCACCACCACCGTCGGCGGGTCGGTAACGTCGCTGCCGGCGCCGCCAGTATTGCCATTGTCGTCGACGATGGTGGCGATGACCGCCGACGCCGACACCCCCATGAAGAGCTCGAACGAGCCGGCGAACTCCTTGAAGTGATAGCCCTCCGGCCCCATGTTGTCGACCAGGTGCAAGTCGAGCTCATTGGCGCCGCTATCGGCCTGCACCTCGATCTCGATCGAGTGCTTGCGATCTGCGGGCGTGAACACGGTGTCGTGCTGCGGGAAGACCTCTCGTCGCATGGTCAGGTCGAGCGCGCCGCCGGCGCGCACGTTGACCAGCACCGGATTGAACGGCGACTGCGTCGCGAAGCCCACGTCGTCCGAGGCACTGCCCACCATGCCGTCGGTGTAAATGTTGTCCTCGAACAGCACCGCGGCCGAGCTGGTGCCTTCGGCGCGAATCATCACGGCGCCGTCCCAGGGCCGGCGGAATTCGTTGTTGTGCACGTGCGCCTGGACGTCACCGCCGTTGAGCCCCAGGGTGAGCTGACCGATGCCGCCGGCCGCGTGCATGACCTCGTCGAAGAGGTTGTGCGACACGATGGCGTCGTAGGTGCCGCCGCCCGGGACGAGCGCCAGGCCGCCCTGCGGGAAGTCGAAGGTCAAGTTGCCGAAGGGCAGCTGGGCGGTGGTGTGATCAGTAATGATGAAGTCGTTGCGCGAGATCACCGTGTCGATGTCACCGGTGTGCGGTGAGGTGCCACCTTCTTGGCCGAGCACCACCACCGAGGCGGTGAAGTTGTTGGTGAAGGTATTGCCGAGCGCGGCACTGACCTGCGCCGGATCGCCGATACGCACCACCATGTCGTGGCTGCCCCGCGCTTCAAAGCTCACCCCACGGCCGCCGACGTTGCGAGTGCCGCCGCTGGCGAACTCCTTGTAGAGGTCGGTGAAGCTGCTGCGCTGGACGGTAGCGTCGAGGGTGCCGCCACCGGCCGGGGTGTAGAAATCGAGCCCACGGCCACCAAGACGAACGATGCAATTGTCCACCACCACGGTGCCGGTGAGCCCGCGGATGCGGATCACCCCTTCGTCGGCGTCGTCACCGCGACCGGCGACATGGAAGCGGTTGGCGTTCTCGAATGTGCTGTCGCGCAACTCGAGGCCGTTCCAGTTGGTGAAGTCGGTGCCGTCGGAGAACAGCGCACCGAGCACGGCATGATCGCTGAAGCGACGCATGGTGACACTCTGCAAGCGCAGGCCGCCGTCGACGTTTTGGCCATGGATGCCGTCATGGAAACGCCGGGTCTGAATCGCGTCGGCAGCGTCGGCGGCGTCGGCGATGTCCTCGACGATGATGTTCTGGAAGTTCACCAGGCCGTCGGTATTGTCGAGCGTAATGGCGTCGGCGCCGGTGATGTTCTCGATCGTGCCGCCCGAGCCGTTGCCGCCGGCGGTGGTGGTGCCGTCACCGGTGACCGAAAAGCTGCCGGCGCCGGTATCGGCCAAGCGGATGCCGGCGGTGCCGCCGCCATCGACCGAGATCGACCTGAAGGTCACGCCATTGCCACCGATGGTCGTGCCGTCGATCTCGACGGCACGGGTAGAAAGGGCTGTCGTCGCGCCGATCGTGTTGATTACCGCTGCACCAGCTGCGCAATCGGCGGTGGCGCAGACATTGAACGTCCCCCCGCCGGTGGCGGTAAAGGCCGTATTGGCGCCGGTATCGAGTGTCATGCCACCGCGGAAGGTGACGGACCCGGTGCCGTTCGAATCCAGCCGGATGCCCGTCCCATCGTCGTCGATCGCGCCCGTGAAGGTAATCGTGCCACCCGCCAGACTGGTGACTTCGACCGCGCGCGCGACGTCGTTGGTGATCGAGCCGCCGTAGGTCACGGTGGCGGTGCCGGCGTTGACGTCGAAGGCGTTGCCGGTCGCGGTGCCGATCGACCCGCCGGTGGCATTCACGGTACCCGTGACGCTGTTGAGATTGACGCCGGTTGTCGGGCTGCCAGCCGAGGACAAGGTGGCGAATGCCAGGCTGACGGCCGTCGACGTCACATCGAGACCGGCACCCGTGGTCGCCACGATGCTGCTGGCCGCGCTGGTGACGGTGACCATACCGCCGGAACTGGCCATCAAGCCCGGGCCATTTTCCGTTGTGACCGCCAACGAATCGAACAACACCAACGACGACGCGTTGTTGGTCGCCAGCTGTACACCAGGTGCGGCCGCGCCGCCAGCGTCGCCGGCCAGCGTGACGGTTGTGGCACCAAAGTCATGCGCCGCCGCTGCTGGTGAACTCTGAACCGTGACACCGGCGCCGGTCGGATTGGTGATGGTCGTCGTACCGGTCACCAAGAGCGAACCACCCACGTTGTCGAGCATCACCCCATCCGCCGCACTGGAGGTCGCGGAAAGCGTGCCGAGCGTCGCGGCCAAGATGCCATCGGTCAAGTGCAGTGCCTCCTCGCCGGCATCGGTGACGTCGAGGTTGTTGATCGTGGCGGTTCCGAAACTGCTCCCCGAAATACCGCGTTGGTCGGTGCTGTCGATGTTCAAGCCGCGGATCGTATTGTTCTCGGCGAGGGTTATGCCGATGCCGGCACCATGGGTGAGGGTCGGCCGGGCGCTGGCGACGACGAGGGTCTGGCCGCACGCCACCAGATCGACACCGTGGCCGATCACGCGCTGATCGTTCTCGAGCACCAAGCCGGTGTCGAGACCGGTGGTGTTGGCGGCTTCGAAAATGAAGATCGTGTCGCCGGCTTGGGCGACTGCTTCGACGCCGACCAGCGTCAGGAACGGATTCGCTTGGGTACCCTGGTTGGTGCCGGCGTGGTCGTTGTCCACGAACCACACCCGTTCGTCGATCAGCAGCGTGACCGTGCCGCGAATCGGGGCCGGCGGCGTGGGGTCACCGGCCACCAACGCCAGCTGGTACCCGAACGAGTCGACCCCACCGAATCCCGGCGGCGGGCTGTAGACGAAGCCGCCATCGGCCGCCATGGTGACGGTGGCGCCTTGAACCGATGCGGTGTCGGACATCGCGACGTCGACACCCAGAGCGTTGGTGTCGATATCGAAATCGTTGGCCAGCACACCTTGGGCGGCCGCCACGGTCAGGGTCACGTTGCCGCAGGCATCGTCGTAGCGATCATTGCGCGCGATCGGCGTTGTGCGCACCGATCCGGGTACGAAGGTCAGGTCGGTGAGCGTGTCCGCCACATCAACATCGTCTGCCTCGGTGCCCGTGTTGCTGATCGTCGCGGTGTAGCGAAGGACATCGCCGGGATCGGCGTTGCCGTCCATATCAGCATCGCTGGCCGCAACAAGAGCGTCGGCCAACAACCCAACAACCACGGGACCGGTGGTCGCCAGCCGGTCGACCGAAACCGCCTTCTCGGTCGCGCGGATGGTCATGACGATGGCACCCACGTTCGAGAAATCAGCTCCCACACCCAGGCTGGCGACGAAGTCGTCGTAACCCAAGACATAGCTCGTTTGGGTGCTGATCAGAACGAGATCGATCCGCGACGCATTGGCCGCATCCGTGAACACCTCGATCGTCACCTCGACGCCGGTCACGGCGGAGATGAGGTCGAGGTCGAAACCGGTTTGAACGGTTCCGCCATCGACCGTCAAATCGAGGCCTCCAAGACCGATCGGGTCGAGCGCCGGATCACCATCGGCACCGTCCCAGCTCGCCACCACCTCGCCGCGCGTGTCGGGCGCGTCGTCGGTGATGTCGATGTCGAGCGCGCCCATGGCCACTTCGGCCGATACGGAGCCACCGCCCGCCACGCGATCGACGAACAGATCGCGTGCAGCGCCGAGGCCGGCGGCGACCGACGAGGTATCGGGCGAACCAGGCGGATCGGTCAAGGGCGCCTGCGCGACCGCGAAGTCGTCAACCACCGTGGCCTCGGCCGGTCCAGCGAGCACGCCGAGGGTGGCGACCGCGAGCACCACGACCACCCCGGCAGCGCCACCGCGCACCACCCGCAACGCGGCGAACGCAAGGGCCAGCGCCAACGCGATCAAACCCCACGTGCCAACGCTCGGCACGACCTGGTAGTCGGGAATGGGCCGACCGAAGGCGCGAATCATCCACACGCCCGCAAACGAGGCGTTGAAGGGCTGCATGACGAGGTCGGACGGTAGCTCCGGCGGATTCGGGGGATCACCCGTCCAGGAGGCAAACCAGCCGCTGCCGTCGCTCACACTGGCGTCAACGGCTGCAGGAAGGGTGGGAAATGGCGTCACGCCGCTGTCGATGAACCGGCTGACGACACCGATCAACACGTCACCGCCACCGACCACCTCGACTGGCGGTATCGAGTACACCGAGAAGGTCGTTCCGTCGAGGGTCTGGATGGTCTCGTCGACCGTCGCCAGCAGGTTGGCGCCATTGGTCGGATCGCCATCGAAGTCCTGGTAGACCACCAATTCGATCGCATCGCCCACAACCATGTTCGCACCCGGCGGGAACAAGACCCAGATCTCCTGCAATGACAGGTTCTGAGCTCCCGGCGGCAAGGCAAACTGGGTGAACCACAGAAACTGGCGGGCGGTTACCCCGCCGACGCCAAAGACCGTCTCGAATGTACCGTCGTCGAGAACCAACTGCACCGGCAGAGCCGCCAGATCCGGCAACGCCGGGCCCGCGGGCACCGCGGCCGGCGTCCGTGCCTGAATCAGCCATTCGATCTCGGGTACTGCCGCCAGAGGCGTGGCCAACAGCAGCACGAACGCCGTGATCAGCGCCAGGCTGCAAGCTCGGCGTCGCTCGGGTCGAATCATCCGCTGCGTCTCCTGTTGTCCGCTCATCGTTACCGTCGCGTTTCTCGAACCGCTCTTCGTGGGCGTAGCCATGATCAGATCCCCCCCACAGTGGACGTCCAACGCAAGGTATCACCGGTCTCGAAACCATCCTTGAACAACACCCGCGGACCGCCCAGGAACATCGGATCCACAAAGCTGTCAAAGGACATGGCTCCGAGGGTGTTGTCGAAGACCACACCACAGCGGGCCGACCAAGCCCCCGGTGGCGCCGGGAAGCTGGCGTCGAACGGTTGGAACAGGCCACCGGTGTCCTCGAGCGCCAACGAAAGCCCGCCGCTACCGAGCGCGGCACCTTGGCAGTCGAGGGCGTCGTAGAAGACACAGGTAAGACCCACGCTCACCGCGTCGGGCGCCGGTACATCGAGCCGAATGCCACCAGCCAACTCATACGCCGCACCAGGAATGGTCTCGATGCACTGCTCGAGGGAATTCAATTGCATGGAAGGCACTGGCAAGTAGGCCGAACCGGACTCCGGTGAGTCCTGGCCGTCAGTCGACGGGTTGTGGGTGAACTCGGCCGTTGTATCCCAATCATCGAGTCCGCAATCGAAGTGACCGTTGGCGAACAGGTTCAGTGTGTCGACCCGGAACTGCTGTTGATAGTCGTCACCCCCGCTACCGTCCCCATCGCCGTCGAGCGCGTTGCCCGCGGGGTCGACAATCGATGTCGAGCCGCAGATCAAGAGCCGGTACTGGCCGTCCGCTAGCGCA
Organism: Candidatus Multivoradales bacterium; assembly: GCA_965250305.1. Lineage (GTDB taxonomy): Bacteria > Acidobacteriota > Thermoanaerobaculia > Multivoradales > J023 > J023. The sequence continues at coordinate 464,536 of CBDFNS010000025.1, read as the reverse complement.
CCAATCACATCGAGGTCAGCAGTTGCGCGGGTGACGTCCGGCGTGCCGGGGCTCGAATCGTGATCCACCAGCGTGGTGGTCACCAGCAGCACATCGGTCTCGACGTCATCCCCCATGGCCGGGCCACACTGCGTCGTATCGAAAGTCAGATCAGGCCCGCTTGAAACCAGCAGGTAGTTGTCGGGGTTGGTGACGTCGTCGGGATCGGTATCGCCCGTCGGGTCGAAGACGGCCTCGCTGAAGGTCACGACGAGCTGTTGGATCGCTGCGAAGGTCGTCTCACAATCATCCAGCATGCCGTCTCCCGTCCCCGCCACCGTGTCGACGTTCACCACCTGCGGAGGGATCACGTCGAGGGTCGTATCCTCGGTATCGGTGTCGTTCCCAGCATCCGGATCCGTAATGTCACTGGATACGGTCACCGTATTGGTGATCGACATCGGTGGTGCCGGGTCGATCGTGACGCTCAGCGTCAAGGTCGGCGCCACGCTGACGGTCAGCGTTCCAGCCAAGTGACAGGTGATCGTCCCGGCCGGCGCTTCGACGCAGGCCCAACCAGTTCCGGCAAAGCCAGCGAAGGTGACACCGGCGGGCAGCGTATCGACCACTTGCACACCGGTGGCATCGGACGAGCCTAGGTTCTCGACCACCAAGAAGTAGTCGAGCGTGGTGCCCGGCGGCGGATCGGCCGAATCGGTCTTGGTGATCAAGAGATCCGCGATCGGCAAGATGTCTGTATCCGCGGTGTCGGTATTCGGGCTGGTCGGGTCGTCTTCGGTCGCCGTCACCGTAGCGCTGTTGGTGACCGTGCCCGACGCGACCGGCGCCGTAACGTTCAGCGTAATTTGCGGCGCCGAGGCCACCCCAAGGTCGACACCCAGGTCGCACGTCACTGTGCCAGCGGGTGCCTCGACACACGTCCAGTCGGTACCCGTGAAGCCGTCGAAGGTTACCCCCGCGGGCAAGGTATCGACCACCTGAACATTGGTCGCCGGCGACGGACCCGCGTTGCTGACGTCAATCGTGTAGGAGAAAGACGAGGTGACGTCTGCGGTTGCCGGACCGTTCTTGACGATCGTCAGGTCGGCGATCGCCGTTACCGTCGTCATGGCCGTATCCGTGTTCGGCGACGTCGGATCGTTCTCGGTCGCCGTTGCGGTGGCGCTGTTGGTGATGGCGCCGCCTTCGTCGGGTGCCGTCACGTCGAGGGTGATCTGAGGTGCCGCAGCGACACCCAGACCGACACCCAGGTCGCAGGTCACCATGCCGGTGGGCGCCTCGACGCAGGTCCAGTTGGTGCCGGTGAATCCGGTGTACGTCACCCCGGCAGGCAGGGTGTCGATCACCTGAACGTTGGTTGCGGTCGAGGGTCCAGCGTTGGCCACATCGATCGTGTACGAGAACGATGCCGCCACATCCACCGTCGCCGGGCCGTTCTTGACAATCGACAGATCCGCGACCGCCGTCACGGTGGTCATCGCCGTATCGGTATTCGGCGTCGACGGATCGTCCTCCGTCGCCGTCGCGGTCGCGCTGTTGGTGATCAACCCACCTTCGTCGGGTGACGTCACGTTCAACGTAATCTGAGGTGCAGAGGCGACCCCGAGGTCAACGCCTAGATTGCAGGTCACGGTGCCGGCAGGGGCCTCGACGCAGCTCCAATTGGTACCGGTGAAGCCGTTGTAGGTGACGCCCGCGGGCAGCGTGTCCACTACCTGCACGGATGTGGCGGTCGATGGACCGGCATTGGCGACGTCGATCGTGTACCCAAACACCGCTCCTGCGTCCACCGTCGCCGGACCGTTCTTGACGATCGACAGATTCGCGATCGCCGTCACGGTGGTCATCGCCGTGTCGGTATTCGGTGACGTCGGATCGTGCTCCGTCGCGGTCGCGGTGGCGCTGTTGGCAATCATGCCCCCTTCGTCGGGTGCGGTTACGTTGAGCGTGATCTGCGGCGCAGCGCCGATCGCCAGATCGACGGCCAAATCGCAGGTCACGGTCCCGGCTGGCGCTTCGGTGCAAGTCCAGTTCGTGCCGGTGAAACCGTCGTACGTAACACCGGTTGGGAGTGTGTCCACCACCTGCACGTTGGTCGCCGTCGACGGGCCCGCATTGGCGACATCAATCGTGTAGGCCATGGACGCTCCTGCGTCCACCGTCGCCGGACCGGCCTTGACGATCGACAAGTCCGCCACCGGGTTGAACGTGGTCATTACGGAGCAGGTATCCGGCCCCATCGGGTCGTTCTCGACGGCGCTCACCGCGGCGGTGTTGGTCACGGTAGCGCCCATACCCGGAGCGGTGACATTCAATGTGATCTGGGGTGCCGAACCGACCTCGAGCACGGCACGTGTACAGGTGACCGTTTCGGCCGGCATTTCGGTACAACTCCAACCGGTGCCGGTAAAGCCGTCGTAGGTGACGCCCGCCGGTAGCGTATCGACCACCGAGACCGTGGTGGCACCGAAGGTTCCTCCATTGCTGACATCGATCGTGTAGCTGTAGCTACTCCCGACATCGACATCGGACGGCCCACCCTTGACACACGAGAGATTCGCCTGCACATCGAGCGGTGTACAGGTCGCGTCGTTGGGATCTCCCATGCCCATGGCATCGGGATCGCCGGTCAACACATCAGCGAAGCTCGGCGGCATCGCGTCGCTGCCCACCGTCGCCTGATTGCAGACCTGCGTCGTTCCAGCGACGAAAGGTCCTGACGCAATCGTGGCGTTGAACTCGACCACGATGGTCGCTCCGCTGGGCAGATCGAAAATGCTGAGCGGCAAGTCGCCCGACTTGACGGTCGGACCGCTACCTTGTGACCACGCTGGGTCAGCACTCCCGATCACACCGAGGAGTATCGCCGTGGAGGTCGCGAGTATCGCGCGCGCCTTGGAACCATGCCTGCTGTACACCAGTACCTCTTCTTTCGTTCGCCGACTCAGTCGATTCGCCTCGGTCACACCCAAGCAGCCTACGGTACGCGTCGCCACTGGACGCTCACCCCGTGCACTCGCTCCCACCCATTTTGAGTCACGCCTCACAAGATCTCGAACTACAACAAGGCGTGATTTGCCACTCACCAAATGTGCACAAAGCGTAACACAAGCTCCTCCAATGCCAAGGCTCTATCCCCTTTCCCATCAAGGGGATCTGAAGTCGTTGAATCGAGAAATTCATCTTTGTCAATAGGACACTGCCGCGCGTCGCGCTCCTCTGATTTGAGGGATGCACAGGGGCAGTGGTGTCAACTTGGAAGATATCGCACCCGAAACCCAATAGGAACCATAGAAAAAGGGCGCCGTGCCCTGCACAGCGCCCTTCCTACGAAGCCGTCTCGATCAGTTCGCCAACCTAGAAGCGAACACCGACACCCGCCGAGAGAATCAGCGGATCGATATCGAGCGAACGACCCAGGCCACCGTCCTCATCGGCCGTGGTCTGCAAGTAACGGACACCGCCGTTAAAGCCCCAGGCCGAGCTGCCGAACGGTATGTCGACACCCAGGTTGAGGCCGACGCCAAAGTCGTCGTCGTAGTCCGTATTGATCTGGGTGAAGGGCAAGTTGAACCGGGCAGAGCTGTACTGCACCAGCGCCACGAACGGACCAATGTAGAAATCGGCCTTGCGGCCCGGCGTCATGTGGTAGTTGAGGCCCAGCATGAGCGGCCGGAAGCTGACTTCGTCCTCAGCATGTGCCCACAGGTCACCGCGGTCCACGAAGGCCTCGGCGTCGAGCTCACCAAACAAGATACCGCCCTCGACTCCCCAGCGATCGGAGAACAAGTACTCGAGACCCAGGCCAAAGCCGGCGCCCTTGCCCAAGGTCAAGAAAGCGCGATCGGTACCATCGTCGGTGTTGACATCGTCGTCACCATTGATGCTCGCGCCGTAGCCGCGAAGGATCCAGGCATGCTCGCGGACCACCGGCACCAGCGCTTGGGCGTCGGCACACGGGTCGGTCTGGCCTTCGAGGGCCGACTCCGCTTGGAAGGTATACGTGTACTCACCCGACTTCTTGGGCAGTGTTGGTGCGTAGCTCCAACGGTTGGTGCCCTCGGAACGCAGCGCACCGAGATCACCCGCGGTGCCATCAGGCAACGTGAAGCCGGTGATCGTCACCGTGCCCTTGCTGCCACTGGCATCGAGGCCAATGGTGTCGGGGTCGGGGGTGAAACCAGCACTGAGTTGACACTCGGGCTTCGGCCGCGGCTTGGCGGGTGCCACCAAGGCATCAGCAGTACACGTCGCGGTCCGGCCGTAGTCATCACTGACCATCGCGGTGAAGGCGTGGCGTCCCGATTCGGTTGGCGCGAAGGTCCAGGCGTTCGCGCCGTTGGCACGCGCCCGACCCGCGTCAATAGTGCCGGAGGGCCCTTCGATACCAGAGATCTTGACGGCGCCATCGCCCGATGCACGCACCGAGATGTCTCCGAGGACGTCGTAGCCCTCCGGCGTGCTGGCGCTGGCTTGCAGCGAGCACGCTGGCGGCGGCGCTTCTTGGCGGTCATACAGCGCGAGGTTGATGCAGGTGAGCGGAATGTCGAAGGTGTAGACGTATCGTCCGGAGGCTACCGTGGTCCGGTAGGCATCGAGCGGCTTGCGACCGGCCCACTCGACGGGTCGGCTGCTGATGGCCGGTTGCCCGCCCTTGCGGAACATCATCCATTGGTGCGTCGTACCCGGAGCGATCGAGACCATCTCGCCGTCACCGCGCGCGATGGCGTCCAAGAGGTCTTGCGGATCGCCGTCAAACGTCGATTGCGCCAACGCAACCTTGAGCGCGTTTTCGTACTCCGTGGCCAAGCGCTGGACGTCTTCGACGGTGTGCGCAGCCGTTTTCGAAATGGCGCTATTGGGGTTGCCCAGGCGGTGAATCTTGATCGGATGGTTGTCGGCGCTGGCAATGGCCGGCAGGCCGACAACTAGCATTGCCACTGCGCAAAACATGGCAACAGGCCCGACAAACGGGCGGGTAGGAGAGCTCATCGGCATCACTACTACTCCTTGGACGCTCGACCGTGACGGATACGGGGTGAGCCGAGCGGTGACATAGGGAAGGGACGACCGCCTTCGATCGCGCCCGAACGGTAACACAGGATGTCGCCAAAACGAAGGCCCGTCGGCGGTCGACCGGGGAATCACACGCTCCTGCTGCGATACCATCGGCCCCGGCATTTCGGCAATCATCAGGAGAGGATCCGTGACCCCACTCAAAGGTCGACTCGAAGCGATCTGGATCAAGCACATGAAACGCGGGGCCCATGGACCCTTACGAACGCGCGCGAACCATCGCCCATCACGGTCTCGAGGGCAATGCCAATGTTGGTTTGCGTCGCCAGGTCACCATCATCAGCGCGGAATCTTGGGCGGCGGCGCAGCAGGCCGTGGGTAAAGCTGTCGATCCTGGGGCGCGCCGGGCCAACCTCATGGTGAGCGGAATCGAGCTCGCCAACAGCCGCGGCCAGGTTCTACGGGTGGGCGCGTGTCGCATTGAAATCGGTGGCGAAACCCGCCCCTGCCATCGCATGGACGAGGCCTGCGACGGCCTGCGCAACGCCCTCGACCCGGACTGGCGCGCCGGCATCTACGGCGTCGTGCTCGACGACGCTGAGATCGCCACGGGTAATCCTGTCGTGTGGGAGGATTAACGGCGTGTCCCTGCACCTGACCGCACAAGACCAGGCCATGCTCGACGGCATCGAAGGCGATGCCGTGAAGATGGCCATGCGCATTCTGGTCGCCATGGCGGAGGTCTACGGCGCCGAGCGCCTGCTCGACATTGAATCAGCGCACATTGACGGCTGCCTCTACCACGGCTATTCCGGTCTCGAATTCGCCGAACGGCTGCACGATGGCGGTGCAAAGGTTAGAGTACCGACCACCCTCAACGTTGGCGCCCTCGACCTGCTTCATCCCGAACACTTTCGCGGCGATGCCCAGACCGGTGAGTGGGCGCGCCGGCTCATGGACGCCTATGAGGCCATGGGTTGTCGGCCCATTTGGACCTGCGCGCCTTACCAAAGCGGCCAGCGCCCGGCACTCGGCACCCAGATCGCGTGGGCCGAGTCCAACGCCATCGTGTTCGCCAACTCTGTGCTCGGTGCCCGCACGGAACGCTATGGCGACTTCATCGACATCTGTGCTGCCCTCACCGGGCGCGCGCCTGCCGTCGGTCTACATCTGAGAGAGCATCGTCGGGGACAGATCCTGTTTCGACTGCGAGACGTCCCCGAACGCTTGCTGCAAGAGCCGGTCATAGGGCCCGTGATGGGTTACTTGATCGGCGCCCGCTCCGGGTCGCGGGTACCGGTGATCGAAGGCCTGCCCACGAACATCGACGAAGACACGCTGAAGGCCCTCGGCGCAGCGGCCGCATCGTCCGGGGCAGTAGCCCTCTTTCATGCCATCGGCATCACCCCAGAAGCACCGACCTCCGCAGCGGCATTCCAAGGCCAAGAACCCGAGGTCACCGTTGAGGTCGATCTCGACGCGCTGTGCCAAGCGCGTGACCACCTCTCCACCGCACCCGCCACCGCCGGCAACCCGATCAACGTCGTCGCACTGGGTAGCCCCCATTTCTCGATCAACGAGTTCGAAGCCTTTCTGCCGTTGGTCGAAGCCCATCCGCCGGCAACCGAAGTCGAGCTGATCATCTGCACCCACCGTCTGGCGCTCGCCGCACTCGAGCAACGGGGCTGGAAAGCGACATTGGACCAGTTGGCCGTGCAAGTGGTGGTGGACACCTGCGTGGTCGTCACCCCCATCGTGCGGGCCAAAGAAGGCGTGTTGATGACCAACTCCGGCAAGTTCGCCCACTACACACCCGGCAACCTCGGCCTCGGCGTCGTCTTCGGCAGTCTCGAAGAATGCGTCCGCTCCGCGCACCAAGGCTCCATCTGGCGCGACCCGGAGTTGTGGCCATGACCGCCACCGCCCGCTACCTCGATGTTCGGGTACTGGTACCCGGTACCGGCGAAGGCAGCGCCTTGGTTTTGCCCGAGCCCCTCAGCTTGTGGGGTGGCCTCGAACCCACCACCGGCGAAATCACCGACCGCCGCCACCCACGCTCGGGCGCCATCGTCACCGGGCGCGTACTGGTGTTACCTTGTGGCCGCGGGTCGTCCTCGGCATCCTCCATCCTGCTCGAAGCCATCCGCCTCGGCACCGCCCCCGCCGCCATCATTCTCGCCGAAACCGATCCCATTTTGGCCCTCGGCGTAGTGGTTGCCAAAGAACTCTACGGCAACGTACCGCCCATCGTCGTCGCACCGCCCGACGCTTACACGTCAATCATCGAGGGCATGACGGTGCAGGTCGATGGAACGGTCATGGTTTTGGGCGTGTAGCGGCGCGTAGCCAGGCCAGAACGAACGAGGGAATCACCTACGCTTCGGCACCGCCTTACCTTCCTCTTTGAGAAACCGATCGCACGCCTCATGAAAGCGCGTCGCCGCAGCGGCCAACGACACATCGCGTTCGGACTCGTCTAGTCGCCAATCCGCCAGCACCGCTTCAACGCCCTTGCGTGGCGACCACGGCTGGGTAGCGAGCATTTCGAGATCGTCTAGCAAGAGCGCACGCTCGTTAGCAGGCAGACCGTCTGGAAACAGGAAGGACAGGATTGCATTGTGGTCGCCCAACCATCCATGCAGCGCCTCGAGCGAAGCACGACGCTGGACTTTCGGCAAGCGGCCATCGTTGTCAAACAAGCCGAGATGCTTGGGTAGCGGCTCACCAGACCGGCGCCCACGGGCACGAACCCGTTCAGCGTCGGACGCTTCCTCATTGAACCAATGGTGTGCCGCGTGACGGAGGCCCCATTGACTGAGCGCGGTTAACATAACCTCTTCTCCCCGTCCCCATTCGCCCTCCTTCTTTCCTGAAACTACCAGCGCGTCCTGACCAGTAGCCTCCACACCTCCGGCAATATCTTCAGAAAGAGAACGATAAAGAGAACGATAAAGAGAAAGAGAACGAGAACGAGAACGAGAAAGAGAAAGAGAAAGAGAACGAGAAAGAGAAAGAGAAAGAGAAAGAGAACGAGAACGAGAAAGAGAAAGAGAAAGAGAAAGAGAAAGAGAAAGAGAACGAGAACGAGAACGAGAAAGAGAACGAGAACGAGAACGAGAAAGAGAAAGAGAACGAGAACGAGAACGAGAACGAGAAAGAGAAAGAGAACGAGAACGAGAAAGAGAACGTTCGTCTACCCAAGATTGCATCTTGCTGCCTACCAACCAGCTCTCCGATGCCACTACCGCGCCATAAAGCATGATCGACAACAATGTACGCCGTCGCAATCCTTCACGGCGATTCAACACCAAGAGCTGCGGCGCCTGACTGAATTCATCCCAGAACACGGGATTGGGGTCAACGAGCTCTCCTTGAAGCAAAAAGGCATCGGCCGGGGTCTGCTCGGCGAGCAAATCGAGCAGGTCACCTTGTGCCCCCACCAACGCATCCAACTCGAAACCCGCATTGGTCGGCACCGGCAAACGTTCGTCTGTGCGCTGCCACAGGACTTCTGGTGACGTATCGAGACGTCTTGTTAGCCAGCGGGCAATCGCGCCGTCCCAACTCGCATCCACCAGGGGCGTTAGCGCATCATCGCGGACAATCCAACCCGAATCGTTGACCAGCGTCAAGAGTGCCGTTGCTCGGGCTTCGCCCAGCCCGAAATCCACATCCCAAGACGCATCATCCTCGGGCTCGCGCCAACGGTCACACTCGCGCAGTGGAACGCCATCACAGCCACCCCTTCGTTTTTCATCAAGCGTGACCAACTCCCGCCAAAGTGCGTCGTCGTCTTTGGCACTGAACAAACGATCTAGTAAGCCTTTGGCTCCGTTGGTCCACTCTTCCACCTTGCCCAGCAGCACCCCATGTCGGTCGGCTGGGTGAAGCAACGCACACGCCACCGCTCGCGGCAACCATTCCCGGCGTTCGTGATCCGTGAATGACAGCTCCTTGCCGGCAACGGCCTTCACCAACAAGGCCGCCTGACCCCGATCTGCCGGATCGAGCGCTTCGAGCACTTCGAAGTGGCCTTCGTCGTTGGTGTCTTGGGCCCGAATGGTGAGCAAGAGCATGCCCACCTCATCCCATCCCGGTTGGGCCAGCTTCGGAAACAGCTCCCGTTGCAAGTAGGTCAAGAGTCCCTCGACCTTGGCGCGCTCATACAGAAAGAGGGCGCACAGATACTCTTGAAAGCTCAAGTGTGCGAACTGAATCTCACCCTCAGCGGGGTCCGTAAGCAGGCCTGTGGGATGCAGAAAATAGTCGACCACGTTTCCAGCATCTTGTGACTGCAAGATTCGGAACCGTCCCGGTCCGGCGCCCGAAAGCTGCTGGAAAATCGTGGTTTCGAGCTCACTTCGGGGCCAGACCACCCGGCGCGCATCCGCGCTCCGTTGACCTTCGATTCGGCTGCCCTTGTCTTGACTGAGCCAAGCCACATGCGCCAACACCAGACGCGTCTCGGAGGCAGGCCACCTCGGCAACCGCTCGTTGTCGGCCTTGAGTGCTCCCAAGCGCTGACGGTGGCGCTCTTGCCGATTCAGATAGAGATCGAGAATCATGCGGTAGAGGCGCGCGCGGCCTTGGGGCATCTCACTTTGCGTGCAGTTGACCAGCGCCATCAGCGTAATGAAGATGGGTCGCCGCGCCAAGGTCAGGAGCTGCCGCTGTTCTGGCGCGCGCAAGTGATCGAGAAACCGCTTCATGCCCACGTCGCGATCCCGCAGCCAGTCTTTTCGTAGGCCGTACCAGGCGTCGATGAAGGATTCGATCTGTCCCCAACCAAAAGGCAGAACGTGGCGCAACGGCGAGGCCACTACTTCGGCACCGTCGCGCGCCTTGCTCGCGAGACCGGGCCGAATCGTCAAATCGGCAAAACCAGCCGGACGACCGGTAACCAACACCCGGTACCCTCGCCCGCGGGCCTCGCACGCGATCTCGTACAGGCGCTGGCGAGTACCTGGCCCACCGATTTCGTCGATCCCATCGAACAGAAACAAAACCGGCAGATCACGACGCTCGGCATTCGGCTCGAACAACGTGGCATGGAGCCGGTTCTGATCGAGCGGCAGACCATCTTTTTCGGCTTGGGCGAGCTGTATCGGCCACCACGCGGCGATCAAATCGTCGAGGCGCTCGATCGTGTCGAAATCGTCGAAGGTGCGCAGAATGAAGGGCACCGGCACCGCAGGCAACCTCCGACGAAACGAGCTCGGGTGTTCCCCGCAGAGCTCGACAATGAGCGCCTGCACCAACGTGCTCTTGCCGCTACCCGGCCGACCGGAGAGCAACACGAAGCGATCCTCGCAAAGCACGTCAAATGCATCGCGACCTGGCAGAGCCTCGGAGTCGATATCCTTGCCCCTACCATCGCCCATGGCTTCGTCATCGATATCAGCGGCCGCGATCCGCAACGGCACGTAGATCTGCCTCAGGCTAATCGGGTCCGCCAACGACGGATCGTCGGCCGCCAACTCCACGACATCGAGACGCTGGTAGCGCGAGTAGAGCCAGTCCAGGTATCGCTTGCACGCGCGGTTGCGGGCGTTGCGCTCGGCTGGGGAGCTTTCAATCATGATCGGCGATTGGCAGGTGCAGGAAACAGGCAGGTAGGTCGACGTCAGGCTCGAGAAGTTTGTCGTAGTAGTACTTGAAACGCTCGTCGGACCGTTTGCGGTCGACCCGCTCGCGCATCAAGGCCACCGCCTCGGCAATGGGCATGAAGTGATGCCATTCGTCATCGTTTCCGGTGCGGTTCACCTGATCTTTGAGCACATGGGCGAACGCACGGATCATCAGGCTCTTGATCATACGTTGCTCGTCCGCATCGAGCGTAGAGCACGGGTCCGGATCGCCATCTTGCGGCTCCGGCAGCATCATCGACTGCACCGTGCCACCGGTCAATACCATGGTCAACACGCGCAGCGCCATCCGCTGATTCTCGAGCAGACGCCAGACAGGCTTGTGGTACCTCCGCAGGTATTGGAACAAGATGAAGCAGCGCTCGAAGTCGTTCTGGAACAATCCCTCGGCCTGGGCGCGCGCCGGCCTGTATAGCGCCCAACTAGCGCACACGCTGTTGACGAAGTTCTTGATCTTGCGGGGATTGGGTTCGACGATCTCTTCGATCATCTTGGCGCAGGCATCGACTTCTTCAAAGTCATGTGCCCGCAGTTGGTCGGCCACGAAGTCGCGAACTCGATCCGGCTCGGGCATGGCGACGGGTAGCGTCGCCTGGAAGAGCTTCTCGAGATACTCGCGATTAGCATCGGGCGAACGACCCTGCCACTGTCGTTCGAGCGCCGAGAGCACCGCGGCGTCGTCCAGCCCCAGCACGAAGACGCAACGCGGCGAGCTGAGATAGAGTTTGATGCTCTCCAATAGCTGGACGATTCGATCTTCTTCGCAGCGGTCGAGATCGTCGACGAAGATCACCAGCCGGCCGGGTTCCTTCTGGCCGCGCACGCGAACACCATCGAGGGCCATGTCCACCGCCTGCTCGAACAGGAGCTGGAAGCGCTGGCCATCGTCGAGACCGGGCTCGGGCGGCGCGGCCCGACGCCACGCGTCGCGTACCGCGTCCGTCGTACCGCCCGCAACCTTGAGGCTGCGCTTTGCCCACAGGCTGGCTACCGCGTCGGCGGACCGCTCGAGAAGAGCCACCGCCGCTTCGCCACCACGTTGATTGAGGTTTGAGAGTTTCCCCCGTAATCGCAACCGAAGGGTGAGCTGCGACCGAATCTCGAGCAGCAGTGCGACCAGCGGATTTTCAGCCTGCTGATGCTGCCAGGGCGAAAACCAAACACAGAGACTATTCCTCGCCGACTGCCGCAACGCCGCACCGTTCCCCAGCCAATTGAGGGACTTCCACCGCTCCATCTCCTCGACCGACCATTTCTTCCATTGCTCGCGATCGGCTTCAGTTTTCGCCTCGCCGAACGGGCGCTCGAGCTGAATCGGTTCGCCGCCCAAGGTGGCGAAGGCGCGGCGCAACACGCTGGTCTTGCCAGCGCCCCACTTGCCTGTCACGCCAATGGTGAACGGTGTTTGCACTTCGAGCGCCATGCGGGCCACTTGGTCACCCGCGGCCGTACTGCCGAAGCCATCACCCAACATCGCGGCGTCGTTGACATATTTTTCATTTGTCATGGTGACCGTATTCTATGCACATGACCTCGCCTGTCACTTCAAGAAGCAAGGAAGTCACCACAGAGCCTATCCAACCCATTGTCGTCATCCCGCCCAGCATCCTCGACGCGATCATCAATGGCATGACGGTGAAAGTTGATGGGGCGGCCAAGGTTCTGGGGCTATAGCTGGGCGCCGGAAACTACGAAACAGCACGTCTTCTCATCTCCACCTGGCCCTCAACCGATCCCATCCCTTCGGCCGAGGCTAGCCAACAAGGCGAAGCGTCGCCAACCACTGATCTTCAAGCCCCAGTTCCTCGATCCACCGGGCCAAGTAGGATCGATCCAGCTTGTCGCCCTGGATCCTCAATATTCCCGCAACGTCCTCGAGCTGGCGGTCCGAGGCGGAGACCTTGGCCCACTCCAACTTCGAAAGTACGACATCCTCGGCCGACGCGACGAACACCATCTTCTCGGCCAACCGATGTTGTGCGCGGCGTGCGAACTCCTCGTGACTGAACGGTCGTGCTTTCCGGCAGATGAAGTCGATCTTCCAGCCCGATGCGTAGTCAACGACGTTAAAAAGGGACTCTCGCTCGTACGCATCTCGCGCAGCTTCGCGGCTGACGTAGTACTTGTCTTCTCCAAGCGACGACAGGAATCGGTTGAGCGAACGCCCATCCGGCGCGATGACAATGTCGATATCTTGCGTCGCGCGAGGGGCACCATGGAATCCCGACGCGAACGAGCCCGTGAGCATGTACGGAATACCTGCCTGCCCCAGCAGCCGGGCGAATCGGTGCAAGACCGACTCAGGAGTCTCGACGGACGCCATAAAGCTCGTCCACGAGTCGTTCGACAACCCGCTTCTCATCAAGATGGGGGGCTTCGGAGCGGATCCGCCGCAGTGCGCACTCGCGAAGGGTCTGGCTCATTCGGCAAGCTGTGAGGAATCGCTTGGCGCCACCGAGGCGACGCTGCGCTTCCGTTTGAGCACGAAGCGCATCTGGAGTCGTGTCTAGCATACAGACGTAGCGTACCAGCTCGTTCCCGAGTATCGGGAGAGCCCCAATCAACCAGATGCCCATAGCGCGAGCCGGCTGGAAATAACATAGCAGCCGTGCCATGACACTCTTGTGATCAGGCCGTTCCGCGACGAGGCCTAGAAACCGACTCGAAGCCCTTTCCGGAGACCGAACCGGTCAATACAGCGTTCGCATCAATCAGCAATACCGTGTGTGTTTCGTTTGGACCGCGTCCGGACCGGGTGAAGTAGAAGTCGTCGACTATCACTAAGATCTCAAGGAGCTGCCAACCCATGGCACGCATACCCACCCATCGTGAGCCGACCCATCCGGGCCACATGCTCCGTGAGGAATTCCTCGGGCCTATGGGCATTACCCAAAGTGATCTGGCGGAGAGAATCCAGGTCCCATTTCAGCGGGTCAACGAGTTGGTCAACGGGAGGCGGGGTGTCACGCCGGGCACCGCGCTCCGACTCGCCAAGTTCTTCGGCATGTCGCCCGGCTTCTGGATGAAACTTCAAATGCGCTGGGATCTCTTTCATGCGCGACGGCGCGAAGCCGCGACACTCGAACAAATCGAGACGCGCGAGCTTACTGCGATGACCTGAACCGTCCGCTATCCTCGCGCCTTCTCTTGATCGATAAACCAATCAATGTGACCTTCGAGCACGGTGAGGGGCATGGCGCCGTAGCCGATGATGGCTTCGTGAAAACGTCGGATGTCGAAGGCTTCGCCTAGCGCCTTCTCGCATTTCGCGCGAAGGGCCAGGAAGGTGCGCTTCCCCATCTGGTACGCGAGCGCTTGCCCTGGCATATCCGTGCTGTAGCGTAACGTTTCAGTGGCGATCTGGGTGTCCGACTCGAGAGTGTGTTCGGCCATATAAGCTCGGGCGTCTTCGAGCGTCATATCGAAAGCGTTCATCCCCGGATCGACAACCAATCGGTTGGCGAGGAAGACTTCGAGCGCATAGATTCCGTAGTGCTCGAATGGGCCTTCCGCCAAGCCTTCGAATCCCAGGTACGAAGCGTACGATCCCCAGCCTTCGGTGTAGGCGGTGGGATAGCCGTAGCGGCGAAAGGCCGGCAGTTTCATGTTCTCTTGCTGGCGGGCAATATGATAATGGTGGCCAGGAATGAGTTCATGTAGCGACAGCCCCGTAGCGCCCACCAAGCTGCGGTCTTCGAGCTTGGAACCGTTGTAGTTGTAGTAGCCCGTGGGCTCGACCGCCGTCGGCGAATCGTAGTAGCCATAGGTCATGGATGACTCGAGCGCCGGATTGAGCCGCCGCACACCATAGGGCGCCTGCTGCCTGCGGATGAAGTACTCGTCGAAACGGGCTTCCATCCGCGCCGCGACCGCCATCAACGCCGCGCCAACCGCGTCGGGCGTTTCGGCCCGGTACCGTGGGTCGGCCATCACGTGATCACGAAAGGCCTGACGACTGCCTGCAAAACCCACCTCGGTCTGGATTGCATCCATCGCCGCTTCCATATCGGCAACCATTTCGTAGCCGATCGCTTGCACTTCCTCGGGGGTGATCTCGAGCGTCGTGTGGTAGCGAACGAGGTAGCGGTAGTACGCATCGCCATTGGGAAACTCGTCCGCGCCGACGCCCGCGGGCGCTGCAGCCCGGACGGTTTCGTCGACGTAGGCGCGCAAACGTTCGAGTGCTTCGTTGATCGGCCCTTCGATCAACGTGCGGTGTTGCTCGCGGAACCGCGCCAAGCCCTCCACATCGTCGAGTGCCTCGAAACGCGCCTCGGGCACCGCAAATAGCCCGGCGTTCGCTGGCTGCATGGCGGCGGCCAGGAGGCCGACGGCTGTTTCGAGATTGGCGGCGGAGATCACGATGCCCCGATCGAGCTTGCCAGCCACAAACTCCCGAACTTGGTCGATCCGTTCGGGAACCTGCCCCAGCAACGCGAGAAACTGGGCACGATCTTCTGGCCGGCTCACCGGCAAGGCACCGAAGACGGAACGAAGGAGCTGCAGTGGCGACGTATAGGGGGTCAGTGCGCTGAAGTGCCAAAAATACTGAAGCCCCTCGACCTCCATGCTTGACTGCCATTCGAGCATCGCGTGACTCAGCGCATCCTGATGCACGAGCACGTCTCGATCGATGGTCGCCAGACGGTCGAGGACGGTTTGCGCAAACGCGGCGTTCGCTTCAGCTTCGGCAAACGTAGGCGCAGGCAACCGCTCAACCGGCAATCCTTCGTTCAGGCGGGTGCGCACGTCGGTTTCCAGCTGGTGCTGCCACACGTCATCGGCGAGGACGGCAATCGCGGCCTTGGCACTCTGACGGTCACGCTCGAGTGTGCTGGCGGACGGCGTCGAGTCTTGCTCACGCGCGCAACTCGCGCCGAACAGGACAACCAAGAGCAGGACGACTGTGGGCCGCATTGTGGGGTCTCCTTGGCCTGAAAATACCACGGGGCCTGTCATAGCTTGCGAGGCACGAGAGTCGCAACCGCTCGAAGAGCGATGCAAGACCGTTACGGCGCGACGCAAACGTCGATCGCGGGTCCGAAACCAAAGTCGGGACCGATGTTGTCGGCACAAACGAGACCCGCGACACAATCCGCGTCGCTGTCGCAGTCCCCTTCGCCCGTCGCGCAAGGACCACAGTCGGTGCAGTAGCGTGGGTGTCCGGCCGGGTGCTGGCAGACCCCACCATCGGCAGCCAGGCAGACGTCAATGCCCGGGGCAAAGCCAAACTGAGCGCCCACGTTGTCAGTGCAGACCAGGCCCTCCCCGCATTCACTGTCGCGATCGCAGTCGCCTTGACCCGACGCGCAGGGTGCGCAGTCGGTGCAGTAGCGCGGGTGACCGACCGCCAAGGGACAACCCGGCGGTGGCGGATCGGTGGGGGGCTCGTTACCCTCCGGGACCAGGCAAACGTCGATCCCCGGTGCAAAGCCAAACTGAGCGCCCACATTGTCGGTGCACAAGAGACCGGCATCGCACTCACTGTCGCGGTCGCAATCGCCCTCACCGAACGCGCAGGGACCACAGTCGGTGCAGTAGCGGCCCGCACCCGGCGACAGGGTGCAGCCAGGAGGTGGATCCGTGGGTGGATCGGTCGGTGGATCGGTTGGCGGATCAATCTCGCTGCTTTCGACGCATACGTCAATGCCGCCACCGAAACCAAAGTCAGGACCCGCGTTCTCGGCGCAGCGCAAGCCCGACGCACAATCGGCATCACCGTCGCAGTCGCCCTGGCCCAGCTGGCAAGGGCTGCAAATCGTACAGAACTTGGCGTCGCCGGGCGGCAGGAAGCACGCGCCGCCGTCATTGAGCACGGCCCGCTGTACGGCGGCATAGGCCGGAAAGTCGAAAGAGTCCGTCAGCAGGTCGTAACCCGCTGGCACCAAATGCCACGGATCGCTGTAGTACGTGGCCAAGAGGTTCGGCACGTTGACCAGATCATGGAATGGATCGGCAAAGAAATCACCAGCACCCCGAGCATCGGCCGCTACGGCACTCGCCAAGGCACCGGGATCCTCATTACCGCCACAATCGTCCCGTCGGGGAATAATGCTCGCCTGCAGCACTACGAAGCCAGCAGCACGGGCCTTGCGCGCCATCTCTCTGAGGTTGAACCGAATCGTCGACACGGTCAGCATGTCGTTGAGGTCGTTGGTGCCTTCCATCAGGATGAAGACGTCGCCGCCCGTCGCGAGCACCGGGTCGACCCGAGACACCGCATCGGGAGTATGCTCGCCACATAATCCGAAGTTCGCCACTTCGGCCTCGATACCGCGAGCGGCTAGGCGTGCCTGCAAACGCTCGGGGTACCCGCCGAAGTCCGAGGTGTTGCAAACCACACCGGTATCACCCTTGCCTGTTGTGACGCTGTCACCAAAGGCGATGACTCGCAGCGGCGTTTGGGCACCAAGCGGCTGGACGAAGACGAACAGGGCGGCAATGGCGACGAGCGGAACGATGGTCAAGCGCATTCGATTCTCAATTGGGTAAATGGTCAAGCGCATTCGATTCTCAACTGGGTAAGCTGCACGAGGTGCCAGAGAACCCAAGATCTTATCTCACCAGCACGGGACTGGTATCCTGGTTACGGAATCCAGTCCGCCAACCGTTACTAGCCCCTCTTTGGCTGAAACGACTTCCCTCGCCTGCCTATCAGGAGACGCTCATGACACCCGACGTTCTGGCCCGCATTGAAGCCTGGGATGGCAATGCCGTGGTAAGCCGATTTGACCGCCCGACGGGCACTTGGATCTTCATTGCGTTGCACGACGCGACCCTGGGGCCACCGACCGGTGGCACCAGAATGCAGACCTACAGTGACTTGGCCGATGCCGTCCATGATGCGCAGCGTCTGGCCGAGGGCATGACCCACAAGTGGGCCGGTTTGGGCATGGCCTACGGCGGTGGCAAGGCGGTTCTGGCGATTCCGGGCCCCTTGAACGGCGCGGCGCGCCAGGGCCTGCTCGAACGCTACGGCGATCTCCTGGCATCGCTCGGCGGCGCCTTCTTGACCGGTGAGGATCTCGGCACGCGGCCGGAAGATCTCGCCGTCGTCGGCAGCCGTTGCCCCTATGTACTGGGTTACGACCCCGTGCGCGGTGAGGTCACGGATCCGGGCCCGTTTACCGCCCGCGGTGTTTTCGCCGGCCTGCGCGCGGCAGTCGCGGCTGCAACCGGCAGTGACAACCTCACCGGCAAACGGGTCGCAATCCAGGGCGTCGGCGATGTCGGCGGGCCGCTGGCGCGCATGCTCGCCGAAAACGGCGCCACCGTGATCCTCGCCGACTTGGATCTTGACCGGGCCACGGCCTTGGCGTCCGAGCTCAACGGCGAGGTTGTTCCCGCGAACGCAATCTACGACACACCCTGCGACGTCTACGCACCCTGCGCGATCGGCGCCACCGTCAACGCCGAGACCGTACCGCGCCTGCAATGCAAAATCGTCGCCGGCTCGGCCAACAACCAGCTGCGCGAGGACGCGGATGCCGAACGCTTGGCCGAACGAGGCATTCTGTTCGTGCCAGACTACATTCTCAACGCGGGTGGTGCTCAGGCGTTTGCCTTGATGCAGCAAGGCGAGAGCGATCACGATGCATTGTTCGCGCAGGTGGACCACTTGGGGAACGTCGTCCAGGATTTACTCGAACTGGCCGCTCGCGAGCGCATTCCCCCTACCGTCGCCGCCCAACGCCAAGTCGCCCAGCGCTTGGGCCGCAACGGCTAACCGGCGAAGAGGGTCAACCCTAACGACTCGGTCTAGACTCAATACCAGAATCGTCCGGTGCAAAATCGACCGGTGCCGGACACGTCAGCACCAGTTGTTTGCCGGTAACCGGATGCGGTAGTTCAAGCCGCGAGGCATGCAGCATGAGCCGCGGCGCAGCCGGTCCGCCATAGCGACGATCACCCAGAACTGGCCAACCAGCTTCGGCTAGATGGCACCGGACCTGATGCAAGCGCCCCGTCCGGGGTATTGCCTCGAGGGCCACAACCCCAACCGCACCGGCCGTCGCCGGCTCGAGACGGCGAAACTCGGTGATCGCTTCCTTCCCTTCTTTCGAGCCTTCGAAGTAGAGCCCAACCGCGCCAACCCGCCAACGGCCCCGGTCATCCTCGACGCGAGCGAGTCGATTGCGCATCGACCATGCCACGGGCGGGCCTTCGTCTTGGCCGTCCACCAAGGCACGGTAGCACTTTTGCGCCTTATGGTTGGCGAAGGCCGACGCCAGACCCGCGTTGGCCTCGCGATCGGTCGCCAAGACCATGACCCCCGAAGTGCCCCAATCCAAACGATGGTGAAGCGCGACGTACGGGTTGGCCTTCTCACGGGCCAAGTAGCGCCGAACCGCCGCTTCCACGTGATCTCGGGCGTCCGACACCGTCGCTTGAGCGGGCAGTCCCGAAGGCTTGGCAATCGCGATCAACCAGGCGTCTCGAAACAGAATATCCGCCTCGGAGAGTTCGAACACCGGGCTAGCCGGGCGGTCGTCCGTCCCCATGACCTCGATCAGCGCGCCGCCCCGAGTTCGGCGACTGGCAACCTGGAGCCGACGACCGTCCACGTAAACGGCACCGGCAGCGATCAGCCGCCGAGCAGCCCGCCGCGATAGCGGATACCCGCTCGCCGTCGCTACCGCCGGCAACACGATATCGAGGCGCTCATCGGTCCCCGGTGGGACGACCAGGCTGATCTGAGCATCTTGGTTCAAGGCGGGCACAGCCAGGGAAAGTCGTGCCGTGGGTCGCCGGTCCATTCAACGTCGAGAAAGGCGCGGGCGAACCATTGCTTGTCTTCCGCCATCAATACCGCCTTCGATTTGATCGATTCGACCGATGCGCCATTCGACCGTCGTTCGTAGACCCCTGGGTAGACACCGCCGAGGATCACGGAATCGCGCCAATGGGTCATCAGGCTACGAGGTTGGTCCAGTAGACGACACAGCGAATCTCTCTTGGCGCGACGGCGGCGTTGGCTACGCCCCAATTCGTTCGCCACCGAGAGTGCGGTGGCACCAAAGGCGACCAGCGCGCTGCGGTAGGCAGGTTCGCGGTCTTCGTCGGGCTCACTTGCCATCAACACACCGGCCCGTGCATTCATGTGCGAGGCCAGCACTGAGTCCTCCGCCATTCGCCGCGCAACGTGGGCTTCGAGCACGGCTGAAAAGAGGTACTCACCAACGTCGACCGCCAACGTCACGACGGGACGATACCGACCGTCGGCTTGGTAGGACGCCTTTTCGAGAAACAGGCGGGGAATGCGCAGCGCCGGCATCAGGCGCGCCGCAACGCCTGCGCGGTCACCAAGCTGCAATCGAAGCAAATCCACGTCCTCCTCCGCGCCGAGGAAGAAAGCCCAGTTCCATTGGTCCCGATCGTGCGAGACCACCCACAACGAAGCGACCGTTTCGGCCAAGGCGCCCGTAGGCGCCCCCTCTTCGGTGCCAACGGGCGCCAGCGCTGGCAGCAGCACGGCACCATTCGGTCCGACGGTAACGGCGATGAGAAAGGCGAGGGCCGGAAGGCTCAACCGCGTCGCTCGATCCGACGACGAAGCATCTCGTTCTCGAACGCGACACCGACTTGTGCGGTCGCAAGCTCCAAAAGCTCGATGTCTTCGATCGCTTGGTTGCTGCTGCCGTTGTCGGTGTAGACCACCGAGATGACGCGCTCGGCTCCAAGCACCGGAAACACCACGATCTGGCCAGATCGGGGCTTGCCGATCAAGGCCGCGAAGCCGTCCGGTAGACCAGCCTGACTAAATCCGAGAGAGCGTGGCTGCCCGTCACTGATCGCACGGGTCAGTACGTTGTCGGGCTCGAGACTCAATCGCAAATCGCGCGTCTCGTCGGCCAACGCCTCACCGTTGGCCCCGTAGCCAAACGCACCGATGGCCGTCATATGATCGCGCCGAACCAGGAACAGCACCGCACGCTCGACCGATTCCGAGATCACATGCATGAGGTTGAGGGCCATGGTCGCGGAGAGCAGGCCCGATCGAATGTCTGCCATTACGCGGCGAAGACGGGCAAACCCGCTCCGTACCTCGGTTCCAGCACTGGGACCAGTAGCGGCGTCCTGCAGCGTTCGCGTGAGACTACCGAAGCAAGCGGCAAGCGCTTCTGGGTCACCAGGGATCGCCGCGACGGCACCCGCTTCGAAGGCGCGCCGGGTAAGCGCTGGCGAATCGATCAGCGCGATCACCGACGAACGTGGACGGGACCGGCGAATCGCAAGGAGATCCTCCACCGAATGAGACTTCTCCCGCATATCGAGAACCACGATGGTCGGAGACGGTTCGCCCGGCATGCGGGTCCCCGCTTCCCGCAGCGGCACGCGCACGACCCGTGCATTGTCATCCGCCACGATCTCGACCATTCGCTCCGCCAGTCGGCGATCGGGCGTCACCAACTGCAAGCGTCGGATCACGACTTCTGGCAGGCCGTCCAGCTCATCATCCGACCACTCGAGGTCCAACGCTTCGGTCTTGGCGGACGCCTCGGTGGGCTCGTTGTCAGCCTCAGAAGGCATTGGTAGACGCGGAGCAGGAGCGGCAACGCCTCCACGGCGATGGCGCTCGTCGAAAATGCGGGTCGCCTCGAGCAACACCATTTGGGTGTTGACGTCGAGTTTGGGGATGACATCGCCAGGATACATCGCGATATCGTCCACCGGCTTGAGCTCATCCAGAGCAAACACAAACGATCCCGTCGCCCAAGTAACCAGCTCGTAAATCGTCTTCTCGATCTGTTCCTCGATCGCATCCCGAATCTGATCGAAAATCAGGATGTTACCTTGGACCAGGATCTGACCGAGCGACCGACGCGGCTGCTCGTTCCGTTGCTCCACGATGGCAGCCCGCAGTTGCTCGTCGGTAATCAGCCCGGACTCGACCAGCAACTCGCCCAAACGTTTGGTGCCCGGCGCCGAAGCACTGACGATCTGACCGCGATGGAAGCCGATCTCGGCATGCTCATCGAGCCGCGCAAGCGACAACGTCCCGGTCCGCCGTCCGAGGTGGACGAACTGCATAACGTCCGACAGCGATACGTCTTCGAGCTTGCCAGTAAGGCTCATTGGGTACCTAGGTACCGCGGACCAGTTGGACCAGGCTCTCGAGGGTCCGCAACTTGCGGTCCGTATTCGAATAGACGCGGGCCGCGAACAGGGCAGAAGCCGCATGGGCTGCCAACAGATCGAGGAGGTCTCGATCTTCCGCTCTCAAGATCGCCTTGTGATCGAAGAGCTTGAGCACGACCAAGACGCCGACGATGGCCTCTTGTACCCGCAACGGCACCGCGGCCACGACGTTCGAATCGGCACTGGGGCCCAAGCGAAGCACGCCATCCTCGAGCGCTCCGTCGATCAAGGGATCACCGCCCCGATAGCGCTGCTCACGGTAAAGACCGGTGCCATCTTGCTCGAGGCCCTTGCTCAGCGCCACCTCACAGGCCTCGCTCTGCTCGAGCCGGAGCAACAACGCGAATCGCTCGGCTCCGAGAAGATCGACGGCAATCTCAGCGATCGTCGCTTGTACCTCGGAAGGGTCCAGCGTCGCGTGCAGCTGAAAAGTCGCGACGTAGAGGTTCATCAAGCGACCGAGCTGATGTTCGGCTTCGACCAAACGCGCCGACAGTTCCTCACGATCCCGATCGGCTTCGTTGAGCTGCCGATCGAGGCCCACCGCCGCCGCTTCCTGCTGCGCGCTCACCACGCGTTCAGACGCGAGGTTCTCAAACAGGTCGCGAGCACGATCCAGCGTCGCGCGTAGCTCCTCGATCGAGTCTTGCTTGACGACCTGGTTCATCCAACCCGCCGTCAGATCCGACCGATGACTTCGAGCAACTCTTGGTTGCCGAAGGGCTTCTTGATGTAGGCTGCGGCACCAGCCTCGAGACCACGAATCGTGTCCTCTTCCTTGCCTTCGGTACTGATGATCACCACCGGGACGCTGCTGAATGCAGCGTTCGCCTTGACGTTGGTGAGGAATTCCAGGCCACTCATACGCGGCATGTTGATATCCAACAGGACCAAGTCGATGTCCGGCTCGGTACCGAGGCACTGCAGAGCCTCCAGCCCGTCGTGCGCATGGACCAACGAGTACTGCCGCAACAGCACCTCGAACATCTTATGGATGAGCTTTGAGTCGTCAACGACCAGAATCTTTCGAGGTTGCATCCTTCTCCTCGTTGCATCGAGCCCCGCGCTCGCAGGGGCTTCCCCTCGAGTTCAGATGGTCGACTAGAACGCTTTCGCCCCCCTTCAACAAACGAGTTCAATCGAGAGCGATCGTGTCTGCGTAGACTAGCCGAACGTCCCAGGCCATGCAAGACCGTGTCGTCGGAAACCAGATCGCAGTCCGAACGGACGGACTGCCGCTAACCACCCAAGCCGGAACGGCTTACCCTCTTTCCGGTTGCCCCCACCCGCACGGCTTCGGCCACCAATGACCCACCGCGCGAGCGACCAGCCCTTGACAAGGTCGTCTCGAAGCCCGACACTGGAGGCAATCCGGCGGCACTTACAGCGCAGATGACAACCGATGGACGCGGCCTTTCAGGAACTGCTCGACGAATTCTTGCTCGAAGCGCAGGAACGTACAGATGCCGTGGAAACGGCGCTGCTGGCCTTGCGTGCGAACGAGGGAGATCCGAATCACGAGGCGCACGGCGACGAGCACTTGGCTCAGATCCGGCGCGAGCTCCACACGCTCAAGGGCAACGCGGGCATGATGGGCTTTACCGGTCTTCAGCAGTTAGCCCACCGTTTGGAGGACCATGTCGAAGCCCTCGATCGCAGTGCCCCCGACATCGAAGATCTACTCGTGGGCGTCGATACCTTGCGCGAGCAGCTGCGTGAGAAGGTCGTGGCTGCCACCAACAACCCCGCGGGGAATGAGCCCGCGGTCGAAAAAGCAGAGGTCGAGGAACACGCCGACGAGATCCCGGCAAGCACGGCTTGGACCGCGATCGCTGGCAACCGCGACGGCAGCATCCGGGTACCGTTCGGCAAGATCGACCACTTGGTCGAGATGCTGGCGGAAACCCTGATCTTTCGCAACCGCCTGACCGATGCCATCGACGCTGGCCACGCACGAGCCGCGGAGCCCGCCCCAGCTGGCGCAACGAGCGAGCCGCTGGCGGACTGGGAACAGGTCGATCTCGCCCGTCAAGATCTCAACAAGACCCTCAACGAGCTCCAAACCTACGTCACCGAACTGGGCATGGTCCCCCTGCGCCTTCTCTTTCGCTCGCTCAAGCGCATCGTTCACGACGAATCACTGCGGGCCAACAAACGCGTACGGCTGGATGTCATCGGCGGCGATACGCCCATCGACAAAGCCTTGCTGGAGGTTGCCGCCGATGCACTGGGTCACCTCGTGCGCAACGCGATCATCCACGGAATCGAGGCCCCTGACGTCCGCATCGCGAAGAAAAAACCCGAACTCGGTACCATTCGGCTCTCGGCGGCGATCGAGGGTGGCGAGGTGCGAATCGAAGTGGAAGACGACGGTAACGGTATCGATCTCGAGGCCCTACGAGCACGAGCACCCAACACACCCGCCGACGAAGCCGCGCTCCTCACCCTGGTGTTCGAGGAGGGCATTTCGACCCAGCGTTCCGCGGACCTCAGCGCTGGCCGCGGGGTTGGCCTGGCTGCCGTCAAGAAGAGTGTCGAAGGCTCCACTGGTCGCGTCGAAGTGCGGTCCCGTGGCGGCCTCGGTTGTACCTTCTCTCTTCGCCTGCCTTTGACCGCATCGATCATCCGTTCCATCCTCGTTGCCGCCGACGGCGAGCGTTATGCCGTTCCGCTCGTTGCTGTTGAAGAAACAGTCGCATTCGACGGTACCGACTTGCACCGAGTCAACCATGCGTTGGTTCTCCGCAAAGGCCAAAAGATCACACCGTTGGTCGACCTGGGTGTGGCCTACCAGACCACTGGTACGCCGCGACGCACCGGCTATGCCGTACTGGTCACCGCCGCCGGCCGCCGACGCGCCATTGCCGTCGACAAGTTGGTCGGCATCCGTGATATTGTCGTCAAATTACTTGATCCAATTGTGGGTCGACCCATCGGCATTTCAGGATCGACGATCCTGGGCGACGGTCGCGTCATCATGATTCTCGACCCGACATCGTTGGTAACCATTCCGCCTTTTCTACCGGCGCAACGCGATGAGTGATCGCAAAGGCTCGGGAACGCCCTCTTTGGGCGACCACGAACCACACGGCGAAAATCGGCTCCAAGAACGTCAACGGCCCACGCTCCCGCGATTCGGACTGGCCGAGGACATCGTCGGGAGCCTCGGCAAGCGCGCCGACGCCCAGGATCCCGAACGGGTCTATACCTTCGCCGACGAGCTCGATGCTGTGCAAGCCGCGCCCGAAGCAGCGTCGGGTCCCGCGCCACGATTCGAAACGTGGATCACGTTCGGCTTGGCCGACGAAACCTACGCCCTTCCCGTCTCACCGGTCCGTGAGGTTCTGCGCGTCTCGACGGTCACCCGCGTTCCCCATGCACCCAAGCCGATCCGAGGGGTTACCCAACACCGGGGTCGCGTTATCCCCGTGATCGATGTCCGCCTGCGGCTTGGCTTGCCTGAGGCCGCCATTGGCCGCCAGAGCCGCATTCTGGTCGCTGCCTCGAGACGCCGACGCCTTGGCATGTTGGTGGATCAGGTATTCCAGGTCGTGCAACTGGACTTGAATCTTGCCCAG
Source organism: Candidatus Multivoradales bacterium (assembly GCA_965250305.1). GTDB lineage: Bacteria > Acidobacteriota > Thermoanaerobaculia > Multivoradales > J023 > J023. Next base: position 439,158 of record CBDFNS010000025.1, on the reverse strand, counting down.
GCACCACCCGAAGACGTGGTGAGCGCGCGCGCTGATTTCATTAGCTCGGTGTACGACCTTCACGACGATCTGCTGCTGATGCTCGATGTCGATCGTGTTTTGGTCATCAATGGCGAGGATCGCGACTAATGCGTGCTCACCACCACCATCAACGCACGCCAGGTCGATACCGGTGGCTGATAGCCTCATGGACGTTGGCGCTGGCCGCCATCGCGCCGTTGGTACCAGCGCGACCCACTCCCGAGGTCGAGACCGAGCTCGAACCGACCACGCATGCCGCGACCCACAACACCGTCTCGATTCGGGCCCCCAACGCGGCCGCAGAGTCTCCGACCTTGCGCACTGACACCGCCCGAAGGGAGACGGAATCCACCTCGCCCAACACTGTCGAAACCAACGACTGCAACGCCGAAGACGTTTCCGTCACCAATGAGATCCGGGGACTCGTGGTGATCGTCCATGCCAGCAATCCGACCAAGCAAATGTCTCGAAAGAACATCGCAAAGTTGTTCTTGAAGAGGATCAAGAAGTGGGACGAATGGGATCGTGCGGTGAAACCCGTCGATCAGAAAGACGACGCCGAAACCCGTAGCCTGTTTTCTCGCGAAGTTCACAGCATGCGCGTAAGTTCGGTAGAAGAATACTGGCTGCGCATGATCTTCTCCGGCCGCGGCTCGCCCCCAAGCAAGTTGAATGGCGACAAGGCAGTCATTGCTTTTGTCGCGAATAACCCCGGCGCGATCGGCTACGTGTCCGCTCACGCCACGCTCAACACCCGTGTCAAAACACTGTTGGTCACGGACTAAGGATCGCCCCCTATGATCCGTTTTCTCCAACGAACGCTCGACAGCCTTCCCCTCAGCCGTAAGGTCCTGCTCAATCCAGGTCTGGCCCTCCTTGGCTTCGCCATCATCACCATTGGCACATGGTTCTCTGTCGGCACCATCAACAAGGTTGCCGATGCGGTCAATGACCATTACGTTCCCGGCTTCGAGCTGACCCGCGATCTGCAAACTGAACTTTCCGGTCTACAGCAGATCTTCCGCGACGCGGTATCCGAGAACGATGTCGACCTCCTCGAGTTCGATGCCGCGGAAAAGGCCGAGCGTATTCGCGCGGCGCTCGATAGCGCCGCCAGCAACCCGGCCTTCGACCCGGCCGAAGACCAACGGGCGACAATCCTCGATCGCCTGGAACAAACCAGCGTCGCAGATTCAAAGGACGCTGGAATGCCTGAATCACCCGTCACCGAGGATCAAGTACTCCTGTTCCTCCGTACGGCGTGGGAAAACTCCGGCGATTCGAATGCCGAGAGCCTCGGCCTGGTGGGCACCCTTCGACGCAGCTTCGAGGCCTACTTCGAACTCGCCAACCGGGTGACCCGCGGGATGATCGCGCTCGCAGACCCGGTCACCGGCCCGCCAACCGACGATGTCGGCGTCCGGTCGATGGTCGAGCAACACCGGCAAGTGTTGACCCAAGTCGGCGCCCTTGCCGCGGCCAGCCGCGTGGGATTGTTCGGCGAACTCGATAGTCTGCGCAGCGGCCAGCAAGATCTATTCAAAATGGTGGCGCTCATTGCCTTGGTATGGATGGTGCTGCTCGCTTTGCTGGCTCTGCTTCTCTACCGTTCGGTAAGCCTACCGCTTCATCAAGCCGTTACGACCGCCGACCACTTGGCGGTCGGCGACGTCAGCACACTCGTCGAGACCGACCGCGATGACGAAATCGGCCGGCTGCTCCAGGCGATGCGGCGCATGCTCGACTACCTGCGTGAGATGGCTGGGTTGGCCGAGTCGATCGCCACCGGCGACCTCAGCGCCAAGGTCGAGCCACGGTCGGACATGGACATGTTCGGAAAGTCATTCCGAGACATGTCCGAGAACCTGCGCCACATGATCGGCCGGGTCAAGACCGCCGCCAGCCAAGTCGGGCAAGCGGCCAGCGATATCGCAAGTTCGTCGACCCAGATCACGGGCGGCGCCGAGACCCAATCCACTTCGGCGGAAGAAACGCTCTCGACCATGGTCGAGATCGCCGCGCAAATCGACAGCGTCGCCAAGTCGTCACAGGAGCTGGCGGTCAACGTCGATCAGACTTCCTCGTCGATCCAAGAAATGGGCGCCTCGATCGAGCAGGTTGCCAAGAACTCCACCAACCTTCTGACCTCGGTCGAGGAAACCTCTTCGACAATCGAAGAGATGGCCGCCTCGATTCAGTCGATCGAAGGGAAAGTCCGGGTTGTCGACGACGTGTCGCGCGAAGCCGCCGAAATCGCCGGCACCCGCGGCGACGAACTGGCCGTGCGCATCGAGGGCATCAGCGCGGCCAGTCAAGACATCGGCAAGATCGTGAGCATCATCGAGGACATTGCCGACCAAACCAACCTCCTGGCGCTCAATGCTGCAATCGAAGCAGCTCATGCTGGCGACGCGGGCCGCGGGTTCGCGGTGGTCGCGGAAGAGGTCAAGCGTCTGTCGGAACGGTCCGTCACGTCGACCCGCGAGATCGCCGGTGTCATCGAGAATGTCCAGCAATCGACCGGTGAAGCCATCGCCCTCACCCGCGAGATCCTGAAACAAATCGTTGACTCGGTAACCCGAACCTCCGAGTTGGTCGGCGAGGTCTACACCGCGTCCCTCGAACAAAGCAGTGGGGCGAAACAAATCCTCGCCACCTCGAGCCACATGCAAACGGTCACCCGCCAGCTGGCGGCCGCTGCCAAGGAGCAGGCGAGCGGAGCTCGCGAAATGATGAACGCCGTCGAGACCATGAACCGGATGACCCAACAGGTTGCCGATGCCAGCCGAGAACAGAAGCAGGGTGGTGATTTGGTGGTCAAGGCCGTCGAACGAATCGCCCAGATCGCGCAGCAGAATCTGGCGGCGGCCGAACAGCTCTCGGGCCATACCCAGAACCTTTCGAAAGAAGCCGACGACCTTCAATCGGTGGCCGGCGTGTTCGAGGTCGAAAGCACCGCCCGCACAGGGAGGCAGGGATGATGGCCCAACCCGAGACATCGGCCAACAGCTGGGATGAGTGCATCGAGTTACTCGATCGTCTGCCAACACTCGACCAAGACGCGCGTCGCGAGGCGCTCGAACGCTTGATTCGCAACCCTTCGCCAGGCATCCGAAGCCGAGCCTTGCGCATGGGGGCAGCGTTGCTCAGCGACGACCAGATCAAGGCTTACTTGCGCAGCGACGCTGATGACGTGATCCGTAACGCGGGCGTCGAGATGCTCAAGATGCGAGGCAACCGAGGATTCAGCCTGGCCACAAAGCTGTTGGCTGACGAGGATGGCGACATCGTCTTACAAGCTGTACTGACTCTCAAAGCCCTGCGGGACCCGCGGGCGCTCGAACCGCTCCGGGCCGCGCTCCATCACCAGGACCCTAACGTCGTTCAAGAAGCGATCGTCGCCATCGGTGAGTTGGGCGACGCACGCGCCATTCCCGATTTGCTCGGTTTCCTCGAGGCCGACCCCTGGTTGCAGATGGCCGCGGTCCAAGCCCTTGGCTACCTACGCTCGCCGGTGGCCGTGAGGCACCTCGAGCCGCTGCTCACCGACCTCCTTGTTGGCCCGATGTCCGCCGAAGCGCTGGCCCGGATCGGCGGTCGTGAAGCCTTCGAGACACTGCTTCGCCATTGGCTGCGCTTTGTCCAGGACCTTGATACCGAAACCACCGTCGGCTTGCTGGCCCACGTGCTCGAGGGGTTGCCGAATCCCCCGGACGACCCGGAACCAGCGCGTCAGGCGCTTGCACCCTTGTTGGAGCACGGCCGAGAACCGGTGCGGATCAGTGCCGCCCGCGGCCTGCTCTGCTTGGGTACCGGCCCCGAGGATCGCCGTGCCTTGACCTTGGTCGCAGGCGTCCATCGTGAGCCGACCGTTCTTCCGGCGTGTCTCCACCACCGCCACGACTTGATCGCCGAGCTCATTCAGATTTCAGGCAGCCCGCGAACGTGGGGGTTCTTGCTCGCGGAGCGGTACCCGGATCAAACGCCCATACCGAGCCTTGTACGGGCGCTCGAGCGCTCGCCCCTACCCGATGAGTTCCCGCCAATGGTCCGCGCGCTCGACAAGATCCGCGACCCAGCACTCGGCAAAGCGCTACTGGGCTTTTACCTGCGCCAACCCGACGAGCAACGATCCGTGCTGCATCGCTTGTTGGCCAAACACCGCGCCGTCTTGCTGCCACAACTCCAAACTGCCGAGATCGACTCGGCAACAGCAGTCGTGCTCGCCGCGGTTCTCGGCGAAGACCTCGCTGACGTGGTTGCCCGCCTCACCGCTCTCCCCCACGGCGAACGGGCAAGGGTCTTGGCCGAACTCACCGAGCATGACGCTGTCATGCAGCACATCCCGTGGAACGAGTGGCTGGGCCAAGCTCCGATGACCTACGGGCCCGTCGCGGCCGCCTTCGCCTCCCGGACCGGGCTCCGGGAACTGGCTCCCAGCCTACGCGCCCTGCTCACCGAGCATACCGAGGCTTACCTCATCCGCACACTCGGCGAGCTTGGCGATCGAGAGAGTGTCTCCCCCCTTATCCAGTTGCTGGACCCTCTCGACTCACCCCTCGAGCCGATCGTGCTCGAGAGCCTGGGTCGAATCGGCGGTCCGCAGGCTCGTGCAGCACTCCGCAACGCCGCCGACTCCGTGCATCCTCGCCGGGCCCGCATGGCCTACCGAGGCTTGGCGCGCTGTGCTGTTGCGGAAGACGACGCGACCTTCCGAGACGCCATCAACCACAGCGATTGGTACATTCGCCTCTCCTGTGCCGAAGTCTTGGGACGTTTCTCGCGGCCTGAAAATCTAGCCGCCCTAGCGCAGTTGGCGGCAGACCCTATCCCAATCGTCGCTCAACGTGCGCTCAGCTTTCTCGAGACGTAAGGCAGCGCCACTTGCACGCACCCCCCACCATGACACTCGAAGAGCTCGCCTTGCTCAACGAGCTATTGACGCAACGCTATGGACTCCACTACGCGGAGCACAAGCGTGAAATCCTCGCCTCCCGGCTGGCGCCACGTCTGCGCGCCAACCATCTAAACCGGTTTCTCGACTACTACCTTCTCCTCAGCTACAACCTGGCGCGCGAACAAGAGCACCTGGTACGTTCGATCACCAACAACGAGACCTACTTCTTTCGGGAAGTCAGTCAACTCGAAGCCCTTCAAGGAGTTGATCTTCTAGAACGGAGCCGGCGCCCCTTGCGTATCCTCTCAGCCGGCTGCTCGTCGGGGGAGGAGCCTTACACGCTGCGTATCTTCGACCGGTCCCAGCGCTTCGGCGGTGGTTTCGAGCCCGCCCGCATCGAAGCACTCGATATCGACACCGAGCGCCTTGATCAAGCAAAGGCGGCTTGGTATCGATCGAGTTCGCTACGGTCCCTCGATCAAGAACAGATCGAACGGTACTTCCTTACCAAAGACGGCGGGTTCGCACTGCGGGCACCCTACCGCGATGATGTGCGTTTTCGCCCCGGCAACCTGGTTGACCGGCCGAGCCTCACGCAGAGCGACCAACCCTACGACGTCATCTTCTGCCGCAATGTCTTGATCTACTTCGAAGAAGGGGCACTCCGCCGCGCGATCGACAACTTCGCAACCCTCATACGCCCCGGAGGCCTCCTCTTCCTCGGCCACGCCGAATCCATTATTGGCTTGACCAAGCAATTCCAAGCCGAGCGCCTAGGCGCTTGTATCGCCTACCGCCGGAGCGAGTCGTGACCCAACGACATCGACGCGCCAACACGATTCGCGTCGCCGTGGTCGACGACTCCACGTTCATCCGCAAGGCCTTGGAGCGCGTACTCGGCGAGCACCCACAACTGTCATTGGTGGGCAGCGCCCGGTCGGGCGAGGAACTCCTTGCCCACCTCGATCAGTGGCGCCCCGACGTCATTACCCTCGACCTCGACATGCCAGGCATGAGCGGGCTTTCGACCCTCGACCACATTATGGTGGCTCGGCCGGTCCCGGTGATCATTCTCTCGACCCATAGCGGCGACGCAGCCCCTCTCACCATCGAGGCCTTGCATCGTGGGGCGGTCGACTTTGTCGACAAGCAGCGGTATTCCCTGGTCGACTTCGAAGCGCTGCGGGCAGTGCTCCTCGACAAGATCTTCCAGGTTACCAACACGGAGTTGGAAACCAATCGCAAAACGGTCCTGACCCGCAGAAAGGAGTCGAGCGTCGAGATTCCGGACCTCTCCGAGAGGATCACTCATCTGCGTGATACCGAGCTGGGCCGCCGCATGGCCTACGACATTGTTGCGATCGGCGCGTCTACCGGAGGACCGCCGGCCATCGAGCGCGTACTCGGCGACCTCGGTCCGACCCCACGGGTGCCGGTATTGGTCGTCCAACACATGCCGACCGGCTTTACCCAGGCCTTCGCCGAGCGATTGAACGCCAACCTACCACTGCTGGTCTGTGAAGCGAGGCATGGCGAGCAAGCGCGACCAGGAACGGTGTACATCGCACCGGCAGGTTGGCATCTGCGCCTGGGGCGGAACCCCGAAGGCTACTTCCTCGAGCTCGGCGACCACCCGCAGACCACCCATTGCCCCTCGGTCGACGTGCTCTTTCGTTCCGTCGCCAGGGTTGCTGGTCCGCGCACAATTGGCGCCTTGCTCACCGGCATGGGCAGCGACGGCGCCCGAGGGATGGCCCGTCTGCGGGATCTCGGTGCCCATACCGTCGCCCAGGACGAGGCAACGTCTATCGTCTACGGTATGCCCCGCGCCGCCTGCGCCCTGAATGCGGTCGATAACGTCGTGGGCCTGGAAGCGATCGGACTTCGGATACGGGCCATGCTGGAACGCCGCGAGTCCACCTAAGCGGAGCCCGGACCTGTATCGATCACCATAAACGTCTCAACCCGCTATACGCTTTCTTCTTCTCGTGGAGCTGTATCGCCCTTGGGAGTTCGTGCCATCGCGCGGAAGGAAGAATCGTCTCCATTGTGAATTTCGTCTGGTGCCATCCGGATCGCCTCGCGCTCGATGTTTGACGTTCCTCACCGTGCCGAGGAACTGCGCGACCTCCGCGCGGGTAAGTACGACCGGCAGCTTCTTGCGTGTCCTCGGGTAGGGGATCGCCGTGATGGTCCAAGGCCGGTGAAGGGTCGTGCCGTAGAGGAACCGCAAAGCCGCCACCACTTGGGCAACAACACTGGATGAGACCTTTCGCTCCTTGGTCAAGTAAAGCTGATAGGCGCGGACCTCCCGCGGGCCGAGTTTCGACGGGCAGCCGCCGGAATACACGGCGAACCGGGCGACTTGGCGGACGTACGTCTCTTGAGTCGAGAGCGCGAGATTCCGAATCTGCATGTCCTCGAGCATCCGTTGGCGCAGCGGCGTCATGACAGTCTCCTTTCGTGAGGTGGAAGAGTTGGCTACACCAACATCCTGCCCACGAAGGAGCATGCCGCTGCCAGATGGCCGGCTACCGGCTGCGAAAGGAACCAGTCTCGTCGGAGGGCCGAAGTCCGACGACGGTCAGCGAAGGTGCTCGCCTCTGCCGAAGATCACGGTGCCGAAGCGGCTCTTCTACCGCGAAGCGGTTTAGTCCAATCGAATCTTCCCGAAGTCCACCTTATGGATCGTCATCGCGCTTGTTCTGACTCTGGTGACCGCACCCGCGTTCGCCACGGCCTGCAATACCGGAGGCTGTTGGGGTGCTGCGGTCACCCTCCTGAAGATTAATCCTGATGGCAAGATCTGGTTCACCGTCAAGAACTCGGCCGCCTTGAACAACTTGGTGCCGTCAGACGGCTGCGTGTTGCAGCAGATCTGGACGGGTCAAGCAGAGCCCTCCCTCTACATCCGGGTGGATGATCCCCAGGCCGACGAGAAGTACACCATGCTGTTGACCGCGTTCACCACCGGGACCTCTGTTGGCTTCGCGCCGGTCAAGGACCCAGCGACCGGCTGGTGCTCCTTGAATTCTCTCTATTTGAAGTAACGGGCCAACCGACCTACCCATCGACGGTGATTGCGAGCGGTCACCGTTGATGGGTTCCCTGTACACGGCCAAGCGGCCCTGTACGGGGACTCAGACCACTCTCAGCACCTCCGAGACGGCCGCATGACCACCATGATCGCGGCGGGCGCCGCTGTGCGCTCGAACGACAAGACCCAAGGGGACTCCTACGATGTACCGAGCCAGCAACAATGAACCCCGGACCTTCGGGCGCCAGGCGCTCCGGGCCGCGATCCTCAGCCTACTTCTTTGCAGCCTACTCGCGGCCGCCGCGAGCGCGCACGAACCCATCGTCTTGCCGATCAAACTCGGCGACAAACCCCGCATTCTCAATCTTGTCACCCGCCATGGGCATCTAAGCTTCTCGGGCGCCCCCATCGACTTTGGCGATGTCGTGGTCGGCACCACGGTCTCGGCGTCACTCACCGCGACCAACACCACGACGCGTGCCCTGACGGTGGCACTCAGCGCACCCGCGGGTGTCGCCGTTGTGCCCAGCACATTTTCCTTGGCAGCGGGCGCGACCAGCCCGCCGCTCAACGTCACCTGGGCACCGACCCAATCGGGTCCGCTCAACGGCACGCTGACCCTGGCCATCAGCCATGATGACGTCACCAAGGCCCACGACGAGACGCTGGCGATCGTCGGCAACGCAGGCGCGGCGGCAGCCCTGCGCTTCGACGTCCCGACCTTCGCCGAAGTGGGCGTCGGCGGTACCAACTTCGGCATGGTGAGTGTCGAGGACGTGGCCGAAAGAGCACCGACCTTCGAAATGAAAGTCACCAACGTCGGTGGCTTGCCCGCGCGTGGTGTTCGGGTGGTGGTTCAAGGCCCAGGCGCGATCCTCGCTATCTATGGCGTGTGTCATGAAGGACTAAACGAGGCTGGCATCTGCGTTGGCAAGAAAATCGGCACCGATGGCAACGGCGAACCGATCTTCGAGGCGCGCGCCGACTTCGGCGATCTCGCGCCCAACGCCTCGGTCACCGCGCTCTGGCACATCGTGCCAGCCAACGCCGGCCTTATCGACAAACCCTTCGACATTCGTTTCACCACCGGCACCGAAACCACGGAACGCAACCAAACCTTCGACATCGCGGGCGAGGTCATCGCCTATGAGATTCCCGGTGAAGGCTTCCTCAAGGCCGGCACGGGCGGCGGTGGCAAGGAGGGCTTCGGCGCCGCCGTCGATCCGCTCGATGGTGACGAGCTCGGCGCCCTTCGCCCAACTGGCTTCGACGCTCGTACGGTGTTCAGCGTCGATGACATCGATACCGTTGACCTACGCACCGGTTCCGCGACCCTCGTCATCCCCATCGGCGGTCCGCAAGCCGTGCGTGGCCCCCTTTCCTACGAACTCCAGGCGGTGTTCAACAGCCACCTCTGGCATCGCCGAACGCTCACCGAGCTGACGCGTGAAACGCCAAATGGCGAGCCCAAGGCAAAGCCCTTGAGCGGGGAATACCCCAACCCGATCTTCAACCTCGGTACCGGTTGGAGCTTCCATCTCGGCCGGCTTCTGCCGCCCTACGTCCTCGACGGCATTCCGATCCAGCCGCAATGTCCTACCGATCCCCTGGCGTTTGAGAAGCAAGTCCACACCGGCCCGCGCTTCGTCTTCGTCAATGCAAGCGGCACCCAGCATGAGTTCTGGCGCGAGCTGCACGGCAACGACATCACACCCATCTCCACCGGGACCTACCAGGACAAGGAGATCCTCTACACCCGCGATGGCAGCTACCTCCGATTGGTGCTCGATCTGACCAACTCGAACCGCCGCTGGGTCGAGGAGCCTTCCGGGATCAAGCGGCTTTACGTCAGGCAGGGCAGCGTGCGTCAGCCGACCCTACCCGACGAATGGCTGCTGCATTCGATCGAGGATCAGTACGGCAATAGGGTGACCATTCAATACGGGCCCACTACCTGGACCATCCGTGACGACGCCGGCACTGGCGGCACCGCCTGGCGCACTACGACGGTCAACTTCACCGGCTGGACCGGCAAGACGTCAGCGGATCCGATGGTCGTCTCGAGCGTCGAGTTTCCCGCGTTCTCTGGCCAAGCGCCTCGAATCTACGACTTTTTCTACACCGACGAGAGCCTCGGCTATCCCTCACGCAGCCTCTTTCACACCGCCCTCGTCAGCCACTGCGGCATCACCACTCCGACGGTGAAGATGCCCAGGCTCGACCGGATCACGCTCGCCGACGGCTCGGCCTACACCTTCGCCTACGAGCATCCGGCGGACGACCGAATCCGCTTGCAGTCGGCGACACTCCCAACCGGTGCCACCATCGGATACCAATACGCCTCGGTGTGGGACAGCCCGCCCGATTGCAACAACACGACGGTGGGCACCTCGATCAATGGCGTGTCACGCCGTACCGTGACCGATGTGGGTGGAGGCGTGATCAGCGACCAACGCTACCTGCGTGAAACCCAACGCACCGCGGACGTACCCAACACCATTTGCCGCGCCTTCAATCCCAACGACGAATCATCCAACAAAGCGCCCTTCTCTGAGCAAACCGTCGCGGTGTGGAGCGTTCAAGAAACGGGGCTCTCCACCGCTTCGGTCCACCACTTCAACATCTACCCGTTCGACGATCGGTGCAACTGGCCGGGAGATCCACCCGAAGACACCACAAAATGCGAGGCAATCGGCAACGGCGTTCACTGGCGCCTCAAGAGCGGCCGCACCCACATCGAGCGCAATCTCAAGGTCAGCCATCTGCTCGAAAATCGGGATCCCCTCGACGCCGCTCTGCGACGCTCCGAAGAACTGTATGAATGCACTGCCGGGCTGAACGGCCTGAACATACCGCGCACAACGATCGCCACTGGCGACCAGGTTGGCGATGATGTGTCCGTACTGACCCAAGCCTGCACCAAGCGGCAAACCACCTACGCCCAATACGAAGTGACGCGTGCCGGCCACCAATGTCAGCAGGCTTCGGCGCACTGCCTACGTGACAGCCGACTGAAAGCGTCGCGCACCGAATACCACGACGACAACAATCGCTGGGTCAAACGGGTCAAGGATCACTTCGATGGTCTCGGCCACTACCGCCAGACCACCACCCGGAGCACCTTCGACGTGATCTCGCAAAACGGCACTCTGGACCAAACGACGTTTCAAAACTGGAACCCTAATGCCGGTACCTTGACGCTCAACGACGATCACACCATCGCGAACAACGTCACCCTTCCCAGCCGCTGGCTGCTCGGTACCTGGGACTACCAGTGGACCACCGAGGGCAGCGATAAACGCGGTCGCGAAGCATGCTTCGATCCACTATTCGGCCACCTCACCCATGATCGGGTTTGGGAATCGACCGCGATCAATACCAGCAACATCACGACGAACAACATCGCCGCCAACCGCAGAAACCAAGATCTGGTGACCTCCCATGAAATCAACCCTGCCACTGGCGAACTCGATCGGCAGCGCTTCTTCGGCGCCGATACGTTCCCCGAAATGACCACAGCCAACGGTTGGTGTTCCAGTGCCAATTGGACCGAGAACAACCAAGACTACGCCGTCGACTACGGCTACGACTATGGTGTTCTCCGAGAGAGAAGAGTAGCAGGCAACTCGATCTACGACCTGCGCCGCACCATCGACCAGGCCACGGGCTGGCCGCTGACCGAAACCGGCAACAACGGCGATGTGGTCACCTTCGACTACGACCCCATGGGCCGCGTGACCTGGGCCACCAGCCAGCTCACCGCCAGCCACCACGCCGACTACCGGAACGTGGGGGGTCGTTGGCAGCTCACCACCAAAGTCTTCCCCAAGGGGACGACCGCCAGCACGGTCTCACCATCGCCGATCCGGATCTACGATGCCGCCTACGATGGCCTCGGACGCCTACGGTCCGAAACCCTGCCGCTGTACAACGACAACCCGGCCTCCTCGACAGGTCGCCAGACCGTTACCCGCACCGTTACATACCACCCCAGCGGATCGATTCGCGCGGTTTCCTCCCTCGATACCCCGAGCGGCCCACCCACAACGATCAACTACGACTACCGCGCGCGGCCCCTTCAGGTCACGCATCCTGATGGTTCGAAGTCGGCGCGACAATACTCCGGTGTCCGTAAAACTGTTCTGGTCTCCTGCGTCGACACCGGCATCGGCAGCACCACCGGCATCTGCAAGAACACCGGTTTCCAAACTGCTGACACGGTGCTTCAACGCGACTGGAAGGGTCGCACTGTCAAAGTAACGGCGCCCCTCGGGGACGGCACCATCGTCGGTGGCTTCGAGACAACCTTCCAATACGACCCGCTTGACAAGCAAACACAAGCGCGGCGAACCCATCGCGAGGGGGTATCGACGGTCCCCCAAACCCGCTCGTGGACCCACGATGGGCGTGGATTCCTGACCCACGAAAACATCCCAGAGCGGGCGGCCATGACGTTCTCCAACTTCACCACCCGGGGCGCCCCGCAAACCCTCTCAGAAAGCGGACGCACCAAGAGTCTGACCTTCGACCCGGTCGGCCGTCTCCGCCGGGTTGCGGTCGGTAGCCGGGCGCTCAAGCGCTTCGTTTACTGCGATCCGCTGGCCGAAGGCACCCACTCGTCCCTGTGCAGCACGACCGGGCCGACCAATGGTCAGTTGATCGCCGCCACCCGCAACAACTACCGCCAACCTGCCGACAGCGGCCTTGGCGTCCTTGCCACTTGGGTGGTCGATTCGACCTTCGGGTATGACAATGCGGGCCGCCTGGACCAACGGGCGACCAGTGTGTTCTGGGGCACGGGTTGGTCCTCGAATCCAACACCTGGATCCCAAACCACCACCTTCGACCAGTCCTGGACCTACGACGACCTCGGCAATGTCACGGCCCTTGGATACCCCACTTGCGACACTGCCAGCCCCGATTGCAACATCAGCCGGACCGTCGGCTACACCTACCGTCAGGGTTTCTTCCTTACCAGCGTGGACGCAGGCACCCTCGGTGCCGGCATTACCTATCACAAGAGCGGCATCATCAACCAAGTTCAACACCTGGGCGGGGGCGGCAATGACAACTACGGTGTGGCGGGCGGCATGCCACGCATCGATTCGGCTCTTCAGGAACTTGTGTGGGCGAATGATTCCGGATAGAGATCCAAACCACCGAGATGGAAGTAGATGGCGTTGCGAAACCGCTCTCGGTTGCGAAAGCCCCTTGCTGCTCTCTTCAGACCTTGGATGACGGTGTTGATCCCTTCGAGGCGGGCATTGGTGATGCCGAGCTCGATCGCGTTGAGAATTCCAGTGAGGTGATTCTTGATCGTCTTCGCCGCGCGTTTGATGGGCTCGAGCCGAGAGCGAATCGCCCACGAGTAGAAGGCGTCGAAGATCTTCTCGGCCTCGTGGCGATCCCCGGCTTCCCACATCTCCATGGCGAGTTCTTTGAGCATCCACGCGCGACCCGTTCTGTGTGCCTTCTTGATCAGCTGGTCGAGCTGTACGACGCGTTCCTCCCCGAGACGATCTGGGTGGAAGAGCCATAGATAGCGTGTGTTCTTCAAGCTGTTGTCGCCGACGGCGAAGAGTGCGCGACTCTCTTCTCGGCGCACCTTATCTACGGCCTTACCGAGGTGCATGGCGACGTGGAACTTATCGAAGGCGATCTTCTCGTTGGCGTTGGGAAGAGCGGCTAAAGTGTCCGATATGTACGGTCCCCACATGTCCATGGCGACGCTCTCGATCTGTACCAAGTCGCCTTCGCTGAAGCTGGCGTAGTAGGCGCCGAGGGCTCCTTTCTTGTGGCCGTCGGTGACGTATTGCACGCATCCGGTCTCCAAATCCGCGACCACCGTTACGTACTCGTGGCGCTTCTGGAACGACGTCTCGTCGACGCCGATCCGGCGAGGTACTTTCAAATCGCGTCGGGCCAGCCCACGTCGGACCGAGCGCTCCATCACACCACTCACCTGGTCCCAAGTAACGTCGAGTTGCCGAGCAACGGCCGAGATGGTCGCTTCCTGGAGCCAGTCGATGATCAGCGCTTCAAAGAGCGCAGTGAAACCCGAACCACGATCCGACCACGGAACGCTCATCGTCTTGACCCCGTGCTCCGGGCAATGAACCCGCGGAACATCGGCGACCAGAATCGTCTTGTACTGGCAAGTCGGAAGGTGCCGCCACCGGCGCCGACGGCTGTCGTACCGACTGCTCGCCGCTCCACATTCCGGGCACGACAATTCTTGCCCGCGTCCGTGCTCGACTAGAACCTCCACCTCGCCATCAGCAAGCCGAAGGGATACGTCCGTCACCTTCCAAGGCGCCGAAACACCCAGGATCTTCCCGTACAGGTCGATATCTCGCATGCGTGGAGCTTACACCGACCCACCATCTCTCCTGAAGAGCCATCGATTCGATCGATCTCGGTGTCGGCACCGCCCAACGTTACAACGTTGGAAGCGTCGCCTACGACTACGCCGGCAACATTACATCTCTCGGCGGTGACAATTTCTCTTACGACAAGAACAGCCGTCTGACCGATGCCACTGTTCAAGGCACCATCCGAAGCTACACCTACGACAACTTCGACAACCTACGAAACGACGGCACGGGCACACCGCAAGACACCGGAACGGTCAACCCCTCGAACAACCAATTGACCGGGAGCGGCTGGGCCTACGACGGCTTCGGGAACCTTACCAACGGCGCTGGTATCACCATGGTCTACGACGAAGTCGACAAGCTCATCGGGCTACACAAGGGCTCCGGTGAAAGTCAGCTTGGCATCTACGATCACGACGATCTTCGAGTGCTGACCTGGAGCGACAACGACCCCACCGATCCCGAGAAGACCTGGACCCTACGCAACGGACTCTCCGTGATCCGAGAGTTCGTCGGCCTCGGCAGTGCCATCGCCCTACGCAAAGACTACGTTCGGTCCGGCCCGCGATTGATCGCTTCCAAGACCTTCCCTGGCGGTTCCGAAAAGCACTACCACGAAGACCAAGTTGGCAACGCTCGACTCATTACCGGCGCCGGCGCGGGCCGTGTCCACTACGAACCCTTCGGCGAGGCCATTGGCGGCACCGGTTCGGGCGAGCGTGCAGTTGGCTTCCACGGTCACGAAAACGACGGCCTCACCACCTACATGCGAGGACGCACCTACTTGCCGCTGTCACACCGGTTCCTGCAGGTCGATCCGGCGCGGGACAGTGGATCGTGGAGCCAATACGCCTTCGCCGTCAACAATCCCATCATCAATACCGACCCAACCGGCCTCTGCCCACGAGGTCAATTCTGCGACGAAATCACCGCCGTTGCCTACGGCCCAAGTGTTCAAGGAAGTCAACGTCTCGCGCTGGCCGCGGCGAAGGCTGATGGCGTCAAGCTCGGGAATGACTCTACGAGCCGCACCGCACTCACGCTTCAAGGTATCGCCATCTGGGCCCCGATGACCCGGAGCATGGAACGGGTTCTCCAAGGCTTTCTGGTGGGAGGATCGGGCTTCGTTCTCGCGACCTCGGTTGCCCCCTCGACAGGTTTCTTGGCGATTACCGGCAAGGGCATGGCGGAAGGCGCAGCTGGTGCGGTTGCCGCCACCGCCGCGGACGGAGACATTACACGGGACGACCTCATAGCGATCGGCGCCGGAACCCTCGCTGGAGGCGTCTCGCCCGAAGGCTCAGCACCCGTCGGATTGATCGTGGCAACTGCCACCAAGGAGTACTTGAAGGCGGCAGGCCAGGCAAAAAAGCCTCCAGCCGCAACAAAGAAGGAGGTTGACGAGCTGCGGGAAGAAGTCAAGACACTGACGGAAGAAGTAAAGAAGCTCAAAGAGGAGAGCGAGTAAGTAGCGGCTGAATCGCCGACCGACTCGCTGGCCCAAGGGCAGCAGAGGGTGGCCCGCGCACTGAAGCACTACTTAGCCTTGGCCAGGCTCTGCCTGGGCCAAGGCTGCAGCCCGGCGCGCGATCAGCTCTTGACTTGACCTTCCGCTCGAGCCGCCGTTACCAAGGCCTTGACCCGGCGTTGGTCCAGTCGGCCTCGGTGTCGCAGATCGACCTCCAAGAGCACGAGCTCAGCCTCTAACACGAGGGTGCTGGCA
Organism: Candidatus Multivoradales bacterium; assembly: GCA_965250305.1. GTDB lineage: Bacteria > Acidobacteriota > Thermoanaerobaculia > Multivoradales > J023 > J023. The sequence goes on along the minus strand of CBDFNS010000025.1, from coordinate 423,106 downwards.
CCGCTCGGTCAGGCTCAGTCCCGGCCAAGCGCTTCAACCCGCAGCGCGATCAGCTCCTGCCCCGTGGCGCGGGCCGTCTTGACCAACGCCTTGGCCCGATCCTGATCGAGCCGACCCAGGCGTCGGAAGTCGAGTTCGAGTAGCACGTAGTCCGCTTCGACCACGAGGGTTCCGGCACCTCGATCTTCGAAGTAGGCTCTCAGGGCGTTGGCACGGTCGAGTGCTTCGGCGTGCCGCCCCAAAGCGGCATCGATACGCGTGCGGGTAAGGTCATAGATGGCGATGTTCAACGAGGGCCAACCGAACCGGTCCGGTATCAATCCAACGACTTCGTCGATGACCCTACCCGCTTCCTGGAACCGCCCTGCCTCGAGCAAGACAAGCGCCACAGCCTCGACGGCCGTAGGACGAACCAAGCTGGCCGCCTCGACCTGCGTTTCCTCGAGTGCCTGCCGGGCAACGTGTTCGGCCTCGGTGGTTTGCCCCGAAGCCAGAAGTACACGCGACAGGACTACTTTCGCGCGTGCGATCCGCGCGAGCTCCCCTCGCTCCTCGCGCAAGCGCAGAGTCGTGCGGATGTGTTCCAACGCCAATTCGAAATCACCGGCCACCAACGCGGCGCTGGCCAGTGCTTCGAGACTGGCGTCCGCCATCACCACGTCGTTCAAACGACGAAACAGCGCCAGCGCCTGTTCAAACGAACGGCGAGCGCCCGCTGCATCGTTGGTGAGCGCTCTCAGGTAGCCGAGGTTGAATGCAATCATGCCCCGTGAGCGCGGATCGAGGTCGTCGACCACGGCCTCGGCTTCCTCGTAGGAGGTACGCGAGGTCTCGAAGTCACCGATCAACAACGCGAGCTTACCGATGTTCATCAGGCTGGCACCAACCTGCTTGCGGTTTCCGAGATCGCGGTTGATCGCAAGCGCCTCACGAAAATGCGGCATGCTCGGTTCGCCGGTGCTGAAGCGTGCAAAGGCAATTGCCAGATCACTCAGGGCAGCAGCTTCACCATCCCGATCTCCCGTCTCTCGCGCCACGTCGATGGCCTTACGCAGGTGAGCTTCGCCGGATTCGCGTCCCTCGAGCTGCCAGACCAGAGATCCGAGTATCCGGAGGGCCGTACCCTCCCCCGAACGATCGCCGACCTCGCGACTGATCGCGAGTGCGGCCTCGGTCGTGGCAACCGCGCGCTCGTGCTCGCCGCGACGCGACATCCATCGAGCCTGTGCCAAGGTGGCCTGTGCTTCGCCCGATCGATCACGAATCAGCTCAAATCGCAGCCGTGCGGCCTCGAGTGTCGCGCTGGCCTCTTCGACCTCTCCGTCGGCATGTAAGGCGCGTGCCTTCAGTAACAGCGCCCGAGCCTCGACGGCCGGTGCCTGCAGACCACGGCTTCGGACATACGCGGCGCGGGCCGCTTCGAGGGCACCCCGACGGTTACCCATGGTCAGTACGACCTCTCCTTGGAGCAGAGACCACCGCGGATCACCTTCGAACCGTGCGTTCACCGTTGGTTCTCCGTTCTCGGTATGCTCGATGAGGTCGCGCGCATCGGCCATGCGTCCTGCTTCGACCAACGTGGCCAAGAGCGCCAGGCTGTATTCCAAGTTGTTGGGTTCGAGTAGACGCAGCGCACGGAAGCGCTCTATCGCACCGTCCCAGTCGGTCGACAATGCATGCGCCCGCGAATCGAACCAAAGGCGTTCCTCGCCATCGAGAACCCCTGCGTGGACCCGTGCCTCGGCCACCGCTTCAGCGGCATTGTGGTCGTAGCCGAGAAGAGACCACGACTCAGCCAGGGCGAGCCGGGGCCAAACGGCACTCGGCGCCACGGTGATGGCCTGCTCGAACCGCTCACGAGCCGCCTGAGCCTCGAGTCGGTCCAAAAGCAACAGCCCTTGGAAGTAGGAAGGGGGCAGCTGCGATGGCGTCGCCTCCACAGCCGAGCTGCCGCGAATTCCTGCAGGAATCAGCGTCGGAAGATCGAGGTCTTCGCGCAGCCGCATCACGGCAAGGGACACGATCTGACTCAGACGATCCGACGGTCCATGTTCGACGACCGCGGAACAAATCTCGCCATTGCCAGCGTCCGTGACCATCAGGTCCAACCGCAGATCGTCATTCTCGCCAGCGGCGACCACGTAGTGACCACTGACCACGAGATCAACGCCAAATCGCTGTCGCAGCTGGGCGAGAGCCTCTGGCGGCAACGTCTCCGAACGCGCAATCGCCAACGCGCCTTCAGATCGTCCACTGACGTCCGCAGGCACCAATCGAAGTGATGTCGTCGAGGCCAGCTCCGCCGTCAAAAGGTGCGCGACTGCCCGCCCGATCCAAGCGTGACGCGCATCGCCATCGAGGTGCGTTGCGCCCAGTACAACCACCCGAGGCATAGCGAAGCGGTCACTCGGAAAGCCACCGAGCGTGGAGGTGCTCACCCGCTCATCTGAACGCAAGAACGCGGACACCGCCACGGTCGCCAGCCCTGCGACCAGCGCGGCGCCGAGTAACAGCATACGCCGCGGACGGACAGACTCCACTTTGCGGACGGGTTGTTCCAGCACCACCTGCACCGGCTCGACCGATGCAATCAGCCGATACCCTCGTCGATGCCGCGTTTGAATGAACCGTGGTTTCTGCGCGCTGTCATCGAGCGCAGCGCGCAGCTCCGAGACACACCGTGCGAGGGCCCCTTCCTCGACAACGGTCTCGGGCCACAACCGCCCGAAGATGGTTTGTTTTTCGACCGTGATCCCCGGCGTCTCCGCCAGCAGTAACAGAAAGTCCATGGCCTTGGGCCTAAGATGCCGACGTTCCCCCTCGCACTCGATCACCCCTTCTGTCGGCTGTACCGTCCAATTCCCGATGCGAAAACGGGTCGGCGTCAACTTCACTCCCCCATTGGCAGAAATTCGGCGATCCGAATCGGTGATTCGATCATGCCCAACAACCCTATCGCTGCCATATCCGATAGTTCAGGCAACCTACCCCGCCAACAGGCCGGCCCACCACCACCGCACAACCAGGCACCGCCCTACCTCCAACTCGACCTCTATTAGTACGTTCCAAAAGTGCAAGAGTTACGGTCTGCTTCAGAGTGATCTCCACGAAGTTGAATTCTCTCCGTAGGTTCCGAGCCATGGCGTCCTCTCGTCACGATCGTCGTGAGGAGCGGTGCCGCCCTCAAGACCGGCTCAACAGCCCCTGGAGAACCACCATGCAAAATCTACGATCGTCCAGACCACAACTGCTCGCTCTAACCATGATCGTGATGTTCGCGCTACCGGCGGCTCAGGCATTTGCGATCACGTGCAAGCTCGAACCGCCAGCGCGGGTCAAAATCGACTCCTCAGGGGTGGTGACCGCCACCATTGCCGTCGTGGGATCGACCACCTTGAAAAACGTCAAGCTCTGCACCGTCATCCCCGACGCCAACAACCCACCCGTTTTGGCTCTCCTCAACTTTTGGTGGGTATCGGAGGGCAGAGTTCGAGGCCGCCACAGTTCAGGAAGAACATGGCAGAGAGTGACTGATGGGAGTGTAATCCGAATGCGCGCCGGGCGATCATTCTGATCTTCCCATTGAACCCTTCGACGAGACCGTTTCTGAGGCGGGTCTTGACATAGGCGAGGATTCCGGCCCGGTGTTTTCGGATCGTTCGAGCTGCCTTGACGAAGGGCTTGAGCTTGGATCTCGACGCCCACGCCAGCCATTCGTCGACCGCGTCCGATGCCAGGCGCTGCACATGAAAGCGATCAAAGACCGTCTCTGCTCGCGGCAGGCCTTCCCGAACGGCCTTGATGAAGGCAGCGGAAAGGTCGATCGTAACCGTCTCGATCTCTTGGCACCGCTGCGGCACCAGGAGATCGAAGAACGGGGCCAGAGTATCGGCGCTCTTGCCTTCGCCTGTCCAAACGACGCGGCCCCGGTCATGGTCAACGACCACCGTCAGGTAGCGGTGTCTCTTGCGATAGCTGAATTCGTCGATACCAATCCGGCGCAAGCCCGTGAGGCGCTCAGGGTCAAGGCGACGCGCCACGACTCGCTTGACGATCGAACCCCGGTGTACCACGAGATGCCAAGCAGACGATGAACTTCGGTCTGGCTGGTGATCTGCGCGAAGTAGGCGGCAAGTTCCTCGAAGTCGTAGGAAAAGCGCCTGCCCAGTCCCGCCCAAGGCACCAGCTCTCCGCGAACGCCACAGTCGCGACAATCCACCCGCCACGGCTTGTAGCGCAGTTCCACGACCGTCCGTCCCCACGGCACATGCCGCCACCCGCGCTCGGGGCGCCGATCATACCGAGGGGCCTTCCGACCGCAGTGCCCACACCGAGACTGCCCCACTGTGGGCGTACCTTGACGGCCAACTTGCGACTCTCCTCAACTTGGAGTGGGTAGCCCATCGCAGGTAAGCTCTTTCGAATTCGGTAGTTGCGCGTGATTCGATGGGCTCAATCGATGTGCGCCGCCGTCGCCGGCCCTGTGGAAAGGGCGAGTAATCGCCCGGCGGGGAGGGTGGTTAGGGCGATTTCCGCGCTTTCCATAGGGTTCCTGCCCGTAACTGGCTGATTCTTAAGAGTTCCCGCCCAGTGGGATGGCGGTTGGGGCGTGGAGACGATCCTGGTGGCAATCCTACATCCGTGGGCATTGGTGCGGAGAGGCCGAAATCTACCCACACATAGTTGAGGAGAGCCACTTCTATGCCAACCACACTCATCCTGTCTGGCCTCACCAGCCTTTACCTCCTCGTTTCGTTGATTGGCGTTGGCCGCCGCTGGCCGCGATACACCCACCTGAATCACACCATCAGCGAGCTCGGCGAAGTGGGCGCCCCAGATCAACGGCTGGTCGCCTTCGGCATCTTCTTACCCGTTGGACTCGGGCTCCTGGCCGTTGCAGTCGCCACGAGACCCGTCACCGAGCCCGTATCGGCACTGGCACTGGCCATCGCCATTGGTTACCTGGTGGCCGCGTTTTTTCCGTGCGACCCAGGGTCACCCATGGGCGGCTCTTCCCGACAAGCGATTCACAACCTGGGCGGCGCTGTGGAATACATCGGCGGCGCGCTAGCCTTGTTCCGCCTTGGCGAAACCCACGGTCAGCCGTTTGTCGGCGCTGGGATGTTGGTAGGCGCCGGAGGGATCGCCCTCTCGGTGACCACAAGGGGTCGTGGCCTGGTGCAGAGAATCGCCGAGACCTGCCTGTTTGGCGGCTTGGTGTTGGCCTTGTGGCTCCACCAGCCTTGAGCCGCCACCTTGGTTGCGGCTACCGCTACGCCTTGTAACGCAGCCGGTAGGAACGCAGCATGGAACCTGCGCTGGTGAGTCGCTGAAGACGACGGTTGCGCTGACGCAGGGCGTCGCAGTCGTCCTGTGGCGCCGACTCGCCACGGATGCCGCGCAATCTCTTTTGAAGCTCGAATGTTAGCTGGTCGAGGTCTGGCCGCCGGTATCGACGAAACGTACGCTCGCTCACCAGCAAGTAGCCCTCGGCAATTTGCTGCACCATGCCAAACGCACTGCCACCAACGAAGACTGCCATGGTCTATCGTAGCAGCAAGAGGCGTGATGCCAAGCGCGAATTCAGCGTCCAACGCATGCTACGATGCAGCCAAGATCACTCGGCCCGCGCTCGTGATCGACCGCAAAGAATTCTCTACCAGCAACTGCCACGAGCGCGACGCCACCGAGCGCGACGCCACCGAGCGCGACGATGACACGGTGCTTAGCCTCTCCGGCGTACAACCGGCCAACTGCCACGCTCTACGAACCAGTCAAGAAGGAGGAAGGCCTTGAGCCGTTTCCCAGGCGTTGATTTTCTGGACATCGATCCGCTCCTCTCGGAGGAGGCGCGGATGGCGCGCGATACCGTCCGCGAGTTCGTCGATGACATGGTGATTCCCATCATCGAGGAATGTCACCGTGACGCACGCACACCCCTAGAGCTGGTTCCGGAAATGGCCAAGCTCGGCCTTTTCGGCTCCACCATCGACGAATACGGTCTACCGGGCCTCGACAACATCTCTTACGGGCTGATCATGCAGGAACTCGAGCGCGGCGACTCCGGCTTGCGTAGCTTCGTGTCGGTCCAAAGCTCGTTGGTCATGTACCCGATCTACGCGTTCGGCTCCAAGGCCCAGCGCGACAAATGGATACCCGCGCTCGGCAGTGGCGAGGCCATTGGCTGCTTTGGTCTGACGGAACCGGACTTTGGCTCCAACCCTGGCGGCATGCGCACAACGGCCACGCGGGACGGGGAAAGCTGGATCCTCAACGGTTCCAAGCAGTGGATCACCAACGGGACCCTCGCCCAAGTTGCGGTGGTTTGGGCCCATACGGACGACGGTGTCCGTGGGTTCTTGGTCGAAAAAGACACCCCGGGCTACACGTCGTCCGATCAGCACGGGAAATTCTCGCTCCGGGCCTCCACCACCTCCGAGCTTTCCTTCCAGGACTGCCGAATCCCGGGCGACGCCATTCTCCCCAAGACCACGGGTCTCAAGAACGCCTTGATGTGCCTCAACCAAGCGCGCTACGGCATTGCTTGGGGTGGTCTCGGTGCTGCCATGGCGTGCTACGTCGCGGCGCTCGAATACGCGCAAGAGCGCATCCAGTTCGGTGGCCGTCCGATCGCCAGCCATCAGCTGGTTCAGGACAAGCTGGTGTGGATGGTCTCGGAGATCAGCAAGGGCCAGTTGCTCGCCCTACGACTCGGCCAACTCAAGGACGCCGACAAGGTCAAGCACTACCAGATCTCACTCGGCAAGCGAAACAACGTTTGGGTGGCCCGCGAATCCGCCAAGCTGGCGCGCGATATTCTCGGGGCCAACGGCATCGTGGATGATTTCCCGGTGATTCGGCACATGCTGAATATCGAGTCGGTCTACACCTACGAAGGTACCCATGACATTCATGGCCTGGTGATCGGTGAGCAAATCACTGGCATCCAGGCTTTCGAGCCACCGCCCGTGAAGGTGAAGCCGCCCAAGGCCCCTTCGAAATCGGTGGCCCAGGAGACACGTTGATGGCTCTCGAGCAGGTGCTAGAAGATTTCATCGAGGTCACCGAAAACGCCGCGCTTGCCGCCGCCCAGACCATGGGTCTCGGCGACAAGGAACAGTCTGACCAGGTGGCGGTCGCGGCCATGCGTGAGACCCTTGCCGGCCTGGAGATCGCCGGACGCGTCGTGATTGGTGAAGGCGAGCGCGACCAAGCGCCGATGCTCTTCGTTGGTGAAGAGGTCGGTGGTTTGGCGGGTACCGACACCGACCAGGCAGTCGACATTGCCGTCGACCCGCTGGAGGGGACCAACCTCTGCGCTTCAGGGGGCCCCGGATCCGTCGCCGTGCTCGCGGCGTCCGAGCGAGGCGGCTTGCTGCATGCCCCCGACACATACATGGAAAAGATCGTGGTCGGACCCACGGCCAGCGGTTCGGTTCATTTGGACGCCCCCGTGGCCGAGAACCTGCGCAACATCGCCAAGGCACTCGGACGTGAGGTGAGCGACCTCACCGTCGTCGTTCTCGAACGCAACCGGCACCGGCAGTTGATCGCCGACATCCGCGACGCGGGTGCCCGGATCCGCCTGATCGGTGACGGCGACTTGGCGGCCGGGATTGCGGCGGCCGTTCGTGGAACCAGCGTGCACGCGTTGATGGGCACCGGCGGAGCGCCGGAGGGCGTAATTACCGCGGCGGCAATGCGCTGTCTAGGCGGTCAGATCCAAGCCCGCCTGGTCGCCCACGGCAATGAAAACGAAAGCACCGAAGATCAGGAGGCGCGCTTGGCCAAGCTCGGCTTTACCGACCTCTCGAAGATCTTCTCCACCGAAGAGCTGGCACCGGGTAAGCAGATCGTGTTTAGCTGCACCGGGGTAACCAGCGGCGACCTCTTGCGGGGCGTGCGCCTCTTCGGTGGCGGTGCCCGGACATCAACCCTGTTCATGTCCTTGTCGCGCAGGATCATCCGTTTTGTGGACACGATCCATCGCGATGAAGACATGAGCGCGCCCATTCAATTTCACTAGCCATGATTCAACCCGACGCATGGATCGAGCGCTGGGGTTTGGCGGGCGGCGTCGAGCCGTTCGCACCTGAGCAGGTCAACTCCGCGAGCTACGACGTTCGCCTGGGGGATCACTGGATCTGCCCAACCCGCGATCCCGAGGAAGTCCACACACCTGCCTTCAAGCTCTTCCCGGGCGAGGTCGTACTCTCGACCACTCTGGAACATGTCCGAATCCCAAGGCAGGTGGCCTGCGACCTCAAGCTCAAGTCCACCCTCGGACGGTTGTGGATCAACCACTCGCTGGCGGGATGGTGTGACCCCGGTTTCGAAGGGAACATCACCCTCGAACTCCAAAACCTGGGTCCGGAGCCATTTGTGCTGGAAGCGGGCCGACGTATTGCCCAACTGATATTCTTCCGCATGGAGGCCGAGCCGCGAGTGGCCTACGGTGAGTTCGGCTCTTCGAGCCACTACCAGGGCCAGCAGGGCACCACCCGCGCGCGCAGCTAATCGAAATCTGCATTGCAAGCTCCGTTTGGGAGACTCTTCTTCGAAGAAGAACCTCATCACCCGGAGCAACGATGCTGGCTGCCGAAACGCTCAAACGCCGTACCATGGGAATCACCGGCAATCTCAAGACCATGGTGCTCGCCGAGCTCCTGCAGTGGCTATCACAGGGGCAAAAGACGGGCACGCTGGTCATTGACAACGGCACGATCGAGAAGCGAATCTACTTTCGCGACGGAACGATCATCTCTTCTGCTTCGACCTCCCAGAGCGAACACCTGGGGAGCTTCCTGGTCGGCCACGGCTACATCTCCGAAGAGCACCTCGACGAAGCCATCGGCCGGCAGAAGACCGAGGACAAGCTGATCGGCCAGCTGCTGGTCGATATGGGGGTGCTCGAGGAAGACGACTTGCACAAAATGCTACGCTTCAAGGCGGAAGAGAGCATCTACGACATCTTCGCATGGGAAGAAGGTGACTTCCGATTCCTCGATCAGGAGCTACCCGAGGAGATCATGATCCCCATGAGCCTCGACGTCCAGTGGTTGGTGCTGGAGGGATCGCGGCGACTCGACGAATTGACCCGCCTGCGCGAGCAAATCCCTTCGCCGCTGTGCGTGGTGGTTTCGGTAACCGACCTAGCCGCGGTTGAGACCGAACAAGAAGAAGACAAGTTGGTTCTGAACCTGATCAACGACCACAAGACCGTCGAAGAGATCAGCCAAGAGTGCCACCTGACGGTTTTCTTCGCCACGCAGATTCTGGCCCAGCACGTCTTGAACGGCAACATCAAGGTAGTTCGGCCAAGGGTGATCGAAGTGGAGGTCATCAAGGAAAGACCCGAGAGCGCACCGGTCCAGGCCCCCGCCTTCATTCCGCAACCCGCGCCGATGGCCAACTATCCGCCTCACGGGTTCGTCCCCGCGCCAGCACCCGTTCCCGCGCCAGCACCCGTTCCCGCGCCGGCACAAGCGCAAGGTCAGCCGCTCGACTTGGGCAATCACCCCAGCCTCAACACGAACCCCCCCATGGCGGCAACACCCGCCGGCCCCAAGACCGAAGCCGAGCGGATCTTGCAGGAGGCCGATGAAACACTCAACAATGGCAACCTCGAAAAAGCGCTCGCTTGCTTCCGAAAAGCCGACCAGTCTGACGGTGCCGACGCCAGCACCCACGCCGCAATCGCGGCCGGTGAGGCCCGGGTGGTGGATGCGCTCGAACGTGAGGGCATCAAGCTCACCTCCGTACCCAGGCTCAACTGCGACATGTCGCAACTCATCCAACTCAAGATCTCACCGCAGGAAGGGTTCATGCTCACCCGCCTCAACGGTAGCTACGACATCAAGTCGCTGCTCAAGATGAACCCAGCCTCCAAACTCGACACCCAAATGCTCTTCTGGCGCCTCAAGAAGTCTGGCCACGTCGCGTTCTAGGACCCATGCCGATACACAGTGAGCCGAACCGATACGCAAGGATCACCTGGTTAGCAATGGGACAGCAACAGATCCCAAAACGGTGACATGTCGGCTTGGACCGGTCCCCCGACTGTTTGTGGGCTCACGAAACCTGCCATGACTCGACTCAGCCCTTCGGATACGTAACCACAATCACGGTTCGATCGTCGCCGGCGGGATCGCCCCCAGTCCAGGACCGTACCCGCTTCTGGATGCCCTCGATCACCGCCTCGGCGGGCTGACCTTGGTGTGCACGCAGAACCTCGAGTAGCCGTTCGCTACCCAGCTCGGCTTCAGCCCCCTCGGCACCTTGGCGTTCGGCCTCGGTGATGCCATCGGTATAGGCACAGATCAAGTCGCCCGGGCGGAGATGCACGAAACCGCGATCATAAGTGGCATCGGGAAGTGGTCCGAGCACCGGACCACCTTGATCGAGAAGCGTTACCTTGCCGTTCGCACCGAGATGCATCGGCGCTGGGTGGCCGGCGTTGACATAGATGAAGTTGCCATTGTGCTCGACCTCGCCGTAGAACATGGAAACGAAGCGGCTGGTCAACGAGCTGCCGTGAATGATGCGATTGAGGCGCTCGATGGCGCGGGTGACCTTGAAATCACGGGCGAGCCCCATGCGCAGGCCGGTATAGATGTCGCGCACCTGAAATGCGGCGGGAAGACCATGACCACTCACATCGGCCACCGCGATGCCCAGGAGCTTGTCGTTGATCGGAATGAAGTCGAAGAGATCACCGCCAATGCCCTCCGCCGACACGCTGCGTCCGGCAATATCGTACGGCGGAAAACTCGGCGGCTTCCTGGGCAGCAACGACGCTTGAATATCCCGCGCCTGGCGTAGGAGATCTTCGAATCGCTCGCGGCGGATCTTGTCGTTGAGCAGATGACGCACGATGCCAAGCGAGAACGAGATGTCACCGCGGTGGCTACCCGGGGCCACGTTAAGGCCGAGCACGAACTGCTCGTCACCCACGGCCACCGCAGCGAACTCCGAAACACCGAGCTCGGCTTCGAAGGTTGCGTCGGCGCCTTCGTCGGTGGCTCGCATGAATATCACGCCGTCACGCAGACACTTGGTCACCGGAGGATAGTCACGCGAGATGCGCAGACCCGGCGGTACGGCCTTCGCTTCACCGAAAGTCGCACGCAAGACGTACGCGTCGCTCTGGCGCTCGTAGAGACGACCACCATCGATACCCAACTCGTCCGCAAAGCTGCCGACAATCTCCGCCATCGTGTTGTGGATGGTAGCCGAGACATCGCCCGCCTCATGGATGGCGGCCGCGACCGCCTCCATTTTCTTCATCAGGCGACGATGATCGACCGGCTTGGTCTTCTCTGTATTCATCAAGGCACCCTCCCTGCCAACGACCCGAGGCCCTTGGCACGTGTGGGCGCTACTCTACCTTGGGGCGCGGAGCCATTACCGAACCGCTCGCATTGAATCGTGCCGTTTGCGACTCGACAGAATCCGCGACGTCGATCCACTCACTGGCGACCCGACGTCCGGTCGCGACCTCGAACGTCGTGATCAGGGCACCCCGCACACCCACCCTTCGATTCGGGCCGAACGTAATTGGGGGCATCATCCCAGTCTCGAAGCCGCGCATCGCCGATAGCGACTCCAGCAATCCCTGACGATCGAGGCGCCGGCCAGTATCGCCCAAGGCCTTGGTAAGCGTGCCTACGGCCGCCAAGGCGGTTCGCCCCATCGCGGCGTGGGCAGCGACGAGCTTGCCCAACTCGGCATCCTCTTCCCGCCCCGACAGCAGTGTATCCAGTGGATCCACCATACCGACCGCCGGTGCCACCGCCGGCGTCACCAACGACAAGGTGCCGCCATGCGGTCGTAGTGTTCCAGCGAGCAGCACGCTCGAAGCAATGAGCGCGGGATGGAAGTCGACCGCACCTCCAGCATCGAGCAGAGGCTGTGCCCAACGTGCCGGTCCGAAGAGAACCAATCGCGACACCCCCACGGCCTGCAACCGCTCCACCAGGACATCGGCCGTGTCGCCATCCCAAGATTCATCGACCGCAGCCTCCATCCCCCGCTGACGGGCCGCGGCGACGAAGGCGTGCCGCATGGCACGGGCGCTCGGGATCGTCGCATGGAGCACCGCCGTGCCCATCCTTGGCGTGTCTCCGCAGAAACGGGCTGCGGCATGGGCCTGGTCATCGACACTGGCGAGCAGAAAGAAGTTGGTACCGCGACTCGGCGCCCCGCGAGCAAGGGTCAGCGGGCCAACCTGGGGCACCTTGCGTTGAGCGAGGTACCGCAACACCACCGGATCGGCGCCGGTGCCGGCATTGGCCACGAAAGCAAGCACGGGCGTGGGGCCATCTACCAGGGCTCGTGCTGCCGCCAGTGCGGTTTGGGCCGTTGGACCTGGATCATGGATCACGATTTCGATCCGCCGTGCGTGGATGCCGCCGACGCCGGATGGAGAGACGAAATAGCGATCAAGCAACGCGCGTACGGCAGCCCCCTGCCCGTCGTCCGCGGGCAGTAGAGCGCCAATTCGAATCGTCTCGTCGGTGACCCCCGGCGCATCTTCATCACCAAGAACGTGCAAGTAAGCCATCAAGTCGCCAAACTCGGCGTCGTCGAGCGTGAACCGAGGCATCATGGCGTAGAGAGGCTTGTCGAGAGCGTCGACCCCGTCCCGCACGGCGCGCCGAAAACGCGTTCCATCGTAAGGCGGGCGGCGGGCTCCAAAGGCCGTCTCGATACCCTGTGGCGCGCTCAGACGACGCCACCGAATATCGGGAACAGGAATGCCGCCTTCTTCCCCACCTTTGCCGTCAAGCCCATGGCACTGGACACACGCGTGATGACTCGCTGGCAGAACCACACCACCGAAGATTTCAGCATCGACAGCTCTGCCGCTGGCCGTGGTTCCGGTGGTGTAAATCTGCTTGCCGCGCACCTGGGCGGGCGTCAGTGGCACAGCGACGGCGGGCAGGGCAACGAGCACGATGCTCACCGCCGCCCACCATACGGCCTGGCTCGTTAGCCCAACCAAGTCTCGACTCACGGAGCCGTACCACCCACCCGCTGGTCGCCGAGCTGCTTCACGTAATCGATCCGACTCACGATCTCAGTGGGCGCCGAAAGGTTGATGATCTTCATCCAAAGCCCCGCGGGCTCATTGCCGATCGAGGCGATCGGCGTGTGGTCCTCGGGATTGGCGGCGTAGAGGTCCATCGCCTGAAGAACGGTCACCACATCCTCGCGATCGCCGGTGAGAAACAGCCATCCCGGACCGGCACGATGACGATCCGCCATTTCCTTGAGCCGTTCAGGCGTATCGGTCAGCGGGTCCAGGCTCACCGAGATCATTTGAACATCCTTGCCAACCCGATCACCGAGCATGTCCTGCACACGCGAAAAGATCGCCGACTGCATCGGACAGGTCCCTTGGCAGGTGGTGTAGACCGCGTTCATCAAGACGATCTTTCCCTGAACCAAATCGGAAAAGAACCGATGGGTCCGGCCATCTTGGTCGACCAATTCGAGATCGGGGATTTGAGGTTTGATGATCTCCTCGCTGGCGGGGCCGATTGCGCCGCCATGGTCGTGATCATGGTGGCCGACATGCTCATGATCGCCACCGCTTGCGGCGGACGCCTCCTGTTCTTTCTGTTGGCGGCGTTCGGCGTGGTAACCAGCCTGATGCTCGCCATGGTGATGCTCCGCGGTGCCGTGGGTGGTTCCCTGCTGGGCCACCAACACCCCACCAACGAAGACAATCATCGGAAAAATGGTGCGAATACCACTGCGTGCGTTCATCGCGAGACCTCCCCAGAAGAAGCGGAAATTGGATCGTCGGGTTGGGCCCCCGCCCACGCGGGAATGGACGCGATATCGCCAAACTCCACTCCCCGCGATGGACTCCGTACCATCACCATGTACTGGCCGTCCCGGGGCACCGTCAGCTCGACCTCGTAGTAACCATCACCAACTTCTCGCGCGGCACCACGCCACGACCACTGAGGCCGGCGCATGACCAGGACCATCACATCGTCGAGCCCGGTGACCGGCCGGCCACTGGCCGGATCGAGAAGCCGTACCTGAACGGATTCGACGACACCCGGCGTCAATCGGTGCGCTTCAGGCAACGGTTCGATCCGCAACGATCTGATCGTCGCCAGCCGTTCTTGCCGCGGTTGCGGCTCAACCTCAACCGTAAAGCAACCATAAAGCTGGGGGCTACTCGGCACCAAGAACGCCAAGGTGTAGGTACCGTCGCGAGGAACACGGAACTCGGTCTGGTAGAGACCCCGCTCGGTCTCGCGGATCGTACGATCCGAAAGCAACACGCCACGGGCCGGCCAGGGATACGTACGGTAGGCCCCCATCGGCGCGTTCATGCCTTCCATGAAGTGGTAGATCGTTCGATCCGATGCGTTGAGAACCAAGGCGCCGCCCCCCTCTGGCAGCGGTGCCATCTGAGGCGCCGCAACCGGCCCAAGGAGTTCACTGGCGGGTTTGCGTCCCATCACCACGGTCGCCGAGATGGGTGTCTTGGTCGCCAGAGATGCGACATCGACCAACAGCGCATCCGCGCTCTCGCCGTGGGTGACGTAGGCAAAGGTATCCGTAAACGCAATCGCTTCTGGAGCCCGTTCGGTGGCCAAGACCAACGACTCGGTATGACTCGAGAGATCGATCGCCGTCAATCGGTCTTGATCACGGTGCAAAGCCAGGCCAAACCGCCCTTCGGTACCAATCGCGAACCCGGTCAGACCAGGATCGAGCTTGATCGTGGCGGTCACCAGGCCCCGCTCGGGGTCAATCGCCACCACCTCGCCGCCCGCCCGTGCCACGTAGGCCTGGCCGCTGTGTGCGGAAAACGCGATGGCGACGGTGCCTTCACCGACCTCGACCGAACGCTCAATCGCAACGCTGTCCGTGTCGACGATCACCAAGTGGGTTGAGCCGACGCTCGCGACGAATACCTTGCGGCGATCCGCGTCGAAGGCCAACTCGTGGGGCCCTGGGCCGACTTCGATCGAGCCTCGGAGCTCGAAACTGCTGGTGTCGATGGCATGAACCGCCGTGCCCGTCTGGTCGCTGACCCACGCCGTCCTGCCGTCTGGTTGGAGTGTGATGCGCTCGGGCCGCCCCCCCACTTCCAAATAGCGGGCCTTGCGAATGAACAGGTCGGCCGCGGCCAACCGTCCTTGCTCAGGCAGGGTCACCAAGACGCTGCGCCGATCGGCCGCCAACACGAAGTCCGCGCCTTTGGAGGTCAAGGCCACCATGCCCAGCGTCTTGGTTTTCGACGACTCGATTTGCGGGTCGATAATCGACACCGAGTTGTTGTCATCGAGGGTGACCAGAAGGTACTCATTGAGGTTGACGTCAGCCGCACGCGCCAGGCGCCCTGCCAACAGCGCCCGAATCTGGTACTCGCAGGCGTCACGATCGGGAGCGCCGTCGCCCTCATCGCGGCCGACAAGCCAAGCCAGCGGATCGAGCCCCGCAACCCGTCCACCGTTCTCGCGCGCTTCTTCGACCGAAAACCGAAGCGCCACGTCATCGTGCGCACACACCGTCTCGATCTTCGGATCCAGCGAGTCGAGGGTCATTTCGACCCGCAGACCATCTTGATCGAAGAACTGCGGCTGGCCCGCACCGTGAACCGCCGAAGCGGCGGCGAGCAGAATGCTGGCCGCCGCCGCCGCCCGAATCATCTTCGGGTAGGTCATCATTACGGCACCACGACATCGTCGGGAAGCGCGTTGTTTTGGGTCACGCGGAAGACGCCCCAGATACCGCCATCGAATACCATGGAAGACCGCGTCCGGTAGAGGTAATCACCCGGGATCCCCATGCCACCGCCAGCACCGTGTAGCGGAATGATGTCCCAATGTCCGCCTGGACCGTGGCCGGCTTGGCTACCGATGAAGTCACTCTCCGGGTTGCTCGGTTCGTGCCGCCATTGATGCCCATGGATCGAGATCACGTTGTTGCGCGGATGCCCTTGCGGGTGCAAGACGCGGAAGCGAACCGGGGTACCCACAGCGGCACTGAAGATCGGTGTCTCGATCGGTCCACCATCGGCGATGCTCAACACCCCCTTGATGTCGAAGTCGTTCGCTCCCGTGCCCGTGCCACTCATGAACTCCTCACCCGGATTGAACCCGGCGCGGGTCCACATGGGCTCGGTACGGTAGTTGATGGCCTTGTTCGCGGAATCCTCCGAATCCTCGGGTTCACCACCGATCGGCGGCACCGGCTCACCACTGGGGAAGCGCAGCTGAATGTCGTCCTGGGTGACCATGACGAACTCACGGAAATATCCCCGGTCGCCAAACGTCCTGGGGGGGAACACGATGTCCGCAACCGCCCGCGTGGATGAATCCGGATAGGTCCAGGTGGCCCCGTGCGGCTCGATGATCAAAGCGCCAACCAAGCCCTTGTGACTGTGTTGCAGCACATCAGACGGTGCCAGGTTGGTCGCGCCGAACTCGATCGGCGTGGCGGTCACGCGTCCGACCTCATCGACTTCAACCTTGCCGGCGTACCACTCGTAGGTGCGGGTTTGGCCCGGTTGAACCGTGGTGCCCGCATTGAAACCCACGTGAATTCCGTTGTCACGCCGGACGTCGAAGTCGACGAGTTGGGCATGCAAGCCGACCCGCGACGACGGATGCATTTGGTTGGCGTTGAACTTGTTCACGATCATCGGGAACATGTTGTAGCCATCCTTGTCTTCGGGGGCAGCGAGGAATCCGTTGGTCAAGGTGACCCGGATGCAATCCCCAGCCGCCGCGCGCAAGATGAGCGGTTCGCGGGGCGCCGAGTCGAGTAGTTTGCCATTTGGACCAAGATCACTCGTCAACACGTACAGGAGCGCCAAAGGGTCGTCGAGATTGTGTCCGTCGTTGTAGGTCAAGGCACCGGTCAACAGGACATCCGCCGCCCGAACAGCGATAACCTCGTAGGTTTTCAGTGGCACACCCGCTGGACATACTCGCTTGCTGGTGAGGAAATGCGCGGCTTGACGATCTGGAAGCTGCCCATCCTCGTTGCCGGGCAGGGCCAGAAGGTCGGAACGTACACCTTCGTACTCCCGCAGCAGCCCCCACAATCCATTCCATTGATCGTCCACCGAGGCACCCGGTTGGTACAGGTAGTCCGCCTGGGTCGCGTTGCCCGACACCTCTTGGAGCGCACCCACCTCGACCTCGAAATGCTCCGAGATACCGTTCATTTGGTTGTTCTTGAAACCCGAAGTGGGCTCGTCCGGCTCATGCAGCCAGCGCAAGCCATGAACGGTGAAGTTGTGCCCTTCCTCATGGGCACCGGTCAGGAGACGAATCGCCACCTTGTCACCCTCGTAGGCGCGCATGAGCGGCGTATAGGGATCGCGCGGCTGGACGTCGTTGGTGAGCGGTGGGTAGAAACTCGGCTGGACATTAAAGGCTGAGTCGGCGCGGTTGGTGGTCGAGCTATAGGCAAGCGAAATGTCGCCACGATTGCCCGTGGCTTGGATCCCGTTGGAACCATTGCCGTCACTCTGAGACGGATCCCGCAATCGAAGGGCGAGTGGCTCGTTGCGATAGTTGACCGTATAGGTACCGACGTCGTCGGCCGAAACACCTTCCGGCATCGGCTGCGGTGGCGGCTCGACCAGGAAGGGTAGGCCCACTTCGACCCGTCCAGGTGGGTTCACCGGTCTATTGTCCGCGGTGTACGCCAACGCAAAGTCTTGGAATTCGAGAACGAACTCACGATGGGTCTCCCCATACAGCGCAGGATCGATGATGTCCGCTCGCCAGCTCGTCGGCCCACCATCGAAACGGTTCCCCATGTAGACACCGGTCTCCGGATCACGCCACTGGGTGTCTTCGGGCTCGACCAACAAACCGGCATAGAGCCCCGCCTGCTGGTGAGTGGACGGGCCGAAGTGATCGTGGGTGAACACCGTCCTCAACGTACGGTCTTCGCCCTTGCCATTCAGCAGCGGATCCGCCCACCAGCGCTGGACCGTGGTCTGTGCCCCGACCACACCAAAGTAGGGATGGGGTTGCGCGGTCAGGTTGTAGCGGTTGCCGGTGCCGTCGTCCAAGCCGCCATTGGCGTTGATGGCATTGATGCGTTCGATAACTTCATCGGGACTAAACGTCCCATCTTCGTAGTTCCAACCGTTGCCGGAGCCATCCGAACCCGTGACATCAAACTTGACCAGATGAATGTGCTGGCCGATCAGATCCGTGGGCGTGAAGACCTGGAAGTCGTCAACGTCGTAGTAGTTGGGCACCAAATTGGTGTGGAAGAACTCGATGCAGTCATTCGAGTGCGCACGAATGAAGAACGGTTCCGGGGCCCGTGTACCGTTTTGATAGTCGGTGACGTCGCCCCACAGGGCTTCGAGCCGAGTTTGTGGGAAGTGCCACCCCGCCTTGTTGATGATTGCGTCGATCTGAAGCACAGCTGCTTTGATCGTCCGCGGCGTACCCACCGGTTGCCCGTTGTCGTCAACGCAGGGATCGGCAAACGGTGCTCCGGCCGCTGGTGGCGCGCCGTTGGTAATGAAAGTGGCCGGCAGCAGGTCGGGTGTCTTGCTGGCGTGGGTTCGCTGGGCGTGAAACGCCATGGCGGCTATTTCGAGCGGCGTGCCCGTCTCGGGCACCTCGACGGCGTCCGTCACCAGCATCTCGCGATCAAAGGGTCCGCGATGACCGTCGAGCACCTTGCCGCCGCGTACCACGTGGCGCGGCAGGCCGCCATCGTCGATCGTGTCGAGTGGTGGATGAGGCGGCCGGTGGCCCGCGATACCCGGGATGTAGAAGGGATAGCCGGGCATGCTCGCCGTTGGCGGCAGCGCCATGGCCTGGCGGGGAATCGGCAGAATCGCCGGAATGGGCGAACCACCAGGAATCTCGGCATCAGGCAGGGTCCGATTACCATCTTCGAAGACATCATGTACCCGCCACAACTCCCACATGCCTTGGGCAAAGTGAGGGTAGAAATGGCAGTGGAAGATCGAGTCACCGACGGTCTTGTTACGGTTGCCTGATCCGTTGTACGCAATGTCGAGCGTGAAGGCCGAGCCCGGGCCGATCGCCTGGCTGTCGTTGTAGGTCGAGTTGTCGCTGTTTTGGGTGTGCAACCACTGGTGGGCGTGCAGATGATGAACATGGTGCTCGGCCACACCACCGTGGACCACACGCATCTTGACGTGGTCGTTCATGTAGCTGTGGTGGACATTCGAGGGATCATCCGGAAACAGCGCTTGCAGCGCCGGACCGGTTGCCCACGGCTGCCCCACGGTGGTCGGTCCCCGCTCGACGATCATGGCCGGGTCTCCCACGGCCCAAGCCGAAAGGAACGCCTCTTCGTACTTGCAGTCGTTGCACTTCTTGGCGTTGCCGGCTGGAATGTGAGGCGACCCGAAAGCACCTTGGACGATTGAGTCCGCGCCGTAGGAAATAATCTCGGCGCCGATCCCGCCCGTGCCGTAGTTGATCGCCATGTTGTCGCGAATCGAATGGGCGAAAAACTCGTTCTCGAGTACGGGGAAAGCCTGAACGGCACCGACTTCATCGTGGTAAACGACAGTGAATTCACGGAACGGGTCATCGCGAGAGCGCTCGACACCATTGTTGTCCGGCGCCGCGGCCGCGACCTTGGGATAGGTGCCGGGCGGGATCTGGTCGATGATCGCGTTCAGGTCTGAATGGACGATGTTGTTTCCGGTGTCGAGGATCTTGACGACCGGCAGGCCCGCGAACGGGTGGCCGAGCGGGTACAACTCGTTGTACTTGATCTGTCGATTGCCGAGGGCATCACTGAACCCGGTCACCATGTCCAACTCGCGGGACGTGAGCTGACTGCGATACCAGACCGAACCACGGGGCTCGACGTTGATGACCCCGAACAGACCCCACACGACCTGGCCACCATCGCCTTCGCCTCCGGTCATGGCGCCGCCGCTGTTGAACACGAACGGCCCTTCCTTCGAGGCGTACCAAAGGTACTTCTTGGTCTGACCCGGCAATGCCAGGCTGCTGCTGTTCAGGCCCACGTGTGAACCGGAAGAATCAATGGAATCCACCAACGAAAGCCCGTCGACCATGATCGAAGCGGCACGGGTCACGGGCTGGTTGTTGTCGACCCGGGACGGCGCCAGCAGGTTGGTGAACGTCACCTCCAGACAATCACCCACGTTCATGCGCAAGACGAGTGGCCGTGGCCGCTTGTCGATTCGCAATTGGGCATTGCCGGGCCCCAGCTGGCTACCCGATATGGGCTCGACGTCACGCTTGAGCGCATACATCATCCAAGGCGGCAAGAAGGCACCGAGGCGGTTGAGGACGATGACCTGATCGATGGCCACGACGTCTGCGTAGACCTTGCGCTCGCACTGAGCGGATCCAGCGGGCGTGTTGTACTCATCACCCACCATCAAACTGATCGGCTTGTTGAACGCTGGCACGACTTGAGCGATCTGGGCTTGAGCCGATGCCGCAAGGCCCACAAGCAAACAGCCTAGAAGCAAACAGCCTAGAAGCAGACCGGCTGGAGGCAGATAATGGATCGCTGGCCTCCGCCAGCTCGAGTCGACATCGTTGCGATCACGGCGCTGAACTGATCTCTGATTTTTCACCGGTTGTCCCCTTTTCCAACTCCAGATCCGACTTTAGACACGGCGCCCGTCAAGCGCCTGATCCAGATCGTCGGGCTCGCCGCCTTTACCCAGCCAACAGCGCTGGTGCAAAGAAGACATCGGTAGCCCGCCCAATCGTTGCATCGGAGACTATGGAAAACTCGATTACAACCCTGTTACGTGGATATTACAGATCGATTACAACAACTCGCTCACATCTAACTCCATGATTGTGCCTATCCCAAGGAGACGAACCTTCTCCCGTTAGCCCGCGAGGTCGAAAATGGCCTTGGACAACGACCCAGCACCAAACGGCTTGGCCAAAAATGACACCCGATCGAGGCCCAGTCCCTGGCGTAGATCAACGTCGTCGGTGTAACCCGAAATGAACAGGCAACCAAGCCCAGGCTCACCTACGCGGGCAGCCACTAGGACCTCTGGTCCACTCATCCCAGGCATCACAACGTCGCTGATCATCAAATCGAAGGTCCCAACCTGGCCCGCCAACATGGCAAGTGCTTCGGGACCGTCGGTCGCAGCCTCCACCTCGTGCCCTAGGGCCTCGAGCAGCTCCGTCGTCGACGCCCGCATCGCCTCATCATCCTCGACCAGCAAGACGCGGATGCCATCGAACTGCGCCGACGAGGCGTGCTCGGCCCCGCCTTCATCGGGGATCAGACCCGCGCTCGTGGGCAACAGAACGTCGAAGGTACTACCCTGTCCCGACTTGCTGTGAACATCGATGCGGCCACCCGACGCTTGCACGATCGCATATACAGTAGCCAGGCCCAGGCCGCTGCTCTGCCCGTCCGGCTTGGTCGAAAAGAAGGGCTCGAAGATCTTCTCGCGAATTTCGTCGGGAATGCCACTGCCCGTGTCGGTAACCGACAGCTTCACGAATCCCCGTTCCTCGGACCCGTCCAGGCTCGCCATATTGGCGGTGGTCACGACAATCGTGCCGCCACGCGGCATAGCATCGCGACCGTTCACCAGCAGGTTCACCAAGATCTGCTCCGCCTGGCTCGGATCGATCACAGTCGCCGCGAGGTCCTCCGCGAGACGGACGGCCAATGTCACATTGTCGCCCAGAAGATGGCCGATCATCTCCCGAGTTCCCTCGACCACCCGGTTGAGGCTTACCAACTTCGGCAGCGTCGGCTGACGACGACTGAATGCGAGGAGCCGCCGAATCAAGTCGGAGGCTTTGGTGACGATTGCCACCGCCCGGTCCATGCGCACCGACAGCGCGTCCCCCGACTCACCTTTTAGTTTGGCGACTTCACAATGGCCCCGCAAGGCACCAAGGTAGTTGTTGATGTCGTGGGCGATGCCGCCAGCCAGCCGGCCAACTGCCTCCATTTTCTGTGCCTGTTGCAGTTCTTTTTCGCGCCGCCGCAGATCGTCCTCAGCACAAAGCCGGCGCCGTTCGTGGGTCCACAAGCCCCAAACCGCAGCCATGGCCATCGCGCCCCAAACCAGAAGAACCAATCGCAGTCGCATACGGGTGGCAGCCCGACTCACATTCATCCGCGCGGTCAACCGTGCCCGCAGATTGGCTGTGTCGCCAAGCAGGTCCTCGAAGGTGCGATCGAAGCTCTGGTCGAGGTCGGTGCCGACACCAGCGGCGGCTCCGTGTTGAAAGCGAACGTGCGATGCATCGCGAAAGGTTGCGAGCTTGGTCCGGAGCCTATCGACTTGATACTTCAGCCCCGCATCTTCCAGCGAAACCCCATCCAGCATCTCGACCGCGTCGAACTCGCCATCGAGCAGTACTTCGACAACCTCGATCGCCTCGTCGAGATCGGTGTAGATCCGTTTATCGTCTACACTGGGATCGCCGGTCAGGTACTCCTCGAGCCAAAGGTGCGAGGTCGCCACCGCCATCTCCAAGCGGTGAATTGCGCCTTGGAACTCGAGGTTCTCCACCGCCTGCTCTTCACCCAGCCTGGTGGTCCAGACCAGAATCGCCACCGAGGCCGCGGCCAGCGCCGCAACCACCGTTGGTGTGCCCCGAAACGCCCCGAACCACCGGCTCACGACCGCTCGCTTTGCAGCATGTACCCCATGCCACGAACCGTCTGGAGCAGTGTGCCATTGCCGTTGACGTCAATCTTCTTGCGCAATCGGTGCACTGTGACGTCCACCACGTTCGAGAACGGATCAAAGGCACTGTCCCACACATGCGAGCCCAAATCGCTGCGCGTTACCACTTCGTCCGTGTGGCGCAACAGGTACTCGAGCATGGCGAACTCTTTGGGCGTCAAGATGACCGGCCGACCACCGATCTCGAGAACCTGCCGGGCGCGGTTCAGCACCAAGTCGCCTGCCCGCAAGTTCGAAAACAGCGGCTTTTTTCGGCGCCGGATCAGGCTGCGGATCCGGGCGAGCAACACCTCGACGGCAAACGGCTTCGGCAGATGGTCGTCTGCTCCCGCGTCGAGCGAACGCACAATATCGCCGTCATCGTGGCGCACGGTGAGCATCAGGATGGGCATCCCCAGGCCACCTTCTCGCCATTCCCGGACCAGGGTCAAACCCGACCCCTCCGGCAGCTCCCAGTCCATGACCACGAGATCGTAGTCCTCGGACGACGCGAGGTCCGAAGCTTGCTCGGCGGTGCCCGCAACATCCACGGCATAGCAAGCCTCACGCAAGACCTCCGCGACCATCTCCGCCATCTCCAGGTGATCCTCGACCAACAAAATACGCATGGTGACCCACTCAAGATTAAATAAAACCACGGGTCGCCACCGCTGAAATCAACGGCAGACCGACCACCCCCTTACACCCGTACAGGCGACGATGCGCCTGAAAACACCTCAGCGATCTCCTGCGCCAAGCTGCAAGCTTACGGTGTCGAGTCCCTACAATACCGCGCCAGTGCCCGTACGACACCTCCAGCGCTCTGAAGCGCTCTCAGCACGATTCGGTTTGCGCCGAATGCTATTCGTAGCGCAGGGACTCGATCGGATCGAGCGCCGCCGCGCGGACCGCCGGATACAAGCCGGATACAAGGCCCACGGACAAAGCGACGCCGGTGGCCAAGAGAACGGACCACAGGGTGACCAACGTCGGCCATCCCGCCGATGCCGCCACCACCTGGGCGATACCAACACCCATCACGACGCCAACCAACCCGCCCAGGGCGGATAAGGCGAAGGACTCCACCAGAAATTGGAATCGAATGTCCTGCTGCCTCGCACCAACCGCCCGACGGATGCCGATCTCGCGGGTGCGCTCGAGCACCGTCGCGAGCATGATGTTCATGATGCCGATGCCACCCACGAGGAGCGAAATGCCGGCAATGCAGCCCATCACGATGTTGAACATCCGCTGGGTACGCTGGCTCTCGGCGAGCAACGCCTCGGGCACCACCAGCTCGTAGTCGTCAGCCCCTGCGTGCAAATGCTGGAGCAACGTCTCGATGGCCCGTGCGGCGCCGCGGACTTGCTTGGGATCTTCCATCCGAACGACGATCTCGGACAACGGTGATGCCAACGGATCGTGATCGAACTTGCGCAGCGCCGTGGTGTACGGCAAGTAGATGGCGTTCGCGGTCGAGCCGAGTTGCACACCTTGGAACGAGTCAATCTCACCGCCCCCCGAGGACAACACGCCAACGACCTCGAGCCACACATCGTTGACCTTGAGCTTGCCGCCCAAGGCAGGCGTGTGACCGAAGAGATCGCGCCGGATCTGATCACCAATGACCGCCACTTGCGCATGATCACGCAGATCCAAGGGGTCGAGGAAGCGGCCTTCGATCACGGTCAGGCCAGCGAGCTGGTTGTGCTCGTTCGAAACACCATAGACCGCGCCGTCGGTTGTAGCGCCAGGCGCCAAGACTCGATAAGGCTCAACTTCGACCTTGGGCCCCACAACCTCGACCCCGCGAACGGCGTCACGAATCGCCTCCCCGTCGCGCATGGAAACACCGAGCGACTTGGTCCGAATCTCTTGGGCCTGGTCTCGCTTGAGCTCCTTGGCCCGAATGACTACGTTCTGCAGGCCCAACCGGGAAATGGTCTCGAGCGCCTGACGCTCAGCGCCAGCCCCGATCGACAGCATGGCGATCACCGCTCCCACGCCGAACACAATGCCGAGCATGGTGAGCAAGGAGCGCAGCTTGTGCGCCGCAATGTTGGCGAGCGCGCTCGCGAGGGCTTCGAGAAGGCTCATCCGTTCTGGGCCTGGGTGATCGGGGATGCCGACTCACTTTCATCACTGGAAGGCGGCTGAAGGGCGATCACTTCACCAGCTTCGACGCCATCGGTCAGCTCCACCGATCCCATCGAGGAGGCACCGATCTCGACCGGACGCGCGGTAAAACCGCTACTCGTCCGGACCCAAACGTGGTTCTCACCTTCGGCATCGAACACCGCGTGGCGTGGCACGACCAATGCTTGCACCTTTTCGGCCAAGAGCAACGTCGCCCGTAGCCGTTGGCCCGGCTTCAGCCCGACGGTCTCTGCGCCAACGGAAAACACCAAAGTGACGCCAAAGTACTGAACCGGTGAGCCGCGGAATCGTGGATTGGCAACGGCGTCGACCTTCGAAATCGTCGCTTCATAGGAGATATCTGGCCGCGCCTCGACGGTAACCGTCGCCGAACGGCCGACCTCCAATCCACCTGCGTCGGCTTCGAGGACGTAGACTTTGGCTTCGAGGGTGGCCAGATCGGGGATCTCGGCGATCACTTGACCGCTCCATAGCTCCGTCCCAATCTGCATGGGCTCACCCTGCCAATTGCGAGTCAGGGTCAAGAGACCGTCGTGTGGCGCTCGGACGTCGAGTGCCAGGAGACCGTCCTCGGCCTGTGAAATCTTGAGTTGAGCCTTGCGCTCTTCGATGGCCAGCAGTGCTCGCTCGGTCTGCGTCAGGGACACATGGGTGGCTCGTGAGTCGATCGCGTGATCCCGGCGTTCGCCCGCCAACGCGCCGTCGATCTGGGACTCGATGATCTCGTGCCGTGAGAAGACCGAATCGTCTTCGAGCTCAAAACGCTGCGCTACGTCGAGCTCGAGCTCGGCGACATTCAGGTCGTGATTGATCTCGGCGCTACGCCCTGAGCGTTCGACTTCGCCTTTCGAGATGCGAAAACCAACCGTGCTCATCTCGGAGCGTCCGTCGGTAAGCTGATCCTTCATCTCGCCGCCATCGAAGCGGGCCACTACGTCGCCTTCACGGACCCGCGCACCGTCTTCTGCCACCCAAGCCAAACGGACTCTCCACTCGACTTCCGACGGTACGGAGATCGGTGTCACCCGCGCGGATGCAAGCATGCCTTCCGCCGTTACGCGATGAGAAAAGGGACCGGCCTCGAGCGTCATGGTCTCGACCTGCTCAACGGCGCCGCAGGCGGACCACACCAGAGCCACTGCCAGCAGCGCGATCCCGGCCAGAACCCGGCTCATGAAGAAGAACCTCCGCTCACCGAAAACGAACGGCGCAACACCAGATCACCTTCCTCGAGGTGCTCGCGAACGGTGAACGATTCGGCGTTGCGGGGCCCGAACACGGGGCGAGCAGTCCGGCGGCCGTTCCACGTCTTCACGTAAACAGCCAACCCTCCTGGTTCCGCGAACACCGCGTCCTCGGGAATCACTAGGGTATCGACAACGCGATCGACTTCAATGGTCCCACGGTACCGCATACCGGGTCGCATGCGTACGGTGTCGGTTTCGTCGAGGGCGATCTCGAGCCGAACAACCTTCTCGGGATTGGCCCGCGACTTGCGCTGAACCGCACGACGAATCGAAGCCACGGTTCCACGGTAGATCTCATCCGGGTGGCTGTCGAGGCGCAAAGTCACGGGTTGCCCCACCGCAACGCGGCCGGCATCCGATTCGTCAACCTTGCCATCGGCCTGCATGGCGTTTAGATCGGGAATTTCCAGAACCTTGCCACCCCGCCACACGGTATCGCCAACCTTCATCTTTTCGCCGCGGTTTCTGAGATAGATGACAGTCCCGGCACGTGGCGCAACAATGGTCATCAAGCCGATCTGCCGTTCCAAATTTTGGACTTGCAAGGCACGCCGATCCCGTGTTTGCCGCAGCGCCCCGAGCTCCGCCTCGCTCCGCCGCTTCAGGTTGTCGAGCGCGCGATCTTGCCTTTGAACATCGAGCTGGGCCAACCGTTGGTCGATCCGTGCTTGCCCGAGCTCTGTGCTGGACGCGACCGTATCGGGGACCGTCAGCTTCAATTCCGCGCGCCGCAGACGCGCCGATGCTTCGGCGCGCTGAAGCTCTTTGTCGCGTCGCTGAATGGCGAAATCGGTCTGGGCTTTTTCGAGTTCCTTCTCCGCCGCATCGCGCTCCGCCATCCGGCGCTCGAGCCCCCGCTGCAGCTCACTGGTATCAAATCGCAGCAGCGACTGACCAGCGACCGCTTCGATGCCCTCGGGGGCCATGAAAGCGATCTTGAAATTCCAAACCTCCGACACTTGAGGCGGGCCCAGGCTGGCGCTCGAGGTGGCACGCAGCTCACCTTCCACCGGGACGTTGATGGCCAGATCCTTGCGCACCACCCGCACCCACTGCTCGTCGCCCTTGCGCATTTCGTGCGTAAGCGCCCACCCGCCCCCGGCGAGCACCACGGCCAGCAATACGAATACGATCCCACGACGCCTCATTATCCCGCTGACTCCGACGCCAGGGCCAACTCATCTCCCTCGGCAAGCCCTGATTCGACGATGCACCGTTCAGTGTTGCACGCGCCCAGCTCCACGGCCACGGGACCATCGCGCCGAAAGGCGCGTGCGCCTCCCGACGACCAGTCGAGCGCGACCCGCGGTGCCGACAGCACATCATCCTGCGTCCCAGCATCGATCTCGAGCCGGACCGACATACCAGGGCGCATGTGGTCGAGGTCGAGGTCGTCGAGCGTCACCACGGCCCGGAAAGTTCGGCGGGACGAGAGCGGTCCCGCTTCCCGCGCGAGCTGGTCAATGCTCCTCACGCGGCCCGCATAGACTTCTTCCGGATGCGCATCGAGCACGGCGCGCACCGCCATGCCGGGCGCAATGCGACCATCGTCGACATCGTAGAGCATGGCCTCTACCATCATGGTATCGAGCTCGGGCATAGTCGCCACGGCTCTGCCGGGATAAGCATTATCGCCCGCGTCGAATGGACGCCCTTCCCGCCCGTTGTCACGCCGCAGAAAAATGCCGTCCCGCGGTGCCACCAAGCTGAGCAGTCCAATCCTCGACTCCGCCCGCACAACGCGTCGCTCAGCAGAGGCTACCGCCTCCGCTTGGATGTCGATCGCCGCCTGACCGGTCCCCCGAACGCTCTCGAGATTCTGTTTGGATTCGGCCAGCTCGAGTTGAGCCTTGTGGAAGTCGAGTTGCCGTTGCTCGAACTCTCGCGCCGCGAAGAGTTCTGGTGGCACGTTCGCTTCCAACTCGGCCTTCTCCAATCGCGCCATGACCTCTTCGAGGGTGTAGGCCGCCTCGGCCGCGTCATTGGCAGCCTTCGCGCGGGAACTGGCAAGCTGGTTCCGCGCCTCGACCACACCGGCACGGAACTCCTCGAGGTTGCTGGTGAGCTGGGAGTTATCGAACTCGACGACCGGCTCGCCAGCCCGCACTTCGACGCCATCCTCGGCCAGCCAACGCACTTGGACGGGCCAGATGTTCGCATTCGGTGTGATCAGCGACACCCCTTCTTCGGCCACCAGCTCACCCGTAAGCAGCATCGTCCGAACAAAAGGCCCCCGGCTGACGCGGAGTGGTCCGCCCGTCACTTGGGCATCGGCAATCGCTTGGCGCTGCGCACATCCGGACGCACAAACACCGATCCCAAGAGCCAAGACGGCCCAACCCATGACAGCGATCCGTCGCACGCTTCGTTTCGATCGTTTCATAGTCGTTCCAATATCCCCCTCTGTATACGGCGACGTTGGCAACTGTGTTTGGATCATCCTTCGTCGATGATCGCACGCACAATGGCATCTTGTGCCGCGCGCGCCTCCCAATCGTTGCGCGCCTGATTGCACAGGATCGAAAACGCATACAGGGTGCCGGACGTCGCCTTTGCGTACCCCGACAACGTGGAAACGCCGTTGAGCGTACCGGTCTTGGCCAGTACATTGCCGCGATAGGGGTGTTCCGCGAGCCGTTTGGACCACCGCGAACCGTCTTCACCGCTGAACGGAAGTGTACGCAAGAACTCCTTGCTCCACCGGTGGTTGGCCATCGTGCGCAAGATCTGCGTGAGGTGGGCCGGGGCGAGTCGGTTTTTCCGGCTCATTCCCGAACCATCGGCAAGCCGGTACCCGTCACTCAGCCCAATTTCGTCGAGGAATTCTCGAACCGCCTGCAACCCACCCTGCCAGCTCCCATCTCCGCACGTCCGGGCGCCCAGGACTTTGAGCACGCTTTCGGCGTAGAAGTTCTGACTGCGCTTGTTGATCACCTCGAGCGCCGTCAACAGGTCCGTCCGATGCACGTGGAAACGCACCCAGCGCAACCCGTCCAGCGCCTGCTTCCTGCGCACCGCCCCGGCGATCTCCAGACCATCTTCGCCCCAGGCCGCGATCAAGGCGTCACCAAAATAGGCAACCGGATCTTCAACCGTCACCCACTTGTCCACTGAAGCTCGAGCGCCGTGGTGAAGGTCACCCGTCACCGTCAGGACATTGCCACCTAGACGACGCCCGATCTTGACCCGTGATCCGCGCCGCGAGCTGGTGCTGGCGGTGCTCTCGATCTGGAACGAATCCAAGGGCGGCACGGTCTCCACCCGTGCGGGCTGCCCCACTGCGGCTCCCGGACTCACCTTCACCAAAACGCAGTTGTCGTTGAACGATAGGGGCGCTACGGGCGCCTCATACCAGCGGGTAAGCTGGTTGCGCGGCCAGTCCGGGTGGATCAAGTCATCCCGAAACAAGCTGGCTACCAGGATCAAGTCGCCCGTGACCCGCTGGATTCCACGTGCTTGGAGCGCTGCTGCCCACTCGCGAAATGCCCCGTACGAGTCGCCGTAGTAGTGACGCCCCGAGACTGTGGGGTCGCCGCCGCCGATGATGGCCACGTCACCATGGAGCGCGCCGTCGCGCAGCGTTCCGCGAATCCAGACCTCTGTTTCGAAATAGAAACCGGGACCCAAACGATCGAGCGCCGCCGCGGTGGTCGGCAGTTTGGTGTTCGACGCGGCAATGCGCAGCACATCAGCGTTGTAGCTGTACGCGCTCTCGCCGTCGTCCACCCGGACCACGTGCACACCGAGAGCCGGAGCAACGAGCTTGGCCTTTCGGACCTGCTCGTTGAGGGCTAGAGAGAAACTGGCCGCGCGCGCGTAGGCGCCACCGGCGATCAGCAGCGCTAGCAGCCCGTAGACCACCCAGACCCGCCGCAAATTCCAAGATCCCCTCTCATTGCTCATGGCCACGTAGCCTATAGGATCATGGACCTAGGCTAACGATTCCGGCGGCGGTTGGCGGGACTTCTGGGCCAAGTGGCCCGAAGTCCGGGAAGGCTCGATCAAATCAGCATGCCGGCAACAGTTGCCGTCATCCACGACGCCAGGGCGCCGCCCATCATGGCGCGAATTCCGATCTTGGCAAGCTCGTCGCGGCGACCCGGAGCCAGCGCGCCAATACCGCCAATCTGAATGCCGATCGACGAGAAGTTGGCGAAGCCACACAGGGCGTAGGTCGCGATCACCGCGGATCGAGGATCAAGATCGGCAAGCTGTTGCGAGAGCATGCCGTAGGCGACGAACTCGTTGACCGCCAGCTTGACGCCCAAGAGGTTGCCCACCGCCAAGGCGTCGTGCCATGGCACCCCCATGATCCAGGCCAAGGGACGCAGCAGCGTACCGAACAGCGTCTGGAGGCTTCCCGGTGTGATCCCCGCGAACTCCTTCGACGCCTCGATGAGCGCACCCCCCAGCAGCCGACCGTCGATCAAGCCATCTGCCCAACCGAGGAAGGAATCCACCACCGCAATCAAGGCGATAAACGCGATCAGCATCGCACCGACGTTGAGCGCCAACTTGAGCCCATCCGCGGTGCCGGATGCTGCCGCACCGACCAGATTGTCCGAGGTTTCGATCTTGGGGATCTCGACGTCGCCCGCGGTCTCCGATCGCTCGGTCTCCGGATACAGCAGTTTGGCAATGACCAACGCGGCCGGTGCGGACATCACGCTGGCCGCGATGAGATGGCCGGGGTCCACACCCATTTGCACGTAGCCAGCCAAGACACCACCCGCCACCGTGGAAAAGCCCCCCACCATGACGGCATGGAGCTCCGAGATGGTCATCTTCTCGATGAACGGCTTGATCAGAAACGGTGCTTCCGTTTGACCGACGAAGATGTTGGCCGACACGGACGTCGTTTCCGAACCCGAAGTCTGCAAGCTCCAGTGCATGAAACGCGCCATCGCGCTAATCACCACCTGGATGACGCCGAGGTGGTACATGACCGCCATGAAGGCGGAGAAGAAAATAATGGTCGGCAGCACCGTGAACGCAAACTGGAAACCAAATCCAGGCCACGATTCGCTGGCGGGGAAGTGTGTGTTGTTCGCCAGGTTGCCGAACAAGAACGCGGCCCCCGAGCTGGACAACGATAGGAAAGCGCCCACCTTGGCTGACAACACCGCAAAGACCGCCTCCCCGTCGACCCCTCGCGCCCAGAGCCACCCAACCCCAATCAGCAGCATGGCAACGAACGAGAACCGCACGATCCGCGCGCGACCAAGGACCATCGCCGTGATGCCGGTCACCACGGCCGCGGCCAACAGCCACCCACTGACCCCCGATGCGGTCAACAGATGGCTCGACGCCACCACCACCGCGCTGGTGATCAAGGCCCATGCAGCGGCCGTCGTGGTGCTGGCGCCCCGCGCCTGAAAATCTCCTTGGAAGATGTAGAGAACCACCAAGAACACAAATACGAACATGCCGCCGAACGAAATCAGACCGCCACCGAGGATGATCGCGGCAAAGAGGAGCTGAAGCCCAACCCCCAGCACGACGGTGCGCGGCTTCACGGCATGACGATGCTTGGAGAAGGCGTACGCCAATCCCAACATGGTCAACAGGCCGACCAGACTGATCAAGCGCGGCAGCATTGGGCTATCCTCCGCTGTTCTCCAGGAAGCGGAAGAAATCGCCCTCGGTCGAGAGCATCAACCACGTCTCTTCGTCGAACGTCGACCGATAGGTCTCCATCGTCTTGAGAAACTCATAGAAAGCCCGCGAGTCGCTTGACTGGTCGTAGGCCCGTGCGTAGATCTCGATGGCCGCGGCGTCGGCCTCACCGTTGATCGCCTGCGCTTCGCGGTAGGCCTCGGAACCGATCTTCTTGAGCTCGCGTTCCTTGTCACCCCGAATCCGCAGCGCTTCACCTTCACCCTCGGAACGATATCGATCGGCGATCCGGTTGCGCTCCGAGATCATGCGTTCATACACCGCGCGCCGAACATCCTCGATGTAATTGATGCGCTTGAACTGAACGTCGAGCAGCTCGATGCCGAGCTGGGCCAACTGCGGGTTGGCAACGGTGACGATCTCGGTTCGAATCCAGCCGCGCCCAAACCGGATCGGCTCGAGTTCCACCATATCTTCAGGCTCGATACCCGCCAAGGCCAGTGCTTCGGCGGCTGCCACCTCGTCGTCCG
This sequence comes from Candidatus Multivoradales bacterium, assembly GCA_965250305.1. Taxonomy (GTDB): domain Bacteria; phylum Acidobacteriota; class Thermoanaerobaculia; order Multivoradales; family J023; genus J023. The sequence continues at coordinate 390,875 of CBDFNS010000025.1, read as the reverse complement.
CTGACGTGCGCTCATCGGCCTCGGCATCACCCGCTGCCGCATCGCTGTCACCCTCGCCGGAGTCGTCCTCTCCGAGGCTGCGTACCAACTCCTGAAGCTCGTAGCGGGCGACCGCGTCACGGGTTGCACCGTTGAGAATGCCATCGATCCGGCCCAACGCCCGCGTCTCGTTCTGCAACCGCTGGAAGAACATGAGCGGGTCCGCAATGCGCCAACGGGCGTAGGTGTCGACCAAGATCGGCACCTTCCCCTTGGTTTGCACCTCGGTGACTTTGCCATCCCACTCGAGAAATCGCTTGTCGAAACGGTGGATCTTCTCCATCAACGGTAGCTTGAAGTGGAGACCGGGCTCGCGGATCGCTTCACGAACCGGTTCGCCAAAGCGGGTGATGATGACCTGCTGCCATTGGGAGACGACAAACGGTACGTCAATGGCGACCAACGCCAGCAAAGCAACCACAAACAACGTTGCCACCCGCATCACTGTCCACCTCCGCCGCCACCGGCCTTGTGAGCACCGTCCAAATTCAACAACGGAATCACACCGCTCAGGTCGTCACCAATCACAATCTTGCGTCCTATCTTCGGCACCACCTCGGCCATCGTCTCGAGGTACATGCGCTTGCGCGTTATTTCCGGCGCCTTGCGGTACTCGGAGTAGAGCGACGCGAACCGGGAGGCCTCACCTTCCGCGCGGTTGACCCGCTCCAGCGCGTAGCCTTCGGCGGCGCTGATCGTCTGCTGTGCCTCACCGCGCGCACGCGGCACCACCTTGTTGTACTCGGATTGGGCCTCGTTGATCAGCTTCTCGCGTTGCTGTTGGGCTTGGTTGACTGCGTTGAAGGCCGGCTTCACCGGTTCCGGCGGCGTCACATCCTGCAACACCACGCGCTCGACCAAGATGCCGGTGCTGTAGTCCTTGCACAGCTGGTTCAGCTTGTGCAGAGCTTCGATACCGACATCGCGGCGACCGGTGGTCAGCACTTCGTTGACCGTGCGCTCACCCACGACCTCGCGCATCACCGCTTCGCTCATGTCACGGAAGGTCTCGCTGACATTGCGAACTTGGAAGAGGTAGTCGAAAGGATCGCTGATTCGGTACTGGACTACCCACTGCACCACCGCCGCGTTGAGGTCGCCCGTAAGCATATTCGACTCATTGCGCGGGTCGACGCGGTCGCCCGAACGCCGATCGGCCGGACGCCCGGTCGCCGCACTTCGAAAGCCGAATTCTTCATTCAGCTCACGCAGGGCCGGGAGCTTGTAGACCTTGTCGATGCCGAAGGGAAGCTTGAAATGAAGCCCTGGCTCGGTGGTACCGACATGCGCGCCAAAGCGCACCACGACCCCGACCTCTTCGGGGCCGATCTGGTAAAAGCTCGTGGCCACGGCGAGGGCCGCAACCAACAAGAGCCCGATGACCCGCAACGCACCGCCCGATATCTTGGGTGGGTCGAAGCGCGGAATGTTTAGCTGATCAGGTAAACCTGTTTGTGACATGAATTGCTCTTCTTCCTTTTCCTGGCCGCGAAGCTTGTCTCCGAACAGGGCAATGCCGCCCAAGGGAGGACCCGGCCGTAGAATGATCGCGACAGGATGCGATGAATCATCGTACCGCAGGGTACTCCTTCGGCGGGAACCGAAGCAAGCGAGAGCCCACCAGCACCCTCGCCGTATTGGACGCACCGTATCTGATGCAGCGTGTTCTCGAACAGCGTTCGGCAGGCCCAGCGGGCCACCCCTGGGCGTCCGCGACACCCGTTTATCGGCGGTTCAGTACCGTACGTCGAACCCAAATCGGATACTGCGCCCCGGCTCGGGCACGCGCGCACCGTTGAAGGGATCGGGTGCGTTGAGGTGGTCGGCGTAGGACTCGTCCGCAATGTTGTCGATCCCCACACTCACCATCCACCGGTTATCGAAGCGATAGTGCCCCGCGAGGTCGACTGTCGTGTGGCCAGGCGTTGCTCGCTCGAAGCGGCTGGTCGCAACTCGATCCTGGCGATCTCGGATCCGCACGATGGTGTCAATCGTCAACCGTTGGTCGAGGGCGACCAGCCGGGCGCCCACCGTGGCGGTTAGCGGAGCAATCCCGAGTACGGGCTCGTCCAGGGCCTCGTCCTCACCACGGATCCAACTCAATGCCACATGCCACGCAAACTGCACGGTCCCGACCTGCTCCAGCCGATGGTCGAGCCGTGCCTCACCACCATAGAACGTAGCCTCTTGCCCGTTGACATAGCGGTAGACCGTGGGTGGGCTGAGCGGCAGTCGGCGCGGCAAGGTAGCGTCCGGCACCACCGTGATGTAGTCGTCGATCACCCGGTAGAAGGTATCGAGCTGAAATCGAATCTTGTCGACCGTGGCTTGCAGCCCGAGATCGATCTCCGTGGCGGCCTCGGGATCGAGGGTCGGGTTGCCCATGAATTCGGCGGCAAGCTGAAACTTGGTCGCGGGAAACCGGTCTGAGTAGCGCTCGAGCGCGGTCGCCGTCCGCACGCTCCGCCCAGCGCCACCGCGCAGGATCCAGTGTTCGGCCAGGGACATCAAGCCGCTCACCGCGGCACTGAAGTTGGTCTCGGATTGATCCAGTTCCTCGCTGGTGTTGGCGAGAAAGAATGGTGAGACGCTACCGGCGGTGGCATCGACGGCATCGACCCGAACCGTAGCGCCGAGCCGGTGGCCATCGGTATTCCAAACCGCTTGCCCGTACACCCCGACGTCCTCGATCTCGGCATCCGGCCAGACGATGTCGCGAAACAGCAGGACGTTGTTGCTCCGTCGCAACACCCGCCGTTCAGCACTCTGTTCGACCCGATACGCATCAGCGCCCAGCGTCCAGTCAACCGCGCCATCTTGAATACCCACACGCACGCGCCCACCCTGCGTATTGGCTTCGGTCGGCAGATCGACGCGCAACGCGAAAGGCGGAGTCCGACCAGGGGCGGCCACCGCCGTCGGCTTCGCATCGTTGTTCATCCGGTGGTCCTTGCGGTTACTGAAGAGCTGACTGTAGACGGATTTCACCGGGCCACCGGCCGTCCGGCTCCATGAGATGGCGTTCGCCCGATGGTAGAAATACGTCGCGTCGAGCAGACGGCCCGGGTACTCGAGGCCGAACTGCTCTTGGTAACCGCCTGTCCACTCGATCACGGTTGCCCCGTTGGGTTGGAAACCCACGTGCCAGCGGGTATCGGTGGACTCGTAGTCACCGGCCACCGGGCTGCCGTCGCCAGCTTCGTAGTCGGAGCCTTCCCGATAACCCGCCGCCACCAAAATACGGAACCGCTCACCCCCCGCCCCAATCCGCGCGTGGCCGTCGCTCTGGCCGCCATTCTCGGCGAAACCCAAGGCGACGCCACCCAACCAGCGAAAGCCGTCGATTGAAAATGCCGGTTTCCGGGTCTCCAACTCGACGGCGCTCATGGTCCCAGCGCCCCATGTCAGGGCATAGGGTCCCTTGATCACCCGCAGGCCCATAACCATATGGGGGTTGATGTGGCTGATACCCGAGTCCATCCGCGCGGGGCCAGCAGCAAAGGTCCGTGTGCCGTCGACGAACTGCGCTACTTGGGTCTCTTGTAGACCTCGGACCGTGGGTTCCAGGTTGATCGAGCCGCGACGCACCGCATCTACCCCGCGCACCGCGCGCAGGCCACCCGCGATGTCACGCACGCCACGTTGCTCGAGCGTGTCACCGGTCACGTCGAGTTCGGTCGCGAGGTCCGGCATGGTGGCCGTAACCAAGATCTCGGCCGTAATTGCCGACACGGGCCGTACTTCGGGTTGATCGTCCGTGACTTCATGGTCCGGTGTGGCCGCGAAGACACTGCCCAAGCCAACCAAGAGCCCCGCACCAAAAAGTGAAGCGATTCGCTGGCTTCCGCGCACACGTCTGAACTTGGTGTGCCGAGCGGCCGCACCATTCCTTATCTGGTTCATGAGTCGTACCTTTTCGTTCTACTGACGTTCGTTTACAACCGGCCAAACGGTCTCTGAGGTCTCGGTACGTGCCAACACGTTGCACCGACACAACCGAAGCACCCAGCACCCATTGGGGTACTTGGGAAATCCGACACGAAACGATCAGGAACGAATCGAAGGAGGCCCACGAGGCGCCGTAGCGCGGGGGTCCGGTGCGTGTTGGACTGTGCCGGGACGAAATGGCCGGGCACATTCCGCGGCCTTGGACGAACGCACCAGTGATGCCGCTTCGCACGGCATCGGTGGCGATACCGGACCTTGCGCCAAGGCACCTTCACATGAATCGGGTTCACACCCAAGCCCCGGCGGTTCGAGTCGCGGCTGGCCGTAGTCGTGGCGCTGGTGATCAGCGCCGTGCTCGGCGATGCTGTGCTCGACGTCGTACCCTTCGATACCGAGAAGCTGGCAACAGCACGGCCCGTCCTCGAGGCTACAGGCCATTGCGCACGCCTTGGGACCGCCCAGAAACTGCCCATAGGGGATGGCCGCCAGCGGTGGTGCCCCTAGCACCACCAGCATCCAGATCGCCAACCATCGTTGGAATCGCAGGCTCACCTTCATAGTCTACAGTGCATGTAACGGCAATGCGTACCCCGGCTGGCCTTCCTCGTCTCGTGACGAAGGCAAGGTAAACTCACGCCATGCCGCCCCGCTTCGACGCCGAGACCCACTGTCTCGAGCTCGCCGTAGCCGATCTTCTCGATACCAAGTTGCTACGCTCGATCGGTTTCGCCAATCGTGGTGGCTATGAACGCATGTGGCTGGGCCAGGCGATCCACAGCCAATACCAGGAGCAAGCGCTGGCCGAGGACCCCAGCTACCGGCGCGAGGTTGGTGTTCGCTACACCTTCGAACACCGCGGTTGGAAGGTTACGGTACAAGGCCGGATCGACGGCCTACGTCAAGTCGAGGGCGGTCCGCTGGTCGTGGAAGAGATCAAGTCGGTCCGGCGCGGAGCATCCCTGACGCCCGCCACCCAGGAACTGTACGCCCGTCAGGCGGCGCTGTATGCCTGGATGCTCGCCCGCCAAGACAACATCGTCGCCGAGGCCGAGTTGGTCTTGATCGAGATCGGCAGCGACCAGGTGACGCGCGAGCCGGTCAACGTCCAGCTGGAACGGCTCGACGCGATCGTCAAACGGCGGATCGGCGGGCTCATCCTCGGCCACCGCCAAGCCGCGCTGGCCCGAACCGCGCGTCAGGTAGCCGGCGCGGAATTGAAGTTCCCTTATCCCGAGCAGCGCCCTGGCCAAGCCGCGATCATCGACGCCGTCTCCCGCGCCCTCGACCAACGTGAACATGTGCTGGTCGAGGCGCCGACCGGCATCGGCAAGACCGTCGCCAGCCTGTATCCCGCGGTCCGGCACGCCCTGCGTCACGACAAGCGGGTCTTCGTGCTGACCGCCAAGACCATGCAACAGGCCATGGCCACTGAAGTCTTGACCCTGCTGAACCATGACGACGCGTTCCGCGCCCTGCGCCTGCGCGCCAAGGCCAAGATCTGCGCCAACGATCAGGTGATCTGCCACGAGGAGTACTGCAACTACGCCAAGGATTACTACGCCAAGGCGCAAGAGAACGGCGTCACCCAACATCTGCTCGACCGCTACCCCACGCTGCTCCCCGACGACATCTTCGCCGTGGCCAAGGGAGCGCGGGTCTGCCCGTTCGAGATCAGCCTCGAGCTGAGCCATCAGGTCGAGGTGACGGTCTGCGACTATAACTACGCCTTCGACCCCTACGTCGGGTTGTCGAATTTCCATCCTGAATCTCGACTCGACGACACAGTCCTGGTCGTCGACGAGATTCACAACCTCGTCGAGCGGGGCCGCGGGTACTACAGCCCGACGTTGAGTGCCAAAGCCATCCAGCGGGCGGGCGAATCCGTCGCCTTGGGCGGCGCGCCGATTCACCACCGCATCGCCAACCTGTGCCGGTCACTGGCGACGTTGATCGAACAAGCGGTACTCGACGCGCAGCCTCCTGGCGCGGTCGCCGAGTGGTCGGCGGAGGTTCGATTCCCCGACGACGAGCTGTGGTCGCTGAGGCCGCAACTGGACCGTGCCTTCGTCGACTACCTGGAGTACCGCCGGGAAACCAAGAGCATGACCGCCGACGATCGCTTCGTCGACCAGTACTTCGCGGTCCTCAAGTTTCTCAACGCGCTGGTGCTGTCGGTCGGCAACAACAGCGACGACGCGTTCAGTCATTTCGTCGAGTTCGAGCGCGATCCGCGGGGCCAGGAAGACCATCGTTGGCGTATCTTGTGCAAAGACGCCAGCCGCTTCCTGGGCGGAATCATCAACCGGTGTCACACCGTGATCGGCCTGTCGGCCACCCTCTCTCCCCACGACTTTTACCGCGACCTACTGGGTTTCGATCCGGCACGCACTGCCTCGGTCTCCGAACCGAGCCCCTTTCCGGCCGAGAACCGGGCCGTGGTGCTCGATACCGCGGTTGCCACCACCTGGCGGGACCGGCCCCGCTACTACCCGATCATCGCTGAGAGACTGGGTGCGTTCGCCGATCAGGTGCCCGGCAACTGCCTGGTGCTGTTCCCCAGCTACCGGTTTCTCGCCGAGGTTGCCGAGCGACTCCAAACCACCCGCAAGCGCGTTCTGGTACAAGCGCGCACCGACTCCGATGACGAACGCGAGACGATGCTCCACACCCTTCGCTCGTCCCTGCTGCAAGATGTCCTGCTATTGGCGGTGGCCGGTGGCGTCTTCGCCGAAGGGGTCGACTATCCGGGCGACATGCTCAAGGCAGTGGCTGTCGTCGGTCCTTGCCTACCGGCACCGACCATCGACCAACGTCTGCTCAAGGCGTACTTCGATGAGCGCTTCGATCGCGGCTTCGAGTACGCCTTCGTTGTCCCGGGGATGACCCGCGTCGTGCAGGCCGCGGGCCGTCTCATTCGAACCGAGCGCGACACCGGCGTCATCGCCCTTTTCGACCGACGCTTCCTACAGCCCAGCTATCGTCAGCATCTGCCCGAAGACTGGCTCCAAGACGGCCACGCCCGCCACTTGGTGGGCGAGCCGGCCGACGTCGCGCGCCGGTTCTTCGCCGCCGAAGCGGCGCGCGATTCTGCGTAGAAGCGGTATTGACTCTCGAGTGGTACGAGTCGCTCGGGCCATCCACACCTCTTGACACGGTGCACAAATGTACACAGAATGTCGCCGTGGACTACGAATGGGATCACACAAAGGCCAACGCCAACTTGGCCAAGCATGGCGTCGACTTCGCCGACGCGGCAATGGCACTCGAAGATCCGTTGGCGCTGACACAGGTTGACCCAGAGTCGCGAGGTGAGACACGCCTCGTAACACTTGCGGCTGACCCGCGTGGCCGCCTCCTCGTTGTGGTCTTCACATGGCGAGGTCCCGACATTCGAATCATCTCGGCACGCCGCGCGACGAACCGAGAACAAAGACGGTACGAGGGTTCTTGATGCAAGAAGAATACGATTTCAAGACGGCGAGCCGAGGACCCGTAGTGCCCGCCCTTTCCGGCAAAACACGGATTACCATCCGGCTCGATGACAGCGTCATTGCGTGGTTCAAAGAGCGGGTTCACAAAGCCGGCGGCGGCAACTATCAGAGTCTGATCAATGATGCGTTGCGAGAGCACCTCGAACGCGAGCGAGAACCGCTCGAAGCCACCCTGAGACGTGTGGTGCGGGAGGAGCTTCGTCGTACCCGCTAGAAGCCGCCACTCTCCCCTATTTCGAAAGACTCTGAAACACCATCGGCAGCCAAACTTTGGCGCCGAGGAATCCGCCGCCCCAGACCGTTTCGAACTCGGCCGTTGGCTTCGCCGCGAGCACCTGCTCGAGACTCTTGCCATCGGCGATCATCGCCGCTACGCGATCTCGAACGGTCTTCAACATGTCGCGGTAGACCGTAAGGCCCGCCTTGTCAGTCAGCGGACCGTGCCCGGGAATGACCTTGGTCTGATCGTCGATCATACCCATCGCCAACTCGGCGGCCGCGATCACGCCGTCGACATCGCCACCACTCGAGACGTCGATGAATGGGTACATCTCGTTGAAAAAGACGTCGCCCATGTGGACGATGTTCGAGGTCTTGAAGTGGACGATCGAGTCGCCATCGGTGTGGGCCGGTGGAACGTGGAACGCGTGAATCTCCTCGCCATTGAGGTGAAACGTCACCGTGTCATTGAAGGTCATCACCGGTAGCGCAGCTTCGGGCGCTGGCGGCTCGGTCAACCCCAACGCTTCGATAACCTGTCCGGCGGCCATCCGCGTCCGCACATTGTCGTGCGCGACAACAATGGTTCCCGCTTTGCCCAGATTCTCATTGCCACCCGTATGATCGCTGTGCCAGTGGGTATTGAGGACGAAGCGGAGCGGCTGATTGTCGATCGCCTTGACCGCGGCGGTGATCTTGTCGGTCAACGGCGCGTACTGATCGTCGACCAAGAACGCGCCATCATCACCGATAACGACGCCGATGTTGCCTCCCGCACCCACCAACATGTGGACCGGTCCACCAACGTGAGTGGTGGTCACTTGAACTTCCGAGAGATCGGGTTGCGCCGTCACAACGGCGACGGCCACAAGGGCCATCACGATACCCATCATTACGATGCGAGCTGCACGAAACATGGCTGATCCTCCACGAAGTGTAGCAATCGAACGCGGGACACGCTCGAGTGGTTGGCTGAGACGGCGCCACGCTATCAGAACGCGGAGGACCGTATCTGCAAAGGACCGTATCTGCGAAGGACCGTATCTCACAGAGCGACCAGCTGAATCGACCAACTCCGACGCAACCTACTCCAGCCACAGAGCGGCTGCCGGCTGAACCTGGGTGGCCCGGCGCGCCGGCAAGTAGCAAGCCATCAGCCCCACAACCAACAACAGCAGCGCAACAACCACGTGGGTCACCGGATCGGTCGCCGTGATCTCATAGAGCTGGCTTTGTAGAAAACGGCTGAGCGCGAACGCGCCCACCATGCCGAACCCGAGGCCGCCAACCACCAAAGTAAGACCACCGCGCACGACCATCCGAATGACGTCGCGCGGGAGCGCCCCCAGTGCCATGCGAATGCTGATTTCACGCCGCCGTCGCGATACGGTGTAGGCGAGCACCGCATACAGACCCGAAGCCGCCAGGCACAGCGCAAGAACAGCGAAAATACCAAGCAGCGTGCCGATGAACCGCGGGCGCCAGTCGAGCACCGCCATCTGTTCCTCACTGGTCGATGGCAAGTACACCGGCATCGCACGATCGAGCTGCGCAATCTGGCGTCGAGCAGGGTCCAACGCCGCCATGGGATCGCCGTCGGTACGCAGGAAGAAAGCCAACGACGTAGCACCGGGTTCCTGAAGCAACGGCACGTAGACCCCCGCTTGAGGCTCGGGTGGCACCGTTCCAACCCGAAGGTCTCCGGTGACGCCCACGACAAGTCGCGATGGAACACTGCCACCGAGGACTGAGATTCGCTGACCGAGCGGATCGGCATCACCCCAGATTTGCTGGGCAAACCGACGGCTCACCAAAGCAACCGGCTCGCGATCGGCCCGATCACGGTCGTTGATCATCCGGCCCGCGAGCAGTGGAATGCGCAAGGTCTCGAGATAGCCCGGAAGCACGCCATTGACGACGGCGCGCGGCTCCGTTCCAGGCTCGGGCATCGGCAACGCATCGATGGTTACCGCACGTTCCATGAATTGGGGGAAAAATGGTGGCGCTTGCGCCGCGCCAACCGACGACACACCCGGCAGGTCGGCCAGCGATTCCAGAACGCGCTCGAAGAATTCAGCCCGCACCGTTTCGTCTTGGAAATCCGGCCCCCGCGTTGAAACACGAAACAGCAACGTATTGCTGGCATCAAAACCAGGATCGAGCGCGTGCATGCCATGAAGGCTACGCAGCATCAGGCCCGCACCCACCAAGAGAACCAACGACAAGGCCACCTCGAGCGTCACCAGACCACCGCGCAGGCGACTGCTTACCCGGCCAGCAGTCAACCGCAGGCCACCCGCCGCCAAGGCCGAATCAGCGGTAAAACGCGCCGCCACCAAGGCCGGCACCAAACCAAACGCGAGGCCTGCCGCCAAGGACAATCCCAGAGCAAAAAGCAAGACGGTCCGGTCCAGGACAAACGAGACTTGGGGAATGTTGAAACCTACGGGAATCAACGACTCGACCCACCCGATACTCCAAATCGCCAACAACAGGCCCAACCCCCCAGACAGCAACCCGAGCACCAGGCTCTCGATAACCATCTGACGGATCACTTGCCGCCGAGCCGCGCCCAGGGCTTGGCGCACAGCCATCTCACGGCGACGCGTCAACGCCCGCCCAAGCAATAGGTTGGCAACATTGCCACAGGCGATCAGTACGACGAATAGGGCGGCACCAAGCAGCAACAGAATGGCCGGCCGAACATCGCGCACCAAGCGCTCCGCGATCGGGGTCACGGCCACATCGCGGCGCTGATTGGTCTCCGGGTACGCGTCACGCAAGCGGGCAGCAATCGCGGACAGGGCAGTCTGGGCGCTGGCCCACGTTTCACCCTCGCCCAGTCGAGCAAAGACGAAGGCACCAAAGCGTCGGCGGTCGAGCTCGGCCACCTCGAGGGTCGCCGGCATCCACGCCATGGGCCGGTTGGTCATGCCGAATGCGGGATTATCGAATGGTCCAGGCATCACCCCCACAATCACGTAGGGCTCTTCGTCGAGTTCCAACGTCGCCCCCACCACCGCGGTGTCGCCTCCAAACCGACGCTGCCAGAACTCGTGACTCAAGATCACAACGCGGTCCGATCCCGACTGGCCCTCGTTTTCGTTGAAAGCCCGTCCAAGCAACGGTTGGGCACCGAGCAAGGCGAAGTATCCCGGCGTCACGCGACGCATCAGCGGCGTCTCGGGATCATCGAAGCCCGTCGTGGTCAGCGACACGTTGATCGCCGCCTCGAGTCCTGAAAAGACCTGACTCTGTTCGCGCCAGTCAACGAAGTCAGCCAGCGAGCTCACCCGCCAAGCGTCAGGCTGCGCCTCGTCGACCCGCCAGATCGCCGCCAATCGTTCGGCATCCGGGAACGCAACCGGCTGAACCAGCATGCCATTGACGGCACTAAACACCGTAACCGACGCGGCAACGGCAACGGCCATCGTCACCACCGCCAACGCTGTGGTCTGGGGATTCCGGCGCAGAACACGCTGAGCAATGCGGATGTCGTGCAGCAGACCGTTCATGAAGCTCTCCTGGTGGTGTGCTCGAGTGTCGCTCGTCGACTCCCAGTGTTCGCAAGTTCGATACCAGGTTCAGGGCCCGGAAACGCACGCAGCGATAGCATGCAGGTGTCCGACGGTGGGACGGGATGAAGCGAAATCGGGACGCGAGGTCACCTCACCACGTATCCATTGATACAACTGGGGCGGGCGGCAGACCATGGAGACCCCCGACATTCGAGTGACGTTCCACAGGAAGCTTCGGCATTTAAGTCTGCTAAATGCATAGTGACAACCGCATTCAACAGGGCGAAACTACGATCTAGGTAATGAACACCGCTTGGGTGCACGACGATAAACGTGCCACCACCGGAGAAAATCATGACATCCAAGCAATGAAAGAAGATCGAAGGATTGGTTGAAGCGGCGTTGGGTGAACCGACGGACCATCGCCTTGCATTCCTCGACGAGGCGCTCGGCCCAGGAGATACCGCGCTCAGATCGATCGTCGAGGGAATGCTCGCAGCCTACCCCCAGGTGACCGACCAGCTCGAAATCCCGGCCATGGAACGATTCCTCGACGAACCCGACAAGACCCTCAGGCGCGATCCCCGCAAGCCTCCGGAGGCTGCGAGACGAAGCAACTCGATCTACCGGCTCGACTCGATCTCTTCATGGCGATGTGCGATGCGGTGCGGGTGAAACCCGAAGTCGGCTCCGATGTTATCGACGCACGTTGAGCCGGCCGTGCAATCGACGTCGCAGTCGCAGTCCCCTTCACCCTCAGCGAACCTCCCATCGACGCCCACCTCCTCGGGCTGAGGAAATGGACCGTCCCAAGCTTGCGGTCCCCAGGGGACCACCTTGCCTAGGCGGTGACTTCAGTCACCGATCGCTTGGGTCAGACCACCAGCCGTGGCAAGTGCGGCGCAATACGGGTAACGACTTCGTAGTGAATGGTGCCGATCCAGGCTGCGAGCTGTTCGGCGGCGACGGTTTGTGCGCCTTGGCGACCGATCAGCACGACCTCGGCGCCGGCTTCGACCCCTGGTACGTCGGTCACGTCGACCAGCGTGACGTTCATGCACACGCGGCCGCGCACCGGCGCACGGTGTCCGCGTACCAAGACATGCGCTTGGTTCGACAAGCGACGGTCATAGCCATCGCCGTAGCCCACCGGTAGCACTGCGAGCTGAGTGGCACGGGTGGTTTCGTAGGTTCCGCCGTACCCCACCGCGCTGCCCGCGGGCACCGCGCGCAGTTGGGCGATGCGGGTCTTCCAACTGAGCACCGGCCGCAGCTCGGTGTCGTCGGGCAGCGCGGTTGCGCCATCGCCGCCATTCGCGCGTAGCGTCCGGTACGACAGCAGGGTTTCCTTCGACGGCCAGAATCCGTATTGGGCGATGCCCAGCCGTACCAGATCGAAGCGGGTCTCTGGTACGGTTAGCAGGGCGGCAGAGCACGCGGTATGACGTCTCGACGGCGTTACCCCTGCCGCACCGAGCACGCCGAGTGCCCGTTCAAAACGCGCGAGTTGCCCACGAGCGTAGGTACGGTCGGTGGTGTCTTCGATGTTGGCGAAATGGGTGTAAACACCCTCGATCTCGAGCCCTTTCGATGCCTTCACCTCGGTGGCGACCACCGACAGTCGATCTTCGTCAATCCCGTGCCGATGGGTCCCGGTTTCGACCTTCAGATGCAGCCGACAGCACCCACCCACTTCATTCGCGGCCCGCGCCAGGGCCGGAAGCGCGTCGGCGTCGAACAACGCGAGGCGCAGGTCCGCGGCAATCACCTCTCCGAAGCGCGAAGGTGGCACGTAACCTAGGACCAGAACGTCCCTTCGAAAGCCGGCGTGCCGCAACGACAACGCCTCATCGAGACTGTAGACACAGAACGAATCGGCACCACTCTTCGCCGCCAAGCCGGCAAACGTAAGCAGGTCGTGGCCGTAGGCATTCGACTTGACCACCGCCGCGAGTTCGACACCCGGGCCGATACGCTGGCGGACGAACCGCAGGTTGCCGGCGTAGGCGGCGGCGTTGATCTCAACCCACGAAACGAGATCACGGGTCGCGGGCGCCTCGGTGCTGCTTTGGAACTGTGGTGTGGAGCGATTCATCGTGGCTACGGAGCGTATCTCACCGATTGGGGCCAAACGAGGCATCGAGGTGGCGGAACGAGAGCAGGTATGCTCGGACCTACCCATGAGTGAATCCTCCCCGCACGGCCTCGGGTCCGTCGTCCGCTCGGTCTTGACCATCGATCATGACCAGGTAACCCGACGCGACGACCGTGTTGCCGCCGAGTCTCCGGTCGAGATTCGCGTGGCCAGTGGTGGCCGCCAGCACGCCATTGCCGTCACCATGCGTACTCCCGGTCATGATCACGACCTGGCCGCTGGGTTCTTGCTCACTGAGGGCGTGCTCGCGGACGGCAACCAAATCATGCAAATCGACTCAGCGACGACCCAAGATGAAACGACCGGGGCACCACCGTCCAATGTGGTGTGCGTAACGTTGCACGACGATGTCGCCTTCGATCCTGAACAATTTCGCCGCAACGTCTACACGGGCTCGAGTTGTGGGATCTGCGGTCGCGCGTCGATTGATCGGGTGGCGGTCACCCGCGCGGGGCCGCCCGAGGGCGAAACCGCGCTCACGACCACCATTCTGCACGCGCTACCCGCCACCTTGCGTGCCGCCCAAGATGTCTTCACCGACACCGGCGGCCTCCATGCCGCGGGCCTTTTCGACCCACGGGGCAGGCTATTGCTATTGCGCGAAGATGTGGGCCGTCACAACGCGGTGGACAAGATCATCGGGGCTCGGCTGCGCGCCGGAGCCCTCCCCGCGTCCGACACCGTGCTGGTGGTCAGCGGGCGTGCCAGTTACGAGTTGGTGCAAAAGGCCCTGGTCGCGGGCATTCCCACCCTCGCCGCTGTCGGCGCACCATCGAGTCTTGCCGTCGACCTTGCGCGCCGCTTCGAGTTGACATTGATCGGCTTCCTGCGCGACGGTCGCTTCAACCTCTACACCGCGCCCAAGCGGGTCGCGCTGTAGCGGTCTTCTATCAACACGTCATGCCTCGAGTCGGAAGGGATTGACTACCTGGACTCCGTCATAGATCTGCCCATGGGAGAGGTCTTCCGAGTACAACCGCTCGACTCCCGCTTCCTTCGCCGCTTGGATAATCAGTGCATCCCAAAAAGAAACGCTGTATCGCTGTTCAACGTCGAGCGCACCAAGAATCGTGGCGGCGCTGTTGGTCACCAACTCCCAACGACCATAGTCCTCGACCAACCGGCGAGCCTCCTCCGGCGCAATCGGGTTCTTCGCTTTGCGCCGAACATTGACATACAGCTCCTGAAGAACCTGAGTACTGATTACGCCAACGCGGCCGCGCCACAAGCGAGCCAATAGCTCCTTGGCGCGTGCATGCCGCTCGCCGGCGCCTCGATCATGGGCGTAGACGAGTACATTGGTGTCGACAAAGGACCGGTTGGGCACCTGGATCTCTCCAAACCTGACAGAAGAGCATCAACGGTCGTACAGGTCGGCTCGGTTCGCCGGTGGCGACCAATCGAGGTCCGTCGCGGATTCGAGTCGAAGGAGCGCGCGGCGCTCGGCCGACGAGTAGGCCTTGTCCGCGCGCAGCAGGCCTTCGAGCTGCTCGGCCATCATCCGACTCAATGAGGTACCCTGCCGAGCTGCAAGTACCTTGGCTTCGCGCGCAAGGTGAGTGTCGACTCTGAGCGTCACATTGGTTTTCATGAGTTGCCTTTCCAATTCGGAGCCTCGTACTGCACGAAAACCGTGCTGCACGATTATACGACTGGTTACGACCACTTTCAACAACCGCGACTTCCTGGTTGGACCTCGCGCTACCCGCGGCCACGACACCAAGCTGCCCCGGACGGCGACCGCCGAGGCATCCATTCAGAATCGCCACCAAGCAACTGCCCTAGTAGCCCGGCCTATTCACCAGCAACCGGCTGCGAGATCGTATCTACCTGTGCATGCTGCGTTTCACTCGCTCAGACTTCCTCGACGTAGCCCTGCTACGCCTTCGTCGTCTTCGCTCGCAAGCCTTGCATTCACAATGCATCTACGCCCTCTCGCTTCGGTCGTGCTGCATAGTCCAGGCTAGCCGGTTGACGGCGTGCATGCAACGCAAACGCGCCCCGGACGGCAAGCCGCCCGAGGCCTTTCGACTGTCGAGTCGCGGCCGATCAGCGAAGTAGCGTGCAGCGCACGTTGCTTTGGCCATGGTTGTTGCCCACCACGCGGCAGTACTCGTTGGCCGTGCCATCACCATCGAAGTCGGTCCAGCTGCGGCCTTCCCACCGGCCGGCATCGAGCGTGCCCCAAGTGACGGTATCGCCAAAACCGCTGCCGGTGGTGCCGGTGGACGGGGTGCAGGCCAGCGTGCCATCGTTTCCATTCTTGGTGATCACCCGGCAGTAGTCGGCCTTGCCGTCGCCGTTGTAGTCGGGCCATGCACGACCCTCGTGGAAACCCGCGTCGAGCACCCCTGAGACCACCTCACCGCCGAATCCCTTTTCGGTCGCCTTGGTGCAGCGCAGGCGATCGTTGTCGGCGCGGCAGTAGTCGGTGCGCTTCGTACCGAAGAAGTGCGGCCAGGCGCGGCCCTCGTAGTTGCCGACGGCGATCGTGTTGTTCGTCGTGATTTCGTTGCCGAAACGGTCGCCAAGCGACAGCGAGCACTGCACCTTGCCCTGGCCCGAGTTGCTGTCGACCACGCGACAGTAGTCGGCCTTGCCATCGCCGTTGAAATCGGCCCAGACGCGGCCCTCGTAGAAGCCGACGTCGATCTTCAGCGAATCGATCACCGTGCCGAAATCTTCACCCTTATCGGACAGGATGCAGCTAACCTGGCCTTCGCGGCCATTGGCGGTATGCACCCAGCAGTAATCGTCATAGCCGTCGCCGTTGAAATCGGCCGCGGCCCGGCCCTCCCAGTACTGGAGGTCGAGCTCGGGGGAGGTGATCTCGTTACCGAAGCGGGCTCCTTCGGACAGCGTGACCTTGATCCTGCCGTGGTTGCCGTTGGCCTCGACGATGCGGAAATAGTCGCTGCGGCCGTCACCATCGAAGTCGGCCCAGGTGCGACCCTCGTGGAAGCCAGCGTCGAGCTGGAAGGAGGAAACCTCGGTGCCGAATTCAGTCTTCGCGGACAGGGTGCAGCGCAGGTAGCCACCGGCGCCGTTATTGCCGACGACGCGGCAGTAGTCGGCCCTTCCGTCCTTATTGAAATCAGTCCAAGCGCGGCCCTCCTGGCGTCCGACATCGATGCTGCCCGAGGTCATTTCGGTCGGTGCCGAACGCATTGGTTGGTCGGTGGCGGCGACGACACTGGTTGCCGTGAAAACCGAGACGATCAGGAACGATTGGACTCGGCGAGTACGAAGTGGGTTCATGGGTAACTCCTCGCGATCACTTGATTTGCGTTTTGCCAGCGAACGATTCGCCTTGTGGCAGGGTTCTGCACGCCGAGTGCGCCCTGGATCAAGAACCTCTCACCCCAATCGAAGAAAGTTTCAGCGCCAAAAGCAAAGAGACCGTGCTTTCGCACGGCCTCGAAACGATCAACAACGGAAGCCGTTGATTCAGTCGGTCGCGGACTTGGTCGCGGGCTTGGTCGCCACCACCACCTCGGTGTCGTCGTCGTCACCGGTGTCATTGGCGTCATCCTTGTGTCCGATGACACCCACCAACACGGTCACACCTCCGAGTGCAATGTGTCTTACCTCACCACGGAACTTCTCCGAGGCGCCGTGGCCACCGCGGTGGCTGTGGCGCGCAAAGGACAGCGTGTCGCCCGTCCCGGTAAGGCTTACATCGAGACGGGTGTCCCTGCCCCGCTTCACCGTGAGTGACGGTGAGCCGGTCCGCGAACAATCGATGGTGTCGCCAACGCGAAACCGCTCGGGATCCGTTGAACGCGCACTCATCCGCGTTTGAACGACCCATAGTTCGACTTGTGACATGGCGTGCTCCTTGTTGGTTGTTCACTTCTCGAGTGCGGTGGCGGGCGACAAGCTCTCACTCCGGTTGCGAATTCACTCGAGAATCCGCAACGCCATCTCCCCCACGGGCCTCACGTCTCCTTGGGCTTGGGCCTCGACCGTGATGCGATAACGCCCAGGAACCAGGTAGGTCGACGGTAGGATCACCATCAGCGTGTCGTAGAGGTTGGGTTCGAGACCATCTCCCCGCCATCGCTCGGTGCCGGCAGCATCGTGCACCGTAACCCGGTACACCCGTGCATCGATCGTCGGTAACGCCAACGACAACACAAGTGCACCCTTCTCCGGGTCGGGACGGACCGCCGTCCCATCGCGATCTTCGTTCCCGCGCACGACCCCCAGCGAGACGACTTGCAAGTTGCCCATCGGCGCGGCCAAGACGCCACCGCGTGCGATCGACGTTCCCGCGCCACGGATCCGGCGAAGCTCCAGCTGCTGCCAAAGCAAGACTGCGGGCAACAGTGCGACGAGCATGGCCAGCCCAGCAAGGCCCAAACGTGCAACCGGGCGTTGGCCTCTCCACCATGCCAGCAGGCCGAGCGTGGCGGTCGCGCGGGCAGCGTCCTCAGCCGCCACCGCGCGCAAACCACGGCGCAACGCTTCACCCGACTGCACGTGTTCGAGGCAGGCAGCGCAAGCGAAGAGGTGCTCTTCGAATAATGCCTCGTCCGCCTCTGACAGTCGCCCGACCAAGTAGCGGTCGAGGATCGCTTCGTCATCGATTTGAGGATGTTCCATGATTTGGTCCACGGTTGGTCCTTCACGCAGATCGAGCCTGCGTCTCCCAAAGACGGCGGTAGCGTTGGCGAGCGCGGTGCAACACGCGGTAAAAATGCTCCGCCTCGATGTTCAGGTCCCGGCAGATCTGAGCACTGCCGTGCTCTGCAATGTAATACCGAAAAAGCACGTCGCGATCCCGCGGTACGTTGAGCTCGGCGAGCAACCGGCGTGTGAGCTGCGAACGCTCGCGATCGAGCAAGCCTCCCAACGGGCTCGTCTGACGCTGGTCCGCCGCTTCCGGCAGGGACTCGGCGGGCCTCTCGACGGAGTAGCGTTTTCGTCGATAGCGTTGAATGCTGAGATTCTTGGCCAGCGCACGCAGGAAGCCCGCCAGCCGCGCCGGCTCACGCACCTCCTTGCGCTGAATCTTCTCCACCGCAATAATCAACGTCTCTTGGTAGAGATCCTCGGCATCAGCCTCGTCGCGCGTGAAGCGTCGGGCCAAAAAGCGTAGCGTGGCACCACAACGCTCAACCAGCTCGTTCGTCGCCTGTTCCTCTCCCGCCGCGATGCGGTGGACCAGATCGGTAGCTGCCGCGGCATCGAGGGTGCTCACGAGTGGGGTTCTACCATTCGCCAGTCACCCATAACGACAAACGCGGCCCAAAAATACGGGTCACGCCATCGCCGTTCTCGCCACAGGCCCCGCTGGGCCACCGCGAGGGCTGCTGCCGGTGAGAGGCCCTGGTGGATCAAACTTTGGTAGAACCGCCGCATCAACTCGGCGGTGGCCTGGTCGCGCACCGACCACAGGCTGGCCACCACCTGCGTTGCACCGGCGTGCAGGAAACCCCGCGCCAAGCCCATCAAACCCTCACCGCGCACCGCCCGTCCGAATGCGGTTTGGCACCCGCTCAAGACCACCAGCTCGGCTTGCCAACGCAGCGGGTAGATGTCGTGCAAACGCAGGAAAGACTCCTGAACGTTTCCCGCTGCATCGTAGCGCGACAATGCAAGACCGGAGAGCGCCGGATATTCGAGGTCAACCACACCGTGGGTCGCGAAATGCACAATGCGATGGGCTCCGAGATCATCCGCCAAAACACGGGTGCGGTTGGCGTCGAAGCCCTTCATCGTGAGGAGGCCCTCGGCACCAACAACCTCTGCGATGGCGTCCGCCTCGCGGTCACTTCCGGTCAGACGGACCAAGGTATCCCCGCCCGATTGAGCTGCCGTCGTATCAGACGCTGGCGCCGCTTGGTGGCGTGGATCGTTGCGCCCGTAGACCGGGTCAGCCAAGAGCGCCAGTCGCCCCAGCGGCTGTACACGCTCTCTTCGGCGCTGCGCCGCGATCACCGCCATCGACGGCGCCACAACGACCTCGTGTTCGAGCATCAAGGGCACGTCTGGCGACGAAGCGGCACCGGCATCCAACCGCGGCACCGGGAGGGCAGCGAACGGCACTTGATGCAGGCCACCGTCGGCCACGATCACCCATCTTCCTCGCGCCAACTGGCCCAACGCCGGCCCCAGCATCACCTGGCTCAACCTGCGAAGCACGTCATCGCGCTTCGCACGATCTCCTCCGGGCTGGCCTAGCAGCCGGTGGACGCGCTCGGCCAACGACTCGATCACCGCCCGACCCGGCAACTCAAAGCATGAAAAGACATCCTCCGCGACGACCCATAGGTAACTCCGCACGTCCCCCAAAATGACCTCGAGTGCAACCGTGTCGGCCCCGAGCAACACAACCACATCGTCCAAGCTCGGGGCCACAGGTCCATTGGACGCGAACTCAGCCAAGGTCGATCGCGGCAGCATGGTGCGACGGCCCTCGAGCACGCGGTACTCCGCCGTTAGGGCCGCAATCCGTTCTTCGAGCCCACGCTCATCCCCTTGTCGGTGGCGGACCGCCAACGTATTCAGCGTCCGGCGAAGCTGCAGTTCGCGTGCGCGCCAATCCGAATTCGCGGCTTCGACCTCGATACCCGTTGAATGAAGGGCATCGAATAGACCGCGGGCCCGGGCACGCTGCGACAAGGCGTAGGCGCGACGATCGAAGCCTACGTCGGGTCGCTCCCAGTGCTGCTGCATCAGCACGTCCATCGCAAGTTCGTAGGCTTCACGAACGCCCTCGAAGTGCGACGCGCGCAGGGCCTCACCCGAAATGCGGGCGCGCACCGACTCGAAGTCGGCCAGAGCGGCCTCGAGATGGCCCCATGCAGCGTCCCATCGGTCTCGGTCGCGCGCCAAACGCCCCAGGGCTTGGCGGCAGCGTGCCTGTTCGGTGACATCACCCATCCGCTCGGCCTGCGCAAGTGCCCGCTCGAACGCCCGACGAGCAACCTCGTCGTCACCACGCGCGGCGGCGATGCGTCCGATCGTGCGCCGCGCGATCACCTCGCCTTGCGCATTGCCGATTGTATGAAACAGAGCCAGCGCCTTTGCGGCAAGATCGTGAGCAGCCTCGGCGTCACCCAACCGCAGCCGCACCACGCCTTGGTGATAGAGCGCCATTGCCTCTGCATCACGGTCTTCGCCTTGCCTGGCAACTTCACGGGCTCGAGAGAACCAATCGAGCGCGCGGCCAAGCTCGCCAAGATCGCGGGCGGCGGCCCCGAGACTCAGCAACACCCGACTCTCCAGCAGCGGATCACGGTGCGACCGCAAGAGAGCAGATGCCGCCGTCAATCGTTGGCGGGCCTCCGCTGGCAAACCGAGGTCAACCAACAAACGACCTTGGCTGGCCAAGGCCGCTGCTTGACGCCGTTGATCTCCCAGGTGTCGGTACACCTCGAGTGCTTCGCTGTGGCTTTCGAGCGCTGCATGAAGCTCACCGAGTTGATCGTGGGTGGCGCCGAGTTGTTGAAGCAAGTCCGCCTCGAGATCCTTGCGTTCCAGGCCCACCAGAAGCGGACGGGCTTGCTCGTAGGCCGCAACCGCCTGATCGAGCGCACCAAGCTGATTGTGGAGGTGCCCCAAATTGATCAGTGTCGTGGCCTCGCGAAGGCGGTCACCAAGCTCACGAGAGCGTTCCAGCGCGTGTTGATAGTGCTTCAACGCCGATACCGGCTCTCCGATCGCTTGCAGTGCGACCGCCAGGTTGTTGTGCACCCGTGCGGCATGAGACGCGTCACCCAACTCCCGCCAAAGCACCAGCGCCCGGCGGAACGCCTCGATGCTTTGCGCGTGATCGCCACGACGCCGGTACAGAATGCCCAGCTCGTTGACGGTCGCCGCCTCGGCCGCGCGGCCGACCCCGCGGGCGAGCACCAGCGCATCGTCGAGCGCGGCCTCCGCTTCCTCGTAGGCTCCCAACCGGCGATACGTTTGACCGAGACGTCGCACCAAGCGTGCCTCGTCTGCGCGATCACCCAGCTGACACCACAACGTACGCGCGGCTTGGTACCCTTCAGCCGCCGCGCGCAGCCCTTCGTCCGTGCGCAAATCAGCCTGACGATGCGCCGCATGGGTTGCCTGCTCGGCGGCCGTGCGAAGCCGATCCGTTTCCGTCGCGGCCCTCCAACCGGTAATGGCCAGGCGATAGCGGCCTGCGACCGTGGCGCTGTGAAAAGGCTTCACGACCAATCGATACGCGCCCTCTACCGCCGCCACCAATGCGACGGTCTCGGGAACATCGCGGCCGTAGGGATTGTCGATCTCAGCGAGCAAGCGGCCCGCTGGGTCCTCGACCCTCACCGTAACGTCGATCTCTTCCTGAGCGATCACGACTTCGAGGTACTCGTCCACCCGCAGGGTCGCCTGGTAGACGTGCTCCTCCACCGGCGCCAACAAAGCCGCCCGCACGCCACCGCGCACCAGAAGGGTCGCGGGGTCGGTCGAAAGCGCGGCACTTGTCGCTTCTTGCGGGCCCGCAAGAAGGAGCACCAACGCCACCCATGGGTTGATCATGTGACGACATTCTGTCGGGGCGGTTCCAGCAACGCAAGAGAGGCCTCATTTCGACAGGGCGCTGATCGAGGTCAGAAGATTTCGCGCGATAGTTGTACAGATTGTCAATTCGATTTACAATCTGTACATGCTGAAGCGCCGAATCGAACCCATACTGCTCGATCTCGCGCGGTCATTTCCGGTGTCACGGTAACCGGACCCCGCCAAGCGGGCAAAACGACGCTCTGCCAAATGGCCTTCCCGCGTAAGCGCTACGTGTCGCTCGAAGATCCGGACCAGCGGCGATACGCGCTCGAAGATCCGCGAGGCTTTCTGAAAGAGATCGAGACCGGGGCCATTGTCGACGAAGTGCAGCGAGCGCCCGATCTCCTCAGCTACCTTCAAGGCATGGTGGATCATGATCCCGAGCCAGGCCGCTTCATCCTTACTGGCTCCGCCAACCTCGCCCTCCGTTCGGACGTGACGCAGTCCTTGGCCGGCCGCACGGCGTTGCTCGAACTGCTGCCGCTCGATATCGAGGAGCGCAAAGAACTGGCGCCGGTCAACGACCTGTGGCAAGCGGTCTGGGAAGGCGGCTACCCGGCCATTCACCAGCGGGGAATTGCCGCCGATCGCTGGCTCGACCAATACATCAGCACCTACGTAGAACGCGACGTCCGCCAGCACCTGGCCGTGACTGACCTCATCGCGTTTCAAGGCCTGCTAGAGCTGGCCGCATCGCACACCGCCACTATGGTCCATCTGTCGGGCCTGGGCGGCGGTGTAGGCATCACGCATAACACGGCGCGGGCCTGGCTCTCCGTACTCGAAGCTGGCTACCTCATTCAGCGCCTGCCACCGCTGCACCGCAACCTCCGAAAACGCATTGTCAAAGCGCCCAAGCTCCACTTCCTCGACAGCGGCCTCACCTGCCGATTGCTCGCCATTCGTACCCCCGACGAGTTGCGCCACCACCCCTTGCGAGGTGCGTTGCTCGAGTCGTGGGTCGCCGCCGAAGTGCGCAAGGCCTACGTCAATCGCGGTGTCGTGCCCCGCTTGCACCACTGGCGCGACCACCGGGGTCGCGAGGTCGATCTGGTGGTCGATCGCGGGCACGACCTTGTGGCCGTCGAGGTCAAGTCCGGTGCCACCATCCACCACGCCTTCTTCGACAACCTGGAATGTTTCACCGACCTGGCACGCGAAGCCGTTCCACCGCCCCAAGGCGGCGTCGAGCGGCTACTCGTCTACGGCGGCAACCAGCGACAACAACGCACCGCCGGATTGGTGCTGCCATGGAACGAAATGCAGACGTACCCCTGGGTACGGGAGCGCGACGGGTAGACGGCTACAGACGACCCTCGCGGGGCGATCTTGACAAATCGGTGATGCAGCCCTCCGACATGGGCTACCAGCCCAAACTTCCCAATCTCGACCCCGACGATAGAGCCAGCGAGAAATCCCTGCCGAAACCGCCAAGGTCCCGAGCACGGGTCCTGCGCGATGGACTTCATGGGCGTAACGCAAGCGAAGACGTCCATCGTTGACCTCGAAGAACGTCGCGGACGACCGCAATCCCGATGCTACCAGCGGGCGATGGCGGCACGAGCGCGTCCCACACCGAAAACAGACCGACGCCGGTGCGAGCGACGCCGGTGCCAGGCGTCGTCGCAGTCCTCCACCTTGAGGGCCAATGACCGGAGATCCGAGACAAGCCGACAAATATCGCAGACAGCAAATCAAGCACGCCATATTTCATTCTTCTAGCATCATTTCGCGACTCCCGAACTCAAAGCAAACACAGCCTCTTACAGTCTCTGCATCGATCCCGACTCACCAAGAATACCTTTCATGTGCATATCCACACCAGCGATTGCCGAGATATCGTCACGCAATCGCCAGCTCGCACTCAGCGAGCTTCGATGCCTGCTTCATCAGTCGCCCGACATCTTTGCGCTGACGATCTTGCTCTTGTCATGCCGGGAGTCGACTGAGAAAAAGATTGGCGAGCTTGCAAGAAGCTTGAATGGTCTCGCCCTTGGCCCACGCCAGGTACAAACCTTGCTGATACGGCTCGAGCACGTGGTCGACGCGTCCCATCAACTCTGCCAGTACCTGCGCCTGCATACCGAGTCCAGCCCAAAGCAGCCACCGCTGAACCGGCTGAGCTTCGCCGAACGTGTTCTCCGGAACATCCACCGTGGCTTGGCAAACGAGGATTTCGATACGACCCAACTCGCCAAGGAAATGGCCATGAGTCGCGCGCAGCTCTATCGAAAGTTCTCGCTGCTCGGCTATTCGACACCGGCCAAGCTCATCCTGCGCTGCCGCCTAGAACGGGCTGCCTTCCTCCTTCAGCAAGAGGAACAAACCGTCACCTCGGTCACCTTCGAGGTTGGACTCAAGAGTCTGCCGCATTTCTCACGGTCTTTTCGGCTCCACTTCGGGATTCCGCCCTCAACCTGGCATCGACGCACAATGCAAGCAGGCCACAGAGCCCATCTTCTTGCGACAACAAGGAAAACATATGAGACCAAAAGGTAAGACAACCCACCCGCCCATCCCTAGACTCATTTCAACTCGACTGTGGCTTCCTCCTCCGAGTCAAGCCACACAACTAACCTCGATTCACAAGGAGATTGAGAATGGCAAGTCAAGAGAAAGCACTGATTTCCATGGCGCAACAGTTCACCGGCCTTCCGATGGACATGCTAATCGGTGCACCGCTCAACGCAGCAGTCGATGCCAACGCGGCCATGGCCCTCACGCAAGCCAAGTTCATCATGGACACCTGCTTTTCGAAGACAGACGGCAAGTACACCCCCGTGATGATCGAGATGACGCTCAGCCGGGGCGTCCTCTTACCACCGAAAGATAAAGACACGCCCTCGACTATCGAGACAGTAGAGACATCCTTCTACCTGCCGCTGATCACCATCCTTCCCCTCAACTCACTTGGGGTCGACAATGTCGACATCACGTTCGAAATGGAGGTCAAGTCAGCCTACGGCGAAGAACAAAGTGAACACCAAGAGACCGAGATCAAGGCATCGGCTAGTTGGGAAGTCAAGGCTGGCTGGGGTCCGGTCTCGGCAACCGTCAAGGGAAACGCGAGCTATGACCACAAGGACGCATCGAGCTTCAACTCGCACTACGAGAAGAGCAATTCGGCAAAGTACTCCGTGAACGTTCACGCTAGTCAACTACCCATCCCACGCGGCGTCAACACCATTATTGACGTCTATTCCTCGGCGATTCAACCCCAGAACCTGCCCGCTCCGGCGGGTTCCAACTAACCCGACCTTCTCACCAACTTTCTACTACGAGAACGCAAGTGCCTGAATCTACGGCGTTATCCATCTTCTCGCTCCTCGACGTACCTCGGGTACGCCTGTGTCGCTGCGAAGCCGGATGTCTCGTATCTCCAGGCACTTACGCCCTCTCGTGACGAATCTGGTGAAAAGGTCGGGCTAACCGCAAACCACGAGAGTGATTTATGGCCGGCAAGCACGATCAGAGGACCTTCAGACGACCAACCTACCGCGGACTGCCTCTGAGCACGCTTGTCGGTCGACCGCTGGCCGCTGCCATACGGGCCAATGAGCACATGGCCAGGGAGCAGGTCCGATTCCTGATGAAGACCTGTTTCCGCCGTGTTGGTGATGTCCATGAGCCCATCACGATCACCATGACGATCTCTCGGCTCGTCCCGCCGGACGGTTCCGAGGCCGTGTCGAGCCCCGATCGACGTTTCACCACCGAGTTTCAGCTACCCCTGATCACCCTCCTCCCGATCACCTCGTTGGCCGTCGAAGAGCTTTCGCTCGACTTCGCTGTCGAAGTGCATTCCCATTGCCGCGACCAGACTGCTGATACCCGAGATCCATTGGCCATGGCCGTGTTGTGTACGGCCACTCGCAACGGCGAGCTCACCGGCAGCATCGCGGCCTCTCCTCCCCCATGCATAAAAGGTCTTGGCAGGCCGGGCCATGGCGGCGTCGGGTCCAGTCAACCATGCCCGCATATTCAGATCAGCATCGCGGCCGGATCGCTGCCGTTGCCGATTGGCGTCACCTCGCTCCTCGACGCCTATTCGAAAGCAACCCACCCATGCGAGCACCGACCAAACAACCGCAAGAACCGCCAGCGCCGCTAATCAACCCGATGAGGAATCCGTCATGGCACAGGAACAGTACATCACTTGCCAAAGCTGCAGAACCGCAATTCCGTTCAGCGCCACAGAACTGGTGAAGGGCACTCAGTTTGCGTGCCCCAATTGCTCTGCTTGGATCGGTATCGGATCAGGCAGCCGCCCGGTGTTCAAACAAGCACTCGAGAACCTCGATGCGCTGCCGCATCCCGTCGGCCGGGTACGTAGATGAATCTGGAGAGCGCCAACATGATCCGATTGATCGACTTCATCAAGGCCATCCACGACGCCATCCTGGCAGCGGATGAGGTCTTGATGCGCAAGAACCTCGAGCTACTCGACACCTTCTTCGAAGACGCGGAGGACGACCCAGCCATTCAGACCGTCCTCGACGATGCGCTCGCCGCCACCCGAGGCGTCTTGGAACAGGATGGTCGACCAGGCAAAGAGGGGCTAAGGAACGCGCAACGTGCCATCGAGGAGCTCGCCAAGGCGCTACCCCCAGGATCGGCGAGCAGAAGGGTATTCGAGTGGCCAAGAAATTCTCACGAAAAGCAAGCGAGCGAAGATGGTTACCATTCAGTATCCCGAGCAGACCTCGGACGGCGTGGTGATGAGCAACGTTCACGTTCCGCTCATCACGCTGGCGCCACTCTCCATGACACAGGTTTCAGAAGTCAAGCTCCGCTCGAGGATGAAGCTTGAAGTACAAGACGGCGAAGTTGTGATCTCTTTCCCCATCGCTTCAGATCGCAATTCTAGCGTACCGCAGACAGACAATCCCTCACCGTCTCCCATCGCAAATCTCGAGATCACCCTCACGCCACATCCAGGTTCCGAGGGGTTAAAGAAGATCGTCGAGAGCTACGAGAGACTTCTGCGAGCCCAGATGCCGAACTAGCGGATCAGCTCGCTCGTCGCCTTCTTCGAGCCGGCCCACCGGCACGGCAAGGCCTCGCTGTGTCGGTGAGCATCGCAAACGCCGAACCGAAGCCCGAGTTCACCGGTTGAGCTCGGCACCATCCGACCACCAAGAGAGTAAAGGATTCTCGATGAGCGAAACGAAGCCATTAGAACAGACTCCAACCACCCTTGCCAATTCTGAGTGTACCTCAGGCGTCCGAGCCAGACCCTTCTTCGTCCGATGGGTATTCAGTGTTCTTTCCGTCTGTAGAAGCCTCATCGACAGCTTGATGCGATGGCTAGATCGTATCTTCGTCATCACGATCGCCGTTCTCGTAGCGCACGTTGTCACGCCGGCGCCCGCGGCGGGCTACTCACAACCAGCCGCGGCCGCCACCGAACAGCCCGAAGCACCATCAACTTTCCGAATGGAGACAATTCGATGAGCGAAGCAGAAGAACCACAGTTTCAGAGGAGATTTGACAACGACCCGAGCACCGTGATCGAGTCGCCCAACGTCCAGAAGTGTGACGAGGAAATTCGAGCCGTCTGGGATGACGACATGTTCGCGCGGGCAAAGCCCGAGCCGTTTCCCACACCCTCGTTCCCGCGGCCCGATTGCGTCTTGGGCGTCGAACGAGGAGTCAGCCCCACCACCTTTGTCCCGCGCGAAATCGGCAGCCTGCCGTACTCAGCCATATGCAAGGTGTTCTACAAGCGAAATAATGCGCCATTTGCAGCGAGCGGCTGGATCGCACATGGAAACACCGGCATCAAAGGTATTGTTACAGCAGGCCATGTAGCTTATAGCCAAGGCACTTGGGCGACCGATTTTGTCGTCCAACGCCAATATTCCGACGGCCAGTTTGCACAGCAGTTTACCGGCAAATCCGCGATGGTCCTCGCGGGTTTGGAGGAACAGTACGGGTTCGAGGACGTTTTGGGACGTGGGGGCCATCATGCCTAACACGCCCATTCCCAGCACGACGCCCTCGTTGTCTGCAATTTGGGGCTACAACTATCGTCACGCTCCCTACAACTTCTTTTACGACGTGGGATATCCCGGCAAGCCAGCGAATGGACATCCGTTCGACGGGAGACTGATGTGGGAAAGCTCGGGACCACTCATCGACGTATACCAATCGAGTGACCAAGTCGAACTACACGCGTCCAATGCCATGGAACAGGGCAGCAGCGGCAGCCCATGGTTGATCCACGATGCGATCAAAGGTTTCTACTACGCAGCGGGAGTTCAGGCGAACGGCTCCGCTAATGTTCCCTCTTCGTTCTCACCGTATTTCGAGCAAAGAAATATCGCAAATTTGTTAAAGGCAACCGGCGTTCTAAAGTAGCACTGTAACGCTGAACTCATTATTCGCGTCCTTCTGGACCCTGGCTTCATCGCTTCTCTGCGTAACAGCCTCTCTCTTCCTTGTCATTGGGCCTGGCCAGAACCTCAGCTGATCTAATCAAACCAGGCCTCGATCGACGACGATCGAGGCCGCCCACAATCCCGCATACTCGGGGGGGGGGGGGGAGGGCATGCCCCCTGATCCGAGTCTAAGCTTCAGTCTTTAGGCGAGCTTGCCCCTCCGGCCGATCCTAGACCCAAAACCAGCGCATCTTGAAGGCGATCTACACAAATCTCTTGGGCTCAATCACTTCCGAAAATGCTCAACGAACCTTCGGGTGCGCCTGCGCTTTTCGTAAGCACTTGAGCCTCAAGATCTTCGCGCATCTCATCCTTCGTATGCGCTTGTTTTGGGACTAGAGACGGCTCGGACGCTACTGCAAACCCGAAGGTAAGCGGGGCGAGCTGAGCAACTGCTCGAACGCCGTCCAGCGCGCCGTCAAATCGTCTCCCGGAGCGACACGCTCGATGTAGCTGCGAACGAGATCTTGGCCCAGGTTGTAGTTGATGACGTAGCTTCGATATTGGTCCATGAAACGAACCCGCTGTTCGGCCCGTGCGGCCGGCATGGCGGCGAAGCGGGTGAGCCAATCGGCGGCGGCGGCGGCATCAATCTCACCATCGAGGTAGGCGCGAGCAGCTTCGTTGCCCGCGTAGCCCAGTTGATCGACGAGCGATTGGACCTCGTAGTACGAATCGACCTGGCTGGGATCGAGACCCGCGAGCGGGAACAAGACCGCGCGTTCAAACGCCACACGCTCCGCGCCTGGAAATGCCATCTCAATCCCAAAGTTGGCCGCGCCTTCCGCGATCAGCGACTGCGGACTGAACAACGGGTACACCGACAGCTCGACCCAACCGCGGGTGCGCACCAAATGGTGTTCGAGCAGCACATTGTAGACATGATGACCTGGGTACCCCTCGTGACAGGCCAGGTCGATGGCGCGATCGATGTGGATGGGAAGATCGGTATTGACCTGGATCAGGCTATTCAAACCACCTTGGTACCAGTTGTAGGCACTCCAGGATTTCCCGGTCACGTATTCCACCGTAAAGCTCTCGCCCTCAGGAAGCCCGATATGGGCCGCGGTACGGGCACGGCAGGCATCGATCGCCGCTCGGTAGACGGCGTCGAGCTTCTCCGACGGAATGACGAAACCGGATCGGAATGCTTCGTACCGTTCGATCAGCGGTCCTTCGACGAAGCCCGCTGACGCCAGGCGGTTCTCCAACTCGGCCAAGATACCCGCGAAGTGGGTTTCGTCTTGGTGCGGCGCAACCGCGTCGTACAACGCTTGCGATTCCTCGTCGAAGGTCTTGCGTTCCCCGTCGAGCATCTGGGCGCGGGAGTGCACCGCCGCCAACATGCGCACCAGGTACTGATGCCGAAGGGAAACCACTGGATCTTCTGCACCGACACTGATTGACGCAGCGGCGAGGTGCAGGGTTTCCGCGCGGTCCCGGAGGTCTGTGAGCAGCTCAGGCTCGCCCGCCTTGGCCTCCTCGGCCCATTCGTCGGGTCCGTAGTACGCGTCGACGTAGTCGGCATCGTGCCGGCCCAGAGCCAGGACCAACCGAACGTAATCCTCGGCGATGGCGTCGAGTTTGGCCGTTGGCAGCGTATCCGTCGCGTCCATTGCATCCGGCGTATCCGACATATCCTGCGTCCCCTGGTCGGCCACCGGACCACAGGCTGTAATGGTCACCACTAGGCCGACCCACAGCCAAACCCGAAGTATCGAACCCATACCGCCATCCTGATCCATCACGACCTCCTGTTGATCCCTTTGCTACGCAGCGCTGCCGCTTCCTTCCGGGCCCGCATGACCAGATCGGGATCGAGCACCGCGGATTCGACACGATTCCGGCCGGCTCCCTTGGCACGATACAAGGCCTTGTCCGCAAACGCCACGAGCGCGTCCACGGGCCGATCGGACGATTCCCCTATTTCATCGAAAGAAGCCAACCCGATCGACACCTGGATCGAGACTGGCCCGGCCTCGGGTGTGGTTAGCGTTTTCAACGCCGCGACCCGTTTCCGGATGTTCTCGGCAACAACCACCGACCGATCAGCGGACGTCTCGGGTAGAACGATCAAGAATTCCTCGCCCCCGTAACGCCCAACCGCGTCAGTGGACCGCAGGCCACGCGACAATTCGTCGGCGACAACTTGCAACACCTTGTCTCCGGTTTGGTGGCCAAACACGTCGTTGACCCGCTTGAAATGGTCGATATCGACCATCGCGACGGTTAAAGGGCGGCAATATCGCCGCGCCCGCTCGATCTCGCGGGCCAGGAGCTCCAGCACGGCTTCCCGGCGCAAGAGGCCCGTCAGGGTTTCGTAGGTTGCCGACTCATAGAGACGTACATTCTCGAATACCGTGGCCGCATGCTGCGCCAGGAGCTGTAGAAGCTCCTTCTCCTCCGCCGCGTACGGCCCGTCGGTCCGCGGCCCCAGCAACATCAGGCCGATGAGCGTGTCGTGGCTGATCAAGGGCACCAACAACTCGGCGTTCAGCTTGCGTAAGCGGGCCGCCAGATCATCGCTCAGGGGTCCGAGCTCGGCGACGGTCCGCGGCCGGGAATCCGCGACCAAACGGTTCAAGGCCGGGTCTTGCGGCGCCACGAACATGGGAACTTCCGTCGTCTTTTTGAGTGCGGTGTCCTTGGACACCAGCGTGGTCAACAATCCACTTTGCGGGTCGGCCAGCAGCAGCGACGTGTTGTCCGACGAAAACATGCGGCGAACCTCGGAGGTCAAGCGCCGGCCCATTTCCGGAAGCTTGCCCAAGGTCGGGAGCTCACGAGCAAGGCCAATCAGTTGCTGACGCGGGGCTGAACGCTGGGGAAAGACCCGACGGTCGATGCTGTTTTGAACCCATCGGCGAAGGGGTCCAAAGACCAGCCCGAGTGAGAACACCAGACCCAACGTAGGCCACCCCCCCGTGGAACCAGATCCCCAACGTTGGGAGGCAAGGGTGCCGCTCAGCAGAACCACCGTGTAAACCATGGCCACCGTAAGGGCACTGACCACCGTATAGGCCAAACTCCGCCGGACGACCCAAGCGATATCGAATAGTTGGTACCGAAAGATCGCCACCAGCGTGGCGACGGCGAACAGCAACACACCGATTTCGTACAACGGCCCGATCGGTAAGGCGGGTGCGCCGAAATGCTCTGTGGCAGTCACCGACAGGATCTGGATCGTCCAGGGAACCATGCCAAGCAGAATCAGCGCTGCTTGCGCCCGCGCTGTTGCACGTACGCCCCGCACGGCCTGGGTGCCCAAGGCCACGGTAGCAGCGACGGCCCACAACGGCATCGCGACATCGAGAAGCAACACATCCGGATGAAACGCGCCCAATGGAAACCAGTGCGGTTCAATCAAAGACTCGATAACGTATGTCACGGTCGCCGCGGCCCCGAGGGTCCAACCCAGAACGTGAAACCCGATGCCGAGATGAGGCCATCGGCGCAGCCACACGCGCCGATCCGGAATCACCGACGCCAGGTGCAGCACGATTCCCATCTGTGCGCCCGCCAGGAGTCGGTAAAAACACTGCTCGATCATGGCCATTGGCACCGAGCCGATGGTGTCCCACGGTAGTGCGACTTCCAGCGCGACCGAGATCAAGAGCCAGCACAACAAACGGGCCCTCAAATCTTCCAACCGCTTCGCCGCCAATGCGGCGACAATCAGACAACCCACCATCAATAGCGCGTGTAGCACCACCGGAAGCCAAGCAGCGGGCCTGCCGGGAAAGATCTCGAGGGTCATCGGCCGGGATTCCCGCAGGATTCGGAACAAGACGACCTGTCCCGGCTCAAAGTGACGCGCCACACGATCGTAGTCGAGTCCATACTCGAGATCGATCGTGCCGAGTTGCAGCAAGCGGTCCCCTACCTGGAGACCACCTTGATCCGCGGGGCCATCCGGGGTGACCTCGCTTACCTCCAAGCCCGGTCCCACGTCTTCGAACGACAACCCAACCGACCGCCCCGCGTTGTCACGCGTCGCAACGACCTGCATCACCATCAGGCCAAGCGCCGCCAATGTGGCGAGGCCCAGCAAAACCTGATGCAATGCCGAGCCACCGACGGGTCCGAGCATGGGCATCGACGCCGAAGACGGGTCATCGACGGAGGCGAGCCTTACCGGCCCGTTGGCATTGCGATCGGTCAACCAAGTCCCCTGGCGGAGCCACCGGGCCCGTTCCCAATTCGCAGGGCCAGCAACTCCAAGAAAAGTGCGTCCAGCTTACCTTGCTCGGCCGTCGGCACAAACTGGCTGACCGAATGAATCGTTCCCAGCCTGCGGTCCCGAGGGGACCACCTTGTCCAGGCGGTGACTTCAGTCACCGATCGCCCGCCTATACGCGGGCTGACCGAATGAATCGTTCTCACCTTGCGGTCCCGAAGGGACCACCTTACCTAGGCGGTGACTTCAGTCACCGATCGCCCGCCTACGAACGCCCCTTCCCTGGACTGAAGGTCCGAATCACAGATCCGAGAGCGTTACGCGTGGACCCCAGAACGCAACGACTCGTAGGCCGCTGCATCAACCTCAGTCCGGGCCGCGAAATCAGCTTCGACATCCATGGCCCAGGCACCCCGGGCTGCGGCTGGTCCCGCCTCGAGCACCAACAGCTCAGCGCCAAATCCGGAGCCATAGGAGAAGGCGCCGATGGACTCGCCCACGGCCAACCCCCGCAATGCATGGGCGACCGAGATCCATAGGCTTGCGGTGTAGGCGTTGCCACACTGGCGATTCCATTCCATCGTGGGATCGACCTGTTCGGCAAAGTAGGCGGTCGTCTTCGCTTCATCCCAGCCCAATCGCTCGCCCACCTCGATCACGGCCTTCTTGACCATCTTGGGAAACGGCACGTGAAAGCAGGACGCGACCATCGTATCCACAGCCTCGATCCCACGATCCTCCACCAACTGACGAAAGCAATTCGCGGCCGCTCGCTTGTAGCAATCGAGACTCAAGGGCCCTTCGACCCGAGGAAACTCCTCCCCCACCGGCCGCCAGAAATCGAATGCTGGCTCACTCCAGGGGTACGAAACCGGCGCAATCCGGGCGATATCGGCCTGGTCGACGATCATGGCCACAGCACCCGCGCCTTGGGTTGGCTCACCAGGATCGCGTTCCGCATACAGAGCAACGTCAGCCGCGATCACCAGGGCAGCCTTGCCACGCGCGCCCCCCGCAAGCTTCCACTCGAGCGCCTGCCGTAGGGCCAACGTGCCGCCGTAGCAGGCGTGTTTGACTTCGTAGGAACGCACCGCGCCACGCAATCCAAGCTTGTCCGCCACCCACGCCGACAGCGGCCGACTCATGTCCTTGGCGGTCTCGGTGCCAATAGCAATCAGGCCAATATCGGAGAGTTCGCCGTCCCACCTCGACAAGGCGCGCCGGGCAGCCTCGGTTGCCAGCTCAACCACCCCAAAATCCCGCGGGCACAGGGACATCGCATTGCAGCCAAGCCCGATGATGAACTTGTTGGGGTCCTGGCCACGCAAGCGCGCCAGCTCGCCGACTTCCATCGCCAAGGGCGGAAAGTGGAGACCGATGGAAGCAATACCAACATTGGCGTCTTGGATCGTGGTGTCGACGGTCATAGAAGCTCCTCGGAGTGGGTCAGAACCGGCACGGCTCCAGATCATAACCGGCCGGCCGGTAGGTCGCCAAGTCCTACCCCGCGTCGATGACGAATTCATGACACTTGATGACACTCTTCCTACCCGAGAAAGCTGGCTCGATGGCTCTGTGGGCGGTCGTCAGAAAGCGCGGGATTTTGGTCTTCAGACCACGCTTTCGCTCGTACCCTTTCCGATCAGGGTGGTCTGTACCTGCGGTAGTTTTCAGCGGTGTAGGTGCGGTGTAGGTGCGGTGTAGGTGCGGTGTAGGTGCGGTGTAGGTGCGGTGTAGGTGCGGTGTAGGTAACGTAACCGGGATCGTGGGGCTGATCTTGGATCAGTTTGACGAGTGGAACGTCACGAGTCGCTCTGAACCCACGAGCGCTGCGGAGGCAGGCTGCTCGTCCCGGCCTTCCGCGGAGTCGAGTCCAGACCGTTCACCCGAGACACCGTCACATCCTTACTCAACCAAGATCCGCACGCGTCCCGGCCGTGAACCACCGAACGGCAAACGGGCTTCGAACGTATGTTCTCCCCAGGGTAACCGGCCACAGCATGGCGAATGGGTGGTCGACCGCCTCGAAGAGCCGACCGTCGACATTGAATTGTTGATGTCTCCCGCGTCGAAGTGAACGCGTCGAAGCGAACCAAGTAGACAGCAAAGCAGCCACAGAGGACGAATCGGCGACGCCGCCTGTGTCGCGACAGCACAAGTGTGTCGACCAACAGGGCACGGTCAAGGCCCTTCCCTTAGGTGGCTCCGTTTCGTCAACCATTTCTCCAACCTCGGATGGAACCAAATAATGTCTTGGGGCACAATATCTTCCTTTGAAACTACGGTGGTGTCCCAGGCCGAGGGGTTGCCGGTCCGAAGCGCCGTTGGTAGCGCAGCAAAGATTGAACGATTCTCTTCCGTCTCTATTGAATATGGGACGAGACATTCGCTACCTGCCGTCTTCGGGCACGCTGGTCGAGCTGACCGTGCGTACCATCCAACAACGCTACCTTCTCCGGCCTGGGCCACGGCTCAATGCGCTCGTCATCGGCGTGTTGGCGCACGCGCAAGAGGCCACCGGCATGCGGGTGCACGCCGTCGTGGTGATGAGCAGCCACGCCCACTTGCTGGTTTCACCCACTTCGACCAAGCAGCTGGCCAACTTCATGCGCCTCGCCAACGGCAATACTTCGAATGAAGCCGGCCGGCTCCACGATTGGCCGGGCACGATGTTCCCGCGGCGCTACGCGTCGATCCCGGTGTCGGATGAGCCACAAGCCCAGATTGCCAGGCTTCGATACATTCTCGAACATGGGCCCAAGGAGAACCTCGTCCTCGCGCCGACAGACTGGCCTGGCGTGCATTCGTCCAGGGCGATGATCGAAGGCCGGACGATGAAGGGCATCTGGATCAAGCGAAAGGAAATGTGGGGCGCCCGGCAACGCGGCGAAGACGTGACCGAAGCCGACTTCACGGAAGACGTCGAGCTGACGCTCGAACCCATCCCTTGCTGGCACCACCTCGGCGCCGAAGCCTACCGAGCCCGCGTCACCGAGATGGTTGATGACATCGAGCGCGAGACCGTCGCACGCCACCGAAAGGCCGAGACCGTGCCCAGGGGTGCCGAGTGGGTCCGGCGTCGTCATCCGCACGAACGGCCCAAACCGAGCCATAGTTCGCCACGGCCGCGTTTCCATGCCTTCGCGAGAAAGGTGCGTGAGCAGCTGGTCGCGGCCTACCGCGAGTTCCTCGCCGCGTATCGAGTTGCCGCCGAGCGGTTGGCGGCTGGCGGCACCACTGTCAGTTTCCCCGAGAACTGCTTCCCACCGCCGGGGCCTTTCGTCGAGGCATTGCGGCTCGAGCCTGGATAGCAGTCTGGCCTCGCTTGGTCGTTCGTTACGCGTTGGTCCCTAACCACCGCGCGGTGAGGCATGCTCGGACATCCGAAACGCCCGCTTCTCGCGGGCGTTCGGCGTCCAGAAACCAAAGGGTTACCCGAATAGGGGGTCGATTGGGTGTCGACCGCGCTCGATTGAGACGATTCACCACCGATCAAGCTGGCGAGGCCTTTGACTCTGCAACCGAAATTGACTCTCCTTCAATACTCGTGTGGCACATGATCAAGTGGGTGGTTTAGAAACATGTCGGCAATCAGCGCGACAACTTCGTCGGCAAGCCCGCTCGGCGGGTTGCGAAGGACCGATCCGCTCTCCGATGGAGAGTGCGAAGGAAGCAGTCGGTAGACCTGCATCCAGGCGGTCATGCCCTGGCTCAGGAACACGCTGAGACCACTACGGATGGCGCTGAAGGAGTCGTCCTCCAGAACGCTCGCTCGTAGCACCTCGTAGCCTTCGCCCACAGTGGCAGCGTCGTGCAACGGGCGGGATTCAACCAGCGTTTTTTTTTCGCCGCGCCAGCGCACGCTCGATGCTGCGTGAATGCACCGTGATGCAGAATGCCTCCTGCACCCGGAGCGCCAGCTCCACCGATCCAAGCGCCGGTTGGAATTCCAACGTTTGCACCAGAAAGTCGACCACCGTGTCGGTGAGCTTGTGGCCCCCTTTGGGACCGCGCTTTTTGGGCACCAGCCCGCCGAGACCTTCTCTGTCGAGCTGTTCCCTGGCCCGGTAGAAGGCCGGTCTCGAGTAGCCAAAGTCCCGAGCTGCATCCACCACCGAGTCGCTTTCTGCGTGAACACGCCGCAGCATTTCGTACTTGACCTGGACCAAATCATCGGCGTCGAAGAACGCCATGCCTTCGAATTTCGGATCGCGGACGTGGTCCGCTGAGGGGTTGAGGCAGCCGTTGCGGCGCAGTGCAGTCTTCTTGGGGGACATGGAACTCCTATGTCTCTACACTTGTGCCTGACTTTCTTCTAAGGTAACTGGTCGCCCTACCGGGCAACCGGCACTTCGCCGTTAGCGATCGAAGGCGGGCTGCGAATCAGGGCAGGGTGACGGTGCCAGGCTTCTGGATCGCGGCCTTTGCGACGTCGAGGAGATACTTCGTAACCGGTCGCCCTACCGGGCAACCGGCACTTCGCCGTGGACGATCGAAGGCGGGCTGCGAATCGAATCAGGGCAGGGTGACGGTGCCAGGCTTCTGGATCGCGGCCTTTGCGACGTCGAGGAGATATTGGGCAGGATCGATGCCGTTGAGCCTTGCGGTCTCGACGAGGGAATAGAGCACCGCGGCCGTCTTGGCTCCGCGCTCTGAGCGCGAGCAGAAATGGGTTTTGCGTCCGATCACCGGACCTCGGAGCGCCCTCTCTACCCGGTTGTTGTCGAGGGGGATCCTGCCGTCCGCAACAAAATGTGTAAGCCGATCCCAGCGCTTCATCATGTATTGAATCGCCTTGCCGAAACCCGATTGTCGAAGGCCGCCCTGCTGAAATGCCCACGCGCGAATTTGCTTGAGAATCGGCCGACTCTTCTCCTGTCGAATCTGCCGTCTCTTCTCCCACTCCTCCGGGCCGCCCGGGAAGGGGCCTTCGACCTCGCGGTCGATCTCATACAGCTCTCGGATCCATTGGAGGACCGGCTGACACCGAGCATCTTCGAGATCCCGGAACTTTCTCAGGCAATGAGCCCAGCAGTTGACCAGGGTAAATCGCGGCGGCTGATCCTCTTCGTCCGGTTTCGCCAGGATTTCGTAGACCTGGTAGCCATCCGCGACCAGGGCACCTGAATAGGTTTCCAGCAGGCTGCGCCCTGCTTCGGTCGATTTCGAGTCGAGCAAGGCATAGTAAGCAAATTGTTCTGAGCACAAACCCCAAACCGTGGCGGTATATCGTCTCTTTCGATGCCGCTTGCGCCCGATCTTGACCCCATTGGGTGCCAACAACCAGCCGGTTTCGTCGACGTGCAAGACCGGGCCTTCGAGAAGCCGGGTGAAGAGCGCGTCGTAAGTCGGCTCCAGGATCTTCGACAGAGCGATGATCTGATCTGAGAGCGTGGCGGCCGTGACCGTCAGCCCGGACCGCGCCATGCGCGTGACCTGGCGTTGCAACGGAATCTGATCGACGTACTTGTCAACGGCCACGGAGACGCCGAAGTCTGCCGAGTACCGACCGCCGGGGATCAACTTGGCCGGGCCGTGGGCGGTGACCACGTTGGCATTGCAGCGGCAGCGATACTTCTTGCGACGGTGAAGCACCAAGGAATAGGTGCGCTCGACGAGCGTAATCTCTTCGCTGTCCTCGGTGAGCCCCATCTCCTCGAGTTCGCCCTGGCAGACTTGGCAGGTCTGCTCATCTTGGGGTAACTCGTAGAGTTGCTCTTGCCGAGGCAACCGGGGCTGCGGACGGGGCCCGTGCCCTTTCTGAGGCTTCTTAGCCGCTTTCGGTTTCGCTTCAGGCGTGATCGGTTCCGCCGCCGCCTGGAACGCCTTCGAGCCCGGAGTTTCGAGTATGTCCAGCTCGGCCTGGGTGAGCACCCGCCCTTCCAAATGAGCGTTTCTCAACGTCAGATCTCGAAGCCTGGTGACCAGACGCCCGACCTCATCCTGGAGCAGGCCACAAGCCTGCTGAAGGATCTCAACTCGGGTTTCCGAACGCGCATCGAGCATGCACGTAGTATCTCATAAATACTTTATTATTAGGCAGGTATTAGCGGGCGATTTGGATCAATCTGCGGCGGAGATAACCGTCGGCGGCCCACCTCCTGGCAACCCTCCAAGAACAACGCAAGCTCCGAGGAGGAAAGCTCCAACTCGCTTTCGACCGCAGTCTTCCAGAGGCAGGCAAAGCGGCCCTTCTCGAGGCGTTTCACGTAAAGGCAAGATCCGGTCCCGTCCCACAAGAGCACCTTCGCTCGAATCCGATTCCTGGCCACGAACAAGTACAAATCACCGCTCGTCGGATCCCGACCCAGCTCTTCGCGAATCAGCGTCGACAACGTATCGAAACCCTTTCGCATATCCGCCGGCCTTGCGTAGGCGATCACTTGATACCGCCGAGGTAGAGGGAGCATCACAGCTCTCGAAGTAGGTCGAGAGCCTGCGATGTCGAAAGGCCCTC
Source organism: Candidatus Multivoradales bacterium (assembly GCA_965250305.1). GTDB lineage: Bacteria > Acidobacteriota > Thermoanaerobaculia > Multivoradales > J023 > J023. The sequence goes on along the minus strand of CBDFNS010000025.1, from coordinate 351,908 downwards.
CAGGCGGAAACCATGAGGCGTCACCAGCACCAACTCTGCCGAGACCGGGACAGACACTGCTCGTGCAACACGCACCGAGCGAAATTGCACAGCCTTCTTCAGCCAACGGGAGAGGCCCGACAAGCTCAGCCCGAGCTCTTCTGCGATCAAGCGAACCCCGGCCCCAGATGCTCGACGACTTTGCGCGTAGCTCACCACTTCCGACCGAAGACCTTCTGGGCAACTCCACCTCTTTTGGCCACCGCGACTTTTCTCTAGCGCTTCGCGAAGCGCGTGCGTTCGATCCTGCATCGTGTTTCCTCCTGACAACACGATGCACGATTCTGGCGATCACCGAAAGACGGGTTAGGGCGACCAGTTACCTTCTAAGAAACAGTCAAGTGCCGACAATACCTATCAAATTCAAGCAGTTACCTCGACCTTCCTCCTTCCTGCATCCTCAAGTTTGGCATAATTACCATAACACAAACGGCGTAATTCGGTTAACACTCTTCGTCACCAACAACCGCCCTGCACAGCGCCAGAAGGTCGCTAACTCGAAAGTGCGCCCGGCCAGACGACCGATCGAAGAATTCGTCCGAAGCTCTCAGGTCCGTCCAGGACAGCGCCACCCATTGAAGCCGTGGCGTGTCTTCGCGGTAGTAGTAGATCCGCTCTTCACCCCATGACTTGCGGATCTCTACATACGTGTACACCGAGCCACCATCCGGGTGGAACGGGTGGGTGATCTGAAACCGCATCTCGTCCGATGGCGACGTAGTCGAACACTCTTCCTCATGGGCCCAAGGAGAACCTCGTCCTCGCGCCGACAGACTGGCCTGGCGTGCATTCGTCCAGGGCGATGATCGAAGGCCGGACGATGAAGGGCATCTGGATCAAGCGAAAGGAGATGTGGGGCGCCAAGCAACGCGGCGAAGACGTGACCGAAGCCGACTTCACGGAAGACGTCGAGCTGACGCTCGAACCCATCCCTTGCTGGCACCACCTCGGCGCCGAAGCCTACCGAGCCCGCGTCACCGAGATGGTTGATGACATCGAGCGCGAGACCGTCGCACGCCACCGAAAGGCCGAGACCGTGCCCAGGGGTGCCGAGTGGGTCCGGCGTCGTCATCCGCACGAACGGCCCAAACCGAGCCATAGTTCGCCACGGCCGCGTTTCCATGCCTTCGCGAGAAAGGTGCGTGAGCAGCTGGTCGCGGCCTACCGCGAGTTCCTCGCCGCGTATCGAGTTGCCGCCGAGCGGTTGGCGGCTGGCGGCACCACTGTCAGTTTCCCCGAGAACTGCTTCCCACCGCCGGGGCCTTTCGTCGAGGCATTGCGGCTCGAGCCTGGATAGCAGTCTGGCCTCGCTTGGTCGTTCGTTACGCGTTGGTCCCTAACCGCCGCGCGGTGAGGCATGCTCGGACATCCGAAACGCCCGCTTCTCGCGGGCGTTCGGCGTCCAGAAACCAAAGGGTTACCCGAATAGGGGGTCGATTGGGTGTCGACCGCGCTCGATTGAGACGATTCACCACCGATCAAGCTGGCGAGGCCTTTGACTCTGCAACCGAAATTGACTCTCCTTCAATACTCGTGTGGCACATGATCAAGCGGCACATGATCAAGCGGCACATGATAAAGGCCGCACATGATAATGGCCGTCTTCGCCTTGTCGTCCTGGTGATCAGAGAATCGTCGACGACCACGCCGAGGTATCTCCGGACTCGAAACCGTCACTGAAGAGAGACGACGCGGCAGAGTAATAATAGGGGTTGAAACCCAGCTGGGCGAAGACGTTCCATGCCGCCGTGGCGATGTGTTGACGCATGAAGTACCGGAATCCGAAACCCGTCGTCAGCCCATCGACAGTCGCGGCGGCGATACCCGAGCCGTCTCCAAACGGCTCCGTCGTCTGCGCGCATTGCAGCTCTACGAGCAACGGTGCGGCGAGGTCCAACCGGTCGGCGATTTGGTAGGCGAGGGCCGCCTGAGCAAGGCCCTCGAACCAGACTCCATCCTTGTCGGTGTTGAAATCGTAGCCGGTAAATCCCGCATGGAGGGTGTGATGGTTCATTTCGATACAATCGAGAATCAATGGATGGAGCGTTAGGATTTCTGGGAAGGCCAAGACGCTCCACGTTTGTACATCCAGCGGCAGCTGGTCGTAGTTTTCGTTGCGGGTTTCCGGATCGCCCGTTCCGGCATAATAACACCCAAGAATCGGATCCCACAGGCTCTCGACAAATGTCTGGGCATGCATCGCGTCCGGTATCCACGACGGCTCAACGGTGAGATCGGCGATCACCGAGAAGGCCGCGAAGACGTCGATGTTGTGCTCGCCGCTCGCCCAGAGTTTACGCATCGGTGTTCCTTCCGGGTCGTCAATTCCGCCCTGGAAGCCCTGGAAGGTGCCGGTGTCGTTCCTGCAGGTACGGATGAAATCGCCGATGCGGTGTGCCGCGTCGAGGTAGGAGAGTTCGCCGGTATCGTCATAGAGCCCCAGAAGGGCGGTCATGACCCAGCTGTTGTTACCGACGTCAAGGTCGTTCTGCTCGACCTCGAAGAACATTTCCGTGGGCTCGTAGTAGAAACCGGGAATCGAGACCGTGCCGACACGGTCGTTGGGCGTCCAGCCAGGAGGTAAGATGAGGTTGCCTGCGGAATAGGCAGTACGTATCTCGCCATCGTCAAAGAGTCGGTCGTTGAGCGACGCGTAGACGAAGGCGTCGCCAACAAGCCGGGCGCGCCGTAGGCCGTCGGTGGTGTCGGCGGCCAGGAAGGCCAAGAGGGCCAAAGCGTTGTCGTAGGAAAAAGCCAGATTGCGGAAGACGAGGTCGATGTCATCATCGAGGTTGGCGTCGAAGGGGTCAGGTTGGAGGGGAAGGGTTTTGTAGCTCCGGATGAATCGGGGCTCGTTCAGTCGCGTATCCCGACCGCCTGCAGTGAGCTCGTACTGAATGTCGTCGAGGTAGAAGACGGCGCCGCCCGAGTTGTCGACATCGTTGGTGACCCAGCCGAAACCGCCGAGCACGTAGCCCAGATCGAGGCCGACGACCGAGATGCTGTACTGCTGCCACTCCGAAGTGAGTGTCACATTCAGACCGGATTCGGGGGTCTTTGGCACGGAGTCGGGGAAACGTTCGCCAGGATGACCGACGCCTCCTAGGAAGAACTCGATATCCTCGTCGCCGTTCTCCCCTCGGGCCCAGAAGGTCAAAGACGTCGCCTCGGGGATCATGACGCCTGCGTTGGGCACGGTTCCCCAGTTTTGCTCCGGCTCCGTCGCACCGTCCGGGAGAATGCCGTTCATGAAATAGAACCCGGCCCAATTGTTTGATGGAAGGTCGAGGAACTCACAGCGGATTGCGGTCGCTCCACTGTGCGGATCGTCGGTCCAGGAACCGTTTATTGTGGCCCCATTGGAGTCGTTGGAGATCATAGCCAGGACCGCGAAGTGGTTTCCTGCGGAGCTCACGTCGTCATAGACAGGAAAACGGTCGTGGAATTCGTCCATGAGACCGGCGAGGAAATCGATCGAACCGTGGGATGACGTGATCGGGTCAGTACCGGAGCCCGAAGCGGCGGGAGCTCCGACGCACAGACCGAGTATGAGAAGAAGCGGCAAAGAACCAACGATCGGGGTCTTCATCGACACAGTTCACCTCCTGGTAGTTTGAGCTTGGGGACCTTCCTTGACCATCGAATGGAAAAACTTTTCCGCAGGTAACGACCCTCGACGTAGGCAATAGCGATTCTCGAACCGAGTAGCCGGCTAACGTGTTGCTGCTCACCGGCGCCCCTCAACCAGCTCTTGACGCTCCCGGGAGCGATAAAGGCCGCACATGATAAAAGCCGGCAACCAAGATCGAATCTTCTCCAATACTCGTGTGGCACATGATAAATGCAGAAAACTGCTTCCCGCCACCACTGCCGTTCGCCCCACCGTTGCAGCTCGAGCCTGGATAACGCGGCGCGGCGGTGAAATACCCACCAATGGCTGCCGCGAGAACAGCGCCGAACACCGTGATGATTGCTGTTGATCTGCTGTGACCACCCATTCTCGTACTCCCTCTATCTGCTATTGGTCACGTGGAAATTCCCGCTGGCGCCGAGCCTTAGATTGAACGTCATTTCCTTCTCGCTCCAACGGCTTGCTTCTGGCCACGTTCTGGTCCAGGAGCATTCGCGCTCCGGCGAGCCGCATCAGATTGATCACAAAAGACATACGATTCTAGACAAGCTCCTACCGAGGTGTCAATGAAGCCCTCCTGGGTGCGCATAACACGCTGGCGCGGCCTGAATTGCCTAGACGCCAAGGCCCGTCGTATTGACAGAATACACCAGGCGTCGACGATCACCTAAACAGCGCGTTTTCAGTGAGATAACGACTCTCCGCACTCGCGAGTAGCCGGTTCGTTCTGCTCCGTGATGCCGCTGAGGATGACTCTAGGCGCCCGCTTCCACCTATACCTTCTCGGCATATCGCCTAGCGCTAGCGGTTCTCGCTTCGCCGCGCCGCGCTGTCGACCCAAGCCGAACTCCAAATGGAACTTATCGCGAAACGCTCGAGTGGCCCATCGCAGGCATCGTGCCACTTCGACTGGCGTGTAGACAGTATTCAGCTTCTGCTGAACTTTGGTTCAGCTCACGTCAAGCCGCGCTACTCAACCAAAATCCGCACCCGTCCCGACCGTGAACCACCGAACGGCAAACAAGCTTCGAAGGTGTGCTCCCCAGGGGCCAGGGGCCAGCGCGCGGTGAACGGGTGGTCGACGGTCTCGAAGGGCTGACCGTCGACATACCAAACCAGCTGCTCGACCGGTGGATCGACGGTCGCCCGTAGCGCCACCGTGGCCAGCGACGGAGGCGTTTCGGGATCGATCAACAGGTGCACCCCTTGACGTGGTTCAGTGACCTCGATCCGACGATCGGTTGCCTCCGCTCCGTAGCAAAGGGTGGTCGCAACCACCGAGCTTGCTTACGACGATGCTGCTCCACCTCCACCCAACAATGACGGCCGGCGGGGCGGGCGAGGCAGGCCGGCAGCGGCCGCCCAGGCGGCGTAGCGTGGCGGCAACACGGTGAAGGTGCGCAGCGTGCGTGCGGTGGGCGGTGTCGATGTCGTGGCGAGGAGACCGTTTCGGGCGTCCACCACGATCCGGCGGTGGACCTGACACGACCTCGTGGGCTTGGCCGAGGGTGCCAAGTGAACCACGGTGACCCGATCGCAGGACGGTGACGCGAAACGTCCGCTCAGCGAGCAGACCCGCACCCCGACATGACCCCGCGGCGGCGGAGAACCAAGATCCGCCAGACCGTCGGCCTGATCGCGATGGAGCAAGTGCATGACCTTGCTGGCCAGGGGTGTGGCGGCGCGGTAGCCCGAGAGCTCGGCCATGGCCCCCGGCGGATAGGTTCCACCCGAACGGAATCTCAGGAACGGAATCTCAGTTGCCCCGGCGGATAGGTTCCACCCGAACGGAATCTCAGGAACGGAATCTCAGGAACGGAATCTCAGTTGGAGCTTTCAGCGATTTCAGCAGAAAAGCAAAGATCCTAGACACTCGCGGCGTCTTGATAGGGCAAGGAGGATCCGCAATGCCCCGACGTCTACGATACGTACCCGAGAATGGCACCCTGGTCGAAGTCACTTGCCGCATCATTCACGGCCGAATGCTGCTCAAGCCCAACCGTCCGCTCAACGAGATGATCGCTGGCACGCTCGCCCGCGGCAAGCGCCGATATGGCGTCCGCATTTGCGCGGTCGCTGTTCTCTCCAATCACGCCCACTTGCTGCTCGAAGTTGACGACGCGTGTCAGCTGTCTCGCTTCATGTGTTTCGTGAAGTCGAAGATCGCACGTGAAGTCAGTCGGCGTAGGCACTGGCGAGAGAAGATCTGGGGTCGTCGATTCACGGCGATCGTCGTGAGCAGCGAACCAGCTGCCCAGGCTGCTCGGCTTCGTTACGTCCTGAGCCAGGGAGTCAAGGAACATCTCGTGGCGCGTTGCTCTCAGTGGCCAGGCGTCCATGCGGCCGAGGCGCTGGTTACCGGCCGCACGCTGGTTGGCTACTGGTTCAATCGCACTGCCGAGTACCGCGCCAGGAAACAAGGGAAGGACTTTGGCGCCGACACGTTCGCGGAACTCGAACCGCTTACATTCGATCAGCTGCCATGCTGGAGGCACCTCGATCGGGGCTGCCACCGAGCAAGGGTCAAGGAGATGGTCGAGAGCATCGAGGCCGATGCCGCGACCGATCGTCGGCGACGCGGGATCGCGCCGCTCGGTATCAAGGCGATCCAGCGTCAGAACGCAAAGCGGAGACCACGGCGAGCCAAGCGGCTCGGGCGCTCCATCGCACCCGCCTTTCATGCTGCAAGCAAGAAAGTCCGTCGCACCCTGATGGAGGGCTATCGCTGGTTCGAGGCCACCTACCGAGACGCCGCTGATCGCATGCGCGAGGGCGACCGGCAGGCCCCGTTCCCAGAAGGCTCTTTTCCACCGGCCTTGCCCTTCGTGGGCCTGTCGGTCTCTCCCGCGTCGTAGCCACGGAAGTTAGAACAGCGATACAGCAAGAGGAAGTCAGACTCAGCGACACTACTTGGGTCACGGTGGGAGAAGTGTGTTCGCTACCTGCCTGCCGCGCAAACCCTGGCTCTCGATGGACTCCTTTTCTACATTTCCCTACACTCGGGTTCCCTACACTCGGGTTCCCTACACTCGGGTGGAACCTAATTCTGGCTGAACCTAATTCTGGCTGGCCGAACCTCCTAAAGGGCGATGCTTGGGGTTAATTGCCCGTCACAAGTTCAGCGAATCAGCTGAACCTCTATTCCGATGTCGCTGTCAAGCTGACCCCAGGCGCGGTCAGAGGTCAGGACTGGGGAGCCCAGACGCTTGCCGAGTGCAAGGCAGGCACGGTCGCCGAGGGAAAGGCCGAGGGCACGGGTTGCGGGTCGTAGGTCGCCAACGGTGAGTGCGTCTACATTGTCGAAAGGGGCAATGCGGAGCGAGGTGCCTAGGAGCTGACGGCTCTCGAGTTCGGCCACCAGCTCAGCAGGTGGCTTGCCGAGCTCGGCAACCTTCGAGAGTACCTCGGCCCAGTTGACGGTGCTCATCGTGCATCCTCGAGCGAGCGCGTTGCTCACCAGAGCCGCACCGTCCTCCGCCTGGAGGTAGGCGAGAAACGCCGATGCATCGAGCACGGGCTCGGGGTTACTCATGCCGGGCCTCCTGGTGTCGCTCCGCGACCAGCTCGTCTGCCAGTGACCGGCCGGTGCCCAGGTCGCGGAGTAGTCCCTGACACTCGGTGGCCGCGACCTCGGCGCTGGTCAGCTTCAACACCCCAGGTGGTTCGATGGTCAGGACCAAGCGACTTCCTGCCTCTAGGCCGAGCGCTCGCCGAGCGCGGGCTGGAAGCACCAACCTGCCGCGGGCACCGAGTCGGACCGCTTGGCTCATGGCGGATTCTTTGATCTGAACCATGCGCACGACTGTACCACGAGCCAAATCGTCCCATTCTCCAATTCTCCCACAAGATCCAAAATCCCACGACTATGACCCACGAGGTCGAGCGCATGCCCCGCGCTGTGGCGCCGTGCCGACAGCTCGATCCTGTCGCGGGCGGTTATCGCCAACAGGGCCTGTTCATTCTCGACCCAATCGAAATCTCCGCTACAACGTTCAAGCGGTGCGGCCCCTGGGGAAGGCCAAAGTCATGATCTCCGACTTCGTAGCCGGAGTAGCCAATGAAGAGCGCGGGGTTCTATGCATTTTCCGGCTTAGACCCAGGATCGAAGAAATACCATTCTCGCTCGATTCGTGAACCGTGGTGCTCTCAAATTTTCGACTGGCATCTGGCGAAGCCCGGCGACGCCTGGGTCGCGGCGGGAGAAGTGTGCTCGCTGCCGGCGTGCCGTGCAGGCCCTTGCTTTCGAGTGACTCCTTTTCCTTACATTTGGGTGGAACCTAATCCTCGCTCGTACGGAACGTGGGCCGCAGACGCTCATTGACGAACTGCGCGAGATCACCTGAGCAAAACTCGACAGTATTCCGGGTCCGCGGCAGCTCCCGCGTAGTGAGGACGAAGGTAGGTTTGTCGCCATACGACCACCCCAACCCTTGGGCTTCAAAACGAAGCGCGGTCTCATAGGTCCGCGACCCCATAACGTAGCAGTCGATCGTCTTGAGGAACGCCTCGACGAATCCTGGATCCATGGTGTCGCCGTCGAGGAATTCGTCTGAGGTCTCGAGCCAGTCGACGCTCCCGTCCTTTCGAGCGATGAAGCCGTCGAGGCTCGCCGCCATGTGGACCGTTACGCGAGAATCAGCGGTTGCCATCGTGTCGCCCTCAAGATACGCAGCCATGCCACCAAACGTTTAGCATCACCGGCTGCCAAAAGTGGGGTGGCTGTAGCGAAAGCCGCGCCGCTTTTGGCAGTCCGCGTGTATGCTCTTGTTAGCCAATTTCTTATAGACTTCATTTCAAATTAATTGTGGTTTGCCCCCGAAGTTTTTCCATTCTTATGTATTCTTGAGATATTCACATAATCAGCAGAAGGATTTGCTTCAATTTCTAGCAATTGTCTTAATATATGTCTTTATTGCCAATGCCGTTCTATAATTCATAGTTGATTCTGGCATCTTGGAAATATCACATTTTCGACCTTCTATTTTGATAATTTCATTCGTTTTCTTAAAGATCTCTCCATTATGACCATAGCCAGCCGTCTTATCTGCCCCCCATATTAAATCAGGAATAACTAGATTCATATTCCGGCTTGCTATCAAATGATATTCTATTGAAAATATTTCAAAAAAGCTCTCTGATTCTGATGTACGCTCCATCTCTAGACCAGGACCTGAGCAACCATTATGAGTCATTTTTGAGGAGCGTTTATTTATAAATAGAGGGTGTTCTATTGAGGGGTTTGAACTATAAAATGCAGTTATTGAAAGTTCACCCAACTCCAACTTTAAAGAACAGGCTTTTCCAATTTCTTTAGGTTGGACCAATTCCTTTGTTTTAACAGTGGTTTCACCACATCTGGTTCCGCTGACCCTATAATATGTTACCGGTGAATTAATAGTTGTTGAGTATTTTTCCTTTCCAAGTCGTTCAATATAGATTCTCACTTGTTTATCCGTGAGTCCTGCAGCTATCCCGAAGCAGGGTTGGATTCCAAGAATCTGAATTCGTGCTTTTGCTTCTTTTGCATGGTCTGCGTCCGGATAATCGCCCAGATAATCCTTGAATAATTCAACTGTGTTGTTTTGTATGGCTGACTCCCAGGCTGTATCTTCCAGCGAGCTAAGTTCTCGGAGTGCAAATTCAACTTGCTTGCTGTTTGGGAATCTTTTTGTAAAATCTCTTAGGAGAGATGGTGATTTTTCAGCGATGGCCAGATGGAATTCAAGGGATTCGATATTGTCTTTGGCTTCCCCGACGTGCTTGCCATCAGCGTGAAGCTGCACGTACCGCTCGAACCCCTGAACCGTGTTGGCTGCGGTGGCATCATTCCAGCCGTGTACATCGTATCGCGCCTTTGCCTTGCTTGTGTGGCGCCCGGCAGGCCACGTCTTCACGTAGGATTCGTAACCGGCCGTTTCGTCCTTATGCGATACCCACTGCCAATGGATCTCGTCCCGTGTGATTGGAACGATTGCCAAGGCGAGAACCCCGACCACTATCATACTGATTGTTACACCGATTGCTTTCTTCATCGTGTTTCTCAGTTCCTTCTCGCTCCATCGGCTTGCTTCTGGCCACCGGCGGGTCCATAGGCATCCGCGATCCGACGGGCTGCATATGATTGAGCATAAAGGACATGCGATTCTAGACAAGCTCTTGGCGAGGTGTCAATGAAGACCGCCCATGTGCGCATAACGCACCGGCGCGGCCGGAGTCGCCTTTACGACAATCGCCAGTCGGATAGGCGGATCGGCCTGGTTTTGAGGATCACCGAAACAACATGTTTTCAATGAGATGACGACTTGCCGAGCCCACGAGAAGGCGGTTCATCGTGCTCCGCGATGCCGCAGAGGATGACTCTGGCCGGCCGGCTTCCACCTATACGTACTCGGCATGTCGCCCAACGGGCTCTTTGGTGTCGCCGCGCTGTCGACCCAAGCCACACTCCAGGTAGGACTTCTGGCGAGGCACTCGAATGGCCCATCGCAGGCATCGTGCCACCTCGACTGGCGTGTAGACAGTATTCAGCTTCTTGCGGAAAGCCCAAAGAACCGACGAGATGCCAATGAGGTCTTTGGTGATTCACGTCAAACCGCGCTACTCCACCAGTACCCGTACCCGCCCGGATCTCGAGCCACCGAAGGGCAATCGGGCTTCGATGGTGTGCTCCCCAGGGGCGAGAGGCCAGCGCGCGGTGAAGGGATGGTCGACGGTGGCGAACGGCTGGCCGTCGACGTACCAGACCAACTGCTCGACCGGCGGGTCGACCGTGGCCCGGAGCGCGACGGTTGCCAATGACGGCGGGGTCTCCGGATCGATCAGCAAGTGCACGCCCTGGCGCGGTTCGGTGATCTCGATCCGTTGCACCCTGGACTCCATGCCGAAACGGGCGGTCGTGTTGGCCTGAGTCGATACCGCCTTCGTCTGTGCGCCCTCACCCAGCAGCGAAGGCAGACGCGGCGGCCGAGGAAGGCCGGCCCCAGCTGCCCAAGCAGCGTAGCGCGGCGGCAACACCGTGAAACTTCGCACGCGGCGCGCGGAGGGTGGTGTGGTGGTGGTCGCCAACAAGCCGTTGCGGGCGTCGATCGCGATCCGGCGATGGACCCGGCAGGTCTCGGTGGGCTTCGCCGCCGGCGCCAAATGAACCACGGTGGCCCGATCGCAAGACGGCGACGCAAGGCGACCGCTGAGCGGGCACACCCGCACGCCCACGTGACCGCGCGGCGGCGGAAAGCCAAGGTCTTCCAACCCGTCCGTCTGGTCGCGGTGCAATAAGCGCATCACCTCGCTCGCCAAGGGTGCGGCCGCGCGGTAGCCGGAAAGCTCGGCCATCGGTTGGGCGTCGGGTCGGCCGATCCAAACCCCCACCAACCAACGCGACGAGTAGGCTACGGTCCAGGCATCGCGGAATCGAGACGACGTTCCGGTCTTGACCGCCACAGCGAAGGGAAACTCGGCCCAGCCCATCCGGGGAAAACTCGGCAAGCGGGCCTGGGGATCGGCCAGGTCACGCGAAATCTGACGCGCGGTCGCTTCACTCAAGACTCGCCTGGGTGCGACCACGGGCGCGTGGGCCAGCCACCGCAAGGCGTGGCGGCGTCCGTCGCCGGCCAGCGCGGTGTAGGCTTCAACCAGCCGCTCGAGCGTCACCGGCATGCTGCCGATGGCGAGCCCGAGGCCATAGCGCCGGGCGGTGCCGGAACCATCGTGCAAACCGAGGGCACCGAGGGTCGAGTACCCCTCATCGATACCGAGCCGGGCGAGTAGATCGGCGGCCGGTACGTTGCGCGAGTTGGCGAGCGCGACCGCGGGCAAGAGCGGCCCCAGAAACCGTCCGTCGGCATTGACGATACCGCCGACGCCCCGGCCCAGATCGTCGAGTACCGTGGTGGGTGTGATGAGCCCGCGTTCGAGCGCCGCGCCGTACAGAAAGGGCTTGAGCGTGCTGCCCGATGAACGGGGTACCTGCAAGTAGTCGATGGCACCGGCGCCGGTGGCGTCGAAATAGCCCGACGAAGCGATCGCCGCACGTACCGCCCACGTTTCGCGCTCGACGACCATCACCGCCAGGTTGCCGGCACCGCGTGGACGCAGGGTTTCGAGCCACCGTCCGGCCCGCCAAGCGACCTCGTCTTGCAGCGTCAAGTCCAGCGTGGTGTCAACGATCAATTGCTTTGCGGCTTCGAACCGATCCCCGTCACGCTCGAGGTGGCGCTCGAGCCGCAACACGGCGTGCAAGGCGTTCTCCGGGCGTCGGTCGCGCGCTGGGATACGCAACCCCGCCAGGTCGGCTTCCGCGGCCGCCAGCTCGACATCCGACAGCATGCCGTCGGTATGGAGTTGGTCGAGAATGCGTTGTCCCCTCCGGGCGGCACGTGCCCGGCCCTCGGGGTTGTAGGGATTCATGCGCGCAGGCGATTGCGGAATCGCGGAAAGAAACGCTGTCTCAGCCCAGCTCAAATCCGCCACCGGTTTGTCGAAATACCGTCGCGCGGCGTACGCGATACCCCGAAATCCGTTGCCGTAGGGCACCAAGGTCAGGTAGTGGCGCAGCATCGCTTGGCGACCATAGCGGGCGGTTAGCATCAAGGCCGTCAACGCTTCGACCGCCTTGCGGCCATAGGTCCGGGCCCCGGGACGTTGCATGCGCGCGACCTGCATGGCGACGGTCGACGCTCCCGACACCCGCCGACCGGTACGGGCGTTCTGCACAGCCGCACGCACCAGCGCCCGAGCGTCGACACCGCGATGGGATTCAAAGCGCCGGTCTTCAATCGCCAAGATCGCCGCCGCCACCCGGGTCGGCACGGCCGGCAGCGGCCAATAGCCCTCTTCGGCGTCCCCCGCCACCGACACCCCCAAGAAACGACCGGCGCGATCCCGAAGCATCGACGTCGGCGCGGGCGACTCGAGCTGCGCGCGCGCTGCCGCCAGTAACACCAACAGGAGCCACGCCGCGCCCCCGAACGCCAGGCTCGAGGCCCCGAGGCGCCGAAGGCTTCGCCTCAAACCGCCACTCCCGATTCTCTCGCTGGGAGGGCCGAACAAGAAATCCCCCTCCAACTCCCCCTCTAGAAAAGGGGGAGAGCCGGACTCGCGCTCCGTCTTCCCCCCTTTTGCAAAGGGGGGACCGAGGGGGGATTTTCTGCCGAGGCTCATCCGTCCGCCCGTGTGACGACGACCCGCGCCCCGGGAGAGGTACCAACCACCGTCGCGTCGTACATCAGCTCGGTCCGCGCCGAGGGCTGGGTGAACTGACCTTCAATGGTCGCGCGGGTGCGAAAGAAGAGGTCGTAGGTGCCCTTGGGAAGGCTGTCGTAAAAGTACGCAACCTGGTCATCGAGATAGGCAACATAGGTCGCCGGAAGCGTAGCGCGACCCTGGGCCCGCGCTTCGGGCGGCGCCGTGGCGAGGGACGGATTCAGTGGTTCCACGCCCGCTGCCAGTGGCACGACGATCGCCACGTGGAAGCGATCCTCGGGATTGACGACGCGAATCTGTTCTTCGACGACGTCACCCACCGTCAGCGCGATCTCCGTACCGGCCACCTCGAGAGGTTGGCGCACGGGTGAAGCACCTTGGGTTTGTTGCACATGAAGGATCGTTCGTTCCATCACAAAGCCATCGCGTCGGCTCGCGGCCTGATCGCCGCCCGCGGCGGGTAGCCAAGCCGTCTCCACCCGCACCACAACCGGCCCACCGCCATCTTCGGTCAACCGTAAGGACGCTCCTCCCGGCGTGCTGTCTTCCAGGTAGGCGCTGCCTCCGTCGGCACCGAGGGTCAGGGCGCGAGGCCCAGCGGGCAAAGTCACATCGATGTTGCGTGCCGGGCCACCCGCTGTTGCCAGTGCTTCCTCGAGCGCCAGGAGCGCGGCTACGGTGGCGTTGGTGGAACCCCACCCGTTGGCATCACCCCGCGCAACCAAACCCGACACCAGCACCGACAGCCGAGCATCATCCGGAGCCACCCGGGCGAGGGCACGGGTCATCGACGCCAACGTACGTGCTTCGGACGGCAGCATGAGGCCGCTGCGCGCTGCGCGGCGCACCTGGACGCCGGTCACTATTTCACGCCCCTGATGCTGCTCGAACCGAACCCCCGACCACAACGCATCGATCAGCGGCGCCATCTGGGGCACCGTTGGTGCGCCTTCCGATCGCGATCGGTCGAGTGCCAACACCACGCCGGCCACATCTTCGAGCGCCAGATACTGGGCCTGCCGGGCCAGCTCCGAGGCGTACGCGGCGTCCAACCGCCCGGCTGCTGCCAGTGCTCGCAAAGCCCAAGCGCGTTCGGACCACGATTCACCGTCGATAAAACCGGCGGCGTCCGAACGCAGGGAACGCTCGAGCGCGTCCAACAGACGCAGATACAGCTTTTCGTGTGCCGGCTCGGCCCAACTTCCCACAGCCCGGACCTCTGTCATCAGCTCGACCGCCCACGCGGTAAGCACGACGTAACCACGACCGCCAGGCCAGTACGCGACCAAGCCATTCTCGGTGGTCGTTTGCTTGATCCAAGCCAGCGTCGCCGCGATCGACTCGGCGATCGTGTCGCCTCCCTCGTCGCGGCCGAGGCGATCCTGCAGCCGGTCGAGCGCCAGACGCCCGCGGGTCTGTGCGATCCGTTGCTCAGTGCAACCGTAGGGATACGCGGCGAGGAAACTCAGCCCCGCGGCCATCCGCACCACCGCGGGATCTTCGGCCACCAAAATCCGGCGCACAAAGGAGCCGGGCCGTACCGCCCCGTCGGGCTCGGGCAACGGCCAGGACACACCGGGCTCCAGAACACCCAAGCGTTGACGCCTGATCAGCCCACGATCGGGCAAGACGGGCAAGGTAACCTCAAAGGCATCCCCGGCGCGATCGGCCAACCGCTCGGCCCCCATCCGAATGGTCACGAAATCTGGGGTCGACGCCATGGTCGATGCAGAAGTAGCAGTCGTCGAGCCAGACGGCACCAAAACATCGAAAGTCAACCGCGTCGGCGTGGTCGTCGACCACTCGAAGGACTGGGTCGCATCCCCCGCGAGATCCAGACCGCCAAAGACCGACTCGATCTGACCCGATCCACCCGCACCCTCGACCACCCGCCCGATTGCCGCCGCCACGAAGCGATCACCAGGCCGCACAAACCGTGGCAAGGCGGGCTGAAGAATGACCGGCAACCGCACCGCGATCCGTCCGGTGGCGAATCCGAAGCGCGACGAGCCACCCGACGAGCCACCAAGATCGCCCAGATCATCGTCAGTCGCCGGCAAGACGAGGGCTTTGGCACGGACGGCAAAGTCCGTCAGGTTGTCAGGGAGCGTCACCTTCACCGTCGCCGTGCCGCTCGACCCAACCTCGATTCGCGGTGCGAAATAGGGCACCGGTTGCAGGTTGCGACGGACCGTCTGCCGATCGAGAATATTGGTCTCCTCAGCCGGCTGACCGCCTCCGGGCAGGGGTGCGAACGGCAACGCCCCAAAGGCCGCGTTGCGGGTGTCGCGGACTACGAAATGGGACCACACCCGGGTGATGAAATCGGGCAGTGGATCCAAACGCTGCTCACGCCCCAAGGCCAACACCGCGCGATCGACGAGCCACAGGGCAACCTCGCCGGCACGTGGCCGTCCCTGAGGATCACGTAACGCAACCGTGACCTCGACGGTCTGCCCGGGCAGTGCCCGCGAAGGATGGGCCAAGGCCACTTCAACGCGGTTATCGACCGGCTCGACTTCGAGCCAAGCCGTCGATCCCAAGGTAGTCGGTTTGCCAGGATCGGTCTGGTTTCCAGGTCGCGGACGGCTACCCGGGACCCGACCGCGCATCAGCAGAACATGCACCGGCAACCGCGGGGCGTAGGTGCCACGTACCGGCACTTCGACCGTCGCGGTGCCCCCCCGCACGGGTTGCCAACGGTAGATGTTGCCCTCCGGAGCCTCGATCACGACCAACGCTTCCGCCTGCTGAAAGGGGCTCTCGAACACCAAGTGGGCCGTGTCGCCCGGCTGGTACCGGGCCTGATCCGTAGTGACGTCGAACACGCGGGTGGTGGGCTTGGGCCACGCAACCGCCGTCTTGGTGCCGTCCGTCGCATCGCCACCGGCGAACAAATCCACCGCCACCACCTGTGCCCGCCCCAATCGGTCCTGCGCCTCGATCTCCACGACATAGACGCCCGGTTCATCGATCGGCAGGTCGAGACGCAAGGGACCTTCGACGCTCGTTGCCTCTCGCTCGAGCACTGTCTCGTCGACGATGTCCGTGATGTACCGCGCAACGCCATCTGAGAAGTCGCTCGCCTGCAGGTGCGAGTGCCATTGCCGGTGAATCAGCCGAACCGTCACGGCCTGCCCCGCGATGGGGGTATCGTTGCTGTCGAGCACGATGAACTCCGGTGAGATCAGCGTTGCGCTCGGCAAATAACGTGGCGCCTTGAGGCCCAGCAAGAAGGCAGGCAACGCAACGATCCGCTCGGTCGCCGTCACGGTTTGATCGTCGGCGCCGGTGACCGTCGCTTCGACCACATAGGTGCGCGGTTGGGCGGTCGCCTCGAGCGCGGGATTGAGCAGCAGCGCGACGCCACCGTCGTCGTCGGTCACATCGCTGCGATCGAGTGCTGGCGACGCTTCGAAACGACTCGTGCGCGAAAACCGGCCGTCGCTCGAGAACACGAACCCGGGCCGCGGCTTCGGCTTCCAGGCATAGGGAAACTGGGTCACCCGCCAGCGCACCGGGCGGCCCGCGACCCGGCCACCGGCGTAGTAGGTCGCCGTCAAGTCCACCTCGAAGGTCTGATCCAGGGTTGCCTGATCGGGCCCCGAGAGTTGAACCTCGAATCGGGGCAGGCGGTAGGCCTCTTTGCGAAACGACAACGACCCCAGCCAGGTGGGGCTCTCGCCGGGAACCTCGTAGCGAACCCGGTACAGGCCGGGCGGCGTGTCGTCCTCGTCGAAGAGCGCATAGAAACTTCCCGATGTGGCCGGCTGAATCGGCAACCGCCAAGCGGTATCCCCTGGGCCGTCGATCACCAGAAAGCCCGCCGCGGTGAGTGACGTCAACCGGCCGCCAGCCCGACGCTGAAGGTAGCCAGCGAGGTGGACCGGTTCTTCGGGCCGATAGACCGGCCGTTCTGAAAACAGGTGAGCCAACTGCTCCGGCTGGGTACCACGGCCACCCAGCTGCTCATGGGTCCATTGCAACCAACGTCGTTCGCTCGTGGTCCAGGCGTTGTCGGCATAGCGGGCGGGGGCTTGGGCTGGATCGAGGACCAGCATGTCGTCCGCCGTGCGCACCACGAGTCGGCGAATCTCGAACCCCGATCGCTGTCCCGGCGCCTGCCACACGACCTTGCCGTCCGTGCCTGTAACGCCGGTGAACAGCGTCCGCCACAGGGTGCCCTCGGGCGCCCGAACACTTCCTTCCACCATCACCGTGGCACCCACGACCGGTTGCGCCGTCGACATCGAAGTCACGACAAATACCACCCGCGATGGTTCTTCGAGCGTGGTCACCGCGAGATCAGTGACCTGAACTCGCATCCAGGTGCGCTCGGTCGACGCATCGAGCCGCCGTAAACCGACCAAATAGCTCCCGGCGGCCTCGGTGCCCGCCACGGCGTCGAGATGACGCCCGAGGTCGAGACCAAAAGTCGCGGCTGCTCCGCCGGCTTGTGCCAGCGGTAGATCGATCAAGGCCGAGCGCGGTGGCGAGCCCAATGCGCGCACATGGGTCGCGAGCGCGTTGCTGCCGATCGAACGCCGTGGATCGGTGAACGGCGCCGGGCGCTCCCCAGGACCAGGCGGCCGCTGCGCTTCGTCGACCAGAATCGGCGCGCTCGGAAAGGGCCAAAAGGACCGATCGAGTGGATCCAGACGATGCAGTCGCAGGTCGAGCTGGGTGTCACCGCGACCCTCCACCGGCACCATGCGCGGGCCGCGGCGTTCGACAATTCCGCCACTTGCACCCCACTGGAGATACGGCGTCTCGGCCGGGAAGTAGAGCGACATCTCGCTGGCACCTTGTAGGTCGAGCGGTCGGTCTTGTCGATCGAACAGAACGGTCGGCATCAACGACACTCGGTAGACCGTTTCGCGGGCGAACGCACCACGCACAACCAAACGTCGGCCGGCCAACTCATAGCGCAACGCACCGACCCCGGGCGAGAACCGCACCAACCCTCGACCCTCGATCGGCCCCAGCTCACGCGGTGGGGTGGAAAGCTCGATCACCACCCTCGGGTCATCCGCCGGGCACCGTAGAGCCTGATCCGGCGCATAGCGGGCACCTTCCGGTGTGGCTGGAAACCGTCCGTCCGCACAGCCGAACGCAACGGCTCGAAACGGCTCCGCGGTACTGAATGACCCCACCCTCAGTTGGCCACCCGGCCCCGCCGACGACGGTGCCAGCGACGATGCTGACGACGACGGTGCCAGCGACAAACGGAGATCAATGTTGACGCGCATGCCGACGGGTACCGGCTGGCGCAGCGCCAAAACGTAGGAAGCTGGAGCCTTGCGATCGGGCCGATCGACCACCTTGAGATCAAAGTCGTCGTGGGTGAGAACACGGGCAGCGCCGGCACCCACCGCCTCGACCCCAACACCCGGCAACGGGCGCAACTCGAGGGTCACTGCACGGGCCAAGGCGGCAGCGTCGAGCGGTGTGGCGAAGGTCAGCACCACGCGATCGACCGGCTCCAGGCCTTCTGTACCGTCGGCGGGTATCGTCGTGGTTGGCGGCAACATCAGGGTTACCAACCGGGTTGTCGTTTGCCCAATCCGCCAGGTGTATTGCGCCAGCGGTGGCCACGGCTCGGCCGGCGCAAACTGGAGGGTGCGGGCGTCGAGCCAGGTGTACGCACCCGGATGCTCAGGTGAAAGCCTGACGAAGGCCTCCGGGTTGGGCTCGGCACCCCCGACTGCCGGCCCGCGATCGCGACGAAAGAACACCGTCACCGGGTCCCATTGACGCAAGAAATCATCCGGAACAACGACGGTTCCTCGTGCCGCCGCCGGTCGCGTGACCTTAGGTGGCGCATCACCATCGTTTGGGACGACACTGGGTACCTGAGCGAACCCGCTGACGCTGGTCAGCATGGCACCGGTTAGCAAAGCAACGGTTAGCAAGACAACGGTCGGCAATCCCCACTTCAGCGTTCGCACGGCCAGTCGCCCGATACGGTTCGAGGTCCCTCTCATCACTCTTCTCCCAGGTTCGCATCAACATCAATACCGTCATCGGCGGAACGCGGAGGCGGGTTTTCGTGCGAGACAGG
Source organism: Candidatus Multivoradales bacterium (assembly GCA_965250305.1). Classification (GTDB taxonomy): domain Bacteria; phylum Acidobacteriota; class Thermoanaerobaculia; order Multivoradales; family J023; genus J023. The sequence goes on along the minus strand of CBDFNS010000025.1, from coordinate 332,976 downwards.
CGCGAGCGAGGCATGCTCGAGGTAACCGCGCAGCACCTCAGCCGGGGGGCCCGTCCACGGCTGTTCGAGCCCGACCACAGCGGGCCTCGCCCGTACCGGGGTCGCCCCGCTGGTCACCGACAGCTGAAGCACATAGGTGCCAGGGACCAGGTCGTGGAGGTGGATGACGCCACGGCCAAGGACCTGACCGTCGGCGTCGAGCAGGATGCTGTCCACCCGATCTTGGTCCGCCCACACACCCACCCCAACGGGTCCCGACTCAGCAACGACAAAGGCGAAGGCTCGTGACTCCCCCGCCGCCAGCAAGAGGAGTGGCCCCAAGCCCTCCTCGATGGTTGTGACTGGGGTCGACTCGAGGCTAATCGTCCCCTCGCCGCCAACCAACGGCCACAGCCAGATCGTCGCGGGACCCGGTGCCACGTAGGCGTCGAGCACCACCCGCGAAGGGTGAACTTCGACCCGCGGTGTTCGACCTTTTTGTCTTACCTCCGTGACCATGGGGCCCGTCCCCCGCACGTGCAACAGGGACGCGGTATCGAATGCCATCCGCAAACGCTGCGAACCGGTGTCGAGCGCGCGCAAGGTCGGCAGCACAACATCGTTCACCTGGCCTTGCTCCGAGGGCCACACTTCGTTGCGTTGCCCACCGGGGCCGGCATCGAGCCAAGCCAATACCGGACCTTCATCGTGACGCAGGGTGGCAACACCACCGCGCCCCGACAACTCGATCTGCTCGCCTTCTTGCGCGATGCCGTCGAACCCCAGGAACGACACCTCGGCGCCACGAACATTCAAGATCCACGCCTCCTCCACGGTCTTGGGGGCCGGAATCTCGAGGTGCATGCGGCCAGCGCTGGGGGGCTGCCACACCCAGGGCGCGCCGAGGGTAGGCGGGCGTAGCGCCGACTCCGTCTCCACCGGTGTGACGGTGAATCGAACCTGGGTCTCGTGGTCGGTACCGAGCAGCCACAGACGATCGGCCGTGGTCTCCACACGCTCGTCCAGGCGCCTCTCAACCCCGCTGTGAACGCTCATCACGGCCTTCGAATCCTGATCGGCCAAGGCCGCAATGACGCCTCCCTCGAGCACCAAACGAATTCGCTTGAGGCCCGACGGTAGATTCAATGCTCGGGCGACCCGGGGTGCCAACGCGGCGGCTTGACCACCCCACGACACCGACTCGGGCATTGTCGCCACCAAGCGACGCGCCGTCAGTCGTGCCTCCAGCACTTGCGCGCCGTCCCGCGCCCAAACCTCGGCAGTCCCGTTGCCGCTGGCTGCCTCGGTGGGTGGCGCCACACTCGAGGCCTTGGTACCGCTGACCACCATCGCCGAGATGCGGGCCGGTGAGGTGCCCGCCCGGGCCGTGGCCACCCCCGGCGCGCCAGCCGCCGACGAAGCCTCGACCACCACCAGACTTCCTTCGGAGGTCGATTCGACGTCGCACAATGCCCGGGCCCCGTCGCGAATCGTCAGGCTGAGTGCCTCGCCATCGGGCCGCAGAACCAGGCGTTCACCCTGTAGCCCGCGCTGCCGTGAGGCGCCGGATGTCCCCACCGGGGCCGCCAACCACAGCACGGGTCCCTCGGCCGCGACCACGCCCTGAGCGTCTGTGGCGGGCACCCTCAACCGGGTGGCCACCATCGTGCTCGAATCGTTCAATCGGAAACAACCGGGACGCGCCAAGTCCACCGCCCAAACCTGCCGTTCACCGGACGAACTCGTGGTGGGCTGTTTGCCGGCCAACCACGCTGCTTCGCTGACCCGCGTCGCGGTGGTCGCTCCGACGTCCAGCGTCAGTGGATTGCCGCTGCGGTCGAGCGACCATAGGCGCATCCGTAGATCGTTTTCTCGCTCGCCTTCTCGATCAACCGGCGCGATCGGCAAAACCAACTCAATTCGACGTCCGGCCTGCTGGGCCAGCGTCGCCCATCCGTCGCCCTGCCGCTGTTCGACCGCGACCCCAACCTGCTCGGCCGAGTGGGCATTGATCCACAGGACATCGGCCGCGGCGGGCAAGGCGATCGGAACCAGCACCAAGGCGTCGGCCAAAGGCAGGTTGCGTATCTCGGGTGCCGTCATCATTGGCGCTGTGGTTGTGGGCGGCGCACGAACCGAGACCACCGTCGATCCGCCCGTGTTCCTCGCTTCTGTACCACCCGCGGCCTCGACCAGCAGCCGGTAGCGGCCGGCCTGAAGCCGCTGCGCGATCAGCGCGTTCCAGTCGCCCGCGCGATCGTCGTTTCGCGCCACCTCATGTCCCTCGGCATCAAACAGGCGCGCGCGCACATCGACCGTTCCGAAGGTGGCCATTTCGACCAGGCCGTCGGTGCCAACCGAGACCGCGATCTGGCTCGGAATGCTCAGGGACCGCTCGAGGCCCGGGAACATCTCAATCGGTGACATCGAGAGCTGGTAGTTGACCCGGTTGTTGGCCCGAACACAGGTCACCCGCAGGGCATACGCGCCTGCCTCTAGGGGCCCGGACCATCCCCGTTCCGGCGGCACGTAACCAACCTTCGTTTCCCCAAAGGCGCCCTCAAGCCGCACGATATCGGCTTGCATCTCGTTGGTGAGCTCGATTCTCGCCGTCACCGGCGACGGCAAATCGAAGCGCCAAACGTCCGGCGCACGCGAGGCACCCACATCGGGCTCGAGCCAGCGGTGTCCGATGGTCTCGTCGAACGGCATTACATGCGGCCCATGACCCTTTCGCTGAACCGCTGGTGGCAAGAACGTCACCAGAGCAAGGTGGCGGGCATCGACGTCGGCCGGCAACACGATCAGGCGGTAGTGGCCCGGTCCCAAGGTCACCGTCAACGCGCCCAACGAACCTGGGGTGACCACCGGCCAGCCATCGGCATCCTCCAAACGCATGCGCAGGTTGCGGCCGAGCGCCAAGGCACGGATGGCATAGCGTCCCTTGGTTACGACCTCAAAGGTATACGCCACCGCCTCACCGGCGGGCAGGCGTCCGCGGGCCGGAATCCCATCGCGAAGCCGTCCACCATCCCGTACCGGCGCATGCGTCAAGCGGACCCCCAGCGCGCCCGTGCTTTGATCGACCGCTTGGACCGTGAATTGGTAGTCACCTTCTCGGAGGTAGGTTTGGAGCAATGCATTGCGCCCGACACCGTTGGCGCGTTGGCGATCGAGCGAGGTTACGACCCGGGTCCGGAGATTGCCCTCGGTGGCCAGCAAGCCGGTGGTTTCGAGCCGATAAAGGCCAGCGCGATCAGCCCGAACACGAAACGTATTGCTCGCCTTCCGTTCCAACGCGAATGGCACCGGCCTCGCCGTGGTCAAGAGTGGCTGCTCGACCCGTTTGGGCGGCACCGCCTGCTCGCGATTCTGGACCGCTTGCCAGCCCAGACTGAGCCATACCGTCGCGTCGCCATCATTGCGTACAGCCAACTGATGACGCCCCGCCTCGATGGGTTCATCCGGCGACCAGGGCTGGTCGTCCACCATCAACGACACCGGTTGGCGGCCCTCCACTTCGACGTCGAGTCGTCCGCGTTCGGGCGTCTCCACCAACAGCGTGTCGATCACCCCCGGCACCAGTGAAAGCGGCAACGGCTGGCGAATATCGAGGGGCAGGCGACGCACCACCGTACCCGCGGCTACCCCGCCCTGACCACCCAACATCAACTTGTAACGTTCCTTGGGTTCGAGTCGGATCGCCCCGAGCTTCACCGCACCGGGCGCAATCGCCGAAGCCTCCGCCGCGTCCGCTAAAACAGGGCTGGTCGCGTTGGCTGCCCGCACCACGACATCGAGCTTCCCTACCTTCGTCGGGTCCACCGGCTCGATGCTCAACAGGTACCGGCCGGCCGCGAGATCGTGGACCGCACCTGGGCTTCGCCACGGCGGCGGTTCATAGCCAGGAGGGGTCTCGCGTAGCATGGGCTCGAGCCGCACCCGCACGTCGACACCCTCGGCGAGCACCGAATAGGGGCCCGCATCCAGGACCTCGAGGAAGATCGAGACTGGTATCGAAAGGTTGCCTCGGGCAGCCCAACCACGATGGGCCCCCACGGTCACCAACTGTTCTGCTTGCGTCCGGCCCCGACCCGTCGTGGTCACCAACATCCCGGTGGCTTCAAAGGTATCGCGCGGGTCGCCAGCATGCACCGTCGAGATCCAGTACGCACCGTCGGCGCCTTCGATGGCGCGCAGGCCTTCGGCGAAATGCTGCAAAACATAGGGCTGGCCCGCCGCCCCTTCGACCGTGACCCAATAGGCACCGGCCAGATCGGCCGCGTAGCGGATCTCCGCCACCGGCAACGCACTTCGCCGTTCGATCTCGGCCACCGATGGGCTCGAGGCCCGCCAAGGCGACGCCGGCCGATAACGCCCAACAGTCAATTTCGCGGCCGCGGGTGACGGCAGCTCGAGCCGGAAGTACGTCGCGCCGCCCGGGATCAAGAAGTGATCGGCGCCAAAGGGGCCTATCGTGCGCCGAGCGCGCCCGGCCTCGGCAAGCGCAGGCGTGCCGTAGTACACATCCAGTCGATCCTGAGTCGCTACATCGGCACCAGCGGGCCAGGGTTGACCGAGACCACCGTAGACCGTGACCCGGTAGCGTCCCGGCGCGAGATCGGCGGCGAGGTGCGCGCGACGCACCGGCTGACCCACCCTCGGCGTGACAGTCGTGATGGACGGTTCGGCGTCGATCAGCCACTGGCCGTTGCGCCACAAACGGACGTCGCCCAACGACCGGCCCGCGGCCCGGATCACCACCGTCTCGCGCTGAATCAGCTCCAGCCAGTAGGACCGCTGCTCAAAATCGGTGAGCGTGTCGGTGATTGTCACAAGCTCGGCTAGTCGCACCGGCCCAGATGACTGCTCGACGAACGGCGTTACGATGAGATCGACCTCACCCTGGGCCTGATCAGAGCCTGTGGTCACCAGGCGGTAGGTGCCTTGGTCGAGGAGAAGATCGAGTCGACCATCCTCACGGCCGGCGGTACCCGCCACCGGGCCCGGGCCCGCCATCCGATCGACCAACTGCAGCGATACGCCCTGGGCACTTCGTACGCGAATCGCGTAGCGGCCCGCTTCGGCCACATTCAACAGTGTCGAGGCGCGTCCCGCCGCCGGAAGTCGCTCTGTCTCGAGTTCGGTTCGGTCGGTCCTGTCGGCAGGCGATTCAGGTCCTCCAGCTTTCGCCGCAAGTGGCGCAACCATAGCGGCCACCGCCACCACCTGCCATCCAAGCATCGAGCACCACCACGCCAGCCGAGCGTGTCTTGATCGAGATTTCATCCGGTCCTCCAAAGAGGAACGATTGTACGCTGGCGCTCGGGAGCACAGGAACCGGGTCGATGACTTTTCGTGCTCCTTCACCATCATGTGCTCGATTGGAGCACGGGACTGAGGCGGCGATGGCTGGCATTTGCGGCGACCCGCGGCCACATTGTGGCGGACTTGGGGCTACGGGTGTGGAGCGGTAGCATGCCGCCATGAACCGCACCCAACGCTCCACCTTGCAGCCAAAGCGACACCAATTCGGCCACTTCCTTACCGCGCTTGTGGTAGCGACGATCCTTCTCACCGCATGCGGGGCACCGCCTGCACCACCCTCCCCTCCTAGCGCGACCTACGAAACCCGCGGCATCATCCGCAAGCTACCGCCCGCCAACGAAGTCGGCGAGGTACTGATCGCGCACGAGAAGATTGATCACTTCACCGATCAAGATGGCAAGACCGTCGGCATGCCGGCGATGACCATGCCATTCCATCTCGGCATTCCGGACCGGGCAACAGGCGTCGGTGTCGGCGATCGGATCGCCCTGACGTTCGGCGTTCGCTGGAGCGACGGACCGCCACTCGAGATTCTCGATCTTCAGCGGCTGGGGGCCGATGTCCGTCTCGAATTCGAACAACCAGCACCGCCAGCGAATCCCGAACCTGAAGCCGAGGCCGCCCCGGAGCAGTGATCACCATCTTGCCTCGGTGACTTCAGTCACCGAGCGCCCTTTGCCGGCGCCTCCGATCTGGTGCGGTCCGATCTTCGTAGGGCGCCGGTGGCATCAAACTCCGCTTGGGATCCCGTGCCCACCGGGTCGCCGCGTTCCCACGCACCTGTGGTCAGGTCGATGTTGTCGACGACCTAGACAAAGTCGCCATCACCCCAAACGTCCGCGAACTACTGCCCGGCCTCGTCCCAGAGCCCAATCTCGGTCGTGTTGACCGGAGCTTCCTGGGCCCATACTGAATTGGCCAGAACCTGTGCCAAGGCCCAGGCCTAGACCCAAAACCAGCACATCTTGAAGGCGATCTACACAAATCTCTTGGGCTCAATCACTTCCGAAAATGCTCAACGAACCTTCGGGTGCGCCTGCGCTTTTCGTAAGCACTTGAGCCTCAAGATCTTTGCGCATCTCATCCTTCGTATGCGCTTGTTTTAGGCCTAGAGGAGACCCTATTGCTGGCCTCGCCAGCGCAGGGCTTCGGTACGAAGCTTCGCACGCTGCGTCATGACTGAGACACCTTCCAGAGCCGCACGATCAAGCGATCATCCTCTTCGATGAGGTCGGAGTCGGTCCCGTTGTGCGCGAGCATGCCTCCGATGATCTTGCGCGGCACGCCGAGTCCGGTGGCTTCGATGTAGCCATAGTCGCGCAGCACTTCCTTGATCAGCTCGTTGCGTGACGCACGGTATCCCGCCCGCATCTTGTCTACGGTGACCCTATTCGGGAGGCGACCGGGAGAGATGATCTCGATACGATCGGTGTAGATCGAAAGCTCGATGTCGATCACGGCGATCGTGTAGTCGCGATGCGCGATGGCGTTGACCAGCGCTTCCCGCACAGCCTCCAACGGGTAATCCCAGCACTCGACGCGCCGCCCATCAGGCTCGATCTGCGCGCTGATTTCTATGTTGCGGCGGACGAAGTCGAGGGCCTGCTCGATCACACCTGATTCGAAAGCGTTCGCAGTCTCCGAGAAGGTTCGCGGCAGGCGGTGAGGCAGTGGACTAGGATCGCTCGGTGGCGATGGAAACAGCGACACTACGGGCCCTCGCAGGGATGCCCGGGCTTTGGCGTCATAGTCTTTGACAGTGCTGGAGTAGGCCACGGCGCTGATCCCGGCCTGGGGGAGGAATCGGTTCGGCCTCGAGCCGAACAGCAGCAGGCCACCCGCGCTCGGCATGACGCGGCCACGGTCCTCGGCCATCAACTCGGTGTTGACGAGCAGGCGTAGCCAGGACTCGCGCTCCGTGGTGTCAGGAACTCTCTGACGGCGCAGGTCGCGGAAGTAGTTCAGAAGGCGTCGAAAGTCGAGGTCGTCGAACGTGGCTCCGGGCACCGGCTTGCGGTCGTACTGGAGATGACCCGACTGCATGTAGAGACGCGCTTCTTCCTCGTCCGTCGCGTCGCGGCTCGTCGTCCCCACGCGGACATGCGTCATCCAGGCCGATCCGCGCTTCGCTTTGTAGGGTTTGTCCGGAGCATCCGCGGGAAGTGAGACAACGCCGACCACGTGTTCGGCGTCCCACTCGATGGTCTCCCAGAACGGGATCGCCGCGGGTCGAATGTGCACGCGGGCGATCTCCATCACCCATTCTTCGGCTTGCTCCGGCGACCGGGTCAGACCGGACACGGTGCCATCTTTCTCGACTCCAAGGAAAATGTGTCCGCCCTCTAGGCCTAAAACAAGCGCATACGAAGGATGAGATGCGCGAAGATCTTGAGGCTCAAGTGCTTACGAAAAGCGCAGGCGCACCCGAAGGTTCGTTGAGCATTTTCGGAAGTGATTGAGCCCAAGAGATTTGTGTAGATCGCCTTCAAGATGCGCTGGTTTTGGGTCTAGGTTGAGCAGCGCTGCGATCTCCTTGGCCAGTCGTTCAGGCCGAACGTCGTCACGCTTGAACTCGACGCCCGAGCTCTCACCGTTGCGGATCAGCTCTTCCAACTCGGTTCGGTTCATAGCTTTTCCTCAGAACCCGTACTTCCGGCGACGGCGTTCGAACGCATCCTTGCCACCTTCGAGGATCTCCTCCACGAGCTCACGCACAGGTTTGTCGTCGATCGAGCCCATGTGCTCGGGCGCAATGCGAGCGCGGCCGTGTTCTGCCTCGCCTGTTGCGGAGAGACCGACGATCAGCTCTGCGTCGCCGAGAACCGGGATGTTGGCGTTGTGGGTCGAGAAGAGGAACTGGCGCCGTTGCTTCTCCTCGCGCATGCGCGGCACGACACCCTCCGTGATGAAGCGGTTGTCGAGGTCATCCTCCGGTTGGTCAACGACGAGCGGCGCTTCGGATTCCAGCAATAGGAGGAGCAGGACCGCGGTCGCCTTCTGACCCGTGGAGAGTTTTTCGAGCGCATGCCAGGCAGGCGCTTCGTCCGCTGGCGCCGTGTTGAGCTGGATCGCGGTGGTCGGGGGCAAATCGAGCTCCTCCACGCGCATGAGCACTTTAGGATCGGCCCTGGCGAGGCGTTCGCCTTGGGCGGACGTTCTGATTTACCTCGTTGGCTGCGGAGTCCAAACGACGGAACTCATGTGCCTTGAAGTCCTCCCATTCCGCGAGCAGGCTGCGACGGCGCTTGGCATGTTCCTCCTCGGTACGCAGGGCCGAAATTTGCCGATCGCGCAGGGGCCGCAGCTCTTCGATCTGGCGCCTCAATCGGATGAACTCTTCGCCATCCACCCGCGCCTTCTGCAGATCGCGTAGGATTCGCTCGTAGGCGGTCTGGACTTCCTCCTTGCGACCTTGCCAGGCGGTGTGCACTACGGCGACAGCGGCATCTGCGCGTCCGAGCGCCTGTTCCATCTCTTGCGCGATGCTGTGAAGATCGCGGTCGAGCGACTCGAAGGCACTGTTCAAGCGCTCCAGGATCGGTCTTCCTGGAAGGTCCTCGAGCGCTTTGGCGGAGAGAAACACGCGGTCGAGGGGAAGGTCGTGCTTCAGTGTGTCGAAGCAGTCGCGAAACGACGCAAGACGCTCAGGTATGGAGGCGAGCAGACGCTCCTCGCGCACGAGCAGGCTCTGTTCCTCGAGGCGCTCCTCGAGTCTGGCTTCGCGGAAGCGTTCGAGCATCTCTTCGAGCCCGGGCAGAGCCGCGAGGCGCTCCTCGATATGGCACAGTTCGGAGCGTGTGTCGACGAGGCTCTTGCGGCTCTTTTCCAGCGCGCGGCGCAGGTCGACCTTTCGGCGCGGCAGGTCGTCGTCGCGTTCGATGAAGCGATCGAGCAGGCGCGTGAGTTTCTCGCGGCTCTTGGTCAGTTCGGAGATCTCATGCTGACCAAACACTTCTACGCGCGGGAGCACGTCCTGCGGAGAGCTTCGATACCTGACCCTGGTCGTCGCGGACCAACGGTGGGTTCGGGATCGTGCGCTCGATGCGGTAGATGCGAGCATCCGGGCGGTGCACGCGGACCTGCAGGGAGATCTTGGTTGCGCTCTTGAGGACATGGCGGACGATGCCCTCGTGCGCCTTGCGTGCCTCGCCACCTACGACTTCGAGACCGAGCACGGTACGGATGCTCTCGACTACGGTCGATTTGCCCGTTCCGCGGCCGCCGACCAGGACATTGAGGTTCGGGTTGAAGTGGATCGCAGCGCCGTCGAGGAAGCCACCCTCCCACGCGATGGCAACGAATTCGGCGTGTTCCTCTGGGACCAGATTGCCTTTCTTGGGGTTGAGACGGATTCGCGAACCAGGGTCCAGGAACGCTTGCCGCAGACCATCGATGCTGACCTCGGACATCTTGATCCTACAGGTTGCAGCACGGTCGTCGAGATCGTTGGCTTCGACGACATCCTTCGCGTTGACGACGGCGATGGCAAGCCGATCCTCGGCGGGGTGCTCGCGTACGTAGTCGGGGTTCCTGTTCTCAGCGATCTGCCTCTTGTCGTGGGGCAAATCGCCAACCTCTCCGGGAATCTGGATCACCCGTAGCGCCTCACACCGCCACGCCTTGATACGAGCCTGACCGTTCAGGACTCTGAACAGCCCGTTGTCGTTGGTCACGTGGGCAGCTATCGCGACGCCGCCCCGTTTGTGCACCTTGGAGAGGATGGTCTCGAACGTCTTGTCCGCAAGCTTGGACGAAGGCTCCGTGTCGGTGATCCCGAACTCGCCGAGATAGCGCGCAAGCACGTCGTCGGGAGTGGCGGGAGCATAGATGCACAGGACATGAATCCCCTCCGTCGACGACAGCTCGAAGCCGGGGAAGATGTGAATGCCACGCCCTTCGGCCGCAGCGCGGAACGCGGAGACGCCTCCAACGTGGTTGTGGTCCGTGATGGCGAGGACGGAGATGTCGAGTTCGGTCGCCTTCTGGATGATCGCCTCGGCATGGTCGGCCGCGCTTCCGGACTGACCTTTCCCCCCGGTACGTGGAACAGTAGTGATGAGGGTTTACCTGCAGGGCGCAGCGGTGGAAGACAGCACCGCTCGGTAGCTTCATCGCCTCGGCGATTGCTTCATCTGCGCCCATTTCGTACCTCCGGTTCGCACAGCTTGCTCGTCCGGTACCAGTCGTATTGTTCCGGCACCACGTCGAATCGACTCCCGAGCCGATGCCATGCTGATGGCTTCGAATGGGGCCGATTTCGATGAGTCTACTGCGTCACGCCACACTTCCTCTAGCCCTAAAACAAGCGCATACGAAGGATGAGATGCGCGAAGATCTTGAGGCTCAAGTGCTTACGAAAAGCGCAGGCGCACCCGAAGGTTCGTTGAGCATTTTCGGAAGTGATTGAGCCCAAGAGATTTGTGTAGATCGCCTTCAAGATGCGCTGGTTTTGGGTCTAGCCGGCAGCGAGCTGCTGGCATCCGGCTCGCTCCGACTCAGCCATGCGTCAAGAGCTGCTCCAAGTGTCCTATGGCAACGATCCGTCAGGTTTCGACAGGAAATTCCCGCCGAAACATAGAGTCTTGGTCGTTGCCGCGTGTTCATGGCCCGTGACGTTTCGGAAACGCCAGGAAGCGTCGCTACTCGAGACGGACGTTGGCTTCGCCGACGCCCACTTCGATATCGATCTCGGAACGCCCCGGACCATCGTCCCAGCGTAGCTCGTTGCCGAGGAACAGGAAGCCGGATCGATCGCCGTGCGGGGGCGCTGGATCGATGTCCGCTGACCCCACGCCGACATCGAGGCTGACCGAGCCGACCGTATCCTCGGCTACCTCGACGAGAACATCACCGACACCGAGGTCGACGCGCACGTCGCCACGAAGGGCCGTGATGTCGACATCGCCGACGCCCATCTCGAGCTCGAAGTCGAGCGCCTCGGGGATGCGGACGGTGACCTCCAGAGCAGGCGCGCCGCCGACGTTGTGGCTGGGATAGCCCTCGAAATGGACCTCGAATGCACTTGGACGCTCGTCGATCACGAGTTCGATGGACTCAGCACGATTCCGACACCGCCGTGACAACCGACTACACTGAATCACAACGTCGATCTCGATCTGCCCAGTGTCGCCCCCGGTCACCTCGATCTCGCCCACGGGCATATCCACAAAGACCAGGCGCTGACCATCGACCGCACGGACAGCGTCGAGTTGCCGAACCTCGACGGCGGCACTCGCCGGCAGAGCCATGACGAAGCCGGCCATGAGAAAGATCAAGGCCCCTCTCGAGCCGGGGAGGCAGCGAGCGTAACTGGATACATTCATGGATCGATCTCCTGGTCAGGGCCAACGGCGCGGGGAGGACAGGGTCTCCAGAAACGGCGCTTGGGTACTGACTGAACCTACGCGTACCCATGCCAACAGTTTCATCCATGTTGAATCGCTGCTCGCATAGAATGGCGGCGACCGGCGACTGGCCTTCCTCTGCAATCCAACCACCAGACGGTCACCGGAGAGAATCTCATGAATCTGGCGACGATCGACTGGGCCATCATCTTTGCGTACCTGGCGGTTGCGGTGGCTATCGGTGCCTTCTTCTCACGCAAGGCTGGCCAGAGTGTCGAAGACTATTTCGTAGCGGGTCGCTCCCTACCTTGGTGGCTGGCCGGCATGACCATGGTGGCATCGTCGTTCGCCATCGACACCCCACTCGGCATCACGGGGATGGTCGCGGGCCACGGCATCCAGGGGGTTTGGTACGCCTGGTCCTTCGTGCTCAGCGGAGCCGGCGCCCTCGGTGCGTTCATCTTTGCCTCGCTGCTGCGCCGATCGGAGGCGATCACCGCCGCCGAATTGGTCGAGTTGCGCTATAGCGGTAAGGAAGCTGCGGGTCTGCGACTCTTCAAAAGCGTCTATTTCGGGGTCGGGCTCAATGCCATCACCCTCGGCTCGATCATCAAAGCGGTCTGGACGGTAACCGACGTCGTACTGGGGTGGAATCCACACATCACCTTGGCGGTGGTGCTGTCGGTGACCTTGCTCTACACCACCATGGCCGGCATGTGGGGCATTGCCGCAACCGACTTCTTGCAGTTCTTCGTCGGTTTCGCGGGGCTGATGACGCTGTTGTGGTTCGCGCTCGATCATGTGGGCGGCATGCCCGGCTTGATGACGGCCTTCAACGAACGCTACGGCGACCAGGCCGGGGAACGATTGCAGTTCTTCCCGCGCCCAGGCTCGCCCTTCTTCGAGACTTTCCTCGTCTTCATTCTCTTCAAGTGGTGGAACAACCCACCGTCGGCGATTCACCAGCGCATCGTGTCCTCCAAGGACGAAAAGCACGCTTCACTCGCTACGCTCACGTTCGCGGTCTTGCAGTTCGCGATCAACTATTGGCCGATGATCTTGATCGCCATGGTTTCGCTCGTTACTTTTCCCGAGCTCTCCCGCGCCGACGCCGAGCAAGGCTACCCAATGTTGATCGTGGCCCTGATTCCCCCGGGAATTCTCGGCCTGCTACTGGCCGCGATGATGGCGGCGTTCATGTCGACGGTCGACACCCACATCAACTTTGGCGCCTCGTACTTGGTCAACGACATTTACCGTCGATTCATCAAGAAGGATGCAACGTCGGCCCACTACGTCAAGGCATCACGCATCAGTACCGTCATCATGCTGGCGGTATCGGTAGTCGTGGCCTACAACCTCGACAGCGTCAGTCAGGCTTGGTACTACATGGCAATGGTGACCGCTGGCTACGGTTTCCTGGTGGTCATTCGCTGGTTCTGGTGGCGGATCAACGCTTGGTCGGAAATCTCGGCGCTGGCTGCTTCCGGTGTGGTTAGCACGATCATGTCCCCACGCTTCGCCAAGATGGTCGGCAGCCGGTTCGACTTTCTCGAGGGCTACGCCGAGACCGTCGCCTCCATGTCGTACGGTTGGCGGTTTCTCATCGTTCTAGGCGTGTGCACGGCCGTGTGGATCGTCGTGACGTACAAGACCAAGCCCTCGGACGAAGCGCACTTGGTGGCCTTCTGCCGCAAGGTGAAGCCGTTTCCCACGTTCTGGGGCCCCATTCACCGGAATCACCCCGACATCGCCTGGAATCCCTATTTCCGTCGCAGCATGCTGCAGTTTATCTTCGGCAGCGCCGCGATCTACGGCATTACCTTCGGCGTTGGGAACATCATCTTTGGCCACTCAACGCTTGGAATCAGTATGCTCGCGGTCTCATTTGCAACCTTCGCGGTCATCTTGACAACCTGGAAAGTCGGCGCCTGACGGCCGCCATAAGGAACGCATGTACAAACGAGATCTTCGACGCGCCCGGCGGCTCTTACCCGTCGTGCTCGCGCAACTCGACGAGTTGATCGCAGCCAGTGGCGATCGCGAACGGATGGACCGCCGTGTCGAACAAGTATCCAAATGGAGCGTCGGAGAGCACGTGGAGCACTTGGCTCTCGCCCACTCGGGCATCGTGGCGCGCTTCGACGACCTTCTCAACGACACGAGCGCACCTGGGGGAAGCCCTTCCCTGATCGGTCGTTGTGCCCTCACCGTCGGTCGCATTCCGCGCGGGCGTGGCAAGGCACCGGAGGGGACCCGGCCCCAAGCCCTCGATCACGCGGACATTACCCAACGTCTCACCGGCATGCGCGAACGCCTGACGCGCCTCGCGTCCGACTCGGCCCGCATCGCAATGTCCAAGGCCACTTTCCAGCACCCGGTCTTCGGCCCTTTGCGCGCGGTTGAGTGGCTACGCTTTCTCGAAGTCCACCAGAACCATCATTGGCGAATCGTCCGCGACATCGAGCGTAGTTCGTAACGGCCCGGGCTAGGCTGGGTTAGTCCGGGTTAACCTTCGTTGCGAGCCGCGGCGCGCGCCTCGTCCAACAGGTCGTCCACACGTTCGATACGGTTCGCCAGGTTGAGCACCAACGTCTCACCACGAATCCCCTCGCTGTACGTGTCGATCAGCTGACGTAGGCCTTCGGAAGCTGCTTGACCCCGTCGACAGCTCTCGAGCGCGCAACCACAATTCGAATCCGCCTCGGCCAGCTGGTTTTCCAGCTGCAGGGTCAAGTCGTCCCAGAGTTCGAGGTCATAGGGTGGATTGCGCATGCTGCGCGCCGCTTTGCCAAAGTCGTCACGCGCGAGCTGAACGTGCGCCACGCAGGTCCCGCCCTGACTGTCCGTGTTGATACCGCGGGTGCTGTCCAATTGACTCATCACCCACGGCAACCCGCGGCTAACACCAAAAACGATCACAGCAAGAACCAGCAACAGACGCACAATTCGCATCTCGAGACCTCCAAACCATTGAGCGGTGGCGATTCGGTACGATCCATCGTCTCACAGGTCGACTTGCCACCGGGTGACCAACTCTACGGCACGGTCGTCGGCCAGGCGCTGGTGTCGCCCGACTCGAAACCGTCTTCGAACAGCGGCCCCGAGGCGGTGATGTCGAGAAAGACCGCGCGGGGAATGCCGATGTTGCCGTCAGCGTCTTCCGCGACGACGAACAGAAGGTGCCGCCCGGCCGACAGGCCTGTTGTGTCGACACTACCGGTGACCCCCTCGGAGGTCTCGTCAAAGGCACCATCCATGGCGGTCAGCGGCTGCATGGAGCCTGCGAGCCAGGGCGGATCGTCGATCGTTACGTACGCGGCAGCGATGTTCTGGGTTGGTTCGGTGCCGTTACCGCCGGAATCGAAACGGGTGTCGTCCGCCGTCGCCGTGACGGTCACGCTTTGGCCCGCCATCACTTGAATCGGATCCGGCGCGATGTTCAATACCGTTGGCCCCGCGGGTGCCTCGTAGGGCCGCCGGGCCGACGCCGCCGCGAAGTGGAGCGCCGACAGGTTGTCTGGAGCGACGGTGTTCTCGAATGTGTTGCAATTTTGGAAGAAATTGGTGCCGACTTCAAACGTGTAGCCCGCAACGCCGTACTCACCATAGGCTTGATCCACGGTGGTACCCGATGCCGAACCGAGGCAATCCGCGCACACCGTGTAGCCATTGAAGAAGCCAAACCGTCGGCCGAGGGTGCGCAAAGCAACCCGATTGGGCGCGTCTGTACTCGTCGTCCCTTCCCAGGGGTAGAGCACCAGCTCCGAAAAGCTATGGAGCGAGATGAACACGCCCTCGGTGTCGTCCGGTGCGGGATCGCTCATATTGGGGCCACGTTGGTCGGCAAACACCTGCCCCATGTAGGCCTCGATGGCCAACGTTTCTGGTTCCGAAGCGGCCGACGGACCACGAAAAAGCTCACTGCACAGCGAGCCACTCGACGCCGATCCGCCCCAGAAGAACGTGCTGTTGCGGTTGAGATCGATCCCGCGATCGTTGCTGTTCGAACAGAAGTTGTTATTGACGTTCTTGCGCCAGAAGAGGCCGCCCTCGGCACGCTTCCGCCCATCCGGATTCAGTTGCGGGACGATGTGGATCTCGTGGTGATCGAGCACCCAGGTAATGTTCGGATCGACGCCGTAGCCTTGGACCAGCTCTTCGGCGAGGCGGGTCGCGATCTCGGCGGTGGTGTACTCACGCGCATGGATGGCGGCGATCAAAATGAAAGGCGCTTTGGGTCCCGGCTCGTTCTCATTGGTGATCACCAACGCCCGAACGTCGTAGCCCGCACCGGGCCCGTTGAGCTTCTCCCAGGAATCACCAATGTCCACCCACTCGGCGCGATCCGGGAAGTCAACCGCCAACTGAGCGAGGTCGCCAAATGTCTCCTCCACCGTGCGGTAACACGGGAACATCGGTATGCCCGCTCCCTCGGCACCTTCGCGCGAGGCCTGCATGAGTGCGGTCTCCTCCTCGTCCACCTCGACCCGCAGGCCCAGAGCACGCAGCGCATCGACACCGGCCAACGACGCCAAGGCCAACGCGTATCCACCGTCACGGCGAAGACCCCAAAAATCCGCGTGGCGCCGGATCCGCTCCAGATCGGCCGAAGCCATGGAGTAGACCCGTACGACCTTGCCGTCAGCACCGATCGTCGGCTCGCCATGCGCCACGACGGGCGCCGGGCCACCGAGAGACATCAAGAGCAGCAGACCGACCGCACAGTAACCAACGATCGAGGAAACGCGAGAACGCATTGAAGGATCCCCCCTGTTGCACCAGACGATTGCTTTGGGCAACCACGGTGAAAAACGCAGGGTAGCGGAACGCCTGATCCAGCCGATCGGATCCGGTCAAACCGTCACCCCAAGCGGCACCTCGGACTTCCAAATTCCCACGACCCTGGTCACTTCGGGCCGTTTCCGCGCGTTCCCATACGAAAGCGCACAAAAGGCCACTCGGCGTGAGTCGATCACGCCCGAGACACACCGTCTCGGCATGAGAGGAATGCAAGCTTTGCGGCCGCGAGCATGCAGGCCAGGATGAAGGACCCTTATCGCGATTTCATCCGTGGAACTGTACGTTTACCAACAACAGCGCCGCAACCGGACCCGCACCGGTCCGCAGACCGTAGTTTCGAAAAAATCTGGTTCGATTCTGGTCAATCGCGGTCTTTCGTACGCGTTAGGGTTGAAGGACCCACGCACAAGGAGGATCGCATGACCAGATCGTTCCCGTCCCCGCTCGCCGCTCTGACCCTATTCTTGGCGCTCGCCGCCGGCCACGGCCAACCTGCCGACGCCCATCGCCTGGTTGTCAGTGGTGACATCTGGTGCGATGACGGCGCCATTGACTTCAAGGACTTCCGACGGGTCGCAGGCCGCATCGGCGATGCGTGCAACTACGACGTGGAACTTTGTGAAGAAGATCTCAATCACAACCATTTCATCGACTACAGCGACGCCATGATCGTGGCCGCCAACATGGGCCGTTCCTGCAAAAGGGCTGATGTCAATGGTGACGGAGTCGAGGATCTGGCGGACGTGACTACCGCCATCGCGGCGTTGGACACCGACTGTCTAGCCGATCTCGACCGCGACGGCACCATAACGGTGCTGGATCGTCTTCACGTTCAAGCGGCGTTCGACAGTGATCCACACAGCCATCCGCGGGCCACGCAGCTCGCTGGCAACGTTTGCGCGATCGGCGTCAACGACGTGATCGCGGCATTGAATGCGGCGGGCACTGACTGCCGCTCCGACGTGACCCACGACGGCCGGGTCGACTGCCACGACGTCAACAAGATCTGCGAGGCGATTGGCCTGTGCCCACCGGTGGTCATGGAGTGCGCGCCGGTGCCGGACGAACCCACGTGTCCCTAGACTACCTCCCGCCGAGGATGCGTGTACCTGGATCTACTCGAGCCAGTCAGGCAACTCCGGCTCGCTCGCAAAGGTGGCAGCCGACATGCCACGGGTAATCGCCCACCGGTGCAGCCAGGTAATGCCGCCACCACCCGTGAACGTGTCTTCCGACCGATAGATCGGATGCTCGAGGGCGTCGTCGAGCGAAATGAACTGATACCCCCGCTCGATGATTCCCTCCAGGATCGAATCCAACCAGTCGGCGTTGAGGGCATATGCGTGAATCAGTAGGATCTGCGGGATTTCTTCACCAGCAATCGCCACCGCTTGCTGCTCGTAGTAGCGCACCATCGCGAGCATGTACTCGACGTAGGCCTTGCCGAGCCGCTCCTTGCGCGCGCGATCACTGTCTGCCCGCGCATAGGCGCCGCCAAAGATCCACTCTTGATTGTCGATGGTAACCGGCGCCACGCGGTAGCCGTGCTCGGCGAGGAAGGCGGTCGTTTGATCGCGGACCTCGACACTGCGACCGGTATGAAGAAACGGATGCCTGAAGTATCGTGGGGTCTGACCCCGTTGGGCCAGCAGCGGCCGCAGGATTCGCTCACCGCGCAGTACGTCGGCGGTCCACTCCGCAGCGTCTACCCGATGAAGGTCGAGATGGGCATAGCCATGGTTACCGAGCTCGAAACCGGCGCCGAGCCATTGATCAAGTAGCGCGACCCGCACTGGATCGACCGTCCCGTCGACTTCGAGCTTGTTCTCGTTGACGAAGCCAATCGCCGGTACCTGATGGCGTTTCAGCGTCGCGATCAGCTTTTCGGTGATCGCGGCCTGCTCGGCGTTGGCATGACGATGAGGCGGGCCGATCGGGAGATCGTCGATGGTGACCACCATGGCCCTCGTTGGCGTTTCACGAGCCGACGTTTCAACGCCGCTGGCGGCGGGCATTGCCATAAGCAGCCAAACGAGTGTCGCTCCGGTCCATCTACGCTTCATCGTCGAGCCTCCGCGGACCAGGCGGGAAAGGTCAGCGCGGGGTCGTTCGGCGCGTTGGCCTCCCGCACTTCGAAGTGCAAGTGTGTTCCGGTAACCCGGCCGGTACGCCCCACCGCGCCGATACGTTGGCCCGCCTCAACCCTCTGCCCGGCTTCGACGTCGACCGCGCTGAGGTGAGCGTAAAAGGTTGTTCGCCCACCACCGTGATCGATCAGGATCATCATGCCAGCGGCGCCCTGGGACCCGTGCCCGCGGGACGCCCGCTGAACCACACCGTCACCAGCGGCCCGTACCGGCGTTCCATGTGGCGCAACCAGGTCGATGCCATCGTGATGCCGGCGGGCCCGCTCAATCGGGTCGCGACGCACCCCAAACGACGACGACACCCGGGCACCTGGTAGTGGGTCGGCAACCAAGGCGGCAGGTCCCGACGCCGCCGCTACGGGCACCCCCGGCGCTCCTAGGGCGATCAGCAACACGGCTACCGACAAAACGGTCGCGCTGGTGAACCAACCCCGCCCGTCGTCACGCCGCAGCACCGCACGGATGCGATGTTCCAACGCTCGACGCGACGGTGAAAACGCGGCTGCGACTCTGGGTCCCCCATGGCGAGTGGCGTCGACCAGCGCCCGCGCGTAGGTCGCACGTGGTGTCGCCGAACGAGCAACCGCACTTGCGTCACAAAGAACTTCTCGCGCCAGCGCAGCGCGTTGGGCAGCCAACCACGCCAACGGATGAAAGAAGAATAGGCAGCAAATGAGGTTCTCGAAACCCAGCCAGAGTTCGTCGCGACGCTCGAGATGAGCCAGCTCATGGGCCAGAACCGCGCGTTGGCGGGCGATCGTTTGATCCAAGAAATCGAGTGGTACAACGACGCAGCGCCAAACGAGGCCAATCGCGAACGGGGTGTTCGCATGCTCGCTCACGCGCACTGAAATGCGGGCTGGAAATCGAAGATCACCGGCGATGCCATCCAGCTCAGCTTGGCCAATCGGCCTTGCCGCCGATGCGATTCGCACGTACTGCCGCCGTGCCCACAGCCACCGCCCCGTAACGACCGTGACCCCGGCCAGCCATAGCCCAAGCGCGAGCGCGGCGATCGATCCCTCACCCGTGGCTGGCATGGGGACACTGACATCACCCGTTCCCAGGGCCAACGGAAACACCGATTCCACCGGCGGCACCCATCGGGCGAAGCTCCCCCCCACGTCACCGACGCGCCACAGGCCCCATTCCGCGGGCCAAACGAAGCGCACCAGCACCAGATTCCAAACCCACAGGAGCATGCGCGGTCGCTCCCGAATGTGGCGTTCGAGCAAGAGGACCAGGCCACCCATCATCAGCGCCAACAGACTCTGGCGCACCAACCACAAGACCGTCCCGTCATGCATCTCTGTCCTCCGAGAGGCTTGACGCCTCGATCAGCTGCAGGAGCTCATCTCGCTCCATGGCGGTCAAGGCCTCCGATTCCGAAAACAGCGACACCACCCGGGAAGCGGGCACCTCGAGCACCGACTCGGCAAACTGCCGGACCAACGACGCCAAACCTCGCGGTCGTGAAACCCGAGGACTGAACAAATACAAGCCATGAAACGGCACTCGCGCGACCAGCCCCTTTTTGGCCATCCGATCCAAGACAGTCCGGGTGGTCGAATAAGCCCATTCAACCGAGTCACCGAGTTGGTCGTGAACCTCGCGGGCACTTTGCCGCTCGCCAGCCCACAAGGCCTTCATCACCGTTAGCTCGGCACTCGTCAAGTCCGGAAGCTCGAGTAGCTCTTTGTCACTCATGAGGCGATTACACTACAATGTAGCGACCATGTCAATCCGTAACGAGAACGACACCCGCAACCGAATCCAAACACATCGGAGGCGTTCCATGAGCCACCTGCTGATCGCCTCGACCGCCCTTGTCTTCCTCATGAGCTGCGGACCCGCGGCCCACCACGATCAAACACTTGCCAACGAGAATGCGCAGCTGCGAGAGCAGGTCCAGGCGCTACAGGCGACGATCAGCCGCGAGCAACCATCGCCAAGTCCGAAGGTTATGCTCGAGAACACCGAGGTGCGGACGCTGACATCGCATCACAATCACACCAACTACGAGGTCAAGGTGTGGTTCCCCCGGGGTTATCGCGATAACACCAAACGCTACCCCGTCCTCTACATCCTCGACGCTGAAACCAATTTCGGAGGCGTAAGCTACATCGTCCAACGTCTCATCAAGGATCAACTGATCCCCGAAGTCCTGTTGGTCGGTATCGCCTATGGCGTCGACTACGACGCCTTCTACCGCATGCGCAGCCTGGATTTGACTCCGACCGAGGACACCGCCTTTCGACCCGGCGGCATCAGCCATCCGAGCGGTGGTGCGGAGGCCTTCAGCCGATTCATCGAAACGGAGCTCTTCCCGTTCATCGACGGCACGTACCGCACGAAAGTCGGTGATCGAGCACTCTACGGCCACTCGTTCGGTGGTTTATTCGGGACCTTCGTGCTTCTTCATCATCCCGAGCTGTTCAGCCGGTACCTCTTGTTGAGCCCCTCGCTTTGGTGGGACAAGAAGACGCTCTTCGGCGACCTCCAGCGCATGCCCTCGAAGATCGAGCCCACCCGCCTCTTCATGGCCTCCGGCGAGCTGGAGCCCCATATCGATGTCCAACAGGAGGCCTTCACCGACCTGCTGAAAGGACGTCGCGTCGAAGGATTGACCCTCAAGTCCGAAGTCCTGACCAACGAAACCCACCGGACCATCTTCGGCGCTGGTTTCACCCGAGGGCTACGTTTTCTTTACGCCAGCGCCAGCGCCAATGCACCGGGCTAACCTCATCGAACCCTCCTAAGACCATCAAGGCACAGCCCAATCCGATCCCTAGGCTTGTTCTCGACCTCGCACAATCAACTCAAAGCTGATGTGCTTGCGAGACTCATGACGACGCTTCCAACGCGACCACCCACAGCCCTCCAGCGATGGTGGAGGGCCTTGCTCGTGGTCGTCCTCGGATTCGTCTCGGCGGCACCGCTCATCGCTGCACCCTGGTACGAGCACTATGAGAAGGCCGAACGAGCGCTACAGGAACAGGCATGGCGTGAGGTGATCGACGAGCTTCAACAGGCGCTGGAGCGCAAAGGCGATTCCGGTTACCGCGTGCGAACCTACGGGATGAAAGTCGTTGACTACCTGCCCTACCTGAAGCTGGGTATCGCGTACCACCATCTCGGCCTCTACGACGCGGCCCTCGAGGCCTTCGATACCGAAGAACGACTCAGTGTGTTCAAAGAGGTTCCAGCAGCTGCCGCTGACCTCGAGCGCTTTCGCGAGCAGACCATGGCAGCGCGGACTCGAGACGCCGACGCCGTACTTCAGCAAACCGAATCCGTGGTCGCGGCGAGCCTGGCAAAGGCACAGAATCTCGTCAAACAAGACAAGATCGAGGAGGCCATGGATGCATTGGCGCCTGGCCTCGCGGCGGATCCAGAGCATGGGGCGTCCAAAGTCCTCTTGGCCGACCTGGTTGCCACCATCACGGCGCGAGATCAGCGCCGGATCGAGGCCGAGACCTTGCGCCGTCAGCGCGCGACCGCACAGGCCCACCTCGACGCCAGCGAGTGGGAGGCGGCCATCCAATTACTCCGCCAGGTGCTGGCCGTCGCTCCCGATCCCGAGGCCCGCGGCTTGCTCACCCGAGCACAGGACCAGCTGGCCCGACGAGTGGCGGAACAACAGCGCGACCAACAGGCCAGCACGATCGTCCGCACCGCAATCGAGGAGGTCGGTCGATTGCGCGACGCGGATCGGATCGATGCCGCCTTGGCCCGTTTGGAGGTTGTCTTCGCGATCGACCCAATTCACCCCGAAGCACAAGCCCTGCGCGACGACATTCTGCGGTCACAGCAAACTGCCCAACGAGCGGCGCGGATAACCCAAACGTTGGCGGACGCCCAGGAACTCTTTGAGTCCGGCCAGTTCGAGAAGGCCCTGTCCACCGCCAATCGGGTCTTGGCGCTCGATCAAGGAAACACGCTTGCCCTCGCCACCATCGGCCAGGCCTATGGCGCGATCAACCGCAAGCTCCTCGGCGACGGCCAGCAAGCCGAAAACCTGCCGCCGGCGATTCGCTTCTCGGATCGACGCCAGAACCTCGACGGCACGGCCATCGAAGTGGTCGAGATCCCGGACTTTCGCCTCACCGGCGTCGTGATCGACAGCACACCGGTCACCCTGATCTTCAAAGACGCGAACGGCCGAGCGATCCATAGCCATCGCAGCAGCAGCCAGACCGTCGGCGGCCTGGTGATCTCGGAATTTAGTGTCGCATACGCGCTATCCAGGGGCACGACGACGCTGACCGCGGTCGCCACCGACCTCGCCGGAGCCAGCTCCCAGAGTCAATATCGGGTCCGGTACCGGCGTCCTTGGTTCCGCGCACCCTGGCTTCCGGGTGCCTTGCTTGCCCTGCCCGTGCTCGGCCTGGTGGGTTGGACGATGGGGATCGTTCGGCGTCGCCGGCAACGACGCCGACGCCTCGCACGCAAGTTCAATCCCTACATCGCGGGCGGGCCGATCTTCGATCAGCGCCTCTTCTTCGGCCGCGAGCTCTTGATTCAAAAGGTCCTTCAAACCGTCTCCAACAACAGCCTGCTGCTGTTCGGCGAGCGGCGGATTGGGAAGACCTCATTGCTGCATCAAGTGCATCGGCGCTTGGAAGCCCTCGACGATCCCCGGTACGCCTTCTTCCCGGTCTACATCGATCTGCAAGGAACACCGGAGTCGCTGTTCTTTGCCACACTGGCGGATCCCATCTTCGAAGCCGCGGAGGCATGGGTTGGTACCACCGACCGCATGCCGGCGCTCGAACGCGCGCAGTACAGCCACCACGAGCTGGCACGCGAGCTTCGCGATTTGTTGCAGCGGCTTCGCGCCACCACGGACAAACGTGCCAAATTGGTCCTGCTGATCGACGAGGTCGATGAGCTGAATCAGTACGATCCACGGATCAATCAACGCCTACGTAGCCTGTTCATGCGCCGCTTCGCCGAGAACCTGACGGCGGTCGTTGCGGGGGTCGGCATCCGCAAGGCTTGGGAGCAGGAAGGGAGCCCCTGGTACAACTTCTTCGAGGAGATTCAAGTCGAGCCCCTGGCACCCGAGTTCGCCGAAGCGTTGGTACAAGAACCCGTTCGCGGCACGTTCCACATCACGCCAGAGGTTGCCCAGCGCATTGTTGCCAGAGCCCAGGGTAAGCCATTCGAAATCCAGCGCTTATGCCTCAACCTGGTGCAGCGACTGCACGAGAAGGGGCGCAATCGGGCCACCCTCGCCGATGTCGATGCCCTGCGCACTAGCGGCCCGAGCACTGGCGGCCATTCGCCCGACCTTGACGCCCCGCTGAAACGCCCATGAGTCCCATACAGCACGTGCCCTACGTGATCGGCCAATGGGTCAAGGGTCGGCGGTTCTATGGTCGACGCATCCTCCTCGAGACCCTTCTTGCCAAGCCGGGCCAGTGGTCGTGGGTGGCCGGCCTGCGCCGCATCGGCAAGACCTCACTGTTGCGTCAGATCGAGCATCGGGTGGAAACCTCGCATGGGAAGCCGCATAGAGAGCGACATGGGAAGCGGGTGGCGTTCCACTGGGACGTTCAAGGCGTCGATCGTATCGAAGAGCTCGCCCCGAGCCTTTCCGACGCCTTGTTCGACGCCGAAGAGAATCTCGGCCGGGCCGGGATCGACGTTGATCGGCTCGACAGCGACGACCCCTTCGCGATTCTCCATGCGCTGGCCACGAAGCCACATGATCGCGGCATCGAGCTACTCGTTTTGATCGACGAGGCCGACGAGCTGCGTGCGTTGCACAACCACGAGCCCGGGATCTTGGCCCGTTTGTGGCCAGCGCTTGCTGGCACCACTACTGTGAAAGTCATTCTCGCGTCTTCGATCAAGCTCTGCGACTTCGTCGCGACTGACGACGCGCTCGCGACGCATTTCGCCCCGTTCGGAACACCCCATTTCCTCGGCCCCCTCACCGACCACGAGGCCCGGGCCCTCGTGTGCCAAGACCAACTGGCGGCGGAATCGCGTCCAGCGGTCAGCCCGAAAGAATCCGTGGAGCTTGCCCGTCGCTTTGGCAATCACCCCATGCTGGTGCAGATGGCTGCCAAGCGCTTCCTCGAAGTCGGCAGTCTCGAAGAAGCCGCTCGTCAGATCAGCTCCGATCTCTCGGTCCACCGGCAGATGGCGGTTGACTTCGCGCTGCTCAACCCCACCGAGCGACAGGCTGTGCGCGCCCTCGCTACAAGCGCCCCCCTGCCGACCCATACGACCTTCGAACGGCTGACAGCGTTGGGGATCACGCGCCGCGGGCCAACCGGCCACGTCGTCCTGGCACACGAGCCCATCTCGGCGTGGCTGGCGGCTGAATCAGCCTTCAAGAAAACCTCACCGAGACCTCGCGCAGGCCTCAAGTAACGCGCGCGCACCCTACGTAGGCTGTCCCTACCTCGAACGGCATCCCGCCCTTCGAATCAACAAGGGACAGGCCATGAACACCAACACAACGAAACAACGATTGACAATCGTTCTCTTCATCACAGTGCTTGCTCTCCTGAGCACCTCGACCGCCTCGGCCGACGAGGACCAGGGCTGGCGCTTTCGGCTGACCGCCGCCGCTGTCCAGCCGACGACCGGCGGTGGTTACGACGATTCGGTTGGGTTCGGACTCAGCCTCGGTTACCAGTTCTCCCGCCGCGTGGGCGTCGAGGTCGAGGTTCTGGATGCCGATCTGGGCACCTCCACCGAGCTCGAGTTCCACATTACCGAGCCCGTCTTCCTCGATACCCACCTCGACATCAAGCCGGTATTGGCTCGCCTGAATGTGCACCTGACGCCGACGAAACGACTCGACCTTTATGTGGGTCCGGTGGTGGGTTGGCTGCCCAGTAGCGATTACGTGGTCGAGATCCGCGGGACTTTCATCGACGGCCTCCCCTATCGGATTCCGACCGACGAGGCGTTTGTCTGGGGCGCCCAAGTGGGCCTCGATGTGCCATTGGGCGCCAGCAGCGCCTTCTTTACCAGTCGGCTGACCTACCTCCAAGCCGAGATCGACATGGACTTCGGTGTCGACGACGGCGGCAGCGCGCCTCTGAACCTCGATCCAGCCATCCTGCAAGTCGGACTCGGCTACCGCTTCTGAGCCGAACCTTCAACCCATCTCACGCGGGCATGAATGCCCGCGCTATGAGTGCGCCGGCCGTCGCCGGCTGGGAGCCTCTATTCCGGCCAGCCCGCGAAGGCGGGCGCACTCATAGCCCGACATCATAGGAAAGCCACGTCCGGTAACCCGATGTCGAAACGAGTCCAAGATTGTGCAACCTCCTCTGTAGGGAAGATGCTTGGGGTGAACAAAAACCTCGGGCATCAGCCCCACAAGAAGGAGGATCGCGATGGAACGCTACCTTGGAATGGACGTGCATTCGGCAAGTTGCACAATTGCAACGCTCAGCGAGGGCGGCAAGCGGCTAGGTCAGGCCATCGTGGAAACGAATGGCCAGGCGCTTGTTGGCTATCTGAAGCAGTGCGCTGGCCGGCTCCACTTGTGCATCGAAGAGTGCCAGTGGGCGCATTGGCTCCACGAGATTTTGTCTCCTCACGTGGCGGAGTTGGTGGTGGTCCACGGCGAGCGCAAGACGGGGCCGAAGAGCGATGCGATCGATGCATGGGAGCTAGCAGATCGCATCCGTACGGGTCGCACGGAGCATCCGATCTTCAAAGCAGGGAAGGGCTTCACCAAGCTGCGCGAGCTCTCGCGAGTCTACGGCTTGATGACGAGGGACTTGGTCCGGACCAAGAACCGTCTGAAGAGCACCTACCAGAGACGCGGTGTGGTGTGCACGGGGAACTCGGTTTACTCCCCCAGCTCCCGGGCGAAGCGGATCAAAGAACTCCCGAATGCGATGAGACCGACGGTCGAGTTACTCGGCACAGCGTTGGACTTCCAGACGACACTGAAGCTCGAGGCCGAAAAGGCGATGGTGACCGAGTCGCACCGATTCCCGATCTCGCGGGTTCTCGAGACAATTCCTGGACTGGGCCCGATCCGGGTCGCTCAGATGATTCCGGTGGTAGTGACACCTCACCGATTCCGGACCAAGCGGCAATTCTGGTCCTATTGTGGCTTTGGAGTCGTGATGCGATCTTCAGCAGACTGGACGCGCGCTGGCGGAGTCTGGACCAAAGCCAAGATCGCCCAGACGCGTGGGCTGAATCGGTTTCACAACCGAACACTGAAGATGATCTTCAAGGGCGCGGCGACGACCGTGATTACAAGCAAGGCCAATCGCTTCCGTGTCGCCTACGACCGACTTTGCGATGGAGGCACCAAGCCGAACCTCGCCAAAGTGACCGTCGCACGCCAGATCGCCGCAACGGCCTTGTCCATGTGGAAGGCACAGGAGGTATACGACCCAGATCGTTGAATCGACCAGCTTGGGCAAAGATCTCGAAGCAATGCGCAATGGTTGCTCCGAACCCAGAGCTTTTCGCTCCAACGATTCTTTGGCGCAAGGTTCGAGGGGAAGCATCAGTGAATCGGCTGGACCCCGTCCCCGTACGGAGGCCCCATAGCCCGGATATGCCCCCTCGAAGAACCGAACGAAGTCATGGCCGAAAAGGCCCTGATGGATGGATGGTTCCTCGAAGAAAAGAGAGAACACCAAGCGACTTCAAGACCAGAGAAGAACGGATCGCAACAAAGGCTCGAAGAAGGGACAACTCGCGACGGAACAGTCGAGGTCAATCTGACAGGACGTTCGAAGCCAAGAGCACGAACGTACAGGAGAGGTGCGCGCTTGACTTCGCTTTCTATGGACGAGGATTGATCCTCGGGCGGCGTCCGCGAATGCACACTCGCCCGCAGAAAACCCGAACGACTCGCCTTGGTCCGAGCCGGAGCCTCGTCAATACTCGTCTGATGGATCAGCTGAAAAACGTGGTGGCCGTGGGTTCAGTATGATTCGCCACGATGGCTCCCCCGCAACGACCACTCGACGATCCAGCAAGCGCGTTCCATCTCGGCGCCTGGCGTGTCGACCCGGCCCTGAATCGGGTCACGCGCGACGGCAAAGCCGAGCGGGTGGAGCCCAAGATGATGGACGTGCTGTGCTTCATGGCCGCTCATCCACAGCAGGTCGTATCCAAGAACGCGATCACGGACGCGGTGTGGCCCGAAGTCTTCATTACAGAGTCGGTGATTACCCGTGCCATCGCCGGGCTGCGTCGCGCGCTCGGCGATGACGCACGTGCGCCCCGGTACATCGAGACCATCGCCAAACGAGGGTACCGACTCCTCGAATCCCCAACACCGATTCCCGATCCTCAGCCCCCATCCACGATCAGAGGACCTGTCGCCAACCAGCCGTTCGTCCGGTCCCCGGCAGAGCTTGGCGCCATTCGTTCTTCGGCGCCCGTGGGCCAATGGGTCTGCGGCGATCGGTTCGTCGGCCGGAAGGCTGAAATCGCCGAGATTCTGGACGGCTCCCGCAATGGCATCTGGTTGCTCGGTACCCGCGCGGTCGGCAAGACATCACTGCTCAAGCAACTCGAGCACCTGACGGCCGCCGATCCACAAGGGCGGTATTTGCCGGTGTTCTGGGACCTTCAGGGCACGACCGACCTCGACACCTTTCACGACGATTTCATCGATGCGTTGAGCGACGCTGAAGACCGTCTCGATCGCCTCGGCCTCCGCGTGGCCGATCTCGAGGCCGAATCGTTCTTTCGCACCCTCGGCCGTCTGCGTCGAGCGTTGCGCGCCCAAGGGCGCACCCTCCTTTTGCTCTGGGACGAGGTCGAGGAGCTGATCCATTTGCACGCGAAGTCGCCCTCACTGCTCCGCAAGCTACGTCGAGCACTCCAGTCGCAGGAGGGTATCCGCACGGTCATGGCATCGAGCACGCGACTCTGGCAACTGGCCGACCAGCGCGATGACACCTCACCGTTCTTGCACGGCTTTGCCCCACCGATGTATCTCGGCCCACTCGATGACCCGGCCGCCCGTCATCTCGTCCGGCAGCATGCCCATTCGGTATTCGAGAATCGGGATCTGGTGGATGTCATGATCCAACGCTGCGGTGGCCACCCCAGCCTTCTCCACCTGCTCGCGACCCGATTGCGCGACGTGCGTGACATCGACGAAGCGACCGCTGCCGTCACCAGTGACGCGACCGTACAGTTTCTCTTCGCCGCCGATTTCGACCTCTTCAACGAGGACGAGCGGGCGCTTCTACTGGCCTTGGGCCGCCATGAGCAAGAATGCGACGTCGCTGCATTGGAGGGCGATGCGTCGAAGGTCGCGACCCACCTCCACCATCTCGAGCAGCTCGGCCTGGTGCGCTGCCATCATCGATCCAAAAGCGATCGGCGAGCGTCCATTGCCCATCCGATCTTGCACCAGTGGCTTCGAGAGCATCAGGGTTAGGCCAGACATTACGCCAGAGTCACGGCGTTTTCGGGCCGGGCCTGCGAGCGACGGTTGGTCGTTCCCACCATCGCCGACGTACCCAAAGGCTATCCTCCAGCCTCGTTCTACTTTGCGTTCATTGACGAAGTGCCCCCCTCCTACCTTGTGCGCCCGGCCACTGAGGATCCCCCATGTCGTCCAATTTCTCCACGCTACATCGCCGTGCATACGCGATCGTTTTTCTCCTTCCAGCGCTGCTTCAGTTCGCTTGTGCCAGTCCCGCGACCGATGAATCGACAACGTCTTCATTCGTGGCAGCGGTGGCCAACCTGCCCCCTGCCGATGCACAGACGATCCCGGGAAATGGTGACTTCTGGGCGGTCCGCGCTGCCTATCCAACCGGACGCTTCGAGCCCACCTGGCTGCGCGACGCCGCCGTCGCGGACCGCGACATTCGTCGCGGCATTCCGGCCGGACGGGTCCCCAAGCGGTCTGTCGACGCCCAACGCGCGATCAACCTCCCCGACGATCAGTTCACCGCCCTCGGCCCGCAGCCACTGCAAACAGATGGTTGCCAATCATGCTTCTCTTTCGGTCGGGTCGCGGGACGCACCAACGTGATCATCAGCGATCCGGTCGATCCGACAATCGCCTACGTGGGCTCAGACGGTGGTGGCGTTTGGAAAACCACCGATTGCTGCGACGCCGACACGACCTGGCAGCCGGTGACCGATGATCCGCTCCTCGCCAGCATCGCGATCGGCGACCTAACTTTCGACCCCAACGACTCCGACACGATTTACGCCGGCACGGGAGACCTGCGCTACGGCTCCTGGTCGTTCGGCAGCGCGGGTCTCTTGAAAACCACCGACGCGGGCGCTACCTGGACGCTGTTGGGCGAGGATGTGTTCGACCCGATCTACACACCGGCCGCCGGCACCTTTCCGCAATACCAGGCGATCGGCAAGGTGCGGGTGGACCCCCGCAACAGCGACAACGTTGTGGTTGGCACCAAGACCGGCCTATTCTTCTCCTACGATGGCGGTGCCAACTGGGACGGCCCCTGCTTGACCAATGCACTCACCACGCAACGGCAAGACACCACCGGCTTGGCCCTCCGTGACGACGTCAACGAAACCACGGTCTACGCCGCCATCGGCACCCGCGGGACACCGACGCCCGTCCAGCCCGATTTGGGCCTGAATGGCGCCAACGGCATCTACCAAGCGACGATGCCAGTGAGCGGCTGCCCGGCGACGTGGACATTGGTGACACGCCCGGACAACGGCTGGCCTGCCGGTACCGGCAGTGGCACGCCGTTCCCGACCAACACCATCGGCCGGATCGACCTGGCCATGGCACCGAGCGACGGCGACGTTATTTACGCCCAAGTGGCCAACATCAGTACCCGCGGGTTGCTGGGTGTCTGGCGCACCATCGATGGCGGTGCCACCTGGCAACAGCGCGCCAACGTCGCAGATCTCACCGGCTGCTTCGGCGACTGGCCACAGAACTGGTATGACCAAGGGGTCACCATCGATCCGACCGACCCGGACAATGTGTTCATGAGCACGGTCGACCTGTTCCGCTCGACCAATGGTGGCGACACATTCGTGAACCTGACGTGCGGCTACGCCGGCGCCGCCGATGACGTCCATGTCGACCATCACGCGATCGCCGTCGTGGGCGGCGATGGCGATCGTCTGCTCGTAGGCTCGGATGGCGGAGTCTGGTACACCGGCAATGCCCTCGCCAACCCCGCCACCGCTCCGAGTTTCACCCAACTCAACAATTCCCTCGCGACGATCGAGTTCTACTCCGGTGACATCACCGCCAACTTCGCCCATGCCGCGAACCCTGGGATCAACGCCGGGGCGCAAGACAACGGTTCGTCGGTCCATGTGTGGAGCGGTCCGGTGGGCCCCGCGGAATGGAATATGACCACGGGCGGCGACGGCATGTATGCCCGAATCGAGCCAGTGTTGGGCCAACGCTGGTACCAGGAAAGCCAAAACGGCGGGCTCAAACGATCTTCGGGCGGCCCCTTCGGGACCTACGTCAGCGCGGCGGGGCCGTGGGGAGGTGATCGTCTCAGCTTCATCATGCCGTACGAGCTGTACAAGTACGATTGCCCACCGACCGGCTGCACCCACATGATCGCCGGCACCCATCGCGTCTGGGAAACCATCCAAGGAGCGATTCCCACAAACAGCTGGCACGCCAACAGCCCGGATCTGACCAAAGGCACCCTCGGCAGCCGCTCGTTCATTCAACAACTGAGCCACGCGGTTAGCGATTCCTCGGTTGTCATTGCCGGTACCCTCGATGGCAACGTCCAAATGGGTTTCGGCATGGGACAAGGCATCGCCAACAGCGCAACGTGGGTCGACCTCACCGGCACCAACGCTGTTCTGCCCAACCGACCGGTGATGGACGTCACCACCGACCCGCTGGTCCCCACCACGGGCTACGCTGCTCTCGGCGGCTTCGACGACAATACCCCGGCCACCCCCGGCCATGTCTTCCGCGTCACCTGCAACGCCGATTGCAGCACCTTCAACTGGGAAGACAAGTCCGGCAACCTGCCGAACATCCCGGCCAACACCATCCTCGCCAATCCGAACATCCCCCAACAAGTGTTCGTTGGAACCGATTGGGGGCTCTACTTCACCGACGACATCGAAGCCGTGTCACCGGTCTGGATGCATTTCTCGGCCGGCCTACCACGGGCCATGGTTTGGGACATGGCGATCGATCGCGGCTTCACCACCTTGGCGCTCTTCACCCGCTCGCGCGGCGCCTACGCCTGGCCGCTGCCCACCAATGGGCTGTTCTCGGACGGCTTCGAGACCGGCGACACCTCGATGTGGGATGTCGCGGTCCCGTAGGCAAGCGCTTCTGCCCAGCGGTGGACCCCCTCGGAACGAATGTTCGCTGAAGGGGGTCCCGTCCGCTCCTACAAAACAGTGATTCCGGTAGCTTCAGAAGGTATAGATGAACGATAAGGAGGCGGTGTCGACCTCCTTCGCGAGGTCGATCGCCAGATCGATCTGAAAGCCGCGGGCCACGATGCCGAGGCCCGCGACCCAATGAACAAACGACCGATCGCGGAGGCGGCCGTCTCCCTCGTCAGCCTCGACCCAAGTACCAACCCGGAACGCCACAATCGGCGCTCGCTTCACCAAAGCGTATTCGGCACCCAGGTGGACCTCCCAGGCATCCTTAAAAGGGCGAGCTTCGAGGCCCAATGCGTCCGCGTCGACCACGCGGATGAGGCCACCATACCCGACCCGATCCACCTCCGTAGCAACGGTCAACCGTCCACCAGCGGCACGGTAGGCAAGGCCCAAGCCTGTCACGTCGGGAACATCGAACCCCGCGGGACTTTGGGCCTGGAAGACGAACGGAACGGCGGGGCCGGTTACGGTGGCGATGTCACCATCCACACTGGTACCTTGGCGGTGATATACACCGACCGAGATCAGTGGTGAGGGTCGCCACAACAAACCGGCATTGAAGGTCCAATCGGTCCCTTCCTGATCCATCGTGATGGTCGACAAGAGCCGGTCGGGAAGGAACGAGATCGGGCCCAGCACCACGTCCATCGAATCGTCGTCTGATAGGTAGGTTTCTGATTCGGTTCTCAACCTTGCTTCGCCGTAAACGACTCCGAGTCCGACGCTGAGCTTCTCGTTCACCCGCCAGCCGGCGGCGGCGCCAAGCGTTTTGACCTCGAGATCAACCTGCTCCCGGGTGCCGAACAACCAGCCGGCTGCACCTACTGGTGACGAATCGTCAAAGACAGATCCACGCAGCTCCGCCGTCTGCGTGAAACGCGCGATTTGGTTGCCATAGACGGCGAAGGACCAGCGGCCCTTGGGAATCACGACGGCCGCATACGACAACCCGAGGGTGCTGCTACCGCGGGCGAAATCGGGGCCGGGCGAGACGCCAACACCGACTCCGGGCGGGTCATCAACCGTGCGGTCACCGGTCAAGAAAGTCGGTGATCGATCCCACAACCGCAGCTCGGCCGAAACCTCGGTCTTGGTGAGCTGGACCAACCCCGCTGGGTTGCCGAAAGCCGCGGTCGCATCGTCAGCCAGCGCAGCAAAGGCCCCCGCGAAGCCCATGCTGCGGGCGCCCGGACTCGAAAAGCTAAAATCGAACCGCGGAACGGTGAAAGGCTGCGCCACAGCGGACGTTGCGGCCAGCACCAGCCCAGCAAACACCAACACCATTCGCCGCGTCGCCGCGGCGCGTACCCCACGCATATCGTTTCTCATAACGGCGGGACGGTAACACGACACCATCGCAGATCACGTATCGTGCCGCGGAAGGCGGTACGAAACGGCTTCGCTGTGGGTTGAAACATCCGTTCGGTAAGCGGCTCAGGACCGCGCAGAAGATGAAGGGCGATACAAGATCCGGCAGTGAACGGGCACCAACACCACGAACCAACTTTCTTTCGACATCGCCCATCCTCGGCTGTGCCGGAACAAGACATGAGAAGCCATAGGCTATGATCCCCACACTCATTCTCCACGACATCGGCGAGCCAAACCACGGAGACACCCGTGACGCGATGGCCGTGACCGTGGCCCGGCAGCTGAGCAGGCGAAGGCGAGGACCCGGCAAAAGATGGCATCGGCATGAAGCGCCTTCCGATCGGATACCAGCTTACCCAAGAGGACTGTCGCCGCCTCCTGCCCAAGATTCTGGCGCTGGCGCGAGATTTCGGCTTTTCTGGCGATGCCAGAAAAGACTTGGTCCAGGAGACCTTGCTCCATGCGCAGCAGGCCCTGAACATAGGCAAATTCGACGGAGAAAGTGCGCTCGATACCTGGATCGTCGGCATCGCCAAACACCGATGCCTCCGGCATTGGCGCGCGCTCGGCACCGCGAAACGCTCGGCGGTCGAGGTATCTCTCGAAACTCGATCCGACGGCGAACCAGCCAGGATCGACCTCCCGATCGCAACGCCGGATCCCGAAGAGCTGGCTGGCGACCGGCAGCTGCTCGCCCGCACGCTCCGGGCCTTGCACGACCTGCCAGAAAAGCTCCGTACACCGCTGGTCCTACTCGCCAAGGGCAACACCTACAGGGAAATTGGTGCGATCCTGCGGCTTTCGCCCGATCTTGTAACCTCTCGTCTACATCAGGCGCGCACGAAGCTGCGTCAGGCAGTGCCCCGACCGCCGCGCGGCTCGCCGAGGTAACCGCACGACCATGCCCGATTTCCCCGACGACGACCGAGGTCTCGATCACGCCATCCAGCGCGCGGCGCTGGATTGGTCCGCTGGGCAGGAGGACACCTTGAGCCGGCACCTCAATGTCGAATCATTGGTTGCCTACCAGGAAGGTCGTTTGACCGATCGCGCGCGTCAGCCCATTCGCCAACACCTCGTGGTCTGCAACGCCTGTCGCCAAGAACTATTGAAGCTCGAAGCGTTCGACAAGAAACTGGCCCAAGATTCGCTTCCGCCAGCTTCCGCCACGGAGACCGATGCGGCGTGGCGCCGCTTCGAAGCGGCGAGAACCGAACAGGCCGCCCACTCTGCGCCGGTGGCCGAAACCACAGCCGAGACCACAGCCGAAACCACAGCCCGGCACCCTCGGCGATGGCTGATCGCCGCCGCCGTGCCCCTGGCACTCGCCGCGGCGACCTTTCTGGGCATGCAACTGGAGCGAATAGGCCCACGCAGCCGAGGCATCTACGCCGCCGCTGGATCGCCTTTGTTGTTCTCCCTCGATCCGATCGAGACGACCGCTACGCGCGATGCCTCACCCCAGAACGTGATCGACCTACCACCGAACTCCGGACCGCTGATCGCGACCCTCAACCTCGGCGACCTGACGCCCTACGACAGCTACACGGCTGAGATCTTCGACGAAGACGGTGCGCTGCTCTTGCGACGCAACACACTGAGCCGCGATCGGCAAGGCCGGATTACCATGCTCGTCCCCCGCGACCTGTGGCCAGCCGGCGCCTACCGCATCGAGCTATTCGGTGTGCGCCTGGGCGACACCGCCTTGCTCGACTCCTACCGCTTGCATCTCAAAACGACACCGTGAGTGAGTCGCGGGGCCACCGATCGTGCCCTATTCGGCGAGTCGCTTGGCGGCTGATCCTCCCGGCCGTCGTGCTCGCGGCATGCCGTGTCCAGGTTCCCGGCACCTCGGAACCGGCAATCGATCGCGGACCGTTGCGCACCGGCACGATGGAAGCCATGATCGCGGCGGGCGAACGCCACCGCTACGTCCTGGACATGACCGCTGGCCACGCCGCCCGCCTCGCGGTGACGCAGACCACGCTCGACGTGGTGGTTCGCCTGGGTGCGCCCAACGGGGAAACGCTCCTCGAGATCGATCGGCCGCCAGGCACGATCGCGCCCGAGCAGGTGTGCTGGATCAGCCCGCGTGGTGGTCGCTACACCATCGAGATCAGGCCCTTCGACGCCGCGGGTACCTACACCGTCGCCCTCCAGGCGACCCGATTGGCTACCGCCGCTGACCGTGGTTGTGCCGCCGCCACAGCAGCCTATGACCATGCCGGTTCCGCCCTCGCCGCCGAAGACCTCGCGACGAGAATCGACCACCTCACCCGCGCCGCCGAACTCTGGCAGGCCGCCGCCGATCCCCAGCTGGCCGCCATCGCCTGGCGCGAAGCAGGCACCGTGCACCAGAAACAGGGGCAGCTCGACCAGGCCATGGTTTGCTTCGAGCGAGCCCTCCCCCTGAGCCATGCAGCCGCCAACACCTCGCTCGAGATCAGCATCAGCAACCGCATGGGCAAGATCTCACTCGCGGCTGACGATCTCGATGCCGCCGCGGCAGGGTTCGCTCGCGCCCTGGCGCTGGCCCGCAAGACCAGTAATCGTCGCGGCGAAGCCACTACTTTGACCAACTATGGCCTGGTCGACGACCAACGTGGCGATCCCTTTCGCGCTGTCGACCGCTATCGCGATGCCGTGGCGCTGTGGCGCCAGCTCGACGAGCCGATCGAATGGGCCCAAGCGCTGGCCAACCTCGGCGAAGCGCTCGGCAAGCTCGATCACCACGACGAGGCGCTCGACGCTTTGAACGAAGCACTCGCGCTCGCCCGCCAGACCGGCGAGCGGGCGCGCGAAGCCAGCTTCCTCACCCTGATCGGCTGGGTCTATCGTCTGGCCGGCCGGCCAGAGAATGCGCTCGAGCCTCTGCGCGAAGCACTCACCATCCGTCGCGACCTGGGCGATACCCTTAGCGAGGTCGGTGTGCTGGACCGGCTCGGCACCGTATTGCGCCTAAGCGGCGACACCTCAGCTGCGGAGGCCCATTACCGACAGGCGTTGGAGCAATCACAAGCACCCGCACCGCGCAACCTGGGAAAGGCCACGCAGGTCAATCTCGGCTGTCTCCTGGCCGAGACCGATCGACACGACGAAGCAGCCGTGCTGCTGGCCACCGGCACCGAATATTTCGAACAGGTCACCGACCCACCATCGCGTTCCCACACCGCCTACTGTCAGGCGCGTCTCGCGCGTTACCGGGGCGATCACGACGAAGCAGCGGTCTACATCCGCGACGCCATGACCATCGTCGAGGGCCTGCGTGAGCGAGCCCGCGCGCGCGGGCACCGATTCCCGCCCGTGGGTCTGTGGCAGGACTATGCCGACTTCGAGGTCGAGTTGCTGATCGAACGTTTCCGCCGCACGAACGATGCCAGCGATCTCGAGCAAGCCTTCACCGCCGCCGATCGGACCCGGGCCCGGCGCCTGTACGAGTTGACCGCCTTCACCCGGGGCGGCGCCGAAAACGCGGCCGCACAGGTGGATCGACAGCGTGAGCAAGACCTTCAGACCCGCTTGGCCGAGCTGGCGGCTCGGCGCACGGCTCTCGCCCCAACATCGGAACCGGCGATGACCGCCAATGCCGAGGCTGTCGAAGCCGAGATCCGGCGCCACCAGCGTGAGCTCGAATCGATCCGTGCCAACCAACGCGCGTCCGAACGCGCACACGGGCTGCGTCGGTCGCCGCGCGCGGTCGACATACCCGAGGTCCAGGCGCTCTTGACGCCCAATAGTGTCTTCCTGACCTACGTCCTCGGCGCTGCCGGAAGTCACCTACTGGCGATGACCCGCGAAACGCTCGATGTCTTCGCCCTGCCGCCGCGCGCCATCCTCGAAGCCCAGGCCGAAGGCCTGCATGCGGCACTCGCCGACAGCCACCGTGATCACAGCGGCCACGGCCAGTGGTCTCACGTCGCCGCTCGCCTCGGCCCCATGTTGCTACCCGTGGCGGCGATTCCGCCCGGCACCAAGAGATTGCTGATCAGCGCCCAAGGGGCCTTGCACTACGTGCCGTTCATGGTGCTGCCGTCGCCTCGACCGTCGACGCGTCCCGAGGCCGGAGACATCCGGCGTGTCGTCGACGACTTCGAAACGGTTTCCGTACCCTCGGCGTCGGTATGGGCGGCCTTGCGCCGCCGCCACGTCGCCAATGGCACCCCGGCACACCGCACTCCGTCACGTCACGCCCCGTCAAGCCAAGCCGACAATCTCCTCCGCGTCGCCGTTTTTGCTGATCCGGTCTTCGCCGCTGACGACCCACGATTCGGCCATCCCATCGTGGCCGGGCCGTCAGCGAACACGGTGGACCGCGGCATCATGCTCGACCGCTTGCCCGCCGGCCCTTTACCGCGCTTGCCCGCCACTGCCGACGAAGCGGCGGCGATCGGCACCCATCTCGAAGCCGATCAGCTCCGGCTCTTCATCGGCTGGGAGGCCACCAAACGCACCGTGCTCGATACCGACCTGCGGCCGTATCGTGTCCTCCACTTTGCCACCCACGCTTGGGTCGACGAGCGCTTCCCCGAGCTTTCCGGATTGGTCCTCACCAAGATCGGACAAGACGGTGTGCCGCGCGACGGCGCGCTCTACTTGCACGAAGTCGACAGCCTCGCGCTGCGGGCCGACCTCACGATTCTGAGCGGCTGCCAAACCGCGCTCGGCCGTCACATTCGCGGTGACGGCCTGATGAGCCTCACCCAAGGTTTCCTCAACGCCGGCAGCCGCCAAGTCCTGGTCAGTCTGTGGAGTGTTGACGACGTGGCCACGTCGCGGCTGATGGCGGTTTTCTACGACCGCTTCCTGCATCACGGCGAGCGTCCCGCCACCGCCTTGCGCCACGCCCAGCAATGGCTTCGTGCGCAGCCCGGCTATGCCGCGCCCCGCTACTGGGCCACCTTCGTCCTCCAGGGCGACGGCTGATCCAGCGCGTCCGCGTTGGGTATCTGTCTTTTTCAGAAAAGTTTCCAAGGTTCCGTGCCTGGCGGGAACTAAGGCTCCGAGACCGCGTGACACCGCCCTTCGACGGGTCGCCACGCCACGGCATTCAACGCGAATACCCAAAGGAGCCTCGCAGATGACCGAACGCACAGACACCGCGACCAAAGCACCCAACGACGACACCCGGCATGGGCCCGGCGGCAAGGCCGGCCTCGAAACGACCACGCAGCCTGCCGCCACCGCCACCGAGAACCGAGATGGTGGCGCCGGCCAGCTTGCGCCCTGCCCCGAGGGCATGTCCCGCGCCCCCGGTGACGACACCTGCCGCGACATCAAAGACAAGGCCGGGGTCGGTGTAGAGCCAAAGGATCCGGCACCGGCGTCCTAACCCACCCCGCCGCGCAACCGAGGACTCGACACGCTGAGCTCTCTCCGGTCCCCTCTCCCCCCCGGCCGCGGGGGAGGGGGAGGGGGCCAGGGTGAGGGGGCCGCCGCATACACCGCACCCAGAGGTAGCCACTTTGCCCAAGACCAACACGCTCAAGAAAACGAAATACCAAGACCTCGAGATCGAAATCGGCTGCTGTAGCTGGTGCGACGAGCACCGAGAAATCCGCGTGCTGCGCTCTCCCTTCGACCGGCCGCGCGCACCCTTGGTTCTGACTGATGAGCAACGCAGAGAAATCGGGCATAAGACCGATCGCTTTGCCAAGCTACTGCTCAAGAACCGCCGGCATACATCTGAGCGGATTCGGCTCGCCCGTGAGATCGGTACTGAACTCTTCTCCATTCTCTTCCCAGAGCCGCTTGGCGACACCTTGGAACAGTCCCTTGCCGCGTTGAGATCGAATCAAAGACTACGCCTGCGCTTGAGCTTTGGCGAGCAAGATCACCGAAGCCTTCGCGGCCTGCCTTGGGAGTTGTTGTACAACCCCGACTGCAAAACCTTTCTGTGTACGGACCGAAGGACCCCGATCGAGCGCTGTCTCGATGGCGTCGATCCAACCGCATGGCAAGCGATCAAGCCACCATTCAAGGTCCTGGCAGTCATTGCCTCGCCCGACGCGTCGACGTCCACCGCATTCAAGAGCTATAGCGACATCGACCGAGAGCACCACTCCGCGATTCTCGAGCGATCAATCGGACCGGCGACAAACCTACAGCTCCGGTTTCTCGAGAAACCGACCCTGAACGCACTTCGCGTGGAGCTTCAAGCCGCTGAACGCCTCGACACGCCCTACAACGCGGTCCATATCTTGTGCCACGGAGGCTTTCACCTAGACCAAGGCGTGCTGCTATTCGAGCACGACGACCGTAGCGAGCACCTTGTGAGTGGCGCCAAGCTGGCTCGGCACCTCACGCCGGGAATTCAGCTCATCACGTTGGCTTCCTGCAAGACAGCCAGGGCGCCAGACACCCGAGACGGCAGCGATCACGCACTCGCAAGCGTCGCATCATCCCTGGTCACCGCGGGCCGGCCGGCTGTTGTCGCCATGCAATTCACCTTCTCAGAGGATGCGGCCGAGTCCTTCACCACGGGCTTCTACACCGCGATTAACAACGGGCACACCCTGAGCGAAGCCCTGACCCAAGGCCGCCTGACGATCGAAGGGAAGGATGATAGCGACGATCTCGAGCGCGCGACGCCAGTTCTCATCGCGCAACCGATCACGGGCGAAGTGCTCGACCTGCAGGCTTATCGCCCGCCAAGAAAAACCGTTGCCGCATTCACCGTCGTCGACAAAGGCAAGCATGCCATCGAGCACGCCGACCTCGAGATCGACCTTCAGTCGTACTTCGAGCACCGATTCATCCGTTCGCCGGACGACTGGAACAACGGTGTCTTGGAAGCATTGCGTGAGACCCTATGCGACCGCCTTCCCCAGACCAACCCTATCGCGCTCACGATCACGGCCCCATTGAGTGTCGCTTATGCCGCCGGCTTCTTACTGCCGGCCAAGAATTGGTTTGATGTAACGTTTATCCAAAGCGGACAGGAGTGGGATCTCGCCGCCCCCGAGCCGGCGGGCGCGCCCACTTGGCTCTCCGCGCAGAAGACGACGGGAAAGATCCCAAAGGACTTTCCTCGCGACCCCGAAGCTCATGACCTAGCGGTGGTCGTTGGCCTCTCGCGCAAAGCAATCGGTGGCGTCAAGAAATACCTTCGACGGACGGACCTTCAGCCGCCAAAGGTCAGAGACGTCGTCTACGTTTGCCTCGCGCGGGCCGATCAGAAAGGAATACAGAGCGGCGGTCATGCTCGCGCCCTCGCCGAAGCCTTGGTGGAACGACTCGACAACCTCGAGACCGACTACGAAACCACCCACATCTTCCTCGCTGCCCCACTCGGGTTCGCCTTCGCGCTCGGCCGCCTCGGTCACTCCCTCGGCCGGGTCCAGCTCTACGAATTCGACTTCGAAGACAAGCGGCACAAGAGCTACGAGCCGTCCATCACCCTCACCGCGCCAGCGATGGGAGAGGCGCCGTGAACCCACGGAGGGGATGCCGGTCGATTCAGAGCTCTCGGCAGGTGGGAATTCGCTTGTTCTTACAAGGAACGACGTGAGAAGGGAACCACAGTAGTCATGACTCAAAAGACGTTCAAGACGATCCAATCGAACCTCGCCAAAGCGCAGCAGGATGCCCTGTTTGCCGAGGCGAAGACCCGTGGGCTCGACCCAGTGACGGTGCGCGGCAGGGGCGAGCCCCCAGACAATGCAGCCATTCGAGACCTGTTCCGAACCGGCCCCCCTTTGGCACTTATCGCTTTCGACACACCCGGCATCCAGCGCTACGTATTCAAAGCCACACGGCCGGGCGATCGCCAGGGCGGCAGCAACTTCGTAGCCGAACTCACTCGCCCGAGTGACAAGCTGAACGGCGGCAGCCGCAATCAGAGCGCGCCATCGGTCTACCGGCGACTCGACGCGCTCCAGATCGGTCACGAGGCGGTGGTCTGGGCCGGTGCCGGCGGCGGTCTCTTGCTGGTCGCGGCGTGCCAGGCCTCGGCCGTGTGCCGCGAGCTGGAGTCCGCGCTCGATCGTCTTACCGCGGGCGATCTCAAGACCGCGGCGGCCAGTTTGCCGATCTGGCCACGTGACCTGCGGGGCCGTCCACCCGCCCCAGGACCCGGCCACGACACCCTTGCCGCATGCCTGGCACCCGCTCGCACGGCTAGCCGCTATGCCCGCACGCTCGCGGCGCTCAACGCGCGCCTCGACGTCCGCCGCGGCACACTTCTCGACTTAGACGATGGCATCAGCAGCGCGCAGATGGAGACCGGGAAGGTCTGTGAGAGCTGTGGCGAACGCGCTGCCACGGACACACGCACCAGGGGAACGAGCGAGCTACCGGTCTGTGCCCTGTGCTTGAAACGAGGCGCGTCCGCGGGCAAGAACAAGAAGGTATTGGAGCAAGCCACCACAACCCTCGATCTCTTTCCGGCCATTCACGGCCGCCGGCGTCTCGCCATTCTCTACGCCGACGGCGCCAACTTCGGCGCTGCCTTCTTGGCGATGGAAACAGCAGCCCAGCATCAAGCATTGAGTCGCGCCGTGGACGAAGCCTTCGCCGCGGGGGTCGCGGCCAGCCTTACCGCCGCCAACGTCGACAAATACCAGATGCCGATTCTCGGCGGTGATGACTTGGTCATCTTGATGCCGGCCGGCCAGGTCTTCGACTTCGCCCGCAGCCTGATCCGTGAGATCGAACAACGGCTATCACTCAAAGGCAGCCCGCTGCTGCACGAGGCCTTTGCCACCGCCGATCGAGCGTTGCGCAAATTCATCGGCGGCTTCGGTGTCGGCATCGGCATCGCCATTGCCGACGCAACGTTCCCAGACCAAATTTTGCTGACCTATGCCAAAGAGCTCCTGACCAGCGCCAAACGGAAGATCTATGAGTCAAAGATCCGCAGCGCCATTGACTTCATGGTGCTGCGCTCGGGCAACCCGCTCAACGGATCAGTCCAAGCGCTCCGACAGGCACACTTTCAACGCCTAGGGAACGGACGACACGAACCCGCCCTGAGCTTGACGGGCCGGCCTTATTCCGCACCGACGTTCGAATCCTTCATCGACCATACCCAGCAGCTCGCGGACACAGTTCCCGCGTCCCAGGTCCACGCGGTCGACCGCGCGCTCGACGCCGGCTATCAGGAGAGCGCCAGTTTTTTCCGCTACCAAAATGCCCGCGATGCGAAGGCTACGGGCCGGGGCTGGGGAGCCTACCGTCGTGCCCGTGGTGCCTCGCTCGCTGAAATTGACAAATTGCTGTGGCAAGAGCTCGGTGACGGAACCAGGGAGACCTACTTTCGCGACATGGTGGAAATCTTCGATCTCTTCGCAAAATTTCGGGAGGTTCCCGCATGAGCGCCGCCCACAAGCTCGTAGTGACGCCCAAGGGTGGCCTGCTCCTCGGCGGCACCACTCGCCCAGGCGTCAACGACGCCACCGCCCGGGACGCCGACGGGGTGCCCTTCCTACCAGCCACCGCGCTCAAAGGCGCTTTGCGTGAGCAACTGGTCCGCATCCTCACCGCGGCCGAGGCTGACACGGCCGCGGCGAGCGTCGAGCGCATCCTGGGCTCGGTGTCCGATGCCACACCGCGCCCCGATGGCAAGCCGACCGAACGATACGGCGGCGGGCGCACCCGCGTCTTTATCGGTGACGCTCGGGTCCGTGACGGGGCGATGCGCTCAGCGATGAAAAAGGGCAGTCACGCGCTCGTGACCCGGCATCACGTCTCCATCGACCGGCGCAGCCGGCGAGCGGCGGATGAGCGCTTCTTCAGCCGTGAGGTCGTAGCGCCCTTCTTCGACGGCCTTACCTTCATCGCTGACATAGACCTCGGTCTCCTGCTCGCCGACCCCGAGCACGGTGCCGCCGATCTGCGGCGCCTGCGCGCCGCCGTCCACGCGGTCTTCGCCCTGGGTGCTGGCCGTTCCGCCGGCCTCGGTCATGTGGCCATGACGCTCGAGCAATCCGAGCCCGTTGAGACCATCGGTGACAACGCTGGTTCGCACACCGCGGTCGTCATCCCCGAGGCGGCGAGCATCGAGTTGGTGCTCGAAGCCCTGGAGCCCATCTGCGCCGGTGATCGTCTATTCACCGACAGCAACTACCACGCCAGCCTCGGCTACCTTCGTGCTTCCACCCTGCGCGGAGCGTTGATCACCGCCGCGATGACCGCCCGTGGTGTGCGTCGGGACATGCGCGGCGATGCCGACTTCCGGTGCGCGGTGCTCGATGAAGCGACCTGCCTGCGGATCAGCGACGCGACACCGCTGAGGAATTGTCAGCGGCCACCGCGGCCGGCCGTCGCGCCCTTTACGTTGCGCACCTGCAAATACGGCGACGAGGCGCATGGTTGTCTGGATATCCTCGTTCTGCACTGGATTCAGGCCATGCTCGCTGCCACCGGCCATTTCCTAGCGTTCGACGAGTCGTGCCAGCATCGTGTTGGCGGCGGAGCGTCCTGTGCGGCGCGGCTGAAAGCCGCACCCGAACGACTCGGCATGGGTGCGCCCGATCGCCGGGTGGTAACGCGCGTAGCCCTCGATACCGCACGTGGGCGCGCGGACCATGGCAAATTATTCTCGATCGACCTGCTCGAAACCGGGACCCGCTTCGCGGTCCGCATCGATCGCCTCACGCCCTACGCCCGCGACCTCCTGACCGACGCCCAGCGCGTTCCCATCCGCGTCGGTCATGGGCGGGGCCAGGGCTACGGCAGCCTGCGCTTGGTTTCCGCGCGCTCGGCACCCGTCGACGACCTGGCGGCACGTATCAAAGCCTTCGACAAAGCGGCGCGCCGGGCCTGGCATGCCGCCTGGGTGCATGCTGGCGTTGAGCCCGCCGTCATTGCCGACCCAGTACCGGGGAAATTGCTGGTCACGACGACCCTCGAGAACGACTTACTACCGCCGGCTGAAGCGTCACGACCGCGGCTCGACACGGCGTTCGACCATGCCCTCGGGCTCAAGAACTCCGAGATGCAATTCGCCGCCGTCCGCGGCGGTCATCGCGGTGGCTACGACAACCACGGCAACCAACAGAAGGAATTCGCGCCGATGGTTACGGCGCGCTCCTGCCTGCTCCTGGCCGTGCCCGACAACGATCACAGCCTCGAGCGCCTCGCGGCCATCGAAGAGGGCGGCATCGGCCGCTGCCGCGATCAGGGCTACGGCCGTATTCGCATCTCCGACCCCCTGCATCTACCCGGCTGGAAAGCCACCTGGAGGCACTCAGAATGAACCCACAAGCCCTCGCCTGGATCGAGGACCAAAAGAGCGACCTGGTCGCCGCGGCTGTCGGCAACACGCCATCCCAAGAGATCAGCAAGTCGCAGCTCCAAACCTTGCTCACTGTTGCTTCGGATGAACCGGTCGAAGTGCTCAAAGCGCACCTGCGCTATCAAATGGGCCGAGGGGATAAGGCATGGAAAGACTGGGATGCGGGAACGAAGGTGCTCGATCTGCTCGATCGTGAAGTCGTGGAGCGATGCTCCCTTGCTGCCAGAAAGGGATTGCTCGGCGAGCTGGACTCGCCAGCTCAGGACCCGATTCAACGACGCATTGCCGCGCTACTGATCGGCTACATCATTCGGGAGCACACCTACCAACAAGCGCTGCCCCATC
This sequence comes from Candidatus Multivoradales bacterium, assembly GCA_965250305.1. GTDB lineage: Bacteria > Acidobacteriota > Thermoanaerobaculia > Multivoradales > J023 > J023. The sequence goes on along the minus strand of CBDFNS010000025.1, from coordinate 288,094 downwards.
GAGGACGATCCGGACCCTCAACGGGACAACGCAGGCCCAACACCGGCCGGTCATCGCGGCAAGGAGGACGGCGATGAACGCGCCGCTGCTCACCACCTTCGAGGCACTCGAACGACGCGAGTGCATCACCGCCAACCTGGTCGCGGTAACCGGGCTGCGGGTAGGTGCCGGCAAGGCCAACGACCCGGCAGCCACGGACCAGCCGATCATGCGCGACGCCCTCGGCCGTCCATTTCTCCCCGGCAGCGCCATCAAGGGCGCGTTGCGTAGTGGCCTCGAGCGGGTCCTCCGCGGTGTGGCCGGCGCGCGGCGCGGTGGTCTGTGGTCATGCGACCTCTTCGTCGACGAGTCCACGGACGAGGGCCGCCGGTGCACGGTCGAAATCGAGGAGCGGTTCAAAGACAAGACGAGCCCGCCCGACTCGGCGACCGTGCGGGCGGCCCTCTGCACAATCTGTGGCCTCTTCGGCTCCAGCCTTTTTGCCGGCCGCTTCTTCGTCCATGATGCACCCTTGGTGCCCGGCTCGATGCGACGTACCGAAGTGCGCGACGGCGTCGGCATCAATCGCGATTTGCGCACTGCGCAGCGGGGCATCAAATACGACACCGAAACCGTGCCACCGGGTACAGCGTTTCGCCTCGAGATCTTGCTCGAAAACGCCAATGACCTGCAGCGCGCCCTGGTGCTCCAGGCTCTCCACTGGCTCGATGACGGGCTCATCCTGCTCGGTGGCATGACCTCCCGCGGCCTCGGCCGGGTACGACTCGAAGATCCGGCACTGGCCTCGACCGACGCCCGGCGCTTGCTCGCCGGCCAGAGCTTCGAGCACCATGATTGGACCGCTACCCAGGCCCAGGCCAACGCCACCCTCACCGAATACCTCGAAGCCACCCCAGCCGCGGAGGACCACTGATGTTCAAGCGATGGCTCAACCAAGGAAGTCTATCCCTGCGGCTCGAACCGCGAGGCCCCATCATGATCAAGAGCGGCCGTGAGACCGTCGACCCCACCCAGCCCGACATGGCCTTCATGCGCACCCGTCATCCGCAGGTGGGTGACACCGTTTTTCTCCCCGGCTCGGGGCTGAAGGGGGCGATCCGCTCGCACGCCGAGCGACTTCTGCGCGGCGTTGGTATTGACGTCTGTGACCCGCTGTCGAGACGATCGAGCTGTCACGCCGCGAGCCGCGCCAAGGAACGACGCGGGCTCGACGACACCGCCACGGTCTTCCGACTCCAATGCCCGGCGTGCCGCACCTTCGGCTCGCTGTCGGTGAACGGCCGGGTCTCATTGCTCGACGCGTATTCCTGGGCACTGGGCGCCGACGCCGACGCCATGCGCACCGGCGCCGAAGTCGCCAACCGCACCGAGCGTCGCATCCAGGCCGGCATCGATCGCGAAACCGGTCAGTCGGCCCAAGGCGGTGCGCTGTTCGAGCTCGAAGCGGTCACCGGCGGCGCGTTCGAAACCGAGATCCCGTTCGAGAACGTGCAGCTCTGGCAGCTCGCCTTGATCTTCGCCGTGCTACGCGACCTCGATGCCGGGGATCTCGGTATCGGTCATGGAACAGCGCGCGGCCTCGGCCGGGTACGAGCCACGGTCACCGGCCTGCGCTTCAACAGCCTACAGCCGACCAACGGCCAACCTCGAGCCGATGCTCCACGGCGGCTTTTCGGCAGCGGGGCGCTGGCGGCGCCCGACGAGCGCACTGCCTACGGGCTACACACACCCGATGAAGTCGAGCTGCCGGTGGGCTGCCAGGCCGACCTAAGCTGGCGCGGCCTTGCCTTGTCGCTAAACACCGAGCAGGCCCAAATCTTGGGCGATCAGCTAATGGCGGAGACCTTGCCCCAAACCCTTCCGAACCTCGATGACCTCCGCCGCACGGCCCAGGCAAAGGGGCACCGGCGATGAACGGCCAGCGGCCCAATCCACCGCGCAATCATTTTGGGGTTCGACGCGGCCGGTCGGTACAGGCCAACATCACACCGGTTTACCACGATCGCCTGCCCGCCAAGGGAAACGATGCTCCGCGTCGTTCCGGCGATCTCGGGCTGCGGGTACGCGTTCGCCTCCCCGTTCACATCGGCTCGGGCCACTTCGTGCTAGGCGACGATGGCCAAGCGGTGAAAGACGTGGCCCGCCTGCGCGGCGTACCGGTGCTGCCCGGGTCGAGCATCAAGGGTATGTGCCGGCAGATCTACGAGCTGCTGACCGCCAGCCCGCAGGCTACCGGCCGAGAAGCCAGGTTGCAACGTAGAGGCCATCTGCTCACACCGGCCGCGGCGCTCTTCGGCTGCCTGGGTTACCAGGGACGTGCGAGCTTCGATGATGCAGTGCCCGTCGACGAGGTCGAGCTCAAACGCATGATGATCTCGACCGCCTACCCACCCAAGCATGCGACGAAGGATGTCTACAAATTCTATGGTGACTTGCCGCCCGCCGCCTTCCAGCCGCGCCGCATCGCTGCCTTTGCCATTCCCCGTGGCACCGTGCTCGAAACGCGTTTGCGGTTGCGCAACGTCACCGATGCCGAGATCGGCGACCTCTTGCTCAGCCTGGGTGTAGGCCGCTTCGCACCACGCATCGGCGGCGCCAAATACGACGCCCTGGGCATGGTGATCTTCGAAGTCTGCTCGTTTCGGCTGCACCAGGGGCTGCTCGGCGAGCGCATCGAATCCGCTGACTCGGTGGCCATCGTCGCGCTGGTCGAGCGGATGGCGCAAGCGTCGACACTTCGAGATGCGGCGCGGCTCACCCTCGATCAGCTAGGCGACAAGCTGCCCTTGCCACGCAAAGCCGGTGGACCATGACCGCTTCGCCCAAACGTGCCCGCCGCCCATTGCGTGTAGCGGACAAAGCCGGCTTGATTGCGGAAGCCAGCGACCTCGCCAAGGAGCTTGCGGCCGAAGTCGTGCCGAGGCTCGACCGACGCTCGCGCAGCCACGAGGCGAAAGGTATCCAGCGCAACCACCTCGATCTCTTCGTCGACTTTCTCCAATCAACACGCAGCCTCGAGGCGCTGCGCAAGCTACTCGCCACGGCCGAGCAAATCGACAAAGCACGGTCGATGAACTTCGACAATCCCCTCGCCCACCACACCACTGTCGCCAAAATCTTGCTCGATGAGCTCGAGCGAAACCCCGGGCGCGGCGTCGATCGCTGGCTTTGGCTCCTCGGTTGGACGTCACGCCTGCTGAAGACCGAAGAACGCGAGCGTGAGCGTTTGGCCGCGGAAGCCAAGCGGCGTGGAACTCGGCAGCCACCACGACGTCAACAGCTCACGCGCCAGCACAGCAACCGTACCGGTGGTTTCAATCAGATGCAGTCCAGCCTCGCCAAGCTCCAAGAACAAATAAAAGAAGGCAAGAAATGAACCAAAACGACCGCCTCACCGGCATCCTCGACGGCCTGCAACGCAAGCTCGCAGGCGAGCTCGACAGTGCGCGGTCGGCGCTTACGCATCCCAGTGCCCGCGGCGGTGCTTCCGAGCATGGCTGGTTGAAAGTACTGCGGGATCACCTGCCCCACCGTTACCGCGCCGACAAGGCGATGGTGATCGACGCGCATGGCGCGGCAAGCGAGCAGATCGACATTGTGATTTACGACCGCCAATACTCGCCACTGCTTTACAACGACCAGGGGCAACACTACGTACCCGCCGAGAGTGTCTACGCGGTTTTCGAAGTCAAGCAGAAGCTCAATCGCGACAGTGTGCATTACGCCGCTGGCAAGGCCGCTTCGGTACGGCGGTTGCACCGGACTTCGTTTGTGATTCACCATGCAGGTGGTGAGTACAAGCCTCGTCCCCCGCACCGGATCGTGGCTGGTGTGTTGGCCTACGCCAGCGGCTGGAAGAAGGATCCCTTCGGCCCGCCTTTGCAGCGCGCGCTCGAGGGACTCGACGCCAACCAGCAGCTCGACATCGGCTGTGCCTTCACCGACGGCGTATTCGAAGCGCACTACGGCGCGGGCCAAACGGTCGCCTTGACGGTGGTGCCGAGCAGCCGATCGCTGGTGGAGTTCTTCTTTCGCCTCTTGCGCCAGTTGCAGGCTTTGGCCACCGCCCCGGCGATCGACTACGGCGCTTATCTCGATGCCTTTGCGAATCGGCGTGATGGCGCCACTGCGTCGTGATGTGTCCGGCTCAGAGTCCCCCTCACCCTAGCCCTCTCCCCGGAGGGGTGAGGGGACCAGAGAAGATGGGCTCGAGAGTGGATCGGGAAGCAGAGCGACACGCCGCCACCCCCGCATTCCCCTACCTGCGCTTGCGCCTCACCGTGCGACCCCAACACGGTGCTCGAGATGCCATTCCCGACGCCGAGCGCGTCCGCCGGGCCTTCGGTCGCGAGCTGATCCAACGATTCTGCCCGTTCGGAAAACCGCACTGTCAAGACACCAAACCGGTGGGTGCCTGCCCCCAGCTCTCGACCTGCCCCTTCGCGCAAGTGTTCGCCCGTTTCGGCACCGCCCGGCCACCGTTTGCCTTGTTCACCGCCCACGGCATCGAACACGACACCGGCACCGCCATTGTCGACGTGACGCTGTTCGGCAAGGGCTGCACCTTCTTCCCATGGGTGGTACGGACGCTCGAGGACGCCTTCGCCAAGGGCATCGGCGGCTGGCCCAGCACATGGCGGGTGACCGGCGTTTACCGTCTCCATGGCGACGTTCGAGGCAACGGCAAGCACTCGCGCTTGATTCTCGGTCCCGAAGCCCCCACCCCCGAACTGGTGCCCGACTCCATGCTCCTCGACCCGCAAGCGGGCGACGCCGACTTGCATCATGACCCACGACCGGTGGCCGTCGAGCTGCTCAGCCCGGCGCGCCTGGTGTATGAACGCCGTGTGCTCGACGCGCACGACCCAGTGCCCTTTGCGGCGCTGGTCGCCCGTGCGACCGATCGCCTGCGCGACCTCTACGGCGATGCGGCCGTGGCTGGCGTGGCCCAGCGCACCGGCAACCGCGATCCCGCCGCGGTGCCGCTGGTGGCCGATCACACCCACTTCGTGCGCAAGGGCGATTACTCCACCAAGAAACGGCGCCTGCTGCCGCTCGACGGCAAGCAAGGCACCTTGGTTTACGGCCCGGGTGCGGCAGCGTTCTTGCCACTGCTGCGCGCCGCCGAGATCACCCACGTGGGCAAGAACGCGGCGGCAGGCCTGGGCCGTATTCGTGTGCGCTTGCTCGATTGCGCTGTGACGCGGCTCGACACGCAGGCACGAGGGCGCCGCGCAAGCGATCGGCCATCACGGGAGGTCCGACGCCTGGGGCTGAAGGCCCAGGCTACGTACCGTCACCCCTCGCGGGGTGAAGACTCGGAATGGAAACCCAAGGATACGTTCCGTCACCCCTCGCGGGGTGGAGACAACCTTACGGCGAGCCGATGATGCCGGACCTGCCGCTTGGAGTCGACCACGGACGCCTGGGGCTGAAGGCCCAGGCTACGTACCGTCACCCCTCGCGGGGTGAAGACCCAGAACGGAAACCCAAGGATACGTTCCGTCACCCTTTGCGGGGTGGAGACAACCATACGGCGAGCCGATGATGCCAGACCTGTCGCTACCTGACGGTTCGTGTTTCACCGACACCCTCGAACGCCTGCTACCCCGGCTCGAACGCCGGGTCGTGCGCCTGCGTCTGATTGACTCCACGCACTTCCACGTTCGGCACGAGCCGGTGCTGCACGGACTGCTCTGCCAGATGTTTGGGCACGACCTGCCGGAGGTGATGCCGGCGGCGGTGGAATCGGGGCGCACGGTGTTTCGCCCCGGCGACGGCTACGCCTTCGGCTTGACCCTGCTCGGTGACGCCAGCCGTGATCTGCCGCGGGCGCTCGACCGGTTGGTGGCTGTCGGCCAGCGCACCAGCAGCCGCCACGAGGGACGCACCTTGTGGGGCAATTTCCGCGTCGAGCGGGTCGAGCAGCTCGACAGCCTCGGACCGCATAGCGTCACCGCCGCCGCCCATACTCTTGCCGCCCATGGCGAGGCCGTGCTGCATTTCCTCTCGCCGCTCGAGCTGCGCCGGCCCCGCGGGCGCGGCCAGCGCAAGCGCCCGCCGGGCCACTTCGACACCGCGTACTTCCCCGCCGCCGCCTTTCTCGCCCGCTGCTGGCGTCGTTTTGCCGACCTACGAGGCGACCGGCCCGGACCGGTACCTGACATTCCCGCCGGTGCCCGCGCCGACCCCGGCGACCTGCTGTGGCTCGACGTGCCCACCCGCGGCGCCCCCGGCGGCAAAGCGGGACGGCCGCGCGGCCAAACCAAAGGCGGCGTCATCGGTCGCGTCACGCTCGCCGGCTTGACGCCTGATTGGTGCGCCCTGTTGGCGTTGCTGAGGCACCTGCACGTGGGCCAAGGCGTGCGTTATGGGTTCGGCCGGTTTCGATTGCCGGGCACCCCGGGGACCGAGGAAGTGTTTCGCCCGGCAAGGTGCGGTTTCGAGACGGCCGAATCGTGTACTCATCATGGGTGAGAGTGTCTTCTTTCGACTCGAGTTTGTGACCCCTTCGGGCATTTGATTGTGTGAATTTCGGATCTCGATTGATCGCCGTACGGTGATCGCGCCATGCATGCCCATTTCCCCGTTTCCCCCATTTCCTCAAGCGGATCCAGGTTCCGACTCTCCGTTTCAGCCGGCTTCAGCCGGCGCACTCATAGCCTGGGCATTTATGCCCGGGCGGAGGTTCGATCACGACGACGACGACGCAGCCCGCTGTGCTGGCCCAATCAGGTGCCAGGCACTTATGCGAGCTGGAGCAAGCCGTGGCGCTGCGCGAGATCGCCCTTGGCCGGCTCGCCACCTACCGTCCACTGGCGAGGCCGACCTGATGACCACCACGACCACCACGCACTTATGGATCATCACCTATGACATCGGTCCCGATCGGGTACGCACGCAAGTCGCCAACGTACTGGAAAGCTGGGGCCGGCGGGTGCAGTACTCGGTCTTCGAGTGCCGTCTACGCGAAGGCGACGTGCCCAAGCTCACCGAGCGGCTCAAGAGGATCCTGCGCACCAAAGGCAACGGCTCCATCCGTCTGTACCGGGTATGCAGCCGCTGCGCCGCAAAGAGCGTGGGTTTCGGCGAAATCGAACCGCCCGACGAGGCCGTGGCGCTGGTGCGGTAGGGTGGCCATGCGAGGGCGAGCCACGCGTTTCCGACGGGTGACTCCGGAAATTCACACGCAGGAGGTGAAAATGGAGCGAAAACCACTGACAACCAAAGGGTTAACCAAATCGATTGCACAGAATCACGTGCAGGAAACGGATAAGCGGCATGAAATCACTAGGTTACGGCGATGAAATAGAGGCAAGACCGGATCGAATCGGGCAAATGGTGCAGGAATCGCAATCACCCGTCGATTTGGGGGTGGTAAGTCACGTATTGCAAGGGATTTCCCAAGGGTGCTGTCACGGCACCCGTCGCCACGGATGGCATTGAGACTTTCTCCGTAATAAAAATAGCCGATGCTGCCACCACGTCACGGCACCCGTCGCCACGGATGGCATTGAGACTGATTACTACACCCAGGTTCCCAATGGACACCCAGGTCACGGCACCCGTCGCCACGGATGGCATTGAGACTTTGCAGTGCTCCAGGTGGTACGTGCTTCTTCGGGTCGTCACGGCACCCGTCGCCACGGATGGCATTGAGACAAGGAATCCCACCGAGAGCGCCACAGCTAGGGTGGCGTCACGGCACCCGTCGCCACGGATGGCATTGAGACGTATCAGTCACCGTAATGGTGACCTCAATTCGCATGGTCACGGCACCCGTCGCCACGGATGGCATTGAGACCTTTCTTTTCCAAGCCCGGAAGGCCTGGATTGCACGGAGGTCACGGCACCCGTCGCCACGGATGGCATTGAGACTTTCAGTTCGAAGGTGCGAATGTTTTCGCGATCGGCGAGGTCACGGCACCCGTCGCCACGGATGGCATTGAGACTTCCTCCGCGATTGCGGGGATACCGATCAGAACAAAGGAAAAAGTCACGGCACCCGTCGCCACGGATGGCATTGAGACGTTGAAGGGAGTAGCAGGGGTCACGACATCTACCAGTGCCGTCACGGCACCCGTCGCCACGGATGGCATTGAGACCCTTTCGTGTCGTCGCGCTGGTAGATGAACGTACCGGTCACGGCACCCGTCGCCACGGATGGCATTGAGACTTCTGACAGCGGGCGCGAAGAAGGTGAGGAAGGCGGTCACGGCACCCGTCGCCACGGATGGCATTGAGACCGTGAACAAGCCCAGTTGCGAAACGCGTACCATTTTTGGTACAATGCAACTCCATGCCTGATGACCTCAAGAGGCTGCCTGCCAGGTTCTATCGAACAGACGGCGGACGTGAGCCTGTCCGAGAGTGGCTTCGTCGGCTGCCGATCGAAGATCGCAGGATCCTCGGCGAAGATGTCAAGGACGTTGAGTTCTCCTGGCCGATCGGCATGCCATTGGTGCGCTCTCTCAGCGGCGGGCTGTGGGAAGTACGCTCAAACCTGACAGGAGGTCGCATTGGACGTGTTCTCTTCTGTGTCGAGGACGAATGCATGGTTCTGCTTCACGCCTTCGTCAAGAAGACCCAGAAGACGCCACAAAGCGATCTCGCCCTTGCCATGCGGCGACGGAAAGGACAAGAAGGATGAAAAACGAAAACATCGGATCAACGTTCGATAGCTGGTTGCGTGAAGAAGGAATCTACGAACCGACCAGTACCAACGCGATCAAGCGAGTCTTGGCCCGCCAGATCGAAGCATCCATGAATGAGCAACAGGTCTCGAAGGCAGAGATGGCTAGGCGAATGCGGACAAGTCGCTCCGCACTCGATCGCCTACTCGACCCAAACAACAACTCAGTGACGCTCACGACCCTCGAAAAGGCGGCCACCGCAGTTGGCCGCCGGATTCAGCTCTCGCTCATTTGAAAAGCACGCCGGGGTCTTCGGCACGCCGGGATCTTCGGCTGGCACCTATTAGGGGCAGGTCCGATCTGTGGCCAAAACTCTCGGTATTCGACTCGTGGTCTGACCCATGAAGATGTACACCTACAGCCAAGCGCGCGAGCGTCTCGCCTCCGTGCTCGAGGAAGCCAAACGCGAGGAAGTCGTGATCCGGAGACGCAACGGCGACCAGTTCAGCATTGTGCCTCGGCGCCCGACCACCTCACCGTTTGACGTGCCTCCGGTGCGAACGAACGCGACCACGCAAGACATCCTCGACGCCATACGTGATGGCCGAGAACGACGCTGATCTGAGGCGTTTGCGTGAGAAAATTCGCGGAACCCGTCGCCACGGATGGCATTGAGACCGGGACACTCCTCTGTGACGGTGAGAGTCAGCATGTCCGCCACGGCACCCGGCGGTACCCGCTGCCGGTGATCTCGCTCTTCGTCCGCTCGATGCCGAGACCACCATGAACCGCACTGAACCGTCGATCGAATGCGGTAGGCTTCGTTGCGAGGAGATCCCATGGCCACCATTACCTACGACCTGCCCCCAAGCACGTTTTCGGCCCTTCGCCTTTCGCCGGAGGAATTCGCTCGGGAGATGAGGATCGCCGCGAGCGTGCAGTGGTACGCCCAGGGCCTCGTTTCGCAAGGCAAGGCGGCTGAGATCGCCGGGCTGGACCGCGCCGCCTTCCTCGAGGAGCTGTTCCGGCGTAGGGTGCCCGCTTGCCAAGTCACCTTCGAGGAGCTCCTCGAAGAGATCGAGCATGCCTAGACGATGGGTGGTCAACGCGTCGCCCTTGATCTTGCTCGGGAAAGTCGACCATGTTGCGTTGCTGCTGGGATTGTCGGACCAGTTGATCGTGCCTGCGGCGGTGGTACAGGAGGTAGCGGCCAAGCCCGATGGCCAACGGGTGATGAGCCAGCTGAGGGCATCTCCGACGGTCCACGTCGCGTCCAGTCGCCTCATCCCTCGTGAGATAGAGGCCTGGGATCTGGGGCCTGGCGAGTCGGCGGTGCTCGCCCACGCCGCCGCTGACCCAGTATGCCGTATCGTGATCGACGATCTCGAAGCGCGGCGCTGTGCCCGATCGCTCGATATCGATGTGATCGGTACCCTTGGCGTGGTACTCCGTGCCGCCCGGCTGAACCTGATCCCCAAGGCACGGCCGGTGCTCGATCGGCTTCGCGAAGTCGGGCTCTACTTGACCGACGACTTGGTCGAACGTGCCTTCGGGCATTGGGGTGAATAGCGGTGCCTTGTCGTTGCCCACCAGTTCGTCCTTCGGGGAACATTCGAACGCATTGAATCGAATTCCCGACACCCACGGAGCCACGGATAGGCCTTCGTGCGGCTCCAAAGCTTCCGCGCTGACTCGAAACGGCCGTACGGTACGATGAAGTGGCTAGGCCTAAAACAAGCGCATACGAAGGATGAGATGCGCGAAGATCTTGAGGCTCAAGTGCTTACGAAAAGCGCAGGCGCACCCGAAGGTTCGTTGAGCATTTTCGGAAGTGATTGAGCCCAAGAGATTTGTGTAGATCGCCTTCAAGATGCGCTGGTTTTGGGGCTAGGTACACATGGGAGACGCGCTTGAACATCTCGATTACCCTGCCCGATAGCATCGCCACACTACTCTCGGAGCAATGGACGGATATTCCGCGCCGCGCGCTCGAGGCATTAGCGGTGAATGCCTACCGCGACGGCGCCATCACCGGACCCCAACTGCAACAAATCCTCGGCCTGCGCACTCGATTTGAGCTCGACGGATTTCTCAAGCAAGCGGGTGTTTACCTCGACTACACCGAGGCCGACCTCGACGCGGATATCCGGGCACTCGACGCGGCTCGCCCGGTGTAAACATCGTTTCGGACACGTCAGCGCTCTGCTACCTACTCTTGATCGGCGAGATCGAGCCGCCAGGTCGCCTACGACTGGGATGCGGCCGCGAAACGTGCCGAAGACAAGGGCCGCCCCACATGGGCCCGAGCGTCGCGAACAGGCCTTTGTTGACGCCGGTCGAACCGACCCACCGGTCAGGCGAAAACGTGAGATCATGAAGAGATGGCGCAACTTCTCGTACGCAATCTCGACGATGATGTGAAGTCCAGGCTCAAGATCCAGGCTCAGCGCCACGGGCGGAGCACGGAAGAAGAGGTGCGTGAGATTCTGCGTGCCGCTGTGCTCATCGACCTGAGCCCTCGGACACCTTTGGGGACGAGGCTCGCGGAGCGCTTCGCCGACATCGGCCTCGACGAAGACATCACCGAACTCCGTGGTCAGCCACCACGGCCGGCTGATCTCGGTCCGTGATCTTGCTCGATACCTACGTCCTCTCGGCGCTCATGAAGCGGGCTCCGGAACCGAATGTTGTGGCCTGGTCGGCGTGACGGCCACGCGACAGCTTCGCCACGCGCCGCCAACTACGGCACCAACGTCTTCGTTATCAGTACGAAGGTGATGGTCAAGTCGTCATCCAACGGGTGTTCGATTGCCTCGCCGTCTTGGACCTGTAGCATCGTTTCGTAACCACTCCGCAATGACGACTGGAAAACGGACGCGCAATCGGCGAGGATTGCGGCTCGAACGCTGAGCGCGAATCCCGATGTCCAACGAAACACCGATTATCAGCCCGCCAAACCACGTGCTCGATCTGCTGGAAGGTCTCGCCTCGAACGTCGATCGGCTGCGCAAGACGGTGCTGCGCCATGGCCAGGCGCAGGAGCTCTTCCAGCAGCGCATCGACGAGAAAGTCGAACGCATGACGGCCGCGGCCGGCGCGGAGGAGATGGTTCACGCACCGCGACTCGACCAAGCTCAGCTGCGCGCGCTACTCGCGTTCGACAAGGCGGTTCTGGCGATGCACCGCTCCGCCGCGGCGGTGGAAGCCAGCGGGACCAGCGAGGCCAGCGAGGCCAGCGAGGCCAGCCATGGCGACGATCCTCCGGCGTCGATCCGGGAGGGACTCGACCTGCTCCACATCCGCGTGCGCAATCTCCAGCATTCTTTTGGGCTCGAGCCCATCGCGGCCCTAGGACATCCGTTCGACGACCGCCTCCACCAGGTCGTGTCGACGTGTAGACATCTCCACATCGCGGATGGCCAAATCGTCGAAGAGACTCTCCCGGGCTATCGGCTCGACGGCGAGGTGCTGCGCCCTGCCCTGGTGATCGTCAATCAGCACCAGCGGCAGACCTATCCCGCATCTAACGAGGAACCATGAGCGAAATCTACGGCATCGACTTCGGAACGACCAACTCCTGCCTGGCCGTGATGGAGCGGGGTGGCCCGCGGGTGATTGAGATCGACGGTGACCCGCTCGTGCCCTCGGTGGTCAGCTTCGACCGCGAAAACGGCGAGGTCATTGTTGGTCGCCGAGCGCGCAATCGTTCGCGCCTGTTTCCCCTGGATACCCTGCGCTCGGTCAAGCGCCACATGGGCAGCGAAGACCCACTCGAGGTCGGTGGCCAGTCGCGACCCGCCGAAGAGATCGCCGCCGAGATCCTGCGCTATCTGAAGCAAGGCGGTGAGCGCGCGCTGGGCCAACCGATCGAGCGCGTCGTGATCACCGTGCCGGCCTACTTCGAAGACGCCCAACGGCGCGCCACCATCCGCGCCGGCGAAATGGCCGGCCTGGAGGTGGTGCGCATCGTCAACGAGCCGACCGCCGCCGCCTTGTTCTACGACCGCACCCAGCGGCGCGACGCGGCAACCACCGAAGCGACGTCAGCAGGCACGGGCGCCGAGAAGATCCTCGTTTTCGACCTGGGCGGCGGAACCTTCGACGTCTCGGTGGTGGCGATCACCGGTGAGATCAACGAAGTACTCGCCAGCTGCGGCGACAATTTGCTCGGCGGCGACGATTTCGACCGGCTCCTCGCCGAACACCTGGCCGAGGCCGCGGGCTTCGCGCTCACCGACCCGACCGTCCTCGCCCGCCTTACCGAAAGCGCCGAGCAGGCCAAGGTCGACCTGTCACGGAGGCCGTTCGTACAGGCCACCGAGGAGGCGCTCGTCAGGCAGCGTCATCTCGACCTCGAAGTGGCGCGATCGACGTTCGAGGGGCTGATCGAAGAGTACCTGCGCCGGACCCTGGAGAAGGTCGACCAAGCGCTGACCGACGCCCACATCGAGGCGTCGCACATCGACCGCGTGGTCCTGGTGGGTGGCTCCACCCGCATTCCGAAGGTCCAAGAAATGCTCGGCCAACGCTTCGATTGTCCTGTCGAGCACGCGGTCGATCCCTCGCTTTGCGTCGCGCTCGGCGCCGCTGTTCAAGGCGGAATCCTGGCCGGAAAGGTCTTCGACCACATCCTGGTGGACGTGGCGGCGCATTCCTTGGGCATCAAGGTGCTGGGCAGCGAAGACGACCCCGATTCCTTCCATTTCTTGCGCATGGGCCCGGACACCTTCGTGCCGCTGATTCGGCGCAACTCCCAGATTCCCGCATCGTTCTCCGAGGTGTTCTACACCCACACCGACCAACAAACGGCGGTGCGCGTGGAAGTCTTCCAGGGCGAGAACCACCGGTGCAGCGAGAACACCCTGATCGACGACTTCCTTTTCGACCTGCGCCCGGCGCCGTTCGATTGCGAAGTGGTTGCCGAGTTGCACTACGACCTCGATGGCATCGTGCGCGTCATGATCGAGCAACGGGGATTCGACAATCGCAAAGAAGTGACGCTCGACACACGGCGGCGCACCACCCACCAACTCGAGGAGCCGCTCGGCGGCGGCGATGTCGACAATTACATGATCCGCAAGGCGCGGTCCCTGGCTCTCCAGCTGACGACGGCGGACCCCCTGCTCGTCCGTCTTGGCGAAGTGGTGGAGGCCTACGAGTCGTCGCTCGCCGCGGGCGACGAGGACGCCATCGATCGCTCCGAAGATGCCCTGCTCGACGTGCTCGATCAGGCCGACGAGCAACTCGAAGCCTCCGGTGCCGGATCGGCGGACTAGTGGCACGCAAGCGCAAGGCCAAGAAGGAGCAGAAGCAGCAGTCGAAGCTGCTCCGCCGCCTGGAACAGCTGGCGTGCCGGCGCGAGGACGACAAGTTCTTGCAGTTGGCGTCCCAGGTTCCGGATCTCGAAGCCGCCGGTCTCGCCGACCGATATCGCCAGGTCTTCGAACGCAACACGAGGCGTCACTTGCGGCGCGCTGACCTCGAGCGAGTGGCCGCGCTGGTCGAGGATGTGCCGGCCGCAATCGCGACAACGATCGCGGCGTTGCCCGTAACGCGGGTGGCCCACGCGGCACTGGCGATCGACGCGGGTCGCCTCGAGACCGCGCGCTGTCACCTCGGCCCGCTGACCGAAGATCTAGAGGCGACGGACGGAGGATCATCCTCCAATCTCGATTTGGCGCTACGGCTCTCGACCTTGTTGAGCGACAAGGCCGTCGATCCGGGCCCGGTCGCCGATTTTCACAAGGTGCGGCGAACCTTCGAGCGCTACCGTGTGGGCGAGCTTCAGCGGTTGCCGGGCAACCTTCGCCTCGATTGGGCACCGGCGCGCGAGACCTTCCAGATGGCACGGGCGATCGCCTCCGTGAAACCCGGCCAGTGGCTCGCGGAAAAGAACTTACGCCGGCTCCGACAATGTGCACGGGCCCTGCTCGCGCATCAACCGCTCGATGGCGGCGTCGAGAAGCTGGCATCCGCGGCCATCCAGCTCACGCGCGCCGCACAATCCGACACGCTCGCGATGAAGCTCGGCGACGCGCCGCGCCGCATCGAGGTGGATCGGTGGCGCGAGCTGCTGCACCGGGAGCGCTCGAACCTGGCCGCCATCGCCGCCGACCACACCCCCACCATGCTGGTCGGACTGCGCGACGAGGTGATGAAACGGTGCCGGTCGATGCTGGCGCGTGTCTATGAGACCCAAGGCCCGACCCTGCTCGCCCGCGTGGCGGCGGGAACGGCGTTCGATGACCTGATCGAGCGGACAGGCGAAGCGGCGAGCGCCGAGGCCTGGAGCGCCATCCACCTGCTCCTCGAGCAGGAGGATCTGCCGGCACTGGCCCGACGGCTCGAGGAGACGAGCACCGCCGAGCCGGACTTCATCCGCAAGGCCCAGCTTTGGGCGCTCGAGCTGGCCTTTCTCGATCGAGCGATCGACGCCGAGGACGAGGACGAGGACGAGGACGAGGCTGGCAACGACGACCCGACGGAACGGGATGATGACGAGCCGCCCAAACCGTCCCGTGTCGTGCGCCAGATGTTGGTCCGCTTGCTGGCGATCAGCCGCCAGCTCGAGGGTCGTTCCGACGACGAACGACGATCGATCGCTCCCTTCTTGCGCGACCGTCTCGCCGACACCTTCGGGTGCGAGCACGACGAGAGAATCCCGCTGATCGCCGAATGCCTGCTCCGCACACTACCGCGAGACGCGGTCTTGTTGCTCATCGCCCTAAGCGCCGCCGTCGAAGACGAGAATCGTGCGGCGATCGCGCGTTGGGCCGAGCGCATTCGACAGCACGGGTCAGCGCCCGAAGCCGAGCTGTCCGGTCTGATCAAGTTGATGGACAATGCGATCATCTGGGTGCCCGGCAAGATCGAGGAATACCACCGAGGCGTCGAACCTCTCTTCGGCGCCGCCTGGCCTCAGGCTCGTGCCGCCGCCGCCCGATTCCTCGGAACGCAGTCCATGATGGCGATGACGATGGTGTTGTTTGCCGAATGGGAAGGGATGTCGGACCAAGGCAGGAGCCGGCGCCGGATCCACCTCGAAAACGTCGAGTCCGTGCGCTCGATATTTGGTGGTGAAACCATTTTTCACATCGCCTTGGTCTCGACGCGGGAAATTTTCAGCACACCGACACTCTTCCGCAAAGCGTGGAAAAAGATGTTGGCCGAACACCAGGATCTGGAAGCCGCGCTCGAGGTCGCCCGCTTGCTCAACGCCTTGAACGCGGTGCCCATGGCCCACAAACGCATCGCGGCGGGCCTCGATGTCGCCATCCAGACACTGGTGCACCGCTTGGACGGTCGAGTCTCGCTGTGGAATGACGCGATCGAAAGCTTGTTACCAGAGATGGAGCCGCGACAGCACCTGAAACCACTGATCCTTCGTTTGCACAAGCTTCTCGGCAGCACGACCCTAACCCGCACTGATCGTCAGCGAATCGAAAGTCATCTCGAGCACGCTCGGATGTACACCTCGGCGCGGAAGCCGAGCACCCGGCGAACCAAGAAGCGGCCCAGGAAGCGTTCCGCGAGGAAGCAAGTCACGCCAACAAAGTCGACCCAGCTCGGCCTCTTCGATTGGCCGCCGGGCGAGGACGAGTCATGAGCGATCCTTACCGCGTCCTTCGACTCGCGCCCGGTGCCAGTGCCGACGAAATCGAGCGCGCCTACCACAAGCTCGTCCGGCGCTATCCTCCCGAGCTGAATCCCCAACGCTTCGCCGATATCCACCGTGCGTACAAGCAACTCACCTCCCTCGACCCGGCGATGGGAAAGGCCTTCGAGAAACCACACACGGCCTTGGAGCAACTGTTTCCACCACCGGTCGCACACCTGCGCCCGGCCAACGATCCGCTCCCCTCCACCGATCCGCCTGACTTCGAGCCGCTGATCCACGGCCTACGACGCCAGCTCCTCGGGCTCGTGCTGCGAAGCGCGCGGCCGGGCCCCAAGGACGACCACAGTTGACCAACGCAACGCTCACCGCTTGGGCTGCATCACCTCGGGCTGCATCACAAGGTCTTCGACATCGGTATAAAGGTGATCGTCAAGCCACCTTCCAAAAGATGCTCGAACGCATCGCCGTCTCGGTAGCCGGCTTGGGCATAAAGACGCCGACCCGGTAGTGTGGCGACGAGGGCTGCGGCGCGGAAACCTTGGGTACGGGCGGGGGCAAAACCATCGAAGATTTCTTCGCCCGGACAAGCATGACCCAGCACGCCGTAAATTCGGTCAAACGTCTGCGTTGACCAACGATGCGAGCGCGACCTGCTCGACGTAGGCATCATCAGCCGTCTGCCGAGGGGTCAGCTCGATATCGGGCGCGACACCAATTCCCTCGACCCGACCGCCGGATGGCCGCAAGATCTCTTGGCTCGGGTACACCAACGCGAAATCACCCGCCAAGTCACACCACTGGCCAGCCAGCAACGCACCCGCCGTCGTTCGACCGATGAGCGTCGCCTTGCGCGTGTCTTTCATGATCGCCGGAAAGAGATCGCCGCCACTGCCGGAGGTGCCATCGATCAACACGACCAGCGGACCGTCGAACGGCACCCGGCCGGCCTCACCCTCGACTTCGAACACATCGCCGAGCGCCTGGATCTGTTCGTCGTGGGATAGGTCACCACGGTCCAAGGTCGCCTTGCGCCGCTTGAAGTCCTTCCGCTCGGTGATGATGCCGCCAACCGCCCCGGACGGTACAAGGAAAGACGCCAGGTGGGTGACGTTGTTGAACCGCCCACCGCTGTTGCCGCGCAGGTCGATCACCAGCCCCTTGGCGCGCGGCGCGAGTTCGCTGAACAACGCCGCAACCTCGCCGCGATCGTACACCTCATGAAGAAAGGTGTTAATCGTCAGCCACGCGATATCGCCAGGCTTCCACACAAGCTCGAGTGGCTTCGCGGCACCGTGGGTATCAAAACCTATCTCGGCCTGGTGCCGCTGCCCGTCTCGTTCCCAAACCACCGTGCGAGTGGTGCCGCGCGCACCGCGGAGCCGGTACTTGATCAAGCCTGGATAAGCCTTACCACCGTCCACTGACGTACCGTCGACTTCGACAATCAAATCGCCCGCAAGCATTCCCGCCTCCGCCGCCGGACTGCCACCAATCACCATCGTCACCAACTGCCCATCGTCGATTGACACGGCCTTGAGACCCGCACCAATGGTGAGTCCCTCCTCCCGCGCCGCCATCGTGGCCGGGGTGATCACCCGAAGGTGGGAAACCGCGAAATCCTCGAGGGCTTCGTTGAAGCTGTCGGCAAGCTCATCATGTGTCGTGCTCGCTGCCAGCGCGTCGAGGTGATCGGCCATGATTCCGGGCCATCGCTGAAAGTTGACGCCATAGACGAACGCCCTGTCGAGAAGGCAGCGCTCGACCTTGCGCTGGATTCTCTTCTTCAGCTTGGCACTTGGCGCTGGCGCCACTGTGGCGAATGTCTCTTCGGTCGCTCGCGATACGTCCGGATGAGCCGGCCGCGCCAACACAGTGGCCGAAAGGGTGGTCGCGAACACCAGTGCCATCACACGCGAACAGCGCAACGATCGAACAATCATCGACTCATGATTCATCGTGACTATACGCGCACCGAGCACCGAGGTTGCTGTTGCCATGAGATCGGGCCCGCCGCCATCGGCGGGCAAATTCGAGCGCTTGCGGAAGACGTTATCGCCGCCGCCGGCACGACCCTTCAGTGATAGAGGTTCCTGCGGTCACCTTGGGGCCAATCTGGGGCACCGAAGGTCCCGTGCTCCCGGGCCCATGCTGCTCCCGGGCCCATGCCAGGCGCGGTTCGAGTCCGTCGGGCCCGAGTCCGTCGACCGGCGGCCCCGGTCGTGCGGACTCTCTTGATTCGATTTGGGATCTGCTGATCCGACACGACGATCTAGTCGCCATGAATGCACCGGTGAGCATTCCGCACCTGTTCGAATATCAGACGTTCCAGTGGGTCCATTGGGACGGCAATTCGTCAACGGTGATGGGTCGCGACTCTGCGCAAGCCATTGCCCTCGGTGCGGACTACGATCCGGCAACCATGCACACGACCGTTTTGCCCCGCAACGTGATCGCGCTCGAGCAGACGGCCCACGCCATCAAAGCCCCTGCTTGGCCGGTGGAAATTCTCGGCGCGATCGACGAGCCTAAGGCCAACCGCGGCGAGGCGCTCTACGCTCAACACTGCTTGTCGTGTCACAACGGGGAAACGCTTACCCCAGCCGACGAGATCGGAACCGACCCGGCCCGCGCCAACAACTTCGCCAACCTCGCTCAAGACGGCAAGCCCTACGCCCAACTGTTGATTGAATTTGGCGCCACCGTCGGCCAGGCGAGCCTGGATGCCCATGGGGTGACGGCCGAGGAGCTGGCCTCGATCGAGCGCAGCGACAATCCCGCTTGGGGGGTCACCCACGCCTACCATGCCCGTGCGCTCGACGGGATCTGGGCCAGCCCACCGTACCTCCACAATGGCTCCGTCCCTTCGATCTGGGACCTCCTGCAGCCAGCCGACACCCGCCCAAAGCAGTTCCACGTTGGTCGTGAGCTCGATCCCGGAAAAGTAGGCATCGATACCGACGGTCAGGGTAAGGACGCCTGGGTATTCAATACCCGCTTGGCCGGCAACGCCAATACCGACCATGCGTATGGTGTCGACTTGCGCGACGAAGACAAGTGGGCGCTGGTCGAATTCTTGAAAACGCTCTGAGACGATCGTCTCGGCACCTGTGGTCCCTCCGGGACCGAAACTCACGCGAGGCCCATTCCGGATGGCCGACGTCTCTCCACGTACGATCTGCCGGCTTGGCGAGGGTGCTGAAGTTCAAGCCAGGGGACAAAGAGCCAACCCGTCCAACCCCTCGGCCAACAACGCCAACCCCTTCTCCAAATAGTCTTTTCGCTCGCCGATGCCGAGTCGCAGGTAGTGGTCCATGCCGTAGACATCCCCCGGCAAAACGAGGAGTCCCTTCTCTTTACGAAGCCGGGTCGCGAGTTCCGATGAGTTGATGTCGAGGTCGTAGTGGAGGAACACCATACCGCCCGCCTGAGGCGGTACGAAGCGGAATTGACCTTGACGACCGTCCACCCACGCCGTCAAAAGGGCGAGATTTTCGATGAGCATCCGCCGATTCCGATCCAAGATCTGTTGGCGACGGGGAGGTTGGAGAATGCGGTGAGCGATGTGCTCGCTCATGATGGCGGTGGTGATGGTGGTGTAGTCATTGCGCTTCCAGGCGGATGCAATGAAGTCGGCGGGCCCCACCAACCAGCCAATGCGGAGTCCCGGGTGGGCCAAGGCTTTCGAGAGGCCCGCAGCGACGATCGCACCGGGGTCCAAGTCACGGAAACTCGGGCCTTCATTGCCATCGAGTTCGACGCCTTTGTAGACCTCGTCGGCGTAGACAATCGCGCCAACACCGTTCGCGATCTCGACGATGGCGTCCATATCCGCGCGCGACAGCACCGCGCCGGTGGGGTTGTTCGGATTGCAGATCACGATCGCCCGCGTGCGCTCTGAAACCACCGTTTTCAGCTCCTCCAGATCCGGAGCCCACGCACGCTCCTCCTGAAGCCGGAAAGGCCTCACGGTAACCCCGAGCGAGCGAGCGATGCCCCAGATCTGGAGGTAGTTGGGAACCATCACCGCCACTTCGTCGCCAGGCTCGAGCAAGGTCCACATGGCGAGGAAGTTCGCCTCGGCGGAACCATTGGTGATGAGGACGTTGTCCGCGGTCGCACCCGGGTAGTACGACGCGACCAGCTCGCGCAACGCGGGCTCCCCATTGGTCCACCCATAACCGAGTCGCACATCGAGCAGCGACTCGATTTCGTCTTCGCTCAACAACTCGCGCAGCGTGTATGGGTGAATCCCGCTCTCGGTCAGGTTGTAATCGACACGGTTCTCCCACACCGACTGGAGTCGCTCGAGCTCAAAAGTCTCTATTTTCATGGTAGCTCCTGATCTCGCCGTCGGGCCCTTGTCGGGTGTCGCGACGCCAAGATATTGACAGTTCAATTAAGAATAGACAGTATCGTCCAGCATCATTCGACGGTCAAGTGGTCGACGGTCAAGTGGTCGACGGCCGAGCGCGCCGCCGTTCCGATTCGAGCCTGTCGGCTGGAGAGCATTGTGAGCGAAAAGAATCCGGTTCAAGTCTACGACGCGCATCAACTCGAGCTGCATCTATCCCTGAACGCCCCCGCGCTGGCTGCGGTGGAACAAGCCTTTACCTGGCTGGCCACCGGACGCGCCACCATGCCGCCCGTGATGCACATCGAGGTCGGTGATCGCGGTGACGTGGACATCAAGAGCGCGTACATCGAAGGCGAGGATCATTTCGCGGTCAAGATCGCCTCTGGCTTCTTCGGCAATACCAACGTTGGCCTACCGAGTGGTAGTGGGTTGATGGTCGTGTTGAGCGCCCAAACCGGCTTTTGCGAAGCTGTGCTGCTCGACAACGGCTACCTGACCGATCTGAGGACGGCACTCGCTGGCGCCGTGGCGGCGCAGTACCTGGCACCTGCCGTCATATCGACTGTCGGGGTGGTTGGTAGTGGGGTCCAAGCACGCCTTCAGATCGAAGCCCTACGCCTGGTACGGGACTTCGAGCGGGTCTTGGTATGGGGCCGGAACGCGGATCATGCAGCGTGCTGTCGCGACGCGTTGGCCACTCGGCTTGAACCCGAGGTCGAGGTCATGGTCGCGACCGGCCTCGAGCAACTGATGCGAGAGAGCCAGTGCGTGGTAACCACGACGCCTTCCCGCGAGCCCTTGCTGCGCGCCGAGTGGCTGCACCCCGGCATTCACATCACCGCCATGGGCTCGGATCTTCCTGGCAAACAAGAAGTCGGGGCCAATCTCATACGACGAGCGGACTTGGTGGTGTGCGACGTCAAGTCTCAAGCAACGCGGCTCGGGGAGCTGCAACACCTCGCCGCCCCCGATACCGACCAGGTCGTCGAGCTCGGTGAAATCACCAGCGGTCGGCAACGCGGCCGCTCGAGCAACCAGCAGATCACGTTCTGCGATCTCACCGGCACCGGCGCACAAGACACCGCCATCGCGCTCTTTGCCCTCGAGCACCTGTCTACCCATTTGCACTGAGCTTGGCACTCGCGAGGTCGTTGTAGACCGTGGCGCGCGAGACCCCGAGTACATTGGCCACGAACCCGGCAGCGTTCTTGGCACGGAAGGCACCCGCTTGATGCAGCGCCTCGACCAAAGCGGCCCGCTCGTCACGTGCCATGCGCTCGGCCGTCGTGTCCCGATCGCGACAATAGGTCCGCACGAAGCTCTGAATGCGCTCCTGCCAGTCGTCGTTGAAGTGTGTGTCGAGCGCGGCCGAGTCGCCCGTCGCCCCCAAGAAGGCGCCGATCGTCTCCTGAATCTTCTCGAGTGGACTTACATCGACATTGACGCACATCAAGCCGATGGCGCGCTCCGCTTCGTCACGGAATACGACACTCGTGTACTTCAGACGGCGACCGTCGAAGGCACGATGCTCGAACGGGCCGTGGACGTCAGGCCCATCGCCAAGGCCCGCGGCGTCCTGGATCATCGAATCATCGCCGACCGTACGTCGCGAAAAGCTGTTGAAGATCGCCGCGATGCGACTCTCTTCGATGTCGTGTACCACCACCTCAGCGAAAGGATGAAGCAACTTCGCGAGGGCTTGCGCCACCACAATCGCCTGTTTCAGATCCGCCAACGTGTACCTCCCACCTGAGACTACTTGACAATATCGTCCAATCTATCCAAGATTATCTACCATGGTTCCCATTTCCACAAGACCACACAACCACCGAAGCAGCCACCGAAGCAGCCACCGAAGCAGCCACCGAAGCAGCCACTTCCATGATGGCCGGACTGGCCTTCGGCACCGCCTTTGATGACCTTTGATGAAGACTGGGCACGCGGTGGATAACGCCACCGATACGGTTGGATAGAGAGGATTTCCCGTATTGCAGACCTCCACTGATCGCCGCGCGGCGCCCATCACCCTCGCTGACGTTCGTGCGGCCCGTGAGCGAATCGGCGGGCTGGCAATCGAAACCCCGCTCAAACCCGCCTACACCCTCGCTGAGCGCGTTGGCCGCCCGGTGCATTTGAAGCTCG
Source organism: Candidatus Multivoradales bacterium (assembly GCA_965250305.1). Taxonomy (GTDB): domain Bacteria; phylum Acidobacteriota; class Thermoanaerobaculia; order Multivoradales; family J023; genus J023. The sequence goes on along the minus strand of CBDFNS010000025.1, from coordinate 265,347 downwards.
AGACCACCCAACCGACCGGCGCCTTCAAGTTGCGGGGTGCCGCCAATGCGGTGCTGAGCTTGCCCGAAGAGGTTCGGCGTCGGGGTGTGATCACCATGTCGAGCGGCAACCACGGCCAAGCCTTGGCCTACGTGGCGGGAGCGCTTCAAATCCCGGCCGTTGTTTGTTTGTCCGAGCAGGTACCTGAGATCAAAGTCGAGGGCATCCGTCGGCGCGGCGCCGAAGTGGTCATCGTGGGTCACGATCAAGATTCGGCAACCGCACACGCACTGCGCCTCGCGGCGAGCAACGGCATGACCTACGTGTCGCCTTTCGATGAAGCGATGGTCATCGCCGGCCAAGGGACGATCGCGCTAGAGATCCTCGAACAAGCACCCAATATCGACACGCTAATCGTGCCAGTCAGCGGCGGCGGCTTGATGGGAGGCATCGCCCTCGCGGCCCGCGCGCTGCGCCCCGACATTCGACTGATCGGCGTGTCGCAGGCCCTCGGTCCCGCCATGCACGAGAGCATCCGCGCGAACAAGATCGTCGAAGTCGTGGAAGAGCCGAGTCTGGCCGACGCCCTGCAAGGGGGTATTTCAGCCGACAATCGCTACACCTTTTCCCTCTGCCGCGATCTCATCGACGAAATCGTCTTGCTCTCAGAAGAAGAAATCGCAAACGCAATGGTCTATGCCTTGCTCCACGAGCGATTGGTGCTCGAAGGCGGCGGTGCGGTAGGCATCGGCGCGCTTCTGACGGATTCGCTGGCACCGCGCTTGGGCAAAGAAGTCGCCGTCGTCCTGAGTGGTGACAACCTCGACCCACGGCGACTGATCGGACTCGTTCAAGATGCGAATGAGGTCTGACGCCAAACGTGAACCGGAGGAACGCCACGCCGGGGTCAAGCTGGTCCATGGAACCGACAGCACCGTCTACCCCCATGGTGACAATGCCCGGCAATTCGCGCGCATGGTGCGGTTCGGGATGGCCCCAATCGAAGCCATCCGGTCCGCGACCACCGATGCCGCCGTGCAAAGCGCTGATACCACGAGGAACGTGTCCGATTCCCAGCGTGAGTGACAGCTATAGGGTTGATGAATCGCGACTGGGTCCGCAAGGCGCCTTGTGGACCGATCCCGAAAACTGTTGAAGAACGAACCGAACCACCATGAGGATCTCATGATTATCGTAAGTGCGCGAAAGACCTTTTGGAACAGCAACCGTCTCGCCGAAACCGTCAACGACCGGGTCCGGGATATCGACCTCGAATCGAGTGATTTGAGCGGCGCAAATCTCTCTCCAACGCAATTCCGACAGCGGATCGCGGGTCGCAACATCCTCCTATTGGTTCACGGTTACAACAACGAAAGGCTCGAGGTCGCACGCGCGTACGCTGAGATCGAGCGCCGAGCCGCGACGGCTGGTGTCGCATACGACGACGTGATCGGGTATACCTGGCCCGGTGGTGACGATCGATTCGACTATTTTGCGGCCAAAGACCGGGCGGGCGCGGTATCGCGACGTCTGTGCAAGACGCTCGAGCTACTCCTGACGTCGACGAACCGCGTTGGCGTGATGTCGCACAGCATGGGATGTCGGCTGGTTTTCCTCGTCATGCAGGATCTCGAGCGACGGACGTTCGCGCGCCAGGCAGGGGTCGTTACATTCAACATGGCATCAGCGGTCGACAACGAGTCCATCGAGATTGGGCGTCGCTATCACCGGGCAACGACTTACGTCGATCAGGCCCACATTTTTCATTCCAAGCGGGACAAAGTGTTGGCCACCGCCTATCGCGTCGCCGAGCTCGACAATGCTCTTGGCCTTCGCGGCCCGGAAGATCCCGCGCGAATCGAGAATCAGGTCAAGGTCGTGAATTGCAAGCGGGTTGTGGGCGGTCATGGCGGGTACAAGCGAAGCGATGAGGTCTTCGATCATGTTGGGCTCGTCGCTAGCGGCGTGGCAACGCCGCAGTTCTCGTCCTTGTGAGTCGACGCCGCCATCCGAACCACTGTCGCGATGCACGCAGTCGTAGCTTGGCGATTGCCCGCTCGCATCCTATCTTCTCCTGAGCCCTGCCCTTGGTAAGGCGCTACCGAAACGGTTCGAGGAAGGTGTCGAAATCGCGCCGAAGTTGGCCGTTACGGATGATGAAGTGGCGCGCGCCTTCTTCGCCGTCACGAATCTGGAGGGAACCCGTGCCCATCATGCGTTTCGTCGTGTGAAGCTCGACTTTCTCTTCGAGGGTACGAACCCACTCGAGCAACGCACTCGCTTGCGCGGCATCGAGGATCTCGGCCTTGGGCTCTCCACCGCTGTAGGTTCCGCTGGAGCTCTGCTTTGGAGTCACCGGGTCGTATCGTAGGAGAACCGTCCACCGTCTTCCCTACCGGCACCTGAAAAACGGTAGCGGGTTGCCACTGTGATTCGCGTAGACCACCGTCCACGCCGAATCCGTCGATGGACCTGCATCAGCCATTGGGAGCCTCCGTTCGTATCGCTACTCCGTGTGGCCATAGTGTACCCATAGGTTCAATGAACAACCGCCCGCGACGAAATCACTTGTCCGCTACGACCATCGGCTGGCAGCCAGTTTCTCGACCGCCATCCGGCGACCGAAACGTCCCGAGGAGACTGTGAGTCGGTCTGCTTCGAACCCGGCCGAGCCACAGGTTGAGACCCCATGCCACTACGACCGACACCGTCCGAACCCATGCGATGCTTGGTGACCGCCTGCTGCCTGACAACCTTGTTGTGGGGTTGCGGCAAGACCGGCACCAGCACAACCCCAAACCCCAACGACGCTCTCGATGCCACATGCTGGCCACTGGCCGAGGTGGTGGGGCCTGAGGATTTCGCCGTCGACTCGGAGCACAATCGACTGTTGGTCTCCTCGCAGGATCGTCGCGTCCCCGAAACCGCCGGGGCCATCTTCGCCGTGGCCCTCGATGGAAGAACCTCAAGCCGCGCCCTCCCCATCATCAGCCGAGGCGACTGCTCGTTTCATCCGCACGGCATCGCCTTGGCCGAAGCCCCTTCCCACAGCGAGCGCGGCAGGGCACTGCTCTACGTGATCAACCACCACGAACCAGAAGATGCGACGGCCGCGCGGGCTTGCTTTCCAGCTTCGAGCGACCGCGTGGGGCGCAATCTAACCAGCATTGAAGTATTCGAGGTGCTCGATCACAAACTCAGGTTCCGGCAACGGCTCGCCCATCCCATGTTGACGAACGCCAATGATCTGGTCGCCGACTGTCAGGGAAACCTCTACGTCACCGCGCCTCCGACAGGTGGCCTGGGCGCCCTGACCGAGCTTTTGGGAACCCCGGGTCCAGTCTCAAAGAAGTCCAAGGTGGTGGCCTACCAGTGCAAGACACCGCTGGGCAACGGCCGTTGCCAAGGTGAGTGGAGTCACGTCGCAACGGTCGGGCGCTACATCAACGGCATTGCCCTCATGCCCGGGGGTTCGGCGCGAGGTCTGGTGGTGAGTTCGTCGATCGACGGCCACCTCATCCCGCTCCACCATGGGAAAACCGGCTGGCAGGTCGAGGAGCCCCTAAGCTTCTTCGGCCTCGGCCACGACAACCTCATGTGGCTGGAAGGCACCCCGAACACGCTCATCGTCGCTTCACACCCGAAACTGCGCCGATTCGCCCAGCATGCCCGGTCGCCACAGGTGACGTCACCGTCAGTCGTCTGGCGGGTACCCCTCGATCGATCGGTCGCACCAACCAAGATCTACCGCGACGATGGCGGAACCATCAGTGCTGCTTCGACCGCGGCCTGCGTAAAGGGCACCTTGATCCTAGGCCAGGTATTTGGCGGCGAGGTACTAGCGTGCCAGAGCCCGGACCTCTGCGCCGCAGGCGGCGTCATCAAGAAGGAGAACCCGTGAGCCACAGTGCTGTGAGCCAACGTGCCAACCAAAATTCCAAAGCACGTAGATCGCCGGTGATGATCGGCGACAAAGATCGCGGTGTCGATGACCTGAACCTCTTTGACGTCGAATGCAGAGCGCTCAGCGGTCAGCCCAAAGAAAGCGGCCCGCCCGAAGAAACGCTTTGCGGCCTTGCGTTCTCAGGCGGTGGCATTCGCAGCGCGACCTTTAACCTGGGTGTCCTCCAGGCCCTCGACGAGAACAAACTACTCGGCGGATTCGACTACCTTGCCACCGTCTCGGGCGGGGGCTACATCGGCGGCTTTTGGACCGCTTGGCGACGCGCCCAACCAGCAGCGGAGGCACAGCCGCCCATGCCCACCGCCAACAAAAGCGGTAGCCTTCCCGAGGCCAACAGCGATCACATCAAGCACCTCCGGATGTTCTCGAACTTCCTGCGCCCCAGACTGCCGCTGATCTCCTTCGAAACCGGCCGCCTGGTGGCGACGGTGGTCAGCACCATCGTGCCATCCCTCGCTGCCACGACGGGTGTCCTCGCTTTGGTTCTCCTCTGGTGGCTGGGCGTGATGTGGCTGATCATGGACACACCTCAGCCGGTCGCCGCCGGCCTCCTTGCCTTTCTTCTCTTCATCGGTCACCTCCTGCTCTGGCGCTTGTGGCGCACTGCTTCACCGGATGCACCGCCGACCGTCCAAGACGACCGATTCGTCCTATTGTCATTGCTTTTCTATCAGGCCTCCGCGGTTGGCGTGGCGACCGTTGTGTGGTGGCTAGGTTGGTGGCTGATACCCCTGCCTGCAGCGACCCGCATTGCACCAACGACGATGGATCGATTGGCGCACGGCCATTGGGGTGCCGCCCTCCTGCTACCAGCAGCAATCCTTGTTGGTTCTGCCTTACTCGTGGCGATCCGCGCCGTGTCGAGCCGTAGCGTACGGACCGTCGCGAAACGGCGCCAATGGCACGGCACCCTCGATACAGCCCTCGCCGCCAGCCTTTACATGGCGGCGGGCGCAGCCATTCTGGGTCTGCTTTGGGTGGCTGGTCCGTGGTTGGCGGCGGACGGCGTCGCGGGCGTCATGACCGCCCTCTCCGTATCGGGTCTCGGCGGTGGCGCATTCGCCTGGCTCCGTAGCCTGATCGATCGCCAACCCAACAAGCCGGAGGCCGGCAAGGTCAGCGCGACGGCCGGCCCCTGGCTTCTGCAAATGCTGGCCTATTTGGTCATCGCAGCCGCAATGCTGGCGGTGGCGGGCTTGCTCTCGACGTTGTTTGGATCGTTCGGCATCGCGGGTTTGGTGTTCGCGGCTGGCGGCGCCATGGTCCTCTGCCTTCTGCCCTTGCTCTTCGACCCAGAAACCGTCGGTCTCCATCACTTCTATCGTTCCCGACTCTCGCGCGCCTACCTCGGTGCGGCGACCGCGATCAACGCCACATCGACAGAAGAACTCGACGACGACGACTTCCCGCTCGACGAAGCGCCCACGAGCCGACCGCTCCACTTGGTTTGTTGTGCCGCCAACGACTTGGCAGGCGATCCGATTCCGTCCCTGCACCGCGGAGCAGATAGCGCGGTTCTCTCGGGCCACGGTATTCAAGTCGGTGAGCACTGGGCCCAATGGAGCGAGACCCATCCGGCACCCAGCTTTGGATCGGCCATGACAGCCTCGGCCGCCGCCTTCAACTCGCACATGGGTGCCAAGTCGATGCGCCTTGGTCAGGCCGTGACCTTCCTGATGACGGCGTTGAACCTGCGGTTGGGCCTGTGGGTGGACAATCCGAAGTACGCCAATAAGCGGAAACTCGGCGATCGCAGATCCGCCGGCAGGCTCTGGTTGCCCACCTTCTATCGCGAGATGTTCGGCCAATCGAATCTGTTCGCGCCCCAGGCCTTCCTGTCAGACGGCGCCCACTACGACAACCTCGCCTTGTACGAGTTGGTTCGTCGTGGTTGCCGTTTCATCGTCCTCAGCGACTGTGGCGCCGACCCTGACTACGCGTTCGATGACTTGGGCAACGCCATCCGCCGCATTCGTACCGACCTCGGTGTCGAAATCGATATCGACACCAAACCGCTGGTGCCGAACGAAGATGGCAAGTCACCGCAGTCGATCGTTGCGGGTGACATCCAATACGGCAACAACGAGCGCGGCGTACTGCTTCTGATCAAGCCGTCGCTGCAAGGTAACGAACCCGCTGACGTACGGCAGTACGCCGGGCGCAGCCCCGACTTCCCCCAACAGACTACCGCCGATCAGTTCTACGACGAGGCGCAATGGGAGGCGTATCGCAAGCTCGGCGAACACATCGTCGGCGGACTGCTCGAACGTCTAAGCTCCGTTTCGCCACAAACCAACGAACCGGGAGACAAACTCCGGTGGACATTGGCTCAGTCTCTGCAAGGGCTCCTGCCGCCCACTGAGCTTGCCTCGGCAACCCGACACCGCTTGGAACAAGACTGGCAGGCACTCGAATCTCGCCTGGCGGAAGATCCGAATGCCACATTGTTGGCCGACCAGGTTCTTCGTGCCGGTGTTCCGAGGTTGACCTCTCGGAGAGCACAAGGAAACGATCCACCACTAGGAAAGGACTCCGAGCCCGTCGATGTTGTGGGCGGCCCCGTGCGGTTGATCAAACAGGCGCTCCACCTGATGGAGAGCGTTAACGACGCCTACCGTCTCAACAGCAAAAGGCCACCGATGGAATACATCGGTTGGACCAACCGTTTGGGCCGCTGGGCCTCCGCGCCCCTCTTTCGGGCCTGGTGGCCCTGGCTGGCGCCTCTGCACACACGGAATCTTGTCGACTTCATCGAAAGCGCCTTCAAGCTCGGCCCGGTGCGCCAGAGCCTAGGTGTCGTTCGCCCATTTCAGAGCGGCGACGCAGGCTATGCCCTCGACCACTGGCGGGCCAAAGGTCAGAAGCTTCGAACCGGCAAAAGGATTCACCACCTGGGCTACTTTGTCGACCTTCCGGAGCTTGGCGGCATCATGATGGCCATGGTGTCGGTCCATCTGGATGGCACCACAGAGCATTGCCCCATCTCCTGGAGATCAGCCGACTTTTTCAATCCAGCCGGCCTGTGGGGTGTTGGTCTCGCCGAGCAGTTTCTGGAGGCATTGATGCTCTATCTGGAGGATGAACTTGGCCGGAGCGATATCCAAATCAAGGTCGAGCGGTCCGGCCCTTCGCACGTATCTGAGATCGCTCTCTACTCGGATCCGCGTATCGAGTTGGTGCCTTGACCTCAACGTTCCCTGAAGAATTTCGTAGGCGAAGCCTCGCTACCGATCGCCGCGACGCTGGGTGTTCACGGCGGGATGACCACCGCGGTTGTCGGTCCGAATCGCGCCCGCCGCGGCCTTCCTCGGGTCGGCATGGCTTGCTTCGCCAACGATTTCGAGTTTGCCCGCTTCCACGAGCCGAGCGAGTGGCGGGTGGTCGACAGCCTTGGCGGTGATCTCGCCTGTCTTGCGTGGACCGAGATGAAGCACCTTGCCGAGGGGCAGCGGTACCTTGATCGGTCGAATCGTCGTGTTGAGAATCGTTTTCACGTGTGCGGGTCCTTTTTTCGAGAGAGGGGCGGCCCTTAGCGCTTTGATCACCTTAACCCAGAATCACCCTTCATGCTGGTTCGCGGGTGGCTGGTGACCCGCTGGCGCCTCAAAATACAGCCCAGCGGCCATGAGAATGCCAGTTTGGGCATATGTTTGGCATATGCTTACCGGCATGTCGTCCACAGCTTCGGTTCCCCGTCTCGAACAGCCCGATCTGCCCGCCTTCCAGGAATTCGTGAGGCGCGGACAGCCGGTGGTCATTACTGGTGCCATGAATGACTGGCCCGCGATGACGCGTTGGTCGCTCGAGTATTTTGCGGAGCATCTCGGCAACGAGAAGGTGCAAGCCTTGACCATGCCCGATGAGCGCGAGCTCGACGGCCAGACCGAAGTGCAGCGTCTTCAGCAAGTCCGCGGCGCCCGGATGACCATGCACGAGTACCTCGAGCGACTTTCAGGACCGGAGGTTTGCCCGTTTTACGTCGCGGCCCTACCCATTCGGAAGCACCTGCCGAAATTGCTCGACGATATCGAGACGCCCCGCTACTTCGGTGGCAGCGGATCCGCGTCGCCCCGCTTGTGGTTCGGCGCCGGCGTCAACGGCCCACTGCACTACGACAAGACCCACAATCTCCACGGCATCGTGGCCGGCGAAAAGCGCTTCTTGTTCGCCGACCCCGGCCAATCGTCGAAGCTCTACCCGAACGCGGTCTTCTCGGGGATGCCGCACATGAGCCGCACCAGCTTTCGGCGACCTGAACACGACCGCTTCCCACGGCTACGCAAGGCCGAGCCCGTTGAGGTACCGCTCGAGAAGGGCGACCTGCTGTTCGTCCCCCGCGGATGGTGGCATGAGGTCGCGACGCCAACGCCCACCATCTCAATCGACTTCCCGTGGGACGGCGGCCCGTCATGGTCATGGATGTTGCTGCGCTTGGCACCGTCGGCCTGGACCAGCCAGAGGCGCCGACGACGCCAGTCACGCACCGCCTGACCCACGCCTCGACACATGAGCCAGATGTTGGATGCTGAGCTTTCCTCTTGCAGAAAATCCCCCCTGGCCCCCCTTTGGAAAAGGGGGGATGGATCGCGGGTTCCGGCCTTCCCCCTTTCCTAAAGGGGGATCGAGGGGGATTTCCGTTCAGCCATCAAAGCAGCGAGTACATCGCTCGGCGGTCTGAGGTGTCTGAGGTGAAGCCGCGCTAGTTCCTTACCCGTACGTTGGGCCGGCGTACTCGCCAACCACCATGTAAAGCCTGCCATCGTCCTCGGGCTGAAACAACAGCGCCAACCGCGAGCCTACACGCGCGATCGCCAGCCCACCCGCTGGATGGCAGTAGGCGTCGTCGATCGCCCGCTGCTGCGACCATCCAGCCTGCGCCAACGTACCGTAGCCGTTGCTCGTTGGATCTTCGTCGGTGCTGCCGTACGAAACGGGGTTCTTCGGGGTCAAGATACCGCTCAGGGAAAAGGACTCGGTCAAGACTCGTGCGCCCGATGCTTCGGGGTGAATCAGGTGGATCACCCCGTCGAGGGTCGCGGCTCCAAGAGGCGCTCTTCCCGGATACGGCAGCAACCGGGGCTCTTGCTCGCCAGGAGTTTCTCGGTTGGGTCCGTGAGAATAGTGGGCCACCGGGTACTCACTCGGCGACCACATGTCCTTGGTGGTGTTGTTGGCCGGGCCGTTCTTTTGGTAGATCGCGGCCAACGGCGGCGGGAGGTGAGGCGGTGGTGACGGCGCGATGTCGAGCACATTGAAATCCGCCGTGTTGTACGACACCACGTTCATGTGATCGCCGTCGAAGGCCTTGTGAATCAAGTAGATCGACGCGCCGAGTCTCACCAAGGTCAGATCACCCCCCGTCTTGTGGGGCACTTCAGTCGCCGCGGCCCATCCCTTTCCAACGAATCGTGTGGAGAACAGCACGTTCCCCTGGGCATAGGCCAGCATCGGGGTGCCGTCGTCCAACGTGATCAGGCTGAATGCGTCAACCGCTCCCTCCGGATCGCTACCGGAGATCGCAGTCCAATCGCCGTCCGCACCACCCACAAGGGTGGTCAAGCCGCTATCTGCCTGGTTGTAGACCAGCACCAGCTTGCTCCCGGATGCAACCAACGCGACCCCGGTCACCGCGGCCGAAGCGTCGTCGAAAATCGCCTGCTCCGAGGACCACCGCGTGCCATCGAACGTTCGAAGGCTCAGGCCACCACCTTGGGGTGCGGCATACACCACGTAGAGCTGATCCCCGAGCCCCGCCGCGGCGAAGGTCGCAGAGGCAACGATATCGGTCTCCCTTATCTTTCCCCAACCGAATCGTTTTCCCCACAGCGCCTGCCACCAGTTGGCGTCGCGATCGTTCTTGCCAAGCGTGGTCAGACCGAAGTTCTGCTCGATGGACTTGAGCATCGTGTAGTGGTTACCGCCTTCCTCGATACCCCGCTCAACGGCGTCCTCGTTACCTTCGGCAACATCGCCAAGGAGTACGGTGTAGATCTGATTGGGGCCGTCGTAGTTGCTCTTCTCGGTGTCGACTCCAGGCGGAACATAGCCGGCCTCGAAGTCAGCCTCGTCAAAGGTCACTACCACCAAGGTGCGAGGAGGAAGCAAGGAGTCCTTGCCCGGGATCTTCAACACATCGAAGAAGGACTCCAGCCACGCCGCCGCCTGGTCGACAAGAAACGGTGCGCGCTTGGGTTGCTTGTCGCCGACACCGGTACCGTCTTTATAATGGCCATCATTCCAAAGATTGGGGGAAAACCAGGCGTATTCGGGCAGGCTCCCTGTCATCAAATCCCGCCAGAACGCAGACTCGTCCTCGATCTTGTCCCAGCGCTCGCGGCTGTCGAGGTTGCGCTGAAACATTGAAAAGGGATTGTGCCAATAGGCATACGGGTAGGGCGGCTGGGCCGTCAACTTGAACTGTTCGTTGAGTTTCCAGGTATCCCAAAACCCCTCGGGAATGGGGAACGGCACCGCGTAGTCCGTTATCGGGTTGATGTCCTTACTCCACGGCACCTTGACGTAGTTCTGCATGTAGGCCTTCCACTCGAGACCAGCAGATTCGAGACGATCGACGATCGTCTCTTGGGGCAACGCCGCCGGTACCGGTGGCCAGTCCCAGGTGAGGTTGCACAACTCACCGGCGACCGACGAGATGTAGTTGGTCTGGGAAGGGTGCATGTTGCCAAAGTGGTTCTTCAGCTCGATGCCTTTCTCGGCGAGTCCTCGCATGTAGTGATTCTTCATCACGTAACTGCGGTACTGATTCTCGAAGACAATGATCAAGACACGATCAAAAGCACGCTGGTCGCTCATCAATTCCTCCTTGTCAAGAAAGCACCCGCTATCGAGAATCGTCAAGAACTTCTGGCAACGGCGTGCCGACTGATCCTGAAGGAACGCCGGTGCCGATCATGGCGGCGAGGGTCGCGGAGACATCGACGGTCGCAATCTCGCGCGCCACCTTTGCGGCAGGAATGGACGCGCCGTAGAAGGCAACCGGGACAAAGCGATCGTACGCCCACGGCGAACCGTGGTTGAGTAAAACCACATTGGTCGACCCCTCACCGGTGGAAGGCAGCTCGCTAACTTGCCATTGCGGCTCCTGGACGACATACACATCGCCCGAGCGATCAGGGTGCTGGTTGCGCCGAATTCGGGCGATCAACTCGGCACTCGCTTCCTCGCCGCCGCGAGCCAGCTCCGTGGCGCCCACCGCCAAGGCAATCCCGTCGAGTGCCATGACAGCTTGGACCACGGTCTGCTCGACCTCGGCTCGATTCAGGCCTCTCGCGGCGATCAACTCCAGGTCGAGGTAGAAGTAGGGATGCTGATAGATCGTCAACAGGTCGGCGCCATCTTCGTAGCCAGCGGTGAGCGCCGCGGTGGCGGCAGCCTCGATGTCGTTCGGGTCGATACGGCCGGTCGTGATGCCCGGCTTCTCTAGATTCTCAGGAAACTCGGGGCCACCATGATCGCCGGACAACACGATCACGTAGTGTTCGGGCCCGACCTTCTCGTCCAGAAAGGCAAACAACTGGGCCAGTCTTTGGTCCAGGCGAAGCAGGTTGTCCTCACTCTCGAGACTCGAGATACTGAACCAATGATTGACGATGTCGAAAGCCGATAGGCCAATGCCCAAGTAGTCCGTGATGTCGTCCGCGCCCAACTGCTCGTTTTCAACCACCGCCTCGGCAAACGCCATCGTCAGCTCGTCCGCGATGGGACTGATCGTGATGCCGGTATAGAACATCTGCGGTGGTAGGGCCTCCAAAAAGACAAACTTATGGGGAAACACCCGGTTGTAGCGCACCTTGTCGAGCATTTCCATCGCCTTCTCCGGCGGTGAGCCGGCGGGAAACCGGTTGGTCGAGTCACGAAACAGATACGTATCGAGGGGGCGAGACAGCTGCCATTCCGTGTTCTTGAAGGCGTCGGCACGCTCCTCGGCGTTCCACGCATCAACCCACGCCGGGTACCCCTGCTGGTAGTAGTAGGTGCTGGAGACGTGGTGCCCATTGTTGGCCGAGTACCAAAACGCCTTGCCGGCATGGCCACCCAACGCCACAGCCGCACGGTCCTTGTTCGACACCGAAAAGACCTTGCCCCTACCGTGGGTCGAAAGCGACAGCTCGTCGCCGAACGTCGACGTGAGAATATCCTCGGGCGAGGCTCCCTCATCCGTCGTCCCAACCACAACGTAGTCCGAACTTTCGACGGCGGATTCGACATGCCCGGTCTCCGGCTTCGTCCAGACCTCTTCTGACATGCCGTGGTAGGGCGGAAGGGTACCCAGCGCCAGCTTTTTCTTCGGCTTGGTCGAATCGACCCTTTTTGGCTTTGCCCGCACCGCTGCCACGACCGGAGCATCTCGCTCGTACCAGCTGTTCGCGATCATGCCGTGGCTAGAAGGGTAGGCGGCGGTCGAGAGCGTCGTATGACCAACAATCGTCTCGGTATGGGAGTGCGGATGCTGCGCGGCGGTATACCAGGTACCGCCATCCATGAGCCGGCGAAAACCGTCCGGACCGAGACGATCCCGGTACCGAAATGGAATGTCGCCACGCAACTGGTCCACTACAATCTGGACCACCAGCCGCGGAGTCGCCTCCTCTTGGACCGGGGCAATCGAATCTTGCGCGGTACACGCGGCGGCGAAAAACGATGAAAGCACGACAAACGCAATACAGAGCGAACGCATGGGTCTCTCCCGCGGAATATGACGACTCAACCGGACGTTGTTGATATTTTTTTATCCTAACAGGTAGCCTCGACTGCGCAGAATTACACCATCAGACGCTTGCGTCTTCTTGTACCGTAGGGCAATATTGCACCCAGCCTACGCCACCACTTGCCTCGGGTTTGCGAGAACAGCACGTGCGCTGCCAAGCGACGCGGCAAGAGAAGGAGATCGATGCATCGGCACCCCGTACCAGGGTCGAAATGATGACTGCCCGAGCGCGTTCCGATTCGCTGTGCCGGAGGCTGGCTTTTGCCGGCGACTCGAGCTTTCTTTTTGATCGTCTCGGTACCTGGGGCCCGGTCTCGCGCTTTGCCGTGCTCGGCGACTGGCCTATGCCCCGTATTCCCGCGCACTTGGCACGGGTTGGTTTCGATCTCGTGGAATGCCTCCGCACCGTAAGCCGGGTACCCGACATCGGCAACGTCGAGCTCGCCCTCCTCGACACCGAGCGACTGGTACCGCAGCACCCCCGGTATCGATCGTACTGGCACGACGACACCACGCACGCAATGGCGGGCATGCTGATCGGCGTCGACCTGTTTCGACATAACGGAAAATATTTCGTCATCGAGAACAATCACGGGCCCTCGATCTATCCGCGACGCCGCACACTCTACGACGCGCCGATCGACCCGTTGGTCGCCAACCTCGTTTCCACAGCCAGAGAACTGGGGTTTGATCGAGTCGTCCCGATTGCCTTTCGATGGCATCAACCTTACGCTGACGAATTCCTACGGGCGGGTCGTGAGCTCGGCATCGAGGTTGTTCCTTCGACCTGCCCGCTGAACCAACCTGATGCCTCGGGACGGCTGGTCGCGCTACCGCAGCCCCTTGCTCCGAAAACGATGTATGTCATCCACTCAGGTCTGATGACACCAGTCTTTCGGTACATCGACAACAAGTGGTACACCTCGAGATGGTTGCACCATGCGATCGAGCACGAGTTGCCCGCCAACAGCCCTGTCGCGCTCCCCACCACCCGTGATCATCTCTTTATTCCCGAAGAAGATCACGGAACACGGTGGCCCAATCTGGTCATCAAGCTGGCCGACGGTGAGCGCAGCCGTCAGGTGATCGCGGCACGTTTCGACGACCTCGCTCAAGCCCAATCAGCCCTCGGTCTCCGCGGAACGACCGGCATTCCGCGTCGCTTGCGGATGGGCTTTGCCAGAAGCCTTCTCTTCGGCCGAGATCGGGTGATCTATCAGGCCTTCGTGCCGCCAGAGCTCGACGCCGACGGTCACGCGCAAGCGATTCGGCTCCATCTCTTCGTCTCACCAATGCGCAGCACCTTCCTCTCCGCGCACCTCCGAATCTCCGAACGCCCCGTGCCCGAGCGCGCGCCCCGTGGCATCATTGGCGACGATGACGCCTTTGTGTGGAATGACGCGACTTACCGGTCGACGCCGCCTGCCATGGAAGAAGAGTTGCAGGTGGTCGCCGACCACCTCGGGAAAGCGATGCAGCGAGCCATCGTCCGCACTTTCGAAACGGGCAACACAGATTAGGTCCCTTGGTTCCCATGAAGTTCACATGTATGACGAATCCCGAGAGCGAGGCCTAGTGTCTCGAGCAGGGAGCGCAGCGCAGCCCACAAGGTGGCCGGAGGCCATTCGAGCATCCCGCGCAGGGACATTGGGCTCGCTCGGCGGTCAGAGGCACAGCCTCGTGGGTTGGTTACTGAAATGACGACCCATCCCCTCCAAGTCCAATCCCGCGTCGCAGGTCAACCCACTTTCGTGGTCGTGATCAGCGGCACATCAGGCGGTGGCAAGACGACCTTGGCGAAGAACGTCGCTCAGAGACTCGACGGCGCAGTCACGCTTCATTTCGATGACTACGCGGACCTAGCGAATGATCCAGCTTCGATTCTCGGCTGGCTCGAACGCGGTGCGGACCCACACGAGATCGAGACACCCGAGCTCGTCGAAGCACTCACCTGTCTGCGCGCAGGCGAGTCCATCAAGCGACCCAACACCCAGGGGGTCGCGGGCCCCTGTAGCCTGGTCGTCGTCGAAGACCCGTTCGGCCGGTCGCGCGCCGACACAGCACCTTTGATCGATTTTGCGGCACATCTCAAAACGCCCGGAGACGTTGCGCTTGCGCGCCGGGTGGTCCGCTCGATTCAGACCTCGGAGCACACCAGTGACGCGTTGCTCGAACACCTCGAACGCGATCTCACCGGGTTTCTGATGGTTGGCCACGAAGCTTACTCGGCCGCCGGTCGCGCGGCCCAGGACGCCGCCCACCTCGTCCTCGATGGCTTGCATGCCCCAGAGGACCTAGCGGACCAACTGGTCCACGAAATCCAGAGCCGAAAATCAGCGCCGGCCAACGACCCGAGCGACGACTCAAACCCCACATGAGCAACACGCAGCATTCCGAGGATTTGGCACGATGAGCATTCAGAGGATCGGTGTAGTTGGTGGCGGTGTGATCGGTTCCGGGGTGGCGCAACTCTTCGCCCAGACCGGTCACGATGTGATCCTCGTCGACACCAGCCAAGATCAGCTCGACGCGGCACGGGCTTCCGTTGTGAACAACCTCAAACTGGCCCGATTGCTTCACCAAGAGCGGATCGATCCCGATGCGGTGCTGGCTCGGCTGCATACGTCAAGTGTCGTCAAGGACCTCAGGGAGGTCGACTTCGTGATCGAGAACATCACGGAAGATTGGGACCTGAAACGTACCGTTCATCAAGAAATCGATCGGGTCGTTGCCAACGACATTCCGATCGCCGCCAACACGTCGGCGATCCCAATTACGCGCATTGCTTCCGCTGGTCGGCATCCCGAACGGGTGATCGGCATGCACTTCATGAACCCCGTACCGGTGATGCCCACCGTCGAAGTGATTCGTGCCACGCACACCTCTGAAGCGACGATCAAGGCAGCGACAACACTGGTCGAACAGGCAGGCCGACAAGCGATTCTGGTCAACGACTCACCGGGTTTCGTGACCAACCGCGTGATGATGCTAATGGTCAACGAAGCGATGTTCTTGGTCCACGAGGGCGTCGCCAAGCCTGAAGATGTCGATCGCTTGTTCAAGACCTGCTTTGGTCACAAGATGGGACCACTCGAAACCGCCGACCTCATCGGTCTCGATACTGTTCTTCGATCGATCGAAGTGCTCTATGCCGAGCTCAATGACAGCAAGTACCGACCGTGCCCCTTGTTGAAGAAGATGGTGTACGCTGGTACCTTCGGACGCAAAAGTGGTAAGGGTTTCTACGTCTATGCTTCTTAGCATGAACCTTACCCCATCTCCCTGTAGCGCGGGCATCAATGCCCGCGCTATGAGTGCGCCGGCCTTCGCCGGCTGGGATGCTCGATTTCGGTCAGCCCGCGGTAGCGGGTGCGCTCGCAGTCCAACGATTCATCATCGGGCATCGCTCGTTCCCCACCAGCCACTGACGCACACGATGCGTCGTGTCACATCAATTGATTAAGGTAACACGAGGATCATGTCAGACGACAGCATCCGGTCACCGATTCGGAGCTTCATGTCACGTTCATTCAAGGGGCGAGAGATCGCCGATGACGATGACATCTTCGCGCTCGGCTTTGGCAACTCATTGTTTGCGTTACAACTGGTCGCCTTTGTTGAAGGCGAGTTCGGTATCGAAATCGAGAGTGAAGATCTCGAGATGACGAACTTCCGCAGTATCGCGGCCGTTTCGAGCCTGGTGACGCGCAAACGTGGCACTTAACATGACCAACCTCGACTCCTTCCAAGACGAGCGCGACGCAATGCGGGGGTTCGCGGATGAACACGTAGCGCCCCACGCCGATGAGATCGATCAACGCGAACAGATTCCGCGCTCGTTGGTCACCTCGCTGATCGACGCTGGCTGTTTCGCCAGTGGCTTCCCCGAAGCCCTCGGCGGCACCCCAGGCAGCACCGACGATCCGGTAGCAGCCGCCCTTCGCCACGGCTTGATGCACGAAGCCCTGGGACGCGCGAGCGCTTCGGTCCAGGGTCTGGTGAATGTTCACCATATGGCCGGCAGCGTGGTGGCCCGTTGGGGAACCCGCGAACAGAAGGCAACATGGGTACCCAGACTCACGTCCGGTGAGGTGTTGGCGGCGATCGCGATCACTGAGCCCAACGTTGGCAGCGACGCAGCCGCAGTCGAGACCACCGCAAGACCGGCGGGTGACTACGCGGTGGTCGACGGTGTGAAGACCTGGATTACCTGCGGCCAGACCGCGGATCTTTTCGTAGTGCTGGCTCGCGCGGAGGAAGGCCCCGTTGCCTTTCTCCTCCCGCGTGACACGCCCGGCCTGACCATCGAGCCCATCACCGGCATTCTTGGGTGTCGTGGCTACATGCTCGCAACGCTCCGCCTCGAGGGCTGCCGTCTCGGGCCGGAGCTGCGCATCGGACGCGCGCCGTTCGGCCTCAGCCACGTCGCCTCGATCGGCTTGGACGCTGGCCGCTACAACCTGGCGTGGGGCTGCGTCGGTCTCGGCCAAGCCTGCCTCGACGCAAGCCTTTCCTATGCCCAGGAACGGCAGCAATTCGGCGGTCCACTCGCCGACTTGCAGCTGGTGCAGCGCATGGTGAGCCGTATGATGACCAACGTCCACGCCGCCCGGCTGATGTGCTGGAGCGCGGGCTGTGCACGGGGTCGACGGGATCCCGGCGCCATCCAAGAGAGCACCATGGCGAAGTACTTCACCTCGACCATGGTCAATCAGGCCGCCCATGACGCGTTGCAGATCCATGGCGCCAACGGTTGTGGCCCCCACTATCCCTTGCAGCGCTACGTACGCGATGCGCGAATTATGGAGTTCATCGAAGGCACAACCCAAGTACTCGAAGTCGCGATCGCCCGCTACGGATTCCAGGCCTCATGAGCGAAGGTGAGACCCAACGAACGTTCGATCTGGCGAAGGTCGGCGACGCTGGCATTCGTGCGATCGTCGATGGACTCGAGATCGATGGCGATCACGTTCGCTCGGCGACCTATGACGCCACGACAGGTGTGCTCGACGTCACCCTGACGGCCGTCGATGCGGCCGGACACGTCGAGGCCTTCGTCTCCGAAATGGTTCGGACGCACCGCCTCCTGGGACGCCGGTTGTTGCAGGCGACCCAGGCCAGAAAGCTCGACGTCCAAGACATCGATGCCGCCCTTGCGGCGTCGGAAGGCGTGCAAGTCCTCGGCGCTGGTCTGGTCGGACTACGGGGTCCCCTGCTTGGCGCCTTCCGCTACTTCGAACAGTGGTTTCGTCAGTTGGCACGTGACTTCGACGCTGAAGAGAATCACTACCCGGCAATGATTCCGAGCGAGGTTCTGGCGGAGGTCGGTTACCTGGCCCATTTTCCCCAGCACGTTACATTCTGTTGCCACCTGCCGGACAACCTCCCCATTCTGGAATCGGTCGCGTCGGCACCTCGCGGCGACGCCGGTTTGCCAGCAGACCTGGGCGCGTCGTTGAATGCACCTCGGCACATTCTGACGCCAGGCGTTTGTATTCCCTGCTATCGCCAGCTACGCGGTCACCGGCTGGCCCCCGACGAGGTTCGTACCTTGACCATGCAGAACCACGTCTTTCGCTACGAGGGCAGCCGCTTTCGACCTCTTGCGCGGGCCTGGGATTTCACCGTCCGCGACATCGTCTTTTTTGGCAGCGACGAGGACCTCGAGCGGCTCCGGCTCGAGGTCATTGAACAAACGCTTGGGCTGTGCCGCTCACTCGATCTCGAGGTCACCGTCGAGTTGGCGAACGATCCCTTCTTCTTTGACGCCAGCCGCAGCAAGGCGGTCTACCAACGCATGGGCGCTGTCAAGTACGAGCTGCTGTTCCCACTTCCCCACCGCAACGAGTCCATGGCGGCCTCGTCGTTCAACCTGCACCGTGACTTCTACACCACTGTGTATGACACCCGTAGATCCGATGGTGAGCTGGCCGAGAGTGCTTGCATGGGATTCGGTCTCGATCGGTGGCTATACGGGTTCCTGAGTCAAAAGGGCCTCGACCCCAAGGGTTGGCCCGAGCCCGTCGCCGCGTCACTCTGATCCAAAACGCGACCGAACGGCCGGCACGGGGTCCGCCCGCTTGTATATTGGAGCTGCGGGAGGGGCGGGCCAGGTCTTTCACGAGACTGAACCTTCGAATCGCGACCGCAGTGGAACGCGAGAACCTCCCGCAGCTCCCCTCGCGGTGGCGCGGGGGGGAGAGGACGTTCCGGAGGCGGGGAGGTCGTTCCGGCCGCGAGGCTTCGAGCCTGAATGTAGATCGACCCCCCGCCCTCTTCGCCGATGCCGAGGAGTATCTGAGTGCCTCTGAGCCTGCATGAACAAGCTTGGCAGGCGATGGTACAGGGTCGGGGAGCCGCCTTCGGATTCTATCCGAGGAGACCGTCATGACCATCAGCCAAGACCGGCTGTTTGCCGGGATCGATGTCAGTGCCAAGACCTTTGTCGTACGCACCGATGCAACACCCAACGTTCAAACATACGGCAACACACCTGCAGGGCACGGAAAGCTGATCCGACGCCTAAGTAAGTGCGGGCCGATCGCCCGCGTTGTGCTCGAAGCTTCTGGGGTCTACAGCCTCGACCTCGCTCTGGCCCTTCACAGGGCACCCAATGTCGAGGTCATGGTACTCAACCCTCGCGTCGCTCGGAACTTCGCCAAGGCGCTTAAGCAGAGATCAAAGACCGACCCCGCCGATGCCGAAGTCTTGCTCGAATATGCGCGTCGCATGGACTTCCAGCCCTGGAAGCCGCCTTCTAAGGAAGCCCTGGAACTCCGCGCCCTCCTGCGACGACGCGCGAGCCTCGTCAAGGCCAGAACAGCCGAAAAGAACCGTCTACATGCAGTCACGGCTACCCATGAACTCTCGCCACTCGTGCGACGCGACATCCAGCTTGCCATTCGACAACTCACCAAGCGCATCAGCTCCATCGAGAAGCTGGCTCAGAAGCTCGTAGAGCGAACACCCGCGTTTCAAAATGCGATGCGGCGACTCATCACGATCAAGGGCATCGCTACCGTCTCGGGGCTGCACATCCTTGCCGAGATCCTCGCCCTGCCCGAAGGCATGACCGCCAAGCAGTGGGTCGCGCATGCTGGCCTGGACCCACGCCACTTTCAATCCGGTGAGACAGTCCACAAGGCACCCAAGATCACCAAAGCAGGAAACGCCCACCTACGAGCCGGCCTCTACATGCCAGCCCTAGTCGCTATCCAATACCAGATCTCCGTCAAGGCATTCTACGAACACCTACTTCGACGGGGAAAGGCACCCATGCAGGCAGTCGTCGCCGTCATGAGAAAGCTACTCGTAGCCATTCACGCCATGCTCAAACATGACGTCGACTACGATACCAATCGCTTCTACAAACTTCCCGATCCAGCTTGACGGCGAAGAGAGTATCTACAGCAGAACGCCCGGTCCCTGGGAAAAGGCACCAGCAGCTACGCGGGCATGAATGCCCGCGCTATGAGTGCGCCGACCTTCGTCGGCTGGGAGCCTCTACCCCAGCCAGCCCGCGAAGGCGGGCGCACTCATAGACCGACGATTTATCGTCGGGCGGCGGGTTGCTCGAAAACGGGGAAACGCGCTTTTGTATGCGCGACCGAACGGCCGGCACGGGGTCCGCCCGCTACGACCGAAGGCCCACCCTCTGAAGTGGTTACGACCCCAAGGCCTCGTCGAGGCAAGTACGCAGGACTGTCGCGACCTGTTCGATGTGGGGCTCGCGCATCATCGTGACGTGGTCTCCGGGAACCGGCAGCACGTGGACCGACCCCGGTGCCAACGAGGCCCATCCGAGGGTCTCATCGTCGCTGGACTCGCTCCCCTCGGACTCGCCGGCGCGGAGCAACGTGATGGGCACGGACGATCGCTGCGGGCGGTACCCTCGACGCGCGGCGAGGTGGGCCTTGCTAACCGCCAGCATCCGGCGCGTCTGCTCGATGCCGTCTCCGAGCGGCATGGCCTTGCTGGCTTCGAGTGCCTTCACCACCCGCTCGATCTGCTGGTCGGGACCAAGACCCCGCAGGCCTTCGAATGAGACATCGATCGCACGACCCACAAAGCGCTCGATGGTCAACGTCATGTCCGCCAGCCGGCGGGCATCCTCATCGCTGATGTGCTCTTCGGACTTCGGCCCACGATCGCCAGGGTCGATCGTGGCATCGAGCAGCGCCAAGAGCGCCACGGTCTGCCCGTCCACCTCGAGCTGCCGCGCCATCTCGAAGGCGATGACGCCACCGAGGGAATGCCCCGCAAGAAGATAGGGCCCGGTAGCTTGCTGACGGCGAATCTCGTCGACGTACGCGGCAGCCATCTGTTCGAGGTCGTCGTGCGGGGCTTCCCGCCCATCGAGCCCCTGCGCTTGCAGACCAACCACCGGGGTTACCGGCGAAAGGTAGCGCACCAGGTGGACGTAGTTGAGCAGGGTGCCGCCCCCCGGGTGGACCAGGAAGAGTGTCGTGGGATGATCGGCCGACCACAAGGGAACGGAAATGGGCATTGCGGCGTCCGCATCGTGCGTTGCCGCGGCCAAGGCTTCGATCGTCGGCTGGGCGAGAAACGCATTGAGATCGACTCTCATGCTCAAGGCTTTGTCGATCTCCATCAGCAGTTGGAGGGCCATGAGCGAATGACCACCGACTTCAAAGAAGCTCGCCGTGACTCCGATCGGCCGAATGTCGAGGACTTGCTCCCAAATCTGTACGAGCTGTAGCTCGACCGCGTTGCGTGGAGCGACGTAGCCCTGCTGGTCGACCTCGTCCTCGGGTGCCGGCAACCGATCGCGGTCCAACTTGTGGTTGGTGGTCAGCGGCAGGCTGTCCAAGAAGACGAAGGCTGTGGGAATCATGGGTGCGGGCAAACGTTGTCGCAAGTACGCCTGAAGGTCACCCACCGAAGGAGGCGCCGAGCCCGCGCCAGCGACGATGTACCCGACCAGCACCGCACCGCTGTGGCCCTCTTCGCGCGCGATCACCGCACAGGACGCGACACCGGGGCAGCCCTCGAGCACCACGGCAACCTCCATCGGCTCGACGCGCACACCTCGAATCTTCACCTGATGGTCGAGACGGCCCAGGAATCGAAGTTCACCGAAGGCGTCCACGAAACCTCGGTCGCCGGTGCGGTACAGCAGGTCATCCGGGTCGTCGCGAAATGGATTGGGCAGGAATTGCGATGCGTTTTCAGCCTCCGCGTTGAGGTATCCGCGACTGCGAAACGGCGTCCGGATGGCGATCTCACCAGGCTCGCCGATGCCACAAAGGCGTCGATCAGGCCCCAACACCAGCGCCTGCGCCTGTGGCATCGGCCGGCCGAGCGGCTGAACACCGGCCCGTGGCGGCACCGGGACACGGTAGGAGCACTTCGCCAGGGTCGTCTCGGTTGGACCGTAGAGATTGATCAGGTCGCCAGCGCGCGGAAACGCACGACGCCAGCGATCGACCAGCGAATCCGTGAGCGGCTCCCCGGCAAAAAACACCGTCCGCAAATCGGCAAGCGCGACCCCCTCAACGGGCGCCCGCAACCAACTCTCCGCCACCGACGGGACGGTGTGGGTCCGCGTAATCCGCTCCCGATCCAGCCACTCCAGAGTTTCCGCCGCCGCAATCGCCGCGGCCACCGGTGGGAATACCAACGTGGCCCCTGCGGTCAACGGCAAGAAGACGTCCCGCAGCACGACATCGAACGACAGGCCCGTCAGCTGAGCACAACGATCCGTCGGCCCGACTTCAAAGGTACAGTGCTGCCAGCGGAGAAAATGGGCCAAGCCGGCATGAGTCCCAAGAATGCCCTTGGGCCTACCCGTACTACCGGAGGTGAAGAAGACGTAGGCCGGGTCGGACGGTGCGATTTCGGGCAGGCGCGGCTCGGGTGTCGTGGCGTCCAGCGCCTGCGCCAACGTGTCATCGAGGGCCGTGCCATCGAGGGCCAAGTGAATCGTCTCCAAATCCGTGCGCTCGCCTTGCGATCCGCCATCCGGCACGGGGCCGACCTGCAATACGAATCGCGCCCCGCTCTCGGTCAACATCACCCGCTGGCGTTCCTCGGGCAGGTCGTGACTCACGGTCAGCAGGACGCCCCCGGCACGCAAGCAGCCGGTCATTGCGATCACCACACCGGGGCAGCGGGGACCCCGAACCGCCACCACCGTTCCGGGCTCGAAGCCGGCGCCGAGCAACGCACGGGCGGTGTCGTCCACACGCCGCCCAAAGTCAGCATAGGATAAAACGGTACCTTCTTGCTCGAGCGCCGGATGCGCAGGCGCCTCGGTCACCCAGGCCGAGATCGTCTCGACGATCGGTGTCTGGACCGGCGCTTCGAGCGCGGCGGTTGGATCGGGCAAGAGGACACGGCCAGCCGGCGTCACGAGATCGAGTGCGCCCAGCGTTTGGCTCGGGTCGCCAACCATTTGCCCAAGAACCGCTTCGATCTGTTCCAAGAACGCCTGCATCCGCGGTGCGGCATACCGTTGGGCGGGGTACACCAGCTTGAGCTCGAGGGCACCCTCCCACTCCGTAACAAAGAGCTCCATCGAGAACTTGGCGCCGATGCTCGGCGGCTCGACAAACTGGCCGCGGACACCGGGCAACGCCAGACTCCGTGGCGGGCTTGGGGTCAGGTTGAAGACGATGTCGAACAGAGGGTGCGTTCCCGGTGCGCGCTCCGGGTCAACCGCCTGAACGATCCGCTCGAACGGCAGCTCACCATGGGACAGACCATCGAGCACACTGGTGCGCACCCGGCCAATTGCCTCGGCCACGTTGAGCAACGGTGTCAACCGAGCCCGCACGACCAAGGTGTTGACGAACAGGCCGACCAGGGACTCCGTCTCGACGCGGTCCCGTCCGCTTACGGGGGATCCGACCACCAGATCCTCGCGACCGGTTAACCGCATCAGTAACGTCAGGAAACCGGTCAGCGCAACCACGAACAAGGTCGTATCTTCGCTTCGGCTGAGCCTCTCGAGTCGTTCCTTGAGCGCACGGTCGATCCGCACCGTGGCCGTCGCGCCGGTGTCATCGGGCGGGTCGGGCGATGGTCCGGCCGGGGGTGGGTCGTCGACCAGGGCAAGAACCGGCGGCAAGTCGGCAAGTTGCCGCCGCCAATAGTCGAGATGCTTCTCGATCGTGGTCTCGTCCAGCCGTCGCCGCTGCCAAGCCGCGTAGTCACCATATTGGACCGGCAAGGCAGGCAGCGCGGGCTCGCTCTCGGTCACGAGGCCCTGCGCGAAACCTTGGTAGAGCGTCGCCATCTCGCCCATCACCACCCCAATCGACCAGCCATCCGAGGCAATGTGGTGCATGCTGATCAAGAGTTGGTGGTCTTGGGCTGCACGGCGTACCAACGTCGCCCTCAGCAGCAGATCCGAGGTCAGATCGAATGCGCGACGCGTCTCGTCGCGGTAGAGGCGACCCCAAGCTTTCTCGGCCTGATCTGGATCCTCGTCCGAGAGATCAATCTGATCGATCTCGAACGGCTGTGGTGCCGCGATCTTTTGCTGCGGCTGCCCGTCGGGCGCCTGGAATTGGGCGCGGAGGGTCTCGTGCCGGGCCACCACCGCGGTGAGGGTCGCTTGCAAGGCGGACACCGAAAGCTCTCCCTCGAAACGAATCGCGCCCGCGAGGATGTGGGCCGGGTCGGTGGGAGCCAGCCGCGCCCGAAACCAGGCACGTTCCTGGGCGAACGACATGGGAACGGGGAGGTCGTCGGCTCGCGGCGTGGCGATCAGGCCAGCGACCGCCGTCGGTACCGCGACGCCCGCATCAGCGAGCCGGCGCATCAAGCGATCGCGCTGCTCGGGCGACAGCGCCCGGATCAGGTCTTTCTGGCGTTTGGCCTTGGCCTTGACCTTGGCTTTGGCCTTGGCCTTGAACCGTGCCTTCGCCTCGTTCTTACCGCCGGGTGCACCGATCGGATCGTCAGTCATGCCTCGTCTCCAATCTCAGCCAGCAAACGCTCTAGCATCTCCGGATCGGCCTGCTCCGCTTGGAGGTCGACCACCGCCACGGCCAACTCGGCGATGGTCGGGGCTTGCAGCAAACTCGCCAACGACATTTCCACACCCAGTTGCGCGACCAACCGTGCATTGAGCTGGGTTGCCAGCAGTGAATGGCCTCCCAGCTCGAAGAAATTGTCGTGCACCCCCACTTCGGTGACGCCGAAGAGCTCCTGCCAAATAGCGGCGATGGACGCCTCGAGCTCACCGCGCGGCGCCTTATAGGATGTCGCCAGGCTCGGTCGGTCGTGCAGGGTCACCGGTCCATCCGCAGGCCCACGTTCCGAGTCGCGCTCGACCCACTGCCGCAAACGAGCCTGGAGATCCCCGGACGACACCACCACCTGGTCCAAGTTGCCCTCGGCCAGAATCCGCATCAATGCCTCGGCACCCTCATCGGGCGCCATGTTGAAGGCACTAACCGTCGCACCCAGCCCTTCAATCACAGGTTGCGTGTCGCCCAACAGCCAACTGTCCCAGTCAATGCTCGTCCAGCGCGTGCCGCCACCCCGGTTGCGCCGGTTGCGCCAAAGGGCGAATGTATCCATGAAGACGTTGGCCGCGCCATACGCCCCAAACCCGAGACCGCCGAGGACGGCGGAGAGCGACGACATCAACAAGCAGAAGTCGAGCTCCCGTTCACCAAGCACCTGATCGAGCACCTTGTCGAGCACCAGAACACCGTGGGCTTTGGCGACAAACTGGCTTTCGGCATGGGCCGCGCTGGTTTGCCCCAACTCGCAGAACGTCTCCATGCCGACCGCGCCGGCGCCGTGGATGACCCCATTGAGCGGGCCAAAGTGACGCTCGGCGGTGCCCACGACCCGGGTCATTGCCTCGACGTCCGCAACATCGGCTTGCAGCGTCAGCACCTCGGCGCCGGCTGCTTCGATCGCCATGAGTCGAGCCACCTTGACGCTGGTCAGATCGTCCACGTCATGCTCGTCTCGCCACGCTTGCCAGTCCTCGGGCGCAGGAAAAGCGGAACGGCCAACAAGGACCAAACGGGCTTGGACGGTGTGTGCCAGGTACTCGGCGAGCACCAGCCCGACGCCACCCAAACCACCCGTTAGCAAGTAGACCCCACCTTCGCGAAACGGCATTCGCGTCGGATCGACCGTTTCCAGACGAATCTTCTCGTAGGCCGCGACCCAGCGCCGGCCGCGACGGAGGGCGATCAAGGAAGGGCCTCCGTCGACGCTGATCTCGTCGAGCAACAACTCGATCACCCCGTCGGCCTCCGCGCCCTCACCGGTCGACACGTCCACATCGACCACGCGACAGGTAAGACCTGGGTGCTCCTGCGGCGCCACCATCGCAGGCCCGCGCAAGGTCGCCTTTTCGGGCACCAGCCGGTCACCAGCATCGACCTCGACCAGGCCATTGGCCACGACCTGGAGATGGACCGTCATGTCGAGCCCTTCGCCGACCAGCCTTTCGCCAACCATGGCCCGCACCAGTCGCACCAAGCTCAAAAAACCCATTTCTTGAAGGGCGGCGAACCGGGCACCTGACGGCACGACCGCCTCCTCGCGGGTCAGTGACCACAGATGAATGACGGTGGTTGGCGCGCGGTCCGCCGCGACCAACGCGCGAACCAGGCGCGCGTAGTCATCGGTCTGCCGGGGATCGACGGTGAAGACGTCACCAGCGGCCGAAAATACATCACCCGGTTCAACCGTCGTTACCCGATGACCGTCCGCGACCAACGCGCTGGCAATGGCCGAACCGACGCCGAGGCGATCGACGAATACCAAAACCGCGCCAGCTGCATCATCCTGTGCCCGAGGCTGTGGTCCCCGAGGCTGTGGTCCCCGAGGCTGTGGTCCCCGAGGCCAGGGTGCCGGAGACCAGGCTGCCACCCGTGGCGCGGGTTTCCAAAACGGCAGATAGAACCAATCCGCGACGTCGGCTTGCTTGCCCGTCGGGGCGGCATCGACACCCGCAGCGCCCGCCGTGGGTGGCTCGATCCAATAGCGCTGGCGCTCGAAGGGGTAGGTCGGTAGCTGCACTCGCCGCGCGCCATCCCGTGCCAGGAAACGGGCACGATCGAACCTGATACCGGCCAGCCACAGTTGACCGACGCCGAGCAGCAGCACCGCCAGCTCGGACTGACGGTCATACGACCAACGCATGGTGGGCACGACCGGGTTCTCACGTTCAGCAACCCGGGCACGTTCGCCGATCGCATGAGAGGTCAAGCCTTGTCCAGGCCCCACCTCCACCAGCAACCGATCCGAATCGTCGAGCAAGGTCGACAAGCCCTGGTGAAACCGCACCGTTCCGCAGAGATGGCGGGCCCAGTAGCCCCGATCGGTGGCCTCCTCGGCGGTGATCCAGGTGCCGGTCATGCCGGACACGTACGGAATGCGCGGGGCCGTGAGTGTCACGCTCTGGAGCACCGCGGTCAGGGGCTCGGCGAGCACATCCATCATCGATGAGTGGTAGGCGTGGGTACTGCGCAACCGCTGACAGCTGATGCCGTCGGCTTCGAGGCTCTCGGCCAAGGTGTCGACGCCCGCGCGGGTTCCAGAAGCGACGCACAGCCGTTCGCCGTTGACCACCCCCACCGAGACGCCTTCGGGCAAGCGATCCCGCAATGTAGCCTCGTCGAGCGGTACGGCCAACATGGCCCCTGGTGCGACGCGCTCTTGAATCAATCGGGCACGCGCCGCAACCAACCGCAAGGAATCTTCCAGCGACATGACACCGGCAATGTGGGCGGCTGCGAGCTCACCGATGCTGTGACCGATCAGCGCCTCCGGGACAAAGCCCCAAGAGCTGAGCAGCCCGGCCAGCGCCACCTCGGTCACGAAGATACCCGGCTGAGCAGCGGCCGGTCGATCGGCATCAGGCACGTCCGCCCCACCGGCTGCACGGTCTGTCGCGGCGCCGGCTCGGGCCTTTTCGATCATGGCGCGAAAGTCGAGCGTCGCTCCTTCAGTGCTGGGTGCCGAGGGGGCGGTTTCCTCCAAGCTTGGGTGCGACCAATCGCGCTCCGGATACAGAAAATCACGGATGTCACCATCGAGATGCGCGCGCAGGATCTCAGCACAGCGATCGACGACGTTCCGGAACACCGGCTCGGTGCAATAGATCTCCCAGCCCATGCGCGGGTAGTGATCCCCAAGTCCTGGGAACATGAAGGTCACCGTGACCCGCGCGGACGGCACCGCCGCACTCATCAGCCGCCGCGAATCCCGTTCGCGCAACGCCTCAATCGCCTGCTCGCGATCGCGACAGACAACAATTCGTCGTTGATCAAAGGCCCGGCGCCCGCGCCGCAAGGTGAAACCCACATCGGCAAGATTGATCGTCTCGTCCTGCTCGATGCGGTCGGCAAGTCGATCAGTTGCGGCGTCGAGCGCGGAGGGCGTTCGGGCCGACAGGACCAGCAGCTCGTAGGGCCGCGAAGCACTGTCCGTAGTAACCACGTCGCTCACGACCGGCGGAGGCGGTTCCTCGACCACCATATGGACATTGGTGCCGCCGATTCCGAACGAGCTCACCCCGGCGCGCATGGGCTGCGTAGAATCCACGACCGGGATCAACTGGTTGTTGACGTAGAACGGGGAGGTTTCGAGATCGATTTGCGGGTTGGCGTTCGCGAAATGCAGGGTGGGTGGGATCGCCCGTTCCCGTACCGCCAGCACCGCCTTGATCAGTCCGGCGATGCCCGCTGCCGCGTCGACATGACCGATATTGCTCTTGATCGAGCTCAAGGCACAGAAACCCTGGCGACCGCCGCAGTCACCAAACGCCTCGACCAGCGCTGCAACCTCGATCGGGTCGCCGAGCAAGGTACCCGCGCCGTGGGTCTCGACCATCGAGATCGACTCGGGTACAACGTCGGCCATGGCCAAGGCTTCGACAATCGCCCGCGACTCCCCCTCGACACTGGGGGCGGTGTAGCCCACCTTCTGGCGGCCGTCGTTGTTCATGGCCGAGCCGCGGATCACTGCGTGAACGAGGTCGCCATCACGCAGGGCATCGTCGAGGCGTTTGAGCACCACGACACCCGCGCCATCGCTCGACACCGTGCCCGCCGCGGCGGCGTCGAATGGTCGGCAATGCCCATCGGGCGAGAGGATGCCGCCGTCTTCATAACGGTAGCCACCCACCAACGGCAAATGCACCGAGACGCCGCCAGCCAGGGCCATGTCGCTCTCGAAAGCCAACAGGCTTTGGCAAGCCAAGTGAACCGCGACCAGCGAGGTCGAACACGCGGTACCCACGCTCACACTCGGCCCGCGCAGGTCCAACTGGTACGCCACCCCGGTGGCCAGAAACGTGGGGTCGTTGCCCACGGCGGTTTGGAACGTGCCGGCGCCTTCGACCAACTCACGGTTCGGCCACAGGTGCTTTACCAAGTAGATGCTCAGGATGCTGCCGGCGAAGACTCCGATCGGCGCGTCGACGTCATGACTGTCGTAGCCCGCGTCCTCGAGCGCCGTCCAGGCGCATTCGAGAAACACCCGCTGCTGCGGATCCATCAACGCTGCCTCGCGCGGACTGAAGCCAAAGAAGCCCGCGTCGAAAGTATCGGCGTCGCGAATCACACCCTTCGCCGCGACGTAACCCGGCTGGTCCGCCTCCGCCGCCGAGACGCCCGCCGCACGCAACGCTTCTTCGGAAAAGGCCGTAATCGACTCGCGGCCGTCACGCAGGTTGCGCCACAGGGCTTCGGGTGTGTCGGCGCCCGGCAGACGACACGCCATGCCCACCACCGCGATCGCGCCGGCGGGCAGGGCTGATTCCGGGTCGCTTACTCCAGAGGCGCTTGGACCCATCACCCCATCGCCACCCGGACAGCGCGTTCACCAGTAAACGCACACCGTCCGTGGGCAGCCAGGTAGTTGTCGACGATCAAGATATCGCCGCGCACCCAAGGCACCCGTACCGCGTTGTCCCACATCGTGGCGCGGATGTGATCGAGGTCAGCCGCATCAATCGGCGAGCCATTACCGAAATGGGCATTGAGTGGGAAGTTGCTCTCGGGGACGAACCGTTCCAACGCCTCGCGCGTCCGCTCGTCGAGGTTGGTCGGATGCCACTGATCCGCCTGGTTGAACCACACCCGCACACCGCTGCGCGCATGCTCCCGCACCGCCGGGCGCACTTGCTCGGTGCGCAGGCTGCCATCGTCGTTCCACGTCGCGTCGACGCCGGCACCCTCGAGGTACCGATCGACCTCCGCGCGGTCGGTGGTCTCGAACGTCTGCTGCCACGAACGACCGAGGCCGGCACCACCGTGGATGTTCTGAACATACTTGATGCCATGCGCCTCGAACCGGGCCAGTACTTCGGGGTCGAGCCACTCGAGTACCCGACGGCAGTCGACCAATGGGGTCTGGCCTCCGGTCGCGGCCGGAATCAGGCAACAGAACAGAAGGCGCCCCGGGGGTGAATGGGCATACGAAAGCTCGTTGTGCATCGAAATGTCGAACTCGGGCGGATACTCGGTCGAGGTGTAGACAAAGTCGCTCTTATGTTCTCGCGGTGAGTTGCCTTCGACGTAGCGTTTGAGCTCGCCCGTCAGGGTACGGGAGACGGTCTCGAAGTCCGCATCGTTGTCGATTTCGAAGCCACGAAGCAGCAGGGCACCGTGCAGGTCCAGCTGGTCATCGATCCAAGCTTGATGACCTTCGGCCCATGCGACGAGTCCAGCGACATCCCGGGCCTCCCCTTCCTCGGGTTCGACCAACAAGGGCAGTGGCTCTCCGGTCGGCAATTGGCAGTGATGAACCATGACGTACCTCCGTATCGGCTTTCGTATCGAATACGGACGTGAGCGACGATTCACAGAGCGATCGTGCGGTCACGTCGTCGACTTTTTGGACTGTTGAACTGCGAGAGGATGCCGCCCAATGGTACCAGCAGCAACCCGAAAAACGTCTCTTGACCCGACAACTCACGATGCCCGCTCGGCCAAACGCGATGTCCCGATTAGCTCGTCGATGATGGCGTCGACACGCCGCTGGACACCCCACTGCGGATACCGCTCGCGGAATTTTCGGGTATTCGAGATGTAGCAAATGTGGTCGCCAATGCGGTTCTCGTCGACGTAGCTTCGCTGCAAGGGACGGCCCGTCCGTTCCTCGATCATGGCAATGCACTCGAGCACCGACGCGTTGCTCTCGCGCCCACCACCGATGTTGAAGACCTCGCCCGAAACCGGATCTTCGATCAACGCTTCGAGCGCCCGCGTCAGATCGTGCGCATGCAACTGATCGCGTACCTGTTTGCCCTTGTAACCGTAGACCGTGTAGGACCGGTCTTCGATGGCCGTGGCGACGAGGTAGCTGAGAAATCCATGCAACTCGACCCCCGCGTGGTTGGGGCCGGTCAAGCAACCAGCCCGCAGACACGCCGTGGGCATGTGAAAGTACCGTCCGTATTCTTGGGTCAATAAGTCGGCGCTTGCCTTGGACACTCCAAAGAGACTGTGCAAGCAGCCGTCCATGCTGCACTGCTCGTCAACGCCCGCGTGGTCGTTTGGATCGGCGTAGTCGAACCGCGTTTCGAGCTCGACGAGCGCCATGCGATTCGGATTGTCGCCGTACACCTTGTTGGTCGACAGCAGGATGAACGGGGCTTCCGGCGCATGCTGCCGAGCGGCCTCCAAGAGCAGCAACGTCGCCACCGCGTTGATCGAGAAGTCGGTCTGCGGATCGTCTTTGGCCCAGTCGTGAGACGGTTGGGCGGCGCAGTGGATTACGGCGTCCGGTCGATCTTCGACAAAGACCCGCTCCACGGCCCGTTGATCACGAACATCGCAGTCCACCAAGGTGAAATGCCGAGTCGTTTTCGCCAGGCGGTCGCGAACGCTCGACGTGTCCCCGCGTGGGCCGAACAACGTCCGGCGCATGTTGTTGTCGATTCCAACCACCCGCCAACCGCGACGGTCGAAGTGCGACACCGCCTCCGAGCCCACCAACCCGCAGCAGCCCGTGACCAGAAGCGTCCGTTTGGGTCGCGCCGTCATGTGATGAACGACCTTTCCTCGCCATGCTCATTCACACCCATCCGCTTGGACGCTGGCGTCAGCTCTACGCGCTTCTTCGCCGAGGGCGCACCCAGACGGTCCGCGTTGGCGGTGACCAGATCGATGACCCACGGAAAGAACTGAAGTTTGTCGAGCACCGTTTGCTTGGACTCGGTCAATGCGTCGTGATGGCGGGTGTAGGCGTCGGTCTCGATGGCCTCCTCGATCGCTCGGATGCTCGCACGGTAGTCGTCGAGGTCGATCGGGATGAAACTGTCCCCGTTGAAGTAGTCGGTAATGTTGGGGCAGCCGGCATAGAGCGGCATGGTCTCGCACAGTAGACAATCAGCGAGTTTTTCGGTCCAGTAGTCGTCGAGCTGGCCGTTCTCGATGATGACGGAATATCGATAGGGCGCGAGCGCGGAGTACTTGTCACGCCAGTAGGCACCGTCGATGCTGCCAAATACGTCGACCCGGTCCTTGAAGTGACCGATCAGGCGGTTGAGAAAGGCAAATCGCTTGCGGTGCGACGCGAGGTCCACAACATCGGAGCCCAGAATCGAGATCGTTCCGGTCTTGTCGATCGGCTCGTTCTTCATCTGATCGTAGGTCTTCTTGATCCACCAACCGACCATGAAGCAAGTCCGTAGGATGTTGTCGCCCTCGAAGTCCCGCCGCGAGGTTGCGATCCAGTCGAACTGACGGAGATAAGAAGCGGCGTAGGAGCGGATGATCTCCGGCTCGCTGGGCACGAAGATGGTGCGGTTTTCGGGGATCCGAACCCGTTCGGTCCAGGGCACAGACTCGTAGATCACCCAGTAGTCACACTCCTCGATCTCGGTGTTGAACTCGAATCGATAGTCACCCCATTCCCCTGTGTTCCCAGGGCTCTGGCCGACGCCGCCGAGATCTTGGTAGCCATATTTGTGATCGGGATGCGAGAACTTGACGATCGTCTTGGGGATCAACGTCTTGGGGATCAACGTCTTGGGGATCAACGTCTTGGGGATCAACGTCTTGGGGATCAATGGCGGACTCCACTTCCGGTGGGTTCGACGTCGGTCGGGGCAACTTCGAGGGACGGGCTAGGCGGGCGACCGCGCCGCCGGGCGCGTGCGGCCAACGCATCACGACGAGCATCGGCGCGCTGCTGACCAACAGCTCTACGATCCGTAGCCACCTCGGCACCGTCCGCGCTCAACTGACGCGCCAGCTCTTCGACGGTGGGGTACCGAAACAGATCAGTAATCGGAACCGAGGTCGCCAACGCCGCCGCGATGTGGTCCTGGACCTGTAGCAACTGCAACGAATGACCACCCTGGTCAAAGAAATTGGTTGTGCGTCCCACGGTTTCGAGGCCCAGGAGGTCCTGCCAAATCTTGGCGATGACCTTTTCGGCATGGTTTTGCGGCGGTGCGACCTCGCCCGCCTCACCGCGCCCACCCACCGCCGAATCCTCCGCGGACGGCAGCGCTCGCCGGTCGAGCTTGCCACTGGCCATCAAGGGCAAGCGATCGATTGGAACAACGGCCGCGGGCACCAGATGCGCCGGCAAACGATCACGCAGACGCTGGCGAAGGCCAGCACCGTCGAAGGCTTGTTCGTCACTGGCCGCGGTGTTGGCCGCGGTGTTGGCCGCGGTGTTGGCCATGGCCATCGTCTTCGCAACCGTCTTCGCAACCGGCAACGGCGAAGCGCCATCGCGAAACATACTGCGATAAAACGGCGAGGTTCGGAAACCGCCCCCATGATGGGGAGCAGCATGTCGAAACGGAACGGCCGGCTGACCGGAGCGTTCGAGGGTGCCCTCGACCGCGTAGTCCGGATGCAGGTCGTCATCGCACAGCACGGTGGTGGCCGTGGCGTCGATATGGTCGCCAGCCGAAACCGGCAGACGGCCCTCGAGGACGGGCAAAAAGACCGGCAACCAGCAATGCTCGTGTTGCAGAATGTCGAGTTGTGGTCCCGCACCGGTATCGAGTGTCAACCACACCAAAAAGCCGTCGAACCGTCCGTCGCGGTCGATTTGAAAATTCCCTTGGTGAGACTCCTCGGGCGCCACCGGTCCACTGAAATCGAGGTCCTCGAACACCCTCGGTTCCGCCAGAAGATTGGCGTACTCGAGACCGCGAACGCTCAACCGTAGATCGAAGGGCTCGCCCACCTGCTCGAAGATCCGTTCGATGTAGTGCGCCTCGAGCGGCCCAAAGCCAAGGTTGTCGAGCAACGACGCGGGAAGTTCCACCGGCGCGAACAAGGTCGTGCTGCGGGTGGGAATCATGGCGGCGTCCGGGCCCAACAGGTGCCGAACGCCGTTGAGCACCACCGCTGCCCCTTCGCAGCCACCGATCGCTCCGACGATTTCCGACACACAAACTTCCGCGGGCTCAGGTAGCGCAACCTTGGTGGCATCGCCGTGGATGACCGTGATGCTGTCTTCCAAGCCGAGATCCGCAACCCGCGCGCGCGCCTTGAGGTAGGTGCTTTCCAGCAACTCGACCGCGTAAACCTTGCGCGCCCCGGCTTCCACACAGAAACGCGCGAGCAGAGCCTCGGGTCCGGTACCCACCTCGAGCACCACGCGATCACGCACGTGCTCGATCGCCGCCTTGTAGCTGTCGTTCCGCCGCTCGTCACTGGTCATCGCGTGGTAGGCCAGCTCGTCGTAAACCAGGTATTCCGCGATCGAAGGCCACCATGCCAAGCGCGACCCGGCCGGGGTCGGGCTCGGGGCCGGAGCCGGGGCCGGAGTCGGGGCCGGAGTCGGGGCCGGAGCCGGGCTCGGAGTCGGCACGACGTAGGCAACGAGGCGACGGTCTACGTCATCACCTTGGGCGACAACAACCGCCTCTTGAACGACGGCGTCCTCGCACAAGGCCGCCTCGACTTCACGCGGCTCGATCCGAATCCCGCGCACCTTGACCTGTTCGTCCTCGCGGCCCAAGAAATCGATCGCGCCGTCCTCGCGGAAACGGGCTGCATCACCCGTGCGGTAGAGCCGCGCACCTGGCTCATCCGAGTAGGGGTCGGGAAGAAACGACGCCGCGGTCAAGGCCGGCCGCTGCCAATACCCGGTGGCCACACCCGGGCCACCAACGAACAGGCCTCCCGCGACACCCGCCGCGACCGGTCGCAGCCGGTCGTCGAGAACGTAGGTGCGGGCGTCGCCCATGGCACGACCGATCGAGGGGTCGATGTCGTCTCGGGTTACGACACTGAGCGTGGCGCACACCGTGCATTCGGTGGGTCCGTAGGCATTGATGAACCGGCGGCCGGCCCACCAGCGCGCAACCAACGCCACCGAGCACGCCTCACCCGCCGACACCAGGGTGACGAGTGATGGCATGGGCGCCAGCGGCAAGCTCGCCAGCACCGATGGTGGGAACGTTGCGGTGGTCACACCCAGTCGATCGATAAGGCCGACCAACTCGTGCGACGGCACAAGCAGGTCGCGCGGGGCCAAGATCAAGCGCGCGCCAACCGCAAGGGCAGTGAAGATCTCGGACACCGACGCGTCCCAACCCAACGAGGCGAATTGCAAGACCCGGCTGTCGCCATCAATCCGAAACGCCCGCACCTGTGCGGCAACCAAATGCGCCAGCGAGCGATGACGGACCGCCACGCCCTTTGGTCGGCCGGTCGAACCCGAGGTGTAGATCAGGTAGGCGATTTGATCCGGCGCGACTTCCGGCAACACGATTTCTGGCAACACGATTTCTGGCAACACGTTCCGCGGGCTTGCGTCATCCGGCTCGTTGATACCGACCTCCGGAACGGAATCAAGCGCAAGCACCGGCGCGGGGGTGGCGGCCGCCAGCGAGTCCACCAGGCCGGGTGCCGCCAGCACCAAGCGCGGATCGCAGTCCTGGACCAGGCTGGCCAGGTACGCCACCGGCGCGGTCGGTTCGAGCGGCACGTAGGTCCCGCCCGCCTTGAGTACCGCCAATACCGCCGCCAGCCGATCGAGCGAAGCCTCCAGGCAGACCACCACCCGATCGCCGGCGACCACACCGAGCCCGCACAGGTAGTGCGCGAGGTGATCGGCCCGGTCGTCGAGTTGCCGGTAGGTCAGCGAAGCATCGCCCTCTTTCGTTGCGGACGTTGCGGACGTCGCGGCGACCGCCGTGGGATTGCGGGCCGCGTGATCTTCGAACCGCCGATGGACCAGAATCTCCGTTGCCTCGGCGCCGACCGGCGCCGGCCCCCGACTCCACACCTCGACCGCTTGTCGATGCTCGGCATCGGTCAAATAGTGCAGATCTCCCAACCGCCGCTCGTGATCCCCCATCATTGCAACCAAAAGGGTTCTCAAGTGCTCGAGCATCCGGCGCATACTGGCGGTGTCGAAACGGCGAGGGTCAAAGCCGACCCCGAGCTTGCTCTCCTCCCGAACGGACATCATCACTGTGAGCGGAAAGTTCGCCCGCTCGACAAAGTCGGCATCCGCGATCTCGAGCCCCTTCCCGCGCATCCGGCCGGCGTCGAGCGGATAGTTCTCGAACACCAAGAGGCTGTCGAAAAGCGGTGCCCCACGGGGGACCGCGCTCCACCCCTGTACGGCCTGTAAGGAGTCATGCTCGAAGCGATGCGTCTCCGCTTGTTGCCGCTGGAGCGCCTCGAGCCAAGGACCCAGCCGCGCCTTGGGACCCGCGTCGACCCGCACCGGCAGGGTGTTAATCAACAGCCCCACCATGGTCTCGACACCGTCCAGGTCAGGTGAGCGACCCGCGACGGCCGTGCCAAAGAGCACATCACGCCGGCCACTGTAGCGACTCAAGAGCAGCGCCCACGCACCTTGCACCAACGTATTGAGGGTCAACCCCGCCCGTCGTGCTGTCGCCCGCAAGGCATCGATCTCTGCCGGCGCCACCACCAGGTACTCGAGCCCATAGTCAGTACCGGCATCACTGTCAGCCTCACCTGTCGCGTCGGAGCGATCGATTCCCAACGGTGTCGGCTCGGTGAATCCCTGGAGCCGTTGCCGCCAGAACGATTCCGCTTCGGCCGCTTCACGACCTCGCTGCCAGGCGATAAAGTCTTTGAACGGCCGGGTCGGAGCCAAGGCAGGCGTTTCTCCGCCCGTCAGTGCTTGGTAGGCCGACAACATCTCTTCCATCACGACCGGCACCGACCAGGCGTCGAGAATCACATGGTGCCAAGTCCAGATGAGATGGTGGTCGTCGTCGGCATGGCGGACCAGGGCCAGCCGCATGAGGGGTGCCCGAGCAAGGTCAAAGCCTTGTGTCCGTTCGGCCACCCGAAGCGCCCCGAGACGCTCGTCCGGCACCGCGGTCGAATCATCACGCCAGTCGTGGATCGTCAGCGGCAGCCGCACCCGTGGACCAACCACTTGTAGCGGCTCGGCCAAACCGCGCCACGCAAAGGCCGTGCGCAGCACCGCGTGCCGATCCAACATCATGCGCCATGCATCTTCGAAAGCCGACTGCATCAGGACACCGCGAAACCTCACCGTGAGTTGCTCGACGTACACGTCGGTTCCCGGCGCCGACTGGCTGTGGAAGAACATCCCCTGCTGCATCGGCGACAGCGGGTAGGCTTCCAGAGCAGCTCCGGGGCTAGTCGTCATCGAATGTCACCCCGCGATGCAGGCGAGTAGAGACACCACCCAGGCCGACGGACCATAGGAGTTGAAACTTCCGACCGGCTGTCAAGTGAGCACTGAGCCCGACGATAAATCGTCGTCCATAGAAAGCGAAGTCAAGCGCGCACCTCTCCTGTACGTTCGTGCTCTTGGCTTCGAACGTCCTGTCAGATTGACCTCGACTGTTCCGTCGCGAGTTGTCCCTTCTTCGAGCCTTTGTTGCGATCCGTTCTTCTCTGGTCTTGAAGTCGCTTGGTGTTCTCTCTTTTCTTCGAGGAACCATCCATCCATCAGGGCCTTTTCGGCCATGACTTCGTTCGGTTCTTCGAGGGGGCATATCCGGGCTATGGGGCCTCCGTACGGGGACGGGGTCCAGCCGATTCACTGATGCTTCCCCTCGAACCTTGCGCCAAAGAATCGTTGGAGCGAAAAGCTCTGGGTTCGGAGCAACCATTGCGCATTGCTTCGAGATCTTTGCCCAAGCTGGTCGATTCAACGATCTGGGTCGTATACCTCCTGTGCCTTCCACATGGACAAGGCCGTTGCGGCGATCTGGCGTGCGACGGTCACTTTGGCGAGGTTCGGCTTGGTGCCTCCATCGCAAAGTCGGTCGTAGGCGACACGGAAGCGATTGGCCTTGCTTGTAATCACGGTCGTCGCCGCGCCCTTGAAGATCATCTTCAGTGTTCGGTTGTGAAACCGATTCAGCCCACGCGTCTGGGCGATCTTGGCTTTGGTCCAGACTCCGCCAGCGCGCGTCCAGTCTGCTGAAGATCGCATCACGACTCCAAAGCCACAATAGGACCAGAATTGCCGCTTGGTCCGGAATCGGTGAGGTGTCACTACCACCGGAATCATCTGAGCGACCCGGATCGGGCCCAGTCCAGGAATTGTCTCGAGAACCCGCGAGATCGGGAATCGGTGCGACTCGGTCACCATCGCCTTTTCGGCCTCGAGCTTCAGTGTCGTCTGGAAGTCCAACGCTGTGCCGAGTAACTCGACCGTCGGTCTCATCGCATTCGGGAGTTCTTTGATCCGCTTCGCCCGGGAGCTGGGGGAGTAAACCGAGTTCCCCGTGCACACCACACCGCGTCTCTGGTAGGTGCTCTTCAGACGGTTCTTGGTCCGGACCAAGTCCCTCGTCATCAAGCCGTAGACTCGCGAGAGCTCGCGCAGCTTGGTGAAGCCCTTCCCTGCTTTGAAGATCGGATGCTCCGTGCGACCCGTACGGATGCGATCTGCTAGCTCCCATGCATCGATCGCATCGCTCTTCGGCCCCGTCTTGCGCTCGCCGTGGACCACCACCAACTCCGCCACGTGAGGAGACAAAATCTCGTGGAGCCAATGCGCCCACTGGCACTCTTCGATGCACAAGTGGAGCCGGCCAGCGCACTGCTTCAGATAGCCAACAAGCGCCTGGCCATTCGTTTCCACGATGGCCTGACCTAGCCGCTTGCCGCCCTCGCTGAGCGTTGCAATTGTGCAACTTGCCGAATGCACGTCCATTCCAAGGTAGCGTTCCATCGCGATCCTCCTTCTTGTGGGGCTGATGCCCGAGGTTTTTGTTCACCCCAAGCATCTTCCCTACAGAGGAGGTTGCACAATCTTGGACTCGTTTCGACATCGGGTTACCGGACGTGGCTTTCCTATGATGTCGGGCTATGAGTGCGCCCGCCTCCGCGGGCTGACCGGTAAGAGCGGTCCTTAGCCGGCGAAGGCCGGCGCACTCATAGCTCGGGCATTCATGCCCGAGCGGGTATCCCGCAACGGCTCCACTCTGGGATTGAGATTTCAAGCTAGTCGTCATCGAATGTCACCTGGCCTAGCGCGACCTGGAGCTGTTCCGGCGACACGACAAGCTGAGCGGGCGAGACCACCGGTTGGTGGCTAGCGCCATCTTGCTCGTTGCGATCAGCCAAAGCGGCCAGGCCTGCGACCGTAGGCTGGAGGAAGAGGTCACTGGGACGCAGTTGTAGACCGGCGCGTTTGCACCGGGAGACGACCTGAATGCTCAGGATGGAATCACCACCGATGGCGAAGAAGTCCTCGGTCGCCCCAACTTGATCCAGGCCCAGCGCCTCGCCCCAGATTTCCGCAATGGTCTCTTCGACGACCGTAGATGGCGCAACGAAAGGGCGCGAAGACGAAGCGCGCCACTCGGGAGCCGGCAACGCACGTTGATCGAGCTTGCCGTTCGCGGTCAGCGGCATCGCTTCGAGTGGACAAAAAACCGTTGGCACCAGGTACTGCGGCAGGTGGTCGGCCAGGAAAGCACGAAGCGTTTCGCTTGCGGGCAAGCCATCCTTCGCCTCGTTCGACGGCACGATGTAGCCCACCAGGCGACGCTCACCCGATGGATGGTTGCGGGCCAGAACCGCGGCAGCGCCAATCTCCGGATGCCGAACGAGGGCGGTCTCGATCTCGCCGGGCTCAATCCGAAAACCCCGTAGTTTGATCATGTGGTCGACACGACCGAGAAAATCCAAGTTCCCGTCGGCCCGCCGCCGGGACAGGTCGCGGGTCCGGTAGATCCGCGCCCCGGCCACGCCACTGAACGGATCCGGGACAAAAGCGACTGCGGTTCGTTTGGCATCACCAAGATAGCCACGGCCCACGCCGATACCACCGAGATAAAGCTCGCCGACCACACCCACCGGCACCGGCGCCAGGGTCTCGTCGAGCACGTAGGTCGCCATGTTGTGAATGGGCGTCCCGATCGAAGCCACCGCAACCGCCTCATCGGTCGGCGTCAGGTGCTCCATCACGTAATGACACTGGTCGTCCGAGCACTCGGTGGAACCGTAGGTGTTGAGCACCGGGATCTCGGGATAGACATCGAGCCAACGTCGGCACAGCTCGGTGGGCAACGCTTCTCCCGTCGGCACCATCCAGCGTAGACCGGTCAGCGGCGGCGGCCCACCCTCGCACGTCGCCACCTCATCAAGAATCGCCAATAGCATCGACGGCACCACTTGCAGGACGCTCACCCCCTGCTCGGCAATCGCGACGACCAGGGCCGCGGGATCCTCGGCACATTCGTCCTGCAATACCTCGACCCGGCCACCCATGACCAAGGGTGCCAAACATTGCCAGACCACAATGTCGAACGACTGGGGCCCGTTCTGGGCCAACGCGTCGTTCTTGCCCATGCCGAGATCCGCCAGCTTCGCCAGAACATGGTTGACCATGCCTCGATGCTCGACCATCACCCCTTTGGGTTTGCCCGTCGAGCCCGAGGTGTACATCACGTACGCAAGATCACCGCCGTCCACCATTGGCCAGGACCCATCCGTCGGACGCGGAACGAGGTCGTCGAGCACGAGCAAGCGTGGCCGCGTCGGCAACGGTACATGCTCGACCGCCGGTTCGACCGTGTCGACAAGGGCGCGCGCGGTCAGTACCACCGCGGCACTGCTGCTCTCGAGAATCGCCCCGAGCCGTACGGTCGGATGCCGTGGGTCGAGCGGCAGAAACGCACCACCAGCCTTCGACACCGCCAGCATCGCCGTGACCAGCTCGAACCCCCGCGGCAACAGCAAGCCAACAATCACGTTGCGTCCAACCCCACAACCCACCAGGATTGAAGCAAGACCCTCGACGTGCTTTGCCAGGACGCCGTAGGTAACCGCCTGGCTTCCGCAACGAACGGCGGTCGCCTCGGGTTGCTGTTTGCTTTGGGCCTCGAAGAGCGCACACACCGACTCCACCTCTGGCAAAGCCTTCCGGGCGCCGTCACCGTCCGTGATCACCGTCCGCCGCTCGGCCTCGGTCAACAGCGGCAGCTCGGCCAGGGCGCGCTTAGGACTCTCGGCAATGCTGTGGAGCAGGGTCTCGAAGCGCGCCGCCATCCGGGCGATCGAGTCCTCCTCGAACAAATCGGCAGCGAACTTCCAGGCCGCGACCACCCGGCCGTTCTCGTCCTGCTTCATTTCGAGGCTGAGATCGAACTGGCCGTCTTGCTGGTGCAAGGGCCAGGGTTCGAGCACCAGGTCGCCAAACGGGATATCCGGCTCGTCGTCCGCGGGCAAGATGCTGCGGGTGAGCTCGGCGAAACGATGGAACTTCTGCAACACGAACGACACCTGAAAAATGGGCGAACGACTCAAGTCCCGTGCCGGATGCAGTCCGTCGACCATCAGCGAGAACGGATAGTCCTGGTGCTCGATCGCATGGACCACCTTGCCCCGCACCTGGCGAAACGTCTCACGGAAGGTCGGGTTCCCAGACAGGTTCGTGCGCAAGGGCACCATGTTGACGAAATCCCCAAACACGTCGTCGAACCCCGGCTGGTTGCGCCCCGCCGCCGGGGTTCCAACGATCAGATCGTCCTGCCCAGTGTAGCGATGCAACAGCACCTGAAACGCTGCGAGAAGCACCATGTAGAGCGTGCCGCCTTCACCGGCCGCGAGCTGTTTCAATCGTTGGGTCAGCGCAACATTGATCACCCGCATCACCGTGCCGCCCCGGAACGACTGCATCGCCGGCCTGGATCGGTCGGCGGGCAGGTCGAGCACCGGCAGCTCGCCAGCTAGTTCACTGCGCCAATAGCGCCACGCCCGTTCGCCTTGCTCGCCGGCAACCATCTTTCGTTGCCAACGGACATGGTCTTCGTACGACGCCGAAAGCGTCGGCAAGGCGATCTCGACGCCCGCCTTCTCCGTTACATACACCTGATACACCTGCCGAAGCTCATCCATCAACACGATCAACGACCAAAGATCGCTGACGATGTGATGGACAATGAACAGCAGCAGATGATGATCCGACGACCGGCAATAGAGCACGACCCGCAGCCCTGCATCCGCTTCGAGGTCAAATGGCTGTTGGGCTCGCTGCCGTGCCGCATCCCCCAGGCGCTCCTCCGTCCAGGTCGACGCGTCGACCTGGTCGATGCCGCCCCCTTGCCCCTTCGAGGTGCGTTGAACCGGGCGCCCTTCTAGCTCTTTGAACTGCGTACGCAGGCATGGGTGACGATCCACCAGCCGCTCGACGGTCCGCTCGAGCGCAGAAACGTCGAGGTCACCACGGACGCCAACCGGGACCACCAAATTGTACGCCCAGCTTTCGGGCGCGAGTTTCCACAGAAACCACAACGCCTCTTGGGTGTGGGAGAGGGGATACCAGCTACCGCCGCCAATCATCCGCGCACATCTCCTGCCGGTCTAGCCGTCCAGTCCAGTCCGATTCGAGCTTCGCGGCCAACCACCTACACCCAACAGCATTCAACCGAGCTCGCGAGCTGAGAAAGAGTTCGAGGGGCATTGTATGCGAAGACGACAACGGTTCACCACCGACCTCGGGTCGGAGCTACCCTACCCAGACGCCAGAAGGTGACCAATACGCATATCTCTATGCCGCCTCGGCATCGGGTTGGGTTGCCACGACCTTATTCGTACTCTTTAGCCTTGACAGCTCCTCAGCGCCAGACGTACGCTTATGCTCAAATCCTCAATCTCCATACTCTTCAAGGAGCCCCCCATGGACCCAGCTGCCCACAAAGCCGAGTTGTCCCGCGCTATCAGAAACGGCCGCACAGCTGAGAACAAAGAGTTGCTCAAGGCCGAGTACAAGACCAATTACAAGGCCAAGTACAAGGCCGAAGGCCAGGCGCTCAAGGCCGAGCACAAGGCCGAACACAAGGCCAAAGGCATGGCGCTCAAGGCCGAGCACAAGGCTGACGGCCAGTCCAAGAAGCAAGCAGCCAAGGCCAGTGCCAAGAATGGCACCAAGGACGCACATAAAACCGAATACAAGGCCTCCAGCAAGGCTGAGGCTCAGGCCGCCTGCTCGTAGCAACACCGCGGCCAAGCCGGCGGGTTGTACGTAGCCGGAACCTCGGCCTCCTGTTGGGCGAGCCCGTAGCCCGACGATAAATCGTCGGGCTACGACTGCGCCCGCTTACGCGGTCTAACCGAATGAGTCCTCATGGCAAAAGCCGGACGGCCGCCAGGGGCGACGCTACAAGAGGACTTGCCGCGGTCTGATCCGAAGCCTCGTTAGAAATGTGGCATGACCTCTTCGCCAAAGGTTCTGATTGACTCCATCACCAGTTCGTGCGGAACGGTTCCCATCTGCATCACCAAAATCAATTCGTCGACACCCACCTCGACAAAACGCTGAACGGTCTCACGCGCCGAAGCCGGGTCGCCAATGATCGCAGATAGCTGGGAGCCCGCGGTGTTCCGGTTGCGCATGAAGTTCTCGAGACTTGCTTCGGACGGCGGGTCGCGATAGATCTTCATGGGTCCGGTCGGTCGCCCTTCGGCCAAGAAGTAATACGACATCGAGTTGAGAAAGAACTGTGCTGCCTCGAAGCCGTAGCGGCAGGCCTTGGCGTCATCTTTCAGCACCAACGAGGCCGGGTTGCACGAGAAGTGGTTGGTCGACGCGTAGCCGATGGGCTTCGCGCGCGCGGCAGCTTCCCGGTACTTCTTCACCCAGTCACCCAGAAGCTCATCATGGTAGAGCGCTAGGTTCATGGCGCCCATCCCAAGTTCCCCGATTGCCGGCGCCAACTCCGGTTTCGAGCATGCCGCGAACATCGGCGGGTGCGGACGCTGCAACGGCTTGGGAATAACCTGGGTATCAGGAATATCGTAATACTTCCCTTTATGAGAAAATACTTCTGTATTCCACATTCTCGGAATCATCTCGACGGCCTCTCGCCATTGGTCCTGCAACGTCGCGGGATCAATCTCGAACGCGCCCTGCTCCACCCTCGTCGCCGACTTTCCCGAACCCCAGTTCACCCGCCCGCCCGACAAGATGTCGAGCACCGCGATGCGCTCGGCGATCCGAATCGGGTGGTTGTAACGAGAGGGCAGGAGCGAAACGCCGTGGCCCAAACGAATGTTCTTGGTGACGCCAGCAATAAATGCCAGAAACGTCTCGGGAGCGGACGAGTGAGAATACTCGTACAGGCCATGATGCTCCACTTCCCAAATGCAGTGGTATCCGAGCTGATCGGCCAACTTGACCTGCTCGACACAATCGAGAAAGAGCTGCGCCTCTCGCTCGCGTGTCGGCTCGGAAATCTGCATTTCGTAGAACAGAGAAAACTTCACGCTTATCCCCCATTGAGGTCCAAGCTGGACGAGGCTGATTGTTCGAAAGTGCGAAACCGAGCCTATCAGCGAAGAGGTCTCTTACAGACGTTCAGTCGCGCAATATTTCATTCATTTTTTTCGCTACCCGATGGGACCCAACAAGGACCCATTGCCCTTGCTGCGTCTCCGGCGTGCGCTGTAGACTGGCTACCCTTGATCTATCCAACCATGGAATCGAATCCGTTCGATCGGAACGTTCCCGAATTGCCTTCGAGACGCGAGAGCCCCGACGTTCGACAGGACGGTGATTGA
Source organism: Candidatus Multivoradales bacterium (assembly GCA_965250305.1). Classification (GTDB taxonomy): domain Bacteria; phylum Acidobacteriota; class Thermoanaerobaculia; order Multivoradales; family J023; genus J023. The sequence goes on along the minus strand of CBDFNS010000025.1, from coordinate 220,730 downwards.
TGAGTCACTCTCCGGTGGCGCCAGCGACCTTGGTTGACCTCTTGGCGCAACAGGCAACAGCCGACCCCAGCCGGGTGATCTATACCGTCCTCAGCAACGACGGCGAGCCATCCCATTTACGCTGCGATGCGCTATGGCAACAGGCTCAAAACCTGGCGTCGGCACTCCAAGCGGTCACCACGGCGGGCGATCGCGTCATGTTGCTCTACCCCACCGGATTGCCGTTTGTTGTTGCCTTATTCGGGAGCATGGCCGCCGGCTTGATCCCGGTTCCAGCACCGCCGATAGCCCCCCACCGTCGCGCCCGCACCTTGCCCAGGTTGCTCGCGATGGTGCGCGACGCGAAGCCCTCGTTGGTCCTCCACGCGCCTTCACTTCGTAACGGCCGCGATGCCCTTCGGGCCGAGACCCCCGATCTCGGTGCACTTCGCTGGCGAACCATCGAAGAGCTCGCACCCGACGACGCAAGCGCTGATGCCTGGTCCCCACCCGCCCTCGGCGGCGACAGCCTGGCCTATTTGCAATACACCTCCGGCTCGACGGCCAGCCCCAAGGGAGTCATGGTGCGGCACGACAACCTGCTGCACAACGCGCGCGTAATCAAAGACGCATGGCGCTACGATCACGACAGCGTCGATGTGTCGTGGGTGCCCAACTTTCACGACGACGGCATCGTCCACGCCATTCTCGAGCCCCTTTACTGTGGCGGCCGCTCGATCCTCATGGAACCCGCGGCGTTCATCGGCCGGCCGGCTCGTTGGCTCGAGGCCATTACTCAATACCGCGGCACCCACAGTGGTGGTCCCGATTTCGCCTACGCGCTAACGGCGCGCAAGGTCGGCGAGGCCCAACGTCAGGGCCTCGATCTCAGCTCATGGCGGCTTGCCTACAATGCGGCCGAGCCGGTACGGCACCAAACACTCGACGCGTTCATCGAGGCCTTCGCACCCCACGGGTTCGCCCCCGAAGCCCTGTTCCCCTCGTTTGGTCTGGCCGAGGCTACGCTTCTGGTAACCACCGCGGCTTGGGATCGGAGGCCGACCTACTTCGATGTCGACCCTTCCGTCTTCGAGACGCACGGTCGAGCCATTGGCGCGGCGAAGGGCGCGGCGAAGGAGGCACGCAGACTGGTCGGTTGTGGGGAACCCGTGGTCGACACCGAAATGGTCATCGCCGACCCGCAGTCGTGCACAAGGCTCAGCGCCGACCAGGTGGGCGAGGTGTGGATTCGAAGCGGCAGCGTCGCGGCCGGGTATTGGCAGCGCCCGGAAGCAACGGCGTACACGTTCGGCGGACGCCTGTCTGGTTCCAACGATGACGTCAATGATGACGAAGGCGCTGACGAAGGCCCAGGTGCCGGCTACCTCCGGACCGGCGACCTGGGTTTCTTGCACGAGGGCGAACTCTTCGTAACCGGTCGGATCAAAGATCTGATCATCGTGCGCGGTCGCAATGTCTATCCGCAGGATATCGAACAAGAAGTAGCGGCTTGCCACCCCGCACTGCGGCCCGGCTGCGGTGCCGCGTTTGGGGTCGAGCGCGGCGGCGTAGAACGCCTGGTGATCGTCCAGGAGGCGGGTGAGCATCCATCACTCGACATCGACGCGGTGGTCCGGGACGTTCGACAACGCCTGGCGGCTTCGCACGACCTTCAGCTCGAGACCCTGGTTTTGATCCAGCCTCGGACGATCGCAAAAACGTCGAGCGGCAAAATTCAACGTCATGCGTGCAAGCTCGCGTTCTTGGCCGGTTCCCTCGACGAGGTGTGCCGCTGGCCTGGTCCCCCCGAGGCCAGCGACATGCCAGCCAAGCCGACTGGCGACGATGCGGACACCCAACCGGTCGACGCGCTGTTGACCTGGCTGCGTCGATTTGCCGGTTCGATCGACTGGCACCAAGCGGACGCCCGCCGGGCAATGCCACCCAACGTGGTTCTCCAGCTCGGCCGGCGCGGCCTCTTGGGCATGCAGGCAAGCCCCGAAGAAGGCGGCCTCGACCTCAGCAACCGCGACGTCGGTCGGGTCTTGATCCAACTCGGCGCCATCGATCTCACCCTCGCGACGTTCGTTACCGGTCACAACGCCCTCGGCCTGCGACCGATCCAGCGCCACGCCACAACCCGTATGCGCCAACGTCTGGTACCGCACTTGGCACAGGGATACGGCCTCGCGGCCTTCGCCCTCAGCGAATCCGGCGCTGGCTCCAACCCGCGTGCGCTGACCGCCACAGCGGTACCGGACGGCAAGGGCTGGCGGCTCTACGGCGAGAAGCGGTGGATTGGCTCCGCCGGATGGGCCACCGTGATCAACGTCTTCGTCCAGCGGCTCGACGACCAAGGACAGCAGTGCGGCATCGTTGGTTTTGCCGTACCCACCAACGCCGAGGGCCTGCGCATCGGCAACGAAGCCCGCACCCTCGGCCTGCGCGGGATGACCCAGAACACCATCTCGCTCGAAGGCGTCAGGGTGTCCGCCAAGGAGGTACTCGGCGCGCCGGGTGAGGGCATGCTGGTCGCCGAAGACGCCATGCGGTTCACCCGTTTCTGCCTGGCGGCGATCAGCGTAGGCGGCACCAAGCGCTGCCTTCAATTGATGCTGCGCTACGCGTCTCGACGCACGATCGCGACCGGACGATTGCTCGACAACCCCGTCACCCTCGCCCGCATGACCGACGCGGTCCACGAGGTGACGGCGGTTGAGGCGCTGGTCCAGGCAACGGCGGACGCACTCGACGCGCAAGCCACCGTTCCGGATGAGATCTTTGCCGTGCTCAAGATCGCGGGTCCCGAGCTGTTGTGGCGCACCGCGGACCGCTTGGTGCAACTTCTCGGCGGCCGCGGCTACGAAGAGAACAACATCGCGCCACGCATTCTGCGCGACGCGCGGGTCTTCCGCATCTTCGAGGGCCCGACCGAAGCACTTCAGATGTGGCTTGGGGCAAGCGTCGAACACGATCCCCAAGCGCTCGATACATTCCTGCGCCGGCTTGGCGCCGTGGCCGCCGCCGACAGCCTGCAAAGCGCGGTCTCGACCGTCATCCAACACCTCGCGAGCCAGCCAACCAGCCCGACTGACCGCGTTGCGAGCCGGCAGTGGATACACGCCCAATTGGGTGAAATCACCACCGCGGCCGTGGTTTGGGGTGCCGTCGAGGCCGCCGATGGGCAAAACGAACGTGCCGCCGCGCGCCGGTCCCAGCGTCGGTTCGGCCATCTGGTCGCCCAAGCCACCGCGACAACCAACGAAGCCACGGACCACCTCGACCCTGCTGGTGCGACCGACGCGATCACCCGCTTCGAAGTCGACATCGGCAACACCCACGAAGCGCCGTCCGCTCCACCGCTCGATGCCCTGCTGGTCCGCGAACCAAACGACCCGCCCACCGAGGCGGCCACGAGGATCGCGACACCGGTGCCGCGGACGAAGTCGGCTGTCGGGCCAGCAGGCGAGCAAGCAGCCGAGCAAGCAGCCGAGCAAGGCGCGACAGCCGAACGTACGGCGGCCATCGCAGCGTGGTTGGTTGCGTGGTGCAGCCGGGAGCTTGGCGTCGAGGTAGGTTTGATCGACGTCAATCAGAACTTCGTCAACATCGGCCTGACCTCGGTGACCGCGGTCTCCCTAGCCGACCAGCTCGGGGAGTGGCTGGAGCGTTCGCTCGAACGAACGCTCGTTTGGCAATACCCGACCATCAACGCAATCGCACGTCATTTTGGCGGCGATCTACCGGCCACGCCAGAGACATCCACCACGACCGTGACATCAACCACGGCATCAGACACGGCATCAGACACGGCATCCACCACGGCATCAGACGCGGCCGAGCCGGATCTGTTGCGTTTGCTGCTGGACGATGTTGAGCAGCTTTCCGACGAGCAGGCGAAATCGACCCTCCGTACCCGTGCTATCCAACAGGGAACCGACGATGGCAGCAGCTGACCTCGCCAGCCGGCTGGCGGCACTTTCTCCCCACCAACGACAGCTCCTCGACCAGCGACTGGCCGAACAGCGACAAGAACAGGCGGAGGAACCCATCGCCATCGTTGGCATGGCGTGCCGGTTCCCTGGTGCTGACGACCACCCGGCATTTCTCGAACTGCTGCGCGGTGGCGTCGACGCAATCACCGAGGTACCCCCCAATCGCTGGGACCTCGAGCATCTCTATGACGAAGCGCCCGAGGCACCGGGAAAGATGTCGACCCGGTGGGGCGGTTTCCTGCGCCAGATCGATCAGATGGACTGCGGCTTTTTCGGCATTTCGCCGCGGGAAGCGGTGCAGATGGATCCCCAACAGCGCCTGCTTCTCGAAATCGGCTGGGAAGCGCTCGAGGACGCGGGCATTCCCCCCTCGAGCTTGGCCGGCAGCAATACCGGTGTCTTCGTCGGCATCATGACCACGGACTACGGTCAGACTCGCTACGGTTCCCTCGAAGCCATCGACGCCTACGCGGGCTCGGGCAACACCCATGGCATGACCGCCAACCGGCTCTCCTACCAGCTCGACCTGCGCGGCCCGAGCATGGCCATCGATACGGCTTGCTCGTCGTCGTTGGTTGCGATTCACTTGGCGTGCCAGAGCTTGCGTTCGGGCGAGACCGATCTGGCGCTCGCGGGCGGGGTGAACGTCTTGCTGTGGCCGGGCCACACGGTGTACTTCACCAAGGCCAGCCTGATGGCCGCCGATGGTCGATGCAAGACCTTCGATTCCCGCGCCGATGGGTTCGTCCGCGGCGAAGGTGCCGGCATGGTGGCGCTCAAGACCCTCGCCGCGGCCCAAGCCGATGGCGACCACGTACTGGCCGTGGTGCGGGGTAGCGCAATCAACCAAGACGGCCGGAGCAACGGCCTGACCGCCCCCAATCCCATGGCCCAGGAAGCCGTGCTGCGCGGCGCCTACCGCAGCGCTGGCGTGTCGCCGGGGCAGGTGCGCTACGTCGAAGCGCATGGTACCGGGACCGCCCTCGGCGATCCGATCGAAACCAAGGCCTTGGGCAACGTCCTCGCTGCTGAGCGTCCGGCGACCGAACCGTGCACCATTGGCTCGGTCAAGACCAACGTTGGTCACCTGGAAGCCGCCGCCGGCATCGCCGGCTTGATCAAAGCCATCTTGACGGTGCGTCACCGCCAGATTTTCCCCCACCTTCATTTCCGAGAACCGAATCCGGAAATCCCTTTCGATCGCTTGCCACTGCGCGTTGCAACCGGCCTCGAGCCCCTGCCCACGGACGGACCGATCCACGTTGGTGTCAGCTCGTTTGGCTTCGGCGGTACCAACGCCCACGTCGTACTCGAGAGCGCACCCGACCCACCGCCTCTTTCGTCCACGTCACCATCGCCCACGTCACCATCGCCCGACACCGACGGTCCATCACAGCACCTCCTCGCCCTCTCGGCCCACAGCGAAGCCAGCCTGCAAGCGATCGCCCAACGGTACGCGGAACGACTGAAGCCCAAAGACGGCGAGCCGAGCGATGAACTGGCCGACGTCTGCCTCGCGGCCAATACAGGCCGCGACATCCTGCCCTATCGCATCGCCATGCAAGCCAGCACCGATCTCGAGGCAAGCCATCGGCTCCTTGCCTTCGCCGCTGGTGACGAGCCCCCGGGCATCCACGCGGGCCACGCTACGACCAGCCCCAAAATCGCGTTCCTCTTTACCGGCCAAGGATCACAATACCCTGGAATGGGACGCGGTCTGTTCGCGCGCGAGCCCATTTTTCGTCAGGCACTCGAGACCTGTGACGAAATCTTGCGACCGCACCTCGACACACCACTCCTCGACGTGCTGTATCCGTCAACGTCGCCATCAGCGCCGCAGACCGAACCGCTGCTCGATCAAACCGCGTACACCCAACCGGCGCTGTTCGCCCTCGGCTACGCTCTGACCAGTTTGTGGCGGGCTTGGGGTATCGCTCCAACCGCGGTGCTCGGCCACAGCATCGGCGAATACACGGCGGCCCACGTTGCCGGGGTGGTGTCCTTGGAAGATGGGCTCCGGTTAATCGCCGAGCGCGGCCGGTTGATGCAGGCGATGCCCGCAACCGGGGGGATGGTCACCGTGCGTCAGAGCCCGGCACGCCTGGCGTCGTATCTCGAAGGTCACGAAGCCCGCGTATCCGTCGCCGCGATCAACGGCCCACGCAACGTCGTTCTCTCCGGCGACCGCGAGGCGCTCACCGAAGTCGTCGACCAACTCGGCGCCGAAGGCGTCCCCGCCCGCTGGCTCAACGTCTCCCATGCCTTTCACTCGCCGCTGGTCGAACCCATGCTCGGAGCATTGGATCAAGCCGTGGGATCCGTCGCCACGACGACGCCGACCCTCGATCTGATTTCCAACCTCAGCGGCGCCAAGGCAACCGCCGAGACCCTCCAGGCGCCCAACTACTGGAGCCAGCACGCGCGCCAACCGGTACGCTTCATGGCGGGAATCGAGACCTTGCTCGAAGCAGGCTACGAGGTCTTCGTCGAGATCGGTCCGAAACCAACACTGCTCGGCATGGCCGGGCGCTTCGCGCCTCCGGGCAGCGGCACCTGGCTGCCCTCGCTCCGTGGACCTCGGAACGACACCCAGCCCATGCGCGATGGCCTCGCCACTTTGCACGCGCTCGGCGCGGAGATCAACTGGCGCGCGGTTCACCATGCTTCGGCACCGCGCGAAACACCCCGACGCCGTGTCCAACTCCCTACTTATCCGTTCGATCGACAGCGCTATTGGCTGCCGTCGACCATCGGTGAAGTACGGGATGAGAGACAGGGTGAGGTTCGACGTGAGCCACAGCACGAGACCGTTCTCGAATCCACCATTCCGGGTCGGAAGCTCAGCTCCCCGGCCCTGGGCCGCGACGTTGATGTCTATGAGAGTCGGTTGGGACTGGAGACCTTGCCATTCCTGGGCGATCATCGATTGGCCGGGCAGATGGTCATGCCCGGCGCCGCGTTGCTGATCATGGCGACGACGGTCGGTGACGGACACGGTGACAGACACGATTCAGTGACCCATGCGGCCGAAGAGATCGTTTTCTTGCGTCCGCTGACAATCGAAGACGACAGCGCCCGCGTCGTGCAGCTCATCCATGACCGCGCGCGCGGCACCTTTCAGATCGTCAGCCGCGCCCAGGAAGAGCCCGACACCTGGACCGAGCACGCCACCGGGCAAATCAACAACAGTGAAGTTGACCTCGACCCCATCGATCCCATGGACCTCGACTCGATTCGTACCCGGTGCAGCGAAACCATCGGCTCAGCCACCCTCGTCGGCACCGGTGGCGCCAGCGCGCTCGAGATCGGCCCGCGCATGCAGTGGCTCAGTGAAGTCAACCGGGCCGATGGTGAAGCGATTGCCCGTCTAGCCCGTCCAGAAAACGCGCGCGACGGCCGGATGCCCATCCATCCCGGTCTCGTCGACTCGGCACTGCGCCTGCTCGCCACCTGCTTGCCGACGGGGGTGGCTGAGAGCCGGCTCTACCTGCCGTTCCGCATCGGCCACTATCGCCAGGTAGCTCCCATGGTCGAGCCGCTGTGGGCCCACGCCACCCTCCGCGACGCCAGCCACGGCGCCCCAGATGGACCGGGGGTCGTGGGTGACATTCGCGTGGTCGATGACCATGGCCGTGCGGTGATCGAGATCGGCGGCCTCGAAATCCGTCCCGCGGGCGATCCGTCGATCTCGACCGAACCCGATGCTTGGACCCACGAGGTGGTCTGGCAAGCGTCCACACCCCCAACGGCACAACCCCCCGAAGCTCGCCATCGTTGGCTGATCTTTGCGGATCGAGCGGGCCTCGGTAGCGCACTGGCCGACGCATTACGCAACTTCGGCGGTCGCACCGTGGAGGTTTACGCTGGCGACACCTTCGAGCGCGTGGCCGCGGATCGTTGGCAGCTGGATCCCAAAAACGCCGGCGAGGTCGAGCGCCTGCTGGACGAGGCGAGCGGCGGCGATCCTTGGTTGGGCGCGGTCTACCTGTGGTCCCTCGACCACACCTCCAACACCTCAGACGATGGGCATGACGAGACCCTGGCAGCGGGCCTTTTTCACCTTGGGCAAGCCTTGGCTGCCGGGCGCGGCGACACACCGCCAGCGCTTTGGACCGTCACCCGCGGCGGTCAGGCCATTGATGCGAAAAACGTTCCTGTCCAACCCCACCAAACCCTGGGCTCTGGACTCACCAGCGTCCTCGGTCGCGAGCTCTCCGAGGTCGCATGCCGGGCGATCGACCTCGACCCTCGAGTTGCCTCGGACGCCCAAGGACGCAGAGACGACGCGCGAAGGCTGGCTGCCGAGCTCCTGGCACCGGACGTTGAGGACCGGATCGCCTTCCGCGCCGAGACACGTCGGGTGGCGCGCCTGGTCCACCGTCCGCTCGCGCCCTTCGGTGAGGCAAGACGCATTCGGCCCGATGCCGTTTATCTGATTACCGGTGGGCTTGGCAGCCTCGGCTTGCACGTTGCGCGCTGGCTCGTCACGCGGGGTGCACGGCACCTCGTTTTGTGCGGACGGAGTGCGCCGTCGGAAGCAGCTCGGGACACGATTCGCCATCTCGAAAGCGATGGCGCGACCGTCACAGTGCGCGCGCTCGACGTTTCCCATTCCGAGCCGATCTCCACGTTGGTCCGCGAGGTCGCAACGGGTCCACAACCCCTCGCTGGGGTCTTTCATCTGGCCGGGGTGATCGACGACGCACTGGTTGCGCAACAAGACTGGACCCGATTCCGCAACGTCCTCGCGCCCAAGGTCGATGGCGCCTGGCACCTCCACCGCGCTACGGCCGAGCTGGACCTGGATCTGTTCGTGCTCTTTTCCTCAGCTGCTCCCATGCTGTCGACCCCTGGTCAGAGCAGCTACGCCGCAGCCAACGCCTTTCTCGACGCCTTGGCACACCACCGCCAGCGCAACGGCCTGCCCGCTCTCGCCATCGGTTGGGGACCCTGGGCCGACGGTGGCATGGCAGCCGGTCTCCCCACGCAGATTCACCAGCAATGGCGCGAGGCAGGCATCGAGATGATCGATCCCATCGAAGGCCTGACTCTGATGGACCGCATGTTCGCCAGCGATGTGGTGCAGCTCAGCGTCCTGCCAATCACCTGGTCACGGTACTTTGCAACAGAACCCACCGGCGTGGTCCCGCCTCTGCTTCGTGAGATGGTCACCAACGGTACCGCATCAACGTCACCGCCAGACGCGACCGACAATTCGGACACCGCCGGACCCCACCCAGCGAGCGAGGCTGCCGGCGATGGTGACCCAGCGGCGGCCGCTTCCTTCCTCGATCGCTATACCGCGGCGCCAGTTTCCGAGCACGATCTGATGCTTGCCGAACACGTACGAGCTACGGCCCGAAACGTGTTGCAACTGGCTGCCGACCAGCCCCTCGACGACGGGGAAAGTCTAATCTCTCTCGGACTCGATTCCCTCATGGCTCTCGAGCTCCGCAATGCCCTCCAGGCCGATCTCGACCAGCCCCTTCCGGGAACCCTGATCTTCGATCAACCGACCGTGGGCCAAATCGTCGCGTTTCTCAAGAGTCTTCTGTAGCGTAGCCTGGGACTAAAGGCCCAGGCTACGAACCACCACCCCGTTCGGGGTGAATAAAAGCGCCGGTCTTCACGCGAATGCGTGACGGTAAGTAGCCTGGTATTTCAATGCCAGGCTCGGTGGGAGACCCACCAGAACCGGCGGTCAGATGTTCCTCCGTGCGAGGCGGGTGCGACCTAGCCGTAGGCGGTGATTTCCATCACCCTCGCATTCGCGCCCGCCGTTGCTTGGAACTAAAGTTTCAGGTCAGGCTAGACCGCTGCTTATGATCAGCCCGGTTGGCAGACTTCTTAGCGAGAAAAATCGTGTGGAGATCGCCCTCGTTGTCGGGCCGGGAGTTCACAACCTCGTGATCGACGCGGAAACCGACCTTGCTGAGCCTCCTACGGAAGTCGGTGTCGTCGGCCGCGGACCAGACGGCCAGAACCCCTCCCGGGCTCAGGCTGCGGTGAAGTCGCGTCAACCCACGATCGCGATAGATCCGCTGGTTGCTCATCAAGGTCAAGGCATCGGGGCCGTTGTCAACGTCCAGCAGGATGATGTCGAACGGCGCGTCCTGCCGATCCAATTGATCGAAAACATCCCCGACCTCGACGCGGACACGGGGATCATCGAGGGGATGCCCCGCGAGATGACCCAAGGGCCCACGATTCCATTCGACCACGGCCTCGAAGAATTCCGCGACGACCACCGAGCCGCCGGCACACATGTCCAGCGCATCGAGACAGGCCCGCAACGTAAAGCCCATCCCCAAACCGCCCACCAGCCACCAGGGCTTTCGTCCGAGCCCCAACGCCGCCAACGCGAGGCCCGCCATCACTTCTTCCGAATGGTGGTCGCCACTCGCCATCAGATCCCGGCCATCGATCTCGATACAGAATTCATCACCCTCCTTGGAGAGTTCGAGCTCACGTCCGTCGTGACTGGTCGTTCCGTCGAGAATCCGTCGATTCTTCATGCGGCGATACTATTCGGTGTTGAGCCAGACCACACAGCCATGAAGCCCATATCCGCCGCGGACTACGTCGAAGACCTCATTCCCTGAGTCTTGTCCTCGTTGAAGGACAGTTCGACGTCGAAGGAGGCCACGAAACATCGGTGCCCTTGCAGGGTCAGCAACGCCATGCACAAAACACGGAGCAGGCACCCCAAACCGGTGCTTGGCATCGGACTCGCAATAGGTGATCCAGGTGGCGTACCGCACACGTCGCACTGTCCTGATTCCCACCAACAGAGGAGTCCACCTATGAAAACCCCATCCATTCGCAACCTCCGCCTGGCGCCACTCGTAGCGCTTGGCTTGCTACTCGCTTCGGAATCCGCTTTCGCGCAGAAGCTCGAGTTCACACCGTTTGCAGGTTTCCGCTTCGGTGGCGACTTCGAACGCAGTATCGACGATTTTGATCACTTCGACCTGGGCCTCGCACTCGACGAAGGAGACAGCTATGGCTTCATCCTCGGCATTGGCGTCACGCGGAATTTGCAGGTCGAGCTTCTCTACTCGACGCAAGAGACCACGTTGATCGACCGTTTTCTACCGTCCGGGAGCCAAGAGGTCTTCGATCTCGATGCCGACTACCTGCACGCCGGCCTGGCCTACCAATTCGCAACGTCGGGCCGGGTTCGACCCTTCGTGGCTGGCAGCCTCGGAATCACTCGTCTCGCCCCCAACGACTCTTTCTACGACGACGACGAGCGATTTTCGGTCGGCCTCGGCGTCGGGGTCAAGGTGATGCTCGCCGACCACGTGGGTATTCGCCTCGAGGGTCGCGGGTTTTGGACCCTACTCGACGAGGACGAGACGTTCACTTGCGACTATGACGACTACTGTTACGACGCAAGCGTCACCGACTCGTTGATCCAGGGCGAGCTTCTGGGCGGTTTGATCTTCGCCTTCTGACGGACTGCGAGGTGCTAGGAATGTGACTGGCAAGTTGCCAGGCGGCAAGTTGCCAGGCGCAGAAACCCCTTCGGTTTCCGTTCACAAAGGGAAGGATGGTAAAACGCGCGGGCCACTCTTCGCAAAGGGAGGGAGTCGGAACGCGCGTTTGGGCCTCTTTCTACGTGAGTTGACCACAATCAGCGATAACGATCTTCTTGCTGGCCTGGCCGCTCGAGCTTCCCAGCACCTCAATCGCCTTCACCACGTCCATGCCTTCGGTCACTCTGCCGAACACAACATGCTTGCCGTCGAGCCAGGAAGTTTTCGCGGTGGTCAGAAAGAACTGCGAACCATTGGTGTTGGGGCCAGCATTGGCCATCGACAGCAGACCGGGAATATCGTGCTTGAGCTGGAAGTTCTCGTCCGCGAACTTCTCACCGTAGATCGACTTTCCGCCGGTGCCGTTGCCGTTGGTGAAGTCACCACCCTGGCACATGAACTGGGGAATGACGCGATGAAAAGTACTGCCCTTGTAGCCGAAGCCCGGCTCACCGGTGCAGAGAGCTCGGAAGTTCTCCGCCGTCTTTGGCACCAGATCGGCGGCCAGGTCCATGACGATTCGACCAAGCGGCGTACCGTCGGCTTCCATATCGAAGAATACACGTGGATTTTCCATGGCGCGGGAGGTTAACACAGCGACCGAGGCACAATCCTTTTAAATATGCGCAACTGGCGTCGCAATCAACGAAACCCTACCGGGACAATCCTACCGGGACAATCGGGCTACCGGGACAATCGGGCGACACCTGTTATCCGGTAAGCGGATCGACCTCCGCCGCACGTCGCTGCTAACCCAATAGGGGCACGCGCTATGAATCAGGCAGGACGATCTCAGTCCGTCGATTGAGCCGCCGTCCTTCGCTAGTGGCGTTGTCGGCGATCGGATATTCCGCTCCGAGGCCTTGCACGCGCATGCGCTTCGCGGAAAGGCCTAGGGCGGTCAGGAAATCCGCGACGGCCTGCGCCCGGTTTACCGCCAGGACTTGGTTGTGGTCGCCGCCACCGGTCGAATCGGTGTGGCCACATACGTAGATGTCGAGCTCGCCAAAGTGTTCTTCGAGCACCTTGGCTTGCTGCCGCAACAGTGGCAGGACTTCAGATTTGAGCTTGTAATCGTCGACGTCGAAGGTGGTGAACGCGCCGTAGTCGAAGACCACGACTCGGGTCAGGCCCAGGGCCTTTGCCACGGCCGAAGGCGCGGTGCCGATGCGGATCAGGATCTGCACCCGCTTCGCGTCCAGGACCTTGATCCTGCGCTCGATGATTGGCGGTTCCTCGAACGTGGTACCCAGCTCAACCACTGCAGCGAGGTGGTCGAGATCCATCTCGAACGGTGCCCGACCCAGAACCTTGCCGCGATAGGTCATCTCGATTCCTTCGGGGACCGTCGTGATCTCGGCTTTGATCGGGGCCTCCGACGGTGGGGCTTCCAACGGTGGGGCCATCGAGGCGCATCCCTGGATCCATGGGATGGACATCAAGAGAAGCAAGCCAGGCAAGAACAAGCCGTTGCTGCCGTGTTTGAGGATTCTCGGCGTCATTCGGTGACCTCATGAAAACGAATGTTGATCGTTGTGGATGCCGTCAATGGTTCTCCCCTTGAATCGCGGGCCGGCTCGAATACATATGCCTCTGCTGCCAGGCGCGCGGCGCTGGTGCACGCTTCAGAGCCTTTCTTGAGCGTTCTCGAACGCAACACCTTGCCATCCTCGCCGACCTGTAGTGAGAGGATAACCGACTGGCCGATGCACTCGGCGGCTTGCGCCGGCTCGGCAGCCGATACGATCCTAGGCGCCGTTACCGGGCGGCGCACCAGGGCTGGCGGGGGCAAAATCGCCGGTGTCGGCCGGGCTTTGGCGGGTAGCGCCTCGACCTCGGCGGCGCGTCCCGGGGCCTCCGTTTGGCGGGGCTCAGGCAGGGAGATCGCAGTCGTCACCGGAGTAGACTTCTCCGGTTCTACTGGGGGACTCGGTGCTGCCGCCGTTGTCAGCAACTCCTGTTGGTCGGGCTCGCTCGGCGGGCTCTCGCTCGCCAGCCCTTCGCTCCCCGTGGCTTCCGTCGCCGACGAGGCCGCGCCTGCTGGTGAGGCCGCCGGTACCGTCTGCGGCGCCCGCGATCGCGAGATCATCATTGCGCTCGCGAGGGCCAGTACGGTGGCCAGGCCAGCCATCCAGACCAGCCTACGCGATCGTTTCGTATTGAGTACCTCAGTCGCTGGTACGTCACTCTCAGAATCGGCCCGACGCATCTTGAAGGTCCGGGCCTCCTCGGGATCAACAGGTGTCGAGACGCTCGGCAGTAGATGCTCGATCGCCACCGGAGTCGGTGCCGAGGTCATCAGGATCATCTCGTGCTGGTCATTGTGCTCGTTCACAATCTCGACCAGGGCATCGCGCATGGCCTCGGCGTCCGGGTATCGGTCCTCGGGTTGGCGAGCGAGACCATGCATAACCACGGTCTCGATCGTTTGGGGGATCCACGAGCAATGCGTGCTCAGGGGATCGGGCTCTTCTTGCAACCTCATCATGATGGTCTGCAGCACGGTGTCCGCCTTAAACGGCGTCCGTCCTGCCAGCATCTCGTACATCGCGACTGAGAGTGAGTAGAGATCGGATCGGCCGTCGACGACTTGACCCTGAATTTGCTCGGGAGAGACGTAGGCTGGTGTCCCTAGAACATTCCCGGTCGCCGTCTTCGAGACGTTGGTGTTGGACTTGGCGATTCCGAAGTCCATGAGATAAGGACGGCCTTGTTGGTCCAGCAGGATGTTGCTCGGCTTGATGTCACGGTGGACCGTGCCCATCTGGTGGCTATAGCCAAGCGCTTCCAACAGAGGAATCGCCACCCGTACCACTGCGATCGGATCGAATCGGCCCCGTGCTTTGAGTTCGGCCCGGAGGATCGGTCCATCGATATGCTGCATCGAGAACCAAATGATGCCGTCGATCTCGCCGTAATCGTAGACCTTGGCGATGTTGGGGTGATCGAGCGAAGCGACAAGCTTGGCTTCATGGGTGAAGCGGGAGGCCTCTTCGCTGTCGTGGGTTTCGGAGAGAACCTTGAGGGCTTCGAGGCGATCCAGCCGTAGGTTGCGCACCAAATAAACTGTTGCGAAAGCGCCAATACCGAGGAGCGCCTTGAACTCGTAGAGCCCTCCCAGCTTTTCTCTCAGGTGCCGGATGCGGAAGTCTTTGGCGGGTTGGGCTGGCATGCTCGAGTTCTGGGCCGACGTTGTCTGCTGGAAGAAAGCACCTGAATCGAGTTTGGCGACTCGATTCACCCTCCACGACAGGAGAGGGGGGTGCAAGAGCCTACCGTAGTTCACTCTCGCCGCCCTGCGTCGGTCGAGGATCCAGGACACCAGGAGCCTGTTGCGACTAGCGTAGGGGATACGCTATCGGTTGGGCGGCAGTGCCGACTGCCCGGTCGACATACAAAAAGTCGTCAAAGCACTTTTCCTAGCCTGCCAGATGATCTACACTGGAAATCTCGCCTTTTCTGATCGCCGGATCAAGTCCGCGGGTATCGCACCTGCTGGTGGATGGTGCTCAGGAAAATCCCTCAGAACTTTCTTGAGGAACGAATCCCATGAAGACCCATTGGAAAAACAGGCTCGGAACCGGTTTCTTGATTCTCGCGGCTGCCCTATTGGTGGTCGGCCCGGCCGTCGCTCAGATGGGCGAACTGGCTCGCCACAGTGAAGCGTACGCCTGGAGTTCCGGAATCTTTCAGGGCTCGCAAGATCACCTGGCCAAGGGCATGGCGGCTGAGTTGATGGCGAGTGAGGTGGTGGCGGTATCCGGCTCACCGTGGCTGCAGCTCCAGTTCCACAGCCTTCGTCTGGGCAAAGGT
This sequence comes from Candidatus Multivoradales bacterium, assembly GCA_965250305.1. Lineage (GTDB taxonomy): Bacteria > Acidobacteriota > Thermoanaerobaculia > Multivoradales > J023 > J023. The sequence goes on along the minus strand of CBDFNS010000025.1, from coordinate 205,405 downwards.
AGCTATCTCGAGATTACGTCGATTCTCGACAGTGCGACGCAGCGATTGGACGCCGAGACGGCCCGCCAATGGCGCTACCAAAGTGCCTATTTCAACGGTGACAGCGTCGAAATCTCGCTCTACGTGGCACCCTTCGATCGCGACGTCTTCGTCAACCTGGACAAGGTGGTGGTCGGTGAGTGGCAGCCGATCAGCAAGAGCCTGTGCGGCGCCGATGACCGGGTGCCCGCCAACGACGCTCGCGTGGGCCGCATCGTGCCGATCGGCTGCACCGGCTGGATCGTGGACAACGGCAAGTACGTTACCGCGGGCCACTGCTTGAACTCGAATAACTCGCAGATTCTCGAGTTCAACGTGCCGATCTCGAACTCCGATGGTTCCATCAACCATCCGGGGCCCGAAGACCAATACCCGATTGATCAAGGCAGCTTCCAGTTCACCGACGGCGGCGTTGGCAACGATTGGGGTGTGTTCGCAACTTTCGCTAACAGCACTACCGGTCAGACCGCGTTCAACGCCCAAGGTGCTGCCTTCAGCCTCAAACAGGACCTAGGCCCGGCCAACATTCGCATCACCGGCTTCGGCGTCGACAACGGTACCGAGAATCAGAGCCATCAAACCGAGGTGGGTCCCAACGCCGGCTCATCCGGCACCACCATGCGCTATGAAACGGACACCACCGGCGGCAATTCCGGAAGCCCGGTGATCGACAACGCCACCAACATGGCCGTGGGCGTGCATACCCATGGTGGGTGTGGCAGTACCTCCGGCAACAACAGTGGCACCAGTCTCTTTCACAACGCTTTCTGGCAAACCCTCACTGGCTCAGGGCCGTCGTGCAGCCCCAAGGGTGCCTCCTGCACCCAGAACAGCGACTGTTGCTCCAACAAGTGCCGCGGCAAGAGCGGAAGGAAGTCCTGCAAATAGCATAAACCCAACGCAGTTGCTTGCGGATTGATAGCGCGTTCACCGGTTGGCTTTCGGCGGTCCCTGGCCGTCGAGAGCCTTTTCAGGTTCCACCTTTCTTCAGGCTACCGAAGCATCCGTTCTGGACGCTCAAGTTGTCGTTTGAACCGTACCCTTGGGGACAACGAGCGGGATTCGCTCTTCACCGACCAGCCACTTCTCTCTCGGCATGATTCCCCAGGGCGCTTGTGCACTAACCACGAGATGCCACGGGATGAGCAACCGGCGGCCCCTTAGCACCAGCACCAGTCCCTTGGTTGCGAGAGAGATCCTGGCCGTACCGAAGCCCGCCGACGTAACATGCCGGCGGGCTGTACGGTTGAAGGCTACTTGCGATTGGTAACCCACTCGAGCCGCATGAAGACGACGGTTCCGGGTAGATCGTGGACGACGGGCGCCATGCCGATGACACCGCAGGCGGTACAGACCGCAGGGTCTTCGTCCAAGATGTTGTTGGCACCGACGACCAAGGACATCGACTCGCCGGCGACCCGAGGCCGGTAGCGGAGCTGGAGATCGGTGAAGGCACGTGATTGGAGCGTTGCGGCGTTCGCCTGCACCATGTCGTCGACCCAGCGCACCGTCAGGCTGGCGCCGAGACGATCGCGAGTCCAATCCAGAGACGTCAGTGCCTTCCACTCGGGGAACGCCCGTTGGAAGGTCTCGTTGGTAATGGTCCCGGTGCGATCTCTGGTGGCAAGAGAGCCGTCGGGGTTGGTGGTGAGCTCGAGGTACTCGTCGAGGTACGTGGCGCTGAAGCTGAAGTCGAACTGTCCGGCGGTGCGGGACTTGCTCCGCCAGCGGAAGACGAAGTCCGCGCCGGAGGCCTCGACGCTACCGATGTTCTGGAGTTGATTGTCGACCAAGTTGATCAGGCCGCTGCTCGCCCGCTCGACGGCGTTGCAGAAGAATGGGTCGAGAGTCTCGACGCACGCGTTGATCACGTCACCGGGGTCACGCCCCTGAACGGCGTTATCGATGGAAACGTCGTAGAAGTCGGCCGAGGCCGTCCAGCCACCGTCCTTCTTCAGCGTGCTGTACACGAGGCCAAACGAGGCGTTGTCGGACGTTTCCGGAACCAACTGGCGGTTGCCCGCCGAGACAGCGGAAAGCTGCGGGTTGCGCTGTGCAAAGTTAGTCGGCACACCGAGGGCAGTACAATTGGCGATGACGCCCGCCGATTGCGGGGTATTGCGACCACCGTTGGCCCCGCCGATCACCCCAAAGACGTCGGCGCATGGATCGAGGAACGTGAAATCCTCGCGGGCGGCGCCACCGAAGAGCTCGCCAATCCCCGGTGCGCGGATACCCGTGGAGACCGAGCCACGAATCGACAGCTTGGGTATGGGTCGCAGCAGGACGCCGAGCTTGTAGGTGCTCTCACCGCCGAAGGTTGCGTAGTCGGAGTAGCGTCCGGCGGCATTGATCTCGAAGTAGTCAATGCCGTTGTCGAAGTCGAGCGGGATGTTGAATTCAGCGTAGACCTCGGTGACGTCGAAGCCACCGGCGGTGGGCGCCGAAGGAATACCCGCGGTCTCGCCGCTCGCCGCGACGGGATCAGGCTGGAACGAACCATCATGCTCACGGTATTCGGCGCCAGCGGCAAACGAGACGGTACCGAGCGAGGTATCGAACAGATCGCCGGTGATGTTGGCCGTGGCGTCGAACAAGGTCTGCTGGCTGAAGTCTCGCTGGGTGTAGCCCACGAAGTTGAGCATGGCCGGGGTGATTGTGCCCATACCGTTGGGCCCCTGCCCGCCGAACAAGTTGAACGGAACGCAATTGGGCGTGCCCGCGCAGACCGCGGGATCGCCCAGTGCCACTGCGAGCCGGGCGATGTTGTGCGAGCCGAACTTCTGCTGGAAGGCACGGTTGTCGCCATAGGTGGCGGCGACATCCCAGAAGAAGTTACTGTCGCCAGCGGTAAACCAGCCCTCGAGACTGGCGGTGCCCAGGTAGCTGTTGACATCCTGGACGAAGATGCGCGGCCCGGATTCGAGCGGCCGGCGACCGAAAAACTCCAGGTTGCCGTTGGCCACCGAGAGCGTAACGCCGAACGGGTTGAAGATCTGGTCGCGGTGGATCGAGATGTTCTCGGCGATCCGGTTGCCGCAGCCGTTGCCCAGACACAGTGGCTCGGGTGCCCCTCGCGTGTCGGACTGACGGTTGGTGTATGCGCCCTTGAGCGTGAACCGCATGTTGTCCGTCAGCTCTTGGGTCAGGTTGGTAAAGAGATTGACCCGCCGGTTGGGCGTCTGCAGGTAGTTGAAATCCTGACCGTTGAAGTTGAAGCGGTCGGCGCTGGTGAAGTTGTGGAAATCGCCACTTCCAGGATTGTTCGGGTTGAACACAGGCTTGTTGGCGCCGCCGTCGTTGACGACACCGTCGTTCAGGGTGACGCTGGCGAAGTTGAAGTTGGGGCCGAGGATGAAGCGTCCCTGTGGTGTGAACGACGAGCAACCGCCAGCGAGACAGCTGCCACCGAAAGGCGTCGGGAACGCCGACTGGGCGCGGTCTGTGGTGCTCACCCCCCCCTCTTCGTAGTAGCTGGCGCTGAAGACAATGCTGGTGCCGTCTTGGCCGCCACCCCAGACGCCGGAGACCTGCGTTGCCTGGCCGTCGCCCTCGCTGGCGAACTCACCGGATTGAAGGGACAAGTGCATGCCCTTGAACTCGCGCTTGGTGATGATGTTGACCACACCACCGATGGCGTCCGAACCGTAGATCGCCGAGGCGCCGTCTTGCAGCACTTCGATGCGCTCGATCGCGGCGGCAGGCAAGGTGTTCAGGTCGACCGCGATCGGTACACCCGAAGCCGATGCTCCGGAGACCCAACGCCTGCCATCCACGAGCACCAGGGTTCGTTTGGATCCCAGGTTACGCAGAGCGATCTCGACGGCGCCTGCGCCGATACCGTTGCCATCCTGCGGGAAGCCCGAGTTGCCGGGCACGTTGAAGCTCGAGTTGATTGCGGTGCCCATGGAGGGCAGTTGTTGCAACGAGTCGCCAAGATTGGTCAGGCCGGAGCGCTCGAGGTCGAGCGGCGTCACCTGCACCAGCGGTGCTCGCTCGGTAAGCGGGTTGCTGAGGATGCGCGAGCCGGTGACGATGATCTCGTCCTCAACAACCTCGAGTTCCGCGTCGTCGACGGTCTGCTGCTCTTCGTCTTGGGTGTCGCTGTCCTCGTCTTGAGCCAAGGCCACGTAGGGCATCGACCAGCTCAAGAAGACCGCGAAGCCGATCAGCGCGAGACGACCAAGATTCATTCCTCCACTCACAGCTTCTCCTCCATTGGGTTGGTTGGATCAACTCATGCCTTAGCAATAGCCAGCGGAAATCGCAATCGGCCCGGCCGAAAGATCAAAACACGGCCCCGCGCTCCCATCCGCTCAAGGCCCACCAAAACAAGTCAACTACTAGCGCCAAGGTACCATGAAATCGATATAGCTCGCAGCGTGGAAAGACATGCCACCCGGTTGGTATGCGCCCTGCCCTGAGACGCCGAAGTCCTCGGCGTCGAACGTCTGCGCCTTCTCGAGCGTCACGCCATGCAAGACGAACAGCCGCTTACCGTCGACCAGGCGACGGGTGCCGCTGCCTTGGGCCCGCAGTCGGTAGCGACCCTGGGTGGCCTCGTCAGCCGCGCGGATACCGATCGCCCGCGTCTCGGGGTTGTATCCGACCTGCACATTCGTCACTTCGTCACCCAGCATCACGACCGCCGCCTGAGTCAGCACCAGCTGGCCGCCCTTCCTGACCGTCACCTGCGCTGTCGTCTCGCTGTCCGTCTTCGCACCCTCGTAGAACTCGAAGCTCATGCTCGCCTCCTCGTTGTCGGCAGGCCGGTATTGGCCTGTGGCCATTACCAGATGCCGGAACGCGGCGAGATGTCAACGAAAATGCCGCGCCGCGGCGAAATTCGCTCAGGCGAAGGTCGATCGGACGGGATGCTTGAGGCCAGCGACCTCGTATCGTCACGAAGTCGATAGAATGCCGACTTGCCGATGTCGATTATGAGTTCTACGTCGTTGCGGGAGGCCGGACCTGACGCGGGTCAGATCGTCCGCGTGCGTTCGCGCCAGTACCTCGTCGAGGACACCGTGCCGCCACGAACGGCCGCCGACAGTACGCTCGTCCGCCTTTCGTGCCTCGAAGACGACGCCCAGGGTGATGTCCTCGAAGTGCTGTGGGAAAAGGAGGTCGACGCGCAGGTCCTCGCCGGTACCGACTGGCAAGCGGTCGCCAGCCGAGGATTCGACGAGCCGCGGCTGTTCTCGGCGTATCTCCACACGCTCCAGTGGAATTGCGTCACCTCGACGAACCCAAAACTGTTCCAAGCGCCCTATCGCGCCGGCATCGAGGTCAAGGCGTACCAGCTCGAGCCCCTGCGCAAGGCGCTCCTGATGCCCCGCGTCAATCTCTTCATCGCCGATGACGTCGGGCTCGGCAAGACCATCGAAGCTGGGCTCATCCTCCGCGAGATGCTGATGCGCCAGAAAATCCGCCGAACGGTGGTCTGCTGCCCACCGTCGGTGGTGACCCAGTGGCGCGAGGAGATGGAGCAGCGCTTCGGACTGACGTTCATGGTCTACGACCGCGATTATGTCGCCCGTCGCCGCCAAGAACGCGGCTACAGTGTCAATCCGTGGAAGACACACAGTCGCTTCGTGATCTCTCAGGCCCTGATTCGCAACGAGTCCTACGCAGCCTCGCTGCGCGACTGGCTCGGTGATTTCGCCAGCGGCTCGCTGCTGATCCTCGACGAGGCTCACAACGCCGCCCCCGCCAGCGGTGCCAAGTATGCTGTCGACTCCAAGCTTACCCGCGCAATCCGCGACTTGGCGCCACGTTTCGAGCACAAACTCTTTCTTTCGGCGACGCCGCACAACGGCCACTCCAACAGCTTTTCGGCGCTGCTCGAAATGCTCGACCCGCAAAAGTTCTGCCGCGGCGTCCCGGTGCATCCGGCCTTGCGCGATGCCGTGATGGTTCGCCGCTTGAAGCGAGATCTACGCGACATCGGCGAGGACTTCCCAGACCGCAAAGTGATCCGTGTCGACATCGACGGCCTCGCGGACGATGCCCCCGAGCTGACGCTCTCCCACTTGCTTCAGCAGTACCGACGCGCACGCGATGCTCGCTTGAAGGATGCCACCCGGCGCCAGCAGGCGTCGGCGATGCTGGTGGTGACGTCGCTGCAAAAGCGCCTACTGTCGTCGATCGAAGCATTCGCTCGGACGCTCAACATTCACCGAACCGCGGTGGATCGCCAGATCGTGAAGGCCGAGGACAGCACTCTCGATGAGAAGGTCACGGAGAACCGCGCCGAGATCGACCCTGAGGCGCTGAGCCTGCTGGCAGAGACGCCGGGTGCCGACGACGAGCGGGCGTCATTGGCCGAAGACGAGGTCGAGGCCGAGGCAGATGCGCAAATGGCTGCCGCCAGCCACGCGAGTACAGGCCCGGCACCCTCGATGGCGCCCGAGCTCGCGTTGCTGGAGCGCATGGCCCGCATCGCCCAAACGGCCCGCTACGATCGCGACAGCCGGGTCCAGCACCTCATCGACTGGCTGCGCTCCAACCTGTGTCCCGACCTGGGCAAGCCTGGCGCGCGGTGGAAGGAACGCCGGGTGTTGATCTTCACCGAGTACACCGACACCAAGCGTTACTTGGCGCAGCACCTCGAAGCCGCCATCGCCGGCTCTGATCGCGACGCAGAACGCATCATGACCTTCCACGGTGGCATCGGCGACGATCGTCGCGAAGCGATCAAAGCGGCCTTCAATGCCGATCCAGCGAAGCATCCCTTGCGCATTCTGATCGCCACCGACGCGGCCCGCGAGGGCGTCAACCTGCAGAACCACTGTGCCGACCTCTTCCACTTCGACATTCCGTGGAATCCCGGCCGCATGGAGCAGCGCAACGGTCGCATCGACCGAAAGCTCCAGCGCGCGCCCGAGGTTCGCTGCTACTACTATGTGCTGCCCCAGCGGGCCGAGGACCGGGTGATGGAAGTGGTGGTCCGCAAGACCGCGCGAATCCACGCCGAGCTCGGTAGCTTGTCGCCGGTGGTCGAGCGACGTCTGGACCGCATGCTCGAGGGCGGCATTCGACATGATGCAGTAAGCGACCTGACCACCGCGATCGGCGCTATTGCCGATGATGATGCCGCCGACGATGGCGCCGACTCCGCACGCGAGCGACTGATCGAAGAAGAGCTCGAGGAAGTCCGCGACCGACGCGACAAGCTCGCTGCTCAAGTCGAGCGTTTGCAGCAAATGCTCAAGGCCTCGCGCGACTGGATCGGTCTCGACGATCGACACTTCCGTGACGCGCTCTCCGCCTCGCTCGAAATTCTCGGTGCCGAGCCCCTGCGCCCGCTGGACGCCGACGAAGCGGCGCACGAGCCAGCGACCGCCCGCTGGGAGATCCCCGCGCTCGACCAACGCATGGCGGCCGACCCGACCTGGGCGGCAACCCTCGACTCGCTACGCTCCCCACGCCGCAAAGGCCAAAAGCCCTGGGAGTGGCGGCGCGACGCCCCGATCCGGCCGGTGGTCTTTCGCGACCCAGGCACCCTCGATGGCGAAGTGGTTCATTTGCACTTGGAGCAGCGGGTGGTGCAACGGTTGCTGGGACGCTTCCGATCCCAAGGTTTCCTCCACGACGAGCTGACCCGTGCCTGCGTGGTGCGAACGGACGATCCGGTGCCACGCGTGGTCGCCCTCGGTCGCCTTGCGCTCCATGGCGAGCGAGCCGCGCGCCTCCACGACGAAATCCTGGCGGTCGCCGCTGAATGGCACGATCCGGCAACCCGTGGCCGGGCCAAGCTCAAACCGTTGGGCGAGGGTGCCAAGGGTGAGGTGCTCGCGTTGCTCGACGAGTCGTTGGCGCAACCGCGCCTACGCGATGCCCCAGAAGGCTTGTGCAAGCGACTGAAGGCAACCGCCGTCCAAGACATCGAAGCGCTTTATCCTCACTTGGAACGACGCGCCGCGAAGTTGGCGGAACGCGCGGTGCGTGACCTCGACCGGCGCGGCGAGCAAGAAGCCCGCGACATGCGGAAGATTCTCGAGCGTCAGCAGGAGCGGATCGAACGCCAACGTCAGGCGACGGAAGGCCAAGCGCGCCAGCAGGTGCTGGCGTTCAGCAAAGACGAGTTGCGACAGCTGAATGCCGACATGCGCCATTGGAGCATTCGCCTGGAATCGCTGGCACGCGAGCTCGACGACGAACCGGCGCGGATCCGGGAGTCCTATGAAGTGCGGGCGCGGCGGGTCGAGCCGGTCGGCCTGGTCTATCTCTGGCCGGTGTCGGGCTGAGGACGGCGATGGCAAAGTACGACCCGGAGCTGGCGGCGCACAAGAAATGGTTGGGGTTGGTGCAACCGGTTGGACTGGTGGTGTCGCCACCGGCGCTGGTCAAGGCCCAGGCGGTGGTCGACCGCAACGTGGTGGCGCTGCAGCAGACCCTGCTGGGGATGGTTCGCCGTCCTCCACGAACCGATGGCGCCGAGCGCGACGCCTACCTCGATGACTTTCCGACCTTCGCACAGCGGGTGCTCGGTTGGCAGCCCGAGGACCTCGCGGGTGGCCCCGATGGCCCGGCATTGGCCGAGGATCTCGAGCATGTGCTGCCCAACCATGGCGACACCTTGCGACCCACCTTTGCCGTGGTCGACGGCATGGTTGACGGCATAGTCGACGGCCAGGTTCTGCTGTTGGTCAAGATCGTGGCGCCGGGAACCAAGCTCGACAAAGCTCCGGCCGAAGGTTCCAAAAAAGTGGCGCGCGGTGGTTGGCAGGCCAGCCCACAGGCACGCTTCGAGCGCTTGTTGCGCGAGACGAAGACCGCCGCTGGTTTGCTGTCGAACGGTCATGAGCTGCGGCTGGTCTACGCACCGTCCGGCGAGTCTTCGGGCCATGTGACGTTCTCCGTGAAAGCGCTGTGTGAGGTCGACGGACGGCTTCTCCTCGGCGCGCTCCACATGTTGCTCTCGGCGCATCGCGTGCTCGAAGCGCCGGACGGTCGACGGTTGCTCGACCTGCTGGTGGAGAGCCGTAAATACCAGAACGAGGTCAGCACCAAGCTCTCGGAGCAGGTGCTGGGCGGCCTGTGGGATTTGCTGGCCGGTTTCCAAGCGGCCGACGAAGCCGTCGGTAGCCATCTGGTCGACCAGACCGCTCGCGATGATCCCGCTCACATCTATGGCGGTCTGTTGACGGTGCAGATGCGCCTGGTGTTCTTGCTTTACGCCGAAGACGAAGGCTTGATGCCGGACGACGGGGTCTACACCCGCAACTACTCGGTGGCCGGGCTCTTCGAACGTCTGCGCGAAGACGCCGGACGCTATCCCGACACCATGGACCAGCGTTACGGCGCGTGGGCCTGGCTCTTGAGCCTCTTCCGCCTGCTCTTCGACGGTGGTGGCCATCACGATGCCGAAGGCGGTGGCTTTCGCCTCCCCACCCGACACGGCCAACTCTTCAACCCCGACGAGTACCCGTTCTTGGAGGGCCGCCGGCAAGGCGTGGCGCGGGTGATGGGGGCGCGCATCGAGGCGCCACGGGTCTCGGATGGTTGCGTGTACCGGGTGCTCGAGGCGCTGCTCATGCTCGACGGCGAGCGGCTGTCGTACCGAGCGCTCGACGTCGAGCAGATCGGCTCGGTCTACGAGGCGATGATGGGCTTTGAGGTCGAGCGTGCCTTCGGCCAGTCGATCGCGGTGAAACCGAAGCATGTGGTGTTCGATGTCGACCAGTTGCTGGCGGTCGAGGGTGGCAAGCGCAAGAAGTGGTTGAAGGATCGTACCGAGTGCGACGTGGTCGGCAAATCTCTGACGGCGTTGAAGCAAGCGGTGCGCGCCGAAGACGTCGTGGCGGCGCTCGGGCGCAAGATCTCACCGCGCACACCGCGGCTGTTGGCGCCGGGGTCGCTCTATCTCCAGCCCGGCGAAGAGCGTCGCCGTTCAGGCTCGCACTACACGCCGCGCGAGCTCACCGAGCCGATCGTCTCGACGACGTTGCGGCCGATTTTCGAGCATCTCGGCGAACGGCCGACCCCCGAGCAGATTCTCGATTTGAAGGTCTGCGACCCGGCGATGGGGTCGGGTGCGTTCCTGGTGGAAGCCTGCCGCCAGTTGGCGACGCACCTGGTCGAGGCGTGGGAGGTGCACGACTGCCAGCCCGACATTCCGCCCGACGAAGATCCTCTGCTGCACGCCCGACGGCTCGTCGCGCAGCGATGTCTTTACGGCGTCGACAAGAACCCGTTCGCGGTCAACTTGGCCAAGCTGTCGCTTTGGTTGGTGACCCTGGCGCGGGATCATGCCTTTACGTTTCTCGACCATGCGCTCAAATGCGGGGATTCGCTCGTCGGGTTGACGCGGGAACAGATCGCGGCGTTTCATTGGGATCCGCCGAAGAAGCTCGAAGGGCCGATGGCGGATTTCTTCGATCGCGTCGATGAATCGGTTCGCGAGGCGCGCGAATTGCGCGGCAAGATCCAGGCGCTCGACGACGGGGACTATGAGCATCGTAAGGAAGCGTGGCGAGAGTCCGAGTACGCCTTGCGCGACGCGCGGTTGGTCGGCGATTTGGTGATCGCGGCGTTCTTTGGGGCGGATAAGGCAAAGGCGCGTGAAGAACTGCGGCTTTCGTACCACAGCAAGGTGGCGTTGTGGAAAGAAGGAAGTGGGAGCGTTGCAGAACTCCGAGCGATTGCTGGCGAGTTGCGGCGTGGCCGACAGGTTGCGCCGTTTCATTGGTCTGTCGAGTTCCCAGAGGTATTCGAGAGAAAGAATTCGGGCTTTGATGTCATGGTTGGAAATCCACCGTTCCTCGCAGGCGTGCAAATCTCAGGGGCTTTCGGCAAAGAGTACCTCGACTATCTCAAATCAGGATTCCTGGCTTCTAGCGGCCAGGCAGACATCGTTGCATATTTCGCAAGGAGAACCTTCAACCTCCTCCGAGGGACAGGTGCTCTTGGTCTAGTCACAACCAACACTATTGCAGAAGGCGATACTAGAGCAGTTGGCCTTCTTCCGATTCGACTAGCGGGAGGCAGCATCTTCAAGGCAAGGCGCCGATTCCGATGGCCAGGAGGCGCAGCAGTACACGCCAGCGTTGTTCACATCCTGAAGGGCGAATACGAACACTTTCCAATACTAGATGGAACCGAGGTAGACCTGATTACAGCCTATCTCTTTCATAGAGGCCCAGACAAGGATGCTGCCCATCTCAAGAGCAACGAAAAACTAGGATTCAAAGGCCAGGAACCCTACGCTGACGGATTCGTTTTTGAAGACGGGAACGAGAATGCGAATCGACTGAATGTGTACGAGCAACTCATCTCCAACCCTCACAACAGCAAGGTCATCTATCCCTATCTAAACGGCAAAGAATTAAACTCAAGACCAGATCATCGGCCAACTCGCTTTATCATTTTTTTCGGCAATATGGCTCTTGAGAAGGCTAAGGCCTGGCCTGATCTGCTCGATCTCGTAGAAGAAAAAGTGAAGCCGCAGCGAGAACAGAAAGCACGGGACGTTGCTTCGTGGCCGTGGTGGAAGTTTTGGCGCTCTCGCCCAGAACTCTTGCTTGCGACCAGTAGTCTTACGGAAGTTCTTGCAATCGCGGACACCTCGAAGCACTTCTCTGTAGCGAAAGTGCCTTCGTCCTACATCTTGAACAAGACGATCGCTGTCGTCGCCCTTGATTCCGACTCGGCGTTTGCTGTCCTACAATCGCGGATCCATGAGGTTTGGGCCAGATTTCAGGGATCATCGCTGCGGGATGATCTACGTTACACGATCAGCAGTTGTTTCCAGACATTTCCGTTTCCTCCCCGGTGGGACACCTCTCCTATCCTCGCTTCAGCAGGAAACACCTACTTGACGACTCGTCGTTCGCATCTGATGGCGCATGGATCGGGCCTCACCAAAACCTACAACCGCTTCCACAATCCCGAAGAGCACGACCCCGACATCCTGAAGCTCCGCGACCTCCACGCCGCCATGGACCGCGCTGTCCTCGACGCCTACGGCTGGACGGACATCGCTACCGACTGCGAGTTCCTCCTTGACTACGAGATTGACGAAGAGACCTGGAGCCCGCGTAAGAAGAAACCCTATCGCTACCGTTGGCCCGAGGACGTCCACGACGAAGTCCTCGCCCGCCTGCTTGACCTCAATCAGAAGCGCTACCAGGAAGAAGTCCTGGCCGGGCTGCACGCTGGCAAGGGCAAGAAGGGCAAGGGGTCGTCGGCCAAGGTGAAGACGAAAACTAATGTTGACCAAGCGCCGAATAGACCGTTGCCCCTGTTTGATGATCAACCAGACAGCTAACCAGACCATCCACTTGGATGTCTGGAAAAGGAGAAGCGTATGGAAATTACCGCAACCGGAGGCCCGAGATCAGGCCCCCAAGAACGGGTCAAGTACTGCCCCAACTGTAAGGGCAATCTGCGAGCCGGCGCTGGCAAGGCTCCGCCCGAGACAAGCCATTCCTATCGCTGCGACGTCTGCGACTGGGTGTACGAGATCAACGAGCTGAGACGTGAGCCTCGGTGACCGGGTCGGGGGCGGATGTTATGATTGTGGTATGAAGACGGCGATCTCCGTCCCCGACGACATCTTCGATTCCGCAGAGCGTCTGGCCCAACGGATAAAGAAGTCACGGAGCCAGGTCTACAGCGAAGCCATGGTCGAGTACGTGGCACGGCATGAGCCCGACACGATTACCGATCAAATCAACGCGGTCTGCGACGAAGTCGATACCCAGCCCGATTCCTTTGTCTCCGAAGCCGCCCGGCGGGTTCTCACCACCACCGACTGGTGATCGCCCAACGCGACCGGTGGCACGTCGAGCGGCTGTGGAAGGGCATCGACGTCGTGTTCGATCGCGCGTAGAGGCTCGACATCCATGACGACTTCCGCCGACGTCCGCGCCCAGCTCATCGACGCCCTGCGCCTCGACCTCGTCGGTCCGCGCCCGGGCGACCCCGAGCACGCACCGTACGCGGACGAGGTGCTCTCGATCGCGCCGTCGAAGTGGTACCTATGCGGCTTTCTCGTGCCTTACGAGGCGCCCGTCGAGCAGCGTTCCGACGACGATGGCGACGACGAGTTGGACCAGCTAGACCAAGTGGCGGCAAGCGACGATGACAATGCCCCCGAGCAAGCGTCGGCGCGCAAGGCGTTCTTTCCTTCCTCCATGGGCCTTTCCGTGCTGGTCCCGGAGGACGCTGCTCAGCTTCAGGTTCGCATCACCTGGGGGGACTACATGCCGTTCCCGGCCGGCAGCGAAAGGGCCACCGATGACGACCCCATCGATGATCTCGATCCTGCGGCGCGATTGATCGAAGACGAACACCGCCGCAAGCATTGGAAACGGCGGGCGCGCCACGCCGAGTTGGTCGTCGAGCTGGATGAAGGCCATGAGCCGCGCCGCTACGACGTGCCGTCGAGCGACGGCTTGCGAGTGGTCGTTTCAGTACGCCGTACGGCGCCTCTCGGCTCGATGAAGGTGAGCGCCCGCTCGGTGTCGGTCTTCTTGGTCAACGACCGCCAGCCAGCGCCCGACGCCACCCGCGACAGCGCCTATATCTTTCAACCTCAACTCTCGCTCCACGCGCCTCATCCGTTCGTACCCCGACCCGACCCGCGTGGCCACGACAGCGATGACTGGGATGAGCAGGTCGCCGACTTGCAGTACCGCGATGTCTTCGAGGTCGCCGTTGGTCATAACGTCTCCGCAGTGGCCCTCACGGACGAGGGCGGTTCCTGCCGCGAAGTGCGCACGGCTTGGATGCCTTCCGCCGACGTCGAGAAGGTGATTCCAACCCGCATTCCCAACGTCGAGCTGGGCATGGAAGCCCTCGCCGCCGCCTCCACAGCCGATGCCGTGCGGGTGATGATCGGCCCGATGGTCGACGAATATGCGGCCTGGGCTGCGCGCCAGGCCCAGCCCCCAAGCAACGACGTCAATCGAAGGCAGGTTGCGGCTGATTTGCTCGCCAACATCGAGCGTGCCAAGGCGCGTATACACGCCGGCCTCGAAGCCCTTGATGACCCGGCGGCGCTCGACGCGTTCCGCCTCGCCAATCGCACCATCGCCACCGCCATTCGCCGTCGCGCCTGCCACGGCCAGACCGAGCGCCAGCCCGACGAGCTCGCGCCGCCGGTTTGGCGACCGTTCCAGCTCGCCTTTCTGCTGATGAACCTGCCCGGCGTCGTCGACCCGACACACGGCGATCGTGAGGTCGTCGACCTGCTCTTTTTCCCCACCGGTGGTGGTAAGACCGAAGCCTACTTGGGGTTAGCGGCATTCACCATGGCACTGCGCCGGCTGCGCGATCCTTCGATCCAGAGCGCCGGACTGTCGGTGATCATGCGCTACACCCTGCGCCTGCTGACCCTCGATCAGCTGGACCGCGCCGCCACTTTGATCTGCGCGCTCGAGCTCGAGCGTCAACAAGACGTCGACAAGCTCGGTCTGTGGCCGTTCGAGATTGGCCTGTGGGTCGGCCAAAAGGCGACCCCGAATCGAATGGGCGCCAAGGGCAAAGACAATCAGTACTCGGCTCGCCGGCGGACCATTGCCTTCCAAAACGACGACCAGCGACGCGCCTCACCGATCCCGCTCGAAAACTGCCCGTGGTGCGGCACCAAGTACTCCCGCGATAGTTTCCAGCTGCTGCCCGACCCGAATAAGCCGACCGACCTGCGGGTGTTCTGCATCAGTCGCCAGTGTGCCTTCCACTTCCGGCGTCAACCTCGTGGGCTGCCGATTCTGGCGGTCGACGAGCCGATCTACCGGCGGCTGCCGGCGTTCATCATCGCCACCGTCGACAAGTTCGCCAACCTGCCATGGGTCGGCGAGGCGGCGGGCCTGTTCGGTAGAGTCGCGCGCCACGACGCCGAAGGGTTCTACGGTCCTTCCCAGAAAGGTCGCGGTCGCGCCCTCGACCCGGCGGCGCTGCCGCCGCCTGATCTGATCATCCAGGATGAGCTGCACCTCATCTCGGGCCCACTCGGCACCCTGGTCGGCCTCTACGAGACAGCGATCGACGCCCTCTGTGCGCGGCCGGTGGGCGGACGCGGCACGCGCCCCAAGATCGTCGCTTCGACGGCGACGGTCCGCCGCGCCGAGAAGCAGATTCGTGGCTTGTTCGGCCGTGCCGCGGTCGATATCTTCCCGCCTCCAGGCCCGGATCGTCGCGACTCGTTCTTCGCCAAGACAGCGCCGATCACCGAGCGCCACCCGCGAACCTACGTCGGTATCGCCGCGCAAGGCCGCAACCTCAAGGTCGTCCTCTTGCGGGTGTACGTCGCCCTGCTTGCCGCTGCTCAGAAAGCCTGGATCGAGAACGGAGGCAGCCGCAACGAAAACAATCCGGCCGACCCGTACATGACCCTCTTGGGCTATTTCAACTCGCTGCGCGAGCTCGGCGGCAGCCGCCGTATCGTCGAGGATGAGGTACGCGCGCGGCTGGTCGATTTCGGCCTCCGCCGGCATCGGGTCGGTGAGCCACGAGGCTTGTTCGCCGATCGGAAGAAGCTCCACGATCCTCGCGAGCTGACCAGCCGGGTCAGCACCAACAATGTAGCCGACACCAAGCGCCGGCTCGGGCTCACCTTTCACGACGACAAGGAACGCCTCGACGTCGCGCTGGCGACGAACATGATCTCGGTCGGCCTCGACATCACGCGCCTTGGCTTGATGGTCGTGCTCGGTCAGCCCAAAACCGCGTCGGAGTACATTCAGGCGACCAGCCGCGTCGGCCGCGACGACCAGCGCCCTGGGTTGGTGGTATCGCTGCTCAACGTCCACCGGCCGCGCGACCGTTCCTACTATGAGCGCTTCACTGCGTGGCACCAGAGCTTTTACCGCGCCGTCGAAGCGACCAGCGTCACCCCGTTCTCGCCCCGGGCGATCGATCGCGGCATTGCCGCGGTGGTCGTCGCCCTGGCCCGGCTGGGCCACGAGGGGATGACCGCGCCCCGAAGCGCGGCCGAGATCACCCGCTTGCGTGGCGAGTTGGACTACGTCGCCGAAGTGATCTCACGGCGTGCCGAAGGGCACGACAAAGATCTCTCGGCCAGTGCCGCCGAAGCGTTGCGCAAGAACGTCCGCGCGCGGGTCGTCGACCTTCTCGACACGTGGCAGTCGATCGCCGAGCGCGAAGGCGAGCTTCAATACCAAAGCGAGGTCGGCCGCGCCCAGCGTCTGCTCTTCGATCCGCTCGACCCCGAACTCGATAAGAAGCCGCTCGATGCGCGGAAGTTCAAAGCCCAGCGCAGCCTGCGCGACGTCGAGCCGACGGTCAATCTGTGGCTGCGGAATCCCGACGGCTTCGACGTGGAGACCGACGCGTGAAAGCCAAAAAGAGAATTCCGCCCACCGGCGAGCTGCGCCAGAGCCAGGTGGTCAACACCTTCGGTCCGGGAGCGATGGTCGACCTTCCCGACCACGCCGTCTTGATCAGTGGCCTGGAGCATTGGCAAGGCGAGCGCAAGCGGATTTTCGAAGACCGGCTCGAAACGCGGGTTTGCGCCGAGCTGGGCCTCGAAGAGGTGGCGCTCTATGCGCCGCCAGTGGACGACGGTGACCTGACGACGAGTACACGCTCTGGGATGACCGCCTTCCAATTCCCAACCTGGTTCCTGGCTCAAGTCGAGCAAACCTACGTCGCTCGTGACGGGCGTATCTATCGCACGCGACCTCTGGTGCGCTGGAGTCAACTGCGTCAGGGCAAGTACTACTTCACCGAAGATCGCAAGAAACGCCCGGTGGTACCGGTGCGCTTCGTTCAAGCGTGCGTTCGCGGCCACATCAGCGACGTCGATTGGTACGCCTTCGTACGCCGCGACTTCGATGCCGACAAGATCGGCCAGCTGTGGCTCGACGAGGGCGGCGCGGGCAACGACTTCTCCGAGATCTTCGTCCGCTGCGAGCGCACCGGTAAGCGTCGGCCGTTGTCCGAAGCCATGGTGACTAAGGGCAAGGTCTTGGGGCACTGCTCTGGACGCATGCCGTGGCTCGGCCTGCGGGTGTGGGAGCCATGCGAAGAGGCCAACCGCCTTCTGGTGCGCTCGGCGAGTAACGCCTACTTCTCCCAGACACTGCGCGTCATTGCCATCCCCGACGCCGATGCCGCGCTGAAAGAAGCGGTGGACAAGGTCTACGAGGACTACCTTCAATACGTCGAGAGCGCCGAGGAGGTAACGCGGGAACGGAAGAAGCAGAAAGTCTTCTACGCCCTCGATGGGCTCGCCGACGAGGCGGTCTGGCAAGAGGTCCAGCGACGCAAAAGCGGCCAGACGGCGGCGCGAAAGGGCATCAAACAAGCCGAGATCGAGACCTTGCTGTCGTCGCGCGACACGGTCGGCGAAGACCGCCCGGATGGCGATTTCTACGCTCGCGCCCGCAGCCTCGAAGGGCTGCCCGGCGCCTTGCGCAATCGGCTCGAACGAATCGTACTGGTCCACCGCTTGCGTGAGGTCGTCGCCCAGGTCGGCTTCACCCGCTTCGAGTCCGCCTTGCCCGACATCGACGGGGAGCTGTCGCTCGAGGTCGAGCTGGCGCCCCTAGCCCGCGAGATCAGCTGGGTGCCAGCGATCGAGAATCGTGGCGAAGGCATCTTTCTCGCGTTCTCGCCAGCGGCGATCAGCGAATGGCTGGCGCGGCCCGGCGTGGTGGCGCGCGGCGAGCGCTTGGCGCGGGGCTTCGAGACCTGGAAGCAGCGCAAAGGAATCCACGATGCGGCGTTCGTCGGCCTGCCCTACATCATGCTCCAATCGCTCGCTCATCTGCTGATCACCGCGGTGTCGCTCGAATGTGGCTACTCGGCCAGCTCCATCCGTGAGCGGATCTACGCTGGCGAGGCGGGCTTCGGCATTCTGCTCTACACCGGCGGTGCCGGCACCGAAGGCACCCTCGGCGGTCTGGTCGATGTCGGACGGACGATCGAGAACCACCTGACTCGCGCTTTGGAGCTGGGACGGCTGTGCTCCAACGATCCGGTCTGTGCCCAGCACGACCCGGCCAATCCCCACGAGGAGCGCTTCCTCCACGGCGCCGCATGCCATGGCTGTCTTCTGATCGCCGAGACCAGCTGCGAGCAGCGCAACGAGCTCTTGGACCGTGCCTTGGTGGTGCCCACGGTGGCGACGCCCGACGCCGCCTTTTTTCTTGACGAGTTGGGCTGACACCGATGCTCCGAGAGCTTGGGCGCCCGGCGCTGTGGAGCCTGGCTCAGGCCCTCGAAGCGCGGCGGCTCGAGCCACCCTTTCCCGCTGTGCAGCTGCGCAACCATGTTCCTGAAGCGCTGATGGGGCCGGTAGGCGCCACTCTGCAAGAGATGGTCGCCGATGGCATGGCGCCCAGACACATCGCGCGCTTGCTGCGCTTTTTGGCCGAGGAGCGCGAAGCAGCCCAAGGCATCGCCGACCGCGTCGAGCTGGTGTGGTCCGGGCTCGATCTCGAAGCCGCCACCACCCGCGACACCGAGGTCGTCGTACACCAGCTTTTCCGTCAAGCACAACGCACCATTCTCGTCGCCAGCTTCGCCGTCGACCGCGACCAGAAGGCCCACGCCCTGTTCGGCGATCTGGCGGACCGAATGGACGCCGAGCCCGACCTCGACGTGCGCTTTTTCCTCAACGTCCAGCGGCAGCGCCACGATGACCGGGCCGAGAGCATCCTCCTTCGCGAGTTTGCCGACAGCTTTCGCGACCGTGTGTGGCCGGGAACGCGGCTCCCCGACCTCTTCCACGATCCACGCTCTCTGGCCGTAGGCGGTCCCACGAGGGCCTGCCTCCACGCCAAATGCATCGTTGTCGACGACGAACTCGCCTTCCTCACATCGGCCAACTTCACCGAAGCAGCTCAGCTCCGCAACATCGAAGCCGGTCTCCTGGTCGACGATCGGCAGGTGGCGCGTTCCCTGCGCGCGCAATTTGAAACCTTGGTCGAGCGCGGCGCCCTCCGGCGAGTCCCGGGGCTCTGATTCAGTCCTTCGCGCTCGTGTTGGCTCCGCGTACGCGGCGGCTCCCAGCCCCATGAATCAGGAGGTCAGAGGCGGAATCCCGCCGAATGGGCATCGCACCCGCGTTTCACCCAATACCGCGAAGTTGCAGCCTCATTGGACCCTATTGGGACCCAAGGCACTTGATTCCAAATTGGATACATGGATCCGATGAGCGGATTTAAACCGCTGACCTGCTGATTACGAATCAGCTGAACTTATTCAGGACTTCGGGTATGGTGTAATCGACTTCTGCATAGGGCCAAATGGCCTGATGCCCCGGTTCTGGTCACGAAGGGAGCCCCAGGATGAACGCCATCAAATTCGAGACAACCGTCGACGAAACGGTAGCAGGCGCCATGCCGAATCTGAGGCCTATGCTTGGCCGCCGCGTCGAAGTGATCGCGCTTGAAGCCGAATCGGCCTCCGCTCAGCGAATCACGCTGGATGAATTCCTCGCCTATCGGCTGAAGCGACCAGCCGATGTTGAGCCAGTCACGCTTGAGGACATCGAGTCGGCAATCGGCCACGGAGCTTTAGGTGGCGACGCCTGATACGAACGTCGTTGTTCGCCTGATCGTCGAGGACGATTCGATTCAGAGCAGAGCCGCCTTGCTGAGGCAGCCTGGCGCTCTGCCTTGGAAGGCGATGGAGCCTTCCTCTCGAAGGTGGTGCTGGTCGAGACGTCCTGGGTCCTGCGCACTGCCTATCGCTTCGACCCTCAAACCATAGCTTCAACATTAACTCGGCTCATGAGCGTGGACGGCGTGACGATCGAAGATGAAGCTGAGGTTCGACGTGCCCTCGCCCTCTACGAGGAGGGTGATGCGGACTTCTCCGATTTTGTGATCCTGGAATCCGCACGGCAGGCTGGCGCACTGCCGGTGAGGACCTTCGACCGGCGTTTCGGTCGGGCAAGCGGTGTGGAAACTCTGGGCAGAAAGAGCGACGCGGGGCCGCGAAAAGCGTAGGCCGCGCGTTTCAGGCGACCCTCTACGCTCAACGACGTTACAGCACAGTCCAACTGTTTGCTCAAGGTTTGCTCGGCCCTATCGGGCGCCGTCATCGGCCTTCCATAACCTATTGATTCCCAAACGGTTACAGCCCGAGTTGCCTACTCCAGTAGGCTCATAGTCCCGGAACCACTGCCCGCGGCAGCCACTGCCTGGTCCGCTGCGCCGTCAAACGTCGAGTGACGCCCGGTTCGTCGTCATCGTGTTGTCGGCGCGTGACCGCGTTGCCTGGCCGATTGCGCGCCGGCTTGAGCCCCCCCCCATGAATCAGGAGGTCAGAGGCGGAATCCCGCCGAATGGGCATCGCACCGCGTTTCATCCAGTCCCGCGAAGTTGCAGCCTCATTGGACCCTATTGGGACCCAAGGCACCATTCTCGACCCCTCGGCCGAGTACTCTCTAAAGGCTAAGCAATTGATTACAAACGGGATACATGGATCCGATGAGCGGATTTGAACCGCAGACCTGCTGATTACGAATTATCTAGCCTCTCTGTTTCATCCCGTTTCAGTGTGTTTCAGCGGATCACATGATACCATCTAAACTATTGATTAATAACGACTTGATAGGATACCATGGGTATCCATGAGGTTTCATCAAGTTACCGCATCTCTGGACCCAACCAGGACCCAAGTTGTCCGCTGGGTCCCTAGAAACCGAGGGCCTGCCGCTGAGACCCCGAGGGGCGCTGGGCTCCTACCCCACCCTGAGCCTGGTTGACGCCCGGTCGCAGGCCAAGAAGATCATCGGCCGACTCGCTCGCGGTGAGGACCCACAGGCGGACAAGACCGCTGAGAAGGGCGCCGAGACCTTTGGTGAGCTCGCCGCCGAGTATCTGGAGCGGCATGCCAAGGTCAAGAAGCGCCGATGGCAGGAGGATGACCGGGTCCTGAAGGTCGACCTACTTCCAGCGTGGCGCCGCAAGAAGGCAAAGAACATCTCGCGCCGGGATGTCGGAGAGCTACTGGACGGCATCGTCGAACGCGGCGCGCCGATCATGGCCAACCGGGTCCGCGCCCTCATCTCGAAGATCTACAACTTTGGCATCGGACGCGACATCGTCGAGCACAACCCCTGCCTCGGTGTGCCGATGCCAGCAAAGGCGCGGCAACGTGACCGGGTCCTCACTGTCGAGGAGATTCGATCGCTTTGGCGGGCGCTCGACCACGAGAACCCCGTCATGGCCGCAACATTCCAAATGCGTTTGATGACCGCTCAACGCGGCACCGAAGTCCTTTCGATGCGATGGGCGCACGTCGACGGTGACTGGTGGACGATCCCGCCCGAAGTGGCCAAGAACGGCCTGACGCACAGGGTGCCGCTGGCGCCACAGGTCTTGGCCCTGCTCGACGAGCTACGAGAGAGCACAGGCAGCTCGGAGTGGGTGTTCGCCAGCCCGCGACGACAGGGCGCGCACATCATGGCGGTGCAGAAGGCCGCCGAGCGCATCGCGAAACGGTCCAAGATCGATTTTGTGCCCCATGATCTCCGACGAACGGCAGCGAGCTTCATGACTTCGATCGGTATCTCACGCCTCGTCGTTTCCAAGATCCTCAACCACGTCGAGAGCGGCACCACAGCCGTCTACGACCGGCACAGCTACGACGCCGAGAAGAGACAGGCTCTTATTCGCTGGGCTGGTAAACTCGAGACGATCCTGGACGGCGGTCTGGAGTCCGATCAGGTTGTCCGGATCACCTAGGCCCCTTTTCTCACGGAGATCCTTATGAGCGAAATCACGCTTTCGATTCCCAACGAATCAGCCCTCGCGTTGAAGCTCACGCCGGAAGCCATGGGGGAGGAGCTTCGTCTCGCCGCGGCGATCAAGCTCTATGAGGTCGGTCGCCTGTCCTCCGGAGGGGCTGCGACTTTGGCCGGTATCCCCCGGGCGCTCTTTCTGACCAAACTGGCGATCTATGGCGTGCCTACCTTCCGGATGACGGAGGAGGAGCTTCGGGAGGATCTCGCGCGTGCATGAGGAGGTAATCTCGGACACGACGCCGATCCAGTACCTGCATCAGGCAGGCTGCCTGGATCTCCTCCCCGCACTCTACAGCTCGATAATCGTTCCCGAAGGTGTCGCCGCCGAGCTTGCTGTTGGCCACGCACAAGGGGTATCGCTGCCCGATCTCGATCGGTTGGATTGGGTAAGGATTCGGACCGCTCCGCACCTGGACATCCTGCCGCTGGCCGCCGATCTGGGCCAAGGCGAGCGAGAGGTGCTGTCGCTGGCTGCTGGCCGATCGGACGTTCTCGCCTTGCTCGACGATGGTCTGGCGAGGCACTTTGCCAGGCACCTGGAGATCTCGTTCACCGGCTGTAGACGGTCGTCAGAAAGCGCGGGATTTTGGTTGTCCGACCGCGCTTTCGCTCTTAACGGTGCCGATCATCCTGTTATGTTCCTGCGATAGTTTTCAGCGATGTAGGTGATGTAACCAGGATCGTGGGGCTGGTCATGGATCTGTTGGACGAGCGGCCTGTAGTAGGCGAGTGATCGTACGGTCTCGAGGGGCTCGAGGCCCTGTTCTCTGAAGCGTCTTCTGAGTGTTGCGAGCCGAATGGCGTGCTCGACGGTAGCGAGTGGAAGCCGCCGTTTTTAGAAGCTGCTGGCGACGGCCCAGTCGAGTGGTCGCGCCTTTCTTGGGGTGTCGGGCGGATGTAGATAGGCGCTGATGACGCGTTCGAGGTAGAGGGAACGCTTCACGATGGCGTGTTGTTGGAGGTCCTACTCCTACGGGCTCGCTTTTTCGCCCGACTTCGCGCGGCTTCCTTGGATTCCTTGAGCCTGTAGGACTCGGCGTCGATGGCGATGACCTCGGATCGATGGACGAGCCGGTCAACGATGGTGACGACGCAGGTGGCGTTGGGGAAGACCTCGCCCCATTCGGCGAAGGGCTTGTTGGTTGTGATGACGGTGGGTCGCTTCTCGTATCGCCGGGCGACGACTTCAAAGAGCAAGTCCGCGTGGCGGGCATCGTACGAGAGATGTAGGGCAGCTCCGAAGCGGTGATGGATCGGGCGGTATGCCCTTCAGGATAGCCTGCTGTGCAGGGTTCTTGGCGATCATCGTCTTGCCGACGCCGTTGGGCCCGACGAGCACGACGTTGGTCGCAGCCTCGAGCCATTCGAGGCGCAGAAGATCCTCGATTTGGGCTCGATCGACCTTCTTGGGCCACGCCCAGTCGTAGTCGGCGAGCGGTTTGAAGTCACCGAGCCGGGCCTGGCGTAGACGTCGTTCGAGCCCGCGTCGTGATCGCTCCTGCTCTTCCCACTCGATCAGCTCGGCCAGCCACGGCTGATCCTGGATGTCCAGCCAATGGTCGAGGAGTCCGTAGAGTTGAAGCGCTGTTGCTCGTTCGCGTAGGTCCTTCATTCTTCGTTGTTCTCCTGATCATCGTCCTGACCGAAGTCGTACTCGGCGAGGGCATGCGGTGTGACGACGAGATTCGTGACTTCACCAGGCCCGCGGAATGGCGATGGATGTGCTCGGTCGGGTCCGGCGCGGTGAGGATCCCAGCGGTGAGCGCCTGGCCTACCGACAGGCACCGACGATGACCGACTTGGCCGAGAGATTCATGAGCGAGCACGCTCGGCCGAAGAAAAAGCCGTCGAGCGTCCGGAACGCCCAACGTACGTGGGAAATTCATGTCCTCCCCACCCTTGGGAAGCGCAAGGTGGCCGACGTCACGCGCGACGAGGTTTCGCGGCTCCGTGCCGGTATGGAGAAGACCCCGTACGCAGCCAACCGTATGCTCGCGTTGCTCTCCAAGGCCTTCAATCTTTGCGAGGTTTGGGGCTGGCGACGTGACGGCAGCAACCCTTGCCGCCACGTCACACGGTACCGGGAGGAGCGGCGCGAGCGCTTCCTCTCGATGGAGGAACTGGCCCAGCTTGCAGCGACGTTCGAGCAAGCCGAAAGGCAGGGGCAGAGACGCCCTTCGCCATCGCAGCGTTGCGGCTCCTGCTCTTCACCGGCTGCCGGCTGAGTGAGATCACCACCGTTCGATGGCAAGAGGTCGACCTGGAACGACGCTGCTTGTGGCTTTCGGACAGCAAGACCGGTCGTAAGGTTGTCCACCTCAACAGCCCGGCACTCGAGCTACTGGCCGGGCTGGAGCGCGATGACGGCAATCCGTACGTCATCCAGGGTGGCAAGCCCTCCACCCACCTAGTCAACCTGAAGGACCCCTGGCGCCGGTTACGCAAGGCCGCCGGCCTCAACGACCTCCGCATTCACGACCTACGGCATTCATTCGCCAGCGTCGCCGCCGGCACGGGACTTTCGCTACCCATGATCGGCAAGCTACTCGGGCACACCCAAGCCGCGACCACACAACGATTCGCCCATTTGGCCGCCGATCCTCTCAAGGAGGCCGCCGAGCGCATCGGTGCCGAGATCGCGGCGGCCATGAACGGTACCCCCAAGGCCCCGGTGATCCAAACCGACCGTTTCACGGCCTCCGGTACCGAGCAGGCGCGTTCAGCAGGGTAGATTAGATTCACGATGACCAAGACCAAGCTGATCGAGCACGCCCTACGTCTGCCCGCTGTCGATCGATTGGAGATCGTCGAGGCTCCTTGGGCCAGCCTGGGCGACGCCGAGGTTGGAATCAAAGACCATCTCTCGGCCATTTCCGAGGTCGGCCGCGACGAGGACTTCGAACGGCAAAAGAACACCGGAAGGACCGGCGAATCCTGATCGCCCTCGTACCCTTGCTCGGCCGTCGATTCGCCGTGACCGAGTTGGTTCCTGCTACTCGATCAGCCGACCCGTCGCGAAGGCAACGGCCTCACCCCGAGGCTCAGGGCGTACGCGTCGAGTTTCCTCAAGACCGGCCGCCAGCTACCTTCGGCACACGATGAGACAACGTACAGGCCCAAATCGGCGCTAGACGATCCCGCTACGACGAATCGTCCGACCCTTCGATCTCGTCAGGCCGCAGGCGCCGATGGCTTTCGAAAACCGTCAGGATGTGGACCTCATCCTTCAGGACGCGATAGACGATTCGATAGCCACGCTCAACCATCTCACGAAGATCGTCACGCCCGAACTCGGGGACCCTACGCCCGGAACGAGGCATCTCCGCTGCCTGGCGCGCCTTGTGCCGCAGCCGGTCGACCCACCTGCGCGCGGCGCCGGGTTTGTCACGAGCAATATAGCGACCGATGTCGAGAAGATCGTCACGCGACCGTTCGGTCCAACGCAGCCTCAAGGACCGAGCTCGGCATCGATCTCAGTCTCGAGCGACTCGTCGTCGAGGAGCCTTCCGGCATGCGAATCGGCCAGCCCGGCCTGGACTGCCGTCAAGAAGCGGTCGTGATCTTGCAGGCGGTCGAACTCATCAGGCGTGATGAGCACCGCGGCCGGCTGGCCATTCTGGGTGACCACGACCGGACGCTGTTGCTCGTGAAGTTGGCGAAAGATCTGCGACGCTTGGGTCTTGAATCGAGCGAGCGGAATGATGTCTTTGGAGACTTGCAGCGGCTTCATGGCCCCTCCAGTGGGAGGTTTGATTTCGGATCCGATTATAGACCCGTTTTCGATTCGGCGTATCTTGGTGGGGACTGTGCCCGACCGCCAGCTCGCGGCCAGCTCCGCCGTCCACAGTCCGAGCGTCCCCACCTGGACCATGTCGCGGCAATCCGGCCCGCGACGAGATCCCGCATCGAGCTTCCTCGGAACGAGCTGTTACGCTCCGTTTGCGAAGAGGGGTGCTGTGTTGTGGAGGGTATTGTATGGGCAACGTCAATCTTCGCCGTCTCTCGAAAGTTGGAACGCTCAAGCGGATCAATCGTGATCGTCTGCTCCAGCTCCTGCGCCCCACGAGGAATTTTTCAATAGCCGTGGTGTCGAGCTGCCGAAACCGGGTACCGGGCACGTTCTCGACTATGACCAACTCGTCGGTGTGCTCATGTCACCGGACGACCGGACCCCGGAGAGCATGTTAGAGGCTCTCGTGTTCATCGACGAGAGTCCACCCAGGACGCGATGGACGACCTGCTCAGTGAGCCCAGTATCCGAGATCACATCGATCCATCGTCTTCACCGGCCGACGTAGCCGTCTTCGCTTGGTTGACGGATCGCGATCTGCTGGAGCGAAGGCACGCCGAGGGAGCATTGAACACCAAGCGTTCTTTCGACTCCTACCTTCATTCGATCGGTGAATCTGGGGCTTCCGCGCAGCCGGACACCAGCAACCTCAGCGCGCTCGAAAGGTATCTCGATGACTGGTTCGAGAAGCACCTTCGAGGCCGCGGCTGCCGCGCTTTTTATGTTCCCAGAGGCGGACGAAACCTGGTTCCTCGTGCGCCACGGCCAGCCATTTCGACGCGAAGGCAGCATTGTTGATGGCGAATCAGAGAGCGTTTTCTACCGTCCCGAGAAATTCGACGTTCTGGTGTACAGCAGTGCTGCCAGCGAGCTGCGGATCAACGCCGGCACGGTAGCCGCTACTTCGCGCTCGAAGAGCTGCTGACGCTGAGCGACGACGGTACGCTCACTGCGGCGAGGTCGATCGCCGCACTCATCTCGCCCGGGCCTACCGCTGAAGACCACGTCGCATTCGTCTTTCGTCGAGAAGGAGACATCTGGGAGATCCGCTTCGATGGGGAGCCTACGAAGCTTAGAGATTCCAAGGGGCTTCGATGCTTGCACGTGTTGCTTCAGAACCCGAACCGGGACTATCACCCAATGGACCTCGAGCAGACTGCCACCCCACCCCTGCCCGCTGCTCCCAAGTCGCATTCTGACGCCGATCTCAGCCGACCCGGCGGTCTTGGACCAGCGATCGATTCCCAGACCAAGAATGAGCTACGAGACCGACTCAAGGAGATCGATGAAGGACTCGCCGTGGCGAAACGGAATCAGGATCTCGGAACCACCGAAAGTTTGCAAACCGAACGCGAACAGATCCAAGAGTATCTCGCCGAAGGCTTTGGGATCGGTGGCCGGCCGCGACCTCAGAAGGACCCCGTGAAGCAAGCGAGAGACCGCGTCTCTCATGCAGTTCGGACCGCTCGGGCAGCGATCAAGCGCGAAGTCCCTGCGCTCGATCGTCGTCTCACGTTTGCACTTGGTCGAGGCGCAGTCTGGTCCTATCGGCCAGAGAGCAAGGTCGACTGGCAACTCTGAGACCTTTCCGCTCGTTGGCTCCCTTGGTGAGCTGAGGTCGCCCGATTGGCCGCCGAGCGCAGGTCGCTGCCGCTATCAACACTATTTCGCGCCAATCTTCGCTCGGCGAAGCCGATACTCGACGAGCGAAGCCAGAACTCGTGCCTTCCAAGCGAAACCGGCGAGGTTCACCCCGACATGACGCCGCGGGCCATCTCGCCACCGCCAGGAGCACGAAATGAATGCAGACACCGAAACCGTCATCTTGCTGAGCGAGAAAGAGACCGCAAAGCTACTCGGCTTCTCGATCCGTTCCCTCCAGAAGTGGCGTACGACCGGCGAAGGCCCCCTGTTCGTGCGTGTCTCGGCACGCGCCATCCGCTACCGTCGCGAAGACTTGAACCGGTGGATCGAAGAGCGCATCCGGACCTCGACGACGGACCCCGCCCATGCCGAGTGATCTCGATCCAGAGGTCTTCGCTGCCAAGGTCCCGCAAGAGCTTCGAGACCGCACCCAGTGGGTCGTCTGGCGAGCGGCGCAACGGTCAGGCAGGCTGACCAAGATCCCGTACGATCCCCGCTCGGGCCGCATGGCGCGAACGGATACGCCGGGGACTTGGGCCGATCTGTCCACTGCTCTCGACGCTCTTCGCTTGGGCACCCGCGATGGCGTCGGTTTCGTCTTTACCGAGGGCGATCCGTACACCGGTATCGATCTCGACAACGCCATCGACGAGCACGGAGAGGCCAAGCCATGGGCGCGTTCGTTCCTCGACCTTCTGCCACGGGGCGCCTATGTGGAAACAAGCCCGAGCGGGCGTGGATTGCATGCAATCGTCCGCGCCTGTAAACCCGGAACACGATGCAAGAAGGCTTTCGGCGACGGCGCCATCGAGATCTACGATCAAGGCCGTTACTTCACGATGACCGGACAGAGGCTCGGCCCGCAAAACGCCGAGGTTCCGAACGGGCAAGAAGGCATGATGGCGATCTACGCACGACTCTTCGAAGAGCGTCATGCTCCCCAACAGCGCGGAACGCCGTCGACGATGCCCGACCGCGAGCTCCTCGATCGCGCCTTCGCCAGCCGCAATGGTGCCCGCATCCGAGCTCTGTGGGATGGCAACCATCGTGCGTACGGTAGTCAGTCGGAGGCCGACCTGTCGCTGTGCTCTCACCTGTGGTTTTGGTCCGGTGGCGATACGGCACGGGTCGATTCGCTGTTTCGTCAGTCCGGGCTGATGCGGCCCAAATGGAACCGCGCCGACTACCGTGAGGCGACCATCGCCAAGGCCGCTTCAGGCAGCAGTGTCTACGGCGAGCGCTCCAATGGGCGCATCCTTGCCGGTCGAAAGGCACAACCTTCGGCGACCGATCCCGAGAACGTGCAACCGACAGACGACGCGGACCAGGCGCAGAATCCCACGACACACCTCGCGAACGCCTGGCGAGTTGCGCGTCATCACGGCCACGAGCTCGCATTCGTTCCCGGGCTCGACTTCCTGGTCTACGACGGTCGTCGGTGGGAACCATCCAAGACGAAGGCGCTTCGCCTCGGTGGACGGATCGGTCGAATCGTTTGTACGGAGGCGGCCGAGATCAGCCGCAAGGCCGCCGCGACCGATGACCAGGATCGGCGCCAAAGCCTCGAAGAGCGGGCCAAGAAGCTCAATGCATGGGCTCGTGCCTCGGAGCAAGGTCCGACGATCCGCGAAAGCCTGAAGCTGGTGGAGCCGCTGCTCGAGCAACCGCCCGACGCCTTCGACGCCTGTCCGTTACTGCTCAACGTCGAGAATGGAACGGTCGACCTACGAAGCGGCAACCTCCAACCTCACGATTCCGACGATCTTCTTACCACCCAGGCGCCAGTGCGGTATGAGCCCAAGGACGAAGCGCCACAGTGGCAGAAGTTCGTTTCGGAGATCATGGGCGGTAGAGAGCGCTTGGCACGCTACCTCCAAAAGGCTCTCGGCTATTCGGTAACGGGCGCGGTCAGCGAACAGGCGCTGTTCTTCGCCTACGGCAAGGGGCAGAACGGAAAAAGCACGCTGCTCGATACCGTGCGCCACGTTCTCGGCCCGAGCTACGTCACCAAAGCCGCGCCCAACCTTCTGATGGCGCAGGGCGGCAGCGGGCAGCGGCATCCTTCCGAGGTCGCCGACCTGCGAGGTGCGCGCATTGTTGTGTCGCAAGAGAGGATCGGCGGCAAAGCCTTCGACGCGGAGAAGCTGAAAGAGCTGACCGGCGAGCGGTGGATCAAGGCCCGGAAGATGTACGGAGACTGGTTCGGGTTCGAGGCGACCTTCAAGCTCTGGCTGGCGGCCAATCATCGGCCTCAGATCGAAGACAACACGCTCGCCTTCTGGCGCCGCATCCACCTGATCCCATTCACCCACACCATCGAGCATCCGGTCCGGGACTTCGACCAGAAGCTGGCGGCCGAGGCGGCGGGCATCCTCAACTGGCTCATCGAGGGTGCGCGGCTCTACCTTGACGAGGGGCTCGACCCACCGCCAGAGGTCACCCAAGCAGTCGACGAGTACCGATCCGAATCCGACAGCCTCGGCCAATTCATCACGGAATGCTGTGACACCGGCGACCGTCGCGCCGTGAAGGCGAAAGAGCTGTGGGTCGCCTACAGCGCCTACGCAAACGAACGCGGCCTTGGAATGATCAAGAAGCGCGACCTGAAAACCGAACTGCTCGACCGCGGCTTCGAACGACCGCCACGGCGCTCGACAGGGTTCTACTACACCGGACTCGCCTTGAGGGCCCAGGAGGGTGAAGAACCACACGGGGAGAGGGTGCCCGACGATGAGCGTCCGATGAACCTATGAACCAAGATGAACCGGTCTGGGTAAACCTCTCTATATTTTCTTTCGTGTAGCAACTTTCATGAAAATGGTTCATCTAAGTTCATGAGTTCATTGGAAGGTGAGAGCACCTCGTGCAATCACGAGCAACGACGCCCCCCCTTCGTGGTCGCCACAAGTGTCATGATCGCTCGCGTTCGCGACCGATTCCGCCTTGCCACGACGGGCCATTGCGAGCTCTCGGGTCCCTCCCTACACTGAGAGAATGAGCACCCGAAAGGCAGCATCCCCTGGCGACAAGCTAACCCTCCGTTACATCCCCCTGTCCCAGGCCCAGCGATGGGACGCGAACCCCAAGCATCACGACCTCGACGCACTCGTGTATTCGATCGAGCTGCACGGCTTCGGCGATCCACCGAAGTTCGACGCCACGCTCGACGGATTGGTCTACGGAAACGGTCGTACCGAAGCGCTCGAGCGCATGCAGGCCGAGGGCAAGCCGGCCCCGCGCGGCATCGCGGTGCAGAAGGGCGAGTGGTCGGTGCCGGTGATCTTCGGCGTCGACGCGACCAGCAAGGCCGCTGCCGCCGCATTCGCCGTCGATCACAACAACCTCACGCTCATGGGCTCCAACCTCGGCGTCGCCGAGATGCTGGCCATGTGGGACGAGGAAGCCCTTCAGGTGGTCCTTGACGGCATCCCCGACCCCGCGTCCCTTCTGGCCAGCCTGGAAGGCCCAGACATTGACGCTCTGCTGCGCGGACCGGACTTCGATCCCGTGCCAGCCGACGACCAGTCCCGGCTTGACGAGAAGAAGCTCACGACCTGCCCTGAATGCGGTCACGCGTTTCGCCCCTGACGACACACGCGATGACCACGAAGCCTCCACTCAAGCTCGACTGGTGCTCGCACAAGGCGGCGAAGTTCGCCGTCATGCGTTGGCATTACAGCAGGGCCATGCCCGCCAGCAAAATCGCGCGGCTCGGAGTGTGGGAGGGCAAGCGCTTCGTGGGCGCGATCATCTACGGCGTCGGTGCCAATCGGCACATCGCGCGACCGTTCGGCTTGGCCGATACCGAGGCATGTGAGTTGGTCCGCGTCGCGCTGGCCCCTGGGCGGGCACACCCCACGTCGCGGGCCCTCGGCATCAGCCTCCGGTTGATCAAACGCCAATCGCCCGGTCTGCGGCTGATCGTCAGCTACGCGGATACGAAACAGGGACACATGGGCACCATCTACCAGGCGACCAACTGGGTCTTCCTCGAAGCAGCTTCGCAGCCGTACATCCGCGTCAAGGGCCGTATCGTTCACCCGCGCACGATCTACGAGTGGTACGGCCGGGGCGGCCAGTCGATCCCGTGGCTGCGCAAGAACGTCGACCCGAACGCCGAGCGGGTCCCCATGCCACCCAAGCTCAAATACGTCTGGCCGTACGACCGGGAGCTGCGTCAGCGGCTCGAAGCGGTCTCAAGGCCCTACCCCAAGCGCGTCGAAAGCATAGATAGCGATGTGCCTGCCGTCCAGGCAGGAGAGGGCGGTGCAAGTCCGACCTCGGCGCTCCAGTCCCCCTCGTGAAACCACTGGATGTGAAGATGAGCCAATCCAAAGCAGCGGCTCGAAGAGTGAAAGCAGCAGCACGGCGCCAGCGGGCGGTAGAGCTGAGAATGCTTGGACTGTCCTACGCCAAAATCGCCGATCAGATCGGCGTCAGCCAGACCGCTGCCTACGGCATGGTCAAGAAGGCGCTTGCCGACATCAACGAAAAGACTGCCGAGACTACGGTCGAGCTACGCACGCTCGAGACCGAGCGGCTCGACAGGTTGCTCGTCGCAATCGCCTCGAAGGCTTCGCAAGGTCATCTCGGTGCCGTCGACCGTGCGCTGAAGATCATGGACCGGCGAACCCGTCTATGGGGTCTGGACGCTCCGAGGCAGATCAAGGCCAATGTCAACCATGGCCCGCAACGTCACGAGATCGATGAGAAGAGGAAGGATTTCGAGAATATGGAACCCGAGGAGCTCATTCGGTGGCTAGTAGATCGATTCCTAATTAGTGTTCCACTACGCGACGATAGTTGATAGCTTGGGCTCGCCCCTTGCGGGGGCAGAAGGAGCCCTTGTGCCGTTCGCGAGCCAGAAAGCCAAACTACGGCTGACATCCCAAGATCGTATGACCTTGAACAAGGTTGGACGGTCACGAACAGAATCCTCCTCACGCGTGGAGCGAGCTCAGATTCTCCTCGCCTTTGCCGACGGTGAGTCCGTTTCCTCGATTGCTCGGCGCCTCGGCACCAGCCGTCCCAGAGTCGGTCGATGTGTCGACAGAGCACTCCAGATCGGGCCAATTGCCGCGCTCGAAGATCTCCAACGCAGTGGGAGGCCGAGTATTCTGACCCCCGAGGCTGTCGCATGGGTCGTGTCGCTGGCTTGCCAGAAACCCAAAGATCTCGGTTACTCCTACGAGCTTTGGACGACGCAACTGTTGGCTCAGCATGTCCGAAGCCACTGCCTCACTCAGGGACACCCAAGCCTGGCGAAACTCGCACGCGGCACCATCTCGAAGATCCTCGCCAAACACGAGATTAAGCCGCACAAAATCCGTTACTACCTTGAGCGTCGTGATCCAGACTTCGACTCTAAAATGGTGCAAGTTCTGCTTGTCTATAGGGAGGTCGAGGTCTTACGCGAGAAAGGCGATGAAGAGAGCGCAGGTCGGGTCGCCTATCTTTCCTATGACGAGAAACCAGGGATGCAAGCGCTGCGCAACGTCACTCCGGATCGGCCTCCGGTTCCTGGAGATCTACCAACACACACCCGCGATCCCGAGTACATCCGAGACGGAACCTGGACGCTGATGGCCGGAATCGACTTGATGACAGGATTCGTCCACGGCCAGGTGGTGCCTCGCCACCGGAGCTGCGAGTTCATTACTTTTCTCGAGCAGGTGAGCAGCGCCTATCCTGAGGACACAAAGATCAAGATCGTGCTCGATAACCACTCGGCGCATACCTCGAAGGAGACTCGGGCCTATCTGGCGACGGTGCCGAACCGTTTCGACTTCATCTTCACGCCAAAGCACGGCTCCTGGCTCAATCTCATCGAGATGTTCTTTTCCAAGATGGCTCGAACGTTCCTGCGAGGCATCCGTGTCACCTCACGAGAAGAGATGAAAGAGCGAATCGAGTTATACCTGAGCGAGATCAACGAAGCTCCGGTGCCCTTCCGTTGGAAGTATGGACTCGACGAGCTAACATGACGTCATAGGAATGGAACTTTGGAATCGCTCTACTAGAGAATCAGTGACCGGTAAGTGGGCCAAGGCGTGGGGCAATCCACTGGCACCTCCGTTGGGGACGGTAGCCGTTCGCCGGCCGGTGACGCAGGACCAGGCAACCGCGACCGCGACCAGCCCGCCGCCGATCCTGACTGAGTAGCTGGCCTGTGCGCCCGTCAGGCGGCGAAGAACCGTTCGTGCCGTTCGGAAGAGATGGCTGCTGCGAGACGGCGTCGCTGTTGGGCGAGATCTCGCGGACTCCTACCGAGTAACTGAGTGCTGGGTAGCGACGGCACAAGATAAGATCTTCATCGAAAATGACAGCAAGAGGGCCCGTCTCTTGAGCACTCAGCTTGACGCAGGCTTGTAAAACATCCTAGCCGACTCATTCGTTCCTCGACTAGTTCTTTGGCTAGAATAGAATTTACACTGTGTCTCTTCCTCCAGCGTCGCATTCGGCTGATCGCGTCAGCATATCCTCTGGGGCGCTTTGGTCGAGACTTCGGCGATCGCTCCTGGATGGAGCCAGCGAGTCCAACTACAGGGCCCTACTCCTGTTATTCGAGATCTCGTTCCTAAACAGCACGAAGTGCACTTAGGGTCAGCAAGACCAAAGCGGCCGGCGGGAGTGAAGTTAACAATACCGCTCTTCCCAGGAATAGGAGCCATGTAAAGAAGTCAAGAACAAGAACTCCAATATCTGGCTTCCTTGCTTCGTCGTTTTGCATCTGACCTTCTTCGATCAGCAAATCGAGCCGCCTTCTTGCACGGCTCAGAATCCACGCAAGAAGGGTCCCAAGTCCGGAGGTGACTTCCTTTCCCTGATTCTTAACAAGGTGCCATTGTTTGGAAAGGAAACCAATCACAGCGACTAGGCCTCTGCGAAAGAATCGAAGTAGCGTGCGGACAAGGCGCCAGAGATGCCGAACGGCTCGCTTGGCAAGGATCAATAGCTCCAAGAAAGCTAGTGATATTGTTGCAGCGATGATCAGGCACACTTGCAGCGTAATGCCGCAAGACCTTAGGGCACTATCCAGTGCATTCTTGACGAGGTCTCTTAGTGCCTCAAGAAGGCCTAGTGTCCTGGAGCCTCGAAAGGAGCGGTACTGATCTCGTAGCTTGTTTAGCATTGGTGCCACTTGCGTCTATTCCTGGCGGTGGATTCGAGAGCCAGTATCGCTCCGGTTCCTATTCACTTCGTGGAATCGGTCTCCTAGGTAGTGCGCTACCACGGACTCTAGCGGCTATTGGAGGCCAAGCTCATGGGGAACATCATTCGTCACGCTGCCTACCAAACTGCGCGTGGGACCCCAATACGCTGTAGGAGAATCTCCCGATTCCCTTCGAGAAAGGCACCACAAGCATCAAAGCTCAATGCCACCAGGACGATACAAAATGCGCCTGCCAAAGCCCTCGGAGTATTATATAGGCTACTCGCACGCAGAATGAGGTGGCCAAGCCCAGCCTCCGAAGAGATGAACTCGCCGATAAAAGAACCCAGAAGGCTGAGCCCGACATTGACGCGCATTCCGCCAAGAACCGCATTCAGAGAACCCGGCAGCACGAGCTTCATAAGAATCTGCTTCCGACTAGCATTCATTCCCGCAAGCAACTCCAGATACTCACCGGACACTGATCCTGCGCCGCGGTATGCTTGGCTGATTGCGACAAACAGTGTCGCCAAAGTAGCCATCGCCGCTTTCATCGCGAAACCCACTCCGAACCAGATGATCATCATCGGAGCAATAGCAAATATCGGGAAGCTACCGATCGCTGCGATGAAGACCCTGGCGGCACTGGCCGATCGGCCTACATACCAAAGAGTGAGACCAATTGAAGTGCCAATAACAGTGCCCAGAATCAAGCCGACTAAAGCTTCGCTCGCAGTCACCGCGACATGGTGATAGAGGCTCTCTCTGGTCGCAAGCAGATAAAGGTCGGCAATCACAAGGCGTGGAGAGCCGAAGAAAAACTTGCTTCTCGGGATCAGAATCGACGAGGCTTCCCATATCAGCGCAAGAGACGCGGCCCAAACGAAGGGGTTTGCTAGCAGAAGGAAGCGTCCGCGACGATTCAATCGTTTCAAAGTGCATCCTCCAGATCGCCCCAGATGTCGTTGAAGAGCGTCGAAAACTCTGGCGAAGTCCTACACTTAACAGCGTCATCGCGCTCGAGTGAAAGCGTTGCCGGATAGCTGCTCTTGATTCGCGCAGGCCGACCGCTCATGACGTGAACTGTGTCGCCGAGAAAGATCGCCTCTTCAATATTGTGGGTTACGAAAACAGTGGTGGTACCTCGAATCCGGCACATTCTCCTGAATCGAGAGTTCAACTCAAGCCGTGTCACGAAGTCAACCGCAGAGAATGGTTCGTCACAAAGTAGAATGCTGGGCGTGGCGGCCAGGGCTCTAATTACGGCTACGCGCTGTTTCATGCCACCAGATAGTTCATGGGGAAGCGCGTCTTCGAATCCAGCTAAACCGTATTGCTTGATGAGTGATAAAACACCGTCAATTCCTCCGCTGTTGATCTTCGATCGCACCTCGAGCCCTAGTGCAGCGTTTTGCAGCAACGTCCTCCATGGTAGTAACAATGCAGATTGCGGAATATAGGCCATCCCAGAGCTGGCCCGTTCCGAGTTGACAGTGATCGTGCCTCTCGTCCGATCTACCGAACCCATTATTGCGCGAAGCAATGAAGTCTTGCCGCAGCCGCTAGGCCCAACAATACAGACTAGGTGTCCCTGAGGAATAACTAAGTCAATCCCGTCGAGCACATCAACGACCCGCTCACCCGAGCCGAGAGTAAGTGAAAGATCATTAACCTCAATGTCCACACTTGTCAACTTCGACTCCGATCTTTCCCGGCGGAGGTTACGATTCGAACTTCTGTAGTGAGCGCAAGTGTTATCCAGACGACTCGAAAGTGCCCGGCGATCGATGGCGTCAAGACTGGCGAGAGGAACGCGAAGAAAGCTATTGTTAGCCAGGCTAACCAGTGGGTAATTAGCCAGACAAGTGGTGTTGACCTCAGGTTTGCCTTTTGAATGAAGCCCGCTACTACAAGGCATACACTTACCGCGGCAAGGCGCCAACGCAGAAGTTCTGGGGTCGCGATCAATGCGATAGCTAAAGCAACGCAGAGAGCTGCAATCGCGAGATTTCGCCGCAGATGGTGTTTCCGGCCCAGAGGAGGGCTTCCGGGATTGCCTGCTGGCTCGATGATAGTCTCTTGATATACGCTCGCCGCGAGACCTACATACGGCGCAATGAAACGGTCAAAGAGCTCCACTGAGCGAGCTTCTCGGGTTGAGGTAAGAGTTTGCTTCTTCGCGGCAAACGATAACCTACATGCGTTTACCCACCGCGCCTGATCGACTTCAACAGAGCGAGGAAAAACGTGCGAGTCGTTTGCCCGCATTAGGGCTCTCTTTACTGCCTCGGGACCATCTTGCTGGAATCGCTGAGCGGCGAAGTCAAGCACCCTATCATCCAGGATTCGAGTTAGCACTACGGCTCGCTGAAGCGCGCGAAGCAGGCCATGTACAAGATCAGGACGTTCTTCGACAACAGAGCGAAGGGTGATCAGGGCAGTTACGAGCACATTCGAGTATTCAGGACTCTTGCCAAGCGCATACAACACCTTAAAGTTGTCGTTCTTCTCTACGAGGTCCTGAATCAACATGATGTCAGGTGATATTGCCAAGGTTCCTTTGGTGCTCTCTCTTAGTGAATCGAGTTCCCGGCCCATAGCTACCGTCTGGATTCTGGGCCTTCGACGCGGTTTAGCGAATGACGAGATGTGCGCCGCGATGCGATGGCAGGTGGTGCCCTCGCTCCATGCCAGGATTTGATCGAATTCCGCCAGATCAGCAAGAGTCGGGACCGGCCTTTGCTGGTGATCTACAGCCCAGAATGCCGTGTTCGAGATTAGAGATGCGATGATCGCAGGCTCTTCTCCTCCAGTCACAGGAAGAGGGAATGCCGCCAGGACCGCCGGGTCACAGACGGCAAACAGCTTCTTTTTGTGGCCGGAGTAGTCGGTATCCAACAAAAGTTCGAGCGCTTTCCGGTCAGTTCTCGTTCGCCTATTTCCAGCAGTTAGGTCTCCGCCGTCGACCTTGATTGAATATTTCTTGGGTATGTATCCAAAGAAGTCAACGTCGCGGGTGGCGGCGTAATAGAGTGGCAGGTACAGAAAATGTTCGCCGGCAGTAACGATCTCGACTTCCTCCTGTCCGCTCATCATTGGTCTGCCTCTTGTCCGCCTGAATCGGCCGACTATTGCTTCGCCTCGTAGTGACATTCTGGATTCTGCGCTGCTTCCTTTGCAAAGTCTGTCCGAACGTAGTAGTTGAAAGGTTTGGGATCGGAGATGTCGCCAACCTCTTCACGGACGGAGATTGCTTTCTCCCACGCGTCTGATGCGACCTCGGTTCGAATTGGCAAGATCTCGTCTTCGACTACTCTTGCGAGTGCTTCGCGAGCTACGGCTAGGCTAATCTCGGGGAACCGTCTCGAGAGAAAGTCAAGCGACTTGCCAGGCTCATCGCGGATGAATCCAAGCGATTTCTCCAGCGAACATACTACTTTTCTTACAAGCTCAGGATTGTCAGCAGCAGTCTTGGGTGTGACAGTTAAGCCGGTTATCGCGAAGTCACCGTAAATCTTGCCAAGTGAATATACCACTCTGGCCCCTCTCGCTACTGCCTGGGACACGTTGGGTTCTAGTTCGAGGGCTATGTCGGCTTGATTTGCTTCGAGCATCGGCAAGAGCGCACCGAATGCACCCTCTCTTATGTTTGGCTCTAGATCAGCATCTTGAAACATATCTTTTTGTAGAGTGTATGCGGTAGAAGGCGACGGGAACGTCGCGACCGTGTACCCTGAGAGCTGTGATCCCTCAGTGATCTCTGGAATATCTGTTTGGAACGTTAATCCCCAGAACGGCACTCCGTTTACGATTGACGCAACTACTAACCCTGGTTGACCTCGTGCATCGGCGATGGCTACGAAGGTAGGATCGGCGACTCCGAAGGCTGCGTTGCCGCTCATCACTGCGGCCCAAGTCTTTTCGTCACCGCCTGTGCTGATGAGCGTGACCTCTAGATTTTGTTGCGCGAACAAGCCGGCATCGATCGCTATGTATAGCGGCGCGTAAAGGAAGAAGTCCCCGAATTGTGCAATCGAAATCTTCTGAATCTGGCCAACGGTTCCTGGTCGCGATGACGAAGGTCTTAGCTTGACAAAAACGAAGACTGCAAGTGCAACGAGGACAGCGGCTAGAAGCCAGGGAAGCGTTCGCTTCATGGGAGTTGTCTCCTCTGTTTGTTTCGACCTTGTAGATCTCTACTGCCTAGAGCATGAGCTTGCCTTGCCGAACGAATTCCTCACACAACCTGGTTAGCGTTCTGTAGTCGTGGAAGAGCTGGTCGGTAGCGCTAGAGGCTCCCAGGTTGCGAAGAGGTGACTCAAGGTTGGTTCCGGCGGAATCCAGTTGGAGTTTGAGGGGGCTGCTGCCTGGAAGGCCCATTCTGCATCGTGGTGAGATCTCGTGATCTCGGTTCACCAAAGCTGGTGCGCCCGCGCCAAACGCGGCGCCTTCGCGCCGCCAGCTGTTTCGGATTGTCGAACGGAATGCTAACAGGACAACTACGACATGGGCAATGCCGCTGGAATCTC
This sequence comes from Candidatus Multivoradales bacterium, assembly GCA_965250305.1. Lineage (GTDB taxonomy): Bacteria > Acidobacteriota > Thermoanaerobaculia > Multivoradales > J023 > J023. The sequence continues at coordinate 166,523 of CBDFNS010000025.1, read as the reverse complement.
CAGGGCTTGTGCTGCGTGTCGTTTCGCGGTCTCGCCGCGCCGGTCGTAGCGTGACGTCGTGGTTGCCTCGGCATGGCCAGCCAGGCGCTGGACGGTGAGGACATCGACCCCGGCGGTGAGCAGGTCCGAGATGCAGGACCGACGGAGGTCGTGTGGTGAGAAGGTAGCCGTGCCCGCTTGTTCCTGGCGGCGACGCAGGATGTAGGCGATGGACTCACCGCGCATTCGCCTGACGCGTACTCGGCCGGTCTGGTCGATGGGGATGAAGAGCGCGCCGGCTTCGGTTCCCCGAGTCTCGAGCCACACGTCAACGAGCAGGGCGGCGGTGCCGGTGAGGTAGACGATGCGCTGCTTGCCGCGCTTGGCGTGACGGATGACCAGGGAGCGTTCGTCCCGGTCGTAGTCGGTGACGTCGAGCCCGGCGACTTCGCCTCGCCGTAGACCGGCGCCGTAGAAGACACCGAGCATGGCGGAGTCTCGTCGGCCGGCGGGCGATGGGTCGGCGGCGCAGGCGCCGAACAAGTGCTTCAGCTCGTCGGCATCGAGGGCCCGGCCGCTGAGCAGGGTCCTGGCGCTGACGTTGCCGATGTCGACGGCGCGTTGGTAGGTCTCGGCGTCGATGTACCCGAGACGCCATGCCTGCTTGAGGGTACCGCGTAGGGCGGCGAGCATCTTGTTGACGCTGGCGGGCCGGTAGCGCTCGATCAGGGCAGTACGGGCCTTGACTGATCTTCTACAGTTAATTCCGGTCCAATAAATTGGACCGCTGATTCTAAAGGACTTACGCGGATTTGAGCTCATTTTCCGAGAAAAGTTTCTCAATCCTGGTGCCACGTCGATTTTTCATCTCGTTGACAATTAGCAGTTGATGGTTAGAATCATGGTGTCTTTAGGAGGCAACCGTGTTCTTTCGAATCAAAAAATCCGGGCCGCGTGAGTATCTGCAAATCGTCGAGAACCGCTGGGAAGACGGCCGATCGAAACAACGCGTTCTCATCACTCTCGGGCGGGCAGATGTACTCCGTGAGTCTGGGCAGCTCAATTCCCTGCTTGCCTCGGGATCTCGTTTCGCCGAGCAGCTCTTGATTCTCAGCGAGTACAAGAAGGGCACCCTTCCAACACTTTCCAGCCGCACCTTGGGACCCGCGAGGATTTTCGACAAGCTTTGGGAGCAGACCGGTTGCCGCAAGGTGTGTGAGAAGCTGTTGAGCGAGCGCAGGTTCCAGTTCCCGGTGGAGCGGGTCGTCTTTCTCGAAGTGTTGCATCGCTTGGTGGACCCGGGCTCAGACCGAGCTTGCTATCACTGGAAAGACGACCATGCTGTCGAAGGCATCGACGAGCTTCAGCTCCACCACGCCTATCGCGCCATGGCTTGGCTCGGCGAGCCGCTCGACGAAGAGTCTGCAAGTATTTCGGAGGAGAACGAGCCAGCGAGCCATCTCCGATTTCGTTGCACGAAAGACTTGATCGAAGAAGCCCTCTTCGATCGACGTCGGGACCTGTTCAGCTCACTGGGCCTGGTGTTCTTCGACACGACCTCGATCTATTTCGAAGGCGAAGGTGGCCAAGATCTCGGGCAACGCGGTTTCAGCAAGGATCACCGTCCCCATCTCAAGCAGATGATCGTAGGTGCTGTGATCGACGATCAGGGAGCGCCGATCTGTTGCGAGATGTGGCCGGGGAACACCGCAGACGTCACCACTCTTCTGCCGGTGGTGAACAAGATGAAGCAACGTTTCGGTATCGAGGAAGTCTGCATCGTCGCGGACCGCGGAATGATGAAGGCAGCCGCTGTGAAAGAGTTGGAGAAGTTGGGAATCTGCTACATCCTCGGCGCTCGGATGCGAAACCAGAAGGAGGTTCGCGACGATGTCCTCTCTCGTGCCGGCCGCTACAAGAAAGTGCACCGTGAGCCTTCGAAAGGCAAGACGCCGTCACCGCTCGAGGTGAAGGATGTTCGGGTAGATGGCCGCCGCTACATTGTCTGCCGCAATGCTGAGCAGGCTCGCAAAGACGCCCACGATCGGCAAGCGATTCTCGAGTCTCTCGAGGACCGGCTTTCCCACGGCAGCGTCAAGTCGATGGTCGCCAACCGTGGCTATCGTAGATATTTGAAAACCTTAGCTAAAGGCACACTCGCCATCGACCCGGAAAAGATCGAGCGCGAGGAACGATTCGACGGCAAGTGGGTCCTGCGAACGAACACGGAGTTCAATGCGGCGGAGGTTGCCCTGCGCTACAAGCAGCTTTGGACGGTGGAGCACATATTCCGTTCGGTGAAATCGTTGCTGTCGACAAGGCCGATCTACCACAAATGCGATGAGACGATCCGTGGCCACGTATTCTGCTCGTTCCTCGCGCTGGTGCTTCGACACGAGCTACAACAGCGCTTGGAAGCGAAGGGTCTCGGCGACGTGGAATGGGGCATGATGATTCGAGATCTGAGCCGGGTGCGGCAAGTGGACGTGGAGAACGGGGCCCGACGCTTTCGTTTGCGAACGGAAACCCCGGGAGTGGCCGGCAAAGTATTTCAGGCGTGCCGGGTGGCGCTGCCCAAAACGGTAGCGGAGGTGAGTTGAAGGGAATCCTGGTGCCACGCCGGATCAGTGCGGCCGCAAAGCATTTATTTTCAATGGCTTAGTTTTGGAAACTGTTTAAGATGAGCTTGACGGTGTGCTTGAAGCGGATCTCGTCCCACGGGAACGAGTCGGCGTCGTGCTGGTCATTGCTGAGGATGCCGGCGATCACGTCGAGGGCTTGCCGCATGCCCTGACGACTGCCGGATCCGATGGTCTGGAGGTAGATGTGGGCGGGATTGGGGTCGTCGAGGGCGATGGCGGTGCTCTTGGTGGCCATCAGCTGCACCGTCCCAAGAAGTCGGCCAGTGCCTCGTCGATCTCGTGATTCAGACCACGGAGGCGGTCAGCGGCCAGCTCGATCGCGCGGGGGTTGACGCCGTCCTCATCGGCGTCGTCGTCCCAGCAGCTGCCGACATCGGAGTGGCAGACCACCCGTTCGGCCTGCTCGGCGACTGCGTCACCGAGTGCGGCCCAGCGCTTCGCAAACTCGATCAGATCTTGGGCGTCACAGTCGTTCATGTCGATCTCCGGTCGGTTGAGCTACTTACGTTGTCCACAGTGGAAGTAGTAAGTGGTTTCGACGACAGTGGTCAACCAGGCAGGCGACGTTCTGCGCGCTTTTCTGCGCGATCCAGAATGCTCTCGCTTATTGGCTTTGGGTTCATCCTCCCAATGGCCACGGAAGACAGGCCTCGCCACGCTCAGGGAGGGCGTGGGAGGCCCGTGGGGCGCGATCTCAGCCCACCGGCAGGGCTACCAACCGCCACGGCGCTTGAGGGACACCCAGCGGCCCCCATTGCCGACGACGAGGTGGTCCACCATCTTGATGCCGAGGAGCCTGCCGGCCAGATCCATGCGCCGTGTGAAGGCGATGTCCTCGGCGCTCGGGGTCGGATCGTTACTCGGGTGGTTGTGGAATAGAACGAAGAACGACGCGCGACACCACAACGCCTCCTTGAGCACCGCCCGAGGCTCGACGGCTGCGCGGTGGAGGGTGCCACGGAAGATCTCGCGCTCGGTGATGAGGCGGTTGTGGACGTCGAGGAAGACAGCACCGAGGACTTCTTGCTCGGCCTGCCCGTAGCGGAGGCGCAGGTAGCAGGCGACCGACTCAGGATCATCGAGTAGGCGTCGCTCAGCGACCTCACCACGGGCAAGGCGGCGCGCCAGCTCGACAGCGGCAAGGACGGTCGCGGCCCGCGCCGGACCAATGCCCGGCTGCCGTTGGAGGTTGCCGTTGGCGGACACCAGACCACCAAGACCGCCGGTCATCTGGAGAATCCGCGCTGCGACCTCGGCCGTCGTGTCTGCGCGCGATCCCGAGCGAATCAGAACGGCGACCAACTCGGCATCGGTAAGCGACTGAGGACCGGCCCGAAGGAGCCGGTCACGAGGGCAGTCGTCAGTGGCCACCGGATCAGCCGTCGTCACGATCGTTGCGGGGTGTGACCAGGCGCGGAGGTCCCCACTTGGCGATCACATGCTCGAAGATGCGGGCGAAGCCGCCAAGCTCGACCAGTGACTCACGGGCGGCGTCGGGTTCGTTGGTGCCGGTGGTTGCATAGGCACGCGTCACCGCGACCAACGCCAGCAGCATGCCCAGCGGCTCGCATTGTTCGAGGAGACAGCGGTCGCACACGGGATCGTCGCCGTCGTGGCCGACTGCGCCCATGCCAGTCTCTGCGCCACAGGTAGCGCAGGGCACGCCGGGACTGCGGAGGACACGAATGGCGTAGGTGGAGTGGCCGGCGTGCCTCATCGCGCGGTCGCGGTGGGCGACTGGCGCTTTGCTTGGTAAACGGACGGTCGCTGGATCAGGTAGCCGCCCAGGGCTACACTCGGGGAAGTTCTGCATCGGGATATCTCCGGTGAGGGATGAGGCCCGGCGACGTGCTCGAACACGCCGTCGGGCCGTTTGGGTTGCATCGAGAGTGTCGGCGGGATCACGCTGCGGCGCGGGCCTTGGACCGCTTAGCGGTTGCCTTCGGGACCTCGGCGAGTGCGGGGGTCATGGCAGGCAGCGTTACGCCCACGATGCCGTCGCCGAAGTCCTCGGCGTCGAACGTCTGTGCCTTCTCGATCGTCACGCCGTGCAAGGCGAACAGCCGCTTTCCGTCCACCAGCCGGCGGGTGCCGCTGCCTTGCGCCCGCAGCCGGTAGCGCCCCTGGGTCGCCTCATCGGCAGCACGAATGCCGATGGCCCGCGTCTCGGGATTGAAGCCAATTTGGGCATGCGTGACCCCGGCGCCCAGCATCTCGACTGCGGCCTGGGTCAGCACCAGCTGGCCACCCTTCCTGACCGTCACCTGCGCCGTCGTCTCGCTGTCCGTCTTGGCACCTTCGTAGAACTCGAATGACATCGTCGTCTCCTCAATCGTTGGCAAGCCAGCATTGGCCTGTGGCCATTACTAGATGCCGGGGCGCGGCGAGAAGTCAACGAGAATTGCTGCGCTGCGGCATTTCTCGATGACGAGAGCCGGAAATCGACACAGTGATTGTGGGCGGTGCGAGGCGTCAATAGACCTATTGACGCTGCTCACACTTAGTCAGCGAGCTTCGCAATACGACCGTCGCCTGCGACGATGAGCGCGTCGACGACTCGGTGCCATGCTGCTCGAAGGGCACCTGAACCGGCATTGGACCGTACTTGTTCTAGCCATCCAGGGAGCAAAGAGCTGCGAGTTGCCAGTCGGTTGGGGTCTGCTCCCACCAGTTGCTCAATCCAAGGTAAGCCCAATTGAGCCTGCTGTTCGACTGGAAGTCGGTCGAGTAGGCATAGAAGTGCGTCGAGTGCCTGTTCGAGTCCGGCTGCTTGTATATTGGAGCTGCGGGAGGGGCGGGCCAGGTCTTTCACGAGACTGAACCTTCGAATCGCGACCGCAGTGGAACGCGAGAACCTCCCGCAGCTCCCCTCGCGGTGGCGCGGGGGGGAGAGGACGTTCCGGAGGCGGGGAGGTCGTTCCGGCCGCGAGGCTTCGAGCCTGAATGTAGATCGACCCCCCGCCCTCTTCGCCGATGCCGAGGAGTATCTGAGTGCCTCTGAGCCTGCATGAACAAGCTTGGCAGGCGATGGTACAGGGTCGGGGAGCCGCCTTCGGATTCTATCCGAGGAGACCGTCATGACCATCAGCCAAGACCGGCTGTTTGCCGGGATCGATGTCAGTGCCAAGACCTTTGTCGTACGCACCGATGCAACACCCAACGTTCAAACATACGGCAACACACCTGCAGGGCACGGAAAGCTGATCCGACGCCTAAGTAAGTGCGGGCCGATCGCCCGCGTTGTGCTCGAAGCTTCTGGGGTCTACAGCCTCGACCTCGCTCTGGCCCTTCACAGGGCACCCAATGTCGAGGTCATGGTACTCAACCCTCGCGTCGCTCGGAACTTCGCCAAGGCGCTTAAGCAGAGATCAAAGACCGACCCCGCCGATGCCGAAGTCTTGCTCGAATATGCGCGTCGCATGGACTTCCAGCCCTGGAAGCCGCCTTCTAAGGAAGCCCTGGAACTCCGCGCCCTCCTGCGACGACGCGCGAGCCTCGTCAAGGCCAGAACAGCCGAAAAGAACCGTCTACATGCAGTCACGGCTACCCATGAACTCTCGCCACTCGTGCGACGCGACATCCAGCTTGCCATTCGACAACTCACCAAGCGCATCAGCTCCATCGAGAAGCTGGCTCAGAAGCTCGTAGAGCGAACACCCGCGTTTCAAAATGCGATGCGGCGACTCATCACGATCAAGGGCATCGCTACCGTCTCGGGGCTGCACATCCTTGCCGAGATCCTCGCCCTGCCCGAAGGCATGACCGCCAAGCAGTGGGTCGCGCATGCTGGCCTGGACCCACGCCACTTTCAATCCGGTGAGACAGTCCACAAGGCACCCAAGATCACCAAAGCAGGAAACGCCCACCTACGAGCCGGCCTCTACATGCCAGCCCTAGTCGCTATCCAATACCAGATCTCCGTCAAGGCATTCTACGAACACCTACTTCGACGGGGAAAGGCACCCATGCAGGCAGTCGTCGCCGTCATGAGAAAGCTACTCGTAGCCATTCACGCCATGCTCAAACATGACGTCGACTACGATACCAATCGCTTCTACAAACTTCCCGATCCAGCTTGACGGCGAAGAGAGTATCTACCGGGAGCCACTGTTCGATCTGCGGCGAAAGCTCCACCGGATCTACCCACCGAATCGGCTCGGCGTCGAATTCGCGGTTTAGGAGTGCCGCTCCGTAGGCCGGCTCCGGGATGGCCGCTGCGATCACGGACTGTCGGTAATGGGAGTCATCTGTCGGGAACTCGGCCTCTCCCACAAGCTTGACTACATGAGTCAGCACGAGCGGCCAGAGCCTCTTGGCAGCTGAAGCACGAGTCTGGTTCTCCTCTCCTGCGGCAGCAAGAGTGCGGAGAAACATGCTGAGACATCGCGGGTCGCGCGAGTATCCATTCATGTGGGCAAACAAGAGCGTCCGATCACCGGTTGCCGCTACGTCAAGAAGGGCGCGGGCAGCGAATGCACTGTTGTTCGAGTCGCGTTGATAGTCAGCGTGACCGCTCAGTAGGCCACGACGATGAGCGGTGAGAGAAGCTGCGAGGAGTACGGCGGCATCCTCCCGGCAGCATGCGGGCGATATAGCTGCCGCCGCAGTGCCGCGAATTACGGCGTTTAACCGTGACACATCGAGATGCTCGCTCTCCGTTTCCGCGAGCCCAGGTGCGACCGGTCCGTCGACCTGATGCCGGTTGTTTTCATGCCGAACGGTACCCCTTGGGTTGCGCAGACAGTCGCGGGCAATATCTTCGAGGACCGAGAGCGCAACAGCGTGCAGGCACCTTCCCTTGGTGACTTCACACGGTGAGTACCAGATCGAATCGAATCCCCGAGCGAGAAACAGTCGCGATTCGTTCGATCCGCAGTCGACGATCCAGGTGACGGCTTTATTGATCGCTTCGGTGTCGATGTCCTCGGTCTCGAGCCGACTCCGAAGATCGCTTGCCGCCGGCAGCATCAACAACGGCAAAACTCGTGCGACAGCACGATCCGCTCCAAAGCCGAGAACCGCATATTCGATTCCGTGTGCTCCTCGATCGACTGAGGTGATTCCAGAACTCCTGACATACCCTTTTTCTCAAATGTCCGGTTGAGCACCGTTTGCGTGGTCGCGAGCGCCTGGAAACGCGAGGCTTCGAGGTGGTTCCGGCTTGATAGCGAATCGCATTCTGAGGTTGGTGCCTGGGAAGCGCGTGCTTGTCAGGCTGAGCTGCTCGCAGACGGCGGTGAGGGCTTGGGTCTTGTGGGGCGAGCTGAGCGGATCGATCGACACGAGTAGCTCGGCGTCGGTGACCTGGATGTCACCGCTGGCCGAGAGGGCGCTGTGGATCAGTGTGCGTCCCTCCTGCTCGGTTCGTCGGTAGTAGGGCGCCAGGAGCCGTAGCAGGTCGCCCTCGGCTTGGTATGCGACCATCTTGAGGATGTCGGTGAGGTGCTTGCGCTCTACGGCCAGCTTGATGACATCCGCTTCGACGACCTCGTGGACCGGAACGCGGGTAGGGATGGTCGCGCGCTGGGTCTCGAGGTCGGTGACTCGCGCCATCGCTGCGCGGACACGGGCAGCGCTTTCGGCGTTGGCGATCTTGAATCCACGCATCGTGGGCCGAAGATCCTCTTGGTTCTGGAGGGCCGTGAGCCCGTAGTGGGCCTGGAGTTGCTCGAGATGAGCGTTGGCTTTGCACAGCTCGGCGTTGATCTTGCTCCGTTCGGGGTTCGGGACCTCGCGGGTGGCGTCTGCCGGCTCGGTTCCGTAGTCCACCAGCGCGTCGAGTGCGAATTCCTCGCGTAGGTATTTGAAGAAGTTTTCCTGCCGCCAGCGGTCAAACATACGCCAGGCGACCTCGATGGTGGAGAGGTCCCGGCGAGAGGTGATGATGGATGTCTGGTGGCCGTTGTCGCTGAGGCGGGTGACCTGGCGCAGGTACACCCGCTTTCGTTTCTTCTTCCGGCCGTACTCGAGGTAGATGCGCTGATCGGCGAGAAGGTACTTGATCTTCTTTCCGTGGACCGTCTCCTCGAGCAGTGTGAACTTGCGCACAGGCACCGGACGATAGGGGGCCTTGCGGTACGTGAGGATGTCGAAGCCGTCGGCGATGGAGCTTGGCAAACAGCTGCGGGCTCCAACCTCCACGGTCGAAAACGACGGTGACCCGCCGGTCGCCGAGAAGCTTTCGTACCTCTTCGAGGACGATGGGAAGCATCGCTACGAGTCCCTTGTTGGCCTCGGTAGGGACCACGAAGAGCGGCTCGCTGTGCGCATCGTTGATCCAGTAGTCGGTGGTGGCCGGCATAGCGATCCGCATTCGTGCCAGGTGCGTCTTCGGGATCTCTCGACCGCCGTGGTAGGCGCGCACGTGCCCGTCGACATAAAGGAAGCCCATGGCATGTCCCCGCGCGGCGACACGGCGCCGAGCCAGGGCGCGGCCAAAGTCGCCAGCCCGGCCATGAGCTGCGAGTCGGGCGAGCTTGTTGCGCAGAGTCTTCACCTCTGGTGCGCGGTCGAGTCCGAGAATCTGACCCAGCTGGCGAGGTGAGCGTTCCTTGAGCCCTTCGGGTCGCTTGATCCGCAGCAGCGCCATCAAGAGCAGGGTCACCACGGTGGTGCGCAGCCCGTAGAAGGCAGGCCCGATGCTGCCGTAGATCTCGCGGGCGATGGATAGCACGCCGCTGTCCATGAGTGCAGGAATCGCCAGCAGAGCACCGAGGCCTGGGACCTGGGTCGCCGCTCCGAACACCGGTGCCGCATCATTGAGCAGTCCCAGCCTCGCCAGAAGCCGATCGCCAGCGCGATCGGCCGGATCAAGGTCCAGCGACAAGGGGGCCCGATCCAGGTCGGGCGCCGAAGCGGACAGTTTTGGGTCCGCACCCTCTCGGCCCCCACCGTCGCCGGGATCGAGCGTGGGATTGGCGTCGGTAAGGGCGTCGTCGGCCAGCCGTTCGCCAGAAGCGGACAGTTTTGGGTCCGCACCCTCTCGGCCCCCACCGTCGCCGGGATCGAGCGTGGGATTGGCGTCGGTAAGGGCGTCGTCGGCCAGCCGTTCGCCAGAAGCGGACAGTTTTGGGTCCGCACCCTCTCGGCCCCCACCGTAGCCAGGATCGAGCGTGGGATTGGCGTCGGTAAGGGCGTCGTCGGCCAGCCGTTCGCCAGAAGCGGACAGTTTTGGGTCCGCACCCTCGAAGGGCATCGTCAGCTGCTCTGCCGGCCGTTCCTTCCAGCCCAGGCGCTTCACGAGCTTGCGGACGGCCTTCTCATTGATACCGAGCCGCCGGGCGATCTCACGATTCGACACACCCTCGGCCTTCCAGCCATTGACCGCGTCCTCGCGGGCCTGCGGCACCCGCGGCCGTCCCCGTGGAAATCCACGTGGACGCCCCAAGGCACACAGCCCACCCTCCTCGAAGCGGCGCTGGTGCCGACGCACAGTGCGAACATCGCAGCCAAAAGCGCGGGCAACCTCGGTCTGCCGTGCCCAGCCCAAATCAACGAGGCACACCATCGCGTGGGCCTCGCCGGCCTTGTCGCTAGCAGCGAAGTGGGCAAGCGGCAGGCCACAAACAGTCGCAACCTGGTAACCGCCCCTCAGCAGGAGGCGGCAGCGATCGTTGATGACCACAATCCCATCGGGAATCCCGGCGTGGTCTGCGAAAAGGACGTTCTCGTCGGCCGTCGGTGCCATACCCGATCATGCATTGGCACCGGGAAAAAAGCGGACAGTTTTGGGTCCGCACCTACGACAGCGTAGGCCCAGAAAACTCGCCAATTTTAAAGGGTATGTCAGGAGTTCTGGATTCCCAGTCCGACCAGCAAGGCGGCAGCCCAGGCCAAGTCGTCTAGCGGTACGTCCATCCCATCCAGAAACCGCGCCTCCAGCGCCGCTGCTGCTACGGCCGCAGGTGCATCAAAGGGGCTTCCAGGGACTGCAGGCGGAGGATTCTCGGCCAAACCTCGCGCAGTTTTGAGGTCATCCAGTAGCTCGTCAGGTTTGAAGGCTGCTCGTTCTGCGGGGTGGTTGTAACGTTCTGGGTACTGCATCATGAGGCGAGAAGCTTCGTGGCTACGAGAGAGGTCGGTATTCGACGGCGCCAACCGATCGATGATCTCCTTGTCCACTACCTGCTCGATGAGCACGCCATTGTCGGTCTGCCTGGCCTTGTAGGTGTCACGATCAAGGCTGCCTGCCCAGTTTCTTACCGTTGCCAGCATTTCCGAAGGTCGCTCTGCACTGGCCGCGGGCCCCTCAAGTTCCATTGCTCGTTCGACCAGCCTCTGGCCTACTGCCCTCAGAGATTCGATACGGTCGTCGGCCGCACTGAGCGTCAGTCGGGTGGCAGCATCGCGTAGGTGCCACTTGCGCCGGTCCGGTGCAGCGACTCCTTCGGTCTGGGCGGCGTAGCCGAGGCTTTCGTTGATCGTACGGGCGAACTCGAAGCGCCAGACCTCCGGAGCAGCAAGGAACGGGTCGAGCTCGCTCTCGACCCGCTCAAGATGGCGAACGAGCATGCCGACAATGAGTCCTGGCATTGCTAGATTCTTGCAATCCTGGAGCAAGAGATGAAAAAGCCTTTCGAGCGGGACACCGGCTCTCACGCCGTCATCGCATACGAACTCCAGAGCTTGTAGCGCACTCATGCACGGGTATGGGCCGCCGCCAATGCCTCGGTACCACATCCAGACGTGTTCATCGCCCACAAAACGACGGCGCTCGCCCGTGATGTCCAATTCGACCGCGTACTGCTCCGCAGGTTTCGGAGAGTAGTCCCTCCGAAGATCCCGGAGGGTTTGAACCCGCACTTGCGCAGCGTGGTTGAGCAGGCGATTCAGGCAAGCGACACCAGCCAGCGGATCCGCACGAAGCATTGCTTGGAAGGGGCCCAGGTAGGCGGCGGATTGTGGTGCTGCAGATCCGAGGTACATGTGCTCTCGGATGCCATTCCGGTGAGTGCCGGCGTAGTCGTCAATCTCTTCAATGTAGTACGCGTCGGTCAAGTAGATAAGGAGGTGAAGATCGTAGGTAGAAATGCCGTGCCCTGTGAACGCACCTTCGAGGGCTGGCAAGAGACGGCGAGGAGCGTCTGCGGCTACCCGCCGCAACAACGCCTCGCCGCTGTCGCCTAGGTCGGCACCGAGCAGCGCGAGTTGTTCGAGGAGTTCCTTGTCCGTTAGCTCCAGCGGCAATTCCCGCCACTCACGATGTGGTCGCCTCGATTCGGGGTCCAGCGGCAACAGTTGAGATCGCGCACGGATTCGCTCCTCTGCCTCTGCCACCTCCTCTTGTGTTCGCGCTGCAAGCTTGGCTTCCTGCTCATGGCCGATTTCAACCAGGCGCTTGTCGCCCTCAGCGACACGGGCGACAAGCCGCTCCCGCAGCGCGATCCTCAGCGGGTGGCCCGCATCTTTGCCTGCACGAACAAGCCCACGCAGCCAACCGCGCATCACGGTGTTGACCATGTCGTCCAACTCCAGCGGACAACCATGTTCGAGCAGCAACTCGACCAGAGGCTCCGCAACGAGCGAATCTGTGATTCCGGCTGGACTGTGCCTCTGCTGGATCACTCGGAGCACGCGCCGAAGTCCCGCGGAACGACTCTCGACGAGTGAAGGCCATGCATCACCGAGAATCTTCTCGGATTCGGGCAAAGTAAGCACCGCCTCAGTTGGAAGGTCCGACCATCGGTCTCCATGCCCGGCCTCGGGTAGTCGGTCCATGGCAGCTTGAAGGCGGACGAGCCGGCCTGCGCGTGGTTTTTCGAGAGATTCCTTCTCGCTGAGTAGCACCTGCACCGCGATGCGTGTCGCCGGGAGCGCCCACCGCGGTGCACCGATCGCGATCAGCTCTTGTACAAGATCTTCTTTGGAGAGCAGTACGCGAACGACGGAATAGGTGCGTACAAGGTCGTGGGTGAACTCGGGCAGTAGCTTCCATGGATCTGCTGGCCTGAGCAGCGAATCCCGCTGCAGCCCAGTAACCGCGGCTGCATCCAGGCTTACTGCTTCGTCGCTACCGAGGAGCTGTTGCCGGGCCAGCTGGCGCAAGACTTCATCCCGAGCGTGAGGCGATCCGCGATCGTCTCGGCTGTCCTTACGGACGAGTTTGGACCAAACGGTTCTGAACGCGTCGGCGTCACTCAGCGGTAGCTCACGGTTCTCAGACCGGACAAAGAGATCGATGACGCCTGGCCGCCGAAGGAGTTCTTTTGCCCGCGGCTCGTCGAGCAATCGGCGCAGCTGCGGAAATGCCTCCGCGACCGCCTCGAGCTCGCTGTCGTCGAGGCCACCGACGACAAGCTCGGAGAAAGAGCCCTCGATCTCCTCAGCGACCGCACGAACAGCGTTGCGAGCTTCCGTCGCGCAGATGATCCAGGGCGTAACATCCGCGGTCTGAGCGGCCCGAAGTATCGGCGCGAGCAGCTGATCGTCACGCTCGATCGTCACGTCGGCTGCATCAAGCACGAGGAGGCGTGTCGGTGTCGACATCTCGGCCAGTAGTTCTTCCAGCGGAGCGCCGAGAGCGTTTCGCAGCTCAGTCATCGTGGTTGGTAGCTGCCTGAGGTTGAGAAAAACGACGTCGAGGCTCAACGGGTCTGAGGTGGCAGCGTCGGCAAGCTCGTTCAACACCAGCGCGGACTTGCCTGTTCCGGAGTCACCTGTGACAAGTACGCCCCCGATCGACGATAGCGCCTTGCGCACTTGCGATACTGGTCCGACTCGGCAGAGATGCAGCGGCACCGGGCTCGGCCCAAGGCCGAGCACCGTACGGACGGCGTCTTTGGCCTCGGCGTCGAGACGACGCAGTTCCTTCCAGCCGACTTCGCGGTGACGACGCTCGAGGTGGATCTGCTCGTGGGCGTCTCGGCGCAGAACCGCCAGATCGATATCCGCTGCCGCTGGTGCATAGGTGTCAGCGAGCGACTTGAGGCGGTCCCGCAAGGCCATTGCGGCAGCCACGGACGGCTCGCGGGCCCATCCCTGAAGTCGATTTGCCAGGTCGATCCAGTCTGTCTCATCAGACGTTTCGAGTCGCGGCATGAGAACTTCGAGGCTTCTGAGCAGCTTCCACGTCGCACCTTTCGCAGTTTCTGGAGACGCGTCGACATCGGCCGCCAACAAGTTCGCCGTGACTAGTTTGACAAGGTGGTCGAGTCGGCTTCGGACAGCCCCGCTGAACTTGCCAGGCGATCGTATGAGAGAATGGAATCTGGAGGCAGTTGCTTGCTGCTTGGCCAACCCCGCGAGCTCGCTCACCTGCCTCGCAGCCGTCTGCGGGCCAGCTACGCAGATCGCCAGACGCTCTCCCACATCCTCCTTCGGAGTCGTTGAAACAGAAGCGAGCAGGCTACCGATGAGCTTCTTGGAATCGTCGTCACTAGCGGTGAACTTGGGCGCACGCCGCACGGCAATCTCCAATTCAAACCTGTCGCAGCCGTCATCACCCGCAGCAGTGACCACGAGATCATCGACCTTGTGCTCCGGAGCCTGCTGGAACGAGACTCGCCTAACCCTCCGCCCTTGCAATTCGCCCGCCGTCTCACCCGTGAGTAGCCGCGCTAGGTACGTGACCGCCACGCGGCGTTCGAAGGTGTATCCACCGCCGCCGGTCGAGTACGGACTTGACCCGCGGCCTTCCCGGTTGCTGGTATGCGGCTTCGATGCACTTCGTTCCGACATGGCGCCCATGCTATGCCAGTCTCGTCAAGACGTGCCTACGAGCGGAGTTCGGCGTGATCTGGCCGCCTTGATTCCCGTGGCTCCGTTTCTGAGCCCCGGGTCGGTTTGAAGTCGCAAAGCCGCTCCAAAAGGACGGCATCGTGAAATTGGTTGTCCACCCCAAGCCGCCCGGCTCGGACAGCGATTAGCGGGCGGCGTTGGGCTGTTTGGAATGTCCGGGACGTTGGACAGAATCACGCTGCAGCGCGGGCCCGCTTCGTGGCCGCCTTGTCGGTCGCCTCGGCTTCAGCAGCGGGCAACATCACGCCCACGATGCCGTCACCGAAGTCCTCGGCGTCGAACGTCTGCGCCTTCTCGATCGTCACCCCATGCAAGGCGAACAGCCGCTTGCCGTCGACCAGGCGACGGGTGCCGTGGCCCTGTGCCCGCAAGCGGTAGCGACCCTGGGTGGCTTCGTCGGCGGCCCTGATGCCGATCGCCCTCGTCTCGGGGTTGAAGCCGACCTGAACGGCCTCCACGCCTTCACCCAGCATCGCGACCGCCGCCTGGGGCAGCACCAACTACCCGCCCTTGCGGACCGTCACCTGCGCCGGCGTCTCGCTATCGGTCTTGGCACCTTCGTAGAAACTGAAACCGTTGGCCATGGTCGCCTCCTCGTTGTCGGCAGGCCGGTATTGGCCTGTGGCCAGTACCAGATGCCGGAACGCGGCGAGAAGTCAACGAGAATGCTGCGCTGCGGCGAGATTTTCGCGGTCGCGCGGTAAGCCAAAGCCTCTCGCCGTCATATAGACCATCGCAACGTCGGATAGCGACCAGAGGCATCAGAGCGCCGCTTATGCCGCTTGCCGCGTCCAAATTGGCACCGCCGACGTGATCCGTGTATCCTCAGTCAATCAACTGGCGAATGGGCACTTGGAAGATTGGTACTGGAACAACTCCAGCGTCTATCTCGGCGTATGATGCCTCGAAGAACACTTGCTCAAACAGTTCAGCAGAATCAATAGGAATAGTTGGCCGAAAGGATCTGATTTGCTATGCCACTACTTCTAAAGAGAGGCTCTTCAGGAACTTGTGTGGGCGAATGATTCCGGATAGAGATCCAAACCACCGAGATGGAAGTAGATGGCGTTGCGAAACCGCTCTCGGTTGCGAAAGCCCCTTGCTGCTCTCTTCAGACCTTGGATGACGGTGTTGATCCCTTCGAGGCGGGCATTGGTGATGCCGAGCTCGATCGCGTTGAGAATTCCAGTGAGGTGATTCTTGATCGTCTTCGCCGCGCGTTTGATGGGCTCGAGCCGAGAGCGAATCGCCCACGAGTAGAAGGCGTCGAAGATCTTCTCGGCCTCGTGGCGATCCCCGGCTTCCCACATCTCCATGGCGAGTTCTTTGAGCATCCACGCGCGACCCGTTCTGTGTGCCTTCTTGATCAGCTGGTCGAGCTGTACGACGCGTTCCTCCCCGAGACGATCTGGGTGGAAGAGCCATAGATAGCGTGTGTTCTTCAAGCTGTTGTCGCCGACGGCGAAGAGTGCGCGACTCTCTTCTCGGCGCACCTTATCTACGGCCTTACCGAGGTGCATGGCGACGTGGAACTTATCGAAGGCGATCTTCTCGTTGGCGTTGGGAAGAGCGGCTAAAGTGTCCGATATGTACGGTCCCCACATGTCCATGGCGACGCTCTCGATCTGTACCAAGTCGCCTTCGCTGAAGCTGGCGTAGTAGGCGCCGAGGGCTCCTTTCTTGTGGCCGTCGGTGACGTATTGCACGCATCCGGTCTCCAAATCCGCGACCACCGTTACGTACTCGTGGCGCTTCTGGAACGACGTCTCGTCGACGCCGATCCGGCGAGGTACTTTCAAATCGCGTCGGGCCAGCCCACGTCGGACCGAGCGCTCCATCACACCACTCACCTGGTCCCAAGTAACGTCGAGTTGCCGAGCAACGGCCGAGATGGTCGCTTCCTGGAGCCAGTCGATGATCAGCGCTTCAAAGAGCGCAGTGAAACCCGAACCACGATCCGACCACGGAACGCTCATCGTCTTGACCCCGTGCTCCGGGCAATGAACCCGCGGAACATCGGCGACCAGAATCGTCTTGTACTGGCAAGTCGGAAGGTGCCGCCACCGGCGCCGACGGCTGTCGTACCGACTGCTCGCCGCTCCACATTCCGGGCACGACAATTCTTGCCCGCGTCCGTGCTCGACTAGAACCTCCACCTCGCCATCAGCAAGCCGAAGGGATACGTCCGTCACCTTCCAAGGCGCCGAAACACCCAGGATCTTCCCGTACAGGTCGATATCTCGCATGCGTGGAGCTTACACCGACCCACCATCTCTCCTGAAGAGCCTAAAGAGAGATGCGATCCGTCTCTTCGATGCCTCACTGGATGCACTCCATCTTGCTGTCCTGAGCCTTGGCAATCCACGTAGGTCCGAACCCAAGAGCCCGGAAGCTCTGCAAGCTTCCGAGATCGGATTAATTGGTAGTTCGGCAGAGCTAGCTATGGGGGCTTGTCTCGTTCAAGCTTTCGGTCCAACTGCGATTGCGAAACCTACAGGGTACTTCAAGACCTTTGGACTGATCCTCGTTGAATTCAAGAAGTTGGTCCAGGAGGCAACTCCAGCTGCTAGTTTTCTAGTCCAAGGCGTGCAGCAACCTGCGGCCCATCGCAACGAACTCCTAGGAAAAGCTAGCTCTTTTAGGCTCTTGCCAGGTCTAAGAGCTGCTGGCCTTCATGCTGGCCGAGGCCTAACCTGGGAAACCACGGTTGTACAAGCAAATCTGATCGCCGACTTTCTCGAACTCCTGGGGAGGTCGTCTCGACTTAAGCCGTACCTCAACGCTATCTCTCGGTGCCCTTATCCGAGCCAGCCGAGGGCTCTACTTCTGGAAGATCTCACCTCCCGCTTAGCTAAGGCCGACCCTTCAGCCCAATCAGGTCTTCTTGCCTCGATCTTCCTGATCTTGCCAGAAGCACCTGAAGGCGAGCCGGACTGGCTCGCTAGCCTAGAGCGGGTAAGTGTTGTCCCTGAGAGCAAGGATATTTCCTACCTTCTTGACGCCGTGGGCAAAGCGCTACCGGCAACTTTGGAGCGCACCTCTTCCAAAGCTGAAGCGATCCGAGTGAAGGTGCGACCTGCTCAAGAAGGGTCGATTTCTATTACTCCTCACTATTTGCGGAGGAGTTTCAACCAGATAAGAGATCGGTGGCACGCTGATGTGGGGAATGCCAACGGGCGCTTGGACCAGGGGTTCTTTGCTCCTCCGCCTGTCGAAGCCGTTCGAGAGGTTTTTGCACGAGGTCTTACAGAGGCGGATATATTGGAGGACGGCGAAGACATGTCAGCACACGCGGCGTGGGTTTTTGTGGCAGCCAGTCTGAGTTGTGCCGGCACGTTGGGTCCTTATTGGTTTCTGGTCAGGAGAAGTCAAGATTTAGGGCAACTGAGATCTCGGCTTAGAAAGGCTGCCGAGTGCGGATCCAAAACGTTGAGAAACAATCTCCCTGAAGCTACATCCGGGATATTAGCAATAGAAAAGTCGAAACCGCTAAGCTGCGACGATGTGATCTTTTCTAAACTTGGACACGAGATTGAAGCAGCTGTATACAAGAAAGAGCAGGTCGATTCTCGATTAGAGCGATGGGCCAAAGACGACTCGAAGCCAATTTTGAGTGCGAGATTCACAGATTTGGTGACTCAGATCAGGGACAGTCATACAGTAACACCTGCGATAGAAGAGGTGCTCTCCTCAAATTTTCCTACAGCGGGGAAATCGTACTGGGCCCGCACTTTGGCTGAGATCTCGACCGAACAGAACGATACCAAGGGTCTCCTTGAGATCTTCTTTTCAGAGGAAGCGCCCGGAGCGCTAACAGCTGCTCGGAAAGCGCTTCGTAGAATAGACTTCCATCTCTATGGCCCGCCGATTGACTTGTGAGACAGGCACGCGTAGTCGATGATCGGTCGTCACGTTGAGCAGACGAAGATGAGAGAATTCGTGCTGAGAAGCGCCCTCCCAACTCTTGCGGCAGAGTTGGAACAGTCCTTTCGAGATTGGAAGAGAAAGCCGGCCGAACGCGCCCGAGAGCGACTTGATCAACCACGCCCACACGATCCACGAAAACGAAACCCATTCACCAAATCGCCAACAACGCCGCCGTGCAAGCCCTCCTGGGCGACTTCCCCGGCGCCATGGACAAAGCCGTCATGGACAGCGGCGAAGCGCATCAACGTCAAACGATGCAGTACCTCAAAAGCAGAGAGCTACAAGACCGGTTCCGCCGCATCGTCTTCGACATGCTGCCAGCCCAGAAAGCTCAAGGAGGCAAGCGTGATCGCGCATCCGGCCGTTGAGCACCGCGCTCGCCCATTCTCACTGCGCATCTTCTTGCCGCATGGCGATCCCGACGGACTGCGGGTGGTCGAGAAGTCGAACTGGACCGGTGTGGGCCTGGTCTTTCAGCGCTCAGGCTACCCCGACAGCAAAACCCGTGACGAGTTCGAGCGCACGGGCGTCTACGTTCTCGTCGGCACCACTGACGACAGCAGCCAGCCGACGATCTACATCGGCGAAGGCGATCCGGTGCGCCCGCGTCTCGACAGCCACCATGGTAAAAAAGACTTCTGGGATTGGGCCGTGTTCTTCGTCAGCAAGGACAGCGGCCTCAACAAAGCACACGTCCGCTACCTCGAGCACCGCCTGATTCAGCTCGCCCGCGAGGCCAAGCAATCGCGGCTCGACAACGTCGTCAGCAGCGGCGCGCCTAGCCTCACCGAAGCCGAGCAGGCCGACATGGACAGCTTCCTGGCGGACATGCTGAGCATCTTCCCGCTGGTAGGCCTCTCCGTGTTCGAGAAACCCGATCCCGAGCGTCCTGGCGCCGAGGTACTGAGCCTTCGCGGCCGAGGTGCGCTCGCGCGAGGGTACGAGAGCGCCAACGGTTTCGTAGTCCAAGCCGGCTCCCGCGTCGCCCACAACGAAACCGGCTCGGCCCACAACTACATCCGCACCATGCGCAAAGACCTGCGCGACCAAGGTGTGATCGCCGATCAGGGTGATCATTGGACGTTCACCCAGGACTACCGCTTCAACTCGCCCTCCACCGCCGCCGGTGTCGTGATCGGCGGCAACAGCAACGGTCGCATCGCGTGGAAGACGCAGGACGGCCGAACGTTGAAGCAGCTTCAGATCGCGGCGGCAGGTGCGGAAGATGCCTGATTCCATCTTCCTTCTGCGCGACGACGACGAATTGGTCTCAATGACCGAGGAAGGCTACGTCACCGAGGATCACCTGCAAGATCTGCTGGCGCGCTATCCGCAGCTCCTCTCAGGTGAGCAGGTCGATCCAAGATCGCCTCGCCGATGGCTACTCATCCTGCGCGAAGCCGGGATCCCGGACGCGCACGATCGCGGCAATCGGTGGGCAGTGGATCATCTGTTTCTCGACCAGGACGGCGTTCCCACCCTCGTCGAGGTCAAGCGCAGTACGGACAGTCGCATCCGTCGCGAGGTCGTGGGCCAGATGCTCGACTACGCTGCGAACGCCGTCGTCTACTGGCCACACGACGCCATCCGCCAGAGCTTCGAGAAGGCATGTCAGAAAGACGGCCGCGATGCCTCTGCGGTCGTCGAGGAATTTCTCGCCGGCGACACGGATGAGGAATCGTTCTGGCGTATGGTCAAGGACAACCTCCAGGCACAACGCGTTCGTTTGGTTTTCGTGGCGGACCGGATCCCGCCGGAGCTACAACGCATCGTCGAGTTCTTGAACGGCCAGATGGAGCGGACTGAGGTGCTTGCGCTCGAGGTCAAGCAGTACAAAAGCGATCGGCATTCCACGCTGGTTCCGCGCGTACTTGGACGAACGGCGGACGCCCAGCGCATCAAAGACCCCACGCCCTCGAAACACCAATGGGACGAAGCCTCGTTCTTCGCAGAGCTGGCTCCCACGCTGACACAGCTTCGGTATCGGTCGCGAAGAAGCTGCTTGGTTGGGCGCAGGACCGCGGATCAGTCTGGTGGGGTCAAGGTGCCCAGCAGGGCTCCTTCGTCCCAGTTGTCTTGCGGGACAACAAGCACCAGCTCTTCGCCGTCTGGACCGGTGGTGTGGTCGAAATCTACTTCCAGTACTACGCCAACAAGCCACCTTTCGACAACGTCGATCGACGACGGGAGATTCTCCAGCGCCTCAATGAGATCCCAGGCGTCGCTTTGCCGGAGGACTCGCTCGGCCGTCGGCCCAACTTCCCTCTTGCAAGACTAACCTCTGAGGAGGCAATGAGCCGCTTCTGCGCCGTTTTTGAGTGGTTCCTCGAACAGGTAGAGCTGGCGGAAAGCGGCTGACGCTCTTCCGGTGTCAGAGAATGAGTGCAGGGCAACGCAACCTCAGAAGATCGCCGATGCCAGCCGCCAAGTGCTTGGAGGCCGGTATCGGCGCCCGAGTTCCGGCTCTTGCGCCCACCGGCACCTGGCCCAAGTCCCCATCGCCGCAAGAGGGGCCGTCGTAGTGTGAGAGGCCCTCCAGATCATCCATGGCCACCGTACCTCCGAGCGCTGGGCCGCTCTGACGAAGACCCTGCACGAGTTCGACGTCGCGAAATGGACCGAGGAGTGGACCGCCGAGCATCGGAGCACGCAAGCGGAGAGAGCCTTCTGGGCTGGTCTTCCCTATGGCGATCGCTTCCGGTAGACTTTCCGTTGAAACACTAGATCTTGCCTCTTTGGCCACACGTCGTGTGCCTTGAATCGAATCTGATGCGAATACCGTATCCCAGCGTCGGTCGAGCGATCCCAGAAAACGTCGCGTGGCGATGCCAGCGAAGGGCTTCAGATTTCGGATCTGCATCTTCGTCGACTCAGTCTGATTGCTAACTCCGGATAATTCCTAATTATCCTGCCCTCCTTTCTGCCGTGGCTTGACCCTGCGGAAAAATCCGGACGCCTTCAGCCGTTCGCCCCGCGCGATTCACGATGCAGCGACTACACCCGCCGTAGGCCGACGCGATTCGGATGATGGTTGTTTAAGGTCTGTCTTAGGTGCTCCTTGGTTACTTGCGTGTAGCGCTGGGTCGTAGTGATGGAGGAATGGCCGAGGAATTCTTGAACGACCCGGATGTCCGCCCCATTGCGGAGCAGTAGGGTCGCAACTGTGTGACGGAACATATGCGGGGTAACTCGGCGTTCGATCTTGGCGGTGCTGGCGAGACCGGTAACAACGTTGGCGGCGCCCTGCGCGGAGAGTCGATTCCCGCGCGCGTTGACGAATAGGTAGCGACTGGCGCTGCCGACGCTGCGCCGGCGGTCGACATAGTTGGCCACGGTTTTGAGGCTGCGGCGGTCAGGAAGGAGCGCTAACCGTTCCCGCCCACCCTTCCCGCGGATCAACAGGCTCCGATTGTCCGGCGAGTAGTCGTCGAGCCGAAGGGCGGCCAACTCGCCGATCCGGACTCCTGTCGCGAAGAGCACCTCAACGATTGTCAGGTTGCGGAGCGCTCGGAATCGGTGATCGGCTGCGGTCGTCGGGTCTGGCATCGGGCCAACCCGTTGCCGCGCGGTGCTTTGTATTGCCTTGATTTCCTCGAACGTAAGGACTCGAGGCACAGCGGTCGTCTTCTTGAGGTCGAGGCGAATCTTCCATAGCGGCGACACGTCGAGCCGCCCACGGCGCACCCAGTAGTTCAGGAAGACTCGCACAACGGCGAACTTCCGCCGAACGCTCGCTGGCGCGTAACCTTCCACCTTGAGTGCGGATGCCCACGCCTCGAACGTGTCCGGTGTCAGCTTGATCAAGGTCCGGCGGCGACCTAGATAGCGGCACGCCTGGTCAAGGTCAGTCGTGTAAGCGGCGATCGTCTTGGCGCTTCGCTCGCACGTTGAAAAGTAGCCTTCTAGGAAGAGGTCAATTGCCCGTCCAAGCTGCATCAGCTCGTCCTCCGTTGCTCTGTGGGAAAAGAAAAGGACGGGGAGAGTAACAAGTCGCACCGGAAGCTGGCGCTCTGCGCGCAGCGCAGGAGGTGGACGCTTGGGGCTTCCGAAACGCGACTGACGTCGCCAAGGGCACCTTGCTACTGGTGCACTTGGGACCACACCCAGCGTCGCCTCAGCGGCTGGCGGGAGGCCAGAGGTGCGGGACGCTGGAATTCACCGGAGGTCCGCACGCCGGCTCGGAGACCTCTCCGGCCGATGGCCTGTGGGTCCAGAATCTGCAGGTCAGCCCGAATGGGTATCGCAGCCGCGTATCACCCGATCCGGCCAAGTCACAGCTTCAAGGACCCAAGACACACCGTTCGCCCCGCTCGACCCACATCACGACTCCCACGATGGTCAACGCCTAACCACGCCCGACTACGATCTGGGGTGTTTGCTCAATGTTTGCTCGGCCAATTCTGGAGGCTGGCCACAAGACCAGCGAAAGGCATGCAAACAATTGATTCCAAACGAGATATCTGGAGCCGATGAGCGGATTTGAACCGCTGACCTGCTGATTACGAATCAGCTGCTCTACCACTGAGCTACATCGGCTCAAGCAGGCTGGGGCGCCCGCGCGGAGCTTGCGGATTGTAGGCGATTTGGGACGTTTGGTGCAATGTTCGGCGCGGTGGTGGCGATTCTGGGATCTATACTCGAAACAAGTATACTGATTCTACGTAGAGAGAGCCGATGACGATGCGACGCCCCCTCAAGCAAGTTGAGCTGTATCTGCTTCTGGCATTGGCGGATGGGCCTTTGCATGGCTATGCGATGTCCTCACGCATTCAAGATGAGAGCGACGGGCGGATTCGGATGCTTCCGGGCAATCTCTATGCGGTGATTCGCCGCCTGACCGGGGCGGGCTTGCTCGTTGAGACCAAAGCCCGACCGGCCGATGGTCGAGAAGATCAGCGCCGCCGGTTTTTCGCTTTGACCGATACCGGTCGCCAGCTGCTGACGGACGAGGCGCGACGGATGGCGCGGTTGGCAGAAACGGTGCGAGCCCGCTTGGGCGACGGTAGCGTGGGCGACAGCGAGGCAACGTCTTGAGCGAACCCGTGACGTCGCACTCGTGGCTGGCGCGGCTGTTTCGCGCTTCGTTACGCCTGTATCCACAGGGTTTGCGGGCGCGATATGGCGTAGACATGGTTCGTGATTTCTCAGCCTTCGAGCAGCGGGCGACACAACGGCGACTGGGTCGGGCTCAGCTGGCGATGAGGCTGCTCGGCGATGCAATGACTGGCAGCGTTCGTGCCCACTACTGGGAGTGGTCACACACCCGTCGGCTGGCAATACGCCGACCGTTCGGCAAGGAGAGTAGCGTCATGACAACCCTTCCCCACGACGTGCTCGTGGCCGTACGGCGGTTGCGCCAGAATCCAGGCTTTACCCTGGTGGCAGCCCTGACCCTAGCGCTGGGTATTGGCGCCAACACCGCGATCTTCAGCGTGGTCTATGGCGTGCTCATGCGACCGATCGGCGTCGCCGACGCCGATGGTTTGGCGGTCCTCAACCTGCACCGCGTGGGTGCACCGGGCGATGCGATGGGCATGTGGCCGGCTCACCTCGACGACCTCCGACCGCGGGTGGAGGGACGCGACGGCGTGCGAACGCTAACCAGCTACATCTTCGATTCGGTCACCCTCGGTGGCGATGTCGAGCCTGAAGAGCTGGGTACGTCGCTGATGGTGGACGGTACCTTCTTTCCCGCCCTCGGCGTGAAGCCCGTGTTGGGTCGGGTACTCGGGCCCAACGACATCATTGCCAATCAGCGAGGCGAGGTCTGCGTGATCAGTGAAGCCCTATGGCAAGGCCGATTTGGTGGCGCGGCGGACATCGTGGGACGCGTGCTGACGCTCGACGACACGCCGGTAACGGTGGTGGGCGTGATGCCAGCCAACGTACCGCTGCCCCAGGCCGGCGTGCAGCTGTGGATGCCGCAAGGTTGGGACATCGAGGATGGACGCTTGTTCGGCCGGCTGGGTGTGCTGGCACGCCTGGAACCCGCGACCGACTTGATGCGTACCAGCACGCTGATGGCCGACGCCGCGACGGGTTTGGTCGAGCGGTACCCACGCCTCGAGGGCTACACGATCGGGGTGCGTGGCTTTCGTGACAGCCTGGTCGGCAACGCACGTCCGGCGATTCTGGCAGCGGCCGGCGCCGTGGGTCTGATTCTCTTGATCGCTTGCGCCAACATGGCGAGCCTGCTCTTATCGCGGGCCGTCATGCGCGAGCGTGAGATCGCCACCCGGCGTGCTCTCGGTGCCCAACGGCACCAGCTCACCAGCCAGCTCCTGGCCGAGAGCGTCCTGCTGTCCGGGTTGGGTGGAATCTGTGGCGTGGTGCTGGCCTTGGCGCTCCACCGGGTGTTGCTGGGCCTCGCGGCCGGCCTCCTACCTCGTCTTTACGACGTGCGTTTGGACCTCCCTGTCCTTGGATTCGCCGCCGCGGTGTCGTTGGTTGCCGGCTTGATCTTCGGCCTGGCGCCCGTGACCTTCGCGTTCACCCGCGATCTGGCCGGCGCCATGCGCGGCGCACTGAGTGGACGCAGCGCTCGAGCCCGCGGTCGCGGCTTCACCGGTGTGCGGCAACTCTTGGTGATCGCTCAAGTGGCGGTGGCGGTGGTGCTGGTGGTGGCGGCGGCACTGTTGCTGCGCAGCCTGACCGAGTTGCGGGGCGTCGCATCGGGCTTTGACGCCGCCGGGGTGGGTGGTGCTCGCATCTACCTTGACGCCAGCGCCTACCCCGAAGACGCCGAGCAAGTCGCCTACTTCCGGGGCCTGATCGAGCGCTTGGAAGCAGCGCCGGGGATCGCGGCGGCCGGGGCAAGCTCCGGGCTGCCGATGGATCCGCTGACCATCGACTACGACCTGCCCTACACCTTGCCCGGTGAGACGGCGGAAGACAGCTTGCGCCAAGCGCATTTCCGCACCGTCACGCCCGGATACCTGGACGCGCTCGGCGTGCCGCTGCGGCAGGGACGCATGTTGACGACGACCGACCGAGCCGACACCGAGTCGGTGGCGCTGATCAACGAAACCTTTGCCCAGGTGGCGTGGGGCGATCGAGACCCGGTCGGTCAGCATTTCTCGATTTATGGCGGTCGCCGGCAGCTGAGCGTAATCGGTGTGGTTGCCGACGTGCGTTTTCACGGACCAGGGGAAGCCACGCGGCCAGCCTTCTTCGTCCCGCATACCCAAACGACCTACGGCTCGATGACCGTGATTGCTCGAGGCCACGACGGCAGCGTGGTGGCGGCGAGTGTTGCAAGCGCAGCGCTCGATATGGACCACCGGCAACCGGTCCACAGTACGTTCTCGCTATCCATGCTCGAACACGGCGCCGTTGCGACCGAGCGTTTCTTTAGCGGCCTGCTGACGGCCTTCGCGGCCATCGCGTTGCTCCTCTCTGGCGCCGGCATTTACGGCGTGATCGCCTACTGGGTCAACGAGAGCCGTCGCGAGATCGGTTTGCGGCTGGCCGTGGGTGCCACCAGCCGGCACATCATGGCGCTGGTGCTGCGCCGTAGCTTGACGACCACGGGCTTGGGCCTGGTCCTGGGCTTGGCGACTGCAGCCATCGGTGCCCGGCGTTTGGAACCGTACCTGTTCGGTGTCACGGCCACGGACCTGAAAGCGCTATCGGCGGTGGTGGCGCTGCTCGTAGGCGCAGCGCTGGTCGCCAGCCTGGTGCCTGCCATGCGGGCCGCGCGGATCGACCCCATGCGCTCCCTGCGCACGGAATAGAGGGCGGGCCGGGGCCGTTGCTTGCCGTTTGGGGCCGGCTTCTTGGCTTGCGCCATTACCTGGTTAGAATGCCTCCAAACCGTATGGAGGCACCGATGTCCGAGAACCCACTCTCTCCTGCCCTCTTCTCGTTCCTGCGCGACCTGGCCGAGTACAACGACCGCGATTGGTTCAAGGCCAATAAGGATCGCTACGAAGAGGATGTCCAGGAGGCGGCCTTTGCCTTTATTAGTGGCATGGGGCCGCGGCTCGAGCGCATCAGCAAGCACTTCCTGGCCATTCCTCGGTCAACCAAGGGGTCGTTGTTTCGCATCTACCGAGACACCCGATTCTCGAAGGATAAGCGGCCCTACAAGACCCACACGGGCGTTCATTTTCGCCACGCGCAAAGCGGCGACGTTCACGCTCCGGGTTACTACCTCCACCTGCAGCCCGGTGGCTGCTTTATGGGCATGGGCATTTGGCATCCCGATGGCCCATCGTTGGCCAAGATCCGCGATGCGATCGTTGCCGACCCCAAGGCTTGGAAGCGTGCCAAGAACGCCAAGAATTTTCGCGAGACCTACAAGCTGGTGGGCGAGTCACTGAAGAATGCACCGTGCGGGTATGACAAGGAACACCCGTTGGTGGAGGATCTCAAGCGCAAGGACTTCATGGGCGGCTGTGACCTTGCCGACACGGACGTGTTGGCGGATGACTTCATGGACCGCTTTGCCGAACGCTGCCGCGCGGGCAACGGGTTGATGCGCTTTCTGTGCCGTGCTGTGGAGGTGCCGTTCTGATCGGTCGATCTTGGTTGATGCCTTGATATCTCTTCCGTCCGGTCGCAGTCTGCTGCTTTGATCACCTTGGTATGGGGCAGCTCTCGCTATCCGAAACGCGTTCGCTTGGGCGCTCGCTCTCGTCTTGAGTAGCGCCGAGGGGCCGTGGAGTAGACTGTGGGGGCAACCATGTCGACGCGCCGACTCGCTCCACGGCTGTTTCTGGTCGTCATCGTCCTATCGCTGGCGGTTCTCTCGGCCTGCGCCGGGCGCCGGATCGACCATCGCGTGGACCGCACCCGGCCAGAAACCGGCCGAATCGGCTTCACTCAGCACGGCCATGCGTCGTGGTACGGCGGCAAGTTTCACGGACGCCAGACCGCAAGCGGTGAGATCTATGACAAGCATGGGTTGACCGCCGCCCACCGCGAGCTGCCGCTCGGTACCTGGGTCGAGGTGACCCATCTGGCGAACGGTCGGACCGTGCGGGTCAAAGTCAATGACCGCGGACCCTTCATCCGCGGGCGTATGCTCGATCTCTCCCGCGGTGCCGCTGATGCCCTCGACATGCTGGTGGAGGGCGTCGCCGAGGTTCGCATTCGTGTGGTGCCGCCACCCGAAGTGGGTACGAACCCACGAACCAAGCCTCGCCCGGCACCGGCCGACGGCGGGACGTTCGCTGTTCAAGTGGGTGCCTTCCGCGATCGTGATGGTGCCCTGGACGTCAAACGCGCGTTGGAAGATGCTTTCGATGGGGTGTGGATTGACATTGCCGATGGCTGGCACCGCGTTCGCTTGGGACGCTTTTCCCGCGGGGACGCGGCCGAAGCCCTGCGGCAGCGATTGACCGATGCCGGCTACGATGCCGCGGTAATTCGCCTGCCGTGACAGGGAACCGAATCACGAAGCGACGCAGACCTACGGCTCCGAGGATCGCAGTTGTTTCTTCGCGCTCGCAGGGGGGCCGTGCGCTTTCAACGCCAGTGTTCGTACGGCGACGTTCGTGCTGCACGTGACCAGCCCAAAACATCGTCGGCATCTTCCTGCGAGGCATCGTGGTATACGTGGCACAACAGTGCCTCGGCACAACAGTGCCTCGCGAAACACCGCTTCGTTTTCCACGGTAGGATCGAGATTCCATGGTCATTGGTACGCCTTTCCACGAACGGACCGCGCCCCTCACCCGCAGCCTTGCTTGGCGCACGTGGTCGGGTTACCACGCGGCTACCTGCTACAACGACTTTCACGAGCCTGAGTATGCGGCCATCCGCGCCTCATTGCCGAGGCAACGCAATGACGCAATCCGGGCTCGATAGCCCCAAATGACAGGCTCGAGGACACATACTTCATGCGGGCATTGATCACAGGCGGCGCGGGTTTCATCGGCTCGCACTTGGCCGAAGCGCTACTGGCACAGGGCCACGAAGTCACGATTGTCGACGATCTGTCGACCGGCTCACTCGACAATCTCGCCACCGCCCGGACGTCGCCCGACCTCCGCGTCACGATCGAGACCATCCGCAATGAGGTGGTCATGGACCGGCTGGTCAGCGAGTGCGATGTCGTCTACCACCTCGCGTCAGCGGTCGGAGTCGATTTGATCGTCAGCCGGCCGGTCGACGTGATTGAGCGCTGTGTACTCGGCACCGAAATGGTGCTTCGAATCGCCGCCCGCTATCGCAAGAAGATCCTGTTGACCTCGACCTCGGAAATCTACGGCAAGAGCACGCGCGTCCCCTTTGCCGAGGACGACGACCGCATTCTCGGGCCCACCACCAAGAGCCGCTGGAGTTACGCCGGCTCGAAGGCCATCGACGAATTTCTCGCCCTCGCCTACAGCAAAGAGCACGATCTACCGGTGGTCATCACCCGGTTGTTTAACACCATCGGCCCGCGTCAGATGGGGCACTACGGCATGGTGGTTCCGCGTTTCGTCCACGCCGCCATGCACGGGCAGCCGATCCGGGTCTTCGGAGACGGCACCCAAACGCGCTGTTTCTCCTATGTTGGCGACATCACTCGGGCGTTGATCGCATTGATGGAGCAACCCCCGAGCCAAGGTACGGTGGTTAACATCGGCAGCGACGAAGAAGTGTCGATCATGGCGCTCGCCGAGCGGGTCAAACGGATCACCGGCAGCGACTCGGAGATCGTCACGATTCCATACACGGAAGCTTATGAAGCGGGCTTCGAAGACATGCAACGTCGGGTGCCGGACCTTACGCGAATTCGCAACCTGATCCAATACCAGCCAACCGTCGATCTCGATGAAATCATCCACCTGGTCTGGGAACACGAACGCGCGAAGCTGTCGTGAGCAAAACGGGTTCGATCGTACGGGTCGACTTCGCGACTTCCGCCGACTTCGACCGCTGGCAGACATTCATCAGCCAGCGTAGCGACACCCATTGCACGGACTCGGGCCACTGGCGACGCTTCTATCAAGCGCTCTACGACATCCCGAGCTACGCCTATTTGTTTGAGGCTGGCGGTGTTGTCCGTGGTGCCGCATCGCTCTATCACTTTCGCTCGCCCTTCATGGGCAACCTCTTGGTGACCAATCCATTCTTTGGCTATGGTGGCTTCTACGCCGACGACAACACGGCTCGTGATGCCTTGCTTGCAAAGATCCGCGCCAAAGCGATTGATCTGGGCGTCGACACCATCGAGCTGCGCCTGCGCGAGACCTTGCCACCACCGTTCTCGACCGCCACCGATTTTCTGGAGTCCGATCTCGAGCTACGAGAGACCAGTGGGCACGTCTGGACCCAGCAGCTATCGTCCAACGTTCGGCAGAACATCCGCCGGGCAAGAAAATCGGACCTGACATTTCGCCTATCGACCGACCACCGACCGTGCTTCGGGCTCCTGCAAGAGACCCTTCGCGCTCACGGCACACCCTTTCATGGCGAGGCGATGTTCGAGTTGTTGCGCGAGCATTTCGCCGCCGAAACGTCGTTCTCTGAGGTGTGGCACCAGGATGAGTTGATGGCCGCCGGTGTGGTCATGTGTTTCGGCAACAGCGCCATCACACCCTTCATCGGCAGCCTCAAGGAACACGGCCACTTGCGGGCGAACTACCTTCAGTACTGGGGCATCATCGAACATTGCCTCGCGCAGGGCATTCCTCGATTCGAGTTCGGACGCAGTCCACGTGATTCAACCCACATCCAGTTCAAGCGCAAATGGGGTGCTCGCGACGTCGATATCGTCTACAACTACCTCATGGTCAACCCAAAGAAACGGTACCGCAACGTGACCAACCTACCGCCAATCTACCGCCTCGCGACCCATACGTGGAAACGACTTCCCCTCGCCGTGACCAACATCTTGGGCCCGCGATTGGCTCGCTACGTTCCGTAGCGCTTTGAATCGAAGTACCGTTTTCGAATTCTCAGGACGTCCAGCCGAACGAGCACGGCTGCGCAGCTTGTCTTGAGCAGAAACCGGTCGTGATCATGCCATGGCCGATTTCTCAATGATCTCAAACGACGGCAATCCGTTCGGGCGAGTTCGAGCGCCGCGCGCAGTCGGCTGGACGGCCGTCGATCGCAGGTGTTCCCAATTACATCCCGACTGCGTGCTCACGCATGGTGGTCGACCGATGGTCGCGCGCCAGCTCGGCCAGCCGTTGCCAGGTCTTGTTGCCGCCGTAGGTTCCGATCAAACGGTTCAGCCAGCCCGATTCGACGGTCTCGTCCAGGTGGCTGTCGAGCTCCCAGGGATGGACGTAGACAATCGGTACTCGGGAACGACGCTGGTCACGCACCAGCAGCCATCGCGTGAGCCACATCGGAAAGAGTCGTAAGTAAAAGCCACCGCCGTACGGCAATCGGAGCGGTCCCCAGGTTGCGACCGACGGCGGAATCTCGACCAACGTCGGCCGCAACTGAAACGGTTCGACGGGATTGGCGAACGAACCGTAGAGATGGGTGCGAAATGGAAACAACGACGAGTCGTAACGAAAACCGAGACGGATCAAATGATCCCAGAGCCAATCGTCGGTCCGCTGAGCCGTCCAGGTCGGTGAACGGTAGCCCACAACCGCCTGGCCAGAGATGTCTTCGAGCACCTTCTTGGAACGTTCGATGTCACCTTCACACGCACGACGATTGGCCCGGTCCATCTTCAAATGGGTGTGGGAATGCGATGCAACCTCACAACCCACCGCAACCATGCGACGGATCAATGCCGGGTAGCGTTCGGCAAGCTCCCCCACAACGAAGAAGGTCGCGACCTGACCGTGCGCTTCGAGCAGATCGATCGTCCGGGCAATTTGGTCGCCAGCCTGCCACGTTCGCGGACTATCCTCACCGGTCAGGTGGGAATGAAAACGCTCTTCGACGTCGAAGGTCAGGCTAATCACAAGGTTGGATCCACCGCCTCGTCGGAGCGATGGGGTTGCATCGCTTCGAGTTCACGCACACGCCGCTCCAGGTACGCCTGGCTGCGTGCCAACTCATCGATTCGGCGCAGGCTGTTGAGCCGAACGGTGAGGTACAGCAGGTAGAAGACAATCGCCACCAACGCGCAAAAGGTAATCCACGACACCGGCCAGAGATCGCCCCACAGGACGGCCAGGTAGTCAACCAAGCTCGGAAACAACGCCAGCACCTCACCGCCAGCGAGGAGGATGAGCCAGAACAGCGTTTGACCCGCCGAAATCCGCTTGTGAAACGAGTTCCAGAGTAGCCAGCCGACCAGACCAGACAAGATCGTAGTGATGATCAGCGCAGTCTGTAGCGTCATGACCTCGACTCCCCGTCGGGTCGATCGAGCGCCAGGCCTGCTTTCAGCTTGCGGTAGAAGAGAAGCTCACCAAGCAGGCAGACCAGCGTCTTGGCGGGGTACAAGAGCGCCTTGCGGAAATGATACATCGACTCCCCGGTTTCGCGCGGCAAAACGGTGATCGGCACCTCACGAATGCGCGCGCCACACCGCGCGAACCCGACAATGAGCTCGGCATGCATGTCTTCGGATGGCAGCTCGAGTGCAACCGGAATGAACCGGCGCGAGATCAGCTTGAGACCGCAAGTGACATCGGTAATCGTGGTCCGCGCCAGCAACGTTGTCAGCACCGAGAAGAATCCGGTACCCAACGATCGCAGTGACCAGGATCGCCCTTTCTTGCCCGCGTTGCGACTGCCGATGACGAGGTCGTATCCGTCGCGCTCAAAGGCGTCGATGACACTCAGCAAGTCGTCGACCCGATGTTGGCCGTCGCTGTCGAAAAACACAACGAACGCAAAACCCTCCCGCATCACTTCACGCATCCCGGTTCGCAAGGCTTGCTCGTACCCCAAATTGATCGGGTGCCGCAGAAGCGGAAAGCCAGCTGCCTCAAGCAACCGATGAGAACCATCTGACGAACCGTCATCAACAAACAGGAGGTTCGAAGGCTGCACACGATCGGCCAGCGCCGCGATGACCTCCGGCAGGTTGTCGGCCTCATTAAAGACCGGAATAACGACGAGGCCGTTCACGGGTCGCTCCTATAGAAATCTGGATCGATGGTTTGAGCACCGGTTTCGAACAATACTTTCTCAGGTACCTCGAACCGGTACTCCGGCAACATTCCCGACGCCGACACGACAAACACATAGGCGATCACCAACGCCTGCGCAACGCCCACGACGACCCAGGTTCGGGTCGAAATCGGCACCGTCTGGCGCTCGATCCAAACGATGAGAACCACACCGAAGGCACACAGCCACCAAAGCGGGTTGGCAACCACGGCAGCGAGCACGGCAGCAAGCACGGCCAACGTCGCAACCACCAGAAGCACGCGCGGCATCCCACCACCGGTGGCCCCGCGCGCAAGCGAGCCAAGCATCATTGGAAAGACCAAGCCGCCGATCGCAAGCAGCATCAGCAGCTGCCCCGACAATCCCGCAAATATCACCCCCGAGGCACCGATCGGCGAGTAGGCAACGTTCACGTTGCGCGCCATCGCGGGCAAAACGGCGTAGAACGGCGCGAGGAAGAACAATCCAGCGAGCGCCTGCTTCTTGGGCTGATCGCCGAACCAGCGCCAGGCGACCAGTGCCCACACCACAAAGATCGTGGCTAGCAGGAACAGGAGATGGTGGTTGCGCAGCAGTCGCAGCGTGCGTTCCATGACGATATAGGGAACACCCGTGTTTGGATCTTCGATCGCCCACAGACCAACGCCCGAGAGAAACGATCCAGCCATCACCGACAGCGACCACAGCAAGGGCCCGCGTTGACCGTGAAAAAAGCGCAAGACGAACAGCAATACGAACCACTCGGCCCACAGCTTGCAAGCCTCTTCGTAGAAGCCGAGGGTACCCGTGAGGAGGTCCACTTGGTCCTTCGTGATGTCGGGCAAAAACACCCGCCACAAGCGCCCACCATGGCCGAGAACATCGAGAAAACCATGGGCGAAGGCAAGTGCCGCCACGCACGCAAGGTAAGGAAGATACGACCGGCGATTCGGCAAGGCTCGCAGGAGGAACGCGAAGAGCAGGGTGCCAGCGAGGGCGAAAAGGACGACGATCACATCATCCGTGTAGTGGCGTACATCTCGGGAAAAAACCTCGACATGATCCTTCACCCAGCGACCAACGTCTTCATGCCAGCCATAACGCTCGTCGAGCAGGGCGAACGCCCCGACCCCGCCCAACACTACCGCTGCAAACCGCCGGAGACGATCGAGGCCATCGTTGCGTATTGCCGCCAGGACAACTACGAGCACGGCGGCCATCAAGGTTAGGCTCATCCAAGTAATGGGTTCGTCTTCGTCGAAACCAAAGAAAATCTTGTACCCGGCTACCGACATCGTGAGCGTGAAGATCGCCAGCACGACCGGAAAAGCATGCAAGACAAACGGCGGCAGCCGCATGTTTGGGTCGTAGTACGCCGTTTCTCGGTTGTCAGAACTCATCGCGTCTCCAACCATCGGAACACATCCGCCGAAGACACCAACATGTGCTGACCGTCTTCGTAGAGGCGATAGGCCCGCGGAACCTGGCCAAGCAGTGGTCGTGGGTCGCGGCGCAACTGATTGAGCCATGCTTTGAACGGCTCGAAATGGACCTTTCGCCGGCGCAGGTAGTTGGCGGAAAAGTACCGGTGCTCGACGATCCAATAGTCGATACCGTACTTGTCGACCACCCGCCGGAACTCATCGGGGTCCGCCGTGTAGTAGGCACGCCAAAATTCATGGGTCCGCTCGGTCACTTCGTCCCACAAATTCGTCCACCACGGGTGCGCCTGCTCCTTATTGACCAGAACCGTCCGGCCGGTCATCAGCGGGAGCTCGCTGGCCAACCTCGGCCAAGCCGCGATCATGGGCCGACCTGGCAGCGCTCGAATTGCGGCATAGAGGTCGTGCCGATCGTAGACATGGGTATGGGCACCCGGTTCGAGCTCGCCCGCGAACTCACGCACACCCACCCCGGCGAGCAGCGCTGTACCCACCACCAGCGGCATCAAGCGCCGCGTCTGCCATTGAGCACCCATGGCCGGCTTCGAGCGCTTCAAATCGTAGTAAATACGCGCCCACCAGACACCGGCCACCAGGCACGTGAACAGCGGAAAAGCGCGGCGAATGTAGCGACTCGGCAAGTAGAGCCTCATGACCGAAACGTCGGCGAGGTAGTACATGACGATGCTCGCCGCCAGCAGCGCGTAGAGACCGCGCGGAAGGCGAAACGCACCTCGGCCGAGGAACAACACCGCGAGCAATGCTATCGATAGATGAAACGGATTCTCCCAGTGCCGCTCGAAGCGCGTCCACAATGCCGTGGTCGGTAGGATTCGGTAACGGCCGTGTTTGGTGAACTCGACGCGGTCTTGCATGTCCGCTCGCGTGACCAAATTACCAAAGGGATGGTCCTCGAGGTACTTGCTTCCGAGCACGGCGGCCAGGGCGAGCGCCGCCAGTGTGAGCGGCAGCAGCTTGTTGCGCAAGAAGGCTCGGCGACGAGCGCGGTCTCCCAACCGGCTGACACGCAAGTCGGATGCGACGGTGTCGAGGAGAAACATCATGCCGATGTGGATCCCGACCATCGGGTACACCAGGCCACCGAGCATGACCAACGGAATCGCCCACCACCAGCGTTGGCGGTAGATCACGTACACGCCCGCCGCGAGCAGGGGCCAGGAAAAGCACGCCATGAAACCGCCCACGAAGTGCTCGTACATGGATGGAAAAAACAGAAAGAGGACGACCGCCACCCATCCCGCCGGCAACCCGGCCATGGCCCGCGCCACGAGAAAACACGACAACGCAGCGGCGACGAAGACGACGATCGTCATCACCTTGCCCCAAACAACGTCATGGCCGGTCCGGGCAAGGGTCTGGTAGAGCGCATTGCCAAAGGGCGTCGTGCCAAAGGCCGCGTAGCGCACCAACAGGTCATCTTCTTGGAAGTGCTGTTTGTCCGGGCTCAACCAGTGCGGTGTCTGGCGCCAATTCTCGTGAAATCGATCCGCTTGGGTCAGAGCCGGCCACGACAGGAACACCGCGACCCCGATTGCAAGCACGGCTGCCAAGAGCACGTGCGTTCGAGGGTTGCGCAAGCGCTCGAGCGACGACGTCACGCTCCCTCCTTCCGGGCCAGAACAAGAACCGCAATCGGTGACAGTGCGCGGACGTAGAAAATCGGCCGGACCGTGACGGGATGAAAACCATGTTCATCGAACTGCGCCAGTACATCGCGGATGCGCACGGCATGGACACGGAACGTTCCCATCGCGCGGTAACCGGTAAGAACTCGGTGTAACACGTGGAAACGCTTGACCTCGAGTACCACGAACCGTCTCGCAACCCGACACAATTGGCCGATCGCGGCTTTCTGATCATCAGGTAAGAAATGATGAAAGACGTTAAGACAGCAAACTGTATCGAATGCGCGATCTCGGAATGCCAAGCCCGTGGTCACATCACCAACCGAGAACGACAACGCGGCCCTGTTTCCCACACCATGGAGGACGCGACCGGCAGCCACCATCGAAGGGGAGACGTCGATACCGTGGACCGCCGGAAGCCCGAGACGGCCACGCAGGTGAACACCGAAATCACCGTTGCCGCAGCCCACATCGAGAAAGGACGCCATGGATCGCTCACGTGCCAAGGGTTCTAAGAGACTTGTGATGTGCCGACGATTCAAGCGCTGCCACACCGTGTGACGGTGTCGTCTCGTTCCCGCCGAAGCGTCATAGAAACCCTCACGCGTCCGCGCGGCTTCATCGTGGACGTCTTGCAGGCGGCGGTAGTAGGCCCGTCGATCAGTGCTCACCGTTTCAGCTCCGAAACCGGTGATGGGGTTGGCAACGGCAACGCCACCACCCTGTATTTCTTGCTCTCGAAGAGTACCGACTCCGGCGGCGGGCGCTCCAACAGAAACGACTTCTTACCGGGAACGAGCTCGCGAAGAATGAAGTCGTTGTAAGGCTGCACGTAGATCTTGCGCCGCCTAAGGTCCTTGCCGTAGAAATCGCGCTCCACCACCACGTGGGTCACACCATACTTCGTACCAAGGGCATTGATCGGGTCCACATTGTCCGCGAACAGTGCCCGGAAGTTGTCTCTCGTTCGCGCTTCGATCAGGGCGTAGTAGCCCGTGAACCACGGATGCGCGATCTTGTACGTGGTCAAAACCGATCGTTTGGACCGAATCATGATGTCGTCGAGTCGCCGCGGAGGGCCGGCGACCAGCGCGCCCTCAGGCAGGGTTGCGACAAACGCGCACAGCGCGTCGTAGCGGCTTCGGTCACCGGTGTCCTTGCCCATGCGAAAGGTGTCTTGGTAGGCGTAGCCACCGATCGCAACCAGTGCCGCAACCAGCGCCGCCTGCACTCCTCGAGACGAAAATCGGGCCAAGATCAGATCCCAGTTGCGCGCATTCCAAAGCGCCATCAAAACCGCCAGCGAGTAGCGCGTGTATCGGTTGGGGATGTACAGGCGCATGAACACCAGGTCCGCCACCACGTAGCCGACCAATGCGGCGAGAACCAGCGCGGTCCAGCTCTTGTCCCAAGCAACACCGCGACGACCCAGCACCAAGAAAAAGAACACGGCATTGAGCAGAACGAAGGGATGCCACACACGCTTCGCTAACTCATCGGGGAGGGATGGTATAGGCACGTAGGGTGAGTTGTTCATCCCACCCCTGAGCATCTCGGGCATCGCCACCAGTTCCGCGCGCGGACGCATGGACCCGAGAAAATCGGGTGGTGAGGAGTACTTGAGTGCGAGGAGCCCAATCGCAATGGCGCTACCGAGCGCGAGATGGCGAAGGAGCGCCGCCGCGCGCGGACGATCCTCGAACCACACCAGCGTCGCATAGACGGCGACGATCTGGCCGATCACCACCGCCGAGACCGGATACGCCACTGCGCCCAGCGGCATCAACGCAACGAGCCCAGCCCAGGCACCTTTGGCGAGCAGAAACACGGCCACCAGAATCAACGGGATGATCCAGAATTTGGAGTAGAAGCCGGCCGAGAAATCGAATTGGTCCGGAAAGAACGTAATAAATAGCGCCAGTAGAGCGCCAAAGCGTGCGCCATACCACCGCCGACCGACAGCGAAGAAAATCGCCGAAAGGAGACCGTAGCTGAGAACGGCCATGACCTTGCTGACCCACAGCATGTCGCCAAAGTGGGTCGCCACCCAATAAATCGCGTTCTGGAGTGGCGACTCGTTGAAACGCGCGTACTCGACGATCGGATCGTCGTTCTGAAACGACGTTTGGTGGTAGGCCGCCCAATGAGGCGCTTGCCGCATGTCCGACTTGTATTCGCTCGGATTGGTCAAGGCAGGCCAATGAAGGTACCCACCCGCAACCACGCCGATCAGGAACCATAGTGCGGTGAGACCTGCGCCGGTCCACCCACGCCAAGCAATCGCCCTTTCATCCGTCCCCAAATCGCAACTCCCCGCTGTGCCAACTCGAATGCCACGCATCTTAGCGCAAGCCAACGTGGACGAGGCGTACGCCCCGCGCTAGGAGCCTTATCTGGACTCCACCCGCTCGACCACCCAGCGGTCGAGGGCCATCAACAGCTCTTCGCGATTGGAGTAGGGACCCGGCGTGTAAGCCCGTGAGCTGATGCCCAGTTGCGCTTGCTCAGAGACCCGCCAGTCTTGGCGATTGGTTTCATCCCAGAACGCGATCACGGGTGTGGGATCGAACCCATCTTTGGCCATCTCATCGCGATGAAAATGCCACTCGCAAACGATATCCGTGTGATCGTGCGATCGAACTCGTTCTCGACTCGTCTGTGTCCAGTATAGCGATTCGACCCAGCGTTTTACACCCTTCACCGCCCTTCCGAAAGGTCGGAGAGGAAAGCCTCACGCAACGGTGAAGGCGAGCGTCGCCGGTCTATCACCGAAAAAAGACGCCGTAGGATCGGCGGCAAACCCGCCAGTTCGATTGCACGCAAACGACCGGCATCGATATCCCGGCGGACCGCTCGGCTGGGTACGAAGGCGACGCCAAATCGCCCGATGATGGCCTCGGTAATCGCGACGGTGCTCCCCAACTCTGCTGCGACATCCAGATCATCGAGGGAGTACCCATTGCGGACCAAGTGATCTTCGGTCGCCGCGCGGGTACCGGAACCCGGTTCCCGCATCAACAGGGGCAGTCGTCGGAGTTCATCGACACTCAACGGCTCCCCGGCTCGCAACCACGGTACATCCGGCGGCCCCACGAGGATCAGACGATCCTCGGCAAAGGGCTCGTACACCAGCGCTCGGTCCGCAATCCGAACACCGACGAATCCGGCCTCGACTTCCCCCGCCAACAAGCTTGCGACGATCGACGATGAATCACCAATGATCATCCGCACGCGGACCGCCGGATTCCGCTTGTGAAAGCCGGCCACTCGCAGGGGTAGCCAGTGGTTTCCGGGGCTGGTGCTCGCGCCGAGCGTGAGACGCCCTTCTACCCGTCCTAGGAAGCGCTCGAGCGCTTCCGCAGCGGCACCCTTCAACGAAACGATTCGGTGACCGTATTCGTAGAGGAGCTGCCCCGACGGCGTAGGCTCGATGTCACGACCAAGGCGATCGAAAAGCCGGCAATCGAGTCGCGACTCGAGCGCCTTGATGTGGCCGCTGACCGTAGGTTGTGACAGGCCCAAGGCAACGGCCGCCTTGGAGAAGCTCTGCAAATCGTAGACTGAACAAAAGATTTCCACCAAACGCAAGTCCATTCGACCTCCCTTCCGTGCAACGGACGCGTCGGCGGTAGATCGGCCACTTCGACCTGCCGGGCGTTGTCCCCAGCCGGTCCTTCCGGTCTTTCGACCTCGAAGGCATCATGTTTCCCTTCGACCTGGCGGTTTTCGAACAACGTCCCACCGAGTCGCATGAGCATCGAAGCACCTCACATGCCTATTCAAAGACACACATTCCATCCATCCGTTCGCATCCTTCCTCATACCGGCAACGTCATCACCGCATCGGCGTCTCCCAGACGCCACCCGCTTCGAAATCGCCCAAACAACAAGTCGGAACCCATCAATGGACGATCGTGCTATTCCCCGACATCCTCAATAGCAAGGTCTATGCCGCATGAGGAATGACACGTTAAGTGACGTACCGAATGGTCGTTAGGTCTCTCGAAGAGCATCGCCGACCACATCGAGCCGAATACACAAGTATACACCCGTTACACGATCGACTCGCACCTGTGTCTAGCCTACCGCGGTAACCAGACGGTGCTGGAACCGGTAACGCCAGCCTACACAGTGGATCGGATGGGCTATCGTGGACGCTGAAGACCCAGCCGCTTGAGCTTGCGGGTCAGTCCAACGCGACTGATACCGAGTTCCCGGGCAGCCGCGCTTACGTTCCAGCGGTGGCGATCAAGTGCACCCGCAATGACCTCTCGCTCGGCGGCGTGGCGAGACGCGGCCAGTACCGAGCCACCCACCTCTTGATTCGCCAGCGGAACAGCGATAGACGACAACGTCGACGCTACGATCGGGTTTTGATCCGGTGTCAGCACCACCGCCCGCTCGATTTCGTTCTCCAACTCCCGTACGTTGCCTTCCCAGTTGTGCGATTCGAGCTTGGCCATGGCAGCCGTCGAAATGCCGGGAATACTCTTTCGATAGCGTCGATTGCACCGAGCGACGAAGTACGCGGCCAGGAGTGGGATATCGGCTCCGCGCTCCCGGAGCGTGGGAACACGCAACGCGATCACCCGCAAGCGGTAGTAGAGATCACGCCGAAAACGGCCTTCCCGGACCCGTTTCGGTAGATCGCGGTTGGTGGCACACACAACCCGGACATCAACCTTGGTGGCGCGCAAACCGCCGACCGGTCGAACCTCTTGCCCATCGAGAAAGCACAAGAGCTTGGCCTGCATAACCCCGCTCAACTCACCGATCTCATCGATGAAAAGCGTGCCACCATCGGCTGTTCGCGCCAGGCCTAGATGGTCACCGCAAGCGCCTGTGAAAGCACCCTTGACGTGACCAAACAGCTCGCTCTCGAACAACTCCGTTGGCAGGTTGGCCGCGTTGAGGGACACGAAAGGTTGGGCAGAGCGACGCCCGAGCCGGTGCAATGCGTTCGCAACGAGGTTCTTGCCAACGCCGGTCTCACCTTCGATCAGAACCGTGGCGTCGCTCTTCCCAATCGTTTCGAGATCGCGAAATAACGCGACCATGACCGGCGATCGGCCGACAATCTCACTTGGCCCCCTATCGTCACCTGTTCTCGACGACGATTCGACATCGGGGAAGCCCTGGACAAACATCAGGGAACTCCCTTCCTCTGTAACGGTAGTGACGCACCCGCAACCCCGAGGACCCCACCTCAGATGAGACACTACCCACCTGCAACAAGGCGGCGATACCCGCAAGCTGGAGCAACCGAACCACCCGACATCGCAGACAGCCTGCCAAAGCAGGACCGTTTCAACGTTACGGTTGAAAGCCGTTCGCCCTCGCTCACGATCTTTAACCTCTCCTCGACAGGATAGCGCATCGCCAGCTCACCCGCTACGGCCCCAAAACGGTCAACAGATCCACGGTGGACCGAGCGATCCAATCCTCAGACGTAGGGGCGGGGCTTGCCCCCGCCCGCCCCCCTGGAGGGCGCAAGGCTCATCTTCTACGTGAATTTATCCTTTATCTACGGATTGGGCTTGGTCCGCCAGAGCAATGTCCGCGTCCAGCGACGCGATCCACTGCTTGATTCCGACATCGAGCTGCTGTCGCTCGGTGTGTCGTTTCTGTGCATCGGTCACCAATCGGGTCACCAACCGCGGCAACGGCAGCCCGGACAACCCCCACAGGCGCGGGAACATGGAGATTGCGGTGAAGCCGGGCAAGGTGTTGATTTCGTTGATGTAGCGGGTCCCGTCCGCTTCGACCAAGAAGTCGACCCGCGCCATTCCCGTGCCGCCGATCGCCTCGAACGCGGCAACTGCAACCTCGCGGAGGTCATCTACCCAGGCCGGGGGGAGGTCCGCGGGCGCCACCAGGTCGGCCCGATCGTCGAGGTACTTGTCGGCGTAGTCGTAGAACGCCTTTCCGGGTCGAATCTCACCCATCACCGATGCCTCGATCTCGTCGTAGCCGAGAACGGCGCATTCCAGCTCGCGGCCATCAATGCCTCGCTCGACCAAAACTCGCTGATCGAATTGAAGCCCGAAGCGCAGTGCCGCGGCAAGATCGCGCCGATGGTCGACGCGGCTGACACCAACACTGGAGCCACCGACACTCGGTTTGACGAACACGGGCAACGGGAGGCGCTCCAATCGAGCCAACACCGATGCCTCGTCGGCGGCAAGTTCGCGTTTTTCGACGACCTCGTCATCCACGACCGGAAGGCCACGAGCCGCCAGCACACGCTTACAAAGAACTTTGTCCATCGCGACAGCGCTGGCCGTGACCCCGGTCCCGACATAAGGAAGGTCGAGCATCTCGCACAAACCCTGCAAGGTACCGTCTTCCCCCCACGTACCATGGACGATCGGGAAGAGCACCTCGGGGCCAGCGTCGAGGAGATGATGCAAGGTCGAGAGGGCAGGCGAACCGACGATCTCCAGGCGTCCGATGCTTTCATCGTCGAGCGCGGCACGACCCTGCGCTTGCGGTAGCCAGCAGCCGTCCGGCGCAATCGCCAGCGGAGCGACCTCCAACCCCGCAGCGCGCAACGCTCGATCCACTGTTCGCGCTGAGTTCAACGAAACCGCGTGTTCGACGCTCCGCCCACCGAAAATCAAACCCACACGTGTCATGCCACGAACCTACCACTGGACCGTGACAATCGCGGGGCAAGCCGAAGGCAGAAAATCGACCTCCACATCACCCGATGGCCACGAGCTCGACTTCCCGCACCGGTTCGAGGTTGCGCAGTGCGTCGAGCACCGCGTCATCGGGACGCTGATCGAGCCGCACAACGGACAGCGCTTCGTCGCTACCGGCCAACCGCGAGAGGTGGATCTCGGCGATGTTGACACCCGCCTCGCCGAGCACGGTCCCGAGTCGACCCACCACCCCTGGAACATCTTGGTTGCGGACCACCAAGAGCTGGTCCGCGGGCCGAAACTCCAACTGGTGGTCGTCGATTCGCACCACCCGGGCCTCACCCTCGTGTACCAGGGTACCGACCACTTCGATCTGCTGGTTTTCGCCCGCCAAACGTACCGACACCAACATGGGGTAGTCAGCAGGTGCGCTGTGCACCGAGCGCACGACTTCGACACCACGGTTCGCGGCTACGCGCTCGGCGTTGACGTAGTTGACACCGGTACCGAGCGCCCTGCTCAGCACACCCTTGATCGCCGCGATCGTGATGGGAACGTGAAGCCCCTCTTCGAGGCCCCAAAGCCCGACATCCACCTGCGTAACGCCACCGGCAACCAGCCCGCCGGCGAGCCGCCCGAGCGCCTCACCAAGTCGCATGAAAGGCTCGCCAGCGTGACCGGCGGGCCGAAAAGGCAAATTGACCGCGGTCACCGCCAGCGAGCCGTCGAGTGCCGCGAGGACCATCTTGGCGGTGTCGTTGGCGATGCGAAGTTGAGCTTCCCGTGTCTGCGCGCCAACATGGGGCGTCGCCACCACCTTGGGATGAGCCGCAAGGGTAAAGTCGCTCGGCGGCTCTTCAGCAAAAACATCGATCCCCGCACCCGCCAGCTTGCCACTCTCGAGCGCAGCCAAGAGCGCGACCTCATCGACAACACCGCCGCGGGCGCAATTGACCAGAAACGCGCCGTCCTTCATGCCAGCCAAACGTTCGGCATTGATCAGGTTGCGGGTTCCCGCCGCCAGAGGTACGTGTAGCGTAACCGCGTCGGCCCGAGCGAGCAGGTCATCGAGTGACAAAGGCTCGACGTCATGTCGACGAACCACTTCGGCGTCGAGATGGGGATCGAAAGCCACGACAGTCATGTCGAAGGCCTGAGCCCGCTTGGCTACCCGCTGACCAATCCGGCCAAAGCCGATGACCCCGAGCGTCTTGCCCTGGAGCTCGGCCCCCACGAACCGCTTGCGATCCCAGTTGCCGTTCTTGAGCGCTTGATCGGCTTCCGGCACACGCCGCATCAAAGACAGAAGCAAGGCAAACGTGTGCTCGGTGGCCGACATCAAGTTGGCGGTGGGCGCGTTAACCACCAGGATGCCGCGTTCCGTAGCTGCCTTGATGTCGACATTGTCGACCCCGATACCCGCACGTCCAACAACCTTCAGACGGCGACCAGCGGCCAGCAGCTCGGCCGTCACGGTGGTTCCGGATCGCACGACCAGCGCGTCGAAGTCAGGAATGATCTCCGCGAGCCGTGGCTTGTCGGCGGCGGCCAGCTCGACGACCTCATGACCAGCCTCACGCATGGCAGTAATGCCGCTGGACTGGAGTGGATCGGACACGAGAATTCTGTACACGGTTACCTCGTCAACGTGAAGCAAAAGGGGGATGTCTACGATAAGCCCGTACGACGCGAAACCTACCGTAGCACTTCATGCCGCAACGCAGCAACGCCGTGCCGAACGGTTGCCGGACACCGATTACCAGGGCCGTGGGCGGCGCAGGGCCGATACCAAGTCCGCGGCGCTCCAGCCTACCTGGTCCGCTTTATCAGCAGCCGATGTCCGAACTTCCCAGGTATCACCGACCCGCGCCAGAAACGCCAGGTTTTCCGTCGCAAGGACCACGGAATCGTCGCCCGCGACCAGCACCAAGGCACATCCACGAAAATGCTCCCGCAGCAGATCGCGCAACACCGGTGCACCACGTATTGGCTTGACGGCCACCGTCCGCCCATCGCCCACCGATACCGCGCGCAGGACCCCGAGGCCGGCCGCGTCCGCGAGAACGGGCGGCGGCTCGACCGGGTCGAGAGTCAGCCAACCGATCCGCAACCCCTCGGCACGGGCGGCCTCGATTAGCGGGGCAAACCCGTCAGCACGGCCATCGACCCGAAGCAAATGCTGGTGCGGACGTTTCATGGCTCCTCCGGGTAAAGCAAAACGTCCCGCCGCTCGATGCGGAACGCGGCCTCGTCGGCCGTCCAGGAATCGATCCACGCCTCGACATCATCGGGCCGATCAATAACCTGCCGATACAAAGCGTCACCGGTCAACAGGTCGATGGCCGGGCGGTCCGTCACGAATTCATACGCCTCTGAACGCCAGTCGAATTCGGCTGAAAACAAGCGGTGGAGAACGGAAAC
Organism: Candidatus Multivoradales bacterium; assembly: GCA_965250305.1. Lineage (GTDB taxonomy): Bacteria > Acidobacteriota > Thermoanaerobaculia > Multivoradales > J023 > J023. The sequence goes on along the minus strand of CBDFNS010000025.1, from coordinate 122,088 downwards.
CAGGCGAACGAAGGTCGCATAGGTACGCGGACTGGAACTTCCGGATGGGATCAGCTCGAGCCCACCACACACGCGGCCAGCATGCTTCTGGAATTGTGGCCGAAAGTAGGTCGGTATCCCGGTGAGGCCAGCTGGCTGGAGCACCGGATCCGCAGCCTGCGCCAGCGCCAGCGGATCGATCCCCGGCGCCCCGAGAAGATGAAAGGGGCGGGTGGTACCGCGCCCTTCGGACCAGGAGGTCGCCTCCATCAAACAGGCTCCGGGATACAGCACCGCGGTTTCGAATCGCGGCATATTCGGCGAGGGGGCAAACCACGGTCGGCCCGTGTCGTACCAAGTCATGCCTCGACGCCACCCGGACGCCGGCCAAACACGCAGCTGTCCTGGGTCCCAACCTCGCCGATGCGCTTCCAGCCGGACCAGCTCGCCAAGGGTCAGGCCATGGCGTACGGGCAACGGGAAGGCTCCCACAAAGCTATCGAAACCCGGGCGCAGCATGTTGCCCTCCACGACCGTGCCGCCGAGCGGATTCGGCCGGTCGAGAACCCAAACCTCGATGCCCAACGACAGAGCGGCTTCCGCGGCCCACACCGCTGTGGCGGCATAGGTGTAGTAGCGCGCACCGACATCCTGGAGGTCGATCAGCAAGACATCGAGCCCGTCGAACGCTTCCGCTTGCGGTCGCAGGGACGCTTCATCGTCTCCGTAGAGCGACACGACTGGAACACCGGTCCATGGATCGCGCTCATGAGCGCTGGCCACCATGTCCTGCTCGATGCCGTAATACCCATGTTCAGGACCATAAAGCGCACTCGGCGGTCCGGCTGACGAGCGAGCCAGCGCCAGATGCAACGGAACGAGATCCGACGTCACGGAAGCCCCGTGGGCCAGCAAGCCGTACGACCGATGGGTCAACTGCCGGAGGTCGGCGAGCAGATGGTCACACCCCGTCTTCAACATGGTGTGTTCACCAGTTTGAGATCAGTCGCGGAACCGCCGCCGGGCCGGCGGATCAAACGTGGTGAGAATCTCGACGGTGTCTCGAGCGACCACACCGCCCGACGATGAATCGTCGGGCTATGAGTGCGCCCGCCGGCGCGGGCTGACCGGCACGGAGGCTTCCAGCTGGCGAAGGCCAGCGCACTCATAGCGCGGGCATTCATGCCCGCGCGTGATGGGCCGAGTCTCAGATCGTCCTTCGGGTACGCCACCACGCGCAGTCTACGTTCTTCGCTCATAAGTCCCACTACGGCCTCCAGATTTGGCTTCCAGACGAAGGTCCGTGATTTCAGCGCCCTTCTCGACCGCCTTGACCATGTCGTATAGCGCCAAAGCAGCAGCCGCGCAAGCCGTCAAAGCTTCGAGCTCAGCACCCGTTCGGGCGGTTACCACGACCCGGCTCCGAACCGCCACCCCTCCTGCGATCGGCTCGATCTCGATCCCCACGAAATCGAGGGGCAGGGTATGCGCCAACGGAATGAGGGTATCGACCCGCTTCGCTGCTTGAATGCCGGCGATACGCGCCACGGTCACCGCATCTCCCTTGGGCATCTGTGCCAATCGCTCGACGGTCGTCGCTTGCAGCCGTACGCGACAGGAAGCCCGAGCCTCCCGATGGCTGACGGTCTTGTCCGAGACGTCCACCATCGTCGCCTGGCCTGTGGCATCCAGGTGGCTGAACTTTGGCGACTCGTGGGTGCCGTCGGGATGTTCTGGATTGGACTCGGTCATGCCGCGAAGCATCTCGCAACGGGTGGTGGGGAACGGTTATCCTAGCAGCCGCTCATGCTTCTCGGGACACCTACGTGACGAAAAAGCGGCCTCGCGGCAAGACTCGTATCGATTGCAGACCGTGCCTCCCAAATCCCACCATGCGTCTCGCCATCGTGATTCCGACCCTCGACGAGGCGCCCCTCCTTGGCGCCGTCATCGCGCATGCGCTCGAACACGCGGACGAAGTCATTGTGGCGGACGGGGGTAGCAGCGACGAGAGTCGCGCCATTGCCAAACGCAGCGGTGCCCGCGTGGTCATTTCAGAGCCGGGTCGAGGCGTCCAGCTCAACGCCGGAGCCCAGGCCGCCGACGCTGAGGCGTTGCTCTTCCTGCACGCGGACACCCGTCTCCCCAAAGGCGCCGGTACTCACGTTCGCAAGCTGCTTGCCGAGGGCACCGTTGGGGGCGGCTTTTCGGTCCGCTTCGACGATCGCCGGCGACTGTTCCCGCTCGGCGCTCGGGTGGTCAACCTGCGGACCCGCCTGACGCGCTGTCCGCTGGGCGACCAGGCACAGTTCGCCACCCGAGCCGCGTTTGATGCGCTCGGCGGTTTTCGCGATTGGCCCATCCTCGAAGATCTCGACTTCGCCCGGCGACTCAAGCGGCACGGCCGCGTCGCGCTGGTCAAGGCGCCCGTCCAGACTGCGGTACGACGCTTTTTGCGCCAAGGAGTCGTCCGGACCATCGCCGCCAATTGGCTGATCTGGGCGCTCTATTTCATTGGCGTTGACCCGACCCGCCTGGCCCGCTTGTACCGGCACATTCGCTAACGCGAAAAGGCCCTGAGCGCAAAACGCTCAAGGCCCCATCTCGAAACTCGGGAACGCGGTCAGTTGACGCGATCTTTGAGCTCTTTGCCGGGTTTGAACTTGACGTTCGTCCGGGCCGCGATCGTGATCGCCGCGCCGGTGGCAGGGTTACGTCCCTGGCGCTCCGCGCTGTGGCTGGTCGCGAAGCTGCCGAATCCAGCAATCGATACTCGATCACCAGCGGTCAGGCTATTGGCGATCGCATCGAAAATCGCATCAAATGTGTCCGCCGCTTGCTTCTTGGTCAATCCGACCTCTCCAGCGACGTGATCCACGATGTCAGCTTTACCTGCCATGTCTCCTCCTTGGCTCCGGTCTAGGGCACTACGCCCTTCTTCTACACGCAATTCAACAGTTGATTTGCCGCTTCTACACCCGACATACACACGGCCCCGACGACCGCCAAGAGAACCTACGGCCCGGTCGACACCCACGCGCCGACTCCAGGATTAATGTTGTCAGGGAAACCAGCTTGGGTTGCCCCGAGTGAACTGACGATAGACAAATCATGGAATGGTGTCAATACTCCGCGGGTCTGATCGGGGAATCACCGGAAAATCCGTGAAATACAGGGGAAATCCAGGCTCGACCGTCGTCTCCAAACTTGGAGCCGAACCCGTTCAGCGGCGGGCCAGGACATGGGCTGTAAAGCCATCATGGTCACCTGCCGGCCTGATCTGCCAAGCGCCTAAGCCTGTGATCTGACCGTCGAGCGGATAGGTTAGTTGCGATGCAAGATCAACCGGCGCAAAAGCCTGATTCTCGTCCAGAAAACGCGCAATCACCGCTTCGTTCTCTTCTGGTTCGAGGGAACAGGTGATAGCAACCAGGAGACCACCGGAGCGGACCTGGTTGGCCGACCCCTCCAGCAAGCGAAGCGACTGCCGAGCCAGGCGTCCGATTTCGGACTCACTGATCCGCCATTTGAGCTCGGGGTGTTTGCGCAACGTGCCCGTGCCCGTGCACGGAAGATCGAGAATCACTCGGTCATACGTTTCGGTCCTGCAAGCCGCCTGCCCGGCATCGGCGATCAGCAACGGTAAGGGCCGCCTCAGACGGGTCAAGTTCGCCCGCAGACGCGATGCGCGGGCCAGGTCCACATCGGCCAACGTTACCTTCGCGTCAGGCTCAGCCGCCAAGATCGAGAAGCTCTTGCCGCCTGGGGCCGCGGCTGCATCGAGGATGCGCTCACCAGCCTTCGGAGCCGGAATCAGGGCAACCGCCTGGCTCGCTTCGTCTTGAAGGTAAAAGGCACCCGATTGGTACGACGCCGACTCGAGTGGGTTGCCCGCCCGGACCAGCAACCCGAACGGTGCCAGCGAGGATGGCTCGACCTCGACCCCTTGATCGATCAACGCTTCTGCCAGAACCTCTCGGCCACCCCGATCGCGAAAGGCGAGTAACGGCAGCGGCTTGGGCCGATTGTTGGCTTGCAGCAGGGCCAGCGTCTTGGCCTCGCCATAGCGTTCCAACCAGCGCCGCACCAGGAAGTTTGGGTGGCTGTACTCGATCGCCATGCGCACGACCGAATCCTGTGCTCGAACAGGCCAGGCCGCCAAGCTACGGTCTCGCGCAATGCGTCGCAACACCGCGTTGGCGAAACTGACGCCGCCACGGTGGGTCACGCGACGCGCCGCTTCGACCGCTTCATGAACCGCGGCGTGCGCGGGCATGCGGTCGAGAAAGAGTAGCTGGTAGGTCGCCACGCGCAGGAGGGCGTGGAGCTTGGGATCGATCCGCTCGAGCGGGCGGCTGCTCGCCTCGGCGATCACCCCATCGAGCCGTCGCAACCAGCGCAATGTACCGAGCGCCAACTCGCGCAACAATCCATGATCGCGGGAATCGCAACGCGACTTGGCGCTTTCGAGAAAAGTCGATGATGGGGCCAGGCTAGCGGTGGTGCGCTCGACAACCCACGCCGCAGCACCGCGCACCGAATCCTCGTAGGTATGGCGCTGGGACGCGCGTCGGCCACGAAAGGGTTTGGCTGGCGGAACTCCAGAGAGAGGACGGCGCCGCAGAGTCATCACTCGATTCACGTCCGAAGGTCGACCAAGAATTGTCGCGCCGTGGAAAGGGGAGCCTTACCGTTGGGCATCGTATAGGTGGGTGTCAAGTTACGGCCTCGAAGGTCGCACCTGGGAGGATCCGTTCTCCATGGTACCAATCGCTTGCCTGAATTGCTTGTCGACCTGGGCGTTGAACCCGTTCCAGTCGCAACACGGATCCCCCACCGCAGGCGACACCAACGCCGTTGTCCTCGATGCCAACAACGGTCCCTGATGGCTGTTCGCTGAGCGTAGGCGTTGACGGCCGCACCTCGACCAGTTTCAACGGCCGCCCCGCAAAATGGGTGGCGAGGCCCGGCCACAGGTTCTGGCCGCGCCAACGGTCGTACAGCCGGGCGGCCGGCTGACGCCAATCAGCCTGGGCATCGAGCTTGGTAAGGCGAGGCGCCAGTGTTACCGCACTTTCGTCCTGCGTCCGCGCCTGGAGATCGCCCCGATCCAGGCCTTCGAGGGTCGGAACCATGAGCGCCGCACCGATCGCGGCCAAACGTTCAGAAAGCACCGGTGCCACCTCGTCAGGTCCGATCGGCGTTACGGCACGCAGCAGAACCGGCCCACTGTCGAGCCCCGCCTCCATGCGCATGGTGGTCACCCCGGTCTCGGCATCCCCATGGGTGATGGCGGCTTGAATCGGCGCCGCGCCGCGCCAACGGGGCAACAGGGAGGCGTGCAGGTTGATGCAACCCAGCCGTGGCAAGTCGAGCAGGGGTTGGCGGAAGATCTGGCCGAACGCGACCACCACCGCGACATCGGAAGCGACCGAGGCCATTCGATCCATAAAGGCCTCGGCCCGAACCCGCTCGGGTTGGATTACATCGACGCCGTTCGCCCTTGCCCATTCTGCGACCGGTGGTTCGGCGAGCCTTCGGCCGCGACCCGACGGGCGGGCCGGCTGCGAGACCACCAGCGCCGGAGCACAGCCCGCCTCCACCAAGGCAGCAAGGGTCGGCACGGCGAATTCCGGAGTGCCGAAGAAGACGACTTTCATCGCTGGGTTAGTCCTGACGCTCGTTGTCGATTTCCTCGAAGTATCCGGCGGGAACCAAGACTTCCCGTGGCTTGCTTCCTTGGGCAGGGCCGAGCAGGCCGTCTTGCTCCATCATGTCGATCAACCGCGCCGCGCGAGAAAAGCCAACGCGCATTCGGCGCTGAAGGAAACTCGCGGAACCCATCCGCTCCGCAACCACAAGCCGCGATGCTTCATCGAACAGCGGGTCATCTTGGGCGCCCCCACCACTGCTGGTGGCCGCTTCCTCTTTGTTGGCCACCACGTCCGGATCGAGATCAGGCTTGCCGCGTTTCTTCAACCACCGAATCAGCGAAGCTGTTTCCTGCTCACTGATGTACGCACCATGAAGGCGCATGATGCGCGACGTCCCCGGAGGCATGAACAGAGCGTCACCCTTGCCCAGGAGCTTCTCAGCACCGATTTGATCCAAAATGGTGCGCGAGTCGTGGCGTGTCGCGGTCGCATAGGCCAGCCGACACGGGAAGTTTGCCTTGATGGTGCCGGTAAGCACATCCACCGAGGGCCGCTGGGTGGCGATGATCAGATGAATGCCCACGGCGCGAGCCATCTGGGCCAAACGGGCAATGGACGTTTCCACCTCGCTGGACGAGACCATCATCAAATCCGCCAACTCGTCGATAATAATGACGTAATACGGCAGCGGTTTGAGGTCTTCATCGGTGATGTCGGCCGCCACCTCGCTGTCATTGAGGGACAGCCGTTCTCGGGTCTTGGGATCGCGAATTGCCTGGTTGTAAAACGCGATCGAGCGCACATGGAGCTCGGCCAAAAGACGATACCGCCGCTCCATCTCCGAAACGGCCCAGCGCAACGCATTGGCCGCTTTCTTCGGCTCCACCACCACTTCTGTCTTGAGGTGGGGAATGTCGGCGTACACCCCTAACTCAATCCGCTTGGGATCGATGAAGATGAACTTCACCTCATCCTTGGTCGCGCGGTAGAGGATCGAGGTGATCATGCTCTGCAAGCCGACGCTCTTACCCGCACCGGTGGCACCAGCCACCAGCAAATGCGGCATGGTCGCGAGGTCGCAGTAGTGTGGGCGGCCATGAATATCAACCCCGATCGCCATGGTCAAAGGCGACTTGGCACGCTTGAACGCATCGTCCGCCAGCAGCGTCCCAAGATGAATGACACTTCGCTTCTTGTTGGGCACTTCCATACCGAGAGTCGAACGCCCCGGCATGCGGTCGATTCGGACCGACTCGGCCTTCATCGCCAGCGCCAGATCGTCTTGCAAGTTGACGATGCGGCTGACCTTGACACCGGGCGCAGGCTGGAACTCGAACACGGTGATCACCGGCCCGGGGCCAACCCCTTCGATCGTCCCTTCGACACCAAATTCGTGCGCGGCTTGCTGGAGTCGTTCGCCCTGACGCATGAGCTCGCGCTCGTCGCGCTCGTCCGGCGCGCGGGAAATCTGCAGGAGATTCACGGGCGGCAGCTCGCCACTACCCATCTCGTCGGCGCTGAAGCCCAGCGACTGCTGATCCACGGCCGCCATCGGCTTGCCGGGTGCGACTTTGGGCAACGCCCTCGTTGACCGCGAAGGGGTCGTGCCAACCGTAGCCGTAGGCACCACGGCATCATCGGCTCGCAACGATGCCTGTGGCAGACGCACCTTGCGAACCGCGAAGTGGCCAGCGCCCTTCTTGGACTTCACCCGTACCGGCGGAAGGTCCAAGGGCGGTGCAACCGGCGCTGGTTCGGACGTATCGCCTCGCGCAGCCCGTGCTTGGGCAACATGGCGATTCACCACACGCTCGCGGGTCGCAGCCTTGGTCGCCCGCTCGCGGCGTTGTTGCCATTGCAGCCGACACCAGCTCGAGACTGCGGCCACTTGTGCCCGCGCCAAGACCATCGAAGCGCCGAGGGTCGACTGCACGACGAGCGTGCCACCAATCATCAGCATCGCCAAAAGCACGACGAAGGCGCCGCCGAAGTTGAGGCGGGCGCCCATAGGATCACCAATGAGGTAGCCCAGCGCACCGCCCGCCCGCTGAAAGGCTCCTCGCCACGCAATCTCGCCCAAGAGCAATTCCAACAGCGCGGGCAAGGAGAGCAGGACCATGATGATCCCGAAGACGCGCTCGGTGGGCTTCTCAACCTTGCGCCCCTTGAGATGACGCCAGGCACTGGCCCCCAGCAGGACAGGCAACAAGAGCGCGGCAATACCGACCATGCCGAACAGCAGCGCCGCGAGGTTGGCACCGACCGCGCCCACCATGTTGTGCGTTCCCACGCCTGGCCCCGTCTGATCGACCTCGGCGGCATGGTTAAACAGACTCGGATCCGATGGCTCGTAAGTCAGCAGGCTGCCGGTCACGAGTACCACCGCCGCCAGCAAGGCCACGCCGAGGATCTCATTGCCCTTCTCGGCCGACAGCTTCAGGCGCGGAATGAGCTTCTTATTGGGTTTCGATGCAGCAGTGGCCATATGAGGGAATCAAAAGAGAGCGTCGACAAAAAGAGATTCAGGTTCGAGTACCGCAAATTCAGCTATCTCTAGGAAAAGTCTACCACTTTGCCACCTCGGCCCCAAGAACGCATGCACAGTTCTGTGTGCACGCTCCAATTGGCCTCACGATGAATCTTGACCCCGCTAGGCCTGAATCGCGCGCGCCAGCTGAACAAAGTCTTCGAGACTGAGCACTTCGGCGCGCGCTGAAGGATCGACGCCGGCCGCCGCAATCATGTCGGCGCCAGCGTCACGCCCGTAAACCCGGCCAAGCGTGTTGCGCACGGTCTTGCGCCGGGTGCTGAAGGCCGCGCGAATCACCTCGACCAGGGTCGGCATGGCGGCCTCGGGTAGCGGCGGTCGGCACAGGTCCAAGCCAACGTAAGCACCAGCAACCTTGGGTGGCGGCTGGAAACTGCCCGGCTTGACCACCCCCAGCTTGACCGCCTTTGCCCGCGATGCCACCAGGACGCTAAGAGCGCCATAGGCCCGGTCACCTGGTTGGGCCACTAAGCGATCCGCCACCTCCTCTTGCACCATGAAGGCGGCCTTGGGTATCCGCGCGTGGTGTAGCAACAGGCGCTCGATGATCGGTGTCCCGACATTGAATGGAAGGTTGCCCGCCACCAGGGTTTCAGACGGCATCCTCTGCCACGGCCAAGCAAGTGCATCGTAAGCAACCACGCGCAGATCAGCTTCGGGCAATGCCCGCCGCACATGGAATGCCCACGGGAGATCAACCTCGCAGGCAACAACCTGTGCGCCAGCGGCCAGCAACGCTCGGGTAAGAACGCCACCGCCCGGCCCCACCTCGACCACCGACCGCCCTTCAGGCGCGAGGAACCGCACCAGCGGACCGCACAACGCTGGCTCACGTAGGTGATGCTGGCCGAACCGTTTGTCGAACCGAGGGTGTCGTCGATCGGGTTGGCGGGACATGACATCGTATGATGACGGTTCGGTGACCGTGGCACCAGGGTAGAAGGAAGCCCGAATCGACACGCTGACACACCCCGAAAGCGCCAAAATGGCGTGGTGTGCCGGCATTGAGCCACGAATCTCATCACCAATCTCAGGTAACGGGAAGCGGCTCGATCGCTTCTCAGCGGTGTTTCTCGACGGCGCTTCCGGTAAGGTCGCGTCCTAAGCCGATACCGTCCGATAGCCAATAGCGCCCGATCTATGGCATTGAGCTTGCACAAGCTGCGCTCCTTGGGCCCAATAGCGAACCACGAATCGGAGCGACGAAATTGATGGAAACCGAGCTCGTAGCCGACGTCGAACGCGACACCCTGACCCTCAAACAGGTCGAGAACGAAATCCGCAAGGTCATCGTTGGCCAGGATTACTTGATTGACCGCCTCCTCGTTGGCCTACTGACCCGCGGCCACCTGTTGATCGAGGGCGTCCCCGGATTGGCCAAAACCCTGTCGGTCAAGACGCTGGCAAAGACCCTCGAAATTGACTTCCAGCGCATCCAGTTCACGCCCGATCTGCTGCCCGCCGACTTGATTGGAACCCTCATCTACGATCAGAAGGCCGGCAGTTTCGAACCCCACCAGGGGCCCATCTTCAGCAACGTGGTGCTTGCTGACGAGATCAATCGGGCGCCGGCCAAGGTTCAGTCAGCCTTGCTCGAAGCGATGGAAGAACGGCAGGTGACCTTGGGTGATCGTACCTACCCTCTTCGTGAGCCGTTCATGGTGCTGGCGACGCAGAATCCAATCGAGCAGGAGGGTACCTACCCGCTCGCAGAGGCTCAGGTCGACCGTTTCATGATGAAACTCAAGCTCGACTATCCGAGTCGCGCCGAAGAGGAAGAGATCCTGGGCCGCATGCTGGTCGAGGCGTCCATCGAGGTAAATGCGGTCCTCGACGCTGAGCGGCTGCTGGCCCTTCGTGAGGTTGCGGACCGAATTCATCTGGACACCAAGATTCGCCGCTACGTCATCGATCTGGTGACCGCGACCCGCGACCCACGGGCCGCTGGCTGTGACGACCTCGCCGAGCTGATTGCCTTTGGCGCGTCGCCACGCGCCACCTTGTTCCTGGCCCGCGCTGCCAAGGGCCTGGCACTGGTCCGCGGCCGTGGCTACGTCATTCCGGAAGACGTCAAGGAGGTCGCCCCGGATGTGCTCCGTCATCGTCTGGTGGCGACCTATGAAGCCGAGGCGGAAGAAGTAACCACCGACGACCTGGTGATGCGGCTTCTCGACCGGGTCGAGGTCCCCTGACCGAGCGCCCTCGCGCCCGTCCAGGACTCAACGTGTTTGGCCTCTTCGCTCGCCGCCGCCGCGCCGATCGCCAGTCCAGCGCTACGACCATCCAGCGCCCGCCACTGCCGGCCGATCTGGTGCGCAAGGTCAGGCGCATCGAGATCTCCACCAAGCGCTTGGTCGACCAAGGTGTTGCGGGTGACTACCACTCGGCCTTCAAGGGCCGCGGCGTCGAGTTCGCGGAAGTCCGCCCCTACCACCACGGCGACGACACCAGAGCCATCGACTGGAACGTCACCGCTCGCATGGGCTCGACGTACGTCAAACGATTCGTCGAAGAACGCGACCTCACCGTCTTTCTGGCGGTCGATGTCTCGGGCAGCTTGGCCTACGGCTCCCGCGCGATCCTCAAGCGTGAGCTCGCGGCCGAGCTCACTGCTCTGCTGGCCTTTGCCGCGATTGGCAACCAAGATCGCGTGGGCGCGGCCCTGTTGAGCGACCGCCTCGAGCTCTTCTTGCGCCCGGACCGCCGACGAACCCACGTCCTGCGTCTCGTCCGCGAAGTCCTGATGCATAAAGATGGTGGCGGGACGGCCCTCGACAAGGGCCTGTGGGCCATGCTCAAGACCCTCAAGCAACGGTCGGTCTTGTTTCTGATCTCCGACCTGCTCGACGCACCACCCACTTCGGCGCTCAAAGCAGCAGCTGCCCGCCACGACGTGGTTGTGCTCGAGCTCTACGACCCCAAAGATCACCAACTCCCACGAACCCGTGGCCCGGTGGTCTTGCGAGACGCTGAGACGGGCCAATTGGCCGTAATGGGCGGACGCCGGGCGGCACGGGCCCACGAGCAAGAGCGGCGGCAGGCGCGCGACGCCCAGTTGGAGCTGATTCGCAAGCTAGGCATCGACCATCTACAGATCCGCACCGACCGCCCGTACCTGGGCACCTTGATCAGCTTTTTCGAGCGCCGTCGGCGAAGGTTGGCGCGATGACCCGCCCCCGCGCACGCCACACCCTTTTGGCGGCACTACTCGGACTCACTGCATTGGCATCCATGAGTTCGGGCCAACCAGCGCCATCACCCACGGAGCCAGCGCCTGCCTCCGACGAAGCGCCTGCCTCCGACGAGGCGTCCAACCCCTTGCCCGAGGATGCCCACCTCCGGGTTGATCTCGCGCCCAGCGAGATCACAGTGGGCGATGTCGTGAAGGCCACCCTGATTCTCGAATGGCCAGCGGGGGCACCGGACACCAACCCGCGGTTTCCCGCCTGGCAGACCAGCTGGGGCGATGCCGAGATCCTGGAAACCAGCGGCGTCGATCGGGTTCGGGGCACACGCGGCCAGACCCTGTTTACCCAAACCGTCACCCTTACCGCGTTTCGGACCGGCGACATCGACCTACCCCGGGTCCAAATCGCGTTGCCATTGGGCGGCGCCACCGCCGAACTCACAACCCCCGACGACCTTCGTTTGAGTGTCTCTTCGGTGCTACCAGAGGGCGAGGAAAACCCCACACCCGAGGCAGCCGTGGCGCCGCGCGCCTTGCCCATCGGCAGCCGGTTTTGGTGGACGACCGGGGTCTTGGTCGCGCTGTGTGCGGCGACGGCGGCAGCCGTTGCTCGGCGCCATCCCACCGCCTTTGGGGGCCTGCTGACCACACCACGCCTGCCGCCCTTCGACGAGCTCCGCGCCCGGCTGAACAAAGTTCGGCCGGGCGATGGCAGTGATCGAGCCCACACGACGATCAGTCTTGCACTGCGCACGTACCTGGGACGCGCGACCGGGGTCCAAGCCGTCGAGCGCACAACCAGCGAAATCCGGCGCCTACTCCGGAACGCCCCATTGGCCCCTGACGTTGTCCAGCGCATCCTCACCTTGCTTCAACGGTGCGACGAGGCGAAGTTCATCGGCGGCCTCGAAGTACCGGCCGAAACCGTCCAGCTGCGCCTGACCGAAGCCGAGGCGATCGCGCGCGTGATCCACGAAAGTCAGCGCCAGGAAGATGAGGCCGAGGACGAGGACGAGAGCCCAGCCGCCGCGGGAGGGTCGAGGTCGTGACCAACGCGCCACAGTTCCAAGATCCGTGGGTTCTCGGCGCCCTCATCCTGCTGCCTCTTCTCGCGATTTGGCGGCACCGCCACCGCGGGCTCGGTGCATTGACCTACAGCAGCCTGCCCTGCCAAGCATCCGGCCCTTGGCACCGTGGCTTGTGGCGAGCCCATGTGCCGTTTTACCTCCGATTGTTGGCACTCGGATTGTTGATCTTGGCCGCGGCCCGGCCTCAGCTCGGACTGGCCTGGGAACAGGACCTCACCGAGGGCATCGACATCCAAGTTGCCCTCGATATTTCGGGAAGTATGGCGGCCGAAGACTTCCAGCCGGACAATCGACTCGCAGTGGCGAAGGAAGTCGTCCAGGATTTCGTCGACCAGCGATCGAGCGGCGACCGCATTGGCTTGGTGATCTTCGCGGGCCAGGCATTGACCAAGGCACCGCTGACCACCGACCGCGGCATGCTGCACCTGTTGATCGGTTCGGTCTCGCTCAACTCGCTGCCCGACGGCACCGCCATTGGACTCGCCCTCGCCAGCGCCGCGCGCCGACTTCAGGAGAGCGAGGCCAAGAGCAAGGTCATCGTTCTGGTAACCGACGGCGTCAACAATGCCGGCGCCATCGACCCCGGCTCGGCAGCCGCGGTTTGCGAGGGACTCGGGATCAAGGTGTACACGATCGGGGTCGGCACCGCCGGGACCGTTCCGGTCCCGGTCAAGGTCCGGGACCAGCGAACCGGGCGAATCCTCACCCAACGCCGGATGATGGAGGTCGAGGTCGATGAGGAGTTGCTGCGGTCCATCGCTGGCCGCACGGGGGGCCGGTTCTTTCAGGCAACCGATCCCGAGTCGCTGCGTGCCATCTTCGACGAAATCGATGAGCTCGAACGTACGCCGATGGAGATCAAACGCTACATTCGCTACGAAGAAACGTTCCAGCCGCTCATTTGGGCGGCATTGGCCCTGCTGGTCGCGCCCTTGTTGCTCGCCACGGCCGGTGTCACAACGGAACCCTGAACCGCCAGGAACTCGAGATCAATGGACTTTGCCGAATCCAAGCTACTCTGGTTATTGCTCGCCACGCCGGCGGTAAGCGGTCTGGTTTGGTGGTCTTGGCGACGTCGCATGGCGGCGACGGCTCAGTGGGCGTCGCGTGGGCTTTGGGATCGGCTGCTACCAGGACACCGCCCCGGACGCATGACTACCACCGCGCTTTTATTGGGACTGGCGGTGGCGGGGACCGCACTCGCCCTGGCCCGACCTCGTTGGGGCACCGGCGCGCAAAAGGTCGAACGCCAAGGCGTCGATATCGTCTTCGTGCTCGACACATCACTCTCGATGGCCACCCGGGACGTTCAACCGAGCCGCATGTGGATTGCCCAGACCTTGCTCCGCGAGCTGATCCGGCGTCTGCCCAGTCATCGAACCGCGCTCGTCCAGGCTGAAGGCGACGGTGTCGTGATGGTGCCGCTGACCGTCGACAACGCGGTCATCGGGCTGCTCCTCGATGCCGTCCAGCCCGGAACCCTGCCGACCCCGGGAACCGAGCTTGCCAAAGCGCTCGAGTTGGCCCTTGGACTCTTCCCGGACGATGGCGACAAACACCGCGTCTTGATTCTGATCAGCGATGGTGAAGACCACGGCTCTGCCATGCGCCAAGCAGCGACCCAACTGGAGGAAGCGGGCGTGGTTGTCCACGCCTTGGGCGTCGGTACGCCGGAAGGCAAGCCATTGGAATTGCCCAACCTGGAGTCCGGACAAGCCCTCACGTACAAGAAGGACGAAGACGGCAACGTGGTGGTGAGCCGCCTTCAGGAGGCGACGCTCGAATCCCTCAGCCGAACCACCGGCGGGGTCTACCTACGCGCCACGTCGGCCGCGCTCGACCTCGACGCGATCGTCAGTCGCATCCAGGCGATGGAGTCCCGCAGCTTCGGTAGCGAGACGATTAGTACCCTCGAAGAGCAGTTCCAGTGGCCGGCAGCCTTGGCCATTCTGGCTTTGGCGGCATACCTCGCTTTGCCCGTTTTCGCGCGTAGTTCGGAGAGCAGACCATGAATCGCCCAACCACCCCGGTGCTGATTGTCTTTCTGCTGGTGGTCGGGTCCATCAGCGCAGTCCCGGCCCATGCCGACGGCGACAGCTGGCTCGAGCGCCTCCTCTTCAATGCCCGCGAGCGCACCGCACGCGGCATCGAGGCCCTACGCGGCGACACCGAGACACTGCCCCCCCAAAACGACCAAGTTCCTGGTCGAGCACCGCCCCAACAGCCGGCCTTGCCCCAACAGCCAGCAACACCCGCGCCCAACAGCGCCGATGCGATCGCACCGCTCGACAGTGCCATGCGCTTGCAAGGTGACGACCCCGTGTCGCAGTTCAATGCCGGAACCGCCCGCCTCCGTGAGAACCGTGGCGACGCCGTACCCTTACTCGAAGCGGCGGCCAAGACCACCGATTCACGGCTTGCGGCGCAGGCCGCCTACAACCTCGGCAATGCCCACATGGGTCAAGGCAACTACCAGCCCGCGATCGATGCCTTCAAGACGGCGCTTCGTCACGATCCCGCAACCCATTCCGCCAAGCACAATCTCGAGCTGGCACGAAAGCTCCTCGAACAGCAACAGCAGGATCAGGAGCAGCAGCAGCAGGACGGCGATCAAGAGCAGCAGGATGGTGACCAGGAGCAGGATGGTGACCAAGAGCAGGATGGTGACCAAGAGCAGGATGGTGACCAAGAGCAGGATGGTGACCAGGAGCAGGATGGTGATCAGGAGCAGGACGGTGACCAAGAGCAGGACGGTGACCAAGAGCAGGACGGCGACCAGGAACAACAGGACGGCGATCAAGAGCAGGATGGTGACCAGGAGCAACAACAAGAGCAGCAAGAGCGGCCCCTGCCGCAATTCGAAGACCTCCCGGACATGACGGCCGAGGAGGCCGCCGCAATCCTCGAAGCGGTGGAAAATCTCGAACGCGAAGCGCGTCGGCAAGAAGCGCTCAAAGCAGCCGCCCAAGCTCAGGCAACCGGAAAGAAGGACTGGTGACCGGCATCCCGCAAACGCCACGTGGACGCCGAATCCGGTTTGGATGGCAGCACGGAGTCAGCACGATCCTATGGGTCGCGGTTGCCGGCACGGCGTTGGCCCAATCAAAACCCGTCGTTCGCTTGACCCCTGATCCCGTCGGCCTGCGCGAAACCGCGCTGCTCGAGATCAAAGTCGAGGGTATGGCAACCAATCTTCACTTTGACGCGGGGTTCGAGGTCGACAACCTGCAACTGATCAGTGGCCCCCAACAGTCCACCGCCCTGGAGATCGTCAACAGTGTCCGCTCGACCCGCCGGACGCTTTCTTGGCGGGTCCGGCCACTGCGTGTTGGTGAGGGTCGCGTGCACCAGATCGAAGTCGCGATGGGCGATCAGACGGTGTCTCTCGAACCCGTTACGATCACTATCCAGCAGGATATTCCAGCGGATCGTTTGGGACGGGGGGGGAGAAACCGGGCCGACCCCTTCGGCCGCCTCGACTCTGACTCCTTGGACCGGCTGTTTAACCGTAACCGTCAGCCACGACGCCCTCGGGAAGCGCCAAAGGTCTTTCTGCGCGCCGAGGCCACTCCCGCGCAGCCGTTCGTTGGCCAGCAGGTGGTCTACACCCTGTACCTCTACACCCAAGTAGACATCCTCTCGTTTAGTCACCAGGAGTTGCCCGACTTCCAAGGGTTCTGGGCTCATGAGATCCCTCATCCTGATCAACGTCAGCCGGAAATGGTCGAACACGAAGGCGGCACCTTCGGCCGGGTCATCCTGCTTCAGCGGGCACTCTTCCCTCGTCGAGACGGTCGCTATGAAATCGCGCCCGTCCGCGTTCAAATGGCCGCGCGTGTTCCCGACAACTCGCCCTTTGGCGGCTTGCTGGCGCGCTCCACCGAACTCGAGCGAACGAGCAATGCCATGGTCCTCCATGTCCAGCCTCTACCCACCGCGCCGCCGGGCTTCACGGGTGCCGTCGGACGCCTCAGAATGACCGGCGAGCTCACGCCCGCCAACTTGGCCGTTGGCGACGCCGCAACCCTGACGTTAACGCTCAGTGGCCCCGGTCAACTCAAGGGCATTCCCCAACCCTCCATGCCTGAGCTACCCGGTATCAAGGTTTTCCCGCCCCAACAGCAAGCGACCGACAACCTACGGGGAACGACCCTAATGGGTCGCCGAATTTGGAGCTTTGTCTTGGTACCCGAGCGTCCGGGAACGTGGGATCTGCCACCGATCGGCGTTCCCTACTTCGACCCCAGGGCCGGCGAATTTCGCAATGCCTCGGTTAACGACCTCCAGCTGGTGGCGCGCGGCGCAACCAGCCTCCCCCAGGCCAGCGGCGATACCGTTTCATTGCATCCGACGCGGACTGCGGCCCTGCCCAGCGCAAGCGCATCCTTACCCTTCGACGCGCTGCGCCCATGGCTGTTTGGGACACCATTCGTCCTGGCCGGTCTTCTGCTCTTGTGGCGCCGGAGATCCGGCGGTGGCCGGCAGCTCGCACGCCGGACCCTGCTCGCGGCGCTCGACGACGCGTCCCATGAAGATAATCCACGGCGGGTCGCTGCCCAGGTCGAGGATACCTGGCGTGCATACCTCGAGGCCCGATGGGATGTCCCGACCGGAAGCCCCAGCCCCCGTTGGCGCGAGCGCTTGATGGCAGCCGGTGTTGGGGACCGAGAGGCCGATCAGCTGGTCCAGCTGGCTGACGATCTCCACTATCTACGCTATGCGCCGAAACTCTCGTCCACCAACGATCTCAGGCGCGAGCTGATCGAGCGTTCGCGCAAGCTAGCAAAGACCCTCAAATGAGCACCCGATGACGATCGTCCCAGCATCCCGTGCGGGAATCCCACCGAAACCCATATTGTCTGTGCGTTGGACGCGGCGAATGATCCTGGCCTGGAGCGTTGTGGCCGTGGTCTGCTCGGTCGCCCTCGTACCAGCCTTCGCCGAGTCGCCGGCCTCGATCGATCCGATGGCCGCACTCGGCGAGGGCAACCGGTTGTTCCGAGACGGACGCCTCGAAGAGGCTGCCTCGGCCTATGCGGACGGCTATCAAGCGGATTCCGCCCACCCAACGCTGGTCTACAACCTCGGCACCACTTTGCATCACCTCGATCGTCTGCCCGAGGCCATCCTCTGGTACCGACGCGCCGGGGATAGCGACGACGCCTGGTTGCACGACAACCTTTGGCTCGCCCGTCGAACGCTCGGCAGCCAGCGATTGCACGCAGGCGGCATCGATGGACTCCTGGCGCGCCACAACAGGCTGCTGGCATACGCCGGCATCGTCTTGGCCTGGGTCACACTCGGCCTCTTTCTGCTCGGCGACCGCCTAACCACTTGGGTATGGATCATCGCGGCGATACTGGCGATCACCTGCTATGGGACGTCCATGGCCGCCAATCGATGGGCATCTCAACCGGCGGTCCTGATGCAAGATTGCCACTCCGAGGCGGGTGAGCTGCCCGCAGGCACGGAGGCCTGGGTTCGGCGCCAAGCCGATGGCCAGTGGCGTGTCGCGGCCGATGCCTCGCCGCTATGCCCACCGGACTCCGTTGCCCTCGTGTCTCCTGGCGCTTGACGTTCAAACGGATTTCGACCCTGCTAGACTTAGGTTTTTGGTAGTCTAGGGGGGAGAGCCCCTACCAAGAACTGTCCTCGAGAGCCACCAGTGACCATCGAGATTCACGCTCTGGAGCCCCGCGCCATGGAAGCGTTCCTCGAACGCCGCCGTGCCGTGCTCGCATTTCCCAAGGAAATGAATCTCGCGGACAATCTCGCGGAGATCCTCCGCAAGGCCAATGAGTTCGTACCGTCCGCGGCAGGCTCGATCCTGCTCGACAACCCGCTCGAAAAACAGAGTTCCCGCCGCAACCCGTCGTTGACCTTTGTCGCCGCCTTTGGTGACGAGGCGCAACAGCTCATTGGCCGAGAGATCGCTGCCGACCAAGGAATAGCGGGACAGGTCTACAGCACTGGCGAGCCCTATCGGGTCTCCCAAGTAAGCGGAGATGGTTTCTTTTTCGCCGGGGTCGACGAAGAGACTCAGTACCGCACCGAGTCACTGGTCGCCATCCCCATCTGTATCGAAAAAGAGGTCTGCGGGGTTCTCGAACTGATCAACCGCCAAGGGACGGATATCTTCAGCGATCAAGACCGCAACCTGCTCCAGATCTTCGCTGGTTACACAGCAGTCTCGATCCAGAACATTCTCGATGGCCGCAGAGCCCAAGAACTGGCCAAGCGCGACAATCTCACCGGCCTCTTCAACGATCACTATCTCCATGTCGCTTTGACGCGCGCGGTCGAGCAATGTCGCGACCAGGCGCAGGATATGGCGGTGATCTTTCTCGATCTGGACCACTTCAAGCGGGTCAACGACACCCATGGCCATCTCGCCGGCAGCCAGGTACTTCGAGAGGTCGGGCACCTGCTCAAGGCCCAAATCGGCACCAGAACCGGCGGGCTTCCGGCCCGCTACGGCGGAGACGAGTTTGTCCTGGTCATTCGCGACATCGGGCTGGATCAAGCGGTGGACTTTGCCGAACGGGTTCGCGAGAAGATCAATGCTCAAGTCTTCTGTCCGACCCCAGGTGACGTGTTGCCAGACGTCCTGTCCCTGACCGGCATCACCTGCTCGATCGGCGTTGCCAGCCTCAGCCAACACGTCGAGCCCGGTCGTTCGACCGAAAGCACGAAGAGCACGCTCCTGCGGTTGGCGGATGCAGCGATGTACGTCGCCAAGGAGACCGGGCGCAACCGCACCGCGATTGCGGGAATACCGATTCGCCGACGGTCGGCAATCACCAGCTAGTCGCGGCACCGCCGCCAAGCCGACGAATCGTACGTGGAGAAACTTGGATCTCGCCCGCGACGCCTGGAACTAAAGGCCCAGGCTACGAACCACCACCCCGTTCGGGGTGAAGAAAGCGCCGCTCTTCACGCGGATGCGTGACGGTACGTAGCCTGGTATTTCAATGCCAGGCTCGGTGGGAGACCCACCAGAATCGGCGGTCAGTTGTTCCTCCGTTCGGGGCAGGGTCGACCTAGCCGTAGCGGTGATTTTCATCACCGTACGGGTTCGTACCCGCCGTTGCTTGGAATTGAACTTTCAGGTCAGCAGTGCGTCTCCGACAACCGATCGCCAGGACGTGATATGCTACCTGGGCATCGCCGCACAACGTGCTTTCGTGCTGGCGCGTGCCCCAAGCATGAGTTCGCCGCCAATGATTCGTCGCCTCCTACTGGCCACCATTCTGGCCTTGGTGGTGTCCGTCGGCCACGCCACGACCTTCGTCACGCCTGAAGACGCCTGGCTGGTCGAGCGTGCAACGCTGGTCGTCGAGGCCGAGGTTACAGGCATTACCACCACAAGCCTGGGCCGACTGCCTGCCATTGACTTTCGAATCACGGTCGCTCGGGCGCTCAAGGGCAGCTCTCCCGGCGATATTTTGGTTGTACGAGTGCCTGGCGGCGTGCGGCCTGACGGCACGGGCCTACACCTTCTCGGCATGCCCGCTCTTTCCGTTGGCACCCGCGCGATCCTCTTCTTACATCCGACGGATGATGGCACCTTCACATTGGTCGAGCTCATGCTCGGCGCCTTTGTGGTCGCCGAAGAGAACGGTAGATGGGTTGCCCGACGACCGCTCGTAGGTGCCCAGGTCGTACCGACCAAGAACACCGAGCACGCGCCCGCGGCCGATGCGCCGCGTGACCTCAGCCGCTTTCGCGACTGGCTCCACGACCAAGCGCATGACATCGTACGCCCACCGGACTATTTCGTCGCACCGTCGCATCCCGAAGGTACTTCGCCCCTACCGTTCGAAAAATTCGCGATCTTCATTTCCGACAGTCGCCCGCCTCCCTTGGGCTGTGGCGCAGACGGTGGCCATGGCATTCGGTGGTTCGACTTTGATGGCGGCCTCTCCGTTCCTTGGGTTCGTCATGAAACCGGGCTTGGCGGCCTCGATGCGATCGACCCGGGTGGCGCGGATGCGTTTGCCGCGGCCCTGGCCGCGTGGACCGATGCGGTGCACGCAATCGACCTGGTCGACGGCGGTACCACCACCGCGGACGGTGGGTTACACGAAGACGATGGCGTCAACGCGGTCTTGTTCGGCGACCCTTTCAACGAGCTCCCTGGCACGTTTGGTGGCAGCGGATTGCTCGCGCTTGGTGGCGCCTGGTTTCGTTGTGACCAGACGGCGCTCTTCGGGGGTCTGTCGTTCCATGTCGCCTTCGAAGGCGACATCGTAATCCAAGACGGGATCGAGTCTTTCTTTGCTGCCTCCAGTGATCCCGCGGCAGCGGCGCAAGAGCTGCTCGGTCACGAAATCGGCCATACCCTCGGGCTCGACCATTCCACAACCGATGATGCCCTGATGTACGCCGCCATCCACGATGACGGTCGGGGCGCGACGCTCGATACCGACGATGTTCGTGCCGCCGCGGCACTCTATGATCTGGGCGGTGGGCCCAGTCCACCTCCTGAAGCACCCGCTGATTTCGCCGTTTCGCTCAGCGGTCCCAACAGCGTAACGATCCGCTGGCTCGACCAGGGTGAGACCGCGGTGCGGATCGAGCGTCGACTCGGCGATGGCACGTTCACCGGCATCGCAACGGTCGGTGGCGTCGATCATCACATCGATACAGGCCTACTCGGCGGCAGTGAATACGGCTACCGGCTTCTCGCGATCGGTCCCGGGGGCGCATCGCCGTTCTCCAAAGAGCTGCGCATCACCACCGACGGGATGCTGGAACCGGCGGCGCCCACCAACCTTCTCGCCGCACCCTTGTCCTCTGAACGCATCGTACTCTCATGGCAAGACAACGCCAGCAACGAAATCTTTTACCGCGTCGATCTCGATGTGACAGGTACCTGGACCGAGCTTTCCCAGGTCGTCTTGTTGGCCAATACGACACGCATCACGCTAAGCGGCTTGGCGCCAGCCACCGCGTACCGTTTCCGCGTGCGGGCCGAGGGCGCAGCTGGCTCTTCGCCGCCGTCCAACGCCATCCAAGTCAAGACCTTCCCCACCGACGCCAGCTGCGTCAGTAGTACGGAAACACTCTGCCTACTCGGCGGTCGGTTCGCGGTCAGCGTCCGCTTTCGCAACCAGTACGCCAACGGTACCGAGGGCACCGGAACCGCGGTGGCCAGTACCGACAAGACCGGCCTTTTCTGGTTCTTCTCGGACAGCAATCTCGAGTTGATCGTCAAGATGATCGACGGCAGCGATGCCAACGGCCACGCGTGGGTGTTCATCGGCGGCTTGTCGGACGTCGAATACTGGGTCGAGATCACCGACACCGTCAGCAGCGCCGTGCGGACCTACCACAATCCTCCTGGCGAGCTTTGCGGCAACTCAGACAACACCGCTTTCCCGCTTGCCGCGTCAGATCCACCCAACGATCCGCCCGACCCACCACCACCGGATGACCCAATACCACCGGACGATCCGCTACCGCCGGACGATCCGCTACCGCCGGATGGCCCACACGGTCCACCGGATCCGCCAGACCCATTCGACACAACGGTAGCAACTCCGATCACCAAGGCCAGCGGAATTGCCGTCGTCAACGCGGTCACGATGTCGATCGACCTAGACCAAGTAGACGCCTTGCCCGCGGTGCCAGCAACGCCTGATCAGCCGGGCGCCTGCGTCACAGACGACGAGACCTTGTGCCTCCTCGACAACCGCTTCGCGATCACCGTTGATTTTCGCAACCAGCACGGCGGCGGCACCGAAGGCAACGGTCACGCCATCACCGGTTCCAACCGCACCGGCTTTCTATGGTTCTTCACGCCCGAGAACACCGAGTTGGTGGTCAAGATGTTGGACGGCACAGGGGCCAACGGTCACTACTGGTTGTTCTTTGGCGCACTCTCGGACGTCGAGTACACGATCCGCGCCCGCGACACCGTCACGGGGCTGACCCGAACCTACACCAACGCCCCCGGTGAGCTGTGCGGCCAATCCGACTCCCAGGCCTTCGAAGAGCGCCCCGACCCACCGGACCCGGACGATCCGCCCGTTGTTTGATATGACGGCATCACGGATCACAATGAACAGCCTGCTCGTGTGAACGGCACGTCGCCATCTCACAGAACTACCATCGCGGATGAAAGGCTGAGTGATGCTTCCAGAGAACCGTGTTCCAACCCATCCAGGTGAGATTCTTCATGAGCAGTTTCTCGGGCCACTGGGCCTAACCCAAGTCGGTCTTGCGGAGCATCTCGGTGTTCCTGTGCAGCGAATCAACGAGTCGTACGGGGGAAGCGAGGCGTGACCCCCAATACCGCCTGGCTTCTCGCTCAAGCGTTCGATACAACTCCAGAGTTTTGGCTGAACCTCCAGGCCAATCATGACCTGGCGCTCAATCGGCCGCGGAAAACGGTGCCGCCATTGCGTAGAGCAGGTTGATCTGGGCAACCAGACCCAACAGGCGTAGAACCAGGCTTCGCACCTCGTGGCTACGTCCGCCGGCGGAAGCCAGGCCACTACGTGCCCAAACAAGTAGGGCTCTTCAGGAACTTGTGTGGGCGAATGATTCCGGATAGAGATCCAAACCACCGAGATGGAAGTAGATGGCGTTGCGAAACCGCTCTCGGTTGCGAAAGCCCCTTGCTGCTCTCTTCAGACCTTGGATGACGGTGTTGATCCCTTCGAGGCGGGCATTGGTGATGCCGAGCTCGATCGCGTTGAGAATTCCAGTGAGGTGATTCTTGATCGTCTTCGCCGCGCGTTTGATGGGCTCGAGCCGAGAGCGAATCGCCCACGAGTAGAAGGCGTCGAAGATCTTCTCGGCCTCGTGGCGATCCCCGGCTTCCCACATCTCCATGGCGAGTTCTTTGAGCATCCACGCGCGACCCGTTCTGTGTGCCTTCTTGATCAGCTGGTCGAGCTGTACGACGCGTTCCTCCCCGAGACGATCTGGGTGGAAGAGCCATAGATAGCGTGTGTTCTTCAAGCTGTTGTCGCCGACGGCGAAGAGTGCGCGACTCTCTTCTCGGCGCACCTTATCTACGGCCTTACCGAGGTGCATGGCGACGTGGAACTTATCGAAGGCGATCTTCTCGTTGGCGTTGGGAAGAGCGGCTAAAGTGTCCGATATGTACGGTCCCCACATGTCCATGGCGACGCTCTCGATCTGTACCAAGTCGCCTTCGCTGAAGCTGGCGTAGTAGGCGCCGAGGGCTCCTTTCTTGTGGCCGTCGGTGACGTATTGCACGCATCCGGTCTCCAAATCCGCGACCACCGTTACGTACTCGTGGCGCTTCTGGAACGACGTCTCGTCGACGCCGATCCGGCGAGGTACTTTCAAATCGCGTCGGGCCAGCCCACGTCGGACCGAGCGCTCCATCACACCACTCACCTGGTCCCAAGTAACGTCGAGTTGCCGAGCAACGGCCGAGATGGTCGCTTCCTGGAGCCAGTCGATGATCAGCGCTTCAAAGAGCGCAGTGAAACCCGAACCACGATCCGACCACGGAACGCTCATCGTCTTGACCCCGTGCTCCGGGCAATGAACCCGCGGAACATCGGCGACCAGAATCGTCTTGTACTGGCAAGTCGGAAGGTGCCGCCACCGGCGCCGACGGCTGTCGTACCGACTGCTCGCCGCTCCACATTCCGGGCACGACAATTCTTGCCCGCGTCCGTGCTCGACTAGAACCTCCACCTCGCCATCAGCAAGCCGAAGGGATACGTCCGTCACCTTCCAAGGCGCCGAAACACCCAGGATCTTCCCGTACAGGTCGATATCTCGCATGCGTGGAGCTTACACCGACCCACCATCTCTCCTGAAGAGCCACAAGGGCTCTTCAGGAACTTGTGTGGGCGAATGATTCCGGATAGAGATCCAAACCACCGAGATGGAAGTAGATGGCGTTGCGAAACCGCTCTCGGTTGCGAAAGCCCCTTGCTGCTCTCTTCAGACCTTGGATGACGGTGTTGATCCCTTCGAGGCGGGCATTGGTGATGCCGAGCTCGATCGCGTTGAGAATTCCAGTGAGGTGATTCTTGATCGTCTTCGCCGCGCGTTTGATGGGCTCGAGCCGAGAGCGAATCGCCCACGAGTAGAAGGCGTCGAAGATCTTCTCGGCCTCGTGGCGATCCCCGGCTTCCCACATCTCCATGGCGAGTTCTTTGAGCATCCACGCGCGACCCGTTCTGTGTGCCTTCTTGATCAGCTGGTCGAGCTGTACGACGCGTTCCTCCCCGAGACGATCTGGGTGGAAGAGCCATAGATAGCGTGTGTTCTTCAAGCTGTTGTCGCCGACGGCGAAGAGTGCGCGACTCTCTTCTCGGCGCACCTTATCTACGGCCTTACCGAGGTGCATGGCGACGTGGAACTTATCGAAGGCGATCTTCTCGTTGGCGTTGGGAAGAGCGGCTAAAGTGTCCGATATGTACGGTCCCCACATGTCCATGGCGACGCTCTCGATCTGTACCAAGTCGCCTTCGCTGAAGCTGGCGTAGTAGGCGCCGAGGGCTCCTTTCTTGTGGCCGTCGGTGACGTATTGCACGCATCCGGTCTCCAAATCCGCGACCACCGTTACGTACTCGTGGCGCTTCTGGAACGACGTCTCGTCGACGCCGATCCGGCGAGGTACTTTCAAATCGCGTCGGGCCAGCCCACGTCGGACCGAGCGCTCCATCACACCACTCACCTGGTCCCAAGTAACGTCGAGTTGCCGAGCAACGGCCGAGATGGTCGCTTCCTGGAGCCAGTCGATGATCAGCGCTTCAAAGAGCGCAGTGAAACCCGAACCACGATCCGACCACGGAACGCTCATCGTCTTGACCCCGTGCTCCGGGCAATGAACCCGCGGAACATCGGCGACCAGAATCGTCTTGTACTGGCAAGTCGGAAGGTGCCGCCACCGGCGCCGACGGCTGTCGTACCGACTGCTCGCCGCTCCACATTCCGGGCACGACAATTCTTGCCCGCGTCCGTGCTCGACTAGAACCTCCACCTCGCCATCAGCAAGCCGAAGGGATACGTCCGTCACCTTCCAAGGCGCCGAAACACCCAGGATCTTCCCGTACAGGTCGATATCTCGCATGCGTGGAGCTTACACCGACCCACCATCTCTCCTGAAGAGCCTTATTTATTTTGTGCTGGTGGCGCTCGGCAAACCCCCTAAGGGAGCGGTTGCAACTTTCGGATTCGTGGTTTGCGTGCTAGGAATCGCGATAGGATTTCTTGGATGAATGGAAGTCGGTTGGGGTTGGCGTGACGCCTCGCGTCGTGACCATCCATCGACGGCAACGCTTTTCCCCCGTCAGGCGCTAATGAGATCTTTGAACTTCCATAGAACGGCGATCAGCGCCGAACCAGCAGATCGAGCGCACGGCTGCCGGCGATCATCTAAAGGCGTTCTACGACGAGGAGCTAAATAGTGAAGATGCCAAGGCTAGACAAGACAGTGGTGACAGTTGGTACTCTCGATGACACCTCAGAGAGGCGCGCATACTGGCATAGTCGCACCTCAGCCGAAAGACTGGCAGCGATAGAACAGATGAGGCGAATCAACTATGGAGAACACGCAGCTACCGCAAGACTTCAAAGATTTCTTAGCGTTGCTGAACGCGAATGATGTCCATTACCTTCTCATTGGAGGGTATGCGGTTGGTTACTATGGGATGGGTATCCTCGTGCGACGCACGACATGGACATTTGGATCGCTGCCGATCCTGCGAATGCTGAGAAGATGGTTGACGTGAAGACAGGGTTCGGATTTGTAGAGGCACCGGTAGACTCCGGCACCATCACCGCCACTTGCGCACGGTGTAGCGCCACAACCGGATATCGCGATCCCAAAACGTAGACGGTAGGCCCGCCTTCTTCTTCAGTTCGCCTAGGAAATTGCGGGGCGCTGGTAGTGAATCCCAGACCTGCGGCAGAAACGTTGCGCGACGGTCGCCAAAGGCGAGGATAACGCCATCGCGACCGGGTTCCAGCGCGGCAAGCGCTTCCGACTCGCCCGCGACGACGAGCGGCATGGGTGTCGACAGCTCGGAGATCTCGATCGCGACCGACGGAAGCTCTTCGCGGACCAGTGGTGCAAACCGAGGGTCACGGAACGCAGCACCACGGGTGTTGAGGCGGACGTCATCAATCAGGGGACGGTGTGCTTCGAGGCTGCCGACGCAACCACGAAGTGCGCCATCGATTCGCAAGGTGACGAACACAGCCCCCGGCTCCTCGATCCATGCGACCTTCGGTGGCGCTGGTTCTGAACGGGTCTCGAGATCAGCGACGAGTACGCCGCGCGCAACCCCAAGCAGTATCGTGCCCCGCGCGTCCGGTTGAGCGACTTTGGTGCCTTGGATCTCCCCGCTCATGGAGCCGAAAAGGCAAAGGCGCCGTAGCCGACCACTTGGTCACGTCCCCCCGCGGTATCGCCTGAGTTGCGCAGATCCAGCGTCTCCACCTGCCACATCCGGCCGCGGGCGAATGCAAGAAGACCGTTGATCGCCGCGGCACCACACGCCTGCTTTGCTAGCAATGTGTTGTCGAGCGCCCGAATGGCGCTCGCCGTCTCACGATCCATCTGCCGAGCCTGATCGTACGCCAGAAAGTGAGAAAGGTCGGAACTCACCACGAGCGCAGTCTCTGCATCCCAAGCCGTTTCGAAGACGGCAGCGACCTCGGCCGGCGTCGCAAGCCCGACGACGAGTGGCACCACCGCGATCCCGTGATCCATCCGTTGGACAAACGGCAACATGACCTCGACACAATGCTCGCGTAAGAACGCCTCGGGCCGAATGTGTACACAGGTTTCGGCAAGCAAGGTCTGGGCACACTGGATGTCCAACGCCAGATCGCCCAGCGGAGTTCCGATTCGATCGGCTGCTGGCAATGCAACCCCGTCAAATGAGACATAGTGCGACGGTCCGATGATCACCACCCGACGAACCGAGGCAACGTCCAATACGGCGAAGGCCGTGCCGGCGATCGACCCAGAGTAGGGATAGCCCGCATGGGGGGCGATAATGACGCGGGCACCAGGGTGTCGAACCCGCGAACGACCGGCGTCGAGAAATCCATCCACTTGCCGCGCCAACAGATCCGGGGCGCGCGGATAAAAGTGTCCCGCGACGACGGGCGCCATTCGGCCCTGAAGGTGATTCTGCGTGCAGTCCAGCGGGGGCGAATGCATGGTCGTTGATCCGGCAGGGCCAAAAATTGGTGTACCTATACCGCTACAATCCTCGTCAAATAGACTACCAGCAGGAGAGTTCATGCCCCGAATCACGAAGGTCTACACCCGCACCGGCGACGACAGCACCACGGGCTTGGGCGGCGGCCAACGGGTGGACAAAGAATCGGCACGGGTCGGTGCTTACGGCACGGTCGACGAGTTGAGCTCGCTGATCGGGGTGGCCCTCGCGACCGGCGTCGACAAAGAACTCCAGCCTTCGCTACAGCGGGTGCAAAACGACCTCTTCCACCTCGGTTCCGATCTGTGCATCCTGGAAGAGGATAAGGCGAAGTTCGCCGTCCCCCAGATGGAGCAACGTCACGTCGACGGACTCGAACAGCTTATGGACGAGCTTTCGAAGCGCCTCGAGCCGCTGGCCAACTTCATCTTGCCCGGTGGCAATCTCGCCGCCGCCCAGCTACACATCGCACGGGCGGTATGCCGTCGGGCTGAGCGCGACGTCATTACCCTTTCCCGAGACGAGCCGGTGGGCAGCTTCGTCGTTCCCTATCTCAACCGCCTGTCGGATGCCCTATTCGTCATGGCGCGCTACGAGAACAAGGCCAGCGGCGGCCAAGACATCCTTTGGGATAGCTACGCCTAGACATCTCCATTGGAGTCAAATACTGAAGAGTGAAGCAAGTTTCGAGAGCGTGGCCCAGTATCTCGAGCAGGGAGCGCAGCGCAGCCCGCAGGGTGGCCAAAGGCCATTCGAGCACCCCGTGCAGGGGTACTGGGCTCGCTCGGCGGCTTTGAGGCGGAGCTTCGTTAACACCTATTCCAGGCGAGGCTTCAACTCGGGCCGGGGCTCGAACGTGCGGCCATCGGCGGGCAACCACATGACGAAGATTTCGTCCACAGCGCGCTCGCCGTCGCTACGATAAACCAGCGGATAGCGGCCCGCATGCAGCTCGACGATCGGCTCGCGAACGGGCTGCCCTGCGATCTCGAGCGTCCCATGATCGAGTGCCTCGGGCGGCCAAACAAAGTAGCGGCCGTCCCGCAACGCCACCACTTCGCCTTGGGCAGCAGCACCCTCCGCCTCACGTACCACTTGGTACCCACGGCCCCAGACCCACAAACCGGCTTCCAAAGGTTGAAAGTTGGTCACCAAGTAGGCGCGCATCTCGGGCACCAGACGCGGGAAGAGGTCGTGATGGAGGTAGACCATCACCTTCTTTTCAACCATCGCCGGCACCAACTCACGCCGCAGCCGAGCCGCTTCCAACTGCATGGTGACCGCTTCGAGAAAGTAGAAATAGTGCGGTGCCGGACGGCTGATTTGGCCACCCCAAACATGAAACACCGACTCGTCAGGGGCGGTCATGGCGTTCATCCTGGCCAAACGGTCGCGTTGGCTGGTGTTGTCATTGGCAATCAGCTTGGCGAACGCGAAGTCGAGTCGACGTTGCTGGCCAACCGCAAGCAAGACCAGCAAGACACTTGCGAATACCCGCAGCGGTACTGGAAGCGAGGGTGAAAGGAGCCATCGTGCCAACCCGACCAGGCCCCGCCCGGCGAAAACGCAGAGAACCAGCGTGAACGGCACCAGGCTGTACAAGTAGGGCGCCGATTGCCATGCGAACGACGCAAAGGTTGTAACCAAGCTAGCAAGCAGCAGAAGATCCGGATCACCGACCCATGAATCGGCATCTTGCCGCATGAATCGCCGAATCGTCATGCCGACGCCAACGGCCGCCAGCGGCACCAACCACCACGAATGCTGCACCAACTGATCCAGGTTGCCCCGCCAAGAGAAGCCCGGATAGTGCCATTGGTGCTGAAACGAGAAGCGGATGCACCAGCGGTACCAATCGCCCCATGACCCGGTTGTCGTCAAGTACGCCGCGATCGGCAACAGCGCGGCAACCACACCGGCCAAGAACGCGGGGAAATGACCCAGCCACAGCGACCCTTTCCGCTGCTTCCACGTTACCGCATCCGCCACCAGGGCGGCAGCGAAAGGGAGGCCGTAGTAGGCAACCTTAAGCGTGCCCCAGGTCGCGGCCACCAGCAAGAATCCAGCCAGAAAGCCGCGCACGACCGGCGACAAACGCGAGGGGTAAAGCACGGCCAACGCACTCAGAAAGAGCGCGGCGGAAAGCACATCGGGCCGGATCTGCGTGGCCATGGAAGACAACGTCGGCACCGCCAGCAGCACCGCCGCGGTCACCAGTGCCCAACGGCCATTCTCGCGGCGGTTGATTCGGCAGCCAGCCAACACCGCCAAGGCGAACACCGGCAGCATCCACAGACGCAGGGTCAAGAGATGGTTTGGGTCGTCGTCCAGAAAGCGCCAAATCAGCCCCAGGAGTTGATGAAGTAGCGGGAAATGGTGCTCGAAGAAGTCAGTGTAGATGACTTCGCCGCGGGCGATCCGCCATCCCGCGTGGCCATACTGAAACTCGTCAAGGCTGAAGGAACCGAGCAACGCCAACCGCAAGTTGGTCACCGCCAACCACGCGACCGCGCTCATGATTGCCAACATCGCCAACAGACGAAAAAGGCGAGCACGGCTTGGGATGGTGACGGGAGAAGACATAGGCGGGACCGAGAGTATAGCGGCCCCCGAATCAACGCCTGCGAGTCCAAAAGACGTCAGGACACGCCCTCTTGATCCGCTATTCTCAGGGCCATGTTCATCGAGATGCACTCCGTCAAGGCGTTCGAGCACCACCTGGCAACGGTTGGCGACCTCCGGAATGTCGTATGCCAGGGCCTCGATCTGGTCCACCTCTCGGGCGCACTCCGGTCCTTACCGGGGCGGGAGAGCGCATTCCTCGGATGCGCGCTCGACCTCGATACCCAGCACCACCTCATCGCGACCGGCGCTCTGGTGTTTCCAAAGCTCCCGGGGGTTCCCTACCGACCCTACCGGCCGGCGCTCTACAGCATTGATGAGCTGCTCACCGGCTACCGACGGGGCCACCCAGGCAGCTTCGCCAACGACGCACTCGACAGCGAGATTTATCGGCACTTCCAGGCCCATCGGAGTACCTCGGTTCCGATTCTCGAAGCCCTTGCGCAGCGACTCCATGATCATGCGATCGACAACGCGCTTGCCGACGTCCTTCGTGACGAAAAGGTCGTCGCCATCATGGGTGGCCATGCGCTACTTCGCGGTGCATCCCACTACCGTGCGATCGCCGAGATCGGCCGCAGTTTGACCCGCGCAGGCTTCTTCGTCGCCACGGGTGGTGGGCCTGGCGCAATGGAAGCTGGCAACTTGGGCGCCTGGCTAGCGCCCTTCGATGACGAAGCGCTCGATGATGCTCTCCTGACCTTGGAGGGGGAAACATCGTACCAAGAAGACGCTTTCATCGACACGGCGCTCGAGATTCGCGATCGGTATCCGGAAGGTGCCGACAGCCTCGCCATACCCACGTGGTTCTATGGCCACGAACCGACCAATCCATTCGCCCGCCACATTGCCAAATACTTCGCCAACAGCCTTCGCGAAGACGGACTCCTGGCCATTGCCACCCACGGTGTCGTGTATGCACCCGGAAGCGCCGGTACGATTCAAGAGGTGTTCATGGACGCGTGCCAAAATCACTACGGTACCTTCCCCTTGATCAGCCCGATGGTGTTCTTCGATCGCACTTTTTGGACCGAAACCCGGCCCGTGCTACCTCTGTTGGACGCCCTGGCCGCCGATCGCGTCTATGCGGGCTTGATCGGAACAGCCGATACTCCCAACGAAGTGCTCGACTTCTTGCTCACACACGAGCCAGTGGCTGCAAAAAAGAACGGGGGGCAAACGTGAGCAGAGCGCTGAGATTGGGTCCAATACAAAGGCGGCACCGGGAACGGGGAATTCCCGATGCCGCCTTCCTGGGCGCTAGGCCGCCCAGTGGGGGGGTAAGAGGAGACCAGGAGGGGATGCCTAGTCTGGAGACAGAGTACGGCCAACCGGCGACCGCCGATAGCGGTTAAACCACTGTTCTTTGAAACCAATTGTCGACCGGTAAACCCCCTCGTGAGCGGGAAAGCCCGCCAACAAATGCGAAGAGCCCCAGATTTGGCTGGCTCTCGCGCCAAGTTGCCTTTGCCTATTGCGATTGCTACATTTAAGTATCGGAAATCGAACACGGATCAAGATCGAGGAGTACCATGAGGATCTTGCTAATCGCCGTCGCTCTGTTGGCAAATCCGGTGGTGGCGTACGGTGCCGACTACGACGTCGTCTATGTGCGCCAACCGCGCTTCGGGGACAACACCAGCACCACGTGGCCCGAGATTTACCACCCGGCTCGCCTCGACGCCGGCGCAGACTTGATGCTGCTGCATCCAGACGGCACCGAAGAAATCTTGGTCGATTGCGATGTCTGCTCCGTCACCGATCCCTTCGTCTCGTTCGACGCTCAATGGGTGTACTACGCCCTTTTTCATGACTTGAGCCCAGGTCGACTCAACGGCCAACGCGGCAACCTACCCCTCGACGGCGCCGACCTCTTCCGTATCCATGTCGCCAGCCGACAGGTCGAGCAATTGACCTTCGGCGAGTTCACGCCCAATACCGGTGCCGGCACCTGGGACGAGTCGAATCCACTCGACCCTGCGGCACAGTTCAACCGCCTGGGCTACGGCATCCTCAATCTCGGGCCGTGTCCGCTACCCGGTGGCAAAGTCGCTTTTACGTCGAACCGCAATGCCTTCGTACCCGTCAAAGGTTTTACCAACCCGACCCTGCAGCTTTTTGTCATGGACATCGATGGCGGCAACGTCTCGGCCATCGCGCCCATGACCCTCAATAGCGCCCTCCATCCGACCGTGCTGCAAGACGGCCGCCTGATGTTTTCGTCTTACGAGAGCCAGGGCCTGCGTGATCGTCGGCTGTGGGGCATCTGGTCAATCCATCCCGATGGCCGCAACTGGGCGCCCGTGATCAGCGCTTTCCGGCAACCGAACGCCTTCCACTTCATGACCCAACTGGGCAACGAGGACCTGGTCGTTGTGGACTACTACAACCTCAACAACAACGGCTTCGGTGCCCTCTACCGCCTTCCGGTCCGACCACCCGCGGGGACGCCGCCGTTCGGCAGCCCATTTCCAGCCCAGAATCCACCGATCGACCAAACCGTCGGCCAAGGATTCCTGTTTCCCTTTCGCATGTCCTTCACACCGTATGGCATGCACAGCCTGTCGCCCTTCACTCACGGCAATGACGAGGCGGCGCCCGTGGGGGCCGATGGCACAACGCGGGTGGGCAAGTTCACCCACCCCTCTGCGGCACCAAACAACGATTTGCTCGTGGTGTGGACCCCGGGACCGGCCAACGATCTCAACCGGCCGACCCCACTTCCTTACTACGATGGCGGACTCTACCGGCTTCCGAGCAGCACCCCAATCTGGAGTCCCGACGATCTCGTGGAGCTCAAGAACGACCCTGCCTACAACGAAGCGTGGCCGCGCGCACTCGTGCCCTACAGCGCGGTGCACGGCGTCGCCGAACCCGCCACGCTTCCGTGGCTACCCAACGATGGTAGTCAGCATGCAGCCTTGCCGCCTGGCACTCCATTCGGCCTCATCGGCACGAGCAGCTTCTACAAACGAGAGAGCTTCCCGGGCGTCGGCTCGAGTGATTTCGACGGCCTCGACCCCTTCAACACGTCCCAGAACGGCGCATCGAGCAACTGGGGCGCCCAGGGCGCGGATGCGGGCAAGTACGACAACAGCGACATTTGGGCGGTGCGAATCGTGGGCCTCGAACCGAGCACCCACCGTAGCTACGGTCCAAACAACGGCCAGCACTTCGAGAACTTCGCCAACGAGCGTCATCGGATCTTGGGTGAAATCCCTTTGCGCAAGGTCGACGATGACGGGCAAACCATCCTCGACCCCGAGGGCAACCCCGACACCAGCTTCTTGGCCAAGGTCCCCGCCGACACGCCGTTCACGTTCCAAACGCTCGATCGAAACGGCATGGTCTTGAATATGGCCCAGACCTGGCATCAGGTACGGCCCGGAGAAGTCCGAGCCAACTGTGGCGGCTGCCACGCTCACAGCCAGCAACCACTCGACTTCGACCTCACAGCAGCCGCCCAGCCCGACCACCCGATCTACGACCTCGCCAAGCAGACACCGCTTGTCACGCACGACGATGCTGGCGAACCCGCGCTTCAGATCCTCGATCAAGCACTGGTCGACGTCGAATTCCTCCGCGACATCCGACCGATTCTCCAGCGCAGCTGCATTTCGTCCTGCCATACCCAGGCCAACCCGCAACCCGACGGTAACCTGATGCTCGACGATCTAGCGTTCTACGGTGGTCTGCCTGGGGATTATAAGCGTTTGGCTGACGATCGAGATGCCGATTGGGGTTACCCCCCCATCATTACCTTTGGCCCGGTGTGGCGTCAGACCAACGCCAGCCGCTACGTGCGTATGTTCCAAAGTCGACGAAGCTTGCTCGCTTGGAAAGTCTTCGGCGAGCGGCTCGACGGCTGGAGCAACGCCGATCACCCTACGGAGAGTGTTCCGGGTGACCCAAGCACCTTGCCGGCGGGAACCGACCCCAACGACGCCGATCTCGACTACACCGGCACCATCATGCCCCCACCCAGCAGCGGCGTACCATCGCTGAGCGCGGACGAAAAGATTCTAATCGCCCGTTGGATCGACCTCGGTTGCCCGATCGACACCGGCCAAGGTGCCGACGCCGCCTATGGCTGGTTCCTCGACGACTTGCGGCCCACCGTGACGGTTGCCTCACCACGTCCGGGCATCAACGCACAGCCTATCGATACCATCCGATTCGGCCTCGCCGATGCCAACTCCGGCCTCGACTTGGGCACCCTATCGGTGACGGCAGACTTCCCCGCATCCGGCCGCCCAGCGGGCGCCGAGCTCGCCGACCTTGCGGTGGTCGAAGCTGACGGCGTGTGGACCCTTGCACTGGGATCGGCGCTACCCTCGTTGGTTGGCGCCAATCTCCAGATCAGCGTCGCCGATGTTCAGGGCAACATCACCCGCGAGGCCCGCCGCTTCTCGACCATCGACCCGCTGCTGTTTGCGGATGGATTCGAGTCTGGTGACACGTCGGCGTGGTCACTGTCGGTGCCGTAGATTTTCCCACTTTGGACACCACCCGGCTCACTCGGTGAGTCGGGTCCGATTGACCTCTACCTCATAATATGCGACAATCACATTTATACAAAAACAAGCAAGATCTCAATGAGGAATCCATGACAAGACCTTGGCCAAAGCTCGCGAGCATCCTCATGGCAGCAAGCGTCGCAATCGATGCCGGCGGAGCGCCCACGAAATCCTCGGTTGCAAGCTGCTCCTGGGACGACGCCTTCTTTCATGGCGTCAACGGTACGATTTTCGCGCTCGCGACCTACGACGACGGTGACGGTCCAGGACTTTATTCTGGCGGCTACTTTTCTTTTGCCCGCCAGGAGCGAGCCAATGGTGTGGCACGCTGGGATGGCGGTCAGTGGTCGGCGCTGCCCGGCCCAGGGGGTATCGGCATGGCACCGAGCCATCCCGATTGGGCGCCCGTCTTCGACCTCGCGACCTTCGACGACGGCGACGGCCCAGGTCTTTACGCCGCCGGTGCCTTCGATACGGCAGGCAGTGTCAGCGTTGATGGCGTGGCGCGTTGGGACGGTCAGCAATGGTCGCCACTCACCGGCGCGGGTGGTACTGGCGTGATCGGCTTCGCCACAGTGGCGGCAACCTATGACGACGGCGACGGCGTAGACCTGTACGTGGGCGGCCGTTTCTTGACCGCCGGCGGCGTACCGGTCAACGGTATTGCTCGCTGGGACGGCACGGCGTGGAGCGCGCTCGAAGACCCCGGCGGCATCGGCCTTTCCGGCTCGGGTATCGCGGGGGCGGAGGCTTTGGCGGTATTCGACGACGGTAGCGGCCCCGCACTCTATGTCGGCGGCTCGTTCCCGATCGCCGGTGGTATCGCCGCCAACAACATCGCGCGCTGGGACGGAAGCCAATGGTCGCCGCTCCCGGGAGTAGCGGAGGTCGGCACCGATGGCGCGGTTCTCGCGCTTGCCGTTTACGACGACGGTTCCGGACCTGCACTCTACGTCGGGGGGACGTTCGAGCGCGCGGGCGGCATCACGGCGCACACCATGGCCCGCTGGGACGGGCAGCAGTGGCAGGCCCTCGGCTGGGGCGACGAATTCGGCGACCACGTCTCGACCCTGGCCGTTTTCGACCATGACACCGGTCCGGCCCTATATGCGGGTGGCGACTTCGACACGGTGTCCGGTGTTGCGTGGAATCACATCGCGCGCTGGAACGGTGCCGCCTGGACGCCGCTCGTCGGCCCCGGCGGCCCCGGGGTCGCCGGCGTCGGCGCGCGCGTCCACGACCTCGAGGTGTTCGACGACGGCGCCGGCCCGCGGCTCTTCGTGGCCGGCGACTTCGCCACGGTGGGCGGCATCTCGGCCCGTCGCGTGGCCACTTGGGACGGGACCGCCTGGGCGCCGCTTGTCGGTGGCGTCGGCGCCGGCCTCGACAGCTTGTTGCGAGCCTTCGCCGTGCACGACGACGGCGGCGGTCCCACCCTCTACGCGACCGGCCCCCTGTTTTCGGCCGGCAGCGCGGCCGGACGCGGCGTCTTCCGCTGGCTCGGCGACGACTGGCAATTCCTCGCGTCGCCCTCGGGCAACGGCATCACGGCCGCCGCCTACACCGCCCACAGCCACGACGACGGGTCCGGCCCGGCGCTGCACGTCGGCGGCGACCTCGAGATCGACGGGCAAAGCCATGGGCTCGCGCGTTGGGACGGTACCGACTGGCGGGCGGTGGCCGAGGCGGGGGGCAGCGGGCTCGACGGGCGCGCCCACGCGCTCGCCACCTTCGATGACGGCTCCGGGCCGGCGCTCTACGCCGCCGGCCTCTTCACCACCGCGGACGGCGTCACGGTCAACCGCATCGCCCGTTGGGACGGCAGCACCTGGGCACCGTTGATCGGACCCGGCGGCCCCGGCGTCAGTGGCGCACCGGTCAACACGATCGTCAGGGCCCTGGCCATCTTCGACGAAGGAACGGGGCCGGCGCTGTTCGTCGCTGGCGAGTTCTTCACCGCCGGCGGCCTGCCGGCCAGCAACATCGCGAAGTGGGACGGCACGACGTGGTCGGTGCTCGCCGGCGCCCAAGGGGTCGGCGTCAACGACGACGTCTATGCCCTCGCCGTGTACGACGACGGCTCCGGCCTCGCGCTCTTCGTCGGCGGCGATTTCTCACTCGCCGGCGGAATCTTCGTGAACCATCTCGCCAAGTGGGACGGCACCGACTGGTCACCGGTGGCGACACCCGGCGGCGTCGGCGTCAACGGCTCGGTCCAGGCACTCGCGGTCTTCGACGACGGCGCCAGTGTGCACCTGGCGGTCGGGGGTAGCTTCCAGCAAGCCGGCGGCATCACCGCCAACAACCTCGCGCGATGGGACGGCACGAGCTGGCATCCATTCGGCGATCGGACACCCGGCACCGACCGCTACGTCAACGCACTCACCACCTTCGAAGACGCAGCCGGCCCGGCACTCTGGGTCGGGGGTTTCTTCAACAGCGCGGGTGGGCTCTCCTCGTCCATGGTCGCCCGCTGGCTTTGCCAGCCGGTACTATTTCACGACGGATTCGATACCGGCGATACCTCGGCTTGGTCTGCGACCGTGCCGTGATCTGCCTCTCGTCGCTCATAGATACGTGATCGCAGCCGATTGCTGGTGAGAAATGCAGGCTAAGATCTGTCGATGATCGGCTTCCGCTTACCGACCCACGTTCACATCGAGCCAGGCGCCCTCGGGCAGCTGCCGACGCTCCTGGCGAAACCGTTCGCGGCACGCTCGGTCCTCTTGATCGTCGACCCCGGTCTCAGCGCAACCCCTTGGCCACAAGCAGCCTGTGACGCGGCCCGCGCGGCCGGCACCGACCTCGAGACCTTTGACGCCATCGAGCCCAACCCCCGCACCACCACTGCCGAGTCGGCGGCTGAGCGGGCACGCGCGGCCGGCCCCGGTTGCGTGGTCGTGGGCCTGGGCGGCGGGAGCGCGCTCGATGCGGCGAAAGCCGCTGCCATGCTGGCCACCAACCCCGGCGCGGCCACCGACTTCGTGGGCCGAAACCGTTTTCGCGAAACACCCCTGCCTTTCACCGCGATCCCCACCACCTGCGGTACCGGCTCCGAGGTTACCTGCGTATCGGTGCTGTCGGACGCGGGCGCCCGCACCAAAATCAGTCTCAAGGGCGATGGCATGTTTCCCACCCAGGCCCTGGTCGATAGCGAGGTGCTCCGCACCCTTCCGCCATCGCTGGTCGCGGCCACCGGCGCGGACGCCCTCACCCACGCTCTCGAGGCGACTACATGTAAGGTCGCTAACCCCGTGTCGGACGCTTTGGCCGAAACTGCGATCCGTCTTCTCTTTCGTTTCTTGCCCCGCGCGACACAAGACATCGATGGCGACGATGAAGCCCGCGAGGGCGTCATGCGGGCTTCGACCCTTGCAGGCATTGCGTTTGGCAACGCCGACGTTGCGGCGGTTCATTGCTTGTCAGAGGCGCTGGGCGGCATCTACGATGTGCCCCACGGTTTGACCAACGCGATCTTGCTCGCCCCCGTGCTGCGCTACAACCAACCGTACATCGATGCTCGATTGAGCGCACTGCTCGCCGTGATCAAGCCGAACAACGACTACGGTGGCAGCGCGGCGGAACGAGCCGAGAATTTTCTGGCCCGGCTGGACGCGCTCCTCGAACAAATCGGCATTCCAGCCTTTGGCTCTCTCGCAGTCCCGTCAACGGGATTCGATCATGTCGCCGCGTGTGCCGAGGCCAACGGCTCGAACCCATCCAACGCCCGACTCCTGGTGGCCGATGATTACGCGTCGATCTTGCGATCATTGGATTGAGATACCCACCTGGAGGGCTCGCCGCGTTTTGGCATCCAACTACATGACTGTTGCGTGACCGCTCACGCTTAAAGTATCATTACTGGATGAGCGAAACCAATAACTTCGGACAACCCTTGGCCTTGGCCCTGGCCGCTGCGTGGAACCGAATCGAGCGCCAACTGGACGGCCCACTGGGTGCGATAAGCGGCATCAGTCTGGCGGAATACCGTTTGTTACGGTCACTGGCCGACGCGCCGCAGGCGCGGGCGAGTCGTGTCGATCTCGCCCACGCGGTCGGCCTGACACCGTCCGGGGTCACTCGCGCGCTGCGGCCACTGGAAAAACGAGGTGTAGTGTCCAGCCAACGCAGTGAGCGTGACGCACGGCTGGCACTCGCGTCGCTCACCAAAGCGGGTCACGAACTGTTGACCCATGCTTCGAAAGTGGTTGACGACGCGATGAACATCGTACTCCAGCGAGCCCCCCAAGTCACCGAGCGCCACGCGTTGTTGATCGAGTTGCTCGACACGCTGAGCCACACTTGACCCCGCGTGACACGTCGGTCCCCACCGGCCGGTCCCACGCTGGTGGTCGCTCATCCCCTGCTTGATGAATCAAGCGCCACGACGCCGCCACTCTTGGTAACACCCAACCAGGGAGACCGGCGGTTCGTTCGAAACCACGGACGCGCAACGGACCGGGGCTCCGGAATCGGAGGAAGACCAAAATAATTCGGTATCGACTTTGGCGAGCCCAAGTCCTCGCGCTCTTCGCGCTGATCGTGACCAGCGCCGCGTTGACGGCCCAACAAACTGATCTCCGCTCGGATGGCGAAGAGACGGTTGACGTCGAACTGAGGACCATTCCGTTCTATGCCCTCGACGCCGACGGCCAGCCCGTGTTCGATCTCGAGGTTCACGAGATCGAGCTATGGAGTGGTGGTGAGCCGATCACACCAGACGTCTTCGACCACTGGGTGACCACCACCGACGCCATTCGCGACCGCCCGCCGGAACCCCGACAGGTCTTCATGCTGTTCGACCAGGTCTTTCCCAAGCGCCTCAAGGCGTCCCAACGCTACGCGGCTCTCAGCGAACAACAACGGCAGCCTGCATTGCTCGATGTCGTCCACAGTGGTTCTCCGAACCAAGCCCTGCCTGCACTCCACCGACTTAATGGCGACATCACGAGCACGCCAAACGAACGGGGCTCGCTACGCTACATCGCGGACCGCCCGGAAGCGGTTCAGGGTCGGCCGATCGACCTTTGTAGCGTCGGTTTCCAGATAGCCGACCAAGGACCCGCCGAGCCCGAGCTCACCCACTACAACTGCCGCGCACTCGACGC
Source organism: Candidatus Multivoradales bacterium (assembly GCA_965250305.1). Taxonomy (GTDB): domain Bacteria; phylum Acidobacteriota; class Thermoanaerobaculia; order Multivoradales; family J023; genus J023. Next base: position 82,218 of record CBDFNS010000025.1, on the reverse strand, counting down.
GGCGACGCCGAGCTTGATGGTGGAATCCAAGCCGCCGGTCCGAGGTCGTGCCATATGGGGCATTGTCGCGGTTGACCCTGCGAGCGGCGAAGCCTACCTGCAACGCCTGGAACTCACCGTCGATGAAGACGGCACCGTTCGGCATAACCAATAAACGCTTTCTGACACCGCTCTTGTGGAGACTCGGCCCACCAAAGTCCGTAGATGGGCCGAGTGGCGTGAAGCGCAGGCGACTACTTCTTGGCTTCCGCGTCGTGCTCGGCGGTCGCTTTGGCCGCCGCCAGGACAACATCACCACTGATGCGGACCCGATAGTCGGGATTCACATACTGGAAATCCACGACGCCGTCCGTACCGATCAAGAAGACTGCGGGTACCGGCAGCTGCTTGTGTGGCTGCCCCGACGCATCGACCAGATCGATGCCGTACTTCTCGAACATCTCGAGAGTCTTTCCATCGACCTGAAACGCGATGCCAAAGGCCTTCGCGAGGTCGAGCTTGGCGTCGGACACGAGTTGGAAAGCAAACTCGTGCTTGCCCCTACTTTCGGCCAACTTGGTTGGGCGGTCCGGTGAGACCGCGATGACTTGATATCCCAACTCAGCGAGTGGGCCTTCAACCGTGCGCAGCTGACCCAGCTGCGTAATACAGTACGGTCACCAACCGCCGCGGTAGAAGATCAAGAGTGTCGGTTTGGCGGCCAGTGCGTCCCGCAGGGCCATGGCCTTGCCATCGAGGTCCTGGACGGTGACGTCAGGCACAGCGGCGCCAATCATCAGCGGACGAATCGTCTCCGCCGATGTCGCAACCTTGGATGAGGTACTTTCGCTATGGGCGCCAGCGGGGCCTGCGATGGCCGCCAGCGTCAATGCGGCGGAGATCAAGACTCGTTGCATGAAGAGGTCTCCTTTGTGGGAATCGTATCAGTTGGCAGTGGTCCGGTAGGTGGTCGGATAACTCTTGGGCTTGATCCGTCGGCTCGAGAAGCGTGAGACAATCGATCCGAGGCTTTTCTCATGGATCTAGACCGTCTTCGGGACATCTTCTCTGCCCTCGCCGCCCACCGGGTGGACTACGCCGTCTTTGGCGCCATCGCATTGGGGTTGCATGGCCTGGCCCGCGCGACTGCCGACCTCGACCTCTTCGTCGCGCCGACAGCAGAAAACATCGAACGGCTCAAAATGGCTCTCTGCTCCGTTTTCGACGATGACTCGGTCGCCGAAATCTCTGCGGAGGATCTGTGTGGCGACTTCCCAGCGGTTCGGTACCTACCGCCTGAAGGTTTCGGCCTCGATATCCTGACTCGACTCGGAAACGCATTCAGCTTCTCCGACCTCGAAGTCGAGGAAAAGACATTCGATGGCGTTGCCGTTCGTGTCGTAACACCCCGGACGCTCTGGAAGATGAAAAGGGACACTGTACGCCCCGGCGACCGTCTCGACGCAGAAGTCTTAGCACAACGCTTCAAATTCGAGGAGGAGTAGTTGATGCCGGTTTATCGATATCGAACAATCGACGAAATGCCACCGCCTTGGCGTGATCCCGACGATCCTGGAAACCTTCGTGTCGTCGCCGAGATGCTTGCACTTTACCGTCGGTTCGTGCCGGCCAGCCCTGCAACCAAGCTCGGGGTTCGTGCCTTTCGAACTCTCGAGGAACTCAATGCGGATCGCGGTGACCCCTATCGCATGGCACGCCGACCTTGAGTGTCCCCAAACGAAACCGCGCAAGTATTCCTTGCGCCACGGCCCGAACTCCTTAACTCGACTCGAGCGCCAACTTCAAGAACACATCTTCGAAGGGCGCATCCATCAAGTCGGCCTGCTCGCGCACTTCTACCACCGTGCCTTCCGCGACCAAGCGACCTCGACGCAAGATGGCGATCCGTTCACAAATTCGCTCGACAAACGCCATCACGTGCGACGAGAGAATGAACGTGCTTCCGCCTGCCGCCATCACCTCGATCCGCAGTCGGAGGCGACGCATGTGCTCCGTGTCGAGGCCATTGAGCGGCTCGTCGAGCAGCACCAAACGCGGCTGACCCATCAGCGCCGCGATCAAGGCAATCTTCTTGCGCATACCCAGCGAATAGCCGCCGATGAGCTCGTCGGCTTGCCCGTCGAGCTCGAAGTATGCCAACAGCTCGTGACGCTCGTCAGCATTGTCGAGCTCTCGGAGCCCGGCCACAAAGCGCAGAAGCTCATTGCCCGTTAGCCGCGCATAGAGCTGAGGCTCTTCGGGTAGATAGCCGATCATCTTGCGCGCCGCCACCGAGTCGGTTCGGACGTCAATCCCGCACACTCGGATGGAGCCGGCGTCCGGGTCGAGAAGATGCAGCACCGCCTGAAACAGCGTCGACTTGCCGGCGCCGTTGGCCCCCAGAAGGCCAAAGATGCCCCCTTCCACGGTCAAGCTCACATCGTCGAGCGCCCACAGCGAGCCGTAGGTCTTGGTTACGCCGTCGACCCAGAGAGCGGACGCCGCCTTGTCCTCGGTACTTTCTGCCGGGTTGCCTACTGTGTTCGTCCGTTGCTGCGTCATCGGATGACCTCGGTAAAGCGCACACGGTGCGTCGCGCGATCAGCAATGCTGCCAGCGACGATGGCATAGCCGATCAACCAGAACGGTAGAAGCTGCCGGTAAAAAATCATCAAGCTTGCCCAGGCTAGAGCGACCAACGTACTGAAAATCAAGCCAAGCAGGGGTCGATCGGCGATCTCGAAGGTGGCGACCCCGATCAACGAAGAAACCACCCAGGCTGCCAGGACCAGCTCGAGAATGGCAATGCCGTACGCGCTGGTGCTCTGCGGTACGGCAGCCAACACCACCGCGCCAATGCCCGCGGGCGGCAGCGCCAAGAGTCGCGCTAGCCAAAGCTTGGCCCGCCAGATCTGCGGCGCCGCGACGCCCGCTGCACGCTCGAACCAAAAACGCGGTAGCTCGTGTCGAAGCACGAAGGGCACCAATGCCACTTGCGCCAACACGCCCGCGACCACACCGACCAAGGCGATGCGCCCATGCCAAAAAGGCCCCAAACCAAGGGTGGGCACCACGAAGAGAACCAAGAGGTTGGCGAGGATCGTCAACGTCGCGGCGACGTACACGATCGGCGAGAAGCGACGCAGAACCAGCAATACGTCGCGCACCACCTGCGCTGCGATCGGCGGCCCCAGTCGCGCCAGGCGATGTGCCAACCAATCACCAAATTCTCCACGACCGGGCGGCCGCAAGGCGTGCGCCCGCGCCCGATCACCACGCTGGCAACGGGCCATCAACCCATACGCCACCGCTGCGCTGGCCAACGTTGTGACCGCGAGCAGCGGCCAGCCGCCGACCCAAGCACGCGTCGAGATCGCCGACAAATCCACCCCGAGCACAACCCCAAACGCCCGCTCGATCTGGCTCGCCGTCGCCAACCACGGTGCCAGGACGATCGCCGACAACGTGGGCCACCGGGCACCCAGAACAGCCATTGCGGCCAACACAGCTCCCCCCGCCAACACCGGTCCAGCGCGAAAGAGCTGCAGACGTACTGTTGCCAACACGGCGATCAACTGGATGCCGGCAAGCGGTAACAAGGCCAGGGCGAGGTGCGCCCAGACGTCAACCGGCGGCAAGGTCGGACCATCAGCTCCCAACAAACTCGCCGCCAACACCATGCCTCCCCAGGCGAGACCATTGGCAACCAAGCAAGCGAGCCAAGCAACCACGAATCGAACCGGCGCCCTCACGGGCAGGACGTCGAGCAAGATGCGGGGGTCCCTTCGCGGGTACATCTCGTCGAACGCATATCCGAGACCGAGTGCGGTCAACAGCAACGAAAGGATCAGAAAACCCGGCCCCGGCAGCGCACTCGTGCCGGCAAAGGCGACGTCGCGCACCGTGTCGCGGGCCAAGAGAACGCCACGATCCACCACCAGGAACAACGAACCTATGATCAAAGGCCCGAGCACCGCCAACACGAATGCGTTGGCACCCAGGTACCGCAATCCTGAGCGTGCACGGAATCGCAGAATCCACGAAGTTTGTTGGAACACGTTTCGCATGGGCGTATTCCCCGAGCGATCTCGTCTCGGGTGGACCGGATCCTATCCTCTGTGTGACAAAGGTTGACGCCAAGTTCGGCCTATCGTCGGGCCCCTTGCCCTTCTTGCGATCGAATCTGACAAACGACGAAACGCTGCCCGATTTACTGATCCGTGACGCGCCCGACCGCCGGCGGCTGGGGTGCATCGGCCACCACAAGCACGTTGACACCCCACACCGGCGAGACTTGACCGAGGGCATCTTCCGCTTCGACTTCGAGTCGATGCGCTTGACCCACCGGCTTGGGCGGACGCAGATCCCGACCACGCCAGGTCGCCCAAGCACCTCCGTCCCAACGATAGCGAACCGCGACGCTACCTGAGGCATCATCGCGAACGTCGAGACGGACCCCGCCAACCACCCCCAGGACCATCGTGCCGTCGAGCCAGGTGCTGCCCATACCGACGCGAGAGGCCACGACGGTCGGAGGGTCCTTGTCTTCGCAATTGCCGCTGGCATCAGTCTCGTTGGCGCCGCAAGATGTACTGACGCTGAACGCGCGGGCACCGCTGGGGTAGCCGTCGAGACCACTCGATGCCACGGCTGTGACCTGCCAGAAGAGTTGGCCGTCTGGCAGCGGCGTGGATGGCTGCCACACCTCACCTTGGATCCCCGTCTGACGCGCCACCAGCTTGGAGCAGGCTTGATCGCCGCACACCTCGAACGTGTAGCTCGCCGCGATAGCAACCGGTCGCCACTGGAAGCGTGGGTTGCGGTAGTTGTGGGCCGCCGCGCGCGGCGGCGTCAGCAACACTGGCCGTCCGAGTAGTTTTTCCGGCGGGGCGGGTACGCCACCTTCCGGCACCGAGGTGCCCATGCCGGTTGGAACGTCGACGGTCTGGCCTCCCGCCACGATCTTCGACGAGCCACCGTAGACCATCAGCTGGGCGGATCCCGAATCCTCGCGCCGCGCACGGGTCTTGGCGCGACCACTGAGACCGACCCGTGGCCGCGCGACCGCGTCGCCCATGACGATCTCGATATCGGTGCGCTCGGGCCGACTCTCACGCAAGTCGAGCTGGGCTTGCCCACGCTCGATCTCGATCCGCCCACGCTGAACACCGGTTACCGTGGTGGTGATCTCCTTGAGGAAAATCTGGGTGTGTTCGGTCAAGGTCAAATCGGTACCGTCGTCGAGCGAAACCAACGCGGAAGAGCGCGCATTGGTCCGAATGCCCGCTGGAGCGTTGACCTCGTCGCCAGCAGCAGCGTCTTCCCAGCCTCGCCGCTGGGGATTTTTGTCGACGTCGTTCGCCACTTGTTCCAGCGCCGCGCGCTTTGCCGGAATCTGCCGTTCCTTGATCACGCGCAAACGTTGGCCCGGAAACAAAAAATTGGGATCGGCGACTTGGGGGTTGAGACGCCAGTTCTCGTACCAGAGGTCCTTGGTTCCAAGGTAGTGCTTGGTGATGATCTCGAGGGTCTCGCCCTCGGTGACCACGTGCCAATCGACCGTATCGCGAACACCGACTTCTTCGGCGGCTTGCAAGATGGACATCCCGAAGGCGAGCAACGAGACGACGAGAACAAATGGAATCTTCCACAACATGATCAGCGCCTCTTTGCAACTTCGATTCGCCAGCTGGCGACCGTTCGGTGACCCAACCGATCGTGGGTTTCGACCAGCAACACATGGTTGCCCGACACCTCGATCATCACCTGCCCTCCTTCGAGCGGACTCATCAAAGGCCGCCCCGGAACCGCTAGATGATTCAGGCGGTAAGTCGAGGTCGCCACGCCGACGCCGCTATCGGCGACTTCGACGGTCAATTCTTGACCTGCGCGCGCCGATGCGACCGTGCCCGGCGGAACGATCTTGCCCTGCGGATCCCGAAGCGTGACGGTGGGCGGCACATCGTCCACCAACCAGGACCCGCGCTCGGTGGATTGATTGCCAACCCGGTCGGTCGCCCGCAACTCGAGCGAGGTGCCTTCGACAACCATCCTTTCGGACACGCCAACCCAGGTACCGGCTGACTGGCGCTCGATCAACGCGACACCAGCCACCGGGTCGTCGGCCTCGACGATCACAGTCACTGGACTCCGGTGGTAGTGCTCCCCGGCGTCGTTGGTGGCACCCTCGGTAACCTGCCAAGAGAGCGTCGGCCCTTGCTCATCGACCTCAAAAGACAGTGATTTCAGTGTGTGCTCATTGCCGACTCGGTCTCGCGCGGTGGCCGCGGCGACTTGCCCACCAACCGGCCATTGGCCCAGCCATTGCTCGTGCGGCACCGGTTCGCCACCCGCCAGCGCGGTCCATGTCTCGACACCACTCTCGGTATCCTCGATCTCAGCGATCAACCGCGCCGTGGGACCGAGCACCAACCCACGGTCCGTCTCGGCCTGCGGCCCTTCGACTCGAATCGAGCCTGTTGGACCCTGACGATCAACCCGCAACTCGAGCGGCATCCGCCGAGTGTGATTGGCAACCACGTCGGCCGCTTCGACCACGAGGGCGACGGTACCCTCCTCGGGCAGCGTAAGCATCGTCTCAGCCCCCTCATGCTGGGATCTGACACCGTTCACCACCAGCGCAATCCAGGAGACACCCGCCGGGCGATCGGTCGCCCACGCCCTGGCCTGGGCCCTTGGTGGTACCCAAGCTGTTCCGGTGCTGTCGGTTACCGGCGGCGGGGTCACCTCGAGCTTCGTCTCAGGGCCTTGGTCATCAACCAGCAGCCGAATCCAACGCGTGGGTGACAAAACACCACCTTGGTTTCGGCTGGCCACCGTCAACCAGTGCGCACCGGCTTGGCTCGGTGAAACGATCGACCCCGGCACCGGGCGAAGGGGCCCGCCATCGATGGCGGCTTCGACCTCCAAGCCGTCGGTGGGTGGCAAGACCCGTACGGTATCGCCAGCTCCGACGACCAATACGTCGTCCGGGGAAACAACACCGGCCTGATCGGCCAACGCGGGCTCAAGTAGAGCGAGGCTCGACCAGGCGAGTAGGCACCAAAGTCGTTGGATAGCGGATCGGCACATGGCTCGGTCCCTTTTCAGTTTTCATCGGGAATGGGGCGGGGGTCCATTGGGGCATCGTCTCGCGCGCAGCTTGTTCGAGCAAGGCGAGCGCGGCCGTGGCATCTTTGGGGCGATCTTCGGGACGTTTCGCAGTCAAAGCCAGCACGAACGACTCAATCTTACTTGGCGTCTCGGGCCGCAACACCGTCGGCGGTGTCACCTCCTCCGACACGGTCGCCATCAGTACTGCGCGGGGGTTGGGCCCCTCGAACGGCCGACGCCCTGTCAAACACTGGTACAGCACGATACCGGCGGCAAACAGGTCACAGGCAACCGTAAAACCACCGCCTTCGAGCGCTTCCGGCGCTAGATACCCCGGCGTGCCGCAGATCACTCCGCGGCGTTCGGAAGCATTGGTCAGTAACTCGGAAATGCCAAAATCCGTTACCTTGATGGCGCCGTCTTCTCCTAGCAGGATGTTGGCCGGCTTGATGTCCTGATGGACGATCGACTGCCGATGCGCCGCGCGCAGCGCCGCAAGCACCGCCATGCCCAGCGCCACGACCTGCGGCATGGGCAATCGCTTCTCTTGCCAAAGGTACCGCTCGAGGCTGATCCCTTCGACCAGCTCCATGGCCAAGAACGCTTGGGCACCGTGGCTTTGGACATCGAACACAGTAACGATATTGGGATGGTTGATCTGTGCCAACGCCAGTGCTTCTTTAACCAGCTGGGCCGCAAGGTCACCACGAGAGCCGAACGATGACGTTCCCGCGCCATCGATCTTGACAGTTTTGAGGGCCACCGGCCGCTCGAGCCGAGGGTCCCAGCCCCGAAACACCGTTCCCATGGCGCCAACACCCAGCACTTCGATCACTTGGTAGCGATCGAGGAACACCTTGTTCAGGGCAGCGCGGTCGTTGACGTTCGCTTCCAACTGGGCAAACGCATGCTCCAACTGTTGAATCTCACCGCCCGCTACCGCCGTGCCTTCGAGGCCTGCCAACCGCTGCTGAGCGCTGATCAACTTTCGAATCGGGAGGATGATCCCGCGCTGTGCCCACAAGGCGACCAAGCCCGTGACCCCGAGGACCAAGAAAAACGCACCGCGCGCCAGGTCCCGTTGCGCAATCGCTGCCCTTGCCGCGACCCGCAGGGGCTGCCGCGAAATCACGAACCAAGGCGTATCGGAAACCAGGGCATGGGCAGCGATGAGCTCTTGCCCGTCATCCAGATCGTAGAGGTCGACCCCTGAGCTGGTTCGCCCAGCAGATCCCAAGACCGCACTCGAAACCGAAGCAATGTCCGCAAAATCGCCGAGAATGATGGCACCGGATCGATCGGCCAGCGCGAGCTCGACCTCGTCGCCGATTTCGCTCGCTCTCAGAGTCGGCATTAGCGGAGTCAGCCGCGCCAACAACACGACGAAGAGGTCACTACCAGGTTTGGCCGTGCGTACCCGCAGCCAATCCTCGCCACCCGCCGCGATTACCGCCAGGTTGCGTGCATCGATCTCTTTCAAGGCAACATCGATTGCATTGCGGAAATCACTGCGCCGCGCCACCCGAATCACCTCCGGTACGGGCCGGGTTCGACGCTCGGCGTCGGCGCGATCCACGTAGACACCGGCCGCCACTACATCGGAACGCGCTTGCAGAATACCCGCCAAGACCTCTTCCGCCGCAATCGAGGTGGGCTCGTCGAGGGCTGGATTGCGTGCGGCGGCATCCGCCAACGACATCAGCAACTGGACGTGTGACTCAACCCGGTTCGCCGTCGCCAGAACGGAGATCTTGTGGGTCGTTTGGACCTGGGCGATCATGGCGTCGCGTCCGGCGCGCACCTGATAGGCACTGACCAAAAACGGAACCAGGCCCACTGCAGCCAAGGCCAATATCACCCGGCCGAGCAACGGAATCCAGAGGCGTGGAGCATCGTTGGGGGTATCTGCTATTGCCATGACCTTCCCGTCCTCTACCCGAACGTGGCCGGAACATCAGCCGAAGAACAGTCGAGAGTCAGCGATCACGCAGTCGTTCCAAGTGACGGCGCTCGCGTTTGGACGGCCGCCCCAGACCACGCCCACGCTCGACCGGGGTTCGGCGCATGAGGCGATCGAGTGGGTCGAGCGTCGGACGCGGTGGGCTCAAGTCTTCGAACAACCGCGGAACCTCTTTCTTGGGAAGCGGCCGATCGTGAAGTTCCTTGACCACCAAGATACGGGTCCAATCTCGCAATTCGGCCTCGACCCGATCGTCGATCGCCAACTTGCGATGAGCCTTGGCCGCCGCCCCGTTGACCTGCACCCGATTGAGGTCGCAAGCACGACGGGCCTGAGCCCGGGTTTTGAACACCCGCGCGATATGAAGCCATTTGTCCAGCCGGACTTCCTTTTCCGTCACACCGCCACCACGTTGGTTTCCAGTTCTCGGCGAGAACGTCAGCATACCGCGCGGGGTCGTCCAGTGTCCGCTCCTTGTTCTCGCGCTTGACTCCCTGCCCGCACGCGGCAACACTACCCGCTGACGCTTCGCGCCGTTCCACAGCATGCCGACCCCCCGCCAAGAAGTCCCCCGATCGCCTGCCGTACGACGCGCCTTCAGGGCCGTCGCACCCGCCCTTTTGATCGCGTGTCAACTCGGTGTCTACGGCCCGGCAATGGTGTACCTTGCCAACCGCAGTGACTTCGCCCACACTTTTGGCACGTTGTTGCACCACCTGCTGCCCGCAACAATGGCGCTGACCGCGATGCTGATCTTGGTGTCGGTCGTAGTCGGACGCCGATGGGCCCCCGCGTATCAGGCCCTCTTGCTGGCCATTGGTTTGCTGCTGTGGATCCAAAGCACCTTCCTGCTGCCCGAAATGGGGCTCCTGGACGGCACCGATCCGGACTGGGTCGCACATGCCTGGCGAACGCCGCGTGCGCTGGTGTTGTGGATCGGCGGCCTGGCCATCGCGTGGCTGCTGCGTCGAAGATTGTCGACCATCGCACCGTTCATGGCCGGTGCGTTGTTGGTCACCCAAGCGGTACCGGTTGTCCTGTCGGCAATGCAGGGAAAGCTCACTGTCCCCGCCTCCACAGCGTCTCTCGCGACGCAACCGCCCCCTGGTCTCTTTCAACTGTCGCGCGAACCCGGTGCGATTGTGCTTGTGCTCGACGGTTTTCAGTCCGACGTCATGCGCGACATCGTCGAAGCGCCGCAAAACGAGGACTTGCGCCGAGCCTTGGATGGATTCGTCTTCTTCACCGACCATGCCGGCGCGTTCCCAACGACCAAACCCAGCATCCCGGCGATGCTCTCCGGCCTCCGGTACCAAAACGCTCAGCCGCGCAGTGTGTATTTCGCCAATGCGTACGGCCCTCGATCGGTGTTCAAGCGACTTGCCGACACCGGCTTCGAAATCGACTTGGTGACCTTGCTGACCCCAGCGCTCACGGGGCCACTGCGCCACGCCTTTCATCTCTCGCGACCGTACACCACACCCACTGAGGCCGAGAAGTTCGCGGCCGCCCAGCTGGCGGATCTGTCGCTTTTTCGTCACGCACCGCATCCTCTCAAGCCGTGGATTTTCAACCAACAGGCTTGGCGCCTGCAGGCGCGCTCGCCGGTAAGTCGCCGACGATTCCAAGCCACTACAGGCCAAGCATTTCTCACCGAGCTTACGAGCCGAATGACGGTTGGTGCGCGGGCGCCAACCGTCAGCTTCATCCATGTCGGCATTCCCCACCTACCCGCCGTGCTCGACGATCGGTGTCGCGACATCCCACCACAGTCAGCAAGCCGGGAGGCTTTCACCGCCCAAGCGACGTGCGCCACCCGCCTGCTCGCCGCCTTCCTCGACCGGCTGCGCGCACTCGAAATCTACGACCAAACGGCCATCATCGTCGCCGCCGATCATGGCGTCATGTTCCGTCCTCGTGGCTTGATCGGTGACCCGATGTACCTCGCCAACATGCCTTGGTTGATCAGCCGCGCGATGCCATTGTTCATGGTCAAGAGGCCCGGCAGCCAGGAACCACTCACCTTGTCATCGGCACCGACCACCATGACAGACTTGCCCGCGACGCTGATGGATCTACTCGACGTCGATGCCGAGGGCTTTCCCGGCGAGTCGGTCTTGGACATCGAACCCGGCGCCCAGCGCGTCCGGCATTTCAGCGCCTATCATTGGCGCAAGGACGACTGGGAGGGCGAATTCTTCGAAGCCCTCTACCAGCTCGAAATCGACGGGCCATTACTCGACGCGCGCTCGTGGCACTACCGTGAGACGGTATTTGCGCCCGGTCTCGACTTGACGGCTGAACGCATTGACTTGGGTAGCGCTCGCGCCCAACGCCATCTGGGCCTCGGGTGGGTCGGCGGACCCCGGGTCGATGGCAAAACCACACAGTGGGCCGTGGGGCCAGAGGCCAGCTTGCATCTCGCCCTTCCTCCTGGCGAGATCGTGCTCGAGGCAACCCTCCACGCACCGGTGTTTCACTCCCCCCAAACCATCGACGTACTCGTCGACGACCGGCCTGTCGCGCGCTGGCAGCCAAGCGCGGGAGACTCGGTGACCATGACCGGTACGATCCCGGCCGATCTCAATCGCCCGGCGGTCAGCAATCTGGTTCTGCGGTTTGAACGCTACGGCAAGCGCGGCGACGATCCCCGACCGCTGGCCGTGCTCTTCGACGAGATCCGCTTGCATGCGCAGTAGCCTGAATTCGGATACCCTCGTCTCCGTGGTACGGAGATCGCTCGCGTGAAGAAAGCACACCACCACCCACTCAGCTTGGTGCTGCTCGTGGTCCTGGCGACCTGCACCCCGCCAGGACCGCCGGTGGTCGAAACACCGCTGATCGAAACCCTCGGCCAAGGAGCCTTCCTGCCCGATGGATGGCTCGATCTTCAGGAGATCAGCCGACGGCAGACGGCAGAAGATCGCAATTTCGATGCTGGCACCGCGTTCGCCCTTACCCATGGTTGGGGCCCGCCCGAGGATTGGGGGGTTTGGGCGCTCGGAATGACGTCATCGCTCACGCTTCATACCCGCGATGAGGGACCGTTCGAGTTCGTGTTGCGTGCCAAGGCCCCCGTCGACCCCGAAGGTCGACTCCAGCACGTATGGGTGGTCGTCAACGGAACCCTGATTGGCGACTTTGACGCCGGAACCACTTGGCATTTCCACCGCCTCCCGATACCCGACGGCGTCGTGAAAGCGGGCGACAACTACATCACGCTCCGCTACGCCTTCCACATCGATGGCATCGAGGGCCACGATAATCGACCCTTGGCGCTCGCTGTTGTACGTGCCGGTTTGCTCGCCAGCCAGTCGGTTGTAGAGAGCGGTCCAAATGGGCCCCCTTTGAAGGCTGATCCAACGCGCGACGCGCTCTTCTTCCTGCATCCAGGGCGCTACGTCGTTCCATACACCGTTCCCGAGACCGCTGAGACCTTGTCGTTCGGCTTGCAGCTCAAGCCCGGCCGCAACGGTGCCAATCAGACGACGCCCGCCCTCGATCTCACCATCTTGACCTTGGATGGTGAACGCCATCCCATGCTGCACACGCCCACGGACCAGCGCTCCGCGGAACACAGCCTGCCACTCCAGGCCTTCCGCGGCCGCCAAGTCTTGCTTGCGTTTGAGGCCAGGTTACCCAGCGGCCCCGATGCGGGCAGGATCGAGATCCGCAAGCCGAGGGTCCGCACACTCGTGCCCAAAGAGACAGAAGCTGTGCCCGTCCCCGAGACGCCAGCATCTCTTCCCGACATCTTGCTCATCGTGCTCGATGCGGCCCGCGCGGACCACTTTGGTTCCTATGGCTACCACCGCGACACCACCCCTCGGTTCGACCGCTTGGCAGCAGAATCGTTGGTGTTCAAAAACATCGTCGCCGAATGTCCCTACACCCTTTGCTCGTCGCCCAGCTTCATGAGCGGTCTGTCCTTCACCCAACACGGTATTCACCAAAAAGGCCTGCGCCTACCCGACGACGTCGAGACCCTGGCCAATATTCTGCGCGCGGAAGGCTACCGGACAGTTGGATTCACCGCCAATCCCAACAATGGCCGCGCAACCGGTGCGGACAAGGGCTTCGACGAGTTCTATGAACTCTGGCAGGCGGTACGCGGCCGAGACCGTACCCATCCCGAGACGCTAACCAACGTGATCCGCGGACGCATGGAGCAGGGATTCGGCGACCAACCAGTCTTTATTCTGGCCCACTACGTTCCGCCACACGAGCCGTACGATCCCGACCCGGAACACGACATCTTCGGTGATCCAGACTACAACGGTCCCGTAACGGGCCTCCTGGACCAAACCCGGGCAATCTTTTTTGGGGAAATCGCGATCGACGACGCCGATCTCGAGGAACTCGAGGCGCTCTATGACGGCAACCTTCGTCAGGCCGACGCGTGGGTGCCCAACCTCTTCGATGCCCAACGCGAGGCCGGACGCTGGGACAACACCATCGTGCTGGTGACCTCCGATCACGGTGAGGCCTTTGGCGAGCACGGCGAGATCGGCCACAACACCACGTTGTTCCGCGAGATGCTCGACGTGCCATTCATCCTAAGATTGCCCGAATCGATGCGGCCAGCCAACGTCGATGTCGATCGACTCGCGAGCTTGGCGAGTGTTCCCGCGACCCTCCTCGGCCTGCTCGACCGCGAACCCGACCCTCGGGCGACGGCCCCCGACCTACTCACTGCGTCGCCGGCAACGCCCTCCAGGGAGTGCGTCGTGCCGCTGCGGACCAGCAATCCCAACAACCCCATCTTTGGGCTCCAGAGTGAACGGTGGAAGGTCATGATCCGCTACCGGGACATCCTGGTTGCGGCGCTCTACGACCTCACCGGCGACCCAACCGAAACCACCGACCGCGCGCGCGAGGCTCCTTTGCTGTTTGCGGGCATGCTGGCCATGCTCGAACAACAGCTCTGGAGCACAGCCACAGCAGTCGGAAACACCGAGTTGTCTCCGGAAGACGAAGAGATGCTCCGTTCCCTGGGCTACATCTAACGAGGCTCCGCCTCAGACCGACAAGCGATGTACTCGCTGCGATGGCCGAACGAAAATCCCCCTCGATCCCCCTTTGAAAAAGGGGGAGGGCCGGACCCACAATCCGTCTTTCCCCCCTTTTCCAAAGGGGGGCCAGGGGGGATTTTCTGCAAGGCAATCTCAGCATTCAACATCTGGCTCGTCTGTAAAGATGTTGGTGGTTCTAGTGACCTAGCCCGATCCCCTCGACCCGGTACACTCTGGCTGTGCACTACCGTCGACGTTTTTTGATCGTGCTCGGCGTCCTGGTGGCGGTCATGGTACTCGGTGCCTTGGTGTACCGCGCTGGCATGCAGCATCTTGAAGGTGAACCACGGGACTTCTGGTCCGCGCTCGAGTTCGCCAGCGAGACCATCACCACCACCGGCTACGGTCGCGACGCGGACTGGCAGCACCCGGCCATGGTGTTGTTCGTCATTTTGCTGCAGGTCGTCGGCGTCCTGCTCGTCTACATGGTCGTACCCTTGTTCTTGATCCCTGCGCTCGAGGAGCGATTCGAAGCCCGGCTACCACGGAGCGTCAAGAAGATCCGCGATCATGTGATCGTGGTCCGCGACGGCCCGGCGATCCGCACCACCCTCGAGATCCTGGACCGGGCCGGCGTCCCCACCGTGATTCTCGAAACCGACCCGGCCCGCGTTCGCGAAATGGTCGACCAGAAACGGACCGCGGTCTACGCCCCCCGCGTTTCGGAAGGGCTGGCCCGGGTCCAGTTAACGAAGGCCCATGCTCTGATTACCAACGATGGCGACGAAGCCAACGTCGGCACCATCTTGGCGGCACGCCAATTGGAATTTGGCGGTGAGATTTTGGCCCTGGTCGCCGAGCCCAAACACCGGCAAGCCGTGGCCCTGGCCGGGGCCAGCGCGGTGTTCGCGCCCCGGATCTTATTGGCGGCCAGCTTGGCGGCCCGCGCCAGTCACAAGCTCGGCCCCCGCATTTCCGGACTTCAGACCCTCGGCCAACATTTGCACCTCTCAGAGGTCCGAACCGACAAATCGAGTCCCCTAGCCGGCCAAACCTTGGCCGAAGCCAGGGTTGGCGAACGAACGGGCACGACGGTGGTCGGCATGTGGGTCGGTGGCAAGCTCGTAACCTTGCCCGGGCCCGACACCCGGCTCGAAGCGGGTTCGATTCTGATCGCAGTCGGCGCCGAGAGCGGCCTCGGGCAGCTGTCCGAGCTGGCCGGCGGTGCCAACGTCGAGACGCGCGGTTCGTTCATCATCGCGGGCTATGGTGAAGTGGGCCACAAAGTGGCCGAACTAATGCGCCAGGTCGATGAATCGATCACCGTGGTCGATCGCCGTCCCCGCGAGGGCGTAGATCGGGTCGGCGACATCCTGGACCCCGACCTTCTCGACAGCCTCGATCTGGCGCACGCCCACGGGGTGATCTTGGCCCTCGACAGTGACAGCGCTACGCTTTTTTCGACCGTCCTGCTGCGTGCACGCGCGCCCAAGCTGACCGTTGTCGCGCGGGTCAACGAGGCGGCGAACGTCGAGCGCATCCACCGCGCCGGGGCCGACTTCGCGCTCTCGATCAGCCAGGTAACCGGTCAGATCCTCGCGCACCGACTGCTCGGCCGCGACGAGATCACCATTGAGTCCAAGCTAACGGTGACCAAGATCGTCGCCCCACAGCTGGCTGAGCAGCATCCGTCTGACCTTGATCTTCGAGCCCGTACCGGGTGCTCGGTGGTGGCCATCGAACGCGACGGCGACGCCATCGTTCAATTCGACCCAACGTTCCGTTTCCGAGCCGATGACGCGATTTTCGTCTGTGGCAGCACGGAAGCGACCGAGCGATCCCGCGACATTCTCTGCAGGTTGGCAGGAGGCAAATGATGTACCGAGACGGTTCCTTCAGCGGCATCTTCGCGCACCAACTCGACACGCCAGCCGATTTCGTGTTGCTCGGCGTCCCCTACGATGCTGGAAGCAGCTATCGTCCTGGTGCCCGCCTCGGTCCGCGCCAGATCCGGGAGTTGGCCACCTCACTCGGGCCAACCACGGAGCGCGGGACCGACCTCAGCAAGCTGGCCGCCCGCGACGCCGGCGACCTGGCGCTCGAGACCCGGATCGAACGCGCCGAAGCGACCATCGAAGCAGCGGTCGGCGAGATCGTCCGAGGCGGCTCGGTACCCATCCTTCTGGGCGGCGACCACGGCATCACCGTTCCCGCGTTTCGCGCCGTCCATGCCCACCATCCAGATGCTCGTTTCCTGGTGCTCGATGCCCACCCAGATCTCTATCCCGACTACCTCGGCGATCCCTTCGCGCACGGTTGCGTTTCGCATCGCATTGCCGAGCTGCCGGGCATGCACGGACGCATCACTCAAGTGGGCATTCGCGCCACCAACCCCATTCAACAAACGGCGGCCGCCGCCGCTGGCGTGCGTACGGTCGGCGCTTGGGAGCTGGAATCCTTCGACCCGGGCGCCGAGAAGGGCCCGGTTTATCTTTCGATCGACATCGACGTGCTCGATCCCGCGCATGCGCCCGGTTGCGGCAATCCAGTGCCCGGCGGCCTCCCGACCCGCGCCCTCATCAACTTGATCAATGGTCTCCGCGGCGTCGAGATCGCTGCCGTCGATGTCGTCGAGGTCAATCCACTGATCGACCCCACGGGCATTACCGCTCTGGCCGCGGTGCGGGTGGTGACCGAGATACTCGGCGTCATGGCGAGTCGACATTGCAGTTGACGCTGCCCAGCCACAATTCGAGCCTCGGTGCTGTAGAGGAAGGAATCCACCTTGTCTTCGGCGCCCAGCCGAGTATGAATCTGCTACCAAAGACCTCTCAGGAACGCCCCGTCCAGAGCGGTCTTCTGAGGAATGAGCGATTTGGGCAACCGGTAACCAGAGATTAGCTGCGGGCGATGATAGTCTCGGTGTATATCGGCATACATGTTCACGTGGACGGAAGGCCGTGCCTGGGCAGCCACGGAACCAACAGGGCGACTGCTGGAGACTTCAAGCTGGAAGGATCCTTACCCCCCTCGATCGGCCCGTACCGAATCCGCGCACTTCTCGGTGCGGGCGGTATGGGTGAGGTCTACCGAGGCCATGATTCGCGCCTTGATCGCGCTGTAGCGTTGAAGCGTGTTCACCCCGATTCCGTCAACGCCGAGCGGTCCCGCGCGAGATTCCGCCGAGAGGCGCGGCTGGCGGCACGGCTCAATCATCCGGCGTGTGTGCAGATCTTCGATGTTGTCGAATACGAGGGTGACGATTGGTTGGTGATGGAGCTGATCCGGGGCGAGACGTTGGCGGATACCGTCCGTGATCGGGCCCTCGCGCCGAACCGGGTAATCGAAATTGGCGCGGAGATCGCCGAAGGTTTGGCCGCTGCCCATGAAGCTGGCCTGGTGCACCGTGACCTCAAGCTCAGCAACGTCATGCTCACCACGACCGGTGAGGTCAAGATTCTCGATTTCGGCATCGCCAAGCAGTTGACGGACGGCGGCGGCGCTTCGGTCACCACGGTGTCGACGACCGGGGTGGTCATCGGCACGGTGTCCGCGATGTCACCGGAGCAAGCGACGGGCAAGGAGGTGGATCATCGCTCCGACCTGTTCTCATTGGGATCGTTGCTCTATCAGATGTTGACGGGCGTGGCACCTTTCGGAGGTGGCAATGCGTACGAGACGGTAAGCCGAATCTGCTTGGAGAAGGAGGTGCCGGCACACGTTCGGCGACCAGCTGTTCCGATCGAGGCGTCCCGACTTGTCGGTCGTTTGCTGGAAAAGGAACCAGCGCGGCGACCGCAAAGTGCGGCCGAGGTGGCGAAGATGGCGAGGCGGGCGGCGTTGGCGCTGACGACCGCGCAAAACGCGGAAGAAGCGAGCTGGCTGGACGAGACGATCCCGAGCGAGGCCTTGGGTCTGCGCGCGCGACAGGTCCGTGGATCGGCGCCGGCCGTGGGGACAGCGTCACGCGTATCGCAGAGGGTCCAACGTACGGTGCGGCCGCTCTTAACCAGCACGCTCGTGGACAGCGGGCGGCTCCTGCAGGAGGTAGATGAGTCGCGGGCCATCGATATCCTCGCTGATCACCAGAGGTTGGTGAACCGCCTGTTGCGTGAGCACCGAGGTCGCCGAATCGAAGACGCTGCTGGGTTTCAAGCCTTCTTCGACTTGCCTGCCGATGCGATCCGGTATGCCATCGGCTATCACCTGGGCCTGTTCGAGTTGGCTGCTGTTGAGAGAGTCGGGCTCGGTGCTCGGGTCGGAATTCATATCGGCGACGCCGCGGAGCCCAAGGCGTTCGAGCGCTCAGGCCTGGTGCAGCACACCGAACGTCTGATGAACCTGGCGAAGCGCGGGCAAACCCTGGTCTCGCGCACGGTCCACGACCTGGCGCGTGATTCGGGGACGTTCCTCGATGCCAGGATTCGTTGGTGCAATCACCGCACCTACCGTGCCACCGACGACCAGGAAACGTTCGAGGTGTTCGAAGTGGGTGTCGAAGGTCGCGCGCCGTTGGCGCGGCCCCCCGATACCGACCAGGCCCGCCGCTGGCCGCCGGCCGCTCGTTGGCGCGAACGTCTGCCCACGTCTGTCCTGGTCGGCGTCCCGATGCTGCTCGCCCTGGTCGGCATGGGTTGGCGATTCATGACAGGCCCCTTGCTCCTAACCGACCCGCTCTACGTGGCGGTGGCGCCGACGACGTTCCATGGTGACGAAGGGTTGCGCGACGAGTCGATTCTGGAACGCGGCGCGGTGAAGGCCGGCATCTTGCGGGCGCTCGTCGGCTTGCGGGATGTGGTGGCGGTGGATGCGGTAGCCCCCGAGCTACCGGTGGACGATTGGGTCGCCCTTGCCCGTGCCGTGGGTACGGACGAGGTGATCAGCTCGCGCCTCGAGTGCACGCGTCGTTTGTGCCAGATTCTCATCGAGCGGATCGCGGGGTCCGATGGATCGGTACTGTGGAGTCGTCGATTCACCGCCTCCAGCGCGAATCTCTTGGACCTCAGCCTCACCGTGGGTGAGCAGCTGAGGCCGGCATTCTCATCGTTCGAGTCGCGAGAGGAAGAGGTGGCGGACGCGGTGTTGCCAGCCGACTACGATGCCTACCTGCGGGTCTTGCACGATCTTCGCGGCCGAACGGTCGGAGATACCTGGGAGGCTGTCTTCCAGTCCCTCGAAGCACTCCGCCGGTCGTCCCCCCGATTCATCGAGGCTCGGCAGATCGAGATCGATGCATTGAGGATTCGGTTTCTCGAGACCCGCGACCACCGTCTCAGCGACAAGGCACTCAGCCTGATGGAGGAGGCACTCGCTTTGGCACCTCATGATGCGCGGGTGCTCAAGACGGCGGCAGAGCTATTCGTGGACGTCGGCGCACTCGAGCGGTCGGAGGCGATGCTCGACGCCCTGCGACGGCGCGAGCCGGGCGACGCACGGGCCCTGGCGATCGATGCGCGCTTGCACGACCGGCGCGGTGAGCCCGAAGCCGCAATGGCGCTCCTTCGGCGTGCCATCGAGCGGCAGCCATCGTGGAACAACCACTCGAACATGGCGGACATGGCGTATCGGATGGGCGATTTCGAGACCGCCCGCCAGCACCTGGAAGCGTGGCTGAAGCTGGTGCCAAACGCATTCGAGGCAACGTCACGGTTGGCGCAGTTCGAGCTCCGAGACGGCAGCGCTGAGCGGGCCGCGCAGCTCTACGAGGGCTTGGTGGCGCAATTCGTCAACGAAACCGACCTGAACAATCTCGGCGTGGCCTACCTGCTCCTCGAGCGGTATGAGGCTGCGGTCGAAACCTTCGGACGGGCATTGACGTTCGCGCCTTCGTCCCCGTTTGCCTTGCTCAACCTGGCCGACGCGCATGGGCTTCGCGGCAGCGCCGAAGAGGCCAAAGTACTCTACCAACGGGTCTTGGAGGAGGTAGCCCGCGACCCAGATCCCGACGCCCTGTTGACGGTGAAGGCGCAGGCACTGGCGCATCTCGGCCGGGCGGAGGAAGCCGTCGCGGCGATGCACGATGGCTTGCGATTGTCACCCGCCAACCCCGAGGTCGCCTACAGTGCGGCCCTGGTCTACGTGCTGGTGGGTGACGAGACTTCCGCGCTCGTTCAAGCGCGCCGAAGCCTGGGAGCCGGGGTGGCCAAACGCTGGTTCGACTTTGCTTGGTTCGATTCGCTGCGCCCGCGATTGCAAGACTAGTCCCGATCGCCGCTACCCCCACTGCCCCCGCTGCCCCCGCTGCCCCCGCTGCCCCCGCTGCCGGAGGCGCCGCGATTGACGATCACCGGGTCAGTATCACCATCCATACCGTGCAAGGCGAATTGGTAGGCACGCAGATTACCGAGATCGTTGACGTCGAAGATCAGTACCTCGGTCTCGGTCCACCGAATGCTCCTGAGGGGCAGCTGCGTCGCTTCCTGTTCGATCAGTGGGGCGCCGGTCGTTGGATTCAGCCAGGTGATATAGGTCGCACCCGGCTTGAAGGTATCGCCGCTCAGCCGGTAGGTGAACAGGGAGTAGGTCGAAGGATCGGTGACGAGGAAGTCCGGCTTGGTGTCGGCGGCGTTGACCGGAGGACTGTAGCCATTGAGGCCACGCGGTACACCATCGATCGCCTTGACGTATCGACGGTCAAGGCCCGGTGTCAACGTGAAGGTGACCTCGTAGACCACCTTGAAATAGGTTGCTGTCACCGTCGACAAGCTCAGGAGCGAGGGCGTCGCGCTGTCGCGCGCCAGCGTCCAGTCTTCGGAGTGGCCGTCTTGGGTGAAGGTGATGACACCGCTCTTGGTACCCCACGACAAGGTGCCCAAGGCCGGCGTTGTGGTGTTGTCCCAGTGTTCGAAGTCACCTGTGCGGTCTTCAACGGCCTGGATCCGAAAGACGGCGATGATGCTGGAGTTGGCGTTGATCCAGTAGCCGGCGAGGTCGTCAGCGGTTGGGTTTGCGACAGGGCTCATGGTCATGAATCTCTCCGTAGGGGTGGTAGGGCGCCTGGACTCGCAATAGGGCGATACGTCAACGAAAGCCAAGCATTGTTGGTTGGTGTGACATTTCTAATGCTAGAATTGTGCCACCCTACGGTCCCGGAAGCGAACGGAGTTTGGTGATTGGACGAGCTATCCGAAACGCGGTCGACTGCTCTTTTTGAAGGTGTCGAGCGGTCGCCGGAGATTCCGACCCTCACGATCCTGGCGCATCCCGACCCGGAACGCGTTGGGGAGGTCGTGGTCCTGCACGGCATCCAGACCGGAACCGAGATTCGGCTTTCCCGTTCCGAGCCGGCTTTCGCGGCGCCGGGCTCCGCCCAAGTGCGTCCCTTGGACGATAGTCATCTCAGTCGTCGGCCGATCCTCTTGGTCGGTGATGGCGAGGGCCTTCGTGTTCATCGTGGTACCAGCGGAACACGGGTCGAGATCGCCGGTGAGTCGATGGCGGGGAGCCGGACGATTTCGGCCGAGTCACTCAACCTGGGGGTCGTCGTGGTGCTTGCTCACCGGATTGCCCTCTTGTTGCACCTGTCCCTGCCCGGTACCGTGTCGAATCTGCCGTCTTTTGGTCTGGTCGGCGCCTCCGAAGCCATCCAGCGTGTCCGCCAGGAGATCGAGATGGTGGCGCAGCTCGACACGCCAATTCTATTGCGGGGCGAGTCGGGCACCGGCAAAGAGTTGGTGGCCCGCGCCATCCACGGCGCGAGTCGACGGCACGCCGGTTCCTGCGTGACCGTCAACATGGCCGCGATCCCGGATTCGCTGGCCGCCGCCGAGTTGTTCGGCGCGGCGCGTGGCGCCTTTACCGGAGCGGATCGACGCAAGGACGGCATTTTCCGCCGAGCCCACGGTGGAACGCTCTTTCTCGACGAGATCGGCGAGACGCCGTCCTCGGTACAGCCCCTTCTTCTGCGGGCCTTGGAATCTGGTGAAATCCAACCGGTGGGAAGCGCCGGCACCGAGCGCGTGGATGTCCGTCTCGTTTCGGCCACCGACGCGTCCCTCGAGGCGATGATCGCGCGCGGGCAATTCCGGGCCCCCCTTCTCCACCGGCTCGCGGGGTATGAGCTCCGTCTGCCCACGCTGGGTGAGCGGCGCAGCGACTTTGGCCGACTGCTCTATCACTTCCTGCGTATGGAGCTCGAGGCCCTGGGCGACGTTGGGCTGTTGATGCGCCCCGACCCAACCGGGCGCCCTTGGCCCTCCGCGGAAATGGTCGAACGGTTGGTCCGGCGGGACTGGCCGGGAAATGTGCGTGAGCTGCGCAACGCGTGCCGGCGCTTGGTGGTCGCACGGCGCGCCGACTCGGCCACGCTCGGAGCGGCCTTGCTCGAGCCGTGGCTGGCGGCGGGTGACGTCCCCGCATCGGATTCGACGCCGCATCCCGCGGCGAACACTGTGGGCCAGAACGCGGTCATGTCAGCGACGGAGCCACCCGAGCGCCGCCAGCCGCCCAAGGCCTGGCGTCCGGTCTACCGCAAGCTGGTCGACATCGGCGAAACCGAAATTCTCACCGCCTTGGCGGCCCATGGCTATCAGCCGAAGGCCGCCGCGGAAGCGTTGGGGGTCTCCCGTGGTGCGCTCTACGATTACATCGCCGCCAGCGACAACGTGCGCAAGGCTTCGGACGTTGGCGCCGACGAGATCCGTGATGCCCTGGACGTCCATGCCAGCGACCTCGACGCCGCCGCCAGGGCACTCGAAGTGTCCCGCCTAGGCCTTCGGCGTCGGATGAAGGTGCTCGGCATTCACTGAGCCGGCCGCATGTCGCCCGACATCGTGCCGGATGTCGGGCGACACGCGGCCGTGTTGCCCGACATCCCGACACCAAGACCCGAACCCGAAAGTCGGGGTTTGAACCGAAACGTTTTCGAATCGGGGGTGGCACGTTCCTTGCGGTTGTGCCTGGTGTCCTGCGCAGAACACCAGCAAGCACGAATCGATCAACCAAGGAGTGAAGAACCATGCCCCAAAACCCACCGCAATTCCTCACCATGGGCGCCATCGCCGTTGGACTACGACCGCTAAGTAACCAAGATTGGCGCGCGTCCGGCAACATCGGCATCGGCAGCCTCGCCTGCCCAGACGGCAACGGCATCTCGGTGTCCGTGTTCGACAAAAACCTCAACAACCTTCCGGGTTCCGCCACCGTTAGCTCGATGATCGCGGTGCCGGACGGGCCCGATAAGGACCTCTGGTCGGGTGTTTCTGCCGGCACCACCGAGTCCTGGACAACCCAGGAGCGGGTGTACTTTGGTGGTGCTTCGGGCGTCACCAACAACCCGTTCTTCGTTCAGGTCTACGCATCCTATAGTGACAAACAATTGAGCTCTTGGAAGACTGGGACGGCAGGAACAGCAACCAATATCGACGGCCTTCTCAGTGCGACGCTCAGCTTGACCGGACCGTTCTCCGGGCAGCAATATCGCTCGAGCGGTAATTTCACCACCCAGGTGGTTTCCGGCGGTACGACGCCATCGAAGGTAAAGTTCGAGATCCGCACGGCCCTGGTGGGCGTGGACCCGTGGCAGTGCCCAACGGACTCATCGACTTCGGTCACCATCATGGAAGATGTTCACGGAGCTCCAGACCAGACGATCTGGACGTCGGTCAAAGACGGAACGACCTTCGATTACGCGTCGTACACCAATCTGTATGTCGGTGGCCCGACCGGCGCCGACTCACCCTTTTACGTTCTGGTCTATGGCACCACCTGATCGCCGGCTCTGATCGGCGAACGCTCCCCTGCCCGGCCGTTCGCCGGCCGGGCCTCTTTCTACCCTACTTGGAACGAGCGATGCAATGAGCAACCAAGACGGCATGACGACGAGCGATTGGAACGATCTCGTCGCGACCTACTGTCCGCAAGTTTTTCTCTGCACGATCAATGACTCTCAGGACGGTCATCACGTCGAACCCTACTGGCCATCCACGATCGGCTACTACCTGGTCAATACCTTTCTCATTTGCCAAGAAGAGCGATTCGTTCATGTCACCGATGCCCTCCTGGGCCAGTGTCCGGACACCGGCGGATTTCTCTCCGCGCAGGCATCGAGCTTCGGTGGCCAACACCAGGCCATGGCGCCGGCGACCGAGGGCTCGTCGACGCAAGTCCTAACCGCCCCGATCCACGTGCACATTCGCAACGCGGCTGGCGGCGCGGTGGAAGCCGGGGAGCTCGATCTTCAATATTGGTTCTTTTATCCTTACAACGGTACGGTGGATATCGATCTCTTCGGTCATTACATCAACACCGGACTCGGCGCCCACCAGGGAGACTGGGAGCATGTCACCGTGCGGTTGGCAGCTGGCTGGCGGTCGACACCCACGATCAAAGCCGTCTACTACGCCGCCCATGCCAACGAAGGGAGCTGGCAGACCGCCCCTCCGATGAATGGCGATACGCATCCCGTCGCCTATTCGGCCTGGGACTCCCACGCCAGCTATCCGACCACGGGGGTCCTCCATCGTCATATCAAGTATGACCTGGGAGTCCTGGTCGACTTTACATCCCAGGGGCAGCAGTGGGGTCCCTCGTACTACGACGCCGCGTCGAAGTCCCAGGTCTCGGTCGCGCAGATCGCGAGCATCGACAGCGATGTGTACGTGCCGGGTGACGAAAACATTGCCGACGCTCCCTGGATTCCCTTTCAAGGCCGTTGGGGCGCCACGTCGGACTCGCCGCCCAATCCACCGGTCCAGGGTTATTGGCAGGCCGATCCGTCACCTTGAAATACGCGCTTCACCATCTCGACCTCCCGATCGATCAAGAAAGGAACGACATCATGCCGCATCCTCCGCAACCAGACACCTTGCCGATGGGTGTCCTCGCAGTTTCGAACGCACCGCTACCGGGCCAGGAATGGCGCGCATCCGGCAACATCGGTATCGGTTCGCTGGGCTGTCCGCTCGGCGACGTGATCGAAGTTGCCCTATTCGGCCCTGACCTGCAGCCCTTCGGTGGCAATGCCAACGTCGGCGTCATGCAAGCGGTATCGGGCGGTGCCGACCACTCGATCTGGTCGAGCGTGACCAATGGCTCGGACGAAGCGTGGATCACAGAGGAACGGGCGTACGTCGGTGGCGCCGATGGTATCGACGCTCCGTTCTATGCCGAGCTCTATGCCCTTTACGATCACGATCAGATCAGCATGTGGCCGGAGGGGGATCCCTCGGCGCCGACCAACCGAGGGGTCAACGGCTTGTTGAGCGGCACCCTCAGTCAAACCTCGCCGTTGGCGGGCCAGCAGGCACGCTGCAGTGGCAACTTCAACACCATGGACGGCACCGGTCCGGTGGGCAGCACCATTACCTTCGAGATCCGCTATGCCCGCAGGGGGACGAATGGCGCCGTGGTCGATCCTTGGCAATGTCCGGTCGCCGCGTCCGACGTCACGGTAGATATCATGGAGGACATTAGCGGCGGCGACGATCAGCGGATCTGGAGCGGGATCTCGCACGGTGCAACGCAGACCTATGCGTCATACACCAATCTCTACGTGGACAATCCTTCACCCAACGTACTCGGCGACTTCTTCGTCCTCGCCTACCGAACGACCTGATCGGACATCGGATCCGTTCGAGTGAACGATCACGGACGGCGTCGACCCCTTGGCCCGCCGGAACGCGGAGTCACCTTCGCGATTCTGGTGTACGGGACCTGCCGGCGCTGCGGGCCGCCGGCTATAATGCCGCTACCCATCCCGCAGCTTGGCGATCGCGCGATCGCGGTCGGATTCGACCTGCACCCGATCGGCGCGGTAGCGTTCCTGGGCCTGCGCCTGAGCAGCGGGGTCGGCAGCATCGGTATCGGCGTTCAGGATCTCCAGCTGGGCCAATTGCGCGTCGGCCTTGCTGCGAGCCTCGGCAATCGCGGCGCGGGTCGCTTCGGTGAGCGCGTCCTCCCGCGGACGCTCGAGACCTTGCTGTTCCATCCGCTCCAACGCGAGTTCATAAGTTGATTTCATCATGACCATGGTACCACCAGCTCAATTCGCGCCCGAGTTCAAAGCGGTTGGCGTGATCCGATCGACGTACACCAGTGCGTCGTAGTAACCGGGTACATCGATCCGGTGAAAGCCCGACTCGGGCTTCATCTCGTCGTAGGCACCGGTGATGTAGCGGATCGCTTGTGGCGTGCCGAAGTAGGTCGCTGCCGGGCCTTGGCTCGGCAGCTGCCGCAGGTCGAGCATGAAGGCGCCCATGGCCTCACCGACCTCCGACAACGCCCCTTCCAATACCGCAGGCGGTGGCAACGTCAAGGTCAGCGGCAATCTGCCGCGGCGGGCGGAGGAACCGTCGAGGCCCGCAAAGCGACCTTCGCCAAACGTGAACCCAAGCGCCACATACGCGTCACCCAGCAGCTCGCGCAGTTGACGACCGGTATTGGCGTACGGCTTGGTGGCGATATGACCTGCATGCATCCAGAGAATCAACCTGCTTGTCTCGCCTTCTCGGTCCAGAATCCAGCGAATATTCTCCACCATGGCGTCGGCGCGCGCCGGCATGTGGCGATCCGGAAAGGCCCGCAAATAGGCCACGTGTTGAATCAAGACGCGTACCGAACGCCGGCCGAGTTCATCGATCGCCGGTTTACGACGCAGCACCTGTTCCAACCGCTCAAGCCGGCGCGCGATGCTCGCCAGCCGTGCGGCGTCGGGCTCCGCGGTTGGATCGACCAGCGGAGCCAGCCACGATCGAACCTTTTCGGTTCGGCGTGGCTCGAGCCCATCAAGAACGGTCTCAATGGCCCGATCGGGCGACAGCATGTCGACACCATAGAGCCGCACATGACGCTTCGTTTTGCCCACACCCCGGGACGCGCGGTCGAAGGCACGAAGCCCATGGAGCGTTGCCCGCATCTCTTTGGTTTGCCAGAAAGGATACTGGAGCGACGACATGGGCGCGGGCGTGTCGGTGCGCTCGAACGTGCCGATCCAAGCGTCGACGTCGAAAGTTTCGGGCAGCGGCGCCTCGAGCACCACGGCTGAAAATCCAAGCTCACGAACAAGGTACGACACCATCCGATGTTGAAGCTGGTGAACCTCACGGGCACCGTACACCGGTGTACCGAGCGCAACCACCCGCGCCTTGCCGACGATGTCCGCCAAGGCCTGAAGGTCCGCGCCGTGCTTCGCTCCCGGATCGACCGTCTTGATCGCCCTGGCGTGGGTCGCCATCCAAACACGGTCGTGTCACCCCGACTGGCAAACGTGCCCAGGGGATTTTCATACTGACGCACCGCGCCAGTGACGGTATCGGTCACTGTCAACGTAAAGGCAACGTTGGACAACGCACCGTAGAAAACCCAAAAGTGCCCATTGGCACCACGACCGTCCAGCACCTTGACGTTCAGTTCCAGATTGGCCGGATCGAAAAACCAGAATGTGCCTGAGTCTTCACTCAGGGGCGCGGCAATGCCCGATCCCGTATTGCCCCGAAAGTCATGCCACACAACCGAAGCATGGAACCGATCCTCTGCACCCAGAACGAGGCTTCCCAGCCCAATGCCACGCCCGATTACGTGAGCACTATCGCCAA
This sequence comes from Candidatus Multivoradales bacterium, assembly GCA_965250305.1. GTDB lineage: Bacteria > Acidobacteriota > Thermoanaerobaculia > Multivoradales > J023 > J023. The sequence continues at coordinate 54,622 of CBDFNS010000025.1, read as the reverse complement.
AATTCTCAACGCGGAGCCACGCCGCGAAGCCGTTGCCACGGCCGTCACCAGCCAGAACGGGGAAAGCGTCGTGGCCCTCGTGCGGCTTCGCCAGTAGACGAAAGGGGCCCAAGGCGGCACCCGAACTGAGTCGGCGGTCAAGTCCGGATCCAGGTTGGCGTCGATCAACCAGCGAACCAGGATCAAGGGGAGATTGGGTGCCGCTCGCGAGAGCGCATCGGCGAGGTGGTACTGCACATCCCCACCGCGGTGGTTGAGCGCTACGCTCCACCAGCGGCGAAACAGCTTGTACAGGCGCTGGCTACGTTCCGGGGAGTACCGCGGGTGGTCTACCGCGAACACCCGAATCGTTCCGCGATCGGTGGCTGTAACCAGCACGCCGATAAACCTCTCGTCCGCCAGCCAGGGCGTGAGAGGTAGGCAGGCCTTCGGCAGCAGCCACCCGGCCAGCGCGCTGTCGCCCAACACAAGCCGGCTGTGGCGATTGCCAGGAAACTGGAACCGCTGCGGGTGTGGGTTCGTGTCCGGGCTACTCCCGGGCTGGAGCGGACCGGCGCGATCGTCGAACATCACCGCACGCCCGTGCCGAAAGGTGGCGACTACGAGCACGGGCGGCGCTCTAGGGTCGCCAGGCCGATAGGAACACAGCGAAATCGACGTCACCGCCGCAGCTTCGGAGGTCGCCCACAAAGTCGTGAAGGGCAACTCCTGTTGGCCCGACGGCCCCGTCGTATTCTCATCGGCGGCCGCGCCAGGATTCTTCTTCTCTTGCCAGGCGACGATCGAACCGTCGTCGCCTCCTGCAAAGATCCGTGCGCTGACTTCGCCACTGTAGTCCTTTCGGTAGGCTAGCGCCCGAACCGGACGCCCGAGACGGGCCGCGAGACAAAAGTTTTCCGTAACCGGCGCCTCACCGCGCGACCACGTGACCCGCCAGACCTCACCGTTCTCGCAGCCGACGACGATCTCGTGTTTGGCCGTCGGCGCCTTATCGATCGGCGATAAATCGGGCCCTACACCATGATGGCCGCCGGTGGAGAACTGCGGGCAGGCTCGCGCCAGGCTCCAAGCGCGATTCTGAATGTCTGGAGGCCGCCTTGGCTCGTAGGCGTCATCGGCATCGTGCAAAGCTCCCTTGGGGGCATCCGCCGTTGGCCACGGTTTCAAGCGCCATCCTCTACCTGAAAGGCGAGCATTTTGGCCCGGCCGGCGGTCCCTCGCAGGCCGGCGACAAAGGTGTCGTCGTCGAGAGAAAGTAGGCTGTAAACGGACTCCGGCGGCGACGATCCTTCCCGCTTGGGAAGCTCGAAAGAATCGAGCCAGACGCTCCCGGGGGTTTCTGACGTTGTCGCCTGCAGACGACCGTCTTCAGACCCGACCTCAAGACCGAAAAGGTAGAGCCTTTCTGCCTCCTCATTCTCCCGAGCCTGCGCCAGGTTACAAAGGAGCTGGAGGCCAGCGCCTCGCGGATCGGCACGCAGATGCACCGCGCGGCTGTGGCCGTACTTCAAGCGCTGGATCTCCGAGTGATTCCGTGACCCGTCGAATTGGCGGACGGAAGGCTCGCTATTGCCAACCGAATCGACTTCGGCAAGCAAGATGGCACAATGGAGGTCGAGGGCGATGTTTCCTGGAATATCGGAGGCGACAATCTCAAAAACCTCCACCCCACCCCAGTTCCAAGACACGGCAACCCATTGGCGCGGCCGGTCAGCATGACAGCCCGTTGTTGCCGACGAGATCGCTCGCGCGGAGCGTCCTTCGAGTGCGCAGGACGCTTCCTCGTGGATCAGATCGAAACCCCGGGAGAGCAGCGTGGCTTCCAAGATTAGGAGGTTGATTCGTCGCCCACTGCTACGCTGGCGATCATCTTTCGTAGCTTCTCTAGTTACATCCTCGCTCTCTGGTAGGAGCGGTCTACGCAATACTTCGATCGGATATGTGAGTGAGTTGCGAGCCTGTTCGCCTCCGAACAGCCCCCACTTGCGGACCATGCGGGCGCAGGTCTCAAGGCGGTGAAGTACCCGCAGGTCACTGCTGGCGAGGCTGCAGGTGTCTTTGAGTTTGGCCAGCCAACGCAGGAACCCAAGGCTTGCGTGGCGCGCCCGCGCGCCGGTTGAGCGTCCGGTACGTTCGTCCTTGACGAGGTAGCGGTGGACCCACCGAGAAAGCTCACTGTCCATAAGTCGAGGGTCCTGAGCGCGTCCTCGGTCCCAAGGGAGTCCAGTAACGGACCCGAATCGTTGGCATTGGGATTACTAAGAAACTCGTCCAGAACACGGCGGGTTTCGGGACCCTCGGCCAAAACTTGCATAAGCTCGCTGAACTCATCAGCACTCGGGAGGCTCTTGTCTGTTTCGGGGACCGCCCCCTCCCCCGGGCGGCCGAAGCGTGCGTGCTCAATCTTGCTCAGCATCTCCGGAATGCTGATGTGATTGCCGAAGCTAAGAGCCCTCCGGGCTAGCTGGATGATCGAGTCTTGGCACGCCCCATCGCCCTCGGTGTCGGTGAACCTATAGTGGCCGACCCGCACATGGTCGTCGCGCTGTACCTGTACACAAACTAGCTCGCCAGCAGGATCCCTTTCGTCCGCGCCTTGCCAGCCCGCGACCGCGAGCACTACTTGACTGCCCAGCTGAGATAGCCCGGACGATTGCAGGTTGAGGTGGTTCGCCGCACGGTGGCCGCAAAACAGGTGGCTGGTGCCTGCCGCATCGACCGCCCACAGGTACCGGTATCGTGTCTTGTCGACGTTGGTATCGCCGCTGAGCTCGTCCTCGACGTAGGTCAACGCCATGCAGACCGAACCTAACCCTTGTAGGGCTACACGGTTCGCCATGTGCTCGCGCTCTCGGTGTTCGGGATCTTCCTCAACGGTCCGAATCAGGTGAACACCCTGATCGGTGGCGAGGAACAAACCCCGCACCTTGTCTGTTGGCTGTCGCCGGATCAGCGCAAAGTCGTTGACCAGGGCCGGTCGTTCGCCCGCGTGCCAGCAGTCATATTCAACAGCGTTGGCATGGCGGTTCCGCCAGGTGTAGACCAAACCCTCCTCTGTGACCAAGAGCCATGGCGGATCCCTGTCGCCGTCGGGAGAAACTTTGACCATCATCCAGACCGCCGACAGACGCCGGGCCTTGTTACCCGGGGTTACCCGGGACCTCGACACGAATCGAGTCACCTGCAAGGCTGGACTCAACTGCGGACTTTAGTGCCTCGATCGCAGGACCGAATGGCCTCGTAGCGAGGCCTCGCGGTAGGTCGACGATGAAGGTACCCAGCCGACGAAACGAGACGTACAGTGATGTCTCGTCGAGGCGCCGAATCGAACGCACTTACCCTCCGTAGCGCGTCTTCTGATCTCCAGGGATCTCCTTCAGGAGATCCTCTTCGTTGGCGATCACGACCCTCGTCTTTGGATCCTCGATGTTGATTACCTCCAGTTGCCCGTTGCTACGGCCGATCAATAGCAAAGAAGGTGCAACCTCAAGAATGCACCGAACGCCGGATCCCGTCCCATTGGGGTAGGGCAGTGGGGCGAACTCCGGCTCCGCGGTCGGCTGGGGCCAACGAAGACGCCAGATCGACCCGTCCTTGCAGCCGATGAACAAGGTTGTTTGCGCATCCTCGCCACTGCTGGCCCAATGCAGAGCGCGCGGCGCGTATCCGCACCGAAGCAAGTTCTCCTGGTAGATGAACTCCGGAGGAAAACTCGGCGTGGCGCTTGTAGGCATGCCATCCTTCCGACTTGATCGGCCATGGCTTCACCTGCGGGTGAAGCGCAAGGGCACTAGATGAACTCCGTGTCGGATGTTCCGCCGGCCGGTGGAGCTACTATTTTGAGTACCCACGACCGAGTGGAAAATCACGACTCTTTGACTCGACGTGGGTGGGACGATAGCAGACCGGAGTCGACATACTCATTTGTAAGAGAAGTATCTGCTAAAGCGACCGCCAGTGTGAGGTGCGCCCCTATTGCAGGTCATTTCCCTTGAAGTCCTGAGTCCTCGGGAGGAGCATCTACGATGCGCAGTTGGCGACAGGAGATAAGTAAACGACTCCTCTGTTGAACAGGGCTTCGGCGAAGGCTGCCTCATCAATCACCTGCACCATGCTCGTATTTGGGTCGGGTCACGCCTCGACGACATCGAAGACCGTGAGGCGGGATTCACGCCTCGCGATCGTGGCTGGGTCACACATCGGGCGGTTACCTCTCGTCGAATCTCCCAGAAGGCCTCAGCGCTCTCTTGTGGTCAAGGCAGGGGGCAGGTACGCTGGTTCACTATGGAACACGCTGTGCTACTGCCCCACCAGGTCCCGGAGCACCCCGTAGCGGAACACTGCAATCGTCTCTGCTTGTTTCTCGTCCATCGATTTCAGCCTCAAATACGCCCCGAGAGTCCTTTCTCCGGGACGCGCAGAGCCTGATATCGATTCACTCGCTTGAACAGCTACCAAGGTTTGTTGATCGGCGGCGGTCCAGATGCGGCGGTCGTCCGTGGCGCCACAATCCGCATTATCCGCTGAACCAAAGACCGTACGTCGACCACAGCAACTCACGGACGCGAAGCAGCACACCAGCACCCGATCCCAACACCGCGCGAAGACCCGCAAGTCCGTGCGCCGGCAGCCTCGGCAGGAACCATCGCACAGCCGCGAGGGCAGTCTGCTGCTTGCTGAGCACCCGCCGCATCGAGCGAATCGCGCTGACCCCAGCATGCGACGACGCCCGGACCGCGGCCCGCGGACCCTGCGCATCCCATGCAGACTCCACAGAGTCCAGCGTCATGTCGCGGTACGCGCAGGGTCCGCCCGGCAATACGCCGTGCGTCACACCACAACGCCGGCAGCAAACGCGGGCGATCTCCCGCAGCTCGCCACCCAGATACCGGCGGTAACAACCGTGACCCACCACACCAGCGCCCGCGCAATCCGCGTGTGGGCACGATAGATCCAACCGCCGATGGAGAGCGCGAGAAGCGATCTCGATGTACTCCTTGCTACTCACGCCAACCAGACATAGCATCGCAACTCCTCTGGGAGTCGCCGAGTGCCACTTCTGGCGCTAACCGTGGAGGCCTCGGCGATCTCCCCTTTCCACACCCCGATCATCCGGAATGAGCCGACGGCCAATCTAACCGAACGCGCTCCTATCCGGAATATACGGCCATGGCGGTCACGAAAACGCGTGGGACCCTACAGCGGTGGTGCCCGACACTTCGGACGTTTCGCACTCTTGATCTTGTTCGCGAACGTGACGAGGGGCTTTGAATTCTAGCCATTTGTCTCGGCCATACCGGCCATCCCCCGCTTCAGCATGGTCCAGCGCTCTTCCAGTTCGGCCTCACGGCGCAGGAAGAATTGGATTTTCCAGTCCTTTGCTGAAACCTTCAGATCCATCGTTGTTCCCCCTACCGATCCTTTCATCTCTCTCACCCAAGTCGGTGGGCCCAGGGGTGCAACCGGCTCAATTCGTATTCGGCCCTCCTTGAAGTGCCAGGTTGGAATATCGAATAGCCTAGGTTCGTCTGCGCGGTAAGTGTAGGCTCCCAATCCCGTGCCATCGGCGTGCAACTCAAGGCGGATCAGATAGCGCTGGTTGCCGGAAATACCGATCCACGTTTGCGCGACTTCGTCGAGCGGTGGTGGCTGCGGCCGTTTGCTTGCAAGGCCTGACGAGGTCGACACCAACAGAACAATAGCCAGGGAGAACCCCAGGCGGTTGAGAGGGCGACTTCCATTTAGCATCCGAGACACTCCTCCACCGCGTTCGGCTTCGCTTCTCCGGGGAAGCCAAGCTGGTGGGTGATTTCGTGAAAAAGAGTGCAGCCAAGGGGGCCGCATTCTGAATCGAAGGCGCCTTTACAGAGGCGAATGGTCCTTCCGAAAGGTACCGACCAAGCACAGCGCCCCGAGCATAGGCCCGTGCTCTTGTCGGTGCATCGCACGATGCGGTTGTCTTTGTCACACTTGTTGGTCAAGCCCGCTGTGGTTCCCGGGCTATCGCAAAGGCAGGTGGCGAAGCTCGGATCCTTGATCTGGGCGCAAGTCTGTTCGAATGCTGCGATGATCAGTGTTTCGTCAGCCGGAGAGCAACCCTTGAATCTCAATAGGCCAAGTGGGTCAACAAACGACATCGGATTGCCGTCTACATACGAGTAAAGGCTGAACCGCTCCAACCCAACGCGGGGATACGACGCCAGCTCGCGACGTTCCTCGACATCTCCAAAGGGGTCCTTTCTGTTGTAACGACCAGGGCCGAATCGATACCAGCGGTTGACGTTGTACGTTTCATCCTGGCCCCACGAATCATCTACCCACTGCCCAGGAAATCGCAGAAAGACCCCCTCGGCACTAGCTCCGTCGTAGTCCGACCCAAAGGGCTCGAAGCCGCCATCCCACAGCGCGACGCCCACCGCATCCGTGGCCAGCACCGGAGTGCCGAGGTGGTCGGAAGTGAGGTAGGTATGCGTGGGGAAACCGCCCGCGTCGACAGCAAGGATGGCCACCGGTCGACCAGCCAGGTAGACGATGACGCGCTGCTCGGTGCCGTCGTCTTTCGCTACGTGGTGGAGCACGCCGTCACTGCTATAGGCCGGACCGGTGATCGGCTTGGGTGGACAGGTACCGGTGGGCGGGCCTGGGACTGTGGCATCCCAACACGCCGTGCCGTTGGACTCGAAGCCATCTTCGAACACCACGCTGATCGACGACGCCTCGGCACGACGCAAGAAGCTTCGGCCGTCGTAGACGAGGTCGCTGGCGCTGGCGGCGGTGGGGCGCTCGATGCGGCTGAGGCGGCTGGCGTCGTCATAGACAAAGCTGGTGATGTCGCCGCCTTCGTTGATTTGGACTTGGTTTCCGGCCGCATCGTAGGCAAATGACGTGATGACACCGACGGCGATTTGGTCGATCTGATCGAGCTTGGGCGAGTTGCCGGTCGCGGCGTTGGGCACGTAGGCGTAGACGTCCATGGCGACGCCGTCACGATCTTCCGTCAACCGGTTGCCCACTGGGTCGTAGGTCCAGGCGCGGGTACCCCACGGGCCGTCGCCTTGGGTCAGGAAGTACTGATGATCGAGGTAGCCGTAAGTACGGTCGTTGGCGGGCGAGACGACGTCGGCGATGGTCGTGATGTTGCCCACCGCGTCGGTGGTGTAGTCCCAATCGAGCAACGTCCCGCCTGTGCTCGCCGTAATGCGGTCGGGGTGGTAGCGGGCGTCGTGCAGGCGAGTCTCTGCAACACCATTGCCGAGATCGAGCGCGCGCAGAGGTCCCGACGCGAAATAGGTCGCGTTGCTTGCTGCCAGGACGTCGCTTTGCCCGCTCTGCTGCACGGTGACGCTGTTCTCCCGATCGGCGAAGTCGAAGGTCATGACCGTGGTGATTGCACCACCAGGATACCCGATCGACGTACGGTTGCCGTTCTTGTCATGGCCGAAGGCGAGCGCGCCGTCTTGGGTGACGCGGCCGAATCGGTCGTAGCCGTAGGTCACGGCCTCACCATCGCGGGCTATCTGGGTGAGCCGACCGAGCGAGAATGGCACGCCCGCGTCGTCGTAGGTGTAGCCGACGTCGCGCGCGTTGTCGGGATAGTCGACGAACGTGACGCGGTCGAGTTCGTCGACGGTTCGCGTCTCGAGCACACCCCGCGCGTCGAGACGGGTGAACAGCTCGCCATGCTCGTTGTAGGTATGGGTCGTCGTGTCCGAGACCTCGGATGTCTCGCTGGTGAGCGAGTCGCGGTCGGAGTAGACATACGACGTGACCGTGCCTTCGGCGTCAGTAACACCGGTCAGGTGGTCTTGCACGTCATAGCCGTACGTCGTCACCGCATTCGTCGCCGTCGAGCCGAAGGGCTGGGTGACCGTCGTCAAGCGGTCGAGCGCGTCATAGGCATAGACCGTTGTGGCCATCGCGGTCTGCCCTGCCGACGGGTGGTTGGGATCCCACAGGCGATCGAGGTTGCCGTCGCAGTCGTACGCAAACTCGGTGACGCTCTCGTTAGCCGTCCCCGCGCCCTCGATCGTGCGGTCGAGGTGGCAGCGCGTCGAATAGACCTGCTCGGTGACCGCGTCGACCACTTACGCCAACCCGTCCCAGCGTTGCTGCTCGGTACGGACGCGGTGGCCGAAGCCGTTGAGCGTGAATGCCGTGCGTTCGCCGTGGCTGCTGGGTTGGTCGTCGGGCTTGCGTTCGATGGTCACCAGCCACCCGGCTTGATCGTACGCGTACTCGATGACGTTGCCCTCGGGCAGCACGGTCTGGAACAAGTCGCCAAAGACCGTGTAGCGATGCTCGGTCACCAGATCGTCCGCCGGTACGGCACCACGCTGGATGATGAAGCGTACGCGGTCGAGCGCGTCGTACATTGTTTCGCTCACGACGCTGTTGGGGTCGGTGACGCTGGCGCGACGATTGAACGCGTCGTAGCCGAAGGTCGTGGTGCCGACGAGCGGATCGGTACGCGTGGAAACGATGACACTGCCGCGCGCCGGATCGTAGGTAAACGACATTTGATCGGCCGAGCCATAGCCGGGTGGATCGACGGTATCCGGCGTGCCCTCGGCCGTGAAGGTCGTCGTAGTCTGGTAGACGAATGCCAAGCCGTCTTCGACCCCTTCGATGGTGCGGGTTTCTTGATCGCCGCTCGGGCTGTAGCCGAAGGTGGTGCGGCGGCGGTCGAGCGCATTGCCGCTGGTCGATGGCTGCTCGACCTCGGTGACCAGTGACGGGAACGTCGGATGGTAGTCCCACGTCGTCTCGCGTTCGAGCGTGCCGCCGAAGTCCTCGATGCGGGATTCGAGCATGCCGTCGAGCGTCCAAGCCATGCGGGTGATCGTGCCACGCCCATCAATACGTTCGGTGGGACGCAGCGGGTTGAACGCATCGTCGTAAGCCATGCTGGCGTTGGGACCGACGCCGCACGTCGGGCAATCGCCGTCGAGCTCGGTGACGCGGACCTTGCGGCTGGCCGGGTCGCGTTCGAAGGTGGTTGTCGATAGGTTGCCCAGCGGATCGGTGACCTGCGTCTCGCTTGGGAACAGCGGGTTATCGTAGGCGAACCGCCAAATGTCGAGCGCGCCCGGATCGGTGTCGAGCGCGGCGCCGGCCCAACTCGCCGTGGCGTTGGCGAAGTCGTCGTAGGCCCACGCGCGAACGATCCGCTCGCTGGCGTCCGTGCCCTCGAGCGTCATACGCGTCAGGTAGCCGGGGTAGCGCACATCGTCGTACAGGAAGGTCCACGCCGTACCGTCGGGACGATCGATGCGTGCCAGGTCGTCGCCCGACCAGGTGTAACTCCACGTGCGCGTGGTCGTTCCGCCGACGCCGACCTCGGTGATGGTAGCCAGCTTGCCGCCCGGGTGGTAGGTGAAGGTCTCGCTCCGGCCGTCAGGGAACGCGATCGCGTCGAGCACGCTGCCTGTGTACGTGGCGACGGTGGTGTTGCCCTCTGGCGCAACACGGGGGTCGACGGTTTGCGTCCACAGTCCGTCGTTGTCGAAATGCTGGACGGTTCCTTCGAGGGAACGAAGCTCCCAGCCCGTCATGGTCTTGGTGAGCGATCGGTATTCGTCGCTCGGCGCCGCGTCCTCGTAGTCGCCGTCGAGGCCAGCATCGGTGAATTCGCGGAACGTCGCGTAGCGGGTGATCAGCCACACGTGTGAGTCGTCCGGATCGCGGATAATGCGTTCGGCCGCGTCGTGACTCCAATAGCGACCCAACGCCACGCTGTGCGCCGCCGTGCCCGGATGTCCTGGATGGCCGGCACCGCGCGCCCGGTAGCGCAGGAATGCCCCCGGGCCGCTGCCGGCTGGCGCAGCGGCCACGCCGTCGCCCGCAACACCCATCCCGGCACCGCCGCCACCGCTACCGCCACCCTTGCCCGGCGCGCCAGGACCGCCGGGGCCATTGCCCGGTCCCCCACCGCCGCCTGGGCACGCCAGGCAGTCCGCGTCGCCGCCGCAGCCCGAGGGCGGCGGCGGTGGGTCGCAGAACAGTGCTTGCAGAAAGCCCACCGAGAGATCGACCTGCTGCGTGGCCACCGGCATGGGGCAGCCCGTGGCGTTCTCGCACACGCGCACTTCCAGCGTGTACACGCCACCGAAGGGATCCGCCGTGCACGAAAAACCGCCCAATTCAAGCGTGAAGTCGCCTTCGTCCCAAAAGTTCAGCACGCCCCCAATCCGGCCGCACTCGCCGACCTGAGTGGCACCCAGCGACCAGATCGCCCGGTTGTACGATGCCGGCGACGACGGATTCTGCTTGTTACCCGGCATCTGGGTGTTCACCGAGGCCTTGACCCCACACGTGCTCACTTCCGGATCGCACGATGGCGGCACCAACTCGTACGTGGCACCCGCCAGAATCGCGTCGAAGCACCGAAACAGGCCCAGGCAGTTCGGGCTGCGCGGATGCACGTTGGCGCTGCCATCAAAGCCCACGATCCCGAGCGATGGGTTCGTCGTCACGCAGACCTGGCCGGTGGCGGGCGGGGTCAGGAGGAGCCAAACCCAGGCAGTGAATTACGCGGCTCGGAATTGGATGGTCGGTCGCTCATTCTTGTTGTTCATCGATCTCTCCTGAATATTGGCTCGTGAAATTCGCGATGCGATGTCGTGGACTTGGTTTCTGGTTCCGCCCCCACTAACCATCGCGAGATCGGGCAGCGAAATGCCCCATGGCGTTCGCACTTCATGTGCACTCGTCACGGCAATACACCGCCATCATCATCAGCGCGCTCTCGTAGACTTGGGCCCACTGCGCTGCCGATTCGTTACCGGACGCCTGCACGACAAACATCACCGCCTGGCTGTCGGCCGTCATCAGGTCCTCGGCCAGTGCGTCTTCGTGCCAGGTAGGTAGCGTCCGCTTGACCAAGCGCGCGAAGCGCGTGCCCCCCTTCGGGTCGACGGCCTGGTGCAGACTGCACAGCGCCGCCAGCTCACCCGCGTGGCGAAGCTTCACCACGGCGGAGCCAGGCTCGAATGACAGCAGCTCGGCTGCGAGCGGTGCATCCATCAAGCCGGGCAGGTCGAGAAAGCCGGGTGGGCTGACGGCCTGCTCCAGGCGTGTGTGCAGGGTTGCCCACCAGGTGGCCCCTGCCGGTCCGCGACGCTGCTGCTCGACGTTCAACAACCGGTTCGCGTCGCACCGGTACCAGCTGAAGAACGCCCCGTCGCCGCGGTACGCCAGCAGCTCGAACATCTGTTCTTGGCGCTTCCTCGGGTTGCCACGCACAGAACCTCCTGAGCGCCTGAGCGCCTGAGCGCCGGGTGTCAATGGAATGGAACCCCGCGCCTGGGGCCGGGACAGTCCGGTCAAGTGGAATGGTCACGGTGGACCCAGGCGCGGGGCATAGATGGGAGGGAACCGGCGGGGGATGGCGTGGATGTCCGGCTACGCCGTGACCGGATTCCCGTCCCACGAAGCACTATATTGCGGGGACATGAATCTTGTTCTTCCGAGCGAGAATTCGGGAGAATAGTCCCGTCGAACCTTCAACATTGGGGTAAGATCCGCCCATCTCGACATTGAGGGACGTCCGGTCAGGTCCTGCTAGGGAGAGTTGTAGCGATGAGGGATCAAGACGACGCGGGAGCGATCACCGCCGCGCTGTGGCGTGTCATGCTGGACCGTGGCCCCGGCACCATCAAACGCACCGAGAAGGCCATTGGGGTCGCCCCAGACGCCCTGCGCGCGGCGAAAAACAGCGAACATGGTTTGCGCCTCAAGCACGTCACCGGCGCCATCGAGGCGCTGGGCATTCCCGCATCGGTTTTCTTCGATGATGTGGTGGGCGGTGTCTCGACGACGGCCGCCGATCGCTTCATGGTGCGCGGCGCCGAGTTGGCCGCGCGAGGGCTCGTCGACCTGCCTGCGCTGTCCGGGCGCAGCAAGGCCGACCGGCTGACGACCCAAGATCTCGAACGCCTGGACGCGGCGCGCTTCGAAGATCCGCAGGCCGCCGCCGAGCAAGCGGCCGGCATCGCGCGCCATGCGGCCCGTGACGGCAGGCACGGTGATGCGGTGGCGGCGGTGGCGCGGCAAGGCTCAGCGCTGCGCGGCGCCGAGCTGTGGGACCCCGCATGGGTTTGTGTTTGGTGGGCGCTGCGCCATGCCCCGGATGGGCCGATCAGGGCGAACGCTTGGTTGCGCAGCGGCTCGATCGTTTCAGATTTCGGTGAGTTCGAAGACGCTGCCGAGCTTGCTCACCTCGCAATGATCGGCCACGCTCAATGTGTCGACTTCGTTGGTGTGGGTCCAGCTCTCGCGAACCGTGGCATGTTTCTGCGAAGAGCGGAGAGAACACGCCAAGCTATCCCTGTCTTACAAGCGGCTCTTCTGGCTCTGCCGGCGTCAGCGAAAAGGATCCGCTTTCCCGTCTTTCAAAACCTCGCACTAGCTGACTTGCGCCTCGGTAAGCTCGAAAGTGCGACAGAACTTGCAGACCTCTCCGAGTCCATTACGGGAATGCCTACATCCTTCGGTATTCACGTGCACTGGCTTCGCGCTCGCATAGCAACAGGTCGAAGCGACTACGGGGAGGCGATAGCATCGTACTTCGCCGCGCTGCCGGGACTCGAGGACTCACCAGGAGATGCAGCCCTTGCTTCGACAGAGCTTTGTCGCGTCTTCCTGAAAGCAGGCGAATCCTCTAAAGCAGTCGCGGTGGCACTTGGGATGGCAAGTCTGGCGCTTCCCAAACGCCAGAATCCCGTCGTCGGGGCCGCGATTGTCGACCTGCACCAGTCGGCCCAAGAAGGCGCTCTGTCGTTGGACTTGGCAGAGCGCGTAGTTCGACTAATTCGTAACGGACTAAGACGGCGAGCCGCGACCGCTGTCGCGCCCCGCCGCACACAGCAACGCTAGCCGATCGGGTCGATTGCACACCCGAGCCCATCCAGCGGCGGTGCATCCACCCGGCCGTCGCTGTCGTCATCGCCGTCCTTCACCTGCCCTCCTGGAGCAGGCGAAGCGGCGTCTTCGGGCGCCTCGACGCGCCACAGATCCGCGAAGGCGTCGAGCACCTTGGCGACGATGGACGATCCCGGCGACGCGGGGCCGCCAGCCGGTGACGCGGCCACCGGCAGCGCCAACAGCACCAGCACCACGACCCAAGCGAGTACGAAACACAATCTCCTCATGACAAACCTCCTGTAGGCACGGCTCACCACGCCAGCGCCATGCCGGCGGGACGCCTGATGCCTGGTTTGTCACTACGCTATCGCGCCAAGCGAATCCCGTAATCCGGGAGTGCTATTCCTGATGCTCGACGCCCCACCCGGAGGCAAAGCTACGCCCCACGCAACTTGGCAATCGCACGATCGCGTTCGGATTCGATCCGCACCCGATCAGCACGGTACCGCTCCTGTGCCTGCGCCTGGGTAGCGGGATCGGCAGCCGCGGGATCAGCGTGCAGGATCTCCAATTGGGCCAATTGTGCCTCGGCCTTGCTGCGAGCCTCGGCGATTTCGGCGCGGGTCGCATCGGTCAAAGCGTCTTCACGCGGAGGCTCGAGGCCCTGCTTTTCCATCCGTTCCAGCGCGAGCTCATAAGCTGATTTCATATCGGCAATGGTACCACCAGCTCAGAGTGCGCCCGAGTCCTCAGCGGTGGTGGGCGTAACCCGATCGACGTACACCAGTGCGTCGTAGTAACCAGGCACATCGATCCGGTGAAAGCCCGACTCGGGCTTCATCTCGTCGTAGGTCGAGCCGGCGCGCGATGCTCGCCAGTCGTGCGGTATCGGGCTCCGCGGTTGGATCCGCCAGCGGAGCCAACCAAGATCGACTCTTTTCGGCTCGGCGCCAAACTGACGCCCTCGACGCATGTTCGGCGCATCCAAACGCCCAGAACCCGCCAAGAACCGCTATCCTCGGCGCTCGGAGCAGGCATTCTTCTTGCTGTGCAGTGCCCTGCATGCCTTGCGGCGCGCCTTCCACACCCCAAGAATCTTCCCACAAAGCGTGGGCACAGCTGTGTCCGCCGAGTCACCTCGGCTCGGGCGCGGTACGGAGATGATGAAGCGATGATCGAAGCGCAGGGACTGACCCGCCGCTATGGCGACTACACCGCCGTGGACGATATTTCGTTCACCGTGGCCGAAGGCGAAATCCTGGGCATTCTTGGCCCCAACGGTGCCGGCAAGACCACCACGATCCGCATGATCACCGGGTTCTTGCCACCCTCCCGCGGCGCGGTGACGGTGAACGGGCACGACCTGTTCACCGAGCCCAGCCATGCTCGCCGCGAGATCGGCTATCTGCCGGAGAGCGTGGCCCTGTACCCGGAAATGCGGGTCTGTGAGTACCTCCAGTACCGGGCACAACTCGAGGGCATGAAGCGCGCGGCCGGACGTGACGCCATCGAAGATTGCCTGGACCGCTGTTTGCTGCGCGATGTCGAGCGCCAGATCATTGGCACCTTGTCGAAGGGCTACCGCCAGCGTGTGGGCCTTGCCACCGCCATTTTGCACCGGCCTAGCGTTTTGGTGCTCGACGAGCCAACAGTTGGCCTGGACCCGCGCCAAATCATCGCCATCCGCGAGCTGATTCGAGAGCTCGGCAAGAAGCGTACTTTGATGGTGTCGACCCACATCCTGCCCGAGGTCGAGCAACTGTGCGACCGGGTTCTGATCATCGACGGCGGCAAGATCGTCGCCGAGGGCACGCCGGCTGCCTTGCGCGAGCAGGCCCGCGGCAATCCACTCTTGACCGTAACCGTCGCTGGCGATCCCGCCCCCATGGAAGGGGCGCTCGAAGCCTTCGGGTCGCTGCCCGGCGTCCAGACGGTCGAGCCTACGGGTCACTCTGGCCAGCTACAGATCGAGTGCGAACGCGACCAAGATCTGCGGGCCGAGGTTTTCCAAACCGCGGTAGCGCGCGGATGGATCCTGCTCGAGCTGGTGGAAAAGGCAACTTCGCTCGAAGATGTCTTCGTCCGCCTGACCCAACACGATCAAGCCGAACTGGAATCGGTCCAAGCGCTCGAAGGACCCGCTCCACCGGCGACGACGGAAATGGATGAAGAGGTGGCCTCATGACCGGTCTCCTAGCGACCTTGAAACGCGAGCTGATGGCGTACTTCTTCTCGCCGCTGGCGTACGTGATCTTGACGTTCTTTCTTCTGATCAACGGCTACGTCTTCAGCCTGATCGTCGGCTTTCTGGCCGACCCTCGTGCGGGCAGCGATACCGCCCCGCTCAAGCTCTTCTTCGGCGACACCTTCTTCTTTTGGCTGATCCTGCTGTTCATCACGCCGATTCTCACCATGCGTCTGTTGGCTGAGGAACGGCGTACCGGGTCGATCGAGTCGTTGATGACGGCGCCCGTTTCCGAAGCCCAGGTGGTGGTGGGCAAGTACCTCGCGGCCCTCGGCTTCTACGCCTTCCTGTGGCTTCCGACATTGGTCTACGTGGCAATCATCGCGCGCAACAGCGAGGTCGACACCGGGCCCATCGCCGCTGGCTACATCGGGGTACTCGCAATCGGCGGATTGTTCTTGGCCATCGGGGTCTTTGGCTCCAGCTTCACCAAGAACCAAATCGTGGCCGCCGTCGCAACTTTCGCGATGCTCATGATGCTGTTCGCGGTCGCGTTTCTCGACTCACTGGTAACCAGCCAAGCGGTCAAGGACGTGCTCAGCCACATGAACCTCCTGGCCCATATGGACGAAATGAGCAAAGGCATCGTGGATACTCGCCGCATCGTCTACTACCTGTCGGCGATCGCACTCTTCCTGTTTCTCGCCAGCCGCACGCTGGAAGCCAAGAAGTGGCGATAGGGATGGCTACGATGAACCCAAGGAACAAGGTGCAAACCGAAACACGCAAACGTGTCGTGGCCGGCTCGACGCTTTCGGCCAGCGTAATCCTCGCCATCGCACTCTTCGCGATGGTCAACTTCGTCGCCATGCGCCACTACAAGCGCTTCGACTGGACCAGCGCCGACATCTACTCCCTGTCGGACAAGAGCACCAACGTGGTCGCGGGCATCGATCGCGATATCGACGCCATTGTCTTCTTGTCACCCGACACCCCGCTGTTCGACCAAGTCGATGAGCTTCTGTCGCGCTACGAGGCGGCCAACCCCCGCATCAAAAAGCGGGTGATCGACGCCGTTCGCAATCGGCTGGAAGCGCAGAGCTTGGTCGAGCGCTTCGCGATCGAGCGCGCCAATGTCGTGGTGTTGGCGAGCGGCGACGACCGCCGCGTGATCGATGAGGTGGACCTGGTGGAGTACGACTACGCCAGCGCGCAGTACGGCCAGCCGCCCACCGTCAAGGGGTTCAAGGGAGAGCAGCTGATCACCAGCGCGATTCTCGAGTTGGTGGAGGACAAGAAACCGAAGATCTTGTTCGCGAGCGGACACGGTGAATCGTCGATCGACCCAAACGCCAGTGCCACCGGCCGTACCCTGCGCTATGCAGGGCAGCTGCTCGGCCAAGATAACTTCGACTTCGAGACCTGGGGCTCCTTGGGCCAGGACGCGGTTCCCGCCGATACCGACCTGCTGGTGATCGCCGGGCCGACCTCGGGTTTCCTGGCGCCGGAGTTGGATATCTTCGACGCCTACCTCGAGACCGGCGGGCGCATGCTCTTGATGCTCGACCCGGCGTTCGCCGAGACCGGTGGCTACGCCGACCTTGGCCTCACCGACTGGTTGGCCCGCTACGGCGTGGCCCTGCGCAACGACATCGTGATCGACCCGAGCCAGCGATTGCCCATGTTCGGTCCAGAAACCATCTTCACCACGGAGTACGGATTCCACCCCATCGTCGAGTCCCTCGCCGGGAGCCCTGTGCTGCTAGCGCTGGCGCGCTCAGTGACCCGTGCGGATGTGGTGCCCGAAGGTTGGGAGGTCACCGAGCTGGTCAACAGCTCGGCTGACGCCTGGGGTGAGACCAATCTCGACGACCTGGAAAACGTGGCCCCCGACGGTGACGATCTCCTCGGCCCCATCGCGCTGGCCGTCGCGGTCACACGGACGGAGCCCGATGCCGAACCGACCAATACGGCCACCGAGCAAGCGGGAGACACGGCGGACGCCGCCTTCACCGAACTGGATCTGACCGGTGTCGAACAAGACCGGCGTCAAGGGTCACGGCTCGTAGTGTTTGGCGACTTCGACTTCGCCAGCGACGAATCGGTTCAAAACGGCGCCAACGCTGGGTTGCTGCTCAACACGCTGAACTGGCTCGTCGAGCGTGAGCAACTGCTGGCGATTGCCCCACGCACCCCCGAACAGACCAAGCTCTTGCTCGGTCCCGGCGAGCTGGGCTTCATTTACCTGCTGGTCATGGCCCTGTTGCCCGGTGCCGCCATCGTCACCGGTGTGATGGTCTACCTGCGGCGGCGGAGGTAGACATGCGACCGCGTTCCCTCCTCACCCTCGCCATCATCGTCGCGCTGTTCGGCGGCTATCTCTTCTTCGTCGAGCGTAAGCTTCCCACCACCGATGAGCGCACCGCCCAGGCCAAGAGGCTGTTCGATATCTCCCAAGATGACGTTCGAAGCGTCGAGGTGACCTGGGACGCACAAACCGTGAGGCTCGAGCGGGATGTCCCCCGTACCGATGCCGATTCCGAGTCCACGGTGGACTCGACACCAAGCTGGCGGCTCGTGACCCCCATGGCCGCCATTGCCGACGCCACCGCCGTCGGTGATCTGGTGCGCGACCTGGTGGAGCTCGAAAAAAGCCGGACGATCGAGAACATCGACCGCGCTGACGCTGGCTTGGATCCACCACGCGCCACGGTCACCCTTGCGCATGGCGCGGATGACGCGGACGGCTTGGCCAAAACGGTGCTGGCATTGGGGCCTGACATACCGGCATCCGACGCCATGATTGTGGCCGTGGCGGGCGCGCGCGACGCCTTCCAGGTGCCGAATACGCTCTGGGCCACGTTGACCAAAAACCCAGGAGACTGGCGCGATCGGCAGATCTTCCGTGGCAACCGTGCCGACATCGAGCGGATTCGGTTGACGGCGAACGGCAGCGACGACGTGCTGCTGGCCAAACGTGGCGCCGATTTCTGGATCGAGAGTCCAGTGGTCGACCAAGCCGACCGCGAGCTGACCAACAGCGTACTCGGCCAGCTCACCGGCCTGCGGGTCACCGACTTCGTCGACGCCGCACCGTCAACCGACACCGGAGACACCGAAACCGGGGCCTACGGCTTGATGCCACCTTTGGGCCAAGTCGAGGTCGTGCTCGACGGGCGTGAACAACCGTTCGTGGTCGAGATCGGAGGGCTTGCGGAGACCAACACGGAGACCAGCACGGAGACCAGCACGGAGACCAGCTCGGCGACCAGCACGGAGACCGAAGCCACCCACTACGCCCGCGTTGGTGGCCAAATCTTCTCCACCGCCGCGGGGGAGCTGCGGGCGGCATTGGATCGCTCGCCCGGTGACTGGCGCTCACGTGCTTGGACCAGCTGGCAGGTGTTCGACGTGGAGAAAGCCACCATCACCGATCCGTCGGGCACCACGACGCTGCACCGAGCCGATGGCGAATGGCTGCGCGACAACGACGAGGTCGATTTCACGGCCGCCAGCGATGTGCTTTACGCGCTCATCGACGTACGTGCCGACGTCGTGCTCGAGCGCACCGACGTTGACGATGCGATGCTTGCCGAAGCTGCGTTCACCATTTTGCTCGAAGCCGAAGACGGCCGCAGCGAGCAGCTCAGCGTCCACCGAACCGCCGATCGTCTCCTGGCGTCCACCGCGGGGCGAGATGCCGTGCTCGAGCTCGAGGCCAGCGCCCTGGACAATTGGACGACCAAGCTGGCGGCCTTGCGCGCAGCGGAAGTCAGCACTGAGGACGGAACCGAAGACGCAACGCTAGACATGGACGAGTAGAAGGTAGAATCCGCGCAGCGCCGAGCGTCGTACCGACTTGCAGTAGGAACACCCCATGCCCGAGACACCCGAGTCCAACACACCATCAACGACCGCGACTCGCGAGAATGCGCTCAGCCTGTTGCGTTGGATCGCGCTGGTGGCGCTGGCTGGCGTTACCCTCGGTCTGGCCATGAGCTGGATCGCCCAGCGGGTCACCTTGCGCTCGCCGGTCGCCAGCAGCAACAGCGATGCTGGCGGCGCCTACCCTGCACCCGACTTCCGACTGGCGTCGCTCGACGGTGGCGCCGTGGGCCCGCCGGACTACCTCGGCAAGGTCGTGGTAATCGACTTTTGGGCGTCGTGGTGTGGTCCGTGCCGCATTCAGGCTCAGCTGCTCGACGAGCTCGCCCATTCAATAGACACCTCGCAGGTCCAGTTCCTAGCAGTCAATGTCGGCGAAGACGAAGAGACCGTCCGCAACTACGTCGAGAAGACCCCGTTCCCCTATCCAGTCATTCTCGATCCCCAAAGCAGCCTCGGCTCGCGCTATCCGCTACACGGCCTGCCGACCATGATGGTGATCAACAAGGAAGGCGTCGTAACCTTCCTGCGCACTGGGGTCACGGACAAGCCGACGCTGCAAGCGAAAATGGCGGAGGCGGGCCTCGAGACCTAACGTGGTCCGCCCTTTGGGCGCCGAGCAAGCCCCCAAACGCGCCAAACCACCGTCATCCGGTTGATAGACTTGCCGCAGGAGGAGGAAACTCATGCCCAAATGGGCGGTTGCGGCAGCCATCGGCTGTAGCGTGGTGCTGGTCTGCATTGGTGGTTGTGTTGCGACCATCGTGCTGATCGGAATCAACGCTGAGACCGAAGATCAACAGAGTGCCCGAGACGCTACAGCGTCGGCCGTCGAGCAGGCGGCCAGCGCCAACACGGTGCCCGCCAACGGCGCCGTGGACGATCGCTTTGTGGTGCTGTCCGTCGCGAGCCGGGTGATCGACGCGAATTTAGATGGCACGCGCTTCGGCTGGCAACTGACGCTCCGTAGTGCTGCCGCCAAAGACATGATTCTCGAGGCTGTGCTCGAATTTCGTGACGCCAGTGGCACCGTAATCCACTCCGAGCGCGCATTCCCACTGACGCTGCCAGCGGGAGCGGAGCAGATCTTCGAAGGCGAAGTCCAACTCGACGCCGAGATCGCCCAGCGCGCCGACGAGATCACGGCCGAAGTGGCGGCGCTGTAAAACCTTCAAACGCCGGATGCCGCTGTGGTAGCGTCAATAGCTGTATTGAGATACGCGATTGCAGCCGAGCGGTGCGGTTGGGGTTTCGACATCGACCACATGAGCGATGGTCGCATACCACCAGACCTCACGTTCGAGCTGCACGGGGCACCCCCGTCGGCCGTGGCTCGATCATCAAGCCACGCGGCCTGAACCCCGCCCTCGGTGCCCGGGAGGGCGATCACATGCACGCGCGCGATCAGATTCGGCCGATTGTGGATTCGCTGCTCGAAGCGGCGAAGCGGACGCCGCTTTCCCCGCACCGCGATTTCCCGCGCAGCGATTTCCTGCGGAGATCGGCTCGCTCCTAACCAGCCCAACGAGGCCATGCTAAAGTTATCGAGATGAATTCTGCCCGCGCATTCGCCGACCCATCGTTCTGGTCCGGATTGTCAAGGCTAGCTGATTTTGATGGCTTAATCGACGAGCAAGTCGACAATGCGGCGCTCGAAGCTATCGCCGAGGTGGCGGACTACGAGAGCTTGCAATTCGACTGGAGGGCCGTGGGTCTGGACATCGAAAGGGCAATGGGCGATGTCAGCCAGCAGATGGCAACGATTGCGGAAGCTAGCCGTGCCGCAGCTGAAGCCATAGAGCTAATCTCCAGGGAAGACCCAGAATATCTGCTGGAATTTGCAGATCTTTCAATAGAAGCCCTAGAAGCCACAATTCGAGAAGCAGAAGCCGCTGTGCAAGAAGCAGAAGCAAGAAGACTCGCGCTGAACCGTAGCGTTAAGCAAGAAGAATGAGGAGGAGCTTCTCGGGATGGTTGAAGACGAGAACCAAGGTCTAGAGTCCGCCGGCTCAGACCTAGCGCCCGCAAAGTCTGATGGTGAGGCAAGGGATATTCCGTCAGTTGTAAGGCAGATTATTGAAGCACGCGCGGAGTTCCACTCTGGCCCCTTGCCGCTTCCAAGCACCTTCGCGAAGTACGATGAGATTCTGCCTGGAGCGGCGGAGCGTATTCTCGCTCTTGCAGAAGCACAGGCTGCTCATCGACGAGATATGGAGATGCAAAGGCTCCAGTCGCGCGTCAAGTTCAAGAAAGAGACCCGCTCTTCGGCTTCGCCGTGTGCCTGGTTGCCCTTGGCGTAGCTGCCTACGCCGTACATCTTGGTAACGCGAGTATTGGATTGGCCGGCATTCTCGCGGCTCTTGCTACGCTCGTAGCACCGTTTGTCGTCGGACGCTTTCGCCGCCTCAAGAAAGCACCCGAAGTACAAGAGTCTGAATCTGATCCAGACTAGGAGAACCCGCGCCTCTGTCGCGGTGGAAGGTCTCGACCGACGTCTCGATGGACACGTCAGCGATATTGCCCGTGAGGCAGCCTTCACGCCCCACTACGCACTTACCGAACGAGAAAGTGCCCACCTGGTGTACGAAGCCAAAGTCGTGCTCGACGACGTTCCCGACGATTTGCGACCCAGGCTCCCCGCGCTGGTATACCTCGACTTCGCCAATGCTCAATGAGCACCAGTGACACCGTCATCCGCGAACGCGGGTTGACCGGTGGCATCCTCCTGCGCGGCGCGGGCCTAGTAGCAGAGCCACCCTATCGACGACGCTTCCGCGAGGGCCCTTTGGGTCGCTCGTTCTTGCGCTGAGGCTTGCGCAGCTTGCGTAACTCGAAGGGATTGGCCACGTGGGCCACGAAAATCGCATTCCGAGATCCCTTCTCGCCGCGTGATCGGACCGTCACCGAACGCGCCACGAAACCACTCTTGCGCAAACGCTCACGAAAAGCCGAGTCGGGCTGGGCCGACCAGTAGGCCACCTGGCCACCGGGTGCCAGTGCCCGTGCCATCTGGGCCAACCCATGACGGTCGTATAGGCGACTGTTCGACGCCAGGCACCAGGCCGTGGGGCCATTGTCGACGTCGAGCAACATTGCATCGTACGGCTGCTTGCAACCATCACGAATCACCGTTACGACATCACGTTGATCGATCTTCACCCGGCGGTCGTCGAGCGCGTTGCCATGCAAGTGCGCAAGGTGGCTGCGGTTCCACGCCACCACGCTCGGAAATAGCTCCGCCACAACAACCTCAGCCCGCCGAGGCATCAAATCGAGGGTCGCCCGCAGGGTAAAACCGAGACCCAGGCCACCGATCAGAACCTTCGGACCGCGGGGACCGTACTTGGACGGATCGCCGAGGAGGTGGGCGCACCCCAGCTCTGCCAGCGCTTTCTCAGATCGTGGCGCACGGGTCGCCATCAGCTCGTCCCCGTCGAGGTTGATGAAGTAGTCCCCATCGCGATGGTGCAGGGTCAAGGGCAAGCCTTCGGGAGTGATGGTCGTCTCCAACGTCTCGAACGGTCGCATAAGCGCCATTGTACGTGCCTCATCACCAAACCGACGCGATCAGCGCCAAACCTCCATGAACGAAATGTCGACCGGCCCTCGTGTACCCAAGATCCGTCCTTTGATCATCAAGACAACACACTGCATCGGTTCTCTCCCCAGTTGTCGTTTTCTCCGATCAATCTGTTGGTGGAACTCTCCCCGAACAGGCCGGCCCAACCAGCGATGCCTTTGATCCCTAACAAGAAACGGACCCGTCGACCAACGAGACCATAGACACTGAAACAAACACCTTAGACAAAACCAACAAAACCAACAAAACCAATAGAATCGATTTCCGCCGCCGCGGCGCGCTTGTGCGCGATATCGCGCAACACGAAGACCCGACCACGAGCAACTCCTGAAGATCAGTTGCCTGCAGACTGCAGTGCTACTCGTAACCACCAGCGTGTTGACAACACGATTCCACTCCCTCTACACTCCGCCACCTCATGCGCTACGTACAGCTCTTCACCGACACCTACAGCACGCCGGCAGCCGCCGGGGGAGCGCTTGTTTCGTAAGCAACGCATAACTGTTTCGAACGATTCGACCCCCAAGGCGCCTCGCGGCTCTTGGGGGTTTTCGTTTCTGTGGACTGGCCACGAACCTCTCGAGCACGAGGTGCATCACGAGGAGGAAGACCTTATGGATTCTTCTACATTGCGCGAGATCAGCTTCTGGACCGAGCTGCGTCAGACCATCGCCGGGGTCCCGAAAGACTTTACGTCGGGCCCTATCGGCCGGGCCATTGTCCTGTTGGCGATTCCGATGGTGCTCGAGATGATGATGCAGTCGGTGTTCGCGTTGGTGGACACCTTCTTTGTTGGCAAGCTGGGTTCGGATGCGGTGGCCGTGGTGGGCCTCAGCGACTCGCTGTTGACCACAGTCTTCGCCGTCGCCATGGGGTTAGCCATGGGCACAGCCGCCATGGTGGCTCGCCGTATTGGCGAGAATAACCCCGAGGCAGCAGCGCAGGCTGCTTCGCAGGCACTGTTGATCGGCCTCTTCTTTTCGGTGCTGATTGGTGCCGCCGGGGCGATGCTGGCACCGAGGCTACTCGGTCTGATGGGAGCTTCAGCGACGGTGGTTGCCACCGGTTCCTCATACACAGCCGTACTGCTTGGCGGCAGTATCACCGTGTTCTACCTCTTCATGATCAACGCCATCTTCCGTGGCGCGGGCGACCCCATGCTGGCCATGAAGTCGCTATGGCTGGCCAACTTGATCAACATTGGCCTCGACCCCCTGCTCATCTTTGGCTGGGGGCCCATTCCAGCCATGGGCGTAACAGGGGCCGCAATCGCAACGACCATCGGTCGCGGAAGTGGCGTGCTCTATCAGCTGTGGGTTTTGACCTCGGGTCGCGGACGCATCACCCTCGGTTTGAAGGATCTGCGGATCATTCCCGCCATCAGCCGGCGACTGCTACGCATCTCGTCGACCGCCATGCTTCAGTTCTTCATTGCCACTTCGAGTTGGATCG
This sequence comes from Candidatus Multivoradales bacterium, assembly GCA_965250305.1. GTDB lineage: Bacteria > Acidobacteriota > Thermoanaerobaculia > Multivoradales > J023 > J023. The sequence goes on along the minus strand of CBDFNS010000025.1, from coordinate 30,659 downwards.
GCGTGATGCGGATTCTGGCCTCGTTCGGCAGCGAGGCACTGGCCGGCTACACCGTAGCGATCCGACTCTTGATCTTCGTCCTGCTGCCGTCGTGGGGTATGAGCAACGCCGCGGCCACGTTGGTGGGTCAAAACCTCGGCGCGAAGAAGCCCGATCGGGCAGAGCGCTCCGTTTGGTTGACCGCACACGTCAACGCGGTATTCTTGCTGATCGCGTCGGTCCTGACCTTCGCGCTGGCCGAGCGGTTGGTGGGCGCGTTCACCACCGAGCCCGAAGTGATTCGCATGGGCGTTCAGAGCTTACGGGTCATCTGTTGTAGCTATGTTTTCTTCGCCTATGGCATGGTCACCACCCAGGCGTTCAACGGCGCGGGGGACACCACTACACCGTCTTGGCTCAACCTCTTTTGCTTTTGGTTGTTCGAGATTCCGTTGGCACTGGTCTTGGCCCACAAGTTGGGTTATGGCCCGGTGGGCGTCTATCTTGCGATCGCACTGACCCAGGCTCTATTCGCCATTTCAGGCATTGTGCTCTTCCGCCGTGGCACCTGGCGTCACAAGACGGTATGAGATCTGGGCGGCCGGTACCGATCGGCCGTCCATTCCGCTTCAATCCCGCTTGACCAGCGGTCCTCGATCAATCTTGACCAATGCATGCTTGTTGTCGGCATCGACCCGCCGCTGGTGGAGTTCGTGCCTCACCATGTGCAGAACATCATCCATCTCATTGCGCATGGTGCGCATCTGCGCGCGCATGTTGAGGATGACCTCGACCCCGGCAAGGTTGACACCCAGCTCGCGCGTCAACGACAAGATAATCTCGAGACGACTGAGGGTTTCTTCGTCGTATAGCCGGGTGTTGCCACTCGAACGCGGTGGATTGATCAAGCCCTCGCGCTCGTACAAGCGCAGAGTTTGCGGATGAATATCGAATCGCTCCGCGACCACACTGATCATTACGTATCCGCTGCGCCCTTTTTCACGTGCCATTGCGCACCCCCGAATTGAGAGACGGAGCGCCCGTTGCCGAGCGCTCCGTTTCTCCTAGCCTATCCGGCTCAGCCATGCTTCGCCTACTCGGCTCAGCTGTTTCCCGCTGAGATCACGCGTCAGCTGGCCTTGGCGTCGTCATCGGACTCGACGTACTCGGCCTCGATCACGTCATCGTCGGCTGCGCCGGAACCCGTATCGGCGCCCGGTGCACCTTCCGCGCCAGCTTCGGCACCCGCCGCCTGGGCGTCGGCGTACATCACCTCGGCCAGCTTGTGCGATGCCTGGGTGAGCTTCTCGGAAGCCGACTCGAGGGTCGCGAGATCGTCACTGTCGAGCGCTTTCTTCGCTTCCTCGAGTGCCGCGTTGATGGCACCGAGTGACTCGGCGTCCACCTTGTCCTTGTTGTCGGACAAGCCCTTCTCGGTACCGTAGATCAAGGTATCGAGCTGGTTGCGAGCCTCGACCTTCTTGCGCCGTTCCTGGTCTTCGGTGGCGTGGGACTCGGCGTCCTTGACCATGCCGTCGATCTCGCTCTCGTCGAGCCCACCCGAGCCGGTGATGGTGATCTTCTGTTCCTGACCAGTGCCCAGATCCTTGGCGGAGACGTTGACAATACCGTTGGCATCGATATCGAACGTCACCTGGATTTGCGGCATACCGCGCGGTGCAGGCGGAATCCCCACCAGGTGGAACTTACCGAGCGTCTTGTTGTCGCGCGCCATCTCGCGCTCACCCTGGAGCACGTGCACCTCGACCGACGTTTGGTTGTCCGCAGCGGTCGAAAAGGTCTCTTCCTTCTTGTGCGGAATGGTGGTGTTGCGCTCCACGTGCTTGTGGAAGACGCCACCGAGGGTCTCGATGCCCAACGACAACGGCGTGACATCGAGCAGGACCACGTCCTTGACGTCACCCCGTAACACGCCACCTTGGATGGCCGCACCGATGGCCACAACCTCATCCGGGTTGACGCCCTTGTGGGGCTCCTTCCCGAAGAACTCGGTCACCCCGGCTTGGATGATCGGCATACGCGTCTGGCCACCAACCATCACCACCTCATCCACATCCGATGCCTTCATGCCAGCATCCTCGAGGGCCTGGCGGCAGGGCTCGAATGAGCGCGCGATCAGGTCTTCTACCAGCTGCTCGAGCTTGCTGCGACCGAGCTTGATGTTGAGATGCTTGGGTCCCGTGGCGTCGGCAGTGATGAACGGCAGGTTGATTTCGGTCTCCTGCGCGCTCGACAGCTCGATCTTGGCCTTCTCCGCCGCCTCTTTGAGACGCTGGGTGGCCATCGGGTCCTGAGCCAAATCGATGCCCTGGTCCTTCTTGAACTCAGCCAGCAACCATTCGATGATGCGCTGGTCGATGTTGTCGCCACCGAGATGGGTGTCACCGTTGGTCGCCTTCACCTCGACCACACCGTCGCCGACTTCGAGGATGGAAATGTCGAAGGTACCGCCGCCGAAGTCGTAGACCGCAATCTTCTCATCGGCCTTCTTGTCCAACCCATAGGCCAACGCGGCCGCGGTGGGCTCGTTGACCAGACGCCGCACTTTGAGACCGGCGATCTTGCCGGCGTCCTTGGTGGCCTGGCGCTGGGCGTCGTTGAAATAGGCCGGTACGGTGATCACCGCTTCCTCGACCTTTTCACCGAGGTGATCCTCGGCCGCTTGCTTGAGCTTTTGCAGCACCATGGCCGAAATCTCGGGCGGCGAGTAGTTCTTGTCGTCGATGCTGACGCGGACATCGCCGTTTTCGGCTCGGTCGACGCCGTACGGCACCATCTTCATCTCTTCGTCGACTTCCTCGAAACGACGGCCCATAAAGCGCTTGATCGAGTAGACCGTGTTCGTAGGATTGGTAACCGACTGGCGCTTGGCGACCTGGCCAACCAAGCGTTCCCCGCCCTGCGTAAAGGCCACGACCGACGGCGTGGTCCGTGCACCTTCCGCGTTGGGAACCACTTTGCCTTCGGAGCCTTCCATTACCGCAACGACGCTGTTGGTCGTGCCGAGATCAATACCGATGATCTTGCTCATTTGTTGAATCCTCCTATCCACTTATCGGGAACGCGGGTGCGTCTTGAGCTTTTTCGCGAGGCGCTGTACGGCCCCTGACGACACTGTACAGACCTTAGTCTTCGAGTGTCAACCTTGTTTACGCTATATATGACAATGGACCACTAAGATTTATTCCCGCGCCAGCGAGTATTGGACTGCTACCACCCTCTCTGCGACCGACCCCACCAGCTGACAAAGCAGGTTAGTCGATCAAAAACAGCGCAGGTTCGTCAGTCTCTTCTTCGACGACCTGCTCCGAGAGCAGCCAATCTTCCGGGCGAATGCCGACGGTCATGCCCGCATTGGTCGAATCAGCGTCGCGCACTGACAGACTGTAACCGGTGGCATCGGCCGCGAAAGCGAGGGGACGTCCCGATGGCGCGGTTAGTTCGCGGGGTGATAGGAGTGCGAGGTCGACGAGATCGATTAGGCTTCCCTGGAACCGCTTTTCCATCAGATAAAAGGTCTGCGACGCTCGCTCGATCTTCTTGAACAGCGATTGCTGCACCAACCGCGCATACGCCTGACGCGCCGAACTATGCCACGGCAACGGCATCAACACCGACGAAGGCCGAGACCACAGCTGCGCTGCCAGTACGATCGCAAGGAGCACCGCGACCAACCAACCGGCACCCCGTATCCATGCCCGCGACTCATCGCTGCCGAGCGCTTGACCCCGCGAAACTTGATTGGGGTCGGGTGGCATGAAGATCTCGGCCGCCCCCACTCGATGGGACAACGGCTGTGCCACCGGCGCCTCTTCGATCAGCTCCAAGGTGAGCAGACGATGAAGGGCATACTGCACCTTGTGGACATCCATCCCGGTCGCGACGCTGTGGGCGGTCTGCACACCATCCGCCAACCGCCACAGACGCATCTCGTCTTCGGCCAACCACAGGACATCGTCGCCACCAGCCTCGTCGTGACCAATCGTCCGTACCGGCGAGCGAGGAGGGCGCGCGCGGTAGACCGCATGTACGTCCGGCGCGTCGCCAGCCGGTTGATCGCCGTCACCAGCTGCGATCGCGCCAACCAGCACCTCTTCGACGGTTAGGGGCTTGGTGCCTTCTTCGAACGACACCTCGTCGCCTGCGTAGAACTTGAACTCACCGTCTTCCCAAGAGATCACCTCGAGAAGGAGGCCGCTGGTTTGTTGCCGCAGGGCGTCCAAAAGCTGCTCGCGCGTCAGGCGCCCCCGACGAACGAGCATGTCCCCGAGCGAACCGCCGCCGCCTTGGTGCTCAGCCGCGAGTGCCTGAAAGTCCACGGCACGGATCAAGTCTTGACGAACCAAGACCTTACCCAATCCATCCTCGACCGTCTGGTTGAGCGCGTCCGCTGCGACGACCGCGCCTTCCAAGAACGACACCGCAACGATGTCGGCCTCTCCCTGGATGGTGAGAATTCCCGTTCCGGTGTCGTTGGCGATGCGCTGCAACACCAATGGCAACGGCGTGGTGCGAAGATCACCCTCGTGCTCGCTCACCGACCCTCCGCCGTAAACTCATTGCCGACCCGCAAGACAACCAGGATCAATAAGGCGGTGCCGCCGAAGAGCATTGGCAGGCTAATCCCAGCATCAACCTGTACGCGACTTCGGTAGCCAATCTGATGAAACAGCGGCAAGATGAGCACCGCGGCCGCCAGCACCACCCCGCCCAGCGCACCGAGGCCTGAGCCCTCCAACGCCGATGAATAGCCCGGGATCAGCGCTCGCCGTAAACGGCTCGCCGTACTTCGGGGATTCTCGTCGCGGGAAAAGCTGAGGCTGTAACCCGATCGCCGACGAAGCAGGTGAATGGCGAGCGCCAAGAGGACGACCGTCATCCCGACCGCAACGGAGAGATCACCGCGCAGCGCCTCGAGCACCGGAACCGACTCCCGCGCCCAACTGCGGCGGAGAGCCGATTGAATCTCCTGGTAGCGTGCGAAAGAGCCATTGCCAACGATGGCATGCGAGTTGGCGTCTTCCGCTTCCAACCAACTATCGACCCGGGCATCGCCCAAGCCCTTCGCCCGGGCCAGCGCCTGCCGCGCTTCAGCAAACTCGTAGCTTTGGGAATGAGCGAGGTTGAGGTTGTAGAACCCCTCGACCAACCCGGCATCAGCCTGGGTAGCGCGCTCGAAGTAGATCGTCGCGCTCGGGAAGTCTTGCTTACGGAAAAAATAGACCCCGAGATTGTTGGCAACAATTGCGTTCGCAGGCTCCTCCTCCAACTGCTCGTGGTAGCGAACGTGCGCGATTTCCCACTGCCCGAGCCGCCGATGGAGATCACTCTCGAGCTCGGCGACGGCCGTATTCTCAGGTAAGAGGCTAGTCAGGACCTGCAAGTCACGAAACAAGTCTGCGTAGAGATCACCACGCGCTAAAGCCATCATTACCCGCACGGGCGGCGACAGGCGAAGTTGGACGGCGCGTTGCTGCGTCCGCAGTAACACCGGCGTAAGTCCCACCAACAGAAGCAAGCCGAGCAGAACCAGACGTTCACTGGCGCTGCCGTAACCCCAGAGCAGCAAAGCCCACAGTCCGAGCGTCCAAAGAAGACCGCTGGGCAATAGAAGCGGCCAAAGAACCGCGGCCACCGCCAACACCAAGGCAAACGCAAAGGGCAAGGGCGGAGCCAGGGCCCGGATCAGATCATGCAAGAGGTCTGAGCCTTTGGCGGCCATCTGCACAATCACGAACAATCCGCCGCTCGCGACCACCACGACGAGGAACCACAACAAAACATTGTGAAGCCAAATCGTGCGGGTCTCGGACCGTAGCAGCATGCGTACCACACCATCGCCCATCGCCAACCCGGCCCCAACATAGTCTCCTTGGGTTCGCCGAACGATGGCCCGGGCAAACGCTGTTTCGGGGCGACGCGGATCGAGAGACTCCGCGGCTTCGAGCACCCATGCAGCCCGCTTCGTGTCGCTCCGCTCGGCCGCACGGACCGCGTAAACAGACGCCGCAACACTCAGGTCTGGCAAGCGCTCGAGCCCCAACTCTCGGGTCACCCTAAGCAGATCCTTGGTCGCACTGGCCGTCGCGCCTTCATCGGCCTGGAAGTAGCCGCGTTTCCAAGTCTCCCACTCTTCCTGCAGCTGCTGCAGCGTCTGCCGAATCGGCGAGGTAACAACAAAACCATCAATCTCGGCGGTCTGTGCCTGGGCGACTCCCGACATCGCCAGGAACAACAAAACCATAAGCCAACAGATCCCACAACGATGCGGGATGCCTAGGTGGTGCACTGGGCTTTTTCGCGAATTCGGCACAAGCGAGATGGGGAAGGCCACTGGAGAGGAGTGACGACGTTCTACGGTATTGTACCCACTCTCTACCGCAAGTGGCCGCTACGTACCTGATGTCGACCTCACGATCTGATCTCGCCGCACTCGACGCCTTGATTGCGCACCTACGAGCCCCGGGCGGCTGCCCATGGGATCGTGAGCAAACGCTGATCGATCTTCGTGCCTACTTGATCGAGGAAGCACACGAAGCCGCCGACGCGATCGACCAGGCGGTCGAGACGGGTGACTTCGTACCGTTGGCCGAAGAATTGGGCGATCTCTTGTTTCAGACCGCCTTCGTAGCTCGCCTAGCGGCCGAGCACGGGGCCTTCGATCACGCCGACGCAATCGCCCAGGTCCACAACAAGATGGTCGCGCGCCACCCGCACGTCTTCGGCGAGGAGCAGTTGGCCGACGCCGATGCGGTTCGCCAGGCATGGGAACGTCGCAAGCTGCAACAGGCCGAGAGCGCCGATCGCCGTTCATTGCTCGCCGGTGTACCTCGTTCTTTGCCTGCACTCGTCGGTGCCTACCGCCTGACCCAAAAGGCGGCCGGCGTTGGCTTCGACTGGCCTGATGCCGATGGCGCGGTTGCCAAGGTGCACGAAGAGCTCAACGAAGTGGAGGCCGCACGGCTGGCCCTGGACGGTACCGACGGCCCCCTGCGTGAGGTAGCGCTCGCCGACCTGCGCGGGGAAGTGGGGGATCTTCTCTTTGCTGTTGCCAACGTGGCGCGCAAACTACAGTTGGACCCCGAAGCGGCTCTTGCCGCGGGCAACCGCAAGTTCCGCCGCCGTTTCGAGGCGGTCGAGACCAAGCTGGCTGCCCGAGGCATTGCGCTGGCAGACGCTGGCCTCGAGATCATGGACGCCTTATGGGACGAGGTCAAACAGGACGAGAAAACCTCGGCCCCTGCGAGTATTACGCCGCGCGAGCATCAGAATCCGGCCCTCGTCGTCGCGCCTGGCGGCGAGCCTCCCGCCGGGTAGCTTCCCGCACTACGCGCACGGCCACCAAGGCTTCCAGAGCCTGCCGCCGCTCTTCTTCGCTCAGACCGCGCTCCGCGAAGCTTTCCTCGAGATACAACGCGACCAGATGGTTGGCCGCTAGGGTCGCGGCCGGGAAACGGCGGGCCGCCAGCCGCTGAACGCCAAGCGGCGCCAAGTTGGCATCACCACCGTGCGGGTCCGAAACCCAAGCGCGCAACTGCCGGTAGGCCGCGGTGGCGTCCATCATCGCCCGACGACGCCAAGCCCAGCCAGCAATCAACGCGGCCATCACCAACGGCAACACCAGGAACATCCGCCATGCCGATGGATCGGATGGGGCCGCGGCTGTCGTGATCTGCCCGCCTTCAGACGGCGGCGACATGACCTCGTCCGATTCCGGCTCGTCGCGCCACAACCGCGCAATTCGGTCACGGAGACGGCTCCATGCCCCGCGAACCCGATCGAGCACCCCCGCCTGGTCCTCCGCGTTGAAGGACAACACATACCGATCCCAGCGAAAAATCATCGAGTCATAGAGCTGCGACAACCCGAGACGTAGGTTCCAGTCGGCCGTACTCGGTCGCCCGTCCGGCGGCGTCGGGTCATACACCTGCCAACCCCGCGTTTCGGTAAAGGCCTCTACCCAAGCGTGGGCATTGTCTTGCCGAACGATGTAGTAATCCTGCAACGGGTTGTACTCGGCATCCAAAAAACCGGCGACAAAACGAGCTGGGATCCCCTCCGAACGCAACAGCAATACCATGGCCGAAGCGAACAGTTCGCAGTGCCCACGTTGGTTGAGAAACAGGAAATCATCAAGCGGCGCAGTGCCACTACGGTCAACGTAATCCGTCGTGTAGCCGTATTCGCGTAGCAGATGCCTCAAGAGGCGATCGGCCCGCGCGTCATTCGGGCCATCTCCCATCACCTTGGTGGCATGTTGCCGCATCGCGTCACTTACCCCGGTCGTATCGAGGCTTGATTCCACGGCTTCGCGATAACGTTCGGCGGCTATCAACGGCTTGGGCCCCATGAACACTTGGTAGTCGATGGCCTCGCGTGGCGGGGTCGGCAGTTGCACGGCGCCACCAGCATCACGAAAGAGCACGGGAGACGAGAGGCCCTCAATTTCGCGCGTTTCCAGCGGCAAGATCAGGCCATTGTTGTTGCGCAGAGGTGCCAGATAGATCGACGCAATCGCCGCGATCGGCACCTCCTCCGCTGGCATGGCTGCCGCCACGTTGAAACGATCGGGTCCGGACAAGGGCCGCATGCCGGTCTGCAAACGCTGGCGCGCCCACCGACCGTTCTCATATCGATCATAGGTCGCGGCCTTGAACCGCCATTCCGCCGGCGGCAGGCCTTCTTCCATCCGCAAGCGCAGGGCGACCGTCCGGTTACCCCGAATCGCTGAGGTTGCGTTCAGGTCGACGGAATCCCCCATGCCCGCCGAGCGCATGCCCATACCTGCGCCCGGACCGAAGATGAAGGGATCGGTGACCCGCGGCATCGCGGTAAACAGCGGTACCGCAAGCACTAGGCCCAAGATCACAGCAGCCGCCACCGGACCGCGAACGGGAACCACTGACGCCGGTGCGTCGCGGGCGAGGGCAAGGCCACCCAGCACATACAAGTGCGCGAACCGAGCCAGCACGACCATAGCAAGTCCGAAGAAGACCAACAGGTAAAACGTGATGGTCAGGTGGGAGCTTGTGGCCATGGCGCCCGTAAACAGGAAGAACACCGCAACCAACGCGTGCCACTTGTCCTGCTCGCGGCGCAGCGAACAGAGCTTCACCACCACCAAGAACAGCAACAAATGGAGCAGCGGTTCGAGGAAGCTCGAACGTCTGACACCCCGCTGCAAGTCCAGCGCCAGCACCGGCATGTAAATCAAAGCGAGTACATTGAGCGCCCAATTGGGCAACCACCCTGGAGGATCGCGATCAGCGCGCTGAATGAAACATGCCACCAACAAGGCGTAGACAATGAATAGCCACCACTGGATGGCTTGGTTGAATGGCAGCGGCAGGGGCGCCAACAGGGCCAGCATGCCGAGCAACAGACGTTTCTCACGCCCAAAGCTCACGCGACCTCCGACTCTTGCCGCGCTCCGCCCGGGCGTTCGTCTTCGATGGCCAATCGCAGATGGGGAACCGAGGGCGACGAGGGCAAGAGCGCCGCACCGTTGCTCGGCGCGACGACCGACTCGATCAACGCCAGGGTCTCGAGAATCCGTCGTCGCTGGCGCCATCCCGTTCCAAAGCCAACGATCTCATCACGGGTAACCAGCTCCACCTCGAACCCCCGCTCGAGCACATCGAGCGCCGCGGTCGCGACCTCGCTCACCAACCGCTCGAACCGTTCCGAGCCACGTTTCGGGTCCGGATCACGGGTTGCATTGTCGAACACAATCGAAAGCCGGAAGCTCTCTTCGGCTTCCCGCTCCTTAACAATCATCGTTCCAGTGCGCGCGGTCTGCTTCCAATGAATGGACCGTGGGTCGTCGCCTTGGCGAAAGGTACGCAAACTATAGATCTCGTGCCCCTCTCCCCGGCGACGTGCCGACTCGTCGCCCTGACGGCCAGCGCGCATGGGCTGGCGAGATCCAGGAGAAAAAACTTCCGGGTAGACGATCACCTCGAGCGGTACGCGATACCGTCGGGCCTTGTGGAAGAAGCCGAAGGGAAACAGGCTCGAGACGGAAACACCCTCGGGTCGCCACCGACCCCGCCGCGGTGCGATGAACTCGACATCCACGTCCTGACTGGCACCCGGTTTTAGATATCCGATCAGTATCGGCGCCGAGGCTCGGCGGTCGTCCTCGGAGGAAGACGCCGGTTGTGCAATGCCGCAAACCAGCAAGAACTTTGGCAGCCACCGGTTGCGGTTACCGACGGCCAACGCCAAACGTGTTGGTTGGTGTACGAAGACCTCCTCGGGTACTTTCAACGCGAATTCGAGTCGGCGAACGTTTCCAGCGGCCAGCGGGTGGGAAACCACCAGCACGCCACCCATGGTCGCCAGGACCAAATAGAGGCCATTGTTGCCGGTGTTGGTCGCCGCTAGAAACACCACGGCCACCAACAGGACAAACCAAAATCCGACCTTGGTCAACCGCAGTCCCAAGGACTTGGAGCCGTGCCCATTTTGAACGGCAGGTTGGACCGACGATGGCAGGCTCGATGCCTGCATGCTCATACCGGTACGGGTGTGCTGTCGACGATTTGCCGGATGGCCTGGCGCGATTCTTCAATGCCACCATGGCCCCGGGCCAAAACCACTCGATGGCCAAAGACAGGCACCGCGAGCCGTTGCACGTCGTCCGGAATGGCGAAGGAACGCCCCGAGCACAAAGCCAACGCTTGGGTGGCTCGGAAAAGATTCTGGGCACCACGGGTCGACACGGGCAGCGCGAACCGCCCTCCTTCGCGCGTGGCTTCGACCAAAGCCAGCATGTACTCCACCAGCTTGTCGGCGACTCGAACCTCCTGCACCTGGGCCTGGAGCGAGACGAGCACGCCCTCGGCCAAGGCAGGCTGCAGCGCGTCGAGCTGCTCTTCGGCGCCACCCGAAAGCAGCAGCTGCTTTTCTTCTTCGCGCGGCGGATATCCCATGGTCAGCGCCATGAGAAACCGGTCGAGTTGCGATTCAGGCAGTGGAAACGTGCCCTGGTGCTCGATTGGATTCTGCGTCGCCAACACCAAAAAGGGCCTCGGCAAGGCATAGCGTCGTCGCTCGACCGAAACCTTGCGCTCGCTCATGGCTTCGAGCAAGGCCGATTGGGTCTTCGGCGTCGCACGATTGATCTCGTCGGCCAAGACGATATTGGCAAACAGAGGACCCGCGCGGAACTCGAACGCCTGTTCTCGCTGATCGTAAACCGAGACGCCAATGATGTCGGACGGCAACAGGTCGCTGGTGAACTGAATGCGCTGAAACGCCAAACCGATCGCGCCCGCCAGCGCCTGGGCCAGGGTCGTCTTGCCGACCCCCGGCACATCCTCGATCAAGATGTGTCCTTCAGCAAGCAAGGCCACCACCGCCAGACGCACCACTTCAGGCTTGCCACGAATCACCTTGGCGATGGCGGCTTCCAGCTGGGCAATCTCGTCCGGCACCGACCCGAGGCCGCCACCGGTGCCATCCCCGCGCACGCGGGCCGTCGTTGAAGTTGAAGTCATGGCGTTACTACGCGTAAACCAACCGAAACGTTGCCCCTAACCACCGGCCTCGGCAAACTCCCGGAAGGCGGCTCGATCTGCTTCGGCGACCGCGGGAACCGCTACGCCAAACGAATCACCGTCGGCGACCTCGAGGTTGTCGAGTTGGAAGGCCATTTGCTGGTCGCTTCCGCGACGAATACCAGGCGTTTCGACGTAGTGGCGTCGGCGCGCCTTTTCGTTGCCCTCGGCGTCGTTTTGAATGACCTCCACGGTCAATCCCGGCAACGACTTGCTGCCCTCGAAGCCAATCACCAGGTCGAATAGCACCGAGATGAGCACGGGTTCGTCAACAACCTCTAGCTCTTCGGCCGATTCCGCGGACTCAGCGGACTCAGCGGACTCGTCGACTTCAGCGACTTCAGCGACTTCAGCGACTTCCTCCTCAGCACTCCCTTCGAAGTCCATCGTGACCGGCTCAGGATACTGAGGCAAGAAATTGGTCAGCCTGACGTCATATTCGCTGCGAGCTTTGGCCACCCGCGCCGCCGGATCGCCCGCACAGGCACCGGTAATAAGAACCAAGGCGACAACGATCCACAACGGCTGGTTCCAAGTGTTCTGACGCATGGCAATCTCCTCGCAATCTCGTTTTGAGCGCTGATCACAGTGGGCGGTAATGCCCATCGTCGAATCCTCGAGCAGGTCACGAAGACCGGCAGAAACGATCGAAGGCCCGCAGCACTCTCAGGTCGGCCGATTATAGCGAAGGATGAGCACGCTCGTGACTGAGCAGGCCAGTGACACCATCTCGCAGGCCCTATCGTCTCGACTGGTCCCGGTTTTTCTCCCCGGCATGGGTCATTTCGCATCTGTTTCTCGCGATGAAGAGTAGGGAGACGATTTCCTGCTGGTGATGCGTAACAAATTGCCCGCCTGAGACGCCCTACCTGTATCCACGATGGATGGGAACAGGGAAACCGGCAGTTCGAAGCGGCGTCAGCCGATCTCGGAAAGCTGCAACAGACAAGGGGAACCACCTATGTACAAGAAGGATCTCGTTTTCGCTTTGGCACTGATCACCGCGCCCGCCTGGGGACTGGCGCCAACGATTGAGCTACCGACCGACAGTCGTGGTGAGATCGCCATCTCAGAGACCTCGCAGGGCGCAACGGTGGCGCTGATCGGCGCGTCGCGGCGCTGGAACGGTCGTAACTGGTCGCCCTAACCCGTCTTTCGGTGATCGCCAGAATCGTGCATCGTGTTGTCAGGAGGAAACACGATGCAGGATCGAACGCACGCGCTTCGCGAAGCGCTAGAGAAAAGTCGCGGTGGCCAAAAGAGGTGGAGTTGCCCAGAAGGTCTTCGGTCGGAAGTGGTGAGCTACGCGCAAAGTCGTCGAGCATCTGGGGCCGGGGTTCGCTTGATCGCAGAAGAGCTCGGGCTGAGCTTGTCGGGCCTCTCCCGTTGGCTGAAGAAGGCTGTGCAATTTCGCTCGGTGCGTGTTGCACGAGCAGTGTCTGTCCCGGTCTCGGCAGAGTTGGTGCTGGTGACGCCTCATGGTTTCCGCCTGGAGGGCCTTTCGACATCGCAGGCTCTCGACCTACTTCGAGAGCTGTGATGCTCCCTCTACCTCGGCGGTATCAAGTGATCGCCTACGCAAGGCCGGCGGATATGCGAAAGGGTTTCGATACGTTGTCGACGCTGATTCCAGACCTCCTGACCTACCCCTCTTCGAAAAAGTCCGGTTGAGCCTCGTTTGGGGTGTTCCGAGGGCCTGGGAAGGCCCGGCTGCGCGTTGGCTTTGCGCAGCTCCGCGTTGATCTTGCTGCGCTCGGGGTTGGGGACATCGCGGGTGGCGTCTGCGGGCTCGGTGTCGTAGTCCACCAGCGCGTCGAGTGCGAATTCCTCGCGCAGGTACTTGAAGAAGTTCTCCTGCCGCCAACGATCGAACATGCGGTAGGCGACTTCGATGGTGGAGAGGTCCCGGCGCGAAGTAATGATCGGCGTCTGGTGGCCGTTGTCGCTCAGGCAGGTGACCTGTCGCAGGAAAACGCGCTGGCGCTTTTTCTTCCGACCATACTCGAGGTAGATACGCTGATCGGCGAGGAGATACTCGAGCTTGCGTCCGTGGATCGTTTCCTTGATCTGCACGAACGCGCTCAACGGCACCGGGCGAAAAGGGGCCTTGCGATACGTGAGGATATCGAACCTCTCGGCGATGAGCTTGGCAAATAGCTTTGGGCTCCAGCCCCCACGGTCGAAAACGACGGTAACTCGTCGGTCTCCGAGTAGCTTTCGTACCTCTTTGAGAACGATGGGGAGCATCGCTGCGAGCCCTTTGTTGGCCTCGGCTGGAACCACGAAAAGAGGCTCGCTCTGGGCATCATTGATCCAGTAGTCCGTGGTCGCCGGCATGGCGATGCGTATCCGTGCCACGTGCGTTTTGGGGATCTCTCGGTCGCCGTGGTAGGCGCGCACATGCCCGTCCACATAGAGGAAGCCCATGGCATGTCCCCGCGTGGCGACCCGACGCTGCGCCAAGGCACGGCCAAAGTCGCCAGCCCGGCCATGAGCTGCGAGTCGGGCGAGCTTGTTGCGCAGAGTCTTCACCTCTGGTGCGCGGTCGAGTCCGAGAATCTGACCCAGCTGGCGAGGTGAGCGTTCCTTGAGCCCTTCGGGTCGCTTGATCCGCAGCAGCGCCATCAAGAGCAGGGTCACCACGGTGGTGCGCAGCCCGTAGAAGGCAGGCCCGATGCTGCCGTAGATCTCGCGGGCGATGGATAGCACGCCGCTGTCCATGAGTGCAGGAATCGCCAGCAGAGCACCGAGGCCTGGGACCTGGGTCGCCGCTCCGAACACCGGTGCCGCATCATTGAGCAGTCCCAGCCTCGCCAGAAGCCGATCGCCAGCGCGATCGGCCGGATCAAGGTCCAGCGACAAGGGGGCCCGATCCAGGTCGGGCGCCGAAGCGGACAGTTTTGGGTCCGCACCCTCTCGGCCCCCACCGTCGCCGGGATCGAGCGTGGGATTGGCGTCGGTAAGGGCGTCGTCGGCCAGCCGTTCGCCAGAAGCGGACAGTTTTGGGTCCGCACCCTCTCGGCCCCCACCGTCGCCAGGATCGAGCGTGGGATTGGCGTCGGTAAGGGCGTCGTTGGCCAGCCGTTCGCCAGAAGCGGACAGTTTTGGGTCCGCACCCTCTCGGCCCCCACCGTCGCCAGGATCGAGCGTGGGATTGGCGTCGGTAAGGGCGTCGTCGGCCAGCCGTTCGCCAGAAGCGGACAGTTTTGGGTCCGCACCCTCGAAGGGCATCGTCAGCTGCTCTGCCGGCCGTTCCTTCCAGCCTAGGCGCTTCACGAGCTTGCGGACGGCCTTCTCATTGATACCGAGCCGCCGGGCGATCTCACGATTCGACACACCCTCGGCCTTCCAGCCATTGACCGCGTCCTCGCGGGCCTGCGGCACCCGCGGCCGTCCCCGTGGAAATCCACGTGGCCGCCCCAAGGCACACAGCCCACCCTCCTCGAAGCGGCGCTGGTGCCGACGCACAGTGCGAACATCGCAGCCAAAAGCGCGCGCAACCTCGGTCTGCCGTGCCCAGCCCAAATCAACGAGGCACACCATCGCGTGGGCCTCGCCGGCCTTGTCGCTAGCAGCGAAGTGGGCAAGCGGCAGGCCACAGACAGTCGCAACCTGGTAACCGCCCCTCAGCAGGAGGCGGCAGCGATCGTTGATGACCACGATCCCATCGGGAATCCCGGCGTGGTCTGCGAAGAGGACGTTCTCGTCGGCCGTCGGTGCCATACCCGATCATGCATTGGCACAGGGAAAAAAGCGGACAGTTTTGGGTCCGCACCTACGACAGCGTAGGCCCAGAAAACTCGCCAATTTTAAAGGGTATGTCAGGAGTTCTGGATTCGCGAAGAGCTGGGTCGGGATCCGACGAGCGGTGATTTGTACTTGTTCGTGGCCAGGAATCGGATTCGAGCGAAGGTGCTCTTGTGGGACGGGACCGGATCTTGCCTTTACGTGAAACGCCTCGAGAAGGGCCGCTTTGCCTGCCTCTGGAAGACTGCGGTCGAAAGCGAGTTGGAGCTTTCCTCCTCGGAGCTTGCGTTGTTCTTGGAGGGTTGCCAGGAGGTGGGCCGCCGACGGTTATCTCCGCCGCAGATTGATCCAAATCGCCCGCTAATACCTGCCTAATAATAAAGTATTTATGAGATACTACGTGCATGCTCGATGCGCGTTCGGAAACCCGAGTTGAGATCCTTCAGCAGGCTTGTGGCCTGCTCCAGGATGAGGTCGGGCGTCTGGTCACCAGGCTTCGAGATCTGACGTTGAGAAACGCTCATTTGGAAGGGCGGGTGCTCACCCAGGCCGAGCTGGACATACTCGAAACTCCGGGCTCGAAGGCGTTCCAGGCGGCGGCGGAACCGATCACGCCTGAAGCGAAACCGAAAGCGGCTAAGAAGCCTCAGAAAGGGCACGGGCCCCGTCCGCAGCCCCGGTTGCCTCGGCAAGAGCAACTCTACGAGTTACCCCAAGATGAGCAGACCTGCCAAGTCTGCCAGGGCGAACTCGAGGAGATGGGGCTCACCGAGGACAGCGAAGAGATTACGCTCGTCGAGCGCACCTATTCCTTGGTGCTTCACCGTCGCAAGAAGTATCGCTGCCGCTGCAATGCCAACGTGGTCACCGCCCACGGCCCGGCCAAGTTGATCCCCGGCGGTCGGTACTCGGCAGACTTCGGCGTCTCCGTGGCCGTTGACAAGTACGTCGATCAGATTCCGTTGCAACGCCAGGTCACGCGCATGGCGCGGTCCGGGCTGACGGTCACGGCCGCCACGCTCTCAGATCAGATCATCGCTCTGTCGAAGATCCTGGAGCCGACTTACGACGCGCTCTTCACCCGGCTTCTCGAAGGCCCGGTCTTGCACGTCGACGAAACCGGCTGGTTGTTGGCACCCAATGGGGTCAAGATCGGGCGCAAGCGGCATCGAAAGAGACGATATACCGCCACGGTTTGGGGTTTGTGCTCAGAACAATTTGCTTACTATGCCTTGCTCGACTCGAAATCGACCGAAGCAGGGCGCAGCCTGCTGGAAACCTATTCAGGTGCCCTGGTCGCGGATGGCTACCAGGTCTACGAAATCCTGGCGAAACCGGACGAAGAGGATCAGCCGCCGCGATTTACCCTGGTCAACTGCTGGGCTCATTGCCTGAGAAAGTTCCGGGATCTCGAAGATGCTCGGTGTCAGCCGGTCCTCCAATGGATCCGAGAGCTGTATGAGATCGACCGCGAGGTCGAAGGCCCCTTCCCGGGCGGCCCGGAGGAGTGGGAGAAGAGACGGCAGATTCGACAGGAGAAGAGTCGGCCGATTCTCAAGCAAATTCGCGCGTGGGCATTTCAGCAGGGCGGCCTTCGACAATCGGGTTTCGGCAAGGCGATTCAATACATGATGAAGCGCTGGGATCGGCTTACACATTTTGTTGCGGACGGCAGGATCCCCCTCGACAACAACCGGGTAGAGAGGGCGCTCCGAGGTCCGGTGATCGGACGCAAAACCCATTTCTGCTCGCGCTCAGAGCGCGGAGCCAAGACGGCCGCGGTGCTCTATTCCCTCGTCGAGACCGCAAGGCTCAACGGCATCGATCCTGCCCAATATCTCCTCGACGTCGCAAAGGCCGCGATCCAGAAGCCTGGCACCGTCACCCTGCCCTGATTCGATTCGCAGCCCGCCTTCGATCGTCCACGGCGAAGTGCCGGTTGCCCGGTAGGGCGACCGGTTACGAAGTATCTCCTCGACGTCGCAAAGGCCGCGATCCAGAAGCCTGGCACCGTCACCCTGCCCTGATTCCAGACCTCCTTCGATCGCTAACGGCGAAGTGCCGGTTGCCCGGTAGGGCGACCAGTTACGAACGGTCACGGATCGACACTCTCGCTCGTTTCCGAAGCGCTGTCGGATGACGACCGCGACGGCAGCGTGGCACTCTCGCCGCATGGTGGGGTGTCGGAACAATCTCTGTGGCTCGTGGTCGACGTTGCGACAGGCGAGGTAAGCACAGCCTCACCAGACGGCGCGGTGACGCACGCCTTCGACCTCACGGACGCCGAGCTTCGGCGCGGTCCGTTCGACGAGCTGAGTCGGATTCGGCTCACCGGCCGACAAGCCAACGTCTTGCTGGTACGCCCCGGCCAGGGTGCCTGGCGGCGCATGGTGGGCGATCGAAGCCTCTACGACGAAGACGATATCGGTGACGGCGCCTTCACCTTGGCGCTCGACCAGATGGTGCCGTTCGTGGGCAACGAGCCACCGCCTTCGTTACTGGAAGACGATGATGTGCTGGTGATTTTGGACCCACACCGCTTGGCATACGCCATCACAACAGCTGGCTCCACCGAGTGGACACGCGAAGGGGAGGAACGATAATGGCACAGGCAACGCAACCCACCACACAGCGCACGCGGTCGGATCGAGGACGGGCCGAGGCCTGTTTGAGCGGCGTCCGCGCCGCGAGTTCCGAGGCACGCCCGCAGACCGACCGACGGGCGCCAATGCGTCACGAAACCGACCGAGCCCATCGTCCCTGCGTTCCGTGCTCGAACTCCCTTCGGTCGGCCTACGGCCAGGCTGCGCGCGGTACTCGAGACGATGGGCCTCGGTCTCGAGCGCTCGTTACCTGCTTCCTGGTAGCACTCTCGCTTTTGCTCGCCCTACCCGCATTCGCTGGCGTCCAGCACCCGAACAACGAGCGTGGATTCTCTCCGGAAAAATCTTTTGCCGTCGGCGACCTGGACAATATCGCCATCTTTAATGGCGGCCTGACGATCACGATCCCCATCGGTATCAGCTACCCTGTGGGCGGCGGCTTCTCGTACCAGCTTACCTTAATTTACAACTCCACTCTCTGGGACTGGGAACAGGTCTCTGGTGGCCCGGGCCAGGAGCAAAGTCAACCACGCCCAAATCTCGACGCCAACGCCGGCTTTGGATGGACCCTGTCCTTGGGCAACCTCATCCCGCCCAACACCCCGCCGCGCAACGATTCGCCCAGCTGGCTCTACGTCAGTGCCGACGGAGCTGAGCATCGATTTTGGGACACGCTACACCTTGGCGAAACCAACAGCTCGGTTCGCTGGTACACGCGCGACAACTCCTACCTGCGCATGATCCAAGTGAGCGGGACCAAACGCACCATCGAGTTTCCCGACGGGACCCTGCATACGTTTGACCTCGTGGGCACAGTCTGGCACATCACAAAGATCGAAGATCGCTTCGGCAACAACCTGGCGATCACCTATCAGGGCAGCAAGACCACCCTTACCGATTCCACCGGCCGCAGCCACGAGATCACCACCAGCTCGTTCACCGTCGACGGTCTTCCCACCGCGCTGGTCACCAAGGTTGAGCTTGCAGCCTTCGGTGGCGGCACCGCCATCTACACATTGAACTACGCACCCTCGCTCGTCGAGCGGCCGTGCCCGTTCATTCCCGGTGTTTTTCCGGACACCCATCAGTTCTACTTACCGCCGCAGGCCGACGTCCAACTCCTTACGTCGATCACCCTGCCCGATGGCTCGCGGTACCGAATGCCGGCGAGCGAGTACATCACGTCGGTGGATTCCACGACCTGCAAGACGGCAGGCGCCCTGAAGCAAATGCAGTTGCCGACACTCGGATACATCGAGTGGGATTGGGCTGGCTGGTCGTTGCCGAGCGGCAATGAGCCCGAAGATTGTGGCATGCCGGTGTGCGGGCCGTTCCCGGATCCCACGCCGTGGTTGCAATCATCGTCGGGGGTGATTGCGCGTCGGGTACTCGATGCCAATGCCAATGTCCAGGGCACCTGGACCTATGCTTCTCAGCTTGTGCAATCGGGAGACGACACCCGTCCGATAGAGAAGGTCACTACGGTGATCACCCCTCTAGGCGACAAGACCGAGCACTTCTTCTCCGCCTACATCGCGGGCAACCTGCCCGCTGGCAGCGAGGCCTTGCCCGAACACTACAGCCTTCCCTTCACCACCAAGGTAAACGACGGTTCCAATCCAAAGCGCTACCTGTCGCAGAAGATCTACGACGGCAACGGGAGCAACCTGAAGCGTACGGTCTATGTGCGCTACGACTGGGATCCGTTCGATTCGGCCGTCACGTTCGGTGACCTCGAGAACCGCTCGTGGGACTTCAACCGCCGGGTGCAGTCGCAGCGCACCGTCTTCAACGCCGCCAGCGTCCAACGTGACGTCAACAATTCCAACTTCGACGGCTTGGGCCACTACCGAAGTGTCCAAACCTCGGGCACCACCTCGGGCGGCAATACCCGTACCGAAACCACCAACTACAACCCTGCTGCCGGCAGCTTCCCCGGCAGCTTCAACCTGCCCAACACCTGGCTGCTCAACCTCTACGACCACACCCGGCAGGCCGAAGGCTCGGCCATTGCCTACCAGTCCTATTGCTTCGACGCCGCGACCGGCTTCCTCAGAGGCGAGCGGCGGTTCCGCGTCGGCAGCAGCCGTGATCATGACGACGTCATCGTCCTCTACGAAAGTAGTAGCGACGGTCAGGGGAACGTCACCGCCGAGACCTACTACGGCGGCGACAATGCCAACGCGCCCACTGGCCAGCCTGTTTGCACAGTGACGCCGTCCATTTGGAGCTACCGACAGGCACATACCTACGCGTTCGGTACCCGTGCTACAACGCAGTACGAATCTGCCGTGGGCCAGAGCATTGGTTTCCTGAGTCTCGACCAAACCATCGATGCCAGCACGGGACTCCCGTCGTCGAGCAAGGACACCGCCGAAATTCGTACCGACTACGAGTACGAAGAACAAGGACGTATCGAGTGGATCAAGCCCGAAGCAGGGCATGGTGCTTGGGTGAACTATCTCTACGACACCGCCGATTCCGCCGGCGACCTGGCACGCGTCGTCGTCTTTACCAGGCCCAACGGCAGCACCGGTGGCTTGATCACCAAACAGGAAGTGCATTTCGACCCACTCGGCAGGGTGCATCTCGAGCGCGACTGGCGGGGTGGTACCGCCTGGAACACCGTCGAGACGCGCTACGACGCCATGGGCAACAAGACCGACGTGTCCACGCCCTACGCGGGTGCCAGCGCCACCGGCTGGACACGCTTTGACGACTACGACCCCTTTGGCCGAGCGAAGAAGATCACCGCGCCCGATGGTCTCGAATCGACCCTCAACTACTTCGGCAACCGCACCGTCAACCGTACCGTCAGGGTGGCCGCCGGCACCGGCGCCAACCCGTCCCTGGTGAATGCCACGACCCGCGAGGACTATGACAAGCATGGTCGGCTGTACCAAGTCACCGAGCCTGACGGTGCCACCGCCACCTACACCTACGACGTGGGCAATCGCCTCACCCGGGTCGACATGACCGGTGCCAGCGCCCAACGTCGTGAGTTCCTCTACGACAATCGAGGCTTCTTAACCGATGAATGGCATCCCGAGGTCGGCATCGCCCAGCCGAACGGGGGCTGGCGCCGCTACAGCGGACTCGACGCGAAAGGCCACGCCTTGTCCATCGACACGGACGACGACGGCGTAGCGGAGCTGGCCTACACCTACGACAAAGCCGAGCGTTTGACCCTGGTGCGCGAGGCGCAGTCCGGGGGCGCGAATCTCCTCGCCTACAACTACGCAACGGACAACAGCGGCACCAATAAGCGCAAGGGGAGGGCCGAGCTTGCTCGACGATTCAACCGCCTGACGGTGCCCTGGGATCCGAATCAGACCCAAACGGTCACCGTTGCCGAGACCTACGAATACCGTGGTCCTGGCGGCCGGGTATCCAAGCGCGTCACCAACATCACGCCGCTCGGCAACGACTTCGACCAAAGTTGGTCGTACGACGATCTCGGCAACGTCACGTCCATCGGCTACCCCAACTGCACGCACTCACCTTGCCAAGGCAGTGCCGCGACGCGCAACCTGTCACAGACCTTTACCCGCGGCAGGCTGACCGCCATTCCAGGCTTCTCCGGCATCATCACCTACCACGCCAATGGCATGGTGGCCTCCGTGGGCCACGGCAACAACACGAGCGAAACCATCTCAGTCGCCAGTCACGGCATGCGTCGGCCGCACGAGATTCAGATCAACACGGGAGGCAATAATCTGTCCCTCGGTATTCACTCCTACGACGGTGCCGGCAATCTCTACTCTCGGAGTGGCACGGCCGGCACCGAGTCCTACTTCTACGACCAGGCGAGCCGGCTCAAGAAGTTCAGGCTCACCTCGGGCAACTTCGAGGGCTACAGCTACGACGCCTACGGCAATCTCACCCGAGTCGACTTCTTCGACGGCTCCACCACCACGGGCACAACCTTCGCCGTCAACAGCGCCCGCAACCGGTTAAGTGCAGGCATGTACGACGGGCGCGGCAACCTCAAACAATGGGCCAGCGAGAGTTACAGCTACGACGCCCTCGACGCCATGACCCATCGCAATTTTCCCAGTGAGAGTTACCTCTACACCGCCGATGGTGAGCGGCTGGCAAACCTGCGCTACACCAGCGGCACGTCGTTTGGGTCGGAAACGTGGACGATGCGTGGGCTCGACGGCAAAGTCCTGCGTCGCTGGGAGCACAGCCTGCAACCAGCCGGGACCCTGCTCTTTGCCGACGGCTTCGAAACCGGCAACACCTTGGCATGGGACACCACCGTCGGTACGTTCGCGTCGCCGCCCCCCTCGAGTAGCACGGCCAGTGGCATGGTCGCGGAGATACCAACCAAGGGCGACTTCGGCGGCACGCAAGGTACCTGGCTGTGGACCAAGGACTACATCTACCGCAACGGCGTCATGCTCGCCGCCGCCACCAACGAGTCCGGCAACGACGCCACCATCCACTTCGCCGTCAACCACCTCGGCACACCGCAAGTCACCACCAACGCCATCGGGCAGGTCAACGAAATTGCGCACTACTGGGGATTCGGTGGCCTCGCCAGCAACACCGAGCCCGGTAATGAAACCCAGCGTTTCACCGGTCATGAAAGGGACTTCCATCTCAACGATAATGAGAACGACGATCTCGATTACATGCATGCGCGGTATTGCTCACCGCATTTGAGGCGGTTCCTCAGTGTCGACCCGAAGAACCGTCGGAAGGCATCGAGAGTCCCTCAATCTTGGAATCGCTACTCCTACAGCCGAAACGCGCCTCTGAAATACGTTGACCCAGATGGTCGCGATGTCTATCTCGCAACCAGACCCGTGCGTGATCCCAGAACACGAGGCTGTTGCCAACACTCGTTCATCGTTGTTGCGCCGACCGGAGAAAATCGATCTCGCTTCGCAGGCCAGATTCACAAGAGTAACGGAGTGATTTCGCTCAGTGGTTTCCCTGGTGGAAGAAAAGGAAACCGCGTCCTCCAGAGTCAGGTCAACAGAGCGAACGATCTCAACGAACTCGCAGGGACTGACGTTCAAGTGCTTCGAGTTGAGACTCCAGCAGGTCAGACTGCCGAACAGTTTGAGGCGAATGTGATGGAAGCATTCGGGTCCTATGAGAGCGGTAGCCAACAGTACGGAATACTCGGGCTCGGAAGCAAGAAAAACTCCAACTCCCTTGCTAGCGGTATACTTGTCGCAGCGGGAGCTGACCCTCCCGACGCAGGTGAGACGATTGGAGTGAACCCAGGCCTCGGAAATCCAGTGGAGCTACCGGACGCGACGGTCGACGATGAGGAGCTAAGCAATGAAGACAACTAGCAAGAGAGGCAGAAGGCCTACAGAAGGCGAAACGGTACCAAAGACTGGCCGCAATCGCCTGTTGTTGCTTTCAGCACTCGTTCTTGCTTCCTTGACTTCGGTAGAATGCCAAAGGTGGAATGAGTTTACAGGTGATGGAACGTTCACAGACCATGGGTGGGATTCGTTCCAGCCTAGGTATGAGGTGACTTTTCCTTTGATCCCGCTGTCAGCCGGAAGTGCCAGCCAGTATCGAATGAAGGGTTTCCCCAGCGAAGAGTTTACGTTGGAGCTTTGGATTGCAGGGACCGAGAGTCTTGGTCTTCTAAGTTCCGAGATGGATGCTGTCTACGATCATCTCAAGGAGGCGAGGCTAACGGTGCGAGTATCATTTGATTCGCCGAACTCGGAACGCGCTTCTTATGAGGGGATGCTCGTGGGTGATTGGGTCCCGTCTTGGTCCGGTCAACTCATGTATTACATAGACTCTCTTTCCGGCCTTCAGTTCGACACAGACCAAGAGGTCGATCTTCTGCTCGAAGTGCGGGCCTTGGAGAACGTCGACCTCTCTGAGTATGCAATCGAGCCGCGGCTGGTGGCTGGTGGACGAGAATTCTCCTAAGACTCATCGGCTAGGGCGCGATTTCGTGCCCTAGCGTTTTGCTCTCTCGACGTGTATCGAGCGGCTTCATCAGGTGCCGCCTTCATGAGGTGCCGCCTTCATGAGGGTCGCGGTAGGACGGCCCGTCGCCGGGCCGCCCCCGCACAGATCCCAGCGTGCAGGACTATTGCACTGGGCTCCTGCCTCGGGTAGTGACGCACAGGCGCTCGTTGGGGTAGGGATGGGTGATGCGCGGCTGGGGTAGTCGTGGCCTTGCGAGTCGGCAGAAGCGCTTCCATGGGAGGTTGTGTTTTTGGCTGCGTCGCCGAAGCGCTCGCCACCAGTGCCACAGTATCTCGTGGTGGAAGACGCGTAGAGCTTGGATGTTGCGAGGCACGCCATAGTACTGGTAGTGCCCGCGCAGGACCGAGCTCACCCACCGCCTCTGGTATGCCAGCTTCTGGTGTCGACGTCGCTTCAGCTCGATCTTCATCGACTTCAGCTTGGCCGTCAGTCGCTGGCGCATCGTGTGTCGGCGGACGATGAAGTACCCCCTACGGTCCATGCTGCACATGTGCTTGAACCCCAGGAAGTCGAACGTCTCGGGCTTGCCGGCCCCTCGCCTTTTGCGATTCTCGGCCGCGAAACGGCCGAACTCGATCAGGCGAGTTTTCTCGGCATGGAGTTCCAAGCTGAAGCGGCGCATCCGCTCCCGCAACTCGCGCAGAAACCTCTCGGCATCATCGCGATATTGGAATCCCACCACGAAGTCGTCCATGTAACGCACGATGGTCACGTCTCCCCGAGCATGTCGTTCTCGCCAGCGGTGCGCCCAGAGGTCGAGCACGTAGTGAAGGTAGATGTTCGCCAACAGCGGGGAAGCACTTCCCCCCTGCGGCGTTCCAGCCTTCGGCACGCTCTTCTCTCCCTCTTCGAGCACGCCCGCCTCCAGCCATTGTCTGACTTGACGCAACACGCGTGGATCCGCGATCCGGTGTTGGAGAAACTTCAGCATCCACTCATGGTCGATGGCGTCGAAAAATCCACGAATGTCCGCATCCAACACCCAGCTCACCTTTCTCCTCAAAAGACCCACCGACAACGCATCCAGCGCATTGTGCTGGCTGCGTCCCGGTCGGCTACCGTAGGAGAACCCCAGAAAGTCGGCTTCGTAGACTGCGCCTACGACCTGGGCAAACACACGTTGGACGATCTTGTCTTCCAGCGCAGGTTTACCGATTGGCCGTAGACGCCCGTCCCTTTTGGGGACGTACGTCCGCTCCACCGGCAGGGGTCGATATGCTCCGCGCATCAGCCGCTTGGCGAGGTCTGTGAGGTTCGCCCACAGATTCTCCCCGTACTGCTGCCACGTCACCCGGTCGACCCCCGGTGCACTCGAGCGGTTAAGCTCGAAGTACACCTCGTGCAGTCGATTCAGGTTGCAGACGTGGTGCCAGAGCGAGGTGAACCGCTCATCCTTTCTCTGCTTCGCTACCTGTCGTATCCGCTCCAGCTTCGACATCAAAGCTCTCCGGCTCTGCGTCCGGGTTTGGGGAGGCTGACGCGGATTCCCCTTGGCCAAGCCCCTTCCCTCCACCTGCTCCGCCGCCACGGGCGCACCCGTGACTTTGTTCGTAAGCTTCCTCGGTACTATGGGCCTGTCCGACTTCCCGCTTCCGTGCATCGTTGGCGTTCCCTTTCGGTTCTCAACGCGGACCCAGCCACCATCGGCCTGGGTCGGTCACGGGATCTCCCGGTTCCCGCGCAGAATGCTTGTGTACGCGCAATGGTTCTCCGACCGCGCCGGACCCGATCGACACTCGCGATGGCGCGACGATCGGTGTTGTCCCCGCTTATGACAACAACGTGGACGTCCGAATCTAATTCGTCTTCACGGCTCAATTGCCCTGCTCGTACACCCCCTGTCAACGCTTCGATCGGGCCCTTGCGAGACCGACCGCATGACTCGGGGTCAACGTGGATCGCTACTCCTTTCGTCGTATAGGACTCTCACCTACTACATTCTGCCGGTTTTGACCGGCGCTATCTGCCACACGAATATTGGGGGGAGAGACGATCTTGACGGTCGCCTCTCCCATCCAGCACCTTGATCCCTCGTGAATCGCCCTGGTGGAGCGTTCTGATCGCGTAAACGATACCCGAATCAGGTGAGTTGAGCGTCCGACGCTCGCCTGATTCAGGCGATTCTGACGCCGAAGCACACCTCAACCATGAGGCAGGTGAACCCGCCCCACGCCACGCAGCGCCAACCCAACGCGACCCTGGACCGCTATCCAGGCTCGAACCGCAGCGGCTCTACGAACGGTTGCGGCGGCGGAAAGCAGTTCTCGGGAAAGCTGACGGTGGTGTCGCCGACTGCGAGCCGCTCGGCGGCGACTCGATACGCGGCGAGAAACTCCCGGTAGGCCGCGACGAGCTGCTCACGGACTTTCTTCGCGTAGGCATGGAAACGTGGCCGTGGTGACCGGTGGCCTGGCTTGGGGCGCTCGTGTGGATGCCGACGCCGGACCCACTCAGCGCCTTTCGGCACGGTTTCGGCCTGCCGATGACGCGCGATCGTCTCGCGTTCGATGTCATCAACTATCTCGGCGACGCGGGCGCGGTACCCATCGGGGTCGAGGTGCCGCCAGCAGGGAAGGGGATCGAGCGTCAGCTCGACGTCTTCCGTGAAGTCGGCCTCGGTGACCTCCTTGCCGCGCTGCCGGGCGCCCCACATCTCCTTGCGCTTGATCCAGATCCCCTTCATGGTCCGGCCCTCGACCATCGCCCGCGACGAGTGGACGCCAGGCCAGTCTGTCGGCGCGAGGACGAGGTTCTCCTTGGGTCCATGAGGAAGAGTGTTCGACTACGTCGCCATCGGACGAGATGCGGTTTCAGATCACCCACCCGTTCCACCCGGATGGTGGCTCGGTGTACACGTATGTAGAGATCCGCAAGTCATGGGGTGAAGAGCGGATCTACTACTACCGCGAAGACACGCCACGGCTTCAATGGGTGGCGCTGTCCTGGACGGACCTGAGAGCTTCGGACGAATTCTTCGATCGGTCGTCTGGCCGGGCGCACTTTCGAGTTAGCGACCTTCTGGCGCTGTGCAGGGCGGTTGTTGGTGACGAAGAGTGTTAACCGAATTACGCCGTTTATGTTATGGTAATTATGCCAAACGTGAGGATGCAGGAAGGAGGAAGGTCGAGGTAAATGCTTGAATTTGATAGGTATTGTCGACACTTGACTGTTTCTTGGAAGAAAGTCAGACACAATTGTAGAGACATAGGAGCTCCATGTCCCCCAAGAAGACTGCACTGCGCCGCAACGGCTGCCTCAACCCCTCAGCGGACCACGTCCGCGATCCGAAATTCGAAGGCATGGCGTTCTTCGACGCCGATGATTTGGTCCAGGTCAAGTACGAAATGCTGCGGCGTGTTCACGCAGAAAGCGACTCGGTGGTGGATGCAGCTCGGGACTTTGGCTACTCGAGACCGGCCTTCTACCGGGCCAGGGAACAGCTCGACAGAGAAGGTCTCGGCGGGCTGGTGCCCAAAAAGCGCGGTCCCAAAGGGGGCCACAAGCTCACCGACACGGTGGTCGACTTTCTGGTGCAAACGTTGGAATTCCAACCGGCGCTTGGATCGGTGGAGCTGGCGCTCCGGGTGCAGGAGGCATTCTGCATCACGGTGCATTCACGCAGCATCGAGCGTGCGCTGGCGCGGCGAAAAAAAAACGCTGGTTGAATCCCGCCCGTTGCACGACGCTGCCACTGTGGGCGAAGGCTACGAGGTGCTACGAGCGAGCGTTCTGGAGGACGACTCCTTCAGCGCCATCCGTAGTGGTCTCAGCGTGTTCCTGAGCCAGGGCATGACCGCCTGGATGCAGGTCTACCGACTGCTTCCTTCGCACTCTCCATCGGAGAGCGGATCGGTCCTTCGCAACCCGCCGAGCGGGCTTGCCGACGAAGTTGTCGCGCTGATTGCCGACATGTTTCTAAACCACCAGGAGGCTTCCAGATGCTAAGAGCTGAGACATCGAAGATCACCAGTGATCACCTCGCTCGCCGGGCGTTGCTCTACGTTCGTCAGTCGACCTTGCAACAAGTGGTCGAGCATCAAGAGAGCACACGTCGCCAGTACGGCCTGAAAGATCGGGCCATCGCCTTGGGTTGGAGCGAGGATCAGATCGAGGTGATCGATTCCGATCTGGGTCAATCTGGGGCGTCACAAGATCGAGCCGGTTTCAAGCGTCTGGTGACCGCGGTAGGACTCGGTGAAGCCGGGCTGGTGCTGGGTCTGGAGGTTTCTCGTCTGGCCCGCAACTCGACCGACTGGCACCGGTTGCTGGAGATCTGCGCGCTGACCGACACCCTGCTGCTCGATGACGACGGTCTCTACGATCCGAGCCACTTCAACGATCGGCTGTTGCTGGGGATGAAGGGCACGATGTCGGAGGCGGAGCTGCATATTCTGCGCGCTCGCCTGCAAGGGGGGCTGCTGAGCAAGGCGCGCCGTGGTGAACTCAAAGTGAATCTGCCTTTGGGCTTCGTCTACGACGCCTCTGACCGCGTGGTGTTCGATCCGAACCTACAGGTCCAGGAATCGATTCGGCTACTCTTCACGACCTTTCGTCGTGTGGGATCGGCCATGGGAACGGTCCGTTGGTTTCGCGCTCGGGATCTGCTGTTTCCCAGCTACCTCAGTGCAGTCCGCCCGCTGAGTGAGGTCGTATGGCGCGAACTGGACTTTGCTACCGTCCTGAGAACGCTGCACAACCCACGCTACGCCGGGATCTACTTCTACGGCAGGACGCGCCAACGTCGGCTACCGAGTGGCAAGTACGCGAAGGAATACAAACCCATGAGCGAGTGGGAAGTGCTGATTCCCGATGCGCACGAGGCGTACGTCACTCGTGAGCAATTCGAGGACCATCAGCGCCAGCTGCGGGACAACGCCCAAGCCTGCGGCATCGATCGGCGACGGGGGCCGGCGCGAGAAGGACCGGCCCTGCTTCAGGGGCTGGTGCTCTGTGGTCACTGCGGTCGTCGCATGACGATCACCTACCAAGTCCGCAAGACCGGGCTTGTGCCGATCTACTACTGTCAGCGCAAGGGCGAGAAGAGCTGCCAGAGGGTGCACGGTGGCGTTGTCGATGCAGCGATCTCGAAGCGCATCGTCGCGCTCGTCAGTCCGCTGAGTATCGAGGCTTCGCTCAAGGTGCAGCAGGAGCTGGAAACGCGGTGGAAAGAGATCGACGCTCACAGGCAGCGCCAGCTCGAGCAGATGCGCTACGAAGCGGACCGTGCCCGTCGTCGCTACCTCGCCGTCGATCCCGAGAACCGGCTCGTCGCAGCACAGCTGGAGGCCGATTGGAATCAGCGACTCCGCAAGCTCGAAGAGCGTCGCGATGATTACGATCGCCAGCACGAGGAGGGCCAGCCTCGATTGAGCGAGAGCGACAAACAACAAGTCCGATCGCTGGTCGGCGACTTTCAAGTTTTCTGGAAGGATCCCAAGACGTCCATCCAGGACCGCAAGCGGCTGCTTCGCCTGCTGCTGGAGGATGTCACTTTCGAGCGCTGTGAGAAGATCCACGTTCATCTCCGATTTCGCGGCGGTGCTACGGAGAGCTTCTCCCTCGAGGCGCCCAAGAAGGCTTGGCAACTACGAAAAACCCCCGACAAGATCGTCGAACGCATCGACCGCCTCTTGGACGATCACGGGGAGTGGCAGATCGCCAAAATCCTCGATGAGGACGGGCTCGTCACCGCCACCAACCATCGCTTTACAGGGTCCATCGTGAGCACCATTCGCCGCACGTACAAACTGACCCCGCGGCGCCAACGACTCGTCGAGCGGGGCCTACTCACCGCCAGCGAGATCGCCAAGAAATTCCGCGTCGCGCGATGCAAGGTCATCGGCTGGAATCGTGCAGGACTCCTGAAGCGGCATCGACACAGCCACTACTGGTGGCTCTACGAAGATCCAACCCCAATCGCTGGCCAGCTTCCGGGACTGCCCGAAGACGTCAAGCGACAACTCTCACCATGAGGTGCAGTATGAAACGGAGACTTGTTCGAGAATGTATCGAAGCCTGGCAATCTGGGCTTGTGGCTCATCCGACACCGGGATCGACGCGTAGCGCCTCGGGAACATCGTACCCGGCCAATCGTGGAGCAGGCCGGCTTCTTTCGAAGTGTTGCCGTTGGCGAGGCGCATGAAGTTGGCCACCTGCTTGGTCGAAGTGGGTGAAACCAGCAAATGGGCGTGGCTGCTCATCACCACGACGGCGTGCACCCGCATGCCGGTGGCCTCTTGCGCGTGCGCCAACACGCCGATTACGAGCGCATTGAGCCGTGGCCCAGGCCGAAGGAGGTAGCGTTGTTGGATGGTGCGCACGGTCAACTCGACCAAGGTCCCCGACGACGGCAGGTAGCGAATATCACGGCCCATATCCAATAGAGACGGAGGAGAACCGTTCAATCTTCGCTGCGCTGCCAAACAAGGCCGACTTCAGTGGCACCTAGGGCTCCTGCTGAGGACCAAGAAGACACCTACCGCGATGCCGAATGCTCACTGCTGCAAGTCGCTGCGGACCCAGGTGTTGGACGATCCGCAACCGTAGCGTGCCTTCAAGAAAAGAGATTGAAACGCAGGATGGCCCAGATCGCGGATACGCCATCCTTCCAACCGATCTTCTTCCCTTCGGCGTACGTTCGCCCGTGGTACGAAATGGGTACTTCGTAGATCCGCGCGTGGGTCTTGGCGACCTTCGCAGTCATTTCGGGCTCGATACCAAATCGGTTCGAGCGCAACGTCAGGCCCCGAATCAGGTCGCCGCGAAAGACCTTGTA
>CBDFNS010000024.1:0-790082 GCA_965250305.1 Candidatus Multivoradales bacterium | reverse complement strand
GCCCTTCGAGTGTGTGGCCCGCGGCTACGTGGCGGGAAGTGCCTTCAAGGAATACACCCGCACCGGAGCGACCTGCGGCATTGTCTTGCCCGAGGGTCTGAAACGCGCCAGTCGGCTCGAGCAAGCAATCTTCACCCCCGCCACCAAGGCGGAATCAGGCCATGACGAGAACGTCGACTACGGCACCTTGGTGGCAGGGGTTGGTGAAACACTGGCCGCCTCGCTGAGGGAATTGACCTTGACCCTCTTTCAGACGGGCACGGACCACGCCGCCCAGCAAGGTCTACTGCTCGCGGATACCAAATTCGAGTTCGGACAAATCAATGGCGAGCTGCTCTTGATCGACGAAGTCTTGACGCCCGACTCTTCTCGCTACTGGGAGACCGATGCCTGGCAACCAGGGGTCGAGCCGGTTTCGTTTGACAAGCAGTACGTTCGGAATTGGCTTGATGAAGCCGGTTGGAACCACGAGTCGACCGCGCCCACGCTGCCCGCGTCGGTGGTCGAAGGTACCCTCGGACGGTACGTTGAAGCGTTTCGGCGTCTTACCGGCGCGGATCCCGTTCTTTGACCAGCGCTCACCCTGGCGCAATCATTGAATCATCTCGGCGGTGCCGAGAGGCGCTGTTCATGTCACCGTCATGAACCGTAGGCTAGAAACACCACACCGCGCGAATTTCCCCTCGATTGGACGTCGCTTTCCGCACTCCAGGAGCACCCAGACGACCATGGTTGGCCCCCGATGACCGTATCCTCACCCCCCTCTCCTCGCCCGCTTGCAGTCACCGCAGGTCCCGGTGCCGTGCTGCTTGCTGGCCTGGTGATGCTGATCTTGGGCTTCGGTGGGGCACCCCACAGTTTGGCGGAGCAAGGTACTGCCGGAGATGGCAAGCCAGCGGAGCTGATGGGACCCCAAATTTGTCAGCAATGCCACTTCGACCGCTTCGAGAGCTACGAGAACAGCCCTCACGGGTTGGTACGCGACCCTCGCACGCCGGGGGCCAAGCTCGCTTGCGAGACCTGCCATGGCGCCGGCGGCAACCACGTTGCGGGTGGCGGCGGTCGTGGCGTGGGTGGCATGCGCACCTTCAATCCCGATCAGATGAAACCGGAAGCCATCAGCGAGGTGTGCTTGACTTGCCACTCGCGGGGCATCATCGCGATGTGGCCCGGCAGCATGCACGAGAGTCGTGAGCTCTCATGCATCAATTGCCACAACGTTCATGGTGGCAACGAAAAACTCTGGCGGGAGGAGACCCAGCAGCAGGTGTGCACACAATGCCACCGGCAGATTCGCGCCCAACTCATGCGCCCGTCCCACCACCCGATTCGCGAAGGCAAGCTCGTTTGCACGGATTGTCACAACCCTCACGGCACGACCAGCGAGCGCCTCCTCTCGGCCACGACGATCAACGACAAGTGCTACGAATGTCACGCCGAGAAGCGAGGGCCGTTCGTCTGGGATCACCCTCCCGTTCGCGAAAATTGCCTCAATTGCCACGAAGCGCACGGTGCCAACCATGAACCCTTGCTCCGGGTCAAGAAGCCGTTCTTGTGCCAACGTTGCCACAATGCGCTCGGTCACCCGAGCACGGTTTTCGGCCTGACCGAAGACGAGGCCGAGGCCGGGTTGTCGCCCTACCAGCTACGGCGTGGTCTCCCTGCCTCGCAGTTGTACAACCGCGGTTGCACCAATTGCCACGTCAACATCCACGGCTCGAACCATCCATCCGGCAAACTCTTCCATCGGTGACCCCGAGATGACCATGAGCAAGCGCACACGACACCTTCTCGCGCGTCTCGCGGCGGCTTCGACGATTTGCCTGACCTGGGCATCTCCCGCTTGGAGCCGGGACGATGTTGACCTCGGCGACGGCAAGGCCTCCAACGTAGCCACCAAAACGACCACCGAAACGACCACCGCAACGACCACCGAAACGACCACCGAAACGACCACCGATTCGGCGCCTGCAGCCGATCTGCCTGCGGGTACGGCCGCTGGCGGTGCCCCCACCCGCACCCAGTTCCGGCTCTACGCAAACCGACCCATCTCGCTTCGTCTGGGGCCCAACGCGGGCTATGTATTGCCCGAGCTGACACCGGTTTTCTCACCCCAAACCCCGGACTTCTTCGCCAAAACGCCGACCACCGGCCCCCAGTTTGCGTTGGGAGCGACGATCGCGTTGCTCAATGTCGACGGGGCACGTGATTCGGGGAAGGGTCAGGAATTTCGCGACCTCGACGACGGCATCGCCATCGGTATCGACGCCCAACGTCGTAGCGAGCGATCCTGGCTGCGGCTACACGGCCGCCACCTCGGCTTGAATGATCAAGATGCACGCCTCGAATTCCGTCAATTTGGCCACGTCAAGGCGCGGCTCTCCTACAGCCAAATCCCGCACAACTACGTGTTTGATGCACCAACCCTGTTCCAGGGCATCGATACGGGTCGCCTGACCGTCGACGACGATGTTCAGACGTTTCTTCAAGGTGCAACCTCTGCCATCGACGCAGCACAGCGGGCCAACACCGTCTTGGCCAGTGCCGACCGGGCTGATCTTCGCCATCGACGCGACCGCGCCGGTATTGAGATCGACTGGACGCACTTCGATCCGCTGTCGATCCAATTGTCGTTCAAGTCCGAAGAGCGCCAGGGCAGCCGCCCTTGGAGCGCGTCATTCGGCCTCGGCAGTTTCGTCGAGATCCCATGGGCCGTGGATTACCGCATCGACGAGTTGCGACTGGGCCTCGAATGGGCCAAACCTGGCTACCTCGTCCGTGCCGGCTTGCGACGATCCACCTTCGAGAACGGCATCTCAACCGTCCACTTCGACAACCCATGGCGGATCGTCGACGGCACCGGTTTCAACACCGTCGTGACCAGTTATCGCAACGGGCCAGCCACCGGCCTGATCGACCTCTACCCAGACAACGAACAAGAAGAGCTGACCTTCACCGCGATCAAGCGGCAGCTGCCGGGCAACACCACGATTCAGGCAACGGCCTCGAATGGTCGGTTGGACCAAAACGACCCTTTGGTGCCGTACACCGTCAACACGGCAATCATCCCCGGTGTCCAAGGCAGTCCTCCGTTCGATGCTAGCGACCTTGCCAACCGACCCGCCGAGCGTGCGGGTGCCCGCCTCGACACCCAGCTGGTGCACCTGCGCGTAACGTCGAAACCGCTCCCCTACCTCAAGATCAATGCCTACTTCCGTGACTACGAGCGCGACAACAAGAGCGAGACCATTCGCGTGCCCGGCTTCGTCAATGAAGATGGCGCCTGGCGGCCACCGCGCTCCGAGACCGGCTTCCTGGAGAACCTACCGTTTGACTATGCCAGTTCGACGCTGGGTGTCGAGCTCGGCTTTTTGCTCGAGCACAACTCGAAGTTGACTCTCGGCTACAAGAGCGAGGACATCGATCGCAACTTCCGCGAGGTGGCCCAATCCGAGGAAGAGACATTCAAGATCTCTTTCGACAGCAAGCCGCGTCCATGGGTCGAATTCAGAGCCTCGTTTCTCACCGCCGACCGCAGCATCGGCGAGTATGTCTTCGATCAGTTCTTCGAGAACCAGGGCGGGACGTCGGTGTCGGCCCTCCCGTTCCTGCGCAAGTTTGACCAGGCCGCACGCGACCGGGACCGGCTCCAGTTGTTGGCCCTCTTTTACCCCACAGAAACCTTGACGGTCAGCGGTTCGGTGATCCGCGGAAAGGACGACTACCCCGAGTCGGCGTTCGGCGTCCTCGACAACGAACACGTCCTCTACAATCTTGACTTGGCCTATGCTGCAAGCGATCGCTGGAGCCTATTCGCGGCCTACACGGTCGAAGACTACGAGATGCGCATGCGCGGGCGAGAGTGGTTCCGAAACGCCCCGAGCAATCCCTTCACCAACGAAACCGGTTTCGACTCCAACAGCAACTGGCTGGCCACGACCGATGATCAAACGACCACGCTGGCCGCCTCACTCGACCTCCACTTGATTCCGGATCGACTGAGCTTCAAGTTCTCCATCTCCCACACCGAGACCGACGGCGCGATTCGGCTCGACAGCCCCGTCGGTACCCCGGACGACGACGTCAACCCCTTCGTCTTGGTGGATTTCGAGGACGTCGACGATGTGGCCTGGTTGTCGCTCAACCCAGAACTCAGCTATACCGTTGGTGACGACCTGACCTTGGTCGCTGGCTACCATCACGAGGACTACGACATCGATGACTTCACCCTTCAGGGATTGCAGCTGGTGCCAACGACGCCGGACGGCGGCTTCAACGGCGGCCTCCTGATGGATACGATCTTTCGCGACTTTGATCTCGACGTCTGGTACCTCAAACTGGAGATGGAATGGTGAGGTACTCGAACGTGGCCAGGCAAACCCGGCTGTCTCTTCTTCTAGCCGTCGGCCTGATGGCGGCGTCCACCGCGACGGTGGCCCAAGACGATTGGGGTGAGGAAAGCCCCTGTGTCGGCGCGCTCGACGATACCGAGTCGCTGGCCACCTTGTTGGCGGCGGTTCCCAAGTACGGGCGCACCTACGTCTTGGCCTACGACGCCGCCCGCAGCGAGGAGGTCCAAGGCCTCGGCCTCGATGCACCGGCCTGGAAAGAGATCGAGGTCGGCGTATTTGCCGCCCAAGCCGGTGAAGACGGCGCTGCTGCTGCCATGGTGCAAGACGCCGGACTGACCGCCGCGCCGGCTCCGTTCACCGTCGATGCCGCGGGTTCGTTGATCGAAGCGGTGCTCACGGGTTCCCTCGATGCCGCTGTTCTTTGGGGACCATTGGCTGGCTTGGCCGTCCAAGAACTCGACTTCGACTACGCCCTGAGCCTCGAAACCGTGGGACTGCCCACGGACGCCCCCTTGCTCTTCGCTCCGGGTGAGGAACTTGCCCCGGACGACACGGGTTGTGCCGATGAGATCGCCGGCTTCTTGGAGGGCTATGGCGTGGTCCCAGCCGAGAAACTCGTGCCACTCGACATTCGTACGCTTTTGCATCTTCCCGCTCCCGAACGCGACCCCGCCAGGGCCGCGGCTGGCGCGCCGCTCTACGCCGAGCACTGTGCCAAATGCCACGGCGCCAATGCCGTGGCAGCCACCGATGCCTTGGCCCCGGTTGATTTGTTGGTTTCATTGCAACGTTTCAGCTTCCCCGGCTTCATCTACATCGTGCTGAACGGCCGATCGCAGAACGGCATGCCCGGCTTCCGTGGCAGCATGACCCAGCAAGACGTGGAACAGATCTACCAGTATGCGCGTGAGCGCGCACACGGCACCGTCGGAGCCGATACCCCCTAGCAGCCTTTCCGGTGAACACCCTGTTGCCCACTTTGACCCCGCAAGAACTTCGATAAGTCGATAAGGAGACTCTCCATGAATCATTCCCACATCAGGCGTTGCCTGCTGACGATCCTCGCGGTCACAGTCCTTTTCCCATCCACCATGTGGGCCGGCGGTACCATCGAAGGTAAGGTGATCTACACCGGCAAGGCCGGTCGTAATCCCTTGATCCGTATGGGCGCCGACCCCAACTGCCTGACCATCAATGCCGGCAAGAAAGTCGTACAGGACATGGTCTCACTCAACGAAGACGGCTCGGTAGACAAGGTCTTCGTACACATCGTCGACGATGTCGCCTATGACGGAGGCGCGCCCGCTGAGCCCATCTTGGTCGAGCAGGAAGGGTGCATCTACCATCCACGGATCAGCGGCGCGGTCACCGGCCAGACCATGAAAATCCGCAACAACGACTCCACGCTGCACAACATCCACACCAACAGCGACGCCGGCAACTCCTTTAACGTCGGACAACCGAAGGCCGGCATGGAGCACGATCACAAGCTTCGTGGCACCGAAGTGATGCTGCGCCTGAAGTGTGATGTCCATCCGTGGATGGTCGGCTACGTGGGCATCAAGTCCCACCCCTACTTTGCAGTCACCGGTGACGGCGGCGCCTTCACGATCGAGAACGTCCCCGCGGGAAGCTATACCGTGCAAGCCTGGCAAGAACGCCTGGGCGCGTTCGATCAGACCATCGAAGTCAAGGACGGCGAGACCACGACGGTCGAGTTCTCGATCGCAGCACCGCAGAAGAAAGCAGCGCTGTTCGACACCGCCTTGCCGGTCGAAGACTTCGACATCCACGGCACCCACGCGGAGTAACCTGGAACGCAGGGCAATCGGTGACTGAAGTCACCACCTAAGTAAGGTGGTCACTCCGGGGACCGCAGGCTGGGAACGATTCATTCGGTCAGCCCGCGGTCGTCACATCAAAACGGCGGGGCTTCATGGTGGCGATCGATGTTGCGGAAGGTGGTCATCTCGCCCTGGAACACCAACTCAACGGTGCCGGTCTCACCACTACGGTGTTTGGAAATGATCAACTCGGCGAGTCCCTTGTTGTCGGGATCGTCTTTGTTGTAAAGCTCGTCGCGATAGACGAAGCACACCATGTCGGCGTCCTGCTCGATCGAACCACTCTCACGTAAATCGGCGAGCTGCGGCCGATGATCACCGGCACGGCGTTCGGGTTGGCGAGATAGCTGGGACAGGGCCACCACCGGAATCTCGAGCTCCTTCGCCAGCTGTTTGAGGCCCCGGCTGATGGCCGCGATTTCGAGCTGCCGACTTTCGTACTTGCCACCCGCCTGCATCAGCTGAAGGTAGTCCACGATCAACAGGCGCAGGCCATGCTCGGCTTTGAGCCGACGTGCTTTCGACGCGATCTCGAGCAGGCTCGGATTGGGCGAGTCGTCGATGAAAATGGGTGCCTTCTCGGTACGGCGAATGGTCTCGTAGAGCGTCTCCCATTGGCCTTCGCTGAGCTTCCCCGACCTTAGCTGAGAAAAGGGTAGATTGGCTTCAGACGCGAGAACGCGCTGGGACAACTCGTTCTCACTCATCTCGAGCGAGAAGATACCCACGGCAGCATTCTCTCGGATGGCCACGTGCTGCGCCATATTGACCGCAAGACTGGTCTTTCCCATACCGGGACGTCCGGCAATGATGATCAATGCACCACTGATCAGGCCCTGCGTTTTGGCATCCCAATCAAAAAAGCCCGTGGGGAGGCCAACCATTCCACCCGTCGCTCGCTCTTCGAGTTCGGCCAGCGTACTTTGATAAACAGCGTCGAGCGACGAGAAACCCCGCTGAATGGCCTCCTCGCCCAGGCTGAGAATCGCTTTTTCGGCATTGGCCAGGGCTTCACTCGCCTCGACCCCGCCGTCCAAACAATCCTGCGTGATCTGACCGCAAGCGAGCACCAACCGCCGTCGAACGGACCGCTCCTTGACCAACTCGGCGTAGATCTCGACCCGTCCGAGGTCGGGAAGATCCAAGTCGAGGCCAATCAGGTACGCGAGTCCGCCCGCCGTTTCGAACGTATCTGTTTGCTCCATGCGGGCCTGGATCGTCCGCACGTCGACCGGTACGTTCTCCTCCAACAGGGAGAGCATCGCACCGTAGAGGAGCTGGTGCCGCTCGAGGTAGAAGTCCTCGTCTCCCAACCGCCCGGAGATCAACGGGAGCAGGTTGGGCTTGAGCAGGATTCCTGCAAGCACCGCTCGTTCCGCTTCCTCACTATGTGGCAACCCCTGATGGGTTGGCAGATTGGGCTGCTTCTTCTTGGAGGCGACTTCGAACATAAGCGGAGCCAACGATCATATACGCTCGGCACCCGATGATGGCTCTCCAACTTCGAAAGGCCAAGACCTCATGACCAAGGGCTGGACCGTATGACCAAGGGCTGGACCGTATGACCAAGGGCTGGACCGTATGACCAAGGGCTGGACCGTATGACCAAGGGCTGGACCGTATGACCAAGGGCTGGACCGTCACACGCGGGTTACCAGTGCTCATGGCCCTGGGTATTTTTCTGCTGGCGTTGATCCAGCCGGTGTCCTACGCCGACGCCGACGCCGCCCTTACCCTGATTGCGGCCCAAGCAATCGTCGAACACGGGGCACCGAACCTCGAGGTCTATCGCAATCACCCAACACTCGCATACGACCTCGAGAATGACTACCGATTGCGCCAACGCGGCGGCCACATCCAGCTCTATGATCTCGGGATGCCGTGGCTGGCGGCGCCGGCGGTCGTTGCCGCCAAGATCTTGGGTTACGACATGCTGGTTGTCGAGCACGAGCATGCGCTTCAGAATCTACTTTCCGCCGCCAGCGCTGCGATGATCTTCCTGTTGATGTGGTGCATCGCCCGGCTTGTGCTGGCACCGCGCCCCAGCTTGGTCCTGGCCTTGGTCTTTGTCCTCGGAAGCCCGCTCATCAGCACCGTGGCGACCGGCCTTTGGAATCTCGATTTCGCAACGATCTTCCTGTTGATCGCCCTCCGAGAGATTGTCTTGGTGGAGGCTGGGAAGCGTGACAACCCACGGTGGTGGCTTGCGTGCCTCGCCATCCTGATCGCTTATTCCTGTCGTCCCGCAGCTGGCTTCATGGTTCTCGGCCTCGGCGCTTGGGCCGCGGCACGGTGGCCTTGGCACCGCCGACTGGTGCTCGCGGTCGTCGCATTGGCAGGCGGGTTGGCCCTGCTCGCCCTGCCGGACGGTCTGCTGCCAAAGTACTACGATCCTGAGCGCCTGAAACTCGTAACACCCCTTGGCCGCGGTTTGGTTGGTGTCCTGATGAGCCCCGCCCGGGGGCTATTCCTCTTCTCCCCGTTTCTAGCGATTGTGGTCTTTGGCTATCTTCGTGCCGGCTGGGGTTTTTGGCGCACCCCAATCGCCGTGCTGGCGATAGCGTGGTCAGCCCCTCAGATCTTGTTCGTCGCGGCCAAGGGCGTTTGGTGGGGCGGTCACTCCTTTGGGCCACGCCTTCTCGCCGAACTCCTGTTGCCCGCGTTCGCCGTTTGCCTCAGCTTGGACACCTTCGCTTGGTGGCGACGTCCGAGCGTTCGTTGGACCTTCCTTTTGACAGGCATCGCAGCCATCGCGATTCATGCTGGATCGGGCCTGTTCAACCCCTACGCGCGCCTGTGGAACGGTCGGCCGGACATCGATCGCTCAGGCGCCATCCTGGCTCTTTGGCGGGACCCACAATTCCTCGCGAGCGAGCGATCTCTGGCCGCCCGTGAGCTGTTCTGGCAGCGCTTTCGCCTGCGGCGCCTGTGGGTCGGGGATCAGCTGAAAGCCGATGAGCACCAAGGCGTGTTCATCGACTTCGGCACTCCGGAGAGGTCCGGGAGATGGACACTCGCCTCCGAGGCGGCATTGGAGTTCGCAGCAGCTGGGGTACAAGCCAGCATGTGGTACCTGCTCACTTTGACCATTTCGACCAACGGGTCGCAATCGGTCATCCCCACCATCAACGGCCGACAACTCGAAACCTGGTCGCTCGACGGATTGGGTGTTCAATCAAGACGAATCTTGGTGGCGGGTCAGGACCTGCTCACCCACGAGCGGACCCAATTGCGCTTTCAGCTTCCAGATGCGCGACCGGCTGGTCGCGACAAACGCCAGCTCGGTCTATTCTTTCGCAGCCTCTCCATCCAAAGCTTCGCGCGCCATAACACGGTCACGTTTGGCCAAGATCGCTGGTTCTTCCGTGGCTTTAGCAGCGCCGAGGCCGGCTGGCGTTGGTCCGACGGAACCCGTGCGACTATCTTGATCCCGGCAGCGATCACTTCGCAGCCAGCCTACTGCCTCACGTTGTCGGCACAAGGTCTCGGCCGCCAGACCATCGCAGTGCGGGCGCGCACCCCGTCGACTCCTGCCACGACGGTGGCATCGTGGGAGTTTGAAGGGCAGCACGTCGAACACAAGCAGGTCATGATCCCGCCAGGGACTTTGCGCCCAGGCGAACCCGTCTTCGTGGAGCTCGACATTCCGCATGCCCGTACGAGCGGTAGCGATCCCCGGCGGTTGGGTATCGCCATACGTGAGATCAGCCTGGCTGCTGTCTCCAGAAGTGTCTCCAGAAGTGTCTCCAGAGGTGTCTCCAGCGATGTTTCCAGCGATGCCAACCACGTCTGCCCGCCCGAACCTCGAACGCCGTAGCCGAGATCGGCTGCCGCTCAATCTACTCCGACGTGGGCCAACGTGGGCTTTCAAACACAGGCGCGGCCACGTACTTCTCCCGTTCCACAACGGCTCGATAGTGCGCCAGGACCGTCTTCGCAGTGCGCTGCCAGCCAAACTGCGCCGCGCGTTGGCGGGCACGTTGGCGCAACCGACGACACCGCGGCTCGTCTCGAGCGACCGCGAGCAGCGCCTCTGCAAGTCCGATCTCGTCCTCGGGATCAATCAGAATACCGGCATCGCCAATCACCTCGGGTAGCGCGCTGGTCGCGGCGGTAATCACTGCCGCGCCGTGGGCCATGGCTTCCAGGACCGGAAGGCCGAACCCTTCGAATCGGGACGGGTACACAAATGCGTGGCAGTTGCGATAGAGCCATGAGAGCACGGCGTCCTCGATGTACCCCAGCCGATCGATCAAGCTCGCGACACCGCTACTCTTGATCTCTTCGCTCAGGCTACCGGTCAACCAACCGCGACCACCCGCCAACACCAAACGCTTGGGAGCGTCCTCGCACCGCTCGACGTAGCGAGCATAGGCCCGAATCAAACGCGACGGGTTCTTGCGCGGCTCGAGTGTCCCCACGAAGAGAAAGTAGTCGCCAGGGACCACCTCGGGATTCGAAGGCGCTTCCATCCTTTCGGTTTTCGAAGGATCGAAGCGGCTCCCCAGATACACCACCGCCGTCCGGTCAGCCGGGTAGTGCGGAAACGCCCGCAAGAAGTGACGGCGGCTGAAGTCGGAGATCGCCAGGATGAGATCGGCCTCCACGCTGGCTCGAAACACACCATCAAAACAAACCTGCCGATTGTGCTCGGTCGTCCAGCCTGGATGCTCGAGGAAAGAGAGGTCGTACAAGGTATAGACCAAGCGTGCGGCGCGTAGCCCTGACGGGCAAAAGAAATTGTTCGCATGAACGATGTCCGGTTCTCCGAGTTGACGCTCCAAGTCCGGCGGGGGTGACCGCCAGAAACGACCAGCATCAGCCAGCGACTCGTGGGTCAAACCCACCTGGACACCGGACCGATCGATGCGCCGGGTGGCGGCCGGGCCTTGG
This sequence comes from Candidatus Multivoradales bacterium, assembly GCA_965250305.1. Classification (GTDB taxonomy): domain Bacteria; phylum Acidobacteriota; class Thermoanaerobaculia; order Multivoradales; family J023; genus J023. The sequence continues at coordinate 778,993 of CBDFNS010000024.1, read as the reverse complement.
CTATCCCAGTAGCAATCGCCGAAGGTCGGATACAGAATGTAGGCATTCTCCCGGTCCACTTCGGTCAACGCCTGGACCAGGCTGTCCGCCATGTATCCACAGCCCGCCTTCTCCGTCCCGGTTTGGCTGACGTCGAAGCCTACTCTCATGATCGCGAACTCCGGCGACGTTCCCACGCCGCTGCCACATTGCCCCGAATCCAACCCACGGTGGTTCGTCGCAGCGCGGGCGAAATTCGTCTGTTCCACCGCAAGGCACTGCTCCAGCACAACACGGATACCGCAACGGAAAACGTCAAGGGGTGGCGCGCATGGGTCCACCCGCGCGCTTCCAGCACCGCATGAGCATAGTTGCTCAACCAGCGATCCGGCACCACGCCGAGGGTTCGACGGAACATGCGGTTCATTTCAGAATGGACGGCAACCCGCTGCCCGAGCGTCTTGTTCGTGGCATAGAGACGCGAACCTGCCAACGGCTGCTCGATGAACCCGAACCGAGCCCCCGCTTGGCTGGCACGCAGCCAGAATTCGTAGTCCATGCAAAACTGCAGCGTCTCATCGAGTGGCCCAATCCGCTCGACCAACCGGCGACGGAAAAAGGTCGCCGGTTGGCACAGAAAACAGGTCTCGGAAAGCCGCTCTGCATCCCATGGTTCGGTCGGGTAGTTTTCAAGGAACTCGTCATCCTCACCAATATGGTGCGCCTGGCCGTAGACGAGATCGACCTCGGGATTGTTGTCGAAGAAAGTTCGAATCGTCTCGAGGGCGCCCGGAAAGTAGACATCATCGCTGTTGAGCCAGCCAATGATGCCGGCCCCCGTGGCGACGAGGCCCTTGTTCACGGCATGGGTCTGGCCACGATCGGGTTCCGATACCCAACGCAAGCGGTCCTGGAAGGAACGAAGCACCTCAACCGTTTGGTCGTCACTGCCGCCATCCATGACCACATAGTCGAGCGCGTCAACCTTCTGCGTCAAAACACTCTCGATCGTGCGTTCGATAAAACGTCCTTGGTTGAACGACGGCGTAATGACACAGACTTGGCTATCGTCCGTCATTGGAGCTCCCCCATCGTAGCGAGGAGGTTCAAGTGCGTACCGTCGGCGTGGTCGAGCCGGCAGCATTCGACCTTGACCCCCAGGTGCCGTGGATCGTTGCCGAGCCCCAGCATGCTCGGTTGAAAAGAGGTCTCGGCGGTGAAGTCGATGCGGCCGGAGGTGGTCGGCAAAGCGGCCTCGAATACCAGGGGTCGATGACGGTAGATCAGCAAGCGTTTGTGGCGACCGTCCGCGGAGCGCACCGTGAGCGGCAGCGCTCCCGTCGTTCCGTACGGACTGACCAGGTCGCATCGAAGATATCGCCCGGCCTCTCCCGGGCCGAATGTGACACTGAAATGCCGACCGGTCCAGGCATCCGCATGAACACCCACCAGTGTGGTCACCAACTCGGGTGGATCGTTGAGCACTTCCACCATCACCTCGAAGCACTTGGCCGCCATGCCGTCGGTGTCGCCCAACATTCGCAGCCGCTCACGCCCTCGGTTGACCAGATCACCAGCCAAGGTGTCATCCGTAACGATCTTCACCATCGCCTCCGCCAACGCTTCTGGAATGCGGGGGTCGAACAGAAGTCCCGCATCACCGACGACCTCGGGCAACGCCGTTACATTGCTGCAAAGCACCGGGCGGTCACGTGCCATCGCCTCCAGAAGCGGCATGCCGAAGCCTTCATACAACGACGGGAAGACCAGCGCTCGACAGCCCCGGTAAAGGCCATCGAGCTCGGCTTCCGGAACGTAGCCGGCAAACACCACGGCGGTGCCCAAACCCATTGCTTCGGCGTCAGCGGTAAGCGGTGCGGGGTCTGGCTGGTCGGCGCCCGTGAGCACCAACTTCATGTCCAGATCCGGCCGCCGGTGACGGGCGATACCGAGGGCGACAAGGAGCATGCGATGATTCTTGTGCGGCCAGATGTTGGCCGGGTAGAAAAGGTAGCGCCCCCAGGTCAAGCCGCGCTCGGCTAGCATGGATGCCACTTGATCGTCGGACCAGGTCTCGGACCGAGGCAACCGCTTCGATAAGCCGATCTTTGCCGTAACGACTCGCTCCGCGGGCATCTCGGTGTGGTCGAGCACGGTGCGGCGTACGTACTCGGAGATGGTGACAATACGCTCCGAATCGGCTATAGCATGGCGGAAATGCCGGTCCCGCTCACGCCGCTCGTCGGCGTCGAAGAACAAGGGATAGCTGAGATATTGGAGATCGTAGACGACTGAGACCAAGGGCACCGAGGGATCACGAAACGGTGGTGATGTCATCGGGCAAAACAGCAAACCGATCGCCATCTCGGCGCGAACCTCAGCCAATGCCGAGGGCTCCGGCACGATGCAGTGACATCGCGCGTTCAGCGCTTCGAGATCCTCAAAAAGATGGTGGTTCTCTTCGGTGGTCAAGAGGAGCCAAGAGCGGCTTGGTTGTTGTCGGATTAGTGCCTCAGACAACGCGTGAGCGACCAGGCCCGCGCCACCGTTTACGCCACCTGGACGTACCGCGGTCAAATCGATCGCGATCAGGCTGTCAGCAGCCTGCGTGTTGACCGTCCGACCGCCACTCAGGGACCAAACGGCGGTCTTCATACGCTCCGTAAGAGCCGGTGGCGCCAGCGCCGTTTGGAGACGTTCGTCGTAGGACTGCCAGCGTCCAGACCGAACCAACGCTCGGTAGAGGCGACCAGTACGATACTCTCCCACCAGAGCCTCGAGATGCGTACCGCGCGCCGCGTCACGGTCATGTCGTTCGCGCCCTGCGTCACGGTCCTCCGTTACCTCACCGAGCGTTCGAACGGTCGCGACAAACAAGGCAACCGCGCGGCTGTGCAAACGCTCTTGCAGCTCGACTCGAGCCCCAAGCTCATTTCTTTGTTGTCGCAGGCGATCGGACTCGTCCTGGCCTCTCGCCAGCGTCTTTTGATCTTCTTCTCGAAGCGCCAGGATCTCTTGGTACTGACGATTCTGAGCCTCGTGCGCATCGTGTAGGGCTTGATACGCGTCCTGAACCGCCTGGCGATCCTTACGGAGTGCCTGGTGTGCGTCATCCAAAGCCTGGTGTGTGACGCGCAGCTCGGCGAGCGCTTGGCCAAGCTTTTGGTGATCGGTCCGCAGCGCGGCATCGCGTTCCTGGAGAGCAAGATGGTCCTTCAGCAGAACCCGGTGCTCTTCCCGTAACCGATCGTGCTGTTCCCGGAGCCCATCACGCGCGTCAATGAGCCCTGCGTGGACAGCTTGTTGACGATCAAGCTCCTGACGCTCTCGTCTTCGATCGAGACGCAAGCGAGCCATCGCGGGTCGCAACCGATCGATGCGCCGCTCCAAGCGTGCTTTCTGCTCGGCCGATTCCCGTTTCAAGGCATCAATCTGCGCCTGGCGCCCTACCCGGTCTGCATCGGCCTGTGCATAGCCCAACTGGGAAGCCTCGTAGTCCTGATACAGGGCTAACATGGCGGCAACGTTTCGTGACTGGGGCCCTTCGACCAGGCTGGCCAGAGCACTTGAAGGAGACCTCGGCTTCAATTCACGGCGGCTCGCGAACACCATCATGTCGTAATGGTCGAACATCGCCGGCTCGAACCGCGAGTGGGTTAGCCCGTGGCGCGCAAGCAACGTGCGCAAAGCCTGCTCGGTATAGAGATAGAGATGTTCGTCGGGCAACAACATCTCGAGAAAGCGGTGCCGATGGGCAACCAGCTCATCGTGACCTCGCTCGGCGGGACGGCAGGGTGTTTGGATCATCAAGACCCCCTCGCTGCCCAAGAGCCCAGCCGCACGCCCGATCGTCACCCGCGGGTCCGGGAGATGCTCCAACACGTCCATGGCAATCAGAAGGTCGAAGGTACCTGGTTCGAGGTCCTGATCTTCGAGCGGCCCGAGCAACATGGGAATGTCAAACGTGCGCTGGGCAAATGCAACGACCCAAGGACTCAACTCCAGCCCAGTCGCCTCATAACCCGCCTGCTGCAGCAAGTGCACAAAGCCACCATGAGCGCTGCCCACCTCCAACGCCCGTGCCGGCGGTTGGCAATAGCGAAGCAGTGCCCGCAACCAGTGAAGGCAACGCTCGTGGACATCACGTTGGCTTCGCTGTTCGAGGTTGTCCTGATGAAGGCCTGCTTGGTGCTCGAACCAATACTGGCGCCCATAAAAGTCCCGCTCGTCGTCGCGGACTCGGGTGATGTCGCCCGCGGGCATGACCCGGGCCACCAGCGTGCCGCAATCGTCGCAGACCTTGTAGTGGGGCCCGAACGGGGCGCCAAGAGTGCCTCCGCACCAGCACTGACGCTGCTCATCGCCGCCGACGGTCACTGCGACATCCCGGTCAACGTTCCTTCGCTCTTTCGTGTCACGGCGAGAAGATACCGCACGTGCCCCCCGAACACCGTGCTTGGCCACTACACACGTCTCCCCGCACGGATAAAGCGCATCAACTCCGACGCCGCTCGGGGCACGTAGCGGGGGCTCGTGCGGTTTTGCCAGAGACTCAGCACCGTGGCCAGCAGCACGGTTCGTCGCCATACCAAGCCCGGCCGCAGCGGATCATCCTCGGACTGACAGATTCCGTGCGCTCGCCCCATGGCCCATGAAAGCGGAACATGCCCATAGTGCTTGCGCACCACCCCAACGATCTCTCGATATACCAACCGCCGGTCTCGGAGGGTCTTGATCTCGGGATAGAGCCGAGAGGCGGCCAGCTTGGCGTCCACAAACAAAGCCGGATGCTCGCGGCCCATCCGAATCCACAGATCATAGTCGAGCGCGGTGTCGAGGCCTTGGTCGAGTCGTGGTGACGAAGCGAATGCACCCGGGCGCCAGAAAACCGCTGGTTGGCAAAGAAAACAGACCGTCGCCAGAACCTGCCAGTCAAACGGCGTGGCGGTGGGATAGTCGTATAGAGGCTCATCTTCAAGGTCGATGTATGCCGCGCGACCGTAGAGCCAAGCTGGCGGTTGGTCGGCCTCAAAGACAGAGGCGACGGCGGCAAGAGCGCCCGGAAGAAAGACATCATCCGCGTTCAGCCAACCGACGACGGGCGTCGAAACCTGTGCCAGCCCCTTGTTGACGGCATGCGCTTGGCCCTCGTCCTGCTCCGAAACGTATGCGAATCGTGTGGGATGGGCCGCACGATGTCGTTCCAGAATGGCCAGGGTTTCGTCCGTGGAACCACCATCGATAACAAGGTGCCGGACGCCCGGATTGTCTTGTAGCACCACACTCAAAAGGGCGCGTTCGATAAACGCTCCTTGTTGCAACGAAGGCGTCACCACGGTGAGCCATGGTTCATTGTCAGCTTTGGACGGCATCATCGCCGAAAGTGTACCGAAATTGATGAACCGACCGCGCTCGCTCGAGACCTACGAGCGTACGAGGCGAATCCGCCTGACTGCGAGGTGCGAAGCCACTGTACGATGCGGGCGCGTGATCGCAGCCCCTATCTCAAGCATGTCGAGCAAAGAAAAACCACCCGCCACAACACCGCTCGTCGAGCTTCGAGGCGTGCGTCACGTCTATCGTGAGGCCGGCCGCGATCGCGTTGTGCTGGATGCGGTCGACCTTACGGTCAGCGCTGGCCAGCGGGTCGCTTTGCTGGGTCCAAGTGGCTGCGGAAAGTCGACTCTCCTCAACCTCATCGGAGGCATCGACCGACCCACGTCAGGCACCATCCTGTTCGATGGCCAGCCGATCGCGCGGCTGGACGAACATGCGCGGACGTTGATCCGGCGACACCGAATCGGTTTTGTCTTTCAGTTCTTCAATCTGATTCCAACCTTGACCGTCGCCGAGAACCTGCTGCTTCCTTTGGAGCTGGCCCAGGTTCCGAGCACGGACGGTCGCCATCAGCGCGCACGCCAACGGCTCGATCGACTCGGTCTCGCCGACCGTGCCGCCAGCTTTCCGGATGTGCTTTCGGGGGGCGAGCAGCAGCGCTTGGCGATTGCCCGCGCACTGGCTCACGAGCCTGATCTCTTGCTTGCAGATGAACCCACCGGCAACCTCGACCCGGAAACCGGCGCCCGGGTCCTGGCGCTGCTCGACTCCGTGGTCGCCGAAACCGGCACGACCTTGATCATGGCCACCCATAGCCCTGAAGCGGCCGCGATGAGCGAGCGCATTCTGACCGTCGCCGATCATCAGCTGGCGGAGCGCGCGCCTTCGGCAGCCCCATGACGCCGCTCCTGCGCCGTGCCAGCCGACGCCATCTCTACCGGCATCGGGGCCAGAGCGTGCTGGCGGTGCTCGGCGTGGCATTGGCCGTGGCGTTGGTCACCGGTATCGATGTCGCCAATCACAGCGCCAACCACGCCTTTCGCAGCAGCGTCGAACAGGTGGCAGGACGCACCACCCACCAGATCGAGGGGGGACCCGGCGGCCTGCGCGAGGAGGTCTACCGACAGCTTCGGTTGGTCACGCGCCTGCGCGCCTGCGCACCCGTTGTGGAAGGGCCGGTCAAAGTGCCTCTTCGCGACGAAGATCGAGGCGCCGTGTCTCCGGGTGCCGTGTCCCCTGGCACCGTGTCATCCGAAGTCACCCTCCCTTTGCGTCTATTGGGTATCGATCCCTTCGCCGAGCAGCCTATACGCACCATCACATCGACTTCGACCCTCGGTGATGTGGCGGACTTTCTGACCCGACCAGGTGCGATCGTCCTTGGCCAGCCCCTGGCGGACCGACTGGGCGTCACGATGGGTGACGGATTCCACATCCGCGCAGCTGGAACAACGGGTGTCCCGGCCGTTCATGACTTGGTGGTAGTTGGCGTGTTGCGTCCGCGCAACGCAAACGAAACCGAGCTGCTCCACGGCCTCCTGATCGGCGATCTCGCCACGGCCCAAGAGATTCTCGACATGCCGGGCTACCTGACGCGAATCGATGTCGTCCTTTCCAGCGATGGCAACTTGGACAACTTGGACAACTTGGACGCCGCGGCGTTGCGCAAGGTCCTGCCTCCCGAGGTCGCACTGATTCCCCGAGCCCAGCGGGCTGGCAGCTTGGCCCAGATGACGCGAGCCTTCCGTCTCAACCTCAACGCGCTGAGCCTGCTCGCCTTGGTGGTTGGCGCGTTCCTCATTTACAACGCGAGTGCCTTTTCCGTGGTGCAACGACGATCGCTCTTGGGCATCTTGCGAGCCGTTGGCGTGACCCGCCGCGAGATCGTCATGCTGGTGCTGCATGAGGCATTGATCATCGGGGTGCTCGGAACCGTGATCGGTTTGCTGCTGGGTCGGGTTCTGGCCGAGAGCCTTCTCGTCCTCGTCACCCGCACGATCAACGATCTCTATGCACCTGTGACCGACGCCCACGTTGCGATCGCACCGTGGACCCTGGTCAAGAGTGTCGCTCTCGGCCTGGGTGCGTCGCTGGTGGCGGCCTGGTTTCCCGCCCAGGAAGCTGCAAACGTACCGCCTCGCGCCGCCACCTTACGTTCGGACCGTGAAGGTCGCGCGAGCCGTCATGCCCCGCGCTTGGCGATGCTCGGTATGGGTCTGCTCGGGGTCGCTGCTGCGCTCCTGGCGGTTCCGAGTCGTTCCCTGTTGATCGCTTTCGGCGCGGTGCTCGCGTTGGTCCTGGGTTACGCCGCCCTGGTACCAGCTACTACGGGTACGATTCTGACCTTGACGGCGCCCGGTTTGCGCCGTGTTTTTGGGGTCTTGGGTGGCATGGCTGCCCGCGACGCCGCCCGGTCCCTGAGCCGTACGGGGGTCGCGACCGCCGCCCTGGTTGTCGCCGTAGCGGTGACCATCGGCGTCTCGATCATGATCGGCAGTTTTCGTGCGACCTTGATCGACTGGCTTGATGTCACCCTACAAGCTGACGTCTATGTCGTATCCGCAAGTGGTGCCGACGGAAATCGACGTACAACCCTGTCTCCGGACATTGTGACCCGGCTGAGCACGGCACCCATGGTCGACCACGCCACCACCTATCAACGTGTCGAAGTGTCATCGCCCACGGGACCGGTCGCCATCCTGGCACTCGGCGGCGGCACGCGTTCGTTCGGCATTTTTCGCTTGGCTGACGGCGACCACAAAGCGGCGATCCGACGTCTCCAGAGCGAAGACGCCGTGCTGATCTCAGAGCCCTTTTCGTTTCACCATCAGCTCGAGATCGGGGACCAGGTCCGCCTGCGGACCGCTCGAGGGGAACACAACTTCCCCGTCGCTGGCGTCTTCTTCGACTATGGCTCGGACCGGGGTGTGGTGCTCATGGCCCGGGCAGCTTATGACCGCTGGTGGCAGGACGACGCGATCCACTCCCTTGGGTTGTACGGTAAGGCGAATGTAGATCTTCCCGCACAATTGGCAACGCTTGTAACGCCCAGGGACGGTGTACGGCTCATTCCCAACCGCGCCCTTCGGGAAACCTCCTTGACCATTTTCGATCGCACATTCGCCATCACCTCGGTGCTCCGCCTGTTGGCCATCGCGGTTGCCTTCGTAGGCGTGTTGAGTGCTTTGCTCGCCCTCCAGCTCGAACGCGCCCGCGAGCTCGCCGTTTTGCGCGTCAACGGCCTCACGCCCCGTCAGCTTGGCGTCTTGGTTACCGGCCAGACCGGCCTACTGGGCCTCGCGGCGGGGGTGTTGGCGGCGCCCTTGGGGATCGCCATGGCGGTGGTCCTCGTGCAGGTGATCAACCGGCGTTCGTTCGGCTGGACCTTGGTTCTGGAGCTGCCGCCGTCGATCTTGTTGCAGAGCGTCGCAATGGCGGTGTGCGCCTCCGTCATCGCCGGTTTACTCCCCCTACGCCAACTCACCATACCCGAACCGGCCACCGCTCTCCGCCATGAGTAACCGCAGGGCACTCGCGATTCGCCGCGCGTTGAAGGCCTGGGTCGCGGCGCTTCTCAGCTTACTCGGCGGATGCGGCGACGTCTCGACGCTTTCGGAGACTGGCACTCCCGGGGATATCGCCACCCAAGTGGCCAGCCGCACCTCGCCGGTGGCCGCCTTGTCCGCGACCAGCGCAGAGGGATTTTCCCGTGCACTGGAGGTACGACCGTTCACCTTTCCCGCCGACCACGGGCCCCATCCAAACTTCGCCGTCGAGTGGTGGTACCTGACCGGCAATCTCCAGACGGACAGTGACCGGCGTTTCGGATACCAGCTGACGTTCTTTCGACGTGCTCTGGCGCCAGCGCCCGCGACATCCGAACCACCGCCGCGCGCCTCGGCCTGGGCCACGCGGCAAGTCTACCTCGCTCACTTCGCCCTCACCGACGTTGCAGGCCAGACCTTCTTTACCGACGAGAGAACCGCCCGTGGCGCCATGGGATTGGCGGGAGCCCAGGCCGAACCGTTCCGTGTCTGGCTCGAGGATTGGGCGATCGAAGCCGACAATCCAGCGAACACGCCCTTTCCCGCCCGTGCCCGAGCTGTTGGCAGCGGTTTCGCGATCGACTTGGCCTTGGCGGCCATCAAGCCACCTGTTCTCAACGGCGACCAAGGCCTCAGCGCAAAAGGCTCTACCCCAGGTAACGCCTCGTACTACTACTCCCTACCGCGCCTGGCCAGTCGCGGCACCGTTGCCGTCGGAGCTCAGAGCTACGCTGTCACTGGCTCCAGCTGGCTCGATCGTGAATGGAGCACGTCGCTTCTCGAGCCTGGCCAGATCGGTTGGGATTGGTTCGCCCTGCAGCTCTCCGATGGCCGAGACTTGATGACGTTCCAGCTTCGCCGTGGAGACGGCTCGATTGAACAAGCCAGCCATGGCACACTGACCGCCACCGACGGTTCCGCCCGACACCTGGCTGTGAGCGACTTCACGATGACGGTGCTCGACCACTGGCAGAGCCCCATGGGCATCGGCTACCCGTCTCGCTGGCGGGTAGCCGTTCCGTCGGCCGCGATCGATCTGATCGTCACGCCGCTGCTCGCCGATCAAGAGTTCAACCTCTCCTTCCGGTACTGGGAAGGCGCGGTCGAGATCCAAGGCACGGCATCTGGCGAACCCGCGACCGGCAAGGGCTACGTCGAACTGGTGGGCTACGGACCCGATTCAGCGCCATAGGCCCGTCGTTCCGGGAGGCGGAGTAGGACGGCGGCAGCGTGTCTTGTCCGGCTGAGCAATCCCACCAGGACGAACGGTTTCGGCAGCTTGTAACGTCATCCCGATGCTGGCATCTCATCGGTGACGCTCCCCACCGTGCAATCGCACCTACGGGGAGAGCCTGATTGCTATACTCGCGCTCCGCCGGCACACCACTCGCGGCCGCGGCACCTTCCCCACGATCCACGGAGAGTCTCATCCCATGTCCGAAGCATCCGGCACGGACGCTACGCCGCGTCATCATCGGTTGATCATTATTGGTACCGGCCCCGCTGGCCTCACCGCTGCACTCTACGCGGCGCGCGCCGACCTCGCGCCGATGGTCCTCGAAGGCAACCAACCTGGTGGCCAGTTGACCATCACCACCGACGTCGAGAACTACCCTGGTTTCAAGGACGGCATCCTCGGTCCCGAGTTGGTCGACGTGATGCGAGAGCAAGCCCGCCGATTCGGCGCCGAGGTTGCCTTTGAACTCGCCACCGAGGTCGACGTCAGTGAGCGCCCCTTCCGCATTACCACTGACGATGCGGCCTACACGGCAGACGCTCTGATCGTCGCCACCGGTGCGACCGCCAAGCTTCTCGGGATCGAGTCCGAGACCAACCTCATGGGTTACGGCGTTTCGGCCTGCGCCACCTGCGATGGCTTTTTCTTCAAGGAAAAAGAAGTCGTGGTGGTGGGCGGTGGCGACAGCGCCATGGAAGAAGCCACCTACCTGACCCGTTTCTGCTCCAAGGTGACCATCGTGCATCGCCGAGAGGAGCTTCGGGCTTCGAAGATCATGCAAGAGCGGGCGCAGAAGAACGAGAAGATCGCTTGGCAACTCAACAAATCGGTCACCGAGATCCTGGGCTCGCGCGAGGACGGTGTCCACGCCGTGCGGCTCCAGGACACCGAGACCGGTGCGACCAGCGACTACCCCACCCAGGGTGTTTTCATGGCGATCGGGCACAAGCCCAACTCAGACCTCTTCAAAGGCACCCTCGACCAAGATGAGGTCGGCTACATCACCGTACGCTCGCCGTCGACCTACACCAACGTCGCAGGCGTCTTTGCCGCGGGCGACGTCATGGACCCAACCTACCGCCAAGCCGTAACCGCGGCAGGCACCGGCTGCCAAGCCGCCATCGACGCCGAGCGGTGGCTCGAAGAACAGGAGAGCTAAACCAGCATGCCCAAGGCCACAACCCTAGGAGCACTCATAGAGCAGGGCTATCGACCGGTCACGGTCCGCCAGGAGCTGCGGCGCAATATGCGTCGCGCACTGCAGGACGGTCGACGGCTGTTCCCGGGGGTCTTGGGCTACGACCGAACCGTAATCCCTGGCATGGTCAACGCGGTTCTCGCTGGCCACGACCTGATCTTGCTGGGCCTTCGCGGGCAGGCCAAGACCCGCTTGCTCCGTTCACTGACTGACTTCCTCGACCCCGAGGTACCCGTGCTCGCCGGCAGTCCACTGAACGAGGATCCGATGGCGCCAATCTCGGTTCTCGGCCAAAAGCTTCTCGACGAGGCTGGTGATGATGCGCCGATCGAGTGGCTACCTCGAGCCGCACGCTACAACGAGAAGCTGGCAACACCCGACGTGTCGATTGCCGACCTTCTCGGTGACATCGACCCGATCAAGGCCGCCACCCAACGGCTTACCTACGCCGATCCCGAAGTGATTCACTTTGGCATCGTGCCGCGCACCAACCGCGGCATCTTCGCCATCAACGAGCTGCCCGACCTGGCCCCACGCATCCAGGTCGGCCTCCTCAACTTGCTCGAAGAACGTGATCTGCAAATTCGTGGGTTTCCCATCCGACTCTCCCTCGACATCATGCTGACCTTCTCCGCCAACCCCGAGGACTACACGAATCGCGGCAGCATCATCACGCCGCTGAAGGACCGAATCTCGTCACAGATCCTGACCCACTACCCCAACGACGTTGCCGTGGGCGCGGCGATCACGGCCCAAGAGGCTTGGATCGACCGCACCGAGGAAGGCGAGGAAGCCACCGAGGTCGTGATCACGGAGGAGATGCGCCTGCTGATCGAAGAGATCGCTATGGTGTCGCGGGAGAGTGAGCTGGTGGACCAGGCGTCTGGGGTCAGTGCCCGCATGCCCATTTCGGCTCTGGAGCTGCTCTACTCCAACCTCGAGCGCCGGGCCCTGGTAACCGGCGATCCTGTGGTGCATCCCCGGATCTGTGACTTCTCGATGTTGCTCCCGGCGATTACCGGCAAAGTCGAGATGGTCTACGAGGGTGAGCAGCAGGGAGCCGAAGTCGTTGCCCGAAAGCTCATTGGCGAGGCAGTCAAGCGGCGATTCGCGGCCACGTTTCCAGAAATCGGCCGGGAGGTTGGCAGCGGCGGCGAGGACGATACGGGGCCATACGCCGGCATTGTCGCCTGGTTTAAGAAAGGCCACCGAGTCGACCTCTCCGACGACCAGCCCTTTGCCGACTACCTCGCCCAGCTCGAGCATGTCCCGGGTCTCATGGACTTGACCTCCGAGCCTAGCGACGGAAGTTCGGAACATCAGGCGTTTCTCGCAGAGTTGGTGCTCGACGGCCTACACCAGCACCTCAAGCTGGCACGCGAAGACCTCGACAGCCAAGTCAGCTACAAGGAAATGGTCAAGCTCCAACTCCTGCGTCCCAACCGACCGCGGCGGCGTGACGACTCCGACATCAACTAGTGTCCAACGCGGCTCATCGGCAGCGATAGGTTCACGGGGGCGGTACAACGCTCGACCAAGCGCTCAAGTCTCCCGATTCGAAACCATCGGAGAAGATCACGGCGACACCGAGAGAGCCGTCCGAATTGAGGTTCTGGGCCAGGAGGTCGAAGGTACCGGTACCGCCGTCCGACCACGCGAACATGGCGAACCCGGCCACACTCGCCGCCGATGCCAAGCGCGACGTTCCGGTTGCCGCCGTGGCGAGATCGACGATGGCCGGCGTCCAAACGGAGTTGCCGCCGCCATCGACCCGCGTGGCCCGAATGGGCTGGTTGCCAAAGAAAACGGTCTCCGCCCAGACCACGGCGGCGCCGTCGCTCCACGGCACCGTCCGGACCTGGCTGAGCTCCAGCGATCCCAACGGCACCAGCTCCGCGCCGCTGTCACTCCACTGACGCGCGCCGGCGGCATTCAGCTTCTGGCCGTAGACGCCAAACTGACTCTGTGCGCCGTTGAGCTCGGTCCAAAAAAGAAAGATCTCCTGCGTCGCGGGTGCCCAGCCGACCGCTGGGTTGACCCGCAGTCTGGCCGCGTTGGTGGACGCCTCGACACCGTTGTGGGCAAACGCCTCGGTGCCGGCCGAGAGGATCCGCTGGATGCGACATTGCAGTGTCGGGCTCGAGGTGTACCAAGCGAAGATGCCGCCCCCCTCGCTGTCATGAAGGAAAGTCGGAAAGTTGCCGAACTGCAGGGGATCCGGTCGCCGTGTCGAAGACCTTGACGTGCCCGGCACTCCAGAGCGAAGCACCATCGGCCGCAGCCAACTTCTGGGCCCACAGGTGGCGTGGGCTGGCGCCGCCCCCCGATTGGACGAACGATACGATCGCGTTGCCCGCGTCGGCAGCCTGCAAGTCACTCGCGAGGAAGCTACCGCTGGCCGCGGCCAGCACGACTTCAGCGCCCCAAAACGGCGCACCACTCGGATCGAGCTTATGGGCCACAACGTCGACATCCTGAGTCCAAGCGACCACGACATTGCCATCGTTGGTGCCGGCGATCTTCGGGGCCGCCACAAAGTCGGATGTCGACGTTAGCTGAATGCCAGCCGAGCCCCATGGCAAGCTCCCGTCCGGGGCTACCTTCGCGGCAGTGATCTGGACCCCCATACCCCTGTCATCGCGGAAAATCAGCAGAGCATTGCCCGCGGTATCCACCGCCAACCCGTAGTCCTGGGTCGAGCTGAAGCCGCGGTCGGCCACCAGAACGCCGTTGTGCGCCCACTGCTCGACCCCCATGACATCGAGCCGCTGTAGATACACGTCGTAGCCACCGGTCGCGTTGTCGAACCAGCTGACGTAGGCACCGCCATCGGCGGTCGCAACAATCTTGGTCTGGACCTGCTCACTGGCTCGGTCAGCGACCACCAGGTTGAATGCGGGGTCATCGGACCATTGACCATGGCCAGCGGCGGCAAACGGCATCGCGGCCGCAAGGCCGCAAAAGCAAACGCGTTGAGTGTGGTTCATTGCCCAGAGTTTAGTTTCAACCACCGCATGTTGCTACTTCTCCTCAATCGAGAGAATGAACCGCCGTGGAAGGAGATCACCATTGTGGGCTCGGAACAGTTGGCACATCACCATGGGCTTCACCGACCGAGCCGCTTCTCAGAGCTTCGATTGAGGCGAGCACGCTCAACCCTCTGTTGGCGCCGTTCGTCGCCGCCGGGAACGTGCTCCCGACCGCTCAGCAGCTCTTTGACCACCGAGTAGGCTGCCGCCCATTCGGCGGTATTCTTGAAGACGATGCCTTCGACCGTTTGGACTTCCTCCACCGAAAAATCAGACGCTTCTTGAGCATCTTCGCAAGCCAAGAGCGACCGCAGACGGCCCAACAACTGGCGCGTTGTCAGGCCCTCGAGCTCCGATTTCGCTCGGCAAGGTACATGTCGTGGTTTCATGGTGACCTGGTCCAATTGGGCCATGATACCGTTCAAAACTCGAAGGCGGCATCCTGGCGGGCTTTCCACCAGCGGGCAGCGATTCCGACTGCGACAACCAAAGCAACAAGCACCGAGATCGTTACCGCCGGACGTGAGCTGGCATGGAAAACGCCCATCATGACCGCAACGGTCAACGAACCGGTCAATGCCAGCGCCCCGGCAAGCCGACGACGAGCCTTGCTTTCGGAACGCAGCGTGAGGGCCACGGCGACCCACAGTAATAGCGTGCCCAGCGCGGTGATCCAGCTGCCAATGACTCCGCCACGGCGAGAGGCATAGCCGATCCGCAACTCGACCCGCTCGTCACGCTGGTTGGCGTAGAGCTTGGTGAAGCTGTAGCGCACGCCAGCGGTGGGTACTTGGATCACCAGTGGTTCACTCACGCGCTCGCTTTGGGAGCCGGCCACGGCCATTTGCTCCTGCAGATCACCTGCCGCGACAGGCAAACCGCGCGCGGTCATCTCCATGGTTGTGTGCGGTGTGCCGTAGCGCAAGTCCGCCGGCAGGAAGACGTCCCAAGCGGTCTCGGTGACCAGGATGTCCGGCTGCGGCAAGACCGCGCGCACGGTCCCCAGGCCACCAAGGCGCGCTCCCGGTACTTCGTAGATTAGATCGACCGCGAAGCCGTCGGTGGCGTTCTTGATTTTCAGCAACACACTTTGCTCAGCCGCGTCTTCGGTGCCTTCCTCACCAGCGGCTGACGCCAGCGCTGGCTTCTCGGGCCGGCCGTCGACAAAGGCCGACCACACGCGGGGCTCGAGACGGCAGGGTCAGCCGCAGAAACTGCTTACGGCTGTTGCGAACGACGAAGCGGGCGGTGGTGACCGCCATGCCATCACGGGTCAGCAGAGTCCGGTAGTGGGCCTGGTCGATGACCGCTTCTTGAACTTCGAGCAACCGATGCCGCTCGACCGCGAGCCGCAGCGCCGGCCGCGGCTCACTGCGCACATATTTGTAAGCGAGCAAAATCGGATTGGTGGTTCGCAAGACCAGCTGTCGTGGCAGCTCGGCAGGATCGAGGACGGTGAGATGGTCGGCACCCGCGGCCTGCACCTCGACCGCTGACAAGGCTTCGACCGCGATCCTTCCCTGCTCCACCTCGGCCCCAGGCACCGCCACGGTCGGCACCTCGAGTGCCCCACCCGCGGCTTCCTCGAGGATCCGCTCGTAGCGGGCTTCGAGCCGGAATTGGCCTTCCATCGCCTGGGTGAAGGCTACATCGATGACTTGTGGATCGCCCGGAGCGGAAGTTCCCTGCGCGTCCTCCGCGACCGGGGTGAACGCACGCACCGAAGGTCCGGTCAAGCCCAACAGGGTGACGTCGGAGGGCAAGATCAGACGCAGCGTTTCGATGCCACCCGATTTGACGTCGATCTCGATCGTCGCGTGCGCCTCCAGTGTCACCTCACCGAGAGAGGCCAAGGTGTCAACCGCTGCATCAAACTTGCCGGCCCGCCGGGTGGGCTCCGACGCCACAACAGTCAACAATGGTGTTTGGACGTACTTGAAGGTATGCGCGACGGGAAGGTCGAGGCGTTCCCGCACGATCACCGGCAGCTGGTTCTCGCCGATGCGCGTGGCATCGCCCTCCTCCACCGGCGCGAGGGTCAGGTCCCGACCCTGGAGCAACGCCACCATCCCGCGCTGACGCTGGGCATCGGGCGCCCGCAAGAGCGGCAAGTCAAGCGGCTCCGCCGCATCCTTCGGTAGTGGTCGGTCGTAGTCGACCTCGAGCAGCAGCTCGCCTTGCAGCGGCCGGTTGAGGTAGACATTGAGCACCCGAAGGCCATCCTGCTCAGCGCCGGAACGCCAATCGGCGACGGCACCTGCCCGGTCAGCCAGGCGCTCGACTTGAACGTCGGCCGGCACCAACAAGCGGACGCTGCTGGTCTCGCCGCGACTGATCTCGTAGCGCACCAACGCGCGCAAGAACAGGACGCCCTCCTCTGCCCAAGCGGTGTGGATGAGGCTCGCGTTGGCACGAACCTCGGCGAGTACGGCCTCAGGCACCGCTTCGGTCCAACGAAACGTCACCTGCCGGCTCATTGATGCAAAGATGGTTGCTACGGTGTTCTCCCCGGCAATCTGGCTCCGAACGCTGGCTGCCGGTTCGGCCACGACCTCCTTGCGACCCGGCAAGGTCAGCTCGAAGCGCGACACCGGCACTGCCGGAATATCGATCGAGGCACCCGGAGGCCCATCGCCGTGCACGATCGGCACCTGAAAAGCGATGACGACCTCGTGCGTTCCCCGTCCTTGAACGACGGTCGTGAATCGCCGATCACGAACCACGATGGGGGCCGAGCTTCCATCCACCTGTACATCGCGCAGGGTGACCCGCTCGGGAATCAGATCCAGCGCAATCGCCGCATCGCCAAAAACCTCGACATCGAGCGTGCCGGTAACCGCGAGGGCTTGGTCCTCGAGGCGTGCCGTGTATTGGGCGCGGCTCACCGTGTGGGTCTGGCCGAGGGGAAGACGCCACATGATCTGGACTGCGGTGGTCGAAGGCACCGTTGCGGTGACCCTCGTATTGTCTCCTTCCTGACGGACTTCAACCCCAGCAGCCGGGACCACAGACGGGCCCAGGTTCTGTCCCGGCAGCCGAGCGGAAAGCCGAATGGATGACGAGGACGGCGTCGGTATCGGCAAGGCAAACCCACCGTCGGATACCGTCGTATCAACCCGATAACGAAGCTTCATGATGTGGCTCCCACGCCCTCGTGTTGCCCAAGCGAGCCCTTGTGGCGCATTCACGAGCTGCACCGTCTTACCACCCACCGTGGCGAGGTCGACCGGGGTACCCGCTGGCAGAATGGGTACCAAGACCCAATCGTCGTCCAGCACGTCGATCGGTACGGTGACATCAACGGTAGCGCTCATGGCCGTGGTTTTGGCACCGGTTACCGTCACGCCCACTTCGGCAGCACCCAAGGCGTAGGAAGCAGGCGCCGGGCGCGGCAGCCGGGTTGGTGTTTGTGCCTGCGCGATCAGCCTGTCGTAGACATCGCGCGGCAGATCAACCCGTCCACTCGCGGTTTCGGGCGTTGGCGACCCACCCGTCCCGGCCGACGACTGAGCAACCAACGTGGAAGCGACGAACAGCGAAAAAAGCATCGCCATAACGAAGAACGGGTACGCGCGCGTAGTCATAACGGTGACCTCACGGTTACGGTTCATTCGGAGCCGGCCACCGCCGGTACTTCGAGAAGCTTGCGGCCGCTGGCCAGCCGCAACGAATCGATCAGAACGGCAAGAGTAGGATCTTGCTCAGCAGCGCCGGCTTCCAAAACAGCCAGGTAGTCGGCGATCACAGCAAGATCGTTGCGCAGGTCACGGTCTGTCCCCCAGCCAGCATCGAGGGCCTGAAAGTCGGTGAGCAATTGATGCAAGTGCCGAAGATCCCAGCCGCCCGCGGGGTCACCGATCAGGTCATCGGCCGCCGCCCTCAATCCGGCCTGAACCTTGAACGCCAGCAGGCTCTTCAGCACGCTGCGCAGCCTCTGGCGGGTCGCGCCGCGACGGACCGTTTCTGAACGCCCGAGCTTGAGGCGGGCACGGGCCGTACCGTTCTTCGACCGCACGAGGTCCTTGTAACGCAGTGTCACATCGGCAACGCGACCGGGGCCGGGAGCGACCACGTCGAGCAGGACGACATGGCTGTCTCTCGCGTAAAAGGCCGGGATCACGATCTGGATGCCATCCTCGTCTTCACCACGATTGGCGGCAATACCGAGGTCGCGGGCGAGGCGCTGATCGATGCTCTGCTCGGCTTCGCGCACCCGGGCGGCGGCGGCCAGATCGAGTCGCTCGGCACCAACCACGTCGACCAATTCGACACCAGGCGCCAAGCGAATCTGGAGACGGAGCGCACGGGCCACAATCTGACTCACCGCGTCGATTTCGCGGGCCACCACAGCCGCTGCATCCGCTGGTCGGAGTAGATGCCATAGACGTCCTTGTCCGGCGAGCGCGAGTCCGGTCAGTGCCTCGCGATCGACGGCGTCACCGAGGCCGACGACGCTGACGGGAACTCCGGCAACCGCGCTGCGGTGCACCCAGGCCTCGAGCTCGTCGACATCGGACCGCCCGGTAACCAGCATCAACGCGGTGGCACCGAGATCGCTACCGGCGCCACTGTTCAGCTGGGTAGTGGCCGCGGCCAGCACCGCCGCCAAATTGTCAACGTCAGCCGCAGGTGCCGCCAGCGCATCCTCGAACGCCAGACTCACGGGTCCATGGCGGAAGCCGTCCGGCGAGATGGGCGCGACATCGCGCCCCGCAAAGAAGAGGCGAAAGCGATCACCCGGCTCGGCCGTCTCAACCAGCGCCCGCAAAAGGGCCCGTAGCGAGTCCGAGGCTTCGGTTTCGGGGACCGTTTCGAGGTCGACCACCACCGCCAGATCGAGCTGCGGTCGCTGCCCGGCGAAGCGATCCGTGGCACGCAGGCCGACGCGTATCAGCGTTCGGCCAGGTCCACCCAACCCAGGGCGATCGGTATCTACATAGAGCGCCATCGCGGCATTGCGCGGTGGATCGAAGGGATACGACGGCGGCCGCACGGCGTCGTGGAGACGAAGAGGATGATCACCGAAGGCTTGCAGAATCGCCGGATCGCGGCGGGCCATTCGCGCCGAGAGCAGGCGCAAGGCGGGGTCGCCTGGGACATAGGTATTCGACCAATAGCCACTCGCTGCCTGGAACGTTAGCCCATCGATCTTTGCGCGCTCAGCAAGAAACTCCTGGGCCAAGTTGGTCTCGAAGTTGTAATACGTAGGCGACGAGCCGATCGCGCCGAGGTCGGTAACCGTTGCGCCATCGATCTCCCAAACCGACGTCTGCTGGCCTTCCCCTGACGACGCGTTTGCCTCGACGCCGGAACGGCGGGAATCCGCGTCCTTGAAGGCGCCGAGTTGGTCCGACTTGTCATCGTTTGCCTTGCCTTTGTGCTCCTTCATGGCTTGGCGTCCCGGCGCGACCCTACCGACACGTTCGTCTTCGCCTGGAATGTCGAAGACCATGTCGGCTGTCGACGACTCGGGCGCTTCCTGCCTGACCGTATGGCCCACAGAGATCGAAGATGTCACGGGCACCGGTGCCTCGCCAACCACCGTAATCTCCTCAGAAATCGTCGCCGGCTGCTGTTTCGACAGATCGTCCAGATTCTTGCGCGGTGGTGCTTGACCGTCTCGGACTGCCTCACCGTCTCCGCGCTGCCCGTAGGCCAGTGACGCCGGTGGCTTCGATCCCGCGGGTGGTGCTGCGGACGCGGGCACTGCAGGCGGTGCGGGTGGCGTCGGCGTGTCCACGGACTCGAGGTGGCTCTCCAAGTGCGCGGCTTCGCGTCTGAATGCTCCGGCCTGCGCCTCCTCCAACGTTTCCGAGAATGGACTGGCGTCGAACGGCGGTGCCACCGTCTTCGGTATTGTTCTCTTTGGTGCCGGGAACACCAGATCCTCGACCTCATCACCCACCGTGGCGTCGTCATCGCCCACGTTAATCCGGTCGGTCTGGACGCCCGGAATGTTCGTCAGAACAGCCCAAGGATCACGCGAAGTCGGAATCTTCTCGAGCTCTTCCTTTTGTTCGGCGACACGCCTTTGCTCGTCGGGAAGCGCGCCGGCCTGATCCACCCTCACCACGCTGTCGACGAAGGTACCTCGTTCGGAAGACTTCAGTTGAACACCAACGGCGACCGCGAAGGTTGCGAGTGCTGCTGTCGCAAGCGACCGCTTCACCACCGGTACCAAAAACCAGCCGCGAAGCCACGCAACCACATCGACCAGCCGTTCGAACGTACCTGGGCCACTTTCCTGGGTCGCCATCGGTTCAGTCGCCACCTTCGCGAGCAACCCTTCGACAAGTGCGTCCGGCGCGTCGATTGGCTCGAGGCCATGAATCGCCTCGTCGAGCGTTGTCAGGGCCGCGATGGCCCGGCGGCAGCCGTCGCAGGTTGCGAGATGGCGCTCGACGCGGGCATCGTCGTCGAGGGCATTGGCGCCGAGCGCGGCGACGCGCTGACGGAGCGAGCGGCAAGTCGCGTTCATGAGGACACCTCGGTGGGCTTTGCTTGGTGACGAGCAAGGGCACGCGCCAGGGTCAGGCGGGCACGACTGAGACGACTCTTGACGGTACCGACCGGCACCCGCAGAGCTTGCGCCACCGCTGCCAAGGGTTGGTGCTCGATCGCCGCCAGCACCAACACTTCGCGCTGACCCGCCGGTAAGCCTTGGATCGCTCGCTCGAGCCATGCCGCGGTCTCGCGTCCCGCTGTGGTTCGCTCGCCGTCGGGTGTGGGATCGTGGGGCTCGGGGAGCCTATCCGAAGGACGAGCGACGAAACGTAGGCTGGTCAATCGACGGCGACGAGCGTGGTTGCGCACCGCGTTGGCGACGATGGTGAAAAGCCAGGGCTGAAACGGTCGCGACGGATCATAGCGATCTGCCGCACGGTGCACCCGCAAGAAAATGTCCTGAAAGAGATCGTCGCGGGCGTCGCCGGCGACACCCATGCGGACCAGGTACCCGTAGACCGGCGCCCGATACTGCTGCACCAGCGTCCCAAACGCGGTCGCGTCACCCCTTCGATGGCGCACCAAGAGGTCGCCATCCGCTTCGGGCCGCACGTTGTGGCCCTCAGGCTGCGGCGAGGTCGGATGGGTCGAGGCGCTCATTTGGCTACCCGGCATGGCGGATACAAGGTCCATGCTCTATCCGTACACCCGACCGTCGAGGGGGTTCCCTCGATGAGCGTTTTTCTTTGTCGGAGCTCCGGCCACATGTTCATTAGACACGCCTCGCCTGCGAATCGTACCCGTCGAGTGGCCGGTCCAGAGAAAGGCGAGTAACCCTGACGCCAACTGGCGCTAGAATTACAGTCCAGGCGGCAGTGGCAAGAGATCTCGTTCAAACCGCACTGGCACGACTTCGGTACCGTCCGTATCGATGTAGCCCCACAACCCACCAACGACCTCAGAATGCTCGCCGACCTTCTGCTCGCGGCATTCTTGGCAAACAACAGCCACGCCACCATTGAATGGAAAGGCAAAGTCCCATTTGGGTGGGATACGCACAACCAGCGTCGCGTCCATGAAGCCGATCCTCCCGTCACGAGTGGTACGCGCCAACCCCTCGACGAAGTAGTCAGCGCCATTGTCGAACCAGACCGTGCGGGCCATCCGCCCATCACTACGAACGTAGTAAAGCGCATCGCCAACCACGGCCGCCTCCAACTCGCGCCCGCTTCGCGCCAGGGCAGCCATCGTTGCCGGCTCGAGGACGACCGACCCGTCGGGCATCGCCGCCGCGCAGCCAGCGATCTCACCGAGATCCTCCGGTGCCGCAATGAATCGGCAATCGAGAGGTGTCGGCGTCGAAGCCCTGCAGGCGAGGAGAGGCAGCAGCACCGTGATGGCCGCGCTGCCCCAAGCTGGCCATAGGCTGCCACGCATCAATGACCCAATCCATCGGCACGCATGACCCATGGTGCTGGCTCGGCGCCCGCCTGTCGAGTGAGTACGTTGAGCTGAGCAGCGTGATGCTGGGTGTGACGCAAGTTGTACAGCAGCAGCTCGCCCGCTGCCATGTCACCCCAATGGAGGTGACACCGACGTTGGGCGCCCTCGTCGGTCGCGACCGACGCCAAACGTGTTGCAAGCGTCTGACGGCATTGACTTAGCCACCCAAGGAGCACGCCTTTTGTGTACGGCCGCTCGGGAAACACCCCCGCTTCCAGCTCACCGCGGGTGAACGGTGGCGGTGGCTCGTAGTCGGACGATTCCGAAAGGTAGAGATCAAGCCAGAAGATGGTGTGAAAGGCCACGTACCAGGGCTGATGCCAACGCTCGCCGGTCGTCCAGGCAGCGTCCGGGAACTTCTGGATGGCAGCGTTGAGCGAATCGATGGCCGCGCCGAACTGTTGCTTAATGGCGTCTTGCATACGGGACGATATCGCCAAACTTCAGCGTTCCACCACCACAATCCATCAGGCTCTGCCACAGCGCTTGCAGACCGTCGCGAGCCGACCTCGTCGTGCACCGCGACTTGAAACCGTCGAATGTCCTCGTGGATGGAGAAGGTAGGGTGAAGCTGCTCGACTTCGGCATTGCCAAGATCCTGCGCGACACCGGCGACGCAAAGGGGACTCGGACGATCGCCACCAGCCGTTTCGTCACCCCTGGCTATGGTGCGCCGGAGCTCCTATGCGGTGGCGCGATCACCACTGCCACCGACGTCTACTCGCTCGGCGTCACGCTTCGCGAGCTGCTGTCCGGCAAACAGCCCGTCAGCCCGCCGCCATCGGCCGAGCTCACCGGTCGAGCGCCGCCCAAACACGGCAACCTGCCCGAAGCAATCGAGTACTACACACGGGCGTTGGACATTCAGGAAAGGGTTGCGGGCCCGGATGCGCTCGTCACCCTCGAAACGCTAGCAAACCTAGGCATCGCGTATCGCTACCAGGGCGACTATCTCGAGGCAGAACGCTTGCTGGGCCAGGTGATCGAGCGAATGACCCTTCTGGAGCGAGATCGCCACCCCGACATGGTGGACTTCCTCGACCAGCTCGGGGCGGTCCAGGATGGACTTGGCAAGGTCCGCGCGGCGGAGCGCCTGAGACGTCAGAGCTTCGAGCTGTCGCGCGAGTTTTGGGGGGAATCCCACCCTGGGACACGCATCGAGATGAATAACTACGCGATGGCGGCTCATGCCCTCGGAAATTACGTCGAGGCGGAAGCGTTGATGCGCAAGGTCCTGGCGTACGACATCGAGCAGTATGGGCCGGAGCATCCCTACGTCGCGATCGGACGAGACAACCTCGGTCGCATCTTGGTGGAACGGGGACGAGTTGATGATGCTCTCGCCCAGTTCGAGATCTCCGCCGCCCTGCATGAAGCATCATCGGCTCTCCGAACCCTGGCTGTACATCAAGTTCGGCATGCCTCGGCACACCTCGCCGCTGGCAACGCCACGGCTGCCCGTCAGCTCGTCGATCGGGGGCTCATGACCGAACGTCAACGTACACCGCCTAGCAGCGTAAGATTGGCGACCGCGCTCATGACGTCAGCCTTCGTTCGTACCTCCCTCGGTTTCACGGCAGAGGCCGAGACCTTGTTCGACGAGGCGCTGGCGATGATCGAGGACCGCGCCAACCCCCATCACCCTGACGCCGGAATTGCACTCTTCGGCCTCGGTGAGCTCTATCTCAAAGAGGGACGGATCGCCAAGGCCCGTGCTGCCCTCGAGCAAGCGTCGAAGGTCTGGGCCACATCGCTGCCTGAAGGCCATTGGCGCCGAGCGGAAACCAAGGTCGTCCTCGGCGCGTGCGAGATTCGCGACGGTAACGTCGAACAAGGCCGTCAACTCATGGACGAAGGCATCGCCCAGCTATCTCGTGATCGTGGGAAAACGCATTAGCGCACCCGTAATGCCATCGGTAGGAGACAGACTTTGCCTTGAAACCCTTGATACCCGTTCGTGGCAAATGGTCGACGAGCGGTCGGATGTAGGCGAAGGAGCGGATCGGCTCGAGGGTATCGCGTTGTGCCGGTCGTAGGTTTCGCCTCATGCATGCGAGAGCGATCGGGCTGCGCGAGAGCGCTGGGCACAGTCGGAGGTGAAGCCCAAAACGAAAGGGGTGTCGCGTACCGGGGTTCGCTCCGTGGTCCTCGCAAGACCAACCGGAACACTGCCGTATAATCAAGAGATGGACTATGAGCCGCCGTCCAATCGCCGCGAAGCTCCCTCCCCGATCGTGCCTCGAGCGCCCAAGCCCGAAACCTCGCCCAAGCGGCGCCGTCTTCGGCTGCCACGCAAGTTGGTCATTTGGCTACTGGTGCCCATGGTGGTGTGCGCCCTCGGAATTGTCGCCGGGGTTGGCGTTGCGGCCTACATCAAGATGCCGCAGGTCGAGACCATCGACGATTTCGTGCCGCGGCTGATTACCGAGGTCACCGATCGCCAAGGCGATATCTTTCAAACCTATTCACGCGAAAAGCGGGTTCTCCTGGAACCGGGCGACCTCCCCGAATTGGTCCAACAGGCGGTCGTCGCGGTCGAGGACAGCGAGTTCTTCCGGCACGGCGGTGTCGACATCAAGAGTATCGCCCGCGCAGCCTGGTCCAACATGCGGTCCGGCCGTCGTGGTGAAGGAGCCTCGACCCTCACGATGCAGTTGGCCCGCGCGCTCTTTCTTCACCGGGAAAAGACCTGGAAGCGCAAAATCGAAGAGGCCTTCTTGGCAGTGGAACTCGAAAAGCGGTTCAGCAAGCAGCAGATCTTGACGATGTACTGCAACCTGATGAACCACGGCAATGGCAACTATGGTGTTGAAGCCGCATCACGGGCCTACTTCGCCAAGCCGTCTAGCGAGCTGACGCTGCCCGAGGCGGCCACCCTCGCGGGCATCCCGCAACGCCCAAATGCCCACAACATGTACCGCAATCCTGACCTGGTGGTGTCCCGTCGAAACGAGGTGCTCGGACGCATGTTCGCGGAGGGCTACATCGACAAAACGGCGTTCGACGCCGCCATCGCAACACCCTTGGAAGTCGCGCCCAAGCGGACCGAGCAGATCCTCGGGCCGTACTTTGCCGAGGAAGTACGACGAAGCCTCTACGATGCCTACGGCGCGGCCGGGCTCTACGATCGCGGCATGCGGGTCGAGACGACCCTCGATCCGTTGGTTCAGCGGGCCTCGGAGCGAGCACTTCGTGAAGGCCTGGCCCGCATTGACCGGCGCAAGGGGTGGCGAGGTCCGATCCGCAAGCTCACCGAAAAAGAAGATCCTACAACTATCGAGCTGCCTTCCTGGGTCGGTCTCGGGGCCCTCAAACACGATACCTGGTACGAAGGTGTGGTGACCAAGAGTTCGGCCAGAAACGCGCAAATTCGCATCGGCAACGAGACCCACACCCTCGACAGCTCCGGCATCAAGTGGACCCGTCGCTCCCGTGTCGACACACTGATCAAGACTGGAGATATCGCCTGGTTCAGGTTGTTGCCACCCGCCTCAGAGGGGGCGATCTCAGTCTTGACGCTCGAACAAGCACCTGAGTTCGAGGGTTCGGTGATCGTTGTCGAGTCGGCTACCGGCGCCGTCCGAGGCATGGTTGGCGGTTGGAGCTACGATCGGAACGAATTCAACCGGGTCACCCAGGCCAAGCGTCAAATCGGCTCGGCTTTCAAGCCGTTCGTCTATGGTGCCGCGCTGGAGAGCGGCTACACCGCCGCTGACACCGTGTTCGACGCACCCGCCGTCTTCACCGGCGCCAACAACACCGAGAGCTACAGTCCGCGCAACTACTACCGCCGCTACTATGGCGTCATTACCCTGCGCCGGGCCCTCGAGATTTCGGCCAACGTCTCGGCGGTCAAGATCTTGGATCTGATCGGCGCCGAGCAGGTCATCGATTTCGCCCACCGGGCTGGCTTCACCACGGACCTGTCGCCGTATCCGAGCCTGGCCTTGGGCGCCATTGACCTCTCCCCCATGGAGCTCGCGGGCGCCTATGCGACGATCGCCAATCAAGGTATTCACGTACAGCCCTACCTGGTGGACCGGATCATCGCTCATGATGGCCGGGTGATTGAAGAGCACCTCCCGCAGGCACACAAAGCCATGGAACCCCAAATCGCCTACGTGCTGATTCGGATGCTTCAGGGCGTCGTCGAAAACGGTACGGCTCGCTCGATCAAGAACCTGGACATCGCGATCGCCGGTAAGACCGGCACGACCGACAACTGGACCGATGCCTGGTTTGCCGGCTTCACACCCCAATACACCA
This sequence comes from Candidatus Multivoradales bacterium, assembly GCA_965250305.1. Classification (GTDB taxonomy): domain Bacteria; phylum Acidobacteriota; class Thermoanaerobaculia; order Multivoradales; family J023; genus J023. The sequence goes on along the minus strand of CBDFNS010000024.1, from coordinate 752,455 downwards.
TTCTCGCCTGGGTCGGATACGACAAAAGTCGTTCACTCGGCCGCGGCCACACCGGTGCCGAGGCTGCCCTACCCATCTGGCGGTCGGTTGTGGAGCAGGGTTTGGCGGATGGTTGGATGACCAAGGGCGAGACCTTCGAACGACCGCCCGGGATCATTGATCAAATGATCGAATACTTCTCAGGTCGCCGTGTGGGTCCTGGTGCCGAGCGCTTGCTCAAGGAGTCGTTTATCGAAGGTACGGACCCGCCCGAGACCTACGACATCGAGTGGGCGCAAGTCATGCAGCTTCCCTGGTATCAGCAAGTACCCTTCTACCTCCCCAAGGAGGGCGAACGGATGCCGGGTCAAATCCTCGACTGGGGGCCCGTTCGGCGGGCTTGGCAGGAGAAGCGACGGGGTCCCGCGCAAGCTGGCGGCGGGCGCTAGCCCCAAAACCAGCGCATCTTGAAGGCGATCTACACAAATCTCTTGGGCTCAATCACTTCCGAAAATGCTCAACGAACCTTCGGGTGCGCCTGCGCTTTTCGTAAGCACTTGAGCCTCAAGATCTTCGCGCATCTCATCCTTCGTATGCGCTTGTCTTAGGGCTAGCAGCCGTCGGACGCACACGTCGATGCACGCAACTGCTATTCCGGCTTGGTGCCGACCAAAGCGAAGTCTCGGTGGCCGTAGAGCAAGTCGTCGAGAATGTCGCGCAGGCGATTCATCTGATCGGCCAGAGGCTGCTGCTCCTTCGGCACGACCTCGAGATCGATCTCGGGGAGCCGCTGGTCTTCGGGGAATGGGTGCAGATCGTGGCGATGTACCGGTTCGAAGCCCGCCTCGCGCAGCGTGAGCTCGAGGTGCGCGGGATGCACGGGTCGCAGGTGGGTCGGATCGGTCCAGAAGTTGCTCGCGGCCGTTACCAAGGACAATGGACTCGGCGTCTCCAAGACGATGACGCCACCTGGTGCCAAGGCCCGCCAAGCACTGCGCGCCAATCGGTCGAGCGATGGCGCCGGTAGGTGCTCGATCACATGAAACGAGACCACAGCGCCCAAGGATCCTTCCGGCTTGGTGTCGAGGTAGGCAAAAAGATCGTCCTGCGATGCGGCCAATCCACGGGCCCGGCATTGCGCGACCATCGCGGCACTGGCATCGACCCCGGCTGCCTTCAATCCGTGATCGGCCAGAACCTGGAGCGCCTCGCCGCGACCGCAACCAAGATCAACAACCGGGCCGCGGACAGCAGCAGCCCGTAACGTGGGCAGGTGAGCGGCGATTCGGTCCGCAATCTCGTTCTCAGATCCGCGATGGCGGCGCTCGAGCTCCTGATACCCCTGCTCGCGCTGGGCCGTGCCCAATGCCTGAGCGGCTGCAATGCCACCTTCGTCCTTGTCGTCAATGGCCGCTTCTTGGGTCGCGATCAATGCGCCCATCCGCGACCACAGCGCTCTCGCTTCCCGCCGGTAGCGGTCGAGCTTTTGGTCGACCCGGGTGAACAGGGCGTCATTGTGCGCCATGACGTCACCCATGCCTTCGGTGATGCGATCGTCAAAACCCTCGAGAATCCCAGCATGTGCCTCGATCGCACCTTGGTGATCATTATGAACATTGCGCAGGTGCGCGTCGAGGTCGGTGATCCGCTGATCGAGGTGATGGAGCCGGCGAAGCTCCTCTAACAGAACCAGGTTGAAGATCCGCTGCCGGTCCCACAAGTCCTGGACCGGCCGACTAACGATCGGCCGCAGGAACCGCTTGAGACCTACGACAAGGCGTCCCAAGAAACCGCGATGGCTGCGGACGGGGAATCCATGATCCCCGCCCCAGAGCCACCGCCAGTCGTCGAGATCGCGGGTCGGCGTGCCCAGGAACCGCTCGATGCGGCTAGCGTCCTGGTTGCCGTCCCGCGCCTCGGACATCAAAAAGTGGACCTAGGCTTCCGCGACGACGGAAACCGTCAGGTCGACAATCACCTCAGGGTGAAGATCAACCTTGACGACGTGGTCACCAAGCGACTTGAGACCAGTGAGACCGCTCTCGAGAGCGATACGTCGCTTGTGGATTTCGAAGCCCTTCTTGCTCAACCGCTGAGCGATCTCGGCCGTTGTGACCGAACCATACAGCGTCTGCTTCTCGCCGACCCGCTTCGCGATGGTGATATCGAGTTCACCAATCTGGCTGGCAATCGCTTGGGCTTCTTCGATCTTCTTGGTGTGCGTTGCGTCGATCTTGGTCCGTTGATGGCCAAAGTAGGCAATGTTCCCAGGCGTCGCCTCGAGGGCAATGCCTTTCGGCAGCAGGAAGTTACGGGCAAATCCCGGCTTCACTTTGACGGTTTCACCACGTTTTCCGAGGTGACGGGTGTCTTCCAGCAGGATGACGTTCATGCCCCTCTCCTCAATCCGCGGTGAACGGGATCAGCGCCAAATGACGGGCGCGCTTGATCGCCTTGGATAGCATGCGCTGGTGTCGAGAGGAGGTTCCCGAAATACGCCGGGGAAGGATCTTTGCACGCTCCAGAATGTAGGACTGGAGCAGCTTGGTGTCCTTGTAGTCGATGTACTCGATCCCTTCAACGGTGAACTTGCAGACCTTGCGCCGACGGTAAAAGACTTTTCGTCTTGGCATGTCTTACTCCTCCTTGTCCGACGAGGTTGCCTCGGCGGTGTCGGAAGCCGCTTCGGAAGCCTCTGGTTCGGCAATAGCTTCGGCGTCCGCGGGGGCAGCGGCTTCCTCTGCCTCAGCGGCAGCTTCGGCAGCGTCAGCCTCCTGGACATCCGCAACCGCCTCCGGTACAGCGACTTCTTCGCCTGCTGCGGCTTCCTCAGTCGCAGCGGGTGCATCCGGCGCAGCGGGTGCATCCGGCGCAGCGGGTGCATCCGGCGCAGCGGGTGCAGCGGGTGCATCCGATGTGCCCTCTGGAACGACAGCACCGTCTTCCGTAGACGCTGGCTTGACCGGACCACCCGGGGTGCCGGGTTTGCCCTTGCGGGCCGCGCGCTTGAGATCTTCGTCGGTTCGGACGGTCAAGAAGCGCAGAATCTTGTCGTTCTGACGCAGCAGACGCTCGATCTCAGTAAAAGGCGGCGAGCCGACCTCGCTGGTGATGAAGATGAAGACGTACTTGCCTTCGTTGAAATTCTGAATCGGATACGCCAGCTTGCGGCGCCCCCAATAGTCGACCTCGGTGACCGTGGAGCCACTCTCCTCGATCATCTCTCGGTACTTTTGGGTAATCTCTTGAACTTCATCGTCGGTCTGGCGTGGATCGACGATGAAGCCCAGCTCGTACGTGCGGGCCATTTTGACCTCCCTTTGGCCTCGTTCGGTCCCGCTGCAAACGGAACAGAGAGGTGGTCGTTTTGTAAGCTGTTCTACTCGATACTCATGGTGTTGGCGCACCCGTTCTGGCGTACCCCGAAGAAACCATGGGCAAACCTCGATATTGTACGGATTCTCGAGAGCATTGCAAGCGTAACGTTCCGCCCCCTAGCCGCATCTCACCAAAATAACCGGGCACGCCGCACTATGCCCTCGCTGGAGACTACAACCCATGAAGAAGCTCGCGCTCCCCGCCTTTCTCACCATCCTCGCGCTTGTCTGGGCCCTGGGTATCCCAGGCGACGAAGGCGCACCCGCCAAACATCAAGAAACCGATGGTCCGCGCGCCACTGCCACGTTTGCGGGCGGCTGCTTTTGGTGCATGGAACAGCCGTTCGATGTGCTCGATGGTGTCTATGAGACGGTCTCGGGCTACACCGACGGTGAAAAGGTCAACCCCACCTACAAAGAAGTATCCAGCGGCCGAACGGGCCATACCGAGGCAGTCCAGGTGACGTACAACCCGGACAAGATCAGCTATGGAGAACTCCTCGAAGTCTTCTGGAACAACATCGACCCAACAGCTGAGAATCGGCAGTTCTGCGATCGGGGTACCCAATATCGAAGTGGCATTTACACCCACGACGAGGAACAAGCAAGGCTCGCCAACGCGTCACGTCAGGCACTGATCGACAGTGGACGTTTTGCACGCGTCGTCACGCCAGTCAAACCCGCAACGCCTTTCTACGACGCCGAGGAATACCACCAGGACTTCTATGTCAAGAGCCCGGTCCGCTACAAGAGCTATCGGCTCGGCTGCGGACGTGATCGCACGCTGAAGGATCTATGGGGCAAGGAAGCAGGGCACTGATCTGCGCGGTTGGTCCCGCCGCGCTTCCCAGCGCCTGCTTGCCAACAAGAAACGGCCGCCCGAGGGCGACCGTTTTCGTTCTTGGCGCATGCGCCAAGAACTCGGTAGCGTCCTAGAGCAAGGGAGCGATCACCAAGGCGACAACCGACATGAGCTTGATCAGAATGTTCAAGCTCGGGCCCGAAGTATCCTTGAAGGGATCGCCGACCGTGTCACCAACGACAGCCGCTTTGTGGGCATCCGAGCCCTTGCCGCCGTGGGCGCCGGTCTCGATGTACTTCTTCGCGTTGTCCCACGCACCACCGGCGTTGGACTGGAAGATCGCCATCATGACGCCGCTGGTGGTTACGCCAGCGAGAAGGCCACCCAGGGCCGATACGTCGTAAAAGCCCACCACGACCGGAACGATCACGGCCAGGAGTCCCGGCGCAATCATCGCCTTGATGGCACCTTGCGTCGAAATATCGACACACCGGGCGTAGTCAGGCTGCGCCGTCCCCTCGAGGATCCCGGGAATCTCCCGGAACTGGCGCCGCACTTCTTCGATCATCTTGTAGGCGGCCGTTCCAACCGCTTGCATCGCCATCGACGAGAAGAGGAAGGGCAACATGGCGCCGATGAAGAGGCCACCCATCACGATTGGCTTCGAGACATCGATGACGTCGAGACCAACGGTGGTCCGGAAGGCCGAGAACATCGCCAACGCGGTCAGTGCCGCCGAACCAATCGCGAAGCCCTTGCCGATGGCTGCGGTGGTATTGCCCACGGCGTCGAGTTGATCGGTACGAGCACGAACATCCGGTCCGAGATGCGCCATCTCGGCGATACCGCCCGCGTTGTCCGCGATCGGACCATATGCATCGACGGCCAACTGAATACCGGTGGTCGACAGCATACCAAGAGCCGCGATTGCGATCCCGTAGAGACCCGCCTGGTCGTGGGCGATCATGATCGCCGCCACCAAGACGATGGTCGGGAGAGCGGTCGAACGCATGCCGAGAGCGAGGCCCGCGATGATGTTGGTCGCGCTGCCTGTTTCACTTTCCCGGGCAATGGCCTGGGCCGGCTTCTTCGACTCGCCGGTGTAATGCTCTGTGATCATCCCGATGGCAACACCCGCGACCAGCCCTGCCAACATGGCAAGGAAGATGCCGAGGGCACCAAAGCTCTCACCGCCCACCTCGAAGGTGCCGGTGACCATCGAACGGGTGACGAAGAACGTCGCGACTAGCATGGCTGCAGCAGCGGTCCAAGTACCCGTGTGCAGGGCCGCGCTGGGGCTACCGCCATCCTTGGTGCGAACGAGGAACGTCGACACCAGAGAGACCACGATACCAACGGCGGCAAGCACCATCGGTAGCTGTACCAGCACCAGATTCGAGCCACCGGCCAGGCTCTTGGCCGAAACACCGAGCACCAGGGCGCTGACGATTGCACCAACGTAGGACTCGAAGAGATCGGCACCCATGCCAGCCACATCGCCCACATTGTCACCAACGTTGTCGGCGATCACGGCGGGGTTGCGCGGGTCATCCTCCGGAATCCCGGCTTCGACCTTACCGACCAGATCGGCGCCAACGTCAGCGGCCTTGGTGTAGATACCACCACCAACGCGCGCGAACAAGGCGATCGAGCTGGCGCCGAGCGAAAAGCCGGCGAGTACGGTGATCACGCGCGGCAGATCACCCGCGAACATCGACCCGTACACGAGGTAAAGCAGCGATAGACCAAGCACGCCGAGACCGACGACGCAAAAGCCCATCACCGCACCACCCGAGAAGGCCACCGCAAGCGCGCCCGTCAGACCGTCGCGGGCAGCGGCGGCGGTGCGAACGTTGGCGGAAGTTGCCACCCGCATACCGAAGAAACCGGCGGCGGCGGAGGACAAAGAGCCTACGACGACCGAGATGCCGATCATCCAAGAGCTATCGGCTCTGCCGTTGTTGAGCACCGCGAGCAACACGGCAACGATCACCACAAAGCCCGCCAACACTGTGTATTCACGGCGCAGGAACGCCATCGCGCCTTCACGAATGAAGCCAGCGAGTTCCGTCATTCGAGCGTTGCCCGAATCTTGGCGGGAAATCCACGCGCTTCGCCAAAGAGCGAAGACCAGGGCCAGCACACCGCTGGCTGGAATCAAGTACATCAAGTTGTTGTCCAAAACTTCTCCTTCTCCTAGTCAATCTCGTCATCCGTTGAACGCTTGCATCGCGGCCTCCGCACCCCGTTTCGCCCAGCACTCACAGGCGTCGGCAGCGCGGGCAACCAGCGCATCGATCTCATCGTCCTGTGCGGGGTCGAATGCCCCCAGCACAAAGGAAACCAAATCCTCTCCCACAGGCGGCTCATCCTCGTCCGCTACCCCCACCCGCAGGCGCGGAACGAGGTCTGTACCGACATTCTCGAGAATGGACTCCAGTCCTCGGTGCCCCGCTGGGCTCCCCTTCTTGCGAACTCGCAATCGTCCTAGCGGCAGGTGCACTTCGTCGTAGACCACCAGAACATCCCGGGACGCGATCTCGAGCCGCTCGAGAAAACAGCGCAGGGCAAACCCACTGCGGTTCATGTAGGTCTGTGGCATCACCAACAGCACCTCGACGCCATCAGCGATGGCGCCGCACCCAGATCGCGATCGACAGGTCTCACCACCCATTTTGATGGCGTGACGCCGCGCCAGTTCAGCGACCACTCGGAACCCAATGTTGTGCCGCGTACGTTCATACTGGGGACCTGGGTTGCCCAAGCCACAAATCAAACGCATGCCGCTGCCCGAAGGCTCGGGGCCTGCTTGGGGTCCGTCTGTCTGAACAACCATGGTCGGTGGGTGGGCAGTCCGTACGTGGGCCGTGTCTGAAACAAACCCAGCTGGCGATCGCAACCGCCGGCCATCGACGAACCTTCATCTCCAGTCAGGCTCATACGCATACGGCCACCCAGATAAACGGCTCGTCGACCTCGGGCTACCAAGGCCGACGCTCATTGCCTTCAGTCAGCGTCCGCGTCGCCACCAACCCGCTCGGGTTGTTCGGCAGTGGCTTCCAAGAGGCCCTCTTCTTCCTCGGTCTCATCAACTTCGTCGGCGATCCGTTGCGCGGAAACCGTGACCACCGTGCGGTCGGGGTCGTCGAGCAAGGTCATGCCCTCGGCCAGCTCGACCTGGCCCACCGAAATATGCTCACCAATCTCGAGTTCGGAGATGTCGACGGCGAGGTGGTCAGGGATGTCGCCCGGCAACACTTCGATCTCGATCTGGCGGGTGGAGAAATCCAAAACACCGCTTTGGGTCTTGACACCAACCGATTCGCCAACCAGCTCGATCGGCACCGCAACATGGACCTTCTGCGACATCCGAATGCGCTGAAAGTCGATGTGAATGAGGTCGCCACGGATCGAATCACTCTGGAGGTCACGGATCATGGCGTGCCGACTGTCGTCGGAACCAGCGAGTTTCAACAGAAAAATCGTGTTCTCGCCAGCAGCCGATCGCAACAGGCGGGCAACGACCCGTTCTTCGACCTGGATGGTGACCGGATCGAGTTGGTCACCGTAGACAACGGCCGGAATCTGGCCCGCGGCCCGCAATCGCCGATTGGCGTTTTTTCCGGTCAACGACCGGGGTTCGACTTCGATGGTTATTTCACTCATGCGCTCTCTCGGGGGTTGAATGGCGCTCGTCGAGCCGCACCGTCCGCACGTGGCTAGACAAATAGGGAGCTGACAGAGCTACTCTCGTGGATTCGTCGAATGGCCTCGCCGAGAATCGGCGCGACCGATAACGGCCGCAGCTTGCTGCAGCGGCTGAGCTTTTCTTCGAGGGGCGTGGTGTCGGTGATGAGCACCTGCTCGAGATGAGACGCTTCGATGCGATCGAGCGCCGGTCCCGACAGTATACCGTGAACGCCAGCCGCGAAGATACGCTCGGCGCCTTTCTCATGCAGAGCCGTCACCGTATGGGTCAAGGTACCGGCTGTATCGATGATGTCGTCGAGGATCAAGACGTTGCGCCCGCTCACGTCCCCGATCACATTCATCACCACTGCCTCGTTGGGATTGACCCGCCGCTTGTCGACAATGGCCAAATCGGCGCCGAGCCGTTTCGCGATGGCGCGCGCGCGCTCGACGCCGCCCGCATCAGGAGACACGATCATCAGGTCTGGAATCTGCATCGCGCGCACCGCTTCGAGCATCACGGGCGCGGCGAACAGATGGTCGACCGGCATGTTGAAGAAACCTTGGATCTGGGAAGCATGGAGATCCAGGGTCAAGATGCGATCGGCACCGGCGGCCGAGATCAAGTCCGCTACCAACTTGGCCGTGATGGGCACCCGCGGTGCGTCCTTCTTGTCCTGACGCGCGTAGCCGTAATACGGCACAACGGCCGACACGCGTGAAGCCGAAGCACGCTTCAAAGTATCGAGAATAACCAGGAGCTCAACCAGGTTGTCGTTGACCGGCGAGCACGTGGGCTGGATAACGAAGACGTCGCGTCCACGCACGTTCTCCTCGACCCGACAGAAAATCTCGCCGTCCGAAAAGTTGAACGATTCGACCTGCCCCAAGGGCATGTCGAGGTACTCGCAGATGTCATTCGCGAGCGCCGGGTGGGCGCGGCCAGCAACGATCTTGAGCTCGCCATACATGTCGATCATTTTCGTGGGTATTAACTAGTGCCGAGGTGGTTGGAAGGATCTCGATCGAGAGTCTTGGTCGCGGAAACAAATGAAAAGCAGATGGCCCAGGTGGCGATCAGCTTACAGTCCAAAAAGAGTCACGAAGGTGCTTTTCCTGCACTTCTTCCAAACTCGGTTCAGCGGCTTCCACCGGTTCGGGCACGGCTGGCACAACCGGTTCTGGCTGCAATTGCACAGGAAGCCTCGCTTCATCTTCGTCTTTGTCTTCGTCGGGCCGGTCCGGGCGTCGTGGCGTCAAGTCATCGACAACCTGGCGGTACTCACGCAACACATGAACTTCGATCAACCGTCGCGTCGCGTTGTTGAGCGGATGGGCCACATCCTTGAACTCGCCATTCTTCTTGCGCCGGCTCGGCATGCTCAGGAACAGCCCGTCTTTGCCTTGAATTACCTTGATGTCATTGATCATGAAGCAGTGGTCGAACACCACGGAAACGAATGCCTTGAGCTTGTCCTCATGGACCGGAAAAACTTTGACCTGGGTGATCTCCATCGGCGTCTCCATTTCAGCCGGCCCGATCTTCTCCGCATTTATCAGCGAGAGATCGCCACGCCAGCCTGCTCCTACCACCACCGCCCGTAGCCGAACCAACGTCCCAAGGCCGAAAATCGGCCTCGTCGCCTACAGCACCCCGCGTCGTCCACCGGTTCGGGGAAGGGTTGTGGGGGGAGCCGTACGGCACACGGGACGAGCTGGCCTTTGTGCACAACGGCGCTATGCTAGAGGGCTGTTACCCGACTGTCAACGTCCGATCGTTCGGACTCGAGCCACGAAGACGGCCTGTGCCCCTCCACCATCTAACGACTTTCGCCGCAAGGAACCTCACGGTAGTCTGGGGGGATTGAATCGGCGACGATCCCTCCGACCAAAGGCTCTGCGATGACCTCACGCCAGCGTACCTGTTGCTTGCCGCGGCGGTCTGAAAAGACGGCGCTCGGTCGACCGCCTTCGTCGGTTCGTCGCCACCAGACGATCGGCTCCCCCGCTTCCAAAAGGCTCCAGGAGCGCAGGTCTTGTCCGGTCAGGGTCCCAACCCACGTCCGGCCGCGGGCGTCGAGGTAGGACACGCGATCTTCCGCTTCACGAAGGTCGTCCGCCGGCATGGCGGGCATACGGCCGAGCAAGAGCCGGGGAAACGCATCGACCGGCATGCGACTCAAGGGAATGAAGTCCAGGCCCCTCTCGGCATCGGCCCAGCAGTAGGTCTCTTGTCGATGGTCGATCCACAAGGCACGGCGCCCGTCCCCCACCCGCAGGACCCAGAGCCGCCGTCCCAAGGTGTCGGCGGCCTGAAACCGAAATCGGTCCGCCCGCTCGAGGTACAGAATCAGCTTGAAGCCAAAGTCACCTTCTGGCCCCTCGTAGTGAACCCGAAAGAGTCGTTGGCTGGGCAGCGACCTTGGATCGAGCTGCCACGGATTCACCACCTCCGGGGCGCTGTTCGCCGACCGCCAGGGGGTCTGTGGACCGCCCGAAGCACAGCCAACACCGGCAACCAGGGCAACCACCATCGTCGCCAGTACGGCCATCCGCAGGCCCGCAACGCGTCGCAACCCGCTTGTCTTCACGTCAGGGATCCAGGGCTTGGAGCTTGCGCTTCACACGGTCGGCATCTTCGCTGTCGAGCGCGAGTGCTCGGTCGTAGCTCTCCCGCGCCTTATCACCTTGGGCTTGGGCACTGAAGACATCGCCAAGATGCTCGTGAATCGTCGGGTCGTCGCCGATCAACCGCGCAGCCCACTCCAGATACCGTCGGGCTTGATCCAACTTACCGAGGCGAAAATAAACCCAGCCCAACGAGTCGACGTAAGCACCGTTGTCCGGATCGATCGAGACGGCTCGCCGGGTCATGGTCAGGGCCTCGATCAGGCTCTCACCGCGCTCGGCCATCATGTAGCCGAGGTAGTTCAGGCTCGGCGCATGATCCGGCACGATCTCGAGCAGGCGTCGAAATGAAACGGTCGCGTCTTCGATCTTGCCAGTCCGTTCCAGCGCGGTTGCCAAAGCAAAAAGCGCTTGAGAAGACTCGGGCTCCTGTTCGAGGATCGCCTCCAAATACGGCACCATTTCGTCGAACCGGTCGACCTGACGCCACAGCTGGGCGGCAAAGAAGAGATCTTCCACCGCTTCGCTGGCCGCGATCTCGTCGAGCTGGCGACGAGCCTCTCCCTCACGGCCGTGGCGCAAGCGGAGGGCGATGCTTCGCCCAAGGGCTTGCCGCCGTGTTTCCTCGGTGGCCTCAGGATCCACATTTTGCGTCTGCAGCACTTCGAGCGCGTCGTCGAGCCGACCGAGATGCGACAAGGCCTCGCTGTACGAAATTCGGGTGGCGAATCGAACCTCAGGCTCTGCGGTTTCGAGCAACGACGGCCCCAACGCCATCAGGGTCGACCAAGCCTTTGCGTCAGTCAGCAATGCCAGTTTGCGCAGCACCAACCGCGTCTTGGCCGGTTGCTTGGCCAAGCCCGCGATCGTTGTGTCCAAGAGCGCGATCGCCTCGTCGGTTCGATCTGCGCGGTGCAGCATGTCGGCCAAGACGCGGACCGTCATGACCCGGGAGCCACCGCGTGTGGCATCGGAGAAGGTACGCAAGCCGTCGATGGCCTCGCCTGTTTTCCCCTCGCGCTGGAGGACCTCGCCAAGCTCGAACTCCAGTCGCATTCGGGTGCCTGGAGCCGCTCTTGCGATCTGCGCACGCAGGCTCTCGACCGCCTCTTCCGCTCGGCCTACGCGCTCCAGAAGACGACTACGCAAGAGCACACGCTCGACGGCGTCCTCCGCCGCGTCCGGGCGCCATTCGTCAATGGCGTCGATAGCCTCGCCGTATCGAGCCAATGCATTGAGGATACTGACCCGCAGGCGCAGCCGGTCCTCGGTCGGTCCCAACTCGGCGATCAGCCTGCTGAGTGCGTCATGGGCACGCTCGTGCTCACCCGCACGGTGTAGGGTCGCCGCCACGGCATCGCGAAGCCGAGGTTCCTGCAGCAGGTCTGGTGGCGCAGCCTCGAGCACGGCGAGCGCACGCGCCACCTCGCCGCGTCGGTTGTACACTTGGGCCAGCTTCATCCGCTGATCCAACGCACGGGGCTCGGCCTCGAGCAACTCACTGAGCAGTGGCTCGGCCTCGTCCAGTGCATTGCTTCCGAGCAAGGCTTCCAGCAGCATCCGACGAATCACCGGATGGTCCGCGCGAAAGCTCGAAGCTTCCCGGAGCACATCCACCGCCTGGCTGAACTGGCGCTTCCAGAGGTAAATCTGGGCCAGCGAGACGAGCCCTTGCACATCACCTTCGACCAATTCCCGGAGGACAACATACGCTTCCTCGGCCCGCTGAACAGCCGAACTCTCAACCTCGGCCAAACCCAGGTTGATCTGCCCGTAGAGGCGAAGAATATCCGGATTGTTCGGCGCCACGTCACGGGCTACCCCGGCGTGCGACGCTGCTTCGCCTAACCGAGAAAAGCGCACGTCGCGGGTACTGGCGCTGTTCGCCAGGTCGACCAACAGCTGCGCCATCTCGAGCCGAATGTACGGATCGTCATCGAGCTCGATGGCGGCTAGATAGGCCTGGCGCGCTTCCTCGAAAGCTGCCGACTCGACCAGCTCTTTGCCGCGGGTGAACTGGTGGGCAGCCTGCAAGCGCTGGTCGGACGTTGGCGCGGTGGCGGCAAGCGCCGACGCCGTCGCGATCAAGGACGAACCCAGGCCGAAGACGAGCGTTCGGATCGTCGTGCAATCCGAGAAGGGCCTTCTCCGTTCCAGCCGCTGGGAATCTGGATGGGCGCGGTGCCGCGGCTCTGGCGGTACTTCCAGCAAATCATTCGAAAGTTTTTTCACCGCCGAATCGTACCAGCGCCCTGTCCCGCCAGCAACTTTACAGCCCCCTCATAATCTGGGTATCATGTTGGCAAGACACTGGTTACAGGCAAGGCATTGCGATCTGTCCCGCCAATAGGGCCGATGAGCCCTGACCCGAACTGCAGGGCCCACGACGTAGAAATTGCAACATGAACGAAAAAATCGCACATGATCTCCCAATCAGTCCCATTCGCATGAATCCCCAATCCAATTCGATGCAGGCCACGCGCCCCCGACCTCGGCTGGGCGAACTGCTGGTTCAGCAAGGGTGGATCACAGGCGAACAGCTCATCCGTGCCATTCAGAGTCAACGTGCCCAAGGTGGCCGCATTGGCACCTGCTTATTGGAATTGGACGCGCTCTCCGAAGAGCGCCTACTCGATGCGCTAGCTCAGCAGCTGGGAGCCCCTTCGGTCGACGTTGACCAACTCGAACAAATCGACGAAACCGTGCTGTCCTTGGTTCCCCAAGACCTTGCCGCCCGGTGTCGCGCGATCCCGGTGGAGGCCGACCGCGAGGAACTGCGCGTGGCAGCGCTCAACGCCGACGACCTAAGCCTCCTCAAGCTTCTCGCACCGGATACCGGTCGGCGGGTGCTCCCATTGGTCGCGCACGAGGTCCGCATTCTCGAGGCATTGAGGCGCTACTATGGCATTGAGGTTCCCGGTCGCTATGAACCGCTAATCAAACGCCTCAACGACCAGCGCTCTCGACGGGGCGCCGCCGCCAAGCGATCCAGCGTCGGTTCCGACAGCAACCTCATCGACATCAAGTGGACCCGTCCCGACCGCGCGTTGCATCGTGGCTCCGTCGGCGAACCCGCCACCACCCCCAACCCAGCACCATTGGGTTCAGCACCGGCGGCGACAACCCACACAGCGGCACTGCCCCAGACCCTCGACGCACTTGCCCGACAACTGGCTGACCTCCACGATACCCAAAAGATCGGTGCGGCACTGTTCGCTTTCTTGGGCCAGCGCTTCACCCGGCGTGCTCTTCTCAAGGTTCACGATCGCAGCGCCCACGGCTGGATGGCCAGCACCGAGGAGCTCGATACCAACCGATTCGCCGAGCTGAAGATCAATCTCGATGCCCCATCCGTGTTTGCCGAGATGGCGGATGGCTTTCCCTTGCACCGAGGCCCGCTCGAGGCCTCGGCAGCCCACACCGCTTTGGCTCAATGTTGGAAAATCGATGCGCTCGCGCCTTGTGTGGTGCTACCCATATGGGTTCGAGACCGCCTCATCGGCATCCTCTATGGTGATCGAGGGGAGGCGGGTCTCGGCGATCTCGACCTCGAGGAGATCGAGGGTGTTGGCGCTAAGGCAGGTCTGGCGTTCGAGATCTGCATCCTACACCGCAAGCTCGTACGAGGCGGCCTTTGAGCCATTCAGGTCCGAAGCGTTTGACAGTCCCCACGTATGCTGACTACACTTTCACTTTGCCTCTATTGACCTATGATCAAAGCTGACATTGTTAACCGTGTGGCCGACGCCTCGGCCGTTCCCCGGGTCAAAGCGACGCTGGCCGTCGACACCATCTTCGCGGCGATGAAGCAAGCCCTTTACGACGGTAAGCGCATCGAGCTACGGGGCTTCGGCGTGTTTCAGGTCCGAGACCGTAAGAAGGGCGTTGGACGCAACCCCAAGACCGGGGTCGAAGTCGCGATCACGCCGGGAAAAACCGTCCGCTTCAAGCCAGGCAAGGGTCTGAAATCGCTCTAGCGTCTCACCGTCGTAGCACCGTCGTAGCACCGTCGGCGCTACCGCGGCTTCTCGAGGACCGACTCAGCCCCGCCCGGCGTCCACGTCGAGCACGAACGTTACGGGTCCGTCGTTGACCAGCTCGACTTCCATCATGGCGCCAAAACGTCCGCTCGCAACGGTGAACCCACGCTCGGCCAAGTCGGCAATCACAGCCTCCACCAGCGGCGCTGCCAGCGCTGGCGTTTCGGCACGGTCAAATGATGGGCGGCGCCCGTGGTCCAATGATGCCGCCAAAGTAAATTGTGAAACGACCAGGAACGCCCCACCGGCCGCGGTCGCATTCAAGTTCATTCGCCCACGGCTGTCACCGAAGATGCGCAGACCGGCCAACTTGTCGGCCATCGCCCGAGCGGTCGCGTTGGTGTCGCCCTTCTCCACCCCCAGCAGCACCAGCCCACCCAAGCCGATCGCGCCCACCACCTCACCTTCGATGCGCACCGATGCCGATGTGACCCGCTGCAAGATTGCCCGCATGATTTCCGTCCTCAATGAATGGGAAGATGCCGACGGTCGGCAAGGCGACACAGATGCGCCTACCAAGCTCTGCAAACCGCCGGTATGATAGCCGTAATTCGAAATAGGAGATCTCAGTCCGATGCTCAACAAAGTCATGCTGATTGGTAACCTCGGCCGCGACCCGGAAGTCCGCTCGACCCCCAATGGTCAGGCCGTGGCCAACTTCAGCCTCGCGACCTCACGCAAGTGGAAGGATCGCGACGGCAACCGGCAGGAACAAACCGAGTGGCACAACATCGTTGTTTGGGGTCGTCTGGCCGAAATTGCCGGCCAGTACCTGACCAAAGGCAGCCGGGTCTACATCGAGGGCCGGTTGCAGACCCGGTCCTGGGATGATCGCAATACCGGTGAAAAGAAATATCGGACCGAGGTTGTTGGCGACAACTTCCAGATGTTGGGCGGCGGGCGCGATAGTGGTGGCGGTGGCGGCTATGGCGGCGGTGGTGGCAACTACGGCGGCGGCGACGGTGGTGCCGGTGGCGCCAGTGGTGCCGGTGGCGCTAGCGGTGCTAGCGGTGCTAGTGACGCTAGTGGCGCGGGTGGTGGCAGCTCGACACCACAAGGACAGGGCGGCAACTTCGGCCCCGAGCCCGAAGACGACGACATTCCGTTCTAGCGACGCGGGCCGGAGTTGGATTCGAAGGGGGCGCACCACTGTGCGCCCTTTTTGGGTATCGACCCGTGGTGCCTGTCAACCACCACGATCATCCTCGGGTGCCACTGGCGCGAGCACGCATTCGAGATCGAGCTCTCCGATGCCGTCATGGGGGGGCGTCCGAAACAAGGTTTCCTGCTTCCGAATGCGATAAAGCAGCCCGCCGTCGAGCCGCTTTTGCAGCCACATGGAAGTAAAGAGCCGGGTGGTGCCAGCGCCGAAGCCCTTGCCTGTGTAGCGATATCGCAAATAGACGGAGTCCTCACCCCAACGAACCTCGGCGTGCTTGCGCCCCGGTGTGAGGTCGACATTGAACTGGCGCCAGAACTTGACGACGCGCCCACCGTCCGGGGCTGGCTGGAGAAGCTCAAAATGCTTACGCCCAGGTGCGCCGCCGCCTGGCACCAACGACTGGGCCCGTTCCTCGCCATAGATCACTTCCTCGGTAAACACAATCTCCAGCCGAATGCAGCCGATTTGGTGAATCGCTAGCGTTGAGTCCGAGCCGATATCCCAATAGCCGTGGTCCATCGGCAAGAACAGCTTCGACACCTCGAACCGAGTTAGCGAGGTACACACCTCCCCGTGATGCTCCGAGCCGGGATAGAAGTAGGTGCCCGAAAAATCAGGGCACTGGGTAGGAACCAATTCTGGGTCGCCGACCTCTCGGAAACCGGTTATCGGAGCGCTGCCACAGGCAGCGAGGAGAATGAGGAGTGCGATCAAGGATTTGATCTCGAGCATGGCTTTCGGCTCCCCCGACCTTCAGTCGCTGGCTTCCGCGGAGGCCACGGGCGTGAGCATGCATTCCTGATCGATCTCACCGATGCCGTCATGGGGCGGTGTCCGCAGCAGGGTCTCCTGTTTGCGGATGCGGTAGAGCAGCCCGCCGTCGGGCCGCTTTTGCAGCCACATGGAAGTGAAGAGCCGGGTGGTGCCCGCGCCGAAACCCTTGCCCGTGTAGCGATACCGCAAGTAGACGGAGTCCTCCCCCCAACGAACCTCTGCGTGCTTGCGACCAGGCGTTAGGTCGACGTTGGTTTCCCGCCATAGCCTGACCCGGTAGCTGCCGTCCGGGAACGGGCCGCCGAGCACCTCGCGGACACGCCGCCCCGCGGCGTCGTGCGTTGGCATCGCGCGGGCTCGCTCTTCGCCGTAAACCAGATCCTCGGTAAACCCAATCTCCAGGCGAGCGCAGCCGACCTGGCGGATGTCGAGAGTCGACTCCGAGCCGACAATCCCAAATCCATGTCCCGCCGGCATGTACAGCTTTGTCACCCCGAATCGATTCAGCGACGTGCACACCTCGCCGTGACGCTCCGAGCCCGGATAGAAGTAGTGGCCCGAGAAATCCGGGCAGCGAGTCGGGATCAGGCCGGGGTCGCCGACCTCGCGGAAACCGGTGATCGGTGAGCTGCCGCAGGCGGCCAGGAGGATGAGCGCTGCGATCGAAAACCTGATCTCGAGCATGGCTTGGGGCTCCTCGGACGCGGCTAGAAGACGTAGACGGTACAGAAGTGGGCGTATTGGCCCTCGCACGCCGACATCGACAAACCCAATGAATAGATGTCATGACCCAATGCCATGCGCATCAGTGCATCATACTGGTAGAACAACCAGCCAAAGCCGCGGACACCCCAGAAGTAGATGGCGCCACAGGCCCAGCTGCCGGTGACATTGCGAATGTCGGTGCGGAGGCCCTGGTCGCATTGCAAGCGCGAGGTGCCGAAACAGAAGGAACCGCATTGGTAGCAGCGATCGTGGCGGTTGCACGGTTCCACGATTGAAGTGCCGGCGCAGCTTTGCGGCACCAGCCAACCGGAGCAGCCGCCGGGATCTGCCGTGCACGCCGGACCGCCGTCCACGCCGTTGCAGACCTCATCGTTGCCCCAATGGTCGCCGTGCTGCTTCTGGAACGGCAGTGCATCGAGGGCGACGCGCTGAGCTTCGACGTGGTCTTCCCACAGCAGCAGCGCCGACAGCGAGATGCTGCGCACGGTGTGCTCGGCCATGATCTCGTCGAATGGGCGCGACAGTCTGGCGGAACGGTAGTCGAAGAGGGCCTCGTGGGCGGCGAAGCGCTGGCTGGCGACGATGGTGAAGGTCGCGACGCCTGAGACCGGATCCAGCCGGTACTCGGCAACCACCCGCCCGCGGTCGGCAAAGCCCGCAAAGCGGGTCACGGGGGACTCGCCGTCCAGCGCGCGGTCCTCCGCGTTGTTCACCTTATTCAGTGCCACCGTGTCGGCCACCAGGGCATGGAAGCTACCATCGGCCAATTGCATGGTGGTCACCGACAGGTCCAGGTCTTCGTAGGCCTGGCTGGCGATCTCGATCGGGGGCGCGGCCCAACCGCAGATCGGTACCGCGAGGACGGACATCATCGCTATGAGGAGCAATCGCATGTCATTTTCTCCCAAGGAACGTTTTGGTCGTGACGGGAGCCGGCGCGGCCCGCTACCGTCACCGACGATCGTGCCAGCTGTCGGCAATGAGATTCGTGACAAAACACCGTGTCATTTTGCCCTCTGTAACACCTCGATATACCGATTTGATGAGGCGTTCTCTCCCCGCTCTGATCGGGTCGAGCCTCGAATCACGAGCGGCTGTAGAACATCCTTCTTCGCTGCCGAAGATAGCGCGAGACATCCAGGCTCTTGGAGTGACAGAGTGCTTCAGCGAGGAGCGACGCCGCCTCCTCATCCCGCGCGACCTCGCTGAGAAGAAGTGACAGGTCCACGGCCAAGAAGGCGGAGAGTGTCCTATACCCATTGCGATCAAAGGCTGATCTGGCCTTCCGAAGGAGGGTCTCGGCGTCTGCATGGTCGCGCCCAAGCCACGCGGCCAAACCTCGCTCCCACACAATCTTCCAACGGTTCTCTTTGGCATCGATCTCCTGGGCGAGCAGGTCGGCCTTTTCGAGGGTCACGTTGGCTTCCGCATTGCGGCCGGCGCTCCGAAGCCCGCCAGCGAGGTTCTTGGTAATCACGAGGTCGAGGTACGGGTCCATTCCAGCGTCGATGGAGTGCCGTGCCTCGACGTACGCCGCCAACGCACGGTCACTGTCTCGGAGGTGATAGTGCACGTTGCCCAGCTGGACCAGGGATCGGACCAGCGCGTGGCCCGCGGGGCGCGCGCACCGGAGATGATCGACCGCCTCTTTCTGCAGGTCGCGGGCCTGCCGCAACCGCCACTGAGACATGCGCAGGTCGGCATGGGCGTGCAAGACCTCGCCGTGCACCAACGCGTCGTTGACCGCGCGCAGGCGCAGGGCCTCGGCCCGCTCGATCGCTTCCTCGGCCGCCAGGTAGTCGTCGTTCTGGCGACGCACGATGGCCAACCATGACCAGGCGCGCGCTTGCAACCCTGCGAGTTTCGCGTCGGCGGGTACGATGTCCGGATCGTACCCCGCCGCGACCAGCCCCAGCTCCGCCAAGCCGAGGCCGCGCGCCCGGTCACTGCGGCCTGCGACACGACTGGCGGAGCGCAGGAGATCGAACACCGCCGGGGTGCGAAAGACCGCCGCCGTCGCCACCCGCCTTTGCAGCTCGGGCGCGCACGATTCGAGGGCCTGCCACAAGGCATCCGCGCGGATCTCTTCGGCACGGGCTGAATCGATAGACAAACCGGCACCGGCAGGCGGCGCGGGCTGTTCGGTGAGCCGCCGACGCTCGTAGACCGCCTGAACTTTGGCCAATACCCGCTGCACGTCGGGTAGGGGCGCGGTTTCGAAGACGATAACGCGCCGCAGGTCGTCAACGCTGATCGCCCCGCTACCCTCAGGCGGCGGCACGACCGCCGTGGCCTGGCGGCGGTACGCGATTGGTGACATGCCAGCCCAGCGGGCAAAGGCCCGGGAAAACGTCGAAAGCTGGGCGTAGCCGATCAACTCTGAGAGTTGATCCGCACTGAGCGTCGTGTCGCGCAGCAGCCGTTTGGCGGTTTCCAGGCGCCGCTCTTCGATGTACCGGCGCGGGGTGAGCCCGACCCCTTCCTCGAACCGACCACCGAAACTGTGGCCCCGAAGCCCGAGCGCGCGCCACAGCCGGTTGACGTCGAGCCCTTCCTCGAACAAGTGCTCCCGGATGTAAGCGAGGGCTTGGCTCAGAGCCGCCGGCGCGCGCGCCGCGTCGGTGTCGATATGGGCCAGCGTCTTCTCGGCTGCCCGCTCGCGAAGGCGCTCCGCGTTCGTGAAGAACATACGCATCAGCCAAGAAAATATCAGAAAGGGAGAACTGTCTGGATGATTCTCTCCCTGAAAGGCTTTTTCTCGGTTTAGTCTGCCAAGCGCTTCTGCAAGTTATGCAAGAAGTTGAGTGCGGCGAGTGGGGTCATGTCGTCGAGGTCGGCGTCGCGCAGGAGATCGCCTACACCCGCGGTTTCGATTGGATCGGACGGAATGAACAGTGACATCTGATCGTCGTCACGGGTGAATTCGGGTGGCGCCGAGGCACCCTGGGCCAGACGTGGCTTGCCTTTGGGGTCGTAGGCCTGGGCTTCGAGGTTGTCCAGTACCTCGCCCGCACGCTCGACCACGGTCTGCGGCAACCCGGCTAAACGGGCGACATGAATGCCGTAAGACTTGTCGGCGCGCCCGGCGATCACCCGACGCAAGAAGACAATCTGGTCCTGCCATTCCTTGACCGACATGGTGCGGTTGACGACGCCCGAGAGAACATGCGCCAACTCCGTCAGCTCATGGTAGTGGGTGGCGAATAGGGTCTTCGGCCGTTTGTGCTCGTGTAGGTGTTCGACAATGGCCCAAGCAAGAGACAGCCCGTCGAAGGTCGCGGTCCCGCGCCCGACCTCATCGAGGATTACCAGGCTTTCGGCCGTCGCGTGGTGAAGAATGTTGGCGGTCTCGATCATCTCGACCATGAAGGTCGACTCACCCCGCGCCAGATCATCGCTGGCGCCGACCCGGGTGAAAATCCGGTCGACGGTGCCAATCTCCGCAGCGTCAGCCGGCACGAAGCTCCCAGCCTGGGCCATCAAGACAATCAGCGCAACTTGTCGCAGATACGTGGACTTGCCGCCCATGTTGGGGCCGGTGAGAATCACCAACTGCGCATCCTCGTTGTCGAGGGCGCAGCCATTGGGCACAAAGTCCTCGGTGGTCGTGACCTCCACCACGGGATGTCGTCCCTCGTCGATCTGAATCGCACTGCCCAATGCCGCCATTCGGGGCCGGCAATACCGGTTGCGTGCCGCAACCTCCGCGAAAGCCGCCAAGGTATCGAGACGAGCGAGCGCCTCGGCCAAGGCCCGCAGGCCTTCGCCATCGGCCGCGATCTGCGTACGAAGGTGAATGTAGTGTCGCTCTTCGAGCGCCAGCTGGCGCTCCTCCGCACTGAGGATTTGCTCCTCGAGCTCTTTGACCTCGGGGATGATGTAGCGTTCGGCGTTGACCAAGGTCTGCTTGCGAATGTAGTGGTCGGGAACCAGATGCTGATTCGCCTTGGTCACTTCGAGGTAGTAACCGAAGACCTTGTTGTAGCGCACCTTGAGTGAGCTGATGCCCGTTGCCTCGCGCTCGCGGGCTTCGAGCGCCAGGATGTGCTGCTTGCTCCCTTGGGCGAGCGATCGAAAGCGGTCGAGATCGTGATCGACACCTTCCGCGATGATGCCGCCGTCAGTGATTCGGGCCGGTGGCGACTCAGCGAGCACCCGTTCGAGCTCACTCGCCAACTCAGCGCGCGGATCCACATCGGCCACGCTGACCAAGGCTTCAGAGCGACATTGGGCCAATGTGTCGAGGATCGCCGGCACCTGCATCAAGGCGTCGCGCAGAACGGCGGCCTCGCGCGGTGACAAGGTCCCCAGCACGGCCCGGGTCAACAATCGCTCTAAGTCCCCAACCTGCGCTAGGCGTCCCCGTATGGCCTCCCGCAGGGCGCTCTCCGATATGAGTTCCTCGACGGCGTCATGACGCACGCCAATGCGTTGGGGATCCTTGAGCGGCCGCCTGAGCCAGTCCCGCAACGTGCGCCCCCCCGGCGCGGTCACGGTTCGATCGAGCACACTGAGCAGCGTTGCCGCCCGGGTTTGCTCCCGTTGATTGCGAAAGACTTCGAGATTGGCCAAGGTGGTGGCGTCGAGCACGGCGGTGTCACCCAGTGTCCGCATCGCCAAGCCGCGAATGTGGCCGAGCTCACTGCGCTGGTTATCTTGGGCATAAGCCAAGGCCAAGGCCGCCGCTTCCACCGCTGCCGTTCCCGCTTCGAGGCCAAATCCCCTTAGTGACGCCGCCTCGAATTGCTGGCACAACAGATCGGCGGCCCGACGCCGATCGAAGAGACGGTCCCCTTCATGGGGCGTCACACACGCGACCTCGCGATCGATCCACGCGGACACCGTTGCTGGCAGGGGCTCGGATGCGTGCACGACCTCGCGGGGTCGCGTGACCGCAAGGTCCTCGAGCGCCTCTCCCACATCGGCCCACTCCCGCACTTCGAACCGACCGGTCGAGACGTCCAAGTACGCAGCCGCACCATCACCCGACTCGACCGCTCCACCTCGTCCGCTTCGCCAAACGATCCCCGCCAGAAGATTGGGCTCTTTGCCCTCCAGCAGGTCGGGTTCACTCAGGGTTCCCGGCGTGATGACCCGTGTTACCTCGCGCTTGACCAACCCCTTGGCCTGCTTCGGATCCTCGACTTGATCGCAGATCGCGACCTTTCGACCCGCACGCAGCAGCTTGCCAATGTAGCCATCGATGGCGTGGTGGGGAACACCGCACATGGGCACTTCATTGGCCGTGCCTTTATGACGCGCGGTTAGGGTCAACCCGACCAGGGGCGCGACGTCAACGGCGTCGTCGAAGAAGATTTCGAAGAAATCTCCCATGCGGTAGAGCAAGACGGCGTCGCGGTGAGCGTCCTTGACCTCGAGGTAGTGACGCAGCATGGGCGTCAACTTGACCCCCGAAGATGGGTTGGCACGACGGGACATGGCGCGAGAGTATAGCCCCGATGCCCACGCTCACAGGACCCAAGCTGTCGATCGTCCACGGTGCTCGTGCCGCCGAGGCGTATCTGCTCGCGCGATTAGACGACTTGGTCACCCCGCCGCCCGGAGCACTCGACTGGCAAGCAGTAGCGAAACCGGTCCGCGTTGTCGTCCCGTCGGCGAGCCTACGACAGCATGTATCGGCGGCCGTGGTGCGTCCGCCGCGTGGGGCCGCCGTGCTTGGCTTGCAGGTGCAGACCCATCATGCACTCGCACTGGAGCTTCTCCAGCGCGCGGGCCAACGCATCGCGAGCGTCGATCACTTGGTTCCACTCTTTGTTCGCAGGCTGGCCCGCCAAGACAAAGCCCTACGCCTGCACTTGGACGAGCTCGACCAGGCGTATTCAGCGGTCACCACGGCAGTCCGAGATCTCATTGATGCGGGCTTGGAACCAATCCACGCAGACGCGCTCAGCGAGTTGTTGGCGAGCGCCGACATCCGCGCCGGCCGCGGGATACGGCAGCGGGCCCAGGCGGTCGTTGCCGTGGCGTCCCGGTTGGCTACGCTGTTTGAACCTGGCGAGAAGGACACGCCGGCTGCCCTCCATTTGGACACCAGCGTTACCATCTTTCGGCGTGCCACCAAGCTACTCGACGCCATGGGGCCCAGCGCTCTGCCAACTCGGGCCCTCCTGGTGCATGGCTATGCCGACGCCACCGGGGTCGTGACCGACTTCGTCGAGGGTCTCCTGCGGGCCTTCGACGGCGAGCTGGTTTTGGATCAGCCACCCATCCCGGGCTCAGCCGATGCCTTCGAAACCGCATTCCCGGCACGGTTCACGCTCCGCATGGGTCAATTGGCTGCGGCCTGCGCTGTTGCGGTGCCAACGCCAAACCGCACCTCTAAGACAGCTGTGACCGCCAAACCCGCTTTCGATCCACGGGGCGAGCTGCGTGCAATCGCGTCTCGAATCCGTGCCCTGATCATGACTGGAACGCCGTTGGAAACAATCGGTGTCGTTGCGCGCGATCTGACCCCCTACGTCGCTTCGGTACGAACCGTCTTCTCGGCCTGCGGCTTGCCCTTCTCTGGCGTCGGTGCGTCGGGCCCGCGGGATCCCAGCTACCGGTCCATCGCCGGCCTTCTGGCATTGCTACGCCACGGTGCCAATCTTCCTCTCGAGCGATGGCTCGATCTGGTCACGGTGCCGCTCGAGGGCAGTCAAGGACTCACGACCGACAAAGAGACATCAACGTCAGCGTCCGGTGGTGCCCGTTCCGACCCATTTCGGCGCCAGCTGTTCGCGCGGGGCGCGAGCCTGCTGCGGGACCTCCGAACCGTCACCCTTGTGACTCCCGCCCAAAATGGGACCTCGGCTGGCGAATCGACAACCCTGCTCGACGCAGGTCGCAACCTTGTCGAGGCGCTTCACCATCCGTTAACGCAGACCATGGCTGAACACGGCCGGTGGTTGCGTCAGCTGGTGCGTGCGCATTTGCTCTGGACGGAGGAGCATGCTGCCTACCACCATTTGGACCGTGCGCTCACCAGCCTCGAAGTGTCCGTGCCCAGCACCCTTACCCTGAAGCTCGACGAGCTGATCGAGTTGATCGACACCTGGCTCGCCAACCAGGCACCGGTCCTACTCGGCGGCCGTGGGGGCGGGATTCAGGTCCTGAGTGCCACGGAGGCCCGAGGCCGCACGTTCGACCACCTCTTCATTGTCGGGCTCAACCGCGATCTCTTCCCACGGCCCATTCATGATGACCCTCTGCTCCCGGATTCACTTCGCGAGCCCCTGCGTAGCCTGCTACCCGACCTTCCCGCAAAGCGCTTGGGATTTGATGAAGAACGGTACCTCTTCGCCCAGCTCCTGACTGCGGCACCCAGGGTTGATGTTAGCTGGCACGTCCATGATGTTCTTGGCAAACAGCAAACAGCCTCTTCCCTACTGAACGCCCTTTTGTCCGAAGCCGAAACGCCCACCCAATCTGAACCTCATCCGATGACGGTCGATGAGCATTTGCGTATCAGCGCGCTTCGTGGCGACCGCGCGCTCCTCGGCGCGCAGCTTCCCGCTGGCTTTGGCACTTCGTCTGAAGACCCCTACCGACTGGCGGGCGCGCGGATGGCGACGCTGGCCGAGATCGACCCCGATCGCGGGACGCCCGAAGGGCGAGCGCGTCGGCATACCCTCGGGCCGTACCTGGGGTTGATCGGTACGAGTGCGCACGCAGAAGATCCCCGCCATCGCCCGCCCGCCATCACCACGCTCGAGCAACTGGCGGCGTGCCCGTGGCAGACCTTCGTCCAGCGCCTTTTGCGCCTTCGCACGCCACTCGACCCGTTGGCAGCCCTACCGAGCCTGTCCCCCCGTTTGATCGGCGACCTCCTTCACCGCGTGCTCGAACGGCGGGCTCGAACGGCGGAGCGTACTTCCTCGTATGCGTGGCCAACGACCGAGGTGCTCGAAGGCTGGCTCGAAGAGGAGGCCAACCAAACACTCGATCGCCATGGACTCGGCCTACATGGCTTGGCTCGTGCCGCGGCCAAGCGCGCCCTCCCCTTCGTCGTCGCCGCTCGGGAGGCCGAGCCTGGCCCGCTGCCACCCGGCGTTCAAGCCGAAATTTCTGCCCGGATCACCGTACCTGGCTACGACGCCGCTCCACGGCAGGTCGGCCTGCGCGCGGATCGCCGGGAAGTTGCTGGCGGGCGCTGGCGGCTGACCGACTACAAGACCGGCATGCCGCCCGGTACCGGGGCAACCCCCAGCGCGCGGCGGGGCGCGCTGATCGATGGCATCAGCCAGGGGACCTGGCTGCAGGCTGCTGCCTACCTGCGGATCCCCGGCAATACGCCAACGCTGGACCTTCAAGTCGCCAAAAACGCGAAAGTCGAAGGGCACGGTGCTTCCGGGGAACGCAATGTTGCCGGGATGCGCGATGTTGCCGGGATGCGCGATGTGGTCGAGGGGCGCTATGTCGTCGAGGGGCGCTATGTTTTCGCTCGTCCTGGACTCGATCCCGCCCAGCGACTGTGGGCCCTGGCAAGCCATGATCCAGCCGCGCATGATGCCTTCGACACGGTCATGGCTACTCTTTTTCAAGCGTGGGACGCTGGTACCTTCTTTCCCCGACTGGTGGCGCCGGACCAGGATCTCGAGCCGCGCAGGTGCCACGCCTGCCCTGTTGCCATAGCGTGTCGACGTCGCGACTCGGGAGCCCGACGTCGTTTGGGTACCTGGGCCATCGCGACAGCGTCGAGCGACGAGCACGGGTCGAACAATCCCGAATCCGCGGCGCGGCTGGTCTGGTCCCTGCCGACGCGCGGGGGCGAGGCTCCGCCATGACCGATTCGGAATCCTCGACCAGCTCAGCGGACGAACCGCTGGTTCTCGATCGTCGAGCCCGGCGGCTGGCTCAAGAGAACTTCACCACCCCGCTGGTCCTCGAAGCGGGAGCGGGTACCGGCAAGACCGCCACCTTGGTCAATCGGGTCCTGGCATGGACGCTTGGCCCGGGCTGGGACCAAGCCCAGGCGCGGATGACCCACCGTCCCGCCGACCTCGACGCACCGGACGCCGACCCCCAACGACGGATCGCGGCACTGGCTTTACGGCAAGTCGTGGCCATCACCTTCACCGAAGCCGCAGCCGCCGAGATGGCCGAACGGGTGGTGGCCGCGTTACGCCAGCTTCGCGAAGGAGAGCGACCGGTCGGGTTCCTGCACGACGCCTCTGGATTTGCTGTACGCGCAGGCCACTTGCTCGGTGTCGCTGATCAACTTCAAGTCCGCACCATTCACGGATTCTGCCGTCGCTTGTTGGTCGACTACCCGTTCGACGCTGGGCTTCATCCGCATTTCACCGTCGATGCCGAATGCCGCCAGGTACGCATTGTGGTCGAAGAGATCGTTCGTGAGGCCTTGCCCGAAGCCTATGGCGATCCGGGCGACCCGGCTTATCTCGAGTTGGCGGGCATGGGAATCGGCCCGGTCGAAATCGCCGAAGCCCTGATTGCCTTGGTAGCCAAGGGTTCCGAACCGGGCGACCTCGAGGCCGATCCGCTGGCGCCGGAACGCGTGGGCGCTTTGCTCGATCGCCTCGAGATGTCCTTGGGCGAGACACTGAACCTCCTCGAGCGGCGGTTGACCGGCGCACGGCGTGCCAAAAACGCACGCCTGCTGGCCGATGGCCTCCGCCAACTCGTGGTTCAGATCGAGGGCTTCGCCCCAAGCCATTGCGATGCGCAATTGACATCGTTGGTCGCCACCACCAAGGAAGCCCTCCCCGAGACCCTACGCACGCACCTGGCCGGCTGGGCTCGCGGCCGATTCAACACCACCGAACGGGACCACCTGGGCGCAGACGAGCCCGTCCTGCGTCAGTCGGCCCAACGCCTGGCGCCGCTGGTCGGCCATGCGCTCCGCCTCGATCCCCTGCGCCTCGACGCAGCGCGCCAAGCGCTCTCGCCGTTGCTCGGGAAGGTGCGCCAGCGCCTGCATGTGGAGGGCGTCTTGGTTTTCGATGACCTGCTCCGCCGCGCGGCCCGCCTGCTTCGCGATCGACCGGTCGTCGCCACCCAAAACCGCCAGCGCATCACCCAGCTTCTGGTCGATGAGTTCCAGGACACGGATGCGCGGCAATGCGAGCTCATTCGCAGTCTCGCTTTCGGCGGCACGCCAGACGACCGACCCGGCCTGTTCGTGGTCGGCGATCCAAAGCAGTCGATCTATGGCTGGCGCAATGCCGACCTTGCGGCCTACGAAGCCTTCGTCGAGGCCCTCCTCGCAGCCGGAGGCGAACGCCTTCCCTTGGTGGAGAACTTTCGCTCGATTCCCGCGGTGCTGGATGAAGTAACGCGTGTCATTGCCCCGGTGATGCGCTACAAGGCCGGGATCCAGCCGCCATTCGAACCGCTGGTTCCGTGTGCCGCGATGCGTCACGATCCCGGTCCCACCGCCTCCGAGCAGGCGCCCGTCGAGCACTGGCTGTCCTGGCGGGCCGATGGTGACCTACCACCCGCCCGCACCACGGACGGTAGCACCGCGACGTCGATCGAAGCGATGGCCTTGATCCGCGATCTCCGGCGATTGCGCCAACAGCACGTCGGGTGGCGCGACATTGGTCTTCTGGTACGCGCGACCACCGACATCGAGACCTACCTCGGCGCGTTGCGCGAGGCGGGTATTCCCTTTGTGGTGAGCCACGATCGCCAGTACTTTCGGCGCCGCGAGATCATCGAAGCCACCGCCACTGTCTGCGCCATCCTCGCGCCTGACGACGAGCTCGCCCTGCTTGCCTTCTTGCGCTCAACCGCCGTCGGCGTGCCCGACGCGGCGTTGCTCCCCCTTTGGCGGCGTGGCCTCCCAGCTTGTCTGGAACGGTTGATGACAGACGATCCTGCCACACTTCAAGAAGCCAATCAGATTATCCGCCAAGCTGCCGACGAAACACCACAGGTGTCGGGGCTCGACCGACTCGAGGACTGGCCGGTTGCCCTGCGCCATGCCGTTGCGAGCCTGGGTGCCCTGCGTGAGGCCTACAATCAGGTCACTGCCGACGTTTTCATCGCCACGCTACGCCAGCGGCTGAGATCCGAAATTATCGAGGCAGCACGGTACCTCGGCCCGTACCGCCTTGCCAATCTCGACCGCTTCTTCACCGAGCTACAGGAAGACCTCGAGCGAAACGACGGAGACCGCCATGCTGTCCTTCGCCTGCTGCGCCTACGCGGCGCGGGCGGCATTGATCGCGAAGAAGCGCCGCCGCCCAATGCCGATAGCGATGCGGTTCAAATTATGACCATCCACCGTGCCAAGGGTCTGCAATTCGAGCATGTTTACCTGCTACAAACGCACAAGGAAGCGCGCCCGCGCGGCATACCCACCGTCGAGCTGGAGCATCATGATGGCCGCCTCGAGCTGACCCTCTTCGGTGCGCCGTCGCCCGCATGGGATCGGGTGTTGGCCCGGCGGGACGAGGTGGCCGCCGCGGAGCTGGTGCGCACCCTCTACGTTGCGTTGACGCGGGCGGCCCGCCGCCTGGTTGTCATCGGCTGTCGTGACCTCGAAGTCGGCGGCGATATGGGCGTGGCCGCGACCCACGGCCAGTTGCTCGACCGCCGCGATGGCGCGGGCCCGGATGTCGCGACGCTGCTCGAAGCCGCTGACGCGGGCCAGGCCGTTTCGCGAGGCGATGATGGCGTCCTGTGGCGGATTCCAGCGGCCGAGAGTGACTTTGGTGCACATCCCCTTTCTTCGGACGGCGAAGAGTTGGTACCCGATGGCGGCAAAGACCTCATGTCGGTCGCCCGCAAGCTGGTCAGCTGGCGCTTGGCGGCCGACAAACGCATGGCACGTCCCTTCGGTTCGGCCGCCTCGAGCCTGGGCAAGACCAACGCACCTCCCCCGTCGAGCCTAGAGCGGTCGGACACCAACCCGATCACAAACAGCGACCCAGAACGCGACCCCAAACGTCGTTTGGCCATGGCTGCGGGCTCGCTGGTGCACCTGGCCTTCGAGAACGTAGTACTCGATGGACCGCTCGACCCAGCCTTGGGCGAACAGATCGCAAATCTGGAGAATCTCGTCGACGGCGTCGCGCAACCGGCGGAAGCGCAGGCCGCGCTCGACCGCGCCACCCGCTTGCTGACCAGTTTCCTACGTGGTTCGCTGCGCGATCGATTCGAATCAATCCGCCCGCACATCGTCGCGCGTGAGGTACCACTCGTCGCCCCCCCCGATGACAACGACAGGAGCGATGACCAAACTTGCCCCGTCGCCTTCGTCGCCGGCACGGTCGACATGATCTACCTCGACCCCACGCGCGGTCCGGTCATCGTCGACTACAAGACTGATCCCGTACCCGCTGGAACCCCCGACGAAGTCCTGGGCGCGCGCTACGGCGCCCAGGCCAATCTCTACGCGCGCGCCCTCGAGACCGCACTGGGCCTCGATAGTCCACCACCGGTCGAGCTTTGGTACCTGGCCGCGGACCGGGTCGTCGAGGTCAATCGCTGACGGTCCCGAACCGCAACGCGTGTTGACCACGATAAACTCCTCCCATGGAAATCGCGACCCTCTCGTCCTTCGTCGGCTACTGGTCGAAGGTCCATGCCCGCAGTCGACGGGTGATCTTGCTCGGGGCCGAAACGCCCCCCCTCTACGGGCTCACCGAGGAACAGGTCGAGGCACGGAGCCGATCCTGAGCACACCCCTTCGCATTGGTGTGGTCGCCTACGAAATGGAAGGCGAGTCGACCGGCGTCGGCCGCTATCTGGCCGGCTTGCTGTATGGCCTGGCAGCGCGCAACGCCGATGCCAGCCCGCAGGCAGGTCCAAGCGAGATCTGGCGGCTCTATTTCAAGGGCGCTCCCTTCGACCACCCCTTGTGGACCGAAACCGCTCCTGGACAACCGGTTTGTTTCGAGCCCGTTTTCGATCAGCGTCCAAATGCGCGCCCCGTTCTGTGGGAGCAAGTACGGCTTCCCAAGCGACTGAAGGCTGATGGTCTCGACGCCGTCTTCTCCCCTTCCTACAGCCTGCCACCGCGCCTTGGCATGCCGTCGGTCGTCACCATTCACGACCTTTCGTTCGAACGCCTGCCTGACGCCTTCCCGTTCAAAGAACGTTTGCGCCGTCGGTACCTGGCGCGCCGGGCTTGCCGCAGGGCCGCCCGGGTGCTCGCCGACACCCATGCCATTGCCGACGAGTTGGCCAGCACCTATGGCTTGAACCGGTGCCGCATTGGTGTCGTGCCCCTGGCTGTCGAGCCTTGCTTTCGGCCAACCCCTGAACCTGACGACGAAGTACGCCGTACAGCGCTGGGCGTAACCTCGCCGTATCTGCTCATGGTGGGCACGGTGCTCGCCCGTCGACGCGTCGACCTCGTACTCGATGCCTTCGCCGCCGCCGTGGCATCGGCGCCGCGTTCAGCAACAGAACACCCGTTGACGTTGGTCCTGGTTGGCCGCAACCGTCTTCGACGCCCGGCCGTGCTCGAGGAGTGGATCGACGCCACCAACCTTCGAGACCGAATCGTCCGGCTTGGCTACGTCGAAGAAGCCTCGTTGCCCGCCCTGTACCGGGGCGCCGAGGCGAGTTTCTACCTGTCGAGCTATGAGGGCTATGGCCTGCCACCCCTCGAATCGCTGGCCTGCGGCACTCCCGCAGTGGTGGCGCCCGGACTCGGTTTAGACGACCTTTGGCCCGATTATCCGTATCGGTGTCAACAGCTTGATCGCGAAGCGGTCGTGAACCAAACCCGTTCGTTGATCGCCGACCCCGCTGGACGTCGCAAATGCGGCACCGAGGGAGCTGAGCGCATGGCGAGCCTAAGCTGGCGCGAGGCCGCCGGGAAACTACGTGCGGAGATTGCGCAGGTTTTGCCGTGATCTCGATCATCATCGTCAACTTCAACGGTCGCGACCATCTGGCTCACGGCCTCGCCGAATTGGTACGCCAGGGCGCAACCGAGACCGAGGTCGTGTTGGTCGACAACGGCTCGACCGATGGCTCCTTGTCGATGGTGGCCGAGCAGTTTCCCGACACAATCGTGGTGCCGTTGGGCGAGAACCTCGGATTTGGTGCCGCCAACAACCGTGGTGTCTCCCGCGCTCGCGGTGACACGCTTCTGCTTCTCAACTCGGACGCCTGGCCGGCCCCGGGAGCCCTCCCGTCCTTACAAGCGGCCCTCGATCGCGACCCCCGCCTGGGACTGGTGGCGCCGCAGCTGCGCTATCCCGATGGCCGGCTTCAGTTTGGCTGGGTGCCCGAGTCTGGGGTTGTCGGCGAAGCGTTGCAAATGGCACGCAACCCCTTCGAGACCCACCGTTGGAATCACACCATCGTGCCACCCTTGCTGCGGGCGGTTACCGGCCCGGGATGGTTCTCGGGCGCTTGTGTCATGGTGCAACGAGCGGCCTTCGAAGCCATCGGCGGCTTCGACGAGCAGATCTTCCTCTATTTCGAGGACGTCGACTTATGCCGACGATTGCGTCGGGCGGGCTGGCGTCTTCAGGCCGTCCCCGAGGCAACGGTGCTTCACGTCAAAGGCGGCTCGGTGGATGCCACCACCTTCAATCTTCGCTATCGAGAAGGACAGCTTGCCTACTACGCCAAACACCGGCCGCCATGGGAACAGCGGTTTTTGCGTTGGAACCTTCAACGCAAATTTCACCGTCTGGAGGACACCGACCAACGCCGTCGGTTGCTCAGCCTGCTTACGCCAGATCCACAAGCCAAAAAGTGGTAAATTCGTAACCTACTCATGAACGCACAAACCTTGATCTACCTCATCGAAGCTGCCGCGCTGTTGGGCACGCTCATGATGCTCTTCACTGCGGTCCAGCGGGGACGACGGGCCCAACGCGAGTTCGCCGAGGAAGTGCACGCGCGGGCGCTCGCCTACGACCAACGGTGCGACGCGCTGCAATCCCAAATTGATCGTCTGACGCTCGATCGGAGTGTTTCGCACGTGGCGGCCCTGGCAACCCGCGCGCGGCAAACTGGCGTGCTTTCCATCGCGGCGGCGGACCGCCTTGACGACGCGGTCTTCGACTTGCGTCGCAGCACGCCGAAACGGCGGTAGGACACCATCCGTGCGCATCGGCCTCGATATCAGCAAGATTCTACCGCCCCGAGACGGTATCGGGCGCTATGTCCGTGGTCTCGTGCGCGCATTGGCCGCGGCGGGCGAAAAGCGGCCTGGGTTCGAGTTGACCCTCTACGGCTCGCTCCACGCCGTGGCGCCCGAGGCCCTCGATCGGCTGCTCCCCACCATGCCACCCAACGTCCACCTGGCACGCAGCCGAGAGCCCAGTGAAGACGACGTGGATGTCTTTCACGCAACGAGCTGGTGGGTGCCGCGCCACTACCGCGGCCCGCTGGTCTTCACCTGCTACGACCTCACCGTCCTCACGCACGCCGAATACCATACCGTCGCCAATCGAATGCATGTCTTGCGCGGCCTGCTCGAGGCTCGGCTCGCCAATGCGATGTTCGTGACCTTGTCCAACGACACCGCTGACGCCCTCGCTCATTGGTTCGAAGTGCCGCCCACCCGGTCGCGTGCAATCCCCCCGGGAACGGGCGAACGCTTCTCGCCATGTCCTGCTTCTCAGGTCGCACCCGTGCTCGCCCAACTCGGCCTCGATCAACCCTATGTGGTTGCCGTCGGCACCCGCGAGCCACGCAAGAATCTCGGCCGCTTGCTCGATGCTTGGCTGGCGCTTCCAAATGACCTGCGGGCCACCAACGACCTGGTGCTCGTCGGCCGACGAGGCTGGCACCATGCCGAGCTCGACGACCGACTCGAAAACGCGGTCACGCGTGGTGTCCGTCTCCTCGAAGCGGTGGACGACAATGCTCTACCAGCGCTCTACACGGGCGCCACTGCCCTGGCCTTCCCCTCGCTGGCCGAGGGCTTTGGTCTGCCGGTGCTCGAAGCGATGGCGTGCGGCACCCCGGTGATCACCTCCAACGTGTCCTCTTTGCCCGAAGCAGCCGGCGATGCTGCACGCTTGGTTGACCCATTCGATGTAGCTGCGCTCGCTGGTGCGTTGGCGGCCGTTCTCGACGACCCTGCCGAGGCCGAACGGCTCCGCGCTGCTGGACGGTCGCATGTCGCCGCGTTTACCTGGAACCGGTGTGCCGAGGCCATGCTTGCCCTCTATGACGAGGTAGCAGGCCGGGAGATTCATGCCGGCTGAGACGCGGCGTCTGGCCGCGTGCACCATCGTTTCCGCGAACTACATCGCGTTCGCGCGCGTGTTGGCACGCTCGTTCCTGCGCCACCACCCTGGAGCCCGCTTCTTCACGCTCCTGGTCGACCGTGCCGAAGGCCGGATCGATGAGGCTCGAGAACCCTTTGAGTTGGTCGAAGTCGAAGCACTCGACAACCTCCCGGAGCGGGACGGCTTTCTGTTCAAGTACACCTTGCTCGAATGCAACACGGCGGTCAAACCTTACTTTCTCGACTACCTCTTCGCCGCCCACAACCTCGACAACCTGCTCTACCTCGATCCAGACATTCTGGTCGCGCGCCCGTTGGCACCCATCTTCGATGCCTTGGTTGACCACGACGTCACCCTGACACCACATTTGACCGACCCAATCGATGACCAAGCGCATCCCGGTGAGCTGGCCATCTTGCAAGCTGGAGCCTACAACCTCGGGTTCATTGGCTTGCGTCGGAGCACGGTTGCCAACCGTCTACTTACCTGGTGGCAAGAGCGCCTTTTCGACCGTTGCGTGGTGCAGGTCGATGAAGGTCTCTTCGTGGATCAAAAGTGGATTGATTTGGTTCCAGGTCTGTTTGGCGCGCGGGTGCGGATCCTCGATAACCCCGGCCTCAACGTGGCCTATTGGAACCTCCACGGACGCACGGTCCAGATCGTCCTCGAGGACGGTATCGCATCGGAAGAGGGTATCGCATCGGAAGACGGTGTTGAAACGGAAGACGGTCATGAGCCGGGCACTTCGGCCACCGTCAATGGTGAACCGCTTTATTTCTTTCACTTCAGCGGCATCAATCCCGAGCACCTCGCACCGGTCTCCAAGCACCAGGACCGCTTCACCCTCGACGATATCGGTGATGCGGCCCTGCTCTACCGTTGGTACGCCCAGAAGGTGCTCGACAGTGGCCACCTCGAGGCCCGGCCTTGGGCCTATGCATTCGCCTGCTTCGACAATGGCGTCCCCATTCCAGCACCGGCCCGGCGGCTCTACCTTGACCTTGGCAAGGGTCGGAACCGCTTTGGCAATCCGTTTCATTCGCGATCGCAGGCAGGCACAACCAGCTTCTGGGAATGGCTCAACGGGCCCCGCCGAGGAACGGGTAAGAAGCCACCGTACTTAACTCGGTTGCTCTACCACTTATGGTCGACCCGGCCCGACCTGCAGCGCATCTTTCCGGACCCAGAAGGCATCGACCTGCCCGAAGTCAGCGCCTGGATGCAGGGATTCGGTCGCCATGAGCTCGAGCTTCACGACGACTTGCTGCGCCACTTGCATCAAGATAGCCGCGCGACCCTGTTCACGATCGCTGGTCTGAAACGCCGACTGCGCAATCGTGCGAAACGTGCGTACCACTCTGATCTTGGGCGCGGCGCCCGAGGCACCGCCAAGCGCCTACTTGGTCACCAGCGCTACGACGGTTTGCGGCAGCAGGTAATACCAAAGCAGCCTACCGTGACCGACGTTACGGGCGCGGCCACCACTGCGAGTCACTTCCGCCTGGCACCACCGGTCGCCATCGACCAAGCGGGCATCAACGTCGTGGGCTACTTGAGCGCCGAAACCGGAATGGGTCAGGCTGCACGATCCACCGTTCACGCCCTCGAGGCGGCGAGCATCCCCCATTCGCTGCACGATCTCGACCTCAACGTCCTCGCCCGGCGAGACGATCCCAGCTTTGCCCGCGCCACCAGTACCTTCCCCTACGACATCAATCTCATCGTGGTCAACGCCGACCAGGTCTTGCCCGTTCGAGACCTCCTGGGCGGTGAAGTCTTCGGCGGACGCTACAACGTAGGCCTATGGTTATGGGAGCTCGAGCGTTTTCCCCCGCGGATGGGCCCCCGCTTTCGACCAGCTTCATGAGATCTGGACGCCCAGCTCGTTCTGCGTCGACGCCATCAGTGCCGCGTCCCCGCTGCCGGTCAAACGCGTGCCTTTGGCCGTCGCACCGGCGTCACCGGCACCGCTGACCGGAGCTGATCGGCGACGATTCAAGCTTCGGGACGACGCCTTCATCTTCCTCTACACCTTCAACTTCCTCTCTTACATGGAGCGAAAGAACCCGCTGGCGGCCATTGCCGCATTCCGCCGCGCGTTTGGTGATCACGGAGAATCGTCTCCCGCTCAATTGGTGCTCAAGACGTCACAATCCGACTTCGCACCGGCAGCGCGCCGGGCGATCGACGACGCCATTGGTGATGCCGCTGTCGTTGTGGTCGACGAGTACCTCGACCGCCCTGAGACCGACGCCTTGACCGACGCGGCTGATTGCTATGTTTCCCTCCACCGCTCCGAAGGCTTCGGTTTGACCGTCGCCGAGGCGATGGCCCTGGGCACGCCGGTCATTGCAACCCCGTACAGCGGCGTTGCCGACTTCTTCAACCTCAACAATGGCTTCCCTGTTCGCTACCAGCTGGTAACACTCACCGAGGACGCTGGCCCCTACCCCGCTGGTGCTCGCTGGGCCGAGCCCGACATCACCCACGCAGCCGAGCGAATGCGCGAAGTGGTCGAACACACCGAACGGGCCAAGGCGCGCGCCGAGCGAGCGCGCACCGACATCGCCAGCCAACTGAGCTACGACGCCGTGGGACGGGTCCTACGTGAACGCTTCGACGACCTCATCCAGAGAGTCAATCGTCAGCAGGTCGGCCGGTTGTTGTAACCGGCGACAAACGCTATTCGTCTTCGCTCGGGGCTGGTCGCGCCACCAGAAACGCCTCTTCGCTCTCCAACAATCCCCGACTTCCGGACCAGCGCAGGCCAGCAACCCGTGCACCCTGTAGCTTGGTTGCACTGAGTTGGGTGTCGCGCAGATCGGCGTCACGCAGATCGGCCCCTTCGAAGTTCGCGCCCTCGAGATCGGCTCCCCGAAGGTTGGCGGCCCGCAGGTTGGCGCCGCGTAGGTCACTCAAGCTGAGGTTGGCCCCTGGCAAATCCGCACCGGCAAGGTCAGCCTCCCGCAGGTCGCAGCTCTTCAGGTAGAGATCGCCGAGATTACAGGTCCGCGGCTTCCAACCTCGCAGGTCGAGCCCGACCAAGACCTTTCTCGGACCACGGTAGCGCGCAAACGACGCCGCGGCGCGGAAACGCGCCAGCATTTCAGGCTTGATCGAACCGGTGGTAAACCGCTGATCGCCCGCCCATGGATCCGCGACGTTGTGGTAGCTCGACTCGCGTTCCCAATAGCCGAGTTCGTCGTCGGCCAAGAGCTCGATCCGCCGCAACCACTTCAGACTTTTGTAGAAGTAGCGTGAGGGGGTCACCGTCCGCAGTGGGTATCCGTGCTCCGGGGTAAGCGGTTGGCCATCGTAGCCGTGAATCAACCACGTGTCTGCCGTTGCCACATCAAGTGGCAAGCTTGTGTCGTGCTCACGCTCGGAATACGCGATGAAACGTATGAACCGGGCCGCAGACAACGGAGCCGCCTGAGCCAGGAGCAACGCAAGTGGTGTTCCTTCGAACATCATGCCAAGTTGCGACCAACTGGTGACACAGTGAATGTCGGCTCGAAGCCGCTGTTGCGGCAACGCCAAGACATCGTCGAGGGTCAGGGTCAGGGGCGTTTCGACCAGCCCCCTGACCTCGAGGCGCCAGCGCCCGAGGTTGCGTGCCTCGGGCGTTGATGCAGACTCGCCTACGCGCGGAAACTTGTGGGTCTCGGTTTGCCCCGGCGCCAACCGACCGCTGGTGACGTCGACGATCTTCGTCATGCCGCGCCAGCTCCTTCGTTCTAGACGCTCAACCCACTTGTTCCCACGGGAACATGGCCCGACCGTAGTGACCATGAAACGCCGTTTGGTGGTAAGACCAGCCGTTCGGCTTCAAGAGACTCAGTTGATCAATGATCGTTTGAGGCGAAAGATCGGCAAACACCGAACGCGCCCAGGCCGTAAGATCCTCACCCGCATCGCTGAGCGCGGTGAACATCTCAGGCTGCTGCTTGCCGATACCGTAGGCGAGCTTCACGGTGCAGGCCTTGGCCTGCCCGCGAACGACGGCGGTCTTGGCAATGTGGCGACACATGTACGCAGCGCTACGGTCGACCTTGGTGGCGTCCTTGCCCGAGTACGCGCCGCCGCCAACGGCAACACGGGGACCGTAGGCGTCGACCACGATCTTGCGACCCACAACGCCGGCATCACCACTGGGTCCACCAATGATGAACTGGCCCGTACCATTGATGGTTACCTGATCCCGCGACACCTCGCCGAGAACGGGCACGACGACGTGCTCATAAACGGCGTCACGGACATCGCCCTGGCTGATGTCGGCGCTATGCTGCGCCGCGACGATCACGCTTTGAACCGCGTTGTCGGCCCCAATCGTCACCTGCGACTTACAATCGGCTTGCAACCATGGCAAGAAACCGCTGGTTTGGTGCTCGCGTAAGCGCACAATCAAGTCCCGCGCCATGACCCATTCTTGCGGCATCATGTCATCAGTTTCGTCGGTCGCGTAGCCAACCATGATGCCTTGATCTCCGGCACCACCCACGTCGGCATCGGTCCCGAGAGCGATGTCCGCGGATTGGGCTCGGATGTGGTCGACAACGGTCAGGTTCTCGACCGCATCGCCTTCACACGGATAACCCGTTTCGCGCCACACTTCGCGCGCCAAAGTAACGGGGTCGACTTCCGCCTTGACGTGCTTTGGTAGCTTCACCTCACCCGTGATGATCAGCAGGTTGTCCTTGGCCAGGCATTCGATCGCCGTGCGGACGCTGCGCCGAACGTTCAGATCGTCGCCGGCGAGGCGGAGGACCTCGTCGAGGTACCGATCGGCGACTTGATCGCAAAACTTGTCTGGATGACCAGCGGCAACGTGCTCCGCGGTCCTCGGCAACCCTTGGCTCATGCGCTGCTCCTATTCTCGGCTTGTCGCGGGCCACGCGCGGCGCCCGTACTGTGGCTGGAGTTGTTGTGATGCAGGATGGAAGACGGACGCAAAAAGACCTCAGATCCGCCTGGCTCGGAAGCCGCGATCATACATGAGATGTGCCCGCGCTTGCTACTTCCCACCGCTAGAATTGGCGCCACCGGCGGCCTCGCCCGTTGCATGAACCACGAAGGCCGGTAAGAGCCGTGGGCCCTCGAGAATCAGCCGCCCAGCATCGGACGCGCGCAGCGGCATCGCGAAGAGCTCGCCTTGGCCCAACTCACACCCGAGCGTCCGGAGCAAAGCCAGCTGCTCGACCGTCTCGATGCCCTCCGCGACCACCGTCAATCCGAGGTTGTGGGCCAACGACACGATGGTCCGAACAATCTCACGATCCTCGACCTGCACGCTCATGCGCTGAATGAACGTTCCGTCGATCTTCAGTGCGTCCACCGGAAACCGGTGCAACTGGCTCAGTGACGAGTAACCCGTTCCAAAATCGTCAATGTGCAGCTGAAGCCCACGGCTGCTGAGGTGTCGCAACACTGAGGTCGTGATCTCGGGCCGCTGCATGAGAATGCCCTCGGTAAGATCCAAAATAAGGCAATTCGGCTCGACACCAGCCTCCTCCAAAGTGGCATCGATTGCAGGAATCAACTCCGGGCTGCCCAGCAGGTTGCCATCGATATTGACACTGATGGAAAGCCCGGCGTTTCCTTCGTGGACGTCGTGCCAGCGCCCCAGTTGCCGACACGCTTGCTCGAGCACCCAGAGGCCAATCGGTACCGACAGGCCCACATCGGCTGCGTGGGGCAGGAAGTCGTCGGGCAAGACGAGACCGCGGGTCGGATGCCGCCAACGGACCAGGACCTCGAACCCGCGCAACGCCCCACTCGACAGCTCGAGGAGCGGCTGGTAGCGCACCTCGAACTCCTGGCGCTCGACCGCCTGCCGAAGCTCGGTCTCGATCTCGAGCTGGGCCACCGAGCTGGTGTGCATCTCCGGGCTGAAGATGACCTGGCGTGTCCGCCCCAACGACTTGGCGCGGTACATCGCGGTATCGGCGTCGCGCAGCATGTCTTCGGGTTGTTCATAGACGGTGGTACTAAGGGCGATACCCAAGCTCGCGGTGGTGTAGATCTCGTGATCGCTAATCGAGAAGGGCTCCTCCAGCGACTGCTGAATGCGGTGGGCAACCTGATCGACCCGCCGGTCCTCATCCAGATCCTCGAGCAGGATCACAAACTCATCGCCCCCGAGGCGGGCCACCGTGTCGGACTCGCGAAGACACGACTCCAACCGTCTCGCCACGCCAGCCAGCAGTTGATCTCCGGCAGCGTGGCCCAAGCTGTCATTGACGACCTTGAACCGATCGAGATCCAAGAAGATCACCGCGAACCCTTCATCGGGTTTGCGAACCGCCCGCTGTACCGCGTGCGCCAGACGATCCATGAACAAGGCGCGGTTCGGCAAACTGGTTAGGGCATCATGCAATGCGGCGTAGCTGAGCTGGGCCTCGGCTCGCTTGCGACCGGTAATGTCAAGCTGAGAACCAGCCATGCGGAGCACCGTGTCGTTGCCGTCTCGCACCGCCAGACCGCGAGTGTGGACCCAGCGGTACTCGCCGCTCTTGGTACGCATGCGGTGCTCGTTTTCGAATTGCGGTGTCTTACCGTTGAAATGCGCGTCGATCTGGGCTCGTAGCAACGCTTGATCGTCGGGGTGAACCAAGTCGAACCAACTGTCGGGTGCGTCACCGATCTCCTCGACTCCATAGCCAAGGGTCAACTTCCACCGCGGCGAGTAGTAGACCGCGCCGGTTCGCAGATCCCAGTCCCAAAGTCCATCATTGGCACCGGCTGCCGCCAGCGCATACCGTTCCCGACTCTCTTCGAGCGCCTTTTCGTTGCGTTTTCGTTCCGTGACATCGCGGCTGGTTCCGACCACCGCTTGAACGGATCCTTGGCCGTCCAGAATCGCGGAACGCGACAGGAGAACAGGAAAGGACTCCCCATCCTTGCGCCGGTGGATGCATTCGCCCTGCTCGCCGCCGGCAGGAAAAGAATCCGCGCGTGTCGGCGGCAACTCATGCTCGGCATCGGGGTCCCACAGCAAATCACACGGTTGGCCCAGGACCTCGGCTTCATCGAAGCCGTAGACCCGGCACAGGGTCTCATTGACAAAAATGAGCCGATTGTCGAGATCCGAAACGAAAATCCCGTCGTTGATCGCCCGCACGGCTTGGGACAGCATGCGCGCTGTCGTCTCGACAATGTGATGGCGATGTGCATTGTCGACGGTGACCGCCAGCATTTTCAGATAGCCACGATCCGTGTCCTTGATCAGGTAGTCGAATGCACCCGCACGCATGGCCCGAATCGCGGTTTCTTCGTCCCCTGCTCCGGTAATCACAACCACCGGCGCATCGACACCCCGTTCGAGCAGATCGACCCCCAGACCGTCACCGAGGTGGTAGTCGGTCAGAATGACGTCGAATCGCTCGGCGGCCAGCAGGATGTCGGCCGCCGCCAATGACGTTGCCAAACGGTAGTCATAGGGCTGGTTGCCGAGACGCACGAAGCGCTCGAACGCCATGCGATCGATCGGGTCGTCTTCGACCATCAATAGCTTGACCCGCTCACCCATCCTGCGTCCTAGATCCGCCTATTGTTGCCAAGAAGGGACGATAACGGCACCATCGCAGTGCCCAAAGATGTCGCCGGAGGTCGGATCATAGCCTTCGCCAGCCGCAAAGGCGAGCCCACGGCTAGCCCATCGCGGCGAGGGTCTCGGTCACCGTGTCGTTATCCGAGGCCGATTGGGGCCAAGAAAAGCGGAAGACCGACCCTTCGCCGGGAATCGAGACCACTTGAATCTTTCCGCCTTCGTCTTCGACCAACTTCTTGACCAATGAGAGCCCGATACCGGTACCGCCAGTCGAATCTTCCAAGGTTAGGAACATATGAAAAATCTTGCCCTGATCTTGGGCTCCGATACCCGGGCCATCGTCGGCCACCGTGAAGGCAAAACCCGTAGCCAGACGTTCCGCCGAGATTGTGACGTGGGCCTGGCTCGGCGCGTTGTGGTGACGTAAGGCGTTGGTGATGAGGTTGGCGAAGATCTGCTCGAGACCAAGCCGTTGGCTTACCACCGACGGCATGGGCTCTTTGATTTCGATCACGCAGCCCTCCGGCACATCGATGAGATCGATAACGTCGCGCAGAAGACCACCCACGTCAACCGGCCGCCGACGCGAGCCACCACGACCCACGCGCGCGTACTGCAAGATGCCCTGAATCAACTCATCCATGCGGCTCACCCGGTCTCGAATCGACGAGAGTTTCTGGCGCCCTTCCGTCGACAACTCGGCTCCGTGATCTTCGTCGAGCCAGGCGGAGAGACTTGCAATGGCTCGCAGAGGGGCCTTGAGATCGTGGGAGGCGATATGGGCGAATTGGTTCAGATCACGATTGCTGCGCTCGAGTTCAATCTGACGCTGCTCGATCTGCGCCATCATGGCGTTGAAGCCATCGTAGAGTTGACCGATCTCGTCCTCCCCGGTCTTGCTCACCCGCACCGAGTAGTCCCCTTCGCATGTGACCCGGCCTACCACCGCTGCAAGCGCCTGGATCGGTCTGGAGATCGGACCGTGCAAGGCATAGGCAAGTGCCAAGCTGGCCAAGAACGCGACCCCCATCAAAGACATGAGGGTGCGGACGTGGTCCGCGATGCGTGCATTGACGCCGCTGGTATCGACTCGCAGGTACAGCGTGCCGACCTCCACATCTTCCTCCATGACCGGGTGGAAGTAATGAAGGTAGCCGTCACGAATCTCGTGATGGTTGCGGTGAACCGTTTCCGGAACGCCAGCTTGGCCGCTCCGCCCGGCACTGGCGAATACCTTGCCGGCCGTGTCGAACAGCACCGCGTCGGAGACCAGCGACTGCACCGACTCATCCACCGCTATTGCGGATTCGTCCACCGCCACAGGCGTAACAAGCCGATCGAGGTGATCGAGCCCTGGCTCGTCGAAGGCAAGGGCGATCGCGCTGTAGTCCGCCTGTAGCTGGGCCGTAAGCCCTACCGATCGGATCAACTCTTGCTCATACGAGCGGCGATTGACCAGCAGGACGAACGCAACACCGACGACCAACGACAACAACGTCGCAATCAACATCATTCCAACCAGCTTGGTGCGTATGGAAAGATCTGCGATGCGTCGCAAGCGGGTGCCCTCGCTGGAATGGATTGTCGAGCTGGCGGGGGCGTGCCTGTGTTCATTGACCCTAGGCGCAACCCATCAATCGGCTCCGCCTTACCGCGCCCAAACCGACCAAACGTTCGGCATGACATGTCGAATGTACCAAAACTGCTTCAGATGCAGCAACTAGGAGTTGCAACCTCCGGTTGCAGCGAGCGGTTCTTTGGGGCAGACTCAGCCGTCTTACTCTTGGTTTCGACTTCGTTTGATCTCTGGACCGTCTCACC
Source organism: Candidatus Multivoradales bacterium (assembly GCA_965250305.1). Taxonomy (GTDB): domain Bacteria; phylum Acidobacteriota; class Thermoanaerobaculia; order Multivoradales; family J023; genus J023. Next base: position 709,738 of record CBDFNS010000024.1, on the reverse strand, counting down.
ACAATGCACCACCTTGTCCTTCGCAATGGATTGACGGCCATCTGTGCCCAGTTGGGGCCGCTTGTCCGTGCCATGAACACATCGCATCGCAGCCGAGCCCGCGGCTTCGTGGCCCTCACGTTGGCGGTCCTCTCCCCGCCGCCATCTTGGAGCCAGGACCCGGCGGCGGACCGCCTCTGGCGAGAGGCCCAACGCCAGGAGTCGTCTGACCGTTACGGTGCCCTCGACGCCTACCACCTTCTGGTGGATCAGTTCCCGAACGACACATTGGCACCACAAGCCTTGCTCCGGATGGTCCAGATGCGACGCGAGGACCGTGACCCCCAGCGAACATTCCTGGCGCTCGATCAGTTGATTGATCGGTATGGTCGCTCGCCCGAGGCCGCCACCGGCTACCTCATTCGAGGCGACATTCTGACCGGGATAGCACAATCGACCACGGATCTCGATGCCGCCCGCGCTGCTTTTCGCCGGGTGCCGTTGCTGTTCGGGCGCGAGGGTTTTCCAGACCTGCCCGCCCGCAGCGAAGCCCTCTATCGCAGCGGTGTCTTGGGGCGCCAACTGGATGACGACAAGGGTGCGGCTGCTGACTTTCTTTCGGTGATCGAAGACCAAGCGAAGGGCCCATTCACCAACCCTGCGCGCCTTGCATTCGGACGCTTGCTTCTTGATCAAGGTGACTGGATCGCAGCAACCGAAGTCCTGCAACGCGTGATCAACGGTGCGGCGACGAGAAACGCAGGTCCTGAACAGCGTGCGGCAATGCGCTGGCTTTCTCTCCTGCACCGTCGAACGTTGCGTCCACTCGCCGGGCAAAGGCTGGTGCAGCGTGCCCAAGTCTTTGCACCCAAATTCGCACTTGCCAATGCCACTGGCGTGGCGGCACACGAGGACGGTCGGGTACTGGTAACGGACCCTGGGCAACAAGTGATGGCGGTGCTGGACTCCCGAGGCCAGGTCCAGGTTCGCGCCACGATTCGAGGCCTGAGCACCCCATACTGGGATGGCGATCAGGCGACCGCTACCGCAGACAACACTTTGGTCCAACCGTTTGGAGGCCAAAGCACAAGCCTCTCCGCGCCCGATCGGGACACCCCTCTCAAGGGCATGTCGGCAATCGCCCTCGGACCGTTCGACCAACGCTTCGTACTCGCCAAAGGCCAACCCGGCGTCCTTCGGTATCAGGGGCGCCGACACGCTGGCTCCCTACTCGCGGCAAGTCGCCAGGACCTCACCGACCTGGCCACCGATGGCAGCGGCCGAGTTTATGTCCTCGACAAGAAAGCACGCGAAGTCCGCCGCATCGAAGCCAACGGGACCAGCACCACAACCATCGTTCGCGGCACATGGAAACGTGCGGAGGCCCTGGCCGTTGATTCGCTCGGCTACCTCTTCGTGGCCGATCGGGCGCTGGGCGAGATTCACATGTACGACCCAGCTGGCAACCGCACCACCACCCTTGGCCCCCTCCTGGACAACGGCACCCAGCTCCGTGCCCCCATCGATCTAGCGGTCGACGGCGAAGGCCGTCTGTTCGTGCTCGATGCTCGGCTACCGAACCTCCTGGTATTCGAATGATCCCTGTCTTTACGCTACCCGCCCGGTCCGTGCACCGATTTCTTCGCAACGCCACCGGCCAGCGATCGGCGATCGGCCTGCTCTTAATCACGGTACTCACGGGGGCTTGGACGCAGGCTGCCCACGCTCAGGTCGAAGAAGAAGACCTTGGTGAAATCGAGATGGAGATCTTTGCGCCGCGTGAGCCCCTTCCCGTCGACCCGGCGTTGGCGTCACGATTTCGCGATGCCCAGCGCACACTCCTCGCTGGTGACCCGCTCGGTGCCTTGCCACAACTCGACCAGACGATCGAGGATCTGTCCTTGATCGCAGAGGGCGCCAACCCGCCGCCCGCGGGTCGATCGTTGTTCGCGCGCTGTTTGCTTACCCGCGCACAAATCCGAATCGATCATGCCGACACAGAACGTGCCGTCGAGGACCTTCGTCGTGCCATCAGTTCTCGACCCTCGCTGACGGTCGACCGAGATCGTGCCTCGTCTCTTCTAGTCGCACAGTTCGACGCGATTCGTGACGAGATGGTTGGCACGCTCGATCTGCCCACGATCGAGCCCATCGACCTCGAGCTGCGCATCGACGACCGCCTGGTCACCGATGCCCGCGACCCAACGACGGGCGCCTTGACAGTGCTCGCCGGCAGTCGCACGCTACGGGCCCGACGCCCTGGCTACGCTGCCTATGCCGTCACCATCGAAATACCGGCCGGTGCGACGGTACCGGTCGATGTGGTGCTCCAGCGCACGGGCCCGGTCTTGCGCGTCATCACCCGCCCCCACGGCGCAACCGTCGTGCTCGATGGTGTCGGCCGTGGCGTGACCTTACGAGACGCAAGCTCCTCCCCTACCGTAGCCGGGGCCAGCAGCGATGCGAGCGCACGCATATTTTCGGCGCCGTTCCTGATGTCCAACGTGCCCCTCGGAAACCACCAACTCGAGGTCCAGCTCAACGGCCATCGATCGTTTCGCGCGCCACTGACGATTGCTGAAGCCATCGATTACGAGATCCCGCCGATCGTGCTTGAAACCGAGCGGGGGCGGCTGCTCTTACGCAGCCTCGAGAGCGAAGCCCGGGTCAGGATCAATGGCCAGGCTGTCGACGTTGTGCGTTCCGGCTCGGGAGGAACCGTCGAGCTGCCGCCAGGCCACTACGAAGTCGTCGTCGATCGCGGCCCCACGGCCATGTTCACGCGCCGACTCCAGCTTGCCGACCGCCAAACGATCGAAATCGACGTTCGCTTGCGTCCAGGGCTTGGCCTGTTCAGCGTTCTGGGCGACGACACCGAAGCGAAGGGCCGGGTTTCGCGCATGCTCGCGGAGGCAGTAGCCAACACCGGACGTTGGACAATGGTGGATCATGGCGCAAGCGCCGCTTCCATTCTCGCCACGCACGGCGTTACCGCACAAGCCCTCCGCAGCCCAATGCCAGCGATCGATTGGACCACCTTGCAGGGCGCGCTCGACCGCGAGACCGCGGGCCTGCTTTACGTTCTGCCCGTCCTCTCCGATGACCTCCTCGCGACCCACGTTGACCTTTGGATCTGGCCCGGGGCTCCCGGCCCGGCTCGCCCGGATCGCGTGCGTATTGCCCTGTCAGACGCCGACGCGAAAGACCGCGTCAGTCGGCTCCTGGGACGTTCAATTCAGTTGCACCGACCTTGGCTCGGTGCACAGGTGATCGATAGTGCCGCTGCCCAACATCCACTCGTCGTCGCGGTTGCCGAAGGCAGCCCGGCAGCGGCCGCCGGACTGCGTCCAGGCGATGAGATCGCGGCGGTCGCAAAGGTGCCGATCCGAACAGCGGTCGGTCTCGAGGAACGCATCAACGCGGCCGAAATCGGCGAGGCCATCTTGCTGGACCTTCGCGGTCCAGCGGGCAATCGGAATGTGACCATGACCCTCGCAGCGAGTCCGATCATCATGGACCACCACAACAGCGATCGTCTCTATGCAGTGGCGTATGCCGACCTCACCCTGATCGAGCAGGAAGTGCCAGCCGCAGACCGGTGGATCGTCCAGCTCAACCGGGCCAAAGTGTTCCTGCACCTCCGCGACTGGATCGGTGCTGCTCGGGAGCTACGGACCATCCAGCCACCCGCTACACCGGTGGGCGTAGGCCAGGCATCGATTGACTACTGGCTCGGCGTTGCTTTGGCGGCCGCGGGAACGGCTTACCGCGAAACCGCCATCGACGCATTCGAACGCGCCGCCAGCCAGCCCACGGCTCGCCTTCTTCACAACGACGGCCCCTGGGTCGCGCCCCGCGCCCGCGCACGTCGCCATGCCCTCGCCAGCGACCGCTGATCACGTCAACTGACCTTTCGGACTGCGGAGCCCAAGATGGAACGAACGAACCACGACACCATCGACCCTCGCCGGTTGCTCGACCCCAGCGATACGTTCGCTCGTCGGCATATTGGCCCTTCGGAGGCCGATATCGAGGCCATGTTGGACCGCCTCGGTCTCTCTGACCTCGAGGCGTTGGTTGCCGCAACGGTGCCCGACAGCATTCGGGTTCAGGCTCCATTGACGCTCGACGGGTTGGACGATCGCCCCCTGGGTGAGCACGAGCTGCTCGAGCGCCTGCGCGCAATGGCCGGACAGAACACGGTTCAACGCTCACTGATCGGAATGGGTTATGCCGATTGCCTGGTTCCGGGCGTGATTGAGCGCAACGTGTTGGAAAACCCAGGTTGGTACACGCAGTACACGCCGTATCAAGCCGAGATCTCCCAAGGGCGGCTGGAAGCCCTGCTCAACTTCCAGACCATGATCTGCGACCTCACCGGTTTGCCCGTGGCCAACGCGTCTTTGCTGGACGAGGCGACGGCAGCGGCTGAAGCCATGGGATTGGCCTACAGCGCCGCCCGCGGCAAGAAACCCGTGTTCTTGGTCGCCGATGATGTGCATCCACAAACCCAAGCCGTTATGACCACCCGTGCCGACGGCCTCGGCATTGCCATGCAGATCATCCGACTCGAGGATGCCGACAGCACCTTCTCTGGCATGGCCGACGTCCTGAGCACCGGCGACGTTTGTGGCATGCTGGTGCAGTATCCGGGCACCGTAGGTACGATCCGCGACTTCGGGCCTTTGGCCAGCGTGCTCCACGAGGCAAGGGCTGTTCTGGTGGTGGCAACGGATTTGCTAGCCCTGACGGTCCTTCGACCTCCGGGAGCCTTCGAAGCGGACATAGCGGTCGGAAACAGCCAACGGTTCGGCGTGCCGCTTGGATACGGAGGTCCCCACGCCGCGTTCATGGCTTGCGGGGAACGCTTCAAGCGAATGCTACCCGGACGCATCATCGGAGTTTCGCGCGACCGAAAGGGGCGCCAGGCGTTCCGGATGGCCCTGCAGACCCGCGAGCAACACATTCGTCGTGAGAAAGCCACCAGCAACATCTGCACAGCGCAGGTGCTCCTGGCGATCATGGCCGGCCTTTATGGGGCCTACCACGGCCCGGACGGCTTGCGTCGAATCGGTGACCGAGTGCGCTTTTTTACGCTTGTCCTCGGCGCGGGGCTTCGCCAACTCGGATGCACCCTGGCAGATGGACCGCACTTCGACACCCTGCGCATTGCGCTCGACGTCAACCGGCACGGCGACGCCGATGCAGTAATGGCACGTGCGGTGGCGGCCGGCTTCAACTTCCGACGCCTCGATGACGGGACCGTTGGGCTCTCCCTCGACGAGCGTACCGATCGCGCCGAGGTGGCGGCGGTGTGGCACGTATTTGGCGGCAACAAGGCGGCTTCGTTGGACATCGACACGCTGCTCGACGATGTCGATACCACCCTACCCGCGGTTCATGGCCGGTCGGTTGATTATCTCGAACACCCGGTCTTCAACCAATACCACACCGAGCATGAGATGTTGCGGTACTTGCACCGCCTTCAGGCCAAGGATCTGTCACTGACGACTTCCATGATCCCGCTCGGGTCGTGCACCATGAAATTGAACGCCACCAGCGAGATGAAACCTGTCAGCTGGCCCGGGTTTGCCGCATTGCACCCCTTTGTTCCGCTCGAGCAAGCCACCGGTTACACGGCATTGTTCGAAAGCCTCGAATCTTGGCTGTGTTCGATTACTGGCTTCGACGCGCTGTCGTTGCAACCCAACGCTGGCTCGCAAGGTGAGTATGCCGGCCTGATGGTGATTCGTGCCTTCCATCAGTCGCGCGGCGACCACGATCGCAATGTATGCCTGATCCCCGTTTCAGCTCACGGAACCAATCCCGCTTCCGCCATCATGGCCGGTATGAAGGTGGTTCCCATTGCCTGTGACGAGAACGGCAACGTCGAGCTCGACGACGCACGAGCCAAGGCGCGCGCCCATGCGGACCATCTGGCTGCACTGATGATCACCTACCCATCGACCCATGGTGTCTTCGAGGAGTCGGTGCGTGCGATCTGCGACACGGTTCACGAGCACGGTGGCCAGGTCTACCTCGACGGTGCCAACCTCAACGCCCAGTGCGGTTTGTGCCGTCCAGGCGACTACGGCGCCGACGTCTGCCACCTCAACCTTCACAAGACGTTCTGCATTCCCCATGGCGGCGGCGGTCCAGGCATGGGACCGATCGGCGTACGTGCCCACCTCGCGCCCTTCCTGCCTGGGCATCCGGTGGTTCCGGGCTGTGGCGGCGCCGAAGCGATCGGACCCGTGGCCGCAGCGCCTTGGGGCAGTCCCAGCATTCTCCCCATCTCGTGGGTCTACATCGCCTTGATGGGCGCCCGGGGCCTCGAGCGGGCCTCACAAGTCGCGATCCTCAACGCCAACTACATGGCCCGCCGACTCGAGGTGCACTACCCGGTTCTCTATCGCGGCGCGCACGGTTTCGTCGCACACGAGTTCATTCTCGATCTGCGGCCACTCAAGAAGAGCGCCGGGATCGAGGCCGAAGATGTCGCCAAACGCCTGATGGATTACGGATTTCACGCCCCAACCATGTCGTTCCCTGTGCCGGGAACGCTGATGATCGAACCCACGGAAAGTGAATCGCTTGGTGAACTCGATCGCCTTTGCGACGCCTTGATCTTGATCCGCCGCGAGATTGAGGCAATCGAATCGGGGCACGCCGATCCCAAAGACAATCCTTTGGTCCATGCGCCGCACACCGCGGAAGACGCCATGAACGATGATTGGTCCCATCCGTACAGTCGAATCGAAGCAGCATTCCCAGCTCCTTGGGTCCGCGCGCACAAGTACTGGCCACCCGTGGGCCGGGTTGACAACGCCTTTGGTGACCGAAATTTCATCTGCTCATGCCCGCCCATGGAATCCTACGCCGACGAAGAAACTGTGACCGTCGACGCGTAAGCCCACCGTGTCCGGATCGAATGCGCTCCCGAACGCGGTATAGAATCGAAGCGCAACCATGCCTGATTCCACTGCAGCTGGCGGCGCCACTGTGCCAAGCGAAGAGAGCGTTTCGGAAGCCTCTGAATCAAGAGACGCTCTGTCAGAGGACTACGTGTCAGAGGACTACGTGTCAGAGGACTACGTGTCAGAGGACAAGGTAGCGGACGAGCAAGCCGCGCCCCGGGTTCGCATTATCGGCCCGTCGTTGCCCTACGCCGATGACGCCGAAGCTCGTATTCTCGACGCGATTAACTCCGCCAGCGATTGTTCGGCCGGCTCTGATGAGCTCGAGCGGTTGATCGACGACTGGCCGAGCCGTTACCACCTTTCCGGAGCACGTGCCGGTCTGCTGGTGCCGTTTCGACTGGGCCCGGACCAGCGGGTGCTCGAAGTCGGTGCGGGCTGCGGCGCCATCACCCGTCACCTTGGTGAGACCGGTGCTCAGGTCGTTGCCATCGAGGGCAACCACACGCGTGCGCAAGCCGCGGCGTTCCGCTGCCGCGACCTCGCCAGCGTCGAGGTATTGGGCGGCCCGCTGGCGGCGCTCGAGGACACCCAGGGCTTCGATGTCGTGGTCGTGATTGGCGTACTTGAATACGCGGGTGACGATGCCGGTGGCGGGGATGGTGCCGCCGCCTTCCTCAACCAACTCCGCTCGCTGCTGCGCGATGATGGGTGTCTGATCCTGGCGATCGAGAACCAGCTCGGCTTGCGGTACCTGCTCGGCTACCCGGAAGATCATCTTGGCCAGCCGTGGGTGGGCGTCGCTGGATACCCAGGCACGCGCGGCGTGCAGACCTACTCGCGCCGCGCGCTTACCGACCGACTCGAGTCATCCGGGTTCGTTCGCCAACGGTGGTACTTCCCCTTTCCAGACTACAAACTGCCGCGCCTCATCCTCGCCGACGCTGCCTACGATCAACCGGACGCGGTTGCCTTCGTGGACCAGCTGGTCCGCTCACCGGCGCCGCGCGACGAACGCGATACCGCACCCCCGTGCGAGGAACGGGCCGCACACAGAACCTTCTTGGAAGCAGGTCTTGGGCGCGAGGTTGCCAATGCCTTCGTAGTCTGCGCCTCCGGACATGCCGGCGATCCCACCCGCCTGGCTCCAACCAATGGCCTGGCGTGGATCTTGAGCCAAGGACGCGCTCGACCATGGCGACGGCTCAAGCTCATCGAGCAACGCGCTACGGAGCGGGTGGTTCACTCCACGCCCCTGTGGTCCCCGATGTCGGCCGACAAGGACGCTTCAAACCCGGCACCGTGGTTACGCCACAAGGCTCGGGGCGAGCAAGCCTATGCGGCCGGCGTCACCGTCGAGCAACAGGTACTCGACGCGTGTCGCCAAGGCGATCCAAGGGCGGTCACCAACCTACTCGTCAAGTGGAACGACTTCTTGGGTCAGCGAGAGAGGCCCGGCGCACCAGGCGTTGATGCCGTGCACCCGCTGCTCGGAGCGGACACCACGATGAGACTGCCCCAGGGGATGGCCGACGTTGACCTCGCTAACTTCGTTTGTGACGCTACCGGAACCCTGCACTACATCGACGATGAGTGGCAGGCAGCCGGCGGTGTTGACGGTCGTTTGGCTCGACTACGAGCTCTTTGGCATTTGGCAGTCGACATGGTTACGAGTCGGATCTTGCACCCATGGCCAGAGCACGAGACACCGGTCGCTCTCTTCCGCGCGTTGGCAACGGCTACCGGATTGACCCTCATCGATGAAGACCTGAGCCGACTGTTTCGAGCCGAATCTTTAATGGTGGCCACCGTGACCCGGGGCGACGCCCAACCGTTTCGAGAGCAACTCGCGACCCTCTCCCGCTGGACCGGACCACGCAGTCCATTGGAAGCGCAGCTGGCCGGCGTGCTCGAGGGTCAGGCTCGAGCCAGCCGCAACTACGAGGCCGAGATACACAACCGGGGAGAGGCGTTGGCTGCTCTCCAACAGCGCGTCGCCACACAGGAACAGGCCCTCGGGGCGGCGCAGCAAGAACGCGATGCCCAGCGTCAACGGGCGGATGACGCCAGTGGACAGATGCGAGTCATCCAGCACTCCCGGTTCTGGCGCCTCTGGCAGCGTCTCGGTAACCTTCGCCGTCGGCTCAGCGGCCGGTGAAGTCAACGAGCGCTGGGGCAGGCGTTCCCGCCCCAGCCTCGTCTTCAAGGCCGCCAGCAACTGCCGCAGGGCCGAGCTTCTTTTCGGCCTCGGCTGGCACCAACATGGTCCAGCGTGGCGGTTCGTATGGCGTTTTGCTCATCACCTCAGCATTGAAAAAGACGCATACGCAGCGATTGGTGCGAGGGGGAAAGCTCAAGATCCAAAGGACCCTTCCAACCGCCACGCATGCGCTCAAAGAGCCAACAGAAGGGTTTCTCATGCTGGCATGACGTCATAGAAGCAAGCCAAATGCCAACATTCGCCGAATCCATCGAGAACACGGTAAAGCAGAGCAAAAAAAGGACTTACAGTCATCGTTTCGTTGACCAGAGAAACGGGTACGGCACGCTTCCTCCAAGAAACATCCCGGAATGCCCATGGCATCCTGCCTGGGTGGTGCCACGATCGCCCACCGTTGAGCGATCGACGCGTTGGTATGATCGTCTGATGCCCTCTGAGATTGAAGCCAATCGCGAAGCCTGGAACCACTGGACCGCGCGGCACCTCGAAGCACCGTTTTACGATGTCGAAGGATTTCGGCGGGGCGTAACCAGTCTCAAGCCGATCGAGCGCGCTGCACTGGGTAATGTCGCAGGTCGATCTTTGCTTCACCTTCAGTGTCACTTCGGTCTCGATACCCTGTCCTGGGCACGGGCCGGCGCCCATTGTGTGGGTGTTGATTTCGCACCACGTGCTATCGAAGAGGCGCGCAGCCTCGCGATCGATCTCGACCTCGACGCACGCTTCGTGTGCGCGGACGTTCTGAACCTCCGCGAGCACCTGGACCAACGCTTCGACATTGTCTTCACCTCCTATGGGGTGCTGTGGTGGCTTGCCGACCTGAACCGGTGGGCACAGGTGGTGGCCGACCTCCTCGCGCCCGGCGGCACCTTCTTTGTCGTCGAGTTTCACCCTCTGTTGTACACCCTCGATAATCGCGGCGTAGCGCTCGACGGTGATTACTTCCGGCGCGTCGCCCCTGTTCGGAACGTCGACCAGCATTCCTATGCCGAGGTCGGAACTGAATCAAAGGAAGTCACCACTTTCGGGTGGAACCACCCTCTCGGCGACGTCGTCACAGCGTTGCTGAGCGCAGGGCTTCAGCTCGAATACCTTCGAGAGCACGACAGCAGCCCCTTCGACTGCTTCCCATTCACGGTACCGAGCAGCGACGGTGGCCCGGATCGATTCGTGGTCCGCGGTTGCGAGGGACGGATTCCCATGCTGTTCTCGATCCGGGCCACCGCGCCGAACGTCGCCCGGCAGTAGCTTCGGAGGCCCGACCAAGCTGCCGAACATGGCAGCGGTCTCGACGGTGCATGGTGGCGCCGCATTTGCGGTGCACGAGGTCGTGCCAATGGGTGGGCTCGTGGGCGATGAGGTGCCATCATCGCCCCGACAAAACCAAGCCATTTTTTCACCCACGTTGGATATTTATCAATATCCCACTACCATTTAATTGCTCCATCTGGTATATTACGAAGGTAATACTCACCATCACAGTCAGGGCGCAAGCGATATCGCTTGTCATTGCACTGTTGGCTTTTCGTGAAGCTTGGATTCAGACCTGAATCGGCAAGTACTTCACTCTATTAGCCCCAACTGGGCGCTCTGGCGAACGCTCCACCGCCGGGATCCCTGTGCGCCCAGCTCAGCGCCCCTTTTTGGCGCGCCGTATGTGACCGCCTTCGGCACCTCCGGCAAAGCCGGAGGCTTCAAGGGTGAACCGCTCAAAGCGGTTTGAATGTGTGGGCCGCCTAAAGGCGGCCGGCTTCTACTCCAGTCTTAACTGATCGACCCGTCGGTCCTCCGACTCTTGCCGTTGGATATAGCGACGGATCGTCTTCTCGTCTCGGCCCACCGTGGACACGAAGTAGCCACGTGCCCAAAAGTGTTGCCCCTTGGCATTTCGACGACCTCGATAGGACCGCGCGATGTGGATCGCGCTCTTCCCCTTGATGTACCCGACTACCTGAGCGACCGAGTACTTCGGAGGAATCGAGATCAACATGTGAACGTGATCCCGGAGAAGGTGCCCCTCTTCGATCTCGCTCTCCCGCTGCCGTGCCAGCTCCCGAAGGACCTTGCCGAGATGCTGCCGCAATCCTCCGTAGATTGAGCGTCTCCGATACTTCGGAATGAACACGATGTGGTACTTGCAGACCCATACGCTGTGACTTAGGTTAGGCTTCGAAGTTGCTGCATCGAGAACCCCTCTCGTGGACCGCCTTGAGTGGTTCACGAGAGGGAGTCTCCCCGATCGACTCCCGGAATCGCCAAGCTTTTCAGGTCCACCGGCAAAGCCGGTGGGTTTGTGTTGGACTAAAGTGAACAGTATTGGGGTTAGCCCAGGGCTAGGCTGAACATCTGCACGCTCTTCGCAGTTGCACGATCTTTGCGATTCCGTCATATGAGTATACCTCAAGTATCAATTAAAAAGCTATTCTAAAACGCTATTTTCCGGCCTTCATCTCCGATCTGAATCGTTGCGATAATCAATGTCATCGACGAGACGAATGCTGGCGACCTTTGCACAGCCGTGATCGATATCGACGGTGAGTTCGGTGCAAATCGTGGTGTCGCAGGTGTCGCAGGCTGAATTCTCCCACCACGTTCCGTCATCGGGTATCGATCCTCACCGCGCCAGAAGCACGGACAATGAGTCACAAGTCACAACCATTTGCCAGCACCTATCGGGTCTCTACCGACGGCGTACGGACGTGCCACAAGGCGGCGCAGCAGCGTACGTCGAGCACTGTGACCAGCGTTGAGATGCTCCCTGACCGGAGACGCAGCGCCGATGGAATGACTATCCTTGGAAATTGATCGACGAAGAACTGGCTGCCCGCGAGATACACTTGCGGCTTCGACAGAAGGGCTGACTTTGGAAAGGACCGCGCCGGTCAGGCGTGGGTGCGTACGTGTTGTGGGTACTATGACATTGGAAGTGGTTCAAATCGGGATCGTGTTGGCGGTGGTGGTCCCTGCTCTGGGGGGAGCCCAGCAGGTGCTTGGCGACGATACGTCGCGGCCTGAAATCGCGGCCGCGCAGCTGGCCGTGGCGCCGACCCTCGATGGTGTGGTTGCCGGTGATGAGGGCTGGGCTGGCGCAGTTCCGGCGTCCGACTTCCGGCAGGTGCGGCCCTACGACGGACAACCGGCGAGCGAACGCACGGAGGTTCGTCTCGGCTTCATCGACAACACCCTCTACGTCGGGGTCATCTGTTTCGATCGCGAGCCGGACAAGATCATTGTTTCCGACAGTCGACGCGACGCCTCACTGCGCGAGGGCGACAGCTTTCAAGTCATCTTCGACACCTTCTTGGATCGTCGCAATGGCTTCGTATTCGGCACCAACCCCGCCGGCATCGAATACGACGGGCAGGTGGCAAACGAGGGCTCGGGAGGTGGTGGCCCGGGAGGTGGCCGGCAGCAAGGTGGCGCCGGCGGCGGCTTCAACCTCAACTGGGACGGTTCCTGGGAAGTGGTGGCCAAGATCGGTCCGCACGGCTGGTCTGCCGAGATGGCGATTCCGTTCAGCACCCTGCGCTACCCCTCGAACCGGCAACGACCAGACGGTCAACTGCCGGTGTGGGGAGTCAACTTCCAGCGCAACATCCGACGTCACAACGAGACCTCGTTTTGGGCACCGCTCGACCGTCAATACGATCTCAACCGCCTGTCGGATGCCGGCACCCTCAGCGGCCTCGAGCTGCCACCCCAGCGCAATCTTCAGTTGGTGCCGTACGTGCTCGGCGGGGCCCGCGAGCAGGCCGTAGCAGGTGCCGAGCGCGAGACCAACAGCGAGGTCGGTATCGACCTCAAGTACAGTCTGACCCCCAGCCTCACCCTCGACGCCAGCTACAACACCGACTTCGCGCAGGTCGAGATCGACGAGCAACAGGTCAACCTCGACCGGTTCAGCCTCTTTTTCCCCGAGAAGCGCCCTTTCTTTCTCGAAAACGCCGGCCTCTTCACCGTCGGGTCCCCGGGTGACGTCGAGCTCTTCTTCAGCCGTCGAATCGGCATTGGCGAAGAAGGTGGCACCATCCCGATCCTTGGCGGTGCCCGCCTTTCGGGCCGCGTTGGCGACTACCAGGTGGGCATGCTCCACATGCGGACCGATGGGGTCACGGGCACGGTGGCCGAGAACGGCTACTCGGTGGCGCGGGTGCGCCGTGAGTTGCGCAATCGCTCGAGCGTTGGTCTGTTGGTGACCGACCGCCGAAGCAGCGGCGGGCTTTCCACCCCAGACGACTCCGGTCAGACCTATGCCGTGGACGGCAGCATCGGCGTTGGTGAGCATCTCAACCTATCGGCCTTCGCTTCGACCACCGAGTCGGAAGACACGACCGGAGATCACCATGCTTACCAGATCGCGGCCGCGTACAACGATCCCGATTGGCGCTGGACCGTGGACTACACCGAGGTTGCTGGCGGTTTCGACCCGCAAATCGGCTTCCTATCCCGCAGCGGCTTCCGCAGACCTGCCGCGTCGTTGCTGCGGCGGGTGCGGCCGAAGAATCTGCTGGGCTTCCACGAGCTGCGCCCGCACATCAGCTACCGCGGCTTCTGGGACTTCGAGGGCTTCCAAGAGTCCGGCTTCCTGCACATCGACAATCACTGGGAGTGGCGCAGCGGCTATGAGGTCCATACCGGGATCAACTTGACCCGTGAAGGGGTCAAGGAACCGTTTGAGATTGCTGACGGCATCATCGTCCCAGCCGGCACGTACGACCACGAAGAAGCGTCGCTCGTTTTCTTTACCAATCGCGGCGCGCCGGTGTCGTTCCAGATGCGCGCCACCCTAGGCGGTTTCTTTGGCGGTGACCGTCGCGCCTACAGCCCTACCCTCGCCGTCCGGTTTGGCGAGACCCTCACCTCCGAATTCGGCTGGCGCCACAACGACATCGACCTTCCCGGGGGCAACTTTCGCACCAATCTTGGCCGGTTTCGGCTCACCTACGCCGTTACCAGCCAGCTCTTCCTGCAGGCCCTCGTGCAGTACAACGACGTCACCGACGACGTGTCCTTGAATCTGCGGCTGAGCTGGATTCAGCGCGCGAACACTGGCCTCTTCGTCGTCTACAACGAGCGCAACGAATTCGGGCGCACCGTTGTCGAGCAGTCCGAGCGCACCCTCATCGTCAAGTTCAGCCGGCTCTTCGACCTGCTCGATTGACGCTGCGATCACAAGTTGAGGTCAAGCTCCGACGTCGATAGTGATCGCGGCACCCTCGCGGTCGACCGAGGCTGCTTCTCGTCTGTCATGAGTGCTCGCCAGGCCACACTACCCTGGGATCGCAGTCGGCTCACGTCGCAAGCCGATCAGCGGTATCAGCGAGAGGCCGGCCCCAAGAAACGCGAGGCCATGAAACGACCACGCCGACAACACGAAACCAGAGACCAGTGCGGCGGCGCCCCCGCTGATCCAGGTCATTGAATCAGCGAAGCCTTGCACCCGCAGCCGATCCTGTATCGCCAACCCCTCCAACAGCAAGACACTTCCCGCGACGAACCCGAAGTTCCAGCCCACCCCGAGAACGAACATGGAGAGGGTAAGCACGCCAGCCTGAGCCTGGCCGGCTGAGGCACCGAGAAGGGACGCAATCGCCAGCAAGAAGGTACCAAGAGCGATCACCCGACGGGCTCCGAGGCGACGCACCAGACTACCCGTGAGCGGGGCAAAGGCGTACATACCCAAGGTGTGCACCATCATGGTGGCACTCACCAGGGTAAGCCCTTGGTGGTGATGGCGGATGTGAACGGGCGTCATCGTCATTACCAGCACCATCACCAGTTGTGACGCCATCATGGCCATCAGCGCAAGCTGGACGGTGGGGCGACCGATCAAGCGGCGCAGCGAACCCGAAGGGGCCACCGGATTGCTGTCTTCCGACATCGGCTCGGCAACGGCCAGCGTCAACGGCTCGGGTCGTAGCATCACGGTGTACCACAGTGCGGCGATGGCGAAGCCCACGGCCGCGACAACAAAAGGGCCTGCCAGTTCGACACCCAGATGGGCCCTACTCAAGCCACTCGCAGGCGCAATCAACAGCGGTCCGGCGACCGATCCGATCGTCCCTGCCCACACCACCAGACCGATCGCCGACGATCTTCGTTCCACGCGCCACAGGTCCCCAGCGGCGAAGCGCGACAGCTGCCCGACCGTACGCCCGAAGCCGAGGGCGCACATCGCCACCAGCAAGACGGCAAAGCTGGCCATTTGTAACGAGACGACGCCGATCGCTCCACCCACGGCGGCGACAGCGAAGCCAACGCCGAATGCCTTCCGGCGTCCAACCTTGCGGCTCCATCCGCTCAGGGCAGCAGCTCCCAACGCCGAACCGACCGTGCTTACCGCACTGGGAAGCCCCGCAAGGTGAGGCCCGCCCGTCAGGTCCTGCGCGGCAAGGCCCGCAACGGAAATCACACCGAGGTACGCGGTCGACGAAAGCGCATTGCCCACGAAAAGCGCTCCAGTGATGCGGCGGCGTGCCCCGTGCTGGTCGTCACGCCGAAGCATCACTCGCCCTCCCTTTCGTCGCCAGCCATCTAGTCGCCAGCCATCTAAAGGGCGCCAGCGGGCGAAGGGCGATCGTCGTTCTCATGCCCGGCAACTCTTCCAGAGATCCCGCAAGCTGGCAACATGGGCAACTTCTTCAAGTACTCTTTGGCGACCTCGTCCTTTCTCTGCCCTCTCCGAAATCGGACGATCTCGACTGCTTCGTCCTTGGCACTCGTTCAATCAGTGTCCTGCGATTTGCCGCGGCATCACGATGGTCTTTCGTAGCGGCAGGACCTGTGCCGGCCGTCCTCATGGCAAAAGCCGAACGGCCGCCAGGGGCGACGGCCGCTACAAGAGGGATCTCGACCGGCTCGTCGGTCTGAGCGGCAGTACGCTTCACCGCATCAACGATGACCTTTGCTGACTTGGTCCAATCGAAGGGCATGGCGCGCTCATTGTTGGGCATTCGATATAGCGCCGAATCTCGGTTCTGAGCTCGTAGCCGCGGCGAGCAGCGAGAGAAGTGAGGACGGGCAGCCTCGATCTCGGGGATAGGCTAGCTCCGCGACAGGAACCGCGGCTTGAAGGTCGATACACCAATCGAGATGGCGTGCGATGAGCTCCGGAGCAAAAAGTTTGGCCGCGACCGTGTGGCGCACCAGCGTTTTCACGCGCTCGAGCGGCGACAACGGGGTGATTCGGGGGGTGGCCTTGGGCTCGAGGAGCCGAACGCGGTAAATCGCCGCGAGTGACAGCGCGACGGGGTCCAACGCCGGATACTGCTGGGCCGGCGCAAGGCGCGGCTGCGGAAAGCGAGGAAGGGCCTGAGCGATGTCGGAGCCGCACCGCACCTGCAGTAGGTCATCGGCAATGCGGCGCCAGTCTGGTTCGGAGGCGACGAGTCTAGCGAATGTCGACTTTCCGGCACCGGAGTCGCCGACGATCACAATCGCGCGCCCGCGCCGGCTTACGGCGGATGCATGGAGGGTGAAGGTCCCTCTTTCCGCCAGAGCGAGGCAAAGGCCAGGCCCGAGTAAGGCCGACCGCCAAACAGCGGAGCTGCCGGCGGGCCACGGTTCGGCGACGATGGTCTGTCCACCGGTCGCGACGTGGATGTCCTGGTTCTCGATCCGCAGCCGATAGCCGTGCTCACCGTGCACGCAGCGCACAGGAGCGCGCCGGCCCCCTACCCAACCCCAGTCATCGAAGATCGTCTTCCCGTTCGCCACGAGGTTGGGCCGGACGCTGGAAACGGAGGGACGCCAGATTCCGCGCCGCCCATGGTACGGCGCGAGCTCGGGCAAGACGACATCGCAGCAGACCCTGCTGTCCGCGATGTCGTAGCCGTAGAGGACCCCAGGTGCCCCAGGCACCGTCAAGATCGTCACCGGGAGGCGGTTCGCGCCCGGAAAGAATTCTTCCGAGGACGCGGCGGGCGCATCCCACTCAACGCGAGCCACTGCAGGGTCTAGATTCATGGGCGAGTATTGGGAAACTGAGAATCGCCGATCGCAATCTGGCTACCGCCGAAAGTGATATCAGGGATGCCGCCGAGCACCGTCAAGGTCGGTGGCCGATCCGTCGCGCGTCGGCTCTTGGCGGACACGAATTTTGATTCCTCGCGTCGCCCCGCCTGGCGCCCGGGCAGCAGGGTCGAGTTCACCTTCATTTCATACACATTATACATCTTCGTTTCCATTAGGGGGGGGAGGGAGTTCTATCGAACAAGATCGTGGCTCATGAGGCGGAGGGTTGCTCGCCGTCTCACCTTCGCCGGTTGCGTTCGATACGCCAGCGGCAAACCGGCGTATCGCGTCCGCTGGACCGCGCCTTACGGTCGCCTTCGAGCCGGGGTCGCCGGATCGCCGAGCAGGACCACAGCGTTGACCATGCACCCAAGGCAAGGTGGTAAGCCTTGGATGGTCAACCACTTAACGTACTCAACGTGGTCTAACGTGCACTAACGTGCATTAACGTGCATTAACGTGCACTGACGCTGTGTTGCGTAGGAGCGGCGTAGAGGCGAGGTGGTTCGGAGACTATGAGCCTACCAGGGAGGTCCTTGTCGGCTGTAACCGATTGGGAGTCGACGGTTTATGGAAGACAATAGCGCAGGCCAGCGCGGGTCGAGCAAACTTCGAGCAAACAGTTGGGATCGCGCTTTGGCGTCGTGTGGCGTAACAAGGCAACTCTGACTCTGTTGGCTGCGACCCGTTAGCGGCTTGTTCTACGAATCTGGTATCAGATACGATACCACCGTGAGTTTACCGCGAGTGGTGCTAGACACCAACGTCTTGGTCTCCGCCTTGCGTTCCAAGCGCGGAGCCTCATTCCGAGTGTTGTCGCTCGTCGGGACTGGTCGTTTCGAGATCTGCTTGTCCGTCCCTCTGTTGTTCGAGTACGACGATGTCGTCAGGCGCCACCTCGATCAGACCAACCTGACCCTGGCACAGGCCGATCACGTGCTCGACTACCTCTGCTCTGTCGGGATCAAACAAGAGATCTTCTATCTGTGGCGGCCTACTCTTCGCGACCCGAAAGATGACCTCGTTTTGGAACTCGCAGTGGCGGCTCAATGCCGTGACGTGATCACCTTCAACCTCAAGGACTTCGCCGGCAGCGATCGATTCGGCGTAAGGGCGCGTCGACCCCACGAACTCCTCGCCGAGCTAGGAGCACTTTGATGACCACCATGAGCCTCCGTCTTCCCGACTCGATCCACCGTCAGCTCAAAGCTCTGGCCGAGCGCGATGGCGTTTCGATGAACCACATGGTCACGATCGCCGTCGCCGAAAAAACCGCGGCGCTCCTCACCCTCGACTATCTAGAGCAACGTGCCGCCCGAGGAGATCGGACGAAGTTCGAGGCCGCTTTGGCAGCTGTTCCCGATACAGAACCAGATGAGCCGGATCGGTTGTCTCCTCCGCTCAATTCACTTGATTCGTAATCAGCAGGTCAGCGGTTCAAATCCGCTCATCGGCTCCAGATATCTCGTTTGGAATCAACTTTTTAGCGATTCCGTGATTCTTGGCCGAGAGGCCGAAAACGGCGACGAGCGCCAGTTCTGTGTCCGGGCCGAGTCTGGGCGGAAGTGCGCCAGCGCACCTGGCGCGCCTGCCTCCGAGCAGCGCTGGCGGGCTGGAATCCACGGCCATTAGATCGCTCCTTCGGGGACATTTTGGGGGCGCCGATCGCTCGAAGCTTGACAAGAGAGCATGACTCGTCACTTGCATTGCGCATCTGAACCCATGACGCATGATTACTCCAAGAAAGCCATTGACTATTAAGCAAATGAACAGCTACGATGTTCTTGAGAAAACTTACAGTTCACTGCTCGCGCTCGGTGCACTGTCGTTGGTGCACGAGCACCATCGGCGGCCGCACAGATCCTTCAACGGCCACCCAAGGAGCCGCGTCATGCCCGAATCGAGCAAGAAATCCCCATCTGGCAAGGCTAGTGCCCGCATTAGCAGCGACGCCTCACCAGTGTCCGAAACCGAACACTTCCTAGAAGAGCTACGCTCCGCGTGGAACCGCTACGTCAGGGAAATCTGGGAAATCCAAAACGCGCAACAGGAGCGTGTTCAGGCGGTCAGTACCGAATACGGAAGATCGTGTCGTAGCGCCATGGGCCAGAAAGACGAAGCTCAAGAAGTCCAACAAGCCTACGCCGACTATTCGAGAGCCTGGCTCGAGCTGGCTTCCGTCGAGAGTTCCAGTGAGCTGAAGAATGCGTACGAGTCGGCATTTCACGAATATGGTAACGCCATTCGAGAGGCATGGACCACTCTGGATCCGCGTTCCCTCAACCGCACGATGCTCCTGGAAGCATCACGGCACCTCGGTTACGCCGCGAGCTTCGCCCCACCTTTGGGGTTCTGACATTCTGACCCGAAGAGGCACGGGTGTATGTCCACACCGCCGCTAGATCGCGACTCCGCACATCCGGATGCGAAGGGCAGCGCGCTCTGCGGCCCTTTTCTTGCCGGTCTCGCCGCCGCATCTCGGTGGCTCGCCCGCACCGAGGGCAGCGGGCGCGGAACCTGTGTGCCCGCGACCGCCTAACCAGCCATCCATTCGCCCCGGCATCCACGGGTTGAGCTGACTTCACTGCATGGCCACCATGAATCTGCTGAGGAATGACAGCGAATCTTTCGTCCGAGCGCTGCGACCGGATCAACGCGGAGTGTTGTGGGACCTGGTCAAGAATGAGGTCATCGCGGGCGACGACGATCGCATCCGAAAGGTTCCCCGCTTCGGACGGTCGATCCCCCTCTCCTTGGCGCAGGAACGGCTCTGGTTCGTCGAGCGGCTGCGCGTCGCCCCGGGCCTCTACAACATCGCGAGCCATGTCACCTGGCATGGTGCGCTCGACCTGGCAGCACTTCGCCGGGCCTTCGCGGAGGTCGTTCGCCGTCACGAGATCTTTCGAACGTCATTCGGTCTTCAAGACGGCCAGCCGATCCAGATTGTCCACGAGGAGACCGAGCTCGACTTTCGAACGGAAGACTTGCGGTCTGCCCCGGAATCCGAACGCCCATCGATGGCCCAGGTGATCGCTCGACAGGCCGGACTCGAGCCCTTCGACCTCGGTCGCCCTTCCCTGCTCCGCGTGGTGCTCACCCAACTCTCGCAGGCCGAGCACCAGTGCACCATTGTTCTTCATCATCTGGTGTCGGACGGCTGGTCTCAGGATGTTCTCTTGCGGGAGCTAAACGTTCTCTACGAAGCTTACCGCCAGGGCGATCCCTCCACGCTGCCGGAACTCGAGATTCAGTATGCCGACTATGCGTTGTGGCAACGGCGAGCCGATCGGGACCAAGAACTCCGCTCGTCGACTCGCTATTGGAAAGCGACGCTAGAGGGGATCGAGGACCTCAACACGATTCCTGGCGATCACCCCCGCCCCCGCGTTCAGACCTTCCGCGGCGCCCATCTGAGCTTCTTGATTCCCACACAAGAGGTTGCGACCCTGCGAAAGCTCGGCGGCGACACCGGGGCGACCTTGTTT
The DNA here is from genome assembly GCA_965250305.1 of Candidatus Multivoradales bacterium. GTDB lineage: Bacteria > Acidobacteriota > Thermoanaerobaculia > Multivoradales > J023 > J023. Next base: position 689,123 of record CBDFNS010000024.1, on the reverse strand, counting down.
ATGACCCTCCTCGCCTGTTTTGGGGTGCTGATACGCATCTACTCGGGACAGGTTCGCCCGGTCATCGGGACTCCCGTGGCAAATCGAGAGCGCTCCGAACTCGAACCACTGATCGGCTTTTTCGTCAACACCTTGATCTTGCGATTGGACTTGGATGACCAGAGTTCGATCCGCGAGGCGGTCCGTACGACGCGCGATATGGCTGTTCGCGCCTTTGCCCATCAAGAGCTGCCCTTCGAGCGTCTCGTCGAGGAGCTCAACCCTCTCCGCAGCCTGGGGTCCAATCCGATCGTCCAGCTCATGTTCACCCTGCAGAACGCCAGCACGGAAGTGAACTGGAGCGACGTCGATCTCGCACCGGATCAGTTCGTCCTGACCGAGGGAACACTTTCGAAATACGACCTCTCGCTCATGCTCGTAGAAACGGGTCAGGGAAGCTTGCGCGGTCAGTTCGAGTACAGCACCGATCTCTTCGAGCACGCAACGGTCGAACGCATGGCCCACCACCTACGAGCCATCGTGGTCGCATTTGGTGCCAACCCGGACCTGGCAGTGGGTCGTATCGACGTGACGACCCGAGCTGAACGGAAAATCATGGCCGGCTGGACCAACCAGGCGCCCCGCCGGGCGACCACGCTGCTCGATGTCTGGCAGCGGGCCGTGCGCCGATTCGACCGGATGCCGGCGTGGATCGACGAGGCCGGCTCGACGATCGAGTACCGTGAGTTGGACCAGGAGGCCGACGACCTCGGCCAGCACCTCGACAAGGCGACCGGACGGGTGGGGGTCTGCCTCGGCTCTGGAGTCCAGCGGGTGGCGTGGCTCCTGGCCATCGCCAAGGCTGGCGGCGTTTTCGTACCGCTGGATCCCCGCTATCCCGAACCGATGCTCCGGCAAGCAGCCCGCTCCGCTGGGCTGGATCTCTTGATCAGCGACCTCCCTGTTCCGTGGTTTCCGGAAGACCGGACGGTCTCTCCGTCGGACCACCGCTCATCAGCCGACGACGGAAACGGGCGGACGGCTGGCGCCACCCGAGCCACCCCCGACGCGAACGATCCCGTCCTGGCCGTGCCGTCTTGGGACGCCTCTGGCGAGATCCGATGGTTCGACGTTCGTCATGGCGCCCTCACGCGGGTCACCGCGGATCAGAACCGAATCCTGCCAGTAGAGCCGGGCTTCTCGTTAATGCCCACTTCGCCAACCATGGGCGAGATGTGGATCTGGGAGGTTCTCTTGGCCCTGGCCCACGGTGGCACGCTTTTGGAGGTTGGCGCGGATCTCGCGACGGCCCACGGGGTTGCCGAAGCGGTTACCCGACACCCCGTCGACGCTCTGTGCCTGGAAGATGGTCTGCTCCGGCAGCTGGCGCCAGCGACATTCGAGAACGTTCGGTGGCTCGTCGCCTACGACGTGGACGCCGACGCTCCGGTACCCAAACACGAGCTGGCCTGGCAACTCCGCTGCGATACCCCTGCGGACTATTGCAACTTGCTCGGGCCCCGCACCGCGCCTCGGTTCCTATGGGGCGCCGATGCCGATCGTTTACGCCTCGTCGATTCCGCGGGTCGACCGGTTCCGCTGGGTGCGGCAGGCGAGCTTCAGGTCGCGGCCGAATCGAATTCGATACCCGTGGCAACGACCGGTTTGCGCGCGCGGCGCTCGGCGAATGGTGGCCTTCGGGTTCTGTGTGATCGCCGCCGATCGCTCCTGCGCGCGGGCCTCCGGGTCGACCCTGCCGGTGTCGAGCACATGGCCTCCGCGCATCCCGCGATCGAGGCCGCGGTTCTCGATCCGAACGTAGGGTCGTGGACGTTGCACGTGGTACTCAAAAACGGTCCGGCGGCGCGAAAACGGATTCCGAAGGGTGGACTGCGCAAGCGGCTGCGGGGCGCCTTCCCGACCGCGCTACACCCGGTTTCGTATGCGGCGATCGATGCGATACCCCGCACGGCCGACGGCCGCAAGGACCGTCGGTTCCGAGCCGGTGACCAGGTCGGAGTCGAGATTGGCGAAACCGATTGGTCATCGCCGACGGAGCGCGGCTTGGCCGAAATCTGGTGCCAAACCCTGGGGATCGACGAGGTCCGACCGGATAGCGATTTTTTCGAGCTCGGCGGGCATTCCCTCCTCGGCGCCCAAATCTTGGCCCGCATTCACGAGGTCTTCGGCGTCGACCTCTCCTTGCGGCGCCTATTCGATGCGCGCACCGTGACCGAGATGGCCGTCCACATTGATCGCGCCGACCGAGTCGATACCGAACCCAACTTGCCGAACCTCGTCGAGCAAGACCGCGCACCGAGCACACAGCTCGGCTTCCATCCTGCCTCATTCGCGCAGCAACGAATGTGGCTCTTGGACCAAAGCTTTCCTGCCAGCGCTCTTTACAACGTCCCAGGAACACTCGCGTGGCCGGGCTCGGTCGACACCAGCGCGTTGCAGCGAGCGTTGGAGGAAATCACCCGGCGCCACGAAACGCTTCGCACCAGCTTCGAGCTGCAACGCGGCGAGCCCGTGCAGGTTGTGCATGAACAAGTCGAGATCGACTTTCGGGTCGAAGATCTCGGTCGCTTGCCGACGAAGGACCGTGATCGCGAGGCCACCCGCCTCGCTGTAAATCTTGGTCGGGTGCCCTTCGACCTCTCGCAGGCACCGCTCATCCGGTCCTTGCTGGTGCGCCTGGAACCGGATCGACATCGGCTTACCCTCGTGCTCCATCACATCATCGCCGACGCTTGGTCCCAGGATGTCTTGATGCGGGAGCTCCAGACCCTCTACGCGTCGTTCGCCGAGGGACGAGCGTCGAGCTTGCCACCGTTGCCCATCCAGTACGCCGACTTTGCTCGCGAGCAACGGCGCAAGCTGCAAGGCGAAAAGCTCGAAGAGCTGCTCGGTTTCTGGCGCCGGGAGTTGGCCGGCATCGAGCCGCAAAACGCCCTACCCACAGATCACCCGCGACCCCGCGCCTCGCGTCATGCCGGTGCGCGCTTGTCGTTTCGGATTCCCGCCGAAGAAGTCGCGCCCCTGCGCGCGGTTAGTCGAGACGAAGGCGCGACCCTTTTCACGACCCTTCTGACCTGTTTCGGCATCGTGACGCGGATTCATACCGGCCGGGACCGACCGGTTTTCGGGACCCCCGTTGCCGGCCGAGGGCGACCCGAACTCGACTCCCTGATCGGTTTCTTCGTCAACACCTTGGTTTTGCGTCTGGATCTGTCCGCCGAAATCAATTTACGTGAAGCGGTGAGATCAACGTCACGGATGACACTGCGCGCTTTCGCCCATCAGGATCTGCCTTTCGAACGTCTGGTGGACGCGCTGTCGACGGTTCGTAGTGAGGCTCAAAACCCGCTCTTTCAGACGCTCTTCACGACGCAGGGGCCACCGCCCGAAGGTCAGCCGGACCCCGAGTCCCCGTCCGGAATCCAGATCGAAGAAGGCGTGCTGTCCAAATTCGATCTCTCCTTGTCCCTTTTTGATTCGCGGGAAGGCAACTTGCACGGACGACTCGAGTTCGACATCGATCTTTTCGAGCCTTCCACGGCGGAGCGGCTGGTGGAACACTTCCGTGCCGTGGTCTGCGCGTTCGGAACCGACATCGATCAACCACTGTCCGCCGTTCGACTGGAATCAGTCTCGGATCTCGCAGCCCGCGAAGCCTGGGCCGAATCCACCCGCCCAGCACCTTCATTGCTCGACGCCTGGTCTCGCTGCTTGCGACATTCAGCGCGAAAAACAGCGGTCGAAGAAGCGACTCGGAGCGTCACCTACGCGGCGCTGAATCGTGAAGCCACGATGATGGCTCGGGCGCTGGCGGAGCGCGGTTGCGACGAGACAACCCGCGTTGGTGTCGCGGTCGGCGGCCTTGGTACCCGCCTCGCCTGTCTGGTAGCGGTCGCGATGGCCGGAGGAACCTACGTCCCACTCGACGATGAGCCGACCGACGATCTGATTGCTTCCTGGGCCAAGAGCGCCTGTATCGTACTCTTGATCAGTGATCGCGTCCGGTCCTGGCATGCGGCCGAGGCGACGCTCCTCGCCAACGAGCCGGAACGCCGAGACCGGGGTACCAGGTTCACCGAGACGCCCTGGACACCGCGCGCGAACGGCGATCGGTTTCTGCAGCCGTACTGGGACCCCACCGGCGACCTCACGTGGCAACCCAACATCCACCGTCAGGTTGCCGGGTTGGCCTACATGAGCCGCGACGATCTCGCGCTACACCGTGGCCAGCGGGTTCTGGCGGCCGCAGCCTGCATGAGCGAAGCGTGGTGGTTGGAAGTCGGCCTCAGCCTCGCGGTCGCCGGCACGCTGTGCGCGCCGAGCCGTCGGGCGTTGCGCAGTCCCCAGGAGGTCTCCCAGGCGATCACCGAACAAAACGTTCAGCTCCTGTGCTCGATGGCTCACATCCTCGACGGCCTCTCGGAATCCGCACTCGAGTCCATCGGCACGCTGATCGTGGTCGACGGTCGAGTCGCCGCCGTCCAACGTCACGCAAACCAATGGGAGCTGTTCGGCAGTGTCGCAAGTGGCCTGGGGACTGTTTGGGGTCGTCGGCGGGTGCCTGGTACGATTCATGTCGTCGGACCCCGAGTCCAGGACCTCCAGGTTGTGGACGCGCGGGGTAACGAGCTGCCACCCGGCGCCGTTGGCGCCGTCATGACGACGGGCCGCGGGAGCTTGCACCTGCGCGGGCGTCGCCACCTGGACGGCAGCATCCAGATCGTCGAAGATCTGCGACGAGATCGACTGGTCGTCGGCCTGCGGGCGAGACTCGAAGGAATCGAGCTGCGCGTGGAGCAAGACCCACGGGTCACCGCAGCCATCGCTCATCTCGACCACGGCCGGCTGACGCTGCAGGTGGAGCCGTCCCCGAGCCCCGACGGCAAAGCCCGACGGTTGACCAAGGGTGCCTTGCGCAAGCTCCTGCGAACACTGCTTCCCGGCCCGCTGGTGCCCGAATCGATCGATCTTGTCGACCAGGTACCGCGAGTTGATAACGGGCTCAAGGATCGTCGAGCCGCGAGTCTCGAAACGGCACCGATCACCAGCGGCGGTGCCGTGTACGAGGCGGTTCGAAGAATCTGGTGCGCCGTTTTGGACCGAGAAGATATTGATGCCGAGACCGACTTCTTCGCGGTCGGTGGCAACTCCCTGCTCGCCACCCGCGCGGTGGCCCACCTTCGCCGCGACTTGATGCTCGACGTTTCGGTCGGGCTGATGTTCGCCCACCCACGACTTGGAGCGGCGGCCGCAGCGATCGAGGCGCAATCCACAGGCATTTCGCGGTCGACCGAATTACGCCGAGGCGATCGTCGCAACGACCACGCGCCCACGTCCTACTCCCAAGAGCGCTTGTGGTTTCTGTGCCGCCTTCATCCCGACAGCCTTCTCTACAACGTTTCTGCCGGTTTCCGCTGGCGCGAGGCGTTGCGACCCGACACCTTGCAATCGGCACTCGATCTCATCGTTCAGCGACACGAAACCCTGCGCACGACCTTCGGAATGCGCCACGGCCTGCCGGTCCAAATCATTGCCGACAGCGTCGAGGTTCCCATCGCGTTTCACGACATCTCCAACCGGCCGCGAGAAGAGCGCGGGGCGATGTCACGAAAGATCGCCCACGAAGAGGGTCTCCGTCCCTTCGACTTGGAGCACGGACCGCTCTTCCGGGTCTGTCTCATCCGTCTCGACAAGCATGATCATCTATTCGTCTACAGCCTGCATCACATCGTTTCGGATGCGTGGTCCCAAGGCATCCTGCTGCACGAGATCGAGACCCTGTATCAAGAAGCCTCGCAAGGCCTCCCGCGCTCCCTGCCCGAACTCGAGATTCAATTCCGCGACTACGCGCGCTGGCAGCGACGCCTTCTCAGCGGCGAAGCTTTGGACGCGTTGCTGAGCTTCTGGCGCGACGAGCTTCAGGGTTCGGGGACCCTGTGTACGCTGCCGACCGACTACCCACGGCCCAGCGTCCAAAGCTTCGCAGGCGCTCAGATCAACTTTCTGATCCCGAAGGCCGAGGCCGAGCCACTGCGACGGCTTAGCGGCGAGGAGGGCGCTTCCCTCTTCATGACCCTCCTTACGGCCTTTGGTCTGTTGATCCGGATCTATACCGGAATCGACCGGCCGGTCTTTGGTACACCGATCGCCAACCGCACCCGGGCCGAGTTGGAGGGGTTGATCGGATTCTTCGTCAACACCCTGGCCTTGAGGCTCGACCTCGAGGGCGAGCCGACCTTCCGGCAGGCGTTGCGCTCGACCCGGGACGCGACCTTGCGAGCCTTCGAGCATCAAGATCTCCCGTTCGAACGGTTGGTGGAGCATCTGCAACCGGACCGAGACCTCGCGTCCAATCCCATTTTTCAACTCATGTTCGTGCTGCAAAACGCCCCGGAGGGTACACGGTGGAGCGAGACCACCCTGGGTGGTGAAGAGTTGGTCGTGACCACGGAAACCTTTTCGAAGTTCGACATCACCTTGTCGTTAACCGAAACCGTGGAAGGCAGCCTGCTCGGGCAGCTCGAGTACTGCACTGATCTGTACGCGTCGAGCACGATGGAACGCTTGATCACGCACTACCGAGCCCTGCTCCGTTCCGACCCCGATGTCTTACCGTCGCGCGCTTCCGTGCTCGGACCCGAGGAGGTTAAGTGGCTCCAGAGTCTTTGGCGATCGCGTCCCGGACCACCAACGACGTTGGTCGATCTCCTGGCACGAGGCGAGGCCGCGACCAAGCCCGACGCACTCGCCCTGGACGGCGATGGTGGTTCTCGAACCTACGACGAACTCGCGACAGCAGTCGATCTACGAGCGCGGACGTTGCGCGACCGGGGTGTCGGGCGAGGCAGCCGTGTCGGCATCCATTTGGATCGAGGACCGAACTTGATCGAATCGATCGTGGCGACCCTGCAGACCGGCGCCATTTATGTGCCTCTCGCGCGATCGTATCCCGCCGCTCGCTTGGGCTGGATGGCGGAGAACGCGGCGCTCGACGTGCTGATCGCATCCGAACCGGTGGAGTGGTTCCCGGCCGATCGAACGCTCTTCACCGATGCTTCATCCGAGGCCATCGACGACGACCGCCACGCCGCGCCGCAGCCAGTGCCTGAAGACGGCGCCTACCTTCTCTACACCTCGGGCTCTACCGGCCGCCCGAAAGGCGTGCTGATGTCCCACGGCCCCTTGGCTGGCCTGATCGAGTTTCAGCTCGAGCAATTGCCTGGGCCGAGGCGCATCCTGCAATTCGCCCCAGCCTCGTTCGACGTCTCGGCCCAAGAAATCCTCACCGCTCTCGCGAGCGGCGGAACGTTGGTTTCGATAAACGATGACGTACGTCGAGATCCCGAAGCACTCTGGGACACCGTGGCGCGCGATCGAATCGACACCCTGTTCGTTCCGTACGTCATGCTCGCTGAGCTCGCGGAAGCGGCAGCGAAACGAAGCTGCCTGCCCTCCTGCTTGAAGGACATCGTCACCGCTGGCGAGCAGGTCCACGTCACGACACGCCTGCGTCGCCTCTTCGAGCGGCTCGACGGCACCCGTTTGATCAACCAGTACGGCCCAACCGAGACCCATGTCGTGACCTATTGGGTGATCGAGGGTCCCCCACACCACTGGCCGGCGAAACCACCGATCGGACGTCCCATTCCCGGTGCCTGCACCACAGTCCGTGATCGCCATGGACGGTTGGTCCCGCAAGGTGTCACCGGCGAGCTCTACCTCGGCGGACCTTGTTTGGCCGACGGCTACTGGTCCAATCCCGAGCTCACCGCCGAACGGTTCATCGAGATCGCGGACGACCCGACCACGGTGCGCCGCTGGTACCGCACCGGTGATCTCGTGCGCCTGAGCCCTGACGGCAATCTCGACTTCCTCGGTCGTTTCGACGACCAGATCAAGATCCGCGGCCATGCCGTCACGCTCGGCGAAATCGAAGCAACGCTTTCCTCGTTCGACGATGTCGCCGAGGTCGCTGTCGTCGTCCGGGACGAGCCGGGACGACCTCGCGCTCTCGCTGCCTACCTGGTGCTTTCGGAGACCGCGGACAACGACCTCGCCCCACGAACCGTCCGGATCAACTCGCTCCGTGAGCGGCTTCGCTCGTCGCTTCCAGACTACATGGTGCCGGACCACTTGGTACGCCTCGAGACGCTGCCCAAAACCCCGTCCGGAAAAATCGATCGTTCCGCTTTGCCGCGTCCGAACACCGAGGTCAATGCGCACTCGGTTGACGACACGCCGCTCGAATACGAGGCCGAACACCAGGTCGCCGCGATCTGGACCGACCTCCTGATGGTGGAGACCGTTGGTGCCCAACAAGACTTTTTCGATCTCGGTGGCCATTCTCTGTTGGCCACACGAGCGATCTCTCGCATCAACGATGACTTCGGCTTGAGTCTCCCCCTCCGAGCCATTTTCGCCGAGTCGACGGTTCGAGGCATGGCGTCCCTGATCTGTGCCCGCTACCTCGACCACCTCAGCAGCGAGAAACGTGCTGCGGCGCTCGATCTCATTCAACGACCATCCTTGGATCTTCAGGAGGAACACCGGTGTTGACCACGTCTTCTGCCCAATTCTGGCCGCCCGACCGGTCCTATACGGTTGCGCCCCTCCGTTTGCTTCCGCCCAGCCGGATGAGCCCTGAAACGCGACGTCATTTGCCAGCGATTCGCGACGCCTGTGCGTTGGTCGACGCGTTGCGGCGCCTGCAGGATCATCGCCCGGACGGTGGCGAACCCGCCATCGTCGAGATCCTCCGCGGACAGTTGTTGGCGGTCATGACCTCGATGTGGGAGTCCATGCCATCGGACGGCGACCGCGACATCCTCGATGCTCGAATCGCGGTCCTGCGGGGCGATCTGTCGCCCACGGACCCCGCCGTTCAACACCGGCTCTACCATCAGGCCGAATCCGAGCTCAGTGTCTACTGTGGCCGCCTCAAGACCTGGTCGATGAAGTCCGACCACCGCTATTGGTCGTTCTTCGCCTCGGCGCCGGCACCCGAGGCCGAGGCCATCGTCCGATCCCTCGACGGCAACCTGCTCGCTATCGATGCCGAGCTGGCCGATCAGATCGGATTCGCGGCCCATCTCTCGGCCCCGCCGCGCTTCGTCATCCACGACCTGATCGCCTGTGCCGGCGAGAGCGCTCGTTTTCCCAAACACTTCGCCTATTTTCTGCCCGAAGACGAGGGTGTCGAGGGGGCGCGGTTCAGCAAGACGGTCGTCTTTCGAAACGTTTACGCGCACCGCTTCGAAGCGGCCAGTGAAGCTCTTCTGGAACGCTACTTTCCCGAGGCCGCCGCCACCCTGGAGACCCGCCCCTCGACCCTCGGGCAAGACGCCTTGCCCATCTGGATGTACGGCCACGATGTGGGCCACATGTGCACCCTAGGCCGCGTCCACCGCGTCCTAGCGCCGGGTTTGGGGAAGTTCGGATCGGCGAGTCTCGACGAGCTGAAGGCGGATCTGATCTCGGTCGCTGTGATCGCGACGCCGAGCTGGCAGGCCTTGTCGGGCATTCGGTTCGACGAAGCGTTGCGTTTTTACCTCGGCGAGCTTTTGCGCTACTTGACCCGCGATCGGCACCAATTCTTCGACTCGGCCTCCGCCTTCATGCAGGTCGCCTTCTTGGTCGAAAACGACTGCATTCGGATCGAGAACGGCGACCGCATCGTTGGCGATCCGGCGACCGTTGCCAAGGGACTGGGACACATGCTGCGAGAGCTTCACCATCTGGCACGAGGTGGCAGCAAGGAGCTTCGAGCCTTGCTGCGACATTACTTGATCGACGGCCCCGATGTCGCTGCAGTAGCGCAGCTGACGGAGAGCATGATGCAGGGATCACGAGACATCCCGAGGTACACGAGCTATGTCTGAGATCGGGTCTCCCGAGGCCGGTATCTACGGTGACTTGGCGAACGCGAAAGTCGTCGTCACCGGTGGTTCGAGCGGCATCGGCGCCGCCAGCGCGAGCCGTTTCGCCGCGGAGGGTGGTCAGGTGGTGGTGATCGATCGCAACATCGACAGCCGACCCGAGCAGGCCAGCGCATCGGCCTCGATCCGCTACGTCTACGGCGACGTTTCCGACCAAGACTCCGCGCACCGAGCCATGTCCGAGGCCGTGGAGGTACTTTCCGGTATCGATGTCCTGATCGCCAACGCCGGTATCAGCGTTCGAAACCCTTTCTTGAACGTGTCACCAGAACAGTGGGACGAGGTTTTGAAAGTCAATCTCTACGGTTGCTTCTACACCGCGTCGTACGCCGCCAAGATCATGGCCGAGCAGAAATCCGGCGTCATCCTGATGACCGCCTCTACCAACGGCCTTTCCGCCCACAAGAACTATGTGGACTACAACGCATCGAAAGCCGGGGTGCTCTCGCTCGCCCGGACCATGGCGCTCGAGCTCGCGCCGCACGTACGTGTGAACGCGGTCAATCCGGGCTACGTGCTGACGCCGATGCAGAAGACCGAGTACACCGAAGAGATGCTGGCCGAGGTCGATCGCACGATCCCACTCGGCCGACACGCCGACCCGCGCGAGGTCGCTGCGCTGTTCGCGTTCCTGGCCAGCGAGCAGGCGGCCTACATCACCGGCCAGGGAATCGCCATTGACGGCGGAGAAACTGCATGAAAACAACCGTGACCGAAAGAAAGTGCCTGAACGTCTATAGCGGCACGCGCTGGGAAAAGGCCGTAGCCTACTGCCGAGCCAAGCGGGTCGGACGCTGGGTTCTGGTGTCGGGAACGACGGCGGTCGACGAAGCTCAAAAGACCGTGGCGCCGAACGACATGGCCGGCCAGACGACCTACATTCTGTCGAAGATCGAGCGAGCCCTCGCCGAGTGTGGGGCCACCCTCGCGGATGTCGTTCGCACCCGCATCTATGTCACCGACATGGATCTCTTCGAGGATTTCGCGGTCGCCCATCAACAAGCCTTCCAAGGCATCGACCCCACCGCGACCTGCGTCGAAGTCCGACGCTTGGTCTCACCCGATCTGCTGATCGAAATCGAGGCAGACGCGATCCTTGCTTCGGATCCTTGAATCCCGTCCACCGGAGCATTTCATTGTCCTGACACCCCCCCCACCCCATTCTCGATGCGCCAAACCGATCGCGCCGCACGCGATCGTGCCTACAAGCATCAGGAGGACGCCATGCCGTGGTTCGTAACCGATTCACTCTTGCTTCTTATGTTCGCCGTTGGGCACTCCCTCGGCACCACCGCGACCGCAAAAAAATGGATCGAAAAACTGACCGGCGGTCGAGGATTTCTATGGAACTTTCTTTACAACCTCGTCACCTTCGCCTCGTTGGGATTGGTCATCTATTTCTGGAAAGGATCCGAAACGGTTCTGTGGCGCGTTGAGGGCTCGTGGTACTGGGCGATGTGGGGTTTCAATCTCTTCTTTGTCGCGAGCTTTTTTTACTTGTTCAAGTTCACCCAACCGTTCGGGGAATGGTTGGGCGTCACCCAGGTGAGCCGCTGGGCCAAAGGCGAGGGGGAGCCCACTCTCGAGGGCTACAAGATTAAGACGATGGGAATCAAACGGTACATCCGATTCCCTCACCATACGTGCTTGATCTTCATCTTCTGGTGCCTGCCCGTCATGACCGCCGACCTGGCCCTTCTCGCCAGCATCATGACGATCTACGCCTACGTCGGCTCGGTGCATCAAGATCTTCGCGGCTACTCCTACTTCCCGGAGCAATGGAGCGAGTACCGAAAAGAAAGCCGCATACTCTTTCCCGCGCCTGAGTTGGTGATCCGCGACATTAAAGAGGCGCTGGCGGTGCGGCGGCTTCGAAGGAAAACGCCCGCGAGTCCGATGCTCGTCACACAGCCGAAAGAGGTCGACTGATGGCCCATGGCCTCGTCGAGCGCCACGACGACGGCTCGATTCTCTTGAGTTCGAGCCGTCGTCGGTTGGTGGATTCGTTGACGCGTTTCCGTGACAGCGTGCCCTACCTCCACGACGTGGCGCCTCCGAACCCCGACGCGCCATCTCGGGCCGCTATTCTCGAGGGCTTCCCGCTCGTGGACAAGAACGACCTGTTGTCGCTCGGGCGCCGGGCGTTTCAAGTCGGCATCGGGCCGGATGTCGTGATCTCCGAAACCAGCGGTACCACCAGCGGTAGCCCCATGGTCACTCCGCGTAGCGCCGAGGAGCTGCGCTGGAATTCGCGGAACCTCTCGAAGGCTTTCGAGGTGTCACTCGACGCCTACGTAGACCGCGTGGCGATCCTTCATCCCGCGATCATGAGCCCGTTCGCCGAAGCGTGCGGCTTGGCGCTGACCCAACTCGGCATGCCATTCGTGCGGGTCTACCCGATCCCGAAAGTCTGTGACTATGTGCGCTTGATCCGTATCTTGCGCGACTATCGGATCACGGCGGTCATGACAACCCCGGCCCTGGCCCGCAAGCTACTCTACGAGAGAAGCCGGCTATCGGCCGAGGAACAGACGTGGCCGGTGCGTCAGTTTCTGTTGACCGGCGAACTCGTTACCGAGGCCGGTCTGGCCAACCTCGGTCGATTGTTCGACGGTGAAGGTCGGGCTTTCGTTTACGGCTCCAGCGAAGCCGCAACCGTGGCGATCCCGTGGGATCACGTTCGGTTTCGTCCCTGCTTGACCGACTTCGTGTTCGAGCTTCGTCCGCTCGCGGGCCCGGATCCGATCTACGAAATCGTCATCACTTGGTTGAACGGCGGGGCCCGTCCGCTGGTTCGATATACCACCGGTGATGCCGCCCGCATCGGTGGTGATGACTCGGATCCGTGGCTGGAGGTCCTCGGTCGCATCGAGGCGCCTTTTGGTGATGCCGTGACCCGGCATCGGATCGACCAAGCCGTGTATGAGGCTGGCCCGCCGGTCTATCACTTCGTGGCCGAACGACGAGATCGGCATCTCACCGTGCAAGTGATTTGCGCTACAGATTTGGACACCGCGGCCACGAAGGCGGCCGGGGACGATTTGACGCGGTCCATCCGAGAGGTTTGGGACGACGAACTCGACGTCATCGTCAATCCACAGGACCACGCCTTCATGGACTTCTCACCGTCACCCAAGATGGCTCAATTCACCACCCCCAACCCGCGCTGAACACCGGATCTACCGCGGAGGCGGTGATCCATACGCGCTGAGATCGGAGAGTCCCCATGCGTCACGATATTGCCATTTGCACCGGATACCTGGTCCTGCTCGAAGGCATGCACCAAGCCTTCACCCGAGCCGGGCATCGGGTGCCGCTGGTCATCACCCGCGCAGGTGCCCAAGACGTCATCGACTGGTGCCGCGCGTCGGCGATCAAGGTCTGCATACTCCCGGTTCGACCCGGCGAAATGTCGATCGCCAAGGCCATGACCAAGGACCCGACCTATGCCGACGAGGTCGCGACCACGGTCGGTGCGATTTCCCATGTCGCCGTCGACTACTTGGTGACCTGGGGGATGCACGTCCTACCGACACTGGTGACGGACATGGCGACGCGCTTGGCGATCAACCTCCATCCATCGGACCTCCCACACTATCGGGGAGGGTTTCCGTTTCAGGCACAGATCCTCAACGGCGAATCGTCGATGTGCGTAACGGTGCACGAAACGACTCGGCAGATCGACAACGGCGGCATTCTCGGACGCAGTGACCCGATCGCGATTCGGGACGACGACACTATGTCTTCGCTGGTCGGACGCTGCGTCGAGGTCGGCGCTCGGTTGCTGGTCGACACGCTTGCCAGGAGTCCCTCGAACGCCGACCTCGAGAGACGAGAGCCTTACGGTGCCAAGTCCACCGCGCACGCCTGGGGCATCAAGTTGGGTACGGACGACGCTGGTCACCGCATCAACAGAGGCATTCTCGGACGCCTCCGGATCGAGTGGGAGATCGACTCGTGTGACGAGATCTGCCGCAGCGTCCGGGCCTTCGACATGATGGGTGGGCCCTACACCAACCTTGGTTCGTCGGTGATCCGACTCCAGAGCGCCGCACCGAGCGCTGCACCGAGCATCGGCCCCACCTCCGGCGCCCCGGGCGAGATCCTGGCGGTCGACAACGGTACCGTTCGGGTACAGGCCAAAGACGGCACCCTGGAGCTATCGATCGCCGCGGCGGCCGAGGCCCAGGCCCAGGTCCGAGCCGGCGCGCGTTTCGTTTCGACGGTTCCGATCTCGGAATACACCGGTATCGCCAACGCGGATCGGATACTGGTAGAGAACACCGATGGCTAACCGCGCCCGATCCGCGCCTCAGAGCCTGTGCGGCGGGGGCGTTTACAATGCCTACCTCTATCGGCCGGGAAAGCGCCCCATCGAACGTGCGGTGATTCGCGTCGACCACGACGGCCGGGTCTCCGACGTCTCCGAGCAGGACACCTCGACGGCGACCTCGGGTTTGATCGATGGCGCCGGCCGGTTTTTCTTTCCGGGCTTTATCGATTGCAATACCCATCTCACTTTGACCGGTGGCGCTGACCCTCACGGTGACATCGACCGGCCGATCGGCCCCGAGACGAGGGCCGAGGCCAGACTCTTCGCCGAGCGCACGCTGCGCGGCGGCGTGACGCGAGTTCGCGACCTCGGTGGCATCGAGTACCAGGACATCGAGCTGCGCAACTTCATTCGACGCGGCGTCTGTATCGGCCCTCGCATGCAGGCCGCCGGCAAGCTGATTTGCCGTCCGGGCGGCCACGGCAACAAGGCCGGTCGTGAAGCTGCGGGCGCACAAGAGATGCGACGCGCCGTCTCTGAGCAAATCGACCGCGGTGCCGATGTCATCAAGCTGATCGCGTCCGGCGGCGTGTTGACCGAAAGTACCGAGCCCCAAGAAGCATCGTTCACCGAAGCCGAGCTACGGGCGGCCGTGGAAACCGCCCATCGCTACAGCCGCCGCGTCACCGCTCATTCTCACGGGGTGGAGAGCACCCTCCGGGCCGTCGCGGCAGGCGTCGACTCCATCGAGCACGGCGTGTTCATCGATCAGCGGTGTATGGATGTCCTGGCAACCGCCGGTTGTCCCCTGGTTTCGACCCTGTGTGCGCCTTCTCGCGTCGTCGAGGGTGGAACCGACGCTGGCGTCCCGCGCCACGTTTTGGATCGCATGCGAGACATCCAAAACATCCACGCCGCGGCCATCGGGAAAGCTCACGACGCGGGCGTCCAAATCGTCATGGGCTCGGACGCCGGATCGCCGTTGAATCGTCATGGTGACAACCTGAGGGAACTGCGCTACCTGTCTCGGGCCGGCCTCTCCTTCGCCAGTGTCATCGAGAGCGCCACCATTCATGCTGCTGCCCTGCTCGGCGTGGCCGACCACGCCGGCTCGATCGATATCGGCAAGGTCGCGGACATGACCGTCTTCCGCATTGACCCCGCAACCTGTCCCGAGCGCCTCGGCGATCCGGACCTTCTGGACAGCGTCGTCCGCGGCGGCACCGTCTTCACACGGGCAGACACCAGGTTCGGGCAACCCGGCGACCGCGAAGTTGCGGGGGCGGCATGAGCCGCACGCTCTACCTTGGTGGCTTGGCCTACTCGTTGGGAACGACCCGTGGTATCGAGCATGTCGCGGAATTGGCGGCTGACGCCGGGCGGCTCCAGCAGTTCCACGACATGGGTCTTCGAGAATACAGCGAGATCGCGCCTTCCGACCTCGAGCATCTGGCCACCGACACGGTCAATCGCAGCCTCGACGAAGCGGAGATCCACCCCGATGATCTGGAAGTGGTCGTGCTCACCAGCTCGACGATATGGAACGACGCCCAACGGATTCTGAAATGCCTCGCGTCGCAGGTCGGTCTCGGCTCGGCCTATCCCTATGGCGTCACGCTTTCGGAATGTGCCAACGCGACGGCCGCGATCAAGCTGGCTGGCGCGACGTTGAGCGATTCGCCCGACGCCTGCGCGCTGGTGCTCGTCGCCGACTGCATCCACCTTCCACGATCCCGACTGGTGATTCCTGATGCAAGCATCTACAGCGACAGCGTCGCCTCCTTCATTGTCTCACGCGCGGAAATCGAGAACGGCTTCGCCATCGAGCAGATCTTCACCATGGCCGATTGGCGTGTCGCGCAGGCGGATCCCGCCGGTTCGGAGTACCTTTCGTTGGTCATGAAGAATCTGCGCGCGAGCTGCCGTGCCCTCGCCCGGACCCAGGATGACCTCTTTGCTGACATCGATTTGGTTTGTGCGAACAACTACTCCGATGCCTTCACCGAACTCGTCGGTCTCTCCTGCGGCGTACCCACCGAGAGAATCTACACCGCCAACCTGCCCCGATTCGCCCACGCCTACGCCGCCGACACCTTGATCAACCTCGCGGACTACCTCGATCGCGCGCCGTTGGCAGTCGGAGCACGGGTCGCCATGCTGAGCTCCGGAATCGGCACCTGGAGCAGCCTGTTGTTGCGCAGGACCGCACCATGAAGTCTCTGGCCATCGACCAGGCCGACAACGTGCTGGCGGCCATCCGCCGCGCGGCCGCCTTGGATCACAATGCGGAGGCGCTCGTGGGCAGCGGGCGGCGCCTCACCTACGATCATCTCTTGATCGAGTTGAGCCGGGTCTGGACCTGTCTCCGCCAAAGCGGTGTCAGCGACGGCGACATCGTCGCGTTGCGCACACCGAATGGGCTCGACGCCGCCCTGTGGACTTTCGGCACCATGACCTACGGAGCGCTCATTCTGCCTATCTCCCCTCATCTCGCGGATGCCGAGGCGCAGACCCTCATGGAACACGCGCCTGCCAAGTTGTTGGTCAGCGCCGAGCCGTGGGCCGGTGATCACCCTCGGCGCCTGTGCATCGGGCGCTACGCAACGTGTCCGCCTACCGAGTTCGAGCCGGAGACACACGCCGAAGACGACTGCATTTTGGTCTACACATCCGGTACCTCCGGCGCACCCAAGGGCATTCGTCTCACTCAGGCCAATATCCTCGACAACGTCCATGCCATCGTTTCGGCGCTCGGAATGAGACCGGGTCATCGCACGGCCTGCGTTCTACCGCAGTTCCACCTCTTCGGCATCGTCAGCGATATCGCCACCATGCTGCTCGGCGGTGGCTGCGCGGTCATTACCCCCGAATTCGAACTCGCCCGCGTGCCGAAGCTGGCCCACACCCTCGTGCGCGAGAGGGTGCGTTCGTTCAGCGGCGTACCGCTACTCTACGAGGCCCTCGCCACCTTGCCTTGCGACTTGACGGGACATCACCTCGAATTCTGTGTCAGCGGAGCAGCACCCCTGCGCCCGGAGGTCGCCCAGGCGTTCGAATCGCGCCACGGCGTCTCGTTGGTTCCCGGCTATGGGCTCTCGGAAACCACGTGCTACGCCGCCCTCAATCCGCCTGAATGCGTCAAGTTCGGCTCGATCGGGAAACCCCTGCCGTTCAACGAGATGATCGTAGTCGACGAACAAGATCGGCCCGTAGGACCCGGCATCCACGGCGAGATTCTCATCCGAGGCGCCAACGTCATGAACCAGACGTACCATCGCCGAGACGACGAAGTCTTTTCGCCGCGAAACCCAGAGTTCCTACGCACGGGGGATATCGGATACCAGGACGACGAAGGCTACTTTTTCGTCTGCGGACGCCGCCGGAGCATGGTGATCCGCGGCGGTGACAAAGTCTACCTCGAGGATGTCGACAAGTTTATATCGCGCCTTCCCGAGGTCGCCGAGGTCACCTCCGTTCGAGCCGACCGCGGTCACCAGGAGATGATCGTCAGCTTCGTCGTCCCAGCCTCCGACACCAACGTCGACGCGACCGCATTACGAGCCGCGGCCCGGAAGCTGCTCGGTGTTCGACGGTGCCCGGACCGCGTCGTGCTAATCGACGCCCTGCCCAGAACTTCGACCCACAAACCCCGTATCGGCGTGCTCACAGAACGAGCAAGTCGACTCTTCGCCGACGAAGCAATCGCCCGCGAGGTCGCCTCATGATCGACGTCCACGCCCACGTCGCCGACCCACGTTGGCTACCACAGTGGTTCTTCGATGGATGGTTGCGCACCGTGGAGTCCCTCGAAGGGTACGAACGAGATTCGGTCGAAGCCCGCATCTTCCGCAAGACCTTCCTGCCCCGCATGCATGACGACGCCGACTGCACCAAGCTGCTCGCGCAAATGAAGGAGGCCGGCATCGAGAAAACGGTGCTCTTGCTCATCGACTTCCGATACGACAAGGACCCGGACATGGCCCGCGTGCTCGAGGCCCACCGGGCGCATCGCGCGCTGTCCCTCGCGCATCCCGAACTGTTCTGTTTCTCCGGCGTCGATCCGCGACGAGGAAGACCCGGCGTCGAGCTCTTGGATCGCGCCCTCGGGGCGTGGGGATTCGCCGGCTTCAAGATCTATCCACCGTGCGGATACAGCCCCTCCGACGAACGTCTCTTTCCGTTCTACGAAGTGTGTCGGCACCATCGAGTCCCGGTGCTGACTCACGTCGGGCCTACGTCTTCGGCCTTGAGCTTCGAGCACACCGACCCCATGAGCGTCGATCGGGCGGCCCGCAACTTTCCGGAGATCAACTTTATTTTGGCCCACGGCGCGGTCATCGCCACCGACCAAGCCGCATTACTGGCTTCGTACCGTCCCAACATCTTTTTGGATCTATCGGGGTTCCAGTCCCGCTACTCCAAAGATCGATTCAAGAACACCTTTCGAGGCTTGATCGACGAGGGATTGGTACGAAAGATTCTCTTCGGCACCGACTGGCCGTTCTTTCGACTGGGCGGCGATCAGACGCGGTGGGTACGGGCCATCGACGACCTGCGTCGAGACGGCATTCTGAGCGACCAGCATCATCACCTCATCACCCGGGACAACGCGTTGCGCGTGATTCCCGCACTGTCGGGAGCACGCACACCATGAGCAGCGACGAGAAGCAGACCGAGAGCCGACTCCGCTTGTTCCTCGCCGAGGTCCTGCAATTGGACCGCCCCGACGACATTGGCGACGACGATGACCTCTTCGACCTGGGCCTGACCTCACATGGATTCATTCGCCTCCTCGGCTTCCTGACCACCGATCTCGGTGGCGACCTCGATGCTGGCCTTCAGGACCTCGACACCGCCAGGACCTTGCGGTCGATCCATCAACGGTTTTTCCCAAAGGTTGATTCCCACCCTGCCGGTCTTTGATCCAACGACTCGGCTTCTCGAAACGACAGGAGAATCTCAAATGTTGGTACTCGGAAAGAAGGTAGATTTCGAAGAGTCCGTCCCGATTCGTAAGAAGGGCGCGGAGTTGATCGAATTGAAGCTCGGCGACGATTTCGCCGGCGTCGTCCCGGCGAAAACAGCCCAATGGCTGAGTCAGGCCCTGGGCATCACGATCGACGAGTTGATGCTGCGACTGTCCCAATACGCTTCCTGCTTCGCCCGCCCTCCCATTTCCAAGTTCCGCGTCGGCGCCGTCGCCCGTGGCGGCACCGGCGACCTCTATTTCGGCGCCAACATCGAGTTCTTGGAGGAAGCTCTGAGTTTCTCCGTGCATGGCGAGCAGGCGGCGACCGCCAATGCGATCCTGCATGGCGAAACCGAGTTGGTGGCTTTGGCCGTCAATGCCGCGCCTTGTGGCTACTGCCGCCAGTTCCTGTACGAGATCAGCAGCGCCAACACCTTGGTTATCGTCGTGCAGGACGGTCCGGCGCTGCTGACGACGCTCTTGCCAGCACCCTTTGGTCCAAAGGACCTGGGCATCGACTCGGCCCTGATGGACCCCCAGCATCACAAGCTCGAGCTGCTCGAACCGAACTCGGATCTGGTCGTGTCGGCCGCACTCGAGCAGGCAGACAAGTCCTACGCCCCCTACACCGCGTGCTACTCCGGCGTAGCCCTGGGGACAGCCGATGGCACCATCTATCGGGGTTCGTACGCCGAAAACGCGGCCTACAACCCCAGCATGTCACCCATGGAAGCCGCGCTGGTGAACTTCATCTTCAGTGGCAGACCGTACTCGGACATTTGCTCGGCGGTCTTGGTCGAAGCCGAGTCATCGCCAGCCAGCCAAGTCGAAGCGACGAGAAATGTCCTGGCCTCGATCTCCGACGTAACGCTCGCCATTCACTTCGCCGAGGTCGTGTGACCCCGTCGACGGTGGAGATGATCGCGCCCGTACTGCCCGAGTTGCCGAAGAACCAGCCGTCGAGCACCCAGTAGCCTTTCCGCGAGCGCGCTCAGTAGTGGGTGAACCCGAGAAAGGAGAAGGTGCCTGGCCACTGGCTGCGATGGCCACTGGCTGCGATGGCCACTGGCTGCGATGGCCACTGGCTGCGATGGCCACTGGCTGCGATGATCGCGACGACTGGCTCTATGGGCCGATCGCCGGAAGTCCAGGAGCCGAGTCTTCTCTGGGTGAAGGCTCAGGCCATACCTACCGAATCGTTTCGGTAAGACGGCCATCACCCGGCGCGCATCATCCTCGCGAAGAAACACGATCATGAAATCATCGGAAACCGGACGAGGGATCTCCTTCCGCGAAGCCGCGGTTTCACCACGTGCTCGAACCAGACCCGGGCGCGCACTCTCCATCGCATGGCGGCTATTGAGTCAGTGCCCGTGCTACCCTCATTTTGTTGAGCCCACGACCGATGCCCGTAAAGCCTCTTCTCTGCGTGGCCTTTTGGCTGACGCTGGTCGTCAGCAATGCATGCCACGACACTGCGCCGCCGGAACGAGTCGTCTTCGACATCGTCTCGCGCTTGCCACATGCTCGAGTATGGGTTGAACCGCGGTCGATTCTGCCCGCCAGTGCCGAAGGCCGGCTCCATCTCGGCAACGGCTGGTGGAATCAGCCGGAAACCCATAGAGGCGACGCCTTCGTTTGGTCGTTCGGAGCGGCGTCTGTTGTGGTTTTCGACCTAACAAAACGCCGACCACTTCCGCTTCGGCTCGATGGTCGACCCTATCGATTTCCCGGCGCGCCGCAGCAGGTCGTGACCCTCGAGATCAATGGCCAGGTGGCCGGGCGACACCCGCTGGCCCCCGGCCGGTCGGTCGTCGACACCACGATCGACCCTGAGCTGCTCAAAGTCGGCCGCAATGAGCTGACCCTTCGCTATGGCTACGCGACCGCTCCGGCCGACATCGAGCCCGGTGCCCGCGACACCCGGCGACTCGGCGTCGCATGGTACGGATTTCACTTCGCTGGCGGCGGTGCCCCGGAGTTGCAACGGCCGCGCGCCGCAACCGATGGTGAGTTGCTGTTTCTCCCCAACGGCACCGCCGTCGAACTCTTCGACGACCTGCCCGCTTCCAGCGCATTGGTCGTCGATCGATGGGCACCGCGTGGTGATCAGCCCGGAGCGCTCGAGGTCTTGGTCCAGACCGAAGGCGGACCGGAGCAGCTCCTGGCGCACATCGACCTCGAGAATCAACCGCCGAGAATTGCACTCCCAGGTCAAGGAGTGACCCGCCTCGTCCTGCGTTCCCTTCGACAGGCTGGCGACGACAGTGGTGTGGCGATGGTCGGTGCACGGGTGGTTGCACCACCGGATCCGAAGGAAGCCGAGGCGCAGCCGCCGCAAGTTCAATCTGGGGAGACCAGGCGCCAACCCCACATCTTGATCTACCTGATCGATACCCTGCGCGCCGACCACTTGGGAACCTACGGCTATCACCGCCCGGTGTCACCGGCCATCGACGCATGGGCACAAACGGCGGTTGTTTTCGAGCATGCGATCGCCCAATCGTCTTGGACCAAAGCGTCGGTCGCGTCGATCCTCACCGGTCTCAGCCCCCTTCGTCATGGCGCCAACTTGCGAGCCGACACCTTGAGTGCCGACGCCCAGCTGTTGGGCGAACGCCTACGGCAGGCCGGCTACGCAACCGCCGCAATCATCACCAACCCCAACATTACGTCGGCGTTCGGTTTTGATCAAGGCTACGACCTGTTCGTCGACCTGGGTGAGGAGGCACGGGCGCAACGCGTGGTCGACGCTGCCTTCGACTGGCTGGATGCCCGGCCTTCCGAAGCAGACAGGCCCTTCTTTCTCTACCTCCACACCATCGATCCGCACGCACCGTACACCCCACCGGAGGCATTCCGTACACGTTTGGCGCCGCAGGTTTCGGCGTCGACCGCGCTCCGGTCGATGGCCATCGTCGATGGTCTCCAGGCCGACCGGATCGTCCGCGAAGCGGATACCATCGATCAGTTGGAGGCCCTCTATGACGCTGAGATCGCCACCAACGATGCGGCCTTTGGTGCCCTTCTGGCTGGCTTGCGAGATCGGGGGCTCGAAAACGATACGTTGATCGTCCTGGTTTCCGACCATGGCGAGGAGTTCGGAGAGCACGGCAACTTCCAACATGGCCGCGCCCTCCATCGCGAGTCGTTGCATGTACCCCTTATCATCAAGCTTCCGGGCGTCGCCGGTGGCCGCCGCGTTGACCGAAGGGTTCAGCACCTGGACATTGTGCCGACCGTGCTCGCGGCAGCTGGTCTACCGCGCAACACCCTCGGCGAAGGAACCAGCTTGCTACCCTGGATCGTGGGAGGAAACGCTGCAACGGACCCAGGCCCCCGCGTCTTCTCCTACCTTCACCTCGACGGTCCCGCCCGAGCCAGCGTCTATGAGAGCGACTGGAAGCTCATTCAAGAGCTGGCCGCGGATGCCGAGACCCTGATCCTACCCAGGCTCTACCATCTCGTCGACGATCCGCTCGAGGCCGAGCAGCGGGCTGCGGCGTCGCCGGTGCGCACCGGCTACCTCACGACCCTGCTGCACACCTGGATGGCAGCGCCCGGATCCCGCCTGCAGGGCGAAGAGGCAGTCCTTGACCCCGAGCTACGCGAACGACTGCGGGCGCTCGGCTACCTCGATTGACGGCCCGAAAATTCGCTGGCGAAGGCAACGCCGGAGCAGCCGCGAGTTGAGGCAAGCTGCGCCAGTATCAAGCGCTGCTATCGCCGCCGCACGTCAAAGGCACTGTTGGCTACCGGTCGACACCACCAGGTAGTCGGCGGTCAGCACCGTGTGGACCACGCCGCCCGGGGACATGATCCGGGTGTTGAAGAGGTAGGGCGCGTAGCAGAACGGGGGGACCGAGGCGTTGCTGGCCACGGTCGCCGCCTTGCCACCGACGCCTTGCACCGCGTTCATCTCGAAGCTCACTGAATCGCCGGTCTCGAAGCCGTAGCTGGCGGTCGTCTTGACTTCCACACCGGACGCGCCGAGCGAACCACCGACCGTCGTGTTGCTGCCGAACGACGAAGCGTACGACGTGCCAGAGGTGGTGTCGAACGACCAGCCCCAGGTCGACCCGCTGCTGCCGGGGCTCACCACGACCGGCTGGCTGACGTCGCTCTTCCATACCGCCTCGCCGGGTATCCAGCGGCTGGTGCCGTCGTGCAAAGAGAGGGTTAGCCACGGATCTCCGCTGTCGGCCAGGGTCAGCACCGTCGGATACTGGTCCGGCCCCGGGGTACCGAGCACCTGGACCTCATAGAGGTTGATTTGCGGACTTCCGTTGTCTGGCCCCAAGATCGCGACGCAGCGGGCGGTCGTCGATTCTTGAAGGGCGTAGCTCGAGAACGCACCGTCGTTCGACTCCGGGGCCGAGATCTCCACCAGCGACAGGGTGTCGGCGTATGAAAAGGTATTGATCTGGTCGCACGGAATGTCCTCGAAGAGGACGCTGATCCCGACACCACCGAGGCCGACGCCTTCCCCGTCGGCCCAAACCCGGACTTCGTCGATCAGCCGGCTGTAGCCAAGATCCACACTCCACCAGTCGGTTGCAACGTAGTCGGACAGGCTACCGTCCATGGGGACGTCGATTGCACCGCCAGCTGGCAGCGACGCCGAGCCGGTGGCGGCAAGATTGTGCGGCCCCAAGATCTGCACTTCGCTGAGGATGAGCGAGGTCCCAGCCTCGGCCGGCATGATCGCGAAGACATCTCCGTTTCCGGAAAGCGAGAGCTCGAACGCGGCGGGGGCCGTGGTTTCGATCAGCGTCCAGCCGAGACCGGGCTCAGTGGGTGGTATCGAGGACCAATCGTTACCGATGTAAACCCAAAAGTTCGACAACAGGCTGTCAGCAGGGGTCACGACCGTCACCCCACCGACCATTTGCGCGGCCGGCAAACCGGCTTTCCAGTAAGCAAATCCTTCGCTCGAAGGAGCGGTAATAGTACAAGTGCCGTTGCCGGGATCCCCATCCATGGTGATGCTCGCACCCGTACAGCCGCTAGCCAAGGAGGAGTCGACCCCTAAGGCCACCAGTGGACGACTCCAGATCCGCTGCAGGTCGATATGCGAGTCGGGGCCATCGGGCTCGGGAATCGCGCCCGAGGCGATGTACTGCGGACGGGCCGCCTCCACCGACTGTACGCCGCGCGGCATGCAGGCGCGGGTGACCGCGTCGCCGTCGGCGTTGTAGCTCGAATCGTCAGGGACATATGGATCGTAGTCGTAGCAGTCGTAACACATACCATCCCAGACCACGAGATCACCGTACATCGCCTGGTCGGCGGCCTGGTACGCCTGGCTGGTGACGTGTTTCTCACCATAGGCGGTACTGTTCGAATCGGTGAAGCGCAGGTCCTCGGAGACGGTCGCGCCTACCGTTGCTAAATCGGGAATTTCGCCACCCACACTCACCGACAGCGAGCCGCCCCAGGTGGTCGATGACGATTGTGACGACGAGACGGCGGTGCCTTGTTGGGTCGTGTAGGTGGCGTTGGCACAGTCACCTGGACGATGGATCCCGACGCAGGTGCTGCTCTGGGCGTAGTTCGGCGGCAGGCCGACCCAGGTGCGGACCTGGCGGGTGGTGAAGGTGCCGGGATTGCCTTGCGGGCGGCCCCAAATCGAGCTACCTTCGCCGTCGCCGACGACACTGCTGGCCCAGCCGTCCCACTGAAAGGACTCCTGGTTGTCCAACTCGACACCGTTGGGCTCGAAGCTCTCGAGGATGCTTCCCAGCCAAGTGAAACCATAACCCGTGTCGGTGCCGGCCTGACCGGGGTTGTCCGCCAGACGAAAGCGCTCGACCCCTAGAATCTGTGACGTCCACTCGAGGGCGCCGTACCAGGTGATGTCCGAAAGCGCCTTGACCTCGATGGCGGTGGCGACGATCTCGTCTTTACCGTCGCGATTGAAGTCCCCCGTTGCAACGTCGGTTGGCCACCAGCGTTGCCGTTCGTCGCCGGCATCCGCCGTTTTCGATTCACGAACCGAGAGGATGCCAGGGGCATAGTCGAGGCTCACCACCTGGAGCTCGTCGTTGCTGTCGTGCAGGAAGTTGACAACTTGCCCTACACCATCGCCATCGAGATCGCCGATCGCCACGTAGGCGCGGGAAACCGAGCCACGTCCCATCGCGGTCGACGTCCAGATCGCTTCGCCGACCAGGCGCCCGATCGACGCGGAGCTCGCGGCGCCGCACAGCGGGCCGTCCGACGGTTGCTCGGCGCGGCTGCCGTCCCAAGCCAGAACCATCGTGGTCAGCTGGCCCTCGTTACTCGTACCGGCGAGAAAAGTAACAATAATCTCGTCGACGAAGTCGCCGTCGAGGTCTCCGGTGGCGAGGTCCACCACACCTCGCATGGCGCCGAAGTTGGCCCCGCGCACCGGGCCGACACCATCGGTCACCGCGCCGCCCCATTGTCCGGAGCCCTTGCAGAATCCGGAAACGGAAAGCGTCGTGCCGGTGGCATCGGCATCGAGCACCATCACCTGCACCCGAGCCATCGAATCGCGCATCGCCACGACCGCCGACTGCTGGTTGCTCGAGGGGTCGAGACGGGCCGACGCGACGGAGATCGAAGCGGCATTGTTGCGATGGTGGCTATCGCTGGTGTAGCGGGAGAGCGGGTTGCTGCTACTCCCATTCCAGCCACCGCCGGTGAGCAGCATGGCCTGAAAGTCGCCGCTGTCGTCGCGCAGGGCCAGGATGACCTCGTCGTTGCCGCCATCGTTGCGAAAATTGCCGGCTGCTATCGCTGGCGAAAAGATGTCGCCGTCCCGATGGTGATCGGTGAAGGCAGCCCAATCCGCCTTCGAGGGACCCGTGTTGGCGTTCCACGTAGCGTCGTCGCCGAGGTCGTCGAAGAGTATTGTCTGCAAGCGCTCGCTCGCGTCTTTGAACACCGTGAGGACCTCGGCGTAGCCGTCGTGGTCGATGTCGTGGCGGGTCGTCGAGACCATCTGCGGATCGTCGCGGTGGTGATCTGAGCTCGACCAGTTGAATTCGGTCGTCGCGATGTCCGAACCCACGGTAATGTCGCTCTTCTCGAGTACCAAGGCGTTGTTGGCGCCAGCGGGGCGGACCTGGTAGATCTGAGCGTACTCGACCAACCGCACGTCGTTTGTGAACGCGCTGTCGGCGACGAACGTACTTGAGCAGGTCGCGACGTCCTGGCCATCGTAGAGCGTCTCGAAGTCAACGACACCTGCGGTCCCGGCACGCGCGGCGCTCGAGGCCTCGTCGGCATGGCTGGACACCGGTGCAGCCAAACAGCCGACGAGCAGCCCGAGAAGGACAGAAGGAAATGGATGGCGTCGCATCATGATAGGTCTCCCGTTCGTTACGCGGACTCGACATACACAATGTGTGATGCTTGCGTCCGGCAGGTTGTGGTGGCTCGATCTATACGTGGGATGACTTCGATCTCGATCGCACCCTGGAACCAAAAATTAACGGCACGACACTTCAGGACCGGGCGAACCCGAAGCACACGCTTGGTCGAGGCCTCCGAACAAACCGCTGCGCAGGTTCTTCATGGTTCCTTACCCACGGGCGTCTATTTCGAACAGCTTTCGAAATGGGGCTACCATGGGCCACGAAGCCCAGCGCGCGCTGACTCGACTCGTTCCCGTCAATCTTAGGGACGATGCCTTCTCACCGGCGCCATCCTTTGGCCGCATTTCGCCAGTATCCTGGGAAGGACAGGCGGGGAAGGAGGAGCGGTATGTTCTTCGAGTTCTTGGAGGAGAGCTGGCCATGAAAGGCGCCACGATCGGAGGCTGTTCGTTGGCCACCTTGCTTGCCCTTGTTGTCCTTATCGCCGGCAACCGGGCCCTCGACCGGAACGTCCGTTCGGCCGAGATAGCCCCGCACAACAAAACCTCTCCGACCGCAGCGTCCGAAGTTGACAAGGGCTTCCTTTACGGCCGCATCACCACCCACATTGGCGCCACCTACGAGGGACGGCTCCGCTGGGGAGTCGACGAAGAGGCACTCTGGGGCCATTATTTCAATGGCTGGAAGGACGAAAACCCTTGGATCGCCCACGTGCCGCCCGAGATGACCAATGAACGCCATCTGGTCAAGATCTTCGGAATCCAGATCGCCCAACGGGAGCGCCCAATCGACTTCGGTCGGCCGTTCATGGCGCGCTTTGGCGATATCGCGCGTATCGAAGGACGCGGCACCGATGTGCGGGTGACGCTCAAGAGCGGAACCGTATTCGACCTCGACCGCTTCTCCGCCGACGATTTCGCCGATGGTGTGCGCGTATGGGATGCCAAAAACCCGGTAGCCGAGAATCGGGTCGTTGACCTCGACGAACGGCAGGTCCTCGCCATCACGTTTCTTCCTACCACCCAGCGAAGCACCGCCCCAGGCCCCCTCTATGGGTCGGTGCGTACGCCGCAAGGCGAGTTTACGGGCTTTGTCCAGTGGAATCGGAAAGCATGCCTCGGCACCGACGAGCTCTGGGGGCACGCGGCCCAAGGAGAAGTGAGCCTGCGGTTCGACGCCATCCGCGCCATCGAGCGCCGCTCCGCCGACAGCTCCCTCGTGACGCTTCTCGACGGCAGCGAGATCGTGCTCGCCAAGACCTCCGAAGTCGGCCAAGGCAATCGCGGGCTCTACGTCGACGACCCGCGCTATGGCCGAGTGCTTATCTCTTGGGACGTTTTCGAGCGCGTGGATTTCAACCCGGGTGACAGTGGCCCCGCCTACGGCGACTTTCCGCCGGGGCGCCCACTGAAGGGTACTGTCACCACCCGCTCAGGCCACCACCTCGCTGGCCGGCTGGTCTACGACCTCGACGAGAGCGAAACCACCGAAACGCTCGATGCCCCTCATCAGGGCATCAACTACACCGTCCCCTTTGGCCTGATCGCTACGATCGTGCCGCCTGGTCGTAAGCAGCAAGGCGCCAAATCAGCAAGGGTGACCCTCCACAGTGGCGAGGATCTGCAGTTCGAGCCTGCCGGTGACTTGGGGGACCGCAATGCTGGCATGTTGGTCTTCATCGACGGGCGCCAGCGCCCTGAGTACGTTCCCTGGATTGATGTCAAGCAGATCGACTTCGACCGTCCACCAGCGAGGTACCCGGCAAACGCTCAGCCGTAACCGTCGTAGGAGGTGTTGGAACCATCGGACAGCGCTGAAGAACGCCTGAGATGCTCCGCGAATTCGGGTCCACGCGAAATGAGCGAACGCCCAACTCACCACGCCAACAGTCGGTCCAACGCGTAGACCAAGCGTATATCGCAGTGGGCTCGAGGGGATCAGAGGGCCCTAAAGACCCGGCGCAAAAGCTCGGTCGTACGCGCGATTGGATCCCGGCGAATCTTGCGCTCTTCCTCGGCCAGCTCGTGAAACAGGCCATCGAGGGCGCGATCGGTGAGGTAAGCGTCGAGGTCAACGGCGGGTCGGGTAACCAAGGGCAAGGTGTTGTAGATGCCGCTCAGCCTCTCGTATTGTCGCGCCAAGCCAACCTGGCCCATCTTGTGCTCGATGATCGGACGAAAACGCCCGCCGAGCGCAGCCTCGGTGCGTTGGCGAAAGTACTGAGTCGCGGCGGTTTCATTGCCACGCAGGATGCTCCAGGCGTCGGTGATGGACATCGACGAAATGGCGTCGACAAACACGTCGACCGCCTCTGAAGCGGCATCCTCGGCGGCACGGTTCATCGCGATTCCGAGCTCGTCGACCTGCCGTGAGAAGCCGATACGACGAAGAGCCGTGGCCATCTTGTCGAGCTCCTTTGGGAGGTGAATCCGAATCAGCTCGTTGTCGAGGTAACCGTCGCGGGCCGAGACCCGCCGAATCGCCCGGCCGATGCCGATACGCAGGGCCTCTCCGAGGGCGCGCGCCACTGTCGGCTCATCGAGCGGTGCGTCGCTGCCCGTCGAGGGCCCCCCAAGAATGTCTTCCAAGACCTGAGGGTCGATGCCGGAACAGCCACCCAAGGCCATAGCGATGAGGACGAAAGTGAATACCAGGCCCGTGGGCGATCGTTGTGCTCTCATGATCATCAACCATAGCGAATCGGGTGACCGGGGACCAAACACCTCGAATCGACATGGCGGCGCTTCCCCAGGCTGGGATCCGGCCGACTCGGAGGCACCGCTTTGACCCGAAACGGTCGCGCAAGTTAGCCCGACATCATAGGAAAGCCACGTCCGGTAACCCGATGTCGAAACGAGTCCAAGATTGTGCAACCTCCTCTGTAGGGAAGATGCTTGGGGTGAACAAAAACCTCGGGCATCAGCCCCACAAGAAGGAGGATCGCGATGGAACGCTACCTTGGAATGGACGTGCATTCGGCAAGTTGCACAATTGCAACGCTCAGCGAGGGCGGCAAGCGGCTAGGTCAGGCCATCGTGGAAACGAATGGCCAGGCGCTTGTTGGCTATCTGAAGCAGTGCGCTGGCCGGCTCCACTTGTGCATCGAAGAGTGCCAGTGGGCGCATTGGCTCCACGAGATTTTGTCTCCTCACGTGGCGGAGTTGGTGGTGGTCCACGGCGAGCGCAAGACGGGGCCGAAGAGCGATGCGATCGATGCATGGGAGCTAGCAGATCGCATCCGTACGGGTCGCACGGAGCATCCGATCTTCAAAGCAGGGAAGGGCTTCACCAAGCTGCGCGAGCTCTCGCGAGTCTACGGCTTGATGACGAGGGACTTGGTCCGGACCAAGAACCGTCTGAAGAGCACCTACCAGAGACGCGGTGTGGTGTGCACGGGGAACTCGGTTTACTCCCCCAGCTCCCGGGCGAAGCGGATCAAAGAACTCCCGAATGCGATGAGACCGACGGTCGAGTTACTCGGCACAGCGTTGGACTTCCAGACGACACTGAAGCTCGAGGCCGAAAAGGCGATGGTGACCGAGTCGCACCGATTCCCGATCTCGCGGGTTCTCGAGACAATTCCTGGACTGGGCCCGATCCGGGTCGCTCAGATGATTCCGGTGGTAGTGACACCTCACCGATTCCGGACCAAGCGGCAATTCTGGTCCTATTGTGGCTTTGGAGTCGTGATGCGATCTTCAGCAGACTGGACGCGCGCTGGCGGAGTCTGGACCAAAGCCAAGATCGCCCAGACGCGTGGGCTGAATCGGTTTCACAACCGAACACTGAAGATGATCTTCAAGGGCGCGGCGACGACCGTGATTACAAGCAAGGCCAATCGCTTCCGTGTCGCCTACGACCGACTTTGCGATGGAGGCACCAAGCCGAACCTCGCCAAAGTGACCGTCGCACGCCAGATCGCCGCAACGGCCTTGTCCATGTGGAAGGCACAGGAGGTATACGACCCAGATCGTTGAATCGACCAGCTTGGGCAAAGATCTCGAAGCAATGCGCAATGGTTGCTCCGAACCCAGAGCTTTTCGCTCCAACGATTCTTTGGCGCAAGGTTCGAGGGGAAGCATCAGTGAATCGGCTGGACCCCGTCCCCGTACGGAGGCCCCATAGCCCGGATATGCCCCCTCGAAGAACCGAACGAAGTCATGGCCGAAAAGGCCCTGATGGATGGATGGTTCCTCGAAGAAAAGAGAGAACACCAAGCGACTTCAAGACCAGAGAAGAACGGATCGCAACAAAGGCTCGAAGAAGGGACAACTCGCGACGGAACAGTCGAGGTCAATCTGACAGGACGTTCGAAGCCAAGAGCACGAACGTACAGGAGAGGTGCGCGCTTGACTTCGCTTTCTATGGACGGACAGTTCATGACGACCGCAGCGAGAAAGCGTAGGCGCCCGTGGCTGCAAGGCTTGGGAGCGAGGACAACGAAAACGTACTGTCTGTACGTTGAGGAATCCTGAACGAGCGAAACGCAGCAGACGCCGGTGATTACGTTCTCGCAGCCGGTTGCTCATGCATGGTCCGGGTTAGTTCGTTGCCGCCAGCGCTTCGCGAGCAAACGCGTACTGCTCGCCGCAGTAGGCACAGACCGCCACGCAGCGGCCGTCGTCGCCGGTGAGACCATCCAAGTCGTTTTGGCTGATCTCTCGAAGACGGGTAAACAAGGTCTCGGGATTGCACCGACACTGATAGCGCAAGACATGTGACTCGGCCGGTCGGTGTGGAAAGCCATCCAGGGCGGCATCGGCCAACGCTCTTGGGCCACCCGCGGCCAGTAGTGCGCCAACCCCAGGCAGCTGAGTAATGTTGGTCTCCAGTCGGGTCAAGACCGCGTCCTCGGTGCCGGGTAGCGCCTCTACCAATAGACCGCCGGCGGAGGCAATGCCGGCGGCTCGGGGCAAGACGCCGACCAGGGCGGCCGACCGAATCTGATCGCTTTGTTCGAGGTAATGGGCCAAGTCGTCGCCAACTTCCCCACTCACGAGTTCGGTCTGACTGCTGTACCGCTCACCATCGCGATCACGGGTGACGCGGAAGAGGCCATTGCCCACGGCCCACCCAATCGCCAGGGAACCGTCGCCGGGCGTCTCGACGCTCGGATTGTCGAGCAGGCCGCGAATCCGACCGCGGTCGTCTACCTCGACACTCACCCGCCCGAGGGGGCCGTCACCAGCAACCTCTACGGTCAAGCGTCCGACATTCTTGAAGGTGAATCGCAGCAAGAGCGTTGCTGACGTCATCACCCTTCCAAAGGCAACCGCCGCGATCGGTGAAAGATCCAAGCGGTGGCGCGCCTCCTCCAGCGGCCCCGTTACGTCCGCGACGGCCCAACGCAGACCGTCGAGATCGGCCAACCCGAGCTCGAGGCGCCCTTCGAATTGGTTCGTGGAATCTGCCATGGCGAAACGCTACCACGGTCCACCGTGTGGCCTATTCACGAGGACCAGCCACCACTGCGTTTAAGTGATGTCCACCGACCAGCACTGCCGAGCACCAAGTGATCATTGAGCGGAATACCCAGTACCTTGCCAGCGACGGTCATCCGTCGGGTGAACGCCACATCCTCCGCGCTGGGTGTGGGATCGCCGCTCGGATGGGTATGAAACAGCAGCAAGCTCGAGGCATTCGCCAAGAGAGCAGCCTTGAAGATCGTGCGCGGTTCGACAGCGGCCCGGCAAAGGGTGCCGCGAAAGATCTCACGCTCCCCCACCAACCGATGGTGAACGTCGAGGAAGAGGGCGCCCATGACCTCTTGATCGGCGACGGCATACCGCAGTAGTAGGTATCGGGCGACGGCCGCCGGTTGGTCCATCGGTCGTCGCTTGGGCAACTGGGCATGCGCGAGCCGGCGTCCCAACTCGACGGCCGCGGCGACCGATGACGCTTTGGCCTCACCAATGCCGGGTCCCAAAAGGTGACCCGTGGGTGTCGTCAAGAGACCCACGAGGCCACCATGTTCTCGAATCAGCCTGTGCCCGAGATCGATGGCGGTCGCACCGCGGGTTCCCGTACGAAGCAACACCGCAAGCAGCTCAGCATCGGACAAGGCATCTCCGCCGCTGCGCAGCAACCGTTCACGCGGTCGGTCTTCAGCCGGAATTCGTTTCAGAACTTGGGGCCCCATTCGTGTCCTCCTGAGTCGGTGATGGAGCCCTACCACCAGAATAGGGAGCTGATGGTTGGGTCCACTTCAGCAAGACGCAAGACACGCCCGCGATCTGCGCGGCCAACCGAATTGCGCGTTGACCGAATTGCGCGTTGACCGCGTTGACCGCGTTGACCGTGGGTCCCGAGATGGCAATACTTCGCCCCATGAACGATCATCCACAGTTCCTCGATCTTGGTGACGATGTCCACAACCATGATCGAGCCTTCGCGACGATCCTGCCGATCGCCTATGAACGTACGACTTCCTATGGTCAGGGGACGAAAGGCGGTCCTGAAGCCATTCTGACCGCCTCGGCCTACATCGAGACCTATGATGAGGAACTTGGAATCGAAGCGTGTGAGGCTGGCGTCAGTACCCAACCGGAGCTGATCCCAGAGGCCCAAGATTTGGCGGTGGCCATTGCGCAAATCGAATCGGCGGCGCACCAACTCATGACAGAAGGCAAGTTCGTTGTGACCCTCGGCGGTGAGCACGCGGTAACCCTCGGTCCGGTGCGCGCGGCGCAGGCCGTATTTGGTGAACTCGGGGTGCTTCAGTTCGACGCCCATGCCGACTTGAGGGACACCTACGAAGGCTCTCCCTACAGCCATGCGTGTGTCATGCGGCGCATCGTCGACCTGGGCCTGCCCACCGCCGCCATCGGTCTACGCGCGCTGTCGCCACCGGAAGCCTCGCTGATCAACGAACGCGGCATCCAGGTCATTTGGGGACATCAAATCGACCAGGCCGAGGCCAAGCTCGAAGCCCTTCTCGCGAGCCTGCCTCCTAGAATCTACCTCACCTTCGACCTCGACTACCTCGATCCGTCGATCTTGCCCGCCACGGGTACGCCCGAGCCCGGCGGCGGACTCTGGTACCCGACCTTGCGCCTTCTACGCCGGATCTTCGAGACCAAGGAAGTCGTCGCGATGGACGTCGTCGAACTGGCGCCCATTGCCGGCCAACCGGCAAGCGATTTCCTTGCCGCCAAGTTGGTCTACAAGTGTTTCGGCTACGCCGCGGCCGCGGCCGCGAGTTCGTGAAACGCCCGGCGAATCGCGTTGAAATCGCCATCGGAATGCCGCCGATGTGCGAGCAGGATGGCGATCCGGTCGCGCACTGGATCAAGCCACAGGCTATTGCCGACGAAGCCGGTATGGCCAAACGAGCTGAGCGACAATGCGGGTCCAGCACTTCCGCGGACTCGCCGCCGAGCCCAACCTAGGGCATAGGCGCCACGCCCAGCCAAGGACGTTTCGACCAAGGCCCACGAAAGCGGTGGTCTTGCCTCGAGCCAGCAGGCCGCAAAGCGCCAGAGGTCTCGTGCTGAACCAAACAAGCCGGCATGGCCACCGAGACCACCAAGGAAACGCGCATTGCCGTCTTGAACTTCGCCTCGAGCCGGCCGGTGGTGAACGGCCATGGTGAGTCCCTGAGCCGCCGCGAGGCGCCGCTCCACGGTGTTGTCGAGGCAACACGCAACCACATCGCGTTTCGGTCCCGGCGATGGCACCAAACTCTGTAGGCCTAGTGGTGTGGTGAGATGGCGACCGATCAAGGTTGCGAGGTCGGTTTCCAGGACCCGCTCCGCGGCCAATCCCCATAGGATTGGCCCGAGGTCACTATAGGTGCCTGGCACTACTTGATGAAGGTCATCAGCCGTGAGGATGAGTTCGGCGATGTCCGTTCGATCGGCGCAGCGTAGTCCCAGGGGCGTCCATGGTGCCAGACCGGCTCGATGACGCCACAGCGTACCCAATGCTCGGCGCCCCAAGGCCGAACCGCAATTCGGCCACACCTGTGCCACCCGTGTGGTGAGCGGCAGCAGTCCTTGTTGGTCGAGCGCCAGGGCCAACGTCGCGACGATCGGCTTGGTCAAAGAAGCCAGATCGAAGCGCGCATCAAGGCCCGGAGCACCCTCGGTGCCTAGACCCGGAACAGGCTTCCCGTCGTAGGTACCGGCCGACGCCCAACCAATGATTCGTTGCGATGTCGCGACCAGCGCCAGGCCGGCAGATACCTCACCCGAATCGACCAAACGCGCCACGAACGAAGGCAACGGGCCGTTCATTCGGGCCGCTCAATCCAAGCCGTAATTGGCAGGATGGCCCGTTTGAAAGACCACGACATCGGCCCCACTGGCAATGGTACCCGCGCGGGCCAGGGTCTCGACCGCAACCAAGCAGGCGGCGCCTTCGGGGCCTACCAAGTGTCCTTCTTCACGCGCGATACGAGCTCGCATGGGGGTCAGCTCAGCTTCGTTCACAGCCACCGCCGCGCCATCGGTGGCGGCCAGGGCTCGAAGCACCATGCGATCGCCGAGGGACCGCGGCACGCGCAATCCCCAAGCCTCGGTTTTTGGATCCTGCCACGGCGTCGCGGCTGGAACCCCTTCCTCAAAAGCACGAACCACCGGCGCGCACCCCGCCATTTGAACAACCGCAAACCGAGGTCGCGGCCCCGAGATCAATCCCAGCGCTTCCAGCTCGTCGAAGGCCTTTTGCATGGCGACAATCCCGGTGCCACCGCCCGTGGGATAGACGATCCAATCCGGCAGGGACCAACCAAACTGTTCCACCAACTCGAGACCCATGGTCTTCTTGCCTTCGACCCGATAGGGCTCGCGGAACGTCGACAGGGTCCAATAGCCGTCGTCGCGCTCTGTCAATCGCGCAGCGGCTTCCACCAAGGTTCCCGGTGATGTCAGTACCTCGGCACCATAGGCGCGACATCGTTGGAGGATGATCCTCGGGGTATCGGCCGGCATGGCGACCTTCGCCGGCAACCCACTTGCGGCCGCGTAGGCACACAGCGCCAACGCCGCGTTGCCCGCACTGGCCAGCGTAACGCCAGGTGCACCCAACTCCCGCGCCCGATTGACCGCCAACGATAGCCCTCGATCTTTAAAGGAACCACTTGGATTCGCGCCCTCCTGTTTGAGCCATACCCGTAGGCCGGGCGGTGTTGCTCGCTGCAGCCGAACCAGGGGCGTGCCGCCCTCACCGAGGTCAACCACATCTTCGAGGGAACGCATTGGCAGCAGCTCGTGGTAACGCCAAAGCGACCACGGCCGGTTCAACAAGGCGTCGCGCCAGGATTCACCCAAGGAAGGATCGAGCGCATAGTCGACCAACCAGGGTGCTCCAACGGATGAGAGCGCCGCCTGACGGTCGAGTGGTGCGATCTCGTCCGTCTCGGAGCATCGTAAAGAGCGAGCCCAGCGATTCTGTTTCATCATTGCCTGAATCGTACACGACACACGTTGTAGACTGCGGTTATTCTGGTCCGCTTGAACCACCCAATCCAACCCAACGATTCATCATGGAGACGATCGGCAAGTACGAGATCCTCGACAAAATCGGGTCGGGCGGCTTTGCCATCGTCTACAAAGGCTACGATCCCTTCATCAAGCGTCCCGTTGCCATCAAGGTCTGCTTCTCTCGCGATGAGGCGACCCGACGCCGTTTCTACCGTGAGGCCGAGATCGCAGGACGCCTCGTGCATCGCAACATCACTACTGTGTACGACTTTGGTCTCCACGAGGAGATGCCCTACCTGGTGGAGGAATACCTCTCTGGAGAGGACCTGGCCCAGTTGATCCGTCGGCAGGAGCCAACGCACATCGAAGAGAAGCTCGCCTATCTCCTGCAAATTGGTGATGGCATCGGCTTCGCGCACAGCCAAGGCGTGATCCATCGCGACATCAAGCCGAGCAACGTCCGTGTGCTCGATGACGGCCGGGTCAAGATCATGGACTTTGGTACGGCGAAACTGGCCGGCGCCGAGAGCAACCTGACCCAAACCGGCATGACGATGGGTACCATTGCCTACCTTGCCCCCGAGCGTCTGCGCGGACACACCGCCAATCCGGCCTCGGATCTCTTTTCGTTCGGTGTGTTGGCCTATGAAATGCTCACGTTCTCCCGGCCCTTTGACGACACCAATATCCCAGGCTTGATCGACCGCGTACTGAAGGAAGCGACGCCGCCATTGTTGAGCCGGGCACCGGAATGCCCCGCGGAGCTCGCGGCGGTTGTCGAGCGTTGCCTTGCCAAAGATCCGGAAGATCGCTGGTCTTCTTGCGCGGAGCTGAACGAAGCCTTGGCCCGGGCACACCGGCCTCGGCCCGTTGGCCGATCAACTCAGGTCGAAGAGACGGTCTCGACCGACTCGGACGTGCTCGCGGGCTTGCTCACCCGTGCCCGAAGTCATGTGGATCGCGGTCGTCGCGACCGCGCGCTGGTCCTGCTGGAGGAAGCGCTGGAGGTCGACGCCACTTCCTCCGAGGCGAAAGCGCTGCTCGAGCAGTGCGCCGTGCCCAGCAAATTGCCGCCCGAACCGACGGATGAGGTGGCCGCGGCGGACGATCCGCGCCGCGCGGAGGCGGTTGGCAGCATCGCGCGGCTGCTGGAACGAGGCCGACTCATCGCAGCCCACGATGCCCTCCGATTCGCGGTCCACCTCTTCGGCGACTTTGACGCGGAGTTCAACGCCGTTCGCGCGGCGATCTTGCGGGCGGTCCGGCAGGCAACGACCGATGTCCGTGGCGGCAGGTCAGCACCAAGCCCAGAACATCACCGATGCGCTCGTGCGCTTGGTCAACGCCGATCGGCTATCCCGAGACATGGCTGAACATTTCGCCGAATGCGCGGAAGAGCTGGCACCGGAGCATCGTGAGGCTCGGGCCCTGGTGCAACGACTCGAGACGCGTACCACCATTACAGATCATGTCGGCCGTGGTCGGCAAAAGGTGGAGGCCATCGCGAGTATCGAGCGGTTGCTCGACGAGGGGCGTCCCGAACTCGCGGACGAAGCCCTGCGTTTTGCCTTCCGCTTGTTCGGCGCCTTCGAAGAGGCCACACAGCTCCGACGCCGTATCGAAGGCGCTTTGGCCGAAGGCGTGGTCGAAGGCCGAACGTGAGTACGCCCAACATGAAACAACTCGGCAAGTTCGAGATTCACGAGCGCATTGGCATGGGGGGATTTGGCGAAGTTTTCAAGGGCTACGATCCCTTCATCAAGCGATTCGTTGCGGTCAAAACCTGCACCGCGATCGATGAGGAAATCCGTCGCCGCTTCTTCCAAGAGGCGGAGATCGCCGGTAACCTTCATCACCGAAACGTCACCACGGTCTATGACTTCGGCGTCCAGGAGGGGCTCCCCTACCTCGTGCAGGAGTACCTAACCGGTGAAGATCTCGACCGCAAGATCAAGCGTGGTGCGCCGCTGCCACTCGGCGAGAAGCTCGGTTACCTATCCCAGATCGCACACGGCCTTGCCTATGCCCACGAAAGTGGCGTGGTCCACCGGGATGTCAAGCCGGCCAACATTCGGATCTTGGAAGACGGTACGGCCAAGATCATGGATTTTGGCATCGCCAAACTGCTGCAACAGGAAACCGGTCTGACAAAGACCGGCACGACCGTTGGAACCGCCGCCTATCTTGCACCGGAGCAGATCCGGGGCGACCGCGCAGATCAGCGTACGGATGTCTTCTCCTTCGGCGTGCTGGCCTATGAGTTGTTGACCTTCAAGCGGCCCTTCGAGGGCGAACAGATTTCGGCTGTGCTGTACCAAATCCTGCACAGCGAGCCATTGCCGGTACAAGAAGTGTGGCCCGATTGCCCACCCGCGCTTCGCGCTGTGCTCGAGTCTTGCTTGCGTAAAGACCCCGCGACCCGCCCTGCCAACTGCGGACAGGTCGCGGAAATGCTCGACGATACGCTCGAAATTGATCGCACAGCTCATTTGCGAGCCAACCGCGACAGTGGGGGTCCGGAAGATCCGACAACCCTCATGCCGGTCGCCCCGCCTCCTTCGCCCGCAGCGACCCGTCCCATTCTCGAGGCCCCGACGCCGAGAGCAGCATTGGGGGACCTCGAGCTGTCGGTGAGATCGCAGGATACGGCTCCGTTGCCTCTTCCTGCCAACGATCCGAGAAACGCTCGTTCGGCTTCCGTATCCAAGGGGATTCGCTTCGGGCCCCTGCTGGCGGCCGCCCTAATCGCGACTGCGATTTTTTCGGGCTACTGGTTCTTCGTCAAAGGTCGTACAGCCGACCGGTCCGCCGCACTACAGGCAAACGCTCCGGCGGAAGCCCTTAGGCCGCCAATGGAAGGCACGACGGCGGCCGGTGAAGCCGATGGTGCGGATTCGGTCGTCGGGCCGAGTGCGGCGTTGCTTCCGCCAGACGCCACACTCGGGGCAGACCCGATCGAACCCACGACGCTTTCGAGCCCTACCGATGTACCAATCAAAAGCCCTGAGCCACCGCCACCACCTGCGCCAGCCACCCTGCGGCTTCGGCCAGGTTGGGAGCCCACGGTCGAGTATCAAATTGATGGTGGTGCGTTTACGCCCCTTTCCGTGCCCCGATCGATGACCCTCGATGCTGGCCAATATCGGGTTCGGTTCCGCATCGCCTTACCCGGCTACAGCGAGACCGCGGCTCGAAATATCGACCTCGCGGCCGGCCAGGAACTACGTTTGGTCCCCCCGTTTCCCAGACCTGCTTCCCTCGCCGTTCGCCCGGCGCTCGAGCACCCGAATGGTGAGGTCTGGCTCAACGGCCAGGAGCATGGTCGCACGCCACTGCGCCTCGAGAGTTTGGCCCCAGGTGAATACGTTCTGGAGGTTCGTCCCTTGACTGGCAACGAGGTACCCGCGATTCTTCAGACGGTTGTGCTTACGACGGCCGAGATGGCCCTCGTCACGTTTCGCTTGGGTAGCGATGATCCATTTACGATCGTCAGCCGCCCATCGAAGGGTGACGGATCCTGAGCCCGCTTTACCCTCGCATACCTGGTAAACTAGCGGCACGACATGAGATACACGCCTTTCTTTCGCGCACCGTCTAGCAGTGTCAAGTCTTCCATGGCGACGTACTTCGTTGTCGCCTTCATCACACTGGTCGCGTGGTCGGCGTTTGGAGACCAGGCTCCTCCCACGCCGAATTCGGAGCTCGAGCGCCTGGCCGCCGATGCCGCTGCACGGTACAACGAGGGTGATAACTCGGCGGCCAGCGCCTTGTACCAACAGCTTGCCAACCGGGCCACCAGCACCGCCGAGCACGTCTCGGCGTTGATGAACGTGGCCTGGCTCGAGCACCTCGAAGGTCGTGACAACACGGCGATCAACGCCCTCACGACGGCCTTGACGCTGGATCCGGATCACCCGTTTCGGCCCGAGTTCTACACCGATGCGTTTGGTGTCTTGTTTGATCGCGGCCAAGAACGTGCACGGCAACAACGGGAGATTGATGTCGCTGACCAGGTTGCCCGGGCCTTGCAGCTGCGGTCCGAGGGCGACTTCGCCATGGCACGGCAACTTCTTCAGCAGGCCTCGGCACTGCAGCCGGGTGTTCCCCAAATCCTCCTCAATTTGGCGCTGCTCGACTTGGATCAAGGCCTCGAAGACCAGGCTTTGGCAGGTTTCGAGCGCGTTTTGGCCTTGGCAGCTCGCCCCGACGCTGTCCTTCAGCCAGCCCATCGAGCCTATGCTCTGGGCAAGATCGGCTACCTCTACAACCGCCGCCAGCGGTACGATGAAGCTGCGCGATCACTCGAAGAGGCCGTAACGCTTTCTCCCGAGAGTTCGACGATGTGGACCAATCTCGGCGTTGCCCGCCAGCAGTTGGGCCAGACCTCGAGCGCTGCTGATGCATTTCGGCAGGCAGTCGATCTTGACCCAGACGACGCGAGCGCGGTGGCCAACCTTGCCCTCACCTACCTCGACCTGGATGATGCGGCGGGTGCCGCACAGCTGCTCGATCGGGCCAGTCAGCGGTGGCCCAACGACGCCGCCCTTCAACTCCACCGTG
Organism: Candidatus Multivoradales bacterium; assembly: GCA_965250305.1. Taxonomy (GTDB): domain Bacteria; phylum Acidobacteriota; class Thermoanaerobaculia; order Multivoradales; family J023; genus J023. The sequence goes on along the minus strand of CBDFNS010000024.1, from coordinate 648,621 downwards.
GCCGGGCGCTCCGTGTTGGAGGTGATCGCGCGGCCGCCTTGGCCGCATTCGAGCTGGCAACAAGGCTCGATGCAGACAACCGGCTGGGACATGCGGCGCCAGCTGCAGCCCTTGCGGCCAGGCTTCACCACGAACACGGCGATCCGGACCGCACCCTCGCGATGGCGACCCAAGCGACGCGTTGGGATCCGGATTTGGTCGATGGTTGGATTCTTCAAGGCCTCGCTCTGCGTGCGCTTGGCCAGGCGCCAGCTGCATTGACACGCTACGAAGAAGCGCTGCGCCGAGAGCCCACCCGTGCCGACGTGCACCTTCAGATCGGTAGCATCAGCTATCAGTTGCACGACTTCGAACGAGCGAAGACCGCCTTTCGCCGCGCGCTCGAGATCGAGCCGGACTCCACTGACGCGCGCGACAACTTGGCGGCCGTTCGAGCCCGTCAGCCGCTGGGCCCACCATCCAGCACTACCTCGGCACCGAGTCCTTCGACCGAAGTTCCGTCCAAACCGTCTCCAGTACGAAGCACCAGTCATCCCAGCCTGGGCCTCGAGTACGCTGATTTCGACTACAGCGACGTCGGCCTCGATGGCGTCAGCATCGCGGCTGTGGCACAGCACAGCCCAGCGGACCGCGCTGGTCTCCGTCCGAATGATTTGATTCTCAAGGTCGACGGCCGTTCCATGGCCAGCGCCAGCGAGCTGGAACGCTACCTATTCACCGAAACGCGGGCCATCCAATTCACCATCGACCTGCTACGCGAGAACCGCCCGGTACGCGTCATCTTGCGACTCGAATAGAATCTTCGCTACGCTGGCGTCGCGCTGATTCAGCGCTTTTCAGCCAACTGACAAGGCCTGCTCATAGGCTGCGCGATAGCGACCGGCGATGGTGTCCCAGTGGTGGTTGTCGATCGCCCTGCAGCGACCCTCCTCGCCCATGGCCCGTCCACGTTCCGGATCTGCTAGGAGGCGTTCGACAGCCCTGACCAAGGATGGGGCATCTTGCTCCGGCACCAAGTAGCCGTTGACACCATCCTCAATAGCAAGTGGGATTCCCGAAACGGTGGTCGAAACGACCGGCAGACCGGAGGCCATGGCCTCCAGAATGACATTCGGTAGACCGTCGACATTGCCCTGAGGATCATGCACCGCAGGTAGAATAAATCCGTCCGCGGCACGATAGAGGTCCGGCAAGGTGTCGCGAAACACGGCACCCGGGAAGTGAATCCGATCGGCCCACGGCTTGGCTGTTGCCTGAAACTCGGCAAGCCGGTCACCGCCACCAGCAAGGGCCAGATGCAGCTCGGGCTGCCCCTCCATCAACTGTTCGACGCCCTCGAGCAGGACCTGATATCCCTTCTTGGTGGCCATCCGCCCGACCGACACCAACAAGGGTGCCGAGTCCGAAATGCCCAACTTCTGGCGCCACAGCGACCGACGACTCGGGTCGGGCGAAAAGATGCTGCTATCGACACCATAAGGAATCACGTGGGCCTTCTCGCGCGGGAAGCCGAGGGCACAGACGCGATCGACAAGCTCGGGCGAGCAACCGGTCAAGACTCGAGTTTTGGCCAACGCCCGGCCAACAATCGTCCGGACCAGGGGTTTCTCGGCGAGAAAGACATCACTGCCGTGAAGGCCGACCGCCAACGGGACCTTCCCTACGGCAGGAGCTGCGACCAAAGCATTGGGGACTACCCAGTGTGCTTGAACCAAATCGAAGGACTGCCGCACCAGGCAGCGGCGAACAGCCCGCCAGGCACCCATCATGTAAAGCGGCGCCGAAAGGGCTGAGCCGCCTTTGATCTTTTCGTCTTTGTCGAGGCTCCGGCTGTAGCCCACCAACTCCAGTGACTCGGGTGCGTAGCGAAAGCTCTCGACCGCGACCCCATCGTCGTCCCACGACGCCGGCACATCCTCGGCGTGGGGGGTCAAGACCGTAACGTCATCACCCGCGCGCACCAGCCCACGAGCCAGGTCGCGAATAAATGGTCCCGTCGTATCGCCGGGACGCCGCGGGTACGTCTGGGTCAAGAAGAGGAAGCGCCGGGACCGACCGTCCTTCCCCACTACTCGATCCGCTCCTTGATGGAGTAGCTGTCAGCACGGCGGAAGGTCTTGAAGGTAATCATCTCGGCAATCAACCCGGTGGTCAGTATCTGAAAACCCAGGACCATCAACAGGACCCCAAGCTGGAGCAGAGGTCGATTGCCCAAGGCCTGATCGCCAAACCAAAGAATCGCCAAGTAGAGATTGATCAAGAACCCGCTGCCAATGAAAAGGAGCCCGATAACACCGAAAAGATGCAATGGCCGCCGGGTGTACTTGGTAATGAACAAGACCGTGATGAGATCGAGCAGTCCCTTGTAGAACCGATCCCACCCGTACTTGCTGACCCCGTGGGTGCGTCGGACATGGCTCACCGGGAGTTCGCCGACACGAAAACCGCGACGGCTTGCCAGAACCGGAATATAGCGATGCAACTCGCCGTAGATCGCGACCTGCTCCAGAACCTCGCGGCGATAAGCTTTGAAGCCACAGTTGAAGTCGTTCAATTCGACCTGGGCCAGACGGCGGGTCACCCAATTGAACAACTTCGACGGATACCGCTTCGAGATCGGGTCCTGACGATCGTGCTTCCAGCCGGACACCAAATCAAGGTCCTCGGTCTCGAGCTTCTCGATCATGCGCGGGATCTCTTCAGGAACATCCTGGAGATCACCGTCCATGGTGATGACGATCGCACCGGAACTGTGCTCGACACCAGCCGAGAGGGCGGCTGCCTTACCGAAATTCCGACGCAAGCGCACTAGCTTGATCCGGGAATCTTTGGCATGTGCAGCTCGGATGCGCTCGACCGTTTGGTCGCGAGATCCGTCATCGATATAGACCAACTCGAAGCTCCGACCGAGTTCGTCGAGCACGGCAGCAACCCGTTCAGCCAGGGTCTCCACCGTCCCCTCTTCCTCGAGCACCGGAACCAGGACGCTGACCTCCGGGCCAGGCGCAACCGCGCCATCATTCGATGCCGATTCTTCGGCCGAAACTATTACACTCATGAAGCCCGTATCTTAGCGGTTTTCCGACCAACGTCGACGGCCCAGTTGGCCCATTACGGTCGGGAGGACTCGGCACCGGTAGCCGGTACGGCGCGCATCAGCTGGTCGTAGCATTGTTGGGTCTCGGCGCGCGGCTCGACATTGAGCTCTTTGAGGTGGTCCTGAAGCCGCAGAAACTGCACCAACACGAGGTCGCGGCGGCCCTGAGCCCCATAGAGCCTCATGACCGCACGGTGGACAAGTTCATCGTAGGGGTCCTCGAGCAACGCCGTGCGGTACGCGTCGAGCGCTTCGGTGGACCGGCCGGCCGCCGCACAAGCGGCGCCAACGTGGCGCAGCAGCCCGAGGTACTGTCGAGCAAAGCGGTCGCGGAACGACGAGATCCACGTTTCGTCCCAGCCAGCGAGCAAAGGACCTCGGTACATCCGCCAGGCCGCGAGCCATCGCGCCAGTGGTACCTCGCTTTCCGGCTCATCGGTCGCTTCGGTGGTGGCATCGCGCTCGAAGATCTCGACGTCGCTTCGCCAATCGATTTCGGGGTCGAGACAGTAGACCCCCTGACTGTGGACAATGCCACGAATCGGCGTTCCAGGGTCTGTGAACGCCGCACGAAGGGTTCGGCGAGCGTCGCTGAGCACGGGATGGAAGTTCTTGCGAATCGTGCCGGGATCGGCACCGGACCATAGAGCTTCGACCAAATCCGCCCGAGTTGCCTGATGCTCTGGCGCCAAGGCCAGGTAAGCAACGCTCTGAAACGCGCGACGCAGGCGCCATGAGATCGCCTGTCGGTGGTCCGTGCAATCGACACGCTCCGCCTGTGGATGCCCAAGGAGGCGAAGGAGGATCACCGGTTTCTGGCGGTCCACGCGCGACCGTCGAGTAAGCGCGCCATCGGACTCGGCAGGCTTGCCGCCCAATCGCCTGAGTCGAATGGCTGCAGCCCGGTCGCCGCTGTACGCAGATGCCTTGCCCAGCTCCCTGAACCACCGTCGATGTCCGGCCGAATCGGTACGGGTCGTCTCCCGCACCAGCACCGCCTGGTGCAACGCCAAAGGCAGGGACAAGGAGTCAGTCGGGGTGTGGCTGGGAAACCATCGGTGGACGACCTGGTCGAACCCATGGTCTCCTACGCGCACGTCTTGCTCGACCTCCGCTTGTGCCTGGCGCCAGGTTGCCAAGGGCAGTGAACCAGCTCCGGCAATGGTCTCGAGGGTCCTCGCATCTTCATTGGGCAGGCTCGAGACGATGGCAGCCAGCGCCGATTCAGACGCCGTCGCCAGTCGTGTCACCGTCAAGGGACATCCACGCAAGGGCAGGTCGAGACAGTCCAACGCACCCAGCCAGCCCTCTGACCACCAGAGCAACCAGTCGACCACATCGTCAGGTGTCGTCTGGTGTCCTCCGCGTCGGAGCCAACCGACAATCTCCTCGGCGTCCAGGAACAGGGCCGAGGGGTCCAGAACGACCGCGTTGGCAAGCACGACACGGGCCGGAACGGGTACCCCGATCAGGAGCTTGGCGGCGTGGCCATCAGTGGTCCACGCGTCGATCCGACGCCAGGTTTCGTCGCTTGTAGCGCCGCTCACGCGCAGCCATTCCACCGGCTCGTCCGCCTGGATCTCGTCCCCAAGGAGTTGCGCCGTTTCGACCTCTCGTGCGGACAGAACACGCGCCAATCCGTCACAGAGCCATCGGCTTCCGCTGCGAGGCCATCCCCGAACCACAATCACCGAGACTGCCGACGCTACCAACTGCCGATGGAGGCGGGCTAAGGCGGGATGCTCACGAACGGGCGAGGGTTGCAACCGCATGGCGCGGTCTAGGAAGACTGCAAGTCGCGCAAGCGATCCCGCACGAGCTGCATGTCCTCCCACGTCGGGCGTTTGTACTGCTGATTTCGCAGCAATGCGGCCGGATGGTAGGTGACCCGTGCCGGGACCCCATGAACCTCATGCCACCGTCCGCGCATTGAGCCAAGGGTCCCCTCGACCCCGAGCATCGCCTGGGCCGCCACCCGGCCCAACAAGACGATCAACTTGGGCTTCACCAACGCGATCTGCCGCTCGAGGTAGCCGCCGCAGGCCGCGATCTCATCGGGCTGTGGGTTGCGATTCCCCGGCGGTCGACACTTGACGACGTTGGCGATGTACACCGATTCACGGCGTAGCTCGATCGCTTCGATAATGCGGGTCAAGAGTTGGCCCGCCGGACCAACGAAAGGCAGCCCCTGCCGATCTTCCTGTTCCCCCGGCCCCTCGCCGATGAACATGAGATCGGCGTCCGGTGCACCGCTACCAAACACGACCTTGGTGCGACGTCGAGCCAGGACGCAGGCGGTACAGGCCGCCGCGGCTGTCGCGGCACCGGCAAGGCCCAGCCCACTTAGGTCAGGCGGCGCCGATGCGACTGGCTGCTGATTGATCCTGTCGACCGGCCGCCGCGCGGGCGGAGCAGCCGGAACGACCACCTCGGGCTGCCGCAAGTACAGCTCGCGGAAACCAATGGCGTCGAGATAGTCGAGGACCTGGGCGACGCGCTCAGGCGGCGGGTCGGGCATGACGGCGAGGTTGCGCGAACGCCTCAGCCCTCAGCAGCGACTTCCGCTTCAGGTGAATCGCCCGGGCCGTAGTCCCAGTTAACCACCTCGTGCATGATCTCTTTCATACCCAGATGGGTCGGTTTGGTGTTCTTCGCCTCAACCCGCGGTTGAGCACCACGCATCATCAACTCAGCGCGTTGTGCCGAGAGCAACACAAAGCGAAACTTGCTGTCGACCCGATCCGGAATGCCTTCCATGAGTGGCTCCTGATTCGCGACCTCTGCCGCGTCGTTGAACTTCCGTCGATCTCAGTGCTTTTCTTCAGTGCTTTTCGAAGCCAGCCATGATCTGTTCGATGGTCCGCTGTTGATGCTGGCGTCGGTGTCGGCGGGCACACACAATGGATACAAGGGCATTCGTGGCCACGTCGACTTCCTCATTGACAATAACATAGTCATAGTCGAGGCACTTCCCCACTTCGCGAGCCGAATCAACGATTCGGCGGGCGATTTGCTCTTTATCGTCGGCGCCGCGATGACGGAGGCGGCGCTCGAGCTCCTCGGCACTGGGCGGCAAGATGAAAATTAGCTGGGCCTCTGGCACCCGGGCTCGAACCTGAAAGGCCCCCTGGACATCAATGTCGAGTAGGACGTCTGTTCCGGCGGCTGTCTGCCCGATAATCCACTCCGCACTCGTACCCTTGAGCTGGCCATGAACATCAGCCCATTCGAAGAAGGCGTTGCGCGCGATCATTTCGCGAAACGTCGGGACATCGACGAAGTGATAGTCGCTACCATCAACCTCGCCAACACGAATCGGCCGGGTCGTATGGCTCACCGAGTAGGCCAGCCCCGCTGCCTTGCCAGAAGCAAAGAGCGCGCGGACCAGTGTCGTCTTTCCCGCACCACTCGGCGCCGAGACCACAAATAAATCGCCCTGGCTCGGAGCGGCAGGTGCGTCGGCACCCACCACAGATGTTCCAGGACTCGGACAACTCGGGTCATTCGACATTCTGAACCTGCTCCCGAATCTGCTCGCAACGCACCTTACCCTCCAGCACCAGCCGGGTCATTTCGGCGTCGCGGCACTTTGAGCCCACGGTGTTGAGCTCGCGAAGAATCTCTTGCGTCAAAAAATCCAGACGTTTACCCACCGCGCCGGGCTTGGCCATCAAGATCCGAAAGTGCTCAGCATGGGAGCGCAGGCGATCAAGTTCTTCTCGGACATCGCTTCGATCCGCCAAGACCGCGACCTCTTGTGCCACGCGCGCTGGATCGGGCGCGCTATCGGCCAGCAGCTCAGCAAGGCGCCGGGTAAGCGCTTCCGCGGCTGCTTGAGGACCCGTGGCGGCATGTTCCGCCAGCTCGGCGGTGATCGTCTCGATCTCATCTACTTGTTTCCGAAGAATGGTCTCGAGCTGGTCGCCCTCGGTACGCCGCGCCTCGAGGAGCTGCTCCATGGCCAGGTCAAACGCCTCGATTGCGGTAGCCGAATCCTCATCCCGCCAGGTGACCTTGGTTGCCTGAAACCGAATCAGCTCGGGAACCCGCAAGAGGTCACCGAATGACATTCCCCCTTGAACCAAGTGGCCAAGGTCACCAACCAGAGACTCGAGACTCGCCAACCGCTGCTGGTCCACCACCAACTCGACGGGGACTTCGTGCAGCCACTCGACATCGAGTAGGGCTTCGACCCGACCCCGAAAGAGCACCCTACCGGCACGCTCCCGAATCACCGTATCGAGCGACCGATGGTCGTCCCGCAGTCGAAGGTTGAAATCAAGAAAGCGGTGATTGACTCCACGAAGGGTGACCGTGACACGAACGCGATCGTTCTCGGCCGGTGCCTGCCCAAACCCGGTCATGCTATGCATCGGCTTGCTCCGAATGATCGCGAAACTGGAGTTCGTAAAGCCGTCGGTAGCGGCCGCCTGCGGCCAGCAGCTCGTCGTGCGTTCCTTGTTCCACGATCTTTCCGGCGTCCATCACAACAATACGGTCGGCACGCTGCACGGTCGACAGACGGTGCGCGATGACCAGCGCGGTTCGGCCGGCCATCAAGTTCGAAAGGGCATGTTGTACCAAGCGCTCCGCCTCGCTGTCCAAGTTTGAGGTCGCTTCGTCGAGAATCAAGATGGGCGGATCCTTGAACAAGGCTCTGGCAATCGCCAACCGCTGCCGCTGACCACCTGAGACCTTCGAACCGCCCTCGCCCACCACCGTATCGTAGCCATCGGGCATGGCCTGGACGAACTCGTGGGCAAATGCCGCCTTCGCGGCGTCTTCGACGCGCTCGAGGGGTAGGTCCGCGCGGCCGTAAGCGATGTTGTTGCGCACCGTGTCATTGAACAACACGGTTTCCTGGGTGACGATGCCGATCATGCCCCGCAGGCTCGCCAATGTCACCTCTCGAATGTCGACACCATCGAGGGAGACCCGCCCTTGATCGGGGTCAAAAAACCGCGGCAGTAGATTCACCAGGGTCGACTTGCCAGCCCCCGAGGCTCCGACCAGGGCGATGACATCACCACGTTTGATCGTCAGGCTCAGGTCTTCGAGAACCGTCTGTTGATCGTAGGCGAAGGTCACGTTTTCAAAACGAATCGCCTCGTGGAGGGGCGCCAAGGTCGCCGCATCTGGGATGTCTTCGATCTCGTTGGCAACCTTCATGACGGACTCGACACGATCGGCGGCCGCAAGCGCCTCTTGGAAGACCAGATTGACCTTGTTGAGTTTTCGAACGGGATCGTACAGCGCCAACAGCGTGATCAGGAAAGTCATCATTTCCGATGTCCGCAGGCGCCCTTCGAGAATGGCCGTACCGACGAAGACCAGGAAGAATGCGGCGCCGATTGCTGCCAACGACTCCACCACCGGTCCGGATGCATAGCGCAGCATTTGGGCGCGCAAACGGACCTTGAGATGGCGCTTGGTCGCCGCGCGAAACCGCGTCAGTTCAAAGTCTTCCATGCCGAAGGCCTTCACGATACGGTGTCCCCGTACCGCCTCGACCACCAGGTTCGAAATATCAGCCATCCGCTCTTGACTGCTGTGGCTGGTTCGGCGCATGCTCTTCCCGAAGCGAACAATGGGATAGAGAATCGCTGGCGTGACCACCAAGCAAACCGCCGCCAGCTGGGGCTGCATTCGAAACAAGAGATAGAGCAACCCAACCAGGGTCAAGCTTTGCTGGGCGAAATCAATCAGGCGGGTGCTGATGGCTGTTTGCATCACCCCGATATCGCTGGAGACCCGACTCAAAAGCTCCCCGGAAGGATGCTGCGCGAAGAACCGACTCGACTGATGCAAGATGCGCGAGTAGAGATCGTTGCGCAGGTCGTTGGTGCCACCCAGACCGATGATCTGGAAGAAGTAGCCGTTGACGAACATGCCGAGCGAGCGCACAAGCATCACCAACGCAAACAACACGGACAAGAACTTCAGGTTTTCAAGGTCACTGTCGACCCCAAACCGGCCCCGCAGGCCTTGGAGGGAGGTCTCGACAAGGGTCTTAGGATCGAACCGCGCCTGTAAGTCCTGAAGCCAAGTCGGTGCTTGGGCGGAGTCACTCGCCTCTTTGCTCTCGACCAGAAACCCCAAACCACCAACGCTGCCGTCGGTCTTGAGGATGTCGGAGAAAATGGGCTGTAGAAGGATGTACGCAATCAAGGTCGTTGCCGTGACGACCACCGTTGCCACGAGGGCCAAGGCCATCCATCCCGCATGGCGCCGAAAATACGGCCACAAGAAGCGCAGCTGCCGCTTTGTGCTCATGGGGCATGCTCCACGGCAGGAGCTTCGACCGCAAGAATGTCGTTGATCGCGTCGGCAGCTCGTTCGGTTGCACCGCTGGCGCCCAAGGCACTGCGCACCAGCGCCAAGTCGGCGCGCATGGCGTCGCGGGCCTGGTGGTCCTCGAGTAGGGTGCGCACCGCAGCGGCCATCAGGGCGGGACGCGCTTGGTGTTGAATCAGCTCCGGAACCACCAACCGACCCAGAACCAAGTTGACGAGCGAGACCGCCGGCAAGCGCACCAGCATACGGCCAAGCCAATACGAAACGGTCCCTACCCGGTACACCACGGCCATCGGCGTGCCCAACAGCGCGACTTCGAGGGTAGCCGTGCCCGAGGCACAGAGGGCCACGTGGGCGCCAGCAATCGCCGCATAGCGATCGGATCGAACGCGTTCGACTGGAACCGTGCTCTCAGAGAGCAGGTCGTCGATCAGGTCTGGCGGGACGGTCGGAGCTTGGACTAAGAACACGCCGATATCGTGATGCTCTGCAAGTACGGCAACCGCTTCGATCATCGCGGGCAGGAGGGACCGGACTTCGCTCGCCCGCGAGCCAGGCAAGAGCGCGATTCGTTTGGGTCCCGACTCGGCAGCTTGGTCCCAGGCTTGGGGCAGGCGGGGTACCTCGTCGACCAGAGGATGACCGACATGCAAAGCATCGACACCATGGTCGTGGAAGAACTTTTCTTCAAACGAGAACAACACAAGCATACGCTCGACGGTTTTGGCAATGGTCCGAACACGTCCACGGCGCCACGCCCACACCTGCGGACTGATGTAGTAGACCACCCGTACCCCTCGATTGGCCAATTGGCGTGCCAACCGCAGATTGAACTCGGGAAAGTCAATCAAGACCGCGAAGCGCGTTCCACGTTGATCCACCGCCTCCAAAATGTCATCGAAGATGACCCGCGCACGGCTGAGAATGCGAAGGACTTCGGTGATGCCCACCACTGAAATCTCGGCAGCATCGGCAAGCCGTTCCATACCAGCCGCTTGCAGCTCGTCGCCACCTAATCCATAGCACCGCAATCCAGGTCGGTGCCGCTGCAGGGCGCTCAACAGCCGCGCACCATGCAGGTCGCCGGACGCCTCCCCCGCCACCATCAGGAGATCGTCCACTGCGCTCTTGATCATGGAATCGGGGCCGGAGGACCCGATGGAAACGCGTACATGAGCCAAGCAAGTGCCAGGCCCGCGCCAACCATACCCAAAAAGAGCTGGAGGAAAAGCTTCACTTGTGCCTTGCGTTCACGTCGCCAAAGCGTCGTGAAGAACAGGCTTAGCAGCCCGGCATAGGTGACCATCAAGAGAAAATGACTCATCCCGTCAGCTCTTTTCACCGTGGGAAATGTCCCAGACGTCGAGGATCAGCAGCATGTTCATCAGGCCCGCGCTGAGGATGAAGGCACTGCCATACTCGTATCCCACAGCATCAACGATGCCATGGTAACCCGCCACCATCTGTAGGAAAAAGTATGGAAGGCCAACCCCCATGCACCCAAGTGTGGCGAGAATGGCGAGCGGCTGTCCACCTAGCACAAAGGGCAGGTTGCCCTCCAGGCGGGTACCAATCACCAACGCGGCCAAAATCACCGTGAAGAAAACGGCTCCACGAGCCCTGCGCCCCAAGGCAAAGTGGCCCAGACCGGGCACCGCCCAAGACGCAACCGCGAGCATCAAGGACCGGATCAAGGGAACCGGTCGACTGGTGGCCTCTGTCACAGGACAGCTCCTCCCCGAAAAGATCCGGTGACGGCTGCACAAGGGCCAGCCGGTTGTCGAGAATTGGCGTTCAAATCAGACGTCGCGAACGCGCACACAGCTACCCTAAATTTCACTCGCATCAACAGCGCTCGGGGCTTCGGCTACGGCGGCGCCGCTACTGATTCAGGAGCTCTTTGAGCTCTTTTCCTGGCTTGAAGTACGGGATGCGCTTTGCCGGCACCTCGACCTTCGCCCCCGTCTTTGGATTACGACCGATACGAGCCCCACGGTTGCGGATGCGAAAGCTTCCGAAACCGCGGAGTTCGATCTTCTCGCCGTCGTGCAGCGAGGCGACGATGCTTTCGAACACCGTATTGACAATGATTTCAGCGTGTTTCTTGGTCAGCTGGGTCGCTTGCGCGACTTCCTCGACCAGCTCGGCCTTGGTCATTGCGGAACGGCTTTGCACGTCGTCTCCTCGTTGCCTTTGACTGGAAAGTGAGGCCCTTGGACCCGCCTACTCCGCCTCTTTTTCGGTATCGACCTCTTCAACGGCCGTGTCGTCGCTTGCCTCAGACTCCGCACTCGCTTCCACCGAAGCCTCTTCGGCTTCAGCTTCTGCCTCGACGGCATCGTCGGTGGCTTCCTCAGACGCATCGCCAGAGACATCTTCAGCTTCGGCGACCTCTTCGGCTTCGGCCTCGGCAGCACTCTCGGCTTCGGCTTCGACGGTATCTCCACCTTGGCCTCCGGCAGCCAACCCGGAGTCTTCGATGCTCGTGCTGACCTTGCGGTTCTCACGAGCCTCGGCTTCGGCTGCTTCCAACTCCGGAATCTCTTCCGGTGTCGGCTGCGGCACACCGCGCATGGTGAGGCCGACCTTCTTGTCTTCCTCTTCGATCCGAAGAATCCGGGCACTGACCCAGTCACCAACCTCGAAGTGATTCTCGAGTTTGCCACCGCCTACATCAATTTCACTGATGTGCGACAGGCCCTCGAGACCTTCGTAGATGTCGATGAACAAGCCGAAGTCGGTCACGTTGACCACCTTGCCATCGACGGTGTCGCCAACCTGGTGGGTCTGGACAAAGTTGTCCCACTCGTTCGGCAAGAACTCCTTGATCGAAAGGGACACGCGTTGGTTGCCCACATCGATGTTGGTAATCCGCGCCTTGACCACGTCGCCTTTCTTGAGCACTTCGCTGGGGTGCTTGACCCGCTTGGTCCAGCTCATGTCCGAGACGTGGATGAGGCCGTCGATGTCCTCGGTGATCTCGACAAAGGCACCAAACTCGGTCAGGTTGCGCACCCGACCCTCGATGATGCTGCCGACCGGGAACGAATCGGCCAACTCTTCCCACGGATTGCGCTCGGTCTGACGCAAGGACAGGCTGATCCTGCGTTGCCCCATGTCGAGTTCGGAGACGATCGCTTCGATTTGATCGTCCACCGTGAGGATCTTGTTCGGGTTGACGACCTTCTTGGTCCACGACATCTCGCTGACGTGCACCAGGCCCTCGACGCCCTCCTCGATCTCCACAAAGGCACCGTAATCGACCAAGCTGACCACCCGGCCTTCGACGCGCGAACCGATTGGGTACTTCTTGTCGACCAGGTTCCACGGATCCTCGCTGCGCTGCTTGTAGCCCAGGGAAACACGCTCGGTGGCAGGATCGAACTTGAGAACCATGATCTCGACTTCGTCACCGACCGAGAAATGCTCAGAGGGGTGGTTGACCCGGCCCCACGAGATATCCGTGATGTGAAGCAAACCGTCGATACCACCCAGGTCGATGAACACACCGTAGTCGGTGATGTTCTTGACCACACCGGGCAACTTGACGCCCTCGACCAGCTTGGTCAAAGTCTCGGTCTTCTTCTTCGCGAATTCCTTCTCGAGCACGGCCTTGCGCGACAGCACGATGTTGTTGCGCCGACGGTCGAGGCTGATGACCTTGAACTGAAGCTCCTCGCCCTTGAGCGATTCGAGATTCTTGACCGGCTTGATGTCGACCAACGATCCGGGCAAGAACGCCCGCAAACCAACGTCCACCGTCAGACCGCCCTTGATTCGATCCATGATCCGGCCGTTGATGATCGAGTTCTCCTTGAAAGCCTCCTCGATATCATTCCAGATCCGCATCTTGACGGCCTTGGATTTCGACAGCAGGACATGGCCTTCCTTGTCCTCCGTCTTCTCCAGCAAGACCTCGACTTCGTCGCCGACGTTGACATCGATGTCACCGCTAATAGAAGCGAACTCGCTCAGAGCAATCAAACCCTCAGACTTGTAGCCAACATCGACCACCACGTCGCTGCCGGTGATGCCCACCACCCGGCCGGTGACAATCTCACCCTCCTCGAGATGGCGCATGCTTTCGTCATAAAGGGCTACGAGTTGCTCGTAGTCCAAATCCATGTCATCCGCGTCGTCGAGCAACACGGTTGGCGCTTTCGCTGCGTCGGAAGCAGCGGCCTCGGCCGCCAAGTCGACGGGTGCAGCCATCACCGTATCGCTGGCAGAGCTGTTGCCGGCGCTGGTCGAGATGTTGGAGACAGGGGGAGCTTCGGGCGTCGCCGAATTCTCGGCGGCGGCCTCGTCGTTAATTTGATCCATTATGGGGTACTTGTTTGTCGTTGACAATGGCGCAGGCGTACACCGCCTACTCTTGCCAGCACCGGTTTTCCGAGCTATACGGTTCCAAATCCGATGGTGCTGGTGTTTGGATTTTCGGCCGAAGGCGTTTGCTAAGTGCTTAAAACTCGGGACGTTGGAGTATAGGGATGCACCTATTGAGTGTCAACCGATTTCATCGCGCCCCACGGTCCAGCGAGGCGCCGGCACGAGCTTGGTCAATCTCGGCAAGGACCTCCCCGTCCACCTCGAGCATCCTACGCGTTGCGAGCGCGGCAAGAGCCTCGGGACCACCGATCCTGCCGAGGGCCCAAGCGGCATGTCGACGAACCACCGGTTCGGCATCGCCGAGCGCTTGTTCGAGCGCCGGGACGTATGCGGAATCGCCAAGATTTCCCATCGCGACCGCAGCGTTGCGCTGCAGTCCGGCCTGTTTGGCCCGCTTCATGGGACTGTGACGAAAACGTTCGACATAGCTGTCCCGATCGATGGTCACCAACGCAGCAAGATCAAGAGCTCCACGGGCCGCGGGCAGGCGCATCGCATCGTCATCTCCTGCCCTCGGCCGACGGTTGTAGGGACAAACCTCTTGGCAGATGTCACAGCCAAAAACCCAGTCTCGAAGTTCTGAGCGCACTTCTTGTGGCAGCGGCCCACGGTGTTCGATGGTCCAATAGCTGATGCATCGACGGCTGTCGAGCTGGTACGGAGCGGGCAAAGCACCGGTGGGACACGCGTCGAGACACCGGCTGCATTGACCACAAAGATCCTCTGCTGGGGTCGAGGTTGGCCGTACGTCCAGCGTCAGCAGGAGCTCGCCCAACAAGAAGTAGGAGCCATGTTGGCGATGCAACAGCATCGTGTTCTTGGCGACCGAACCGAGACCCGCGCGGGCAGCCAACTCGCGTTCGAGGATGGGTCCGGTGTCGACGTATGGCCGACTTGCACTGTCGGGAAACGCCTCCGTGATCCGGGCAGCCAGCCGGCGCAAGCGCTTACCCATGACGTCGTGGTAATCCCGGCCCTGGGCATAGCGGGCCACCCGCGGCCACAGATCCCCGACGACTTCGGGCTGATCCTGCAAAGGTGCGTATTGCAAGGCGACGCACAACGCAGTTCGAGCACCGGGCAGCATGGCTCCGGGCTCCTCCCGCTCCGCGACCCGACGGGCGATCCAGTCCATTCCGGCATGATCACCGCGCGCCAGCCATGCTCGCAGGTGGTGCCCGTGTTCCGACCGCTCAAGCGCGGCAATGCCGGCACGATCGAAGCCCTCTTCCAACGCCCACGACACGAGCTGGTCTGCCCGTACCGGGGCCCCACTCATTTCGTCACCGCACCGAAAGCGTTGGATGGCCGCGCTCCGCGCGCGCCGCTATCGAGGCGACAATCACGTCGACCACCGCGGTCGGTGTCCGCGAGCCCGTATCAATGTGCTCGTATCGATCGTCGCAGATCAAGGGTGAGGCGGCGCGCTGGCTGTCCCGCGCATCACGCCGTGCGATCTCGGCTGCCAATGCGGTGACGTCGATCTCGCGGCCAGCGGCACGAAGCTCGGCCGCACGGCGCTCTGCACGAATCTCCGGCGCCGCATCGAGAAAGAACTTGAACGGCGTCTGGGGAAAAACCACCGTGCCGATGTCCCGGCCCTCGATCACCGCGCCCTGGCGCCTGGCAAACGCGCGCTGTGCCTTGACCATCCGCTCCCGTAGCGCTTGATGAATCGCCAAACGTGAGGTGGCATCGCTCACCTCTGGCGACCGAATCCGGCTCCCCACATGCTGGCCATCGAGGAGAACTTCGGTGACACCGCCCGCTTCACCGCGGACCGAAACATCGGCGGCCAGGGCGGCTGCCAACGCGGTGGCCTCGTCGTCGAGCGCGATGCTTTGGTCGAGCACCGCGAGCGCTGCAGCACGGTACATGGCACCGGTATCGAGCATCGGCAACGCGTAGTGCTGCGCCAACAATCGTGCCACGGTGCTCTTGCCGACCCCAGACGGGCCATCGATCGCGATGACCAAGGGCACACCGATACCGCTGGCCTCAGCGTCGGCCACGACCGCCTCCACTCGGTTTACCGGTGCCACCTCGCCCGCCCGATTTGGGCCGTCGACCCTTTCCCCCGCCGGGTTTGGGTCCCCGTGTGGAACCCGGCTTCGGCCCGCGTCTCGGTCCACCGGAGGGCTTGGGCCCACCACGTCCTGCCGGGGCTCCTGTCTTCGAGCGACTTGCGTTCGGGCGACTCGCGTTCGGACGACTTGCGTTCGGACGGCCTGAAACGCCGGTGGATCGGCTCTCTCTCCCAGAGCGATCAACACCCTTCTTCGACCCAGGGCCCCGCCCTGAGCCGGCGTCGGGTCTCGCCCGACGCTCGGATCCGGAACCAGCCGGGCCCCGGCGCCCTCGGGTGGTACCGCCACCACCACCACCACCACCACCACCACCACCGCGAGCCGGGCGGCCCCTGCGTTGCCCCTCGTCGGCAGTCGGTCGGCTGCGACCGGGTCTGCCGGCTGGCGCATTGGTGCTCTTCGACCCTGCGTTTCGTGACGAAGACACGGCTCGCCCCGGTGTCTTGCTGGCTCCGGTCCGCGGCGTGTCGGCCCGCGCGGGCGCCCTTGATCGGCGCGGCTTGGCTGGCTTCTTGGCATTGGGTTTCTTCTGTGGCGTGCTGGCGTCTACCAGCCGCGCAATCTCGGTCTCGTCGAGCTCACGCCAGCCGCCGGACGGCAAACCGCCCGTTTGAATCGGCCCGATCGCGATCCGCCGCAGGCGACCAACGGGATGCCCGACCCGGTAGAACATCTCCCGGACCTGACGGGTCCTTCCCTCGCGCAGAACGATCGTCCACCATGAGTTCGAAACGCTTTCGCGTGGACCGGCTGGCCGGGTCCGCGACTTGATCGTGGCCGGCTGGGTCCGCTTGCCGAAGAGCAGAATGCCCCGGCGCAGACGGTCGATCTTCTGCTTGTCCGGACGACCCTTAACCCGCGCTTCGTAGGTTTTTGAGCAGCCATTGCGCGGATGCGCAATGCGTTGGGCGAACTCGCCATCGTTGGTCATGATCAGCAAGCCTTCGGTGTCGAAGTCGAGGCGACCCACTGGAAACATGCCGGTCCGCAGACGTACGGGTAGCAGATCCAGTACCGTGGGCCGGCCCTGTGGATCGTTACGGGTCGACATGACGCTTGAGGGCTTGTTGATCAAGAGGGTCCGGCGCACCAATGGCACGACGGTGAAGCGCTTGCCATCGACCCGGATAGCGTCGTGTTCCGGGTCCGCATGATCGCCAAGCGTTGCGATCGTTCCGTTGACCTCGACCCGGCCATCGCGTATGAGCTCTTCGGCTTGGCGTCGGGCAAGATCAGCGCCGCGGGCAAGGATCTTTTGTAGGCGTTCCGCGCTCATGACTGCACCCCAACAGGAGTCCGCTCGTTCGCCTCGTCGTCGAGAGCACGATCCGATTCCTGCGGTTCTTCTGGTTCGATCGTTGGATCGGTATTCAATTCATTCGGCATGGTCACGGTAGCCGTTGCTTCCGATGGTTCACTGTTCTGCTCCGTAGCCTCCGCCGCAGCAACTTCGGCCTCCTCCGCCTCGATGTCGGCGGCGTCGGCCGTGTCAGAGTCCTGTTCCTCGATCATGGCAGCTTGACGCAGGACCTCTTCCTCGTGATCGTGACCACCATCGGCGTCCTCGCCGTCTCCCCCGACATCCAAGCCATAGAACTCTTCGAACTGCTCCAGCGGTGGCAAGTCCTTGAGCGAGCCAAGACCAAAGCGCATGAGGAATTCGCGGGTGGTGGCGTAGAGAAACGGCTTGCCAACGACCTCCTTGCGGCCAGCAATCCGCACCAACCGACGTTCGAGCAGGGTCTTGAGCACGCCGGAGGACCCCACACCACGCAACTCTTGGATCTCCGGTGCCGTGACCGGTTGCCGATACGCGATAATCGCCAACGTTTCGAGCGCCGGCATGGACAGCCGATTACTGCCGGTCAACTCGTAGAAACGCCTGAGGTAGCCATGCAAATTAGGCCGAGTGACGAATCGGAAGCCACCTGCCGTTTCATCGATCAGGACGCCACGGGTCGGTGACTCTCGGTAGCGCTCGACCACCGCGTCCAACGCCTTGGCTGCGTCCTCGCGTGTGCCAGGGTCGAAGACCTCGAGCAAGCGCTCACGGCTGACGGGCTCGTTGGCGACAAAGAGAATCGCCTCCAGGACCGGTTCCATATCGCGCACATCGTTCATCCTTGGATCGCCTCCAACTCCTGGACTTCGATGACCCGGGTGGTGCGATACAGCAGCACCGACCCCGTATCGGTCTGGTGAACCCGAACCAAACTCATGCGCGCCATCTCGAGCACCGCCAAGAATGCAGCGATCGCTTCACGGCGCCCGCTCAGCGCCCGTAGATCATCGAGCAAATCAAAAGGCCGTCCGCAATCGAGACGCGCCAATAGACGATCGAGCTGCGCACGGACCGAGAACGTCTCGCCAATCAAGTGTAGCGGCTCGGGTCGGCTGCGCTCAAAACGATCCAAGACGGTGCGAAAGGTGCTCAGAAGGTCGAACAACGAGAGGTCACCCAGATCGAGCGACGCTGGATCGGCCTTGACAATGGCCTGTAGGTCGTCGGAGCGCCTGGGCCACATGCCCCTCCGAACGCTGTCGACCTCGGCAAGGGTCTGGGCAGCATCTTTCAGCTTGCGGAATTCCAAAAGCCGCGCCACCAGGTCGTCTCGCGGATCCTCTTCCTCGATCGGAACACCATCCAGATCCTTTTGCTGGGGCAACAGGAGTTTCGACTTGAGATGAATGAGGTAGGCTGCCATGAAGATGTATTCGCCCGCGATATCGAGGCTCAACTCATCCATCAGGCCAAGGTAGGCATGAAACTGATCGCAGACGAGTGCCACGGGAATGTCCGTGATGTCGACCTCGCTGATCCGCGTCAAATGCAAAAGGAGGTCGAGCGGCCCTTCGAATAGCGGCAGGCGAACCTGCCATTCCGTGGGCAAGAGGCTGCTGGTTGCGGCGCGCGACGTACTCATGGCTGAGAATGGCGGCAGACGGCCGCTAAACGGCTCGCCGTCAGCCACCGGGCGCGGGTGATCTTCATTCGCTGCATGGGTTCGTGTTTCGGATTCAGTCTCGCGGCACAAGCTTATCGCCGCGACAGGGGACGCGGATGGTAGCGCAAAGGTGCGTACTATCCTATCGCTTGCTCCCAAATTGCCGCGATATGGACTGGCGTGAAGCCCGCATCGAGCCGACCGCGGCCCGCGCGCCCTCGACGCGCAGCCTCCATGGGATCCGCGAGTGCCGCGCTGAGCGCCGCCGCCAAAGCAGGAGGATCCTCTTGAGGGACCAACCAGCCGGTCTCCCCGTCGACCACCACCTCGGGGATGCCGCTGACCCGCGACGCTGCCACCGGGATGCCCTCCGCCATCGCTTCGAGGATCACCAACGGCATGCCCTCGTAAATCGACGGTACAACGAGGCAGAGAGCTGACGACAATAGGTGCCGAACTTGGGCCGCGTCACGTCGGCCCAAAAACGTCACGGCCGATTCGAGGCCGAGCGCTACCACCCGCGTTTCCAACGCCGCTCGTTGCTCGCCGCTACCTGCCAGGAGCAGCCGAACCTCCGGATGCCCGTCACGGAGGGCGGCGATGGCTTCGAGCAGCACCTCGACGCCCTTGCGTACCCGCAGGCGACCGACATAGAGCAGGTAACCAGGTGCCGGATCATCGGGCCGTGATGGCGCCCTCTTGACCGGCAGGCCACCCGTGGCATTGGGCAGCACGCGCACGTCACGCACGCCGTAGTCTCGTTCGAGCTCGTCCGCCGTTTGCCGACTACAAGCCAGAACACGGTCGCTCAATCGCGCCGAGAGGATGCCGAGGACCAGTTGCACCGGCGCTTTGAATAACAGAAAACGACGTTCGACCCAACCTGGCCGACCGAGGACCCGCCCCTCGAAACGCAGGGGTCGCACCGCCCGAATCTCCTCTCGATAGCTCACCTGCAAGAGCGACACCAGTTGAGGACGAGGTCGCCACCAGCGCCGCAGACATTTCACCATAAGTGCGGCCAAGCCGCCGTCCGACTCATGAACCTGCACCAGATCTGGGCGAAATCGACGGACGGCCCGAAGCGTGGCGGGTACGATCATCAAGGGAAATAGCACTTTGGGTCCACGCGCGCCGCCAGGTCCCCGACCCAGGACCTCGACCTCATGGCCAACGGCGCGCAGACCGACCGCGAGCTGGAGGACCTGCTCACCGGCACCGGACAGATCCGTGGGCGGCAGCGTGTTGGCGATCAGCAGGACGCGCAGGGTCAAGTTAAGTGGAAGAACGTGGTGACGAGGCCAAAGCGGACCTCATCATTCTCGGTGAACTCGGCTGGGACACCCGTTTCGACGCGCTCGCCGTTGACGAACGTTCCATTCATGGTGCCGATCTCCTCGCGGACGTAGAGCTTGCCTTCGCGCCGAAAGATCTTGGCATGGCGCCGCGAGATCGAGCGCTGGGTGTCCACAGGTGACAGATCGATATCGGGCATGATCCCGGTGACCGGATCCCGCCGGCCGATGGTGGTTTCCAAACCACTGGCCAGATGAAACGCGATCCCACTGACATTGTGAACCAGCCGTTCCGGGCCGTAAGCGACCTCGACCGCGGACTCGGCGGCCGCAGCCTCCAGCGGTTGGGGGTCTTCCGAACCGCCCAAGGCTTCCCGCAGAAGGCCGTCCGTTTCGCGAAGGCGGCGCGACAACTTTCGCATCATCCGCACAGCGATCTCGGGGTTCTTGCGCAGCATTTGATCGAAGGTACTACCGTTGATGCGCAAGAGCTTGCAGTCGGTCAAAGCACGCGCCGAAGCGGTCCGTGGCAGGTCCTCGAGGATCGACATCTCGCCGAAAAAATCCCCATGGGAGAGCACGGCCAAGCACTTCTCCTCGCCATGAATCACCTTGACGATTTCAACCTCGCCCTCTTGAATGACGAACATCTCGGTACCGAGATCGCCTTCGTTGAAGACAAAGTGGCCTGCTTCGTAGTGCGACGAATGGCTGTCCATGCTCCGAGAGCGCGTCGTCTTGAAAACTTGTTTGACCATGAGAGTCGTTCGTCGTTGAGGTCCGGTCGGGTTCGCGATGGCGCTGCTTCAGGCGTTCTGCCCACGAGACAGCGAAGAAGGCATGTTGATTTCAAGGCAACGAGACCCGGGGTCGAGACGGGCCGAAGCCCCCAGTGGGATGGTCCAATTGGGTGCCGCGTGACCTACCCGAAGGCCCCAGCACGCGGGCAAGTCTGCCAGGCTACTCAACTCCGCCAACACGGGCTGCCAGCATTCGGCCAGCGGAACCCCATCTCGATGGCGTGTCAGGTGGCCCATGACCAGTCCACGCGCATCGTTCAGCGTACCGGAGAGCACCAAATGGGTCAACATCCGGTCGAGCCGATACGCCGGCTCATCGACCTCTTCGATCACGACCAGGGCGTCATCCAACCGAGGCGCGAAGGCAGTACCCAGGGTTGCGGTAAGCAAGCTGAGGCAACCGCCGATCAATCGCCCGGTGACCGGCGTCGCGGCGGTACTGCCCTCGAAGGGCAGCTGCAGCGGCCCCAGGCCAGCGAGTGCTTGCAAGAACGATCCTTGTTCCTCGTTGTCAAGCCCGCGCGCCAGGTCAGCAGCGACCATCGGACCATGAAAGGCCACCAGGCCAAGCCGATCCACCACCTGCATCAAAAACGGCGTCAGATCCGAATACCCCACATAGGCACGGGGAACACGCCCCAGCCGCTGCCAATCGATTGCCGGCAGAAGACGAAGGACCCCGTGGCCACCGCGTGCAAAAACAATGGCCTCGATCGTCGGATCGTCCGCCAAAGAATGGAATCCATCCAGACGCGCGGCGTCGTCACCAGCGAAGAGGCCACAGCGTCGGCCAACGTTGGCGGCAACCACCGGTTCGAAACCGAGGGCACGCAGCGCGTCGAGTCCGACATCGAGACGCTGAGGGTCCACCGGCCCCGACAACGCCGCGACCCCAACGCGCGCGCCTGGCAACACCGGTGGTGGCCAACGGGCGGCGGTTCGAGAGATGCTGGAGAGCCCCATAAGCCGGATTCTGTTTCCCCGATCTTGCGATCGGATCGCGTTCATTCATCTGGGCCCGTCGTTGCCGACGCGCTCATGCGACCTACCCGGAAACTGGCCATACCTTGCGATATCGGCGGGACGGGCGACCCGCATACCGTTTCCCTATTTAGTCTTGCTCCACATGGGGGTTTACCTTGCCTCCGACGTCGCCGCCGAAGCGGTGCGCTCTTACCGCACCCTTTCACCCTTACCGACGACTGCAATACATCGCAGCCGTTGGCGGTCTTCTCTCTGCTGCACTTTCCATCGCGTCACCGCGCCTCGCCGTTAGCGAGCATGCTGCCCGTAGGAGTCCGGACTTTCCTCCCGCCGCCGAAGCGGCGCGCGAACGTTTGTGACTCTCCAGCGAGCAAAGTGTACCGCAGATTCATCCCGCGCGGGGTCAGAGGCTGGCATTGGGTGGCCGATTCGAGCAGCGATCACGCACGGTCCCGAATCCACCTAGAAAGCGATTGATCGAGCTCACTCCAAGATCGGCCCAAGGCTTCTCGCAAGGCTTCGGGATCATAGTCGCGGCCACCGACCAGCCCAGACAGAAACCCGCGCAAACCACGCGCACGTTCGGGATCGATCAACAACCAACGAATGAACACGGCACTCAGTTCATAGTCATAGGACACAACACCCCTATCGAACTGGTCATCACCCATCGATGTCAGGCGCCCCAAACCGCTGACCTGCCCCGCCCGGTGTCCATGGTTCAGTCGCTGCAACTCCGCTTCGACACCAGCCGATTGGTACGGTGGGCGCAGTCCGTCGACCGTGGCCGCGTCACCAACGCCATCCGCAAGACCCTCGGACAGCCATCGTGGCAGGTCGGTACCAAAGGTGCGCCGCAGCACCAGATGAGCCAGCTCATGGGCCAAAGTCTGCACCACTTCGGCGGGTGGCTGACCTTCCACGAATGCCGCGAGGAAGCCCTCGGATCCACGGGCATAGGCCGCGTAGCCCGCGCGGAACGTACCGCGGGGCTCGGCAAACGCGCGAAATCCTTCTCGGCGGTCAAACAGCAAGATCGATTCGGCGGGGATTCCGCGCGGAGCGGTGCCATAGAGATCCTGAATATGAGCGTCGAGTGTTTCGCCGATGCGTTGACACGCGCCCAAGAGCGAGGTTCCGTCGACATCGGTAAACAGGTTGTAAGGACCACAGCGCTCGGCTCGGCCACCACCCTGCATGTGACGGCGGGCTTCTTCGATCACTTCTCGTTTGGCTTCGACAGCTTGTCGTGGCCCACCGGTACCCACGACCCGAAGTGCTCGCCCCCGGGCCTCCTGCGGGGCGAACCGAATCCAGCCCTCCGCCGGTGGCTCGGACACTTCAACGCGGTACCAGTCGCCATCTCGTTCCAGCACCAAGGCACCGCCACGCGACGCCACCACCTGCTGCGGGCTCGCGGTTGCCGCGGGCCCGGAGCGGAGGATCGATCCGGCGTCAAGCCGGAGGTAAAGACGTCCCCCATCCTCCCTCAACGCTGGAGGCGCGACTGCGGGCGTTGAAAGATTCGCCGTACGTGGCGTACTTTCCGGCGCACCACAGGCCAGTATCGCTACCAATCCAATCAACACAACGCTTCGTTGCCACCCCATACTCACCCTCCCATCTGAATGCTTCTGGACCTTCTAGCGCTACAGGACCGCGCCCGACTCACCACCCATGGTGGGCGCCAAGAGTGCGGGTTCGCCCGACGCCCCCGCTTCGGCGAGCTGTTCGGCCACCTCGGCGGAGATCTCCGCTTGCGCTTCTTCTCCGATCCGACGGAAGTAGCCTTCTTGAAGGCGAGCGATCGACGTCGTAATGCCACCACGAGCATGGATGGCCATATTGATCGTGTCCATGATCCGCTGTGGCTCGGATTCCGAATCGGCCAAGAGCAACGTGGCAAGCAACTCGAGCGATGGCACATGCAACGGTTGACTGGCACAGCTGCCTCCGGAACAGCAGGCCGCCACGGCAGCGTCGAGCACAGAGACCGCACCGGCTGGGTCGAATCCGCCCTTGGCGAGCGCTCCCGCAAGCAGGTAGCGCAGGCTTTGCGCCTTGGGAAAGGCCAGTACGGCCTCACCGAGAAGGGTACGGGCCTCGTCCATCCGGCCCGCCACGACCAGAGCTTGTGCTCGAAGGTCGGTCACGCCAACACCGACTTCGGTGGGTGAGCCCACTTCGGCCAGGCGATCCGCGACCACGGAGTGGATGCCTGAGGCCATTCCCGCATGCGCCCAAAGAAGGGGCAGTGAGCTCATGCCTTGATGGTCCAGGGGTTCATCGCCAAAGGCGGGCCAGATGGCCTCGAAGTCCGCCAACGCGCCAGCGTGATCGCCGGCCAACATGCGCGCTCGCCCGCGCTCGAACTGAACATGATCATCTGCCGCATCCAAAGTCGCGAGCGATTCGAGCGCTGCCTCGGCGTCACCCTCACTGAGGGCGACGACAGCATCTCGAAATGCCTCTGGTTTCGTCTCGTAGGCATCACGAAGATCGTCACGCATGGTTCCGATCAAGATCTCGTAGCCGATCGTCTCAGGCTCAAAACCGTCGTCTTCCGGCGCGTCGTCGACGGCTGCCATCCGCTCCATCATGTCTTCCGCGAACTCTTCGGCATCACGACGCTTCATTTCGCCCAAGAGCGCTGCGCGACGCTCGGTAAGCGAACGAACCGTGTCCTCGGCGCCGGCAACCTGGTCCTCGGCGAGTGCGCGTGCATCCTCAATTGCCATCTCCAACCAGTCCGTGGCGTCCTGGGGATGGGTCGCTTCGCAGCGATCCGCCTTCTCCACCGCCACTTCCACCATCGCCGTGCGCGCTTGCACGATAAGCACATCGGCGCGCGAACGGAACTCTCCTCCCCCGCCGTCACGTGCACGAAGGGCTAGTTTGAGGGCCTTTGATGGCTCCGCGTTTTCCAAGAAAACCTCTGCCCGATCGAGATCACTTTTTGCATTGCCGAACATCCGCGAGAACAAACCCATGAATCGCCCTCCGGTTTAGTGGGACGCCGAGCATAGCTTGTGATGGAGGGCCGTGCCGAATGGGTCTTTCACGCTCGGACTATTGCCGCGGGTGTGTTTGATTTGATGATCTCGCTCGCACTCGATATGTCTCGGAAGGATTCGGCCGATTTGGCTCATTGCCAAACGGGCGAATTGACAATGCAATGAATCGAGATATATAAATAGTGCGAATTTCGATTGAACGAGGAAACTGGGTCGGTCGTGCCGTCTCTCGCGGCCGCCGACCACCACGTACACGTCCGGAGGAGACCGCTCATGCTTCGACCCGCCCTTTCAACCCGATTCTTCTGTTTGTCCCTTGCTTTTCTCTTCTTGCTCGCCGCTGGATCCATGCTGGCCGTACCCGCGTTCGCCGACGGGCCGGCTCACGACGACATCGGCAGCTTCGACGATCTGCTCGATTCCCTCGATAACGGCACCCTAAGTCTCGACGATGTGCGCCGTTTGGGCATGCTGGTCTTCACCACGCCCTTCAATACATTTGATGGGATGGGCGACGGTGCCTTCGACATCACCGAGGATGACCCGCTTGCGTTCGGTCACCGGCCCACCCTGCAGGGCAATGGCTTGGCGCTGCGGGTCAATGGTCTCGATGCGCAGTCCTGCAACGAGTGCCACACCCTGGTGCGGGCCAGTACCAAGCCACCAACCCTCGGTATTGGCGGTGTCGGTGGCCTGGTCCAGAACGCGATTATCGTCGGCAGCCTGATCGACGTTGGCGACTCGAGCGATGACCGGGTCATCTTTCAGTCCGGCCACACCCCCGAGTTGCCGCTCGAAAACGACGGCGTCGCCGACTTCAACGGCCGGTTCGCCAATCCGCCGTTCTTGTTTGGCGGTGGCGGCGTCGAGTTGGTGGCCAAGGAGATGACCGCCGACCTGCAAAAATACTTGGAAGCCGCGCGCCTTGCCCCGTCTGGCACCGTTTTCGAACTCGATACCCACAGGGTCCATTTCGGCACCATCACCGCCCTCGGTAGTGGCGACGTCCAGCTCGACGTTGAAGGCATCGGCCCGGAGGACATCAGTGGCGTCGATCCAGAAGAGGTCTTGGTGGTGCGTCCCTTCGGCCGCAAGGGCGAGAACTTCTCCATGCGCGACTTCGATCGCGGGGCCATGCAGTTTCACTTCGGCATTCAGCCAGTCGAGGTTGTCGGCGAGGACCTCGACGAGGACGGCGATACGGTGAGCAACGAAGTGACCGTTGCCGAGATGACGGCGCTTCACATCTTCGATGTCACCAACCCTCGGCCGCGCCGCGCCAGCTTGGGCCAAAGTGGCCAGGCTGGTTTCCAGACCTTCAAGGACATCGGCTGCTCTGGCTGCCACATCCCGTCGACCCGTACGCACAGCCGCAAAATCCCCCTCGCGTTTCCCGAGGTTGCCTCGCAGCCCTGGGAAAACGTCTACCTCGAGATTGACCTCGAGAAGGTTGGTTTTCGTAAGGCCGGCAACGGTGTGCGGGTCCCCATGTTCTCGGACCTCAAACGCCACAAAATGGGGCCGGGGCTGGCAGAGACCTTCGAGCGTGGTGAAATTGCCAACGACGAATTCGTGACGGCACGCTTGTGGGGTATCGCTGATAGCGCGCCCTACCTCCATGACGGTCGTGCCACCACCTTGCGCCAGGCGATCGACCTTCATGGCGGCGAGGCCCAAGGGGTCCGCGACGCCTTCATCGGCCTACCAGAGGGCGAGCAGGACGACCTGCTCTACTTCCTCAGCAGGCTACGGACACCAGAAGCCCCCAACCAAGAGTTGGTCCAGTAAGCACCCGGCGAGTCAGCGGCTCGCGGCTCTTCAGGGTCGCGAGTCACGCTGGCCAACAAGCGGCGCCTCGCAGACGGGGACGGGGACGGGGACGGGGACGGGGACGGGGACGGGACGGACCCAACGCGGTGTCAGACAAGATTTCCCGCTTGAGCCGCTGCCCAGGTCACTGTGCATCGATTCGGAGGAGGATACCTTCATTCGTAATCAGCAGGCCAGCGGTTCAAATCCGCTCATCGTCTCAACGTATCTCAATTGTAATCAATATCTTAGCATTCTTCTGGTGCCCGGGCGAAAGGCCGAAAATGGTGCCTTGGGTCCCATTAGGGTCCAATGGGACTGCAACTTCGCTGTATCGGGTGAAACGCGGTGCGATACCCATTCAGGCTGACCTGTTGATACCGGGTCTGGATTCACCCCGCCAGCCGAAAGTGGTGCTACCTTGGATCGGTCGTGACCTCTCCGAGGAACCACTCGAAGACCGAGCAGAACGATCGCATCGCGGTATCGCTGGAGAGTACCGCCAGGGGGAAGGACGGTCGACGGTTGATTGAGTCCGCCGGTAGATCGACGTCAAGAGTGGCGTTGAGCCGGTCGAGGATTTCGCGTCGCTTCTCTTCTCGATCGAACGGTGCTTTGTAGGCGTAGTACTGGAAGTAGATCTCAACGCTCCCGTAGGTGTACACGGCGAAGAGCTGGTGTCTCTCGCGCCCTTGGACCACTGGTACGAACGAGCCGCTGCGTGCGCCTTTACCCCACCAGATCGACGCATGTCCGCGCGCCCAGGCGAGCAGCTTTCTTGCCACTGCCACGGCCGTCTCGTCGTGCCGGCGAGCCAGCTCGGCGAAGAACGAGACTTCGTCCCATTGGTTCTTCGGAGTTACATCCCCCTTCGCCCGTTGGGCTTCCGCCGTTCGTCCCAGCACGCGGGGTACCAAGGTGGAGTGCCGATCGCTCTTAAATTGCTTGACCTCGAGCGCGAGCACCTCCGTCCGCTCCATCTGGCCGTTCAAGAACTCGACGATGCGTTGTAGCTCAGGCGGGATCCGGTCCGCCACGAACACCAAACGAACGCGTTGTGCCTGGAGGTTGTCCCTGACCATCTGCCAGAACGATTCCTCATCCGTGTCGCCGGCAAGAAAGTCTTCAACGACCACTGAGGAGTCGCGACCGTCTTCTTGACATGCCTTCTCGAAGCTCTGGCGGATGGAGTCGTGCGGCCAGTAGACGATGGCGTTCGCGGCGTAGTCGAGCATTTGGCCCACGACCTCGCGGCGAATGCGACTATCCGTACTGCGCTTGACCTCGACGAGGGTGGGAACGCCGTCTTGGTCGAGGAACAGGTGATCCACCGCCCAGCGATTGCCGCTGTCATGCGCGTCCGGGATCCCAGCCTCACGCAGGATGAGCAACCATCGACGAGGCGATTTCGGATCGACCTGTTCACCTGACAAGAGCTGCGGATAGCGCGCCAAGAGGTCTTGGAGGTGATCTTCGCTGACGTAGCCTTCCTCGGTCATCGAGACCAATTCGTCGTCGTCGCGGAGAAGGAAGATGGAATCAGGCATGCGTTAAAGGGTGTCCTGTGGATCCCTTGGGAAGCGCCGGGAAGCTCCCTGCCACCATGTTGCGGACTTCTTTGAAGATCCGCTCATCCAATCTCATTCTGGAACTGTGGTTCCCGAGTACATCGTAGCCGCGCGCACGAAGCTCCTTGGCCAAAGCGCATTCGAGAGCTGCCGCAGCATCTCGAAACGGCTTGTGCTGCTCCATCGAGTCTTGCTCAGGAAAGATGGGCCCAATGGCGTGAAGCTCAAACTCACAGTCAACGGGTTCTACACCACGCTTTCTTAAGTTGCGCATCATCGCGTTGCCCTTGGCGTTCGCTCGGAAGTCGAGGTATTGGCTCATTCGGCTGAACGGAGAGGCAGCGTTGGGGGACGAGCTGTCACCGGTCCGGCCCACATAGACGTAGAGTTCGGGACCCCTTGAAATACGCCACGCGTAGAGCCAGAATCCTCGTCGTAGCAGCTGTCCACTAAAGGCGATTCTTTGCTCTTTCAAGGGCGGATTGGCGCCCTGGTTATCGGAGATCGTTGCGGTCATGTTTGTCGGAGTTTTCATGAAATGGAAGGCCAAATCCTTCTGTTGTACCTGGTTTGGAATGAGACGTGTTGCTACTTTGCAACGCATCGGTCGTTGATATTGGCTGAAAAGGGTTCGTGCTCTCCACTCCAATCTGAGCAGCAGTGCGCGGGGATTTCATAGACCGACCAATCAAAGTCCAGGGGCATCTCCGTGGTGCCCTGAACGAGACACGCGTTTGAGAAATCGACGTCTTCGGTTCCGCGAGCCGTCGCAAGCTTGGCCGCGTCGAGGTTGGCTCGGCTGAAGTCCGCGTCACCAATGTAGGCCAGGTCAAAATCTGCGCCGGTCAACCGTGCCGAAAAGAACGACACCTGGTCGAGGTTGGCGCCGATGAAACGAGCGTTGTGAGCATTGGCAGACGTGAAGGAGGCGACGGCGAGGCTCGCTCCGGTGAAGTCGACGTTGTCGAGCTGGGCGCTCTCGAACGTCGCGCCGGGCAATGCGGCGAAGCTCAAGTCAAACGGTGTCGAGAGGCTTGGCCCGATCAGATTGCCCAAGTCGATTCGATCGAGTCTGGCTCCGGGTGCGAAGGCACCCTGGAATGTCGAGTTCCAGCGGGTCAGGCTACTGAGGTCGAATCCAAGGGCATGAAGATTGACCAAGAGTAGACCCCGCTCGGGACTCAAGCGGTCCACGGTAAGAGCGGGCACCTTGGAGTTTTCCAGAAGCTCAGCTGAAGCAGCACGGCCAAAGACGGCATCGTAGGCCGTCCGAATCCACGACATGATGCCGAACAAGAGGCCGTCGCCCTTGGGTTCGAGAAAAAGGCGGGCGTCCGAATCTCTTTGGACCCATCGGTAGGGTTGAAATGTCTGTGTCAGAACCGCGATCCGGACGGCGAGGGCGGGGTCAACCTCATAGACCGAACGCTGCGTGGCACTGATCCGCGTGGGTTGGCCTTGTTTCTCGATGTTCCGTCTCATGTCGTCGATCAACGGAGCGATCAGCTGGACGAACTGGCTGTTTCTTTGCGCCTCGCCAAGCTCGCTACTCACGACACTCAAGTAGTTCTGCAGGTCGAGCTTTCGGTTTTGGTCGGCAAGCATGAAGCTCGCGTGCAGTGCCAAAAGGCCCCCAAGTCCAACGGTCATGACGATCGTCGCACGCCCCATGAAGAAATAACGGACCAGAGCACCGCCAGCCTCCAGGCGACGTCGTCTCGACCAGCCGGAGGCATTCCGGAATGCGATGTAGGCGTTCTGAACCAGTCGAATCAGGCGATGTTCTTGCCCTGTGGTGTCGGTGGCGAGGCTCTCTACTTGTTCTTCGAGCGTGGCCAGCCGCTGACTCGTCAACGTATTGCCTGAAGCCCCGACACACTCAGGCTCTTGCCGGCCAGGAGGCCCGTCATCTTTGACTCTCGGTTCTTCCATGAGAACTACTCGACCCTAAAGACCTTCATCACCTCATCCCCAAGATGGTTGATGACCTTGACGGCGATGCGCCCCGAGGACGGCTTATCGAATGGCCGGGAGGTGTCGCTGTTGAGGGTGTCCCATGCCTCGCGGTTGATTTCAGCCTTGAGGGTGGTCTTGAGGGCCTTGTAGGGGTCGTTGGCGCCGAGGAAGTAGGCGTGGCGGACGAAGAAGCTCTCTTCGTTGTAGTCGGTGTCGATGAACCAGCAGGCGATGCCATCGGTGTCGTCGCTGCGGACTTCGCCGGTGTTGGGATGGAACACGTCAACACCGTTGATCTTGACCTGGATCTGGTCGTCCTGCGCGCCTTCGCCCTCCGCTGACAAGATGTCGATGTCAGGCTCGCCGAAGATGACGAAGAGGTTACCTTGACCCGTGTTCTTGAGGTCGTCGGCCATGTGCAGGTCCGCGTTCATGCGGGCCTTGAGGACGGGGATGCGGCCGAGCTTGGTGAACTCGGATGCGTGGGCTTCGTAGCTGAAGGCGCATGCGATCAGTACGTCGAAATCGGCGTCACCGGCTTCGCGCGCGGCACGGACGAGGTCGGGACGTGAGACGGTGCCGAACTCGGGGCCGATGAAGATCGCCGCGCGACGCTCGATGCTCTCTTCGTCGTCTTGCCCGCCAGCGTCTTCGGTGTAACGGCCTTCGGCACAAATCAATTCACCGGGCCAGGCCGTGAGTGACGAGAAGGTGATCTTGTCTTCCTTGTGTGCCTGCTGGACGCCGGCCGTTTTGAGGTTCTCCAAGATCATCGACGGGAAGTCCGGGGCCTCACCGTACGGCTTCTGATTCTCGGCGATACTGTCGATCAGCTCGTCGTCTTCATCGACGCCCAGGACACGATGGGGCGATAGGCTCTCAACAGTGAAGGGGCCTGCGACGCGGACGGTGCCCTTGTCTTCGTATGGCTTGTCGTAGAGATACTCGAAGTCGGCCTTGGCGGCGATCGATGCGTCGATCTCTTTCTGGCGTGCGATGCGCTGCTGCCACCAGCGAGCGTGGAGATCCGTCGCTTTCGCCGGCCAGCCCTCGGCGGCATCGCGGGGAATCTGCCACTCTTCCCATTCCTCGCCAAGGGTGGCGTTCAGCTCCTTTCGGAGGGGCTCTAGCGTCTCTTGAAAGCCCTCCCAGATGACGTCAATCTCGGCGTCGTTGACAACCGTCTTGAGCATGATGTGCGGTATGCGCTCATAGACGAAGCCTTGCCGTATGTCAGATTTCGTATGCGCCTCAGACGGCTTTGTCCTCGAGAGTTCAGCTTCCTTGGTACGTCCCTCGATGCTGTCAGCGAGAAGGTAGTACGGGTATCGAGCACCCATGACTCGAGCACGAGCCAATGCCAGGGCAACTCGCGAAGAATCGATCGTGATCCAGCGGCGGCCCCATTGCTCGGCCATGAAGGCAGTAGAACCTGAACCACAAGTGGGATCGAGCACAAGATCGCCAGGGTCCGTGGTCATCAAGATGCAGCGTTGGACCACCGACAAGGCTGTCTGTACGACATAGAGTTTATCTCCCCCAAACTGATTCTGCCCCAGGGTGTCAGTCCATACGTCGGTGAGCTCGTACGCGGGGTAGTCATCCAGGAAACGAATATAGCCGAGCTTCTTTCGAGAGCTTGCTCCTACACGGCTAGCCTTGAGAAGCCGAGAGAATCCTACTTCATTTGTCTTCCATCGAACGTTTTTGGCTGGGAGGATCTCTTCTCCCATGAACTTCACAGAGAACCAGGATGCTGCACCTTCTCCCTTCTCACGGCCAACACTCTGGCTTGTCAGATTGTCTCTGAAGAACACTCGAGAATTGCGCGGCAGTGTGGTCAAGTCTGCTTTCTCTTCAGGAGTCATGGCCCTTCGGAAAAGATTCTCAAGTTGAACACTACGGTACCCTGACGCGCCGCGCTGACCTGGCACTTTCCTGCGAAGAAGCTTTCGAAACTTCGCCTGCTGGACGTCTTTTCCGTACCACAGCAGATAGTCGAACGTAGGCCCTAGAAAGTCAGAAGTTGAACTCGAAGTCTTTACGAAGATTGTCGTCCCGAAGCAATTGTCAGGCCCAAAGATCTCGTCCAAGAGAGCCCGTACTCGATGTACGTTCTCGTCACTGATTTGGACGAACAAGGAGCCACTTTCACTCAACAGGTCTCGTGCGAGAGTCAGCCGCTCTCGCAGATATGTCAAGTAAGAGTGGATACCATCGCGCCAGGTATCGCGAAATGCCTTAACCTGCTCGGGTTCGCGCGTGATGTGATCCGCCTTGCCATCCTTGACGTCTCGGCTTGTCGTCGACCACTGGAAATTCGAATTGAACTTGATGCCGTAGGGCGGGTCAAAGTAGATGCACTGGATCTTGCCGCGTAAGCCCTCGCGCTCGGCCAGCGACGCCATCACCTGGAGGCTATCGCCGAGGATCATGCGGTTGGTCCAGTTGGCGTCGTGCTGGTAGAACTCGGTCTTGGCGTCGGTATCGGGTAGACCGTTGAAGTCACCGAAGAGATCAGTTTGGAACCCGGACTGAGCTGCGGTTTCCTCTGCCTTGGCTTCTTTACTGCGGCGCACCAGGTCGTCGATCAGTACCTTCGGATGCACTTTCTCCTGAATGTAGAGGGGCGGCGCCTGCACCACGAGATCCGACCAGTCTTGTACGTCTTTGCCCCGCCACACCAGTTGTGGATCGAGATCGCGATTGCGGCGCGCGTAGGCGACTTCAATCGGGCTCTCGGCCTCTCGCTCCATCACCGAGCTGTACTCCGCAGTGGGAATGTTCTTTCGCTTTGCCTCGTCGTGGGTCAACGTCTCGACGTTCTTGGGCTTTTTGGTCCGCTTCTTGGCCATAGGTGTAGGGTCCTTAGCTGACGGCGGCGTCAGCTTCGACGGCTTGGTCAATCATGGTGGTGAATTCGCTCTCGACCTTGGCCTTGAAGTCGGCTTCGATTTGGTAAACCTCGGTGAATTCGGCAAAGGCCCAGCGTCCGAAGGTCCCGAGGTTGTTGACACCGGGGATCCACTGCGTGTCCATCGTGGCCTTCTTCTCTTTGGCATCCTCGCGACGATAGCCTTTGATCTCGACGACCAGATGGAGCAAATCATCGTCGCCATGGCCGTCGTCGACCAGCACAATGAAGTCGGGCAAGTAGGTGCGCGTGCTCGATCCGTAGCGATACGGAACGTCGAAACCGAGGCTGTGGTTCTTGACGTAGGCGCGCACCTGGGAATGGGACTCGGCGACTCGACAGAATTCGGATTCCCAGTCGCTGTGGCAAACGACCCAGTTGATGTGGCAGCGTCGGGGATCGGTTTGGTGTCGAGTTCTGACCGAGGTGTTGAAGCGCACGTGTCGGGTCGAGCCCTTGGGGTTGTAGGAGTCGAGCAACGCCTTGACGTGGCTTCTTCCTCCAGACGCCGGGCCTATGCCGCGGGTGATTCGCTCGCAGGCTATATCCGCCAGCTCTTGGTACATGATCTGCGCCGGATACGTGCCACCCTTGCAGACGAGATGCTCGTCGAGCCAGCGGCGCGTGATGCGCTTGAGCTGGCCAAAGAGATGTAGCTTGGGAGCGTCGTCGGGATCGCGCCACTTGGTCATCAGCAACCGGCGTGTCAGACGATAAACCAGGGTCGCGTGGCGTAGCTTGGCGTTGTGAACCAGGTTCAGCTCGGCGGCTTCACCGATGATGCCTTGGTTCTGGGTGATCGAAGGGCCCACGAGATCCGGTGTTAGCTCGAGGGTCGAGTCGTCGTTGAAGGTGGCGGACAGCCGCTCTTCGGGAAGCTCGACGCGGTAGCCCTCGACACGGGGAAAGCGAATCTCGCAGGCGTCACGGTCGGGTGAGATCGCTTTGACCTGGTACGTCTCGGGTGGCGGCTGGACTGGCGCGGGGACCGGCTTCGCCGTGAAGTCGAAGGGAATACCGAGGACATCCGCGTACTCCACGTCGAACAGCCCTTCCTCATTGAGCACGTAGGACTGACGGCGAAGCGCTCGGCCGATGACTTGCTCGCAGAGGAGTTGCGTGCCGAACGCACGAACACCGAGCACATGGGTCACGTTGTTGGCGTCCCACCCCTCGGTGAGCATGGCCACGGACACAACACACCGGATGGTTTCGCCCAGTCGTCCTTGCTTCCCGACGGTGTTCATGACCTCGCGAAGGAGGTCCTGGTCGGAGATCTTGGAAGCCGCTTTCTGGCTAGCCCCGCGCTCGAGAATCTCGCGCCGAAAACGGTCGATCTCAGTCGCGGCCATCTTCCGGAACTTGGTGTCGAGCGCGTCGCCGGACTCGAGTTGCTCGCTGTCGATGAGCAGGGTACGCGGACGCGCCAACGGCTGCCCGTGGTCGTCGTAGTTGCGAAACAGGGGTAGTCGGCCGTTCTCGATCTGATTGGCACCGTCCGGCATCGGGCGCTCGAAGCCCGCGATGTAGTCGTAGACCAGCTTGGAGGTCGCGGTGTTGTTGCAAACCACAATGAAGCAAGGCGGGATCTCGTGACCACTCTCTTGCCACCGATCGAACGTCAGCGCATAGTGACCGTAGAGGGCATCGAGCGCGGTTTGCAGCTCGACGGGAATGCTCAACGGGTCGAGCGTGCCGGCCTTTCCACGGCCCTTCTTGGGCATCTTGGTGCGGATGTGCTCCCACAAGTTGCGGAACTTCGGCATGTCGGCGCCGGGCACGTTGTCGGCCACCGGGATGCGTGGGAGCTTGACGATGCCGCTCTCGATGGCATCCATCAGCGAGAAGTCACTCATGGTCCAGGGGAACAACGTGCCCTCGGCGTAGCCAGAGCCACGCAAAAAGAAGGGTGTCGCCGAAAGGTCGACGATGCGTTGGATGCCGAGCTTCCTCTGAACTGCTTCCAAGCCCGAGATCCACAGCCGAGCTGCTTCGAGATTCTTCTTGGCCTCTTTCTTGGCGTCGCCTTTGAGCGGACCCTCGACATCGTCGCCCGGCTTCTCGCGATAGCAGTGGTGGGCCTCGTCGTTGAGCACCATGATGCGCTTCATGCCCATGAGCTCGGGCAGCACCCGCTGAATCATCTGCCCTTCGGTTTCGAGGGTCTGCAGCGCGGGACCACGCCCCTGAAGCAGGGCGCGGCCGCCTTTGGAGAGGGTCAGCGTCTCGCGCAGCTTGAAGGCGTGGTAGTTGGTGATGACGATTCGCGCCCGGTCGAGATCGCCGAGCATGTCGCGTGGCACCAGCTCACGGTCGCGGAAGTAGCTGTCAGGGTCGTTTGGTTGTAGCTCCCGGAGTCGATCGCGAATGGTGATGCCCGGCGCGACCACCAAGAATCCTCGCGTGAAGCGTTTGCTGTTCGGACGGCGCACGGCGTTGATGGTCTGCCACGCGATGAGCATGGCCATGACGGTCGTCTTTCCGGCGCCGGTCGCCAGCTTCAGTGCCAGACGCGCCAACCCCGGATTCGAGCTGGCATTGGCGGCATCGAGTAGGTCGAGGAAGCGCCGGCCCTCCTTGCCCCGCTTGGGCGCCACTTCGGTGAGCCAAATCGCAGTCTCAGCTGCCTCGACTTGGCAGAAGAAGGGACGGATGCCGCTGAAGGGATAGTGCCGCCAATGTTGGAGTAGCCGTGCCGTTTCCGGCGTCACCAACCACAGACTCGGGTTGGTCTGCGCGCGCCATTCGGCCACGCTGTGGCGCAGATCGTTAATGATCGGCGTGGGATCGTACTGCTGCTCTTCGGTCGAGAGCGAGGCCCCTTCGTCGAAGACAATGTCCTTCTGCGTCGCGGTGGTTCGACGTTTCTTCGGTTTCGGAAACGGCGTGATGTACGTGGCTCTCCGCCGCTTCTCGATGAGATCGCCGGTTGGCTGCCCGTCATCGTCGAGCCGCCAATGACGCGCCGGATACTCGTACGGAGAGTTGAGGATCGGCCGTTCGAAGAACTGGTTACCCATCGATAAGATCTCGCTCCCGCTGCCGACTTCATGCCTGGCAATTCAGGCACCTGAAGACTACGGCTATTTTGGTATGCCTGCCATGGTATCGGGCTTGGTGTCTGGGCGGAAGTGTGCACGGCGGCGCGGGTCGGCTGCACGTGCCAGCGCGACTCCAAATTGCGCGCGAATCTCGCCGCAATGCGGCATTCCGCGTTGACATCTCGCCGCGTTCCGGCTTCTGGTACTGGCCACAGGCCAATACCGGCCTGCCGACAACGGGGAGGCGACCATGGCCAACGGCTTCAGTTTCTACGAGGGTGCCAAGACCGACGGCGCGACGACGGCACAGGTGACGGTCCGCAAGGGCGGCCAACTGGTACTAACCCAAGCGGCGGTCGCGATGCTGGGTGACGGTGTCACCGACATCCAGGTCGGCTTCAACCCCAAGACGCGGGCGATCGGCATTCGTGCCGCCGATGAGGCCACCCAGGGCCGCTACCGGCTGCGGGCGCAAGGCAGCGGCACCCGGCGCCTGGTCGATGGCAAACGGCTGTTCGCGCTGCATGGCGTGACGATCGAGAAGGCACAGCCATTCGACGCCGAGGACTTCGGCGACGGCATCGTCGGCGTGACGCTGTCTGCGACGGTGCCCGCGCTCGCCGAGGCCCCGAAGGCGACCGCCAAGCGTTCGAAGGCGCGTGCCGCGGCGTGATCCCGCCGAGTGTCCCGACACAACCCAAACGGCCCGACGACGTGTTAAAGCTCGTCGCCAGGCCTGGTCCCACACCGGGAGATAACTCCTCGCGTTCGAAGCCGGAGTGGGAGGCGACAATCTGGCAGCGTCAGGTCTGTCGCCATTCTGCCGACAAGAGGGTGACACCCAGCCTGCCCGGCACGTTGCGATTGGCGCGATCTTTGCCTCGCGATAGTCGCTGAAGACGATCGCGCTGTAGCGTCGAGCCTGCCTCGGTCCGTCGCGCTGGCTCGCCTACCTCGCTCGCCGACTCAGAACGACACCAGGAACCCCGCCTGGAAGCGCGACCAGCGCAGGCTCGGCGACACGGTGAAGGTCGACCGGTAGTCGTAGGTTGCCTCAAACGCGAAGCGCTTGCCGGTGGGCACGGTCACCCCCAGCCCCAGGTCGACCCCGACTTCGATGTCACCGGCGTCGAAGTGCCAGGCACCCAGCCCACCGGTGAGGAAGAAGCGTGCCGGCATGGTCGGGTTGACGGTGAAGCGGAAGAGCGCGTCGAGCTCCCATACCTCGACGTCGTCCTGCCCGGTGCGGCCGTCGAAGCGAGACGTGCCGAGGGTCACGCCCCAGGCCATCTTCGGCTTCCACGGGTTGAGGTACCCCACCCGCACCGTGGACCCGTGCCGCTGGGTCGTGCCCAGCGCACCGTGCGGCTCCACCAGCCCGCCGTTTAGGCTGATGAAGGGCCCGGTCCTGCCGACCAGCGGCAGCACGACGGCCGGCGTGTCGGGATCGTCGCTGTTGATGGTCAGCTGGCAGCTGGTCTCGCCGAAGATGGCCGGCTCGAAGGCCACCGTCACGTCGACGCAGGTGCCGGCCGGCAGGTTCGTCGGCAGCGGATTGCTCGCGAAGACGAAGTCCGGGCAGTCGATGCTGGCACCGGTCGCCGCCAGGTCACAAGCACCGACGTTGCACACCTCGACCGTTCGCACGGCCGGGCGCCAGGCCGACGCCGTCCCGAAATCGGTCGAGCCGCTGACGCTGATGTCCTGCACCGTTCCCTCGGCGCTGACCCCGATCAGCACCGACGGTGTCTCGAGGTCGTTGCTCAGCACATTCAGTGTGGCCGATTGCGGCCCCGGGACCAGCGAAGCGAAGGTCACCTGGAAGGGGAAGCACGCCCCTTGAACCAGCGTCACCGGATAACCGCCGCCCTCGGGCTCAGTCACCGCGAAGCGCGGGCTCGACGAGGTGATCGGGCCGACGACCAAGTCGTCGACGCCGGTGTTGCAGACTTCGAGGGTATCGACCGCCTGCGAGCCGACGCAGGTGGACCCCAGGTCGAGGTCACCCGGGATCTGGATCTGCGGTGCCGCCATCACCGCCGTGGCGACCACGGCGTAGCCCTGGGCGGGAA
The DNA here is from genome assembly GCA_965250305.1 of Candidatus Multivoradales bacterium. Taxonomy (GTDB): domain Bacteria; phylum Acidobacteriota; class Thermoanaerobaculia; order Multivoradales; family J023; genus J023. Next base: position 610,356 of record CBDFNS010000024.1, on the reverse strand, counting down.
CAGCAACGTTGACCGCTGGCGCCGCGACCCGCACGGTCCAGGTACCGATGGCCGGCGAGGGTACCAACACTTGCTCCACATTGTTGAGGGCGTCGGCCGTGCCGCCGGTGACCGACTGGCCGCCAGCGAAGACGTTGCCACGGAAGCTCGTGCCGTCTGGGGCGATCACCGTCAGGTCAAGATTGTTCACCACCGGATTCACGGCGCCTGCGGCGCCTGGGAAGTCGGCCCACACCAGGGTCACGCGAAGCGGCTCGCTGGCCGCGGCCACAGAGACGGAGAATGCGGAGAACTCGCCTGTCGCCAGGCCGTCGGCATGGCGACGGTCCCAGGCACGCAGCGCGCGCGCGCTGCCTGGAAGAAAGAGCGAGTTCTCCAGCCGCAGCAGACCCCAGCCTTCCGTGTTGCCCGGGTATCCCGCGTGGCCGGTCATGTCGAGGGTGGCATTGAGCAGGGTCGCTTTGATCAGCGAGCCGGTGGGAAAGAAGGCTCGCACGGGCTGAGGCGTCCCCGTCGGGTACCACCCCTCGGAGTAGTACTGGCGGGTCAGCGCCGCCGCAGCCGCAGCGGCAGGCGTGGCCCAACTCGTTGCACAGACACCGCTCAACTGGATCGTGCAGGCCGTGTTGACCGTAGCGGAGCGGATCTGGCACCCCGGGGTGACCATGTCCGGCTTGCGCCGCCCGTCGAGGGTGGGTCCCGGGTTGCCGTCGCCCACCGTGTTCTCGTTGGGGTCGCGGCGTGAGGCGTTGATGCCGACGCTGTTCTTCGAAGTTCCGGGAGCGCCCTGCTCCTCGCCGTTGTTGCCCATCGAGCCGAAGATGAGATGGTCCTCGAAAAGCCAGGTGAAAGCGTCGGCGTCCGAAGCGGTCTGATTGTAGGGCGCCGGGTTGCCGGGTCCGTGATCGTCGTCGTGCCAGCTGTTGGTGTGAATCGTGGCGCCCTGGGCGCGGTTGGCGATCAACGCGTTGAGCAGTCCCTCGCCGCGGCGGCCGGAGACCAAGCGGGCGGCCCAGGCGTTGCCGCGGTTGGCTCCCGAGCCGGGGTTGTTGAAGTCGTCCCCCAGCGCGATCCCGGCGACGAAAGTGGCGTGGCCGTTGGTACCCGCGCCGCGCACCTCGAGCACCTTGCGGTGGGTGGGAGCAGGGACGTTGCCCGCCGGGTCCTCGAACATGCAGTGGTCAACGTCGACCGGCCCGCTGTCGATGACCCCGATGATCTGGCCTTCGCCATTGATGCCGTGGTCGAATACCGGCTCGTCGCCTGGGGTGCCGGACTGCATCGTGCCGGCCGTATTGCCGTTGTCCTCGTCTTGCTCCGGAACCTCTTCGATCCAGCGCACGCCCTCGAGGCGTGCCAGCCGGATCAGCTGACTCATTGAAGGCAGACGCAGGACGATACGCGCCGGAGCCCCGTATTCGCGGAAGTCGCGGACCTCGATCTCGGTGGCGCCCTCGATCGCGCGTACCTCATCGGCCACGAGTGCGGGATCGGCGTCAGGAAAGAGAACAAAAGAGAACAACGGTCAGCCAGAGTCCGGGCATCTGCTGCCGCTCTTCGCTGCGGTACCGCGCCCTGCCGATGTCCGGGGAGACCTTGAACGCCGGTTGGAAGGCAACCATGGCACGCACCATGTCGAGCCCCTGGAGGGTCTTCCGGGTCGCCGCCGCTGGCAGGCGCTCGACGTAGGCGCGGTTCGGAATGTACTCGGTGAGCCGCAGGCCGTACTCCTTCGTGAGGATCTCTCTGTCCTCGCGAGTGAGCGGTCGCTGGAACTGGATGATCCAGTAGGCAGCGGTCTCTGAAGGTGCGAGACGCATCTGCGGTTGACGGATCGGCAGCGGCTCTAGCGGGTCGAAAGTCATCGCGCGCAAGCGGATCCGCGAGTCCTCCTGTGGCACCCGCTGCGCCGTGACGGATTGAGGCAAGGCGACCAACGCGGCGAAGACCGCAGTGATCAGAAGCTTGACGTAGCCGATCGACTCCGCCCTCCGCAGTCGGCACGCCGCGGATCGCGAGGATCGCGACAACGATCGGGAACCGGCCGACAACGCGCCCGGCAGCAAGGTAGCAATGAGCAAGAAACGAAGGCAAGACATCATGGCACTCTCCAAGTCCAATGTAGATAGCTCGATCTGGACGCACATCGAAGAAAAGCAACGCCGATGCCAGAAGGAGGGTTCGATCCTATCGACGGAGGCTAAACTACTCATATAGAATGACGTAGCGACAAACGACCACCTACAAACCCCGGAGCATAGGGCGTTCGAGCGAACATGTCGTCGCCAACAAAATAGGCAACACCGCCACCAAAATAGGCGCCGATGCCAGGCCTTCGCCGGCACCGAGAACGAGCGCACCGCCGGCGGCGTCGGGCATCGTCTGGGGACTCTTCACGTCCCGGTGGGGACAACGCCAGGCCAGGCCGTGTGCCAAGCGGAGCGCCAGTCGCCCACCGCGACCGCGCGATGAGGCTTGCCGGCCAGTCGACCTACGCCATTCGCGTACTGCGCAGCCCTGGCGTACCCTGCGCGACCTGTGGCGCGGAGACCGGCATGGGTGCAGTCGGCCTCGACGGCGACGATCCCGTGTGCGACCGCTGTCTCCGTGCGCCGTGAAGGCGAGGAGGTGAGGAGGTGAGGATGTAATCCCATCATCTCGTCATGCCGGCAAGTGACCGGCGGCTGGGATGCCGCCTCTCTCGGTGGAGGGCACCGAGAGGAAGGGGGCCGCGAAACTCTGTGGTGTTCCGACGACAGGGTGAAATGCGCAGAGCGGCCTGAACTGTACCGGATGCGGGCCATCACCCGTAGGCCGGGCTACCACAGGATCTATGGTGAGACAACGAAGCATGTGCCAGAAGCCTCTTTCTTTACGGTCGAACCCTCAATGGCCTGATGGGGCGGAGGGGTCACGGCCAGATCCGGCAGGTTTGGATGCTGCCTGCTGGTGGGTACGCGAGGCGTACTCGGGGATGGTTCAGCCCTCTTATCCCATCTCTCCAAGCCGTAAGGGGTAAAGCATGCCACCTACGGATCCAAGGTTGCTAGCTGGAACACGGGAACCTGCTCCATCTGCCTGTGACGGACACAGGCTCGCCGCGGAGACCGGAGACGGATGGACGCAGGGGCGGAGCCTTCGTAGTAGTCGGAGCGCGGGAAAGCCGCGTACAGGGCGAAGGGAGGCAGGAAGTGGATCAGCTTCGATGACGGAGGAACGGTCCGTGGACTCGGATCATCAGGCCGATGCGGCCTGGCTCCTCAGTGTTCAGAAGAAGCTGTATCAGTGGAGTTGGGAAACCCCCGGCGAGACGTACCGCGATCTGTGGAATTGGGTCACCGATTCTCGGAACTTGCGGTGCGCTTGGCACGCGATTGCCCGTAACAAGGGCAAGCGCACGCCGGGCGTCGACGGGGAGACAGTGAGGAGCATTGTCACGGGCCGAGGAATCCAGATCTTCTTGTGGGAGGTTCGTGAGGCGCTGCGATCGGGCAGCTATCGACCTTCTCCCGCGCGAAGAAAGTGGATTCCGAAACGTGGCAAGCCCGGGAAGCTCCGACCCCTGGGAATCCCCACTGTCACCGACCGCGTGGTCCAATGCGCGGTCAAGAACATCCTCGAGCCGATCTTCGAAGCGCGCTTCTGGCATGTCTCCTACGGGTTTCGGCCCGGGCGAGGATGCCACGGCGCGTTGGCGCTGGTCGCGGTGACGCGTGCCTACGCGACAACCGGCACCGACGAACGCGACGCCGCCCGCGAGTCGCTGGTCGAGCTTGGCGGCTTCGCGCGAATCTTCGAGCACGTGATCGCCAAGTGGGGACCGGCGCGATTCGTCGCTCCCCGCAATGACCCCGATGGCGGCTGACCGCGTGCCCGAAGACGACTGCCCACGGGACCGGCTCTTGCGGGCCGGTCCTCAGTCGCTTTCCGATGCAGAGTTGGTCGCCGTTCTGATTCGGTCAGGGTCTCGGGCCGACACGACAGCCGAGGTCGCTGCGCGGATCCTCGACACAGTTGAACTCACCACGATTTCGTACGACTTGGCGCATCGAAGGTGAGAGAATTGTCGCCAAAAGCGGTGTTGCTTGCTCAATCAAGCCCGCCAGATTCGAGCCCAGGGAATCAAAGAAGTTCGCACAGCAAGGCGCCTTGGCAATTTGCGTGGTCTGACGACGTGAACCAGCGTGAGACAGCGAAAAGGGGTGAAGAGGCGAAGTGGTTCCGGGACTATGACCCTACCGGGGCGGGCCTCACGAACTTTAAACGCTTGATCCTAAATAGTTTACGAACGCCCAACAGCAATGCCTGCTCGGATCGAGCAAACCTTGAGCAAACAGTTGGGAACGCGTTGTAGCGTCGTTGAGCGTACACCGGCGAAGAGGGGATTTGGTTGGTTGATGTACAAGGGGAAGGGGTACCTTGACAGCCGATAGTCGAGCGTTTGCTTCTGTTGCTCAGTGCGAGACAATCGAAGAAGCGAGAAAGGGCAATAGTGGCAGTAAATTGGTGGCGTCGGAGATCATTTCTTCTTGCAGTAGTAATGATCAGTCTTCACTTGCCTCTGCCAGTACACGTCGATACAGCTGATCCGATACAAAGAACCCGGCCTCATGCCGAAGGGCATCCAACAGAGGACGAAGTTCTTTAACCCTGCCGGTCTCCTTGCCTCTCAGGAGGATTCCCAGCACACCCAAGGGTCTGAGGCCAAGACGGACCGCTGCGCGACGTCCTTCTCGCTCGTCGAGAAGCACGAGGTCTGCTTTGAACTCGACCGCGAGTGCCAGTGTCTCTGCTTCGCCTCGGTCGAGATCTCGGCAGAGCGCGTGGACCAGTGGTAGATCGCCGACGGTTTGGCGAAGAATCCATGCGGCCGCTTCGACTTCGCGACTTCCTGGATACGGATGGCCCCCAGCATTGAGTTCGTTCCAGACGCCATCCGCGATATGAACCTCACTGAAAAGAGACTGGAGGAGATCGAAATGGCCGATGGCTGCGAGATTGGTCAGAGGCGAGGTGTTGCTGACGATGAGCATCAAGCATCGAGCCCACGAAGCGTCTCAAGATCGTGATCGAGATCCTCAGCGTCGAAGTGGGGCGAGATGCGGCGGCTACCAAGAATTTGACGGAATTCCCAAAGTGGCAGACCCGCCAGCTCATGTGCTTTTCCTACAGAGAGGCGCCCCTGCTCGTAAAGATGGATCGCTAGCTCGGTTTGGAGTTCATTGATCGTCAAACGCGCAGAGTCAAGCACGTCATCCGGAATCTCAATGTGTGCGGCATTGGTGGTCATCTGTACCTCCGAGTCTGGCCGGCTCGTATTGGAAACCAGGCTCTTAGTTGATTGTACCCGGTCCCAACGCGGTGTCAGACAAGATCTCCCGCTTGAGCCGCTGCCCAGGTCATTGGGCATCGATCCGAAGGGGAGATGCCTTCATTCGTAATCAGCAGGTCAGCGGTTCAAGTCCGCTCATCGGCTCCAGATATCTCGTTTGTAATCAATATGTTAGCGTTTCGCGAGTGCTCGGCCGAGAGGCCGAAAATGGCACCTTGGGTCCCATTAGGGTCCAATGAGACTGCAACTTCGCGGTACTTGGTGAAACGGGGTGTGATGCCCATGCGGGCTGACCTGCTGATTCTGGGGTCGTTGGAGTCGTCGCGCATCGTGCTCACTGACGCGCCGGCACCGCTCGTCGCGCAGGCGATGCCGGCCAGACCAGAAATCGTGCCGCAGCAGAAAGCGGTGGAGATCTCGTTCGGTCGTCCGCGGTCAGAGCCGAACGTGTAAGCGGTACGGTGGTTCCGGGACTATGACCCTACCGGAGAAGGAATCAAGGACTGTAACCGACTTAGAATCAATAGTTTATGACGACCGACAGGACCTGCTCAAGCGGGTCGAGCAAACCTTGAGCAAACAGTTGGGAACGCGCTCTGGCGTAGGTCAGCGTAGCTCAAAGCCTCGGAGCCCAGATTGCTGGTGTCGTCTAGCCTCGGGCGCCTGGGCCTCAGGCGTTCTCAGTAGAGATCGATCAGTCCTAGATCGACTGGATCGTGGAACTGCGACAAGTCCCGTACTTCGAATTCGGCGGATTGGTGTCGCTGTGCAGTGCCAGGACAGGTAATCAAGAAGTAGTACGTGGAGGGTTCTGGCGCTACGGTGAACGTCTTCAGGAATTCTCCCAGTACCTCGGCCGAATGCACGGTCGCGTCGCTTCCAGCACCTCTCAGCTCTAGCAAACAGGGAGCGGTGCGATCACGCGGAACCGATACTGCGCCCTTCACTCGCAGTGCGCCATCCCCAACAGGAGGGGGGAAGGAACGGCACGAAGAGATCAACACCACAAGCACGAAGGCAGGAGCGAGACGACCGTATTTCATGGGGGGAATACTCCTCCTGGTCCGATCGTGGCCGGTACCCGCGCGTCGCTCGGACAACGCAGACATGTCTCGAAGTCGGCGATATTGTCTCGCGCCCACTGCTTCGCTTCGACCTCGAAGCTGTTGTCTTCATAGCCGTTTTGAAGGTTCTGCATAAGCCACGAGGTGCGAGACATCCTCCCTCGATTCCATTGCCTCAGGACGTGATAGTACTCCTCAAGAACAGCTTCACCCGCGCCGAAGAACTCATCACAAGTCACGTAGGGGATGATTCGGTTCTTTCGAGTCGTCGCGAACCATTTGGAGTTGGGCCGAGGCTTCGCGGTGATCCGTACTCGCGACACAGGCTCGCCGAATACGAACATCAGGCACCGTTCCATATCAGGCATCAAGGCGCACAGTCCCAGCGGATCAATCATCCTCGATGGACGCGAACCTGCGTACCGGAAAGGCTCAGTCGGAGATGCAGAGGGCGCCAGTGTGAAGCTCGACAGTGGATCAGGTCTCGAGTAAGCCCCAACCCTCGAGCTGTACCAGCGGTATAGGTTGTATGAAGCGTCAGGAGCACTTGCGGCCAAGACATCATCGACCCACTGCCCCGGGAACCGGAGGAACATCCCCACCCCGCTCGCCCCGTCGTAGTCCGCCCCAAAGGGCTCGAAGCCACCATCCCAAAGCGCGACGCCCACCGCGTCGGTGGCCAGTACGGGTGTACCGAGGTGGTCAGCGGTGAGGTAAGTGTAGGTGGGAGAGCCGCCTGCGTCGACACTGACGATCGCAACGGGACGACCGGCCAGATAGACGATGACGCGCTGCTCGGTGCCATCCTCTTTCGCCACGTGGTGTAGAACGCCGTCGCTGCTGTAGGTCGGGCCGGTGATGGGCTTGGGCGGACAGGTGCCGGTGGGCGGACCGGGGATGGTGTGGTCCCAGCAGGCGGTACCACCTGACTCGAAACCGCTTTCAAAGAGAACGCTGATCGATGTTGCCTCGGCGCGACGCAGGAAGCTTCTCCCGTCGTACACCAGGTCGCTGGCCGCGTCGTCGCTCAGGCGTTCGACTCGGCTGAGCCGGCTGGCATCGTCGTAGGCGAATGTGGTGACTTGGACGCCTTCGGTGGCTTGGGTCTGGTTACCGGCCGCGTCGTAGACGAATGACGTGATGACGCCGATGGCGGTTTGGTTGATCTGGTCGAGCTTGGGTGAATGCCCCATCGCGGCATTGTCGACGTAGCTGTAGACGTCCATCGCGACGCCGTCCCGGTCTTCCGTCAGGCGGTTGCCGACCGAGTCGTACGTCCACGACCGCGTGCCCCACGGGCCATCGCCGTGGGTCAGGAAGTACTGGTGGTCGAGGTAGCCGTAGGTGCGGTCGTTCGCGGCCGTCAGCACATCGGCGATCGACGCGATGTTGCCGACGGCGTCGGTTGTGTAGTCCCAATCGAGCACCGTGGCTCCCCCACTGGCCGTGATGCGGTCGGGGTGGTAGCGCGCGTCGTGAAGGCGGCTTTCGCTGACGCCGCTACCGAGGTCGAGCGCGCGCAAGGGGCCGGACGCGAAGTAGGTCGCGTTGCTGGCTGCCAGGACGTCGCTTTGCCCGCTCTGCTGCACGGTGACGCTGCCCTCCCGATCGGCGAAGTCGAAGGTCACTACCGTGTTGATCGCACCACCAGGATATCCGATCGACGTCCGGTTGCCATTCTGGTCGTAACCAAAGGCGAGCGCGCCGTCTTGGTTGACGCGGCCGAAGCGGTCGTAGCCGTAGTCCACGGACGCGCCGTCGCGCGCGATGGCCGTGAGACGACCGAGTGAGAACGGCACCATGGCGTCGTCGTAGGTGTAGGCGATATCGCGGCTGTCGTCGGGGAAATCGACGAACGTCACGCGATCGAGCGCATCGACGGTGCGCGTTTCGAGCACGCCACGGGCGTCGAGGCGGGTGACCAACTCGCCGTGCTCGTTGTAGGTGTGATCGGTGGTGCCTGCAACTTCGGAGACCTCCTGGGTCATGAGATCGCGATCAGAGTAGATGTACGACGTGACAGTGCCCTCGGCGTCTTCGACGCTTTCGAGGTGGTCTTGCACGTCGTAGCCGTAGGTGGTGACGGCGTTGGTCATGGTTGAGCCGAACGGCTGGGTGACCGCGTCCAGACGATCCAGCGCGTCGTAGGCGTAGATCGTCGTCGCCATGGCGGTCTGCCCGGCCGACGGATGGTTGGGATCCCAGATGCGCTCGAGGTTGCCGTCGCAGTCGTAGGCGTACTCGGTGACGCTCTCATTGGCCGTGCCCGCGCCTTCTACGGTGCGATCAAGGTGGCAGCGAGTGGAATACACCTGCTCGGTCGCCGCGTCGACGATCCACATGGCGCCGTCCCAGCGCTGCTGCTCGGTGCGAGTCCTGTGCCCGAAGCCGTTGAGCGTGTAGACGGTCCGTTCGCCGTGGCTGGTGGGCTGGTCGTCGGGCTTGCGTTCGATCGTTACCAGACGCCCGGCCTGGTCATAGGTGTACTCGATGACGTTGCCTTCCGGCAGCACGGTCAGAAAAAGGTCGCCGAAGACATCGTAACGATGCTCGGTCACGAGGTCGTCGGCCGGCACAACGCCACGCTGGATCAGGAAGCGCACGCGGTCGAGGTCGTCATACGTTGTTTCGGTCACGACGCTGTTGGGATCGGTGACGCTGGCGCGACGATTGAACGGGTCGTAGCCGAACGTCGTCGTGCCGATGAGCGGATCGGTGCGCGTCAGGGCAACGACGCTGCCGCGCGCTGGATCGTACGTGAACGACGTCTGGTCGGCGATGCCGTAGCCGGGCGGGTCGACGACATCCGGCACGCCTTCTGCCGTGTAGGTCGTCACGGTCGAGTACACGAACGCCGCGCCGTCTTCGACGCCTTCGATCGTCCGCGTTTCTTGATCGCCGCTTCTGCTGTAGCCGAAGGTCGTGCGACGCCGGTCGAGCGCATTGCCGCTGGTCGACGGCTGCTCGACCTCGGTGACCAGCGACGGGAAGGTCGGATCGTAGTCCCACGTGGTCTCGCGTTCGAGCGTGCCGCCAAAGTCTTCGATCCGCGACGCCAGCAGCCCGTCCATCGTCCAGCTCATGTGCGTGGTCGTGCCGCGACTGTCGATCCGCTCGGTGGGACGCAGCGGGTTCAGCGCATCGTCGTAGGCCATGCTCGTATTGGGACCGACGCCGCAGGTCGGGCAATCGCCGTCGAGCTGGGTGACGCGCACCTTGCGGCTCGCCGGGTCGCGCTCAAAAGTGGTTGTCGAGACGTTGCCCAGCGGGTCGCTCACCTGCGTCTCGCTCGGGAACAGCGGATTGTCGTAGGCGAAGCGCCAGAGGTCGACCGCGCCGGGATCGGTGTCAAGCGCGGCGCCGGCCCAGCTCGCCGTGGCGTTGGCGAAGTCGTCGTAGGCCCAGGCGCGCGCGATCCGCTCGCTCATGTCCGTACCTTCGAGCGTCATGCGCGTCAGGTAGCCGGGATAGCGCACGTCGGCGTACAGGAACGTCCACGCCGTGCCGTCGGGCCGATCGATGCGCGCGAGGTCGTCGCCCGACCAGGTGTAGCTCCACGTCCGCGTGGTCACCGTGTCGACGCCCACCTCGGTGATCGTCGCCAGCTTGCCGCCCGGGTGATAGGTGAACGTCTCACTGCGACCGTCGGGAAACGCGATCTCGTCGAGAACGGAGCCCGTAAACGTGGTGACGGTGGTGTTGCCCTCTGGCGCAACACGGGGGTCGACGGTCTGCGTCCAGAGGCCGTCGTTGTCGAAGTGCTGGACCGTGCCTTCGAGGAAACGCAGCTCCCAGCCGGTCATGGTCTTGGTGAGCGATCGGTACTCATCGCTCGGCGCTGCGTCCTCGTAGTCGCCGTCGAGCCCTGCGTCGGTGAACTCGCGAAACGTCGCGTAGCGGGTGATCAACCAAACGTGGGAATCGTCCGGATCGCGGACAATGCGCACAGCCGCGTCATGGCTCCAGTAGCGACCCAGCGCCACGCTGTGCGCCGCCGTGCCTGGATGTCCCGGATGGCCCGCGCCACGCGCGCGATAGCGCAGGAACGCACCGGGACCACTGCCAGCGGGCGACGCGGCGACGCCATCACCCGCCACGCCCATCCCGGCACCGCCGCCACCACTACCACCGCCCTTGCCCGGCGCGCCAGGACCGCCGGGGCCATTGCCCGGTCCGCCGCCGCCTGCCGGGCAGGACATACAGGAATCATCGCCGCCACAGCCGGAAGGGGGCGGCGGTGGATCGCAAAAGAGAGCTTGGAGGAAGCCTGCAGACAAATCCACTTGCTGCGTCGCCACCGGCATCGGGCAACCTGTGGCGTTCTCGCACACGCGCAATTCAAGTGTATAGACGCCACCAAACGGATCCGCCTGGCACGAGAAGCCTCCCAACTCCAACGTGAAGTCACCCTCGTCCCAGAAGTTCAGCACGCCTCCGACACGTCCACATTCTCCGACCGAGGTGGCGCCCAACGACCAAATGGCGCGGTTGTACGATGCCGGCGAAGACGGATTCTGCTTGTTGCCCGGCATTTGGGTATTCACCGAGGCCTTGACGCCGCAGGTGCTCACCTCCGGGTCACACGTAGGCGGCACCAACTCGTACGTAGCGCCCGCGAGGATCGCGTCGTAGCAGCGAAACAGGCCCAGGCAATTCGGGCTGCGCGGATGCACGGTTGTGCTCGCGTCGAACCCCACCATGCCGAGTGATGGATTCGTCGTCACGCAGACCTGGGCTGCGGCGGGGAGGGTCGAGAGGAGCGCAATCAAGGTAACGAAGAAAACGGTCGATCGGTGAATCGTTCGGTCCACCACTCTTGTTGTTCATCGCTCTCTCCCTCGTTGGCTCTCGATCCGGATCACGTAGCTTCGATTCCTACTCAACTGTGAGTGGGTACGTGCCTAATGGGTTGGGCGTCTCAGCGTCCGATTTGTTACCGCTTCGAGCGGAGGAATCTCGCGCTTCATCAATCATCGCGAGATCGGGCCGAGACTTGCCCCACGGATATCCAATAAATGTGCTCGCGATGGTATCGGACTTTGCCGCTCGGGCAAAGATACATCCTCCCGCCGTCCGGGTGTCATTCGACGGGGTCCAGTATCGCAGCGGGTATAAATCCCGCCGCAACGCGGTATTTCTCGTTGACTTCTCGCCGCGTTCCGGCATCCAGTACGGACCACAGGCCAATACCGGCCTACCGAATACGAGGAGACGACGATGAGCTTCGAGTTCTACCAGGGTGCCAAGACCGATAGCGAGACGACGGCGCAGGTGACGATCCGCAAGGGTGGCCAGCTGGTGCTGACCCAGGCGGCGGTCGCGATGCTGGGTGAAGGCGTGGAGGCCGTCCAGATCGGCTTCAACCCAGAAATGTGGGCGATCGGCATCCGCGCGGCCGACGAGGCCACCCAGAGGCGTTACCGGCTGCGGGCCCAAGGTAGAGGCACCCGTCGCCTGGTCGACGGCAAGCGGCTATTCGCCCTGCACGGCGTGACGATCGAGAAGGCCCAGACGTTCGACGCCGAGGACTTCGGCGACGGCATCGTGGGCGTGACGCTGCCGGAGACGGTCCCCGCGCTGGCCGAGGCCTCGAAGGCGACCGCCAAGCGTTCGAAGGCGCGTGCCGCGGCGTGATCCCGCCGAGTGTCCCGACACAACCCAAACGGCCCGACGACGTGTTAAAGCTCGTCGCCAGGCCTGGTCCCACACCGGGAGGTAACTCCTCGCGTACGAAGCCGGAGTGGGAGGCGACAATCTGGCAGCGTCAGGTCTGTCGCCATTCTGCCGACAAGAGGGTGACACCCAGCCTGCCCGGCACGTTGCGAATGGCGCGATCTTTGCCTCGCGATAGTCGCTGAAGACGATCGCGCTGTAGCGTCGAGCCTGCCTCGGTCCGTCGCGCTGGCTCGCCTACCTCGCTCGCCGACTCAGAACGACACCAGGAACCCCGCCTGGAAGCGCGACCAGCGCAGGCTCGGCGACACGGTGAAGGTCGACCGGTAGTCGTAGGTTGCCTCAAACGCGAAGCGCTTGCCGGTGGGCACGGTCACCCCCAGCCCCAGGTCGACCCCGACTTCGATGTCACCGGCGTCGAAGTGCCAGGCACCCAGCCCAGGACTGGGTTTGTCAGGAGACTTCGCACCCCGCTTTCGCATAGAGCACGCCTCCTCAGCTTCATGGTTCTGGCTCTTGCCATGTTGGGACTCTCACCCACTGGGTTACATCAGCTTCTCTGGTCATACCGGGTTAGGGCGACCAGTTACCCTACTTCGAGTGAAGATCACAGAGATCGGATGTAGTAGCTGGAGCGAATTACATTCTAGGCACGGGGAAACCGCGCAGCGAATGTGTGAATCACCCACTTTTTCTCGGTCTCATTCAGAGTCGCGCACATGATCGTCTTGCCGTCCGTCCGCACGTTGACAAGACCGTAGTGGTTCTTCTCCATAATGCGCGAGCGCCAAGCACGCTTTCGCACATTGCGGGAACTTACGGGCCCTTGCGGCACCGTGAGGTTGAAATCAACGTCGACCTTGCCGGTTCGGACGTCGTTCTCCATCGCCGCAAAGAGAGGCTCCTGCGTTTTCACAACCTGGCGCAGGAATTTGTCCCGCTTCTTCTTGTCTTTGATCTTTCGAAACGCGACGCGATCCTCCGGTGTCATATACGCCTGATCGTTGAGTTCGTCGACGTTTCGGCCGAGAACTCCTCCGTCCACCTTGTCGTCGCCGACGGGTACCTGGCGGAAGTCAATCCGGTTGAGCGCGCCGAGACTCACGCTTCTCTCGATTTCGGTCATGTAGATCAACGGTGTCAAGAGGCGGTCGCTCTCCCGGTCGATCTGAGGGAAACCGGTCGTGGCACTCGCGCCGACGATTTCCGGCCGCGGGTGGGCATGCCCTTCCGCATCACCCGACGAGATGACCGTGGCGGCAGCGCGGATTTTCTCGAGGAATTTGTAGGAGATGTCGTGGCTGCCGTGGTGGCACGCCTTTGCGACATCACACTCCCACGCCCCCATGCGGTCGCCGTACGCACCAGTCAGCCACTCCATGCTCTTCTTGTTGAGATCACCCGTGAGGAGAATCCGCGCGTTCTTGTAATCAACGCGTAGACAGATGCTGTGGCCGTTCGTGTTGATCGACTTCACTCCGAGGTCGGGTAGTGCAGCCTTGCCGCCCGACTTCACGGATACGGGACCAAGGACAAACACATCACAATCGGCCTTTGATTGCCACAGCTTCGGAAGCGTTCCGCCTCCCTGCAGGTGATCGCGATCGACCACGATGCGTTCGACCTTCGTGCCGCCACTGTTGCGGAGCACGGCGGCGATGAACCGCTGCCAAGGTCCCGACAGCCGTTCCGCCGCGCCTTTCTTGACCGACTTCTCGGCGTCTGTGCGGTTACCGAGCAAACGGACGAATAGCTGTTCCGGGTCCTTTCGTGGTCCGAGCCCGTCGCGGTGCTGAGGGATGGCGTCTTTCTTGTGAGTCCAGCGAGAGAGCCCCGGATGGTGGAGTGTCTTGATGTCGACTCCCTCGCAGTCGAGCTCTCGTTCGGCCATTGCACCTTCGCGCACCAGATCGTGGAGCCCACCGTAGTGGTCGTTGTCGGAATGCGACGCCATCAGGCTGTCTAGGCGGATCCGGAAATCGCCGTAGTCGAAGAAAAACTTCCAGTCGATGAAGTCGGCTGCGTTCTTGCCGGTAAGTTGCTTCGTGCGCTCGAGTCCACCGTCGATCAGCATGTGCCGGCCGTCAGGCGTTCGTACCAGCACGCCGTCACCCTGCCCAACGTCGACGAAGTACACCTCAAGTAGCGGCTCACTCCCGAGGTCGGCGGTGTTCATCTTTCCCATGCTTCCGCGAGCGCGAACCTCGCATCGCTTCGGTCCAGACTTCGTGATCTGGACGAGGTCACCCCACAGTAGGATCCGTTTTCCGCGGCTCGTATCCAGCGTCGCCTCGAATCTGCGTTTCACGTACGCGACTTCCACGACATGCGCTGATTGTACGAAGCCCTCCTTGCTACCGGATCTGACCTTCGTCCAATCGTCGCCGGACAGGCCATCGGGCAACTCGACCTGCGCACCCCACGGGAGCGTCTTCACAAGCTCTGCTGTGTCCTTCTTCGTTTTGCGCATCCGTGTCCGAAATTTGCTACGAAAAGCAGTACGGTCCGATCTCAAGATGAACTTCTTCGCCTGCTTGAGCGTGTGGTCCTCGTCCGCGTAGGCTCTAATCCAACCTGTGCCCATATTCGTTCTCCCTTCTCACTGGTTGAGGGAATGGGTGCCCTCTAATTGGCAAAGTCTGCGGAATTCGGGCTGTCGTCGCTTGGCGATCAAAAGCCGAATTGTCCTCTTGGCAGATTTTGGCATCCTTGGCGCCGATCTCTACATTCCTGCCATATCCTATCCTCCGAATAGCTCCTTTCGGAAGCCTATTCGCCAGCTTAGGCACTGATCGGCATCAAATTTGTTCCGCTTGACCTCTTCAACGAAGGGAGTATTCTTCGAGTACTTTCAGCTACTCAATTCGAAACGTGCCCTTATCTACGTCCGGGTTTCCACGCCAAAGCAGGCCGACCAAGGAGAGAGTCTCGAGGTCCAAGAGGCTATTGTGAGCGGTCGTTAGTAACGGCGGGATTCTGGTCTTCCCGCTCTTTTGGTTCCTATCGATAAAGAAAATCATCGTCGCGCGCGTGAGCGGGCGCACGGGATCCTTATGGGCTTAGCAGGCGGTCGGGGGAGGGCGAGTTGTCTGGTGGGAGAATGTGTAGAAACACCACGGGGGACGACCCATGAGTTAGGCGCTCAGTCGTCCCCCGCGTTCGGCCTGGGGATTGCTCCCCCGACCCTTCCAGTATCGCGATGTCGGTGGCGGAAGTCCAGGCCCAAGAGAGGCCATGCCACCGATTCCTCGCCCCGATTGCCGCCGTTTCGTCTGCGATCGGTGCCGGGCTGCGGGCTACATCTGTTCGTGGTGTGATCGGGGCCACCGATACTGCTCGCGGCAATGCAGCTCAGCGGCTCGATCAGAGAGCCGCCGACAAGCGGGTCGCCGGTACCAGGCAACCCCTGATGGGAGCAGCAATCACGCATCGCGGCAAGCCGCGTACCGAGATCGTCAGGCTGCCGAAGCGCAAAAAGTTACGCATCACGGTTGCCGCGACGCGGAGCCCTTTGCGACGGTCGCGGCATGCACGAGATCAACGACATCCGCCCCGTCACGGGGCGAGAATCTGGTTTGCTGCTTCTGCAACGCGATCTGTTTGCCGTTTGTCGCGTCCCACGTAGTTCCGTGGCTCGTTTCTCGGATTGGACCGCAGCGGTAGAGCTGGGAGACATGAAAAATCCCGGACTGGCTCGGTGACGGCGCAGTCCGGGAGTTTGACGGTCGCGTTGGTTGTTGGGTGAGGTTGGGGTCGAAGGGATAGCCGGGCATCCTCTGTTCGAGGTACCCGAGGATGATTTCGGGTGCGTTCATGCTCTCAGCTCCTCGGCCACATGGAGTACATGTTCGGGCTCGACGAGCTTGGCGGCCTTGGTCGCCGCGACGGCAAGGGCATGGTGGGCGATGTGTCGATTCGTCTCATGACGCCTCGTGATGCGTCTCGGGCGCTGGGCGCACGTGCTCTTGGTCTTCGAGGAAACGCTCGACCCACCGACGCCCGAGGGCGCGCCGCGCGCAATTCGAGCAGCAACGCTTGTACCGATGCCGCAAGGGTCCGGCTGGACCCCGCATCCGAGCGCGCCGCCGGCTTGAGCCCATCGAAGCCATGGAGTTCGTACAACGTCAACCAATCTCGCGCCGTCGAACCCGTGCGATCTCCTGCAACCCACCACACAGATACCGGCGGTACCAACCGTGGCCTCCAAACGGGCGCTCTCGCACGCTGGGCGGGGGCACGAAAGCGCCAGATCGCGAAGCTGATCGCGAGACCAGCTCTCGATGTACTCCTTGCTACTGACGCCAACCAGACCAGACATAGCATCGCCACTCCTTTGGGAGTCGCCGGGTGCCACTGCTGGTGCCAACCGTTGAGGCCTCGGCGATTTCCCGTTTCACCACCCCGATCATTCGGAATGAGCCGACGGCGAATCTAACCGAACCCGCTCCTATCCGGAATGCCAGGCCATGGCGGTCACGAAAAGCGTGGAACCCGACAGGCATGCCCTCGAAGTAGGTGCTCGGTCGGCACGTCGTAGAGCAGGAGGTCGAAATCGACGTCGAACAGCTCGCCCATTTTGTCCTTCAGATGCTTTTCGACCGCCTCCTTGTGAGGCAGAAGATGGTCCAGAGCACGGTAAAGGCGATCGTCGTTGACCCGCTCTTCGGGCACACCGAGGATGTCGTCCAAAGCCGTGCTGCCGTACCACTGATCGGCGATGTAAAGCTCACTGGACGGCTCGCAGAGCCGAGCGATCACCAGAATCGCCACCATCGTCGACCACGGAACCTTCTCCCGACCTTTGGGTAGCTTCTCTTCGAACAGCTCGTCCAAACCGAGCCCCCGAAACAACGACCACGCGAGATAAACCTGAGCAAAGTTGCGGCTCCGTTCCAGCCGGATCCGATCTAAATGAATCGGAATCGTGGTCGGCTCCAGCCGCGGCTCGAACAGCTCGAGCTGATCGGCACGTCCCGTCATCTGACGAGCCAACGCGTGCGCCTGAGCTTGCCCCTCCGCATCCAGCTCACCGAGCTGCGCCACGGTCTCCTGAACGACCTTGCCGTTGCAGCGCACGGATCGGACGAGGCGCCAGTAGATGTTGACCTTTCCGTCTTTCTTTCTTCCGGATGCTTTTGCGGAGGTACATCGTGACCTATTCTCCCCACGCCGATGGTCTCCGAAACAAGGGGGTAGGTCGGCACTACTTCCGGTTTTCAGCCAACGTTCGACCTGGAATCAGTAACTTACGGCAATTCTCCAGAAGAAATTTGCCGCTCTTCGAAGGCAACCGCGAAAGTTGGGCTAGGTGCTCGGGATGAGCAATCGCATCTCGAAGCTGCTGGAACGAGCCAGCCTGGAGACGCCAGAGCTGGCGAGCCACCTGTAGTTGAGTCTCCGAGTTGCCGTCTGACAGAAACCGGATCAGCTTCTTCCAAGACCAGTTGTCGTACCAGTTCCGCTGCGTTTTCGTGGTCTTGTCAGCCATCTCGAGGTCATTCCTTCCAGAACTTCAGCGACCATAGGGCTGCTCAACCGAGAGCCCGGAAACCGCCCCGTAGTGCTTGGCGTTGAACGTCAAGAGCGTGGCCGAATGGCCGATCGCACAAGCTGCGATCAAGGAGTCCAAGAGCCCCAGGCCATGGGACAGGTGGAGGTGGCGAAAGTCGGTGAGGGCCTGGTCGCAGTAAGCCTGGGCCGGCCAAACTACGGGAAGCGGCTCCACCAGCTTCATCGCCTTTTTCACGCGACCCTTATTGTCGGCATCCTGGATAAGCTCCATAACCACGAAGCCCGGGACGGACGGTAGCTCGCTCAAGCTACCGAACCAATCGACGGCGGGAGAATGACCGCGCAAGACATCGATCAGAACATCGGTATCGAGAAGCTTCATTCGCTGATCAACCCGCGTTGCGTCTTTCAGCTTGATGGCGAATCCTGCGAGAGTGGAACTGGCTGTCCTCGATATCAGGCCGTGAGCCGATCACGCCCTCACTACGCCAGAACGCGACAAGCTCCGCTCCGCTGGCTGGCTGCTGGTCAGTTTTTCGAACTTCACCAAGGAGGCGAAGAGCGTACTGCTCTACTGGCAACCCGAGGCGCATCGCTTCAGCGGTGAGCCGGTGCTCCAAGTCTCTCGAAAGGTCTAGCGTAAGAGTCATTTCGGTGTTTCCTTCCAGGTCAGGCGATCTTATCGTCCTTGGCCGACTTGCGGCCAAGGTCCAAGATCTCGTCCATTCTACCAGCCCACCGGACCAGGGCCTGGCGCTTCTCGGCGTCGTAGCTGTGCCGATCGTAGACCGCTGTGATGCCGCTCTCGACGTGATTGAGGATCTTCGACACCACCAGCCGAGAGATTCCCATCAATGTCATCAAGCTCGCCGCCGTGCGACGCAGATCATGCGGCACGAACTGGATGTCGGCCCGCTTGGCAATCCGAGCGGCGGCCTTCTGAACTGCTGTGATGTGGGGGCCCTCCCGACGCGGACTGGCGAAGACCCACTCGGAGTGGCCAGTCAGGAGCCGTAGCTCGTCCAGCAGCGCGTGAGCCTGTGGAGCCAGCGGCACGCGGTGCGTCAGCCCGTTATTGGCTACCTTGGCTGGAATCGTCCACCAGTCGCCATCAATGCTCGCCCACCGCATCGTGAGGACTTCCGAGCCACGTTGGGCGGTCAGTAGGCGCATGCGGAACGTCGCGGCCATGACCGAATGCTCGTCGTCGAGCGCCAGCAAAGCGGTTGAATCTCCTCGGCAGTGAGCACCCGGTCATGTTGCCGCGCCTTCGCCGGCATCGGCACCCCGAGGCCCGGGTTGTGTTCAACGATGCCGCGGCCGATTCCGAAGTTGTAGATCTTTGAGATCAATGCCTTGACCCGATTCGCCATGATCGGCGCCCCTCGGGCCACGACTCCGTTTAGCAGCTCGCTCACCTCACGCCGCGTGATGTTCTTCGCTTTCTTGCGTCGCCACGCGGGCAGAAGGTCGACTTTCAGGACGCGGGTGTTCAACCCACCCCTTGATTCCTTGCTCAGTCAGAGTCCGGGCGACGACCCGCTCGGTGCTCCGGTCGCCCCGGCCTTTTACGCTCGACATCCGCCGCGACCGTTCGGTGGCGTAAGGAGTGGCGCCAGCGTGATCGAGCGCGTGGCCATTTGCGAATCAGACGACATATCTACTATACTCACAGGCAATTGCTCAGTGCTCCACAGCCATCCTCTATTCACGAACGAAGTGGCGGCCCCGTGCTGCGCTCGGGATCGCCGCACCGCTGTATGACAGGGCGCCAAGCGACCGAACCTGCCCGCTGACCTGGCGGGCTACGTGCCCACCGCGTTGGCGCGAATAGGAGGACGCGGATGGAATCCCGCATTGCGATCATCGACTACGATTGCCTATCCTCGGTCGGACTGAGCCTGGACGAGACATGGTCCACGCTCGCCGCAGGCGGCAGCGGTGTCGGCCCGATCGACCGTTACGATCCCGGTGCGCACGATCTGCAGGGCCTCGCGTCGGTGGCCTACGGCGCGCAGATCCCGGCGTCGTTCGACGATCTGGCCGGCTCGCCGGCCAAGTTCAAACGCTGGGCCGAGCCCGCCTACCACGCCGTCAACACCTTGACGCGGACCGTCCTCGAACGGCTGAGCTTCGAGGTAGGCGACCACGATCCGCAGCGCATCGGCGTGATCGGCGGCACTGCCCTGACGTCGCAATGCTCCCGCGACGTGCTGACCCAAACGCGCAAGGCCGACTCCAAGTACATCCTCAACCAATGCCACAACATCCCGCTGGCGATCGCCGCCAGCCAACACGGCCTGCAAGGCCCGTGCTTCAGCATCGGTAGCGCCTGCGCGTCGAGCGGCCACGCCGTGCTGCTGGCCGGCCAGATGATCCGCGGCGGCCTGATCGACGCCGCCCTCGCCTTCGGCCACGAGTTCCCGCTGATGCCTTTTTCGGTCGGCGGTCTCGACTGGCTCAACGCGCTGTACCGCAAGGACCTGCCCGAGGATCGCGGTTACCGCGATCCGGCCCGCGCCAGCCGCCCGTTCGCCGGCGATCGACGCGGCTTCGTGCTCGCCGAAGGTGCCGGCGTCGCACTGCTCGCCGCTGGCGCGTATGCCGAGCGCCACAGCTGGCCGGTCAAGGGCTGGTTGCGCGGCGGCTACGCCAACTCCGACGCCGCTCACGTGACCCGCATTTCCAAGGACAACGTCGCACGCTGTATGCGTCGCGCGATCGTCGACGCCGACTGCGAGCTCGACGAGATCGAATGCGTGAACGCCCACGCCACCTCGACACCGATCGGCGATCGCTCGGAGATGACTGCCCTCGGCGAGGTCTTCGGCGGCCGGCTGGATACCGTCCCGGTGGTGGCCAACAAGTCTCAGGTCGGCCATTCGCTGGGCGCAGCGTCGATCCTGGAACTGATGCTGGCGACTGAAGGCATGCGCCGCAACACCTTGCTGCCAACGCTGAACCACGTCCAGGACCCAGAGCTGCCGACCGCCCGGATTCCTGCCGAGACGACCGAGCACGCGCACCGTCTGACGCTATCCAACTCGTTCGGCTTCGGCGGCACCAACGTGTCGCTGGTGATTGAGCGGGGACCCGAAACCGTGTTGTGAGGGAGGGTAAGGGTGAACCAAAAGGAGCGAAGTGTGGCTGAGGTACAAAGCAACGACGAAACCCTGAAGGGCATTCTCTGGGAGTCTCTGGATGGTGGCGACCAAGACATCGACCGCCTGAAAGTCGAGCTGACCGACGATGCCTCATTCGAGGATTTCGGGCTCGACAGCCTGGAGATGACCGATTTCTTCCTGCGCATCCAGGACCACTACCGCTTGACCATTCAGCAAGAAGACTATGCCGATCTTGGCTCGCTGGCGGCGGTGAAGGCCTACGTACGAAACAGCAACGGCAGACCGAGCAGGCCCGACGGTCGGCGACAGGAGCCACGATGAGCTTCACCGAGTATCTGCAGATTCCCGAGCTGGCGCAGCGTTACCAGAAAGTGCGCAAGTACTTTTTCTTGCGCGAATCGGCCTATGACATCACCAGCGCCTGCCAACTGCGCTGCGAAGGTTGCTACTACTTCCAGGGCGACAAATACAAAGTCAAGGACAACCGCGACCCCGGCGCGTGGCGGGCGTTCTTCGAGCAAGAAAAAGAGCGTGGCATCACCTACGTGGTGCTGGCTGGCGCCGAGCCGGCGCTGGCGCCCAAGGTCATCCGTGCCTGCCACGACATGATTCCGCTCGGCACCATCGCCTCGAACGGCCTCAAACCGATCGACCCCGAGCTGTCCTACCGAATTCATCTTTCGGTGTGGGGCGACAGCGCCGGCGATCCGAAATACCGCAAGTGGTACAACGGCAAACCCGGACCGAATTGCCTCGACGCGCAGCTTGAGAACTACCGCGACGACGACCGCGTCATCTTCACCTACACCTTCAACAGCGAGAACGTCGACGAGCTGGACGAGGTGCTGGCGCGGGTCCGCGACGCCGGGCACCAGCTGACCTTCAACATCTTCAGCAATCCGGCCGATCGGCAGTCGCCGCTCAAGCATCGCGACACCCTACGGCGCACGCGCGCCAAGATGATGCAGGCGCTCGACGAGCACGGCGACACGGTCGTCTACTCGTACTACAACGCCGAGGTGCACACCAGCGGCCAGAGCTTGCACCAGCAGTTCGGCTGCGCCTACCCGCGCGCCCGGATCGCCGCAGGCCACGTGCCGGACTTCGGCCTTGCCAAGACCTTTCGCAGCTACCGCACCAACCTGACTCACGAGGCGGCCAGCGACTGCTGCGTGCCCGACACCGATTGCTCCGACTGCCGCCACTACGCCGCCGGCAGCGCCGTGGTCACCGCTCGGCTCAACATGCACACCGACACCGAGCAGAAGTTCCGCGGCTGGCTCGACTACGTGGACGCCTACCTGGCGGTGTGGGTGCGCGGCTACGAGCAAGGACCGCTGCTCTACCGCCCGAGCGGCGTCGACGACGAGGCGCCCGTGGCGGCGACGGTGCATTGATGACGACCAAGGGAGCGGCCGCCGTCGCCGATCACGACCCGGAACGGATCGATCCGATCAGCGCCATTCCGTTCGCCGGATTCCATTTGGCTGCGATCATCGGCATGTTTCTGGTGGGCGCTCGCGCCGAATGGCTCGCCTGGTGCGCGGTGAGCTACGTGATCCGTATTTGGTCGGTGACCGCCGGCTACCATCGCTACTTCTCGCACCGATCGTTCAAGACCAGCCGTGCTTTCCAGTTCTTTCTAGGCTTCATGAGCACCCTGGCGATGGAGCGCGGGCCGCTGTGGTGGGCGGCGCACCACCGTCACCATCACCGGCACGCCGACCGCGAGCCCGACATCCACTCACCCAAGATCAGCAGCTTTTTCCACGCCCACATGGGATGGATCTTCCGCGAGAAGAACAAGCGCACCAAGATCGAACAGGTGCGCGATCTCGCGGTCTACCCGGAGCTACGGCTGCTCGACCGCTTCTACCTGGTGCCGCCGGTGATCGCCGGCACCTTGCTATGGAGCTACGCCGGCCCCGAGCTGTTCTTGTGGGCCGGTCTGGTGCCGACGGTGCTGCAGTGGCACGCGGTGTTCACCAGCAACTCGATTTGCCACATCTGGGGTCGGCGCCGCTTCAACACCCGTGACACCAGCCGCAACAACGCCTTTTGCGCTTTCGTCCTGCTCGGCGAGGGCTGGCACAACAACCACCACTTCTACCCCAGCGCCGCGCGCCAGGGCTTTTTCTGGTGGGAGTTCGACCCGGTGTACTACTCGCTCAAGCTGCTCGAGAAGCTGGGCATCGTCTGGGAGGTGCGGGGCGTACCGAAGCGCGTGCTCGAGACCGGCCGGCGCTCGACGCACCCGGACGCGGTCACCCCTTGAGTGCCGGCCGAGCGACCGGGCTTTGCCAGCGGCGCATCCCGACCGTCGCGGCCAACCGCTTGCTGCTCGAGAACGTCGCCATGCTCGGTCTGTATTGGAGCGACTACCGCTACCACGGCCTCGAGCTGCTGCGCGCCGCGTACGGCCGTCTCACGTCGTTCGCGGGGCCGGCGTGACCCCTGAGCGTATCGGCGTGATCGGCTTCGGGGCCTACTTGCCCGAACGGATCATGACCAATCATGATTGGGCGCAGCTGGTGGACACCTCCGACGCGTGGATCCTCGCCCGCACCGGCATCGAACGCCGCCGCATCGCCGCGGCTGACGAAAGCACCGCCGATCTGGCGACCGCGGCGGCGCGCTCGGCGCTCGAAGCCACCGGCCTCGACGCCGCCGACCTCGACGAGATCATCGTCGCCACCGACACGCCTGAAACGCCGGTACCGGACACGGCATCGTACGTTCAGCACCGACTCGGCGCTGGCGAGATTCCCGCCTACGACCTCGGCGGCAGTGGCTGTGCCGGTTTCTTGCAGGCGCTCGACGTCGCCCGCGCCCGGGTCCTGCTCGGCCGACAACGGGTGCTGGTGATCGGCGTCGAAGTGCTGAGCCGTTGGATCAGCTGGACCCAACGCGAAACCGACGTGCTGTTCGGCGACGCCGCCGGCGCTGCCATCGTCGCAGCGAACGCCCGCGGTGAGATCCTGGCCGCGGTCTCCGGCACCGACGGCAGCCACGCCGACATCCTCGGCTTCCCCTATGGTGGCTCGCGGCATCCGATTACCCACGAAATCACGCGCCAGGGTCTCCACAAGCGGCCGGTGATGAAAGGCAGGGCGGTGTATCGCGAGGCGGTCAGACGCATGACCTCGGCCGCCCTCGACGTGCTAGCCGAGACGGGCAAGACCGTCGCCGACGTCGACCTGGTGGTGCCCCATCAGGCCAACCTGCGCATCATCCACGCGGTCGCCAACAGACTCCATGTGCCGCTCGAGCGGTTCGCGATCAACGTCCAAGAATACGGCAACACCGGCGCCGCCACCATCCCCGTAGCCTTGTACGAGGCCGACCGGGACGGCCGCATGCCGCCCGGGTCGCTGGTGCTGTGCACCTCGTTCGGCGCCGGCTTTCACTGGACGGCCCTGCTGCTTCAGTTCTGAGCGGGTGCGCTCGGGAGGACGGTCAAAACGGCATCAAGTCCCGCCCGAGACCGCGCTCGAAGCAGCGGACGAACGTGAAGGCGGCGAGGCCGCTTCGGATCGCACCGCCTTTGATAGAGTCGACATGTTCATGCCGAGACCCCTGTCGACGGAGTGCTGGCGGCGGGTCGATCGCATCTTTGCCGCGGCGCTCGAGAAGCTCCAGAGCCTGGGGCGCCAGGCCGTTCTTGAGGGACAAAGATAAAGAACAGTAGTTCCTGCCTCCCCCACGTTTCTGTCAGATCCCTCTTTTCACCGCGGTCCGGATCATCTGGCCTGATGGGGCGTCAGCTCACCGTAACGACCGAGGGTGTAGAAACGCTGCCTTCCTCGACTCGCGTAGGTGACCACGAAGCTCTTGCGGCCGCTCGGGTAGATCCGAAGGCCGAAACCCACCAGATCGGTGTCCCACAAGTAGCAGCCTCCGGGGCCTTGGTAGACCGCCTCATCAATGGTCCGCTTGTTGAGCCGGACTTTCATTGGCTCCCCCGTCTCGGGAGACCAAGGGCTGGGTCACGGGACCCGCCCAGGGCGATTCGAGCAAAGCTGAAGCAAAGATGTGGGGACGTGAACCAGCGTTGTGTAGCGTTGATCATGCACCCAAGGTAAGGCGGTAAGCCTTGGATGGTCAACCACTTAGCGTGGTCTGGCGTGAACCGGCGTCTACGAGCGAAAACGGGCGTAGAGGCGAGGTGGTTCCGGGACTATGAGCCTACCGGAGGCGGTGTCGCTAGCTGTAAACGATTGGGAATCAATCGGTTATGCCGACCGACGGAGTGCCTCCGAACCGGTCGAGCAAACCTTGAGCAAACAGTTGGAATCGCGCTGTAGCGTCGTTGAGCGTACACCGGCGAAGAGGGGATTTGGTTGGTTGATGTACAAGGGGAAGGGGTACCTTGACAGCCGATAGTCGAGCGTTTGCTTCTGTTGCTCAGTGCGAGACAATCGAAGAAGCGAGAAAGGGCAATAGTGGCAGTAAATTGGTGGCGTCGGAGATCATTTCTTCTTGCAGTAGTAATGATCAGTCTTCACTTGCCTCTGCCAGTACACGTCGATACAGCTGATCCGATACAAAGAACCCGGCCTCATGCCGAAGGGCATCCAACAGAGGACGAAGTTCTTTAACCCTGCCGGTCTCCTTGCCTCTCAGGAGGATTCCCAGCACACCCAAGGGTCTGAGGCCAAGACGGACCGCTGCGCGACGTCCTTCTCGCTCGTCGAGAAGCACGAGGTCTGCTTTGAACTCGACCGCGAGTGCCAGTGTCTCTGCTTCGCCTCGGTCGAGATCTCGGCAGAGCGCGTGGACCAGTGGTAGATCGCCGACGGTTTGGCGAAGAATCCATGCGGCCGCTTCGACTTCGCGACTTCCTGGATACGGATGGCCCCCAGCATTGAGTTCGTTCCAGACGCCATCCGCGATATGAACCTCACTGAAAAAAGACTGGAGGAGATCGAAATGGCCGATGGCTGCGAGATTGGTCAGAGGCGAGGTGTTGCTGACGATGAGCATCAAGCATCGAGCCCACGAAGCGTCTCAAGATCGTGATCGAGATCCTCAGCGTCGAAGTGGGGCGAGATGCGGCGGCTACCAAGAATTTGACGGAATTCCCAAAGTGGCAGACCCGCCAGCTCATGTGCTTTTCCTACAGAGAGGCGCCCCTGCTCGTAAAGATGGATCGCTAGCTCGGTTTGGAGTTCATTGATCGTCAAACGCGCAGAGTCAAGCACGTCATCCGGAATCTCAATGTGTGCGGCATTGGTGGTCATCTGTACCTCCGAGTCTGGCCGGCTCGTATTGGAAACCAGGCTCTTAGTTGATTGTACCCGGTCCCAACGCGGTGTCAGACAAGATCTCCCGCTTGAGCCGCTGCCCAGGTCATTGGGCATCGATCCGAAGGGGAGATGCCTTCATTCGTAATCAGCAGGTCAGCGGTTCAAGTCCGCTCATCGGCTCCAGATATCTCGTTTGTAATCAATATGTTAGCGTTTCGCGAGTGCTCGGCCGAGAGGCCGAAAATGGCACCTTGGGTCCCATTAGGGTCCAATGAGACTGCAACTTCGCGGTACTTGGTGAAACGGGGTGTGATGCCCATGCGGGCTGACCTGCTGATTCTGGGGTCGTTGGAGTCGTCGCGCATCGTGCTCACTGACGCGCCGGCACCGCTCGTCGCGCAGGCGATGCCGGCCAGACCAGAAATCGTGCCGCAGCAGAAAGCGGTGGAGATCTCGTTCGGTCGTCCGCGGTCAGAGCCGAACGTGTAAGCGGTACGGTGGTTCCGGGACTATGAGCCTACCGGAGAAAGCACCTACGGATGTAACCAATTTGAATTCAATAGTTTAGAGAGAACTCTATAGCAAGGACAAGCAGGTCGAGCAAACCTTGAGCAACCAAATGGGGGCGTACTTGAGCGTGGTCGAGCGTGTTTGGGCGTAGATCGATCCTGAGTCGTGCTGCTAGTCGCGGCTGGGCGTGAGCTTGCCCCGGCTATGCGGAGCTTTGCATAGCCGGGGCAAGCTCAGAGGCTCCCTTTCGTCGCCGGGACCGTCCCCGATCGATGGCGTTCACCCTGTGGTCCGGGCGGCTCGTCGCAAGGCTCACCTTACCCGTTTTGAGTGCTGCGGCCCGGGGCACCACCGCCAGCGTTTACTCTTTTTTCTCTCTCTCATCATGCCCGCGGCCGAGCGCTCTCGCTAAGGCGCTATCGCGCGCCGAATGTCCGATACGCTATACTATATGCTCTCATGATTCCAAGAGGCGATACCGTCGCTCCGAACGGCCCAGGAAGTTCACTGTGCCGGGGCTATGGAAATGGCCCACTCCCATGCGGCGAGTCTGAACTGCAACACGTGCTCGAAACAACTCCATAGTGGGACCGGTGCACAACATCGCCGGACTGGCTCGGTAGGCGCGCTCGTTCAATAGAGCTCTTTCGAAGTCGGCGTGTACCGTCCTCGGTTACCTCGTCGTAAGCGGAGAGTGGTGGCTGTGAAAACAGCCACCGCCCACGGAAACTAAACCTATCGATAAACCTCAGGAATACTCAAACCCTCACCACCCATGTAACGACCGAGCAAGCCACCGAACTTGCCGGCACTAGCGTAGCGGGGCCGGTATCCGGCCTCAAGCAAGAAACCTCGATCCATCAGGTAAGCGGAGGCACCCAGGGCCTGAGATCCGACATTTCCGTTCTCGCGCGCGCATGCCCTGAACCACAAACATACACTGGCAGACGTATGAAGGTCATGCTTTGAGTGTGCCCCACCTGCCACAGAGTCACCCACGGAGCGAACCCGGAGAGCCGCAATCGACATGAAAGAAGCCGCACCGTATTCAAGTCGACAAGACGAAAATGAAGAAAAGTGGATCCGCGAGACGATCACTTCTGCCCTCAGCGGAAGCGAACATGTCTTCGAGGACTTCGAGCGGCAAATGTTCGCAGCTCGGCAGCGCTGTCACGCTAAGGCATCGCCTCCGGAGATCGCCGACAGAGTTCAGTCGCTAAGAAACCAGCTCCTAGAAAAGATATTAGAAGCAGGCCATTCGCGGGTACTCGAAGAATTCGACCGAACCGATGATCCCCGTAAGCTTCGCAGGTTCCTCGAGCAGGATCTACATCGCATGCTTCGAGTCCAATCCGGCGTGATCGTCCGTCACCAGTGGTTGCCGCTCCTTGAGCTTATCTCACTTTCCCTCTACAAGAATCTTCGCATCTTCCCCTACTGTGTCCAAGTATGTGGAGCCTTGAAGATGCTGCAGGGCAAAGCTATAGAAATGCTGACCGGGGAAGGAAAGACTTTCGTCGGCCCCCTCGTAGCCATTCCCCTCGCCTTGAAGAATCTCCTGGCCCGGGAGGTACTCGAAAAGCTCGTGCGAACAACTGAGTATGTACGGACCCTCGGACTGCACGAGGGAGAAATCCG
This sequence comes from Candidatus Multivoradales bacterium, assembly GCA_965250305.1. GTDB lineage: Bacteria > Acidobacteriota > Thermoanaerobaculia > Multivoradales > J023 > J023. Next base: position 582,257 of record CBDFNS010000024.1, on the reverse strand, counting down.
ACCGCAACGGTTGGGGTCTGTCCACATGATCACCTCAGACTCATATCTCGTACTTCGCGACTACACGAAGCTCAAGAGCGTCTACTCAGATCTGGGAATCACAACCGCCTATATTCTCGACGGCATGCCTCGTTTCGAACGTGCTCTCGCCTACGATGCAGACGTGATCTTTGGTACCGCAAGTCGATTCGCATGGGATCACATCGAGTCCTCATTCGTGGAACCGGGATCGACAGCGGCCCCACGCCCGTCACCTGTCGCGATCATCGACGAGCTCGACCACGGACTCATCGATGAAGCGAGTACGAATTTTCGTATCGGCACCTCCAACAGCGTTGACCCGAGCACGCGCGTGGTCGTCTACCAGACCCATCAGTTCTACAACGAACTAGCCAGCACGGCCTCGCACTTTCTCGAGTTCGACAGTAGCCACAAGATGCTTGACTGTACAGAGCTCGGACTCCGAATGCTCCGCGGGCTCTACCGGACCACGCACAGCACAATAGTCGCATGGATCTTCAAGACGAGCCTGCTCGATGCCTGGCGCCAGTTCCTTGACACGTTCTTGAAGTCGATCGTCACAATCGAAGACCTGACAGACCGAGGATCGATCGTGGTGCTCACGAAGAGCACGAGCAACGCTTTCATCTACTACGACAGAGAATCAGGTCGACTCGAAACCGACGTCAAAGCACCTTGCGTCGAGGCACTCGCAACAGAGCTCATCGCAACCCTACCTGCTCGAGCCTTGGAGTTTGCCTTGCTACTTGCTGACGCTGGCGAGCTAGCCATTTCGTGGCCCTCCAGATCCAAAGGCCCTCAAAAGACGAGTGGGTTGGCACGGCGCTCTGAGAACGACACCTGGGTCCGCGAGATCTTGATCGACAAATGCCGACGACTTCTGGCGGCTGGAGTGAGGCGCGCGGTCGCGAACGCGGAATCCAGACGCCAAGTTCGGGATGAGATGAAAGCCCTCTTGAGTGCATTTGAAGAACCCGTGCCAAACAACGACTTGTCCGACCTTCCGCTGATCGACCCTCTGGTGCATCTCACCAGGAGCCTACTCATTCATCCCATGTACGAAATCTTCGTCGAAGAGTATGTCGCGCCGGAGAAGATGTCGGACTTCTTACGCGACCTCGGCGACATCGTCGATCTCGTAACCCGCGATCCCTCGACACTCTTTTCACAATGGCTGAAAGAGATCCCAGCGCGCTACATTCATCTGAACAAATCGGAGGAGCTTTCCCTTACCGAGGCTGGAATTCATAGACTCACAGATTTTCTGGGCACGTTCTCGCTTGACGAGAATGCATCAGAGCAATCCAAGAAGGCGCGACTTCAGATCCTAACCGAGAATAAGAAGGCCTTCTTCAAATTCTACTCTAGGTCCTTCATGGGCTACGTTCAGTCTCTTCAATCTGGCTGGGCGGAACTGCAAGAAACAGAGAAGGTCGACACAAAGTTCCTCCAGAAGATGAGCGCTTACTTGTCGGACGCGAAGAGCTGCTTCAAAGGCCTCGCGCATGCGGGCCTTGGCCCACCCGACATCCAGAAGGCCGAGACCCTCACGGCGAGCGCGTCGGAATTGCTCGACCTGATGGGCAAACCTGACCTACCCAAAAAGCTCGTCGACGACATCGCCGGCGTTGGCATGACAATCCTCACCATGACAGTGCTGCGACACCTAACGTTCACCGACGACTCGCAGTCGATTCGAGAGCCCCTGGGCCTGTTCATGCGACTCGCAGGGCATACGCGCTTGGCGACAAATGCAACTATGGATGTTCTTTTTGTGGGCTTCGTTCTCTGTCTGGTCTCGGGTCGCCCTACAAAACAAATCTTCGATAACGACGAGAGCCCGGCAACCCTGGGAGACAGGGCCTTGGCACGAGCGGCCTCTTTTGAGCTGTTGTTCCCGATTGTAGGAGCAACTTCCCACCAGATACCGCCCCTCCTTACGTTCAAGTCACTTGATATTCGAGCAGAGATGCAACTCCAACTCTCTGAAGGCTGGGACTTGATGCGCAACTACCTACGCATCCTAATCCTTGGCAAACCAGTCGGTAGTGACTCCATGTTCATCAGTAGCTGGCTTCACCAAGCGATGTATGGCTATCTTGATGACCTCAGACCACTCGGGCTCCTTAAGTCTTATGACGCTAACCTGGCCAGACAGGTTCTTAGAATGTGCTTCGAGAGCGAAGCCATTGTCGACGGTAGCGACTACCTCTTGCGTGAGATCATGGGGCCCCCCGACAAGAGGCGAATCGACCCATACCAGAAGGCTCCTGAAGAAACTGAGGTTGCGATCATAAACCGGGCCACGGGAAGAATCGAAATCAACTCCAGATGGCCTGGCCAACTCCATGAAGTGTTGGAAGCGAAACACAACCTTCTCGTAAAGACCGGCGGATCGTTACGATCCATTTCGATGCAGAGTCTCGCCACAGATGTCTATGAGTTGATCGTAGGTATGAGCGGTACACTCACCGAAGTCGCCGCTGAGCTCCTCGAGCTCTACGGGATCGAATCTGAGGCAGTCCCTCCTCAGTTGCCAAGCATCCGAGTCGATCATGCCGACGTCTGCTTTCGGACAGAAGAAGAAGCACGAGGCGCCCTCCTCGACCTCGTCGAAGAGATCGCTGCTCAAAGCCGACCGATCCTGGTTCGTTGCCTCACCATCCAGCAATCCGAAATCACCCATAGGGCGATCAGCGAGAGACTGGCCAGAAAAGATATCGAGCTGCTCAATGGGCGACCAACGAACGCCAGTCGTGAATCGAGGATTATTGCGCGAGCAGGCAAAGTCGGCAGTATAGTCGTCTCAACTCAGATGGTCGGTCGGGGCGTCGACATCCGGCTCGAAGACTCGAACAAAGGTCTCTTTGCAATTGGCCTTGAGCGCCAGATCTTTCGCCGATGGGATCGCCAATTCTCTGGCCGTGCCGGCCGGCAAGGAGACCACGGGGACAGTCGCTTCATTTGCTCGATGGAGCGTAGTGCTACCGATGGTGGCAACAAGCGATTGGTCCAGTATTCGCTGGAGGAGGACAAGATGCCTCAGAACATCCGAGCCATACAACGCAGGCGGGAACGGTTGGCACGAAAGACCATTCAGGAACGGAAGGCTATCGACAGTTCGATTCAAGAAGGCAACAAGATGTTTCAGTCTATGTACCAATCCCGAGCCGAGAACTTGCACAGATGCAATGTGTGTCGGGATCACTATATCGAGAACTTCAAGACGGCCGGAATCTGCAGTCGCTGCACCCATTGTCTCGGCAAAATCAGGCGGTCCGGAACCGCGTGCTCCGACTCCTTTTGCGTCAGTGAAGATGCGCCAAACGACTACTACCGCCGGACATCCGCAGGAGACTCCTGCTACTGGAACAATATCCATACATCTTTCATCCATAGCGACAATCCCACACTTCTACCTGCAGAACATTCAGAGGCGATCCGTGCGGTTCACGAGGATGTCCTGCAACAGGTGTCCGACTGGCCTTCCTACATTGCAGCAAATTCGGTTCTTCAAGATGTCGAGAGCTCTCAAGTCGACAGATTCTTTGTCCAGCATTGTTGCGAGGCGCTCTTTGAAACACAGGTTGCCCCCGATGAGTTCCACCTAATCGAAAGAAGGGCCGGTCTACCCGGAAGTCAACCGCTCCAAGCCCAGCTCGAAGACCACCTGAGAGATTCCATCGAGGATCTTGTCCCAGATCCAGAGGCCTGTCCCTGGCTGCTGCTTCTACCGCCAGGAATACACGCGAGCTTGCTGCCATCCGAAGGCAATGCGACGTCGCGCCCCACTCATCTCACGTGCCGACAACTTCAAAGTTTCCTGTCACGCCATCTCTATGGCGGAACGGCCGTCGAGGAGAGCGACGGGCGACTGGTCGCGGACAAGTTGGACTTCGATCGCTGTACGGCGGTTGATTTCATTGTGCGTAAGGTCGGGTCCTACTTTGCCGACGAATCGTGGGATGAGTGGTATCTTCGGTTGGAGGAGCTCGGAAGCGCGCGCGAGAAAGCCTGGTATCAGTCGACCCAGGAGCGACTAGGGGATTTCAGAGTTCACGCGATCGAAACCGCTCGGCGATACATCCTCATCGCCCAAATTCGGTCGATCCACGCCTTGCTCAGCATTTGCAAGCTGAACCAGCTAGAGGATCGCTCAAGCAAGAGGACGGAAGTCGCCAGGATCTTGAAACCTATCGCCTCGGCCCTCGAGATGAGCTTGCCGAGCATCACCTTGCAGATGAGCACGTCCGAGAATCCACTGGACTCTTTCGTCCGGGCTGTCATGTGCGTTCCCGAGGATCATGATCATGACCTCGCCCTTGCGCTGAAGAATACAGGCGAACCTCTGAGGTCGGCATGAAGAGCTTGATTTGCGTAGAGTCTGCCAAATCGGGCCATGAGGAGGCGAAGACGAAAGCTGACCTCGCACTTCGAAACCATGACGATCGCCGCGCCGCACAATTTCTCATGCAATCTTTGGGCAGTCCAGACCCACGTTTGCAAGCCATCACACTCGCCGAACTCCAACTTCTCTTCCAGCGCGTCCGAGGCGCCGAGGGATTCAGGGACTTCTGTGAGCTTGGTCTCAAGCATAGACTCTTTTCTGCCAGGATAGCACGGGGCTTCAAGACCCTTGCCGAACTTCATCTCTTGGCAGAGGATCTGACCAGCGGTACTGCAACAGAGAATCAGGCTCTACAAGCCCTTTGCGTCGCTCACAGCTATCACTTGGAAGTACTACATAACCCTCACGATATTGCGAATAAGATTGACAGTTTAATGATCTATACCGAGTCTCTCCGACTCAGCACGATTGTCGCCGCGCCTCGAACGCTTCATCGGTTCTGTCGCGAGAAGGGCTTGATGGTTTGGGCGGAGAACAGTGGCAAGGGCTGTCTCTTGTCGGTCGTCGAGACTCGCGAGGTTCTGATGTCTGATTCAGAGCTGATCATGCCCGTGCTTCAAAGTCTCGCCGAAACGCTGAGGATCTCTCTAGAGATGTCTCCTGACGATCCGGACACTTGCGTTCTAATTGCACTGTTGATCGACCAGGTCTCTTCCGATTGGTCCGAAGCGCTTCTAGAGAACTGGACATTCCTCGTCGCAACCCGTGCAGCTGTAGAGAGTCTTCGCGCGATAGAGGGAAGTGTTCACCACAAGATCACCGAAACGCTGTCCACACTGACCAAGCAGATCCGTTCATGGGGTACCTTGAGACCCGACTCGTTGATAGCGATCATTGCCGGCTCCGATGACAGCGGAACAATGAACCTCTTCAGAGCTTTTGCCAAGGGACAGCATGCACTCTTCGTCGGCGACTTTGCGCAGGCGATGGAAATCTTCGACAGATTGCACAGCACTCGAGCCCTCGCTTCCGAGGTCCGACTTAGCGCCTTGCAGTGGAGCATGCTGAGTGCACATGCTCGCATCGGAGCTTGCTCGGCCTTTGAGTTCACGCCCAAGAGATTCCTGGAAGATGTATTCAGACGCCTACGACAATTGGACGAGTTGACTGAGCAACCGAGCCTGCTGACTTCCAAGATTTTCCTCGATTTCACTTTCCTTTCGAGTGCTTCGTATCATCCTGCGGATAGTAAACTCCGGACCCACCGCGAGGTTCTCAAGCAAGAGCTTCAGGCCCATAGTGAGGAGGAGTGCGTCGGCTCGGAGGTTCTGTTCACGTTAATTCGATCCGCTTCCTTTGTCAATGTTCAGCCGGCCGACATGCTCGAGGAGCTTCTGTCGTGTGTCGAGATTCCGGTACTTCGAAAGATGCTGGAGATCCAGCATGGCCTTGGCGATCTCGAGGTGCCGCCACAACTCAGAGAAGCAGCTGCCCGGCCTCCTGGCGACGGGGATGCCCACGATTCAGTTTCGGGAGCTATGCAATTCCTGGCGGACAGGCTGCCGCTTGCTGGCCTGGCGCAAGGCGGAAGCAACGAGGCGACCACTGTTGGGCCAAGGCCTTCGGAGGATCTGCAGTGGTTCCGGGAAGTTTTGGGAGATGTCTCCTCTGAAGAGCTGGAGAAGGAGCTCAACCTGGTCTACCAGCTCTTTGTGGTTCCTCTCGACGACGCTAAGGATAGGCAGTGCCACCGCATTTGGAATGCTGAGCTGGCGTTCGAGGTGGTTTCCGCCTTTGTGCGTGCAAGTGCATTCTCAGGTGTTTTCGAACTGCTGGAGTTCACTACCAGACTTGCCTTCGGCGGCAGCGACGCCGAACGAGAACTCCACCTCCGAACCGAGGGCCTCCGCGCCGATGTGTATCTCAGCCAACAGCAGGGAGAAAAGGCTATCGATATACTGACCCGTTTGCAGAGGGACCTCGAGGACTATACGGCAAGCCGGGTTACCGGAGAATTGCCGATGAAGGTTCGAAACCTCGTCGGCCATGTCGGCGGCCAGTTGTCTCGCCTCCAAGGCGACTAGTCGGACGAGAACATGAGCGATCTGTCAACAGCTCTCGAGGGCTTTTCCATTCAGCTTGAGCGGCGCGGCGAAGATCTGGGCCAGGAAGGTCTTTGGACGATCGAAAAGGACGGCATTGCGGTTTCTCTCAGCGTGGATTGTTCAGCCAAAGGAAAAGAATCCAAGCTGCTTTACGAGTTCGCCGAAGCCATATTGCGACGAGGGGACGATCAGCCGAGAGAGCTTGGCGCGCTTCTTGGCAAGAGCTCGCGGCTCGTTGACGCGGAGTCTCGGCTTCTCCGCAAACTTCGCAACGCACTCGAGCTTGCACGGCCTGAAAGATACTCCCTACCACGACTCCTATTACAGCTTGCTTCTCTGGAGGGCCACTTCGCTTCGACAGAAGAACGGATCTGGAACGCTCTCAATGTGATCCTGGACTTCGAGACATTCTCGGGAGGGCTATCTCTGGAGGACGAGCGTCGAGTTGTCAGTGTCGCGACGACGCCCGCGGGAAAACTCAAGGGCGGAAGTTCTTGCCGGATTGCGACCAAGCTTGTCTCGTGGCTCGAGCTGCGCAGTTCTGTGGAGGGTGTCCGTCGAATGTACAAGCCCCTGCCGTGGATTTTCCGACACGACTCGGTTCGAGTCTCTTCCTTCTTCGTTGTGTTCGTCGTGAGTGCCACGCTGGCTGGCAACGACGCGATGGTCTGTCTCGGTGGCACAAGCGCATGGATCTGGATCGGCATGATTATGCTATTCGTCGCCTCGACACTACTCTCACCCGTTCTGTTCCCCGACGCAGGACGGATGCGCTATGCCCTGAGGCCGGGCTTCCGGCTACGCTTGGCCGGCCTCGTCAAAGGGTCTGTCTTTGGCCTCTTCGGAGGCACCCTGGCCCTGCAGTCCAAGCTCATCACCGGCGGGATCGTCTTATTGTCGCTCTTCTTGGCGATACTCGCCTCGTGGGTTCACTGGTGGGTCCTGGCACGGGGAGCCCTGCTTTGCCGAGGTCTCCCCGGCCCCGTGGGTAGGTGCTCCCGCCAACGCGCGAATTCTCAGCTCGCACTGCACTTCGAAGAAGCCCTGGCGTGCGCCTTTCTGGTGTGCTTCCTCCGCGACGTGGTGTTGCAGTCTTTGGGGTCCCCCCCGGCGCAAGCCAAGCCCCTTGTCTTGGCTGGTATCGCCACGCCCCGAGTCTTGACCCTAGAGATAGGCTCTCTCGAGCTCAACCTCTACCCGGCGTTCGTCCTCGCCGTGGCAAGCTTTACCATGCTATTCGCCATCATCACGGAGTTGAGCCGGTCCCGGCGCCCCACCTAGTTCCGCCATCAATCTGCTGCGGAGTTCCGCCATCAATCTGCTGCGGAGTCCAGGGTCGACTCTGGCTTTGGGTAGGCATCCGGGGCGAAGAAGCTTCGCAGCGACATTCCAGCGAAGGCGAGTGTTCATTTCTTTGAAGAGGTCGTAGGCCTTGCGCTTGAAACCAACTAGTGGATCGCCGGGCAGCAGGCGGACGGCGCCCTGGAGCTCGTTCAAGGCCTGTAGCTGATCCCGCCAGCAGGCGTCGAGAGTTTGTAAAGTCACGGTCTGCTCCCTGAGCAACGCCCGGTCAGTCTCGACTCTGGCAACGTACCGATCGACGAACACGGACAACATGATTTCGACCTCTTCCTCTGCTGTCTCTGGCAAGGGGCTGAGGACTTCGGGGCGCACGTCAGGATCGATCCACATTTTGAGCTTCTGGCCGATCTCTTCGCGGTCACGTCGCAGACCTCGACCTGAGCTGGCGCCGACCGCCTCTTCCAGAACGGTACGGGCAGCGTGGAACACCAACTGTCTGGAACCGTCACCTCGTAGCAGGTCGTCACGCAATCGGTAGACTTCCATTCGCTGGTCGTTCAGAACACGATCGTAGTCGTAGAGGATACTCCTGGCACGAAAGTTGGCCGCCTCGATTTGTTCCTGCGCTCGCTCGATCGCCCTCGAGACCATCTTGTGCTCGATCGCTTCGCCCTCTTCCATACCAATCTTCTTCATCAAGACCTGTACCTTCTCTGAGTGACCGAACCTCCTCATCACAGAGTCGTCCAGAGAAAGAAAGAACCGCGTCGCTCCAGGATCGCCTTGGCGTCCACAGCGCCCTCTCAGTTGATCATCGATACGACGGGATTCGTCACGCTGGGTACCGATGACATAGAGACCGCTCAGCTCGGCGACTCCAGGCCCCAACTGGATGTCGGTTCCACGACCCGCCATTCGGGTGACGATGGTGATGGAGCCGGCTGAACCAGCGTCCTTAATGATCTCCGCCTCCATTTCTTCGTTCTTGGCGCTGAGTACCCTCGCAGTCAAGCCTCGGCGAGAGATTGCCTCGGCCAGGCTCCGGGTCTTCTCTTGGTCGGCCACCCCAATGAGAACCGGACCTCCTTGCGCGTGGTAATCTTCCACCTCGTCGAGGATCGCTTTTAATTTCTCGGCTTCGGTCCGGTAGACGACATCGGGGAAGTCCCTGCGAATGTTAGGGGCGTTGGGTGAGACTCTTACGATTTCGAGACCGTAGATCTCGCGAAACTCCTGTGCCTCGGCAAGGGCAGTACCCGTCATTCCGGCCAGTCTCTCGTATCCGGTGAAGAGGTGCTGGATCGTGATTCTCGCTACCGTCACCGAGTCTGGCTGAACCGATACCCCTTCCTTCTGCTCGATCGCCTGATGCAGGCCATCATCCCACCGCCGGCCAGGCAGAAGACGCTGAGTCTGTTGATCGATGATCACGACCTTCTCCCCATCGCTTCCAGACTGGACGATGTAATGTTGATCTCGCCGGTAGAAATGGTAGGCGCATAGCGCTTGTCGAATCAGATAGGGCCATTGGGTTTGTTCAACAGCTGTTGAGGAAAAGAAGTCTTCGACTCCAAGCATGTCTTGCGCGCTTTCGATCCCTCGGTCGTTCAGCGTGATCTCATTGCCAGTCATCGAGAAGTGACGGCCAACAACCAGGCGACGAGAAATATTTTCTGCCAAGGCGTAGCGCTCAACCGACTCTTTTGAGCTTGAGGTAAGGCTCAGGGGTATCCGCGCCTCGTCGATCAACGTGTGGTCGACATCATCTATGATGGCAAAAGAGCGCCGTTGCACCTTGGCGGAGTAGGACATCACCCGATGATCACGCAGGTGGTCCATTCCAACCTCCTGCGCACAAGCGTAGGTGATATCGGCCGCGTAGGCGTTCCTTCGTGCAGCCGCCGGGTTGGCGTGCTGAATACATTCGACAGTCAGTCCCAGACGGCGATAGACCGGAGCCATCCATTCCCAGTCGCGTCGGGCGAGATAGTCGTTGACCGTAACGATGTGTACGCCATCTCCGAGCAAGGCATTGAGGTAAGCCGGGCAAGTCGCGGCCAGTGTCTTGCCTTCGCCGGTATCCATTTCCGCTACCAGGCCATGGTGGAGGGCCAAACCGGCCAGAATTTGGCTGTCGTGATGATAGAGGCCCAGACTTTCGCCTGTCAGGCGAGTCCGGCGGCTCGTCTCGCGGACTGCCGCAAAGGCATCGAAGAGAATGTCATCGACTAAGGCACCGGCCGCCAGCTTATCGCGCAGCATGCCAGTTGTCGCGCTCAGCTCCGCATCAGGCCTGGCCCGATAGGAGCTGCTCAAGTCGTTGATCTTTGCCAGAGCGGATTTGAACCGACGCAGCGCCGTTGGCGGCCTGCCAACGAGACTTCGAATCTTCTGTAGAATCGACATTGCGATATCGCCTCTCGGTGCTATCAGGACACTTTCACGGTTTCCAGGTCATCCAAGAATTCAGTGTTCCCTCGGTTTCACAGCGAGTGCCGTCAAGTTGCCACCCTGTCCCTCGCCAACCCTACCTGCCGGGTGTTCGCTATTTTCACGTCCTAGAATTCCGCTTTGAGCCACCAGCAGATGTAACACAAGATAGGCTTGGCCTTCTGCCTCTAGTAGGCGGTAATCTCCTGTCCGAGTTGAACAGAACTGGCGAACAAGGCTGGCGACAACGACTCTAATGCGATTCGATACTCGTACCCAGACATGGCATGAAAGGTTCGACTCTGGATTCGGCGTTGTCAGGCATTGAGTCGTGAAGATTTCATGCAGAGTACCGTTACCAAATTGAAGAAATGGCTGATCCTCCGCTCGTTTTGACCTATTACACAGATCTGACATGAATCTTGGATGGTTCCTGTCCCTGGGGACCTTTCATCGGAGCCTGCGGCAACTCATTCTCTTCCGCCGAGCGCGGCAAGAGATCTTGCAGCCTATCGACACTAGCTACAAAGGAAATAAGTGCTACCAGGGGCGCTGCGATCGTAGGCCCGCTCACTAATCCAGATGTCCAGTGCCCTTTCCCTGCCATCGCGTATCCTCAAGGCCTTCCGATGGCGACAGATTCGCTAAGGCGATTTACCATTGACTGGAATGACACGATGGAACCGAGGTCCCCCTAGCGATCACACACTCAGGCAAATATGCATATTGCCTTGTTACTGCGTTCGCCGACCAGGACCCTTGTATGTTAGTGATAATACACGCTCCGTGTCGCTCTCGGCAAATAGCGCGGCGCATGCGGCATAGGCGACGCTCACAGGCGTTTGGTCGCAATCAGGTAGCGTGACGGCCAGCCAGTATGCCGGTATGAGCCAGGGACTCCAGAACTCCTGACATACCCTTTAAAATTGGCGAGTTTTCTGGGCCTACGCTGTCGTAGGTGCGGACCCAAAACTGTCCGCTTTTTTCCCTGTGCCAATGCATGATCGGGTATGGCACCGACGGCCGACGAGAACGTCCTCTTCGCAGACCACGCCGGGATTCCCGATGGGATCGTGGTCATCAACGATCGCTGCCGCCTCCTGCTGAGGGGCGGTTACCAGGTTGCGACTGTCTGTGGCCTGCCGCTTGCCCACTTCGCTGCTAGCGACAAGGCCGGCGAGGCCCACGCGATGGTGTGCCTCGTTGATTTGGGCTGGGCACGGCAGACCGAGGTTGCGCGCGCTTTTGGCTGCGATGTTCGCACTGTGCGTCGGCACCAGCGCCGCTTCGAGGAGGGTGGGCTGTGTGCCTTGGGGCGGCCACGTGGATTTCCACGGGGACGGCCGCGGGTGCCGCAGGCCCGCGAGGACGCGGTCAATGGCTGGAAGGCCGAGGGTGTGTCGAATCGTGAGATCGCCCGGCGGCTCGGTATCAATGAGAAGGCCGTCCGCAAGCTCGTGAAGCGCCTAGGCTGGAAGGAACGGCCGGCAGAGCAGCTGACGATGCCCTTCGAGGGTGCGGACCCAAAACTGTCCGCTTCTGGCGAACGGCTGGCCGACGACGCCCTTACCGACGCCAATCCCACGCTCGATCCTGGCGACGGTGGGGGCCGAGAGGGTGCGGACCCAAAACTGTCCGCTTCTGGCGAACGGCTGGCCAACGACGCCCTTACCGACGCCAATCCCACGCTCGATCCTGGCGACGGTGGGGGCCGAGAGGGTGCGGACCCAAAACTGTCCGCTTCTGGCGAACGGCTGGCCGACGACGCCCTTACCGACGCCAATCCCACGCTCGATCCCGGCGACGGTGGGGGCCGAGAGGGTGCGGACCCAAAACTGTCCGCTTCGGCGCCCGACCTGGATCGGGCCCCCTTGTCGCTGGACCTTGATCCGGCCGATCGCGCTGGCGATCGGCTTCTGGCGAGGCTGGGACTGCTCAATGATGCGGCACCGGTGTTCGGAGCGGCGACCCAGGTCCCAGGCCTCGGTGCTCTGCTGGCGATTCCTGCACTCATGGACAGCGGCGTGCTATCCATCGCCCGCGAGATCTACGGCAGCATCGGGCCTGCCTTCTACGGGCTGCGCACCACCGTGGTGACCCTGCTCTTGATGGCGCTGCTGCGGATCAAGCGACCCGAAGGGCTCAAGGAACGCTCACCTCGCCAGCTGGGTCAGATTCTCGGACTCGACCGCGCACCAGAGGTGAAGACTCTGCGCAACAAGCTCGCCCGACTCGCAGCTCATGGCCGGGCTGGCGACTTTGGCCGTGCCTTGGCGCAGCGTCGGGTCGCCACGCGGGGACATGCCATGGGCTTCCTCTATGTGGACGGGCATGTGCGCGCCTACCACGGCGACCGAGAGATCCCCAAAACGCACGTGGCACGGATACGCATCGCCATGCCGGCGACCACGGACTACTGGATCAATGATGCCCAGAGCGAGCCTCTTTTCGTGGTTCCAGCCGAGGCCAACAAAGGGCTCGCAGCGATGCTCCCCATCGTTCTCAAAGAGGTACGAAAGCTACTCGGAGACCGACGAGTTACCGTCGTTTTCGACCGTGGGGGCTGGAGCCCAAAGCTATTTGCCAAGCTCATCGCCGAGAGGTTCGATATCCTCACGTATCGCAAGGCCCCTTTTCGCCCGGTGCCGTTGAGCGCGTTCGTGCAGATCAAGGAAACGATCCACGGACGCAAGCTCGAGTATCTCCTCGCCGATCAGCGTATCTACCTCGAGTATGGTCGGAAGAAAAAGCGCCAGCGCGTTTTCCTGCGACAGGTCACCTGCCTGAGCGACAACGGCCACCAGACGCCGATCATTACTTCGCGCCGGGACCTCTCCACCATCGAAGTCGCCTACCGCATGTTCGATCGTTGGCGGCAGGAGAACTTCTTCAAGTACCTGCGCGAGGAATTCGCACTCGACGCGCTGGTGGACTACGACACCGAGCCCGCAGACGCCACCCGCGATGTCCCCAACCCCGAGCGCAGCAAGATCAACGCGGAGCTGCGCAAAGCCAACGCGCAGCCGGGCCTTCCCAGGCCCTCGGAACACCCCAAACGAGGCTCAACCGGACTTTTTCGAAGAGGGGTAGGTCAGGAGGTCTGGACTCAGCGCCAACTTCAGAAGTAACTCGCAGTTGCAGTCGCGGATTTCGCCCTCAGCCCAGCTTTCTTTGTTGACATCTCGCCGCGTTCCGGCATCTGGTACTGGCCACAGGCCAATACCGGCCTGCCGACAACGAGGAGACTCGGATGAGCTTTCAGTTCTACAAGGGTTCGACGACCGACGGCGAGACCAAGGCCCAGGTGACGGTCCGCAAGGGCGGCCAACTGGTGTTGACTCAGGCCACGGTGGCCATGCTGGGTGAAGGCGTCGAGGCCGTCCAGATCGGCTTCGACTCCGAGACGCGGGCAATCGGCATCCGCGCAGCAGATGAGTCGGCTCAGGGGCGCTACCGACTACGAGCCCAGGGCACCAGTGGGCGCCGTCTGGTCGACGGCAAACGGCTGTTCGCCCTGCACGGCGTAGCGATCGAGAAGGCCCAGACGTTCGACGCCGAGGACTTCGGCGACGGCATCGTGGGCGTAACGCTGCCGGGAGGCGAAGCCCAGACGTCCGCGAAAGCACCGAGGTCGAAGCGCGCGAAGACCCGCCAGGCGGCGTGATTCCTGACCAACCGTTCAACGCTCCCAAACCCAAACGGCCCGACGGCGTGCGCCAACACGTCGCCGGGCCTCATTCGACACCGGAGATAGCCCGATGCAGAACTTCCCCGAGTGTAGCCCTCGACGGCTACCCGATCCAGCGTCCGTCCGAATGCCAGGCAGGCCGGCATTTGCCCACTTCGACCGCGCGATGAGGCTTGCCGCCCAGTCCACCTACGCCATTCGCGTCTTGCGTAGCCCCGGCGTACCCTGCGCGACCTGTGGCGCGGAGACCGGCATGGGCACAGTCGGCCACGACAGCGACGATCCCGTGTGCGACCGATGCATGCTCGAACAATGCGAGCCGCTGGGCATGTTGCTGGCGCTAGTCGCGGTGACGCGTGCCTACGCGACGACCAGTACCGACGAAACCGACGTCGCCCGCGAGTCGCTGGTCGAGCTTGGCGCCTTTGCCCGGATTTTCGAGCACGTGATCGCCAAGTGGGGGCCGGCGCGGTTGGTCACACCTGGTGGCGATGAGCGCACCTGATCCGTGGCCACCGACGACTGCCCTCGTGACCGGCTCCTTCGGGCCGGTCCTCAGTCGCTTTCCGATGCCGAGTTGGTCGCGGTTCTGATTCGGTCGGGATCGCGTGCCGACACGACCGCCGAGGTCGCTGCGCGGATTCTCCGAATGACGGGCGGGCTCGCGGGCCTGGTGTCCGCCAACGGCAATCTCAAACGTCAGCCGGGCATTGGCCCTGCCCGCGCGGCCACTGTCCTTGCCGCCGTCGAACTGGCCCGTCGTCTGGCCCGTGGCGAGGTCACCGAGCGTCGCTTACTCGATGATCCCGAATCCGTCGCTTGTTACCTGCGCCTCCGCTACGGGCAGGCTGAGCAAGAAGTCCTCGGTGCCGTATTCCTCGACGTCCACAACCGTCTCATCACTGAGCGTGAGATCTTCCGGGGCACGCTTACCCGGGCGGCCGTCGAGCCGCGAGCAGTGCTCAAAGAGGCCTTGTGGTGTCGCGCTTCGTACTTCGTGGTTTTCCACACCCACCCGAGCGGCGATCCAACCCCAAGCGCCGAGGACATCGCATTCACGCGTCGCATGGATCTGGCCGGCAGGCTGCTCGGGATCAAGATGGTGGATCACCTCATCGTCGGCAATGGGGGCCGGTGGGTGTCCCTGAAGCGTCGGGGCGGTTGGTAGCCCTGCCTCCCCGGCTGAGATCGGGCCTTTACGGGCCTCCCATGCCCTCACAGGGGTAGGAGGCCCGATCGTCGTGGCAACAAGGCGACACCATCCCAGGTGCACGGCCGACCGCACCGCGAAGAGCGTCAGAAACCGCGTCGATCCTGGTTGACCACCGGCGGCGACTTCGCTTACTCGTAGAGGGCCACGCAGGAAGCGCACACGAGAAGGAGGATCCGCATGACCGCCCAACGCACCGCCAACACCATCGCCCTCGATGATCCCAACCCCGCCCACATCTACCTTCAGACCATTTCGGCAGGTAGCCGCCAAGGCATGCGCCAGGCGCTCGACGTGATCGCCGGCATCCTCAGCAACGGTCAGCACGACGCCGACACTTTCCCGTGGGCCGAGATTCGCTTCAAGCACACCGTCAAGGCCCGTACCGCCCTGATCGAGCGCTACCGGCCGGCCAGCGTCAACAAAATGCTCGCCGCCCTCCGTGGCACCCTGAAGCAGGCGTGGCGGCTCGGCTACATCGACGCCGAGACCTACCAACGAGCCGTCGACATTGGCAACGTCAGCGCCAAGACGCTGCTCAGTGGTCGCGCTCTCGATGCCAATGAGCTGAAGCACCTTTTCGGTGCCTGCGCCGCCGATCCATCGCCCGCAGGCCGTCGCGACGCGGCGATGCTGGGTGTCTTCTACGGCGCCGGTCTTCGACGAGGTGAGGTCGCCGGGCTCGATGTCACCAATTACGATCCCGACGAGCGCTCCTTGGTCATCCGCCACGCCAAGCGCGGCCAGCAGCGCATCGTGTACCTCACCGCCACCGCCGTTCGTCTGGTCGACGTCTGGCTCGAGGTTCGGGGCAACGAGACCGGCGCACTCTTCGTGCCCGTCGACCAAACCGGCCGAATCCGCATCAGCCGCATGCGCGGCGAGTCCATCGCCTACATCCTGCGCCGTCGGCAGGAACAAGCCGGCACAGCAGCCTTCTCACCCCACGACCTCCGTCGGTCCTGTATCTCCGACCTGCTCACCGCCGGGGTCGATGTCCTCACCGTCCAGCGCCTGGCCGGGCACGCCGAGGCGACCACAACATCCCGCTACGACCGGCGCGGGGAGACGGCGAAACGACATGCGGCACAAGCCCTGGAGATTCCAGCGGCATTGCCCATGTGCTAGCTGTCCTGTTACGCTACGGAAAAGACAATAAGGCGCCTGGCAAGATTCGACCGACATCCGTATTCAGCCTACGGATGCCGGGCCTAGTCAGCCAGCCATGAGCCCAATCCGACGTGACATCGCCTTGTAACGGGCGACAACTCATCTCGAACACACGAACCCGAGAACTACCCGATTTCTACTCCCTATGCGTCTACCGCCTCAGCCAACCCAGGTCATCGGAGCGGGACGGTTCAGGCCCAAACGACATGGAACCACTTCGCAGAATGGGCGTTCTAGGCACCGCACAATGGCGGAGATATTGCAGGATCGACGCAAAACACCAACAGGTGTCTTGCGGGCATAGTTAGCAAATGCCCCCAAATCAGAGTTCTCAGCCTACCCAAAGAAGGCTAATCGATCATTAGGAATCTGCGACAGGAGAACCACATGGCCAGGATTCAGAGCCCTCTAGCTCTTCGAAAGATAAATTGGTCCTTTGTTGGCACAGTTTTATCAATAGCGACAGTAGCCTTCGCACTCGGCGCTTGGTCACAGCGACGTAATGTAGAACTAGAGCAAATCAAGACAGAATTAGATCAAACGAAGTCGCAGATTGCCAGTCTTTCGAGCAGTAACGAGCTGCCAAGACGAGCCTCGCTAGATCACCCAAACAAGGAAATCAATAAGCACCCATCCGCGACTGACAACGAGCAAACCACCGGGCATGCCCCGGAACCAATGCGCAAGACCTCCGGCAACGGGATTGACCGAGCTACCTCCAAACCGAGTGCTGAAGGCACAAACGAGGCAGCAGTCCAGACACTGCGGGATCTGCCACCAGAATCGACAAGTGGACAAACACGTGACGCAGACCACGAGCCTACTACTACACCAGTCGTGCCAACCACGACCGACCAAATAGGCGCCGAGGCCTCTCCAGAAGGCACATACCCACCAAATACAACTGACTACAGGCTCACTATCAAAAGCCTCGAAATAATAAAGGATTGCGACCCAGGAATAGGAAAATCCAGATTCTCTCTCGCTGTCTTTATAGACGGCAAGAAGGCCATGATGATCCCGCCAACTGAGGCCACGGAATTAGACAGTGGCGACACGATGAAAATCATGAAGCATGCGACAGTCCAACGCCCTTTGAGCGGCCAACCAATCCTACGGCTCGAAGCCGAAGTCATAGCCATGATCAATAAGGGTAGAAACACCCGTTCGCTAGGGAGGGAGACAACCTCTATTGACCTGGACGAGGCAGGTTACGGTAAAGCCCTCTCTTTTCATTTTTGGGCTAGCAAAGGTTGCCAAGCCACGCTCTGGTATCAGCTAGCACCGACAGACCAATAAACTGAAGCCACAAGCCGTGCACCTCAGACCTTACATGACCACCCGCAGCACTCGCCTACAAGATACCGCACGGGTCTTATTGGCCTTTTCTATCTGCGCAGTCTTTGCAGGTGGACTACCATTACAAGCAAGAAGTTGCCCAGAGAGCCTCTCGCCGACACAATCGGCGATCTGGATCGAAACCTTAGGCGACCGAATTTCGGATTTCTCGGACCGTCCTGAAGTTAACATTGTTCTCCTGGGAGACACAGGCACGCCAAGAACATTCTCCAGAGTTGCAAGAGGAGTAGCTGCATTGTGCGAAGACGAGGTCTGCGACCTCGGCCTGTTACTAGGCGACAACTTCTACATTGGTCTCACTCGTAGGGGCCCACGAACACCGAACAGTAGAGCCTTTGAACGCCACTTCTACGAGCCTCTATCGAACCTTCATCCCGGATTTGACATTTGGCCTCTTCTGGGCAACCACGACTATCAGGGATGCCCACAGGCACAGATAAACCACACTTATCTGGGTGGCGAAAGAGATGGACCAGATTGGCTCATGCCAGACAATAATTTCTCCATCCCAAACCTGCCCACTTGGCTCAACATCTTCGCGCTTGACACAAACGTATTGACAAAACGCCGGCACCGCGTCAACACCGCTGCAGTGCTCGAAGAAACGGAACGCACTGAGCTGACGGAACTAAAGAACGCCCTCTGCGGAAAGGAAGGTTGGCGCATCCTCGCTGGCCATCACCCGATCTACTCTACGGGACAGCATGGAAACGACAAAGAGACCACTCAACTAAGAAGAGTGCTGGACCCGCAGATCAAGGCATGCGGAGTCCACTTTTTCTTGTCGGGCCACGACCACAACCAAGAAGTCATTGAGGCCGACGGATTTGTACAGGTAGTCCAAGGAGCTGGCAGCCGTCTAAGAAGACAGAGCAATCTAGACCTCCCCGCCGACGCTCGGTCTCTCGGCTTCTGGAAACTTAACGGATTCGGAATAATGAGCTTCTCAAAGACTCGTGCCACTCTGCGGCTCTTCAAGGTGTCTGAGGACACAGAGAAGCTGAACACAATGATCTTCACGAAGACCTGGCTATTGGCTTCAGGGAGACCGAAATGAACCAGCAGAGCAAATTCTCTTAGCCATCCGACACCTCCCCAGAATCCCGATTCTACGAAGTGGTCACTCGGGCTCGCACTCCCCTCCGAGGATCGCGCGAAGCTCCTCGTCCGTCTTGCTCTTCGCCTCCGCTACAAGTTCCGGGTACTGCTGGTCGAAGGACAGGTGCTTGACCTTGGCTTTGACCTGCCTCGGCTCGTCGAGTCCCCAAAGCTGTGAGCGGCGCTGCATGATTCGAAGCGCCCGATCGACAGCGCCGAGGTGCCCCTTGCGGGCCTGCCCTGCCACCGCCAGCAGAAGCTGATCGAGCCGTTCAGCTTCGAGGCACCGTAGCTCGGCAACGGTCTCAGGTGTCTCCTGCTCGATCGCCCTAAGAGCATCGACGACCAACCCGTGGGCGGCGTCGTCGGTGCAGCTGAGCTGTTCGGCGATCTGCGTGATGCCGACGCCGAGCTTGCGCAGTTCGAGCGCCTTGGTCTGGCGGTCGTCTGGTTCTTGGCTCGCCTTGCTCATCGTCGCCCGCCGTATCCGCTGCTGTGCTGGGTGAGGCACCTTATGAGTTCTTCGTCGGTCATGTCCTCGACCGGCTTGGACGGCCGCTGGTGAACCTCGTGCTCGGTCTCGGCGTGGACTCGAAGGGGCATGTCGAGGCCCCATAGCCTGGCCCTCCGCTGCATGATCCTCAACACCCGATCGACTGCCCCAAGGTGACCCTGCCGGGCCTTGCTGGCGATGGCGACGAGGAGTTGATCGAGTCGTTCCGTTTCGAGCCGGCGCAGATCGGCAGCACTCTCCAGCGTCTGCTCGTTGAGCTTGCGAAGCGCGGCGACGACCATCTTGTGAGCGCCACCGGGCGTGACACCGAGCTGATCGCCGACTTGTTGGTACGTCAGCCCGAGCTTGCGCAGCTCCATGGCCCGCGCCCTCCGTTCCTTCGCCCTCAATCGGGGTGCGGCTGTCTTGGATTGGCCCATTTATACCAGTGGTGTGTTGACGGATTGGAGCGCCGAGGTCGGATTTGCACCGCCCTCTCCTACCTGGACGGCAGGCACATCGCTATCTATGCTTTCGACGCGTTTGGGGTACGGCCGTGCGACCACTTGGAGCCGCTGGCGCAGCTCCCGGTCGTAGGGCCAGACGTATTTGAGCTTGGGAGGCATGGGCACCCGCTCGGCGTTGGGATCGACGTTCTTGCGCAGCCACGGGATCGACTGCCCTCCCCTGCCGTACCATTCGTAAATCGTGCGCGGGTGGACGATGCGGCCTTTGACGCGAATGTAGGGCTGGCTCGCCGCTTCGAGGAAGAGCCAGTTGGTGGCCTGGTAGATCGTGCCCATGTGGCCCTCCTTGGTATCGGCGTAGCTGACGATCAGCTGTAGCCCCGGTGATTGCTTCTTGACCAGCCGTAAGCTGATGCCGAGGGCCCGCGACGTGGGGTGTGCTCGCCCAGGCGCTAGCGCGACGCGGACCAGTTCACATGCCTCGGTATCGACGAGACCGAAAGGCCGGGCGATGTGGCGATTGGCACCGACGCCGTAGATGATCGCGCCGACGAAGCGCTCCCCTTCCCACACGCCAAGCCTCACGAGCTTCGAGGCCGGCATGGCGCGTGAATAGTGCCAGCGCATGACAGCGAACTTAGCTGCCTTGTGCGAGCACCAATCGAGCTTGAGCTGAGGCTTCGTGGACATCTTCGTCAGGGTCGGAAGGCGTGGCCGCACTCAGGGCAGGTGGTGAGCTTCTTCTCGTCGAGCCGGGATTGGTCGTCGGCAGGAACGGGATCAAAGTCCGGCCCGCGCAGCAGAGCGTCAATGTCTGGGCCTTCCAGGCTGGCGAGAAGGGACGCGGGGTCGGGTATACCGTCAAGGACCACCTGAAGGGCTTCCTCGTCCCACATGGCGAGCATTTCGGCGATGCCGAGGTTTGAGCCCATGAGCGTGAGGTTGTTGTGGTCGACGGCGAACGCAGCGGCAGCGGCCTTGCTTTCGGCATCGACACCGAAGATCACCGGTATCGACCACTCGCCCTTCTGCACCGCGATCCCACGCGGGGCGGGCTTGCCCTCGACCTGCATGCGCTCGAGCGCCTCGGTGCGGCCGTTGCCGTAGACGAGTCCGTCGAGCGTGGCATCGAATTTCGGTGGATCGCCGAAGCCATGCAGCTCGATCGAGTGCACCAGCGCGTCAAGGTCGTGGTGCTTGGGATTCGCGTCCCAGCGTTTGGCTTGGGACAGCGGGATGTAACGGAGGGTCAGCTTCTCAGTCGCCATGGTCTACCTCGATGGTCAATTGGGTCCGATGGTGCCGCCGAAGATCCGTTTGACTTCGTGCGCCGATCGAAGAAGGTTGGGGCTCATTTCGCGCATGTGCCACAGCTCAGCCGCGCAATACACAACGCGACGCTCACCGGGATCGATCACCGCGTTGTCGCTCGCGAACACAACTTCCTCGTTCAGCACGGTCGAAAAGAATGGCAAGGCCAGTCCGGCGTTCTGGAAGTCGTCAAGTGGCATCTCAGCAACATCGGCGGCCATCGCCGGCATGTCTCGACTTTCGAGGCTCCCTGGCACCGCTGTCGACACAGTCGGGCGCTCTCTAAGGGTGGAAACGATCTCGGCTTTGCGATCACGCAGGGCGACGAGCAGCGGATCAGGGAGCGGCTGCTCGGCCTTCATCATCAAGCGGTCGCCTTCGACCCGGAGGCGGGTACCTGCGGACTCGATCGCATCGATCAGGTGGGTCGCGTTCATCGTCAGACCTCCATCCAGCCAGCCACTTCCCCGTTCTGAGGCGTCACACCCGTCACACTCCCTGAATTTGCTGGGGTTTGCGGCGATTCACGAGGCGTCACACGCGATTCGGTGTGACGGGTCGAGGAATCGCGCAAAGCCCCGTCGTTGCTGGGTTGTGACGGGTGTGACGTTTCAGATGGGAGGTACCGGCGGAATGCCTCCGCGAAGTCGGTGATCTTGTAGCCCTTCCGGGTCTCTGAGCCGATCCGAATCGACCGCGGCTTGACCTTGAAGTCACGGAGCAGGCGGGCAAGCTGAACCGCAGAGATTGGCTTGCCCTTGCGCCATTCCGGCCATTGCCGCTCTTCCATGCCGTGTAGCTGACCGAGAAGCTGATCGGTGAACATCGCTTCGGTGTGACTACGCTCGAAGATCCCCCGAATGTCGGCAAGGAGGTCTTCGCGGGCCGAGGCCACGTCGCCGCCGTCTTTGGTACTCAGACAACCAACCGCACGCCGTGCCCGTTGTGGCCATTCGCCCCCAGCCAGCTCAGCAATGGCCAGCAGCGGACGCCAGTTGTCCGCCGCCCGATCGTTCAGCCCGGAAGGCACCACCGGTTCAACACCGCCAAGATCCTCCCGATGATCCCCCACCCACCGAGCGCAACGCTGACGAATGGGTGCCAAATGATCGAGCCGGTCGAGACGCAGCGGTGTGACCTCTTCGTCCTTGGCCTTTCGTCTCATTTCGATCGCAATAGAACGATCGGCGAGCGTATCCGGCAACCCACCAATCTTGGCAATGGCCACCGGAGCAAACGTCGAGAACTGCCTTGGCTCGTGGTCATCTCCGGCCACCCGCAGGACAGAACCACCACGTCGGTGACCACTGTTGAGGATGCCACGCAGCTCGTCTTTGCCTTGAAGGAAGGTATCCGCCTCATCGATCAGCAAAGTAGGTTGGACGTGCTCGACCACACGGAACAACGCCGCCGCCGTGACGTTGGCGATCAACAGGGGCTTGGCAACAAATTGCTCGAGCATGGTTAGGACCAGCGTCTTCGCACAGCGCTTCACGGGCGAAGTGATGGCCAAACGGGGCGTGATCAAGCCGCTATCGAAAGCGTAGGTGTGAACGACCCAAAGCGCCGTTGCTGTGGCCGCACCTTCGGGCAAAATCACGTAAGCCCGCATTGCAGAGCGGATCTCGTCAAGCAACGCTCCCCCATCTACCGGCTCAGACCACGGTTCTGCCGTCTCCAACGAAACGACAGTGCCCGAGCCTTGCTTGTCTAATGAAGGCGCTTCTCCACCTTGAAGGGCCACGTCGACCAAGCGGGCTGGGCTTTGAACCTTTCCCTTGAGCGCGGCAAGGGCACGCTCTCGTAGGACGCCTCGCTTGAGGGCATCCAGGGCTGAGGCACGCTCGCGTAGCTGGATCAAGGCTCGTTCGACCTCGGTCAGGTCGACCGGCGATTTCATCGCTTCGAGAGCATTCAGCACGGCGTCAGTCTTCTCCACCGGCCCAGCGTCCTCGGCGCCCCTACCCTCCCCAACCTCATTCGGAGATGTCCACGGCTTGGCTTGGTCGACGAGTGCGGACAGCTCGCGCGCGGGATCGACGCCTTGCGCCAGACCGTCCAACCAATCCGAAACATCGCCACCCGGAGGAAGACCAGGCAACTCGACAACGCGTACCTCGGCGGTACCGGTCGCAAGCGCGGCGGCTACCGAGTCAACATGCCGACGCCCAGGCTCGTCGTTGTCCGGCAGGATTGCGACTCGGGCACCGCGCAACGTCTCAGAATAGGCAGCCTGCCAGTTCCCGGCGCCACCGGGAGATGTGGTCACATCAAGACCGAGTCGGGCAAGGTTGTCAGCATCCTTCTCGCCCTCAACCAGGTAGATCCACCGTCCCGCATCTACGGCCTCAACGATTTCCGGTAACCGGAACAGGACCCGCCTCACATCTTTGAGACTCCAGATCCATCCACCGACTCCATCCGGCCGGCGCTGCCGAAAGTCTTTCGGCTCCTTGCGGACGACCTCGAAGAGAAGATTGCCGTTCTCATCAGTGTAGGGGTACGTCGCGACGATGCGGCTCCCCCTTCGTGGCGGCGATACGTTCAAGAGTTGCGCCAGGCTGACCCAACCGCCGCCCTCACCGCACACGTCGCAACGCCACACACCCTTGCCGGGATGGTAGCGCGCTGACGGCTTCGCGTCGCCGTTGCGGTGTCGGTCTGGATGCGGGCAGCGAAAGCGGATCTCGTCGCCTTCTGACTTCCCATCTCGGCTCCTGACCGCGCGCTCCAGGTCTTCTGGCGGCCGGTTCATCGCCCGGCCTCTGATCGTTGACCGCTCAAACTCGATGACCTATGCCGATCACGTCTCATCCCGATCAGCATAGGCTTCGAAGCATCAGACGTCAAACATAAGCTGTTTAGAATCAGCATCTTGCACGATCGTTGACGCCACATTACGCTGACCTACGATCGCCCATAGTCGGCACCGTCGTCGGAGGTCGACAAACGGCGTCGTTCCGCGATCCAGGCTGTCAGGTCGGCCTGGGTGTAGCGGACACATCGTTTCGAAATCCGAATAAAGGGTGGCCCTCCTCCACGGCTTCGCCAGGTTTGGAGAGTGCGGCTGGAGAAGCCCAGAGATCGGGCTGCCTCGCTCTCGGTGAGTAAGACCGAATCGTCTTCGCTAGCTCGCGCTGTAGGTCGCATATCTGCCTCCTCGTAGGATTCACCGCTGTGCTCACGGTCGTCGGAGGCGTAGGAGACCGGCGACGACGACCGTGGCTTCAGCGTTGAGTCGAGTGTCAGCGAGTGGAAGGCAGAAGTGAATGCAGAAGCAGTTCTGCAAAGTGACGAAAGGCAAGGACTGCCACCGGTGCAGTTCTGCTACACCGACTCCATTGCGGGCCTCTTGTCCGTCAGGATTGCAGCCTGGGCCTCACCCCAATCGGTGAGGGCCCGTCACAGCAAGCCGTCGAATTCTCGAGCGAGCTTCTCGATCTCGGATTTGGGCAGCGGATCCACATGAGTCGTCGGCATGGGTTCGACAAGAAGAGATTCCGGCGGGAATCGCCACGTTTGGCGGCAATCGAGAACTCCAGACTCCTCACCGAAAAGTCGCAGGTCCTCGAGAAGCGTGCAGACAGCCATGATGAACTGGCGATCTTCCTCGTCTACAACGGGCAGGAGAAGCCGGTCCTTGTCGAGTGCCGGATCGTCGCTGTGGAATAACGCGAAGAGAAAGTGAAAGTGGGCAACGCCGCGAAGCTCTGCCCAGGCCTTCTCCAGGGAGCTATCCGTCGTTGGATACAACTTCCCTGACTCAGTCTTCCTTCCCTCGTATTCGGTCGCGATCAGCCATCTCGCACGCTCGATCTTCGCGTGTTCGGGATGATGCTCCTTGAGGATTCTCAGCATCTTGAACATCCCACCGCAGAGATGGCCCTTGGTGGCTTGAGCGGTGCAGCCTCGCTCAAAGGTGTTGCGAGGACTCGTGCTTGCTCCGTAGAGCGATGAGATGACATTCAAGGTGTCGGAGATGAAACGGGGTTGGATCGAGTCCGGTGGCTCAGGAAAGATTGATTGACCGTCCGCCATTTCATCCGCTATCGAACGCGCAATAGCGGCGCTCTTCCACCGTTCACATTCAACTGTCGATCGAGGGAAGATCGATGTCGCAACAATTGTGCAACCGGCGAAGAGGTCAATCTCGCCGTCTTGGTCAAATATCTCGACGATCGGCATCCATAGATTCTATTCGAGGCGTGCCGTGGTGGCTCTTGATGGCCACGCCATCGACGCCGCGATGGTCGCCCCGATCGCCTCCGACGCCGCCCGCACAGGATCGTCATCCAAGTGGGCATACCGCTGCGTCGTGGTGATCTTCGAATGCCCGAGCAGTCGCCCAATGACCGGCAGCCCCTGCCCGCCGTTGACGCCGTACGACGCGAAGGTGTGACGCAAGTCGTGGATCCGCACGTTCTGGATCCCGGCATGCCGGCAGATCCTCGGCCAGACGTTCTGCAACGATGCCCGGTGACTCCCCGGCTTGGCGCCGGGAATGACGTGGGGGTTGTCGTCGATGCGTTCGAGGTCGGCCAAGATCTCCAATGCGGCGGTGTTGAGCAAGACGGTGCGCTTACCGGTCTTGCTATCGGCTAGGTGGAGGCACCGACGCTCGAAGTCGACCTCATCCCAACCCAGCTTCAGGATCTCGGCGCTGCGACAGCCGGTGAGGATGAGGAGGCGAATCGCGGCGATGGCATGGGGTGAGGTCTCGGTGTGCTGTTCGAAGTGCACCAGCGCTCCGCCAAGGCGGCGCAGCTCGTCCTGGCTGAGGTAGCGCTCGCGAGACTCTTCCTTGTACCGACCGACGTGACGACACGGGTTGGTGCCTTCGGGACGCCAGCCCCAGATCTCGGCGAGGTTGAAGGCCTTGCTGAGCAGGGTCTGCACTTTGTTGGCCATGGCGGGCGTATCGGCCATGGTCGTCATGAGCCTCGCGATATCGGCTCGTTGGATGTCCGCGACTTTGCGGCGACCAAGGTGCGGCACGACGCAGCGATCCCAGACTTGCCGGGCGCGCTTGACGCTCCTCGGCTTGTACTTGATTCGGGCGTGGTCGCGGATGTGCCGATCGGCGAGATCGGCGACAGTAGGTGCTTTACGGTTGGTCTGGCGCTCCCCTGCTGGATCACCTCCCTTGCGCACGCAGAGGAACACCTCGAGCGCCTCATCGCGGGCCTGGTGCAGGGTGATCCGACCGTAGCGGCCGATTGTGTAGAACCGGCGGCGCCCTCGGCTCCAGTACGAAACGACGAATGACTTGGCGCCGGAGCTGTAAAGGCGGATGCCGAATCCTGGCATCTGCGTGTCCCAGAGGTAGCAGCCACCCGGTCCCTGGTACTCGGCCTCGTCGATGGTCCGCTTGTTGAGCCGGACCTTCATCGCGCACGCTCCCAAGGCCGGGTCGGATGGGGTGTCCGAGCACGGTTGCTCAGGGTTCGAGCAACCGTGGAGCAACCAACTGGGGACGTGGACCAGCGTGCTGTAGCGTTGACCATGCACCCAAGGTAAGCCGGTAAGCCTTGGATGGTCAACCACTTAGCGTGGTCTGACGTGAACGGGCGTCGACGCGCGAAAACGGGCGTAGAGGCGAGCTGGTTCCGGGACTAGGATTCGAACCTAGATAGCCAGCTCCAAAGGCTGGAGTCCTGCCATTGGACGATCCCGGAATGGAAAACGGTTCGGACGAACCGGCGCTAGGGTATCACTTGGGGCTTTTGCTGAGTCAACCGTCTGCCAACCTGTTTTTGGCTGTTTGGCAGACGGTTTTCGGCACTCGACTCGTGACGGAATGGGATGCCCCCGAGTTTGACGCCCAGAGGCTGGGCTCAACGCTGCATGTGCACGCCGACGTCGCCGTTGGATTCGCCGAGGTTGATGGCGCTGTTGGCGATGATGACGTCGGGCCGGCCGTCACCATCGAGATCGGCAACGGAGAGGCTCAGCGGTCCGATGCCTGTGGCGAAGCGCATTGGGGATCCGAAGGTGCCCCCTCCCTGGTTGAGCAAGACGATGAGGTCTTGCCCACCCGAAATCGAAAGGATGTCCAGATCGGTATCGCCGTCAAGATCGACAACCACAACATCGATCAGCCCGCTGGTTCCCGGTACTGGAACGGCAGTGTCGAAGTCGAAGAGGGCGGCGCTGGTACCCGGAATCACCGAGATCTGGCTGGGCGAGAATTCATTGCCCGCCACCGCGTCGAGGATCCCGTCACCCGTCACGTCGCCGATCGCGACACTCGAAGTACCGTTCCCAGACACGAAGACCGGAGTTTTCTGGAATAGCGCTGGGCCGAGTGACCGCAGGTAGGTCAAGTTGGCGCTCGAACGGTTGGCGGTCAGCAGGTCGTCGAAGCCGTCGCCGTTAAAGTCGGCTGCGGCAATCTCCCGGGGACCATCGCCACCCGCACCGGTCAGCGATTCGGTCTGGGTGACGAATGTCAGATCGCCATTGTTGAGGAACAGTGACACGATGTCTGCGTTGACAATCGCCACCGCCAGATCAGGCAGGCCATTGCCATCGAAATCTCCCGTGGTGATCGCCAGCGGCAAGGTCAAGCCGCCCGTCGACAGCTCGCCACCCTCGGCGATGGGCCAGGGCCCGAACGTGCCGTCGGCCAGCCCCTGCCGCAAGCTCACCGAGCTGGAGAAGAAGTTCGCCGTTGCCAGATCCAACAGTCCATCGCCGCTGAGATCCACCATGACCGCGTCTTCTGGTGTGCTGCCGAGACTCAAGACCTGTGAGCTGGAACGAAAGTCTCCGCCACCAAGGCCAGTGAAGACCGTGGCGTCGTCGGACTCGCGATTGGTGGCCACGAAGTCGAGCACGCCATCGCCGTCGAGCTCACCGATCGCGATACTCGACGGCTCGCTGCCGGCCACGAAGCGCCCGTCGGACTCGACGCTGGCGTCACCCTTGCCCAAAATGATGGCGACATCACCGGATGAGCGGTTGTTCGCGGTGGCGAGATCGAGAATCCCGTCGCCGTTCAGATCACCAACCGCAATGCCTTCGGGGAAGCCACCAGCAGTAGACCGTCGCTCGGCTTCGAACCGGCCGCCCGGTCGTGCACGCAACACAGAGAGGTCGCTACTGAAGCGATTGACCACTGCCAGATCAACCCGCCCATCGCCGTCGAAGTCTTCCGCCACCAAAGCGTTTGGTTCGCGACCGACCAACAGACACTGGGCACCCAGGATCAGCGATTTGGTGGGCTGCGTGGTCACCCCGACCGGACCATCGCCACCGCCGTCGCCACCATCACCTTGGTCCAGCACACATTCATTGGCTTGGAAGGTGCCATCGCCTAAGCCCGCGAGAATCACCACCAGATCATTCGGGCGGCTGGCCACCGCGATGTCGATGATGCCGTCGCCGGTAAGCTCGGCCGCGGCCACGGCCTCGGGGGCCGCGCCCACCGGGTAGAACGCGGCCGGCGCAAAGACGCCACCGCCGGTACCCAAGAAAACCGCGATCTCACCGCGATTGGCCAAGGTCGCAACGATGTCAGCAAGGCCGTCGCCGTTGAGGTCGGCCACCGCGGCGCCAGAGGCCCGACTGGCCAACGGTAGGATCTGCGCGGGCTGGAAACCACCGTTGCCGAGGCCAACGAGGAGCCGGAGATCGTAGAGATCATCGGCTACGACTGCATCCGGGAGGCCATCGCCGCTAACGTCGGCCAGCACCACATCCGAAGGCGATGTGCCAACCGGCAACGGGGCCTGGGAAGCGAAACTGCCGCCACCCAACGCCAGGTGGACCGTCAAGTCGTCCGAGGCTGAGGCAACGGAAACGATATCGAGATCACCGTCGAGATCGAGGTCGGCGAGGGCCAGCCGTTCCGGCCGGTTGCCGGCCGGAATCGTAACAGGCGCGCCGAAGGTACCGTCGCCGATGCCAAAGAGCATGGCGACCTCGTCGGTGTCGCGGTTGTTGGTTGCGACGTCGGCGACGCCATCACCATTGAGATCGCCAATGGCAACATCATTCACCCGGGAGCCCGTGCTGTAGAGCTGGACCGGGAACAGACTACCGCCCGCCGGCCGTACCACCACATCTCCAACGTCAGAGGTGCCACCGAGATTGACGGCCACCCACGCCGAACGACCGCGCACCAGCGTGTCGGTGCCATCCCGGCCGTTGGCGGTACAGGCCACCGTACTCTCATCAGTCGGTACCGAGGCCACGGTGAAGGTGCCGTCCGATTGACTGAGACCACTGAGACCCTCGAGACCGCCGCAGTTCACCGGCAGGTCTGCCACCGGTGTGCCAAACGCGTCGAGAACGCGGCCAATCACCGTGGTGCCAATGGCTGCCGGCAGGTTGGGTCGGAAGGCCAAATCGCCGGTCTTGGCCGTGCCGGTGCTGCCCACGAGGGTCAGATCGCCATTGGCAGGATCGATGATGTAGATCCCGTCTGGATTGCCGAGGAAGCCGCCGTCGGTCGATCCTGCCGCCGCCACCAATTGCCCGTCACCACGGACTGTGAGGCCGTCGAAGATCTCAACCCCGAGGCCGGGAAGGGTCAGCGGGATGGTGGCGATGCGACTGGCATCCGCGGGATCCAGGACGTTGAGCGATGGATCGCCAAACGGCGCGTCGAAGGACGTCTGGTAGAGCGTGCCATCGGAGCCAAAGGCCAAACCACCGCCTTCGTTGGTACCCGTGTCGCCTACCAGCGTGGCATCGGCCGTTGCGACATCAATGAGATAGAGCCCGCCCAGGTCGTCGACGGCATAAAGCGCACCCGTGGCCGGTTCGATCGCCAGATCGGAGATCAGCAAGTTCTCGCGAGTCACAGCGTCTCGGACCGAGCCGATCAGGGCGAGAACGCCACCACCATCCGGGTCGATCAGGACCAGGCTACTGCTTCCCGAGCCGTGGCTCTTGACCGCTCCGCCGTTGTTGGTCTGGAGGAATTCGCCACCACCACCACCGTCATTGAAACCCGGTTCGGTCACCCCCAGGAGCTCGCCGTCGGCACGGAAGGCCAGGCCGGCAATGCCTGCACTGCCCGGCGCGGAGGGCCCGATATCGGTTCCCACGCCGGTGACCTGATCGATCACCATCAGGCCGGCATCGCTTCTCGACGGGCCACTCGCAGCACCGTAGAGCATGCTCCCCAGGACGGTGATGTCACCAACGTCCGTCGAACCACCGGGGACACCGCCAAGAACGCTGGATTGGCCGGTGAAGACCACCCCACCTTGCTCGAAGGCGGCTGAGCAGCTGACACCTTCAGGCGCCAGGGGCACGTTACCGACGCTGAAAGAGCCGTCGCCGGCGCTGACGCCGATCGCACCCTGGCACCGAACATCGGCTCCAGCTAGCGGCAGGCCGCTCGCGTCAACCACGCGGCCGATGATCGTCGTCTCGGTGGCCGTTACCACCGTTACAACGACCGGCGCCGATACGGTCTGTTGGCCTCCGGTGTCTTCGGCCACCGCTTCGACGACCACATCATTGGCGGTTGCCGGCAAAATCAGGTCGAATCCGTAGGGCGCGGTTGGGTCAGCGAACACCTCGGCACCATCAACATTGAAGCGCACGATGGTGACCGCGACGTCATCACTGGCGTCGGCGGCGACCGCGACGGTCGTGCCAGCGCTTGCGGTGTCGCCATCGATGGGCGTCGTGATGATCACAGCAGGCGGCGCGTCAGCGTTCACGATGAGGTTCGCCATCGCCGTCGACAATTGGCCTGCTGTGTCCGTTGCCGTTGCCGACACCTCGAGGGCGCCCGCACCGCTCGGTACCGGCACGTTCAAGACTTGGAATGGTGGCGCGACCAAACTGGCGAGCACCGTGCCGTCCACCGCGATCTCCACCCCGGTAACCCCCACATCGTCCGACGCGGCCACCACGATGTCGAAGGTCGTTCCCTCGACGACCGTAGTGCCATCAACGGGCGTCGCGATGGTCACCGCAGGTGGGGCGCTGGGCACGACCGGCACCGTCTGGATGACGCTACTCAGTCGGCCAAGGTCGTCCTGCGCGGTAACCATCACATCCAGTGAGGTAATACCCAAGGGCACAGCGAAGGTCCTGGAGTACGGCGGCATGTTGAGCACGACATCGGAACCGAGGACGCTAAGCGTTACGGAAACCACCGCACCGTTGTCCGTGACGTCGGCAGCCAACGTGGCCTGCATCTCCGCCACCAAGCTGGCGCCCGAGGCGGGCTCGGTAATCACGATCGTCGGCGGTGGATCAGCAGCCACAGCAACCGTCCGTGTGGCGGTTGCTGTCAAGCCCTGATCATCCGTTGCCAGCGCTTCGATTTCGAGCGACGCAGTGCCGAGCGGAATGAAGAAGGACTGCGTGAACGGGATGGAATTGTCGATGATCGGAGGGCCACCGTTGACGGTGAAAGCGACCGACGCAACGCTGCTGTCATCCGTGGCATTGGCTGCGATGGTCACCGACGTACCTTCGAGGGGCATATCGCCCACCGCTGGAACTGTGATCATCACCACCGGCGGCTCATTCACCTGTACGTTGATGGTTACTGGTACCGCCACCGCCGTATTGCCCGCCTGGTCGGTCGCGACAGCACCAAGGGTCAACGTCGTTGCATCGACCGGCGGCACGATCTCGAAGGCAAACGGACTGGCCGTTTCGCCTCCCACCACGACACCATCAACCGACAAGGTGACTGAGGCCATAGCGATATCGTCGAAGGCATCAACCTCGACCAACAGCGGCTCGCCCGCGGCGACCGTCGCGCCATGGACCGGCGACACGATCACCACCGTTGGTGCGATGCCCGCATTGTCAGTGACCGGACCGAAACGGGCAATGAACAAGTCACCCGCGCCGGTGGCCTGGAACCGTTGCCCGAGATCGGTACCGGTCATGTAGACATAGGTTTGGTCCGTCGCGATGCCGATGCCGTTGTAATCATTGAAGCGCGAGAAGTTGATCGCCGACAACACCCCAGGATTGGCCGGATCGGCGACATCGATCACCGGAATGGCATTCACGAAGATGCGATCGGCACCAAACACGACATCCGACACGATCGCCATGTCGCTGAGCAGTCCGCTGTTGATCCGGTTCATGGTCACCAACAGCATCGGATTGGCCGGATCGGTGGTGTCGAAGGTGGTGAGGCCGGCGCTGCGATCTCCCGCGATTACCGCAATACCATTGAAAATCACCGTCTCGATGGTCGTTGTTTCCGCCATCAGCGCCTGACCCATGGCTACCGGCGCGGTCGGGTCGCTCAAGTCGACCAAGCGCAAGACACCTCGAGCAGGATTGGTGGCCCGAACCGCCATCGCGACCAGGTTGCGCAGCGGATCGAAGGCGACACCGCGCAGCGTGTCGTCAACATCGACCGCCAGGGTACCGATGATCGCGGGCACGGCGGGATCTGTAAGGTCGATGACCTGCAAACCGCCAGTGTCGTCCGCGATCAACGCCGATACGCCTTCGGTCACCACGTCGAGTGCCAGCCCCGGCGTGTCGACGTTGCCCAACAGCACCGGCACCAGCGGGTCACTGATGTCCACCACGTCGAGACCCGCGTCGTGCACTGCGATCAATGCCAAGTTGCCGTTGATCACGATGTCGTTGGCCTGGCCAGCGAGGGCCAAGGAACCCACCACGGCTGGCCGCGCCCGGTCACTGACATCGACCACCTGCAGCCCGCCGCTGCCCGCCGCGACGAAGGCAAAGTCGCCTGCCACGTCGACATTGTTGGCGTAGCCAGGGATCGTCACCCGCGAGATGGTGTTGGGAAGGTTGTCGATCGTGACGTCGACCATTTCTTCGAAACCAGCATTCGAAACCGTGACCGTGCAGGTACCATCTCGGCCACCAAAGATGCGCCCATCAGGTGTACCGAAGTTGCACACCAGGAGATCGCTCGATGTGTAGTTGGTGCCGATCGCCATCGAAGTCAGGTCAATCGGGAAGCCATCGATCAGGACACCGCTCACCGTGAGCTGGGTGAAAATCTCGGCATTCGGGTTGGTGAGGGTGCGGGTCATTACCACCGTCGTGGGATCGACCATGAAGGTGTCGAGCGCGGCCGCCAGGTTGAAGCTGGTGGGATCCGTGGGATCGCTGCCGGTGAGGACCTCGAGTTGATCACGCAGCTGGTCGCCGTCCGTATCGGCGTTCAGCGGGTTGGTGATGAAGCCATCGTCACCAACCTGTACCTCTTCTCCGTCGAGAAGACCATCGTCGTCACTGTCAGGATCGTGAATGTCGGTGCCGTGAAGCACCAACTCGTCCGCGTTGGAGGCACCATCCCCGTCGGTGTCCTCGAGGCCATCGATCGGATCGTTGGGATCGAGCCCGTTGGCGATCTCCACATCGTCGGGAATGCCATCGCCGTCGGAGTCGGCCGACAGAATGACCTGGACGCGCGCCATACCGATCGCGCCTTCGAACGCGGCGGTGACGATCACCGGCCCACTGGCCACCGCGGTGACCAAGCCGTTTGCATCGACTGTGGCGATGGATGCATTGGTCACAAGGTAGCGCACGCCGGTGCTGGCGGCAGTGACGTCCTGGACCACGCCTCCATCGAAGACAGCATCCACGCGCAGCTGTGCCATCGCCCCAACGGCACCCAGCGTCGACGCCGGCGCGATCACATCGAGGCGTTCAGGAATCTCCACCGCGGTATCGAGTTGGATCGTATCGGGAACATCAACAAAGCCGTTGGCCGGAATGGCCAACAGGTCGGTCGATCCGGTGCGGGTTTCGCCGTCGATCTGACACGTAGCCCGAACGCGAATCAGGCCCTGGTTGGATGGGATGTTGCCGAGATACCAGTTGCCGTTGCGACTCACCCGCGCGGTGCGATTCAACGCACTCACCACGCAGCTACTGTCGAGCTGCGCGGCTACAGGGCCAGTAGAAAGCAAGGTCACGAGAAAGGCCGCCAAAGTCAGAATCGCAGCCGAAAGGCGACGTGTGCTGAAACGCGAGGCCAGGTCAGGACGATCGATTCGCGAGATGGCAAACAACATGATGATCATCCCCTAGCGCGTGCTCGGTTGCTCGATGAGGCGACCCCGGTACACCAGCACCAGGTAGCGAAACGCAAACTCGTCTTGAAGGGCGTTGGTCAGATACAGCCGACCGTCGATTTTTCGCACCGGGTACACGTTCACTGTGGTCGCGCCGCTCTCGGTTTGGGTCGAGTCGTGTTGCACAAAAAAGATCTTGAATTCCCCAAAGTCGACCCGCGAGCGGAAGACCGATGCGGAGACCGTCTTGTACCAACCCTGGTTGCGCTCGAACAGCTCTTCGCCCGCCGAGGCGCGGAATGCTTCGCGCTCGTCGGCGTGCCAGAGGTTTGCCATCGCATCGACGTCGCCCTCACGGTTGATGGCGATCACGTTGCGTACAAACGTCTCAGCCTCGTCCAATCGCTTCGGGTCGAGCTGGTCGAGCCACCACCCAGTGGGTCCGTAGACCTTGCCCTCGAATTGCAATGTCACTGGCGGGCCGCCACCGCCAGGCGCCTCGAACGTGACCGCGTGCGAACCTTCATCAACATCGTCTTGGGCCCCGACGGTGCCCACCACCATAAGGGCCATCAGGGCCCAGCTGATCATCGTGTATCCCATCGCTCCTCGCTCCTACCTGCTGATCTTGGTGTTGGGTATTTCTTCGTCGATGGTCACGGAAATGAAACTGCCGAGCGTCGCCTTGCCAAAGACCTTGATGGGCCCGAGCATGCCGCTGATGTCGCCCATCCCGCAGCCAAATTTGGCGGTCGCCGCGGCGCCACCCGAAATCCCGGCGGTAAGCTCCAAAACGTCGCCGAAGGCTTGGAAAACCAACTCACCGGTAAGAGCACCGGAGAGCGAGACCGAGAACTCGCGGTCGCAGCCCGACTTACAGGGATCATTGCCACCCGAGCCGGTGACCCCGATACCCCATTCCACACCGGCACGCACCCCTGCTCGCATGACCAAGGGAATGTTGATGCTGGCGCCCGGGATCAAACACTTGAAGCTGGCACCGTTGACCCGCACCGAGCCGGATAGCTTGGTCGCGGTCTTGACCGCATCGAGGTTTTCGCAGCACTTGCTCGACCGCTCGCCGGTAATCGTGCCACTGAAGTTGCCCTCTTCAATCTCACATTGGCCGCCGTACTTGAAGATTCGCAACGGTCCGTCGATCCCTTCTTTGATGGTCGCCAAGGGGATGGTGATCGACGCCGAATCGGGCAGGCTCCGTTTCTCGCCACCACAGCCACCGGTCAAGGTGCACTTGTCGTTGACGGTGCAGAACTTGCCATCGTTGCAGGACCGCGGCAGGCTCGCCAAGACGCAGCGTCCACGCGAGCACCTGAAGCACTGCTCACAGTGACAACTGTCGCCCGGTGGATCGCGTGGTGGTCGTCGCGGTATGTCGGGCTCGAGGTGCCAACCACCGCGCACAATGCCATTGCCAAAAGTCGAGATGACCTGCGCACCATCGGCGGTAACGGCCGCGGTCCCGACTGGCACGAACTGTTCTTGATCGTGCCGGAAGGAGAACAACTCTGTTACCGCGCCCGGAGCCAGGCCGCAGGTGTTGGGCATGCTGATCCGCGCGGGCGGATCAAACACCACATCCGGCGGCTGAATCGTCACCGCCAGCACGGGTTGTTGGCCGAAACTCGGCAGCATCGGCACCTTGTCGTTGTGGACCACGGTAACGGCTACCACTCCGCTCTTGGAGCCGTCGCCAAATGTGGCCGACCCAGGAACAATCTCGAGTGCGAAACCCGGTACGTCCGACAAGGTCAGCGTTGCGCCGGTGGTCTCGTCCACGGCAACGCCATTGGCGATGTCGAGCGGCAAGACATAGACCGGGCGTTCCAGCCGGTTGTCACGACCGGCGACGGTGACCCGCTCGAAGCCCAGAGAAGCCCAGATTCCGGGGCGGGTCGTGGTGTCGCCATCGACCTCCAGCAATACGCGCCCGACCGGTGCCGGGCCAATCGAAAACTGGCCTTGGTCATCCGAAGTGGTGGTGACGGTGGTGCCATCGAGGTGAATCGTCGCACCGGGTACCGGTTGATCGGTGTTGTCGAGCACCACGCCGGAGATGGTGGTCAAGGCCGGGTCGCCGGGCACCAAAGCCGAAGCGTAGAAGAACCGAGGTCCATCACCCACCCCAGCGACTTCGGCTTGCACCACGTTGTTGTCGCTGCCTTCGTCGGGGCCCAGGGTCAAGAAGACCGATGCTTTGCCATCGGCATCGGTAAAGACCTCACGAACCGGATCACCACCCAAGTCGCCGCCGGACAGCACCGTAAAGGTCACCGGTACGTTGGCCAGCGGATTGTGCGCAGCGTCAGTGGCAACCATGGTCAAAGGACGGGCCAGAGTCTCGCCCACCGCGCCCAACTGGTAATTGCCGTTGTCGACCAAAATGAGCGCTGGCGCCCCGGGATCTGCCTGGGCGGTAAACGTGGCACGCCCGGCGAAGCCCACCGCCGTCGCCTCGACCCGGTTGTTGGCCAGACCCGCTCGAAGGCCCAGGGTCCAGCGTACCGACGCCTGGCCTAGCGCGTCGGCCGCAACCGCCTTGCCACGCACATCGCCATCGAAACGGCCATCGCCCTCGACGACCCGGAACAAGACGTTCTCGCCGGCCACCGGCTGACCGTCACGATCGAGCAACGTCACCACCAACGGCGACGGCAACTCAGTATCGACAGTGGCACGTTGGCGGTCGCCCGCCGTTGTGACAATCGTGGCGCGATCGACGATCGGCTCGAAGACCACGGTTCGCTGCTGACTCGTGGTGTTGCCGGCGGCGTCGGTTGCCTGCACGGTCAGCACGTTGGCGCCGGGTATGAGATTCACAACCGCAGTAAACCCGCGGTTGGCGACCGCCGCCGCTTGGCCATTCACCAAGACCACCGGTTCCGTATCGCCCACCGCGACACTAACATCCCGTACCGAACCGACCACCGTGAGATCGCCCCTATGCACCACCGCGTCTGGGGCTGGATGGACTACGGCCAAGAGCGGCGCCTCGGTGTCGCGAAAAACCTCGACAGCGGCGACACCGCTGGCACCGGCGAAGTCAGTCGCCGTGGCACTGATCAAGTTGCTGCCCTCGCGCAAGGGAACGTCCGCCGAGAAACTCGTGCCGGTAACCTGCGCCGCGATCCCGGCAACGATCACCGAAGCCACCGGCTCGTCGACAAAGCCCGAGACGGTTACCGTGTCGGAATCGACCCGACCCAAGGACAGCGGTGACGCGATGGTGACCGTGGGCGGCGTGAAGTACACCACTTCGATGCTCTCGCTGGTCTCGTTGCCGGCCGGGTCCCGCGCGACCACGTTGACGAAGGTTCGCCCCTCACCCACACTGTTGGTGAGGGCAAAGTTACCGTCCTCATCAATAGTCACCGGTATCCCATCGACCTCTAGGGTCACGTCGTTGGCATCCAGAACCGAGCCCGAAAGCTCAATTTGCCCGGTCTGCGCAAACGTCACCGGCAGCGGCGATAGGAGGGTCAGCAGAGGAGCGATGGTGTCCTTGATGACCGTAATCTCCACCAGCTGGCTAACGTGCCCAACCGCATCCGATGCAATCACGCTGATTGGATTGGGCCCTTCGAGCATCATCAAGGCGTCGCCAATGTAGGTGGCGCCCGTCATGGCCGAACCGCTCACCGTTGTGGATTCGCTGTTCACCTGCACGTTGACGTCGTTGGTGTCGTCGTTCACCGAACCGGTCACCCCAACATGTTCGGCACTGATGAACTGGCCGTCGACCGGATCGGTGATGGTGACCGTGGGGATCGCCGAGTCACTGGAGAAGTCGATAGCGTAGGTGTGGTCATCCACTCCCACATTGCCAGCGAGATCCGTGATCTCGGCACGGATCGAGAACCCGGCTTCCAGGAAGCCGGGTGCCGGACAGGTCGCTTGACTGCTGGTGATCTCACATTCCTCAACGGCCAGATCGACGACCGAAGTGCCCGGCGGATCACTCAGGTTGTCGAGGACAATTCTCAAGGTCGAGAGGTCGAGCCCCGCACCGCCATCACCGTAGGTCACCAGGATCGACGGGACGGGTTCGGCGACTGTTGGATCGACGTAGAGCGCGGCCGCCGGCTCGACAATCACGATTTCAGGTGCCAGCTCATCAACCGGCGACGGGAATCCGTAGTCGAGCGTCACCTCGACATGGCGCTCGAGCCAGAGATCACGCGCTAGAAACGCACCATTGGCCTGGACGTGATCGTCGAATCGAATCGTACCGGTGGGGGCATAGACACCCGCATTCACCCGTGACTGACGTTCAAACCGAACGAGCGTCTCACTGACAATCGTCCACGATCCACTCGAATCCGAATCGGCGTCCGAGTCACTATCCGAATCCGAGTCACTATCCGAATCCGAGTCACTATCCGAATCCGAATCACTATCCGAATCCGAATCACTATCCGAATCCGAATCACTATCCGAGTCCGAGTCGCTGTCCGAGTCCGAGTCACTATCCGAGTCCGAGTCGCTGTCCGAGTCCGAGTCGCTGTCCGAGTCCGAGCCATCATCGCCAGCCTCGCCGCCAACGTAGATCAGTACATCAGCCGCCGTGACACCCGAACCAGGTGCGGGCTCGAGCCGGGCAAGCTGCCCGACCTGCAGCGTTCCTGCGATGCGGATCCGCGCTGGCCCAGCAAACAGGATCTTGGCTTGCCGATCGATCGACACCGAACGGAAGTCGTAGTCGCCCCCGATCAGCGTCACGCGTGCGAGTTGACCGACGATGAGGTCGCGATGAGCGCCCGGCTCCAAGGTCGTGGTGACCTGAAGCGGTACCTCGACGTCGTCAGCGCCCGGCATCGCAACTTCGAAGAACGGCAAGGCCTCGAACACAGGCAAGGCCAGTCCCTCGACCACCTCACCCGAAATCGTGCCCTGGTTGTCCAGCCCGTTGTAGACAACGTCGCCCTGTACCTTCGCTTTCTTCTGAACGCGAATCTCATCGGCGTAGAGCGTCGTATTGGCCTCGGTCTTGGCGTTCTTGGCCAGTCCCAGTGAAAAGCCTGGATCGAGCGTCGGGCCCATCGCGGTGTCCTGCACCACGACATCGCCCGAGATCACCCGCGCGTGCTCGCCAATACCGGCACTATTGGTCGCCAGCAGCGACACTTCCGCCAAATCCGGCGGATCAACCGCCACTGCAACGCCAGAAACCAACCCAAAGGCGACAAACAACCGACCCACGTTCCGCCACATCCTACGCACCTCGCTCATCCACCCGCTGTGGATCTTGGACCTGACAACCAACTCGACGACAACACCGGACCCACTCTAGAGGCCCACAACAACATTAGGAGCATTCGACGCGCAAGCGTTACACCGCCGTCTACTTTATTAGGCGGTTTTTGCTGCTCGAGATGATCACCACGCGACCTATTTCTTTCGATTCGGCTTGGAGTGACACCATGCGCAATCAACGCTCCAACCGATAGCCGGCCTTGCGAACCGTCAAGATATGCCGTGGGTGCGCGGGCGCCGGCTCGAGCTTGCGGCGCAGCTCGGCAATGTGGGTGTCGACCGTGCGCGACACGACGGCGTCGGTGTAACCCCAAACTTCGCGCAACAGCGCAATGCGCGAGAGAACCTCGCCGTCGGCCCGGAGCAGGGCCAAGAGAAGGTCGAGCTCCTTTGGGGCCAGCTCAACGGCAGCGCCTCCGCGTACCACGGATCGGCGCCCGGCATCGACCTCGACCTCGCCGAACCGCCAGCGGACATCGTTGCTCGCGGTCGCTTCGGCGCCGGACCGCCGCAGCAACGCTTCGACCCGGGCGAGCAGCTCGAGCAGGCCGAACGGCTTGGTGACGTAGTCGTCGGCACCCAAACGCAGGCCGCGCACCTTGTCGGCCTCTTCGCCACGGGCGGTGAGCACCAGCACCGGCGTCTCAGTATCGGCGCGCCGCAGGGCGCGCAACACCCGGAAGCCGTCGAGCCCGGGCAACATGAGGTCCAGAACGACGAGGTCATGCTCGCCGGACTGTGCCCGCAAGAGCCCGCTCGGGCCGTCCTGGGCGACCTCGACGGCGTAGCCCTCGATCTCGAGGTTGTTGCGCAGCCCGAATGCCAGGTCCTCGTTGTCTTCGACCACCAGGATCCGGCGCGGCGGTCCAGCGGGGGTCCACCCCGTCATGCCGCGGGCTCGGGAGCGAGCGCCGAGGCCTCGGTCGTCGAGACACCGGCCGGCGGTTCGCACGGTAGCTCGACCACAAAACGCGCGCCGCCAAACGCGCCGCGCTCGGTCCAGGCGCGTCCACCGTGGCTTTCGACCAGCTGGCGCACCACGGCCAAGCCGATGCCGGTACCGGCGACGGCCTTGTCGCGGTCACGGTCGAGCCGCCGAAAGCTCCGCCAGATACGCTCTCGCTCCCGCACGGGAACGCCCGGACCCTCGTCGTCGACCATGATGCGAGCATTCGACTGTGCACCGGTAGCGGCAGGCCTGGTTTCCATCTCGAGACGGATCGCCTGGTCGCGCGGCCCGTACTTCATCGCGTTGTCGAGCAGGTTGAGCAGGATCTGACGCAGCGCGCCTGGGTCCACCGCGGCCTCGACGCGGGCTTCGAGCCGCGTTTCGATGCGCGAGTCGCGCCCGGCCAAGAGTGGCGCCAGCTCGTCTACCACCTCGCGCAGCAGGGGCGCGAGGGGCTGGACCTCGCAGGTCAGCTCGAGTGAGCCCCGCTCGCCACGCGAGAATTGCAAGATGTTCTCGACCAGGTGGCCGAGCCGGCGCGCCTCGCGATCGATGATACGCAGCGACTGCCGACCCTCGTCGTCGGAACGGACCCGGCCGAGCAGCAGGGTCTCGGCGAACATGCGGATCTGGGTCAGCGGCGTGCGCAGCTCGTGCGAGACCTGCGACACGAAGTCACTGCGCAGGCGCGTCAGCTTGCGCGCCCGACGCAATTGCACGATGGCAACCGCGACCAATGCCGTGGTCAGCAGCAAGAGCCCGACCAGCAACGGCAGGCGCGAGCGCGGCAAGCCGCCGATCACCAACTTGGGCGCGGCCGCGGGGTCGATGGCGACCCGTACCGAGGCACCTTCGAAGATCCCATTGTAGGCGTCGCCGAAGGCGCGGGTAGCGTAGAGCCGCGGGGCGTAGACATTGGCGGCCACGTCTTCGTGGTTATCGGCACCGGCAGCACCGGCAGCACCGGCAGCACCGGCGCGCTCAGGCGCGTTGGCGCGCTCAGGAGCGTTGGCGACCGAAGCAAATAGAGTCGCACCGGTGAGATCGAGGACACGGATGCTGAGATCGTCGCGCGTGACCACGCCGCCGCCCAACGATGGCGGCAACAGCGGCCCAGTGTCCAGCACCCGTACGAAGGCCGCGGCGAGCCCCTCGGGCGAAACGACAAAACCGATCACCGGCGTGTCGGCGGGCGCATCACGATCCACCGGTGCGAAGACCGCGGTGGTCGCCATACCGTCAATCGACCGATGCAGGTACCGCATCGGCACGTCGCCGTCGCGGGTGCGCGTGCTCGACTCGCCCAGTGCTGCGCGCAAGGCGGCTTCGAGCGTGGCGCTCGGGGCAGCCCCCGCGTAGATCAGTTCGTCGTTCGAAGCGGTATAGGCGAAGGCGAAATGAGCCAGCGATGCCGCGAGGCGAGCGCCGTCGCGCAACTCCGCGTCCGCGGCGAGCGTATCCGGCGCGGGCAGTGGCGCCGCGACGGTTTCGTTGTAG
This sequence comes from Candidatus Multivoradales bacterium, assembly GCA_965250305.1. Lineage (GTDB taxonomy): Bacteria > Acidobacteriota > Thermoanaerobaculia > Multivoradales > J023 > J023. Next base: position 540,546 of record CBDFNS010000024.1, on the reverse strand, counting down.
GCAGCTTGCAGCATTTGCAACAGCGCGTAGTAGCCGTAGTAGCCGATCTGTGCGGTGCTCCGCCGGACCAGCTCATCGGTGGCGAGCTCCGCGTAGTCGCGAAGCACCCGCTCGGCCAGGGCACGGTGGGAGCGCGCGGCATCCTGCGCCTGCCAAGCGAACGCGCCCGCGATCGCCAACGTTGCCAGCAGCAACCCAATGATCAGCGCCGATCCGTCGCCGGGAATCTTACGTGCGCTCGCCATACCCACAGCGTAACAAGCGCCGTCGTTCACGGTCACCCTCGTCACGGTCCTTGACCGTTTCCTGACACCTTCCGGATCGTCTCCCGACCCTTCCAGCTGCCGGGATCACTAGGCTAGCCGAGTACCCGAAGACTCGGTACCAGAACGACACAGGAGGACACGGCATGAAGATCAAGTTGACCGGTTCGATCGCGCGACGAGGATCGGCACTCGCACCTGTTTCCGCTCCTGCACCCACAACCCTAGTGGCCACGATGCTCGTTTGTGGGCTTGTCTGCGTGCTGGTCGCTTCGCCGCTGGCCGGGCAGATTCCCGAAACCTCTACCAACCTCCAGGTCCTACCAAAGGACATGGACCAGCGCGCGCTGGTTGACTTGATGCGCGGATTCGCTGGCGGACTCGGGGTCCGCTGCAAGCACTGCCACGTGGGCGAAAACACCGACTCCCTCGAAGGTTTCGACTTTGCGTCCGACAAGAAAGAAACCAAAAAGGTTGCCCGCGCGATGATGAGGATGACCCAGGAAATCAACAAGACTTTCCTACCGAAGACGGGGCGCGAGCACCTCGTCGAGGTCTCCTGCCGGACCTGTCATCACGGAACCCCAAAGCCCCAGGAGCTGCGCGCCATCCTTGCCGAGACCCTCGAGAAGGACGGCCTCGACGCGGTCGGGACGCGCTACCAGGATCTCCACGACGAGTACTACGGAAAGGGCGTTTACCGTTTCGACGAATTCACCCTCACCGGTCTCGCCGAGCGCGTCGCCGCCAAGCAAGATGTCGAGACCGCAATCGCCCTACTGGATTTGAATCTCACCCTGCACCCAAAGTCGGCCTACAGCCATTTGATGAAAGGCCGCATCTACGCCATGAGCGGCGCCCGTGACGACGCCCGTGACGCCTTCGAGCACGCGATCGAGCTGGATCCGGAAAACGCCTGGGCGAAACAGCAGCTCGAGAGGTTGCAAGCCGCGGACACCGAGACGCCGTAGGGTCCAGGGATGTCGAGACCTCCAAACACCATCTCGATCCACTCCCCTGCAAGGCGCGCTTGGGTAGGAATGCCCGCCCACGGGATAGATCCTGTTCGACGAACATGAAGTGCTTTAGCGAGAAATGTCGTGGACCTGGCTGAGAAGTGTTTCTTCACCAAACCCACAGACACGCGCCGAGGTGCCACCGATGTCAATCAAATACGAGACCCGTACAGAACCCAGCAGTCCCACGAAAACGCGTTGGGCGCTGACCGTCACCCTGACCGCTGCACTGGCGGTTTCCGCGATCCATGCTCAGACCGACTTCGCAGTGGTCCGCTTAACGCCATCCGGCACCCTGGACACGAGCTTCTCTGGCGATGGTCGAGCCTCCATCGACTTTGGCATCGGCGCTTCTTTCGACTACTGCCTCGACTCGCTCTCGATCAGAGCGGTCGCGTGCTACTTGTTGGCCGGGCGACGGCCAGCAGCGGCAATGACGACTTCGCCATCGTGCGGCTGACCGGAGCCGGTTGGGACAATGACCGTCGCCTTTGACTTAGGTCAAAACAACGTCGACCGTCTCGCCGACATGGTCCTTCGTCCCGACGGTACTGGCATTCTCCTGCTCGGCTCAGTTGAACGAGGCGTAGCTGGCGACACCGACTTTGGTATCGCTCAACTGCGCGGCGATGTGCTCTTCGCCGACGGCTGCGAAAGCGGGGACCTCTCGGCCTGGTAGGCGAGTCCAGCACGCGGCCAGCGGCTGCGAATGACCGCCTAAATCTTGATCACCCATCCCCGCCGTGCCATCACCCACAGCACCAAATACCAACCAGCGACCCAGGTCGAGGCGAAGGCCAGTGATGCGAGATGTGGTGGTAGCCAGGGCGCAAACAACGCTCCGTAGAGGTGGGCGTGTAATGACGTCCCCCCAGGCTTGATGTAGAGCAAGGTCTTGGCAAGCACCCCGCTTCCAACGAAAACCGTGATCGCGTTGACCCCGAAGATCGTCAAGGGTCGCGCCAACGTCCGCGACCAGGGTCGATCCCCTCGCAGGTCGAAAAACCAAAGGCATAGCGCCAACACGACACAGGCTTGCCCCGCCGTGAAGACAGCGTACGAGGGGGTCCACAGTGCCTTGTTGAGCGGCAAGAACCACGACCACGCGTAGCCGGCCGTAACCAGCAGCGCGCCGCGGACAAACAGCCCCAGCGCCTTCTCCACCGGTGCGCGCGACGAGATCAACACCAACCCGGTGAGGACACCGAACAAGGTGGTGGCCAGTGCCGGAATCGTGCTCAAAATACCCTCGGGATCGTAAACCTTGGCGCTCGACCACAGGTGCGGCCCCAAAACCACCCGATCCAACCATCCGGCCAAATGGTCGCCCTTGCTGGCGAGGTCCGGTGTACCTTGCCCGGGAACCGGTACCCAGATCATGGCGATCCAGTAGCCAAACAAGCACATAACCGTCCAGCAGCGTAGGGCCCTCGGTTTCAGGTACACAAACAGCAGTGACGCCGCCAGGTAGCAGACCGCGATGCGTTGCAGAACGCCCGGTATGCGCCACGTCTCGAGTAGGCGTTCGAATGATCGAGGCCCAAAGAGGCCAAAGGGATAGCCGGAGAGGAACAGACCAAGGCCGAACAGGATGGCCGCGCGCCGGACCAGCTTGGCCAGGAGCGTTCGACGATCAACCCCCGCAGCCAACCGAGGTTCGAGCGCCAGGACGATCGACACACCAACGATGAACAGGAAGAACGGAAACACCAGGTCCGTAGGCGTCCAGCCATGCCACTCGGCATGCAAAAGCGGCGCGTAGACGGTGCCCCAGTTGCCGGGATTGTTGACCAGGATCATGCCCATCAACGTCAACCCACGGAAGGCGTCAACCGCCACCAGCCGTGTTGCAACCGTCTTGGCTCGCGTCCCATCCATCATCGGAGCTGGTTGCCCTTGCTACTCCGGTTGCCAACGGGGTACACGCCCCGGGGTCCACGGCGCTCCGGCATCTTCGAGATCACTCTCGAGCGCAGCAAGGTCGCCTTCTACGAGGGTCCGAAGGGTCTGGAGAACCGGTGCAAACGCCTCGGCGGCGATCGCGTAGTTGCGACGATGTGTTTGGGTGGGCGCTGACGTTGCCGTCCAGTGCCCGGCAACGACATCCCAGACACGGTCGACGATGGCCGGCGAGATCGCCTTGCTTCGGCGCCCGACAACCCGGTCGCCGGTCAATGCGACTTCGAGGTCCGCGAGCCGATGCTCGAGGTCGCGGACCCGCAGGTGCATCGCGGTATCGATGCCCGGCGTGTCGCGCATGGCAACTTTGATCAAGGCCAGGCGACCCTGGGCGCCACCCACGACCTCAATGGCACCGAGTACAGCGCGCTGCAAGCGCGCTGTCTGGCCCTGGAAATCGACCAACGCCTGGTAGTCGTTGGCCGGCAGCGACGCGGTACCGAGCGGCTTGGTCTCGAACGACTGGGCCGCGCTCACCACCGTCTCGACCCCGTCGATCCGCTTGCTCAGGGTCACCTGATAGGTGCCTGGCACCGCCAAGGACCCAGTGGGGGGTGGCGAGAATGGGTTCGAGGTGTCGTAGGCTTCGAGCTGGGCGGGCACCGCCGGTGCATACCGGAGGTCCCAATTCGAACGGTGGATGCCCTTGGTAGTGGCTCCCTCGATCCGACGCACGATGTTGCCGGCCGGGTCCCGAACGGTCAAGAAAACGGATGGCGGCTCCTCGCGGGCTTCCGCACGCAGCGTGTCCCACGATGGGTAGGCGGTCGCCTCACCTGCCTCCTCGGCCTCATCACGGGCGCGATGCCGCTGCGCTTCGAGCGTCTCAAGGTCGTCCTGGAGATAGTAGGTGAAGGTCGCACCAAAAGGCGGATTGGGTGCCGAATAGAAGCTATCGCCTTGGAACGACTTGCCCGGCAGGCCCAAGCGCATGCTCTCCATATACATCCACGCTGGCTTGACGGCAAACAACTGTCCTTCTTCGCTCAGACTTTGCTCGCTGAGCTCGCGCAGCGGTGAATAGTCGTCGAGCACGTAGAAACCTCTTCCAAAGGTCCCCAACACCAAGTCGTTCTCCCGCCGCTGAATGGCCAAATCGCGGACCGCGACCACCGGCAGGCCGCTACCAAGCGGCAGCCAACGACCACCGCCTTCGAGGCTGACGTAGACCCCGAATTCGGTGCCGACGAAGAGCAGACTCGCCTGCTCGTGATCTTGGGCCAGGCTGTAGACCGATCCGCGTGCCGGCAAGCCGCCGTCGTCGGGATCGCCGGCAATGGCGTTCCAGGTTCGCCCACGGTCTCGACTCTCGTAAACGTAGGGAGCAAAGTCGCCCATCTTGTGGTTGTTGAAGGCGGCGTAGACCGTATCGTCGTCGTGCAATGACGCCTCGAGCCGATTGACGTAGGTCATGGCTGGTACGCCCGGAACCTGGGCCACCTCGCGCCAGTTGGCGCCGCCATCCTCACTGACCTGCACGACACCGTCGTCCGAGCCCACGTAGAGCAGCCCCTCGACCCGCGGCGACTCGCTGAGCGCGACCAGGTTGCCGTAGTAGGAGGTCGAGCGGTTCTTGGAAACGGCATCGATATGCCAAACCTTCCCCATGACCTCCAACTGATTGCGATCGAGCTGCGCCGTCAGATCGCCGCTCACCGCCCGCCAACTGTCGCCACGATCGTCACTTCGCCACAGGCGCTGCGAACCGTAGTAGAGACGGGTACCGGCATGCGGGCTAATGATCAAGGGCGAGTCCCAATTCCACCGAGGCGGGTCATCGCCGGGCTCAGGCTGGGGACGAATGTCGATGATCTCGCCGCTTTGGCGATCAAACCGAATCAGATTGCCGTTTTGCCACTGAGAGTAAACGATGTCCGGATTGTCGGGATCGATCCGGGGTTGGAATCCGTCGCCCCCCACCGTGACATACCAATCGCTGTTGGTGATGCCGTTGGCGCTGGCGGTACGGGTGGGACCACCGAGTGTGTTGTTGTCCTGTGTGCCACCGTAGACGTTGTAGAACGGAGCGTCGTTGTCGACCTCGATCTTGTAGAACTGGGTGATCGGTAGGTTGGCGATATAGCGCCAGTTCGCACCGCGGTCGAACGACTCGTAGATGCCACCGTCACAACCCGCCAACAGGTAGTCCGTATCGGCAGGATCGATCCACAGCGCGTGATTGTCGACGTGCTTGGTGTTCTCCCCGACGTTGCTGAAGGCCCGGCCACCGTCCTCGGTAACCTGCATCCAGGTATCCATGGCATACACCCGGTCGACGTCGAGGGGATCGGGAATCAGCTCTTGGTAGTACTGCGGACTGCCGGTCACGTAGCTGCTCTGCTTGCGCCACGAAGCGCCGCGATCGTCGCTGCGAAAGAACCCGCCCTTGTCCGCACTGGCTTCCACCACCGCATACAAGACGTCGGGATTGGCCAGCGCCATGGTGATACCGATGCGGCCAACCTCGCCGCTCGGCAAACCACCGGCGAGTTGCGACCAGTTGGCGCCGCCGTCGGTAGATTTGTGAATACCCGAGCCCGGGCCGCCGTTGATCAACGTCCAGACATGGCGACGGCGCTGGTACGTCACCGCGTAAATCACATCAGGATCGCGCGGATCGAGCAGAACCTCGGAGACGCCGGTATGCTCGTCGACCTCCAAAATCGGCGACCAGGTCGCGCCGCCATCGGTCGTCTTGTAGAGCCCGCGCTCGCCACCAGCCGACCACAGGGGCCCCTGGGCGGCTACGTACACCGTGTTGCTATCGCGCGGGTCAACGACAATCATGCCGATGTGCTCGGTCCCTTCGAGCCCCATCTTGGTCCATGAGCTGCCACCGTCGAGGGACTTGTACACCCCGTCCCCATACCCCACACTGCGCTGACTGTTATTCTCACCGCTACCCACCCAGATCACCGATGGGTTGTTCGGGTCGATGGTCACGCAACCGATCGAATAGGAGCCCTGATCATCGAAGATCGGCTGCCAAGTGACGCCGCCGTTGATCGTCTTCCATACGCCGCCGACCGTGGCCGCGTAGTAGCGCTTGCGGTTCCGTGGATCGACCGCCAGGTCGATCACGCGGCCAGACGTCACCGCGGGTCCGATTCCCCGAAAGGACAGCCCCGCCAGAAGGTCCGCATCGATCCGGACCTCAGGCTCGGCCGTCGTCGCTGCTTCGGGCTGTGAGCCCTTCTTTTTCGCCTGTGCTGGCATCGCCAGGCCGAGCACCACCAAACTGAGTACAAGTACGCGGAGTCGCACGAGGGGGACCTCCAAGAGGGCAAGAACGGTTGAAGCCAGCACAAGATCGTCGTTTGCACGGTATCGTACCAGTGCGACCCTCGAACGCTCGTCCATTTCGGCTCCGCACCCACTTTCCCACGAGACTCAGCCCATGGACCAAGATTTGCCACCCGCCGACCAAACTGCCGCCATCAACGACACCACCGTCCCTGACCTGCCAAGCTGGCTGCCCGAGCAAGTCGAGCCGATCTGGAACGCCTTGCTCGGCTATCCCCTGCTCGCCGCCGTAGTGATTGCAGCGATCTCGTTCCTGGTGGCCAAGGTCGCCGAGGTCATTATCTGCCGTGGTATCGCTAAGCTGACCGCCAAGACCGATACCCAGATCGACGACCGATTGATCGCGCTCGTTCAGCGCCCCATTCTCATCACGCTGTTCTTCTGCGGACTGACTGTCGCCGTTCAGAGCCTCGAGTTCGAGGCTATGCCCACGCTGGTCGCTGTGCGCACCCTTCGCACGCTGGTGGTGCTGGCCTGGCTGCACAAGGCGTTTCCCGTGCAGCGCTTGATTCTCGACGCGCTCGGCCAGCACAGCGAACGTTTCCCGTTGGTCGAAGAGCGGACGATTCCGCTTTTCGACATGCTGGGCCAGCTTCTGGTTCTCGGCACCGCATCCTACGCTCTGCTCTTGGTCTGGAACATCAACCCCACGGCGTGGTTAGCTTCAGCCAGTGTGCTCGGTTTGGCCCTTGGTTTCGCGGCCAAGGACAGCCTCGCCAACCTCTTCTCTGGCTTTTTCATCGTTGCCGATGCGCCCTACACCTTGGGTGACTTTGTCGTTCTTCCCACGGGCGAGCGCGGTAAGGTGACCCACCTTGGCATTCGCAGTACCCGCCTACTAACCCGCGACGATATCGAAATTACGGTCCCAAACGCACAGATCGCCAACGCCAAGATCATCAACGAGAGCGGCGGCCCCTCGGAAAAAGAGCGCATTCGAATCAAGGTCGGTGTTGCGTATGGCTCAGACGTTGACCAGGTGTGCGCGGTTCTGGCCGAGATCGCCACCCATCACAAGGAAATCTGCGCGCGACCAACGCCACGAGTCCGCATGCGCGGATTTGGTGCCTCGAGCCTCGACTTCGAGCTGTTGTGTTGGATTGACGAACCCGTCTTGCGCGGCAAGCTGAGCCATCTGCTCTACATGGAGGTCTACAAACGCTTTGCGCTCGAGGGCATCGAGATTCCGTACACCAAGTACGACGTGTACGTGAAGGAACTACCGAGGAGCCCTACCGAGTCGTGTCCCCGTAGCACCGACCCACCAAAAACAAACACAGCGCCGACACCGGCGGGTCGCGGTGGAGGGACCTGCAAGGCCTCCGGTGTCGGCGCGATTGGGTGACGTCGTGGGCCGCCACCCACTTACTCACCAATCTTTTAAAGCAAAGTGCATACCAACTTCCGAAACGGGGTCCGCTTCTGGAACCTGGCTTCTTGACCTTTGAATTTGTGGTTCGATTCGATTTGTTCTTCGGAAACAGGGCGCCAACAATCCCACTCTTTTCTCAATATTGATAACGATTAGTTTTCACAGATGAGAATATTGGACCCGAGAACCAAGGTCGTTGGAGACTTCGGCATCGATCGTCAACATCACGTCCAATTTACGGTCTCGAGGAGTCACAGAGTGAACAACAAATCCTGCCTGGTGCTCCTCGCTGGCTATCCACCCTTCACCAAGAAGGTGGTTGCCTATGGCCTGACCTTGGTCGCCGGTGACCAAGTCTGCGACCTCATCGTGGAGGGAACCCCCCGAGGCCAGGTCATGGAGGTCGTCGAACACATCCTCCCCTACGTCTCCGACCTTGGGCTCCATTACACCTTCCCAGGCGAATGGGGTATTGCCAAAAATTCGGTCCTCGGTGTCGCCATGCCCAAGGCCATCGACCAAGGTTGGTACGACGTTGGAGGTTACGACGATATCGATCAGCCGGGAGGTCCTTTTCCGGGTGCTAATGCAAGAGTTCGCCTATTGGTTCATCTCGACCGCCTGAGACCTCCAGCGCGACTACGGGCCGGACGAAATCGAGTGGACAACCGATGCAGAGAAGTGTTTCGGTTTCTGGGCATCCCAGGTCACCGATTGCTCGATCTGCGTTCGCGTGTGCCCATACAATCGCAACTATCCGCGCTGGCTGAATCGAATCCGCATGGTTTTGATGGGCACATTCCTTCGGCGCATCATACTTCGCCTAGACGGGATCTTGCACGGTGGTGAACGGCGGCGGCCCAAGTGGTGGTGGCGCCAGCCTTCTGCAAGCCCATCTTCGTGATCCAAGGAGCTGACATGGCACATATGACACCCGAAGAATTCCGCCAGCGAGGCCACCAGGTCGTCGACTGGATCGCCCGCTACCTCGAGCAGGTCGAGACCATGCCAGTGCAGGCCCAAACCAAACCGGGTGCGCTGCGGGCGTCCCTGCCGCCGTCGCCACCCGAGGAGCCGGAGAGCTTCGACGCGATGATGCGCGACCTCGATGAATTCATCGTGCCTGGAATCACCCACTGGCAATCCCCCAACTTCTTTGCCTACTTCCCCACCAACAGCTCCCCGACTTCGATCTTGGGCGAAATGCTATCGGCTGGCCTGGGCGTCCAAGGGATGCTGTGGGCGACCAGCCCGGCCTGCACCGAACTCGAGACCCACATGATGGACTGGCTGATCGAGCTGCTGGACCTGCCGGACAAGTTTCATTCGAACGGGGCGGGCGGTGGCGTGATTCAGGACTCGGCGTCGAGCGCGACCCTATGCGCACTCCTCGCCGCGCGTGAGCGCGCGACCAACGGTACCTCGAATGCAACCGGGGCTACCGGCCAACTGGTCGCCTACGCTTCGAGCCAAGCCCACTCGTCGATCGAGAAGGCCTGCATGATCGCGGGCATCGGACGCGACCGCCTGCGGAAGGTGCCGGTTGACGAGACCTTTGGCCTGCGAGCCGACGCGATGGGGCGCATGATCGAAGAAGACATGGCGGCCGGCTTGGTCCCGTTCTTTGCCTGCGCGGCGATCGGATCGACCTCCTCCATGGCCATGGACCCGGTCCCCGCGATGGCGTCGATCTGTCGTCAGCATGGCCTTTGGCTGCATGTTGACGCGGCCATGGCGGGTACCGCCGCGCTGTGCCCAGAGCTCCGGTTCATCCACGAGGGTATCGAGAACGCCGACAGCTATACTTTCAACCCACACAAGTGGATGTTCACCAATTTCGACTGCAATGCGCTGTTCGTCGACAATCGTCAGGCCCTCCTCGATGCCCTCAGCATCTTGCCTGAGTACCTGCGCAATCAGGCAAGTAACACCGGCCAGGTCATCGACTATCGCGACTGGCAAATCCCGCTCGGTCGCCGGTTCAGGGCGCTCAAGCTTTGGTTCGTCATCCGGCACTACGGCCAGAAAGGCTTGGCGGGCCATGTCCGAGCCCATGTGGCCCTCGCGGAGCAGTTCGCAGGGTGGGTCTCAAAGAGCAAGAACTTCGAGCTGGTGATCCCGCGCAGCTTGAATCTCGTTTGTTTCCGACACCATGCTGGCACCGAGTTCAACGCGACGCTGCTCGACCACCTCAATGCCAGCGGTGCCTTGTACTTGACGCATACCAAGCTCGGTGAAATCTATACCTTGCGCATGTCGATCGGTCAGTGGCAAACCAAACCAGAACATGTGGCTAGGGCCTGGAAACTCATTGAACAAACGGCTGCCGACCTCGAATCGACAGCCCTCAGGCCCTGAAGATGAGCGGATTGCCGCTCTCACCGATCCCCACGCTCGGACCGAGCGTCACGTCACGAACATCGCCGAAAACGGTCAGCTGCGGCGCGCGGTAAGGTCGCCGTTTGTCCGATCGGCCTTCCGTGCACCGGGTCGGTGACGGCATCGCCTGCCGGCAGTTTTCATTTGAATGTTCCACTGACTTCTCCGTCATTGAGGGGACATCGTTGGCGCGATGATCAGAGTTGGATCTCCCAGCAGGGTCCAACCCAAAAGCACATCGAGTCGTTCTGGATGCTGTTGACGCAACATTTCCTTGGCCCGCTGCACCGCCTCGCCGAGGGTCTGAGTCCCATCCATCGCTCCTTCCATGACCAACGGACCGAGCAAGCGTTCAGAGTCCACCGTTGTAAGAGTCGATGCTCCAGCACTGCGGCGGCGCCGCCCTGCTGGTTGAGGAGAAAGGCGTGGCCGAGGGTATCGTAGGCCGGGTCCACGTGGTAGGTGTTCCAACAGCCCCACTGAAACACGACCATCGGCTCCGGATTGACCAGAGCGCGAACGTCCGTGACGTTCAAGAGCCCGTCAAACGTCCATGCAGCGGAGCCCGAGTGCCCAATGAAGCTCGTGATCGTTGGACTCTCCGCGAGCGCCTCGAGGAGCGTCTCATTCGCGGTGAAGGGATCGAGCTCGTCGAGGTAAACGCGATCAGCATTCCATGCAGCGGGAAGGGTTCGGATCAGCTCCTCACTGATCGCTTGAAAAGAAGTCATGGGCTCCCGATCGTCGGCAGCAAAGACAGCACGGCCTCCGGGAGCCGTCGCCGAAAAAGCAACCGTCTTGCCGATAACCGTGGCCAACTCTTGGGCACTTCGAACCGGCAGCCGGCCGATCGGTAAATCGGGGAAGCCATCGTCGTCAACATCCGCGAGCAGGGCATCGGCGGGGGTATAGCGAATCAGGTCGTCTGTTTGGACGTAGGGGGTGGGAATGAAGCTCACGCCGCCCGCCCCACTGTGGTCAAGCGGGTCGCGGGTGTCGCCGCCAACCAGCAGGACGTGTTGGGTGCCGCGCTGTTCAACCGCATCCGCAACGAAGGCCCTGATCGCCTCCGGATCCACCACCCCATGGTTGTAGTGGTGGTAGATGGTCTCCGCATCCACGACGAGAACCGAGAAACCCTCCGACCGCCGCAAGGCCACAAGGTCCTCGAGCCCATCGACGAAACTCTCGTGGGCGATCATGAGCAACCGCGCTTCGCCGTGTGGAATCTCTCGAGGCAGCGCCACACGGAGCCGATCCGGCTGGAACAGCTGCGTCTCCGCCGCGACGTAGAACGACCGCGCCTTCGACCCATCTCCCGGGAAGCGAGCCCGATAGACACCACCCTCGGGTTGCATCTCCACGGGCAAAAGCGTTGGCGGCTTAGAAAGCGTGGCACCGAGCCGATAGGCCACCACACGGTTGTCGGTGAAACCGTCGACCTCGATCGCAGAGCCACGCGCCCGAAACCTCAGAACGCCGTCGCGCGCACGGAGGTGACGTTGGTAGCGGAGGTTCGCCGACTCGAAATGGACGAGATCGAACGGCACCCCCGTGTCACCAGGAACCGTGATTGCGAGAAGGTTCTCTCCTTCCTGAAGCACACCCGCGGGCACACTCATACTGGCCTCGACCACGCTCAAGCCGTCGGATGTTCCTTCCCAGAGCGGCACGCCGTTGAGCGCGATGGTGACGTGATGATCCGGTGCCGTCGGAAAGTCGGTACTGCCCCAAAGGACGACCCCGAGGCGGGTCTCGGCCGAGGGCAACACCAGCCCATCGGTGGTGAGCACGACCTCAACGGTCACGGGTGAGGTGAAAGCCAGTATGCGTCGACTGAACCAGGGATCACCAGTGGGTGAGGCAAAACTGTAGTGGTGATTGTCCGCCGAAACCAGGGACTCGACGTGGCGTTCCGTTGGCGATCCAATCGCCGGTGCCGACCGGCGGTGAACCGGAACCGCCGCGCCGGGGTTGGTCTTCACCTGGTACACATTCGTCCGGGTGTACAGAGAACCCTCGACCGCGGAGCCAAAGAACTCGACGAAGGATCCGGGGCCAAAGACCGCACCGGGGTCGGACGGTTCGACCCGCCGAGGGTAGCCAATCCCGCGGGAAAGGACCGCAATCGAAGCAACTGGAACACCGGCAAGATCCAGCCCCGCATCCACCAGCTCGTCGTAGTCGAGCCGGTAGAGACCTGTTCGCGACAAATAGACGTCGACGCCCCGGGCACCGCCGCCACGGATCGCTTCACGGCGGTCACGACCAGCGCGAAGCTCAGCCTGCGTCGCTTGCTCGGATCGGATTGCGGCCCAATCAACCGGCAACCGAGGATGCTGGCGCCCGTAGGCACGGCCCAGCTCGAACGGTCCCAGATCTTGGCGGCGGTTGCGCACGTCAACGGCTGAGATCCCGAAGGAACGAGCGCCCGTCGACTCGATCGTCACCGCGTACGCCTCCGAGGCCAGGGATCCAGCGACATTGCTGGGAACAAGTGAACTCGTCAACCGTCGCCAGCCAGCGTCCGTGATCTCATAGAGATGGAAACCCACATTGCCCGCCTCGGTCGCCGTGCTCCACGAGAAGCGCACCCCATCGTTTGTCTGTTCGGCAAGAAACGCATCGAGCGTTACCGGCGTGAAGAAATCGGCGCCAAAGGCCACAACGCTGGCGGACTCGTCGACATGATTCCGTTCGGTGTCGCCCTGGTTGCCGGCACCAGAGTTCACGTCTTCGTCCACCGTGAAAAGGGCGGTCGTGGCGGAAAATCCGTTGGTACAGCGACGCAACCACCCGCCATCGTCTTCGTTGCGGCTGCGTTTGGTAGCGACCACGGCGGGCGCGGCGACGAAACAGCCGGCGGAGAAGGCCGCTCCCTCGCCGGTATTGCAACCATTGGTCCAACCGTCGATGATCTCGGCGGTGACGATCGATTCGAAGGGAACCGCCGCGGGTCCACCAAAGCTGCTGAGGTCGAGGGTTGTGCACGCCGAGGTCGGCTCGACCGCCAGCCATGCGATGGTCTCCGCAATGACCGTGCCTTGTTGAACCTCGCTGCGCTCGAGAGCGATGTCGGCACCCGTGGTGGAGATGATCGGATTGCCACCCCCGTCCTCGACAATCGTCGCCGTCAGAAAGGGGGTCGAAACCGTCGCGGGCGGATTGTTGCCTTCGCTATTGAGGGACTGAATCTGGAGCAAGACCGACGGCGCCGCGCTGAAGGTCGTGCCGAAGCTGATCGATGTCGATCCTTCGGTGCCGCACACGGCGGCGCTCGCGCAACCATGCTGAAGCGACGTCGTAGACACCGTCCCCGCAGCAAACGTCACCGTCGTCGGAGCACCCCCAACGGTAGCCGGGATCGAATGGACCCCAGGCTCGATCGCGATGTAATGCAGGTCCATCGCATTATGAGGCCCGTTGCGACCAGGTGCTTCCGCACAGATCGCGTCGAACCCGTCCTCACGAATGTCGCTGAAGCGAATGTCGCAAGGGTGGCCACCCGACGTGGTCGCAATCGTGAAGATCAAGGGCGTGACCCCATTGGCTACGAAAACGTCCGAGGCGAAGTCGATGGTCAAGAACCCGGACATGGCGGTCGCCTGCGGCAGGGTCGTTTGTTGGACTTCAATGGCAACTGCACAGAGGTTGCTAGCGAAGGCCGAGAGCAGCCCCACCAGGTAAACAACAAGCCATACACCGCCTAAACGAGTATCCCGAAGTCGAAAGTTGTAATCCACAAGAGCCTCCCAAATCGACAGCCACGGCTGCCTGGCCCCGAAACCAACAAGAGAAACGAAAAGTCTAGAATCTTCACCGCGGCATCGGCAACTCCGTACCGACGAAGTACAAGGCCATGATACACGAACCACCTCGTCACCCGCATGCAAGGGCCAAGAGGACCAGAGTCGCACTACACTCCGAGGCTGAAACAACCGCGCCCATCCCCGATCGGGTGGCACCCGCCATCCACGCTTTCATCACGTCTGTCATCACGTCTGGCGTCACGCGTCAATCGCCAGAATCGATACGCGATCGTCAGGCCCGAGCGCTTGGATCGACGATCGCCACGAGCGCGTCCACGAACCGGTCGATCTCCTCGAGCGTCGTGTAGACACTGGGTGAGACGCGAATGCCTGAGATTTCGGGATGCTGGATGCCCACCACGATAATCCGATGTTGGTGCCAAAGGCGCTTGGCCAGCTTCACCGGATCTCGTCCTTCGAAGCCCACCGTTGCGATGCCGCAAGCGAACCGGGGATCGCGGCTGGTGTATGAACGTACCCCCGGTAACTCCGCTACCCGCGACATCCAGCGGTCGCGCAAGAAGCGCAGCCGCGCGGCCTTTCGCTCACTTCCGATGCCCTGATGAAACGTAAGCGCTTCTGAAATCGCCAGCGTGTTGGCGGCAGGGTGGGTGCCGATTTCCTCGAACTTGCGAATGTCATCATTCAACTTTTCGGGAGCGGCCATCATCGGCCAAACATCCGCGATCTTCATTCGGCGTACGAAGAGCATGCCCGTGCCATGGGGCGCACACAGCCACTTGTGCAAGCTAGTGGCGTAAAAGTCGCAATCAAGGTCGGCGTGACGGAACGGGAAGTGCCCAAACGCGTGCGCCCCGTCCACCAACACAGGCACGCCTCGCGCACGCGCCATCGCCACGATCTCACGAATGGGCAAGATCTGGCCGGTAAGGTTAATCACGTGAGAGGCCAAAATGAGCTTGGTCTTGGGCGTGATGGCCGAAGCGAAGCGACGAACCACCTCGCCCGGATCCTCCGCCGGAGCCGGCAACACAATCTGACGCAACGCGATGCCGTCGCGTCGTTGACGCTGCTCGAACGTCGTGATCATGCGCGGGTAGTCCTGGGTCGACGTCAGCACCTCGTCTCCCGGCTCGAGGTCGAGCCCGAGTTGCACGATCTGAAGACTCTCGGAGGCGTTGCGCGTAATCGCGATCTCCTCGGCATCACATCCAAAGGTGCGGGCCAAGCGCGTCCGCACGGTCTCGCGTTCCGGCTCGAGCACATTCCACATGGTGTGTGAGGGCGCACCATGGCTAAACGCCAGGTAACGCCCCATCGCCTCCTGGACAAACGCTGGCGAGGGGCTGACCCCGCCGTTGTTGAGGTTCACCAGGCTGCGATCGACGGTGAACGCCCGCTGGATCTCGAACCAGAACCGCTCATCGCCTGCCAGGTCGGCCGCGCGACGAGTCTCTCCCGCCACCGACGCACCGGCCGCCCGAGCCCGCTCCGAGTCCAGCAAGGCGATAGTCGCAGCGGCCGCGGGAACGAAGAACGATCCAAACAGCTGACGTCGATCGAGCATGGGTCACCTCCAACGCCGACGCTACCACTGTGCTTCGAACCCCGTTGCCGCCGCATCCAGCCTCGATCTGCCGCCCAACCTGCTCGAATTCGCGGGCGTCGAAGCCACTGCAGACTGACCAGGTCACCCTGTCGTGGCGGCATCCCGATCATGGACGGCCTGAGCCAACAAATAGACAGGCCCCTACGAACGGCAAGCGAGACGTTCCGGAGATCGATCGTCATCAAAAAGCTGATGATCCGGAACCGCAAGATCCGGGACAGTCATCCGCTTGTCTCTGACTCATGCTGGAGCCCTCGAATCCGGTCGAGATTGTACTGGGCCTGAGGATCGTTGGGTCTCGTCTCGAGCGCCTTCTCGAATGCCTTGATCGCCTCGACGAAATCGCGACGCAAGGCTGCATCGATGCCGTTTGCTACCGCGACCGAATAGCCATCATCCGACGCAGGAGACGATCCGTCCTGGTCCCCAGAGCGGGAAACCCGCGCCTCATCACCTTCCCGTCGGGGTATAAAGTCAACAAAGTCGATCGGCTGGGTCTCGCGGCCAGAAGTACCAAGTTCCGGAAGCTCTACACCGACCCCGAGGCTCAGGTGTCGAAGCACTTCATCGGGAGCCTTGTAAATCTGACGCTCAGTGGGCACGGCGTGGACATGGCTGGCTCGGACACGTTTCGGAGCCGCCAATGCCAAGCGGCTCAGCACTCGGAATCCCGTCTCGGTCCCGGCGTAGACATTCCACAGGTCACCGCCCAACACCTCGATCCGCAGCTCGGCGTCCGCCCCAAATCGTAGCCTCAAGGCCACCGACTGCTTGAGCTCGATCGCCAGTCGCAGGTAGTCGAGTATCCGAAACATCGGTCCTTCGGGCGCTGCCGCGGCGCGCTCCGCCGCGGTAGCAACCACGGCTGCGATCTCAGCCGGCGAAAAGTGAGGCAGGAACGTGAGGAACGGGTGGTCTTGGTCGATCCGAGCCGATTGGGTCGCGGGCACAAGAATCAACACCGGTATCCGAATGGCTTGCGACTCCAAGACTCCGAGAAGCTCGATGCCACTGCAATCCAAATGCTGTAGGTCCGTCAGAACAGCAAAAGGAGGCTCATCGGAGAT
This sequence comes from Candidatus Multivoradales bacterium, assembly GCA_965250305.1. Classification (GTDB taxonomy): domain Bacteria; phylum Acidobacteriota; class Thermoanaerobaculia; order Multivoradales; family J023; genus J023. The sequence continues at coordinate 523,808 of CBDFNS010000024.1, read as the reverse complement.
GAGACTCCGTGATGCTGACCCAACCGTTGGGTGATACTCGAAGTCAACACCCTCATGCCCCGCCCCAACCAACTCGAGGTATCGATCTTCCTCACGCAATACGGTGAGCAGCTTGCCTTGCACGGTCGGCTTCGGACTTACCATTCCCAATCGCTCTTTCAGCTCGACTGCTGGTCGAAGGTACCAAGTCGCTCGCGTATCGGTACCAGCCGCCAGCTCCATTCAACATCAACACTTTGACTTCTGGACGACAGTTGGCCCACTAAGTCGGAGCCAATCATTATGGCACGTCGAACCCGAATTCTGTACCGCCGTCGGCCGGAAAAAACTGGATGTTTTTCCAGTCCCGGTTCTCGTTGAAGTCCTCGAGGACATAACCTATGAACGCCTGTGCGATTCTCGATTCGGTTCAGGTTGTACTGCGCCTGCGCGAGGAGTTCTTGGTCGGCTTCGAAGCCGACGGCGTTTGGTGGTCATCGCGGTGACTCCATTCCTGGCTCGCGCTGCTGCACTCGCCGAATCGACTGGATGATCTCGTCCAGCTTTTGCAGAAACCGCGATCGGTCGCGCTTGCCGATGGGCGGGGGACCGCCGGTTCGCTCCCCCGCCTCGCGCAGCCCAGCCATCAACTCACGGGTGGCGATCGCGGAGCCGATGTTGTCCTCCGTGAACGCCTTGCCAGTAGGTCCCAACACCTGTGCGCCCGCTTCCAAACACCGACCCGCGAGCAAGATGTCGGCCGTGATAACGATGTCGTGGACCCCCACATGCTCGACGATCCAATCGTCCGCCGCGTCCAGGCCCTGGCCGACCACCTGGAGTCCAACGCTACCCGCAACGGGAATCTGCATCCACGAGTTCGCAACCAAGGTGACCGAGAGCTGGGTTCGGCCCGCGACACGGTATACCTCCTGCTTGACCGGACAAGCGTCGGCGTCGACGAAAATGCGAAGCAATGTGACGTCCTCTCGGGATGTTCATCGGATGGGTCTTCGATACAGCCTCGGCTATGATCATCTTCGCATGAGTGCCCCCGACGATAGAACCCCCGACGATAGTGCCCCCGACGATAACGACATCACCGATCTCCTGGTGGCCTGGAGCCAAGGGAATGCTGGAGTCCTGGAGCCCCTCATGGAGCGGGTGTACGACCGCCTTCATCGACTGGCCGGTCGATTCATGAACCAGGAGCGGGACGAGCACACCCTCCAAACGACTGCCTTGGTGAACGAGGCCTACCTCCGCTTGGTCCGGCAAGATCGGGTGCAGTGGCGCGACCAAGCCCACTTCTTCGCCATTGCCGGTCGCGTCATGCGCCGCATTCTGGTCGACCACGCACGTCGCAACACCAGTATCAAGCGCGGGGCCAACGCTCAAAAGCTTCCCTTGGACGCGCTGGACGGAATGACCCAAAACCGCGCACCCGAGGTCCTCGCGCTCGATGAGTCCTTGAAAAGGCTAGCGGAGAACGACGCGGAGTTGGCGCGCATCGTCGAGCTCAAGTATTTCGGAGGCCTTACCAAGGAGGAGATCTCGGAAGTAATGGCGATCTCGTCGGCCACGGTCACCCGGCGGTACCAAGCAGCCCGGGCCTGGCTCTATGCTTACATGGTCGACAGCGAGGCCATCCAGGACTTGGCGTGACATGCCGCATTGCCGGTACCGGGTCGGTTCAATATCCGCTAGAGTGAAGCCTATGAGCGCCCCGATCCGAACACCTTTCCTAGTCGTTATTCTGATGGTTTTCGGGTGCCTCGCGGCACCCCTGGTTGGGCAGGACGACGCACAGAAAAGCGATGATGAGTCGTCGCCACTGCCAGCACCGCCGCTACCTCGGCCTTCTTCCGCACCCACGTGAAGTGGCTGACCCGGCGAGGGGGTGTCGCTCCGGGGGAGCGGCTTGGAGCATCGGTTTAGCGCGTCCCTACGTTGGGTCGACACAGACTTGGAACGCCCGGTGTGGCGCTCGACCCTGAGCTACCGGATCCATCCACGCATTCAGGTCGGCGTGGAGTTGAATCCAGAAGCCAACGAGGTCGGGCCGCTGTTCACGTGGTTCTTGGCGACCGAGAAGGGACGCCGACCAGCCGTTTTCCTCGGCACCAGCTCGGACCGGATCGGCTCTCCTGCTGGTACGCAGTCGTACTATCTGACCGCCGCCAAGCATCATCCACGATGGCCGGTTTCAGCCTACGTCAGCCTCAACTACTCCGAATGGGACGCCGGTTTCAACGTTCCCTTGGGCTTCGAAGTCGAATTCGGCGAGCGTTTCTCGGTGCGGCCCATGTACGATGGTGACCGGCCCCATTTGATGCTCAACATGCGGGGCCAACGCTTCGGAGCCTCCTTGCTTTGGGTGTGGCTCGAACGGGTCGGCATCGCTTTCACGACCCAGTTTTGATGAAAAACACGTGATCTGAGAACCAAATGAAAAACCTCAATGTCCTTATCGTGGTCGGCCTGCTGATGCTGCCCGGCCTCGCTGGTCCGATCAACGCCGATCCCAGGGCGGAAGAAGCGATCTGTCCGGTGTGCCGGGTTCATGAAGGCGAGAGCGAGGCCGAGACGGTTGTCGCACGCGCCGAGCACGAAGGCCATCGCTACGGCTTTTGCTCCACCAAATGCCGTGACACCTTTGTCGCAGCACCCGACGGGTACCTTCCCCCCGTTTTCCCGCGACCAGCACCCTCGTTCGGGGTAACCGACCTCGAGGGCAACGACTTCTCCTCCGAAACGCTTGCCGGCCGGGTCGTGCTCCTCGACTTCTGGGCGACATGGTGCCCGCCTTGCGTCGCCGACTTTCCCCGCCTATCAGACCTCCACGAGCGCCTCGAAGATCGCGGTTTGACGGTCGTGAGCGTGTCGATCGACGAAGGTAAGAACACCGCCAAAAAGGTCGCCCGGATGGTGCGCAAGCGCAAGGCGACCCATCCGGTCTACGTCGACGCTGGCGCGTCATCGGCATGGTCCGCCTACCGAGTGGCAGTCGTACCGACGCAGTTTCTCATCGACACGAATGGCCAAATCGTTGCCCAGTGGTCGGGAGTTGTCGACCTGGACCAGGTCGAGACCGAGATCATCCGGCTTTTGGAATCAGGTTTGTAGGGCAAGACCCAACGGTTGAAGAAGACCGCAGCCCAAACTTCGACTCGATATGACGGAATGGCGCCAGGTGAACGCCGTATTCGAGCAAGCGCTGGCGCTTGCCGAGAACCAACGCGGTCCGTTTCTCGAGGCGACCTGTGCCGATGATCCGGCCTTGGATCGTGCCGTGTGCGCCCTGCTGCACGCCGATCAGTCAGCGGGTTGTTTCCTCGAAGACATCGAAGCCAACCACAGACCCAGGCCACCCGCACGGGGTGGTCCCCGAGAAACCGGTCTCCGCCAAGAAACAGGTCTTCACCCAGAAACAGGACCTCGCCAAGAAGCAGGGCCTCGCCAGATCGGTCCCTATCAGCTCTTGCGTCCGATCGGCCAAGGCGGCATGAGCACGGTGTATCTGGCCCGGCGAAGCGATGGGTTCAAGCGCGACGTTGCCTTGAAACTGATCCGTCGCGATATGGAAAGCGCGGAGGCCGAGCGTCGTTTGAAAACCGAGCGCGAGATCCTCGCCCACTTGAACCACCCGGGCATTGCCCACCTCTTCGATGGCGGCACCACCGAAGAAGGCCTGCCCTATTTTGTGATGGAGCACATCGAAGGTACGAGCATCGACGACTTCTGTGATCACCAGGAACTCACCGTCAAAGACCGCCTTCAGCTCTTCATGAAGATCCTCGAAGCCGTCGACTATGCCCACCAAAACCTCATTGTCCACCGCGACATCAAACCCTCGAACATTTTGGTCACTGGTGACGGTGAGCCCAAGCTGCTCGATTTCGGCATCTCCAAAGTACTCAACGCACGAATGATCGCCGGCGAAGGCAGTGAGGCCACCGCTACGTGGATGCGGGTCCTGACACCGAACTACGCCAGTCCCGAGCAGATCAGTGGCGGCACCATTACGACTGCCAGCGACGTCTATGGGTTGGGTGTTCTTCTCTTCAAGCTCCTTACCGGCTCGCTTCCCCATCGACTGGCCGGCAGTACGCCGCGGGAGGTCGAAACAGCCTTGCGAGAGGTCACACCGCCCAGGCCAAGTGATGTGGTGGTAGCGCCCGGCGCGGAGGACTCGGCCAACGTTCTCGCGCACGCGCGTCGGACAACACCGAAGCAACTTTCGGCCCTGCTTCGCGGCGATCTCGACGCCATCATCGCGCAGGCAATTCAACCCTCTCCGAGCCGCCGGTATCGCTCGGTCCAACAGCTGGCGGAAGACGTACGGCGCCATCTAGAGGGACGCCCGGTACTGGCAAGCCCGGACCGTTTCCTCTACCGTGTTGGCAAACTCCTGCGCCGTCATGCACAATTCGTCGCTGGCGGCGCGCTCCTCGCCGCCACCCTGGCATTGCTGATCGGCCTACTGGTGACACAGAATCGTCGCCTCGCCGAAGAACGAAACCTCGTGGCGCAGGAGCGGGATGCCACAGCCCAGGTACTTGCTTTTACCGAACGGCTTCTTGGGCTGGCGGATCCGAGCGTGGCCCAGGGCCGTGAATGGACGGTCGCCGAAGCCCTGCGCCAAAGCGACGCATTGATCGCCTCCGAGCTGCCGGACTCACCACAGATTCAGTCGCGACTCCACGGTACGGTCGGCCGCATTTTCCGTGGCCTCGGCGATTCATCGGCGGCGGTAAACCACCTCGAACAGGCGCTCGAAATCCGCCGTCAGCTCGAGGGCAACGGCAGCGCACCCTCCGCGCACGCGGCCAGCGACCTGGCAGCTGCTCTGGTCGGTACTGGCGATTTCGCGCGGGCCGAATCCCTCGCCCTCGAAGCCGTGAACGTGTTTCGTGAAACTTCAAACTGGCACGATCCCGCCAGCGTAAAGGCCCTCAACACCTACGTCTTTGCCCTGTGCGCTGACGGCGACTTCGCACGCGCGGACGAAGCGTCCGAAGAAGCACTCACCCATGCCCGCAGCCTGCTCGACGAACGTGATCCCGAGTTGGCGCAAGCGATGCACAATCGAGCACACGTGCTCAATCAACGGGCCGACTTCGAAGCCGCAGAGACGCTCTACCGTGCGGTTTTGAATCTTCGCGAGGTGGTCTTCGAGGAACCCCATCCCAAGATCGCTTCGACCCTGGTCAACCTGGCAGCCAACCTCGATCGTCAAGGTGAGCATGCCGAAGCGAAGGCCCTCTACCAACGTGCGCTCGCCCTTCAACGAAGGCTGTATGGCGACCGCCACCCCGACCTCGCGCCCACGCTGAACAACCTGGCCGTCCTTCACCAGGAGCTTGGTCAATGGGCCAAGGCCGAAGCGTCCTACCGAGAGGTGATCGACCTCTTCCCCGAGGGCGACATTCAGCATTTTCGATTTCGGACCGAGCTGGCTTCCCTGCTCGATCGAACCGATCGTGCCGAGGAAGCACAGGCATTGCTGCGCCGGGAGCTCGGCTACTGGCGCACCAAACTCCCGCCTGGGAATACATTGGTCGCATGGGCCGAAAATACCCTCGGTGCGGTCCTGACCGGCCAAGGTGAGCTGGACGAAGCGACCGTGTTACTCGAACGCAGCCTTCCCTTGATTCGGGAGCGCCGCGGTCCAGACGACGCCTACACTCAAAAGGCGGCGCGACGCTTGGCCCGCCTCCAAGAAGCCGTTGCAGCAGCGACCAGCGGGCTCGGCAGCAAAGCCCATTGACCCAATACAGACTGCCGTCGTTTGATGCTCCGGCGAGATCGCCGCTCACTTTTTGCGATCACCCTGATCCGATTCGAACCATCCCCGCGCGTATCGGATCAAAAGCCTCGAATCGCCCGCGACTGGTGGATGGGCCGTCGCTGGCTTCATCAGCTCCTAGGAGGTTCTCGATGAAGAAGCCCCAGCAAATTCTCCGGCTTGGTCTACTGTCCGTAGCCCTGGTCTGGAGTGTTCAACCCACGCCCAGTGTCCAGGCCAGTGGTTCGGGTATGCCCGGCATGACTTGGATGGCAACCGCGAACTGGCTCGATTGCGACCAAAGCGGTGAAGCACCGGAATGCGCGGACTACCGGACGCCAACCGGCAACCTGATCTGGGTCACCTGCTGTGTACCCATCGACGCCTTGGGCACTTCCGACGTCGACGCATGCGCCGATGGCAGTGTCTATCGGGGGCGAACCGAGCTTTGAAACGTTCTTCCCAACCACCACATAGAGAGGGGTCTCGATCATGACAAAGCGTTTTTCACTCGTTCTCGCGGTCACCAGCATCCTGCTACTCGGTAGCCTGGCTACCGCAGCTGGCGTCACCGCCTCACCCACCGTTCCGGTGTCCTTCGTCCCACAACTGGCGGTTTGGGCGCCTGCCCCGGCCGCGCCTGCTCCGCTCGTCCTGCCCCTTCGGTTCGAGCCTCAGCCCATGGCCAACGCATGCATCGATCAGTGCCGTGCCACCTACAGCAGTTGCCTGGACGATTGCGTCACAGCACCCTTCCCGGGGTGCTACGACTTCTGTCGTTTCGATGTCCTCTATCCCTGCTACATCAGCTGCATCCAGACCTCCTGACCCACCCCCTCCTAACCTACTGAAAACACAGGCCCGCGCCTCAGAGGGGGTGCGGACCCAAACCTGTCTGCTTTTTTCGCGGTTCCGATGCATGATCGGGTATGGAATCGACGACCGACGAACGCGTCCTATTCCCTGAGCACGCCGGGGTTGCCGATGGGGTGGTGATCATCAACGCTCGTTGCCGCCTCCAGCAGCGGGGTGACTATCGGGTAGTAATCGTCGGCGGCATGCCGCTGGCCCACTTCGGTGCCGGCGACCGGGCGAGCGAAGCCTACGCGATGGTGAGACTCGTAGATCTGGGCTGGGCACAGCAGCCCGAAGTCGCCCTCGCGTTCGGATGTGATGTGCGCACGGTGCGTCGGAACCAACGTCGCTTCGAGGTCGGTGGTCTTAGTGCTCTGGGCCGGCCGCCTGGTTTTCCCCGGGGTCGGTCTCGGGTAGCGCAGTCCCGCCAGGACGCCGTGAATGCCTGGAAGGCGGAGGGCCTGTCGAATCGTGAGATCGGCCGGCGGCTGGGCATCGACGAGAAGGCCGTTCGCAAGCTCGCGGGACGCTTGGGCTGGAAACAACGCCCAGTGGAGCAGATGAAGATGCCTTTCGAAAGTGCGGACTCAAACCTGTCCGCTTGCGGTGAGCAGCAGATCGCCGCCGCCCCGGTAGCGGCGCAAACTGCGCAAGATTTTGAGAGCGAGGCTGGCCGGGCGAGTGCGGACCCAAACCTGTCCGCTCCGGCGGTCGATCAAGGTCAGGCTCACTTCTCGCTGGACCTCGATCCGGCGGATCGCTCCGGCGACCGGCTCCTTGCCAGACTGGGGTTGCTCGATGATGACGCGGCGCCGATCTTCGGAGCGGCGGCGCAGCTTTCGAGCGTCGGTGTTCTGCTGGCGATTCCTGCCCTCGTGGACAGCCACGTGCTTGCCATCAGAAAAAGCGCCAGCGCGTTTTCCTGCGACAGGTCACCTGCCTGAGCGACAACGGCCACCAGACGCCGATCATTACTTCGCGCCGGGACCTCTCCACCATCGAGGTCGCCTACCGCATGTTCGATCGTTGGCGGCAGGAGAACTTCTTCAAGTACCTGCGCGAGGAATTCGCACTCGACGCGCTGGTGGACGACGACACCGAGCCCGCAGACGCCACCCGCGATGTCCCCAACCCCGAGCGCAGCAAGATCAACGCGCAGCTGCGCAAAGCCAACGCGCAGCTCGAGCAGCTCCAGGCCCACCTCGGGTACGCGGCGTTCGAAAACCGCGAAGATCAAAGGCGTACGATGCGTGGGTTCAAAATCGCCAACGCCGCAATCTCCGCCCGGGTACGCACTGCCCTGAGGCGAATCACCGAACTCGAAAAACAACGCGCCACCATCCCCGCGCGCGTCCCGGTCCAGGAGGTCGTCGAAGCGGATGTCATCAAGCTGGCGGTCGAGCGCAAGCACGCTTCTAGCCAAACCATTCGACCGCTCGTAGCAAGAGCCGTCTGCCCAGGCAGGCGGCACTTGCCGCTAACGTGCTCTCGGCATCTCAATGTCGACCCACACCAGCCAATGATCACTGGCGCGCGTCTCGCCTTCGATCAAACGCCCCAGCGGACTGTCAGCCGCGGGTCGAAACACGCCCGCATCCCGCACCGCCAAATCGTGGCTCGGTAGCACGTAGTCAATCCGCCCATACTTTGAGGTCTTCCTCGCTTCGCTCGCCGGGAAACCCGCCGCCTGGGGTCGTGGATCGCGGATGCGTGGATGGTCCAAGAGCTGAGCGACGGCGGGTGTCCCATAGGGCGACGCAGCCCCGGGTGCAGCGTTGAGATCGCCTAGAATCACGAAGGAAGCATCCGGATCGAGACCGCCTTGATTGCCGACATCGTCAACCACATACGTTGCCGCCGACCCGCCGGAGAGGTAGTCCTTCCACAGCCGGATCTCGTCGAAGTTGCGCCGTCCATTGCGATCCTCATCACCATCGAAGACGGGCGGGGTCGGATGGCTGGCCAGAAGGTGGAGGGTCGCGTTACCGAGGTTCACCGGCACATCCCAGTGACTTTTGCTCGACAGACGGAATGCCACCGCCGTCGACTGGCCATACCACGCCGGTCGCCCGTCGCGTCCGTCCGGTATCAAACCGCCAGGCATCGTGATCCAGCGCAGTCGGCGAAAGGTCCGGATCGCATCGTGGTCCACGGGAAACTGGCTCAGCAATGCCATGCCATATTGCCCTGGATACCGTCCAAATCCCCACGCATCCTCGGGATCGTCGGTGTCGCCGTCGTTGCTGAAATCAAGGCCACTCGGCACACCGGTGTTGACCGGCTCGAAGACGACGTGTGGATAGACGATCGGCTCTTGATCGGCCTGGGATTTGGCCAGATAGCGATCGATGAAGCGCTGGACGTTGCCAGCTTCGGCGTCGAAGTCAATCTCATTGAGCAACATGACGTCTGGCCGCACACGCTGAATCACCTCGGCAGCCGCCCGCAATTGGGGATGCGTTCCCCTGCCATGCTCATCGACTTGATCGAGCTTCTCGCGGCTCAATTCCCAGACGTTAAACACCGCGATTCGAACGGTGCGCTCAGTACCGCGTGGTTCGTCCGCAAATAGAAGTGCTGGGACGCTCCAACCAAGCATTCCGAGCGTCAGGAACAGGAGACCTGTACGTTGAATCATGGTCCATTCTATCTTGGGCCAGCCGCTACCAAGAATGACCCGCGGCGCCCGATCAATCCACGTATCCCAGGGCCCGCAACCGGTCGAGCAGCTCGTCCTCAACCGCCATCTCCGTCCCGTCTCCCGTGGACGGCATGGCTGCAAAGCGATCCTCCAAGCGAGCACGCCAGGCGGCAACTTCCGCGGGCGAAGTTGGGGCGAGGTTGTGCTGTTCACCGGGGTCTTTATTCAGATTGAACAGCGCCTCCCAAGTGGGCGCCGCCCCGATGCCGATCCGCTCTCCGTCGGGTGGCGGAAACGCGTAGATGTACTTGAAGCCTTCGGCACGCAGGGACTTGATCTCGGGTGCGACACAGGTTGCTTCGCTGAGTGCTTCACGGTCGGGCCGAGACTCACCCCGAATCAAAGGCAGCAGGCTTACCCCCTGCATGCCCTCAATCGGCGGCAAGCCAAGCACATCCAGAATGCTCGGCGCCACATCGATCAACTCGACCTGCTGGTCAACGACGCGTCCGGCCGGTAGCTGTCCGGGCGAATGCAGAAGCAACGGTACCCTGATCAACTCGTCGTACACCGTGGTGCAGTGGGCGTCGAGAAACCGCTCCTCGCTGTGGTCGCCAAACTCTTCACCGTGATCACTCGTCACCACGATCAGTGTCCGCGCCAACAGTCCCTGGGTTCGCAACTGCTCGAATAGGCGACCGAGAAACGCATCCGTGTATTGAATGCCGCCGTCATAGAGCGCGGAAGTAATCTCGGGCCGCAGAAGACCATTGTCGGCAAGGAACTGCCGGTAGTCACCCAACGGATCGTTGGTTCCCTGTGCGACGATCGAGGCCAGCCCAGCTCGCTGCTCGTCGGTCAACATGTCCGCCAGCTCCGAGCGAATGTACGGCGCGTGAACCTCGAAGGTGTGAAAGAACAGGAAGAAAGGCGCCTCACCGTACGCGGCGAGCATATCGAACACCGCCGTCTCCGCGGCCGGGGTCAGATGCTCGAAGCCATTGGTGAAGTTCTCCCGATAGCGATCGAAACCGCGGGCAAATCCGAGCGACGCGCTGACCGTCGTTCCGCCGGTCACCGCAACGGTTCGGTATCCATGCCCACGAAGCACGTCGGCAAGGGTTGGCACATCCGAGCCGAGCGTTCGGTAGCGGCGCTCGCGCGTGACCGACGCCAGGAAGTCCGACCAACCCAGATTCACACCGTGAACCGATGGGTACATCGACGTCATTAGGGACATGTGGGCTGGTGTCGTCCATGGCGCTTGGCTGATGGCCTGGTCGAAACGAACACCGTCAGCCGCGAGCGCATCGAGGTGACGACTGGTGGGACGCGAATATCCGTAGGCACCCAGACGATCCGCTCGCAGGGTATCGATGGAAATCAACACCACGTTGAGACGATCGTCGCCAGAGGGCCGATGCAGCAGTGGCTCTGCCCAAACCGGCTCGGCCCAAACTGGCTCGGCCCGAACCGGCTCAGCACTGGCCTCGGCATCATCCGCGGTCGCCACGAACGACACGTTGACCGATCGCCCCACAAACCGATCCAGGTCGATGACCTCACGTATCCAAGCACGGGATTCCGGCCCGAGGGTCTTGATCCACAGCGCCAGCGGCCGACCTTCATCATCGTGGCCGTTTACTTCAAAGGTCAGCGAGCCCGGACATGGATCCGCCGTAGGACAACGTCGGGCCGCGGCCACCTCCAGAGACATTCCCGCTGTGACCTCGAGACGCTGCTGGAAAGCGGTTGCGGATTGGGACAAGGCGTCGCGGGTCTCGTCGGCCGCTCGAAACGGCACCAATGTCACCTCTTGACTGGCAAAGAAGCGGCTCTTGCGTTGCTTCTGGGGTGCACCAACAACGAAATGAAGCCCATCGAACGCTACCGCTAGTTCCCGCTCGTCAGCGCTCGAAGAATCCAAACTATGAGGCGACCGGAGGTCCCGAAACCCAAAGGCCACAGCATTGTCCCCGCTGCGAATCGTTTCGGCTGGCAAACGGATCCAGACCGTTTGCCAGCCACCAAACGGCCGAAGGGTGACCGTGCCCACCGCGCTGTTGTTGACCGCGACCCGAACCGTTTGGCCCTCGGCCACACCCTCCAGCACTCGGCACCGTAGGCCCAGGTGCTGAAACCCGTCGTGGGGCAACGTCACCTCGATCGTCGCGCGGCGTGCGATCGCCCACGCCCAGTCCAGCTCACCCTTGGCCTCGACCTTCGCCCACCCATCGAGCAACCGATGTCCTTCGGTGTTCTGTCCGATGTCGACGTGCACGGCATCGTCAACCACCGGATCGTCAACCACCGGATCGATCGGTGCAGGTTCTCGGGCGCAACCACTGAGTAGCAAGGCGCCGAGTAGCAAGGCGCTGAGTAGCAAGGCACCGAGTACCGTAGTGATGATCAGCAGCCGAAGGGCGCTGGTTCCTGGTGTTGCCATCGGTGAGGTTCTCACGGTCTCCAAGACTCTTGCGATCGCCCCACCAGAAGAAACGCGTTCAGCGGCGCAAGGACAGGGACGAGCCGAGTTTACGTCACGATCCGCTGCGATACGATCACCAGGTGCAAAACTGCCCAAACGCCCAGGTCAAGCCCAACGCGATTCTCCTGTCCGTGCTCCTCTGTTCAACGTTGAGCACGCTCCCCGCCACCGCCACCGCCACCGCCACCGACGACAACGCCACCGACAACGACGGCAATGACAGCGGTTGTCGACAGCCAGCTCGACTCGCGCGTGCCGTCCTCGATGGTGGTGACGGCGACCTGATTTTCGAGAGTCGCTTCGGACTCGACGCCGAGGCACTCGCCGAGGGACGGGTTGCGGCCACGGTGGAGACGCGCCTTGATCGGCGGCTGCTCAGCCAGCTCGTGGGCTCCGCACCCACCATCGTATGCTGGTCGGTGGTTGCCGACACCGGCTTCGATGTCGAGACGATCTTCGCCCGACAATTCAACACGGCGGGCCTGGGTGACGCGTCGAGCCTGCGCCTGGGTGTCGACATCCCCTTGGGTGAAGAGACATCGGGCCTGCTTGTCGTCCTCGAAATCCCCAGCAGAAACCTGTGGGGTGGTGTTTTGGTCGAGCAAACCGAGGATCTCTTGCCACCACCGGGCCAGGGCGCGGTGCGGATCCCGGGCGCTGAACGAGCCTGGTACGAAGTCGAGGCGCCTTTGATTCGCGCCAAATCGGGCGTCGGGAGTGCAAGCGTCGTCCGCCTGGTACCGCCACGACGACAACCAGCCACCGGTTCGACGCGCATCTACGCGCTGATCAGTCGCACGGACATCGACAAACTCACTTTCGAGCTCGACGGCAAACCCATTGGCGAGCGTCGTCGACAACCCTATGTGGTCACCGTCGATCTCGACAATCCACCTCGTCCTCAGAAAGTGCGCGCGGTCGCCTATGATCGAAAAGGAGCCACCCTCGGCGAGCACGTTCTCGAGCTCAACATCCGAGATGCACCGTTTCGTGTCCGAATCAGCGACTTCGAAGGTTCGCCGGACGACGGTGCCATCACCATCAACGCCCAGGTTACGGTTCCGTTCGGCGCGGCACTCGAGCGTGTGGAGGTCTACCGCAATGAGGTTCTCGTCGCCACCGAAGCCGAGTCAGCCATCCGAACACGGGTCGCAACCCCAAACCTGGCCGCCACGGATTTCGTTCGCGTCGCGGCTACTTTGACCGATGGTCGGACGATCGACGACGTCGTTCTCTTGGCGTCACCCGGCCTCACCGACAAGGTCGACGTCAACCTGGTCACGGTCTTCAGCGTCGTCACCGATGCGGAGGGTCGGCCGATCGACGACCTCGATCGCGAAGCGTTCACCCTCCGTCGCGGCAAGAAGACCGTGAACGTCGAAGGCCTCTCGTACGCTGATGACGTCTCCCTGCTACTCGGCTTGGTGATCGATACCTCCAACAGCATGTCTCTGGTCATGGACGATACCCGTCGCGCGGCCGCGCGCTTTCTTCAAGACACCATCCAGGAACAAGACCGTGGTTTCGTGGTCGACTTCGACCAGCAGCCGCGACTCCTCCACGACACCACCGCGAACGTCGCCGACTTGCTTGGTGTCTTGGGACGCCTAGAGGCCAAGGGGTTGACCTCCCTTTACGACGCGATCGTCTTCTCGATGTTGCAGTTCGAGCGCCAGAGCGGACGCAAGGCGCTGGTGGTGCTCACCGATGGAGCGGATCGCGACAGCCGGTTCGGTCCCAAAGACTGCATTGCCTACGGTCAACGCCTCGGCGTGCCCATCTACCTTCTCGCGCTCGACAATCAGGGCATCAGTAAGTTCCCTGAACGCGAGTTGCGTCGGATCGCGGAAGAAACCGGCGGCGGCCTCCTGTTCGCCAACGGAATCGAAGAGCTGGCCGCGACCTATGAGCGGATCAATGCCGAGCTGCGCAGCCAGTACACGCTGACGTTCTACAGCGCCGAGGACCTAACCGAAGCCGAGCGACGCGCGTTGGCGGTCAGCGTAAACCGCGCCGGTGCCCGGGTCCGCTCGGTGGTCGGCACGGGTCCTTCAGAGTAGTCGGGCCAGAGTCGTCACGCCCCCGGCCGCGCCTGTCTCCGTCCGATAGGCCAGGCCGCACCTCCAGCTCGGCTGGTCGTCTTGCAAGCCCGCCCTTCCCCAGCCCTCTCGACCTTCCTGGGCGGTGACCGTCTGTGGCCGGATAAAGAATTTAGTCGAATTGACTAAGATCTTGGAATATATCTCGTCATCTTAGTGTTGAACACTCATGAAAGCACTCGTGACCGGATCAGATCACCCTCTCACCCAACTAGAGCGCAAGAAATCAAGCTAAAGACGCTATTCACAACCACCAGGAGAACGACCATGTTGACCAACGCTCTTGCCCGCCGCTCCTCTTCGGCCCCTTATCGTGCCGCCAACGACCCCTTCTTTCGTGCCATCGACCGGTTCTTCGGCGACTGGGACGTTCCCCCTTCGCCCACGTCGACCACCGGCTGGATGCCTGCCATTGACATCAGTGAGTCGGAATCAGCCTTCATGGTCGTCGCCGAGCTGCCAGGCTTGGACAAGAAGGCCGTCGGCGTAACCCTCGAGAACAACGTCCTCACACTACGCGGCGAGCGGAACTTCGAGAATGAGGACAACAAAGAGAACTACCACCGCGTGGAGCGTGCCTACGGAACTTTCCAGCGCTCGTTCACCTTGCCCAACGACATCGATGCCGAGAACGTCGCCGCGACCTTCAAGAACGGCCTCTTGACCTTGACGGTGCCCAAGGCAGCCACGGCGCGCGCTCGGACCATCAAGGTCGCCTAACCTTGCGCCCCATCTCGTGCCTCGTGAGCTTGCCCGCCGACCCCGGCGGGCTTCTTTCGTTGGACGCCATAGAGCGCGGGGTGCTCCCGAGCAGTTGGCCTCATCAGCCTCGAATCTGTGCTCAGCCCGACCCTTCGGATTCCAACTGACTGCGCAAGGTATCGAACTGGGCCCGGTCCTTGGCCCGAACTTCCGGAAAACCAACATCCAGCGACGCCAGGGTCTCGGCGACGATCTGCGCGACGGTCAAACGCATGAAGGGCTTGTCATCAGCAGGGATGGCGTACCACGGCGCATGCGCACATGAAGTGGCGTTGAGCGCCTGTTGATAGGCCTCTTGGTAACGCTCCCAAAGGGCACGTTCTCTCACGTCGCCCGCCGAGAACTTCCAGTTCTTCTCCGGCTCGTTTAGCCGCGATAAAAAGCGTTGACGCTGTTCTTCATGGGAGACGTTGAGGAAGAACTTTAAGATCACCGTGCCGTTGCGCCGCAGGTGGCGTTCCAGGTCGCGAATCGATTCGTAGCGTTCATCCCAGATCGTCTCGAGATCGACCTGGTAGGGCAGTCGTTGCCCACCGAGGTACTCAGGGTGGACCTTTACCACCAGGACTTCTTCATAATAGCTGCGGTTGAAGATACCGATTCGACCGCGCTCGGGAAGACGCTTGGTCGTTCGCCAAAGGAAATCGTGGTCGAGCTCTTCGGCGGAGGGTACCTTGAACGACGACACCTGACACCCTGCCGGGTTGATGCCCGACATCACCGCCCGAATGGTGCTGTCCTTGCCCGCGGCATCCATGGCCTGGAACACCAAGAGCAGGGAGAATCGGTCGTGTGCGTAGAGGCGATGCTGCGCCTCCGCGAGTTCTTCGCGCACTGCCTTCAAATCTCGTCGGCACGCCTTCTTTCCCGGCGCCCCAGCTGGTGGCTCGTTCGCCGCGTCGCTGATTCGAAAAGACCCGTCGAAGGGAACGAGGTAGGGGCTATCCGTAGCTTGGAAGCGCTCACGCTCGCTCGACGAATTGGACTCAGGCATGCAGGGACTCCCGCTTCTTGAAAGACCGCTTCTTAAAAGACCACGTAAAGACAAAACGGGCGACTTCCGTACCATCGTCCATACGCCCTACCGAGGTCGCTTGGATGGTCGCGGGTGCCCCTGAACTCAACGCCTCTTGAACCGTAGCGAAGATCGCGTCACCGTCGTTGCAAGTAAACGTGGTTCGGGAAGTCGCCTTCTTGCCGAACTGCGCTTCCATGCCGACGATCAGCATCGACGTTGATCCAGGTGTGAGTTCGATCGCCGCCATGGCGAGTGCGCCGGTGGACAACTCAGCCGCCATGCTCAAGGCGGCAAAGTACGTCGAGCGGAACGGATTCGTCGTGCGCCAGCCGTACGGCACAGTCGTTTGGCATTGCTTGCTATCCAGGGTCGCAACCCGCAGGCCGGCCATGAGGCCAAGGGGCATCTTGCGCAGCATGAAGAGACGCATGAGCCACGGATTGATCATCCTTCCAATTACGTCCGAGGATGGGCGAATTGTCTGGCCTTGGTGTTTTTTTGCGTCTTCCATGCGTTTCTAGCTCGCCAAGATCTCCGGAATCCTCCACCTGCTTGCTGTCCGCTCGACAGCATGGTGCCAAATTTGTACCCAATCTTGCACCTCAAGATTGGCGGGGTGGCGGCTTGAGAATTGCCCGACTCTATCAGCGTCCTGCCAACCCTTTGGCCCCACCTCTTCGAGGCCCTGGGGCCCGTCGACGTCGAGAAAGGCCGTACGCCGCTTGGGTCGCTGTTGCGGGCCGGTAGAAAGCGTAGCGGCCTGCCAGTCGAGGACGCGGCGCTGCTGGCGTGCTTGAGTACCGACCAGATGACTCGCTGGGAACGCTCGGCAGCGGACATCACGCCCAAGGCAGTGCGGCTGATCCGGGCGACCGGCATACCGGCTGAACCGGCGCTGGATGCGGTCGAGGACTGCGCGGCGTAGGTTGGGTAGAGGCCGGTGTGGCGTCCAGCTCCCCCCTCAGTCTTCGGGCACGTTGTCGGGCCAGCCTTCCGGTGGCGTGCCATCGCCGATCCTGCCGTCGCACTCGACGCCTTCCCACCAACAGGGGTGCGTCAGGTTTTGCGGTAGCCGAGTGTAATTGTTTCCTAGCGCTTCACCGATTTGTGTTGGTCTGAGATTCTGTGTGCTCTCGAGGTTGACGCGCCGGAGGTCGGCTCCTCGAAGGTTGGCGCCTCCGAAATCGGCAGAGCTAAGGCTGGCCCCCTCGAAGAGGGCTTTGATCGCAATGGTGTCCGTGAGGACGGTCGGGATACGGCTTCAACTTCAAAGTCTTCGTCGCCATCGCCGAGGGCGACGACGAGAAGGCCCACATAGGCATTGCCCTGCGCCAGGACGGTCGCGATGTCGGCTCCACTTCGGCGTATTTCGATGGCGACGAAGGCGAGACGAACATGCCACGTGGCCTTCAGATCTTGGTTCCGCCGGGCGAGCTCGACCCAAATGGGCCACCGCCCTCGCTTCGGTTCCAGCTGCTCACGAGCGAATGGGAAGCGAACCGAGGCAAAGGGACTCGGTGGTGGTGGTTCACCCGGCGCTTTGCACGGGGCCAGCGGTAGCCGGGCCGTTCCGTTTACGAGACATTCGCCGGTCCCGACCGGTCTCCGGACACGTTGCCGGGCCGGCCTTCCGGCGCCGGGGCGCCGATCTTGCTACCCCTCGGCACCTTCCCCAGCTGGGGAATAGCCGAATGGGCGAATTCTTGATCAATCTCCAGTTGATTGACCAACGATCAGACGTGCCCGATCTGAATCTCGGGATTGCTTCGTTTGCCATGCTCGCTGAAGAATCGCTTCACCTCGGCCCGGAAATCACTGAAGTTGGCCGCGTTTTCCGCGATGTCATGCAGCACGGATCGGTATCCCAAGCGGAAGTCTTGCAGGGCCTCGTGCCGGTCGGTGCCCGTTCCGGCGATGCCACCTGGGTTGACTCCGTAAACGCAGTATTCGTCCTCGTCTTCGTCCAGTAGAAATCGGCCGTCGGTCGCTACCCCGGCGATGTATCCGTTGCCAGCAATTAAATCCCGGTACCCAAACAGCAATGGGAATTTCATGATCTTCATCTCCTTTCGGCCCAACCCCAACGCTTCCCAGGCAAGTAGCAGGGGAAGAGTGATGAGCGCCGTAGTGCGGCCACCCGGCGGCGAACTATGGCACAACCGAGTAAGTCGAGGGTGGCAGGGACCGAGAACGTCCAGGCAGGGACCGACAACGTCAGAAAGGCCAGAGAGTTCGGACATTGAAGCTTGTGGCCCAATGCTATTCTGTCGGCATGCCTAGGTACACCATCTCCCAGCGCTACGACGACAGCCAGGGTTCGGACGTCCAGGCGGCACCCGTGGCAGAGACCGCGAACACGCTTCGCGAGCTTCGCAGCAAGTACCGCCGCTTTGGCGGTGGCGACGTTCGCCGTGCCGCCGATGGCGCCAAGCTGGTTTGCATCCCGATGAACGGCTCGCCGGCCGAATTCGCCTTCTGGCTGACCGAGGACGGGCGCTGCCTTGATTTGGATTGGAGCCAATAGGTGGCTGGCCTACTTTCGCTTACCCTCTTCCTCTTGCGTTGACCCCGCGCGTGTCGATGTGCACGAACGAGGGGTGGCCCCCGACTCCTCCGGCATATCGAAACCCGACCGGCAACGGTCGGTAGGGGGCTACGCCTGAATCAGCGCGGGAGTCCGCCAGGTACGCGAGCGGAAGCTCGAACCACCTGCCCCGCCACGATCGCGCTAGGTCACTTCCGACAGCAAAACGATGTCCCGAGAAGCACAAGAATAGGCCGCGCGGTTTGCGGTGGAGGAAATCTATGCCTAAATTGAAAATTGCAGTAGCTCTTGTTTTCACGCTAACGCTTCCGGCAGAAGGCGAAGTCGCGCTCCGCGACGCCGTCAGCAATCCAGATCAGGCACCCAAGCGCTTCCGTGATCTCTGCCCGCCGAGCAGTCGGGATCGGCCGACCCCTACCCGAACCGATCGATCCGGAAAGCCTCTCTCGACACCGGAGACGGCTGATCGAGCGCCATCGCGGCGAGCATCTCGCCAATAACTGGCGCAAACTTGAACCCGTGCCCCGAAAAGCCCGCGCCCACGACGACCTGCGGCCACCGCGGGTGGTGGTCGATGATGAAGTCGAAATCGGGCGTGTTGGTATAGAGGCAGGTCGACTCCGCGATGGGATCCGGCTCGAGGTGCGGCAGGTAGCGGGCGATCCACGCGATGATGTCCTTGCGCAGCTCAGGGCTATCCACGCGGTCCGCTTCCGGATCTATCACCGGTCCGGTGCGATGACGCCCGACCTTGACCCCCGGCACGTCGATCTGTGGCAGGGCGTAGAAGTGGTTGACGTCGTCGTGGTAATCGATGATCGTCGGCAGGTGGCCAATGCCATGGGGGGGGCTACCCGCACGGGGTGGGAGGTAGATCAAACACTCTTGGGTAACCTGTAGGGGCAGCACGAGGTCCATCGAAGCGAGCAAAGATCCAGTCCAACCACCCGCGGCGATGATGACCCGCTCCCCTCGCCACCGACGACCGTCGGCCAGAGAAATCGACATGTCCCCCGTGCTATTCACCTCGATCGCGACGACTTCGGCATCCGGAACCAAATCAGCACCGGCCTTCCTCGCCAGTTTCCAGAACGTTCCAACCGCCCGGTTCGCGCGCACGACGGCGCCGTTGGGTTGGTACAAGGCCTCGACGCCCGCAGGAGGACACAGGGCGGGAAACCGGCTCTTGATTTCGGTAATACCGAGTCGTTCGCAGGGCACGCCGACATCCGCCAGGCTCGCTTCGAGCGTCGCCAGGGCGCCGCAATCAACCGGTGCCAGGTCAAGGCCGCCGGTGTTCTCCACCAGGGTCTCGCCGGCCGCAGCCTCGGCTTCGCGCCAGCCACGGTAGGCCCGGCCCGCCATCGCCGCGTAGACCGGCTGCGGATAGCTGTAGCGAAGGATACGGCCGTCGCCGTGCGAGCTACCCCGGGTATGGCCCGGTTGGAAGCGCTCGAACAGAACCGTACGCCGACCCTGTCGAGCAACCTGCGCCGCCGCGGCCGCGCCCATGACGCCACCCCCGACAACCGCCACATCGAAAACCTGTTGTTCGTTGGTCATCTCGTACCCTTGAATCCCACGAGCCCCAACACAAACGTACCACCTCCGGGCCGGTCCGGTAGGACCACCTTACCTAGGCGGTGACTTCAGTCACCGTCGTCCGGCCGCAACCATCAACTATGGCCGTGGCAAACGTTGCATAGGCCCTTCAGGTCAACCGCGGCACCGCCGCCGAGCCGGGCGGATCGTATATGGAGAAACTTGGCCGCCTGTTGAGTGAGCCCGCCACCCGACGATAAATCGTCGGGCTGTTAGTGCGCCCGCCTGCGCGGGCTGAGAGCAGAAGCGGGTTCCCAGCCAGCGACGGCCGGCGCACTCATAGCGCGGGCATTCATGCCCGCGTTACGGTAGGACGGGTAAAGTGTCAGGTCAGAGCCCGCGACGGTATTTCTCGTCGAGAACCACGACCCAAATCGCCTGTTCGATCTCCAGGCCCGCCGTCACGACGTGCAGCAAAAGGCGATCACCTTCCGGGCTCCAGGCAATATCGGTGATCATGGCCTCACCCAGCTTTTCCGCCGATTCTGGATGGTTGAAGAAGGTAAGCCGCTCCTGCTGGCCACCGTCGTCACGCATGATCCAAAGATCGTTGCGCCACGGAAGCCGCCGTCGCCCCTCGGCCAGCGACGCGATACCGCGGTTGCTGGCCCATACGATATGACGGCTGTCGGGTGCATAGCGCGCCACGTCATCCCGAAAATCCGGCGTCGCAGTGAGCGGCTGGAACGTATTGTCGGTAAGTGAGTAGCGAATCACATCGAGGCCGTCGTCAGGTTGCCCTTGGGGCGAACCCGTGACCAACAAACCTTGATCATCGGGGGTAAATGCCTGCGCCATCTCGAGTCCACGGTAGGCGCCTACTTGCGCCGTGGTGATTTTTCCTACCCGCGGAACGCCCCGTTTGATCTCGAATTCCGCAATCCGGCTGGCCCACTGCCCGTAGCGTCGGCCACCGTGTGTGGTGAGCCGTTCGCTCCAAACCAACCGATCTGCTTCGAATGAAAAGATGGGATCGAGCACCGAACCGCCGCGATCACGCGCTTTGGTCAGCTCCCACGTTTCCTTGCCATCAGCAGTGATCGCCCAAATCTCGCTGTGCAAGCCGCGGTACGGCGTCGCCAGCTCTTCGATCGGCATTTTGAGACGCTTGGCCTGAATCTGAACTTGAAACACCAGGTACTCACCGGCCGGATGCCACACCGGAGCCAACGCGTGTTTCTTGTACAGCTCGAGATTGTCGCAGGAGATGCAGCGCTCGCGGGTGCCGTCCGGCGATGTCTCGTAAAGGTCGTAGAACCCAGCGTCGGTGGGATTGGGGCGATCGAACACGATCTTGTCGCCCTGGGCCGACCAGTCCATGCGTCCGGCATCGCGCAAGAAGACCCGAATCTCGCGGACATCACGATGCCCCGGCCTGCCGGCGATCCGCGCTCGCACCACCAGCGGTTCGGCCGCCGCTTCAGTCGACTCGCCCAGCGGCGCCTCGGGATCGGCCACCGAAGGCTGACCAAGGACGGCGTCAGCACCCCAGCCGGTCCAGGCAGCGAAAGCCATGGTGAGCGCAGCGAAGCGGCGAACAAGGAGGGATCGCGGGTAAGACATGTAGTGCACCTTCTGCAAGATTCGTGCAATGAGGCGGCGGTCACCTCGACCAAAATTTCCGCCCAGCCTACCGCAGTTCCTGTGAACCACAGTTCCTGTGAACCACAGTTCCTGTGAACCACAGTTCCTGTGAACCACAGTTCCTGTGAACCACAGTTCCTGTGAACCACTCACCAGATTCCACGCCTCCGCCGTCCCCATGCACGGACGGTCACGGCCCCACTTTGCTACGATGCACCCATGGTCACGCGCCCAACCCCAACGCCAACGAAAGCCCCGCATCGAGGGCTCATCCTACTGGCCTTGACCGCCCTCCTGCTGCTTGCCGTGTTGGGCTTGCGCTTTATGCAGGGTCGAGTAAATGAGCTCGTAGCTTTGGCCGAACACAACCCGGGTGAGGCAGAGCTCGGCCTCCTGGAGTTGGGCCACAAAGCGCTCGCGATCCCCAGCGCGCTCCTGGCGGTCGCCAGCCTCTTGATGGCCCGGATGGCGTGGCGCACCTGGCAAACCGCCACCTTTCCTCCGCCCGGCACATGGCTTCTTCACGAAACCGTACCAGCGACCGGCTCGGCGGCCAAACGCCGGGCGGTCGCAGCACTGGCCATAGCCGTGCTCTCCCTGACGTTGGCTGTTTGGCTACCGCGAAAAGTCCTAGACCGTTTGGAAGGCGTCATCGCCCAAGCTCGCGAGCAACGAGCACCGATCGAGTGGAACCGGCCTACACCGTAGCTTCCTTTGCACGTGGAACTTTAGCGTCGATCCGTTATGGCGGTACGGTGGATGGTGGATCGATGCAGCTGAACCGACAATCTCTCAGATTATCGTCGACGCTTCCAAAGCCGTGGATCGCGGGCATGATGAACGACGCCAATAACCTGGATCTCATCGGACTGGATCCTGTAGAGCACAGCGTATGGAAACCGACTCAAGCTCCCTCGACGCACGTCTCGTCGTAGAACCGGGTACATTTCGGGATGCTCTGGAATGCCCACGAGCATCGACCGCAGATCCTTACGAAATCTCTCGTCGACTCCTGGCGCCTGTTCCAGGTACCAGTGACGGGCTTCGAAGACATCGCGTTTCGCCGCCGAGGTCAATCGAATCGGAAGCCGACTCACTCAGTGTCAGACCAAATTTGCTTCTCGACCTGCTCCCAGCTCTCACCAACCTCTGGATGCCTTTCGAGGTGATCCAAACGTTCGTCGATCAACTCGATCTGCCAGGCGGGTACCGGAATCTCATCCGGTGCCAGGTTGCACCAGACATCCTCTACGAGTTCGAGTCTCTCTGCTACGGGAAGCGCCATGACTTGCCGTTGGAGTTCTACCTTCGTCATGCATGAAGTGTGAGCCGCTAGGCAGGATCTGTCAAGATTTTCATCCTGGCGACCCTCCTCCCCACGGCGCGGTCGAGACGCCTTCCACCCTATTCGGTCGAATCGAATCACTTACCGCGACGGCTCCTCGGGTTCCGGTGCCCGGCCGATCTCGCCGTCGTAGTTGGCCATGACGTACGCCCAGGTCGCGTACGCAGCGACGTTCTGGCGCAGGGACTCGGGATCGATCTTGTCGAGAGTATCGTTGATGGTGTCGTGGTAGTCGAAGTACGCGGTACCATCCTGCGACAGGTCGAACACCGGCACCCGCGACGGCCGCAACGGCGACAAGTCGGGGCCCCCGCGAGCGTCATTGCCGACGTACTCGATCCCCAAGGGTTCGAACAGCCGCTCGAGATCGCGGGCAACGTCGAGATGGGCCTCGTCGATGCGGGAATGGAATCGCCATACGGACCCAACGCCAAAGTCGGCTTCCGTCGCCGCGAAGTGCAAATCGACATCAAGTGCGTACTGTTCGGCGTACGCATGGGCGCCATCGAGACCGAATTCTTCGTTCGCGGCAAACCACACCCGAAGGGTGCGCTTCGGCCGCTCAGACAGGCCACCGATCAAGCGCCCCACGGCGGCTGCGATCGAGCAACCCACGCCATCGTCGAGCGCGCCGGTACCGAGATCCCATGAGTCGAGATGCCCGACGAGCAAGACGATTTCTTCGGGCTTCTCGCTGCCGGTAATCTCACCAATGACGTTGGCCGACATCTCCTCCGGCAGGTAGCGGCATCCCAGGTCGAGGTAGAACCGGACGGGCCCACCGCGCGCCACTTGGGCCGCCAGCATGTCGGCGTCCGGATTGGAGAGAGCCGCGGTCCGACTTCGACGGTAAGCAACTCGAGAAACTCGTAAGCTTGGTTGTCGGCAAGGGCCTGCTCTTGCAGTGCGGACGCGCCGGCCACCAACGACGCTGGCAAGACCTCATAGGCGGGATCGGAATAGGCGCGATCGGATGCCGATGCGGACCCGTTGTCTGTGGGATCGTCCTCTGCCGGTTGACAGGCGGTGACGAGTAGCGCCAGTGCCGGCACGAGCAGGAAGAAAATGATGCGGATCAAACGGGATCGCGTCTTGAGAGCTCCTGGTAGGGATGCCGCCATCGTAGCAGGCTGCTAGCATGACGAAATGCGAAAAACATGGCTTCGCCGGGCCGTTTGGCGAGCGAAGATCTCCGGGCTCTGGGCAGTTGCCGGGCTCTGGGCAATTGCCTTGGCAGGCGGCGCGGCCACTGCGCACGCTTGGAGTGGTACCGGACATCGTGTCGTCGCTACCCTCGCCGGCATGCAGCTGCGACCCGCGACACTGGCTCGGGTCGAGGCGTTGCTCACCCAGATCGGGGCCGGGCCGACCATCGCCGACGGTGCGGTTTGGATGGACGTCATCCGCGCCAACGACCTTCATAGTTTCGATCGCTGGCACTACATCAATATTCCCTTCACCGTCGAAAGTCAGCCACCGATCCCGGCCAAACCACAGAACGTCGTATGGGCCATCGAGCGCGCGCGAAAGGCGCTCGCAAATACCGAGTTGTCAGAGCGCCAGCGTGCCTTCTACATCGCGGTCTTGCTTCACACCGTAGGTGACATCCATCAACCCATGCATTGCGTCGGTCGCATCTCCCAGGCCCACCCGGAAGGCGACCGTGGTGGCAACGACTTTCTCCTGGCGCCGCCCTACCGCAACCTCCACCAAGTCTGGGACCGAACCGCCAACCTCTTGCCGCACATCACCGCCGCCGACCACGAAGCACTGCGCGCCCATGCCGAAACGCTCGCTGGCCGCCATCCGCACACCTCGTTGGCAGAGGTCGACAACCTTGATCCCGCCCATTGGGCGGATGAGAGCTTCAAACTGGCGGTTGAAGTCGCCTACCAAGCCATCGTCGAAGACGAAACGCCAACCGACGCCTACCTCGAGAACGCGCGCGGCGTCATCGGCCCACGCCTTGCCCTCGCCGCCTACCGCTTGGCCGCGCTGCTCGAAGAAGCGCTCAGTCCGCTCGACGCGTGAGCGGGCCAAACCCAGTGTCGCTGGAGGAAATGTGAAGGTCGCGATCGTCATGGCACGAACCGGAGTGGGGGTCGCAGAAGCTGAACAGCGCCTCACCATGGCCAGCGGCCATCTCCGCCATGCCCTCGACTCTTGATCTCTGCCACATGTTACGGGAACGAGCGAAGTCCTGATCCTGCACGGAGTTGCGACCCACTCGACCGAGTGTTAGCCTGCATTCATTCTTTACGAGTTCGCACTCGTACAACTGTGGTGCCGATCCCCAGCTCCATCACGATTGATCAGGAGAGGACCCGTCCATGAGAAAGGTCGTTGCGTTGCTTTTGCTCTTTCTTGTCGGTGTACCGGCCTTCGGGCAACAGACCGGATCGGTGTCCGGCACGATCAAGGATCCCAATGGCTCGACCATGCCCGGGGTCACGGTTACCGCTTCGAGCGATGTTCTGCCGCAGGACCGCACGACGGTGACCGGCGCCAACGGCGGCTATCGCTTGCCCTTGTTGCCACCGGGAGACTACGAGCTGACGTTCAGTCTCGAGGGTCTCGGCACCCAGACCGCCGCCGTTCCGATTCTGCTCCAACAGGTGTCCCGCTTCGATGTCGTGATGCAGCCCGAAGGCGTTTCCGAAGAGCTGGAAGTGATCGGGACCGCCCCCACCATCGACGCGGCCTCCACCGAGATCAAGACCGCGATCACCGATGAAGTCATCGATCAGCTACCGGTCGGTCAGGAGTACCGTGACCTGCTCAAGTTGATCCCAGGGGTTCAGTACTCTGAGGACAACGTGCGCGGCCCCAGTGCCGGCGGTAGTGGCCAAGATAACGTCTACAAATTCGATGGCGTCAACGTGGGCCTGCCCCTGTTCGGAACCCTGTCGGCCGAACCCTCATCGCACGATATCGAGCAGGTCGCCATTGTCAAAGGTGGCGCCAAGGCGATCGACTTCAACCGCTCCGGTGGCTTCACCATCAACTCGGTCAGTCGCTCGGGTACCAGCCGGATCAAAGGCCTGCTCAGCTACCAGATCCAAACCGACGGCATGACCGGCAACCGCGGTACCGAAAGCGACGCCGAATTCGAGCAGGACCGGGACTGGGCGGTGTTCAACATCGGCGGCCCCGTGGTCCGCGACCGTCTACATTTCTACGCGTCGTACTACCGCCCGAGCACCGACCGCGATAACCGCTCCAACCTCTATGGCGCGGTACCCAACTCGGAAAGCACCCGTGACGAGCTCTTCGGCAAGCTCTCCTTCACGCCCACCGACTCACTACTCCTCCATGCCAGTTACCGTGACTCGGATCGTGAGAACAGCAGTATCGGCGTGACCGCCGAGGACACCGCCGGTACGGCCTCGACAGGAGAGCACGCTACCCTCGAGATCGGCATTCTCGAGGCATCCTGGGTGCTCAACGACAGCAGCTACTTGAGCTTCAAGTACACCGACTTCACCAACCGGAGATCGGCGCGGCCCGACAATCTGTTTGGCTTTGACATCCGTTCGGACGGTAGCCTACGACTCGATGTCGCCAACCTCGATCAGCAGGGTCTTTTCTTCGTGCCTCAAGCCGTCGCTGGCGCGGACGCTTTCAACCAGTTCATTCAACCGTTGATCGGCCGCTACGGATTCGTCCAAAACGGCGTGCCCACCGGTGGTGGCATTGTCGGCGGCGCTAGCACGATCAACGATCAGGACTTCTTTCGCGAGAGTTTCCAGGTCGGCTATGATGTTCTGGTTGGCATGCACGACCTCCACTTCGGGTATGAATGGTCGCGCGATGAAGAAGACCTCTCGCGAAATTCGAACGGCTGGGGCGTGATCACGGTCCCTGGCGGTCGCACCGAGTTCAACGACACGCCCGTGTTCTACGAGGCGCGTTTCGAGCAGCAGAGCTTGCTCGACAACGACGGCAACGCCGTGCCGCCCATCAATTCGCAATTCGAGAGTCAAAGCATCGAGGCCAACGACACCATTCGCTGGAACGAGTGGGCGTTCAACATCGGTGTTCAGCTGAGCAACGACATCCTCTACGGCGAAGGTCTACGCGAGAACAGCGCCAACCTCTCAGGCTTCGAGCTGGCTCAGGGCAACCGCTACCGGATGTACGAGATCGACTTCGACGAGATGATCTCGCCACGTCTTGGCGTCACCCGTGGCTTCGGAGACGGTCGGTCAACCGCCTACGCCAGCTACTCGCGCTACTACCCCGCAGCCAACTCGCTGCCCCGTGCCGCGTCGTGGGCGAGAAACCTCCGTCGTTCGATCCGTGGCTTCTTCGACGCCCAAGGCAATCTGATTGGAACCGATCCGGTGCGCTCATCGTCGGGCAAGTTCTTCGACGAAGGCCTCGATCCCCGTTCGATTGACGAGTTCATTCTCGGCTACTCGCGTCAGTTCTCGAATGGATGGATAGGCAAGGCACACGCCCGCTACCGCTACGGCACCAACTTTTGGGAAGACACCAACAACAACGCACGGTCACGGTTCAATGCTCCCGAAGGGATTCCGCAAGAGGACTACATCCCGAACTTGAACGACTTCCGAGATGAAATCGGTGGCTCCTCCTATGTAATCGCCGCGCTCGACGGTGCGTACACCAAATACTACGAAGCCAGCGCCGACGCCGAGTGGCGTGGCTCCAACGCCTACTTCAAGGGAAGCTACGTTTGGAGCCACTATTACGGCAACTTCGACCAAGACAACACGACCACCTCCAACGACGCCGCAACCTTTGTCGGTTCATCGTTCATCGCTGACGGCGCGGGCCGGCAGCTGTGGAACTTCCGCGAGGGCAACCTGCGTGGCGATCGTCGCCATCAGCTCAAGTTGTATGGCTACTACAACTTCGACTGGAACGGCAGTGCCGGTGCCTTCTTCGTCTTCCAGTCGGGCCAGCCCTGGGAAGCGTGGAATGTCGAGATCTACCGCGATCTTACCGGCAGTTCCAGCGACACCAGTCGATTCGCCGAGCCGGCCGGATCACGAACCACGTCATCGCACTATCAGTTGGACCTCAACTACACCCAAAACTTCCGGGTGCGCAGTCGATACGGCTTCCAGGTACGAGCAGACCTCTACAACGTGACCGACAATCAAACCGGCTACAACATTCAGAACAAGGTCAACAGTGCCGGCTTTGGCGAGGCACGATCATTCTTTGATCCGCGCCGTCTGCAAGTCGCCGTAAAGTTCTCGTTCTAGGTCTCAGTACGAGCCTACGGCGCTACGATCCCTCGATCACAAACGACTGTGTACTGGACGCCACCGCCTCGCCACTGGCCACATCGTCGAGCACAACCTCGAGCGCGTACGTTCCGGCCAAAAATGCGCTGCTATCGAGCTGGAAGTAGAGCTGCTCGAAGCCGTCCGGCCGCGTTTCGCTTCGCCCAACGAGCCCGAGCTCGCCACCTTCGACCGCGGCGCCATTGCGCACGATCCGCGCACGAACAGCTTGCGTACCGTGGTCGAGTCGGTAGGCCATGACTACGACGCGGTGCGGTGGTCCTGGCTTCAGAACCGGCCGGACGTCGGGAACGAACGTCTGCTCACCCACCCGGAATGGGTAGCGTGCCGCAGCGGTCTCTGGGTCGGTTCCCGGCTCGGTAGCACGCACAATCACCAGCGGATGGCGGGCGTCGGCAAGGAACATTGGCGGCGACAGCATTCCTTTCGATGCAGTACCTGGCACCTGAACCCGTTGGCTTCGAAGCGCCTCGTGGCCCGCACCGGTCCGCACCAGGACCCGCAGCTCATGCCTGCCTGGGGGCAGCGCGAGCGTTCCGAGAACCTGGAGGGCACCGGTGGCGAGAACAGGCGAGACCCGTGCTTGCTCGAGGTCAACCACCTGGGTGAAAAAATCTCGAATCTCGCCCACTTCATCAAGCGCATAGACGAACACCTCGCCCGTGGCACGCTCACCGCCTTGCTCGGTCATGAACGAAGGACCCTCGGTCGCCACCCACACCGCAACCCGACGAAAGTCCCCCACGCCATCGACGGCCAGCGCCAACACCTCCGCCTTCAGCGTGCCCCCTACGTCGCCACTCAGCACTCTCTGACCGAGGGCCAAGGTACGAGACAGACCGTTCTCAGTTGGGGGTAGAGCACCAGGCGCGTTGTATCCCTCGCGGTGCCGTACCCGAACACCGCGCGGTTTGTCGCGCAGGCGTACATCGAGCCGGTGGAAGGCTCCATCGAGCGGTACCCCTTCCGCTTGGATGGTCAACAGATAAGTGACGCTCGTCTTACTCAACATGCGTCCCATGGCCGCACCGAGATCATTGAAACGCTCATAGAGGTCGCCACCCGTGTCCCTCGCCATCTTGAGCATTGATTCACTGCCATCGCGAAGATCGTTGAGGCCGGACACATTGACGCTCTGCAGAACCCAGCCGGCACGCCGAAACACGGCGACAGCACGGTCCATGCCCTTGAGAACCCTGGCGCCGCCACCAGCGTAGATGTCGCCCGTCGGTAGGCCGAAGCCCTGGGAGAACAGCACCAAGTACTTGCGTCCCTTGATACCGGCCGTGCTTTCCGCCAGCTGCGCCAGTCCATCGGTGAAATTCAGAACTTCTGACTCCTTGCGCGCGGCAATTTCGACCCGATTGACCTCGAGCATGTTGGCAACGGTATCGGTCAGCAAGCCACCACCGCGGCCACCGCCATCGATCAGGCTCTCGAAGACACCATCGATCCAGTCACTACCCCTGTTCCGGCCAATATCGGCCGCAACCCCCGCGCCGCCACCCGCGAAGAGTCGTAGCGGGTCCGTGCGACGATCCCCGCTTTCGCCATCGGACTGGGTGGGAGATTCAGGCCGCTTGCCATCGAGTATCGCTTCGAGCGCATCGAGCGCACCACCGATCTGGCTATGGTTGGGGGTAAACCCCACCAGCAAGCTTGCGCCCCGGCTCGCACCAAAGACACCCACCGCGACCCGATCCGATGGATGCAACGCACCGTCGAGCAATTGCCGCGCCGACTTCACCGACCGCAGCAGGTTGTTGCGTTCGATGAACGAAAGGTCAAACAGGAGCAGGAAGTGTCGTCGTGCCGGCAGCGGTAGGAAGCCTGCATCGCCGGCATTCCGGGCGCTCTGGCTGATATCGATAGTCGCCAGGTCGACCACCTCGAAATCGACAATCGCGCGCTCGACCCCTCCATCGAGTACTTGGAAATTGTCAGCCGTCAGGCCCCGTACCGGCTCGCCATCGCGGTAGACGTTGACGGGAATTTCCACCGCCACTACCGTCGTCGAGCCTTCGAACTGTGCCCGCTCCTGTGCGACTGCCAGGGCACAGACCATGGTACAGACCATGGCCAGAAGTACAACCGCCACCACCATCCTGAGCTTCGGCATCACGGATATCCCCCCTCGAGCCTGCGTGTACCACCACACTGGCCCAAACCCCGTCCGCGAAGCAACCTCCCTGGCGGGAGTCGTCCTTCCATCGTGACCGAGAGCCCCGTATCAACTGCGAGCCGCGATCGACAAGAATCATTCAGGTACGATTCCCGACATACTCCTCTCTCGAAAGGTGCCCGTCACATGTTGGGAAATCGGGGGACACGGAACGCTGGTCAGCCGACATGTCACGTCCCATACTCTCTAATGACGAGAGTCACGCTTTGAATCTTCGCTCGAGCCTCGTCCATCCCGTGAATCGTTCCATCCAAGTCGACCAGCGACGGCGACGACCCTAGTCCTATCCTAGTCTCGCCAATCGATAATCTCACCAGTTGACGCTGCCGAACATCGACTCGCGCTCGATCAAATCTCGGGTCGTGGCGTCACCTTGGTCGTATGCGTGGCGGATGCGGGCAGCACGGTCGACCTCGTTGAGCAACACGCTGACCTGTGCCCGCTTGAACAACGCCATCGCGCGACCAGGATGCTGATCCGGGACGGTATCCAGACTGTCCCGCGCGTCCTCGAATCGGCGGTCGGCGAGATACAAGACCCCCAACTCGAGCGCGTGCGCGAAGACGTGAGGATCGAGTGCACGGGCATGTTCGAACGCGGCAATGGCTGGCGCGGTACGACCTTGAGCCATGTGGAGCTCGCCCAAGCGGGCCATGACTCCTAATGAGGCCACATTCTGGTTGGCAACGCGCTCCAGGAGGTCGGTCGCGTCACCCAGCCGACCCTGGGCCTCACGCACCCGCGACAGACCCTCGATCGCCGGGAGTCGATTCGGTTCGTCGCCAAGAACCGATTCGAAGAGCACGGCGGCATCGTCCCACTGCTCCTCCCGCAGGTGGTGCATGGCCTGGTAGTGGCGAACGTCGATGGAGGTTGGATCAATGGTACGCGACCGAGCGAAGAGGTCGAGGGCGACGGCTGGACGGTCGAGCATCGAGTTGGCGACAGCCAGCCGGACGCAGGCCATCAAGTTGTGCGGATCTGCGTCCAGGATCGATTCCAGCACCGGCATGGCTTGGCCGTAACGCTGGGCGGCGAACAGGCGTGAACCGTGATCGAGCGCTTCGAACGACGACGTCATGGCGCGCGGGTTGGGTGCGTCTTTTCGCACTGGTGCTCGCCCGCCACCGCCCGCGTAGCCCAAGCTGGCCAACCGCGCCTGTGCCTCCGCGCTCAGAGCAGGCTCGGTACGTTGGTCGGGTAAATCCGGCGCGATTGGATAGTCCCGCAGTGCCACCCGCAGCGCGGGGTCAAGGGCAGCGGGGCCAGCCCGATCGCGCAGCTCTCCCGGGTCCGCTTCGAGATCAAATAGCGTGATCTCGCTGTCCTTCAAGACCTTGGTGCGGTCGAGGACGGCCATCACCTGTGGTTGCCAACCGTACTGCAAGAACGGACGCAATGCCTCCGCCAATACGGGCTCACCAGTCTCGTCCAACAAGCTTCTCGACGCTTCGTGCCCAGCCCATTCGAGCAGCGTGTCGTAGACCTGCCGCACACTCACCGCGTCATCGCGCCGCAGGGGCGCCACACCCGGCCCTACGACGACCAGGGGCACGCGGATCGTCCCTTGAAACAGAAGGTTGCCGTGCAATTTCTCGCCGTGGTCGCCGAGGCCCTCACCGTGGTCACCCACCACGATGATCGCCCGCTGGACTACCGGCACCTGCTCTTCGAAGGCGGCGATCAACCGACCAAGCTCCCGGTCTACGTAGGCGATTTCGCCGTCGTACGGATTGCTCGGGTAGCGACTGCGAAAGGGCTCGGGCGGTGTGTAGGGGTCATGGGCGTCGAAATAGTGCACCCACAAGAAAACAGGCCCGGTGTGGGCGCCGCGTCCGCTGAGGTACGCCACCACGCGATCGGTGGTCGCCGCCGCGTCACGCTCGGCAGCGTTGGCCGCAAACGCGTCGTCGTAGTGGCTGAAACCGCGCGCCAGGCCGAAGGCGCGGGCCAGTGGAAAGCCCGAGACGAACGCTGCAGTGGTATAGCCGCCCTCGGCCAAGTGCTCCGCCACCACGGGAATGTTGGCCGATAAGTACCGCGCATTCTCGTGAACACCATGCTCGGAAGGGTACAGGCCCGTCATCATCGAAACATGGGATGGCAACGTCATGGGCGCGGTGGCATAGGCCTGCTCAAATCCCAGTCCACGAGACGCGAGCCCATCCAACACCGGGGTCTCAGCCACAACCTCGGCTCGGTCGGTGACATAGCCAACATGGTCCGCGCGGGTGGTGTCCAGCGTCACCAGCAAGATCGATGGTCGTTCTATCGACACCGGTTCGGTAGCGGCATCCGTCCGGGCCGCCGGCGACGTCTCGCCCGAACGTCCACACGCAACGAGTGCGAACGCGACTGCAAGTGCGAGCATGGCGAGCATGGCGAGCATGGCGAGCATTCCGCGCGGGATACCGGTCATGGCCGGCACTGAAGGTCCTCGTCAATCGAACCGCAACCCACAGGGAACAAGTAGTTCTCGCCGACCTTGATCCGCTTGACCCGGCGGTCGAGTCCCACCTCAAATCGAATCGTGGTGCCCCGTTCATCAGTGGTGCCGGTTTGAAAAGTATCTTCCGCCACCGGTCGCAGCGGCGTGATGCGACTCGCGAGATCCGACCGAGGCGGATAACCAGGGTCGTAGAGCACTAGGCCACCATCAAGAACGCGCACATCTTGGACCTCGCCCCACGGATTCTGGTAGGTCCCCTGATATTGCGCCAAGTCGGCTGGCGAAAGGCGAAGTGCTTCAGGCGATGACGGCTGCACGGCCTTCTCCATCGATGGGATCACGAAATCGAACAGCTGATTCAGGTAGGCAGACGGGCCTGCTTCGTCGGTGTTGGTCAAGACCACCGCCCCAAAACCCGTTTCCGGGTCGAATGCGAATTGACTCCGGTACCCTGCTACCCAGCCTCCATGCCCAACGAGGGTGCGCCCCTCGTGGCGCCGGATCGAAAAACCGAGCCCGCGACCCGCCGTCCAGCTCGACGCCAGCCAGTGAACCCGCTGCATCTCCCGGCGCGTGTCCACGCTGAGAATGGAGGTGGATGTCCCGTGCATCAATGCCGAGACGAAACGCGGCGTAAACAAGGCTTGGACGGTGGGCAGCACCCGCGCGAGATCGCGAACACCAAACCCTTCGAGCCAGACGGTCTCGCCACCGTGAACGATCGCCGCCGCAACCCCTGGTTGGTGCTCATGCGCCATTTGCAAGCCAACCCAGCGTTCGAACAAGGCGAGCCGCGCTGCCACACTGGGCTGGCGAACGAGAGCATGGCCGAGGTCAATCGACTGCCCCAGGTCTCCTGTGGCAAGCTCGGCGTGCGCCAGCAAGCCGAGCATCGAGGCGACAAGTACATTTCGCATATTTCGCATAGCGACTCCGAAGGGTGAAAGAAGCGAAATTCTACCCTTCCTGATGCATCTGGACTCGACTCAGGCAGCGTCAAACGACCTCAGGGTTTCCGGGTAAGATTCCAGCCGTGCCGAACTCCATGCCGTCTGCCACCGCCGTGCCCGTAACGCCACCATCCAAGACCCGGATCGTTGACAACGCCACCCTTCGCTCCCTTGTCGAGCGCCACGGTGCGCCACTCTTCGTCTACGATACCGCCCTGATCGCCGAACGGATCGATGCACTGCGCGCTTTCGATGTCGTGCGCTACGCCCAGAAAGCCAACAGCAACCTGAGCTTGCTACGTTGGATTCAGAGCCAAGGTGTCCGTGTCGATGCCGTCTCCGCCGGTGAAGTTCACCGGGCCTTGTGTGCGGGATTCGACCATGACGAGATCGACTTCACGGCCGACCTCTTCGATCACACAACACTACGTCTGCTTGTCGACCACGATCTCCACGTCAACCTCGGCTCGGCCGACATGATCGAGCAGTACGCTACCGTGCGGCCAGGCGGCAAGGTCACTTTACGGGTCAACCCAGGCTTCGGTCACGGCCACGATTTGAAGGTCAACACCGGCGGCCCCCAATCGAAGCATGGCATCTGGTTCGAGCAGTTGCCCGCGGCCGTCGCACGTGCACGTCGCGCCGGGCTCACCGTCACCGGTGTTCACATGCACATCGGCTCTGGGTCGGATTTCAAGCACCTGTCCCGTGTTCGGCATGCCATGGAACGCGCGGCACTGGACGCCAGCGAGACCCTTACCAGCTTCTCGACCGGCGGCGGTCTCCCGATTCCCTACCGGCCAGGGGAGGATCCCTTTGACGCCGAGCGGTATGCCGCGGATTGGACCAAGACCAAGGTCACGCTCGAGCAAACGCTGGGTCGTCCCTTGAGCATGGAGGTTGAGCCGGGACGCTTCTTGGTCGCGGAATCAGGGATGTTGATTACGGAAGTGCGCGCGATCAAAGAGAGCGGCGGTATCGCCTACATCCTGGTGGACGCGGGTTTCGACAATCTTCTGCGTCCGGCCATGTACGGTGCGTACCATCACATTTCGGTTCTCGGCCGCGACCATGAGCCGCATACACCGCGGGCGGTCGCCGGTCCGCTCTGTGAGTCTGCCGACCTCTTTACCCAAGGCAAGGGTGGGCTCGTCGAGCCCCGGCCCCTACCCAACGCCCAAGTCGGCGACCTCGTATGCCTGCACGACACCGGCGCCTACGCGGCCAGCATGGCCTCCAACTACAACGGCCGTCGCTTCGCTGCCGAGGTGATGATCGAGGACGGTGCGCCCCGCCTGGTTCGGCGTCGCCAGACCTTCGACGAGCTGATGGCCACCGAGATCGACTTCTTGGGGTAGCGAGCGGAGCCTGAAAGCAGGCACCCACTCAACGGGTATTCGCGTACCAGCTAGGAGCGCCTTCCTCGAAAACGGGGCGGAGCCTCACCGACGACCGATCGATACCAGCTTGGGGCCTTTGGTCTCGGCTGGCGCGTCGGTCGGGCAGGTGTTGCAGCCGTGGCAACCGGCTTCCGGGTCGCGTTGCTGAAGGAACGGCCGTATCAACATCCAAAGACCGAACGCCGCACCCGCGGTGACGACCCAGAATTGCCAGTCATTCCACGGCATCAGTTGATTCCCATTCCGCGCAGGATCAAGAAGGTGACGAAGGCGCAGATGTACGCGACGGCCGACATATAACCCAACTGCAAGGCCGCCCAGCGCCAATCGCCCGTCTCGCGACGGGTCAATGCCAGGGTCGGCAAGCACTGCATCGCGAGCACGAAAAACACCAGCAGGCTCCCCGACGTCGCGCGGGTAAACACCGGACGCCCATCGTCGCGCTCGGCCGCTTGGATGCGATCCAAAACGCCCCGGCTTTCGAGATCGGGGTCGTCGTCGCCCACCAAGAGCACCGCCATGGTCGAGACAAAGACCTCGCGCGCCACGAAGCTGGTCAAGACACCGACCGTGATCTGCCAGTCATAACCCAGCGGCGCGAACAGCGGCTGGGCGAGGCGTCCCAAACGTCCCGCGAAGCTGTTGGCCTGCGCATGACGCCCTTCGAGCACGTCGGCTTCGGCTTCCAACTCGGCCGCACGCTCCGCCACCACCCCAGCACCAGCCGCCTCGGTCCGCAAGGCCTCCGCCGCGGCAGGCGGGTCCACCTTCGGGTAGGCCGAGAGCCACCACATGACGACACAGATCGCCACGATCACGGTCCCGGCCTTGCTCAAGAAGTCACGACCCTGGTCGATCGCCACGAACACCGCGGTCCGTACCGATGGCACCTTGTACGACGGCAACTCGAGCACCATCGGCCGCGAGCGACCGGGCAACAAGGTCCGCCGAAACAGCAGGGCGGTACCCAGGGCCGCGGCGGCACCGAGCACGTAGCACCCGGCGAACACCAGCCCCGCCCTGAACGGCCGGCCGGCGAACAACAGACCCGTCAACAAGACGTAGACCGGCAACCGGGCCGAGCAGCTCATGAACGGGGCGACTAAGATGGTCGCCAAGCGGTCTTTGCGGTCGGGAATCAACCGCGCCGACATGATCCCCGGGAGCGCACAGGCATGGCTCGAGAGCAGGGGAATGAAGGCATGCCCAGGCAACCCGAATCGACACAAGAGCCGATCGATTACGAAGGCGGCTCGGGCCAAGTAGCCCGTGTCTTCGAGCAGGCTGATCAAGAAGAACAGGAGACAGATTTGGGGGAGAAAAACTACCGTGCCAGCGATGCCACCCACGACGCCGTCCACCAGGAGGTCATGGACCGCACCCGCCGGTAGCAGCCGATCAAGAAACCCACCGACGATCTCGAAGGTCGCTTCGATGAGGTCCATTGGCACGGTGGCAAAGGCGAAGATCGACCAAAACAGGCCGAACATGATGACCGCGAAGATCAGCAACCCGAGCACGGGGTGGATGAAGGCCTGATCGAGTCGCTCGGTGACGGTATCGGCAGCGGATCCGACCGCCGCCTCGCCGCCGATGCTGGCCACCAACGCCGCTTCGGCCCATGCTTCGACCTCAGCGCTCGCTTCAGGATCGGGTAGCGACGGCCCGTCTGGCCGTTGTGTTTGGCCAACCGCGGGTTCTTGGTCAACCGCGGCTGCCATCGCGGCTTTCAGGTCGTCAACACCCTCGCCCTTGCGCGCCATGATGCGCACCACCGGACAACCCAACCGGCCCGAGAGCCGTACCGCATCCACGGTCAAACCGCGCCGCTGTGCCAAGTCGAGCATGTTGAGCGCCACGACGGTCGGTAGCCGCCGAGACAGCAGCTCCGCCACCAGGAACAAATTGCGCGCTAGGTTGGTCGCGTCGACCACCACCACCACCGCGTCGGGCTGGCGGATCGAGCCCAGGCCATCGAGGACATCTCGGCAAACACGCGACTCCGGAAGGTCCAACCCCATCCGATAGATCCCCGGCAGGTCAATGACCTCTACCGGCGGCGCGGCCGGATCCACCCGGCACTTGCCGATGCGCGCGTCGGTGGTCGTCCCGGGAAAGTTGGCGGTCTTGGCCCTCAACCCACAAAGGCGGTTGTAGAGCGTCGTCTTGCCCGTGTTGGGATTGCCCAACAAGGCGATCCGCACCGGTGCCTCCAAGACCCGAGTCTGCGCGGGCGTCGAAGCAGGGCTCATCGCGGTTCCAAGACCACCTGAAGTCCGCGCGCCACCTCGTCCGACAGGCCAATTCTGGTAGCGCGCACCTGCACGATCCAAGGATCACCCACGCGCGCAACCCGAAACCGCGCGGTCGAGGTCAATCCCAACGCGCTGAGCGTCGCGTGGTCGTCGCCCATGCCCGCCACCAAACGTGCATGATCGCCGACTCGCAGATCGGCAAGGCACACGGTGCCCAAACCCGCGCCTGGGTCCACGGCGCTTTCCTTTTCGAACTCGGAGAGTTCGGTCATGAGGCTCCAGTCAATTGACGACCTTCAATCGGGCTCTTTCAGACGGCCTTCCGTTATTGAGACTTGATCTCAATTACAACATCATCGTAACACAGGCCCCGGTCGCTCCATCGGGACCGGGGCGATAAGATCCGTGCGCCCGTCATGCTGCCCGCGACCAACACACCAGCTCTCTCGACCCGAAAGCCAACCGGCGAACGCCTCCGGTGTTGGACGCTGGCTGTCTTTGCGTTTGGCGCGGCCGGTACTGCCGCCGAGCTGGGCCTCCTGGGCCACTACGAGGATTTCTGGCAACGCGTACCGCTGGCTGTCCTCGGCCTCGGTTTGGCCAGCAGTGGTAGCCTGGCTCTGAGACCCTCGCCGCGAACCGTGAAGGCTTTTCGCGTTCTCATGGGGCTGTTCGTGCTCTCTGGAGCAGCGGGTCTCTACCACCACCTGACCGGCAACATGGAGTTCGAAAAAGAGCTCAAACCTGCCCTCGCGAACTGGCCCTTGATCTGGGAGTCGTTGCGCGGTGCGACACCTGCCCTGGCGCCCGGTGCGTTCCTTCAATTGGGTCTCGTCGGGCTGATCGCGACCTGGGACCATCCCGCGGGCCGTTCACAATCCAAGTAGACACCAAGCGACCTTCTTAGAGATGCCAGATTGAAGGCGCCAGATCGTCGCCACGATTCGAGCGCAAAAACCACTACGAATCGACACGGAGAACCCATATGTCCCGTTTGCCCCTCCTCGACAGCAGTCCTTTGAAAGCCGTCCTTGTCGTGATCTCGGCAGTCCTCATCGCGGGTCCCCTCGCCGCCCAGGTTGGGAATAACGAGACCGTGCTCAACCCCAACCGAGCCACCGACGACGATCTCGCCGGTCTCCCCCACATGACAACCGAATTGATGGCCGAGATCGAGAACCATCGTCCCTTCCTACGCATGGCGGACTTTGACGCGGTGGTGGGAAAGCACGTGGAGGGAGAACAACGCGGCGCCCTCTATGCCACGCTCTTCGTGCCGATCAATCTCAACACCGCCAGCGAAGATGAGATCTTGATGGTACCCAGCGTGGGAAAGCGCATGGCCCACGAGTTCGACGAATACCGCCCCTACGTCGCCATGAGCCAGTTTCGGCGCGAGATCGGCAAGTACGTGGACGAAGCACAAGTCGCTGCCTACGAACAATACGTGTTCGTTCCGATCAGCCTCAACACCGCCAGCGACGAGGACATCTTGACCATCCCTGGCATCGGCAAACGGATGCTCCACGAGTTCAAAGAGTACCGGCCCTACGCCAACATCGAGCAGTTCCGACGCGAGATTGGCAAGTATGTCGATGACGGTGAGGTCGCGCGCCTCGAGCGCTACGTCTTTGTGGAGTAGGTTCTCTGCGAAATGTGACCGGTAGTGGGTCAGTTTGAGAATGTACATACAGCGGCAAACCGTACGGACTACTTGAGCAGGTGAGCGATCCAATTCTCGGAAGTAGGGGCGGGCCTTGCCCCCGCCCGACGCGGGAGGGCGCAAGGCCTTCCCCTACATAAAGTTAGCCTTTATCCATCGTTCATGGACTTGCAGTCAAGGCGCAAGGCGCTTCTTTTGATGCGGAACAAGATCAGACATTTTCGGTACTTCGTTGAACCAGACTGACCCACTACCCGGTGACCTCAACTGCGGTGACATCGAGTGACGTCATGCTAGTGTTGTTAACACCCCTATGTCAGAAGAAGCTCTCCACCGCGAGGCTGGGCCAGCCGACGGCGCTGGCGAGGAGTCTCCGGGCGTCGACACCGTGCTTGTCCGGCAGGCACAGGCCGCATCGTCACGGGTCGACTCCCAGCGTGAGGAGGCGCTCGAGCAGCTGTTCAAGCGCAGCTACCGCTGGGTGATTTCCACGTTCCGAAGGCGCGGGTTCGTACACCAAGACGCTGAAGAGCTTGCCCAAGAGACTCTTGTCCGTGCCCTCGGTGAGCTCGAAGGTCTGCGTCAACCCGAGCAGTTTCGTAACTGGGTCTACACGATCGGCGTCAATGTCTACCGCAACGAGCTGCGCCGACGCGCGCGGCTTAAGCGAAACGCCATCGAAACCCCTCTCGAAAGCAACGACCCCGATCGGCTGACCCCGACCCTCCCCGACCCAGGCCCTGCCCCCGACGGCATCCTGCTAAAAAAAGAGCGCCGAGCTCACTTGCGCCGGGCAGTCGCCAGCCTGTCGCCACAGATGCGCCACTGCCTCATGCTGCGTCTCGAGCACGACCTGAAGTATCGTGAGATCGCCGTGGTGATGAAGGTCTCCATCGATACGGTGAAAGCACACCTGGCCCAAGCACGAAAGCGACTCGGCAACGATTTGCGTTTCGACGACGATCCGAAGTCACCCCCATGACCCACGATCCAATGCCACTAACCAAAAGTACCCCGTTCAGTATCTACTCAGATGCTCGGGCCCATGCCGGGTGGAGGCGACCATCGTGAAACCCAACATCACGCCACTCGAGCCGTTGGCTGCTGATCAGCACCCAACGGTGTCGACGTTGCGAGCCTACGTTGCGGATGAGTTGTCGCCGACGCAGGACGCATCACTTCGAGCGCATCTGGCGGAGTGCCACACATGTGTCGGACTCGTGCTCGAGCTGGCGGACGGCGTCGACACCGGATCGAATGTAGATGAGGCCTCCGCCTCGACCCCCGGCGAGTTCGATACCGAACGCGCGTGGCGCCAAGCCCGAGCCCGGCTCTACCGACCCCGTCGCTCATCCAGCACCCTTTGGGGCCTCGCGGCGGCAGCGGTATTGGCGGCGGGTTTCGGCCTGCCGCAACTACTC
Source organism: Candidatus Multivoradales bacterium (assembly GCA_965250305.1). Classification (GTDB taxonomy): domain Bacteria; phylum Acidobacteriota; class Thermoanaerobaculia; order Multivoradales; family J023; genus J023. The sequence continues at coordinate 483,506 of CBDFNS010000024.1, read as the reverse complement.
GGACCGGGCAACGAGAACGCGCCAATCCACCTGACGCCCCTCGCAGCAACCCGCGGCAACACCAAGGAAGGCCCCTGCTCGACGCTACCGAGCGGCGTCGAGAAGTGGTCGGTCGTGATGCCAGTCAAAGATCATTCCGGGCCCCTCACCCTTCGCATTCTCACCGACGAGCAACGACTTCTCGTTACCCGCAGCTTGTCCACGACTCGAACCGATGGGGCTGCGACCGAGCTCGATGCCGCCACGCTCGAAAACGGTACGTATCGATTCCAGCTTGTCGCCGCACCAGCCGGCGAACCGCGTCTGGTCGCCCAGTTCTGCGTCGAGATCCGGTAGCAGTGCTGATGCTTCCCCGGCGGGGAGAACGAACGGTAGGCTACGGTCTCAAGTTCACGGCACTACTGGCAGTGTCCGTGGGGCTTGTCGGTTGTTCGGCGGGCGACGACCACACTGACTCCGGGCCACCGGCCGACCCAGGGTTGTCGATATCCGCTCCCACGAGAGCCCTGATCGACGGGCCGCCGGTCGGTCAATGCCACGACGGATCGTTGACTGCCGACTCACACCCGGTGCTGCGTTTTCACCTCGACACCGGCACCTACCTGGAGGTGACGATCGAGCAGTTGGGCGTGGACGTCGTGGCGCGTGCCAACGGACCGAACCTCGCTCCGATCACCTTCGACAGCCCCGGCATTGACGCGACCGAGCGTGCGGTATTGGTGGCGCCGGCGACCGGGTTCTTCGAGTTGACTGTTTCGCCATGGGCTTCCGCCGGAAGCGAAGGCTCCCCTGGACGTTTTCGAGCCTGCACGGAAGCGAACCGCCCTGCTACCGACCGCGATCGGACCTGGGCCACCGCCGCCGGTCGTTACTACCGAGCCCATTACGGCATCCCGGCCGACGACCCGGAAGAGGTCCACAAGCGAAGCGAGTTCGTCGCGGTCGCCCGCCTGGCCGACGACCTTGATGAAACCGCCTTTCGCGCGCGGGTACTGCATGATCTCGGTGTGTCCGCCACCCGCTATGGCCCCCGAAGGGCTGCTACCGAGGCACTGGCTACAGCGGTGGCGCTTTACGACGATCTGGGCGATCAGTGGAACGAAGCGCGGTCGCTCGATGCGCTCGGTGCTGCCTGGCGCGCAAGCAGCGATCTGAATCGAAGCCAGACCACATTCGAACAAGCACGTACCCTCTGGCAGGTCCTCGAGCGGCCAGCCGACGAGGCCACAACGCTGAGCAACCTCGGTTTGGTGGCGCAGGAGAGGGGCCGGTTCCGGGCTGCGTTCGCGCGCTACAGCAAGACGCTCGAGATTCGCAAACAGCTCGGCGATTTCTGCCGCGCCGCCGCCACCCGGGTCAACCTGGGTGCGTTCTATACCCAGTTCGGCGAGTGGAGCCATGCGCGCGATCAGTATGTCGAGACGCTGAGCTCGAGCGCGGACTGTCCCAAGATCATCGAGACGGTGAAGGCGCGGGCTGCGGCACTGACCGGACTCGGAGACCTACTCCTCGATGAAGGCAACACTGACCAAGCCCGTAAGCACTACCAAGAGGCACTTCACCTGCGTCGGGGAATGCGGGATCGGCGCGGCGAGGCGGTGACCCTCAACAGCCTGGGGATGGCACTCACCAGTGTCGACCCCAGAGCCGCATTCGGCCACTTCCGTGAAGCGCTCCACATCTTCGGGCAACTCAAACGTCCCCGCGACCAAGCCGTCGTGCTGCGGAGCTTGACGCGGTTGCAAGAAGCGAGTGGTGATCGCGGCGAAGCTCAGGCGTCAGCAACACGGGCACTCACACTGGCGCGTGAGGTCGGTGACACCGAAACCGAATCGCTCGCACTTCTCGATCTCGCGTGGCTTGCCGGCAAACGTCAGTCGTGGTCAGAAGCCGAGAAGTACACTCGAGCCGCCGTTGCCTTGATCGAAACCAAACGCATGTCCATCGTTCGCGACGACCTGCGCGCCGCCTTTCTGGCCGACCGACAGACCTACTACGACACCTTAGTGACAACGTTGGCCACGCGTCACCAACAGGAACCCAGGGCGGGCCACGCAATGAGAGGCTTTTCGGCCCTGGAGCGGGCCCGTTCCCGCGCCCTGCTCGACAGCCTGGCGCGGCCCAAGAGCGGCCAACCTGGACCCGCGCTCGACAAGCTGAATGCGACGATCAATGCGGTGCATCGCGACTGGGTGATCGCGAGTACCACCGGCACGGAGGTGTCGCGCGGTCGAATCGAAGTCGAGCTGCGGGCCCTGCTGAGCGCACGGCATGCTCTGGACCCAGGTGATTCGGAAATCGCAACCAGATCCACACCCGACAACGACACTTTCGTCGACCTTCACGCGGCCCAGGACATGCTCGATCCCAACTCGGTGTTGTTGGCCTTTCACCTGACCCCCACCCAGGGTTGGCTTTGGGCCATCACCACAGAAAACGCCGAGTTCCACGAACTAGGCACGGGTCGCGATGACGTGGCGGCCTTGGTTTCTGCGTATCGAGACACAGAGCTGCAACGCGATCCGGAACCAGGTGTGCTCGGCAATCGCCTTTCCAACTTGTTGCTGGCACCGGTGGCAGACGTCCTGGCCTCTCGAAGACTTCTGATCGTCGCTCCCGGTCCCCTACAGTCCCTTCCATTCGCGGCCCTTCCTCATCCGGCGGCCCCACGACCACTGGGCATCGGCAATGAGATCGTCCATTTGCCGTCCATGACCGCGGTACGGGCCCTACGGGCACGCAGCGGCCTCAAGTCGCCGACCGGTACGACGCCAACAGCTTTGGTGATCGCCGACGCCGTCTTCGGTGCCGACGATCCGCGCCTTACGACCGCGCCATCCACGCCATCCACGCCATCCACGCCATCCACGCCATCCACGCCATCCACGCCATCCACGCCATCCACGCCATCCGAAGTGCCCTGGCTCGACCCATTGCCCGCCACCCGCCGGGAGGCAGCGGCGATTCGAGACCACCTTGGACCGGCTGTTCGCGGAATCTTCGGCTTCGAGGCCCAACGGGATCGGTTCTTTGATGGCAGTTTGCAAGGAGTCCATGTGCTCCACATCGCCACCCACGCCCTACTCGACGTACCCAGCGCCGACCGCAAAAGCGCCGCCCGACCCATGGTCGAGACCGCGGACCTGGCTTCGCTGGTACTCAGCCGATTCGACCGCAAGGGACGCCCCATGGACGGCTACCTACGGGCTTACGAGATTCGCCAGCTCAACCTCGATGCCGAGTTGGTCGTGCTCAGCGCCTGCCGCACCGTGCTCGGCGAGGACCGGCGTGGCGACGGCCTGGTTGGCTTGACCCACGCGTTTCTAACCGCGGGCGCGCATCAGGTCGTGGCATCGTTGTGGGATCTGGACGACCACGCCACGGCCGCGCTCATGACCGAGTTCTACGCCGGACTCCGCGCCGGTCTTTCAGCCGGTGCCGCACTACGCCTGGCGCAAGCTGCCGTACGCCAACAAGAATCGTGGCGCGCGCCATACTTTTGGGCCGGCTTCGCCGTCCACGGCGATTGGCTCCTCCCCGGTAACATGCCGGGAAAAGCTCAGGGCTGAGGCCGCGGCTCCGAGGCGCCCGTAAGCCCGGTCACGCATTTTCTTGGCCCGCCGCTAACCATTCCTGGCGGCGCGGTTTCTCCTCTCGACAAACCCACACGGTGCGACCAACTCCGGTCGCCGTTTGTCAGGAGGAATCCACCATGTCCGAAACCGAAGTCCTAACCAGCACCGAGCCCCAACCCGAGGACGAACCCAAGCGTCCGTCCCCCTACCTGGAAGACGACATCGCTTCCGGCGCCAGTGAAGTTATCGTCGGCGGCGACTCCAAGAACCCCCCGCCGCCCGCTGGCCGTGACTGAGCAATGCGACCGCCGTCGCGCTCCACTTGGACCGCGGCGGCGAACCGCCATCCGTCGACTGGTGGCGCCGTGACTGCATCACCCAAACGAGCCCGATTCAATCCGCCCGTCGCGCTGCTCGAGTTGGCTGTGCTGCTACTCGCCATGGCCGGGTGCCAAGGGCCCCATGCGCGCTCGGCGCGGTCCTTCGAGGAGATCAATCAACTGGTGGCGGGCCGCGACGCACCTGCGGTGGTCAACCTGCTCGGCGAGCCGGATACCCGCCGGCCGCTCTTCGGTGCTGACGAGAAATGGATCTGGTGGAACTACACCTTCCTCGCCGGTCACAACCATCCGCCCGAGCTGCGCGGGCGGGTGGTTCACCTCGAAATCACATTGACCGCCAACAACAACGATTCCGAACACTTCATCCCAACCAGCAGACGCGTTCCGGGTCGGCTCGGCATCGCCTACCGCTTGCCTGAAGCGCCTTTTTAGCCACAGCGATCGCACAAACGAAACCTACTCCCGTTCGACGAGGACCATTCATGCATCGTTCTACCGACTGGGCAACGTCCGGAACCATCACGCGTCCCCCAGGGCTGGCGGATAACCAGCCGTGGGAAATGTCGTTCAACGGCATCAACGGTACAACAGGCACGCCCTTGTTTACCGAGACGCCGGAGCAGGTATTCCAGCGTGTCTTGGCAACAGCCTGGCCAGCGTCGCGCCTCGCCGAGCTTCGAAGACTGCACGAGATCGCAACAACGGATCACCTCGATACCCGCTTCGGGGTCGATCAGCGCCGCTTGGACCAGGCTGGCTGGGCGGTGGTGTTTCCTCACGGTATCGACCCCGCGTTTCGTGAAGCGCTTGCACCCCTGCTCGATCGACGACGCGCCCAAGCCAGCGCCCAAGACGAGCGCCTCTATCGCGAGCTTACCTTTCGACCCAACGACACCAAAGCGACTTTTCTGGCCCGCCATGGCGCCAGCACGACACCCGTCGAGCCGACAACCCTGCCCTACTACCTGCTTCTAGTCGGCAGCCCTCAGGCCATCCCTTTCCATGTCCAGTATCAACTCGACGTGGCCTACGCGGTCGGCCGAATCGACTTCGAAAGGCCCGAAGAGGCCGCGACGTACGCTGCCTCGGTGATCGCCGCCGAAGACGATCATCGGCCGAAAACCGAAGACGACCACGCTGCCGCCAGCGCTCGCCGCGCGGTTTTCTTCGCCGCCAACAACCCCAACGACAGTGCCACCCGCCGCAGTCGGGATCAGTTGGTTGCACCGCTCTGTCGTGGTTTAGACCACGACGCCGTCGCGGGCTGGGACATCGAGGCCATCGTCGGCCCGGAGGCCACCAAGAAGGCGCTCACCGATGTCCTTGGTGGCACGGCCACCCCCGACCTCCTATTCACCGCCAGCCACGGGATGGGTTTCGAGCCGGACGACCCACGCCAGCGCGGTCACCAAGGTGCCTTGGTGTGCGCCGATTGGCCCGGCCCCGGCCATAACCCAACGGAGCGTCATTACTTCGCGGCCGATGACATCGCCGACGACGCTGCCGTCGCAGGCCTGATCGCCTTTCATTTCGCGTGCTTCGGCGCCGGTACCCCGCACCAAGACGGCTTCAGCCATCATCGGGGCGGCCCCTACCGTCGGTGCGCACCGCATAGCTTTGTATCGAGTCTTCCGCAGCGCCTGCTGGGCCACCCCAAGGGCGGCGCCTTGGCGGTGATTGGCCATGTCGACCGCGCGTGGACTTACTCCTTCGACTGGCCCCAAGCCGGCAGTCAAACCCAGGTCTTTGAAAGCACCCTGCGTCGCCTACTCGCCGGCTACCCGGTGGGTGCCGCCATGGAGTACTTCGGACAGCGGCACGCCGAACTCTCGGCGGACTTGAGTTTCGCGTTGGAAGATGTCGAATTCGGCGCCGAGCCCGACTTGCTGAGCCTGGCGGGTGCTTGGACCGCCAACAACGACGCCCGCAGCTACGTCGTTCTGGGCGACCCAGCCGTCCGCATTCCCGGCACCGGTCATGGACTCTGAGGCGGCGTACGGTGCGTCATCTCGATAGCGAACTCTACCTGCCCAACGCCTCGCACGCGCGGTTTCGCTGCGACGGCCGCGACTATGAGGCGCGCGACCTCAGGCTCGACGACACACTCATCACGCGGCTTCACGAGCTGGGTTACGAGCCCCAGGTCTATGGCGCCACGCTCTTCGACGCGGCGGTACCACCCGGGAGCCCCCTTCGAGATGGCTTGCGAGCCGCGCTGGCGCGCGCGGAGGAGAGCCAATTGCGCCTGCGCTTGCGACTTCATTTGGCCCCCGGCCTACCGACCGAGCTGCACCGGGTCCACTGGGAGCTGCTCTTCGATCCCGACCGTAAGGTCGCCCTGGCCCGGTCCCCCGACACCGCGTTTTCACGCTTTGGAAGCACACCTCATGCCCCACGTGGGCCGGTCTCCGGACGGCCGCGACTCCTGGGCGTGGTCGCCGCGCCCACCGATGCCGCTCGCTTCCAAATGGCGCCGATCGACGACGATGACGCGCGTCAACGCTTGTTGGCTGCCTTCGCCAGCCTGCCGGACTCGGTCGACTTCGAACTCTTGGACGGTCCGGCAACACCAGAGCGCCTGCGGGACCGGCTGAGCACCAAGGACTACCATGGTCTGCACATCTTCGGCCACGGGATGGCGCAATTCCGCCGCCGCGCGGGCCTGATGATGCAGCGTGACGACGGCCGAGCGCGGGTTGTCGACGAAACGCTGCTGAGCGAAATCTTCTTGGGCGAGCGCGACCTGCGGCTGGTGACCCTGGTGGCCTGTCACGGTGGCGCGCTGTCTTCCAACGACACATCGAGCGGTCTGGCCGCGCGGCTCGTCGAGCGTGGGGTGCCCGCGGTGGTTGGCATGGCCCAGGCGGTGACCTTCGACCAGGGCCATCGCTTTACCGATCATCTTTATCGCAACCTTTCACGAACGGGTACGGTCGACGTCGCGACCAACGAGGCCCGTCACCAGCTGTTCTTGGCCGAGCCCGATGGCATGGCATGGTCGAGTCCGATTCTCCACATGCGCTTGGCCGACGGCCGGCTGTGGGGCAGTGAGCCGACCGTTATCAGCGGGACGCCGGTTGAACCCGTTCCGCCCGTGGCGGTTCCGCCCCCGGGAATGTCACCGGCTGCGCCGTGGGGCTGGGCTCGCCAAGCAACCACCGCGCTCGTTGCTTTGGTCTTGACGCTGGCGCTGTGGCCCGCGCCCAACGCCGACGCCAATCTCGACCTGGTGGTCTCGCGGGTCGGATTTACGGTTGCCAACAGCCAATCCGTGATCGAGCGTCTATCCCTCCGCGAACTGGCCGTTTCCGATCTGGCCGAAGTGGTGTTGCCCACCGACGCACCCAACCCAACGGTCCACCGCGAAACGCGACCGCACGCGCTCGGTCTCGTCGTTCGCATCGATGCCGAGCGGGACCCGGGCGCATCACTCGATCTCCAGCTACCCCCACTCGACGCAGGCACCCACCTGGCCCTCGCGCATGAAAGCGCCCACCGATACCGCCTCTCGTTGGATGTCAGCCCAGCCCAGCCCGCGCTCCCTCAGCTGTCTGCGGCGCTGGCCGGTCCGGCCTGGCTCAGGCTTCTTCATCAGCGACCCAGCCTGGTTGGCGCGGGCCCCACCCACACCGTTCGCTGGCGTGCCCGTGGACAAACTGTTGCGCACGACCTCGAGCTTGCCGTAAACGGCACAACCGACCTCGTCCCCGTTTTCGATGTCACCGGTCTCGACCTATTGACCTTGGATCGCAGCGAGGCCGCCGACCGCACGACAGTACGCGGCATTTCAACCATCCAATCCGGCCGCCTCACCCTTACGACATCCCAACTCGGCCGCGCCCTGAAGCCACAAGAGACCCTGCGGTTCGACCATATGGCGGGCACCATCTACCGCTTCGATCCGAAGGTTGACGGCGTCGCCCTTGGCGTGCGCGGCCGGTTTCACAACCTTCGGCTGCAGCTTCCCGGCGGCACGATCCACCGCCCTACCGTGCTTGGGCTCTGGACGAAACCCGGTCTGACCCGAAACCTGCTGGTCGTGGCTGTACTGCTGCTATCGACCACGTTCTTTGTCCACTTAGTACGTTCGCTCGCACCGCGTCTCCGGATGCAACGCGCTGCCCTCAACCCCCAAAGGAGCTAATCATGCGCCTTCGCTTCCCCATGCTGCTGCTTCCCATCCTGATCTTTCTCAACACGATCTCCGCGGCAACCGCTGCCGAATTCCGCGTCGGTCTGATCATGGCCGAGACGTACCGCAACCAAGTCGAGGATCAAGTCCTCAACCACACCATCGAAGCCTTCCTCAAGTCGCGCCGGTTCAGCATGGTCGAACGCGACCAGCTCGACGCCGTGATCAAGGAAAAGGGTCTGCAAGAGTTCATTGGCGCCCTGACCAGTGGCGATGCCTCGAGCGGACTCGAGAAGCTCAACGGCATCGACATGATCGGCCTGGTGAACTACAGCATCGAGCAAGATCCTGAAACGCGCGTCCGGACCTATTGGATCAACGTCCGATTGGTCAACGTCGAAACCGGCAACATTGCCGCAACGGTCGACAGTCGCCGCCACGGCCTCGACGAGCCCACCACGCCCTACATCGCATCCGGTTACTTGTTCGAGAACCTACGGCAACAGTTTCCGCCTGAAGGCAACATCGTCAAGGTCAAGGGTAGCGAGGTCATCGTCGACCTCGGCACCGATGTCGGGATTCAAAAAGGTGACGTGCTCGAGATCATCGAGCAAGGCGAAACCCTGTTCGGGATCGACGGGCGGCCACTCGTGGGAGAAGAGACGGTCCTCGGCCAGCTCAAGGTCCTGCGTGTCGCCGTTGACGTCTCGACCTGCAAGACCAAAGGCCATGCCGAGGCCGCCTACGGTGCCATCGTGCGCCTGAAGCCGAGCAATCAGCAGGCCTATGAGGCGGTCGACCGGGCGCATCGGATCAAACGCTTCGGCCGCCGCATAAAAGGCTGGGTCAAAGATTGAGCCGCACACCCGGCCATCTGGGTCCTGCGGTGCGGCTAGCACTCCTTTTGACAATGGGCTTCGCGTGGCCCACGGGCGCTTCAGACAGCCTACTGGATTGTGATCCGGGCCTCAGCGGTACCAGCGGAAGTCCGTTGGCCTATCGCGAGCGCGACAACCGCTGCGAAGGTATCTACACCCTGCAGGTCAACAGTGTTCAGATTCGGCTCCTTTCGTTGATCGCGGGGATGCACTTCGATGCCGACCGCACGGAGTCGCTGAAGGTCACCTGGCCAAAGTGGGACGCGGCACACGCCGAGATACCCATGAGACTGCGCGCCGAGAGTGTTCAGCCTCGGGTCTTCTACCGCATGGACGCGTCGGTTGATCCAGCCAAACCACCGTTCGTTTGGCCTATCGACGTATTGAGCTCGCTCGCCCTCGGACCAGCCGATATCGGCCTATTGGGCTGGTTTGAACGCAAGGTCGACGGCACGCGCGTTCGCGTCCATGTCCCGCTGACCGTTGCGCAAGGCAACGGCACGGTGACCGATCCAACGTACGCGTTGACGTTGATTCCCGAACGACGCCTGCGCGAGATCTTCGTCACCCTCACGCCGAGCGCACCGGGCTCGGCGCCGACCCGAGCCCGCCAAGCCCTCGACTATGGCTACTACCCTGCCGGGCAGCCCACAGTCATCCAACTCGATCGACCGCCAGCTACCGGCGTCTACCGCCTCGACCTCGAGTGTCCCGTACTCGGCGGCGGTGCCATTACCGCGTCGTATTGGTTAATGCTCGAAGCACACTGAGCGCATTCATCTGTTCAATCGGAGAGACCATGTACCGGAGAAACCCATACCGCGCGGTTGCCCTGACTGTTGCGATTGGCCTGGCCCTCGCAAGCACCGCGCGTTCTGACGAAGAGCGCGCCGCCTTGTTGCAAGCCAGTGATGAAGCCAAGAACCTGATCGTCCACATCAAGGGGCACGCTGTCGAAGGCGCTGGCGTCGCATTCGCTGTCGAAGGCCAGACGATTCTCGGTGTTACAGCCCGACACGTTGTCTTCAAGCCCAACGAGAACCCAGCCCAGCTCGAGTTCCGGTTCAAGATGTGGCGCCAGGCCCTCAAGCTGGTCGCGGCGGCCGACGACACCCTGCCCTTGCGGGGACATCCGCAGCAAGATCTCGCTGTCTTCCGCATCGATGCCGCGCCCCTGGGTCTTGCCCAAAGCGAGCTGACCCTGGCACTTGGCTTCGATCGCCTCGGTGACACCAGCACCCTCGACCCGGGCGCCGCGATCTACACCATTGGCCACGCGCCGGGTGGCACGTGGCTCGACAGCAAGGCGCCGGGTCGTTTGGTGGGCGTCGAAGCGTTCGCCAATCCCAAGCAACGCGACACCCTCAAGCTGGAGCACTTCTGTCCTCCGGGCCACTCGGGCGGCGGTGTCTTTGACCAACATTGGCAACTGATCGGGATGATCTTCGACAACCAGCAGCCCTACTGCCGTGGCCTGCGCGTCGAGACCATCCTCGCGATTCTCCAGGGGTGGAATCTCGACGCGCACTGGCGTCAACCACCGTCAAACACGACCGCGCACGAGGCGGTCAAGCACTTCACGGTCGCCGTCGTGGATTTCGACAACCGAAGCGGCAGCCCATTGCCCGAGATCGGTGCCGCCGCTTGCGACATCGTTACCTCGTTCCTATTCAACATGCCCAAAGTAACGGTGGTCACCCGTGACCGCCTCAATACGGTCCTGCGCGAGCAACGGCTCAGCCCCACCCAACTCTCGTCGGCTGGCTACTCACGCATCGGCCACCTGCTCGACGCCGACGCCGTGGTAACCGGTTCGGTGACCCGCTATGACGTCGAACGCCGGGGCTACCGCAACCGCGGGGTCAACGTGTTGAGCGACACGTACCGCATGTCGATCACGTTGCAAATCATCGACATTCAGTCCGGCATTGTTCGGTTCTCCAAGGACTACGACATCCGGGACGTCAAGGCCTACACCGATGCAGCGGTGGCGCCGCGGCGTCCCCAAAGTCGCGAAAGCGAGCTGCTCCGCAAGCTGCTAACCAACGAGGCGGTGTCAGGGGTCCAGCATGCCGTGCGCGAGCTTACCGCCGGCCTCAGTACCTCCGGCAAGCTGATCGCCATGGCCATTCGCTCCAAACCCGCGGGCGCCGACATCTCCATCGGCGGTGTTTACTACGGCAAGACACCCATGGACCTCGATCTCTCGCTGGGCGAACACCTCATCGAGCTCAAGCTTCCTGGATACGCGCCCTGGGAGCACCGGGTAAACGTCGAACCCGGCCGCAACCTCGACGCCACCCTCTCGCCTCGGGCCGATGGGGGCTAGCCCGCCAACGATTCATTGGACTCTCGAAAGAAGCGACCCGAAACCCAATCGTAATCTCAAATTAATCGAGGAGTACATTCCGTGTCGAAACATGAAAGCGATCAGTTTGGAACATTCTTTGGCGTGATCGGTGCCATCACCGGTTTTGGCTATGGCGCGGTCATCACGGAGGGCGATGGCATCGCGTCGTTGATCATGGCCGTCATTGGCGGTATCTCCGGTGTGGCCATTGGCAAAGTCGTCTATCGAGTCATCTTGATCGGCCTCATCATTCTGGGCTTCTTCCTTCGGCAGCAGATCTTCGCTGCGATTGGCGTCATGCTCCGATGAGGCCAGGGAGGCCCGGCCCTAGAAGGCTGCATTGCACACCAGTAATCGGGTGGTTGGAGAAGTCTTCACGGTATGGCAAACTTGCGCTACGTCCTTCGATATTTGAGTCCTTCGGCATTTGAGTTGGGTCGAGAACTTCCCTTCGACCCAGCAAACCTAGCTGTCCTTCAAAAGTGCCGTGGCACACCGCGTTCAGCGGAATCAGACTCCAACCAGAGCAACTTCTGTTACGGCGAATTCGCGCTTTGTATCACCGCGCCTTGCATACCGATTCCCACGCTCGATCGGTTGGCCAACTACTACGTGACGTTGGCCAATATCTATGAGAGCCATAGTTTCCTCACCACCTTGACCTCTTTCTGGGACTCTTGCGGTATACTCTATGTCAATGTAAGCAGCACCGGGGCGGCCAGGCACCAGGCAGGGTGCCAGCTTTCCCCGAAGAATTATCCTGGGCTGCTGTCAGCAATACAGCCAGCTCGAATCATGGAGGAAGCCACGTGCGCATAGTGAATCTATGGCCAGCGCTCGGCCTGTGCCTGGTGTTGGCACCGGCAGCCCACGCACAAGAGGACGTGTCGAGCATCATCTCCAAGGGCACCGACTCGATCGTATTTGATGAGGTAGTGCCCTCTTCGGTGTTTCGTGACATAGCAATACCCGCAGGAGGCTCGGATGTCGACATTTTTCTGCGCGACTGTTGCATCCGTGACGACAAGGTCGAAGTCTACGTTGATGGATGCCTTGTCGCCACTGTGATCTCTGACGATCCGGGTGCACCCGACGGCTCTCATGTCGGAGAAACCCATACCGTTTCGCTCGACGAGGGCACTCACACGATCGAATATCGGAATACCTTCAGCCGGGTGGGGCAATCAGGGTGGGAAGTCAGCGAAGACTTGGTACCGTTCACCGGCAACTTCGCTCTCTGCTCTATCAGGAGTGTTGATGTAACATGCCGCCCGCTCGACTCGGAAGACGATCCACTTCGACTTCCTTCCAAAGCAGGCAGACACTGCTTCTATTTAGTCGAGACCTTTAGCGGCATCCGCGCGACCTACGCAGCCTACAGCATAAGTGACCAACTCACTCCCGCAAAGAACGGCCGCTCAGATCTCCTCAGTACGGTTCCATGCGGAGATGATACGTTTCAGTCCGTCTGCATCGAGGTGACTCCCCCTACGGGCCAGACACTCGAGTCGATTGTTGACGCACTTGAAGCAGCGGTGATGGCTGGCAGCCAGGGCGCATATGACAATATCACGAACAACAGCAACTTGTGGGTTGAAAAGCGGGCGCTAGAGATTGGTCTTGACGTCGACCTTCCCGTGAGCGCCATCACGGGAGTTGGAGATGCCGCGATCCAGTTACCAATTGCCGTTGTTAAGTGGCTCGCCTGTGGTGTCACAGTCACGTTGATTCCGCGGTTGAAATGCCTATTCTTTGACGATAGTTGCGGTTCTGGATCGGGATCATCGGAGTTCAATCCATGAGTAGATACATAGTGACAATGATCTTCACGTTTTTGGTGTCGATGCCCGCGTTGGCGCAGACACCTCCACTGACGCTGGAAGTTTCGGTTGACAAGCTTGAGATCGGTCCGGACGATGCATTCGAGGTGACGATATTGCTCGTCAACACAAGTGCGGATGCGGTGATCGTTCCAGCCTTTGAGCCGAGCAATCAGTCCTCCTATTTTCGCCTGGCCTTCACCCATGCAGAGTCGGGCGTGCCTGCATTTTTCTTCAAGGGATTCTCGGAAGATCCCCAATTACTTGCCGGCAACACGATGGAGCTACCTCCTCTTGGCAGCTCCTTGATTCAGATGACCGTCAACCGAGACGCCTCCGGTCCTTTGGGCTACTCCGATGGTGGTGACAATCTCCAACTCCTTCTAGGCAACCTCGTTGTTGACGCGATCTACGAGGTCGATAGCGACAACCTACCTACCGCAGGAAATGCGGCTCTGTTCCGTGGTCGCGTCGAGGCAGACAATCCTGCGGTGATAGTCGTGGGCGGGGCCGGCGGACCAACGACGATTCCGACGCTGAACCAGTGGGGCACTCTCTTTCTTGGAACGCTCTTGCTGTTCCTTGGCGTATTGGCGATTCGCCGGCTATAGGCGGCCTGAAGTTGGGGTACCGCGCCCACACGATCAAGGCGTCGGGTTCGTTACGCCGCCACCCTTTGGCGCCTAGATCTGAACCTCCCGTCCGCATGCTGCGGGCGGGAGTGTCTTGCCTGTAGGGAACGGCGGTGTGCTTCTAAGGTCTCTGTCGTCCATACCTACCCAACATTCTACAGATACCGCTTGGTCATCCGTTCGACGACGGAGCGTATTGTGGGCGTCGGAGAGGTGGGCATAGTGCTGACCATGGCCAGTGTCCGGTGGCCGAGGATTTCGGCGAGTTCGGCCAGCGTCGCGCCGCTCATTGCAAGATACGACCCGCGGTCTGGCGCTCCCCATCTTCCCGCATCCGGTTGCAGACACTGCGTCCTGCTGCCCGGGTCCCTGCCACGACGCGGACGCCTGGGCAGTCAGTGGGCGGCCCGCTCCATTCGCCGGTGCCGCGTGCGCGTCCCGGCTTCCGTGTGGCCCATGACCGCAGCGCCCGGTAGCGGCCACGGGACAGGCATCGGCGGACGCAGTGTCTGCCGCCAATTCGGAAACAGAAGGGAAACCACCATGAAACCAGCCACCGACATCGAAACCCACGACGTCGACCCGGCACGGCTGAGCTGGGGCACGTGGTCGCATGAACGCGACCTGTAGTCGACGACAGATTTGTCCGCGACCGAGGAGGCTCGGCAGCAGAGTGAGCGAACGACTTCACCTCACCGCCTCAGAGGCAAGCCAATCGTAAGGAGCAGCCATGCCGACCTCATTCGGACTCGGGTGTGGGCGTCGGAGAGGTGGGCGTAACGTTGGACCATCGCGAGCGTGTGGTGGCCGAGGATTTCGGCGAGTTCGGCCAATGTGGCCCCGCTCATCGCCAGATAGGGCGCGGCAGTGTGGCGCAGGTCGTGGAAACGGAAATTCTCAAGGCCTGCCCGTGCCACCGCGGCCTCGAAGGCCGTGCGGGGGATATCGCCCGGCCATTCCGGCGAGCAAAGACGAATGTTTCGGTGGGCTGGTGCTCCCCCATTTTCCGAAGCAGATCGAGCGCCGCCCTATCTGCCAACGCGTCGCGCATCTCGGCGATCATCGGCGCGGTCACCTGTGAGAGGGCATAGGCCCCCAGGCGATCTCGCCACCAGAGGAGCTGCCGCGCTCGTCTCGGTTCGATCCGCTTGGCGTGCCCCGCCAAATACCGGTCCAGCAAATCAGCAAACGTTCTCTTCCTGGCCTCCTGGATCGGGAAGAGTCTCCCCTCCAGAATCTTTACCTCGGTTTGCCGCGCCCAGCGCTTCGCATCGGTCTTGCGAGTGAAGGTCCGCGACGTTCTGGGATATCCTCGGACCGTGATGCGCGCCCTAAACCTGACTGAGCCGTCATCCTGTCGTCGTGCCTCAATGCTTGCCATGACCGATCTCCTCACGTGGAGTGCCCCATGGGGCAATCGCGGGCAATCTGCGGCAACGATCAGTGACACTCGGCGACCGTCAGCAACGGACCCAACCTATTCATTATCGGCGAGTTAACGTCGCATCATGCTCCTAGCCGGAGTGGCGGAACGGTAGACGCAGGAGACTTAAAATCTTCCGAGCCTAGCTCGTGCGGGTTCGATTCCCGCCTCCGGCACCACTCGTAAACTGCTGTAAACAATAACATTACTATCACAGCTCCCGAGCCATCACCCTCGACATCACCCTCGACATACATCACCCTCGACATTGACGAGCAACAACGCTTACTGGCGACTTGCCAAAACAGCTGGGATCCCCGGCTGCTCCCGTTGGTGCTCCTGGCGGTGACCACTGGCATGCGCCAGGGTGAGCTATTGGATTTGACGTGGAAACGGGTCGACCTCGAAGAAGGATGGGCACTCCTCAACGACACCAAGAACGACGAGCGGCGGCAAGTCCCGATCACCGGGCTGGCGGTCGAGGTACTTCGCGAGTGGCGCCGCACCCGGCTTCGCTCGCTCGAGCACATAGGACTCGACTCCGGGCCCAGTCCCAAGGTGCAATCGTCGGACAGCTGGCGACTAATCGCCGATCGTACGTTACCGAAGTGGACTTTCTCTCCCGTAGGTTCCTCTACCCAGAGATCCATATCGGCGAATTCGTCTTCCCACGTCAGCACGATACGAAGGTCGATTGGGGGGAGGTGGATCGAGCTCAGGTCAATGGTGGAGGCTGGCTCGAGCGCTACCGGTGCGAGCGCACGATGCTTGCCGAGCGCCCAGCCATACTCGACCAACCCCAGAGACCAAACGGTCAAGACCAGGCATTTGAAATTCACCGTCGCGGGCGCATCGCCGCCGCTCGGGGCGCCTCGGAAGGCGCCTCCGGCGGGCGGCTCGAGATCAGGGCAAAGGGTCAGAGGGTAAGACTTCAGAGGGTAAGACTTCAGAGGGTAAGACAGACCTCGCAACACGAAAACCCAGGTTGCCGCTGCGGTTGGAGGGCACGCTCCTGAAGCGGCTCGCGACCCGCGCGAAGCGCGGAACGCCCCCCCACGAGCCGCCGCGGATGACCCGGAGCCCGGCGTTGGTTGCAATCGGGTTATCAGGCTCCAGTTGGGTCAAATCAGCCTGGTAGGGATCCCACACCCATTCCGCAGCATTGCCACCGAAGCCGAATATCTGCCACCGGTTGGGCCGCCGATCGGCCACCGGCGCTAGCGTAGGCGAACTGTCATCGCAGTCGAAGGTGGACCTGCCAGGATTGTTCGCACGGGCCGACCGGTCGGCGACGTTGGCGAAATCGCAGACCTCGTTTTCGATGTTGGTGCCGACCCAGCGCGTGCGGGTATTGGCGCGTGCCGCGTACTCCCACTCGGCTTCGGTGGGCAGGCGGTAGCCATTGGCCTCACGGTTCCAAGTCGCCGCATCGTCACCAATCGTGTACACAGGCTCGAGCCTTTCCGCTTCTGACAAGGCATTGCAGTAGCGAACGGCGTCGAGCCAAGAAACGCAGACCACTGGCAAGTCATCACCAATGCCCGCCTCCTCGCATCCGTCTCCCACCGAGCTCGCACCGACGGCACCGAACTGCTGTTGCGTGACCTCGGTACGCGCGACGACGAACGGCGAGATCGTCACAGTGTGCAAGGCTTCGTCGTCGTCGCGATCGGGCTCATCGTCCGGGCTGCTGCCCATCTGAAAGGTTCCGCCGAGTAGGATCACCAGTTCTGGCCGCAGCGTGACCGGTGCTTCTGGCGGCGGTGGTTGCCAACGCTTTGCCCGAATGGCAACCACTGCGAATGGGAATACCAGGCCGGTGATGATTAGAGCGATCCCCAGCCAGCGGACTGGCCGATCGGGTAGGAAAATGTCACCGATCGCGTGCTTCATTGTTCTCGTCTCGACAAGGGCCCGGCGGCCACGCGCGAAGCGCCGCCGCCGGGCTGGGTTGGTTCGGCCACCCGGCGACCGGGGATCAAAATCCCCAGCTCCCGATGGCACGGGACCAAGGCCTGGTCAATGCCTGGGCACAGGGAACCGCTCCGTGAAGCGATCCCGACGGGCCCGGCCGCCAAAGCAATCGATGCTCTGGCGGCTTGGTGATTGAGCTCGCAACACGAAAACCCAGGTTGTCGTTGCGGTTGGAGGGCTCGTTCCTGTTGCGGTTCGCGACCCGCGCGTTGCGCGGTTCGTTCCTCCACGAGCCGCCGCGGATGACCCGGTTCTCGGCGTTGTCGGCCCGGCCCCCGACGCGCCACCTCCGCGAGGTGGCCGCGCCGAACTCGGTAGGTGTCGAAGGCTTCGAGATGCGCATACTGACTGGTCAGCCGGCACCCGAGATTTTCGTCGTCGAGGCGGCCGGCCGCATGCGCCTCGAGCAGGCGCTTTTCACGCTGGCGAAACCGTTGCCAGCGTGTTGCGGACACTCGAATCTGTGAGGGGAAAACGTGAAATCCCAGAAACGGCACGCCATCGCGAACGGGCACAATGCGGCTCTGCCGCTCGTTCAGCCGAAGGTCGAGATCGGTCTCGACGAAGGCGCGAATCTTGGGCAACAGCCGGCACACTTCGTTACGATCTCCGAAGACGATGAAGTCGTCCATGTAGCGGAGGTAACGGCCGAATCCCAGACCGTCGGTGAGCCAATGATCAAGGGCGCCAAGGTAAAAATTGGCCAGATGCTGGGATGTCAGGGCGCCGATCGCGAGCCCTCGCCGCGAGTCGTCGCGCGCACCTTCGACCCCGGCAATGGTCCGTTCGACCCATGCCACGAGCACATCGTTCTTGACCCGACGACCGAACGCACGCAGGAGTCGGCCGTGTGGGATCGACGAGAAGTACGACGCGATATCGCCCTTGAGCGCCCACGTTGTCGTTCGACTGAATCGCTGGCACTGATGCAGCGCCCGGTGTTGGCCTCGGCCTGGCCAACAGGCATAGGAATGCCGAATGGCGTAGCGTTCGAGGTTGTCGGTAAACATGGCGCACAAGACATGATGGACCACACGATCTCGAAACGGCGCAACC
Organism: Candidatus Multivoradales bacterium; assembly: GCA_965250305.1. Classification (GTDB taxonomy): domain Bacteria; phylum Acidobacteriota; class Thermoanaerobaculia; order Multivoradales; family J023; genus J023. Next base: position 465,325 of record CBDFNS010000024.1, on the reverse strand, counting down.
GTGATCTCGCGCGGTTTGGGATCACGGATGGTGAAACGTTCGACCGGACCCGGACGCCAGGCCAGCCGATGATCGAGCGGCCGGCGCAGGGCGCGTTGGATGCGCAGACACTCGCGCTCGGCGTCCATCAGAAAGCGTGCGACTTCGGGCCGGTCAGCCTTGCCCTTCGCCGCCCGCCGTGTCGCCGACATGATCGCCTCAAACGAGGTCGCCTGCCGCCAGGCGATCATGACTTGCCACGCTGGTGCTTGAGCCAGCCGCCGACCATGCGGCCGGCAGTGTCAATCTCTTTGCTGGCGTTTTCGAAGGACCTACGATCGAGAAAACCGCGATCACGGGCAATGCGCAGCAGCAACCGTAACTTTTCGATATCGAGGTTGATCTTCGCCAGAATCGGGATTCGTTGACGCTCGTACCGGGCCGCCACCAACCCTTCGAAGACATCGAGCGCCAGATTGTCGATCCGATTGGTCAGCGTAAACCGTAGGCGGCGCGGAAAGCGCGCGGTGCGGTCGAGCAGCCACGCCAAGAACCGTTCCCAATGAACGAACAGCACAGGAACCTCAGCCGGCATTTTCGCCTCCAGACGGTACCGAGTTCTTGGCCGGTGGCTCAACGCCGTCCTTCGAGACAATGGCGAGGATCGCTGCGCCATAACGACCCGCCTTGCGTTCGCCGATGCCCTCGACTTGCCGCAATGCTTGCTTGGTGGTCGGCCGCAAGCTGGCGATCGCCGCCAATTGACGGTTGTTACAGATCACGAAGACCGGAACACCGTCGGCCTCCGCCCGCCCACGACGCCAGGTACGCAGCGCTTCGTAGCGTTCTAATTCTTCCGGCCCGAGCGTCTCGGCTGGACTAGGCCTTGCCCCTCGCCGCGACCGAATCCTGTTTTGCCCACCGTCAACCTGACGATGATGCACCACCAGCAAGAGCTGAGGCACGCCGCCGAAATGAAAGAAGTGCTCCACCACGCTCAGCACCTCGCCTTCGATGGCCTCGAGCGGATCGACCGGAAACAGGCCGTTCTCAGGATCCAAGGCCACGGTTACCAAACTCAATTTCATGCTCGAATCACCTCCCGGCCGCTGGTAGCTCGCGCCGATGGCCCTCGCGGCTGCGCACGCGGGGCCATCGCGGGCCGGTCGTTGGAGAATGAGAAGGAAAAGGGCATAAGGGTCAAAGGGAAGAGGGCAAAGACCTCGCAACACGAAAACCCAGGCTGCCGCCGCGGTTGGAGGGCACGTCCCCGTAGCGGTACGCGACCCGCGCGTCGCGCGGTCCGTTCCACCACGAGCCGCCGCGGATGACCCGGTCCCCGGCGCGTGGTGAGTCCACCCTTGGGCTACCGACTTCTGACGCCTGGTCATAGCGGTCGTGCCAGTCATCTTCCACCCACTCCCACACGTTGCCGACCATGTCGCACAGCCCCTGCACCGAATGCCCGGCCGGCTTCGAACACACGGGCCACGTCCGCTCCGCGCCACAACCAGCGCCCGATTCATCGTTGATCACGGCGTGCTGGCAGTTGGCGGGCTCATCGCCCCAGGGGTAGTCACGATCCAGGCCACCACCACGGGCGGCATACTCCCATTCGGCCTCGCTCGGAAGGCGAGCGCCCAGCCATTGGGCGTAGGCCTTGGCATCGTGCCATGAGACGCAATTGACCGGGTGGTCGTCGCGCCCATCGACGCCCCAGTTGCAGTCGTGACTGTTGTCGGGTCGCTCGCAGGCACCGTTGTCCTCGACGCACGCCCGGTACTGGGCCACCGTGATTTCAGTCCGGGACATCTCGAACGGCTTGATGGTGACCGGATGCACCGGTCGCTCGTCGGGGTCGCCGTCGACGGAGCCCATCTGGAACGTGCCACCGGGCAAGCGCTGCATGGTAGGAAGGGTGTCGTCGTGCTCGACAAGCCGCCAGATCGCGGCCCGCTCAGCGGGCTGTTCGAGGGCACGCTGCCACCTCGGGCTGTCATTCCAGGGTCGCGCCCCCATCACGGTAAGCACGGTCGCGACCAGGAGCGAGCCCACCGGACACAACCACCCGCGCCATCCTGACAGGGTACCGGTGAACAACGCCCTCAGCGGCACACCCGAGGGCTGACCGATACCCGTGCGTAGCGCGTCTTCGTTGGCCCGGCCGAAGAGCCGTACCCCCACGGCCTCTTGCCGATCAAGCTCATCGCGAACCTGGATCGCCACATCATGGCCAATCGGGGAGTTCAGCAGCGCGATCAAGTCCGTCGTTTCGCCGGGTGCCAGCACCGCCTGGTGCAACGCATGATTCAGTCGCCACCAATACGCCTCCAAGGGGTCGCTTGGCGGGTGGGTACCGAGCTGTTGCTTGAGCAGACGTCGAGCGCGAACTTCGAGCCAGGCGTGCCGAGGCCGGTGTCGATCCAATCGCAGTTGGTCGGCCTTCCAGGCCTTCTGTCGCGTGACGGGGATGCGGAGGCCCCCTCGCTCGCCGTCGCGTTCCGCGGCCACGCCCGTATCGCGCTCGACCCACTCGATCAGGAGTTGCACGTACCGCGCTTCGGGAAGCGCCTGCTCGAGCTCCGGGAAATGGCGCCGAATCGCTTCCAGTTGATCCCAAGTGGGGTCGGGCACAAGGGCGCCGACCAGGGCCCACCGGCGCAGCGCCTCGGCCAAGGCGCCGCCCTCGCCCGCGGGCGCCTGCTCGGGCAGCATGGGCAGCGGCTTGGCTGTAGCGTCACCAGCCCGGGAATGCCCGACCAGTCGCCTCGCCAAGGCTAAGATTCCCTCATTGGTCAAGCTGTATCGCGCCAAGCCCAGACGCTCGAGGGAGAAGAGCATTCGGCGGGCCTCGGGAGGCCGCTGGGCAGCAGGTCGCGGGAACGAATCGATCCAAACCCGGCGCGGCCAAGCCGGGAGTGCCCGCGGCCAACGGGCCGCGCCCCTGAAACCGAACGGGTCCAACCAACGACTGAACACGATGAACGGCAAACCCTCCGTACGACGCGCCAAGCTCGCGATCGACACGGGTCGTTGATTCGAGACCTCAGTCACGATGTCGGGGGAACCGTGAAACGTGTAGCGCCGCAGCCCAACACCCTGGGCTTCCCAGGCGTCGAGCAAACGCTGAAAGACAAACAGAAACGGCGGACAACCGGTCTCGATGTCGATCAGCACGACAATCTCAGCGCGCCCTCGTCGTGTCTCCAGCACCGGGCTGAAGCGGCCACCCTGCGCCACCGTGCGCGAAACAGTCGCGTCGGGGTCGAGGTCGCGACCGGGAAGCCGCTCCCCTCCACCGCCCAACAGGTCCGCCGTGTCGGCCACCGCTTGGTTGATTAGGTCCCCCATGTGTGCTTCGACGTGGTAGCGCAACTCGGCCGGTCGCCCGGCGGCGGCGCTCTCGGCGGCGAGTGCGGCCCGCGCGTGGTGGACAGCCGTGGCACGCGTGGCACGCGTCGCGCGCCCCGCGGCCCACTGTTGCCTCACCACGGCCGGCAGCGCCCACCAAAAGCAACCAATCGTCACCACCGCCGCCGCCACCACGCCAAGCGCGGCCAGCAAGCCGGCCGTCGGCGCCGGTGGGCTCACTCGCACCGACGTCCTTCCCGCGTCAGACGCATCCGCGACCCGTTCGAGCTGGAACCGCTGCTCGGATGCGGGGATCTCGACGGGCACCGGATCGGTCGTAGTGAGGTGTTGGTCAGTCGGCGGTGGTACGCGCGAGACGCGCTCGACAGCGAGACCCAAACCTCCGGTCACCAAGATCACCAAGCCCGCCATCCACCACGCACGCGGCGCGTTGCGCGCGGTCCGCACGAGGTCCGCCCAATCGTGCCGCAGCCGCCGACGCCACGATGGTGGCCGGGGCGACTCGAAGTGCACGGCCTTGGGGAGCACCTCGGGTGCGCGTGAGGCGGGTGCCTTCGTCGACGAATCCGGATCGCCCGGGGATGTTGTGCCGGATCGCGCGACCCAGGCGTCATAGACCCGAGCAACCTGCCGCCATTGCCGCTCGTTGCGCGCCAGCAGCGAGGCGAACGCCGCCCGCAACGCTCGATCGGTCCAAGGCCGACTCGCCGTCCTGAGCAAACGCTCGATCGCAAGGTAGTCCCGTGCCCCCAGGCGCACCACCTCCGCATCCACTCGACGCAGGAAGGACCGAATCGATGCCGAGCGATCGGGCGAATCACCCATGACGGCTACAGGCCACCGCCCAGACGACCCAAGTCTTCACGCAGCTTGATGAGGCAACTGAGCGCGGGTAACGCGCGCCACCGTCGGTTGCTGGTTTCGCCGACAATGCGATCAAGCACGCCCAAAACAAACCCGGGTTCGTGCAGCCGGTGCAGCGCTTCGACCCAGCGAATCAGCTCCGAGGTCGAAGGCTGCTTGGTCAGCGACGCCGTCTTGCGCAAGGCCGAGAACACCGTCAGTGCCCGATCGATCATGAGACCGGGAACACCATCTTCACCCGTGAAGCGACTGGTGAGAATCGCGCGAAGCTGATCGTCGTCGGGAAACGGAATGTGGAAGAACACACAGCGACGCAGAAAGGGATCCGGAAGCTGGCGTTCGACATTGCTGGTAATGAGGGTCAACGGCCGACGATCAGGATGCGTCGGTGGAACCATGGTCCGTCGATAGGTCGTGAGATCGTCGATATCGACCGGCGCGTGGCCCGGCTCGGCGACGATGTCGTCAGGAATCTCGGGAATCTCGAATCGCCCATGATCAAGCTCGCGCAGCAGGTCATTGGGCAAATCGCGTGGCGCCTTGTCGATCTCGTCGATCAGCACCACGCGCGGAACCGGCGACAGGAGGGCCCTACCAAACGGCCTCAACGCGATATAGCGTCGGGGGTCTTCGGCCCGCTTGGCACCCGCCTCGCCCCCATGGTGCGCATCACCGAACCGTCGTAGCGAGTCGTAGTGGTAGAGCAGGTCTCGCGCGCGGGTGTCGCTCCGCACATGCGACTCGAGCGGTGGCCCCCAACCGAGACCCGACGCGGCGGCAAAGGCGAAGTCCGTCTTGCCGCAACCGGGCTCGCCCGTCAACAACAGCGGCATGCGCAACTCGAGCGCGACGTTGGCCGCGGCCAAGAGGTCGGGGTGGGCTTGATAGTGCTTGCCGTCGCGGCCGCGCAGGCCCGCCTCGGTCAGCCGGGGATAGCCCGAGCGATAGCGGATCTCATTCATGCCATTCCTCCATTCATCCGATTTCCGGCGGCTTTGCGATGTCAGAACAGCTCTTGCTTCAATAGGTCAACGATCTGAGCGAACGTCAGGTCGCCTTGGTCGAGCCGTTCCCAGGCGTTTCGCAATTGGTCGTAGATGTGACGTGGGGGCCGCGGTTGCAGCTCATCGAGGAATTCCACGATGTCGTTCCACGTCAGAGGCTGCAACGCGGGCAGCTTGAGGTAACGCGGATCGCCGCCACTGGCACCATCGACCAAAGCTTGGTCGAGGGTGTCGACCCACGAATCCCCGGCACGCTCGTAGTGGGTGGCGATCAACACCCGCACGGGATGCCCGCCCTCCGCCGCTTGGGCGATCAGGGCCGGCAGTCGTCCCCGCACAAAGTCGATCAAGGCACGGCATTCGACCTCGTCGAGTCGCCCGGCCTCGATCGGCACCTCACCCAGCACCAGCAGCACCGAGCTCTGACGCGCGGCGTCACGCAGCAGTTTCGCCGCCGTACCTCTCTGGTTCTCGCCCCCCAAGGCGTAGCGGACGTGGTTCTCCCACTCCGGTACCGAGCGTGGCTTGGCGAAGAAACGCCTGAAAGGGATGGCATGGATCCGATGCGGTCGCTGGCGAACTTCCGACAAGAAGCGCCAAATCCGGTAGATGAAGAGATCGAGGTTCTGACGTCGCGGTCCATGGAGCAGGAACACCGCGTTCTCGTCCGCAGAGCAGGTCCTAACGATCGGCCACCACTGCTTGGTTCGGTCGATCTTGAGCGCGGCGTGGTGGAAGTAACCGCCAAACGTATCGAGCTCACTCGGGCGATGTCGGCTTAGGTCTTCGGCGGGCGGCGCGGGCCCTCGCGGCGTATCCAAGAGATCACCCAGTTTGAAGGCCGCTTCCTCCAAGCCGAGCGCGCGGCCATCGAGATGGTCGTGCTTTCGCAGTCCAAGGTCCCATGCCACGGGCGCGGCGGGAAACCCCGTGACATACAGCGGCACGACCCGCTCCACCTTCCCCGCTCGGAGGAGATCCTCCGCCACCCGCGCCACCTGTCCTTGGTGACGTGCCTCGGCACTGGCGTCCGAGAGCACCATGACCACCAGCCTCGCCGCCTCCATCACGGTTCGAAGTATGGTTTCATTGTCCCGCGGATCCGCGATCAGCACGGTTCGCCCTTGCGCGTCGAGCAGCGAGGCCAACTGAGTCGCATGCGTTCGATCTGGCTCCGAGACACTGATGATGACGTCACCGGGATCGGATCGGCGCGGTGCCGAGATCAGCGTTACATCGCCACTTTGGCCCGCATACAGCCGCCAAGGCCAGGGTGGTGATTGATCGTCCACCGGCACGAAACTCCGGTGATAGGCCGCGCGCCGAACGCGTCCGAAACGGCTCGTCAGCGTGGCGACGGCGTCGTCGAAGGCGCGTTGGATCGAGCGGCCAGCGGCGACACCCTGATAGAACCGCGTGGCCAGCTCGGCCGCCACCGCGTCGTCGATCGCCTGATCGGTGACGATCACAGCCGGAACCCCGGCACCAAGCAACCTCGTGGCGTGGCCGTGCGTCGCGCAGCCATTGAGAAAGACGAGCTGAAGGGCTTGCTGGCGCCCCAGCACCTCGGCCAAACCATCTCCGTGGGCAGGCGTCGGGGCGCCTGCGTCCGATTCGAAGATCAAGGCAGCGTCGCCCGCGTGACCCGCGAAGTGAAAGAGAGCAATGCTGTCGCCCAGCGGGCCAAGCAACGTGTCGAAGACGTCGGTCGGCCGGGCATGCGACAGCTCGACGACATCACACTGGCCGTCTTCGAGCGGACGTTCGAGTGCCTTCTTGATACCTCGCTGCTCCACCGGGAGGTTGCGCAACGAGCGACCGTCGGCCCGTCGATCGTTGGCGTAGGCGAAGACAAAAGTGGTTCGGATTGATGACAACGGACTCCTCCATGCGAACCAATGCAGATCGACGTCAAACCACTCAGACCGAGACGAGCACGCCTGGCTCACTCAACCCACGTACATTGGTTTTTTCTGATCTATCCCTTATGGCGCAATGCGGCGAGAAGGAGTGCCACCGATTTCGAATTCGTGACGACCGCGGACTCCTTCCGCATGGCGCAATGGCACCGTTCAACTCTGATTTGCGCCATGCCAGGTATCACCCACCCGACCGCGACCCGCGGCCGGCGAATTTAACGAGGAGGAGCACATGCCCGACGGCCCCCTGGAATCTAATCGCCCCCTGGAATCCTTCTTGGTCGCTTTGGCGCACGACCAAGCCATCCGCACCGCCTACCTTCGAGCCCCCGAGGCCACGGCCGATGAAGCCGGAATGTCCAACGATGAGAAAGGGGTTCTCACGACCGGGAAGATTCGTCTGATCTTGGACTTTCTCCACGACGGGCCCAGGCCCTCACCACCCGAGATCGAGCCGGGAGGAGGCGGTGGCGCGAATGAATGGGCCCAGCCAATCGCGTCGCCATCGGGTCTGGGAACGTTCCTGACGACTTTGGCGCAAGATCCAGGCCTTCGTGCGGACTACGTACGGGATCCCGCCAATGCCGTCCAAGACGCACGCCTCGCGCCGGAGGAGGAGGCTGTTCTCGCCACCGGCGAATTGCTCACCATCCTCAACTACCTCGATCGCGGCGGGCCGCGCCCAACCACGCCGGAGATCATGTCCGGCGGTGCCGGTACCGGCCAAGGCGGGAGTGGCGGCCACGCCAGCGCGGGTTAGGAACTCGCCAGGATCTCGTCGAGCGCCGCACGGGCACGCTCGACGAGGTCCGCGTCGAGGCCATTCGGCGGACGGAGCGCGAGGAATTGACCATACCGCGTGGCTGCGACGTCGAGCTGGCCTTCCTGATGGAGGACCGTGGCCAACCTGAAATGCGCGCGCACCCAGGCCAACGGGGCCTGGACCATCTGAACATCTTGGGTCAGAACCCGCTCAAACCAAGCTCGTGCTTCGGCCGCTCGGCCGGCTCGCTGCTCCGCGACGCCCAGTTCGAACCAGATCGCGGCGTGATCGGGTAAATGATGATCGTGAAACTCGATGCCCCGAGGCGGTAGGCGCGAGGCCGCGCTCGTCAACGATACGACCGCGCCCGCTGTGTCGTCCCGCTCCATCGCCAACAAGCCCGCGAAACGCTCGCTCAGCCGAAGTTCAGGCGCATTGTCGGCATTCAAGGCGCGCTGGGCCAGCGCCTCGAGCGCACGCATGGAAGCGGCAACTTGCCCCAACCGTTCTTCGGCCAAGGCAAGCTGGGCGGTGGCCTGCAGCCAAGGCCATTGCTGGTCTCCCCACTCCCGGGCCGACAGCAAAAAGGCACGGGCCGACGACGGATCACCGAGCGCCAGCGCCAACTCGGCCGCCATGCACAGGCTCAACGCTCCCTGAGGCGATCCAGAGGCAACGTCCGTGGCCCGTGCGTACGCGTCGACCGCCGCTTCGGCCCGGCCCACAAAGAGATGGGTTCGCGCCATCGCGACTTCTCCCCACCAGGCCTCGAAAACCGCTACGCCTCCGTCGCGGGTCGCGGAATCAACCATGTCCGTGGCCAACGCCAGTGCGCGGTCCCAGCGCTGCTGGACGATCGCCAGTCGCCACAGCTCGTAGCGACTCAGAAACCCGGCCGACGGAATCGCCAACGTTTCACCGAGAGCCGTCGCGGCCTCTTCCCACCGCCCCTGCTCCAACCAAACCCATCCGCGCTTCCAGCGCAGTTTCCAATGCTCGGCGAATGCGGCCGGCACCCGGTCGAGGACCTGGTGGGCACGATCGAACTGCCCGAGGGCTACATGAACAGAGGCCGCGCTTTCGTAGGTGGCATAGTGATCGGTCCCTTCCTCAATCAACCCGTCATAGAGCGCGGCTGCCGCCGAGTAGTTCTCCAGCCAGCCGTGAATCGCTGCCAGATGATTCCGCTCTGGGGAGCGGCTAGGATGATGGGCAACCAGCCGCTCGAAGATCTCCACGGCCGCCGCATAGCCTTCCCACGACGACGCGAGCACCTCGGCCTGAATCCGATCGCGGTGAATCGTGGGCAATCGGTGGCCTTGGGTCATCGCACGATCGAGATATTTGCGGGCGCGGCCAGAATCGCCGCGACTGATGAAAAACAACCCAAAGTCCGCCAACGCGAGCGCAAACTCGGGGTCTTCGCCGATCGCCGCCTCAAAGGCCTGCCGCGCCTCCCCGAGATCGCCCGCGTGGTTAAAGGCCAGGGCATCTTGATAGTGCCGCCAGGCCTCGAGAGATGATGTGGTCATCGCCTCATTGGCCAACCACGTCTCGCCTGGTTCCGAGATCCCGAGTGCCTGGCGCACGAAGCTCGACGCGTCGGCCACCAACTGCACGACCTGCTCCGCGTCGCGCTGAAGCACTTTGTTCTGGATCACGGACTCGCGTGCGTCCACGATCGCAACATCGAGACGTAAGCGTCCGCTGCTCGCCAAGTACGAGCCCCGAATGCGTCGTAGCTCGGAATCCTCTCGTGTCTCGGCTACCACCGAAGTCGGCTCGGTGCCGCCGTCGGCCAGGCCACAACCACTCAATACTTCCAAATCTTCGAGCTGAGCGAGATCGCAGCTCAGCATGGAAGCGATGGCCGGCCCCATCCAAGCGAGCGCATCGTCGACAGACCGATTCTCGAATGGATCAACCACCACGGCCTCCACCGCCTTCGCGTCCGGGGCAGGACCGAGCCGACTCGAAAGGAACCAGGCCAACAGTAGGGCTCCCAACAAGAGGCTGGTGATCCAGAGCGCGCGCCGGCTTGCCGTAGGCAGCCCCCAAGTAGTCGGTGGTCGCCCGCTCGAGCCCAACGAAAGCGCCACTGGCTTGGCTTGGACCTGGGATGCGGGGTCTTCGAGCGCTTCGAGCAACGCGTGAGCATTGGGGTACCGGTCATCGGGCGACTTGGCCAACGCCGTGGCGACCACCGTCTCGACGCCAGGCGCCAGCCCCTGCGCCGCCAGCGGCGCAGGGGTCCCGTGCAGGATGGCATGGACGGTGGCGCCCAAGCCCGACTGCTCGAACGGTAGACGCCCGCTGAGCATCTGGTAGAGCAAGACGCCGACCGACCAGACATCCGCGCGCACGTCGGCGTCGCCGCCCTCGATCTGCTCGGGAGCCATGTAGGCCAAGGTGCCAGGCGCCGCGTCGGTCCGGGTCAACCGGGTCTCACCGAGCATTTTGGCAATCCCAAAGTCGAGGATCTTGACCGGTCCCTCGCGCGGCAGAACAACGTTCGCGGGCTTGATGTCCCGATGAATGACGCCGGCGTCGTGTGCACACGCCAGACCACGGGTCACCTGCTTGGCAATGTCCAACGCCTCTTCGACGACCAAGGGTCCGCGCCGCAAGCGCGCTTCGAGGGTCTCACCGTCGTAGCACGACATGACGATGTAGAGATGCTCGTCGGTCTCGCCGATGTCGTGTACCGTGCAGATGTTCGGATGATCGACACTCGACGCCGCCCGCGCCTCGCGCAGAAACCGCTTGCGACCCTTTTCGTTCAGGGCTTCGGTGGCCGCCAGAACTTTGATCGCGACGCGACGGCGCAACTGCCGATCTTCCGCCTCGAAAACCTCACCCATGCCGCCACTGCCCAGCCGGCCCAAAATCTCATAGCGCCCGAGCCGCTTGGCAATGGCCTCAGGGGTGTGCTCGAGGAGTGACGTAGCAAGCTTCTGGGCTGATGCGCCCAAGAAGTGGCTGCCTTGTTGATCCGCCTCGAGCAGCCGCTCGACGAGATGGCGCAGCTCCGGATCGTCACCAATCTCTCGATCGATAAACGACGCACGCTCCTCGGTGGGCAGCTCCAAGACGGCGTCGAGAATCTTCGACACCTCGGGCCACCGCGCCTCCAAAGGGCGTTTTTCAGTCGCCATTCTCAGTCGCCATTCTCAGTCGCCATTCTCAGTCGCCATTCTCAGTCGCCATTCTCAGTCGCCATTCTCAGTCGCCATTCTCAGTCGCCATGGTCTTCCGGTCGCATCGTGAGCCGACTGAGGAGTAAGGCACGCGCCTTCTTCCAGTCACGCTTGAGAGTTCGAACCGCCATGCCCGTGGACTCGGCTGCCTCGGTGAAGGTCAGCCCGCCAAAGAAACGCAACTCCACGATCTTCGCCAGCCGCGGTTCGAGTGTGTCCAGCCAGCCCAGCGCCTCGTCGATGGCCAAGACTTGCTCGGCCGACTCCTCCACGGAGAGGCGAGATTCGTCCCACTCGATCCGATGGAATTCCCCCCCTCGCTTCTTACTTTTCCGCTGCCGAGCGTAGTCCACCAAGATTCGACGCATGGCCACCGCGGCCATGGCCAGGAAGTGCCGTTTGTCCTGAAACGCCAGCTCGTCTTGCTTGCGCAGCTTGAGGTACGCCTCGTTGACGAGGTCCGTGGTGTTCAGCGTATGCCAAGCACGCTCGCCACGTAGTTGCCGGCTGGCGAGCCTCCGTAGCTCGTCATAGACCCGCGGCAACATGGTGTCGAGCCCCTCCTCGGCGTCTCGAACGAGGCCGCCCTCCTGCCACTCGGTCTTGCCGGCCAAGAATATTGCCTTTCCGCGAATTGTGTGTTGGTTCGTGCCTGGACATCGTACCAGAGACCATCCTTTCGAGGCGGCAGGTTGCCGCGTTCATCATCGCGAGCCCCAAGCGGCGCCTGCTGCTCGCCCTCCCCTCCCACGGCGAAAGCCAGCGTCATTTCGTGCCAAGCGTCGCTTCGACTTGGCACCGTTTCGCTGCCGCTTGCGCCTCGATGGTTGTAAGCCCTAACCAACAGACCGGCCGGTCGAGCGCCATGGCGGCCGTGATCACTCACGATCCTCGGGAGGTTTCCGTGCACACCGCTTTCGATTCGGCCCAACGCATCCTTCGTGACCGGGAGCTCGAGCAAGAGCTGGCCCAGTTCCTCCATGACGACGCGACACCGCGCGCGCTCGTCGAGGGCTCTCGGACTGCCGACGATCGCTTCGACGCCGCGGGTCTCGAAGCCATCGTCCAACGCTTTGGGCGACCATCGCTGTTGACCTGGAACGGCCAGTACGACCCGCCACGATCGGCCGTGTGGCGCGATCGCCTCGCGCCGTTCGCCAACACGATCCAGCATACCGCGCGCTCGGTTGGGCGCGTGGAGGTACGCGGTCTGGCCGGCAGCCACGTCGGCACGGCATGGATGATCGGTGACGAGATCGCGATCACCAACCGACATGTCGCCCTGATCTTCGCGGCACGCGGCAACGGCGTCTTCCCGATGCTGCGCGGCGCCAACGGCCAGGCGCTCGACGTTTTCGTCGACTTCCTGGCCGAGCGTGATAATCCCAATAGCCACGACGTCCGGGTCGACGAGGTGTTGTTTATCGCCAACGACGGCCCCCACGAACCCGATCTCGCCTTTCTTCGACTGGCACCGCGCGATCGTCCCATGCCGCCAGCCTTGACTCTGGCGTCGACCCAGCCGACGCCCGGCCAGATGGTGGTCAACCTGGGCTATCCCGCATTCGATAGCCGCAACGACGCTGCTGACCAGCAGCGCATCTTCAACGGTGTCTACAACGTCAAGCGCATGGCGCCGGGTGAGGTCATGGGCCTCGTGGGTGATGCTCAATTCACCCACGATTGCGCGACGCTGGGCGGCTGCTCCGGCGCCGCGATGCTCGACCCGGACACGGGCCTCGTGGTCGGCCTTCACTTCGCGGGTCGCGAGGCCGAGGCGAATTGGGCGGTGGCCGCGCCGGTCGTCGAAGCCTACTTCGATCGCCATGTCCGGGGTACGGGGAGCTTTGTCCCGCGCTTCGAAGCACCCCATCGATGGGCGGATGACGCCGAGCGCGGGCGGTGGACCGAAGACCTCGCGTCTCGCACTGGCTACGACCCGGCGTTTCTCGGACCCGAGCGGCTCACCGTGCCCCTCCCGACACCGCTCGACCCCTCCACGAGCCTGACGGTTGGCGGCGCCAGCGACAGTCCGGCGGAGCGTAACGTCGTGGCGGGGAATGCGCGCGATGACGAGCTTCGGTACACCCACTTCTCGGTGATCATGCATGCTGACCGGCGCCTGGCGTTGCTCACCGCCGTCAACATCGACGGTGGTACCTGGAAGCGCCACAAACGAGCCGGTGATCCCTGGCGTTTGGACCCACGGATCGATGCCGAGCAGCAACTCGACAATCGAATCTACCGTCGCAACCCGCTCGACCGAGGACACCTGGTCCGCCGACTCGACCCAACCTGGGGCACGGACGCCGAGCAGGCCGAGCGCGACACCTTCTTCTGGACCAACTGCGCGCCCCAGCACGGGCACCTCAACCAGCGTGTCTGGCTGGGACTCGAGGACCACATTCTCAACGCCGCCCACACCCACGGCTTTCGGGCCACGGTGTTCACGGGTCCGCTTTTCGCCAACGACGACCCGGTCTATCGAGGCACTCAGCTGCCGCAGGCGTTCTGGAAGGTCGTGGTCATGGCGGTCGAGGAAAACGACGGGCCGCGTTTGCGGGCCACGGCCTACGTGCTGTCGCAAGCCCATTGGGTCAGCGACGTGGAATTCGCCCTTGGCGCCTACGGCACCTACCAGGTTCCCATCCGGCGGCTCGCCCGCCTGAGCGCGATCGATTTCGGGGATCTTGGCAGCCACGACCCGATGGCCGAGGTCGAGTCTTCGACAGCGCGCCCCATCAACACTCTCGACGATCTCGTTTTCTAGTCCCAAAACCAGCGCATCTTGAAGGCGATCTACACAAATCTCTTGGGCTCAATCACTTCCGAAAATGCTCAACGAACCTCCGGGTGCGCCTGCGCTTTTCGTAAGCACTTGAGCCTCAAGATCTTCGCGCATCTCATCCATCGTATGCGCTTGTTTTAGGTCTAGTGGACCGTAACAAGGGAGCGGGTAGTGGATTGGCGCTGGATTTCGTGTCCAGGGCCAGGCGCGCAAGTGCAGGCGTAGCTGGGTCTACGTCGAGCTTGTGCAACGTAGCCATGGCCACCATGGCCACGAAAGACTCCGCGGGGGTCACGAGGCTCGCTGGCCGGTAACGGCAAAATGTTCCACGCTCTCACGAGACACAAGGGGCCTTGGTTATTCGAGGACGGGTCGCGAGCGGGGCCGAAACGAAAGCCCACTCAACCTCCGGAGCCATCTCCATCAGTGTAGGCGCGGAGCGCACGGATTTCGCGTTCGAACCCACCCGAAAGAATTGGGAATCGGCACCACGTCTTGGGATCCAGGTTCTGGTCGTCGACATGAAACGACGGCGCGTACCGCTCGCGTTTCCACTGGTTGCGGCTCCACAACCGAAAGAACCGTTCGACCCATATGGCCAGTTGAGGCCCGGTGTGTTCGGGAAACCGGTTGCGCATGGCGCGGTAGATTTCCACCGGCATCTGCTTGTCGCGTATCGCCGCCCGCTCCACTGCCTCGAGCACGTCGTAAGGCATGAGGTCGCCCTCATCGGTCTGGGCCGCGCCGACCGGCCGAAGCTCGGCGGTCGGCGCCTGAACGTTGACCGCCGACAAGGCTGGTACGCACAAGATGCCCTCGATGCCATCGTTCTCCAACCAGCGCAACCAACGGCGCAAGAAATCCTTGTCAATACCAGCGATTGGCGCCAGACCGCCGGACGTGTCGCCGTCCATTGTGGCGTAGCCCACGGCCGCCTCGGATCGGTTGCTGGTCGACAGCAGCAACGCACCGCGAAGGTTGGCCAACATCCAAACACTCGGACTCCGCACCCGCGCTTGGATGTTCTGGAGCGCCACGTCATCCTGCTCCCAAGTCAGAGGCCGCCCGAACCCTTCGGTCACCATGTCGATATAGCCTTTCACCAAGGCTTCGACGTCGAACCGAAGGTAGGACGCACCGATCCCCTCCGCCAAACCACGTGCTGCGTCCTCGGTGGTCGAGGTGCTGTTCTGAGTCGCCTGATAGACGCACAACAAGAGCGCTCGAATCAAGTCCGCATTGCCGCTCGCGTCGCCCAACACTGGGAGGTAGCTGAGTTTCGTCCGCACACCCTCGATGCCCAGCTCGGCCACGGCAAGTCGAACCATCAGGGCAATCAAGCAAGCGACCGACGCGGAGTCGGCACCTCCGCTGAGCGAGACGACGAAGCCGCGAGATTGGCTTTTGCGAAGGTAATCGAACAACGCCAGTGCGATGGCCCGAGCAAACGCCTCTTCCTTGCTCACGCTTCGGCTCCCGAGCGGCAGTTCTCGGCGTCGGGGCGGTAGGTCGAGGTTGGGAAACGTGAAGGGCACCCGCACCTCACCCGCTGGCCGCGGCTCCAGATCGGGCATGAAGCTCCCGGTGCGATTTTGCAGCATCCTGGTCGCATCGATGTCGACGGTGGCCGTGACCACCTCGACCTCCCGAAACGAGAAGCGCTGACCGGCGGCGAGCAGACGGCCACCGCTGGCGATCAGCGCACCACCGTCGTAAATCGCCCGACCTGCCTCATTGCCCACCAGGTTGCTATACACATAGGTCACCCCGAAGGCCCGCGAGCCCTCGACCACGAATCGTTCCCGAATGTCGTTGCGGCCAAATCCGAAGTGACTGGCACTGGGATTGAGAATGATGTCGACACCCTGTTCGGCAAGCACGCTGCCCGGGCGCTTGGCGACCCACGCGTCCTCACAGATCTCGAAACCAACCCGAACGCCATCAATGACGAAGAGGATGTCACCAACCGGATACCGCGCGCCCGCCACCTCGACCTCGATCTGCCGGCCCTCGGGCCAAGGACGGAACCAGCGGGGCTCATAGTGCAGGCCATCGCCGGCCAAATGGCGCTTACCGACGAAGCCAGCGATTTTCCCGTCAGCGATGATTGCCACGGTGCCGAACAACGCCTTGCGCACCAACAGTGGCACGCTGACCGCAACCGCCATGCCATGGGACGCATCGGCGATTGCGGAGAGGAGCTCGAGCGCGGTTCGCTGGAGACCTGGTGCGTAGAAGGCATCTTCGCAACCGTAGCCGGTGACGCACATCTCCGGCAGACAAAGGAGCGAGACGCCCTCCTCGCGCGCACATTCAATCGAGGTCAGGATGTTGGAAAGATTGTTGTCCCAATCCAGCGGCGTCTGATTGAGAACCGCGGCACCGACCTTGATCAGCTTCATCGAACTCTCCTCAATCGCAGCGTCGGGTTGACCTCATCTTGAGCACATCTCGAGTATACGACGGTCCAACCTTCGAAGCAGGGATGCCGCAAGTATACTCATTGACGATTCGCTATCTTCGTTGCCACCTTCACCGTTCTTGGCTCGCTCACCGCATCAGTCTCGAGCCGATTCGGACTCAGAAGGGACGTTACGAGGTAGACCATCGGCCTGCACCGACCGGCAGTGTGTCGGTCCGGGCATTGCACGCCGTCATTCAACAACAGACAGGGGGATCTCGTGATCATTCGACACGCTCTAACGACCTTGCTAACAGCATTTCTGTTCGTTTCCGTACTGCCAGCCGCAGAAGTTGGGTTAGCCTCTGACCCGTTGGTACCACTTGCTTGCTTCGCGCCCGGTACGGACCCAGCCATCGTTGCCCGTAGTCAGGACCGATTCGATTCCGGTCAGCTTCGTACCTCCCTCGCTCCGGCGCCATTCAGCCGGTTTCAATTCAACGACGGCGCCCGGTGGAGCACCACCGCGACCAACGGTGGCGGCCTTGGCCAAGGTGACCCGACTGTGATCACCTGGAGCATCGTGCCCGACGGTACGAGCATTTTTGGCTACAACGGTGAGCCGACGGCACCCAGCAATCTGCATGCTTGGCTCAATGGCATCTACGGCAGCCAGGCCGTCTGGTTGGCGCTCTTCCAACAAGTATTCGATCACTGGGCGACACTCAATGGCGTGACCTATGTCTACGAACCCAACGACGACGGATCACCGTGGACCTCCACGAACATCGCGGCCGGGGTGCTCGGTGTGCGCGGCGACGTGCGAATCTCCGCCCATTTGATCGACGGTAACTCTGGCGTTCTCGCCTACAACTTCTTTCCTGATTTCGGCGACATGGTTCTCGACTCCGCAGACAACACCTACAACAACTTATCAGGCAACTCGTTGATCCTGCGCAACATCTTGGCCCACGAGCATGGCCACGGTCTGGGCCTCAACCACGTCTGCCCGGTGAACCAAACCAAGCTGATGGAACCGTTTCTCGCCACGGCCTTCGACGGTCCCCAGTTCGACGACATTCTGGCGACCAATCGTGGCTATGGTGATGCCCTCGAGAGCAACGACTCACCGGGGACCGCGACCAGCCTGGGCTCGATCGCCAGCGGCGGCAGTGCGCTGGTGGACGATCGCAGCATCGACGACAACAGCGATCCCGATTTCTTTGCCTTCACCGTCGCCGCCGGGACCGACGCCTCCGCTACCGTCGTGCCGCTCGGAGAGCTGTACCTTTCCGGTCCGCAGAACGCAAACGGGACGTGCTCGATGGGCACCAACTACAACCCCGTCGACAACCAAGACTTCACCCTGCGAATCCTCGACACCAACGGCACCACGGTGCTCGCTTCAGCCAACAACACCAACGCCGGCAGTAGCGAATCACTAAGCAACGTCGCGTTGCCCGGCGCCGGTACCTACTACGTCGACATCAGCGGCCCCAACAATGAAGCACAGCTCTATGACCTGAGCCTCGATATTGGTTCGACGGGCGGTGGTGGCGCGCTGGCGGCTGCCAACCTGACCACCGACGAGAACATCCGCACGGTCAACCTGAGCGGTTTCTCGACACCGCGTGTGATCGCCGGGCCGCCAACTTACATTGGCACGCAGCCGATCACCGTCCGCTTGCGCAACATCGGCACCGCGAGCTTCCAGCAGAACCTGCAGGAATGGGACTACCTCGATGGCGCCCATGTCAACGAAACCATGGGATTCATCGCACTCGATGATGGTCCGCAGAACGTCGGTAGCCTGACGGCCGAAGCCGGCACGGTCAATATCAACCACAACTGGACGACCGTGAGCTTCAACCAGTCCTTCGGCAGCGCCCCCGTCGTGGTGGCAACGGTGGGGACTTTTGCCGGCGGTCAGGCCGTCACCACCCGCATTCGCGACATCGGCACCGGTAGCTTCCAAGTTCGGCTTCAGGAAGAAGAAGGCAACGATGGCACCCACGCAGTCGAGCGTGTCGATTGGATTGCCATCGTGCCTGGGACCACCACGTTTGCCGGCACCAAGGTCGCGGTGGGCCGCACAGGCAACAGCGTGACCAACAACTTCGCGACGATCAACTTCGGAACGTCGGTGGCCGAACCAGTCATGGTCGCCGCCATGCAGACGTTCGATGGTTCGGATCCCGCCTACATTCGGCACCAAGATCTGACCTCGACCAGCATGCAAGTTCTGGTCGAAGAAGAAATGTCAGGCGATGCTGAGATCGCGCACACAACCGAGGTCATTGGCTGGATCGTCGTTGGCCGGCCCTAGCCGGATAGGTTCAGCCCTAGGCTGAGAGAACGGCCGCCCCTCGGCGGCCGTTCTGTACCCGTCTCGAAGCGGCTTCGGCCAGCCAATCGACTCGGCAGCCATAGCGCACAACGCTGCCAGACCTTCGAATAAGATCGGCATCGGTACCGTACTGAAAGCATGAACAAACCAGACAGGAAAACGGCCGACAAATCGGGAGTGGCCATCGGGATCGCCCTCGGCACAGCGTTGGGCGCCGCCTTCGATAACGTGGGTGTCGGTATTGCCCTCGGTGTCGCCATTGGCGCGGCCTTTGACAAGACCCCGAAAGACAGCGAGTAGGACACGCTCGGCCCGCATCGACGGGGAGCAGAACGCGGTGTTGCTGGGCGGCCACCGTACAGTAGTTAACGTTGTCCTGGGAGTAGTTGGTGCACATACCGTCGAAGCCGAAGATACTTGGGGTGTTGAGGCCAGTCGAAGCCTGCCCCGGCGGCTGAAGCGGCCTTCCCGCGCAACCTCGCCGACCCCTCGACGTAGGTCGAACGAGCCGCCCATGCTCATGACGACGACGCCACCACCCGATCAACCGGCCTTCCCCGAGTCAGCTCCCCGCTCGATTCGTTGGGGTCCGCTGGTGGGCATCTGGTCGGTTCTCATGGTCATGATCATGCTCCAGGGTTACCTCGGTTCACTTTCCGGAAGCGAGCCCTGGTCTTGGCGCAATGCTGCGATGGGCCCGGTCACCTGGATGCCCTGGGCGCTCGTCACCCCTTTGATCTTCAAGCTGGTGCGTCGTGCGCCGCTTCGCCGCACCGGTTTTATTCGGGCGCTCGCATTGCACCTGGCAGCGGGCCTCGCCATCGCGATTGCCTTCATGCTTTGGATGATCACAGCCGAGGTCTTGCTGGCGTCCGGTTCAGCCAGCAAACCCGCAGCAACGTTTAGTGCCCTTTTGACCCGAGGGCTGATCATGGGGACAGTTCCTTCTCTTATGCTGTATGGCGTGGTCGCAGCGGTCGGTCATGGCGTTGAGCTGCGGCGTCGCTACCGCGCTACCGCGCTCGAGGCAGCGCGCCTTAATCAGCGCAGCGCGACCCTCGAGCGCCAGCTGACCGACTCACGATTGCAAGCACTTCGTATGCAGCTGCAACCGCACTTCTTGTTCAACACCCTGAACGCCATTTCCGCGTTGGTCGAGCACGATCCAATGCAGGCCCGGACCATGATCGCCCGGCTCAGTGACCTGCTGCGCGCCACCCTCGACGGTGGCGAATATCTCGAAGTGACCCTCGACGAGGAAATCGAAACCTTGGAGCGGTACCTCGACATCGAGCGGGTGCGGTTCGGCGACCGTTTGCGGGTCACCTATGACGTGGATGGCGATGCCCGCCAACTATTGGTTCCTGCGCTATTGCTCCAGCCCTTGGCCGAAAATGCGATCCGCCATGGCATCGCGCCACGGTCCCGACCCGGCCATATCCAGATCATCGCCAAGCGAGAGTACGGCACCAAAGACGGTAATGGCACTGAAGGCGCCGAAGCCCACCTTCGCCTCGGTGTCGCCGACAACGGTGTCGGCCCACACATGCCGGTTACCGAAGGCATTGGCTTGTCGACCACCCGCGAGCGGCTTGCCCAGCTCTACAATGGCGATGCCCATTTGAGCCTTTTGCCCCAGGAGGGTGGCGGAGCCATGGTCGAGTTGATCCTGCCGGTGCGTGCCACGACCGCAAGCGAAGGTCGTACGTGATGACGGAACCCGTCTCAAGCTCAGCCGGACCTATCGCGATCGCCTGAGTCATCTTTTGGTCTGACCTTGACCTTCCGCGTGAGCGAAGGCGGCCGGTGTTCGGCGATGGGCTCGACCGGTTCGCCGCATCAGGCGTCCGCTTCATAGCACGTGCCCCAACTTGCCCATCTGGCTGCCGTAGCAGGCACCGTGGCGATCCTGCCGCGTAACCTGCAAAGGAGTCGGAATGCGCTATTCAGCGAACCACGTCTCGAATCTGTGGTGGATTGGCGCCATGGCCGCGTTTGCCTTTCTCGTGGCGTCGGCATTTGACGTCCCGAACCTTCCCTTCGGCGGTTATGGTGTGGGGAACGACGGCAGGATCGCTCGCGTTCAACCGGACAGCCCGGCAGCCGTTGTCGGGCTGGCGGCGGGTGACCGTGTCCTCTCCGTGGCCGGCATTGATCCAGCCGACGCCGCCGCGCGCGCCCGGCAGCCGCGGCCGGCAATCGGTGAAACCCGCACGCTCGAGATCCAGCGTGGTGAGGAGCCGCCCTTTTCTGTTGCGGTCACCTACGTCCGTACGCCAAAGCGCTTTCGCATCATGCTTGGCATCGCCTACACCATTGCGCTCACCTACCTGGCCTGCGGTTTGTGGGCCCTGCGTCGGGTTTCCAATACATCAACTCGGGTCTTCGCCTTGCTCGGGCTGGCCCTTGCCATTGCCCTTGTACCGGCACCCCACGCGGACGGATACGCCCTACGCCGAGCCTTGAACACCCTCCCCACACTTCTTTTTCCCCTATTACCAGCCTTGTTCGCTCACCTTTGCTTGCTCCTGCCGCCAACCCGCAAGGCGGGGTACAAGACCTGGGTAATGGGTTTGATCTACGGGCCCGCCGCCACGCTCTCGATCATCACCGCACTCGGTCTGTGGATGGCACCGTCTGTACAAGCCTCGTTGACCACCGTGAGCGGAATCAGCTCGCTGATTCTGTTCTTCTTGGGGCTCGGATCGCTCGTCTACGGATTCGTTCGCCATACGGCGACCCAACGAACCACGTGGGGACTCCGGGTCTTGCTTGCTGGTGTGTCCGCTGGCCTATTGCCATCCGTGATCACCGCCATCGTCCCGACCCTGCCCGGCGCCAACTTCAGCTTCTTGACCATGCTCCTGGTTCCGTTCGCGTTCGCCTTCGCGACCACGCGATCAGGAGACGCTATCCCAGCTCCGGGTGACGGGTACAATGCGGGCCATGTCACGTACCTTCCTGATTGACACCGATACCGCCTCCGACGACGCCGTCGCCCTGATCATGGCGCTGCGTGCTCCGGACGTCAACGTCGCCGCCATCACCGTCGTCGCCGGCAACGTCGAGCTCGACCACTGTGTCCGCAATGCGCTGGCCACGGTCGAGCTTTGCGGCACTGACGTGCCGGTCTTTGCTGGCGCCGCGGCTCCTTTGGTGCGCCCGCCGGTCTTCGCGCACTTTTACCACGGCCGCGACGGCATGGGCGATATCTTCGAAGCGGGCTTCCCCACCCCGCGGCGCACAGCCGAGACGGGTGACGCGGTGGATGCCATCATCGACACGGTTCGCGCGCACCCCGGTCTGGTTCTGGTCACCCTCGGTCCTCTGACCAATGTGGCGCGCGCAGTCCAAGAAGCCCCGGACATCGTACCGCTGGTGGACCGTTGTGTGGTCATGGGTGGCAACCCGTGTTGCGTGGGCAACGTTACCCCAGCCGCCGAGTTCAACATCTACGTCGACCCCGACGCGGCACGCATCGTCTTTCGTAGCGGCCTGCCGATCGAGATGGTTGGCTGGGACCTCGGACGATTCGAGGCCACCTTCAAGCCCGGCGAAGTGGCCATGCTTCGGGCGCTCGACACTGAACTTGCGCGCTTCGCCGTTGACTGCAACGGCACCGCCATCCGCGCCAACCGTCGCCAAACCGACCAAGAGGGCTTGGCGCTGTTCGACCCCGTGGCCATGGCGATCGCGCTCGACCCTGCCCTGTGCACCCGCAGCAGCCGGCATCATGTGGATATCGAAGTTGACAGCGATTTGACCCGCGGCATGACCGTGGTCGATCATCTGAACATTGTCCATGACGAGCGCAACCGCGCTACCTGGGCACCTTTGTTGGCGCTCGACAGCCCGAACGTTTCCGTTTGTTGGGAGC
The DNA here is from genome assembly GCA_965250305.1 of Candidatus Multivoradales bacterium. Classification (GTDB taxonomy): domain Bacteria; phylum Acidobacteriota; class Thermoanaerobaculia; order Multivoradales; family J023; genus J023. Next base: position 442,814 of record CBDFNS010000024.1, on the reverse strand, counting down.
TTGACGTCGCTGGGTTCAAATCGATGCTACGCGAGGCACTGGCGAGCGACCCGTGACCGCATCCGAGACTGCTCGTCGCCCCCGTCTTGTCGTGGTGGGCAGCATCAATACCGATCTGGTGGTGCGCACCGCTACCTTGCCGGCGCCGGGTGAAACCGTGCTGGGCGACGGCTTTCTGCAGGCGGCCGGCGGCAAGGGTGCCAACCAGGCAGTGGCAGCGGCCCGCCTCGGGGCGGACGTCGCGCTCGTCGGCCGGGTGGGCGACGACGACTTTGGTCGCCGTTCACGTCGAGGCCTCGCCGCCGAGGGCTTGGGCTTAGCTCACCTTTCGACCGACCCAGCGCGTCCTTCGGGCGTTGCCTTGATCGTGGTCGATCAGAAAGCAGAGAATCAGATCGCCGTAGCCTCCGGTGCCAACGCCAGCCTCGACGTCCGGAACGTCGACGCCGCCAGCGAGTCGATTCGTGCCGCCGACATCGTGTTGTTGCAACTCGAGGTGCCCATGCCGGTGATCGAGCATGCGGCTGCATTGGCACACCAGCATGGCGTGACCGTCGTGCTCAATCCTGCCCCGGCGGCACCTTTGAGCGACGACCTCCTCACCCACGTGACCGTGCTCACGCCCAATCAGCATGAAGCGAGACAGCTTGCCGGTCTTGCCCCAGGTGAGAATGACCCGGCCGCTGCCGCGGCCGTGCTGCGGCGACGCGGTGTTGACACCGTGGTCGTCACTTTGGGCGCTGAGGGATGCCTGATCGTCGACGACAAGGGCATGCAAACCATCCCGGGCGAACACGTCGACGCGGTGGACACCACCGGTGCTGGCGATGCCTTCAATGGCGCCCTCGCTACCTTCCTCGCGGAGGGTCTCTCCATCGCAAGGGCGGCCCGTCTTGCCAACCGCAGCGCTGCATTGGCGGTCACCAAGGTGGGGGCCCAGCCGGCCCTTCCAACGCGGTCCGAACTCGAAGCGTTCTTGCACCCGGATCGAGGCTAGCAGCTAAGGGCTCCATTTGGCCCCGGTTGAGGCACCGCGCTCGACGAAACGGACGAATAGGAGCGCCCTCGGTACCGTACTGGTCCCTACTGATGAGCACCCTAGGCCAATCGCTTCGTCGTTTCGCGGCCTTCCTGCGCAGCGACGCCGTCGAGCGTCGCTCGGGGTTTCGCGGTCGCGACGCCAAGACGCTGGAGGCGATCAACGCCTTGGAGGATGACCTGCGGTCTTCTTCTGACCATGACCTTGGTCAGGACGCACGAGCCCTTCGGTCTCGCACAGCAGGCGAGCCCGGCGATCAAGACCGAATCAGGGTGTTCGCTTTGGTGCGCGAAGCAGCCCGACGCACACTCGGCATGCGGCCGTTCGACGTGCAAATTCTCGCTGGGTTGGCGCTCGACCGTGGCACCATTGCCGAAATGCCCACGGGCGAGGGCAAAACCCTGGCGGCGGTGTTGCCGGCGTCACTGCACGCACTCGACGGCCGCGGCGTTCACGTCATCACGGTTAACGACTACTTGGCACGTCGCGACGCTGAGTGGATGGCGCCCCTCTACCGATTCCTCGGTCTCGAGGTCGCTTTCGTGCAAGAAGGCATGCCCGACACCGACCGGCGGGATGCCCATGCTGCCGACGTCACGTACGTCACGGCCACCGAGCTGGGGTTTGATTTTCTGCGTGATCAGCAGCGATTGGCGCTCGAAGACCTGGTTCTGCGCCCATTGAACATGGCGATCGTCGACGAGGCCGATTCCGTGTTGATCGATGGCGCCCGGGTGCCGTTGGTGCTCGCCGGGACCTCCTCGGGGACCGGCCTACCCCTGGCGGCCCCTTTCTCAACAGTGCGGCGGCTCGAAGCAGGCGTCGACTATCAAACCGATGAAGGCGGCCGGTCAGCCTACTTGACGGATGCTGGCACCCACCGGGCCGAAACCATGCTCGGATGTGGCGGCCTCGAGCAACCCGAGAATCTGACGTTGCTCACAGGCATCAATCTGGCTCTGCACGCCGAGGTGCTATTGCGGCGCGACGTCGACTACATCGTGCGTGATGGTCGCATCGAGCTGGTCGATCCGCTAACCGGCCGGATCGTCGAGGATCGGCGTTGGCCCGATGGCTTGCAGGCCGCGCTCGAAGTCAAGGAAGGGCTCGAACCCGCGCCGGAAGGGCGCCTGCTGGGTTCGATTACCCTCGAGCATCTCTTCGCGCTCTACCCCCAGCGCGCGGGCATGACCGCGACGGCACAGCCCGCCGCCGCCGAGTTGCGCGACTTGTACGGCACCGCCGTGTCGGTCATCCCGCCTCACCGGCCGTGCGTGCGGGTGGACCACCCCGATCAAGTGCTGCCCGATCGCGACGCACAACAGGCCGCCGTGCTCGCCGAAGTGCGACGGGCCCATGCCGCCGGCCAGCCGATCCTGGTCGGCACGCCGAGCATCGAAGCATCCGAGCAGTTGGCCAATGCCCTCACCGAGATCAGAATCCCGTGTCAAGTGCTCAATGCCAAGAACGATGCACGCGAGGCGGAGATGGTCGCCCGGGCGGGCTGTGCCGGTACCGTGACCATCGCCACCAACATGGCCGGCAGGGGCACGGACATCAAGCTCGGTGGTCCCGAGGAAGTTGAACGCGAGAAAGTGGCCGCGCTTGGCGGCCTGTACGTGCTGGGCACCCATCGTCATGAGAGCCGTCGGATCGACGACCAATTGCGTGGCCGGGCCGGCCGACAAGGTGATCCCGGCGTGTCGCGCTTTATCGTCAGCCTCGAAGACGATCTGCTGGCCCATCATCTCGACGCCGACCTCGTTGCCGAAGCGCGCGCCAGTGGCAGCGACGAACGGAGCCCGTTGAGCTCACAGCGGCTCCACCATGCCATTCGCGCCGCCCAAAAAGCGCTGGAGCACGACCAATTCGAGATCCGCCGAACCTTGCGCAAGTACTCACTCTTGATCGAGCAACAACGCAAACTGCTGTTCTCGCGTCGTCGGGTGGTCCTCGAAGGCGAACCACCGGGATTGGTGGCCAAGCGCGCGACCGAACCCTGGCGTGACGTCACCGAACGATTCGGCCTGGACGTTGCGAACGACGTGGAACGCCAGCTCACCCTCTTCACCATCGACGAGCACTGGTCGGATCACCTGGCTTTTGTTGCGGACTTGCGTGAAGGCATCCATCTCCACAGCCACGGCAACCACGACCCTTTGGCCGCCTTCCACGAGAAAGTCGTGCGCGCGTTCGGCGGTCTGCAACGCGATATCGACGACGCCATCGTCGAGCGGTTCCGCGCGGCGGACATTACCGAAGACGGCATCGACCTCACCGCCGAAGGCCTCGAACGCCCATCGTCCACCTGGACCTATCTGATCAACGATCATCCCCTGGGTACCCTGATGGACAAGATCGGTCGTGGGCTGGCACGGTCGGGACGGTAGACCGAGCATCAAACGACGACGTGGTCTCGATCCCAAAGGACCCAAAGGATAGGACGACCCATGCCCATTAACGAACGGATCAGTCAGCAATCAACGAACCAGCCAACCGACCCGGTGCCTTAAGGTAGTGGGCCACGCATGGCCGGCCAATACACGGTGGATCCTTGCATGTAATAATAGCAGTCGCCCTTGGCGAGGTTGTCACAGCGCAACACACCGGCACCATTTTTCTTCGTGTAATCCGGGCAGGCAGAAGCCGCCTCCCATGAGAGAAGGTCCAGGTACCATAAGAGGTAAGGAATCTCCCAGTAGTCGCCGTTCTTGCGTGCCTTGGGAATCGGCGGCGGGACAATGTTGCGAATCTCGACATCGAGGGCCGCTCCAGTCGGTCTGATTCTATAGACCCAATCACCCGCACAATCGGTGAGGTCGACATGCTTCACAAGCGTATAGCGAACATTCATCGTGTCTGCTAGTTCGCGGGCCGACCAATGACCTCGCGTGCTCTCCCACTTGATTGGGCCATCATTCTTCCAAACGCCATCAGAACCGATTTTTCCGTGCTCGAAGTGAATTGAGGTATCAACGTACTTAGGACTGAGAAGCCGATCGGTACGAAGACCGACCCAACGCTCGTCCAGGTCCGAGATTCGCGGCAAGTGTTTGAGGTTCTTTCGCATCTCCAGGTCTGTCTTGATGTTTGGATCCACACAGATTTTCTTGCACTTCTCAAGCGGACAGCGTAGATAGAATATCCCAGAACCAGAAGGGTCTTCGACCTTCTTGCATGTTTCAGAACATCCTCCGTTCGTGGTCACAGTTCCCACTCCTACCAGGATTCGCAGCTCAAGCTCAGTCCGCTCTTTGGCGTTCCAGCCACACGGCTTGCGTTTGCCATCCGCGTTTATCACCCAGGCTGTATTCGGGAATCCCTCGACCTCGTTGCGAAAACAGTACGGATCACTCTCGAGGCAGACGATCATGAGACCGGACAGCAGCACATCTATCGTTGCCATGTAAACCTCCCGGCGACTCAGCCGCCATAGAGTTGAAAGTTCGCCCAGTTAAAGGGCGCGGAAAACGCAGAGTCTGCCAGCAGGCTCAACTGTGCCTGCTGGAGCGCACGTGCGCGATCGCCATGGGATCGATAGTGCTGATGAAACGCGACTGAGAGACGCGCGGCGGCCAGATCGTCTGCTGCCCAGAGCGTAGCAATCACCGACGGCACGCCAGCCGCCAGCAGGGCGCGGGCGAAGCCGCCCACGCCTTCGCGGTTGCCATCGAGGTAACCAGGCGCCGTGTCGCAAGCAGAAAGGAACACCAACCCAACGCCGGCCAACCGCAGGGGATCAAGATCCGCAACGCGCAGCGACGCTTCGTCGCCCGCGGTGATCAGCCGAGAGCGCAGCGGTCGCCGCGGATCGATTTGGACGTGGGCGGCCAGATGTACGGCTTGGTGGCCCGACAGCGCTCCGAGCACCGCAGTGCGGGTGGCGGCGTGATCGAGTAGCGCCTGGCCTCGTGGATACAGGCCGGCAATCTTCTGCGCTTCGCCGGCTGCCGCCGGCAGACGTGGCAACGCGAAACGTTCGGGATCGAATGCCGGATCGCCGACGGTGAGCACGGAGGTCGGCACTTGTGGAGCGAAACCACTTCGCGTCGCGTGGACCAGGCTGGGCGCCACGATCACCGGATGGTCCTCGACCAAGTAGCGACCCCGGGTGTGATCGTAAAGCGCCGCGAAGGGCAGCCGATGAAGCTCGCGGTCGGGCACGAAGATCACCGGTCTGCCAGCAGGTAGCAGGTCAGTGACCGGCCGTAGAAAAACGTCATATGCGTCGCTAGCTGCCGTCAAGACCTGGTCGTCGCTGCCGCTGACAATGGCGCGACGCAGCGCTGCCACCGTCGCGGTCACGTCGGCCCGGCCATAGTGTTCGATTGCCATCCGCCAACCGTCCGCCTCCGAGATCCAGATGACCAGGTGGTCAGGGAGCGTGGCGTAAACCACCCGGACGGGATTCACAGGTCCGTCGCCACCAGTCTCCGGCGCCACCTGCTCAATCTCTGCCAGGCGATCGACAAGGCCACGCGCCTGTGCTCGCGCCAGGGTGCGCAGGGCACGGTTGGCGTCACCACGCTGGACGGCATGGAGGTGAATCATCGCGTCGAACGCTGGCTGCGCCTGTTCGAAGAAACGGATGCGATGCTCCTCGCCCTGGGTGGCGTCGTATCGTTTCCGGAAGACTGCAAGCGCTCGCTCGAAGGTCGCTTCCGCTGTTTCAGCGTCACCACTCGCCAACTCGGCGCGCGCGCGCGCCACGAGTGCCCTTGGCAACAGTAACTGGTGGCCCTGAGCTTCGAGGTCCTCGACGGCCGGCTCGAGGACGGCGAGCGCCCGAGAAGGCGCGGCGGCTAGCAAGCTCTCAGCCTCCACCAGCGCCAGCTCGAACGTGAATCGCTCCCGATGACCGGCCTCGGTCACGCGCGCCAACACGATCCGGCAGGCTTCTACGTCCACCCGAGCCGAGACGGCATTGGCCTCTTTGGTGGCCAACGCAACACGACGTAGCAGCGTCTCGACTACGGCACCAGCTTCGTCCCAGGCGCGCGCGTTGGCCAGCATCTCGTTCAACACGACGCGCGCGACCGCCGACCTACCGCGATCCGTGAGCTCGTTGGCGAGGTTGCTCAAAACCACGTGGCGCAGCCGTTGGTCGCCGCGTTCGGTGGCGGCGCCAAGAGTGCGCATGCGGTATCGCCACGCTTCGTCATCGTCGCCAATAAGTCGGTACGCTTCACCAAACAATCCGGTGATGACCAGTGCATCGCTACCGCCAACCGGCGCGATCAACGATTCCGCCTCTCGGTAAAAGGCAAGCGCTTCTGACGGGTAGCCAGCGGCAATCCGACAGAGCCCCCGCATATACGCCACCCGCGCTCGTAGGGTCCAGTACGAAGTCGCTTCGAGCTGCGCTGCCAGATCAGCGAATGCCGGCTCAGCGGCCTCTGGATCACGCCGGTAGCGGCAGACCACTCCTTCGAGTTGTGCTACGAACGCGAGTGGGTTCCCAGCGGCGCGGAGGACAGAGGCTGCGCGAGACAGGCCCGGCTCAGCCTCTTCACAAACGCTGCGGGTCGCCCTCATGCCTGTCCGAAAGAGCTGAATGGCTTCGGCGATGGCAGCCCCCGGCCGTTGGTCGAGCGCCTGCGCAACATCGAGATAGAAACGGGCGCCGGAGCGACGATCGATCGCGTTGCCGACCCGCCGCAGGGAATCAGCGCTCTCGGCTTCAAGCCATCCATCGAGGCCTTGGTCGAGAAACCAAGCCCGCAACTCGGTCGGAAAGTCGTCAGCGATCCGTTGTATCGCCGCTTCGTCTCCCCGACCGATGGCCTCGACCACCTGTCCCCCCACGGCAGACGCACTCCCATCCGCGGACCGCTCATCAAGGTCTTGCCGGTGTCTTTGTGCCTCGGCATGCCAGCCAGGATCATCGTCGAGCGCAAGGTACCTCGCCCACGCGTGGTCGGCCTGGTGCCAAAGAAACGAGCGCTCGAGCACCAGAGCGAGGTTAAATGTCGCTACCGGATCCGTGGATTCGGCGGTCGACGCCACCAACGCCGAAGCCAGCGCGTCGGCATGGTGCCAGGGTCGACTTTCGGCAGCGTAGGCAAGAAAGGCGGCCGCCAAGTCACTGTGCGCCGCGGCCGATGCCTCGACGTCCGGTCCATCGGCAGGACGCTCCGTGGCGGCCGAAATCAAATGGACGGCCTCTCCAACTTGCCCACGGGCAAGCGCCAGCAGACCGCGGTGATGCATTGCGTCGTGGTCACGAACGGCGTCGCGAGTCCAACGCGCTCCGCGGACCACCCGACCAACGGGAGCGTGGCCACCGCGCACAGGCACCCGGGGTCCGGTGTCGTCGAACGGTGCGAAACGTGGCGACATCGACAAGCGGCCCTCTACCGGACGCGGTACCTTCTCGAGAGCACGGAGCAGTCGTTCCTCTCCGACTCCGCCGGGCACACTGCAAGCCCCGATGAAGGCGAGCGTCATCGTGGTCAGGACGCGGCTGTAGCGTACAGCCTGCCCAGTGGGAGGACCGAAAGCTCGTCGTCGTACCAGCATGCTGTAGGTAGGTGGCTGCCGCCACCCTACCATCGTGGACAACGGCCTGGTTGGCGTCCATATCTCGACAGTCCTTCTCGAATTAGCTATTCTAGCCACATGAAAACAGCTACTCTTACCGAAACCAAAAACAACCTGAGTGCTTTGATCGATCAGGTTCGGTCAGGCGAGACGTTGCTGATTCTTGATCGCGGCCGCCCGGTGGCACGCTTGACGTCTGCAGTCAACGACGTCGCGACCACTCAGCAGGGGCGCGTGTCGCGGCTGGAACGACTAGGCGTATTGCGCCGAGCAGCCCGACCGAAGTCGCCCGATCTATTCGATCGACCACGACCCAAGGCCCTAGACGACGCCAGCCTTAGCGCCGCGCTCCTGGATGAACGGCGATCGGGCCGGTGAGATTCTGGGATAGCTCAGCGCTTGTGCCGTTGCTGGTCGAGGAAACGACCAGCAACTCACTAGAAGCACTGTTCCAGGACCAAAACGGGGTCGCAGTGTGGTGGGCGACCGCGGTCGAGTGCGCTTCGGCTGTCGCCCGACTCGAACGAATGGGCTTGCTCGAGTTTGAGGACACCAACCACGCGCTCGGCCAACTTGGCCGCTTGGCTGAGGTTTGGCATGTGATCGACCCGGTCGAGTCTGTTCGCTTGACCGCGAGACGGTTTTTGCGCGTCCACGACTTGCGCGCCGCCGATGCGCTCCAACTCGCGGCGGCGTTCGTTCTCGCGGAGAATCGGCCTGCAAGCCTCGAGGTCGTTTCCCTTGATGACCGCTTGGCGGCGGCGGCCAAGCGCGAAGGATTCCGCGTCGTTGACCACGCAGTGCTGAACGCCGATCCTACTCACCCGCCGCCAACGCCGAACGCGGGATGATCTCGCCATGAAGGGGAGGTAGCGTGATGTCGATCGAACAAACTGTCGACGAAGCTCGGAGCAACCGATTCTTCTCCGCCAACGTATCCGGCACCCTCTTGCTGCTTAACGTCGGGGCATGATGGAGCGCGTCGAGATCGTGCGACCCTAGACCCAAAACCAGCGCATCTTGAAGGCGATCTACACAAATCTCTTGGGCTCAATCACTTCCGAAAATGCTCAACGAACCTTCGGGTGCGCCTGCGCTTTTCGTAAGCACTTGAGCCTCAAGATCTTCGCGCATCTCATCCTTCGTATGCGCTTGTTTTAGGCCTAGAGCCCTTGGCTCCTAGGCGGGTCGAGGTGTAGAGCCGGGCCAATCTTCGTTCCAAGCCACCTGAATCTGAATACCGTCGGGATCGCGGAAGTAGGTCCGGTTTTCCTGCGTTTCCGCCTCGATCCCGGCACTTTCGAGCCGACGGACTGCATCCGCCTGATTGTAGGCTGGCCACGAAAACGCGAGGTGATCGAGACCGGGCTTTGAGCTTGGGAAGAGGCCAACAAAGTGCCGCCCGCATGCCATGAATGTCGGCCCACGCCCTCGGCGGAGCGTCTTCAGCCCCAGCGTCTCGGCGTAGAACCGCTCGGAGCGGCCGAGGTCGGTCACCCTCAAGGCAACGTGATTGAGCTCGGTGGCCTGAAATACGGGTTGCGCGCCGTCAACACTTGAGCCGTCCTGCCCGCTTGCTACGCCGGCTGTGGTGACCGCAGCCAGGGCCGCGCCAACCGCCTGGCGACGGGTGATCTGTCCTTTGCCGCAAAGCTCGAAGAGATTACCGAGCGCCGACGCCAAAGCCGATACTGAATCCGATGCAGCCATGAGATCTCCAGGTAGACGATTAGGATCGATTGCTTCTGGAGGTACTACGGCCATCCGTGCTCGGGGATGCCGGATTGACGACATCGTTACGAGCGATGATGCTTGATCATGGATGGATGGGTGGGGCCACCTCAAAGACGACTGTCTTGTCCTCGCCGTGGACGATCGTCTCCGTGACCGAGAGCACGGAACCGGCGACAGTCGCGCGAAACTCATACGGGCCCGGTGCTAGGTACGTCCGCGATCCTGGACTGAATCCGACGACCTTCTCCCCATCCTGGAACACTTCGATGAAGGAACTCGCAACGTGATTCCCATCTTGGACGAATCGGACACCTACCGAGGGCGGCTCCCGCACGACAATGGCCAGTCTTGTTTCGCCAACCGGCGCCACTTCGACTGTCGTGACGACGGGCCGGTAGAGCGTTGCGTCGGTCATCTGAATGCCGAGCCGCAACCGGCACGACCCCGGCGGTAGGCGATTCTTGCGGAGGTTGGCGACGCCAGCTTCCTTGCCGCTGCTGCAGGACGCGCTCCCAAGAACCCGTACTACGTCGCCTTCGGCGTTGGTCGCCTCGATCACCAAGGCCGGTGCCAGCAACCTCGCCCGAATGCCCTCGAGCGCTTCGAATAGGTATTCGGACGTTTGCGCATCGTGGTACCGAGCCCCTGACGCCTTGGCGATACAAGAAAGAGCCGTCCTTGCCACGCCGTTCAGACCAAGCCCCACCACATTCACCCGCAAGGGAGCGTCTTCGTCATGCCACATGCGGACCAGGGCACAGGGATCATCGCCACACGTATCGACACCCCCACTGATCAAGATCACTTCGCCGAAGCGATCACCCAGGTCGCCTCGTGCGGCGCGCAGGCTGCGACCGATGGACGCATCTCCCTGGGGCCGCACCCGGTCAACAAGGTCCGTGGCCTGCGCGAGCGCTCGATCGGCCTTGGCGAACGGGATGACCCATTCCGAATCCGTGCAGCCACCGCCGGGTCGGTGTCCAAAAACGCGCACTGCCAGCTCACTATCGTGAAAGTCGCTACCTTGGAGAGCCTTCAGGGCGTCGAACGTAGCGTCGAACTTGGTCTGGTCTCCATCCAGCAACTCCCCCATCGGTCTCGATACATCGAGGACGAAGTAGATCGCGGGGACGGATACCGTGACCGATTCGGCAGGTCGTTCCGCGGCCGCCGCCCCCACTACGACCGCTACTGACAAGAACGTCGTCAGACACTTGGGAACCAAGCTTTTCCTTGGGTTCTCGATATGGCCTCTGCAGTCGGATTGCCCGTCGAAGCCTACGGGCGAGCCCGGTACCTCTGGTAGAGACTCTCGTGCTTGTTGTCGGTGGAAACCACCCGCCCATCGATGACGAGATGCAAAACCTGCGTGGTGATTTCCAGGGGATCACCGTCAGTCACGATCAAGTTGGCGACCTTGCCCTCGTCGATGGAACCAAACAGATCCTCGACACCGAGCATCTGAGCCGGCCAAAGGGTCAGCGCCCGTAGCGCGTCCGATCGATCGAGACCGTACGCTACCGCCATGGCGGCCTCATAGGGAAGGTTGCGTGCGCTGTGCGGACCACCGGGCCCGCGGCCGCCGACTCCCGATGCGAAGCCGATCCGGATGCCCGCCTGTGCCAGCTCACCCGCCGTTCGAAACGGCCGATCGTAGGGATCGTCTTCTTCCTGCGGGTTGTCCTGGGTCCGCCCGAGTACGACCGGAATATCATGTTCCTTCAACAGGTCGATCACCATCCAGGCATCGCGGCCACCTGCGAGGATCATGTTCAAGCCTTGTTCCTCGGCAAACGCGACCGCGGACTCGATGTCGCGTTTGGCATTCGCCACGATGATCACGGTCTGGCCACCATCGAGCACCTTCGCCAGCGCCGCCAAACGCGCATCGTACGCTGCCCGTTCCGAGCCAGCGGCAACGGTCTGCTGGTAATGACGGGCGGCGTCGAACCAATCACGCAGTTCGGCCTGGGCCGCTTCCGCCTTTTCCTTAGCCTCACCAAAGGGCGTCTCACGAACGCTGAAAGTTGCAAAGTCGAAGCTTCGGGTCTGGATCTCCGGCCAGAAGATCACCATCGCCGACGAAGGATCGACCGCCATCTCCTCGACCGTCCAGCCCGCCAGGTGCACCAACGCGGCTTGGCCGGTCACCACCCCATCGTCATTGGGCACCGGCGCGACCAACGCGTGGGTGATGCCATTGGCTCGGGTCACCGGCAAAACCTCGCTCGCCGGATGAATCGCGGTTGACGCCAAGAGGTGCGGATTGTAGGTGCCGACCTCGGCGCTATCGATCGTGGCCGCTACCGCGCTGATCTCCTCCAACCCAAGCTGGCCAAACGCGTCGAACATCCCGGGATAAACGTGCAGTCCAGCAGCCTCGATCCGCGCAGCGTTTGCGGGAATCTCGACTTCGGCACCGACCGCCACGATGCGTCCCTCGTCGATAACGACCGTGCCGATAAATGATGTGCGACTCACGGGATGAACCGTGCCGCCTACCAAGGCTAGCGGGTCGGCGAACACCACTGAACCCGTCACAGTGCACAAGAGCAAGACCTGAGCGAATGCATGAAGCCATTTCATTGGTGAGCCTCCCGGCAGCTGGTTGCGACGTCGGTCAAAGTCATGGCGCGCCAGCCACGCCCATCTTCGGCTTCATCCTTCTCCGTATCTTCCGACTCGGAATCATCATCATCTGGGCTCATCCGTGCTTCGATGCCTTCGATCTGCGCTTGCCGAGTACGATCGGTCTCGAGATCGAAATACACGTCGCCATCGACAAAGGTCTTCTGTACCACCGAGAACATCGAAAGCGGCGGGCCATCGTAGAGCACCAAGTCGGCGTCCTTACCCACCTCGATCGAGCCCACACGGTCGTCGATTCCGAGCTGCCGGGCAGGGTTGATGGTGATCAACGCCAGGGCATCGAGTTCGTTCATGCCGCCCCACTTCATGGCCTTGGCCGCCTCCTGGTTGAGATGGCGCATTTCCTCGGAGCTGTCGGAATTGATCGACACCACGATCCCGCGCTCGGTCATCAGTGCCGCGTTGTGCGGGATGGCATCGTTAGCCTCGACCTTGTAGCCCCACCAATCGGAGAACGTAGAAGCGCCCGCGCCGTGCGCGGCGATCTCGTCCGCCACCTTGTAGCCCTCGAGCACATGCTGAAGCGTCGCGATCTTGAAGCCATGGGACTCGGCCAAACGCAGCAGCTGCAAGATCTCATCCGCTCGGTAGGAATGAGCATGAACAAGACGCTCGCCCCGCAAGATCTCGGCCAAACGCTCGAGCTTGAAATCGCGTCGAGGCGGCATGGGCTTCTTGCCGGCGTCGACCGCCTCACGGTAAGCATCCCAATCTTGCTGGTAGGCCCGTGCGTCCGAGAACGCCTGATCGATCACGTCCATCACGCCCATGCGGGTCGCTGGATAGCGCTGGGGTGTGCCGCGACCACCGCCACGGGACCGCTTCGGGTTCTCGCCCAACGCAAACTTGATCCCCGGCGGCGCCCCGACAAACCGCATGCCGTCGGCGTCCTGGCCCCAACGGAGCTTGATGACCGCATTGCCACCACCGATCGGATTGGCGCTGCCGTGCAGCACATTCACCGTCGTGACACCGCCCGCCAGAGCACGGTAGATGGCGACATCGTCGGGCTCAATAACATCTTGAATGGTCACCATCGAGGTCACCGAAAGCGCAGCCTCGTTGCCACCGCCCTCGATGGCAATGTGGGAATGGGCGTCGATAATGCCGGGAATAAGCGACCCGCCGGCGGCATCAACCACCTCAGCTCCAGATGGCACCTCGATATCTTCACCCACGGCGCGAATCACGCCATCTTCCACCAAGACGGTGGCCGATTCGAGGGTCGACCCGGTAACGGTGTAGACCCGGGCGTTGGTAATGGCGACGATGGTGCCCGCTGGCCACACATGTGCCGGTCCTTGATATACGGCCAGTACCTCCTCGATCTCAACCAAAGCGACGTCGTTGGCCGGGCTGGCATCGTCCGCTTCTGCGGCAGTTGCCGTGGCCGTGCGTGTGGCGTCGAGATCCATGCTCATGGGCCCAGCGCTCATGGCACCGCTGGCCTCCTCTCCTTCGACGATCAATGAGAAGCTCGCCTTCACGGTGCGTGGCCCCATGGTTTGGGTGGTCTTGAACGACAAGCGGTCACCGCTCATCCGTCCTTTCTCCACCGCGCGATCACCACGTTCGCTCTTCAGCTCTCCCGTCACCTTGCCTTCGCTGTCCATGGTCAGCTCAGCGGTCATCTCGCGCGTTCCGCGTGGCGTCTCCATGGTCACCGCCCAGGTCCCGGAGACATCGCTCGCTGGCGGTTCTTTCTCCTCGCTTTCCGGCCGTTCGGCGTAGCGAACACCGTCCACGAAGACCGCGCTCACCTCGACGTCTTCGGCCCAGGGCGCGGCCGAAGACAGAATGAGGTTAGCGATCTTGCCGGTTTCCACCGAACCCAAGCGGTCGTCGACCCCCAGAATCCGCGCGGCTCCCAGAGTCAATGCGTGAAGCGCCGAGGCCTCGTCGAGGCCGGCGTCGAGCGCGGCGCGAACGCCCTCGAAGGCCTTGGATGGACTTGCTAGCTGGGCCACCGAAAAGGCGAACGGAACACCTGCGGCCTGCAATCGCGCTGGTGTCGCTGGCGCGAGGCGGCGATGGGCCAGCTCGCGGAACGGCGTGTCGGCATCCGGATCGCGGTCCTTGTCGGCTTCAGGCCATTCGAGATCAATGACCACGGGTACATCACGTTCCGCCAAGATCGCCGCGCGGGCGTAGGCACCCTGGCCACCGTAGACAATTGGTTTCACGTCGTACTCGGCGCTGAGCGCCAGAACCCGATCGATCTCGCGGCCATGGTGAGCCGGTACCAAAAACGGCATGCCCGACTCGAGCGCGGCGCGAACCGGCCCCAGGGTCCGGTCGTACCGTGGTCGTGTCCGGCCAGAGGGTGCCGCTTGGTACAACGCGTTGGACTCGCCGTAGTGGCGCGCGTCGGACAACACTTGCTTGACGTATCCGATGATGCCCATGAGCGATCCTGGATAGCTCCGGAAGCCGCCGCCGCCATCAAGCCGAATACGGTGCGCAATCGGCGACGCGACCACCCGCTCTCGGGGTTCGCTGTCACCCAGATTGATCAGCGCCGCCTGCCCAGAAAAGAAGCCCCCCCCAGGGACGGTCAAAGCGGTGGTAAAACCGGCAGCCCGCCAGTCCGCGATCCGCGAGTCGTCGTCGATTAGCAAGTCCGCTGCTTGAACCCACGGCGTGGTCTTGGGTCGGTCCTCGGGTCCACGGATGGTGGGCCCATCGCCACCAGAACCGCCACCAGAACCGCCACCAGAACCGCCACCACCGCCCCGTCCGCCGCCTTCATCTTCGCTTGCTCGCCCCTGGCCCAGGTCACTCATGGCGTCGATCAAACCGGGGTAAACCGTCAGACCGCTGCCGTCGATCACCAAGGCATCCGCCGGTATCTCGGCATCCTTGGCAACCACCTCGATCAGACCGTCCGCAAGGATCACCGTGGCACGTTCGAGGGTCGTACCGGTACCGGTCACGACCTGGGCGTCACGGATGGCGTAATACGGCGGCGGCTCGGGTCGCTCGGCTGCCGCGGCGGGCACCAGCAGCGCCGCCGCCATCAATCCGACACTCCACATTGGGCGGCAACCAAACATCGGGCGGCAACCAAGCGGGTGCCGATGGCTGATATCGCGCATCAAAGCTCCTTCCTTACGATCGATCGGGTTCGGGCCCGGGAATCCTCTCATATCGAGCACCATCACCTCAAAACCAATTGCGAATCGGCCCCGACGCGACCCGCGTATCCTACGGGCACAGGAAACGACGTGTTCACCCGTCCCCAACGACCCGAGGCCATTTGATCAACGCCTTGACGTCTCTCACAGCGGGTGCACGTGGACCAATCCGGTCCTCGAGTGCTCGCTGCGTTTGGCCTAGATACTCGACCAAGGCACGATCATCTTGCTGTGCTCGACTGACGCGTAGGAGTGCCATGGCGTAGGAACGCTGCCAGTGCCCCTCGGCAAACCGCTGATCGAAAATCGCCACGGCGGGTTCCAGCACGTCGGCGGCAGCCGCGCGATCCTCCCGTGCCAGCAGCAGGCGACCAAGGTCGACGAGCGTCTCGCCCACCCGCTTGTGGTCCTTCCCGAGCCGCTCCCTTTGGATCTCGAGTGCCGTCCGGTAGCGTTGCTCGGCCAGCACGAGATCACCACGATCGAACGCCAGCCGCCCGAGCTGCTTGATGGTTCGTGCAACCCACGGATGCCGGTCGCCGAGCAACACGCGGTGCTTCTCCAACGCTTGCTCATACAGCTTCTCGGCCTCGTCGAGGTCACCCTGATCATGGTGCAGGCGCGCGTAGTTGCTGATCGTGCGATACAACGACGGGTGGTCCTCGCCCAACACGGAACGTCGGAGGTCGATTGCCTGCTGGTAGGTCTTCGCTGCGGCTTCGTAATCGCCCTTGTCGTGTTGGAGCACCGCCAGGTTGTTGTAGCTGTTTCCCAGGCCGGGGTGATCGGGCCCCAAGTTCCGGAGCCGCAGGTCGATCGATCGCCGGTACAACACTTCGGCCGCTTCATAGTCACCGAGGTCGTGCAGCAGGATCGACAAGTTGCCGACCACGTCTTGCAACTCCGACGCATCCGGACCCAGCACCCTGCCAGTCGTCGCGATCGCCTCCCGATACATCGGCTCAGCCTCGGCGTATCGGCCTCGATTGTGCAAGATCAGGCCGAGATTGTTGAGCGAATGCGGGATCGCCAGATCGTCACTCGACAGTCGCTCGCGGCGGATCGCGAGCGCCTCGCGGCCGGCCAGCTCGGCCGCTTGGTAGTCGCCCTTGCGCAAATGGGCAAACGCCAGCTCGGCCAAGGTCGCCGCGACATCGAGATGTTGATCGCCGAGCACGCGACGCTGAAGCACCAAGGCCTCCGCCAACAAGCGGCGCGCATCGTCGAAGCGACCGAGCGCTGCGTACACGCGGCCCATGGTCGCCAGGGCCGCCCCCTGCACGCCGGGCTGGTCGTCGAGCTCGGCGATTGACGACGACGCACGGTCGAGTACCTCGCCCATGGTGACGTCTTCACCCCGCGACTGCTCGGGCGCCGACTCCTCGAACAACTGCAACAGAAAACTCGACACGTCCTCAGCCTTCGCCCGCTCCAGGCGCGCTACGTCACGTTCTTCGGCGAGGCGTACGGATTGGATGAACGTGACCATGCTGAAGCCGAGCAACACCAGAGCTCCCAACACACCGGCTCCTGTGGCGACGGTATTGCGACGAACAAACTTCTGGAGTCGATAGGCCGCCGTGTCGGGGCGTGCCAGCAGGGGCATCGAACGTCGATACCGGTCGAGGTCTTCAGCCAACGCGAAGGCCGAGCCATAGCGTCGCTCGGGCCGCTTGCGCAAAGCCGTCAGCACGATGGTATCCAGATCGCCGCGGAGGCCACGCTGCAACTCCCGCAGGGTGGTGCGGCGGGCTTCGGCAATATCCTTCGGCAACGGGCCGCCCATCTCGGCGGTAGTGCCGAGCTGCTGCACCGCCGTGCTCGGACGCACGGGTTCTTGTTCGAGAATCGCGTTCTCGAGCCCCCGGTCCCGTCGGTAGGGACCCCGGCCGCTAAGCAATCGGTGCAGCAGCACCCCCAACGCGTACACATCCGTCGCGGTGGTGATCGACTCACCACGAATCTGCTCCGGACTGGCGAAGCCTGGCGTCATCGGCCGCATACCCGAATGCGTGGTCTTGGCCGTCAACCCGAAGCGCTCGGCATCGAGCAGCTTGGCGATCCCGAAATCGAGCAAACGCGGCGTGCCATCCTCGCCCACCAGAATATTCCCAGGCTTCAAGTCACGGTGAACGACAAGGTTGCGGTGGGCGAAGTCGACCGCGCCGCACACGTCGCGAAACAGCGTCAACCGCTCTTCGATGGTCAACCGCTGGTGATCGCAGTAGGCGTCGATCGGCTCACCTTCCACGTACTCCATGACCAGATAGGGCCGCCCGTCATCGGTCGTGCCGCCATCGTAGAGACGCGCGATGTGCGGATGGACCAGATTCGCCAAGACCTGCCGCTCGGTGCGGAAACGTGACCGCAACTCGGCCCGACCCCGGTCGGCGCTTAGCACCTTGAGAGCAACTTGCTGGCGATACTCGTCGTCGTCGCGTGCGGCCAAGAAAACCGTCCCCATCCCCCCCTGGCCGAGGAGCCTGAGCAGCCGATACGGTCCGATACGACGCCCAGCCACACTCCCGTCGTCAAGACCATCAGCACCCAACCCGCCCAATACTTGCCCCGGACTCTCCAAGAAACGCTCAGCCTCGGCGTCGGCGGCGAGCAGGCTCCGCACCTCTCCTTCCACCTCGGTATCACCTTCCGCGGCGCGCGCGAGATACGCGCTGCGGGCTTCCGGATCGAGCTCCATCGCTGCCGCCAGCAGGCGGTCGACCCGCTGCCAGAGCTCAGAGCGCATTGCTGTCTTCCTTATCGAGTGCCCGGTACAGCACCGCCTTGGCGCGTCGCCACTCACGGGCCACCGAACGGGGCGACGAGCCCAAACACTGCGCGATTTCGTCGACGGTCAATCCGCCAAAGAAGCGCAGCTCGACGATCAATGCCTTGCGCGGGTCGACCCGCGCAAGATCCCGCAACGCATCGTCGAGCGCGATCAAGCTCTCGGGCCGCGTGCTCGGCAGGTCGGCGTTGCCCAGCTGCACCCGCTGAAGTCCGGCACCGCGCTTGGCAAAGCCGAGACGGCGGGCATGGTCCACCAACGCCCGACGCATGAGACAAGCCGCCATACCATAGAAATGCCGACGATCTTGCCATTCGATGTCCATGCGCTGTTCGAGCGCCATGTAGACCTCGTGAACAACGGCGGTCGCCTGCAACGTGTGGTTGGGCCGTTCGTTGCGGAAATAGCGGCGCGCTATTTGCCGCAGCTCGTTGTAGACCAGCGGCATCACGGCTTCGGCAGCAGCGCGGTCGCCGTCGCCCCAGCGACCCAACAAATGGGTAACCGTATGGCCTTCAAAGCCGTCACCGATGACGCTCAAGGATCCCCCCCTTCAGCGACGAGCTTCCCAAAGTTCTCGAGACGGTCTGCCAATCGACGCGGCCCCGACCAAGAAAACACACAGCCAACACGTGGCAATGTCGACACAGCAATGTCGACACATAACGCAACCCCTTGCGGCGGGATCGTTACGCTCAGCCTAGCACGACGCGCTCGTCTCGACTTTCTTGGCAGATCTTCAGATCGAAACGCGCATTCAACAATAGAAGCGGTCTGCCCGCGAGCCTGCGAGGAACGGCTGGCCGAAACACGTACAACAGAGCCGCGCTGCCGCATCGGCACCGGCTCGCAAACCAACCAAGGGCGCTCCTATGAATCAACGAAAGCTGTCCCTGTCCATCGCCGCCATCGCAATCATCGGAATTGGCATTGTGTTCTTCGTCGCCAGCGAGGCTACTGCATTACCCGGCTGTCAGCATCAAGGCGCTTGCTTCGGAAGCGGCTGTGTGCCGATTCCGACCAGTCTACCGGTCGCCAACGGCGGCAGCGTCGGCGGTGGTGACATCGGTTGGGTACCCAATGGCGGTGCCTGCGGAACCAAGTCTTGCTACCTCATCCTCCGCTGCGCCTGCGGCTCGCCGTTGTCGACCCAATGGTGCCAAGGCGAAGACTTCCCGCCGGAATGCGTCTAATCCGCATGCACGTCAACACCAATCATCAACAAAGCACAACAGGAGACCCCATGTCACGGAACGCGAAAAGCGCACTGCGAGGCCTGTCGATTGGCCTCATGATTCTTGGTTCGGTCACCCTCTTGACCTTCGCCTTGAGCGCCCAAGCCGGCCTGTCCACCGGCAACACCGATCTTGCCGTCCTGCGCGGACTGCAACGAAGCTACGCCGCCATCGAGTCGGTTCAGCTCGAAGCAAGTATCCACATGTGGCTGCGCGGCACACAAGACGATCCGTTCCCCGCCACTATCGGCAACGGCACCTACGCCTTTTGGGGTGCGGGCGCCCAATACCGGATTCGCACCGAACTCGACGAGGATCTGGGCCTCGCGGGCAACCTCGACCTTGCCTACGATGGCCGTCAGTTTCAGATTCATGACTTCGCTACCGACACGCTGAGTTACCAGACCTCCGACACGCGGGCGTTGCCGATCTCAATTCCCAACCCCTTGTTCCTCGCGATCGACTTCATCAACCGCGACAACGACGCCTGCCCCGCCTGTTCGACTCTGTTGGGCGACATGGGCGATCGAGCCCATTGGAATCAGCGGCTGCAGGACACGCAATCGATCACCCGCGGTGGCGCCACTGCGGTACGCGTACCGGGTGGCACCTACCAAGGCACTGCTTTTCACTTCGAAGTCACACTCGCGGACTTCCCGCAAGGGCGCTTGCCCGCACAGATCGACCGCTATGCGGATGATGGCCGGATCATGGCCCGCGTGGTGTTGCACGAGTACGAGCTCGTTCGGGTGGGTCGCGTCGAGATCCCGGTCGCCCGGCGTTTGTCGATCGCCAGCGCCGATTTCGAAGGTGACCGGCAGCAGAACATGTTCGCTGACATCGACATCACGACGCTCGAAATCAACAACAACCTGCCCAGTGATGCGTTTGCGATCGATATCGCCAACGCGGGGACCGTGTGGGACGGTGACCAAGGCCGCTTCCTCAAGCACGCGACCCGCAACCCGAGCACGGCTCCGGCGGTGCGCGGTACACAACGGTGACACCCCTATGGAGGCGCCGCGAAGGCACCTCGGGTAGCATGAGGCGGCGGCGACCCTTGCCGCGGCCTTTCTCGACAACAGAAGGAGAACCCGTGCGATCCAACACCGTTCTGCCGATCACCTTTGCCCTGGTCGTCGGGCTGGCCGCCGGCACCCTGGGCGGCTATGCTCTGGGCCGACGCCAAGGACATTCCTGGGGTATTGACCTGCTGCGCCAGGAAACGACAGGCATGTTATCCCTGCATGTCGAGACGCTCACCCAGTTGCGGTTGGGTGAACCCGAGTTGGGCTTGGCGGCGCTCGAGGAGAGCGTCGACCGGGCGGTTACCACGATCACCGCTGCCCAGGCGGTCGTTGACTCGAGTCCGGCAACGAACGCCGCCCTCGGGCTCGCCCGCACCTATCGATCACGTTTTCCCGCACGCGGCCCGCTCGCCGACGACGTTGATGCCGTGCTTGCCGAGGTATCGGACAATGCGGCACCGCAAACCCCTGCGCTCGCGCTCCTCCGCAGGCCGATGCCGCCGGCCGATGCGTCCACCGAGGCACTCGGCGTGCCATTCGGCGTGCCATTCGGCGAGCCATGAGTGGCCGTTGCGTGCCGGCAGCCGCGCTCACGATGGCTTGGCTGGTAGCTTCTGCCTGCAACGATTCCGATGGTGGCGCCGAAGCGCCTACGCCAATCCAAGCCGAGGTCGGTCTGCTGGCCGGCCTCGATGTCAACGTCACCCAACGCCCCATCGCGTTGACCGAAGGAATCGGCGTTTGGCCTTCAGAGCTCGACACGCCGGTGCCTGTTGCCCGGATCCGCTACGGCCAGGGACAGGCATTCTTGGCCGCCTTCGAGTGGCTGGCCGCCGCGCGCAGCTTTCACGAAGCGCTGAAACTCGATCCGGGCCTAGCGCTTGCCGAAATCGGCGTGGCCCGCTCCTTTCTGGGCCTCGAGGCACGAACCCGCGCCCAGGAACACGCCCGCCGGGCTGCTTCGCTCGCCACCCGGCCACGCAGCGACCGCGACCGGCAGTGGCTGGTGCTGGACATTCAGCAGCTCGAGGCGATCGCGGCGTGGGACAACGGTGACCGTCAGCCCCACGCCGACTACCTTGGGGCCCTCGAGCGTCACCTCGCAACCAATCCAGACGATCTTCATGCCACCATCCTTCGGGGCCACGCCGAATCGCGACCCGATGGCTGGGGTCAGATTCCGGCCATGGGCGCGCTACCTTGGTATCGACGAGCCTTGGCCGCGGCACCCACCCATGCCGGGGTCCACCATTTCTTGGTCCATTGTCTCGAAGGGTTGGGGCGTCACGCCGAGGCGACAATCCACGCGGACCGCTTTGCCCACCTTGCGCCAGCCATACCCCACGCTCATCATATGCGCGCGCACATTGCGCCGGCCTTGGGCCGGTGGGACGAGGCACGCACGGCCCTACAGCGCGCGGACATGCTTCATCGAGCGCGCTTTGTGAGCCAAACCATGGTGCCGCGAGAAGACTGGCACTTCGGCCACAACCTCCGGCTGCTCGCCGCGGTGAATCAGCACTTCGGCGACCTCGACGCCGCTGAAACCGCATACCGAGAGGCAGCTGACATCGGCTATGGCGGGCGGCGGGCCGGTTTCTACTGCTGGCTCCCGGTGATCTTCATGGCCAGCCAAGGGCGGTACGAAGAGGCGTTGACGTCGGCGCGCGCCTGCGCCGCGCTGCCCAGTGTGTTGGCCCGGGTTCTCGGCACCGCAGCCAGTGGCGAGGCCTTGCTCGCCCTCGGACGCCGCCCCGAGGCATTCGAGACCCTTGAAGTCAGCCGCCGCCACTTGGCACAATTCGATGCGAGTCTCAGGCCTGTCAGCACCGATCGTAGCTTCGCCCACACGGCCCACACAGCCGTCGACATCCTCACAGCCAAGCTCGGCCGTGGTCACGACGCCGCCACCGTAGTCGACGCGCGCCTTCTCGATCTCGCTGGCAAGTTGTGCCGCGGGCATTCAGTCGACGCCTGGGCCCTGTGCCAACTGCGGGTGGGAGAGCTGGTTACCGACGCCGAACGCCTCGACCGAGGCAGTCTCGCCGCCGCCCTGGCGCAGCTGATCGTCCGCCATTGATCAGGTATTCGCGCCCGAACCGTGGTACCGCTGGATCTCGCGCAGGATCGCGATGTTGTCGCGATGCCCGGTGAGGTGCGCGGTGACCTTGCCCCGGATGGGATACCCGAGCAGATAGAGGTCACCGATGATGTCGAGAATCTTGTGGCGTACGAACTCGTCGGGAAACCGCAACTCGGTATTGATGACGTTGTCTTCGCCAACCAGAATGCAGTTGTCGAGACGACCACCGGATCCCAAACCGAGCTCGGCCATCATTTTCAGGTCCTTCATGAACCCGAAGGTCCGGGCCGGCGCGATCTCGGTGCGGTAACTCTCGTAGGAATCGAGTTCGAAGGAAAAGAACTGATCTCCGATCGGCGGCGGATAGCGCAGTTGGTAGGAAACGGCGAACCCGTCGTGGGGCTCGAGCGTCAGTCGCCGACCGCCGGAGCCGGTGATCTCGTAGGTGCGATCGATCACCAGCTCGTCGCGGGTCACCCGCTGAGACTCGACCCCCGCTTCTTGAAGCACCTGGCAAAACTCCGCTGCCGATCCATCGAGCACGGGAATTTCCCCATGCACCTTGATCAGCAGGTTGGTCACCCCCGCAGCATGCAAGGCGGAGAGCAAATGCTCGACGGTGCGAATGTTTTCGCCCTCACGTGACAAGGTCGTCGCGTAGTCGGTCTCGGCCACGAGGTCGACACTCGCCGCGAGCATCTTCTCTGCTGGCAAGGTCAGAAAGTGAATGCCACTGTTGGGTGGCAGCGGCTGCAAGACCATCCCGGTGCGCTTGCCCGAGTGCAGTCCGAGCCCATAAATGACCGTGCTGCCCTTAATCGTCTTCTGGTGTTTGCGGCCTTTCCGTACCGGTGGTAGATGGGCCGGAGGCCGGATCTCGGTTTCCGCCGCACTACGGTCCCGGCCCCAGCCGTCTACAGGAGACCGGCTGCGCGACTCGCGATGCGCCAGGGCACGCTCCGCTGCCTCGACCAATTGATTGTAGGACAGCGGCTTTTCGAGATAGTCACAGGCGCCCATCTTGATCGCCTTCACCGCCGTGGCGACCGTTCCGTGGCCCGAGATCATGACTACCGCGGCACGCGGATCGTCTACCAGCAGGCCGCGCAGAACCTCGAGCCCATCGCGATCCGGCAGCCAAATGTCGAGGAAGACTACCTCCGGCTGCTGCTCTTCGTAGAGCTTCAAGCCGTCCAACCCATTGGCGGCCGAGATGACATCCCAGCCTTCGTCAGCCAGGACACTACCGACGGTGCGTGCGATCGCGGGCTCGTCGTCGATGATCAATACACGGTGTGACATGAGGGCTGGGATGATACCCGTGCACCGCGTCTCGGTCTACTCGACCGCAACAAAGAAGCCGCGGCCGAGCTCGAGAAAGTACTGGACTACGCGCCCGACTCGACTCACCCAACGCCCTCAACAACCTAGCAGCCATCTACGTTCCCGGCGGCCGCAGCGCCGACGCCTTGCCCCTGCTCCATCGATTCCTCGAAACGAACCCCAACGATCCACGAGCCCTGTCCAATCTTGGTTTTGCGTACTACAACCTCGACCAAATGGACGCGGCCATCGACGCTTACGAACGCGCTGACCGCGCGGCGTACCGCATCGGTGCCGCCGTCGATCGCGCCGGGCTGTAGGACCCCTTCGCCGACCCGGTGCTAACCTTGTATCCATCATGCGAATCCCTCCAGAGGAATTCGAAGCCATGGTGGCGCACGCCCTCGACAACCTTCCTCTCTATTTCGCAGACAAACTCGACAACATCGTTGTCGTCGTCGAGGACGAACCCAGTGTGGAGGACATGGCAGCCTTGGATATGGACGATCCTCTCGACCTGCTGGGCCTCTACCGAGGTGTACCGCTCATTGAGCGCGAGACACTTCAGACGGACATGCCCGATCACGTCATCCTCTACCGCAACGCGATCGTAAACGTCTGCTCCAACCGTCGCGAAGTCATCCGCGAAGTGAGAGACACCCTCGTCCATGAGCTCGGCCACCACTTTGGCCTGTCGGACGAAGAGATGCCGTTTTGACCAACAGAACACCCGCGTCGTTCGGGCCACTGCATTGCGGGTACGGGTAGGAGGCGGTATGCTTGATGGCGAAATACCGCCCGCGGAGCTTGAATTGGTGACGGAAACCGTCGCGACTCAGTACAACTACCCATGGTCGACCCAGATGGGCGACGATGAGGTTACCTACCGTCTCATGTCGTCCGATGACGAGGCGGCGATTTTGGCGTTCACCGATGATCTGCCGGAACACGACCTGTTGTTCCTGCGCGTCGACATCACCCAGCCCGATGCCGTGCGAGAGTGGATCCGCAACATCGAGCACGGCCGGACCCGCACCATCTTGGCCGAATGTGGCGGTCGGATCGCGGCCTACGGCAGCCTGCACTACAACGACATCCTTTGGACCCGCCATATCGGCGAGATCCGCCTGATGGTCAGTACAGGCTTCCGTGGGCTTGGACTCGGTCGCAGGCTTGCCGAGCAGGTTTTCGTTGCGGCACAAGAGTTCGCCTTGCACAAGGTCACCGCTCAGATGATGAGCACCCAGCGAGACGCCCAGGATCTTTTCCATCAGCTCGGCTTTATTCCCGAAGCGCTGCTGCACGACTGGGTCATCGACCGCAATGGCCGTACCCACGACCTCATCTTGATGTCGCGGGAAGTCGAAGACCAAGGTTAACGGGCCACCAGTTCTACGGTGGATCGTAGGCGGAGAGAACCTCGGCCGCCTGTTGAGCAAGCCCACGCCACCGGCTTGGCGGCCGTACCGCTCTGGATCGCCTGAATCAGCGTGCGAGACGCCGAAGATAGTGACGACTGTCTCGAATTGGCAAGGGCGACAACACAATGTGCCGATTTTGCACGTAATGTTCCGTCTGCGTACCCATTTTCGTACAGCGCCTCATTCACCTCGCGACCAGCTGCGGCGAAGTATCGCCGCGACGCGGCAGAGCCGCAGTCTCTGCCAACCCGGCTATAGGCTTATAAGCCGTTTAGTTACTATTGTTTACGACGACCGCGGCCACATTCTATGTAGATTCCGCAGCCTACCAGGAAGCCAATGAACGAGATTGGCATCGTCCTTGCTTGTAGAATTGGTAACGGCGGCGGAAACGTCGCCAGAGCCTCACGGCTCGTTGCTCTTTCCTAAACGCCAGCAGTTCGAACGAACCTGCTGCCTACCTATACGACCTACCTCGTTTCCCACCAAGATTTCTCTCCGATAAGGCCACCCCGGCGTCATGGGGTGGCTCTTCCCATTTATGGGCATTTCTTCCGCAGCACAACTGGCGCAGCACAACTGGCGCAGCACAACTGGCGCAGCACAACTGGCGCAGCGCTACTGGTCCGCGCCAATACGGCCCACGCCAATACGGCCCGCGCCACTATTGGTTGTACCTCACACGGCCACCGACAATGGTGTACATGACCTCGGTCGCTGGAATCGCAGCTTCGTCGACCGTCAGCAGGTTCTGTGACAGCACGGTGACGTCCGCCAACTTGCCCACCGCCAGGCTGCCCTTCTTGTCTTCTTGAAACACGGACTGCGCCGCATTCAGGGTGTAGGTCTTCAAGGCTTCGAGGCGGCCCATTCGCTGATCGGGATAGAAGCGGGTGCCGTCCCGTAGCATCCGCGAGACACTGGCGAAGTAGCTGGCAATCGGGCTGACAGCTTCGACCGGCGCATCGGTTCCATTGATGATCAACGCCCCAGTCTCCGCCAACTTCCGCCAAACATAGGCCCCTTCCTCAGCGCGCTGGTCGCCAATCCGATCGGGCACCCAAGGGCCGTCGGAGGTGCAGTGAACTCCCTGCATCGACGCTGTTACCCCGAGCAACGCAAAGCGCGGGATGTCGTCGGGATGAAGATGCTGTGCGTGCTCGACCCGCCAGCGCAGGTCGTTGCGCTCGGGATGGGCGGCGAAGGTCGCCTCGAAGAGATCCAACACCTCGCGATTGGCGCGGTCCCCAATGGCGTGAATGCACAATTGAGCGCCCGTTTCGATTGCGATTTCCGCGGTTTCGCGCGCGACGTCGAGCGGAATCAAGTTCAGTCCGCTTACGTGTGCGGCGTCCGTGTAGGGCTCGAGCAACCAAGCGCCCCGTGAGCCGAGGGCGCCATCAATCGAGAGCTTGATTCCCCCAACGGTCAAGATGTCGTCCTGATTATTCTCTTGGTAGGTGGCGAGCTTCGCCCGCAAGTGATCGTTGGTATCGCGAATCATCACCCAGAGCCGGGGTCCCAAGCGGCCCTCATCTGCGGCGCCCCTTAGGTAATCAACCACTTCGAACGACGAACCTGCGTCTTGGAAGCTGGTAATGCCGTTGCGTAAGCACTCGGCGGAAGCCAGGTCGATCATCCGCCGAACCTCATCCGCTGGCGCCGTACCATCTGCCGAACGCGCCTGTCGAACCAACGAGGCCGCGGTTTCGCGCAACAATCCCGTGGCATGCCCTTCCGCGTCGCGCAAGATCTCTCCCCCAGGAGGATCGGGCGTCTGCTCTGTGATGCTGGCCAGCGCCAGAGCCTGCGCGTTGACCATGGTGGCGTGGCCACTCGCATGGGTCAGTAGAACAGGGTGATCAGGTGCGACGGTCGACAACCCAGCGTGAAGCGGAAACCCCTCGACATTGGGCTCGGGCACGCTCTTCCACTTGTCCTGATGCCAGCCACGCCCCCGGATCCAGCCTCCGTCCGGTGCGCTTTCGACGGCCTCGGCGACTTGCGCCACGATGTCTTCCCACGTCTCGGCAGCACGCAGGTCGAGTTGAATCGCGGAGTCACCGATCCCCATGAAATGGCCGTGGCCTTCGATGAACCCAGGCATTGCGAACTGGCCCGCGAGCTCGATGACCTCGGTACCGTCGCCGATGTAGGGGCGAACCGACGCATCATCCCCCAACGCCACGATTGCGCCATCTCGCGCCGCCAGCGCCGAAACCTCGGGTTGATCGGCCTCGAGCGTGACGATGGTCCCGCCCAGCAAGACCAGATCCGCGGGTGGTACCGGAGGCGCGACCGGGCCTCCACCACAACCCGCCAGACCCAGCGCGATCGTAAGGAACAGGCAGAGGATCGGAACGGTCGTGAAACAAGCTCGCTGGCGCATGAGGACGCACTCCTTGGGTAACCGGAGGTTGGGCGCGGAGCCGAAGAGCCCCTACGCTATACTGACGATCATGTCCGCGCCACTGGTTGTCGGCTTCGACGGCCGTTACCTCGACGCCCAATTCCCTGGCATTGGACGCTACGCCTTCGAGTTGCTCCAGGCCTTGGCCGCAACCGAGATCGAGGTACGCGCCCTGGTCCCATCGACACCTTCGGCGACCCGCTTCGACCTTCGGCCGCTGCTCGACGCTGGCATCGACCTCATTCCCTGCGACGTCCGCCGTCGCTCGTTGGCCGAGCAGGTATACCTACCCGCCGCGATCCGACGCCTTTCCTGCGATGTCTGGCACGCGCCCTATTACGTTACGGCGTACCGCGCGCCGGTTCCCTTGGTGGTCAGCATTCATGACGCCATTGGTGCACTTGACCCTACGTTTCTTCCCACGTGGCCCAAGCGCCTTGGCTATCGCCTTCTGAGCGCGATGGCCGTTCGGTCCGCGCGCCTCGTGGTGGCGCCTTCGGAGTCTGCCCGAAGGGACATCATCCGCCATTTCAGCGCGACGGGTGATCAGGTGCTGTCCGTACCCTACGGCGTTGGCGCGAGCTTTGGGCCCAGGCCCCCAAGCGAGGTCGATTCCGTCCGCACCCGGTACCAGCTGGGGCAGCGTTATGTTCTTCACGTCGGCACCGACAAGCCGCACAAAAACCTCGGGCGCTTGCTTCAGGCATGGTCCAGGATCGATCGCGATGCCCGTGGGACGGCTCAACTGGTATTGGCCGGCTACCGAAGAAACCGCGCCGGTAGCCGCTCTGGTCCGGAAACGGTCGACAACCATACGGATGTCCGAGGGATCGGCGCTGTGGCGGAGGCAGACCTTCCCGGCCTCTATGCCGGGGCCGAGTTGGTGGTCCTCCCATCGCTCTCCGAAGGCTTTGGTCTCCCCGTCCTCGAGGCCATGGCATGCGGCACGGCGGTCGCGTGTGCACGTGCGGGTAGCCTGCCTGAGGTGGCTGGCGACGCAGGTGCGTACTTCGACCCACGGGATATTCAGGACATCGCGTCGGTGGTCAAACGGTTGTTGCGCGACCGGGACCTGCGCCAAGCCCTGGTCGAAGCTGGGTTGGGGCGCGCCAAGCGCTTCTCTTGGTCGCGCACGGCCGGAAGGATGGTCGATCTCTATCGAAGCGTCGTGGAGCACCGTTCATAGTGCACATTCTCCACGTCTACAAGGATTACCACCCGGTGCTGGGCGGAATCGAACAGCACATCGGCTTGCTGACGCCCAAGCTGGTGGCCCGTGGCGTGCGCGTGACCGTGCTGGTCACAGCCCGACCCGGAGACCCCACTACCAGCACGGTCGAGGAAGGTGTCGAAATCGTCCGTGTTCGCCGTTGGGGCACGGCCGCTTCGACCCCGCTGGCACCCGGACTGGCCACCGCTCTGCGCCGGCTGCGGCCCGACGTCACCCACATCCATGCGCCTTATCCACCCGCTGAATTGGCCCACCTGCTCTTCGGTCGCGGACGGCCGACCGTCGTTTATTACCACAGCGATATCGTGCGCCAGCAGTGGCTCAAGCATCTTTGGCTCCCACTCCAGCGTCGGCTACTCCACCGTACCGATCGCATCCTTACCAGCAGCGAGGTGTACGTCGAGTCTTCACCTGTCCTGGCTCCGTTGACGAACCGAGTCGATGTGGTGCCGCTGGGCATCGACACGGATCGGTTTGGGACCACCGACCCGGCACAGACGGCGGACATTGTCGCGCGCTTCGCCGGCCCGATCGTGTTGTTCGTAGGTCGCTTGCGCTACTACAAGGGTCTCGATCGTTTGATCGACGCCATGAGCGATATCCGGGCTTCGCTGCTGGTGGTGGGCCGCGGTCCGATGGAGGCAACGTGGCGACGGTACGCCGCGGCTTCCCCAGCCGCGGAGAGAATCCACTTCCTCGGCGACGTGCCCGATGAGGCCCTGGCCGCCCACTATGCGGCAGCCGAGGTCTTCGTCCTACCCTCCACCTTGCGGAGCGAGGCGTTTGGCTTGGCGCAAGTGGAAGCGATGGCAGCTTCGACACCGGTGATCTCGACCCAACTGGGCACCGGCACCAGCGTCGTCAACCAACATGGCAAGACGGGCCTGGTGGTGGCTGCGGGTGATCACCTCGCCCTTGCGGCCGCCCTGCGTCAGCTACTCGACGACCCAGCAACACGAGAACGCATGGGCCGAGCGGCCCAGGCACGCGTCACGTCGATGTTCGGAATCAACACCATGGTCGACACATTGCTCGCGATCTACCGGGAGCTCTCTTCGCGCGCCTGAGTCACCACCCCGAGCGGTCTCGGACGCTCGAGCAACACGGTCGCCATTGCCGCCACCGCACAAAGGACGAGACTCACCAGACCCACCACGGGGGGACTCGCGTCGGAACGATCCAGCACCACAGCCACCACAGCTCCGAGCGTGCCACACGTGGCGAGCGTGAGCAGGACACTCCAGCGCCCGAGGCCGAGTCGCCCCAAGCGATGAGCAACATGATCGAGACCGGGTGTGGTCATCGGATTGAGCCCCCGGCGAAGTCGCGACAGGGACACCAAGGCGGTGTCGAATAGGGGCACGGCCAAGACCAGAATCGGAAGAACCCCTGCCATGACTGAACCGCGGCCTGATGCCACCTCGATTCCCAGGATTCCCAACCACAGCCCCAGTGGCAAGCTACCCGCGTCGCCCAGGAAGACCTGGGCGGTGGGCCGGTTGAACCAAAGGAAAGCCAAGCACGCCCCGGCCAAGGCCGCAGCCGGCGCCCCCGCACCCAAGACCAGGAACCCGAACCCGGCGATCGCCGCCACCGTCGTCGCGACACCGTCCATGTTGTCGAGCAGGTTCAGCGCATTGGTCATGATCAAAAGCCACGCGACCGTGACGACCACAGCCAACGTCGGCGGCATGCCACCCAATCTCATACCGGACCACACCAACGCCACGGCCACCAATACCTGAACGGCCAAGCGGAAGCCGATCGGCAGGGGCTGGCGGTCGTCCCAGCCACCAAGCACGGCCAACACAAGGCCGGCCAGCAGCGCGCGCCACCATCCGTCGCCATCGGAGGTGTTGCTAACCGCGGCGGTGACCAGCCCCAGCGAAACCGCGACCACCAATACCGCACCGCCAAGCATCGGCGTCGCGACATGGTGCGCCTTGTGCCCGGCCGGCTGGTCGACAAACCCCCAGCGCCATGCGAGTCGACGAACCGGTGGCATTGCCACCAACACAGCCAGCGAGGCGACCAAAAAGGTCGGACCCAGCGATGTGAGTGAAGCCATCAAACCCTCAACCAAGCGCAACAGCGGCACCGACAGGCGCCACAATCCAGTTCACCGTACATGGAGCCGCATCATACCGAAGCAGGGACGGGTAGCCACGTGTACAATCGGTCATCCGTCTACTTCGTTGCCCACACGGTGCTGCGTCCGCGACAACCATGTCACCGTCCGCCAGAACGCTACCCAACTCATCCGTGTCGGCTGACTCCGTCACCAACGCCACGCGTTGCAACATGCTGTTGACTTTGGCATACAGCGATCTCTTCGACTACCCGCTTACGGCCGACGAGCTCTATCGTTTTTGGGCCGGTTCCGCGGTTTCACGCCCCGCATTCGACCAAATGCTCGAGCAATTGGTACCGGATCGAATCATGAGAATAGGAGAGTTCCACTGCTTGCCAGGTCGCGAGGCGATCGTCGATTGCCGTGCCGAGCGGTCGACCCGGGCCGCGGCCCGTTGGCATCTTGCCGAGCGTTTCGCGCGCCGACTTGCCCGTGTGCCCTTCTTGCGCATGGTGGCTGTTTGCGGCTCCCAGGCCGTCGACAACCCAGGGACTGACGGCGATATCGATCTCTTCCTGATTACCGCACCGGAGCGATTGTGGCTGGTCCAAGCTGCAACGATGGTCCTGCGACGCATCACCCCAGGCGCCGATTTCTGCCCCAACTACCTGCTCACAGAAGCAAGCTTGGGCGTTACGCCGCACAATCTTTATACGGCGCGCGAGATCACCCAGGCCGTACCATTGTGGGGAGCCCGGACCTATCAGCAGTTCCTCGACGCGAACCGGTGGGCCGATCGATTTCTCCCGCACCGGCCTGCCAGCGGCCGGCGGACACGGCTCGGCCCAGATCCCACGGGCCGGTTCCGGAACGTCTGTGAGCGTTTGCTGGGAGGGCGTCTCGGGACCCTACTCGACCGAGCTGTTCACCAGACGCTCATCCTCTATTACACAGTGCGCCTTCGCGGGCGGGGATGGTCCCGCAGCGATGTTGCTCGCGCGTACCGTCGTGATCGCCAGGTGGTGATTACCGGTGGTTACCTCGGAGCCGTTGCGACCCGCTTCCTCGAACGTTCTCGAACCGCGCTCGCAGCGGAGGCCCCACCCCCGAACACCACGATCGAGCAGGTCGTGGCCGCAAGCTTCCTCGGCCCAGACACCAATTCATCGGCGCCGACGGCAGATCCACTCTACGCCCGTCTCTTTCGCACCCGTTACGGTGACGCCCGTGGCTGAGGTCCTTTTCGGGCAATCCTATTTCCTGCGCTTCGATCCCAAGCTCTGGCGCACAATGGAGCCCTACCCGCCCTTGGGTACTTTGTTCGCGGCCAGCTACGTGCGCGAGCTCGGGTACGAGGTTGCCCTGTTCGACGCCATGCTGGCCGACAACGAAGCCGCCTGGGAAAGCGCCCTCGAAATCCACCGCCCACGGTATGCGGTGCTGTACGAAGACAACTTCAACTACCTTTCGAAGATGTGCCTGACGCGCATGCGGGAGGCGGCCTTCACCATGATCGCTGCTGCCCGCCAACATGGCGCGACCGTGGTGGTGTGTGGCTCCGATGCCACAGACCATGCCGAAGCCTACCTACAGCAAGGTGCACAGGCCGTCATTCACGGCGAAGGCGAGGTCACCCTCGGCGCCCTCTTGCAGCGACTCGAGGGCCACACCGCGCAACCCGTCGAGCAAATCAGAGGCCTGACGATCGGACTCGACCTGCTGAGCACCAATGGCCCGAAGACCGCGCCCGTTCGCACGCCAACCCGACCCGTGATGCGCGATCTCGATACCCTCCCACCTCCCGCATGGGACCTGATCGACTTTGATCGGTACCGCACCATCTGGCACGAGAATCATGGGAGATTCTCGATCAATATGGCAACCACCCGTGGCTGCCCGTTTCATTGCAACTGGTGCGCCAAACCCATCTGGGGGCAGACCTACAACATGCGCAGCCCCGAGCATGTAGCCGATGAGGTAGCCCTGCTACGGACCCGCTACCAAGTCGACCACATTTGGTTCGCCGACGACATCATGGGACTCAAGCGTGGCTGGATGGCGTCATTCGCCGACGCCGTCGAATCGCGCCGGGCTCGGACGCCCTTCAAGTGCCTGAGCCGGGCCGATCTCTTGTGCCGCGAAGGAGAGGTCGACGCGTTTCGACGCGCTGGCTGCGAGATTATCTGGATCGGTGCCGAGTCCGGGTCCCAAGCGATTCTCGACGCCATGGAGAAAGGCACCAAGATCGAGCAAATCCGCGAGGCCACCGAACGCGTCCATCGAGCCGGCATGAAGATCGCGTTCTTCCTCCAGTTTGGGTACCCCGGCGAGTCGCGTGCAGACATCGAGCTGACGCGCGCGTTGGTGCGTCAATGCAAGCCCGACGAAATCGGCATGTCGGTGTCGTATCCACTACCGGGGACCTCTTTTCACCAACGGGTTCACGCCGAGTTGGGCGAAAAGCAGAACTGGGTGGATTCTGACGATCTCGAAATGATGTACCGGGGCCCCTTTACCACTGGCTATTATCGTCAGCTGGTGCGGATCATCAGCAAAGACTTCCGGGCCCGGCGCGCTAGTGTCGAGCTACGCAGGGTTTTGGCCCACCCCAGCGAACTCCGTCCAAAGCATCTTCGCCGCGCCGCAGCCATGGGATTCCATCGAGCCACCCTGCCCTTCGAGCACCTGCGCCTCGCACGACAGGCCAAGGTGGCCCACGAAAGCATCGGCCCCCTCGCTCCCCACCTCAGCCACGACGAGGCCGCCGAGCCATCGCCACAGCGTGATTGCGACCTCGGAGGTGGCTCATGAGCGTACGAGACGGCCGCTGGCGTGCCGAGAAAGGCACAATTCCACAGCGCATCGCTTTCGTGATCGCCGTCCCGCTCTTCCTATCCTTCGCTGGCTGTGGCTCCGAGCCTGGATCTCCTTCTCGAGCCGAGGAGCTGGGGGCGCCTTCCCGGATCCGATTCGAGGAAGTCACGCGCGCGGCGGGGCTTTCGTTCCACCATTTCACCGCGATTCGCGCGGCTCTTTTGCCCGAGGACAACGGCTCCGGCCTCGCTTTCGGAGACTACGACAACGACGGCTTCGATGACCTCTATATCGCCAACCTCGCCGGCCCGGTCTTGATGGCCAGATCAGTGCTGGAAGCGACCCGTGACGGCGGCAAGCTCTTCCACAACGAAGGCGACGGCACGTTCAGCGACGTGACCGAAGCCGCTGGTGTTGGACATGTGGGCTGGGACAATGGTGTCCTGTGGGCGGATTTCGACAGCGACGGTTGGCTCGATCTTCTCCTGACCGGAATCGACAAGATCGTCTTGCTTAGGAACCGAGGTGACGGCACGTTCGAAGACCGCAGCACTGTAGCCGGCTTGGGGGAGGTCCCCTGTGAGGCCATGGGCGCGACCGCCGGGGACTAT
This sequence comes from Candidatus Multivoradales bacterium, assembly GCA_965250305.1. GTDB lineage: Bacteria > Acidobacteriota > Thermoanaerobaculia > Multivoradales > J023 > J023. The sequence goes on along the minus strand of CBDFNS010000024.1, from coordinate 408,703 downwards.
GATCGCGACGATGATCTCGACCTCTACGTACCTTGCTACGTGGATTTCCCTTGGCAGCGTGCGCGCGACCGCCCCCTCGTGGGCGGTCGCCCCGCCACCATGACCACGCCGGCAAACTATCCGCCGCAAGCCAATCTCCTGCTACGCAACGACGGCACCGGTCGGTTCGAAGATGTCGCGGAGTCGGCGGGGGTCGCCGACCCGGAAGGTCGCGGTCTGCAAGCCACTTTCATCGACCTCGATGGCGATGGCGCTCAAGATCTCTACGTAACCAATGACCAGAGCTTCGACCGACTGTTTCGAAATGCGGGCAATGGCATGTTCGAAGACGCCACCATATCGGCCGGCACCCGTGATCCGCGTGCCGGTATGGGCATCGGCCTGCTCGATTACGACGACAATGGCAAGGTTGACCTCTTTGTGACCCATTGGGTCGGTGAGCAGAACGCCCTCTACCGCAACGTATCGGATGAAGCTGGCCTCCTGTTCGAGGATCGAACCTACGAGGAAGGACTCGGGCCGCTCGATGCCGCTTTGGTCGGGTGGGGTACGGGATTCAGAGACTTCGATCTGGATGGTGTCGAGGACCTCGTCATCGTCAATGGCTCCACCGTGGAGGATGAGTGGACACTCGACGTGCTGAGCGAGCCGAAGATGATCCCCCAGCAGCCGATGATCTTCACCCGGTTCGATGGCCGATACGTGGACGTGTCCGCCAGCTCCGGCGCTGCGTTCCAGACACCCATCGTCGGTCGCGGCATGTCCTTTTCCGACTTTGATCGTGATGGTTCGGTGGACATCGCCATTCAAGTCCACAACGGCGAGCCCCTGCTGTTGCGCAACCGATCCGAGACAGGAGCCGGCAATTGGCTCGGGGCTCAATTGGTCGGCGATGGGAAGAATCGTTGGGCGATCGGATCCAAAGTGACCGTTCGTACGCGGACCGAAGCCGGCGAAACTCGCCGGCACAGGGCGTGGCGGGTAATCGGTGAAGGCTACGCCGGAACCCATTCCGCTACGTTGCATTTTGGTCTCGGCTCCGTCGACCGCACCGCGGTCGAGGTGACATGGCCCAGCGGTGAGACGAGCTACTTTGATAGCGTGCCCGTTGACCGTGTCTTGGTGTTCATCGAGGCCTCCGAGACCTGGCGAGAGCAATCCGCTGCCCCCGTTGTCCCCCGTCCTTGGGGGTCGTTGACTCAACCTGAGACCGGAGATTGACCCTTGCGACGCTCATGTCTTCTCTTCGCCGCAGCTGGCCTGGCCGTCGCTGGCTTGACCACCGGAGCCTGCGGAACGGCCCCCGACGACTCGGCAGCCACGGACACCGAGATATCGCGAACCGTAACGGGAGGCGAGCCGTTCCACGGCCTACTGGAGTATCGAGCTAAGGATGCCAAGCTGGCTTTGGTGAAACCGACGTTGGTGTCGGTTACCCAAGCTCCGCTGGCCACTGGCGTCAGTGTGGTCGGCGTGACGGCTGGCGGCGAGACCCGCGCCTATCCGCTCTATATTCTAAAAAACCACCAGATCGTCAACGACCGCGTGGGGGGGATGCCGATCGCGGCATCCTGGTGACCGTCCGAGCAATCGGTCGTGGTCCACGACCGCCGTGTCGGTGAGAAGGAGCTGACTCTCGGAGTATCTGGGAAACTGATCGACGGCAACCTCGTGATGTACGACACCGAGACGGATTCCCTTTGGCATCAAGCCTCGGGGGAAGCGAAAGACGGTTCCTTCTCGGGTGCCCAGCTGGCGGAGCTACCACCCGAGACGTGGGGTGTTTATCGGTGGGGAGAATGGCGGGAAAGCCATCCTGAGACTCTGGTCTTGACCTGCGCTCATTGTGAGGGCCGCGGCGAGGCAACGGGAACCATCGACGAGCTGCACCGTGAACAAGCCGGGGAACAGGATGCAGAGTGATGCAGCCTGGGGACGGCGAAGGACGGTTCGCGGGCTGGTTTCCTGCTTGGCAGTCGTCATCGGTTTTTCGGCCTGTGGATCGGCGTCGTCCGAGAAACCCGATCAGGGTTCACCACCGTCCGCGGCGGCGGTTGCCCGAACCCTCCCTGGCCCCGATTTCGAGCTCCTCGGCCTCGACGGCGCGCGCCATCGATTGTCGTCCTATCGGGGCCAGATCGTGTTGGTGAACTTCTGGGCGACCTGGTGCCTCTCTTGCCGCCAGGAAATCCCGGTTCTCAATCGTCTACACGACGAATTCGACGGCCAGGGCGTCGCCATCGTCGGTATCGCCACCGACAGTGAGGCCGAAACAACCGTCGCGCCCTATGTCCACGAAATGGCCATGGCCTACCCAACCCTCCTGGATCCCGAAGAGATCAGCACATCGATCTTCGGCGGCTTGGCCGGCTATCCGAGTACCTTCATACTGGACCCTCAGGGTCTGATCTACGCTTCGTATCTCGGCGCACAAGAAGAAGCCACCTTCGTCGAAGATCTGCGCTACCTCTTGCAAGCCGAATCCAGTGCGGCGGCAGAGTTGCCCGCGGGAGCGATCTCGAACAACCCCAGCTAACCGTTCTGCCCACGGCAAGATACGGCTGGGATAAGCTTGTGGACGATGGTCGACATCCTTCTCACTCACGGCTACTTTCTCTACGAGGACGAGAACGAGAACAACATCATGCGGCCGTATCCGCCGCTCGGATTGCTGTACATTTCGTCACACTTGAAGGCCAAGGGCTTCGATGTCGATCTCTTCGACAGCACGCTCGGTCAATGGGACGCCTGGCAAGAGCATCTGAGAACGACGCGGCCGCCGGTTCTCGGCATCTACGTCAATCTCCTGACCCGAACTCGGGTCTTGGCCATGATTGCGCTCGCCAAAGCCCAGGGCGTGACCGTCGTCCTGGGTGGACCTGAACCGGGCAACTATGCCGCCGAGTACTTGCAACACGGTGCCGATATTTGTGTTTTGGGCGAGGGCGAGATCACGCTCGAGGCACTGCTCCCCCATCTGGTGCGCCACGGTCTTTCCAACCTCGAAGCGATCGACGGCCTAGCCTTCCTGGACGACGATGGCAACATGGTCGAAACGGCGCCGCGGGTGCAGATTCTCGATCTCGACGCCCAACCGTTCCCGGACCGGGCAGCGATCGATCTCGAGGCCTATTTCGACGTCTGGCGAACCCACCACGGCCAGGGCGCGGTCTCCTTGATCACCGCCCGCGGCTGTCCCTACAAGTGTCATTGGTGCTCCCATGCGGTGTTCGGCTACACCCATCGTCGGCGCAGTCCCGAGAACGTCGTAGCCGAAGTCGAGACCATCGTAGAGCGCTACAATCCAGAGTTCCTGTGGTACGCCGACGATGTCTTCACGATCCACCATCGGTGGCTCTTCACCTACGCGGCAGCGCTCAAAAAGCGTGGACTTCGCCTTCCGTTCGAGACCATCTCCCGAGAAGACCGCCTCAACGAAGATGTGGTGAAGACGCTCGCCGAAATGGGTTGTTATCGGATTTGGATCGGCGCCGAATCTGGCTCTCAGCGAATCCTCGATCGCATGGAGCGCCGAACCAACGCCGAGCGGGTGGTCGAAATGGTCAAGCTACTCCAGCGCTACGGCATCGAAGCCGGCATGTTCATCATGCTCGGCTACGATGGCGAGCAGATGGACGACCTCGAAGCGACAGTCACGTGCCTCAAAGCAGCCTCGCCCAACACCTTCCTCACCACCCTTGCCTATCCCATCAAGGGCACGAAGTATCACGAAGCCGTGGCCGATCGCGTCGTACCTTTGACCGCTTGGGCCCAGGGAAGTGATCGGCTGCAGACCGTAGCGGGCCGCCGGTCACGCCGCTTCTACCGCCATGCCACCCGCTGGATGGTGAGCGAGGTCGAGCTGCACCGCCGGAGCGAGGCCGATCGTCAACCATGGCACCTGTTCAAGCCCTTCCTTTCCAGCCGTCTGGGCCGACTCGGCATGCACTGGACCCGCAACGAGATCGAGCCGGCGGCATCGGAGCGACTGACCGATTCGGACACGGCCGCGGCAAAGGCGTGAGCGCCGCTCGTCCGCTTCGCCGTTTGTGGCAGTGGCAGTGGCAGTGGCGCGACCGCACGACATCCACGGTGGCACCGGTCGAAGCGTACCGGCAGTGGGCTGGTACCTATGGTGACCAGCCGAACGCCTTGCAGCAGATCGAAGCAGACACGCTCGAACGCGTCATGCCGCCGGTTGCTGGGCGTAGGGTTCTCGATATCGGCTGTGGCAAGGCACGCGCAGCTGCCGGTGCCGTCGCCAAGGGTGCCACAACCGCGTTCGCCACGGACCGTACGCTGGCCATGCTCGTGAGTCCGGGCCGCCACCCCAGCGGCGCGATACGCCGTTTGGCCGCCGCAACCCACCCGCTGCCGTTCCGGATGCACCAATTTGATGTGGTGCTGTGCAATCTGGTGCTGGGCCATGTGCGCGACATCGATCGTGCCCTCGAGGCGATGGCACGCGTGTTGGCCGTCGGGGGTGACTTGGTGATCACCGATTTTCACCCCGAAGCAACCCGCCGGGGTTGGCAGCGAACTTTCCAAGACGATGCCGGCAACACCCGGATCATCGAGCAACATCTCCACACCCTCGACACCTATCGCGAGACCCTTGCCCGACTCGGTCTGGTTCTCCAAATACTCGACGAACCTTGCTGGGAAGGCCAGCCTGTGATCCTCGGGCTCAGGGCACACAAGCCCACCGCCTCCGACTGAATACTGGCCAAAAGGAAGCACCGTCGATCGCGCTTCGGCGAGTTCTTGTCGATCCTCGACTCAGGCAGCACGACGCTGGTCCGTCAGGACCCGGCCATCGCGAAGGGTCACGGTGCGATGTGCGTGTTGCGCAATTTCGTCTTCGTGCGTGACCAAGATCACGGTGTTGCCTGCCGTATGGAGATCATCGAACAGCGCCATGATGTCGTCCGAGGTTTTCGAATCGAGGTTGCCGGTAGGCTCGTCCGCGAGCAGAATCGAGGGTCCATTGACCAGCGCGCGTGCAATGGCGACGCGCTGACGTTGGCCTCCCGAAAGCTCATTGGGTTGATGGGTAGCGCGATCCCCGAGGCCTACCCGGTCGAGCGCTTCGAGCGCACGTTTACGACGTTCGGCCGGTGTCGACCCAGCATAGATCAACGGCAGTTCGACGTTCTTGAGCGCACTGGTCCTCGACAGCAGGTTGAAGGTCTGGAACACAAAACCAATCTTACGATTTCGAATGTCGGCCAGGGCTTCATCATCGAGTGATTCCACCGCCACCCCATCGAGGCGGTAGCTCCCGTGGCTGGGCGTATCCAAACACCCGAGCAAGTTCATGAGGGTTGATTTGCCACTTCCCGAGGCCCCCATGATGGCGAGGTACTCTCCCGACTCGACCGCCAGGTCGACCCCATCGAGGGCCCGGACCTGCTCGGCGCCCATCTCGTAGACCTTCTCGACACCACTGATATCAATTAATGCCATTGCGCCCTCGCATCATCTCGAGACCAACCACACATCTCACTCAACCACCGTATATACGGAAACGACACCGCCACCGTTTCATGCCGAGCTGAACCAGATCGACGCGCTACGCGCAGCCAAGCAAGCTGACGACTCGACCTCGCGTGCGATCAGATCGTGCCAGATGCCTCGGTGAGAACCGACATGCCCTGCTCGAACACAATGTCGACCGCAATGCCGGCCTGCGACAGACGCGCCAAGTCCGCTGTCAACTCTTCGCCTTGTTCCCCATATTGCTCGACAAAGGCCGTCACCACCGCGTGGTCGCCATCGCCCTGGAGCCTCAAGATCGCTTCTGAAAGACCATCGATCGCCTCTTGCATCCGGTCCATGTCGATGCTGTAGGTCCCGGCCTCCTCATCGCGCGAGAACGCGCCCTTCTCTTGAAAGTAGTTGAAACGAATCAAGTTGGCCACACCATGGGCACTCGAGGAACCGAATCGAATCGAGCGGAAAATACTGGCCAAGAACGTCGTGTAGTAGGACGTAAGGTCGACATCGCCCAACTCGCCTTGCTCGTGAAGGCTCGTTACCATGTAGAGCCCGAGAACATCCGCTTTGCCTTCCTCGAGTGCGGAGGCATGTTCCTTCAGCGCTTCACGTACGGAACCCTTGCCGGTGATGGTCTGTTTAATCCCCAGTCCATGGGCCACTTCGTGGAACATGGTGTTGGCGAAGAACGCATCAAAAGAGACCTCCCGACGATTCTGCGGTGCCACCAAGACTGAGGCAATCGGCACCAGAATCTCGTCGAACTTGGCGCGCATGGTGTTCTTCAACTGCAAACGCCGAGTCCCTTTTTCGAGCTGCACGGTCTCGTCGTTGGGGAGGTTGATGGCGATTGTCTTCGAGCCAGAATTGCAGTCGCCCGCGTAATAGACGACGTCATAGGCGTTGAGATCGCTGCCACTGCCCGGCGTCTCGGTCTTGTAGGCGTCGTCCACCGGAAGCCCACGCTGGAGACCTGGCAATAGGGCCGCATAGCGGGACAAGCGTTCGCTCCACTCTCGGTCCTTGAACAGAACGTACGCCTCACTCGAGGTCTTGGCGCCAAAGAGCTGGTCTTCGTAGGACTCGATCGGCCCGATCACCACATCGATACCGTTGGTCTTCATATCCATCCAGGCCAGGTCCGACGCTCGGTAGTCGTCACTGAGTAGGGCGTCGGCGCGTAACTCGAGGTAGCGTTTCAACCCCACGTCCTCCGCCAACACAGCGGCTTCGCGTAGCTTGGCGGCGGCGCGACCGTACGAATCGGCGAAGGCAACGCTGTACGGAACGGCTTCCAACCCACCGTCAGTCGTCCGGCGGACGAGCGAATACAAGCCCTTCAGCTCGTCGGCGTTGGCGGCCGCTTCGATCTCCTCCGCCGTGACATCGGCGGGATAGAGGTTCGCCCCCTTGGGTTTGGGGCCCACACCGTCGACAAACGGCGCGTTGCCGGCCAGGCGATCCCACGGCCCGTAGTTGATCTCGGCGAACCGCCGGAGGCCGGGATCTTCGATCGAGGCCAAAAGCGCTTCCTTGTCGCCGTAGGCCTGCATCCAGAACGCTTCGTCCATGGCCTCGGCGGCCTCGATCAACAAGGGCACCATCTGCCGTTCACTGTCGCTAAGGGCCGCGAGATCTGACGTCAATCGAACGGTCGTGTACTTGGCCAACTTTGCCTCTGCCTCCGTAGGTGGCGGTGCCTCGGCTTGCGCCGCAGGCGCCTGGTCACTGGCGGGCGCATGGCACCCGAGCGCGGTGGTCAACATCAACAGGGCCAAGGCATGGCGGCACACGTCGTTCATCGCGGTTCCCCTTCTTCGCTCGATTGTGAGAGTTTGGCGAGAGAGCCTTGGCGTCGTGCCAGATGCTCGGATCGTTTGAGCCTACCAGAACCCACTACTGCTGAAACGCGGTTCTCAGACGGCCGTCGCCACTGGGCGGCTCCTCCCAAGCCCAACCCGATCAAGACCCACGATGTCGACCACAGAAAAGTCAAGAAGAGGGCTTGGAACCGAGCGCGCCAAGTTCCGCCCCAGGTACCCACTGCGCCACCGCTTCTTATCGGTCGAGAATCGAGGCCAGTCGCTTGGGGTCGGCAGCCCGACGAAGCGCCTCTTTGCGGGTCACCAGGCCCGCATTCGCCAACACCTCTAGGCTTTCGTCCATTGATTGCATGCCGACCGACTTGCCCCCTTGAATGATCGATTTGAGCATCGGGGTGTTGCCCTCGCGAATGACGTTGGGCAAGCCTGACGTGCGCAGTAGGATCTCGTGGGCAGCACAACGTCCGTCACCGTCGGCCTTGGGCAGCAGTTGCTGCGCCACAATGCCGGAAACTGACTCGGCGAGGGTGGTCCGAATCTGCGGCTGTTCATCGGCCGGAAACACGTCGATGAGCCGATCGATGGTCTTGGCAGCGCTGTTGGTGTGCAGAGTACCGAAGACCAGGGATCCCATCTCCGCAGCGGTGACCGCCAACGAGATGGTCTCCAGGTCTCGCATCTCACCCACCAGAATCACATCGGCATCTTGACGAACGGCTGACCGAAGGGCGTCTGCAAAGCTGTGGGCATCGCGCCCCACTTCCCGCTGCGAGAACACGCAACGACGATTTTGATGGACAAACTCAACCGGATCTTCGATGGTGATGATGTGTTTGTCGAAGGTATCGTTGATGCGATCGATGATGGCAGCCAAGGTCGTCGACTTACCCGACCCCGTTGGACCGGTGATCAAGACCAGGCCCCGGTGGAAGTTTGCAAGGTCCGCGATGGCCGCGGGCAAGCCGATCTGCTCGGCGGTCAAGACAATCTCGGGAATGAGCCGAAACACAGCCCCGGCGCCATGCTCCTGGCGCAAGAAGTTGGCGCGAAAGCGCGCCTCGCCTTCGAGACTGTAGGCAAAGTCCAAGTCACCGTGCTCGGAATATTCCTGCCATTGGCCCTCGTCGACCAGTGGCCGAATCAGACCCAACACACCGGCATCGTCGAGGATCTCGGATCCAGCGACATCGCTCAGCGAACCACGGACTCGAAGACGCGGGCGTAGACCTGCAGCCAGATGCAAATCCGAGCCGTCCTGTGCACGCAGAAGCCGAAAGAGCTCATGAATCGCCGTCATGGAATCTTCTCCGGCTCTTCCGCATGCTCACGGGCGTCCGTGCTCTTGATGGTTCGCGCGCGCACCAGGTCAGCGAGCGCGGCGTCCAGGAGGCACATGCCGGCCCCAGCGTTGGTCTGCATCACCGAACGAATCTGGTGGGTCTTGTTCTCCCGAATCAGATTGCCGATCGCGTGGTTGTTGATCAGGATCTCGCACACGGGCACCCGTCCATCGCCTTCCGCTTTCGGCAGGAGACGCTGAGAAACGATGGCCCGTAGCGACTCGGAAACCATGGTCCGCACCTGAGCCTGCTGATTGGACGGGAAAACCCCTAGCAATCGGTTGATCGTCCGCATTGCACTCGAAGTATGCAGGGTTCCCAGTACCAAGTGCCCGGTCTCGGCCGCGGTCAACGCCAACGAGATGGTCTCGAGGTCGCGCAACTCGCCAATCACAATCACATCAGGATCTTCGCGCAAGGCAGCCCGCAGCGCGCGGGCGAACGATCGCGTGTGCGGCCCAACCTGCCGCTGGTTGACCAAGCAACTCTTCGACTCAAAGACCTGCTCGATCGGATCCTCGACGGTCAGAATGTGGTCCGACCGGTTGCGGTTGATGAGTTCGATCATCGCCGCCATGGTTGACGACTTGCCACAGCCTGCCGGCCCGGTGAGCAGGACGAGGCCTTGTTGTTGGTGCGTCATGGTCTCGAGGATCGGCGGCAAACCAAGATCCTCGAGCGATGGCGGTGTCGGTGGGATGGCCCGGAACACGGCGTCGACACCCCGTTGCTGACGGTAGGCGTTCGCACGAAAGCGCCCCACGCCGGGCAACGAATAGGCAAAGTCCACTTGGTGACGCTCGGCCAATTGATCGAGCTGCTCCGGACTGAGTACTTGCGCAATCAAGCGCTCCGCCTCTTCGCCATCGATCATGGTGGTGCCGGCGTCCTCGAGACGCCCATCCCGCCGTAGCTTCAACGGCGCACCACTGTGAACATGCAGATCGCTGGCACCCAAACGAACGGCGTTGGCCAACAGCGCATCGAGCGCGACGCCAGGTTGATACGCGAGGAGACCGCTGCTGCGTTCGAGCTCGAGCCCTGGCGCAGGCGAGTCCATGACCAGTTCCAACGGTGCCTCGTCCTCAGGCTTTGGCAGCGTCGACAGCGCTGGCGATTCATTGGCCGGTTCCACGGTCGTGTGTTCGACTGCCGGCGCGGCGGCGGAACTCGGTAGTTTCGAAGCCGGTTCAGGTACTGGAGCCGTGGGTTCAGGCGCTCGGGCTGGAACGGTAGGAGCGGACTGAGAGGATTCCGGAACAGAGGGTGCCGGAATAGAGGGTGCTGCCTGGGCCGGCGGCGTTTCAGCCTTCTCCGCCGGCGGCGACGAGCCTTGCTGACGGCGCTCGTACTCGTCCCGCGCCTTTGACAGCTTGCCCAACATACCGGGTTCGAGGTAATCCTCGGCGACCAGGAACGTACCGAAGTCGAGCGTGCTGGTAGCCCGCCGATGATGGTTCAGCGCTTCGACCAAGCGCTCTTTGCTGAGCAGCTTGAAATGGACGGCAAGGCGTCCGAGCAGAAGATCGCGGTCGGTATCAGCCATAACAACGTTTCGAAGGGACGTCAGGCTACTCGATACCCCGTAGCGGGTCAACTTCGTCGCCCGCGCGCCGGAAACTGACCTGAATCGAATCAACAATCGCCGCGATATCGCCGTCGAAGGGCAAGAAAACCAAGGCGATGTCTTGATGGTCATTGATGACGTGCTCGCCACACGCCACCCAGGCATGTGCCTCGATCTCTCCCGACAGTTGACGCACGCCCACACACATGCGGGAATCGATCCCCCGCCGTCTCAGTAACCACCAAAGCGACAATGATCGTGTGAGGCATCGGGGCTTGCCTGGCAGGTTGCGTGCGGCCAGGTTCACCGCGACCGCGTGAGGGCGCGCGAGGCTGACCGCGCGCGCCGGATCCGATGCCTCGAGCACGCCTTCGCACGCGCGAGCGGCCGAGCGCGACAACTGACGTTGGGCACGCGCAAAGCCACGAACACGCAGCAGGACCGCTACCCATGTCAATGCCAGAACGGCGGTCGGGAGCCGCCAGAGAACTGCCGATGATTGACGACGCAACGTCTCCAACTTGCGGAGAACGCTCACTTCAGATCATTCAAGGCAGCGGTAAAGCGCTGGCCGAAGGCATCGTGGGCAGCGCTACGCAGCGGATCGTCACGATCGGCCGGAATCAGAATCATGGGATTTGTGTTGATCTCCCAAACCTGAATGCGACCGTCGACCAGGCTGTAGTCAATTCGGCCGTAGTCTATGCGAGCCAGATCGAATATCTTGAGCAGCGCATCCGCATGGGGGTTGGTTTCGACATACTTGCGCTCTTCTCGGGTGCTTTCAGCGGTCACGATATCGGGCTCGCGGACCACCCAATGACGACTGAAATGAATCTGCCGCGCGAGAATCCGATCGCCCACTCGGAAGGCACCGTACTTGCGAACGACCCCCGTTTCGTCCGCCGCGTCACAAAACTCGGCAATCATGATCTCGGCCCCAGGCCGGATTCGATGACGCAAGTCGGCCAGTGCTCGCGCCAACGACTCTGGGTCATGACACAGCGCTGAAAGACTGCCAGAGTGGTCGTTGGCCTCTCGGACGAACACCGGCCAACGACGCGGTGTCAAACCTGTGGTGGCTTCGTAGACCGCGAATTGATTGAGCTGATTCTCGTAGAGCGTCTGGAGTAGTTCGAAGCGCCGCATGGCATGGCGTGGATGGTTCAGCATTTGAACTGTTTCGGCATCGGAGGCAAGGGTCTCCCACAACTGCTCGACCACGGCCATCTCGCCCGCGTCCAACCGTTCGAAATCGGTAAAGATATAGACCTGCTTGTCGTCCACTTTCTCCGCGGTGGGTCCATGCCCTGGTGGTACGAACACGCCAACCCTCCACGCCCGCAAGCGTTGCTCCAACCGCTTCAATCGCGATCGGCCCGTGGCCTGTAGGCCCGGATAGTGGCGAATTTGGACACGCGCCGCGACCGGGACTCCCCAACTGGCAAGATATTTCCGGACCGTATAGTCCTTCCCCAAGTGGACGAAGAACGTAATCTGGATCATCGATCGTGATCGGCGCCAGTCGCCGCGCTCGTCATTGATGAAGCCGCGGTGCCCTCTGCCGCGGCAGCTTGTTTGACCGCGCGAAAAAACGCCTCGAGGTCCACGTGGGTCATCGATGGATCGACGCAGACGAGCCGAATGACCGACTGTTCGTCGACCTCGGCGTAGCCGACCAGCACCACTCCATCGCGTGCCAGTCGTTTGCAGATCGCCTCGCTTTGGACACCCCGGACCTGGAAACAAACATTGAGGGACTGCGGCGCACGAATCAAGCGTAGGGCGGGATCGGCCCGCACCAGATCTGCTGCCGCTTGGGCCAGCATGAACTGGCGGTCGACACGCCGGGCATAGCCTTCGTCGCCATGGCGCTGCCAGGCACACCATAGTTTGAGCGCATCGTTGCGCCGTCCACACTGGATGGATCGGCGGCCGAGATCGTGCTCAGCCGACGATTGAAAAAGATACCCAGCCGACTCATCCAGATGTCGCGCTAGGCACCCCGGTTCACGCACCAACAGGACCGAACAGAGCAAGGGTATCCCCATCATTTTGTGGGGATTCCACGCGAAGGAGTCGCTCAGGTTGGCGCCCGCCAACAAATCTCGGTGTCTGGGGCTGAGGATGGTTGAACCACCGTAGCTGCCGTCGACATGAAGCCAAATGCCGTGTTCCCGGGCCACCTGGGCAATGGCATGCAAGGGGTCAAAGGCGCCCAAGACCGTGGTTCCCGCCGTCGCGTTGATCATGACCGGCCGGGCGCCGGTGGCGAGGTCAGCGCTGATCCGGGCTGCCAGAGCAACCGGATCCATGGCGCCATGCCGGTCAACTGGAACAGTCCGCAAGTTGGCGCGTCCGAAACCGAGGAGGCCCATGTTCTTGCGGATCGAGTAATGGCTGTCTACCGAAGTGTACGCGGTTAGCTCGATGCCACCAAGACCGTGATCCCGGGCTTCGGGCACCGCTTCGTTGCGCGCGATCACCATCGCCACCAGGTTCGACATCGAACCGCCTGGGACGAAGGTGCCCTCACCCTCCGGATACCCGACCAGCTCGGCCATACGGGCGAGCACCGTCTTCTCTACCAGGACTTGGGGACCTGCCACCTTGAACGTGTGCATTTGGCTGTTGGCCAGCACGGCCATCATCTCAGCCAACGTCGCAGCGGTGTCGCGACCGCCGTAAAGCTGGTTGAAGAACCGCTTGCTGGCTGGTTTTGGCGTCGCCGCAAGCAGGGACTCGAGATCATCGAGGACCGCATGAAGCGGCCGTCCCTCATGTGGCATGGCGAGGGTGACAGGCGATGTGGGCCAGTCCCCCGGCGGCGGGAACACGACGGGCTCATGTTGTTCGCGCTCGAGGTAGCGATCGATCGCGGCGACCAAATGCTCCAAGGCATCCGGTGTAATCAACGGCTGCGATGGATCGTCGTCGGCGAGGTGTTCGAGCAGTGGCGTATGTTCCATGATGTTCGACCCAAGGGGCAGCGGCGCAGGCGGCGCGATGGTAGCAGGTCGTACCGGATTTCAGGGAGTCCCGCGAACACCGAGGAAGGCGGCAAGCAAGTCGCGAGCAGCGCGGTCAGGGGTGCGTGTACCCGCTGCAACTTCGGCCTCGGCTGCCACCAGCGCCTGCGCTACCGTTGGATCATGTCGGAATGCCTCACGCAGCCCCTCTTCGATGCGCGCCCACAACCAACCACGGTATTGGTCGCGCCGTTTCACCGCCAACAAGCCATGGGCCTCGAGCGTTCTCCGGTGAGCAAGAACCTGCTCCCAAACGTCACCCAGTCCCTCGCGCTCTTGTGCGCTGCACGTCAAGACCTGCGGTTGCCAGTGGCGGCTCGTAGGCCGCACAAACCGCAAGGCCGCTTCCAGCTGTGCACGGGCTCGCTGCGCGGGTACATGGTTGTCGCCATCGGCCTTGTTGATGGCGACGACATCGACCCGTTCCAGAATGCCGCGCTTGATACCCTGCAATTCATCGCCCGCTCCCGACAGCAACACGAGTAAGAGGCAGTCCACCATCTCCGCAACCACGGCTTCGGACTGCCCAACGCCGACCGTCTCGACCATCACAACGTCGAAACCCGCGGCCTCACAGATCAAGATGGTCTCGCGGGTCGCACTGGCAACGCCACCCAGGGTTCCGCTGCTCGGGGATGGCCTTACAAAGGCCCTTTCATCGCGCGCCAACTCCGTCATTCGGGTCTTGTCTCCCAGGATACTGCCCCGGCTCACCGAGCTCGACGGGTCAACCGCCAAGACCGCCACCCGCTGTCCAGCCTCGATGAGCTGGCGACCCAGTTGCTCGATTAGCGTGCTCTTGCCGGCTCCCGGTACGCCAGTGACCCCGACTCGAATCGAACCGCCCGTGTCGCCGAGCAGCACATCGATCAACTCCTGCGCCCGTACGCGATCATCGGGGCGTCGGCTCTCCACCAGGGTGATCGCACGACCGAGGAGCGCGCGATCAAACCGCCGTACGCCTTCGGCCAGCGTAGTGACAGACGGTCCGCGCGCTTTCGGTGCCGCTTTCGGTGCCGCTTTCGGTGCCGCTTTCGGTGCCATTGACTTCAGAGACCCGCTTCAGTGACCGGCTTCAGTGACCGGCTTCAGTGACCGAGTCGTTCGGCCAAGTCGGTCAACAGCCGGGTGGCTGCTTCGGTAATGACCGTACCCGGGCCAAAAATGGCTTCGGCACCGGCCTGGTAGAGCGCATCGTAGTCTTGCGGCGGCACCACCCCGCCCACCACGATCATGATGTCCTCGCGTCCAAAGTCATCGAGGGCTGATCGAAGTTTGGGAACCAGCGTGAGGTGGCCGGCAGCCAACGAGCTGGCGCCGACAATGTGCACATCGTTTTCCACCGCCTGGCGCGCGGTTTCCTCCGGGGTCTGAAACAACGGGCCGACATCGACATCGAAACCCAGGTCGACAAATGCGGTCGCGATCACCTTTTGGCCGCGATCGTGCCCGTCCTGCCCCATTTTGGCCACCAGAATACGCGGCCGACGCCCTTCGATGTTCGCGAACTGGTCCGACCGTGCGATCACCGCATCGAGTGCTGCTTCCTGCTCGTTCGCCATCGCTCGACCATACACCCCCGTGACACTGCGCACCGCCGCCCGATGCCGCCCCCACGACACCGCCAGCGCTTCACTGATCTCGCCGACCGTAGCCCGAGCGCGTGCCGCTTCAACCGCCAACGCCAGTAGGTTGCCGTCTTCCATCGCGGCGCCCGATGAAGCCGTGCCTTCAGCTGCCGCGGTCAGGGCCGCAAGCCGATCCTCTACCGCCCGGTGGTCTCGAGTCGACCGCAGCGCTGTCAGGCGCGCGACCTGCGCTTCGCGGACCGCGGACGTATCGACCTTGAGAACATCGAGCGTTTCTTCTTCGAGTGGACGGTACTTGTTCACCCCGACGATGGCCTGGGAACCGGCGTCGATCAACGCCTGAGTCCGCGTGGCGGCCTCCTCGATTCGCAGCTTGGGTATTCCGGTCTCGAGCGCTTTGGCCATGCCACCCAAGTCCTCGATCTCCCGGATGTGAGCGCGCGCTCGTTCGGCGAGATCGTGGGTGAGTCGCTCCACGTAGTAGCTCCCGCCCCATGGGTCGATCACCCGACAAGCGCCGGTCTCGTGTTGCAAGTAGAGCTGGGTGTTGCGGGCCACTCGCGCGCTCATCTCGCCGGGCAACGCGAGCGCCTCGTCGAGCGCATTGGTGTGCAGTGATTGGGTGTGTCCATGCACCGCCGCCATCGCCTCGACACAGGTGCGACTGACGTTGTTGTACACGTCTTGGGCTGTCAGACTCCAACCCGAGGTTTGGCAGTGTGTCCTCAGGGCCATCGACTTGGGATTCTTGGGTGCAAACCCGTTCATCATTTCCGCCCACAGCAACCGCGCGGCCCGCAGCTTCGCGACCTCCATGAAATAGCTCATGCCAATGGCCCAAAAGAACGACAAGCGCGGCGCGAAGCGATCGATATCGAGGCCCGAGGCAATGCCGGTCCGCACGTACTCGAGGCCATCAGCCAATGTATAGCCGAGCTCGAGGTCGCAAGTCGCCCCGGCCTCTTGCATGTGGTATCCCGAAATCGAGATGCTATTGAACTTCGGCATCCGCTCGGAGGTGTAGCCAAAGATATCGGCGATGATCCGCATCGACGGACCCGGCGGATAGATATAGGTGTTGCGAACCATGAACTCTTTGAGCACGTCGTTCTGAATCGTGCCCGTCAGCTTTTCGACCGGCACCCCCTGCTCTTCGCCTGCGACAATGAACAGCGCCAGAATCGGCAACACCGCACCGTTCATGGTCATCGACACGCTCATGCGATCGAGGGGGATGCCGTCAAAGAGAATCAGCATATCCTCGATCGAATCAATCGCCACGCCCGCCATGCCGACATCGCCTGCGACCCGCGGATGATCGGAGTCGTAGCCGCGGTGGGTTGCGAGGTCGAACGCGATCGACAATCCGCGTTGGCCGGCCGCGAGGTTTCGACGGTAGAAGGCGTTGGACGCTTTGGCGGTAGAGAATCCAGCGTACTGGCGTACGGTCCAGGGTCGCCGCAGGTACATCGTCGTGTACGGACCACGAAGGTACGGGGCAAAGCCCGGCAAACCACCGAGATGACCGACCGACCCAAGATCCTCGGGTCCATAGGCAGTCTTGATGTCGATCTGCTCGGGCGAACACCACGCTGCCGTACGCAAGGGTGCTGTACGCCATGGTGCCGCTGCTGCCGACTGGGCCGATTCAGGCTGGTTTGTCTCGAGACCGACACCCGGCGTGGCGTCGAAGTCCAGATCTTCAAAACGTGGGATCGTGGTCATGGCTCGATCTCCAGAATCGCATGGAGACCGGCAAGGGCTACCAGCAAGTCGCTACCGTCCCGGATCACATCATCCGCCAGGCCATCGGCATCGGTCGCGGGTCCCGCCAAGATCAGTCGAGGGATTCCCGCCTGACGCAAGGCGGCAAGAACAGGCGGCAGTTCCAGTTCAACGTCGAGATCACCTGGACATACCACCGCGGGTGGCACCGCAGCCCCCGAAACCTCATCTCGCGTCCAGCCGACCTCGGTAACAGCACCGTTGCAAACCACGGATGCCCACAGGTCGAGCGCCGTGTCTTTGGCATCCGCAAGCGGCTCCGGGGGTTCGACAACCCGCAGACCACCCACGCCCAGCGCCCGGCGCGCGAACGCCGCCTGCGGTTGGTGATGGCGCGCTGCGCCCAGCCGAATCACCAAACACGCCGGCCGTGAACCTCGTGCGCCCGTGGCCCGGTTGGCAGCATCTTGGAGCTGCTCGAAGGGTTCCGGCCAGCGTACGGGCTCGACCCGCGGTGCCTCGCACGGCGCACCCGTCGCCACGGCCAAAGCCAGATTCTCGGCAGTCAGGTCGGGCACTACCGCCATGACCGCTTCCACGCCCGCGTGGAGGTGATCATCTCGGTCCGAAACACCCGTCGGTGGGCGCTCACGGGCCACCCTCTGCTCTATGGGCTCGTCCGACGACTCGCCCACCAAAGCAAACGCGCTGATGCCGACAAACGGGTCTCGTCGGCAGGCGACCGCCTTCTTGTGGTTTGCCGCACGTGCTGCGACCTCATCGGCGATCGCACCGCTGCACAAACAAGCGGCCATACCGCCCTGTCGCTCGATCGCCCGAAAGCGATCCCACGCCCGGCGCGCCAGTTGCTCCGTCAAATTCTCGACATAGCCACTGCCCCCGGCCGGATCAGCCACCCGACCGAGATGCGCTTCCTCGGCCAAGATGTGCTGGGTGTTGATGGCGAGACGACCGCCCCGTGAATCACGGCTCCCCAAGGCCTGGTCGAAGGGGGCGGTGACCACATCATCAGCCCCTCCCAAAACCGCGGCAAAGGTCTCGGTGGTGAGCCGCAACTGGTTGATCCAAGGACCTCGCCGCGCCTTGGTCGTTGCCGACGTACACGCAACAATCCGCGTTTGCTGAGCGTGCGCGTCGCCGCCGGCGGCCTGGATAACCTTGGCCCATAGCCAACGGGCAGCCCGCAGCTTGGCGATCTCGAGAAACAGATCCCGACCGACAGCAAAAGTGAAGAACATCCGCTTGCTGGCGGCGGCAACCGACCGACCGCTGGCCGTCAACGCGCGCAAGTACTCGACACCGGTCGCCAACGCGAACGCGAGTTCCTGCCCATGATGCGCGCCTCCGTCGTGGTACGGCACGGTCGAGACACCGGTCGTCCACCATGATGATGTCGCCGCTTCGGCCCACGTGGTGACCACCTCGAGTTGACGCCAGCTGTCGGCTAACGAACCAGGAAGAATGCCATCCCGCGCCAGCGACGCGAGGGGATCGGTGGCAAACGCCAGCGAGTCCGGCTCCCGTTCTTGACCGACCAAGGCCTGCCCCATCAGCGCCGCCGTCGCCAGACCGTCAGGGCCACCATCGACGATCAAGCCTTGCTCCGCAAACGTCAACTCCGCCAACACCGTCTCGACATCGTGCAGATTCGAGATGGCCATGCCGTCTCCACGCCGACCACCGGGGTCGAACCGAAGCCAGGCAGTCCGGAGGCCCAAGTCGCAATCACGCCGCAAGGCAGCGCCCACCTCGGCCGGCTCCGGGTGGTCGTAGACCTGCGCAATCCGCCAAGCATCCGGCCCTCCTGCCAGCCGACCGCCGCGCCGAAACGGTGGCAGCCCGGGAGCGCTGGTGACGTCTCCCGCGGCTCCTCGGTCAGGGTAGATCGGTGCCGCCAACAACCCACCGTCGATCTCCGTCGCGAGTGATGCGATTTCGACGCCCAAGTCACGCTCGACCTGTTGACGCCAGGTCGCGGCATCGACAGGCGGGAGGGAATGAAACAGCGGGTCGTCGCTCATGGGTCGAATACCGTGGGTCGAGTACCGTGGGCTGAATACCGTGGGCCGGGGCGCCGCAATCTAGCACAGCCGCCAGCCCACACTCATCACCAGCGATCACTGTGCGGTACCGTGTGGCCCGTTTCGCTGCGCGATCAACCGCGGAGGGGTGTCCTATTTTGAAACACGAAGGTCAACCCGAAGCCGGAGCAAGAAAAAGCCCCGCTGCTCGACATCACCACAACGGTGACGAAGAAACAGCGGGTTTCGGGGACCCATGCTAGACACCGGGCAAAGAGCCAGGGACCAATGCCTCTTTGGATCGCCGTCGATCGCTTGGCTCGTCGATCGCTAGGAGAATGGCGAACGATCAAGAAAAGGTGGAAGCCTCACCCCGACCCCACGACCACGCGTCCGCCCTGGGTCAAGGTGAGTCGCGCCCAACCCCCCGGTCACGGCGCCGCTTCCAAAGTTCTACCGACCTTCAAAGAGGTAGCGATCGGGATCGGCTTCCGGGTCGCTACCCGCGCGCTTGAACCGTTTCGATTCGATCCATTCTCGCGCTCGACAGACTGTAGAAGCAAGGGCCGTGCCAGGTTCGAGTCGCGACCTATCTTGGTCATCCAACAGCGACTCCCAGATGCGCTCTGAGCCACGCCACCGTTTGTGCTTCGACACCGGACGGCGCCGAATCAAAGCCGAGGCTCATGCGTGGTGGCATACCAACATGGCCTCCGGCGTCCTGCCATCGGACTTCGAGATTCGGCTGCGCTCTGGGATCCAGCCAAGGCTCGATCGCGCTCGGCGGCACCATTGGATCGTAGCGTGAGGCCACCAGCAACGCCTTGACCCGCAACGATGCCAGGTGGGTGCCGACACTCGCTCGGGTGTAGTAGTCCGCGGGATCGACAAAACCAAATCGCTGCACCACTGTATGGCGATCGAATGCGCGTAGGGTACGCACGCTGCGAATCGCTGGCAACGAAGCCGCCATCCCACGGCCGGGCGCCACACGCTCGAAACCCGCCTTCAGCCCGCGCAGCACGTACCGGCGATAAGCCCAGGCTGCCCGCCGGTCGATGGCCTGCTGTCCCGCCCCCAAATGCAGCGGGGAGCACACCGCGGCCACCCCGACCACGCGCGGATCGTCTACGTGCGTCGCGTAGCGGAGAACCAAATGCCCTCCGAGCGAGAAGCCAAGCAGCACAATTTGCTGGTAGCGAACCAGCCCGGGTGCCGCGACCACGGCCGCCAGATCGGTACTCAAGCCACCGTGGTAGAAGTCGTCACCTTGTCCATCGGCCCCCCGGAGATTGAGGCGTAGTACGTCGAAGCCCGCTGCTAAACCCGCGGCCGCCGCTCGCCGGAGATAATGGCTATCAGCACAGCCTCCCAAACCGTGTACCAGGATCAGGAGGGCGGCATGGTTGGTGTCGGCGTGCAGAAAGCCACCCACGGTCGGAACGTCCGGTCCGTCGGTAAACGTGCGCGACCATGCTTTCGATTGGGGTACCGATGGAGCCTCGCGCAAATAGCGCATCAGAGGCCGGATGGTCCAGTAGTGGGCACCAAGCCGACGCCGAAGGGCTAACAAAGCTGAGTACAATGGCATGATGCTCCCTTCTCCGTTGTCTGCACCGACGCAATACCAACCACCGACGGCCAGCCAACGTCTCTGGCGTGGATTCTGTCGCATAGTGGTCAACGGCTTCTACCGCAGGGTCGAAGTGGCCGGTACCGAGAACGTCCCGTCCGAGGGACCACTCCTGCTCTGTGCCAACCATGCCAACGCCCTTGTCGACGCGCTGATCGTCCAGGCGGCCTGCCCCCGCCCTGTACATCCGCTCGCACGCAGTGGGCTGTTCCGCAGCGCACTCTTGCGGCCGATCCTGTCATTCATCCAGGCTGTACCGGTCCGCAGACGTCGGCCGAACCCAGCAACCGAGTCGGACGCGGAACCATCTGACAGCAAAACCGAGCGCAACGATGACACGTTCGCCCGCTGCTTCACCTATCTCGGCGAGGGCCGAGTGATTCTGATCTTTCCCGAGGGACAGAGTCACTCCGATCCGAGACTTCGACCCATCAAGACCGGCGCCGCCCGCATGGTTCTCGGCAGCTACCTCCAGAATCAGGAAATGCCGGTGGCGGTCCCCGTGGGCCTGACGTTCACGGCAAAGGGCCGTTTCCGGGGTGACCTCCTGATTCAGTTCGGCCCTGAGATCGCGTTTCCATCCACCGAGCCCGGCGACGACACCACCGATCACGCCGCCCAGAATGACGCACCCGCTAGGGCGCTGGTCTCCGCATACACCGAGGCGATTGCGGAGGGACTCAAAGGCGTGACCCTCGACGCGGATTCGTGGGACGACGTCGCGCTGGTGCACCGCGTCGAGGCCTTCGCAGCCTTTCGCGAAGGCCGGCAATCTCAAGGGCGGCCTGCCCTTCGCCACCGATACCGCGCATTCCAGCGGCTGATCGACACCCATCGTGCGATGCGCGAGGCTCACCCGCGTCGGGTCGCTGCCCTGCGCGCCAAGCTGCAACGATTCGAGCGCCTGCGCGAACGCTTTGGTGTGCGCGACTACCATCTCGACCTGGATTATCGACCTTCGGTCGTGGCCCGGTTCGTATTTCGCAGCTTGCTGTTCGCGCTCACGGTATTTCCCCTCGCCGCCTGGGGCGCGCTCAACAGCATCCTGCCCTACCTGTCTACCCGCCAAATGTCGCGCTGGAGCGCCCATGGCCGCGACCAGTACGACACCGCCAGCATCCTCTTCGGGCTTTTCTTCTTCGGTACCTTTTGGGGCGCCCAGATCTCGGCGGTCGCCTGGTGGTTCGGCCCCAAAACGGCGATCTATTACGGTCTCTCGCTGCCCATCACCTGGACCATCGCGCTGGTCGTAGGCCGTGAGCGCAAGCGGATCGCCGAGAACCTGCGTGCCTTCTTTCTCTTCACGCGCAAGCGCCGTGTCCGTGCCTACCTACGCGAAAAGCGCGAGGAACTCGTGGCCGATCTCGCACGCCTCGCCAAGCTGGCGCGTCAGCTTCCGCGCAAGAAGTAGGTATCGAAGGCGCGAAAAGAAAATATCCGGCGGTCAGCCACCGGGTTCTTACGCTTGCCATCTATGCTCGCCCTACGGCGACGTCGCTGTTCAGGCTTCAGCGGCGATCAGCTCGGTCTGGGAGAAGAAGAAGGCTGTTTCGATGGCGGCGTTCTCATCGGAATCACTGCCATGAATCGCGTTCTCTTCGATCGACGTACCGAACGCGGCACGGATGGTACCTTCCGCGGCCTGTGACACATCCGTCGCGCCCATCACGTCGCGCAAGCGCTTGACCGCGTTGTCCCGTCGCAAGGCGGCCGGGATCACCGGGCCGCTGGTCATGAAGGCCACCAGGCTATCGTAGAAGGGCCGTTCGCTGTGCACCGCATAGAACGCCTGGGCTTGGGCCTCGGTCAGGCGCAGTTTCTTGGTACAACGAATCGCGAATCCCTCTTCTTCGAGACGGGCGAGGATGGCGCCAGCGCTCCCGGCACGCACCGCATCGGGCTTGATGATGGTCAGGGTTGTATCGGACATGTCTTGCTCTCCTGATTTCAACCACCGCCTGACGGTGGGTGTTGGTTGCTACTACGACGGTATCGAAGAGTCCGCCTCGACATCGTCCAACGTGAGTGAATCGGTTGCCACCGTGTCGTTGACGGTATCGCTAGCGACAGGCGCGCTGTCGTTTGCCGCCCCGAGCGGCGTCAACGACGCGTTGGGACCATTGAGCCGGTAGCTTGGGCCGACCGTTTCCACAACTCCGTCTGGCCCGAGAAGAATCGCCGAGCCGGCAGGGATACCCAAGCCCCAATGGGCCGCCGGGTGGCGTAGCAAACGCCGCAAGCGTCGGTCCTGCTTCGGCACGAAGTTGGTTTCGACGACCCCACCATCGAGCCACCCAAAGCCCTTGAGGTGCTCGCGACCGCGCAAGGCACGGACGACCACCCCTGCGGCCTGAGCCGCCGCGGCGATCACCACCACCATCCCACCCTCGCGCAGTCGTGTTTCGAGCGCCTCGCCACAAGGCGTGCCGCGGAGCCCTTCGAGGAGGTGATCAGCGACGCCGCCGCCCAGATACACGGCATCGACCTCAGCCAAACGCTTGATGTTGCGACCCCGACGGGCGTCGCGGTCACGGTAGACCGGTACGGTCTCGACCGCCTGCCCAAAGAACTCGTCGAAGTAGACCGCCAGGTGCTGACCGTAGTCGGCTGAACCACTTGCCGCCGGCACAAATCCAATCGTGGAACGGTGGGCGACGACAGCGTCATCCGCTGCCGCGGTGCCCTCTGCCGCCTCGACTTCGCCACCATCACTGTTCAAGGCGATTCTGGCGAGCCAGGCTTCGTCAGCCTCTTCGGTTTCGCCGAAACTGAACTCGCCGCCGCCGATCAGCACCAACCAGCCTCGGCCCGTGACCCGCTTCGATCGCATTTTCGATCACGAGCGCCGACCGGTTAGGCCGAAACGCCCAAGGCCTTCGCCATCGTAACGCCCAAGTCAGCTGGTGACTCGACCACATGGATACCGGCCTCTTGCATGGCGGTCATTTTGGCCTCGGCGGTGCCAGAGCCACCGCTGACGATTGCGCCGGCATGACCCATGCGCCGGCCCGGCGGGGCCGTGCGTCCGGCGATGAAGCCCACCACAGGGCGATCATAGTGCTCGGCAACCCAGACGGCAGCCTCTTCCTCGGCGCTACCACCGATCTCACCGATCATGATCACACCATCGGTATCGGCGTCGGCCGCGAACGACTCGAAGACATCGATGAAGCTGGTGCCATTGACCGGGTCGCCACCAATTCCCACACAGGTCGATTGACCAAGGTTGAGGTTCGATAGCTGCCAGACCGCTTCGTAGGTCAAGGTCCCGGAGCGACTGATGACGCCGATGCGGCCTTGTTGGTGAATATGGCCGGGCATGATGCCGATCTTCGCCATGCCAGGAGAGATGACCCCTGGGCAATTCGGGCCCACCAAGCGACTCGACGAGTTCGCCATGAAGGCACGCACCTTCAGCATGTCACCCACCGGGATGCCCTCGGTGATACAGACGATCAACTCGATACCGGCATCCGCAGCCTCCATGATGGCGTCCGCCGCGAACGGTGGCGGCACGAAGATCATGGTCGCATTGCAACCGGTCGCCTCGCGCGCCGCGCTCACGGCATCGAAGACCGGGATGCCCTCGAAGCTCTGTCCGCCCTTGCCCGGTGTGACACCTGCTACCACCTGGGTACCGTAGTCACGGCAGCCTTGGGCATGGAAACCACCTTCCTGGCCGGTGATGCCTTGCACCAACAACCGGGTTTCGTTGTTCACCCAAATCGCCATCAGCGTGCTCCTCGCGTCGCGTTGACCGCCTTCTCGGCGGCATCGGCCATGTGGCTGGCGACGATGAAATCAAAGTCGGCGTCCTGCAAGATCTGGCGCCCTTGCTTGACGTTCGTACCTTCCAGCCGAACGATGACCGGCATGGTTACATTGCCCAACTCTTCGAGCGCTCCAACAACCCCTCGGGCAATACGGTCGGTCCGCGCGATGCCACCGAAGATGTTGATCAGGACCGCTTCCGTGCTGGGGTCGGAAACCAGAATCCGGAAGGCATTCTTCACCGCCTCTTGGCTGGCGGAACCGCCGACATCCAGGAAGTTGGCCGGTTCGGCACCATAGAGCTTGATGATGTCCATCGTCGCCATGGCCAGGCCCGCGCCATTGACCATGCAGCCAATGTTGCCATCGAGCTTGATGTAGTTGAGCCCGTACTTGCCGGCCTCGACCTCCAACGGATTCTCCTCACCCTCGTCGCGCATGGCAACAATGTCCTGGTGACGGAACAGGGCATTGGAGTCGAAACTCATCTTGGCATCGAGGGCCATGACGGCGCCTTCACCGGTGATCAACAAGGGGTTGATCTCGGCCAAGGATGCGTCCGTTTCGAGATACGCCTTGGCCAGGCCGAACAACAGCTTCTGTGCCTGGCGACCGGTGGTTCCGGTCAGCTCGAGCCCATCGGTGACCGCGCGGGCCTGGAACGGCAGCAAGCCGAGATGGGGGTCAAAGTGCTGACGCACGATGGCATCGGGATTCTCCTCAGCCACCTCTTCGATGTTCATGCCGCCGGCCCGCGACGCCATGATCATAGGCTGACAGGCTTCGCGATCGTGGGTCACGGCAAGGTAGAGTTCATGAGCAATGTCGACGGCCTGCTCGATCAACAGCTTGCGAACCTTTTGCCCTTGGGGACCGGTCTGTGGCGTCACTAGCTGCATGCCCAGGATCTGGCCTGCCATTTCCTCGGCCTCGGCAGGAGAACCCGCCAGCTTGACACCACCACCCTTGCCGCGCCCACCGGCATGGATCTGGGCTTTTACCACACAACGACCACCGAACTCCTCGCAGATCGCGCGCGCTTCGGCGGCATCCGTGGTCACCTTGCCTTCGGGGGTCCTCACCCCAAATCGGCGCAGGATCTCCTTGGCCTGATACTCGTGAATCTTCAAATCAGCCTCCTCACGTGCTGAAAACCGGAACCGGCGTGGCGGTCGAGCGACCGATGGTCCCGTGACAACGGAGGCCGAATCTTAGCAGGATTCGCCGCAGGATTCGTGCAGTTCGCTAGGCCGGAATCTTCAACACCAAGACGGTGAGGTCGTCGTCCCGAGGGTGGCCGCCGGTGAAGGCCTCGACGTCACCGAGCACCGCGTCCCGCATCGCCATCGGTGGCAGGGCTGCGTGGCGACCGAGGCTCGCTTCGAGTCGGTCGAAACCAAACTGCTCGTCAGAATCGTGAGGCCGTGCCTCGACCAGGCCGTCGCTGTAGAGGAAGATGGAATCGCCCGGTGCCAGACTCTCGGTTCGCACTTGGGTTTCCAACTTGACCCGGACACCGAGGGGGTACGCGCTGGCGGAGAGCGGCATAACCTCACCGGACTCGGATACGCGGTACGGAAACAAGTGCCCCGCACTGGCATAGACCATTTCACCCCGTACCGGATCGACCAAGGCATAACACAGGGTCGTCAGCAGCCGGGCCCGGGCACTTTGGTACACCATCCGATTCAGGGTGGCGACCACCGACTCGACCGCCGGATCAAAAGTCACCTGTACCGCGAGCGCCGATTTCGCCATGGACATGACGAGGCCACTCGACACGCCGTGACCCGCCACATCCCCGACCGCCACGGCCAGACGACCGTCGTCGAGCGCCAGCACATCATAGAAATCGCCACCCACCTCGGTGGCCGGGAAATAGCAGTGCGCGATCTGAACGCCGTTCAGCTGAGGTGGTAGCTCCGGCAGGATGGCGCTTTGAATACCGCGGGCCGTTTCCAGCTCCACCCGTTGACGCTCGCGCTCGGCAATCCGGCGAACGTGGGGCGGCACGTCATCGTAGGTGTAGACGAATTCATGGTCGGTGCCGACATGCCGGAGACTCGCGATCAAAGGTGCCGCCAGCAGAAGCAGCGGAATCCATCCATGGGTGGCCAGCGTGGGATCGCTGGCATAGAGCGATGGCAATACAGCCGGTAGGGTGGCCATGAAGAGCCCGGCCAGCAACGCCGTCAAAAAATCGCCGTAGCGAAAGCCAAACAATCCGATGCCAGCGACGACCAGCCCCAAGAGCGGGTTCCACGTGAGCGGCAGCAGCAGATAACCGATACCCCAGGTCAAGAGCGAGGCCGGAATCACGGCAACGAGCAGACCCCGACGCTCCCCCAGCTTGAGCATGAGGGCACAGGGCACCATCAAGAAGACGAGCAGAAAGACCGGCACGGTCACTGCAAAGATGGTGCCGAACCAGGCAAGCGCGGGGAAGGCCGACGCGCCGTTATCGGCGTAATTGAAGGCCGCCATCGGCGCCGCGCCAAAAGCGCGCACCATCACCACCATCACCAGCAGCAGCGCGGAGCCGATGATACCGAGCGCGACACCGCGCAGCGCGGAAAGCCCTACGGTCGCGTTGGCCCAGCGCAGGCGAAAAACGGCGTCGAAGGCAGCAAGCTTCTGCGGCCATCGTTGGCGGCAGAGAGACTCACCCACCGACCACGCCATAAACGCCAACACCGCCAACGTCAGGTAGTTGAACAGGTAAATAATGGCGCCAAAGACCCACGTGGTCTGCTGCCGCGACGCCAAACCAAAGTTGGTTCCTTGGGAAATCCCACGGGCGGTGACCACCGTCGCCACGATCCCCAACACGATGCACATCAGATGCAACTGAATGCCACGTCGTACGCCCAGCTGTCCGTCATGGTAGCGCTTGAGGAAAGGCACCGCAACCAACAAGGTGAGGAGAAAGTACAACGTCACGTTGCCGATAAAAAGCAGCGGGATGCGACCGAAGTCGCGCTGGACCGTCTCGGCGTCAGGGTCGTCGTACCAGCGGCCGAAACCCGCCAACTCATCACCGGCGAAGTACACCGCAATACCGTAGGGGAAGTCGTCTCCGAGGATTTTCTCGCGATGGCGGAACTCGAGGGTGAGATTGACCCGGTCACCCTTCTCGCTTCGACGAAATTCGGGTCGCGGCTCGAAATCGGCGCGATCAAAACCGTGTTGCTCGAGATACAACCAGGCCTGCGCCTGTGCCTCGTCCTCGGTCGGTGATGGCGTGACTACCTCTTCCGGTACTTGCTTACGCATCCCGAGGATCTCACCATCGCGATCGAGCCGTGCGCGATAGGTCCAATCGTTGGTTCGAGCACCTGGCGGATACACCACGACTTCCCACCGAATCAAAGACGCCGCCAGCCAGCTGTCGCGGAGCCGCGCTGCGCTGCCGTCGGCGTCCTGCTGCGCACTCGACAACTGCAGGCGGCGCTCGAGCAACGCCGAGCTATTGTATTGGGTAACTGTGTAAGCGTCGTCGACCGGCTCGCCAAGCTCGCGCAGTCGTTCGAGCGCCGTGTCGATGATCAGCGACCGGCTCGCCGAGGCATCCAGGGAAATCAAAGGAAAGGCGCGCGGGAACAGTACCGCGATGGCCCAACCTGCCACTACCGCGGCTACCAACCAAAACAAAGGCTCCCGATATCGACGCATAGAGGTCTTCCCGCTCAATTATTAAAGGCAGGACCGCGGTGTTTGCAGTCCTGCCTCTAATACGAAATCCGAGCCGTAGCGTTTCGGAATCAGAGATTCGAGATAATGGCGTCGCCGAACTTAGAGGTCTTGAGGAGCGTCGCACCGTCCATCTGACGCTCGAGGTCGTAGGTCACCCGCTTTTGCAGGATCGTCGCACCAAGCGCGTTCTCGACGCCATCCGCAGCCTCGCCCCAGCCTAGCCAACGCAACAGCATCACACCCGAAAGGATGAGCGACCCAGGGTTCACCTTATCCTGGCCAGCGTACTTTGGCGCGGTGCCGTGCGTCGCCTCGAATAGCGCCAGGCCATCCGCCTCATTGCTACCCGGTGCCATCCCCAAGCCACCAACCTGGGCGGCAAGGGCATCTGAAAGATAATCACCATTCAGATTGGTGGTCGCGATCACGGAGTATTCCGCGGGGCGTAACAAGACCTGTTGGAACATGGCATCAGCAATGCGGTCTTTGATCAGCACCTTGCCTGCGGGCATCGTGCCACCATGGTCGTCCCAAAGCGCCGCCTCAGAGACGGTCTGATCGCCGAATTCGTCGCGCGCCAACTCGTAGCCCCATTCTTTGAAGGCACCCTCGGTGAACTTCATGATGTTGCCCTTGTGCACCAAGGTCACGCTGTCGCGCTGCAAACGGATGGCGTACTCGACGGCCTTGCGCACCAAGCGCTTGCTGCCCATCGGCGAGACCGGCTTGATCCCAATACCGCTGGTCGGTCGAACCTCCTTGCCGAGATCATCCTTCAAGAACGCGATCAAGCGTTTGGCTTCGGGCGATTCCGAGGCAAACTCCACGCCCGAGTACACGTCTTCGGTGTTCTCGCGGAAGAGCACCATGTCGACCTTTTCGGGCTGGTTGACTGGGGACGGCACACCTGGATAGTGCTTCACGGGCCGCACGCACGCATAGAGGTCGAGGACCTGACGGAGGGTCACGTTGAGGCTGCGAAATCCACCCCCGACCGGCGTGGTGAGCGGACCCTTGATGGCGGCCCGGTAGTGGCGAATCGCATCGAAGGTGTCGTTGGGCAACCACTCGTTGGTGTTGGCCATGGCCTTCTCGCCAGCCAAGATCTCCATCCAAGCGATGGAGCGTGAGCCGCCATATGCCTTGTCCACAGCCGCGTCGAGAACACGCTGGGTAGCACGCCAAATATCGGGGCCAATACCATCGCCTTCGATGAACGGAACGACCGGCCGATTGGGAACCTCGAGAACGCCATTGCAGTAGCCAATCTCTTGGCCGTCCGCCGGCGGTGAATAGAACGCACCTGATGTGGTCAAGGCGAATCCTCCTGCTGGGATGTGTTTTGCGGGATGTGTTTTGCGAGATGTGTTTTGCGAGATGTGTTTGTAAGCGTATGTTTCGCGGTTCTGTGGCTCGCCGGACAATATCCAGAATGGGCCTTGGAAACACGGCATTTAGCCGCATGCCGGGAGAGCAAATCAAGAGGCCGCAGGCTACCACACGGCCGAGGCTGCTAGACTTCTCCGACCATGGACTGGAAGCCGCTCATCGACGCCGCCCGAGCCGCTCGGGAGCATTCGTATTCGCCCTACAGCGCCTTCAAAGTAGGTGCTGCGCTCCTCTTGGACGACGGCACCCCCGAAGGCCTGATCTTCGCCGGCTGCAACGTCGAAAATCGCAGCTACGGACTGTGCATTTGCGCCGAGCGCAACGCCATCGCCCAAGCCGTGGCGCGGGGTCATCGTCAGCTGAAAGCGGTTGCCGTCATCACCGACACCACCCCGCCGGCCGTGCCGTGCGGCATGTGCCTCGAGACCCTGACCGAGTTTGCTGGCGACGATGTACCCGTCCTCGCCGCCAATCTAGACGGCGTCCACAAAGAACTTACCCTGCGCCAGCTCCACCCCATGCCTTTCACGTGGCCCGAGGAGCTGGCGGCTGGCAACGAACCCGCAGCCTAGTTGCGGAACCGCCACGAGCCGCGACCGGCCTCACTCGAAGCAAGACGGCCGCCAGGGGCGACGGCCGCTACAAAAGAGGGGCTGGTTTGTCGGCTCGCGGGGCGCGGGTTTCGCCCTGCTCGCTATTCGAATTGGACGAATCCTGGGTTCATGATGCCATCCGGATCAAAGCGCTTCTTGGCGGCGCAGATCGCGGGCCATTTCTCGCCAAAATGTGCGGCCCATTTCTCGGTCGTATCAAAAGTGATGTAACCCGATAGGTAACGCTTGCCGCCGTAACCGATCGAAAGCTCGCTGACCATGTCGAGGTTCGCCAGCGCTTCTTCGAGGTAGGGAAAAGGAACGGCTGGCAGGATGCCCCAGCCCATGACGTGATCACCGCCCGGATGCATGAAGAACGGCGCATCCGATGTGTCCCCACGCGACGGCCACAGCAGGATGTGACCGGCCGGTCCAATTGCTTGTGGCGGCAGGCTATCGAGCGCGAACTCGATGAACTCTTGCGCCTTGTCCCACGGCAACACCGTCTCCATCCAAGGATGGGCCATCTCCCAGTTGCCACTGCGGTGCCACAGCTCGAACACCGGGTCGAGACGGCAGCAGAACTCCAGCTGCGTGTACTCGTCGGTGCGCAGAAACTTGTAATACTCCAGGTCACGCAACAGTGCGTCGTCGTCCGGATTCTCACCCTCGTCGTACTCGACCGTCAGGAACATCGGGTAGGTCCAGTAGGCGTAGAGCTGGGCGCCCTCGCGCAGCTTCATTCCCGGGCCAATGCGCTTCATGAAGATCGGGCAAGGTGCGCAGCGCGATTCCAAGGTGTGGAAACGCCGGTCGTTGGGATTCATCACCAACTCCGAGTCGCGCATGAAGGCACCAAGATCGTCGTAGAGCAGGTGGTACATGCGTACCTTTTGCTTGCAGACGCGCAAACGGGTCTTGACCCGAGTGATCACACCGAACTGGCCAAGACCACAACGAACGGAGTCGAACAGCTCCCGGTTACGCTCCCGCGAACAAACGACAATATCGCCCGTGCCTGTCACCACCTCGAGCTCGACCGCGTTGTCGGCCTGGGTGCCGTAGCGATAGCTCGCGACCCCGAGGCCAGCCACGGAGGTCGTGCCGGCCAAAGTTACGTTCAAGTTATTGGTCAACACCCGCGGTACCAGGCCGAGTGGCACCGTATTCTCCACCAGTTCGCGCCAGGGAAGGCCGCCGCCGCAATCCGCCGTAAGGCCCTCTGCGTCGATGTTGTAAATCGTCTTCATCAACGAAGTGTCGAGCAACACCCCCCCGTCGGACGTCGACTGACCAGTTTGGGTGTGGCCTTGACCGCGGCCCACCACCGGTATGCCATGTTCGCGGCAGAATCGAATGACCTGGGCCACTTCCTCGCTGGAGGTACAGCGGGCAATGCAGCCCGGCATCCGGTTTACGATGCGCCCAAAATCGGTACGAAAGGCTCCCCGGTCCGTTTCGTCGAAGGAAACGCGGTCACCCAGAATCTCGGTCAAGCCCGTCAGGGCGGAATCAACATCGGCTGTCGTCATAAGCTCTCCTCGGGAGGGCCAAGGCCGCGTGGGCCACGGTCGGAAACGGCACGGTAGTCGGGTCGTACGCTCGCTTCGGGGTGCAGGTCACCGTCTCGAAGAAGCGCAACCGAAGCGGTCGAGCGCGTACGGCCTCGTTCTATCGCATTCAAGAAGCGCGGGCAACCTGGTGCCAGGCGACCCGCCAAATCAGGCCCTTGCGAAGCGGTCTCTCGTGCCTCGGGGCCTCAGTGAGCTTTTCGCGGGCTGGGAGCTTCCAGATGCGTGACCAGCCTCAGAGACAACTCGACTCGGCCCGTCACGACGACCCGCTTTGGCCTACCGTGCCAAATCCTGCCTTCCGCCACCCTTTGATACCCATATCGATCTGAAACACGTACCGGAAACCGCGTTCCGCCAAGATCGAATGCCCGTGTTGGCAGCAGGCGTTCTCGTCGCAGTAGACCAGCAGAGCCCGATCTGTGGGCAGGGCGCCCCGGTTCAGGTAATCCGTTAGCTTAGCCAAGGGAACGTTGATTGCCCGGTTGATATGGCCAAGCGGCCCACCAAACGCTTCTTCTGGCCGTAGGTCGATCACCACCATGTCAGGGTTGTCCCGCATGATCTGGAACGCGATCGTCGGGCGAATGACCTTCGAGCCCTGAAACGCCGGCATCGACGCCATCTTCTTCTCACTACAGCCAGCCAAGGCAACCATACCCAGGACCACGACACCCCAAGAACGGGCGGCGGCCAACGGAAGCTGCCGATCTGGACTCCTATGACTCGTTCGCGATCGCTGCATCGAGGTCGTCGTACATGGAGAACAAGCGATCCAGCTTCCCCAAAGCAAGCAGCTTCTTGATGCGTTCGGAGGCGCGAACCAAGATCATCTTGCGGTCGCGGTTGCGGAACCGACCGAGGTAGCCCACCAACTCCCCGATTCCGGTCGAGTCAATGGTGTTGATCGCTTCGAGGTCGATCATGACATCACCTTCGTCGGTCTCGAGGATCCGTTTGAGCGTATCGGCGAGAAATTCGGCGCTCTCCCCGAGCTTGATGATGCCCTCTACTCGAACAATAGTGAAGCCGTCTTGGCGGCGTTTCTGGACGATCATCGGGAGCCTTTTGAAATAGCGGAGGCCAATAGAAGTCCTAGCCAGAAGTCCTAGCCGTAGTTCGTGCCAGCCTAGCATCGGCCCCAGGGCTGGTCAACGCGTGCATCGCTGGGGCCTTGGTAGCATGACGGCCATGACCATTCGTCTCGGCATCCTCTCCGACACCCACGGTTTTCTCCGGCATTCGGCCGTGGAAACGCTTGGCGGCTGTGACGTCCTTCTCCACGCTGGTGACGTGGGTGATGCCGACCTGCTCGCCCCGCTCGAAGCGATCGCGCCCCTTCATACCGTCCGAGGAAACGTCGATCGCGACGGCGCGCTGGCCCGCCTGCCCACCACAGTAGCGCTCGAACTCGAGGATGTCGCTGTGCGCGCCGTCCACCGGCGCGAAGACATCCCCAAAGACTGGCTGCGCTTGCGGCCTGGCCTCATCGTCTTCGGCCACAGCCATCGTCCCGAGCTCGAATGGAGAGGCGATTTGCTGATGCTCAACCCAGGCGCGGCCGGCAAACCAAGATTCCGTCTACCGACCACTCTCGCCATCGTCACCTTGAGCCAAGGTCGCATCATTCCCGAAATCATTGCACTCGGTGATTGACCCCCTTCGGCGGGCCTTGGTATATTCCGCCGGCTGGCCGGCATGACCCCCGGCCTTCGAAACTGTTCGCTCTCGGGTCCCCATCGTCTAGGGGTCAGGACTCCAGCCTTTCAAGCTGGCAACACGGGTTCGAATCCCGTTGGGGATACCATCTCTTGAATTGACACGTTTTCGCCCGATAAAGCACTGAAAACGACCATAGTTACCGGGGTTCCAAAAACCGCGTTTCTGGCAGTACGAAACGCCTGTGGGAACACCAGCCTCTGAGCGCTGACGGCCATCGAGGTCGGCTTGCGCGGCCACCTTGGTCCGCGGCGCGTCGGGGACATCTTCCGCCAGCAGCTCGAGCGCGCGGGGATCGAGCGAACGTCACAGACGTTTCATATCCTTCGCCGGTCGCTGGCCACCGCAGACACTATGCGCGTCGGCACCTAGCAGACCGGTAAAACGTGCCGTCGTGAATCCGCCCACCGACTGGCTATCTGTCGAGGCGTTCCTGAGCCCGCAGCGCCCAGGGCCCCTCGGGGCCGAGCTCGACTGCCCGTTCGAGCAATTCGCGCGCGGTCGTCGCCTCCGTGTCACCCGGTTCACTATCCAGTATCAGCTCACCAAGTTGAACATGAGCGGCGACGTGATTGGGTGCCACTTTTAGCACACTCTCGAACATGCGCAGGCTGAATGCACTATCGCCAACGAAGCGATAGAACACCGCAATATCGTAGAGCACAACCGGTGAGTATGGTCTCAAGTCGAGGGCCCGCTGGAATGCCTGTCGCGCCTCTTCCCAGCGATTGTTCAGTGCATAGCTCTTGCCGAGAGCGACCTGAACGTCCCAGCTATCATCGTCAAGAGCCAGGACAGCTTCCAAGTGCGCGATCGCCTCTTCGTGACGCTCCAGGCGTGAGAAAATCGAGGCCTGGATCTTGAGCGTCTGAGCCTCTTGCGGTGACAGCTCGATCACGCGTGAAAAAGAGCTCAAGGCGGCCTCCAAATCACCTCGGGCCAGATGAATGCGACCAGCCAACGAGTAAGACCATGGCAGGTCGCCCTGCAACCGCTGCATGGTTTGGGCCGATGCCAAAGCCTCGTCGTAGATGCCGAGATTGCCCAATGCCTGCGCCAGGACACCGTGAAGACGCGGATTATCCGGATCCATCAACAGGCCTTCGCGAGCTACCCTGACCGCCTGGTCGTGCTGCTTGGTACGAAGCAGCTCCATCGCCGAATTGATGAAGGTCAGGGTCAGGGCATGATCGAGCGGATTGGGCATCTCCGCCAGTTGCTTGGGCGACGGAAAGGGCGCTGCCAGGGTGGTATTGCTGGCACTGCCGGCGACATAGCCAAGCGCCAGTAGCTTGTCCCGCGTCTCCGAATCGGTCTGGACGGCGATCGAACGGTCGAGGTTCGACGAGCTGAAGGAGCGCGCCAGGCGAGCGAGCCGCTCCGAGAGCTCGGCGACCTTTTCCGGCTGCCGACTACTCAGGTTGTACAGCTCATCTGGATCGGCCTGAAGATCGTAGAGTTCAGGCTTGGGAGCCTGAACCAGCTTCCAACGGTCTGTGCGCAAGGCGCGAATCGGCGCCCAGCCGTAGTGGTAGTGAGAGAAATGGGTCTCGATCAGCGCCTCACTCTCCCAGGATCGTTCGGGATCCGCCATCAACGGCATCAGGCTCTGGCCCTGCATCTCTTCGCCTGGCGACAAGCCGAGCAGATCCAGGATCGTCGGCGCGACATCGATGGTCCGGACCTGTGGTGCCACCCGGCGACCCGCCTGGAAACGGTCGCCCGGCGCGGCGATCATCAAGGGCACCTTGACCGTCGAGTCGTAGAGCATGGACGCATGGGTTGGCTCGCCGTGCTGATTGAGCCCTTCGCCGTGATCGCCGACCACCACGATCAACGTATCGTCCAACACCTTGTGACCAGCGAGCAGCTTAAGGAGCTCACCGAAATGCTCATCCATGAAAGCGATCTCGCCGTCGTACGGCTCGCTGGCAAACTGACTGTCATAGGGTGCCGGCGGATCGTAGGCCTGGTGGGGATCGAAGTAGTGGACCCAGAGAAAGAAGCGCTCGGCCGCGTGGCGGTCCAGCCAACGCTCGGCCGCTCGGTTTACCCGATCCGCCGTGCGCTCGAGAAAACCAAACGAGAGCGCGCTGCGAGAACGCAGCTCTGACTCACTCCAGTCGGCCTGAAAATCATCATCGTAGGTTTCGAAGCCCTGGTCGAGATTGAACTGGGAATCGAGCGGGAAGGAGGCCAGAAAAGCGCCAGTTGTAAAGCCTTCGCCACCAAGGATCTCGGCCAGGGTCGTGACCTCTTCATCGAGGTAGAACCCGTCGTTGTCGTGCACACCGTGGAACACCGGATAGGTGCCACTCATGATCGTAGTGTGGGACGGAAACGTGACCGGGATCGCACTGATCGCGTTGTCGAACTGTACGGCTCGCTGGGCGCTGAAGTTGTCGAAGTTGGGGGTGTACGCAGCGTCATGGTCGGTACACCCGAATCGGTCACCTCGGGTGGTGTCGAGACTGATAATCAGCACGTTCGTCGGCCGGCCTCGTGAGCAGCCAGCGACGAGCGCCAGGCAGACCAACAAGGGTAAGAGCAAACGATGAACGCTCACGGCCATGGCTCACAGGTTCTCTTTGTGGATCGTGGCTCCGATCGCCGCCAGACGCTCTTCGCGCAACCGCTCGCCCACTTCTTCGCCATGAAGCCGCAGATAGTCACGAATGACACGCTCACGTGCCTCGGCGAATAGCAGGATCGCGGGTTCGTGGATCGCCTCCACTTTGATCAGCATGTATCCCTGGCGGCGGTAGCGGAGCCGCTGCTCGTCGTAACGCTCGATCAACATCGGCTCGCTGACCTCTCCGGCCGCCAGCTCAGCCACCTTGCGTTGCGCTGGTGGGCCAGCCCATTCGGCGAAGGCGTCGAGCCGGATCGATCCCAGGTCGCCACCGCGATAGGCACTCAGGTCATCGGAAAGCTCGCGCGCCACTTCGGCAAAGTCACGACGGCTGGCGCGGACATCTTTGGATAGCTGTTCGAGTTCCTCGTAGAGCTGATAGCTGATCTCGCCGCCGGGAAAATCGCGCGTCAGGATATGCACGTGAACCAGCTTGGGCGATTGGTAGCGGCGTTTGTTCTCCTCGTAGAACGCCGACACGTTGCCCGCCTCGCTCTCTGCCAACGCTTGCTCCATGTACTCCTGAGCCAGGTGGCCGGTAAGCACCCCGCGCTTAGCCGTGCTCAGCGCCTCGGCAATCTCGGGCTCGTCCGCAATGCCCTTTCGCTTCGCCTCCCAGGCGAACAAACTCTCTCTGGCGAGGGCCGCGATTTGCTCGCCGGGATCGGGCTCGCGCTGCGCGAACACCGATCGGGACTCCTGACGCCGGCGCCAATCCGAAAGGGTCAAACGGACATCGTCAAGCTCGAAGAGCACCGCCTCCGGGTTTTCACCGTCAAGCGCCTCCGGCTGGTAGACCGCACCTGATGCTGCCAGCAGCTCCTGGAAATACTCCTCGAGGGTCGCCGCGGTGGCTTCTTGAACCAGTCGCCGACGCAATCGCCCGCGTGCCTCTTCAAACGGCATCGAAAATGGCGGGATGTGGCTCTCGAGCTTGAAGACCTGGAAGCCGACGGACGTAGGCACCACGTCGCTGAGCTCGCCATCCTTCAGGTTCCAGATGATGTTCTCGAGTTCCGGGGTGAAGACCCCGCGGTCCACCTTGCCGATCAGGCCCCCCAAGTGCGCCGTCTCGGAGTCCGAATGCGCCTTGGCCAGGTCGGCAAAGTTGGATCCCTGACGCAGCTCGACAAGCAGCGACTCCATTTCACGACGCGCCGTCTCACGTGCTGCCGGGGGCGCGTTTCGGTCTATCCGCCGAAAGATGTTGCGCAGGCGAATTCGCCCGCCGTGCCCGAATTCCTCTGGATTGGCGTCATAGAAGGCACGCAGATCCTCTTCGGTAATCTTGACCCGTTCCTCGAGCCGCCGGCTTCGTACCTCCGTCGCCAGCAGCGGCTCAATGCGGGCACCGACCTCTTCCGCGACTTCCGGCTTGTCGGTTAGCGAACGCTTCTTGGCCTCAGCCTCGATCGCTCGGACATCGAGCAGCTCCTCTACCATTGACCGACGCCACTCCGTGGCCTCCAGCCCTTCCCGAGGGCTCCGACGCTTCTCGGGAAGCGACAGGATGAATTCCTCGAGCTCGCCCCGGGTCACCGACCCCAATCTCGAGGAAGCCACAACGTCTGGCGCCACACTTTCGCTGCCACAGGCCATTACACAAAATGCGAGCCCGGACAGCACGAGGCCCAAGACAGTCTTCTTAGATCCCTTTAGGTCCATTATCCATTGTCCCGTTAGAACGGGCGCACGGTCGCACCCTTGGGTTCCAGTGAATCCGTCGAGCCAATCCGCAACTCGACCAAAGCAAAAGCCAGGGCGAGTGCCCTGGCTTCGAAACGGGCCGACGATCGCCGCCGCGGCCGGGATCTACTCCCTACTTTGATGCCCTACTACGAATCGACTGTGAACTCGATCAACTCAACCGGGACACAATTCATGTCCTCGCCAGTCACCCGGATTAGGAAGTTACCGGGGAAACCGATGCCGGTGATGTCAGCCGGGCTATAGGTGGTCATGCCGCAGGTCGGACAGTTGAGCCACTGGCGCATGGCGTTTGGACCATTGGTGTCACGGCCCATGAAGCCGCCAGCCGAGCCGTAATTGACACCCGCGAAGAAGTTGGAACCGCCAGCGACAACCGGTGCCGGAGCGACGGCCCGCATCGCGAAACCGGTGGCCGGACACGGGCCGAGGCCCGCAATGTTGGACATACCAACGTTGGTGCCGGCACCGACTCCGCCGGGCCCGGCGCCCGCCTGACGCAGGGTGAAAGCGGTAGCCGTACCAGTGTTGACCCGGGCCGTCAGCCGCACGATCGAGAAGCCACCCGTGGTGCACTGAAGCGGCACATCAAAATCCACCAAAGCTGTGTGGGGAGCGCCGAGGCCGAGGCCAGACTCGCACGTTCCGTTATCGAAAGACAGCGTCACGAGGGCTTCGGTCGCGTCATGCGTTTCGGTCTGCGGGCCGCGCTCGATCGGCGGCAGGTTGGCTGGGATCTCACCAGCGTCGTTCGCGCCTCTGGCCGATTCCGGCCGCTCGGCGTAGGCGAAGAGGACGCCAACCAGGGCGAGGAAGACGGTGGCGGCGAACAGCGTGGCGAAACGAGAGCGGGTGCTTGCCATGGTTCAGCAATTCCTTCCGGGATCCAGAGTTCCCGACAATTATTTCGAACAGCTAGCGCAGTGACTTCGAAAGGAGTCGTTTGTGGATTTTACACAGGGCCGAAATGAAAAGTCAACCTGATATGAGGAAGAGGAAATGATGGGTGTACGAGTCGCCAATTCTGGACTCTCCCGCCGGTCGGTCGTGAATCGAATCACTCTGATCGGACGCCTCGAGCGCGCGACCAACTCTCCAGATCAGGCGAATCTGTCGTGACGAGGCTTGCGCACTCGCGATCCGAGGCGAATACTCGCTGGAGATCGACCATTGGCGATGGTGTAAGATGCTGTGATCCTTTTGATCAAAGTGTTGTGGCAACAAGGCCGTGACGGGTTTGGGGAACTAACAAGACGCGGGTGACGTTTTGGACTCCCCGCTGCCACGAGCAAGTCTGTAGCCATCGAGGAGGCCACCTATGCCCAAATCGCTGTATCTGATCAACCCTCGGCCGGCCACCCCGAGCTACTTTGGCGCCGAGGTCTATGGTCAGTG
Organism: Candidatus Multivoradales bacterium; assembly: GCA_965250305.1. Taxonomy (GTDB): domain Bacteria; phylum Acidobacteriota; class Thermoanaerobaculia; order Multivoradales; family J023; genus J023. The sequence goes on along the minus strand of CBDFNS010000024.1, from coordinate 369,989 downwards.
GGGCTACGAGCCGGCCCAGGCCATCGCCGACCTCGCCACCTCGACGGTCGCCGCTATGGCGCCTGCGGATTGGACCGTGACGATCTGCGAGGAGTACGTCGAACCGATCGACTTCGACTGCGATGCGGACTTCATCGGGATCACAGGAAAGGTCATCCAAGGTCAACGGATGAACGAGGTTGCCGACGCCTTCCGGGCGAAGGGCAAAACCGTGTTGATCGGCGGCCCCCACGCTTCGTTGTCACCCGAAGCGGTTCGCGGCCACTGTGACGTGCTGGTGATCGGTGAACTCGAGGCGATTGCTGAATCGTTTTTCGCTGACCTCGAAGCGGGCACCTGGCAAGCCGAGTACGTCGCCGAGAAGCCCGACATCACGACTTCGCCCCTGCCGCGATTCGACCTCTACCCCAATGCCCGCGCGATCTCGGGCTGCGTGCAGACGTCGCGGGGTTGTCCTTTCGAGTGTGAATTCTGCGACGTCATCCAGTACCTGGGTCGCAAGCAGCGGCACAAGTCCATCGAGCAAATCACCGGTGAACTCGATGTGCTCTACGACGCTGGTTTTCGCGCCGTCTTCCTCGCAGACGACAACTTCACGGTCTACCGCAAGCGCGCCAAGAGCGTGCTCGCCGCGCTGCGCGATTGGAACGCCACGCGCACCGAAGGCCCGGTGGCCTTTCATACCCAAGTCTCCATCGACGCGGCGCGCGACCCGGAAATCATGCGGCTGTGTGGCGAAGCCGGTCTGACGCGCGTCTTCATCGGCATCGAAACGCCCAACGTAGAGAGCCTGAAAGAGACTGGGAAACGCCAGAACGTCGGTGTCGACTTGGTCGAGCAGGTCAACATCTTCTTGGAGAATGGCATCTCGGTGATCGGTGGCATGATCTGTGGTTTCGATCACGATGGACCCGATATCTTCCAGCTCCAGTACGACTTTGCCATGGCCAACCCGATCCCGATCTTCACCCTCGGCGCGCTGGTTGCGCCCGCCGCAACACCGCTATTCGACCGCATGAAAGCCAGTGGCCGGCTGGTCGAAAGCGGATCCGGAAACATCGGGGTCTGGAATACCAACATTCGTCCGACCCTGATGAGTCAGTCTCAGCTCTTCGACGGCCTAAAATGGCTCGGCAACAAGCTCTATTCACCCGCCAGCTTTGGTCAACGCATCTTGACCATGATCGACAGGATGGGCCCGCAACAGGGGCCCTTCCGTGCCGGCTATACGCCTCACAAGGCTCGTGAGGTCGAGTCCCAGGCAGGCGGCGTCATCCGCAAGCTCATCCGCCGAGGTCCCGAAGAGAAACAGATGTGGAAAATCGTCACGGAGGCCATGTTCGAGAAACCTGAGGTCGGCACCATGGTCATGATGGCCATGTTCAGCTACGCACAGATTCGCTGCCTCTACGAGGCCGAACAGTACTGGGAGCCTGAGATCCGCAACCAACCACCGGTTTTCCCCCAAGTGGCATCACCGGTCACCGCCGCACCAACAGTGTCCGTGTAGGACCGCTCAAGTCCATTCATCAGTGGCGTCGTCCACCGTGACGGACGACGCCAGGTCATCCCGCAACCGCTCGTGAAGGCTGTCGTTGGACAACAGCGCGACCGCACTCTGGATCGGAGCGATGCCGCCTTCGAGGTAGGCCAGGTGACAGACCGGATCGCCAGGCTTCACCGCCGGTAGCGTGGTCGAACCCATCACCATCCCCTCCTCGGGCGCGCGAACCACCGCCCGCTCCGCGCCCAGCAGGGTGGTGCAAGTCGCCACCGGCTGGCCGGCTTCGACCAAGTCCCCGGGCGCCACGTGAAAGCGCAACAACCCGCCGGTATCGGCTCGCAACCAGTGGGTCCGCTCAGCGTGCGCTTGAAAAGGCGGGCGAACCGCCTCGCCTTCGACCATGTCGAGCGCAATCAGGAGGTTCCGAATACCGCGCAGGCCGTGCTCGACCACCGCTGGTTGGACCTTCATAGCCTCCCCCGCCTCGAACAGGATCGACGGATGCCCCGCCACACTCGCCGACCGCCGCAGTGTTTTCGCAAGACCACGGTTGTGAACGACCAAGGTCGAGCCAAATGCCTCGGCCATGCGGCGAATCGCCGGATCGTGAAGATCAGCACGCACATGCGGGAAGTTGGTTCGCCGGTTGGTCGCAGTATGAAGGTCGACACAGTAGTCGCAGCGCTGGATCAACCCGCGAAACACTGCGTAGGCCACCCGGCTCGCCAGGCTGCCCGTGGCCGTCCCCGGAAAACTCCGGTTGAGATCGCGCCGATCCGGCAGGTACCGGGACTTGCGCTCGAAGCCCAAGATGTTCACCACGGGAACCAGGATCAGCGTTCCGGACGTCAGTGTGAAGGGCGACGCCATCACGATTTCGCGAACGATCCCGGTGCCGTTGAGCTCATCGCCATGCACCGCTCCGGTGATCAAGACAGCCGGCCCCGGTTGGTCACCACGAATGATCCGGACTGGAAACTGGACATCCGAGCCGCTGTAGCTCTGACTCACCGACAGCTCGATGTCGCGCTGGCCACCGAGTGGGACCTCGACACCACCAATCTCGAACACATCCTTTTTCTTCGCGCTCACGACGGGTCCGCTCCCGAGCCGGACGAAGCCTTCTTGAGCCGCCGAACCTGTGGTGGTTTCCGCCCGGGCAGGAACGCTCGTATGACCGCCAACTTGCCAAAGCACAACAGCCGATCAGCCGGTTTCAAGACAAAATCAGCGCGGGGGTTGGCGATCACCTCACCGTCACGGTAGATCGTCAAGATTGAGACTTCCCGATCGCGCAAGCCACAGGTTGCGACGGCCTTACCCGCAAGATCGCCCAGATCGCCAACCGAAAACTCGGCCACGCCAAGACCGTGACTGACCGCGAGTCGCTGCCGCAGGTCGAGGTCCGGGAAACGCACCTGATCCTGAACGTAGTCCATGATCGCGCCTGCGACATCGATCCCGGTCGCGGACTCGATCCCGGCCAAACCTGGGCTGGAGTTGATCTCCATGACCTGAGGGCCGTCCGCCGCTTCGAGCATGTCGACCCCCGCCACCCGTAAGCCGACCAACCGGGCGGCGCGCACCGCTGTTTCGGTGTAGGCGGGCGTCAGCTCGACCTGTTCGGCAGTGCCTCCTCGATGCACATTCGATCGAAACTCCTGGCCCTTCGCTTGACGCCGCATCGCTGCCACCACCCGCTCACCCACGACAATCGCGCGAATGTCCTTGCCCTTGGATTCAGCAACGAACTTCTGGAGCAACACGTTCTGTTTGGCACTTTGAAAGGTCTCGACGATCGCCTCCGCTACCTCGGCTGTCTCGGCCAGAATCACTCCCACTCCCTGGGTGCCTTCGAGCAGCTTGATGACCACCGGCGCGCCACCCAGGCGCTCGATCGCAGGCATCACATCGTGCCGGCGGCTGACGAACTCGGTGGGCGGAATACCGATATCGTGTCGACTCAACATCTGCAGACAGCGCAGTTTGTCCCGTGAGTTGGTGATGCCGGCCGCCGAGTTGGCACAGAACACGTCCATCTGTTCCAGCTGGCGAACCACGGCGGTGCCGAAGAACGTCGCCGAAGCGCCAACCCGGGGAATCACCGCGTCATATTCAGCCAGCGGCTCCCCCAACAAGTGAAGGTCCGGGTAGCCCTCTTCCATGGTGATCGCCAGGTCCATCACGTCGATCACATCGACCGAGTGCCCACGCTGTCCGGCCGCCACCATGAGCCGGCGGCTGCTGTAAAGCTCAGCACTTCTCGATAGCAATGCCATCCTCAAGATCCAGGCTCCTCAGCCGTTGCTATATCGACGCTCGTACGCTCACCCGATAGCAAGCTGTCGAGCTGATCCTGTACCTGCGCCAACTCGGTTTCGAGCAACTGGCGGAGGTCGCTGATGCGAGAGGCTTCGCTGTCCTCGGCGAGCTTTCGGGCCTTTTCGAGTTCCTTGACGTGCCGTCGGGTTTCGAGCAAGGCCTGGGTATCGGCCTGGGCCAGGAACATCAGGTACACGATACTCAGTGCACTCAATGCCAGCAGCATAAGCACACCCACGGGTGCGTCGACCCGCCCAAACACCACGTTAAGCGATGACGGCTGATTGAATGCGGACCAGTTGAGCGCCGCGAACAGCATCGCCGCGACCAGGATGAAGGAGACGACGACGGTGCGAGCCTTCATGGTTTCTCCTGTACGTTGTTTCAGCGCCGAGCATAGCCGGGTTCTTTGGTAGGGTCACGTCGTGGCCATCACTTCGAAGCTCCGCCATCGTTGCGGGCTCGCGATCCTCGCCGTGTCTGCGAGCATGGCGCTTGCGGTCGCCTGCCATACCGTGCCCCCACCGCGGGCGTCTCAGGAGGCCGCGGCCGGGCAGCCGACCACCGCCAGCACCGCCGAGGCCCGGCGTTGGGTCGACCGCCAGCTCGCATCAATGACGCTGCGCGAGAAGGCCGCGCAGATGATCATGATTCGAGCCTACGGGCAGCATCAGCATCCCCGCTCAGCTGTCCACCGCCAGCTCCTCGACGCGGTAGGCAAGGATCGCATTGGTGGCATCGTCGTCTTCGATTCCGACATCGGATCGTTGCCACCCTTGCTTGCCGAGTTGCAAGACAGCGCCCAGATCCCCCTGCTGGTAGCGGCAGACCTCGAGCGTGGCGCGGCCTTCCGGATCCGACGCGGCACGGTACCGCTGCCCTATGCCATGGCAATTGGCGCCACGGGTTCGGAGGACCTGGCCGAGACCGCCGGGGTCATTACCGGTCGTGAGGCGCGTGCTCTGGGCATTCACTGGGTCTTCGCGCCGGTGGCCGACGTCAACATTACCCCGACCAATCCCGTGATCAACGTGCGTTCGTTCGGCGAGGACCCTGAGCAGGTGGCTCGACTCACAGCCGCCTTTGTGCGCGGTGCGCGTAGCGCCGGCGTCTTGACTACCGCCAAACACTTTCCGGGCCACGGCGACACCACCGTCGACAGCCACGATGCGCTGCCCACCGTCGCCGTCGACCGCGAGCGACTCGATGCGGTGGAGCTGAAACCCTTTCGTGCCGCAATCGACGCCGGGGTCGACGCCATCATGCTGGGTCATTTGGCCGTCCCCGCGCTCGATGCCTCGGGCACACCGGCAAGCCTGTCGGTACCCATGGTCGACGGGTTGCTCCGCGGTGAGATGGGATTCCGAGGCTTGGTGGTGACCGATGCCATGGAAATGAAGGGTGTGCGAGCGGACTGGCCAGGGCTGGCTGTCGTTCAGGCCGTCGCCGCGGGTGCCGACATGGTGTTGCTCCCTCCCGACCATCGCTTGGCGATCGATGCCCTCGAACGTGCCGTCGCGGACGGTACCTTGCCAGAGGCCAGGATCGAAGACGCTGCTCGCCGGGTGCTCGAGTCCAAAGCGCGCCTGGGCCTACACCACGCCCGCAAACCGCGCCCGACAGCCCTGCGCGAGGACATTGCGCGCCCAGAAGACATGGCGCACGCCGAAGCCATCGCACGGGCATCCATCACCTTGGTGCGCAACCGGGGTGGCATTCTGCCGTTGCATGCGGAGACACCCCTGCGAATCCTTCACCTGACGCTCACCGACGGTCGAAGTACGTCGACCGCTAGCACCGTCCAAGCGGGTTTGACTGCGCGCGGCATCAGCACCGAGCGCTTCCGTTTTGGCCCCGAGATCACCGACGCATCCATCGACTTGGTGATCGAAGCCGTCGGCGGAGCGAGCCATATACTGGTCTCGGCGGTCTTCTCCGCGACATCCAGCGGCCTTTCAGCATCACAGCGCGCGCTTCTCGATCGTCTGGACGACGCACCGGCCCCGTTGATCGTCCTTTCCCTGGACAGTCCTTATGTGCTGACGGCCCTACCGGATGTCCCCGTCTATCTTTGCACCTATGGCAGCGTGGAAATGGGCCAACGCGCCGCGGTCGCCGGGCTGTTTGGCGAAGCCGACATCGATGGCACCTTACCGGTCTCGCTGCCGGGACACCATTCGCGCGGTCATGGCATCGTGCTGCCGCGCTGGTCGATGACCTTGGCGACCCCCGAGGCCGGAAAACCGTCCAAGGGCGCGTTCGACGCCCTCGATCGGATGCTCGACGAGTACGTCGCACAACGTGCGTTTCCGGGCGGCGTGGTTGCGATCGGGCAAGGCGGAGACCTCTTGCACCTGCGACCCTTTGGCCGACTCTCCTACGCGCCGAACGCGCAGCCGGTTACCCAAGACACGCTGTACGATCTCGCCAGCTTGACCAAAGTCGTCGCGACAACGACCATGGCCATGATGCTGCTGGACGACGAGCGGCTCACGCTGGATGCCCGGGTCCAGTCGTTCCTGCCGCACTTCACGGGTGCTGACAAGGACCGCGTAACCTTGCGTCACCTGCTCACCCACAGCGCCGGGGTCGATTGGTGGGCACCTCTATACGAGACACTCTCCGGCGCCGATGCCTATCAGAATCACGTCCAGGGAATGGATCTGGTCGCTGTGCCGGGAACCACGACCCGCTACAGCGACCTGGGCTTAATCCTACTCGGCGCCGTGCTCGAACGGGCGGCCGGCATGTCGCTCGATCGGTTCGTCGAGCAACGCGTCTTTACGCCGTTGGGGATGACTGACACGCAATTCAACCCACCCAAGGCCCTTCTCGACCGGATCGCGCCCACCGAGGTGGACGCCATCTGGCGGCAGCGTTTGGTTCACGGCGAGGTCCACGACGAGAATGCACGGGCACTGGGTGGCGTCGCGCCCCACGCCGGCCTGTTCGCCACCGCTGGTGATCTCGCCCGCTTCGCCCAAATGTTGATCAACCGGGGCACCTTCGAACACCAACGCCTGATCAGCCGCGAGACCATCGCACTCTTTACTCGGCGCGCAGGCCTCGTGGAGGGGTCGGATCGGGCACTCGGCTGGGACACGAAATCGGCCGAGGGCTCTTCGGCGGGCAGCCTCTTCTCTCCCAAGTCCTTTGGGCATACGGGCTTTACGGGCACTTCGATGTGGATCGACCCCGAGCGAGACATGTTCGTCATTTTGCTCACCAATCGTGTGCATCCAACCCGCGAGAATAGGCTGATCCGTGCGGTACGGCCCGCGGTCGCCGATGCTGCCGTACGCGCCGTCGAAGGACTCTGAGACCACGAAACAGGTGCATCCCATCCGCTAAGAAAGGCATGGTTCATGATGTTGCCACAATCCCATGACCGCGTTCGGCCCGGCGCTCGGATGGTCACCACCGTCGTTAGCTTGGTGCTGACCCTCCTCTATACCCAAGGCTGTGCCACAGCGGCCAACCAGACCGAACCGCCAGTCGTACGGGTGGGACTCGATCGAATCACCGACGAACTGCGCGACGTTCTGTTGGATAAACGCGTGGCGTTGGTGGTGCACGCCGCCTCGGTGACGGTCGACGGCCGGCATGCAATCGATGCGCTGCGTTCGGCTGGCATCGATGTCACCCGCATTCTGACGCCAGAGCACGGCCTGCGAGGCCAAGCCGCCGCTGGCGAGCACGTTGCCCATGGTCGCGACGTAAGCAGTGGCCTTCCGGTCATCAGCCTCTATGGCAAACAAACCAAGCCAACAACCATGGACTTGCAAGACATCGATGCCCTGGTCTTCGATCTGCAAGGGGCTGGGGTTCGCTTCTACACCTACCTAAGCACCCTGATTCGTTGTCTCGAAGCCGCCGCGGAAAACAACGTGGAGATCGTCGTGCTCGACCGCCCCAACCCTCTTGGTGGTGTGCGGATCGAGGGTCCAGCGCCGGCATCACGTTCCGAGGTCGCGGCCAGCTTCGTCAACCTCGCGCCGGGCCCTTTGGTTCACGGGCTAACCCTCGGTGAAATGGCGCGCTACGTGAACCGAACACTACCGCGGTCCGCGCGGCTTTCGGTCGTCCCGATGCTTGGATGGCATCGCAACATGACCTGGAACGATACCGGACGCACCTGGGTGCCACCGTCACCCAATTTGCGCAGTGCTGAAGCCGCGCTCGCCTATCCTGGCGTCGCGCTCGTCGAAGCCACCAACGCCTCGGAGGGACGCGGAACCGACGCCCCGTTTCTTCGATTCGGTGCACCCTGGCTGACCGCCGAGGCGGCCCAGACAATCGCCTCGACCAGGGTCCCCGGCTTTACGCTGACGCCCACCTCGTTCACACCCCACGCGGACGCAACCGCACCCGCGCCAAAACACCAAGACCTCGCCTGCACCGGCCTCCAGGTCACCATTACCGACGCCAACGCAGCCCAGCCGTACCGTTTGGGCGTCGCCCTACTACAGGTCCTGTCCATCCAGCCGGGTTTTGTCTGGCGAGACGACGGCGCCGCGCTTACCCGCCTACTCGGTACGCCAACCCTGCTTACCGCGCTCCGCAATGGGTCCACGGTCCAGGAAATCATCGACACGGATTCCAAGGTGCACGCTTGGTGGCGAGAGGAGCGGCGACGGGCCCTGCTCTACCCCGAACGCTGAGCCCACCGACCTGCCCCCTCATGGAACCATCGACACCCGCGCCATTGCCCCGCGGCACACGCGGTGCGCTACGCGTCCAAAATCTCGAGATCGAAATACAGCGGATCGAAAACGGTGCGGTCGAGAAAAGCCTGCCACACGTTGTCCGGTACCTCGGGCGGCTGTTCAGGCAAGTCAACGTCGGTCTGAAGGACCCGGCCCTGGGTCTTGACCTCGAGCGCGTGTTTGATCGACTCCAACGGGTGGCGCCACGGTGGTGAGTTCTTGGTCATGGCCCATTCATTCACAGCGGTGATCATGGCGGTCAGCTCGCCCCCCGCCGCTCCTACGGCCATCCAGCCGAGATTCGGGTAGTCGTCGTCTGCCGTGCCGGCCAAGGTGGCATTGTGGCTGCCGTGATGCCCGACCTTGTAGAGCACGGCGCGACCAAGCAAGTCACGGGCCGTGATTTCTCGAGCTTGATCGTCGGGGTCGGTCCATACTTGATCGTCCCACGAGATCCAGTTGCCGCGCTGCGCGTCGCCAGCAAAAAGCAACGTCTTCTTCGAGTTCGGTAACTCAAAGGCAAGCACCAAGCTGGTGTTGTTGATGCCCCGGTTGAGCTTGAGCGCCAGATTCTCGGACGCGTAGAGCCACTCGCTGTCGATCCGCCGCCAGGACGCATCGTCCTGGGCTTCTTTCGCCTCACTCGCGCTCACCGCCGATGCTTTTCCGTACCGCTGTTGGAAGAACGGATGCTTAAGTGCCTTCGCCTCGGGTATGCAGTATTGGTTGCTGAACGGTGCCCGACGCTGGGCCGGGTCGCTGGTGGACGCCGCGGCGAAGGACAGACCATGCCCGTTGTCACCCGGAAAGGCCTCGGTTCCCGTAGGGTCTTCGTCTTTGAGCAGGTCTTCACTGCGCGGCGGTCCCAGAACGAAGGCACGAAATCCGGCGCTGTCCGCGACCGGAACGGGTGTACCCCCGGGACTCAAATACTGGATACCTCGATGTTTTGACGCCTTGTCCTTGACCAACTTCAGCGCCTGCTTGTTGGTCGACCGAGTCGGATCACTGAGTGCCAGGCCCATCGCTTCTTGATCGACGGCTTCGGCATCATCACCAAGCTCGAGCGCGAGCAGGTCGTCGAGTCGCTGAACCACGGGATCGCGATCACTCGCGGCCAATGCCAACTTTCGCCGCGCTTCCACCAAGCTCAGCAATTGATCTTTGTGTCGCTCCCGCAATTCGTTGGCCAACGAATCCGTTGGATCTTCGGTCCAGGCGAGCCACGCTTCTTCGATCTCGAAGTTCTGAAAGTAGGGGTTGTTTTTCTTCCAGATGCCATTGACATGATCTTGGTGCTCGTGGGTCACGATCATCAAGTCGAGTCGGTGGTCGGTCGCGGCCCCGATGTGGTCCACAATGTCGCCGATCGGCTTCTTGTGCAGGAACTTCTGCGACCCGGGTTTGTATCCGCAGTCAATCAATACATACACCGGCGCACCGCCACACTCGCGTGGGAAGGCGAGCAAGAAGCAATCGCCGTGACCTTGCCGGTACATGCGTACGGTAACGCCGTTATCCGGGGGCGTCAGTAACGTCATCACGCCTCCTCCGCGTCTTCGTGGAGCAGGGCGAAGGGCTCGTTACGTACAGCCGAGCGATCCGCCCGCAAACTTGTACTCCAACCCGCCTCGAAGGCATTTCCGCGGGTGCTTGCTTCACCGCACAAGAAGGCCCGCACGCGCTCCAACTCCAGGTTGTTGGCTACCGTCCCGCGGGTACGGATCACGCGGCGGATCTCTTGCGTCGCCGGGTCGATCAGCACCGTGCAACCCGCGCGATAGATGAAGTCTCCATGCTCATCGTTCGGAATCCGCTTGCGCCGACGGTCCATCTTCTTTTGCTCGAGGGGATCAAAATAGCCTCGTCGACGTTGGGTGATCTCGACAACCACATCGGTCCGCATGCCACCTTGTCCGGTCCGCCGTACTGTCGGTCGTACGGCATGAATCTCGACGGTGGGCTCCTGCTTTCGTTTTCGACGAAAAACCGTGGGGGGAGCCTCCGACGCGTCGATCACCAACCCGAATAGTTGGGCATAGGCATGGCCGCTATCTCCGCTGCGAAGCCAGGACCACAGGTTGTACCGCACGCGATCGAGACGGCGCCAAACAGCGAACCGATCGCTTTCTAGATTCCAGTCCCGCAGGTAACGCAGGAACCCGTCTTTTAGATCGCGTTTCGACTCTTTCCCACCTGCATCAACGGTGCCGGTGGCCTCGAGGTCACGCCATAACTCCGACCCCGAAGGCCAGGTCAAGGCATCCGGGCCCATACTGGTGACCCCGCGTGGGTGGATGCCCCATTCGCGGAAACTCTGGGTGAAGACGAGCCGGAAGCCGCCCTCGTCGCCTGGCGCGTAGTCGAGGTCGGCGGTCACGATGCCGCGCAAAAAGTCGCCAAAGGTGATGTCCACCGGTGGACAATAGTCGATCGCCCGGATGCACATTTGCAGGACGCGGTCGGCACACTTGGCGGCCTCGACCGCAAGACGCCGGGTGAGGTCGGGATGCAGCTCGCCATCGTTCGTCACGCTCGACGCGTGGCCGGCGATGCGGAAGAGATCGGCGCTTCGCGCACGATAGATCAACAGGAAGGCGCGGAAGACCGCAGCCACCAAGATCGCACCCCGCGCATGGGCGTTGTGGGTGCGTTCGAGGGCGTGGGGATCGGGCTGTTGCGACTGCCACTGACCCGTGGTCTTGTCGAAGCGTCCGAGCGCGTCGCGCAGGGCGCCACCGCGGCCCGTGGCACGCCCGAACTGCTGGGCAAGCTGACTCAGCAGGCTCTCGGTCTCGAGGTTGCCCTGGGTCCGCTTGATCTGACTTTCGAGCACGGCCGGATAGGTAAAATGCTGAAACAGCGCCACGATGTCGGCGAAAGCCTCGTGAAAACCCAGAACATCGGGATTGGTGGCCTCGTTGAACCGGGGGTGAACGCCATCAAGCAGGGCATGGGTTACCTCATGGGCAATGATGTCGTGCGACAGGCAGGTGAACACCACTGCCCCTGGAGTGTTGTCGGCATCCTTGGACGTTACTGGGAAGTAGCCAAACAGGAGCGCTTTCTTGGACGGGCTGTAGTAGGCGTTGCGCTGGCGCAAAGCATGTGGATAGATCCGCAGACGCCGCACGAACTGAACACGGTACTTGCCGTCCAGGGTCCTGAACCGCCGATCACCCCAAAACGCGACCCGACCGAGCGCACGCTCGAAGTGCCGGATGGTGGTCATAGCCACGGCGTAGACCATCTGCTGATGGAACTGCGGATTGGCCTCCGATGGTGCGATTCCGTCTTGTGCCAGTAGGTGCCGGTCGTTGAGATCGACCGGTTCATAGAACACGCCACTCGCCGGATCGCAGTCGATCACTTCGATGTACTCGCCCACTGGACCGGGTTCCAAGTCACTCTCCCAAGGCACCTGTAAGGTGATTTGGTTGAGGGCGGCGGTGTCGAGCCGCGCAGCCAAGCTCGGATCAAAGGCTAAGACGCGGAGCCGACGAGAAACGGGGGGCTCGATCAAGGTTCGGTCCTCACTCGGTGGAAGAGGTCGCTCAAAGAGCGGTTGATACCGTTGTCAATGATGCCGAGTGTACCAACGACTTATGCGCTGCCGACAAGCCCAAAGTCCGGACACTCGTACCGATGTGCCCAATCGCATCGGGAGCATTGCCAGTTCGGGAAACATGCCGTGATCGCGGCGCGAGACCTTCCCCGCTGAACTTACTCGAATCCCCAAGGCGCCGGCGGTGGATCAACCGTTTGAGCAAGATCGAAGTCCGCACGGAAGAATCGCTCCGGGCGTCGTAGGTTGTAACTGAACCGCTGGCCGAGCATGATCTCCATGCTCCATACGTTGGCACTCGAAACCGCCAGTCCTTCGGCCACAAAAAGCTCTTTCGAGTACGCGTCGGCCGGGAAGAACTGCACGATTTCGGTTCCGGGCGCCACAGTGTGCCCGCCGTAAAGCGTCACGGCATCTGCGGTGCCATCCTCGTGACGATGGTCGTGCTCCAGTTGAATTCCCGAGTCCGTGCGGGTCAGAACCCACGTTCGAGAGCGATTCTCGCCAATGTGGAATGGCACCTCGATACGGTTTGGTTCGCATTTGCGCACATGCAGGACCATGGGCTGATCGGCCAACTCGGCATCCGCTGCGTCCGCTGACAACAACCGGCCACCGTACGCATTGCCGCACAAACTCGTGAGATTCCGCCACCACGCGTCGTGGGCTAAACCTTCTCCGGCCGAACCCGACGGCGTGGCAGCCATCGCCGAATCCTCGGACTCTGAAGCGGAGCCTCCGCAAGACAGCAGCATCAGTACAGCAGCAAGGGCGACGAACACCGGAAGAACCCGCAGCAAGCGTTGCATCTTCATCTCCAATTTTGGATGCAAAGAGGCATCCTGTCGTGTTGATATAAGCGAGCCTATCGTCATTCGCAACCGAAACTCGACATCATGTGGCGGCCATCGAGCCTGGGAACGGAGAGCTCAGCCGCTGAGATCAAATAGATCCTGCACCCGCTCCAGGGACGCGGCGTGCTGGTCGTCGAGCCGCAGATCGAACCGGGCCTCGAGTTCACCGACCAACTCGACGCGGGTCAACGAGTCGACCCCGAGGTCGGCCAAGAGATCGTCCGGCCCAAGCAGATCAGGTCGTGTTCGGGTTAGCCGCGCGAGCGTTTCGATAATGATCGACTCACTCGCCGTGGGGGGTGACACCTCTGCCGCCGGTGGTCCTGATGACGCCACCGATTCGGCACCGTCGCCCCGCTCGCCCGCGAGCACGGCATCACGCAAGACAGCCCGCTTGACCTTCATGGTCGTGGTCTTGGGCAGGTCACCGCGCCAGAACTCGACGCCCACCACCTGTTGGTAACTCGGGATGTCCTTGGACCGAGCGGTAACCGCGGCTCGGATCGTCGCTTCGTCGGCACCCGCGGTGGGCACCACCAAGGCCGTAACGCGTTCGCCCCCCGACGCGTTGGGCAATCCCAATACAACCAACTCCGCAACATCGGGCACATGGGCGTATCGGGCCTCTACCTCTTCTGGATAGACGTTCTTGCCGGCGCTGGTGACGATTACATCTTTCGTGCGCCCTGAAAGACGCAAATACCCGTCGGCTTCGATCAGACCGATATCACCCGTATTGAGCCAACCGTCATCCATCACGGCGGCACTGGCTTCCGGGTTCTGGAAGTAACCCGCCATCACATTGGCCCCACGTACCCAGACCTCCCCCGCACCCGGTCCCAACTCGCCCGTGTCCTCCGCTGGAACCCGCAAGGAAATCTCGACGCTGGGCAGCGCGCGCCCCACTGTGCCGAACCGGATCCCATGCCACGGATTCACGCTCAGTACCGGGCTGGTTTCCGTCATGCCGTAGCCTTCGGCGACCTTGAAGCCCATGAGTTGGAACCGGCGACCGAGGGCGGGGTCGAGCGCCGAGCCACCGGTCGCGATGCGGCGCAAGGAGCCGCCGAAACGCTGATGGACTTTGGAAAAGAGCTTGTGCCCCGTCGCCCCGTTCTTGCGCCGACTGAGTGCGAACAGAACCTTGAAAATCATCCGAAGCTTGGCACCGCCCGCGGTCACGCTGGCTTGTATGCCGTTGTTGAGCAACTCGAGCAAGCGCGGCACCGCGACCAATACCGTAGGTTTGGTGGTCGACATCATCCAGCTGATCTCGGCCGGCTTGATCTCGGCCACATAGCTGAAGGTGCTGCCCCCGGCCAGCGGCACCAGCAAGCCCACCATTTGCTCGAAGACGTGGTGGATCGGCAGAACCGATAACAAACGCTCCCGCGTCAACTCCATGAGCGGGACCAGATCGCGAACGTTGGCCAGGTAATTGGCATGCGTGAGGGGCACTGCCTTGGGTGCAACCGTCGTTCCACTGGTAAAGATGATGCTCGCCAAGTCGTTGGTGTCCCCCATTGCCGCGCTGGCCTCGACTCCGGGAAGGGGCCCAACATCGGACTCGGGTACGAAAGGCGGTGCCAATGCCACGACGGAGCACGCCTGGCCGTCCGTTTCGGAAAGGGCTGACGACAGGCTGGCAACCAAATGGGGCGCCGCGCAAATCAACTTGGCCTCGACCAGCCGTGCGGCTTGGACAACCTCCATGGCTGGCCATTGCGGGTCGAGCGGCACGGTCGTCGCGCCCAGGCGCTGGACGGCAAGCGTCGTAATTACCCACTCGGGACAGCCTGTCGCCACCAGAACCACCCGATCGCGAGGGCCAATTGCGTGCTGGCCAGCCAGCCCCGCCGCCACATTGGCCGTGGTTACCAGCGCTTGGGCGTAGGTATAGCGAAGCCAGTGGCCTTCGCGACAGATCTGAAAGGCAACAACGTCGGCGTAGTCCCGCGCGGTGGCGGCAAACAACTCAAAAACCGTCTTCGCCCCGGCGGAATTGCGGCCAGCCCGCATCAAGATTTCAGTGGGCGCTTCGCGCGCCTCGTCTGGGACCGGCACCGGCGCACCGGTCTCCAGGCGCAGTGCGAACCGCACCAGGCCTGGAACATGGGTGTCGGCCACATAGGTCGCCCAATCGATTGTGGCGACATCGAAGGGAAACGTCGCCTGGTCCGCGGCCGAGAGTCGTGCCCAAAGCTGCTGCGTTTGGGAGTCGTCGTAGCGCGCACCGTGGCTCAGGTAGGGCCGGTAGACACCGATCAAGTGAATGAGATGATCCAGCGTCCGCTCGGCGCTACCCAACGCCAACCGGGTGCGCGAAGACCGCCGTCGCGGGATCCATCGGGCCAAGGCCCGTACGCGCTTGCGCTTCTTGATGAGTGTTTGTCGGTAGTGTTCTGGCTCGCTGAACCGGGCTGGCCTGACCGCGATCGGTAGACCCTCTTCGTCGCGCAGTGGCGAACGGGCAAAACCGTCGCGGGCGAAGGCCATGAGCTGCCCAAGGGTGATCGGATTGCGCAGGGAACCCAGGTGATACACCGGAATGGCGACGTCGTTGGTTGGACCGGGGGTCGGCAGCGCTGCCAGCGCGGCAATCAAGGCATGAACCACAAAGTCAACGGGAATCAGCTCGAGCGGAGCATCCTCCGTGCCCGGAAACTCATCCGTTCTCCCGCGCCCGTACGCCACCAACAGCGGATCCGAAACGCGAACGGCTTCAATCCAACCTGCAATCGGTTCCTGGGCCGCGCTTTCGACAATGGCGGGTCGCAAGATCGCCAATGGCACAGCACCGCGGTCACGCGCCAACAGCCGCTCCCCAACCGCCTTGGTCAGGGTGTAGACATCGTTGAAACCAAACTGTTTGGCTTGTTCGGCGCCCTGCTCGATCCATATCCGATCACCCACTGCCCCGGACGTCCGCTCGTTCGCTTGTAGTGCCGCACAGGCGGCGTCGAGCGACGCCAAGGCCGCATCGAGGTCGAGTGCATCGTCATCCACCACGGCCTCATCAATCGTTCCCGAGCGACGCCCGCTGACGAAACACGTCGACACGTGGAGAAAGGGAACGTTGCCGGCATCGCGAGCCAACGCCAATACCCGCACCGCGCCGTGTGCATTGATCGACAACGACCGATCGAGCCGTTCATCGAAGGTCACCGTTGCCGCACTGCCCACGACACGATCGATCCGTTGGCACAGCGTTTGGTACACCTCGTCACGGAGGCCGAACTGACCTCGTCCGAGGTCACCGCTGATCGCCTCGACGCGGCGCGTGACCCAGGCAAGCCAATCCGGACCATGCCGGGCCCGGAGACGCGCCATGATCGGCGCGTCCAGGATCTCGCTGCGCAGACGCTCGAAAGTAGTCCGCTCGGCGCCGGGCCTGATCAACAGCAGCAGCTTGCCAACATCGGGGACCGACCAGAGGAGCTTCTCGACCAGCACCTTGCCCAGAAAACCGGTACCACCCGAAATGAAAATCCTCTGTCCGGCCAGCGTTTGGGCGACATCGAGCGACTGCGACCGCACGTCCATCAGACCTCGGGTTGCGAAAAGGGACGGAGTGGAAAGGTTGAGGACTTTCTTCAATGATAGCACCGGCTTTTTCGGACGTTCATGCTTCAATAGGACCGACCCCAAACATCCAATTGGTCGCTGGAGACCGCCATGCGCACTCAGGTTCGACATTTCATCAATGGGCACAAGGCATTGGTCGAGCCCGTAACCGTTGGGCTCATGGCCCACTACAGCGAGTGGGGCGTTACAGCCTTCATCTACCTCGCATTGCACGGCAGCTACTCGATCTTGTGGCTGATCAAGGATCACCTGTTTCGTGACCGTCGGTTCGACGAGGAAATCGTGCCGGCGATCGGTCTCTTCTTCGTCTTCCTTCCCCTGGCTGGCATGGCTTGCGCTACTACCGTGGTGGGCTTGGTTCGTGAAGAACATGCTCGCCAAGGACAAGTCCATCTCTCGCTACCCAGGATTCGAGTCCTACCGGCGGCGGTCGGGGCTGTTGGTGCCCCGGATGTGGCCCCGGGATAATTCGGTTCTCGGACCCGAAACAGAACGCTGATCAACCGGGGTCCAGCGGATCTTCCGGTCTCTGCACCGGCCGTGGATGGGTGAAGGAATACCCCCGGCTATCCGGAGGTTCTCCGCAGCTGATAGGCCCGGCGCCGCGAACAGAGGCGTGGTTGTGGCCGATGCTGCTGGTGGCCACGCCGACGGCGCCTTGGGAGTTGAAGATCCCGCCGCCTCGGCAACAGGCCGGATCGTCCTGTCGAGGCCCATCAAAACGCACGCCGCCACTCCGAGTCCTCTGGGAAGCATCTCCCACAAACTATCTAAATTCAAAGACTTACAATCCAAGATAACTCCCAGATTCCGTCCAGAGGACTTCGAGGCAGCTGGTGAGGTTCAATGACGACCATCGAAACCGCACCAACCCAGCGACGACCTCTCGAGTCGTCGCCTTCGAGGAGCCCGAGCATGACCAACACAACGCCCGCCAACACACCCACCGCCAATTGGCAATTGCCCCTGATTCACGCGATGAATGCGGTTACCAAGATCGTCGTCGGTGCGATGCTGTTCAGCGCGACCGCGGCCCTGGCCGCACCCATCGTGGTCACCAGCACGAACTGGGGCGACGACACCAATCCCGCCACCTGTACCTTGTGGGAGGCGATCAAGACCGCCAACGCCGCGGATCCCACGGGAAGCGTCGGCGGCTGCAGCCGAGACCATAGCGGCGAAGCGACCATCGAGTTGGAGGCCAACGGGTCCTACCTCACCGAAGGGCAGCTGCCCAAAATCATGCGCTCGATGCGGATCAATGGCAACGCCGCCACCATCGAACGGGCAGCAGGTATTGCCGACCACCGCTTCTTCAACATCGGTAACGACAACAAGCTTCGCTTGGTGCAGCTAACGCTCCGCGGTGGTCGCGCGGCCCGCGGCGGCGCCGTTTGGATCAGCCAGCGAGGGACGCTCGACGGTACCCGGCTGGTACTCGCCGACAACGAAGCCACCGACGGCGGTGGCGCCATCTACAGCCGCGGCAACGTCATCCTCGAGGAAACGACCCTGCGCGGCAACATTGCCACCAGCGGTGGTGCGATTGCGGCCGAATATGGGCGCGTGGACATTTCCCGCAGTACCTTCGTCGACAACGAAGCCGATTTTCGCGGCGGTGCCATCGCGATCTTCGCTGGCGTCGAGCAGTTGACCGCGCGCAACAGCACCTTCTCCGCCAACCAAGCCGATCAAGGTGGCGCGCTTTCTCGGGCAGGTCTCGCGACATCGGCACCCGACTCTCTCGTGCAGGTCACCTTCGCGGGAAACACGACCAACACGCTCTACTTGGTCGGTACGACCAATCTAACGATCGAGAAGTCAGCACTTCACGACGACGTAAGCTCCAGCCTTTGTGCCGGACCCACGAGTCGTCCTACCTCGAACGGCCACAACGCGGCGACCGACGACACCTGCAACTTGAACCACGTCGACGACCATGCCCCAGAAGTCTTTACCCTGGGCCCCCTGGTCGATGATGGTGCCTACACGCTGGTCCACGCACCGACCTGCGACCCTGGGGCGGGCGACACGTGCTCGATTTTGCTCGATCAATACGCTTGCGATGACGTCAACATCGAAGGTCAAGACCAACGCGGCGTTTTTCGCTATACACGGGGCGGCACCATCGAGGATCCGGCTCCCCAATGCGACATCGGCGCTTATGAATCGATCTGTCACTCCAGCATTCAATCCCCATCTTCTCTAAGCACCCTGATCTTCACCGACGAAATCAAGAACGACGGCAATGTGCTCAACAGCGGTGCCTGCGCCGGTGTCGGCGAGTCCTTCCACGTCGACACCGTTCCCGCAGAAGGCTGCAACGTGAGTTGGCTGATCTACGGCCAGGGACTCAACATTCACACGATCTGGTTTCTCGAAGACACCTGCACCGACCCCGTCACAGGCAATCCAGTGGATCTCGATATCCAATGCTACCTCGACCCCGAATGGTGCAAGGACCATTGTACGAGCGACGCCAACGACTGGGTGGCGAGCCTACCCAACGACCTTCAGGTGTCGGCCTTGGATACAACGCCCAACGATGGTTTCTTCGCCCTCAACACCCCGACCTGCACCGTACCCGCTTCCCGATACGTATTGGAGTTCGAAGGCGGCGCCGTCGACTTCTGGGACCCTGATATCGAGATCTGTTCTGGCAACGGTGGCCCATCTTGCGGGAACTAGACCCAAAACCAGCGCATCTTGAAGGCGATCTACACAAATCTCTTGGGCTCAATCACTTCCGAAAATGCTCAACGAACCTTCGGGTGCGCCTGCGCTTTTCGTAAGCACTTGAGCCTCAAGATCTTCGCGCATCTCATCCTTCGTATGCGCTTGTTTTGGGACTAGATCACCGTCTCGAACCGCCGACAGAAAGCGACAAAGTCCGGAGCGCGATAGCCCCGCGAGCGCAGCCGATCGAGGATCGGCTGCGCTTCTTGGTTGCGGCCGAGCCCGATAAGCGCCCGTGTCCACGGGTCGAGGTCCTGCACCTCATCCGAATGCCGCGCCAACGGCTCGATAGTCGCGACCGCCGCCTCCCAGGCAAGGCGAGCGCGCGTCGGCTCCGCCGACCGCTCGAGCGCTTCCCCGCGGACCACCTCAACCATGGTCAAATACCGACTCGCCCACCGATCGTCCGCCTTGGCCGCCAAAATGCCGCGAAGTGCCTCGCGGGCCGGCTCGAGCTCCTCGAGCGCCGCGGAGGTGCCGCCGCCAGCGAGCAACGCGCTGGCAATCAAGACCCGTTGCCCAGCCAAGTCACGCTGCCAGCCGACTCTCGTCGGGTCGGTTGTCAACAACCGCTCCACGATCTCCCGCGCCGCGCGGAAGTGCGTTAACGCCGCAGTAGGGCCCCCCACCGCCAACAACGCGCTCCCAACCTTCGACTTGGCGATAGCAAGGTTACGCTGCCAGCCTTTGTTGTCCGGATCGATCCCGCACAGACGTTCGACCAGCGTTGCCTCCATCTCGAACGATGGCAGCGCCAAGGCCGGATCGCCAGCCAGCCAATGGACGAAACCCACGTAGCCAGCGCTGGTGGCCAAACGATCTTGAATCCGCGCGTCGCTCGGGTCCGCGGTCGCCAACTCGAGCATGATGCTGTGGTCTACTTCGTAGTGTTCCAACGCACCGCCGAGATCACCCTGGCGTTCCAGCACGGCGCCAATCCGGTGGTAGCTCGACGCCAAGGCCATTTGCAGAGTGCGATCACCAGGCTGCTCCGAAAGCAGCCGATTCAAAATACTCAGCCGCTCGCGCAGGTGTTCCAGGGCTCGATCTCTCTCGCCCAACGCCGCCAGCACCGCGGCCAGATTGCCGTTCCCATACACCAGCTCGAGCCGCCATTCTCGCTGGTCGGGCGTATCGGCCACCAACTGTTGGTAGATATCCAGGTGGGCAGAGAACCCATCGCGAGCACCTTTCAGGTCGCCTTGGTGGCGGCGCACATCACCCAACCAGTGATAGCTGTCAGCGCGGCTCGCTTGCCAGGAAGCATTCGTAGCGTCGCGGGCAACCAAGCGCTCCGCCACCGCTGTTGCTTCGGCAAACGAGATGGCAGCATGCTCGAGGTCACCGGTGCGCATTTGGACCTCACCGACTTGCCGGAGCGCATCGGCCCGCCGCAGGAGTGCCTCATCGTCCATCGCGTCAACATCAATCGCCGCGTAGTAGGCAAGCACCTGCTCCGCGGTACCGCCCATGGCATCGAGCCGTCCCACCCCTTGGAGGGTTTCACGAAGATCACCTAGCATGAAGGCCACCAGGCGCTCCGCTTGGTTGCGGCTTCGGTCCGCCGTGTCGCGGGCGTCCATCGCCAATACGGTGAGCACCGTCACCACCGCAGCCACCGCCACTGCGACACCGGCAACCGCAATCAACATCTTACGGCGACGCTGGGCCTTGGCGAGCGCCGCTCGGGTTCGTTCCGCTTCCTCGCGCTGCCACTCCTCCGCCGCCAACCGCTCCCGTCTTTCTTCTAACGAACGCAAGCGCTCGGCAATTTCGAGGGCACTCATCGGGCGCCGTTTCGGCGTCACGTCCACGCAGCGCGCAATCTCGTCGCGCAACAGCGGGTCTTCGATTTCGCGCTGCCAGCCGGTCCCCATCGCCCGTCCAAATCGACCGACGACCGATTGGTACAGCATCACCCCGAGCGCATAGATGTCCGACTGGATGCTGGCCATCTTGCCTTCGAGCAACTCCGGTGCCAGAAAAAGCCGGGTACCCAACCCGCTCGAGTGGGTTTCCGTTGTAAGACTTTCGGTCAAACCCAGGGCCGTGATTCCCGCTTCGTCGAGGCGTCCCGGATCCGCGAGTTGGCCGATGCCGAAATCGGTCAACAGGACCCGGGGCGCGCCACCACGCCCATGCGCAATCAAGATGTTGCCAGGCTTGACGTCTTTGTGAAGCACCCCGATGGAGTGGGCAGCGGCCAGGGCTTCCCCCGCTTGCGCCACAATCTCGAGCCGCATGGCGAGTGGCACGGAATCCAAACCACCTTGGATTTCAGCCCAGTCGGCAAAGCTGCCCCCCTCGACGTATTCGAGCTCCAAGAAATAGGGCGCTTCGTCAAAGTTCCAGTCCAAGATGCGCGTGATGTCCCGGCGCCAACCCAAGCTCTCCTTGAGCAAGCGGAACAACGTGACCTCGCGTTGAAGCGCCCGCAAACGGTCCACTTCGACGCAGAACTTGAAGACCCGTTGGTCACTGGTTTTGACGTGTTCGGTGAGCCACACCTCACCAAAACCGCCTTCCCCCAACTTGCGTTTCAACTCCCAATGGGGTCGCTGGGGAATCACTACGCCAGAGGCTGGCCGCCAACCGAGGACCGTTCTTTCGATACCGACCGGTCGCGCATGCGTCGTCTCCGTGGGTGCAAGTAAGGGCGAGTATCCCTCGACACCGACCTCGAAGACCTCGATCGGTACTTCGTGCCCAGTGAGAGCATAATCCCCGTGGGCGAGCCAGCTCAACGCTCGATCCTCGGGCAAAATCACCTCGGCCCCGGCTCGCGCCACATCGAAAATACTTCGGGTCACCAGGATCTGCCGCCCAAGCGCCATTGCGCCCAAGTCGGCGGCGAGCGTGGTCGCTGGCCCGACCACCGCGCGCCACGTCGCTTCGCTACCCGCCGCCAGATCGCTCCGGACCTCAATCTCGCCCAGGTGAATCCCCACCTTCGCGACCGGCCCGTTGATCAGAGGAGCCGCCGGGCTTTTGTCGCCCGCCACCGCGCGCTGCAGATCGAGGGCGAAACGCAATGCCCAGGCCGGTCGCTGGAAGAGCCCAAATGCAACCTTGCCCGCCCCAAACACGCTCGGTTCGGCGCCTTCGGCGTCTTCGACAACCACCTTCACCAGGGCGCCTTCGCAGGCCATCAGGAGATCGTCGACAAAGGGTAGGCTCGCTGGTCCCCTGCCCATCGTCCCGAAATTCCTGGCCGACTCAGCCGTGCTGCCAGCGGTCACAGTCCAGCAGACCAACGCCCGAACCGCAACCGTAGGCGGCTTCGAGACCGCGGCAACCAACCGATACCCACGCCGCGGCACTGTCTGAATAAACGTAGGATTTCGTGCGTCGTCGCCAAATGCTTTTCGCAGCTCCCAAATGCAATGGGTTAGCGCCGCTTCGCCGACAAACGCGTCTCCCCAAACCGCCTCGAGCAACTCATCACGTGTTCGCACGCGCCCCGCATGGGCAGCCAACTCGAGCAGCAACGCCGTGGTCCGTGGCTCGAGATGAACCGCGCGCTCGGGCCCCGTCAGTTGGTTGACCTCGGCCTCGACCAGCCATTCACCAACCTGGACATTGCTACGGCTGTCAGACTCCGTAGTCATCACGTCTCCAAGCTCCGCTAGTGAGCCGAGCTAAACATATTGATCACGGCTTGATCTCGTCACCATAGCACGACGACATACCTGGCCGCGCCAGCGGCACGACGACGTCCGAGCCGAGCGCGGCGACCGTCACCGGCAGGCCGCTGGATCACCGACCAGAATGATCTGCTCGGCCACGTCGCCGGGCGCTGGTTGTCGAGGCACACCCGTGGTGGTGCCCAGATCGTTGGCAGCCGCGCCCACGTCGTGGCCATCCTCCGACGCCATCATGGCAAGCCGGTGCCATGGGCAGCCGGTAACATGGGCAGCCGGTAACATGGGCAGCCGGTAACATGGGCAGCCGGTAACATGGGCGGGCCCCATCCACCCGAAATCATCCCCTTTTTCGACGCGAGACACGGTCGGCACGGACCGTGCACTGATACGCGGAGTCTGCCCGTCCGATGTGTGCAACGCATCACACGATGACCAACCTGTCCGTGCAACCGATCCGCGGGCAGCATGGAAGGTGCCGTGAAACGAATTCTCGATTTGGCTGCCCGCGCCCTCTTCGCGTCCCTACTGCTGACCGGCTTGGCGGTACCGGCGATCGCGCAGGCTCTGCCCAACGCGAACTGCGCAACGCGCCAGCCGGTCACCATTCGGGTCGGCGTGCCTACGCGGTTGCCGGCCACGGATGGCCATGAGGCCATTCGGCATGCGGCGGAACGTGCGGTAGCACCGTTGGTGCGTGCGGCTCACCGCGATGATGGCATCTGCTCAGGACAAACGCGATATGAGGTTATCCTGTCGATCGGCTCGGATTACGAAGTCCTCGACTGGCTGAGCCAAGGTGAGGTTGACGCTGGCCTGGTGACCTCACTCGGTTTCTGGTTGCTGCGCCGCGATGGTGTCGAGATGATCGACTTCACCCAACTCAGCGGCTCGACACCGTTGAACGAGGGCGCTCGTGTCGCAGCGGTCGAACGGACCGCGATGACCGAACCAACACGCTCGAAGCGCCCCACCGAGCTATTGACGCGCTACCGCGAGCAGCTCTTGTGCCGGGCTTTGTGGTCACTACAAGACCATGGCTCGACACTTCCCGAGCCGCTGCTGGGCACCTGCCAACAGCAGCGCCCACCGCCATCCCCACAACCGCCGATCGACACCCCCTGCCATCGAGATGCAGGTCTGGTCCCACGCTACCGCCCAATCGCCGCCAACCATCTCTCAGAGCTCGGCTTCGTCTTTCCGCTGCTGTCCAACCGGTTGTGGTTGGCCGAGCGGCTGGCCACCCTGCCAGCAGAGAGTCTCACCGAGGAGACCCGCCAGACGCTCGAAAGACCGTTCGAACAAGCGTTTGCTTGCGACCTGCGCCTGTCCCTTGATCACGAGCCGTTCGATCGGATCGATCGCACCCTTGGTCCGCTAACGCTTTCCGCACAGGCGCCGGACGACTCGTCCGAAGAACGCCCGACCACCGAGATCCTCTTCTCAGGCGGCCCGCCAACGCTCACGAAAAGCGAGCACCTGTCGCCGCATCCCGGGGTACCGGGCCACGATCATTGGGTTCTCTTGAAGACCCGCGCCGAGATCGTTCTGGGCGCGTCGGAGCGGCTTGCGACGGTTCTCGACCATGGTGATCTAGCGCAGGTTCCTGAGGTGATCCGACAATACGAAAACCTGTTTCGTGTCCCGCCCACTACTGCCTCCGATGAGTCCCGGGCCAACGGCTCAACCGACTCATTGCCGCGCCTACTCACCAGCTTGCTGAGCAGTGATCGAGGCTTCGGTACGCGCACCATGGCCTTCACCACCGACGAGGTCGTGCGGTTGCTGCGTGCACAACAAAACCACACGGCACGCGAATCGCAGTTGGCTCTGGTGCTTCCCGGCGGCGGCGTGAAATCGACCTACCAATCGGTGCTGCTCGACAAACTCTACGGTTCCGGACAGCTGCGCAATGCATTCGCGGCCAGTCGAGGATCCGAAGACGACAACACGAGACCGCTGTCGGTACATCAGGTAATCGGTACCAGCGGTGGTGCCCTGATCGGATATTTCGTGGCCCAGCTCGACCAGCCCGGCCCGATCGCCCTCACCCGCTTGCTGTGGGAAAAGCGCGCGAGCGATGCCCCGCAGGACGCACCGACTCGGCTATTGAGAAGCAAGGACATCTTCGGCCCGACCGACATTCTGCGCTACCTGAGCCTGATCGTCTCCTCTGCCATCCTGGGGATCCCGTTGGTGATCCTGGCCTTGCGCACCCCGCGCCGTCAGACACGCCGGCTGGCCCTCGAGGCGCCGCGCCCGCCCCGCCGCGGATGGCTGTACGGCACCCTGGGCATGCTGCTGGTGGCGACCCCGCTGTTGGTCAGCTTCATCTCGGCCGGGCGCTTTCGAGAGCAGGTACCCGAGATCGAGGGCCTGCTGTTCATGATGCTGCTGTTCCTGGTGATGACGGCCGACCAGTGCCTGATTCGCGAGCCCGCCGCGCAAACACCTGGACACAGTAACCCGAACGGCGCTGGCGTCGCGCGCCTGGCATTCGCGATTGGTGCCGCGATGATCGCGCTACCGATGGCCGGTCGCCTGTTGCTGGCGGCATCGTGGCCCGATCTGTACATCGTGTTCATCGGCGATCAAGCCAGCGTCGCGCTGTGCTTCGTTGTACTCAGCTTGCCGACCGTGTTCGGCGTCGTTGCGCTGCCCATCCGCGCGCTCCACGCGCCGCTCTGGGCCGCGCAAGGAGGCGCGTGGCGGGCCTTCCTCGACTACTTGATTTGTTCTCTTCTGGCGCTGTCGGTTGTTTTGCTTCCCGATCTCACCCTCGGTACCGCGAGTGTGCCCATCTTCTTTTGGGGCTTGGCCGCGCCGGTGCTGCTGTGGCTGCTGTTCGGCAACCTCCGACGCGGCCGGAAGCGCTTCGGCAAGTTACGCTGGCGCGCCACCTACTACGGTGGCTTGACCGTCGCCAGCGCCGTGATTCTGGCGCTGTGCCTGCCCGCGCGACCCGATCTGTCCCATCCGCTGCGAACACTCAACGCGGCGTCGCGGCTGGGTACCTTTGCCGGCTCTTTGCTGGTGACCGCCGGTGCCGTGACCTTGGGCTATGGCATTCTGCTTTGGCTGTACCGATCCGATCGCGGCTACGTGTTCCGCGATCTGGGCCGTTTCGCCAGCGGTCTGCTGGTGGTGATCGGCCACGCCGGCGTGGTACAAGCGGGCTTGTGGATCCTCGAGTGGCTGATGCCCAACCGGGTGCCGACGCTCGAGCTCGATGTCCGCTTCTGGCAGTGGTTGTTCGGCCTGGCCATGCTCGGTGGCTTGCTCCTGATGGTGGTCGAGCAGTTCGTTTGGCATCGACTGCGGCACCGAGACCCTATGGGCGGGCGAAGGGCACCTGGCGACGACCAATCTTGGCTCCGAAGGAAGCTCCGTGGGGTGTGCAAGATCGCTGCCGAAGGCGTCGCCTTCCTGATCGAACCGCATCCAAGTCGACCGCTACTATCGGTACGCTTCCTACGCCTCGGGGCACTCGCAATCTTCAGCGTCCTTTGGTGGAACGTGCTGTTGGCACCGGCCCTCTATGGCAACCGACTCGCCCGCGAAACGCTCGAAGGCGCGGTACGCAGCTTCGAGCATGCGATGTCGTCGTCTGGCGGCGCCACGGCCGATCGCCACGCCGCGCCTGATGCGCTGCCGCGCTTCACGGCCAACTTCGTCTCGCCGGCCAACGAGCTGGCGACCGATGGCACCCGGTTCTTCTTGTTCCGACCCGCCGCCAGCCAGGCGCCAGCCGTACCCGAACACTCGCGGTCCGGCAGCCGTTGGCTCTGTTACCGCATGGCGCAGAGCGACAACCTCGGAGACGCCGCGAACCCGTGCCCGCGGACGCCCACGCGCGAGTTGCTGCTCGAGGTAATCTTCGCCTCGGGGTCGCCTTTCCCGATCTTCGCCCCGCACCGGGTGGGTGCATCGATCGACGGCCGCGACGAGATGGTGCTGATCGACGGCGGCTACTCCAATGTCGTGCCAGTCGAGGCTGCACTTACGCTCGGCGGTGACCAGGTCCTGGTCCTGCGGTCGTCGAACCCATCGCCGAACGTGGACGAGAGCGCGCTCGGCCTCTTCATCGAGCAGTGGCTCAGCCCGCTGGTCAAGAATCTCGGTCGCCTGCCAGCCTTCGTGTTCGAGCGGTCCCAACGTGTGGATCGCTTGAGCGGCCAGGATTTGTTCGTCGTCTCACTGGCGCCCTTGCCCGAGCACCGTGACTGGCCGGCGCTCTACCACTTTCAAGCGTCGGTGATCGAGCGGTTGAAGCGGATCGCCGAGTCCGACCTCGGCGAGCGCATCGGCTTCGTAGAGAGCTGGGGGCGGCCGGTTCCCCAGCTCAGCCTGCCGCTGACGGTGGCGAGCCCGCGGTCAACCAAGCCACGAGATCCGTGAAAACCACGCCGTGGCCGAGCTCGTTGAAGACCTCGTGCAGCATGCCCGGGTAGACCCGCAGCGTCTTGTCCGAGCTGCCCAATTGTTGGAACCAACGCTGGTTCGCGGACGGGCTGGCCACCGGGTCATCGCCGCCGATCATGAGCAGCGTTGGCAGCTCGATCTTCCCAGCCCGCTGGCAAATGTCGCGTTGCGCTTCACGCACCTCGACAAACCACCGCGTGTTGACCGAGCGAAACACCAGCGGATCGTCCACATATTGGCGTACCTTTCGGCGATCGTGAGTCAGGCCGTCGGGATCCAGCGCATCGGGTATCCCGAGCTTGGGTACCAGATGGGCGGCGATGACCGCGCCGAGCACTCGCCATTCCGGAATCTTGCTGGCCGGAGCCAAATAGGGACTGCTCAACGCCAGCGCGTCGAAGGCGGCTGGACATCGCAGCACGTAGCGAACGCTGATCAGCCCACCAAGGCTGTGCCCGAGCAAGATCCGCCACCGCGAGGTCAACGGAACCTTGTCCAGCACCAGATCGAGATCTTGGAGATAGCGATCGAAGTCGCCAACGTAGCCCCGAGTACCCCCGGAGTGCCCATGTCCCCGTAGGTCGAGCAGAAGACAGTCGAAACCTGCCGCGACGAGCGTCGACACCAAGGCGTCGTAGCGGCCCATGTGCTCGGCGTAGCCATGCAGGATCACCACCTCGGCATCGGCCGCGGTGCGCTGGTGGTGTCGGAAGGCGAGTTCGAGACCATCCGCCGTACGCAGGGTCGACGTCGTGACCCGCGTTTCACCGGCGGCCGATGACACAAGGTCGACCATCACGCTTGTACGAACGGGAAAAACACCGGTACCAAGAAAACGAGCATGATCAGAATCATGATGGTTAGCGGCGTACCGACCCGGAGATAGTCGTTCGATCGATAACCACCGGCACCCATGACCAGGAGGTTGGCTTTGTGGCTGAACGGCGTCATGAACGCGGCGGACGCCGCCAGGCCGACGCCCATCATCAAGGGGTATGGGCTCAGGTTGAGCTGCTCGGCGGCTTGCATCACCACCGGCGCCATCAGCACCACCGCCGGTGCACCGTCAAGGCCTTGACTCAGCAGGCTGGCCACCACCATCAACGCAGCGAGAACCGCGTGCGGTCCCAGGGGCCCGGTGATACCGGTAACCGTTTCGGCCAACAACAAGGCAGCCCCTGTGCGTTCCATCGCGACCCCCACGGGCAACACGGCGGCGACCAAGAAAATCGCACGCCACTCAATGGCCTGATAAGCCTCCTTCATGGTGAGCGCCCCCGCCAACAAGACCAGTGAAGCCGCCGCGAAGGCCGCCACGTGGATCGGCTTCCAGCCGCTAGCGACCACCGCGATCATGAAGAGTAGACACACCAAGGCATGCGGTGCTCGACTGGTTCGTCGCTGAGTCTGTGCCGCATCGGAAAGCACCACGAAGGCCGGTTCATCCACCATTCGCTTGATCTTCTCGCGCGGTCCTTGGAGTAGGAGGGCATCACCTTCGCGTAGGGGGAGGCGAGCAAAATCAGCGTGCAAGGACTGACCACCACGCCAAAGCGCCAAAGCGATCAGGCCATACCGCTCGCGAAAGTCCATTTCGATCAGGTTTCGCCCGACGGCCTCGGACCGTGGTGCCACCGCGGCCTCGACCATGCCCACATCCTCCGATTCGAAGGTCGCCTCTTGCGACTCGGTGACCAACTCCATCTCACCGAGTTCGAGGAAGCGCATCAGATCCGCTGGCTCGGTGGTCAACAACAGCCGATCACCTACTTGAATCAAATCGTCGGGATCGATCGCCAAGTGCGTTTGCCCGTCGCGCACCATCCCCGCAACGGTAACCCCAACCAGCTCACCCAACCGGCTGGTTCGGATCGTTGCACCGGCGAGCGGCGATCCAGTCGGTACCTCGATCCACGACAACTTCCCGGCCAGCTCGTCGAAGGCCGGAAGACCCACCTCTTCGACCACCAAGTCTGGTTCAGCCGAAAGCTCTTCAGCGTTGGCACACGTGCCGAGCGCCAGCACCACATCACCCGCGCCCAAGACTTCCTCCGCCAACCGATCGCGCAATACCTCGCTACCGCGCCGGATACCCACGACCATCACGCCGAACCGCTCACGGAATCGCAACCCACGCAGGCTTCGGCCGACTAGCGGTGAGTCGGGTGCGACTCGTACGCGAATCCCCTCGACGCCGCTGCCGTCAGCAACTTGTTCCGGGACCGGCACCTCGTCCGCCGCCCCGAAGCTGACCTCGACGCCCTGCAAACGCAGGAGCTCTTGCACTTCCGTTTCTTCGCCTTCGACAAACAACACGTCGCCCGCTCTCAAGACCGTACCGCTGTCGGGCGCCAACTTCTTACGGCCGCCGTGCAGCACCGCCACCACTTTGACCCCCAGTGTATTGCCCAAACGGGACTCAGCCAGGGTGCGCCCGTGCAACGGCGAGCCTTGGGGAATCCGAATCGAGAACAGGCGGTCTTCGAGGTGGTAAACCTGACTCAAATCCGCACCCTTGCTGGAGGTTGGACCGTGTTGCTCCCCCGCCGGCAAGAGCTTGCGTCCAACCGTGATCATGTACAGGGTTCCGAGCGCCATGATCGCGAGTCCCAGCGGTGTGAAGTCGAATAAACCGAAGGGTTCGAGGCCACGCTCGCCGAGCACCTGTGCCGCCAAAATGTTGGGTGGCGTGCCGACCAAGGTTGTCGTTCCGCCCAGAATGGCGCCAAAAGCGAGCGGCATAAACAACCGCGAAGGCGGCACGCCGGCCCGAGGTCCGATGGCCGCCACCGCCGGCATCATGACCGCGGTTGCGGCAATGTTGTTCATGAACGCTGACATCACCCCTGCCACCACCATCAAGGTCACGATCAACCGGGTCTCGTTGTTGCCGACCAGGCGATGAATCTGTCCACCGATCGAGTCCGCCACCCCGGTTTCGAGCAACGCCGCGCCAACGATGAAGACCGACATCATGGTAATCACCGCTGGCGACGAAAAGCCGACGAAGGCCTCGGAGGGCGAGAGGTAGCCACCGAAAATCAAAACCACCAACCCCAGGAAGGCCGTCAAGTCGACCGGCAGTTTCTCGGTCAGAAACAGAACGACCATGATGCCCAGAAGGGCGAACAGAAACGCGATCTCAAAGGTCATGCATTGTTCCCATAGTGGAGATTCTAGCCCATCCAAAGCCGCATCACGATCGATCGTCATCTTCGAACACAGCCCTTGACTCTGTAGTGCACTACAGAGTCTGTGATCTGACTCGAGGAGGTGCCCACATGCCAGGAATGACCATTGGAAGGCTGGCCCACGAGGCTGGCATCGGCGTCGAGAAAGTCCGCTCTACGTACATTGTGGATTGATTGAGGATCCACCGCGGCGACAATCAAACCACCGCCAACACCGTCGCCCGGCAACTCGGCCTGGACCACGTCAAGGCCGCGATGATGCCCGAAGACAAGGCGAAAGCGGTGGCTGCTCAACCCCATGGTGGCTGCCGCCGCCATGAGTCTCAGCTCGGTATCGGTCATTGCCAACGCCCTGCGGCTTCGCCACTTCGAGTCATAACGGGTGCACCTGTGACCACTCTCCGAATTCATTTTTCTTGCGATCACCATCTCGATGGCCTCTCAGCGCGCCCGATTGCACGTTGATGGGAAACGGCCAGCGTTCATTCACAACCGGCGCGTTGCCAGCCACGAATGGGCCGAGCTTGCTAACCACCGAGGAGATCGCACATGCCTTCGAAACTTGACTCCCGCTGTTGGAGCCTACTCCGTGAGGCCGGCATCACTGGCCTGATCGGTTGCCTCTTGATTCTGCCCATGCCATCCGTGGCCGCAGCGCAACCGCCCGGCGGCACGTCGACGTTGGGCGGGCAGACCGTCATTTCGGGGACGATCGAGTTGGTCGGAACACCGCTCTTTCTCGATCCCAATGCCGACGTGGACCCGGCGACCCCTGGCGTCCAAATGACCTTGAATCTCGACATCCAATGGACCGGCCCAGCAGGTGCCGATGTCGAGTTGTACGTCAACAACATTCCCGCAGCACGCAACCCACTCTTCTACAACGTGGGCCGCTATGGCGAGCCGGAAGTGCACCACCGTGCAGCGCCTGGTCCATTCAGTGTGGTGGTCACCCTCGAGGATGGCCTCAACACCTTCGGCGCAGCGCTGCGCAGTCACCAGGGTGCCGGCCTCGCGGCCGATGCCGCAGGGACCTATGTCGACCCGTCGATCGACGACCCATTGGCATGGAGTGAGTTGATCCTGAGCGATCTGTTTGACATTGAGCAACGACTCAACAACGGCACCAACGCAGAGGGCGACCACCAAGTGCTGGGCGATGCGGTCCGCGGCCTGATCGATGCTGTGACCTTGGTGCGCAACGACTCCCATGCGTGGGAGCAACTTCTGTTCGAAAACACCGAAGCAGCCTTGGCCTTGTACAACCGCGTCTCGTTCTTCTCGACCACCGCTGCCTCACCCGATGGTGATCCCATCTCGGCGCAGGTCGACCCCACGCAGCAGGTCGCCACCCTCGTCGTGCCGATTCCAGCAAGCGGTGACGGGGTTCCCGCGTCGCTCGATCTGGTCCTGCCCGACCGCACCGAGAGCGCGCCGGTAGCTGCCAGCGCGAGCGGTGGCTTCGGTGCCACCTTCAGCTTCGACTACCACGGGGTCGCGGCCGCCATCGACGTCACCGGCGCACCGCAAGGTACCGACATGGCGCTCACCATCACCACCCACGATGTGCCCACGAGCTTCGGTCTGGCATCGAGCGACGCGGATTTACCACTAGAAATTGACGCGCAGATCGCAGCACGCCCACGCTTTACCCTCGGCGATGACCTGCAGTCGATTGTCTCTGACCTGCATGACGAGATCTACGAGATCAATGACTGCATCTTGATCATCATCATCATGTGCGAAAAGGGTGAAGACGGGATGGCAGGCGCAGCCGGTGAAGATGGAGAAGACGGCGAACCGGGAGCGAAGGGCGCCATGGGCGTAAAGGGAAAGAAGGGCAAGAACGGCGGCAAAGGCGCCGGTGGCCCCGGCGGTCCGGGTGGAACCGGTGCCCAACCGGGTATCGGTGGCCCTGGCGGCGTCGCGGGCATGATGGGCCCGGGCGGAACGGGTCGAGCCGGCGGCCTCGGCGGTCCCGGTAGCCCCGGCGGTTTCGGCGGATCGGGAGGCCTGCCTGGTGACGACGGCCCTCGCCCCGTGGCAACGGACGGCAGCTGGACCGCCCATCCCGCCTTCACCGGTTCGCCGACCGAAACCGTGCTCGGCAATGGATGGGGCGAGTTGGATACCGCTGAAGCGGGTTACGAATTGGTCGTCAGCACCGACGCTGGCCGGGTCTACGTACTCACGCCAACTTCGTCGACGCCCGCCGCCAGCCGATTGGGCGCGGACGGTGGCATCGGCGGCATCGGTGGCATCGGTAGCATCGGTGGCATCGGTGGCATCGGTGAAAACGCTGAGAACGGCGACTTCGGCACCAGCGGCCAGAACGGTTTCCCTGGAATCTGGGGCGGATTTGGCCGCAACGGAGCACCGGGAGGCCAAGGCGGTGCTGGCGGTAACGGCGGCGACGCCACCACCGATGGCAAGAACGGCGACAACGGTGACGACGCTGAAGACGCAACCGAATCCGGCGAGGAGGGCGGTGACGGCGGCAAGGGTGGCGATGGCGGGCCCTGCGGTCTCGGCGGCAACGGCGGTGTCGGCGGAGGAGGCGGAGCAGGTGCCACAGGCGGCAAGGGCGGTGACGGCGGCGACGGAGGTGCCGGCGGCGACGGAGGTACCGGCGGTCCTGGAGGCCCCGGTGCTCGGGGCGGCAATGGTGGCCAGGGCGGTGACGCTGGTATTGGCGGTAATGGTGGTGACGGCGGCGGCGGCGGCCAGGGCGGTATCGGTGGCCAAGGTGGTATTGGTGGACAAGGCGGCACCGGTGGTATCGGCGGTATCGGCGCCGAAGGCAACCGTGGCGCGTTGCTCCATGTCAGTGGCAACCAAGCCGTGCTCATGACCACACCGGATGGCATCAGCTTTGACGCCACGCAGGTGCTCGCCACCGGCGTCGCGATTCGCGATGTCGAAGCCGACCACGTCTTCCCCACCGACGATCACCACCGCATTGCTGCGGTCGCTGCGGACGGGCGGGTGTTCTTGATCAACAACGGTGCTGCTGAGCTGATTTACACGCATGGCGCACCGCTCAACGCGGTCGCGGTCTCCGAGATCTTGGACGGCAACACCGCCATGGAAATCGCCTTGGCCGCGGACGACGGTGTGGTGGTCCTGACCTGGACCGGATCAACATGGGACCCGGCCACGCTCATCGCCGCGTCGCCTGTAGCGATCAATGATGTCGATCTGAGCGTAACGCTGCTCAACAGCAGCCTCGTACCCACCGTGGGTGCGGTGGATGCCAGCGGTGTCACCTGGCTGATGTATTTCGGTATCAGCTGGTCGTCACCGACGGCAATCTTCAACACGGGCGGTAGCGCGCTCAACGCCATCGCCATGCGCTTCGTAGACGCGCCGGTAGAAGCCGCAGCAGGCACCGCCGGACCCATCGGAAACACCGGCCAAGCCGGCTCGATCGGCGCGGTGGGAATACCCGGAATGTCAGGCAATCCCGGTCTCCCAGGCGCGCGCGGGCCGATCGGTCGCTTCGGTTCCAATGGCGGAATCGGTGAGGTGGGCGACGCGGGCGACATCGATGGCAACGTCGGTACCGATGGCGATATGGATGGCATGAACGGTATAGACGGCGGCGGTCCGTCCGGCTCTCCCGACGGCAAAGCCGATGACGGCGAAGCCGGAGAAGACGGCACCGAGTGCATGGAGGCCGGCGGCCCGGGCGAAGAGGGCGAAGAAGGTGCATCGGGTACCAGCACCGACGACATCGACAAGGCCAAGAACGGCACCAAGGGCACCAACGGCGTGGCTGGCATCGCCGGAGGCGCGGGTCTTCTGGGAGCCAACGGCGGCAACGGTCAGGATCGGTCCGGTATCCGGTCAGCCGACGGCGCCGATGGTCAACCTGGCAACAACGGCGCCGATGGCGCCCAAGGTACGCCGGGCTCCGTAGGCTCGACGGGTGGCGTTGGCGGTGACGGCCAGGTCGCAAACACAACGTCGCTCGACAAGGGGATCACCCCCACTTACATCGTCATCTACGTTGCCGGCGACAACGGTGACCTCACCGAGCTGCGTCTCGCTGGCGGTGCAGGCTACTACATCCCGCAGGTCATTCACACCAACAGCCAACCGCTTACCGACGTCAAGTTGGGTGAGCTCGAGGCCGACAGCGAAGGCCCCGAAATCGTCACCGGGGGCAACGGCAATACCGTGTGGGTACTTGCCGGGCTCCAGGGCAACCTCGGTCAAGTACTCGCCACCACCACAACCTCCGCAAGCCTCGAAGAGCTGGTGGTGATCACCATCGGCGATGGCGGCGATGGTGGCCGAGGCGGCCAAGGTGGCCGAGGTGGCCAAGGCGGCAAGGGTGGCGATGGCGGTGACGGCGGGAATGGCGGCAACGCAGGCCATGGCGGTAATGGCGGCTTCGGCGGCCAAGGTGGTCACGGCGGCAAGGGCGGCAAGGGTGGCAAGGGTGGCAACGGCGGCAACGGCAGCAAGGGCGGCAATGGCGGCGATGGCGGCAATGGCGGCGACGCCACCGTCGGCGCACCAGGCGGCGCCGGTGGTGCCAAGGGCATCGGAGGACCCTCGAAGACGTGGATCATCATCATCATCTTCAAAACCCCTGAAGTCGTGGTTCAGGAAACCACCGGGGAGTTGATCGCCTTGCCCAACGGCTAACACCGAGACAGCAAGCAAGTCTCCCGGCGAACATCGTCGGGGGTCTTGCTCGATCAAAGGAGGATCGTCTGCCCGTTCTTGGGCGAAAGGGAAAGCACCGGACATACGACCAACGGACGCCCGATCCCGACCGTGCACTGGGCCAGCTAGCCACCAACCGCTCGGACATGATGCGTCTGGTCCCAAAACCGGGCCAAGGCATTGAACATCTCGTGAATCGTCTCCGGTGCATGGTTCGTTGTTTGCGCCACTGCGCCCGCGAGCATTTCGAGACCATGACGAAAGCCGGCCCAATGCACCAAGATCGATGGGTGCATGGCAAGGCTACCGCCAAAGGTCGCCAGGTCGTCGCGCCACTGATTGGCACTGCCGCCCTGGTCTTCACGCCGAAACGTCGAGGTAGGGAATCCCCGGGTTCGCAACGCTTTTCGGGCCAACAATGCAAGGTCGCTCAGATGTTCGGCAAGACGCCAGCCTGGTAGCTCGGATTGCTCGAGTACGTGGACCCATAGTGCATGATAGGCCCTGATCCGCGCCTCTGGCTTTCGTGTGCACTGTCCTTGCGAAACGGCATCCCCAAGGCCAAGGCCCGACCCGCTAAGGCTTTGTCGTCTGGGATGGGCAGGAGCGCGACCAGCGACGCGTGATCGAGCACCAACTCCAAATGGCCGTCGTACTTGAGCCAGGCATTGCCGGCTTGAAACAAACCGGCAGTGGGGAGCGAACCAGAACCACTGCGTACCGGCCACAAGATGCCGTCAGGATCGTCGTTCGTGCGATCCGTAAAAGGCGTCACGGTGAACGCTGCGGACGCGTCGACACTCACATTGTGACCCGCAAACGGAGTCGACACGCGACCGACCTCGAACCGCTGCTCTGAAAAATCCTTGATCGGGGTAGCGGCAAGCGACTCGAGACGTTGCAGCCAATCCGCAATTCGAAGCTGCCAATTGTTGTTGGCGAAGAACTCGGTCGGCAGTGGCGTATCGCCCAGGCCATCGACGATCAGCCTAACGCCGTTGGTGCGCCCGGAAGCCCAAACCACTTCGCCGCTGCGTGCTTCGTAGAGAACCAACAACTCGATCCAGGCGCGCCGTTGGCAATCGGAACGCCGCCATCTCCTCACCGTTTCGTACGTAGAGCACGCCCGAAACGACTACGGGATGATTCCATGTCTTTCCCTTGATGGCGCTCATGCGCGCCAACTCGTCGAAACGCGACGGGTCGGCCGCGACCAATGCGACCTCGCCACGATCAGACAGCACCAGCAGAAGATCCTGGTCCGCCAGCAGCAATGCCTGGCCGCTGCCGTAGCGACCACCCTTCCACACCCGCTCGCCCGTCTCCAGATCCATCGCGGCGAGAATGCGGCCATCGAATCCATAGCCGTGGCCCTTGTGGACCACGAAATCGTTGAAATAGGGCTTGAGCCGGGCCGAGGTCCATCGTTCGTCGACCGTCCACTCGTCGCCGGAGCGCCCAATCGCCAACCGCCGGACCCCCATTCCCGAACCCGTGCCCAACAACACGTCACCGTTGGCCGCAATCGCTGGTTGGACAATACGGGCAGCGCCCGGGATCTTCCATTCGTGCCGCCAAAACGGCGACCCGTCGGCCTCGGCCAAGGAGGTAATTCCGGCATTGGTGGCGATCAACAGCTGCGGCACGCCATCCAAGCTGACCCGTTGGACCGAGCTGTAACTCAGCGTTCCCGCGGCGCCGAACCAGCGCGTGGCGCCGGTCTCGACGTCGTAGGCCACGACCGCTTTTTTGCCGCCGTCACCGCCACCGTGAACAATCACCAGATTCCCCACCACCAACGGTGAGCTGGAAAAGCCCCAATCCGGAATTGTCGCGTCCGTATCAGTCACCAGGTCGCGCGACCACACTAGGGCACCGGTCGCCGCGTCGAGCGCGTTGACGACGCCGGTGGCCCCGAGGCTGTACACCCGGTCGCCATGCAACGTGGGCGTCGCGCGCGGTCCGGCACCGGCCAGCGCCTCCCAGAAACGTGCGGAATCACGATGCATCCAAACCGGCGCCCCGGACGTGGCGTCGTAACAAGCTACAACTTCGTCATCACCACGCTGCTCCTGGGTGTATAGGCGTGGGAGCGCCACCGCAAACGAGCCCCAACCGGGCCCCACCGGACGCCGCCACAACTCCACCGGTGGCGACGCCTGCCAATCGGTCCCGATGCGCGTGCCGACCGCGATCCCGTCACGACCTGCGCCCCGAAAACCAGGCCACTCGGCGAACTTGGGCAGCGATCCAGCCGTAGTAGCCGCGCTGACCAAATCAGCGTTCGTGTCCGCGAGCAATCGCTCTTCCGGGGTCGCCTGCCAACGCCACGCGAACTGTGCCCCCATGTCGCCATCGACACCGCTGGATCGCAGCATCAATCCCAGTCCACAGACTGCGAGCACCACGGCGATTAAAGCCCGCTTGCGTGACGCGGCCCGACACCCCCGGGTTGCCGCAGCCCACGCCACGAACAACGCACTCAAGACCGACAGGCCATAGATAACGAATGCTTGCGGCATCGATCGATGCAAAAAGAACGCCGTCACCGTAACTGCCACGATCGGTAACCAGCCTCCCAGGCGTTGTTCGTCGCGAGGCGCGCGGCTTCCCCACCACCACCCCAAGAACAGCATCAAGGTCAGCAGCGGCCCGCTCATCATGCCAAAGAACTGCAACATCGAACCTGGAGCGATCAGGCCGGTGCCAAACACCGCGAGCCACTGGACGATTACAATCAGCACACCGGGCCACAAGCGCACCCCCGTTGTGAGGTCATTGCGGGCGTCGAGATGATCGGCTGTCATGGAGAGCACTCCTTAGTAGGTGGACCGAAACAACTCCATCGTACCGATTCGCGATCAGCCAAGGCGACGATCACCACTTCGAGCACTCAAAAGGACGCGCCAACGGCTCGGTAACCCGCGCTCCCGGAGGGAGCACCTACAACCAGAAGGTGACTTCAGTCACCCTCCAGCCAAGGCCTTTCGCATCGCCATGATGTAGCCGATATGAATACCTTCGTGGGCGTTCTTGAAGGTGATCGCGTTTTCGATGGTCTCGAGCGCGATCCCAGCAGAGGTGCGGTAGGCCGAAAAGCTGGAGAACTTCCCAGCAGCATAGTCGGCCGCAAGCTTGGCTGGCGCTTCGTGGGCGAACGCCATGACATCTCGACACGACGCCTCGTCGCCGTCCTCGGGACCCGTGCCCTTGCAATAGCGGTCGATCAGGTCCCCTGCCAGACGAGCTGGCGAATCGCGATCATCTTTTTGAAGCTCCAGTTGGTATCAAGAAGCCGTATCGACGGACCGGTGGACTATCCTGCCACAGGATTTCACACCAAGGCCTGCAACCTTTTGGCTCGTCAAACCGTCCTATGGAAGAGACCCTCGCTGCTTTCGGTTTGCGTCGCGGAACTGCGTCGCGAAACCCCACCCGCATGATCTGGGCCCCTATGACCAATCTCAAACTCGCCCTCCGAACGCTCGCCAAGACGCCCTTCGTCACGGCGGTTGCCATCCTCTCGCTGGCGCTGGGTATCGGCGCCAACAGCGCGATCTTCTCGTTGTTCGACCAGATGGTGCTGCGCCCATTGCCTGTGCCGGAGGCCAAACGCTTGGTTAACTTCGCCTCTCCGGGTCCCAAGCAGGGGTCGACCTCCTGTGGCAGCGAGGGCGACTGCGACGAGATCTTCAGCTATCCGATGTTCCGTGATCTCGAACGCGATCAAGAGGTGCTCACCGGCCTGGCAGCGCACCGGTCGTTTGGCGCGAACCTTGCTTTTGAAGGGTCGACCGCCACCGGTGGAGGTGTGCTCATCTCGGGCAGCTACTTCCCGACCCTCGGCGTGCAGCCAGCAGCCGGCCGGCTGCTGGGCCCAAACGACGATCCCGCCATTGGAGGCAACGCTGTCGTCGTGCTCGGGCATGACTACTGGAACACCCGCTTCGCTGGCCAAAGCGACGTCGTGGGGAAGAACTTGGTGGTCAATGGCAACCCGCTGGAAATCATCGGTGTGGCACCGCCGGGATTTCGCGGCACCACGCTTGGCAATCGTCCCCAGGTCTACGTTCCTATTACCCTCCGCGGGTTGATGTCACCCGGCTTCGATGGCTTCGATGACCGGCAGTCCTATTGGGTTTATCTGTTCGGGCGGTTGGCACCTGGTGTCTCCCTGGCGGAAGCACACGCAGCCTTAAACGCGCCCTACCACGCCATCCTCAATGAAGTCGAAGCCCCGCTCCAAGAAGGCATGAGTGACGCCACCATGACCAAGTTCCGGGCCCGAACGCTGGACGTCGCGGCCGGTGCCCGTGGCCAGAGTTCGCTCCATGAGGAAGCACGAGAACCCGTTTTGTTGCTCTTTGCCGTCGCCGGTGTGGTGCTGCTGATCGCGTGTGCCAACGTCGCCAACTTACAACTCGCTCGTTCGGCCGCGCGTACCGCCGAGATCTCCATTCGCCTCTCGGTGGGGGCCAGCCGAAGGATGCTGATCACCCAGTTGCTCACCGAGTCGTTTGTCTTGGCGACTTTGGGCGGGCTGGCTGGCCTATTTGCAGCGCAATGGACGCTGAAGCTGATCGGTCGGCTGCTCCCGGACGACGCGTCCGCGACGCTCTACCTCCACCTCGAGCCCTCAATCATCCTGTTTGCTTGCTTGCTCTCCATTGGCACCGGCTTCCTTTTCGGCCTGTTTCCCGCGCTTCACAGCTCTCGGGGCGATCTTGCAACGGTGCTCAAGAGCCAATCGGGACAACCGGCTGGCGCAAGGTCAGCAGCGCGCTTTCGTGCCGCGTTGGTCACGGCACAAATCGCACTCTCCTTGGCCCTCCTCATCTCAGCCGGCCTCTTCGCAAAGAGCCTGGTCAACGTCAGCAAGGTTGATCTCGGCTTGTCGGTCGAAAATCTGGTGACTTTCGGTATTTCCCCCGAGCTCAACGGCTATGAGCCGGCCCAAGCCCTCGCACTCTTCGAGCGCACCGAGGAAGCGCTGGCGGCACTACCCGGGGTTTCGGCAGTTACCGGATCCTTGGTCCCTTTGCTGGCAGGAAGCAATTGGGGAAACAACGTCAGCGTCGAGGGTTTCGAATCAGGTCCCGACACCAACACCAACTCGCGGTTCAACGAAGTCGGGCCCGGTTACTTCCGAGCCCTGGGTATGCCGCTTCTAGCAGGGCGTGAATTCACCACGGAGGACACAGTCGAGCGTCCCAAGGTCGCAGTGATCAACGAGGTCTTTGCCAACAAGTTTGGTCTCGGAATCGACGCGGTCGGCAAACGAATGGCTACCGGCTCCAGCGACGAACTGGATATCGAGATCATCGGTCTGGTCAGCAATGCCAAGTACAGCGACGTCAAGGGGGAGACACCTCCGCTCTACTTCAGGCCGTACCGACAGGACGACGAGCTTGGCTTCATCAACTTCTACGTCCGCACCACGCTGCCGCCACAGGACATCATGAAGGCGATCCCACTCGTGGTCTCGGCCCTCGATCCAAACCTTCCGATCGAAGACCTCAAGACCATGCCGCAACAAATTCGAGAGAACGTCTACGCAGACCACATCATCTCGACTCTGTCGTCGGCTTTTGGTGGTCTCGCTACCTTGCTGGCAGCGATTGGCTTGTATGGCGTATTGGCGTTCACCGTCGCGCAGCGAACGCGGGAGTTTGGTCTACGGATGGCGCTCGGTGCCCGAAGCAGCAATGTCCGGAGCCTGGTGCTTCGCCAGGTCCTGATCATGACCGCCGTCGGCAGTGTGGTCGGCATTGGCGTGGCGCTCGCCCTAGGACGAATCGCGAGTTCCCAGCTCTTTGGTCTCGAGCCGAATGACCCTCTGGTGATGCTCGCCGCCACCCTAGCGCTCGGCGCCGTGGCACTGCTCGCTGGACTGCTGCCAGCCCTCAAAGCCTCGCGGATCGACCCCATGGTCGCTCTCCGCTACGACACCTAGCCCGGGCTAGGCCCGCGGCATCAGGTCATGTCAAGACCAGCGTGACGCCCGCTCCGCCTGCTCGGCGAACGCGGCCCCAAGCTCTTTACGCAAACGTGCTACGAGGGCCGCGACCGGCAGGACATCATCGATCGTCGCTACGCCCTGGCCCGCGGACCACACCGTCTTCCAGGCCTTGGCTTCGGCCTCGGCCGCGTCGAGCTCCTTGCCAAAGTCGACCTTGGCCGCACGCGACCACATTTCTTGGGTAATGCCCATGGCCTCCAGGCTTGGTTTGAGGAAGCTGGCCGGCACGCCAGAGACCGCTGCCGTGTGCACAATGTCGGACGTCGCACTATCGACAATCATCTGCCGATAGGCATCGTCGGCGCGGCTCTCTGTGGTGTTGATAAAACGGGTACCCAAGTACGCCAGATCCGCGCCTATTTGGAGCGCCGAAGCAATGTCGTGCCCCGTACTCAGGCAACCGGCAAGCAAGATAACCCCGTCGAAGAAACTTCGCATCTCGGCAACGAACGGCATCGGGTTGAGGGTCCCGGCATGGCCTCCGGCCCCAGCGCTGACACAGATCAGCCCATCGGCTCCCGCTGCCGCAGCCTTCTCAGCGTGGCGCCGGTTGGTCACATCGTGGAACACCAAGCCACCATAGCTGTGGACCGCGTCGACCACTTCGGAAACGGCGCCGAGTGACGTAATGACCAGGGGAACACGATGGCGGACAATGACCTGCAAGTCGGCTTGCACCCGCGGATTCGACCGGTGGACGATGAGGTTGACACCAAACGGCGCGACGCTGTCACCTCCCAGCGCGAGCACGCCCTCGATCTCCTCGAGCCAGGCCTCGAAACCCTCCGTGGTTCGCTGGTTGAGGGCTGGAAATGTCCCGACGACACCGGCGTGACAGCACGCGGTGACCAAAGCGGGATTCGAAATCAGAAACATCGGAGCGGCGACGGCGGGAAGCGACAACCGCTCGTGCCATGAAGGCAAAGAAGACATGGTACCAACCTCGATATCGCTGGGAGATTGAACGATGCGACCCCTTGGCCACATGTTGTGGTCAGGCCGAAAGCCAACCTACGGTACGGTGACGTCCCACAACGACGTGTCGCCGGACTCGAAACCGTCCCCAAACAACGTCGCTGAGCTGTCGACATCTAACATAAACGCCT
This sequence comes from Candidatus Multivoradales bacterium, assembly GCA_965250305.1. Lineage (GTDB taxonomy): Bacteria > Acidobacteriota > Thermoanaerobaculia > Multivoradales > J023 > J023. The sequence goes on along the minus strand of CBDFNS010000024.1, from coordinate 327,664 downwards.
GCGCATTGTCGACGGCATCTCCGTTGAACACCCGCACATAGTAGGTGCCTGCCGCCCCGGCGATCGCGCTGGTCGTTTCGCTGCCGCCCAGCCCCGTGTCATTGACGCTCGCCAGAACCGTCGAGCCGTCGGTGCCCAGAATCTCGAGGCGCAGATCGAGCTCCGTCCTTGGATCGAATGAGGTCCCCGCTGGGCAGGAGCCATTGGCGTTCTGAGGCCCTTCCAGATAGGGCACACCAGATGGCGTGACCGTGGCAGTGATCATCTCACCACTACCGAGGGCCACGCTGAACCAGTCTTCCCCACCGCCGTCATCAATGCTGATGTCCGAAACCGCGGCCGGCAAGACGCCAAGCGCAGTTGCCGTTCCGGAAGTGTCGTTGTGCTCGTTGAAATCGCCATAACCACGCTGGGTGCCCAGGACATCGTCGAACTGCGGCCCGTCGAAGGCAACGCTGACAAAGGGCTCCATGAGCTTGGATTGACTCACCGGGCAGACGTGGTTCAGGCCGAGGCCGTGACCATGCTCATGAGCCAACACATTGCGCATGCGGATCGAGTTGTTCGTCGTGTTGTTGTAGAACGCGTCGAAGGCATCGATCACCATGTCCCCGTTGTTGGGGAAGAAGTTGTACGCCAAGATGCCCGAGTTTCCATCAATGATGTGGGCACCAATACGCAGATCCCCCCGAACACCGAGCGCGCCAACCGCGCCACCCAGATTGAGACCGTCATCATTCGGTTCGTACGCATAGCTGAATCCCGACAAGGCAGACCAACGATCGAAGATCTGAATGAACAGGGCGTGCCAGGTATTGAAGTCACCATAGACGCCATTCAGCCACGCGAACAGCGCGCTGTTCGACCCCGGTTCGCCAGCGAAGCCCGCAATGAACGTCCCATCTTGCACATAACTCCAAGTCAAGGTCGTCGGATCGCCCTGGCCGAGTCCACCGCCATCGGTTGCCGTTGTGCTCCAACGGTTGCCGAGCCGATGGCGGTCGAAGCCACCGCCAGCCTGGAAAAGGGGCTCGCTCAAGCTGTTGGCGCGGCGGGTCACCTCCGCGACGTACTCCGGCGAAGTTCCGGGCGCAAAGCACGCGGCATAGCCAGCTGTGGTTTCAAGATTCATGAGCTGGTCGAGAATGGCCGTTTCGAGTGGCTCCGGGAGCGAAGTTGGGGCCTCGCCGGCACTACCCGCGGCCAGCGCGGGTCCAAACGAAGAAGAAACCAAGACAATTGTCAGAAGTAACACGGTCCAACGGGAGGCAGCAATCATCGGCGCTCCAGCGAGAAAATGAACGTAGCGTCCGGAATGTACAAGCTTTCGCTTGCAGCCCAGCGCGAAAAGAGATTGGCCCCCCTTAGAGTACGTTCGTTGGCGGTGCAATTCAAGCCCCATAACCGGGCCGCACTGATAACACCGGTGGCAGGTCTCTTGCAATCGAGGACCATGATGACCGGCCCGCGTCGGCCGAACCGAACACCTCGCCGGAAGTCGCACCGAAATAAAGTCCCAAGGGCGTCTCTGCGTCATGACAGAACGCCTGGCGGAGGATCGTCAGCAGGCCCTCCCTCGGCAGGCCAAGCGAGACGCTTCGCCAGGTGCAACCGCGATCACCTGTCTCGTAGACCCGCACCTGCCCCTCGGCGGTCACCCGATCTTCGTCCGAGGTCAGCGGAATCACCCAAGCGCGGTCGGGGTCCAAAGGGTCGACCACCATGGGAAACCCGAAGTCCGCCCTCCGACCGGCCTGTGGCGACGCGCAATGTTGCCTAACCAGCATACCGCAGGAGCACGCACCCACCATCCGTAGTATCCGTAGTATCCGTAGTGTAGAGTTCGCTTTTGGGATCGTCGGCGAACACGAGCATTCACGAGGGGAATTACCGTCATGACACATCGAACCACGCCCGCAAGACACGGCTGGCGAACCGGGCTGGTTGGCACGTTGATCGCGAGCTTCGCGGCACCGATAGCCGCCCAAACCGCGATCCGCGTCGATACCTTGACCCAAGTTGATGGTGGTACGGGCGGCATCACCATCGACCGAGACGGCAACATCTACTCATCCGATTTCGGAGCACAACTCGGCGACCCCAGTACGGCGGGAACCAAGATCTTTCGGGTCACGCCCGATGGCAAGACTACCGTTTTCGCCGACGGCATTGTCGGCGCGTCCGGTAGCGGCATGGACGCCAAAGGCAACTTATATCAGTCGAACCTTCGCAGTGGCGCGGTGAGCAGGATCACGCCCGACGGTAAGGTCACCACCTTTGCCAACGACGGGTTTCAGGCTCCGGTGGGCATCGAGGTCGACCCGGACGGTACGCTCTTCGTCACCAACTGTGCCAGTCAATCCATTCAAAGAGTCACCCAAGACGGTACCTCGACCCGGTTCGCCTCCAGCGAGCTGTTCAAGTGTGCGAATGGCATTTCGCGAGCGAGTGACGGCAACTTGTATGTAGCGAACTTCGCTGACAACAACGTAATCAAGGTCACGCCAGACGGCGAGGCCAGTGCCTTCGCGACCATTCCCGGCACAGGCAACGGCCACCTTGTCTTTGCCCATAACGCGCTGTGGGTCGTCGCCCGAGCGGCCCATCAAATCTACCGCGTTTCGCTCGCCGGAAAAGTGACCCTGGTGGCAGGGTCAGGCAAGAAAGGGGGCCAGAACGGCGCACCCAACGAAGCCAGCTTCTGCTTTCCAAACGATCTCGGTTGGAGCCCTGACGGCAAGACGCTCTACGTCAATGAAGTGTCGGATGAGGCGAGCAGCGGCGGGACGCTGGCACCAACGCGGATTCGCCGCATTACCTTCGACCCGTAGCCGCCGCTCAGAACGAGATCGATGTTCACATGGCCACCGGCTTGCCATCTTTGGTTGCCGGATCGAAAGTGGCCTGCCGTGCGGCATCAACAAGCTACGGCGCGAGGCCGGCCGGTAGCTTCTCCTCATTTTGAACCACCGCGACATCAACCGACCCGCGGGCATTGACCAACACCAGCACCTCGAGATCTTGGCCAACGCGCACCCGAGCGACGGTTGGCAACTTTGGTTTGGGCGCCCAGCCGTGGATTTGGGGGGCAGACGCGCCAGGTGATGGCGGTGACCGCCTTCTTCCTCACGGCTCCCAATCGTCCGCCGTCACTGGTGCGGACATGTAGGCATCACCCGGCTGTCGTATGATCCACGTGTGAACAACGAAATTGGTCCCATCCCTGATCGCGCGACCCTCGACGCTGCCTACGCGAGGGTGCGTGAACATGCCCACCGAACGCCGGTCCTGCGCTCCTCGTATTTCGACGAGCGTTTGGGCGGCTCACTGTTCTTCAAGTGTGAGAACTTCCAGAAGATCGGCGCCTTCAAGTTCCGCGGCGCGATCAACGCGGTGTTCTCGCTGGACGAAAACGCACTTCACCGTGGCGTGGTCGCCCACTCCTCGGGTAACCATGCCCAAGCCGTGGCGTTGGCAGCCCGCATGCGTGGGACGCGCGCGACCATCGTCATGCCCGAAAACGCACCCAAGGTGAAGCTCGCTGCAGTGCGCGGCTATGGCGCCGAGGTAATTCTCTGCGAGCCAACCCAAGCCGCTCGAAAGGCAGGAGTTGAGCGCGTCGTGCGTGAGGATGGCGCGGTGATTATTCACCCGTACGACAACTGGGCAACCGTCGCCGGGCAGGCCACGGCCGCTCGCGAGCTGATCGAAGAGGTCCCCGACCTCGATATCGTGATGACACCGGTCGGCGGTGGTGGCTTGCTCGCTGGCACTGCCCTCACCTGCCATCACCTCGCACCCACGACCCGGGTGATCGGCGCCGAGCCCAGCCTTGCCAATGCCGCCCAACGCTCCCTCGACATCGGCGCCATTCAGCCATCGAACGATCCTGATTCGGTTGCTGACGGCCTGCTCTCCTCACTCGGCGAGCGCACATTCTTGGTGCTGTCGCGCCACGTCGAGCGCATCGTCACCGTCGACGACGACATCATCATCGCAACCATGCGCAAGGTGTGGGAACGGATGAAGATCGTCATCGAGCCGTCGTGTGCCGTGCCGCTTGCGGCCTTGCTCGACCACGCACTCGACGTTCACGGCATGCGCGTCGGCATCATCCTCTCCGGTGGCAATGTCGACCTCGAACGCTTGCCGTGGAGCAATCGGTGACCAGCAGGACGATTCTGATCACCGGCGTGGCCCGCGGTCTCGGCCGCACCATGGCCGAAGGCATGGCCCGCCGTGGACACCAAATCTTAGGTTGCGGACGCAGCCAGCAATCGCTGGCATCCGTGCGCAAGGCATTGGGCTCGGGCCACGACCTGATGTCGGTGGATGTTACCGATGGTGCCGCGGTAGCCGCCTGGGCAGCGGCGATCAGCGAGCGTTACGGGGCACCGGACCTAATCCTCAACAACGCTGGCGTGATCAATGAACGCGCACCATTGTGGCAAATCGCAAGCACCGACTTCGACCGTGTGATCGACGTCAACATCAAGGGTACGGCCAACGTCATCCGTGCCTTTGTACCCGCCATGATCGAACGCGGCCACGGCGTGGTGATCAATTTCAGCTCAGGCTGGGGTCAAGAGACCGCACCCGACGTGGCACCCTACTGTGCGTCGAAGTATGCCATCGAAGGTTTGACTGGAGCCTTTTCTCAGGAGCTTCCCGAAGGAATCGGTGCCATTGCGCTTTCGCCCGGCATCATCCACACGGAGATGCTCGACGCCGCCTTTGGTGCGGAAGCCAACAGCTTCCCAACGCCAAAAACCTGGGCCCGAGATGCTGTGCCCTACATTCTTTCCCTCGGGCCGGAGCACAACGGTCAGTCTCTGCGCGTTCCCGGATACTGAATAAGAAAAAGACGACCCTTTCGGGCCGTCTTTTCGCGCGCTCAAGCTGTTCCGACGTTACTCGGCCGCAACGATCTCGAGCAACTCGACCTCGAAGCTCAGCGTCGCGCCGCCCGGAATGGTTGGCGGCCGGCCACCGTCGCCGTAGGCGATATCCGACGGGCAGATGAGCTTGCTCTTGCCCCCAACCTTCATCATCTGGACGCCCTCGGTCCAACACTTGATGACCTGGTTGAGGCCGAAGTCGATCGGCGTCCCACGGTCGACCGAGCTGTCGAAGACCGTACCGTCGCGCAGGGTGCCGTGGTAGTGAACCTTGACCTTGTCGGTCGCGGCGGGCGATGCGCCGGTTCCCGGCGTCGTTTCAATGTAGACCAAACCCGAGTCCGTCTTCTGTGCACCAGCCATCGCGGCTTGTTCGTCCACGAACGCCGTGGCAGCCGCTTTCTCGGTGGCAGCCTTGGCTGTCGCCCGAGCCTGAGCGAACTGCTGGACCTTGGGCGCCCATTCCTGCAAGTCCACTTTGGGCTCCGCACCACTGATACCATCGCGAATTCCAGCCATGACGCTATCGAACTCGTTGCCCTCGAGGCCGAGCTGGTTCAGATTTTGGGACAGCATCAGGCCGATGGTGTAGAGCGTGCGCTCGTCGTCGTTGGCCAGCTCGCCCGTCGCGGGCGCGCTTTCACCGGTGTCGCCCTCGCCGCTCTGCGCATCCGTCTCCGCGCCGCACGCGACAATCGCGAGCACAAAGAGCAGGCCAATGAGGAAGGTCGGTAGTTTTCGCATGAATGAGCTCCGAGTCTTGTTCACAAGTCTTTCTACGAGTGTTTTCTGCTTCCAAAGGGGGGGCGACGATAGCAGGCAGAACCTGCTAAGTCGAGAGTCCGGTCCCTCACACCTCCGGCGGTCCGCTAGCTACGGACCCAAGCCGACGAATCGGGTCCAGGGAGGATTTCGCGCAAATAATCTCCCATCGACCGCGCGGGATCCCACTGTTTGGGGTAGCCAAGCGAGACCTCTTCGAACCGAACCTGATCGCGCACTGCCGTGCGTCGGATGTGGAGGTGCCCGTACACCACCACCCGCGCGCGGAAACGTTGGTGCCAGTCATTGGTTCGGCGCGTGCCGCACCACGGCGAGAACCGGGGAATGCGCGGCAGGTTGACCAGGTCGTAACGCAGGGGCCAGTGATTGACGAGAATGGTGGGCAAGTTGGGATCGAGCGCCATCAGCCGCTGCTCGGCATCCATGCAACGCTGGGCACACCATGCTTCGCGGCTTGGGAACGGATCCGGCTGCAGGACAATTTCATCCGAGCACACCACCCCGCTTGCCCGTGACCATTCCAAAACGTCTTCGGCGGAAATGTGGTTGGGACGGTAGGTGTAGTCATAGAGAAGGAAGAGTGGCACCACGATCGCTGGCCCACCGTCGCCCCGCCACACCAAAAAAGGATCTTCGGGGGTTGCGACGCCGTGGGAGCGGCAGATCGCGACCAGACGCTGGTATTTGACCTCGCCGCGAACCTGGCGCTCGTTGGGCGACGACCACAAATCGTGGTTGCCCGGCACCCAGATGACCCGCGCAAACCGCGCGGTCAAAACTTGGAGCGCGTGGTCCAATTGCTCCAGCTTTTCTCCGACATCACCAGCTACGACGAGCCAGTCGTCACCGTAGTCGTCAAGCCCCTCCAGCGCAGCGCGGTTGCGCGCATGCGCCAGATGCAAGTCGCTGATTGCCCACAGTCTCACGGCGCGCGATGATACACGCATCGCCGGACTTCAGCACACCGAACAGGTGGTTCCGAAGCTGCTAAGGTCCTCTGCCAATGAGCAGGTGTCCCAAATTGAACAGGTCACAAATGAGCATGGACCGCCAATGAACATCGTCCTTTGGATGGCGATGGGCGCCATCACCGGCCGCGCGGTCCGCGTGCTGCTTCCCCGTCTCCTGCACCTGCGCGATGGCCGGTTGCCATTCCGCTGGCCGTGGGTCGAAATCGCGGGGGTAGTCGTATTCGCCTATGTCGCTTGGGGCGCCCCCACCGTACCTGCGACCGCGGTCGCGCTCGCGGTTTTGCTGCTCGCGGTCACCGCCGCCGATGTCCATAGCAAGCTGATCCCCGACTTTCTCACCTTCCCCGGTACCGTCCTGGGTATCGTGCTCAACACGGTCCAGCCAGACGGCATCGTCGCCGCGTTGTCGCAACGCCACGTACTTCACACCCTCCACTTGCCCATCCTCGAGGGCCCGGCCGCTGGCGCGGCCTTGGCGCTCATCGGGGCCGCACTGGGATTCGGACTTCTCGAGGGTTTTCGGCGACTGGTAATTGTTCTCGCCAAGATCGAGGGTATGGGCATGGGCGACGCCAAACTCTTGATGATGATCGGCGCCTTCCTCGGCCCCAATGCCGTTGTACTCACCCTGCTACCGGCCTGCGCCGTCGGCGCGCTCGTTGGCGTCGTCCACAAGCTTCGAACCGGGCTTCCCCATGCCCCGTTTGGACCGGCCCTGGCGGTTGGGGCGCTGGTCGTCCTGCGCTTCGGCGAAGCGCTGCTGGCGGGCCTGTGGCGATCGAGTTTGGCGGTCTTTCAACTACCCCCGGCTGTCACCGCATCCATCTACGGCTTTCTGGTCGTGCTGCTGGTGGTGCTGATGCTACGGCTGCGCCGTCGGGCAGCCGAGTACCAGCAACTCCTCGATGACGACTATCGCGAGATCGAGGCAAGTCTTCGAGACGACCCGACTCAGGAAGACGAAAAGACCCGAGACGGCGATCAAGGCCCGGTGTAGGGCACCTCGGTCGCGTCGAAGTTGAGGTAGAACCACCAACCCGAAACGCCGTCGAGCTCGTCGATCCCAGTGCCATCATCCGTGGCACAGCTGCCGGTACCCCCCGGCAAGATCGATGACAAGGGGCCACCCCGAGTCCGGCTGGGAGCACGATGCCGTCGGCATCGGCTTCCGTGAGGAAGCCACGAAGCAGCCCCGAGATCAGCGTCGAAGGCGGTGGCGCATATCCTGAAGTGGTACCCGGAATGGTTTCCAGGCACAGGCCGGCCGCCATCGCCGAATAACGCTCGAGTCCACTCGGCGTTGCCGGATCAGGCGCACACACGGTCGATGCCTGGGGCGCTGTGCAGAAGCCATCCTCACGATCGAGACCTGCATCCGAACGGACCGGCCAAGTCCGGCTACGGCCCTGGGGAAAAGCCGCTGAAGACCCCGCCGACAGCCGTGGTGGGCATCAGCGGAGATGACCGTCGCCCCCTGTGATTCGAGCTTTCATTCTCCTGACACCACCTTGACGGACGGGGCAAACACACCCGATGGTAGTGTCAAATCGAGTCGCCGCCTCACGAACCGTGGACCACCAACAACCCTTTGGGATGGCCATGCCTTTGGACCTCGAACGAGAATCGAAAGCCTTCGCACATTTGCAGCGCCGACTCGCGCCCTTGTTCGAAAAGGTCTTCCCCGAGCCCCTGGAACCGCGAACAGTGGTTGTGGTGCCCAGCTTGAGCCTCGACGCCGACCTGCTCGCCAAGATCGCTGGTGTCCAACATTACGAAGAGCGGCTGCTGTGCATGTTGATGCTGCTCCGCTTGCCCCGGACTCGGGTCGTCTTCATCACCAGCCTGCCGGTCGCCTCGACCATCATCGACTACTACTTGCATCTACTTCCAGGCATTCCGGGTAGCCATGCCAGTCGAAGGCTAACGATGCTCTCCTGCCACGACGCTTCGACCATCCCGCTGTCTCAGAAAATTCTTCGCCGACCACGCTTGCTCCAGCGCATCCGCGCGGCCATGCCGGACCCCGCCACCGCGCACATGACGTGCTTCAACGTTTCGCCGCTCGAACGCACCTTGGCCTTGGCGCTCGATATCCCGCTGTACGGTTGTGACCCTGCCCTGGCCGACCCCGGCGGCAAGAGCGGTAGCCGAGAGGTCTTCAAGGAAGCCGGGTTGGATCTACCGCCGGGATTCGAGCGGCTACGGGGTGCTCGCGATGTTGTCGCGGCTCTCGCGGACCTCAAGGGCCAGCATCCCGACTTGAGACGCGCGGTGGTCAAGCTCGAGGAAGGAGCCTCCGGGGAGGGCAACGCGGTGTTCTCCTTTTCCGATTGCCCCAAGAAAGGCATCGAGCCCTGGGTCGCGCAAACCCTGCCAACGCGACTGAAATTCGAAGCGGCCGAGGAATCCTGGGCACCGTACGAAGCCAAGCTGGGCACCATGGGGGGTATCGTCGAAGCGTGGATCGAAGGTCGAGACAAACGGTCGCCGTCCGTCCAATGCCGCATCGATCCCCTCGCGCAGGTCGACATGATTTCGACCCACGACCAGATCCTCGGTGGTCCCTCCGGACAGGTATTCAAGGGCAGCACCTTCCCTGCCGACGCCGCCTACCGTCTCGATATTCAAGAGGCTGGCGAGAAGGTCGCCGAAGTGCTGCGAGGTCGCTCGATCTTGGGCCGCTTCGGCGTTGACTTCGTCTCGGTCCCCGAACCATCCGGCTGGCGGCACTACGCGATCGAAGTCAACCTCCGCAAGGGTGGCACTACCCACACCTTCATGATGCTGCAATTCCTCACCGATGGGCACTACGACAACGACTCGGGGCTCTACCTCACCCCGGCCGGCCAACCTCGCTACTACCGCGCTTCAGACAACCTGGAGAGCCCCAGCTACCACGGCCTCCTACCCCGAGACCTGATCGACATCGCGGTCGCCAACGGCTTGCACTTCCACGGCGCCACTCAGCAAGGCGTGGTGTTTCACCTCATTGGTGCGCTCTCGGAATTCGGCAAGATCGGACTCGTCTGCGTTGCGGACAGCGCCGACAACGCGCAAAAGCTCTACGACAACACGGTCCGAGTGCTCGACCGCGAAACCAAGTCCCAATACGAGACTATCTAACCAAGGGTCACCACGACCCCTTCTTCTCCATCGGGCGGATAGGTTGTGCGATACCGATGCCTGGTCTTGAGCAGATCGAGGTCCCAGACCTCGTTGCGCTCTTTGCGGTAGTTGAAGACCAAATGGGGCACGTCGCCAGGCGCCATAGGTCCCGCTTTGATGACCCGTGCAACGGCTTCGTGGTGTGGATGTTTGAACACCGACGTGTTGGTGGAGAACACGAAAGTAGGACAAGAAACTTGTTCGATTAGCTCCGTGCTGGTGGTACGCCGACTGCCGTGGTGCGAGATCTTGAACAGGTCGACCGGTACCCGTTCGCCGGGCGCCAACCGATCGAGCGATGCCCGCAACGACGCAGCGTTCGCGTCAGCAGCGAGCAACACGCGCTTGCCGTCGTGCTCCGCCAGAAAAGCGATGCTACTGCCATTGGCCGCCGAGTCGTCGGCGTCGAACGGGGTCGCCGCCAACGCGTCGATATCCGGTAGATCGGTGGTGCCAAGGCTCTCGGGTTCGGCCGACAGCGGCTCGGCATCGACACTGAAATCGAGGCCAAAACCCGGTACCAGTCCCGCTTCTCGTACCTCCCGCTCCCACACAGGCCGCAGTCGCGCCAGGGCCACATGGGTCGGTGACAGCAACGTCAAGCGCAGCCCACCGGTCAGTTCGTGTACCGGCAACGGTCCGTCCTCTGGGATCACGACCGCCTCACCTCCAAAGGCTTGGTTCCACGGCAGACCGAGGAGCGACAGCCGCTCGCTCAATCGTTCAGCCTGTAGAGCACCCAAGCTCTCCGCGCCAGGATCGTCCAGACGCGGCAGGTGGTCGAGGCCGTTGAACCAGATGTCGCCGACCTCGAAACCCACGTCGTCTCGATCCAACAATCCGAGAATGCCGCCGATGTGATCACGATCGATGTGACTGACCACCAACAGCTCCAATCGGCGTTGATCGGCCGGCAGAGCCTCGAGCCGAGTCCGAATGTCGTGGCGTGTTCCACCCGTGCCGCCGTCGACCAGAACGTTGCGCGGCGCCTGAGGATCGCCGTAGGCCAGCCAAATGCAGTCACCGAAGCGTGCCGGGAGAAATCGAATCTCGAACATCGCCTCAGGCCCCCTCTTGATCGGCGCCATCGTCGTTGACCCCGTGACCGCAGAAATAGATCACGGCAACGTTGCCTTCGTGGCGATCACAGCGGGTCCGCCAGCGGTCATACCCGGCGCGAATGTTGTCGATCGTCGCTTCCTCGGCGCCGTGAGGGCCTTGCGCCCTCCCGGGTCGGGCGGAGGCAAGCCCCGCCCCTACGCACGAATATGGGATCGCGCCTGATCCAGATTGCCCGTGCGGTCTGTCTAACCGAGCGCAAGTCAAACTACCCACGACGTACATTCGACACACCGAGACGGGCCAGTTGTCGACCATGGAGGCCACTGAGCAATAGCTGAGCGACAATCGCGCCACACAAAGCCAAGAACATGTCCCATTGGGTATCCCAGATGTCACCTTGGGTGCCCAGGAACTCGTGTGCGCCCTCGCCCCCAATGACCGCCGACCACCACTCGATCAGTTCATAAAAGGCGCTGAAGGCCAAGCACATGCTGGTCACGAAGACGAACAACCAGGCCCCGCGTTTCACCGGTGACGTACGAATCAGCACCTCGCGCCCGACCATGGCCGGAACAAACCCCTGGGCGATGTGGCCAATGCGGTCGTAGTGGTTGCGGGCGAAGTCGAAGGCATCCTGCAGCCAAAATCCGAGCGGTACCCGCGCGTAGGTGTAGTGACCGCCCAACATCAGGATCAAGCCGTGGATGAAGATCAACCGATAGACGAGTGGTGTCAACGGAAAACGGCGGTAGGTCGCAATCAGGATCGGCGCCACGATGATCACCGGCGCCACCTCCAGCCACCAGGTCACGCGATCGAAGGGGCCCACCCCCGAAACAACGAGGGCACTCGCACTGAGGATCAGAAGGATCAGCGGTTCTCGATCAATAGGCTTCATCGTGCTTCCTCCTTCTTCTTCGAGGTGTCACTTCGGAGAACGCGGGTGACGGTCGGAGTTGACGGGCAACGCCGGGGGCGGACCGATTGTATGCCCATCGTTCCAGCAAACGATCGCCCGGTTGTATCTGGGCCTTGCCAGCCCCGACTGGTACGCTCCATCCGACAGCCAACAGCAACGGAGACGCAATGATCCTCCAGCCGATCGACTGGGTCTTGATTGCTCTGTATTTCGCCGCCAGCCTGGGCATCGGCTTGTGGGCAGCGCGGCAAGCGGGGCGGTCGAGTGAGGAGTTCTTTCTTTCGGGACGCAGCATGCCTTGGTGGCTGCTTGGGCTGTCGATGGTGGCGACGACGTTCTCCACCGACACCCCCAACCTGGTAACGGACATCACCCGGCAAAACGGCGTCGCCGGCAACTGGGTCTGGTGGGCGTTCTTGCTCACGGGCATGCTCACCGTTTTCGTCTACGCGCGACTGTGGCGGCGCGCCGGGGTAGTGACCGATCTCGCCTTTTATGAGCTGCGCTACAGCGGCAAACCTGCCGCCTTCTTGCGTGGCTTCCGGGCCATCTACCTCGGCGTCTTCTTCAATGTCATGGTCATGGCCACGGTGACCCTGGCGGCAATCAAGATCGGCGGCGTCATGTTTGGGCTGTCGCCGCTCCAGACCATTCTGGCGGCCTCGGTGGTGACCGTCATCTTCAGCGCCGCCAGCGGCTTGCGGGGCGTGGTCTTGACCGACGCGCTGTTGTTCGTTGTCGCCATGACCGGTGGTCTGGCCGCGGCCTGGGCGGCCTTGCGCCATCCCGAGGTGGGCGGACTCAGCAAACTCATGGCGCACCCGTCGGTGGCGGACCGGCTGGCCCTCGTACCCGACTTTGGCGACCCTGCCAACTTCGTGCCGCTGTTCTTGATTCCCCTGGCCGTGCAATGGTGGGCATCGTGGTATCCCGGCTCCGAGCCCGGCGGCGGTGGCTACCTCGCCCAACGCATGCTGAGCGCCAAGGACGAGCGCCACGCGATGGGCGCCACCCTCTTTTTCAACGTCGCCCACTATGCCTTGCGACCGTGGCCTTGGATCATCGTGGCCTTGGCGTCGTTGATTGTCTTTCCTGATCTCGATGCGCTCCGCCGAGCCTTCCCCCACATCGACGCCCAAGTCGTCGGTCACGACCTGGCCTACCCCGCCATGTTGACCTTGCTTCCGGCCGGCTTGTTGGGCCTGGTCATCGCTTCGCTCGCGGCAGCCTACATGTCGACCATCTCGACGCACCTCAACTGGGGTGCGTCGTACTTGGTACATGATGTCTACCGCCGGTTCGTGCGGCCCCAGGCAACGGAACGCGAATTGGTGCGCGTCGGCCGTTTGTCGACCGTCGGGCTGATGGTCTTGGCAGCGATCGTCGCCCTCCAGTTGCAGAATGCGCTCCAGGCTTTCGAATTGCTGCTTCAGATCGGTGCGGGTACCGGCTTGCTGTTCATCCTGCGCTGGTTCTGGTGGCGCATCAACGCCTGGAGTGAAATCGCGGCGATGGTCATTTCCTTCGTGGTGGCCGCGGGACTTGTCGTCTGGCATGGCCAAGGTGGTGGCCTCGAATCGTGGCAGGAGCTGTTGCTCGGCGTGGTCTTGACGACCGTGGGATGGATCGTCGTCACCTTGATGACACCTCCCACCGATACCGCAACCCTCGAGACCTTCTGCCGAACCATCCACCCAGGCGGCCCGGGATGGCGCGCCGTCCATCAAGAAGCCACCCCATCCGACGAGCCCTGGTTCGTGCCCCGGGCGCTGGGTGCGATGCTGGCCGGCTGTTTGGCCGTCTACGGCGCCTTGTTCGCCACCGGTGCCCTGCTCTATGGCCGCTACGGCCTGGCCACCATTTGGGGCGTCACCGCCACCGCCGCGGCCATTGCGCTCTACCGCGGTTGGCAGAACGACTCCCCACCAACCTCAACGAGGATCCGATGACCCACTTCCCAATCGACCGACGCTCGTTCTTGACTGCTGCCACGGGGGCTGGGCTTGGCTTGGTTTCCAAGACGAAGGCCGACACCCCAGCCGAAACATCGAATGACGGCTACGGGGCGCCAGGCGGATTCCGCGCTCCGGCGGTCGACCGGGTACGCATTGGTTTCGTGGGAATCGGCCTGCAAGGCGGCGGCCATGTCCAGAACTTCCTGCGTATCCCCAACATCGACATCGTTGCGCTTTGCGACATCGACGCTGTTCGCGCCGAAGAGGTTCGGGGATGGGTCACCGAGGACGGTCGCCCAAGCCCTGAACTCTACCTCAAAGGCGAAGAAGATTGGCGCCGGCTGTGCGATCGTGACGACATTGACTTGGTGTTCAACGCCACGCCCTGGCGCTGGCACGTACCGGTGTGTGTCGCGGCAATGGAGGCTGGGAAACATACCGCGGTCGAGGTGCCGGCAGCCTATACCGTCGACGGCTGCTGGCAACTCGTCGAGACTGCCGAACGCACTGCGCGGCACTGTGTGATGATGGAAAACTGCTGCTATGGCAGGCGTGAGCTGATGATGTTGCGGATGGTCCGTGCCGGCCTGTTCGGCGAGCTGCTGCATGCCGAAGCGGCCTACATTCACGATCTCCGGTCGATCAAGCTGAGCGATGCCAACGAAGGCCTTTGGCGCTGGCAGCATTCGACCCGGCGCGATGGCAACCTCTACCCCACCCACGGCATTGGTCCCGTGGCGCAATGCCTGGACATCAACCGTGGCGATCAGCTCGACTACCTGGTCTCCATGAGTTCGCCGGCCCGCGGCCTGGCAGCGTGGGCACAGGAGCATCTGCCCGAGAGCGACCCACGGCGCAAGGCACGTTTTGTTCTTGGCGACATGAACACGAGTCTGATTCACACCAAGCTCGGGCGCACGATCATGTTGCAACACGACACCACCACCCCACGTCCCTACACCCGGATCAACCTGATCCAGGGCACCCGTGGGTTGTTCTCCGGCTATCCCGACCGTCTGCACATCGAAGGACAAAGCGAGCCCCACGCTTGGGACGATCCCGAAGAGTACCGGGCCGAATGGGACCACCCCCTGTGGCAACGTTTCGAGCGCGAGGCCGAAGGCGCAGGCCATGGCGGCATGGACTTCCTCGAAGATCAGCGGCTGATCGAATGCCTTCGCTCTGGCACGCCGATGGACATGGACGTCTACGACGCCGCGGCCTGGAGCGTGATCACCGAGCTATCCGAACGTTCCGTGGCATCGCGTAGCCAGCCCATCGACGTGCCGGACTTCACCCGAGGACGTTGGCCGCGCAGAGCACCGCTCGGCATCGTCGGTTGAGTCGGAACTTCTTTCTGTAACTGCGGGGTTGACAAGCCCCGTACAAGCTCGCTAGTGTCTCGACGGCTCATCGAGACCGGCTGAGGGATAGGCCCTTTGACGCCGGGGCAACCTTCGGGATCACCCTCCCGAAAAGGTGCCAACTCCTACGGGAGCAACCGCACGAATGTGCGGCGGCCCACCGACAGATGAGGTGTCAGGAAGCGACCGTGCCGGCAACGGACAACGAGGGTCCTGACCACCAGTCTTGAGGTTCTCCGTAGGGTTTCCGATGAGGCGAAACCCTCATGGAGGACCGAAAATGAACCAGATCGAACTGGACTCGGGCGTTTCGTCTCCCGGAAAGCCCACCTTCCCAAGCGCACCGTCGATCCCGAAGACGGAGCCTGCTTTCCGTTCTTGTGAGCTCGGGCCCCTCCGGCTGGGGGTCGGTACCGAGCTCACCAATACCTGTCTGGCGTACGAGATCACCGGGCCAGAAGACGCCCCTGTGATCGTGGCTCTGGGCGGCATTTCCGCCGGCTGCCACGTCACGACCACGCGGAGCGACCCCTCTCCGGGCTGGTGGCGAGACGTCGTTGGGCCGAACTGCGCCCTCGACACCAGCCGCTACCGAATCTTGAGCTTCGACTACCTCGGAGGCAATGGAGCATCGTCAGGGCCTCGGAACCGCGCCTTTCAAGGCCATGGCAGCAGCTGGCCTTCGGTGACCACGAATGATCAAGGCAACGCCCTTCTACGGTTGCTCGACCACCTTGGCATCGGGCGAATCGCCGCCTTTGTGGGCGCTTCCTACGGCGGCATGGTCGGCCTCTCTTTTGCCGCCGATCACCCGTCACGCCTCGAGCGCCTGATCGTGGTCAGCGCGGCACATCGAAGCAACGCGGCAGCCACGGCTTTGAGGACGCTTCAGCGGAACATCGTCCTGCTGGGGAATCGCCAAGGGACCACCCACGAATCCATGGTGCTGGCACGGTCCTTGGCGATGACCACGTACCGCACCGCCCAAGAGTTCGACACGCGGTTCGACGGCCCGCCACGGCTCGACGGGGCACACTTTCGATTTCCGATCGAGGACTATTTGCATGCCCGCGGCGAGGCCTTCGCACAGACCTTCAACCCCGAAGCATTTCTGCGGCTTTCCGAGTCGATCGACCTGCACAAGGTAGACCCGCGCCGCATCGCCACGCCGACCCTGCTGGTCGCCGTGCCTTCGGATCCGTTGGTGCCCATCGGACTGATCCGCCGGCTGGCCGATCTTGTGTCTGGCCCTTGCCAGCTCGTCGAGCTCGACTCGAACTTCGGCCATGACGCCTTCTTGAAAGAAACCAACACGCTTTCCGGAATCATTCGAAACGCCCTCGAAGCGAGAACCCGCACGCGGAGCCACCACCGATGAGACAACACGAACTCCAACCCGCAACCCGCGCGGTGCGCGCCGGCCTCGCCACCGATCAACACCATGGCGCGGTTGTTCCCCCCATCCACCTATCGTCGACTTTCACCTTCGCAGGATTCGATCAGCCGCGCACCTACGACTACACCCGCAGCGGCAATCCAACCCGCGATCTTCTCGCCGAAGCGATTGCGGTCGCCGAGGGGGGAGCCGGGGCTGTGGTCACGTCCTCCGGCATGAGCGCCGTTCACTTGGCTCTGCAACTGGTTGAACCCGGCGATGTCGTCCTGGCACTTCGTGATTGTTACGGCGGCACCTATCGGCTGCTCGACGCCATGGCCAAGCGGGGCTCCTTTCGAGTCCAGTTCGTCGACCCCACGGCAATCGACGAGTTGGCCGCGGCCATCGTCGATCGCGCGCCCAAAATGCTCTGGCTCGAAACCCCCAGCAACCCGCTGCTACGCGTTACCGACATCCGCGCCGCCGCCCGCCTGGCCTCAGAGGCCGGTGCCCTGACCGTGGTCGACAACACCTTCTTGTCCCCAGCCCTGCAACAGCCGCTGGCACTCGGTGCCGACCTGGTGGTGCACTCGACCACCAAGTACCTCAACGGCCACAGCGATGTGGTCGGAGGCGCGGTCGTCGCGGGCACCGAGGCACTGCAGGAGAAACTCGTTTGGTGGGCCAACTGCCTGGGCATCACGGGCTCACCCTACGACGCCTTCTTGACCTTGCGCGGCATGCGCACCCTGCATGCCCGAGTCCGCGACCACGAGCGAAACGCTCAGGCGTTGGCCGAACGGCTGGCCCAACATCCGACGGTCCAAAAGGTCCACTACCCAGGTCTATCCAATCATCCGGACCACGCACTGGCCAGCGCTCAACAAGCGGGTTTCGGCGGCATGCTCAGCTTCGAGCTTGCGGGCGGCGTCGCCGCCGTACAGGCCTTCCTGGACGGCCTGACCTGCCTGACCCTGGCCGAATCGTTGGGCGGCGTCGAGAGCCTGATCGCCCACCCAGCGACCATGACCCACGCTTCGATGGATCCCGCCGCTCGCCAGCGCGCGGGTATTACCGATGGTTTGCTGCGCATTTCGGCGGGTATCGAAGCGACCGAGGACCTGGTGGCCGAGGTCGAGGACGCGCTCGAGCGCGCCCAGACTGCCACGGCATCCGAATCCCAAACACTCAGGCCGCCCGTGCTGGCCCGTGCGGGCTGACAGACCTGCCGTGCGGATCCTAAAATTCGGTGGCACTTCGGTCGCCACGCCCGCACGACGCGCGGGCGTGGCCCGGATCGTCGAGCGCGCAGCCATGGGTCATCGGGCCGTAGTCGTGACTTCCGCCCTGGCGGGAACCACCGACGCCTTGGCCGAATTGATCGACACAGCCGAACAGACCGGCACCGTGCCCTCGGCCAAACTCGATGCGATTCTGCAACAGAACCAACACGACGCAGCACCCGGCATGATCGCGGACCTCGAGACGCAGCTCGATAGCGTGGCGCAACTCGGTGAGTGCGGGCCCTTGACCCGCAGCCGCATTCTGGCCACCGGCGAGCGTCTCGCGTTGCCTTTGGTTGCCGAGAGCCTACACCGTCGCGGCATCGTGACTCGTTGTTTCGACGGCACCGAGTTGATCGTAACCGACGCAACGGCCACTGAGCCCGAAGCGAGGATCGATTGGCCGGCAACCAGAGCCCACGTGCGGCAAACATTGCACGATCTTCGTCCGGGCGAAGTCACGTTGGTAACGGGATTCTTGGCCCGCGATGATCGCGGCCGGGTGCGAACCCTCAGCCGCGGCGCGTCGGACCTTTCGGCCACAACGTTGGCGCGCGCATTGCGGGCAACGAGCGTTGCGATCTGGACCGATGTCGCGGGCATCATGAGCGCCAACCCACGGGTGGTCCCGCAAGCTCGGACCCTACCCCACCTGAGCTACCGCGCGGTGACCACCCTCGCCCACTTCGGCGCCGCGGTCTTACATCCAGACGCGACCAGTCCCTTGGCGGCAGCCGGAATACCCGCCACAGTCCGCAGCATCTTCGATCCCCACCACCCAGGTACCCGGATTGCGCGCACCCGCATCGCCCGACCCGAGGAAATCTGCGCTGTAACCACCCTGCGTGGGCTCAGTCGCCTCACCGTCCCCACGACGGAACACCGCGCTACCGCCAGCGCCGCTTGCACCGCCCTTGCCACGGTCGGTATTTCACCGTTGCTGGTCGAGGCTTCGAGTCGTCGCACCGCGTTGGTGATCGCGCGCGAGCAAGCGACCCAGGGCCAGCGCGCGCTTCAACGAGGCCTCGAGGTACCGGTCGGCCAGGAGCAAGACCTCGCCCTCATCGCAGCGGTGGCTGAGGACGGCACCCCCACCCTGTCCACCGTCGGCCGGTTGATCGCGGCGCTCGAATCCGTTGGGATCGAGCTGAAAGCCGTAGCGGCACCGCCCGTCGCGGAACACGATGCCGTCGTGGCCCTGGTCAACGACCGCGATGCGATCACGGCCACGCGCACCCTCCACACGGCTCTCGTGCGCCCCCAACCCAAAGAAAGGGCCAACCGGCCATCACCGGTAGCCACCCCTATTGAAAACGCAATTGGGGCCGATCCCGAGCACGCTCCAGGTAGGAGGCAACTTGGATAATCAGGCCACGTTCGACCGTCTCGTTGCGAACCGCATCGACAAAGACCTCGAGCGCCGCCCGAGCCTCGCGATGAACGTCACGCGCCGCGAACACGGGGACCAACTCGCCCGCCAGTTGGCGAACTTCGGCAAACGCTCCGCGGGCCGCGTAATGAGACGCCAGTTCGAGAGAGACTTGCGCCATTTCGTACGCCATCTCGCGGCTGAGGAATGCGGACCGAGCAGCCTTCAAGGCCTGGATTCCATCCGCGTCGCGGCCGCAGGCAAGTTGGACCCGCCCTTCGAGCCAACCCAACCTCAGAAGATCAAGCTCGTTGCCGATCGCCTCGGCTTGGCGACGAACATTCCGCAGGCCAGCCCATGCTTCCTGGGGCCGCCCCGCCTCGTTCAAATAGGACGCCAGGTTGTGGGTGGCTACAAGCGCCAGTCGTGGCTCCTGCTGGATATCGAAAAGCGCTTGAGCGCGCCGAAGTAGGTTGATCGCGGAATCGTGTTCGGAGCAGTAGGCATGCTGCGACGCCAGCTTGAGCATGACCCGGCACTCGAGCCCCCGATCTCCTGCTCGGCGGGCCTGCAGCAAGGAACGCTCACAGAGATCTTTGGCTTCATCGAAACGCGATTGATCGCTGCGGAGTGAACTCGCGAGACTCAGTACATTGGCCTGAATCTCGGGTGAATCCTTATCAGGGTCGAGCAACGATAAGGCCATCGCGATGGCCTCGTCCCGCCGCTCGGAGATCCGACGAAACGCGAAGCGCGTTGCCCAGCTGTGCCCAGGACTCCGCGCGGGCCTGGCGGATCGACTTCAAGGATGTCGGATCGGTGTCGGTCTCCTCGCCGTCCGCATCGGCTGCATCGGATCCGGGCAAAGCCAAGATGGCGACGGCCAAACGGCCCATGGCCACCGAAGCTGCCGCGTCGCGAAACCCGATCTTCAGCGACCGATGCCGGAGATGCTCGGCCAAACGGCGCCGGTACGCAACACGCTCGCCCGCGACTTCATTGGCCAGGTGGTCAGTGGCCTCCGTGGATGCGCGCGCTTCAATATCCTTGACCCGAGCAGCGATCGACTTCGCATCCTGGACACGGACGGCCTGGCCCTCCAATGCTGCCGCCAAACCGCGGTCAAAGGCCGCACCATAGTCGTCCGGTCGGTTGGGCTTGGGCGCATTCTCCAACGCGGCGCCAAGACCTTCGTCGGTCAAAATTGCCCGCAACGTCGAACGACGCTCGGCGGCCGTCAGCGAACCTTGGCGAAAATCCCGCCACGCCTTGGGGTCAAGGGTCATGCCGAGCCTCCTTTCCGGGGCATCAAGCCGCGGGCGGCAAGGTCGAGCTTGCGCGCCATTTCGTTGAGGCATCGTCGGCGTACTTTGTCGATGCTCGACCGCTTGTAGCCCAACGCTTCGGCCGTTTCATGGGCGTCGTAGCCGAGTCCGTAGTGGAGCCGCAACAGATTGCGACACTGGTACTTGAGCTTGCCGATTAGCCGGTTCAAGTTATCGCGCAGCAACGCATTTTCTTGACCCGGCGCGCTGCTTTCAGCCAACACTTCGAGAAGGGTGTCTTCAACCGTCAGCACGAACCGTCGGCTGCGACCTCGGCAGTACATCCGAAAGGCCATCGCGGTCGCGCCCATCAGCCACGGAACTGGTGTCTCTACGGTCGCTTGCTTCTGAAAGTAGCGCAGAAAGACATCTTGAATCAGCTCTTCCGCGTCTTCGATGGGCACGCGGCGCCGAGCCAAGTAGCTGCACATCCGCGGCTTGGCCTCCTCCACGATCAATCGGAACGCTTTCTCGTCTTCGATGTTGTTCCCCGCCACGGAGTCCATCGCCTCTACACTTTGCCCAATGTTGTCAGGATCAGGTTCTCGAGAGATTACCAGTTCCAACGGCCGTGTGCCTGCCGGCCGCTCAAGGGGTCGAGGCAATCGCCGGGATGTGGACATCGGTGCAGTGGGCGGACGAAGTGGCTTCGTGGGCTGGGTCGATCCATGCATACTTTTCCTCCTCAGAACTCGAGCGAAGATAGAACAGGGCCACGCCGCGCTGACACCTGGTGGTGCCAGCCGGCGTGCAGCAACCAAAGAGCTAGCCGTCGGGATCGAGCTCGGCGCGCCCTCCGTCGATGGGGATGTCGATGTCACAAAGCTCACCAAGGGCACCTACCAGCTTTACCAGCAACCAAAACATATCCGTCTCCGGTCGAGGGCCCGGCTACCTGACCTACATGGTCAAGTGCCTTCCCTCTCGCGGCGCGGTCGGCGATACCGAGGAATTCGGTCACCTGATTCGTTCGCGTCGCGGTGACCCGGGAGACGGACACCGAGGTGAGATTACAGCGAGATTCCTCACTTTCGGCTGGTGGAAAAATGGTTGTCCGCACAAGCGCTCCGTCGGCAGCTAAGTAAGTTTCGATGTCTTCGAATCACACGAAGATGGGCCTGGATTGCGCTACCATCTGCCCATGAACGCCTATGAGATCCAAAACGCTTTCGGCCTCGATAATCTGACGCTGGTCGAGCGTCCCGACCCCCGCCCCGGTCCCGGCCAGGTTCTGCTGAAGATGCGTGCGATCTCCCTTAACTACCGCGACATCCTCATGGTCGCGGGTCACTACAACCCCAAGCAACCACTGCCATTGATTCCGTGCTCGGACGGCGTGGGTGTCGTGACCGAAGTGGGCGATGGGGTCGCCGATCTTGCCGTGGGCGACCGGGTCGCGACGTTGTTCGCTCAGGACTGGCATTCCGGAAGGCCGACCCATGACAAGGTGCGAACGACCCTTGGTGGTCCGCTCGACGGCACCCTCGCCGATCACATGGTTCTTCCAGCAACCGGGGTCATTCGGGTGCCTGATCACCTCAACGACATCGAGGCCGCTACGCTGCCATGCGCCGCTTTGACCGCCTGGAGCGCCCTAGTGACCCAGGGAGATGTTGGCCCCGGCGATACGGTCCTGGTACAAGGAACGGGCGGTGTCTCGATCTTTGCGCTCAAGATCGCGTGCCTTCTCGGAGCGCGGGTCGTCGTCACCTCATCGAGTGACGAGAAGCTCGAGCGGGCCAAGGCGTTGGGAGCCTTCGCCGGCATCAACTACCGCGACACCCCATCGTGGAGCAAGCCGGCGCGCGCGCTGACCGACGGCCGCGGTGTCGATCACATCGTCGAGGTCGGCGGCGCCGGGACAATGGCAGAGAGCCTCCGGACCGTCCGTGTCGGCGGCACCATTAGCGTCATCGGCGTGCTAGCCGGCGTCTCATCGGAGCTCAACATCATTCCCGTGCTGATGCAGAACATCCGTATGCAGGGCGTGCTGGTAGGCCATCGAGAAGGCTTCGAGGACATGAATCGCGCATTCTCCCAACACGCGACCCGGCCCGTGGTCGATCGCGTCTTTGGCTTTGACGAGGCCTCCGAGGCGTTCCGCTACATGATGTCCGGAGCACACTTCGGCAAAGTCTGCATCAGGACCGAAGTCTGACGTGACGCTCCCTGACTTCCGGTTCGGTGCGATTCTCGGCTGCTTCTTCCTATCGGGTGCCGCCGGCCTCGTCTATCAAGTAACGTGGAGTCGCCGCTTTGGCTTGGTCTTCGGCACCGCCGAGGTGGCCATTGCGACCGTGCTCGCTGCCTTCCTCGGTGGACTCGGCATCGGTGCCGCATTGGCCGCGCGCCATGGCCACCGTATCCGCCGACCACTCGTGGTCTTCGGCATGCTCGAGCTGACCATTGGATTGACCGCCCTCGCCATTCCGCTGGCTTTGGATCTTGCGCGCCACGGCTACGTGGCGTTGTTCGGTGGCGCTGACGTGCCGGTCGCGGCCGGCGGCGCCGCCACAACCGCTTTCTACCTGGTGGTCTCGCTGGCCATCCTGGTGATCCCCACCGCATGCATGGGCGCCACCTTACCGATCCTCACCCGCTTTGCCGTCCGCAGCGACGCCCAGGTCGGCCCGCGGGTGGGTCTCCTGTACGCGGCCAATACGGCGGGTGCCGTGCTCGGAGCGGTTGCGACGGGCTTTTGGCTGCTTCCCGCCCTCGGCCTTGCGCGGGCCACGTGGGTGGCGGTCGGCGTCAACGCCATGGTCTTCGGCTTGGCATGCCTGCTGGGCCGGGCGAGCCTTTCCCAGACCCCCGCGGACGCCACGGCGACGTCGTCCACGGAGCCGGACCAGCAACCGCCACGGTCTGAAGAAAACTCAGCTCGAGGAAAGCCTTCGGCAGCGACCCCTGCCTTACGTCGCGCCGTACCTTGGCTGGTCGCGGTGGCCGGCTTCCTCGCCCTTGGGTATGAAGTCCTGTGGACACGGTTGCTCAGCCACGCGATCGGCGGCAGTATCGAAGCCTTCGCCACCATGCTGGCAAGTTTCCTGGTGGGCATTGCCGGTGGCGCGCTGATCGCAACACGCCGGGCCAGTACGCCCGACGCAAGCGCCCGAGGCTTGATCGCGGCCCAGATTGGCGCCGGTGTGGGAGCACTCATCAGCTTTGTCGCGATCAATGCCCTTCCAGGCCAGATCGAGCTGATCGGCGGCCGCGGTGGCGCGGCGCTCGCGGCCGGTATTGCCCTTCTCCCAGGTGCCCTTGCCATGGGCGCCACCTTTCCTCTCGCCGTGCGTGCATTGGCCCGCGAAGCATCCGAGGCTAGCGTTGCCGCGGCCCGGGTCTATGCTTGGAACACGGCCGGTGCCGTGTTCGGCGCGCTGGCCATCGGATTCCTGGTGCTACCTGCCCTCGGCTTTGCCGGTACGTTGACCATGATCGCCGCCGGCAACCTGCTTCTCGCGCTGGTCACCGCCCTCTGCGCGGGGCCGGCGACACGCTCGCATGCCGGATTGGCCTTGGCCCTGCTCGTTGCGCTGTTGGTCTTTCGCCCAGCCACGCCGTGGCGGCTCCTTCGCCACGCGCCACTCCCTCAGGCAAGCCACGACGTCACCGCAACCGTCGCGTACCACGCCGTCGGCCGTTCCGCGACGGTCCTGCTGCTCGACCACGGAAGCGAATGGGACCTGCGCACCAACGGCCTGCCGGAAGGCACCATCCAGCCACCGGGCATGGCAACTGGCCGCTACCTCGTAACACCGTGGCTCGGCGCCCTCCCTTCTATGCTCCGCCCCGAGACCGACCGTATGCTGGTCATTGGCCTCGGAGCTGGCGTGGTCCTCGAAGCCATCCCGTCCACCACGTCCGAGATCGACTTGATCGAGATCGAACCCGAAGTGATCGCCGCCAATCAGGCCGTGGCTGATCAACGTCGGTACGATCCCCTTGCGGACCCGCGCTTGCGGGTGATCACCAACGATGCACGTTCGGCGCTACTTCTCACCGATCGTCGATACGACGCCATCGTGTCGCAGCCCTCCCACCCATGGACCGCATCGGGGCACCTCTACACCCGTGAATTCTTTGGGTTGGTCCGAGACCACCTCACGCCAACGGGCATCTTCGTCCAATGGATCGGACTCGGCGCCCTCGACGAGCCCCTGCTGACAACCGTGATTGCAACGGTTACGGAAGCGTTCCCGAATGCCGCTGTCTTTTGGCCTCCCGGCGGCAACGCGCTCCTGCTCGCTGCCAGCCAACAGCCGCTCGAGCTCCCCCAGGGGGAAGCCTTGGCAAACGGTGCCTTCGGATCGCTCGGGGTCTTGGTACCAGAGGACTTGGCCGCGGCGCTGGTGCTCGATGACCTGGGAGCACGGCGAATGGCCGCCGGGGCCGGCATCAACACCGACAACAACAATCGGTTGCAGGCGCGCTCCGCGCACCTCCTGGGTACCGGCTTGGGCGGCAAGGCACGCACCGTTCTCAACCAGCACGATCCATGGACGGACGGTGTACCCCCAGGACTCGATGTCGGACGCCTGATCGGTCGGCTTCTCGAGACCGGGCAGCACGCACGGGGGCAGCATCTGCTGTCAAGGGTCCGCGACCCACGCGATCAACTGATGGGCCAAGCCCTGCTCGCCCGCGCCACCGGTCGTCCGGCCGTGGCGCGTTCTTTGGTCGATACCATCTTGGCCAACGAGCCGCAGGACGCCGATGCCCGCGCCGTGATGCTGTCCGTGTTCCGTGGCGCGCTGGCCCGGGATGGGGCGCCACCCGCTCGCTTGGTGCCCCTGACGACGGAAGAGAACATCGTCGTCGAGGGGTGGCGCGCCGCCCGCCGCGGAGACCTTGATGCCCTTCTCGAGCTAGACAGCAAGTTGGCTGGCGTTGCGCCGATTCATCCGCTCTACTCTGAAGCTCTCCGCTTGCGCGTTGCCTGGCGCGCCCACAGCTCGGATCCTGCTCAAGCGCGGGCCGGGCAGGCACTCCTTGCCATCCTCGTTTCCCGTGGCGCCGACTCGGAAACCGCCCTCCTCACGGCCCATGCCGCCATTGGTGCCGGCCACCGGCGCGCCGCCTTGGCGACACTCGAGACCATCGCACGCAATCTCGAGAGCGGAAGTTCCAGACTGCGCACCCAGGCCCAACACGTGTTCGCGCGGCTCGGACCACCACAGAACGCCACGGAAGAGGCACGGTTAAACGCCCTACGCGCCGCGCTCGAGCAACCGTAAAAGGATCGTTGCCACGAACGGCACACGCGAAGCTCGAAACTCGCATTCGACACGTGGATTGAAGCGCGATTGTGGACGACATTCGGCCAGATGTCTTCGTCAGCGGCCGCCGTATATAGTCGCGTAAAGGCGCGTCCTGCGAGGTCAGCCGGTCTTGCAGAACGGGCATCATTGAAACCCGAGTTCCCTTTTCTACGTTGTAATAGCTGTTCCCGCTGGAATCTCGTGACCCGTACGCGCACGAATCCAAGTACGCAGTGACTCCCCAGACCAGAGGTACGCCAATGACTCGCACAACACTTCGCTGGCTCGTTCCAGCGCTCGCGCTTCTCGCCCTACCCGCTTTCGCCGCTGAAGAACTAACAGTTGATCAAATCGTCGCCAAGAACATTGAAGCACGTGGCGGCGCGGACGCTTGGAAAAACGTCAAGTCTTCCAGAACGTCCGGAACCTTGGTCATGCCCGCGATGGGTGTTGAAGCGCCCATGGTGATCGAGTTCAAGCGTCCCAACATGGTACGGATGGAGATGACCATGCAAGGCATGAAGATGGTCCAGGCTTACGATGGTGCCAAAGGCTGGGCGATCATGCCGTTCATGGGTAATCCCAACCCCGAAGAGATGGCCGAAGACCAGCTCAAGGTATTGCTCGACATGACCGATTTCGAAGGCCCGCTGATGGACTCCGAGGAAAAGGGCAACACGGTCGAGCTGGTCGGCGTTGAAGATTTCGAAGGCACCGAAGCCTACAAGCTCAAGATCACCAAGAAGAACGGCGACATCATCCACTCATATATCGATAGCGAGTACTTCTTGGAAATCCGCCAAGAATCGAAGCAGATGATGCAAGGTACCGAGGTCGAGGCGGCGACGACGATGGGCGATTTCAAAGAAGTCGCCGGCATGATGATGGCCCATTCGATGGAGGTCAGCATGGGCGGTGGTCCCACCATGCAAACCGTCACGATCAACGAGGTCGAGGTTGATCTCGAGATCGCCGACGACCGTTTCACCATGCCCGAAGCCGAAGCCGAAGCCGAAGAAGAAGCCGAAGAAGAAGCCGAAGAAGAAGCCGAGTAGGCTACCGCCGCCTCGCCAGCCCCGGTGTCGCGGCCCGACACCGGGGCCGCGTTTTCTTGCGGTTACTGTTTCGACGGAGCCAATCCCTTCCGTCTCTCCCCCGCCATACCAGGAGGCGCTACCCATGCATCGACCGTTCCCCAGCCTGTTCTTGATCCTCCTCGTGCTCGGCCTGCTGGCGCCCGCCACGCTTGTTTCGGCCGCAGAACCCATCGATATCGACTCCAACACCTTCGGCGGCCTGCGCGCGCGCGCGATCGGCCCCGCGGTCATGAGCGGACGCATCGCCGCGCTCGACGGCGTCGCGACCGACCCGGTCACGCTCTACGTCGGAACCGCCACCGGCGGCATTTGGAAGTCGATCGACGCCGGAGTGACCTTTGAGCCGATCTTCGACGATCATCCTCAGTCGATCGGTGCCATCAAAGTGGACCCCTCGGATCCCGAGGTGATTTGGGCGGGTACCGGCGAAACCTGGGTGCGCAACAGCGTTTCCGTGGGCCGCGGTGTCTATCGCTCAGGCGATGGCGGCGAGACTTGGAAGCTCATGGGCCTCGAAGACTCGGAACGGATCGGCGGTATCCGCATTGATCCCACCGACGGGGACACGGTTTTTGTTTGTGCCACCGGACATTTGTGGGACGCCAACGAAGAGCGCGGCGTCTTCAAGACCACCGACGGCGGCGCCTCCTGGAACAAGGTTCTTTACGTCGATGAGAACACCGGCTGCGCTGATATCGATCTCGATCCCCAGGACCCGAGTGTGCTTTATGCCGGCATGTGGCAGTTCCGCCGTTCGCCGGACTTCTTCACTTCCGGTGGGCCCGGCAGCGGTTTCTACAAGTCCACGGACGGCGGTGAAAACTGGACCCGCTTGGAGGGCAGCGGCCTGCCCGAAGGTGAGCTGGGCCGCATCGCCATCGCCATCGCGCCATCGCGGCCAAGCGTCGTTTACGCCACGATCGAGTCAGAAAACACGGCGCTCTATCGATCAGATGATCTGGGCGCGAACTGGCGCGAGATGGACAGCTCCGGCAACATCCAGTCTCGTCCGTTCTATTTCAGTGAGTTGGTCGTCGACCCCACGGATTTCGAGCGGGTCTACAATCCTGCCTTCACGCTCACGGTCTCGACCAATGGTGGCGATAGCTTCAGTGCCCAAATCGGCGGTGGCTTTTCGATCCCCATTCACCCCGACCACCACGCGCTCTGGATCAACCCCACCAACCCGCACCAACTCGTAATCGGCACCGATGGTGGCGTCTACATTTCGGAGAGTCGGGGCGCCACCTGGCGGCATGTCAAAACCCTTCCGGTGTCGCAGTTCTACCGCGTGAGCCATGATCTCGAATGGCCCTACAACGTTTACGGCGGTCTCCAAGACAATGGCTCCTGGGCCGGTCCATCACGTTCACCGGGCGGCATCGAGAGCAAAGATTGGGACAACGTAGGCTTTGGAGACGGCTTTTGGACCTTCGCCGACCCCAATGATCCCAACACCGTCTTCAGCGAATACCAAGGCGGCCAGCTATTGCGGTTCGATCGCAAGCTCGGTACCACCAAGAGCATCAAACCCTATCCCGAAGAAGACCAGGCTGATCTCCGGTTCAACTGGAACACACCGATTCATCTGAGCCCGAACGACCGCGGCACGCTGTACTACGGGTCGCAGTTCCTCCATCGCTCGCGGGATCGTGGCGACTCGTGGGAGACCATCTCCCCCGACCTCACGACCAACGACCCCGCTGGGCAACGCCAGGCCGAATCGGGTGGTCTGACGATCGACAACTCAACGGCTGAGAACTACACCACCATTTGGGCGATCGAAGAATCGCTGGTGGACCACAGCGTGATTTGGGTCGGTACCGACGACGGCAACCTACAAGTGACCCGTGACGCTGGCACCACCTGGAACAACGTGGCGGAGAATGTCGAAGGGCTTCCCACCGGCACCTGGGTCACTTCCGTCGAAGCCGGCCATCGTGATCCGGGTACCGCGTTCGCAACCTTCGATGGTCATCGGACCGGTGACATGACCACCTATGTGGCGAAGACGGTGGACTTCGGCGTCTCCTGGACCTCGCTGGCTACCGATGAGATCGACGGCTACACCTGGGTAATTCGTCAAGATCCGGTGAACCCAGACCTCCTCTACCTCGGTACGGAGTTTGGCCTTTACATCACCATCGACGGTGGCCAGAACTGGGCGCGGTTCACAGAGAACTTGCCCATGGTCGGGGTTCGTGATCTGGTGGTTCATCCAACCGAGCACGACCTGATCCTGGGCACCCATGGCCGCGGCATCTACATCGTCGATGACATTACGCCTTTACGGCACCTCACCAACGACGTGCTGTCGGCCGAAATCACCCTGTTGCCGGCACGCCCCTCCCCGATGGTGCTTGGTGGTTTCAGTTTCAGTTTCGGCGGTGGCGACGAGTTCGTGGGTGCGAATCCCTCCTCGGCTGCTGGCATTGTCTACTACCAAAAGAAACGCCATATGTTCGGTGATCTCAAGGTCGAGATCTACCGTGGCGATGAGTTGCTCACCACGTTGCCTGGTAGCAAACGCAAAGGCCTGAACCGGGTGGACTGGGCCATGTTCCTCAAACCACCCAAGCTGCCTCCGTCGACCGCCTTGGTTCAGGCGTTCAGTGGGCCGCGGGTCCCCGAGGGTACCTATCGGGTGCGGCTGGTGAAGGGCAAAACGACGCTCGAAGGTGAGGTTCACCTGGTTCCTGACCCGCGCAACCCCTACAGCGAGGAGGACCGTCGGCTCCAGCAGGAAACGGCGCTAGCCCTCTACCACCGGCTTTCGGATTTGACCTACTTGGCGGATACGGTTGCCGACCTCAGCGAGCAAACGAAGGCACATGGCAAGACCCTCGGTTCGAAGGATCGCCTTGGCAACCGCCTCGGCGCCCTGGCCGACACCCTCGACGCCATTACCGGCCACCTCGCCGTGCAGAAAAGCGGCGGCATCACCGGCCAAGAGCGCCTACGGGAACATCTGGGCAACCTCTATGGTGCGGTTGCTGGGTACGATGGCCGACCGACCGATTCACAGTTGCAACAGATGAACAGCGTTCTGGCCGAGCTCGATGCAACACAGAATCGCTTTGATGCGTTGGTAGCGGGCGACGTTGCAGCTGCGAATCGCGAATTGGCCCGCAAAAAACTGGACGAGCTAACACCGGTGAGCCGCGAAGCATGGGACGCCGAGCAAGACGGCGCCGCGTCGAGCGAGGCCGCTCGCATGCTGGCTCCTCACCTACCGACGCTGCTCGGTCTTGCAGGGCAAGTTCGGTAAACGCACTGCCCGCGCGAGCCAAACGCCGCTCGAATCGAAAGGCCTGGTATTCTGGCGATGCCAGGCCTTGTTTCGTGTGTGCCCAGCGCAGAGATCGGCCGGGGCTCGCCTGGGGCTGAAGGCCCAGGCTAAATAACAGCACCCAAGGGGGTGCAAGAAACTCTTCGCTCTTCTCGCCGAAGGCGTGATCGTCGTTAGCCTGGGATTTCAATCCCAGGTCGCTTTCGCTCTTCTCGCCGAAGGCGTGATCGTCGTTAGCCTGGGATTTCAATCCCAGGTCGCTTTCGCTCTTCACCCCGAAGGCGTGATCGTCGTTAGCCTCGGAGTTCTATCCCAGGTCGCTGCCGAGGTCGGGACGTGCACGGTGGGGGCCCGCCACGGAAATTCAAACCGCTCGCCTGGGGCTGAAGGCCCAGGCTAAATAACAGCACCCAAGGGGGTGCAAGAAACTCTTCGCTCTTCTCGCCGAAGGCGTGATCGTCGTTAGCCTCGGATTTCAATCCCAGGTCGCTTTCGCTCTTCACCCCGAAGGCGTGATCGTCGTTAGCCTCGGATTTCTATCCCAGGTCGCTTTCGCTCTTCTCGCCGAAGGCGTGATCGTCGTTAGCCTCGGAGTTCTATCCCAGGTCGCTGCCGAGGTCGGGACGTGCACGGTGGGGGGCCGCCACGGAAATTCAAACCGCTCGCCTGGGGCTGAAGGCCCAGGCTAAATAACAGCACCCAAGGGGGTGCTCTTCTCGCCGAAGGCGTGATCGTCGTTAGCCTGGGATTTCAATCCCAGGTCGCTTTCGCTCTTCTCGCCGAAGGCGTGATCGTCGTTAGCCTCGGAGTTCTATCCCAGGTCGCTTTCGCTCTTCTCGCCGAAGGCGTGATCGTCGTTAGCCTGGGATTTCAATCCCAGGTCGCTGCCGAGGTCGGGACGTGCACGGTGGGGGCCCGCCACGGAAATTCAAACCGCTCGCCTGGGGCTGAAGGCCCAGGCTAAATAACAGCACCCAAGGGGGTGCAAGAAACTCTTCGCTCTTCTCGCCGAAGGCGTGATCGTCGTTAGCCTGGGATTTCAATCCCAGGTCGCTTTCGCTCTTCTCGCCGAAGGCGTGATCGTCGTTAGCCTGGGATTTCAATCCCAGGTCGCTTTCGCTCTTCTCGCCGAAGGCGTGATCGTCGTTAGCCTCGGATTTCTATCCCAGGTCGCTTTCGCTCTTCACCCCGAAGGCGTGATCGTCGTTAGCCTCGGAGTTCTATCCCAGGTCGCTGCCGAGGTCGGGACGTGCACGGTGGGGGCCCGCCACGGAAATTCAAACCGCTCGCCTGGGGCTGAAGGCCCAGGCTAAATAACAGCACCCAAGGGGGTGCAAGAAACTCTTCGCTCTTCTCGCCGAAGGCGTGATCGTCGTTAGCCTCGGATTTCAATCCCAGGTCGCTTTCGCTCTTCTCGCCGAAGGCGTGATCGTCGTTAGCCTCGGAGTTCTATCCCAGGTCGCTGCCGAGGTTGCTAATCGCCGACCAGCTCGGCTGCATCGGCAACGATCAGCTCGCGCGCCAAGGTGGTCGCCTTGGCGAGCTCGGACGCAGGCAGAATGGCGCCCCCCACCATGTCCGCAACCTTGGCGGCCGCACTGAGAAACGGCAGGGGATTGCGGAACAGGTCCTGCGCCTCTTCGAGGTTGGGCATCTGGGCAACGGTCATGCCGACCAGCGTCCCTTCTACGTCAAAAACGAGCTGACCAAACCCAATATCGAGTGGCCGCGACGGCATCAACAATCGGCGCGGCTGTTTGGTAATCGCACCAATTACGCCTTCGACAACCACCGGCGCGCGGCCAAAGAACTTGTCCATCCGACGCACGGCGTAAAAATCCGCCCCCACGTCCAGGGACGCATTCGTGGTGAGATCCAGCACCGACCCCATACCGGTCTCGGGGACCGCCGCGACCTGCACCCAGGCCAGGTCACGATCGGTATCGCGGGTCACGAGCCGCCCTTCGATCCCTTCGGTATCGTCACCGAGCAAGACCTTGATGTCGGTAGGAGCACCCGTGATCTTGAGATCGCGCCCACCGCCCATCATCCGACCGAGTAGACCGACGTAGCCACCCAGCTCGGTATTGGAGCACAGCACCAACCCGTCGTCTCCAATCACCGGGCAGTCGATCTCGCCCTCGATCTCGCGCTCACCGCCCGAACCTCCCGCCGACATTTTGATCCGCAAGACGAACTTGACCGTCGCCACGGTCGTGTCGTGATCGAGAGCCGCCCGGTAGGCGTTGGTTGACGCCTCGGTAACACCTACCGACGCGAGCAACAGCGTGCTCGCCCAAATCAATGTGATCCGTCGCATGATCATTCCTCCTCCGCCGGTGTCCAATCCGGCTCCAAGAACTGAAAACGCGTCCGGACCCCGCGTAGAATCACTGCCTCGACACGCTCGGGTTGCTCCCGCTTGATCGCAAGTATGGCTGCGCGAAACGACTTCAAACCCACCACCGGCTCACCACCGATCTGTTGGAGCAGATCACCGCTCCGAAGTCCGCCGAGCTGCGCCCATCCGCCCAGGTCCGCCTGGGTGACCAGGACACCCCGAACATCGGGAGCCCAGCGATTTTCGTCACGGTCGAAGAAGGTCAGCTCTCGCACGGACAGCTCGAAATCCGAGTCGCGGTGGCTGCGAGCCTCCTCGGCCGCGAGCCGTGTCCGCTCGAGCGGTACCGTCAACGTCGTAGGCATACCATCGCGCAAGACCTCGAGCGAGATCGAGCCGTCCAGGTCAAGGGCCCTGACCTGCCGCTGCAACATGCCACTGTCTTGAATGCCGCGGGGTTCGAGCGCCGTACCGTCGAGGCTCACGATGACGTCTCCAACCGCAAGATCGGCATCAGCCGCCTTGGTTCCGGGATAGACCCGCGTCACCAAGAACCCAGGCCGCTCACCAAGACCCATGGCGGCAGCCAAGCGCGGCACCAGGGGCTGCGTTGCTATCCCGAGCCAGGCCTTGGGCAACTCCCGGGGCGGGTCTTCCGCGCTATCGCTACGCGGCTGGAGCAAGGTCAAGTGCCGCTTGCCACGCCGGTCGAAAACAAACAAAACAGGCGCCGGCTCTTCTTCGTCGTCGGGCAGTTGATCCAAGCGATCGTAGACCGCCAGCATGGCGTCCAAATCGTGAACTGGTGTACCCCCAACTTCCAAAAGGACATCACCGGCCGCCAAAGACGGCTCGGCAATCTGGGCCGGCCCGCCGCTCCGCACGCCGGTCAACAACACACCTGCGGTACCTTCGAGGCGCCAGTCCCTCGCCATCTTGGGCGTAATCTCTTGGCCGCTGAGACCCCAACCATGAAAAGCGCGCTGCTTACCGAGGTCTTTGGTCAGCTTCTCGGTCTCGAGACGGACGGTCGACGCCTCATCGTCACGCCGGAACGTCATGGCCATTGCGCTGCCGATCGGCCGACTGGCGATCGCGTTGAGCAGCAACGGAATCTGCTCCGGAAAGCGCACAGTGACCAGCTCATCGTCGATCGCCACCACCACGTCACCCGCCTTCAAGCCGGCGGTGTCCGCGGGCGAACCCAGGACCACCGAGTCGATCAACACACCATCCTCCAACCCGGTCCGACGGATCGGCCGGAAGCTGGCACCGATCCAACTCCGAGGAACTTCACCATGCGCGATCAACGCCTCGGCCACCTGAAGCGACAAGTTCGCGGGAATGGCGAATCCCATGGCATTGCCACCGAGCTCGTTGACACCCACCACTTCACCGGACAAATTGACCAGCGGACCACCACTGTTGCCCGGATTGATCAACGCGTCGTGCTGAATCCAGCGCGTGAACAAGCCCGTTCGTTGCCCCTGTTCCAGCTCCATCTCATCGATGTCGTCGCTACCAAAGCCGGCAGCGAAGACACGCTCGGTGTTGGAGACGATTCCCAAGCTGACAGACCGCGAAAGCGAAAACGGCGAGCCCATCGCCATGACGTAATCGCCCACGACCAATGCGTCGGAGTCGCCGACCGGCGCCACTGGAACCGGCGCCTCCCCGTCCTTCAAACCTTCGGCATCGAGCAACAGCACCGCGAGATCGGTCAGTGGGTCTTCCCCCACCAGTCGCGCGCTCACTTCCCGCTTGTCGGACAGCGTGCATAG
This sequence comes from Candidatus Multivoradales bacterium, assembly GCA_965250305.1. Lineage (GTDB taxonomy): Bacteria > Acidobacteriota > Thermoanaerobaculia > Multivoradales > J023 > J023. Next base: position 293,426 of record CBDFNS010000024.1, on the reverse strand, counting down.
GAACTTGATCCCGTTGCTGGTCACATGCTGATTGGTCAGAACGTGACCTTCGGGGGTAATGATCGTGCCACTCCCCGTGACCGGATGCTTCATCTCTCGACCACCACGGTAGCTGGCGGTCACCACCCGAATGCTGACGAGCGCCGGAAACACCCGGTCCCGCGCCTCGGTAATGACTCGTCGCAACGCGTCGCGCAACTCGGCCGAGGCATCGGTCGAAGGCGGCACGGCCACCGAACCGACCAACGGCGCCCGGCCGTCGGTGTCACTCTCCTCGGACGTGGCCTGTGCCGCATGCACACCGCTGGCGAAAAGCCCGGTGAGTACGACCGCCCCAATCCATTTTCGCTTGTTCACCAACGAGCCTCCGTAAAGGATCACACCCACCGCTTCGCGTCAGGCGCATTGTCGCGTTTGTCGATTCGAATGGACCAAGGGTCCGACGGGATGGTTGTTCGGCAAGGCATTTACTCGAAAGGGACTGCCGACGTGGTTCGGCCTCGCACGAACTGACGGGTAGTGTCTCCGAGATGGGCCCCACATTCAAGCGAGGTGGGCTGTTGCGCCGTATTCGCGCGGCCGATAGGGTCAGCTCATGCACGAACGGACGCCACCAACACCATTGCCCGCACCCCGCGTCGCAGACCTCCACTGCGACCTACTCGCGTATTTGGCGGCCGGTCCGAACCGCTCTGCCGACCATCCTGCGTCGCGCTGTTCGGTACCCCAACTCCGCTCCGGCCACGTGGGCCTACAGACCCTCGCGATTTTCACCCTGACCAATGACGACGCGATCCGCTTTGGCGCCGCCCAAACCCAGGCCTTTCGGAACTTGGTTACCGACCAAGCCGAAGAAGTCGTGGCGATCGCCGATCATCTCGATGCACTCGACCGGGATGGCACCGCCGGAGACGATCGGATCGGGGTCGTCGCCGCGATCGAGAACGCATCGGGTTTCTGCGACGAGTCCGAACCCCTCGACCGTGGTCTCGAGCGCTTGTGTGAGATCGAACGTACCGTTGGCGGCTTGCTTTATGTCAGCCTGACCTGGAACCAAGCCAACCGTTTCGGCGGCGGCTGCGCGAGCGAAGACATCGGCCTGCGTGACGATGGTCGCGTACTACTCGACTTTCTGGCTGCGCGCGGCATCGCCCTCGATTTCTCTCACGCGTCGGCCCGACTTGCCGACGACATGCTCGAGTACCTCGAAGCAAAAGGCCTCGATCTCGCTGTCTGCGCCAGCCACAGTTGTTTCCTCGCCAAGAATTCCGTGCCACGCAACATTCCCGACGACATCGCCCGGGGCATCGCCGCCCGCGGTGGCGTGATTGGCCTCAACTTTCTGCGTGTCTTTCTCAGCCAAGAAGAATCGGTCTGCCGAGCATTCGCAGTCCAAATCGAGCACGCGGCCGAGATCAGCGTCGGGCACGCGTACGGACTTGGCGCCGACTTCTTCTGTGCCGACGATGTGCCGATCGACTTGCGATCGGCCATGCCTACCGAGTACTTCTTCCCCCAGGCGGCCAACGCGGGTTGCTATCCATCCCTGCTGGCTGAGCTGGGCACCGCTCTTTCTTGGGACGATTCGCAGCTCGATGCCTTCGCCCATGGCAACGTGGAGCACTTTGTACGGCGAGTCTTGGCAGCCCGCAACCGAGGTTGCTAGCCCCAAAACAAGCGCATACGAAGGATGAGATGCGCGAAGATCTTGAGGCTCAAGTGCTTACGAAAAGCGCAGGCGCACCCGAAGGTTCGTTGAGCATTTTCGGAAGTGATTGAGCCCAAGAGATTTGTGTAGATCGCCTTCAAGATGCGCTGGTTTTGGGGCTAGCTGCCTGGCACTCCTGGAGCCAGGCAGCTGCCCAAGAATCCGCGCGTCCTACGCCACGCCACATCCCTCGCTCGATTCTGTCGGGCCCTGAGATCAACCAAAGCATCCCTCGACCGCACCGTGTTTGCTAAGCTAATGATGGTGTATATGTGATGATGTGACTGATTGAGGGGATCTCATGGCGGAAGACAGTAGTATTGTCGATATCGAAACTGCCCGCGCCGAGCTGCGCGCCTGTTGGCGTCGCGCTCGTGGCAATGACAGCGACCCATTCGCCCCCGAGCGGCGGCGAACACCATTCTCTTCGTTTGAGTTGGGCATCGAGGCCGCGACCGAACTGGGCGCCATAACCAGCTCGGACCCCACTGGCCGAGTCCTGCCGCTCGGACTCCTCGACGACCCGAACGAAGAACCTGATCGCTAGACTCGGCTCGATCATCGGTCGTTTCGAAACACCGAATTTCGGTGTGCTCGGATCAGCTCGGCTGCGATAACCTTCGCGGCATGGCCGACCAATACATTTACGTAATGAAGGGCTTGCGAAAGCTCTATCCACCCAGCAAGACCGTCCTCGACAACATCTGGCTTTCATTCCTACCCGGCGCCAAGATCGGCGTCTTGGGCCAGAACGGCGCCGGTAAGAGTACCCTCCTGAAAGTGATGGCAGGCGTCGAGACCGAATTCGACGGAGAGGCTTGGGCCGCCGATGGCGTCAAGATCGGCTACCTGCCCCAAGAGCCGGTGCTCGACGAGTCCAAGGATGTTCTCGGCAACGTCGAGGAAGGGGTCGCTGAAACCCGCGCCTTGCTCGCCCGATTCGACGAGATCAACGAGCGTTTTGGTGAGGAAATGTCTCCCGAGGCGATGGACAAACTGCTTGCCGAGCAAGCGAAGGTCCAGGACCAGATCGACGCGGTAAACGCCTGGGAACTCGACCGCACTCTCGAGGTCGCCATGGACGCCCTCAGGCTACCGCCAGGCGATGCCGATCCGGCCACCTTGTCGGGCGGTGAACGACGTCGCGTGGCGTTGTGCCAGCTGTTGCTGCAATCGCCCGATCTCCTACTCCTCGACGAACCCACCAACCACCTCGATGCCGAGTCGGTTGCCTGGCTCGAGCGCTTCCTGGCCGAGTACAAGGGAACCGTGGTGGCCATCACCCATGATCGCTACTTCCTGGACAACGTCGCTGGCTGGATTCTCGAGCTCGACCACGGCCGCGGCATTCCCTGGGAAGGCAACTACTCGTCGTGGTTGGAGCAGAAAGAAGCGCGGATGGCCCAGGAAGAGAAACGAGAGTCGTCCCGCCGCCGGACATTGCAACGCGAGTTGGAATGGATCCGCATGGCCCCTCGTGCCCGTCAAGCCAAGGGAAAAGCTCGCCTCAACGCCTACGAACAGCTCCTGGCCAATGATGCCGAGATCGTGCAACGCGCCCGTCGGAATGAGATCTACATTCCTCCAGGTCCGCGACTGGGCGACGTGGTCGTGGAAGCCAACGACCTGCGCAAGGCGTACGGCGACAAGTTGCTGGTCGATGGTCTCGAGTTCGCCCTACCGCCCGCCGGAATCGTCGGCATCATCGGTCCCAACGGCGCGGGCAAGACCACCCTCTTCCGCATGATCGTCGGCAAGGAGGAACCCGACAGCGGTACCTTGCGTCTGGGGGAGACGGTCAAAATCGCCTATGTCGATCAGAGTCGCGACAGCCTCGACGCCGATCTACGGGTATGGGAAGCCGTAAGCGACAGTCAAGATCCAGTGGTGTTGGGCAAGCGGGAGGTCGCGGCCCGAGCCTATGCCTCGTGGTTCAACTTCACCGGTGCCGACCAACAGAAGAAGCTCGATGCCCTTTCGGGCGGCGAACGCAACCGGGTACACCTGGCACGGACGCTCAAGACCGGCGGCAACCTGTTACTGCTCGATGAGCCCACCAACGATCTCGACGTCGATACCCTGCGGGCCCTCGAAGAAGCCTTGCTGTCCTTCGCTGGCTGCGCCGTCGTGATCAGCCATGATCGCTGGTTCCTCGATCGCATCGCCACCCACATCCTCGCCTTTGAAGGCGATTCCAACGTCGTGTGGTTCCAAGGCAACTACGAAGCCTACGAGGCCGACCGCAAACGGCGCTTGGGTGCCGATGCGGACCAGCCTCATCGAATCAAGTATCGGCGGCTGACCGCGTAGCTAGGCCCCGCTCGACGGGCCTAGATTCTGCAGCCGGCGAGCGACAATCGGTTCTTGCCCCCAGCCCGCGAAGGAGGGCGCACTTATAGCGCAGGGTTTATCCTCGGGCGGCTCGCCGTCTACAACCAAAATGCCGCACAGCCAAAATGCCGCACGAAAATCTCTTCCCCGCGAACGTCGGACAAAGAAACAAACCATCTTCTCCGGCCTCTCCAGCATAGGCCGACGCATGTGACGACGGCCGACACACCCGGCGATGAATCGCCGTCCATAGAAAGCGAAGTCAAGCGCGCACCTCTCCTGTACGTTCGTGCTCTTGGCTTCGAACGTCCTGTCAGATTGACCTCGACTGTTCCGTCGCGAGTTGTCCCTTCTTCGAGCCTTTGTTGCGATCCGTTCTTCTCTGGTCTTGAAGTCGCTTGGTGTTCTCTCTTTTCTTCGAGGAACCATCCATCCATCAGGGCCTTTTCGGCCATGACTTCGTTCGGTTCTTCGAGGGGGCATATCCGGGCTATGGGGCCTCCGTACGGGGACGGGGTCCAGCCGATTCACTGATGCTTCCCCTCGAACCTTGCGCCAAAGAATCGTTGGAGCGAAAAGCTCTGGGTTCGGAGCAACCATTGCGCATTGCTTCGAGATCTTTGCCCAAGCTGGTCGATTCAACGATCTGGGTCGTATACCTCCTGTGCCTTCCACATGGACAAGGCCGTTGCGGCGATCTGGCGTGCGACGGTCACTTTGGCGAGGTTCGGCTTGGTGCCTCCATCGCAAAGTCGGTCGTAGGCGACACGGAAGCGATTGGCCTTGCTTGTAATCACGGTCGTCGCCGCGCCCTTGAAGATCATCTTCAGTGTTCGGTTGTGAAACCGATTCAGCCCACGCGTCTGGGCGATCTTGGCTTTGGTCCAGACTCCGCCAGCGCGAGTCCAGTCTGCTGAAGATCGCATCACGACTCCAAAGCCACAATAGGACCAGAATTGCCGCTTGGTCCGGAATCGGTGAGGTGTCACTACCACCGGAATCATCTGAGCGACCCGGATCGGGCCCAGTCCAGGAATTGTCTCGAGAACCCGCGAGATCGGGAATCGGTGCGACTCGGTCACCATCGCCTTTTCGGCCTCGAGCTTCAGTGTCGTCTGGAAGTCCAACGCTGTGCCGAGTAACTCGACCGTCGGTCTCATCGCATTCGGGAGTTCTTTGATCCGCTTCGCCCGGGAGCTGGGGGAGTAAACCGAGTTCCCCGTGCACACCACACCGCGTCTCTGGTAGGTGCTCTTCAGACGGTTCTTGGTCCGGACCAAGTCCCTCGTCATCAAGCCGTAGACTCGCGAGAGCTCGCGCAGCTTGGTGAAGCCCTTCCCTGCTTTGAAGATCGGATGCTCCGTGCGACCCGTACGGATGCGATCTGCTAGCTCCCATGCATCGATCGCATCGCTCTTCGGCCCCGTCTTGCGCTCGCCGTGGACCACCACCAACTCCGCCACGTGAGGAGACAAAATCTCGTGGAGCCAATGCGCCCACTGGCACTCTTCGATGCACAAGTGGAGCCGGCCAGCGCACTGCTTCAGATAGCCAACAAGCGCCTGGCCATTCGTTTCCACGATGGCCTGACCTAGCCGCTTGCCGCCCTCGCTGAGCGTTGCAATTGTGCAACTTGCCGAATGCACGTCCATTCCAAGGTAGCGTTCCATCGCGATCCTCCTTCTTGTGGGGCTGATGCCCGAGGTTTTTGTTCACCCCAAGCATCTTCCCTACAGAGGAGGTTGCACAATCTTGGACTCGTTTCGACATCGGGTTACCGGACGTGGCTTTCCTATGATGTCGGGCTATGAGTGCGCCGGCCTACGCCGGCTGGAGAAGGAGAACCAATGCCGCGAACGTCGGACAAAGAAACAAACCATCTTCTCCGTCTTCTCCAGCATAGGCCGACGCATGTGACGACGGCTACACCGCCCGGCGATGAATCGCCGTCCATAGAAAGCGAAGTCAAGCGCGCACCTCTCCTGTACGTTCGTGCTCTTGGCTTCGAACGTCCTGTCAGATTGACCTCGACTGTTCCGTCGCGAGTTGTCCCTTCTTCGAGCCTTTGTTGCGATCCGTTCTTCTCTGGTCTTGAAGTCGCTTGGTGTTCTCTCTTTTCTTCGAGGAACCATCCATCCATCAGGGCCTTTTCGGCCATGACTTCGTTCGGTTCTTCGAGGGGGCATATCCGGGCTATGGGGCCTCCGTACGGGGACGGGGTCCAGCCGATTCACTGATGCTTCCCCTCGAACCTTGCGCCAAAGAATCGTTGGAGCGAAAAGCTCTGGGTTCGGAGCAACCATTGCGCATTGCTTCGAGATCTTTGCCCAAGCTGGTCGATTCAACGATCTGGGTCGTATACCTCCTGTGCCTTCCACATGGACAAGGCCGTTGCGGCGATCTGGCGTGCGACGGTCACTTTGGCGAGGTTCGGCTTGGTGCCTCCATCGCAAAGTCGGTCGTAGGCGACACGGAAGCGATTGGCCTTGCTTGTAATCACGGTCGTCGCCGCGCCCTTGAAGATCATCTTCAGTGTTCGGTTGTGAAACCGATTCAGCCCACGCGTCTGGGCGATCTTGGCTTTGGTCCAGACTCCGCCAGCGCGAGTCCAGTCTGCTGAAGATCGCATCACGACTCCAAAGCCACAATAGGACCAGAATTGCCGCTTGGTCCGGAATCGGTGAGGTGTCACTACCACCGGAATCATCTGAGCGACCCGGATCGGGCCCAGTCCAGGAATTGTCTCGAGAACCCGCGAGATCGGGAATCGGTGCGACTCGGTCACCATCGCCTTTTCGGCCTCGAGCTTCAGTGTCGTCTGGAAGTCCAACGCTGTGCCGAGTAACTCGACCGTCGGTCTCATCGCATTCGGGAGTTCTTTGATCCGCTTCGCCCGGGAGCTGGGGGAGTAAACCGAGTTCCCCGTGCACACCACACCGCGTCTCTGGTAGGTGCTCTTCAGACGGTTCTTGGTCCGGACCAAGTCCCTCGTCATCAAGCCGTAGACTCGCGAGAGCTCGCGCAGCTTGGTGAAGCCCTTCCCTGCTTTGAAGATCGGATGCTCCGTGCGACCCGTACGGATGCGATCTGCTAGCTCCCATGCATCGATCGCATCGCTCTTCGGCCCCGTCTTGCGCTCGCCGTGGACCACCACCAACTCCGCCACGTGAGGAGACAAAATCTCGTGGAGCCAATGCGCCCACTGGCACTCTTCGATGCACAAGTGGAGCCGGCCAGCGCACTGCTTCAGATAGCCAACAAGCGCCTGGCCATTCGTTTCCACGATGGCCTGACCTAGCCGCTTGCCGCCCTCGCTGAGCGTTGCAATTGTGCAACTTGCCGAATGCACGTCCATTCCAAGGTAGCGTTCCATCGCGATCCTCCTTCTTGTGGGGCTGATGCCCGAGGTTTTTGTTCACCCCAAGCATCTTCCCTACAGAGGAGGTTGCACAATCTTGGACTCGTTTCGACATCGGGTTACCGGACGTGGCTTTCCTATGATGTCGGGCTATGAGTGCGCCGGCCTCCGCCGGCTTAAGAAGGAACACGGAAGAAGGAGAGCCAATGCCTCGAACGGAACTCTATTGTCATTTCATTTGGTCGACCTATGATCGATTGCCATTGCAAACGCCATTGGTAGAAGCTGCGGCCTATGGACACATCGCAGCCAAGGCGCGGGCGCTCGGAGCGTCTGTCCTCGCCATCGGCGGTATTGAAGATCACGTCCACCTCGTGGTCCGCATCCCACCGCACCAAGCACCAGCGCGATTCGTAGGGCAGGTCAAGGCTGTCTCGTCGCGAGAGGTCAACCGCAACGGCCACTCCTCGGCGTTTCGATGGCAACGCGAATACGGCGCATTCTCGATCGGCCGGCAGCAACTTCGGTCGACCATCGCGTACGTACAGCGGCAGAAACATCACCATTCCAATGGGGACTTAATCCCCACGCTCGAGCCATCTTCCCAAATCCCCAACCCGCGAAGGCGGGCGCACTCATAGCACGGGCATTCATGCCCGCGCGGAAGCCCGGCCGGTAGTGAAAAACTCGATCCCGATTCTCCAGCCCGCGAAGGCGGGCGCACTCATAGCGCGGGCATTCATGCCCGCGCGGCCCGCCTTCTCCGTCTTCTCGAGCATAGGCCGACGCATGTGACGACGGCCAGGACACCGCCCGGCGATAAATCGCCGTCCATAGAAAGCGAAGTCAAGCGCGCACCTCTCCTGTACGTTCGTGCTCTTGGCTTCGAACGTCCTGTCAGATTGACCTCGACTGTTCCGTCGCGAGTTGTCCCTTCTTCGAGCCTTTGTTGCGATCCGTTCTTCTCTGGTCTTGAAGTCGCTTGGTGTTCTCTCTTTTCTTCGAGGAACCATCCATCCATCAGGGCCTTTTCGGCCATGACTTCGTTCGGTTCTTCGAGGGGGCATATCCGGGCTATGGGGCCTCCGTACGGGGACGGGGTCCAGCCGATTCACTGATGCTTCCCCTCGAACCTTGCGCCAAAGAATCGTTGGAGCGAAAAGCTCTGGGTTCGGAGCAACCATTGCGCATTGCTTCGAGATCTTTGCCCAAGCTGGTCGATTCAACGATCTGGGTCGTATACCTCCTGTGCCTTCCACATGGACAAGGCCGTTGCGGCGATCTGGCGTGCGACGGTCACTTTGGCGAGGTTCGGCTTGGTGCCTCCATCGCAAAGTCGGTCGTAGGCGACACGGAAGCGATTGGCCTTGCTTGTAATCACGGTCGTCGCCGCGCCCTTGAAGATCATCTTCAGTGTTCGGTTGTGAAACCGATTCAGCCCACGCGTCTGGGCGATCTTGGCTTTGGTCCAGACTCCGCCAGCGCGCGTCCAGTCTGCTGAAGATCGCATCACGACTCCAAAGCCACAATAGGACCAGAATTGCCGCTTGGTCCGGAATCGGTGAGGTGTCACTACCACCGGAATCATCTGAGCGACCCGGATCGGGCCCAGTCCAGGAATTGTCTCGAGAACCCGCGAGATCGGGAATCGGTGCGACTCGGTCACCATCGCCTTTTCGGCCTCGAGCTTCAGTGTCGTCTGGAAGTCCAACGCTGTGCCGAGTAACTCGACCGTCGGTCTCATCGCATTCGGGAGTTCTTTGATCCGCTTCGCCCGGGAGCTGGGGGAGTAAACCGAGTTCCCCGTGCACACCACACCGCGTCTCTGGTAGGTGCTCTTCAGACGGTTCTTGGTCCGGACCAAGTCCCTCGTCATCAAGCCGTAGACTCGCGAGAGCTCGCGCAGCTTGGTGAAGCCCTTCCCTGCTTTGAAGATCGGATGCTCCGTGCGACCCGTACGGATGCGATCTGCTAGCTCCCATGCATCGATCGCATCGCTCTTCGGCCCCGTCTTGCGCTCGCCGTGGACCACCACCAACTCCGCCACGTGAGGAGACAAAATCTCGTGGAGCCAATGCGCCCACTGGCACTCTTCGATGCACAAGTGGAGCCGGCCAGCGCACTGCTTCAGATAGCCAACAAGCGCCTGGCCATTCGTTTCCACGATGGCCTGACCTAGCCGCTTGCCGCCCTCGCTGAGCGTTGCAATTGTGCAACTTGCCGAATGCACGTCCATTCCAAGGTAGCGTTCCATCGCGATCCTCCTTCTTGTGGGGCTGATGCCCGAGGTTTTTGTTCACCCCAAGCATCTTCCCTACAGAGGAGGTTGCACAATCTTGGACTCGTTTCGACATCGGGTTACCGGACGTGGCTTTCCTATGATGTCGGGCTATGAGTGCGCCGGCCTACGCCGGCTGGAGAAGGAGAACCAATGCCTCGAACGGAACTCTATTGTCATTTCATTTGGTCGACCTATGATCGATTGCCATTGCTCACGCCGTCAATAGAAGCCGCGGCCTATGGCCACATCGCCGCCAAGGCGCGGGCGCTCGGAGCGTCTGTTCTCGCCATTGGCGGTATCGAAGACCACATCCATCTCGTGGTCCGCATCCCGCCGCAACAGGCACCAGCTCGATTCGTAGGGCAGGTCAAAGCTGTCTCGTCCCGTGAGATCAACCGCCAAGGCAGCGTCACAAGGTTTCGATGGCAACGCGAATACGGCGCATTCTCGATCGGCCGGCAGCAACTTCGGTCGACCATCGCGTACGTACAGCGGCAGAAACATCACCATTCCAATGGGGACTTAATCCCCACGCTCGAGCCATCTTCCCAAATCCCCAGCCCGCGAAGGCGGGCGCACTCATAGCACGGGCATTCATGCCCGCGCGGAAGCCCGGCCGGTAGTGAAAAACTCGATCCCGATTCTCCAGCCCGCGAAGGCGGGCGCACTCATAGCGCGGGCATTCATGCCCGCGCGGCCCGCCTTCTCCGTCTTCTCGAGCATAGGCCGACGCATGTGACGACGGCCAGGACACCGCCCGGCGATAAATCGCCGTCCATAGAAAGCGAAGTCAAGCGCGCACCTCTCCTGTACGTTCGTGCTCTTGGCTTCGAACGTCCTGTCAGATTGACCTCGACTGTTCCGTCGCGAGTTGTCCCTTCTTCGAGCCTTTGTTGCGATCCGTTCTTCTCTGGTCTTGAAGTCGCTTGGTGTTCTCTCTTTTCTTCGAGGAACCATCCATCCATCAGGGCCTTTTCGGCCATGACTTCGTTCGGTTCTTCGAGGGGGCATATCCGGGCTATGGGGCCTCCGTACGGGGACGGGGTCCAGCCGATTCACTGATGCTTCCCCTCGAACCTTGCGCCAAAGAATCGTTGGAGCGAAAAGCTCTGGGTTCGGAGCAACCATTGCGCATTGCTTCGAGATCTTTGCCCAAGCTGGTCGATTCAACGATCTGGGTCGTATACCTCCTGTGCCTTCCACATGGACAAGGCCGTTGCGGCGATCTGGCGTGCGACGGTCACTTTGGCGAGGTTCGGCTTGGTGCCTCCATCGCAAAGTCGGTCGTAGGCGACACGGAAGCGATTGGCCTTGCTTGTAATCACGGTCGTCGCCGCGCCCTTGAAGATCATCTTCAGTGTTCGGTTGTGAAACCGATTCAGCCCACGCGTCTGGGCGATCTTGGCTTTGGTCCAGACTCCGCCAGCGCGCGTCCAGTCTGCTGAAGATCGCATCACGACTCCAAAGCCACAATAGGACCAGAATTGCCGCTTGGTCCGGAATCGGTGAGGTGTCACTACCACCGGAATCATCTGAGCGACCCGGATCGGGCCCAGTCCAGGAATTGTCTCGAGAACCCGCGAGATCGGGAATCGGTGCGACTCGGTCACCATCGCCTTTTCGGCCTCGAGCTTCAGTGTCGTCTGGAAGTCCAACGCTGTGCCGAGTAACTCGACCGTCGGTCTCATCGCATTCGGGAGTTCTTTGATCCGCTTCGCCCGGGAGCTGGGGGAGTAAACCGAGTTCCCCGTGCACACCACACCGCGTCTCTGGTAGGTGCTCTTCAGACGGTTCTTGGTCCGGACCAAGTCCCTCGTCATCAAGCCGTAGACTCGCGAGAGCTCGCGCAGCTTGGTGAAGCCCTTCCCTGCTTTGAAGATCGGATGCTCCGTGCGACCCGTACGGATGCGATCTGCTAGCTCCCATGCATCGATCGCATCGCTCTTCGGCCCCGTCTTGCGCTCGCCGTGGACCACCACCAACTCCGCCACGTGAGGAGACAAAATCTCGTGGAGCCAATGCGCCCACTGGCACTCTTCGATGCACAAGTGGAGCCGGCCAGCGCACTGCTTCAGATAGCCAACAAGCGCCTGGCCATTCGTTTCCACGATGGCCTGACCTAGCCGCTTGCCGCCCTCGCTGAGCGTTGCAATTGTGCAACTTGCCGAATGCACGTCCATTCCAAGGTAGCGTTCCATCGCGATCCTCCTTCTTGTGGGGCTGATGCCCGAGGTTTTTGTTCACCCCAAGCATCTTCCCTACAGAGGAGGTTGCACAATCTTGGACTCGTTTCGACATCGGGTTACCGGACGTGGCTTTCCTATGATGTCGGGCTATGAGTGCGCCGGCCTACGCCGGCTGGAGAAGGAGAACCAATGCCTCGAACGGCGTCTTCTCGGTCGGTCAGCGCACTTCATCGCGTGGGCATTCATACCCGCGCGGCTCGCCGCCACAGCATTCGGTATTTCTCCAGCCCGCGAAGGCGGGCGCACTCATAGCGCGGGCATTCATGCCCGCGCGGAGGCTTCGGCCAACAGACCAACAAGCCAGTACAAAAATCTCTCCCTCGCGGCAAGCGACCGGAGAAGATCGCCATCTTCTCCGTCTTCTTGTGTATAGACCGGCGCGTGTGACGACGGCCGACACACCCGGCGATCAATCGCCGGGCTATGAGTGCGCCGGCCTACGCCGGCTTAAGAAGGAACACGGAAGAAGGAGAGCCAATGCCTCGAACGGAACTCTATTGTCATTTCATTTGGTCGACCTATGATCGATTGCCATTGCAAACGCCTTCAGTAGAAGCTGCGGCCTATGGACACATCGCAGCCAAGGCGCGGGCGCTCGGAGCGTCTGTCCTCGCCATCGGCGGTATTGAAGATCACGTCCACCTCGTGGTCCGCATCCCACCGCACCAAGCACCAGCGCGATTCGTAGGGCAGGTCAAAGCCGTCTCGTCGCGAGAGGTCAACCGCCAAGGCCAATCCCCGTCGTTTCAATGGCAACGCGAATACGGCGCATTCTCGGTCGGCCGGCAGCAACTTCGGTCAGCCGTCGCGTACGTACAGCGGCAGAAACACCACCATTCCAATGGGGACTTGATCCCCACGCTCGAGCCACCTTCCCAAATCCCCAGCCCGCGAAGGCGGGCGCACTCATAGCGCGAGGATTCATCCTCGGGCGGCCCGCCAGCACAGCAGGCGGTCTCTCCCCAGCCGGCCCGTCGCCAACATCCCGGCCGCCACTGCCAACAATATGGGCACCACGTCAGGACGCCAGCCACCCGCGACAAACGAAATCACCCGATTCCCGGGCTTCTCGGCATGTTCTTGGGCCTGCTAAGCTCGGCATCGAACTTGCTCAATGGATGGTCATAACGACAGCGACGTCACGACGGTTCAGGTCAGTAGTCGACCCGCCTTTCGTGATGAGGCTCGACCCGTGTTCGAAATTCGGCGTGGGGACGGAGAGTCTGCATGTCGATGACGCGATTCAGCCTTACGAGCCAATGAAAATGAACGGAGCCCCCTTATGCTGATGAATAAACGCCTTGTGACCCCGCTTCTGACGCTGGTGTGTACAGTCGTCCTGACCGGCTGCCCCCACACCCAACCGCCCGATTCGACCCCTCCCACCAGTGGCCCCAATCACGGCGCGGTTCCCGTAACCGTCCATGCCCCGCCCGTGGGCGACGAAGCCGACTACCTGCGTGAGGTCAAGGTCTTCATCGAAATCGACCGTAAAAGTCACCTTACGGCGACCGCCGATTCAGATGACCCCAACGTGGTGTGTGGCATTCCCCGCGTTTTCTATCCGCCGGGCGGCACCGGACTCGAATCGTCGGACGAATACGACCAGGGACTGACGCGCCCGCGCTACCCCGCCCGCCAGGTGCGATGGGTCGCGCGCTGCAAGAATCGGATCGAAAACTGTTTGAAACCCGGCGAACGCATCGTCATTCGAGCCAAAGATCCCGATGGCTCGGACCGAGGCTGCCGGGTCGAAGAACGGCGCTTCTGCAAGGAGCTCGATTCATCGTTGAGGCGGATTGCCGAACAGAAAAAGATGTCGTTCCAGGACTTCAAGGCCAAGAAGGCTTACGTTGAAGACGTTCAACAACTGACCTTGTTCAGTGCCGAAACAGAGGGTACGTTCGTAATCTTCGGCAACGAAGGACGCCTGCGGCGCAACCAAGGCTCGATCACCAGCGGTATCCCCAATCGACCCGACTTCTCCCTCAGCCCCGATCTCGGCTGGCACTACAACATCGAGTTGTGGAAGGGGGACAAACGGGTCGACTGCCTGGATCCGGACGTTTGGGTTGAAGGCGATGGTAGTGGCGGTGGCAATCAAGGCTAAGGACCCGTACCGACCAATCTTTGGTACCGCGGGCTCTGCCGCAAATCGATAAACTCGATGGCCTGGCTCACCTCACCGGTCGCCAGGCCATCCTCCAAAGCCTTGCCGAGATACTCAAGGGCCGCGTCTTCTTCTCCGCAAAAGGCGTAGACACGGGCCAACTCGAAATACCGCCGAACAATTCGACCTTGGCCAGAGGCCTGTAACGGAATCAAGGCGTCAACGCGCACGCGCGCCGCCTCACAATCACCTGATTTTGCAATCATCAATAGAAGATAGATTCGATAGTCCGCTTCCCTTTCGGGCTGGCCAGTAATCAATACTTCAACCAGTTGAGAGGCCTTGCCGAATGATGCCCGCGCCATCTCGCGGTTGCCAAGAAGCCACTGAACATCACCCAGGTTGCCGAAGAATTTCCCGTTCTCAGGCATCAGCTCGGTAGCCTTCCGATAAAGACGTTCGGCAGCACGATAGTCGCCAGTCAGGTAATACGCGGTCCCAATGTTCGAAGCCAAGCTCCCAGAGATCACTATCGACGGAATGCGCTCAAACTGGTCCAAAGCAGCCTCTACATTCCCCTCCCTCAACTCGAGCACCCCTAGATTCTCGATCGGCCAAAAGACATCAGGCGGAGTTCGCCCGATAGTCTCCGTTAGCACGATTCGCGCCTCAGCCCGCTGGTTGATACCGAGTAGGAACACACCCAACTCGTTGCGATATCGCCAATGATCAGGCCGAATCGCAATAGCCCTTCGCAAGGCGTTCTCCGCTAGATCGGGATTACCCGCCACAGCGTGGCCGATGCCAAGCTCGACAAAGACATCTGCCATCTCCGGGGCACTTGATGGTCCCTCGGAGACGACGTGCTCGAGTAGGGCAACGCCATCATCGACCCGGCCCAGATGCCGATGCCATTGCGCGCGCGCCACAACGGCCGCACTCGTTCCGGGGGCCAGGCGCTCTGCTTCCATCAGCGCCGCCGTCGCGGCTTCGGCGACCGCTGGATCGGCATCATCGTAGTACCGCCGCAGTAGGGTGCTCGCCAAGGTGGCATGTGCTTCAGCAAACTCAGGGTCGAGAGTGACGGCTTCCTCCAGGGCCTGCGCGGCATGTTGAAGATCCCTCGGGTGATTGAAACGCTCGAACTGCCTTTTCCCAAAGGTATACCGATTGAACGCTTGCGCTGCTTTAGACACAGCCTCTTCCCTTGGGTGCCGCTGACGAAAGCCTTGAAACTGCGCAAGTGCCCGAACGGTCAAGAAGGCGATCTCGTCTCGCAACGTTCGCCCGGAACCCAGCCCAACGATAGGTTTTCGAGACCAGAACACCCAATCGGCCTCCTTGGTACTCACGAATACCTGTTCGCCTTCTTCGAGCGGCAAACACTGGGTCGTGACTTCGAGATCCGCCGGTACGGCTGCGGTACCAGTCGTACCTTCCTTCAACACGAAGTCAGGACTGTCGGACAGCTTCGTCCTGATCAAGTTCCCGATTTCAAGACACAACGAACTCATCCCGCCGTCGGCGGTTGGCAACGACCGAATGCGTACCGTGCTGACGCCACTCCCGCGATCACCCGGAGCACCTTGCCCGACGAGCCACCCCAGACCAGCGACGAGTACGACTGCCACCACAATGGCTCCGACCAACCGCCATGGCGTTCGTTTCCGTCGCGGTGGCGCGCCGATCGCAGAGGGGAAGGTTTCGAGGATAGTCACTTCAGACGAGGCGAGGGACTTGAGGTCACGCAAAACCGTACTGGCAGTTGGATAGCGATCGGTCGCTTCGCGCGCCAGCAGCTTGCCGACGATGGCCTCGAGCTCGAGCGAGGCCTCCGGGCAGCCGTCGGTCAGCCGGGCCGGTATGACCTTGGCCAACGATTGGACGAATTGCACCAACGAGCCGCCCGGATACGGCACCTGGCCCGTTGCCATTTGATACAGCACGACACCCAGTGAGAAGAGGTCGCTGCGGGCGTCGACCACGCGACCCTCGACCTGCTCCGGCGCCATATAGGGCACGGTGCCGACGATCATGCCTTCGGCTGTGTGCAGGGCATCGGGCCCGGCGTCCGAGATGGGCGCGACGACCGTCTCACCGCGCACGACCTTGGCCAGGCCGAAATCGAGAATCTTGACCCGCCCCTCCGGCGTTACGCGGATGTTGCGCGGCTTGAGATCGCGATGGATGATGCCATTGCGATGGGCGAGGTCGAGTCCATCGGCGATCTGGATGGCAAAATCGATGGCATCGCGCAAGGGTACCTTGCCGTCTTTGAGCAGCTCGTGCAGGTCACGACCCGGCACCAGCTCCATGGCAATGTAGAGGCAATCGCGCACCCGGATGCTGGTTGCCCCCTCCCTATTCTCCCCGTCCTCGATCGCTGGCGCGGGCTCGAGACCCGCCTCGTTGACCTCATAGATCGTTGCGATGTTCGGATGGTTCAGCTTGGCGGCGGCGCGCGCTTCCCGTCGAAAGCGCGCGCGCCGTTCGGGCTCGCTCTGAAGTAGCGAGGGCAGTACTTTGATCGCCACCGAACGCCGCAACCGCGTGTCGTGCGCGCGGTAGACGACCCCCATGCCTCCATGGCCAATCTCTTCGAGAATCTCGTAGTGGGCGAGGCGGTACAACATGAGCGGGCGTCCCCGCTGATCTTACGCTAATGCACGACTCGGAAACCGACTATTCCCGGGTCCACGAAAACCCGGAAGCAGCGCCAACTGTGGTGTCCCAGGCGCCGGTGTTACCCGATTCGAAGCCATCGATAAACAATGTCGTCGTGCAGTTCTGCGGCGACGGGGCTGCATCTCCGTAGCTGGCCATGCCAGTCCCCGTGGTTGCCGAAAGTCGATGAATGGCGCCCTGGGTGATTGCTGGCGCACAGGCCCCCGACCACTTCCCTACGTCCTCGGCCTCACTCTTGCGCGAGGGTGGGTTGCCGGCCCCCCAACAAACGAAGTCCGCAATGTTGTTCGGGTCGCCGAACGGCGTGTCGTTGTAGATCAGAATCTCGCCACCCATGGCGAGGTCGCTGAAGTCGCCGGGCCAAGACAAGGTGAGGTACCCGCGCGCGGGGACGACACCAGCCGGCGCCAAATCCTCCAAAGCGTCGTACTCGAAGGGTGAACAGAACTCGAACGTCGTGCCCAGAAGCGTGATGTCGGCATTGGTGGTGTTGAAGACCTCAATATGAACACCCGGCTCGATCTCGGAAATCACCAGATCGGTCGACAGGCCCGAACCATCGTCGAGCAATGCGAGGTCCGGCTCACATTGCGCTGTCGCGACGGTCGATGCCGCGAGGGCCAAAAACAACAACGATGAATGGGGAAGCAGTGATTGAACGGGCTTCATCTCGGACTCCTTGGTCGAAACGATTGCGCGCGCCGCCAAAGACCCCTCTCTGATCGACGCCTGTGGTTGCGGTAGACTGTACGGCCGAGTAGACCTGAATGGAGCTGACAGAAACATGAACCGAGAGGACGCCTGGTCAACCGTTTGCGAACACGTCGAGGATCCCGGCTTGCGCCGGCACATGGTGGCGGTCGAAAGTGCCATGCGTTGGTATGCCGAAAGGCTCGGCAATGACCCCGATTCTTGGGGACTCGCCGGCCTACTTCATGACTTCGACTGGGAGATCCACCCCACCCTCGAAGGCCATCCCAAAGACGGCGCCCCCATCCTCCGTGCGCGTGGTCTTTCGGACGATGTCGTCACTGCCATTCTCAGCCACAATACGGCCGGCACCGGCGTCGAACGCAGCACGGCAATGGACTTCGCTTTGCTTGCCTGTGATGAGATCACGGGCCTGATCATCGCCGTGACATTGGTGCGTCCGCACAAGGATGTACGCCGCATCAAGGTCAAATCGGTCAAGCGAAACTGGAAGGACAAGCTCTTCTGCGCCGCCGTCGATCGTGGTGAGATTGTCGAGGCAACTGAAGACTTTAGCCGGCACAGCTTCGAGGGCGATTTGGAGACCTGGTCCCACATCGCCAACGTGCTCGAAGCCATGAAAGGCAGTGCTGAAGCTCTCGACCTCGACGGACGCTTGGCGCGCTAGAACCATGGCTGCGTCCCCGATCGATCGCTGGCTGCCATTTCGACGGTCGCTGGCCGCATTGCCGAGCCAGCGGCTGTTTTGCTTCCCCAATGCGGGCGGCGCCGCGTCGATGTTCCGACGCTGGATGACCGGTGTGATGCCCGCGAATATCGAAGTCTGCGCCATTCAGCTGCCCGGTCGGGAGAGCCGGATGCGCGAAAAACCGTTCACCCGCTTGGAGCCCCTGCTCGGTGCCCTGGTCGAGGTACTGAAGCCTGTTCTCGACCGCCCTTTCGCCTTCTTTGGCCACAGCATGGGTACCTTGGTGTCGTTCGAGCTTGCACACCGCCTTGCCCAAGCAGGCGCGCCGACCCCTTCTCGCTTGATCGTTGCCGGGCGCCGCGCACCGCACCTTCCCGATGATGAGGAGCCGGTCCACACGCTCTCCGATGCCAAACTCATCGAGCGGCTTCGCAACTACGGCGGGACGCCCGCCGAGATCTTGGGTCACAAGGAGTTGATGAAGCTGGTCCTACCCACGATCCGGGCCGACTTTGAGGTTATCGAGACGTTCGCGTACAGCCAGCACGAACCCCTGACCATGCCCATCGACGTCTTGGGCGGACACGACGACGAGGACGCGCCAACGGAAAAACTCGAAGCGTGGTCTGAGCTCACCACAGCCCCTTGTCAGGTCCAGATGTACCCGGGCGGCCACTTCTTCCTCCATGAGCAGCCCGAACCTGTATTGACAGCGGTGCGCCAACTCGTGTCGGTCTAGGAACTCCGTCTAGGAACAAGGTCTGGGACCGACATGAAAACGACTATCCCCGACGCGATCGTTTTCGAACCGTGGCCCAACGCCTCGGTACGGCCACCCGCCGTCGCCGACAACGAGGTCCACCTCTGGGGACTGCCTCTCGACCCGCCGGACACGACCGTCACCGAACTCGAGCGGTTTCTGGCCGACGACGAAGTCCAGCGGGCCAACCGCTTTCGGTTTCCGAAACACCGCCGCCGCTACCTCGTGGGCCGTGCCTTCCTCCGGTTGCTTCTCGCCCGCTACGGCGTATCGAAGCCAACCGCGATCCGTTTCGTTTACGGCGAGAAGGGCAAACCCGCCCTGGCGCCCAACCAAGGCCCAGCCTTGTCTTTCAACCTCTCCAACAGTGGTGACCGGGCGGTGATCGCCGTGACACCACATCAGGAACTGGGCGTCGATCTCGAAGTCCTGCGTCCCATGCCGGACGCCGAAAACATCGCGGAGCGCTTCTTCTCACGTCCGGAGCGGCACGCGCTGCGAGCCGTGCCAGCGGAAGTCAAATCAGAGGCTTTCTTCCGCTGCTGGACACGCAAGGAGGCGTACATCAAGGCCGTCGGCGACGGTCTGTCGATGCCGCTCGACCGCTTCGACGTTAGCCTCGGTGACAACGAGCCCTGTCGCTTTCTGGCGCTCGACGGCGATGCCCGACGGGCCCAAGCCTGGACGCTACGCCACCTCGAGCCCGGCCCCGGTACCGTGGGTGCGTTGGCACTCGAAGGGCTCCATTGGCAGATTCAGGCTTGGAACCTCGACAGCGAGCAACTGGTCGGCGGCTAGCGATCGTCCGGCGCGGTCACTTCGACCCGTGGATCGCCGTACTGCTCGCGCCACACCTCGACGGCCACACAGTCGTCGCTACGGCGGCACGGACCGAGGCTGGCAATCTGTCGTCCGACCGCACACGGATCGCCCGTTACGAGGATGGTCGGCCCGCTGCCCGACGACCGTGCGAGGCAAGGCTGGGTCGGACGGTCGGCCCGATTGAGCGGCGCGAACCTAAGATCAACATCACCCGGTAACTGGCTCAGGATTGGGTGCCATCCGTCGGCGACCGAACTCGGCATCTCGGTCGCGGGCTTCGGAGTGGCAAGCAGGAGAAAGACCGCCGTTAGGCTGAAGTACGTCGCAAGTGTGGGCATAGAAGGTCCTCCAAATGTTGTTGGTGCGATCCTAGCAGGTAGATTGTGCCCATCTGAAGTCTTCACCGGCCGGGTTCACGAGGCCGGGTTCACGATGAGACTGCCAGCTGACGTACACTGAAATTCTGGCGAAACACTGCAACGTCGTCTCATCTTCGAGGAGTTCCCCATGAAGCCGCTACCCCTTGTGACCGCTGTTGTTCTCGCCTCCTGTTGTTTACGGCCCGGATTGGTTGCCGGCCACCAGGACTCGACCACCCCACAGTTCGAAGACAAGGTGGAGGTCACGGAGGTTCTGCTCGATGTGATTGCGACCAACAAGAAGGGCGAGGTGATTCGCGGGCTCGGCCCCGATGACTTTCGCGTGATCGAAGACGGTAAGGCCGTCGAGATCACCGGTGTGAGCTTCTACACCACCCGCTACACGGCCGACGACCAGAGCGGCGCGGGGGGTGCCATCGAAGTTCCCGCCAGTCGCTACTTCATCCTCTTCTTCGAGGATCAAAAGCGGAACGCCTCGCCCGCCAATCGGCTTCTCCGGCAGCAACTCGAAGCGGCCCGCGAATCCCACAACTGGGTTCGCGACGAAATGAAGCCGTCGGATTGGGTCGCGGTGCTGGCCTACGACACCCGGCTGACCCTCTATCAAGACTTTACCCAAGACCGAGACACGATTCTCTATGCCATCGATCAAGCTGTGCGCGGCCTTAAAGTGGACGACCCGGTGCCGTCACGCCGGAAACGACTGGTAGCCGAAGGCGCCTCCTTACGAGCAGGTCTGCCCCACGATGTCGATCTCGGTCGCGAGACCCGCAACATGTATGACGCCTTGCGTGTCGTGGCCGAGGCATCGAGCGCCTTCGCTGGCCGGAAGAATCTGCTCTTGTTCACCATCGGATTCGGCCGACTCGAGGGTACGGGACCCTTCAACCAAGGAGACCCGCGGTACTACCCAGCCATGGAGCAGGCGCTGAACGCCAACAACGTCGCCGTCTACCCGATCGACTTGATGCCCGTCGGGGTTGATCACAGCCAGACGAGTTTTCTCAACGAGCTGGCCTTTGATTCGGGCGGTGTGTACCAACGCAACTTGGTGAGCTTCTCGCTCGCCCTGCGCCGGATCGATCGCGAGAATGCCGGCTACTACCTACTCGCCTACCGCACGGCCTACCCCGCTGGAACCACGGGTTACCGCGACGTCGAGGTGAAAGCCCTGACCAAGAAGGTTCGGGTTCGCGCACGTCGCGGCTTCCGTTTTGGGGCCAGCGAAGGAGACCAACCATGACGTCCAAAGCTGGACACCGAACGCTCACCGCCATGACCGTCCTGCTTGCCTTCGCCTGCAAGCCAGCCACGACGACATCCGAACCGACGGCGACCCCAACGCCTGCGCCGGACACTGCTGGCTTTGACCTGAGCACCGCCAAAATCGTTGATCTCACTCACAGCTACGGCCCGGAGACTATTTACTGGCCCACCTCACCCTCGCAGTTTGAGCTCGAGCAGCTCGCTTACGGAACCACCGACGCCGGCTACTTCTATTCAGCCAATACGCTCTCAACCCCGGAGCACGGAGGCACCCATCTCGACGCGCCCATCCACTTCGCCGAGCACCGATGGACCGCATCGGAAGTGCCGCTCGAGCGGCTCATCGGTCCAGCAGTAGTGATCGACGTGGTGGCCCAAGCAGCAGCGGATCCAGACTACCGACTCAGCATCGACGACGTTCGCGATTGGGAATCGCGCCACGGCGACGTACCGAAAGACGCCATCGTCCTCTTGCGTACGGGTTGGGATCGGCGATGGCCCAATGTGCGTGCCTATCTGGGTGACGATACGCCAGGTGACGCTTCGAACCTGCACTTCCCATCATTCGGGCTCGATGCAGCACGCTATTTGGTCAACGAACGCCTGGTCGCGGTGCTTGGTGTCGACACCGCGAGCATCGACCACGGCCCTTCGGCGGACTTCCCTGTCCATCGGCTGGCCAATGGCGCCAACGTACCTGGTCTCGAGAACGTCGCGAACTTAGGCGCCTTGCCCGAGGCCGGCGCTTGGATCGTCGCCCTGCCCATGAAAATCACGGGCGGCTCCGGTGGCCCGGCCCGAATCGCGGGCTTGGTGCGTAGTGTTGAAGGTCACCAGCCATAATCCACAGCATCAGGCCGCGGAATCCGTAGAGGAGGCTAAGCGACCGAATCCACGACCTAACGCAAGGCCTTTGGCAACGCGCACGGATTATGGATAGGCCCAGACGACCAAGAGAGATCTCCGTTCGAGAGAGAATCTCTGTTGCCTATGGACAACGCGAACGTTGCCCAATCAAAGAACAAATTCCCACAGCCCGAGAATCGAAGAACCGCCAACGCCATATATTCGCTCGACAATATTATTTCGTTTGCTTCGAAGTTTGATTGCTCTTTGAAACATGTGAAGGTATCGTCCTCTCGATGGACCTATCTCAGTCGCTTCGTCAGTCCTTTGGCCACGCCATTCGCAACCGGCGCGGAACGCGCAAGCAACGCGAGGTTGCCGACGCCGCTGGTGTCGATCGTTCCAGCTGGAGTCAATACGAGAACGGCCGGAAGCTGCCGGAAGAAAACCTCGATAAGGTCGCCCAGGGCCTGGACTGTGCTCCCGAGCAGTTGGTTATCGAGGCGCTCTTGGTCCTGATCCGCGACCTTCGGTCCGGTAGCGCCAAGAACCAAGATGCGATCGATCCGGTTGGTGAACCAGGCTCGGTGCCCTACGACGGCGCCGAGCCCCTCGACCGTTTTTTCGCCGTGGCGTCCGCTTCGCTGGGTACGCCGTCGGGCCCCATGCTGGAGCAAGCCCGCCAACACAGCCAGCTGGCACTGCGGTACCTTGAACTCGCCTTTCGTGAGCACACCGTCTTTTTTTCGCGGTAGCCGTTCCTCCGTCGCTTTCTGGCTCCTCGCTGGCAAATCGTGCGACCGCGGCCGCCAGGGCCGCCAGTACCCCTTCTTTGTCGACCAATTCGACACCCATCCCCGCCAATAGGTTGGGCGCTCCATTGACGGTTGGGCGCTCCATTGACGTTGCGCGCCTCGCGGCATAAGACCACGCGCGCCTTGCCGTAACCGGAGTTGGCTCTCCCGACGCTTCAATCTCAACGGACACCAACTCGTCGATAGGCGGGGGCTCAGAAGTCGTCAGGTAGAGACCATCCGTCTCGAGGTCGCGCTCGATGACTTGCCGAAAATACGCCACGCCGCGAAAGGTCACCCGACACCATCGGGAATCACGATCCGGCGTCGGCCCGACTGGAGGCGCTGTGCGAGCATCCGATGCAACCCTGGAGACCACTCCACCGGACACAAGAGGATCGAGGGAAAGATCGTGGCGGCTGTGTCAACCCGCGGCGGCAAGGAGACGACTGCGCGCCACCAACCAAAAAGCTCTTTCTACTCCATCGTCGTGGGTCGCCACCGGACACCACGATTGGGGCCACGACGAAGCACCGATCGCCACCACCGGCGACGGCGCCTTGCCACGCCCAAGGAAGATCTTTCAACGGTTTGCCGCATTTTCCCTCGCCACCGCGGGAACCCGATCGGCTCGCCCAGCGTCCACCTAGATACGCGACCAGGAGTAGCCTCGAAGCGAGACGGCACGTTTTTTGGATTTTCTTCCGAAATCTCACAAAGCAATGTAACAAATACCCCTGCGCGGCTTATTGGTCAACGAGCAGCAACGAACGGAGCCCGACCTCGAGCTCCTCCCCCAACCCCCAAACGCAAGCACCTACCCATCATTCTGGCGATCTTCCTGGTGGCGGTGGGCGGATTCAGTGTCTTCTACCTGACCCACGACGCCCAAGCAGGGGCCGATGATAACGACGGCAGCGAGTCGAGTCTGCCGCGTCAGCAGATGCCACCGCCGGCGGTCCGAACGACGAGGACCGATGCCCTCGCGCCCATTCCCGTGCGCACTTCGGACGCCGAACGTGGCCGTGTCGCGGCCTACATCTCCGCCACCGCCAACCTGGTGGCCGAACACGAAGTCCGGGTCCTGGCCGAACGGGAAGGCCGGCTCGCCAAACTGAGTGTGGACGAAGGTCACCAGGTCGCCAAAGGCCAAGTGCTGGTGGTGCTGGCCCAGACAGATGGGCATCAACATGCTTCTCGCCCTGGTGTTCGTTTATCTTGTGATGGCGTCGCTGTTCGAGTCGCTCTCACAGCCCCTGGCCATCCTCTTCGCCATTTTCTTCGCCTTACCCGGCGTCGGTGCTAAGGGCCACGACTCAACTACCTTTGCCACGCAAACCATCAAATCCCGACATGCCGATCCGTACCGATCCGGGCGACGTAAACGCCGTCCTTTGCCGCGCATTCCTTCATTGGATAGGGCCGATCCGTTGTCTTCAGCAGGTCGGCGATGGTCGACTGGCTGAGAATCTCTTCGACCTGACCGAGCGCGTGGTCGAGTCGATGGTGCATGCCGCACAGCCTTGTTGAATGACTCTCGAGTCCCAATGGACAGCCTTTGATCCGCTTGATCGGATCGACGACCTTGATCACATCGAGCACCGTAATCTCGGATGGTGGTCGGGCCAAGCGATGGCCACCGCCGACACCGCGCCGAGACACCACCAAGCCGTCACGAGAGAGTGCCTGGAGCACCTTGGAAAGGTAACACGCTGGAACCTGCGTGCCCGCTGCGATCTTCTGAACGCCGAGCGGCACATCATCGTCGCTGTCCGCCAGCCAAACGACGGCCCGTAGTGCGTATTCTGCGGTTTGGGAGAACATCGCAGCCCCATCATAGCTAAATTGGACCTTGACGTCCAAAGGCGCTAACTCTAAAGTAGATAAAAGAGTCTTCTATCTTCAATCAACTAAGGGAGCCGGCGTATGTCGCGTCGCAACCTCGCAATACTGTGCTGCTCGCTGCTGACGGTTTGGGGCCTAACCGGCTTCGTGGGCGGAAAGCAGGCCGCTGCCACCGAAGGTCACGGGACCTCAAACAAGGATCACCTCAGCCCCCAGGCCTGGACCTCGAACGAGTGGCGCGAGGCCTGCCGGGGGATTCGCACGTCCTACAACCCCGACTCCGAGCTCACTGACGCCGATCTCACCCTCGTGCCTGGCGATCCGCGATGGCTGGATTTCGTCTATTGGGGGCTCAACAACAAAATCGCGGAACACCAAGTCGAACAATACGGCGGCACCGGCTGGGACGGCCCCACGGGTGGCGTGATTTTCTACTGGGCACCCGGCTCACATTGGGAGCGCAACACGCTTGCGAGCTTCGGTTTCACCATCGGTCACGTGATCGGCGAGCACCGGTGGTTGGACACCATGTTTCCGAAATTCTTCGAGCAATACGGCGGCACTTTCGGCGTCAACGTGAAAGACCGGCTTGTAGAAATCGACCCGAGTTCCCCCGTTCCGTGGGTGGCATTCCTCGAGCACATCGGCGGAGCGTCGAGTCCCTACTACCGATACCTGTTTCACCAGGAAACCGTGGTGGATGCGGCAAGCGAGTCGATTCACCTGCTCGGTGGGCAAGGAGTCGCCTTCACCTACTCGTTCGAACGCTACTACCACGAGCTGAGAGAGGTCCTCACCGACTGCCGCGCGGTGGACTTCTTCGAGATGTACGATCTCTTCGGCCACGGTTTTGCCGCTGAGGGAAACTGGGCACGCCAGGATCCCCCTGCCCAGTCGCTTACCGAGATCGGCTACCTCGAACCCGGTTCCTCAACGCAGCCACGCGCCCGCTACAACCCGAATCCCCCAACGGTTCCCGTTCCGAGCCACGTCCCCGAGGCCGACGCCATGCACCGTGGCCAGGAGATCTACCTGGCACAGTGTGGCGTCTGCCACGGTATCCGAGGCGATGGACAGGGCTTCCTGGCCGCCGGGTTCGACGTTAAGCCCCGGGACTTCACCGGTGCCGTCTACAAATTCCGCACCACTGAGAACGGCGACTTTCCGCTCATCGAAGACATCGAACGCGTGGTAAGAGAAGGTGTCCCCGGTACAACCATGCCGGCCTGGGGCCAGTTTCTGGATTCACAACAAATCGCCGACGTCTCGCGCTACCTCATCGCCTTCTCGAGTGACTTCGTCGACGAAAGAACCCATGGCAGACGGCCGCATCCCGTCATCATCCCGAAGGCACCGAGAGACTTGCCGGGCCTGGCGACGCGCGGCAGGGACGTCTACGCGCAGGCCCAATGCGCACTCTGTCATGGCGACGATGGCGCTGGCGGAGGCCCGTCCGCCGCGACGCTCGAAGACAGCTGGGGCCACCCGATCGCAGCGACCGACCTGACCAACAAGTGGGTTTTCCGCAATGGCCACGAGGCGGAAGACATCTACCGTACTTTCGTAACCGGCCTCAACGGTACCCCCATGCCTTCCTATGCCAGCGCGCTACCCGACGAGACCGACCGATGGGCGCTTGTCGCCTACATCCTCTCCTTGTCACCCCAGGACCGGCCTGCGCTCCGGTTGAAAAACTTCGCTCAGGAACGCCGAACGCGGATTGGCGCCCTTGGTCGCGTGTTACCCCAGGACGAAAACAATGACTAGAAGCCTGTTGCAAATAGAGGGATGGCGAGTGGTGGAGCGCCGCGAGCGGTCCAGCAAGGCGCTTTTGCAGATGAATACGGGTGTTATTTGTCCAAAAAGCAACGCCGCTGGGACCTCGCGCCGCCCGCCAGGCGCTTTGCGACTCTATGCGCAACGGGCTCCTAGATACACACGGCAAGTCGTCTTGGCCGTCGGCGTGGTCGCTCTCGCTGTTTCCTGTGCGTCGTCGCCGCAACCGAAGTCTGCGTGTCAGCTCGATGCCGTGGGTGGCGACAACAACCCATGCCGGTGCTCCCATCGGATCGAGCCATGAGCGACACCATGAGCACCCAAGTCAACCCAACGAAGGCCGGGCAAGCCACGGAGCGACTGCCGAGCGAAGAGATGATCACCAACGTCGTCCTGAGCTTCTACGACTCGATCCGTCAAGACGACCTCTTGGGTCCTGTCTTCGGGCCAAGGATCGACGGTCACTGGGAAGACCATCTCACCACCATGGTCGACTTCTGGTCGTCGGTCATCTTGACCAGCGGTCGATACCAGGGTCAGCCGCTTTCCGTCCACGGGCAGCTCGGGCACATCGGGCCCGCGATGTGGCAACGCTGGATCGCCTTGTTTACCAACGCCGCTCGGGAAAACTGCCCGCCCTACGGCGCCCAGGTGATGATTCAGCGCGCCGAGCAAATTGCTGACCACCTATCTCGGACTTTGGCTCGGCGCGCTTCAAACCAACCGTAACGAATGGGCGACTGAAACGCAGGTCCTGTGAATCGACACGAACGCTACGTCCATGGGTGTGTTGCGATCACCCAGATCGCCGATCGCATCGCTCGCACACGGGCCTTCGACTCGAATGAGTCGAAGGCCCGTTTCGCGTTGAGCGAGAGACGACCCCATCGTACTCTGAGTCACTCCATGGCCCTGTCACCTCGAAAAATGTCGAGAGTCTCACGCAAAGTGCCCAATGGCTCATCAATTCAGTGTATAGTAATACTTGATTTTGTATGTTTGCATTTCTTTCTATTCAATAGGGCCCATGACGATCACCGACGAAAATACCCGATCAGCCATCGGCGGCGTCCGCGCCCGTGGGCCACCACTCGGTTCCCGCTTGTTGGAGCCCACAAACACGAAAATGAACCAAAACACTTGGAGACACGCCATGTCCAGAAGCACTCGCCTCTCGTTCACCCTGATGTTCCCCCTTCTCCTGCTCGCCACAAGCGCGGTCCAGGCCCAAAACCTCCAACGCTTGGTGGCGGAATTTCGCTTCGGCGCGGAGCAATCCACGAGCATTACGGCGGCTCCCCTTCCGCTCGGGCCTGATGGCGCCCCGATCTACCAGAAGTCCTTTTTCTTGCCCGCCGATCAAGCGACCGTGTTCATTACCCTTTCGAGCACCGGCGATGCCCACGAAGGCGCCGCGTTGTGGTTCAGCGCCCGGGTCAATGGCCGATTCTGCAACCCCGGCAACGACGGCGCGGGTTTCGCGCCTCCGGGCTGGGTCCCCCTCCAGAAGCATTTCAACTACGACTCCACCTACAACGGCGGCATGTCGGGCGGCGATGGCGGCGGCGGCAACAGCGACATGCACGACAACGGGATTTACTACACCTGGTGCTGCCCGAAGGACATCCTGGATCCGGGTGGCTTCAACCGAGCCGAAATCCGGTTGGCGACCGGTGCCGCCGGCCAGACGGTGTTCGTCGAGCGCTCGCACTATTACATCGACAGTGTGAACACGAAACTATGCAACCAGGCTGATCCCATCGACAAACCGGGCGATCCCACGGACCCCGATGCCGTCAAGGACGCCATGGCCCTCGAGGACAACAAGGTCAACAACGTCAAGCACTGACACGCGCACGCCCGCGGCGGTCCGTAGCGACCATCTCGGGCTCATTCGCGTGACCAAGCACGGCCTCGGGTACCGGACGGTCGCACGGGTGCGCATGCCGATTTGGCCCAAACGATCGACATAAGGACTGAACGGGCTACAACCATCCGCTCCCCCGACTTCAAACCAAACGTAACGAACGGGCGTCTGAAACGTAGGTCCTGTGAATCGACACGAGCCCTACGTCCAGGAGTCTGCTGTGATCACCCTGCTCGACGATCTTCGTTTCGGCGCCCGCTCCCTCGTCAAACGCCCTGGCTTCGCGGTCGTCGCCATCGCGACCCTCGCCCTTGGGATCGGTGTCAACACCGCCATCTTCAGTGTGGTGGACGGGGTTCTTCTGCGTCCTGTTCCCTTTGATCAATCGGAACAGCTCATCCACGTCGTCGAGTCATCGCCGCCTGAGTTCCCGTCCATGTCGGTCGCCTACCCCAACTACCTGGATTGGCGTGACCGTAACCACACCTTCAGCGACCTTGCGGCGCACCGGTTCGTTGATCTCAACCTCACCGACATGGGCACCCCAGAACTTCTACGGGCAGCCCAGGTGTCGGCCAACCTATTCGGTATGTTGCGTGCCGAGCCGGCATTCGGCAGAACCTTTTCCGCAGCCGAAGACGAGCCCGGTGGGCCCAAGGTCGCCGTGTTGTCCGATGCGCTTTGGCACGCCCGTTTCGCTGGCGAGCCCTCGGCGATCGGTAAGACACTCATGCTCGACGGTGAACCGTATGAAGTGATCGGCGTCATGCCGCCGGAATTCTCGTACCCCGTATCGAGCGCACCGCCCCGACTGTGGCTGCCGATCGGTCATTTCTCCGCTGAATGGCTCGAAGAGCGGGGCGATCACCCAGGCATTCAAGCGACCGGCCGTCGCGCCGATGGCGCCTCCTTCGAGCAAGCCCAAAAAAATCTGGTGTCGATTGCCGCTGCCCTGGCCAAAGAATACCCAGACACCAATACGGGCAACTCCGTCGCCGTTGCGCCCCTGCAGGATCGATTGACGAGAAGAATCAAGCCGGCGTTGGTGGTGCTTTCGGGCGCTGTGCTCTTCGTCATGTTGATCGCCTGTGTCAACGTGGCCAACCTGCTTCTGGTGCGGGCGGCGGGCCGAGGCCCGGAAATGGCGATCCGCAGCGCCATCGGCGCCGGTCGGCTCCGGCTCGTTCGCCAACTCATCACCGAGAGCGTACTGCTGGCAATCATCGGCGGCTTGGCTGGCGTTGGCTTGGCCTACGCCGTCCTCGAGCTGATGCTCGCTCATCTCGACCTCAACTTGCCAGCGTACAGTCGGGTTACCATCGATGGCCGGGTTCTGCTCTTCGCCCTGTGCTGCGCCTCGGTAACCGGCTTCCTCTTCGGCCTGGCACCAGCACTCCACACCGTCGGTATGGGGCTGGCGAGCCGACTACGCGACGGCGGTCGTGCGACCGTCGGTACGAAGAGTCGTCGACTCCGCAACGGCCTCGTCGTCGCCGAGATCGCCCTGGCCTTGGTGCTGCTGGTCGGTGCCAGCCTTTTCGTTCGCAGCTTCGGAGAGCTGATTCACGCCGAGGCTGGATTTGATGTTCAAAACGTACTGAATGTTGAGCTCAGTCTCTCCGTGCAAGCACGAACGACCTCTGAGGAGCAAACCGCATTCTTTGCCCAAGCCCTCGAACGGATCCGCGCCCTTCCTGGGGTGGTCGCAGCCAGCCAAACGCTGCCGCTACTCGGTGGTTGGCAGTCGGGCATCAACATGGAAGGTCAACCGATTCGTAAGCCTGGCGAAGGCATCTCGACCGAGATCTTCCGGGTCGACCCGGACCTCTTTTCCGTGCTCGGTATCAAGCGGCACTCCGGACGGTTGTTCACCGAAGCCGATCGCAGCGGTGCCACCAAAGTCGCGGTGGTCGATCAGCGCTTCGCCGACACCATCTGGCCAGGCGAGGACCCGCTTGGTCGCCGCTTTTTATTTGGTCGCCCCGACGAAGAGGAAATCGAGCGCGATGGCAAGGGCGGCGAGCGTATCATTCCGCTCGCTGAACGGTGGATCGAAGTGGTCGGTGTCGTGAACCACGTCAAGAGCTACGGGGTCGACGCGGACTCGATGATTCAGGCGTACATCCCAGCCTCACAGGACACCATCGCGGCCACCAACCTCGTGATTCGGACCCAGGGAAACCCCTACCTTTTCCGCGCGGCGGTAGAGGCCGAGATCCTTGCGCTTGACCCGAACCAACCCGTTGGGGCGTCCGAGAGCTTGGCGGACCTCGTGGGCGACAACTATGCCGCCACCCGAATTGCCGCCGTCTTGCTTGCCGCGTTCGCCGTGCTTGCAACTTTATTGGCAGCACTCGGCATTTACGGCGTTATGGCCTACACCGCCTCGCAACGGCGGCATGAAATCGGCATCCGCATGGCCCTCGGCGCCGACCGCGGCTCGGTCGTCCAGCTCCTGGTCCGCCAAGGCATGCGTGTCGCGGCCATCGGTCTCGCGATCGGTATGGTGGCTGTCTTCGTTCTCAGCCCCGCGCTCCAAGCACAACTCTTCGGGGTCAGCGCACGGGAACCCAGCATTCTCGCGGTGGTCGCTGGCCTTCTTGCGCTCGTTGCCCTTGGCGCATGTGTCGTGCCAGCACGCAGGGCATCTCGGGTTCACCCCATCACGGCGTTGCGGTCGGAGTAGTTTTCGCAACGCCCCTCGATGCCGAGCGCCAGCCCCTGATCTACGCCATTGAGTCGCACGGCCCGGTCAACCACCACAAGCCGACTTGTACGCCTCTTCGAAAATGATGACCCATCCCGAGCCGTAACCTCCGCGCATCATCTCCGCCATATCGCCAAAGGCTTCCCAGTTGCTGTGCTTCAGCTCGACGCGGGTCTTGGAGTCGTCTAGCGCAAAGAACCGTACCTCCACGAGGCTCGCATTCTCAGCGGGCAACCCCATGTGCTTACCGACTTGTCAAGGTGAGTGTCGTGTCTAGTGGGTCTAGAAGGGACGAGATCGGCGCGATAGGCGTATGAACCGAACCGCTGGTTGGCCGGCGATCTCAATCAGCCTGCCAACCGGAATGTGGGCGGACAGCCGATCGGTTTCCGCCCGACGCACGGTGCCGCCTGCCTGGGCAACCTGATCCTCGACTTCAGCCACCACCTCGCCATGACGTGGGGTAATCTCGACATCAACACCAAAGTCAGGATCCGCGGCACCGATTTGATCGACCAGCGAGTTGAGCATTCCATCGAGCTTGGGATCTTCACTCATGGGTGATGGTCTCTTCGGCAAAAGAGCCTGGTACCAAACGGCTTTCGGCTAGGCGCGCGATTTGCTCTTCGACCCTTGGCCAACTCGGCATGCCGCGACCCTGTTCATCCTCAGTATAGCCGTCCAATGGCTCGGCCGCGCGACAAAGAAGGGCCTTGACTGCGTAGGCTCGGCGCACACCGAGCGTGATGGCGCGCGTATGGACCGCCTCGAGAACAAGGGCAGCGAGGCCCGCAATGTGAGGCGCAGACTGACTGGTTCCGCTCGCGCTCGCGTACACGCTATTGACACGACACGGGTCGTCTGCGGTTGCCTCAGCGGATCGGGCGCTAACGATGCCCGGCTGGGCGTAGCAGCCACCCGCAAACGCACCCATCGGATCGATTTCGCCCCCAGGTGCAAGAAGATCGACCTCGGGGAACGCCTTGGCTGCGAGCGCGGGGGTAAGGGTCTGCGGTGCGTCCGCGGGATGGACCAGTGAACTACGAAAGGACGGTCCTCGGCTGGAGAAACTCGATCGTGTCAATCCCCGGCCAATGGCCCCGACCGAGATCAAATCGTGTGCTGTGGCCGGCATTGACAACGTGCCTCGTGCACCGTTGGCGCCCTCGTTCCCCGCACTGACCACACAGACGACGCCCCTCGCGATCGCCCGGAGAAACTCCCCCTCCTCCTCGATCGGCTCAGCCGGCCAAACCCAGGGTGGCGCAACCATGGTTAGTGGACCGAGCGCCGGGTGGTGGAGGATCGGTACGAATCCGCCTGAGTAGTTGATGATGTCCGCGCCTTGTTCCACGGCCCACCGGACGGCACCGATGACAGCGCCCTCTTCGGCCTGTCCATCTGCGCCGAAAACCTTGCAGGCGATCAATCGCACCCCGGGCGCCACACCACGATACCTGCGGCCTGCTCCGCCGATAATTCCCGCGACATGCGTGCCGTGACCACTTGTGTCCGATACGTCGTTGACCCGCCCGTCTGAGGTGAAATTACGCGACTTGCTGACCAAAACACGGCCGGTCAGGTCGGGATGATCGGCATCGATGCCGCTGTCGATCACCGCCACCGTCACGCCACGACCGGTGTACTGACTACGCACCCGCGCATCGACACCAACCAATGGCACACTGACGTCGAGATGCTGACGGTGCATGCGCAATGCCCGCACGTACTCGACGCCCGGCGTGGCGGCCAGCGCCTCGAGATCTCGGCCTCGAACTTCCATCGACACCGATGGCAGGCCGGCGATCAACTGCTTTGGACGCAGATCGGGGAGTACCGAAACGTCGGCACCCATACCCGCTCGATGCAGGGCCGACATGGCGACTCGAATGCCACGTGCCCGAGGCGACCGCGGTACGCGGCTCATCGAAATCGCCGGCGCCGCAGTCAGCTTGGCCACCACCCGGATCGCCGCCCCCTCACCGAGCGAAGCCCGCAGAGGTCCATCATCGAGATAGGAACGTAGGCTGCTACCGAGCCTCGCCATGAATTACAACAACTCCGAGATGACGGACGCCGGCACGGCTCGGTTGCTCGAGATGCCACCTTCCTTGTGCAGCGCCACCAATTGTCCGGTCTCGAGGTCAACCACTGCCGAGCCAGAGCTACCGCCCAAGGTCGAGCAATCGTGGCTAACCTCGTCACCAGCGGCGACCGTTACCATACCGGGTGCCAGCCGTTTGACGTTGTAGATGTCGCCGAAGATGCGTGTGTAAACTTCTTCGACCTCAGGTGCGACGCGCGATTCACGCCATGAATAGCCGATCACCGCAACTACTTCTTGTGCGGCTGTCTCTCCACCAAGCTCGAGCGGTGATGCCTGTACCGCCCCGCCATCGATGGTAAGCAACGCCAAATCCGGGCCATCCGTGTTCGCCAAGTAGCGAACATCGGACAATCGAGTTTGATCGGCAGAGTCGCCTTGGTATTCCTCGAGAAAATCGATCGTGGGCTCCACCTCGACGCCCGGCGCCGCGGTGCGCCACCGAAAACCCTGACCGTCGCGTGCCACGAACTCTTCCGCCACATGGCGGTTGGTTGCCACCACGTTGTCGTCCACCAAGACACCAGTGCCGACCCAGGACAGTCGTGCGTGGTTGGTCACCTCGATCCGACCAACCGCCTGGATCGCCCGCGCCAAGTCCGCTGCGTGGGGGTTCAAGAGGTCAATCCAAGCCTGTGAATCGGGTGGTTCGAAAGCGCCTTGTTGGATCAACAGCGAAGGCCGTTTGAATCCATCCACCACGCTCAGTGCGCGAGCACTAAAGGCCCCCATGGCCCCCCAGGATGCTGCCTGACCGGCTAACGCCGGTCCAAGTGCTGCACGATAGCCGCGCGGTAGGTCGCCCGTTGCCAAGCGCGCCACCAGCTCTCGATCAAGGCCCCCGTCGAAGTCGACCGGTGACTTCACCGCCCGCCAGCCCCCGTACCTTCGACCAGGTTCTTCACTTTGAAGGCACGGGCCTTGGGTACGGCAATGGTCCCCGAGACCCGCAGCTCCCCGGCTGGTCCGGTCTGGAAGAAGCTACACACCGCTCCCGCAAGGTAGCTGATCCTGGCAGCGGCGAACGACTTTTCGACGACGTGAATCTCACCACCCTGGCTCGAAACTTCGACGTAGAGCAGGTCAGCACCGGACTGGCTCTTGATGAGGTCGAACGTCTGTACCGCCTCGATCGGTGCTGGCTTGCCGGCCGCACCCACGGTGAGCGCGCTGACCAAGGCGTCGAAGCCGGTCAGGTGGGCGTCGAATCGCCCGGCGATGTTGTTCCACTCAGATTCGATCCGGGCCAGCGGAAAGACCCGGCCGCCCAACTCTTGAACCCGTTGTTCGGCCGCCGCCACCGCCGCCGCATCGGCTGGCTTCTTTTTCTTTGCGGCCTGCAGTGCAGCCTTTGCCTCGACGACCTGGGTGCGCAACCCAGCGAGCTTCACGAGATCGGTCTTGATCTGCGCCCCCAGCGCATCCTTGCGGCCAGCGACTTCGCCGCGGCGAGTGAGCAAGCCATCGAGCTGGGTTACCAACACGCCGCGATCGAAGCTCAGCGACGGCAAAAAGACCGCCCAGCCTTGGGCTTGGACCTGCTGCGCGACCTCCGCGAGCAGCGCGCTTTCCGCCAACGTCACCTCGACGGCGGTCACCGTGAGATCCGTGCGAAAGAACGCTGCCACATCGGCTGCGGCACCGAGCACGGCGGGCAGCGCTGCCAAGGCCGTGGCCACCGCCTCCGGCTTCACGCTGGAACGCACGTCGAAATCTTCCGGATAGTCGTGCAGGAGCTTGTCAAATCGCGATGCAAAATCATCCAACCGGGTCTTGATCAGGTGCCAGCGCTGCCCTTCTTTGGCTACGTCTATCTTGGTCGTGACGATCAGCCGGGGCGTCCCACCAGCTGGCTTCTGGGTCCGTTGTGCGATCTCGCCGGCCGCATCGGCCAGCGCCTCGTAGGCTAAAATCTCGGCGTAGTAACCCGATTTGACCTTAAAGTCAGCCTTGCCAGTCTTGCCGGTCGTCGTGCTCGACGGCAACGTTGCTGCCAGCGTCTTTTGCTGGTTCTCGGCGATCTCTTTCTTCAACGTCGAGATTTCTTTCTCGCGCTCGAGTGCTTCGAGCACCGGATCCTTCGCGGCGGTGTCATCAACCACAGGATCATCTTGGGCGCTGGTGGCTTCGGACATAAGCAGGAGTCCTCCAAGTAGCAGTGTTACAACCAATTCGATTGGCGATTTCATCGAGGTGTTCCTTGAGAACATTTGTTCAAGACCGGGAGAACGTACAAGTCGTTACTTGTTTGATGCTGCCGCTATGGTTGTGCATCGGACAAGAATCTGCGGCCACTGAACTCTTCCCGGACTATCGCCGGCTCAGCAGCTCCTACCACCCGATCACAACCGAGCCCGCATCTCAGTAGCCGACCGACCGATCGGCAACGACGGCGTCGGCATCCCTCAAACGGCGACGGACCGGCGTGCAGTCACGAGCCGGACGAAGTGCTCATGAACCGAAGTGTCGTTGGTCAACTCTGGATGAAAGCTGGCGGCCAAGACCCCGTCCTTCTCCACCAGCACGGGATCACCCTGATGCCGCGCCAACACCTCGACGCCATCGCCCAGACGTGAGATCCGAGGCGCTCGGATGAACACCATCTCGAGCGGCTCGCCATTCTCCCAAGCCTCGACGCCCTCGCTGGAATCGACTTGCCGACCGTAGGCATTGCGGTCGGCGTCGATGTCCAATAGGCCCAGTGAGCGCTGGTCAGGATTGTGGACCCGCTCGGCCAGCATGATCATCCCGGCACAGGTACCGAAAACAGCGCCACCGCGAGCAAGCAAATCGGGAAAGACATCCCACCACCGGGGATCTCGATCCATAAGGTTGATCAACGTCGTGCTCTCGCCGCCTGGAATGACCAGGCCATCGAGCGGCGCCACCGCCTCGGATGTCCGAATCTCAGCCGCCTCGACGCCAATTCGGGCCAGCATCCGCCGATGGGCGTCAAATCCGCCTTGCAGCGCCAGAACCCCGATCGCCATTCCGTCGTTCATTGCCTTGCCTCAATTCCCCGCGACATCAATCCGGTCACCCAGGTGACAGGCGGTCCGGAGGACCACCTCATAATAGGCCGTGACTTCAGTCACCGATTCTGCGCCACGATGTGCGGTCCGGAGGACCACCTCTACCAACCCCGCGACGCCAGCAGCTCTTCCGGCGCCAACTTGTCGATCTCGATACCCGGCATGGCTTTGCCAATGGACGCGGAGATCTCAGCCAGCTTCGCCGGATCCTGGTAATGGGTCGTGGCTTCGACGACGGCCTTCGCATGACGGGCGGGATCTTCGCTCTTGAAGATGCCGCTGCCGACGAAGACGGCCTGGGCACCGAGTTGCATCACCAGCGACGCGTCGGCCGGGGTCGCAATGCCTCCGGCGGAAAACAGCGGCACTGGC
Organism: Candidatus Multivoradales bacterium; assembly: GCA_965250305.1. Lineage (GTDB taxonomy): Bacteria > Acidobacteriota > Thermoanaerobaculia > Multivoradales > J023 > J023. Next base: position 256,737 of record CBDFNS010000024.1, on the reverse strand, counting down.
AACGCGCCATGCTCAGCCACCCAACGCACCACATCGTAGGGCGCGCCAAGGTCCTTGGCTTCCGCCATCATCTCCTCGGAACGAAGGTGACCCAACCGCTTGATACCGCTGGTGATGGCCCGCATATGGCGCACCGCCTCGACGATGTTGCCGGTACCGGCCTCGCCCTTGCTGCGGATCAACGCCGCACCTTCGCCGACCCGACGCAACGCCTCACCCAGGTTGCGCGCGCCGCAGACGACGGGAACACCAAACGAAAACTTGTCGATGTGGTGCGCTTCATCCGCCGGAGTCAACACTTCACTCTCGTCGATGTAGTCGACGCCCATCGATTCCAGGATCTGCGCTTCCACGAAATGCCCGATCCGGCACTTGGCCATGACCGGAATCGACACCGTATCCATGATTTCGCGAATCATGTGGGGATGCGACATGCGCGCGACACCGCCATCACGACGGATGTCGGATGGCACGCGCTCGAGTGCCATCACGGCAACGGCACCCGCGTCCTCGGCGATTTTTGCCTGCGCTGCGTCGGTCACATCCATGATCACGCCGCCCTTGAGCATCTCGGCGAGGCCGGTCTTCAGTCGCGGGGTTCCAGTCTTCATTGCTTCCATGATGAGTCTCCGGTGGTAACAGATTGAGTCAGTTGCGTTAGACGAACAACGTAGTTTCTTGGGCGTTGCGCTGCTCGCCACGGACGGCGAGCGCGTCCTTGATCGCGGCGGCGAGACGGCGTACCCCTACTTCGATCTCAGGTGCCTCCGCACAAACGAAAGACAAACGCAGATGCTCGGCGTCGGATGCTGGGGCCCCATCGGGCTCGAACCAAAGTCCCGGCGCCACGGCAACCCCATGTCCGAGCGCGCGCTGATGGACATCGGTCGCGGAAACGCCCGTAGGTAGGGTGAGCCAAACGGTCATGCCACCCGCGGGACGCGTGACCGCGGCCAGGGGTAGGTGATCAGCCAACGCCTCGAGCAAGACGCACAACCGATGCGCGTGGGCCGAGCGAACTTCGGCCAAGTGGCGATCGTAGTCACCCGCTTCAGCCAACGTCGCCACCGCCATCTGGAGCGGCAAGCTGGTCGTGAGGTCGGCGATCTGTTTGACGTCGAGCAATCGTCGACGGATCGCGGGTGGCGCGATGATCCAGCCCAAGCGCAAGCCTGGGCACAGGATCTTCGAGAACGTGCCAAGCAGGATGACTTGGCCATCGGTATCCAAGCCCTTGAGCGGCAGCTCGGCCTTGCCCTCAAAGCGCAACTCGGCATCGAATTGATCTTCCACCACCGGTACCTGTGCCGCGCGCACCACCGCCATCACCGCTTCACGCCGTGCCGCGTCCATGGTCAGGCCGGTCGGATTTTGAAACGTCGGCATGAGGTAGACCAGCTTGGGCCGTTCGCGCTGGATCAACGTCTCGAGCGCATCGGGGCGAATCCCCATGGTGTCCATCGGCACGCCCCAAAGCCGAGCGCCGTGCAACCGCCACAGCTGGGATGCATTGGCGTAGGTGGGCGACTCCACTGCCACGCCGTCGCCGGGACGAAGGAGCAAGCGCCCCACCAAGTCCAGGCCTTGCTGCGACCCGCCAACAATCAGCACATCACGCGGACAGGTCGGCACCCCACGTCGCGTCGCCCGTTCGGCAATGAAGGCGCGCAACGGGCGGTAGCCCGCAGGTGGTCCGTAGCCAAGTGCCGCTGAGCCGTGGCGCGTGAGGGTACGGTCAAATGCCCGGCGCAGGGCGGCAAGTGGATAGCTGGCCGGTCCCGGAACGGCGCCAGCGAGGTCGATCGGTCCGTCGCCGTCCGTGCGATCGATCAGCCCGAGAACCCCAGGTCGCTGAACCGGCGGCGGTGCGTCGCGCACCACGGCGCCCAGCCAAGGAAACGCGTCGTTCGTCGCCTCTGCGGCTGGTGACTGTGTCTCCGCGACAAAGGTCCCGCGCCCGACCCCCGAGGCCACCCAGCCTTCCGCCATGAGTCGTTCATAGGCGCCAACGACGGTGTTCCGGCTGACCCCCAAGTCGTCCGCCAACCAGCGACTCGACGGCAACCGCGCACCTGCTGGTAGCGAGCCTCCGGCGACCAGGGCCCGGACCTGGGCACAAACCTGCTCACCAAGTGGTATCGAGCTGGTCCGGTCGAGCTGTAGGTGCAGTGCGTCCAATGGGTGCCTCTGGACCCATTATAAGACCGATTGGACCATCTTCAAGATCCAATCGACGTGAAGCAAGAGTCAAATTGGACTCTTTAGCCTTGTCCCTATCCTCAGCGGCTACTGATCAGAACCCGATCCGCCGACGCTCGACGAAGGGCTCTTCAACAGCATGTGTCGTGATGCGACGAACGCCCTCAACTGGTATCCTAGGCTTACTTATTTGGATTCAGAACTTAGCAAGCCAGCCGGCGGGTCCAAGATGTCCGATCCGGCTCGAGCTAATCGATCCCACGAGAATGGACTTATCGGATGAGCCGCGAATCGGCCAGCAGCGCCAGTACATCGGACTTCAAGGTCGGCGCGTGGTGGGCACGTCCCCTCCGTAACGACCTCGAGTATCCCGGCAAGACTGTACGCATTGAGGCACGGTCCATGGCCGTTCTCGTCTGCCTGGCACGGCACGCTCCCGGTCTCGTCACACGAGAGCAGATCCTCGACGAGGTCTGGCGCGATGCTCCCTTCTCCGCCGACGAGGTGGTGAGTCACGCGATCTGGGAGTTGCGCAAGGCACTGGGCGACGCCGCGCGCGATCCGGAGTACATCCAAACCGTCGCGCGCAAGGGCTATCGCCTGGTGGCCGAGGTCCTGCGCCCGCAAGGTGCCGCGTTGCCCCTGGAGGGTGTGCGCATCGATCACTACGACCTCGAAGAGGAGGTCGGACGCGGGTCCATGGGCGTGGTCTTCCGCGCGACAGATCGTCGTTTAGAACGCATCGTCGCTATCAAGTTCCTGGCACCTGATCTGACTCGCGACCCCAAGGCCTGTCAGCGCTTCGAACGCGAGGCGCGCTTGGCCGCGTCGCTCGAACATCCCAACCTCGCCACGGTGCACGAGGTTGGTGAAACGTCGCAAGGCCATCGCTATTTGGTCCAGGCGTTCTATCACGGCGGCAGCCTCAAGGAACGGGTTCGGGCCGGCGGAATCGAGGCCGATGACGCCATCGCCTTGATCCGTGACCTCATCTCGGGAATGCGCGCCGCGCACGAACGCGGCATCGTGCACCGCGACATCAAGCCGGCCAATCTCCTGCTCGACGAGCACGGCACCCTCAAGATCGCGGACTTCGGCATCGCCAAGCTCCTCGGCGCCACCGACCTCACCCGTACCGGCACACCCCTCGGCACCCCGGCCTACCAGTCGCCGGAACAAACGCTGGGGCACCCCGTCGACCATCGCACCGACTTGTGGTCGGCAGGCGTCGTGCTGTTCGAGTTACTCACCGGCCGTCGGCCTCTCACGAGTGCGCCGAATCGTTTGCGAAAGGCCATCGAGGAATCGATCCCCCATCGACTGCGGCCCTTTCTCACCCGGGCGCTCCACGCTGATTCGAGCGAGCGGTTTCAGTCGGCTGAGGAGATGCTGGCCGCGCTCGATCAATCGAACGGAACCAGCGTGCGTCGACTTCATCTCCCGCGAGTTGGTTCGCATCGGCGTTGGTTTCTCGCCGCCGCTACATTGCTGGCGCTGGCGCTGAGCTGGGTGGCCACTCGGCGTGGACGAGGCAACGAATCCGATTCGGCCGGCTCTAAGCAGGTCCACGAAGAACAAAGCACCGACTCCGAGGTGGCCGTCTCTGAGCAGATCATCAAGGGTCGAGAGCTTTGGTTGCGCGGCAATGACGAAGCAACTCTGGACTCAGTCCAGGATCTCTTTGGCGCGGCACACACCATGGCGCCGCAATCGGCACTTGCCGTGGGTAACCTCGCGGTCTTTCGCGCCGAACGCCACTGGCTTGACAAGGATCGCGGCATGCCCGAGACGATCCCCCTACTGATTCAACAAGCACGATTTCTTGACCCGAATTCAACCCTGGCCACGATCGCTGATGCACGTTGGAAGCTCATCCAGAGCGATCCAGAAGCTGCAAGAACATTGATCCAGCAAGTTCTAGGGGAGTCAATGCGTTGCAAGGAGAGTCGGCTTTGCGACATTGCCTACGTCATTCTTGCGCAAGCACTTTACCAGATTTCCGGGCCGACAGCCGCCGAAGCCGCGCTACAGCGCTGCTTGGAACATGATGGCAAACTCGTTCGCTGTCACCTGAAACGCGCCCAGCTCTTCAGCCGGGAAGGAGACCACAACGCTGCTCAGATTGCCTACCTGCGGGTTCTCGAAATCGATCCCAATCAATTCACAGCGCTCATCGAACTCGGTGTTCTTTACCTTTACTCATTCGATGATCCTGACCGCTCAATCGTGATTCTCGAGGCGCTCACCGAGCGCACGCAAGACCCCTTCGCCGCCCACAATCTCGGGTGTGCATACTATGTCAAGGAGATGTGGGATGAAGCCGTTAGGGCATTTGCCGAGGCAGACCTAGGATTTGATCTGGCAGGACTCCTCAATCCGTGGTCACGGTCGGCCATCGGCGATGTCAACATGGAGCGAGGTCACGTCGAAATAGCCAAGGTTCACTACCGGCAAGCTCTTATCATCATCGAAAAGATGAAACACCGCGCCTTGGAGCTCAATGAACAGATCATGCACGCTGTTCTTCTCGCCCGAGTCGGCGATCTCGACGACGCAAAGGAAATGATCGATGGACTGCTTGCAATCCACAAGACCGAGCCCGAAGTCCTTGTGCAAGCCGCGCGCATTTATGCGTTCCGCGGCGATCGTGATCAGGTACTTTCCCTCGCCAGGCGATACGCAGAAACCGGCAATTTGGCACGATTCATTGACGACCCCTCAATGAAAGCCTACCGGGACGACACCGAGTTGGCTGCCATCTTCTCGGCCAAAAAGAGCGACACCCAGCAATAACCATTGCGTGCTAGCCGCCTGGGCCTCCGCCGGTACCACTCCCCGTGCCGCCCTGCCGAACCAAGGGGTCTGGCTGCGGGCCCCCTCCCAGGGAATCACCACCCGGCTCGCCCGGCTGCAAGCCCACCAAAGTCCGTATGGCCTGGTCGAGGGCACGCTTTTGGTTCTGTCCCACCTGTTTCTGACCGGGACGCTCGCGCAACTCGCGGAACGAGCTTCGTGGTTCGAAGACCGGAAACAGTGAAAACCGAAGCTCCCTCTCGAGATTCGAGATGTCGGACGCCACCGCGAATTCGCCGAACGGCGAGCCGGGCGTGTCACCGGCGAAGATCATGCCGACCGCGTAGTAGGCGCGCGTCTTGTCCTGCGATCGCCGTGCCTTCTCTTGTTCGATCATCTCCTCTGCCTGATCGACTAAGACCCGGATGGAGGCTTCGTTGTCTGGAAGACCGCTATCGAGTAGCTTAAGGAGCCTGAGCTCCCCGCCACGGGGCTCCACCCCGAACTCACGAACCTTTCGAGTCAGCCAACGGCGAAATTCACGTTTGGGTTTGTCGCGAGTATAGCGATCACGGGCCCGACGCCCAACTGGCTCCGGCCCTCCACCAAACTCAGCCTCGGGATGCTGAATAGCTTCCCGAAGGCACGAAACGAAGTTCCTTGGATTCGCGCATGGGTTCTTCTCTTCACAACAGAAATGGAGCGCTAAGCACAGGCGTTTGAAAACCTCTTCCGCTTCGGGTACTCGCTCGCAGCGAGCATGCCATCGCTTGATGTCTTTTCGAATTCCAGCAGAAAGCTTGACGCACCCTTCGAGCCGCATGCGCACGGCACTCACGACCTGCAACGTGGTCTCGATCCAGAAACAAAGATCCAGCGACCCAGCTTCGCACTTCGGTTTGAGGCATCGGAGCTCAGTCATCTCCTCACAGTTCACAGGCAAAGCACCGTCTTGTGTGATCTCACGGTGGAGCCCCACAAAGAGCTTGACAGCATCAACCTCGATGTCATGGTCCAGGCAATTGCGCTCATACATGCGGTTTAATCGCGCTTCGAAAAACGCCACGGACGTCAGTTCGTCGCGAATCAGCCCGGAAGTCACGCGATGGGCCTCGCGTGCGAATTCCAGAAAGCACAGCAGCCGCTTGTGATCGGGAACGAAGGGATCCTTCGCTCCCAAATCGCCGAGTACGGTACAGATCCCCGAGCCACCGCATCGCGGACACGCATCGGGGCGGCCTCCACCGATCTCGCCATTGGTGTTGACGCAGGTCGCCAGGTCGCAGAGGTTCTCTTGGAGGCCGCCGAGCAGATCGCAAAGCGGCTCGCAACCACGACCGACGGTCCGACAATGTTCCAAATGCTCGTCGAGCGTGCAAGGAATCTCTTTAAGCAGCGTGAAGGCCGCGTGGCTGTCGCAGCACGCCTTCAGCCAACCTTGCATGATTTCCAGGTCGTCTTTCTGTTGTTGGCTCTTCAGGAGAGATGGTGGGTCGGTGTAAGCTCCACGCATGCGAGATATCGACCTGTACGGGAAGATCCTGGGTGTTTCGGCGCCTTGGAAGGTGACGGACGTATCCCTTCGGCTTGCTGATGGCGAGGTGGAGGTTCTAGTCGAGCACGGACGCGGGCAAGAATTGTCGTGCCCGGAATGTGGAGCGGCGAGCAGTCGGTACGACAGCCGTCGGCGCCGGTGGCGGCACCTTCCGACTTGCCAGTACAAGACGATTCTGGTCGCCGATGTTCCGCGGGTTCATTGCCCGGAGCACGGGGTCAAGACGATGAGCGTTCCGTGGTCGGATCGTGGTTCGGGTTTCACTGCGCTCTTTGAAGCGCTGATCATCGACTGGCTCCAGGAAGCGACCATCTCGGCCGTTGCTCGGCAACTCGACGTTACTTGGGACCAGGTGAGTGGTGTGATGGAGCGCTCGGTCCGACGTGGGCTGGCCCGACGCGATTTGAAAGTACCTCGCCGGATCGGCGTCGACGAGACGTCGTTCCAGAAGCGCCACGAGTACGTAACGGTGGTCGCGGATTTGGAGACCGGATGCGTGCAATACGTCACCGACGGCCACAAGAAAGGAGCCCTCGGCGCCTACTACGCCAGCTTCAGCGAAGGCGACTTGGTACAGATCGAGAGCGTCGCCATGGACATGTGGGGACCGTACATATCGGACACTTTAGCCGCTCTTCCCAACGCCAACGAGAAGATCGCCTTCGATAAGTTCCACGTCGCCATGCACCTCGGTAAGGCCGTAGATAAGGTGCGCCGAGAAGAGAGTCGCGCACTCTTCGCCGTCGGCGACAACAGCTTGAAGAACACACGCTATCTATGGCTCTTCCACCCAGATCGTCTCGGGGAGGAACGCGTCGTACAGCTCGACCAGCTGATCAAGAAGGCACACAGAACGGGTCGCGCGTGGATGCTCAAAGAACTCGCCATGGAGATGTGGGAAGCCGGGGATCGCCACGAGGCCGAGAAGATCTTCGACGCCTTCTACTCGTGGGCGATTCGCTCTCGGCTCGAGCCCATCAAACGCGCGGCGAAGACGATCAAGAATCACCTCACTGGAATTCTCAACGCGATCGAGCTCGGCATCACCAATGCCCGCCTCGAAGGGATCAACACCGTCATCCAAGGTCTGAAGAGAGCAGCAAGGGGCTTTCGCAACCGAGAGCGGTTTCGCAACGCCATCTACTTCCATCTCGGTGGTTTGGATCTCTATCCGGAATCATTCGCCCACACAAGTTCCTGAAGAGCCCTGTTGTTCTGGCTCAAAACTCGTGACGACGATGGAGCCCGAGTCACCCGTCTGGCTCACATCGAGGCCCGGCTCTAACGGTGCGATGTGGAACTGGTCACGAAAAAAGCGAATCGCTCCGTTGCCGTAGTCAATATTGGTAGCCAACGCAATCCCGTCGACGAAGCCCTCGGTAAAGCCTGTGGTGCGGCCCGACTTCCGGACCTCCATGTTGAGCTTCGGGGCGAGGTAGCCAGAGACGGGCGCCCACAACCCGAGAATTTGACCCGCCGCATAGGCTCGGTTGTGATTCAACTCAGCCAAGGCGGCATCGCCACGGCTTCCGAGATGCCAACGCTTGAGTTGGGCCACGACATCATCCTCGGAGCCCCCGTCGAAGATCGCCGGCTGGTAGATCGGCTGCCCGACCCTCGCGCTTGGAGAGCCGGCGAGAACGTGCCAGTTGCCGAGAATACATGGGGTGCCGTCGGTCTGGTCCCAGACAATCGTACCGAGGGTACCCGCTTGGTCCGTGACGCTCCCGATGCTCACGCCACCAACCAATGGGGAGACGCGGCCACGCCCAACGAAGAGGCTCTCTTCCGGCGTGAGTTCTTCGTTGCGCTTGGCTTTGTCTACAAAGACCCCACGCTGTGCGTCGCCACCAGGGTGGGCAACAGCGGGTCGGTACTGAGCATTGATGATGTCGATCGGCACGCCACCTATACAGACGCGTACTTGCTCGATCCGTTCGGTTTCTTCGATGGGTAGGGGGCAAAAGGCACTGAAGTCCTCGATGCGCACACCCCCAATGGGGTATCGACTCAGGGTTTGCCAGAGTCTTGGATTCTGTCGGAAGTCGTCCGCGAAGAGACGCCCGATGTGGGCCTTCCGATCCGCCACGGAATCAAGGCCTCGTTGGGGATCGGGACAGGGAAGACAACAATCGACGACCTCTCCTTCTTCACTCTCGCAGCGACCCTCAGTGCCCGGTGCCGGATTGCCGACGGTCGACCCACAGTGCTTCGACTCGTCGTTCTGTGGAGAGGATTCACTAGGCGCATCCTCCTCTGACTCGCTGATGCGCAAGGCAGAGTCCCCTGTGACCCGCCGTTTGATTCCCAACCGGTTGGCGAGTGGATTGGCCGTCCGAAATTTACCTCCACGAGCCGCCCTAGCTCCGAACTCCCCTACGCCACCGCCTCGGATCGTTGAACTTCCATCGATTGGAGAAACGGGACCACCGGAAGCAACCGCCCCCCCATCCGCACCCAATCCACGTTGATGATTGACTAGAAAGGACGGCTGGGTGAAGCTTGCAAGACCCTGCTTGGCAAGTTGCTCAGGGGGCTGCTTTCGATTGACGTGGACCCGGATCGCCAAGAAATCACCAAAGCGATTCCGACGCTCCCAGATGGCGAAACCGACATCGATGGCGCTGACTTGCTCCAGACCCAACACCTGCCGGTGAATCTGCTCGTGAACTTCCCGAGCATGGGCGACCGCGTATTCACCACGCAGTCGCCAGCCTGGCTTGCCATCACACGTCCAGCAATCTTCGATCTCGACATCACCAGTGAGATCATAGGCGTGTTTGAGATGTCGGACGTGATGTTTCCACCGCTTCTCGTCGCCCCACGGCTTGCGCAACAAGGTGCTTGCCTTGGGTACACAGATTTTGAACTGCTCGGGACAAAGCCCTTCGTTCAGCCGCTCGGGTGTCGATACCTGATCCATCATCGCCCCTCGAAATCGTACGTGATCGGATCAGTCGCAGCGATACCAGCAGTTGCGCCAGTTGTGCCAGTGGTGGCAACGGCAGTGCTTGTGACAACAATGGCAGTGATCACACGTGTGCGTCGTGCATCGCTGACTGCCTCCTTTACACTTACGCTTCTTCTTTCTCTTCTCGCTCTTGACGAGATGTTTCTGAATCGTCTCAGCGATCGCGGTCAGGTTCGAGACCAACGGCCTCACACCTGCAGGAATTTGGGTCTCATCGCCTTCCTCGACTTCGGCTGCTTCAGCCTTCGCAACCGCATCTTCTCTGGGACCGTCCTCGGCCTCAGCTTCGAAAGCTCTCTCGATCTTGCCAACAACCTCTCTCAGCTCAGCCAATTGAGCTCGGATATCGTCCATTTCAGATCTAGAGTCAGCCACATCCTCCGCGGGGTTACGGCCACCTTTCGCTGCCGCTTTGCGCACATTGTCTGAACCCGCCATACCATCTCCTTTCTGTTTCGTATCAACCCACCCGCATGGCAGGCCATCTCTAATTCAAGAGTTCGTCTTGATGCAACCACACCCTCTGTGCTGCGTCCGGTGGACACGACGAACTGCCTCATCGTTCTCGACAAGATGCCGGAACATCAACTTGGTATAGCGACACTCGGCCTCGCGGTAGGCAAGGTCGTTGTGGTCGCTGGTTGGACAACTCTGGTTGCAGACCGGCTTGGCCTCACAACCAACACACCGATCGAACCAACTTCCCTTCTCGTGTAACGTGCGCAACGCCTTCTCGACGTGCACGGCGTCGAGATCGCGGGCGATCTGGCCCAACCGATGTTGGGACATATCGGTGCCGCAGGCGTAGACGCCACCTTGCCAATCCACGGCAACGTAGGTCCGGCCGGCTTGGCACTCGTGCTCCCAACACGACAAACGCGGCTTCGACGATCGACGCTTTAGGAAGCGCTGGATGGCCAGTTCCATGTCGGCTTCCACCACCGCGCCGTCGTTTTCGATCATGTGATCCAGCACACTGAGCATGCCTTCGAACATCTGTTCCCCGGTCAGGAGCTGATGCTCCATTCCGCGCCCTTGGGGCTGGAGGAAGTTGACCCGGAAGTCTCTGATGCCGACCGACTGGAAGTAGTCCATGACCTCGCCCATCCGGGCGTAGTTCGCGTGCGAGAGGACGAGAATCACGCCGAAGCCCTTGTCGCGCGCATGCAGACGCGCGATGGCACGTTCGACGGCGCGCCCTCCCTGGCGAAACTGGTCGTTGATCTCAGGTGGACCGTCGATGCTGAAGCCGATCTGAATCCCCAGGCCGAGCATGGTGTCGAGTCGCTTCTCGCTCAGCATGGTGGCGTTGGTTTGCAGCGGATGATCGACCCGCTTGCCATGACGCCGGGCCAGCCTTCCAGCGAAACTCACGGCTTCTCGATACCAGTCGTCCGAGAGCAACAAGGGCTCGCCGCCATGAAACTCGAGGCCCACCCGTGAGGCGCGGCTGTTCTCGATCAAGGCGCGCGCAATCTTGCGGAACACCTCGAGCGACATGCGGGGCGTCGCCGGGCTGTCCGCTTCGACGTTGCAATAAGTGCATTGTAGATTGCAGCCGTTGGTGACCTTCAGGGTGACGTAGGAGATGTCCTGAAAGAACGTGGCCAGGGGAATCGTTCGCCTCTCCGCGTCGCTCTCACACACCGCCGCGAGTTCGTGCTGGAGCACCCGGAGGCGGGCGGCTGGTCGCCCCAGTGACGCCTGAATCGGCCCACCCGCAGCGGAGTCCGATGCGACGCGACCCGCGATCGCCACGATGGGCTGTTGCACCGACATGCTCACAAACTTCAGTCCGCCTTCGCTCCGCCACGGAGCGCTCCAAGAAATCCCTGAATTGGGTTGCGTATCCGTCTTGTTGCCGACCGCAGGACTTCGCGGACAACTCTCTTCGGATTTCGAGATGGACGCTCGGGCCGGCATCTCAGAACTTCCACATCTCTTCCGACCGGCACCACAGGACCCCCGGCAAGGCGCTCCCTAGCCTGTCTCCAAGCTCGCTAGGGGGAACGCGGACTGGTCGTAAGTTTCGGGATGCCAGGAGGATGCAGTGGAAAACCAGCGTACGTTCGGCCGCTTGATCTTTGATCGACAGTTCGACCATGTCGTCCGACTCATTGACACCACCGCGCGGCGCCAACGGCTGAGCCAAGATGAACGAGACGACCTCTACAGCAATGTCATGATGCGCGTTATCGACGACGACTACGCCATTCTCCGAGCCTTTCGGCACCGCTCGAGTTGGCGGACCTACTTGGCGGTGATCATCCAGCGCGTGTTGCTCGACCATCGGACGAAAGAATGGGGGCGTTGGCGTCCCTGTGTTCGGGCGAAGCGACTGGGACCGAGTGCGATTTGGCTCGATCAGAAGATCAATCGAGACGGTTTCGGGCCAGACGAGGCTGTTGCAGCACTTTCGAGTCGTGATCCCAATACCGATGTAAGCGAGATCCAGCAACTGGCCGACCAAATCCCGCGGCGCGGCAAACGAAAGCTCGTCCGACAGGAAGCCTGTCTCGAGCAGCTTTCAGATGGCGTGCGTGCGGACAACCGCGTGCAGACCGAGGCGCTTCACCGGACTTGGGGCCACCTGCGCTTCGGGCTCAAGTCGGCATTTCGCGAACTACCCCCCGCTGACCTCGAGCTACTTCGGTTGCGCTTCGGCCACGGGTGGACCGTGCGCCGCATCGCCAAAGGCCTGAATGTCGCGCCGCGTCCGCTCTATTCGCGGTTCGATCGAATCACTGGTCTCCTGCGGCGCATTCTCGAACGCCGCGGGCTCGTCTGGGAGGAGGTTCGGGATGTGCTGGGCACATCCGACCTCGACTTGGATATCGGTCTGCACGCGCCGACCAACGGACAAGCTTTGGCCGGGCGCGAAGGTTGAAGCCCGCTAACCCCCAATATCGACCCGACGGCTCAAGAAACACGTCTCACCACCCAGCTCGTCGTAGACGCCAACGGCGATACGGTGCTGGCCAGCGTTCATGTAAAGCTCGGCGGCATAGGTGAAGTGTTTCCCGTGGGCGACTTCGATGTCGGCATCGGGGATGTCGATGGGCACGGGACTGATCGTCACCTTGGACACGCGACCATCGTCGTCGATCACGGCGACCGATACCTTGGTCCTGCCCCGATGCCAACCGTCGGCTGGTGCCAGGACGATGGCGCCGATGGGGATCTTGACCAGGAGCGGTACCAGCAGCTTGCCGTCGTTGCCTCGACGTGGGGTTTCAGTCTCCACCTGCACACCCCACGGATTGCTTTCGCCACCGTAGAGCAACGTAGCCACGGTCCCTTCGTTGAGTCGGGTCTCAGGATCCTTGTCACGGTAACCGTCGCGGTGCCGGACAACGAGCCCACGACCTTTCACCTTCACCTCGAGCTGGTGGTATCGCCCCTCGCGAGCATGAACGGGCGAGTAGCCGAGGGAGTAGTACGACCCGATGTCGGCCGCCAGATTGCGCAAGGCACCGTCGTAGTTGTTGGTGTTGTAGGCGGCCAAGCCACCGGTGTCGCGCGCCATCATCGCCAAGGAAGTCTGGAGATTCGTAGCACGAACCGCATCGACTTGAATTCTTGAGCCACCGGCCGAGGTGTTCTCGGCCGACAAGGAGGAATGACCGCGAAGGCCTGCCGCCTCGAGCGTATAGAAGCTCACGCGGTTGGCGTTGGCCTGTGCTGTCAGCTCACGCAGCATGTTGCGCGCCCGGTAGCGCGATGCCGTGAGTTGCCCACCCGTCCGACCACCGAACTCCTCGTCGAGCAGGAAAAAGAGGTCTTCGCCCGGCGTCATCGGGAGCCCATTGCTGACGTACAGCAACGCCTTGCGCCCGGGCAAGCCGGCGAGTGATCCCACCAGCTCCTTGAGCGCATCGACACTCTGACGCAGCTCGAAGTAGCGTGCTTCAGCCCACGACATCACATGCCCTTCGGCTTCGAAGACCGAGTCTGATTTCTCGATCCGTCGGATAACATCACGCCGCTCGGTGGCCGCCTGGAGGCCGTAGCCGGTCAGTTCTTCAATATCGAGGAGCGCCGCCTCTACGAGGTAGGGATCGGCGGTGAAGCCCTGACGAATGTGAAGCGCCCGATCAAAGGTGGCCAGCATCACCTGGTCACCGGGCCCCACCAGGTTGCGAAGGAAGGTACGGGTAGCGCGTGCAACTTTGTTGCGATCAAACGGACGCAAGAACAGATTGTCGACGTAGACGATCAACCGCAGGCGTTGATCGGCGGGAATTTCGTCGGGCACCAAGAACTCGGGCTCCGGTGGCACCTCCATCGCCTCCGGCGCCGCAGCCGCCAAGGGCGCCCGCGCGACCCGCCGACGGTTCTCAATCGCGTAGAAATTGGTCACCTCGACCGGCTTGCCATCCTCGAGCACCTCGAAGTCAGCGATCGTAAGGCCCGTGACGCGGTTGCCTTTCTTGTCCGTAACATAGACGTCGACATTGACCACGGTTAACTCGAGGGAATCAAAAAAGACTTCGGTCGGTGGACCTGGCGCCGGTGGAGCTTGCGCCGTCAGTACCGGTACGAGCGACAAAGCAGTTACCGCACAAATGAACAGCGATCGCACTACCGCCCCCCTACCAGGACCCGCTCTTGCTTGAACGACTGGGTACCCGCAACTTCATCCCAAACCCCTGCGGCGATACTGGCCGTTCCACCTCGAACCTCGAGCTGGACCGAGTATCCAATGTCTTGGCCTCGAGCCGCGGCCGCCTGGCGCGGGGTCAATGACACCGGATACGCCTCTTTATGTATCGCCGAGACGCCACCCTTTTCGTCGCGTACCACGACGTAAATCTGCAACCGGCCTTCCTTGTTCTTTCCTTGCGGAATCAACGTCACGGCATCGAGTGGAATCCGGACCAGCACGGGTAAAAGGTACGCTTTTCGCTTCTTGGGTTCCGGCGTCCCAAACACCACCGAAATACCCAAGGGATTGTCTGCATTGTCCAAGAATAGTGACGATAGTGTTCGGTCAGCGACTTGCTCCGCAACCGGCTTGTCGACAAAGCCCGCACGGTGCCGTGCCTTCAGTCCTGGCTGCCGCATCGTGACCTCAATCTCATGGAAACGCCCATCGCCATTGGACGGCAGCGCGTAGCCCAACGAGTAGAAGGTGTCGAACCCTTCTTCCATCTCTTCGAAGGCACGGTCGAAATTCAGGGTATTGAGCACGGTGGTACCGCCCGTCGCCTCGGCGAGCTCGATCAACGGCTCTTCGAGGTTGGCATCACGCATGCCAGCGAGAAAACTGTTTCCGGCATCGCCCAACGCAACGTTGGGGTTCGCGGCTGAGAGGAATGAGCCACCGCGTGAACCCCGCCCGTCCACAGGATAGAACGTCACCCGCTGGGCGTTGGCCTCTCTGGTGATGGTGTCGAACAAAGCACCTTGATCCTCACGCAAGGACTCCATCGCGGGGTCGATGAACTGCCCTTCGAACGTATTGACCGGAAACATCGACTCCAACTGCAAGTACAGCTCTTCACCAGGGCGACTGGGTAGCCCGTCGCTGACATAAATCAGTGCCTTGCGGCCCGGAAGACCAGCTAGCACCCGGAGCATGTCTTGCAATGCCTTGGCCGCCAGACGAAGGTCCGCTTGGCGTTTTTGCACAAAGCTGCGGACGTGGCCGTGGGCATCTGAAATCTCGCCTTCGCGGGCAGAGAGCTCCATCATTCGCAAGGTACGGGTACGCTCGGCGTCGGCGATTTGGCCCAACGAAGCCGCTTTGCCTAACACTTCCAGACCCTTTTCGATCCCCACGACGTCGCGCGTAAATGGCTGAACAATATCGAGCCCGCCGTCGTACCCCACCAACATGATGTAGTCGCCTTGACGGGTCCGCTGGTCAAGAAACGGTGCTAAGTCGTCGAGCACACGGCGACGGTTGGTGGCGTGGATATTCTGGTGATCGACGTAGACCACCAGGTTGTGGCGACGCTCTGGCGGCAGGTCGACCCGCGCCGGCTGGGCCCGCAGCGATTCGAGGGTCAACGGCGCGCTGCTCTCGATTGAACGAGGTCGCTCGGCGGCGTAGAAGTTGGTGATCGTTACCGGCTCGCCGTCTTGCAGGACGACGAAGTCTTCGTCGGTAAGGCCGGTCACCGGCTGTCCTTCGGCATCGGTTACGAAGACTTGGACGTTGACCACCGCGACGTCAACGCGCTCGACGAATGGTTCGGTGCGATTCCTCGGCTGGGCGCCAACCGCCCCCGAAACCGCCACTAAGAAGAAAACGACCAAAGCCGAAATTCCCAGGCGGGAATCGAATGCCGTGGACCGATTTCGGAAATCCTGCTTGTCGATCATCTCCCGGTTCCTTCCTCCGTTGTGCGGGACTGGCCTGCGCCAACCACCGCGACGATCTCTTCTCCCGACTGCGCCACCCAGGCCTCGCGCCGATCAAACCGATTGAGCCGCGCTCGTTGAGCGGCGAGCCGTTGCGGCTCCCCAATCGACTCGGCCTGGGTCACCAAGGCCTGTTGTACCGTTGCTGCTTCGTCAAAGCGCCCCGTGGCCGCCAGGACCACGGCCAGCGCTTCTCGGGTCAAAGTCGTGTCCTGAACCTGGCGCACGCGACTGACGATCTCGAACGCCAATTCGCCGTCCCGCACGGCCGCGTCGGGGCAGGCCGCGAGCAGGAGGGCTTGGGTCAGGGCCAAATCAGCATCGAGCGGAAACGTCCGTAGCGCATCTTGCAGCCGCATGCGCGCGACACCGTACTGATCGGTGAGCAATAGCACGGTGATCTCGCCCCGGCGCGCCGCCGCGTGGCGGGGAGCCGAGTCGACCACGGCGCGGAACTCACGCAAGGCGTCTTCGAAAAAACCCAAGTGCCCAAGGACCTGGGCCAACTGGTGACGCACCGCTGGTTGTTCAGGATCCAGCTCGAGAGAGCCATCGAAATGATCGACCGCTTCTTGAAGCTGGCCTTGACTCAGCAAACGACGACCCGTTTCCGCCAACAGACGTGCGCGCGCCGCACCATCCGCCGAACCTTGTTGCACCACCCTCTCGCGGGCTTGTCCAGCGGCCTCCGCTTTGCCCAGTACGGCCAGGGCATCAGCATAGCGCAGCCGCAAGCCACCGTCGTTCGGCGCCACCGCGAGTGCGCGTTCGAAGTCGGCAACGGCCTCATCGCCGCGCCCCAGGTTGACCAAGGCGGTTGCCCGTCGCTCCAACACCGCAGCTTGGGTGGCAGAATCGAGGGTGGTCGTCAGTACCTCGTCGTACCGACGCAACGCTTCATCAAACCGCTGCTCGCGGGCCAACGCGTTGGCCAGCTTGAGACGCACTGCCGGCAACGTCTGATCGCCTTCCGCCGCGGCGACCAGCGCTTGCTCAAAGTGCTCGATCGCCTGGCCATCCCGGTCAGCAAGGGCATTGAGCCCACCCAAGATGCGCCTCGCTTCAACCCGCTGAGAAGCTGCCTGGACCGGATCCGGATCGTTGATACGAGACAGGCCGGTGGTCAAGTGCTCGATCGCACCATCGAGATCACCCAGCCTTTCAACCGCATAGCTGAGGCCTCGGTAGGCAGTGAAGTTCCGATCGTCCACCGCCAACGCTTGGTGGTAGGCACCGACCGCCGTTTCGTAGTCGGTGTCTTCCATGGCCTCGGCCGCGTGCATCAAGTGAAGCTGAACGCTTTGTCCGAGGGTACCGAGTGGATTGAGCAGCGGATCCTCAATCCGGACGGCGATATCGCCCCGCACCGCGAGGTACGCCCGCGCACGTTCCAAGTCGCCGCGCTTACGATGAAGTTGGGCAAGGGCATAGTTCAGGCTGTTGGCCTTCGGTGCCAAGAGCAAGGCCTTCTCCAAGTAACCGATCGCATCATCGAACTCGTCCCGCGCCGCTGCCGCTTTGCCCAGTCCTTCAAACCCCGCCGGCGTATCGGGCGCCTGGTCGAGGGCCTTCTGAAACCAGGACTCCGCCTGGTCGGGATCACCGCGCTCGAGGTAACCACGGCCCAACCGCAGCAGTGCCGGAAGAAAGTCCGGCTCGCGCGATGCAACTTCTATCAAGAGCGGTATCGCATCCTCGAGCCGTCCCTCGAGTTGATGCACGTAGCCAAGCAGGTAGGCCCACCGGAAATCGTCGGGCGCCAGTGTGTGGGCATTGCCGAAACAGGCCCTCGTGGCGTCGAGGAAGTCATACACCAGATAGGCCGACCCCAAATCGCCGTAGGCGCGTGCGGCGGCGATGGCTTCAACGTAGGGATCCAATGCGTCGAGTTGGTCGCGCAGTCCGGCCATGTGTTCTCGGGCATCCACATCCGCGCGGGATAGATCCGGTGTCGGAATCTCGATCAAGCCTTCAGTCGAGGAAACTGTTTCGCCCGCGGCTGGCGCATCAGCGTTCTCCTGCGAACGCTGGCAGGCGAGCAAGGTCGAAAGCAGGCCAGCCACGACACCAATCTGTACCCAACGCAACATCGTTTCACGCTAGCACAGGGTCATCGACATCACGACCCGGAACCACGGACCAGTTCGTGGTAGCGCCCGGCATCCAGACCCTCGTAACGCTCCTCCGACCCATCGGGCCAGACGACACGAACAGTGTGCTGATCGGGGTCGGCCGCGACGGGGCCAGGCAGGGCAAAACGGACGCGCGGATCGTTGGCCGAAACGTAGGAGCCGTCGGTCGCGACGCGGCGCCAGGCAACAGACTCATCATCGTGCAAGAGTGCGACACGGGCTCCCAGCAAATCATGGACGGGGCTACCTGAACGCCCGATACCGACGAGCCGCAGGCCCAGCCATGTGTGACGACCGCTGGAAGTGTTCAGTAGGAGCTGAGCCGGGCCCGCATTGTTGACCACGATCACATCGGTATCGCCATCGTTGTCCACATCACCTTGTACCAAGCCGCGACTGACGTCCGCTGAAGAGAGTCCCGCGCCTCCGAGTGTGGTCGTGTCTTCGAAGCTGGCGCCTTTGAAGCCAACCGAACCGGTGGTCTTGTCGCGCCGAGCGAGGAAAAGCTGATTGGGTTCGCGCAGCGGGTGCGGATCGCCAGCGACCACCTGAGCCTCAATGGTGTTGACGGCGCCGTTGGCCACCAACAGATCGAGTAGGCCATCCAGGTCGACATCGAGCGCGGCGGCACCGAACGCCGTATAGCGGCGCGACGGGGGACCGAGCCCCGACCCGCGCGTCGCGTCATCGAACTGGCCGGTACCATCGTTGCGGTAGAGGGTATTGGTCTCGGTAACGCGGTGGGTCGCGAACAAGTCCGTGTCCCCGTCGCAGTCGAGGTCCGCGGCGACCAGCCCCATGCTCCCTTGGGAACGCCCATCGGCATCGACCGCACAGCCAGCGATCAGCGCCGCATCGACGAAGGTGCCGTCACCTTGATTCATCCACAGGTGGTTGGGCGCGTCGTCGTTGGCGACGTATAGATCGAACCACCCATCTCGATCGGCGTCGAACGCTACGGCACCCAAGGCGGGGGCTTTTTGGTCTCCCCAGCCGGCTTCCGCCGTTACCTCCTCGAAGCGCACACCCATCCCGGTGGCTTGCTCTCCGACGTTGCGCAACAGACGATCTCCAGCCGGAGCGTAGCTGGCGGGGCCACAGTAGTCGATCGATCCTGATTGGAGGCGACACACGGGTGCCGGTCGCCGCTCTTGAACATAGTTGCCGATGTACAAGTCGAGCCAACCGTCCCGGTCAAAGTCAAAAAACACCGCCGGTACCGAAAAGCCGGGATCATTGGTCCCCGACGCTGTGGTCACGTCTTCGAATCCGCGGTGGATGCCATCGGTACCGACACCTCGGTTTCGAAGAAGCTGGTTGGGACCGACATTCGTCGTGTAGAGGTCTGGCCAGCCATCGTTGTCAACATCGGCAACCGCCACACCCATGCCGAAACCCGTCGCATGAAGCCCAATCGACTCAGTGATGTCGACGAACCCAAAGCTGCCGGTGGGCACGAGTTCGTTGCGGTACAAGCGATCGCTGAGTGGCAGGCCATGCCTGGGCTGAAACGTTGCGGCTTCGAGTAGCTTATCGCCCAACATCCGACCTTGCACCAGGTACAGATCGAGATCACCGTCGTTATCGAAATCGAACAACGCGCCGCCTGCCCCCATTTCCTCGGCCATGGTGAAGTCACCACTCATCCCGTTGAAATGAACGAAGTCGAGACCCGCTGCCTCTGTTGCATCCTCGAAATAGCCCCCGAGGGCGACCGCGGCGACAGGCGCAGCCACCTCCGACGATCGGCTTGTTGAAGGCGCTGGATCGCCTGCATTGCAGGCAAGGAGCACGCCTACGAGCACGGCTACGAGCACGGCGGTCACAGGACCCAAAAACACCGGCCGCTCACGCGTGCTCCCGCTGCATCGGCACCCGTCCGAGGCACTCATAGTCTCGCGACCTCACCGGTTCCGCGGCGTAAGGTGCTGTAGCGACCCGTCGGCACCGACGCGAAACGCTCCTGGTGTCCATCGGGCCAGCGCACGGCGACCACGACTGAATCCGCACCCTCACGCACGAAGCGTTCTCCCAAACCGAATAGCACCCGCGGATCTCGGGAGGCGTTGTAACTGCCATCGGAGCGCACCCAACGACGGAGGACATCCTCATGCTCATTTTGGCCGGCGCCTGGGATCAGGGTCACCTCGGCACCCAGCATGTCACGCGGTTGCTGTGCGTCGCCCACCAGGCGGAGTCCGACCCACAGACTGCCCGCAGCGCCGACGTTTTCCACCACACGGACCCGACCGCCATTGTTGACGATCACGGCATCGGTGTCGCCGTCATTGTCGAGGTCACCCAGAATCAGACCACGGCTGACCTCAGACCGGGCCAACGCCTCGCCGTCGCTGGTCGCGTGCAGCGAAAACCGAGGATGCTCCCCCCGCAACGTCGACCCCTCGTTGCGGTAGAGATGGTTCGGCTGGTGCAACGGAAACGGGTCCCCCTGGCGCTCCAGCTCTGCCATCTTGGTCACCGCTCCGTGGACCACCAGGAGATCGAGCCAACCGTCGTTGTCGGCATCCAACCAACCAGCGCCGAAACCCGTAAATGGTCTGCTCGGCGGCCCAAGGCCCGTCGAACGGGTAACGTCCTCGAACTGCCCTTCGCCGTCGTTGCGGTAAAGCGTGTTGGTCTCGCGCGCCAGATGGGCGACGAACAAATCGATATCGCCGTCGCGGTCGTAGTCCGCTGCAGCGACCCCCATCCCGGCCTCTGAAGCGCCGTCCGCGTTGACGGCACAGCCTGCCAACAGGGCGCGATCTTCGAACCGCACCTCGCCCTTGCGATCGGGACCGAGGTTGAGCCAAAGGTAGTTGGGCTGGCCATCGTTGGCCACATAGAGATCCTGCCAACCGTCCCCATTGACGTCGGCGAACACCGCACCCAATGCCGGCCCCCGACTGCCAGCGAGCCCAGCAAGCTGGGTCACATCTTCGAACGTCCCATCACCGCGGTTGCGCCAAAGGCGATCGGGCTGTGGCGCAAAGGCGCCCGGGCCACAATAGTCTGGCGAGCCCGTGAGCGAGAAACAGCGAGGGGGTTGTTCGTAGACAAATTCCAGGTTGTTGGCCACGAACACGTCGAGCCAACCGTCCCGGTCGTAGTCAAACCAGACTGCGGCCACGCTTGAAGCAAATTCCGCTTCGACGTCGAGCCCAGCACGCTCAGTCACGTCGGCGAAACGCGGCGTGCCAGCTGTATTCGGCCCCAGATTGCGCCACAGCCGGTTGACGCCCAGCGTGAGCACCAACAGATCGACGTGCCCGTCGTTGTCGTAATCCCCAGCCGCAGCAGCACAGCCATAGTCACGCGACTTGCGACTGCCCTGAGCCGGCGCCATGCCCGCCAGCTCCGTGACGTCCTCGAACTGAAGGTCACCACCGGCCACCGTCTCGTCCAGCTGGTTTTGGAATAGCCGACCACCTCGGGCTTCGGGTTGCGACTGATGCACGGTGGCGGCGTCCCCCAACGAGCGTCCTTGAGGCAGGAACAGATCGAGATCGCCATCACCATCGGCATCGAATAGGGCTCCCCCGCCGCACGTGATCTCGGCCAAGTGGTCGGAGCCCGAACGTCCATTCAAATGAACGAAGTCGACATCAGCCGTCGGATGGCTGCGCAGCAATGGCGAGTCAATGACCCGCGATCGCTCAGTCACCACGACCTCGGTCGTCGCAACCTCGATCGCTTCGCCCAGCCGCTCCCCTCGACAACCGCCGAAGCCAGTGAGCACAACCAAACAGGCGAAAACCATCGGCGCGATGGTGGGTGGCGGATGGGGAATGGCCATTGCCACTGATCCTAATCGATTTCTAATCGATAAACGACGCTGAAACGAGGCTCGAGCCCCACCCGGTACGACAACAGAGCCCGTGAAGTAACACCCAGCGAGGATCATTTGACAGGCACAAACGCGACCCATATGCTCACCGCCGAATTGCTAGAATTGCTGTTTGTCATTTGGCGCGCAGTTGGCTCACACCATGGGCTCTGATGTGCTTTGTTGTGGTTGCTCTGCGCCACTTCACTTCCCTGCATAAAGTTCAATTCTTTGAATCGGAGCATTCAAAGCCTCGAAGGGGCTGACAAAGCGCTTTCTCAAGCTATTGATTCTAGGCAGTTTGCCCATCAGGGGCGCGCTTATGTTCGTTGGTACGCCGATTGCATTCTCGATCGGAGCAACGCTAAACCCGGCGTCTTGGTTCAACAACCCAAGGGCCATTCAGGAGAGCAACATGGACAAGAGGAAGAGGAAGAGGATAGGGAGAAGCATCGGCATCGGCATCATCGCCACGCTGCTTTTGATACCGCAGCTGATGGCGCAGAATCCGACCGGGACACTGATCGGTAGGGTCAGCGATTCGGAAGGTGGCCGAATGCCCGGCGTGACCGTAGCCGCGATCTCGCCCAACCTCCAAGGGGAGCGAACGGCGATTACCGGCGCCAACGGCGACTACAAGCTCGCCTTCCTACCACCAGGTATCTACGAGATCAGCTACAAACTCGAGGGATTCACGCCTTCGGTGCGTGAGGTCAAGATCTCGGGTTCCCAGGTCACCACCTCGGACATTGACATGTCGATCTCAGAGGTCACGGACGAGATCATCGTGACCGGCGCCATCGAGACCATCTCTGACACCAACACCGCAGCTTCGACCTACACCCAGGACGAAGTCGAGAAACTCGCCATCTCGCGCAACCTCGAAGAGGCTGCCTTGCTGACGCCTGGCGTTACCGCCACGGGCCCAGGTTCCACCGAAGAGTTTCCCCGCATTGCCATTGCGGGAGCAATGTCTTTCGAGAACCTCTTCCTCGTTAACGGTGTCGTGGTCAACGAGAATCTCCGTGGTCAAGAGCTACCACTGTTCATCGAGGACGCGATCCAGGAAACCACCACTTCGGTCTCGGGCGTGTCGGCTGAGTATGGCCGCTTTACCGGCGGTGTCGTGAGCGCGATCACCAAATCTGGTGGCAACAAACTCGACGGGTCGTTGCGCGTCAACCTGGTCAACGATGACTGGCTGAGCCAGAACGAGCTGAGCCCCGAACGGATTGACGATGTCAACGACATCCTGGAAGGAACCCTCGGCGGCGCCTTCTGGCAAGATCATCTGTGGTTCTTTGCTGCCGGCCGCAACCGCGAGACCTCCGATTCGGGTACCACCCGAGCCGTGACCAACCTTTCGTTCCCCACCACGGACGAAGAGGACCGACTGGAAGGCAAGCTGACATTGGCCGCTACACCGAGTCACAATGTGATCGCCTCGTACAGCGAGATTGACCGGATCCGAACGAACACCAGTTTCGGTACGTTTCTCGATCTCGCCAGCCTCAACCCGAATCGGGAAGATCCTCAAGAGATCAAGTCGATCAACTACACCGGCATTCTGTCGTCGAACTTCTTCGTCGAAGCGCAGTACTCAGAACGCGACTTCAACCTCGGTATCGGTTCGGGCGGTGTTCCTGACTTGATCGATGGCACACTCATTCGGCGTCGCGGTACCAACCACCGATTCCATGCGCCCACCTTCTGCGGCTCGTGCGAAGACGAGTTGCGCAACAACGAGAACGCACTCGTCAAAGGCTCCTACTTCTTGACCACGGAGAACGCGGGTACCCACGACATCGTGTTCGGATACGACACGTTCGACGACATTCGCTTTGCGATCAACCATCAAACCGGCAGTGACTTCACGGTCTACTCGTCGGACATCTTGGTCGACTCCAACAACAACATCTTCCCGATCTTCAACAACGACACGGCGTGGGTGCGGTGGTTCGCCATCATCAATGAAGATTTGGCAACACCCACCGCCTTCACCACCAACTCGTTCTACGTCAACGACGGTTGGCAAGTGAACGACCGCCTGAGCTTGAATCTCGGCGTCCGGTACGACGAGAACGACGGCACCAACAGTGCTGGCGCGCTGGTTACCGATGACACCAAGGTCAGTCCCCGCTTGGGCGCAACGTTCGATCTCCGCGGTGATGGCGACTGGATTTTCAACGCCAGCTACGGTACCTACGTCGCGGCAATTGCCAACAATCGCGCCGATTCGACATCCAACGGTGGTGCAGTAAGCTCATTTACATGGGCCTATGATGGGCCGGGTATCAACCTCGACGCCAACTGCCTCAACCGCGGTGACTGCACAACCAGCGCCGAAGCACTGGCGATCATCTTCAACTGGTACCAGAGCGTCGGCGGGACCTTCGACAGTCCGTTCAACATTCCGCTCAACGCACCGATCAATGACCTACTACTGGGGCAGAGCATTCCCGGCGACACGTCGCAGATCCTGCAACCGCTCAAGTCACCGTCTACCGACGAGTTCACCATCGGTTTGACCAAGCGCTTGGGGAGTCGTGGTTCTTTCCGCGCCGACCTCGTGAACCGCAGTTGGACAGACTTCTACTCCAACCGTACACAGCTCCAAACGGTTGTCTTGCCGAGCGGGTCGCTCGCCGACCTGACCGAGGTTGGGAACTTCGGCAACGACCTCCTCTCGCGCGAGTACATCGGTTTGCACACGCAGTTCCGCTATCGGCTCAACGATCGGCTCACGATCGCCGCCACCTACGCGTTGTCCCAACTCGACGGCAACATCGACGGTGAGACCACGACCGGCGGCCCAGCGCCGTTCTCGCCGCGGAGCTTCTCGGAGTACACCGAGGAGCGTTGGAACTATCCGACGGGAGACTTGGCCAACGATCAACGCCACAAGCTTCGGGCTTGGGCTGTGTTCGACATCTTCAACAATGATCGCAACTCGCTCAGCGTTGGCCTCATGCAGAACTTCTTCTCCGGATCGCCCTACGCCGCTGTCGGTACGGTCGACGCGCGACCCTTTGTCACCAATCCGGGCTACCAGATTCCGCCTTCGAGCGTGAACTACTTCTTCACCGGCCGTGATGCCTTCACCACCGACGACATCACCCGCACCGACCTCTCGCTGAACTACTCGTTCAAATGGAAGGCCTTTGGCAAGTCGATGGAGGTATTCATCCAGCCCGAGATTCTGAACCTGTTCGATGAGTCCAATGTGATCGACGTCAACACGTCGGTCTTGACCGAAGACAATAGCTCGCTCGCGGCGTTCAATCCCTTCACCGAAACACCGGTACAAGGTGTCCACTACGAGTTCGGCGACGATTTCGGTCAGCCGGAGAACGAGGACGATTTTCAGCGTCCACGCTTGTTCCGCCTGTCGATCGGTTTCCGCTTCTAGCAGTCTCTGGATTGCCTTCGACGAGCCCCGGCTTCGGCCGGGGCTTTTTTCATGGTTGGAATCGGCCTCGCAGCGCTGGCGGCACCGTCAACCCCGCCGCCTCCGCGACCGCGGCATGCTCACGCGCTGCCGCGATGTCGCCGCGCGCCAGCAGCAGCATGGCCAGCGCAAGCCGGGCGCGGGCGTTCTCCGGCGCCAAATCGACCGCCCGTCTGATCGCTTCGAGCGCCCCGTCCGCGTCACCCAACTGATCGCGAACGACACCGAGATTGAGATAGGCATCCGCGGCATTAGGACGCGTGGCAACGGCTGCTTCGAGCTGCTCACGCGCATCCTTCAGCCGGCCAGCGCCAGCGAATAGAATCCCCAAGTTGGTGCGTGCCGCAACGTGTGACGGGTCAATCGATACGGCCCGCTCGTAGGACGTTTCCGCTGCCGCAGCGTCACCGGATTCTGCATTCAACAACCCAAGATTGTAGTGGGCATCCGCAGAGGCGGGCTCGAGCGTCAAGGCCTGCTCGAACGCCCGGCGCGCTTCGTCACGACGCCCGAGACGGCGGTAGGTCAAGCCCAGCCCCCGCAAAGCCGGAGCGGCTGTTGGATCCAGCGCCAGTGCGCGCTGAAATGCTGCTGCCGCGTCGTCCAGCGCGGCGCTACGAAACAGCAACGTTCCGAGGTCGTGATGCGCCTCGGGGTAGTCCGAACGCTGGGCAATCGCACGCCGTAGCGCTCGGATGCCGCCTTCGAGGTCACCCGAACGGCCGAGCACGACGCCCAGATTGAACCAACCCTCGGCCCGCGACGGATCGAGCGCAACCACCCGCGACAGCGCTGCTTCGGCCTCCCCCAAGCGATTCGTCTTGAGCATCAGAATGCCCAAGTTGAGCTGCAATTCCGGATCGTCTTCGAGCACGGCAGCCGCCCGCAGGAGAGGTGCCTCGGCTTCGGCCAGCTTGCCCGCCCAGCCCAAGACCTTACCCAAGTTCAAGTCCCGCTGAGCGTAGTACCGCTGATCGAGGCCCGCGAGCACTTCAGCGTCGATGGCCTGCCGCTGCGCTTCCGACCAGGTAGGGGCCGTAGCAGCGACGCCCCGATTCGCCAGCCAATTCTCGATCATGGTGGCCAAGCGCTGATGAACGGCGGTGTTCAGATGAACATGATCCAACAAGTAGGCCTCACCAAGAATCGGATGGCCAAACCGAGCACGGCTGTCGGCTTCGAGCGTGCTCCGCAGATCGATCAATGGCACTTCGAGGTCACGAGCGACCGTCGTAACCCGCTCCTCAATCACGTCCAGCGCGCGGAGCGGCGCCACGTCGAGATTCTTGGCCGTCATCAGCGCCTGTCGGGCTTCGTCGAACACCGCCTGCGCCAAGGCTACCCGGCCGAGCAAAAAGTGAACCCCGGCCCATTGATCGTCGATCTCACGAGCCGCTTCGAACCGAGCCCGGGCCGGGCCGAGAGAGCCCGCGGCGTGCATCGCTTCACCGTCGCGCATCAGCTTCTCGAAACGGGCCTTCGCTTCGCCTCCAAGCCCCTCGCGATGCTCGGACTTAAACGGCGAGAAATCCGCGAGGTTGGCAACCGGTGTAACGAGGATGACCTCCGCACCCGACTGTCGTGCCAGCCCCACGATACGTCGTAGGTTGAAGTCGAAGTGCTCCACCACCGCGGACTCGAGCGCGCGATCTCGGCGATAGCGGTCGAGTCCGGCCCAACCGGCGAGCTTGGTGGTGACCTCGTCGGTCAAGGTACTGGGTACGACAGGCTCCGAGTCACCGGAACCGCGCCAGTGGTCAACTTGCCTGCGCGCCAACCGCCAACTCCGCAACCGTGCAAGACCCCGTTCGGCCATGACCTCCCAAGCGGGCGGATGTGCGACATCGGCATAGGTGCGCTGTTCGAGAAATTCGTTGTGGCCGGTGTAGACGACAAACAGGTCAGGTTGGAGGTCTACGAGTTCCTCCATCAGGACCGCGATCCGGTAGCTGGCATACGAGATGGCACCCGCGTTCACCACTTCCCACGATCGGCTCGGGTCACGCGCCGCTAGGTAGCGCTCGAGCCAAGCTGGAAAGGCCACGTGCGCGTCATAGGGACGGCCCGCCACCGTCGAGCCGCCGACCACAAATACACGATAAGCATCGCGGGCCTTCTCAGCCGGGAACGTCTGTTCGTTGAAGAACGCCAGCTTCTCGGTCCGCGTCCGATAGCGTGCCGATGCGCCGGTGCCCGTTCGTTCGAACAGGTCGCTGCCGGGGACAAATCCCACGTAGGGATCCCGGTAGGGGGCCGCACCACCCCAATCGAGGGACCCGAGAACCATCTCGATCGCCCCCACACAGAGGGTAAAAAGGACCGCGCCCAACACCACCAAACCCAATTTCTGTCGGCTGGTGGTCCGGGGCACCCGGTCCTTCCTGGCCTTACCCTTCACGCTGCGAAGCCCCAAGCTGAAGACACTGCTGCGCGATGCTGCTCACCGCTATTGAAGGTATTCGAGCATGTCGCGCGCGGCCCCAGCATCTGGATCGTCCGGCGCCAGAGCGACGAATTTCTCCAAGTGCTGCTTGGCACCATCGGTCTCGCCCAGGCTGCTGAGAACCAAGCCCAAGTGATACCGAACCTTGGCGTGCTCAGAATCGATCTCGATACAGCGCTGAAAACTCTCCTTGGCAGTTGCCGAATCACCCGCATTGAACTGTGCCACACCCTTTTCGTAGAGGTCCTTGAAGAGTGCTTGTGGATTCGCGGCCGCCAATGCCGCAAAGGCTTCGGTGGCTTTGGTCTCATCCCCCGCCGCTCGGTAAGCGTCGTAGCGGATGGTGAGGGCTCGTTTCTGGTCCGGGTCGACCACCAACGCCCGCTCAGCCAAAGCCGCAGCTTCCGCATAACTTCCCTTGTCCATGTGGATCGCTGCGTAGGCGGTCAGTGCGGGGACCAGATTTGGATCGATGTTGAGCGCCTCTTCAAAGCTGGCGCTGGCGCTGGTCAAATCGCCGTTCCGCAGCGCACTAACACCTTGGTTGTACACCATCGCAGCGCCCTCGCCACCGAGCGCGGTCAACGCCGTCAACGCCTGCTTGGCCTCGCGTGAACGTCCCAAACCTTGCAACGCTTCGTACCGGGATCGCAAGCCCGCCACGTTCTCCGGTTCCAGCGCCAACAGCAGGTCGGCCGACGCGAGGCCGGCCTCGAAGTCTTCATCGTCGAGGTAGATTCCCGCCAAGGCCGCATGGGCCGGCACGAGCTCGGCATCTTGCTCAATTGCGGCGAGAAACTCCGCCTTTGCTCCCACAAAGTCATCCTCACGCGCGAGGGCGATGCCTTCGTTGAAGGCCGTTTCCGCTGGCGTCAATCGCGCGCCGCCATCACTCGCGGCCGGCCCGGCTGCTGGCGTCGCGGCTGGAGACACGTCAACCGGCAACAGCACCAACTCCCGGAAGGTCGTACTCCCAAGCTCGGGCTTCACCTGGGTCTTCAAGGTCTGGTAGCCATCGAGGGAGATCTCGAGGTCGTATCGCTTGGTCGCGTCCACTACGGCGATGTTCGCCCGGCCCTTCTTGTTGCTCCGGGTCGTCTCGTCGAAGCGCGTGCTCTCCGCACACGTCGCGTGAATCTCGGCACCGGACAAAGATTGCCCTTCGGCGTCCACGATTGTCAACGAGATCCGACCAAAGGTCTGGGCCTGAGCCAAAGACACCCCAAACGACAAGAGCAGCAGTATCGACGCATGGACGAGGAACGGGCGAATTCGAGCAGTGTTTAGCATCTTCATAGTAGCGATATCGTAACCCAGGCCGACGTTGTAAGCACCACCCCCAGGCCGGTGAGCTGCTCGCCTCAGCAACTACCACCGCGAAGCGGTTGCCATGTTCGAGCTGGTCCAGGCCTTCGTGCTGCGTGAGGTTGCCTCCCTGGAGCTCGGCGGACCTCCACCTCAGTAGCCCGAAATCATCGGCCTCCGGTGCCACCAACGCGGTCGACCGGATCCGTCGGGGGTCGTTTCACGCTCTCGTCATGCACGAACGACGAGAATGGTGCCGCCGGGCGTCTCGGCTAACGTCGCCGAGCCAATGTGAGGACAATACTCGGTCGAGTATTCGATTGGCCTTCGTTTTGCGCTTTACCTAATAGTGAGGATTACAAACCCTACTTAAGAGAGGAAAAGAGTGACGCCTATGCCGCACCAGTCCAGCCGCGCATCCAGGTCATTGGGCACTTTCGCCCAATTGGCCATAACGTCCCTATTGATCCCGCTTCTCCCATCCGCCAGCCTCGGCCAGGCTTCCGGTGGCGGAGTCGTTCACGGCGGTGGCAAGGGCGGTGCCGCAGCCATCGTCACCGGGCCCGGAACCCGCTCAGACGGCGGTGTCGCCACCAAAACGATGATCGGCGGCCCCGAACCGTTCACGCCACCGATCTTGCCCCCGTTTTGCACCGTGAGCAAAGACCTCCTGAACCCAGCGCAATGCGCCGGCTCGATCGCTTGTGGGCCAATCAACATCCCGTGTCAGGACCTCGACGAAGGCTTGGCCATGGCGGCGGCTGGAGCCGGCCTGCGCAACACAGATCGCGCAAGCATCTCGATTCTGGGCGTCGAGGACTATGCAAAACCAGCCTTTGCGTTTGCAGTGTGGGCTGAACTCGCCGCTAACGGTGAGCCACCAAAAGAGCAACGCGACATCATCATTGATGGCGTGTCCTTGACCGGGCATCTCATGCTCGAAGCTCTGGAGCCCTGTTGGTTTGGCGAGGCCGCCGGTGGGACGCTGCGCACCTACATTGCGGATGTAACCCCGATCTTGACCACCGAGCTCAACCGTGACTACGAAGTAGAGATTCCCTACGTCTTACTCGCTGATGAATCAACACCATGGCCCGGCCCATTCGACGAAGAACCACCGCCCGAAATCGATAGCGACGTGCTCTTGCTCGAGGGTGTGAGTTTGATGGTGTTCTATACCGCACCCTCCCTGCCTCCTGAGGCAACGACGTACCTGCACACGTCCACGGAGATGCTCTGTCACACACAGATCTTCGACCTGCCGCTCGTGCCCAAGCTACCAACCGTTGTGGATGAGCTCCGCCACGTCATGATCGTGGCCGACAATCAGGCACGGCGGCAAGACGGCGCGGTCCTGGCCTACCGCCACTGGCTCACCGATGACGGTGCTCTCAGTAACCTCGCAGAGCTGGGATTCTCGATCATCCGCGGCCCCTTGTCCCTGGTTGACAAACACACGCTGTACGGAGCCGACGGGGGTGAGGTCGCTCAGCTGTGGGACACCGCGACCAGCCGGCTCGCACCGGGAACCGCCGGCATCAGCACGGGAATGGGGCTTTACCGTTTGGCGTTCGAGGCCATGCTCGAAACACCAGTCAGCTTCGAGGGCGAGGAGCCACAATATCGATTCGATTGCGCGGTGCCCCTCTTGATCGCGCTCTCGACACGCTGAGCGGACCGAAACGAAGGCCGCCTTCTCCCGAAGCGGTCTCAGCCAGCGCCCGAGATCCGCGTCTGAGCACGGCGGGTAAGGGGGTGCCTTTCACCCCAGTACCCTCGAATGATCTCGAAGGTTTCGCGGAGGATCGGCAAGGCATCCTTGCGGTCACCACGTGCAACCAGCACGTCGCCCAAGATGCTCCGTACCTCCGCCACCTGCCAGCCATCAGCCGGATATCGGAGCAAGCGAATTCGGAGCGCCTCACGAGCCACCTTCTCTGCCTCTTGGTTGGCGTCGTCACGGATCAGGACCTCTCCAAGGCCAGCAAGCGAGGTCGCCAAATCCCAATGGTCATCTCCCAGTACGCAGCGCTGGTACTCGATCGCGCGCCGATAGGCATGCTCGGCGGCCCCAAATAGCCCACTCTCACATAGAGCCTTCGCAAGACGAGTCCGGGTCGCTGCAACGACGCTGCTCTGTTCCCCATACACCGCGATGCGGATTTGAAGCGCTCGTTCGTGAAAAGCGATCGCTTGATCTGGCCGTTCACGGTGTTGCGCCAAAAGACCGAGCGCACCATAAGCGCGCGCAGCGTACTCATGTGGTGTACCACTAAAGTTGGCCAAGATGATCGCCAGGGCTTGCTCGAACAGCGGCCCGGCTCCTTGGTGATCACCGAGGTCGAGTAGGACCAGGCCGAGGCTGATCATCTCTGCGGCGGTCAAGCTGTTTTGATCACCGTGCGCATCCCGATAAAGGGTCAGCGCCTCGCGTAGTGCGGGCACTGCATCGGAGAATCGCCCTTGGTTCTTGAGCGTTAGACCGAGGGTGTTGAGCGGCCCCGCCAGGCGGATGGGTGCGACCTCGGGATTCGCGCGACCGAACGCGATCGCAGCAGCGGCACGTTCCTCCGCCACCTCCAGGTCTCCCTGCTGCCGCGCCAACTCGGCGCGGTTGGCCATGGTCTCGATCAAATCAGGGTGATCTCTGCCCAGGACCGTCCGCCGCATCTTTAATGCTTCGTCGTAGCGTTGGTCCGCCTCCGCGTATCGCCCGAGCCAATGAAGGTCCGTACCCAAGTTGTTGAGGTACTGGGCAACTCGCGGATCCGGCTCGCTGAAGGCATCGAGGCCGAACGCCAGGGCCTGGCTGTGAAGCTTGTGGGCCTCGGCAAAGCTACCGAGCGCCCGGCGAACGTTGCCCAGGTTGTTGAGGACCGGTGCCGTATTGGCAGCATCCCCATGGTCTTCGAACAAGGTCAATGACCGACGAAGATGACGTTCTGCTTCCTCGAGTCGGCCCGCCTCGATCAAGGTTAGCGCCAGGTCATTGGACACCCGCGCGACGTCGAGCGGGCGCGCCGGACGCAAGTGATCAAAAATGGCCATGGCCTGCCGTAGCGCCGCTTCCGCCTCCTCGTAACGGCCCTGACGCCAAAGCAATATCCCATGCTCATCGAGGCTCTCGGCAACGGCCGGGGCGTCCTCACCGAGGCTCTGACGGCGTAACTCGAGACCCCTGGTGATCAGGGGTGCAGCACTGTCATAGAGCCCCAGCTCACGGTAGATACCGCCAATGGTATTGCTGAGTGACGCCAGGGCCAGCGGCTGCTCGGCCAACTCATGCTCGATCCGCACCGCGCTTCGATCCAACAACTCCCGAGCGGTCACCGTCTCGCCTCGCGACTGTCGCGGGTCGTTGGTGTCGAAGATCTGCTTGAGAAACTGCACCAGAAGATCGGCGTGATCTCGTTGCTGCTCCAACGCCGAAGCCTGCCGTGTCCGATCGATCCACGCCGAACCAATCACCGTGAGGAAGACGGCCGCAATGGCCAGGGCAACGCGATTGCGGTGAATGAACTTGGCCGCACGGTAGCCCAGCGAGTCGCGGTGGGCGTGGACCGGTCGGCCGGCCAGATAGCGTGCAACGTCGTGTCCCAACTCTGCGGCCGTGCCATAGCGCCGCCGACTCGACTTGCGCAGCGCCATCAGAACGATGGTGTCGAGATCGCCACTCAGACGCCGGCGCAGGGCATCGGCGCGGATACCCCGATCGCGTGCAACGGTGACCGCTGTCTCGCCTGTCGTCCCTGTTTCGCTACCGGCTTCGCCACCGGTTTCGCCACCGGTTTCGCCAGCAAGTGACGCCACCATGCTCGAAGGCGATTTCGGGGCCTGTCCCAGAATGATGCGCTCCGCCTCTCGACGCGGCAGACCGCCGACCGAGAACGGCCGTTGGCCGGTGAGCAGGCCATAGAGCAAGCCGCCGAGTGAGTACACGTCGCTGGCCGCGGTGATCGGCTCACCCAGGATTTGCTCTGGGCTGGCATAGCCTAGGGTGAGGGGTCGCTCGGCGGTAAGGGTGAAGTCCGCGTCGATTCCGCTGGTGCCGCCGGGCTCGAGCAGTTTGGCGATTCCGAAGTCGAGCAACTTGACGATACCGTCAGCGGTGACGAAGATGTTGCTTGGTTTCAAGTCGCGGTGCACCACCAGGTTCTGGTGGGCGAACTGGACCGCCGCACACACCGCCTCGAACAGCTCCAGCCGGTCACGGATGCCCAAGCGCCGGTGATCGCAATACCGATCGATTGGCTCCCCTTCGACATACTCCATGACCAGATAGGGCACACCTTCGTCGGTCGTACCGCCATCGAGCAGGTGGGCGATGTTGGGATGCTCGAGGCTGGCGAGAATTTGCCGCTCTCGGCGAAAACGGTCCAAAATCCGGCGGTCTCCCGCCAATCGAACCAGCTTGATCGCAACCTTCTTGTGGTATTCCTGGTCAGCTCGATCAGCCAGAAAGACCTCACCCATGCCCCCGTGACCGATCCGCTCCAACAAGCGGTAGGGGCCGATCCGCCGGTGGGCGCCGTTGTCACCGGCGCCATACAAAAGCTCGATGCCGCTGCCCACCGCCTGCTCCAGAAAGTCACCGCTTTCGTGATCGGCGCGGAGCAACCGCTCGACCTCCTCCCGCACCAACGGTTCATGGGCGCAGGTGGTCTCCAACAGGGCGTCTTGTTGGTCGCGACTCAAACCGGCCGCCCGTTCGAAAATTCGCTCGACCCGTCGCCAGTCGTCGGGACTCACGGTACAACCGGCCTGCCACGGATGGCGGCGTGAAGCCAGGCGCGCGCCAGCCGCGCATCTTTGATCACCGTCGCGGTGGAGACGCCAATCACGGTCGCCGTCTCTTCGATGTTCAACCCGCCGAAATACCGGAGCTCGATAATCCTGCTCTTGCGTTCGTCGATCTCCGCCAACGCGGTCAACGCATCATCGAGCGCGACCACATCGGCGGCGCGCTCCTCGGCGGCATCGAGCGACTCGTCGATCGGTACCTTGATCACTCCACCGCCGCGCTTGGCGGCCCGCACGGCACGCGCATGATCAACCAAAATTCGCCGCATGAGCTGGGCGGCCACGGCGTAAAAGTGAACCCGATCCCGCCACTGCGGATGGGTCTTGTCGACCAGCCGAAGGTAGGCCTCGTGCACCAGATCGGTGGGGTCGAAGCTGTGGTCGCTGCGCTCGCGTCGCAAATACTGCCGGGCCAACTTCCGTAATTCGGTGTGAACAAGCGGCATGAGGGCCTCGAGCGCCTGCCCGTCGCCTTCACGCCACGCTCCGAGAAGCCGGCTGACCTGACTCGAATGCGTTTGCGCCGCCATCGCCCGAATTCCCCTGTCGATCTTTGAGGACTCAAAGAAGGAACCGCTTGATTCTAGCGTGTTGTTGGACGCGGACGGCGCTGCACAGTCGATTTGGGTCATTGATTCCTCATGCGAGTCCGTGAGCCGAAGCAGGCGTTCCGCCTATTGGGTAAAGCGGAATTGGCCCTGAATTCCAATGGTTTCCAATACCCCCAATCTTGGTACCCTCGCCGTATGAAGCATCCCGCCGTTATCGACCCCCTCGCCAACCCGCACTTTCGTCCCGATAAAATGGGCAAGACCACGTTGTTCCAGTCAGCACGCATGATGGTTGGACTCAACGCATTCGAGCCCGGTCAATCCCATGCCCTCCATGCTCATCACGGCATGGACAAGCTCTACCATGTGCTCGAAGGCGAAGGCCTCTTCCTGCTGGATGGCGATGCGCGGCCAATGAAGGCTGGCCAGCTACTGGTGGCGCCCGAAGATGTCCCCCACGGGATCGAAAACAACAGCCACGAACGTCTCGTAGTGCTCGTTGTACTTGCGCCCGCACCCTGATCGGCAAACCAAAGAAGCAAGCAAATGACCCAACCAAAGAAGCAAGCAAAGCATCTCAAGCGTCTCGACGCTTGGCTCGAACGGGACCTGACCGCGGCCGCCCGCGCAGGCGAGCTTGCCCAAAGAAGTCGGCAGTCATGTCTTGATGTTGGTCGATGCCTTGTTGACCGTCGCGACCGGCGTCATTCCCTTCTTCCGAGACTTTCACCTCGTCTGGCACCTGGACCTCGAGCGATCGACAAACGGTAAACCAGGAAGTCGACCGCCGGCTCCATGAGCGATTTCGTGCCGAATTCCTCAACCGGTTCGATCGGATCGTTCATTTTGTACCCCTGTCTCGAGCGGCCATCCGAACCATCGCGGTGCGCGAGCTCGAACAGCTCAGCAAGCGATCGGGTTTGCGGCAGCGCGCCATCGAGTTGGAGCTCGACGACACCCTTCTCGACTGGCTCACCGTCAATGGCTACGACCCCCAGTACGGAGCCCGATTCCTACGCCGAACCATCGAACGGAACGTCAGCACGGCGCTGGCGCGCCTGTTGGTTCAACAAGCACCGACGGCCGGGACCGCCGTCACCCTGGAAGTCCATCGCAACCGCGTGCGTGCACGTATGATCGAGTCGGCAACCACGGCCGCCACACGTGCCCCCGTGGCCCTCTTGGAAGGGACCAACGAGCGGGTCAAGTCACTCGACCGTGCGCGCCTCTTGGCCGAAGCCGAGCAGGTGGTGGCTGCGGCGCGGCCGCTTCAGGACAGGCTCGTGGCCCATCAAGAGGAACACTCGAGACTATTGGAACAGGTCAACGCAGTAGGATTTTGGGATCATCAAGATAACCAAGATCAAGTCCTGGCCCGTTTCCGCGCACTCGATGTCGCCATCCAAATCGAGCGCCGCCTCGCCGCGTCGATTGAGCAGCTCGATCGCCAATACCAGGCAATCGAATCCAGCGACAATCAGACGCACTTCGACCTCGCACCCTTGGCCCAATGCTTCGAAAGCGCACAAGGGTCCCTCGACGACTGGCGGATCCGGACCGAGGAAGAGGGCGCCGCTGCCATCTGGTTGGTGGTTTCGGATTTCGATCCCCTGGCTCGTTCGCACAAGTCTTGGACCGAAGCCCTCACCATCATGGAGCTGGCTTGGGCACGTCGACTCGGGCTCGAAGCCTCCGTGGTCGCCTACGCCGAGCACGAGGACCATGTCACCTGTGCGGCGATCGAGATCGAAGGCCCCGGCGCCGAGCACTTCCTCGCCATGGAATCCGGTATTCACCGTCGCGTACGCCGCGAGGGAAGGGCCCTGAGGTCGCGGGTTGAGGTGGTCCCTCGCGGCGCGGGCGCAGCCCCGTGGCCCACGTCGCCCCATCGTCTTCACAAGGGAAAATTCGGACTGCGCCTGGGAACGACCGGCACCCTATCGATGGATCAGCGGGGTCACACCCTCAAACTGGCGGCCGCCGACTCCAACGCCCTGGGCCATCTGCTGAGCGATCTAAACACCGCGTGGGCCGAACCGGACCAGGGCATTGTGCCCGAACGGATGACCGAGGTCGCGCGCGTATACGGGGAAGACGGCAAGGGCGCGGTCGATCCGCGAACCGGCGCCGTTGTCGCGCGCCCCCGCGACGTTACGGCTGGTCACCTCGATCGCCTACTCGAAGCCTGGCGCCGACGAACTGCCGCAGTAGGCAACCAACAATAGGCTACCGGCCGTTTCCCGGCACTGGACGGCTGCAGCGGGACCGCAAGGACTGCGAAGTAGGCATCGACCGCTTCTCGCAGCAGCACCGTCGTCGTCCCCCCCATATCGCGGACACCAGACCCTGCGCGACAACGGGCGCGTGGTCTATGTTGGTTGCGACGACTCCAATGGTCTCATCTGAATCGCTTGCAATCAATCACGTACGGGGACTCTCTTCCGGATCCCTTCCGCTCGC
Source organism: Candidatus Multivoradales bacterium (assembly GCA_965250305.1). Taxonomy (GTDB): domain Bacteria; phylum Acidobacteriota; class Thermoanaerobaculia; order Multivoradales; family J023; genus J023. Next base: position 219,888 of record CBDFNS010000024.1, on the reverse strand, counting down.
AGGCCGCCGCCTACACGCCACGCACGAGGGCAGTATGCATCTGCGACAGAGTCCACGGATTCGCGGTAAGCGAAACCTGGAGAGACGTTTACACCGACCCTGCTTCGAGAACTTTGGCCGGCTATGCGACACCTCGAGTACGCATAGAGTGAATCAGGGTCGCTGGCGTCCTCCTTGGCGCCGCCCGAGCACGCGCAGAGCACCAAGGCCCGGATGCCCTCGGGTCGATAGTATCTGTCTGAAAACCCGGAGGTTAGCGGCACACCAAGCGTTCCGGACCATCGGCCTATGCGTCAGCGTCTCGTCGTGTACGTCGTGTAGACGATTCCGGCCACAGTGCAACGTTATGCGTACTTGGCGGTCCTTATTGACACTTGGCCAAAGACTTGCCTAGAATCACATTTTCCTTTTACTGAGCCACATACGGCGATACGGGCAGTGGCTGCTTCTGGACCCGCAAGCGGCCAGAAGCATGCCCGATGAGCGAGGCGGAACTGACGTTCAATCTAAGGTTACGCGACTTGTCGACCAGCCGTGACTACGAAGGAGATTTCGACACTAGCATGACCGAGCATCTCAATCAGGCTATCGACACTGAACCGATCGATCTTGCCGCGAACGAGGTCACTAACTCGTGGCTGTGTGACCCTGAGGAGCTTTGCGGCTGCGGTCTGGGTGAGCCCGCGTTCCTCGATGAGCTTCGAGATTTCGATCATCAGGTCGGAACGGATTCTCAGGTTGAGGGCCTCTTCGGCCTCGAATCCCAAGTCGGTGAATACATTGCCGCTCGATCGTTGAATGGAGGTGCTCATTCATTGCTCCTTCGTGCTTCTTCGCAATGCCTCGAGGTCTCGCAGGCGGCAGCGCGCGATGTCCAGATCGGCCCTTGGCGTTTTCTGGGTCTTCTTCTCAAACGCGTGGAGGACGTACACGGCTTCGGCGAACTTTGCGATGTAAAGAACTCTGTGCTCCAGCCGGCCACGGATCCGAATCTCTGTCACGCCCGCGCCAACGGTGGACATGGGCTTCCAATCAGTCGGCAACAGCCCCTGTTGAACTCTTCGGAGTTGGTAGCCTGTAGCTCGCCGGGCCTCCGGTGGGAAGGCCTGAATGTCGGAGAGCGAGGTTCCCGACCATGAGAGGGGCCGATCCTCCATGCGCAGAGTATACACCTACTTGTATAGTCGTGCAAGCGCCGCGTAACCACCGCCGGCACACGGGCCGGCTTCATCACGTGCCGGCCAAGTATTGAGGAAGAGACGACGACGATTGTCTTCGCGTGGTGGTCGATAGGTTGATCGCGCATGAATGGCTTCGGATGATGACTCTGAACGTCTGATCGAGCCCGAAGATGGTGTCTTCCGGACGCCCAAGGGCGCCCGAAATCGGCCGATTCTGACGACCACGCACGCTGCGCCCGCGCGGCGACCGTAACCACCACGCGACGACCAACAGAGCCGCGACGCCGGGTCGCTATCCAGGCTTGAGCTTCATGGGCGGGGCGAACGGTAGTGGCGGCGGGAAGCAGTTTTCGGGGAAGGTTGCGCCAACATCGCCGCCCGCCAGCCGCTCTGCGGCGATTCGGTACTCCGCGAGGAATTCACGGTAGGCGGCGACCATTTGCTCGCGAATCTTCCTCGCGAAGGCGTGGAACCGGGGCCTCGGCGACCGGTGGCCCGGCTTGGGCCGCTCGTGCGGGTGACGACGCCGGACCCACTCGGCGCCTTTCGGCACGGTCTCGGCCCTTTTGTGACGCGCAATCGTTTCGCGCTCGATGTCATCGACCATCTCGGCGACGCGGGCACGGTATGCCTCGGCGCTGAGGTGGCGCCAGCAGGGGAGGGGATCGAGCGTCAGCTCGACGTCTTCCGTGAAGTCGGCTTCAGTCACCTCCTCGCCGCGTTGCTTGGCGTCCCACATCTCCTTGCGCTTGATCCAGATGCCCTTCATGGTCCGGCCCTCGACCATCGCCCTGGATGAGTGGACGCCAGGCCAATCGGTCGGCGCGATGACGAGATTCTCTTTCGTGCCCTGTTCGAGGATGTATCGAAGCCTGGCGATCTGGGCTTGTGGCTCGCTCGACACCGGGATCGACGCGTAGCGCCTGGGGAACATCGTTCCCATCCAATCGTGAAGCCGGCCGGCTTCTTTCGAGAGGTTTGCGTTCACCAAGCACATGAACTCGGCCATCTGCTCGGTCGATCTGGGTGATGCGATCAAATGGATGTGGTTGGTGCGCCTTGTTGAAAACGATGAATCGACCGAGAGTCAGAAAGGAACTCTCCTTGTCCGGGTCGGGCCGGACGCAGAAGGGGACCGCGAACGTCGCCAAGGTTGGAACGGCGGCCTGCAACAGCCGAGCGGTCTTAAGTGCTCGTGCGGATTCGTCCGTGACGGGCTACCACAGGTACTACGGTGAAGAACGGATGGGTGATTGCCCAACTATCTGAAGTCTGTGTCGGACGTCTCTGTCAGGAAGCATAACCCTCCGTCCGCGGAGGGGATTGTTGCCCGAGCCTGGTTGGTGCGAATCATGCCGACTGGGTGTACCCACTTTGGGTACGCGATTTCCCAATCCCGAAAGGGGAGAATCGTCTGTGCGACCAGGGATACAGCAGACCACCTACCGTGCCACGGGTCGATTCAACGAACAAGGGAACTCCGACTCGGACGCCTGGTTGCGATACCAGGCAAGCCGCCAAGCCCGGTGATGTTCCGAGCGGAGGACGGAGCCCTCGTAGTAGTCGGAGCGCGGGAAAGCCGCGTACATGGCGAAGGGGGGCAGTAGATGCGTGTAGATCCAATGACGCCGGTGAAAGCCATGTATGTGGCATCGACTGCCGATCGGCAGTGGCTCCGGAGCGAGCAGAGGAAACTACACCTGCGAAGTTGGGAAGAGCCGAGCTACGTTTTCCGGAAGCTGTGGGGGTTGATTACAGACCCTCGCAACCTCCGGTGTGCTTTGGCACGCGTGGCTCGCAACCGCGGTCGGCGTTCGCCGGGCGTGGACAAGGTGACGGTCGGCAAGATTCTTTCGGGGAACGTGGATGGCTTTGTGGCCGAGTTGAGAACGCAGCTGCGCTCGCGTAGCTTCCGCCCCAGTCCGGTTCGGCGAGTCATGATCCCGAAACCCGGCAAACCAGGGAAGTATCGCCCCCTGGGGATTCCGACCATGGCCGATCGAGTCGTGCAGGCGGCGATGAAGAACATCATGGAGCCGATCTTCGAGGCGGATTTCTATCCGAACTCGTACGGTTTCCGGCCAGGACGTGGGGCTCATGCAGCGTTGGAGCATCTTCGGTTGCTCCTCATGCCCAAGCCCCCGAACCTACCGAGAGCGGATCGGTCCTGCATGTTCCAAGCTGCCATCGAAGGCGACATTCGGGGGTGTTTCGACCACATCGGCCATCACGGCTTGATGAACCGGATTCGGCGCAGGGTCACGGACCCGAAGCTGAACCGGCTGGTCGTCGCTTTCCTGAAAGCCGGGGTCTTGTCCGAAGGTCGATTCCTTCGAACGGAGACCGGTTCCCCTCAAGGCGGCATCCTCTCTCCTTTGCTCGCCAACATTGCGTTGAGCGTGATCGAGGAGCGGTACGAGCGTCACTGTTGGCCTCGCCGGCAACCGACCCTCATTTCTGATCGGAGGAAGATCCGGGGGCGGGCGTTCCACGCTCGAGCCCGAGACCGCCGAGAGCAAAAGCCGGTGATCATCCCGGTGCGCTACGCCGACGATTTCGTCCTCCTCGTGAGCGTGCCATCAGGACCAGAGCGTCTCGAACGAGCCTTGGTCGTGGCCGAACGTGAGAAGGCGGATCTTGCACGAGTGTTAAAAGACAGCCTCGGCCTCGAGCTGTCGAAGGAAAAGACGCTGATCACACCTGTGACCAGCCCGCTTCGTTTCCTGGGACATCACGTCCGTTACCAACGTCACCCATTCTTCGGGTGGCTGGCCAACGCGGTGATCCCCAAGCACCGGAGCCAACAGCTGCGAGAGACCATCAAGCAGTTGCTGCACCGCAGTACCTGCAACCAATCTCTCGCGTCTAGACTGAGATTGATCAACTGGAAGCTCCGGGGCTGGGGGAGCTACTACCGCTACGCACGTGGCGCCAAACAGGTCTTCAACGATCTGGATCGCTACACGTGAATGTCGGTGCGGCATTGGCTGCGAAAGAAGCACCCCCGATCCCGTATGTGGGACATCAATGCCCGCTATGGATGGCGCACCCCGGCTCGGAAGTCCGTCCGTTGGCGAGATGGAGCAATCCACCTCTTCCGACTCTGCGACTATTCGGTCCGGCGATTCGATCTCAGGTGGCTCCGCTCACCCTACTTCGTGGAAACATCTATGGAAAGCCCGGTGCGTAACGAAAGGCGCACGCCGGGTTTGGAAGAGGGGGCCCTGGAAACCGTGGGATGAAAATCCCAAACGGCGCCAGGGTCCCCACTCTTACCTCATCGCTACGACGGCGTGCACGCGCATGCCGGTGGCTTCCTGGCAGTGGGCCAAGACCCCAACGAGGAGCTGATTGAGCCGAGGTCCCGGCCGCAGGAGGTAGCGTTGCTGGATGGTGCGCACGGTCACCTCGACGAGCGTGCCGACAAGTGCACCGGACGACCCAGGATCCGCCACCTCCAGTTGGCAGCTGGTCAAAGCCGCCCCAAGCCTGGGCGTGGGTCCGCCTCGTGGGCTTGTATCTGGCCTCGGCACCGCTCAAATGCCGGAGACATCGATTTCTGCGGCGATCCTTATCTTTTTCGGCGAACTCAGGCAGGTTAAAGCCGCCGATTCGTTTGAATCGACGGCTTTTCGCGCAAGTCCGGCGTAGCTCGGCGTTAGCCGGGTGGCCCGGTGGCCATCGTTGCCAAAGTCCTGCGTGCTTGGAGCAGGATCTGCGTCGAAGGATGGGTGGACCCCAGCCGGAGGGTCAGGCGGCGGGCATGATGGACCACGCGGCCGGGCACGTTGATGATCCAGTAGCGGATGGCCTTCATGCGCTTGGTCACCCAATCCGCCCCTAGCACCAACTGCTTCATCAGCGAGTTGAGGTTCAATGACAGGATCATGGCGCCCCACCACGCAGCATTGGCGCCAAAGTACTTCGAGGGGAGGCTCCCGCCGGCCAAGTCATCCTTCATGACCGCATGGGCCTCTTCGCTCTTGCCGCACCGTTCCCGAAGCCACCAGATCACCTCGTCGCCGTCGAGATCCAGGTTCGTGACCACACCGAAAAGTTTGAAACGACGAGGATGATCCTGGTCCTGGTAGTCGATCACCGGAAACGGGAGAGCGGCTTGGTCGCTCTCCATACCCTCCAGCTCGAGCTGGGCCAAAGGCTCGCGAATGGCCAAGAACCGATACGTTGGACCGTCTTTCTTGCGCGCCGATTCGTTGGGGACGAAACACACCTCGGCCCATTCCTGGTCCGTATCCACGAGCTGGTCGCCTCGCCGCCGCAGCAGCGGCTGCCAGGCTCCTTGTGCCACATCGTAAACAGCTGTGCGAAAGGCCGAGGTCACATCGGCCCCCACCGCGAAGTCGATGACCCCGAATCGCTCGTTCTTGCCTTCGGCGCAGTAACGCAACAGATCCCATTGGTAGCCCGCCGTGTCCGAGCGCATCGCTACCTTTTCGACGCCCTCGGGCAGGCTCGCCAGACTCTCTTGCAGGATCCGCAACTGCTCGAAACCGGCCGGCACATTGCCGTCGCGGAACTCTGAGTGAACCACCACCTGCTGCTCGGCCCACCACACATTCAGTGGCTGGTACGCCCGGAACTTCTTGTAGCAGAACAGCGCTTCTTTCTTCTGCGTCTCGATCAGACTCATCTTAAACAGTTTCCAAAACTAAGCCATTGAAAATAAATGCTTTGCGGCCGCACTGATCCGGCGTGGCACCAGGATTCCCTTCAACTCACCTCCGCTACCGTTTTGGGCAGCGCCACCCGGCACGCCTGAAATACTTTGCCGGCCACTCCCGGGGTTTCCGTTCGCAAACGAAAGCGTCGGGCCCCGTTCTCCACGTCCACTTGCCGCACCCGGCTCAGATCTCGAATCATCATGCCCCATTCCACGTCGCCGAGACCCTTCGCTTCCAAGCGCTGTTGTAGCTCGTGTCGAAGCACCAGCGCGAGGAACGAGCAGAATACGTGGCCACGGATCGTCTCATCGCATTTGTGGTAGATCGGCCTTGTCGACAGCAACGATTTCACCGAACGGAATATGTGCTCCACCGTCCAAAGCTGCTTGTAGCGCAGGGCAACCTCCGCCGCATTGAACTCCGTGTTCGTTCGCAGGACCCACTTGCCGTCGAATCGTTCCTCGCGCTCGATCTTTTCCGGGTCGATGGCGAGTGTGCCTTTAGCTAAGGTTTTCAAATATCTACGATAGCCACGGTTGGCGACCATCGACTTGACGCTGCCGTGGGAAAGCCGGTCCTCGAGAGACTCGAGAATCGCTTGCCGATCGTGGGCGTCTTTGCGAGCCTGCTCAGCATTGCGGCAGACAATGTAGCGGCGGCCATCTACCCGAACATCCTTCACCTCGAGCGGTGACGGCGTCTTGCCTTTCGAAGGCTCACGGTGCACTTTCTTGTAGCGGCCGGCACGAGAGAGGACATCGTCGCGAACCTCCTTCTGGTTTCGCATCCGAGCGCCGAGGATGTAGCAGATTCCCAACTTCTCCAACTCTTTCACAGCGGCTGCCTTCATCATTCCGCGGTCCGCGACGATGCAGACTTCCTCGATACCGAAACGTTGCTTCATCTTGTTCACCACCGGCAGAAGAGTGGTGACGTCTGCGGTGTTCCCCGGCCACATCTCGCAACAGATCGGCGCTCCCTGATCGTCGATCACAGCACCTACGATCATCTGCTTGAGATGGGGACGGTGATCCTTGCTGAAACCGCGTTGCCCGAGATCTTGGCCACCTTCGCCTTCGAAATAGATCGAGGTCGTGTCGAAGAACACCAGGCCCAGTGAGCTGAACAGGTCCCGACGTCGATCGAAGAGGGCTTCTTCGATCAAGTCTTTCGTGCAACGAAATCGGAGATGGCTCGCTGGCTCGTTCTCCTCCGAAATACTTGCAGACTCTTCGTCGAGCGGCTCGCCGAGCCAAGCCATGGCGCGATAGGCGTGGTGGAGCTGAAGCTCGTCGATGCCTTCGACAGCATGGTCGTCTTTCCAGTGATAGCAAGCTCGGTCTGAGCCCGGGTCCACCAAGCGATGCAACACTTCGAGAAAGACGACCCGCTCCACCGGGAACTGGAACCTGCGCTCGCTCAACAGCTTCTCACACACCTTGCGGCAACCGGTCTGCTCCCAAAGCTTGTCGAAAATCCTCGCGGGTCCCAAGGTGCGGCTGGAAAGTGTTGGAAGGGTGCCCTTCTTGTACTCGCTGAGAATCAAGAGCTGCTCGGCGAAACGAGATCCCGAGGCAAGCAGGGAATTGAGCTGCCCAGACTCACGGAGTACATCTGCCCGCCCGAGAGTGATGAGAACGCGTTGTTTCGATCGGCCGTCTTCCCAGCGGTTCTCGACGATTTGCAGATACTCACGCGGCCCGGATTTTTTGATTCGAAAGAACACGGTTACCTCCTAAGGACACCATGATTCTAACCATCAACTGCTAATTGTCAATAAGAAGCAAAATCAACGTGGCACCAGGATTGAGAAATTTTTCTCGGAAAATGAGCTCAAATCCGCGTAAGTCCTTTAGAATCAGCGGTCCAATTTATTGGACCGGAATTAACTGTAGAAGATCAGTCAGACCTGGGATCGAGCACTGTACGCTCGGCCCAGGATTTTCCTCCGATCCGACAGGAGGGTCGGCTGCCGGCGAGGCCAGCAGTGACGCTCATAGCGCTCCTCGATCACGCTCAACGCGATGTTGGCGAGCAAAGGAGAGAGGATGCCACCTTGAGGGGAGCCGGTCTCCGTCCGAAGGAATCGACCTTCGGACAAGACCCCGGCTTTCAGGAATGCAACGACCAGCCGGTTCAACTTCGGGTCCGTGACCCTGCGCCGAATCCGGTTCATCAAACCATGATGGCCGATGTGGTCGAAACACCCCCGAATGTCGCCTTCGATAGCAACTTGGAACATGCAGGATCGATCCGTTTTCGGCAGGTTCGGGGGCTTGGGCATGAGGAGCAACCGAAGATGCTCCAACGCTGCATGGGCGCCTCGTCCTGGCCGAAAGCCGTAGGAGTTCGGATAGAAATCCGCCTCGAAGATCAGCTCCATGATGTTCTTCATGGCTGCTTGCACGACTCGATCGGTCACGGTCGGAATTCCCAGAGGGCGAAATTTCCCTGGTTTGCCGGGTTTTGGGATCATCACTCGCCGAACCGGGCTGGGGCGGAAGCTACGCGAGCGCAGCTGCGTTCTCAGCTCGGCCACAAAGCCATCCACGTTCCCCGAAAGAATCTTGCCGACCGTCACCTTGTCCACGCCCGGCGAACGCCGACCGCGGTTGCGAGCCACGCGTGCCAAAGCACACCGGAGGTTGCGAGGGTCTGTAATCAACCCCCACAGCTTCCTGAAAACGTAGCTCGGCTCTTCCCAACTTCGCAGGTGCAGTTTCCTCTGTTCGTTCCGGAGCCACTGCCAATCGGCAGTGGATACCACATACGTGGCTTTCCCCGGTGACGTAGGACCTACACGCATCTACTGCTCCCCTTCGCCATGTACGCGGCTTTCCCGCGCGCCGACTACTACGAGAGCTCCGTCCTCCGCTCGGAACAGTACCGGGCTTGGCGGCTTGCCTGGCATCGCTAACCAAGCGTCCGAGTCGAAGTTCCCTTGTTCGTTGAATCGACCCTTGGCACGGTAGGTGGTCTGCTCTATCCCTGATCGCACGGGCGAGGCTCCTCTTTCGGGGTTGGGAGGTTGCGTACCCATTCTGGGTACACCCAGTCGGCATGACACGCACCAACCGGGCTCTGGCGATATCCCCTCCGCGAGCGGAGGGTTATGGTTCCCTACAGAGACATCCAACACAGACTTCAGGTGGCTGGGGCAATCACCCCGCCGTTCTTCACCTTGGTACCTGTGGTAGCCCGTCACGAACGAATCCGCACGAGCACTTGAGACCGCTCGGCTTTTGCAGGCCGCCGTTCCAACCTTAGCGACGTTCACGGTCCCCTTCTGCATCCGGCCCGACCCGGACAAGGAGAGCTCCTTTCTGGCTCTCGGTCGATTCATCGTTTTCAACAAGGCACACATGTCACGTCCCATACCCAATAGAGACGCGAGGTTGGTCTCCAATCTTCGCAGTCAGCTCGAATGGCAGTGGCGAACTGCCCCCCAGGCGGTACCCAATACCCGCGAAATCGCTCTCTGACGCCGCAAACGATAGCGTGATGGTAAACCAGGCATCCCGCGCCACGCCGGCATTCAGCCAGCGTGTTGCGCTGTGCCTACAGGAGGTTTGTCATGAGGAGAACGTATGTCTCGTTCGTGTTGGCCGTGGCGCTACTGAGAAAGACGTGATGAAGATTGTCCGAAATGCCGACTCGATACATTGACCGGAAGTGAGTAGCCTCGATTGAGGTTTCTGAACGCTTGAATAAGGCCCAAGATCGGATCTTGGGCTGCTCGAATTCGCTTGGAATCGATCGTTTCCGACGTTCGGGCACGCTTCGCCCGTGCGGTGGACGATCCACCACGTGACGACGAAGCCGTCCGCCAAGTCGACTGCTACCCAGGCTCGAGCTGCAAAGGCTTGACGAACGGCAAGGGTGGTGGGAAGCAGTTTTCGGGGAAGGTGACGTCAGTGTCACCGCGGGCGAGCCTCTCAGCGGCGATGCGGTAGGCGGCGAGAAACTCCCTGTACGCGGCGACGAGCTGTTCGCGAACCCTTTTGCGAAGGCGTGAAATCGTGGCCTCGGAGACCGGTGGCCCGGCTTGGGCCGCTCGTGCGGATTGAGCTCCATAGGGTCGCGGTAGGACGGCCCGTCGCCGGGCCGCCCCCGCACAGATCCCAGCGTGCAGGACTATTGCACTGGGCTCCTGCCTCGGGTAGTGACGCACAGGCGCTCGTTGGGGTAGGGATGGGTGATGCGCGGCTGGGGTAGTCGTGGCCTTGCGAGTCGGCAGAAGCGCTTCCATGGGAGGTTGTGTTTTTGGCTGCGTCGCCGAAGCGCTCGCCACCAGTGCCACAGTATCTCGTGGTGGAAGACGCGTAGAGCTTGGATGTTGCGAGGCACGCCATAGTACTGGTAGTGCCCGCGCAGGACCGAGCTCACCCACCGCCTCTGGTATGCCAGCTTCTGGTGTCGACATCGCTTCAGCTCGATCTTCATCGACTTCAGCTTGGCCGTCAGTCGCTGGCGCATCGTGTGTCGGCGGACGATGAAGTACCCCCTACGGTCCATGCTGCACATGTGCTTGAACCCCAGGAAGTCGAACGTCTCGGGCTTGCCGGCCCCTCGCCTTTTGCGATTCTCGGCCGCGAAACGGCCGAACTCGATCAGGCGAGTTTTCTCGGCATGGAGTTCCAAGCTGAAGCGGCGCATCCGCTCCCGCAACTCGCGCAGAAACCTCTCGGCATCATCGCGATATTGGAATCCCACCACGAAGTCGTCCATGTAACGCACGATGGTCACGTCTCCCCGAGCATGTCGTTCTCGCCAGCGGTGCGCCCAGAGGTCGAGCACGTAGTGAAGGTAGATGTTCGCCAACAGCGGGGAAGCACTTCCCCCCTGCGGCGTTCCAGCCTTCGGCACGCTCTTCTCTCCCTCTTCGAGCACGCCCGCCTCCAGCCATTGTCTGACTTGACGCAACACGCGTGGATCCGCGATCCGGTGTTGGAGAAACTTCAGCATCCACTCATGGTCGATGGCGTCGAAAAATCCACGAATGTCCGCATCCAACACCCAGCTCACCTTTCTCCTCAAAAGACCCACCGACAACGCATCCAGCGCATTGTGCTGGCTGCGTCCCGGTCGGCTACCGTAGGAGAACCCCAGAAAGTCGGCTTCGTAGACTGCGCCTACGACCTGGGCAAACACACGTTGGACGATCTTGTCTTCCAGCGCAGGTTTACCGATTGGCCGTAGACGCCCGTCCCTTTTGGGGACGTACGTCCGCTCCACCGGCAGGGGTCGATATGCTCCGCGCATCAGCCGCTTGGCGAGGTCTGTGAGGTTCGCCCACAGATTCTCCCCGTACTGCTGCCACGTCACCCGGTCGACCCCCGGTGCACTCGAGCGGTTAAGCTCGAAGTACACCTCGTGCAGTCGATTCAGGTTGCAGACGTGGTGCCAGAGCGAGGTGAACCGCTCATCCTTTCTCTGCTTCGCTACCTGTCGTATCCGCTCCAGCTTCGACATCAAAGCTCTCCGGCTCTGCGTCCGGGTTTGGGGAGGCTGACGCGGATTCCCCTTGGCCAAGCCCCTTCCCTCCACCTGCTCCGCCGCCACGGGCGCACCCGTGACTTTGTTCGTAAGCTTCCTCGGTACTATGGGCCTGTCCGACTTCCCGCTTCCGTGCATCGTTGGCGTTCCCTTTCGGTTCTCAACGCGGACCCAGCCACCATCGGCCTGGGTCGGTCACGGGATCTCCCGGTTCCCGCGCAGAATGCTTGTGTACGCGCAATGGTTCTCCGACCGCGCCGGACCCGATCGACACTCGCGATGGCGCGACGATCGGTGTTGTCCCCGCTTATGACAACAACGTGGACGTCCGAATCTAATTCGTCTTCACGGCTCAATTGCCCTGCTCGTACACCCCCTGTCAACGCTTCGATCGGGCCCTTGCGAGACCGACCGCATGACTCGGGGTCAACGTGGATCGCTACTCCTTTCGTCGTATAGGACTCTCACCTACTACATTCTGCCGGTTTTGACCGGCGCTATCTGCCACGCGAATATTCAGCGACGGTACGGCTCGAAGATGTTCGTGGTCAGTTGGTCAGGCGGCTACAACGAACGGTAGGGAGAGCGGGAAACTTCCCTCAGGGAAGACTGCCGCCCGGTTCCCGGTGCGCAATTGGTCCGCGGCCTCGCGGTACGCGGCCTCGCGGTACGCGGCCTCGAACCACCGATACGCCTCCATGAGCGCCAGCCGAGCACGCTTGCTTGCAGCATGAAAGGCGGGTGCGGGTGAGCGCTTGATCCGATTGGGACGACGCTTCGCGTTTTGTCGTTGGATCGCCTTGACGCCGAGCGGCGCGATGCCGCGTGCACGACGCTCGGCCGCGGCGTCGGCTTCGAGACCCGCGACCATCTCGACGACGCATGCCTGGTAGGCAGCCGCGTCGAGGTGCCGCCAGCACGGCAGCGGGTCGAATGTCAGCGCTTCGAGCTTGGCGTAGGTGTAGGCGCCAAAGTCCTTGCCCTGAAGGCGTGCGCGGTACTCAGCAGTTCGATCGAACCAGTAGCCGACGAGTGCTCGGCCGGAGGTCAGCGCCTCAGCGGCATGGACGCCGGGCCAATCGGCCCTGTTGCGGGCAGCACCTGTTGCGGGCAGCTCATTGCCTCTATCAAGAAGAGCGGCATTCTTTCCCCAAAAGGTCCAGGGTCGCGCGCGCTTCGGCACCATCACGAGGACGCCGCGACGAAATGATGTGCTTCTTGGCCTGGCAACAACTCAGTCACCCTACCGACGCCCCGACGCCATGCGTGTCGCCTCGGGCATGGCCCGCAAGCGCAGCATGCTGACAATCCCGAACACGGGTCCAAGCGCGAGTACGGCAAACGCTGCGCCGTCCCCTCGACTGGCGGCGAGCGATGGGATCCAACGGATGGTGACCAGAGTGAGCAAGAAACCCAGACAGGTTTGGAGGGTCAACACGGTCCCCAGATACCGTGGATCGTTGAGCTCGGTCACCGCAGCGCTGAACTGGGCACTGTCGGCGATGACCGCCACGCCCCACACCAGACAGAGTGCGGTCAACCAACCTGGGTGACGAAGCAACAGGCCGGCGACCAGCGCGCAGCTTCCCGACAGGGCAAGACTGGCCACCACCACGGTGGTTCGGCCCACACGATCAGCGACAAGGCCCGCGACCACGCAGGCCGGTGCGCCGATCGCCACCACCGCGAATGCGGCGAGTGAGGCGTGCTCGGCCCGCCAACCCGCGGCCTCGTAGGAACGGTTCAACAACACCGGCACCCACGTCCACATCGCATAGAGTTCCCACATGTGGCCCAGGTAGCCGAAGTTGGCGAGTCGGGTGGCACGGTGGGATAGGAGCCGGGGTGCGAACCGCCAGTCAAAGGGCGCCGCGCCGGCAGCATGGGGCCCGGTCTTGATACCGAAGCCCGCGAGGGCCGCGGCGACCAAAGCCAAACCCGAAGCCGCCAGCATGACGACACGCCAGCCTCCCTCGCCGGCACTCCCGACCGCGCCAGGCGCTACCACGGTCAGCAGGTGGGGCAAGGCCGAGCCGAACGTCAACGCACCAACGACCAAACCGATGGCGAACCCTCGATTAGAGCGCGCCCAACTGGCCGCGAGCTTCATCCCGGGTGGGTAGACTCCGGCCAGGCACACACCCGTGGCGAACCGACAGATCACCGCACCTTCGAAGCCAACACTCAGAATCACAATGCAGGCGTTGAACAAGGCACCAAACAGCGCACAGAGCGCAAAGAGCGCGGAGGCCGATATTCGGTCTGAGACATTGCCGAGTGCACTCGAAAACGCCCCGACGACGAAGCCAACCTGCACACTCATGGTCAGCCACGCCTGAGCGCCCGATCCGAGAGACCACATCTCACCAAGCGGTCGCGCCACGGCCGATGCGGAAAACCACAACGCCATCGCCAACAACTCGGCGACGGCGATCAGGGTTAAGGCGCGGTGTTTCGCGGATCGTGCAGATGCGGTCGCCATGACCGGGAATCTACCGGCGAATCAACAACGGCCCACGCCGCGGGAGAGAGAGCTGAAAGAACACATGGCGCTGGGCGCCCTTCTTCGAAAATGCGAAACGCGGCTCCGCGTCACGCCGCCGGACGATGCGAGGGATAATGGGACGGTTCGATCGGTGGATACTGAACGCACCACAACCGATCGATCGGTGATGACCGGAAAGTCCAACGCCGGGTCGGTCGGGTCCGGCGTGGGGACAGGAAAGATAACTGGGGCAGGTGCGGCCGAAGCCGCGGCATCCAATGGCGGCGTGAGCGGAGCTGCGAACTAGACGGTGTTTCGCCTACGAAACGTCCTCGGCACAACAGCCGCACGTGGTGGCAGTCATCCTTGGAGGGTGCTTTGGTTTCGTTTCGGGCGTTCATGATGTCCAACCCATGTCGACTCGAGATCGAGCGACAATTTCCGATGACAATTTCCGATGACAATTTCCAACGACACTTCCAAGTGACTTCCAAGCAAAGGCACATTCAGCACCTGTTGCTCGCAACCAACGTTGGAATATGAGTATACGTCGATTGTACACAGTCGACCATGTCATTGCAAGTACGACATGGAGAGAATTGGGGAGGTAGACTACCGAGGATGTCACCCCCGAATCCCGCCGTCGTCCCGACTGTCTCCAATCCAATGCTGGCCTTCAGGTTCGTTGCTGGCATCCTGCTCAGCACCGTCGTCAGTTGTATGGCTCCCCCTGGCACCGTGGCCACCGCAGCGGCCGCCGGTCGATCGGACAGCCCCCAAGAGACCACCGCCGAAACCGACCCATCCTCAACAGGAGCCTCGATGGTCGAGTCCCCTTTGTCTTCCCCGTCGTGGATCGAAATTGATCGCCTGGTAGCCGAAGGCAAGGTACAGCAAGCGCTCGACCTGGTCGAGACTCAGATTGGCGAGTCGCGGGATTCCGCCCAGCCTGAAGCCTGGACACATGCCCTGATCAAGGCTGTCCAACTTCGCACCGGCTTGCATGGTTACGAGAAAGCGGTTCGTCTTCTTCGTGAGGAAACCTGGCCCGACGCCCAACCCTACCGCGCCATTGTCGGACTGTTCTATGCCGAGACCTTGGTTCACTACATCCGGGTCTACGGCTGGGAAGTGAGTCAACGCGAGCAGATCGTGTCGAGCGTGGACGGCGCAGAGCTCGACTTGAAACAGTGGACGCGCGAACAGATCTACACCGAAGTCCAGCGCGCCTTCGCTGAAGTCTGGGCCATGCGCCATCAGTGGGGCGACGCGTCGCTGGGGCTGCTGGCACCGTATGTCGAACAAAACGACTTCCCCGCCCGCATTCGCGGCACGCTGCGCGACACCGTCACCTATCTCTGGACCCAACTGCTCAGTGACACCTCCCTGTGGCCGGTGGGTGGTGAGGACGCGGTGTTTACCCTTGACCGCGATGCGTTGATCGGTGGCCACCCGAGTGCAACGGAATCACCGGGTGCCGACGAAACGAACCTTCCGCATCCACTGGCGCGCATGGCACAGATCCTTGGTGACCTCGAAACTTGGCACCAGCAGAGCGACCGTCCCGAAGCAGCGCTCGAAGCGCGTCGGGAACGACTGACCCGGCTGCGTCCCCATCTGAACCGGTCCGAGGACCAATCCGCACTGATCCAGGACCTCCGAAACGCGCTCGATTCCCTGGGAAGGCGTTTCCCGTGGTGGTCGATGGGTATGGCGAGTCTCGCTGAAATGAAGCGCGACAACCCCGCTGCCGATGCCCTTGCCAGCGCCCTCGAGACGGCCAAGGAAGGCGCCCAAGCGCACCCGGGGAGCGCCGGCGCCACACGTTGCATCCATCTGGCTGGAAGCCTCGAAGCACCTGGCTACCAGCTGACCGCGATGGCCGTGGACGGCCCCAATCGCCGTTCGCTCGAGATCCGGCACAAGAACCTCGGCGCCATGCACTTCCGCGCCTACCGCATCGACCTCGACCAACGCCTGGGCCTACCGCTACGCGGCGGACTGCTCCCATCACAGCAAGAGCTGCCAGCGTTGATTCGCGGTACCAAGCCCGACGCCGAGTGGACCGCGACTTTGCCACCAACGCCCGATCTTCGCTTGCACCGAACCTTCATCACGCCGCCGCTCGAAGACCTCGGCCTCTTCGTAATTGTCTCGTCCCCCCGCGCGGATTTCAGGCAAGGCGACAACGACCTCCAGGCTGTGGTCTTGCAGCGAAGTGATCTCGTTCTTCTGACCCGCAGCGACGAGAACCGTCACGAAGTCACCGTGCGTTCGGGCGCCCATGGCACGCCCATACAAGGTGCCGAGGTGGCGCTTGTCGAGCTCGACTATCGCACCGGGATCAATCGGACGGTCACCACGGAACGAACCGACGAGCAAGGGCGTGCGCAACTGGTGTTGACTGCTGGCCGCCAGGCTCAACACATCTTGCTGGCCCGCCACGGCGAGGATCGCGTGCTCGGTGACCAACGGCTCAGCACCTACCGGCCCGCGAAGGCCCGAGAAAGCACCACCAGCCTCGTCTACACCGACCGGAGCATCTACCGACCCGGACAGGACGTCCATTGGAAGATCGTTGCGTACCGTCGGCCCGCGGCGACCGATCCCGTGGCGACCGTCGGTCGCTTTACGCCGCTGGCCGACCGCGAACTCGACGTCGTATTCCGTGACGCGAACGGTCAAGAGGTCGGCCGGGCAACCGTCGACACAAACGCATTCGGTTCCGCCTCCGGTACCTTCTCGATACCCCGAGGTCGCGCATTGGGCCAGTGGAACATCGCCACCGACCTCGGGGGCCGTGCCCAGGTCGCCGTCGAGGAGTACAAGCGCCCGACCTTCGAAGTCGAAATCGACGATCCGGCATCACCACTCCGTCTCAATCGCCCGGCCACCCTCCAAGGCCACGCCCGGTACTACTTCGGTCTACCGGTGACCAGCGGCACCGTGCAGTGGCGGGTCACCCGTGAGCCCCAGTGGCCGCCATGGTGGCGCGGACCTTGGTGGCAACCTCGACCCAGCAGCGCGCCCCAAACCGTGGCGACGGGAACGTCCAGCCTCGGGGCCGAAGGCACCTTCGAGGTTTCCTTCATACCCACCGCGGACGAGCGCCTTGCCTCGACGACCGGCA
Organism: Candidatus Multivoradales bacterium; assembly: GCA_965250305.1. Classification (GTDB taxonomy): domain Bacteria; phylum Acidobacteriota; class Thermoanaerobaculia; order Multivoradales; family J023; genus J023. The sequence continues at coordinate 202,914 of CBDFNS010000024.1, read as the reverse complement.
CCACCTACCGATACCGCCTGCAGGCCGAGGTCACGGACGATGGCGGCGAAACGCGGTCCGGTAACCGAGCCTATCGCTTGGGTTTCGTGGCGGTCGAAGCCACGGTCGCCCAGGAGCCAGGCTTCTTCACCACCTCCGGCTTGGTCGAGCTGACCGTGCGGCGGACCGACCTCGACGGGGTCGGTCGCGGTGGCGACGGTGATTGGGAATTGATCGAGCTCGAGCAGCCCAACGCCACCGCGCTCCCTGCCGCGCAGCCTTTGCCCGCCTCTGCGGAATCACCCCAAGATGTTGGCTATCAAACTGCTGGTGACCAACAGCGACCGCGTTGGTCACCCGGCTACGATCCGGCGCAGATCCTCCGGACTTGGCCCGACGGTCACCGCGTAGCACACGGCACGCTCGGTGCTAATGACCACGACCAAGACGGTATTGCAGCGCTCACGTTCGGCAATCTCGCAGGCGGGGTCTACCGGCTGCGCTACCGCACAAAAGACGTTTTTGGCGCCGAACTCGACACCAGCCACGAGTTGATCGTCGTGGCGGAGGGCACCTCGATCGCCCTGCCCTCCCTGCTCGAAGTCGAGCGTACCCAAACCGCTGCGGGCCAGGACGCGAACATCTTGGTCCACTCTGGCCTCGAAGATCAATCGCTCTTGCTGGAAGTGCTGCGCGGCAACACCGTGATTCGAAGAGACCGGTTGCGGAGCAAGGGATCCGTCCACCTCGTCTCCATGCCGATCACCGAGGCCGATCGGGGGGGCCTCGAGGTTCGCCTCACCGGTGTTCGCGACCATCAGATGATGAGCCTCTCCAAGCACATCGCGGTACCGTGGGACAACCGGGCCCTGACCATCGAGATGGCGAGCTTCCGGGACCACCTGCGCCCCGGCACCGAAGAAACGTGGGCGATCACGGTCCGCGGCGCGGAAGGGCCCTTGGCGGTTGGCGCCGCGGAGCTCTTGGCCTACATGTACGACAAGAGCCTCGATCTCTTCGCTCATCACCAACCCCCCAGTTTGGGCAATCTGACACCAACGCGAGGTCGGGGTCGCCCCTTGCACGCCAACCTCGGTTTGGCACCCAGAATCTGGAACGCGAACCGCGGTTTCGGCAGCGTACCGAATGACAAGATCTTTCAACGCGACCGCTTGATTTTTCTCGACGGTTGGAGCATTGGCGGACCGGGACGTGGCCCAGGTGGCGTGCGCATGATGGCGACGGAGAGCATGTCGCAAGCAGCGCCGATGGCGCCCGGCGGTGCGGTCGCCAAAAGACGGAGCGCCCCCGCTCCAGGGACCATCGGTGCCGAAAGTGTCGCCGTGTTTGCCGAGACCGCAGCCGACGATGGTGCCGGGTCCCGCGACATCGACACCGCCTCGGCCGATGATCAAGCGCCGGATCTGCGGACCGACTTCGCCGAGACCGCCTTTTGGGAACCCCACCTGATCAGCGACGCCGACGGCGCAGTGCGTTTCTCGTTCACCGTTCCCGACGCGGTTACCGAGTGGAATGTCTGGGTGCACGCCGTTACCCGTGACCTGCGGGCGAGCGCCTTGCGTCGCCAGACACGCACCGTCAAGGAACTGTTGGTTCGGCCGTATGTCCCACGGTTCCTGCGTGAGGGCGACACGGCGACCATCGAGGTCGTGATCAACAATGCGGGCGAGGCGCCCTTCACCGGTATCCTCGATTTCGAAATCCTCGATCCGGAAGGCGAGCGTAGCCGCAGCGCGGACTTCGGGCTCGCCGAAGGGGCGACCCAGGCTCCATTCTCGGTCACCGTCGGCGGTAGCACGACGATCGGCTTCCCCATCGTGGTCCCGGCCGGGGTGGGCACAATTGCCTTCCGTGTCGTCGGTCGGGCGGGGGGCTGGAGCGATGGCGAGTTGCGACCGCTGCCGGTACTACCCGGCCGTTTTCACCTGGCCCAATCGCGGTTCGCCGCGCTGCGGGGTGCCGATACAGAAAGCGGAACCCGTACTCTCCGCTTCGACGATCTTGCTCAATCCGACGACCCATCTCGTATCGACGATCGCCTGGTGGTGACAATCGACGGCCAACTGTTCTACAGCGTGCTCAACGCCCTTCCCTACCTGGTGGACTACCCGTATCCCAGCACTGAGGCCACCCTCAATCGCTTTGTCACCACCGGTATCCTGAGCCGCCTATTCGACGACGTTCCGGCCGTCGCCCGGATGGCCGCCCAGCTGGCCGAGCGCGATACCCACCTGGCCCCCTTCGATGATGACGACGCCAATCGCACCATGGCGCTGGAAGAGACGCCTTGGCTTCGCCAAGCCCAGGGCAACACCCAACGCCAAACGCCCGATCGAGCGCTGATCCGGGTACTCGACCCACGGGTAGCCAAAGCCACCCGTGACACTGCGCTCACGTCCCTGCGGCGCGACCGCAATGCCGACGGCGGTTACCCGTGGTTCCCAGGCGGGCCCTCGTCACCGTGGGCGACCAGCTATGCCGCCTACAGCTTCGGAAAAGCGATCGAAATGGGGGTCGACGTCCCGCAGGATTTGGTCGTTGACGCGTGGCGCTTTCTCGAACGTCACTATCGAAACGACCTGGAACGTTCGCTCGACGAGACGACTTCGAAGGATCGCCCTGATGCCGTACGGCCACGGACCCTGCGCTGGCCCACCATCACATTCCTCAACTACATCTTGTCGATGTACCCCGACCCGCAGTGGACCGGCGGCGTGTTCAGCGCCGACGACCGTACGGCCATGCTTGCGCGCTCGTTCGCACGCTGGCGTGAGCACTCCCCCCTCCTCAAGGGCTATCTTGCCCTCACCTTGGCCCGGGCTGGCCGCGGAGAAGACGCACGGCTGGTGTTCGACAGCGTCCTCGATTCAGCGACCACCAGCGAAGAGTTGGGAACCTACTGGGCCCCCGAAGACCGTGCGTGGCTTTGGTACAACGACACCGTGGAGGGCCACGCTTTCGCCCTCCGCACCCTGAGCGAACTCGCCCCGAAAGACCCCAGACGCGACGGTCTCGTTCATTGGCTGTTGCTCAACAAGCAGCTCAATCACTGGCAATCCACACGGACCACCGCCGAAGTCATCTATGCCCTCACCCACCACCTCAAACAAGCGGGTCTGTTGGGAAGCCAGGAGGCAGCCTCGGTCTCGATTGGGCATCAGCAAACACGCTTTGTGTTCGATCCCGACGAATACACCGGAGCCAACAACCAAGTGGTCATCGACGGTCCTGATCTTGATCCCGCAACGATGGCGGAGGTCACCATTGAGCAAGAGACCCAAGGCCTGATGTTCGCCTCCGCGACCTGGCATTTCTCCACCGAGACCCTGCCCGAAGAATCGCGCGGTGATTTCTTCGCCATCGAGCGGCAGTACTTCCGCCGTGTGAACGAAGGTGGCGGTTTCGTGCTCCGCCCTCTCGATGACGACACCGTTCTGGCCCCTGGCGATCAGGTTGAGGTTCAGATTTCAATCCGGGCCAAACATGCCGCCGAGTACGTCCACCTGCGCGATCCGCGCGCGGCCGGCTTCGAACCCGAGAGTCACCGTTCGGGTTGGCGCTGGGACCTCGGCATCGGCTGGTACGAGGAGATCCGCGACAGCGGCACCAACTTCTTCTTCGAGCATCTCCCCGTTGGGGAATACACCTTCAAATACCGCCTGCGCGCCAATCTCGCGGGCAGTTTCAAGACCGCACCAGCAATCATTCAGTCGGTATACGCCCCCGAATTTGTCGCCTACTCTGCAGGGAGGACCCTGACAATCGAGCCTGGTCCGGGCTAGGCCGGGCTAGGCCGGGGCTACGGAACCGGTATTGGCTCCCACTGATCGATATGGCCATCGTCCCCCAGCTCGACCTGCTGGTCTCATTACAGCAGTCCGCCCGTCGACGGCGTGGTCAAGGCCACCTTCGAACGGCCAGCGCTCGACACTTGACGGACCGGCGCTAACCAGCCGCACCTTGCCGAGTCGAGTCGCGGCGATCACTATCGGCACGACGATGAATACGAGCACAACCACGGCTTGGATTCCTACGGTCAACATGGCTATCCCGCCTCTCAACATACCAATCGCTTCGAAGGCTGCGGCCGACCGAAACACTCGACTTGTCGTGGCCGAGCCGTCAACCGAGAAGCGGCGCTCGGGCCAAAACCAGGACCCGGCGGGTTTGTCGAGGTAGGCGGTCATCAACGAAATTTCATGAATCGTCAAGGGCCGACTACCCCTAACAGCGGAGGCTCCTACCAAGAGCCAGATTGTCACCCAGACAAGGCCAAATGCGCTTGCCAGGGGCCGGATCGAGGGCATGGCACAAAAAGGTCCGCGTCCTCCCAGCAATTGGCATAGCGGACGAGGTCAAATCGCGCACGGTCTTCGATCGAGGCGCTCATTGGTTGCCGATCTCTCATCGGGTCATCGTAGCCGGTGCGTGCGGACTTTGGAACCGAGTCTGTCCCGGGGCTTACGGCCCGGCCTAGGATCTGCCGCCCCTCCGGGGCTGGAGATTCCGGCCGTACGACGGGATCCCGCCCGACCAACGAAAAACCGGGGCTCACGGCCCGGCCTAGGATCTGCCGCCCCTCCGGGGCTGGGAACGTAGAACTCGATTTGCGGACCGGTCGGCACGGAGCGTGCACCCTGAATTGGCGTTAGGATCAGCGTTCTTGACCAGGAGACGCGACAGTATGGCGGATACGTACACGCACCTTCTCTACCACGTCGTTTTCAGCACCAAGGATCGGGCTCCGCTGATGACCGTGGCAGTTCGAGACCACCTCTATCCTTACATCGGTGCGATCGTCCGAAACCTCGGGGGCACGCTCATCGAGGTGGGCGGTGTGGCGGACCATATTCACTTGCTGATTCACTTGAAGCCCAGCATCGCGTTGTCGAACGCGATCCGCACGATCAAAGCCAATTCGTCGAAGATGGTGAATGAGGAGGAGTTGACCAATGGCACGTTCCGCTGGCAGGTGGGCTACGGCGCCTTTACGGTGTCCACCTCGGGAATCGACCAGGTCCGCCGCTATATCCGGCGCCAACCGCAGCATCACCAGCAGCATTCCTTTCGTGCCGAGCGGGTCGCCTTGCTCGAGGCCCATGGTGTCGGGCACAGCGAGCGGGGCCTGCCGGATGGGTGAAATCAAGCCCCGTCGGGGCGATACATCCTAGACCGGGCCGGAAGCCCCGGGCACCAACGCCCAGGGCCGATCGAACCAATCATGAATCAAGCCCCGTTGGAGCGATAGATCCTAGACCGGGGCTCACGCCCCGGTCTCGACTGGACGCGGAAGCCCACGAATCGCCACTACGGAACCGGTATCGCCTCCCGCTGATCGATGTAGACCACATTCGGTTTGCATTCATCCTTTAGCTGCTTTACCCGCTTCTCGTAAATCTGACGGTTGCCCGCAGGGTCCTCGACGACCACTTTGACCCGGTCATTGTTGACCAGGCTCAAGTTGGTGATGACGTGCGCACCGTTGGCGACATTGGTGGCAGCGTCGATCACCGTGTTGTTGACGAACACCTTGACCTCGGTCAGGAGGCCACCGTCGTCCCAATAGCCAACGCGCAGCTTCTTGGCCTTACAGGTGATATCGAAGGCCGCAATGTCGGCGGTCGGATGATAGCGGTCGTGGTTGGCGGGATACGCCGTGCCGGTATCGCGTGGCAGGTGGTTGTCGATCCACTGGCCGAACCGATGAACCCAGGTGGCTTTGGTCACGTCGTTCTGGCCACAGAGATTCGGGTCGATGGCATGAATCGCGCTGAAGGCGTAGCTCGGGTTGCTCTGACACAAGCCACCGGACACATAGAGGCTGTTGGCACGCCCATCCATTCGCTGGCCGTAGGCCGCCCACATCGCCGGGCTACCGAGGGCACCACTGATGTTGTCGGCGTAGTTCTTGTTCTTCAGCTCGGTATAGGCCTTGCTCTCCGTATCGTAGGAAAGCGCTGCCAATGCCACGCTGTCGGATGAGACGGTATTGTTGTGACAGGTACCGCAGTATTGGTCGAACTGCGGCCAGATATTGGCCTTCCACTCGGGGACCAGTTCGGTCGCATTGGTGGAGGTCACGACGATCGGATTGCATTGCGCGTCGTAGGTCACGGTCTGCGTTTGCGAGACCATATCCGTCGCAGGTTGGCTGTCGGCGACGGTGCCGGCAAACGGTTGGTCCTTACCCTCGACGTGTTGGTGGCAACCGCCGCAGTTGGTGCGTTCCTCCCGCGGGTAAAGGCTATGCCACGAGCGAACATCGACCAGACGAAGCCCATAGTTCTTGTCGAGCAGATGGAATTCGAACGGCACGTGAGAAGGGATCAACGCCTTGAAGCTCTGGTCGGCCTGAGTACGGACATCGTGCACGCCGAGCAATCGAACCGTCTCGAGGGTGGTACCGCTGTCAGTCTGATAGTCGAGCCCGCAGCAGCTGTGATCGATGCGATTGCTGGTGACGTTGACGGCGATACCGAGCACGGCTGAAGGATCGAGCTCCTTGCAGTAGTCATTCTGATCCTGCACGTAGGTCAGGCCGTCGTAGTTCCACAGAATCTGATCATTGTGGTTGTTGCCCGTCTTGTTGGGGTTGTAGGCGTGTCGGCCGGGTTGACCAGGAACCGGACATCCAACGCCGCGAATCCAGCAGTCATAGGGCAAACGATCGGTGTTGTAAATCGACGAGGTGCCGACGTGGGCATAGGGCCGGCCCGCTTGAATGCCGGTGCCGTTGGCAATGATCGAGCCGGAGATTTTTTGTTTCGCGTCGCCGGTCCGGTCCTGCCATGACAACACCGGTACCGGCCAGACCAGGGTGTAGGCATCGGTGCTGTCGTTGACCAACGTAAGCACGTCGGTGGTGGGATTGAAGTCCTCGAAGCCTTGGACGTAGCCGATGTACGAATGGTAGATGTGGCTGCCGTCACTCTCGCAGACGCCGGACTTGCCATTGGCGCTGGTCGGGGTATAGGCAAAGAAGAGATCATCGGGCGCACCACAGCGCGGTGAGGTCATCTTGCCCCAGAACTCGCCACTGCCGTTGATGACTGACGGGGCATCACCATCGGTGACGTTGAGACTGATCTTGCGGGCATTCTTTTGCCGCGGCTGGGTGCCCCACGATGTGGAGTTGTCGTCGTACGTGTTGAGCCCGGCATCGGCCATGTTCAGCTTCCACAAAGCGCCGAAGCCGTTGTTGTTCTCGTTGTAGTACTTGGTCGCGATGAAATAGTCGCCGGGCGGATTGCCGCTGGAGTCACCTTGGGTATCGACACAGAAGGCGCCCAAGTGAAAGAGATCCTGGTTGCTGCCATAGCCGATCAGCGGGCTCCACCGACCTTCCGAGTCCGAGGACTGAATGTGCCAGTTTCGACCATCGGCCGTGGTGGCCTGGTAGGAAAATGCAATGCCGTTGCGCAGCGGCGTCGGCGACATGACCGAGGTCGTGGTGTAATACTGGAACTGGCGCCGGGCGCCGAACGAGCCATCGCCGTTGAGGTCAGCGATATGCAGGTTGAGGTTGTAGTTGCTGTGCCCGCGCTGGTCGTTGGAGTTCATATTACGACGGTCGCCGCTGACGTAGACCATCTTCAGACCCTGAGTGGTGCGCATCTCGACACCATGCATGTGGACCGTTCCCCAGCCGTTGTTGCCGCTGTTCGCCGCCGCCAACTGGTTCATCGCGTTCTTGTTCTTGTCGGTGTCGCTCTGGGCCCCGGTGCCGTCGTAGTCCTTGAAGGTCAGGCGTTGCACCGGCAAGGTGGTGGGGTCGACGAGATCCGGATTGGCCGCATCGACTAAGTCCGTCAAGTCCATGACGTAGAGGTCGGCACCTTGTTTGGCCATGCCGCCTTGGTTCGAGTTGATGGCGAACGTGACGTCGTGGAAGTAACTGAAGATCACGCGCTTGCCGTCTTCGCTGACGTTGGGTTCGAGGACCGAACCCCTGTCGAGCATGCCGGCCGGCGTGTCGATCAACCGCACCTGCAACCCGGTATCGGGGTGCGTGACGAAGAGCGTCTCGTGGATCGGCAGGGGGAAGATTTGCATGGTCAGACCGTTACGGGTCGTAACCATCAGGAGGTTGCCCTTGCTGGGGTTGGTGGCGCCGATCACGTCGGTGCCAATCTCGTACTCCCCCTTGGGTCGGGTGACGCCGTTCTTGGTGCAGGTACCAGTCTCCACCACCTTGGCGGCAACAAACACAACCTCGTACGGCACTTGCACGAAATCAGGATCGCTGGGGTTGTTGGCCGCAGTCTCCCACACTTGAGCCGCCACCGGCCCAGCGATCATCGACACCATCGCAATCAGTAGCAGCGCCGTTTGCCGACGCGAGCGATCCTCTCCAACTCCTTGCTGCATCATGCTCCTCTTCTCGCATGCCCGGCGCCGCCAGCTCGGCCGACAGGAGGCCATGCCGGTGGCCGGGACGTTCAGAATTACTCTTGAACGTCCCAATGGACCCGAAAAAGGATCAAGCTGAGCGGGCGGGCGCTACAAGACCGTAGCGACCGATCCCACCGCTTCCACGATGCCGACGCCATCACGCAACGCGAACCGGGCCACGCGCTGGGCAACGCGTTTCGCTTGACCGAGATCGTGGGTAACCAAGACGACCGTAATCTTCGGTGCCAAGCCACGGATCAATGCTTCGATCGCGGCCGTGGCGTCAGCATCGAGAGCGCTCGTTGGCTCGTCCATGAGCAGGATCTCGGGCTCGACGGCGAGCGCTCGGGCCAGGCACAGGCGCTGCTGCTGACCAACGGAAAGCTGAAGCGCCGACTCTCCCAGGCGGTGGGCGACCTCTTCCCAGAGCTTCGCGCCTCGTAGGGCGGTCTCGACCACCTCGGATCGGGCGTGGCGAGGTATGTTGCGAACGTGCCGAGCGCCAAACAACACGTTGGCGGCAATCGACCGCGGAAATACGACGGGCTGCTGGAACAACATGCCAATCCGCGCCCGCAAGGTGTCGGGGTCAACGCTCGGATCGCGGATCGATCGACCATCGAACAAGATGTCGCCGGTTACGCGCAACTCGGCATTCAGGTCGACCAGGCGATTGAGGCAACGTAGGAAGGTCGACTTCCCCACCCCCGATGGCCCGACGATCGCCAAGACTTCGCCTCGATGAATGTCGAGATCGATATCCCGCACCAACACGCGCTCGGGCGCATGGACGCCAAGACCGTGTGCGGCGATTTGAGCCGGCCGTGACCCGCTTGGCATCTTGAAGCTACCCACGGCGTGCCTCGTCGTGAATCCGGGCGCGGATCGGCAATGCAAGGAGACTCACGGTCAAGACCAACGCCAGCAAGACAGCCGCCGCGCCCCAGAGGCGATCACGCGCGGCGACATCGAAGGTGTCCTGCGCCAGGACGAAGATATGGTAAGGAAGCGCCAGGACCGGACTCTCGACGATGCCCGAGGGGACAGTCGCTCCCGAGAACACCACCGCCGCGAACAAGATCGGCGCGGTTTCACCGGCTGCGCGGGCCAGGCCCAACAGCGCCCCAGAGACCAAAGCACCGGCCGACTGCGGCAAGACAACCGACCAGACGATCTGGTTACGACGAAGCCCCAAGGCGGCGGCGTTCTCCAGATAGTTGCGCGACACCAGGCGAATTCGCTCAATCAACGCCACAGCCATGGTCGGCATAATCATCACCCCGAGCAGAATGCCACCCGCCAGCCAGGACTTGCCCCAACCCAGGAGTTGCCCAAACAGGACGAAGCCGAAGATGCCCAGCAACACGGTCGGAATTCCGTTGAGCACATGCAGCATGTAGGTCAACGAGCGCCGGGTGAAGGAGCCCTGGGCATAGATCGTCGCCCAAAGCGCCATCGCCACGGCTGGTGGTAAGCCAACCAAAAGGGCGGTTGCCACCAAAATCACGGTGCCGAGCAGCTGGTAGGCGACTCCACCCGATGCACCTGCCTCGGAGGTCGCGGAGATCAAGAAGGTGGTACTCAATACGGGCGCGCCGCGCCAAAGCAGGTAGCCACCGATGCCCAACATGATGGTGCAGGCCAGAGCGCCACAGAGTGCAACAGCGATCGTGAACATACGGTCGAGCGTCCTACGCATGGCCGCGTCTCGCGAGCATCGTCCCGACCAAGCCGACGGCGAGCGTCAAGGCCAACAGCACCAGCGCCAAGCCGATCATGGCGCCCCAGTGCAGCGGATCCCCGTATGCCAAGTGGATTTCCGACCCACCAAGCTTGGTGGTCAGTGTTTGCCCGGCCTCGGCCAGAGGCTGCATCGCCAGCAGCCGATCGGGCCACTGATTGTCCTGCCGTCCAATGACCAGGAACACGGCAATGGTCTCTCCAAGTGCCCGTCCGAGCGCAAGGAGTACCGCTCCCGCGAGGCCAGGCAGGGCTTGGGGTAACGCGACCCGCGCGACGGTCTCGGCCCGGGTCATGCCCAGCGCGCGCGCCGCCACCCGAGCGCGCGCGGGCACCGCACGAAGTGCGTCATCGCTCAGTGTCGCAACGGTCGGCAAGATCATGACCGCCAGCAAAACGCCGCCGGTGAACAGCGTGTCACCGGAAAGCGGCTCCCACGGCACCAACAAACGCACGACCCAATCCCGCAACAGCAGGACGCCGAGAAGGCCATAGACAACCGAGGGCACCCCTGCCAGAAGCTGGATCAGGGCCATCACGGGTGTACGCAAGCGATGAGGCAGCACTTCCGCCGTGAACAACGCGGCGCCGAGGCCCAAGGGCGCCGCCAGCACGACCGCCACGACGGCAACCGCGATCGTGCCATAGATCATCGGCAATGTGCCAAACTGATGGGCGCGAAAGAACCACTCGGTCCCCGTCACGTAGGCTACGCCAGCGTGCCGCAACGCGGGCGCGCTCTGAGCCACGAAGAGCGCGAGCATGCCGGCGAAGAAGACCCCAACCAGGCCCGCGAGCCCTCGAGTCGCCACATAGGTCCAGTCTCGCGGCCCCGAGCGCACCGCCCCACTCACGCCGATCACGGTGAGGTTGACGGCGACGGCGACGGCGACGAATCTGCGGGAAGGTACCCGTGCTTGGTCACCAACGCTTGCCCATCGGACCCGAGCAAAAAGTCGATCAAGGTGCGTGCAGCCCCAACCGGATCACCATCCGTAATCACGTACAGAGGCCGGCTAATCGGGTAGCGGCTCGATTTGATGGCCTCATCGCTGGGCGAAACGACCTGGCCAGCGTCCCCCTCCACCGCCAACGCGAAGACTTGGATTCCGTCAGCCCATGCAGCCGAAAGTTGCGATAACGCGCCGCGAGTCGAGGCGACCTTGTTGCGGGTTTCCTCGTTGGAGCCCACCTCGGGAAAACTGACCAACGGCGCAGCGTCCGGATCGCCATAAAGCCACCGCGCGAACACCTCCCAGGTACCGCGACCAACTTCCTTATTGAAGAACACGATGCGCTGGTCCGGCCCGCCGAGATCCGACCAACGGCGGGCCCGGCCCTCGTAGATGGCGCGCATCTGAGCGCGGGACAACGAGCGAACCCCGGCGTCCCAAACGTCACGCGACACGACCAACGCCACGGCGTCCACACCAATCCGCGTGGGCGTGAACAACGCCGACGGAAACCGCTCGCGGTCCCCCGTGCCCAAGGGTCGCGACGACATCGCGACGTCCAGACGCCCCTCGCCCAAACCAGCAATGCCGCCCGAGCTGCCGCCGGATGGGTCCACGGTGATCCGCAGGCCCTGAACGCGCAGGGCCTCGGCTGCCTCGGCCACCACCGGATTCACGGTGGACGAGCCGCCCACCTTGAGCGCATCAGGAGCGGCGGCCACTGGGACGGCAAAGAGCAAAGCGGGCAGGGCCAACATCGGCCACCCTGAAACGAGGCGCAACACCACGGCACAACACATCTGAACTCCCCAACACCTACAAACAAACACCTACAAACAAACACCTCACCGATCCGAAGATCGGCGCAGGCGGACGGCCATGAGCGAGAAAGAAGGGAGAGATCAGCCGCGGGGTGGCCCACGACGGGGCCAGGCTGAACGTAACGGGATCACAACAGGTACCGGCGTCGGCCGCGAAAGGGCCCGACACGCCGCGCGGATCCGGTGCAGCAGTCGCGAGATCAAATCCAACCAAGCACCTTCGGCGATCGGTGCGCGGCGAGCACGCGCCAACCACGACGCCAAATCGGATCGCTGGTCCAGGTCACCCAGGGTCTCGAGATGGACCACCACCTGCCCACCCGCATCGCCAGCACGCTCGAGGGCGCGGCGGGTGCTAGGCTGGCGCCACGAAACGCTGGCGATCAAGTGATCGACTGGCCCGGAAGCGCCCAGCAGGTAGATGCCACCGTCACGATCGGGGCCGAGTACCAACGCTTGGGGATCGGCACGAAGTGCTGCGAGCGCGGTCTCGAGGTGGGACGCGCGCAAATCGGGGACATCACCCGGTACAACCAGAATCGGTCCCTGGACTTGAGCTTGTGCCTGGGCCACCGCGCCGCGCAGACGCCCGCCAAATCCGCGGCCTGCCTGCGCCAGCGGCTCGACGTCTGGAGGCAGGGCTAGGGGCGACGGCGACGACACCAACAGACGGCAGCCCGTGGCGCGCCCGGCCGCCAACGCGGAAGACAGACACTCGGCGTGTAGTGCCTGCTCGAGGTGGCCGTCGCGCGCCGGCAGGAGCGACCGCCTACGGCGCTCGACCTCCGGGCCAAGCGTAAACACCAGCAGCGCTGGGCCCACGGCACCGGCGGGTCGACTGGTCATGGGCTCACTCATTGCTCATTCTACGCTTGCCCAACAGCTTTGGTTTTGCGTGGCCGCGATCAAACACGAACACCCGCGTATCGCGCGCCGGTCGGCATGGTCCCCATCGTGCGGCGCAATCGGCCGTTGGCCGCTAGGCCTTCCAGGATGTGAAACAGTGTCTCGGCGTCTCGAGGCTCGGCCAAGCCAGCGGCGACCTCGTCCACCGTATACGCGCCTTTCGCTGCCGCCAGCCAATCGAGTGCGCGGACTTGCAACGCCAATACCGCGGCAGCCGCCTTCTTTCCCGCTTCGACCCCGGGTTGGTGATACGCATTGACGTTGATCAAGCTGGCGTAGAAACCCACGGCACGTTCGAACAACGCGACCAAGACACCCATCGTCCACGCGTCGACCCGCTGCACAGTCAAGGTCATTGACGCCCGCTGCCGTTCGGTCAAGGCGGCGCGGGTGCCCAACAAAAAACCCCGCAAGTAGTCACCGCTGGTGATGCCGGGCTCCACCTCGACGCGGGCGGCAGCGTGATCGCCATGCTCGAGCACGTCGATGAAGGTCACGAAGAAGTTATCGACACCGTCTCGCAGTTGCTGGACGTACGCGTGCTGGTCCGTCGACCCTTTGTTGCCGTATACCGCGATCCCTTGGGCGACGGGCATGCCGTCGCGGTCGGTGTCCTTGCCCAACGACTCCATCACGAGTTGCTGTAAGTAACGCGAGAACAGCAACAGTCGATCACAGTAGGGCAAGACGACCATGTCTTTCTCGCCCAATCCACCGGTCGCGTGCAGCCAACCGAGGGCCAAACGCGCCGCCGGGTTGGCCTTGATATGACGACCGCGGGTCACCTCATCGCAAGCGGCAGCGCCAGCCAGGAAGTCGTCGACATCGAGACCTTGGAGTGCCGCTGGTAGCAGACCCACCGCGCTCGTGACGCTCGTGCGACCGCCAACCCAATCCCACATGGGGATACGTTCGAGCCATCCCTCTCGCTGGGCCTGTTGGTCGAGGGCCGAGCCCGTGCCCGTGACCGCCACCGCCTGCCGAGCAAACGTGCCGCCGCGCGCCGCGACGGCCGCTTCGGCCACCAGCAGGCCATTGCGGGTCTCGGGTGTCCCCCCGCTCTTCGAAATCACCACAATCAGCGTTTGATCCAGCTGTTCGCCCAGGTCCTCGAGGATCCGCGCCATGCCATCGGGATCGGTGTTGTCGAAGAAATGCGGTTTCAGCCGGTCACCCGCTGGTCTGCCGAGCGCGTCGGCGAGTAGTTGTGGGCCCAGGGCAGAGCCACCCACTCCGATCAGCAGGAAATCCGTGAATGGAACGCCGCCTGGGCTCGACACCTGTCCGTCATGGACGCGGGTTGCAAAATCTTTGAGTGCGCTGATCGCATGCTCGATCGCCGTGGTTTGGTCCCCGGTGGGTGCCAGCCACGGCGCGCGAAGCCAGTAGTGACCGACCCGGCGATTCTCGTCTGGGTTGGCGATCGCGCCACGCTCGAGCGCGTCCATGTCGTCGAAGGCGCTCACCATGCGCCCGCGCGTCGTCTTCCACCAACCGCCGGGTTGTCCCATCCGGCCGGTGTCGAGGCGCAACCCCAAGGTTGGGCAGTCACATAGGCCGTCACGATATCGTCGCCACAGATCGTCCGATGTCTCTTTCATGTGGGACGATTCTACTCTGATGTAACCCAATGGCGCGCTCGGACGTTGTTTCAGTGATGGGTCTAGACGAGTACAGCACGCTGGTGAGCAAACACCGCGATCATGTCTTCCGGTTTGCGTTCTACACGCTGCACCACCGGGAGGACGCCGAGGATGTCACCCAAGATGTCCTCATTCGCTTGTGGGATCACTTATCCAAGCTCGACACCACACGGATCGGCGCTTGGCTGACGCGCGTAACGCGCAATGCTTGTTATGACTTGACCCGAAAGAGGCGGGTTCGTCAGGCGGTTCACACGCCCGGTGACAACGAACCCGCCCTGGCTATGGTCCCCGACCTGAAGCCAGACCCGGAAACCACCGCCGACAGTGCGGCCTTGCGGTTGCGTTTGGAAGAAGCACTGCGCGACCTCGATGAGCCCTTTCGGTCGGTGGTCCTGTTGCGCGAGGTCCAGGGTCTCTCCTATCAGGAGATCGCGGACGCGCTCGACAAACCCTTGAACACCATCAAGGTGTATCTTCACCGTGGACGGCGCAAGCTGCGCGGTGTGCTGGCCGAGGAGGAAACCTATGTCCAAGCGTCTTGAGCATGACGGTGTCTGGGGAGGTCGCGTTGCCGCAGTCGGCGATGTATCCGACCCCTGCGCCGAGATCGACGCCTTGCTCGAGCCCTATCTCGACGACGAGCTCGATCCTACCGATCAGACCCGGGTCGCGAACCACGTAGAGCGGTGCACCCACTGCGCGCACCAGCTCCAACTTACGCGCCAAGTGCGCGGCGGCTTGCGGGCGCTCCCCTGCCCCCCGTGTCCTGACGCCGTCAGCGCGGCGGCCATCACACATGCGAATAAATCGCAGGGGCAACGCCCGACGGATGCCCATCGAGGTTGGCCGAAGCACGTTGGCCGTCGCACGTGGCAACCCTTGGTGGCGCTAGCCGCTGCGACCGCCCTCGCCATTGGCCTGCGGTGGCACTCCGACCTGCGGCCGAACCCGCCGATCGACCCCGCCGTGGCGCAGGCCAAGGAAGACATCAAGCTCGCGTTGGCGTACCTCGGCCGCATGGGCGAACAGACCGGTACCATCGTTCGCGACGACGTTCTTGCTACGCGGGTCGCAAGCCCGGTGGTCCGCTCCATCCGCGAAGCGCTCGAAGGTAAGACCACGCCATGATCCAGCCACCAACCGACAGTCTTCGATGCGACAGTCTTCGGTGCCGACCGATCATCACCGCCCTGCTCGTGGGTCTGATGATGCTGATACCGCTGGCGATGACGCCCGCGCGGGCTCAGGATGAGCCGACACCGATCACCGAGCATCCGGGATTCGTCAATCTCGGCGCCGGCTCGGTGTTCGATGCCGACCGGCTCAAGGTCCACGTTTCCATCAAGGATGCCATGCTACGACTGGTGGCCGCCGCCAGCCGCGAGAATGAGCCCGAGCTCGCCAAGATGATGGAGGGCCTGCGCGCCGTCGAGGTGCGCGTCTTCGAGGTGACCGAAGACTCGGCCACCACCGTCGGCGCCACCATCCGCGAAACTGCCAACCGCCTGAAGAAGCGAGGCTGGGATCCCGCCGTCGAGATCCGCATGGAAGACAAGCAGGGCTTCCTCTACTTCCGGTTCGAGGATGAACGCACCGTCGGTCTCGCCGGCATGTTCGTCGAGACGGGAGGGGAAGCCATGTTTGTCAACATCGTCGGTGACATCGACCCGACTCTCGTCGGCAAGCTCGCCGCGCGCTTCAACATCTCGGTTCTCGGCGAGGTTTTGCCGTAGAGCGAAGGCAATACGCCATGGCACCAAGCCACTTCAAGCCACTTCACGCGAACTGGAGTCTCCGGCCTTTTGCCTCAGGAACCGCGTCACCGAACTCATTCGCCGTGTCGATCCAAAGACCGATCGCTTTCTGAGCCTCAGCCAGAGCGGACTCATAGCTTGGGCCATGCGCCATGCGCCATGCAGCCTGGCAGCTCCGGCACTTCGGCACTTCGGCACTTCGGCACTTCGGCACTTCGGCACTTCGGCACTTCGGCACTTCGGCACTTCGGCACTTCGGCAACGCTTCAGTCTTCCCCATCGACGAGCCGGACGGCCCTCGCGGGTGGTAGCATCGTGTCCCGACGCGCCCGCACCGGGCGTCGACACCAGGAGGCTCCCGATGCTGCCCACCGCCCGCTTCGTCACCATCGCCCTCGCGGCCTTCCTTGTTGCCGCGCCGATACTCGCTGGCACGCCACCCGTTAGTTTCTCGAAGTCGGTCCAGTCGCTCGACCGCGTCGAACGTGTCGTCATGCCGGCAATGGACAACGCGGCACTACTTCTCGGCGTCGAAACGCCCCAGAGTCCCTTTCGCGGGCCGTTTCGTTTTGCCGAGTCCATTCCCACCGTACTCGATAGCGGCGACGCCGGTACCTGGGAGCGTCACAACGATGGCTCCTGGACGTGGCGCATTCGAATCTACTCGCCCAACGCGGTTCGACTGGGCGTCACCTTCAGCCAATTCGACCTACCACCGAGTGCCTCACTCTGGTCCTACGACCCCGGCGCCAGCGCCATCAACGGTCCCTACACCGGGACGATGGCCGGCGAACGCTGGACTCCCTCGGTCCTCGGCAACGAGTTGATCGTCGAGATTCACGTACCCGACGCCGACCGGAACTTGGTCCACGTGACCGTCGGCACCGTGAATCACGGCTTCCGCGGATTCCCAACCAAGGACAACGGCACTTGCAACATCGACACCATTTGCTCCCAGGGCAACCCCTGGCGTAGCCAAATTCGCTCTGTAGCGCGGATGGAATTCGGCCTCTCCACATGTACCGGCCAGCTGGTGAATAACACAGCTGGCGACGGCCGAGCCCTGTTCCTTACCGCGAACCATTGCTTTGCCGGCAACTACGACCGCCCACCCAATCCAGCCCCCGCGGCAACGTTGAAAGTGTGTTTCAACTACGAGTCCCAAGTCTGCAGCGCACGCAACGGCACCCCCGTCGATTGCCTCGAAGGCTCGACCTTCCTCGCCGCGGAACGCGACAGTGACTTCATGTTGCTCGAACTCAACCCACCGATTCCCCCGTCGTTCGATGTGCACTTCGCGGGCTGGGACCGCAGTGGTTCGACGCCGCAATCCGCAACCGGCATTCACCACCCGGGCTTCCGTGAGAAGGCGCTCGCGATCGACAACAATCCCTTGAGCACCGACACCGAATTCTTTACCGACACGCATTGGCGGGTCGGCGGCTGGGAGACCGGCACGACGGAAGGTGGCTCATCGGGCTCTTGCATCTACAATCCCGCCAACGGCCTGTGTGTTGGTGTCTTGACCGGGGGCTTCGCGGGTTGCCCAGATGCGCTCCCGACCCCACCAACACGACCGGAGGACTACTACGGAAAGCTGAGCGGAGCTTGGAACGGCGACGGGACACCCAGTACGCGCCTGTCCGATTGGCTAGACCCGGCCAGCACGGGGGCAACCACACTGAGCGGCATGGACCCGGCTGCCGGATCCAACTGCACTTCTTCCGACACAGCCGCCTGCATCGTCAACGGTCGCTTCAAGGTCGAGCTAACCTGGCGCGGCGTCAACACCATCACCGCCGACGCTCTGGTTTTTCAAGGGTTCAGTTCCAATCAATCAGCGCTCTTTCACTTCGGCAACGCCGAGAACCTCGAGATTCTGGTCAAGATGATCGATGCTTGCAACACGACCTTCAACAGCTTCTGGGTCTTCGCGGCCGGCACCACCAACGTCGAGTTCACGCTGACGGTCACCGACACGGAGACTGGCGTGATCAAGACCTACTCCAACCCCCTCGGCAACCCGGCCAACGCCATTACGGATACCAGTGCATTCTTGACCTGTCCGGTGTAGAGCGAGCCGCTCGAAAATCCCCCCTCGGTCCCCCCTTTGGGAAAGGGGGGAAGACAGAGGCCCTCAAACGACTCGCTCGGTCTGAGTCGAATCCTCGTTGGTGTTAGTCGTCAGTTGGTGTTAGTCGGCATCCAAAATCGTGCCGTCGATCGTGATCGTGTAGGGACTGCGGTCACCGTCGGTCGAGACGACGGTGATCGTACCCGTCTTGACGATCGGTATCGACCCGGTATTCGAGCCCATAAAACGAACACGGAACGACGACTCGGCGCCGGGGCCTATGTAACGGCTTGGATCGGTAATCTGTGAAAAGCCGACACCGTCGATCATGCCTTCATGGTTCAAGATCACCAGGGGTGAGGTGCCGGTATTTCGAATGAGAAACACCCGGCTGATCGGCGTACCGCTTGCCGTGGGCGGAAACGTGAACGTGCCTCCTGGCGAGATCACCTGATCCGGGCTACCAGCTACTACAGTCCAGACCTCGATTTCCTCGTGGAGAGATGGGTCTACGTTCGCCTGGAAGTTGATCACATAGCTCGGCCGATTCGGATCCGTGCTCTGCACATCGAGAACAGCGACCTGTTGTTCGGCTCCCGTTGGGCAAGCGAATTCCATCATGAACAGACTGAATTCACTCGGCGGAATCATCGGGTCGGGAAGCTGACTCAGAAAGAAACACGAGCTACCAGTCAATGCGTTCTCGAAATCAAATACCGCCAGATCGCCAGTGCCCGTATTCGCAATGCTGAAATAGAATCGCCACTCGTACGATCTTCCCACGACGCCAACATCGTGAGTAAATCCATGTGGAAGATACGGCTTGGTGATCGGGATTCCGTCTGTCGGGTAGTAGTAGATATAGGTGTCCGGAAAAAGGGTATGAGATGCCACTTCGATAAGGTATAGCCCTTCGTTCGGGTCATTGGTCGAGATTGACAGCGTTCCAAGATTCCAGTCCCCGTCACCTCCGCATATATTCTCGACCTTCACCTCATCGAAACCGCCTGCCGGCACCTGCGCCGCGACATCCACGACCCGCAAGCATGTGTCGTTGATCGAGGCCGAGGTGATGTCGAGCGGGCCGTCACCGAGGTTGCGAATCGCTAGGCTGCGTTCGAAGGGCGGTGCGTCGGGCAGGGTAACGGTTGTCCCTTGCGGCACTTCGGCGCCGATGACGCCATTGTCGAAAAGATGCACGGCGATGTCGGGCTCGGTGGGCACCAGCGGCTCGCCACTGAGAAACAACACCACGTCACCGCCACCAAAGCCGCTGGGCGGCGTCTCGGTGATAAGGGTTGGCGCCGCCACGTCGCGGGTCCCCGGCTCGACGATGATCGAACCGTCCGACGGGCGCAGCCACTCGACGAGGTAGGAGCCCGCGGCCACGCGCACGGTCTGTACACCACCGTTCGGGTCGTAAACCAAGTAGTGAAGGTTGGTATCATCAACCAAGCAGAATCCACTTCCACAATCGGACGTGGCCGCCTTCGGCACAGCGCTACGGAGATCCATGAGATCAACGAAGTGCCGAGCACGACCGAGGTGCTGGCGAATGAGCGCGAACGCCGCTTGCGAGGTCGGGTTGGCGTTCGCGTACTGACTCGAGAACGGGTTTTGGACCTCGTCCATGATGATGGTGTTGATGCCGCGGGTTGCATTCTTCCAAATCCACTTGCGGTGAACCACGTCATCGGCGAGTAGGATGCCTTCCATGTGATCCGTATCGCTGATGATTACCTTCGAGCCATCTGGAATCGGCGGTGAAATGGCGTAACCACCCGTGGCGGAGGGTGAGATCCAATCGGCAATCGAGTTCAACAACACCGTGTTGCTCGAACCGAAGCCAGTGCTGGTCATGCCAATCGGGTGCCGGTAGGTGGCGGCATTGCGCTCCGTGTCGAGCGTCGCCAGAATGTCGTACTGCCACGCTTCCGTCGAGGCGCCCTTGTCACACTCGTTGCAGACCTCCCACAACACATTGTCGAAGCTGGCGAGGGAATCGAACAGCTCGCCGATGAAGCCATGGTGAATATCGGTTACGATCTCGGTACCACTCTGTCGCGGCAACCGATGCAAGAAGCGACCATCGGTGTCGTTGGGCGGTGGCGCTGGCGGTGAGTAGAGACCCTCGATTTCCTGCCTGCTGTTGCCTGCATGCAGCGGATGCGAGGGCCAGGGATTGGGGCCTCCGTTGGTGATCTTCTGATGGACACTCCAGCCCTGAAACAGCATGACGCTGACGTAGATCCCACGCTGTCGAGCTTGATTGACTCGTTGCGATAGCCGGCTCAGAAAGCTCGGGTTCATGTTGTTCGGATCGACGTCGAAGACCAGATTGCCACCCCGGGAACCAAGACCGATTTGGGAACCGCCCGTCACCCGCTTCCAGGGCATGGGACTGATCTGCGGGTTCCAGGCACCCGTCGGCAGCTCGTTCGCGGGCCCTTCGAACGTCCACAGACGCATGAAGTTGTGGCCGCACGACTGCATCATGTCGAGATACGCCTCGTAGTCGAAATCGCTGCGGAAATCCCCCCAGTCTTGAAGGCTGTCCCAGGTGTGGGAACCCACCAGATACACCGGATGGTCGGACGCGTCGCGAAAAAAGGCCTCGCCAGGATTCTTGGTAAGCGGTCCATTGGTCATGCCCACCGTGGGTGCAATGGCAGCCTCCGGTGGGCACTGCGGCACGGCCGCGGCAAGGGGTGCGTCCCAGATCGAGCTGATACAACAAATAGCGGTACAGACGGCAATCAAAAATCGGTTCACGGAATCTCCTTGGTAGTCGTTCGTGCCGGCGTGCGTCGTCTCTCACCCCTACATCGCGAGAAAGCCCGCTGGTTTGCCCCAATTGCCTCAAAGAATTTTCCAGAGCCCGCCAATGGGAGCCTTCTCTCCCTATTGATTTGTACGACCCATGCCCCACCAGCGTCGCAACCGGGAACGCAACCCGGCGACACCCGGACGGTATCTCTGGATGTCTGTCATCAAGACACGTAGGATGCCGTGTGTGATGGTGTTGCCATCGCACACCCCTATTCGCAGAAGGAGGATGCCCTTGTCTCGACTAGCCTACGCGCTCCTGACCCTATCGCTGCTGGTATTGCCAGCCGCGGCCGGGGCGGACGACGCTAAGATCTTTCCCTACGACACCCATGTCGAGAACCTCGACAACGGCCTGAAGATCGTGATCGTTCCGATGAGTTCGGGCGGTCTGGCGACCTATTGGACCGTGGTCCGGACCGGAGCCCGCGATGAGTGGGAGAAGAACCGGACCGGTTTTGCCCACTTCTTCGAACACATGATGTTCCGCGGCACGGACCGCTACCCAGCCGACGCTTACAACGCCAAGACCACCGAAATCGGCGCGGATACCAATGCCTTCACCAGCGACGACCTGACGGCGTACCACTTGAGCATCACCAGCAATGATGTGGAAACGGTGATGGACCTCGAAAGCGACCGCTTTCAGAACCTCGCCTACCCTGAAGAGCTGTTCAAAACAGAAGCAGGCGCGGTCTACGGCGAATACCGCAAGAACCGCACGAATCCCTTCTTCACCATCTTCGAAGCGGTGCAAGCTGAAGCCTTCAAGGTGCACACCTACGGCCATACCGCCATGGGCTACGAAGAAGACATCAAATTGATGCCTGGGCTCTTCGACTACTCCAAGGGCTTCTTCTCGCGCTACTACCGGCCCGAGAACATCGTGCTGATGATCGTTGGTGATGTCGACGTTGCGAAGACAATGGAGCGGGTCAAGCACTACTACGGTGCCTGGGAGCCCGGCTACGTCACACCCCAGATTCAGGCCGAACCGGAGCAAACCGCCGAACGGCGTATCGAGGTGGCCTATCCTGGCCGCTCCTTGCCCATCGTTGCGTTGGCCTACAAGTTCCCAGCGTTCGATGCCAGCAACCCGATCATTCTGGCCGCCGACATTCTCACCGACCTCTACTTTGGCGAGACCAGCGCACTGAACAAGAAGCTGGTGCTCAACGAGCAGGTCGCCGAGTTCTTGGACGCGAGTGCACCGATGAACCGCGATCCCAACCTTCTGACGATCTTTGCGCGGATCAAGGACCCCGAAAAAGTCGACTACGTGATCGCCGAGATCGACCGCACGATTGTGCAAGCGCAAACCAAGCTACTCGACGCGGACCGCATTGCCGGGGTCACATCACGACTCAAATACGGCTTCTTGATGGGACTCGACACCCCATCGCGGGTTGCCCAAAGCTTGGTCCGCTTCATCGCCATCACCGGCGGCGTCGCCGACATCGAAACCATGTACACAACCTATGGCAGCGTCACCGCCGAGCACGTACAGGCGGCCGCCAAGCAATTCTTGGCGCCAGAACGGCGGACTGTCGCTGTGTTGCGAGAGGCCAACTAATGCTCAACCTTCGCAAGACGCTCCACTTCTCCTTCCTCGGTTGCCTGGTCTTGGGCGCGATCGCGTGCACCCCCTCGGGCGACCCGGCCAGCACCAGCACCGGTACCGGTACCGGTACCTCCGCCGACTCCGGGGTCGACATGATTCGCTATCCGGTGCCGGACGACGCCACGGTGAGCTTCACTGTCTGGTTCAAGGTCGGCTCGCAGAACGATCCGCCCGGCAAGGAAGGCCTCGCCGCACTCACTGGCGACATGGTTTCCGATGGTGCGACCGCCAACAACACCTACGAGCAGATCCTCGAGAAGCTCTACCCGCTGGCCTCGGGCTACGGCGTCCGTGTGGACAAGGAAATGACGACCGTCCAAGGTCGTACCCACGTCGACAACGTCGATCACTACTTCCCGCTGTTCTCGGACGCGTTCGCGGCGCCGGCCTTCACCGAAGAGGATTTCGAACGCCTGCGGTCCGATCAGCTCAACTACCTCGAAAAGACCTTGCGGTACTCCTCGGACGAAGACCTCGGCAAGGCGGCCTTGGTGTCGTTTATCTTCGACGGTACGACCTATGAGAACCCCACCGAGGGCACCGTCCAAGGGCTCGAGAGCATCACCCTCGACGATGTCAAAGCCTTTTACCAGCAGCACTACACCCAGGCCAACGCCATGCTGGCCATCGGCGGTGGCTTTGATGCCGCGCTCGAGGCCAAGTTCCAAGCCACGCTCGGCCAACTTCCTGCTGGCGAAACCACAACGTCACCTGCCATCAACCCAGCAGCCATCGACGGCCGCAAGGTCTTGCTGGTCGACAAGCCGGACGCGGACGCTTCGATCAGCTTTGGCTTTCCGATCAACGCTCCCCGCGGCAGCCGCGACTACTATGCCCTGTGGATCGCAAACTCGTGGCTCGGTGAGCACCGCAACTCGTCGAGTCATCTCTACCAGGTGATCCGCGAGACGCGCGGCATGAACTACGGCGACTACTCGTACATCGAGGCGTTCCCGCAGGGCGGCCAGCGTCAGATGCCACCGCCCAACGTGGCTCGTCAGCATCAACTCTTCCAGATTTGGATTCGCACCCTACCCAACGAGGAAGCCTTGTTCGCCACCCGTGCGGCGTTGCGCGAGCTGACCCACTTGGTCCAACAAGGGATGAGCGAGGAAGCCTTTGCGCTTACGCGCTCCTTCCTGCGCAACTATCACCTGCACTTCGCGGAAACCACCCAGGACCGCCTCGGCTACGCGGTCGACGATCGGTTCTACGGCATCGGTGGTGAAGGCCACCTAGCCCAATTTGGCGAGATGCTCGAATCGATCACACGCGAAGAGGTCAACGCCGCCCTCGAGCGTCACCTTCAACTCGAGAACATCAAGTTCGCGATCGTGACCGGCGACGCCGAGGGCCTTCGCGAGGTGATGGTCAACGACACAGCAACCCCGAAAACCTACGCCTCCGAGAAGCCGGCCGAGATCGTGGCCGAAGACAAGGAGATCGAGGTTGTTCCGTTCAACCTCGATGCCGACGACGTCACGATTGTCGCGGTCGACACGATCTTCGAGGGGTAACAAGCAGCGGTCGCCACGCGCGACGCCAGCAAGGGGCATCCGCGTCGCGGATGCACTTTCCCCCGATGTCGGCCCCAGGAAAGAAGCTTCGGAGTACCGAGAAGCCATCCTATCGACATCTTATGTAGTCGAGTGTGCAAGCAAGATCGTTTAGCCAGAATCTTGTCGTACTGGGCTCCAGTCAATGGCGCCCAGCACTCATTTCTTGCCTCGTCCACCTACTGCTGGTACTCTGGCGGTCTTCTCGTAGTCTGCTTCGGCTCCCGATCGTGCGCTCGCCAGTTAGGCCTTGTTCCAATTGAGCCTCCATTGATCACCCCTACCCGACGATACCTCCTCGCCATCACGATCCTGCTCGCTGGCGCATCCAATGGGCTTGCCCAGGAGACGTTTGATGGCCCCCTTTGGACAATGGAGCGTGTCACCTGGCAGGGAACGATCGCGCCAGAGGGCACCATTGAGGTCAAAAACCGCCACGGCGACATTCGCATCCGTTCCGCGGTGAGCAATGAGGTGTCGATGGTGGCGGTGGTCCAACATCGCTCGAACGCGGGCATGCCGCCCGAGATCGATGTCGAGACCACCGCGGAGGGACTGCGATTTACGGGACGCCTTTCGGCGACGAGCAGCGATCCCCCTCCAGACCGCGTCGATCTCACACTCTTCGTGCCCGATCGCACCCGACTGATCGCGCGCACGGACGCAGGTCGAATCGAAGCGAAACGAGTGGGTTGTGCAATCGAAGCCACCACCCGCACGGGTCCGGTCAGCATCATCACCCGCACCACCGCCCAGATTCACTCCGAGCACGGCGACGTCCACCTGATGCTGATCGACGCGGCCTGGTCCACGCCGCCGACCGTCGAAACCGTCACGGGCGCGATCGAGGTCTGGTTGCCACGCAACGCCGACGCCACCGTCATAGCACGGACCAGCGGGGTTCTTTCCACCGATTACTCACTCGACGTTCGTCTCGATGAGGCCACGGGCCTCAAGCATGCCGTCGCGGTGCTCGACAAGGGCCAGCGCACCGTCGATCTGCGCAGCGCCAAAGGAACCATCAGCCTCTTCCGCTCGCCACTGATCCCGTCCATTGACGAGCCGCATTCGAACCCTTCCGAAGGAGACCACCCATGAATCGCGAAATGCCCCTCGGGTCACGTCCGACCCTCCAAATCTTGCTTACCTGCGTGTGCCTGGCACTGCTGATCGCCACCCCTGGCCTCGCGCAAGACCGTTCGAACGCCAACCCTCGCGTCCAACACGGCGCCCAGGCCAGCGCGCCCGTCGTCCCGTTCGTTTACGAAGGTGACGTGCGCTTGCTGCCCAAGACGCGCGCCTGGCAGCCCGGCGACGCGGTCAAGGAAATCCCCAAGCAGCGTCGCGAGCCTGCCTACCGTGCACCGGCTGTCGCAGGCAAACGCGACCCCCTTCTTGATCTCCAACACGGGCCACTAACCAAAGCGGGTGACCTCACCGCGCCCGGCGTCAATGTCGCCGGGCAAGGCTACACCGGGGTCAACCCGCCCGATACCGTGGGCGAGGTCGGTCCGAGTCACTACATCCAGATGATCAACGGCAGTGGCGGCGCGCTGTTCACCATCCACGACAAAAGCACCGGTGCCGTCCTCGCGGGTCCCACCGCACTCGACTCTTTGGGCTCTGGCTTCTGCGCCAACGGCCTCGGCGATCCCATTGTGCTCTACGATCGTTTGGCCGACCGCTGGCTGCTCAGCGAATTCTCGTCCAGTGGCAACCGGTTGTGCGTGTATGTGTCCCAGGGCCCCAATCCGATCACCGACGGCTACTTCAACTATGATTTCCAAGCACCGAGTTTCCCTGACTATCCGAAATACGGCGTCTGGCCGGACGCCTATTACGTCGGCGCCAATGAAAGCAGCAGTTCCCTGTACGCCCTGGATCGCACCGCCATGCTCGCCGGGCAACCCGCCACGTTTCAACGCATGACGGTCTCGGATCTTGGTGGTTTCGGTTTTCAGATGGTCATTCCCAGCGACCTCGACGGCGCCACGCCGCCGCCCGCGGGCACGCCCAACTTCTTCATGCGTCATCGCGACGACGAGTCGCACAACGGCGGACCGGATCCGAGTCAGGATTTTCTCGAGATCTTTGAATTCAGTGTCGATTTCGCCAATGCCGCGAACACCACGGTCACCGGCCCGCTGACCATCGGGGTCGCTGAGTTCGACTCGAGTCTGTGCGGTCTCACCTCGTTCAACTGCATTGAACAGCCGGGCACCAACACCCAACTCGATCCACTGCGCGAAGTCGTCATGTGGCGTTTGCAGTACCGCAACTTTGGCAGTCACGAGACGCTGGTCGGCAACCTTGCAGCCGACGTCAATGGCGCCGACCAAGCCGGCATTCGCTGGTTCGAGCTGCGGCGCACGGGTGGCGCGGGCGCGTTCACGCTCTTCCAGGAAGGCACTTTCGCACCCGATGGCGATAGCCGCTGGATGGGCAGCGCTGCCATGGACATCAGCGGCAACATCGCGGTTGCCTACAACGTGTCCAGCGGCACCACTTTCCCTGGCCTTCGCTATGCCGGACGGTTGGCGAGCGACGCGGCCGGAAGCCTGGGCCAAGGCGAGGAGTCACTGGTCGCGGGCACGGCGTCCAACGGCAGCAATCGCTATGGCGACTACGCCTCGCTCAACGTCGATCCCGCCGATGACTGCACCTTCTGGTTTACCGGTGAGTACAACACCGCCAGCCAGTGGTCGACGCGGATTGGTAGCTTCCGCTTCGCCTCCTGCTCGAGCGACTGCGGCAACGGCGCGATCGACTCTGGCGAGGCCTGCGACGGATCCCTGCTGGGCGGCCAAACCTGCGCGAGCTTCGGCTGTTCCGGCGGTACTCTCGCCTGCGACGCGTCATGCAGCGGCTTTGATCTTTCCGGCTGCTTCGGCTGCCCCGCCATTTGCGGCGACGGCACGTGCGACAGCGGCGAAGACTGCAATAACTGCGCGGCCGATTGCCCGAGCTTCACCACGACGGGTGCCGCATGCGGCAACGGCGTGTGCGAGGCCGGCAACGGCGAAGACTGTGTGAGTTGCGCGGCGGACTGCAACGGTCGCCAGAGTGGCAACCCGAACAACCGCTTCTGCTGTGGCGACGGCGACGGCCAGAACCCGGTGAGCTGCAGCGACAGCCGATGCTCCGCCAGCGGCTTCGGTTGCACGACCATTCCGGTCAACCCGTTCACCTCATGCTGCGGTGATCTAGTCTGTGACGGGCAAGAAACCTCGCTCAACTGCCCACTTGACTGCGGTGCGTGTACGGTCACCCAGAGCCCCGAAACAAGTTGCACCGATGGCGTCGACAACGACTGTGACGGCGACATCGACTGCGACGACGCTGACTGCGCCCTCGACGCGGCCTGCAATGTCGGTGGCTGTAACCTCGGTCAGCTCGGCGACAGCTGTAGCGTGAACGGCGACTGTTGCTCCAACAAATGCAAAGGCAAGAACGGTAGCAAGACCTGCCGCTGATCACCTGGCGTGAAACGAAAAGGGCACCCGATCGGGTGCCCTTTCTTTTTTGCTCTTCGGTGGCCCGCCCGCTATGAAGTCCCGCCGCCAGCCTTGGCTTCACCGTCCTCAAGGGTACCGCGCTCGGCGCGTAGCGGTGGCGACAACACCTCGACCAAGGCCGCGGTGACCCCGGCCTCAGCAGGATGGGCACTGGTCTCGACCAACGGTAGGGTGGTGAGTTCACCGCCGTACACTGTCATCGTCGCCCCAACATCGGCGCCCGCGGCACACAAACAGCGCGCCACCGTGGCGGCGTTGGACGGCACGACCTGGCGCCAGGTCTCGACCCCGTTGGCGGCCAGGTAATGCAGCAACGTTGCCCGGTGACCGTAGGCGGAGCGTGCTCGGGCCAAGGAAGGTGTCGTCACCAGGAGGTCATCGAGCCGCGCGAGGTCGCCGGCCAAGACAACGTCGACCGCTTCCTCGAACCGTGCATCCAAGAGCGTACCGCCAGCCAACTCGACCGCAGCCCAATCGGCGAATCCATGCTCGCGGGCAAGCGTCCAACGCGCGTCGTCCGCGGTCAATGGCACTGCCATGATGCGTTCTCGCGGCTGCCCAACACACCGCGGTAGCCATTGACTCGGTTGGACCGCCGCCACCGGATCGCCAGCAGCGTGCGCAGCCGCCAAGATCGTCGCTTGTCGATCCAGCACCTCGGCCACCGTCCAGTCGGATGGATACGCCGTCAGCACCGGCTGCTGCAACCGCCGAACTGCCGCGACATCGTCATGCATGTAGACCGGGATCATGCCCCTATCTTGCCACGCGGGCTCTGTCGCACTCTTTCTGGGTGCATTGTCCGCCAGGCCAGAACCAGCTACCGCCCCTGCTGACATCCTAGTGCGACGTATCGCCCTCTCGAAGCCGTTCTCGAACAACAGCCCGTCAACCACGAGAAACGCGGCCGCGACCTTGATCAGGAACTCGGCAAAAGCGGGTCCCCAGCTCGGATGTCGTGTACTCGCCGAAATGGACGGCGAAGCCAGCGAAAAAAACCGGTTCGGAGCCAGGGGTCGCTGCGTTGGTCAGCTCGAGTGCAAAGA
This sequence comes from Candidatus Multivoradales bacterium, assembly GCA_965250305.1. Classification (GTDB taxonomy): domain Bacteria; phylum Acidobacteriota; class Thermoanaerobaculia; order Multivoradales; family J023; genus J023. Next base: position 174,065 of record CBDFNS010000024.1, on the reverse strand, counting down.
TGTCATACCCATCGTCCGCGTCTTGGAGCTTCTCCCCAACGCGATAGGGAGCAGGACATGACAACCTCCTCGTTCGAAGAAACATCGTCCGGCCGACATGGCGTGGGCCGAACGAGAGGTAGTAGCCTCACGCCTTTTCACCTCAAGCGCCAACCAACCGGGAAACCTTCCCATGAGCAAGCTCGACGACTTCCCCACCCATCTGCCCCAATCGGTGCGCTGGGCCGACATGGACGCGCTGGGCCATGTCAACAATGCGATGTACTTCACCTACTGCGAATCCGCGCGCATGCACTACTTCCACGTGGTTGGGATCGGTGAAGTTCGTCTGCTGAATGGTGAGGGTCCCACCCTGGCCTCAGCGACATGCAACTTTCGCCAGCAGGTGAAACACCCGGCCAACCTAGAGGTCGGTGTCAAGGTGGTGAAGCTGGGCAACACCAGCTTCACACTGCAGTACGGGATCTTCGATACTGCCAGCGACACCTTGGTCGCCGACGGTACTTCGGTGGTGGTTTGGTTCGACTACGGTGCCGGTCGCTCGCGCCCGGTACCTGATTGGCTGCGCAACGCGATCAACGCGCTCGACAACCCGTCGTAACCTGGCGGTCAACGACCTGCACGAACCTGATCCTCGAACGTCTCGTCGTCCTTGAAGGCACAGAGATTGCCTTCGGGATCGCGGAACTTCGCGACCGTCCCCCAATCGTGCGCTTGGTAGTCCACCAGCGCCTCCACCGCATGAATCACCAGGCGCTCATGGGACCGTCGCCAGCCCCACCACCTCCATCGGATAGCGTCCGATCCAGTCATGTTTCAAGTTGCCGAAGTAAAGGGCATCGCCATGCGGCTCGACCGAGGTAATGCCCAAGACGGTCTCGGCCTCGGGGTCATGAAGGCTGCGAACGATCGTGCCCGATTCATCGAGCGCCAAGATCAAGCCATAGGGCGCCGGCTTCGGCCACAGTGCCTTGGGAAGGCTGGCGAGCAACCGTTTGAACACCGGGTGAGGGTGCAGGCGGTCCATGACTGGATTGCGCACGGTGTACATCGCCACCCAAAATGTGCCGTTGCGATCGGACGCCACGCCATCGGCGAAGCCCGGTAGGTTGTCGATGAACACCTCGCACTCGCCAGTCCGTGGACCAGCAATCCAACACCGCTGAATGCGATAGCGATAGGTCTCGTTCACCAACACGAAATCTTCGTCCGCGGAAAGCGCCACGCCATTGGCAAAGTACAGACCGTCACGCAAGACCGTTGTGCTTTGCGCTACCGGATCGTAGACCAAGAGTCGGCCGTGGGGACGCGCTTCCAGCAAATCGTAGAGGTAGGCGTCTGGCCCAAACCGACTGCTGGCGTCACTGAAGTAGATTTTGCCGTCCGCCGCGATGTCGAGATCATCCGTGAAGCGAAACGGTAAACCCTCGGCCTCGTCCGTCAGCACATCGATGCTTCCGGACGGATCGATCGATAGCAGACCACGAATGCCGTCGGCCACGATTAAGTTGCCGGTCGCGTCGAAGGCCAGCCCAAGAGGCCGACCGGCCGTGTCGGCAAAGGTGTCCACCACGTCCCCGTCCGGCCGGCGGGTGACGCGAACAATGCGCCCGTCCTCGGCTCCAGCATAGATTCGACCGGCGGAATCGATGGCCACGTCTTCGCCACCAACAAGCTCGCCTTGGGCGATCAGCTCGGTTCGAACCAACGCTTCATTGGGCGTCAGAACACCGGTCAACGCGGGCGCCGACGGTGGCACAAACGCCGCAGGATCGATCGGACTCCCGATCAAGCCACGAAACGCAAGGACACCCGCTACGAGGAGCACGCCGAACAGACAACCTCGACGAGGTCTGCGCCCCCTACTTCGCCGCGCCACGATGATCTTCGCCGCCTTCGACGAATGGCACAGTCTCGAGGTCCGCCGAACCGCCTTTCACGTAGGTTTCCAACCACCGGTCGGTTTCGTACAACATGTGCAGGATCGACTCGCGAGCTTGGTAGCCGTGGCTCTCGTGCGGCAGCATCACCAAGCGCGCCACAGCGCCGTGGCCCTTGAGCGCATGGTAAAAGCGTTCGCTCTGGATGGGAAAGGTACCTGAGTTGTTGTCCGCTTCGCCGTGGATCATCAGAATAGGCTCATCGACCTTGTCGGCGTGCATGAAAGGCGACATCGTGTTGTAGATCTCGGGCGCCTGCCAGTACGTCCGCTCTTCGGCTTGGAAGCCAAACGGGGTCAACGTGCGGTTGTAGGCCCCGCTGCGCGCAATGCCGGCAGCGAACAGGTCGGAATGGGCCAAGAGATTGGCGGTCATGAAGGCACCGTAGGAATGCCCTCCGATCGCGATGCGTCCACGCTGGGCAACACCAAGCCGTACCACCTCGTCCACCGCCGCTGAGGCGCTCGAGACCAACTGTTCGCGGAAGGTGTCGTTCGGCTCACTGTCGCCTTCGCCGATGATCGGCATCGCCGGATCGTCGAGTACGGCATAGCCCCGGGCAAGCCAGATCTGGGACGCCCACCAGGAAATCCGGGTAAACCGATAAGGCGAGTCCGATACCTGACCGGCCGCCGCCGCGCTCTTGAACTCCTGCGGATACGCCCACATCACCATCGGCAGCGGACCTTGCTCCGGGTCATAGCCGGGCGGTAGATAGAGCGTCGCTGTTAGCTGAACACCGTCGGCGCGTTGGTACCGGATCAGCTCCTTGGAAAGGCCCCGGAGCTGCGGCGCGGGATGCGGGAACTGGGTCAAGAACCGCGGTCCGTCGTCAGCTGAGGTCAAGGACCGAAGTGCGTAGTTGGGTGGCTTTTCCGCCGACTCGAGCCGGGTAAGGACCCTGATCGGCACGCCTGTGCTCCCTTGCGGAATCGGCATCATTGGCTGCTCGTAAAACGGCGCCTGGGAATGGAATAGACGCTTGGTGACACCTCGCTGCCAATCGACCGCATCGAGAAAAGGGCGATCGCCTTCTGGAGACGCACCCGCGCCAATCCGGTACAACGTATCGCCATCGAGCATGAGGACCGGCCGGCCCCAATCATTGCTCACCTCTACCGGCCTTCCCGGATCGCTGTACCGATCTTCGAATGACCGATCGACCAGCACCTCGGCGTTTGCGTCGGGAATCGATGGCTGTACGCGCAGGGTACGCGTCTTACGCGTCTTCCACCACCATTCGTCGACCAACGCCAGATCATCCCTTCCCCATTGAATTCCACCGAAGCGGTACTTCAGCGCAACCCATGACACCGGCGCGGCCGTGAAGGGCGCTGGGAGCAAAAAAAGCTGGTCGCGCTGATCCGCCGGACGTCCCGCGTCGCCATCGTCGAGCGCTTCGACCCACATCAGGGTCGCCGGTGCGTCCGCCCGCCAAGTAAGCTCTCGGGGTCCGGTGGGTACACTGCCGAAGGCCGTGGGCACGGACTCTTGCAACGACAACTCGGCAATCAAGCGCACCTGGCGACCAGCGCGATCCAACACCTCGACTCGACGCGGAAAGCGTGACGCCGGCACCAGATACGAAAACGGCGGTTCGATCCACCCCACGGCAAGATATCGGCCGTCGGGAGAAGGATCGAGGTGCCACAGCAGCCCCGGCTGCCCGAGTCGCTCGACCTGACCGTCGAGCCCGATCACCCCAATCTGGGCCAGCAAATGGTGGCGAAACAGCGCTTCATCATGGGGATTGGATAGAAGATCTTGGTACGTGCGTGCCGCCGCTTTCGTTCCCGAGTTCTCGCGAACCACCGGACCGACGGGTACGTTCGGTGCGACCGGTGCCGCGGCGCGATTGGCGGGTACCAACGCCGCGGCCAGGTGCTGACTGTCGGCCAGCCACACCGGTGCAATCCGTGCCGCCAGGTGCAGCCGCTCGCTGGAGACCCGAGCCGCCTTGCCCGAAGCCACCGCGGCGGTCCACAACGTCCAGCCAGCAGCAGGATCCGTCTGCAACACAAACGCCAGATGGCGGCCATCCGGTGAGAACGTCACAGAATCGATCCTCGCCTCTGGTGGCAACCCGTCGATCGTCCGGGTGGCGCCGTCCGCCAGGCTTACCAAGGTCAAGCCAGCGTAGGTCCGCCTACGGCTACGGGCATCGGCTACCGGGTCGAGACGGAGACCGGCAAGGCGCAACTCGGGCGCGGCCAGCTCATCGATCGACACCAGGCTCCGACGCTCGCGCAAGAGCAGCCACGCGTGATCAGGGCTCAACATCGCCTGGGGCGTTGGCGAAGCATCGATCAGGTCCACCAAGGTGGACGCGGGCAGTTGGTAAGTACCCGCGTCAGCAACAACGCACGGCGAAAGCAAGCTGGTCATCAACGCGGCAAGGATCAGCGCGCGACGAGCAGTACTATGGCAGCAAATCCAGACCGACATCACAACCTCCGCGGGCGATGTCCGGCCTGATTGGTGGCCACCGCGCGCCGTAGAAATCTTGGGGTCGCCTGGCACTTCAGGCGTCGCACTTCAGGCGTCGTTAGGCAAGGGCAAAATCGTAGCATGCTCGGCGCCCAGGAGCCCTACTTCAACCCCGACCACCACCGAGAAGACAACCGAGATGCCACCCGAGTCAGCCAGCCGCGAACACTGGGACGCCGTCCCACACCACCGGTCCAGCGGTTACGCAGGTCGAGCGCGGCCTCTTGGCCATGGGCGGCCAAGACTTCCGCGGTATCTGCACCCAACGAGGGAACACTGGTGCGCTCGGCCCGCGGCCTGACACCATCGATCCGCGCTGGGAAAGCCAAACGAGGTAGACCATCGTCGCCCTGACGCACGAGATCGCGCGCTACCACTTGTGGATGCGCACGCGCCTCGGCAACGGATAGTACCGGCTCTGCCGGCACATCGTGCTCTGCCAAGAAGGCCACCCATTCGTCGCGATCTCGTTCAGCCAAGAGCGCAGCGACTTCGCCGTGAAACGCGGCATCATCGCTCAACTGACGCACAATCCAAGCAGGACGCTCCACCAACAGACAAAACCGTCGCCAGAAACGCGGCTCGAGGGCGGCCAGCGCTAGCCAACCACCATCGCGGGTTCGGTAGACGGCGTAACCGGCGAGAGCACCGGTCAAAGGCAAGGGCTCGGCAACCGAACGCAGACTGGTGGCTTCGGCCGCCACCGCTGTCATGTTGGCGTGGCCGGCGGCATCGAGCAGTGCTTGGTCGATCCAGCAGCCTTCTCCATCGACATCTCGCCGACGCAAGGCCGCGAGGACCGCCGTGGCGCCACTCCAACCACCGACCATGTCGGCGACCTGAACCGTGGGTGCCATCGGATGTGCGGCCAAGCTGCCGGCCACGGCTTGGTAGCCAAGATCATGGCCTGCCCGTGCGGCATGCGGTCCCGCTTGGCCCCAGCCCGTTACCGAGCAAATCACCAACCGCGGATAGCGCTGACGAAGGTCTTCCGGCGCCATGCCGAATCGGGCCAAGGTGCCGGGTCGAAAGCTCTCCACCAACACGTCGGCATCTTCGAGCAAGGCCTCGAGGCAGGCTTGCGCTTTCGGCTTCTCGAGATCGAGCGCGACGCTTTGGTGTCCCGCGAGCAAAAGGCCAGCCAGCGCGCTCGAGCCATCGGGGGACGGCGGCGCTTGCCGCACCGGATCGCCAAGTCGGGGCTCCTCGACCTTGATGACCCGGGCACCCAAGTCGCCGAGGATGCGGGTCACCAGCGGCCCCGGTAGATAACGACTCAGGTCAACGACCCGGAGACCCGCGAGTGGCTGGTGCGCAGCCAGCGTCAGCGTTCGACCACCATTGCGAAGCCGTTGCCACCCGCCGCACAAACGGTAATCAAACCCAGCGACTCGCCACGGCGCTTGAGCTCGTTGAGCACTTGCATGGTGACCCGCGCGCCCGTGGCGCCAAACGGATGCCCAATGGCGATCGAACCACCATTGACATTGAACCGATTGAAATCGACCTCGCCTACAGGCGCACCCCGGCCCAACTCGTCGCGCGCAAATTTTTTGGAGGCAAACGCTTTGATGTTCGACAGGATCTGCGACGCGAAGGCCTCGTGCATTTCCAACAAATCGATGTCCGCCAGCTTCAAACCCGCACGATCGAGGGCCAACGGTGCGGCGTAGGCCGGGCCCTGGAGCAACTGGGTCGCGGGATCGAGGGCGGCATAGGCATACGACCGAATGTAGCCGAGAGGCTCGTAGCCCAACGCCTTAGCTTTCTTCTCGGTCATCAGCATCACGGCGGACGCACCATCGGTCAGCGGACTCGAGTTACCGGCGGTCAAGGAGCCATAGTTGCGGTCGAACACCGGCCGCAGTTGGGCTAGCTTTTCCAAACTGGTCTCGGCACGAATGCCGGTATCGGCCGTCACCGGTGAAAATCCAGGATCCGGAAAGGTCGCGACAATTTGCTCGCGAAAGCGGCCTTCCGCGGTTGCCACCGCGGCGCGTTGATGAGAAAGCAAAGCAATCTCGTCCTGCGCTTGCCGAGAGATCGCATTCTCTTTGGCCATCTTTTCGGCCGACGCACCCATGGTCATGCCCGTGGTGTACTCGGCGATGGCGGGCGCCACCGGCACCAGATCTTTCGGGCGAATCTTGGTCAACGCGGCCATCTTCCCCGGCATACTCTTCGCCTTGCTGGCGTCCATGAGCCGTTGAGAAGCGTTGCGCGAGTAGGTGATGGGCACCGTCGACAATGACTCCGCGCCGCCCGCCAGCACCACGGTCGCTTGGCCGGCGAGGATGGCCTCGGCACCGTGGGTAATGGCGCGGTTGGACGACGCACATGCCAGATTGACCGTCGTACCCTCGATCCACCTGGGCAGCGTCGTCCGCAAAACCACCTCACGCCCGAGGTTGGGGGCGTGCAACGCCGGCACGACCACCCCAAAGATCGATGAGTCGATCTCGTCCGGGTCAAGCGCCATTCGTTCGACCAAGGCCGCCGCCGGGACGCTCGCAAGATCGATCACATCCATTTGGGCGAATACACTTCCTGCTTTCGCGAAGGGTGTGCGGCAACCGTCGACGATCGCGATGCGACCTTGGCTGTTCTTGAGCGCCTGTTTGCGCGCTTTCTTGATCGCGGGTGCGCTGCCTTCGCCACGGGTCCAAACACTGTCGGCGCGCTCAATCTCACCCTGGGCGGCATCCCAGGATCCCTTCACGACGGTACGGCCGGAACCGGCAACATCATTGGCCTCATGCTCTGACATTCACTCCTCCTGATGGCCGCGGCGATTCGCCGCGAGCTGGCGCCCAAGAAGGTATCACGTTCTTAGCCGCAGCACGGCAAGAAGACGAGCTCTTAGCCGCAGCACGGCAATCATCCCAAGGCAGATGATTCGCTGTCCGTGAGCGTCCACAAGGCTTCTGCCACGGGTTGCCGTTGGGCGATACCGAGTCTTCGCCAGGCACTGTCCTCCGCAGCCGACAGGGTGTCTGACGAAGAGGTCACCGTGGGCACCACTGCTACCAAACGCCGCCAGCGCCGCTTCTGAGCCCGCACGGCGGTGCGTGTTCTCGCCAAAGCTTCGCGTGATGCGACGACGAGGTGAGGCCGGGTCCACAAGGCCGCTTCCACAACTGCCTCTGGATCAGGTTCGAGCGCAATCGTGGCGGCTTCGCGCAGAGCCCACGTCAACGCTGCTCTGACCGTGATGTCAAGCCGACTACCCGCGAGCAGCACAATCGGACGCGCGGGAAGCACGGGTAGCGCCGACGCAAAACAATCGGCGGCTCGCAGAAACGCGTCCGCGCGCAAAAGGCGAACCGCCTCAGTCGAAGACCCATCGTTCGAAGACCCATCGTTCGAAGACCCATCGTTCGAAGACCCATCGTTCGAAGACCCTGCCACCCAGGCGCCGCCAGCGTGTGCACGATCGGTGGCCAGCACGGCGCCCGAACGTACCGGACGGTCACGAACGTCCGGCCATGGCGCGTCGACCCGCTCGGACACCGGACGCACCACGAGGCCCGTCGCCAGCGCGGCCCAGTCGGCCGCCAGGCCATCGGGGTCGAGGGACTCCTCCAGCTCGACTGTCGAGCCGGTAGGCCGGGTCATCCAGCGTTCGGCGATGCGCGCCGCCTGGTCGGCCACTTGTGCCCAGCTACGCCAGCGCCAATCGAGCAAGCCCCGGTAGAACATACATGGACTCGCTGGGCGCTGCTCAACGTGCAACGCTACCTGTGTTGCCCAAGCTGTGGTTGGTAGCGCCATCTCCCGGTCGGCCACCGTCGCGCCGGATCCGATCAGCCTAGGGCGGTCTTGAGCGCCGCGCTGATCTTTTCATTGATCACGGCTTGCATCAGGCTGGCGGGTGGTCCAAGGGTGGCCCGGCCGACCAGCTGGCCGTCTTCGAGCACGATCGTGCCCTGGGCGCCCGGCCCCGATAACTTGAGCACATCGCCGTCCCACTCACGCTTCAGCATCCCACCTGGGAACTGTGCGCCCAGGGCGATGTCGAGGGCAGCCCGAATCTCGCCCATGGATTTCTTGTCGGTCGGAATCACCATCTCTAGATCGCTCATGGCGCGGCAAAGTATCACAGGTGGGCCGGCCCGCCCGCAGAACGGGACAGGTGGCACGGGTTTCGCTTGTATGCTAGAGCCATGATCATCGTGCCCCCGCGTCGGCCTCTCGCCCCATCCGCGCTCGCCCTGGTCGCGACGCTCACGAGCCTGCTCGTTGGCGTACCCGCCGCGGCCCAGCGCATCGCCAACCCGGACTTGTACGAGAAGAGCGCCGAGGCCGCCCGCCAAGCGCTCGAGCACTACCAGGCGCCCCACGACCCCGAGGCCTTGCGCCGGGTGGCAGATATTGGCTACCAGTTGGCCATGCAGTCGGGATACGAAGACGTGCCCTTCACGTTCTTCTTGATCGACATGCCGGTCCCCAATGCTTTTGCCTTGCCAGGCGGCCATATCTTCGTGACGACCGGCATGTTGGGTCTGGGACTCACCGACGACATGCTCGCCAACCTGCTCGGCCACGAGGTCGCCCACGTCACCAAACGTCACGGCATTCGCATGCAGCGGAAGGCGACGCTGCTCAACATCCTTGGCCAAACGCTGCTACTCGGTGTCTTGGTGGGCGTCGATAATGACAACCAGCCGGCGCGCGACGGGACGTACCAGGCAGGGGACAGCCGGAAGGGCAGTCTCGTCCAAGGTGCCATGGCCACCAGCGTCGTAGTCAACGAGCTTCTGCTACGCAACTACGGCCGCGATTTCGAAGATGAAGCCGATGACGAAGGGCAACGCCTGGCCGCGGCGGGAGGCTGGGATCCGGACGGTGCTCGTCAGCTTTGGGAGCTGATGAACGCGCGGATGCCGCAAACGAAGACCTACGGTTACTGGCGCACCCACCCGTTCTCGGATGTTCGAATGCGGGCCGCCGAGTCCCGTGCCGCCGAGCTCAAGGTTCAAGAGCCGAAGCCCGACGAAGACTACCGCGCCAAAACCCAGCGGATCCTCCTGGGATTCGCTGAACGGACGACCGGCAAGAAGAAAAAGGACAAAGAGGCGAAAAAGCGCTTTACCGAGTCGGCTGCACTCACCGCCTGGCCGGTCAGCCTCGAAGCAGAGAAACTACGCATCGCCGCGCTCCACCGGCAACGAGACCAAGAGCTCGAGCGGCCGAACGAAGTATCGCGCGATTACGGCAAGGTCGTACGGGCCTATCTGGCCGCGCTCGATGAAGTGCGTGCCATTACCCCAAAGAGCGGCCTCATTCCGACCCTCGAACGCGAGGTCGCGGACCTCCGCGCCGCTAGTACAGAGCTTTATCCCCGCGCGCAGACCGTGTGGCAGGGCGGCATCTACGAAACGCCCTTTCTCGAAACCTTCCTGAGCAACTTCCCCACGGTCAAGGAAGTGCCCGATGTTGCCTTGACGCTGGGCAATGCTTACAGCCGCCTGGGGCGCCAAACCGATGCGGTACGCCAATTTCTCCGGGCCGCGGCGGCCGATCCAGATGGCGAAGCAGCCGGCAAGGCACAACGGGGCCTGCACACGTTGGCACCACGACTCGAAGAGCTCACAGCACTGCAAGAGATTAGCAACCAAGCCGCCGAAGACGACTTGCGCAGTGTCGCCGACCAGCGGCTGGTCGAGCTTTCAGACACGTATGAGGACATCGCGCTCGGCGCAGAGTACGTGCGCCGATTTCCCCAGGGCGCCCACGCCACCACCGTCCAGGAACGACTCGGCACGCTGGCGCAGAACCTTTACGGCGAAGTCTTGCTCTACCGAGCAGTCGGCGACAGCGTCAAAGCGCTGGAGCGCATTCAATTGATCCTCACCCACGCCCCCCTCTCCGAGGCCGCCGAACAGCTACGCGACGAAGCCGTCGTCGATTCGTAGCAGCTCGGCTTCAAAGCGCCGAGCCGGTCGAGATCCCTCTCTTGTAGCGGCCGTCGTCCCTGGCGGCCGTCCAACTCTTGTAGCGGCCGTCGCCCCTGGCGGCCGTCCAGCTCTTGTAGCGGCCGTCGTCCCTGGCGGCCGTCCAGCTCTTGTAGCGACCATCGCAAACCGCAGGACTCCGAATACAATCTGGCGCGGATGCAATGATGTTGGTGGTCCTATTCAGCTAGCTGCCGATCGCCTACCGCACCATCGCCCATCCATACGATCGTCTTCGTCGTATAATTAGGGGGCCCGCAAAGGGCCTTCTTCACTCACCTTTTCGCGCACACCCTCCCGCGACGTCTGCCTCGAGTCGACGCCAACTGCTGTCGCGTACGGTACCCACCGCTCGATACCAGGAGAACCGCCATGTCCATCGCTACCACTACCGAGGCTCTGGTCCAAGCCGGTGACCTGACGACTGCCCGCGCCCCGTTTATCGAAGAGTCACAGGGCCGCGGTAGCCTCTTCATCGATCAGCCCTACGAGTTGTACAGTGCCGACAACCAGGAAGCCTGGCGACGTCTTTACCACCGCATTCTTCCGTTGTGGGAAACCTACGCACCCAAGCGCTTTCATCAGGGCGTCTCGAGCTTGGCCCTCGATCCCGACCAAGTGCCCCGACTCGAAGACATCAACCATTTTCTGGAACCGCTTTCTGGATTCAAGGCCAAGGCCGTCAGCGGCTACGTCCCGGCCTACTTGTTCTTCGACTGCCTGCGCCGACGCGAGTTCCCCACCACCATCACCATTCGGGACAAAGATACGCTCGACTACCTGCCCGAGCCCGACATCTTCCACGATGTCGCTGGTCACGTGCCCATGCACACCGATCGTCAGTTCTCGGATGTGCTGGAACACTTCGGCAACGTTGCCCGACAGGCCGCCATTCGCGCCCAGGCCATCAACGACCCGAAACGCCGGGTGCGGATCGTGGAGAGCAACATCAAGGCGATGGCGCGGTTCTTCTGGTTCACGATCGAATTTGGCTTGATGAAGGGCGGCGAGCGGGGAACGTGTGCCTACGGCAGCGGCCTGCTCAGCTCCTTCGGCGAGCTCGAACACAGCATCGAGTCGCGCAACGTCCAGCGCTACCCGTTCCAGCTCGAGTGGGTGATCAACCAGTATTTCGAGATCGACAAATACCAGCCTCTTCTCTTCGTCGTCGACAGTTTCGAGCACCTCTTCGACCAAGTCGGCAAACTCGGTCGTTGGTTGAAGACCGGCAAGCTCGACCACGTCAGCCCAGGCGAGCCGTATATCAACGAAACCGATCTTGCTTCGTTCCTAGAAGCCAGTATCTGCGAGATATAGCCCCCTTATGAACCACGCCCGTCCACGCCCGCCCAACATGCGGATCAAACTCACCGACGACCGTCGGGAGCGGGTACGGGCGGCGGTGCGTGCTTACTTCGCCGACCAGTTTGACGAAGAGATCAGTGAGTTCCGCTTGGAAGAGCTCATTGACTTCTTCGTTGCTGAGCTGGGGCCACCGGTCTACAACCAAGCCATTCGGGACGCCCACAACTTCTTCGAAGAGAAGCTCGCCGACCTGGAAGGCGAGTTCTACGAGCCGGACTGCCACGAGCCGAACAATGCCGGTGGCTGAAGATGAACCGATCCTGGATCCGGAGGTGACGACACTTCTTCGGCGTTGGGGCGCCGGAGACCGGTCCGCGGCCGAAGCGGTGCTGCCGCATGTCTACGACGAGTTGCGGCGCATCGCCTCGAGCCACTTTCGGGCCGGAGGGCACACGCTTCAACCGACCATTCTGGTGCACGATGCGTTCTTGCGCTTGGTTGAGCGCAGTGAGATCCCCTGGCAGAATCGCGCTCACTTCTACGGCGTGGCCGCACGTGCCATGCGTCAGGTGCTGGTCGACTACCTGCGCCACCGCAACCGCGCGAAGCGTGGTGGCAACGCCGTCCGCGTCACGATCGTCGACAACCTGATCGGCGACGCAGCCAGCGATATCGACCTCCTGGCGCTGCACGATGCGCTCGAGCGTTTGGAACGCATGGACCCCGAAAAGGCAAGAATCGTCGAACTGCGCTTCTTCGGTGGACTTTCGATCGCCGAGACAGCCGAATTCCTAGGCATCTCCCCAGCATCGGTCGTACGTCGCTGGCGACGCGCACGCGCCTGGCTCTTCGACGCGCTCAACTCGAGCGCCTAAAACGCTGGGAGGCAGGCTAACGACCACCCGAGATCCTTGCCGAGGAAGATCGATTCGGGCAGGATCCCCCCAGCGAAGTGATGACCAACCTCCAAGACAGGGCCACGCCTGGGGACAGGCCTGCCGATGAATTGCCCGCGACGGTAACCCTCGACGCGGATGCGTGGCCAGCGACTGATGTGCTGTTGAAGGCGGCGTTGGCGGTGCCGCGCTTGGATCGGGTCCGGTTCGTTGAGTCCGCGGACGCCTTGCCCGAGATCAAAGCAACCGTCCTGCGCCTGCTGGCTGCCGATGAGGCTGCCGGCGACTTTCTGGCCACGTCACTGGCCGGCTCCCACGATGCTGAGCACGAGGGGCGTCAACGCCAACGCATCGGCCCGTACCGCTTGGTGGGCGTCGCCGGTCGTGGCGGCATGGGCACGGCCTATCTGGCGGAGCGAGACGACAAGGCATTCGACCGGCTCGTGGTGATCAAGCTCCTGCGCCACGACGTCAGCAGCCCACGCCACCGACGGTACTTGGAGGCGGAGCGCCGGCACCTCGCCAAGCTCGAGCACCCCAACGTCGCGCGGCTTTACGATGGCGGCACAACCGAGGACGGACACCCCTACTTGGTGATCGAGCACGTCGATGGCCTGCCGATCGACATGCATTGCGCTCAGCACTCGTTGACGATCGCGGTACGGCTGCGCCTTTTTCTCCAGCTCTGCGACGCCGTTCACTTCGCCCACCGGCACCTCTTGATCCACTGCGATCTCAAGCCAGCCAACGTGCTCGTTGACGGTGGCGGGGTGGTCAAGCTGCTCGACTTCGGCATTGCACGGCTGCAATCACCGATGGCCGAACCCACCCCGGTCGGGCCGGCCGTGCGCAGCCCCATGACGCCCCGCTATGCCAGCCCCGAGCAGATGCATGGGGAGCCTCTGTCGATTGCCACCGACGTCTATGCCCTTGGCGTCTTGCTCTTCGAGCTGTTGGCCGGCGCCTCGCCCTATCCCGCGACCGACACACCCCGCGATCTCGAGCAAGCCATCTGCGACCTGCCACGACCACGACCCAGCACGGCGAAGAACGACGCACGGGTCTCTCCCCAGCAACCCAGCGACCTGCCCTCTACTCCCCAGATTCCCCGGCCATGGCGTCGCGATCTCGATCACATCGTGATGCGGGCGATGGCCAAGACGCACGATCAACGCTACGCCAGCGTCGAGCAACTCGTCGACGACATCCAGCGCTGCCTCGACCACCGGCCGGTACGCGCGACACCGGCCTCGACGATCGATCAAGGGCGCAAATTCGTCCGTCGAAACCGTCTCGGCGTCACGACCGCCTTCATCGTAGCGAGCGGTCTGATCGTAGCGTTGGTCGTTTTGGCGAGCAAGAATCGGGCGATCGAGCATCAACGTAGGCAAGCTGAGCAAACCAAGACATTTCTGGAGGACATGATCACCGGCGCCAATCCGCGCGCGGCCCAGGCGACTGAAGCGCCCACCGTCCTCTCGATGCTCGATCGCGCCGCGGAATCATTGGCCGACGGCATGATCGACGAACGGACCGAGGTATCGATTGCCAACACCCTCGCGCAAGCGTACCTCGACCTCAGTCGCAACCCGCGGGCGGCATTGTGGCTCCAGCACACCCTGGCCCGACTCGAGCCACGCTTGGGCGCCGACACACCCGAGCTCACCACCCTCAAAGGGACCTTGGCCCAGGTGAATGCCAATCTGAGCGCACTCGACGACGCGGAGGAATTGCAACGTCAAGTGGTGGCATCGTGGCGGCAGATCCACGGGGAAGATCATCCCACTGTGGCATTGGCCCGCGGCCAGCTCGCGATGTTCATCTGGAATCAAGGGCGACACGAAGAAGCGGAGTTGATCGCGCACGACGCGCTAAGGGCAGGCCGGGCCCTCCTCAAAGAGGATGTTCGCCTGGCTGAACTGCTCTACACGATGGGAACGATCGTGGCCAGCCGCGGCCACTTTCCCGAAGCTGAGAGCCTGTTGCGCGAGGCGCTCGAACTCCGCCGGGACCTGCGAGGCGCCCAAGACATCGAGACCGCAATCAGTTTGAATCAACTCGCCACCATTCTCGCCACGCAAGATCGACACATCGAAGCGATGGCCTCGTGGCGGCGCGCGTTGGAGATCTATGCCCAAGTCTTGCCCGATCAGGCACACCCATTGGTAGCCACCGTGTTGTTCCGACTTGCCAGCAGTGCCTTGGTTGAGCACGATTTCAAAGCCGCGGAGGCCTTTGCGCGCCGGGCCCTCTCTCTGAACATCGAACTCACGGGCGATCAAGACACAGATGAGGGTCCCTTGCTCTTTATTCTTTGCAGGGTATTGCAGGCCCAGGGCCGGTTGGAAGAAGCGGAGGCCATGGCGCGCAAACAGATCACCCAGATCGAGAGCCGAGGGCTTCACGAACATCCCGTGTTGCCCGCCGCGCTGACCCTGCTGGCTGAGGTCCTTCTAGAACGCGGCGCCTTCGAGGGCGCCAAGGAACAACTTACTCGCGCGATCGCGCTGCAGGACGCGATTCTCGATCCGGAGAATCCAGGACGTTCCACTCCGTTCCTGGTTCTTGGCATCTTGGAAAGGCGCGCTGGAGCATTTTCTAAGGCGGTGGAGATGCACCGGCGTGCCTATGCCTTACGCGCTCGGGCGCTGCCACCTACAAGTTGGCTTGTCGTCCAGGCGCAGGCCGCGCTCGGGGCCTCGCTGCGCGACCTGGGCCATTGGGACGAGGCCCGCCACCATCTCGAAACAGCCAACAAAGCACTGCTAGACCGTTTCGGGCCTGATGACGATCGTACCCTCAGGGCTCTCGCGCACCTCGAGCGTCTCAACGCAGAAGCCGGAACCGATTCTTCTGTCACCACCCGCGAGGATTCGTGACACTCCTCGACAACAACAGGGACACGCGAAGCCCCGAGGCGTTACCCCCAACCGTAACCGTTGGAACCGGCGCGTGGCAGGCGACCGATGCACTGTTCAAGGCGGCCCTGGCCATGCCGAGCGCGGAACGGGTCCGATGGGTCGAGTCCGCGGACGTTTCCCCCACGATCAAGGCCACCGTCCTGCGTTTGTTGGCGGCCGACGAGGCGGCCGCCAACTTCCTGGCCATGCCACTGGCGGGCGCTCAGCCTGCCGAACAGGAAACGGAGCCGCGCAAGAACATCGGCCCGTACCGCCTGGTCGGCGTCGCCGGTCGTGGCGGCATGGGCACGGCCTATCTGGCGGAGCGAGACGACAAGGCATTCGACCGGCGCGTGGTGATCAAGCTCCTGCGCCACGACGTCAGCAGCCCACGCCACCGACGGTACTTGGAGGCGGAGCGCCGGCACCTCGCCAAGCTCGAGCACCCCAACGTCGCGCGGCTTTACGATGGCGGCACAACCGAGGACGGACACCCCTACTTGGTGATCGAGCACGTCGATGGCCTGCCGATCGACTTGCATTGCGCTCAGCACTCGTTGACGATCGCGGTACGGCTGCGCCTTTTTCTCCAGCTCTGCGACGCCGTTCACTTCGCCCACCGGCACCTCTTGATCCACTGCAATCTCAAGCCAGCCAACGTGCTCGTTGACGGTGGCGGGGTGGTCAAGCTGCTCGACTTCGGCATTGCACGGCTGCAATCACAGACACCCGAACCCACCCCGGTCGGGCCGACCGTGCGAAGCCCCATGACGCCCCGCTATGCCAGCCCCGAGCAAATGCATGGTGAGCCACTGTCGATCGCCACCGACGTCTATGCCCTTGGCGTTTTGCTCTTCGAGCTGCTGGCCGGCGCCTCGCCCTATCCCGCGATCGACACACCTCAGGATCTCGAGCAAGCCATCTGCGTCCTGCCACGCCCAAGGCCCAGTACCGCGAATCACAACGCTCGGGTCTCTCCCCAGCAACGCAGCGTTGAGTCCCTGCCTCCCGAGATTCCCAGGCCATGGCGTCGTGATCTCGACCACATCGTCGCCCGCGCCATGGCTAAGGCGCCGGATGAGCGTTTCGCCAGCGCCGAGCAACTCGCCGACGACATCCGGCGCTGCCTCGACCACCGGCCGGTACGCGCGACACCGGCCTCGACGATCGATCAAGGGCGCAAATTCGTCCGTCGAAACCGTCTCGGCGTCACGACCGCCTTCATCGTAGCGAGCGGTCTGATCGTAGCGTTGGTCGTTTTGGCGAGCAAGAATCGGGCGATCGAGCATCAACGTAGGCAAGCTGAGCAAACCAAGACATTTCTGGAGGACATGATCACCGGCGCCAATCCGCGCGCGGCCCAGGCGACTGAAGCGCCCACCGTCCTCTCGATGCTCGATCGCGCCGCCGCCTCGCTGGCCGAGGGTATGGCCGATCCGGTGAGCGAAGCCTCCGTGGCCACGACCCTCGCACGCGCCTACATCGATCTCGGGCGCGAGCGCCGGGCCGCGAAGGTACTCGGCGACACGGCCGAGCGACTGGGCGACCGCCTTCCACCTTTTGCGTCCGAGACCCTCACCTTCGAGTCCATGTGTGGCCGACTCTTCGAACGGTTCGACAGTCTCGATGATGCGGAGCTCGTTCTCCGAACCGTGGTTACCAAATGGCATCGCGTTGGCGGAGATCGGCATCCAGAGTTCATCCTCAATCAAGGCTATCTCGCCAACGTTTGGCGACGTCTAGGCCGGTTCGACGAGGCGGAGACTCTGGCGCGATCCGCGCTCGAGGTGGGTCGCGACGTTCTCGCGAACGATGTCCGTTTGGCGAAACTCCAGTCCGTAATGGCGGGTGTCCTCTCTCACTCGGACCACCATACCGAAGCCGAAAAGCTGTTTCGCGAAGCCCTTCAGCACCGCGAGCACCATCTGGGTCGGCATCATGTCGAAGTTGCTGGCAGCCTCAACAACCTTGGTACGGCACTGTCTGCCCAAGATCGCCACACCGAGGCGACCGCTGCTTGGCAGGAAGCGCTCGCCATTTGGGCTGATCTCTTGCCCAACCAGGCGCACCCGATGGTTTCATGGACCTTGCACAACGTCGCGGGCAGCGCGCTAACCGAACGCGATTTCGTGACCGCCGAGCAAGCCGCTCGCCGCTCCCTCCAGCTCGGCAACGAAGCGTACGAGGATCCCGAGGCGGATGCCGCGCCCACTGTTGGCTACCTCGCCAAGATCCTCCACCTTCAAGGACGGCTCGAAGAGGCCGAAGCCATGGCTCGGCGTGGGTTGGACCTGTTTGATCTCGAAGCACAGCGCACTCAATCCGGTGCATCCTCTGCGTTGGCACGCTTGGCCCATATCTTGATCGACCGAGGCAAGCTCGAGGAAGCGGAGCCCTTGCTCTTGCGCGCCATTGCCATCCAAGACGCCACCTTGCCGCGGGGACACAGCGCACGCTCCTTCCCATTCCTGATCTACGGCAAGCTCGCGGCGCGGCGGAGTGCCCACGACCATGCCCTGGTTCTTCGGCAGCGGGCTCTCGACCTGCGCAGCCGGTCCTTATCGCCGGAGCACTGGGTGGTCGCCGAGTCCAGAAGCGCCTTGGGCGATTCGCTTACCGCTCTGGGCCGGGCGGACGAAGCGCGGCCTCATCTCGAAGCGGCTTACGCGGTACTCCTGCGCCGTTTCGGCGCCGAAGATGATCGCACCCTCCGTGCGCTCGAACGGCTCGAAGCGCT
Organism: Candidatus Multivoradales bacterium; assembly: GCA_965250305.1. Classification (GTDB taxonomy): domain Bacteria; phylum Acidobacteriota; class Thermoanaerobaculia; order Multivoradales; family J023; genus J023. The sequence continues at coordinate 155,846 of CBDFNS010000024.1, read as the reverse complement.
TCCCAAGATCAACCTTCCCAACTCAACAACCGGCGACGAACACCCGCCCGCTTCCCCGTAGCCGGAGGCCACCGCAACCCGCGACAAGAAAACTATCGCCAGATGCAAACGCGCGCCCTGCCGATGTCTCGCTGAGACCCTCGATCTGCCCCTCGCCAGACGTCACCAGCACAATCGCAACCACGCCCGGGTCGATCACCACATCGCACGTCCGGGCATCGAGGTCGAGGGCCGTGAGGGAAAATCCGGCCGCTGGCGGCGCGAACCGGGTAACCGCTGGTTCTACATCGTCAGGGGTCGCCATGCCTCGGCCCGAGCCGGAGAGGTCGAGGATACCGAGCAACGCCTCAACGTCAACATGTTTGCCGGTCAAGCCGCCACGCAGCACATTGTCGGAGCTGGCCATGACTTCGAGACCGAGGCCATCGAGGTAGGCATGCAACACGCCGGGGCCGGTAAACACCGCTTCACCGGGTGCCAGAGCGAAGGTCTCGAGCACTAGCGGCGCCAGTGCACCCGCGTCGGTGGGGTTGGTCTCAGCCAAACGCCCCAGCCAGGTGTCGGCCGCCCCGCAATCAGCATCCGCAGCGACTTCTAGTACGGTGGACACTGCGGATTCGACGAGGACACCTGCCTCTGGGCCGCTCAAGCCCAACCAAGCACCAAGAAACCGAGCCAAGCCAGGCTGTCCTGCACGGGCCAGTGCGGCCGCAGGAGACCACCGCTCAACCAGGCCGGTCCGTTGGAGCTGTCGTATGATGTCCGCTACCGGCCGCAGCCCGCGCACCATCCAAAACGGCGTCAATGCGTAGATCAACTCCGGTTTGGCGTTGGGATCGCGGTAGGTGCGGTCGGGAGCATCCCGCGCAATGCCACGACGCTCTTCGTCGTCGAAGCCTTTCCGAGCTTCTTCAGCATTGGGGTGTGCCTGGATCGAAAGGGGCTCGGCCGCGGCCAGGACTTTGAACAGAAACGGTAGTTGCTTGCCGAACCGCGCAGCGGCCTGAGCCCCGAGCACGGAGGCCGGATCAGCCGCCAACCAATGGTCCAGACGATGCCAGGTGCCCCCTACCTCGACTTCGGAAGGTGCTTTGGGGTGGGCGCCGAGCCAAAGTTCGGCCTCGGGAAGCGTGGCCGCACCTGACTCGCCGAACAACCCGCGAATGGCGGTGTGTGAGCCCCAGGCGTAGTTCTGAATGGGGTTACGTAACGGGCCGATGATGCGCATGGGGGACCTCGAGTTGCGAGTCGATCCAGCCTTTGCCGATGGTCGCCAGGAGGATACCGCCGGCACCGACCAATGCCCAGCCTCCAAGCTGTTCGCCAAAGACCAAGGCCGCCCACAACGTGGCGAAGACCGGCTCGACCAGCAAAATCAACGAGGCGTCGAGTGCCGACACCCCCGCCATACCTCGGTTGAGAAAAACGTACGCCAGGGCGATCTGCACCACCCCCAAAAACACCACAATCCCAACATCCTGCAGGGCCACGTCGTCGGCGCCGCCGGTCCCGCTTGAGGCGAATGCCTGCGGCAATGTGACCAAGCACGCGAAGACGTTGCCGGTAAAGACGGCGGCAAACGCCCCACCCTGGCCGGTGGCTTCATTGGCTACCAATCCCCGCAGACCGATGACGGTCAACGCCCAGCACAAGCCTGCCCCGGCTCCCATCAGGTTCCCACGCATGGGGAAAGGTGCCGTAGCGGAAGCGGCCTGGCCACCAAAGACGACCAACAACAGGCCAGCGGCCATGACCAGCATGACCACCAGATCACTGCGCCGGTTGCGCTCACCCAACAACCAGGGCGCCAGCAACAGCACGTACAAGGGCGCTGAATCCTGGAGAATAATGGCATTTGCGGCGGTGGTGGCCTTGTTGGCCAACGCGTAGAGCACCATCGTGCCGCCGAACGCAACACCCACCAGCCATACTCGACGGCTTAGCGAACGAACCAGGCTTGGGCGCAAGACCAGCACCGTCAACGCGGCAATGGCGCTACGCCAGCAGGCGATCTGCCAGCTGTTCAGAGTACAGGTCTTGATCGCCACCCCGCCGGTGGAAAAGAGCAAGGCGGCAAGGGTAACGTCGAGGCGGGCGCGACCAGCGGGCGACATCGGAACCTCCAGGACGCACAGGATATGCGCGGCGGCGGAGGATAACAGAGCCTAGAGGCCCGGCCCCAGGCCGGATCGTACGTGGAGAGACTTGGATCTCGCCCTGCGATGCCTGGGACTAAAGGCCCAGGCTACGAACCACCACCCCGTTCGGGGTGAAGAAAAAGCGTCGCTCTTCACGCGGAGGCGTGACGGTACGTAGCCTGGTATTTCAATGCCAGGCTCGGTGGGAGCCCCACCAGAACCGGCGGTCAGTTGTTCCTCCGTGCGGAGGGCCGACCCAGCCGTAGGTGGTGATTTCCATCACCAATCGGGTTCGCGCCCGCCGTTGTTTGGAATTGAAGTTTCAGGTCAGGCCACCGGGAACTTGACGGCAAAGCGCGCGCCGCCGCCTGGTGCATCACTGTAGCGTATGCTTCCGCCTTGCTCTACTGCCAGCGCGCGTACCAGGACCAAACCGAGCCCGAGGCCCTCCGCACCGTTGTCGTCGTTGCCACGAACAAACGGCCGAAAGAGTTTCTTGCGCAGATCGCGGGAGATGCCGGCCCCGTTGTCGGTCACCGTCAGGATGACCGCACGGGCGGTGGCCACCAGGCCAACACGGATGGTTCGTCCGACCACTTCGCGGGTGTACTTCTCGGCATTGTCGAGCAGGTTCTGGACAATGTGGGTTACCGCGTCTCGGTCAAAACGTGCCGAGGGCAGGTCATCCGGAATATCGAGCTCCAGCACAACCCCAGCCGTCTCGATGGCGGGCCGGTTGTGTTCGTACACGGCGCGCACAGCGTCGGCCAAGTCGCCGGGTTGTGGATCGAGTCGCAAGGTCTGGCGCTCCAACCGCGTAAAGGACAATACATTGGTCACCACGCGTCCGAGCCTCTCCGCTTCGCCGGCAAGGCGATTGGCGTACCGCTGGCTCCGGGTAGGATCGCCAAGTCCTTCGGCCAACATCTCGCTGTAAAGCCGCAACCCGGCCAGTGGGGTTCGCAACTCGTGGGCGGCGGAAGCGGCGAACTGCGCCCGCTGCGCGGCCAAGCGTTCTGACTGGTGGACCAAAAGCACCATCGCAATGCCGGCCAAGGACGCCGCCAGCGCGCACAGGAGAACAATGCGCAAGAAGCGGGATCGTTCGCGCGTCGCCCAGGCACTGACTTCCGCCAGCTGTTCACCAATATCCAGTGAAACAGCCCAGTTCGTACCGCCGACGCCCAACAAGATTTCATTGGCCGTGGCTGGGGCACCCAGGTCGAGCGGAACAAAACGCGCCGGATAGTGCGAGGCCTTGAGGTAATCGCCAACCGCCTCGAGTGAGATCACAAAGCCCTGATTCCAAGCACCAACCGGCGTATCGATTGCACGCAGTGCCACCAAGCCCGGTTGTCCGTCGATCGGCAATGTGAACCAGTCGAACTCGCTCACCACCACGTAGACGCGCTCGGGATCCTCCCCCCGCCGTAACGTGGAAGGCGCGCGCTTGCCACCTCGCTTGATGTCAGCGTAAACCGTGCTCGCAGCCAAGTGCTGCTTCCAGGCCCGCAGACCCAGGTCTTCCACATGGTGAATGGCGCGGGGTTCGCCGCCTTCGGCGTGCACTTTCCGCTTGCCACCCTCGTCCGCCGCGGTCACGATCCGGATCGGGCAACGAGTCGAGGCATCGTAGCCACGGGTACAGAAGGTCGATACGTCCCGCAGTGCCTTCAAGGCCTGGCAACTCTTGGGATCGGGCTCGGCGCCCAGCTCCGGATACTGTGCGTTGAGCGTCGGCAGACTCAGCCGCCCGGTCTCATCGACCTGGAAATGACGCCAGACATAGGGGTTCGTCGGCCCTTTCGCCAGCGGCGAGATCGAAACCGAATCGCCCACCGAAGCACCACGTGGGTCGTGGTACAAGTTTTGGTACTCGTAGAATGCGCGGTCTGTCTCATCGTTGAGCAAGTTGGCCAGCCGGGCGCTCAACCGCTCGGCCAACTGAATGCCTTTCTTGTACGCAAAGCTGCTCACGTTCTTGCGCTTCAGCTCGGCCTCGCGCTCGACGCCTCGGCTCCCTGCCACCAGCCAGGTGCCATTGGGCAAGGCGACGGCCACCACCGTCAACAGCACAGCCAGTGCCGTGCGATTGGGTCTCACGCGGAGTCGCCGGCCCATGCGTAGCCCACCCCAGTCACGGTGACGATGATCTTCGGATCCGAGGGCACACGCTCGATCTTCTGGCGAAGCTTGGCGATGGTCATATCGACGGTACGGGTCTGGAGGGTACCGACGGTGCCCCATACCTGCTCCAACAACTCAGAGCGCGGAACCGAACGGGTACTGTGCCGATGGAGCCATCGCAGCACACCGACCTCCCGCGCGGTCAGGTTGACCTCCTCACCATCACGACGGGCGATGCAGCGTCCAAGGTCGAATTCACAACCGTCTTTCGCAATCATCTCAGGGCCGGTCGTCGCCCCCGCCGACCGGCGGTTCAAGGCTTCGATGCGCGCCATCAGCTCACGTACGCCGAACGGCTTCGTGACGTAATCGTCAGCGCCCGCGCGCAATCCCGCGACCTTGTCGTCCTCCGCACCCCGCGCCGTCAGCATCAGAATCGGCAATCCGGGCCGCGCGGTACGCAACCGTCGACAGACCTCGATGCCACTCAGCCGTGGCAGCATGACATCCAGCAGGATGAGGTCGTAGGCCTCTTGGCGTCCCTGGTCCGCCGCGGTGATGCCATCGGCCACCGCGTCCACCTCATGGCCAGCGCCCTGAAGCAGGTCGATCAGTCCCTCGCGTAGAACAGGTTCGTCTTCAACTACCAAAATCCGCATATCGCCTCCGCAGACAGCTTAGCGAAGCGAGCGCGAGAAAGCCGTAAAACGGCTGTAAAAGGGGGTTCATGACGACTCCAATCCCCGACGAGACGAGGCGGCGCAGTTGTACTACAATTTACCCGTCCCGCACCGTGATTGACCCGTCCAGGTGGTTCGCAGCAGCGCTTTCGCGACCAGGTACGCACCTTATGCGCGCACATATCGTCTACGCCTTTCTTCGCATGGTCCGAATCTCGGCCCGAACCTTCTACCGGTTCGATTGGCACTGGGTCGGCGATGTTCCCGAGCGACGATGGCGCGATTTTCGCTTGGTGGCGGTGCTCAACCACACCAGCCTGTTCGAATTTCTGCTCGCCGGTGGCGTTCCCAACTCGTTTCTCAAGCGCATGGCCCACCACGGTGTCGTACCGATCGCCGAAAAAACCATGAAGCGCCCCATGATCGGTTGGTTTTGGCGCCTCATCGCTGGCGACGTCGTGTCGATCTCTCGTGAACGCGACGAAACCTGGGAACAGGTCCTGAGTTCGATCGACCCCAACTCCATGGTCATCATTCTGCCCGAGGGTCGAATGAAACGCGCGGACGGTCGCGACAGCCGGGGCCGGGAGATGACGATCCGCGGCGGTATTGCCGACATTATGGAGGCCATGCCGGAAGGTGACATGTTGCTCGCTTACAGCGAAGGCCTCCACCACATCCAGGTGCCGGGGCAGCGCCTTCCCAAGCTCTTCAAAACTATCCGTCTGCGCCTGGAAACACTCAATATTGCACGGTTCCGAGCACAGCAGCGCGAAGGGACAGACGGCAGTCGCCGCGCATTTCGCAAGGCCACGATCGGCGCGTTCACGAAACGTCGTGATCGCCATTGCGCGCCCGACGTCGATCTTTCGGACGCTGTCCCCGATACTCACTGAGACGTCGTTTCAGACGTTTGGTACGCCTTGGCCAAAGCCTGAACGGCGGCCAACACCTCGGCGCGCCGCGCGCGTAACGCGGCCATCGATCGCCGCCCACTATGCAAGAGCAAGAAGGCACGTGCTTCGCGGCGAAAATGGCCACGGCGTTCATGAAAGCGGAGCGCGATGTAACCCGCAACGGGAGCCAGGACAGCCGTCAACAGCACCAGTCGCCATCCGCCGTACCAACCCGCCAAACCCGCCCACACCACCCACATCACAGGGTAGAAGATTAGACCCGCGAACAGCTTGTAGGTCGCCACGACATCCGGATTGCCACGCTTGCGCCGAGCGACCGTATCCGCCCCCCAGTACGGCAGCCCGTTGAGGATGGAGCCGATCAATGCCAGCGGCAGGCGAAACGCCAGCAGCCCCACGCTTTTGGTCACGAAACGCCAAACCCTGTGGGGGGGGTAACGCGAAGCTACCTGGGCATCGCGCAGGCCGTAGTGCGTCAAGAGCTCGTCGTAGTGAGCGACCCCGTTCGCCACGGCCGCAACCCGTTCCGGTTCCTTGCCTCGCAAGGTCCGATACCCTTCGATGAACGCTTGGCGCGCGGTGAAGCGTTGTTCGAGGCTCAACGCTTCGGGAAGCTCGGCGTCCGGACGAGTAAAGAGCTCCGCCGCACGCTCGATCCGGCGCGCCTCCCGCCACGAAGGATAATTCAACGTGACATCGTGCAGCCCCTCGCGTACCCGGTTGGTGAGCGACTGAACGGCGTCGCGCGGCGCGTCTCGATAGCCATGGAGCTCGGGCGATGGGTCGATCGGCTGCCCAACCTTGACCAAGGCACGCGAACGAAACGTGGCCTTGTCTTCGAACATCAGACCAACCGGCACGATCCGGATTCCAAGCCCTTCAAACCCGCTCTCCGCTTCGAGCACGATCCGGCTGATCCCGGTCTTCAGTGGTACCAAGGCGGGCTCGTTGTGACTCGTTCCCTCGGGGAAAATGGCAATCGTACCGCCGACACGCAACACCTCGTGGCATTGCGCAAACATCTCGGCATTGCGCGCCGGGTCGACGCCGGGATCTTGTTTACGGTACACCGGAATTGCCGCGGCCAGGCGTAGGAACGGCCGTAGGATCGCCATCCGCCAGAGCGTGCTCTTGCCCAAGAACCTCGGTGATCGAGGCATGGTCGCCATCAACAGCGCCGGGTCGACCAACGCATTGACGTGGTTGGCGGCGTACATCAAGCCACCTTGCTTGGGGATGTTCTCGGCCCCCACCACCTCGATATCGCGAAAGAACAGCCGCAGCAGCAGGCGGGCGAGCGGCGCAACCATCCGGGGCCGTGCTCGCGGATCAAAGGCGTTGTCGCCACCGACGCGCTGCTCATGTGACGTCGGGCTTCCGCCGGTTCCTTGATCGGTGGCCATGACCGGTTTTACCACAAGCCGGAATACCACGGCCTGCATCCTCCTCCGGTGGAGGTCAATCGCAAGGACAAGACCAGCGGGCCGCAGGCGCCCGCTCGTCTTACCGGTTCCCAACCGCCGCGGCGGCTCAGAAGCAGCGAGTGCTAGCCGCGGTTGGACCAACCCTCGATGCTACGCGCGGCGGCTTCGCGACCACCGAGGCCAAAGGCCAAACCAGCTGCCAAGGCGAGGCCCACGATCAGTGCACCGAACGCAAGGTTGACAATCTCCGGGGCCAGATCAGCGCGATGAAGCGCCATGGCACCGGTGAAGATCAAGATGGCCGCTCTAGCGACCCAAGCGAGGGTGCCACGACCATCGCGACTCAGCGCCCCGTGGGCCAAGTTGCTGACAAACAGGCCAACCGCGAAGATCACCGTGGCAACGACGATCTTGAAGAGGCCTTCGAGCAGCTCTTGCGCCAAGCCTGAAACAACGCCCAGGTTGAGGGTATTGAGCGCCTGCACCAAACCCATCGCCAGCAGTACGACCAGCACCAGCCAGCCGACGAGCGTGGATGCCGAACGATCGGAGGTCACTTCACCACTGAGCCCGAGCTTCGTTGGTACGGCGTCGAAACCGACGGACGTCAGGAGGTTCGTCACCAAACGCTGAACGATGCGGGCAACGAAGTAGAAGACCAAGAAGACGATCGCAGCGCCGAACAACTTGGGCAGAAAGATCAGAATCTCACCGACCATGTCCCGGACCGGACCGAGCCCTTCCATCTCCAGCGTATCGAGAATTTGGGGCAAGAAGAGCAGGAAGACCAGGTAATAGACCGCGTCTGCCAGGGTCTTCGACAACGACATCATGCTTTCGTCACCCGAAGACTCGCCAACCTTGCGATCGAGCTGGAACGCGGTCAAAAGGTTGGTCACGACGATGCGCAAGACCGTGGCAACCGCCCATGCAATGGCGGCCAGCACCGCGGCTCCGAGCAACTGCGGCAGAAAGCTGGTGATCTTGGTGACCAGCGCATTGAGCGGCTCGGTGATGATGGTCAGGCCCAGACTCTGGAAGACCGCCATCAAAACCATCAACATGACCAACCAGTAGCCCAGCTTGCCAACTCCTTCTTCGATTGGCAGGTCTTTGGCTCGATCGCCCGCGATGTACTGTGCCAGACGGTTGTCCCAATCGGTCTTCTCGAGCACTTTGCGAAGGGTTGCCCCTACGAGTTTGGCGACGATCCAACCTACAACGAGTATGGCCAGGGCCTCAAGCGCGGGACGCCCGTACTCGGCGCCTAGCGCGATCAACTGTTCGCGATTCCAATCCATGATGTTCCTCTCTCTCCAAATTTTCGAAAATGCGGCGGGAATGCCGGAGAAAGTCTCCTAGTAGGTCATCACCGGGTCGAGTGCCTTGGCGGCCGCGACCCAACCAGCCACGACGCTCTCTGGGGGAACGCGCCGGGTCAAGCTCTTCGCGTCGTTGACTTCCTTCATCTTCGCCGCCAAGTTGGCCGCGTTGCGATTGCGCAACTCTTTAACCGTGTCCACACCGGCAGCCTCGAGCAACTCGCTGAACTGAGGACCGATGCCTGAGATCCGCATCAGGTCCGCGAGATTGCTCCAAGTGAGGATCAACTTCTCGGACAAACCCGTGGTCTCCGCCATGGTTTTACGGCCCTTCTTGGTGCAGCAGGAATCCAATAGCTGCTTGGTCGACCGCAGGCCAGCAGCGTTCAGTTTCTCCCCGTACGCAGGGCCGATACCTTCAATCGCTTCGATCGAATAACTCATGCTAGTTCCTCCGTGAGCACGGGTCACTCAGCATCCCGCAGCTCGACACACGCCGTGCACGATCGTACACAAGCTCGGTTGATTTTTCGCGCCTGTAGACGCTACGAAACGGACGTTACGGGACGAATTACGACCGGCAAGCGCCTAATCATTACGCGAAATCTCTGCATGCCGAGCCTCGACCAGCTCAGCCAGCGCTCCTGATCCGACTCAGGAACACCCCCGCCGCGTCGCGAAAGTCAGACGTCCAAACATGACCCGCATCAAAAACACAGACCTCGAACGTCACATCGCGGCCCGCCAGCACCGCACAATCAACATTCATCTTGTCTTCAGTGTACCAGGAGTCCGCGCTTCCCCGACCAAGTAGCACCGCGGGTATGGGCTTTCCCGCCGCAACGACATCGGAGGGTACGTCACCCGCCAACGCGACGATGCCGTGGCAGGCATGGCCCAGTGCGAGTGCCGCTCGATAGGCCATCGCAACGCCCTGCGAAAAGCCAGTCACGACCACCGGTGAATCCGGGTGCGGGCCAACCTCCTGCACGGCCGCCACGACGCGCAAGACATGACCCACATTGTCCACGATCGCTTGCTCTCGCGCTTCTTTCGTCATCCAACTACCCACCACTTCACCCGTCTTGGTGTTGTAGAACCGATGAAGCGCTTCCACCGCGCAAAGCCGCCACCCACCGCTGCCGGGGATGCGCCGCATTTGCGCCAGATGGCGGGTCGCATTCTCCCCATAGCCATGAAAACCAAGAAGCAGGGGCGCTGGCCCGCCCACGGAAGGTTCGACCACGTGGTAACGCCCATGAATCTCGGCGGGTAGTTCGTGGACGGTCTGTTTGGGGGCGATTGCCGGTTCGATCATGGTTCGAAGAATACCAGCCCAGCCTCCCGGGCGAATGTGAGAAAATCCTTCGAGATGCCCCAGGAGCCTCAACGCCCTCCAGAGTGGCAAGCCGGGCTGCTCATGAGCGGCGCAGCAACATTGGCTGTCGGCCAGCCATTGCTCGAGCTCTTGGGACGCGCACCCGAGTTCTTCGTGGCGCAGGGCTTGGACCGCGTCGGCGTGGTGGCGCTGGCCTTGCTAGTGACTGTCGTTCCTGTTCTGCTTTGCACGCTCTTGCCCGCCTTGTTGCGTCCCTGGCGCCGAGTCCAGACCATGGTGAGAACATCCCTTCTCGCCATCCTCGGCTCGTTGATCGCACTTGCGGCATTGCGGCCGTACGAGGGCCTTCCCACCGCGGTGACGATCGGCGGCGCGATGGTAGCCGGCCTGGGCTTCGCGATCGGCGTGCAGCGCTTCCCGACCTTGCGCCAGGCCTGCCGCATCGGCGCGTTGGCGGTACTGGTGGTACCCGCATGGTTCTTGATGAGACCGAGCATTCAGCCTTTGTGGCGTGCGCATTCACTCGTCGAAGTGACCCCGGGAGCGGCGCAGACACCGGTCGTGATGATCATCTTCGACGAGCTTGCTCTCAGCGTCCTTCTCGATCAGACCGGCCAGATCAACGCCCATCGATTTCCCCATTTCGCCGACTTGGCATCCCGCGCCACCTGGTACCGGCGCACGGCGGCGGCGGCGGAGACCACGGGCTATGCCGTACCCGCCCTCCTCTCCGGAACGGCGCCGCACTTTCAAACCCCACCCATCGCAGCGGCCTATCCCCAGAACCTGTGTACCCGGCTCGCCGGTAGCCATGAGCTTTGGGCGTTCGAGCCCATGTCCCGGCTATGCCCCGCCGAGCACAATCGTGCTGGTCGCCGCTCCGAGCCCTCGCGGCAACGCACGCGACGTTTGGCCAGCGATCTCGGGATCGTCTACCTTCACCGCATCTTGCCCGCGGAGTTCGGTGCCCGTTTGCCACCGATCGACCAAGGCTGGCGCGACTTTGGGGGCCAAGGTCTTGAGGGCGCGCCAAAGACGAATTCCCCGGAAACAAAGGACCCACGGTTCGACGTCTACCAACAGGCGCGCGACGCCATCGGCAGCGACCGTCGAGTCAGCTTGGACCAATTTATCGAATCGTTGGATCGGGCCCACCAACCCGCGGTTCACGTACTTCACACCTTGCTCCCCCATGTACCCTGGAACCTCACCGCCAACGGCAAGCACTACCCCGCCGACAGCCGAATCCCGGGACTGCGAAAGGACGTTTGGCTCGAGACACCCTTTTGGATCGCCCAGGCCTACCAGCGATACATCGCCCAGACTCAATTCGCCGATGCCTTCATCGGTCGCGTGATGGCACGCCTCGAAGCCCTGGGTCGATTCGACGAGACCCTGGTGGTGGTCACCGCCGATCATGGGGTCGCCTTTCAGGCCGCGCACCACCGCCGCTTGGTCGATCAGGACACGGCTCCAGACATTCTGCCCATCCCCCTATTCGTCAAGGCGCCAGGGCAGCAACGCGGGGCGATCATCGATCGCGTGCTCTCGGCGGTCGATGTGTTTCCGACCCTCCTCGATCACCTGGGTGTCGATCCCCGAGCAGACGGCGTTGAGGTCGATGGACGCTCGGCCCGCGACGCGACGCATGACCGCACCACGGTCCCGGTGCTAACCGAGGAAGGTACCGTGACCCCATTCACGGCCGCCCTTTTCGACCGCATGATGGAAACCGTCAATTTCAAACACAGTCTGTTCGGTACGGGCAGCGACCCGTTCGACCTCTACCGCTACGGTCCGCATGCCAAGTTGGTGGGCCAGTCACTCGATCGATTGATCGTCGGCACCGCCGGGCGCTGGCAGTGGGCGCCCAAACATCCCGAGCACTACGAAGCCGTCGATCCGACCGGATCGACCCTTCCCGTGCTCTTGGAGGGCCAGGTCTTCGTCCCCAGAGGCGACCGTCAAAGCGGTGACCTAGCCTTCGCCTTGAACGGAACCGTTGCCGCTACCATGCCGCTGCCCGAGGTCGATCGGATCAATCGCCGCATTTCCATCATGCTGCCAGCCTCGCTGTTCGTCGCGGGTGGCAACAGCATCGAGGTCTTCCGGATCCGAGAGGCCACCAACCAGATCGTTCTGCATCCTGTGGCCCGCGTCGCCAACGAGTAGACAGCCGTCCGTTTCTGCAGTCTGTTTTACTTCTACACTAAGGGCCCCAACCCTCTGCACCTTCCTTCGTGGTGAACAATACGCACGATTCGCCCATCGGCATGTTCCTCTTTCGGTTTCTGGTGACTGCAAACCTCGCACTTGTCGGCGCAACCTGGCGCGGTGAAGGTCTACGACAACCCTCAAGGTACCTTCCCAAGTCGCGGCGACACCCGATCCCTTCCGGAATAGCGGGAAGGCTCATTACTAGAACAGTATAACTCCTTTGTAAAGAACACTTGACAAATCTAAAATTGAATTTTGGATTTGTACAACGTATCTCGCGCGTCATCTCGCCACCGCCGTACATTGCGCGCTAGGTCAGTTTCCGGCCGTTCTCGTGACCGGCCCCCGTCAGTCCGGCAAGACAACCATGCTCCAGCATGAGTGGGGCGCGGAAGCGCGCTACGCCTCCTTCGACGATCCCCTCGAGCGTGAATTCGCTCGAGAAGACCCCAATGGTTTTCTCGACCGGTTCGGCGAGGACCGTGTGATCTTCGACGAGATCCAGTACGTACCGGAGGTTCTCCCCTACTTGAAGGTCCGCATCGACCGCGAGCGCGAGCGCTACGGAAGGTACTTGCTCACCGGCTCGCAGCAATTCGCGCTCATGGCCAACGTCAGCGAGTCGCTGGCCGGCCGCATCTCCATTCTCGAGGCCAGGCTCATGCGTCAACGCAGCCTCGACACGTTGCTCTGGCACAGCAGCTATCCCGAGCCGGCGCTGGGCCCGCGTCAACCACCGATGCGACCTGCCGGGCGGGCGTGTCACGCTGCCGTGGCGGGACTATCCCGGCTGGTTGGACCAGACGCTCGGCGGTTGAGTGCCGCGATACGCCTGGTCGGTTCGACAACACGGGCATCCCGATTCGGAATCCCCGCGATTGCGGCCGATCGGTGGTGATCAATGCCGGTCAGTACCCCGACAGCTCCTCGATCTCTTTCTCCACCGCCACAAGCGCGATATCGAGCTCCGCTCGAATCCGCTTGGCGGCCTCGAGCTGAACGGCCCGGTCAGCCAGATGCCGCCCGAGATTGGACTCGGCGGGACGAATGGTGTTAGTCGCCTCGAACATCCAGTCTTGGCCACAGGAGAAAATGCACGGCACTCTCAAGCCAAACTGGAAGCAGCGTTTCGGGATGCAGAGGCCCTTGCTGTTGTGCTCGAAGCCACAACGACAGGGCAACGGAGGCTGACAGCTGAAACCGGTCCGTGACCACCCCAGGGGACAGTAGATCGGCGGATCCACGACCGTGGCACACCCTCCCCATGGCGTCCAGCTGTCGCCTGGGCCACAGAAAATGCCACCGATCGACCCACAAACGTCGGGGCCAAATGGGCAGTTTCCGAAGCTCGACAACGACTCGCTTTGGTAGGAACGGCGCGCTTCCACGACCAGGTCTGTTTGGATCTGGTGGCACGCCGACGTTTGGCCGGGCGGGCAACATGCTGGATCGCCCGCGGGACACAGCAGCGCGGCGCTGCGACGCAGGTCGACTTCATTGTCGATTCGATCCGCGATGTCCAACATGGCGACCTCGACCGCCAGACCGCGGCAGGCGGGCGAGTCCTCGACGCAAAAACTGGGCTGCGGGCTCGCGCCGCCCGCCCAGGCCGGGACCAGTGAGGAGCAAGTCAACAACACCAAAACACCAGCCATTTGTAGGTTCCGCATGGGGGCCTTCCTTTCGAAAAAAGTGGGTCTGCTCGTAACGCAACGGGGTGCTTTCCCGCTTGCCTCGACGCAGACTTCGTACCGTTCGAAATCAAGGGACGCTCGCCGGGCGGCGAATCCCTCATCCGACCCAAGGAGAGCGCCCGCCCGCATCGATCACAGGTCAGGACCGGTGCCGGCCGAAGATCACGGCCGAAAGCAGCAGGATCAGCGCCGCTGCCGCGATCAGCGACCATCGCCGAATACTGCTGGCGGGTACCGCTGCCGTCGGTATGGGTACCCAGGCACCGTCCCCGAGCACGGCCACGCCCGCCCACGCCGAGGCAGGCGTGCCGGCCTCGAGTCGGTCTTTCTGTGCCGCGCGCAAGGCCGCGGCCACCGAGACCCCGCCCGTCAAGTGCCGATAGAAGCGATCGAATAGCGCCGCCGCTTCGCGGTCGCGCAGGCGCCAAAGGCTGGCCACTACGGTGCGCGCGCCGCCGCGAAAGAACGAGCGTGCCAAGCTCATCGCGCCTTCGCCCCGCAGCAGCGGCCCAGCAGCGCTTTCGCAAGTCGAGAGCACGACCAGCGGTCCAGCGAGCGCCAACCCGGCGATCTCGGCGCTGGTCAAGAGCCCATCGTCGTGCTCCCCTTGCGCCAGCACCACGGCCGAACGTTCGGGGCTGCGGTCATCGACCAAGGCGTGGGTGGCGAAGTGCAGCAGGCGCGACTCCCGCACCGCCGCTCGGACGGACTCCTCGGATGCGTCGGCGCCTTCGAGCAGCTGAGCCCCACGACCGAAACGGCGTCGGATCGCGCGCCCTTCGCGGCGCGCAAAAGGCAGCGGCGCGAGCCTGCCCGGATCCGTTTCCGTGGGCCACCAGCCGCGGAGACCCGAAAACGACGCCGGGTGCGGGCCGGCCAGAGGGTCGATCACGGCGACGACGCTGGCGTCCGACGGTGGCGCCGCGAGCCGACGCAATCGACGCCACACCGTGGCCGACGGAACCGCGGTCAGTAGGTAGCGCTGGCCGAGCAGATGGCCAGCGGCGTCGCGCAGCGCGGCGAAGGGAACGCGGTGCAGCGGACCGTCGGGGATCAGGATCAGCCGCTCGACAGTCGCCGGCAAGCTGGCAACCGCCTCGCCCAGCAGTTGTTCGAAGACCCGCTGTGCCGCGGCCTCCTCCGCGCCGTCCCGACGCTCGACCAACGCCAAGAGCATGGCGATCCGCGGCTCGAGGTCGGCGAGCGGCGGCAGCCGGTAAAGCTCGGTTCCTCGGCGGGTCGAAACGGTAAGCCAAGAACCACCGGCAAACAGGCCCCAGGCGTTGCGGTCTTGGGCGACCTGAATCGAGATCAGTGCTTCGTTTTCGCCCAGCTCGGCCTCGGTATCGGTCAACGATGCCAGTATCGGACGCTCGTCTGCCGGCGCCCCGGGCGGTGCGAGCAGGCGGGCGCGAAGGCGCTCGAGCACTGCAAACGCCCGCGCGAGGAGCGCGCGATCGCCGCTCTCGGCGGATTCCATGAACAACCTACCGGCAAACCAATGGTAGGCCTCGGCCCATTCCGAGAACCGGCGCGCGCCACCGCTGTCGGTGGATTCGATGCGGCTGACCCGCTCGATCGCCGCGAAGATCTCTGCCGCCTGCTCGATCGCGGCGTCACGACCCACGACCCGCCAGCGTACCGCCAATTGCTCGTGCCAGGCGGCGGCCGGCCCCAGGGGATCACCGGTACGCAGGGCTGCTTCATGGGCGGCATCGATCAACGCCAGGGCGCGCCACGGATCGTCGAGCTGGCGCAACGCCAAATAGCCCAAGGCGTCGCGCTCGTGCTCGGCGTCCGCGACCCGCCGCGCGATGGCCAGCCCTTGCTCGAGCATATCGATCCCGGCGGCGCCGTCGAGCAGGCGTCCGAGCGTCAACCGCGCGGCGGCCTCGACAACAGGCTCCCCCGTCTCGGCCGCCACTTCCAATGCGTGCTCGGCACGCGCCCGCGCTTCCGCGCGCCAACCGTCGTAGGCCCGATGCGCCAACGCCACGCGTAGGACACTGATCTCGGCCCGGGCGACGGTGGGCGCATCGCTCACCAGGCGCGCAGCCGTCGCCACCGCCTCGAATTGCCGCAGCGCGGCGCGGAATTCTCCGAGATCATAGGCGCTGGCGGCGAGCAGCAGCTTGATGTCCCGGCGTAGGCTGTAGCTCGCGTCCGCGGTCAGCGTCTCTTCGAGCGCCCGCAAGTCGCGCTTCAAGGCCACCCGCTCGTCACCGATCTCATAGCGGAACCGCAGCTCCAACATCCGCACCTCGCGGCCCAAGGCGACATCGGTGCCGGCCGCGGCTTCGGCCCGTGCCACCTCGGCCAACGCCGAGTCGATTCGTCCGGCGGCGGCCAGGATCCGCGCGCGGTTGATCCGGGCGTACGTCTCGCCGACCCCGTCACCACCCTCGGCGAAGGCCGCGGCGGCGGCACCGAATAGGTCCTCCGCCGCGGCTTCACCCCGGTCCTTGGCCAGGCTGGCACGGTAAAAAGCCAGCCAGGGTAGCTCGGGATGAAGCTCCTGTTGCCGGATCAGCCGGCGGCGTGCTTCCGGCCACAGATTGCGCGCCCGCGCGACGTCATAGAAACACTTCGCCGGTGCGTATCCCACGGGCGCATCCGCCATGACGCGCTCGCATTCGGCGAACGGCTCGGTCTCCCGAGCCGGCACACCCGCGGCCAGGAACAGACCGAGCAGCCAGAGAATCCGCGGCCAGTCCGGTGTCAAAGAGAACCAGGCCCGGAGGATCCGGAATCATGAAAAACACCCTGGTGGTGGGAGACCGCACCAAGCGGCACCGAAGGATCTATCAGTTCCCGCCGGGTGACGACGAAGTCGATGATGTGCACGGCCGCGAAGCCGAAAGGCACCTCTTTGAGGACGGGGGCTTGGCTGGTCAGATCAGCCACCGGTCCCGGCGAGCCCTGTGGCCCTTCGATCGGCGCCACGCGCCCGGTTTCCGGGGCCTCATGGCTGTCGACCTCTCCCGGAAGTTGCCGGCGTAAGGCCAAGCAGCGATCCCGGTCCGGGGAGGGCTCGAACGCGGGGGATTCGAGGCCCAAAGACACCAGTCGGCAGTCTTGCAATGCCTCAGAGGTGAAGATGGAGCTCCAGGTCGAGAAGGGAACGGTCGGCTGCTGCCAATAGGTCGAATAGCGCGCCGCGCCGCCGATGTCGTCGATCTCCAGCTCGACCGGCGCATAGCCAGCATTCTCCTGCTTGTCGATCTCGGACTCGAGCTCTCCGAGGGTTTGACCCAAGAAGACCCGTGGCGCATGCGCCGACGGCGGTCGATGGACCACCAGGTAGCGCCGGCCGCTGTTGGTGGGCCAAGATTCGAGATCGACGATCCCGAGAGTCCCGTCCTGGACCTCGCGCTCGATTCGTTCACGCGTGGTGCCGACGCGCAATCGATTCGCCGGCGCGTTGCCGCTCCACAGCCCCGCGAACTGACGCTCCCCTCCAAGCCGGTAGGTTTCGACGTCGGCCGGATACAGTCCTGCCTCGGCGGCCGCGACATCAGCCGCTAGGAAGCTTTGGCGCGAGCCGGTGAGGTCGAGGCGTTGCTCCACGGCCCCACGGTGCCACAAACCCGAGAACAGGGTGGGTGTGCCTTCTGAGACGATCTCGAAGTCGGCCAAGTAGAAGCCCTCGGCTGAGAGCTCGCCATGACGCATCAAGAAGTCGGCATCGATCAGACGGCGAGCCAGGTGAAAATCCCTGGCGCCTTCGCGCAACAAGATCGCAAACTGGCGAGCCTTCTGTACCAATGGGGGAAGCTCGGCACCCGGGCCGTCTCCGTCGAGATCCGTCGCTGATCCGGCCACCGCGGCGGCCGTCGCACCCGGCGTGCCCGGCGCCGGGGGACGCTCGGCCGCGGCCGGCGATTCAGATTTCTGGTTGATGTCGGGGGCGCACGCCTGACCCGAGAAGGCGAGCGCAGTTAGGGCGCTCGCAAGGGCAAAACCTCGAGCACGGCGGGAAAAAATCGTCACTTGCTTCTTCATCATTGGCCTCCTTGGCGAATACCCCGATAGACGCTCGCCACCAACAAATCACCTCATTCGAGCTGTACCATGAAAGCGGGAGAGGCAACCTGACGACCATCCGGAAGCTCCATTTCGACCCGCCAAAGCAGCTTGCTGTACTTCGGCAGCGCCTCGAGCTGGCTGGCCGGCACCCGGTATCGTGGCTGCGTGAGATCCCGCACCTGATCGACCATCTCCAGGTCGACCGTGGTCAGCGCCAGGTCATAGAGCGTGCCTGGGGGTCCCGGCTTCCAGGCCAGCGTGAAGCTGCCGCGCGGCAGGGCAGCCCCATCCCGCACGAGTGACTCGACCCCAATCGCCGTGCCGCGCTCCACGGGCTCCTCCCGTGACCCGCTACCCAGCTGCCAAGCGAGCCCCGCGGCCAGCACCAGCGATGCCGCGAGCGGGACCCAGCGAGCTTGGCGGCCACCGGTTGCCGGCGCTTCCTCTCCGCTGGCCTTGGGTGCCAGCTCACGTGCGAGTCGCCAAGCCTCGCCACAAGCGGCGCAAACCGCGATGTGCTCAACCATCTCGGCTGTCTCCGCGGGGCCGAGCTCGCCGGCCACCGCTTCCCAAATACGCTCGGAGCGCGGGCACGCGGTGCTCGGGGAGTCGCGCTCAGCAGGAACCTGCCACGCCGCCTTCAGGCGGCTCGTGTCGTAGGGAATCTTCAAGGGCGCAGCCCCTTCGACTCGAGACAACTGCGAAGATTCTCGAGACCTCGGTAGCGAAGATTGTCGGCCCGTTTTGTTTTCCAGCCCAAGAGATTCGCAGTCTCGCGCACCGTATGCCCTTCCAAATGGAGCATCACCGCCAGTCTCCTTGGTTTGATCATTTGTTGCAAACACCAGCGAATCGCCTGCCCCATCTCGCCTGCGAGCGCCCGCCCTTCCGGGTCCGGCTGGTCGAGGTCCGGCTGCGTCATCGAGATCTCCTCGTCCAGCACCTGCTCACGACGCCGGCGCCGACGCCGGATCTCGTCAACGAGGGTCGTGTGTGCCACCTTCCAAAGATAAGACGATGGAACCCGTCCAACTCCCTCTCCCCGCCGGTGAAGCTTCATGACCTTGACCAGCGCTAGCTGTACCAGGTCATCTCTGCTGTCTACCAGCCACGCGGGGCATATACGCCCGATCGCTTGATGCAAGACGCGCTCGAACGCGACAAACTCCGAGGCTTCCTCTCGGGCATAGCTGCGTTCCTTAAGGTCGGTACCGATATCAATTACCTCCGCTGTCCCTGCTCTTACCCACAACCACGCTGGCCAAGAACCAAACCAAACCCAGCAACCGAATCCAGCCCGAGCCTTTGAATCCGGAACCCGTTAGTCCACCCACGCCCGGTAAAGATCCGGCCGCCGGTCGCGTAGGAACAATTTCTTGGCAACGCTTTGTTGGCATTGCGCCAAATCGAGATCGACCACCAGGAGGTCGTCCTCCAGGACCTTGGCGCGCTCGATGATCAGGCCGTCGGGGTCGCTGACGAAGGACTCGCCGGCAAAGGTGAGCGTTTCTTCGACGCCCACCCGGTTGCACAAGGCCGCAAAGTAACCGTTTTGAAAGGCCACGGTTCGCACCTCGGCCTCAAACAAGCCGTCGGGCCACTCGCCGAGGGCGCCCGCTTGCGGGATGACCACCACCTCGGCGCCGCCGTTGCCGAGCGCACGCATGTACTCGGGATAGTGACGGTCGTAGCAGATGGCAACACCGATCTTGCCAACCTTGGTGTCGTACACCGGCGCACCGGTGTCACCGGGGTGATAGTAGTCCTGCTCGTGGAAGCCCTCGTAGTCACAAATGTGCAGCATTCGGGTGATACCGAGCAGCGTGCCGTCAGCGTCGAAGACCGGCGAGCTATCAAAAGTTCGGCCCTGGTGGTCCACTTCGTAAAGATTGAAAATAGTGACCAACTCGGCCTCGCGTGCCTTTGCGCCAATCTGCTCGGTCGTGGGACCTGGAATCAGCTCGGCCTGCGCATGTTCCGCCGGTAGGCAACCGGTAGGACACCGCGCCTGGGGAAAGAAGCGATCGAGAACCACCTCGGGAAACACGATGGCTTCGGCACCTCGCGCCGCCGCTTCATCCATCGCGGCGAGCGCACGGGTGAGATTGGCGTCACGATCGGGGCTGGAACTGAGTTGGGCAAGGGCGAGACGCATCGGAAGTCCTCTCTTGGTTGGAACCGCGCTACCGCGACAAGACCGAGGCTAAGGTCCGAACGCGGGCCTCGAGCGCTTGGGCCAAGTCCGGATCTTGGCCTTTCTCGGCGACCAAACGCACCAGCTCACTGCCGACTACCACCCCGTCGCAGACCTTACCCAAGGCGGCAATCTGCTCCGGTTCAGAAATGCCAAAGCCCACGGCCAAAGGCAGGGTGACCTTGCGACGCAGACGCATGACCTCGCGGATGAGCGGCGTGGGCAAGGGCTCGCGTGCGCCGGTAACGCCGGTACGCGAAACGTAGTAGAGGAAGCCGGAGGCTGCCGCGGCAACCTTCTTGACCCGTTCTCGCGTGCTGGTGGGCGCGAGGAGCTGAACTGCATCGACGTTGGCCGCCGCGAGGGCCGGGATGAGTTGCTCTCCGTCTTCGTCGGGTGGCAGGTCCACGCACAAGACCCCGTCTACTCCCGAAGTCGACGCTTGCTCGGCGAACGTCCCGACACCGCGAGCATGAATCGGGTTGTAGTAGGTGAACAACACGACCGGGACACCCACCTGATCGCGGTGGCGGGCAATCACCCGCAGCACCCCTGAGAGGGTCGTCCCCGCTGCCAAGGCCCTCCCCGCCGCCGCCTGGTTGACCGGCCCGTCGGCGATTGGATCGCTGAACGGGACCCCGAGCTCGATGATGTCAGCCCCGCCGTCGGCCATCGCCTTCATCAGGTCGCCCGTGGTCCGAAGATCGGGATCACCCGCCATGATGAATGGAATAAAGGCGGCGCGGCGCTCTTGTCGACAACGGGCAAAAGTTGCTGAAAGGTGGCTCATGATTCAGTCTCCCCCTCGCGCGCCGCCCATGCCCGCGACGCTGGATGCGGCGCACCGTTGGCCTTGTCGGAGGGTGGGTCATCGGCATGACGCTGATCCCATGCTTGCACCGACTCGACATCCTTATCGCCCCGACCGGACAGGTTGGCCAAAATGATGTGCTTGCGTGGCAAATGGGGCGCAAGCTTGATCACGTGGGCAATGGCGTGGGCGCTCTCGAGTGCCGGCAGAATGCCTTCCGTCGAGGCCAATCGATGGAACGCCGCAATCGCCTCGGCATCGCTCGCTCGGGTGTATTCGACCCGACCATCGTCGCGCAGCAGTACGTGTTCGGGGCCAACCGCCGGATAATCCAAGCCAGCCGATACCGAGTGGGTGGTGGCGATCTGGCCGTCCTCATCTTGCAGCACCATCGTTCGCGTGCCATGGAGCACACCGAGGGTACCGCCGTCGAAGCGGGCGGCGTGTTCCCCCAGTCGCTTGCCGCGCCCTCCGGCCTCGACCCCGATCATACGCACCTTGCGGTCGTCGAGGAAGGCCGTAAACAGGCCGATGGCGTTGGACCCGCCGCCGACGCAAGCCACGGCGACGTCGGGCGACGTTACCCGTGCCTGGCGTTTGAGCTGGCGTTTTGCTTCGTCGCCGATCACCCGGTGAAAATCGCGCACCATTCTCGGATAGGGATCGGGTCCGAGTACCGAACCCAAAATGTAGTGGGTGTTGCGAACATTGGTGACCCAATCTCGAAGCGCCTCATTGATGGCATCTTTGAGGGTTCGGCTGCCAGCATCCACCGTCACGACCTCGGCGCCAAGCAGCTTCATCCGCTCGACGTTGAGCCGCTGGCGAACCGTGTCCTCCTTGCCCATGTAGACCACACACTCGAGACCCAGCAACGCGGCCGCGGTCGCGCTCGCGACACCGTGTTGGCCGGCTCCGGTCTCGGCGATGACCCGTTCCTTGCCCATGCTCTTGGCCAGCAATGCCTGGCCAATGGCGTTGTTCAGCTTGTGAGCGCCGGTGTGAAGGAGATCTTCGCGTTTGAGAAAAATGCGCGCACCGCCTAGGGAAGCGCTCAAACGCTCTGCTTCGTACAGCGGCGTGGGCCGCCCCGCGTAGTGGGTGAATAGCGCGCGCAATCGCGCGCGGAAAGCGCGCTTGCGACTGAAGCGGTCATAGGACCGCGCCAGCTCGGCGAGCGGTGCCATCAAGGTTTCGGGAACGAAGCGTCCTCCGTAGGGACCGAAATGCCCGCTGGGGTCAGGACGCAATCGCGCCTTGGCCATGATGGATCTCCTGAAAGAGCTGCCGGAGCAACTCGGTATTCTTGCGCCCGGGGGCACTTTCGACACCGGAACAGACATCGACGCCCCAGGGCGCGGCGGTCGCCACGGCGTTTGCAACATTGTGCGGCGTCAAGCCGCCAGCGATCATCACCGGCCGCTCACGACTCACGCTTCGAAGGGTCTCGAAGCGCCAGCCCTGGCCACTGCCACCATACAAAGACGGATGCTGGTAATCGATCAGAAACCCCCAAGCCTTGCGGTAGGGGGCGAACAAAGAAGGACGAACGGTATCGCGCACACGGATGACTTTGATGGCCCGGTCCGCGAAGGGGGCAAGGTCGACGACCTCCTCATCGCCATGAAATTGGAGCAGGTCCAATCCAACATGGGCGTCGATCGCCTCGATCTCGAAACGGGGACGATTGACGAACACGCCAACCAGCCTCACCGTCGGGTTGGCCGCACGAACCGCTGTTGCGATGGCCCGGGCCCCTTCAGTATCGACCGCCCGCGGGCTTGGCGGGTAGAAATTCAGCCCCAGCATGCTGGCACCCAATCTCGCCGCCAGGAGCGCATCCGCGACCGTTGTGACGCCACACACTTTGACCCGTGGTGCGCCGCTTTCGACAACACAAGGATCGGGCGCCCTAGCCAGCCCCCGCTTGGTCACGGCTTCAGGCACGCAAGCCCCGCAAGGTCGCGGCCGGGTCGTCGGCTGTGACCAGTGACTCGCCGACCAGGAAGGCATCGAAACCGGCGCCGCGAAGCAGGGCCACGTCGTCGGGATCCTTGATGCCGCTTTCGGCGACCTTGAGCGCACCCGGCGGCAGACTCGGCAACAAGGCCATGGCGTTGCCCAACTCGACTTCGAAGGTGCGGAGGTTCCGGTTGTTGACCCCAACCAATTCCCAGACCATGCCGTCCAACTTCATCAAGTCCGATAGGTCATGGGTCTCGATCAACGGCACCATCCCCAGTTCTCGCGCTTCGTTGGCATACCGAACCAGGTCATCGCGCTCGTACAGCGACGCGATCAACAGGATCGCCCTGGCCCCCGCTTCACGCGCCCAACGAAGCTGGATGGACCTGACGATGAAGTCCTTCGCGATTGCGGGTAGACCGCTGGCCTCGTGGCAAGCGGCCAGAAGCTCGTAGCTGCCGTGAAAGAAGTCCGGCTCGACCACGACCGACAATGCCGCGGCGCCTGACTTCGCATAGGTACGCGCGAGATCGAGGGGCTGGAAGGTCCCGGCCAACGATCCCAGCCGCGGTGAGCCCATCTTGATTTCGGCGATCACCGCATGGCCACGTTGGGCCTGGAGCGCGGTGAGAAACGGATTGTTGCCAGCGGTCTGAATTTCAGCCGCGCCCGATACCCGCGAGCCAAAATCACTGGCAGCGGCCACCCGGCGTCTGCGTTGGGCCACAATCTCGAGCAAAATGTCAGGAACATCGCTACCGGTCACACCAAGAACCTCCCGCAATCTGATCCATGGTCGGATCCATTGACCCGCCAAGGATACCAACGGACGCGGACCTACGAGCGTCCATTTCTCTCAACCGGCAAATGAACACAGCGCCTCCAAGGTCGCAACCGCACGGCCATCGTCCAGCGCCACGCGGGCTTGACGCAGTCCATCCGCCAGATCGTCGGCCTTGCCGGCAACCACCAGCGCCGCGCCAGCGTTGATCGCCGTCACGTCGCGTAGGGCACCCAAGCGCGCGGGATCCTCGATGCCCACACCGGTGAGCACGGCACGTAAATCGGCAGCGTTCTCCTCCGGCGTCCCGCCCGCGAGCAGCTCGGGCACGACCACCTCGATACCGAGTTGATCGGGATGTACGGTCATAAGCGAAACCTTTCCATCTCGCACCTCGGCAACCTCAGTCGGGCCTGTAACGGTGATCTCGTCCAGCCCATCGTGGCCGTGGACCACCAGCGCATGCTTGCTTCCCAACTCCACCAATACCCGTGCAATCGGCTCGACGAGCCGGCGATCGTAAACGCCCATCACCTGCCGCCGGGCGCCTGCTGGATTGGTCAGCGGACCCAGGACATTGAACAGCGTTCGGATGCCCAACGCCTTGCGCACCGGCATGACAGCTTTCATTGCCGGATGCAGCTTGGGCGCGAACAAGAACGCGATGCCCACTTCCACCAGGGCCTGGCCGGCAGTAGCGGCGTCGAGATCGATCGACACACCGAGTGCCGCCAGCACATCGGCGCTGCCCGAACGGCTCGACACCGAGCGATTGCCATGCTTGGCGACGGGCGCACCGGCAGCCGCCGCCACCAGGGCCGCGGCGGTCGAGATGTTGAACGTCCCTTTGCCGTCACCGCCCGTGCCACAGGTATCGACCACCCGGGGTACCGCATGCGGAATACCAATCACCCGTTCGCGCATGGCGAGCGCGGCACCCGTGATCTCCGAAACGGACTCGCCCTTGGTCGCGAGGGCCGCGAGCAACGCCGCTTGGAGTGCGGGATCGATCTCACCATCCATGAGCTGGCCAATCAGATTCTGCATCACTTTGCCGCTGAGGTCCTCACCCGCAATCACCCGCCGAAGCGCATCTCTCACATCCGTCATGCCGATCTCCGGTCTGTCGTTTTGACGCCACCCGTTGCGACGCGACCCGTCATGACGCCACCCGTTTTGACGCCACACAGAGCGAGGAAATTGCGCAGAAGCTGGGGGCCCTCGGGGGTCAGGATCGACTCGGGATGAAACTGAACACCCCAGTACGGCTTGCTTCGGTGGCGCAAGGCCATGATGGTCTCCACGCCCACAGCATCACTTGATCCCACTTCCGTGGTCCAGGCAATTGCCTCTAGGGCATCCGGCACCGAGTCCCCAACCACCGCCAGGCTGTGGTAGCGCGTCGCCTGAAACGGGTTCGGGAGGCCGACGAACAGGGGGTCTTCGCCGTAGCAAACCATCGACGTTTTTCCATGCATCAAACGCGCAGCGCGTTCGACGGTGGCGCCCTCTGAAACGCCCAAGCTCTGGTGACCGAGGCAAACGCCGAGAATCGGAACATCGGGCCTGGCAGCGAGTAGATCGAGGCAAACGCCAGCATCCTCTGGCCGGCCTGGGCCCGGCGACAACACAATGCCTGCTGGCTTGCGTCGGAGCAAGGTCTCGACGTCTTCCACGTCGTTGCGAATCACCTCGACGACCGCACCATCCGCGCGCATCTGCTGGACCAGGTTGTAGGTGAACGAATCGTAGTTGTCGATGAGCAAGATCATGCGTCGCTCCGCTCCAGACGCTCGGCCATCGCGACCGCGGCGAGCACACCGGCGGCCTTGTTCTCGGTCTCGCGCTGCTCCGCCGCAGGATCACTGCCCGCTACGATGCCCGCACCGGCGGTGACCGACGTTTCTCCCTGTCCGTTAGCGGTACGGCGCTCCACCAACGTGCGGATGGTGATGCAGGTGTCCACATCGCCTGAATAGGAAAAGTAGCCCACCGCGCCGCCGTAGGGTCCCCGCGCTTCCGGCTCCAGAGCATCGATGATTTGCATGGCACGAATCTTCGGCGCGCCCGAGAGCGTTCCCGCCGGGAAACAAGCCAGCAAGGCATCGAGACCAGTGCGCCCCGCTTCCAGCTCGGCTTCGACGCTCGATACCAGATGCATGACGTGGCTGTAGCGTTCGATTTGCATGAAGGTGGCGACCTCGACGCTTCCTGCCTCCGCGATGCGGCCGAGGTCGTTGCGCCCGAGATCAACCAACATCAGATGCTCGGCACGTTCCTTGGTGTCGGCCAGGAGCTCGTCGGCCAGGGTCTGATCGGCCTCGGGGTCCGCACTGCGCGGACGAGTGCCGGCAATCGGGCGCATGGCTACCCGGCTTCCCGTCTTGCGCACCAACATCTCGGGCGAAGCCCCTACCAACGTCGTTTCGGGCAACTCGAGCAACACCATATAGGGGCTGGGATTGACCAGCCGAAGCGCGCGGTAGAGCGCCACCGGCTCCGGCGCCCGCGGCACGCTGAACCGACGGGCCAACACAACCTGGAAGATATCGCCCGCTCTGATCAACTCTTGGGCCTGCAGAACCGCATGTTGGAACTTCGGCCCATCCAGGCTCGCCTGCCCCGGCGCCAGCACTTGCTTGGGCAACGCCGGAACCTTGTGCGCCCGGGTGCCGCTACCGGCTGTGGTGAGCAGCCGTTCCAGATCGTCGAGCGCGCGGCTCGCGGCCTGCGCGTCGACTTCACCCTCGATCTCGTTGGCGATCGCCAATACCCGCTGCTGCGCATGATCAAACACCACCACGTGATCGAACCGGCCCAGGATCGCAACAGGTAAATCAAAAGGATCGGCCGGGCGATCGGGCAACTTCTCGACCAACCGCACCAAGTCGTAGCCAAAGAATCCAACGAAACCACCGGTAAGCGGAATCGGCCCGGGTTCACAAGCCACCGAGCTCAATACCCGATCGAGCGCCTCGAGTGGTGGGCCGACGATCGGAGACCGGACACCGTCCCGTTCAACATCCAGGCGGTCTGGGAACAGTCGGTAGAGTTCACGAGGGCCAGCGCCGAGAAAGCTGAAACGTGACACTTGCTCACCACCGGTCACGCTTTCGAGAAGAAAGCGCACCGGCGAGATCGCCGCAAGGCGGTGATAAACCGCGATTGGCGTCAGCGTGTCGGCGAGGAACTCCCGGATGTGTACGGTCGCCCGTGCTGGGGTCGGATGGCCGCTCCGGGGGAGGGTCGGGTTCATGCGGACGCCTTCGCGTGCCGGGCCGCCAGTCGCGAAGCGACAGCCGACGGTGCGATGCCACGCGCCTGCAACAACACCAATACGTGGTAAAGCAAATCCGCGGTTTCGCCCACCAACGCGTCATCGTCCTGGGCCAAGGCGGCAATCACCGTTTCGGTTGCCTCCTCGCCAACTTTCTGGGCCATCTTGGGCAAACCCGCCGCCAGCAACCGGGCGGTGTAGCTGGATTCGGGATCTGCCGTCGCGCGGGCCTGGAGGATTTCGGCCAACCAGCCCAGCTCGAGCTGAGCGGCCGCGGGATCGAAGCAGCTGCGGGTCCCACGGTGGCAGGCGGGCCCCATCGGATCCACTTGCAACACCAGGGCATCGCGATCACAGTCGGTCCGAAGGGTCCGCACCTTTAGCACATTTCCGGAGGTCTCTCCCTTGCGCCACAGGACCTCGCGCGAGCGGCTCCAGAAATGGGCTTCGCCCGTAGCGATCGTTCTTGTCACGGCCTCCCGGTCGGCCCATGCCAACATAAGCACCGCACCGCTGGCCACATCCTGCGCCACACAGGCCACTAGACCGCGGTCGTCGTAACGCAGGGAGCTGGGGTCGAGGTCGAAACCGTTGTTCACATCGTTCTCCGCATGGGATAACCCCGATCCTCGAGGTAGGCCTTAACCTCGTCAATAGCGAACGTGCCATCGTGAAAGATGGATGCAGCGAGCACGGCCGCGGCGCCGGCGTGCAGGGCGTCGGCCAGGTGACGAGGCTCGCCGGCGCCGCCACTGGCGATCACCGGCACGGAGACTGCTGCGCTGATCGCACGCAGCAACGGCAGATCGTAGCCATCGAGCATGCCGTCGCGATCGATGCTGGTCAGCAGAATTTCGCCTGCGCCCCTCTCGACGCCCTCGCGCCCCCACGCCACGGCTTCGAGACCGCGCGGCTTCCGCCCACCATGGGTAACCACTTCCCAGCGCTTCTCGGGCATCGCGACCAACTCGGCGGCATCGTCGAGGCGTGCCGACATCCCTCGGGCGTCGATCGAAAGCACCACGCATTGGCTACCGAAGCGCCGCGCCAAGCGGTCGATCAATGCGGGGTCTTCGATCGCCGCCGTGTTGAGACCGACCTTGTCCGCCCCGGCCTGAAGCAATCTCGACGCGTCGTCGACGGCGCGCACACCACCGCCGACGGTGAGCGGGATAAACACCTGCTCGGCCGTTCTGCGAACCCACTCGAGGTCGGTTTCCCTGCGTTCGGGAGCCGCGCCAATATCGAGAAAGACCAACTCATCGGCACCGGCCGCATCGTAGCGACGTGCCGCCTCGGCCGGATCACCTTGATCGCGCAAATTCTGGAACTGAACACCTTTGACCACTCGGCCGTCCCGCACGTCGAGGCACGGGATGATTCGGTGCATCAAGCCGCTTCCTTGGCTCATACGATTGTCTCGCGGGCAGCTTCACAGGCAGTCAAAGCGTCGGCAAGGGAAAATACGCCGTCGTAGAGTGCCTTGCCGACAATGGCACCGATGATCTCTGGCACCTTGGCCGCGGCTTCGAGATCACCGAGGGTATGGACACCACCCGAAAGCAGCGACGGTAGGCCACTCCAACGCGCGACGTCCTGCGCCAAGGAGAGATTGGGCCCACCAAGCATGCCATCGCGTTCGACATCGGTTACCAAAACCGCCGGGCAGTCGAGACCACGCAAATCGCGCGCGAAAGCTTCAATGCCGATGTCGGCGCTCTCGCGCCAACCCGCAATCTTGAGCCGCCCACCCGCCACTTCGATCGCCGGCAGCACCCGACCAGGAAACGAGGCCACCAAGCGGCGAAACGCCTCGGGGTCGCGCACAGCCATGGAGCCCACCACCACCCGCGCGCAGCCGGTATCGAGGGCCCAAGCGACCGCGTCGCGGTCGCGCAGTCCACCACCCACTTCGATCGCCGGACCGCCGGTCGCCGCTGCGCCCGCCAATCGTGCAATCAAATCACGTTGTGGTGGCTCACCAAAGGCTCCGTCCAAGTCAACGACATGCACCAAGCCGATACCGGCTTCACCGAACCGAGCCAGTTGCCGTTCTGGGTCGGCCTCGTAGGTGGTGCGTTGGCGGTCGTCGCCACGCACCAAGCGCACGACGCGTCCTCGGCGAAGATCGATGGCGGGAATCAACTGCATGAGCGCCCTCCAGCAGCCAACTCGAGGTAGTTACCCAGGAGACGCAGGCCCGCCTCGCCACTCTTTTCTGGATGGAACTGGGTCCCCAGCACCCGCCCCCCACCGGCAACGGCGGTGAACCTGGAACCGTGGGTGGCGCGGGCCAGTCGACGATCCGCCGCAACGTCAACCGGCGCATAGCTGTGGACAAAGTAGAACGCGGGGGTCTCACTCAGCCCTGCAAGTAAGGGATGGGCCGCTAGGTCGTGCAGCCGGTTCCAGCCAATATGGGGCAAAGCCACACCCGCATCGGTCGGCAAGTGCGCCACCCGTCCCTCCAGTAAACCAAGGCCATCAACCTCGCCGAACTCCTCACCGGCGGTGAACAAGAGCTGGTACCCCACGCAAATACCGAGTAACCAAGCACCGGCCCCCAAGGCCTCGCGTATCGCCGCTTCTCGGGCGCCGCGCAGACGCTCCCGGGGCGGGCGGAACGCGCCGACCCCTGGGAGTAGCAGACACCGCGACGCGGCGATCACGGCCGGGTCATCAGTCACCGTAGGTTCAGCCCCGAGGTGACGCAACGCCCGGGACACGTTCCCGAGGTTACCGATGCCCGCATCGATGATGGTTGCTTGCTGGAGGTTGGTCACGATCGATTGTTCCTTAGTCAGCCAAGGTACCCTTGGTGCTGGGTACATCTGCGTCGTCTTCCCGCAACGCAACGGCACCACGCAACGCCAAAGCGACCGCCTTGAACGCCGCCTCGGCAGCATGGTGGGCGTTGCGCGCACGCAACACATCAAGATGCAACGTCAACCGCGCTCGGTCCGAAAATGCTTGAAAAAAGTCGATAATCAGATCGAGCGGAAAGGTTGGCTTGACCCAGGCCTTCTCGAGACCAGAAGGCAGCGTCTGTACCAGGTATCCACGCCCCGACAAATCGATCACCGCGCGCGCCAAAGCCTCATCGAGCGGCGCATAGGCATGGGCGAACCGGACCAGGCCTCGACGTGATCCGAGCGCCTTCGTAAAAGCCTCGCCAAGTACGATACCGACATCTTCCACCGTGTGATGAAGGTCGACGTGGACGTCCCCTTCGGCACGCACCACAAGGCCCAGACCACCATGGGTCGCGAACGCGTCGAGCATGTGACCCAAGAAACCATCCGGCACCTCGATGTCACGGGCTCCACCATCGAGGTTCAGGGCGACCTCGATCTGGGTTTCACGGGTCGAACGTGCCACCGTTGCTTGTCGCAATTCGCTCATTCAACCGTCCTCGAGATACCGACCAATGCTGGGCTGGCGAGCGCATCCCGCAAGGCCCGAAGGTCCTTACCGCGACCGATCGACACCCGTAGGCAGCCCGCCATGCCCATGTAGCCACCAACGTCACGCACCCGGACACCTTGACGCGCCAAACCATCGGCAACGGCCCTACCACGGGGATGGCGGACGAGAAGAAAATTCGCTTCCGAAGGAAAGACTTCGAAACCAGCGGCACCGAGTACCGCGGCCCATTGGGGTCGACGCGCGATCAGGGTGTTCACCCGTCGCTGAGAAGCTTGGTGAGCACGCAGGGCCTCCTCGCCAGCTACGGCGCTCGCATGGCTGACGTTGTACGGCAACTTGACCTTGATCAACTCGGTCACCAAGGCAGGGTCGGCCAGCAGGTAGCCCAGCCGCTGGCCCGCCAACGACCAGGCCTTGGAGAACGTTCTCAAGATCACCAGATTGCGATGGTCATGCAGTAGCGGCCGGTAATCATGGCGACAAAACTCGCCGTAGGCATTGTCGAGAAGAAGGGGGGCCTCGAGGCGCTCGAGGAGCCGTGCGACCTCAGCAGGCGTCGCAGCGTCGCCCACCGGATTGTTAGGCGAGCACAGCACCAAGGGACGACCAGGATCCCGACCGATTTCTTCCTCGATGGCTTCCAAGGGCAGACGGAGATCGCGACCCGCACCAATGATTCGCGGCCTGGCGCCCCCGCGCAGCACGAACATGGGATAGAGGCCAAAGCTCGGGGAATGGAGCAAAACCTCGCCAACCGCGCCGCCCGTGCCACCCAGGGCCTCCAACAAGACCCCGAGAAGCTCGTTGGATCCGTTGCCGACCAACACCCCGGGCGCGGGCCAGTCGTGATGCCGAGAAAGTGCCGCACGCAGGTCATCGCCGTGGAAGTCTGGGTAACGCGCCCAGTCGCGTTTCAACCATCGGGCCGCGATGCGTTCTTTCACCCACCGAGGCAGATCGAATGGCACTTCGTTCTGGTCCAGCTTGTGCGGACAAGTGGATAGGTCGAGATGATACGCCTCGAGAGCGCGCAACGATGGCCGCACGAACGACGCCGGATCCGTGATCGAATTCATTGGCCTTCGCCTCGTAAGCGCAGGCGCGCGGCGGCGGCGTGGCCAGGAAGACCTTCGACGTCCGCCAGCGCGGCAGCGGCCACAGCATCTCGACGTGCAGCCTCGGGGCTGTAGCGAATCTGGTGACTGCGACGAACGAAGTCCTCGATGCCGAGCGCCGAAGCAAACCGTGCCGTACCGCCCGTCGGTAAAACGTGACTCGGACCGGCTACATAGTCACCAAAGACCTCGGGACTGTCCGCTCCAATGAAGACAGCCCCCGACGCGGTGACGCGGTCAGCCAATACCTCCGCGCCCGCGCCCACCAACTGAAGGTGCTCGGGGGCAATCCGCTCGACCAGCTCCAAGGCCTCCTCCATGCCTTCGACCAGGAAAGTACAACCCCGCGTCTTGAGCGCGGCTCGGGCCACCTTGGCGGTCGCAAGCCCGGAAATTTGCCGCTTCACTTCCCGGCGAACGGAATCAGCCAGCACTTTGGAGTCCGTCACCAATACGGCCATGGCCTGGGGATCATGCTCGGCTTGGGCCAACAGATCGGCACCGATGCGGCAAGGGTCAGCCGATCCGGTGGCGACGATCACCACTTCACTCGGGCCCGCCAGGCCATCAATCGCGACATCTGCCGATACCAGGTGCTTGGCGGACGTGACCCACGCGTTACCGGGTCCGACGATCTTGTCGACCCGCTTGATGCTTTCCGTACCGTAGGCCAGGGCTCCGATGGCGTGGGCACCACCCAGACCCCAGACTTCGTCCACCTCGAGTTCCGCTAGCGTGTGGCGCAACGCCGCATTCGCCAAATAGCTTTGAATCGGCGTAACGACGACGATCTCCTTAACCCCCGCCAAGCGGGCCGGCAGAACAGTCATCACGGCTGTCGATGGGTAACAGGCACGACCACCCGGAACGTAGACACCAACCCGCCGCAGTGGCCGCCGACGTTCGATCAGCTCGACCCCGTCGGACATGAGCCGGTGGCCTTCGCGAATCTGGGCGCGATGGTACCGATCCACGGTCGCCATGGCGCTGGCGAGCGCGGGTGAAAACGCCGCGGGTAGCTCGGCCTCGGCAACGCGCTCAGGGACCAGACGCAGCTCCTCGATCCGGCGAACGTTGTGGCGGTCGTGGCGCCGCACCATGCGCCGAAGACCTTGGTCTCCGTCGAGTCGCACGCGATCGACGATGTCGG
The DNA here is from genome assembly GCA_965250305.1 of Candidatus Multivoradales bacterium. Classification (GTDB taxonomy): domain Bacteria; phylum Acidobacteriota; class Thermoanaerobaculia; order Multivoradales; family J023; genus J023. The sequence goes on along the minus strand of CBDFNS010000024.1, from coordinate 123,243 downwards.
CCGCTTTGCGCATGATGGTCGCGTTGAGCGTCGCGTCATTGCGCCGGTCGAGAAGCTCGAGCGCGCGCCGGCCACTTCGACGACGGGTATCGTACATCTTGATCACGACCATATCCCCCTAGATCTCGACCGCATCAGCGGCCTCCAATCGTTGAATCAGGTCATTCAGGGTCGCCCGGTGGGTCTGAAAAGCAGCGTGGCCGACAACCAAACACGGCGCCACTTCGCGCACCAGTTCGAGCTCGACCAGACCATTGTCACGCAGAGTCTGGCCTGTCTGTACGATATCCACAGCGATGTCCGCCAGGTCGAGCAATGGGGCCAGCTCGATCGATCCGGTTAGCGGCAAGACCTCGGCGCCCCAGGGCCGGCTGGCCAACCACCGGCGTGCGGTGATCGGGTACTTGGTCGCCAACCGCACCTGGCTGCCCGCGGCCGGTGTGGAACCCGGTGCTCCGATCATGGACAATCGCGATCGACCGGCGCTGAACCGGGCCGGAACCAGCAGTTCGGCACCGGTCTCTTCCAGCACGTCGCTGCCCACCACACCGCAATCCGCCACACCGTAGGCAACGTACAGCGGCACGTCCCAGTCCTTGAGAAACAAGACCTCGAGACCATCAGCCGGCAGCCGAATCCGCAGCCGTCGATCGCCTGACTCGATGCCTTCGAGACGAAGGCCCGCGGAGCGAAGGGCGGCAAGCGCCGTGACCAGATTGCGCCCCTTGGGCAACGCGACACGAATCATGGGCTTTCTCCGGCCGCTGACAGGCTGACCAGCGGATCGAGGCTGAGGGTGAAACCGGCAGCGGTCACATCGGCACCAAGCGTCTGGAACAAGCCGTCATAGCGGCCTCCAGCACCCACCGGAGCACTACCACCATTGCTCCGACCGGATTCGGCGTCCGCGTCGGTCGGGGGATCGGAGCCGGCACTGCCGAAGGCTCGGAAGATCAGGCCATCGTAGTAGGCCTGACCACCGAGTTGACGGCGTACGCTCGGTACTTTGGCCTGGTCGGCGAACTCAGCCAGATCGATATCCAGTGCCAAGTCGGGAAACGCCCGAGCGAGGGTGTCCCGTTGCGCCACCAGCCGTGTCAGTCGAGCAGCAGCCTCGGGTCCGAGAACCGAAGAGTCGGCCGGTCGTCCCTGTTCGACCACCTCGAGCAAGGCTGGGTGAGCGGACCGCGCCGCCCGCCGCTCGCGGCGGACCATCGCCGCCGCCAACGCACCACTGCCGTCGCCAGCACTGGCCAACAACGCGTCGAGCGCGCCAGCAAGACCCAATACCACCCGCGGACGCGCGACCTGGGCCGTGTTCAACATCGTCAAGAACTGACGCAGCACCTCGTCTTCGGCTTGCTCTCCGGGCAAACCCAAGACCTCGCCTCCCACCTGGTACAGCTCGCGGTGCTGTCCCAGCCGCTCCTGCCTGTAACGCAACACATCGCCGCGGTAAAACAGCCGTAGTGGCAACGGCAATGATGCCAAACGAGGGGCGATCAGTCGCGCCAACATGGGAGTGAAATCGGCACGCAAGGCCAACACCTCACCATCGCGGTCGACAAAACGATACAGCTCATTGCGACTGCGCTCACTGAGCAGTGTCTCGTACGGAGCCAGGTAGTCCACCACCGGTAACACGACTTCGGAGAATTCGGCGTCTTCGAGCGCTGCCACCAATCTCGTCTCGAGCTGGCGGCGCCGCCGCGCGTTGTCGAAGAGCAGGGCTTCGACCCCGGTCGGGAGGCTGGATGAAACCCTCATGATGTCTGCTCCTGGGACATGGCTGCCGGAGCCTTGTCGAGGCCCAAAAGGTCGCGCGCGAGCGTCTCGTCGAGCTCACGACCCGTGAAGGCCCGAAACTGCCCGAGCGCCTGGTAAAGCAACGGAGCTCGCCCCTCGAAAGCCGTACGACCCGCCTTGCGGGCCATGCGAACCAAAGAGGTCGTTTCACGGTCGTACACCAAATCGACGATCACGCCGTCCGCCGGCATCGCCTCGACATCAAAGGCCGGCGGGTCGTCGGGACGATGGCCGAGCGCAGTTGCGTGAACCACGAGATCGAAGCCTCGGGGATCGAAGTCACGAAGCAACGTAAATGGCATTCCAAGCTCCGCCGCGGCGATCTCACCCCGCTTCACGGACCGGTTGACCAACGTCACATGGGCACCCGCAAGCTCCAAACCATAGGCAGCCGCCTTGCCCGCGCCACCACAACCCACCACCGCCGCACGCGCACCTTCGGTGACCACACCGCCCCGGCGAAGGGTTTCCGTCACGCCCTCCGGATCGGTGGTTTCGGCCTCCCAGACCCCGTCGTGCAACACCATTGTGTTCGCGGCCCCGATGTGCTGGGCACGTGGGCTCGAGGCACCACTTACCGCCAGCGCGACCTCTTTGAAAGGTGCGGTCACACTGAGCCCGGTCAAGGGGAGATCGAGCGCCTCGAGCGCCATCGTCTCGACGATTTCGAGCCAGAAGTCAGCGAAGGACGCTGACTCGAACGGCAGATACAGCGCCGGGATTCCGAGCGCACGATAGGCACCATTGTGCAAGCGCGGGGAAAGGGAGTGCATGACAGGGTTGCCCACGATGCCGTAAAGCCGTTCAACCGGCGTTAGCTCGGGAAACCCGTAGTCGTCGCGCAAACGCTCAACCGAAAGTTGTCCAGGCGCACCGGGAATGGCCCCCATTGCGCCGTAGGCCAGGGCACTGCCCACATGGGGTGCCAACGGTCGCGTCCAAGCACCCATGACACCACCAGCAAACCCGACGACGTCGTTCCGGCCAAGGGAATGCACCAGGGTCAAGATGGCCAACGCGTCACCGGGTTGAACCGCGCTCGGAATCATCTTGTAGAAACGCGCATCGTGCCGAGCCAGGTCCGCAAAGCGTTCTTGCAACGCCGGCAAGTGGGCCGAGGAACCGTGCCAGGAAATCAAGCGTTTGATGGACGGAATCTCAGCCAATAACGCCGGTTGACAGTCGCGTGATGATTCCAGGTCGACCAAGTCGTAGCCAGCAGCCTGAGCTGCAATCCGCGCCTGTCGAGCCGCCTGGCCTCCTTCGAACGCCCCTCCTTCGGCACGACTGCGAAGGGTGTAAATCAACCCACCCGAAAACCGTCCACGCAGCCAATCAGGATCGAGATCACCCACGAGATCCGCGCGCACCTCGAGGTAGGCCACATCCGGCCCAAGGGCACGCAGGGCAGCGCCGTCTTTCGTCGGCAACTCGGTGAGCGTCGCAACCAAATCCGTTCTTTTCACGACTACAGAAAACCTCTTCTCAGATGATCCGAGAAGAGGTCTGTTGCAACGTCGAAGTCCTCGTCCCGGATTGTTTAGGGCCAGGACGATGTACGCCCGACCTAAGACCAATGATGATGAACACCATGCCACCACCACGCACACGCGGCCACGGCGACCGTCGGGATACAGGGCAGTTCGTTTGGCGTGTACATCATAGGAATCGGACGAAACATTCGACAGATCGACGTTCGATGACGCCGACGAAGAACCAGATTACACCAGGGAGCCCTCGCCATGTCAAGACGACCCTCCGTCTCCCTGGGCGATGGTGTCGAGCAACGAACGAACCGTCGCGACCAGGTCTTCTCGGGGTACCTCGCGCTGTCCAGGTCGCGCCGCGAGCCAGTCGGCGCGGGTGTCGATTTCATCGGCGGTTTGCCGGCCGACATCCATGTCTTTCAGTTGCACCATTCCGCGATCTCGCTCGTCCTCACCCAGCAGCAGGGCGATGGGAATCTCCCAGCGATCGGCGTATTTGAGCTGCTTGCCCACAGCCTTGGCATTGCCCAAGTAGAGCTCCGTGTTGATACCAGCGCGGCGCAACGTATAGGTAATCGAAAGGTACTCGTCGATCATGTTGCGGTCGAGCACAGTGACCAAAACATCCGCGGTCGCCTTACGCCCATCTCCCACACCGAGGTGCTCGATCGCGGCCAGCAGACGGTCAACGCCGATCGATCCGCCGACCGCCGGTACCGCTTCGCCCGAAAATCGCTGCACCAGGCCATCGTAGCGCCCACCCCCGAAGACGGAGCCAAACTGCGGCGCATCCGGCAATACTGCTTCGAACACGGGCCCTGTGTAGTAAGCAAGCCCCCGCGCAATACTGAGATCGAGCGCCACTCGATCGCTGGAATAGCCCAACTTCTCGAGATGATCCGCGATTGCCGCGACCTCGCCGATCGCATCATCGGCGCCCTCGACACCGTGGAGCAACGCCCGCAGCTCCTCGACAACGGCGGCACGCTCGGCATGTCGAATCGTCAGGTACCGTTCGATCTTGGCCACCTGGTCGGCAGCCAGGCCAAGACCCCGAATCGGATCTCCCGACTTGTCCACGTACCCTTCTGTGAGTTCCAGCTTTACTTTCTCGAGGCCACCCTTATCCAACTTGTCGAGCACGCGGAAGACGTCTTTGGCTCCCGCGGGAGGAATGCCGGCGTAGGACAAAAGCGCGTTGAGCAACTTGCGGCTCGAGTACCGCACTTGGTACGACGGAAGGCTCAGAGCTTCCAGCGTGTCGCAAACCCCCGCCATGATCTCGGTATCCGCCAACGGCGCTTTGGTGCCAACCGAATCGAGATCGAACTGAGTGAACTCGCGAAATCGTCCTTTGTCTGGCTTGTCTCCGCGCCAAACCGATGCCACTTGGTAGCGCCGAAACGGCCGCGTCAACCCTTGTTTGTGCTGAGCGACCAGCCGCGCCAAGGGGACGGTGAGATCAAAACGCAGGCCGAGCCGCTCATCTTCGGGATTGGCAACCCTGAAGATCGAGCCGGTCGCCTCGTCCCCAGGATCCGCACCGAGCAGAACATCGAGGTATTCGATCGCCGGCGTCTCGATCGGTACGAAACCGTACCGTTCGTAGACACCGCGAATGGTATTGATCATTCGTTGGCGCGCCAGCACCTGATGAGGCATCAGGTCGCGCAAACCACGCGAGAGTCTCGGTTGCACCTTGCGGGCCATGGGGTTGTCCTTCGTTGGTGTTGTTTCGCGGATGCCCGCGGTGGACCGTGGCTGGCGATTCAGGCCCGTGGCAAACGCCGCGGTGCGATCGGCACGGGTGATGCGGGTCGCAGATAGTGTGGCCGTCGCGGTGTCGCCGATCCGTGCTCGGGAGGCTTCACCCAGATGATATAGGTATCATCTTCGTAGACCAACTTGAAACCGTGGTGATGGAAGGCGGCCACGGGGTCCTCATCCCACACCAGGCGTTTGGGATAACAAACGGCGCCGATCTTGTAGGCCCTGATCGCGCGCATCACGAGGCGGCGAGTCGGTCGCCGACGCAGGCCTGTCATCATCGACGTCATGCGGTGGCGGAAGTTGATCTCGGCGCCCCCCAACTCGCGCTGGTAGCGGGTCAAATATCGACGAACCGAGAGTGGATAGGGATGTCCATGGACCGTGGTCAACCAGGCCGACACACCCCAGGGCGCAAGAACCTGTGCATTTTGCGGCGTATGCCGCGACAGAAGCTCGGCGACCTCGTACTCCGGTGTCACCTTGAGCCGAATCGGCCAAAGGGAGACGAACTCCTTAACCCGATACCATTGGTAACGGTTCGGTCCCAACAAAATCATCGATCCAATCAGCCCGACCGTCAACAGGGACCGCCAGCGACTCCGCCGCAATGCCATAGGTGCCGTGAGGCAAAGGGCCATGAGAATAGGCCCTGGCAGCACCCAGAAAACACGCCAGTAGGTGTAGTCGCGGGTAACAAAACGACTGATGATGTTGGCGAACAGCGGGTTGTACAAAAAGACCAGAAAGCCGAGAGGAAAGACCAGGGCGAAGCGGCGCGCCAAGGTTTCTGCCGAGAAACACCACGCCAGGGCAGCGGTGATTCCCAAAATCCAGCCAAAACGTCGGGTACCGAGGATGTAGCGCTTGGCCGACGCCATCGTACCGATCGAGTCGAGGGCGGAAAAGTCGCCGGGATCAGGGTCGATCGCTTCTTCTTCCGGCAGATCGAGAGGCGATGGCGGATCGAGCGGCTCATCTTCGATCGGCCCGTCCTCGCCCTCGCCATCCTGATCCGAGGCGAACACGAAGGCACCGAATTCAGGCTGACCGTATTCAGGCTGACCGTTTTGGGCCAACACGGTCTCAGGCATGGTAGGGCTCGCGCCCGAGACGTTGTCGGGCGGGGCGTCCCGCATGGCCACCAGCATCAGGCCGGCCGCGAGCAGCACCGGATAGGCCGACGTGATCAGGCCCAGGACGAATGTGCGGGGCACGCGACGATCGAGCCGAACGCCACTGGCAAGACCGAGCGCCACGACCACGGGGGTGATCCATAGTGCCGTCGTCGTGATGCCAGCCGCGGCGACTTGAACGACCAGGAGGTTCCACCACGTTCGCCGGCTCGGGTTTTGGGCGTGTTCGATCGCGTAGGCAATCATCAGGGGTAAAAATACCGAGACGAAGATCGCCTTGCTCTGCTGCAAGCGAACAAACGCCATAGCGCCATTCCACCCAAATCCGTCGGCGAAGGTGCCGAGAATCAATAAAACGGCAACCAAGCACCAGGGCCACCGGCCCGGAACCAACAAACGAAGCAGCCGGGCATAGGCAAATACCAACAACGCCGCGGCCAAGCCCGCAAAGCCCCAATGCACCCAATAAATCACGTCGATCCCGGTCAAGAATGCCAAGGATCCCGCCAACGGTTCGAGGGTGTAGAAGCGGTAACCGGTGTGACGCATCGGCAGATCGGGAATCCCGTGCAAGGTCTCGAGCGACAGCAACGGAATGTCCGGCCGATCGGCAACGTCGACCGCCATCGACAGGTAGAACACGTCGTCCATGTTGTAGCGGTACACCGCCAGCGTTACCAACACGGCCAAGGCGGCCAAGATCCAAACCATCGTCTCGCTCGCCCGCGAGCTCGTTGGCGCCGCCACCACCGTCCGGCGCCGACTCCCCCACAACTCGAAGGCCGCGACCACCGCCAGATACAACACCGCCGCCCACCATACGTCGACGCGACGCTGCGGAAACGTGTGCAAACCCCAAGCCAAGAGTGGCGGCACCGCCAACGCCAACCAACGCCACCACGGCCATCCTTGGACTTCCGAGTATTCCAAACCGAAACCAGCCGATCCTTCCTTGCTCGCGGTCCCAGGTCGCCGAAGTCGCCATATCGTCCAGCCGAACAACGTCAACAATGCCACCGTCACCAACGTTCGTGTGTTGCTACCGGTCAACACAACCCCGTGGCACAGGACCGTCCACACCGCCAAAGCGGCTGTCACGGTATCGAGAACACGGTCGCTGCGAGGCGATACGGCGGAGGAGCCAGCTATCATGGTGATCGTTTCTCCGGCACGGTACGGTTCTTCGGAAACGTCGGCGTCGTAGCGTGGCACAGACGGCCTCGCAGTGCACCCCTGGCCAGCAACCGCCACCGATCTGGATACCGCCTCGTTCAGGCTTCCTCAGCGTACAGACAGCAAGGCCTCGGCCACGGTCAACAATCGTCAGCAATCGACCTTTTGCCAGATCTCGGTCGTGGTTCTGATCTGTGACGACGATGACGAGTGCTGGGCCGAATTCGAGTAGGTTCCGAGCGCAGCTGATCGAACAACCCTCAGCGCACCAGCGGCCCGGCCTCGCGGATGTGGTCGTCCACGTACACCACATCCCAGTCCAACCGCTCCAACCAGGCCGACGCCACCGCCGCGCGTGCCCCCGAAAGGCAGTGCACGAACACCGCGGCGGCGGCGGAGCCCAGTTCGTCCACCCGTGCCCGCAAACGGGTGTGGGCAATGTTGCGAGCGGCTGGCAGATGGCCCGCGTCGAACTCAGTTTTTCGCCGGACGTCGAGAACGACCGCATCGGACGTACCGGAGTGAGCCCGCATGCCAGCAAAGTTAACCCGCTCGGTTGCCCGCAGTGGACGCTCCTGTGAGACCTTCGCTAGGGTTTCGGGCGTCGCAAAGCCCACCACATCATCGAGTCCTATGCGCACCAGGTCGCAAACAGCGTCTTGGACCTGATCGACACCGATAATCAGGTAGATCGGCATCCCTGACTCAACGTACGAACCCATGACGGTCGGAAAGCTTCGGTCGAATGGCGCGTACAAGGCCCCATCCAGGTGACCGGCCATGAAGGCTCGGCGATCCTTCCGGGTATCGACTACCGCCACATCACGCCGGCCTGCCAGGCTTGCGAGTGACCCGCCATCGAGTTCGGACGGCCGTGGCATTTCCCCGAGAACGGTTGGACCGTCCCGGTTCTCCCGCTTCATCCGCGCAAAGTAGAGCGGCGGCTCGGGTTGGCCATCGAGCATTTGGGCCACAAAGGCATCTTCGCCGCCGTGAGCAGCGGCGATCGCCGCGTTGAACCGTCGCTCATAGCCAACCGTCGACGCGGGAACCGCACCCAGTGCTTTGCCACAAGCGCTGCCGGCTCCATGACCAGGCCAAACCTGCAAATAGTCCGGCTGCTCGAGAAACGCCTGAACCGAGTGGAACAGCGCCTTTGCCGACGGTTCCATGGCGCCGACCTCACCCGCGGCCGACTCCAGCAGGTCCGGCCGCCCGAGGTCGGCCACAAAGACGAAGTCTCCCGTCAGAAGACCCATGGGAGCATCGGCGCCACTTCCACGATCGGTCAAGCGAAAGCTCAGGTGCTCCGGCGTGTGTCCCGGTGTGTGGAGGACGGCCAGCTCGATGTTGCCGACCGAGAGCACGTCGCCATCGCGCAACAGACGAACTGGATGTGATGCCGCCGCAACCCAGCGGTAGGACCAGTCGGGACTGCCTTCCGCGGAAAGATAGGCCGTCGCGCCAAGCCGTTCGGATAGCTCACGAACCCCCGACAGAAAATCAGCGTGAATGTGGGTTTCCGTCGCCGCCACAATGCGCAACCCCTCAGCAGCCGCCAGCTCGATGTACCGATCCACGTCGCGCTGGGGGTCAACGACGATCGCCTCGCCGGTTCGCTGACAGCCGATGAGGTAGGCGTATTGCGCCAATTTTGGCTCGAAAACCTGCCGAAAGAACATCGCGACTCCTTGTGCCTTGAACGCCCATGGTTGGGGCGGTTGTTTGGCTGAGGCTACACGAAGCCATCCGGCGAGGTCGCTGCGAGGATCGGGCTAGATCCGAATCGAGGTTCCGTCGAAGAGCGGCACAGTCATGTGGAACGTTTCGCGAAATGTGAGCTTCTGCTCCTCCAAGATGCCCAGCGCGATCTGCTCGCCCATGCGGACCGACTCGATGTAGTCCGTAAAGTAATGAACCCCGGCCCAGTCCCGACCGATCGCGATGTTGGCGGCCAGCTTGTTCAACTCACCTTCAACGGTCAAGATTCCGGCTTTCCCGTCACGATCCTTCACATCCACAAGATCGAGTTTGGTACCACCTGCAATCGGGACATAGGCCTTACCGGCGCCGTTTTTGCTTACGTCAAGCGGCTGACCGTGGTCGAAGAAGGCCTTGAGCACGGTCACGCAGGCACCAGCGACCGTCCCATGCCCAGCACCGTAGGACGGATGCATGGGCGATCCCTCACAGAACGCCATGGGCAAGAGATGGGTCCCCTTTCCGGCGCCATTGATCTTCTCGTTGTGCTTTTGAACGACCGAGAGCACGCCAGCCTTTTTCAGGTGTCCCACCGTCGTCACCAGCTCTGGCGCCCTCGACTGCAAGACACCGACCCTCTCGATACGGCCGGCCAACGATTCGGGTCGCAAGCGTCGATGGATGTTGAACTTCTGGTAGCGAACCGCCTTGAGTGCCCGTTCTCGATACCGATCACGAACCGTTGAAAATCATCTGGTTCCTGAAGCAGGCCAGTAGAAGGATCATGGGCCAGTCCTTTGGTGAAGCTACCGAGATAGCTCGACTCACCTTCGTGCTTTTTGCTCGACGTTCCGTCGTGACGGAAATGGAGCTCGTCGCCGTTGGCAACGTGGACCGGGTGGTCGCGGCGCTCCGCCAATTCGGCAGCGGTGGTACGGACCTCGAGCGCTGCTTTTCTTCGGGCGATATTCATTGAGTTCTCCCATTATCAAACGATCATGCGTGGGCTCGCGAACGCGAGCCAGGCGTCGACAAACGACGGGCAACGCCCGTCACCCATCAAGCTGCCGAACAACTCACCTTGCGGACAACCAACGCAGAACCGCCACAGGCCGTGCTCACGAGACCGGCCCGGTAGACCCACCTCTACCAGGCGGTGACTTCAGTCACCGATCGCCTCGGATCAACCCTCGTCGACGACGACGCCACATTCGGCCATCGCCAGACCGTGGTACGGATTGCCAAGCTCTCCCCGGGGTTGGAGCCACGATTTCTTGGCCATCGGACAATAGCCAACGATCGGCCGATCTCCGGTGGCGATGGCACGGAAACGAACCAGTGGTTTGGACAACGCAAAGAAGGCATCACGGGAAGCAGTCAGGTCCTCGGCGGCGGCCAACGCGTCGGCCGCGACGATCAGCTCGTCCATGAGCGACCGCGCGGCGTCGCCCTGATCCACGTCGACCCCCGCAGCTTCGGTGCTGAAGTCGGCGCGCAGCGTACGCAAGGCCGTTGCGATTGCCCCTCCTTGTTCGGCAACGCCGTCGCTTCGATCCTCGAGGAGGGCCAACCGCGCCGTTTCGTAGTGCGCCACAACGACCGCAAATGTCGAAACCGAGGGACCTTGCTCAACAAAATCGGACGCCAAACTGGCCGTACTGTTGGGCCAGAGAAGCAAGACCAAAACGGCCCATGCCAGCGCGTTGTGACCGGCTGGTCGAGAAATGAATCGAAAAAGGTTCATGAGTGACTCCTCGCTTGGCGCAGGCCGTTTCGCCCTGCAGAATGAACAATCATGCCGGTAATACCTCCGGTTCGTCCCGGGCGTTTCGACGCAATCCGAACGCGCGCCACACAAAGTAAAGGGCGGGAAACACAATCAACTCGCCAACAAACGACGTGAACAGACCGCCGACCATCGGCGCGGCGATCCGTCGCATGACGTCGGCACCGGTACCGGTTGCCCAAAGAATGGGTACCAGCGAAAAGAAGGTCGCGGCCACCGTCATCATCTTGGGCCGGATCCGCTGCACGGCACCATGATCGATGGCCGCGCGGAGGTCCGCGTAGCTGGCCATCTGGCCGTCAGCTCGCCAACGCTCGTAGGCCAGGTCCAAATACAGCAACATGACCATGCCGGTTTCCGCCGCCAGGCCTGCGAGCGCAATCATGCCCACGATCACCGCCACGGACCAGTTGTAGTCCAGCGCGTCCACCAGCCACACCGAACCCACCAACGAGAACGGAATGGCTGACAGCACAATCGCCGTCTTGACCACCGACTTCGTATGCAAGTAGAGAATCAACAAGATCAAGAGCAGCGTCAGCGGCACGATGAACGCCAGGCGCGCTTTCGCCCTTGCCAGATACTCGTACTGTCCTGACCAGAAAATCGTATAGCCCGGCGGGATCTCGACCTGCTCGGCAACCACCGTCTGGGCGCGCTCGACCCACGAGCCCACGTCGACACCGCGGAGGTCGACGTACACCCAGGCATTGGGACGCGCACCCTCGGTCTTGATGCCGGGAGGACCATCGCGCACAGTCAAGGTGGCGACCTGGCCAAGGGGCACGGAACCACCGCGGGGCGTCGACACCAAAATCTCGCGCAACGCCGCCGGACTGTCGCGCAGCTCACGCGGATAGCGAACATTGATCGGATAGCGCTCGAGGCCCTCCACCGTCCACGAAACATTCATCCCGCCGACGGCCGAGCGCACCACATCCTGCACATCACCCACGGTCAGCCCGAACCGGGCCGCCGCCGCGCGGTCGATATCGAAGTCCAAGTAGGTGCCACCCATGACCCGTTCAGCGTAGGCCGAGAGGGTGCCCGGCAGTGGCTTGACCACGGCTTCCACCTGCTCAGCAAGGGTCTGCAAGGTCGCCAGGTCGGGACCACCAATCTTGATCCCCACCGGCGTCTTGATCCCGGTCGAGAGCATGTCGAGGCGCGTCTTGATGGGCATCGTCCAGGCGTTGGTGAGGCCCGGAAGTTGAACCGCGCGGTCGAGCTCGGCGATCAAGTCGTCACGGGTGAGGCCAGGCCGCCACTCGCTCGGGTCCTTGAGCACAATGGTGGTTTCGATCATCGACAAGGGTGCTGGATCGGTGGCGGTCTCTGCACGTCCCACCTTGCCGAACACGGTCTCCACCTCCGGAAAGGTCCGGATGATCTTGTCGGTCTGCTGCAAGATCTCACGTGCCTTGGCGATCGACAGCCCTGGAAACGTCGTGGGCATGTACAGCAGATCGCCTTCCCACAAGGGCGGCATGAACTCAGAACCGATCCGGCCCAGCGGGATCAAAGTCGACAGCATCAACAACACCGTCACCAGCAACACCAACCAACGACCGCTCAAGGTCCAACGAAGAATCGGTCGGTAGAGCCAACGGAGGAACCGCGACACTGGATGCCGCGCCTCGCCGCGGATCTTGCCGCGCACGAACCAGAGCATCAGCACCGGGACCACGGTCACCGCCAGGATCGACGCCATGGCCATGGCGTAGGTCTTGGTAAACGCCAGCGGCTTGAACAAGCGACCTTCCTGCGCTTGCAGGGTGAACACGGGCAGGAACGAAACCGTGATGACCAATAGAGTGAAAAAGAGGGTTGGGCCCACCTCTTGCGCCGAACGCAGGATGATTTCGAAGTGCGAACGCCGCCCACGCCATTCCTCGTAGTGCTTGTGGGCGTTCTCCACCATGATGATCGCGGCGTCCACCAAGACACCAATCGAAATCGCGATGCCGCCGAGCGACATGATGTTGGCGCCCAGCCCCTGCCACCGCATCACGATGAACGCCAATAAGATCGAAAGCGGAATCGAAACGATGGCGACAAAGGCCGAGCGGAAGTGGAACAGAAAGACAATGCACACCAACGAGACCACCACCAGCTCTTCGATCAAGGTGTCGCGGAGGGTGGCGATGGCCCGTTCGATCAAACCGGTCCGGTCGTAGGCAACCGAGACCTCGACATCGTCGGGTAGGCCCGCGCGTAGCTCCGCCAACCGCGCCTTGACCCGTGCCACCGTCGTGCGCGTGTCGGCCCCCGCGCGCACCACCACGATGCCACCCACCGTTTCGCCTTCACCGTTCCAGTCGGCCAGCCCACGCCGGATCTCGGGCCCCATCGCAACCCGCGCCACATCGCTCAACAAGACCGGTACGCCGCCCGGACCCGCGGCCAGCACCACCATCTCGAGATCACGAACGTCCTGAATGTAGCCTCGCCCGCGCACCATGAGCTCGCGCTCGGCCACTTCGATCAACCGTCCACCGACATCGAGATTGGAACGCTGAATCGCATGCTTGACGGTCGCCAAGGACAGCCCATACGCCCGCAGCCGGATCGGATCGACCTCGACTTGGTATTGCCGAACAAAGCCACCGATCGAGGCCACCTCCGCCACACCCTCGACCGACGAGAGTCCGTATTGAAGGTACCAATCCTGCAAACTACGCAGTTCCGCCAACGACCGTGACGGCGAGTTGAGTACGTACATGAACGCCCAGCCCACGCCCGTCGCGTCGGGTCCCAGCTGCGGCGTCACGCCCTCTGGCAATCGCCCCGCCAAGCTCGAAAGGTACTCCAGCACCCGCGACCGCGCCCAATACAGGTCGGTGTCGTCGTCGAAGATCACATAGACAAACGAGAAACCAAAGAACGAATACCCGCGCACCACCTTGGCGCCCGGCACCGAGAGCATTTTCGACGAAATCGCGTAGGTAACCTGATCTTCGATCACCTGTGGCGCCTGGCCCGGGAACTCGGTGTAAATGATGACCTGGGTGTCGGAAAGATCAGGAATCGCGTCCATGCGCGTCTCGCCAATCGACCACACCCCGCCCAGCACGGCCAGCAACAGCCCCGTCGCCACCAACAGCTGGTTGTGCATCGACCAAGCGATGACCCGGCTCAACATGCCATTGCCCCCATGCCGATCCCCACAGCCAACCCTGGCACTCTCCACATCCAAGCAAGGCGACAGGGGCAAACGAGGACGGGCGGAGTGTGTCTGAGCGAAGCGAGTTCGCGGAGACCGCCCGCAATCGAGCCTGGCGCCGTCCCATCAGTCCCACCCTCGGAAAGGCGACGAGGACGAACGAGGAAACGAGCCGTTCTTCGCATCATCATGGTTCTGGCTCCTGGCGGGCCGCGATCATGCGCTGAACCGCCTCGCGCAGGGTCGACTCCGAGTCGAGCAAGAACTGTGATGAGGTCACCACCTCATCGCCTTCCTCGAGCCCGGTCAGCACCTGGATCAAACCACCGGTCTCACGACCCAACGTCACCTCTTGCGGCATGAACCGTCCGTCGCCCAAGGCTCGTACCACTACATTACGCATGCCGGTCCGCAGCACCGCCTGTGTCTGAACCACCAATGCGTCTACCGCTACGACCGGTGCAAACTCCACCGTCGCGAACATGCCTTTCCGCAACCGCCCACCACGATTGGGTACCTCGATCATGGCCCGCACGGTTCGCGTCTGCTCCGACAGAGCCGGTTCGAGAAAGCGAACGCGCCCGGTAAACGTCTCACCCTCGAAATACGACAAGGTGATACGCGCCTCGGTCCCCTCACGCACCCACGCCATCTGCCCTTCGAATAGCTCTGCCGAGAGCCACAGGCTCGACAGATTGGCGATGTGAAAGATCTCCATCCCAGGCCGTACCGCCATCCCCTCGAGACCTGGGATCCGCTTCATCACCATGCCCCCAGATGGCGCGGACACTGTCAACGTCCGAAACACCTCACCGGTGGCTTCCAAACGCGCGATCTGCTCCTTCGACACATCCCAATAGCCCAAGCGCGTGCGTGCCGACTCCACCAACGACTGGGCACGGCGCTGTGCGTCTTCGGGCGCCGAGCCCAGCTCTCCTGCGAAGCGCAGCGCAGACAGCAGTTCCTCCTGCGTTTGGATCAACTCCGGCGCGTACACCTCGAACAAAGGCTGACCACGACGAACCGTCTCACCCACGTAGTTGACATACACCTTCTCGACCCAACCGGCGTACTTGGTCGTCACCGTGACCATCCGTTGTTGGTCGTACTCCAAATAGCCAACGGTGCGAATCGGCTGGGTCAGATCCTGACGAACGACCCGCGCCGTGCGTACGTTCATGTTCTGGATCACGGCGGGATCGATCCGCACGGTCGTCCCGGCAGCTTCGGAGTCCGGCGGGACGGGCTCCGCCATCACCAAAGGCAGGCCATCGATTGGGCAAGCACCGGGGCCGTCCTCGGTGATCATGGGGTGCTTGGTGCAGGTCCAAGATGCGGCTGCCGGCGTTTCCTCACCATGATCGTGACCGGCCTTACCGTTCATCGGCGCGCCATCTCCAACGTGTATGGGCACGAGATCCATCCCGCAGATCGGACAACTGCCCGGCGCATCCTCAATCACGTGTGGGTGCATTCCGCAGGTATAGAGCTGACCGTCGTCAGCCGACACATCCATCGCAGTGTCGGCGCTATCGTGGTCACGCCGAAAGCCCAGAAGGTTCGGTGGCAGAAGCTGCGCCACCAAGAAACCGGCGAGCAAGGCAACAACCAATCCGAGGCCGATCCAGCCATGACGGGCGTTAGGGTTGGACATTGAAATCCTCCGCAAGCGAATCGGTTGAATCGAGCGCGGCCAAGGGCTGAGCCAACGCCCGCTCGAGCCGTGCGTGGGCGATGGCCAAGTCGGCGAGGGTGCGGGCCGCGGCCACCTGAACCTCCAACAGCACAACCTCGGCGTCGAGCAGATCAACGGCATTCAACTTACCCGTGGTGTAGGCAATTTCGGCCGAGCGCAAGGCCTCGCGCGCCTGAACCTGAAGGACCTTTTCGAGCAACCGCCAATGCTCGTGCAGGAGTGGAATCCGGCCTGCCAGGTCACCCAAAGCTCGCTCGATCTCGGAACCAACCCGCCGCTTCTCCTCCTCCGCTGCCCAACGCCACGCCCTCGCTTCTTCTTCGGCGGCCACCAGCTTCTTTCGCCGTACCGGCAACTTCACCGCACCTCGCAGCGACAAGATGTCGTCGCCATTGCCCGACGGCGGAGCCAAGCGCGCCGCGTCATCTCCACCCCGGTCCACCAGCGTGTACGCCAAACCAAGCGTCACGTCAGGGCGCACCTGCTTCGCCGCCAACGCCCGGCGTGCCTCGGCTGCGGCAATCTTGGCGTCCGCGGCCACCAACTCAGGCCGAAATCGCGACGCAACGCTTCGCAGCGCATCGAGGTCGAAGGTTGGTGCCAGCGGTTCCGCCGGTGGCGCCAACGGCACGATCTCGATCGGTGTCATCGCGGGTTGATCGCGCAACGCGTTCAGAGCCGTATGGTGCCGAGCGGCATGCTCGTCCATTTCGAGCAGGCGCGTGTCGGCGCGCGTGATCTGTGCCTGAATGCGCACGGTTTCCTGTAGCAGGCCGGAACCCGCGGCGTAGCGGGCCTGCGCTGCCTGCTCGAACCGCACCAACGCTGACCGCTCGGTGTGGACGATCGTGCGATGGGCGTCATGGAATGCCACCTCATGGTAGAGCCGCCGCGCTTCGGTCAGAACATCGAGACGCGCCGTCTCCACCGCAGCCTCTGCCGCCGCCGCCTCTAAGATCGCTGCCTGTTCTGCCAGGCCGAGTTTGCCGCGCCAAGGCAGGGTTTGTTCAAACGAAACGCTCAGCCGCTGCGGCCCCACGCGGGTCTCGGGTGGCAGAGCAAACCAAGTCAGGGCCACCATCGGCTCGGGCCAAGCCCGAACCTGGGGCGCCCGTGCAGCCAACGCCGCGGCCTCGCGGCGGGCGCGCGCGACCGAGGGGTTGCGTTCCAACGCCTCGGCTAGCAGAGCCCGCAATGGCGGCGAGTCGATCGACGACACCATCGTTTCCGAGGCTAGGGTGGCTACCGCTGCCTCCGGCCCCGGGCGCGGACCGGCTTCTTCGACGGCACCCTGCTCCGATATTGCTTCTTCGATTTCCGGCGCGGCGCCAGTCGCTTCGATCGCGCCGAACGATTCGACGAAGACCAACCAAGCGACCAACACGCGCAGGACGTGCGCATGTTTCATGGCGCTCCTGCTACTGGCTGATTCCGTGTTGGGTATGACTCACGTCCCGACGGACGTGGTCTCTGCTACACCAAAACGGGTATCAAAGCAGCAAGGCGCGGTGAAGCGTGAACAGCGACGCGCCAGCTCGGTTCGGAGGTCGCTCCGAGTCGGCGGTTCGGCCCTGATCCAAGGTCGGTGCAGGTGTCGTCACCACGAACGAGGGGGCTTCGGCTTGCCCATCTGGCAGTGTTTCGGCGCGCGGCGCTTGCGCGCCAACCGCCGACGGTGCGACATCCTTGCGCACGGAGCAGCAACTGTCGCCTCCACCATGGCACGCAGCACGGACCGTCGTCGCTGGGGCCATACGCTCACAGTGCCCGCTCATCCCTTCATGCTCGCCATCCACCGATACCCCGTTGGACGCCGAAACGGCCAACTTTGGCGCCAAAGGACACGATTCAGGCGCGCACGTCGCACACACCAGCGCCTGCAATGGTGCCACCAACAGCACGAGCAGGAGGGCGGTGTGGATGATGCGACGAGCCATACACCCAGTATAGGCATCGGTCGCGTGACCCGCAAGCGGATCGGCCGCAACCAAACCAGACTGTTACAAGTCGGGGCGAACAACCGTAACCCCGAAACGGCGATCACCCTTTGACAGTTCTCGCGCGGCGGACTAACATCCACGTCCGCTTCGCTTGGAGCGTCGTTACTGCGCCGACTTAGCTCAGTTGGTTAGAGCACTAGATTGTGGATCTAGGGGTCCCCAGTTCAACCCTGGGAGTCGGTACCATCCTCTATCTCACTGCAAGGAAAAGACTTGCAATGCACGCGAGCCGCCAAGATGGCTTGCCCAGCGCGGCATAAAGGGGGCAGGAGCGCTCTGGCTTTCTGGTCCCGACCCGCGAGAATGGTGCGTCCATGGGCTACGCCTCGAACGTGGACGTAGACGGCGACTATTTCATCGTCAGTATGAATCGTCAGTATGAACGGCGAGCACGGATGGATGTTCCGCCGCAAGGATGACGCGATCGAACGTCTGCCTTACTAGTCGCAAAATTGGCGCATCGGCCCAGATTCAGCGGCCATGGCAGATCAGTGACGATCTTTTCTTCTGAGTGGACAGTTACGGAAGGCCTGGGCGCACTTCTCCCGTCGAGCTTCGCCGAGTCGACTTTCGTTCACCTCCACTTAATGGAACGACAGCAACTCGATGTCGAACACCAGCATGCCCTGTGGCTTGCCGCGCTGGCCTTTGTAGGCGAGCTTCTCGGGAATCCAAAACCGGCGCTTCTCACCCACCACCATCAACTGCATGCCCTCACTCCAACCCTTGATGACCTGACGCAGACTGAAGCTGGTCGCCTGGTTGCGGGTGATCGAGCTGTCGAACATTTCGCCCTCGGTGGTCCAACCGGTGTAGTGCACCGTGACGCGACTGCTGATCTTCGGATGCTCTGAGCCCACGCCCGGTCGCAGGATTCTGCTGGCCAAGCCGGACTTCATGACCTCGGCATCGGTGGGAGGCGCCGCAACATCGGCGGGCGCCGGAGGCGGCGTCCGGCGATCGATCTCGAACAACTCGACGTCAAAAACCAGCATGCCTGCCGGTGCGCCTTCGCGGCCCTGGAACGCTAGGGCCTCCGGAATCCACATGCGGCGCTTCTCTCCCACCACCATCTGCTGAAGCCCCTCGGCCCACCCGGGGATGACCTTGTCGACTGGCAAACCAGTAGGCTTGGTGCGGCCAACGGTACTGTCGACCACCTCGCCATCGGCGGTCCATCCGGTGTAGTGCACCGCAACAACATCGTTGGCGCCCGGCGGCTCGGTCCCGGTACCCGGCACCAACACCTTGGTCGCCAGACCGCTTTCGTGCACGATCGCGTCCGCTGGTGGGGCCGCCAGCTCCAACAACGGCGGCGCGGGCATATCGGCAGCAGCGACGCCGGGAAGGGCAACGACACAGGACAAGATCGAGACCGAAACAATGAGGTTGCGAACGACGCGGGTTGAATAGGCGCTCATAGTGCATACGCTACCCAGCCAGCGGCCACGACGCAAGGGTGACGTGCGTTCGAAGGAGGAAGACCTTACGCGCTCGTTACACCTGACGGCGATGTCGTCCTTTGCAAAGCCCCAACCTCGGGCCAGAGGCCAAACCATACTCAGCGGTCGTATTGGGCTTGAAGCGCAAGCAATTTCTCGGCCATGCGTTCACGCATAGCCGGATCGCTGGTCACCGAGATCGCTTGATCGTAAAGACCCAATGCGTCGTCGATCTCACCCGCCTCGAGCGACTTGTTGGCCGCCTGGAGCAAGCGCCACCGTTCGATCTCTTCGCGCGCGGCGGCCACCTGCTCCGGCTCAGCCCGTTCGACCAGAACTTGATCCACCCACGCTTCGGCCTGGTCCAGCTGCTCGGCTTTCAGGAGGAGCTGCACCAGCCGGAACACCCAATCGAGCCGGGACGGAACACGATCAATGGCCCGGCGTAGGCTGCCAATTCCAGCCTCTGCATCCACCTCGCCGAAGAGATGCGCGATGCCGAGCAGGGCGTGGCCTTCGGCGAAGGATGGCTCGATCTCCACCACCCGCCGGAACAGATCGCGCGCCCGCTCGGCGCGCGCAGCGGCGCTCTCTTCGATCCCCGCCTCGAGCGATCGCAACAACAAGCGCCCATAGAGCAGGTAAGTCAACGCCGCGTTGGAACCGAGCCGCACCGCATCCTGATAAAGCAACTCTGCCTCATGCAACCGCGATTGGCGGTCGCGCACGTGGGCCAAGCCCGTGTGGGCCTCAGGATGTTCGGGATGGTGGTCGAGCGCGTGCTGGAAATGGCGTTCGGCGTCCTGTTCCCTGCCGAGATGGATCACCAGGTCGCCGAGTTGGACCAAGACCTCGGCGGGAGCCATGCCATCGATCGACACGCTGACCGCCGGCAAGTGGTCGAGCGGGATCGACGCGGACGTCCAGTCATCGCGCTGGGCGTAGTCGCGTAGCCGCTGTTCGAGGGTGCCGAGTCGGACGTCGAACGCTTCCTCGAAGGCGTCTTCGGGGTCGTCACCGGCACCTACCTTGGCCAAATACGAGGCTGTCTGGTCGAGCCGGTCCGGTCCCCCTGACAGCAGATGATGAACCAGTAGCCACGAAACGGCATAGAGCGCCCCCACCTCATCGGCACCGTGGCCGGCCCGCCCTCCCGTAGACGCGTTCAGTACGTCGGCGAGCGAAAAATCGCCGCGCTCACGCAACCAGCGGAGATGCCGCGCCACCGGCTTGCCAACGCGCACGGAGCTGTCGTCGGCCTCGAACGTGCTGTAGTACTCGGCCAAACCCTCGTTGAACCACAGCGGCACGTCGGGGAAGTTGCTGCGCACGAAATAGTGCACGAACTCATGCAGAATGACCGCCGTACCGCCCACGTACCGCGGATCGGCGTTGAGGGTTAGGTAGTTGCCGTCTGGATGGCTGAGAAACTGCCCCAGAATCAGCGATCCACCTCGATCCGCACGGGTCTTGTAGGGCGCGTAGGCCTCTGAATTGCGAAAAGCAAAGAACCTCGTGGGCGCAGGCGCTTCGAGTTCGATCGCCGGTGCCAACTGGGCGAAGACGGCGCGAAAGTGCTCGAGCGTAACCGCGATCTCTACGCTGCGATCAACCTCCGCGTCGCTGAACAAGGTGATGTTTGACGACGCGACGACACTCCAAGCATCGAGGTCCTCGGGTTGGGCCAAGATGGCTGGCGAGCTCGTAACCGCGATCACGATCAGCGCGACAAACAAGCGACAATGGAGCAGTTTGCACACCGCCCTATCGTATCGCGTCCTTCCACGAGCCTGAAGCGAAGTCACATCCATCGCGATAGGTCACCACCAGTTGGGGGTGATTCGCGGTATTGGCGTGATCACCACTGTAGTGAGTCCTACCCGTAGCTGGACCAACCCGCGCCCACCCAAGAGGAGAATTGCGCGGTAAGATCTGCGTTTACGAAGGAGGAGAACCATGAGCAATGGACAGAACAAGAAGGGGCTTCATCCCATGGCCTGGGTCGCGATCGGCTGTGCCGGTCTGCTACTCATCGTGTTCTTGGCTGTTGGGGTCGGAGGTGCTTTTGTTTTCAAAAAGGGCAAGGAACTGGTCGAGGAGATCGAGGCCAATCCAACCAAAGCAGCAGCCGAGTTGGTGGTGCGGGTCAATCCTGAGCTCGATCTGGTCGAGTCGGACGAAGCTGCCGGGACCATGACCATTCGCAACAAGAAAACCGATCAAGTCATTACCCTGGACTACGACGCCATCAAAGACGGACGCTTCGAGTGGGAGACCGACGACGGCGAGCGGGGCAGCATTGCGATTGCCACCAGCGATTCTGGTGAAGGCGGACCACAGCTAAAGATTTCGACCGCCGAGGGAGATACGAAGTTCGGTGCCAGCGTCGATCTGGCCGAGGTTCCGGACTGGGTGCCGGCCTACCCCAACACGCTCGAACGCAAAGGCACCTTCTCCTCCGAGACAGCAGCCGGCGCTACCGGCGCCTATTCCTTCTCCACCTCAGACAAACCCCAGGTCATCATCGAGTACTACGAGAAACTCCTCGGTGGTCAAGGCTTTGAAATTACCAAGCAGACCTTCGATGGCGGCAACAACAGTGGCGGCAACGTTTCGGGAACGCGCGCCAGCGATGGGCGAACCGTTTCGGTCTTCGTACAGGGTAAGGCGTCGGGCAGTGAAGGCATGGTGCAGTACAGCGAATCCAAAGAGTAGACGCGCCTCAGACTGCTAAGAAATCCCCATCGCGTGGAATCGCGCGATGGCGACGCAGAAGGTTCGGGCCGCCTCGGGTTGCTGCTCGATCAGGGTGCCGAATGCGCGCAACGCCCTTTCAGCTTGATCGCGCCACCGCTTGTTGCCGGTCCGTTCAGCCAGCGCCAGCAGATTAAGGGTGGCGACCGCGTTGGTGGCCGGTAAGGCGCCATCAAAGATCTCGCGGCTTCGGGCCAGAACGTCCGGTGCCTCCGCGGCGGCAAAGAAGCCACCGCGGTCGGTATCAGCGAGCCGCTCGATCTGCTCGTCGGTCAAGCGCACGGCAGCGTCGAGCCACCGTGAATCCTCGCTCCCCTTGTCGAGCGCCAACAGGCCGGCAACCAGATGGACGTAATCGCTCAAGAAGGCGGGTTGGCGCCCCTCGCCCGCGCGCCAACAGTGCATCAAGGTCCCGGCCTCGGTCCACAAGCGATCCAGAACGAACGTGGCAGCCCGCTCGGCACGTTCGAAGTATGCGGGCTCTTCGAGCGCCAGACCTGCTTCGGCCAAGCCGGCGATGGCCATGCCGTTCCAATCGGTCAAGACCTTGTCGTCGGTGATGGGCCGTGGCCGCTGGGCACGGGCGTCAAACAAACGACGACGAAGTGGGGCGATCTGGTCCAAGAGCGCCTCGTGGGTTTGGTGGCGCCGGTCGGCATGGTTCGCGAGGGGCTCCGGCAGGTGGAGAACGTAGTGGTCCCGCTCAAAAAAAGGCGGACCGTCGAACCCGAAGATCGGTGCGAGAAAGCCGGCATCCTCTTCCCCCAGCGCCTCGGTGATCTGACGCAGCGTCCAGACGTAGAATGCCCCCTCGCTACCGCCGGTTTCAGCGTCGATCGCACTCGAGAAGCCACCTTCTTCCTGACTGAGCTCGCGGTCGAGAAACGCCGCCGTCCCATGGACGATCCGTGCTGTCTCGGGGTCGCGGGTGCGGGCATAGGCCCGCGAATAAAGCGTCAACAGCTGGCCATTGTCATAGAGCATCTTCTCGAAATGTGGAGTCTTCCAGGCCGCGTCGACCGCGTACCGGTGGAAGCCACCACCGAGCTGATCGTAGACACCACCGCGCGCCATCCGGTCGAGGGTCGTATCGAGCATGTGGGCGGCGCGTTGATCCGTCCCGGCCAAGGCTTCGAGTAAATACAGGTTCCCTGGACTCGGAAACTTCGGGGCGACGCCAAAGCCACCATGCTCCGGGTCGAACTTCTCGGCCAGCGACGCATAGGCACGCTCGACCGCCACGGTCGTTGGCACGTCGGCCGGCTCACCTCGTTCTCCGAGGTAGCGCTGAATCGCCATCACCAACTCTTCGCCCTGCATACGGACATCCGCACGTCGGTTCTCCCAGGCGTGGGCCATGCTCTCCAACACTTCCCGAAACGCCGGCACCCCTTGCCGCCGCTCCGGTGGGAAATAGGTCCCCGCGTAGTAGGGATGGAGATCGGGCGTCAGGAACACCGTGTTGGGCCAGCCGCCCTGCCCTGTCAGCAGTTGCGTCGCGGTCATATAGACCTCGTCCAGCTCAGGACGCTCTTCGCGATCGAGCTTGATGCTGACGAAGTGATGATTCATCAACGTAGCAATCGACTCGTCGGCGAACGACTCGCGGGCCATCACATGGCACCAAAAGCACGTCGCGTACCCTACCGACAGGAAAATCGGTTTGCTCTCGTCACGGGCCCGCGCCAACGCCTCGGCTCCCCACGGATACCAGTCCACGGGGTTGTGTTGGTGCTGTCGCAGGTAGGGGCTGATGGCCTCGGCGAGCCGATTGGTCGACCGGTTGGCGCAACGGAGGGACGTGGAGTCAGCCATCCTGCTCTCGAGCCTCCCAAATGGCAACCTCGAACCGACCATCGGCATTCGCGGCGCCGCGGAACATACCCACGGAGTTGAACACCAAAGCGATCTCACCGTCCTTGGACACCGCGATGACCCCGCCGTCGCCCGCCTGTAGCTCGCCGTGAATCACAGCCTCGGCCGCCGCTTGCAAGGTGGCCCCGCCATAGGTCATCCGCGCAGCGATATCGCTGGCAACCGTGTGCCGGATGAACTGTTCACCGATACCGGTACCGGAGACCGCGCACGATGCATTGTTCGCGTACGTGCCGGCACCGATCACCGGCACGTCACCGACGCGTCCGAAACGCTTGTTGGTCAAACCGCCCGTGGAGGTCGCCGCGGCCAGGTTGCCGCTTCGATCGAGCGCAACAGCACCGACCGTGCCGTAGTATCCATCGACATTGGATCCGTCGACGTTCTCGGCCGCCAGCGCGTCTCCAGCGCCATCACCGCCCACCGTCGCCTCGGCTTCCTGAGCCCTACGCCACGAGTCGTGCCGACGCTGGGTAAAGAAATAGTCCTGCTCGACGCGATCAACACCCATTTCAGTAGCGAATTGCTCGGCGCCATCACCGACCAAAAAAACATGGCGGGTGTTCTGCATGACCAACCGCGCCAACGACACCGGATTCTTAACGGTCTCGAGGCCCGATACCGCACCCGCGGCCAAGGTCGAGCCGTCCATGATCGCGGCATCGAGCTCATGGGTGCCGGCATTGGTGAACACCGCCCCTTTGCCCGCGTTGAACTGTGGCGCGTCCTCGAGCAACCGCACGACCATCTCGACCACTGCGAGCGCGGGCTCACCTGCTTCGAGCGCGTCACGACCCGCGGCTAGGGCTCCCTGCAATGCCGCTTCGTAGGCCTGAATCTGGTCTACCGGGGTATCGCGCGGGATCGTCCCGGCACCACCATGAATCGCCAGGGCCCATGCAGGGCGCCCGCCCGCGGGAGTAGCCACAGCCGCCTCTGGGGTCGCTCCAACATCGGGTGTTGGGGCCGGCGGCCCGGAACACGCCACGAGCCACAGCGCGGCGGCAGCGATTGTGGCGAGCGTACAGCGTCGAAGCGTCATGCAATCTCCTCGGTTTTTGGGCAGTCGTCGCGTCGCGCGATTCTATCGTGGGCATGGGCTAAGCTGCAGCCAGCGAACCAGTTCTATAAACTGGGGATATGAGGATCATGACGGCGACCGAGTTCAAGGCCAAGTGTCTGGCAATCCTCGATGAGATCGCAGCGACCGGCGAAACAGTCGTCGTTTCGAAACGGGGTCGTCCAGTGGTTCAACTAGTTCCGGCGATGCTAGATGGGCTCTACCCTCAGGACACTCTAAGAGGTTCGGTGAAGATCGTCGGAGACGTCATTGTGCCCACAACATCACCCGACGAGTGGGACGCTGAACGCGGACATCTTCTGTGAGCTACCTCTTGGATGCCCACCTCCTTCCATGGTGGGTCGGTGACCGCATCAAGGAACTACCCACGCAGGTCGAAGGTGCCAGGGCTTCCTCTCGGTAAGTCGACACCACACGCTACGCTACTGACGTGCGCGAAACGCTGATCCGCAACGCCCAGGCTTTGGCGTCGCTGGCCCCTCCCGTGGCCACGTTGACCGATGTCGACGGCTTACCCGACGTGGGCGAGCTGCCGCTCAGTGAGCGTGCCGGTCGTCCCGCCCTTTCCGCTGAAGACCTGCTCGATGCGGCGCTTGCCCGCGATGGCTTCGAGCCCATTTTCGAACCGATCGCCGTCTACGGTGCGCCGTCGTGTCCACGAACGCTGGTCACCGGCCGCGATGCTCACGACAAGCTCGCCAAGAGCTACCGCGACGAAGCCTCCTAGCGCTCGTCGTTGGCTCGGCGCCTCGCCCGTGTCGTCGCGGTATGATTCACGCAACGATCATGATGGCAGCAGCAAGGAATACCGCCGCCTTGCCAGGAAGGACAGAACATGGCCCAGCTCCACAACGACGAGCCTACCCTCAACGATCTCATCGGCTGCACGGAGTTGGTGGCGAGCGTCGGCGATGCCGTCGTCGGTTCTAAGCCACCGCAGGTGTTGGGCGTCCACGGCGACTGGGGTTCGGGCAAGACCAGCTTCTTGCATCAGCTTCAATGGTACCTGACCAAGTCATGTCCGCAGCAACCCGACGGCGTGCGACCGTCGGTCGGGCTTCAGAGGATCGCGGGCCGCTGGCGGGAGCTGGTCGTGGTCGTATGGTTCGAGGCTTGGCGCTACCAGAACGAAACCAGTCCCGTCGTCGCCCTGCTGCACGAGATTCGCAGCCAGCTGCCAAGGGCGTTGAAAGCCCTGAAACAAACCAAGAAGCTGGGTGAAGTCGCCCTACGTAGCTCGCTGTTGGCGTTCGACGGCCTGACCGACAACATCGGCATCCAAACGTCCAAGATCGAGCAAGTGGGCAGAGACTGGGAGGCCGCGCATCTCGCGGTTCAAATGCCAACCCACCAGCTTCGCGCCCAATTGGAGCACGCTATCCAATCCCTGGTAGGAACCGGCATCCTTCCCAAGCGCAAGCGACCCCAACCGCGACGCCTCGTCGTGTTGGTTGACGACTTGGACCGGTGCGAACCCGAAGCTGCCTATCGACTGATCGAGGGCATAAAGATCTACCTCAACCTGCCCAACTGCGTGTTCGTTCTGGGGATGAACCAGCAGATCATCGAAGGCGCAATCGCCGAACACCTGCCGAAGCCGGTGGGCGTCCCCGAAGACCAAGTTGCTGGCCTCAGTCGCCGCCGCGCCCGCGAATACTTGGAAAAGCTGTGCACCAACATCTGGCACCTGCCCCTAATCCGTGAGCCGGCGAAACTGCTCGAGCCGTTGCTTGGACGCCACCCCCATGCCAGCGACCTGGCACGCGTTGCCGAGCAATTTGCCGTGCTACCGCCGCTGCCGCGACGAATCAAAGCGTACGCCAATCTTCTGCTGCGCTTCGAGGCCCATCTCAAAGCGTGCCGCCAGGCTCAGCACGCTCCGCAGACCGACGCCGATCGCTGGCTCAAGCTCGGCATCTTGGCGACGCATCTCTACCATTTCCATCCCGAGATCTACCGTGTGATGTGGAGCGACGCCGCGTTCTTCGGCCTCGAGCTTCGACCTTGGTGTCTGGGCCAACGACCAAGTAAGGAGAGCGATGTCTTTCATGGTCTACGGTTGCCGTTGTCATCGGACGCCGCATCCCAGGCAGCACAGGATCGAGATGAAGCCCAGCCCACGAACGTACCAACCCTCGCACCGATTTTTGGCGACCCCGCGGCCGACGATATTTTCCGGGCCCAGCAGCTGGTCATCGACCTCGGCGTCTTGACCGAGACCGAATGGCAAACCTGTCTTCTGCAATAGACTCGTCCGCGATCGATCGGCATCGTCCGCGCACTTTCATTCGATAGAGTGGCAGGCAACGAACGTCCCCCCAGCCCATGAACATCGACCGCCAATCTCTTTCGAATACCGCGCCCGATACCAAGGCGTTCGAGAACCCGTTTGACGACCACGGTGTTCTCGCCTACTACGAGCACCTCCGGCAACGGCACGGCTACATCCGTTTCTTGGGCCTGCCGCACCTGCGCGACCGGCCTGACGTACCGATCGAAGATCTCTACGTCGTTCCAGATTTGGCCCAGCGCCACTTGCGGCCCCAAGACGAAGATCAGGGCAAAGGCCGCCGTGGCTTGCTCGACGCCTTGGCCGAGCATCTCCGGGTGGTGATTCTCGGCGATCCGGGAAGCGGCAAATCGACTTTAGTGAGCTGGTTGGTATGGCAGCTCACCAAGACCCGAAAGAACATCTACTGCAGGCGACTCGGCGTACTGCTGCCGGTGCCCATCGTGGTGCGCGACCTGCCGCTTGCCAGCACCGTGACGTGGGATGGGCTGCTCGACCTGGCGCTGGCGCACGAGACCTGCAACCACCTCACACGACCTGAGCTCAACCGCTGGCTGGCGCGCGGCCAGGCCATGATCCTGGTCGACGGCCTCGACGAGATCAGCGACCGGGAAACCTGCGAGGCCTTGCGCAGCGCAGTCTGGGACGGCTTCGCACAGGCCCCTGGCTGCCGCTGGCTGCTCACCTCGCGCATTGTAGGCTATGACGACGTGCCGTACGACCGGCGGGTTCCGAGTGCTGATGGGAAGCCTGATCCCGATGGCTCGCGGCCTGGTACCGGCCCAACCACGACCGACACCTTGCAACCAGAGACCGTAGTGCGAATGGCCGCGCTGCGTTACGTAACGCCCTTTTCCGATGCCCAGGTCGCCGCCTTCGCGCGCGCCTGGTACCGGCGCATTGCCGGCGAAACGTCAGCCGACAACAAAGCTAGCGATCTCATCACGGCCCTCGAACGCCACGAAGAAACCAAGACACTGGCGCGGGTGCCCCAGCTGCTGACCTTGATCGCCCTGATCCACCGCATCGAAGCACAGCTACCCCAGGGGCGGTTCAAGCTCTACCAGAAGATCGTCGAAGCCTATTTGGAGTCGATCGATCAATACCGCGGCCTCTTGCAAGGAGGCTATAGCTTGGAGGAGAAGAAACGCTGGCTCGCCTACGTAGGCTTTCGGTTGCAACGCCGACGCAGTCGCCACGTCGCCGAAGCGCGCGAGAACAAACAGAACCAACCGCGCGAGATCTTGGTGCAAGAGCAGCAGCTCCACGGTTGGATCGGCGAAGCCATGGCGTTGTCGCCCCACGATGTGGCAGATAAGGTCGAGGCCGCTCGAACGTTCGTTGAGTACATTGCGCGGCGCAGCGGCCTACTGTTGCCCCGCGGCGAAGGCGCCCATGCCTTCGTTCACCTTTCGTTTCAAGAGTACTTCGCAGCCGAGCACTTCCTCGAGAATGTCTTGTTCGCCGGCTGGTGGTCTGATCCGACAAAGGGCGAAACCCCTGGCGACAGCCTCGACGATCTACGCGCCTACGCAGGCGATCCGATTTGGCGTGAGACCCTGATCCTGCTTTTTGGTCTCCTGGCTGGCAAACCCAAGCAAACCCGCCAACTCGCATCGGCCTTGTTCGGCCCTTCCTTTGGTGACTTGGAAACAGATCCAAGCGGCTGGCAACGCGCCATCCTTCTCGCCGAGGTCTCCGCCGATCCTCATTCCGGCCTCCCAGGGCCTGATCGCAGTGCGGCGTGGAAAGCATGCTGGCGTCGGGAATTGAAGGAACAATCAGGTAAAGACAGAGTTTCCCTCTCGAACCACAGGGCTGAAGTCGCGGCAGCGCTTCTCGGCAGCGATCCGTCACCGTCCAGCCCCATCTGGAACTTTCTGGAACCCGGACTCGAGCGCCTTTCGCTCAACGGCACACAGATTCGAAATCTTCAGCCACTCGCGAAACTCGCCAACCTCAACTGGCTCGACCTCAACGGAACACAGGTTCAAGATCTTCAGCCACTCGCAAAACTCGCCAACCTCAACTGGCTCTACCTCAACGGAACACAGGTTCAAGATCTTCAGCCACTCGCAAAACTCGCCAACCTCAACGGGCTCTACCTCAACGGAACACAGGTTCAAGATCTTCAGCCACTCGCAAAACTCGCCAACCTCAACGGGCTCTACCTCAACGGAACACAGGTTCAAGATCTTCAGCCACTCGCAAAACTCGCCAACCTCAACTGGCTCGACCTCAACGGAACACAGGTTCAAGATCTTCAGCCACTCGCAAAACTCGCCAACCTCAACTGGCTCGACCTCAACGGAACACAGGTTCAAGATCTTCAGCCACTCGCAAAACTCGCCAACCTCAACTGGCTCTACCTCAACGGAACACAGGTTCAAGATCTTCAGCCACTCGCAAAACTCGCCAACCTCAACTGGCTCGACCTCAACGGAACACAGGTTCAAGATCTTCAGCCACTCGCAAAACTCGCCAACCTCAACTGGCTCGACCTCAACGGAACACAGGTTCAAGATCTTCAGCCACTCGCAAAACTCGCCAACCTCAACTGGCTCGACCTCAACGGAACACAGGTTCAAGATCTTCAGCCACTCGCAAAACTCGCCAACCTCAACTGGCTCGACCTCAACGGAACACAGGTTCAAGATCTTCAGCCACTCGCAAAACTCGCCGGTCTGTCGATCATCGGGAGGCCTATCGTCGATAAGGTGACTCCATCTTCATGATCGCGTCTCGCGGACGCAACGCTCACCGCACATCGGACAAGCTCGCCATCACCGCATGAGTCCGGTGCCTCGCCGATCGGGCGCCGACCATTCCCGGTAACTCGGTTTTCGGGCTATCATCGGCGCACGATTCCGGAGGCCCTTTTTGAAGCACGCCATCGCGACGTTCTTTCTCTTCTGTGCCACTTGGCTCGTTTGGTCGGGCCATACGGACCGATTGCTGCTCATTTTCGGCGCTTGCTCGTGCGCGGTGGTGCTGTACCTCGGCCGCCAGATGCAGATTCTCGACCGGGAAGGTCTTCCCTACCAGCTGATCGTTCGCTGGCCGGTATATCTGATTTGGCTGTTCGTCCAGATCATCAAATCCAACCTCACCGTCGCGCGATTGATTCTGCACCCACGCCTGCCGCTTTCCCAGCGCCTCATCTATGTGCGCCACAGCCAGCGGACACCGGCTGGGGTCGTCAGCTACGCCAACTCCATCACCCTTACGCCGGGTACCGTAACGCTGGACGTTCGCGACGGACGGATGTTGGTGCACGCCCTGACCGAGGAGATCGCCTACGACCTGGCCCAAGGTAAAATGGACCGCCGGGCGTCTTGGCTCGAGGGCCACACCTGATGTTCGCCGCCGCGATGGTTGCGATCTTGGTCACCATGGGGCTCGCCCTGATTCGTGCCGTGCTCGGGCCCACGCCATTTGACCGCATTTTGGCGGTCAACATGTTCGGTACCAAGACCATGCTCTTGATCGCGGTTGCCGGTTTCTACACCGGTCGCCCTGAGTGGCTCGATCTGGCGTTGGTCTATGCGTTGGTGAACTTCAGCGGCATGATCGCCGTGCTCAAGTTTGCGCGTTTCGGCAACCTGGCGAACGACGAAGAGCGAGTGCAACGATGAGCTGGGTCGACGTCGCCAGCGCCATTTGCCTGTTGATCGGCTCGGTCTTCTGCATCATTGGCGGCATCGGCCTGCTGCGATTCCCCGACTTCTACAGCCGCATGCATGCCACCGGGCTCACCGACACACTGGGCGCCGCGATGATTTTCGTCGGCCTGATGATCTACGAAGGCCCGAGTCTGGTGAGCGCCAAGCTGGCCATTATTCTTGTGTTGATCTTGATCACAGGACCAACCGCCGCCCACGCCTTGGTCAAAGCCGCCTACGCCCATGGCGTTCGGATCGATCTCGAACCTGAGGACCGTGAACGTGACCTTACCGATTGAGGCCATTCTGTTCGCGTTCTTGCTCGCGGTGACGATCGTCATCGTGCGCGAGCGTGACCTCTTCGCTGCCGCCATGCTGACCGGCATCTTCAGCCTTCTGTCCGCAGGGCTGTTCACCATTATGGACGCGGTCGATGTCGCGTTCACCGAGGCCGCCGTGGGCGCCGGCTTCTCGACGGTCCTGTTCTTGGGCACCTTGTCGCTGACCACCAACAAGGCCAAGCGCCAGAAATGGCGCGTGCTTCCGCTGCTGGTCGTGGTCGCCACCGGAGCCGCGCTGGTTTACGGCACATTCGACCTTCCCGCGTACGGTGACCCCGAGGCCATCATCCACCAACGCGTGGCGCCGGACTACATCGAGGGCACTAAGAAAGATATCGGCATCCCGAATATCGTCACCGCGGTACTCGCTTCGTATCGTGGCTACGACACCATGGGTGAAGTGACCGTCGTCTTGGTTGCCGGTGCCGGCGTTTTGCTTTTGTTGGGTGGTCGTCATCACCGCGACCCGGAGGACGTCTAGTGGCACAGGACGCCCCGGGTGACACTCCGGGTGACACTCCGGGTGACACTCCGGGTGACACTCCGGGTGACACTCCGGGTGACACAGTCAAAAATCCGCTGCGCATGCGCGACAAGATTGTCGTGCGGGTGGTTTCCAAGGCTTTGATCCCGTTCATTTTGCTTTTTGCGCTGTACGTCCAGTTTCACGGTGACTACGGCCCCGGAGGCGGGTTTCAGGCCGGCGTGATCTTCGCTGCCGGCCTGATCCTCTATGCCCTGGTTTTCGGCCTACGCACCCTCAAACGGGTGGTTTCTCCCCGCACGATTCGTTTCTTCATGGGCCTTGGCGTGTTGATCTATGGCGGTGTCGGTGTCGTGACCATGCTCAAGGGCGGCAACTTCCTGGCCTACGGCGCGCTCAACCCACATCATCCATCCCATGGGCAGCACCTCGGTATTTTGTTGGTCGAAGCCGGAGTCGGTCTCACCGTTGCCGCCTCCATGGTGGGCATCTTCATGGTGTTCGCTGGCCGCCGCCGGGTTGACCGCGAGGTGAAGTGATGGCTGCCCATTGGATCTACTGGGCGGTCGTCGTGTTGATGATGGTCGGGCTCTACACCGTCATCTCGCGCAACAACCTGGTCAAGAAGATCATGGGTCTGAATCTCTTTCAGGTCTCGGTGATCATGTTCTACATCTCGATGGGAAAGGTACGCGGCGGTACGGCCCCGATCGTCCCGACCCACGGTGGTGAAGACATCGTGTATTCCAATCCCTTGCCCCATGTGTTGATGCTGACGGCGATCGTGGTGGGCGTTGCCGTGACAGCCCTGGGGTTGGCGCTGGTGGTCCGGATTCAAGAAGCCTACGGGACCGTCGAGGAAGACGAGATCGTCGAGCTCGATCGCAACCGAGAATGAGCGACCATCTGCCAGTTCTCGTCGTCCTTCTGCCACTCTTGGCAGCTCCAGTGACGGTAGTGATAGGCCACCGTCTGATTGCACGAAGCTTGGCAATTGTGGTGCCGTGGGCTTCCCTCGTTTGCGCACTCCAGCTGTTGCAACAGGTCCGTCAGGGCGGGGTCATATCCTACATGCTCGGCGGCTGGCCAGCACCGCTCGGCATCGAGTACCGGGTCGACACCCTCAACGCCTACGTGCTGGTGATCGTTGCCGGGATCGCCTCGGTCGTGCTGCCCTTCTTCTGCGGCCAGGTCGGCGCCGCCATCTCGAATCGACGCGAGACCCTGTTCTATGCCGCTTTTCTGCTCTGCTTGGCGGGGCTGCTCGGTATCGCGGTCACTGGCGACGCGTTCAACGTCTTCGTGTTTCTCGAAATTTCGTCGCTCGCGTCGTACAGCCTGATTGCACTCGGGAAGAACCGCGGGGCCTTGATCGCAGCGTATTCGTACCTGTTGGTGGGCACCATCGGCGGCACCTTCATCCTGGTCGGCATCGGCTTCCTCTACCAGATGACGGGCACGCTCAACATGGCCGACCTGGCCACCCAATTGCCGGCGGTCCTCGACACCCGAAGCGTACGGGTGGCATTTGGCTTCCTATTCGTCGGCATCAGCATCAAGCTGGCCTTGTTTCCGCTGCACCAATGGCTGCCCAATGCCTACACGCAAGCGCCGGCCGCCGTCTCAGCGTTCCTCGCCGCCACCGCGACCAAGGTTCAATTCTACTTGCTGGTACGAATCATCTTCACCATCTTCGGTGCCACTTTCGTGTTCGAGACCCTCGACCTCGACGTGCTGCTCGTGCCCCTGTCCCTGCTCGCAATGTTCTCGGGATCAATCGCCGCGATCTACCAAACCAACGTCAAGCGCGTGCTCGCGTACTCCAGTGTCGCGCAGATCGGCTACATGACCTTGGGACTGTCGTTCGCCTCGGTGACCGGCTTGACCGGCGGACTCGTTCACTTGTTCAACCACGCCTTGATGAAGGGCGGCTTGTTCTTGGCCGTCGCCTGCTTGGCCATGCGGGTTGATTCACCGCGAATCGCCGATCTGCGCGGACTCGGACGACGCATGCCCTTCTCGGCCGCGGCGTTCGTGGTGGGTGGCTTGGCGATGATCGGGGTGCCCGGCACGGTTGGCTTCATCAGCAAGTGGTACCTGGTGAAGGCGGCCTTCGAGCAGGACCGGTGGTGGATCGCCCTCTTGATCGTACTCAGCTCCCTGCTGGCCTTGGTCTACGTTTGGCGCATTGTGGAACAGCTGTATTTCGCCGAGCGGCCGGCGATCGAGTCACCCATCAAGGAAGCGCGCTGGTCGATGTTGCTCCCCACCTGGGTGTTGATTGGCGCCACCATTTACTTCGGACTCCACACTGACCTTACGGTGGGAGTTGCTGAGTCCGCGGCGCGGGAACTGTTCGGGGGCCTACCATGACCCTCGACCTGCTCAGCGCACTGATCGTGCTCGTTCCGACCCTCGGTGCCGTGGCCGTGGGCCTCACCGGCCATGTCCCCAACCTGCGTGACCTGGTGACCTTCATGACCACGCTGGTCACCTTTGGTCTTGTGACCCGGCTGGTACCCACGGTGACGGCCGGTGGCCGGCCGGAAATCGATCTGCTCGAGGTCGTGCCGGGCCTGACGATCGGCTTTCGCGTCGAGCCGCTCGGCATGCTCTTCGCGCTCGTCGCATCGGGCTTGTGGATCGTTACCTCGGTCTACGCCGTGGGCTACATGCGCAAGCATGAGGAGTCACACCAGACCCGCTTCTTCATTTGCTTCGCGCTGGCCATCACAGCAGCGTTGGGAATTGCCTTCGCGCGCAACCTCTTCACGCTGTTCCTGTTCTACGAGCTGATGACGGTGTGCACCTATCCACTGGTGACCCACCATGGCACGCCGGAGGCCAAGCAGGCCGGACGCGTGTACCTCGGCATCTTGATGTCGACATCGATCGGGCTCCTGCTGGTCGCCATGGCCTGGATCTACCACCTCACCGGAACCCTGGAGTTTCGCCAAGGTGGCATTCTCGAAGGCCATGTTGAGGGTCCGCTGATCGCGGTCCTTCTCGGCCTGGTGGCGTTCGGCACCGGCAAGGCGGCGTTGATGCCGTTACACCGCTGGTTGCCCGCCGCCATGGTCGCACCGACCCCGGTCAGCGCCCTGCTGCATGCGGTGGCCGTCGTCAAGGCCGGCGTTTTCACCATCTTGAAGGTGGTGGTGTACATCTTCGGCATCGACTTTCTGCACCAGGCGGGCGCCAGCGATTGGCTGATGATGGTCGCTTCGATCACCATCATCGTTTCGTCGCTGATCGCCTTGCAGCAGAACAATCTCAAGGCCCGGCTGGCCTACTCGACCGTCAGCCAGTTGTCGTACATCGTGCTCGGCGCCGCGTTGGCGACCCAGGTCTCGGTTACTGGTGCAAGCATGCACATCGCGGTTCACGCCATGGGTAAGATCACGTTGTTCTTCTGCGCCGGCGCCTTCTACATCACCGCGCACAAAACGAAAGTGAGTGAGCTGGATGGAATCGGCCGCACCATGCCGGCCACGCTCACCGCGTTCTT
Organism: Candidatus Multivoradales bacterium; assembly: GCA_965250305.1. GTDB lineage: Bacteria > Acidobacteriota > Thermoanaerobaculia > Multivoradales > J023 > J023. The sequence goes on along the minus strand of CBDFNS010000024.1, from coordinate 88,091 downwards.
CATTGGTTCGGTCGCGATCATCGGCATCCCGCCGTTCAGCGCCTGGAGCAAATTTAGCCTCGGCCTCGGCAGCGCCGACGGATCGCACGCCTGGTACCTCGGTGTCTTGGTGGTCAGTGCCCTGCTCAATGTGGCATACCTCATGCCCATCGTCGCGCGCGGGTTCTTCCTGCCACCACCGCGCAATGAACACGATGACCAGTACGGCCACGCCAATAGCGGCATGCAGAAAGCTGGCATCCAGGAAGCACCGGCGTTGTGTCTGGTACCCCTTTGCTTGACGGCACTCGGCTGTATCGTGATCTTCTTTCTCGACCGTCCGCTCCAACAACTCCTCTCGTCCATGGTCCCATGAGCAGCGAACCGCGCAAGTCTTCTTCCGACGCCAACGACCCGCCACGCGGGCTCGCGCATCCACGTGCGGTTCGGCTGATCGTGAAGACGTTGGTGGCCGTCTGCGCTCTTTTGCTGTTGGCCGACTTGGCGTACCACAAGCACAGCGAATTCGCCTTCGAGCAGTGGTTCGGTTTCTTCCCACTGTTCGGCTTTGCCGCCTACTGCTTCATCGTCGCCGCTGCCAAGCAGCTGAGGAGCTTGGTGATGCGCGACGAGGACTACTATGACTGAGCTGTGGACCTCGTTCCTGCTCGGTCTGCCGCCCGGCATGCTGCTGATGATCGGCGGCCTAATGATGGCTATGCTGCGGCCCGGCGCAACACGTGTCGTCATGCTGGCCCTGCCGCTTCTGGGGTTGTGGCACCTCTGGTGGCTACCGGATGGTCATGTGAGCGTGGTCCATCTCTTTTGGTACGACCTCGAGCTCATCCGAATCGATGCCTTGAGCCGGGTCTTCGCCACGGTGTTTCACCTGGCCGCGTTCTTGGGCGCGGTGTACGCACTTCATGTTCGCGACCGCATCCAGCACACCACGGCCTTCATTTACGCTGGCGCATCGATCGCCGCTGCTTGCGTCGGTGACCTGATCAGCCTGTTCATCTTTTGGGAAATCACCGCCATCTCTTCGGTATTCCTGATCTGGGCCGGCCGCACGGAGCGCGCGGTGAATACCGGCATGCGCTACTTGGTCATTCAAGTCGCCTCCGGGGTCCTGCTGCTGACCGGCGCCACCTTGCACTACGCTGCCACTGGCTCGATGGCCTTCACCGCCATGAAGCTCGACAGCGCTGGACCGGTGCTGATCTTCTTGGCCTTTGGCATCAAGGCCGCCTTCCCGCTGCTCCACAACTGGTTGCAAGACGCCTACCCCGAAGCCACGGTGACGGGCACCGTCTTCCTCTCGGCCTTCACCACCAAGCTCGCCATCTACGCGCTGGCCCGCGGCTTTCCGGGCACCGAAATCTTGATCCCGATCGGCGCGGTGATGACCATCTTCCCGATCTTCTACGCCGTGATCGAGAATGACTTGCGCAAGGTCCTCGCCTACAGCCTCAACAACCAACTCGGCTTCATGGTCGTGGGCATCGGCATCGGAACCGAGATGGCCCTCAACGGTGCCGCGGCCCACGCCTTCGCCCACATCATCTACAAGGGCCTGTTGTTCATGTGCATGGGCGCGGTGCTGTACCGCACCAAGACCATCAAGGCCTCGGAGCTCGGTGGACTCTACAAATCGATGCCCTGGACCACCGCCTTCTGTTTGGTCGGCTCACTGTCCATTTCGGGCTTCCCACTCTTCTCGGGGTTCATCAGCAAGTCGATGATCTTGACCGCGGGCGCCGAGGCCCACATGCTGGTGCTCTCGCTGGTGTTGCTCTTCGCCTCGGCCGGCGTGGTCGACCACAGCGGCATCAAGATCCCTTTCTTTGCCTTCTTCGCCCACGACTCTGGCAAGCGGGTCAAAGAGGCCCCGCTCAACATGCTGCTGGCCATGGGTGGCGGCGCGGCGATTTGCATCGGCTTGGGGCTGTTCCCGGGCGTGCTCTATCGCATGCTGCCGTACCCGGTCGACTACGTGCCGTACACCAAAACCCACGTGATCACCATGCTGCAGCTGTTGCTCTTTGCGGCGCTCGCCTTTGTCGTGCTCCTACGGTCGGGCTTCTACCCGGCCGAGCTGCGCAAGGTCAATCTCGATAGCGACTGGCTCTACCGCAAGGCCGCGCCCGCGGTCGTGGGCGTTTTCGGCCGTGTTTACGGCTGGGCAACCGGCTTCGTCTCAGGTCTCACCGCCCAGATCGCACGCGTCGCCCTGGCGCCCATGGGCCGCGCCCACAGCCCGCGCGGCTTCCTCGGAGAGCCTTGGCTCACCGGCACCACAGCCCTGTGGGCCGCGGTGATTCTCGCCGCCTCACTGATCCTCTACTACCTGTAGCGTCCCAGCTGACCTCCCGGCGAGGGTTTCCGTCGTCAATCAGCTTCGCGTCGAAGCCAATTCTCAATTTCAAGACCGGCGACCCGACCCATGTGATCGAGGTTGTCGGTCACCAAAGTTGCACCAATGGCCTTGGCATGCGCTGCAATAGCGACATCGAAATCTTCGATCAGCACCCCACGACGTTCCAAATCAGCCTTGATGTCTCCGAATGCCTGGCTAACCTCATCGGTCCAAGGAACCCGCGGCATTTGGCTCGAGACCAGTTCAAACCGTGCCGCCAATCGATCTCTACGTTTCGAGGGTGGAAGTCGGGCGAGACCATACGCGATCTCGGCAATCGCTGGCCCAGGCAGGAGGACATCCGTTCGGGCGTGTGCCAAGAGCGCCCTGGTAACGGACACCTCTCCGCTCATCAAGAAAGAGATGGTGTTCGTATCCAGGACGTACTTCACGACTCGGTCATCCTCACAATGTTGGAGCAGGCTTTCGGGTCCGGTTCGCTGCGAGAACACGCCTCATTTCGTCGAGTGCTTGTCGTGATTCGTGGTCAGCACCAGCCTTTTCCAATGCCTCGACGAAGTGGGGGCTCCAGCTCTTCTCGTTCACCAATGCCAGCTCGAGTGCCCGAATGATGTACCGATTCCGGCTCAAACCAAGCTCGCGAGCTCGATTGTCGACCGATTCAAGCAGGTCTGCCGCTAGATGTACCGTCGTGCTCATGACGAATAGAATAGGAGTCTATTCATCTCTTGTCAATCACGGGACGCACTAACGGCCCTAGATTTTTACTATTACCGATATTGCTATACTCATGAAAGGGGGTCGCATTCAGCCATGCGAGAATCACCATGAGTGCCAGCAGATCGACTGTTCTCATCCTCGTCGTCGACGACGAGGATGCCATGCGCGAAGTGCTCACCATTCGCCTCGAGTCGCTCGGCTATCGGGTTGCCAGCGCCGCGACCGCCCGCGAGGCTCGGGCACTGGCCGAGACCCTCGACCCGGCCGTCGTTATCTCCGACGTCGTCCTGCCCGACGCGTCGGGTCTCGAGCTGCTCCAACGGCTCAAAGCCGGCAACCCGGCGCGCCCGGTGATCTTGATCACCGCCTACGGCACCATCGAGGCGGCCGTGACGGCGATGAAGCACGGCGCCCTCGACTTCCTCACCAAGCCGATTGACCACCCTCGCTTGCAGGCAACCATCGCGCGCGCACTCGTGCCGTCGAAACCGCGAGACGGGCGGGACGGGACCGCGTCGCCCCCAGGACGTAATCGGCTCGGCGATCTGGTCGGCGGCAGCGAGCCGATGCGCGCACTGTTCCGCTTGATCGAGGTGTTGGGCGAAAGCGAGGCGTCGGCCTTGATCACCGGCGAAAGTGGCACCGGCAAGGAGGTGGTTGCACAGACCATCCATGACCTGAGCGAACGCCGAAATGGTCCTTTCATGGCCGTTAACAGCGCGGCCATCCCGGAGGGAATCATCGAAGGTGAGCTCTTCGGTCACGAGAAGGGCGCCTTCACCGGTGCGATATCGAGCCGGGCGGGCTGGTTCGAGCAAGCCGATGGCGGCACTCTCTTTCTCGACGAGCTGGCCGAGATGCCCATCGCGCTTCAGCCCAAGCTCTTGCGTGTCCTCGAGTCACGCCAGGTTCGCCGGCTTGGTGGTCGACGTGCCATCCCCTTCGATGTGCGCCTCGTTGCGGCGACCAATCGCGAACCCGCTCGCGCGATACGCGATGGTTTCTTGCGAGAAGATCTCTACTACCGGCTCAACGTCTTCACCGTCGAGCTACCGCCCCTGCGCGAGCGGGGAGACGATGTCCCGCGGCTTGCCGAGCACTTTGTCAGCATGTTCAACAAACAACATCGAATGCAGGTGCGAGGACTCGCACCCGAGACCATCCACCGCTTGTGCGCCTACCGCTGGCCGGGCAACGTTCGTGAGCTGCGCAACGCCATGGAACGGGCCGTGATTTTGGCGCGACGCGGCCTGATCAAGCCAGCCCATCTGCCCGACACGATGCTTCATGAAGCGGGGGATCAACGCGCCGGTCTGCATCTGCCACCGGGGGTCAGCCACGCCGAAGCCGAGCGCATTCTGATCGTCGAGACCCTCAAACGCGCGGGCAACAACAAGGCCAAGGCCGCCCGCCAACTCGGGCTCGACGTCAAAACGATTCGCAACAAGCTGCGCACGTACGCCACCGCCCTGCCACCATGAACGTATCGCTTCGGATCGGCGCCGGATTTGGCTTGCTGGTTGCCCTGATGATCGGTGTGCTCGCCTACCACACCGCCTTGGTACAGGAGTTGATCGCTACGCATCAACTCTCGGCCACGACCCTACAAACAGCAAGGCTCTCCGCGAGAGTCGAACGCCAATGCGATGCGGTCATCAAGTTGACGCGCAAGGTATCGGAGCTGGAGCGAACCGGCGAACCGATTCCCGACCAACCTCTGCTGCCGGACTATCTCGAGAAGCTCGAAGCTGAACGCGCCATACTCGAAAACACCCTACTGGAGCTCGTGGCGCTGAGCGTGTCCGATCCGGAGCGGCAGGCCATCGTCCAACTCATGCACCTTTGGCGCGCTCACCTCGCCGCCTTGCGCCCTTGGTCGAGCGCGCCGACCTTTGCCGCAACCACCACCGATACCTCCCGCTCCACCAACCCCAACGCCGACGCGATCCGGGTCGACAATGTTCCCGGAAACGCAACCCGGGCCTCCCCTGAATCCATCGCAACATCGGCACTCGCGTCTCTCGAGCGTTTGGTAGATCAAGCCAGTACGCTACGCGCCGCCACCGACACCGAGGTAGCCGATCACTTATTGGCTTCCAACAAAGCCGTCGACCAAGTAGGTCACATCAACAGTGTCGTTCTTTTCGCCTCGCTGGGGATGAGCCTGGCGGTGGGTTTCGTCACCGTGCGTTCCATCACCCGACCCCTAGGGCGCCTGATCGACGCCACCCGCGCAGTCGCCAGTGGCCGTTTCTTCTACCAACTCGACGCAACGCGAGACGACGAGTTGGGTCGCGTGGCTGCTGCTTTCAACACGATGACCCGGCGACTCGAAGCCTTTGATCGCATGAAGAAGGACTTCGTCGCCCGGGTTTCTCATGATCTCCGAACGCCACTGGTGGCGATGCAAGAGACCAACGACGTGCTGTTGTCGCAATTGGTTGGCCCGCTCAACCAACGTCAAGAGCGGCTGGTGCGCCTCAACCGGCGCGGTGCCAAGCGACTCACGACCCGCATTGGTCACCTCTTGGACCTCTCTCGTCTCGAAGCCGGCGTGCTCGAGCTCGACGCGCGGCGTCACGATCTGGCGGAACTGGTCCGGGAAACACTCGAAGGCGTTGAAGGCCGCTTGAGCCACCGACACATCGACCTGCGAGGTCAACGGCCGAGCCACCCGCTCCTGGCCTATTGCGACGGTGAACGCTTGGTTGAAGTCATCGAGAACGTTCTCGACAACGCGATCAAGTTCTCCCCCACCAGTGGCTCGTTGGCGGTCTCGCTCCACTCGACGACGGAAATCCCAGCGCACCTGCCGCAGCGCTGGCACAGGTCGCTCCGACCGAACTCGAGCGGCGCCTACGCGCTGATCACCGTCGCCGACGAGGGGCCCGGCCTGATCGATGCGGACAAAGCCCGAATCTTCCGTTCGTTCTTTCGGGCCAGCGACCACGAGCTACCCAATACCGCTGGCGCCGGCCTTGGGCTTGCCATCTGCCATGATCTCGTTCGGGCCCACCACGGCGCCATCTGGGTCACAGACAATCCCGGCGGCGGTTGTCGGTTTCACATCCTGCTGCCGCGCACCGATCGGCCCACGACCACCCAGGCAGCCGCGCAAACAAGCACATCCGGTAACAGCGGCGGGGTCCGGCTCCAGCCCGCTGGTGGCAGGGTCGCTGGGAGCCAAACGCCATGACGAAATCCTTCTTACGACGTCGTTTGCCCCTCCTGATGCTCCTCAGCACGGGCCTCTCGGCCTGCGCCTCTTTGCCGAGTGCGGGTGATCGCCTCTTCCAATCGGGCGAGCTGATCGGTGCCGCGACAGCCTACGAACAACAGTTGGCGCAGCCGGGAAAGACCCGAATACGGGGTCGCGCCCAGATCCTGTACCGACTTTCCTTGATCTACGCCCGACCGGGAACCCCATCGTTCGACCCCGTCCGCGCCGGGCGTTTACTCGAGCGCTTGATGGCCGAGTATCCAAGCAGCCGTTACCGTCCAGCCGCTGCCGTCATTCGTGATTTGGGACGTCAACTCGCGGATATCGAGCGCGCGTCCCGCTCACGCGATCGCGAGATCGCGGCGCTGGAACGTGAGAGCACGCGCTGCCGTGCACGCCTCGATCAACCAACACCAACACCCCCGGTGAGCACCATTCAACCCTCCGAGGACAAGCTTTTGCTCAGCGAAGAGCGCGCCGCGTGCCATGCCGCCATGAACAGGTTGCGTGCGGCCGTAAACAGCCGAGACGAGCAAATTACCCGTTTGACCAGCGCACTCGAGGTCTTGAAACGGATCGATACCGAGCCGGAAACCGGCAACGGCTCTGGCGGTTAGTGGCAAGACTTCCGGAAAGGACGACATCCCGCCTAAGGCCCATGCTCACCGAGCCGGACAGGCCAGAGACAATACCCAGGAACACGTTGGCGATGTGGCTCGTAGTCGGGATGCCTGTCCCTTCCGCAAATCAATGCCGGAGGGAGACGGATTTCCTCTGGGGTGTCCCCATTCAGCGGGGACACCCCAGGAGAGCTCCGGGTCGATCAAAACGCACGCCAGCCGGACCGGACAAGAGCGGCTGGCAGTACCTTTCCCCAAATGATCGACCTAAGCGACGCGACATTACTGCCCCCTCGAGCGTAATTTCGACGCCATCAGCTGCGACCATCGATTTCGCAGTTGACACGAAGGTTGTGCCTCGAACCGGACGAACGGAAGGATGAACAACCGATCGCGCGGGCCCCGGCATCGTGAAGGGCATCACGGTGGTTCCGGCAGCAGTGCGCGGCGGTGGACAAGTCCGAAGCATCGATGGAACCCTCATGGGAAGGGTAATAAGCAAAGCCAGTGCCAACCAAGAGAACCACCAAGATATCGCTCTTACACTATTGCTGTCAGCCACTTGAATGCCGCTCAATTGTCGGGGCCTCGCCGAGCAAAAAGAGGGAACCAGGGAAGATTTCCCCGTTGAGCGCCGCTCTCAGGTAATCATGTTCAGGCACTCGTGATCTCCGGCAATCAGGACCCGGACCCGGATCCAGTCGTATGCGAAGCTTCTCCGACCAGGTCTACACCGGTGAGTGCGGGTTCAGCCGGGATAGCATTGCCCTCCTGTGAGATTGCTTGTGCGCCGGGTACGTCTAGCCGGAATCGACGTCCTGTGTGACCTTCGGGTTCGCGGCCGGCGCGTTGCCGCCCTTGCGCCAACGCTTGCGCCCGTACGCGGCGAGCGTGTGATCGATGGCCAAGGTCTGGCGGCGCTGCCCGGCTTGATCAACGCCCACGACCACTTACCCCTCAACCTGCTTCCGCATCTGGGCGACCCGCCCTATCCGAGCCTGTACGCCTTCGCGGAAGCCATCTACCGGCCCGACGAGTCGCCGATTCGCGAGTTGGTACATCAGATCGGTTTGGCGGATCGCTTTTGGTGGGGTGCCTACAAAAACCTGATCTCAGGGGTCACCACCGTGGCCCACCACGACCCCTACAACCGAAGGGTTTTCGGTCCTCGGCTCTTCGGCCCACGCTTTCCGATCAAGGTTCTGAAACGGTACGCCTGGGCGCATTCCCTGCGCTTTGCCGAAGATCCAGCGCGTGCCTTTCGGCAAAGCCGTGGAGCCCCGTTCATCATTCACGCCGCCGAAGGGGTTGACGATGAATCGGCGCAGGAGATCGACCGGCTCGACGAAATGGGTGTGCTGGCACCGAATACGATCATCGTCCATGGCCTCGCGATCTCGCCGGCCCAGCGCGCCCGCCTGGCCGACGCGGGCGCTGGGCTCATTTGGTGCCCTGCCTCCAACCTGCGGCTCTACGGCCGCTCCGCTCGTGCCGATTGGCTCGCGGAAGCATTGCCCGTCGCGCTGGGTACCGACTCGACCCTCAGCGGGGCACCGACGCTTTTGGATGAAGCCCGGACCGCTTTGGCAACGGGCCTTGCCGATGCCGAGACCTTGCTCTCGATGATGACTGACGTACCCGCCCGCTTGCTACAACTGCGCGATGGCCGAGGCACCTTGGCGATCGGTCGTCGCGCTGATCTGGTGCTGATTGCCGATCAGGCCGGCGCCAGCGTGGCTAAAACGCTGTTGACCACGGCTCCGGCTGACATCGCCTTGGTGCTGGTTGACGGTCAGGTCCGCCGCGCCGCACCCCACTTTGCCGAAGCCCTCGGTCTCGGCGTCGCTAATGCATGGGTCGACGGCAGCCCCACCTGGCTCTACGGCGACCTTCGTGCGCTCCGCCAACGGATTCGTCGCGATGCCCTGCGCGACCCACGGACCCGAGACAGTGCCCGCGAGGCGTTGTCCCGCAATCCGCTATGGACTAGGCTGCGGACGTCACCACCGGCTTAGCAAATATCCCATCGTGCCCTTCACCTCTCCCATCACCGCCCTGCGCCGCTTACGTACGCTGGCCGACCATCGCATTCGCACCCTGCCGGTGTTGGTACTGATGCCCCACAGCCGCTGCAACTGCCGGTGCGTCATGTGTGACATCTGGAAGGCAAACGCACGGAAGCAAGAACTCCACCTCGCTGATCTCGAGGCCCATCTCGACATCCTGCGCGCGTGGCGTGTGGAGTGGGTGGTTCTTTCGGGTGGCGAAGCGTTGATGCATCCCAACCTCTTCGTCTTCTGTGAGGCTATTCGAAACCGGCTCGGTGCCCGCATTAGCCTGTTGTCGACGGGCCTGCTGCTGCGTCGATATGCAGGCGAAGTTACTCGTTGGTGTGACGAAGTCATCGTTTCCCTCGATGGTTCGGAGCCGGTCCACGATGCAATTCGCAACGTGCCCCGGGCGTTCGACAAGCTGGCCGACGGCATCGCCGCGCTGCGCGAAGCTTCGCCGGGCTACCCCGTAACCGCTCGCTGTGTCGTCCAACGAAGCAACTTCCGGGTGCTGAGTGAAACGGTCGCGGCCGCGCGGCAACTCAACCTCGACCGAATCTCGTTCCTCGCTGCCGATGTCTCGAGCGAGGCCTTCAACCGCCCCGACGGCTGGGACGCGGAACGCACCGGCGGCGTCGCGCTCGACCCCGATGAAGCGCAAGCCCTGCCCGATGAGATCGAGCGCTGCCTACACGAGCGGAAAGATGATGTCGCGGCGGGGTTCATCGCCGAGTCGCCCGAGCGACTGCGCGACATCGGACGCTACAGTCTCGCGCTTCATGATCAGGGACCGCTGCCCACGGTGCGCTGCAACGCGCCGTGGACCTCAACGGTGGTGGAAGCCGACGGCACGGTGCGGCCCTGCTTCTTTCATCCGTCCTTCGGCAACCTGCGTGACGGGCCACTCGACACAATCCTCAACAGCGATCGAGCGATCACCTGGCGTCGTGACCTGGACATGGGTCGCGACCCGATCTGCCAGCGCTGCGTGTGTACGCTCCATGTTCACCCCCTTCGTCGTGTTTGAGCGCGAGACGTCCGAGCCCGCCCAGCGTTCCATCGCCTCCGGTATGCTCGGCCACAGAAACCGTACGGGACGCGACGGCATCGGAGTAACGTCACGCACCGTGCGTGGCGCCGAACGTCACCAAGACCCACGAGGTAGGCCCTATGAAGCATTGGTCTCTTGCCCTCTTTTTCCTCGCCTTGGCCGCCGCCACGGTGGGCGCTGGCTGTCTCGCGGCCGAAACCGCGGCCACCGCCGAAGTACCCCGCGGCATTGCCGCCGACGGCGATGGTACCTACACGAAGCCTGACGACGCCGTGATACGTGAGCAGCTGACAAAGATGCAGTACCGCGTGGCCCGCCAGAACGGCACCGAGCCACCCTTCCGCAACAAGTACTGGGACAACAAGAAGAAGGGCATCTACGTCGACATCGTCAGTGGTGAACCGCTGTTCAGCTCGAACGAGAAGTACAAGTCGGGCACGGGTTGGCCCTCTTTTTGGGCCCCGATCGAGCCCGCCAACGTCCTGGAGCTCAGCGATAACGCCCATGGCATGACCCGAACCGAGGTGCGCTCTCGGAACGGCGACTCCCATCTCGGACATCTCTTCCCCGACGGTCCCGCACCGACCGGTCAACGCTACTGCATCAACTCCGCCAGCCTCCGCTTTGTTTCCACCGACGAACTCGAGGCCGAGGGTTATGGCGCCTACTTGAGATTGTTCGAGGGAAGCGCCGAAACGAAGAGTTCCGGGGAAGACCACTAATCACGTGATTGTTCTCTACAACCCCAAGAGCACCTTTTCGGAGCGGGTCCCCCTACCCCTTTCCATCCTGGCGGTGGGGTCCACGCTCGAAGGTCGCTACGACTACGCCCTGATCGACGGCAACCTCGAGCCCGATCCGGTCGCGCGTATCCGTGACCTGGCGGCGCGCCACCCGCTGCGTGCCATCGGCTTTACCGTCATGCCCGGGCCTCAGCTCAACAACGCGGTGCGCGACGCCCGCGCGCTGCGCCTGGCCCTGCCCGACGTGCCGATCATTTGGGGTGGCTACTTCTCGTCCCAGCACCACGGCGTCGTCCTGCGCGACGGCGCCGCCGACATCTGCGTGCGAGGGCAGGGCGAGGAAACGCTGCCCGAATTGCTCGAGGTGCTCGAACATGGTGGCGACCTGTCGTCGGTAGCCGGCATCACCTACCGCGACGGGGACCTCGCTGGCGGTGGGCGCATCGTGCACACCCCCAACCGGGATCTCGTGGCACTCGATTCCCTCCCGGATTGGCCGTACCACAAGCTGCCGGTCGAGAAATATCTGTTCAGCCACTACATGGGCCAGCGTGTGGGAGCCCACCAGACCTCCTACGGTTGCCCCTTCGCATGCAACTTCTGCGCGATCGTCGAAATCGTCAACCGGCGTTGGGTTGGCGAGTCGCCGGCCCGGGTCGAACGCATCGTCCGCAAGCAACACGAGGAATGGGGTGCGGACGCGATTCAGTTTCACGACATGGACTTCTTCATCAAAGAAGACCGCGTGGCGGAGATTAGCGAACGCATCACGCCCTTCGGCATGCGTTGGTGGGGCCTGGGACGGGTTGACGAGATGATGCGGTATAAGGACAAGACCTGGGAGGCCATGCGCAAGAGTGGGCTCAAGATGGTCTTCTGTGGCGCCGAGGCTGGCGACGAGGCGGTGCTCGAACGAATGAACAAGGGCGGCAAGGTCTCGCCCGACTTGACCATCGAACTCGCCAAGCGCATGAAGTCGTATGGTGTGGTGCCTGAATTCTCGTTTGTGCTCGGCAGCCCACCCGATCCCTTGGCCGACATCGACAACACAATCCGCTTCATCCGTCGCGTCAAGGAGGTCAACCCTGCCACCGAGGTGATTCTGTACCTCTACACCCCGGTGCCGAAGGACGGCTTTTTGTTCGATGAAGCCCAAGCCGCGGGCTTTCGTTTCCCCGAGACCCTCGACGAGTGGACCGATCCCAACTGGGGCACCTTCGCCATGCGTCGCGACCCGGACAATCCCTGGCTCAATCCCAAGATCAAGCGCCGCATTCGCGACTTCGAACGCGTGCTGAACGCCTATTACCCCACCACCACCGACCTGAGTATCCAAGGACTCAAACGGGTGGTCCTCCGTGGTCTCGGCGCCTGGCGCTACAAGACCCGCATCTACAGCTACCCCATCGAGCTACGCGCCTTCCATCGGCTGTTCCGCTACCAGCGTCCCGAAACCTCTGGGTTCTAGCCATAGCAATCGCTAGCGAGGCTCTGCCTCAGACCAACGAGCGGTGTACTCACTGCGATGGCCGAACGGAAATCCCCCTCAATCCCCCTTTGAGAAAGGGGGAAGGCCGGACCCGCAATCCGTCTTTCCCCCCCTTTCTCAAAGGGGGGCCAGGGGGGATTTTCTGCCGATGTCGCTCACCAAACAACATCTGGCTTATCTCTAAAGATGTTGGTGGACCTAGCGGCTAGCTGACCCACATGATGAGACCACATGATGAGACCACATGACATCATGTGACCTGGGTTGATCTCACCATGGCTGATTCCGCAATAACCGTTATCACCGATCGAGGCCAGGTCTCGATACCCGCTCGACTGCGGCGCGAGTTCACCCTCTCCAAAGGCAAGAGGCTGCTTTGGGAACGAACGGGCGAGTCCGAGCTGCGCGTAACCGTCCTCGAAGCCGAGGTACCGGTTGGCGCCAACGCCATGCGTGGCTTCGCACGCACGTTTCGTCCGAATGCGAAAACCACCCAGGAATGGACGACCGAGCTGCGCGAAGGCGAGTCGTGATGCCATGGGTTGTCGACACCTGCAACCTCATTGACGTACTCGAGGACGACCCGACTTTTGGCCGGCAATCAGCACAGGCGTTGGACGCCTATCACGCCTTCGCCCTTCGATTCGAAGGCCTGATTGCGCGCAATCCAGCCGACTTCCGGACCGCCTTTCCGGATCTCACTGTGGTGGACGCGACCCGACAAACCGCGCCGAGCGACCGTTAGCGACCATGCGACTCGGCCTGATCACACCTGGGTTCAGCGCCTCGGAGGAGGATTGGTGCATTCCCGCCGTGCTCGATCTGGTGCGGGTGTTGGCGACGGAGCATGACGTCACGGTCTTCGCCTTGCGCTATCCCCACACCCGCGTCCCTTACGAGGTCCATGGTGCCCGGGTCGTGCCGTTCGGTGCCGCCGAGCAACGCGGACCGGGACGAGCGTTCATGATGCTGCGGGCACGGCGCGCGATCATCCGCGCTGCCCAACATCAGCCATTCGATGTACTGCACGCCCTGTGGGCGCACGAGCCCGGGTACCTTGCCACGACGGTGGGCCGGTGCCTCGACACGCCGACCGTGGTGTCGGTGCTCGGCGGCGAACTCGTCGATCTGCCCGCGATCAACTACGGTGGCGCTCGGGGTCGGGTCAATCGATACCTGATTCGACAGGCGCTGACCCGTGCCACCCGCGTGACCGTTCCGGCGCCTTCGATCGCAACCATGGCCGCGCCACTGGTCGAGGCCACGCGTTTGGACCAAGTGAAGCTGGGTGTGGATACGACCCGATTTCGACCTGGGCTGGCACTCGGTACCGCTGGTGTTCAACTCGACGGGAGTCCCGCACTGCTCCAAATCGGCTCCCTGGTGCCGGTCAAGGACCATGCAACGATGCTGGCAGCGTTCGCGCACCTGGCCGTAGACCTACCTGCGGCCTGTTTGCATTTGGTCGGCGACGGCCCTCTTCGCCCCCAGCTCGAATCCCAGGCCGCGGCGCTCGGAATCGCGGACACCGTGCGCTTTCATGGTGCGGTGGACCACGGTCGGTTGCCCGACCTCTATCGCCAGGCCGACCTGGTGACCATTAGCTCATCGTTCGAGAGTCAATGCATGGCGTTGCTCGAGGCTGCCGCCTGCGGCCGGACGTTGGCAGGGACCACCGTCGGCCTCTTGCCGTCGTTGGTACCGGTGAACCACCACGCCCCTCCCGGCGACAGCGCGGGGCTGGCGGAGGCCTTGCGCAACGCGCTCGACGACCACGTCGGCACCAGCGAAGCCGAAGCCAACGCACGGGCCCGCGACATCGCCAGCCGCTACGACGTGGAACGCACCGTCGAACGCCTGGTCGCCGTCTACCACGCCGCACGCGATTCGTAACGGTTGTTGGACGCAGACGCGGTACCATCGATCCTCAACCACCCGGAGCCAACCCAAATGTCGACCGCCATCCGTCCGCTCGATCCGCCTCAACGTCTCCTTCTCGGCCCCGGCCCCAGCAGCGTCGCACCAACGGTCTTGGCCGCGCTCGCCAAGTCGACGATCGGCCACCTCGACCCCGCGTACCTGGCGATCATGGACGAAACCAGTCGCATGCTCCGCCAAGCTTTTCAGACCAAGAACGAGCTGACGCTGGCAATCTCCGGTACCGGCAGCGCCGGCATGGAGGCATGCGTCGCCAGCCTGATCGAACCCGGCGATGAGATGATCGTTGCCATCAGCGGGTACTTTGGCGGCCGTATGCGCGACATGGCCACGCGCCACGGTGCAACCGTACATACGATCGAGGTTCCGTGGGGCGAAACCGTTCCCGATCAAGCCATCGCTTCTGCATTGGCCGAGCACCCCCACACCAAGGTCGTGGGTATCGTCCACGCCGCGACCTCGACCGGTGCCCACCAACCCCTCGCGGGCATCTCGGAGTTCACGCATGCGGCCGACGCCTTGCTCCTGGTCGACGCGGTGACTTCGCTGGGTGGGGTCGAGCTGCTCGTAGACGATTGGCAGATCGATGCCTGCTTCTCCGGCACCCAGAAGTGCCTCTCGTGCCCGCCCGGCCTGTCCCCGGTGACCTTCTCGCCCGCCGCCGTCGAGGTGCTGAAGAACCGCAGCCACCCGGTCCGCAGTTGGTATCTCGACGTCTCGCTTATCGCCAGCTACTGGGGCGGCGCGCGGGCCTATCACCACACCGCACCGATCAATATGAGCTACGGCCTGCACGAGGCGCTGCGCCTGTTGCTCGAAGAGGGTCTCGAAGCACGGATCGCTCGGCACCGGCGCAATCACCTGGCATTGCGAGCTGGCCTCGAAGCCCTCGGACTCCACTATGTCTCGTCGGCGCCACTACCAACCCTCAACGCAGTGCGCGTGCCGGACGGTGTCAACGACGCCCGGATTCGTCAACGTCTCTTGGAGGAGTTCGGGATCGAGATTGGTGCAGGGCTTGGACCCTTCGCTGGCCAAGTATGGCGCATCGGCTTGATGGGTGAGTCGAGCCGTCGGCGCCATGTCGTCTTGGTTCTGGCCGCGCTCGGCGCGTTGCTGGCCGATGAAGGGCTCGACGTCGATCCGGGCGCTGGTGCCACGGCCGCCAACCATGCCTATGGTGGCGGCGCTTGATCCGAAACGACCTGTTCCAGGATCGACTCGAAACGCCGACCGACCGCTTGCCAGTCGTGACGCTGGGTGAGCCAGATCCTGGCGCGCGCGGCCTGGGCTTCGGCCCGTTGGGGCGCGCTCAGCAGCTCAACCACCATTCGGGTCATCTGGTCTTCGTTGGCCGCAACCGCGAGTGCATCAGCGGGTACCTCATCCAGACCCGGCTGCCCACCCGCCGTGGTAACCACCGGGACGCCATCCGCCATCGCTTCGAGAATCTTGATCGGGGTACCTGAACCGGCACGCAGCGGTGCGATCGCGAGGTGCGCTCGACGCCGGATGGCATCCAAATCCGGTGGGTTCGCCACTACGTCGATACCCCCTTGGCCGTCGAGTGCACGCAGCGAAGACGCAGGGCGGGCGCCCGCCAAGCACCAGCGTGCCGTCGGTAGTGCTTCGCGGACGCGCGGCCACACCCGTTGCGCAAACCAAACCGCCCCCTCGACGGTTGGAAAATACCCCAAATTGCCAGTCAGCACCACCTTCGGCGGACCAGGTGGCAGCGGCCTTGGCATCGAAGGGATCGCCATTCCAAGCGGTACGACATGAATCGGAACGTCCCCTGCCCCTGCTGCCCCTGCCGTCCCTTGCTCCAGCAGGGCAACACGGTCCCGTTCCGCGACCACCATGCCAGCTCGCGCCGTGGCCAACAACCGCCGATCCCAGGCCGCCATCCGCTTTGCTTCCCAACGCCAAACGGGCGCCAGCATGGGTTGGCGATCCGCGCGTCGGGCCATATTCAATGCCAGTGCGTCAACGAAATCGATGATCAGGGGCACATCTCCCAACACCGGCACAACATCGCCCAGCCGAGACAGAACCATGACCACAACGTCGGGCCGTTGCGCAGCAACCGTCTCGGCCACAGCTTGCCGTAGCGCCGCTTGCCGGTGAAGGGCAACTTGCACCGGTCGCTGAGCCACGCTCAGCGTTCCCAACGCCCGTGATGTGTACCCGTGCGGCACCAGCCTTACCTGTATTTCGGCAACCGGTGGGGGCATGGAGATGCCCCCGTCATGCTGCGCCACGATCGTCACAGAGTGTCTCTTTGCCAGTGTTTCGGCCAGATGCGCGGCGCGCAATTGATAGCCGCGTCGGGCGGGCCAAGGGCTTGCAGGCGAAATGATCAAGACGCGCACGGCTCCTTACGCTAACATCGACACATGCCCGTCACGGTTCCTCGACAACTTCGTGCCAGCGTGGTCGTCTGTACACGCAATCGATCCACCCTGCTCGTGGAAGCCTGCGAATTGATGTTGGCCATGGAATTCCCCCCTTCCGATTGGGAGTTGTTGGTTGTCGACAACGGCTCGACCGACGACACCGTCGCGGTTGCTGAACAGCTGGTCGCGCGCCATCCAACGCAAGTGCGACTCGTCGAAGAGGCGGAACTGGGCCTTTCGGCCGCTCGCAACGCTGGTATCCGCCATGCACACGGGACCGTCATCGCCTTTATCGACGACGATGCCTTTCCCGAAATCGCCTGGCTTGGCCGCCTGGTCGCGGCGCTCGATTCGGGGGCGATGGCTGCCGGCGGTGCGGTCAGGCCACGGTTCGAGACCCCGCCGCCGGCATGGCTGGATGACCGCTACCTCCCCTACCTCACTGCCTGGGATCCCGGTGATCACCAGATCAACTTGGTATACAACGAGTACCCACGGGGCGCCAACATTGCCTTCCGTCGTGAGGCCTTCGAACGCTACGGCGTATTCAGCACCCATCTCGGGCGAAAAGGAGGCTCACTTCTTTCCGGCGAAGAAACCGAAATTTGCCTCCGCCTCGAACGCGGTGGCGAAACAGTGCTCTATGTACCGGGCGCCAGCGTTGATCACGTGATTCACGGAGACCGAATCACCCCGGAGTGGTTGGTGGCACGTTTTGGCGCCCAGGGGCGATCCGAAGCGATCATCCACTGGATGCACGGCGGCTTTTCAGGCATGTGGCACGGTCTCAAGCGTGCCCGCAACTTTCGGGTTGGTACCTCAGGCTTCGATGACGATGCGGGTCTCCACGAACGCTGTCAGAAGAGCGCCTACGCTGCCTACGGTGTCAGTGCCCTCACTGCACCGCTGCGTATTCGGGGTTACCGTCCCCCGGCCAACGGCTCGTCGCTGGCCCCTTGGCACCCAGGGCATGCACCGGTACCCGCCCCTACCGAGCAAACCAACGGCCCAAGAAAACCGCCAAGGGCTGAAGCCACGGCAAGAGGCGCTCGACACCGCTCGAAACCGGGCGGGTGAGCAACCAGCGGCGACCCTGGTCGAAGCTTTTCGGCATCAACAGGTCCTTGATCACCGCCAGCAGGCTGTAGCCCAAACCCAAACGGCGGAGCCCGGCGCCCCGGCGCCAGCTATGGGCCGCCAGCCCGGTCCATGACCACGGTTGTCGCTGTTCCACCCGTACATCGAGAATCGGCAAGAGAAGGTGCCCCGCTCCGGTCAGGCGACGCTGCCATCGCAGTGGCTCGACCACCGGATCCGTGCCAAAGGGATGGGCATGCCAGACCACGCGGCGCACCGCCGCATTGGTCCATGAAAAGTGGATTCCGTGCTGAGCATGCCAGGCGCGCTCAGGGGCCGACATCGCGAGGTGATGCGCGGGGCTGTTCTGCCCACAGCGCTCTTCGATTCCGCCTTGAACCGCCGACGGTGGCGCCGGCACGTCGAATGGTGCCACCAGGTCGGCCAACCAACGACGCCCAACAGGCTCGGCGTCCGCGGTGAGCAGCGCAAGTACATCCCCCCGCGCCTGTCGGCACCCTCGATTGAAAGCCAGACCGTCCGCGAGGTTCGCGGGTACCGTTATCGGGACGACCCGGGGATCCTCGACGCTCACCGCCTGCTGACGCTCTCCACGGCATACGACGATGACCTCGAATGCCTCGGCAAACTCCTGCGCAAACACCGAGGCCAGCACGGCATCCAAACGGTCGTGGTCGCCGCCCACCAACACCACAACGGACACCGTCACAGGCGGCATCGGCGATGGGTCCGTACTGATCGAACGTGACCGCGGTACCAGCGATGCAAGGTCGGCAGCCAAGTCGCGCGCAATCGCATCCCAGTCATACCGGGCGCGGACCAGTGCCCGTCCCGCGACGGCGATCCGGGCGCGTCGGTCAGGGTCGTCGACCAAGGAACCCACCGCGTCCGCAAAGGCCACCGCGCCATCGGCCAGCACCAGCGCTTCAACACCGCCCGGTTCGACCTCGCTGAGGTCGATGCCCTCCGCCCCGACCGTCGTCGACACGACGGGTAGGCCACTGGCCAGCGCCTCCATGATCTTGAGTCTCGTGCCCGATCCCGCCCGCAGCGGTACGACCAGCAAGGCATGGGACCGGTAGAGCGGGGCGAGATGGTCGACCTCGCCGACGACCTTGATGCCATCGATCCCATCGAGCGCCAATACATCATCCGTCGGGCGGGCCCCGGCCACCACCAGCCGCAAGTCGGGATGACCCTGACGGATAAGAGGCCACACCTCAGCAACAAAAAAGGCCAGGGCGTCGCGGTTCGGCAGGTGGGGGAAACTGCCCACGAACAGGATATCCCTGGGCGTGGCGTCCGCATCGGACCCCGTCTCCGACCTCACAGTCGGGTGGTAGACCCGGGTATTGACGCCATTCGGCACCACCCGCACCCGCGCCGCCGCCGCCGACCCAATACAGGGCGCCAGGTAGCGTGCATCGTCGTCCGACATGGTGTGAATCCGCGACGCCGCCCGACAGGCCCGAACTTCCACCCGCCGCAACCGTCGGAGGTCACCCCTCGCTCCCCGACCGACAAAGCGATTCGCAAAACGTCGGCCGAAATCGAGCGCGCCCTGACGCGCTTGGGTGCGAAAGCCAATATCGTGCTCCACCAGCACCACCGGCACCACCGGCACCACCGGCACCACCGGATAGGGGCCGACGTAGGCGGCAAGCTCTGTGTACTCGAGCATCACCAAGTCAATCTGATGGGCGTTCACCAAGGCCTGAAGGCGTTCACCGGTGGCAGCCGAGGTATAGACGTCGAGCGCCGTGGGTCTGAGACCCCACGGATCGGGCTCGGGTCGCTCGGGTTGTTGCGCAAAGAACACGCTGACGCAGGTGTCGGCGAACGCCGCGGACTGCCCAGGATCGTCAGTGCCGCCGATGAAGATCAGCAGATAGATATCGAATTCGGCTGCGAGCCGGTCAATCAGGTTGCTGATGCGTACGGCTCCCCCATGAATCGGGGGATGGAGCGAGTACGGACTGACGATCAGCAGCCGCGCCCGAAATCTGCCACGGTCGCTGCCTGGTAAATCCCCGTCTTCGCTTGTTGTCGAGGACCGGACGAGCGGCACGGGAGCCCCCGGTCGGCGTCGACGCCACGCAGTTGCCAATCCGTGGGCCCAGGACCAAATACGCAGGTATCCGGCCCCCAGCCAGGGTCGCCAACCGGATGCCCCACCGGGCTTCGGCAACGGTTCGCGTGCGGATGGGCTCACAGCTTGACCGAACGGTTCAGCCGGTTCCCTTTGAACAGCATCCAAGGCCGCAACCACGGAAACAACACTGCTGCGGGTTTCCGTGCAGGCCCTCGAATCAACCCACGGCCGAGCTCGGCGACCACGCGCGGTTGTACCCAGTCACGAACCAGATCCCATACCCTGTACGTCTCACCCAACATTCGCCAACCATAGCCCTCACTCTGGCATCGGCGTGAGAGCGAACGAAGATCGTAGTCGTGGGTGTGAAAGACCGCCGCGTCGGACACCGTAACGATGGCTTCCCCGGCCTCCGTTACCGACCGCTGCCACTTCTTGTCTTCCATGATCGTTGCGAAACCAAAACGATGTTCGTTCCAAACCGCCCGCCGCAAGGCAGCGTTCACCGTCGAAAAACCCACCCCATCGTAGCGGGCGATCCAGCGCCGGGACTCCCGGGTGAAATAGAACCGGGCGCCGCAAGAGTCCCAGAAGAAGCGTTGTACACCACCCCACGCCGCTGGATCGGTATCGTGGGGTACTTCGAGAATGCCGCCCTGTACGGCAGCAGGCGGATCGGGAACCAGCAACGGCGCGACCAGCCGCGCCAACCAACGATCGTCACTCGGTACGGCATCTTGGTTGACGAACACCAAGATTTCGCCACGTGCGTGCTCCGCGCCGAGGTCACGGGTCAAACCATGGTTGAACCGACGGGGATCAATGGGCACCACCCGCGCCCCCAGGCGCCCCATCATGGCCACATCCTCGGTGTTCGATCCCGAGTCCACGCAGATCACTTCGAAGACCGGGGCCTCTACCTGGCTCGCCATTGCCTCGAGCGCACGTTCGAGCAGCGCGCCGCCATTGCGCGTGGGCACGACGATCGACACTTCGACTCGGGGTCCTTCGTCCAACCCCACAACAGGCGCGCGTGGCCAGCCCTCGACGCGCTCGACATCACCGGTGATCCGCTCAGCCGCCAGCGCCGCCACCCCCACCAGATTGGCCCGCGCCGCCAGCGCCCAGTCATAGCGTTCCACGGCCAGCGCACGCGCCGCCTGGGCCACCGAGGTTGCCAAAGCGCCATCCGCAAGCAACTGTTCAATCCCTGACGCCATGGACGCCGGGTCATCTCCGATCAGCAGGTGCTCGCCCGCACGGTAGGCAATGCCTTCCGCGCCAATCGTGGTCGACACCGAAGGGATGCCGGCTGCAAACGCCTCGAAGAGCTTCAAGCGGGTGCCCGAACCGGCCCGAATGGGCACGGCCAACACCCGATGGCCGTGATAGTAAGGCTCGAGCTTGGGCACCGCACCGACTACTTCGATGCCGTCCTGTCCGCCCGCGGTGAGAATCCGCTCCGGCATCTCGGCTCCCACCACCGTCAGCGTCGCGTCCGGGCGAAGGGCGCGAATCAACGGCCAGACTTCGGCGGTGAAATAGTCGAAGGCGTCGACGTTGGGAAGATTCTGGAAGTTGCCCACCAGCAACACGCCACGGCGCTCGGGGATCGTGGTTCCGTCACTGCCGTCCGGTGGCCGGTACGCTTCGGTATCCACCGCGTTCGGCACCACGCGCATCCGCGCAATTCCGCCCGGCAGGAAGCGCGCGAGGTACTCGCCATCGTCCGGCGACATGGTGTGAACCTCATCGGCCTCACGACAGGCACGAACCTCGAAACGAACCAGCCGCATCCAATCGCGAAAAGTCGCGCCGTAGAGCTTGTTGACCGGGTAACGCCGACGGAAACTCAACTGACGACGGCGGCGCAACGAGCGGAAGGCGACGTCGTGCTCCACCAAGAGGGTGCGCACTTCGGCGCCCAAGACCTTGGTGATTGGCGTCACCACCCCACCGTACTGGGCCATCTCGGTGTACTCGAGCTGCAAGACATCCACGTCGTAGCGCGCGACGAGGTCGCGGATGCGCTCGGCCAGCCGAGGATCGCGAAACAGCTGGACACTCGGGGGCAGCAGACTGCTGGCTGGCCGTTCGAACCGAGGATGCCAATGATGGAACGCCACGGCGCGGCAATAAGGCTCGAGCGCGGCGCGCTGCTTCGGATCGTCCTCCGCGCGAATCAGCACCAGCAGATAGAGATCACACTGACGACCCAGGTGCTTGACCAAGTTGAAAAGGCGTACCCCGCCACCGTGATTGGGCGGGTGGATCGGATACGGACAAACGATCAACAGCCGTGGAAGGCGCGTGCCCGCGTCGGCCTCGGGCTCCGGCAGGGCCGGATCGATGTCCGCGGGCGTCAGGTCACCGCGCCTGAATCGACGCCAAGCGGCTGCCATGAAGGTCGCGGCGGTGCCCGGCAACAGCCCAAGCCAAACCACCGTCGCGACCAACACGCCTGTGATCCACACTTGCCCACGCCTCAGGAACCGAATGGGCGTCGAAACCAGCCAGCCCAAGCGGCGCATCACAGCCACCCACCACCGGCCTAAACGCTGCCGCCAGCGGAGCGCAACCCCGCGCAACCGCCAGACCCGCGCCTGGGTAACCACCGCGAGTTGGTTGGTCAGATCGTCGATCTGGCTCTGCATTGCCGCCTCACGCGAGCCCGCCAGCGGCCGCGCTCCGGGTCCCAAGCGGGGGTCGCGGACCCATGATCGCAAGGCCGACCAGGCATCGTCGCCGGTCGCCGCTTCTGGTGCCACCACCACAACCGGCTCCAACCGCACTTCGTCGGCCAGCCGTCCCAGCAAGCCCAGAAGAACCCGCAACGCATCGGCATCGCCCGCGTTGGCGCACGAGACGCGGTCGCTCCGCGCCAGAACCGCCCCCAGGTCACCGTAGAACGCGCCGCGTCCGCCGCGCACCTTCCGGGGTGCCACCCCTTTCGGTAAGTCGATCCAAGTAGGCACGTTACCCGGCAGGCCGGCCAGGGCGCGTGTCGCTTCGAGTCCTACGAATACCAACACATCCGGCGACGCCTGACCGACAACGTGGTCCAGAACCGTGGTGTCGCCGATCTGCTCGGGAGCCAATGTCCACCAAGCGCGCTCCGTGTCCTGGTCTACCCGCCGACGATCTTCCGCCACCACCAGCGCGTCCTCGACGCCACCAACGATCTCGAGAGCATGGCCGTCTGCGCCGAGCAGCTCGATCAATGCGCGATAGCGATTGGATTCGGCATCCACCAACGCCAAGCCATCGGCGTGCAGGGAGAGGCCGTACAAAAGAACGCGGGCCATGGCGGGGTATCAGATCGGCTGCGGGTCGTTCAGCGCTCGGAAAGCCTACTTGGTGAAAACGCGACGACCGACGATATCATCCCAGGACGGGTCCGACTCGACTCGAGCGGACCGAAACCACCCACCCTCGAATCGCAACGCGGTCGCCTGACGTTCCGTCGGTTGCGCTAAAGTAGGCCCTCGCGGGGCGCCGCATCAGCGTGTCCCCCCCACACTCCGACCCCTTTCCACATACCCACACCATGCCTCAACGCCACCGCTCCTCACTCTGGTCGCGCATGCCCAAACGCGTAGCCGTCGTGACCGTCGTATTGCTCGGCTTCGGCTGTGGCACATCGCCAGGACCGGTTCGAAATGAGGGAGTTGCGAAGTCGACACGCCAGCCGAACGTCCTGTTCATCTCACTCGATACCGTCCGGCGTGACGCGCTCGGTGTTTTCCGCGACGACGGCGCTGGCCCCTCGTCGACGCCTCATCTCGATGCTTTCGCCCGCGACGCGGTGATCTTCGATGATGCCGTGGCGCCCATGCCCTTCACGCTCGCCTCGCACATGAGCATGTTCACGGGCTTTTATCCAGACGTGCACGGTGTTAGCAAGCCCAAGCGGCAACTCGCCCAGGGTGTCACCACCCTGCCGTCCGTGCTCCAAGATTCTGGTTACCACACCGTCGGCTTCTATTCGAATGACTGGATGAAGCCGAGCTTTGGATTTGACCGCGGATTCGACCGGTATGAGCGAATAGCGCATGAGTTGACCTTCGCGGACCGGCTCAACGAGAAGCTACTGGATACCATCGATGCCACCCCACCCGCCAAGCCGTGGTTTGTCTTCCTGCACTATTTCGACGCCCACTCGGACAACACCACCCGCCAAAGCACATTGCCCTACTACGCGCCGTCACCTTTTCTCGACGATCTCGGTATTCACCCGACCGACCAGCGCTTCTGTCAAGGAGAGGCCTGCGCGACCGCCTACCTCTTGAATCTCAACCGCAGTGCCCAGCCGCTCTCGACGGGCGAGATCCAAACGCTCACCGCGCTCTACGAGCGTGGCATTCGATACCTCGACGATCGCATGGGGGCGCTATTCCAGAACCTACGGGAACGTGGCCAGTACGACGACACGTTGATCGTGGTCATCGCCGATCATGGCGAGGAGTTCCGCGAGCATGGGCGTCTCATTCACTCCCAACCCTACGTCGAGTCGGTGGCGATCCCCCTGATGATCAAACTCCCGGGCCAACAGCGGGCAGGGGAACGGATCGGGGTACCCGCCGAGACCATCGACCTGATGCCCACCGTGCTGAGCGCGCTTGGCCTTCCCGTACCCGACACGATTCAAGGGCTCGACCAACTTGCTCCCATCGAAACCGTGGGTGCCCACGACGCTGGTCCGTCTCAGGCCCTGGCGCAAGACAAGCACAACTTTCAACGCTACGGGCTCTACACTCCCAGCCACGTCTTGGTCTTTGACTACAAGACCGACCACTCTGAGCTCTACGACCGCCAGGCCGACCCAGGCCTGCTGAACGACCTCGCGGATACCCAGCCCGCGCTGCGCGACGCGCTGCACGCCCAGCTCGACTCGCTGGTACGCGAGAGCCACCAGCGGGCCAAAGATCTGATCGCCACCGAGGTCGAAGCAGGGGCCATGACGCGGGAAGAAGAGGAGCTGCTGAAAAGCTTGGGCTACTTGAACGGATGACACTGAAACGGATGACACTGACCCATCCCTCCGGCGCCTCTCCGGCGCTAGGCCGCTGGACGACGTTGCCCCCCCGAGACAGGAGTCTACGTGACGCCACGCCCCTTATTCGCCTACTTCGGCCATCACAAATGCGGCACCACTTGGATCGCCTCCATTTGCCGCGATGTTTGTGCGCATCTTGGCCTAAGATTTGCCGAAGTCCACAATGCTGGACAGTTTGACGGTGATCTCGTAGCGTTCGTCGAGCGTGAGGGTATCGACTTCCTCGCCTACACCAATGCCTGTCGCCATTGGACCCAGGCCCTCGAAGACACGAAACGCTTTTCTCTCCGCGGAATTCACGTGATTCGCGACCCGAGGGATTTGGTCGTTTCAGGTTATTTCTCGAGCCTCCATTCTCATCCCACCGAAGGCTGGCCCGAGTTGATCGAGCACCGCGAGAAGCTCGCGGCTCTACCCAAGGACGAGGGTCTCCTGCTGGAGTTGGAATGGGAACGCCATGTCCTCGAGCACATCGCGACATGGCGCTACGACCAGCCGAACGTCTACGAGCTGACGATGGAAGCCCTCTTTGCCGATCAGTTCGGAAGCTTCCTCGACGCTTTCACCCACCTGGGTCTGATCGACGCCGACGACCGTGCCGCATTTCGCACTTCCGAGACCCCGCCATCTCAACCCGCCATTTCTATGGATGGACCACGACGCGGATTGATCAGTGCAGCGGGCTTGGCGCACGTCGCCTACCAGCACTCGTTTGCGGTCAAGACCCAACGGAAGCCCGGCCAGGAAAACGTCAAGAGCCATCTGCGCAAGGGCACGGCTGGCGATTGGATCAATCACTTTGACGCTCGGCACCTCGCATGGTTCGAGGCGAACTTCCCGGGCTTTCTCGCTGACTGAGTCCGGTACTTCTCGGTCCGATACGATACTTCACCAGACGCAAAAAAAAACTCGGAACGGCAGCGCCGAACCGGGTTTCTTCGATCTGGTAAAGACCGTGATCTTGTGAAGATCGTGCTTACTTAGTGCTCGGTCACGACGAAATTATCAACGAGCACGTATCCCGACGCGTTTATGCGGCTTTGGTTAAACTGCTCGCCCACGCGAAGCTCATAGCAATTATGCTCGTCAAGGTCGATACCGGTGAACTCCGCCGACATCACACCATTGCGGAAGACCTGGTAGCTACCGTTGTTCGATCCTGCGGGATCTGACGAGTTGATCACCAACTGCATGGTGCTGTCAATGTTTCCGAGGAAGCCAGTCCGGAACCGGAACATACCACCGTCGTCCTTGACTGCTGCGGCGTAGCGGTACGCGGCCCCATTGTCGGAGCGTTTCACATAGAACAGGACGCGGTGGCGGCTCGGTCCATTCTCGCGAAGAATACGTGCGAACGTGACGAACTTCTCATCCGGCGCAGGGCTGAGGACGAGATTGGTGGGGCGAATCACAAACTCCAAGGTGCAGTTCTTGATACCACTACCGAGGATCTTCGAAACGTACGTATCCGTCGTATTGGGTGGGATGTAATCGATCCTGAAGCTGAAGTTACCCACGACATTGTCCGGAGCACCGACGACTGAGATGCTCTGTGCCGAAACCGAGCTGGCGGCAAGCAGAAGGGCTGTACCAAGGACGAAGAGTGTCTTTTTCATGACTAGGAACTCCTGAATTCGGGTGCCCGACGGTTGCCGACTGGGCGGTGGTTTATCTCGTAACACCCCTTTGGACCCCAGGCGGTCTTGGGGGGGTTAGGCTGCCGTAACTTTTTTCATCTTTTTTCTTGGCGACACTGCCAGCTCAAAGAAGCGATACGGTCGGGCGGCGCCTGGATCGGTACCGACCCGGCGCAGAGGCCCGTGGTAAACTGCCGCCGTCGAACCCGACGACCAGCTCGCCGGCACGACGCGCGCTCTTACAGCCGGCTGCCTCGACGCGAACCCACGCAAGCATGAACGCACGCTCCGCCCTTCTTCGATCGCTGGGACCCGTGTTTCTCGGCGCTACGGCGCTGCTGATTACCGCCAGCCTCCTGCCCGCCCGGTTCTCTCGAATCGTCATCGTCGACGACAAGCTCGCCTCCCTCGAAGCAGCCGAGACGCCCTTTGACGTCGTGATTCTCGGCTCCAGCCGCATTGCCCGCCGGGTCTCACCCGACATCTTCGATCGTCGGCTCTGGAAACAAGGCCACCAGTTGCGGTCCTTCAACGCCGGTATCAGCGCGATGCGCATCGTCGAATCCAGTGCGTTGCTGACTCGAATCGTCGAAAATCCCAAAACCCGCCCACGCTGGATCCTGATGGAAGCCAGCGGATTCTTCGAGCGCATCGACCGGCAACAACTCACCAACCCACGGACACTTTACTGGCACAACATGGGCTCATCCCTGCTAGCCGCTCAGTCGGTACAAATGGCCACCTTGGATCGAAACGGGCGCATGGCCCATGCTAGCCGGCATATTCAGGCCGGAATCTTCCATGCTCTCAATATCGGAACCTGGTCATCCCGGATGGCGAGATGGCTGGGCTCCCCCAAGTCATTTGGCCCCAAACCGGTGGCGGACCGCGGGTTCGTAGCCATTCCATCCAGAGAAAAAGACTGGTCACCGTCGCAGGCCCGGCGCCGCAAGGCCTTCGTCAACCGACGCGACAACTACGACAGCCGGATCGCCAATTATGAGCGAGCAGCCGCGGAAGCCGAGCCGCTCACAGGCTTCGTTCCAGATGTGCTTCGCCACGCAAAGGAAACAGCCAGTCGCCATGGTGTGGAGTTGGTATTCTTGCTCGCCCCTCAGTCGATCGGCGGACCGCGGGTGGTGTTGACAATTGAGCGCGAGGGGCTTGGGCCCGTGCTCGACTTCTCCAACCCAGGCCGGTATCCCAAGCTGTTTGCCCGAAACAATCGGTTTGATCTCGAGCACCTGAACGAGAGAGGTTCGCGGCTCTTCTCGGCCTATCTCGCTACGGCATTTGGCAAGCTGATCGACGATCGACAGACCGGCCCATGATCTCGACTGAACCTCGATTCCTGGTCTTCTTTGGCCTCGTCTTCGCGATCCACTGGGCCCTCCGAACCAACATCCAGCGCAAGACCTGTCTGCTGATCGCCAGCTATGCCTTCTACGCCGCCTGGGACTGGCGCTTTCTCTCCCTGATCCTCCTTTCGACGGTGGTGGATTACGTGGTGGGACTGCGCGTGGCCGAGGCAGCGTGCCCACGGCTACGCGCCCGTTGGCTGTTAGTGAGCCTAGTGACCAACCTGGGCCTACTCGGCTTCTTCAAGTACTTCAATTTCTTCATCGCGTCGGCGGCCGACTTGTTGAACATGCTGGGGCTCGGTGTCGAGCACCGGCATCTCGCGATCATCCTGCCGGTCGGAATCAGCTTCTATACCTTCCAAACCCTCAGCTACACGATCGATATCTACCGCCGCGAGCTCAAACCAACCCGCAATCTGCTCGATCTCGCGCTCTTCGTCGCCTTCTTTCCCCAACTCGTGGCCGGACCGATTGTTCGTGCGCGGGACTTCCTGCCTCAACTCACCAAGCTCCGCGACTTTGCAGCGCATGTACCCGTTCGCTCAAGCCTGGTTCTTTTCCTGGTGGGCTTTGTCAAGAAGGCGTGCATCTCGGACAACATCGCGCCCTTGGTTGACCTCTACTTCAAAGCGCCCGAAACCTTCGACGCGGCGAGCGCCTGGTTGGGCGTGCTGCTCTACGCCGTCCAGATCTATTGCGACTTCTCAGGCTACTCGGACATGGCGATCGGCTGTGCCGGGCTCCTCGGGTATCGTCTCGGAGACAACTTCCGGTGGCCGTACTTCGCCGCCAACATCACTGCCTTCTGGCGTCGCTGGCACATCAGCCTCTCGAACTGGCTGCGCGACTACCTCTACATTCCCCTCGGCGGCAACCGCGACGGTCGGTTCAAGACGTATCGAAATCTTCTCTTGACCATGCTGCTCGGTGGCCTGTGGCATGGGGCCGCATGGAACTTCATTCTTTGGGGGGGCCTGCACGGCGGCGCGCTGGCACTTCACAGGCTGGCTTCGCGCCGGAAACAACGCGTGGTCCTGTCGAAGTTCGGCGTGGCGTTGGGCACCCTCGGTACCTTCTACTTCGTGTGCCTCGCGTGGATCTTCTTCCGAGCCGAGAACCTCGAGATGGCCTTCCAGATCACGCGGGCCTTTACTTTGTTCCAGACCCCGGGCGACACCCACCTCAGCAACAACGGCTGGCTGCTTCTCGCGGTACTCACCGTGGCCCATTGGATCGCCTATAAACGTCTGCTGCGGCCGACCATCACACGCCTGCCCCACTGGCAGTTCGCGGTGCTCTACGGCTGCCTCGCCGCCTTGGCGCTGGCCTTTGTACCCGCCGCGGCTGCCCCCTTCATTTACTTCCAGTTCTAGGTAGATCCCATCCAGAGATACCGTTTCGGATCGCGGTTGGGCGTCCAGACGAACGAGCACGGCAGCGCAGCCTGTTTGAGCAGATGTCGATGAGGCCTTTCGGTCCCACCTCATCGACCTCAGCCACCGAGGTAGCCCAGCGCCTCGAGTTGTTTGCGCAGGGTCTCGTTCTCCTCTTCGGGCGCGGGTGCGGTGACGGTCGCACCTCCCTGCCACCAGACAACAAGCCCGTGTGACAAGGCCTCGACCCCTTCCACAATCGACCAAACACCATCGACGAGCTGGGCTGTCAACCCGTCTTCACCCAGACCAGCGACGTCGAGGTCGAGGCCAAAAGCACGACCCTTTGGGCCGCCAATATCGAGCCGAAGGGGCGCGGCGGGAACGTCCTCGATCGCCATCACCACATCACCGCCGGGCGGGACCCGGAAGCCCAAGCGGCGACCACCGAGCAGCTCGAAACAATCACAGTCGTGGGCTGCCGACCGCTTGACCCGGTTGGCGCTGATCGCCTGGCCGGCCAAGCTACCGACCAGCGGCTTGTCTTCGCCGTTCTTGATGCGCACCCGCAAACCGGGCAGGCGTCCCTGAAACAGCTCCTCTGCCTGGGCCCGCAGCGGCGCCAACCGTGCGGCATCGGCGGGCAGGCTCGTCGCCTCGCCTAGGCGCAAGTCAAAGAGCTCGTCGCGCGCGACGTCGGGCGCCGCCCAAACCGCGTTCTTGAACACATACTTGAACCGATTCTGCAGCCGCAGTGACAACCCCCAGTTGGACGCCGAGGCGTAGCTCCACGCCGGAGGCAGGGTCAACGTCCGCCCTTCGAGTAGCGGCACCAAAGACAACCCATCGAGACTCGAATCCGGCTCCAGCCCAGCGAGCGCCATCACCGTCGGTACGATATCGACGGTCCTGACCTGCTGGGGAATGCGGGTACCCGCCCCGCGCCCCGCCGGGTCGGCAATGACCAACGGAATCAAGAGATTCTCGTCGTAAACATACAGATGGTTGTGCGCACCGTGTTCGCCGAGCATGTCGCCATGGTCGGACGTCACGATCACGATCGTGTGCTCATCGATCCCCAACGTCTCGAGGTGGGTCAGGAGTCGGCCGATGTGGGCGTCGGTGTAGGCAATGCCGGCGTCGTAGAGATCGCTCGGCAGGCTGGCGAGCTGTTCCGGGACACCGTCACCATCGATGACCTCGTCGCCACGCTGCACCCGCCAGTCCTTGTGACTCAAGAAACCGTCGGCAGGCCCGGGCCTCGGATCGCTGCCAATGAGCTCGAGGGTTGGATCGTGGGGGCTGAACTGCCCGAACCACGGCTGCCGTGGCGAAAACGGCATGTGAACTTCGTAGGTGTGAAAGAACAAGAAGAAAGGCCGATCGTGGTGTGTGTCGAGCGACGAGAGCGCGTATCCGAGCCCATGCTCGAGCTCATCACGATGTCCCATGTTGACGGCGAAGAACCGGAACCGATCGAAGCCCTGGGCGAGCCCATACAGCGGGTGCACATAACCTCCCGCGGTTACCGCGCTGGTGGCCCAACCGGCGGAATGAAGGCGCTCGGCCAAGGAGTCCAAGGCGTCCGGCATGGGCCGCGCGTGGTTGACGCCGTGATGCACGGCATCGAGCCCCGTCAGCATGGAGACGTGCGAAGGAAGGGTCCAGGGCGAGGCCGCCACTGCCGTCTCGAACACCGCGGCTTTCTTGCCTGCCCACGCGTCGAGATGAGGCGAGGTGGGACGCTCGTACCCGTACAGCGAGAGATGATCGGACCGAAGCGTGTCGATCGAGATCAAGACGACATTGGGTGGCCGTAGCTTGGACTGACTGCGACTGGGCACCACAATCTCAGGATGCCCCCAATACGCGAATCCGAGCAGCGGATCGTACTCGGCTGACGACGTGGTGGTGAGCTGCAGTCGAACCGTTTTCCCACCGAGTGCCGACAGATCGACCTTCGCCTGGTGCCAGGTGCCCGTCCCCGGTTCGACCAACGTGGTGAATAGCTCGGTGGTCGTGGCGTCGGCAGCTTCAGCAGCCACCGAAAATGTAGCCACCGAAAACGTGACCGGCACCTGCGCACGCGGATCAACGCCATAGGCGAAGTGCAAGGCCGCGCCCTCCGACACCTCGACTTCGCGGGTCACCTCGAGACCCGGGAGTGACAACAAAACGCTGCGGGTCTCGTTGTCGAGGGTCGCGCGCCATGGCTTGGCCACCGCGGAGGCCAGTGCTGCCGGGTCCATCCTTTCCAGCCACGCGCCAGCCTCGGTCACCAGAACCTGCCGGGAGACCATTCTCAAACCGAACCGAATGCGGGCAATCCGCCCACTCCATGCTGAATTGCCGCGAACCAGCAGTCGGTAAACGTTCTCGCCGCGCTCGCCTTCCGCCACCCGAAACACCTCGATCCGTCGGGCAACGTCGAACGCCTCGCCCGCGCCGGCCCACTCGAAGGTGAGGGCACTGCGTTTGCTGCCCAAGGTCCGCATGGTTACCAGGTCGACAGCGGATGCGTCGAAATCGACTTCACGTTCCAACCAAGTGAAGTTTCGTTCGCTTCGCACCACCAAGCCCCGGGGACTGGGCGCCACCGAGGCCTCGGCCTCGATTTGCCACTTTGCGCTCTCGGTTTCGACTGGCCAGGTCTCCACCACCGAAGTGGTCGTCAGCTCTGAAGGCCGCAGCAGCTCAGGATCGGTTTCGATGAAGCGCTCGGCCAGCACCCAGGAGTCAGGCTGCTGGCAACCGACAACCAGAAGCATCAGAACCACGATCACCGTCAGGCTCGGCGCGCTCACACCCTGACACCGACTGACCGGACTCCGCTGGCTTTGCATGGCTGATCTCGAAGGAAGGTTTGGGTGCGCCTAGCCCGAGCTTCTCACCGGATTCGTCACGAGAGGGCGTAGGTGCCTGGAGATACAAGGCATCCAGCTTCGCAGCGACACAGGCGTACCCGAGGTACGTCGAGGAGCGAGAAGATGGATAACGCCGTAGATTCGGGCACCTGCGTTCTCGAAGTAGAAAGTTGGTGAGAAGGTCGGGCGAGGGCCGCGCAGTCCCCACGGCCACGCGCAAGCCAATATACTACGCAGCCGCGCGCCAGGACCGCCGCGCGCGAATCCATCGAACCAGGAGAACCTATGCCGACGATCGCCGAAAACCAATCCCAGTGGACCCAATACGACTGGGACCAACAAGGCGACGAATGGTCGAGCACGTGGGGCAGCAGCCCTTACCTGTGGGCGGGATCCGTGTACCCCAGGATCATGCGCTACCTGCCGTGTGACCACATCCTCGAAATCGCCCCCGGTTTTGGCCGTATCACGCGGTTTTTGAAATACCAGTGCAAATCCATCGAGTTGGTGGACCTGACGGAGCGCTGCATTGAAGCCTGCAAAGAGCGTTTCCGTGACGAGAAGCATTTTGGCTACCACGTCAACGACGGACGCTCCCTCGAGATGATCGCCGACGATTCGGTGGATTTCGCCATCAGCTTCGATTCGCTCGTCCACGCCGATCACGATGTCCTCGAGGCCTACGTCACCCAGTTGGCGGCCAAGCTCCGCCGTACGGGCTTTGCCTTCTTGCACCATTCCAATCTGGGCGCATTCCGCGATGAGGCGACGGGCAAGATCCCGTTCAAGAACCTTCACTGGCGCTCGGAGACCATGTCCGCAGCCAAGATGCGCAAATTCTGCGATCAAGCCGGTGCGGTGTGCATCAACCAGGAGCTGGTCAACTGGGGTGGCACCGAGATCCACGATTGCTTTTCGGTCTTCGTGCGTAAGGATTCGCCGCACGTCCGCGAATGCGAGATCTACGAGAACCCCGACTTCATGAAAGAGGCGGACGCCGTCGGTCGGATCGCGCGCTACTATCGAATCTAGTCATCCGTGCATCGCCGCCTCCACCAGCTTCGCCGTATTCTCGGGCCGGTGCTCTGGCCGGTCCGTCGACTCGTGCGCTACCTCGGATACGCGCCACGATCCTGGATCGGTCTCGCTGCGGGTAGCTATCGCTATATCGCGGCGTCGGCCCACCGCCCCACGACCGAGGGTGCGTTCGCCCTCGAGGTTCGACTCGGTGCGAACACCACCGTGACCCCTCGAGCAGCGCAGCAGTGGTGCGACGCCCAAACCCTCGAAGCCCTGTGGGTGGTCGCCTTCGACGCCCAAGGCCCGGTGCGCTGGCACGTTGATCGCCACGGTGATCGCCACGACGACGCCACAGAGAGCCACCGAGCGACGTTAACCCCAGCCTGGTTTTTCGCGCCGGTCGCCGGGCTCCCCGAGGTCGCCCCGACCTGGGCAGAATCCGCGCTGCTGGTGGCCGCGACGGAAGACATCGACGCCCTGGTCTTGGAAGAGCGCCTGGTCTTGGAAGAGCGCCTTGTCTTGGAAGAGCGCCTTGCCTCGAGCACACCGGTTGGTCGCGCTGCTGATGTGATGACCGCCGAGGGCCGAGCGCATACGGTATTTCACGCAGATGCGTACGGTTTCGATCGGGCGGCCGATCACGTGGCACCCCGAGCCACGAGCCGTGGCCGACGCCAGCGGGTCAAAGTGATTGGGCCGGAGGGCATCGGCACGGACCCGGAACGAACCCCAACCGCCTGGAATGCCCTACGCCGTGGCCCCTACTACTCGGCGTCGCGTCTGCCACCCGTACTCGAAATCCCGGTAGGCGATGTCAGCCGGTGGCCGCGTCCGTCCACTGACACCGACAAGCCATCGATCGTCGTGCTCTTTCCGTTCTTCGCCTACGGCGGCGTCGAGCAGTTGTTCCTCGAAGTCTTGTCGGTCCTCCGCCACGACTTCACATTCGTTCTGGTAACGCTAGCCCCCCACCAATCCGAACGCGGCGACCGGCGGGGGGACCTGGAACAGGTCAGCGATCACCTCTACTGCCTTGGCGATCTCGTCCATCCGGCCGGTATGCTGGGCATTATTTCGTCGCTGATCACGCACCACCAAGCCAAGACCCTGTTCAATGCCAACGGCACCACGTTGTTCTACGAGCTGGCCCCCGCCTTGCGCCAGAAGCATCCCAACTTGCGGATCATCGATCAGCTCTATGACCATCGCGTGGGCTACATCCAGTGGTACAACGAGGCGGTGAAAGCCGCCGTCGACACCTGTGTTGCGTCCAATCATCCGATTGCACGGGAACTGACCGAACGTCGCCAATGGCCAGGCGAACGGGTGCCGGTGATTTGGCATTGCGGTCGGCGGTCCGACGCCTACCCGTCGCCAGCAGCGGCCCCGGCCCTGCGCGAAGGCCTTCGTCGCGAGCTTGGCTACGACGACGACGACGTGCTGTTTTTGACCGCCGCGCGCATGAACGCGCAGAAACGTCCCCTCGACCTGGTGCGCCTGGCCCAGCGGGTGCGCGATGCAACCGAGGTTGCTTTCCTGATCGTCGGTGGTGGTGAGCTGGAGGCCGAGGTCGACCGCGCCATCGAGGCCGCCCGCGCCGAGGGTGCACGCGTTCGTCGTTTGCCCTTTCGTGATGACATTCCGTCGTTGGCGGTCATGGCCGACGTCGGTTGCTTGGTGTCCGATTTCGAGGGACTGCCGGTTTTCATGATGGAGTGCTTGCAAGCGGGTCGCCCCTTCCTGGGAACCGACACCGGCGACATGGGCGCCGTCCTGCGCGACACGGGCGCAGGTCTCGTGGTCGATCGGCCGGGCGACCTCGACGCCCTCGCGGCGGCGGTCCACCAGCTACGCGATCCAGCCTGCCGGGCGGCTGCCGCGGACGCCGCGATCGTCGCCGCGAAGCTCTTCTCCGTCGACACCTGCGCCGAACGGTACCGCGATCTCTTCGAGGGTCGACTGTGAACCGCATCCCGGTGTTGCCATGAGCTGGGGTGCGCACATCCAGGGATGGCTTTGGGACCACAGTCTCTTGTGGCGCAAACCGGCGCGTCGGCTGCTGGATCGCACGCTAGACCTGCGAACAGCCTTGGCTCGGCGAACTGGGAAGCATGCGTCCACCACGCCCACGGTTCGGCACGAGGTCGCCACGTCGCCGGGACCGCACCTACAGCATCCCGCCCTTGTCGCGATTCCGGATGCTGATGACCAAGGGCAAGAGCGCCTCTCCCGCTTCCTCGAAGGGCAAACCGAAACGTCGGTGACGATCATCGACGGCGTCGCACCGATTGGAGTGGCACCTACGAGCGGGGCACCTACAAGCGGGCACTATTTCTTGGCCTCGGGCGGGCTTGATTCGCTTCCCGCCACGCATCTCGAAGGACTACTGTTGGCGGCCGCGGCGGAAGATCTGGCCTGGATTCGTGGCGGCTGGGCAACGCCCGGTGGTGCGGTCTTCGACCCGCCAGCCGGCACGGGTCCAAGTTCCTTGATGCTCGTTCGACCACCCGCGGCCTCGGACCCAACCCGCTTGACAGTCGTTGGCCGTGATCTACCCCACGTCACCGACCCTCGGCCAGATTCCGATCGGCCAGACCCCGACAGGACCAGCACCAGCACTTCTCCTCGCTCGGGCCCTTACCACCTGGGCACCTCGCCGGGACGCCCGACGACGACGGTTTACGATGTCCATCAACGCCTTTTCGAGCTACCCGCGATCGACGGTCCACCAACCGCCCTCTTCTTGCTTCCCTACCTGGCGGTGGGCGGCGCCGAGCGTCAGCTCCTCGACGTGCTCGACGAATGGGGTGATGCCTACCGCTGCTTGATCGTCACCCTCGAGCCCCACGGCGACACCCGAGGGCATATGCTCGATGCCTTCCGCGACCAAACACCTCACGTCTATCCGCTCGGGGACTGGTTGCCGCGAGAGGCGCACGATGGCGTCGTCCGCCACCTTCTGCGGCGTTACCAGGTCGTTTCGCTGGTCGGCTGGAACGGTACGGTGCTGTTCTACGACGCCGCCGGGGCTTGGCGGCGCGACTTCCCACTCTTGCGTATCTCGAACCAGGTGTACAACCACGAGGACGGCTGGATCAGCCACTACGGCCCCCGTGTTCGCCATGCCGTGGACATGCACTTTGCCGTCAACCGGCGGATTGGCGCCGCCATGGAGCACCGCCACGGTGTCGATCCGTCACGGATCACCGTCATCCATCCCGCCGCGCGGGTGGTGCCGCT
Source organism: Candidatus Multivoradales bacterium (assembly GCA_965250305.1). Lineage (GTDB taxonomy): Bacteria > Acidobacteriota > Thermoanaerobaculia > Multivoradales > J023 > J023. The sequence goes on along the minus strand of CBDFNS010000024.1, from coordinate 51,766 downwards.
GCCCAAGGCAATCGAGCGCGCCCAAAATCAGCGTGCCCGGCGTCGAGCGCTCGACCTTCCGACCGATGACCTGGTGGTCGGAACCTTCATTCGCCTTCACCCACAAAAACGGCCTCTCGACATCCTTGCGCTCGCGCGCCGGTTCAACGGTCGCGGCGTCACCTTTCTCTTGGTCGGTGGTGGTCCGCTCGACGACGCAGTCGATGAAGCTTTGGCCGCCGAACCGACACCCAACTTGGTCCGCTTGGGTTTGCGGCACGACGTGGAGGCGCTGTACGAGGCGCTCGACATTTGCCTCATGACCTCGGCCTTCGAAGGCCTGCCCGTCTTCCTTCTCGACGGCCTGGCGCGCGCCATCCCCTGCGTCACGACCGCGGTGGGCGACATCCCCCTACTGCTCGAAAACGGCGGCGGCATCGCGATCGATCAACCGGGCGACCTCGACGCCCTCGAGGCCGGAATCGAAACCATGCGGAATCCCGAACGTCGCGCGGCCGAGGGCGCCCGCGGTCACGCCACCGTGGCCGCGCGCTTCCACATGTTGGGCTTCGCGGCCCGCTATCGCCAAGCGATCTTTCCCGATGACTAGCCTGATATTTCTCCAGTCCCACCGCAGCGCGGGCATGAATGCCCGCGCTATGAGTGCGCCGACTTTCGTCGGCTGGGAACGACTTGTTCGGTCAGCCCGCGGAGGCGGGCGCACTCATAGCCCGACGATTTATCGTCGGGCGGCGGGTTCGCTCAAGAGGCGGCCAAACTTCCTCCCTCGGACCATCTGCCGGCTTGGCGGCGGTGCTGATGACTAGCCCTGATTCAACAGCGGAAATGTCGGCCTCGGTCGTGATTCCCGCGTACAACCACGAGTCGCACGTGCTCGAAGCGGTCGACAGTGCGCTCAGCGAGCCCGTGCTCGAAGTCGTGGTCGTGGACGATGGCTCGACCGATGCAACCCGGGAACGCCTCACCCAGCGCGCTCTGGAGCCGCGATTGCGGGTTCTAACCCAAGAAAACCGGGGCGCTCACGCTGCACTTGCGCGAGGCATTGAAGCAGCATGCGGAGATGTCGTGTTCATCCTCAATTCTGATGACGTCTTTGTGGCCGGTCGGGTCGCACGGTGCCTGGCCCTACTTGGGCAGCCTGAGCCCCCCGCGGCAGTCGCCAGCTGGCTGGAGCTGATCGATGGCCAAGGCACCTCCCTCGGCGTGAAGCAGGGCTGGCACACCATGCCACCATGGCCCTTGCGGGGTCCCGGTCCAAGCTTGGCCGCCACCGGTGACCCTGTGCTCGCGCTTCTCGAAGCCAACTACGTCGCCACCTCCTCCAATATCGCTTTCGCCCGTGGCCTGATGAAAGGCCCAGACACCGTGTCCTTCGCTCCTCTCCGCTACGCCCACGATTGGGACTTCTTGCTCAGCGCATGCAGCCACGGTGGCCTGGCGATCATCGAGGAGCCATTGGTTCGCTACCGCATCCACGGCACCAATACCATTCGTGAGGGGAAGGACGACCGCGCGGCGGAGGGACTCATGCGCTTCGAGATCCTGTGGGTCATCGCGCGCCACCGCCATGTCCTCCTCCAGGCCGCGGCCCATCGGGGCCAAGATCGTCACGACCTCGAGACCCGAGCCCAGGCGTCCTTGCCCCCGTTCGCGACGGACGCACTCGTAACCCAGCTGCTCGCGATCCGCGGCTCCAGCGCCAGGCCACCGACGGCCTACGACGCGTTGATCGCTCCTGGGCACCCCTTCCGCGCGGAAGCCATCGCCGCGCTCAGCGGCGATGGCTGATCGGTAGCAAGACTTCACCTCACGGTACGACACCTCACGGTACGACACCTCACGGTACGATGTCGTCCCACGCGCTCGTGTTCCCCGACTCGAAGCCGTCGCTGAACAGCGGCATGACCTCGTCGACCAAAACCGTCGCATCGTCGACTGCTCCGCCTTCCTCGGTCACCACCCACTGACGGTAGGTGGTGGTTGCTGGCGGTTGGGTTGACTGCGAGCCAGAGGCGCTGGCCGGCACCGCGATCGCTTGATCGATCGCCGCGTCCAAGAACGTTCCGCCCGAATTCCATGCAACGTTGGTCGACTGGCCTCCGTTGATCGAGCTCGGTGTAACCATCAGCGTGGCGGAGGGAAGCGCCCCCGAGCTGATGGTCGCCAGGAAGTTCTGGCCACCCACAGCGAGAGTATGTACCCCCACCCCGGTTGTCTGGAGCACAGCGCCGGTGCTGATCGAACCGCCGTCCAACGTCGCACTACCGCCATCCCAGGCCGCAACCAAGTAGGCCGGCGTGCTCGCGCCGGCATCACCCACCGCGACCTCGCCCAGAATGTCGGTTGGCGCGCCCACTAGATCGCCGATCACGGGTTCACTGCCCAACTCGTTGTTGTTGACCTGCGATTTGGTGGTCGAAGGCACACCACCGTTACGGGTCACCACAAGCGTGTTCAGCGAAGCGACAGTGTGGATGCCAGCGATCGCATTGCGGTAGATGTTGTTACCAAATGTCAGATTCCAAAACGAATTGCCGTTGTACCGAACATCGTTGATCGGGCCACTTGCCGAGTCATCGTCGAAAAGCGGCATGCCAATGTTGTCGCTGAAGGTCGAATTGCTGACCGCGCCAGTCACCGGCTCGTTGAGAGCGCCACCCGCCGGCCCCGCAAAGATCGCCGCGCCGAATGACGCGCTTTGAGGCTCGTTGACTCCGGGGCTGATTTCGTTGCGAAAGAACCGACAATCGTCGACATCCACCTCCGACGCCTGAACCATCAGCGCGCCGCCAAACTGATCCGCCGAATTGAGCCCAAAAGTACTATCCGAAAACGTCGCGCGCGATCGATTCACGACCCGCGCCGCGCCGCCCGTGCCGTTTACCCCCATGGCATAGGACCGCAGGACCGTTGAACCGGTCATGGTCAGATCGGAGAGGCTTACGGTGATACCGCCGCCACCGAGGCCGGTTCCCATGGGCGCCGACTGCAACACGTCGCAGTCGTAAAAGGCAACGTTGTCAACGATCAGAATCGCCCGATTCTGCGCCACGGTACCGATGTCCGGCACCGCCGCGTTGCCATCGATCCGTCTGGAATCTCCCTGGGTGTAGATACCACCACCAGACTGGCCTACGGTGCCGACACTACCGAACCGGCACTGGATCAGACTGTCGCGCACCGTCACGTTCGATGTTGGTCGATTGTTGGTGCCGTCGCCCCCCGTGTCGTTGGACACGGCACTAATGGCACCACCGAAACCGCGTATCGGTGTTCCCGAGCCATTGGCTCGATTGCCTTGGAATACCGAGCCAGCCACCTCGACCACGGATCGATAGCCACTGATGGCACCACCCGTCTCGGCATCATTGGTCACGAATCGACTGTTGTAGACGCGCAGTAGCAACTGGTCCTCGACGTTGATCGCACCGCCCGAGGTCGGCGACGGCGGTGTGACCCCCGGATCGTTGTCAGCGATGTTGTCGATGAACGTCGTGTTGGCGACAATCACGTCCGTGGACGGGACCGCTACCGGGGTCATCCAGCCGCCGATGGCGAAGATACCGCCACCCGCAAATCCTGCCTCATTGGCCTCGAAACGACTGTTGGTTACCCGCACGGTCGAGTCGGTTACGTGCAACCCGCCGCCCGTTGCCGACGCCCGGTGCCCCGGCAGGTTGGTTCGGTTGCCGAAAAACGTGCCGCGATGAATGAAGGCCGTCGAACCGCCGCCAACCCGCATACCGCCCCCTTCGTTGGTGGCACTGTTGCCATCCCATACGCAGTCGACCAGCGTGGCGACGGAATCGGTGAAGATCGCGAGACCGCCACCCCCCGTGACCGGTGCATCACTGACATTGTCTTCGAAGAGGACATCCACGAGCGTCACCTCGCCACGAGCGATGGTAATGCCACCGGCGACACCATCAAACGTCGAACGACCGTTGCGAATGGTGAGATTCTCGAACACAACGGGCTCGCCGAGCGATACGGCGGTGTTCTGAAGCCGAAAGATCGGATTGACGTTGTTGCCCGTAAGGACCACGTTGGCTCCAGCCGCGCCTCGGATGGTGAACCCCTTGCCGAGATTGGCAAACACCCAACCACCGGCGGGCGCAGCATAGGTACCAGCAGCGAACTCAATCGTGCCGCCATTGGGTACCGCGGCAATCGCCTGGCTCAAGGTCGGCGAGCCACCTGGCACTTGGATGATCACCTCGCCCCACACCGTTCCTGCCGCCATGAGCCATGCCACTATCAAACCCATTCTTCCCGTCCACCGCATGCTCGAATCCCCTTTCGCCTTGATCGTGAGGCCCAGTGCCATCAGCCTGGATCGCCCTCGATCCCCACCGATCACCTATTTATACCTGAATACAAATGATTCTAACTCATATCGCACAGCTTTCACTTCTTGACACGAAACGTCACTCTGAATGACGTTTCACGCGCGCCAGCGCCCTGCTGGCTCTTCGAACGTGCCTCGATCCGTACCTCAACCACCCCTACGCTCCCTTTCCTGCAAAAGGCATACCGACGTTCATGGACAGTCAGTGAACGTAACCGAGCGCCTCGAGCTGCTCACGCACCTCGTTGTCGATGGCTGATGGGCCATCGGTCGCGCCAGGACCGCCCCGCCAGCGGACCGTGAAACCGGTCCCGCCAATATCTTCAGGGGCCGAACGTCCCGACGACCATCGACCATCTTTGAAGCGCAGGTACGCCATATCGTCGAGACCGCGCACATCAAAGGTGTGATTGAAGTCAGCGTGCGATTCGGCTGCGAGGGAGCCGCGCACCGTGAGTCGTCGGCCAAAGATCTTCTCGAACCGAACCGAGAAGGCTTCCCCTGGCGGCACCTCGAAAGAGGCCTTGCCCATCTCCTCCCACCGCAAACAGTCACAATCGAGATCCGATGCCTTGGAACCGACCGGTCGTACCATAGCGCCACTCAGGGCGCCACTCAGGGTGCCCTCGCTACGGTTGCTGATCCGCAGCTCGAGACCACGGGCGCGCCGCAGGTGTGCCAGAGCCTCGGCCATCAGCGTTCCGGCACGATCCGGAGCGGTGGCCGCGAATCGATCATCAGCCTCGTCTGGGTCCTTGCTTAGGTCATAGAGCTCAGGCACTCCGCGCGGCGCCCAGACGTTGTTGGGCATGATCAGCTTGAGCCGATTGCCGTAGCGCAGCGACAGGCCGCGGTTCGAAGACGCCGCGTAGCTCCAGGCGTGCCGAGGAACGTGATCCCGTTGACCGGCCATGAGCGGTTCCAGCGAGACCCCATCGATTCTTTTGGCTGGCGCACGGTCGACCAGCTGAAGCACCGTCGGCACGAGATCGATCGATCGAACCTGATCTTCGATCACCGTGCCCGCACTCGCCACTTCCCCTTCTCCATTGCGAGGTCGCGCGATCATCAACGGCACCTTTAGCTGCGCGTCGTAGAGGTCGATATGGCCAAATCGGCCGTGCTCGCCGAGCCCCTCGCCGTGATCGGAAGTGACCACGGTAAGCAGTTTCGTATCCAAACCCTGTTGCTCGAGCTGGTCGAAGAGGTCGCCGAGTTGCGCATCCATCGCCGCCACGCCACTGTCATACAGCGCACCGATCAGCGTGAGATCTTCGGCGGTAGCGGGTCGCACCGCAGTCCCCGGTCCGCGGACGACGAAATCGTTCATCTGACGAAAGCCGGTCGACGGGTCCACGGACGGCGACTGCAAAGCGGCCCGAAGGTCGTCGGGTGGCAATTCGAGGTTTGGATGGAGCTCCCTCAAATGAGGCTGGTGGGGCCGATACGGATCATGGACTTCGTAGGAGTGCAGAAAAAAGAAGGACGGCTCGTCGCGGTGTCGCTCGAACCAAGCCAAGGCCCGTGACACGCCGGTTGTCAGCTCGCCCTTGTCGCGACTGCGGTCGGGCCAGTAGGCGTAGGTGTCGAATCCTTGGGCAAATCCAAACTGAGGATGTAAGTAAGCGCCGCCGGTGAAGGCACCGGTCGCGAATCCGTCACGACGCAAGCGTTCGGCGAGCAAGTCGAGTGCGGTGTGGGGCGAATCGAGATCCTGGCTGTCGAGCCGTCCGACATCGTGGTTGATGCCGTGCCGGGTCGCATCAAGGCCGGTGAACATCGACACGTGGGACGGCAAGGTCCACGGTGCCGCTGCCACGACATTGCGAAACCTCACTGCCCGGCGGGCTGCCCAGGCATCCAGCCGAGGTGTCGTCGACTTCGGGTAGCCGTAGCTGGAAAGTCGGTCCGCGCGCAGCGTGTCCATGGACACAAAGAGCACCGAGGGCGGCCGAGCTCGGGAGGGGACCACCACCTCGGGATTGGCCCACAGGGCGAAGCCATGATCAGGGTCGAACGTGGCGTCGGCCGTGGTTTCGAGCGCCAAGCGAACCCGCTGGCCGGCCCATCGCACCAGGGCTACTTCAACTTCATGCCAAGCCGGTGTCCCGCCACCTGCACCGGGCGACAGTCGTCGCTCGAAAACGATGGTTGCATCGGACGCCCCGCCATCGCCAGAGGCGTCTTCGTTCGATCCAGCCACGACCGGTACCACGCGGACGCGAAACACCACAGCCTCACGAACGGATGGCTCTGTGCCGAGGGCGAAGCGCAGCGTCGCGTCGGCAGGCACCCGCAGGGTCCGTGCCACCGTGTCGCCAGGCTGGGTCATGTACGCATTGCGCACATCATGTTCCAGCTCGACCTTCCAAGCCTTCGATGCGGCTTCTTTCGCGGCACCCGAACGCAAGGTCCGGTCGTAACCCACCACGCGTTGAAGCACCAGATCTCGATCGGGGCCACCACCGCGCAATCGTAGTACCCGGACGTCGCCACCCCATTGACGATGCAAACCGACCAGGAAGCGATAGGTCGCCTTCGATTGTCGACCGTTCCCCGCCCGTGAAACCCTCAGGGTCCGCATCGGATCCAAACGCTGACCTGGCCCTGCCCAGCTCAGCTCCAAAAACGGTCCACCGCCGACCGCTTCAACCTCGATCACCGCCATCGCCTGCGCATCGATCGCCGCCGGACGGCGTACTGCTGGCATGCCTTTGGTCACGGCGAGTGTCAGCCCCTCACCGGAGTCATGTCGTGAGGCCACCGTCGGACCCGCGCGCCAGCGATCTGCCTCGCTGAGGCGACCCAGATCCCACTCAAATACCTGACGTTCTTGCACAAGATAATCGTTCGCCAACACAACCTGCGGGTCATCAACGATAAACCGCCCACGTCCCGTGGGTCCGATCACCAAGTCGCCCTCAGCAGAGGGCTGTGCGCCGCAGCTCCCCAACCACAGCGACAGAGAAAAGACCAGGAAACCGCCCTTCGATGTCATCGTTCTCGACACAGCGTTTCGGCGCTCGACATCGCGATCTTGCGGGCGATTGTCTCGTATCCACGCCGCGAACAATCGCCACGTCGCCGCGTGCTACCCCGCTTCCGTGCGCTCGACATTCACGCGAATCTACCATGGGGTAACGAATATTCGTTCGCCGCGACCGGCAACAGCTCGGTGTCCGAGGACGTGCCCATCTCGCTGCCCACAAGCCGCATCTGGCCGTGAATCGACGAGCCCTAGAGCCCCGAGAAATCCCACAAGGTGGCCTATACTTCACCCGTGTCCACCACCCCCGACAAACAACCAGCACTCTCGGTGGTGATCCCAACCCGTGATCGCTGCCCGGTCTTGCGCCACACCCTCGCCGCATTGTCGGCCCAGATCGATCCGCCCACGTTCGAAGTCGTGGTGATCGACGACGGTTCGAGCGATGGCACAGCCCAAATGCTGGCTGAGCTGAAGCCCCGTGTCTACTCCATGCGGGTCGCGCACCAGAAGGGCAGCGGCCCCGCGACCGCACGCAACCGTGGCATTGCCATCGCGCGGGCGCCCCGGATCTTGCTCCTTGGCGACGACACCTGGCCAGGCCCCGGAACGCTGGCCGTCCATGCTCGCATGGGCGACAACAACCGACTCGGCGTTCAGGGCCGGATCGACTGGGACCCCGCGTTGGAAGTGACCCCGGTCATGCGCTTCCTGGCCCCCAGCGGACCGCAATTCTACTTTGATGGACTGGGTGACGGCGACGCGATCGACTACACCGGGGTACTCGGCTCCAACTTCTCTGCACCGCGGTCGTGGTTCTTAGACGAACCCTTCGATGAAGGGTTTCCGCACGCCTGCTTCGAGGACACGGAGCTGGCCTACCGGTGGCGTCGCCACGGACGAAACGTTGTCTTCAGTACCGAGGCCCGCTGCTGGCATCAACACCGCTACGACGATCTCGCACCGTTCCTCGATCGTCAGCGTCGGGCAGGTGCAGCCGCGCGCTATGCGATCCACCGCCACCCGGCGCTGCTCGGTCGGATTGTCTGTCAGCCTACCCTCGTGGGCCTGTGGCATGTCTTACGCACCGGTGTCCGGCGCCTGCGCGGCAGCGCGGACGCCCGAGATCGCTGGGATCTAGCCTGCCGCTGGGCCTTCCTGCGGGGCTTCTTCGCAGGTTGATCAAGGGCGCACGTCGATCAGCGAAACGCGCCGGTCCATCAGTTGACGTAACCGAGCGCCTTCAGTTGCTCTTCCAGCTCCCGATTGCGGTCGGGTGACGCAGGCGGCGGCACGGTGATCGTGGTGGACCGCACGAGCGAGAAACGGATCTGAGCACGACCGAACTCCTTCATCGGTTTCCACTTCCGGCCATCAAAACCAAAGGTCTGGTACCGGCCCATGTTGGCCATGTCGAACTGATGATCGAACGGAACCTCACGTCCGCTGGGCATCTGCAACGCCCCCGCGATTCGCAACGTCGGCGCCATCGGCCCTTCGAACTGAATGGACACACCACGCTTGGAGGGTACTCGAATCACAGGCCACGGTTTCCAAAACAAACACCGACAGGCTGGAATGCCGAACTTGACGCGTGCATGTTGTAGCCCGTCACCATAGAGCCGGCCTCGCACCACGCCCTTGGTATGGTTGCGGACTTCCAATTGGAGACCCGAGTGCATGGGATTCAGGCGGAGGCGCGTCTGTCGTCGAAGCGCTTCGGTCTGAGGGTGGCCCACCGCAAGATCCGTCTTCTCGTGCGGGTCGCGGCGTAGGTCGTACAGTGATTCGACACCGTTGAGGTCGGCCCAAGCGCCGTTGTTGTACCGGTACTTGAGTCGATTCTTGATCCGTACTGAAAGCCCCCCGTTCGCCGATGATGCGTAGCTCCACGCCTCGTCGGGGTGCTCACTGGCATCGCCTTCGATCAGCGGCAAGAGCGACACGCCGTCCAACCGGCTCGAGGGAGGAATACCGAGGTAATCCAACACCGTCGGCACGATGTCGATGGACCGCACTTGCTCCTGAATGGCTCTTCCCCGGCCCCTGCCATCTGGAAAGCCTATAAAGAGCGGCACCAGCAAGTTGTGCTCGGCGAGGTAGTTGTGGCCCACCAAGCCGTCTTCACCGAGCGCTTCCCCGTGGTCCGACGTGATCACCACCAGGGTATCGCGGCCGTGACCCAGTCGCCGTAGGGTCGCCAAAAGCCGTCCGATCTGGGCGTCGGCGTAGGCGACCGCGCTGTCGTACATGTCGCTCATCAGAGCCCATTCGTCGGGCGCCAGCCCCTCCACCGGTATCGGGTCCTCAGCGCGTTCGACGACCATGTAGTTGCCACCCCACTGCAACCCCTCGAATCCACGATCACGCATCTCGAATCGCCGGTCCACCAAACGGAACGCGTCGAGACCATCGAGCTGTGCCATGAACGGCATCCGGCGCCGATGTGGAAAGTGCGTTTCATAGGTGTGAAAGAACAAGAAGAACCGCCGGTCGCCAATCGTTTTGAGCCAGTCGATCGTCCGCGCCATGCCGTCCCGCAGCTCATGCTTGCCAATGCGATCCGGCCAGTACCGGAAGACGTCAAACCCTTGTGGAAAGCCAAAGTGCGGATGCAAATATCCACCGCCGGTGAACGCGGCGGTGGCATAGCCTTGACGACGCAGCATTTCGGGCAGAAGGTCAATCGTTGCCGGCGCGGGCGCACTGTGGTTAACGCCATGGCGCTGCGGGTCCAGCCCGGTCAGCATCGACATATGAGACGGCAAGGTCCAAGGAGCCTGGGCGACAGCGTTGGCAAACCGTACCCCGGCCGAGCGCGCCCAGGCATCGATCTGGGGTGTGGTCTCTTTGTCGTAACCATACGATGAGACACGGTCGGCCCGTAGAGTATCGAGGGAGATGAAGACCACATTCGGCCGTTGGTCTCGATTGGTGCCGTTCGCGGGACTTGGCCCAGCTTTCGGACCGACGATCTCGGGATTCGCCCACGCCGGCAAGCCCCGGCCGACATCAAGCGTTTCATCAGCCAGGGTCTCGAAATGCACCATCACCGACCGCCCCGCCCACTCGCCAAGGTCAACCTCTTGGGCATGCCAGCGTCCAAGATCCCGACGGCGGTGTGGATGTACGGTTCGCTCGAAGAGCGTCTTCTCTTCTGATGCCGCAGTAAGGCGAATTCGAAACGTCACCGGTACCCGAGTCCCCGCTGGCACACCAAAGGCCAAGCGCAGGCGTTGCCGGTCGCCGACCATGATCTCCCGCGAGATCGGGATCCCGGGCGCACTCAACAAGGCGTTGCGCAGGTCCGCCCCCAGCTCAACCTTGAAGGGCTGGGACAACACGTCCGCCAGCGACGCGGCAGCGGCCTGGCGTCGAATCGCGGCCACCGAAACCAGGCGCATGGGCTGATCTCGACGCGGAATCGCATCGACTCGGAGGCGCGCGATATCACCCTGCCACAGCGGCACTTCACCGACCGGAAAGACGAACGTGTTCTTGCGGTTACGATCTCGCCGGGCGCCAATGCGGCGCGCCTCGGAAAATCCCTCCCCGGGACCGGCCCAGTAGATACTCACCTGATGCCATCGCCCCGTCCGGACGATTTCCAAGACATGCACCGATTCGGCCGAGAAAGCCACATCACGAACCAGCCTCATCACCGGACGTCTCGTGGGATCACCTTCGGGAATCAATACACCTCGCCGCTCGTTGACGTCGATCGACTCGACGCCTTCGGTTGTCCATTTCGCGACTTCTTCTGGATCGGTAAACGACCAGAGTGCATCTTCTTCGGTCGCGAACGCTGATTGAGGATCGAAACGAACACTGGGTTCTACCTCGATCAGACGCTGAACCAGCCGGCTACTGTCTCCTTCCGGTCCCCGGTTGCAGCCGCCCGCCGCCAAGCCCAAGCAGAGGCCGATCGCTGTGAGCGCGAGTCGTGCGGTCCGAAAACGGGTACGGTGGCGAAATACGACGGCTGGCATCATAGCGTTGAGTGTCGGCAGAAGCGGGTGGCACCGCCGTTCGCGAATCGCCGCACACTAGCCGACGACCGAAGCCGTTGCAAGTGAGTCCGGAACGGTCGCGACCAACTGAAACACGGTGTCGCCATGATGGCTCGTCACCGCTTCGCTATCGGAAAAATCTGGGACGCCGCCGGGTCCGAAATAGCGATAACCGAGGAGATCGAGATGGGCCAACGTCTCACGCGCGGCCACCACACCATGGAGCTCGAGCACCAACGTCGGCCGCCACAACGCCAGCGACTCAGCCATGCCCGCCACCACCCGCGCTTCAACCCCTTCGACATCGATCTTGACCAATCGGGGACGGCGCAGCGCGAATTGGCTGCGCAGCTGATCGAAACGCAAACAACCGACACTGATCACATGACCGCGGGAGCCGGTTGGCTTGGTCGGTCGTTTCGTTGTGCCGAGATTGGTATTGCCGTAGTCAACCGCAAACCGGGTCTCGCCATCATGATCGAGCATGGCCATGGGCAAGATATCGACGTTGGTCCGTCCGCTATTGGCCAGATTGAGCCGTAGGTAATGCACACACAGGGGGTTGGCTTCGATGGCGTAGACCCGCCCTGCCGAACCAACCAACCCCGCCATGCGCAAGGTGTACGCGCCAATGTTCGCACCAATATCGTAGACTGCCGTGCCCGGCTGTACGAGATCCGGCATCGCAGACCAGAGGGCGTCCTCGGCACTGCGAAGATGCAAGGCGTCCCATCTGGTGGGCGCCCACAGCCGGACATCACCTTCGAGACGAACACGCATTGGCGCATCGTTCTTGGGCCGACCGGTGCTGACCGCTTGGAACGGCTGCTCACACCACCCGCCCTCGCCGTTGCCTGCATGCCATTGAACTGCGAAGACGTACCGACCCGGCGCTTCGACCCGAACCTCGATATCGTCTGTAGGTTGGCGAGACCATCCGCGAAGAGGTTCGAGGTAAAAGATCCCCGCTTGCCTCAAGAAAAGGCGCGTCCCAATGACTGGTTCGTCATTCTCGATGTGGAAAGACAGCGTTCGACCCAGTGGCACGCGCTCGAGGTCGGGTAGGTTGCTACGAATACGAATCACGGAGCTGGTAACCTTACCGCATCAACGCTCATTTGGTTGACACCTTCGCCCCCACCCACCCAACCCGACCACCGATCATGAACTTGCGCCAGCACACGACCGGTTGAGCGTCGTTTGGCAGTCGTTCCGCCATGAGCAATGACCCCCAGAACACCACGGCTTGGCAGCGTCGACTCGAACACCTCGGGCGAACCATCGACGACGTCGCCACCTCCCAAGGCGATCTCCAAGCCCAGATCGACGAGTTGATTACCGTCGTCGAGCGCCTGAAACAACCTTCGGACCCTCACGCCGATGGTGGCAGCCCACGCCCAACGGGACCGCCACCGTTGCCCCGCAGCCGACCATGGCTGCGCCCGGTCTCCCGGATCGCCCGCGCTGGGGTCCGCGCCACCTTGGGCGTCGCTCGACGTGCATGGGACGTTGCCAACCCTCGTCCCCCATGGACCGACCAAGTTCGTGTCCAAGTCGGCGACTCTGCCGGATCGTTGCCCAGTCTGGCAGTGGTGGTGGACGTCGATGAGACGGTCAGCATCGGTCAGTCCGAAGAGGGTGGCACCCCGGTTCGCGACCGAAGTGCTCTCCGAGAAACCCTCTGCCGTGTGCGTAGCCACCAGACCGATGCCGAGGTCGCGTGGTTCCTGTGGTCGCGGTCTGGGGAGACACTTCATACCGTCTCTCCCGGGGGTAAACTTCAACCAGCCAGCGAGCCCACGCCAGCAACGATCCAATCCGACTACCTTTGGACCGTCACGATCGATCAACTCTCGAGCCTCAACTCATCAGCTGTCGAGCTTGCCAAACTCGGCCTAGCCTACGACCGCCCTTGTTTCCTGCGGCTTGACGACCGTGTCCGTTCCCTCACCCACGCCCACCGAAGCACGATGATTGTCCAAACCCGTTTCTGGCATCCAGCTACGGGGATCGACCTTGTTGCGCTGCGGGGTCACGCGAGCAAGAACGAGACTGGCGTGATCGGTCGCGATTCGGGTGGCACCCCCTACGCCGCCCACACGGTCGCCGAGGGCAACCCGTTCCGTGACGCCGCAGGGCCCATTCTTCGGCGGGTCGGTCGTTGGTGGATTCCCGCACGTGCCGTCCCGCGCAACTACATTCACAGCGTCCAGCAGTTGCCTACCTCCACCACCACATCGGAAACTGCCAACCCTCGAACAACGGTGCTTGTGGTACTCGCTGTCCCACTGGTCGGTGGGTGTGAGCGCCAGGTGGCGGACCTCCTCGAAGCGGCGGCAGACGACATCCGGATCATTCTGGTAAAAGTCGTTGCCGGAGGCGCGCTGGCTGAGGCTCGATGGCAGATGCTCGCCGCTCGCGCCGAGCACGCCTACCAGGTGTCGGCTGTGCTGCCATCGGACATGTACGGTGCCACGGTGCATTGGTGTGCGCGCCGGTGGCAGGCGCAGACTGTCGTCGTTCTGGGCAAGGATCGGTGGGTTGACGAGCACGCTACGGACTGGCTCACGGTGATCGATCCGCCGCGTATCGCCTATTTGGCTTGGGACGATCTCGAGGCAAAGACAAGCGGGATCCAAAACCTCAAACCGGTCGAACCGGCCATCGTCGCTACAAAGGCCGAAGAGAGTAAACCGGGCGCCGGCGCCACGCTTCGAGCCTCGCTCGGCATCTCGAGCCGAGCCATGGTCGTCGGGTATCGCGCTGATTTGGTCTCATCGGAGCGCCCCGAGGATTTCATCATGGTCGCCAACCGGTTGCGCCATGATGGCCGTATCGTTTTCCTTCTCGCTGGCCACGGTCCGCAGAACGAGCAAGTCGCGGACCTGATCGGCCTCCTACCTCCGTCACGCCTATTTCGGGCGCCAGCTGGCCTACCCGTAGAGACCTTCCTCGCCGCCTGCGATGTCGTCTGCAGCACCGCTGAGACACGCCCGGTAGTCGTCACCTTGCGCCAGACCGCGGCGGCCAAACGCCCCATCGTCGCCACCAACACCGGCAGCGTCGATCAACTACTCGACGACGGTCCCTGCGGACTCTTGGTCGAGTCCGGGGATGTCGAGGGTCTCGCGGCCGCTCTCACCGTCATGATCGACCCGGCCGTGCGTGCCGCGTACGCCTCCGCAGGTCCCGCGGCCGCGGCACGGTGCCAACCCACAGCTCCTCATGCGCTTTGGCGAGCGGTCCTTGGCGGGGCACCGCCGGTTGCTCAGGGCAATGACTGATCAAGGTCCGTTGTTCAGCGTGATCATGCCGACTTTCCGTCGGCGAGCGGTGCTCGAGAAGGTTCTCGACGCTTGGGAACGTCAATCCGGGGACCTACCGTTTGAAGTCGTGGTGGTTGACGACGGCTCGGACGACGAACCGGATGGCACCCTCACGCTGCTGGCGGGCCATCGCCCCAAGCGCCACGGCTGGCGTTTTGCCAGCCAACCGAACGCGGGTCCGGCCGCAGCACGAAATCGGGCCCTGGCCATGGCCCGCGGTGCGATCGTTCTGTTCGTGGGCGATGACATCGAGCCTTCCCCAACCCTTCTGGTCGAGCACTGGGCTGCCCACCAACACCATGATGATCCCCACGTGATCATTCTGGGTTTCACGCGGTGGCCACCCGGCCAGCCGGTAACCGCCACCATGCGTCATATCGATGGCCCAGGAGCCCAACAGTTCAGCTACCACTACCTCGAAGATGGCGGTGTCTACGACTTTCGACACTTCTACACATCGAACGTCTCCATTCGCCGGGACCTTCTCGACCAAGAACCCACTTACTTCTCCACCGACTTCCCCGCCGCCGCGTTCGAAGATGCCGAATTCGCCGATCGTTTGGCTCGCCACGGGGCCAAGATCGTCTACCACTCAGCACCGGCGGCCTACCATCATCACCACTACGACGTTCCCAGCTTCTTCCGCCGCCAAATCCGCTGCGGCCGAATGGGTGCCATCCTCTTCGGAAAACGGCCCGCGTTGGCGAAGTTCCTGCGCATTCGAGAGGCGTCTTGGGCGCGATTGGATCACCTATCGGCCCCGGAGGAAAGCCGCTTGCGCACCCGTAACATCGCACGTGACCTCCAAGGCTGGCATCAACGGGCACTTCGCTTCGCGTCGTTCTACGATCCGATCGATCCACCACAAATTGACAGCCTTTTGCCACCCGTCTTTCAGTATGGCTACGACCTGGGGCTGCTCGAAGGCCGACTTGGCCCCGACATTGGACGAGCCGTCGCCAGCTACCTTTTCTCGAGCGAGGTGGTGCCGGCGATCAACCGTTTTGTCAAGTCAGCCAGCCGCGCTCGAATCCCGCTTCCTCAGGCAGATCTGGCGGCGCTACGATCCCTGGCGCCGATTCCAACCTCCAGCTAGCGAGGCTCCGCCTCAGACCGACGAGCGGTGTACTCGCTACGTTGGCCGAACGGAAATCCCCCTCAATCCCCCTTTGGAAAAGGGGGAGGGCCGGACCCCGCAATCCATCTCCCCCCCCCCTTTTCCAAAGGGGGGCCAGGGGGGATTTTCTGCCAGGCAAGCTCTGCATTCAACATCTGGCTCAGATATAAAGATGTTGGTGGTTCTAGCGACCTAGTTGGTGGCGTCAAACCGTTGGCGTCACCTATGATTCGGCTGCAAGCCACTCACGAGGGCGAAGGAACTCCGATAACAGGTCTTCTGGAGACCCTACCTCCGGACGGTAATCGTAACGCCAATGCACATCGGGCGGCATCGACGACAGGATCGATTCCACTCGACCTCCGCTCTGAAGTCCAAAGAGCGTTCCGCGGTCATGCAAGAGGTTGAATTCGACGTAGCGTCCACGCCGATAGCGTTGCCACTGGCGCTCACGGTCGCCGAACGCCAAATCGCGGCGGCGCTCGACAATGGGTACATACGCCAACATCAAACGGTCCCCCACCCCGCGAGCAAACTCGAAGCATCGCGCAAACCCGGGCTGAGCCAGATCATCAAAAAAGAGGCCACCGATACCACGCGTCTCATCCCGATGCGGCAGATAGAAGTAGTCATCGCATTGGCGTTTCAGCTTAGCGTAGTAACCCTCTCCCAAAACGCGACAGGCATCGCGAGCCACGCGATGCCACGAGACCGCATCATCTTCAAATGGGTAGTACGGTGTCAGGTCAAAACCTCCACCAAACCACCAACTCCCGTCGTCGACGGTCAAAGACCCACTCCCGGCCCGAAAGAGCCGAAGATTGGCATGCATCGTGGGCACGTAAGGGCTCGCGGGATGAACGATCATCGAGATCGAAGCCGCCGTATAAGCCTGACCCGCCAGATCCGGACGCCGCCGCGTCGCAGCAGCAGGAAGTGCCGCCCCTTTCGTGAAAGAGAGGTTCACCGCCGCGCGCTCGAACAACGCGCCGTCGCTCAGGACCCTAGGTCGCGCGAGTCCACCGCGTTCACCCGGGATCTCCTTCTCGACGAATGAGGCCCCGTCATCGAGCGAAGCCAAGGTCTGGCAAATATCATCTTGAAGCCCGCACAAGTAAGACCTCATGCCGTCAAGGTCACAGGTAAATTTCATTAAACGTGGCTCCGACTTGGTGATCTACAGACCAGATCGTCTCTCGACTATTCTAGCCGTGTTTCGGTCAACGCCCGTGGTGCTGCCCTTTCATCACAAACGCATCATCACAGACGGACATCGGCAGTGACTCTCCCAGGGTCACCGAATGGGGTGGCACCTGGTTCTTGCTTGCCTCGGAGAGGCGATCCGTGTACAAATCAGCGCTTCGAATCACTCTGTTCCCAATTCCCAGTCTCGAACCCCATGCGCGAAATCTTCCGCTACCGAGATCTCATTGCCACTCTGGTGATCCGTGACCTACGGGTCCGTTACCGGCGATCCGTGATCGGGTTTCTCTGGACCATGCTTCAGCCCCTGCTGATGATGCTCGTGTTGTATCTGGTGTTCAACAGCCTCATGCGCTTCAATGTAGCGCGATTCGAGCACCGGAGCTACGCCATCTTTGCTCTCGCAGGCATCTTGTTCTGGAATTTCTTCTCGCAGAGCATCGTCACGTCCATGAACAGCCTCAGGGCCAACGCACCGATCCTGAAGAAGCTCCCTGTTCCGTTCGTCGTTTTCCCCATCACCACCGTGATCTCCGGCATCGTCAATCTTCTGTTTGCGCTCGTGCCCATGTTCGGCTTGATCCTCTGGACTGGCCACCCGATTGGTCCGGAGCTCCTTTTTCTCCCAGTCGCGATCCTGCTGGCGGCCCTGTTTACCCTTGGTACCGGCTTGCTCTTGTCCCCGCTCGCTGTTTTTTTCAACGACGTAATTGAGCTGGTCACAGTATGCCTTACGCTGTTGTTCTATTTGACGCCGATCATCTACGACATCAGCGTGCTCGAAGGGACCAAGGGCTACGACATCGTTCGATTCAATCCAGTACGATCGATCTTGGAGGTCTTTCGCGATCCCATCTTTTTCAACAAGATCCCGCCGCTCACGCACCTGACAGTCGCCACCGCCATCACCGTGGTTGCTCTCGCCGCTGGCATCTATGTATTTCGCAAGAGCAGCGACCGTATCCCCTTCCATATCTGATGCTCGAACCCATTCGCTCCCGCCTCGGCAGCAGTCCTGGCAAGCCGGTCATCGAGCTACGCGATGCGTCGCTCTGCTACCGCTTGGCCAAGCAACAAGTCTCGTCCATCAAGGCCTACTTCGCCAATTTCGTAACTGGAGGCCTCTCTTATGAAGACCTCTGGGCGCTCGACGGAATCGACCTGACCGTCGAACGCGGGGAAATTGTGGGCATCATGGGCCCCAATGGGGCGGGCAAGAGCACCCTCGCAAAGGTAATCGCGGGTGTTCTAAAGCCGTCGCGTGGCCGCTGCCATGTACGCGGTTGGATTTCGCCAATCCTCGAGCTCGGCACAGGCTTTGACCCGGAGCTTACGGGTCGTGAAAACATCATGCTCAACGCGCTTCTGCTAGGACGACGGAAGCGAGAAATCATCGACCGAACCGAGACCATCGTAACGTTCAGCGGTCTCGAGCGCTTCATCGATTCACCGACGCGAAACTACTCGACGGGTATGCTCGCGCGACTCGGCTTTGCGATTGCCACGGCTTGGACACCAGACGTACTCATTCTCGACGAGGTTCTGGCGGTTGGCGATGCTCGGTTCTTGAACCGATGTCACGAGCGAATCACCAACTTTCGTGACGCGGGGGTCACCATCCTCCTGATCTCCCACTCGCCTGAGCTTCTCATGCGCTACAGCACCCGCTGCCTGTGGCTCGAAGGCGGCCACCTTCACTCTGATGGACCTCCCGAAGAGATTACCGAGCACTATGCCGATTTCATGACCTCATCGGCGTTGGGAGAGGTGCCTCCCAACCCAAACGACGACCATGCTGCCTCGAGCGCAGCGACCGCCGCTGACGGCGAGTAAGAGCGAGCGAGCCGCTCGCGTCCCGAGGCAACCATCGAAGCGGCCCGATGCGGGTCACGGGCCAACGCGATCACAGACTCGGCCATCTCTTCAGGCGTCGCGGCGACCACGAGTTCACGTCCCCATTCGGCTTCCAAGCCGCCAGCCGCGGCCGGCGTCGCCACCACCGGGATCCCGCGTGCCCAGGCCTCGATGATCTTCATCCGCACTCCTGAGGCCACCGACAAGGGAACCACCAGGATCGCCCCCCGTGCAAAGGCCTCTCGACTCTCGGCCAGGGTTCCGTGGAAGACGACACTTGTGTCTTTGTTGTGCGGTGGTTTCGCCTCGAGGCCGAACACGTGCAAACGAGCAGTCGGCTCAGACCCATGAAGCCGCGGCCAAACCCGATCCAAGAACCACATAGCGCCATCTCGGTTGGGTAGCCAGCCGGCGCTTCCCATGAGAATGACCGACGGTGCACCCTCTAGGTCCCGAGTGGCGAGTGGCAGTTCCCCATCCACGGGAGCAGGTGCCACCCGAATCGGGGCTGCCGGACAAAATTCCGCCAACCGTTCTGCGTCAGGTTGAGTCAGGGCAATGGTACCTGCCACATCGGCCAATGCCTTGGCCTCCCAGCGAGCCAGGCGGCCTGCGTCCAGCCTTAGAATCGGACCTCTCAGCCACCTCAGACGTAGTGAGGGTGAACCAGCGGTGGCACGCCACAGGTCACTCTCGACGTTCTGCGCACGCAAAAAGAACGGCACTCCCGAATCGGGTGGCACCTGAGCGAGAGCTTGAAGCTGCTCGACTTGCATGAAGTCGTAGGCACCCTCCCGAAGCACTTCGGCAACCCGACGCGCCACCTCGGGCCGGGCGTGACGCGCCACCGTCAACGGCATGCCACGCAGGAAGGACCGCGCCACATCACGCCACATCGGCCGCGGACTCAATGCGACCAGCACTGCCGCACAACGCGGCTCCAAAGCCGATCGCACCGCATCCAGATCGAACTCTCGCGGATCCACCGGTGCCACCAAGGTGATGCGGTGCCCCGCGTCACGCAAAGCACCCAACGTGTTCCACAACAACAATCGGCCGCCATCTATCGGCGGCCAGGGCGCCTTGGTCGCAACCCAGAGAATTTTCATCGACGAGAAACCTGTCCCAACGCCAGCGCCAGTAAGGCCCCAGCTATAAGACGCTACATGACCGTGGCGTCATCGTCGAGCACGGACTCCAGGTCGGCCCAGCTTGCGGGCGCCGACGACTCCATTCGCGAGCCAGCGCCACCATAGCCGGGAACCAGCCGACGCAAGATCACACACATCGCGTCGTCGTCCTGAGCCTCCACGGCTTGGCGTAGCGTTTCGAGGCCTTTGGTCAGGTTCGCCGGAACAGGCGGTCCCTCGACGACACGAATCTTGCGATCAAACCGCGCCACCTCGCGCTCGCCATCGCAGATGAGTTCCTCGTACAATTTTTCTCCAGGACGCAAGCCTGAAATCTCGATCCGTATGTCCACGTCCGGTACCTGCCCCGAAATCGTAATCATGTGGCGTGCCAAATCGAGAATTCGAATCTGCTCGCCCATGTCGAGCACACACAGCCGGCCTCGGTCTGCGTAGGCCGCGCGCAGCACCAGCCCAACCGCTTCGGAGATCGTCATGAAGAAGCGGCGAATATCAGGGTGCGTGACGGTGACCGGTCCCCCCGCCTCGATCTGCGCCCGAAACAAGGGAACCACCGAGCCGGCGGAACCCAAGACATTGCCGAATCGAACAATACAGAATCGGGTCGATCCTGGCTGGCCGTCCTGACGCTGGAGCCACAACTCACCGAGGCGCTTGCTCGCCCCCATCACGCTGGTCGGACGCACAGCCTTGTCTGTCGACATGAACACCATACGATCAGCACCAATTTGCTGCGCTGCACGCGCAACCGTTACGGTACCGAAGACGTTGGTCTTGATCGCCTCACCTGGCGCCCGCTCCATCAGGGGAACATGCTTGCGGGCGGCAGCGTGGAAAACGTCATGTGGCCGGTAGCGCCGAAACAAACTCTCGATCCTCGCCTGATCGCGGACGTCGGCCACCTCGGCGATCACCATCGCTTCGGGATACTCGCGTTCTAACCGACGCCGCATCAGGTAAAGCCCATTCTCGTCAATGTCGAGCATTACCAAACGTTGGCTTCCCAAGGCCAGAAGTTGCGTACAAACTTCACTGCCGATCGAGCCTGCCGCACCGGTCACCAGCTGGAGGCGTTGGGCCACTAACGTGGCCGTATCCCCGTGGGTGAGCGCGACTTCTTCTCGTTCGAGCAAATCTTCGGGTTGGAGATCCTGCAGCAGGCTCGACACGGGTTCTTCGTCGACGTACCGATACGAGCTGGGTAAGATCTTGAACTTCAGTTGTTGGGTCGAGCAGTACGACAAGAGCTCGCGCAGACGACTGGCCGGCATCGCCGGAATCGCAATGAGTATCTTCTCGATCGCCATTCGTTCGACCAGGCTCGGTAGCGCAGCCGTGTCACCAAGCACGGTCTTGCCACCAACAATCTGCCCCAATTTGTGGGGATCGTCATCGACCAGGCCAACGACCTGCAGGTCGTGCTCAGAGTGGTGCAGGTCCCGCAGCAACGACTCCCCCATGGCGCCGGCGCCCACGACCAACGTCCGTACAGCGTCGGTCCGTCGGGCGCGTTGCAAATCGGTCCGGTACATCAAGGCCAACCGAGGCGAAAACCGCAGACTCGCCATCAAGGTGGTGGTCAAGAGCAACTCGAGGACGATGACCGATCGTGGCGGTCGCTCGAATCCATGATTGGGCAGATCGAAATGGAGGAGATAAAGGCCGAGCGCGAACAGCCCCGTACCAAACAATCCCGCCATGGCGACCCGCGCGCCATCGGTAAGGCCCGAGAATCGAAAGGACCAACGATGCAGCCGGAACGACGCGTTAACCAAGACTCGGCACAGCACCAGCGCCAGCAGGTTGAAGATCAATGATGCACGCGTGTCGGCAGGAAGATCGAACTCGAAGCGCAACATCAGTGCCAACCACAACCCGAGCGCGGTGATCACACCGTCGATACTCAGAATGACGATCGCTCGGTTGCGCGCGTTGAGTCGTGGAAGCCAGTCGGGGAGCACCTGAATACGTCCTTTTCGTCTCACGCAGCCCTCGTGCACGGGCAGAGCGTGACGCCGATCTTTCAGAAAAAGCGGTTCCTGCAAGTTTCTAAGCTTAGCAGGCCACGGGTTACAGAAAAATCCCCAGAGATATTGTCAAATAGTAAATGTCAAATTCTGGTTTTGCCTCAATCCTCGCGCCGAGGGGCCATCGGCCGATGGCCGTAGCCCCAGGAATGCTTATCGTCTGCCCAGACCATCGGGCCTTTCAGCCCGTCGAGGCTGCAAACGCTTGATAGGTGATCTGCAAACCGGTTGTAATCGCGACCTGTGGTCGGTAGCCCAGCGCTGATTTCACCGCGCTGAGGTCAGCCAACGAATGAGCGATGTCCCCAGGGCGGGCCGAGCCAAAAAGCGGCTCCAGCGCGCCTGGAACACAATCTCGAATCTTCTCGGCCAAATCCCGAACCGTCGTACGGGTACCCGCTCCCACGTTGTAGGCCTTGCCGCACGCAGCTTCTGGCGCCCTGGCAGCCAGTACATTGGCCCACACCGCATCTTTGACAAAGGTGAAGTCGCGGCTCTGTGTACCATCGCCGTGGATTTGCGCGGGTTCACCCGCCAGCGCCGCCGCGAAGAATCGGGGAATGACCGCGGCGTACGGTCCGTCGGGTCGCTGACGCGGACCGTAGATGTTGAAGTACCGAAGACCGATCGACGATAGCCCGAAGCAGGACGCGAAGCAGCTCGCCAGTGACTCGCACATCTGCTTCGACAGTGCGTAGGGCGACAGCGGCTGCCCTTCTGAGCCTTCGACCTTGGGCAGGCGCTCCACGTCGCCATAGACGCTGGACGATGAGGCGTAGACCACCCGGCTGACCTGTGCGTCGCGCGCCGCGGTCAATAGATTGGTGGTCCCCGTAACGTTGGCCGCGATGGTGGCACCGGGATCCTCCAAGGAACGGGGTACCGAACCGAGCGCGGCCTGGTGGAAGACCACTTCGACACCGGCACAGGCGGCGTTACAGGCATCGCGGTCGAGTAGGCTCGCTTCGATCAGATCGACGCCGGTCCCAGCCTGCTCCAGGTTGGATCGTAGCCCCGAGGAAAGGTCATCGAGGACCCGTACCCGGGCACCACCCGCGACCAACTTGTCGACCAGGTGCGATCCGATAAAACCAGCACCACCGGTTACCAGCGCCGTCTTGCCCTGCCAATCATCGATACCCGGAGAGCTGGTCGTCACGCGGTAGCCCCTTTGATGGACGCTGCGTTGCTCGAGACCGTCACGCGCGAATCACGTTGGGCGACGACTCGCGATACACACCGCGGGAATCCACGACGAAAGGCACCGACTCGCGAACCAGTTCATAGTCGACTGCGGCATGGTTGGTGACGATCACCGCCGCATCGAACCCCTCGAGCGTCTCAGCATCGAGCCGGACCGAAGTAAGGGTGGGCAAGCCGGGCCAGGACCGCATGTTCGGCGCCTCGGGGACATGTGGATCATGATACGCCACGGTCGCCCCGAGGTCGATGAGCCGTTGCAGAATCTCGAACGCGGGACTCTCGCGGGGATCGTCGATGTCCGGCTTGTAGGCCAGGCCGAGTACCAACAGCCGGCTGCCGGCCACGTCGCTGCCGCGCGCTTTCAGCGTCGCTTCGAGCTTCTCGATCACGTACGCCGGCATCTCGCGATTGACTTCTCCGGCCAGCTCGATGAAGCGTGCGCGCTTGCCGTGGATGCGCGCCTTCCACGCCAGGTAAAAGGGGTCCACCGGAATGCAGTGACCACCCCATCCGGGCCCAGGTGTGAAGCGCATGAATCCAAAAGGCTTGGTAGCGGCCGCGTCGAGAACCTCCCAAACATCGACACCCATGGCATCGTAGACTGTCTTCAGCTCATTGACCAACGCGATGTTGACGGCTCGAAAGATGTTTTCAGTCAACTTGCTGGCCTCGGCTGCACTCGGTGACGAGACCCGAACCGTACCGTTGAAGGTCCCGCGATAGAGCGCCTCCGCGACATCGCCAGAGGCGGGGTCCGCGCCACCCACGACCTTCGGAATGTCCGTAGTACCAAAATCAGGATTGCCCGGATCTTCCCGCTCGGGCGAAAACGCCAGAAAGAAGTCCGTGCCGCAGCGCAGCCCTCTTGCTTCCAGTCGCGGCCGCAGGCGCTCTTCCGTGGTCCCCGGGTAGGTCGTCGATTCGAGAACGATGAGCTGGCCCGGACGTAATCGCCGAGCGATGGCGTCGGTCGTCTGATCGACGTAGGAAAGGTCGGGTTCGTGTTGCGCATCAAGCGGCGTCGGCACACAGATCAAGATGGCGTCGGGCTCGCTGAGCCGATCGAAATCAGCGGTCGCCTCGAATGCTCCCGCCGCCTGCGCGCGGGTCAACCGGGAACCTTCGAGGTGCCGAATGTAGCAACGTCCGGCAGCCAACGCGTCGATTTTCTCGGCATCCACATCGAACCCGAGGACCGAAAACCCCGCCTCCGCGAACGCCAAGGCCAACGGCAATCCAACGTAGCCGAGACCGACCACGCCCACAATGGCGTCGCGGCGATCGATCCGTGCACACAACATCGCTGGCGTTATGCCGCTGGAGGCCAACGGCGAATCTTCAGGAAAGTCTTTCAACAGGTGCCTCTCAGGGTTTCTTTTTGGTCCAACGACGAAGGTGTTTGCGTTCGAAATCTTCGTTCCACGGCCGCTTGGGACGCCGTCTCTTCTTGGCGTTCGATTGACGTTCGAGACTCCGCCGAAGACCGTCTCGCGCTTGCAAGAACGGCAGAATCTCGCGGTGGAGTCGCCGGTTCAGCCGGATCGCGGTTCGAAACGCCACCTCCGCCGCTGCATCGTCGTTCGCCAAGCGGAGGGCCCGCCCCTGATTCATGTAGATCTCAGCCCGCGGTTCGAGCGCCATGGCCTCATCGTACGCCTCGAGCGCCGGCTCGGTGCGCCCCATGAGCAGGTACTGACCGCCGCGCAGAATGGGTACCAGAACGTTGGCCGGATCGAGCCGTGCCGCGCGGGCCAAGCGATCGAGATTGTAGTCAAACAGCTGGGGCGTCATGCGGCCACGCTCAGCTGCGCCAATACTCACGCGCTCAACGGCCGTGGTCAGGGCAACAGCGCGCCACTTGCGCAAACCACGCGTGACTTGCAAGAGGGTTGCGGTGGTCAACACCGCGACCAAAACCCACGATGCCGTACGTCCTGTCATGGTACCGGCTCACTACGAGAGACATCGCGATCGGCCGCAAAAACCGCCGCAATCAAGATCAAGTAGGGGAAGGACACAAGCCGTATATGCATGGGAAAGTAGGTCACTGCCATGACGATCAAAGCAGTCAGCCCCGCCAAGGCGACCGCGCGATCCTCACGGCCGACTCGACCGGGTGGACTCTCGTCGGATCGCTGCGCGTTGCCCACGCGGCGACCCGTTGCCGCAAATACCCAAATACCCCAGCCGAGGGAAGCGACTCCGGGCCAACCCCAGCTGGCAGCGGCTTCGATGAACTCATTGTGCGCATTGTCGAAGTGCGTATTGTGCTGGAATCGGTAGAAGCGCACCTTCTCATCGCGCAGCGCCAACTTGGCGGGGGCGAATTCGACCCGGAAGGCGCCATGACCGACACCCGTCCAGGGGTTCTCGCGCAGCATCCACCAGGCGGTCTTCCACGCGTCCAGGCGGCCCGTCAAGAGCCGATCCCAGTCTCCATTTCGCACGTTCTCGACCTTCACGGCGACCCGTTCACGCAGGGGCGCCACCGCCATCACCAAGATTCCCATCGCGACCATGGCGCCGGTACAGACCGCCAACAAGGCCTTGAATCTGCTCTTCGGCAACAAGCGAAGCCACAGGACCAGACTACCGACGACCGTGGCCGCTAAGGCAGTGAAGGTTTGGGTTAGCGCCACCGTATAGAGAGACAAGACGAGCGCCCCCAGCCACAGCCACCATCGGTGATCACGTGGTCGCTGCCACAAGACCGCTTGAGCGATCAGAATCGGCAGCACCAAGTACGCGCCGAGATCGAACGGACCACCAGCCAACGAGGTCACGGCAAACCGCTGATCCACATCACCCTGCAGCACAAAGGGTGATGCCAAACCATGGTAGTCGAGCACTGCGATGACTGAGAGCAGCGATGCCGGTACGATCAGGCCACGCAACAAGCTACGAAACTCGTTCAGGCGCAAGCCGAGTTGCCATCCGACAATGCAGGCAAAGGTCAGCCACAGCGACGCCAGAGGACCGCGTACGACCACTGGGTGCGCGGTCCACAGCCAACCAGCCGTAGCGACCAACAGCATCGGCGCAAGAGCCCGAACAGCGGGCTGACGCAACCATCCCCACGAGTCGACCCACTCCTGGCTGCGCAAACGCCAGGCCAAGGCGGCCAACGACGCGATCGCCAAGGTCTCTGTAACCAGCATCTTGGGCAGCCGAAAACTGTCGCCAAGGTCCTTCGCGTGGACCAATGGTACGAGCCAGAGCGTGGTCCATAGCAAGGCAATCGCGAGGTCCCACCCGGCCGAGCCTGCCGGCTTGGCCGCCTTGGGCCGTTTGGGATGAGTCCGTCGAGCTGCTCGATGCGCCTGCTCCGGACTCGCCGTCTTCTCACGGCGCTCTTTCTTCTTCCGCTTCGCCATGCTCGTATCTAGCTGTCAGTGCGGGTCTGTCCGTTACCGTTCAGGCGCGCGCTACTCGAGGACCGGCGGAGGGTGTCACGAGGATACCGCACGGGATCATCGATTCGTCTAGCGCTTGGCTGCGCGCTGCGCCTCGGTCTCGTGAAAGAACTGCTCGACCAATTCGCGGGCACGTCGAACATCATCTCCGGGTTCCACCACACGGCCGAAGAGGGTCATGTAGGTATGCTGGAGCGCCTCGAGATCGCGACCCTTGAGCAATTTGACCAATTCGTCGAGGACCCGAACCGAGGTTCTCCCGTAGGTCTCGTTCTTGGCCTCGCGCTCGAGCAAGACGAGGGCGAAGAAGAGTTGGTCGGGAAGCTCTTCGCTGGACTCGAGCACCTTCGAAGGGACGGGTGATATCGCCACACGACCTGTGTCACCGGCGGATTCTGGTGCCGGCTCGACCGGTGTTGCTGGTGTTGTCGGTTCAGCAACCGCCGGCATTTCAGCCTCACCTTCTGGTTCGGAAAAACGCGCCGCGTCCTTGCGGTCGAAGTAGAAAGGCAGCGAACGCAGCTGCCGCGCGAAGCGCGAGAACAGCAGAAAGAGCTCTTTCTCAGACGAGAAGTTGCCCACCAGCTGAGCGTTTTTTCCGATGTTGATGGACTCGGTCTCTTGCAAGACGATCCGAGCCTGTGCCTTCTCCTCGAGCTGGATGGCCTTGGCCTTAACCTTCCACGCCGTCAAACTCCCTTGCACGTAGCACGTCTCGGCGCACCGCAAGCTGACCGCCTCGACTTCGGCGTTGGCTTCGATCCGAATCGACCCTTGGACCGACTCGATCTCGCCATAGTGACCCGAGTTCTGGATGACCAGGTTGCCCGGTGTCCGCACCGACAGCTGGCCGTGGACATCGATCTGAATCTCGGTCCCACTCGGGATAATCATCGTCGGCGAGCTGTCGTGCTTGGTCATGGAGACTCCGAACGGCGGTTCCGCGGCTGGGCTGGTGAGCGGCGATTGTACCCTGTCCCGCCTGACAAAGTGATAACAGCGACCGGCTAGCGGCGAATCACCTGCGGAAGGGGTTCGTACTCACGGTAGTCCGGTGCGGTGCGGGCACGGATCAAGAGTTGTTCTTCGTCGCGCCACCGATGGTCGAGTATGTAGATGCGTGGATCCTTGGGCACCTCGACACCGGTTTCTTCCTCGATCCGGCGGACTTCGTAGTGAAGGTGCGGGCTGGTACTCCATCCCGTATTGCCAACCGTGGCCAACACATCACCTTGGCGGACTACATCGCCCTTCTTGACCGCGATGGTGTCGCAATGCGCGAATAGCGTAATGAAACGGTCACCGTGGTTCAGCGCGACCAGGTTACCGTAACGCCACCACCCGATATTCCGCTTTTCAGGCACCCGGCCCGCGAAGACCACCTTGGCGTCGGCCGGAGCATGAATCGGAGTGCCCGCAGCTGCCGCGAGGTCGATCCCATTGTGGAAGTCGACCTCCTTGGTGAAGGGACTTCGTCGGTTACCGAAAGGACTCGTCAAGACAAACCCGTCACCTCGAAGGGGACAGATCGACGGCGTCGTTCGGACCTGATCGTCAAACGCGGACTCGAAAGACTGGACCTCGTCCAAGAAGATGCCCAGCACAGCGATCTGTTCTTCGATCCGAGCCTCGAGCTCGTTGCCGCGTCGGATCGTGTGGGCATAGATCGAATCGGGCACCGGCTTGGCGGCGAAGGGATAGCCTCCCTGGCCGATGGACGTGTCCGTGGAAAGGCCATAGGCCAAGTAGATCTTCTCGAGTTCCAAACGTGCGGCGTCGCTCTCTTGCTCCAATACCGCCAGGCGTTCCGTGAGCGTCTCCAATTGCGCCCCAAGGGGAGCGCGTTGGGGAACCAGGGCATGGTATTTGCGAGCCGCCAGGACGTCGGCAAGGACGCCGGGGGTCACCGCACCAGCAAACCCGAGAAAGAGCAGGAACATCAACAGGCCACTCACCCCGTAGGTGACGTGCCGGCGATTCAAGAAGAAATATCGGACCTTCTTGCGGATATCACTCGGATGGTACTGAAGCTCGAACAGCGGCACTTCCCCGCCCGCGCGGTTGCGTGTCTGTTCTCGACGCGCAGCCAACGCCTCGCGCAAACGCGAAATCCATTCAGTGGCTCTGGTGAATGCGTTTCTCATATCCGAATCCCTGATCTTACCGGATCGGAGCTCTGGTGCTCGCGACGTTCGGATCAACGTTTGAGGCCGGCACGAAATTCCCAGCGCGGGGCTCGAGACGGTCGAGTGTCGCCTCGTCGACATGACGGGCAATCATGCTCGCCAGCTCCCCATGAACCGCAGGCGTCCCCGCAACGACGTTGCCCCCCTCGTAGCTGCCGCCGCCGCCATCCAGATCGGTGAAAAGACCACCCGCTTCGCGCACCAGCAGGTCGCCCGCAGCGATGTCCCAAGGCGCCAAACGAAACTCGAAGAATCCGTCGTAGACACCGGCGGCGGTGTAGGCCAGATCCAGGGCTGCGGCACCGCAGCGACGAATCGACCGGGCCTCGAGGAAAACATCCCGGAACACCGCCAAGTAGGTATCGAGTGCGGCCCGTGATCGCCACGGGTATCCCGTGGCCAAAAAAGCACCGTGAATACCCGACCGACCCGACACCTTCATGGGCTTCTCGTCCCACCACGCACCGTTTCCGCGCGATGCCGAAAAGAGGTTGCCGGTGACGGGCTCGAGCACCGCCGCCGCGACAATCTCATCGCGCCGTCGGCACGCGACCGAAACAGCAAACACCGGCAAACCCTGAAGAAAATTCGTCGTACCGTCGAGCGGATCGATCACCCACTCATATCCCGAGGCGCCCGCGGACGCCCCACCTTCCTCGGCCAAGATCGCATGATCCGGGTACCGACCGAGGATAACGCGCAGGATCGCCGCCTCGCTCTCGTAATCCGCTCGGGTCACGAAGTCATGCTCGGCCTTCTCGCGAACATCGAGACTGTCACTGAGAAAGTAGTGACGTAGCACGTCGCCACCGGCATGCGCCGCCTTCTTGGCGGTCGCCAGCAGGCCATCGAGCGTGGGCGGATTGTTGGCGGACGACATCATGGCCAGCCAACCCTACACCACCCGGACCAGCCGGCTGGCTGGGTTGAACAGTGACCGTG
The DNA here is from genome assembly GCA_965250305.1 of Candidatus Multivoradales bacterium. Lineage (GTDB taxonomy): Bacteria > Acidobacteriota > Thermoanaerobaculia > Multivoradales > J023 > J023. Next base: position 22,000 of record CBDFNS010000024.1, on the reverse strand, counting down.
AATCGATTGCAGCTAGTCGACGACGATGGGCCGCCCTGCGAGCAAGGTGCCCACCGGCGCGCCACGCAGGGTCCAGCCGCCGAACGGGGTGTTGCGTCCCAGGCTGGCGAACGTGTCGGGGGCGACTGTCACGTTGCGTTCGAGATCCAGCAGGGTCACGTCGGCCACTGATCCCGGCGACAGCGTCCCCCCTGGCAAGCCGAGGGCACGCGCGGGACCGCTGGTCAGGAGTTCCACCAACCGCGGCAAGGTGATGACGCCGGCTCCGACCAATCGGTCCAGGCATAGGCTGACGGTCGTCTCGAGACCCACAATGCCGAATGGCGCGGCGGAGAACTGAACGTCTTTTTCATCGTGATGGTGGGGTGCATGGTCGCTGGCGATGGCATCGATCGTACCGTCGACCAACCCGGCACGGAGCGCAGCCCTGTCCTCGTCGTCACGGAGGGGCGGCTTCATCTTGGTGTTTGAAGAGAACGCGTAGTCGTGCACCGCCTGATCGGTCAGCAACAGATGGTGTGCCGTGACCTCGCAACTGGCGAGAACACCGCGCGCGCGCGCCTCTTTGACCATCGCCAAGCTCCGGCCTGTCGACAAGTGGGCCACGTGGTAGCGACCACCGCTATCCGCCGCCAGCAGCAAGTCCCGCGCCACCATCACATCTTCGGCGAGCCCCGGGATTCCCGGCAGGCCGAGACGCGTGGACCACACGCCCTCGTGCATGACGCCGTTGCCGGTCAAATGAAGGTCCTCGGCGTGTTGAATCACCGGCACATCGAAGTGCTGGGCATACTCGAGCGCGCGCCGCATGAGCGCGGCGTTCATGACCGGCAGGCCGTCGTCCGAGATCGCAACCACGCCGGCCCGCACCATTTCACCGATCTCAGCCAACTCCTCGCCCGCCAGTCCTTTGCTGATCGCCCCAATGGGATAGACCCGGGCGTAGGGGTGACGGGCTGCCTCCCGCAGGATGTGCTCGGTGATCGACCGATTGTCGTTGACCGGTGCGGTGTTGGCCATGCACACGACGCCGGTGAAACCGCCAGCGGCCGCGGCGCGCACGCCGGTTCGAACCGTTTCCTTGTACTCGAATCCCGGCTCACGCAAGTGAATATGGATGTCGAGCAGCCCGGGGGTCACCACCAGCTCGGCTGCGTCCGTAATCGCAGCGTCCGGCGGCGGAGCAATGCTCTCGTCGATCCGCGCCACAACGCCGTCTTCGATCAAGACATCGAGCTTGCCGTCGAGATTCTGGCTCGGGTCAACCACCCGGCCACCGCGAATCAGTCGAATCGGCGCATCGCTGTGATCGATCGTCTTGCTCATCGTGAGCCTCCATGCGCCGCAGTGAGCAAATACAGCACAGCCATGCGAACCGCGACACCGTTGGCCACCTGTTCGAGAATCACCGATCCTGGACCGTCGGCGACATCGCTCGCGATCTCCACGCCTCGGTTCATCGGGCCGGGATGCATGACGATGACATCGTCTTTGGCGCGCGAGAGTCGTGCCCGCGACAAACCAAACAACTGGAAGTACTCCCGTACTGATGGAAAGAGCGCCCGCTTGTGTCGCTCGAGTTGCGCTCGCAACATCATCACAACATCCGCACCTTCGAGCGCTTCGTCGAGGTTGTAAGACACCCGTACGCCAAGGGATTCGATCCCTGGCGGCATGACCGTTCGCGGGCCAGCAACGGTCACTGCCGCGCCCATTTTGGTGAGCAGATGAATGTTGGACCGTACCACCCGGCTGTGGGTGATATCTCCGACGATGGTGACTGCCAAGCCGTTGATCTGCCCTTTGTGACGGCGAATCGTCAGTGCGTCGAGCAAGGCCTGGGTGGGGTGCTCATGGGCGCCGTCGCCAGCATTGATCACGCCCGCCTCGACCCGGCTCGCCAGCATATGCGGAACCCCCGGATGCCCATGCCGGATGACGATCAAATCGGGTGACATCGCCTGAAGGTTGCGCGCTGTGTCGACCAGGCTCTCCCCTTTGACCAGGGCGGAACTCGACGCGGAGACGTTGATGGAGTCGGCTGACAGTCGCTTCTCGGCAAGTTCAAAGCTCGAGCGCGTACGGGTCGAGGGCTCGAAGAAGAGGTTGACCACACTCTTGCCTCGCAGCGTCGGCACCTTCTTGATCGGCCGCTCCGCTACCTCGAGAAAGGACTCCGCCGTATCGAGCAAGAGACGGATATCCGTCTCGGCGAGCGGAGCGATACCCAGAAGGTCTTTGTGCTGCCAAGTCAGCTCGTCGCTCATGATGCTCCCTCACGATCGCCAAGCTCAGCGTCGGGCTCGATCACCCTCGCCTTCAACCGCACATGCTCTTCACCGTCCACCTCTTGGAAGGCGACCTCGACCTGCTCGTCGCGGCGGCTCTCTACCCGTTGGCCGATCACATCCGGTTGGATCGGGAGCTCGCGGTGCCCTCGATCAACCAGCACCGCCAACCGCACCGCGCGCGGACGGCCGAAGTCTTTGAGCTCGTCGAGGGCGGCCCGTACGGTGCGGCCCGTAAACAGCACGTCGTCGCACAGCACGACCTCGCGTCCTTCGATCGCAATCGGAAGGTCGGTACCCCGGACCACCGGTTGCGGCCCGATGGTCGACAGATCATCTCGGTACAAGGTGATGTCGAGCGCCCCAATCGGCACTTCGACGCCCTCGGCCTTGGCGATCTCGTTGGCGATACGCCTTGCCAGCGGCAAGCCACGGGTGCGAATCCCAACCAACATCAACGTGCTCAGATCGCCTTCCTTCTCGACGATCTGCCCGGCCATTCGCCGGATCACACGAACCATGGTGCGTGCGTCAAGAACGGTCCGCTTCGTTTCAAAGCGGTGCGAGCGGCGCTTGGGCATGGTTTTTTAGGGTTCCGAAATCGCTGGAGCCCGGCGCATGGTAAGAGGCGCTTGCCGGAATGTCAACGCCTGTTCGAGGACCAGGATCCGCCACCTCCAAGTTGGCAGCTGGTCAAAGCCGCCCCAAGCCTGGGCGTGGGTCCGCCTCGTGGGCTTGTATCTGGCCTCGGCACCGCTCAAATGCCGGAGACATCGATTTCTGCGGCGATCCTTATCTTTTTCGGCGAACTCAGGCAGGTTAATGCCGCCGATTCGTTTGAATCGACGGCTTTTCGCGCAAGTCCGGCGTAGCTCGGCGTTAGCCGGGTGGCCCGGTGGCCATCGTTGCCAAAGTCCTGCGTGCTTGGAGCAGGATCTGCGTCGAAGGATGGGTGGACCCCAGCCGGAGGGTCAGGCGGCGGGCATGATGGACCACGCGGCCGGGCACGTTGATGATCCAGTAGCGGATGGCCTTCATGCGCTTGGTCACCCAATCCACCCCTAGCACCAACTGCTTCATCAGCGAGTTGAGGTTCAATGACAGGATCATGGCGCCCCACCACGCAGCATTGGCGCCAAAGTACTTCGAGGGGAGGCTCCCGCCGGCCAAGTCATCCTTCATGACCGCATGGGCCTCTTCGCTCTTGCCGCACCGTTCCCGAAGCCACCAGATCACCTCGTCGCCGTCGAGATCCAGGTTCGTGACCACACCGAAAAGTTTGAAACGACGAGGATGATCCTGGTCCTGGTAGTCGATCACCGGAAACGGGAGAGCGGCTTGGTCGCTCTCCATACCCTCCAGCTCGAGCTGGGCCAAAGGCTCGCGAATGGCCAAGAACCGATACGTTGGACCGTCTTTCTTGCGCGCCGATTCGTTGGGGACGAAACACACCTCGGCCCATTCCTGGTCCGTATCCACGAGCTGGTCGCCTCGCCGCCGCAGCAGCGGCTGCCAGGCTCCTTGTGCCACATCGTAAACAGCTGTGCGAAAGGCCGAGGTCACATCGGCCCCCACCGCGAAGTCGATGACCCCGAATCGCTCGTTCTTGCCTTCGGCGCAGTAACGCAACAGATCCCATTGGTAGCCCGCCGTGTCCGAGCGCATCGCTACCTTTTCGACGCCCTCGGGCAGGCTCGCCAGACTCTCTTGCAGGATCCGCAACTGCTCGAAACCGGCCGGCACATTGCCGTCGCGGAACTCTGAGTGAACCACCACCTGCTGCTCGGCCCACCACACATTCAGTGGCTGGTACGCCCGGAACTTCTTGTAGCAGAACAGCGCTTCTTTCTTCTGCGTCTCGATCAGAGTGGCGTCCATGTCCAGCGTAGCCATCGACTCCTGCTGATGCCGCTGCAGAAAGCCAAGGCAGTCCCGATTGATCTTGGACAATCCCTTAAGCGCCGCGGTCGGCGACGGGATGAAGGCCCGGCCTGCCTCCCTGGATTCCTCCTCCTTCGAATCGTGAAACGACACCAAGAATCGGCGCAACGACGAGATCGACGGTACCTTACGATCCGTCGATTTGCGCCAGCGGCGCTCCCGCTCGCGCCGTGCGGCGCGCGGCATTCCGAAGGCCTCCGTGCGGTGCAGGATCAACGCGAAGCCATCGTCGCCTTCGAGCTTTGCGAGATCCTCCACGCATTGGCCCCCCGCCAGGTTGAGCAGGATCAGCGTCGTCAACAATTGCTCCACGCTCCAGCCCTGCGAGCTGCCCTTGTGTCCGAGGTGCCGGGCGATGGAGTCGCGCAGACCCACTATGTGAGCGAGATCCAGGTAGATCGGAAGACCCCCGAGACCCGTTAGGGTCGTCTTCCTGGTTTCATGATCGAGCTGGTATGGAAGAACGCCTTGTGCCACCATGTCTTCACCCCGTTGGTGATAGGTCGTTGTTGGTACCTTGACCTTAACCCCTGTGTTTACAGGGGACCAGCGGGGATCCTAGTTTTTTGGTGGTGGATCAAGGGAGGATCGGCCTCTGGCCCAGGCTAGGACAAGATAGACTTGCTACCCTTCCTCAACCACGGCCGATCCGGTATCCAACATTGTTCGCAGGATGGATATCGGTCGCGAGATTGACTTTCGATCGTATGGAGCGACCTGGATGACGACCCCGAAGCGACGTTCGCGCGACAAGTCCCAGACTTCGTCGGGCGGCTGGCGGACCTACCGCCGCGAGATCACGTTCCTGACGCTCTTCGCCCTCGTGCTCGGTGGTGGCTTCACCCTCATCTCGCTCCAACCCGTCAACGACCATGTGATCGTTCCGTTCACGGGCGGCATCGCCAAGGCGAGTGGCGTCGCGCTCAACGTTCTCGGCCAAGGCGTGACGCGAACCGGGACGCAGCTTCGCAGTGATCGCTTCGCGGTCAATATCGAAAATGGCTGCAACGGGGTCGAGGCGATGATGATCTTCCTCGCTGCTGTGCTGGCCTTTCCCGCCCCGTGGCGAGCCCGCCTGGCGGGTCTCGGTATCGGCATCGTGGTCATTCAAGCGGTCAACCTGCTGCGTGTCGTCGCCCTTTTCCTTACCGGGGTCTACTTTCGCGATTGGTTCGACAGCTCACATACGGTGGTCTGGCAAACCGTGGTCATTCTCTCGGGTGTCCTGCTTTGGATCTTTTGGGCCAACCGCTACGCCGCACCACCGGCCGCCACCGCCGAATGAGCCGCGCCACCCGCGGCCGCACCGAGCCAACACGACTCGATGTTCGCGTTTTCCTGCGGCGGCTGCTTGCTTGGCTCCTACCGGTGATCGCTTGCTGGCTGCTGATCACGCCGTTCTACAACCGCTTCTTGACCGTCGGCACCGAGCGGCTGGTGCGCGTGACCGAGCGGCCGGCAGTGACGCGCTTATCACCCCGCGGCACCCACCATTTCATCATCAACCGACCCGATGTCGGCCGCGAAGACGGGGTAGTCGGCTCGGTGCGCATCACCGACACCCACTTCCCACTCCTGATGCTGGCCGTATTTTTCCTTGCAGTGCCAGGTCTCCGGCTGAGCCAACGTCTCGCCAATTTGGGTACGGCCTCTTTGATTACCGTGTTCTTTCACCTGATCTCACTGGTCTTCTGGGTCAAGTTCTTCTATGCCACTCAGCTCGGCGACTGGAGCACGACCCATTACGGAGCCTTCAGCCACAACTTTTGGGGCCTCGGCAAACACCTCCTCGATCTACCCTTCAAATTTGCTTGGCCCCTCGCGCTTTGGTGCGCCTTTCATCTCCGGTTGCTGCTGCCCGCACCGTCCCCCAAGCCATAGGAGGTACCAAGCGTCGCGCAGGGTGGCCCCGCGCCGCCGGTCCATCAAAACCGACGAACTGCATGCTAGCCTGCATGGCTCAACGCTTGATCGGAGTGTGATGTACTCAGCAGCCCCAGTTCGCGCGGTCCCTGTTGCACTGATCGCAGTTGGCTTGATTGCTCTGAATACACCGATCACAGCTGCAGGCGCCGATGTCGGAAAACCCCGGTCCTACACCGCGGAGGAACTTGCGGAGACGGTACCGGACGAGCCCAACCCCTACCTCGCGTTCCTGCCCAGCGAAGCCGAGCCAGACTGGCGCTATTGGCGCGCGCGCATGGCCTACGATGGCCGCCAACGAGAAGACCGGCGGATACGATCCGGATCGACGATCGAGTGGGCAGAACTCGAATCGTCGTCGTTGACCGGACGCAATGACTTGCCTCCATTCGCCGAGCCTGTCCCCGGCTTCGGCAGCCGCACCGGCCAAGTACCGCGAGCACGGATCACCGGTACGATCCGGCCGTTGCCAACAATGTTCGACCCCGGCACACCGGGCGGCACCATTCCAACCGCACCTCTGCTGGTGGTGGCAGCGGGAGAACGGGTTGCGGTGGATGGAGTCATCGGCGACTCGCCCTTTGGCAGTGGCGGAAGCGGTACCGGCGACTTCGACTTCTTCCGCGTTACCGTCACCGCGGGTCAGCGTCTCGAGATGCTGGCGCGGACCCCTGTACCCCTCGGAGACCTCGACCCCTTAATAGGCCTCTATTCGCCGGCTGGCGTCCTCTTGGACGTCAACGACAACCTCCCCGTCGACGGCTTCGTCGAAACCTTCGACAGCTATCTCGACTTCGAGGCCACCGCCGACGGAGACCTCTTCATCGTCGTCGCTGGCAAGTCCATTTTTGGCCCAAATCAAGACGAGGAAGATCACCTGCCCACGGATCCGTTCGACCCGGCATCGGGACCCGGTGCCGACAGCGAGGGTGACTACCAACTCGTGGTGGCCCTTGACGCCGCCGATCCCGGCGACATTGACTGTTTCCGCGTCGAGCTGCGCGCCGGCGATGTGATTGGCGCCACGGTCACCGGCGACGCCCGCCGGGTATCGGTCTCCAAGCTCGACGGTAGTTTGTTAATCGAGTCGCGGATCGACGCCTCTGGGGTGTTTCCCGACACTTCGCCCTTGCCGGGTGGCGGTAAAGCGACCGCAGCCTACGTGATCGATTCGGCTGGCACCTACGCCATCGGTGTTCGTACCGTAGATCCCCTTGGTGTCGGCCCCTATGTCCTCAATGTTGCGGTCGCGCGTGCCGGCTTGGACCAGCAATCCAGCCCCGCGCGCCAGCTCATCTATCTCGACTTTGACGGAGCGACCTTCGACGGCACCGTTTTTGACCGGCCCCCGGGCCCGATCACTCTCTCCCCATTGACCAGCTACCTCGATGGGTGGGGTCTCTCGCCGGCCGACGAAGACACCGTGATCGACGCGATCCTCGCGACGGCCGAGCGGCAACTCGATGATGAGATCGGTGCCATGGGACGCAACGGCGACTTTGACACTTCGGGGATCATTGGCCAATTCGACATCGAGCTGCGCAACAGCCGTGACCATCCCGATCCGGCAAGCAACCCGCAGGCCAGCCGCGTGGTGGTGGGCGGGAGCATCGCGGAGCTCGGCATCCCCACCATCGGCCTGGCCCAGTCCATTGACCCCGGCAACTTCGCAACCGCCGAAATCGCAGTCGTCTTGCTCGACCTTCTGAGCTCGCCGGATCCGGACAATCCCAACTCTCTCAACAGCATCGAGCGAGCGCCCGGGGTTGACCTTGTTTCGGTCATTGGGGCCGGCGTCGGCTCGATCGTCAGCCACGAAGTGGGTCACATGGTGGCCAACTTCCATACCCGTCGCGATATCGGGCCGCCGGCGGTCATGGACCGCGGTGGCAATCTCGGCAACTTCCTCGGCCTCGGGGACGACGGCATCTTCGGGACTGGTGATGACCTCCACGTCGGCTTTGTGCTCGATGGCTATACGCCGGTGGAAGGTCTCTCTGGTGACGAGAACACACTCGACGCCGTGGCCTTTGATTTGGCCCGCGGGGGCCTCCGACCCGATCTCGCGATCGATGCGCTCGTTCTCGATTTCGGACCGGTGCCTGTTGGAGCGGATCGCACCTTGGATCTACGCGTAAGCAACGAAGGATCCGAGCCACTAACCGGAACCGTCGCGCTGGCTGGCGGTCGTGGAGGTGGGGCTTTCACAATCGACGCCGGAGCGGGGGCCTTTACCCTTGCGCCTGCGCAAGCGAGGACCGTCACCGTTCGGTTTCAGGCCCTTGGTCTGGGCTCGGCATTGGGATCCCTCGCCATCAATTCCGACGATGGTGACCAACCCATGATCGCTGTGCCGCTGAGGGGCCAAGGCGGTGTGCCCATGGCCTCGGCGATCCCCGTCAGCATCGACTTTGGTGACCTCATCTACGGCGATGCCGACACGTCGATCGATCACACCGTGACACTCAGCAACGGTGGTCCAGGGACCCTCGAGGTCCTGGGCCTCGAACGCACCGGCCCCCAGGCGGCGGGTTTTATCGTCGAGCCGGACCCGGCACCGTTCTCGATGGCCCCCGGCGCCAAGCGCGACTTGCAGGTCCGTTTCCTTCCGGGCGGCCCGGTTGGGCCAATGCAAGCACTCCTGCGCATCCGCAGCAACGACCCGAGCCAACCTCTCGACATCCCGCTGTCCGGAACGGCGATCGGTCCCGACATCGATGTCACGCCGTCGTCCCCCTATTTCTTCCCTGTTACCCGTGTTGGCGAAACCCGCGACCGCACGTTTACGGTCCACAATGTCGGCACACGAGACCTGAACGTGGGTGCGGTTGTCTTGACCGGCAAGGACGCAGGAGCCTTTGCGTTGCTGGCCGGTGCGCGGCCGTTCACCCTCACTCCCGGGGCCACCCACACGATCGATGTTCGATTCATGCCCGGAGAGCTCGGTGAAGTCGAAGCCGTACTCGAGCTACTCAGCAACGATCCCGATGAAGACCCGCTCGACTACATCCTCCAAGGGCTGGGAGTCCTGCCTCAGGCGTCGGTCAATCCAACGTCGGTCGACTTTGGCGACGCGGGCATCGGTATTACGCGGTTCCGTTTTCTAGAGGTGATCAACGACGGCAACGGACGTCTGTTCGTCCAGCCACCGCAGGTCTTGGGTCCCGATGCGGACCGCTTCACCCTCAATGTGAACAGCCTGTTCTTCGTTGACCCGAACGACACCCTCGAAATTCTGGCTCGCTTTACACCGGACGCCGTACGTGGTTTCGAAGCGACCGTACGGCTCGAAACCGACGACCCGACACGACCGATTATCGACGTTCCATTTTCCGGCGAAGGGATCGCGCCCGCCTTGGCCCTCGACAAGACCTGTTCCGGACCGGTGACGCCCCACTGCATTGTCGCCGTCGACAACGTCGGCCCCGGCGATGCCACCGGTGTGACGGTCACCGACGCTCTGCCCAGCGGGGTGGTCTGGATTGGTGACGACTGTGGCGCCGGACCACCGGTGGGCGCAACGTGGACCTGGTCCGTGGGTGCGCTGGCCGAAGGAGAGGGCGCCATCTGCGTCCTCGAACTGGCGGCAACCGACGATGCACCGCCGAGCGTCACCAACACCGTGACCGCGCACAACGACCTCACCCCGGCGGGCGGCGACGTCGAAGCCAGCGCCACCGTACCGCTGCACTCCGTTACCGAAATCCCAGTCCTCGGCAGACTGGGTACGACTGCAATGGTGCTGCTGTTGCTGGCCATCGGCCTGGCGCGCCTGCGGCGAGCTTAGAGTCGGCGGCGAGCTTAGGCCCACTATCGCATCGACTTGACGATACGAAAACCGATGTCGTCGCGGCCGAGGCTCTCCTCAACGACCTCGTGCAGGGCGCAACGCAAACGAGCCGCGGGGGTCCGAAACGAGCCGCCAAAGAGGAGCCCCTCATCGACGTTCTGGTTCCCCCCACCCGAAGCATCTACCCATTCCCATACACCGCCCACCATGCCGTAGAGTCCAAATGGGTTGTAGCGCTTCGCCCCGATGTCACCAACATGACCGCCACTGTTGCCGGCATGCCAGGCGTGGGCATCGATCCCACCATCATCCCGGAATTCTTCTTGGCCCAGAAAACAGACCTTACCTTCGAGGTCTCCGCGGCACGCGTAGCGCCACTCGTGCGCCGTGGGGAGCCGCATGGGTTTGCGGGCGACGCGGCCATACCAATCGCAGTAGGCACGTGCCTGGAAGAGATCCACGCCAGCGGCCGGATCATCGTCGCCCGGTGAAGTCGACGCCCTTTCGTAGCCAGGGTCGAAGGCTTCAAACTGCTGATTGCTGACCGGTCGCTTGCTGATGTAGAAGCTGGCGATAGGCACGGATCGCACAACACCACTCCTGGCGACGATGAGATGGCCGCCCTGGATCAACCAGAGAAGCGGACGTGGGTAGCGCGTATAAGCGTCCTCGAGTCGACGTGCCATGACGGCCCATGATAATCGGCCTGGCTTTACCCGGCGGCACTTGCGAAAAAAAGAGCGCGCGGTAACCCAGATGGCACGGGTCACCGCACGCTTTGGGAGGAGTTGTCGCGAACCAACCACAATCCGGCTTTGCGGCGGGATCGCATCTTGGTCGCTGGGTCGGTGTTCGGCGAACTGAACTTCAATATATTACTACATCGCTATTATTATTTGCAACGAGTGCCAGGATAACTGTAAACATCCACCCACAGTGCTCGTAGTCATGGGGATGGATTTAGTCACCCCCGCACATCAGGTCACGGCCCGCTCCGCGACCTCGAAACGAGTTGTTGTCCTCCTCCTCTCCGTTCTTGGATGTCTGGCGTTCTCGTCCGGCAGCCAGGCCACTATTGAGGAGTTGCTCGTCGATCCCGATGCCGCACGAACGTTTGACTACTGCGCCTGCCGCTTCACCAACGGGGGTTCGGCCGAGGGTCTCCCCGACTTCGAGTCGATCCTCGCCAATGAAGACAAGGTTGCTTCCGAGGATCTTATTCGGGCCGCTGCGCTCACCGATGCGGGAACCAAGATCGCCATCGCAGCCGAAAGCACCAAAGCCTGCAAGCGGGTACTCGAAAAGGGCAAGAAGACCCACGAAAAGAGACACGCCAAGGCACTCAAGAGCCTCGGCGCTCAGGCACAGTTCAAGCCGGCCAAGGATTCTGCAATCGCAGCCATTCAGTCCCAGGTTGCCGACTTGTGGGTCCGTGACCAAGCCGCGCGACAGGTGTACGTCGAGAGTCAGACCGATGACAAGACCGGCGCCCCTTTCTGGACCCGCAGACTGGCCGTAGCTCTGGCAACCGGTGTCGACGCGGAGGCCACCGCATCGATGAAGGCTTTGCTGGAGAAGACCGATTGGATCGACGCTCACCGTTTTGGCGACGACATCGCCAGCCACGCTTGGATCCTCGCCCAGCATGCGGACGACCACCCCGACTTCCAGGCGCTTGCCTTGTCTCGGATGGAACCGTACCTGGACAATGGCGGTGTCCGGAAACGTGACTATGCCTACCTTTGGGACCGGGTCGCGGTCAACTACGGCCGCAAGCAGCGCTACGGTACCCAACCTGATTGGGAATGCGAAAACGGAAAGATGGCGCTCCAACCGCTCGAGGATGCGGCCAACGTCGACCAACTACGCGCTGAGATGGGTCTCGGCCCCGTGCAGAACGACCTCGATCAAATGAACCGATCGATCTGCGGCGGTTAAACAGTACGGATCAGCCACCCTGATAATGCAGGGTGACGGTCTTTCCGTCGGTGTCGACCGTGACGTGACCGCCCGATTCGAGAACGCCAAACAGCAGCTCGTCGGTGAGCGGCCGCTTGATCTCGCGATCAATCACGCGGGCGAGTGGGCGCGCACCAAACGTCGAATTGTGCCCCGTCTCGGCCAATAGGTCACGAGCGGCCTCGGTGAGGGTGATTTCGACCTTCTTCTCCTTCAGCTGCAGGCGCAACTCATCGATAAACTTATCGACGATCCGGCCCATGACCGAGGGATCGAGCGGGCGAAAGGCCAGCCGCCCATCGAGGCGGTTACGGAATTCAGGACTGAACAGCCGCTCGACCGCACGTTGACCGTCCGCTTCGTTGGCGCGACCTTCTCCCGCGCCAACGCCAAAGCCCGGTGTTCGCTGGGCCATCGCGCGCGCACCGACATTGGACGTCATCAGCAAGATCACGTGCCTGAAATCGGTCTGCTTGCCGTTGGTGTCCGTGAGCGTACCGTGGTCCATCACCTGCAGCAGGATGTTGAAGACATCGCCATGGGCCTTCTCGATTTCGTCCAGTAGCAAGACCGTATGGGGGCTCTTGCTGACCGCCTCGGTGAGCAAGCCACCACGGTCGAATCCAACGTACCCTGGCGGCGCACCCACGAGTCGCGAGACCGAGTGCCGCTCCATGTACTCACTCATGTCGAAGCGCAGAAACTGCACCCCCATCACCAACGCCAGCTGCTTCGCCATCTCGGTTTTGCCAACACCGGTCGGACCCGTGAGCAGAAACGAACCGACCGGCTTTTCTGGCTCCCGCAAGCCGGCACGCGAGACTTTGATGGCGGTCACCAACTGATCGATCGCTTCATCTTGCCCAAAGACGAGCTTCTTCAGCTCGATCTCGAGGTTCTGCAAGCGATCTCGATCGTCACCTTTGACGCGCTGGGGCGGAATTTGCGCCATGGTCGAGAGAACAGTCTCGAGCTCCGTCACCCCGACCGTCTTGCGGCCAGCGAGGGCCATGGCAGCGCCGGCCTCGTCGAGCAGATCGATCGCCTTGTCGGGCAGCCGGCGGTCCCGCAGGTGACGATGGGCCAAGTCCGCCGCCGCCCGCACAGCTTTTTTGGTGTATCGAATCCCATGGTGCGCTTCATAGCGATCTTTCAGCCCCATGAAAATCTTGACCGTCTCGGTCACCGAAGGTTCCACAATCTCGACCTTCTGGAACCGCCGCGCCAATGCTTGGTCGCGTATGAACGTTTGGCGATACTCTTCCCAGGTCGTAGCGCCAATGCAGCGCAAGGTACCGGCCTGCAACGCCGGCTTGAGGAGGTTGGAAGCGTCCATGGTCCCCTGGCCCGTACTCCCCGCCCCGACCACCGTGTGAATTTCGTCGATGCACAAGACCGGCCCTTCCATCCCCTCCAGCTCGCCGAGCACCGATTTGACCCGGTTCTCGAAGTCGCCGCGATAGCGGGTTCCGGCCAGCAAGGCACCGAGGTCCAATCGAAAAACCTGGACGTTGAGGAAGGCTTTGGGTACCCGTTCTTCTGCGATTCGTGACGCCAGCCCTTCCATCAGAGCGGTCTTTCCGACCCCGGGCTCGCCGACGTAAATCGGGTTGTTCTTACGCCGTCGCTGCAAGATGTGTAGGGTGCGGTCGATCTCGTTGGCCCGTCCCACCAAAGGATCGAGCGTGCCAGCGCGCGCGAGCGCCGTCAGATCTTGGGTAAACGCCTCGAGCGCGCTGCCAGCAACTTCTCCATCTCCGGCCTGCTCACCGCCAGCAGGCTCCCCACCGGGCACCGCGCCTCCCGGCACGGCACCGGGCAGGGTTGGTTGCAACTTCGAGGCCCCGTGGGCGAGGAATCGCACCACATCGAACCGGCCAACGCCCTCTTCTTCCAGGAAATGAACTGCGAAGGCGTCGCTCTCCTCGAACATCGCCACCAAGAGGTCGGCGCCTCGAATGGTCTCCTTGCCCGAGCTGGCGGCATGCTGGCTGGCGCGCGAGAAGACACGCTCGAAGGCTTGGGTGGCGCGCGGTTCGACCACATCTTCACCCTCGATGCTGTCCAGCTCTTCCTTCAAGAACTGCTCGATCCGTTTGCGCAAGCGAACGACATCAGCACCGGCGTGGCGCAGAACCGTTCCGGTCTCATCATCGAAAGTTAGGGCAAAAAGAAGGTGCTCCAACCCAGCATACTCGTGGCCGAGGCGGCCAGCCTCCGTGATCGCCACCGAGAGCGATATCTGAACGTCTTGTGACAGCTTCATAGCACCTTCTTCGTTGACACGAACCCATTCACCGCTATTCGGCTTCCATGGTTACCATCAACGGCATGCCCTGGGCCTGGGCGTCGGCCGTTACTTCACTGATCTTGGTTTCGGCCATGTCGCGGGGATAGACGCCGGCAACCCCATTTCCCTTGTGGTGAACCTGCAACATGATGTGAACCGCTTCGGCCTCGGACTTGTGAAAGTGCTTGCGCAGCATGTCGACCACGAAGTCCATGGTTGAGTAATCGTCGTTGTGCAGGAGCACCTTCCAACGCCGGGGGTGCTTGCTCCTGACGCGGTCGCGGATCGCGACCGCGGCATCATCGTGATGTTCGGGATCGTGGATAGCCATGACGACTTCGATGAAAGATTGGCGTAAGGCGGCAGCTGCCTGGTGTCTCGGGTGGGTTGCCGCCCACGACGCTCACAGGCCAGCGGCGGTCGTGACCGGGCCCTCGTAGGTAAACAAGAACTCCTGAAGCCCGTTGCGCAACTGGAACAGCCGATTGGGCCGGAATCCAGGCAGCAACTGCTCCACGACTCTCGGTTTGAACTCCGGTGCCGCCATGCGGGAATCCGAGAACAATTGGTACTCGAGCTGCTCTGCATCGACGATACGAAACTGCATGGGTGTCGGTGGGATGGGCGCGGTGGCGGACGCGATGACGTGCATTTCGCCCCCAGGCTTGATCACCGGCTGCAACCGAGCCATCAACGCCTTGATCTGCGGGCGCTCGAAATAGTGCAATAGATCCCAAAAGAGGATCGTGTCAAAAGCACCCTCTTCGGGCAAACTGACCTCCGCGACGTCGGGGAAGGTATAGCGGTCCACCCGCGAACCGTACTCACCTCCACAACTGCGAAAAAGATCTTGAACCTGCACCTTTGCACCCAGATCCGACAAGAACGCGAGGTTCTCGGTCGACGAGGGGCCCAGGTCGAGCACCGAGGGTTCTGGCTGGTTACGAAGCCGCCCGCACAGGTGCTTCAAGCCAGGGGAACGATGGATCCCCGCGACCAACTCGGTCGGTCCCGGGCGTTGTCCTTGAGGTTTGGCACGCGAAAACAGCCTCATCGAAATCCGATCCTCCGCGGCGACGCGACCGAAGACAGTCGGCGACCGTCAGGGTGTTTCATGGTTGGTGGCTTTCCATGGTGTTGATTGCTGCTTTCATTTCGATCGTTCGATGAAGCTTGCTGATCTAGAGCTTCTGGCCTCATGATCGCAGGTAGGAGGCACCGTTGACGTCAATTATGGTACCCGTGGCGAACTCGGCACCTTCCGCGGCCAGACAGGTCACCCAGTAGGCGACCTCCTCAGCCCGCGCGACCCGCCCCAATGGACTCTGGTTGCGAATCGCTGATGCCATCTCGCCAGTCAAGTAGGGCCGCGCCATCGCGGTCTCTACAAAACCTGGGGCGACAGCGAATACGTAGATCCCGTCCCCGGCCAACGCCAGAGCCAAGCTCTGGCTGAGCGCATTGAGGCCAGCCTTGCTGGCCCCATACGCCGGATTGTCCGGCTCCCCGCGAAATGCGCCACGCGAGGAGATGTTGATGATCCGGCCACCACCCTGGCGCCGCATGTGGCGGACCGCACAGTAGCTCGTGTTCGCGGGCCCGAGCAGGTTGACGTCGAGGGTCTTGCGCCAGTGTGCCTGCCAGGCTTCGTAGGCCTCACCGGTCGGCGGCTGCTGGCCGAAGACACCAGCATTGTTGACCAAAACGTCGAGACGACCTCCTTCGGCAACGGTCTGCTCGACCAAAGTCTCAACCGCCGCCGGATCGGCCAGATCAGCCGACAAGGAGAAATGGCCGGGCCCCTCGAGCGAGGCAACCAGTGCTGTAGCGGCTTCCGCGTTGTGGCCATAGTGCGCCGCGACCCGCGCGCCCATCGTCGCAAAACGCCGACAGATCGCATGGCCAATGCCACCGGAAGCACCGGTAACCAAAACCACCTGCCCGTCGAAGCTCATTGTTGTCGCGACCTGTTCATGGTCGTGGCGTGCCCTCCAGAATCCACTGCTCGACCTCGGGCAGTGGAGCACGCTAGCCTACCACCCCCATCCCGCCAATCGAGGCCGACCTCGCAAGGAGCACTGCCGTGACCGCCACGACCGAAACACCCCCACCTTCGCGTATCGAAGTCACCGTCAAGAAAGGCCGGGACAAAGCCCTACGGCAGGATCACCCTTGGTTGTTCAGCGGCGCCATCGATCGTCAGCGAGGACCCTCGAACGCGGCCTTGGCAACCGTCTTGGCCGCCAACGGCAAGGAGCTGGGCACGGGCCTGTGGAACCCCAAGTCTCAGATTCGGGTCCGTATGCTGCACCGCGGGCCGGCGCAAGTGATCGACACCCGGTTCTTCGCCAAACGTATCGAGCGCGCCATGGCCCTGCGGGAGGCAACCGTGCCGGCAGATACCAACGGCTATCGGCTGCTCAATGCCGAGGGCGACGAGCTCCCGGGTTGGACCATCGACCGCTTCGGCGACCTCCTGGTAAGCCAAGTTACCGCGGCCGGCCTCGACCAGCTACAAGAACCCGCCTTTGAAGCCCTACACGCCGCGGTGCCCGACCTCGACATCTTTCAACTCAACAGCGTCCGGATCCGGCGCCACGAGGGCTTGTCGGAAGATGATGTCTGGCTACGGGGCGAACCACGCACCCACGCCCCGTTCACGGAACATGGCTTGCGTTTCACCGCTGAGCTGGGAAGCGGCCAGAAAACCGGTTTCTATCTCGACCAGCGCGACAACCGGCGGCAGGCCGAGCGCCTGGCCGGCGACCGCGAGGTCCTCGACCTGTTCGCCCACACCGGCGCCTTCAGCTTGTACGCCCTGCGCGGCGGGGCATCGCAGGTCACCGCGGTGGAGTCTTCCGCTCGCTTGGTGGAGCGCGGACAGGCCGACGCCACCGCCAACGGCCTGCCCACCGACCGCTTGAACTGGACCAAAGCCAACGTCTTCGAAGACCTGCGTCAACGCCAAGAACGCTACGGGCTTGTCATCTGCGACCCCCCGTCGCTGGTGGCACGGCGTTCCGACCTCAACGCGGGCGCCCGGGCCTATAAAGATCTCAATCGACTGGCTTTCCAGCGCACGGCAACGGGCGGCTATCTGATGACCTTCAGTTGCAGCGCTGGGGTCGATCCCAAGCTCTTTCGCCAGATTCTCTTCGCCGCGGCCACCGAAGCCGGTGTTCGCGCGTCCCTGCTGCGGCCGTTGGCGGCTGCGCCCGATCACCCGGTCTCCATCAGCCACTTGCAAGGCGAGTACCTCAAGGGCTGGCTGGTTCACGTCTCGTCACGCTGAGCCCGAGATCCGGCAATACGAAGCTGACCCGCGCCGAGTCGGATGCCAGGGTGTCCGGTGTGTAGTACTGGCCGAGAATCGGTGGCTCTGACGCCAACAAATCCGGATGCCGTTGCGCGAACGTCTCCCAATCCGGCGCAGCGTCGGCTTCCGACCGCGCGTCGCGTTGTAACCGTTCGTGAACCAACAGCACCCAGGCCCAGGTTATGGTCTCGTGGTACTTGCCCGGCGCGCCAGCCGCCACGGTAAAGCGGCGGGTGTCTTCACACATCCGCTGGATGGCCTCGAGCGGCGGCCAGTGCCGAAGATACAGCCAGGTCAGTCGTACGTGTTGGTGGTGGTCGATTTCACTGGGTGGCAGGGTCGCCGCCGCAAACGCATCCATAAGGTCTTGATCAGTGTAAGTTGTCATGAAAATATGGTACCTTGGTACCAAGATAACGTCAACAAAGGAACCCAGTGGCCAACAGAAAAGCAACGCAATCCGATCAGTCTGACCGCCACATCGTCGAGCGCGTTCAAACCGGTGTTCGCCTGGAAAAGCGTCTTCTGAAGGTCCTCAAGGGCCTCGCGGAGTATCTCGACATGAGTCTCGGGGATCTGCTCGAAGGCATTGTGCTGCACACCTTCGAAGGAAAGACGCCCTTCTCAGGAGCCACCCTCGCGACCATCGCTCAGCTGAAGAAAGTCTACGGGCTCGACCTCGGAGCCGAAGCCAGTCATAAACTCCAGGAACGAAAAGCCTGATGCCGTTTCCGCCAGTGCCGACTTTGCGTAGACTCGCGCCGACGTCACGCCATTCTTGTCTTGATTCACCTGCGAGGAATGAACTCGATGATCTCCGCGCTCGAAGGCCTCGAACATCTGCGAAACGGCAATCGTCGATTCCAAGCCGGTGAATCCAGCAAGCACCCATCCTTCGACGGCCTGCGCCGCCTGCTCCGGTCAGGTCAAGAGCCCTTCGCGATTATCCTGGGCTGTTCCGATTCGCGGGTACCGGTAGAGCTTGTTTTCGACCAGGGTGTCGGTGACCTGTTCGTCATTCGCGTGGCGGGCAATATTGCCGAGCCATCTCAGATCGGCAGCGTCGAATACGCTGCCTCGCAGCTCGGCACTCGGCTGGTAGTGGTTCTGGGTCATTCCAACTGCGGAGCCGTGACGGCGACGCTCGAAGAACTCGAGGACCCGACCTGTATTCGTCTTCCTCATCTTCACTCGATCATCAACCTCATTCGACCAGCGGTTCAGCCCCTGTTGATGAAGGACTCGAAAATGGATCCTGCCGCGCTCCTGGGAGCCGCGGTGCGCGCCAACATCAGCGCTTCCGCCGAGCGACTTCGACACGGCTCGTATCGTCGAGCACGAGGAAATCGACTTCGAGCGCGGCGTCGAGGATCGGCTGCGCCCGCGCTCGTTCGAGGAGTTCGTCGGCCAGGATCGCGTACTCGACAACCTGCGCGTGTTCATCCAGGCGGCGCGCGATCGCGACGAGGCGCTCGATCACGTCCTGTTCTACGGCCCGCCCGGCCTCGGCAAGACCTCGCTCGCACACGTGATCGCGCGCGAGATGGGCGCGCCGTTCCGCACCACGGCGGGCCCCGCGATCGAACGCGCCGGCGATCTGGCCGCGATCGTGACCAACCTCGAGCCCGGCGAGGTGCTGTTCATCGACGAGATCCACCGGCTGACGCCCGGCCGTCGAGGAGATCCTCTATCCTGCCATGGAGGACTACAAGCTCGACCTGGTGATCGGGCAGGGCCCCTCGGCGCGCGCCGCTCAAGATCGACCTGCCGCGCTTCACGCTGATCGGCGCGACCACGCGCGCCGGCCTGCTCACGGCTCGCCGCTCCGCGACCGTTTCGGCGTGCTCGTCGCAGGCTCTCGTACTACTCGCTCCGACGGACCTGGTGAAGCATCGTGCGAGCGCAGCGCCCGCATCCTCGGCGTTCCGCATCGAGAAGCTGACGGCGCCGTCGAGCTGGCCGCGCCGCTCGCGCGGCACGCCGCGCATCGCCAACCGGCTGTTGCGGCGCGTGCGCGACTACGCGCGAGGTCGAAGGGCGACGGCCGCGATGGTGCGCGACATCGCACGGCTACGCGCTGGAGCAGCTCGAGGTCGACGAGGCCGGCTTCGACCGGCATGCGACCGCGAGATCCTGCTCACGCTGATCGAGAAGTATGCGCGGCGGGCCCGTCGGCATCGAGACGCTGGCGGCCGCCGATCGCCGAGGACAAGGGCACGATCGAGGACATCTTCGAGCCGTTCCTGATCCAGGAGGGGTATCTCGATCGCACGCCTCGCGGGCGGGTCGCGCGAGACCGGGCCTGGTCGCACTTCGGACGCGAGCGCTCCCCGCAGGGCGGCGGACAGAAGAGCCTGATCTGAGTCTGCTCGACGCTGCAGTGCTGATCCTCGGGGGTGCGGTCGCCGGCTTCGTCAATACGCTGGCCGGCGGCGGTTCGTTCCTCACCGTCCCGCTGCTGATCTTCCTGGGCCTGCCCCCGACGGTGGCCAACGCGACGAACCGGGTCGGAGTGGCGGCGCAGAGCCTGGCGGCGATGGGCGGCTTCAAGCAGGAGAACGTGCCGGGACTGGGCTTCGCGCTGCGCCTGCTGCCCGCCACCCTGGTCGGTTCCTGGCTCGGGGCCTGGTTCGCCTCGAGCGTCTCCGACGAGTTCTTCGGACGGGCCTTCGGTCTGGTGATGCTCGCCATGCTGCCGGTGATCCTGCTCAACCCGAGGCCCCGCGGCGATGCGCCGGTCGCGGGCGGGCTGGGTCTTCCGCTCCAGCTCCTGGTCTACTTCGGAATCGGCTTGTACGGAGGCGCGGTCCAGGCGGGGATCGGAATTCCGCTGCTGCTCGCCCTGGTCGCGGCCGGAGGCCTCGATCTGGTGCGCGCGAACAGCGTCAAGGTCGTGGTCGTGGCGGCCCTCACCCTCGTGGCCCTGGTGCAGTTCGTCTGGGCCGGGAAAAGTGCTCTGGGCCTACGGGTTGGTACTCGCCGTGGGAAGCGCGGTGGGCGGCTACTCGGCGTCGCGCTTTGGCGCGCGTGTCGGAGATCGTCTGATCCGTCCGATCCTGGCCCTGGCGGTCGTCGCTGCCGCATTGCGTCTGCTCATCGTCCCTCTCTGACGCATTTCACCGACTCCCCGACGCAGTTCACCGATGCTCGGGTCTCAACGTATACGCCTGCGCGGACGATGAAATCAGCGTGCACCTGCTCTTCCGGATACTCGTCCTGCTGGCCGCAATCCCCGTCCTCGCCGCTGCTGCGGTCGGGGTTCGCTACCACGCCGTGCAGGAGAAGGATCGCCCCCGGGTCGAGCGGGTGATCCAGGCCCGCGTGGCCGATTGGCTCGGCGACCCCAACAGCAAGAACAGCAAGAACAGCGGGAGCGGCAAGTACTGGGGTGAGCGCGCGGTCGAGGTGACCCGCCGACTCGAGCCGCCCTCCAGGCACTACGCACTGCTGGGCGCCGGTGGTCTGCTGCTCGTGTTCGTCGTGCTGAAGCGCAAGCCGAAGGCGCGACGCGTGAAGGAAGAGCCCGTCGGCGAGGCCGGGACGCCCAGCGATGGACCGATGCGCACGAGCAAGGAGCTCAAGCGGCTGGTCAAGGCGGCGAAGGACATCCGCGACAGCGAGGGCGCCGAGGAGGCCGGGAACTTCCTGCTCAACGAAGGCCTCAAGGACGAAGCGCACGACATCTTCGTCGAAGACGGCCTGATGGAACGCGCCGCGGAAGTCCGCCACGACCAGAACCGCTTCGACGAAGCGGCCGAGCTGTTCGCGAAGGCGGAACGCTGGGAAGCGGCCGGCGGGATCTACTCGCAGCTCGAGCGCTTCGACGAAGCAGCGCGCTGCTACGTGTCGGCCGAGAAGCTCTCGGTGGCCGGCGAGATGTTCGAACGGGCCGAGAAGTTCGGCGACGCGGGCAAGTGCTACTACGACATCGGCTTCCACCGGCACGCCGCGCACGCGTTCCTGAAGGGGGGCGCCGACGGCCGCGCGGCCGAGGCGCTGATCAAGGCCTTCGAGGAAGAGGGCGGCGGCAAGTCTGGCACCGAGGAAAAGCAGCGCGAGGTGCGCGGGATCGCCAAGAAGGCGGGCGAGATCCTGCTCAAGCTCGAGCGCTTCGAGGAAGCCGAGTCGATCCTGGTGCGAGCCGGGGCCTATGGCCAGGCGGCCAAGGTGGCGTTCCACCAGGGCGCGTACGAACGGGCGGCCGAGCTGTTCCAGCGCGTGGGACGCGGTGACCTGGCCGCCAAGGCCCTCGACAAGCTTGGCGACGATGTCGCGGCCGCGCGTGCGCGGGGCAATCACCTGCGCGAAAAGGGGGACGACGAAGCTGCGATCGCGGAACTCGAGCGAGCCGGCGAGTTCCAGGACGCCGGCGACCTGTGTCGCAAGCTCGAGCGCTACGGCGACGCCGGGCGCCTGTACACACAGGTCGGTGACCACGCTGCAGCGGCGGAGATGTTCGTTGCCAGCGGGGGACGCGGCTTCGGCGGCGACCG
>CBDFNS010000023.1:0-580052 GCA_965250305.1 Candidatus Multivoradales bacterium | reverse complement strand
CGACGACCCGAGCGCAGGTGGCAGCATTTGCCGTGGGGCCGGAGGTCCGTGGAGTTGCTCTACAAGCCCTGGCGGGTGGACTGTCGTGACTGTGGCGTTCGCGTCGAGAAGGTACCTTGGGCGTCGCGCGCCAGCCGCTTCACCTACGACTTCGAGGAGCTTGCCGCCTACTACGCGCAGATCACCGACCAGACCCAAGTTCATCGTCTGCTCGGCATCTCGTGGTACACCGTAGGTTCGATCGTCGAGCGCGTCGTGGCGCGCCGCCTCGATCCTCAACGCCTTGCGGGCCTGCGTCGGATTGGTATCGACGAGTTCAGCTATCGCAAGCGGCATCGCTACTTGACGGTGGTCGTTGACCACGACCGCCGTCGCGTCGTTTGGACCGGCGAAGGCAAGAGCTCCGAGACCCTGGCCCCGTTTTTCGAACTCTTGGGTGAAGAGCGATGCAAGGAGATCGAGACGGTCACGATTGACCTCTCCGCAGCCTTTATCAAGGCCGTTCGTGACAGCCTGCCGCATGCAGAGACGGTCTTCGATCGGTTCCACGTGCAGCGCCTGGCCTCCGACGCGCTCGACGAGGTTCGGCGCAGCATCGTCCGTGACCTGGCCACCAGCCCTGAAGAGGCCAGAGCCGTCAAGGGCACCCGATTCGTCTTGCTGAAGAATCCGTGGAATCTCAGTCGATCCCAGCGCAACAAGCTCGCCGAGATTCAGGAAACCAACAAGCGGCTGTACCGGGCCTACCTCCTCAAGGAGACGTTGGCGAAAGTGCTCGACTACCGCCAACCGTGGCGAGCAGAAAAGGCACTCGACGAATGGCTGGCATGGGCGTCGCGTTCCAAACTCAAATCCTTCGTCAAGGTCGCGCGCACGATTCGAAAGCACCGCAAGGGCATTCTCGCCTACATCAAGACACGCCTCACCAACGGCCTCGTCGAAGGCATCAACGGGAAGATCCGAATGATCGCCCGGCGCGCTTTCGGATTTCACTCCCATCAGTCACTCTCTGGCATGATCTTTCTCAACTGCGGTGGCATCAAACTTCAGCCTCCGATACCCACACATAGTTGAGGAGAGTCTGAAAAGAGCAGCAAGGGGCTTTCGCAACCGAGAGCGTTTTCGCAATGCCATCTACTTCCATCTTGGTGGCTTGGACCTCTATCCAGAAACCTTCACCCACTCGAAATCCTGAAGAGCCACCATGGGGATAGACTTGTGGCTGACCGTCCAGCTCCGGCTGAGAACACACCCATGGGCCGACGACATCAGATCTCCCCCTTAGGGTCTAGCAACGCTCTCAACTCCTCCAGTCGCACAGGTTCGAAACCGCTAGGAGTGAACGATTGGACCTTCTCGTCCCTGACTGGAAACGCCAGTCCTCCACAAACAACCTGGCCGCTACTGTCACAGCTCTGTACCGTTGAGAGCAACACCAGCTCCCCGGACTCGAAGTTTCCTCTTTGAATCTCTGGCCATTCGCAATACCGAGCCTCTAAGATCTCTATGGGGCCCCCCACACGTGGAAAAATAATGTGGTCACCGGGGACGCGTGGCTCATCGGTCTTGTCGAACAACACCTCGATGACTTGAGCATCGACCAAGTGGACAGGTTGCTGAGTCGTAACCTCGACGGCAGGTACGACCCGATCGACTCTAACGACCATGAGCACGGCCTTGGCCTTGATAGCCTCAAGACTTTCCTGCCACTCAGAGTAGTTGAAAGAATGACTGGAGTCTGATCTCGTTGTGTAGTCACATCCTGGGGGATTGTCACCGTATGGCCGCGCTTTCAGCCACGCTTGCCGTTTCTTTTCCAAGAGCCGGGCAAATTGCTCTGTCTTGTCAGTGGACCAACCACGCACCGATCCAATGGACTCGGCCTTCTCTAGAGAAGTCGGCTCCTCTGGAATGTCACCGCGAAGACGACCAAAGAAGGCCTGCCAAGAACCTTTCATCCTTTCCGGAATCGGCAGCTCCGAGAATGGGGATGTATTGATCAACTCGGCGGGAATGTAGATCGGCTCGTTGGTAACTTTGTGGTAGATGATATCCTCTGTTTCGGACGGTTCATCACTGGACAACAGCGGCAAAGCCGACGTCAGGAATACCAGCGCAATCAGAAGAAATCCCATCTTTCGAATATCCATCGCTCTCTTCCTCGAAGTGTTTGAATCTTGAAGCTTCAACTGCATCCAGATTGGCGGCCTCGTACGAATCAAGCTCCTCTCGCCAAGATCGCTAAGAGGCTGATCCCCAGCGTTCTCGAGTTGGCATCTCGATGAGGCTGGTCGCCCATCTGGCTCTTGGCCGCTGGCTCTTCAGGATTTCGAGTGGGTGAAGGTTTCTGGATAGAGGTCCAAGCCACCAAGATGGAAGTAGATGGCATTGCGAAAACGCTCTCGGTTGCGAAAGCCCCTTGCTGCTCTTTTCAGACCCTGGATGACGGTGTTGATACCTTCAAGGCGGGCATTGGTGATTCCGAGTTCGATGGCGTTGAGAATTCCGGTGAGGTGATTCTTGATCGTTTTCGCAGCGCGCTCGATCGGTTCGAGTCGAGAACGAATCGCCCATGAGTAGAAGGCGTCGAAGACCGTCTGAGCATCGAGCCAATTTTTGGCCTCCCACATCTCCATACCGAGTTCTTTGATCATCCAGGCACGCCCAGTCTTGAGTGCTTTCTTGATCAGCTGATCGAGTTTCACGGCTCGCTCTTCTCCGAGGTGATCCGGGTGGAAGAGCCAAAGGTAGCGTGTGTTCTTCAGACTCTTGTCCCCGACGGCGAAAAGTGCGCGGTTCTCGGCTCGTCGCACTTGATCCACGGCCTTGCCGAGGTGCATGGCAACGTGGAACTTGTCGAAAGCGATCTTCTCGTTGGCGTCGGGAAGAGCGGCTAAAGTGTCCGATATGTACGGTCCCCACATGTCCATGGCGACGCTCTCGATCTGACCCAATTCGCCTTCGCTGAAGCTGTCGTAGTAGGCGCCAAGGGCTCCCTTCTTGTGGCCATCGGTGACGTATTGGACGCATCCGGTCTCCAGATCCGCGACCACCGTCACGTATTCATGCCGCTTCTGGAACGACGTCTCGTCAACGCCTATCCGTCGAGGCACTTTCAAATCGCGTCGGGCCAGCCCACGTCGGACCGAGCGCTCCATCACACCACTCACCTGGTCCCAAGTAACGTCGAGTTGCCGAGCAACGGCCGAGATGGTCGCTTCCTGGAGCCAGTCGATGATCAGCGCTTCAAAGAGCGCAGTGAAACCCGAACCACGATCCGACCACGGAACGCTCATCGTCTTGACCCCGTGCTCCGGGCAATGAACCCGCGGAACATCGGCGACCAGAATCGTCTTGTACTGGCAAGTCGGAAGGTGCCGCCACCGGCGCCGACGGCTGTCGTACCGACTGCTCGCCGCTCCACATTCCGGGCACGACAATTCTTGCCCGCGTCCGTGCTCGACTAGAACCTCCACCTCGCCATCAGCAAGCCGAAGGGATACGTCCGTCACCTTCCAAGGCGCCGAAACACCCAGGATCTTCCCGTACAGGTCGATATCTCGCATGCGTGGAGCTTACACCGACCCACCATCTCTCCTGAAGAGCCCATGATGACTGCTACGGCAATCGCTAATAGGCGGAGATCACTCATCTCTTGGTTCCCTCTAGGTCTAGGATTCGGATTAAGTCCTGTCGACTCAGCTCTCGATCTGGAAAATCATGAGGCACATGAAGACTCAAGCTCCTATCCTCAAAGAAATATTGATAATTCTGAGGCGCAACCACACTTAGGTGCCTATCAAAATGATAGTCGTCGACAGCGAGAAAGACCCCAATCACCCACCTCTGGAAGAGTCTCTCTTTCGAGATTGAGACTGCAAAGAAGCTCTCCCTCATATTCAATTCTTCCTCCCGGCAAAAACACAAAGAGGGTCTCCCGCTCCAGATTCCCCACGCCCATACTAATTCGCACCTCGGACATGATTCCGATCACGCCCTTCCAGACCCCGTGAGCCTGTCGCACGATTCTTCCCGGCCACCTGCTCGTCCGCCGCACCTATCATCGTCTCTATGCTGATAGAGATCGGCTCATGAGAAGTCCTAATGGCGAGATGGAGGAGGCACTCGTTCATTTCTCCCCTCACCCTCGGGAGTTCAGCCAACCTCTGAAATAGATCCGCCAGCCTCCCACTCTCGTCAAGATCTTCCAAACTTAGATGACCTTGCGAAGACGCGATCGTACTGGCTGCCAACCAAACCCTCCCCCCATCAGCCTTCAAGAGGTACCCGGGTATCTCTCCATTTAAGGGAAGGCAAGTAAGTAGACCAAGTACGACAAGTTGAACAACAACACCATGCATTGGAAATGCTCCTTCTTAGGATCTTCAAAATACTCTTCGGAATTTGTCACCGACAGCGACATACTCCGCGATAAAACTTGAGCGACCTGAACCGCAACGCCCTCGCCTGAAATCGAGTTGCGCCGAATCCTCTTGATGAAATGAGATCATAAGACGATGATGTCGATCATCATTCCAAAGACGATTGGGCTCGGCGTGGCCTTCCGCTGACAACGCCATCACTCCTACTGGAGGTCCGGCCGGAAAGTCGATTTCTTGAAGACTGATTTCGCCTGAAATCGGTTTTCTCGGGACCCGTCTCGATGATTCGGGCCAAGAATCATCCTCTGACGAGGACGATTTGGGATTCCCGGCCGGACCTCTAGCTCTAGCGCAGAGAGGGCGACCGAGGCCCACCGGCACCGTAGCAATACCTGTCTTTCAGCGCGGGCGAGGCTTGTCCGGAGTCGTCTTACTCTGTGGTCATGAATCCTCCCTTGTGAGTTACTCTCCAATACTTCAACCAAGAGATTTCAACGATACGCTCTCGCCGAGATCCGCGGAACCAGCACTTCGCCAGTGTCGGCCCACGGCCAAACTGGTGACTCTCTCACCCTACCGCGCCCCAAAGACGGCAATCCATCGGAATTCTCTTACCAAGTGTCCCACGACATCATGACCCCTATCCGCCATTTCGGCCCTCAACTTCAGCCGCTCACCCAGCCGGACAGCAGCGCCCTCGACTCTGGACGCCTGGCGCTCGTCTCACCGCCCGAGGCCCCAAGATGGTCACCATGACACCCGGCACACACCCTGCATGCAATGCAGATAGCATGGCGGAGCTTTGATCGACATTCCGCCGATACGGTGGCGATCGAGACGTGGAGGTATTGCGGATGTTGGACCGGTGGTTGTGGCGCACACTCACGCTGGCCTTGCTGACGATTCTGGCAACAGCACCGCTGTATGCGCGGTCGCGGCGGCTCGATCCCTTCCTCGACCATGTTTACGACGACTGGCTGGCAAGTGTCTGGTTTCTCGCTAGCGACGCCGAACGGACTGCATTTCAGGCACTCGAAGAAGACCTCCCGCGAGAACGCTTCATTCGAAGGTTCTGGGCCGAGCGTGGCGACGTTCCATCTGACCCGACAACGGCACCTAGCAGCCGGTTGGCGCGATGGCGCGAGAACAGCCGCGAGGTGGAGCGACGCTTTGGGCGCTTCGACCGCCCCCAATCGTGGGCCTTGATGATCGCGGGCAAGCCACCACGCACCACCCGCGTCGAGTGCGACGACGTGACGCGACGCATGGAGATCTGGTCGTACGACGAATGGCACGCTGGCTATCAAACCGGTGACCACGAGCACGCAGCCGCATTCTCGCTCCTGTTCTTCCTAACCGATCGGCTCGACTACGGCACCTACGCCCATTGGGCTCCTGCCGAAGGCATGCTTCCGTTGACGCTGGGTGGCCCGGGGCGCCTGGAGCTGAGCGTCGAGGCGCTGGAACAACGGATGAGCGAATCGGGTTGTCTGCGTGATCGCGAAGCGGCCGACATCCTCGGCCAAGCCCTGCGCCATGCGCTGGGACCCGACGCTTTGCGCCAAACGTTGGCGCCGGCGCGCCCTGACGCGGCTTGGATCAATACGTTTGTAACCTCCCTCGCCGAAGGTGGCAGGCCAGAAAGGCTACCCGCGAGCCCGCTGGAAATCATCTACCCTGGGTACTACAACGATCAGCGCACCATCGTCCAAGGTCGCGTGCACGTGCCAGCGGCGACGATGGAACGGGGCGCAGAGGGCTTGTTGTTCGACCGCGTCGTGATGGAAGGCGATATCCGACGGGCGGGCGGCACGGCCGCCGTGGTGGACGTCTTCAGGGTGGTTCACGATTTGGCGGGCGCCGCGCCGACCGACGGTGCGGTGCCCCTTTCGTTTTATCGTCGGCTGCGACCTGGCCAGTACACTTTGGACATCCGCGTGGAGGACGCCTACGGCCTGGGGCTCCTGCGGGAACAGCGTGCCCTCGAAGTTCCCAAGCTCGACGAGCCCGCCGAACCTCCGGCGGGTAGCCGAGGATTCGTCAGCTTGACCCGCGAGCTTGTCGGCCGCTTGCAAACCCTGCCCAGTGTCGAGGTGCTCTCTCCAGGCGACGACACCCTGGTGGGATCGGTGGAGGTCTCGGCGGTCACCACCGGCGGTCCGATTGGGTCGGTAACGTTCGAACTCAACGGCATCGATGCCGGGCAAGATCACGAACCGCCCTTCACCGCCCAGCTCGACCTCGGTTCCGTACCGGCCCAACACGAGGTAACGGCGATCGCGCATGACCCGGCCGGCAGGCCGCTCGCGCGATCGACCCGTAGGCTCAACGACACGCCGAGCCGCTTCGCCGTACGCCTGCTCGAGCCTCGGCGGGGTGCGCCGTCCCACCGCGCGCTCGCCGCTGTCGACGTACCGGCGGGCGAGACCCTCGATCGGCTCGAGATCTTTGTCGACCGAACCTTGATCGCGACCCTGCGAGAACCGCCATGGGAAGCACCCTTGCCGTCGCCCTTGCCCGCGAGCACCACCTTCGTCCGTGCCGTAGCGACCCTCGAAAGCGGCGCGATCAACGAAGATCTGGCGATGGTGGGTACAGCGACGCCGGTTGACGAGCTGGACGTCCGGTTGGTGGAGCTCTTCACCTCGGTCACCGACAACAACGGCCGCACCGTTTCCGGTCTCACAGCGGATGACTTCACAATACGTGAAGACAACGCGCCGCAGACGATCCTGCGGTTCGACACGGTGTCCAACCTACCGATCAACGTCGCCTTAATGATGGACGTCTCCGCCTCGATGCGGCGGAAGGTCGACGTCGCCTCGGCCAGTGCCAGAAGATTTTTCGAAACGGTGCTCACCAGCAAGGACACCGCCAGCCTGGTGACCTTCAGCCACGACATCGAACGGGTGGGTCCCGTTTACCGCTGAGGTCGCTCGGCTGCGCTACGGAACGTTGGGCTTCCGGCCCGGCGGCACCACCCGCCTCCACGACGGCTTGGTACTCACGGTGCATGCGTTTGGCGGCCTGAAAGGCAAGCGGGCGTTGGTCGTGCTGTCGGATGGCCAAGATGTCGACAGCGATTTCGACTTCGACCAAGTCCACGACTACGTGCTCCGCTCTGGGGTCGCGGTCTACCCCCATTCTGCTGGACCTGGAAAGCGACCAAACGGCCGAAGACCTCGAACGTCTGGCCGAAAACACCGGTGGACGGTTCTTCGCCGTCGAGCGGCTCGACCAGCTGGACGCTGTCTACGAACAGATCGAGAAGGATCTACGCGCGCAGTACCTGCTGGTCTACGCGCCACCGTCCAAGACCACCAACGACTTTCGGCGGGTCACGGTCGACGTGGCACCGGACGGGCTCGCCGCCCGGACGATTCACGGCTACTACCCGTAGCGAGGCTCCGCCTCAGACCGCCTCTTTGTCTCGCTCGTCGGGACGGCCGACCGAGAAAATCCCCCTCCAACTCCCCCTTTGGGAAAGGGGGAGGGCCAGATCCGCGATCCGTCTTCCCCCCTTTTGCAAAGGGGGGACCGAGGGGGGATTTCTTGCCGGGAGCGCGCTCGCCGCCCCGAGCGCTCACGAGCCAACGTCAGGGAACGGTGTCGTCCCATGCGCTGGTATCACCCGACTCGAAGCCGTCGGTAAAGAGGGGTGGTGGTCCCAAGGTCTTGCCTACGGCGTAGATGTCACGTGACTGGGCGGTGCCACCGTTCTCGTCGCGATTGTCGGTGTACACACCGATCAGCCGGTTCATGACGATGTCCCATCCCGCTGTAGTCACCAAACTCGAAACCACCCGTGGCGTTCCGCGACGTTTCCGTCGTTTCCCGCGTGGGTGTGGACCAGGTCACGCCGCCGTCGGTCGAGAAGCTGTGGTACAAGTCGATTCCCGTGCGGCCCGTGCTGTTCCCGGGTGTCATTGAAGATCACATGGACAGAACCATCTGGAGCCACGGTCATCCAGGGTTGCCAGCGGTCGACAGTGTTCGAATCGCCGGTCGCGTGCGGGATCGCCTCGGTCCAGGTGGCGCCACCGTCACGCGAGTGGGCAACCTTGACGTGGGCATGGTTGTTGGCCGTACCTGCGTTGGGCGCTGTGAGGTCGGTCCAAGTGGCATAGATGCTGCCATCGTTGGGGCCACCGCTGCGGTCGGTATCGGCCGAGCAAATGATGGCCACGCCACGGCTTTCTTGGGAAAGAATGAAATAGTTGAACGCAGCGTTGGTATCGGCGATCTCGACGGCGGGAGAGCTAAACGTCAAACCACCGTCGGTGGACTTGACTACGTAAATCTTCCTCGAGTTGAAGCCCGCCCACACATAGTAGATGTTGCCTGCCGAGTCGCTGGTGACGTCGCTGCCGATCCCGCGCTCGTTCGAGCCCGTGGAAACGGCCAACGGCGCGCTCCAAGTGTGCCCGAAGTCGGTCGAACGGGAAAAGAGCAACGTATTACCAATGTGCCAGGTCAAGTAGATATTGTCCAGATGCGGCGAGGTCGGCGAATGGTCGACATGAAGGAACTCTTTGTCACTACCACTGGTTCCGATCTCACGACGCGGGTCGTTGCCCGGCTCGGTATCGAGGTCGGTCCAGGTTTGGCCACCATCCGCCGAGCGGTAGAACCAATTCGCGTTGATGCTCCCCGAGAGCGTCGCCGCATAGGCCTTGGTGCCATCCGAGGACCAAGCAAAGGCCGGGTCGCAGCATTCTCCGCCAAGTGGAATCGCCGCTTCGGTCCAAGTCTCACCGCCGTTATCGGACCAC
Organism: Candidatus Multivoradales bacterium; assembly: GCA_965250305.1. GTDB lineage: Bacteria > Acidobacteriota > Thermoanaerobaculia > Multivoradales > J023 > J023. The sequence continues at coordinate 570,898 of CBDFNS010000023.1, read as the reverse complement.
CAATGCGTCTGGCCACCGCCAGGGCCGTTGGCGCCCGCTACAACCAGGTCGGTGTTGACCGGGTTGATTGCGACCGCCGATTCAGCCGCGGAACCGGGTCCCTGCGTCACCCGGGATTCACCGTCGAGCGCCTTTGTGACCGGCGGCCCGACCGCGGGATCGAATCCGTTCTTCAACGTGACATGAAACCGCCCATCGATCCGTTCGGCTTCGCGATACGCTACACCATCCACCAAGTAACCACCATGGGTCACCATGAAGGCAGGCAACGCGCTGTGGGGGTATTGCACCTGGCCCTCCCGCGCCAAAATGGGAATCGTCTTGCGCAGCTCAACGCGGTAGAAGGCGGGAATCGCAAGTCCCAACTCGGCTTCGTTGTCGGACAGAAGGGCCAAGTCGTCCTGGGTGAGCTGGTAGTTACGGTCATCCCAGGGTCCAAAGTTGGTCAGTGATGCGTAATCAACGCGGGCATCGACGCCGCGGCTCTGGTCAACGGTTTGCGCCGGACCAATGGCTGCCATGCTGAGGGCAAGGATCAAGGCTGTACCCAGAATTCGGGGCATGAGCTTCTCCAAGTTTGATTGCGGACAGGGTAGGCCACGGACAGCGCGACCGTACGGTGAGGTGTTGTCATACTAGAGTAGCCAGCGGGAGGACCAAGACCTGAATACACCGCCGTCATGGCCGGTGACGGTTCAGGTCCGGTACCATTCTCCAACGAGAATCCTGGATAAGGCCGCTCAACTGCACGATGCCCACCGCGAACACCGCCGCCACGATCGCAGGGCGCCTCCGAGCCAACACTGTCGAGCTTTGCCAGCTACTCTCTGGTGTTGTTCCCTCGGCGATCACCCGCACGGATTCCTACCGCCGTCTTCGCCGAGGCATCTCACGACAGCCTGCCCGATTTGGGATCCCGATACGCGAAATCCCGACCACGCGCGACATACCTGGGGCTTCGTCGTCGTGGCGAGGCCGCAAGCTCGTAACGGCACAGACGGACCTGGTGATCGAAGGCTTTCCCGGCAGCGCAAACAGCTTCGTGGCGAACGCCGTTCGGGTCGCGATCGACCAGCCAGCCAACGTCGAGAGCCACTTTCATCAAGCCGTACAACTCGATCGGGCCGTGGCCCTGGGCGTACCCACCGTGGTTGTCGTGCGAACGCCGGGCGATGCCTGCCGGTCACTCAAGTCAAAATCACCCGCGTTGTTCGACGTGCTGATCGTCCTCCGATGGTTGCAGTACCACCGCACCGTCTTGCGGCACCTCGGCCGAGGTCGGTTCGACATCGTGCTGTTCGACGAAGTGATTGACGACGTGGATGTCGTGCGTCGACGAAGCGCGGGTATGCGGCGACTTGTTGCTCGACCATTGGTTGGTGACCAGACCGTACAGCGACGGAGCCGAGCCCATTCGGCATTCGGCGAAGGCGCCGCCACGAAGCGCCTGCTTGTGGCGGCAAGCCGCCTGTACGCCCGCATCGCCGGGTCCTCATGAGCTGAGAACCCGACGAAGCGTCTACTCGTTACAACCCTTCTACTCGCGCACGCGCCGCGTGGCCACCCAGGCGAGCAAGCCCGCAATGGCGAGGACGGCGAGCAGTGCCAACCCTTGGGCGACAGGGGCGGAGACGTCGAGCGGGAAACCCTGGATTCGCACGCCTTTGCGGATGCCGACCCAGGCCGCCAACCCGACGCCGGTGAGGCCAGCGCCGCCGACCAGACCGGAACCGAAGAGCACACCTTGCTCGCGACGTCTCTCGGCCTCGGCTTCGCTCTGCTTGTGGGTGGGGAACCAGCGCAGCAAACCGCCAACGAAGACCGCCGCCATGGTCGAGAGCGGCAGGTACACACCGACCGCGAAGGTCAGCACCGCAGGCGGTGCTCATGAAGCTGGTGGCCGACGGTATGGTCAACCACTGATCACACTCCAACGCTACGAACTCTTGCCGAGAACCTGCAGAAGGTCCCAATAACTCGTGCCACTGATCGGCTCCTTCTCGGTAACAAAACGGGAGTGTGGCTTGATCTCGAGGATCTTCTCGATGATTTCACGCACAATGAAGGGTCCCTTGCTGAACCGAAGGCGCCTACTCCCATAACCGAGCACGACCAGCTGCGGATCGGTTGTGAAGCCGAATCGAAAATCGCCTTCGGCAGCGAGCAGGCTGAGAAGGTTGCCGCCACCACGGAGTGCCGCGAGGTAGGTCTTGCATTGGGACGCGTAGCGCGCAATCGGATCGTCGGGCGGCGTCTCGTGTAAGAGCTTGAAGAAGCGCAGCGCATCACGGTCCAGGGGATCTTCTAGAATTCGCTGGAGAAAATCGCCGAGCCGTGACGAATCGCGAATCTCCGGGTCCATCAGGCGGACGCGAAAGGCCTCGAAGGCCCTCGTCAGATCAGCACCACCACGCGAAGTTGCCCAATCGCCCAGGGTCGCGGGACCAGATGTTGCTGAGAGCAGACCATGAAGACGACGTAGGAAGGTCGCCTCCCGGCTCAAGACTTGCCTGAGTGCCCGTTGAACGCGCTCGTGCCAGAATGCCGTCGTTTTCACGAAGACATGACGACAGATCGCGGGATAACCCTGCTGATCTCGGCACGCTGATGATGCGGGGTCATTCACCACGTCGCGCGCCGCCAGCGACCGAATGACGGCTGCGCGTGCACGCAGATGCAAAACACCATCCGATAGGGGCACAAAGGTTAGGCGAAGGCTCCGCGTGGCACGAGCCGGCCACGCACGGTACCAACGCTCCACCATGACTTCGTGGGCCGGCCGCGTACTGCGGTGACCTACGCCATAGATCTCATCTCCTGGATGAAAGACCGTGGCCCCATCGCTGGCGCTAAGCACGAGAACAGGCGCGGAGAACGACACCGTGATCCCACCTTGGCGGGTCTCCAAGACCGGGCTCGTCGCCGCAACCTCGACCGAGACGGGCTCACCCCAAACGACATCGTCGCAATCGAGTTTCACAGTGAGGGCCGCTTCGACCGGCTGGGTCGTGGCACCCACGAAGGCGATTCCCCAAACAAGACCGAGCAGACTCTGTCGAGCGCCTCGAGACGAGCGAACCAGAAGCCCTGAGCCTCGCCGGCTCCATAGTCCTCGGACCGCCCATGACAAAGCGGCCCCAACAAGCAGCAGCCCATAACAAAGATCGACCCGCAGCGCTCCCCATTCTGCGGCAAGAGCGGGCGATTCTGCCCGGAAGGCTCCAACAACGAGACTCGCGAACGCGAAGCAGGCAAGTGAGAGCAGCGTCGAAGACCCCTGCCGGTTGAAGCGCAGTGATCGCAGCAAGGCAAAGGATAGGAGCAGTGCCATTCCGAGGTAGAGCTGAGTGGGATGAACCCATGCATCGGTGCCGGGAAAACGCACCGCCCACGGCATGTCGGTCGCCACTCCGGAACAGCAGCCCGCCGCGAAGCAGCCGAACAGGCGTTGGAGCCCTGCCCCCAAGATCGCGAAAGGAAGAAGATGGTCGAGCACAGGGACGAACGCCAGGCGACGGCCGGCACAGTACGCCCACAATAGCGGCGCGACCACGACCGGAACACCGATCGAGGCCAAGCCACCGCGCTCCCAGGTGCGCAATATCAGGCCCAAATTCGCGGCGCCGAGGTCCCCGTGCTGCACGAGAAACGCAAGCCGTGCGCCCACCGACGCGCCGAGTACCGTAACGAGGCAAAGACCAAGATACTGTTCGAGCAAAAACAAGCCAGCCGGCCGGCTACGCCAGGCCCAGACGCCCCCGACCAGGGCAGCCACGACCATGACCGTTCCATAGGCGTAGATCTGGAAGCCTTCGATATCAAACAGAATAGGGCACATGCCGATACACTAGTGATTCAAAACTTACAGACATTTTCTCGTTTTTCTGCGGTTGTAGCCTCCCAACTCCTGGGGTAGTCGAAGGGTGCTACCGGCGTTGATAACATCACAATCGCGCAACTTGTTGTAATCACAGAGAAGCGGCCAGACCTCGTTCGGATCTCCCCTGTAGCACCGCCTCGTGATCTTGATGAGCCGTTCTCCCTTTCTTACAACGTACTCAAGTGGTTCTCCGGCCTGTCGGGCATCGGCTGAGGCCACCACTACCTGGCCGCCAACGGCGGTCTCGCGAATACCCGCCTTACTAAACACATCTTTGATCAATGTACCGAGATGGCTGGCCAAAGCCGACTTTCGCGGCCGTCCATTCCATAGGCGACGCACGGTCGTCAGTGTCTCGGGAGACGCGACGAACAGACGGATGTAGGCCGCAAGCTCGGTCGTCTCACCCGCCCCTTCCTCCCGCAAGTGGCCGATGATCAAGGCATCGACGCCCTCCGCCCGGCACAGCTCGCCCAACCGCCGAAGCTTGGCGCGGGGATCGTAGTTGGGGTCGAGCGTGTTGGCTGGCGCCGCTAGTTGTTCGAACGTCAGCGTCGGCCGATCGAGCCGTTTCGTCTCCGCGCCCGGTGCCAACGCCGCCAGCGCCAACGCTTGAAGATCTGGGTCGAGAATCAACTTGCCATATCGAGCCACGAGATCCTGCTCGCTCGAGCGAAGGCGTTTCGAGAACGGCAGCACACCAACCTGCTCGGGAGGTGGACGGGCGCCGGATCCTTGCTCGGCAACGGTAAACGGCGTGTCGATCGCGAGCTCCTCCGCCGTGAGACCGCCAGTTCCTGACGCTCGTGATGCAGGCGCGCCGCCACTGCTGGGCACCAGACCGATACCCCCTTCTTCGCCGGACTCGTCCAGATTTTCTTCATCATCCTGCGTTGGCAACGGAATAATGCGATCCAAGTTGCGGACCAGGGCCGCTCGGAGCGCTTTCTCGAAGGCGTCTACCTCGATGTTCCCAGCCACCACTGGCACCAGCTCTCGCTCGAGGTTGACGGCAATCGTGAGACCTTGGAGCTCGATTCGCCGCGGTAGGTAAAGCAACGCGATAATCCGTACGGTGCTCTCGACGTCACCTTCGAGCCATATCCCGACGGCTCCATCCGCCCCGGCCTTCTCTGCAACCGGCGCCAGAAGATCGACCATCTCACCCGTACGAAGGTCGGGCAGGTTACCGAGCTGGCCGGCAATACGTTTGGGGACTTCGCTGATCCCGATGTTGTAGCCCTTTTCAGCCGCCAAGGCCTCGAGCGCGCCAAGCGCAAGATCGGCAAAATCCTTCTCATCTTGCTTCTTCAGCTCCAGTTTGGCACCCAGCAACGGTACCGGCACGAGCACGATTTGCTTCCTGCCATGCTCCTCTTCAGGCTCAAACCCTTCGGCCCGAGAGCCGAATAGGGTCAAGCAGCAGGCGAGCACGATAGCCATCTTGGTCATGACGACATTCCTCCTCAGGCCGATACGGTTAGGGAACACAGCTTGCGGGCAACGGCACGTCTTGCACCGTGTCGTGCTTGCCATTCGGCTTTCGGCGTTTGATGTAGATTTGACGCAAGCCCTGGTGCCGCGAGCTGAGCGGCACCCGTACGACATAGGTGCGCTCAATCGCGTTGGCGACCGTTTCGAATAGCCGATCGATGTCTCGAACCTCGTCGAGCGCCACATAGATTCCGGTCTTGCCCGCGAGCTTCGCTAGCAGCTGATGGTTGAGGTCAGCACCGATCCCGGCCAGAAACAACGGCATCTGATCGCGATGTGCCACGGTCTCGATCTTGCGCAAGAACTCGGGAAAGCCGCCACTGAACCGCCGGCTGGCCGTATCCTCGCCGTCGGTAAATGCCACTACGAAGGACAGGGGCACTTCCGGCTCCGCCTGCCGCAACTCCGTATAGGCCTGGTCCAAAGCGTCGTAGAACGCCGTGCCGCCGGAAATTCGCGGCTGCCCGAGCGCAGCGCTCAACCGCGACGGATCGTTGGTAAATGGCGTCAAAGCCTCGGACTGGTTGGCAAAGCGCATGATCTGCGCCTGGTAAGCGACAGGAATCCGCGCGAAGAACTGAGCGATTTTCTGCCGGGCGTCGATCAGGCTGGCATCGTCGATCGAGCCACTTTCGTCCATCACAATGACAAAACGGAAAAGCGTGTACTGACGGTCAACGTCGCGCACCAGGTCACCGATCACAGCAATCACGAGGTCACGGTTCTCGACCAGCGTGCGCGACTCGGGGTTGACCTCGAGCATGACTTCCAGCTCGTCGCGAAAGCCGAAATTGCTCGCGGGGTCCGTCTGCTCGCTCATCGACATAAGCGCCAGAGTCAGCTCACTCCGACCCGACGAATGGTGGCAAGCCAAGAGCTGCATATTGAGCATGGTCGCTTGCTGCGCCGTCGCCGCCCACGCCACGATCACGGCACCGACAACCGCCAGCAGGAAGCAGCGCCGCACCATCTGCTTTCTCATGATGCTCTCCTTTCGACAGCCGGTGGTTGATCGCTCTGCTCCTCCGGTTCGAGAAACAAGACACGATGGACCGTGTCGCCACCCCGCTTGTCTTTCAGTAGTGCTCGGTCGTGGGTAACGAGGACCACCGTTGCCCGCTCCTCGGAAGAACAACTCCCATCTGTCAGCGCCCTCAGAAGCTCAAAGACCTCGTGTTTCCGTTTGGGGTCCAGGCTGCCCGTGGGCTCGTCGGCCAGCAGTAGCCGCGGTCGGTTGACGAGCGCGCGGGCGATCGCCACCCGCTGCCGCTCGCCGCCCGAAAGTACAGCCGGCAATCGACCGTCCTTGTCTGCCTTCTTGGGATCGCCTACCAATCCGACCGCTTCGAGCAGACTCATGGCGCGCGCCCGAGTCAGCGCGGCTTTGATCCCCCGAATCTGCATCGGTAGCATCACGTTCTCGATCGCCGTCAGCTCCGGAATCAAATGATGAAACTGGAAGATGAAGCCAATGTTGCGATTGATGAAGTCGGCGCGGGCGCTCGGATCAGCCTCTGAAATGGCGAAGCCGGCCACCGAGACACGCCCTTCGCCCTCGATCGTCACCACGGCGTCATTGCCGTTTTTCACCACTTCGCGCCGCCGCGGCGATTCGAGACCACCGATGACATGGAGCAACGTGCTCTTGCCGCAGCCCGATGGACCGATCACGGCAATCACCTCACCCTGCTCGACATCGAGCGCGAAATCACGGAACACGACCTGCTCGCGATCGCCCCTGCTACTGCCGCGGTAGATGCGGGTAAGACCCCGCACTTCGACAAAGCTCATCGCTTGCGACCTCCCTTCCTTCTTTTCCTTCAACTTGTTAGCCCTTCGACCGGATCGACTCGACAGGCCGCGCGTGCCGGAGCCCACGCCACCACGAAGAACAAGGCCAGCGTCGCCACCGACAGAATCGCCAACGAGGCCGGCTCGATCACGACATCGGGTTGACGAATGCCCATCTTGGCCAGACCGCCCCGAAAACCAGGCAGCTCGAGCAACGCGGCGCTGGCCGCTACACCGAGTGCCGTACCGCCAACGAGACCAAGCCCGGCGATGCGCCCGGCGGCGAGCAACAAGGTGGCGAAGATACCCCGGTCGCGCAGCCCGAGGGCACGCAACATGGCGATCGTTCGCCGGCTCTCGATGACCACCAGCGACAGCGTCGATGCGATCGACATGGCCGCGATCAGCACCACGCTCGAGATCACCAAGGTCGTCACCACCCCGAGCACCCCGAGCAAGCGGAAAGCGCCGGCATCGGCCTGCCGCCAGGAATCGACCGAGAAGCCGTCGGGCTCGAGGGTGACCGCGAGCGTGGCCGCGATCGCGTCAGCCCGCTCGGGTTGACGCAGGCGGACATCGATGACGTTGACGAATCCGGTCCGGCCGAGCAGCTCTTGCGCCTGCTCGAGTGAGGCAATGATCACCGGGTGCTGACTGCGTGCCAACCCGAGATTGATCGTGCTCAACAACCGCACATGCCGGGGGTCGCCCGCACCGCTGGCTTCGAAGGCAACCAAGAAATCGTCCAGTGGCTTGGCACCATGGAAAAACGTACGCTCGAAGAGCACCGCTGGCGGCATGCCTTCACGGGCCCCCTGTTCGAGTCGCACGAGATCTTCGGCCGAGGCTCGTACGTCGAGCACACGCGTCAGGTCGAGCAGCGTGCCACCTTGGGAATCGACCTCGATGCCGCGCAGGCGCACGGCGCCGACTCGTGTCTTGCCAAGCTCGAATCCGGTCGCTTCACGCAACGTCCAACCGCGCATGCGCTCGGCGTTGGCGAAGTCGTAGCATCCCCGTTCACCAGCGCGCTCCGCACAGACCACCGGCGTCGTGTCGGCCTCGGTGATCTCGGCCTCGATCGCCAGATCGATCGCCGGTGCATGACCCACGATCGCGGCGCCTAGGGACGCGAGCACCGAGGCCACCCGCACCCGATCTTGGTGCGTGATCGACGCCTTACGGATGGCCAAATGCGGATGGATGCCGGTCAGGTGAACTTGCGCCGCGCGAACGTAGTTGGCAAACAGCGACAAAACAACGATAACCGACGCCACGCCGAGCACCGCGCCCAGCGTGAGATACCGGGCGTAGCTGGCTTTCACCAGAGCTTTTCTAAGCCGTCTCGTCAACATGCCGGCCTCCTATTCCGCCGCCAGGCAGGCGACTGGATCGAGCTGCAGAGCTCGCCGTACGGATACCAATGCCGTGATCGCACAGGCCGCGAGAACCAATGCTGCAATCTGCGCCATGGCCACCGGCTGCAACACCACTTCCACGCCTTGAACCGGCAGCAGATCGGCCAGTGCCCTGTCGAGCCAGCGGCCAAACGCCGTACTGGCGAGGGTACCGATGGGCAAACCCAAGAGCGTGCCCAACATGCCAAGGCCCAATGCGATCCACAAGAAGATGCGCCGTATCGGTCCGTCGTGAAGCCCGACCGCCCGGAGAATGCCGATCTGACGCCGCCGCTCCACAGTGACGATGGTCAGGGTGTTGCGAATGCCAAGCACCGTTATGACCAAAGACATGCCGAGCACGACCATGAGAATCCAACGAAAGAGGCGGATGTTGGCAAAGTCGCCACTCGCGATCCCCATCCAGTCGGAGGCCGCGAAGTGGGTCGCGGCAAGCGGACGGCGCAACGCTTGTCGCACCCGCTCGGCCGCGTAGGGATCCTCGAGCGTGATGCCAAAGTAGCTGGCTTTGCCGTTCATGGCGAGGAGCGCCTGCGCCCCCACCAATGAGGTGATCACCAAGTTCTTCGCCATGCTGTGGAAACCCAGCGAAAAGGTACCGGCTACTTGATAGTGCCGCGCTGTGCCGTCGGTCCTCAACACCTCGATCGCGCCGCGCTCGACGCCGAGCGCGCGCCCGAGGCTGGCCGATAGGAGCAGCGAATCCGGATGCTCCGTCAGCGCATCGAGCAAGTCCCGCGGAATGAACCGGTCTACTTGTGGCACCAGCTGGTGGCCCCTCATCTCGATGCCGAGGACCCGCAAACGCTGGACGGTCGACTCGGCCCCCGAATCAGGCAGGCGGAGGGTAAGATTCGCCTCGTCGAAGATCAGCGGTGCCACGAGGGCCGACGGATCGACCTGGCTCACCGCTTCGGCCAGCGGCTCGAGGCGGGTCACAGGCGTCGATCGCCTCCCGCCCGTGCCGTCATCGTTGCGACGGAGCACGACCTCACCGGCGCAGACCCGCTCGCACGCCGACAGGGCATGGGCCGGGGCGCTGCCCGGCTCTGACGGGCCCTTCCCACCTTCGTCGATCACCACGACATGCGGGTAGACACTCAGCGCGATGGCCTCGAGCTTGGCGGCGTAGCTGTCGTATATGCCGAAGGTCAGAATCAGAAACGCCACGGTCAAGGCAACCGACACCAGGCCGATCACGAAGCTGGCGTGGATCCTGCCGGCCTTGCCACCACAGACAAACGCCTGCGCCAATCGCCACGACAGCGCCCTGGTCTGCTTGCGAGCTCCGCGCATCGAATTCACCTAGCTGCCTTCCAAGATGTCTTGGACCGCTTTGCGGATCTCTTCGTGACCTTTGACACTCAAAGAAAGCGTGCCGTCGACCTCTTTGAAGAGGGCCTCGCGGTTGGCGAACTGGAGCTCTTTCAACTGAATGGTTCGGTCTGGCTTCGACACCCCCATCGGCCGGATCTGAATGGCCTCTCCGGTATCGGCAACCATACCGGTGATCAGCACGTCCACCTGGTAGGGGTCCATCAGCTCAGCGACCGCTTGCACGTATTTGTCATCACGCGAGAGGTTCGGATCGAACCAGATGTCGACCAACTTTTGAACGCTGCCGTCAGTGTTTGGCACCGTATGGTCCGGATCGTTGACCACAATGTTCGGGTCGGTCGCCGCGGCATTGTTCATGCCGTCGAGCACAGCCTGATCGATCAGCAGACCCTCTTCGGAGAGGAAACCCGTCTTGGTGATGGCATCGATGAACGACACATTGCTCACATAGACCGTTCGCGAGGTGCCGCCGGGGCCTTCGGTCATCTCGCCGAACTTGTTTTCGAGCATGTCTCGCAAGCCCTCGTCGAGACCGCAACGATCTTGTGACGTCGCCTGTGGCACGACCAAGAGAGCGAGCATCAGCAATTGCAAGAGTACCCACGGCGTAACGTGTTTCATCGTCGTTTCCTTTCGGTTGCGCCCATGCCGTGTCGGCATCAGCCGTCCCACTCCACGTTGTCGACCAGGAATTCGATCGTTCCTTCCTTGTCGTCTTCGTAGATCATCCGAACCGGAATTCCGCCTCTTCGGTCGCTGGCGACATAAAACCGGTAGAGCTCGACGCCCGATTCCGTGTGCTCGAGCGCGAGCACCTTGGTCTTCAGGCGGCCGAGCGGCGTCTCGAGCTCTTCGGTACCACGCACGATCAAGCGCACCTGCCGCGTCTTGTTGTTGAAGATGAAGTTGAAGTCGCGATGCTCGAATCCTTTCTCACCCGCGGCCTGGGTGGCCACCAGAATCGACGAAATCAAGTCGATGGCGCGATGGGGGGTAAAGATCTCGGTCTGCAACGCGGTTCCATCAGGCCCTTCCTGGTACTTGAAACACTTCGTCTTCTCCCGGTCGATCGCGCTCTTGCAATTCTCATCGAGAAAGACCCGCCGCACCACCCGCTCACCATCGAGCACCACGTGACCCGCCAAGGACAGGTCCTTCTTCTTGACCGTGCTCATCAGGCGCTGGTTCGAGCTGTAGCCGAGGGACACGAAGTCACTCAGCGTCAGGAGATAGGCATCGGGTGTGTTCCAATCCTCAGCGCAGCTGAGCAGAAAGCGCCCACTCAGCAAGGCACCCTTGCGTACTTTGAAGCTCAGCCTGGCCGGTAGCGGAAGATCATCCGCGGCGGCCGCCTGGACACCCGCCAGCACCAGCGCGGCCAACAGGCCCCAAACCTTCAGTCTTCGCATTCCAAGTCCTCCAGTCGCGCAAGGGCGACAGTTCATCTCGACAGCTACGCTCCGCCAATTCGCCAAGGCGCGTGGCCCTGATCAGGAGGAGCGCTACGATCACGCCCAAAGAGACACGATCAATATGAAATGGGGGGGGAGCCCCTCAATCACCAAAGACGCTTTCTTGGTGGCTGATTCGCCAGATGCCCTCACGACGGGCGAGGATCAAGGTTTCACGGATGTCCTCGTGCGCACGACGGTGGTTCTTGTACTGCAGCTCGAGGTCGTAACGAATCTCGGCGATGGCGAGATCGCCCCAGAACGAGAGAGCCTCGATCCGGTAGCGGGCGGCCGCCCGGCGTACGTCGCGCAGGGCGGCTCGCCGTGAACTGATGATCGTGTCGAGCCGGCGGGGACCCTCCTGTACCAGCTGCAGCGCGTCAGGCCAGAAGACACCGCGCAATGCCTCCCCGCGACCGCTTCGCCAGCTGCCGAAGAAGCGCCTGATCACGGCGCGAACAGCCGCATCGTCCTCGGCTTCATAGGCCGAAGCGCTTACGATGGGTCGGTCGCCGCGGGCGGATTCATCTTCACAGCCGAGGGGACGATAGACGCCATGAAGGGAGAACGCACGGACCCACGCGAGTGGACTTGTACCCACCCGCCCGCCGCCACGCCACGCGTGCAACAACCGCCCACCACCCGCGTACACCGTCACATGCCGCGGCCCGGCCGTCCACGACTCCCCCTGGTAGGTGTAGATCAGATCGCCGACGCAGAGCACCGATTCATGAACCTCGCTCGGGCGGCGAACGGCCGTGACTCGCGCCGATGTCAACGCCGCCGCTTGCGTCAGCGTCGTTCGTGGCAACGCGAGACCGAAGGCGCCATTGTAAAGACGCTGAACGAAACACGAACAATCCATGGCCAGAGACGTACACGCGCCAAAGCGGTAAGACGTGCGTGCGTGCTGGCGCTGAAAGTCGGCCAACTTGGCCTGCCGGCCGGCTGTAGCCACGACGGGGCCAGCGGCACACGCAGCATGACAAACCAGCGCCAAGCCCAGTAAATACCCACGCAAAGGCCGCGCTGGCCAAGGCATCAATGCTCGGCGCTCGATCGCCGCCCTGGGGTTTCTGCAATGCCGTCGCGCACGGTCTCGCGCACGATCTGGCGCACGATCTGGCGCACGGCCTCGAGGCCAAGGATCGCAGTGCCGATCTCGCCACGACTCAAGCGCTGCGCCGCTGCACACAACGCATCGTCGTGCCACACAGCTTCGGCGCTGGGTGCCGCAAAAGCAAGGAGCAACACGCTGCACACGACAATACGAATGACGGCTACAGAGCTCATGGTAGAAGCACCAATCGCAAAGCGGTGTCGCGCGCCGCCACGCCCGGCGGCACGGCATCGCGGTATTCCGGAATGCATTCGAGCGCGTTTCTCGAATGGCTCGTCCCGCCCTTGATCACAAACGTGTTCGGAGGGCAGGCATCGACGGTGGGCCCGCCGAATGCGTTGCACCGCGAGCGAGTCAGCTGCCAACGTGATGCGATCAGATCCACAAACCCCTGCCGCTGCGACAAGCTTGCGACCTCGCTGCATGGCTGCAGTAGCGTGTTGCGGGGGTCATATACCGCACGCGCAGCCACCAGCATCTGTTCTTCGGTCGGCAGGGCAAACCGTGCCCTGCCCATGCAGAGCTGATTCAGCACCTCGATCACGCCTTCAGCTTCGCGCAGCGACACCCGCGCCGGCTCCTTGCCGAAACCGAGGCGCACGCGAAGCGCCGGCAGCACCAGCCGGTCTTGCAGCAGGAACGACCCGACATCGCGGGTGATGGCCGGCACTGCGCGATAGACGGTCGGCACCAATGCCTCAGTGACCCGCTCTTGCGCCTGACGGTACAGCGCCGCTGCCTGGTCTTCCGCGAGACCCACGACTACCGGCTGGCGCGGCGCCTTGACCTCGAGAAAACGAAGCGACGAACCTGCCACCGCGACCACCACTTCCCGTCGGCCGTCGAAGCTGCCTTCGAAGGCGGCGCATGTGCCCCGGACCTCGCGTCGAATCTCGGCCCTGAGGTCGAGAAGAAGGGCGTCAAACCGCCGCTCGATCGCCGCCGTTCCGCCGCCGTTGGTGGTCCGACCCGCCCGAGGAGCACGCTGCATGCGCTCCAGCTGTTGCTCGATTCGCTCGAGGCGTTTGACGATCATCTCGATACCGTCACCGCCCGCGGCAGCCGAGCTGGCCCGCGGCACCACACAGATCAGGATCGTGGTCAGCCACGGCCCCAGGAGCTTCTTTCTCATGCTGATGGCTACGTTCATACTTGGCCAGGCTCCACGCTCAGTCGAGCAGGATCAGTCGAGCAGGGTGAGCGGATCGGTCCGCGCGGCGCCGTACGCCGAGGCGAGGGCGACGATCCAGGTGCAGGCGAGCACCACGGTGGTGACCTGCACGAAAGCGACGAGATCCAGTCCCATCGCCGACACGATGATGGCAAAGTCCGGGCTCGCTTCGCGGCCTTCACCGACCAGCAGCGCGCGCGCCAACACACACAAGCCGGCAGTCAAGCCCGCCGCCAAGGCGGAAGCCAGCAGGGTGAGCATCAGCAGCTCGCCGACGATCAGACGACGCACGAAACGCCGTGACTTGCCGAGAATGAGCAGCTGGGCCAGCTGCCGCTTGCGGCGTTCGACATCGAGGCGGGTGAGCGCGCCCAGCGCGAGAACGATGAACATCGCCGCCAGCACCATGGTGAGCGAGAAGAGCGTGGCCAAACGCGCGTCCTGGCGTGCCAGCTTGGCCAACGCGGTAACGTTGTAGCGCACACTCATGCCGGGATAGGCGGCGCTGAGCGAGGCGGCCAGCGGCTCGACGTCTTCAACACTCGGCGCGTAGACCAGCACCTCGTCGAACGTCTCGCCGATATCCGTGGGCACGAAGACCAGAGGCTCTGTCGACTGCAGCGCCACCGTGCCCGCGGCGAGGTCACGCAGACGGGCCGTCAGCAGCAGATTCGCGAACATCGGACACGGTACGTCGGCGCTCGACTCACAGGCGTAGAGGGCACGAATCCGCGCCGGTACGTCGGTCTCGCCAACCCGAATCATCACCGGCTCGCCCGGCGACAGGCCGAGCTCGGCGGCTGCCACCAACTCGAGCACATCATCGGCCGGCAGGGCGCTGCCGTAGCGATCACGCAACTCCGCCACACCCGGCAACGCGGCCGCGACAGCGGGCGGTGCACCCACGACGATGACGTCGCGCGGCATCGCGTCCTCGATCGCGAGTACCGCGGCCATTTCGAGCTCCGGGATGACGCGCGCGTCGCGGCAGATATCGACCAGATGCGGCGCGAGCAAGGAAGCACAATCACCCGCCACCACCCGCACTTCGGTACGCGCCGCCGTGGTTTGGACCTCGGTCAGGGCGACGCGCAGCGACCGCCATCCGACAAGATCTCCGAAACGCCCTTCGTCGCCCGGCAACCGCGGCCACTGACGCGCCGCGAATCGACGTTCGATCAGGCTACGTGCCGCCGCGTCACAACCGGAATTGCCGTCACCCAGCAGAACGGTGCACCGTTCTGCCATCGGTTTCGGCAACGCATGCTCGAGCAGCCCTTCATTCACTGGCAGACCGAGCGCGGGTGCGCCGAAGCCCAGCGTATAGCGCCGAAGGCCGTGGGCCGCAGTCGGGCTCAGATAGAGACCGAGGCCAGGCAGGGTCCGTCGCGCCACGACATGGAAACGCGGTGCGAGGGTCAGCTCGTTGATGCGCACCGTGAGAGGTGGACCGGTGAAGGCACCGTCTCGCCACAGGCTGTCCCACGCCTCGCCATAGAGCAACCGGCCGAGCCCATCCGAAACCATGACCCCATCGAGCGCCAGCGCGCGGGTGAGCCGTGGCTCGACCCCCAGCCAGACGCGCCGCGGGTCATCGCGGGCCCAGCTTTGGGCGGTCACCAGATCGGCACGCTCCGGACCTTCCACGCTCACCACCAGTTTGTGGTTGCCCACCGCCCGGACGCCGGGAAATTGCGCTTCGAGGGCCGCCACCGAGTCCGTATCGAGGTTCGCGGCCGGCTGCCGTACCGGATGCAGTGCGATCTGCCGGGCGTTGTTCTCTTTCTCGATCTGCTCTTTGACAGCCAGATAGACCCGGTTGCGGATCGAGCCGAGAACGAGCGGGGTCGAGAACATGCCGGTGATCACCAAAACGATTACCAGGCTATGTTTCCAATCCACCCGTTGGCCCTCCAGCACCAGCGTCGCGAAGAGACGCCAACGCTCGGCGAAGGACTCACGCTGGCGAAGATCGGGGGCGCCAGACCCTGCGTCGTGACTCATGGGAAGAGGTCCCGCGGTACGTAGAGATGCGGCTTCTGACCGAAGTACCGCACATTGGTCGGCTTCTGTGCGAAGGCGCGCAGGAGCTTCGTCTTCTCGCTCAGAATCTGATTCAACCGCTGGTAGTCCGCTGGCGACCAGGCATTGAGCTCCTCGGCGGTGAACGAGAGGACCGTAGTGCGAAACGGCAGCACGTCGGCCTTGCGCATCATCGAGCCCAGCGATTCACCGGACCGAAAAAGCGCTTCGGGCGACATGTTGACCATCGCCGCCAGCGACGAACGCAGGCTGGCGATGAAGGCATCGCCGCCTTCGGTCTCACCATCTTGGGCCGCCAAGGCGATGGTCTCGACCACGTTGGTGAGACGCACCACAGCGTTCTTGGCCATGAACACGTACTCGCCCATGGCCAGTTGGCCGTCGACACGCTTGGGCACCCAGCCCTCCACGAATTCGGGCGGAACATCGCCCGACGACTGCGCCGGTAGATTGGCGATGATAATCGGCAGCTCGTAGCTATCGATGTCGAGCTTGGCTCGAACTTTCGGGTCGGCAGCCAGTTGCACAGCGCTGATCCCTTGCGCCACCAGCTCATTCCGCTTGATGAGAAGCTCCCACTCTCGTTCCATCGCGGCTAGAAGCTCACGCTTGTAGGCTCCCGTCTCGGGCTCGATGGCGGTGAAGCGACCGCGAACCTCCGACGGCCCCGAGAACGCAAGGCCCTCGAATGCCTCGGTATCGTCGGTGCCGATCTTGAACGTGAGGAACCGGATGCGGCGTTCGGTCGCCAAGGCGGTGATCGCGTCCACGCTCAGGGCGAGTGGGTTCTTGTCACGGTTCGATGGCGCGTGCGGCTGCGCATCGCCCACCAGCAACACCACTTTGAGGTGGCCGTCATGCCAGGTCGGGTCCTGTACCGCACGACTGAGGCCATCGAAGACCGCTTCTGCAATTTCGTCGCTGCCACAAGTCGTTTGGCGGGCCGTCTCCAGCGCCCGCAACACACCGTCGACGTCGCTACTCAAATCCGCCGCCCAGTGGGTCAAATAGCCGATGTCGCAATCGGGGACGATCTTGCGATCACGGTAGAACAAAAGACCGACGTTGAGGGCCGAGCGTACCTCGCCGCTGCCCAGCTGATTGCGGATCGACGAGACGAAGGTGCGCAGTACCTCGGTGGTCGGTTGGAACCATTTCTGCATGCTGTGGGTCGAATCGACCACCAGAATCAGGTCGTAGCCGAGGGTGATCGGCCCGCCGGCCGCGCCCTGCGCCTCGGGGTTGGTTTGGGGTTCCACCGCGGGTCCATCCCGGGTTACCCGCACGAACCCACCGCGGTAGTTGTCGCGCTCTCGCTCGAGCACCGGCACGAGTAAAGAGTAGTCATCGCGCCGCTTGCCCGAGCGCTGGGGCTCGCTGCCCAGCGGCTCGCAGCTTCCGACCTCTCCGGTCAAACCGAAATGCTCCGCACACGGTGCATCGGCGAAGATCTCTACCAGCGCGCGGCCTGACTGCGCCTCGAAGTCGATCATCTGCAGTGTGTTCCACTCGTGTGCCTTGCCGGTATCGAGCCAACCGTCGGGATCCGTCTTGTTGGGCTCGAAGGTCACGGGCAGCCGACCACCACGCTCGCCGTCGAGCAAGAAATAGACCTGCATGAAGGGCGCTTCCGTGCCGTCGTCGCCTCGATCGCTGTCGTAGAGCACGGCGTCGTGGGTAACCACCACGGCCTTGCGTTGGACATTCTCGCTGGTACGCGACGGCACCAGCGCGCTTGCTCCTGTGGAGGAAAGCACCGAGCCGAGGGCAAACCAAAGCGCGAGCACCGGAAGGAGTCTCTTGATCATCGGCTGTTCCTCATTGGTTGGCGGGCGCGGTCACCGGTGAACGCGCAGCCTGTTGATCGGCCTGTTCGGCCGCAGCACCCCGTACCGCTGGCGTCAACGTGCGGGTCCAGCCGGAACCGTCCCGGCATTCTTCGAGCGCGAAGAGGCGATCGACCTCGAGCGCCTGGACAAACGACGTATCGTGCGAAACCACCATCAAGGCGCGGCCGGCACGCCGCTGGCGCACGAACGCCGCCACGTCGTCACGGTTGCCGCGGTCGAGATTGTTGGTCGGCTCGTCGAGAAAGACCAGCCGCGGGCCGCCGGCAAACGCGCGAATGAGTCCGAGACGTTGGACCTGACCGCCCGAAAGCCGCCAGACTCTCGCGTTGATCACCTGCTGCCATTCATCGTCGGTGAAGAGCACGGGCCGCACACCGCCGCGGGCCACCAAGGCCAAATTGCCGGCCACAGTCAGCGAGCGGATCATCTCCGGCCGCTGGAAGGCAAAGCCGATCTGGCCCCAATGCCGCGGGCCAATCCGGCGTGACCAGCTCTCGGCAGCGACTTCGAGGCAGTGCCCATCCGCGAGCTCGAAGCGAATCCGGCCGCGCGCAAACCGGCGCAATCCCGCCAACAGCGTCATCACCGTCGACTTACCCGAGCCACTCACCCCAAGCACACAACCCGCCTCGCCAGCGCGCAGCACGATGCCCGCGGGCACAATGTACCGGCACTCAGGCCGCTGCGGGTAACTGAATTCGAGATCCTCCAGGACCTCCACCACCGCCTTCGACATCTCGGTATTCCCTCTCACGTTGGGCCTACGCCGACCTTTAACCGGTCCTCGTCCTCTAGAAGAGACACGTCTGCTCCGGAAACGGGGGAAAGCCCCTCCGGGCTTGTGCTCCGGCCCCATACTCTCGAGTGGCTATAAAGCAGCTCTTTCCAGCCATTCGCTCCAAGCATTTCGACTAGACTTCTCCGCAACGGTTCCTCCGAAGCCGGTCGAGTTCGAGACGCCACAGCAAGAAATCTCGACAGATGCACCCCGCCTCCCGGACATACTCCTTCGTGTCCATCCAGGCACTTGTCCTCACCCGCTACGGTAAAGGAGGATCGGCTTGCCGCGGCCTCCAATATCTCGGGTTGCCAGGAACTGTCGAAGAAAGAAATCGGCCCAGAACGCAGGTGTGCAGACCTCACATTCATCGACTCTGAACACAAGCACGAACCTCGCATTGATCAAGTCCTCGCTCAAGCCCGCTGTGATAATAGTGAGGCTGCAAGCGAAACAATGAATCCGACGACGAGAATCCAGAAAAGATTGGCTAACAACCTTCTTCTTGCATCATGCGAGCCGGCGTTATCACCCCAGTAGAAGACCGACTTATCCAGCAAGGTGGCGAGTCCAGATAGCGGTCTCGTCCCAGCTACAACAACTACAGCCACCAAGTACAGTCCCAAGGCAGCCGGAATCTCCGTGGCTTGAAGAACGGACGTGGTACTCCTCGTACTCCCGGCCGTACTCTTCGACCCCTCGCGGCTCTCTGAAGCTGCTGCCAACTCATCTACGTACTCGACAAGTTCCTCTCTCGACATATCCGGAATCTGACTTTGTTGCAGCCGGCTCGGCGCCTGGACACCACTCCGCGGAACCGCGACAGCGGCTGTCGTCAACAGGAACAATAGAGCGAGGTTGACCCAACTGGCCCGGAGGGGTCGAAAAAACTTGCCGAAACAGAAAGCTCGCCTGATCTGTCGATCGAGATCCTCTAGCAGCCTCAGTCGCCACGCACTGTCAACTCCAAACACCACTACTCTTACCCTTTTCTCCTCCTCGGAAGAGAACGTGACAGACGCAAGCCTCCGCCGTACGTCCAGCCCTGTCCGCATCGTCCCATTCCAGTCCAGAATAGCTTCAATCGAAATATCTAGCTTGGCTATCTCTTGACCACGATGATTCTCAGCCAGCACTTCTTTAAGATCCCTCGTGTACGCATCGACGCTTCCGCGTCGTTCATTCTTACTTATGTAGAAGACCAGCGAGGTGGCACCCGCGAGTTCGGTCCGATAGGACTCTAGGACCTCCGTGATATCCCGAAGTACTTCTTTCTTAAGCAGGAAATTGCTGTGATATTCTCTCGTGATCCTCTGGTCAAGTATCATAGGCCATCCTCCTCGGCAAATACTGAGAAACATGCATTTCGGCTACGCCTCTTCAAACGCTCTTTACTTTTCGACAACCTCGACATGCCGTTGCGAATGCACTCATCTTTTCTTTTAGGTGGGCGGAGCATTTTCACGCCTAGCCTAGATCCCATCCAGAAATGCGGTTTCGAGCCCACAGGCCTGTCGAATGGGCCCTCGTCTAAGGGTCCATTGGGGGTGCTGCTCACCGGGTGATCGTGGAATCGACCGCCAGAGGTGCGAATGCGGCAAGGACTGCATTCGCGCCCATATCTCATCCAGGCGGCCCGTCGGGGTGCCGCGTGCTTTGACCGCCGGTCGGCTGATCAAGCTTGGCTGAGAATGGTTCGGGCCATGACCAATAGGTTGCAGGAAACGATCGAGCTCCAGACGTAGCTCTTGAACGACGACCAGGAGCGCCAGGTGCAGCGATGCAGTCCGAAGGTACGCTTCAGGAACGAGATACATCCCTCGATGCCGGCTCTGAAATTGCGTAGCTTGCGGTAGACGTAGAGGCTCTTGGCCATCTCGGAGATCTTCAGAGAGCTCTTGGAAAAGACAACATCTTGGGTCCCCAGTTCTTGGATCTTCTCAAGGTTGCTCGCCGAGCTGAAGGCTCCATCGAACACGACTTGGCGCGGCGCTTTGCCATAGATGTCTTGCTGACGTTCGACGGATGGCACAGCCATGTTGGCATCGGCGGGATTGCCTCGGAAGATCTGGCAATCCAGAACCATCGAGGACTTGCCACCGGTGAGACAGATCTTGTGGCCGTAGTATGTGTTCTTGAAGTCTTTGCGGATGATGTCGGAGTGGTCTTCGAAGACGGAGACGAGTTTCTCCGAGGCGTGTACGCTCTCGCCGTCGAAGACCCGGCGACGAGTCTGATCCAAGGTGCGCTCGATGAGGTCGAGAAACCGGGCCAGCTTCTGCTCGAGGGCCGGGTCGACGACCCGGTGAGCCTCCAGCAGGGCAACCGCTTCCAAGGCCTTTTGCTGGATCTCCTCGGCAACCTTCACGAGATCCCTGTAGGACTCCCGACGCGCCACTTTCCTTCGCGCTACAGAGATCTCACGGCAGCGGCGCTTGGCTCGTTTCTTCCGGTTCGGAAACGTGAAGAGGCCGGCCGGTAGATGCGCCTGCACCCGCTTCATTAACCGGAGGAGTACCCGGATGCAGTCCCACAACTGCTGCGAGTCCGCGGGAGGATGCATCAGCGTTTCGACCACCGTGCAGTCGACTCGGGAAAGCTGCCCGCTCTCGACCTTGCGCTCGCGGGCCTCCAGCAACAAGAGGCGATTGATCGCTTCGAGGGTTTCGGCCCGAACTTTCTTGATCGCCGCCGCCAACGTCGATCTGGCGGGCGTTTTTTGAGCGAAGCTCATGCCGCAGAAGGATCTATAGGTCTGCGAGTCGGCGAGGTGAAAATGGAGTTCGTCGTAGCTCCAGGTATTCATCTGTTTGAGCAACAAAGCGCGGAACACCAACTCGGCCGTCATGCCTCGTGCGCCGGTTGAATGCGAGGCATTTCGGGTAAGGTCTTGCCAGACGAGATCGGCGATCTTAGGATGTTGGTCGATCAGGCCTGCGAGGGTCTGTAGCTCTTTGGCATGGTCCAGATCGAGCCAATTGTAGGTGAGATTGGGCTGAGATTCGCGAGCTTTGCGCATTCTGGGCTCTCACTTTCCGAGTTAAGTTCTTTGGACTCTGTGTTTTAATCGACTTGAGTCTATCAGAGAACGTCTCAGAAAATGAGCTCAGATGCGCGTTTAACCCTCTTGTTTTCAGCTGATTACGGGTTATTGGATGGGATCTAGCCTAGCGCGGATATGCCGGCCGTTGGCTACGCGCCAATTCTCTCGTGCTAGGCACGATCAGCACCTGCCACAATCGAGCTGGATTCTTCGTTACGAACCTGCTACATCCCTCTCTGTCAGCAGTAGCAGCGTATATCTACACGCCAGCCTAGGCCTAGATTAGCACAGCAAGACTCAAGACTTGCTGCGAGATCACCAATCCCGGTGCAGCTCGCTTTCTCCCGATTCTAAATCCTTCTTCGTCCCCCAAACGCTACGACACGGTGTCCATTGGTAACGCGCCGGGCCTGGCGCCGCAACGTGCGGTGTTTGTTCTGGCTTTTCACACCATTCAGGCCCGGCGCGCTTTCACCTTGACGAGGAGGATTACCCATGCACTCGAAGACGAGAGGCCGGGCCGCGGTGGTGACGCTGTTGCTGATCGGCCTGCCGGCGACGCTTTGCGCCCAATCCGACGACGACGCCAACGGCGCTGTGCAATTCAACTTCTCCAACCCCGGGGCACGCAGCCTGGCCCTCGGCGGTGCTTTCGTGGGTGCCGCCGACGATGCCACCGCGGCCTACACCAACCCAGCGGGGCTCTTTCAGCTGTCAGCGCCTGAAGTCTCGATCGAAGGCCGCCAATGGTCGTACACCACGCCGTTCGCCGACCGTGGCCGCTTCTCCGGCACGGTGACCGGTATCGGCGTCGACACCATCGCCGGTGTCCAGCTCGGGCAGACCGACGATGAGCTTTCTGGCATCTCCTACGCCTCGTTCGTCCACCCCAAACCCAAATGGGCCTTCGCGCTCTTCTACCATCAGGTGGCCAACTTCGAAGCCAACTTCGAAACGGGGGGCGTGTTCACCGAAAGCTCACGGCTCCTTGCTGTTCGCTCCACCTACGATCTCGACATCTCCCAAGTCGGTGTGGCCTTCGCATTCAAGTGGGGTAAGGGTGCCGCAGGCCTGGGCGTCTCTAACTATAGCTTCGACCTTGCATCTACAACACAGCGCTTCGGTGGCTTCTTCTTCGGCTCGCCGGATTTCTCCAGCCCGTCGAATTTTCAACGCCAGACAGGTGAGAGCGATGAGATAGGCTACACCGTCGGCATCCAAATCGAGTCCAGCCCAAAGACTCGCATCGGCCTCGTGTACCGATTCGGCCCCGAATTCGACGTTAATATTCTCTCGGCGTTCGGCACACCAGAGGTTCCGGGTCGCGTTGGGACCGACCAAGACACTGTCTTGGATCTCCCCGATGTAATCGCGCTTGGATTCTCGTTTCAACCGCGCCAGAACCTCACCGTGAACCTCGACTTCTCGGCGGTCCTCTATTCTCAACTTGTGGGAACCGAGGACGAAGATCAGCTCTTCGTTGTGATCTTCGAAGGCCAGGATCCGCCCTTTGCCCGCGCGGAAGATTTCAAGATCGACGATGCCACCGAAATCCGCCTCGGCGTCGAGTACGTGTTCGACAAGATCAAGACCCCCATTGCTCTGCGTGGAGGCGCCTGGTGGGACCCGGATCATCGGCTACGCTACGAGGGAAGCCGCGAGTTGACCCGCACCCGGCTGTTCGAAGGTGACGACGAGCTCCACGTCACCGCCGGCCTCGGCCTTGTCTTTGGCTCCCGCTTCCAGCTCGACGCCGCGGTCGACCTCTCGGACAACTTCGACGTATTCTCGCTGTCCACCGTGGTCCGTTTCTGACCGCCAGCCACCGGAAGCGCACGTGATCGAGCATCGCATCCGCCGCCGCCCCGCCCCACCCGCGAGGCGGCGTTCGTTCGTCTCAGCCTGGCCAGCCATGCTGTGCGTTGTCGCCACGTTGCTGGCCGCGCCCGACGCGCGGGGCCAAGACGCCGACACCTGCTACCGCTATGGCATGATCGCCGCCGACCAAAAAGACTGGGCGGCCGTCGAGCGGTGGATGGCCCAGGCGATCGCCCTGACGCCGACGAGCAACCGCAAACGCAAGGTGCGTGTGCTCAGTATGCGCTTCGAGATGTACTTGCCGAGCTACTACCTAGGCCTGGCGCGCTATAAGCTCGGCAACTGCGTCGGCGCCCTCGACGCTTGGGACGACGCGGCGCGCTTCGCTCAGCTGCGCGGCCTGCGCGCCAAGCAATTGCGGGATCTTGCCGCGCAATGCCGACGGCGTACCGGCCGCCGACCGTCGGTGACTCGCCCCCAACCACGAACGCCTACGCGACATGTAGGCCCGCGCCACACGCCACCAACGAAGCCCGCTCGGCCGAAGCCACGACCGGTTTGGCCAGACCCTACACCGTCGCCGCCCCAACCAAGACCAAAACCCTTGTGGCCGGACTCGGTTCCAACACCACCACCGTCAGCACCATCGCTGCCGCCCACGCCCCCACCCAAGCAGGTCGCGGGAACATCCGCTGAAGTACGGAAACAGGTGCTGCAAGAAAAGGCGGCCGAGACGCTCACCTGCCTCGATGCTGGCGAGCGGTGGATGCGGACACTCGATCGTGCCAAGTCCAAGCGCTGGCGGGCCAAGAAGGCGGTCGCCAATCGCTATGCCAACGCCCAGCGCAGCCTGCGTGCCGCCCGCTTCCGCCTCGGCCAGGGACAAAGTGAAAACGATATCGACGCGGTCACCAGCGCCGAGGCCGAAGCCTGCGCGGCGCGCGACGTGCTCGCCGACATCGGTCGGACGGCTGGCGTCGACCCGCCGGACTGAGCCTTGGTCAGGACTGTTCAGTTCGCCGCCGACTCGAAGCGGCTCCCCGCAACACCGTAGAGGCCGAAGGCCGCCCAGTAGTACGGGTCGGCATGCTTGGCGCCGCGCAAACGCGCAAGCTGGGCATGGCGCAGGGCATCGCCCACCGACCGACCTGCACGTAGCTGCTCGTAAAAGTCGGTCATCAACTCGGCCGACGCTCGATCGTCCACCGGCCACAGCGAAGCGATCACCGTGGGCGCGCCGGCGGCCATGAACGCACGCACCAAGCCCACCACGTCGTCACCTCGGGTACGCGTTCCCAGCGCGGTTCGGCATGCGGACAGCACAACCAGATCGAGCGTCGGCAAGCGAAGGTCGAACAGCAGCTCGCGCACCTCGATGCGACCGTCGTGCCCCTCGCCAGCGATGAGCGCGATCCGGCCAGAATGCGGATCGTCACCTTCGAAGTAGCCATGCGCCGCCAGATGAAGCACGTCGACCTCGGACGCCCTGGCCCACACCAGCGCTTCGAGAGCGTGGTCACCAACATGGGCATCGGTCCCCAGTTGACGTGCCACCCCCTCCGCCTCGTTCTCGGCCCACGGCAAGGGCTCAGCCACGGCCGCGGAAGTGCCTAGCACCAACGCCCGGGGGCCGATGACTCCAGCACGCAGATGCACCAGGGCGCTCGCGCTCGGTGCGTACGAGAGCGTCACGTCTTCGATCCAGAAGCGACCGGTGGCGGGATCGCGGAGCGCGGCGAAGGGCAGCTGGTGCAGTACGCCGTGCTGCACCAGCACCACATGCTGGTGGCGAATACGGGCCGCGATGGGCCCGATCAGAGTCTTCCATAAGAATTCGGGCATGGCCTCAACGTTCCGACAACCATCATCCATGCGCTGCGTGCCGCGCAGTGCGCCCGAGCCGCGGCCGACCCGTCCGACCAGGCAAGCAACGCGCTCCGCGTCGGCCGTGGTCCAGGGAATGCGCGCCATATGCACCTGCTCGCGATCGATCACCCAGGCGATCAGGTGCTTCGGCACCGAGAAGAAAACGACTGCCGAAGTCTCGGCGCCGAGCGCCTCCTGCAACGCGGTGATCTCGACCGTCGGCGCGGCCTTGATCCGTGGTGGCGCGCACACCGCCTGGCGCAGGACCAATTCGTCCAAGGCGCTGCGGGCGTGCGCGAGCTGCTGCTCAATGCGGACACGTTCGGTCTCGGTGACGGTCTCGGTCTCGGCGGTGAAGAGCGCCGCCTGTTGGTCGGCGATCAGGACCCGTAGATGCGCGATTTCCGCATGCAGACCCGCCCCCGCGCTCGTGCTCGACGACTCTTCGATCGAGCCGAGTTGTAGGAGCAACGCCCGCGCACGCGCTTTCTCGCTGTAACGCAGCGCCAGGGCAGCGTCACCCGTGGCCGCGAGCGCTTCGACCGCTGCTATGTAGAGGCTCTGCCAATCCGATCCAAAAAGAGTTGCGAGTCGCTGGTGGGTGCCAACATCGCTGGCCAGCTCGTCGAGCAGATCGACCGCCGCGATAAACTCGGCAACGGATTCCTCACGGCGCCCGAGGCGCCACAGGGCATGCCCTCGACCAAAGCGCGCCCGTGATTCGACGTCAGGGTGCCCCGCACGGCGCAGCCGATCCGCCGCCACCATGAGCAGTTGTTCAGCCTGAGTCAGGCGGCCACTGCGAATCGCGCGGACACCCCGCAGCACCATCTCGACACCGAACGTTTGGATGCGGTGTGGTTCGTGAGCGCCTGCGCGTTGCTGCTCGTACTCCAGCCACTGTTCGACCGGCATGTAGTCGGAAATCGAAAACCCGTCGTCCTCAGGAGTCGGGGGTCGTATCAGCTCGACCATGCTGGCAGCTTCCCGCACCCTCGGATCGCGAGAGGATTCCGCCACCGCACGCAACGCGTCGAAGGCGCGACTTGGGGTACCTTGGCTCGCCTCGTCCATCGTCGCCCGACTGAACAGCACGTGGCGCGGATTGGTCGCCAAGCGCGCTGCTGCCAATGCTTGGCGCTGGCGGTTCTCGACGCAAAGCTCGTCGCCCAGGCTGCGGCAAACCCGGCTCGCCAAGCGCAGCACCTCGGAGACCAGGTCCGTACCGAGCTCAGGGCATAACGCC
This sequence comes from Candidatus Multivoradales bacterium, assembly GCA_965250305.1. GTDB lineage: Bacteria > Acidobacteriota > Thermoanaerobaculia > Multivoradales > J023 > J023. The sequence goes on along the minus strand of CBDFNS010000023.1, from coordinate 544,591 downwards.
AGCTCATCGAGCGCGGTGCCGACTTCTCGCTCGGCATCGCCATAGCGCCCCGCGCGGTGATCCAGCGACGCCAGATCATAGGCGATCCGGGCCTTCAAGCATGGTGAGTCGGCGGGTACGACCCGACGTGCCTCCAGGAGCACCTCGCGCGCCGCGTCCGGACCTGGCCCGCTGTCGCGCAGCAGTCTGGACTGCTGCGCAAGCTCAATGGCCAAAGCAGCTCGATCGTTGCGCGCCCGTGCGTCCTCGATCGCCAGCGCGCTGACCCGCAACGCCTCCTCGAGCTGCCCCGCGGCAACCGCGATGTCGAACAGCTCGCCGAGTATCGCAGATCGGTTGACCTGCGGATGCCAGATGACCGACGGATGCGGCAACTCGAGCGCCAACCTGAGCCACGAACGCGCCGCGTCAAATTCTCCCTGTTCGTTTGCCAGACGTCCCAGCGCGACCCGCGGCAAGGCTGCATAGCGGCCGTCGAAACCACCGGCAGCGTCGAGGGCTGATCGGAGCGCGGCGTGGGCAGCCTCTGGCTCCTCCGCCATCGCCAACATCTTGCCGCGCGAGGTGTGAGTGATGGTCTCAGCGGCCTCGGCGAAGTACCGTGGTAGACCTGATCGTCCGCGCTCGGCAAGGGCGGGCAACCAGTCGAGCGGGATGCCGACCTTGCGCGCGAAGTCAGCGAACGTCTCTTCCCGAAAGGCGAAGTCACCCGTTCGCATGGTGGCGGCCAGACCCGCCGCTTCGTCGAGGAATGACAACCCGGCACGCGGCGATCCAGACAAGGCCTCGACCCAGGCTTGACTGATCAGATTCAACCAGTGCCCGAAGCCATCACCGGACGCCGCATAGGCTCGGCTGGCGGCCGCGAGCCAGCGACGCGCGGGTCCCCAGTCCTCGCAGGCAACGAATCCAACACCAACCAACTCTTGGCAGACGGCTACATGCAGATGCTGGCGACGGTCGGCAAACGGCGCACACAGCGTCTCGAGTGGCTCGGCAGGTACGATACCGCCATCAATTCCAGGCTCACCGTCGGCGAAAAAGAGACGGATGCTTTCGTCCAGCTCGAACGCCCGGCGCGTATACGGATCCAAGGTACTCGCACCGCGCTGCCCGAGGCTCACCTTCGCGCGCAAACGCCGCTTCGACTCTTCCGCCTCTGCGGTCGACCACGCGATGGCACCGTCCCCCGTCAGTGAAGCCCAATGGGGCAGACGGGCCGCGTCGACCCAGAAACGGGGATCGACCGTACCCGTCATCGACCCGGGCTCGATCCCCAGAGCACTGCCACCGGGCAAGGCGAGGCGCCGGATCCAGGTCCACGCCTCGGGCCACGCTGACTCTGGATCGAGTGCCACGGTCACCACCTCGAGACCGAAGGCCATCGCCTGACGCAACAAAGGCCCTTGGTCCCGTAGCTGTTCGATACAGCCGTCACAGCCGACCGACCAAAAAAGAACGAGTCGATCTCCGGTCCGTGCGTCAATCGTCTGGGTCGCGCCGTCCAACAGACGCGAGCCGATCAACACCAGCGGCGCCTCGGCGAGCTTGACGATGGCGCTGGCGACGGTCCTCTCCTGAGGCGCTTCTTGGGCAGCGACGCGGGCCGCCAGGATGCCCGAGATCATCAAGAGCGTGCAGAGCGCGTTGCGGGACACCTGACCTCCAACTCGAGATTCAGCCCCCTGACACTGATGGTGCGGCCGGGGAGCCTTGATTCTGCCACGTGCTCACCGGAACGCCATAGAGTCCAAACGCCGCCCAGTAGTACGGGTCGTCATCGGGCTTCGCTCGCAACCGTGCCAGTTGGGCATGCCGCAGAGCCTCCGCCACCGGCGTTCCCGCGCGAAGCTGCTGGTAGAAGGCGATCATCACATCGGAGGCGGCTTGGTCATCGACCGGCCACAACGAAGCGATCACCGTCGGCGCGCCCGCAGCCATGAAAGCCCGTACGAGTCCCACGATATCGTCACCGCGCGTGCGATCACCCAACGCCGTGCGGCAAGCCGAGAGCACCACCAGGTCAGCGGCTGGGAAGCGCAAACGATCCAGCAACTCGCGCACCTCGAGGCGACCGTCATGATTGCGACTCGACACCAGCTCGATGCGTCCCGAACGTGGATCGTCGACCTCGAAGAAACCATGGGCGGCAAGATGGAGCACATCCAAACGATCCGCTTGCTGCCAAACGATCTCCTCGCGAGCTTCTCTGCCAACGTGGGCCTTCGTACCCAGCAAGGCCGCAACCGATTCGGCCTCTCGCTCAGCCCAGGGCAGGGGGTCCTGGTTGGCCGCGGCCGTACCGAGTACCAGCGCCCGGCCACCGACCGTGCCGTTCGCCGGCAACGCACCAAACGCGGTCGCGCTCGGCGCATACGAGATGGTGACCTCTTCGAGCCAGAATTGCCCACTTGCCGGGTCACGCAGCGCGGCAAAGGGCAGATGGTGCAGCACGCCGTGGGGTACGAGGATGACACTCGGTGTCTGAATCAAAGGCCGGATCGGCGCCACCAGCTTCTGCCACAGCGCATCTTGCGCCACCTTCGCCGTGGAGCAACCCGCTTCGAGCTTCGTCCCCCGCGCCCCCGCTCGCGACAGACGCGCCAGCAGGCATGCGACGTGATCGTCATCATGCTCCGACCAGGGAATGGCGATCGGCGTCACGCGCCGGTCGTCGATCACCCACGCCACCAGGCCGCGCTCGACGAAGAAGAAGCTCACCAGCGCGGTGTCGGGTGCCAGGACCTCGCGCAGCGACGGCAGGTCGGTCACCGCCATGGGCTGGACGCTGCCGCGCGGCAGTCGCTCGGCGGCCGCCATCAGCTCGTCCAGGGCGGCGCGGGCCGCGCGCAAGCGACGCCCGATCCGGTCGCCCTCGGCCCCGCCCTCGGCCCCGCCCTCGGCGGTTCCGAGCGTCGCCTGCCAGGCCGCGATCTTGGCCCGCAGCTGTTCGATCTCGAGCCGCAGGGGACCCGCCGCACCCTGTGGCGCAGACTCGGCCGCAACCTCTCCTTTCGCCTGTTGCAGCAAGAAGGCGCGGGCGCGGGCCACTTCGCTATAGAAGAACGCCCGCTCGTCCTGTCCGCCAGCGATCAGCGCCGCGATCACAATCCGGAGAATGTGCTGTCGATCTGAGCCCATGAAGGCGGCGATCGAGTCCACGACAGTGAAGCGACCAACGAGTGCCTCGAGTCCGTCGGCAGCACGGACAAGCGTCTCGACAGCGTCATCTCGGCGACCGAGACGATAGAGCACCATTCCTAGGGCGGCAGTGGTGTGGGCAGCAAAGTCGTCGAGACCTGCTCTTTCGAAATACCCTGTGGCGGTCTCAAGCAAGGAAACCGCCTCCTCGAGCTGGCCCGCCTGCACATGTCGGAGAGCTCGTAGCGACAGTCGGACGGCCCGCAGGCCGCCCATCAGCTCAATCGACGGAAGATAGAGACGCCGCCGGCTCGCCGAGCGAGAATCCTTGGCCGCCGAGGTGGTCTCGTGGACGAGAACCGACCGTAGCGCATCGACGATCTCGTCGAATAGCTTCGAATCAGGTCCCTCGACCACATCGAGAAGAACATGCTCCGCCGCAGCAAACGCCGCTCCACGTTGTGCTGTCCTCATCTCAGAAGCCAGCCCGAGGGCACGCGCCAAGTACTGACCCTCCATGAACCGCGTTTCGTCGGCCACACGTAACGCTTCAGCCTGTCTCGCTTGGTGACATTGATCATCGCCGAGCAGCGAGCATGTCGTGGCACCCAAGACCAGCAGCCGATAACGGAGGTAAGGATTTCGACAGGAGGCCATGCGATGCCATGTTCCGTCCAAAGTTCGCTGCGATGCTTCGTAGCGGCCCTGGAGCATGGCGCGCCAGCCCTGTTCGTAGGCGATCTCGGCGCGAAGGCACGGATCCGCGCTCCGCGACGCCAGCTCCTCTGCCTCGGCTAGTGCGGCAGTCGCCTCGTCGAAGCGTCCCGCGGTCGTCGACAGTTGCGTCTCGCGTAGCATGAGACGCGTCTGCAACTCGATATCCGCGAGCTCGCGCGCCTCGTCCAAAGCACGACATCATAGGAAAGCCACGTCCGGTAACCCGATGTCGAAACGAGTCCAAGATTGTGCAACCTCCTCTGTAGGGAAGATGCTTGGGGTGAACAAAAACCTCGGGCATCAGCCCCACAAGAAGGAGGATCGCGATGGAACGCTACCTTGGAATGGACGTGCATTCGGCAAGTTGCACAATTGCAACGCTCAGCGAGGGCGGCAAGCGGCTAGGTCAGGCCATCGTGGAAACGAATGGCCAGGCGCTTGTTGGCTATCTGAAGCAGTGCGCTGGCCGGCTCCACTTGTGCATCGAAGAGTGCCAGTGGGCGCATTGGCTCCACGAGATTTTGTCTCCTCACGTGGCGGAGTTGGTGGTGGTCCACGGCGAGCGCAAGACGGGGCCGAAGAGCGATGCGATCGATGCATGGGAGCTAGCAGATCGCATCCGTACGGGTCGCACGGAGCATCCGATCTTCAAAGCAGGGAAGGGCTTCACCAAGCTGCGCGAGCTCTCGCGAGTCTACGGCTTGATGACGAGGGACTTGGTCCGGACCAAGAACCGTCTGAAGAGCACCTACCAGAGACGCGGTGTGGTGTGCACGGGGAACTCGGTTTACTCCCCCAGCTCCCGGGCGAAGCGGATCAAAGAACTCCCGAATGCGATGAGACCGACGGTCGAGTTACTCGGCACAGCGTTGGACTTCCAGACGACACTGAAGCTCGAGGCCGAAAAGGCGATGGTGACCGAGTCGCACCGATTCCCGATCTCGCGGGTTCTCGAGACAATTCCTGGACTGGGCCCGATCCGGGTCGCTCAGATGATTCCGGTGGTAGTGACACCTCACCGATTCCGGACCAAGCGGCAATTCTGGTCCTATTGTGGCTTTGGAGTCGTGATGCGATCTTCAGCAGACTGGACGCGCGCTGGCGGAGTCTGGACCAAAGCCAAGATCGCCCAGACGCGTGGGCTGAATCGGTTTCACAACCGAACACTGAAGATGATCTTCAAGGGCGCGGCGACGACCGTGATTACAAGCAAGGCCAATCGCTTCCGTGTCGCCTACGACCGACTTTGCGATGGAGGCACCAAGCCGAACCTCGCCAAAGTGACCGTCGCACGCCAGATCGCCGCAACGGCCTTGTCCATGTGGAAGGCACAGGAGGTATACGACCCAGATCGTTGAATCGACCAGCTTGGGCAAAGATCTCGAAGCAATGCGCAATGGTTGCTCCGAACCCAGAGCTTTTCGCTCCAACGATTCTTTGGCGCAAGGTTCGAGGGGAAGCATCAGTGAATCGGCTGGACCCCGTCCCCGTACGGAGGCCCCATAGCCCGGATATGCCCCCTCGAAGAACCGAACGAAGTCATGGCCGAAAAGGCCCTGATGGATGGATGGTTCCTCGAAGAAAAGAGAGAACACCAAGCGACTTCAAGACCAGAGAAGAACGGATCGCAACAAAGGCTCGAAGAAGGGACAACTCGCGACGGAACAGTCGAGGTCAATCTGACAGGACGTTCGAAGCCAAGAGCACGAACGTACAGGAGAGGTGCGCGCTTGACTTCGCTTTCTATGGACGCCGATTCAATGCCAGCGCTTCGTCGATCCGTCCGGCGTCTACCTCAACCTCACGCAACTCCGCCAGAATCGAGACCCTAGGAGCACCAAGCACCCAAGCGGTTGGCGGCGGCTGCTTGGCCAGCGCCAAGGTTAGGTGCTCGCGGGCCTTCTCGAGATTCTCAGCACGTCTTTCTAGAGAGCCAAGGCGATGGCGAACCACACCATCGTATTGCCCCAGTGAACGCCGTGAAGCAGACATCGCTCTAACCAGCTCACGGCGGGCTTCATCGAGCTTCCCAAGATGCTGGAAGGCCAATCCCAGGTCGAGACGCGTCAAGACCTCAGCAGGCTCCACGAGCATCTCCATGACGAAGGGCGGAGAGAGATCGATCATTCTCAACAATGGCTCCGGCGTGCCAGCCCCCGCAGCGAAGAGCCGAAAGCTCCGCCTCTCGATCCGGCTTGGCGCGGCGCGCATCGCTTCAACTTCGCCCAAGGCGCGACCAAAGGCGTCCAACGCTGTGGTGGGATCACCGGTCGCACTCGCGAGCTGTCCTCTTGCGAGCAGCACAAGCCAGCGGCCCATTGGATCGTCGACAGCTTCAAATCCGTCTCGCGCCTTTTCCAACCGCAATCGAGCCTGGCCAAAGTTGCGACGGCTCAGCCAAAGCATGCTCAGCACCGCGGAGCACACCGCCTCACCGCGCACGTCGCCTTGTGAGGCGTACGTCCGGCAGGTCGCCTCCAGCCTGGCGGTAAGCTCCACCGTGCCGCCATCACCCGTCGGCAGCATCAGCTTCGCCAGCCAAGGGTCCAGCTTGCTCTTCGGTGGTTCATCTTCGGACCCCAAGGCTCGCTCGACCGCCCTCGTATCGCCAACAACCTTGGCGGTCGCCGCCATGATGTCGCCAGGATCGATTCTACCGGCCGCCTGCCAAGCAATCCCTTCATCGGGACCGATCAGGACAACGTGGGGCAGATGCCGCAAATCGAGCCCGAGCCGTCGGTCCACCCGGTCACCAAGTCGATTCGGCGGTACGACGAACGCCCATTCGACCGGCAACGCCAATCGATCGATCCATGTCCGTGCGGCAGGCCGGGCCATCTCGGTGTCGAGTGCCACCGTTACCACGTCGATGCCACTCCTGTGGGTCGCACGCAGCACCGGTCCCAACGACCGCAGCTGCTCCACGCAGGGCTCACAGTCGGTTGACCAAAACACGACCAGCCGCCACCCAGGCTGCGCCAATACGTCGCGAGTAGCGCCGTCGTGAAGCCGAGTGCCCAGCAGCCACAGCGGGTTGGCTGGGGGCGTTTCCCTACCCATGACTGCCACCGCCAACAACAAAAAAAGGAGCAACGCCACGGCCTGGGTCCCGGCCCTGGAGCGCCCGCCGGAGGTCGCGCAGTTACGACTCGTACGCACCCGACCCCGCCTTGTCATGGGCGGCGCGGAAAGCAGACGCGCGTGAAGAGTAGGAGCCATAGCTCTTCCCGTCGTCACGACGAAGATAGTATTTCGTCGAAAAAACGCCAGAATCCTTCTTCACTACGAAGGTGTGGTGGTCTCCATGCACCGTTCCAATCTCTTCCATTGCCATTGGGTACTCCTTTCTTGGTTCATTGTTCATGCCGCACGTATCGAATCAACCTCGATTCTTGATCGCCAACACCTCGATGACCCTCTGGGCCAGCATCTCTTCGATACCGAGGGCCTCCTGTAGCACTTCGAGCAGCCGAATCTCTTCATCGTCGACCTCGCCATCAGCAAAAACCATGTCGGTGGCCACCGTGAAGGCAGTCTCCTGAAGCTCGGCAGGCAACGCCTCGGCCGCCAGCCGCAACAACGTGTCATTACCCTTTCGGTTACTTACCCCGAACAGTTTGTCGACCATCGCGTTGAATTCAGGGATCGATTGGGTCTTGAATAGCTGCATGCGGTTGCTCACCGCGATGAATGCCTCCTTTTCCTCGTCTGAGATATGGCCGTCACCGGCGATCGTTGCCAGCAAGATGCCCGCAAATGCCTCGCGGGCATCGAACGTCGTGTCGCGGCTGAAGCCGCTTCCCAAAACCCTGTCGAACAAACCCATTGGAGTCTCCTGCGTCAAACCGATCCGGTGGTACTTCGAGCTGTTATCCACGAGGTAAACGACACCGCCGGCACCAAGATGGGTGGATGCCGACGACCCGAGTCGAATTTCGCCAACACCCGAAACGCCCATGCCGGTGTCCATTCCAAACATCGACTCGATTCCAGGTCAATCGATCCAGTAGGAGCGATCCAATGCGCGCCGACACCACGCTTGCCAATCGCCTCTGGGCCTTGCTGCTCGTGCAGCTTGCCACCACCGCTGTTCCCCTTCCTGCCACCGCCAGCGATGGGGCACGAGTGCTGCTCACCACAGGCCGCGAGGCCATAGACGCTGGACGCTACGATGAAGCGAGCGCCCGATTCGACGAGGCACGGCGAGTGGCGAAAGACTCCGGCGACCAGCGGCTCCTCGCGCGCATCATCAAGGAACAAGGTACGCTCCACCTCGCCCGAGGCCGACTCGACGACGCCGAGTCCACGCTCTCCGAGGCGCTGGCGCTGGCCACAACGCTCGACGACGCCTGGCTGACCGCTTCGACGCACATTTCGCTCGCCGGCATCCACGAGCAGCGCCGCGACCGGGCCGGCGCCCTCATCCATTACCGATACGCAGCCAACGCGCTCGAAACGCTCGATCGTCCAGCGGCACGGGCGGCCGCGCTGCAAGGTGTCGGCCTGCAGTACTGGCAGGCGCAGATTCCTTCCCGCGCACAACCGAAATTCGAAGAAGCCATAACCCTGGCGCGAAAGCACCAGCTCGATGACAGTGAGCTGGCCGGTTTGCGAGCACTCGCCCCGGTCCTGGCTGAATTGGGCGATGCCGACGCGCTGGCGCCGGTCGCCGACCGCCTCGAAACGCTCGCCCGCCGCAAGGGAGTGCCAGACGTCGTGACACGAGCAGCCGAGTACCGGGAGCGGGCCCGCAACCTGTCCTTGGCGGCTGGCGACCCCGAGCTCGATCGGTTCATGGCCGAGACGCGGGCGTTGATGGCCGCTGGGTCGATGCGCTCACTCGCCTTCGAGCTGACGGAACAAGGCGCGGTGACGCTGGCCGAGGAGCTCGTGCGCGAGAGTCTGGCGTTGGCGCAGCAATACGATCATGCGGACTACGAGCGCAGCTCACTCGAGCAGCTCGGCGCGCTCCTACTCCACTTGGGCCGGTACCAGCAAGCAGAGGAAACGTTTGGTTTGCTTCGAGCCGCCGCCGAGCGCCGCAATGATAAGCGCGCGCAGGCGGCCGCCCGCAGCCAGATCGGCATTGTCAGCAGCCTGCGCGGCGACCCTGATACCGCCAAGCAGCACTTTGACGCCGTACTGTTGTTCGCCCGTGAGCACCACGATCTCGAATTGCGCGGCCAGGCCGCAAACGGCCTCGCCTTGGTCGCGTTCGCTCACGGTGAGTACCGCGAGGCGCTCACCCAATGGCAACGCGCATCGGCGGCGACCCAAAGCCAAGCAGGGGTGCCGGCGCGGATCGCCGGCCTCCAGCTCGAGCTCATCGCACGCGCGTCCGCAATGCTCGGCGAGCATGCCAACGCGCTGCGCCAGGCCGAGAGGGCGCTGGCGAACGCCGAGCGGAGCGGTTTGCCGCAGGACCTCTCGTCGGCTTCTGACACCCTGGGCTTTGTCCACTTCCGGGCCGGCCGGTTGGCGGACGCGGAACAGCACCTGCGGCTCGCGCGGGAGCGCTACGCGCAAGTTCGCCGCGCTTTCAACCGCGAGGTCGACGCCATTTCCGCTTTCGATGTGCACAGCATCGCCGACGACCTCCTGCTGCATGTGCTCGACTCCCGCGCCCGGAAAGACACGACGGGAGCCAGGAGCGCGGAGATGCTCGTCGTCGCCGATACCGGCAAGGCGCCGGCCCATGTGGCGGCCCTCGCCAAGCGCCACGGCGCGGCGCTACCGTTCGACGTCGCGCGGCTGCGTCAGACCGTCCACTCACTGGGGGTGACAGTCGTTGAGTATGCCCTGCTCTATGACCCGACGACGGTGGTGGTCGCCGACCGCCTGCGCGGACGCCAGGCTCACCGCGAGGCCTTGTTGGTCATCTGGGTCATCCGGCCCGACGGCTCCATCGAGATCGAGCGCGTGGACCTGGCGGCGCGTCGACAGGCCGGCCAGCCCAGCGTCGACACTTTGGTAGCGGGCGCCCGTGCGAACGTTGGCGCCGGACGTGGCACCGCCATCACCAACCGTCCGATCCAAGATCGCGCGGTCTGGCGCCAACTCTACGACCTGCTCATCGAACCGATCGCTGAGCACCTGGCACCCGGGGTCACTGACCCAGAGGCACCGGCACCGCGGCTCGTAGTCGTGCCCCATGGCGCGCTGGCGCTCGTCCCCTTCGCCGCCCTCGAGGCCACGGACGGCGGGCTGCTGCTCGAGCGCTTCACCGTCAGCCTGGCGCCCTCGGTGGAAGCGCTCGCGCTACGCAGCGTGAATACCATGCCCGTTCCGGCTGGATCGCGCGCGCTGGTCGTTGGGGATCCGGAGCTCACCGACGCCACCCGCGATCTCGACCGACTCCCCGGCGCTCACGCCGAGGCCATCGCTATCGCCCAGCTGCTCGACGCCGAGCCGTTGATCGGCGAAGAGGCCACCAAGCACGCCGTGGTCGAGGCCCTGACCCGCGCCCCGATGGTGCACCTCGCCTGTCACGGTCTGCTCGAGCACCGCACCGACGACGCGGGATGGCGCGGCGCGCTGGCCCTTGCGTCGCCGAGCGGCGACGGCTTGTTGAGCGCGCAGGAAATCGCGGCCATGTACATCCCCGCGCGCCTGGCGGTGCTCAGCGCCTGCGATACCGGTAGCGGCCGGGTCACCGCCGACGGCGTCCTGGGTCTCGCCCGCGCCTTTCTGGCCGCTGGCACCCGCAGCGTCGTGGTCAGCCTGTGGCGGGTCGACGACAGCGCCACCGCCGATCTGATGCGTCATTTCTACGCGCGGCTCGCTGCAGGCGACAACCCGGCGTCGGCGCTGCGAAGTGCGCAACTGGCGATCCGCTCCGAGTATCCGGATCCGCGGTATTGGGCAGCCTTCGTGTCAACGGGACGGTAGGCCGGAACAGCGGGCCATGAGCCACTCCGCACGAGTTTGCGCCTTGAAGCGCACCGATCCACGCCGCGCTCAGCCACGGTGCCGTCTTCTCGCGCTCTTGATCGTACTACTCGGAGCAACGCAGGCACCTGGTCGGGAAGACCCCGAGAAGGTCGATGTCGATGTGCACCACACCAAATGGAAGCGCCTTTGGGATGAGGCTCGCAAGCTCGATGCGGATGGCGAGCTCGAGCACGCCGTCGAAGTCGGTGAGTCGATGCTCGCGTGGAAGGAGACCCGGTTGGGAAAGAGCCATGAAGGGCTTGTCTTTCCCCTCCAGTGGCTTGCCACACGCTACGAACGGCTCGAGTCCTGGGAAGCAGCGCGGACCAAGCGCAGCCGAGTTGTCGAGATCCAAAAACGTCTTCACGGCGATGGGGATTGGCGTGTCACCGACGCTCGACTCCGATTGAAGCACTTGCAGGGGCTGGCCCTCTTCGCCCCGGCCGTACATCGACAGCTCGAAGTCGCCAACGAGTTGCTCGATCAAGGCGCTGTCTTTTTCAGACGCGGTGAGTATGGCCAGGCCCTTCGAACAGTGAAGCGATCGCACGCGATTCGTGTCGAGCTCCTCGGGGAGGGCCACTGGCTAACCGCGGCCAGCTTGGCGGCGATGGCCGCCGCTTTCCTTGGCCTCCATCAACTCGATTCTGCAGAGTCTCGGAGCCGCAAAGCTCTCGCCATTCGGTTGCCGACGCTCGGGCCGGATCATCCCGACACCATTTCGAGCCAGATCAATCTGGGTGTGCTGCACCTTCGCCGCGGCCAGTTCGACCAAGCGCGCACCATGATGGAACAAACCCTCCAACGTGCCAAACAGTCTCTGGGAAGCGAACATCGTCAGACCCTCGTGGCGCGCAACAACCTGGCGGGGCTCTTTCACGACCTCGGAAGCGATGAGCGCGCCGAGTCACTCTTTCAAGAAGCCCTCGAGATTAGCGAACGAACGCTGGGACGGCGCCATCCCGAAACGGCGACCTACTTAAACAACCTCGGCTCCGTCTACGACGAGATGGCTGACTACGATCGCGCCCGTGCGTCCTTCGTCGAGGCTCATGCCATCAGGCGTGGCGCCTTCGGAGAAGAGCATCCGCTCACTGCGTCGAGCTTGGGCGACCTCGGTGAGCTCGATCGAACACAGGGCCACTATCAACAGGCTCGGCATCGAATCTCGAAAAGCCTTCTCATTCTCGAACAGGCGTACGGAACGGAGCATCCCACCACGATGGTAGCGAGAAACAACCTCGCACTGGTCTTCCTGGACCTGGGACAGTACGATCGAGCGCGGCCTCTGCTTCTGAAGAACCTAGCACTTTCCAAACTTCGGTCGGGCAACGCCCCAACAACAGTGGCATCCGCCGCCAGCGCTCTCGCCAGCTTCTACGAAGTTACGGGGGAATACGGCAAAGCCGAGCCCCTCGTACGCGAAGCGCTTCACCTTCGTCGAGAGGCACTCGGACCGGATCATCCCGACACGGTGATGGTCATGTCTGATCTTGCGCTGTTGCTCACGAAACGAGGCGACCATCGAACAGCTGAAGGCCTACTCGCCGAAGCATCTGCAAGGCTCGAACGAACACTCGGCGCAAGCCACCCTCGCACGCTCACGACTCTCAACAACCTCGGACATACCTACCTCGAAATGGGGCGGTTCCACGAGGCGAAAGACCTGTTCGAACGCGCTGTCGCCGGAATCAGGATTCACTACGGTCATGAACATCCAAGAGCCTTCGAGAGTCTAGGCAACCTCGCTGCCTCACTCATCATTCTGGGCGATCACGCGCGCGGCATCGAGCTTTTCAGCCAGGTCCGAGAAACCAGCGTCAAGGTCCTCGGCAGGAACCACCAGACCACCGCGCGCACGACCAACAACCTCGCCGAGGCCTACCGCATGACGCGGGATTATCGGCGGGCGGAGCCTCTCTACCGTGAAGCCATTCGGATTCATCGCGAAGCCCAGGACGCCCACCCCATGGTTGGGAGAGCGCTCTCCAACCTCGCTGGGTTCTACCTAGAAACGGGCGATCTTAGCCGCGCCGATTCAACGCTTCGCGACAGCCTCGCGCGAACGCGGAAAGCCTTCGGAGACGAGCATTGGCTGGTGGGCAGGAGCCTTACCGACCTGGCGGTCATCCACCAGCTACGCGGAGAGCTCGCAAGCGCCCGTGATCTCTATGAACAAAGTGTCGGCATCCTCGATCGCACGCTGGGCGAGCAGCACTTGTTTGTCGGGATCGCGCTTAACAACCTAGCGAGCTTGCTCGTCTCCACCGGGGAAACGCACCGTGCCCTCGCTGCTTCGCGGCGGGCCCTCGAGATCAACCGTGCGCTTCTCGGCGACAAGCACGCTACAACCGGCAAAATGACGGCAAATCTCGGCATGCTCGCCTGGCATGCAGGCGATCGCAAGGGCGCGCGTGCACTCCTCGAGGAAGGTGCCCGGATCGTTGAAAACGCGGTCGGTCCCCAGCATCCAGACCTCGCCGGAGTCCTGTCTCAGTTGGCGCGTTTCTCGTTCCACAGCGGAGAACTGGGTCGAGCCACCTTGCTCGTCCGGCGGTCGCTCGGGATTCGACGCGAGCATCTCGCGGTGAGCGCCGCGGTCCTGTCGGAACGCAAGCAAATTCGTATGGTCGCGCTCCTCCGACGAGGTCTCGATGACTGGCTCTCCTATTCGCCGCTGGTCGAGATGTCCATCGAGCGGCAATACGCCGAAATCGTGGCGTGGAAGGGCAGCGTATTGTCCAACCAGTCTCGGGTGGGATCCCCGGAAGATAATCCTGAAGCCGCGCAGCTCCTGACACGCCTTGCATGGGTGAATCAAGAGATCTCGACGCTGGCCTGGCGAGTGCCCGGGGCCGGCCACATCGAGCGTCGCGTCCGAAAGCTAGGCGAGCTAACGGATCGAAAGGCATCCTTCGAGCGAGATCTCGGTCGACATCGCGTGGCCGAGGAGGCACCAACCCCCAAGGCGATTCGACAGGCGCTACCGAAAGGAACGGTGCTTGTCGACATCTTCGTCTATCGCCACCAAGAAGCGCCAGGAAAACATGCGATTCTGGACCCGGGGGGATCTGGTCTCGAGCGAGGGCGGCGACTGGTCGCGTTCGTCTTACATGCCGACCACAGCATGAAACGCATTGAACTCGGCGCGTTCGAGCCGATCGTGAAGATGATCGCACGCTGGCGCGAGAGGTTCTCCGCCGAAACTGCTTTGGCGCTTCGCAATCGCTTGTGGGTCCCGCTCGAGCCTTCCCTTTCAAGCGCCACGACAGTTCTGATCTCACCGGACGGTGCGCTCGGCCGTGTGGCGTGGTCAGCGCTGCCTGGCTCGACGCCAGGAACCTTCTTACTGGAGGAGAGGGCGATCGGCATCGTCTCAACACCACGCGATCTGCCTGGGCTTCTAGCAAGAGAACGCACCAAGACCACGCCGTCTTTGCTCTTGATCGGCGATGTCGACTACGGCGCGCACCCCGGGCGTCGACCTGATCTTGTCGCCAGCCGATCGCCAATTCGCGCGTCGAACGCCTCACGCAAGTCCTTTTCGCCCCTCTTGCACACCGGCGAGGAGATCCGAACCATTCAAGAATCGTTCGAGCGGTCCTTCCCACGAGGGCGAGTCTCACGCTTGGAACGAGGCCACGCGACCGAAAGCGCGTTTCGGGACCAAGCGCCTAACCACGTGTGGCTCCACCTCGCGACCCACGGATTCTTCGAAGAGACCGGCTTTGAATGGGCGAGCCCGACATCCAGACTTGTGGATGCGTCGAGCGCATCGCTGTTCGCAATTGAGGGCCTGGTCGGCTTCCATCCAGGCCTCTCGTCAGGGTTGGCGTTGAGCGGTGCGAACCGGGCAGCGCGAGCCAACGAGGACGATGGGCTACTCACCGCGCTCGAGCTGTCGGCGTTGCCACTCGAGAGCGTCGAGCTCGCCGTGCTCTCAGCCTGCGAGACTGGACTGGGACCAACCATCGAAGGGGAGGGCGTCCTGGGACTACAACGGGCACTCCAGGCCGCCGGGGTCCGAACAAGTCTGGTGAGTCTTTGGAGCGTGGACGATCTGGCGACCCGAAAATTAATGGCGCAATTCTACGAGAACTTGTGGAAAAAGGGACTGAGCAAACTCGAGGCGCTGCGTCAAGCTCAGCTGGCGGCGCTCGCCGCTGAGCGCAGTGCTCCGGCCAAGGCGCGCGGAACGCAACTCGAAGCAGAGACCATGCCGATGCCACCGGCATGGGCAGGCTTCGTCCTCAATGGTGACTGGCGGTAGGGAACCGTAAGGGGGTCGTGCAGACCGCCCCACTCGGCCAACCCGAGCACTCCAACAGCTCGCCACCTGGTTCCTTCCGCACGTTCGGTTGGGACGAGACCCCATCACCCAACTGGCTGTAAACCGTGTCTCTTGGAAGGAAGACACGACTCCGTCTACTGTCACTTTCACGAAGCTGAGAGCGGGCAGAAGCCGGGCGCCCATTTCGTTCCAGAGGAGGTCGAAAGCCGTGAGAAAAACATTCCTATTCCTCTTGACCCTACTACTCACCGCCGGAGCAGCCCATGGCGCACGTGGCCAGCAGGAGATGTCCCTTGCCGGTGCCTTCCTCGGTGCCTTCCTCGAGGCTACACTCGACGGCTTCTGCGAGGAAGAAGAACCTGACTGTGAAGAGAACTTTGACTCAGCTCTGGTCTTGGCGAGCTGCGGGTGTCTTCTGGGCGAAGCTCATGCCGCAGAAGGTGCGGAAGGTCTGCGAGTCGGTGAGGTGGAAATGGAGTTCGTCGTAGCTCCAAGTGTGCATCTGTTTGAGTAGCAGAGCACGAAACACCAGGTCAGCGGACATCCCTGTTGCGCCGGTCTGGTGAAGGGCATCGCGGGTCAGGTCTTGCCATACCAGGTCGGCAATCTTAGGATGGTCATCGATCAGGCCCGCGACGGTCTGAAGCTCTTTGGCATGGTCCAGATCGAGCCACTTGTAGGTGAGATTGGGCTGAAAATCGCGAGCTTTGCGCATTCTGGGCGTTCCTTTCTAGGGTTAAGTTCTTTGGGCTCTGTGTTTTAGGAGACCAAAGCCTATCAGAACGAAGCTCAGAAATGAGCTCAGAATGCGCGTTTAACCCTCTTGTTTTCAGCTGATTACGGGTTATTGGATGGGATCTAGACTAGAGTCCTATCGTGCGTTTTCAGCAGGCGGATCGTTTATTGGGTAGGGAATCCAACCTCTAGCCGGTGGCGAACGAAGCAACCCTGACCGAGAAGAACGCCATGCAAGTCGCGCTGCACCTACGACCAGACCTGTCTACTACTGATCTGTCGACCTCGTTCCGGACCTCGTTCAAGGGCCCGGCTGGTGAAGGGAGTTACTTTGGAAGGTGTTCAATGAGGCGAGCCTCAAGCCTTGCGGCAGTTCTTCTCCTCCTTGTGGTCACTCCTTTGTTGGGATCGGGCCTGTTGGGATCGGACGAAGGCACCCAGACGATTCATGCGGGTCGGCTTCTCGATGTCGACGAGGGTTCACTGCGCTCGGATGTTCTGATCCGAATTGAGAACGGCGTGATCACCGGGATCGTGGATGCGGGCGAAAGCGAGATCCCCGCCGACGTGCTCGATCTCTCCGGCTACACGGTGCTGCCCGGCCTGATCGACGTGCACACCCATCTATGCGACAACACCTGGATGGGAGAGGCGTTCGACCACTGGGCCCTACCGGCGCCGGCGTTCGGCGTCGTGGGGACGGTCAACGCGCGCAAGGTACTGCGCGCCGGATTCACCACCGTCCGCAATGTCTCGGAGCCCTACTACTGCGGCCTCGCCCTCCGCGAGGCGATCGCCAGGGGATGGACCGAGGGTCCGCGAATCTTCGCGAGTGGACCGATGATCTCCATGACGGGCGGTCATGGCGACTGGGGGAGCTGGATGGGTCCTTCGCACTCGGATGAGACACCGGCCGAGGCGGTCGCTGATGGCGTACTCGAAGTCAGGAAGCAGGTGCGAGAGCACCTGAAGCGCGGCGCCAACCTGATCAAGGTCGCCGCGACCGGCGGTTTTTCCAGTCACGGCGCCATCCCCGGCGCTGCTTCCTACTCGGTCGACGAGATCCGGGCGGCGGTCGAGGAAGCCGCGAAGCGTGGACTGACCGTCGCCGCCCACGCGCACGGCGCGGCGGGAATCCAGAATGCCATCGCGGCGGGGGTGCATTCGATCGAGCATGCCAGCCTCATGGATGACGAGTCGATCCGGCAACTGAAAGAGCAGGGCGTGTTTCTGGTCGCTGATCTTCTGGGCGCACACTACGATTTGATCGAGACGGGCACGGACTGGAGCCACAAAGGCATCACAGACAACCGGGCGGAGTACCTCGCCTACGCTTCCCGCGTCGAACGGGCCTACCACGCTGGAGTGAAGATGGCCTTTGGTACCGACTCCGGCGTCTATCCCCATGGCAGGAACGCCGAACAGTTTGCGCTCATGGTCGATGCCGGTTTCACACCGATCGACGCTCTCCGGTCGGCGACGATTCAGGCGGCCAGGTTGCTGGGGATCGAGACGGATACCGGCAGTCTCGAGGTTGGTAAGCGGGCCGACCTAATCGCCGTCAAAGGCAACCCACTGACCGATATTTCAACCTTGACGAAGGTCGACTTCGTCATGAAAAAAGGGGCCGTCGTCAGGTGGGACGGGCAACCAGGAGAGCTGTAATGGAAGAGTCTCATCGATTGAAGTGGCCGCAGATCCTCCCTGTGCTCTTGCTCTCGTGCATGCCACCAGCGTGCCTCGGGTCAGAGGACAGAACAGCCACCGCGGCTAAAGGCGATCTTCTGATCACTGGTGTGTCGATTGTCGATCCCGAGGCCAATCGGGCGTCGCCTCCTCGGGACATCCTGATCGACCAGGGCTCGATCGTCGAGGTAGCGGCGGCTGGAGAGGTCTCGGCTGATCGGGCGTCCATCGTTCTGTCCGCCGACGGCCTGTTTGCCATGGCCGGTCTCATCGACGTGCACGCGCATCTAGGGGATGGTGGTCTTGGGGTCTTGTCGGAAGAAGATCGCCGGGGAGCACTGTCGCAGTTCGTTCGCTACGGCGTGACGACGGTCTTTGTCCCGGGAGGAGGAGGCGGCAACGACCATCAACTGGCTCGGTGGAAAGAGCGCTGCGACGCGCGGGAGTTCCTCTGCCCCGGAATCTACGGCTCGGGCGCCCTGATCACCGCACCGGGAAGCCACCCCATCGGCACGATCTGGGACATGCCAGAGGATGTTGATCCGGCGGTGGCCTACGCGCGCGGAGGTGTTGCGATTTCGGAGGCTGAGCCGGCAGGGCCGCTGCTCGACCGAAAGGTCGCTATGGGTGTCGATGCGATCAAGATCATCATCGAGAATGGTCCGGGACCCTGGCTCCCCAAGCCCCGGCTCTCCACCGCGAAAATCACGGAGCTGGTGCAGGCCGGCCACGATCGGGGGTTGCGGGTCTTCGCCCATGTCAGCATGGCTGACCACGTCGAGGACGCCGTCGCCGCCGGAGTCGATGGCGTGATGCACTCGGCCGAGGATCCGATCCCGGATTCCGTCTTGGCCGACATGGCGAGCCAGGGGATCTTCTACATCGCTACCCTGGCTCTCTACAACGGCTTCTACGACCACGCTCTCGGCAACTTCGAGCAGGAGCCCTTTGCGCTCGCGGGTGTCTCCAAACGAGCGCTGAAGAGTCTGGAGGACGAAGCGTGGCGCAGCCGGCCCGTCGACCCGCCGGAAATGGTCGAACCGATGAAGCAGGCGCTCCAAGATAATCTACGCCGCGCCCACGAGGCCGGGGTTCCCCTGGCCCTGGGCTCCGACGTCAATAACCCAACCGTTTTCCCGGGATATTCGGCTCATGAAGAGCTCGCGCTCCTGGTGGAGGCCGGTCTGACCCCGGCTCAGGCCCTGAAGGCGGCGACGATCGGTGGCGCGTCGTTCCTTGAGAAGGAGGCGAGCTTGGGACGGATCGCGTCAGGGTACGAGGCCGATCTCCTGATCTTGAAGGAGAATCCACTCGAGGACATCCTCAACACGCGCACGCTGTACGCAGTGGTCCACGACGGGCAGGTGGTCGATGACGTCGTTTCGGGTACCAGGTCTGAGCCCATCTCGACCGCCGCGGAGTTCGAGCCCCAGGACACGATCTGGATGACGTGGACGGAGGAACCCTGCCTTGGCGGTCCACCCTGGGGCGACTCGGTGCTCGACGTCACGGAAGTGCTGGCCGGGTACGTCAACGTTCGCCTTCACGTCTTCGACGAAGATGAAGCGGAAAGGCTCGCTGTCAAACTCGCCAACCGCCAGTTGGGAGAGCCGCCGGTCGACATCTTCGTCTACGCCAATGTGGTCGGCATGATTCGGGACTACGGGCCAGCCTTCGTGCGCCGTGCTTCCGGCGAGCTCGGGGTGGCCGACTTCAACTGGAACAACGGCGGTGTGCGCCCGGTAGGGCACGCGCGCACCCTGAAGAGTGAAGCGCTCGACCGCGGCTGGGCGGAGCGGCTCGGGCTGCCGGTGACCAGCCGTTCGAGGCTGGTCAGCGAGGGCGGCGCCCGCGAAGTCAATGGCCGAGGTACGATGCTTCTGGTGGAAGCGGTGGAGCTTCAGCGCAACCCTGGCTGGACCCGAGAGAACATCGAGACAGAGTACAAGCGCCACCTCGGAGTGAAGAAAGTGATCTGGCTGAAGAAGGGTCTCTACGAGGAGGAAGCGCTTCTCCGCCTGCCCGGGGATCTTTTCAGCTACGGTACTGGTGGCCACGTCGACACCATCGCCCGCTTCGCCGATGCCTCGACCATCTTGCTCGCCGAGGTCTCTACCTCAGAACGCGATGCGAGCCCGATCTCCGCCGAGAGCTTCGCCCGCATGGAGGAGAATTTCCAGCTGCTCGACGGTGCCACCGACCAGGATGGGCGTCCATTCCGCATCCTGCGAGTGCCGGCCGCCGACTTGGCGGAGGGTGTCGTACCCTGGGAGGATCTCGGTGCCGAGAAGGTCCTGTTCCCCGAAGCCACGCCGGGTGAGCCGCTGCGCTATCTCCTCGGCGGCAGTTACTTGAACTACATCATCGCCAACGGCGTCGTCGTGCTACCGAAGTTTGGGCGCCCCGGCGGTCCCGAGTCGACCCGCGCCAAGGATGCTCAGACGCTCGAGATATTCCAAGAGGTATTTCCTGGGCGCCAGGTCGTTCAAGTGGATATGGTCAATCTCAGCCATTGCGGTGGTGGTTTCCACTGCGGCTCGCTGCACCAGCCAGCGGTATCCGTGCCCCCCTACAGGAGGCGATTGAGCGTGGTCATTCCAGGACGTGACACCGTGACGACCGCTTCCGTGGCTCGGCTCGCCTGGACCTCTCGGAGCCCTGTGTCTCCACCTGGATCGAGAAGCGCAACGTCGAATCCGAACACTTCCTCGAATCGGCGCAGGATTTCCGCACCCGGGCCTCCGAACTGGTGGCGGAGCTCGCCAGAGTCCAATCGGGCTCGACCCGCGTCGAGGGCGGATTTCTCCTCTCCGAGGAGCGTGGCAGTGGCGACAACCTGCCGGTCTACCTTTTCGCTCGGCCGGGGATGGAACCTGAGACGCTAATCGACACCGAAGCACTCGGAATCGACCCGGCGAAACGAACCGTGACCAGCTGGTGGCCTACGGTAGTTCCAATGGCGGTCTGTTGATGGGAGCGGTAATGGTCCAGCGGCCCGACCTTTTCGGAGCGATCCTGGCCGACGTCGGAATCTACGACGCCCTCCGGTTTCCTCTCTTTACCGCCGGTCCGCGGTGGGCCAGCGAGATGGGCGACGCTCGGTTACCCGAAGAGTATCCGTGGGTCCGCGCCTGGTCGCCAATTCACAATCTAGAGGCGGGCACCTGCTATCCCGCCACCTTCCTGACGACGGCTCAGGACGACGGCTCAGGACGACGACCTCGTCCACCCGAGTCAGTCCTATAAGTTCGCCGCTGCTCTCAACGATGTTCAAGGGTGCCCGAAACCGATCTTGCTGCGGGCGTATCCCTCGGGGGGGGCACTCGAGCCGAGACGCTCATGGCCTTCTCTCTGAACGGGCGGCGGACCGACTGACCTTTGCCGCGATCGAGAGCGGACTCTGGCACACAGATTCTGAAAGGCTCGGTAATACCTGATGATCCGAATGTCGCGTAGCCTCCTGCTCGCTTTCTGGATTCTGGCCGCGCCGGCCGGCATGCTGGCGCAGTCGTTTGATCTCGTTATTGAAGGCGGGCGGGTGATGGACCCGGACACCGGCCTCGACGCCATCCGGCACGTCGGCATCACCGATGGGGTGATCCAGGCCATCAGTGAGACACCGTTGGTAGGCGAATCCGAGATCGACGCCACCGGACGGATCGTCGCGCCGGGTTTCATCGACCTGAACACCTACCAACACGGCGACCCGTTCTTCCGCCTCCGCGCGGCCGACGGTGTGACATCCGTGCTTCATCTGGAGGGCGGGGCGGTGGATGTCTCAGCCTACTACGAAGCGCTCGAGGGCCGTGCGCTGATCCACCACGGCATCAGCGTGAGCCACGGCGATCTGAGGCTCGTCTCGCAAGGCGATACGACGCGCGAAACCCTAGACGGCATGACCGATATGCCGGGCATCAATGCGACGCGCGCATTCCCCGAGTTGGATGATCGGCGGCTCACTCCCGCTGAGCTGGAAACGCTGGCCGCACTCGTCGAGCAAGGCCTACGAGAAGGCGCGGTCGCCTTTGGATTCGGTATCGAGTACACGCCCGGCGCAACGCATTCGGAGATCCTGCGCATGGTCGAGCTTGCTGCTCGATACGATGCCTCGGCGCACATGCACCTGCGGGACTGGGATGCAACGCGAGGCATGGGATGACGGTAAGACGCACCCTCGCTCGGCCGGCACCAACAGCCGCATCCTCGGCCGTTATGTTCGCGAGGAAGGCGTGCTGACCTTGATGGCGGCGCTCCGCAGGAGGTCGAGTTCGCTTCCTTGAAAGGGGACTGGCGACGCTATTCGTCACGGGAGTTGATGCTGGCTTCGGCGATTGCGGACCCCGTCGTGAGTCCGCCCGGTGAGCGGTTTCAATACTCCAGCGAGGACTACTTCCTGGCCGCGCTTGCCGTCGAAAAGGCGTCGGGAATGAGTTTCCGTGAGTTCATGCGGCAGCGCATCTTCGAGCCTCTTGCCATGGAGCAGACCCTGATGCAGGACGAGCTGCGGATCATCCCGAACGAAGCCCAGGGCTACTCACTCAAGGACGGCGAGCTGGTCAACATCTGGCGCGACGCGGTCGAGGAAACCGCCGGTGGCTGGGGCATGTTCTCGAACATCCCCGATCTGGTCCGCTGAGATCGAGCCCTGCGCAACGAGGAACTCCTCTCCCCGGAGTCCTACGAGGAGATGTTCTCGCCCGCGACACTGAGAGACGGCTCCCGATTTCGTTACGGCCTGGGCTGGTGGCTCCCCGAGCGAAATGGGATCGCCTACCAGTACCACAGCGGCATCACGGGCACCGAGCTCCTGCGAATTCCCTCCCGCGGCCTGACGGTGATCGTGCTGACCAACATGGGTCGGTCGGGGGCGGTGGGCTCCGACGAAGCCAACCCTTGGGGGCTGGCGGACGCCATCGCCTCGGCCCTCGTGCCCGAGTTTGCCCTGGAGACAAAAGACCTGCCGTTGTCACCGAAGGCACTGAGTGCCTACACCGGCCGCTGGCGTTTCGTCTATGGTGAGGCGACTCTCTTCGAGCGCGACGGGAGGTTGTGGATCGAGGACAGCCAGGGCGCCGACCCGATGCTCTACCAGGGCGACGACACGTTTGGTTTCGAAGGTGACTCCGAGCGCCTGGTCTTCCATCGCTCAGCGGATGGCGCGGTGACGGGCGCGCAGTGGATCGGCGAGGTCGACGAAGAGGCTCCGGGAGAACGTGTCGTCTCGGAGAAGCCCTAGTGGTTGCGGCTACACAAAGCTAGTCCTAAAACAAGCGCATACGAAGGATGAGATGCGCGAAGATCTTGAGGCTCAAGTGCTTACGAAAAGCGCAGGCGCACCCGAAGGTTCGTTGAGCATTTTCGGAAGTGATTGAGCCCAAGAGATTTGTGTAGATCGCCTTCAAGATGCACTTGTTTTAGGTCTAGGTAGGCACCTCGCGATGGATAAAGAGCAGAATCAGCTGTCGCAACCGACGATCATCAGTCCGCAAGTCGGTAGCGACGATCAAGACACTGCAGCAGGCCGTGGGCCGGAACCACGCCGCAACGGCGGCCCAAGACCCGGTGACCTGATCGGCGACTACCGCGTAGTCAAACCCTTGGGAAGCGGTGGCATGGGGGTTGTGTTCGAAGCAGATCAGCTGGTCCCGATCCAGCGCCGGGTAGCGATCAAGCTGGTTCATGCCAACCTGGCCAGCGATGCCGCGCTGCGCCGGTTTGCGCGCGAACGGCAAGCCCTCGCGGTCATGAACCACCGTTCAATCGCCAAGATCTTCGACGCCGGAGCAACCGAAAACGGGCAGCCCTTCGTGGTGATGGAATTGGTTGAGGGGATACCGATCACGGACTACTGTGACCAGCAACGTTTGAACACCCGACAACGCGTCAGCTTGGCCGTCGCGCTGTGCTACGCCGTGCAGCACGCTCACCAAAAGGGCATCTTGCATCGCGATCTGAAACCAACGAACGTCTTGGTCACCCACAGCGACAGCGGACCAACACCTAAAGTGATCGACTTCGGTATCGCCAAGGCGATCGACGAACTCGAACCAGAAGGGGCATTGACCGCCCATGGCAACACCGTTGGAACGCCGGCCTACATGAGTCCCGAACAAATGGGGATCGCCGACCGGGATGTGGATACCAGGAGCGACGTCTTCGCCCTTGGGGTCATCCTCTATGAAACGCTTGTGGGCGCCTTACCCTGGGACCAACCGCTAGCGGGCGCCCGCGCCCTGATGGCACGGATGAAGGCCCACCAATCCCCCTTGCCTCCCGCCAGCCAGCGATTGTCGTCGTTCAATCCAGAAACCGCATCCCTGGTTGCCGAGCGCCGGGCAACCGACCCCGGAACCCTGCGCAAGGCGTTGGTCGGCGATCTCGATCACATCCTGCTCAAAGCTATCGCACCCGATCGCAAAGACCGCTACCCCTCGGCCAGCGAAATGGCGCAGGATCTACAGCGCTATCTCGCCCACGAACCTGTATCGGCGCGGCCTGCCAATGCGGCCTACCGCATTGGCAAGTTGAGTCGAAAACACCGCGTTGTGGCAACGGCCATGGCCGTTGCGCTGTTGGCGATCACCATTGGCGGCGCGGCGGCAGCGACCGGCTTGATCCAGGCGCGACGCGCGGAACGCTTGGCGGCCGTCGAAGCCGAGGCGGCACAGCGTGTGTCCGCGTTTCTCGGTGCCATGTTCGAGGAAGCCGACCCCTTTGCCTCGACCCAAGACCACCGCCGGGGCACCGAACTCACCGCGGGAGAAATCCTGAAGCGCAGCGTCGAACGCCTATCGACGCTCAATGAGCAGCCTGAGATCCGCGCCCGGTTG
Source organism: Candidatus Multivoradales bacterium (assembly GCA_965250305.1). Taxonomy (GTDB): domain Bacteria; phylum Acidobacteriota; class Thermoanaerobaculia; order Multivoradales; family J023; genus J023. Next base: position 520,261 of record CBDFNS010000023.1, on the reverse strand, counting down.
ATGGATCGATTGGGAATCGTGTACCGCAACCTCGGCGAGCTCGACCGGGCAGAGCCGCTGTTGCTCGATGCTCTAGTACTGCGGCAAGACGTGCTCGGCACGGCCCATGTGCAAACGGTCGAGAGTGAACACGAGCTCGCGGTACTTCGCCACTCCCAAGGAGAGTTTGAGGCTGCTGAACGCGGTTTCGAGCAGGTCCTAGCGCAGCGACGTGTCATCTACGGCAACGAACATTCCGAAGTGGCGATCGGCCTGCACAACCTCGCCATGCTGCGCGTCGAACGTGGTGCCTACAGCGAGGCAATTCCGCTCTACGAAGAGGCGCTGGCGATGAAGCGCCGCCTCATGAGCGAAGACAGCTATGAGGTACTGGTGACTCTGGGCGCCCTCGCTTCAGCATATCGGCGAGTCGCTCGACACGAGGAAGCGGAAGTGTTGTACCGCAAGACCCTACGTTTGCAAAGACAACTAGCCGGCGACGAGCACCCCGATACATCCCGCACAATGCTCAATCTGGCAAACTTTCTGACCCGGATGGGTCGCTTCTCGGAAGCCGAACCGTTACACCGCGAGGCGCTAAGCATCCGCCGTGCGACGCTCGACAGCCAACATCCCGATCTGGCGATCAGTCTGCACAGCCTGGCGACCTTGCTGCGGAGCACCGACCGCCTCGAGACCGCGGAGCCGCTTTATCGTGAGGCCTTGGCGATCCACCGTTTTAGCCTGGGCGATGACCATCCCTTTATCGCACGGCACTTGGCGGGAATCGCGGCAACGCTACACGAGATGGAACGCCTGGAAGAGGCCGAGCCGCTCTATCGAGAAGCGCTGGCACGGCGGCTTCGAGACTTCGACGAAGCGCATCCCGAAACGGCTGCCCTCGCGGTCGAGCTGGCCCGTTTGGTACTGGATCGTGGGAACGCACGGGCCGCCGAGACACGGGTCCGGGCTGCATTCGCCACGCTTGTCACAGCCTTGCCCGAAGGTCATGCCCATCGTGCCGAAGCGCAGGTCGTCCTGGGGAGGAGCCTGGCACAGCAGCGCAAGTTCGAAGCCGCCGAGCCACTCTTGACCGCTGGCTACGCAAGCCTCCAGCGGCTAGAACGTGAAGCGACGCCGACCGCCCGTCGGGCACGCGCGGCCTTGATCTCGCTATACGAAACCTGGCCCCGGCCAGAGAAGCTGGCGGAGCTTCTCGACGCCGCGGGGTAAGCGATGGGCCTGGTCTCGACAAGAAACCAGACCCTGAACATGCCCCCGACCGGGTGTCAGGGGACGTTCTTCTTCACCCCGAAGCCGTGCAGGCCACTTTCGGGCTGCAACAACAGGCGATTGCCTACGTTGTCGACCACGTTGGTGTTGATCACCTCGACGATGCCCGGGGTGCCGATCAGCACCACGGAAGTCGTAAACGAAGAGGAGATTCGGCCCTGCGCGTCCGTCGTTCCGCTGAAGCTCACCGAATTGGGACTGATCGACGGCAGGCCACCCGGAATCCACTCGAACCAATCGAAATCAACCGTCAAGGGCGCATTGGCCAACGGCGCCGCAGTGACACCGTCGTGAATGGTGAACGTGACCCGGATGAGCAGATTGCCGCCTGGAATGCTGGCACCCCTCACCCGGAAATCCGTTTCCTCGACATGCATGATGTTCTGGAACAGACGCGGCTGCAGTACCAGTGGCGCCATGATCGTAGACTGCGTCGTATTCGGCAGCACGAAGGGCAGGTTGAGGTTGGCCGGATCTTCCGACTCGACCTCGACGCTGTAGGTCTGTCCCGGCGTGAGGCCCCGCACGACCAGGGAATGTTGCCTCTTGTACTGCAACTCCTCGGTCATGGCCACCAGCTGGTTGCCGCTGGAAAAGACCCGCACACGACTGACCGATTCCTCGTCCGCGGTATCCCAACGTACCTTGGCCACCGACGAGTTGAACCAGTCGACCCGCTCGTTGGTGATCATCGGTGCCGCGTTGTCGTTGGCCGGGAAGACTGCGGGGTCGTTGGGATCGGTAAACTGTGTCACCTCGTACCCATCCGGGAAGAGGTCGCCATCAGTATCCGCGGTGCGGAAGCTCGAGCAGTTGGCGGCCAGCGGCGGACATGTCGCTTGCTCGTCGCCGTCGAGGCGGAAGTCCATCTCACGATCGATGCCCAAGCGATATCCCATACCCACCGGCGTGCCCACGAAATGCCAGATGCCGATACCCAGTTGCGCCGCGTTGATCAACTGGGCGCCGGTGAACGGACCGAAGCCATCGATGTCACTACGGAACAGCCCACCCAGGGGAACACCGTTCGGCTCGTAGAGCATACCGATTGGCTGGAAGCCGCCGCCCAGGTCCAGCAACCCGCGCACCATGATGTCGTTGTGCCCCGCGTCCGCAGACGCGAAGAGCGTTACCGCATCCTGGGGAATCGGCAGCGCCGCCGACTGCTGATCCATGGTCCAAGCGTAGGCGGTGGTGGGCGCCATCCCACTGTCGAACTCGCGGAAGAAGTCCTGCACTTGCGGACTAAGGGCCCCGGCCGCTACATCGGTGAACTCGGCGACGGTATCGAAATTGCTTAGATTGGCGAATCCCCAGCCACTCACCGGCGTCGTTGCCCCGGTCATGCCCAGAGTATCGACCAGCTGGTCACTCTCTTTGTCGAACAGCCCACGAAGCTGGGTGACGTCGAGCGGGATGAGGACGCCGCCGTTGTCACTGACAACTTGGTTGTTGGTACCCGCCGCCCCGGCCAATGAATGACAGGAAACACAAGGAACATTCAGCACCGCGCCGGTAGTATCGCTAAGGAAGTTGAGGGTGGCGTCGTGGGTGAAGCACGACAACCCGGTGAGCGCAGCAGCCGAGTAGTCGCGTTCGAAGGGTTGGTCGGGGTTGGGCGGGTACTTTAGGTTGAAAATGAAGTCATCGATTTGTTGCAGCGCGGTCTCGCTCAGCAGTGATCCGCCGAGCAAACCTACTTGCGCATCACCGAAGGCCTGGAGGTCTTCACGATCACCTCGCCAATGGAAAGGCGGTGTTTCTTCGATACCACGCAAGGTCATGGTCACTTTCAAATTCTTGTTGTCACGGAAGAACAAGCGGTTGGGGTCTATTGGTTGCCCGAGCTGGGCGGGAAGATCGCCGCTGATATCGCTTAGGTCCCAAGCGATTGCATCCATGTGCCCACGATAATGGCAACTGGCGCAACTCTCCGTCCGCAGCCCAGAGTTCTTGACATTGTTGAAATGAAAGCGACCTGCCTCGATATTGGCAGGCGTAATGTCGAAGCCAAGAGAAACCGTGCGCAAGGGTGCGTTGACCGTACCACCCGGCGGATCGGCATCGTAGACCTGCAACCTGCCATCGCCCTGCTCGTAGGTATAGACCACGTCGCGGCCCTCGTCGATCAGAACGCCATGGGTACCAAAACCGGTCATGTCGGTCACCGTGGCGTTTGAACGCAGCTCGGCGATCACCCGTGGCGACGAATCCCATTCGAGAACGGCGACGTTGTTGGTGCCGTAGCATCCAACGTACAGCCGATCGCCCGAGGCATTGAACGCCATCTGATTGGGGAAAGCGCAAGCGTAGTTGAGCGTGACCAGTGCCGTGTCAACGTTCATCGCGTCGTTGAGGTCGAAGTGTTGAACATTCTGATTCGAGACCGCGGACGGCGCGTCAGGTCCCCAGCTGAGGCGGTGGACTACCGGCTTGGTCTGGAAGAATGTGGTGTCGAGCATGTAGAGCTGCTCGGTGAAAATGCCGTCATTGCGCAAGTCGACGTTCGACACCAACAGCTCTTGGGTGTCGGGCCGGCGCTGCAAGTCGAAGTTCATGGTACCGAAGCGCCAGCCGACCACGGTTCCAGCACCGCTCGGGTTGGTGACGTCAAAACGAAAGATGTCGCGGTCGGGCGGCTCGGGGAGTAGCGGGTTCAGGTTGAAGTCGTTCCATAGCTGGGCGATAAACGGCACGCCGCTACCCGCGAAGCACGGTACGGCGGGATTGCCACAGGCATTGAAATTGGAGGTGGTCCCGTTTCCGCTCATGTGGGAGACCGCGAACAGGTCGTTGCCCTCGAGCATCAGGGTTAACGGCTCTTCGGCGTGCAGCCGATTGGTGCTGACGGTAGGCAGGAACGACTCGAACTCGATGCTATTCGTTATCGCAGGTCCGGCTGCTGCCGTGGCATCGATCACCGCGATCTGGTTGGCCGCGCCGAGCGTGACATAGGCGGTTTCGCCGGTCTCGTCGAACGTCAGGTCGTTGGGTTCGAAAGGTACCCGAACCGTTGTCGTCACCTGACGGCTCGCCTCATCGATCACGAAAACGCTATTCGACGACGTACAAACGACCCACATCTCGGCTGGTGATGAGCCCGGGCGCGGCACGATGGTCACCGGCCCAAGGCCGACACCGATCTCGTCGAGCAAAGTCGGCCCACCCACGGCCGTCGGATTGGTGGCATCGAACACCGAGACCCGCGCGTCGGGAATGTTGATCACCCACAGCTCGTCGCCGGTCGATGACAGCGCCATCGGCCGTACCGGCTGCTCTTCGAACGGCGGCAAGTGGCCGTCGCGATTGTCGAACGTTGGCTCGGTCGGCGTCATACAGACTTGAGCGACGGCATACGCCGCGGGCAACAGCAACACAACAATCCCCATCAGCGCCCACTTGTGTCGAATCTCGAGCCGTCCCCGCATGGCGTCCTCCTTCTCTCGGTAAGGCGGGTTCCAACGCCGTGTCCAATAGAGGCGCGGCCCGCATCGTTCAAGGCGTGCTGCCTAGAACGTCCCGAAAGGCCTCGAAACGGCTCAGTGTCGTACAGGCACCCAACAGCACCAGCCGTGCCACACAGACTGAAGACATCAGCATGCGGCCATCAGACCAGGGTTTTCTACCGCGGTGGCACTGGCGCCTCGGCCTGGTCGGGACCACGAGAGACGGTCGTGCTGATCATCAGGTCGGAAACGTCACACAATGGACAGGAAAGAGTAGCCGGCCGCCCAGGGTCCTCCTCAAGTTGAAGCGCAAGGCCGCCGACGACCTCTCCCCCGGGGCCGGGCGTAGTGCCTTCGCCACTACGGCAAGCTGACCTGCGCACCGAAACCACCGATGCCACTTTCCGGTTGGAAGTACATTCGTCCCTGGGTTAGATCAAAGGCCGTCGCGGAGCCCAGTGGTGGTGGCGCAACGAACACTTCGGCGATGCCACCCATTCCGGCCTGAATGGTGGACGCGAAGCTCTTGAAAACCCGCCCTTGGGCGTCGGTGGTCACGTTGATGATCAACTCCGTCGTCGGCGTGATCGCTCCCGCGGCCCCTGGTATCCACTCCGCAACGGTAAAGGCCATGCTTACGACGGTATTGGCCATCGGAGCCGATGTGGCGCCGTCGTGGAACTGGAAGGTGGCGAGCAGTTGCACGGTGTTGTTGGGGTTGATCCCCTGTACAGCGAGGGTGGTGTTCTCGACGGGCTTCAAACAGGTCCTCGGCCCGTCCTCGATCGACCCCGGTCGCTGAGCATCGGGCTATTTTCAGAGCAGCAAAGACCGAGAGCATCTCCGCTCTCGGTCCAACGACCGGTGGCCGCTACTCCGTCCGTAGCCGAGATTCTCAGGGCAAGTTGATCTTGTCCCCAAATCCATGCAACCCGCTCTCGGGCTGGAAGAGCAAGCGGAAACCACCACTGTCAATGACGTCCCGTACGATGACTTCAGCAACGGCCCCTTGGCCCACCAGGTTGTTGGCGGTGAAGCTGCGCGAGATCCGCCCTTGGGCGTCGGTTGTGCCGGTAACGGTTCTCGATGTCGGCGCAATCACGCCCGCTCCGCCCGGAATCCACTCGGCGTGGTCGAAGGTCACAGTCACCGGTGTGTTGGCCAGCGGCGCCGAGGTGGCCCCATCGTGAAGGGTGAACGTTGCCCGTAGCAAGATCTGCCCCGTGAGGCTGAGTGCGCGGACTGCGAGCCTCGTGGCCTCGACATGCATCGCGTTCTGGAACAGACGCGGCTGCATAACCAGGCTCGTCGGTAGTGTCAGCTGCTGCTGATTGCCCGGCACGCCCACGAGGTTGGCGTTCGCCGGATCCTCAGATTCGATCTCGACCGTATAGGTCTGGCCGGGAATCAGGCCGCGTACCACCTCCACGTGCTGGGTCTTGAATTGCCGGTCCTCTGCAACAGCCGCGAGCCCGCCGCCGGTATCGAAAACACGTACCCGACTGCGCGACTCCTCGTCGGTCGTCCAACGGATCTTGGCCACGTTGGAGTTGAACGAAGCGATCCCGGCATTCTGAATGGTCGGCGCCGTCACGTCGGTGGTCGGCACATCGGTTGCATCGTTTGGATTGGTCGATAGGCGCAGCTCGTACCCGTCTGGAAACAAGTCGCCGTCGGTATCGGCGCTACGACTGCTGGCGCACTGCGCAGGAGGTGGTGGACAGGTCGCGGATTCATCGCCGTCGAGCGCGAAGTCCATCTCACGATCGAGCGCCAATCGATAACCCAAGCCCACCGGCGTACCCGTGAGCTGGAGCACCGCGTTGCCAGCCTGCGCGAGCTGGATCAAGGTATTACCGCTGAACGGTCCAACGCCACTGGTGTCGGTGACGAATTGGCCACCCAACGGTACCAGAGGATTGGGCACGTAAAGCATGCCGATCGCTTGTGGCCCTCCACCCAGATTGACCCAGCCACGCGCGATCGCGTCGTTGTGCCCGGCCTCCGCCGACAGGAACATGGTCACGGCATCGTTCGGAATGTTACTGGCCGAAACGCTGTCCAAAGTGAAGGCGTAGGCGGTGGTTGGGGCCATCTTGGTGTCGAACTCGTCGAAGAAGGTCACGATCGCGTCGAGCTCGTTCTGGGGCAGGTTGACGCCGCTGATGAACTGCGCCACCGAATCCGAGATGCCCGAGTTGGCGAAGCCCCAGCCGGTCGCCGGCACGGTCAACTGTGTCGAGGGGAAATACACCACCGGATCGCTCGCTTTGTCCCAAAGGCCGGCCAGCTGGGTGGCGTCCTCGGCGGTGACCAGACCCGAGAAACTCGACCGCAGGTCATTGTTAACCTGGTTGTTGGTACCCGAGAAGGCGGCCATGGCGTGGCAGTCGTTGCAGGTCAGATCGATGGTGCCGCCGTTGGTGTCGTCGTGGAACTGGAGCGGTGTCGGGTTGGTGAAGCACGATGCGCCGTCGATCGCCGTGGCCGAGTAGACACGATCGAAGCTCTGATCCGGGTTCGGCCGGTAGGAAACACTGAAAACAAAGTCGTCGATTTGCCGGAGTTGCTCGGGCGTGAGCTCGCCACCGCCCAACAAGCCTACTTGCGCGTCACCAAAGGCTTGGAGATCCTCACGGTCCCCTCGCCAGTGGAACGGCGGTGTCTCTTCGATACCGCGCAGCGACATCGTCACCTTGATCAGCTTTTTGTCGCGGTCGACGACCCGGTCTTCATTGGCCGGGAAGCCCTGGCTCGGATCGGTCGGCAGATCACCGCTAACGTCGCCCAGGTCCCAAGCGATGCCATCGAAATGCACACGGTAGTGGCACGTGGCGCAGCTCTCGGTACCAAACGTCGAGTTCTTCGCGTTGTTGAAGTGGAAGCGACCGGCCTCGACACTGGGTGGCGTGATGTCGAAGCCGATCGATGTCGGGGTTGCGTGTACCGGTGCGCTGACCGTGCCGACGCCAGGGTTGGCCGCATAGACCTGCAAGCTTCCGTCGCCCTGCTCGTAGGTGTAGACCACGCCCCGCGCTTCATCGAGCAACACCCCGTGGGTACCGAAACCGCGCTTATCGCTGCTGGTCGCGTTGGAACGCAGCTCAGCGATGACCTGGGTCGGCGGGTAGTCGAGGACCGCCACGTTGTTGGTGCCGTAGCACGCAACGTAGAGCCGGTCACCCAGGCTATTGAAGGCCATTTGATTGGGGAACGCACAGCTGTAGTCGAGGGTCATCAACGCGCCGTGCACGTTGGTCATGTCATTGAGGTCGAAGTGGACGACGGCAGTGTTCGAGATCGCAGCGGGCGCGTCCGGCCCCATGCTGATGCGGTGCTTGGCGAAGCGATCGAGCGCATAAAACGGCTCAAAGGCAACTTGATCGTTCGCCAGATCGACGTTCGACAACACCAAGTCTGGGCCTCCAGGCTCGCGTTGCAGGTCGAAGTTGAGCGTACCGAAACGCCAACCGACCACCGTACCGGCCGCGGTCGGCGCCGTAACGTCGAAGCGGAACACATCACGATCGGGTGGCTCGGGAAGATTCGGGTTGCCGTTGAACAGGTCCCAAAGTTGCGCCATTCCTACGATCGGGTTGCTCAGGAAGTTGACGGGCGGAAAGCACGGGTTGCCGCCGCACAGCGCGTTGACCGTCGTACCGTTGCCGCTGAGGTGCGAGACGCCGTACAGGTCGGTTCCCTCGAGCATCAAGGCCAGCGGTTCCTCAGCATGAATCTCGGTGCCGCCGACCGTTGGCAGCACGGATTCGAACTCGATTCGCGTCGCGGATACCGTACGGTTCGTCGCGTCGATCACGGCCACTTGGTTGGAAGCCGACAACGACACGTACGCGGTGTCACCGGTGGCGTCGAATACCAGATCCCCCGGCTCGTGCTCGACCCGGATGGCGGTAATGACGCGCCGGCTGGCTTCGTCAATCACGACGACGCTGTTCGACGCCGTGCACACCACCCACATCTCAGGGCTGCTCCCGCCCGATGTCGGACGCGGTTGAACGGTCACCGGGCCGAGGCCAACGGCGATCTCATCGAGCAACGCCGGGCCGCCCACACCGGCCGGGGCCGTGGCGTCGAACACCGACACCCGCGCATCCGGAATGTTCACCACCCACAGCTCAGCGGCATTCGACGACAGCGCCATCGGCCGCACCGGCTGCTCTTCGAACGGCGGCAGGTAGCCATCACGGTTGTCGACGCCGGGCGTCACCGACGGCGCACACAGCTGCGCCACCGTCGGCGCGATCGGCACCAGCAAGGTCAGCGCCACAACGATGGTGGTTCGGAGCCGAGTCCACGTAAATCGCATCGCGTTCTCCTTTCAATCTCGGGTCCGGCCCCGCTGCCGACGGCAGCGCGTCGCTTCGGGCCCTTTCTTGAGAACGTGCGACCCAGCCTGATTTTGGGTCATGCGGACGGCAACAATCTCTCAAGGCGACCGGAGCAATATCGCCCGGACAGCATCCGCATTTCTGAGCCTTCTCCGCCAGGCCACCGACCGTTGGCTAGCCATAGCAATGGTCAGGAAATCGTCACGAGATCCCCATCGTCGACTTGGATCGTCAGCTCGGTTCCATTCTCCTCCGCCTTCTTGAGTTGCCTGGCATGTTTGTCCCAATCATCCCAGTCCGCTGGGCCATTCTTGATGGTCAGCTTCTTTCCAGCTTTGGTGGTGAACTCGCAGCCAATCTCGGTCCCCCTCTCGTTCTTCAGAATCTTGGTGACCTCACCCGTGAACTTCCCATTCACCAAATCTCCATTCGAGTCTGTGACATCTCCAAAAAGCGGGCTCACACACATGGCGAACACAAGGCACACTGCAAACAGATCGGTTCTTTTCATGGCTTTCTCCTTGGTCTTGGATCGTCGAATCGAGTCCCGCGCGGGATACAAGGAAACGCCATCGCGTCCCTTCATCCTGTTATGACCGGCGTGGGGAATACGTTACGAGGAAGGGCTGCGCCGCTCAGGCCCGAGCGGGTTCGGGGACGGGGGCGCCGCCGCCCCCGGGTATCAATGCTCGAGCGCCGACGACCGATCAGGGCAAGTTGATCTTGGCGCCGAAACCGTCGAGACCGCTCTCGGGCTGGAAGTACATGCGTCCTTGGGTCACGTCGAAGGCCGTCACCGAGCCCGGCGGAGGGAGCGCGACGAAGACCTCGACAATGCCGCCCTGACCGGCCTGAATCGTAGAAGCGAAGCTCTGTGACACACGACCTTGACCATCGGTGGTCGCGTTGATGATGAGCTGCGTGGTCGGTGTGATCGCACCCGCACCGCCGACAATCCACTCCGCGACGTTGAAAGCCATGGTGACCACCGTGTTGGTCATCGGCGCCGACGTGGCGCCGTCGTGGAACTGGAAGGAGGCGAGCAGCTGCACCGTGTTGTTGGGGTTGATGCCCTGGACGGCGAGGGTCGTGCTCTCGACATGCATGGTCTTTTGGAACAAGCGTGGCTGGGTCGTCAGCGGCACAACCGGCAACTGGGCGCGGTTGCCGGTGAGGAACGGAATGTTGGCGTTGGCCGGGTCTTCCGACACGATGGTCACGGAGTAGGTCTTACCGGCTTCGAGACCACGTACAACCATCGAGTGCTGGAGTTTGAACTGCGCTTCCTCGTGGCTGTAGACCACATTGTTCAGGCCGTCGCGAACCTCGATGATGCTCTTCGATTCTTCGTTGGTGGTCCACACGTACTTGGCCACGACGGTGTTGTCCCACGCCAGCACCGGATTCGAGATCACGGGTGCGGTGTTGTCGTTGGTCGGGAAGCTGGTCGGATCATTCGGATTGGTACCGAGACGAATTTCGTAGCCGTCGGGGTAGAAGTCACCGTCGGTGTCCGCGGTTCGGCTGCTCGCGCAGTTGGCCGGTGGCGCCGGACAGGTCGCTTGCTCGTTGCCGTCGAGCACGAAATCCATCTCGCGATCGATTCCCAAGCGATAACCCATGCCCACCGGCGTACCGATGAAGTGCATCACCGCCAGCCCCAGCTGTGCCGCCTGCACCAGCGTACCGCCGCTCAATCCGCCGAGGGCGGTACTGTCCGTGACATAGGTGCCGCCGAGCGGAACCCCCGGATTGGGCACGTAGAACGCGCCGAACGGAACCGGCGGTCCGCCCAGGGTCAGCTGCCCGCGAACGATCAGATCGTTGTCGCCATTGTCGGCACCCAGGACCAAATCGACCAGCGCTGGGGGAATATTGGCGACTGAATTCTGATCCATTGTCCAAGCAAATGCCGTCGTCGGCGCAATCCCGCTGTCAAACTCGCGGAAGAACGCCGAGATGGCATTGCGCTCGCCCAGCGGCAGATTGCCGGCCGCGCCTTGCACGAAGGCATTCAAGCTGTCGGCGGCACCCGAGCTGCCGAATCCCCAACCCGAAGCCGGGACCTTGAACGTGGCGCTCGGATTGGCTGGGATGTAGTCCACCAAGTCGCTCGTCTTGTCGAAGGTACCGCGCATCTGGGTGGCGTCTTCAGCGACAAAGATGCCGCTCGGATTCAGCGGATCGATGATGATGTCGTTGTTGACCTGGCAGTTGGTGCCACTGAACGCACGGGTCTCGTGGCAGCCATTGCACGTCAGCGCGACGATGCCGCCCATGGTGTCCGTGTGAAATGACAACGATTTGCGGTTGCTGAAACAGGAGAAGCCGTCGACCGCCTGCGCCGAGTAGGCCCGGTTGAACGCCTGTCGGGTGTTGGGTCGATGCGACAAGGTAAAGATGTAGTCGTCGATCTCCTGCAGCTCTTGGTTGGAGAGCTTCATGCCGCCGAGCAAGCCCATCTGGGCACCGCCGAACGCCTGCAGATCGTCGCGATCGCCCCGCCAATGAAAGGGCGGCGTCTCCTCGATGCCGCGCAGCGACATGGTGATCCGCAGCTCCTTGAGGTCGCGGTTGACCAGCCGTCCATTGGCCACGTCACCGGTGGCATCGCCGAGATTCCAGGCGACCCTGTCCGCGTCGCCATGGTAGTGACAGGTGTCGCAGGCCACGGTGCCGAAGGTGGAGTTCTTGGCGTTGCCGAAGTGAAAGCGCCCGGCTTCGACGTTGGCTGGCGTGATGTCATAGCCGATCGCCACGGTCCGCAACGGCATGTTCAGGGTGCCCGTGGTGGGATTAGCGGCGTAGACCTGCAGCATGGAATCGCCCTGCTCGTAGGTGTAGACAACGTTGCGGCCCTCATCGAGGACAACCCCCTGGGTGCCAAAGCCGACCTTGTTGGCTACGGTGGCATTCGAGCGCAGCTCGGCCTGCACCTGCGTCGGCGGCCAATTGAGCACCGCCACATTGCGGGTGCCGTGACAAGCCACATACAGCCGGTTGCCCGCCGCATTGAAGGCCATCTGATTGGGCACGGCACAGGTGTAGCCCATAGTGGTGAGCGCAGAATGAACATTGGCCGTCGCGTTGAGGTCGAAATGGCTGACGCTGGTGTTGGAAGCCGCCGACGTGGCGTCGGGCCCCATGCTGATCCGGTGCTCGCTGAAGTTCGACAGCGCGACAACCGGCTCGAGAATGAATTGGTCGTTCTTGAGGTCGACGTTCGAAACCACCAGGTTGGGGCCACCCGGGTCACGCGCGAGGTCGAAGTTCATGGTCCCGAAGCGCCAGCCCACCACCGTGCCCGGGGCCCCCGGGTTGGTGACATCGTGCCGAAACACGTCACGGTCAGGCGGCTCCGGCAACAGCGGATTCTGGTTATACAGAAGCCAGAAGTTGGCGATTCTTGGGTCCGCAGCGAACGGGAAGCAGGGGGCCGGGTTGGCCGGTGTGCCGCAGTCGGGATTGAACATCGAACCGTTGCCGCTCAAATGAGACAGCGCGTAGAGATTGTTCCCTTCGAGCATCAACGCATGCGGTTCCTCCGCGTGAATACGGGTCGCCGAGGCGGTGGGCAACAACGAGTCGAACTCGATGCGCGGGTTGACCGGCTGGCGGGTGTTGGCATTGACCACCGCGATCTGGTTCGACGCCTCGAGGGACACATAGGCCGTGTTGCCGGCCGGGTCGAAGACCAGGTCGGTGGGCTCATGCTCGACGCGGATCGTGGTCGTCACCAGCCGTGTGGCCACGTCGATCACGAACACGCTGTTCGAGGAGCTGCAGACGACCCACATTTCCGCGGTGCCCGGACGGCGGCGGATGGTCACCGGGTCGAGGCCGACGGCAATCTCGGCGAGTAACACCGGGCCGCCGGCCGCCGTCGGATTGGTGGCGTCGAACACCGAGACGCGGGCGTCCGGCATGTTGACCACCCACAGCTCGCTGCCGTTGGCGGACAGCTCCATCGGATTCGCCGGAACCTCGTCGAATTGCACCAAATAGCCGTCGCGGTTGCCGACCCCCGGCGGCGGATTCTGTGGACAAAGTGGTGCCAACGGCTGTACCACCTGGGCAGCGATCTGCACGCCCCCTAACCATGCGCCCAGGGCAATGACGGCGAACGCTCGTAGAATCGAACGGAACAAACGTGTCGATGATGGACGCATGGCCTCCTCCTTCTTGTTGCAGCGGACTGGTGCTATCCGTACAAGCGCAAACGAAAGCCAAAAGCAACACTCTACGCTGCACCCTCTCGAGACACTTGCCAAAAGCCTCAACCGCAAAAGGCCGGGACGCAACAAGCGCCCCGGCCCCACGGCGACACGATGCCGCCTACCTCCTCTCCGAGGATCTCCTCATGGCAAGTTGATCTTCGTCCCAAAGCCTTCCAAACCACTCTCAACTTGGAAGAGCATGCGGAAGCCCACCGGGTCGACGACACTGGTCGAGATCACCTCGGCCACCCCACTCTGACCAGCAAGCACGCCAACTGTTGGGAACGACATCGATACCCGCCCTTGGGCATCCGTATTGCCGGCAATCACCATCGGCGCTGGGGGGATGGCGCCAACAGCGCCAGGAACCCATTCGAAGAAGTTGAAATTCAAGGTAACTGGCGCATTCGCCAGCGGGGTCGACGTGGCACCATCGTGCAATGTAAAGGTCGCCAACAACTGGACCGTGTTGTTGGGGTTTGTGCCTTGGACCGTCAACGTTGTCGTTTCCACGTGCATCGTGTTGACGAACAGCCGCGGCTGGGTTGTGAGTGGCACCGGCTGTTGCGCGCGGTTCCCGTTGAGGAACGGGATATTGGCGTTTGCCGGGTCCTCGGACTCAACCGTGATCGTGTAGCTCGCTGCGGGATCCAAGTTGCGTACGATCATGGAGTGTTGCAGCTTGAACTGAGACTCCTCCTTCGCGTACACCACCGCATTCGCACTATCTCGGACCTCGACCCGACTCTTCGACTCTTCGTTGGTACTCCAGCTCACCTTCGCAACACTGCCACTGTCCCACCGCAGCGCCGCATTCGAGATCGCCGGCGCGACGGTGTCACTGGTTGGGAAGCTGGTTGCGTCGTTGGGATTGGTGTTGAGACGGGTCTCGTAGCCATCTGGATAGAAGTCGCCATCGGTATCGGCGGTTCGACTACTCGAACAAACGGCGGGCGGTGCCGGGCACGTAGCCTGCTCGTTTCCATCGAGCGCAAAGTCCATCTCACGATCGACGCCCAAACGCCAACCCATGCCCACCGGCGTACCGATGAAGTGCCAAACCGCGAGTCCGAGCTGCGCGGCTTGAATCACGGTTGCGCCACTCAGCACACCAAAGGCTGCACTGTCGGTCAGCCAAGAGCCACCGAACGGGACGCCTGGATTCGGTAGATACAACATACCGATGGGGACCGGCGCGCCACCCAGCAACAGGTGCCCACGCGCAATCAACTCATTGTCGCCATTGTCCGCCCCAGCCACCGTGTCGATAAATCCCTGCGGCAGCGGGTTTGCGACCGAAACCTGATCCATCGTCCAAGCAAAAGCCGAAGTGTGGGCGATCCCATTGTCGAACTCACGGAAGAACGCGGAGATGGCATTGCGTTCGCCCACGGGCAGGCCGCCGCCAGCTCCCTGGACGAAGGCGTCGAGAGTGTCCACGGCGCCCGAATTGCTGAACCCCCAACCGGTCGCCGGAATGGTGAAGTTCGCACCGCCACCAGGCACGTAAACGACTTGATCGCTACCCTTATCGAAGGTACCACGCATGTGGGTGGCGTCTTCGGGACAGGGATTGGCACCGCAATCGTTGTTGACCTGATTGTTGGTCCCGTTGGGCTCGGGTCCGACCGCGTGGCATTGCTCGCACGATACGGTAATCGTAGCGCCATTGGTGTCAGCGCCAAAGGTCAGCGGTGTCCGATTGGTAAAGCACGAGAATCCGTCAATCGCCTGCGCCGAGTACGCTCGATTAAACGCCTGCGCCGGGTTGGGTCGGTAAGACAACGAGAAGATGAAGTCATCGATATCTTCCAGCTCTTGTTGCGACAAGAGGTTGCCACCCAAGAGTCCCATCTGCGCACCACCGAATGCCTGGAGATCATCGCGATCGCCCCGCCAGTGGAAGGGCGGCGTTTCCTCGATGTTGCGCAGCGACATCGTCACCTTTAGCAACTTATTGTCGCGGAAGATCAACCGGTTGATCACCGGCGGTTGCCCTGGCTGGGTGGGAAGATCACCACTCAAGTCGCCCAGATTCCAGGCCAAACCATCCGTGTGCCCTTGGTAGTGGCACGTCGCACAGCTATCCGTTCCGAAGGTCGAGTTCTTGGCATTGCTGAAGTGGAAACGACCCGACTCGATGTTGGCGGGGGTGATGTCGTAGCCAATCGGCACGGTCCGTACCGGACTGTTGACCGTGCCCGTCGCCGGATTGGCAGAGTAGACTTGCAGCGACGAGTCACCTTGCTCGAAGGTATAAACCACGCCGCGGTTTTCGTCGAGCAGCAGGCCATGGGTACCAAACCCCGTCAGGTTTAGCGGCAACGCATTGGAGCGCAGCTCCGCAAGCACCTGGGTTGGTGGATAATCGAGTACCGCGACATTGTTGGTGCCGTAGCACGCGACGTAGAGCCGGTCACCTGCATTGTTCCACGCCATCTCGTTGGGGAAGGAACACGTGTAGCCGAGGGTGGTTAGCGCGGTGTTGACGTTGGCGGCGTCGTTCAAGTCGAAATGCGTCACCGCCGTGTTGGAGATCGCAGCTGGTGCGTCGGGCCCCATGCTGATGCGGTGTTCACTCATCCGTGACAATGCGACGAGCGGCTCGAAAACGAACTGATCGTTTTTGAGATCTACGTTCGAAACCACCAAGTTCGGCCCATTGGGTTCGCGGGCAAGGTCAAAGTTCTTGGTACCGAAACGCCAACCCACGACTGTGCCGGGCACTCCTGGATTGGTAACGTCAAAACGGAAAATGTCGCGATCCGGCGGCTCGGGGAGCAGGGGGTTCTGGTTGAACAGGGTCCACAGGTTGGCAATGCCTGGATCGATCACAAAGGGGAAGCACGGCACGGGCGCCATCGGCGTCCCGCAGTTGGGGTTAAAGGTGGTTCCGTTGCCGCTCATATGCGACACCGCGTACAGGTTGTTGCCCTCGAGCATTACGGAAAACGGCTCTTCTCCGTGAATCGGAGCGCCACCGACGGTGGGCAGCGTCGATTCAAACTCGATCCAATTGGTGCGCTGGCGGGTGTTTGCGTTCACCACGCCAATCCGATTCGTCGCTTCGGTGGTGACATAGGCGGTGGTACCGGTGGTATCGAACACCAAATCCGTGGGCTCGTGCTCGACGCGGATGGTGGCGGTGACCGTGCGACTCGCTTCGTCAATGACGAAGACACTGTTGGACGAGCTGCACACGACCCAAATCTCTGGCGGAGAAAGTGGTGTCGAAGGCCGGCGCCGGATGGTGACCGGATCGAGCCCAACGGCAATCTCGGCAAGCAGCGTCGGTCCCCCAGCCGCGGTCGGGTTGGTGGCGTCGAAAACCGACACGCGGGCGTCCGGAATATTGACGACCCACAGCTCATTGCCGTTGGACGACAAGGTCATCGGGTTGGCGGGGATCTCTTCGAATTGCACCATGTAGCCGTCGCGGTTGTCGACGGGGGGTGGCGCGGTTGGTGGGCAAAGCTGGGCAGCGACAGGCGCCGCCAAGAGCACCACCACGAGGCTGACGCTAATAAGTGTCCGTGGCCACGGTCTCGACATGTGTCCTCCTTTCCTCTCTCGGGTTGTACCGTGGGTAGAGGCAGGTCTTCGGCCTGAACGGGCAACAGATCGACACCCTGGCCTGGACGACCACGCCCCCGACTCCCCTCACACGGTTCTTCGCTAACCGGTAAAGCGCAATCCGGCCGCAAATCCGATGCTCCATCTGTGAGGGACGCCCGAAATACCGTCGGCGCACTAGCCTCATCTCGATCTGATGAGATACTAGGCCGCGTTTCTTGACACCAACCTCGACCCGCCTGGAGATCAGCCCATGAAGCCCTGGCCAGCGACCGCCACCTTGACGCTCCTCGTGGCCCTATGCTGCGTTGCGCTCTGCACCTCCGTCCTTTCGGCCGGGGTCGTATTCGAAGCCACAACGACCCTTATCGAAGGCGACAGCAATCGAACCGAAACCATCTCGATATCAGCCGCCGCAACCAACCTGCGGGTAGCAACGTTGAACGACCACGGCGGCATTAGAGACGAGTTCGTGTTCCGCGGTGACCGTCGCGAAATGGTCACGATCAACCATCACGACCGGTCCTACATGTTGATCGAAGGCGACGCACTCACGGCCATGACCGGCGACATTCAAGGGCAAATAGAGGAGGCCATGAGTGAAGTCAAGAAGGAGCTCGAAGGCCTCGACCCGAAGCAACGAGAGATGATCGAGAAGATGCTCGGCGCGCAAATGGGGGCCGGTGGCATGGCCGAAGCCATCATGCCAGAACGCCCGAAGACCGAGTACCGAAAGACGGACGAACGGGCCGAGCACAGCGGCTACCCATGCACACGATGGGAGGTCACGCGCGAGGGGCAGCTGGTCCGCGAGCTGTGGGTCACGGACTGGGACAACATCGAAGGTAGCGAAATCGTGCGCAAGGGCTTCTTCGAAATGGCATCCCTTTTTGAAGAGATGATGGATTCTTTCCCTGGTAAGTGGGTAGAGGACATGGCCAACTCCCCAGTCGAGACCTTCGCGCACGTGAAGGGCTTTCCAGTGGTAACCCGCACCTTCGAGAACGGGTCACTGGAGAATGAAACCGTACTCGGTTCCGTTACCGAGCGCGATATCGGTCCCGACATGTTCGAGCCACCCAAGGGCTACCGCATGCGTACGATGGGCACGATGGGCCCACAATAGATCCGAGACACTGCTCTCGCGGCGGTCATATGATGCTCTTCTACCTCGACGCTTTCTTCAGTCTTTGGATGCTGGTGGACGCCGCGCGTCGTGGTGCCTCGTACTATTGGTACCCCATCATCCTGTTGCCCTTTGGCGAGTGGGCCTACTTCTTCATGGTCAAGGTTCACGACCCGACCTTCGAGCCGATCCGCCGCACCCTGACTCGCCTTACGACCAAGTCCGTTACGGTCGAGCAATTGCGCCTGCGGCTGCGTCAAGCACCCAGCTTCGCCAATCGTTTGATGCTGGCGCAAGCACTGCACGACCAAGGCGATCACACAGGAGCCGTGGAACACTTCGAAATGGCGCTTCAACTCGACGCGACCTCGTTGGATGCACGCTACGGCCTCGCAAGCTCCCAGCTGGGTGTTGGTTCGATCGAAGAAGGTGTCGGGAACTTCCGCCGTGTGATCGACCGGGAACCAAGCTTCCGCGAATACGCGGCCTGTACCGAGCTGGCCCAGGCGCTGATCGAACGAGGCGAGACCGAACTGGCCCTTGCTGAGCTGGAGCAACTGGTTGCCAAGAGTCCACGACTCAATCATCGCGTCCTCTACGCGCACTACCTCGCACACGATGGTCAGCGCGAACAGGCCTGCGAGCAGCTGCGTGTCGGTCTGGACGAACACGGCCTGGCACCACGCTACAACCAGCGACAAAACCGGGCCTGGGCACGGCGAGCCAAGAGCACGTTGCAACAACTCGACGGTTGACCCACAAACAACGACGCCGGCACCCTGGGATGCCGGCGTCACGGTTCAAGCACCTCAGCGCACAACCACCGATACCAAGCGGGTGCGCATCAGCTCGCCGCCACGCGGATGCGGCCCGATCGCCTCCGCTTGGACGTTGTAGATTCCTGGCACCGACGTTGGCACCTCCAAAGTGAAATGCCCGGGCGCCACCTCTTCGACCCGTACCGGCGAGCTGTGCCGCGGCAGAATCTCTTCGTGCGGCAGCTTGCGCTGACGCAGCGCTTCCAGGCGAACCCGCTCGGTGTTGGGGTGATCGAGCGGCATGCCCTCGGGCAGGTGGATACCCACCAGCTCGTCGCGATGGCGCGCGATGGCGTCGTCGACGCTGATCGACGGCTGATCGGCGCTGGCCGTGATCGCGCAGCCCGGAACCGCCTCGCCGCGATGCGAGACCTGGGCATGGATCGTGATCGGCTGGCCCGACGCCACCGCCTCGGTCGGTGCGTCGAGGGTGAGCGCAGTGCTCAGGTCCGGATCCAACGCGCCGGTGGTCAGCACCGCGCTGCCGCCGCCGCCGTAGGTCGCGTTGACGATCCAGTCACCGGCCTTGGGATTGGGAATGTTGAAAACGGCGAAGCCGTCTTTTTGGTAATCCGGCGTGCCGGTCCACTTGTTGAAGTCCGGATCGAGGATCTGGACGCTCACCTGGCCGGTGCTCGCCGTGCCCGAGACATAGCTGATCGAAGGATCGGCCCAGTTGACGCCGACCGACGCATTGTCGAGCCCGACCGCGAGCTTCGCTACCGAGCTCTGGACGCTGCGCGTGCTGTACTTGTTGGCCCCCAGGGTGACCAGGCTGCCGACCTTGGTCGAGGCGAGAATCTCGAAGTAGATGCTCGCCAGGCCGGAGGCGTCCGGCGACGACAGCGCGCGGCCGCCGGTCTTGGTGGCGATCTCTTGCAGCACCTCCAACTGGCCGTGGCTGCCGAGGCTGATGGTGTAGATGGGAATCGATTTTAGCACCGTGGTCGGGTCCGGGCCGACGTTCCACATACCATCGGAGAGCAGCACGATGCCGCGATGGGATGAGGTGCTGCTCAACAGGCTCTGCGCTTCCTTGATCGCGTCGCCGATGTTCGTGTTGTTCAGACTTTCTAAACCCATGACCGCCGTCGAGGCCGAGGCCTTCGACGAGGCGTCGACCGCGGCCAAGCCGCTGGTCGGGTAGACCTGGGACACACTGTCGCTGAACGACAACACTGCCATCTGGTCGTCGGACTGCATCATGTTCAGAAAAGTGTTGGCGTCGGCCTTGGCCGGGGTCAAATAGCTCCACCCGTACGGGCGCGGACCCATCGATGCCGAAACGTCCAACACGGTGATGACGGTCACGTTCGTACGGGCGTCGAGGTTCATGGCTGCTCCTTCTTCGATCGTCGATGCAACGGTTTCGTCGGCAGCGGACACGACGGTGGTCCAAGGGTAGGTCCCGAGGGGATAGGTCTTGTCGGTGCCGGCTTGTTGCGCCACCGCGGTGGTGCCGTCGGACTTGCCGACCATGATCTTGCTGCTGGTGGTGGCGGTGCCCGCGGTCGCCAGGGTCACCGCGCCCTCGCTGGCCAGGGTGTAGCCACCGAGCGCCTTGCCCACGGCGCCCAAGAGCGTGGTGCCATTGCTGCCGGAGGCGGTTGAGCCCGACAAGATCGTGACCGTGGCGGTGGTGCCGACCAGGTTCTTGAGTGTCGAGCCGAAGGTGGCCGGCGCCACGTTGCTGGTGCCGTAGCCCACCACGCCGTCGCTGGAGGACAGGGCGCTGTCGGGCGCCGCCCAGAAGCCGCCCGCCTCGCCCTTGGTGGCGACGAGCACCTGCACCGGTGCACCGCTCACCTGCTTGATGCGCATGCAGATGTAGTACATGAACCGCACGCCTTGCGTGGCGACCGGGAAGATCCACCGGTCCGTGTCGGTACCCTGCCAGCCGCGGGCGAACCCCTCGTTGGCATGGTTGTAGAACAGGACCACGTCCTCGGTCGTCCCCGAGATCGTCGCCGCTTCGACGGCAGCGTCTGTTCGTCGTGACTGCCTGGAGAGCAGCTCCTCCGCCGTGGCGACAGCTGATCGTGAAAGGCCGAATGTGTCGTTGGTCATGGTGAGAATCCTTTGAAAGAAACGGGTGATGATGGTGAAGAGGCGCATGTCAGTGCTTGTTGCGGTAGTGGGTCAGGCCGATGGCGCGGGAGGTCAATACCGGGTCGACGAAATCATTGAGCAGCACCACCGGCGCGCGGCACTTGGCCAGCCCGGCGAGGGTCGCTGTCTCTAACAACCAGGCGTAGGTGCCGTGGTCGAAAGTCGACTTGGTGGCCTGCAAGATCGAGCCGGTGCCGGACAGGCCGAGGTCGTTGATCCAGGCTAGCGCCTTCGACTTCGGCAGCTTGCTGTAGTTGTTCTTGAGCCACAGGGAGCCCGTGTCTTGGAGCTGCAAGACGTTGTATTGATAGGTCGCTGAGTTGCACTTGCCGAGCGTCCCCTTGAGCGCCTTGATCACGGTCGCCGGGTTGGTAATCGAGGCACCGTACGCGGCATCGGTGTAGCCGTCGTTGACGTCGGTCTTGCCCATGACCACGATGACGCGTTTGCCGCCGGCTACGACCTGGGAAAGGAATTGGTTGTTGTAGCTCTTGATATCGTCCACCAGGTCATAGCCGACGCCGGTGGCGATGTTCTGGTCGAGATAGGTTTTCACCTCGCTCTTGGTCAGCGGGGTAAACTGGCTGGTCTCAATGCCCGCGCTCGTGATCTGAATGAAGACGACTTCGTCGGGCGCCGACGACAAGAAGGTGCTGATTCCTTTCAGAAAGGTATCGAATTGAACCCCGGCGATGATCATGTGTATGTGGTAGGCCGTGCCGCCCGCGACTGGCTTCGCCGGCCGGAAGTCGAACATGCGCGTACCGAGACGCAGCTGGTCGCCGACCGTTTCTTTTTGGGTCAAGGCAAAGTTGATGATCCCCTGCTTGCCCCACGGACCGGCCTTGTCGCACACCGTCTTGACGTCGAGATACGCCATGCACAGCGCCTTGACGGCCTTGTCGGTATCGGTGACGTTGAGCGTGTACATGCCGGCGTCGTGGGAGGCCGGGAGCACCAGGTCGGCGACCTGCAGGTCGGGAATGCTGTTGGCCAACTGCCCCATCCACTTCGACGCATCGCGAGCGACGTATGCGTAGGCCTGATCGCCCAACGGCGGCGCCGCGTGGCTGACGCCGTAACTGAAGGCGTAGCCGTCGAAAAAGCGCGCGGTCTGCTTCAGTAGGCTGTTACCGGCGATGCCACCGGTGAGGATGTTGACGTTGTAATCGGCGCTCTGGGCGACGATGCCATCCGCCACGGCCTGTAGGTCGAGCGTGCGGTGGATGGCGATGCCGGACAACGTGCAGCTGCTCTGCTGCATGGTGCCCATGCCGCCGACGCCGCTGTCGTGGTACGGGAAGGCATGGGTACCGTCGTCCTCGCACACGATTTGCGGTGTGACGTCGAGGGTGTCGGTGGAGCCCCAAAGACCGAAGCCGATGCTGGCTTCGACGCGGGTTACGCCAACATTGCTCGAGCAGGCCGAGACAACCAGCAATGAGAGAAAGAGTCGGGTCGACATGGGGTCCTCCGAGTCGAGTGGTCATTAGGATTCGGCGATCGCTGATCGATCACATCGCAGAAGCGTGATTCACTCAGTACTGTTCGACTGCCCTACCTTGTCTCACTTGCAAACAAGTTTTCTGTTCTCTTGGCGTCTCACAGCACGTGGCGAGACGCTAGGGATTCGTGGGGTCGCAAAAAAGCCGCCAGTCGCCAACGACCAACGGCTTAGAGATAGACCAGTACGTGGATCACCGCGATTTCATGTGACACCGCGCGCGAACCCTCCCAACGACTCGATCAGCCGTGCGGGGTCTGCTCCCGACACTGAGCCATCTGCGGATTTAACTTGGGCACCCCGAGCTTGACCGGATAGGCGCACACGTGCTGATAGAGCGCCTCTCGGGCGTAGTCGTCGAGAAAGAAGTACACACTCTGATAGAGGTCGCAATTGACGACCTTGGTCAGGCCCGACTTCGAGATCAAGTCACCATCGAATCCCTGGACCTGGCTTCCTTCACCCAAGGTCTCGAAATAGATGCCGTAACTTGCCGCCTTCCTGACCTTCTTGATGATCGCTGCGATCGCAGCCTTTTCTTCGGCCGTTGGCTCGATCTGGCCCGCTTGATACAGCGTATCCAGCGCTTCGAGCGTATTGAGGCCAAATGCATGGGGCACGACGTCGAGCGAGTTGTTGACAATGGCCATATTGTCGCACCGGAAGCGCTTCTCGGTATAGCTTGCGAACGCCCGATCGCCCGGTGTCGCCCCTGCGAACGCGTAGATCTTCAAGGTTGCATTGTCGTTGGGATCCCAGTCCTTGCCTCGGTCGTGTAACCACAATGCAGTGGCCGGTGCCAACGCACCGCCGAGACTGTGTCCCGTAACGTAGATGGTTGCTTCTTGGCTGGTGACGACACCATGCAGGTAGTCCTCGAGCGACTGCCCGGACGAACTCATCGTTTGCAACAGATGGAGACCAGTCAGCGTTCCACGGGTAACCTTCACCGTATCGAAATGGAGACCGTACGGCCAGACCACAGGATAGGCGTCGAAGTCTTCTTTGACCCAGTCGAATTGCGACTTGGCATCGGTCCCAGCAATCGCGACCACGTAGACTTCAGCATCACGCTTCTTGGCAACGAACATGGCGTTGGCCACAGGCGCGGGATCCCAGGTATTGATGATGGTTTTGGGCCCACTCGGCGTTTGTAACACTTGCGTATCGGGCTCGAGAATCAACTCGGGACCCCATACCCGTTCCCAACCACCCGCGAGCACCGTTGCGCCAGCCAGACCGCAGTCCACGCGCTCCGCCGTGACCGCGGTGAGTCGCGCAAGACGGTTCTGCATCGGATGATCCAATTGGATGCCACCGAACAGGTTGGCGGTGAATGCCATCGAGAGCATGACCTGGCGGCAATCACCACCACAGGTG
The DNA here is from genome assembly GCA_965250305.1 of Candidatus Multivoradales bacterium. GTDB lineage: Bacteria > Acidobacteriota > Thermoanaerobaculia > Multivoradales > J023 > J023. Next base: position 496,467 of record CBDFNS010000023.1, on the reverse strand, counting down.
GATGGGTGGTCGGCCCTGACGGGTACGGCAATGACGAGCGCGGTCAGGCAGAACAGAGCAGCAAGGCGAACAGCATACGTAACGACTCTCATCGTTCTCTCCTTGTTCCTCGCGATTGCGAGAAGAACAGAAAAACGTTGGGTGGACCCGGTAGTCGAGACGACCTGGCGTGGCGCGTACTCGTTGGCCGCGAAGCGCATCGAGCCTGGAGCTGCTAGCAGCAGCCGGGCGCGACAACCGGGGCGGGATTCACTGGGTACTGTCCATGCCCGCCAGAACGTCTCACCGATCGACGATTTTTCTTTAGGCCGCTAGGCCCACCCACGTCGTCTTTACAAGTGAACCAGATGTCGAGCGAGGCGTTCGGTGTACGAGGACGGAGCCGAGGCGTGTTTGAGTGGCGTCTGCGGCGCGAGTTCCGAGGCCCGCCCGCAGAACATCCGAACGGCTCGTGGTCTGAGGCGAAACCTCACTAGCGCTTGAACACGGCAGCAATCAGGGAGCGCCCGAAACCGCACGAAATCGGTACATGCCCACTTCACTTGCCTGCGCACCGTCGAGCCCATCGACGCGCAGCGTATAGTCGCCGGGCATGAGCATCGCTGTGGGTATGCTGATGACGAGTGAATCCCTGGCATCGGGTGCGATACCGGCCGCCTGCCACACGATCTCGGCGTCGCGCAGCAACGCCACTCGATGGTGCGCATGTGTCACTGCGTCGAGCTCGAGTGCCAGGACGATCCAAGCGGTGGCGTCATCGAGATGGACGCGATGCGTCGGAGCGCTTCCGCCGCGGGACGCACCCAGAAAAATCAATCGCGTTTGGGCCTGGGGGACTCGGGCCGCGGCGAGCGCGGCACGGGTTCCCTCGAGCTGGTGCCGCAAGAAGGCGGCAGGCAGGAGCGCCATGGCGAAAACAGCAACCATTCCGAGCGCCTGCGCACGGTGACGACCGAGCCAGGCGAGCATTCCCAAGCGTCGAGCGGTCTCGACCCTGGTCAAGTCATCCGCCACCGCCCGTTTCAGCCCCTGCGAGAGCCGGGTCTCGACCTCGAGCTGTTCGAGGCATTCGTGGCAACCAACGTAGTGGGCTTCGAAGGCCTCACGTTGATCCACCTCCAGGTCACCACGGACATAGCGCGCGATCATCATCTCGGCTGCGATCCGTTCATGGTCCATGATGACTCTCCTGGTGGCAGGCAATGTCGGCTGCCGCCTGACTCACAATCGGCGTCGGCCCCTGTTGGGCCGACCGCACCAGCAGGGTCTTGAGGCGCTGGCGCGCCCGAAAGAGGACGCGACGAAGGTGGCTCTCGGCCAATCCCAGGTCGGAACAGATTCGCTCTTTGGCATCTTCGGCAATGTAGAACCGGTAGAGCACCTGCCGATCGCGAGCATTGCCCAACTCGTTCACCAGCTGACGGACATGGCGCGCGTCCTCGTCGTCGATCAAGGCCCGCAGGGGATCCGCGGCCAAATCAGGGGCTTTTTCGAGCGCAAATTCCTGGTCGTCAACCGCGGATCGCATACGCCGACGTCCCTCGTTTCGCAGCAGGTTGCGTGCAACGCCGACGAGAAAGCCACCCAGGCGGCCCGGATCGTCCAACGTCCGCTGCCGAAGGCGTTCGAGCGCGATCCGAAAGGTCTCTTGGTGCAGATCGTCGGCCAGCTCCCACGATGGTGCGTGGTGGCGCAGAAAGAACGAGATACCTCTGCTGAAGTGCTCGACGAACAGCGCTTCCGCTTGCCGATCGCCACCGTGGATGCGGTGCACGAGGTCGGCGGCGAGCGCCACATCGGGGGACGAAGAACGGTCGGACATACGGTTATTCGATCATATCGGATGGCAGGATGTTCTACACGCCCATGGCTTCGGCGTCGGCCAGGCCATGGGCTTCCGCTCATCCGCTTTGCTCGGCTGCCCATACGGCGGCGGTGTCCGGATCGCCGACGGTCGAGATGCCGTGCAGGAACTTGACTGTGTCGATCAGACATGCCGACGCGTGACAGAGGATTGGTGGCCCCCCCGGGACGTCGTCGTACTCGAACACGATGCTGATCGGCAAACCGTCGATGGACTCGACACTCTTGACGACCATCGCGCGTTTGCCTACGTGCACCGTCGTTTGGGCAGCGACTTTGATCTCGATCATCTCACCGGCGTGAACCACAGCGGGTGATGACGTGGCCGTTGCGTTGCCGGCCGAAAGCGTGACCCGCCATTGCCCGATCACACTCGCTGGTTCAACATTGATCTGTCTCATTATGCCTCCTCGCTGGCTGTTTCAAGTATCGATCGTTAGGAGCGAATCCGGGTCGTTCACCGGGTTCGTATTCATAGAGCACTGTCGACTGCCGGCCCCTTGTCTCACCTGCTGGGTGATGAGCGAGCCCAACCAGTCCAATCCCCCACCAAGACGAAGCCGGCCCAAAAGTAGGGATCGCGCCAAGCGCGCTGGCCACGAACCGCTTGCTGCGCCATGCGCAGCGCCGCCGCGGGCGACAACCCACCTTGCCACAGCGCCCGGTGAAACGCGGTCATCAAAGCGGCGGTCGCCTGATCTTGCACCCGCCAAGCGCTGGCTACTACCCGCGGTGCGCCGGCAGCCATGAAACCCGAGGTGAGACCCATGAGTCCCTCGCCAGCAACCGCTTGTCCAAGGGCGGTTTCACAACCACTCAACACCACGAGTTCGGCATCCAACTCGAGGTCGATCAAGTCGGCGAAACGTAGGAAACCGTCCAGCCGCGCGCCCGACCGATCCCGCTGGGTCAGTGCCAAGCCTGAAAGCCCTGGGTACTCGGCGTCGAAGATGCCGTGGGTCGCAAAATGCACGACGCGATGACCGCGCAGCGCTTCGGCCAGAACCCGCTCTCTCGTGGCGTCAAAGCCAAGGAACAGGACCACGTCGCCCGACGGGGCGACCGATGCAATAGCGTCGGCCTCACGTCGACTTCCGGGCAACCGATCGAGCCGTTCGAACGACGATCCGCGTGTGACCGAAAATCGCTCGCTCCCTGTCCGGAGCAAAGACTCGTTTCGTGACGGACGCAATCGCGGGTCGGTGCTACCGAAGATCGGATCCGCAACCACCGCCAGCACCGGCAAATCCTCCAGATCCCGCGATCGGCCCGTCATCGAGCGCAAGGCCGATAACACCGACAAGGACGGTAGGTGCACCACCTCATGGCGATCGATCAGTGGCACGTTGCTGGCGGACTTCGGCAACGGCAGGAAGCCAAACGGCAGGTAGTGCAGGGCGCCGTCGGTGATCACCGCCAGCCGCTGACCAGCAAGCCGGTCGGCGATCGGCCCGAGGATCATCTCCGAGAGCGCGCGCAGATCAGCACGTTCTCGCGCTGCCGAACCGGCGTCTTGCGCGCTAACCCCGTCGCGTACCCGCCGGGCCAGACGATCGATCTGCGCCCCAGGCGGTAGGACCACATGATGAACCTCGTAAGCAGAGATCCACCATAGATGGCTGCGCTCGACGCCGAGCCAGTAGGCCAACGTGATCGTCCCGTCGCGAAGATGCTGTTGCGCGGCATCCAGCTCGACCGGCTGCGGTCGGGTCAACGTTCGATAGCGTGGACTCGCGCGCCGAATCGCGGCATCGACCGCCTCCAGGTCGGTGCTGAGCGACGCCAACTCGAGATCGAGCTTGCCACGATCCTCAGGCGAGCCATGGTCGGCCAGCGCCAATCGACTGCCAGCCTTTGCATTGAGCCGAGCCTGAAGCTGCTGGCGACGCTCCAGCAAGACCGCGTCGACACCTCGCCAACTCGACCGGTCAGTCGGGCGCAGGGTCTCGAGCAACGAACGGGCCCGCGCACGCTCGCTCAACTCGAAGGCACGTCGCACCCCTTCGGTATCAGCGCCGTTCAACAAAGCGTCGATCGCGGCCTCGTATGCACCCCGCTGCTCGCCGAGCAAGGTGGCGCGCAAGTGAGCGCTGGCAACGTCAGCGCGCAGAGACTCAACACCGGCGATGGCTTGTTGGCCCAACCGCAGTGCCACGTCGGGCTGTCCCAGAGCCAGCGCCGTCCGTGACGCCAGAGTCCGCGCCTGCACCAAGGCGCGACGGTCCCCCGCGGTCTCGAGATCCTCGATCACCGTCCGCAGCATGACGCGTGCATCCGCCGGCTGGTCGCGATCGAACGCCAACTGCGCGGCTTCGAGATCGACCAGGGCCCGCTCGCGGCGATCCTCGTCACTGAGCAACAATCGCGCTTGAACGAGCCGCGCCGCCGCCACGTCCGGTTTCCCAGCCTGTGCCTCGACGATCGCCAACAAGCGCAGTGCCTTGGCCTCGCCGCGGTGGTCACCCAACCCACGCCGCAACCGGTGGGCTTCATTCAGACGCTCTAGCGCCGGCTCGGTTTCGCCATCAAGGCGCCAACTGGTGCCGAGATTCTCGAGCGTCGTTGCGGCACCACGCGGATCGTCGCTGGCCAACCGCAAGGTTAGCGCGCGCTCCAGATACGACCGCGCACGGCGCGTTTCACCCAGTTCCAGGAGGCCGTAGCCGAGGTTGTTGAGGGTTGTCCCCTGCCAACGCCGGTCTTCCAGCCGGTCGAAGGTCATCAGTGCCGACTCATCTTCCAAGCCGGCCTCACGATACCTGCCCAAGTCGCGTAAGGCGGCCGCGGCGCCACTCTGAGCCCGCGCTTGGCTGCGATCATCGCCAATCGCCGCTGCCTTCTCTTGGCCTTGGCGGTACAACGCGAGGGCACGATCGGTGTCGCCCAACGAACGATAAAGGGCGGCAACGTTGATCAATACCGCGATCAAGCTGGCGGGGCTCGCGATCGCGTCGAGCTGGTCGAGAACCGGCGCGAAGCAGTCCCGTGCGACCGTTCGACGCCCTTCGGAAAGGTAGGCAACACAAATATTCTGCTGCAGCTCCATCCGCACACCCGCTTCGTCTTCGCGTACCCGGAGTGCCAGAGCACGCTCGAAGGCATCCCGGGCCGCAGCAGGTTCGCCGATACCGAGGTGCCCCAGGCCAATCTCGTTGAAGGTGCACGCCAGCCAATGTGTGTCGTCCATCGTTTGCCAGAGCGGCACCACCGCCTTCGCCGTCGACAGCGCTTCGAGATCCCCGAGCAGACGCAACACAACCGCCGCTCCATACACCGCGCGCGCCTCGGCGCCAATGTCGCCAACCTTGCGCCACGCGATCGCTGCCGTACGGTGCGCATCGACTGCCGCCCGCCATGCCTCGACGCCACCCTCGTAGTAGCGCCGTGCCGCGTCCGTGTCGGCCACGAGCGCCGCGCGCCGAGAGCCATCGACTGGGACCCGATCGAGCCGTATCGAGACCATGCCGGCAGGGGCACCCTCTTCTCGCGCAACAATTTCAAGCTCATGGACGGCCATTCGTTCGCTCGAAAACAAGAAGCGTTCAAGCCCACGACGATCCAGCGGGCTGTCAACCGTGCCCAAGGATTCGCCATCGGGGTCGATGACCTCCAGGGTCACATCCATCCCCCTTTGCTCAACCGTGGCCAACCAGTCGCCTGCCGTCAGGTGCACACGCAGGCGCCGTCGGTCACCCGCTTCCATGGTCAGTCGTTCATCACGACCGACCGTCAGAGACATCGCCGGTCCCGCAGTCGCAACGCCAGGCAGCCCGACCCCGAGAATCAGTATTGCGAACACGCCGCTGGAGCCTCGAAGCCATCGCTGCCACCATGGTCGAGATTCACCATGCGGCTGGGACTCGAGTCGAGCTTTCAAGCGTATAGTTTCGACCCCATTCACGTAACCGAACTCCCTCCGGCGACGCCCGGAAAAGTCGCCTGACCCCAAACATGCAGCATGGACGCCCATGGCCACCTGAAGAGCCCCGAACCGGCGCTCGGTACCGGGCTCGCGTTTCAATCGGATACCGTGACTCTACCAGCGATATGCAACAAGAATAGTCAGGGCAACAAGTCCGGTCACCCAAGAATGCCTCGGGTTGCGTTAGATTCGGGCTGACACTGCTCCTGAAGCGACCATGGCGAAACTCGACCAACCTCCCCAGTTCACCGGATCGGCCAGGTCACCGCAAGACCTCGGCTACGGCACTGTCATCGCCGACCGCAGTCGCCAACGGCTGCTCAACCGCGACGGCAGCTTCAATGTCGATCGGCGCGGCTTGGGATTCAAGGGCACACTCAGCCTCTACCACACGCTGCTGACCATCTCGTGGCCTCAGTTCTTAGCCCTTCTTTCGTCCGCTTACCTGCTGCTCAATGTGCTCTTCGCCGTCGGCTATTTGGCATGTGGTCCCGAGGCCTTGACCGGCAGTGGTATTGCGGGCGACCACGCCACTTTCGGCGAAGCGTTCTTCTTCAGCGTACACACCCTGTCGACCATTGGCTACGGCCACATTCTGCCGTCCAACCTGGCTGCCAACCTGTTGGTTACCGGCGAGTCGATCGCCAACTTGATGGCGGTCGCCTTGGCCACCGGCATCGTTTTCGCGCGCTTCTCCCGACCACTCGCCGATCTTGTATTCAGCCGTAGCGCCGTCATTGCGCCCTTCGGCGACGGCCACGCTTTCATGTTCCGGGTAGCGAACCGGCGCAAGAACCAGATCATCGACCTCGCCGCGCATGTGATCTTCAGCCGTCTGGCCGAACGCGACGGACGACCCTATCGAACGTTTCATAGCCTGAGCCTCGAGCGCCGCAAGATCTCGTTCTTTCCGCTTGCGTGGACGGTGGTACACCCGATCGACGAAGAGAGTCCGTTGCGCGATCTCTGCGCCACGGACTGTCAGGACGACCGGGATGTCGAGTTCTTGGTCACCCTAACCGGCATCGACGAGACCTTTTCCCAAACCGTCCATGCACGGACATCCTACAAGGCGCACGAGTTGATCTGGGGCGCGCGTTTCGCCAGTATCTTCCAATACGGCGACGGCCAGGAGCCCACCAGCGTCGACGTTAGTCGAATCCACGAGATCGAAGCCGTGGACTGAGCCTCGCGGTGTGAAACGGCTGATCGAGCCTTCCCCGTAATTCAGGCGGGTCGGCTTCCGCATTACCCGTTTCGGGGCCTGCTCGACGTTCACTCGCGTTCGGCCTACATGTTTGCCAAATCCCATAAGGACCCTCTACATCGGAGGCTTCGACGGATTCGTTACCTCTTCCTACGCTCCGATTGCTTCCGGCTGGACCGACCAGTTGCCGGGTGGGATTCGCACCCACTAGAAGTCGCCGGCTTTTCACGGCGCACTGAAATAATGCGGGCTAGCGATCTGGTGCGAATTGAAGGATCTGGAAGAGGGCGACAGCCTGCAAGATGACAGCGAGAAGCAGGCCAGAGGCGGCAATCCTCAACAGCAGGACGTGGTCGGTCGCCAAGCTGACGGCAAGGGCTGGTACGCCCAAGGCCCACAACACCATCACAGCATGTCGCAGTGCCGATGACCGTATCTCGATGGGTGGGGTCACCGACCCGCCAACGGAGTCCTCGCCGCCAGCCGAGGATCCGGCGAGCGTCGAAGAGAGCCATGGCGACGCCGCAACCACCAGCTGACCCAGAAATCCGATCAGTCCGAAAACACCATAGGCCATGACCGCTGGAAGTTCCCAGGTAGCCTCCTCTGAGCGGATCAGTGCGACGCCGATCGCAACAGTGGCAACCAGATACACAAGCGCCAAGGACACCTGCAAAAGAGCGCTCCGGACTCCGGCTGTGGCTCGTTGCTGCCACAGATTGGAGCAGACCACCGTCAAGAGCAAGCCCAGCCCAGCAGCTGTAAGGACCGCGAAGCCCTTCACGCCAGAACCACCACCCAGCCAACCACCAAAGATCCCGAGCGCGCCGATTTCGAGGGCGAGGGTGGTCGCCCAGAGCCAGTGCTTGGGAACAGGAAGCGATGGCACCAACTTGTACGAAATCAAAACGCCCATCGCCACCATCAACATCAGGGTCCAGCCGATGCCTGCGAGATGGGCATGGGCAAACACCCGATGATGGATGTGCCCGCGAAGAAAATGTCCGTCAAAAAAACGAGACCCCTTGTCGAGACCGATAAGCGCCCCCATCGAGCCGGCCAACAGAAAGTTGAAGAAGGCGAAGACAAACGGGGCCTTGATCTCAAGCGGAAGCCGCGCAGCGAAGAGGGCCCGCAAGAAGCGCACCGCGGGTATCGCAAGACCACAGAGTAGCAAGCCTCCCGACCAAGCCAAACCCGAAGCTTCATCGACCCAAAAGTGCGAGACGATCCCGGAAGAACCGGCCATCACCATCGCGCATGCCCATGCGTCTGAGCGACCTGCAGGCATCCGCTGACCCAGCGCACGTGGGACGACCACATAGAGCGCGCCGAGCAGCCCACAAGTGATCCAACCGAGGGTCACCAAGTGGACCATGGCCAACATGCGCGGGTGGTAGAAGAATCCAGCGATGCTCCACGGGTCGGCAGCGATTGCGCCAAAGGCCACCCCAAGGCAGAGGTGGGCGAAAACAAAGTACGCAATCGGCACGCCTCGGGACGCCCGCGTCCATCCCTCCAAGCTTGGGCCTGCTTTCTTCGTACCGTGCCGATCGCTCGTAACCGTATTCACGTACCGCCTCCCGACCGGTTCGCCGGGGCGAACCCCGTCCACGCAGAACAGCCGTCGGCAAAGATCCTATCGCGTCGCTCGGGAACAAACGCGGCAAACCACCTGAAGGTTTCGCCGGACGCTTCACGCAATCCAAACCAAGAGGCGCCCACCCGCGCGCGTGCTGCGGCGCAACAAGCGGGGACCGATTGGGCTCGCCACCGGCCGGGGTGTGACGGACCAGGACAGTCAGACTACTGATTGCACTGAATCAACCCAAGGCGCCACCGTGATGGTGCTCGAATCGACCAGGAACTCGAGTTTGGTCGGCAACCATATCGTCGGCGTTTCGACGGGTCTGCCGGCCGTCCTGGTTCAAGGAAGCACCGGCAGTGCGGCCAGTCGAACACGGATCACCGACAATCACTTCCGCCTCATTGATGTCGATGAGTCTGCAGGAGCCGCGATCGAGTTCGCGGCGAAATGGCCGAATGGGAAATCCCTCTCGGTCCCCCTTTTGGAAAAGAGGGGGGCCAGACGTGCGACCGTCTTCCACCCTTCTCAAAGGAGGGAAGCGGAGATTTTTCTGCAACGCAAACTCAACCTTCAACATCTGGCTCAGATGCAGAGGTATTGCGGGATCGAGCCATAGCTAACTGCCCGACCGCCAGCGATGGACATGCACCGTGATCGACGCCTTGCTTTCAACCACAAGCGCTTCTGCGATGCGCTTGTGGTTGAAAGCGTGGTGGGCCGCTGCCCGAGCGTGCGCGATGGGATTCAACTTGAACCGCAGCATCGCGGCCAGATCCTCGAGAACGAACCGCCCGCTGACCAAGGCATCGCCGCTACTAGCACGGTTTCTGCGGGTCAGCGGCACGAGCTGGCCTCCCAATTCGAGATCGGGCGGCTCAAAGCCGGAAAGTTGAATCTCGTGCGGCAACCAAACCGAGATCGAAACGGTGTCGCCAGTCGCTAAGCCCGCTGGCAGTGCAGTCAAATACCATCCCGGCGGACCATCCTCGGCCTCCGCCTCGACCGCCAACGACGGCCCGTCGTGGCTCCATCGATGAAAGATGGCCCAAACCGGCGGGCCACGAAGTTGGAACAACCGTGGCTCGAAAAGCTGCTTCTTATGCGGACCGACCTTCGCCCATCGCGGCGCTCGTGTGCCCGTGGCTCGAAAGACCAGGCCATCGGTCGCGCGTAACTGCTCGATCGAACTTTCTTGCATCGCTTCTTTGACTTCCAACCCCACTTCTCCTGCCGCAAACGGCCTTCGCCCTTCCCAAGCGGTCTTGGGCTGCTGCCACCCTTCGACATACGCCAACCGGCCGGCCTGTGAATCCAGCTTTCGTGCCAAGTGCTGCAACGCGGCATCGCGGGTGGTCGGCGTCAAGCTGCGGTAGACATACAGAACTCCTGGCGGGACCACCAGCAACCCAACAACACCGGTCGCCACCAACGCCTTCCACCACCGAAATCCACCCGCGAATCGCTCGCTCGCGATCCGCAAACCGGTGTCGAGTACCCAGGCCGCTGCCAGAGCTGTAAACGGCAGCAAAGGAAGAAAGTTGTTGCCCTTGAAATAGGGTGTCTGAAAGGAGTAAGCCGCCGTGTAGCTAAGCACGAAGACCAGCAACATGCTTCTCGATAAGCGCTCCCGAGGTGCCACGCTACGCCGAACCCACGACCACGCGAACAGCAAGAGTCCCAGCAGGGCCACGGTACCCAAAAGAGGACCATGGCCGTAGTCGTCGACCAACATGCCCACGACCCGTCCCGGCATCCCCAATTTGCTGTCCGCTGCCCACTCGGCCCGCATCGCGTAGTCACGCTTGAGGCCACTGAGAAAATGCGGGTAGAAACGCCAATAGGGATTGACCAGCACGAAAACGCCCGCGCTAACCGTTCCAGCAAAGGCCAAGAGCATCATGCGGTTGCGGTCTCGAAACCCGTAATGAAGAGTGGCAACGATTAACGGCACGGCCGCCAAGCCACCGGTGAGCTTGGCACTCATGGCCAGGGCAATCGCAACGCCCGCCGCCGCATACCACCGAGCGGTGGCGGATTCGACGGCACGAAGGGACGCGTAAAAGGCCAACGTGACCGTCATCACCAAGAGGGCGTCTGGCTTGAAGTAACCCGACGAGTGAATCATCCAAGGCGAGAATGCCAAACTCGTTGCGGCGAGCAAACCGACGCGGGCCGAGACCATCTGTTTGCCGACCCCAAACACCAGCACCAACGTCGCGGTGCCGTACAGCGTCATCAACAAGCGAGAGAGCAAGATCGCAACTGGAGTGAAATGCCAGCCTTTCATCGGCGCCAAGCGGGGGTTGTCCGTCGAGCGCCCAACGGCAGCGCTGACCTCGAACAACAAGGCTGCTGGCAACGTGAACACCGGCGATGGGTAGTACCCCTGCACGGGAGTCACCATGCGCTCGAGCATAATGGGCCGGACATTGTCCAGGCTGTACTTTTCGTCCCAGTAGCGCTGATCGGTAAGGTTCCAGCCGGCATACCAAATACGCAGACCGAGCCCGGCCAAGACAACGACGCCAAGTAGCAGCAGGATCCACCGCCGGTGTTGGACTCGTGCATTCGAAACCATCGCCGCAGGACTATATCGGGGTCAGCACCGCAACGTTGTCGCGCTGGCCGACAACAGCATCGAGATGCTACCGTCAACATCCGCTGGAAACTCCACGACCCTTCAACTCGAATTCCAGGTTGGTCCCATGAGGATGCAAAAAACCGACCCAGCGGCAAAACCGCCGGCCTTGATCACCGATTACCTCGCAATGGCGCGGCCTGATCACTGGATCAAGCAAGTCTTCATTGTGCCCGGCGTCGTTCTGGCGCAACTCGTCCATGCACGCGCGATTGCTGATCTCCTCGTCCCCATCGTTCTCGGATTTCTCAGCGCCGCCGCCATCGCTTCGGCGAACTACGTGCTCAACGAATGGCTCGATGCCCGCTTCGACGCCTTCCACCCGGTCAAGTCGAAACGACCGTCAGTGACACGGGCGGTCTCGCCTTGGGTCGTTGGCTTCGGTTACCTGGCCCTCAGTACGACTGGCCTTGCCATAGCGTCACGGATCTCGACGTTGTTTCTTGTCACCAGCGTGGTGTTCTTGATCAGTGGCGTGCTGTACAACGTTGCGCCCATCCGCACCAAAGACCGTGTCTACCTCGATGTCATCAGCGAGGCAATCAACAATCCGATTCGCTTGACACTGGGATGGGCCATGGTCGACAGTGCCACGCTGCCGCCGAGTAGCCTGCTCTTGGCCTACTGGATGGGCGGCGGCTTCCTGATGGCCATCAAGCGCTTTGCCGAATACCGCTTTGTGGCGGGAGAGCAAGGGGAGGAACGCCTTGCCCTGTACCGCCGCTCGTTTCGCAGCTACAGCGAACGGTCTCTCCTGGTCTCGGCGTTCCTTTACGCCCAGATGGCAGCATTCTTCCTGGCGGTATTCTTGATCAAGTACCGCGTCGAGTACTTGTTGTCGCTGCCGCTCTTCGCCGCACTCTTCGGCACGTACCTGCGCCTCGGTTTGAAACCGAGCTCGCGCGCACAGGCCCCCGAAACCTTGTTCCGCGAGAAATCTTTGGTTTTGGTTCTCGTGTTGCTGGCCATTGCGTTGACGCTATTGACCATGGTGGATCTGCCCTTTCTCGAACGCCTCACCACACCCCACTTCATCCAAATCGATCTGGACTGACTCACATTCACCAGCAAAGACCATTCTGGTTCAACTGCCTGGTTCGCGGCGCCCAGGCAACCAACAAACTCCTACCAAAACGACGGCACCCGCTCACAGAGCGTACCCTGCGCTCGCCGACAGGCCATGTTTACTTTCGTCAAAAGTAGTTGCGGCGCGTGCCATGAGCTGCTACGGTCAGGCAGTTGGGTTCTTCCAACCGACACGACTCCCTCCCTCCGAAAGCGATTCTTCCCAGACTTCGTCCTTCCTGAGCGTATCGAGTACCTGTCGCCCTTGGACGTGATCCACGATTTTGAACTTCGGCAATCGCCGAATAAGTAACGACGCTTCGCCTAGAAACGGGCGACAGGAGATTGAAGAATGGGTAAACGAATTTACGTAGGGAATCTTCCCTTTAGCGCCACGGAAGGCGAAGTAACCGAACTCTTCTCGGAGTTTGGTGAGGTTGAGTCGGTCCACTTGGTTACCGACCGCGACACGGGTCGCCCCCGCGGCTTTGGCTTCGTCGAAATGGCCGAAGGTGCCGATGAAGCGATCAGCGCTTTGCACCAGCGTGACATGGGCGGCCGCAGCTTGAACGTCAATGAGGCGCGTCCGCGTCCTCAGAGCCGTCCCCAGCAGAACCGCCGCTGGTAGCACCTGATTGACACGGCTCCGGCCGTGCGGGTGCTCGAGCACCAAGAACGGTGGGTCCTCTTCGGAGGCCCACCGTTTTTGTTTGCGCAGGCACGCCACTCCGATCGCCCGTTGGGGCGATGTGGGAACGTGGTACCGTTCGGATCCCGCCGCCCCAGCACCCGGCTCGCTCACCCCGGTCTCGGGCTCAACGGCCCAGAATACGGGTCACCGCCAACACCAATCCCGTTATGCATCTTTTCGTCGAGTCTGTGTCGATCCTCGCCGCTTTCGGCCTGATCGCTCTCGCCGCGCGGCAGGTAGGCCCCCTATTCACCTGGGCACACCTGCCCCCGAGGTCACCCTCCGCTTCGGGGCCTAGTCCCAGCGAGGCTCCGCCTCAGACCGACGAGCCTGTCGAGACCCTCCTTGTAGCGGCCGTCGCCCCTGGCGGCCGTCCGCCTCTTGCCATGAAGACGGCCGGCACAGGTCCGGCCGCAACAGCAGAAGATCGCGGTGCCGCCGCAATCCGCAGGATCCGGACGTCCCGCTTAACATCTGGCTCATCTGTAAAGATGTTGGTGGTTCTAGTGATCTAGCTACTTTCCCGAGCCCGTGCGGCCTGCGCTACCAAACGAGCCAAGCCACCAGCAGGAGCAACACCAGCACCAAGACCCCACCCAAAACCCTTACCCCTAGGTTGAAATCCGGCTCGGGCACGTCCGCCACCCGGAGTCTGGCATTGAACCGCGCCAGGTCCTGGGCTATTGCCGCTGCCACATCTTCGTCCTCCGGTGGCGAAGCGTCGGCCAACCGTTCGAGTTCGCGCAAGCGCTTCCTGGTATCTGGACAGCCCTCGAGACGTTCTCGGATTTGAACCGCATCGTGCGGCGTCAACTCACCATTTAGGTAGGCGAAGTGCGCTTCCGTCTGCTCGGTCTCGTCTTCGTGATCCGAGGCTGGCGTCGGAAGGTAGGCGACAGCGATCCCGTACAGCCAGGTTTCGAAACGGGTATGGCTGTCGAAGTCCGTCAACCTCCGGTGTACCTCCAGCAAAGTCTCCTCGGCATGGTCGCGACACGCTTCGGCCTCCAAACCCCGGCCGCGAAAGAGCTGCTCGAGGACCAGGGCATAGGTGGTGTAAATCAACGCAAAGCTGGCCTCGGAGTTGACACCACGCTGAAAGTCGTCGACGGCACGCGCTACACGCAGTTGGACGATCGTGCGCGCATCAACCGGACCGGAAAAGCCCGGCTCCACCGGTGGCGTCATGGTTGGTAGAACACGCCAGTCGTCATGAGCTATTGCGCGCGTGTCGTGTCACGTTACATCGGTCCGTCGTCGCGATCATGTCCGTCAGGGCGAGCGAAGCAAACGGATGGCACCATTGATCGAGCGCACCCGAAGCTGGCTTTGTCCCTGGCCAACGCGAGCTCGAATGATCTTGCGGCCCGCAGCTTCATCGTGCTGGATCTCGACTGAATAATCGGTTGTGAGCCAACCGCTCGTCTCAGCGTCAACCGCCGCACTGGCGTCGCGAGAGAGCCAGATCTCAATCTGGCCGGTCTTCGACCTCACCGTGTTCTCACCCAACCAATTCGGGGCTTGTAGGACGGCCACGACCTTGCCACGATCAGTCTGCGCTTGCAGGCGGCCCGCGGTTTTGACGTCAATCATGCCCGAAAGGGTGATCAACTCCAGATCACTTCCCAGACGGACATTGAGCAAACCTGCTTCCGTCCGTAGGACTGCGGAAGGCCCTTCGGGAACAAAAACCGTCACATCCACCCGTCGGTTGCGCTGGACGGGATCGGCCGGCGGTTTGCCATTGCGGTAGCGGACCACAACCATCAGCTTGCCATCCTCCCGGGTCACCTCGATCCGCGGCCGATCATGGTCACCACGGTGGCGCTGAACAATCGCCGTTACTGCGACGATGTCATCGCTGGCTGCCCGCACTCGAAGATCGCCGTAGAGATTGACAACCTCGATCGTGTGGTTCCCGTCCATTGGAGCACTCTCGGCCAAACGCTCGATCAGCCAATCGTCGTCCACGGTCTGGGAACGTGCCGGCAAGCCGATTGCCAAACAGGCAATCGCCACCACGCCGAACAGCAATCTCGTGATCCTGGCGCGAGCTAGCGATCTTTGCGTTTTGTCAGAGTCCAAATTCACCACCAATCCCCCGTGCGCGGTCTCCGAAAAATGCAGATCCCGAACACCACATCACCTTACCTCAGCCAGCTCACGATTCTCATTACTACTCAACATCGCTCGAGCACCGGGCAGAACAGGCGAGACTCAAAGCCACTCGAATGCGTGGTCACGTATCCAGGCGACCTGACCGATCGACCACGAATGCGAGACGCTTGGCCCCCCTCGCGGTTCTCACCCCTGATCAAACTTGATTCTCAAAGCTGACGACGATCGCGTGGAACTTGGCCATATTTGTACAACATTCAGGCACATTTGTCTTGTTCTCGCTGGCACCGATCTTGTAATGAATTAGGCGGGCCCTTCACGAGCCCGCCAATCTGTTGTGCTCGAATCCATTCCGAAAAGAAGAGGAACCAATGCAAAGACAGACTGCTCGCGGCCGATTCGGCCGCCCCCTTGTTGCCCTGCTCACTCTCATGACCCTCATTGTGCCCGCCGCCTTCGCCCAGGACGACCTGGCGGCTGGTAGTCGCGACAGCGCCCCGATAACACCGACCATCTTCGACGGCGACTTGCGCGACCTTCCAACCGTCACGCCATGGCGTCCAGGCGATCCGATCAAAGAGGTTCCACGGCGCGAGGTCCGGCCACCCGCGGTCCAATTCCCCGCGGCCCCGCCACTCGATCGCGACCCGCTTCTCGAGCGCCAAGCCGGTGAGCGTATGAGCGGCCTGCAGCGTGCCTTCACCACGCCGGACAACAACTTCAGCGCGCAAGGTTTTACCGGCGTCAACCCGCCGGACACGGTGGGCGATATCGGCCCCAACTACTTCATCCAATCGATCAACGGCGGTGGCGGCGCCCTCTACACGATCTACGACAAGACCAATGGCGCGTTGGTCGCGGGTCCCACCGCCATGGACTCCCTCGGTTCGGGCTCCTGCGCGGGCGGCCTTGGTGACCCCGTCGTGGTCTACGACACGTTGGCGAACCGCTGGGTCCTGGCTGAATTCTCGGGCTCGGGCAATAACATCTGTGTCTACGTTTCGCGGACCGCCGACCCGATTTCCGGCGGTTGGTTCGCCTACGGCTTCACCGCCCCCAACTTCCCCGACTACTTCAAAATCGGCGTCTGGCACGACGCCTACTATGTCGGCTCGAACGAGAACTCGCCTGCCATCTACGCCCTTGATCGTACCCGCATGCTGCAAGGCTTGTCGGCAACGTTCCAGCGCTCGACGGTCCCGGCGCTCGGCGGCTTCGGCTTTCAAGTGCTGACCCCCGCGCACCTCAACGGCACCGCAACACCTCCGGGCAGCAACGATCCAAACTACTTCATGCGCCATCGCGATGACGAGGCGCACAACCCCGGATCCAACGACACCAGCCAAGATTTCATCGAGATCTGGGAGTACAACGGCGGCTTCGACACCGGTGGGTCGGCCACCCTCAACGGACCGATCAACATCGCGGTCGCGGAATTCGACTCCACCCTTTGCGGCTTGACCTCATTCAGTTGCGTGCCACAGCCGGGAACAGGTACCCAGCTCGATCCCTTGCGCGAGCCGGTAATGTTTCGTCTTCAGTACCGGAACTTCGGCACCCACGAAGCGCTTATCGGCAACTTCGCGGTGGACGTCGGTGGCGATCGCGCTGGCATCCGCTGGTTCGAGCTGCGCCGCACCGGCGGCGCCTGGAGCCTGTTCCAAGAAGGCACCTTCGCCCCCGGCACGCTCAACCGCTGGATGGGCGCCATCGCCGTCGATCAAGACGGCAATATCGCGCTCGGCTACAACGCCGGTAACTCGAGCATTCACCCTGAGTTGCGCTACGTTGGCCGTCTGGCCACCGATACCCTCGGCACCTTGCCCCAGGGCGAGGTCACCGTGGTCGATGGTACCGCCTCGAACGCTTCGAACCGCTATGGCGACTACGCCGCCATGGGGGTCGATCCCAGCGACGGCTGCACCTTCTGGTTCACTGGTGAGTACAACACCGCGTCCAACTGGTCGACCCGCGTCGCTTCATTCCGCTATGACAGCTGCGGCGGTCCCGGCAATACCCCGCCGTCGGTGAGCATCACCGCACCCGCGAACGGCAGCTCGGCCAACGTCGGCACATCGGTGAGCTTCGCCGGTAACGCCACCGACACCGAAGACGGCACCCTTTCAGGCTCCTTGAGCTGGAGTTCGTCGCTCGACGGGGCTATCGGATCCGGCGCCTCCTTCTCGACCGCAAGCTTGAGTCAGGGATCGCACACGATCACCGCCTCGGTCTCCGACAGCGGTGGCCTTTCGGGCAGTGACGCCATCACCCTCAACGTGGTCGACCCCAACACCAATGGTCCGCAAGACGCGGTCTTCAACGCTGGTCTCGGTGTCCCGGCCTGCGCCATCGCGGGCAGCTCGTGTGATTCTGGAACGCTCCTCGTGGGTCGCGCGACCCTCGGACCCGAGCCCAACCAACCCAACACCCTCGACGTATGCAACGACGGCACGTCGGGCACGTTCCACAGCGACGAGTCCAACGATCGAATCACCGTCACCAAGGTCGGCGGCGGTGACTTCACCGCAGGCGACACCGTCGAGATTTCGGCCACGGTTTGGGCCTGGACCACGCCATCGGAAGATAGTCTGGACCTCTACTTCGCAGCCGACGCCAACAACCCGAGCTGGGTTTTCATCACGACCTTACAACCCTCCGCGGCTGCAGAGAACACCTTGACCGCGACCTACACGTTGCCCACGGGCGCGCTGCAAGCGGTCCGTGCAAACTTCCGCTACCAGGGTAGCGTCAGTCCATGCAGTACGGGCGCGTTCGATGATCACGACGACCTGGTCTTCGCGGTCAACGGCGGTAGCGTCAACACCGCACCGACCGCGACCATCTCGTCGCCGACCAACGGCTCTAGCTTCACCCAGGGCACCGCGGTTGGCTTCGCGGGTACCGCGACCGATACCGAAGACGGAACCATCTCCGGCTCGCTGAGCTGGACCTCGTCACTCGACGGTGCCATCGGCTCCGGTGCATCCTTCTCCACCACGTCACTGTCCGTCGGTGGCCACACGATCACCGCTTCGGTGACCGATTCTGGCGGCCTCTCGGACAGCGATGCCATCAGCGTCACCATCACCCCGACGGGTGGTGGTTGCACCGACTGCGTCGACTGGAGCACCACGGGAACCATCTCGTACTCCAACCAAGATGCCGACGGCGTGGTGACGGTCGAAGAGGGTGGCGACGCCATCTTCCTCGAAGAGAACACCTGGCGCCGCACCACGCAGACCTTCAACATCACCGCCAACACCGTGATCGAGTTCGAGTTCCAATCGACGAACGAGGGCGAGATTCACGGCATTGGCTTCGATGAAGACGACACACTGACCAACAACACCCGGATTTTCCAACTCCACGGCACCCAGACCTGGGGCAGCGCGTTCCAGGACTTCAACAACTACGCTGGCACGGCCCTGACCACGTACACGATCCCGGTCGGCCAGTTCTATACCGGTGCCAGCATGTTCCTGGTGTTGGTCAATGACGATGACGCGGGCGCGGGCAACAACAGCCGCTTCCGCAACGTGCGGATCTTCGAGATCGCGCCGCCGAGCTGCACCGTCGACGACGACTTCGAAGGCGGCGCGGCCGGTTGGGTCACCTCGGGCACCTGTTCCACGGGGACCTTCGTGCTCGGCACACCGACCCAGCAGACCAGCACAGTGGTCACCCAAGTCGGCGGTGCCGCTTCCGGGGTCAACGCGCTGTTCACCGCCACCAACACCAGCGCCGGCAGTGCCGACGTCGACGGGGGCGAGTGTGTGGTGACCTCGCCGACATGGAACGTCACCGCCGCGTCGGACTTGTCGATCAACTGGTTCCACGGCCAGCGCGACACCGGTGACGACCCGGGCGGCGACTACTTCGAGCTCGAGATGTCGATCGACGGCGGTGCCTTCTCGCCGGTGGTGTCGGTTGGCGATATCCAGACCGTCGCGTCGTGGACCAACGCCACCGCCACCGTGGCCGCTGGATCATCGGTTCAGCTGCGGGTACGCGTCTCGGACGGCGCGGGCCCCGGCGACATCGTCGAAGGCGGCATCGACGACGTCTCAATCTGCGACCAGTAGCAGAACGACGGTTCCGAACGATGGGGGGGAGCCTGTGGCCAGGCTCCCCCTTTTTTCGTGCGCGAGAGCCAGCGTCGAACCGTTTCATGCGGCCCCCGCAGGGCGGTGCTAGACTTATCGCACAAGGTTGGTCGCCAACGGGACCACTGGCAGGATCAAAGGGGGATCGATGAGTTCGAATCCAATACGACTCGCCGAGGGCATCCAGGCGTTGATCGGGGCTGGGGCCACGGGACTCGAGCCGCACCCGAGCCCGGATCTGCTGATCCGGTACCAGGGCGGTGATCTAGACGACTCGACCCAGGACTGTGTGCTGGAGCATCTTGTAGCCTGCCGGGATTGTGCGCGTTTCATCGTCGACCTCGGGACCCGCCCTCCCCTGTCACCCGTAGCCAGGGGCACCAAGGTTTTCGGCGACTCTCCGCTAGCCTCGACGAGGCGAACGCCGTTCTTGCCCTACTCGGCAAGAACCAACTGGCAACCGGCTTCGACGCGACGCGAGAAGCCGCTCAGCTCATGGCCTCACAGTTTCGGATCTTGCACTTCGCTACTCATTCCTTCATCGATCGTACCGACCCGGATCGGTCCGGCCTTGTTCTATCGATATTCGACCAGCACGGTTCACCCGTCGACGGCCTCTTGCATGGTGACGAGCTTGCAACGCTCGGACTGGTGGCCGATCTCGTGGTGCTCAGTGGCTGCGGAACCGCGCTGGAACCCACCGGCGGCGACGGCTTCGGTGCCGGATTGGCGACGGACTTTCTCCGTGCCGGCGCCGGCAGCGTCATCGCCAGCCTGTGGGACGTCGACGACCAAGCGACCTCGGAACTGATGACCTCGTTCTACCGCGCGTTGATTACGGATCACCGTCCCGCCGAGGCGCTAAGAGCGGCCCAGCTCGAGCTGTCCAGGCGCCCGGAGCGAAGCGCGCCCTTTTACTGGGCCGGATTCATCCTCGTCGGCGACTGGCGCTAATCGCTGCATGCGCGGTCGACCGGTTCTCGACTGGTCTCGCGTCACGAAAATGCCCAACGACAAATGAAGGAGGATCCCGATACCGTCACGGCGGCGGCGATCCGCAGCTTCCAAGAGGGTTCCAACAAGGAGGAGAGCTTCCGTCGACTTGCCGAGATCCACTACCCGGCGGTACTCGGCTTCTTTCGTCGTCAGCGCTCCTCAGCGGGAGCAAGCCAAGACCTGGCACAAGATACCTTCGTAAGGATGTACCAAGGTCTCGATGGTTTCCGCCATGACAGCTCGTTTCGGACCTGGTTGTTCCGGATCATCACCAACGTGTATCGAAACCATCTGCGATACCAGAATCAGCTCAAGCGTTCGGCGTCCGAGATGTCGCTCGAATCCCTGCTGGAGTCCCCTCGGGATAACGAAGCGCGCTCGGTAGAAGAGGACGAGGAGCAAGCCAGCCCACTGGATGCCACCTTGGACCACGAGCGACTCGACGTTTTGGCCGACGCCCTCGAGCGCATGCCCGACAAGATGCGCCACGCGATGATGCTGCATATGCACCACGACCTGAAGTATCGAGAAATCGCGGTCGTCATGAAGGTCCCGATCGAATCCGTCAAGTCTCACATCTATCAGGCCCGCCAACGGCTTCGGAGCGAGCTCGCGGGCTACTACGACATCGATCTGTGAAGCTGGTCGGGTTTCGATCTTCTCAACACTTTTGCGCGAACGGTTTCTAATCTAAATAGAGGACACTGTCACGACTCGGTCGAAGGATACCGGCGTGGCTTGATCACCGAGGTCAGCAGTTCGGCCGATTGGAGCACGTTTCTTGAGCAACGGGAGTGCAATCGCGACTGCGAGACCCAACGTCGATACGGCTGGCTCTCATACGGCCTCGACCGGAAGTCATCCAACAGCCAGGATGCTCGAGGCCTACCGCTCCGGTAGCCTGACCAAACGGGAGCGGGCCGAGGTTCGGCACCATCTCGATTGGTGCCGGGAGTGCTTGCCTTTGCTCGAAGGCGAAGCGGTATTCGATTGTCAAGTGTCGTTTTCGGAAGATTTGCTCAAACGCCACCTTGCCGCTCTCGAACAGCGCTACTTGGCGGTTCCTCCGGGCCTCCCAATAGGAGATCGCGAGGAGGTTCCGAGCGATGGTCCAAGTAAGGTGGATCGACTGCTCGAAGAGACCATCGCGCTTCTGAAGCCAACGCTTCGATCCCGACTGATGAAGCTGGAAGAACAAGGCCACGATGCCGAGGTCGTGCATTCGGCGTCGGGCTATGCACAACGAATGCTCACCGCCGTTCCGGAGCCCTCGGCGTGGGATCGGCTGCTGGGGCCTTTCTACCGCACCCGGCAGGTCGCCGACATTCTCGGCCTGTCGCCCGCGGCCGTCACCCGCCGTAAGCACCGGCGTAGCCTACTGGGACTCAAGACCGAGGACGGAATGCTTGTCTACCCAGCATTTCAGTTCGACTCGAACAACCGCCTCTTAAACGGACTACCGGCGACGCTTCGGTGTTTTCGCGACGTGCCAGTTGACGATTGGACCTTGGCCGGCTGGCTCACCAGCCCGCACGATGCGCTCGGTGGGTACTCGGTCCTTGAGGCGTTGCAAAGCGGTGTTCCCCAAGATGGGATTGTCGCATTCGCGCGAGATACCGCACGACGGTTCAGCCAGTGAACGAGCCAAAGCCGAGTCTGAAACCACCACCGGACGACGCACGGCGTCTCGACAGCTTCCCCAGCCACGTCGTGCCGACCGACAAGGCACTCTACCGTGTGGTCCGCAAGGGAAGAATTCCCTGGTGGTTCGGCAATTCCATGGACGGCCGATTTGATCTCGAGGCGCCCCACGGTACCTGCTACGTCGCTCAGGAAGACCTAGCTGCCCTGCTCGAAGTCATCGGATCAGGCCCTGTGACCCACAACTTCCTAGCGGCCCGGCGCCTTCGGATGCTGTTCTTACCCAAACCCTGGGACATCGCCGACACCTGTTCCCGCAGTGCAACCCGGTTTGGGATCACTGCTGAGATCGGCATTGGCCTACCCTACGATGTTTCGCAGGCCTGGGCGGCTCGCCTTAGCGAAGCAGGGTCCGACGGTGTCTCCTATTGGCTACGGCACGATCCTGGGCGAGCCAGAGGCTATGCGCTTTTCGCCGAAGCGGGAGAGAAGACTCGTTGGCGTCGGGGTCGCGAGCGTATGATTACCGGACGGTTGCTTGTGCGACTGAGGCTTGAGTATGGTGTCGAGATTCACGATCGACCCCATTCGAATCAAATCACATTCGTCACCTGACGCTCCAAGAGGCTTGCCAGCGACTCGGGTCCCTACGGACCAACACTGGCACGGGACCGAAGACTGATCCAGGCAAGTGACCGTGGACTCGCCTTCGCAGGCTCTCCTACAGCACGACGACATCTGTCGGTTCGGCCAACGCAACACCGGCATCGACGTCTCGATCTGCGACCAGTAGCAGAACGACGTTTCGGAACGATGGGGGGAAGCCGCGCGCGGTTCCCCCCCTTTTGTTCTTGTGACGTTCACCCACCCGCGAGCAGCGCTGACGGTGGCAAGTCGCGTGGCACCACGCTGGGCGGCAGCGCGGGTCGGTCGAGCATTCGGGACGCGTCGAACATGGTGAACGAGACGCCGCCGGATCGCTCGACGAAGGCTCGCCACGCCCGCTCCATACCGGCCCATCGACTGTCGTCCCACGGGACTCCGAGGCCGATCACATGGACGCCGGCCAAAGGCAACACCTCGGATGGCGGCATCGAAGTCTTGCCACCGCCCTCCTCGTGCACGAGGTCACTGAGCAACACCAATCGCCGTTCGCGCCACTCGGAACCCGCCAGCCGATGCGCGGCATAGGCCAACGCGCCATGCACATCCGTGCCTCCCACCGTGGTTCGCTCAAACGGCTCGGCCAGGACTCCGGCCAACGCCTTGGCTTGGGCATCGACTTGCACCCAGATCGCAGCCAAGCGCAAACGCTTGCGCTTCCAGTCGTGGAGTTTCCTGCTCGCCTGGAGAATAGCCTTCGGAACCTCGGGCATGCGGCACCGAACCCGGACGTCCCGCGCCGGGGAAAAGCTGGGAGCGGCGATGGTTGCCACGACCAACTCGTCGCCCGGCCCCAGGCTACCGAGAATGCTTACGATCACCGCCTGGACGCTCGCCGAGCGCGCGCGGAAGCTGCCGGTGACATCCCACAGGACCACCGTCAGCCGAGGCTGGAAGCGATCGACCCTGTCTTGGCTCGCGACCGTGGTGGCGTCGCCATCGGTAGCTCCTACAGCGGACTGAACATCAGTGCAACCGGTGGCGAGCGCCACCACCGCAACAAGCGCCACCGCAACATGCGCCAGCCACAAGTGCCCCGTGGGAAGAAGTCCTCTCTCGTGCGTCATGCGGATTCCTCCTGAAAGTTCCGATCCGTGGCGCCCGCTTCTCGACTAGCGTTCGGTTCGCCGGTGGTGCCACCGAACCGACCGAGTACGTCCAGCAGCCGCTGGTGCCATGACGCCAACGTCGCGCCCAGCGCGGCCCCAACCGCCCGCGAGCGCGACGCCAACGACGGCGTGGCATCGCCGGCGACCTGGCCAGCAAAGGCCGCTACCACATCGCCATAGAGCTGATGAAAGCGCTCGGCCCGCTGCGCGTCGAGAGCATCGACCAACCTACGCTCCCGTGCGCGGCGCTCTGCCTGATGCGCCAGGTCGCGCCGCTGTTCCCGTCGCAGGTGCCGCTGGGCCAGCGTCGTGGTCCGGCGCCGGTGCCACCGGGAGACGAAGTCGAAGAGGGCGAGACGACGGACGGCAGCCGTTGCTGCGACCGGTACCTGGAGCAACGCTCCAGCAACCTCACCCGCGACGCGGGCCAACTGCGCCAGCAACCCGGCAACCCCGCGCAGGACGCCGAGCAGCAGAAACAGGGGCGCGGCCAATGTCCAACAAATCGCCGCGTCACCGAGTACCAGCGCGCCCCACACGCAGACAATCTCGGCCATGGCAAACAAAAAGGCGCTGGCTCCCGCTAGTAGAGGTCGCAGGTCGCGCTTTGGCGCCGCCGCGGCAACCTCCGGCGACGCCGTCGTTCCGTTCGCTGCCGGTGCGAAGTCGAGCACCACGCCATCGACGACGAGCGATGCTGGAGCGTCGGCGGCATCTTCCATTTCGACCCGCGCTTCCTCCAACTCGAGTAGCTGCCGGGAGCGTTCGTGAGCGATCAGAAACTGGCCACCGAGAAGGCAGAGCGCGAGCGCCAGCAAGCCACCGCGCGCCAAGGCGGGTCGAATGGAATGAAACAGCAGTCCGACCCCCGCGGTCAGCCCGACCAAGGTCGTGGCCAACAGGCGCGATGACCCAGGCCAGGGCAAGATCAATCGAAGGGAGTCGAGCAGCACTAAATAATCCGCGCGCATCGCAAAGATCGCCAATGCTACGAGTGCGAAGCAGACCAGCGAGCCGACCGGCTCGACCGGTCCGGCCCGAAGCAGGAATTTCACCACCACGTTACGGGAGCCGGCAAGAACGCCTTGGGTCGCCTGCGCTGCCACGACCACCAGGCCGCAGCACGACGCCCATGCCGCCCCGATTTGTCGAGGGCAGGCTACGATGAAAACGAGAGCCGCGATCCACCACCAAACTGTCGCCATGGTGTCCTCCTCAACGAGCCATGAAGTGGCCCGTCATAGGGTCGACGTCAGCGAGCCGGTATTTGTGACGACAGGTTGTCGAGCGCCTCGTCCCCGTCGACATCTCGAGCTTCTTGTCACAATCGACGCCTTTGAGTCGTCGTCCCAATGAAGGAAAAGTCGAACAGCCCGAGGCCATGCACAGGGATGAACAAGAAACCAAACAAGCGACCCGAGACCGCTGATCAGAAACAAGGCCCGGCACCGAGCTCACCGGATGAGACAGCCGATATCGACGATCGGACTATCGTGCTGAAAAGCGAGCCGGACGGTACCGAGGCGGCAAAGATCCTCACTGACTTGCGCGTGCATCTGGAAGGCTACCTATACGGCAACTCGAAATTTGGTGAATTGGGCGCCGATCTCGACAGCATCATCGACGACACCTTGGACAAGCTGGTCGGCGCGGTACGGACCAAAGAAATCAAGAACGTCGAGGCTTTCGCCACGACCATCTGTCGGAATACCGCCGAGGACCACCGCCGCAAGCGAACGGGCCGAGCGAAACACAAAGATGGGCAACCAAAGAAGCGAGACTTACGTCCGATCGAGAATGTCCCGCCTCAAGACCTGGCCGGTGAGGACCAACGGGCGTATCAGCGAATTCTCATTCGACAAGCTCTCGGGGTGCTCGATCAAGCAGACGCTGCCCGGTTCCTCCGCTACCTCGAAGGGGACAAGGACGATCGCGAGAAGATGTGGCGTGAGCTCGGTGGGAGCAATGCCCAAATCAGGCAGTGGTACAGCAGAACCAGAAAACGGCTGACTGAGATCCTCGAAAGCCCGACTGGATTCACCACGAAGAGACAACGACCGACCAGGAAGGAAACAGACGAATGACCATGACCTGCGAGAAGGCTGAGGAGATGATGGTGCGAATCGTGGCGGAGCCGCGCGAGCAGCTCGTCGATCACCTCGCCGAGTGCACAGACTGCCTCGAGAGCCTGGCGGCAATGGGATTCGTCGCCACGGGCGAGGTCCCGGCCGCCGCGGCTGAGGCCTTGCGACTTGGCAGAAGCCAAACGCCGTCGGATCGAAACGCTGCCGCGCCCACAGCCCAGCCGACCGACCGGCGGCCTCTCACATTCGAACGCCCGCCCATTCGGGCACGGTCTACGCGACGACCAGCCGCCCACGCTCGCCGTTCGCTTCTAGCCATCGCCGCATCGGTGCTCATGGTCGTATTCACCAGCCTGTTCAGCTGGCAAAAGGTCCAGGCAGCGCAGAAGGCCACGACGCGCGCGGAACACCAACACCTCGAGATGACGGAGATCGCCAACCGTGCCATGACCGCGGCGCAGAAAAGCGACCGGCGGGCGTTCGCCGCCGCCGTCGAGGCCTTCGACCTCGGCGATATCGCGACCATCCCACGCACGACCCTCTCCGTGGGCGGTACGGTTCGCTATCCGCGATCTTGCCCGCGATATTGGCTCCTCTTCTCCGAACACCGGGTGGCGGAAGGCATCACCGTCATTTGGCCACAGCTCGCCGTCCGCAACCGGGGGCTGGTCTCGCAGGAGATCGCCCAGCGCGTGACCGTGCCGCGCGAAATGGATGCCGGCGAGCTGGTGCTGGTGTGCGTCGACGAAACGACCCACGAACGCTTCAGCACCTGGCGCGACCAAACTGGCTCTTCACCGCTGCTGGCACCGGATCTCGAGATCGTGCTCCGCACCCAGCTAACCATCGAATGACCATCGAAAACGGACCATCACCAACCTAAGACCAAAGGAGAAACCTGTCATGAAGCAGACCTACCGCCACGCCGGGACTGTGCTCGGCATCGGCCTCGCGGCATTGATCGCCGGATCGCTGGCAGCGTACGCGGCCGGCCAGGCCGCGTTCACATCGCCACGCAAAGGGTCGATCATCGAGAATCGCCAGGATTTCAGCGTCAGCATCGACATTCGAGATCTCGATCCCGACGCCTCCTATTGGGTGGCAATCGCATCGGTACGCGGCCACGACGACACCTGGGATCGCGTGCGCGAGCTCTTCGATCAAGGTGAGCAACGTTCCGCCGAGATGGCGGACCTCGTCAGTGCCTGGGATATTGACCTACTATGGCCGAAGTATTATGTTCCAAAAAGCAAGCTTCCCTACCACGGACAAGTCTTCGACGGCGGTTCCAACCCGCTCCACGGTCTCGAGCCCCAACCCATGGTCCTCGTTCTACTCGAGGTCGACGATGCGCTCGAGGACCGGTTTCGGGCCTGGTTCCAACGCGGGTCACAGGGTGCTGGCTACCCGGGAATCCCGTTTTCCGTGCTGAGACAGGAGATGGTGATCGCACGCTGCGAGATCTTCTTCCCGTAAGTCGGTGGCCCACGAATCGGACCCCAATCGGGCGATCGAACTGAAGTAGAAAAGGGGAAGCCGCGCGGCTTCCCCATCCAGGTCAGACCGATACGGTGGAACCAAGACTCGGTACCGAAACCGAGTCGTCCTCCCGTGCCATCGCGCGACTCGCGAACGCCCCAACGATGAACAGCGACGACAGCGTACCTGCCGCAGAGCCGACCAGCACCGCCCAGGCAAACCCCCGCAAGGGCTCCAAACCAACGGCCAATATGGCCAGCGCCGGCACCATCGTCGACAAGCTGGTGAGCCCCGCCCGCACCAGGATGGCATCGACACTCCGGCTGACGACCGCGACCGGATCCTTGCCCCTCGACTTACGGTCCGACCAGCGCGACTCGATGTGGGTCCACAGCACGACCGAATCATTCACCGAATAGCCGATGACCGTCAGCAACGCCGCCACCACAGGCAGACCGATCGGCAGTGCAAGCCAAGCCAACGCCGCCAGCACCAGGGCAACGTCCGCTACCACTGCCACGATCATGCCGACCAGCACCCACAAACGCGTTCGTGGCGGGCTCAACGCCGAGGCTCGGCGCGAGACCAGTTGCCCGAGCGGCTCTTGTAGCCACACCATATAGACCGCGAGTAGACCAAAGGACAGGCCGAGCACGGACAGGCTGGTTGCCATACGCGATGCCGATACACGCCCATCGATCGTATGAAGACTTCCCACTTCGAGACCGGCCTCGCGAAACGTGGTCAACACGGTATCGGCTCGAAGGGTGCCCGCGGCCGGCTCGCCCGAAGTCGCCAGATCAACAAGTGCATCGAGCGTCAGCATGTAGGTATCCCGTCCGGGCTCACCTTCCAGGCCCTGACTTCGTACCGCAACCTCCGGATGGAGCGCTGCCAACCGTGAGAGTGCGGTCTCGAGCGCGGCGGGCTCACGCCCCGAGACCTCGATCTGAGTACCCGGCCGAAAGTCAGCACCCCACGCCAGCATGGGGCGCCCGACACCGAATGACAGAACGAGGCCTGTGCCCAGGAGAAAGGCGACCAGACCCAGCACGTAGGCCCAACGCAAGCGAAAAAAGCCAGGCCGGGCGCGTCGGAGCCATCCCAATACGCCGCTCCCCCCGCTTACCCCGCCGTCCAACGCCGGTAGGGACCCAAGCAACGAACGGGTAACGAAGATGGTGAGCACGGAGGCAAGTATCCCCACGCCGATGAACAAGGCGAACGACCGCAACCGCTCCGTGGCCAGCAACAGCGCAATAACCACCAGTGTGGTCGCATTGGCGTGAAACAAGGTCGCACCCTCGCCGGCAAACGAATACAAGGCCTGTACGATCCGACCGTGGTGCCGCACCATCGATTCAGGCTCATGGCGGCGTCGCGCTTCCAGTGCCTCGAAAACGATCACGAAAGCATCCATGCCCATGCCCACAGAGAGGACAATGCCCGCAATGCCCACCAGGTCGAGGGTCAGCCCAAACAACGCCGCCAACCCAACAATGAGCAATAGCAAGGTACCGAGCGATAGGAGGCCCGTGACCAACAAGACCCGTCGATGTCCATAGGCAATCGTCACCAACCCAACGAGCGCCACGAGTGCCAGGCCCAGCGCCTGAACGCCTCGACCTTTGAGGGCCTGTCCGAGACCCGGCCCCACCGCCCTCAAGCTCTCAACCTCGAGACCGATGGGCAAGGTCCCTGCCCGCAGCATGCTGACGATTTCGCCCGCCTCGTCCAGGGTGTAGCCACCCGCGAGCAAGCCGCTACCGCGTATCTCGCCCTCAATGACGCCGGCCCACTCGACATCCTGATCCAACAGGATCGCCAGCGTTTGGCCTCGGTGGGCGTCGGTGAACCGAGCAAATGCGTCGTCGTGGGGAGACCGAAAAGCAAACGAGACCTTGGCCGACGGATCACTCAGGTCGGTACTGGGTTGAACCCTCACCGATCCTTCCGCCAACATGTCGCCGGTGAAGGCCGGTTCTTCGAGTTCCAAATACCGGCCTTCGTACGGGTAGCGAGGTACGCCCTCACCCGGCTCGCCATGGGTTGCGGCAACCAACCGCAGGCTCAAATGGTACGTCTTGCCCACCAACGCCAGAACCGCCCGGTGATCCGCCACCTCCGGAATGCTCACCACCACTCGCTGGTCACTGCGCACGACCACCTCGGGCACCGTACTCAATTTGCGGTAGAGGCGGCTGGCCAACGCATCTTTGGCCAGACCCAACACCGCGTCGTCGGGCAATGCGCCGCCTTCACGATGGTAGTCCTCGAAATCGGGCCGGTAGGTGACGACCACCCCACCCGCCAAGTCAACGCCCAAATTCAGTGGCGACTCGCCACGAACCACGGGCAGCAAAAGGCTCAAACCAAGTGCCACCAACGGAACCACCAGCAGCAAACGACGCCCGAACGACTTTCCAGTACTTCGCTTCTCATTCTTCTTCATCACGACACCTTCCCCCCGCCCCGTGCTCAGCACGGGATCGGGTCTGTTGATTGTTCATCTACGCTTCGACGCGGGTCCCTAGGCCTGCTAGGGACGACGTCGAGCGATCAACAGAGAAAGGCGCAGTTTCGTAGGAAAATCGGCGTGGCGGTCGCGGCGACGGCTTGCCTCTGACCGCGACCAAGACCCGATAACTCAACCCGCTCCCGGCCCACTTCGCTGGCCACGCCCATGACGCCCCATGCGTCCGCGGGCGACGCGGCGCGAACCGCCGCCGCTGGCTCTGTGCGCACGCGCGAGGGCGGCAGGGTGGCGGGCTCCGCGGCCCTGATCTGGACCTCCGCCATGCCACTCGGCGACCCGCACAGATCGCTGGCCAACACGCCTGCGCACCACGAGGCTCCAACGCCCTGCCACGGTAGGACCGCCAAGGACAGGGCGAGGACAAGGTGGGCAAAGGACCGAAGACTCATCGCGACAACGCTACCACGCGCGTCTTCGGCCCCTTCCGATCTACGGCACGGTGACATCCCAAGCGGCGGTATCGCCGCTCTCAAAGCCATCGCGGAAAAGAATGCCGAGCGTCATCCGCCAAATGCCGGCACCCTGGCTACCGATGTAGATCACCTGATCACCACCAAACTCGGAGTCAAAGTACGCGTAGCGGGGACGCGGCAAATGGGGAATCCCCGAGATCTCCGGCGTATGCGGATCGGTGACCAGCTGCCAGGTCGCGCCGTCATCGTCGCTCAAGTAAATACCTGAATCTTGACCACCCGCGACCATCAAACCGCCCGTGGGCTCGATGGCAACCAGACTTGGCTGCCAGTAGCCG
Source organism: Candidatus Multivoradales bacterium (assembly GCA_965250305.1). GTDB lineage: Bacteria > Acidobacteriota > Thermoanaerobaculia > Multivoradales > J023 > J023. The sequence goes on along the minus strand of CBDFNS010000023.1, from coordinate 466,013 downwards.
TTGAGGCCGGTAAATTGAGTGGGACCGCGCCGGTTGCGCATCAAGAAGTCGCCACCACCGGTCATGGCGGCGTCGAGGCTCGGCATGGGCGCCCAGGTCGTTCCCCCATTCGAGGACGAGAACATGGCGGCGTCGGTCACCGTCACACCGGAAGCGATCAGGCGATCCGGGTTCGAAGCTTGGACGGCAAATACACCGAAACCACCGGTAGGTAAGGTGATTTCGGTCCAGGTCCCGGCCGGATCGGTACCTTCGAATCGCCACATACGATCAAAGGAGGTGGTGCCCCTACAACCACCAGTCTGAGCATAGAGAACCGGCTCACCCGCCTCATGCCCCACAAAGAGACCGCATAGTTGGTTGGAGGGAGGCTCGGTGGCATCACCGAGTTCGGTCCAAACGATCGGGTTGGCGTCGATATCCGGGGTCACGAAAACGCCACCGTCGGCAGCGGCACAGCCGCCACCCGGGGGCGTGCAGTTGCGCGTCATGACGGCGTAGCTGGTACCACCGAGCGGCACGATCGAATCGGCGGAGCGAAAGGTCGCCAGCAACCCCCCCGGCGGGTAGGTGTTGACCTCGACACCGTTCTGGAATCCCGGATCCGTGCGGAACAAGAACGTCGCTCGTGGATTGCCGCAGCACACCGTGAACAAGCCGCCCGTGGGATCGCCCGACGTATCGAAGCCGTCACAACACACTTCATTGTGCCAATCGGGGGCCAGACTACCGATGTTGATCGTACCGAACAGACCGTTGTCTTGATTACCAAAATAGAGGTCTTCATCCTCGACGCCCGGCTGGGCAACGCCGCTCATCGACCATGGCCACAACGCATGCGGAGACACGTCGGGCTGTTCCCAGTTCGGATTGTGGCAATCAGCGGTGGAGTCGGTGTTGTAGTAGACACCACCATCGGAAGCCAGAATCAACGGACAAGCATCGATCGCGACCTCGGAATCGAACAGCAAGCCACCGGTGTCGTCGTGACCGCCAGCACTGCGGGTGAACGGGCCAGCCCACGGCGGGTTGTTGCCGGTGCCACAACGTGGGCTGCCGCCGGGGTTCGGAAAGACCGGAGTGGTGCATCCGACACGCCACAAAGAGACATCGCCAAACCACAGATCGAAATCACCCGTAACGCCGGCATCGGTTCGCTGGTTGGTCTCGACGAACGGAATCCGGCCTTGAGGACTTTGGTTGGTGCGTGTCTGCGCCCAGGTCGGCGTTGCCGAGTTGGCGTTGTCGGTCTCGTAAATCGACGTACCTACGGCCGCAAACAGCACATAGCTCTCGTCCGGCGACGCGGCCATTTGGCACCGTCCCGAAGGCAAGCCAGAGCCCGTGACCCAGGTAGAACCCCCGTCATCCGACCGAAGATGGCCATCGTCACCACAAATGTGGACGCGACCACCTCCTTGCGCCAGAACATCCCAGATCCGAGTCGCCGAGTCCGGTCCCGTGGGATCGACGAGCATCCAGCTTACCCCCGAGTCGTTGCTGATGGCCAAGCCACAACTGGTACCGATGTAGACGTTGGTGTTGTCGAGCGGGTCAATGGCAATGCCCATGGCGGACAGCTCCGTTTGATCGAGAGCGTTGTTGCACAGGTCGGCGGGTGGGACCGAGGTCGGGGGATGGGTCCAGGTGGCGCCGCCGTCGGTGCTGACGTTGATCCCTGACTGCGCCGTGACACGACCGTCGTAAAAGGAGGTCGCAACCAACCGCGTTGGCGACCCCGGGTCGATCTCGATGTCCCAAGTCGCGGTGGGATGATGCCCAGGCAAGTGACTCCACACGAGCCCACCGTTGGTCGACTGGTAAAGGCCGCCCCACTCGGTGGCCGCATACATCACCTGATTGTTACCAGCCTGGATGGCCGTGCCGTTGACCCGACCGCCGGTGGCACCGTCTGGATCGGCGGCGTCCGTGTCCGACAGATTGGGACTGACATCTTCGAACACGATCGTCTGAGCGATCGAAGGTGTCGTCATGAGCACCATCGCGGTGGCACACAGGAAGAATCGGGCAACGACGAGGCCATCGCTCCTCATGACGACACCTCATCGCGCGCCTTGTCGCCCTGCTGGGCAACACCATCGTTGCCCCCGCCGAACGGCAGCTCTTCCAAACCGTCATGGGGACAAATGGGAACTTCGAAACGACCTACTCGGCTGGCGGCCCATCCGGCCGAAGTTTTCGTCCGCACGCGCCAGTAGTAGTTCAACCCCGGTTCGGGTCCATCCACCGCCACGGTCTTGGTCGCGCTGGCGAGTTCCCGAGTCGTTTTGAACCTCCCTTTCGCGAACCCATCGCGAAACTTCGAAATGTCGACTTGGTGCATCAGCAGACCGTCAATCGACGAAGGTTGCCAATGGAGCTCGACGATCGACATGCGCGGCTTCGATTCGTTGCACTGTGCGGCGGCTCGGAGCGCGTCCGACGCTGCTGGATGCCCTGGGGGAAGGGGCGAAATGGCTTGATCGCTGGCACTGGCAGGCACGAAGCTCTCGACCGGCGACGCCGCAAACGCGGCAGTCGCGACCAGACTGGCCCCGGTAAAGAGCCCAACAAGAAAAGAACGGGGCAACATTGATGTCCTCCACAAGTGGTTTGACGCGAAATGGTCCACTATCGTTTCACGGCCTGCAATCACCGCCCAATCGCCCATTCAACCGACACGGTAGGGGCTGTTTTGCGTAGAGAAAACCCGGCGTCGGTGTCGACGCCGGGTTTCGAAGACCGCAGGTTGTCCATCAGTTCGACGCTACGGCACCACCTCGTCCCAGGCCGAGGTGTCGCCTGATTCGAAGCCGTCGGTGAACAAGGCTGCGGCGCAGGCAGGATCGATGCCAGGCGGAAAGTCGAATGCCTCGACCTCGTCGCCAACACCCGTACCACCCGAGCTGGCACTGAAGCCGAGTCCGCGCTTGGCAAAGCCGGTCCAGATCTCACAATGGTTGGCGCTACCGTTGTTGACCATGTCGGCCGCCAAGATCGCGTCGCGGGCCTGGACAAAGGTCGGAGAGCACGGCTGCATCTTCATGCCATCGATCACCAACTGAATCGCCAGGTTGTTGCCACCCGTACCGACATACAGGTCCGCGTCGAACCCGTACTTGTCGATCAGCAGCCAGTACACCTCCCACAACATCTGGGCCCAGATCTCACCCACACCGTGCGGAATGTTGGTGGAACCAATGCTGATGAACGTCTGAGGGTTGACCGTCAAGTCCGTTGAATACGGGAAGTTGCGGATGCCGAGGCCTTCGGTCCCCCCGTAAGTGAGGTAGTTGCCCACACCCCGCGCCTGAATCGCAGTGTCGGACGGATCGGGGAACAATGTAAGCGTCCACCAGTCACTCCAGCCCTCACCGGCGCGTTCGGGATGACTGAGGCAGCCGGTGTTGCCGGGACCGCCGGTCAGCCGATTGGAAACGCCATGGCCGTATTCGTGGGCAATGACGCCGCTGTCGAAGTCGCTATCCCGGTCGGGTGGTGGACTTCCATCGACTTCGATGGTTGCGTTGACCCTGGGCAAGGCACCCAGAAGCTCGGCGCCGTCGGCCATTGAGACCATCCCGGACGGGATCGTGATGTCGCCACCCGTCATGTCATCGCCCAACGTCGAAGGGTTGCCACCAGTGATCTTCTGAATCACTGCTGCAACGGCCCCACCGTTTTGGGCATTACGCACCTTGGTGACGAACGAGCAATTGCCACGTCGAATCAGCGCAATGCTACCGGCAGGCACCGCAAACGGTTGGCACCCGTCATTGACGTCGGGCGCCGTGCTGTCGTCGGCGAACACAATGTCCCCAGTCTCACCGGTAAATGCCGGCCCGAAGTTCGCGCCGCTCATGATGTAGGGTCCCAGGCCCCCGCCGAAGCTGCTGAAGGGCGCGGCGTTGATCGTCATCAGATTGGGAAACGGGTACAACCACCGAAACATCTGCATACGCGGGTCGATACCGTCTGGTGGCGTACCGAAGTTTGCATTGTTGGTGCTCGAGCCATCCAGGGCATCGGCTTGAACCGGATCCCCTGCGGCACCACCATTGCCGTAGTTGTTCTGCTGGAAGTTTCCGCCTGCCTCGTCGAACCCATACTGGTACAAGACATCGTGCATGATGTTGTTCCAGTAAAACAGGTTGTTTACCGATGCTTCCTGGGACGCATTGGGGTCGCTGTTGGGATCCCAAACCGCGTCGAAAACCAGGTTGGCGCCACCTTGACCACGGATATCCGGTGCCGCGGGATTGTTGTTGGCATTGAGGTCGGTCTGGGCTTCGACGTTGTTGCCCCGAGTATCGGTGAACTCGGCGCCCGCACTGCCATTCGTGTCGTGCCAACCAAACGGGGACGCGGTGGCATCGGCCGGTGCACTCTCCGTGGTGATCGGCCCATCGAGTGGACTTTCCTTGGGGAGCGCAATCACGTCGTAGCATTCGCTCGCGCAGACACCCTCGGCGACAGCTCCAGCTCCATCATCGATCCAGTTGAACCAATCGAGTACGGCACCGGCGTACGCGTCGACAAAGGTCTGGTACCAGCGTTGTCCGTCGTGAAACCGCAACACCAATTCCCAAACGAGGCGAACGGTGCCATCGTCGCGAGGCAAGAGCATAAGCCGCATGCTCGATAGCCTGGGTCGGAGACAGCGCGGGAAGCAACGCGTTGACCTTCGACGCCAGGCTCGAAACGAAGTCATTGCCTACATTGAAGACCCTGCCATCGCGCGCAACGTTGACATTGATGTCACCGTTCACCACTTCGATTCCGTTAAGACGTTGCCGAACGTACAGATGGGTCACACCATTGTGACGGGTCCGCACTTCGTCGGCCACGACCGTGTCCTGAAGGTCGGTTGCCATGAGCCCCATGGCATCCCGGTTTTCTGCGATGAACCGCTGCGCAATAGTGTGCGGCGCGTCGGCAGAGGGGTTCGACAGGTAACCGTAACGCGGCAAGGCTGCGTGAGCAGCGGTTGTGTAGAGTAACTGGTCGCCCTACCGGGCAACCGGCACTTCGCCGTTAGCGATCGAAGGAGGTCTGGAATCAGGGCAGGGTGACGGTGCCAGGCTTCTGGATCGCGGCCTTTGCGACGTCGAGGAGTTACTTCGTAACCGGTCGCCCTACCGGGCAACCGGCACTTCGCCGTGGACGATCGAAGGCGGGTTGCGAATCAGGGCAGGGTGACGGTGCCAGGCTTCTGGATCGCGGCCTTTGCGACGTCGAGGAGATATTGGGCAGGATCGATGCCGTTGAGCCTTGCGGTCTCGACGAGGGAATAGAGCACCGCGGCCGTCTTGGCTCCGCGCTCTGAGCGCGAGCAGAAATGGGTTTTGCGTCCGATCACCGGACCTCGGAGCGCCCTCTCTACCCGGTTGTTGTCGAGGGGGATCCTGCCGTCCGCAACAAAATGTGTAAGCCGATCCCAGCGCTTCATCATGTATTGAATCGCCTTGCCGAAACCCGATTGTCGAAGGCCGCCCTGCTGAAATGCCCACGCGCGAATTTGCTTGAGAATCGGCCGACTCTTCTCCTGTCGAATCTGCCGTCTCTTCTCCCACTCCTCCGGGCCGCCCGGGAAGGGGCCTTCGACCTCGCGGTCGATCTCATACAGCTCTCGGATCCATTGGAGGACCGGCTGACACCGAGCATCTTCGAGATCCCGGAACTTTCTCAGGCAATGAGCCCAGCAGTTGACCAGGGTAAATCGCGGCGGCTGATCCTCTTCGTCCGGTTTCGCCAGGATTTCGTAGACCTGGTAGCCATCCGCGACCAGGGCACCTGAATAGGTTTCCAGCAGGCTGCGCCCTGCTTCGGTCGATTTCGAGTCGAGCAAGGCATAGTAAGCAAATTGTTCTGAGCACAAACCCCAAACCGTGGCGGTATATCGTCTCTTTCGATGCCGCTTGCGCCCGATCTTGACCCCATTGGGTGCCAACAACCAGCCGGTTTCGTCGACGTGCAAGACCGGGCCTTCGAGAAGCCGGGTGAAGAGCGCGTCGTAAGTCGGCTCCAGGATCTTCGACAGAGCGATGATCTGATCTGAGAGCGTGGCGGCCGTGACCGTCAGCCCGGACCGCGCCATGCGCGTGACCTGGCGTTGCAACGGAAGTTGAGTAGCGCGGGGGAATCTCACCCCCGCGCTCTCCCAGAACCGTACGTGAGCCTCTCGACTCATACGGCTCCTATCGTCCAGCCATTCCAGTCCTCAGAATCTCCCAGTGGGCCAGCAAGCCCGGATTGCGGCGCGCGATGGCCTGAAGCCAGCGAGTCGCTCTTCGAGTATGACCCTTGAGGCGCTTCTTATACTTCCGCTCGGCCCATCGCACAAAGGCGAAGTCCAGCGGTCGAAAGACCGGCACCAAGGCCGATCGATAGAAGCGCCCGTAATAGGAAATCCAACCTCGTATGATGGGGTTGAACATATTCGCCAGGTCAGTCAGGCTCTTATCGGTTCGCCTTGCGATTTTCCACTTCCTGCGCATCGTCTTCCGCATTGCCTTCGCCGCTCTGTGGCTCACCCCAGGGCAGAAGCTCGTGAAGAGCTCACCCCGTCGGTTGCGAGCACGGCGCGGCTTGAACGTATACCCGAGGAAGTCAAAGCTGACCTCCGGGTACCGGCCCCTCCGATTGGAGTCCCGGCAATAGACGAGTTTCGTCTTCTCCGGGTGGACCGCAAGTCGACAATGTGCAAGGCGCTGGTTGATCGCTCGTTGAACCTCTCCGGCCTGGATCCTGTCCGGCAATGGATCACGATATCGTCCGCATATCTCTCGAACGGCACGTCTGGGTGGCTCTCACCCATCCAGGTATCGAACGCGAGATGCATGAAGATATTCGCAATCAATGGACTGATCACACCGCCTTGCGGCGTACCAGACTTCCTTTCCTCCAGTGAGCCATCCTCCCGCTGCAGCGAGGCTTGCAGCCACCGCTCCACGTAGAGAAGGACCCAGCGACAACTCGTGTACCGACGAACCGCGCGAAGCGTCAGTCGGTGGTCGAGCGTGTCGAAGAAAGCACGAATGTCGAGGTCTAGAACCCAATCGTAGCGCCAACAGCGCCGTCTCGCCTGCCCGATGGCATCGTGGGCCGACCGGCCCGGGCGATAGCCATAAGAGTCGGGATGAAACTGCGGCTCGACAATTGGTTCCAAGACCAACTTCACCACGTTCTGGGCGACTCGGTCAGCGACCGTGGGGACGCCCAATCTTCTCTCTCGACCGTCACTTTTAGGGATCACCACCAGCTTGACTGGTGGTGGAAAGTAAGACCCTGACGACATCCTGTTCCAAATCCGATAGAGATTGTCCTTCAAGTTGACCTCGAAGTCCTCTATCGTTTGGCCATCCACCCCAGGTCCACCATCGCTGGCTTTCACCCGGAGATAGGCTTCCCACACCAACTTCTTGGGGATCGGTAACGGCTTCGCTACGCCCACAGGTTCCTCCCGTTGCCGGTTGTCCTGCGATTGCAGCTGGACGACGCGACCCCTTCGCTCCAGAGGGTTTCCCCACCTTCATCGCTACTACGAGTCGCTCCGCCCCTGTGTCCCGCATTGGTACTTGCACCCTTGCAGGGGCTACCTGCTCGGGCTCTTCCCTTCGCATCAGGACGACAGGTTCCCACGTTCCGCACAGAAGCCTGGTCCAAGCTCACGCCGCCTTCATGCCGGACGCCGCCCAGCCAATAAACAGGCTCCCTCTGGGCTCATCCCGGGCCAACCAAACTGCCCGGTTTTGACGTCGGGTAAATACTTCACGACACGTCATCAGCGGTTCGCTTTCGCTCGTCTTCCTGGACCTCACCTGACGCGGTCTTGCCGCGCCTTTTCCTTCGACGCTCACTACCTGGGCTCTTGACCCACGCAGCTCGAGGTGGTTTGAGACCTGGGCCTGCACCCCGATCCCGAGGGGCCTGCCCTCATCTTCCATGCAGCACGGCGTACTCCTTCTACCTTGTGGCAGGTGAGCATGCCTTCGTGGCACACTCTGATCGACGTACTTGTCAACGGCCACGGAGACGCCGAAGTCTGCCGAGTACCGACCGCCGGGGATCAACTTGGCCGGGCCGTGGGCGGTGACCACGTTGGCATTGCAGCGGCAGCGATACTTCTTGCGACGGTGAAGCACCAAGGAATAGGTGCGCTCGACGAGCGTAATCTCTTCGCTGTCCTCGGTGAGCCCCATCTCCTCGAGTTCGCCCTGGCAGACTTGGCAGGTCTGCTCATCTTGGGGTAACTCGTAGAGTTGCTCTTGCCGAGGCAACCGGGGCTGCGGACGGGGCCCGTGCCCTTTCTGAGGCTTCTTAGCCGCTTTCGGTTTCGCTTCAGGCGTGATCGGTTCCGCCGCCGCCTGGAACGCCTTCGAGCCCGGAGTTTCGAGTATGTCCAGCTCGGCCTGGGTGAGCACCCGCCCTTCCAAATGAGCGTTTCTCAACGTCAGATCTCGAAGCCTGGTGACCAGACGCCCGACCTCATCCTGGAGCAGGCCACAAGCCTGCTGAAGGATCTCAACTCGGGTTTCCGAACGCGCATCGAGCATGCACGTAGTATCTCATAAATACTTTATTATTAGGCAGGTATTAGCGGGCGATTTGGATCAATCTGCGGCGGAGATAACCGTCGGCGGCCCACCTCCTGGCAACCCTCCAAGAACAACGCAAGCTCCGAGGAGGAAAGCTCCAACTCGCTTTCGACCGCAGTCTTCCAGAGGCAGGCAAAGCGGCCCTTCTCGAGGCGTTTCACGTAAAGGCAAGATCCGGTCCCGTCCCACAAGAGCACCTTCGCTCGAATCCGATTCCTGGCCACGAACAAGTACAAATCACCGCTCGTCGGATCCCGACCCAGCTCTTCGCGAATCAGCGTCGACAACGTATCGAAACCCTTTCGCATATCCGCCGGCCTTGCGTAGGCGATCACTTGATACCGCCGAGGTAGAGGGAGCATCACAGCTCTCGAAGTAGGTCGAGAGCCTGCGATGTCGAAAGGCCCTCCAGGCGGAAACCATGAGGCGTCACCAGCACCAACTCTGCCGAGACCGGGACAGACACTGCTCGTGCAACACGCACCGAGCGAAATTGCACAGCCTTCTTCAGCCAACGGGAGAGGCCCGACAAGCTCAGCCCGAGCTCTTCTGCGATCAAGCGAACCCCGGCCCCAGATGCTCGACGACTTTGCGCGTAGCTCACCACTTCCGACCGAAGACCTTCTGGGCAACTCCACCTCTTTTGGCCACCGCGACTTTTCTCTAGCGCTTCGCGAAGCGCGTGCGTTCGATCCTGCATCGTGTTTCCTCCTGACAACACGATGCACGATTCTGGCGATCACCGAAAGAATTGGGCTCGGGGGGCAGCGCGGTACCAGAAGGTCGGAGGGTGGCTGTTTGCCGGCGCCTTTCGGCTTCTTGCCGGTGCCTCAATTCCAACCATGGCCCGTAGACCTGCTCCCCCTCCCGTCACACCGGACATGCGGTTTTCCCACATCCGGCGTTGCCAACCGACTCAGCCGCAAGGTTTATGAGACTTTGCTACTCGGCGGCGCTGCCTCGATAGATCCTGTAGTCGTAGAAAAGCTTCCACTTTCCATAGATCTCATCGGGGCTCCACGTCGTCCAAGAGCGTCCCCCTTTTCGTTTCGGGCGCTGCCGAGAAGCGAACCGCCGGATCTTTGCATCAATCTGCCAGCTTACGAATTGAAGATCCCTCCCCGCATTTCCCCAGCGAAAGTAGTTCACCCACCCACGGACTCGTGGATTGATCTCCTGGACGATCACATCGGCAACGGGAACGTGCCGACGCTTTCGAAGGAGATCCCGAATCTCGCGGAGAAAACGGGTGCGCTTTTCCTTCTGTGGCCGCCGTAGGACCTTCTTCTTGCCTAGAACTTTCCGGTCCGGAACCAGCCGAAACGTAAAACCTAGGTAGTTGAAGGGTTCCCCGGCATCGAAGCGGATCATGTGGGTCTTCTCCTCGTTAACCGTCAAACCAATTCTCTCCAACTCTTCCCTCAGGCGGCGTTCTACCTTCGGCGCCCAGGCTCGTGCTCGGGGATGGGTACTGACCTGCACCAGCAGATCGTCGGCGAAGCGCGTGTAGCGGATCACCTCGTATTCTCCCTGCCGAGTCACGCTTTGGGCACGCTCCAGCATCCGGTCGACATCGTTCAAGTACAAGTTTGCCCACAGCGGCCCGATCACCGAGCCCTGTGGAACTCCTCGCTTGCCCGACGCCTTCAGGATCAGCTTGCACAGCCGTAGCACGTCACGATCGCGGATTCTGCGCGCCAACTTCAAGAGCAGGAGATCGTGCCTCACACTGTCGAAGTAGCTACGCAGGTCGAGATCGAGGACTTGCTGCAGTTTGCGATTCAGCCCCTCGTAGACCCGACCCAACGCTTGGTGGGCCGTGCGCCGAGGACGGTAACCGAACGAACCTGGTTGAAAATCCGACTCGAAGATCGGCTCGATCACCAGGCGCAGCGCACCTTGCACGACTCGATCTCGAATTGCCGGAATCTTCAACCCACGCCGCTTGCCGCCTCCCTTGGGAATACTCACTTCTCGACTGGGCAATGGACGGTAGGTTCGTTCTTGCAGCTCTTCGCTCAGAGTCAGAAGAAAACTCTCGACTCCCTCCGCTTCGATCTGCGCGAACGTCACTCCATCGATACCCGGCGCACCGTTATTCTTCTTGGCGAAACGGTACGCCGCCCCCAGCACGTCGAGCTTCCACACATGTGTGTAGAGGCCCCAGAAACGGTGGTGGGAATCTGCCTTCGCCTTTCGGCCTATCCGCTTCCTTAGATCCTGCACGCCAATGGAGGTCGTTGTCTTCCTCACTGTGCCTCTCTTCGTCTGCGGTTCGTCGATCAGCTGGGCCCCTTTGCAACTTTCGGCTCGCCGGCCGGAAGTTCCTCTGCTCTCGGCGAGGTCCCGTCGCATTACCAACGGTTCATCACTCGTACGGGCCCAGCTGCCACCCTCTGACCTTCGGCCCTGTTGCCAGGGTCTACCTTGCTCCAAGGGATTTCTCCTTGGGGTCAGGAGGGCTTCGCCAGTTCCGATGCAACCCTTCCTTGCGTGCCACCGCCATTACCCCGCCGGATTTGCGGCCGGTCATCAGCCAGATTTCCGACCCCAATGCTGCCTTCGCCCTACCCCGAGCGGCTCGGCTTCCGGATCGTCTCCTCACGAGGATTGCGCAGCGTTCGATACCTGCGGCCCACAAGGTCGCTCCCCAGTCCGGGACTGGGTTTGTCAGGAGACTTCGCACCCCGCTTTCGCATAGAGCACGCCTCCTCAGCTTCATGGTTCTGGCTCTTGCCATGTTGGGACTCTCACCCACTGGGTTACATCAGCTTCTCTGGTCATACCGGGTTAGGGCGACCAGTTACTGTGTAGAAAGCCAGGAGCACGAGTACCGCGGTCAGGCGCAACCACACACGTTTCGATCGATTCACGTCGGAGGACCTCACGAGCCGTTAAGGGAGCTGAGCGTTTGGCCCGCTCAGGCTATCAGGCACATCCGTCAAGGCGACTGCGCGATCCCCTGTTAGGGCGCCAACGCGGAAAGTGTGCCGCCCAGGCTCCCGACGTAGAGCATGGGGCCCGAGAAGCTGAGCCCGCGCGGCACGACGCCGAGATCATGGCGCCAAACCACGCCTCCGTCACTCAACCGAAGACCGAAGAGATCGCCCTGGTGGGTACCCGCGACCAAATAGCCATCAAAGGCAAGGGGCGCGTGGGTCGTCCACTCTTTCTCGGACAGTCGCTGCCACCGTACTTGCGTGAGCCCGCGCTCAACACAAGCGAGAGTACGCAATCCGACCAGGACGATCAGGCAGTCGCCAACCGCGACCAAACTATGGTGTGGAAAATCCTCCGTCGCCAACCGCGACAGAACCGTGCCATCCTGGGGGTCGAGACGCAGTAGTTGTCGATCCTCAGTGCCAACGACCAGGCTATCGCCGATCAGCCGTACTGGCGTGGTCGGACGAGCGCCGAGATCGTGCTGCCATAGCGACCGGCCTGTCGCAGCGTCAACCGCAAACAGCAAGCCGTCGTCGCGGGGGTAGAAAATTCGTTCTCCGACCAAGGCCGGGTTGACCGGATTTAGCGTCGGGCCGTCGGTGGGCACGGAAGCTGGCAACTCCCAGGCGACGGCACCAGTCGCCATATCGAGCGCGACCAAGGCGCCGAACGAGGTGGCGCCTATAGCGTTGCCACCGTGGACCAAGAGATCGGTCCTGACCCCGCCGATGTCCCGCTTCCAAACGACCGCGCCGGTTGCCCGCTCGAAGGCATAGACCAAACCCCCAGGGATCGCCGACAGGTCGCTACCGGTAATGACCATCCGTTCCGTGATCAACGGATTGCCATGAAAACTCACGGGATCACCGTCGGCCCGGGTGTCGTAGCGCCAACGCACGACCCCCGTCTCACGATCGATCGCAAAATAGACACCGGAGCAAGATCCGGTGTAGATCGTGTCGCCCGCGACCGCGGGCGCGACGTAGACTCAGCCGCCGGTCTGCAGACTCCACACCACGTCGCCAGGCAGCGCGGCCACGGTGCCCGAGGAACACAGGAATAGAAGCAACATCAACAAGCGGTTGACTGATCGGATGATCGGTAGCGACACGGAACCTCCTCTGATTCATTCGTGTGGGCAGCGGGTTGCTGTCTACCTGTTAGTACGACTTGGTACGACCGAGCGTCGTCGGTCGTCGGGTACCAGGCACGTGCGGGCGCCATGCCGCGAACCTCCGTGATCGACCCCGCTTCCCTTCAGTTTAGCCATTCTGGAACGACGATGACCTCATCACCGCGCAACTTCGACCCACCGTGATTTGCAAGTCGCCCAACCATGGGTGAGGATCGATGCATGGACGATCCACAGGTATCGAGCCGCATCCTTACGCTCCTCGACGGGGAGAGGTGCCCCTACGAGGTGATCGGCCACGAGTCCGCCGCGACCGCGCGAGAGGCCGCCGACGCGCGCGGTACGGCTCTCGAAGAGGGCACCAAAGCCATCCTGCTCAAGTACGACGATCAGTTCGGCATCTTCGCGCTCAATGCAACGCGCCAAATCCGCTCGGCCAAGATTCGTCGCGGTCTCAAGGTTCGGCGCACACGCTTCGCCTCGCTCGATGAGCTACAGAAGTTGACCGGGCTGCTACCCGGTGCCGTTCCTCCATTTGGTGAACCGGTGCTCCCTTTTCCACTCTTCGTCGATCCCACCGCCATCGAGAAGCCATCCATGATCTTTACCGCGGGATCACGAACAACATCCATCCGTATATCGACGCTCGACTATTCGAGGATCGTCGATCCACACGTTTTCTCATTTGTTCGCTAGAAAACAGGCCCCGCACCAGGAATGATGCGATACCCAACGACGGCCATGGTCGCCGTTTCTCACATTGAACTCAACTTCGTCATATTGCAATGGAACAAGAGGCTTGTGCGAGAGCAGCGCCGGATCTATCCTAATGAACACAGCTCTGAAAAAAACCGTCTTCTTCATCCGACGATGCGAGGCTTGACCACAGCCTCCGGGGACCCGTTGGAGACATCAGAACGAACGACGGTCTTGGTCCAATTCAACCGAGGGGAATCGACATGCGGCAGACCACGCCCACGGGATCCACGCTTCTTTGCCTTGCGTTCATCGCTATGGTCGCGACCACGGGCTTCGCTCAAGGCACGCCACCAACCTTTAGCAAATCGTTTGCCCCAGCGACCATCGGCCCTGGCAGCGCGGCGACGTTGACCTTCGTCATCGACAACCCGGATGCGAACCCGGTTCGCAACCTGAATTTCGTTGACAACCTTCCCGCCGGCATGACCATCGCTTCGCCAGCGAACGCCTCGACAACGTGCCCAGGAACCGTTGACGCCGTCGCAGGCGGGTCGAGTGTGTCGCTGATCGATGGCGGTGTCCCCGCCTCGAGAAGCTGCACCGTCTCCGTCCAGGTCACCGCCGGAGCAGTGGGGACCTATTCGAACATCTCTGGCGACCTCACGTCCGACGCGGGCAACAGCGGCAACGCAACCGCCGACTTGATTGTCGCCGGCGACCGGCCCGGATTCACCAAGAGCTTCAACCCAAGCACCGTCACGTTCGGCGGCCGAAGCACCCTCACGTTAACCATCGACAATACGGCCAATCCGAGCAACGTGGCCAACCTGACGTTCGTCGACAACCTCCCCAACGACATGATGATCGCCAGCCCGAGCAACGCCACCAGCTCGTGTGGCGGCGGCAACCTGTCGGCGCCGGGCGGCGGCTCCGTGATCAGCTACAGTCCTTTCTTCTTCACCGACGCGACCGTCGGCTCCGGGGCCACCTGTACGATCACCGTCGACGTGCTCGGCAACGCGGTGGGCCCCCTCGGCAACACTACCGGAGATTTGACCTCGACTCCGCCGCTTGGCGGCCCATCGCGGTCGAGCGGTGTGGCAACGGCGACGTTGACCGCGACGCGTGAACAGATCTCGATTCTCAAGTCCTTTACCGACGACCCGGTACCACCCGGCGGCACGGTCAACCTCCAGTTCGTGATCACCAACCTGGATCGTGACTTCGATGCGACCAATATCGCCTTCACGGACGACCTCAACGCGGTGTTCCCGGGCCTGGTGGCAACCAACACGCCACTCAACGATGTCTGCGGTGCGGGATCACAACTGACCGGTACCAGCGTGCTCAGCCTTACCGGCGGCACGATCCCGGTCGATACGACCTGCACCTTTGATATGGCCTTGAACGTTCCGGCATCCGCGGCGGGCAATGGCCTCAACGTAACGAGTAGCCTCACCGCCGAGATCGACTCCCGGCCGGTTATCGGAGCACCCGCGACCGACGTACTGTTCGTCGAACCCGCGCCGATCTTGACCAAGACGTTCCTCGACGATCCCGTGGGCGCCGGTGACTCGGTTGTCTTGGAATTCTCGATCACCAACCCGAGCCCGGACTTCACGGCCACCGACATCGCCTTCGAGGATGTCTTTGACGTGGTCTTGCCCACCGCCTCGCTGGTGCCCGCCGACGGCTTCTGCGGCACCGGTTCGACCGCCGTTCACACCCCGCGGATCAATCCACCGCCACCGAGTGATGCGATCCCCGCAAAACTTACGGTTTCGGGCGCCAGCCTCGCGGCGGGAGCCTCCTGCTCGTTCAGCATTACGCTGGACGTGGTCGTCGGCGCAACCACCGGAACGTACACCAACACCACCAGCACCATCACCGCGACGGTCGCAGAGGAAGAGGTGAGTGGCAACCCGGCCACCGACAACCTCGAAGTCGTGGCCGCCCCGGCGTTGAACAAAGAGTTCATCGACGATCCGGTTGCGGCTGGCGGCACCACCACCTTGCGCCTGACCCTTTCCCACGACGAGGTCGCGCCGGGCGACGCGACGAGTATCACTTTCAGCGACGATCTCAACGCCACCCTCGCCGGCTTGGTCGCCACCGGCCTTCCCGCTGCCGATGTCTGTGGGGTTGGCTCGTCTCTGACCGGAACCATGACCCTGACGCTCACGGGCGGCACGCTGGCGCCCGGAGAAACCTGCGTGATCGATCTGCCCTTGGCAGTTCCGGCCGATGCGGCGCCCGGTAGCTACCCCAACACCACCAGCCTCGTGGTTGCCGACGTACTCGGCGTTGCCACCATGTCCAGCTCGGCAAGCGACGTGCTGAACATCGCTGGCCTGCGGTTCACCAAGGAGTTCACCGACGATCCCGTGCTGCCTGGCGGCACCGTGGTGTTGAGCTTCACCATCGAAAACGTCAGCCCGGCCTCCAACGCCACGGCCATCGTGTTTACAGACGACCTCGACGACGGGCTCGCCGGCATGTCGGTGGTCAGCACCTTGCCCCAGAACGACATCTGCGGGACGGGTTCCTCCTTGAGTGGCATCAGCGGCAATGAGCTACTGATCTTCCAGGGCGGCCTGTTGGCTCCAGGTGAATCGTGCACCTTCGCGGTAACAGCTTTGGTACCGGCAGCGACCGAACCCGAGACCTACCTGAACGTTACCAGTACCTTGTCGGCAACCATTGATGGCACCCCAAATGTCACGTTCGGTAGCGCGTTCGACGCGCTCGTGATCGCCAACGATTTCTTGTTGCTCGAGAAGCAGTTCCTCAATGATCCGGTCACGCCTGGCGACACGGTCGACCTGCGCTTCACGATCACCAATTTGAACCTGACCGAAGCCGTGGCCGACATTGGCTTCACCGATGATCTCGAAGCGGCACTGAGCGGCCTCGCCAGCGTGAGCGGCACCGTGACCGATCCGTGCGGCGTAGCCTCCGAGGCTTCGGGAACTGGCGTCATTGCCTTTACTGGCGGCAACCTTGCCGCTGCCGCCTCGTGTACCTTCGATCTGACGTTGATGGTCCCCAACTCGGTAAACCTCGGAGAGGTGGTCAACAACGTCACCAGCGACGTGACCGGCACCATCAACGGCCTGCCGGTCTCGGGTGGCCCCGCAACGGATGACCTGCAGATCGACTTCATGACGTTCGCCAAGACCTTTAACGAGGATGTCTTCCCTGGCGGGGTCGTCACGTTGACGTTTACCATTGCCAATCTCAGCAACGACGAGACTGTTGGCCTCGGCTTCACGGACGACCTCGATGCCATGCTGAGCGGCGCGGCTGCGATCGGCCTGCCGACCAACGACATTTGTGGCGAAGGCTCGAGCCTCGCCGGAACCTCAGTCTTGACGTTCTTTGGTGGCATATTGCTGCCAGGCGGTTCGTGCAGTTTCAGCGTCGATGTACAAGTCCCGACGACCGCCCTGCCGGGTATGTACCCAAACACGACCTCCAACCTTCGCCTGGAAGGACTGAGGGCGGCGAACCCGGCCACCGCTACGCTGACCGTACTCGAGGTCGTCAACACCGACGAGGACGACGATGGCGTCCCGGATAGCCTCGATGTGTGCCCTGGAACCGTCATTCCCGAGGGTGTTCCAACCGTTGTACTGAGACCCAACCGCTATGCCTTGGTAGACGATGACCTGATCTTCGACAACGGCCAGGGTGCAAGGGTCCGGGCCATGTTCGGTCCAATCACCCTGGGCGATGACGACTCCGATCGCGATTCGGATTCAGACTCCGACTCGGACAGCGATAGCGACTCGGACAGCGATAGCGACTCGGACAGCGATAGCGACTCGGACAGCGATAGCGACTCGGACAGCGATAGCGACTCGGACAGCGATAGCGATGGTGGCGGCGGCAGTGGCATGACGGTATTCACCACCACTGACACGGCTGGCTGTTCGTGCGAGCAGATCATCGCGGCCCTTGGGCTGGGCAACGGCCACACCAAGTTTGGCTGTAGCCTCGGAGCCATGCGCAAGTGGGTGGCGATGGTCAACCCCTTCGGGTCACCATCCAGCCAGTAGCAACGGGTCGGCGACAGCCGGTACGATGAAGCAATCCGGGCGCGGACCTCTTTCAGGTTCGCGCCCTTTTTCGTCACTAGGAAACGATCAGAGAATCTGACGCAACCACCGCAAGATCGGACGCTCCACGAAGATGGACCTCCAACGCGTCCTCGACCCCTCCCCAAACGCAGAACGACCCTCCCCTGGACTGAGGTTTCAGATCAGCCCACCAGCGCTAGAGTGCGCTGGCTGAGTGCATAGTATGGCTCGAGGGAGGCATCCCGAATCGAGGCTGGGATGCCTGGCGAGAGACCCAGGTTACCGACGCACGGTTGGAATCGCGCTCGCCACTACCAACCGCAGGTACGACCCTGGTTCTGCTCGTCGAGCCAACCCTTGAGCGGCCCAAAGTAGTCGAGAATGGCCGTGGCATCCATCTCACGCTGGCCAGTCAACGCTTCGAGGGCGTCCGGCCAGGGTCGCGACAACCCCATCGCGAGCATGTTCTGGAGCCGCTCACCCGCTTCCTTGCTGCCATAGATCGAGCAGCGATGAAGCGGCCCTTCGAAACCAGCGGCTTCGCACAAAGCGCGGTGAAATTGAAACTGAAGGATATGGGCCAAGAAGTAGCGGGTGTACGGGGTGCCGCCCGGCACATGGTATTTCGCACCCGGATCAAAGTCCGTCTCGGAACGCGCAACCGGCGGCTTGATGCCTTGGTACTTCTCACGCAGATCCCACCAACCGGCATTGTAGTTCTCCGGTGTGATTTCACCCGAGAACACCTTCCAGCGCCACTGGTCGATCAAGAGACCAAAAGGCAAGAAAGCGATCTTGTCGAGCGCCATGTTTAGCAAGAAACCAAGATCGGCCTCCGCTGGCGGCTCGGCGTCGAGCAGTCCGATCTCCACCAAGTATTTCGGTGTGACCGAGAGGGCGATAGTGTCTCCCACTGCCTCGTGGAAACCGTCGTTGGCACTATCGATGTACAAGGTCGAGTGCTGGTTGTAGGCCCGCTGGTAGAAGTTGTGGCCGAGCTCGTGGTGGATGGTCGAGAAATCCTCGGCGTTGATCTTGATGCACATCTTGATGCGCAGATCTTCGACGTTGTCGACGTCCCAGGCACTGGCATGACACACCGCGTCGTGGTCTTCGGGCTGAACGAAGAGCGAACGTTCCCAGAAGGTCTCGGGCAGAGGCGCGAAGCCGAGCGAGGTGAAGAAGCCTTCCCCCATGCGCACCATTTCGATCTCGTCGACTTCCTTGGCCTGCAACAACGCGGTCAGATCGTAACCGGCGCCGCCACCGCCTTCGGGGCCCACCAACGGGAAAATATTGGCCCAGGTCTGCGACCACATGTTGCCCAACAAGTGCGCTGGGATGGGTCCGGTCAGATCAACAACATCATTGCCGTACTGTTCGGCCAACCGCGCGCGTACGTGGCAGTGGAGGGCTTCGTAGAACGGACGGGCTTGATCCCAGAGCCGATCGAGCTCGGCGGCGAAGGCATCCGGCTCCATATCGTATTTCGAACGCCACATCGCTCCAAGGTCGGGAAATCCGAGCTCACGGGCACCCTTGTTGCCCAACTCCGCGTAGCGGGTGTAGTCGTCACGCATGGCCGGCGACACGGTTCGCCAGCCCTTCCATGCTTCGAGCAAGGCCGCCGGATCACGACTCTGGTCGATCACGTCACTGAGCTCACCCAAGTCACGACATTCACCGCCTTCGGGACAGTACTTGCCACGTCCATAGGTACTCGAAAGTGATGCCGCAATGCGCGACAACTCGGCGGTCTCGGCTTCATTCGCCGGTGCCGGGAGGGTCAGTGCCAACTTGAGCAGCTTCAGTTTGCGCGTCATCTCCTCACCGACCGCTACATCGCTGAATTTCGCCGCCTCATTGGCCAGCTTCACCCCCAATGCCGTGTAACGCTCGTTGGCTTCGGCCGCCAGGAGCTCCGTGTCGTGGGTGATGAAATTGGCCTGCACCCACGATGCGCGACCGGCATCGTTGAGTACTTCGAGCAGCTGAGCTTCGGCATCAGCCATGAAGGCTGCTACATCCTCAGCAGACGCCACCGACGTGGCTGACCTTTGATGGTCGGCACATGCCAACACCGTTACGACAAACGCGGCGAAAGCGAGAGAAACGATCCGCAAACTGCGGGGCAAAGACAACATCATGGGTGTCCTCCGTCAAACACGTTGGTGAGCGTGCAAGCCGAGGGCCGGCCTCACGCGGAATCAGGGAGCTAGGGCCCGTGCCATGCGCGCCAGACCCGTCTCGAGGTCGTCGCGCGAACAGGCAAACGAAATCCGAATGTGGTTATCGTTGCCGAATGCGATCCCCGGCACCACGGCCACCTCGGCTTCTTCCAACAAGAACTCAGCGAGGGCGATCGATCCATGGCGATCGGGCCGGAAGCAGGCCGAAACGTCAGGCAACACGTAGAAGGCGCCACCTGGTGAGGTACATCGTATCCCCGGCATCGCCTGCAAACGCTCGACCACCAGATCGCGACGCTGCTCGAAGGCCGCGATCATCGTCTGGACTTCTGACTCAGCGTGCTCGAGAGCAGCCTGTGCCCCAACCATCGCAAACGAGGTCGGATTGGAGGTCGCATGGCTCTGGATATCGATCACTTTCTTGATCAGTGTCGCGGGCCCCAAGGCGTAACCCACCCGCCAGCCGGTCATCGAGTAGGTCTTGGAAAACGAGCCGACAACCACCACCGTTTCCGGGTGGGAACGGGCGTGCTCGGCGGCCGAAACATGGGTCCCGCCATCGTAGACGAATCGCTCGTAGGTTTCGTCGGAAAGCAAGATGATCCCGCGCTCCGCACACGCTTCGACGATGCGCCGTAAGTCGTCGGCGCCAACCAAGCCACCGCTCGGATTGCACGGTGAGTTCAGCAGCACGACCCGCGTCCGCTCGGTCATGGCTTCGATGATCGGCTCGGCGTGGATGGCGAAACGGTCCTCCCACGAACGCTCGACCAGGACTGCGTTGCCACCTGCAAACCGAACGTGCTCTTCGAAGCTCACCCAACAAGGCGTGGGCATGATCACTTCATCGCCGTCGTCCACCAAGGTCAAGAACAGCTCGAACAAGGCCGCCTTGGCACCCACCGTCACCATCGTGTTGGCCAGCGCCCATGGGGCACCGTACTGATCGGCAAAGCGCTGTGCCAACGCCTGCCGCAGACTCGGTATCCCCGCCGCCGCGGTATAGCGGGTAAAGCCGTCCGCCAACGCGTGCCGCGCCGCTTCGACGGCCACGGGTGGAGACGGGAAGTCGGGCTCACCGGCGCCAAAACTGATGATCGCTCGTCCTTCGGCGCGTAGGTCAGCCGCCCGCTGGGTAACCCGTAGGGTCGCTGACTCCGCCAGTCGCTGCGCGCGTTGTGCCAATTGCATGGCGCTGCATGGTATCATCGCACCTTAATCTTTGCGCGAATGCTCGCGACCTGGTGCACGACAATCGACATGCAATCCAACATCCGCACCCTACTCTTGGTCCTCACGCTCGTCCTGGCAACCGATGTCAGTGCCGACGAGTTCCGTTGGCTGAACCGAGTCGACGACGCCGTCCGTCAGGCTCGCACGACGGATCGCCTTATCCTGGTCGATCTCTACGCAGACTGGTGCGGCTGGTGCAAGACACTCGAGCGCGATGTCTTCACGACCAAGACCTTCCGCGACTTCGCCAAGGACTACGTGCTCCTACGGGTCGATGTGGAAGATCGAGGTGAAGGCAGCCGCCTGCAAGTTCAGTACAAAGTCTCGAGCCTGCCCACCATGTTGATCATCGACGCCGACCAGATCCACGTTGGTTCAGTGCCTGGCTACTCACCAGCACCCGCCTACGTCGCGTCGTTGCGCGCCGAAGTGCAGCGTTATCGCGCTTCGCTGTTGTATTTCGAGCAAGCACATACGAGCCCAGATCCCGCAGTGCTGGAAAAGTTGGCCCGGACCCTGCACCAACGGGGTGACGGCGCCCGCGCCGTCGTGCTTTATCGTCGCCTCCTCGAAGGGCTTCGTGGCGGCTCGCCGGTCATGGGCCAAATGCAGTTCCTGCTGGCGGACGCCGAACGGCTTGCCGGCGACTTTGCGGCTGCTGGCTCGGCGGTCGATCGCGCCCGAACGCTTGCGGCCCAACAATCGAACGCAGCACTTCAGGAAGAGGCCGAGTTGCTGGCCGCGCAAATCGCGCAAGATGCGGGCAACTGCGAACAGGCCGAGTCCACGCTGCGCCGCTTCATCGAGGCGCACCCCCAAAGCCCGCGCCGGCTCCAAGCCAAGAAGGTTCTGGGAGCCCTCGAACGCGGCGACCTCACCTGTTCTTGACACTGATCGGCGCCGCGGCGGCCATCCGCCAGCGTCGCCGCGCCGTACCTCCTCGCGAACACCATTCTTCTTGGAGGCCATCGTGAGACCCATTTTTCAGCTGCTGTTCTCGGTCGTTTGCCTCGGCCTGCCGGTGCTGGCCTGGACCTCGGACGGACCCGTGTCCGCTGAAACTCCATCGCCTGACACGGTCGAGACCGCAACGTTTTCGATGTTCTGCTACTGGACCGGTGAAGCCACCCTCGGCCAAGTCGATGGGGTCGTCGCGTCCCGCATCGGCCATTGGAGTGGCAACGAGATCGTGCAGGTCGACTACGACCCACAGCGGACCAACACCGTGGAGCTCGCGAAGGCGCTCGAGGCACGCGACTCACTCTACTTCGTGGTGGCCCCGGACAAGGCCGATCGCACCGGGTCAGTCGGCGACATTCCCAAACGCCAGGTCAGGCGCCTCGCGGGCGAGCCCCATTTCATTGCACCCAAGCACAGCCTACGGACGCGCTTCCCGCAGGCTGCGGACCTCGAGTTGACGGAACAGCAAGCCATTGCGCTCAATAGCTGGAGCTACTTTGGTGGTCCCATGCCGGATATCCTGACCGACGAGCAACGTGCGGTGTTCCAGCAAGCGGTGCACTAAATTGTGCAGTACTGTGAACCCAATCGAGACCACGTGGCGCTGTAACGGATCGGCAAAACCACGAAGCTCGGCCTTCTTCGCAGTATCGCAGACGGTGGAGCTTGACACACAATAATGCTGCTTCGAGTTGGCGTCGCGATCATCCATCACCGTGTCGGGATTGAATAGGACCATGAAAAGAACTTCGCTCTTTCTTGTCTTCCTCTCCTTGTTGGCGACCAACCTCGCCGCCCAGTTCGCCTTTGAAGAGAAGGCGAAAGTCACCATGGTCGCCGACCGTACCGCCTACGACCCAGGTGCTACGGTCCGGGCCGCCGCGGTCATGAAGCTCGACAAGAAGTGGCACGCCAACGCCAACCCGCCGACGCTCGAGTACCTCATCGCCACCGAGCTGACCCTAGAGCTACCCGCCGGCGCGGCGGGCCCGGCCGTCACCTACCCGGCTGGCGAAATGATGTCCTTTGTCTTCGCACCCGAACCGATTTCGGTGTACGAAGGCACCGTGTTCCTGCAGGCTGAGTTCACCCTGCCGGACGACGCGCAACCCGGCACCCTGAAAATCCCCGCTGCGGTGCGCTATCAGGCCTGTGATGACAAACAGTGTGTCGCCCCGGTTTCCACGGAAGCGACGCTCGAGCTTCGCGTCGGAAGCGGCGGACAGGCCAGTGCCCATCCCGCCTTTGGCGACGGCGATGGAGGCGGCGGCACTGGGGACAGCGGCCCAGCGGCCCACGTAAGCACCACCTCCGCGGCAGCCCCCCGCAGCCTCATCGCTTTGCTGCTTACCGCGGTGCTGGGCGGTCTGATTCTCAACGCCATGCCCTGTGTTCTGCCCGTTCTTTCCCTCAAAGTCTTCGGCATGATTCAAAGCGCCGAACATGGGCGCAGGCACGTGGTCACCGCGTCGCTCGCCACCGCGGCAGGTATTCTCGCGTCGTTTTGGGCACTGGCCGCCGTAGCCGTGGCGGCCAAGAGCGCGGGCGCCGCGGTGGGTTGGGGCATTCAATTCCAGCAACCGGGATTCGTCGCGTTCTTGATGGTGGTCGTGGTGCTGTTCTCACTCAACCTCTGGGGTGTTTTCGAGATTCCGCTGCCGCAGGCGCTGTCTCGCGTCGGCGGCCCTCAGGGTGACGGCGTCGCGGGCCATTTCGCCTCGGGCCTTTTTGCGACCTTGATGGCAACGCCCTGTTCCGCGCCCTTTCTCGGCACGGCGGTCGGCTTTGCGCTCGGCCGGCCTGCGTCGACCATCTTTTTGGTCTTCACCGCCGTTGGCGTTGGTCTGGCGTTGCCCTACCTCGTTCTCGCAGCGGTACCCGGTAGCGCCCGCTTCTTGCCCAAACCCGGCACGTGGATGGTTACCCTTCGCGGCGTGCTCGGATTTATTCTAGCCGGTTCCGCGGTGTGGCTCTTCTTCGTCCTCGCCGGGCAGGTTGGCGCCGTTGGCGTGGCTAAGGTCCAGCTCACCGTCCTGGTCCTGGCCCTCTTGACCTGGTTGACCGCGCGTTTTGCGGCCGGCTCACTGGGACGTAAGGTACTCACCTTCGCAACCCTCGCAGCCGCGACGGCAACGGTGCTCGTGGCGATCAACGCCAAGTCCGTCACAGGCGGCGGCGCCACCGCCTCAGCGCGCCACGAGTGGATCGCCTTCGACGAGCGCGAGGCCGAGCGCCTCGCAGCGGACGGCAGCCTGGTCTTTGTCGATGTCACGGCGGATTGGTGCCTGACCTGCAAGACCAACGAGCATCTGGTGCTCGAGACCGATGAGATCGACCAAGCCTTCGACCGCCACCAGGTGGTCACCATGAAAGCCGACTGGACCAACCGGGACGACGTCATCACCGACTACCTCGGACGCTTTGGTCGCTCCTCGATCCCGTTCTACGTGCTCTATCGACCCGGTAACGCACCCCACGTGTTCGGTGAGCTGTTGACCAAGCAACGTGTCCTCGATGCACTCGCCGAGTCCACAAGCGTCGCGGCGCAGCGGTAGCGCGTTTTCGCCCATTGGATCGCGCGTAAAGGCGATCCAATGCTCACCTGCGCGCAGGAAGCCCTTGGCGCGTGCTCCTTGCCGTAGCTCTATATCGAGTCGAACGCGCTCGACCACGCTCGACCACGGCACCGTCGGGATGAGAGACTCAGTCCGCCGGATCGAGAAACCCACGCCACCGCTCAATCGCATCGCGAAAGGATGCACGAGGTATCGCTAGGGTGGCGGCGGTTTCGCCAACTTCCGTCTCGAGGCAAGCCTGGTCGCGATCGACCAGGAGGCTCAGGGCATTGCCGACCTCTTCGAACGTCGCGCGATCCTGAGCCTCGATCTCGTCGAGCGCCAACAGCAGCTCGTCACACAGGGCAAGACTTCCCTGAACTTCACTCTCGAGGAATCGAGCCAGCAAGCCAAAGGTCGAATCCAGCGCGACCGCGCGCGGATCACCGACGTCGTCGCGGTGAAATTCGAGGTCGTCACGCATGAGCATCAGTCAACACCCTAACGAAAGATGGGATATGCCGTGTTGATACGGCCTCGATTGACCCACCCTTCGACGGTAAAGCCAAGACCGGATGGGCCGCGCCAGCGATCGGTTTGCCCCGGCTCGCGGTTGGCATAGGCATGACGGATCACGGACAGCACGTCGCCCCGGCTCATGTCGTCCGGGAAGAACGAGGATCGCTTTTCGAGCCACCGATTCGAATCGTGGTCGCGGATGGCCACGGTCGCGACGTAGACCCCGAGCCGGTTGGGCCCGGTGCGCACGCGCTCCACCCGCGCATGGGCCGGGTCGCGGCCACCTGGACGGGCGTGAAAGCCCACAGGCTTGCCTCGGCGATTGATCTCACCCTCGAAGACATGCTCCTCGTTGACGGCGATTCGTTGGTCAACCCGAGGATGTCGCGTGTCGGCCGTTGAGGCACCCGCCGGCCGATCCGCCGATTCACCCGAACCAAGGTCGAAAACCTGGTAGCCCGCAATCGCCAAGGCGATCACGACCATCAACTGGAGCCAGCGCTTCACGCCGGTAGTCTACCCTGGCCCGGCCAACGAGGTAGCCCGATGCGAAGCAGCATCAAGCCAGGCGGTCGCGTGCCGCGTCGTCCAGTTCTTTCAGCTCAGGAACCTTGCGCTCCTTGATCGACGGCCAACGGACGTCCAGGCGACGAAGTTGCGCGTCGAGCAACAGCCAGGCTTCTCGGTTCTTCACCGGTTTCCCGGCCTTGGTAGTCCAACCGCCCCGCTTCCAGCCATGGATCCACTCGCTGGCGCCATTGCGCAGGTAGTCCGACTTGGTGTGTACAGCAACCTCGGTATCAGCCGGCAGCGACTTCAAGGCGGCGGCGGCGGACAGAATCTCGAGCCTTGGCGCGGTTGTGGGGTAGGCGAAGTCTCCCATCTTCGACTCGCCGTCCTCGTCGCGCACCAAGGCCGCCCAAGCCCCCTTCGGTCCTCGGCACGAGACACTGACGAAGATGTTCACCCCCACCGGCTCCTCAACCGGCGCCGGCGTCGCGACCCGTTGGGCGTCGATCCCCTTGGTCGCAAGGACGTCCGCACGTTCGTTCCACTCGTTGCCAGCGTGGCCCTTGACCCACTTCCACTCGACCCGATGGACTTTGATCAGTCGCGCCAACGACTGCCACAGGTCGACATTCTTCAGCTCGCCGCCCTTGCGCTTCCAACCCTTCCGGATCCAGCCCGGTAGCCACTGGGTGACGCCGTTGCGCAAATACGTCGAGTCGGTGAAGACGCGTACCCGAGAACCATCCGGCAACGACGAAAGTGCCTCCTGCGCGGCGGTGAGCTCCATGCGGTTGTTGGTGGTTTCCGGGGCGGAGCCGAACAACTCTTCAACCGTCCCGTCGGCGGCAATCAAGACCGCGCCCCAGCCTCCGGGACCGGGATTCGGGTCGGCCCCACCGTCGGTGTAAATGGTTATGTCGAGCTCGCGTTCACTCATGGGCCGGGAGCGTAGGAGCCGATTCGCCCGTTGTCAAGCACACCTCGGCCCCGGGTCCGCGCTTTCCGAGTCGGCTCTGGTACCTTGGATCAATGCACTTTCAGAATCGCAGATCGTGGTGGATCGCGACGGTCGTGTGGCTCGCGCTGGCCATGACAGGCCTCTCGGCCCACGGTTTGCGCCCGTCCACTGCTTGTCACCCCTTCGACGGTACGATCGCCCAGGTCGTTCAAGCGCATAAGACCCTGGTGGCGACCGAAGGATCGGCAACCTCTGCCGATCGCATGGCTCGCTATCATGCCTTGCGAACGCTGGCCGAAGAGCACCAACGCATCACATTGCTCGAGCATGACGAAGTCTGGGCAGACACGAGCGGCCTCGGTGAACGCCTCGCCACCGTAGCGGCCCTTCACGAGCGTGAGGGCAACATCGACGACGCCCTTCGTCAGTATCGGCGATACCAACGCGCGGGCCAGCGTGGCCCACGCGACTGGCCCGAGACCACCGCCTACCAGGAGCGTCGTTGCTGGACCAGCAATCGGATCAACCAGCTCATCGCAGCAGCAAATGCCCCCACATCACCGTCACCGCCTGGCCACTGATGGTGACCCGATCACCGCGCGGCGTGACGCGGACAAAACCACCACGGGCCGACGCCTGGTAACCCACCAGCGAAGTCTTGCCCAGCTTGACGGCCCAGTAGGGCCCCAAGCAGGCATAGGCCGAGCCGGTTACCGGATCTTCGTCGACCCCCACGGCCGGGCGGGGTCCGCGGGCGCGTCCAGCACGCAAACCGCGGCCGGGTTGCCCACAAAGGGGCGATCGGCAAAGGCATCGACCTGGACGATCTCGAACCCCTCGAATTGGGTGGTGGTGGTGCGCATGCGCGATAGCATGCCCTCTGCGATCGGTTCTGCCAACCACGCTTGTCCAGCCAAGGAGCATGATGCGCAACGCCGCCTCGGCCTCGGAGTCCCATCATCGAGCCTGCAACTTGTGCGAAGCGATTTGTGGCCTCACCATTGAGACCTCGGGGGAGGGAGACCAACGCGTCATCACCAGCATCCGTGGTGATCGTGATGACCCCTTCAGCCAAGGCCACATCTGCCCGAAAGCGGTGGCGCTGCAAGATATCCACAACGATCCCGATCGCCTTTGCCACCCCATGCGTCGAACCGCCGATGGCACCTTCGAACGAATGGGCTGGGATGAAGCGTTCGACCTGGTGGCGGAGCGTCTGAGCGCGATTCGCGACCGCAATAGCAACGACGCGGTCGCGTTCTACGCGGGCAATCCATCGGTCCACAACCACGGCACCATCCTCTTCGGCCCACGTCTTATGCGTGTGTTGCGCTCCAAGAACCGATTCTCGGCCAGCTCGGTGGACCAACTTCCCCACCACGTGGCCAGCTACAGCATGTTCGGCCACCAGTTTCTGTTGCCGGTGCCCGACCTCGATCGCACCGACTTCCTGCTGATCTTGGGTGCCAACCCGGCTGTGTCCAATGGCAGCATGATGACGGCGCCGGGCGCCAAGGCCCGCATCAAGGCCATCCGCGCGCGCGGCGGCAAGGTTGTCGTGATCGATCCGCGAAAGACCCGGACCGCTGTCTTGGCGACCGAGCACCACTTCATCCGGCCGGGCGAGGACCCCCTGTTGCTCATGGCCCTCTTGCACACCCTGTTCGAAGAGGGCCTGACGACCCCAGGCCGCCTCGCAGACTTCAGTCATGGTCTGGATACGGTGCGTTCCTTGGTGGACGACTTCTCGCCCGAACGCGTTGCCGAGACGGTAGGCATCGAAGCCTCGAAGATTCGGCGCCTGGCGCGCGACTTCGCTGCCGCGCCCAGTGCCGTCTGCTATGCCCGCATCGGCACTTGCGTGCAGGCCTTCGGCACCCTGGCGCAATGGCTGGTGAATGTACTCAACATCGTAACCGGCAACCTCGATCGCGTCGGCGGCGCCATGTTCACGACCCCGGCCTTTGATCTCGTCGCCCGAGGCTTTGGCGCTGGCCATCATGACCGGTGGCGCAGCCGGGTTCGCGACGCGCCCGAGTTTGGCGGCGAGTTGCCGGTGGCGACCATGGCCGAGGAAATGCTGACGCCCGGCGAAGGGCAAATCCGCGCGCTGGTCACTTCGGCCGGCAATCCCGTGCTTTCGACCCCCAACGGACGCCAGCTCGATCGGGCGATCGACAGCCTCGAATTCATGGTGTCGATCGATTTCTACATCAATGAGACCACCCGTCATGCCGACGTCATCCTGCCGCCGACCGCGGCGCTCGAGCACGACCATTTCGACGTCGTGTTCAACGCGCTTGCCGTCCGCAATGTCGTGCGCTACTCCGAGCCGCTCTTCGAGCCAGCCCCCGACACCCGACACGACTGGCAAATTCTGTTGGCGCTCGAATCACGCCTGGGCCCGCAGGATGCCAAGTCCAAGCTCGAGCGCAAGATGCTCGGTCGTCTAGGCCCCGCCGGCATGGTCGATGAGATGCTGCGCTCGGGTCCCTACGGAACGGGTCGCTGGCCTTTCGGCAAGGGGTTGACCGTCAAACGGCTGCGCCAAAACCCGCATGGCCTCGACCTCGGTCCCCTCGAGCCGGTCCTCCCGGAGCGATTGGTAACCAACGACAAGCACATCGCGCTGGCGCCACCGCTGCTGGCCAACGATGTCGAGCGACTTCGCGATCACCTCGCCGCCGCGACTACGCCACCGCTGGTGCTGATCGGTCGTCGCAACGTACGCAGCAACAACTCATGGATGCACAACAGCGCCCGTCTGATGCGCGGTGCCAGTCGCTGTACGCTTCAAATGCACCCGGATGACGCCGCGGCGCGTAACCTCGAAGACGGCCAGCGCGCCACCATTCGTTCGAACGTCGGCGCCATCGTGGTCCCCGTCGCCATCACCGATCGCATCATGCCCGGCGTCGTCAGCATGCCGCACGGCTGGGGCCACGACCGCAACGGCGTCGGTCTCCGCGTGGCCCAAACCCACCCCGGCACCAGCATTAACGACCTCACCGACGAGATGCGCATCGACCCAATCTCGGGCAACGCCGTGCTCAACACCTTACCGGTCGAGGTGGCGGCAGCTGCGCCCACGCGGTAGACACCGACCACGGCGCAACGCCCCTCCGAGCCGCGATCTCGGAACGCTTTCCAGGCTCGAAACACAACGGTGGGACGAAGGGTAGCGGGGCCCAGCGAGAAGAGCGCCGGCAAAAGATGTCCAAAACCGTTGGTGCTGCGATACCATCCCGCGGTCATGGCGCCGTTCCCCGAAATCGAGCTGCACCGGAACGGCGTCGCGCTGGTTCCCGCCCCCAATGAGCATTCTTCGGCCGGAGCGGTCCAGTTCATCGGGCTCGACGAACGCCCATTGCGCCACTGCACCTGCTCCGTCAGCAAGCGCAAAACCTGCAAACACTTAGCTTCCCTGGCGGAAGCCGCGACCGCGTTTCATCGCACGCTGGGAACGCGGTCGTGGCCCCAGTACTTTTCCGACGCGCTCTGGTACCAGCTGGCCGACGTGCTTCATCAAGCCGAAGCGCAGCCCACCAGCCGAACGCGCGTGGCGAGGATCGATGAAAACGATGCGACGGGGGTGCACGTCACCACCGAATCCGGTGCCACGCTTGCGGTCTACCTCGACACTTCGCCCGCGCGGATCCGGTTTCTCGAACGCCTGGGGCGGGCACCCGAGGGCTTCGTCGACCGCTCCTTGCTGCTCGAACGCCTGGAGCGCTACCAACTCAGCGACGAAGAACGTCGCTTCGCCGACGCAGGCATGACCACCCGCCGGCAAGAGCGGGAGTCGAGTTTCTGGCATCGGCTGGCCTACCATTGCGTCCGCGAGCATGGTGAAATCGGCCACTTCACTCCCGCCATCAATCGACGCGGAGGCGACTTCACCTTTACGTTCCACGCCACAATCGGCGACGGTGAGGCGCGCCCAATCGTCCGCCTGGTCGTGCCGCGACCTCGGGTCGAGGTAGCCCTTCGCCTACTCGCTCAGGCATTCCCCGATCAGCAGGACCTACAAATCCACCCCATCCCACTCAAGTCGTTGTTTCTCATTACCCCCAAGACCGAGCTCGACCTGGCGGTACGGCCGGTGATCGAGACCCTGCAGGCGTCGGGCGAGAAGCGGTTCTTCTCGCGGAAGGCGCTGGCACGCTTTCGCTACGGCAACCTCGTTTACGTTCCAGAACTCGAGCTTCTTGCCGAGCTCGAGCGACCCGGCCGCGGTCGGCAATTTCAGACGCCCAAACGGATGAGCCTCGAGCGTTCCCAGATTCCGGGCTTTCTGGCCGATCACGCGGACGCCGTGGCCCACGGCCACCTGGTTCTCGACGAGCCGCTGCGGGACCTGGAGATCGTAAGCGAGTTCGATCGTATGGAGATCGGGGCCGAGACGCTCGAGCGCAGTTGGTATTGGTTGTCGGTGCGCTACAGCGTGGGCAACCAATCGATCTCGCTGGCCGACGTTTTGCGGGCGATGTCGAAGGGCCTCCCCTATTTGGAGACCGAGGCCGGCTGGCTCGACCTCGAGGCGCCAGCCTTCGACGACCTTCGCAACCTGCTCCACGCCCACGCCGGTCGGCGCCGTAACACCAACGCGCCCTCAGAATCCGCAGACGAGGCTGGCGAACACGACGACACGATGAACGGATTGATCGATGGCGATCTGGTGCGCCTGCGCGCGCGTGACGTGTTGCGGCTCCAGGGCAGCACTGACCAACCCATTGCGGTTACTGGCGAGACCGACGCTCGCCCTTTGGTCGAACGACTTTTGACCTTGGAGCCCGCCAAACGCTACCGCCAACCCGATGGCCTTACAAGCATCCTTCGGCCGTACCAAGAGCGAGGTGTCGACTGGCTGCGCTGGCTGTGGGAGAACAGGCTGGCTGGCTTACTTTGTGACGACATGGGCCTGGGCAAAACACATCAGGCCATGGCCCTGATGGTGACCATCGCGGAACACGACCGTATCGCCAACCCTTTCTTGGTGGTCTGTCCGACCAGCGTCATCGATCACTGGCGTGCCAAGATCCAACTGCATGCGCCTGGGCTCGAGCCGATCGTCTACCACGGTCCCGACCGCTACCTGCCCACCGTTCAAGGCCGCCCCGGCAAGGTGTGGATCACCTCCTACGGTGTTCTGCGCCGCGACGCCGAGCGTCTCGCGAAGGTACCGTTCGCCTTGGTGGTTCTCGACGAGATCCAGCACCTCAAGAACCGAGCTACCCAGGCCTACCGTGCCGCAACCCTGTTGGACGCTGAGCTGACGATTGGACTTACCGGCACCCCGGTAGAGAATCAACTCATCGATCTCAAGACCTTGTTCGACCTCCTGGTCCCGGGCCTGTTGGGCAGCGATGACCAATTCAAACAGCGCTACGGCGACCCCGAGGCACAACCCAGCGCCGACGATCTGGCACCCCTTCGCAAGCTCGTGTCGCCCTTCATTCTGCGGCGAAGAAAGGAAACGGTCCTGGACGACCTGCCGCCAAAGGTGGAAGACCTCTACACCTGTGCCTTGAGTGACGACCAGACCAAGCTCTACCGCGACGCGGTCGACGAACGGGCCGGCCCGTTGGTCGAACGACTTCGCAATCGCGACGAACCAGCACCCTTCATCCACATCTTCGCGTTGCTCGACTTGCTCAAGCAGGTCTGCAATCACCCGGCCTTGGCGCTCAAGCAGCTCGATCGCGCCGAGACCTACCAATCCGGCAAGTGGGACCTTTTCTGCGAGTTGCTCGCGCAAGCCCTCGATAGCCAACAGAAAGTCGTGGTCTTTACGCAGTATCTGGGCATGATCACGCTGATGGAGCGCCACCTCGATCACCTTGGCGTGCCTTATGAAACCCTCACCGGCGCCACCACCAACCGCGGCGCCCGTGTCGAGCGCTTCAACACCGACCCAACCTGTCGCGTGTTTCTCGGCAGCCTCAAGGCCGGCGGAACGGGCATCGATCTGGTTGGCGGATCGGTCGTCGTGCACTACGACCGATGGTGGAACGCGGCGCGTGAAGACCAAGCCACTGACCGCGTTCACCGGATGGGCCAGACGCGCTCGGTGCAAGTGATCAAGCTCGTCACCGAAGGCACCCTCGAGGAGAAGATCGCCGCCATCATCGATCGCAAGCGCGCGCTGCTCGCGAACGTTGTGGAAGACGACGATCCTTCTCTCTCCAAGGCCTTCTCACGCGAGCAGCTGCTGGCCTTGTTGCGTCCCGTCTAGGGACCAGCGAGTCTTCGCCTCTGACCCCTACCTCCTTCTTCGGTAGCGGCCGTCGCCCCTGGCGGCCGTCCGATTTCTGCCATGAAGACTGAAGGCCCAGGCTACGAACCGCCACCCCGTTCGGGGTGAAGAAGGCGCCGAAGTTCACGCCGGAGGCGTGACTGTACGTAGCCTGGTATTTCAATGCCAGGCTCGGTAGGCGACCAACCAGAACCGCCGAGCTGGTGTGCTCCGAGTGAGTTTCAGGTCAGTGGGTACGTGGGTAAAAGCCTCAGGTTGCCGCGCGGATCTGGCGGATGATCAATGCAAGCACGTCAGGTGAAATGCTACCCGCAACTTTGCGACCATTGATGAACAGTGTTGGCGTGCCTTCGACGCCGAAGGCCGTTCCCGCGGCCTTGTCGGAGTCAACCCGCGCCCGCGCCTCGGGAGACGCCACACACGTGTCGAACGCAATCGTGTCCAGGCCGAGTTCCCCGGCCAACGCCGTCGCAGCTTCGAGGGTGATGTCATCCTGATCGAGCAAACGCTGGTGCATAGGCCAAAACGCATGCTGGCGAAACGCACACTCGGCGAACATTGCTCGACGCAGGCCGGCACCGCGTCCGCGAATCGGGAAGTGTCGATACTCCAGCCGCAGCTCACTGTCGGCGGCAACCACCATGTCATGGAGGTCAGGCATCATCTTCTGACAGGCCGGGCAATCGTAGTCCGAATAGGCAACAATGGTTACGGGCGCGTCCGCGGCACCCAGGACCGGGCCATCACCCTCTTGAATCGGTCCTGCGGCCATTTCAACCAAGGGTTGGTCCGAGCCGAGAAGATCGATCGTCCGTACGAAGGTGATGACATCGCGCTGTAGCGCGTGAATCGCGATCGCCTGCGCCCCAACGGCGACAGTGATGGCCACCGACAAGATCGCTTGGAAAGTCTGAGCACTTTTCATGGATACTCCAGGTGTTTGGCTCTACAGCCGCCTGCGTTAGAGAGCCACGGAGCGAACCGCCAAGCGATCCGCTCCGCAGCCCACATCATGACGCTATCTACTTGCAGTGCTCACAGCTCTGACGAACCGTGAGGTCGTACTCCCAGAGACTCGGCCCGTCGGGGGTGCAACCACCTTCGTCGTACAAGACCGTGTACTCGCAGTAGCCGTTGGTGCCACATGCATTTGCCTTGTGGGAAGCATCCATGAGCGCCCATGCGCAATCAACGGTAGAAACACCCGTGACAGCCTTCGTAATCGTCGGACCGCAGAAACACGGCCCGCCACCAGGGATCGCCTGGACGTTGCCTGGCAGCAGGAGCACCGACGTACCCACCACGCCCAAGGCCACGATCAAAATCAGACTCATTGATAACTTGCTCATCTTCAACTCCTTGTTGTCTTGTTGTTCTTCTAGTGAGTTCTTCACGGAGTCCACAACTGGTTCTCTCGATGGCTAGCCCTCCTTCGACACCCGGTCCGCCAGGGGCCATAGCATGAACCGCTCGAGGCGGCTGATCACGGCGCCCTTCAAGGACGCCTGGCACCCAAGAGCATCAGGGCCAATAAGGTTCAAAGTCCTTCGAGAATCTCCAAAAAAGCCTCAAATCGAGTCCTTCAATGAACATGATGAACATCATCACCATTCACCCGAGGCCCAATGGTCTACGAAAAGACCGATCGATTGGACCCGATCGGCCTCACCGCGCGGTGCGCTACTTTCGTAGCGGCCTACGACGTTTCGCGAATCTGACGGATGACCTGCGCGAGCACGTCGGTCGACACGCTGCCGGCGATCTTGCGCCCATTGATAAACAGTGTCGGTGTGCCTTCGACACCAAATCGCTGGCCATCGGCGCGATCGGAATCCACTTTGGCGCGCGCCGCAGGTGATTCGATGCAGGTCGCGAACACATCCTGATCGAGTCCAGCCGCGACCGCGACGTCCAGCGTGTCGTGGGCTGTTGGCGCGTCTCGTTGGAACAGCAGATCAGCGGCAATCGCCTCGAAGAGGCTGGCACCCCGCTGCCGAAGCGGGACACCAAAGGCCACCGCCTTGGCGTACCCGAGCCCCAAAAGCACCACTACGAGCAGCAACCGGGCGCGCAGCACGGCTCGGACGCCGAGGCTGATTGATCCGACGGAACTTCGAGATCGGGACGGGTGTCTCCTTCCTTGACCACGAAGACTTCCCACCGGTCCTGGTTCGGATCGGTAACCCAGATCTTGTCCTGAAGTGCGTAACAACAGTCGGTATCGCGCTCGCCGAGCGTTACCAGACCTGTATCCTCCAGCCGTTCTTTGGCAGCGTCGACCGCCGCTGTCGAGTCGACCTGAATGCCCAAGTGGTTGAGCGTGCCTCGGCCGTCATCGGGAGCCTCGTTGAGCGTCAGGTTCAAGGCTGGATTGGCGACGTCGAACTTGGCGTAGCCGGGTTTCCGCTTGATGGGATCCACCCCGAGAAAAGCGCGGTAAAACGCGATCGATTCGTCGAGCCTTGATGTGTTGAGGGCGATGTGAATCTTGTGTGGAGTCGTGGTCATGAGACCTCCTTGTTTCGTTATTTCCGGTACAATCGAATTAATAGTGCAAAAATTCCGAGCCTAGGCGATTTGCTACCAATTCTTCCAAGCGTCGTCGCTCGTAGCGCGAGTCCGCACCTGATCACCGACGGGCGACGGCTCGATAACAGGCTGAACAACGTCAGAAAGCGAAGACGGAGGCACTTTATGCGGCGAAGAGGTGCCGCGGGTGATCAAAGGGCCACTGGTCGAGGCCACGGCCCCGCCAGCACAGCACTCAGCGTAAAGAAATCCAAGCAGCGCTTGCAACGCGTCTGTTCCTGCCCGGTAGCGGAGAAACCTGCCCTCCCGTACCTGCGTCACGAGTCCCTCCTGCCGCAGTGCTTCGAGGTGGTGGGAGAGGGTGGAACCTGGAATACCGAGGGTCTGCTGAATCTCCCCCACCACCAAACCCTGGGGATGCGCAGTCAACAAGTGCCGAAGAATCTCGACCCGGTTGGCATGGCCGAGCGCCGCGAACTGCGCGGCGAACCGTCTTGCTTCGACACTGATCGCACCGTGACCCGTCTTCATGATTTGACTCTAGTCGAATTAACTCGAATCAGCAACGGACGAGGGCGATCCTGCTCGTCCTGATCCACGATCGGTCCGTATCCATGACTGTGGAGCGTCTCGGGAGTCTGCTCCCTGGCCACTGCGCGGCCGCCCTCGACTAGCGGGTGCGCCAGCGGGGCCCATCGAGACTGAACTTGCGAATACCGATGGCCGGTTGCTCTACAAGGCCTTACGGTCTAACCGACCATCACAATAACGATGGTGAGACGAACGGCTCACGGACCGAGGCAAAGTCTTGCTAAGCGTAGCGCCAGGCGATGCCTAAGGTCAGGATGGCGGCTGGTACCATCAAGATCGCTGGCAGCCAGCCTCCGCTGATACGAAGCCCCATCCCCACAGCCCAAAGAGCGGAATACAGTACGCCGCCCGCCGTCATCCAGAGCACGGGCGTACGCAGTGGCGAGCGGCGACCCACCAGGCGAGCGGCAAGCAAGGAGCCGAACGCGAAAATGACGAAATCAGCGACGCCGAACGCGAGGATCACATCTTCGGGCCAGGTGGCCGGAATGAACCGCGTCCGCACGGTCGGCAACGTCGAAACGACAACCCACCAAGCCAGACCAAGCGCCCCTTGTAAAGCCAGGTAGTAGGCTGCTGCGCAATGCCGGGTCATCTTTTCCTCCATCCACGGCTCAGTGCCATTCGGTCCCCATACGGCATCAGTTCAAACTAACGTCAATCCGATGATCAAGCAAGTGATTGCCACCAGACCAAGGACGACAGCCGCGATCAAGCCAAATGTCGTGTCCGCGCGATCGCCGACAATGACCTAGGCGATCCTACCTGCCGTCGCGGCCATGGCAAGCGCCACCAGCGCTACACAGAAGAGAACGATCTTGGCCATGGGCGTCTTCTCGTCAACGAACCTTCACCACAACAAAAGTGACGTCATCAGCGGGTGCCGCACCTCCCGTGCGCCGCGTTACGTCAGCCACCAACGCGTCCACAATCTCTTGGGCGGTCGACTCGCCCGCAACCTTCCCAAAGTGGGCACACACCACTTCATAGCCAAGCGGCTCGCCGGCTTGATCGGGCAGCTCGGGATAGCCGTCACTCGACAGCAACACGACATCGCCAGGTTCCAACGTGGCCGTCTTCCCAACGTAGTCGAAATCGAGACCACCCAAAGGCATACCTTGTGTGATGAGTTCCTCCACATCACTCTTGGCTTTACGGTAGATCAGTGCCGGCGGCATCCCAGCCGCGGCCAACGTTAAGCGGTCCTCCGTGAAACGCGCCAAGCCCAGCGCCATGGCCATGCGTCCCAGACCCATCCGACGCACGGAAGTGTTGGCGCCCGCGAGAAAGGACGCGGGGTCGTCGAGCGTTTCGTGGGCGACCAGCAAAGTCTTGACCACGGTAACCATCCGCCCCGCCGTGGAACCGTGACCCGTGGCGTCGCCCACCGCAACAACCAGGGTCTCGCCTTCCACGCGGAAGTCATAGTAGTCACCGCCAACTTCGGTGGCTGTCAGCATCGCGACCGCGACCTCGAACGACGGGTGTTCCGGCAAGGTGCTGGGCAACATCGCGAGCTGAAAACGTCGGGCCTCTTCCAGCTCGTCGTTCTTGCGGGTGAGCTCGACCTCCAACAAGCGCTGGTCGAGCCCCTGCGCCACCAGGCGCTCCTGATTGCTACGAAGATCGTGCGCCATGCGATTGAAGGTCCCGGCAAGCTGTCCGATTTCATCGCTGGATTGGATGGGTACGGCCGTTTCGAGGTCGCCCGCGGCCACCCGCTCGGCGCCGGCGGTGACAAGCTCTAGATTCCGAGTCATGCGCCTCGAGAGCGGTAATATCCCGAGCAACGCCACCGCGATCAGTCCCAAGCCGGCTAGGAAGTTCTCGAGCGCCGCTTGCCGCACCCCGTCCAACGAATCGCCCAAGGGCCGGGCAATGCCGAAGCTAAGGCCCGAACCCGGATCGTTTGACTGCACCACCAACCAGTCCCCCAGCCGGCGACTATAGCTCTCACCACCCGAGCGCCCGACATCGGTATTCGCCAGTTCCGGCTCGGTGTCAGCAACCTCGGACGCAGCCACCTCAGGCGGGGTCTCGGTCGTGAAGCCGAGTGCCAGACCAGAAAGTCGCGCGCGATCCGCCTCCTCGGCAACAAACAGCGTTCCGGCCGCATCGAGAGCGAAGGGAACCTCGCCGCGACCGCGATCGGTGCGGGCGAGCACGTGGTGTACCACGGCTTGACGGCGGATCTTCGGTTTCACCTGGCCCAACAGGACGTCGCCGTCACGAACGGTTGTATCCAGCTCCATCCCCAGCAAAGACAGCTCGCGATCCGGTGCGCTGACGTTTGGCATCGCGTCTTCGGCGAGCGTTTGCCCCGCGATCCCCTCTCCGATCCGACGAACCAGCGACTCAAAACGCTTCTCGCGTGCCAACCGCCGGGCGACGAGACGTTTTTGGCTCGCATCCTCGACCTCGGCCGGCGAATCGATACCGGAGACCTCGATTTCTTCGATGATCTCCGCCAGGCCACCCGCCATAACCTCCCGGAAAATCGTAAATCCCACCTCCATACCCATCGTGGCCGCGGGCGGCGCATCGGTGTCCGCCTGCTTCCGTGCCTGCGCGATCACCTCCGCGACATCGACAATCCAACCCGCGTTGGGCGGAGCATGGGGAGGCGATTCCGGTGCCGCAACCGCTTCGCCAGGCTTCGGCGGACGTGGCGCCGCCGGTGGATGGGGCACGATCGTGAAGGTGTCGATCAGATCCGCGTTCGCACCCAGATCGCCGACCAAGCGCTCGAGGTCCTCCGGACTCATCGTTGTGCCGGATTCACGGGCGCGCACCAGATTTCGAACGAGACGGGGACCCACCCGACGGACACCCATTTCGAGGTCGCGACGCACCCCGCCCATCCGGCGCTCCATGTCCCGTGTCAACGCATCGGCCTCGGCTTCGAGCGAGGCTTCCATGGCACGCCGCGACGTCCAGTACGAGAACAGTACGATGCCGGTAAGGGGCACCACCGACAGGAGGACGAAGGCGATAATCAGCTTGGCGCGGAGCTTCACGGCCAAAGCCTGGTGATCTGATTCACAAGGGGTGTCATGACCTCCATGGTACGGCGAAACCACATTCCGAGTTGCCTACCAACGCGAAGTGCATGCGGTAAAGTAACGATACTACCCGCTCCTGGTCACCATCCGGTGGCACCTACCGATCTTACCGACCTCGGAGAATGCGCCGATGCGCCTGTCCCGTTCGTCCTGGCTCTCTGTTTGCCTCCTGCTCCTCGGTACCTCCGTCGCGGGGGCCGCACCCTGGCCTCTCGAGCATCGAACCCACGACCACGGTTGGTACCCGCGTGCCGCGAATGACGGCGGTGATGAGGACGCCGACAGCGACAGCGACGCCGATAGCGACGCTGAATCCGATTGGGACGTCAACGCCCCACCCGCCGAGACCTACGAAGCCAAGGTCGATACGACCGAAGGAACCTGGATGAGCCTGGACGTCAGTCCAGACGGCCAGGAAATCGTGTTTGACCTGCTCGGCGATCTCTACCGTCTACCGATCGAGGGCGGCGACGCGGAAGCGCTTTCGAGTGGTGTCGCGTGGGACATGCAGCCGCGGTACAGCCCGTCGGGCGAGCACATCGCCTTTACCAGCGATGCGGGAGGCGGCGACAACATCTGGCTCATGGACCGCGACGGCGGCAACCGAACGGCCGTGACCGACGAGTCCTTCCGCCTGCTCAACAACGCCGCCTGGTCGCCGGACGGGGCGTATCTCGTGGCGCGCAAGCACTTCACCGGTCGCCGGTCGCTCGGTGCGGGAGAGATCTGGCTCTACCACCGAAGCGGTGGAGGCGGGCTCCAGCTTACGGAGAAACCCAACGATCAAAAAGATGTGGGCGAACCGGTCTTCTCGCCCGACGGTCGCTATGTCTACTTCAGTCAAGACAGCACGCGGGGTCCGGTCTTCGAATACAACAAGGATCCCAACGGCGAGATCTACACCATCGAGCGACTCGACCGCGAGACCGGTGACATCGAAACCCTGATTGGTGGACCGGGCGGCGCGGCGCGGCCCACACCGTCGCCCGACGGCAAGCTCCTCGCCTTCGTGCGCCGGGTGCGCTACCAATCGATGCTCTTCGTTCACGATCTGACTACCGGTGAGAACCGACCGCTTTACGACGGCCTCGACCGCGACCATCAAGAGACTTGGGCAGTCCACGGCGTTTACGCCAACTTCGCATGGACCCCGGATGGTCAGTCCATCGTTTTTTGGGCCAAGGGCGGCCTCCACCGGATCGATGTCGAAACCAAGGCCGTCTCCGCGATTCCGTTCCGCGTGCGTCAAACACATCACCTCCAAGAGGCGCTGCGCTTCGCACACGACCCGGCGCCCGACCAATTCGACACCAAGATGCTTCGTTGGGTCCAGGTTTCACCGAACGGTGACCACGTGCTGTTCCAAGCACTTGGAAAGCTGTGGATTCGGGACCTCCCAAACGGCACGCCACAACGCCTGACCCACCAAGACGAGCACTTCGAGCTGTACCCCACGTTCTCGCGAGATGGCCAATCGATTGCCTACGTCACGTGGGACGACGTGGACCTCGGCTCGGTGCGACTGATGCCGACCGCCGGTGGTGAAGGTCGGACCTTGACCGACCAGCCTGGGCACTACGTCGAGCCCACAATCTCGCCCAATGGCGCACATGTGGTTTACCGCAAGACCGCGGGTGGATTCCTGACCAAGGATCGCTATGGACGCGATACCGGTCTCTACCGCGTGGCAACCTCGGCGGGTGCATCGCCGGAACGCATCAGTCCGAGCGGCCGTTCACCGCACTTTGGCGCGAGCGACGATCGTGTCTATTTCACCACCGCCGAGCCCGAGGATGGCCGTGCACTGAGCAGCCTCGGCTTGGCCGGTACACCGGCCGAACGCGCGGAGCGAAAGCATGTGACCAGCACCGCGGCCAAGGAAATGAAAGTCTCACCCGACGGCCAATGGCTGGCGTTCACGGAGCGGTTCCACGCCTACATCTCACCATTCATTGCAGCCGCCAAGCCAGTCGCAATCGGGCCCGGAACCAGCAGCATTCCCACGGCCAAAGTCTCGGCGGACGCAGGCGAATACCTGCATTGGTCGGGTGACAGCCAGACGCTGCACTGGGCCCTGGGAAGCACCCTCTACACCCGTGCGCTGCGTGACTCCTTCGCCTTTCTCGACGGTGCCCCAGAGACGCTTCCGGAACCGGAAACCGAAGGTGTCGATATCGGCATGACCGTCGCCACCGACCGCCCGCAAGGTACGGTCGCCCTCGTGGGCGGCCGGATCGTCACCATGAAGGGCGAAGAGGTGATCGAAGATGGCGTCGTGGTGATCGACGGTGACCGCATTGCCGCCGTCGGCCCCCGTGCGTCGACCACCATCCCGGCTGGCGCCCACCAGGTGGACATCACCGGCAAGACCGTGATCCCGGGTCTGATCGACGTCCATTGGCATGGCGCCCAAGGCACGTCGGAAATTGTGCCGCAACAGAGCTGGTTCAACTACGCGGCGCTGGCGTTTGGTGTCACCACCATCCATGACCCTTCGACCGACACCAGCACGTTCTTCGCCGCCGCCGAGATGGCGCGCGCTGGAGAAATCGTGGCACCACGGCTGTTCTCGACCGGTACCATCCTGTATGGCGCGAGCGGCGACTTCAAGGCCGAGATCGACTCCCTCGACGACGCACGTTTTCACCTTCGCCGAATGAAAGCGGTGGGCGCAATCAGCGTCAAGAGCTACAACCAACCGCGCAGGGATCAGCGTCAACAGGTGATCACCGCGGCCCGCGAGCTCGAGATGATGGTGGTGCCCGAGGGCGGATCGCTGTTCATGCACAACATGACCATGGTCGTCGACGGTCACACGGGCATCGAGCACGCTATCCCGCTCGAGACCATGTACGACGACGTGACCCAACTGTGGTCGCAAAGCAAAACCGGCTACACCCCAACCTTGGTGGTTGGCTACGGCGGCATTTGGGGTGAGAACTACTGGTACGCCAACACGGATGTGTGGGACAACGACCGGTTGCTGCGCTTCGTGCCCCGCGAGTTTGTCGACCCGGTGGCCCGGCGGCCATTCAAGGCACCCGAAGGCGAATACAACCACATTCGGATCGCCGAGGGCTGCAAGCAATTGCGTGATGCCGGCGTCAAGATCAACATCGGCGCCCACGGTCAGCGTGAAGGACTGGGCGCCCACTGGGAAATCTGGATGCTCGAACAAGGCGGCATGACGCCGCACGAGGCCTTGCGCGCCGCCACCATCGATGGTGCCTTCTACATTGGTCTGGACCAACACATCGGATCGATCGAACCCGGCAAGCTGGCCGATCTGGTGGTGCTCGAAAACAACCCGCTCGACAATATCCGGAACTCGGAGTCGGCGGTTTACACCATGGTCGGCGGGCGCCTCTACGATGCTTGGACCATGAACCAACTCGGCAACGAAGCCCGTGAACGGGCTCCTTTCTTCTGGCAAGAGTAGGCTACAAAAAAGGGCTGCCGGTGGGCAGCCCTTTTCCTAACAACCAGTGAAGCCGGCTACTCGGTCTGCCGCGTGTACGTGGCCTTGGCGCTGACGAACCAGGACTCACCGCCATCGATTGAGGTCTCGGCCTCCATCTGGAAGGCGTCTGGTGATTCGCCCCAGAAGCTCGAGCGCTGATGAAAGACCATGCCGAATCCCTCGAAAGGGGTTCCGGTCTCGACGTTGCTGACCACCAGCTTGCCCTGCTCATCGGCCGTTCCTTCTTGAACGTCCATCAGGCCCGTTCGGGCATCGATGTTGGTGAGACGATACCGCTTGCGGAATCGGTCGAAGCTCAGCGTTCGGATCACTTCGGTACCGGTGGCCGTCGTGAAGCGCTCCTCGAGAAGTGTATCGCCCAGCTTGAGCTCGATGGTGGACGTCCGCTCGCTCGAATCCCACGGCGCCTGCGGCTGTTGCCGCTGTTGCATTTCGACCGCCCAGATACCACCGAGGTGCACGAAATTCTCCATGCCCGGCGGCACCGGTTTTCCGAACAGCCGATCCCCAACAGGCGCATTGATCGCCACCTCGGCAACTTCCATCACCCGATAGCGGGTATACCACTGCGTTTCGGTGTAGTGCGGAATCATCACCCCATCGACTTCACGAAAATCGTCGAAGAAGGTCCGTTGGGTCATGGGCCGCCCAAAATCCGACCCCGGTGAGTCACGGAAGACCTCCAGATGGGTATCCGGATCGAGGTACCACGTTTCCTTGGATTCATCGGACCGCGTAATGTCGACCTGGATCAACATTTGGCCTTCCACCTCGGCCTCACCTACTAACTTGAGCTTGTGGCCACGCTCGACGTGGTCAAAGAACGGGTTGGGGGTATCGAGCTCGCGTTCGAAAACGGTCCGATCAACACCGGAAATGCCTTGCGGCCCCGGCTGCATCCAAGCGTTGTCCCACCAGGCGTTCTCGCCATCGAATCCCATGACCACCGGCTTGTCACCCAAGTGATGATCCATGTGGTACTTGCGACCCTTGCGATGCAAGGTGAACGGCTTGGTCTTGCTAAAGGCCTGAAAGCTACCGGTTAGACGCAGGGTCTCGACAGCGTCCCACGCGGCCTTACCACCTCGGGCCTCGACATTCTTGGCGGCGACTTCTTCGGCGGTTGGTGCCGCCAGCAAAAGGCCTGGCGCCAGCGCAAGAATCAGCCCTACCGTTGCGATGCGTTGAATCATCCTCATGGTGATCTCCAGCCTCAACCCGCGAGGTCGTAGACGACCATCTCGGTGTGGTTGCGCAGGTAGAGCCTGCCGTTGGCAATCACAGGAGCCGTCCAGCTGCGACCCTGGAGCGCCTGAACGGAACCCATCTCTTGGTAGCCCTCGGGGCTGGCCGCGACCAAAAGAAGTTTGCCGCGATCGGACAGCACGATCAAATGGCCATCCGCGAGAATCAATGAGCCTTTACCGAGGCCGCGCTTGCCCCACGCCATCGAAGCGTCGGAGACTGCGATGGCCTTCAGTGTCGCATTGTCGAATCCGTAGACGTGCTCACCGTGAAGCAGGGCCGAGCTGAAGTGATTCTTCATCCCATTCGACCTCCAGAGCTCCGCGACCCCACTTTCGTCGGCTTGCACCTCGACCAGCTGCGCGCCCACACCCTGGGCGCCCGATGCGTAGATCTTGCCGGGCGACACGACGATCGGCATGGCATGGGTTTCGCCTTGTGGCCACGGATGATCCCAGACCACCTTGCCGTCGGCGTCGATGCACCGCAACTTGTCGCCTGACACGTAGAGATACCGACGCTCACCAGCCTCGTTCTCAGACGCCAGGGGTGAGTTGTAGCCCGGGCCCTCGTCACCAAGCGTCCAAATGGTCTCGCCGGTGGTCTTGTCGAGGGCCGCGTACGTCTTGCCGTCCTTGCCGCCCGTCTCGAGAATCAACTTCTTGCCGTCGATCAGCGCGGAGGTGGAGAATCCCCAATGGGGCACCTCACTGCCGAATCGCTCCGTAAGCTCGAAGCTGTACTTGACGGCGCCGTCGGCCGTGCCAAGTGCGAAAAACCCACCCTTCGCGCTGAGGACGTAGGCGGTGTCGCCATCGATCGTGGGCGTCGACCGTGGACCATTGCCGAATTCCGTATCGTGCTTCTCACCGACGTCGACTCGCCACAGCTCTTTGCCCGTGGCGGCATCAAACGCGGCGGCATACTCCCGCGCCCCGGTCTCGGACTCCGCGGCGTACATCGTGTAGAGACGATCGCCGACCACCGAGATCGCGGAAAAGCCTTCGCCGATGGGCTGGCGCCAGACCTCCTTCGGGCCACCGTCCGGCCATTCGCCGAGTAGACCGGTTTCGGGGGACGTTCCGTCGCGATGGACGCCACGGAACTGGGGCCAATCGTGGCCATCGGGCTCGGCGGTAAGCGTGCCGCCCAGCCCCAAGG
Organism: Candidatus Multivoradales bacterium; assembly: GCA_965250305.1. Taxonomy (GTDB): domain Bacteria; phylum Acidobacteriota; class Thermoanaerobaculia; order Multivoradales; family J023; genus J023. Next base: position 421,314 of record CBDFNS010000023.1, on the reverse strand, counting down.
TGCTGAGCAAGGCCAGCACCACGACGCCGAAGCGCACATTCTTTGCCATTGTCATGAGGACCTCCTGAAACGATTTCATTCTATCTTACGCAAGTTGACCTGAAGGGTTGCCAGCAGCTGCCCAAACCTGGGTGCGTCGAGGCCTGTCGATCACCTGCCTGAATTCGATGGATTGGCCTACCGTGTTACGGGCGCGGGAGACGTGAAGACCGTCGCGGGCAGGTCTTCGAACACCGCGATGTCCTTCAACTCGGCAGTACGATCGTCGGCAGCGTTGTGGCGCTTCGAGGACAGCATGATGCCGCCGTACGACTGCCACTCACTCCACGTCCAAACCGTGGGGGCACGCTCAGCCTCCCAATCCTGTAGGTGGTACGCCCACTGGTCCATCAAGCCGGTCTTTCGGTTCAAGTAGGCCCAATACGTGTCGCCCGGGGTCAGACCCACGTCACCAAAGGTGAGCTTGACCTTGTCGTAGGCAACGCCATCGACGGACTCTTCGCCGTCGTAGACCAAATTAACGCCCGGGTCGAGCAGTTTGTAGGGCATCATGAGCCAGTAGGTGTCGTTGATCCAGGCCCCATAGGCGCGTTCCAACCACTCGGCCGCAGCATCGCCTTCGAGCCCCTCGCCATCGAGCCAGGCATGCCCTTCGCGGGTGTTGATGTTATGCAACACGACGTAGCTTTGGCCATCGCGGGTTTGCCCTTCGAGCCGATGGGCACCGGAATAGCGATCCCAATGATGGGTCCCAAAACCAAAGAAGTTGAACCGGACGTAGTGGGTAGCGGCCAACGCCTGACGACCGCCCAAGGCATCCAGTAGGGTCTCGGCGAGGGCGGCTGCACGGGCATCCGTCTCCGCCTGGGCGGCAGTCGACGACAGCGACACCGAAAGGGATGCCAGTACCAGAACCAGAAGGCTTGTGGCCACGCGGCCGCGGATGCCGGTATACCGAGAAGGGGCCGAATTCAACATCGTCTAGGCTCCTGAATGAAACTGGGGATGGGCACTCGAAGTCTGCAATACCAGCCCGTTGGACCGAAGTCCGCCGTGCCGCGAAGGATGGGCCACACAGGTCCGATGATAGGGTAACTGCCCTTCCCGCGCTACCGGGAGCATCCGCGACATGAACGAACCACAGCTAAATCTCAATCAACTCGTCGACACGGCACTGCGGGGAGTCGTGCGCCAAGCTCTCGCACACGTAGCCGAATTCGGCGTCGTGGGGGACCAGCAGTTTCTCTTGGACTTTCGAACCAACGAAGACGGTGTCGAGATCCCATCTTGGCTGCGCGAGCAGTTTCCGGATCAGGTCCGAATTGTGTTGCAGCACCAGTTCTGGAACCTCGTTGTCGCCGACGACTCCTTTTCGGTCGATCTCCGGTTTGGCGGCACACCAACCACCTTGGTGGTCCCGTTCACCGCCATCGAGGCGTTCGTGGACCCTTCCGTTCCTTTCGGGCTGAGCTTCCATTCGCTCGAAGAGCAAGCCACGGCAGACGAGCTGGCACCGGTGACCGAGGAGCACCCCGCGCCCGAGCCCGAGGAGCGCACCGACGCCGAGGTCGTTCAGCTCGACGCATTTCGCAAACGGTAGGGACCCAGACGGCGGAATCGACCCTCGATGCACCATCGGCAGACGTCTCTACGCGAAACGAAAGCTCATCACAACGCGCTCGATCGCATTTTCGACCGCTGGCGACGGCGTCTTCGTGTACCGGTAGAGAAAGACATAGAACGCCTGCGGCGCTTGGACCACGTGCAACCCCAAGAACGAGCGCCCGCGGGTGTCGGCGCGGAAACCTGCGGGCAGGCGAAACAGCAAGTGGCGAGCTTGTAGGGAGCCTACGTGGTACTTGCCATCTTCGGCCACGTCCGAGCCATCTGGGCGCCTCAAAATTTCACGCAGGGTTGATCGCGGGCGCGCGGTGCACGTCACATGGACGCCGCCAGCCAGAAAGGCAAATACAGAAGCAGGCTTGCTCGACGCGGCCGCAGGAAGCACCCCTGGCGGCAGCCTGATGCGACAGCCATGCCGTTCGTTGAGTAGATCATCTCCCGATACCTGGTAGGTCGGAGGCCGATCGATTGACGCTCGAAGTGCCGCTAGCTGACGTCGGGCCCGGTAGTCGCGCCCGAGACTGTTGAACCCTACGACCACGGTGCGCCAACTACGCACCAGCCAACCCAAAGGCCGCAGCATCGCCATGGTGAGCTTCTGGCGGCGCCGGGTGCGCCTGATCTCGGTCAGTACCTCGGTCGAGAGTTCAATGGTCCCGGTCTCGAGCACCCCCGCTGTAGGACTGCGGTGGGTCACCCGCTGTGCATGCAAGTCGACGGTGGCCACCGGCGGGCTGTCGCTGCGCACGAACAGGACCTGCTCGACCGTCCATCCATCGGGCACCGACCGGTCTTCGCGGTCGAGATCGTCGTAGGTGAACATGGCCGCCTCGACCCCCAACTCCACGCACAAGGCGCGGCAAACGTCTTCCTTGAAGACCGCGTTCTGTGAATGTACAGCGGCCAGCGCGTCTACCCTTTCCGGAACCCTCAATGCGTTTGCCAGCGTCACGGGACTGGCCCATGGCCGCCGCGGACTGCCCACCGGAATATCGTCAAAGCTCTCATGATCCTTGGGATCCGAGCTATACGAACCCAGGAACAAACCATCCTCGAACAAGTCATAGCCCCAGCTCGAGCTGTCGAAGACCCAAAGATAGAGCAACGGAGCCGGAATGGCACGCAGTTCGTGGATCAACCGCCGCTCCTCCTCGAACTCGCTATAAAGAAGCACCGTCCACTGTCGATGACTGAGCAGAAACGCGCTCCGCTCTTGGTCCGCGTCGAGATCGAACAGAACACGCTCACTGGAACGTTCGAACCCGCGTGCAACCAGCCAGCGTTCGAGCGTCGAAGCCACGTCGTCCCGCCGAGGGCCTGCAAGGCAGATGCTGTTGTAGAAGGCTCCCATGAATGAACCATCATGCTTGACGACCCACGCCACTGACGCGCCACAGGTCGAATTTCGGGCCCTGTTTTGCCGGCCCGACAGACAGCACCCTCAACAAGGGAGGTTCTGCTGGCCCAGCGACATCGATCTTCGCGAAACGCGATTCTACCCCACCGACACCGGGCCAGAACATCCGCCAATCGGGCTACTGGTTCGGATCGTCGTCGTCAGACCAGCGGCCAGGAGCCAGGACCCTCGCCAACCGTTCGGGACGCCGTACGCCTTCGCTCTTGATCCGCGTGTCGGCCTCTGCCACCAAAACGTTGCCCGCCTCGTCGGCCAAGAGCGTTCCTCTGCGACGGCGCGCAACCGCAGCGTGGAGTCGCATATCGCAGGCACGAAAGGCCTTTTCCGCTGCCCACAGCCAGTCCACTGCCGATCGATGCTGGCCCCGTACCGAGGCTACGCCGGCGGCAGCCATGGCTGCCAACCCACGAGGCCAAGGCTCGCCGTCGCGCCCGAGGCGCTTAATGTCGCGACGCGCCATCCGCAACCGGCGCGACCGTTGCCGAGAGCCACCTGGGGCCGCCGCCGCAGCGGCCACCGAGCAGCGCGCCCGTAGGTCGAGTGTTTGCACGAAAATCATCGGGAAACGCTGCACCATCGAGCACGTCAAGGAACGCCAGCGCTCGTTCAAGAGGGTGGCTGCTTCGCTGCCGGCACCGCGATAGAGCGCCGCTTGCACCGTCGCCATCAAGTGGCCGAAATGCTGGAAGTGAAAGCCCTCGTACGACCACTGCCCGATCGCGCGATCCGCGCCCGCGACCGCGACCGCGGGTTGGTCAGCGGCCAGGTCGCGCCAGAACGAAACCCAAATGCGCAAATGGACTTCTAGATACCGATCCCCGCGTTCGCGAGTATGTTTGAGAAGGTCAGGCAGCTCGGCAAATAGCGTCCCCCAGGCACCACGCTGGAGCCGGGAGAGCGAACGAAAGTGTTCGACCGTGTCCAACTCCCAGGCGATGCCGGCGCCTACTTCATGCAAATCTCGCGCGGCGGCGTCGAGGCGACTCCCCGCTTCAGCCCAAGCGCCGCGCGAGCAGGCCAACATGCCCGCGGCCATCGCCGAAAGCCCGACCGCGTAGGTCCCTTCACTGCGGTCCGCGAGCTCGGCGGCACGGTCCAAGCTGCGGCGACGGTCGCCTCCCTCGAGCGCGGCAAAGAATACTTCCATGGCCAGGCCGCGTGCCACCCTCTGAGGCTCACCCGCGCGCAGTGCCAACTCCAAGTGACGAACGTGAAAGACCGATGCCCGCAGAATGTCCACCAAACAAAGACCCGTTTCGACGGACCAACAGATATCGATCCGGCGCAGCAGCTTTTCGTCGCAGGCCGCCGCCGGTTGCGGCTCGAACCGAAACCCTCGAAGTCGCAAACGCAACCGCCGCCACCAAAGCTCGAGCAGCAGACGAGAAGGTGCGTCCCCCAAGCTCATGCCGATGCTTCGCAGCACATGCCGTAGGACCGAGAGTCCACGATCGATGTGGCCACTGATCAGTAGCTTCTCCGCGGCGTTGCGCTGCAGCTCTAGGGGATCCAAGAAGCCAGCATCCCCGACCGCCTGCAAGTAAGCTTCGGCCGACTCTCGACTATGGCCTGCATTCGCCAAGGCCGCCGCCAGCTTGACCACCAGCCCAAACCGCTCACCACTCTCTGGCGGGAGAAGGTCCAACGCCTGGCGGTATAGCCGGGCAGCCCGCTCGAAGGCAAACGCCTTCTCGGCTTGCGCCGCAGCCGAAGCGGCATAACCACCGGCACGTTCACGATCTTCGGTCATGCGGAAATGCGCCGCTAGGGTCTCGGGGGCGGCACGACCCGACGACTCCAGGGCCACGGCCAGCGCTTGATGCCAACGGCGGAGCAGGTCCGCGTCGAGTCCGGCGACCACGGTTTCGCGCACCCGGTCATGAAACGGCTCGACCTCGTGGCCACTACCCGTGCTGTCGGCGCCCGCTCGCCGAAGAACCAAACGGGTTCCGCGCAGTGCCGCCAAGGCATCGTCCAACTGCCCACCGAGCCCGGAAGCCTGGCGCACCACGTCGAGGTCCACCGGCCGGCCGGCCACAGCAACCACCTCGAGCAGGCGGCGCGCAAACTCCGGCAGACGCGCAACGCGCTCGGCAATTACGTCATTTAGGCTCACATCCAAAGCCCGACCCTGGTCGCCCAAGGCATGCTTTGCCAACTCGGTCAAGAACAGAGGGCTCCCCCCAGCTTCGCGAACCATGGCCGCGACCCGACCGTCATCTTGCGACGCTCGTAGCATCGAAGCTGCAAGCGCTTCTGCCTCGTGGGCCTCGAGGCCCACGATCGGCAACTCCCGCACATCGGCACCGCTCGCTTCCAAGGCGGTTCGCCGTTCGGCGAATCGCTGTAGAAATGGAGCCTGCGCTGCCTCGTCACTCCGGTAGCAGGCGATCACCAGAATATTGGGGGCACGCGGTGGTCGCAGCAACTCGTCGAGCAGGGCAACGCTGTCGATGTCGCCCCAGTGCAGGTCATCCAACAGAAGCACCACGGGCGACCGATCGGCAAGCTGTTCAAACAAGGCCCGCAAGGCACAAAAGGCGCGACGACGACGTGTTTGGGGCGCCACAGCGGCTTGATCCGCGGTCGATGACTCGGCCGCCGCGATACCGCGAACGCGTGCCAGAACTGGAAACAACCGCGCCAAGGCGCCTATGGCCGGCGGCAACAGCGCTTCCACCTCGACATCGGACAGCTCGTTGAGGTGTCGGCTGAGCGCATCGATCAAACTGTCGACAGCCTTGTAGGGCACGGATTCTTGCCGAAAACAACGTCCCGCCAACACCACCGATTCAGGCGACGACGATGAGATCCCTTCGAGGAAATGACGCACCAAGGCCGACTTGCCCATGCCTGAATCACCATGAAGCAGGACTGTCACCGCGTGGCGTCGACTTGCCTCGAGGGCCTGACGCAACGCCGCCAGTGCCTCACCCCGACCGACGAAGGCTTCGGTACGCCGCACGGGCAGTGGCAGCGTGGTCGCGACATTCAGCGTCGGCAGCACGGTACTGCCCGCAGCCAACCGGCGCAGGATGCCATCGCCGTCGAGACGCTGCTCCCGCGTGGGTGCCAAAAGCGCCTCGCAAACGCCCGCCAAGTCCTTGGGAGCATTCGGAACCAAATCGCGGAGGCGATGATCGAGGCCCTGCTTCTTGCGTTGGAGGATCTCGAGAAGGGAACCGTCGAAAGGCAACGCCCCTACCAACGTTTCATAGAGCATGACACCGACGCTGTACCAATCGCTCGCGGGCGTTGCCAACTCGTCCTGCGCCAACTCCGGTGACATGTAGGCCGGCGTTCCGGCAGCATGCAAGGCCGCGCTCTGCTGTTGGCCACTGGGCCCCAGCTCCGCGACCATACCGAAATCGAGCAGGACTACGCGGCCTTGGCGGGTCATCAGGACGTTGGGGGGCTTGATGTCGCGGTGTAGCTTGCCGTGGGTATGCAGCAGCCGCAGCCCCCGTGCAAGCTGAGCCACGGCATCACGAGTCGCATCGTAGTCACCCCTGCGGGCACGCAAATGTGAGATGAAATCGACCCCATCGACCAATTCCAGGGTCAAGAACCATTGCCCTTCTTCGGCCAGGAGCTCGTAGAACGTGACCAGGTTGGGATGCCGGATGTCGGCCAAAGACCGGAAGCCCTTCTTGAATCGATAGAGGGCGTCGGCCTCGGCGTAGCGCAGGACCTTGAGCGCCACCAACCCATCATGTTGGCGGTCGTAGGCTTCGTAGACCACGCCAAAGGCACCCGAGCCCAGCCGACGCTGGATCAGGAACCGATCGGTGCCGAGAAATGTCTCGGCGTGATCATCCCGGCGCTTGCCGGACGAAATTGAGTCGAGTTTTAGGATCGCGGGCCCCTTCACGCTACCCGTAGGATGCTACCAATGAAGAGAATCCTTCGTTTGGATACGGGATCGGAGGCCCAGAAGTTCTCATTTTGACCTTCGCTCAGCCAATTCGAGGCGACGCGTCTCGATCCGGGCCAGTAGATCGTCCTTGACCTCTCCGACCTCTTGGGGGGCACGGTACGTCTGGCCGGCCAGTTCCTTGAGCGCCACCACCAAGGGTTCCATGGCGCGCTCGGCAGCGGTGCCCGTCAACACCTCCAAGGCTTGCTCTGCTTGTCCGTCCGCCGCGGCATCTACGTACAACACCAGTAGATCATCCACATGCTTCTCGACGAACGCTTCGTCATCGTTGAAGAACCGAGCTTGAGCGAAGGCATCTTCCCAACGGTCCAGGCAAGCAAATACATTACCAAGCCGTAGCCGGAACGCTGTCTCATCTGGCATCAATTCGATAGCTCTCTCTCCCGATTCGACTGCACCGTCAAAGTCGCCCAAACCTTGCTGCACGTAGAGCAAGGACTTGAGGCTATGGGCCATCGCTAGCAGTCGGTGAGCCGCGGAATTCTCCAGATCAGAAAATGAGACGATCATCTGCTCGCAGCAGGCGAGAGCTTCTGAATATCGCCCAACGCCAAAAAACGCATAGCTCTTCCCAAAGCCTACCGCCAATTTGCTGATGTCATCCGGCTTTGAGTCTGTATCTACGAACAAGCTCTCCAACTTGTCAAAGACCTCCACCGTCTCGTCGGCACGCCCCAGCTCAACGAGAGCCATAGCCTTGTAGAAAGCTGTGACTGTCAAGCTCGCTCGGCCCAAGATGGTTTTCGGTTCACCAAGGCGTTCCTCGAAGTCCGAAACGAATGAGACCACTCTTTCTGGTTCTTCCGAGCCTGATAGCTCCTGCAATATCACCCCTAGCTGATCTATCGCTTCTTCCGGCGCTATCACTACAGAAGTTGTAGCCTCTTCTTGCATTTCGTCCACTTCAGCCTCAGCTGAGTGGACCAGCCTCAGTACCGGAAGAATGGCTCGCACCTCGGGCAACGAAAGAAACGAATCCGGCGTGACCTCGAGGATGCGTTGCTTGACGGCTTCTGGCAAGCCGAACTCGAGAAGTGCTCGATATCCTTCGATGTAGCGACTTGGCTCTGGCACCTCGGCTGCGCAGGCCGCTTCCGCAAGGGACTGTGCCAATCCAACCTCGCCATAGAGCGGCACCATAAACCGCACGAAAGCACGCATGCGGTCGGCGTCGGAACCCGAAAGGCGCATCAAATAGTAGATGCAGTAGATCCGCTCGGCGACTTGGTAAAGCTTGCCACGACCCTCCTTGCCGCGCTCGACCACCGCTCCACGGTGGACCAGGCTCTTGAGCACTGCGCTGGCGGTACTCGAAGTGATCCGACAACGATCGCCAACGCGGCGCGCCGTGGACGGTTCCCACAGCTTGGCGAGGTTGACGAAAACACGACGCTCTTGAGGCGGTAGCGCATCGATGTTGCTCTTGAGAAACGGCGTGTGATCGTCGATCAACTCCGCCAAGTTATCGATCAACTCGTGTAGGGGACGTTCCGGCGCGAACGAGGCGAGGATCGCCAGGAGGCGCGGATTCCCGCCTGTCAGGATCTCCATCGGGCGAATCCGCTGGTCGTTCAAATCTTGTCCGGAAACGGAGAGCCATAGGCGTCGGCACTCGGCGGAGCCAAGGGGCCGCAGTTCCAACTCACGGAACAGCTCAAACGCGGCAAATCTCGCACTCTCGATGTGCTCGAAGCGAGCCGTCGCAGTGAGTACCAGCATGATTTCGGATCGGTTGAGCAAGGTCTTGCGAAGGTCCCAGTCCGCGTCCTTGGCGAACTGCTCCCCTAGCAACATCTGGAGATTCTCGATCAGCACCAAGAGACGGCAGCCGTTCTCATGGGCGTACTCCGTCAGGGCACCGAGCGTCCGTGCACGCAGCCGCTCCTCGTTGCGTTCTTTTAGAAGCGACTCGTAGCGTCCATGCCACCGATCGAAGTCACCGCCCTCTTCCCGAAGCTGGTCGGCGAGTTGTTTGAGAACCGCAAGCCAAATCTCACCCTCGGTTCCAGCGTCGTAGATTTCCTCGGGCGCAACGATCGGATACCACCGTCCACACAGGTCCTCGTCGGCTCGCGTGAGCAGCGCGAGGCGCCGCATGAGCATGGTCTTGCCCATGCCCCGCGAACCAATCACCAAGGCATGCTGATTGACCTCTCCGACGTTGGCACGGACCAACCTAGCAAGAATCTCGAGCTCAGCCGAACGAACGACGAACGCCTCTTCGAGCTGATCGTCGCCCATGAAGAGTGGGTTGTGCTTGATGCGTCGTGGATTCGGCATCGGCTATTCCTCTTGTGAGATCGGCTGATAGCCGGTTCCGAACCGGCGTTCCCACCAGTCGCGAATCAAGGGCGACACGAATACCCAACCGCGGTCCGGGCTCGTCCGCTCGAGGTATCCATCGTGCTCGAGGACCCGAAGCACATCACGAAGCGCCTTTCCAGGCTCGTCTAGGCCATGTGCTTCCACAATGCGCATGGCCGGGTCCTGTTCGAGCCGCCCCTTTACCGCCGCTTCGGTCAGAAGCGCCAAGGAAACATCAATCAACGCAGCGTCTAGCACACGCAAGAGTCGTTCCTCGTAGTCGGCCAATTCGGCATGACCACGCGTGCTGAGCATGTGTGTCTCGTAGACCCGGTCCACGTCTCGAGGGGTCGGGACGGCTACGCCCCGCATCCGACAGTCGTCCATGACATGGCCGAAATACATCTGAACGTGGTGAGGTACGAAGTGCGCCAGCCGGTCCAGCAATGTACTTCGGCTCTCTTCGGGCCATTCCGCCCCTTCCGACGCAGCCAGTCGTACGAGACACTCGTTGGCCGTCGATCGGTCCCAAGCAAGGAGATGGAATGCGCGGAGATGCCCGACCGTAAAGCTCAAGTTGTGCCGGGCGAGGATGGGTTCCAAGCCGATCGAGCCGCAGACGATCCACCGTATCTGCTTGGGGAATGCAGTGAAGACCTGTCGCAACCAGGAAAGGAAGATCTCCGCCGACAGCCGATTCTCAACCGGATCGCCTGGACCGGTGATCAGCCGATTCAACATGACGGGAAGTTCATCAAGGCAGATCACGAGTGGTTGGTCTGCGTCCGCCAGGTTCCGGACGATTTTCCTAGCTTTGGCTCGCCAATCGTCCACGATTCCCTCTCTGAATCTCAGTTCCAGTAGCTCTGCTGTGCCGACGCTCTCGACGCTGTCGCGGAAGCCCTTCCAAAACGACGCAAACGCGTCAACAACCCGCTTGGCCAAGCTCGCATGGCGCTGAGTAACCATGGCGAGAGCGACGATGACATCTTCCGGGGTCTTGCAAGTCCTGCACGTCGACAAAGACGAGGTAGTCCTTTCCTCGGACTTCCATAAGCCGAAACGTCTCTCGAACCAGGCTCGTTTTTTCCGATCCGTCGAGGCGCAACGAGAAGGATGTTGTTGTTGTCATCCAACAACTGCGTAAGTCTCTTCAGCTCCACAGTTCGGTTGAAGAACTCGTCCCCAATAACCCAGGGCCCAAACTTGTTGGGAAGCTGATGGTGAACCACGAGAACCTCCGGCTAGAGTTCTCTTGCCAAGAAAACTCTTGGCAAGAGAACTCTAGCCTATCTCGCAAGGCTCAGCCAAGTCAAACCACAACGTGCGGTCGAAAGAAGAGACGCGCTCAACGACACCAACGCGCTTTCTCGACTGAGGGCAGCGGTACCAGCCGATGCGCGGCGCTCGTAGAGTTCGGCCAAGAGCGCTGGTCGATTCTGAGCGCTCCTCCGGAATGGTGCCGGCCCCTTGCCAGCCGTAGTGCCAGTCTTCGTCTGGATGATCCGGATAATCCTCTTCGAACCGTTGGTTGAACAGTTCACTGACTTCATTGAGGCGTTTGGACCCCTCCTCGTCTTCGGGCAGGCTGCTGCGCGGAGTGGGCGTGCGCAAGGCGTCGCCGAAATGGTGGGCGCTCATCTCGGCTGAAATGTCGTCGCGCAGGTAGTGAATATTCAGCATCCGGATACCCCGCGCCGGGTTCCGCAAGGTGATGCCCCAAAGCTCGCGTGGTGAGGCCAGCATGGTCACGAACGAATCGATCACTGGCAAAGCGCCTTGGTAACGCCCCACCGTGTTCTGGAATGGGCAAAACTCGATCAAGGCCAGGCTCAAGCGCCGGTCGCGGGCCTCGAAGCTCTCCCGAATCCGGCGTGCCAAGTAGTCCAGCAACAACGGATTCAAACCACCAAAACCGAAGTTGAACGACTTGACGTCGGCGCCGCGTTCGCCGACTTGCCGGTCGAACTGGCGTGCGGAGAAACCGGCTTCGGTCATCGACGAACCAAACGCCATTACCAGGTCTTGCTCCTCGGCCACGATCCGAGGCAGCGCGGCCCGCGCCTTGAGGACGCGACCAAGGATGGTGTCGCCGCTAACGTCGTTGGCGTAGGTGATGATCCGAATGATGCCCATGCTGGCAGCCATTCCCAGGATGACGGCCACAAGGATCCGTATATAGGGCGCTCTAGAACTGGAAGTAGATGAACTCATTGCTGGGCTCCTCGATGAGCAGACACAAAGCTTGGATAACGATCAGCAGAGTCCAAAACAGCCACGGCTTGCGTTCCAGCCACTCGGAACGCGTCAACACAAATCGGTCCATCAAGTGCATCAGCAATAGCGTCGACATCGTCAGCAGGAGGATGGTGCCCGCTTTCACACCCGCGCTCGGCAGCGCGCCGCCAACCCCATGCATATCGGCGAGCATGTCGAACGCCGAACCCAGGCTCGGAGCCCGGAACAGGACCCATCCCACCAGCACGAGGTAAAACGTCGCGGCCCACTCGAACAAGCTGATCCAGCGCGACGATGGTTGCTGGAAGCGGGCGAACGCGGTGATCTTCGAAAGCTGGTGGCTCGCCGTGATGATCAACCCGTGAAACGCCCCCCAAGCGACGAACGTCCACGCTGCCCCATGCCAAAGGCCCCCGAGCAACATGGTGATCATCACATTGCGAAAGCGACCGCCGAAGTAGTCCGCCACCGCGCTGAAGACCAACAGCGGAATGAAACGGTAGTTCTAAGCGCCATAGAAGACCAGGCTGGCAACGACAATGCAGTAGACCTTCGGCCGCTGGCGCATGATGATCAAGCCATAGACAGCTGCAGCCAGCTGGCACCCCAGGCGACAATTGAGCTAGATGTTGGGCGAGACGTCGGTGCCCCGCGGTTTGACGTCGGTGTCCTGCGGCTTACGGCGGCATCGCGATGCTCTTTCGTAGATACTCTCTTCGCCGTCAAGCTGGATCGGGAAGTTTGTAGAAGCGATTGGTATCGTAGTCAACGTCATGTTTGAGCATGGCGTGAATGGCTACGAGTAGCTTTCTCATGACGGCGACGACTGCCTGCATGGGTGCCTTTCCCCGTCGAAGTAGGTGTTCGTAGAATGCCTTGACGGAGATCTGGTATTGGATAGCGACTAGGGCTGGCATGTAGAGGCCGGCTCGTAGGTGGGCGTTTCCTGCTTTGGTGATCTTGGGTGCCTTGTGGACCGTCTCACCGGATTGAAAGTGGCGTGGGTCCAGGCCAGCGTGTGCGTCCCACTGCTTGGCGGTCATGCCTTCGGGCATTGCGAGGATCTCGGCAAGGATGTGCAGACCCGAGACGGTGGCGATGCCCTTGACGGTGATGAGTCGCCGTAGCGCGTTGTGAAACGCGGGTGTACGCTCTACGAGCTTTTGGGCCAGCTTCTCGACGTTGCTGATGCGCTTGGTGAGTTGTCGAATGGCAAGCTGGATGTCACGTCGCACGAGTGGCGAGAGTTCATGGGTAGCCGTGACTGCATGTAGACGGTTCTTTTCGGCTGTTCTGGCCTTGACGAGGCTCGCACGTCGTCGCAGGAGGGCGCGGAGTTCCAGGGCTTCCTTCGAGGGCGGCTTCCAGGGCTGGAAGTCCATGCGACGCGCATATTCGAGCAAGACCTCGGCATCGGCGGGGTCGGTCTTTGATCTCTGCTTAAGTGCCTTGGCGAAGTTCCGAGCGACGCGAGGGTTGAGGACCATGACCTCGACATTGGGTGCCCTGTGAAGGGCCAGAGCGAGGTCGAGGCTGTAGACCCCAGAAGCTTCGAGCACAACGCGGGCGATCGGCCCGCACTTACTTAGGCGTCGGATCAGCTTTCCGTGCCCTGCAGGTGTGTTGCCGTATGTTTGAACGTTGGGTGTTGCATCGGTGCGTACGAAAAAGGTCTTGGCACTGACCTCGATCCCGGCAAACAGCCGGTCTTGGCTGATGGTCATGACGGTCTCCTCGGATAGAATCCGAAGGCGGCTCCCCGACCCTGCACCATCGCCTGCCAAGCTTGTTCATGCAGGCTCAGAGGCACTCAGATACTCCTCGGCATCGGCGAAGAGGGCGGGGGGTCGATCTACATTCAGGCTCGAAGCCTCGCGGCCGGAACGACCTCCCCGCCTCCGGAACGTCCTCTCCCCCCCGCGCCACCGCGAGGGGAGCTGCGGGAGGTTCTCGCGTTCCACTGCGGTCGCGATTCGAAGGTTCAGTCTCGTGAAAGACCTGGCCCGCCCCTCCCGCAGCTCCAATATACAAGCGGCCGGACCTGTGCCGGTCGTCCTCATGGCAAAAGCCGAACGGCCGCCAGAGGCGACGGCCGCTACAAGAGGGATCCCGACAGGCTTGGCGGTCTGAGGCGAAGCCTCTCTCGACCTAGAAACTCACCGCGATACCCGCCAATGCGGTGCGCGGCAAACCGGGACGCAGGCCGTAGGGGCGACGGGCAACGACGTAGACTTCGTCTGTGACATTGCGCACCTGCGCGTAGACACGAAAGCGATCGAGAAAGCGAACCGAACCCGCGAGGTCGGCGACGATGTGGCCTTCGATCCGGTCAGGCTCGGCAACGGGCCCCTGGCCAGCGGTCGTGCGCATTTCGTCGACCAAGCTGGTATTGAGAAACACGCTCCAAGCATCGCGCTCGAAACCCAATTCGACAAATAGCTGTTGTTCCGGAAGGTAGGGCAACGCATCACCCCGCCGGACTTCGGGCGCCCAATCGGCAAAACCGGTCTCGAAGTTGCTCTGGAACTCGCCACGCGTAAATGTATAGCCTATGCGGAAGGGCACGCGCACCGTACCGCCCAAAACGTCGCCCCGGAAGAGATCAGTGGCGTAGGAAAGCTCGAGACCGAAGACCTCGACGGCACCGCCGTTGAACTGATCGCCGGTACCGGTACCACCGCCGCTGAGGGTGTCAGACCCCAGCAGGTTGTCGTAGTCATTGAAAAACGCGACTGCCTCGAGCTGGGTGCGCCCCTTCCGCCAGCGGGTGCCGAACTCCCAATTGACACTCTCCTCGGCATCGACCGGCGGCCGACTCGATGGGCTCGGCGCCGAAAAGCCCCGATGGACGCTACCGAAAACGTGCCAATCCGGCCGCGCTTCGTATGTTACCCCGAGGCCCGGAATCACAACGTCGATCTCGTTGCTGCGAATCGACGTCGGGCCAGATCGTTCCGGATCCGTCCGGCTGTAATCGGTCCGATTGGTGTCGATGGTCTCGAAACGAACCCCTGGGGTGATTGCCCAGCGCCCAAAGGCAACCTCGTCCTCGACGAACAAAGCCAGGGCCTCGGCTTCGGAGATCCGATTGGCCTGGCTTCCTGGGGCGCCAAACGAGGTCAACACCATCTGCCCGCCCCGCATGGCAAAACCGTCCTCTTCCTGAAAGCGATCTTCCTCGTCGCGATGAAAGCGAAAGCCAAACCTCAACCCATGCACGACCGACCCGGCGTCGAGGTGCCAGGCAACGGTTGATTGAACACCCTGCGAAAAGTAATCCCGGCGGTTGTTGCGGACCCGAATGGCATCGTCCGCACTGTCGGAATCTCCACGAAGAACCGCCAACTCCGTTGCGTACCGCAACGGATCGTCGAGAATGCGGTCATTTCGAATACCCAGGGTCGATTCGTTCTTACGCCAATTCCGAAAGAAGTCATTGCGGTAAACCGTTGTGGTGACGTCCAAATTGGCGGTGGGCTGCACAAAGTATCGGAGCTGAATCTGATCGTGATCGGTATCGATACGATCTTCCTGGGAACCCCGATAGCGCCGATTGGGATCGGCATCGAAGTCGGCACGGGTGAGCCCCAAATAGGTCTCGCGCCCGTCTTGAACAGTATGGCCCGCCTTGATCTCGAGCGCCTGATAAATCGAAGCACCCGCGTCACTCGTCAAACGCAGTTTGACCAGATAGTCCTCGATCTCAAAACCGGTGCCACCGCCGCCATCGATCGACTTGAATCCGTCGGTCGTATGCTGAAACGTCTCGGCAACGAACGACACGTTCTCGTAGGTTGCTCCGACGTGGGCCTTGATCTTGACCGTCCCATGATCGCCGCCACTGACATCAACTCGGCCACTCAGGTCCTGCGGAATCGACGTCGAGACGTAGTTGATGGCGCCCCCGGTCGTTAGCGGACCCTGGCGAATCGAAGCCGTGCCCTTGCGCACCTCGATTGCTTCCATACGCCCAGCCGTCGGGCTGTAGTAGGCAGCCGGAGCGCTGTAGGGGGCGGGCGCGATCGGCACCCCGTCCTCGAGCAACAAGATCTTCTGGCTTCGCTCGACCCCCGTACCCCGAATGCCGATATTGGGTCGCAGGCCCAGCCCATCCTCTTCTTGAATGTTGAGACCCGGCACGCGACGCAACACGCGATGGATATCGGTGTAGCCATAACGCTCGAGTTCAGCCGCACCCACCACGTGTGCTGCGCCTGGAATCGATTGAATCCCATCGACGCCACCGACCACCTGAACCCGATCGTAGATGATTTCTTCCGGCCCCGGCGCAGTATCCGCGGTTGCCAGAGGTGCAGCTTCGACCGCACTCTGGGCCCGCTCCACCACGGCATCCGCCTGGGCGTCGGCGTCGCCTTCGGCGGCCGCGCTGGGCGTTGCCCCGAGCCCGAAGACTAGACTCCACACGAGCCAATGGGCTGGACGCCGAATCGACAAGAAACCACTTCGAGATATTGAGACGTGTTCTTGGGCAAGCATGGTTCGATTCCTGATGATGTTCTTTTTGAGACACTGTCTCAAAAATAATCAATGCCAAACGAGGGAGGTGCTTGTGCATTGGTCGAAGAAACGCTCCGCGACCTAATACCTAGTTATTGAGACGGCATCTCAATAACTAGGTATTTAATCTAGACTGAAACAGTACAGATTGTCAATCACCGTTCGGGTGGGCGTTCAGCAAGACGCCTCTCGGCCACCAAAATCCGCGACGGATCTTCGTCCGCGACCCAAGCAATCAGGAGCCGATTCCCTTCGCGCAGTAGGCGCGGAACCCCGGCCGAGCGAGCCGCCGACGTTGCCGCCACCGTCTCGACTGGCGAAGGGACGCCTGAGAACCGAACATGCTGGGCCCGTACCTCCGCACTGGTTTCGCCCCGCGCCAACCAGCTGACCCACGCACCGTCCTCAGCCAACGCGCTCCCCACCCGGCCAAGTGGCTCGGCATCATCGATCATGATCGGAGGCGCAAACCGCGCGCCACCATCCTCGGAGAAGGCAACTTTCACCTGTCCTTGGGCATTGGCGGCCGAAAACCATGCCAACGCCACACGATCACCTTCCGCGACGATCGCCGGACCGTTGACCGGACAGCCGGCGATCGTCCAACCGTCATCGAAAACAGCAGCCGGCGAAGACCATCCCGAGTCGTTCGCACGAATCGTCCAAATGTCTCGCACTTCGGAACCCGTCCGTCCCCGAACAGCGATCAGCGGCCCGGCGGTGCTGAGCGCCATGTCGGTGTCGCAGCAGTCGCACACTTGCTTGGCCAGCAGCGTGCTGGGTGCCACGACGCCATCGATCAAGCGGGTCGTACGCAGTTGCATGGCACCGCCGTCAGCCGTGGCTCGACCATCAAGCCAGGCGACCTGGACTTCACCGTCGGTGCCGGGGAGCGCTTGGTACGAAACAAAACCATGTTCCGTGGCCGAATCATCGTCGTGCAGCAAGCCGAGGTGCTCCCAGGTCAGGCCACCGTCGGTCGAGCGAGCCAAGTAGACACCATAGGCATAGGTCCCGTCGCCGAGCTTGGCAAGCCAGTGCATGTAGAGGCTGCCGTCCCCGGCGACAACACCTCCCGGTAGATCGGCCCAATTGGCGAAGAAGTCGTTGCCGCTCGCCACTTCGACCGGCGCGCGCCAGGCCTCGCCCACCAAGTGGGATACGAGGAGCCGATGGCCTTCGCCGCCACCGACGGGCTCGATCCACGAGAGATACGCGCCGTCAGGTCCCGACCACAAATCGGGCGCCATGGCCCCGGATCCGGTTGGCGGATCGAGGCGTTGCCAAGGATTGGACGACACCGCATCTGCCATCCGAAGAGCCGGATCATCGGGAGCGCAACCCGTGAATTGCACCACCAAACAGAGCGCAGCCATCAAGGCTAAACACGACACCGCAACCTTCGATACTCTCGTGGGCATGCGCCATGCTAACCGATGATGTTTTGGTGTTGCCCGGACGGATACAATCACAGGAACACGTCTGTGTGCACTTTAGAATCGGCAAATCCCACTCAAAATCTGAGATGCCAGCTTTTCCCGAAATCGACGCCTTCATTACCCTGTTGCAACAACACGGCCATCGGGTTACGCCCGAACGGCGCCGCCTGTTTCGCGAGGTCTACGCCCAACATGGGCACATCGATGCCGATGCGTTGTTGCGCGCGATGAAAGAGAAGGGACTGAAAATCTCGCGCGCGACCCTCTACCGAAATCTCGAGCTGATGGCGGAGCTCGGATTCGTCCGCAAGAACCGACTTGGTGGCAATCGGTACCTCTTCGAGCACGTCCACGCTGGTCAGAAACACGACCACATCGTGTGTACCGTGTGTGGAAGGGTAGTCGAGTTCGTCAGTCCCGGCATCGTCGCCATGCAGCGCGAGATTGCTCGCGCCCATGGCTTTACGTCCAATCGACCGACCTTGCAGATTCTCAGCCAATGTGACGAGTGTAGGCCCGAAGACCTCCAATAGGGAGGGTTGAGCATGGGGGTTGTGGGCTGTCTGCGCGTGACCGTCGTGCCTTTGACCACGGCTCATAGGGCTCGGCACGGAATAGGTGGCTCACACCGAGACTGGGAAGGCGCCCCGTCCGCAAGGCACCTGACCGAGGCATATCGGGTCTATGTCGCAGGGAAGGTAACGCAGCGGGCGGGGATGCATCGCCGGTCGAATGTGCCAGTTATTTCGTGACGAACCCTTAGCCCGTCACCTGTGGGGCGGACAAATCCGGCATGCGTACGCGGGTAACCTCACGATAGATCTTCACGCTCACGTCAATGAGCATGACGAAAACGAATGCCCTCAAGAATGCATGTGCGGTCTCGTTGGGTACTGATTCAGCAAACACACGGCCCGCTTGCGTAAACCAAGTCAGCACCGTTACAACGCCGACACTGAATGCCAGGTTCAGCCAACGCAAGGTACTCGTCCATTGGCCGCGAACCGCTGCGACGATGAACAGCACACCGTGGCCTACCCACAAGGCCAACAACCAGGGCAATCGCGCGGCCTGAAAGGTCGGATCGTAGTCAAGCCAAGACGCCAACTGCTGGCCACCACTAACCTGAGCGTACAACCACTGCGGTGCGCCGTAGGCCACGATGCCAACACCGATCAGCAAGACCAACAGCACGCTTCCCGATCGGTTGAGCCGAGGCGGACGCCACCCACGTTGCTTGGGGTGGCGCCGTAGCACCCAGCTCTTGACACCAAAGTACAGCACCAGCACGCCCAGCCACCCAAGTAGGAATTCTTTGGGACCGCGATACTGCTCTGGATGCAGCAAGGCGGTCGGTACGCTCGCGGCAGCGAGAAGCGCGCCTCCGATGACCGCAGCGAACACGAAGTTGCGCGTGTCACTCGGATCGATAATCGTCCACCGCGAATGATAGCGAGCGGCCACCTCGCTTGGATGACCGAACGCCTGCAACATCTCCAAGGTCATTTCCGCGTCCGGTACGCGAGCTGCCGTTTCGGATCTGGCCTGCAAATCCTCCAGCAAGAGCGGGCCTAGCTCCAGCGCAACATCGTTGCGTATCCGGCTTGGCAACAGCCTGGCCACGTCGGCAACGTAGCTGGCAATAAGTTCGTTAGGTTCCATCGGATCCTCCTTCGGTCAGCAAACGCTCCATGGTTTGGTTGAGCCCTTGCCAGGTAGCAGTCAGTTGCTTGAACAGGCGCTTCCCTTCGGCGCTGAGCACGTAGTAGCGGCGTGGTGCACTGCCGTCGGTGCGCCATTCGCTGCTAAGCACGCCCTGCGATTCCAGTCGTCGTAGCAACGGATACAGCGTGCCCTCTTCGATGGGCATGCCTTGGTCCGCCAATGCTTGGCGAAGTTCATAGCCGTAGCGTGGTCCGCGCAGTTGCGACAAGGTCGCGAGCACGACGACCCCGCGGCGCAGTTCTCGGTCGAGTTGTGGAGTCGGTTTACCACTAGCCATGCACCACATAATACTGTGCAACGCACAGTATGTCAAGAACGATCATCCCAGTAGACGCTCCGCCCCGGTTCCACGCCACCCGAACCGAATCAACGAGATCTAATAAATCGGTCTCGGCCGGTAGCTACGGCACCCGCGCCACGATGACCGAGAACCAGGTCGGGTGCCGGTCGCGCAGGGCAGTCTCGGACGCGATCAGCGCCGCCACCAAGGCATCGTCCAAGTTTGCCTGCTGCCACACGGGCATCAACACAAACCCACCGTAGTCACGCTGGACATGAATCTCCAAGTGCCGGGTAAGCGCAGGCAAGATGTCTTCTGAACGCACGGCCTCGGACGGATCGGCCAAGCGTGCGAGGAAACCTGGAATCCGCAGCCGCTGGTACTGCCGAGCAGATGCCGGTAGTCGCGCGTAGGCTTCACGGGCGGCGCGAAAGGTCGTGGCGTTCCAGTTCCCTTGGCGCGGCCCAACATACTCGTCCAAATAGACCAAGCAACCCGACGGCAGCGCACCAGCCACCTGGGCCACTGCATGATCTGGCTGGGGGAAATGGTGCAACGCTTGGTGAAAAAAACACGCATCGAGATCCAGCGTCTCGAGATCGAGTTCATCGAAGGAACAGACCGAATAGTCGATGCGATCGGCGAGGCCGGCTGCGGCCGCCCGACGTTCGGCCTCGGCCACCTGCCGCGGTGCGACGTCAAACGCCGTCACCCGGTGGCAGAGCCCCTTGGCCAAGAGATCCCGTTCGAGCTCGCCGGTGCCGCAACCCGGAACCAGCACGTGTCGAAGGGGCGCTTCGACGAAACGCTCCTGGAGCCATTCGAGTGGCCAGACATCCGGGTCGCCCGTAATCGCCCGGTTAATCGCACGCCGTACGGTCGGATGCGCCATCCAAAACGTATCGGCATCACGGGGATTGCGTTTCGGATCCCAAAAGCGCGCGACCAAGCCACGCTGAAGCCGTCCACGCATCAGGTGCTATTTGCGGGCGAAGCGCCCGTGCCACCGGCGAGACGATCGACCAGGCCCCGAACCCGCTGCTCGATCTCGTCGCGAACGACGTTGAAGGCTGTGGGCGACAGGGAGCGTGGATCGGTCAGCTCCCAGTTCTCACGGGCGCCTGCTGGAAGCGTAGGGCAGGTATCGCCACAACCCATCGTCACCAGCAAGTCCCACGTCTGGCCGGCAACTTCCGCAGTCGACTTCGACCGATGTTTCGCGAGATCGTACCCATGCACCTGCATCGCAGCGATGGCGCGCGGGTTGACCTGTCCTGACGGCGCCGATCCCGCGCTCGCCGGATCAATCACACCGCGACCGTGGATCCGCGCAAAGGCTTCCGCCATCTGACTGCGGTTGGCATTCTCTGTACAAACGAAGAGGACCCGTTTCATGTCAAACCTCCCAGGGTCCAGATCCTACACGCAGGCTGAACAGATCTTGCGGTAGGGCGTTGAGGAATGTCGATCATGCCCGCCAACATCGAAGGCAGTCGCTGCCCACGAAACGGCCAATTCAGAACCCGGACTCATTTGACCACCAACGAAGAAAACAACTAAGCGCTTACAGTAAAGAAGTTAACAAGCGCTCATCCAAGTGGCACGCTCCCTGCAAATTCGACCACCAAGCGCCGAGCGGCGCGCAATGAGAAGGAAAGCAGGAGAGGGAAAGCCCCGGTGCATTCCTGAGGGGAGGCCAGCGGGTATCCACCTGCGGCCTCGGTACCGGAGCTGCTGATCCGGGTTTGACATGCGACTTCCTCGCTTCCCCGGCTGGGGTTGTTCTCGGCCGGGTCTTTTTGCGTGCGCCGATTGGAGCAACCGACGACGGTGAAGCACCGGCGACAGAATCAGACGGGCAAGGACGCGCACCCTCCCCTCCAGGCACAGTGGAAACGCCAAACGAGGCACCGGAAGTCCACCGCAGCAGCGCGCGATCGCCGCACTACTTTCGTGGGCCTCGCCGCGACCCGTTCCGAGGTGAGGCAGGGAAGCAAGCACCAATCTTGATTGCGAGTTCCTTGGGTGACAGGGAGCGATAAGTCCAACCCATGCCCGCTATAATCTCTGCCCGATGATCTGCGCAAAGTGTGGCGCCGAAAGCGCCAGTGGAATGAAGTTCTGTGGCCACTGCGGTGCCCAACTGGAAGTCGAACACCAGACACCGGAACGCCGGCAGCTCACAGTATTCTTTTGCGACATCGTAGGGTCAACAGCATTGGCCGAACGACTCGACCCCGAGGAGTACGGCAAGGTGCTGTCGTCGTTCCAAAAAACCGTCACCACCGCAGTTGAGAATCGCGGCGGCCACATCGCGCAGCTTCTGGGAGACGGCGTCCTGGCCTATTTCGGCTACCCCGTTGCGCACGAGAACGGTCCGGACCTCGCTGTCGCCGCCGCCGTGGCTTTGATGGCTGACCTCAAGAAGAATCGCGCAACCGGTGGTACAGGTCCAGACAACGAGAAATTTGTCCGGGCCCGAATTGGCATACACACCGGTCCAGTCGTGATCGACCCCCAGACCGACGTCAAGGAACGCCGAAACCTGGCCCTCGGCAACACGCCCAATATCGCGGCCAGGCTACAGCAGGTGGCAGATCCCAACACGATCTTACTGAGCGAAGACACACGCCGTTTGCTGCATACGGAGCCCAAACTCCAAAGTTTGGGCCCACACGCGCTGAAGGGGCTCAGTCAGCCCGTCGACATCCATCGGGTGTTGGCTGGCGATCCAAAGCAGGACATCCCTTCTGGCGCGCGTCCCTTTTCGTTGAGCCCGATGGTCAATCGCGAGCCTGAAATCGCTAGGTTGAGCGCTGGCTGGGAAAACGCCCGGATGGGCCAGAGTTACGCAGCCCTGATCGAAGGCGACGCTGGTGTTGGCAAGTCACGACTGACACGGCACTTCATCTCGACCATCGAACATCAGGCGGACGTACTCACCGGGAACTGCTCGGCGTTGAGAAGTGCCAGCGCTCTTTTCCCGGTAAACCAGATGCTGCGCGCGACACTCGACCTGGCCGCATCCGCCGCCGTCGAGAAGCAACTCGAGAGTTTGCGCACTGAGCTCGTACGACTGAATCTCGAGGAATCCCTGCTATCCGGCCTGGCCGCTAGTCTTCGGTTGCCATTAGAAGATCGTTGGTTCGCGGCCGCGTCTCCAGAGTTTCGGCGTCGCCGGACTCACCTGGCGCTCCACCAATGGCTGTACGCGCGATCACGTTATCGCCCGATGGTCTTGATCATCGAGGACCTACATTGGAGCGACCCATCGACCCTCGAATGGCTCGGCGATCTTTTGGACGGAGGCGCCAGGCACGCGCTCTTCGTGCTTATGACCAGTCGGGCCGGATCGCTCGAATCGGCCGACGGCAAGACGATCGACGTCCTCCAAATCAGTGGCTTGGAGCACCACCATGCGGAACAGTTGGTTCGAGGTATCGCTGGCGCCAGCCTGATCTCCAAAACTGGACGTACCAGGTTGCTCGAAGAAGCCGACGGCGTGCCGCTTTACTTGGAGGAGATGACTCGCGGCGTCCTCGAAGCCCAAGACCAGGCGGCGCACAATGCGAAAGACCGGGCAGAACTGGGAATCCCCAACAGCCTACAAGCTCTCTTGACCGCCCGCTTGGATCGATTGCATTCGAGCAAGCCTCTCGCGCAGTGGGCCGGCGTCCTCGGACGGACCTTCCCCCTGGAACTACTAAGAACGGTTACGGCGACGCTAGCCACCGACTTTGAAGCCTCGTTTTCCGACCTCATTCACGCCGGAATTCTGGAGCGCGAGACGCCCGTGGGTGGCCGGTACAGGTTTCGGCATGCGTTGTTTCAAGAAGCGGCCTATCGCTCCCTCTTGCGGGCCGATCGGCGTAACCGCCATCGCGCAATCGCCGAGGTGCTGGTCCAAGGCAGCCCCGAAGTCATTGCGGGCCCCGACGAAGTAGCGCATCACTTTGCCGAAGCTGGTCTGGGTAGAGAAGCCGCGCAGTGGTGGCTCAAAGCCGGAGATGAAGCTCTGGCACGATCCGAGAATGCCGAGAGTATCGCCTTCTTACGGCGGGGCTTGGTGGCGGTCGAATCGCTTGCATCCGCTGACAACCAAGCACTGACACTCCATCTCGAAGGATCGCTGGCGATCGCATTGACCGCGGCGAGGGGCTACGCCGCGGCTGAGGTCGAATCGCTTCACGGCTCCGTACGGGTACGTGCGCAACGGTTGGGCGACTCGCGAGAGATTTTCTCCAGCTTGCGCCATACCCTGCCATTTTATCTCGTGAGAGCCAAGCATGAACGCGCGCGCGCGATCGGCGAGGAGCTGGTTGAAATGGCGACGCGGCTAGCGGATTCTTCGCTTCTGATGGAAGCCCATCTGGCATTGGCCACGGCCTGCGTCTGGTTGGGTGAGGCAAGCGAAAGCCGTCACCATGCCAGCAAAGCGCTCTCGATCTACGAACCGCAAACACACGCGGCGCACGCGGTCGAATTTGGTCAAGACCCGGGAACGCTCAGCAATCTTTATGCGGCATGGAGTAATTGGTGGTTGGGCTCCTTCGACGAGGCCCGTCGCCACCTTGTGGACGCACTCACGTTGGCGCGCGCGCGCGACCATCCCCACAGCCTCGCCATGACCCTCGACCACGGCTGTTCGCTCCGACTCTATTTCCAGGAATGGGAGGAAGCACGTGAGCTGGTCCGAGAGCAGCTCGAGGTCTCGAAGCGGTATGGGTTTTCGATGTGGGCGGCCATGGCCGGATTCCGAAACGCCTGGCTCGACTGCTTGGCGGGAGAACTCGACAGCGGAATCGCCCGCATGAAGGGTGCCCTCGAGGCCTTTCGCGCCACCGGAGCGGAGATTGCTCGGCCACTCCATCTTTCTTACCTCGCCCAAGCTCATCTCCTGGCAGGCAACGGTGAGGCTGGCCTGGAAGTGGTCGAAGAGGCCTTGTTGTCGGCAGCCACAAACGGCGAAAGCCACTTCGTTGCAGAGATCCATCGAATCGCAGGTGAGCTCGCCTTCCTGGCCGACGCCGAGCTGTCTTTACGGGCGAGGACCTATTTCCAGACTGCAATCGAGACGGCGCGTCAACAGGGCGCCCGAGCCCTCGAACTCCGCGCCGCACTGAGCTGGCACGATGTAGCAGGCGAGGACGACCGCCCCTCGGCGATGGCCGATCTGGGTCAAATTGTCTCTTCATTGGCGGACGCTGGCGACGCCTCGGACCTTGTCGCGGCACAGGCGGCGCTGGCTCCCAAGCGTTAGCCTTCACCAGGACACGAGACCGCCGACGGCGGAATATGCTAACGTTACTTCTTACCACCAAGACATGACCGAATCGAATGTAGTCTTTGATCGGGCCGAGACCAAGAGTGGACTGACGTTCATCTTGATGACGGTCGCGATCCTGCTAGGGCTCGACATCATCAGCTCGATCTACGGGCTCGGATGGAAGTCGATCACCGCCACAACCGCGCTGCTCATCGCGCTGTTCATCCACCGGATCGTTCGCCATCAAGACCGTGCGGTTCTCGGTTGGCTGATGTTTGGATTCGTCGCAGGATTCGCCGAGCTGGTCGCCGACTGGTGGCTCGTTGGAACCGGATCGCTCATCTACCCGCAAGACGAGCCCATGATTTGGGCTTCGCCAGCCTACATGCCCGCGGCCTGGGCGGTCGTCCTGACCCAGGTCGGGTATATATCGGGATGGCTTCGATCGAAATTGCCACCGATGAAGGCGGCGCTCGGGACCGCGCTGTTCGCAGGAATCAACATTCCAATCTACGAGCATCTGGCGAAAGGCGCAAAATGGTGGCATTACGTCGAAACGCCAAAGATCTTCGACGCACCTTACTACGTGGTCGTCGCTGAATTCCTGCTTGCGCTTCCGCTCGCCTTCTGGGCCGGCCGTATCGTCAATGGCGGAACGCGTTCCCGTGTGGTCCTCGGCCTCGCGGAAGGAGTCGTGATGCTACTTGCAGTCATGATCGGCTACTGGCTCGTCGGTCCCTGCACCGGTGCAGTAATCCACCTTTCTTGCCCGTAGACACCCGTGTCCGAATCACGCTGGTCCGACTCGGTCTTTCTCGACACGCTCCGTGAACAGGGCGACGACCTCGCCGACCGGACGGTGGGAGAACTGATTACCGACCACGGCGTGGATGCGGTGAGCCGCCTCTTCCGGATCATGCACACGAACACCAATGCGCTGCCAGCGGACACGCCGCAGGCAATCGCTCGCTACTTCGAGGTATCGGCCGAGCTTCCGGACTGGGTAGACCGAGACCAGCTCCACCGCGGAGAGGATGTCTACTTCAAACACGCATTCCCCTTGGCCCTGGTTCTGCTCGCAATGAGCCTACCCGTCGGGTACTCGGCGCCCAATCTTTCGCAGATCCTTCACATGTCGGGTGACCTCGAAACGCACCCCTACAAACGACTAATGGGCGTCTTGCAAATGGTCGTCGATGTCGGCAGCCGAAACGGCTTCGAACCAAGCGGACGCGCAATCGTAACGGCTCAGAAACTGCGACTTCTACACGCTGGCGTCCGGCACATCACCGACCGCAAGTTACCCGATTACCGCCAAACGTACGGGGTCCCGGTTAACCATGAGGACATGTTGGCCACGATTATGGGGTTCTCGTATCTCATCGTTGTCGGAATGGAGCGTCTCGGCATCAAGCTATCGAGCACCGATGCCGAGGCCCTCTACTACCCATGGCGGATCTTCGCTCAGATCATGGGAATCCACCCGCCCGGTGCCCCCGAGGACGGAACGTTGGTTCCTGAAAACCTGAGCGCGGCCGCAGCCTTCTACGAAGCCTACTCGAAGCGGCATTTCGTGGGTTCGGACCAAAACCCAGAAGGGGTCGTGCTGGCTCGTGACAACCTGCGCATGGTACAGGATCTGATGCCGAAAATTCTGCGCGTGTTCGGCCTCGGAATCATCCCGAGGATCTACATGAATGATCTGATGACCCGCGAGGAATGCGCGCGGGTTGGTATTCGGCCCGTAGTGGGCCACTCGATTCTCAAGTGGTTGGTCTACCGGGTCCCCGGCTGGCTACAGAAGGTGGCCGAGGCCGCACCCGGCGATTCGGCCGAGGCCCTAAGCCGTTTGGTGTTCCAGGGAATGATTGTCAAGGCGTGGAACGGGCAAGTGCATTTCTTGATCCCGGACTCGGTCGCTGACCTCAGACGCTTGGCATGATCCATAATGGCCATGCGTCGAACCGGTTGAGTTCGCAAGAACCGCCGGATCAGATCCTCGGGGCTCGGTACACCAACCGTGCTTCATTACTCCTCGAGGATCGCTTCATCACGACATCGGCAATGGCGCCCTAGTCCTAGTACAATCAAGTAGATGAGTAGCGAACGAATTGGCCCCTACCGCATCGAGGGCAGCCTGGGCAGCGGTGGCATGGGTGAAGTTGTTCGCGCTTGGGACGAGCGTCTGGAAAGACCGGTGGCGATCAAACGCTTGCGGGCTGAAGTTTCCAATCGGCCGCGTCAGCGTGAGCGCCTGCGCCGGGAAGCCCGCGCCGCGGCACAACTGAACCACCCCGCCATCGTTCAAATCTACGACATCATCGAAGACGGTGACCGCGACTGCATTGTAATGGAGCTGGTCGAGGGACGAACGCTCGCCACTCGGATCGCCGAGGGCACCACGCCAATCGCCCAAGCCATGCGACTCGCCCTCGACATGGCCGAAGGGCTGGCGGCGGCCCATAGCCGCAGCTTGGTCCACCGTGATCTCAAGCCTGGCAACGTTATCGAAACGGTAGACGGCCACGCCAAGATTCTCGATTTCGGTATTGCCAAACGCGACGTCGAACCCGCAATGACCCGCGAAGGCGCCTACATCGGCACCTACAATGCCATGGCCCCCGAGCAAACCTTGCGGGGACACGTTGACCATCGTACGGACCTCTTCGCCTTCGGCCTGCTGCTCTACGAATTGGTTACCGGAAGCCATCCGTTCCCCGCAGCGACGCCAGTGGCCACCATGGTCCGGATCAGCATCGACCACCATGTGCCAGCATGTGAACAACAACCAGCCGTCCCCGCCGCGTTGTCCGCGTTGATTGACCGGTTGCTCGCCAAGGACCCTGCTCAGCGGCCGCAGAGCGCCGAAGAGGTCGTCGTCGAGCTGTCCCGACTCGAGCCTGGTGCCACCGCGGATGGCGGCGGCTCTCAATCGATCGCGCGCTTGATCGATGCGTTTTTGGCTGAAGGGTACCCAGCCAAGGCCATCGTCATGCTAAAGCAGCTACAGCGGATGGACCCGGCCCAGTCTGCTGCCGAAAGTAAGCTGGCGAGCTTGGTTCAAGCCTTGAGCGCCCGGCAGCCCACCCGCGTGGAACACGCTCTCAACTCGACGGCAGGGCCGCCAACTTTGGACGCGCCCACCGCGCCAACCGTCGAACGGCTGGAGAGCATCCCCCTTTTCAGCCAGTTCTCTCCGGACGAGCTGACCGCAGTGATTCGCGGCATGCGGTTGCACACGTTCGACGCAGGCGAAATCCTCTTCTCCGAAGGCCAGCCTGGCAACAGCCTTCTGGTGCTCGCCAGCGGCTCCGTACGCGTGTACGTACGCAACATCGGCGCCGGCAACACCGAAGTCCGTCTGCTCCAGGAGGGAGCCTTCTTCGGCGAAATCTCGGTGTTGTCGGGTAAGCCTCGCTCGGCAACCATCGTCACCTGCACTGCCTGCGAGGTCCTCGTGCTCGAACGCGAGACACTCGACTCGATCGCCGTCGATCATCCCCAGATTCTTGCCACCCTGCGTGAGATCTATGCCCAGCGGCACGATAGCGTCGAAGAAATGCGCGCCCGCATCGGCCCCCGAGACCAGCCTTGACGCCGTCCGGTCCCACAGCGCGGTATCGACTTCGGTCTGAGGTCGACGGTCAGCCGCACGCGTTCGACGTCCCGCCAACCACGATATCCTGACCTGAGCCTACTGACCCAGGCGCCCGGAGTTGCGCACGATGTGGGCAAACTGCTCACAGTGTGCGCAACCGCGATCACGAGACTTTGACCCCAAAAGGCAAAGAACCCTGCGAACGCTCGAGGCGCCGGCAGGGTTCCGTCCACTGCATGGAGGGAAACGCCCCCCGCACCGTGCACTCGTTTGTCCTGTTGAGCTTACTCGGGCTGAACACGTTCCGGTTTGATGTCACCGTCACGTTTCTCGCCCGCCATGGCCCGATGCATCACGCCAGCCGGATCTCCGGCCATCATGCCGGCACCATGCCGCTGACCGAGGCTGATGGTCTGTTCGAGCCACGAAACCCGGCGATCCAGGTCCGTAAGCATGCTGAGGGTGGGATCCGACAGTCTCGCCGGAATCCTCGCCGATGTGCTCGACGCGTAGTAGCCCACCCCGCCGCGGTGCGATGCTGTCACCGTACCGCTGGCATCGTCCAACGCGTTTTGTAGGTCGTGGAAATCCAACGACAACGCGTTGAGCACCGCGACCAGCGACTCGAGGCTGGGTCGGACCTTGCCCGATTCCCAACGACTCAAGTTCGCCTGGGGGACTCCGGCCGAAGCCGCCACGTCCACCTGGGTGCGTCCTGTCCTTGTGCGCAAGCTGCGCAACAATCCTGGTAAAGCGCTCAATTCGATCTCTGGCATGCCCAAGAAAGTACCATGCAGCCAGCAAGAATCTCCCCTGACAAGAGACATTGCCCACATTTTTTCCGCGTCTGACGACATCGGAAGAAGAAAACGTCCAGAATCTGGGTTTTCTGTCCGAAATCGAACACTCGCCTCAATCGGTGCTATCGAGGAAGTCTTCGACCAACCAAATGTCTCCAACGGTCTCTGCGCTCTCGAAGACGATCTCATCGCCGCGCGGCGACCATGCGGGATACCGAGCATAGGCATTCGGCCGATCTGCGTCGGTCAGTCGCTGGATAGCGCCGGAGGTTCTCGCGACCCACCAGAGGCTCCAGCGGTTCTCTCGCTGACCGGCAAACGCGATCCGCTCGCTATCTGGAGAGAAGCTGAACGGCCAGCTCTGCCCAGATCCGAAGGTCAATTGGCGAGTCTCCCCCCCCGTACTGGAAACAACCAGGACCTGACTGTTCCCGCCGACGCGTTCTTGCAGCGCGAGCCACGCACCATCCGGAGACCAGACCGGAAAGCTACACGACCCCTCACATCGCGTGATTTGCCTCGCCTCTCCGCTTGGCAGGTCACGGACCCAGACATCGTACACGTCCCCATCACCCCGCGTGTGAAACGCAATATGCTGAGCGTCGGGCGAAAGAAGCGCCCAGTCGGCATCGTTCGGCAAGTCCGCAACAACGGACATTTGGGCCGAGGCCAGATCCATCGCAGCGAGCTGGCGTTGGTTTTCCTCGAGCGTCATAAAGCCGAGGCGATCACTCGCACCCAACCAGGATGATTGGGAACAACCCTGTGACGTGGTGGTTACCTGGCGCAAGTTCTCGCCGGCGCGATCGATAATCCAAATATTCAGGTTCACACCCAATTGCCAACGATCGAATGCGATCCACTCACCATCGGGTGACCAAGCCGGTCGGTTACTGCGTCCGTTGCCTTTGGTCAGCATCCGCGGCGGCCCCGTCCGCAAATGGGTTTGTGGGTCAATTGGAAAGGACCACAGGTTACTACGGGTCAACACCGCTGAGTAGGCAACCCGGCGTAGATCCTGGGTCATATCGAGTTGTCGAATGCTCGCCAATCCGACATTGGCTATTTGCTCGGCTGCTCCCGTCGCCATACCGGTACGCTCCGAAACCGGCACGCGCCATAGACCATGCACCTGCCGAACCGAAGCCGAGAAATAGACGTACTCCCCGCCGGGAGACCAAACCGGATCGGACACCGTCGCCGGATCTTGAACCAAAGGAGTCGGCGCCCCCCCCGACACGAGTACCGACCAAAGCTGAGAGCGGCCGCGCTGGGACGAGGTAAAGACCACCCGGTCCGCTCGAGGCGAAAACGCTGGTGCGCCGTGGCTGCCCGGCGGCGTACCCGGCACCGTCAGGGCCCGCGGTTTTACGCTGGCTGGTACGTCGAGCAACCACAAGCGGCTTTGCGCCAATGCCGCCGCCGCCGTGTCGGCCAACGCGGGCCGGCTTTCGGTTTGAAATGCAATGGTCTTTCCGTCGGGAGCAAAGGCCGGACGGGAACCGAACTCGGCAAGCTGCTCGGCGCGTCCGCCGCTGGTCGGGACCTGCCACAGACCACCACGGCTGGCGTCGTGAAAAACGATTGTCCGTCCATCCGGCGCCCACGAAGGCTCGAATGCCTGCCCTGCCCCAAAAGTCAAACGCGTCTCGGCTCCGCCCGGAACCAGCTCGCGCACAAACAGGGCGAACTGGCCATCGACCTCGGCACTGTAGGCCATCGCCTCACCATCGGGCGAGAACGCCGGGTCCAGCTCGAGCCCAGGTCCCGTCGTTAGCTGGACCGGGCTGAACGTACCCAAGGTCGAACGGCCGGGCCGACGCACGACGAGAATCAAAGCCAAGGCCAACGCGAGTCCGGCAATGGCGATCGCCAGCCACCAGCGCCTCCTCATCCCCACGGTCGGGCCGGTGCTCGAAGGCGGCATCCCAACTTCGAGACCGGATACCGGTGTTTCAACCCGACCGGTGAGTGCAGCCGCAACCGCGGAAGGGCTCGGTGGACGCCGCGAAGGGTCACCATCCAGACACAACAAGATGACCTCTTCCCACAGTTCACTGACCGCAGGGTTGAGTTGGCGCGGCCGCCGCGGCGGCTCGCTCACACGCTTCACCAACAATGCCATGGTGTTTTCCGCTTCGTACGGATGGTGCCCCGTCGTCATCTCGAACAACACAACACCGAGACTGTAGACATCACTCTGCTCAGCCAGTTCCGCGCCCCGAAGTTGTTCCGGCGACATGTAGTCGGGGGTCCCGACCAACTTGAGCTCGTCGGTCAGCGGGGTGCCACCTGGATCTTGACGATCGAGCGACTGGGCCAAACCGAAATCCGTCACCACAGCACGTACCCGACCCTCTTCGGTGGGCACCAGCATGACATTGCTGCTCTTGAAGTCACGATGGATGATGCCGACCCGGTGTGCTGCTTCGAGCGCTGTGGCCATTTGCTCAACCAACGGCAGAGCCTGTTCCTCGGTCATCGCACCGTCACGCTGGATGGCGGCTTCGAGGGTATCGCCCGGCAAAAGCTCCATGGTCACAAAGGCCACATCATGACCGGACGTTAGGCCATGACTGACCCGGTGCTCGTAGACATCGAATAGCCGGCACACATTGGGATGGGTGACTTTACGGGCAAGCTGAATCTCACGTCGAAAGCGCCGCAGCACAACGTCGTCGCCAACACTGCGACGACTCAGAAACTTCAGCGCCACCCGCTCGCCGAGCACCTGGTCTTCGGCCTCGTACACCTCACCCATGCCGCCTTCGGCGATATACCGGACAATGCGGAATCGGTCCGCGACAAGTTGTCCTACAGTGCAGATGGTGGCCACGCTAATCGCCTCGATAGCGCCAGAACGCGACAGTCGGATGTCGGTGGCACTGTTGGCTCACCTTACACCACCGAAATACCAGACGCCTGCGCTCCGTGCCTCCCGCAGTCGGTATCTGGGGTATCGGTACACACAACAAGTTGCCTCGACCAGACTGGCAGGCCGCCAGCTGCTAACGACCGGCGCTGTCCGCGAACGCGATGGTGGTGGACTGCGCAACACGTTCGCGGAGATCGAAACGCTGGCGGCACAGTGCCGCTATCGCGATTGCCGACATGTAGGAGAACCCGGCTGCGCCGTTCGCATCGCGATCGACGAAGGGTACCTACCAGCCGAGCGGCTTCAAAGCCTGCATACCCTCGAAAAGGAACTGCAGGCCCAGGCCATTCGGCACGCCGCCGCCGCCCAGCGGCAAAAGCGACGCGAGTGGGCATCGATTTCGAAAGCAATACGCCACCACAAGCCACGTCAACTCTAACCCGACTCACGGCTGCCATTGGTAGCGCTTCATGGCAATCCGACCGAAGGTGTCGAACGCGACCCCTTCGGCCTCCAGCATGACGCGCTGCAATGGCTCTGGCCCTGGGTCGCTCCGCTGGCTGATCTCTCCCCGGGCATTGACCACCCGATGCCACGGCACTGGATCGTCCTGGGCGGCCTCACGCAAGGCGAACAGTGCGTAGCCGACTTGCCGGGCATGACGCGGGAACCCTGCCAGCGCCGCAACCTGTCCATAGGTCGCAACGAACCCTTTCGGAATTTCGCGCACGACGCGGTAAAAGCGCTGCCAGCGCGACTCTTGTTCGTGGGCACTCATATCTTCATGAGACCTTTTTAGACGAACTCGGTGGGTTCATGGATCCCTGGAATCGGACGCGAAGGATCCTTGCAAAATCGGCCTCAGGGCCACGGCGAGTGAGCGCGAGAACTGGTCGGCGCCGGCCGGGCTCATGTGATGGTCATCAGCAAAAGAAGCGTCGTCATGGTAAGCGGATTGATCTCCATGGGTTACATCGACGAGCGGCACGCCATGAGATGAAGCCCAGTGACGCAGCGCTTCGAGGTAGGTTGCGTACAGCGCGGGATGCTCGCGGTAACGTCCCGCGTGTTCGGGCATGTTGACGACCATGAAACGAGCCCCCTGGACGCGGCTGGTTTCGGCGCAACGCGTGAGCGCTTCGAGCTGAGCGACAACTTGTTTCTCGGCCCAATCCTGCTCCTCGTAGGCCTTGATCTCGAGACTCGGACGCACCGGCGCTTCGGCATATCCGCGACGGTCGATGGCATAGCCCAGCGTGCTAGACGGCGGCCACCGTGGCCGATCCAACGCATCGCTCAGGAACCCACGGTAGTAGAGCAATCGGGTGTTTCCGATCGCCCACGCCCACCAACGGCTCCAGCGATGGGTTCCTAACCAAGCCTGCTCGATGCGGGCACGTTCGATGTCCCGAAAGTCCGTGGCCCTCCCGTCGCTCGCCAACTCGGCCAGCCGGACACCCTGAACCACCCAGCGAGGTTGTGCCCGACGCAACCACATGTGCTCGAGATACAGACGAACCTCATCGGGCGCCAGTCCGGAAAGACCCGCGTTGAAGCTGATGATCTGGGTTCCAGACGCTGCGAAAGCCGTGTCGAACACCAGTGGCCGAATGTTGGACCGAACGACCGAGCTACCCACAAAAAGTAGGCCAACCGGGCCCTCGTGGTGCACGACTGTATCCAAGGCACGTCGCCGCGGCTCCACATTGTCTGTGTAGTACGGCACCGGCAGAGGCAGACGGTCAGCAACGCCGGGAACGCGCAAAAGCACTTCACCGAGCACCACGATGGCCAAGGTCGCCATCAAGAATGGCACGGACAGTGGTGGCCGGGGAATCGACATGCCTAGGCGCTCCTAGAACTGGAAATAGATGAATGGCGCACCAGTGCGTCCGCTCATGATCAACAGGACGATCGCGACTCCCGCCGCCAATCCGCGCGGTACCGGCGGGAGTCGCAAGAAACAGAACTCATCGTCAGTCCGATGTTGGGGCAGGTCGAGACTCAGGAGCAAGAGCACAAGCACCACAACAGACAAGGCCATCGCCTCACCGCCGCCCGTGCCCGCCAACAAGCCGTTGACAAATGAACGGGTCGTTTCCCAATCGGATGCACGAAAAAAGAGCCACGTTGCATTGGCCAGCGTGCACGTCAAGAATACAGACGCCCCCGTTGCGACCACACCCGCAGGACCGCGTTCAGGCAACGCCCATCGGCTACGCAGCACACGATGAACGGCCAAGTAGATGCCGTGAAGACCACCCCAGAATACGAAATTCCAGCTAGCGCCATGCCATAAGCCACCAAGGAGCATGGTCGCCATCAAGTTGACATGGGTACGGCCCTCGCCTCTACGGTTGCCGCCGAGCGGAATGTAGACATAGTCCCGCAACCAGGTCGAGAGCGAGATATGCCAACGGCGCCAGAAGTCCGATGGACTGTGGGCGAAGTAGGGATGGCGAAAGTTTCGCATGAGCTCGAAACCGAGCAATCTGGCCGATCCCCGCGCCATATTGCTGTAACCCGCGAAGTCGCCGTAGATCTGTAGCCCGTACGCAAACAAGCCACAGGCCAGCTGCAAGGAAGTATGTCCGTTCGGACGCGCAAACACATCATCCGCAATCGCGCCCGCCGTGTCTGCGATCACGACTTTCCGCACCAATCCGATCAGGATCAGCGTCAGGCCTTCTCGCCAATGCTGATCTGTTACTAAACGCGGGTGCCGGATTTGTGGAAGCAGGCGGCTCGCCCGTTCGATCGGGCCGGCCACCAACTGCGGAAAGAAGGCCACATAGAGGGCGAAGTCCAGCGGCTCAGCCACCGGCTCGAGGTCGCCGCGGTAGACGTCGATCGTGTAGGAAAGGGTCTGGAATGTGTAGAACGAAATCCCCACCGGCAAAATGATGCCCAACACCGACAAAGGTGTTTGAAGCCCCACTGACGCCAGCATGACTTGGGCGCTCTCGACGAAGAAATCCCAGTACTTGAAGAAGCCCAGGATTCCGAGGTTGGTTGTGATGCTTAGCGCCAACCAACGACGCATGGAAAACCGGTCTTCGCGCCGCCGCGCCTGGGCAATCGCCTGCCCAGCGCCAAAGTCAACCAGCGTGGAAACAGCGATCAAGGTGAGAAAGCGACCGTCCCACGAACCGTAGAACCAGTAGCTCGCGATCAGCAAGAGTCGATTCTGCCCACGGTGACCAAGCCGCCCATAGAGCAGGAGCACCGCTATCAAGAAGAGCGCGAAGGCCCATGAATTGAACAGCATAGACGATAACACCCTTCACGTGCTTGCGTAGCAACAAGCCTACCACTCCGTGTAGCGGGTCCAAGCCCTATTCGGCGGCCAAGAATCATAGTAATGTCCCGCCCCGCCCCCCCTTGTAACCGAACGAGGCTCGCTGTACCTTCCGCGCGGCCATTGATTTCGGAATCGGAGATCGAATATGGATCGCAAGATCAAGACCGAGCTTAATTCGTTCATGCGTGGGTTGGCCAAGCAAAACCCCGGCGAACGCGAGTTTCACCAGGCGGTTCGCGAGGTCGCGGAGAGCTTGCTCCCCTTCATCTCCGATCATCCGGAATACCAGCGGGCACAAATTTTCGAGCGCATGACCGAGCCGGATCGAATCGTCATCTTCCGGGTCACCTGGGAGGACGACAACGGCGGCATCCACGTCAATCGCGCGTGGCGAGTCCAGTTCAACAACTCGATTGGTCCCTACAAGGGCGGTCTCCGCTTTCACGCGACGGTCAACCAAAGTGTGTTGAAGTTTCTGGGTTTCGAGCAGGTCTTCAAAAACGCGCTCACCGGGCTGCCCATGGGCGGGGCCAAGGGCGGTTCGAACTTCGACCCCAAGGGTAAGAGCGACAGTGAGGTGATGCGCTTTTGTCACTCGATGATGATCGAGCTGCACCGCCACATCGGAGAAGACACCGATGTACCCGCCGGGGATATTGGGGTCGGCGCCCGCGAGATCGGGTACCTATTCGGTCAGTACAAGCGATTGGAAAACCGCTGGGCCGGCATCTTGACCGGCAAGGGCCTGACCTACGGTGGCAGCCTGGGACGCACCGAAGCCACGGGGTATGGCTGCGTCTACTTCATGCAAAACATGCTCGCGACCCGCAACGAGACCGTTGCGAACAAGACGTGCCTGGTATCTGGTTCTGGAAATGTCGCCCTGTACGCGATCGAGAAGCTCGTGGAGTTGGGTGCCAAGGTCGTGACCGCATCAGACTCGGGCGGCTTCATTCATGACCCGGATGGCTTCGACAGCGAGAAGATTGCCTGGCTCAAAGACCTCAAAGAGATCCGGCGCGGACGTATCGCCAAGTACGCTGAAGTCTACCCCCGCTCGACGTACCATGCGGACCTGCGTCCATGGGGCGTCCCCGCCGATCTCGTGTTTCCTTGCGCGACCCAAAACGAAATCGATGCGGACGCCGCGGCTACACTCGTCCGCAACGGTGTCGTCGGCGTTGCCGAGGGGGCAAACATGCCCAGTAACTACGACGCCGTTGCGGTCTTCCTCGAAGCCAAGACGCTGTTCGGCCCCGGCAAAGCAGCCAATGCCGGAGGTGTCGCGGTTTCCGGCCTCGAGCAGAGCCAAAACGCTCAACGGATCAACTGGACTCGAGATCGAGTAGACGAAGAACTGCGCGACATCATGGGCCGGATCCACGCCAAATGCGTCGAGCACGGCAAAGAAGGCACGTGGGTCAACTACGTGCGGGGCGCCAACATCGGCGGCTTTATCAAGGTCGCAGACGCCATGCTGTCTCACGGCGTCGTCTAACGTCGCCACCTTCGCGGGCAAGCACTCACAGACGCAAGAGCGTACCCGACTGGCGGCAGACAGCCATTCACCGT
Source organism: Candidatus Multivoradales bacterium (assembly GCA_965250305.1). Taxonomy (GTDB): domain Bacteria; phylum Acidobacteriota; class Thermoanaerobaculia; order Multivoradales; family J023; genus J023. The sequence goes on along the minus strand of CBDFNS010000023.1, from coordinate 384,421 downwards.
ACTGGATCTGCTGCCGAGTTGGGCCGCCGTTTCGACCAAAACGGGAGCCCCTGGCGCAGGCGATCGCCATAAAGGGCGAATAAGACGTAGAGAACGAGCGTGCTGCGGTAGAGATAGCGAACACCGTCGGTGGGCTCGAACAAAGCAAGCCCGTAGACGAGCGCTTCTCCCACGAACAGCGTGATTCCAGCCCGGCGTACACGGGCCGCGTCGGGATGCAGGAGCACCAGCAGCAGAAAAACGTAGTAGTAACCCGCCAGGCTGAAGATCATGAACGCGAGTAAGAGACCACCCGCTACCGATGCGTCAACGACCGGGCCCCGCCGAAACGTAAACGCGACGAGCAATGCCGTCGGCAGACCGAGGAGCAGGATTTGCCAGCGATGAATCGTCGCGCGCCGGATCCGAATGGCATCGAACTCGTCCTCCGTGACCAAACCCGGGCGTCCTTGGAAGGCCAGTAGGGGCGTCGCGCCAACGACGTTGGGTGACACGGTCTCCACAAAGCGCTGTGCGTTGAGTCGAAAGGCGCGCCAGTTGTCGATACCACCGGGAGTCAGACACGAGAGCCCGAAACCCACCGCCAGCGTGATCACTGCGGAAGCGAGCAGCCGCCGCGCCGCGGCAGTATCGGAAGAACGGCCGTGCCCCAACAACGCAACAGCCGCTGGACCGGCCAAGAAGAGGATCGGGAAAACGCGCAAGAGCGCAGCGCTACCAAGCAATGCTCCCGCCAGAATTGGGCGCCCGCGCGCCAAGCAACACAACCCGACCACGACGCCAACCAGCCATCCTTGCCGAAGAAATGCGCCCCCTGTCCAGCTGAAGTTGGCACCAAAGGCGAGGCAAAAGAAGCTCAATGACAGGACGCTCGGCAGGGGGCCAAATGCCCACCAGACGGCGCCCAACATTCCCAGGATCAACACACTGTCGATCAAGGTCAACCAACGAAGGCCACCCTTCGAGGGCGGGGGCACGGCCCGCACCAGCAGACCGCCCAGACCTGCCCACGCTGGCGTGGGGTTGAACCCATGGTCGCGATAGAAGGCACCTAAGTTGTCACCCAGCCGCTCACGGAAGTAGCCGACATCTTGCTGAAACGATCGCCACCGTGCTGCGTCGAAACGTTGCTTTACGGCTTCACTTTCTTCGAGAAGCGTACGGATATGCACGAGCTTGTCGCGCACCAAGTCTCGGGCCTCGAGCGTCTTAAAACGATCCTCGTAGAGTTCCGCTTCGGCGCGCAGCATGGCTGTGTACAAGCCATCGTACTCGAGCTCGGCGAAATACTTCGAACCGAGGTAGTAATGCCCTACATCATGTAGATGAACAAACGTCCGCGCGCCATGGAAAGCAAAGAAATTGAGATAGACGAGAACGGCCGCGGAAGCCAAGGCCATCCAAACACCGATGCGACCGAAACGACCGAATGCACTGTGAGGTTCCCACCAGAGCCAGAACGCCACCAATGCACAAAGTAGGAAATCGAAACGCTGAAGCAATGGAAGGTCGACACCAGCGCGCGGCATCGACCATCCCAGCACCAAAGCCATCACCAATCCCAGGCCCGCGCGACCGGCGGAATGGCTGCCCCATCCACGCCGCTTCCCGAGCCAGAAGATCGGGGCGGCGATCAAGACGATCGCCGCCGGTAGGAACGAATAGGTCGCGATCAGGGAACCTCGATCGCGTCGCCGAGCACCATCGGTGCCGCGGTGTCGCCGTCTTTGCGTTCCCAGATCACCAAGAAACCACCGTTGCCGTCTGGTGCCAACTCCGGTTGGCTATGGATACCGCCATCAGCCGGGTTGATCAACAACTCGCCGCCCAATGGCACACCGAAAAGATCGATCGATCGAACGAAAACGCTGGCGTGGGGCGAGCCTGTATTCAAGCGACAGTGCCAGGTGACCACTGTATTGCCATAGAGATCCGACGACACCCGCGGCACGGGGAACTCAATCGAAGGCGTTGCATTGACCCGCAACTCCGATCCCAAGGGCACGCCGTCGCGCGAGATTCGCTGCACGTAAACGTCCTGGATTCCGGTACCCGTTTCGCGTTCCCACACGACCGTGTACTCGAGATCGCCACCGACATCGGCCGACGGTGAAGTACCACCAGCCTTCGCACCAACACGGAAGATGGACCCAAGCGCCGTTCCATCACCACCGAAGGTCCGTCCCTTGATCTTGCCTTGCTTATTGCGCCAGCCTACTAGGAAATCACCGCCGTACGGCTGGACCGCCAACGCAGGACGATTGGCCTCGGCCTTGGCACCGATCCGAATCTCGCTTCCCAGGGCCGTTCCCGCCGGGGAGAACCGCCGCAGATACGTGCGGTACCTGTCGATCTTGTTCGGCTTGTTGGTACCCGACCAAGCAATCACAAAGTTCCCATCGGCATCGGCGTCGATGGTCGGCAGTCGAGATGCCGCCGTCGTGCTGACGTTGAACTCACTGCCCAAGGCCGTACCGTTGGCGGCGAAGCACTGGCCGAAGACTTGCGGTTCCGGGGTATGGAGGCTTTCCCAAACGACGACGAATGCGGACGATTCGAGAAAGACCACAGCTGGTGAACGCTGGTCCTGGCTGATCGTCTCGTTCACCCGAAAGGGTGAGCCGAGAGCCGTACCATCAATGGCCACGCGTTGGCCGAAGACGCCAGCATCATCGCCATCTTCCGCTTCCCAGACAATCACGCCTTCGCCAGCCTCACCAATCGCGACCGCCGGATTGCCTCCGGGGCTCACCGTGAAAGGCCCTTGCGCAAGGACAGGTGAAACCGCGGCCAAGGTTACCAAAGTGATGAGGACCGGGATCAGCAAACACCAACCTCGCATCTTCACAAGAGGCCTCAAACGCTCTGACTCTTCGACCCTCATGCCATCCTCCAATCGCCCACCCGGTCGCGATTGCCCTCTCTCGCGACTGCGGCCTTATTCACAAAGCTTGATGTCCGCCGACAATTCCATTTGTCTATTCTATGAAAAAGAAAGCACGAGTTGCTACCAAGAACCTGCGAATATAAAATATCCAGGACCAATCAATCGCTGCCAAACGGTCGGAATCTCTATCTATTGAATTATTTATTCTTAGAAAAGGCCGTGTCCGCGTATCCAACAAAAAGAGAAAAGCATGGCGCGCAAATGACCATGTGCGCAATCGTGCGCAATGAACTGCGTCACGTGACCCATAAGTTCCAGCGACACCAAGCGGTTTTTCGCTGTTAGCCCTGGGACAAGGCCTGTGCCTTCTGAAGCAACCAACCCAACCCATTGCGACTGGCGTCGCGTTCGACCTGCCGCAATCGTGACCGCCCCGCCGCAGGGTTTCCTGAACTCAGCTCGACCCGGGCCAGGGCCAAACCGACTTGTAGCTCGAGGTGCCCCGCGCCCATGCTCTTGCAACGAATCAGCAAATCACGCAGTTGACGCCCAGCTTCGTCCGGCGCGCCACGGGCTGCCACGAGCCGGGCTTCGACCAGCGCAACAGGAAGCTCATAGGCTGGGATTTTCTCGATGCCTTTGAGGAGGCCACGCGCCGTCACGAGTTCCTCGTGGGCCAGCTCGATCTGTTGCGCGTCCAAGAGCGCCGAAGCAATCACCCCATGAGCACGCGCCAGTTCGAGTACCGAGCCGCTGCCACGGAGCGTTTCGGCTGCCCGCCGCGCGAGGACAAGAGCACCCTCCGTGTCTTCGCGCTCCAGTTGGAAAATCGCCCGCGTCAGCCGCACCTCTCCCGCCGGCCGCGTGTCGGTCGCCGAACCCAGGCTCTTCGTGGCCTCCATCAATGCTTGGGAAGCCGCCGCGAGATCGCCCGAGGCCAAATGAATCTCGCTCGAGCGTTCGAGCACGTGGGCACGAAAAGCGCCCACATCGGTGTCTGAAAACTGGTCTATCGCGCGATCCACCGCAGCCCGTGCCGCTTGCGGATCCCCTTGGAAAAGACGAAGTCGCGCGATCCGTCGCTCGGCCCGCGCGAGAGGCAGACGATCCCCGGCGGATTCGAAGATGCCCAAGGCCCGGCTGAGCCATCGATCGGCCTCCACTAAATCGCCGCGTAGGAGCAGGAACTCACCATAGGAAGAGTACAGGGCCGCGTGGGTATCGAGACTCTCGACGGTGGCGTCCGATTGCAACGCTTGCCGGTAGGCGTCGGCTGCTTCATCGAGCCGGCCAGCATGGGTCATCAACTCCGCCAGATTGAACCATGTGGTGACCTCCGCAATCCGATCGGTCGTCTCACCATAAAGGTCGAGGGCCTGACGGAACAGGCTTGCTGCCACCGCCACATCGCCAAGTTGCCCTTCGATGAGGGCCAGATTCTGGAGCGATCGTCCGTAGCGTCCGTCATCGCCCAACGACTGATAGAGATGTGCTGCCGTCTCATAGCAGTTCTTGGCACCGCTTAGATCCTGTTGGTCCCAAAGGATGACTCCTTCAACCATCCACGTATCTGCTTCGCCCAAAGCGGAATGATGGGCAGCGAATACCGCTCGGGCGTCACGCAGTGCCTCGAGCGCACCTTCCTGCTGACCAATTCGGCGACGCGGCTCGGCCTCGAGATAACGTGCTCGCGCCCAAAGCAGTGGCGCCTCTTCGCGGCTGCCCTCGGTTGACCCTCGGAGAGCAGCCTCCAGTTGGTCCTGGTTGCGCGCACCTTGCCGCGCAGCTGTCGCCTCGATCAAGGCAATTCGGCGCGGATCGCCGTCGGCTGTTCGAAGCCGCTCGAGGACACCGTTCACCGCCGTCTCCTGCCCATCCAGGGCCAAGAGCCGCGCCAACTCGAAACCGCGATCGATCCAACCTGAGGCGTCCGTATCGGCTGGCTCCTCCGTCGGCCACAGAGCTTTGTACATCGCCGCCGCACGGGCCGGAACACCCGCGGCTTCCAATACCCGCGCGTGACGATGGGCCTGCAGACTCAATGGTGCGTGCCGAACCGCTCGCAACGCACGATCCGCTGCCGTCCGCGCATCACGAATCCGCCCCAGCCGAAGCAGCGTCTCAGCCTGCACGGCAAGCAGCTGTGGGTGGAAGGGTTGCAGGCGCAAGGCCGCCTGGATCTGGCCCAGCGCCTGCGGGGCGTCGAGACGCCGCAGGGCATCTTGCGCACGTACCAACAACGGCCGACTGGCATTGGAGAGCGCGGGCATCGACCATGACGGTTCGGCAGCCCGGATTTCACCCCCAAGGAGCGGCGCCAGCGGTGACATGGCCGCAACCGCAACCGAGATCAGCTCGGACTGGTCACCGGCATAGGCTGACCTGCCATGGGCTGCGCCTTCATGAAGATCTTCGAGGCGCACGTCGATTTCTACCTGGCCAGTATCGCCCAGGACGCGGCATCGCCCGGTCAAGGCGCGCGCGCCATGGGTCCGGTTGGCGACCGCTGAGCGCACCGAAGAAGCCAACCCGAGATTCTCGTCGTAGCCGGCTTCATCCTGCAGGCTCGCCGCCTCGGCGTCCGTGGGCGCCAACCATCGCAGAGTCGAACCGTCGCCAGGGACCAAGAAGGTGGCCAGATCGGTGAGCGCGGTACAAACCCATTGATCGTCTTCCGCGGACTGGTTCTGAAAACCCAGAGCCACGACGGTTGCTGGGTCGACGACAACGGTCGATGAGTCGGCCGTCGCCAAGCGGTTGCGCCACTGCCACCCAAACCCGACCACCAGCATCGCCACCACAACCGCCAAGACTTGCAAAGCCCGCCGACGCCAAAAACGCCGACGCCTTAGCCATCGGACGGTGGTTATCGCAAGTGTCACGGAGGACGAATCCGAATTCAAAGCCTCGAGCGACGCGTTGAACGCCTCCGCAGTTGGGAACCGTTGCAAGCGGTCCCTCGCCAATGCGGTCTCGATGATGGCGCGCAAAGAATGGGAGACACCACGAAACGCCTCGGCCGGGAAGTCAGGTTCGTGGTTGATGACCGCATACAGCACGGACAGATCATTGGCACCACGAAAGGGTCTGCGGGCGGTGGTCATCTCGTAGAGCACGACCCCTGTCGCCCACAAATCACTTTGGTGATCGACCGAGGCCTCATTCACCTGCTCTGGCGACATGTAAGCAGCGGTGCCAATGAGCCGATTGCCAGACGAAAGGTCGCTGGGCCCATCCGCAGAAAATTTGGACAGACCGAAATCTAAGATTTTGACAACCCCATCATCAGTCACCATCACATTGGCGGGCTTGATATCGCGATGCACCAAGCCGCGTGCGTGGGCTTCGGCGAGGCCGGCCAGAATCTGCGTGCCGTAGCCAACGACATCATCGACACCGAGGGGGCCACGCGCGATCTTGGCCTTGAGGGTCTCACCCTCGTACCACGCCATCGCGATGAACAACTGCCCATCGTCGGTCTCATTGATGTCGTAGATGGTGCAAATGTTGGCGTGGTCCAAGGACGACGCGGCCTTTGCCTCGTCCATGAATCGTCGCTTGCGCTCAGCAAACGATATCGCGAACTCGTCACCGTGATCGTTCGGCAGATGGCGGGGAAGAAACTTGAGCGCGACGAATCGGTCGAGCTTCTGGTCATGTGCGCGGTAAACGACACCCATGCCACCTCGACCCACCTCCTCGAGGACTCGGAAGTGCGAGATCGTCTTTCCGATCACCTGCGCTGGTACCCCCCAGCAAATCGTCTGCGGCGCCTGGTCTGCGGCGCCTGGTCTGCGGCTCCTCGAACCCTCGCCCGCCCATCACCAGTGTTCCCCGCACCTACGAGCAGCCCGTTTCGGATTCGCGATAAGGCAAAATTACCACGACTTTGGTTCCAGGTCGAGCCAACACACAGCATCGGTGCGCCAGACCCGAAACCGCCCATTGCCGCGCCTCCTTACATACAGACGTCGACACCGGGGGCGAACCCAAAATTGGCACCGACATTGTCCACGCACGCCAGGCCTGCGGCGCACTCCGCATCGCTGTCGCAGTCACCCTGGCCCGCACCACAGGGTCCACAGGTGGTGCAGTACTTGCCCGAACCGAGTGTCTCGGGACAAGCCCCGAGGCAGATATCGATGCCGGGGGCAAACCCGAAGTCGGCGCCCACATTGTCCGTACAAGTCAAGCTACCGGCGCATTCGTCGTCATTGTCACAGTCGCCTTCGCCAAAGCCACAGGGGCCACAGCGCGGGTCGCTGCACAGCTTGGGATCGCCATTGGACAAGGTGCATGTGGTGCCACCGCCGCCGACACAGACGTCGACACCGGGGGCGAAGCCGAACATGGCGCCAATGTTATCCTGACAGACCAAACCCGCGCTGCACTCTGCATCGTTGTCACAGTCGCCCTGCCCTTCACTACAGAGGCCACAGTCGGTACAAAAACGACCGCTACCGACCGCCAAGGCGCACGGACCACCGCCACCCTGATAGAGAAACTGGGCACCGGCGATGTCGTCATCTCGAATGACCGCACCGAGCGAAGTGCGCGGAAACCGGGCCCGCATGACCGCCTGGGACAATTCGGAGTTCGACGCGCACGTCGGCGAGTTGTCGTCACCGCAAGAATGGCCCAGGCCAAGTGTGTGACCAAGCTCATGGGTGTAGAGTTCGGCGAGATCACGGTCGTTACCTGCGAAGCACGAAACACCAGTGTTGACGACGACCTCGGCCTCCGTCGTTTCCAGGAAAGGCCGTCCCTTCCACGTTTGGGGTGTGAAGCTGGCCACGCCGTGGACACCTCCGATCGCGAGGACGCCACCATCGGTGCAGTGGTAGTCCGTCTCGATATCGTCATTCAGGTCACGAAACAGAATCGTGGTTCGCCCATCGAGAGCACCAAACCCGTCGCGCGAGTTCGTGGTGCCGCCATCTCGATACCGAATTGGGGTATTCGGCTCAGAATTCCAAGCCGCACGAGCCGCAGCGAACGCCCCGACGCCACCATCCACCGAACCTGGCTGGCCACTCGTATGACGCTGCCAGTTGACCCGCCTGCCCCTATCGAAGGTGAACCAGCGGACGAACGGTGGATCATCATCGCCGCCGAGCAGGGTGAACTTGGCCACGGCGGCGGCGCCGTCCGCGGCCAGATCGTCGAAGTAGTCGGGCGCGCGGTCCCGACCTTCGGCACGATCACGCAGCCATTCGACAAACCGATCGGCATTGCGAACCCCCACCCCTTGGCTTAAGGGTTCACCGACTTTTGGAATCGGAGCGGAATCGTCGAGTGCTCTGAACCAGGCAAACCCGCCACCGTTCTCGACGGGAACAAAAGCACCTTGCATGATGTGGAGGATCCGCATCGGCTCGGTCCCCTTGCGACGCAAGAACAACAGAACCTCTTGATTGAGCTCGAAGGAGGGCGCCCCGAAGATGTGGAGGAACCGCCCATCGGGAAGCTGACCGCCAAGAACTTCGACAGCAATCCCGTGGGGGTTTGCCCATCCCTTGACCACATCCATGGGCAGAACGGTAAAAATGGTCACCACGCGCCCTTGGCGTGTGGTGACCGACTGCTCGATCACCCGCCCGTGGAGAATGACGTCTGCCTGGTCGGCCAAGGCTGGATCTGCGACGACATGGTAAGACGTGGCGTGCGATGCACCCACGGCCAAAAATGATGCGATCACTATCACCCAAACAACAATGCGATTCATGGCATTCTCCTTTGATATTTCTTCAGAGGGCCTAGATGGAACACGACCTGATGCGCTTCGCATCTTAGCGCGAGGACAGCCGCTCCCGAACTCGTGCCATGGCCGTCACTGATTGCGACGGCCTCACGAAGTGGGCCGGCGCTTCTCGCGAAACGCCGACGTACCTTCATGGCTACCCCCGCCCATTCGGATGCGCCCTTCGAAAAACGACCCTTCCGCGATGGCGATCGTGCGCGCCTCGATATCCCCTCGCACCTTGCAAGTCGAGCGCAGCTCAACCTTCTCCTTGGCCTTGATCGTTCCCTCGAGCTGTCCTTCAACGACCACGCTGTCTGCCACGACGTCGCCGTTGATCTTGCCACCCTGGCGCAGCCACACCACGGCGCTCGCCTCGATCTTGCCCTCGACCGCCCCGCTGATGTCCACGGGTACCGAGCCGCTCACAGTGCCTTTGATCAAGATTCCTACATCGATGCGTGTGCTCGCACCATCCATTCCATCGGTGAACCGTCGTCCCGCCGTATCAGCCGCCATAGTCAGAAACTCCTCACTCGTTCGGGTTGAGAACAACGGGATGGTAGCAGGTCACGCGCACGCCCGAATCATCGCGCACTGAGTACCTCACGTACCTTGGTGATCACATCCCGCGGCTTGAACGGCTTTTGGAGGAATCCAGCAAGTCCGAGCCCTGCGAGATCGTTCATGACCTGGCGCTCCTCATAGCCACTCATCAAGATCACACGCGCCTTGGGCGCCATTTGCCGAATCTCACGAAACACCTGCTCGCCGTTCATCTCGGGCATGGTCCAGTCCAGGAGGACCAGGCGAATCCGATCTTGGTGGCGACGGTACAGTGCCAAACCACTTGGACCGTCGCCAGCGGTCAAGACCTCCAAGCCATGGTTCATGAGAATGGCCTCACAAACATCCAACACGTAGATCTGGTCATCGACCACAAGAACGGTGCCTTCGTTTCGCCAGTCCTCTAGATCTTCGGTTGCCGACCCACGCGATGATGCTGCAACCGGCGCTTCGAACTGGGGTAGCAACACTTGCATGGTGGTTCCGCGGCCGGCCTCACTAAAGACCTTGATCGATCCGTGGTGCCCGCGCACGATGCCTTGGACCGCGGCGAGGCCCAGTCCCCTGGCACTCGACTTGGTCGTGAACAGTGGCTCGAACATGCGATCACGGGTCTCATCGTCCATCCCCATGCCGGAGTCGCTAACTTCTAGGAACACGTACTCGCCGGTCTGATGGTCTGCCACGACGAAGGCATCGCGAAAGTATTCACTCGGTGCCTTGAGGGTACTGGTTCGCAGGGTGATGAATCCCTTCTCGGTACCAAGCGATTCGACAGCATTTGCCGCCAAGTCGAAGATCATCTGTTGAATCTGATCTGGATCGAGCTCCACCAACGGCAGATCCGGCTTGAGCTGGAAGTCGAGGGTCGCGCGATCACCCACCAACGGGGCCAGCGGTTCGCGCATCGCCGAAACGACTTCGTTGAGCTGAAGCCGTTGGGGTGCCGGTTCTGACATCCCAGCGACGACCAACAGTCGGTGCGAAAGAAGCCGTGCCCGTTCCGCGGCGGATTCGATCTGAGTCAACTTATCGTGTACCGACGACTCTTCTTTCGCCTCTCGCAAGGCCAACGCCGCGTTGCTGAGCACGGCGGTCAGAAGATTGTTGTAGTCGTGGGCGATACCGCCAGCCAAGGTGGCCAAGCTCTCCAGGCGCTGGGCCCGGACCTCTTGACGTTCGAGCTGAGCGTTTTCCCGCGCAGCCTCTTCCCGCTCCGATACGTCCCGAGCGATCGTCACAAAGCCGGCCGGGTGACTCATGTCGTCCCGCAGCGACGTGATGGAGGCTGCTGTCGTGAAGTGTTTGCCGTCGAATCGGCGGTGATGTAGCTGCCCTTCGACCACTCCGGACTTCGCAGCAAGCTCCATCAAGGGGCCTACCTTCTGGTGCAGCTCGGCCGGCTCGAAAAACATGCCGAAGTGGTGTCCAATAACGTCGATCACTTCGTAGCGATGGGAATGCGCCCAAGCGTGATTGACGTATTGAATCGCACCGGTCGCATCCAAGATCGCGATCGCCTCGTGGGCTTGTTCGATCGCCCGCTCGATCATGCGCATCGCGCCTTCAGCCAGCCGCCGTTCCGCGAGATCACTCGACAGGCGGCTGTTGTCGGCGGACAGCTCTTCCGTGCGATCGACAATCATCTGCTCGAGCTGGTTCGATAAGGTGGCATGCTCGGCACGCGCCCTTCCGAGTTGGCTCACCAAGGCTACTGTCGTCACGGCAATCCAGGACGCGAAAGCGAGAAACGGAACAACGGCTGTACTGGTCCCCTGGAGCACCTGCTGGAGGAGTTCCGCCAACCCCGCCGCCAGCCATACCAATGCGGCACCAGCCACCGCGCGCGACCATGCCCTCCCGCGCCAGGCTACTTCGGCGAGTCGCACAGTCATGGCGAGGATCCCCGGCAACAACCAAAGCCAACGCAACGTGTGGAAGACCGGCACAACTGCCCAACCTGGAACCAACACCAATCCGGCCAACACCACCAAGGACAGCTGGTAGATACGCAACCACAAGGCGACTTCGGGTCCAAAGCGGGCCCATAGCCACTGGATCGCCAACACCACGGCCAGTAGCTGGCCAGCCGCTTGCAACGGACCGATGGTGTCCAACGGTATGCCAACCTCAATACCACCAACCGATACCGCCGCCGCCAACGCCGTCAACAATGCCAGGACACCCAGCCACAGCGCACCTCGCTCGGCGGGGCGCACGAGCCCGACCAGGAGGTGCCCTAAGCCAAGAAGGATCGTTATGACACACAGCGCCAGCCAACCGAGGCTTCCCCGCAGCTCACGCATCCGAATGAGCTCGGCTCGCTCGAGCAGTGCCGCATAGGACCCGATCGCCCAATCCCGGCCGGCCGGCCCAAGCTGCTGTTGCCCGGCAGAACTCAACCAGTTGGCCGCTTCGAAGCGGATCGCGATCTGCATTTCGGCGCCACGCCCCACGTTTTCAGGGAGATGGAAGACGCGCGGAACCCGACGCGCGGGCGGCGCCATGGACGCCGCGTCGTACGTACCGATCGAAGCTCCATCGACAAAGGCCTCATAGCGACCGGCTGGTGGCGTGCCGATCATGAACCCGAGCCTGCCCCCAGGTGTTGTGCCACCAATCAAGCGAACCCGACGCCGGCACCACCACGACTTCACCTCGTCGGTAGCGACATTGGCCTTGGGAAGCCCCTCGACCGCGACCGGAAGTACCACCAAAGGCCATGAGCGGTCATCCCACTCGGCTTGCGACCACGCTGCGGAAGCCCCCTCCTGCACCCTCCACGGCCCGTCGAGCGACTGCACGGTCCCTTGGCCAAACAACGAACCAGCACCCACCGCGATACCAACCAGGACCGACCAAACAAGGACCGACCAAACAAGGTGTGATCGCCGCGTTTGCATCGCCAAGCCGAGATCTCCGAACGTCGCTGCTAGCGCGGCGTGACGTCTTTCGCCGGCGGCTTTTCCGCGGCGCCGACATCTGGCTGCGGTGCTTCGGGTTGCCGCCATTGGCTTACCAACAATGTCAGCACCCCGAGGAAGACCTCATCCAGCAACGGAATCGGATCAGGCCACAAGGTGTCGAGCACGAACAAGCTTGCCGCAAGCAGGAAGAGCTGCGGGAAGCGCAGCCGGCCCAAAAATTTCTTGACAATACCGCCGGTCGTAGTCTTCGAAGCGTTCATCGTGACCTGATACTACCGGACGGCATCGCGTATGCCCACCGCGGCTATGGGATCGGGAGTCGCCCGGGCCACACCTGGTATTCTTACCGCCTTCGAGGACAACAGCCGACAGCACGACCCAGGCCTCCCGAGAGGCGGAGGCATCACCCCCCGACGACGGAAATTCCTTTCTTGTTCCCACCGACCTCTTCTATCCTCCGTAGCACTTTGCTCATAGGCATGCTCATCGCTTTCGGTGCCTGTGGTACCACCAGCCGTGATGGGGACAGATCGCTGTCTGGCGAGTTATCGCCCGGCCAGCTTCCGGCGGACCGAGACCAGCCCTGGTTCGAGGAGATCCAGGCACAGGCTGGGCTTGATTTCGCCCATGTTCACGGCGGCAGCGGCCAGCGCTACATGATCGAGACGATGATCGGCGGCGGCGGCTTTCTCGACTTCGACGGCGATGGCTGGCTTGACATCTACGCGGTACAGGGCGGCCCCCTCCCGGGCTTCGCGGACCAGCGGCCCCTGCCCAATCGCCTTTTCCGCAACCGTGGCGGCGGCACGTTCGAAGATGTCACCGACTCCTCTGGCTCCGGCGATACGGGCTACGGCGTCGGCACCTGCTTTGGCGACTTCGACAATGATGGCCGCACCGATATCTACGTCACCAACCTCGGCCAAGACACCCTGCTGCACAACACCGTCGATGGATTCGAGAATGCCACCAGCGACGCGGGCATCAACAGCCCCCGTTACGGCTCGAGCTGCGCGTTTGCCGACTACGACCAAGACGGTTGCCTCGATCTCTTGGTCGTCAACTTTGTCGACTTCGCGCTCGACAACCACCGGGAATGCGGCAACCCCGCGCTGCGCACCTACTGCTCCCCCGATGCCTACAACGGCTTGCCCGACCAGCTCTACCGCAACCGCTGCGATGGCACGTTCGAAGATGTTTCCGAACGCGCGGGCATCGCCAACCAGAACCCAAACCAGAGCAAGGGCCTGGGCGTCGTCTGGTCCGACCTCGACGACGACGGTGACGTTGACATCTACATCGCCAACGACTCGACCCGCAACTTCTTCTACCGCAACAACGGCGACGGTACTTTCGACGACATCGCGCTTCAATCGGGAACCGCCTTCAACGATCGCGGCGTCACCGAAGCCAGCATGGGCGTCGATGCCGGTGACTTCGATGGCGACGGGCGCCTCGACCTGTTCATGACCCACTTGGACTTCGAAACCAATACGCTCTACCGCAATCTGGGCGACCAGATCTTCCTCGACGCAACGACTTTGGCCGCGCTCGCCGCGCCGAGCGCCACGCGCGTGGGCTTCGGCACCAGCTTCTTCGACCACGATCACGATGGCGATCTCGACCTCTTCGTCGCCAACGGCCACATCCTCGACAACATCGAGCAACGCAACGCGACCTTGCGCTTCGAACAGCCCAATCAGTTGTTCGAGAACCGTGGCGGTCGTTTCGTCGATGCCTCGGCCGATGCCGGACCCCATTTCGCGACGGCGCGGGTCAGCCGTGCCGCCGCCACCGGCGACCTCGACAACGACGGCGACCTCGACCTGCTGATCATCAATTCCAACGATGGCGCGGTATTGCTCGCCAACCGGCTGGAACAGCGAGCCGACCTCACCGGTCGTCATTGGCTCGGCCTGCGGCTGCTCAGCCGCTTTGGCGGGCGCGACGCGATTGGAACGCGGGTGCGCGTCGTTGCCGGCGAGCATAGCTGGGTCGACGAGACGCGCAGCGGCGCCAGCTACTTGTCGCAAAGCGATCCACGTCTCCATGTTGGGCTCGGGGCCGTGACCGAGATCGATCGGCTCGAGATCCGTTGGCCCGAGGGAGATACCCAGACCATCCCTGGCAGCAGCCTGGTTGTGGACCGGTACCACGAGATCTCTCAACCCACCCCAAACACACCGGCAGCCGAGGAGAGTGAATGACCCCGAAGCGCGCGTGGGCACTCTTGCCGCCGACCTTCGCCCTAACAGTGCTCTTCCTCGGTTCGTGCGCCCAAGCACCCGAGGCACCGCCAACGCCAACACCCTACGAGCCCACTGCCGAGGAGCAGGCTGTGCTCCAGCAGCTCTCCGCGTTGCAGGCCGAGCACAACTATGAGGAAGGCATCGCGACCGCCGAAGCGTTTCTCGCCCAGCATCCCGACGCGCGCCGCTTGCACTACGCCCTCGGCATCTTCCACGGCTCGGCCAACAAGCACAGCCAAGCACTCGAGGAATTCCAGCGCGAGCTGGCGCTCGATCCAAACCACGTCGATAGCTACCGTGGCCTGGCTGCCGCCCGCGTGGGCGTCGGCGATGTCGAAGCGGCTCTGCCCTTGCTCGAGAAAGCGCTCGAGATCGACCAAGAGAATAACGACGTCGCCCTCGAACTCGGACGCAACCTGTCGAACCTGGGCCGTTTCGACGAAGCCGAGGCCTACCTGCAGCGGGCGACCGACGGCGGGGTCGCGGGCGCGGCCACCGAGCTCGGTACCTTTTTCCGCCGCCAGAACCGACCTGAAGACGCCGCCGCGGCCTTTCGCAACGCGCTGCGCCGTGACGGCGACGATATGGCCGCGATGATCAACCTCGGCCAGTTGTTGATTGTCGAGGGGCGGACCCAAGAAGGCGAAGCGCTCCTCGCCAAGCACGCCCAGCGCGCCACCCTCAATGATCAACTCGACCTCTACCGTCGCAGCAGCCAGCTCGAAGGCGCCACCGTCGGCAACTTCCTGGCCCTCGCCGAGTTGCGCGTCCGCATGGGTCAAGATCCCGAGGCGGCTGCCGCCTACGGCAAGGCCCTCGAGCTCGACCCCAAGGCATCCACCGCGGCGCTGGGACTGGCGGCCCTCTACCTCAAGACCGGCCAAGCGCGCGAGGCTACCAAATGGGCCGTCCATGCGCTGATGATCGACCCCGAAGACGCCAAGGCGCATTTCCTGCTGGGCTTGCTCCGGCTGTCGAGCGGTCAAGCCAATGACGCCGAGCGCGCCTTCGAAGCGTCGCGAGCGGCTGAACCGTGGACCCTCGAAACCTGGTGGCGCAACGGCGACGCCTACCTCAGCGCCAATGACCCACAGCGCGCCGCTGCCGCCTATCGCCAGGTGCTGGCAAAGGACCCTCAACAGACCGCCGCGCGCTACGGCCTCGGGCGCGCGGAGTACCTGCTCGGCGAGCCCGTCGCGGCGTTGGAAACGCTCGCCCCAGCCACCCGACCCGGTCAACGGTTTCAGGCTTCCAGCGACCTACTAACGGGCATCATCCACTTCAACGCTGGGCGCATGAACGACGCCGAGCAAGCGTTCACCAAGGCCGCCACTGCCCACCGTATCGAGATGCTCACCGGCCGCACCTTCGGACAGTTGGTCAGCGACTTGGCGCGGTTGCCGAGCACGGAGCAGGCGCTCGCCCGCTACCAGCAGGTGGTCCACGCTGGTTCCTGAGCCGAAACGTCATCCCGTCCTACCGTAACGAGGGCATGAATGCCCCGCTATGAGTGCGCCGGTCGTCGCCGGCTGGGAACCCGCTGCTGCTCTTCAGCCCGCGGAGGCGGGCGCACTCACAGCCCGGCGATTTATCGCCGGGCGGCGGGCACGAACCCGTACGGTGATTGAAATCACCGTCTACGGCTAGGTCGTCCCTCCGGGACTAGAAGTAACCGGCGTGATATTTCGCTGAATTCCCGCGTTTCACGACAGGTTCGAGACGGCTCTAGCCCCGGAGGGGCGGCAGATCCTAGCCCGGGCCGTAAGCCCCGGCTCTGGCGGCCCGGGGGCTGATCTCGAGCTTCACCCAGAGCACCAAGTTGCTCCACATGCGATCCGCCGGCTCGGCGGCGGTGGCGCTACTGACCCAAGGCGTGGCACATCGCAGGGATCACGCGGGCATGAATGCCCGCGCTATGAGTGCGCCGGCCTTCGCCGGCTGGGAACCCGCTGCTGCTCTTCAGCCCGCGGAGGCGGGCGCACTCACAGCCCGGCGATTTATCGCCGGGCGGCGGGCACGAACCCGTACGGTGATTGAAATCACCGTCTACGGCTAGGTCGTCCCTTGTACGCTCGGTGCGGCTTCGCGTTGGAGCTTGGTATCCGTTGGATGGAACGCCTACCGGCCTACGTCTAGAGGGACGACCAAAGCAGGAAGCGAAGCCGCACCGCCCCGGCCATCCGGCCGCGGCGGTAGAGGGACCCCGGGGAGGCCGTGTTTGTCCCTGAGGCCGCGAAACCGCGAGCCTGTCCGGAGATCGGTCCCCCGCCCTCGTCGCTAGGTCGAGGAGTATCCGAGGCCGTGGCCAGTGGCCGTGAGCCTGCGTTGCAAGGTCGACCGGCGATCAAGTGCAGGGTCGGGGGACCCGGGGTCAGTTTACCAAGCGCAAGGAGGCTTCTCATGGACCCCGTTCAGGTCGGAATCGACGTGTCCCGCGATCTTCTCGACATCAAGCTGGAGGCCCCAGGTAAGGGGAAACATGCCTTCAAGACCGACAACACTCGTACCGGGCACAAGCGACTGATCGGACGGCTCCAGCGACACGCTCTGCCGGTACTCGTATGTATGGAGGCGACCGGCGTATATGGCCTGGACCTGGCAATCGCCCTGCATAATGCGGAGAACATCGCGGTAATGGTCATTAATCCCCGCCGCGCAAGGCGCTTCGCCGAAGCACTCGGTCAGCGGGCCAAGACGGATCCCATCGATGCAGACTGCCTGCTCGAGTTCTGCCGCCGCATGCAATTCGAGGCCTGGCAGCCACCCCCCGAGTGCGCGCTTCAGCTACGTGCTCTGACCCGCCGGATGTCCACGCTGACCGAGCAGCTGGTCCAGGAGAAGAACCGTCTCCATGCCGCCGAAGCGACCAACGAGCTACGCGCGATCCGCTCGGACATCAAGCGCTCTATTCGGTTTCTCGACTCCTCGATCCAGCGCCTCGAGAAGACCGGGCTCGAGCTCGTCAGCAAGCACCGGCATCTCAACGACGACCTCCACCGGCTGTGTTCCACACCCGGAATCGCAAAACGAAGCGCGATCAAGATCCTCGCCGAGCTCAGCACGATGCCCCAGGATCTGACCGGCAAGCAGCTCACGGCCTTTGCTGGGCTCGACCCCAAGACCCACCAATCTGGCACCTCGGTACAGGCCCATGCGCGGATCTCGAAACGAGGCAATACCTACCTCAGGGCTGCCCTGTACATGCCGGCCCACAACGCGGTGCGCTGTGATCCACAGCTCCATGCTTTCTACGATCGACTCCTCGAACACGGCAAGACCAAGATGCAGGCCAAAGTCGCCGTTATGCGAAAGCTGCTCGTCGCGATAAACGCGATGAGGCGAGACCACGAACACTTTTGCTCCAACAGACTCGGAAACGCTCGCTTGAACGCTTGACTCCGCACAGAGTATCTCCGGGACTAGGAGTAACCGGCGTGATATCTCGCTGAATTCCCGCGTTTCACGACAGGTTCGAGGCGGCTCTAGCCCCGGAGGGGCGGCAGATCCTAGCCCGGGCCGTAAGCCCCGGCTCTGGCGGCCCGGGGGCTGATCTCGAGCTTCACCCAGAGCACCAAGTTGCTCCACATGCGATCCGCCGGCTCGGCGGCGGTGGCGCTACTGACCCAAGGCGTGGCACATCGCAGGGATCACGAGGGCATGAATGCCCCGCTATGAGTGCGCCGGTCGTCGCCGGCTGGGAACCCGCTGCTGCTCTTCAGCCCGCGGAGGCGGGCGCACTCATAGCCTGACGATTCATCGTCAGGCGGCGAGCACGAACCCGTACGGTGATTGAAATCACCGTCTACCGCTAGGTCGTCCCTTGTACGCTCGGTGCGGCTTCGCGTTGGAGCTTGGTATCCGTTGGATGGAACGCCTACCGGCCTACGTCTAGAGGGACGACCAAAGCAGGAAGCGAAGCCGCACCGCCCCGGCCATCCGGCCGCGGCGGTAGAGGGACCCCGGGGAGGCCGTGTTTGTCCCTGAGGCCGCGAAACCGCGAGCCTGTCCGGAGATCGGTCCCCCGCCCTCGTCGCTAGGTCGAGGAGTATCCGAGGCCGTGGCCAGTGGCCGTGAGCCTGCGTTGCAAGGTCGACCGGCGATCAAGTGCAGGGTCGGGGGACCCGGGGTCAGTTTACCAAGCGCAAGGAGGCTTCTCATGGACCCCGTTCAGGTCGGAATCGACGTGTCCCGCGATCTTCTCGACATCAAGCTGGAGGCCCCAGGTAAGGGGAAACATGCCTTCAAGACCGACAACACTCGTACCGGGCACAAGCGACTGATCGGACGGCTCCAGCGACACGCTCTGCCGGTACTCGTATGTATGGAGGCGACCGGCGTATATGGCCTGGACCTGGCAATCGCCCTGCATAATGCGGAGAACATCGCGGTAATGGTCATTAATCCCCGCCGCGCAAGGCGCTTCGCCGAAGCACTCGGTCAGCGGGCCAAGACGGATCCCATCGATGCAGACTGCCTGCTCGAGTTCTGCCGCCGCATGCAATTCGAGGCCTGGCAGCCACCCCCCGAGTGCGCGCTTCAGCTACGTGCTCTGACCCGCCGGATGTCCACGCTGACCGAGCAGCTGGTCCAGGAGAAGAACCGTCTCCATGCCGCCGAAGCGACCAACGAGCTACGCGCGATCCGCTCGGACATCAAGCGCTCTATTCGGTTTCTCGACTCCTCGATCCAGCGCCTCGAGAAGACCGGGCTCGAGCTCGTCAGCAAGCACCGGCATCTCAACGACGACCTCCACCGGCTGTGTTCCACACCCGGAATCGCAAAACGAAGCGCGATCAAGATCCTCGCCGAGCTCAGCACGATGCCCCAGGATCTGACCGGCAAGCAGCTCACGGCCTTTGCTGGGCTCGACCCCAAGACCCACCAATCTGGCACCTCGGTACAGGCCCATGCGCGGATCTCGAAACGAGGCAATACCTACCTCAGGGCTGCCCTGTACATGCCGGCCCACAACGCGGTGCGCTGTGATCCACAGCTCCATGCTTTCTACGATCGACTCCTCGAACACGGCAAGACCAAGATGCAGGCCAAAGTCGCCGTTATGCGAAAGCTGCTCGTCGCGATAAACGCGATGAGGCGAGACCACGAACACTTTTGCTCCAACAGACTCGGAAACGCTCGCTTGAACGCTTGACTCCGCACAGAGTATCTCCGGGACTAGGAGTAACCGGCGTGATATCTCGCTGAATTCCCGCGTTTCACGACAGGTTCGAGGCGGCTCTAGCCCGCGGAGGCGGCCAACTCATTGCCCGACGCTTCATCGCTGGGCGTGCTGCTCGTACGACCGAGGGGGAGTTTTCACCGCCAACCCAGCAACAAAAAAGAGAGCGCGCGAACGCCCTCTCTTTTTCGTTCGTAGCGGCGAACCGAAGTCCGCGCCACGTCGCTAGAAGCCCCGATCAATCGATCGAGAACGACTCCAGCTTGACCGGCACCACCAGCATACAACCGGTGGCGGTCGTCTCGGTGATGTCGAGCGTGTAGTCTCCGACGCCACCGTTCCAGCCATCGACGATCACCCAATAGTCGGTGCCGGCGGTGGCGGTGAAGCCAAATTCCTCTGGGTTACCGGTGTCAGCAGATCCAACACAGGTGTTGTCGGCATCAGCGCAATCGGTCACTGCCCAAAGCACCACGTCATGACCAGCGATCGGGCTCGTTGCGGAAACGAACACGTCGCAAGTCTGATCGACCTGCACCAGATACGTATCGTCCGGGCTGTTGCTGTCGAAACCGGTACTACACGTGACGCTGGTGGCAACGTCGTAGTCATTGACCAGGGCGGTGGTGTCACCGGCACCCGCGAAGGGTAGCGCGCTGACTTCGTTGGTCGCCGCGCCGCAGGTGTCTCCGGGCGTCCGCACCACCGGCTCGACCAAGGTGCCGAGGATGTTCACGCGGCCCATGCCTTGGGCTGGGGCTGGCATCATCTCCTGGTACGCGGCCTGCTCGGCGGCGGTCAGGGTGTGCCAGATCTTCTTGACTTCCGGCCAGTCAACCTCGGCGGCGAACAAACCGGGGGCCACCAACAGGCAGGCAGCAAGGACAGCAAGGATTCGAACAACTCTCTTCATCGGATCTCCTTCAGTCTACTTCAGACTTGGCTTCTCTTTCGAATTTTGTCCTCGATGCCCAAGGACTCCCAATCGAGGTGGCGATCAGGTACTTCTTGCCATGCTGATCTTGCGCAACATCCGCCTCCCGTCCGCCCCAACAGCGACATGCTCCGCACGGCGCTGAGGCTCCGTCCTTGTAATGGGAGCGCAGACGAAGTTTCAGAAATCTGTCCACGGATGTTAGCAAGAAACACCGCCAAACACTACTCATTCCCATTCAGCGCTCGAAATTGAGCCTGGGCCGGTCCAGCCGCTGGGGCTCGGACTCTCCTTCACGCAGCCGAAAAGCCGCATCCAGCGCCAGCCCTCGATAGGTCATCGGCCTGGCGTCGCGATGCGGCCAACGCACCACCACCTCGCCAACCTCCGTGGCATCGTCGAGACCGACCTCGAGCTGAATGCTCGACGCGCCGAAGCTGCCGCCTGTTCCCACCATCCGATGAACTACGCGGCGCCCGGACGGTGTTTTCAGCACTACCGCCACCCGCGCGCCAATCGCACTGCGGTTGGCGCGCGTTCCTTCGAGCAACAGGGTCAGCCAATGGTGATCGGAGCCCGGATTGACGAACAGCGCATTGGGATACACATCACCTTCGTACGCCCCTCCGAGCACGGTATAGATGTCCTGATCACCGTCATTGTCAACGTCCCCGAAAGCCACCCCGTGCCCTTTTTGCAAGTGACCAAACCCGCCGGCCACGGTCACGTCTTGAAACCCGCCCTGGCCGTCGCCGCGAAACATGCGGTTGGGCACCAAGGTGGCCAGATCGGGCTCGCCGGTACCAAAGTACGCGTCCAGCCAGCCGTCGTTGTCGAGATCGCCGAAGTTGGCGCCCATGGCCAGAATCACCGCGTCGAGACCGCCCGCCAAGGTCTGATCCTCGAAGGTGCCATCGCCTCGGTTTCGGTACAGGCGCGGCAGGCTCTGGCGGGCGCTGCCTCGTGGCCCAGCGCCAACCATATCCTCGACCACTCGGGCCAGCGACTGGCCCTCGAATCCCGAGTAGCCCGCAACCAAGAGGTCGAGCCAGCCATCGTTGTCATAGTCCCAAAACCACGTGGGAAAGCTCTCGATCGGCTCCTGAGTACCGGCCTCGGCCGCCACCTCGACAAAATGCCATGGCCACCCGCCGTGTCGTGCCGAGGGGCCTTCGTTGTGAAACAGCAGATTCGGCTGGCCAAAACGAGAAACGTAGAGGTCCGGCAAGCCGTCATTGTCATAGTCACCCCAGGTCACGCCCTTGACGAATCCGGTGAGATCGAGGCCCACCAAGGGCGCAACGTCGGTGTAGGTCACCTCGCCGCTGGCATCAGGCCCGTTGTTGCGGTAGAGCCGGCATGGGGTAGCCACCCCACCGAAAGACTCGAATCCCACAAAGAGATCGAGCCAACCATCGCCGTCGAAATCCGCCCAGGCCGCGGTCTGGGTCGGGGCGAAATCGAGCACACCCGCTTCCCGCGTACGGTTGTCGAAGATCCCATTGCCGCGGTTGCGCAACAATGAGTTGGGGAAGGCACCGCTCTTGGCCTGCCAGGCGCCCCGCAATACCAGGAGATCGAGGTCGCCATCGTTGTCATCGTCGGCGTGGATCACATTGAGGCCACCATGCTCGCCGAGCAAGCCGGCGGCTTCGATTCGCTGCTCGAAGGTGCCATCCCCACGGTTGACGAAAAGACGCAGCGGATCACGCAACCCCCACGACGACGCCACCACGTCGAGCAAGCCATCGCCATCAAAGTCGTCCATCGAAGCACCGCCGGAAAGGCCTGTGGTGGCGACCCCCGCCGCTGGCGCACGATCGACGAAGCGGGCCATCGGCCCCGTGGAAGCCAAGACCTCCGCGGGCAAACGCCAAGCGGGTGGCACCCCACTCAGGTCCTCGCCCAATGCCATGGCCGCCAGGTTGAGCAACCAGACCCAGTCCGGCCGAGGATCGAACGCCACCAGTGACTTCAATTCATGAAGCGCCTTCGAGGCACCTTCAACGGCACCGTGTCGTGCATGGGCGTCGAGGGGAAAAACACACGAGCTGGCGCCGTGATGGGCAACACAGTTCTCCTGCTCGGCCAAGCGCAAGTAGGCGATGGCGAGCTGCGCGCCGATATCGCGTCGCCACCATGCAGCCGTTGGCTCACCATCGGCCGCATCGCGCAAGGACTCGAAGTTGGCGATCGCGGCTTGCGTCTCTCCTGCCTGGAGCTGCTCTTTGCCCAACCGCAACGCCAAATCCCGACGCATGATCGGATCCGCCAAGCTCCCCAAACGTGCTTCGAGTATGCGCGCGCGTGCCGCGCTTTCGGAGACCATAATCCAGGGGTCCGACTCGTCGGCAAGGCGCGCAAGCATGGTGACCACGGGCTCCGTACCACCCGGCCGTGCGACCTCGGACGGCCACGCGACCTCGGACGGTGTTTCGGAACAAGCCCACAAGGTCGGCAGCACGAGCCAGACCAGCCTTTGAACGTGCTTGGTCATGGCCGGGCGCGGATCGGGAACGGCGGACGCTCCGGTTCGATGACCGGGTTCGCCTCCAGCGCCTCGAGTACTTCCGCAATGGCCCGCTCGAGCTGAGGATCGTGGCCCGCGATCACCTCGGCCGGCCATTGCTCGACCTCGATATCCGGCGGCACACCCACGTTTTCGACCACGAAACCATCTTCGGTCCAGATCCCAATGTTGGGCGCCGTAATCCTGCCACCGTCCATGAGTGTCGGAAAACCGAGAATGCCCACCAGACCGCCCCACGTCGCCTTGCCGATCAACGGTCCGAGACCGAGCTTGTGGAACATCCAGGGCAGCAAGTCGCCACCTGAACCGGCGGTCTCGTCAATCAGCATGACCTTGGGTCCATGAATGGCCGCCATTGGCGATCGCAGATCCTTGCCGTAACGCGTCGCCCAATGGGCAATGGGCGGACGGCGCAGCAGATCGATGTAGTAGTCCGCCACCTGGCCGCCGCCGTTGTGGCGCTCGTCGACGATGATCGCCTCCTTGTTCGCTTGCGGGAAGAAGTACCGTTTGAAGTAGGTGTGTCCCCGCTGCGCCGTGTCCGGCACGTAGACGTAGGCCACGCGGCCATCGGTTGCTTCGTGCACCCGACGAAGGTTGCCTTCCACCCAATCGCGATTGCGCAACGCTCGCTCGCTGACAACCGGCACCACCTGAACTGTGCGGGCATCGGCACCGTCAGCATCGGCGGCAATCTCGAGCTCGACGATATGGCCCGCCTTGGCCTCGAAATGCCGATAGAGGTTGTCCGGCGCCCGCACATCCACGCCATCGACACGCAGCAGAAACCAGCCCTCCTCGACTTCAACCCCCGGCTCGGTCAGCGGGGCCCGTAGGTCAGGGTTCCAGTTGAGGCCACCGAAGACCTTGGCGAAGGTGTAGCGCCCGTCGACAATCGCGTAGTCGGCACCGAGAAGCCCACCTTCAATCGAGTCCGGGCCATCCGGATGGTCGCCGCCGCCTACCCGATGGTGACCCACCGCCAGCTCGGAACACATCCACCGAATCACCCGGTTGAGGTCGTCGCGACTGGCGACGTGGGGCAACAGCTCCGCGTAGCGTGTGCGCATCGCGGGCCAGTCGGCCCCGTGCATGCCCGGATCGTAGAAGTAGTCGCGGTTGATTCGCCACGCTTCGTCGAAGATTTGACGCCACTCGGCGCGCGGTTCGATGCGCACCTGGATCGCACCCACATCCAGCCGGCCGGCACTTGCATCGACGGGTTTCCCGGCATCGGCAAGTTGCCATTCACCACCCGCGACCACCAACAGCTTCTTGCCGTCCGCGGACAAGGAAAAACCGTCTGCAGCGGATAGCAAGGTCGACTCCTCGCGCTCCTCGAGATCGAACATACGCAAACTCGGACCGCCACCGGGGCCGCCAGGGCCACCCGCACTTTCGCGCTCTCCGCGCAGGTAGAACAGCTTGCCGTCGCCACCAGCATGGAGACTCGAGAACGCCCCTTCTCCTACCGGCAACGCAATGATCCGTTGGTCGAGACCGTCGAAGTCAATCGTGACCGGGGCTGGGGCATCGCCGGACTCTTTGGCCTTCTCGGACGCTGCCGGCTCCTTTCCCTCGCCCTTCGCCGTCTTTTCCTCATCGCTCTCGGGCGCTAGCGGTGAACGCTCGCCGCTTTGCAGAACCGCAAGATAGAGCGCGTTCGTCGATTCGGTATCGGCGTTGGACATGGCGAACCACGTGCGCACGGGTCCGGCATCGGTCGACGCCGCGAAGTAGAGGTAGCGACCACTGCGATCGAACACCGGCTCGCCGACGTCACTCAGACCATCGGTCACCGGGTGCGAGCGTCCGGTCGCGAGCTCGTACAAGAACACCCGGCGCAGAAACGTCCCTGAAAGCTGTGTGTAGGCCAGCCATTGGCTGTCAGGAGACCAGCTATGGTGCTGTGATTTTACCGGGCCGTAAACCGGCTCGGAAGCCACCTTGTGCTGGGTGCCCTCCGCGACATCAATCCAGTAGAGCGTCCAACCGTTGTCCGAAAAGCTGATCTTGGTGCCGTCCGGCGACCACTTCGGGTCTTCGTAGAACCCGGCTCCTTCGAGGGGCAAAGTCCGTACCTCACCTTTCCCATCTTGCGGCGCGATGTGAAGCGCATACTCACCGGAGGCATCCGAGAAATACGCGATCGACGCGCCGTCTGGCGACCACACCGGTGAGCGGTCGTGACTTCCAGGCGACTGGGTCAGGTTGCGCACATCGCCCTTCTTGGCCGGCAAGGTGACGATCTCGCCACGATACTCGAGCACGGCACGCGCACCGGACGGCGACAGGCCACCGTTGCGGGCGAACCGAGGGTCGGACGTAAACCGGGGCCGGGTTTCACGGAGATCAGCCCCCACCCCGATCCGCAGCCGCTTGGAGGCGCCCCCGGCTGGATCAAAGACATGCAGGTAGCCCGCTTGCTCGTAGATCACCACGCCGTCACCAGCGGACGCAGCCACGATCGGGAAGTCTTCGTGGTGGGTCAGTTGCTCGACGCCGCCACGAGCCTGGTCCAAGGTGAAGAGGTTGAATTCGCCAGCCCGGTCGGAAAGAAACAGCACCTGCTCGCCGAGCCACATGGGGTCGGTATCGTTCGACCGCT
This sequence comes from Candidatus Multivoradales bacterium, assembly GCA_965250305.1. GTDB lineage: Bacteria > Acidobacteriota > Thermoanaerobaculia > Multivoradales > J023 > J023. The sequence continues at coordinate 358,800 of CBDFNS010000023.1, read as the reverse complement.
CGGGCGGACGCGGCACCTCCGCCACATCGTGGGTCGCCACGTCGTAGAGCCAAATGCGGCTGGCTGTGCCCCCGCGATAATTCTTCCACTGGCGAAAGGGTTCACTGTTGGGCAGATAGGCAATCGTTGCGCCGTCCGGAGCGATCGACGCCTTGAAAGCATGGGGAATCGGTAGCTGAGTCGGGAAACCACCGTCCAAGGGAACCGTGAACAAGTGTTGATGCCGGCGGGTGAAGACGGCGCGCTGGGACGTGAACAGCACCTTGGACCCATCGGGGGTGAAGCCCTGAACCGTATCCCGTCCGGGGTGCCATGTCAGGCGACTCGGCTCGCCGCCTGCAACCGGGATGGTATAGACGTCGACGTTGCCATCGTACGCAGCGCTGAAGGCGACGATGGTGCCGTCGGGTGAAAAACGTGGGCTGGCCTCGTCGCCCAGATGACTGGTTAGACGGTGGGCGCGACCACCATGGCGACCCACGAGCCACAAATCACCCGCATAGACGAATGCAACGTGGTCCGCACTGATCGCAGGCTGACTCATGAGGCGGGTATCGTCGATGTCAATGGCCCCAATCGGAAAGGTCCCAACAACCGCACAGACAACCGCTAGTCTAAACAAGACACGAATCAGCATGATCTTCAGCTCCATGATGTGGTGACAGAGCCGGAAATTGGCCCGTGCCAGACGAGGTGTTCGATTGCGTGAAGGATATCGGATCGTCAGACGACACGCTGGAGTCCGGTCACCGATCCGTCAAGCACGGCCCGCCGACAAGGGCGTTGCAGATGCGCCCTTCCACCCGCGGCGCAATCCCCTCCTCGCCGCTTGCCTTCAAGGCCGCAACCACCGCCGCACGCAGGGAACGTCTGGAAATGCCCGCGACCTGCTGGTCGGGATGAAGCATGGTGTAGCCGTCCTGCCCTCGATCGGGATCGATCAAAAAGTCACTGGTCACGAGCAGCAGCATCTCGTCATCTGCGATCGGTCGCGGGCCCGTTGGGGTCAGCATCACCAAACCATCCACCGTTTCGGTCTGAGGGTCATGGCGAAACGCGAAGCCCGAAACCTGCACGAACCACCCGTTACCCGTCCAGTCCTGGACGGCATGCTTTACCGCCGCACGCAAGACGGCGCCGGAAACCCGCAGCAGCACGAGCTGAGTACTGAAAGGAAACAGCTCTTCGAGATTGCGAAGGGTGATGGACCCGGGTTTCAGATCTTGATTGAGACGCAAAGCGCCGCTGTTGACGAATGCGATCTGCGCGCCCTTGTCGGCGAAGGCCAAACGCGCTTGATCGGCAACCCAGTTGCCCATGTTGGTCTCATGGCGTCGAATCTCGAGCTCCTCGGCCACCAACCGCACACGGGTGGTGCCGATGACATCGTTCAGGCACCCTGGCTCCCGCGCGGGATCGAGACCCGCGCAGTACAGCGCATCATGGCGGCGATACCAATCGTCGACCCGGGCTGCGAGGACGGGATCCGGCGGCATCTCGGGGCCGAGGTCATGAAACCGATGGTCGACTTCGATCCCCCCGTCGGGTGCCACGGTTACCAATGCCACGGTAGCGCTCACCGCATCGGCATCCGCCTTGAGCACCCACCGGCCGTCGCGTTGCTCGGCGATTTGGTTGTGTTCGTGACCACCGATCACGAGGTCGGGTCCCGCGTTTCCCAATTTGTCCAGCAGGTCGAGGTCCTGCGACAACCGCAAGTGGGTCAACGCCACCACCACCTCGGCACCTGCGGATCGCAATGCCGCGCACGCCTGACGGGCGACGGTCTCGGCCGGTGCGAACCGCGCGACGTATTCCGGGCGCTGTTCGTCGATCGTCAAGCTGAACAAGCCCACCGTGACACCGCCACTCTCGACCAGTACCTGGTTGACCAAGGCGGAGCCACCAATCACCGGTTGGCCCTCCGAGTCGGCCACAAACTCGATATTGCTGGCCAGCCAGCGAAACTCCGAATCGGCAACTCGCTGCGCGAGCCGAGAAGCAGCCTCGAGTCTTCCCTTATCGAACTCATGATTCCCAAAGGTCACCACCATCCGCTCATCCAACACACCGTCAGCGCCATCGAGCTGGTTCATCACGTCGATCATCTGCGCGCCGTCATACGAGCTGCTCAACAGCGATGGGTACAGAAAGTCGCCCGCATGCAACATCAGCAGCTCAGGATAGCCACGCTCCAGCTCGCGGCGCAGTGAGCGGACCCGCGCCAAGCCACCGACCGCACCGCCTTGCACGCCACCGATGCGATAAACGTCATTGATAGCCATAATGGCGACGGTTCGCCCTGGGGCCACTGGGGTCGGCGCATGAGGAGGTGTCGCCCCTTGGCCGGCACAGGCAAGAAAGACGACAGTCACCACAAGGGCAACACCCAAGCGTCTCCGAACGACGCCGACGCGGACGCTTTTTGGCTCACAGGCGATCATCAGGCCATGATACGCCAGTCCACAGACCCCACCGACACGTCCTGGACATCGCGCGACTACCGCGCGCGCAAGGGCACCAGGACCCGATTCTCTACCCAACGGGCATCCCACCACTCGACCGGATTCACTGCCAAGCCGCCGAGCAGCATGGTGAAATGCAGGTGGTCACCCGCGGCCAGACCCGTTTCTCCCGTTCGTCCGAGGATAGTATCTGGGGTAACCGCTTGCCCCTCTTCGACTTCGATCGACGAAAGGTGACTGTAGAGACTCATCAGGCCATAACCGTGGTCCACAACGACCGTCTTACCGTAGATACCAAAGTACCGTGCCAATGCTACCGAACCTGAATTGGCAGCAGGGATCGGCGCTTGCCGTATCGACGCCAGGTCAAATCCCAGATGGTCCTGCTGATCAACCAGACGCCCTTCGTAGACGTAGGTGCGACGATCGGCGAAGGCCGAGGTGACCTGGCTGTTGGGAAGTTGAGCAAACGCGCCCTGCCACAGGAGAGAAGGCTCTGACTTCAACGATAGAGCCTCCAACGTCTCTGCGTTGCGCTGCCGCAGGTCGCCGTTGATCGCCAAGTACTGTTCGAGAAGGCTCCCCGTGGGCCGAAAATCGGGCGTCTGGGACAAGATTTCCGGCACCACCTCGGCAAAGAACCCGTCCGACAGATTGATGATGTCCGTTCGCACTGGCTCGAGCGAAAGGCTGTCGAGAAAGAGACTCGACGTCCGATTGCCCAAAGCGTCGGCGGCAACCAACCGCACCGTGGCGGCTTCGGTCAGATCGTAGGGAATGCCGAAGAGTACGAACCGCTCCCCTTCATTCCCGCCCGGCAACGACTGTCCGGGAAAAAACCAGGTGCCTGCCTCGACGCCGTCGCGGCCACCTTCTGCGGTCGCCGTTGCACCCACCCGATAGACCACGACGCCGCTGCCGCCTTGCTCTGCATAGTTGGCCCGAGACAAAAGTGAAAGATCCGGCGGGTCGAGCCGAACCGGTAGCCGAAGCTCGGAAACCACTGGCAACGGGCGGCGAAGCAACGTGCCGGCCCGTCGCGCGGCCACCCGCAGGGTGACTTCACCCGCGGCCAACCCTGCCACCGTGTCCGGGCCCACCGTGACCGCCACGACTTCATCGGCGACCGAGTCACGCCAAAACGCCCAGCCTGGAGGAACCGAACGAAGGCGGTCTTCGAGCACGGTAACGCGCTCGCCCTGGATCGCCTCGATCCGATATCCAGCCAGGCCCCTGGTCGGCTCATGGAGCGCGATCTGTACCGTCGCGGGCCGTTGGCCGATGCCCGGCTGATCAGCGTCGAAGGTGACTTCGGGTGGCGGCCCTGGCCGCAACTCGAAGAACAGCAATACCGCCGCGATCGGCGCGGCAATGAGAAGCAATCGCGTGCGCCAACGGCGCATAGGCCTGCGTTCGGCAAACAGGTTCATCACACCTGCGATTGTAGCCCGGAAAGACCCTCGAGAACGCGCGCCCGCAGCTGGGCCGACTGTGATGATGGCGATTCGGTAACCGTGCCCCTCCTACCAGGACCTCGATGGTCCTGATACGCTCACATCGTGTCGCCCATCAAGCGCCGTGAAGGTTTGGCCAAGCTCACAGGTCGTGAGCCCTATGTAGACGATGACGCCCATCCGGGCGCCCCATCCGGCCCTTGGTTGTGGGGCGCGACCGTCCGCAGCACCGCCTCACGAGGACGCATTCGCGCCGTCCGCTTCGGCAAAGGCATGGATTGGAACTCAGTGGTGTGTGTCGACCACCGCGACATCCCGGGCCCCAACGTCATCGCCCTGATCGAAGACGATCAGCCGGTCCTGGCCCAGGGCGAGGTTCGGCATCTTCACGAACCGATCCTGCTCCTGGCGCACCCATCACGGGCGGTTGTCCGGCGTGCCGTTGCCGCGGTCGAGGTTGATATCGAGGTCGCACCGCCGGCGCTCGACTTTCGTTTGCCGCCGGCACCGGCTGCGGTCCAGTACGGCCTCGACAACACGTTCAAGAACCTATCCATCGACAAGGGCGACGTACCGAACGCCTTCGAAGGCGCCCCCCACATCGTCGAAGGCGTCTATCAGACCGGCGCCCAGGAGCACGTCTATCTCGAACCGCAAGCCATGAGCGCTTGGGTCGAGCACCCCACCAACGGCACGGGCGGTAACACCTCGGATGAAGACATCGTCGTAGTGCGCGGATCCATGCAGTGCCCCTTTTACGTCCGCAAGGCACTCATGACGGCGCTCGACCGACCCGCCCACCGCGTTCGGGTGGTCCAGTCGCCCACGGGCGGTGGTTTTGGCGGCAAAGAGGAATTCCCATCCGGCTTGGCCCTGCACGCCGCGCTGCTTACCCTCCGAGCCGGAAAGCCGGTGAAGCTCATCTATGAGCGGGGTGAGGACATGGCGGCGACCACCAAACGACACCCGTCGCAGGTTCGGCATCGCACCGCGCTCGATGAAAACGGCAGGCTCCTGGCTCAAGACATCGAGGTGGTGCTCGACGCGGGTGCCTACCAGACCCTCTCGACGGTGGTTCTCAGCCGCGCCATCATCCACGCGGCCGGCCCCTACGCCTGTGACAACGTTCGCATTCGTGGCCGCACGGTCATGACCAACGCCGTCCCCTTCGGCGCCTTTCGTGGCTTTGGGGCACCACAGTCGCTGTTCGCTTGCGAACGACACATGGACCGCATCGCCGCCCAGCTCGGAATCGACGCGGTTGATCTGCGCCGCCGCAATCTACTGGCCGACGGCCAGACCACCGCCACCGGTCAGACCATTGCCGACGGCACCGACCGGCAGGCGCTGCTCGACCATGCGCTCGAGCGTGCCGACTGGCAAGCAAAACGCGTCGCGCACGAGGCCTTCAACCGCACCGAACCATGGCGCCGACGCGGAATCGGCTTGGCCAACTTCTTTCATGGCGCCGGATTCACTGGCAGTGGCGAAGTCAAGCTCGCCTCCGTGGTCCACGTCGAAGGTCGGTCTGACGGTCGCGTCGAAGTGTTGACCGCCGCCACGGAAATGGGCCAAGGCACGATTACCGTGTTCGTACAACTGGCCGCCGATGCCCTCGGCCTCGACCCCGACGATGTGCTGATCGCCGAGCCCGACACCGCGCGGGTACCGGACAGTGGGCCGACGGTCGCCTCCCGCACCGCGATGATCGTTGGCCGGTTGGTCGAGCGCGCGTGCGACGACCTGCGCCAGCACCTCGGGGTCGGTCGCGACGCAGAGAAGGGATCCGTACGTCAGCACTTGCTCGATTGGTTCAGTCAGAATGGTGAAACCACACCAATACGCGGCACAGCGCGTTACGAGGCGCCGCCCGGAATCACCTGGGACGATGCGACCTACCGTGGCGACGCCTATGGTGCCTACGGTTGGGCGGCCTACATAGCGGAGGTCGAGGTCGACCTGCGAACGTACACGGCTCGGGTCATCGACTTCGTGGCGGTACAGGAAATCGGTAAGGTCCTGCACGAGACATTGGCACGGGGTCAAATCCAAGGCGGCGTCGTGCAAGGCATTGGCTGGGCACTGCTCGAAGACATTGTTTGGCACGACGGTGGCATGCGCAACCACCAATTGACCAACTACATCATCCCAACCAGCGACGACGTACCGCCCGTGCGGGTGTCTCTGCTCGAGAATCCCTATCCCCACGGAGCCCAGGGCGCCAAGGGAATCGGCGAGCTGCCCATGGACGGACCGGGCCCGGCCATCGCCAACGCGGTTGCCGATGCATTGGGGGTCGATCCCACCGTATTGCCCCTGGTACCGGAACGAATCATGGCGCTGCTGGAGAACTCCGATGACTAAGCCTGTCCAGCCCACGGGAGGCGACCCGAACACCTTGTCCGTGAGCTTCGTCCTCAACGGCACCGCGATCACGCTCGAAGCCGCCCCAACCGATCGCTTGCTCGATACCCTGCGCTATACGTTGGGTCTTCCCGGCACCAAAGAAGGTTGTGGTGAAGGCGAGTGCGGCGCCTGCACCGTGTACTTGGACGGCCTGCCCAGCAATGCGTGTCTGATTCCCTCTTTTCAAGTTCGCGGGCGGCGGGTCGATACCGTGGAATCGCTCGACCCAGCCACCCTCGACAACCTGCACCGTCACGGCGCCACACAATGCGGCGCCTGTACCCCCGGGGTCGCCATGACCGCCCGTTGGTTGGCCGAACAACCCGAGCTGCTCTCCGACCATGCAGGCCACACGGTTCGTGAGCTGATGGCGGGGAACCTGTGTCGATGCACGGGTTACGACGGCATCATCGACGGCATCACGGCCGATTTGGCGACACCACCAGCGGGAGACGACGCTGTCTGACATGCGCGTCTTGATGCCCACCAGCCTCGAAGAGGCCTGCGCCTTGCGCGCCGACCATCCCGACGCGGTGCCGATCGCGGGCGGCACCGATGTGATGGTCCATTGGCCCCAGAACCTGTCCGCCCATGATCGCACCTACCTCGATCTTTCAGGCCTCGAAGACACCCTGCGTCACCACGAGCTTTCCGCCAACACCCTCACGCTCGGCGCGCTCACCACCTACTGGGACGTGGTCCGCGACCCGGCCATAGCCCTTGCCTTCCCGCTTCTGATCAGCGCTGCGCGCCAGGTCGGCGCCGTGCAAATCCAAACCCGCGGCACCTGGGCCGGCAACATCGTCAATGCCTCGCCGGCAGCGGACGGTGTGCCGGTTCTGATGGCCTACGACGCCGAGCTCGAGTTGGTATCGCGCCCACGACCTGGCGCAACCGAACTCGAGACCGAACGCATTCCCCTGGCACGGTTCTACCGCGGCTACAAAGACCTCCAGCTACGCCCGGACCAGCTCATCCGCGCCATCCACATGCCGCGGCGCGTCCACGATGTCGAGATCTTCGAAAAAGTCGGTCCGCGGCGGGCCCAAGCCATCACCAAGGTTGGTGTTGCCGTGACCCACAGCGACGCCGGTTGGCGGGTGGTCGCTAACAGCATGGCACCGGCCGTTTGCCGGTGCCCCGAGCTGGAGAAACGCCTGGCACAGCAGGGTGTGGATCCCATCACCAGCCCGGATGACCTGCTGCCAGCCATAAGGACCGATGTCGCACCCATCGACGATATCCGCTCGACCGCCCGGTACCGCGAGCGCGTGCTCGCACGGGTACTGTGCGCGGCGATCACCTAACCAACGCTGTCGTCGGACTGCTCCCGATCCACGACTCGGATCCCTGGACACGAGCGCGGGTGACCGCGATGTTGATTGGGTCTAGAGCCCACCATATCTGACGACACCAAGACCTGCGACGCATACACCGTTACAATAGGCGCCCGGCCCCGCAAGCCGCTGACGGGCGAAGATGAGGAATCTCATGCCAACAACCTTACCCAAGCGCGATCTCGCGCGCATTCTGGAGCCACTCGGTGCCAGCCTTGCCCCCGGCGTGGCGGCGACGCCTTTACCCGTCCGGCAACCTGTCCACACAGTCTATGGTGGCGCCCATCTCTTTCGTGCCAATACCACCAGCAAGCTCGGTCGCTTGGCCCGGGCCGCACTCGCAGCCTACGCTCCCGATGCCTTCACCTTCGCCCGGGCCGTCCACTTGGCCGGCCACGATTCGCTCCCAACCGAAGCGGCCCAAGTCGCGGCCCTGGAGCACGCGTTCGATGACGACGAAAACACCTTGCGCAGTCACCACCCCGGTGCCTGGCTGGCCCTAGCCGTCGATCGTCGGGTTCGGCGCAAGCTCGAGACCGAGCCGGTCGAAGATTTCCGGATTGACTTCGAAGACGGCTTTGGCCATCGCCCTGACGAAGAGGAGGATGCTGCCGCGAAAGCTGCCGCTCTGGAAGTGGCCAAGGGCATGGACGAGGGAACGCTGCCGCCCTTTCTCGGCATTCGAATCAAGTCGCTGAGCCCCGAACTGCAACTCCGGACCGCCCGTACCTTGGATCGCTTCGTGACCTCGATGGTGACCCAAACGGGCGGACGGCTACCCGCCGGCTTCGCCGTAACCTTGCCCAAGGTGGTGGCACCCCAACAAGTGGCAACGCTGGTGGATCTTTTCGAAGCCCTCGAGCATGGACTCAGCCTAGCGCCGGGCGCGTTGGAATTGGAGTTGATGGTCGAAACCACCGAGTCACTGATCGACGCGGACGGCCGGGCAGCCTTACCCAAACTGGTCGCCGCTGCACGCGGCCGATGCCGAGGTGCCCACTTTGGTGTTTACGACTACACCGCAGCCCTCGAGGTTGCCGCAGCCCACCAACGTATGGATCACCCGGCTTGTGACCTTGCTCGCGGCTGGATGCAGATTTCCTTGGCTGGAACCGGCATTCAACTCTCGGATGGCGCGACCAACATCATGCCCGTCGCTCGGCATCGCGCCCCCACCGGTGGCACGCTCGATCCCCAACAGATCGCGGCCAACAGGCGTAGCGTTCATGCCGGCTGGCAGCTTCATTACGAACACGTCCGGCACTCCCTCACCGCAGGCTTTTTTCAGGGATGGGACCTGCACCCAGCCCAACTGCCGACCCGCTACGCCGCCGTCTACGCCTTCTTTCTCGAAGGCCTGGAGGCGGCGACCGCTCGGTTGCACTCATTTGTGGCACAAGCAGCCCAGGCAACACTGGTGGGCGACGTTTTCGACGACGCCGCGACCGGACAGGGCCTCTTGAACTTCTTCCTTCGCGGTCTCAGCTGTGGGGCCATCACGGAAACAGAGGCCGAGGCAACCGGCCTGACGCGGGCCGAACTCGAAACCCGCTCGTTTCTCTCCATCCTCGAACAACGTCGCGCGGGTTAACGCCAACGCAACCCCGCCGAAACGCTCCAATCGACCACCTCGATGACCCAACTGGCCCTGTTGCTCGCCGCCATGGCGCTGGTTGCGGTACTTTCCCGCCGCGCTCAGAGTGGCGGTTCTCCGTCCCAACGATTTTGGCGTGACCTCGCCACCGCCGCCTTCTTCGGTTTCCTCGCCACGGCCATCAAGGCTCTCTCCCCTCCCGACACCCATCACGTCGCATGGACCTTGGTAGCGACCGGCGTGGATGCACTCGCCTATTCATTCGTTGCCATGGCAGCGGGTCGGCAGCCTTATCAAGTATCGCCCTGGCAGGTACCGCGTCTACACGCCTATTGGATGCGACCGGGTGTGCTCATTGCAATCACCGGTGCCTGGACCTATGTAATGCTGGTTCCGCTGTTGGGAACCGCGGACCAGGCCACTACGCTGACACAGGTGCGCGGCTTGTTCGTCGCACTCGGTTGCTATGTGACGATCCGGCTCGCCCTCGAAGCCGCGAGCGCCAAGCAGGCAGGCGACCGCCATTGGCGACGGGTTTTCGTTTGGCTAACCACGGCCTCGGCGGCGTGGCTCTTGTCACGGCTGCTTCGGACCGTCGAGACCACAACCACCTCGACATTCCCTTTTCTTGTTGCTGTCCTCACCGTCGGCGCTGGCGCCGGTCTGATCATGGCCACCCTGGCCCCCGAGCCAGCAAACTCCACCTCGGCGCCCGAACTGTGGACCAGCCCGCGTGCGATACCGATGCGTTCCACTTTGCACACCACAATCTTTGCTTTGGCGTTTCCGATCGCGCACATCGTCCTCCACGCTGCGGGCGCATTTCCGGATGCCTTGCGAGTGTATCGAGAACGCGTCGTCTTGGCCGCCTTGGTGCTTCTCGGCGCCCTGGCGCTGGTGCAACGGACGCTCCTCCGTCGAAGGTCGGCGGCACTCACCGCCGAGCACCGCAGAATCGAGGCCATGATTCGCCAGCACCAGACCAGCCTCGACCTCAATGAGGCTCGGCGGAGTGCATCCACGTCGATTCGCAATGCCGCCGACCGCTTCGAGCGGACCTTCCGTGCATGCCCGAGCTTGATGGCGATCGTAGACGCTCGCGATGGTGAGATCCTCGAAGTCAACGAGAGCTTTGAACGCATCGCCGGCTTGCCGCGTCAAGACGCGCTCGGACAATCCGCCAGCCAATTCGGACTGTGGCCAGCCACCGACGATGCCCAACCGTGGACCGATGCCCTGCGGAAGGGCGCCACGATTCGCGACCAACGCTTGGCCCTCCGGGATCGTCGTGGTGACCGGCGCACCCTGCGGGTCTCGGCCGCCACGGTCGATCTGGAGCATCGGACCGCCTACTTGCTACTCGGACGCGATGTGACCGACCATGAAGCCATGCTCCGTGACACCACCCGTTATGCAAGGTGGCTCGACCAAGCATCCGCCATTCTGATGGTGGTCAATGCAGACGACCGGTTGGCGACTTGGAGCCGTGGCGCGGAAGACTTCTTTGGAAGTCCACTCGACGCAGTTCGTGACACCGATGCCGCCGCGTTGCTCGGCGGCAGTACAGCGGACGACTGGTCCGACTTTTTTGCGCACGCACGTGCGTCGGGCCATGGTCTCGCACGCCTCGAGGCAGCTACGACTTCAGGCGAGGTCCGCGTTGCCTGCCGTTTTGCCACCGTCACCGACAACCGCGAACGCTCCCATATCTTGTGCGCGTTGACCCCGCTGTCCGACACCGGAGCGCTTGCCTCATGAGCCCGGCCACCAGCAGTTCCACCGGAGACCGCTTTGGTGCCGTCGTGGCTGGCGGCATCATCCTCTTGACCTTGATGGCCGCCTCGCCCTTGGCGAGCTTTGCCTGGCGCGGATGGATCACGCCGCTCTTGACCGTGGGTTTGGTGATCACGCTCTTCCACAATCGACGTCCCGACGAATCCGCTGCGACGCGTCGATTCTGGCTCGACTTGACCATCGCCGCGATTAGTGCGCTGTTCGTGCTGCTGGCGCTGCAGTTTTCCCGCAGCGGAGCCGGCGGCTGGGTCGCGACCTTTGTCGCCGACTCACTTTTCGTGGGCTACTACCTTGCCCTCGCGCTCGCTGTCGAGCGGAAGCCGGAACGCCAACGTCCCGCCTTCGACCCCGACACCGACCATTGGACCTTACCGGCCACCGGTGTGTTTGTGGTCGGCGCGTTCGTCTATTTCATTGTTCTGCCCGCGCTCTCGCAACCTCGAACCGTCGACAACACATCGACCCAAGCTCTCTTCGCCTCACTCGATGCCTACCTCGTGGTCCGGCTCGTCCATCGCGCAGCCGGTGCTCGCGGCCGTTGGCGACGCATCTACAGCCTTCTCACGATCACCACCTCGGCCACCCTGGCCCACGCCCTCTTGCGTTTGTTGGACCTGCCGGACGGACGCTTTGGCGCATTTCTGTGGTACCTACCCATCGGCGCCTTCTTCCTCGTCGCCCGCGAACGCGGGCAACCCGAGCCCCCCCAGCCACGCCCAATCGATCCGAGTTTTTGGCCACGCTCGGGCGACCAAGCCATGATGCTCGCGCTGGTGGCACCGGTGATTCACTTTTCTCTTCACCAAAGCAGTCTGCTGGCCAACGACAGTCTGAAGTCTTCGCGAGAAGCGCTGGTCTTGTTGTGGACACTCTTGTTGGGCACCATCGCTCTGTTGCAACGACGTACCCTCGAACGAAAGTCTCTACGCATGCTCGAAGAACGGGAACGACTCAGCGAACGACTCGGCGACGCCGCGGCCGACCTACGCATAATCGTCGAGAGCCGCTCCACCGCACAATCACTCTCGGTGACCGAGTCCAAGCTGTCGCGCGCGCTCGAAGTGTGCCCTGATGCGATCGGCATCAGTACCGTGACCGATGGCCGCTTCGTCGAGGTCAATCCTGCTTTCGAAACCCTGACGGGTCATCAGAAGAAAGAGATCCTCGGTCAAACATCGAGCGAACTCGGCATCTGGCTGGATCCGGCCCACCGGGCGCGCATCGTCGATACCGTTCGCCGCGACGGCCACGCACGCGACATCGAGCTCCCAGTTCAGGTGCGCTCGGGTGGCCAACGTATCGTTCTCTTCTCCGCGCAGCCGCTCGATATTGGCGGCGAAGCCTGCTTGATCATCGTCGGTCGAGACGTGACCCATCTGCGCGCCGTGGAGGCGTCCAAGGCCCTGCGCGCCCGGCTCCTGCAGTCCATCCATGAAGCCGTCTATGCCGTGGACGGTGACGGTCAGATCCGTTTCTGGAATCGCGGCGCCGAGCGGCTCTACCGATGGAATACCGCTGAGGCCCAGGAACACGATGTGGCCTCGCTGCTTTTTCCCTACGAACCAACCCCACTGGCCGCAGCGCGCGCCGCCACCAACTTGGGAAGCTGGCACGGTCGCCTCTCACCGTCCACCCGAACGGGTGCAAGCCTTACCGTTCACAGTCGTTGGACCCGGCTCGCCGAGCCCGCAAGCGAACGCCCATGGCTGCTGGTCGTCGACACCGACGAGACCGTACTTCAGGCGTTAGCGGATCAGCTGCCGCGGTAGGTGGCGTACCCGTAAGGATTGAGCAAGAGCGGAACGTGGTGGTGCTCCTGCGGGTCACTGATTTCGAACACCACGTCGACACGGGGATAGAAGGTCCCGCGTTCCGTTGCCGCTGCATAGTCACCGGTGGCAAACCGCAGCCGGTAGACCCCGGCGTCGATCAGCTGGTCTACCGGCAGTAGGTCGCTCACCCGGCCATCCGCGTCGGTGGTACCACGGCCAAAATCAACCCACCCATCGGCGGTTTCGAAAGCCAGCTCAACGGCGATGTCGACGCCGGGTCGGCCCAGCGCAGTATCGAGAACGTGGGTGGTGATCTTGCTCATTCTGCACCTCCTGATGCCACCAGCTTCGCAAGCCGCAGCCGCGTGATCTTCGCTTGCTCACCGGCGGCCACCTGCACCTCAACCTGGGGATCATTGCTGAGCCGCAGGTCCAATTCGGCCAACACCTGCTCGGCACGCTTGCCAGTGGCGCAGATGAGAAAAACCTGCCCAAACCGTTGCTCGTACGCCCGGTTCCCGGCCTCCAACGCTACACGGACATCGTGATCAGCCCGCGCGACGCCTGCCTGTTCCCCACGCGACCACGACGCCGAAGGATCACGCGCGTTGGCGCGCTCTCCAATACGGGGATGCGACGCCATCGCCTCGTGCCAGTCTTGGGCACCGAGTGGTGCCCAAGCTTCCTCGGCAGCCGCGAAAACGGCTGCATCGTCGCCAAAGGGCCGCCGCGCCAGCATGTCCTCGACCCACCGGCGCGCGGCGCAACAGCGCGCCAAAGCAACGCGCGCGGCGGCTTCGTCGAGGCCATCGAGATAGCGCGCGAGTTGATTCACGGCTCGCAACTAGAAGGTTGTCCGTACAACCGCAGACGGCTGACACCGCCATCGGGTGCCATCACGAATCGCACGTGGGTTACGGGCGGATGCGCTCGGGTAGAGAACCGGTGCTCGGCATCCGGCCCCAGCGGGACCGAATCCACGATCGGCATCCAGGCGTCAGGATCATCGGGCGGATTGTCCCCCGCAGCCACATCACAGCCGGCCAACCAGCAACGATCCGGGTAGTTCCCTTTGAAATGGCGGGTATCGACCAACACTTCGTCGAGGGTGCCACGCTGCCCGAGCTCGAGCACTACCCAATCATGACCAGGACCGCGGCGGCGCCGGGTTTCCCAACCGTCCCCCATATCCCGCCCACGCCCGGGCATCGTGAGATTAATCGGACGGCTGAAGAATGCATCGCTCGAAGTGAGGGGCCGGCCACCATGCTCGACGGCGAGCAGATCAATGGGCTTACCGCCAGCCAAGATCGTGGGCCAATCGGGCATCACACGACCCCAGACGCGCAGGCGCGCGACGCCGCCATCGGGAAAGATCGACAACCGGACGTGGGTCGTCCTTTCCCGATCGATGCCCGCTGCCACTTGGGCCTGGTTCTGGTGATGGCCCACCAACGTCGTTTGCGGTACCAGTGGATGCCAGGCATCGCTGTCAGCCGCGCCGTTTTCAGCTAGTGTCGCCTCGTCTTGCTCCGATGCCAAGGAGAGCCCCTCCAGCGACGCCGCCTCGGGATGGTTGCCGCGAAAATGCGCAGTATCGAACGTCACCCGATCGACTCGTCCTGGCAACCCCAAGCGCAGGATGCACCAGTCATGCCCTGGTGTTCGCCTGCGCCGGGTCTCCCAACCGTCCATCCATTTGCCATGATCGGTGTACTTGCCCTCGATGAACACGGCCGGTTCGGCGCGTAACAGGTTTTCCTTGGGCGCGAAAAACTCATCGTTGGCAACGATCACGCGCCCGCCCGTGCGCGCGGCGGCAAGATCGATCAAAGCATCGTCGCTCATGAACCAGCACCTCTCCTTAGCCAGCGTCCACCTGGCTTACCCGGAAAACGACCATCCGCGAAAACCGTGCGCCCACGAAGCACCGTTCGTTCAACGACACCGAACAGCTTCCGTCCGTCATAGGGAGTCAATGCGTGCCGGTGATGGAGTGCGATCGCATCGACCTCGAATGCGGTATCGGGATGCCACAACACAATATCGGCATCATAGCCGACCGCAAGCTGTCCCTTTCGGTCATCGAGACCGGCTCGCCGCGCCGGCGCGGCGCACAACCACTCGACCAAATCGCCGAGACCGAGACCGCGCGCACGCATGCCCGTCCACAACGCGGGCAACAGGAGTTGGAGCGAGGCGATACCGCCCCACGCCGCCATGAAATCACCCGTATCGAGATGTTTGAGTGCGGGCGGGCTGGGGGAGTGATCGGTGGCCACGAGATCGATCGTTCCGTCGGTCAAACCACGCCAGAGTGCTTCGCGATTCGACGCACCGCGCACCGGGGGCGCACACTTGAACGTCGTCGCACCGGACGGCACGTCGTCGCTGCAAAACCAGAGGTAGTGGGGACAAGTCTCGACGGTAATCGGCACGCCCTCGCACCGGGCCTCCGACAACAGGGACAACGCCTCTGCGGCGGCAAGATGCACCACGTGGACCGCACAGCCGGTTCGGCGGCTCGCGTCGATCAATCGCGCAATGGCGGCCACCTCAGCAGCGGCAGGACGCGTTGCCGCCCACAACGCGGCACTCTGGGTATTCGATGGCGTGTCAGACGGCAACAAGGCGGGCCACTCGGCATGCGCCAGCAGTACCACCTCTCGTCTCGCAGCCACGCGCATGACGAGCTCGAGCTGCTGGCCATCGAGCGGTGCGAAGGCGTCCAGACCCGAGGGCACCAGGAAACACTTGAGGCCCAGAACACCCGCGTCGAGCAAGGCGTCGAGATCCTCCACGTTCTCCGGTACCGCACCGCCCCACAAGCCTACATCGACCCGGCATGAATCCAACGCCGCGACCTTGCGCGCGAGCGCCTGCGGCGTCGTGGTCACCGGATCACTGTTCAGCGGCATATCGACCACCGTGGTCACGCCACCCGCGGCCGCGGCTCGGCCCGCGCTTTCGAAGCCCTCCCAATCAGCCCGACCTGGGTCGTTGATGTGGACGTGGACGTCGATCACCCCCGGCATAACAACCGCCGAGCCGGCATCGATCACCGGCTCCGCATGTTGGGTTGCGTTCAAAGCGCCTGCCACCGCCTCAGCGCCTGCCGTGATTTCGACGATGTGCTCACCGTCGATCGTCAGGACAGCTGGTGTCTCGCCAGCGGGCAGAAGCACGCGACGTCCGGCAAGCCGCCATCGCTGGTTGGCATCTCGAGGCACACTCACCGTCCGGCGGTTGGCGAACGATCGCGTCTCCGCGCTCAATGTGGCCTTCGCCGCCGGGGGCGCTGGACCGCGCAGCCGATGGGCGGGCTGCTGGGTGTGGTGACGACCTCGCCTGCCATCATCTGATCGAGGGCGTCACGCGTCCAATGGTCGGTGACGTTGTCCAACGGGCCACTGTGATCGTCGAGCGCCCCATGGTACACGAGCGTGCTAGCACCATCGAAGAGAAAGACCTCGGGGGTACGGTTGGCACCCAAGGCGTCGGCGAGTTGGGCGTCGGTGTCGATCCAGTACGGAAACGTGAAACCGTGCTCATCGGCGAGCGCCCGCATGGCTTCGGGTGCGTCGTCGCTGGTCCGCCGACGCGCATTGGCGTTGACCAGTACAAACGAAACCTCTTTGGCCGCCGCGCTCGCCGCCAGCCCCGGCAACCGATCGAGCCAGTCGAGCACGTACGGGCAGGTGTTCGCGGCGAAGATCACTACGGCCCCATTGGCTTTCCACAACGACGCAAGCGAGCCGGTCTCACCGTCGAGGTTGGTCAAGTCGATGTCGCGTGCCGAGGCCGAGAGTGATTCGCCCAGATCGAGGGCGGCGGTGGGGTATGAGAAGAACAGCGTGAACCACAAAGCCGGCAGGACGAATCTACTCAAGATCGCGGAGGTGGTGTTCATGGGACTCAGGAGTTCTCAAGACTGGATTGACCGATGGCCACTCACCGGATTGTCATGGCGCCTTGCTCTCGAGCTTGTCCGTTTGGCTTTTGGAGTAGATTTCTCTAGCTAGAACTCTGAGGAAATCACTAAGGGATACTTGCATGGCGGCTGCAATTTTCCGGAGCGTGCTGAGCTTCGGCCGATGGCCTTCTTCGATGCGCCGAACCTGGCGTTCAGAAACGCCTGAAACTTGTGATTGAGTCAGCTTTGCCCTCTCTCGTAAGCCCCGGACGGCGTCGCCAAACCTGAGGTTTCGAGCTAGCTTCTCCAATTCGCGCTGTCGTCGCACCTCTGGGTCGGCGTAGGCTTCAAGGGCTCTTCGGTCTAGGTGAACGTCTAGATCCGGCCAGTAAAGGAAGCTTCCGTCCTCATCGACCTCGAAGTTCCGTTGTTCGCTATCGGAAGCCTCCACGAGCGGCTCAATCGCGGAGAGAGCAACGCCAATCCGCTCAAAATCGCATCCGATGACAAAGAGTTGACCGTTGATGACGGTAGCGTCTGCAATGAGGCGACTCTGCGCTCCGGCCGCCCAAGCTTCGAGAACACGCCGTGGAATATCGTAACCTCGATGGACCAAAAGATTTCTCAATGTTCTAACATTGGCTACGTCGAGCGCAATCGTGGCCCTGATCGGATCGATATCAGAACGTATTAGGAGCCCGCGAAGACGGTGAGAGCTGCTTGCCTTCCGTACGTGTTGGGCAACCTCGGACAAGCGGGAAAGCCGCGACACGATGATGAGGTTCTTTGCCGCCTCAAGCACTCCATCATCCTCTACTCTCGGAGGAGAGGGCCAGTCCTCATCTCCAACCGAGTCATTCCGGAGAATGGTGACATCTCGCGTCTGAGCCCGAAAAACAGTAATGTCTGGTGTCTGGGCCATAGATCACTCGTCAGTTATTACCTTGCGTTCCCACTCCCGGAGGAGTTCGCCCCGATGCCCGTCGATCAACCGGCAGAGAGTTCTTCGATGTTTCGCGCCCATGGAACAGCCTCTCTTTGAGAAGACTTCCTCTGACGCTAGGTGGTCCTCCGTACACTCGAGGAAGAATATCCGCAGCTCCCATTCGCCCCTTCGCTTGACATGAAAGTGTGGCGGGTCGTGGTCGTTCGAGTAGAAAACCAGCACCAACCCTTCAATCTCAAACACCTCCAAGCGCGGCATCAAGACTCCTCCTTGAGCGTGCCCCAAGAATCTTATGCCAGGCTGCGGCCTTTAGTCAATTCATCTTCGAACACAGAATGGCCGAATTCTCATCATAGGCATCGACGGTGATCCCCAACGAGGCGATCTATCACCGCGACCGCTGAGGCGTTACCGGATCGAGACCGTAGCGGAGAACGCGGTACCTGCATCGTTAGGCTCGATCGCCGAGAAGCGCTCAGAACCGGCAATGCCGAGCCCGGCGTCGCTGGCGCCCATGAAAGGGAGGGTAACGGCGCCTATGGCATCGGTGCGAAAGGGAAATCGGTGGCCGCCACGGCCGGCGGCCAGGAGGTGATCCGGGCCGAGCATGAAGTCGCCGAAGCGCAATGCGATCGAGCGCTCGACCACCGGCGTGCCGTCCTCATCGATCACCGTGACCCGCAGTGGTGGTGCGCTGCGTGCCGTCAGCCTCAAGTCACCCGCTTGCCGCAAATCGGCGGTCGAGGGCTGGTAAAGCAGCGCTGATGGGTGGAATAGCGCCCAGGGTCGTTCGATCTCCAGGCAGCCGTCGGCAATGGTGAGCTGGCCGAGAAGATCAACGACAATGGTACACGAGTAGTCGGGCGTGCCCGATGGGGCAAAGGCAACCAAGGTCGCGCCGCGCGCCGGCTGCCCGGACGGCAAGAGCACGCGCAGGCCGCCGGTCGGTTGGATCGGTTCGAGTCGCGCGTCGAGTCGGTGATCGGCGCCCGCGACGGCCTGGATCCGCGAGCGTGAGTCTCGGTAGCCGTCGGCAACGACCGTAACGAGAAGCTCACCGAGCGGCAGGGCCCGGTGTCGGGCTTCGCCACCCGGATCGGAATAGGCGATCAGGCTCTCGGCGCTGCCGGATTCTCCGTTGCGCTCGCTACTGCTGGTGAAGACGCGGCCGTCGACAAAGTGGGTCGTGGTGTTGAGCCGCCCGGCTGGGCGCAGCAGCGTCAGCGCCCGCTCGATCGGCTCGCCGGTGTCGGCGTCGGTGGCCTTGATCGCCAAGGCGGCACCCTGGTCGAGCACAATGTCGAAGCGGCCGCTGCCACTGAAGGTGGAGAAATGATGAAATCGACGGCAGGCGCCGGATGAGTCACAGGCCATCAGCCGGTAGCGGCTCGGTGTTCCGCGCATGGCGGACCGCGGCCGCTGCAATTCGTCCGCGGGAAGGCCGCGAAGATAAAACTCCGATGGCGTCTGACCAAAGTAGAAAAGGTGGTATTCGAGGACGTCGTCGGTCGGGAATACGCGCGCCGGCAGGCCTTCGCCGAGCGGTGTGAGATGCACCGATCCCGGTACCGGCTGATGGTCGACGAGCAGGGATCCCCAGATATGCTGCTCTTCGAGAAATTGCGTGGCCAGCGTTACCCGCGCCGGTGTTGGCTCGAGGAACGGTGCCGCGGCATCGCCGAGACCGAGCACCCGTTCGTCGTCGATCATGGCCTCGATCACGTACTGCCCGGGATCGAGGTTCGCAAAGCGATAGGTCGCTGGACCTTCGATCAGTGGCTGCGGCGCCCCGGCGACCCGGCAATGATCGATCTCGATTTCGAGCAAATGTAGCCTGCGCTGATGGCCACAAGACAGCAAGGTCACCTCTGCCTTGGCATGCGCGCGCGCGGGCCGATAGACGATCGGTAGCTCGACGCCAATCCTGGGCCGCAAAGGCACGGCGATCTCGTGGACCGCGCCACCGAATGGCGCGATCGGTCGCCGTGCGGTCGACAGGGTCGGATGGCGCAACGCCAGTGAGCCTGCCCCAGCCGGCTGGTCGAGGAAGAAGAAGGTCACCCGGTTTGCGGTGGCCACTTTGGCAGTGGGACCGATCGCCACCGACGCCAGCCCCGACCCGACGAGTGCCGCCTCGATCAGCGCGGGATCGGCTGCCACAGCACCATTGACCACGCCATCTGGACCCCGCTGGACCGATGGCATCGTCACGTGCACCATGGCGTCTAGGCAGTGGGCGTTGGGCGGTGTTGGGCGCGGCAGCGGCACAACTTGGCCAGCAGCACACCTTCGAACATTCGAGATGGCACCAACGCCTTGACTGGCAACCGTATAGGAAAGAAAGGACCCCGCCGGGATCGCCAAGCGCTCGCGCGCGGTGGGAATCACGGGGTAGGTGCTGCCATGGGTCAAGCTTACGGTGTCCAGCCGCGAAACCCCACGCCAGGACGCTGCCGAGAGGTCCAGCGTGCAAGCGGGCACCACTGACCAGACGATCCGACGGTGCTGGGTCTCGCCACCCAAAGTCAGCACGCCACTGTTGGTGCTGACATAGCCGGGTGCTTCAGCGATCCAGGCCCACTCACCCTCGGGTACCGGCCCAGGCTCGTTGGCGACCAAGGTCACCGTCGCTTGGTAGCTACCCCGGCGGTACAAGTAAATCGTTCCGGCAGGCAAGGCATCAGCCGGCTTCGGGGCACCATCGGTCCATAGCTCCCGCGGAACGAGCACAAAGGTCACGGTGTGTTCCGTCGCCGACTCGGCAACCAGCGTCGGGCCCAGAATGCAATGTAGGGAGAGCGCGACGAGAAAGGGACTGCCCCAAAGTCTCCTCACGGCCAGTCTCAATAGATGGGTCGCTCTTCACAATTGGTAAAGCAGTAGTTCTGATAACACTCGGAGCCGGGGCTCTCGACGCATGCGC
Source organism: Candidatus Multivoradales bacterium (assembly GCA_965250305.1). Classification (GTDB taxonomy): domain Bacteria; phylum Acidobacteriota; class Thermoanaerobaculia; order Multivoradales; family J023; genus J023. Next base: position 338,196 of record CBDFNS010000023.1, on the reverse strand, counting down.
ACCAGAACCAGTCGCACATTGCCCAGTTGAATCTGACGTTGGGCCCGGTTCTTGGCACAGTGGCGCCAGCACCACCGGATGTTGATCCCGGCACGAAAGCAGGTTGAGTCTGTTGCCAGGCCGTGCTTTCTAAACCAGGCCGGGCGATCGGTTCATAAGCTGACGCGGCACGGTTGGAGCTGGCCGGTGTGGCCGCGACGACGAATGACAGGGCGAAAATGAGAGCAGAAACTACGCCAGGCATGTGGTCTCTCCTTTAATAAAGGAGTCGCGAATTGCGTCGATTCAAGACAAGTTGATCATAACTCTCTAGTCACTCCTCGTCAATTTCATGGATTTTGCAACACCTTCGTTGCATATCTCGATCGGCTTGGAAGCCTCGCGCTGACCGAGGATTGCGGCCTCTCCGCACGCCCGATCGGCAGCGTCCCTGTGGCACCAGCCAAGCGTCCAGACCTCGAATCCGCGTCTTCGCCACATGACAAGACCGCCCTATGACAAGATCCGCTATTAGAAACCAACAGCTCAGCGCCGATCACGCTCGAGCGCTTCCGCCCGCGACCGCGCCGGTGGCCAGCGGGAGGCTCGGTAGTAGCCAATCGCCAAGTCGACCTCGCCCAAATACCGTGCGACGGCACCAGCGAGCAGGCAACCATTCGCGCCTGGATCCCCGTGCCGGCACGACGCCGCATAAGACGCCATTGCCGCGCGAAGGTCGTGCTCGACCAGGAGATCACCGAGTTGGCGCCAGGCGTAGCCGTCGTTCGGATCGAGCGTCAAACCGCGACGGAAAGCGCGGACGGCCGCAGCGCGATCAGCGCCCTGGGGCTGCTTGCCAAGGCTGCGGGCGAACCACAGATGGGCCACCGCCAACTCCGGCCGCGTTGCCACGACTTGTGCTGCAAGAAGACGGTCGTTTGGTGCCACGGCCGCTACCAGCGGCACACGACCAGGATTGCATGCTGCGAGCCTGAGCCAGGCGTCATCGCGACGGGCATCCCCCAAGGCGGCGAGGACCCGCCCTTCGAGCCACCGTGCGCGGCAAAGCTGTGGCGTATCATGCGTGAGTTGGGCCAACCGACTATGCACGCTCCGCAGGCCGGCCCGGTCTTGGTGAAGGACCGCCTGCACGGCGTCGCGGCCGATCAGGTCGAGGCGCAGCGCAGGGCGCAGGGCGACGCCGCAGACGATCAGCACCATGCCCGAAGATCCCACGAGGAGCCCGCGACGCCAACCGCGAATCGACACGCGCGCCACCGAGGGCACTGGCGTCGGATCAGCCGACGCTTGGGCGAAGACCGCACCAACCAACAACCAGCTTCCCATTCCCGCGATCGATCCGGGGGCCACCGCGTCGGCAAGGTTGAACGCAACCGTGGCGACGATAGCGCCACAGAGGCCGGCCGCGCGCCAGCGCTCCGGCTTCCCGCGCTCAGTGGCCATGAGACCCCGCCAGGCCTGTCGGACGGTTGCACCGACGATGATTGACCACACGACAATCCCGATCACGCCGAAGTCGAGGCCAACTTGCAGCGGCAGACTGTGGGCGTCTTCGAGGGGTCCCGATCCGAGCGGCAACGCGTACACCTCGCGCGCCACCACCCCAAACATACCCAACCCCACGCCGGTGAGTCCGCCGTCAGCCAGCATATGGATGGCTCGATCCCAGATCCTTGGCCGCCCGGTCAAGACGACGTCCCAACGCCATCCCTGCGGCGAACCGTCGAGCAGGAAGCGCGCCAAGGGGTCGACCCCGGCGAGATGGAGCAAGAGAAGGGCCACCACAACGGCAGCGCCCCCCGCCACTAGTACTCGAAAACGGAGCGCCTTCTTCTCCACGACCAGTAACATCACGGTCGCCAGGCCGGTGCCCAGCGCCAGCAGTCCGCCACGCGATCCAGTCATCACCACGACCGCCATCAGGCTGGCTGTGACTGCAACCCACCACCACCAAGCCAGACTCGAGGTCGCGTCGTCGGAATCTCCCTTTGCCGCCGCCCACGGCGGTGGCAAAGGCAGGTGCCACGCCAGCAGCAGCACCACCAGAGGGGCAACGGAACCCGCACGCTCATTTGGCAAAAGGCCTGGGTGAATCGCCAGGACCACACCCATGGCAGCGGCAAGGGACAGCAGAAGGGCGTTTTTCGTGTTGCGAAAGGGGAATCGCCGGTCCCAAGTCCCTACCCACAATGCCAGGGCCATCGACCAGACCAACACTGCCGCGCGGGGCATGCTGACGGTCACGGGAAAGGCACTGGCCCATAGTGACAAGGGCAAGGCCACCAACGCCAAGACGAGCACCGGGCCGCGCAACACCGCGACCGGCATCCGTGATGTGGCGCGGAGCAGCGCAACAATCAGCGGCACCGCCGCCACAGTCAAGAGAACCGTGGCCGGCTGTACGAAATCACTAGAAACAGCAACGAACTCACCCGCTGGCACGGCTCCAATGAGCTTGACGGCCGCCAGCATGCCCTACCTCACCTACTGGCTCTTGTCGGGCGCCGCGGGTCGCGGCGGCAGTGTCTTGGGATCGTTCTCAATCTTCTCCATCAAGACCGCAATCGCTTTCTCGAGTTGGGGATCTCGGCCCGCCAGCACCGCCTTGGGATCTTGCTCAATCACAATATCGGGCTCGACACCATAACCTTCGACTACCCATTCACCTTCGGGGTTGGCACTCCCCGCTTCGGGCACACTCAGGCTGCCACCATCGATCAACGGTGAGCGTCCGTAGATGCCCACGACACCGCCCCAGGAGCGTTTGCCAATCAGTGGGCCGAGTCCCGCCTCGCGAAAAACATAGGAGAACTGGTCGCCATCCGAAGCCGTGTCCTCGTCGAGCAGGCACACCAGGTGGCCGTAGAACAAACCGCCGGGGTAGGTATCGGGCGTTTCTTGATTGCGCTCGAAGTCGACCATCAGAAGCTCGCGACGGAGACGCTCGATGATCATCCCGGAGACGTTGCCGCCGCCATTGGACCTGACATCGATGATCATGCCTTCTTTGCGCGTTTGTCCGTAGTACCACTTGATCCACTCTCGCAAACCATCGGCACCCATGTTGGGCAAGTGGACGTAGCCAATGCGCCCATCGCTCTCGCTCGCGACCGCTTGCCGCGCCCGATCAGTCCAGGCCAGGTAGATCAAGTCATCCTCGTTGTCGATCGGTGCGACCCGAACTTGGCGGGCGCCATCGAGGGTCGGCTGGTCGTGAACCATCAACTCCACGGGGCCACCGCCGGCATGACGAAGCAAGGCAAACGGATTGTCACGCGCGCCGAGTTCGACCCCGTTGATGGCCAGCAGATAATCCCCTTCGTCTACGTTGACGCCAACCTCAGTCAGGGGCGAGCGATACGTATCTTCTTCGTTTTGGCCCGGGAAGATCCGAGCGAGGCGGAAGCGACCCGATGCTTCGTCCAGCGCGAAGCGGGCCCCCAACAGGGCTGCGTCCGGTCGATCGGGGATCACGTAGTCGCCCCCCGAAATATACGCGTGCCCGACGTTGAGTTCACCGATCATCTCGCTGATCACATAGTTGAGGTCGGACCGATGCGCCACATGCTCCAACAACGGCCGGTATTGTTCGCGTAACGCGGCCCAGTCGTAGCCGTGCATGTTCTCGACGTAAAAGAAGTCTCTGAAACGGCGCCAGACCTCCTCGAAAATCTGAGACCATTCCTCGGCGGGGACACGGTCAACCTGCAGTCCACTGGTTGAGACCGTCTTACCGCCGTTCTTGCCTTTGGCCCCTGCGGCGAGCAACTTGAACTGGCCACCCACGCGCGCCAGCATCTTCTTGCCATCCGCTGAGACCGTCAGATCACTGACCCCACTGACGATCTCGGTTGATTCGCGGTCTTCGAGGTTGTAGGCCCACAAGGTCACGGGCGCCACCCCTGATCGACCGTAGTACGACGCGGGGCCCGTCACGTAAAGCAATTGGCCTTCGATCGCACCCAGGCCAAAGTAGTTGTCGGCGGCCAACGGCACGCGCGCGACCCGAGCCGCTAGACCATCGAAGTCGATCTTCATCGGCGCGTCTTTGTCAGCGGGTTTCCCTTTCCCGCCCTTGCCCTTGCCCTTGCCTTTACCTCGCTTCTTGGCGGGCGGATCGTCATCCTCGGATGCCTTGTCTTCGTCGGCCTCCGGTTCCTCTTTCTCGATCTCGACCTCATCGCTGCGCGCGGGGAACGGGTGCCCAACGTCTTCTCGCAGGGCCAGTGCATACACGTGGGTCGCACGGTTGACCACATAGTTGAACTCGAAACCACCAAGCTGCGGGCGGAACTCCCGCTCACTGAGGAAGTACAAGTAATCGCCGTCAGCGCTCCAGGTCGGGTCGTGCTCGTTGAATAGGGTGCCGGTAACGCGATGAAGTTGTTGATCAACGCGCGACCAAATGTGGAGCGCCCGCGTTCCTTCTTCGTCGGCCAGGCTCAAGGCGAGGAACGCCCCATCAGGCGACCAGGTATAAGTCATCCCGAAGGGCATCACATCGTCCGCGACCTCCGTCACCGTCCGGCTGGTTACCTCCAGTACAAAGAGCTTCTGGGCCTGGTTTTGGTAGGCGATGTGGGTCCCATCGGGCGACCAGTCCGGGCTGTAGTAGCGACCCACGCTGCCATCGGTTAGCTGGGTGATCTCTCCTCCCAGCTGGCCGATCGAGTAGATCTCTTCTTCGCCATCTTGGTCCGAAACAAAAGCAATGCGATCCCCTTCAGGAGACCACGCGGGCTCCCGATCGTTCGCATCCGATGTCCGCGTTAGGTTGCGGGTCGTACCGTGTTCAATCGGCGCGGTAAAGATGTCGCCGCGAGCGGCGAACAACGCCCGCTCTCCTTTCGGGCTCAGGCCGATATACGAAACCGCCTGGGCGGCCGATATACGTGACGGTCGCTTGGCCAGGCCATCCGTGGGAACCCGAATCGAAATGGGAACCGTCTTCTTGGTTTCTATTTCGTAGATCTCGAGACCACCCTGCCGCTCGTAAACGATGCGGCCGGAAGCCTTGTCCGCACTGGGCCAGCGAAGATCCCAAAGCTTGCTGTGGGTGAGCTGCTCAGTGGACCCGGAAGCCGGATCGTGGGAAAACAGGTTGAGGGTGCCATCGCGGTCCGACGAGAAGTAAATGCGCTCACCAATCCACATCGGATCCCGATCGCTGCGTGGGTGATCGGTCACCCGACGGGTGTCGTGGGCGGCCAGATCAAAGATGTAGAGATCCTGCGCCCACCCGCCCTCGTAACGCTTCCAGTGACGAAAATCGCGGGTCACGGGCGAATACACGGCCTTGCTGCCGTCCGGCGAAAGATCGCCACCGCCCGACTCGGGCATGGGAAGCGCTTTCGGCAGACCACCGTCCGTCGCCACGGTGAAGAGTTGCGTATCACCCAAGTCCCAGCCGTCGCGCAATGACCGAAAGAGCACCCGCTCGCCGTCGGCGGTCCAGTCGTAGACTTGGTTGTCGTATCCCCATCGTGGTGCCAAAGGACCGGCCGCCGGGTAGAAGGTCAACTGGCGTGGCGCACCGCCCGCTGTTGGCACAACGTACACCTGCTCGTCACCATCGTACTGGCCCGTGAATGCGACCCAACTGCCGTCTGGCGAGAATTTGCCAAAGAGCTCGAGTCCAGGATGGGTGGTCAAACGGCGCGCATCGCCGCCCGTCGAAGGCGCGATCCACAGATCGCCCGCATACGTGAAGACAACCTGATCTTCGTGGAGGTCCGGATGCCGCAAGAGGCGTGTCTCCTGCGCGGCCAGAGGCGCGACCATCAGCCAGGCGAAGGTCAACAGACAAATGACGGACGAGATTCTCGACATGATTGGGAACTCCGAGGACAGAGATCAGGTGGCAGGAAGGCAGCTCAAACGCTGCCTGCGCTTTTGCAGATGAAGATGGGTGGTACCGGTCCAATAAAGCAGCCGTTGGGACCCCGCGCCGCCCGCCAGGCGCCCTGCGATTCTACGCGCAGCAGGCTCTTAGCCCTCCGTGCGATCGAATCGGCGTCGGCGCATGACCAGATAGCGGTCATCCTTCGCCCCCACCCGACTGAAACCGAGCAGATGGAAAAACTCCACTGCCAACAGGCGAGCCACCCATAGATCAACCGTCACGGCGTCCGGGATCGACTCGTGACGATGAATGCCTGGCAACCAGTGCAGAAACCCTTCGAGGTGAAAGCGCCGAAGCGCCGCGGAGAGCCGAAGCCAAATGGGCCGCACCTCGCGTACCAAAAAGAAGCCATCGTCGCCTTGGCCCTGATACAAGGGCATCAAGAGCATGCCGTCATTGGGGATCGTGACGGTCCCTTGGTGGTCATTCGCCACCACCGTGCCGACGCTCACGCGCTGGAAACCAGCGTAACCCGGCAGCATCTGAAAGTTGTCCGCTGGCTCGATATGGTGCCGATAGTGGACGTCGACCATCGGCGGCAGGGCTCCGAGGGACGTCTCGAGCAACTTGTGAGCTGCCGCTACTTCGGGGAACTCTTTGGCGTCGATGACACCGCTGGCCTGGAGCGCCAACCAAACCGCGGCTGCGGCGCGCGGAATCGACTCCGGATCATCGTGTTGGCCGCTCTCAAAACCGATACTGGTGATGCTCTCGTGACGCGCCAGGTAGGTCAACAACGTACCTCCGAGTTCTTCTTCGAGCCCCAACACCACCGGCGCTGGCAACTGAAGGGCCAACGCGCGATTGGGAAGGGTGTCGTTGAGCACGATGAACGAAGGGCCCGGCGCGGATGTGGTGTGCAAATCCAAGAGAGAAACCGGCCCCGTCGCGTTCTCGATCGCGGCGCGCAGCTCGAGGTCCAACGCCCGCATCTCATGCTCTTCCACATTGCCCGTATGGCTACCCGAGCGCAACCTCTCGAGCCGCTCCGACGTCCAAATCCGATTCAAATCTTCGTCGAGGTAACGACTCCCAGCCGTCAAGGCCCGCCGGTTGCCCACCAAGCCGAGGAAGGTGCCGCGCAAGGCGTCCGTACGACCCACGAGCGAGGCGAACACCAATTGCAAGCCCAGTACTCCCGCCGGTTCGTTGCCATGCAAACCGGCGACGCAAATAAGGGTCGGCCCGTTCCCCAAACCAGGCAGATGACCGAGTACGCGTTCGTAGGCAACGGTCGTTTGTTGGCCAGCTTCGGTTGTGCCATCCACCGAGATGCCCCCTTCGGGCGCTATCGTGACGCTTGCAGGTACATTTGACGTTGTCAGCATGTTGTCCCCGTCCGTCGGCATGCCAACCGGCGGCCGTATCCTTCCCTTCCGCTTGGCGCGACACCCATGGGGTGCGGGCCAGAGGCAACGGGTCGAGATCGATGTGACCCGCGGTCACCCAAGGTCGGCGACTGCACTGCGTTCCCGCATCTTATCGTCTTTCCCCACGCCTGGCCACGACGCTTTGTACCCCCGAAGGCCAGAAGACGGCGGCTGATCGATCGAGAGCGGCACTCCCGCGGCAATGATGGAGGGCTACGACCTTGTGATCGGAGTACCCGAGAACCGGTGAGCCGGACGAGCCGCCTTGGGTGTCGGCCCAGTAGCCAACGTCACCCGAGCCACCGCTGCATGCGACCTGGATCAGACTGGTGGCGTAAGCGAAGCCGCCCAAGCCCACGTCTTCCGCGTACGTAGATTACATGGCGAAGCGTTTGCCCCAGCCAGCCGGATACTGCACGATGTAGATGCGCTCTTTGAGGCTAGGAACTCCACAAAGATGACTCAATCCTTGGACACACTCGCTTGACGTTCGAACAAGCGCACCAACAGAAGCTGCAAAGGAAACCGCTGCAAGGCGCCAGCGGCGGCGGCGGCTTCGTCGAAGGTCACCACCTCGTCGGCCTCGATCTCGTGTCCCCAAATCAACACCGGTAACGGATCCGCGGCATGCTGGCCACTCTCGGACAAGGTTGCGTGATCACCGGCAACCGCAACCCGAAGTGGCGCTTTGGCGCGATCGAGGAAGCGCGCCAGGCTCCGATCGACCCGTTCGAGAAATTCGACCTTCAAGTCGGGGCGTTGGTCGTGGGCAGCGATGTCAGCCCCCTTGAGATGCACGACCACCAAGTCGCTGTGGTCCATCGCTTCGAGCGCCGCGTCGAGTTTGGCGTCGACATCCGTATCCAGATTGGCCGTCATCGCGGGTGTTGTCTTGATCCGCGCACCCAGCCATGAGGCGAGTCCGAGAACGGTACGGTCGCCGCCTACGCAGGTCAATCGCAGCGGCAGGCCGCTTTCCTCGAGCGGCACCAGACGATGAATCCGACCCGGTCCGCGGGTCAAGATTGCGTTGGCCGATGGGAGCCCACCCGCCACCCGCTCGCGGTTGACTGGATGTCGGTCGAGACGCCGTCGGGCTTCTTGCTCGAACAACGCCAGTACCCCCGCGGTAAACACCGCACGCTCGTCGGCTGGATCGATGGGTTCCGGGGTCAAAGCCGGTCCAGGTGCAGCGCCATCGCCCGGGTCACTGCCGCGAATACGCGACGACAAATCGTCACCACGCAAGACGATCGCCAACCGATGCTCGGTGGCCGCCTTGACCCGAACTTCCACATCACCCGGTAGGTTGCCCGGCAGCGGAAGGCGGTCGAGCGCCCGCGCCAGCTCTTCGGCATGGTCACGAATCCGACCGGCGCGACGGTCCGTGATCAGGCCTCTGTCGTCAATCGTGGCAAAGTTTCCGCGCAAGGCAATGTCACTGGGTCGTAGCCGGACCCCGGCGCCCAACGCCTCCACAGGCCCGCGCTTGATCGCCGATGGTGCCTGGCCGAACAAGGCCAAACTGCCTGCGGCGGTATCGGGCACCACGCCTGGGCCTACTGGATCGGCCAGGCCACTGCGACCCTCGCGCGCCAGCCGATCGAGGGTCGGGGTGGCTGCCGCCGCGAGAGGTGTTCGGCCACCCAGCGCACGCACCGGGCGATCGGCAAAGCCATCGATGATGATCAACAACGCCGACGGTACCTGGCCGTTGGGCCACGCGCCAGCGCCCAACGCGGGCAACTTACGCTGCAGCAGGCTGGCAACCATACCCAAGGCCATGGGGACGGGCGGCGTACTGCGTGAGGTTTCGAGCAGGGGCACATCGTAGTCTTCCGCTTGCTGCAAGAGAAAGTCGTGCACAGCCCGAATCGCCGGAAAGCTTCCCAGGTACCGATCCGTCTGGCGACGACCTTGCCGGCCACGCCTGACAAAACGGGATCGGTGGACTTCCCGGTGGAAAGTACCGAGCATCAAGGGCACCTGGTAGGCGGCGCCTTCGAGGTCGAGAAAGGGCACCAGCGGTGGATAGAGATGAACACCCTCGACCAGGATGTTTACATTTTCGGCGAGCGCCCGCTCGACCGTCGCCCGCACACCCACGTTGACCCGGGTTGCCTGCTCGGCAAACGACGCCACCACCCGATCCAAGTCCGTATCCGTGCGCCCCTCGTCGCCAGGCTCGGGCGCCATCTCGAAACTGGAGCTGTGCAGCGCCGGCAACATCTGGGGTGAAAACACCATCCGCATGACCTGCCGAATCGTGTCCGTGGCGTTGATCCTGTAGACGCGTAGCAGCGGCGCCAACTCGAGGGCCAGGGTCGACTTTCCGGTACCGCTGGCCCCGCCCAGGTAAATCACCAACGGCCGCGGCAAGCGATCGATCTGCCTGATCAGGCGGTACCGGCGCGCCACCTCGGTACTTTCCAGCCGTTCCATCAAGTCCACAACGCGTCGTGTCACGTCGTCGCTATCGAGCGTCTGAACGTTCTCGTCACGCAGCGAGGCTTCCAGCTCACCCGCGAGCCGGTACGCGCGGTCGAAGTCCAATCCGGCAGCGTGGATACTGCGCGCCAACAAACCACGAGAGTAAGGCTCGGTATGGCCGTCGCGCACCACCAGAAGATCGGCCACCGGAGACATCTCGGTATGAAGGTCGACCGGCAGGGCCCCGCCAAACACTGACTCCAGGTGTTCTCCAACTAGGTCGCGAATCTCGTGGGTGTCGACCTCGTGACGTCCCGACAAGCGGTCACGAACCGCCCGCGCCGCGGCGTAGGCATCGTCAAAGCCCAGGCCTCGCTGGACGAGATCGTGGGTGATCATGCCGCGCAAAAAGCGCTGGCGCTCACCGGCCCGATCCACCACCATCAGCCGCCCGCGGGCGTCATCATTCGTTTCTTTTCTTGCCATCACCCACCACTTCGAGCGCTTCGTTGGTCATCCATTGAACAAGATGGTAGCAGCGCACTTGCCTTGCTTCGACTACCGGCATACGGTTGGCCCGAATGGCTAACCCGAGGGAGGTTCCCATGATCCACGAGCTCGAAGGAAAAGTCGCCCTGATCACCGGTGGTGGATCCGGAATTGGGCTGGCCATCGCAGAAGCGCTTCTGAACGCCGGTGCGCAGGTCGCCATCAGCGGCCGCAATCTCGAAAAACTACAAGCGGCCACCGCTTTACTGGATGCCCCCCAACGCACCCATGCCGTGGCGGGTGACGTCACCCGCCCTGCTGACGCCGAACGCATGGTCACCACCACGATCGAGGCCTTCGGCGCCCTGCATATCTTGGTCAACAACGCGGGGATCGCCCTAGGCGGTGCGCTCGAAGACATGGGCTCCGAGGAAATCGATGCGGTCATCGATATCGACCTCAAAGGTCCCATGCACGTCACCAGTGCCGCGCTGCCGCACCTGCGGGTCCACCGCGATTCCGGTGGCGCCGCCGTGGTCAATATCTCCTCTTCGGTGACCCAGCACCCGCTGGCGAACTACTCGCTCTATTCGGCGGCCAAGGCTGGCGTCGACATGTTGACCCGGTGTTGGGCGCGTGAATGGGCCGAGGATCGCATCCGGGTCAATGCCCTGTGCCCTGGCGTCGTTCGCACACCGATCTTCGAGACGATGATGCCCGCCGCTGGTGTCGAACGGTTTCTGCGGCAAATCGCCGAGCAAACCCCACTTGGAAGGGTCGGCGAGCCAGCCGACGTAGCCCGATTGGTCCGCTTGCTCGCGGGTCCGGGAGGTGAGTGGATCACCGGTGCCATCGTCCCTGTCGACGGAGGTTTGAGCCTCGGGTAGTAGGCCGAACGTTCGCGGCCGGCCAAGTTTGGTACGGCGCCTGAGTAACCCGCCTCCCGGGTCCGGCATCAGACTGCCGGCCAAACCTTGCGGTGTGTACGGTACGTCCCAAAACCTCGATGTGATCCAGCATGTGTTGAGTTCGAGATAAGGGCATCATCGTGATGATTTCGTGACGTTTGGGCACTACCCTTTCGCCAGTGGAGATCATCACGTGACGACGACAGGCCCAACGACAAAGCACATCCTGGTGGTGGAGGACGAGCAGGACCTCTCTGATTTGGTCGCGCTTCACTTGCGCGACCTCGGCTGCGAGGTGACCGTGGCCAGCGATGGCGCCACCGGTCTTGCCCATGCGCGTTCCGGCCGCTACGACCTCATCGTCCTCGATTGGATGCTACCCGGGGTCGACGGTCTCGAGATTTGCCGACAGGTCCGCCAACAACCCGCATACACCCCCATCCTGATGCTCACCGCAAAATCGAGCGAGCTGGATCGAGTTCTCGGTCTCGAGGTGGGCGCTGACGACTACCTGACCAAGCCGTTCAGCGTTCGGGAGCTTGCCGCGCGCGCCCGTGCCATCTTTCGGCGGGTCGAGGCCATCGGGCAGCGCAACCCGGAGACAGACATCTTGCGTTCGGGCGCCCTCGAGATTGATCGCGCGCGACGCCAAGCGTCCCTTGCTGGCACCAAACTGACCCTGACCGCCAAGGAATTCGACCTCCTCGTCCACTTCGCTCGTCATCCAGGCCGGGTCTACAGCCGCGCCGATTTGCTCGACCAAGTCTGGGGCTATGGTCACGGCGGGTACGAACATACGGTCAATTCACACATCAACCGGCTGCGGGCCAAGATCGAAGCCGATCCAGCCAAGCCCCAAACGATTCTCACGGTGTGGGGCGTCGGCTACAAACTCTCCGAGTCCAACGACGCAACTTGAATACGGGTCGACGCTGCCATGTTTCGAAGCCTCCATGCCCGCCTAACCTTTACCCTCTTGGCCTTGTTGCTGGTCGTGGGCACCGCATCCTTGGCATTGACCTTGGTAACCACCCGTGCTCACTTGGCCGAAGCGAGCCAACGGCTGAACCACGACCTCGCTCACAACATCGCGGCCATGAAACGCGATCTCTTGGTCGACCGCAATGGTGCACCCCGCGGTGAAGGCCTCGACGACTTGTTCCATTGGTTGATGGTGGTCAATCCCGACCTCGAACTCTACCTGCTCGATGCCGAGGGTCGAATCTTGGCCTTCGACGCGCCACCGGGGGCGGTGGTTCGAGACCGAATCGATCTGGCCCCGGTTCGTTCGTTCCTGACCCCCCACGCGTCCCTACCGATCTCTGGAGACGACCCCCGCCACACAACCCGGCGCAAGGTGTTCTCGGCGACGCCACTTCCCGCCGTCGGCACGCCCCAGGGCTACCTCTACGTGGTGCTGGCCAGCGAACAGTTGCAAGGCACCCTGGCACAGGTACGCGCCAGCCTCGTGCTCCAAAACGCCGCATGGATCCTGGCGGGCCTGGTGTTGCTCGCCCTGCTGTTCGGCGCTGTTCTCTTCCAACGCCTCACCCATCCCCTGCAACAACTCGACGCACGTGTACGCAAGTTTGTCCGAGACCAGGCACCCCTCGAATCGGGTAACGACGAACTCACCAAGGCATTCCAGGAGTCGGACGGTAGTCACGAGGTCGCACGACTGGAGTCGACATTCGACGAATTGACGAACCGTATCAACCACCAGATGACGGAGATCGAGCGCCTCGCTGGCCTTCGACGAGAATTGATTGCCAACGTCTCCCATGACCTACGCACGCCGATTGCAACCTTGATGGGCTATCTCGAGACCCTCCAGCTGAAGAGCGAGGAGCTGACAGCCCAACAGCGGCGGAGCTACCTCGACACAGCCCTGCGCCAAAGTCGGCGGCTGGGCGAGCGGGTCGGCGAGCTGTTCGAGCTAACCAAACTTCAGCAACACGCGACTACGGTTCGGAAAGAGACGTTTTCCTTGGCCGAGTTGATCCACGACAACCTGCAACGGTTCCGGCTCCAAGCCACCCGGCGCGGCGTCACCCTGCATGTCGACATCATCGCTGAACGGCCGTACATTGAAGGCGACATTGGCCTCGTCGAGCGGGTGCTCGAAAACCTGATCGTCAACGCCATCCGCTATACCCCTCCCGATGGCACAGTTACCGTTTCGCTCCGCGAGGTCGATGGTCGACTTCTTGTCAGGGTATGCGATACCGGCAGTGGTATCGACGCAACCGAGCTTCCCCACATCTTCGATCGCTACTATCAGGGTGGTCAGGATCGCGAGACGGGCGCGGGTCTGGGCCTCGCAATCACCCAGAAGATTCTCGACCTCCACGGCAGTCGGATCGAGGTCGCCAGCCAAGCCGGCGAAGGAACCACCTTTTCCTTTTCGCTCGCCCTCGCAGCCAACTAACGCTAGCGAGGCTCCGCCTCAGACCCCTATCTGCTTCTTCGGTAGCGGCCGTCCGATTTTTGTAGCGGCCGTCGCCCCTGGCGGCCGTCCGGCTCTTGTAGCGGCCGTCGCCCCTGGCGGCCGTCCGGCCCTTGTAGCGGCCGTCGCCCCTGGCGGCCGTCCGGCCCTTGTAGCGGCCGTCGCCCCTGGCGGCCGTCCGGCCCTTGTAGCGGCCGTCGCCCCTGGCGGCCGTCCGGCTCTTGTAGCGGCCGTCGCCCCTGGCGGCCGTCCGGCCCTTGTAGCGGCCGTCGCCCCTGGCGGCCGTCCGGCCCTTGCAAGAAGACGGCCGGCACAGGTCCGACCGCTACCCGAGAGCATCGCTTGGTGGAGGCCATCACTTTGTGACGAAATCGTGAGAACTCCGCCATGAAGGCGTGATTCGCGTCCCGCATCCTCTTCTTGATCGCTCGACCGGAGAGGGTGAGCATCTAGAAGCCAACAGACGAATCACGATTCGCGAGGACGTCACAATGATCCGCAGCCGTTTCTTCTCTACACTGTTCCTAATCCTCCTGCTCGCTACCCCGGCCCTGGCCCAAGAGTTCGAGACCCACCTGATCCGGATCACTAACATCACGCCGACCCAGATCCTCGGGCCGCCAGTGGTTGTCAGCCATGCCGTGAATACGCGCATTTTCCGAGTTGGCGATCCGGCCAGTCCCGAACTCGCCGCCGTGGCCGAAGATGCGGATTCAGCTGGACTCGTCGCGGCGCTCGCCGCCGATCCCAGGGTCCTCGACATCGCCACTGGCGCCGGCCCCATTCTGCCTGGCCAATCGATGGAGTTCGAGGTGCGCACCAGCAGCGCTTACCCGCGGCTGTCGGCCGTGGGCATGTTGGTCACCACCAACGACGCCTTCTTTGGCGTGGACGGCTTCGCCCTTCACGGAGGATTCTGGCGCAAGGGTATTTCGGCCCCCGCTTTCGACGCCGGTAGCGAAGCCAACAACGAGTCGTGCGACTTCATCCCTGGCCCCCCCTGCGGCAACCCCTTTGTCCGCGACACCGATGACGCCGAGGGCTTCGTCCATGTGCACCCCGGTATTTTCGGCATCGCTGACCTCAGCACCCCCGGCCACACCTGGCTCAACCCAACCGTCCAGATCACCACCATCCGGCTGGCCAACGCCAACTGACCCAACCGACATCAAGAGCGTCGTCCTCCGGCGTTCCTTCCAGCCGCGGCCCCCTCAGCCGCGGCCTTTTTGCGTCTGGAACGGCGAAGCGGCGGTCGACCGGAGCTCACCCCGTTGGCCAGCCCCGTCGGTTACCTTCCCGCTTGCGCCGCAAAGGTAGCGAGGTCGGTATTGGTGCCACAGACGATGAGTCCGACCCGTTGGCCGCGCAGGCGTTCAGCCAGCGGCCCCACCAAGGCGGCAGTGGTGGCAGCCCCGGCGGGCTCGACGGCGAGCTTCATCTCTCGAAACAACAAGCCCATGGCCGCCCGCAGTTGATCATCGTCCACCATGACCAGTTCGTCGATGAACTGGTGGCAGAGCGCAAAAGTGTAGGGCAGCGCATAGGGCGCACCGAGGCTGTCGGCGATGGTGCCAACGCGCTCGATGGAACGGGGCTCGCCAGCGGCGAAGCTACGATGCATGCTGTCAGCGCCTTCGGGTTCGACGCCGTAGACCGAGCAGCTCGGCTGCAGCTGCTTGACCGCACAGGCAACCCCGGCGGCCAAGCCGCCGCCACCGATGGGTACGATCACCGCATCGAGGTCCGCGATCTGCTCACAGAGCTCGAGACCGACGGTTGCGGTGCCGAGGGTAGTTTGCTCGCCTTCGAAAGGATGAACGAAGAACCGTTCTTCCTCCCACTCGATCCGGCGGACTTCGTCGAATGCCGCATGAACGTCATCTGTCAACACGACCTCGGCACCCCAGTCGCGACACAGCGCGATCCGGCCGGCATTGGCCGTTTCGGGCATGACTACTTTTGCCGTCGTGCCCAGGGTGTCCGCCGCGTAAGCAACCGCAATGGCGTGGTTGCCTGCACTCACGGCCGTTACTCCCCGCGCCAGCACCGCGGTGTCGAGTTGAAGCATGTTGAGCAACGCGCCGCGGGGTTTGAAGGTGCCACCCTGCTGGAAGAGCTCGAGTTTGAGTTGAACTTCGGTCTCGGACCCCGCCAAAGCCTCAATCTCGCGTCCTCGCCAGCGCCAAACGGGCGTCCTACGGATCCGGTCTCCCAGCGCGGTACGGGCAGCGCGAATTGCTTCGAGGTCCGGCGGCGGCGGCAATGGTTCGGTCATCGTGCCCAGCATCCTACCGCCTTCCCGGTGGCCCAGACGCGTTGACGGCAGGTGGATCGGCGGGTAGGGTGCGGAGATCCCACCTACGACATCTTGACTTCGGAGCCATCATGACCCTCGACCGCACCCTTCTTGTCCTGGCACTCACTTTGGTCGCCGCCTGCACCCAGCCGGCTGCAGAAACCACCTCGGAAGCCACGCCCACCGCGGCCCCGGCGGTCGAAACCAGCGAACCCGAGATCTACAAGAACACCATCCGCTGGCGTACCGCCAGCGAGGTCGACAACTTCGGTTTCGATGTCTACCGCGGGCGATACCGAAGGGGGGCCATTCGCGCGCCTGACCGACAGTCCGATCAGCGGTGCCGGCACCACAGACGCGCCGACAAGCTACGAATTCGCCGACGATACGATCGACCCCGACGCGCGCCTATTGGTACTACGTCGAGAGCATCTCGATGAACAACAAGCGGGAGAAGTTCACCCCTACCTACTGCGCCAAGCCTAAGATCGGACCGAATTCGTGTGACCAGGCTGAAGCCGAGGACGAAGAAGAAGCCACCGAGAACTCAGCGGCTTCCGAGGGCTGACGAGCCGGGCCCTAATCGTCCCAGCGGCGCATGATCACCGCACCGTTGGTACCACCAAAACCGAATGAGTTGGTGAGCGCATACTCAACCTCGGTCTTGCGCGGCGTGTGCGGTACGAAATCCAGATCGGCCGCGGGGTCGGGGTTGTCGAGGTTGATGGTGGCAGGCAAGATTTGATGTTTGAGCGCCAACGCCAGGATGCCGGATTCGAGCCCACCAGCGGCACCCAAGAGATGACCGGTCGACGACTTGGTCGACGACATGGCGAGCTTGTATGCATGCTCGCCAAAGACACGCTTGACCGCCTTCACCTCGGCGAGATCACCCAACGTCGTAGACGTACCGTGGGCATTGATGTAGGCAATCTGCTCGGGCACCAACCCCGCATCTTTCAAGGCCGCGCTCATCACTCGTCCAGCGCCGCCACCTTCGGGATCGGGTGCCGAGATGTGGTACGCATCCCCGCCCATCCCGTAGCCAACGATTTCGGCATGGATGGTCGCACCGCGGGCTTGGGCAACCTCCAAGGCTTCGAGAACGAGAATGCCCGCCCCCTCGCCCACGACGAATCCATCACGATCTCGGTCCCACGGACGCGATGCGCGGGTGGGGTCGTCGTTGCGTTTCGTTAGCGCCCGCATCGAGGCGAAACCGGCGTAGGTCAACGGCGAAATGACCGACTCGGCGCCGCCGGTGATCATGGCGTCCGCCGTGCCGTATTGGACATGACGAAAAGCCTCTCCCACTGCATGGAGGCCCGTAGTGCACGCGGTCGCAGGTGCGCTGTTGGGTCCCTGAGCACCAAAGCGGATCGAAACCTGACCCGCTGCCATGTTGACGATCAACGATGGAATAAAGAACGGCGAGACCCGGCTGGGACCCCGAGAAAGCAGCGTGTTGTGGGTCGCCTCGATAACCGGCAGACCACCGATCCCCGAACCGATCACCACGCCAACGCGTTCCCGGTTGCTGTCGTCAATCACCAGACCGGCGTCATCCACCGCAAACTGGGCAGCGCCAATCCCGAGGTGGATGAACCGATCACTCTTCTTGATGTCTTTCTTCGAGATGAAAACTAGGGGATCGAAGTCCGACACCTCGCCGCCGATGCGACAGACATAGTCGGTCGCATCGAAGTAGGTTACCGGGCCGATACCGCTCTCTCCACGCATCAAAGCGTCCCAGGTCGGCTGGGTCCCAACCCCGACTGGCGAGATGAGACCGATTCCGGTCACGACCACGCGACGACGTGCTGACTGGCTCAAGGGCGACTCCTCCGTGAGCAACAACGGCACACCGTGCGTGACCGTTTGTACGCGCTCACAAGCTCATTCCCACTTTTTTGGGAGAGGCAGGGTATCGGGCCAACGCCGTACCTTGCGGTACGGCGCGCCGCGGCGATCCGGCTTCAGGACAGCCAGATGAGACTCACGCTAGGCGTCTTCGGTTGCGTGCTCTGAAATGTACCCTACTGCGTCTTCCACTTTGACGATCTTTTCAGCGGCTTCGTCCGGAATCTCGATCGAGAACTCTTCTTCGAACGCCATAACCAACTCGACGATGTCCAGAGAATCGGCACCCAGATCATCGGTGAAGCTGGCTGCGTCCGTAACCTCTCCGCTATCGACACCGAGTTGGTCTGAAATGATGCTCTTGACTTTATCTGCTACCGACATGGTCGCTAAACCTCCAGGTTTCATAAGGGGTGAGGACCCCGGTTTGTAGCACAAAGGCCGGGGGGAGTCTATTTGGAGTACGCCGGACGGCCACCATGGCCATGCGGATGGCGGTCGTCTCGGACTCGTGAGAATGTGATCCGGTTAGATGTAGAGACCGCCCGAAACGTTGATGACATCGCCCGTTACGTAGGCACCTGCATCGCTGGCGAGAAACACCGCCACACCGGCGATGTCTTCGACCCTGCCGATCCGCTTGAGGGCAATATGATCGGCAAGATCCTTGCGGGTCTTCTCGTCCAAGGCCCCCGTCATGGCGGTATCGATGTAACCGGGCGCAATCACGTTCGACGTGATGTTCCGGCCACCGAGCTCACGGGCAAGGGACTTGGACATCCCGATCAAACCGGCTTTCGAGGCCGCATAGTTGACCTGTCCTGGATTGCCCATCAAGCCGACGACGGACGAAACAAAGATGATGCGCCCAAACCGACGCCGCATCATGCTCCGGACCAGCTCCCGAGTCACAGCGTACGCACCCGTCAGGTTGGTCTCGATCACCTCGGACCACTGCTCCGATTTCATCCGAGCAAAAAGGCTATCGCGGGTAATTCCCGCATTGTTGACCAGGATCTCGATCGGCCACTTCGCATCCATCGCCGCCAGGGCCGACTTCAGCGCCGCGGGGTCGGCTACATCGAGCGCCATTGCTTTTGCTTCGCCGCCCGCTTCGCGGATGGACTCAGCCAGTGCTTCGAGTTTGTCCACGCTACGGGCAGCGAGCACGACCCGCGCACCGCACGCGGCCATCGTGCGCGCGATGCCAGCACCGATTCCTTGGGAGGCGCCCGTAATCAGCGCCGTACGATCGTCGAGTCGGAACATCAGATCTCCTTCAGCTAGAGGCAACCAGGCGATCGAGCGCCTCGCGATTGGGCAAGTTACGCCAGGTCACGGCGCGATCGATGCGTCGTCCGAGGCCAGACAGCACGCTACCGGCGCCCACCTCGACAAACAAGTCGATCTCGGCTTCGCCGATCAGGTAGCGCATGGATTCGACCCAACGCACCGGCCCGTCGATTTGTCGGGCCAACGCCCCTCGGGCGGCGTCGCCGGTCACGACCGGTCGGGCGTCGATGTTGGTAACCACGGGCAACACCGGATCCGCGAACGTCGTCTCGGCGAGCATGGGCTCGAGGCCGGCGCGAGCCGGCGCCATCAATGGCGAGTGAAACGGCGCCGACACTGGGAGCAATTTCGCCCGCCGCGCACCATGTGCTTCGGCCACGGGCAACGCGGCCTCCACCGCTCCACGGTGGCCCGCGATCACGACTTGTCCCGGTGCGTTGAGATTGGCAACGCTCAACACCTCGTCCGGGTCACGAGCCGCCAATGTCTCCGCCACCACCACCGCGACGGCATCGTCGTCAAGCGCAAGCAACGCAGCCATGGCTCCGCGCCCCACCGGCACGGCCTCCTGCATCAATTGACCACGTCGGCGCACCAAGCGCAGCGCGTCGGCGAACACCAACGTTCCCGCAGCCACCAAGGCCGCGTACTCACCGAGGCTGTGACCCGCGACCGCAGCAGGACGCAGCCCAGCGTCGTGCACGACCCGGAGCATCGCCACCGAGACCGTCAACAAGGCTGGCTGGGTACTCGCGGTCAAGACCAACTCGTCATCCGGCCCTTCCCAGCACAAGCGGGTCAGGTCAAATCCGAGCACATCGTTGGCCTCTTCGAAGGCGGCGCGGGCCCCAGCATGCGCTTCGGCCCAGTCCCGCCCCATGCCGATCTTCTGAGAACCTTGGCCCGGAAAGATGAAGCTGATCTTCGATTCACCCATATCGCTCTTCTGTCCCTTCGTCGCGTCAAGAGGCCGACTTGCCCACCAGGAAACGCTCTTCCTGACGCCGGAGCTCCGCAACCTTGTCTTCGATCTTGCGATGCAGCTCCGCGACGCAGAATTCCACCGCCCGCCGAACCGCATTCTTGATCGCTTTGGCGTTGGAACTTCCGTGACCCACGAAACAGCCACCGCGAACCCCGAGCAGGGGCGCCGCCCCGTATTCACTCCAGTCCACCCGCTGCCGGAATCGACTCAGCGCCGGCATCGCTAGCATGGCGCCTAGACGGCTGCGCCAATCGCGTTTGAGCTCGTGTCGCAGCAATCGCTCGGCGAAAAGAGCCAATGACTCGCTGCTCTTGAGCATCACGTTGCCGACAAATCCGTCGCAGACGATCACATCGACGGTACCTCGAAACAGATCGCGGCCTTCGACGTTGCCAACAAAGTTGAGACCGGTGGTCTGCAGGACGCGGAAGACCTCACGCGTCGTATCGGTCCCTTTGCCTTCCTCTTCTCCCACTGACATCAGTCCCACCCTGGGCGAGCGGGTTCCGAGGATTTCCTGCGCATAGAAGTGGCCCATGACCGCGAACTGACGCAGGTGAGCCACTTTTGCTTCGATGTTCGCCCCCACGTCCAAAACCACGGTACGCCCTCGAAGGGTGGGAAAGATTCCCGCCAGGGCTGGACGATCCACGCCTGGGATCCCACCAATCACGGTCTTGGCCGCGATCAACGCCGCACCCGTGTTGCCTGCTGTCACCATGGCGTTGGCCCGACCTTCCTTGACCAGACGCGCACACACCCGCAGGGACGAGTCGCGTTTCTTCGCAACAGCCACCGCGGGCTCTTCCATGGCGACCACTTCAGATGCATGGATCACCTCGAGGGAGCCATCACCCGGCGAGCCGAAGCGCTTGAGCTCAGGCTCGATCCGGTCTCGGTCTCCCACCAAAAGAATCCGGGCACCGTCATCACGCGCAGCCAACAGCGCGCCTTCGACCGTCGACCGGGGCGCAAAGTCGCCACCCATGGCATCGACGGCGATGACCGCCTGATCGCTGCTCCCGTGACGTTTCGTACCCGCCTCCGAGCGACCATGCTCACTCATGCTGCGAAGCCCGCCCCAGCGAGCACCAGGCCGGGAGCCTGCTGCACATAGAAGCGCATGGTCCCTGGCGGGCGGCGCGAGGCCCCCGCGGCGTTACGTTCTGGACAAATACCACCAGTATTCGACTGCGAACGTGCCTTGCGGGATCTCACGCGACGCTCCGCCATGAACCATCCGTCTATTCGCAATAGGCTCCTAGAGATCGTCGCCCGTGTCGATCACTTCACGCCCACGATAGCTGCCGCAATGGGCGCACACACGGTGCGGTGTCTTCCGCTCGCCGCACTCAGGACAAACCGATGATGCTGGGCGGGTCAGGGCGTCGTGCGTCCGTCGCTTGTCGCGCCGAGATTTCGAGTGCCGTCGTTTGGGATTGGCCATGGTCTTGCTTCCTTCTCGTCGTGCGCGGCGCAAACGCCGCCAAATCTACCGACCTACGAATCCAACTGGTTCTTCAACTTCGCCAAGGCCGACCATCGTGGATCCGTGGCTGGTCGACATTCGCACGGACCGTCGTTGAGATCGGTACCGCAGGTATCGCAAAGCCCGACGCACTCTGGCCGGCACAGCGGTTTCATCGGAATGTTCAGTTGCAGTTGCTCAATGATGGGCGGCTCGGGGTCGAACGAGAGCCCTGGCAGGTGGACGACACTGAGGTCGTCCCGTTGCAGCTCACGCTCGGTCATCAATTCGTCCGGGATCTCGTCCTCGCTGTCTACCACCAACAAAAGCTCGATCTGACTCTCGGTAGGCGCCGGTATCGGACGGAGACACCGCATACATGCGAGCGTCTGCTCGTACGACACTTTGGCTTGGAAGAGGAAGCCAGAAGAGACTGAGAGGATGGTGCCGTCGCAGTCAACCGCACTCAATGCGATCAACTCCGCGCGGTCCAGCGTTTCGGATGATGGTTCGTAGGCTTCGTGCCAGGTGAAGGGCTCATCGCCCAGTCGATCGAGGCGAATTTCCATACGGGCTCCTCCAACCGAACGGGAAGCGTACGAAATTGCATGGAAGCTGTCAACGCGGTTGCTTCGCCCAGGATCCGCCACCTCCACAGTTGGCAGCTGGTCAAAGCCGCCCCAAGCCTAGGCGTGGGTCCGCCTCGTGGGCTTGTATCTGGCCTCGGCACCGCTCAAATGCCGGAGACATCGATTTCTGCGGCGATCCTTATCTTTTTCGGCGAACTCAGGCAGGTTAATGCCGCCGATTCGTTTGAATCGACGGCTTTTCGCGCAAGTCCGGCGTAGCTCGGCGTTAGCCGGGTGGCCCGGTGGCCATCGTTGCCAAAGTCCTGCGTGCTTGGAGCAGGATCTGCGTCGAAGGATGGGTGGACCCCAGCCGGAGGGTCAGGCGGCGGGCATGATGGACCACGCGGCCGGGCACGTTGATGATCCAGTAGCGGATGGCCTTCATGCGCTTGGTCACCCAATCCACCCCTAGCACCAACTGCTTCATCAGCGAGTTGAGGTTCAATGACAGGATCATGGCGCCCCACCACGCAGCATTGGCGCCAAAGTACTTCGAGGGGAGGCTCCCGCCGGCCAAGTCATCCTTCATGACCGCATGGGCCTCTTCGCTCTTGCCGCACCGTTCCCGAAGCCACCAGATCACCTCGTCGCCGTCGAGATCCAGGTTCGTGACCACACCGAAAAGTTTGAAACGACGAGGATGATCCTGGTCCTGGTAGTCGATCACCGGAAACGGGAGAGCGGCTTGGTCGCTCTCCATACCCTCCAGCTCGAGCTGGGCCAAAGGCTCGCGAATGGCCAAGAACCGATACGTTGGACCGTCTTTCTTGCGCGCCGATTCGTTGGGGACGAAACACACCTCGGCCCATTCCTGGTCCGTATCCACGAGCTGGTCGCCTCGCCGCCGCAGCAGCGGCTGCCAGGCTCCTTGTGCCACATCGTAAACAGCTGTGCGAAAGGCCGAGGTCACATCGGCCCCCACCGCGAAGTCGATGACCCCGAATCGCTCGTTCTTGCCTTCGGCGCAGTAACGCAACAGATCCCATTGGTAGCCCGCCGTGTCCGAGCGCATCGCTACCTTTTCGACGCCCTCGGGCAGGCTCGCCAGACTCTCTTGCAGGATCCGCAACTGCTCGAAACCGGCCGGCACATTGCCGTCGCGGAACTCTGAGTGAACCACCACCTGCTGCTCGGCCCACCACACATTCAGTGGCTGGTACGCCCGGAACTTCTTGTAGCAGAACAGCGCTTCTTTCTTCTGCGTCTCGATCAGAGTGGCGTCCATGTCCAGCGTAGCCATCGACTCCTGCTGATGCCGCTGCAGAAAGCCAAGGCAGTCCCGATTGATCTTGGACAATCCCTTAAGCGCCGCGGTCGGCGACGGGATGAAGGCCCGGCCTGCCTCCCTGGATTCCTCCTCCTTCGAATCGTGAAACGACACCAAGAATCGGCGCAACGACGAGATCGACGGTACCTTACGATCCGTCGATTTGCGCCAGCGGCGCTCCCGCTCGCGCCGTGCGGCGCGCGGCATTCCGAAGGCCTCCGTGCGGTGCAGGATCAACGCGAAGCCATCGTCGCCTTCGAGCTTTGCGAGATCCTCCACGCATTGGCCCCCCGCCAGGTTGAGCAGGATCAGCGTCGTCAACAATTGCTCCACGCTCCAGCCCTGCGAGCTGCCCTTGTGTCCGAGGTGCCGGGCGATGGAGTCGCGCAGACCCACTATGTGAGCGAGATCCAGGTAGATCGGAAGACCCCCGAGACCCGTTAGGGTCGTCTTCCTGGTTTCATGATCGAGCTGGTATGGAAGAACGCCTTGTGCCACCATGTCTTCACCCCGTTGGTGATAGGTCGTTGTTGGTACCTTGACCTTAACCCCTGTGTTTACAGGGGACCAGCGGGGATCCTAGTTTTTTGGTGGTGGATCAAGGTTCGCTTCGAGCTGAAGTCTCAATGCACGCGGCTCGTCGCCGATGGCGACCATCAGTCCTTGGAAACGTGCCGCCACCGGTTCGAGAACGGCTTCCGCGTCCCGCCAACGCTCCCGCTCCTTGGCTGGAATCAGCGGCAGATCCTCCAGCATCGTCGCCAACCGTTCGACCTCTCGGAGGGTCTCCGGAACGTTCGCCCACAAGGCCCAGGTCAAGGAAGCATCGGGCTCGGGCTCCATGCCCGCGACCAACGTCAGCCGCGGTGCCAGGCCAACAGCGGCCTGCAGACTGGCGTCACCCAATGCCTCGACATGCCAAGCCCCATGATCCGCCTCGTATAAGGCGCCCGCCAGACGTGCCAGATCCTCACCCGGCACTTCCCATCGTCCTCGATCACCTTCGACCACCTGATTGAATACCGCCGCCCGAGGCAAGTCACGACTCCCTTGTTCGTGAGAAAAAAAGGCGAGTGCCCGAGCCGGTGCCGCGATGATCGGCCTGGCGCCCGCCATCATCATCAACACCAAGTTGGTGGGCGGCACGTTGCCCGCGGCCTGCCACGACGCCTCGGGAAGTGTTGTGCCGGAAACGATCTCGATACTCCCATCGACCCGTACCAGGCGGTAGCGACCGGCGGGAAAGGGATCGACCGCCCCATGCAGTGCCAGGACGGCCAGCGATGCCTCAGGGGGCGCTGTTGACGAGCGCGTACCTTCGCCGACTGGCCCCTCGGGAACGCGAGAGTCCTCGTCCCGCACGGTCCAAACGCCCTTGTCCCAGCTCACCGTCGCGCGCCGATCGCGGATCTCCACCGTACCGCCACTCAACCAAGGATTGCCCGCGATCCGACCAGCAAGACGGGCAAAAGCGGCAACCGCCGGGTAGACCCGCGCCATAACCACGAAATGCTCGCCTTGCTCGTCCGCGGCAAGTGCAATCTCATGCGCCGGAACCACCGGAAAACTGCCAAAAGAGGGCAACACCAGTGGGGGTAGACCGACCAAACGCGCACAAGCCCCGAGGTAGTCGGCGTAGGCGCCGTCTTTTCCCATCAAGATACCGAGGTTTTGGTGCGGATACGGCAACCACAGCACCGCTGGAAAGCGGTCGGACTCGAGCAAATCGGCCACCACGGTGCCCGCTTGCGGAACCGCCGGTCGGACACGGGGTTGGTACCAGTAGACGATGTGGCCCGCCACCAGCGCGATACCGAGAGCAAGGAGCCCTGCACCGAGCGCGACACGGGTCATCAACCGCGACCTCATTCGACACCCAGCTCGAGTTGACCGGCGGCAACCCGCCACACGTCGAGGGTCTGCTCGGCGGTTTGCGCCCATTTGAACTGCTGCCCACGCTCCCGCCCGGCAACGGCCAACGATGCCAACGTACGCTCGTCGTCGAGCAGGGTGGAAAGTTGCTGGGCCCAGGCGTCAACATCGCCGGGTGGCGCGAAGACGGCAGCCTCGCCGGCGACCTCTCGCAGAACGGGGATATCACTGACCAACAGGGGCGTACCGAATCGCATGGCTTCCACCGCCGGCAAGCCAAATCCCTCGTAGACCGACGGCATCACGACCAACGTCGCATGTCGATAAAGCGCCGCCACCTGCCGATCCTCGAGGTAGCCGAAATGGTGCAACCAACCGGCCTTCACACCCGTCTCGACGATCCTTGCGAGGTCCTCGCTCTTCCATCCAAAGTGCCCACACAGCACCAAAGACGGTAACGGATCGCTGGACGCGGGGAGCAACACGCGCATGGATGACCAGGCGGCCAACAAGGTCGGAAGGTCTTTCCTCGGCTCGAGGGTACCCACGTGCAGCACGAAGCGCTGCGGCGTTTCAGGAGGCAGATCCTCGGCTTCCCCCGCCAGATGATCCGCGATCGAACCGGGCCCCAAATGCACGGCGTGGATCTTCTCAGGGGGCGCAAATCCGCCCTCGATCACTTCCGCCCGCACCGTCACCGTATCGGTCAACACCATGGTGGCGCGATCGACCGTACCCGCCAAGCGGTCGGCAAGATCCTGACGGGTGCTATCCCGCATGGTCCAAGGAACTCGAAGAAACGAGAGGTCATGAACCGTGACGACCAAACTGCCCGCGGCGCGATCGAACCATGTCGGCAGAAAATAGTTCGGAGCGAACAGCACCTGGTTGCCATCGCGGGCGATCAAACGCGACGCCATCCCCCGAAGCCGGCGGACCGTCCACGCGTACGGCAGGTTGAGGTCATCGGAGACGGAGTACGTTACGACTTCGATCGCCGGCCCCTGTGGCAGCGGCACCACCGGCGTCGGTAGATCGGGCGTGCCGACCAAACTGGGACCGTACAGGCGTACACAAACATCGTCGCGTGGTGCCAACGCCTCGAGCAGGCGATAGAGGTACCAGCCAATACCGGTCAGCGGCTCCCACAACGCGGTTATATCCACCGCAACCGTCAGCTTGGTCTCGGCGCGCCGCCGCGTTTGCACCGCAGAGAGCGCACGCAGCCAGCGCCCGGTGGCCAAGATCCGATGCGGCACAAACGGCCGGATCAACATGAACACGAACGCCCGCAACCGCCAATACCAAATCAGCAACCCCAACCGATGTAGCACCTGCTTGACCGTGTCGCGCAGATGACGCGGATGGAGGCGCGTGGCCACGGCGCGGACAAGGTGGTAAACAGAGCGAAGGAAGTTCATGGACGATCCGTGAGTACGAGCGGGATGCGGCGGAACCGGATGTTCACGCATGATAGACGAACCGTCGGTGTGACGCCTGACCACATGCGCACGCTCGACCCTGGCGGGGAAACGTCGTAGGATCCCCACGGCGTCGCCCTCCGTGCGTCTTGCCCTTCGTCACACGCCATCTCGCACGCTATCCCCGTAAGACCAACCGTGCCGTACACCATCGCCATCGACGCACGAAAACAGGGCGATTTCGGTATCGGTACGTATATTCGCAACTTGATCGAGCATCTGGCCGTGCTCGACACCACGAATCAGTATTTGCTATTTGTGGCGCCCGATGGACGCGACCGATTCGAGCACCTCCCCGCGAATTTCACCACGGTAGTGCAGCGTGCTCCGGTGTACTCGATCCGCGAACTCGCAACCCTGTCATGGTCGCTCCTTCGCCAGAAAGTCGATCTCTACCACTCGACCCACTACGTCCTTCCCCTCGGCATCCCCTGCCGCGTGGTCACGACCATCCACGACATCATCCATGTTCTCTACCCGGAGTTCCTGCCCAACCGGTTTGCGCGCTACTACGCCGACACCATGATGCGCCGGGCGCTAAGCCGCAGCGACGCCATCATCACGGTCTCCGACAACACCAAGCGGGATCTCGGACGGCATTTCCGAGTGAACGACGACAAGATTCAGGTGGTTCACAACGGCATCGAGGAGAGCTTTCTGCCCGCCCTCGACGAGGCCGATCTTCGGCGTTGGCTGAGCGATTTCGAACTCGACGAACCCTACTTGCTCTTCGTTGGTAACCCCAAACCCCACAAGAACCTCGACAACGTCATCAAGGCCTATGCCCGAGCGCTCGAGATGGCGGACTTCCCGCATCCACTCGTGTGCGTCGGAGACCGTGCCGGTGTGGGATTCAAGATTCGACAACGTGCCCGGCAGCTTGGCATCGAATCGCGCGTCCGGCTGCTCGGACATGTCGCCCAGGAGGCGTTGCCTGCGATCTATCAAGGCGCCACCGTCTTTCTCTACCCCACCCTCTACGAAGGGTTCGGTCTGCCGGTGGTGGAGGCAATGGCATCCGGTGCTCCCGTGATCACATCCAACACCTCCGCGCTCAAGGAGATTGGCGCGGGCTACGCGGATCTGGTCAATCCCCTCGACATCGAGGGCATGGCCAGCGCCATCGTCCAGTGCCTAACCGACGAAGATCACCGCGCTTCCTTGCGCAAGCTGGGTCTTCGTCGCGCCCACGACTTTCGGTGGGATCGGGCTGCTCACCAGACGTTGGCGGTCTACCAGAGCGTGCTGGACCCCTCGGCGGAACCCCAATGAAAGTTGCCCTCGTCCACGATTGGTTGACGGGCATGCGCGGTGGCGAAAAAGTACTCGAATCCTTGGCCGGCCTTTACCCCAAAGCGCCGATCTATACCCTGATTCATCGCCAAGGTCAGGTCGGTACGGTTCTCGAAAAACACCCGATTCACACCAGTTTCATTCAGCGCCTGCCAGGCGCTCTGCGCAACCACAGACGCTATTTGCCCTTGTTTCCGAGCGCGATCGAAGACTTCGACCTCGGGCGCTTCGACCTGGTCATCAGCTCCAGTCATTGCGTGGCCAAGGGCGTGGTCCCGCGACCCGACGCGTTCCATATTTGCTACTGCCACTCCCCCATGCGTTATGCCTGGGATCAGGAGCACGTCTACTTTCCACGCCGACGCGGACCCGCAGCCCGCTTTCGCAACCTGGCACTCACCGCGCTGCGGCTATGGGACGCCGCCAGCACGCCACGGGTCGACCTCTTTATCGCCAATTCTCACTTCGTAGCCGAGCGAATCGAACGCTACTACGGCCGCCGTGCCGAAGTCGTACCGCCTCCGGTTGACGTCGAGCGCTTCACCGAGGCGACGGCAGACAGCGCCATCGTGCCCCACGAACAACGCGAGGCCCGCTGTCTCATGGTTTCGGCGTTGGCCCCCTACAAACGCGTCGAAGTTGCGATTGCCGCCTGTGCCCAGGCGGGCCTCCGCCTCGATGTGGTGGGCGACGGGCCGGAGCGCCGGCGGCTCGAACGCGTGGCCGGGCCCAACTGTCATCTGCACGGTCGGGTTGAAGACGATCGACTACGACAACTGTACCGACGCGCGCGCTATTTCGTACAACCGGGGGTCGAGGACTTCGGCATCGCGGCGGTCGAAGCGTTGGCCAGCGGAACGCCGGTCATCGCCACCGATCGAGGCGGTGTCCGCGACATTGTCGAGGACGGGATCCACGGGTCGCTCTACAATGGCGACATTGTCGACCACGAGGCAGCGTCCCAGGCCCTTGCGGGCGCAATTGACAAATGTCAGCAACTCCGATTCAATTCTTTGAAACTGCAATCCCGGGCGCGTCTGTTTTCCACTCTTGCATTTACCTCACGAATGCGCGCCTTGATCGCCAGCGGGATGGCAGACCGGAGATCTGATCCCGATGATCCGGAAGCGAAGTCTTAGTACAGCGGCTCTTTACCTGTCCAGCGACCTTCTCGCGACGCTGGTCGCGTTTTTTCTCGCCTGGTACCTGCGGTTCATCGTCCAAGTCCCGACCCTGACCAAGGGCGTACCGGACTTCAGCCTGTACCTGCGCACCCTCTTGCCAGCGGTGCTCGTCGCCTGGCCGATCGTCTTCTACTTCCACGGGCTCTATCAAAGCCGACGCGACCGAAGTCGGGTCGATGAGGCGTTGACCATCTTGTTAGCGACCGTCGTGGCGACGGTGTTGCTGTCGAGCTTTCAAGCATGGTTCCGACCCCAGGTTGGCGAAGGCGTCTTTAGCTTCAGCCGTGCTTTCATGGCGCTGTTCCTGCTGCTCGACGTCTTCCTTGTGGACCTCGGGCGGGTGTTTACCCGCCACATTCTCGAACAGCGGCGCCTCCGCGGGCTCAACCTTCAACGCATCTTGATCGTCGGTGCGGGCAAGCTGGGTAAGGAAATCAACCACAAGATCCTCGCTCACCGTGCACTAGGCTTCGAGGTGGTCGGATTCCTGGACGATGACCCGGGCAAGGCCGGCCGTGCCTTCCTCGAAACGCCGGTCCTGGGCACGCTCAAGGACATCGAAAACATCGTCAACGAGCACCAGGTCGATCAGGTCTACATCGCCCTACCGCTCGAAGCCCACCGCAAGATGATGCGCGTGATGCAGATCGTGGGACGCCTCTGTGTCGAGGTCAAGTTGGCCCCCGACGTGCTGCAATACGCCACCCTCAAGGCAACCCTCGAAGACCTCGATGGCATGCCGGTCATCAACCTGTCGCAGGTACCGCTCCAGGGCTGGAACAGCCTGCTCAAGCGTGGGGTCGACATCGTGGTCGCCAGCTTGGCGTTGCTCGCCTTGGCCCCGGTACTGCCGATCGTCGGGCTGTTGATCTGGCTCGAAGACCGCGGTCCCGTCCTGTACAAACAAGAGCGTATGGGTCTCGACGGCAAGCCGTTCATGATCTTGAAGTTCCGCTCCATGCGGGTGAATGCCGAGTCGACCACGGGTCCGGTGTGGGCCATCAAAGGCGACCCCCGCCGCACGCGACTGGGCAGCTTCATTCGCGCCTGGTCGATCGACGAGCTACCGCAATTCTGGAACGTGCTGCGCGGCGACATGTCGATCGTCGGGCCACGTCCCGAGCGCCCGACCTTCGTCCACGAATTCAAGCACAAGATTCCCGACTACATGCTGCGCCATCGGGTCAAGGCCGGCATCACAGGATGGGCGCAGGTCCACGGCTGGCGCGGCAACACGTCGATCCGCAAGCGCATTCAGTACGACCTCTACTACATCCAGAACTGGTCGCTAACCCTCGACTTCAAGATCCTCTGGATGACCGTGCGCAGCGGCATCTGGCACAACGCTTATTGATCGCGCACCCCGATCTGGGTGTGGCGACCCCGATCCTGGCACCGTCAAGACCCTAAAGGTGTTCTTTCGCTGCAGCAGGACAGGCGAAGATCGGTCCGTGGAGGCGATCGAGCACCAGAGTCCAGCGATTCTGTCCTGCGACGGGCTGCTGATTCAGGCCGCCGTCTATGGGGCCAATGAGAAATTCTGCGATGCCACTGCGAGCTTCGTCGACGCCTGTGAGAACGAGACTTCCTGTACCGTTCAAGTCTCGAACAGTCTCTGCGGGGATCCCATTCATGGCGTCGTGAAAGACGTCAATATCAGCTATAAGTGTGGCGCTGAGCAGCGGTTCGCTACCGTTCCGGAGCATCAAAACGCGATCCTCACCTGCCCCTGAGCAACGAGCGCGGGCATCGAACTCGGCGGCGACCCGTGCCGCCGAGTCTTTCGGCAAGCGGCGACGGCTGCTAAGAAAAGATCTCAGGCAAGAGTACCCCTACTGATCGAGCGCGCCAAGCGCGTCGGTCACAAACGGCAACACGACCTCAGCCACCCGCCGCTGGCCTTCGGCCGTCGGGTGAATGCCATCGGCTTGATTGAGCGCGGGGTTGCCCGCGACCCCTTCGAGCAAAAACGGAATCAAGGTGACCTCGAGCTCGTCCGCAAGCGTGGGATAGAGGCGTGCGAATCGTTCGGTGTAGTCGGGGCCATAGTTGGGCGGAATCAGCATGCCGGCGAGAATGATGCGCACCCCGGCGTCGCGGGCTCCCGTGACGATGGCGCGCAGGTTGGCCTCGGTGTCGTCGAGATCGACACCACGCAGCCCGTCGTTGCCTCCGAGTGCCACGACCAGGATGTCCGGTGATTGGCGCAGTAGCCAATCGAGTCGCCTCAGGCCGCCAGCGGTGGTGTCGCCCGAGACCCCGGCATTGACCACCTTGGCGTCGCGACCCGCCGCTTCGAACGATTGCGCCACCAGCGCGGGAAACGCCCGCGACGCACCAAGCCCGAAGCCCGCCGTCAGACTGTCACCCAAGAACACCACCGTCGGCCGATCAGCTTCGGACTCGGGAGCCTCAGGACCGGTCTCCCCGATGGGTTGGAGCGCCGGCTGAGACGCCTCAGCGACTGGTGCGGCCTTTTCCGGTGCGCCTTGACAAGCCACCAGCAGTGACACCAGCAACAGGGGCGACAGTCTTCGCAGGCAAGACCACTTTCGACGATATCGCATCGCGTGTTCCTTCCAGGATTCGATTCCGGCCACGAGTGCAATCCGGCCACGAGTGCAATCCGGCCACTCGGTCAGCGGGCGAAGGCGTTAGCATAGCGCTTCTCGGCCCCACGCCGCTCGACCTCCCAGAAGCCCACCTCACCATGCACCACCCCATCATCGAGCTTCGCGGCCTCACCCGAAAACTGCCTTCAGGTGACCGGATAATCACCATCCTGGACCGCGTCGACCTGGCGATCCCCGCAGGCCAATTCGTCGCGGTGGTGGGCCCCTCCGGCAGTGGCAAATCGACCCTACTGGCCTTGATGGCCGGACTCGATCGTCCCACCGAAGGCGAGGTCCTGTTGCGGGGCGAGCCGATTCAGGACCTGTCCGAAGATACCCTGGCGCGCCTCCGTCGAACCACGATCGGCTTCGTCTTCCAGTCGTTCCAACTGCTCAACAATCAGACGGCACGCGAAAACATTCTGCTGCCCCTGGAGCTCGGGCGTCATCCGACGCCCGGCCGGCGGGCCGACGCGCTGCTCGAGCTGGTGGGCCTGAGCGATCGAGGCCATCACTATCCTGTACAACTTTCGGGTGGTGAGCAACAGCGGGTCGCGCTGGCGCGGGCGTTCGCGCTCGAACCACCGATCTTGCTGGCCGACGAGCCTACCGGCAACCTCGATACCGCAACCGGCGCAACCGTGCTCGAGTTGATCGAGAACCTACGCCGGGACGCCGGTACGACGTTGGTGCTGGTCACCCACGACAAGGCGGTAGCCGCTCGGGCGGACCGACGTATCGAGCTCGTGGATGGCCGCATCACCGCCGATCAAACGCAAGTCGAGACGATTGCGACCGCACCATCCGCATGAGGGCTCGTACTTTTCTCGCCCAACTCCGACGCGAGAGCCGGGGCAGCGCTGGTAGGTTGGTGTTCTTCGTTGCCTGCTTGGCCATTGGCGTGGCCGCCGTGGTGGGCGTCGCCGTTCTGGCCGAAGGGCTGGACACCGCGATTCACGGCCAGGCCCGCCAGCTGTTGGCGGCCGACCTGGCGGTACGAGGACGCGCACCCATTCCCGATTCGGTGCTCGAGCTGATCGACGCCGAGCCGAGCGCCAAGCGGGTCACCATCCGCGAGATGCTGACCATCGTCGCCGCCCCATCGGCCGCCGGCGGGCGGAGTCAGTTGAGCGAGCTCAAAGCCGTCGATGGCGACTACCCCTTCTACGGCGACCTCATCCTCGAACCACCCGGCCCCTTGGGCGACCGCCTCGGCGATGACGCCACGTTTGTCCAGGCCGCCCTTTTGCGCCGCTTGGGACTGTCGGTGGGAGACGCTCTACGGATCGGTGGCGAGCACTTTCGGATCGCCGGTACCGTCGTTGCCGAGCCGGACCGGGTCATGGGTGCCTTGAGCCGTGGACCCCGGATCTTCATCTCGTTGGCAGGCCTGGCGCGTACCAGCCTCGAACAAACGGGCAGCTTGATCAACCACCGTGTTCTGGTGCGCCTGGCCGCCGACGCCAACCTCGACACGGTAGCTGAGCGCCTGCGCGCGGCCGTCCCCAAGACCGAGCGATTCCGGGTCGAGACCTTCGCCGAAGCGCAGCCCGCGCTACGCCAAGGACTGCGACGCAGGAAGCGGTTCGTGGGTCTCGCGGCGCTGTTGTCCCTACTGATCGGCGGCGTCGGCGTCGCCCAAACCGTTCGGGCCTGGATCGCCAGCCGCATGGATACCATTGCCGTGCGCCAATGCGTGGGACAAACACCGCGCGAGATTCTGACGCTCTACCTGGGCCAAACCGTGGCGCTGGCCTTGGTCGGTAGCCTGGTGGGCATCTTGGGCGGCTTGGCGCTCCAGCAGGTGGCCGCGAGCATCCTCCGCGGCCTGATCCCAATCCCACCCCTCAGTTGGTGGCAACCGGCCGCGATCTTTCAAGGCCTGATCCTCGGCATGGGTGTGGCGTTGCTGTTCAGTGTGCCACCACTGCTCACCGCCGGCCGCGTGCCGCCCATTCGCGTGCTCCGGCGTGACGCCGAGCCGGTCGCGGAGCGCCTCCGCAGTCGGCTGGGGGTCGGCCTTCTACTGGCTGTCGGTGTCTGGGCAACAGCCGCCTGGCAGGCGCGTTCACCCATGCTCGGCCTTTGGTTCACCGCCGGCATGATCGTCGCCGCCGCGCTCTTGACCCTCGCCGCGAAGGCCCTGATCCGACTCACGAAGCGCCCTCGTCAGCGCACGCGACTATGGCTCCGGCACGGTCTGGCTGCCCTCGGCCGGCCAGGCGCGGGTACGTTGGCCGCCGTCGTCGCGCTGGGACTTGGCGTGCTGGTGTTGGTTGCCATGATCGTAATTGAAGGTCATCTCCACGCCCAACTCGATCGCGACCTTCCGGCCACCGCGCCGGACATCTTCTTGATCGACATCCAACCCGATCAGTGGCCCGATGTCCAGCACACCTTGCGCGGCGCAGGCGCGGAACGAATCGATTCCGTCCCCGTCATCACCGCCCGGCTCGCCGCCCTCGACGGTGAATCGATCGAGACACTGGTGGGCGACGCCCCCGCACGCTTCACCGATGAAGAAGACATCGGCGATTCCGACCGGCGCTGGGCACTCACCCGCGAGCAACGCCTCACATACCTCGAAGCGCTGCCCGACGACAACGAGATCGTCGACGGCATGCTCTGGCACCGGCCCGACGTGGCGGAGTTGAGCGTCGAGCAAGACTACGCACAGCAGTTGGGCATTGGCGTCGACTCGGCGGTGCGCCTCGATATTCAGGGCGTCTCCCTCGACCTTACGGTGACCAGCATTCGGACCGTCGATTGGAGCACCTTCGGCATCAACTTCTTCATGGTCGTCGAACCCGGCGTGCTCGACGCTGCACCCCAACAGCGCGTGGCCGCGGCGGGCGTCCCGCGTGATGCGGTACAAGCCCTCCAAGACACCCTGGCCGCTGCGCACCCGAACATCACGATGATCCAAATCCGCGATGTCCTTGAACGGATCGCCAATGTCTTGAGTCAATTGAGCTTGGGCATTCGCCTGCTCGGTGCCCTGACGGTACTCACTGGACTCGCCATTCTCACCGGTGCGATCAGCGCCAGCAGCGTGCACCGCGCCCGCGAAGTCGCCCTGCTCAAGACCCTTGGCATGACGCGGCCGCAAGTGACCGCGACCTACGCTGTCGAGTACGCGTTGATCGGCCTGGTCGCGGGCATCGTCGGCACCGCGACTGGGGCGGTTCTCGCATGGGTCGTGGTCACCCGCGCTATGGAGATGACCTGGGCGTTCCCGATCACCACCGCCACCCTCGCACCGATCGCCGCCGCTCTTCTGGCGACGCTCGCGGGCCTGACCGCCAGCATCGGCGCCTTACGCCGCAGGCCCATCGAGGTGCTCCGGCAGGTCGGTTGAGCGATCACGAACCTTGAAACTCAGCGTCTCATGCAGAGTTTTCAAGGTAAATCAAGTCACAGGACCGCCCCGGTGTGATCGCCCATCGTCAGCCTGGCCCACTCACGCTACGATCACAATGCAGATCGATGGTGGCACGATCACAAAGGGAACCGTACTGGGGTCGGTGGCTCGGTTGCATCACCGGAAGGGAGGCGAGGCTGGACCAAGCCCAGTCAACTCGCGCCGGTCGCGACGAAGTCCCAAACATGAAAGTTCTCGCGACCGTAGCCATCGCCTGCCTGCTGGCACTTCAGCCCCGGTGTAACTTCGAATGGAATTCTCCTTTCTCAAATCTATCTGCCATAGCCCAGCCCATGGCCTCGGTGATCGCAAAAGCTGTTGCAGCATTAAAGGCGTTGCCCACGAAGGGAATCCAACCCACCAAGAACTGAGAAACGGCTCTGCCTATGGCTGTCCCAGCCGTACCAAGAATTGCACCCTTCGCAGCGCTCTCAGTGATGTGTTCATCAAAGATAGCTCCAAGAGCAACAACCATTGCGATCTGGATTGGGATGATCAACGCAGAGTCGGTACCTGGGAGCTGTGCCATGCCTGCACCAACGGTACCGGCGGAAGTCGCAGCGCCATGGATTATTAACTTGCACTTCTTCTTCTGGTCAGTTGTCACAAGAGACTCCAATGGTGATGACGGGGCCAAGTTTCGTGGCTGAGAGAGGATAAGCAAGGAGTGAAAGTTTCGGCCATTAGTTAGTTCGGTCACGCGAAGCAGCCATTTCGCGCTACATGGGCCCAAAACAGACGGGAAACAAGGAGCCTTTCGGCAGGACAGCCTGAGACTCCAAAGCGTTGACTCGTCCCGGCCCTATGAAGCCAAGAGTTGAAGGCCGATTCCAAGTGCAAGTGCCGCGGCTGAGGCGACCAGGTATGGATTGGGGGCTCGCCTTTGAATCCCTAGACTGCGGACGATGTAGATCAAGAACCCGGCCAGCATCGCCTTCTCCAGCGAGAAGGTGAAGATGACAAGGATGGGCATCACGACTGCCGCAGTACGCTCCGTCCAGTCGTAGCGCAGGAATACCGAGTGTTTCGGGATCATCTTCCAGCCTACGAAGACGAGGGCTCCGGTCGTTGCGACAACCGGGATGAAAGCTAGAACAGGGACGGCCATAAATGACAGCAGCATTAGGATTCCGCACGTTACTGCGGTGAGCCCTGTTCGGCCGCCTGCTGCGATGCCCACACCACTTTCGACGAAAGTAGTGACACTACTGGTGCCAAGAAACGACCCGAAGATCGTCGCGGTACCGTCGATTGATAGTGCCTCCCGTACTCTTGGTACTTCGTGATCGTCTCCCCGTGTGATCGAAGTATTTAGGGTCAAGCCGATGAACTTCGCGATGCTTCCGTAGAAGTCCACCAGAAACAAGATGAGAATGCCGCTCAAGGCTGTTGGCTTCAAGATGACGGAAAGGTCAAAGGCGCCGATCGCGGAGAACATTCCAGAGCCGATCGCCGCGGGCTCGGCATTGTCCGTGATGCCAGCCCAGTTACAAAAGATGGAGACAATCACGATGCTCAGCAATACTGCAGCTCGCAACCGCAATCGATTGAAGACAATGATCAAAGCCAAGCCCCCATAGAGGGCCAACGCCTTCGGTGAAGCGAGATCGCCGAGCCCCTTCACCTCAATACCCTCGAATCGCAGAATGCCCGTGAGATTAGTGGCGATCAGCATGAGAAAGACGCCAACACTAAGTGAGAGAGCCGACTTCATTGGCGTGGGAATGGCACGTATAATTTGTTCTCTTACCTTAAACACCGTCAATGCCATGAAAAGAATACCCGACCAAAACACCATACCGAGCCCCTCTTGCCATGAGAACCCAAGGGCCTGCACAGCAATGAATGCAACATACGCATTCATCTCGAGGCCTGGTGCCAGAACGAAAGGTAGCCTTGCCCAAAAGCCCATCGCAAGCGTTGCAAGCGCCGAGACAACAATGGTGGCAAAGAGCACAGCACTCTTACTCATTCCTGCTTCTGCCAGGATCGCGGGGTTGACTATGAAAATATAAGACAGCGAAAGAAAGGTCGACACTCCGGCCAGAATCTCGGTTCGGATGTTCGATCCCGAGCTCGAGATCTCGAAGAACCGGTCGAGGGCATGTTTCATGGCTAGTCCTTGTCTGAGGTGAGTATTGAGACGCTACGAATGACTTGTTGGCCAATCTTCCGGGCTACGGTGTTTGGGCGAACAAGCGGAGACCGATTCCGACCAGGAGGAGGATGAATGACCCGACCAAGTAGATATCTGGCCAAGACTTGCGAACAATGGAGCGAACGATGTAGACGAAGAAGCCAAACAACATGGCTGTCTCGAGTGAGAACGAGACGATTGTCAGAACGCCCATTCCGACCATCGCAGTCCAGTCGGCTTTCGTGAAGTGGCTGCGCACGGACTTTTTTGGTAGTAGCCAATAGCCGACCGCGACCAGACCTCCGGAGGTGGCTGCCAGCGGTACGAAGTTGAGAAGCGGGGAGAGCAGAAATGTCGATGCCATCAGGATCCCACATGTGATTGCCGTGATCCCGGTTCGGCCACCAACCTGGATGCCGACTGCGCTTTCTACGAAGGTCGTTACGCTCGATGTTCCGACGAGGGGGCTTGCCGTAGCGCTAAGGCCATCGATGAACAGACCACGATCCGTATCGATCGGTTGACCGGTCTCATCGTTGAATAGATTCGTGTTCGCGGTGATTCCGATGATCTTGGCCACACTGCCATAGAAGTCAACGAGAAATAGAACGAGAATCGGCGCCCATGCTCGGTGGTCATAGATAACTGAGAAGTCGAGTTGCCAGAATAGTGAGAACATCTCATGTGAGAAACGGATGGGTTCAATATCTTGCTTGATCCCCACAACTGAAAAATAGAGTGAAGCAGCGATGATGCTGACTAGGACTCCTCCGCGGAATTGCAGCGCGTAGCACGCCAGAATGACGCCAAGGCTTATGTAGAGAGCCGTGGCGTCAGGTCCTGTTAAACTTCCAATTCCTGAAGGCGACGTGCCCGTGAAGGTAACGATTCCGGCAATCTTCAGGCCAATGAGCAAGACGAATGTCCCAATGGCCGCCGAGAGTGAATGCTTCATTCCATCAGGAATGCTGTTGATTATTCTTTCTTTCACTTTAAGAAAAGTGAGAAGAAAGAAGATACAGGTCGACCAGAAGACGATTCCGAGCGCTTGGGGCACCGAGTAGCCAAGGATCCCGACTACGAAGAACGCAACGTAGGCATCCATTTCCAGACCTGGCGCGAGGGCAAATGGTAGCCTTGCAAAGATTCCCATTGCGAGCGTTGCAGCTGCGGAAACAATAACTGTCGCAAAGAAAACCGCGCTTCGATCGAACCCCGCGGACGAGAGAACCGCTGGATTGACGATCGTGATATATGCGAGTGTAAGAAACGTAGAAACACCGGCCAAGATCTCTGTCTTTACCGTGCTCTGACGGCTCGTGATCTCGAAGTACCGATCGATACGGCTCGCTGTTTTACGCATGGCCACTTGCTCCTGTTTCGGACTACTCATGTAGGCGTCTCGAGTAGCGACTGAGGATCAGGCCTACTTCGAGGCCGCCCATGAACACTAGGAGGTCCGGAAAGTCCTTGCGGAGTGGACTGCCTCTGAGGATCCAATCCGAAGTGAGCAGGAGTAGTACGAGTAGAATGAGGAGTGCGGGCGGCCCGAGGTATTGGTTGAGCGTCATGATCAAACCAATCAATGGTGCTGTCGACCCCGACGGGTCGCCGATCACAGCAGCTAAAAGAACGAGGGCGAGGATCGGGATCACCATCCACGCATCTGCCTTCATTATTTCGACCTGCTGTCCAGACTGTGCTGTCGCCATTTTGGCGAGTGTCAAGGTGGCGAGGAGGAGGAATGCCGCGAAGGCGATGAAGTTAGCGATCGAACCGAAGTGTAGCGGTATCGTGATGGTCGACTTGGTAGGTGGAGGAACAATAGGGGGTGCTGGCGCCCAATCATCTTTTTCTCGTGTTCTGCTAGCGCTTGTTGAAGACGGTGATGCGATCGATGGAAGGCGCCAGGTGTCCAATTCGCGAGGTGTCTGAGGGTTTGTCCAGAGCTCCCACGGCTTGTGATTGGCGTGAAACTCAGGCTTGAACGATCGATACAGTGCTTCGTGGTCATTTCCGAATTCGAGGAGTGCTGCGGTTTCCGCGTCACGGTACGAGTCTCCTATCGACTTTCCGGATACCAACGCTCGATAGAAATTGGTTGCGAAGTTGGTGGCAACGGCGTCATCTATGCAGTCCGATGTGACGATCGCCGCCGGCACTCCAGCAGCCTCGAAGAAGCTCAAGTGGCCGTGTGTAGAGCAGCCATTGAGAAAGACCAAGTGGAGCTCGGTCAATTCTTCAAAGAGACGAGCCAACCCTTGGGAATGTGCGGCTCTCAGTGGGTCAGATGCAAAGTCGAAGATGAGACGTTGGTTGTCTGCATGGCCGGCATAGTGAAATACATGTGTACGGAGTTGTAACTCCGGGTTTTGGAGATCCTTAATGATGGCACTCGCCGTAACGTCGGGTTTGACTTCGACGTTGATCAAGTTGTTCCGATGTAGTGGGCTTAGCTCGCTCAGGATCTCGTTTGCTTCTCTTGGTACATTTCGAAGATTGCCCGATGCGTATGCGAGGTAGATGATGGGAGTGGAAGTCTTCATCGCGTTTGTTGTTTTTCGTCTCACGTTCGGCTCACTCGCAGCTGAAGAGTCAATGTGGACCACATTGTCTTGGGGTCAATCTGTGCGGCAGGAGGGCCGAAAGATCGAGGGCCGCCACCCGAAACACATTGATCGGCAAGCTGCTGAAGGGGGTGTACTGCGCGGTGGTAAGCAGGGCGGGCGCCATGCTGGTTCAGGAATCCGAAGTCGGTCGGGGCCGAGGTGGACATCAGCTTGAGGTAGATGTGACCGACGCGAGCGGTATCGCAGTTGCCGGACCGATTTGCGGCCCACGGAAAGCCTTGGGGTAGGCTTAGCAGCAGGCCATCGCAGACAGTGGCTGCCCAGTTGGGATCGTGGGCGTAGTAGTCGCGAACCGAGAAAGTGGCGCCGGGCTCGAGGGCGATGCCGCCCCAGGGTTGACCCGACCCGCCACCGATTTGGTAGCTTGGGTGGCCGGAGTAGGGAGCCAACGATTTGATCCGATAGTCCGTGCCCAACTCGAGCAGGGTGAAGTGGATGGGCTCCTTTGTGGTGTTGGTGATCTCGAAGTCGGCGAGGTCGCCTTCGGAGAAGGGAGGTTCGTGTGTCGAGCCGGGGCGCCGCGACCTGGCCCTGGGGCCCAGGCGCTTGACGTGTAGCCGGAGCGCGCCGTGAAGGGCGTGGTCTCGACACGGGTTCTCAATCGCCAAAATGTTGCGGAAGCGCGCGACGCGGACCAGATCGTCGACCAGCTTGGTGATTTCGGTACCGTCGAACCCTTGTTCTCTCTGGAGCCGGGTGGCCAGGTCGCCATCGGGACCAACGGCGGCCCAATGGGGCGCCTCGAGGGGGCCGAGCTGAGGGCACGGATCGCGCTCGCCAACCGAGGCTCGCTGCGCCACACGCTGGATGAGGATGTCGGCGGTATCCTGGCCATCGGCGCGGGTGAGAAGCGGTTCTTTCTCTATCAGAGTCCGTAGCTGTTGGTTTTTTGGGTGGTCGCCTTTGGGTAGCGCGACTTGCAGCGTGGTGTCGACTACGTCTTCGATGAGAATGGCCCGTTGACCTGGCTGCACGGAAGGGTCCGGAGCGGTCTGCAAGTGCCCAATGCAGGTTGTGGGCTGTACCGACGAGATGGTAACCACCACCTGGTTGGCGTTGCATACCTGGGCTGCTTCGATCCGAGGGATCTTCCAGCGTGAGCCAATCCGCACGGCGTGGGCGAGGCCACCACCCAGTGTTACCCGAGATGCTAAGCCGTGTGTCGAGGGGTCGTTGTCGACCGCGAGCACCGGTAGGTAGGACGATACCGGCATCTGCTGGCGCCCGAACAGCAGTTCGTCGACCTTGCCTTCAGCCAGGGGATGTTGGGTCGGGAATTTCTGGTTGAGCCTCGGCGCCAGCGGTTCGAAGACGCTGCGCCAGGTTGCGTCCCGTGCGGTTTGAGCGAAGGCCTCGGAGAGAAAGAAAGTGAAGGCACCGTTGCGTTTGATCGTCTGGCCGTCCTTGTCGAAGGGAAGCCGGTATTCCCAAGCCAGCTCATCAGCCTGACAGGCGGCCAGGACCACAGCTTGGCGATGGCCGGCGAGCCAGCCCGCAAGCTCGAGCTGGTTCCGACTCCCGGTCGTATCGGGAGGGGCCGGGCCGTTGGTCGCCGCGGCCCACTCGCTGAACGAGCGGGTGTCGCCGGGCAAGGAACGGACGCGCTCGCCGAAAGGATCCCGGGTCACGCAACCGGAGTGACAGCAGTCCATCACCAAGGTCACGAAGGGTGTCTTCTGGTTGAGCTGCTGGACCCATTGGTCGATCTCGTAATCGTGAATGTCGCGGTTGGGCTGCGCACCGCGTCCGCTGTCGGCCGGTACGATCGACTCGATAGCGGAATCATCGGGCCCGCCGGGCCACCTCCTCGACCCATGACCGGCGTAGAAGAGCACCACAACGTCGTCCTTCTCGACGTTGACCACCATCATGGCCATGCGTTCGAGGATGGCGTCGCGCGAAGCCTCGGCGTCGCGCAGCACCGTGATCGATTCGGTCTCGAAGCCAAAACGGGTCACCAGGTGGCCATGAAAGAGGGCGACATCGTTGAGGCAACCTCGGAGGTCGGCATTTTCGAGGTTGGGATAACAGTTGATTCCGATCAGCAGTGCCTGTTGCTTGGCCATGGGGGCATTCCTCGTAACGCTCAAAAGACGAGATCTTCGAAACGGTGGACGCACTGAGCGGCCGCGGGTCCTGCGCTGTGCGCGCGGAGGTACCTGAGATTGGACTACATCTGTTGAGGCGCAAGGGAGTGCGGAACGGTGCCACATCGCCTTGGAGAATGAGTCCGTGGCACGACGAAAGCGCCCTTTGCGCCTGACTCCAAAGAGCCTGATAGGCGAGAAGAGGCGCTGGTACCCCGCTGCCGCGGCTGGTTCCATGCCCAGCCGTTGGCCATAGCTCGACGATGCACCTCAGCAGCGCGTGGCGGCGGGGGCGTCCCGCGTGATGCGGTACAAGCCCTCCAAGACATGGGCCGTGGTCACCCGCGCCATGGAGATGACCCGGGCGCTCCCGATCACCATCGCCACCCTCGCACCGATCGCCGCCGCTCTTGTGGCCACAGTCGCTGGCCTGGTCGCCAGCATTGGCGCCTTACGTCGCAGGCCCATCGAAGTGCTTCGACATGTGGGCTGAGAAGAGCATCTCGCTTGAAAATTCAGCGCCCGACACCGAGATTTCAAGCCACTCTGCCCACCTTCCTTGAAAATTCAGCGCCCGACACCGAGATTTCAAGGTAAAATCCTCTCGTGAAGATTCAGCGACGCCACCATCAATCCCGAATACTCGGTCTACTCGAGCGTCATCCTGTGGTCGGACTGGTCGGTGCCCGGCAAGTCGGCAAGACAACGCTCGCCCATGACGTGGCGCGTGCCCGGCAGCGCCCCTTCACCGTTTTTGATCTCGAGAACCCAGCCGATCTCGCGCGATTGGCGG
This sequence comes from Candidatus Multivoradales bacterium, assembly GCA_965250305.1. Lineage (GTDB taxonomy): Bacteria > Acidobacteriota > Thermoanaerobaculia > Multivoradales > J023 > J023. The sequence continues at coordinate 295,343 of CBDFNS010000023.1, read as the reverse complement.
ATCCCATGCTGGCACTGTCCGACCTCGAGGGCACAATCGTCATTGACGAAGTTCAGCTGCGCCCCAATCTGTTTCCGGTTCTCCGGGTGTTGGCGGATCGCGCTGGAACAGCCGCTCGTTTCTTGGTGCTCGGTAGCGCCTCGCCATCGCTGCTTCAGCAAAGCGCGGAAAGCCTTGCCGGCCGAATCGCGTACTACCCTTTGGATGGCTTCTCGTTGTCGGAAGTGGGCAGCGCCAACCTCGAACAACGCTGGCTCCGTGGTGGCTTTCCTCGAGCGTATCTCGCCGCCTCCGACGACCACAGCTTCGAGTGGCGCCGGAATTTCGTTCAGACCTTCCTAGCGCGCGACCTCCCGCAACTCGGGTTGGATGTTCCGACCACCGCCATGCATCGCTTCTGGACCATGCTCGCGCACAATCATGGGCAGACCTGGAACGCTTCAATGTTTGCCCGCGCCTTCGGTGTCGCGGACACGACAGTGCGACGGTACCTCGACATGCTGACAGCAAGTTTCGTCGTTCGTCCGCTTCAGCCATGGCACGAGAATATCCGCAAGCGGCAAGTCAAGACGCCAAAGATCTACCTGTCTGACACTGGGCTCTTGCACAGCTTGCTCAACCTGCGGGAGCGGGAAGACCTTTTGGGCCATCCCATTGTCGGTGCCTCTTGGGAAGGCTTTGTGATCGATACGGTCATCGCTCGGTTGGGCGCGACACCCGACGAGACGCACTTCTGGGCCACCCATGCTGGCGCTGAGCTCGACCTTCTGGTCGTGCGGGGGCAAAGGCGCCTTGGTTTCGAGATCAAACGAACGGTCGCGCCCAAGCGCACGCGCTCAATGGCGATCGCGCTCGAAGACCTCCGCCTCGACCGACTCGACGTCGTCCACGCCGGCAGCGATACGTTTCCGCTCGCCGACAAGATCCGCGCCGTCGCGATCGATCGTCTTTGGGCCGATCTCGAACCGCTTTGAGGGCCACCGGGTCGGCCGCGACGCGATCATCCGTCGCCAAGCCAAACGCTGACGGTGAACCTCAAACCGGGGCAATATTTAGAACAGTCCCATTCGGACTCCGGCGGGCTCGTTGGGGTTCATGGTTCACGGATAGCCGAGATACGAATTGAGTATTATGGTAATTCAGCTATCTTCGCCACATCACCACCTCATACATCGGCCGTCATGCCACCGGACTGCCACGCAACTCCGAGAAGTACACATCCTCCAGGTTCGGCACCACGGCCGTGAACCCCGGGCCGGGGGAGGTATCGTGCTCGCGACGCTCACCGAAGACGCCGCTCCGGGTAAGCGATGGTCTGCGGAAACGCAAAAGCAATCTCGCCATGATGACTCGGGATTTCGATGATCCGCAGCGAATCGTGCGTGTACGGACCGACATGCTCCGTCATATACGCCAAGCTCTGCTTCGTGATCTCGACGAATCGATCGATATGGTCGGCGTGGTCGGGGTGGTGGAACACCTCGATCTCGACATCCCGCCAACGACCAAGGTCGTATGAGGCGGCAAGTCGAGACGATCAAACGTAACGCCGCCATAGACCCGCAACACCCCTTCGACCCAACGCGGCAAGCGGGCACTGCCTTCCGTTCTAGGGCGCCACACAAAGATGCCTGCCCACGACCGGCAAGCCGCAGGTGGCGACGGGGGTCGTCTGCGCGTTGCCCGCGGCGTCGAACGCTTCGACCGTGCCGGTCCAGTGGCCGGCGTCGGTGAGCGACGCCTGCAAATAGCCGTAGCTGGTGTCGGCGACCACCGAGAGGCCGGCAGCGGGCACGCTGTCTACCGTTTCACTCCATGGCGACGGCAGAATGTTGCTATCGCTGAGCTTGACACCGCTGTTGCCGATTACCAGCTGCGGTGGCCGGCTCCCCTTTTGGAAAGTGAGTGAAAAGAACTGATGCATGTGGCCGGAGACCAGCATGGCGATGCGTGATGACAGGGCACCGTTCGGTGTTGCGGCCAGAGCGGGTTGCATTGTCTGATTCTGAATCGTTGGCGGGTCGCTCCCGTATTGCTGCACGCTCCACAGCGGCCGGTGGCCCACCAACCACGCGGGCGTCGTTCCTTTGGAGAGCAACGCGTTGATGGCATTGAGCTGAAGCATGAACTGACGCACTTCGTAGGCAACACCACCCGCACTCTCGGAGTCTTCGCCACCACACGCGTTGGCCGTGTCGTACATCACCAACTCGAGGTTGGCGAAGCTGAGCATGTAGGGCTGGGAAAGCATGGTGGGTGCGTCGCAGCTGGGCTGCGACTGGTACGGGTCGAGCAACGGCGAATGCGGATCGAGAAGATAAAACCACCCTTGGCCGGCGCGACTGCAAAGCTCGTGGTTGCCTCGGGTTACTACCCAAGGCGCGGCGGCGAGGAGGGGCGCGGCCGGGGTGAAGAAGTCATGATTCCACGTGGCCCAGGTGTCGTACGTTGATTGCCGAACCAAGGGTCCACCATCGGCCGGCACACATCCATCGTAGGACCATTCCCCAGCACCGGTCTTGCTCGGCGTACCGCTGTAATTGTAGTCACCCATGTGCAGAACAAGGTCGGGCTTGCCCGCAGCCGCGGCGACGGCGATCGCGGGCAAGGGCCAGCCTTTCTTGCAATGTTGTTTGGGTTTCTTGCAGCCGCTGTCACCCAGTACGGCGACGTCGTTGATCTGCATGGGACCAACCGCCGGAACCGGCAGGGCGCTGCTCTGACCTTCGACTGTCACCGAAACACCCGCCGCGACCTCAACCACGGCCTCACAAACATCGACCCCAAACGCCGCCGGGTTCGGATTGCGCCGCTTCACCATGGAGAGCGATGGACTGCCGTCACCCAAAACCAACGACGGACACCCCGAAGCTGGCTGCGCCAGGATCACCCGCACCAACGGAACCGTACGCGACAAGATCGCCGAGTCGGCCATCAATACGTACTGCGCCAGCACCGCCGGCCCGTTGGCCTTCGCTTCGCTGGTCGTCATGAACAGAGACGCGCCCAAAAGCGCACACGCCAAAAGATGCCGCTGGCTCATCACCATGCTCCTCGTTCGATTCGATGGTCAATCCGATGTCGGAAGAGTCTACCGCGCTCGTTAGGCAGACTCCATGTGAGCCCGAGCCCAACGTGAAGAGCCCACAGGTCCCGTCATCTCTGGACAAGGCGGTAACAAGGCGTTAATCTTCGCCAATGCAGAGCGGAGCGCCCATCACCACGGTTCGCGGTCGCGGGGCCCACGACAACCCAAAAGGACGGTTCGAACGGATTGCGATCGAAGCAGACGAGCCAGGCCCGGACCGCATCAAGACGACCTACTTGCGCGACGCCAGCCGCTCGATTATCGCCCGCAACAACAGCCCCGACGTGCCGTTTGACGCCTCCGTCAATCCCTACCGTGGGTGCGAGCATGGCTGCATCTACTGTTACGCCCGGCCGACGCACGAATTCCTCGGCTTCTCGGCCGGCCTCGACTTCGAGACCAAGATCTTGGTCAAAGAAGATGCACCCGGCTTGCTTCGGCAAGCACTGATGTCGCCCCGGTGGCAGCCCCAGGTGCTGGCGATGTCCGGCGTCACGGATCCGTATCAACCGATCGAAAAGAAGCTTGCCCTTACCCGTGGCTGCCTCGAGGTGCTGACTGAGTTCCGCAACCCGGTCGGGATGATCACCAAGAACGCGCTCATCGCCCGCGACGCCGACCTGCTCGGTGAATTGGCGCGGCACAACGCGGCGTCCGTTTGTTTATCGATCACCACACTCGATCCCGACCTCGTTCGAAAAATGGAGCCTCGAACCGCATCGCCAAAGCGTCGGCTGGAGGCCATCACGCGACTCCGCGCATCCAGTGTCCCGGTGGGCGTACTCGTAGCTCCGGTCATCCCTGGTCTAAACGACCACGAGATCCCGGCGCTACTCGACGCCGCCGCCAGCGCGGGTGCTCAATTCGCGGGATTCGTGCCCCTGCGACTGCCGGGTGCGGTCGAAGACCTGTTCGTTCGTTGGCTCGAACGCGAGCTTCCCGATCGTCGCGACAAGGTTCTCAACCGACTGCGGTCGCTTCGTGGCGGTCAGCTCAACGACGCACGATTCGGCCAACGAATGCGCGGCTCCGGGGTCTTCGCGCAGCAAGTGCGAGACTTGTTCGAAATTGCGCGCAAGAAAGCGGGGCTCGATACCCGCGGCCTTGCACTTTCGACCGCAGCCTTCCGGCGCCCCGGCGATCAGATGAACCTGTTTGCGACTGGGTGACGTCGCGACATCGCGTGGGACGTCAAGCTCCCGTAGTACGCAACAATCTGTCGCCCACCACCTGACCATCCACCAACAGGATGGTGCGGTCGCAGGCGGTGGCGACATCAATGTCGTGGGTGCTGATCAAAAAGGCCGTGTTTTCCGATGCGGCGACTTCGCGCAACAGCACCATCAGTTGCGTACCGCTTTCGGTATCGAGATTGCCGGTGGGCTCGTCGGCGAGCACCACCTGCGGGCGGTTCATCAACGCCCGGGCAACGGCTACGCGTTGCTTCTGGCCCCCGGACAACCGTGTGGCCCGGTAACCCCGGCGGTCCGCAAGACCCACCCGCTCGAGCAAGGTCGACGCACGATCGCGGCTTGCCCGCGTCGCGTGGCCGTCGATGGCGAAGGCCGGGAACATCACATTCTCGAGCGCGGTGAAGTCGGGCAACAGGTGGTGGAACTGGAAGACAAAGCCCAATGTTCGGTTGCGGAACTTCGAAATGCCACGCTCGCCCAAGTCGAACACAGACCGACCGGCGATCTCGACAACACCGCTGGTGGGCCGCAGCAGCGTGCCGAGGATCGACAGTAATGTGCTCTTGCCACTACCGCTTGGGCCCATCAAGGCGCTGAAGGTCCCACCCTCGAGCACGACGTTTACTCCCTCGAGCACGGGCGTCGTGACCTCCCCATCGCGGTAGGTATGCACCACGTCACGGGCGCGGAGCACAGGTTCGGTGGTCGGCCTGCTCACGGTTGCAACGCTTCCACCGGATCCACCTTGGCCGCCGCACGTGCCGGCAAGATGGCGGCGAGCGTGCTTGCGGCGGTGGCCAGCGCCATCGCCGTGCCGTATTCGCCGAGCGCCGGATCAACCGGTAGACCAAAGCTGCCGTCGGGCCGACGGGTAGCGGCTTGAAGCAATAGGCAGAAGCCGTAACCACCGGCCGCGCCCACACCCGAGCCGATCAAGCCGAGCAGGAACCCTTGAAGCTGGAAAATCCGGCGGACCGATCCCCGACTGATCCCGAAACTGCGCATGATCCCAATCTCGGAGCGACGCCGTACCGCCGCCAGCAGCAGCACACTGGCGACACCGATGACGATGGTCAGCAGCGAGAACACCTTGATCATGCTCCCGGTCGACCCTTGGGCGCGCAGGGCGTCTTGTAGGCGTTCGTTCGAGGCGATCCAATCGGTTGCCTCGAGGCCGGTGGTGGCCCCCAGCCGACGCGCGATCGCTGGCGCTTGATAGATATCCGCAACCTTGAGCTCGATCCGTGAGATCGCGCCTTCCAGATCGAGCAGGCTCTGGGCCGTGCGCAAGTCGACGAAGGCAAGTCGCTCGTTGACGCTGGCACTGCCGACATCGAAGATCCCACGCACATTGAGCGTCCGTTCCCGATTTCGATCACTGCGCAGGCGCAAGCGCTGCCCGGTGGTGACCCCGAGCTCGTCGGCCAGCTCCACGCCGATCAACACGTCGCCAGGACCCAAGACAACGCTACCGAGCACCAAGCCGCCCTCGAGGTCGAGAATGGCGGAAGCACGGAGCGGCTCGACCCCGGTAATTCCCACCGGCATGACTTTTTCGCCGCGTTGGAAGAATCCATTGCCGGTCGCCAACGGCGCCACCGCAACGACCTCGGGACGCGCGTCGATCGCGGTCACCAACGGGCGCCATCCTTCGATCTCCGGACGCCGTTCGTTGGCTCGCTGCACGGCCACCAAGGCACTACCTTCCGCCGGCGGGACGATCAGCCGTGGGTGCACTTCGGATGGTTCGAGAACGATGTGCGCGATGTTGCCGATCACGTCGTCGGTGAGCTTTACTTCGAGGCCATTGATCCGTGCCGCCATGAAGGTGTAGGCGACGATGCCCACGGCGATTCCAGCCAAGATCAAGCCGGTCTGAAGCTTGCTGCTACGCAGGTACCGCAACGCCACCTTCACCTCGAACGGCATCAATCGTCGCTTTCCGACGAGTCCGTCCGCACCGCGACATCGGCGCCAATCGCGCGCGGTTCGAGAACGACTTGGGCCCCGGCCTCCGGCCCAGCGACCATGACCAGACGCGCCGCCGGCCAGTCAACCACCGAAACCGCACGGCGAACAGTACGCCCGTCCTCCACGGTCAGCACCCACGGCTGCGCGTCGAGACTGGCAACGGCCGCGCGTGGCACCGTGAGCACGTCGGGATGCCTTTCCACCAGTAGATTGACATCGAGACTGAGCCCAACCGGGAAATCCGGCGCCTCGCTCTCGAACGCCAGTCGGACAACCGCCGCACCGCTCAAGCGGTCGATGCGGCGACCGATGTAAATGACCCTGGTGTCGTACGACTCAGCGCGACCAGACAGCGGTGCCACCACCGCCGGCATTCCGATCGCCAGCTCAGCGAAGAACCGCTCATCGACCTCCACCTCGACCTCGGCGCGCTCGGCGGTCGCAATCTCGTAGAGCACATCGAGCGTGGAAACGACCTGTCCCGGATCCACGGGACGCTCGAGCACGTAGCCAGAAAGGGGCGCGCGTAGAACATACTCGGCGCGCCGCGCCGCCAACTCGGTACGTTGTTCGCGAAGACGCGCCAGTCGCTTTTCGCCGGTCGCCACCGCCAAGTCCGCCGTTTCGACCTCGTTGGCGGCGATCAGCCCCGCCGCGGCCAAGTCACGTGCACGCGCGGCGTCGCGCACACGCTGTTGCTGCTCGTCGCGCTCGCGGGCCACATCAGCACGGGTCTGTGCCTCGGCGGCCGCCACCGTTGCATCGTCGAGCCGGGCCAGGATCTCACCAGCTTCGACAGCGGCGCCCTCTTCGCGCGTTAGCAACACAAGGCGCCCCGCCACCAGCGGCGTGATGCGGTTGGTATGGACGGGACGTATCCGCCCGGTCAGCGCCAACACCCGCGTCACCGTCTCCGAACGTACCAACGCCACCGCCACCGCCGGCGGACGCTCGAACATGGCGCGTAGGCGCAGGCCCCCGATGACCAGCATCGCGATCACCACCAGCCAGACGACGAGCCGAACGAGCTTCTTCATGACACCCATATCGTGATGGTTCGCACATCGTCCCGTGTCAGATGCGCCATCGAAGCCTACTTGGCGCAGCAGCCGGTGCGCAACGGAGATCCGTCGACCAAACCGTTCCCGTTGCTACGAACTCGTGTGCCGATCGCAGGGGCAATCATCTGCCCCGAACACTCCTTTCTCGATGAACGACCGAGGAAAGGAGATCCCATGACCGAGAGTCCCACTATGCGGGCTGCCCTAGCGACTGCTGTTGCGTTCGCGCTTGCTGCGCCAGCGCTTCCCCAAGCCCAACAACTACCCAACCAAGACGAAATCGAGGCCTGCGAGTTCATTCCCGATTGCGGCGAACCGCTCGATCCCTTTATCGACAACCGCGACGGGTACTTGGTAAACCTGGAGGAAGGTCCGGTTCACCCGCTCGAGCTCGATGGCAACGAGCTCTGGGCCATCAACCTCCCGGACTCGCGCGTCACCGTCTTCAACACAGGCACCTTCACGCTCACCCATGAGATCGCCGTCGCCCTTGGCCCGGTCAGTATCCGACACCGTCCGGGTACCAACGAGATGTGGATCGCGTGTCAGTCGTCGAATACCGTGGTCATCGTCGACACCTTTCGCAAGCGGATCGTCGACGCCATCACCGTCAACCACGAACCTACCGACACCCACTTCACCCCCGACGGCAGCCGTGCCTTCGTCTCGCTATCGGCCTCGAACCAAGTGGCCGAAATCGACAGTGCGGCACGTACGGTAACGAGCGTGCGCGAATTTGCAACACGCTTTCCCGATCCAGTGAATTCGGACCTCGAAGGGGTCGAAGAGCCCACCACCATGGTGCTCGACGGCAACGACCTCTTCGTGCTGTCCAAGGAAAGTGGCAACGGCACCATGGGTAGCACCTTCGGGATCGGTACGGTCAACATGATCAACGGTTGGGACCTCTACGACCCAGTCAACAGCGTGCCACCGCCACCGGATCGCGACGTCGTGCATTTCGATGTGTCAGGCAATGCCGAAGGCACCACCGCTCTGTGGCGCATGGGCTCCATGGCCTTCGATCTCGCGCGCGACAACCTTGGCGAGATCTGGGTCTCGAATATGGACTACAACAACGAGCTGTTGGGTGAGTTCCAGTTCCCCAAGGCAGGGATCGCGCGCCATCGCGTTACCCACGCCGTACCCGTTCCTGGCGGTGCCGCACCCACAACTCTACCCGCTTCGATCGACCTCAATGCCGACGCCCTGGCCAGCCTGGTGGCACAGGGTTACCGGTGCGCCATGCCCAACGAGATGCTGTTCTCACCCGACTTCAGCACCCTCTACGTGGCTTGCTACGAGACCCACAATGTCGCCGTGGTAGACGTCGCCGCCGGCCAGGTGGTCGCCGAGTTGCGATCACTGCGGGTCAGCGGGTCCGGTCAAGCATTTCAGTTCGGCGCCCGCGGCCTGGCCGCAGACTGGGCCAAGAACCTGATGTACGTCTACAGCCGTGGCGACGGGACCGTCCAGCGGTTCAAGATCCCGGCCACGTCCGGATCGGTGGCTTCACCCCAGCGCAGCCGCAAAGCTGGCTTCGACATCACGACGGCCACCGTGCGGCAGGGACGCTTTCACTCGATCAATGCCTTGCGCTCCCAGCTCGGCGTCCAGAGCTGCAACACCTGCCACATCGACGGTCACCTCGACCGCCTGGCCTGGAATCTCTCCGATTTTACCGGCCTCTTGGAGATTCCAGGTGAAGAAGAGCCTCGGCGCCCCAAAGGCACCAAGGTAACCATGTCCTTGCGCGGCATCGAAGAAACACCACCCTTCCACTGGCGCGGTGATCGCAGCGACCTCGACGCCTTCAATCCAGCCTTCCAAGGCCTCCTCGGCGGCACCGAGCTGGACACTGAAGAGCTTCAAGACTTCGTCAACTACATCTTCTCGTTGTCCTACCCGGCCAACCCTGGCCAAAAGATGAATCGCGAGTACACCCCCACGGCGTTGGCGGGCTTCCGGCCATTCCAATGCAAGCCCTCCCATCGCATCCGTGACGCATTTCCCTCATCGGGCAACGGCAGTGTGTTCATTACCTGTGGCGAATGCCATGCCATGGCCGGCGCCTCCGGCACGCTCAACCAGGTCGTCAACGACGCCTCCGGTCCCCTGCCCGATGACGCCACCCAACTGCGCGGCATGTTCGACAAAGAGTCCGACATCATTGACTACACGGGCATCTTCCCCAATCCGCGGGACATGCTCCCCGCCACCGGTTGGGGCATGGCCAACACCGGCGTTTCGGACAACGTCGTTGGTTTCGTGAACCCGTCGTTCTTCCCGCTCCTGTGTGATCAGGAGCGTGCGAACATCGTCACCTTCTTGGATGAATTCGACTCCGGAATCGCCCCAGCGGCGGCCTTCGCTTGGTCGCTCGATGGCGGTAGTGCTCCTCAACCCAACCACCCCTTCGACACCTTGCTCGAGCAGCAAGCGATCGATGGGCATATCGACCTGATTGCCCGCGGTTGGATGGTCGTGGGGCCAGCAACGCGACCCATCGGTCTACTCTACAATCCGCAGACAGGCCTCTTCGACGCCGATACCGTCCAGGTCGGCTCGATCCCGTACAGCACGTTGGTGCAACGGGCCACCGTGGGCCGGGGGTCATTCCTGATCATGGGCACCCCCGTGGGCAGCGGTCACCGCCTCGCCCTCGACCAAGACATGGACTTCGCGCTCGACGGCGACGAGCTGCCGCTCGAACCAACCGCCACGTCCTCTACCGGCAACCCCGATAGTGATCGCGACGGCTTCCCCGACGGCTATGAGCTGCGTTTGGGCTCGGATCCGGGCAACAACGCCTCCGTGCCCACCGACGTTGTCGACCCGGTAATCGGCAAGGAACGGATCGCGTGGCGCAACTCGAACGTTGTGAAAGTCCGTTGGTCGACCGACGAAGAAACCACCAGCCGGATCGAGGTCTACCCCGCGGGCGGCGGCGCATTGGTCGCTGCCAAGGACGAGGGACAGCTGAAACGGGACCACGTTCTGGTCGCCCGCGGCTTGGTGACGGGAACTGCCTACGATGTTGTCATCGTCGCCACGGACGCCTCGGGTCGAACGTCGCAAAAGACGTTGTCCACGACCACCCAACCCTTCCTGCACGAATCGGTACATTTGGCCTCGACCACCCTCACCGTGGGCACCGCCGGTCTCGGACAGCCAGTACCCCTGGACGCTGAATTCCAGGTCGTCGATGGCCTCGGGGCACCGGTGGTCGGTGCTGCGGTTACCTTCCGGCAGGTCGAGTGGATTCCGGGCTTCTCCGGGACCACCATGATCGACGGCTGCGTAACAACGGCGATTTCCGACGCCAACGGCTTCGCGCGGGTGTCGTTCACGTCCCTGATCCCGGCAGGCGGCAACGCCAGGGTCGAGATCCACGGCCGTGCCAACGCGGCCCCAGCGGGTTGCCCGAACTTGGGGATCAACGACCCTCAAGGACGCTTTTACTTCACACCGCTCGACGGTCAATTCAACCACTGGGACCAGGAGGATCTGCCCTGACGGAACGTCCCCGAACGACTACTGAGCCCTCGTCCCGAATGGGGCGGGGGCTCTTTCGTCTTGGTCGACGTCAGGCGGGCGCAACTTTCTCCGCGGTCCAGCCCAGGGCCATGCCGCCCACGGTCAAGAAGATCACGCCGTCGATCGCCCACCAGATCCAGACCTTGTCGGGCAGCGCGAAAATGCCGGACCAGCCGAGAAAAAATGCGATCTGGATGCAGGCAAGACAGAGGCCGAAGATCGCACCGCGACGCCAGCCGGGACCATGAAAGGAAGAGCGGACGCAGCCATAGATGCCGGCGATGATCAGCGATCCGAGCAGGCCGGACGCAATCCAGCGCGGCATCAGCGCACCCATGTCAGGCGGTTCCTGGCGCAGCTCCGGACGCCAGAAGGACTCGGTCGCCTGGTAGGTCGGATCGAGGATCCGCTCGTGAATGACAACAGCCGTGGCAAATCCCACGACCCAGGTAGCAACGAAATACGCGAGCGCACCGAGCACAGTCAGCTTCCAATTCATGGCGCCTCCTTGTCCGAGAAACAGAGTGTGCTCCAGATGATACATCGTACCCACGTCAGCCAGGCACGCCGGCCGATCGAGCATGAGATCGACACGCACGAGCATGGTCTCGCTCATCGTCGGTGGCTACACTGGCGTTGTTCTCGCCCGACATTCCACAAACGTCAGGAGACCCCATGCAAAAGCTCATCATTGCCGTGTTGCTACTGATGTCGCCCATCGTCGCGATCGCCGAAGGCGGCCGCTGGTATTCCAACGCCGACGGTGTCGTGCTCGGAGGCCACGATGTGGTGGCGTATTTCAGCGCCGACGCACCGGTCCAGGGTTCTGCCGACTATCAAGCACGGCACGACGGCGTGACGTTCTACTTCTCGAACGCCGACAACCTGGCTGCCTTCCGCGCCGAGCCCGAGAAATACCTTCCGAAGTACGGTGGATTCTGCGCCTTCGGCATGGCGATGAAGAATGCCAAGGTGCCGACTGATCCCGAGACGTTCAAGATCTACAATGGCGAGTTGCTGCTCTTCTTCAACGACGAATACGAGGGCAAGCAGGTCAACACCAAAATCATGTGGAACGCTGACGAGGCCGAGCTCTTCGCCAAGGCAGAGCAGAACTGGCGATCGCAGTCGTGACCTGACCGTGGATCTGCTATCCGACATCCTGCGCACTCTTCGCCTTCGCGGCACGGTCTACTTTCGCGCGGACTTTCGTGCCCCGTGGGGCATGGAAGTCGGCGGCAACGCGGTTGCGAGTTTCCACCTGGTCGAACGCGGCTCATGTTGGCTACGAACCAAGACCGAGGACTCGCCCCTCGAGCTCGTCGCGGGCGACGTGGTCTTGTTTCCGCGCGGCGCCGCGCATGATCTGCTCTGCGAGCCCACCGCCGCAACCCTGCCTGCCCCAGCCCTGATTCCAGAACTCCTGACATACCCTTTAAAATTGGCGAGTTTTCTGGGCCTACGCTGTCGTAGGTGCGGACCCAAAACTGTCCGCTTTTTTCCCTGTGCCAATGCATGATCGGGTATGGCACCGACGGCCGACGAGAACGTCCTCTTCGCAGACCACGCCGGGATTCCCGATGGGATCGTGGTCATCAACGATCGCTGCCGCCTCCTGCTGAGGGGCGGTTACCAGGTTGCGACTGTCTGTGGCCTGCCGCTTGCCCACTTCGCTGCTAGCGACAAGGCCGGCGAGGCCCACGCGATGGTGTGCCTCGTTGATTTGGGCTGGGCACGGCAGACCGAGGTTGCGCGCGCTTTTGGCTGCGATGTTCGCACTGTGCGTCGGCACCAGCGCCGCTTCGAGGAGGGTGGGCTGTGTGCCTTGGGGCGGCCACGTGGATTTCCACGGGGACGGCCGCGGGTGCCGCAGGCCCGCGAGGACGCGGTCAATGGCTGGAAGGCCGAGGGTGTGTCGAATCGTGAGATCGCCCGGCGGCTCGGTATCAATGAGAAGGCCGTCCGCAAGCTCGTGAAGCGCCTAGGCTGGAAGGAACGGCCGGCAGAGCAGCTGACGATGCCCTTCGAGGGTGCGGACCCAAAACTGTCCGCTTCTGGCGAACGGCTGGCCGACGACGCCCTTACCGACGCCAATCCCACGCTCGATCCTGGCGACGGTGGGGGCCGAGAGGGTGCGGACCCAAAACTGTCCGCTTCTGGCGAACGGCTGGCCAACGACGCCCTTACCGACGCCAATCCCACGCTCGATCCTGGCGACGGTGGGGGCCGAGAGGGTGCGGACCCAAAACTGTCCGCTTCTGGCGAACGGCTGGCCGACGACGCCCTTACCGACGCCAATCCCACGCTCGATCCCGGCGACGGTGGGGGCCGAGAGGGTGCGGACCCAAAACTGTCCGCTTCGGCGCCCGACCTGGATCGGGCCCCCTTGTCGCTGGACCTTGATCCGGCCGATCGCGCTGGCGATCGGCTTCTGGCGAGGCTGGGACTGCTCAATGATGCGGCACCGGTGTTCGGAGCGGCGACCCAGGTCCCAGGCCTCGGTGCTCTGCTGGCGATTCCTGCACTCATGGACAGCGGCGTGCTATCCATCGCCCGCGAGATCTACGGCAGCATCGGGCCTGCCTTCTACGGGCTGCGCACCACCGTGGTGACCCTGCTCTTGATGGCGCTGCTGCGGATCAAGCGACCCGAAGGGCTCAAGGAACGCTCACCTCGCCAGCTGGGTCAGATTCTCGGACTCGACCGCGCACCAGAGGTGAAGACTCTGCGCAACAAGCTCGCCCGACTCGCAGCTCATGGCCGGGCTGGCGACTTTGGCCGTGCCTTGGCGCAGCGTCGGGTCGCCACGCGGGGACATGCCATGGGCTTCCTCTATGTGGACGGGCATGTGCGCGCCTACCACGGCGACCGAGAGATCCCCAAAACGCACGTGGCACGGATACGCATCGCCATGCCGGCGACCACGGACTACTGGATCAATGATGCCCAGAGCGAGCCTCTTTTCGTGGTTCCAGCCGAGGCCAACAAAGGGCTCGCAGCGATGCTCCCCATCGTTCTCAAAGAGGTACGAAAGCTACTCGGAGACCGACGAGTTACCGTCGTTTTCGACCGTGGGGGCTGGAGCCCAAAGCTATTTGCCAAGCTCATCGCCGAGAGGTTCGATATCCTCACGTATCGCAAGGCCCCTTTTCGCCCGGTGCCGTTGAGCGCGTTCGTGCAGATCAAGGAAACGATCCACGGACGCAAGCTCGAGTATCTCCTCGCCGATCAGCGTATCTACCTCGAGTATGGTCGGAAGAAAAAGCGCCAGCGCGTTTTCCTGCGACAGGTCACCTGCCTGAGCGACAACGGCCACCAGACGCCGATCATTACTTCGCGCCGGGACCTCTCCACCATCGAAGTCGCCTACCGCATGTTCGATCGTTGGCGGCAGGAGAACTTCTTCAAGTACCTGCGCGAGGAATTCGCACTCGACGCGCTGGTGGACTACGACACCGAGCCCGCAGACGCCACCCGCGATGTCCCCAACCCCGAGCGCAGCAAGATCAACGCGGAGCTGCGCAAAGCCAACGCGCAGCCGGGCCTTCCCAGGCCCTCGGAACACCCCAAACGAGGCTCAACCGGACTTTTTCGAAGAGGGGTAGGTCAGGAGGTCTGGATTCGCACCCAGTCGCACGCCAGGGCCAAGGCCGGCACCCAGACCTTCGGGGGATCCGGCCAGCCGACAACCCTGGTTTGCGGTCATTTCGAGTACGACCGCAGCGTACCGCACCCTTTCTTCGAGGCGCTGCCTCCGCTGGTTCTGGTGCGGCCGTCGGATCGGCAACAGGCCCATCTCCTGGACTCAGCCGCGGCGCTCGCCGTGGCTGAGTCCGCTTCACGACGGGCCGGGTCCACCGCCATCGTCGAGCGTCTGGCCGAGGTGCTGCTCGTACAAACGCTCGGCGCCTGGGTCGAGCGGCAAGACCAGTCGGCGAGCTTCTTGGCCGCGCTCGAAGACGTGGCGATCGGGCGCGCCCTTCACCTTCTTCACGAAACGCCGTCCCGGCCTTGGTCGCTCGACGAGCTCGCCGAGGCAACCGGTCTCTCGCGCACGGTCTTCACCGCGCGTTTTCGCGCCCTCGTCGGCGACAGTCCCATGCACTACTTGATGAGTTGGCGCATGCTCGTGGCGCGCGACCTGCTTCAGGGCGGCAATCTCACCACGGCACAGATCGCGCACCGTGTCGGTTACCAATCCGAGTTTGCGTTCGCCAAAGCTTATAAGCGCCACTTCGGAGTTGGTCCTGGCGCCAGCAGACGCACCGCAAGCTAACCATGAAGCGATAGACTCACTTCTATGAGTCAAACTCTCGCAGCCCTGGGCCTCGTCGGATCGATCGCCCTGACCATCACTTCGGGCGCGGCAATCGCCGGCCCCCTAAGCTTCTACGTTGCCACCGATGGCGACGACACCACTGGCAACGGTTCGTCGGGCTCGCCCTGGGCCACGATCACCCACGCTGTCGACACCGTACCGGACGGCAGCCTGGTGCTGGTGCGTCCGGGTACCTACTTTGGTCGCCAGCGGCTTCGCCAATCGTTCACCAACGGCATCACAGTGCGCTCCAAAGTCCCCTACCAAGCACGCTTGCGCAACGACGATCAGGTGATCACCTGTTTTACGGGCCAGGGCATCAGTATCGAGGGTTTTGACATTGCTCACGACGGTGCCGGTGCCGGCGCGCTGGTGATTCAGATCCAAGACCTGATCGACGGCCCCGACTTCACGGGCAGGATCACCCTGCGCAACAACGTGATTCACGACAGTTGGAACAACGATCTGCTGAAGGTGAACAATGGCGCGGGCGAAGTGACTATCGTTGGCAATGTTTTCTACAACCAGGAGGGCTCGGACGAGCACATCGACGTCAATAGTGTCTTCGACGTGGTGATCGAGGGCAACGTCTTCTTCAACGACTTCGCCGGCAGCGGCCGCACCAACAACAACGATACGTCGAGTTACATCGTCATTAAGGATTCCAACGCCAACGACGACGGCCTCGTCGGCAGTACACGCATCGACGTTCGGCGCAATATCTTTCTCCATTGGGAAGGCTCCACCGGCAGCAACTTCGTGCTGATTGGCGAAGACGGCCAGCCGTTCCATGAGGCCATCGACGTAACCGTGGAAAACAACCTCATGCTCGGCGACGCGGCCAACGTCATGCGGTCCGCGTTCGGCGTCAAGGGCGGCCGCGACGTCATCTTCCGCCACAACACTGTCACCGGCGACCTGCCGTCGCTGGCCTTTGCCATGCGACTCAACGTCGAAGGCCAAAACCCGAACAACGACAACATCGCGTTCTACAACAACGTTTGGTCTGATCCCACCGGTTCCATGGGCTCAAACGGCGGCGGCAGCAACGACTTCTCCGATACGCCGCCCGCTGAGACCGACGTTTGGACGCTCGATCGCAACCTTTACTGGAACGGGCCAAACGCCCTCCCCGATGACGCGGGCGAGCTGATCAACCCCAGCGACGACGCCACCGCCGTCATCGACGATCCCCAGCTACGCCGGCTGGGTGACGTGATACCTCCTCGTTGGAACCCCAGCACCGGCCGTTTCGCGGACGGCAGCACCACGATTGTCGAAGCACACCGCGCCCTGGCCCTGCACTACGCCGTACCGGCGCCCGGAAGCCCGGTGCTCGGTGCCGCTCGCACCGATCAGAACCCAGCCGTCGACATTCTCGGTCGCCCACGAACCGACGGTGCACCTGACCTCGGCGCCCTCGAACGCATGCCTTCCGATCCTCTCTTCCAAGATGGCTTCGAAGCGGGAAACACGTCACAGTGGACGATCGTCGTCCCGTAGCGATAGCCAGCGATCACGACATCGCGAGAATCGAGCAGTCGAGACCTTCGACGCGCGCGAAATCGCTATCGAAGGTCAGCAAATGGCCACCACAATCGAACGTAGCGGCCGCGATCCAGACGTCGTTGGCGGGGATCGGTGTTCCAGCGCGGCGCAATCCTGCGTGGATCGTTCCATAGCGGCGCGCGACATCCTCGGTCACAGGATGGGTCGCGACGAAGGCCTCTATCCAGAAACTGGGCCAACACCGTCCGGTTCTCGCGTTTGCGGCTGCCACTCTCGAACGCAGCGGCCAGCTCGCCGAGCACAGTCGTCGGCACGATCACCAGCTCGGCCTGGGCAATGGCATCGAGCTCCGCGTCGTGTCCGTGACGCATGTGGGAGTAGGCCGAGGTGTCCAGCACCAGGCGACTCGTCGCGTCAACGCCACTCATCGTCATCGATGACCCGCTGCTTGTCCAACGATTCTTGGAACTCCGCCACGTCCGCGGCTTCCCAAGTTACGTAGCGGGCGAGGTGTTGCCGACGAGTGTCAACGTCGAACGAGCGCGACAAGATCTCGAGCACAGTGGCGTTGACACTTTGTCCACGGGCCCGACTGAGGCTCTCGAGCCTCTGGCCGACCTCGTCCGGCACACCGCGAATGGTCAGCTGCTTGGCCATGCCTGCACACTAGCACGAATATGCCTGCACGCTGACACTCCTCGCCAGCCACTAACGCGGTAGGCCGTACGGATAGGGCAGATCTTCCTCGGAAATCTCTGGCTCGAGATGCCGACGCAGCGGGCTCGAGCGCAGGAGCCAGACGACGGCGCCAAGGGCACTCGCGATCGCGGCCAGCATGAACAGGTCCTTGACCACATAGCCGGCAAGAGCAGCAGATTGTGCGGTTGAAAGGCTGCTGAGAAAACGTTGCGCCTTCAATGCGTTGAAAATACTGCCGACCATTCGGAAGGCGACCCAGCCAAGCCCGACCCAACCCAGAAGCTCGAGGCGGCGTCGGCTGCCGAAGGTACCTCTGTGAACCGAGATACCGCTGGCAGCGGTCGCAATACCCCATAGGATCTTGATGCTCGCGAGCAGGGCCACCCCGAGAAAGACCCAAGACATCACGCGCGGGAGGTCATTGAGTGCCTGCTGGCGCCGAGCGGGGTCTTCTGGCAACGCGCCTGCACTCGACGCCATCGCGCGGGCAGCCAGCCCCAGCGCTTCCTGCTGCTCGGCAGTGACCGACAACGTTCGCAGCAAAGGCCCTACGCTTCTGATCGTGGTCAACGCACCGAGCATGATCGCCAGCAGCACGACGACGCGCACCGCGACCGGTGGATGCTGGCCGCGGACGCTTGGCTGCTCAGGGGAAGGCTCAGTCGGGTTCTTCATGTCATGTTAGGCGCTTGGACGCAGTTTTCGTTACCCGAGGCGCCGACCGTCACCGGTGCCAACGTATCACCCTGGTATCGTCTCGGCATGATCCGCATACACCATTCCGTGCTCATGTCGTTACTCGGGTTTCTCGCCGTGTCGTGCCTACCCACAGCCGATTCGGCCGACGCCACCGCGGCAGCCAAGATCTCGGGTGATGAAGTCTGCGTGCTCGAAACCAGCTTGGGCACCATGACCTTCGGCTTCTTCGAGGCCGAAGCACCCAAAACCGTGGCGCAGATCAAGCGTCTGGTTCGGGAGGGCTTCTACGACGGCATGCCGTTCTACCGCATCGTGGCCGGGCATGTGATTCAAGGTGGCGACGGTGGTGAGAACCGAGAGCCCACCGTACCCGGCGAATTTGGTGCCCATCCGCATGTTGCCGGGGTCGTGGGCCTGGCACGCGACGCCAACCCCAACAGTGGCAATACCGAGATCTACATCTGCCTGGCACCACGCCCACACCTCGACGGCAAGTACGCCACCTTCGGCAAGCTGATCCAAGGCATGGACGTACTCGAGAAGATCGGTGCGGTCGAGGTCATCGAGCAATGGGACGGACCCGTCGCCTTTCACAAACCGAAGACACCGGTCATCATCAAACGAGCGTTTCTAAAGCAGCGTCCCGTCGATTGACTCCTGCCGACCGAATGAATTCTGGCTCTCCTCAACTATGTGTGGGTAGATTTCGGCACGCTTTCTTTCGGCCGCCCGGGTCCGGGCGGGGGGCGGCCGAAAAAAGCTTGTGGTGGCATTGAGGCTGTAAATAGTTGAAAACGCATGAGGTTTCCTGCTCTCCTTGGAAGTACGACCAACCGAGGAAGAGGAGCAACCCCATGCGCATCACTACTGTATTCCACCGGCTTCTGGGTGTCACGAAGATGTTCGTCGAGGAAGTCACGTTTCCTGCCGACGGCAAGTTGGCCGTGCGGGTACGCCCAAGTTGGCGCCGGTCTCGGTGTGGGCAATGCGGCCGAAAGGCCTCGCGCTATGATCGGCGACCCGAGCGCAGGTGGCAGCATTTGCCGTGGGGCCGGAGGTCCGTGGAGTTGCTCTACAAGCCCTGGCGGGTGGACTGTCGTGACTGTGGCGTTCGCGTCGAGAAGGTAACCTTGGGCGTCGCGCGCCAGCCGCTTCACCTACGACTTCGAGGAGCTTGCCGCCTACTACGCGCAGATCACCGACCAGACCCAAGTACATCGCCTGCTCGGCATCTCGTGGTACACCGTAGGTTCGATCGTCGAGCGCGTCGTGGCGCGCCGCCTCGATCCTCAACGCCTTGCGGGCCTGCGTCGGATTGGTATCGACGAGTTCAGCTATCGCAAGCGGCATCGCTACTTGACGGTGGTCGTTGACCACGACCGCCGTCGCGTCGTTTGGACCGGCGAAGGCAAGAGCTCCGAGACCCTGGCCCCGTTTTTCGAGCTCTTGGGTGAAGAGCGATGCAAGGAGATCGAGACGGTCACGATTGACCTCTCCGCAGCCTTTATCAAGGCCGTTCGTGACAGCCTGCCGCATGCAGAGACGGTCTTCGATCGGTTCCACGTGCAGCGCCTGGCCTCCGACGCGCTCGACGAGGTTCGGCGCAGCATCGTCCGTGACCTGGCCACCAGCCCTGAAGAGGCCAGAGCCGTCAAGGGCACCCGATTCGTCTTGCTGAAGAATCCGTGGAATCTCAGTCGATCCCAGCGCAACAAGCTCGCCGAGATTCAGGAAACCAACAAGCGGCTGTACCGGGCCTACCTCCTCAAGGAGACGTTGGCGAAAGTGCTCGACTACCGCCAACCGTGGCGAGCAGAAAAGGCACTCGACGAATGGCTGGCATGGGCGTCGCGTTCCAAACTCAAATCCTTCGTCAAGGTCGCGCGCACGATTCGAAAGCACCGCAAGGGCATTCTCGCCTACATCAAGACACGCCTCACCAACGGCCTCGTCGAAGGCATCAACGGGAAGATCCGAATGATCGCCCGGCGCGCTTTCGGATTTCACTCCCATCAGTCACTCTCTGGCATGATCTTTCTCAACTGCGGTGGCATCAAACTTCAGCCTCCGATACCCACACATAGTTGAGGAGAGTCCGAAAAGATCGGGGCCGTCGACGTCATCGAGCAATGGGACGGTCCGGTCGCCTTTCACAAACCGAAGACACCGGTCGTTATCAAACGGGCCTATCTAACGAAGCGTCCCGTCGATTGACTATTCGCGCTCGACGCCACGATCGCGAATCGCGAGGAGGTGGTCGAGATGTTCTCGGTCCTTGGGTCGGTTTGCCGCGCGCTTGGCCGCAATCAACTGCTCAATCGTCAATACTGAGATCGAACGATCACCGAGTTCCACTTCCGCGGTCTCACCAATCAGATCTTCGTACCGTCCCAAACCGTCTACGTGGGCCAACACGTCCAGCCGACCGAATGAGGTCTTCAGATTGATGAAGGGGTAGCGGCCGAGTAGCTCCGGCGAGATCTCGATCCGGTTGGTTCGAATTGGGAAAATCTCGGCGCCGAGTTCTTTCAGGGCCTGCGCGAGAACGCTGCAGTTGGCATCATCCTGCCGGTAGCAAACATCGATGTCGAATGTCGCGAGACTCGACCCATGCGCTGTTGCCGCCAGCCCACCAATGAGCACGAACGCGACTTGATGGTCAACCAATGACCGTAGGATCGTTTCTGGATCCATCACTTGAAGCCTGACCACGCAGTTTTTCGATCATACTCACCCAGCGCGAGTTGGCCCGAACACGCTCCGTTGGTGTCAACGCCAACATGTCATCGATCAAGCCCAGATCGTGGCCACGCGGTGTCTGCTTCCCCTGCTCCGGGACATCGACCTCGCGGGCGGGCAGCTGTGATCTCTTCCTGACCATTGGCACATTGTCTCACGCTCCGCCCGGCAGCACATGATCGCCGAAGCGCTCGCGCAGCTTGAGCTTGGAGATCTTGCCGGTAGCAGTGTGAGGAATCTCATCGGCAAACACCACGTCGTCAGGCACCCACCACGACGCGACCTTGCCTTCGAAAAAGGCCAGCAGCACATCTTTGGCCGGCGGTAACTCGGGATCGGTTGGTACGACGATCAGCAGCGGCCGTTCGGTCCACTTGGGGTGGGCGACACCAATCACCGCTGCTTCCGCCACGTCCGGGTGCCCCACGGCGACGTTCTCGAGATCGAGCTGATCCACTCGCCGCCGGTCTTGATGACGTCCTTGGTGCGATCGACGATCTGCATGGTGCCCTGCGAGTCGATGGTGGCAACGTCGCCGGTGGCGAACCAGCCGTCCGGATCGTGCGTCTCCGCCACTTCGTCTTCGCGGCCGAAGTACGCCCGGCAGATCCACGGCCCGCGGACCTCGAGGTCACCAAACTGCTCCCCATCCCACGGCAGCGCCTGCTTCTCACCGTCGACAATGCGCATTTCAACGCCGAAGATGCCATGTCCCTGCTTGGCCTCGAGGGTGTCCAGCTCGTCGCGCGAACATCCGTCCCAAGCAGGATGGGGCGTGTTGATGGTGCCCAACGGACTCATCTCGGTCATGCCCCAACCGTGCATGGTGCGAACGCCGTAGCCCTCGCGGAAGGCCTTCATGATCGAAGGCGGGCACGCGGCACCGCCGACCACGATTCGGTTCAGCTTGCCGAGATCTTTGCCCGACTGCTCGAGGTACTGCAACAACGCAAGCCAAATCGTGGGAACGCCCAGAGCCAGAGTGACGCCCTCCTCAACGATGAGCGCTTGGAGCGCCTCGCCGTTCGCCATTTGGGTACCGGGAAACACCAACTTGGCGCCGACCATCGGGGCTAGGTAGGGAACGCCCCACGCATTGACGTGGAACATGGGCACAACCGGCATCACGGTGTCGCGCATGGACAAGGCCATGACGTCGGGCAGGCACGCGGCATAGGCATGCAGGACGGTCGAGCGGTGGCTGTAGAGCACACCTTTTGGGCTGCCCGTCGTGCCCGAGGTATAACAGAGCGAGGACGCGGTGTTCTCGTCGAACACCGACCAGTCGATCGTCGTTGGCTTGCCTGCGAGCAAGGCCTCGTACGACTTCGGGTTGGCCAGGCTGATGGTGTCGAAATTGGCCTCATCACCCAAATCACCCAACACGATGATCCCTTGCACGCCACTCAGCTGATCAGCGACCGCCTGTACCACCGGCAAGAAGGTTGGATCGACAAACAGCCAACGATCTTCAGCGTGGTTGATGATGTAGGCCAGTTGTAGGGTCCCACGCGTTTTCGTGACCGCCATGGCCTTTTGTTCCGGATAGGAGCGGGTTCGGTTAGATTCGCCGTCGCCGCATTCCGGATGATCGGGGTGGGGAAAGGGGAGATCGCCGAGGCCTCCACGGTTGGCACCAGAGTGGCACCCGGCGACTCCCAGAGGAGTGGCGATGCTATGTCTGGTTGGTATCAGTAGCAAGGAGTACATCGAGAGTTCGTCTCGGGCCGTCCATCGCGGGTTGGAGCTGTCTTGCCCAGACCCGGATTGCGCGGACGCTCGATTGGTGGGTCACGGTGGTTACCGCCGATATCTGGGTGGCGAGCTGCAGAAGATCGCACGCGTTTGCTGCCGGCGTTGCGGTGTGACGCACGGGGTATTGCCGGGCGATGCCTGCGCGTACCGCGACATGACGCTGGACTCTGTGGAGTCTGCATGGGATGCGCAGGGTCCGCGGGCCGCGGTCCGGGCGTCGTCGCATGCTGGGGTCAGCGCGATTCGCTCGATGCGTCGGGTGCTCAGCAAGCAGCAGACTGCCCTCGCGGCTGTGCGATGGTTCCTGCCGACGCTGCCGGCGCACGGACTTGCGGGTCTTCGCGCGGTGTTGGGATCGGGTGCTGGTGTGCTGCTTCGCGTCCGTGAGTTGCTGTGGTCGACGTACCGTCTTTGGTTCAGCGGATTATGCGGATTGTGGCGCCACGGACGACCGCCGCATCTGGACCGCCGCCAATCAACAAACCTTGGTAGCTGTTCAAGCGGGTGAATCGATATCAGGCTCTGCGCGTCCCGGAGAAAGGACTCTCGGGGCGTATTGGAGGCTGAAATCGATGGACGAGAAACAAGCAGAGACGATTGCAGTGTTCCGCTACGGGGTTCTTCGGGACCTCGTGAGCCGGCCTATGGCTCCGGGCGAGAAAGAGCAGTTGCTGGCACAGATCGCGAGCCATGAGTGGACGATCCCGGGCACCACCCGACGCCATATCGGTCGTTCGACGGCACGAGATTGGTTGACGCTGTACGAGCTCCATGTCTTCGATGGGCTCAAGCCGGCGGCGCGCTCGGATGCGGGGTCCAGCCGGACCCTTGCGGCATCGGTACAAGCGTTGCTGCTCGAATTGCGCGCGGCGCGCTGAATCGCGTTTTCTGGGCTTGGCTCGAAGGCGAGTATCACCAGACGCCGCATCGTGGTCTCGAGGGCAAGACCCCGGTCGAGCGTTTCCTCGAAGACCAAGAGCACGTGCGCCCAGCGCCCGAGACGCTCGAACGCATGATGCGTATGAAGGTGCAACGCCGTGTCGTCGTGACCGCACTGTACGACTCGAGGGTCGCCTCTTCGAGATCCCCGACGGATGGGCCGGCGAAAAGATCGAGGTCTTCTACGACCCCTACGATCCAGCCGCGAAAGTGACATTCAAGGGGCGCGGAGAGCCTGAGGAGATGACGCTCAGACGACTCGACCTCACCACCAACGCACGTCTGCCACGGCCCGTGCGTCCAGGCAAAAAGATCGAGGTTGCCACCGGCAAGGCCGAGGCCACCACCGGCATCAGCTACCTCGAGCTCGTCGCCAGCCGTTTCTACGGCCCGGAGAAATGAGATGTACACAACGGCATTCGGCTTCGCACGAGTACCCTTCACCAAGACCATCCCAAGCGAGAAGCTTTTTCGAGAGCCGCAGCTCGACGAGCTTCATTCACGCCTCACGTACCTGGTGGAGAATCGGGCCATCGGACTGATCACCGGCGAGCCGGGAAGCGGCAAGTCCACTGCGTTACGGCGATTGCGGGACGATCTCCACCCGGACCAGGTGCGCCTCCTCTATCTCCATGACACCGCGGTCAGTCCCCGCGATTTCTGCCATCAGATTGCCTTCGAACTCGGCATTCCGGCCCCTTTCTCCAGGGCTCAGACCCTGCGAGCGGTCCACGACGAAATCAAGCGCCTCGATGTCGAACGAAGGCTGACCGTCCTCTTGGTCGTCGACGAAGCACAGAATCTCAGCCCCCAGGTACTCGCCCTCTTGCCCACCATCACCAATTTCGAATGGGACCAAACGGGCAGGCTGGCACTCGTCCTCGCAGGGCAGCTCGGGCTCCGCCAAAGGCTACGACTCGCCCACCTCGAACCACTCGCACAGCGAATCACCGTCGAGCCCGAACATGTACTCCATGCGGCCGAGGAGCTGAGAGCATGAACGCACCCGAAACCATCCTCGGGTACCTCGAACAGAGGATGCCCGGCTATCCCTTCGACCCCAACCTCGATCATGACTTCGTCTGCGAACCGTCCTCGAAGCGACGTTGGTTCCGACGCACCGTGCGCACATCACATCCGAACGCGAGGGCGACTTCGCGCTGCTGTGCCCAGCCCAGATCTACGAGTCTCACCATCGCGTAGGCTTCGCTTGCCCGGTCGCCGGCAGCGAAGTGGGCCAGCGGCATGCCGCCGACGATAACTACCCGATAGCCATCCCGCTGCTGGAGGCGGCAACGAGCGTTGATGATCACCACCCCATCGGCAACCCCGGCGTGCTCAGGGAATAAAACGCGTTCGTCGGTCGTCGATTCCATACCCGATCATGCATCGGAACCGCGAAAAAAGCAGACAGGTTTGGGTCCGCACCCCCTCTGAGGCGCGGGCCTGTGTTTTCAGTAGGTTAGGAGGGGTGGGTCAGGAGGTCAGGAATCAGGCTGATGATCAGCAGGCAAGCCTGGGCGAGTCGGTCGGCGGATCTACGACGAGGCTGTTCGAACAGCTTTGATCATCGTGTGGGAGACAGCTGATCGGATCTGCGGAAAACGCCTGAAAGCAGTCCTGCCGAGTTTCATCGAGTCGATGGAGCGACACGGCCACCTCCGCCTACCTGGTCGCGCACTGTGGCGGATTGATGGCCGGCAGCTTCGTGCACAGCTTCGTCTTGACCTTGATCCTGATGTGTGGCTGGTGCGCTCTCCAAAAGCGCCACGGCAACCAAAGAAGTCGAGGATGCGCGATTTCGACAACCGATCCCGGTAGCCGATCTCGATTGCGGCCGGAAGAGACCGCCCGGGTGAGGTTTGCCTCTTGACGGGAGGGCCTCCAATGTGTGGCTCCCGAAAGGGCAGCTCAACTGCTTACTGCACCGTCACCCCTCCAGGCTTTCATCCGGCCGGGGGAAACCGTGCCGAGATCTACCCTCTCGTAGGTGAGGAGAGCCATATTCAATATGGACACTCACTCCACGATCACGACAACTTCGAAAATATTTTTACTTAGCGTGCACTTCGGTGGAGGCGGGCATGTCACGCAGCGAACCTCCATTTTGCTGCGATACTCACCTGGCTGCATTTCGGTGAGATCCACTTCGGCATCTGTCGTTTTGCTTTGACCAGGACGGATCTTGCGAAGGGCAGTTGGCCCTCGAACTCGGAACCACGATGCGCCCTCAACACTCACCTCGAAGGTATGTTTACCTTGGCAGTTTACATTTTGAGCAGTTACCGTAGTCGGGTACACCTTGCCCACTTCAAGCGTCCCCAAGTCCCAGATCCGATCTGCTGGATCCTTGTTCAATGTCAATGGATCAACAGTCATTATTACGCCGTCGGCTCCGCAACAGGCTTCGACCACGTTTGATCTCCCGCTGGTAGCGTTGCATACCTTTCCGACATCACTCCCTGTTTCACAGGTTATCAAGTAGGGATAGGGGTATCTGTCGCGCTCCTCGTTGACACCGAGGGCGCGCACGGTAGCGCCAAACGTATCCAGTGCAAGGAAAAGATGCATGCTGATCATAGTTAGCGTGCCGAGGGCAATTCGGGAATGACTCATAACGGGTCCTCCATTGATCAAAGATTCATCTGCTGTGTCCACCGAACGAGCCAAGCCAAGCGGCAGCGGAGCTGACCGCTTCGGCGCAGGGTTCTGCGACTTGCAGCGACTTGTAGGCACCTGTAAACCCCTCACACTTCATTGGCTCGGATTGAATCCTTCTCATCGTAGATACCTGTCGGCCAGGCCGGTTGTCGCTTGTCGCTTGTTGCTTCTACGAATTCCCAAACTCCGCAACGGATGGTTCCACTGCTTGAGTGTGTCCCTGTCCATCTCCCGAGCATTGACTTTCCCGTCTTCCGGTCTCCTTCTCCCACTACAAGCAGCTGAACCGTACCAAACCAGAAGGTATCAGTTGTCGCGCAGATCTCCTTCCATTCGCCAGTCAGGATCCGCCCGTGAAGCCGGCCATCGATTCTGTAGCGAACCAAGTTTTTGAGGTCGCTATCGCGATGAGAGAAGTATACTTCAACAGAATCGCCAACTTGGTCGACCCTTACGTCTTCGGAGTGCTTCCAGCGCCTGTCGTCAGCTTCTTCGGCTTTACGGTGTTGCTCTCTCGACCGATACCAACCCATGTCATCAGGCGGCTCCGGTTTCGCGTGTCGCCTTTCGTAATCTTCATTATGGTCGTGGCGCCAGTCTCTCAGCTTCCATGAACCGGCCAAGGACACTACTCCACTGCTAAGATCGCGCGCCTTCACCTGCTGTGCGTGAGTCCTATAGAGCCGATCAGCAAAGAACAGTGCGAAAGCAGCAGCCAATAGTGTTGCAACCAAGCTTGGCAGGACGTCGTTGGTCAACCGTGTCAAGGCTACTCCGTATTCTTCAGCGGACCTGCCAATGTCTAGCAAGAGTATAGATGAGACAAGCTGCGAAAGCTGCGACGACAGCCAGCGCTCCGAGCAAGAATGTGTATTTCTTCTCAGGCGTCATTCGTCCTCATCTCCTATTCGAGCGATAGCGTGTTCATGACTTCTGTCGCCGAACGGCTCTCGCCTCACCGGCGCGCGGAGCGCGTCCCGGTGCAGGCGGGTGTTACCCGGCCCTCCGCGGCGCCACTTGGAGTATTGCCCTAAGAGCTTCGTTGACGGAAGTGTCGGTAGTGAAAGCCGCAGCCACGTCCGGATCCAGGCGCGCCAGATTGGTGCCGCCACGGTAGGCTTCCGCGTACTTGCCTCGCACGCCTCCGGACTTTTGACCGAAGTCGTACTCCGGGCGCAGTTCATCCACTTCGTTATCCTTCTTCATAGAACTTGCACTCCTTGCGTGTTGCACGCCTTCCACTGATGATTCGGACTGTTCCTTCGCCATCGTCGATGTGGGCGACCACGAGGATTCGACCGGCCTCCGATACCCCGATTGTGATCCAACGTTGTTCCAACTCCGAGTGTTCATCGTCGGGGTAGGTCCAACCGAGAGAGTCACCGAGCACAGTTGCGGCCTCGTTGAAGGAAATCTCGTGCTTGGCGCGGTTCGCTGCTGCCTTGGCCTCATCCCATTCGAATCGCACCAGCTGAGTTTAGCACGCAGCCCAGAGGAGGTCGTGGACGACGGGTGACCATCGTGACGCTCCACCCGCCTTCAGCGACTTGTACCACTGCACTCCGGACGACCCGGCCGGGTAACCTTAGATTGAACGGCAGTTCCTTCTCGCTTCATGGGCTAGCTTCTGGCCAGATGCAGGTCCAGAAGCATCCGCGATGCTACGGGTTGCATATGACTGAGCATAAAGGACATGTTCTTCTAGACAAGCTCTTATCGACGTGTCAATGAAGAACGCCTAGGTGCGAATAGCCCGCCTGCGCGGCCTGATTTTCCGATACGCCACGAGCCCGTCGTACAGGCGAATTGATCCAGGCGTCGACGATCACCTAAGCAACGCGTTTTCAGTAAGCTGACGACTGGCCGCGCCCACGAGGAGGCGGTTCATTGTTCGCCGTGATGCCTCAGAAGATGACGCTGGCCGGCCGACTTTCGCCTATACGTACTCGGCATGTCGCCTAACGAACTCTCTGCTTCGCTGCGCCGTCGCCCCAATCCGCACTCCTGGTGTGACTTATGGCGAAGCGCTCGAGCGGAGCATCGCAGGCATAGTGCGATCAACCAATTCAAGCCGTCGCCAGTGACGCACGGCGCGTTGGTGGCGGTCTTCCCGGTCGACGCACGCGCATCGCGACGGCTGATATCGATGCCTCCGTGGTGCTCTCGGCTTCACCACCCGAGGGAGACGAGAGGCAGGTGCTCTCGAGTTGATCACCAGTTCGCCGTTCTTGCCTGCAAAACAACGGTACGATTCGGCCACCACCCAACATCGTCGTCGGTACCGGCAGGCCCATGTCCAAATCTCATCGCGCCACATCAGCCCTAGTCGCCGTCATCGCTTGCCTCGTTGTTGTGGCCAGGCCCGCCCTGGCCGCGCCCGAGGGCGAGACCGTGCGGTGGTTGCGCAGCTACATCCAAATCGACACCACCAATCCGCCCGGCAACGAGGGGGAGGCGGCTCGGTTCTTGGCCGACCTGCTGGCGACGGCGGGAATCGAAAGCCAGCTACTAGAGAGTCCCAATGGACGAACCAGTCTCTATGCGCGCTTGCCGGCGACCGCGCCGAAGGTCGGCGGCGCACTGGTGCTGATGCACCACATCGACGTGGTCCCGTCTGGACCCGGCTGGCGTCAACCACCGTTTTCTGGACGGATAGCCCAGGGCAAGATCTGGGGTCGGGGTGCGATCGACGTCAAGGGACTTGGTATCGCCCAACTCGCCAGCGTTGTCCACCTGGCGCGCAGCAAGACGCCCCGGGATCGCGATGTCATCCTGCTGGCGGTGGCCGACGAAGAAGCCGGTGGTGGCGAGGGCGCGGGCTGGTTGCTCGACGCACACCCGGAGCTGTTTGCCGATGTCGACGGTGTGCTCAACGAGGGCGGCGCCAACCGTGTGGTCCTCGAACGGCTCGCTTGGTGGGGGGTCGAAATCGCACAGAAACGTCCCCTTTGGCTGATCGTGCGAGCCCAGGGCCGAGGCGCCCACGGGTCGACACCCATGACCGATAGCGCCACCCACCGACTGGTCCAAGCCCTGGCACGGGTGGCCGCCAGTGCACCCACCTACCGGGTCGACCCCGTGGTTCGTCGCTATCTCAGGTCGATGGTCGAAATCGAAGGTGGATCGATGGCCGATCTCTTTGGGGACATCGACAACATCGTTGCCGCTGGCACGGTCGACCGCAACTTTCCACCGAGCTGGCTCTCCGTCTTGACCGACACCGTGCAAGTGACACGCATCGAGACCACCGACACCATCAACGTCATTCCCGCGAACGTCGCCGGCTACATCGATATCCGCCTCCTGCCTTCGACCGATGCCGACGCCATGCTGGAGTCCATACGGCAAACCCTCGGCCCGCGGGTGCAGGTGGAGATCCTGCTCGAAGCGCCCGAGCTACCGCCGTCGCCCACCGACCACCCGCTCTTCGCCACCATCAGCCAGGTACTGGCGGTGCGCGGCCCGACCATTCCCGCGGTGATCGCTGGCGTCACCGATTCACGGTACTTCCGTCGGCGCGGAATCGCGACCTACGGCTTCGACCCTTTCGCGCTCGATCCCCAAGACATGCGCGGCGTGCACGCCAAGAACGAGGCCATTCCCGTCGGCACCTTCCAACGCGGCGTCGAGACCATGACCCGCATCGTCCGCGCCTATGTCGTGCCGTGAGGAGAAACACGGTCACCATGAGAGCCTGGAGTTTACGAGCCACCACCGTTCAGGGCCAAGAATGCGCCTCTTCACGCCAGAGGCGTGACGGTGCGTAGCCTGGTATTTCAATGCCAGGCTCGGGGCTCGGCAACCTTCACGAACTCACCAACTCGCTCAGCAACCCCGTCTTCTCCAGACAATCGACGAGCAGCGTTGCCAATGCGCGATCACCGGCCGGGGTCAGATGAATGCCGTCGCCCTGCATGAGCTCGAGCAGCTCGCCACGTGGCCGCGCCGCGAAATCCGCCGCAGCGTCGCATAATGTGGCGCGAGTCTCGATGGCGATCTCCCGCACCGTATCGACGTAGGCCTGGTGTACCGGCACCAAATCCCGAGCGTCGCGCAACCACCGGGTCGCGAGGATCTCAGGCTCTTCACCCTCGAGATGGGACGACGGCGCCGTAATCAAGACCGGTTCGATGTCGTGGCTTCGCGCCGTGCCCACGATCGCCCGCAAGTTGACCGCAAAATCGTCGAGTGAAACCCGGTTCGGGTAGGCACGATCGCGACTGCGCAGCGCCACGCGAGTCTTGGTGATCAGTTGCACCGAACGAAGCCGCTGCCACGTCGAAGACAGTCCGCCCTGTTTGATTCGCGCGATGTCCTTGTCTTCAATTCCGAATCCGATCCAATGATCGTTCCAACCGTAGTACACCGTCACCAACCGTGGCTTGAGCGGCACCACGTCGCGTTCGAGTTGGCGCAACCCTTGGTGCGACGACCATCCAGCGACCCCGAGGTTGCCGTAGGCCAGGGTCCTACCCAGCCGCTCGCGCACCACGGCCACCATCGCGTTGTCGTAGCGACCCAGATGCGTACACGAGTCGCCCATCAGAATCAGGGGTGGGCGGGTTTCTGCCAACGTCGCGAGCTTCGCATCGTAGTCCGGCGGCACCCAAAAAACATCAGGGTCTTCCCGAAACCCGGTCTTGATCATGACCGGGTCTGGACGCCCGAACTCGATTTCTTCCGGATACAATCGATAGGAGAAGCCCGTTAGTCGCAACCCCAGCTCTACCACCACCACCAGGACGGCGATCGTCAAGAGCATCACGCCAACATTGGCGACCAAAACACGGATCTTGGTAGGCCGAGGCATGGTCCAACTGTATCGCCCGGTGTACGCTCACGCGAAATCGGTCCACAGTGATCGAGGCACGCCGAACCCTACTTTTTGCCCGGCACCAGTTTCTTCTGAGCGATGAGCTGGGGTCTCTTAGATCAAATACCGAAACGTGTAGACGGCACAACCACTGGCGGCAGTGAAGAAGAGCAAGCCGTAGGTGAGCCGGCCAAGCACCGCGTGATGCGCGCGTAGACGTTTCGGCACTGCCCAGTGCCTTCCACGGACGGCCAAGGCGCCCATCCCAATCCAGGCGGTTAGCGGTGAGAGCACCAGGCTGATCAACGCCACGACGATGTGCACGATGAGAAGCGGAATGTAGATCGACCCGTAGTACCAGGACTGTTCAAGGCGCGGCGCTGCCGGCGGACCGCCTTGGCGGTTCCAGATGACGAAGGCGACCACCACGAGCAACAAAACGCAGTACGTTCCCACCATGATGCGGCCGTGGGTGGCGTGGTCACCGCGACGTGCACGGCGAACCCCGAACATGAGCAGCGGAAACACCAGGAGGAGGGAAGTCACCACCAGATCGGAGAACAGCGGTGCTGGGGTACCCAGGAAACCGGGACCCGAGAGAAGTTGAAATAGAGACATGGGCATGGCCGGTTTGGAGGTCAAAGGCCGGTTTCCAGAAACCGGCCGAAATGGCCTACGAACTGCTCTTGTGCGCGGTTTTGGAGATAGTGAGGACAGATCTTTCGTACTGACGCGATCGCGGTTTCCGGCGGTGTTCCGAGGGCGGTGAGGCTGCACGCGAGCATGGTGCCGGTACGACCCAAGCCTGCCTTGCAATGCATCAACACCGGCTCGGACCGCGCGATCGAGGCCAGTACCTCCTGGCACAGACTCGCCGCCTTCCGCGGGGTTGGGATACCCATGTCGTCGATGGGAAAATGAAGGTACCGAAACGGATCGCCCAGCGGTGGCTCGGCCGGAGTCTCTTCGAGACAAACGATCAGCCGAATGCCGATCTCGCTGAAGAAGCGGAGGTCGTCCGATAGGGGCCCGAGCAATCCCGGACGTGCGGATCCCGCCAGCTTATCGCGCACGATCCAGTGGAATCCCGTGGCCATGTCAGCTTCCCCAGTGGACAAAAGTTTTGGTTCGTGGATGTTGCGGCGCGTCGAACAATGATTGGGTTGGTCCTGCTTCGACCAGCTCTCCCCGAACGAGGAGAATCGCACGGTCCGATACCTTCCGCGCCAAGCGCAGATGGTGGGTGGCGATAATGATCGACGCGGTACCGCGCGCTTGCTCGAGTCGGTCGGTTACCCAGGCAAGGTGCTGCGGGTCGAGACCGGCGTCGGGTTCGTCGAGCAGGTACGTGTCAACCGTCCGAGCCATGGTGGCGGTGAAGGCGGCCAACCGAACTACAGACATGGGCAGGTTCTCCAAGGTATCGTCCATGTGTGACAACAACGCTTCTTGTGCCTTGGCGCAGCCAAGCCACACGCGCCGCACGACCTCCACGACCGATTCGCCTGGCGCCGTCCCATCGCGGATGACCCCACCGAGGGAGCGCTGATCGCGGGCGGTCTTTTGCCTTAATACTGCACATTGGCCCAGGGAGTGCGACAGATGACCGGTGGACCAAAACGACGCTTGCGGAGCCTCCACGTTGGCGAGCAGCCGGAGCAGTGTGCTCTTGCCGCCACCCCCGGGGCCCATCAAGGCAGTGGTCTGGCCAATGGCGAACGACAAGGAGAGACGGCGAAGGGCTAGGCGATCGCTGTATCCACAAGAGAAATCCTCGATCATCACGAGAGAGCTATTCGACATCGCTCGACAGACAATAATGGCGGCAGACCTCGGCGTCTAGTCTAGATCCCATCCAGAAATGCGGTTTCGAGCCCACAGGCCTGTCGAATGGGCCCTCGTCTAAGGGTCCATTGGGGGTGCTGCTCACCGGGTGATCGTGGAATCGACCGCCAGAGGTGCGAATGCGGCAAGGACTGCATTCGCGCCCATATCTCATCCAGGCGGCCCGTCGGGGTGCCGCGTGCTTTGACCGCCGGTCGGCTGATCAAGCTTGGCTGAGAATGGTTCGGGCCATGACCAATAGGTTGCAGGAAACGATCGAGCTCCAGACGTAGCTCTTGAACGACGACCAGGAGCGCCAGGTGCAGCGATGCAGTCCGAAGGTACGCTTCAGGAACGAGATACATCCCTCGATGCCGGCTCTGAAATTGCGTAGCTTGCGGTAGACGTAGAGGCTCTTGGCCATCTCGGAGATCTTCAGAGAGCTCTTGGAAAAGACAACATCTTGGGTCCCCAGTTCTTGGATCTTCTCAAGGTTGCTCGCCGAGCTGAAGGCTCCATCGAACACGACTTGGCGCGGCGCTTTGCCATAGATGTCTTGCTGACGTTCGACGGATGGCACAGCCATGTTGGCATCGGCGGGATTGCCTCGGAAGATCTGGCAATCCAGAACCATCGAGGACTTGCCACCGGTGAGACAGATCTTGTGGCCGTAGTATGTGTTCTTGAAGTCTTTGCGGATGATGTCGGAGTGGTCTTCGAAGACGGAGACGAGTTTCTCCGAGGCGTGTACGCTCTCGCCGTCGAAGACCCGGCGACGAGTCTGATCCAAGGTGCGCTCGATGAGGTCGAGAAACCGGGCCAGCTTCTGCTCGAGGGCCGGGTCGACGACCCGGTGAGCCTCCAGCAGGGCAACCGCTTCCAAGGCCTTTTGCTGGATCTCCTCGGCAACCTTCACGAGATCCCTGTAGGACTCCCGACGCGCCACTTTCCTTCGCGCTACAGAGATCTCACGGCAGCGGCGCTTGGCTCGTTTCTTCCGGTTCGGAAACGTGAAGAGGCCGGCCGGTAGATGCGCCTGCACCCGCTTCATTAACCGGAGGAGTACCCGGATGCAGTCCCACAACTGCTGCGAGTCCGCGGGAGGATGCATCAGCGTTTCGACCACCGTGCAGTCGACTCGGGAAAGCTGCCCGCTCTCGACCTTGCGCTCGCGGGCCTCCAGCAACAAGAGGCGATTGATCGCTTCGAGGGTTTCGGCCCGAACTTTCTTGATCGCCGCCGCCAACGTCGATCTGGCGGGCGTTTTTTGAGCGAAGCTCATGCCGCAGAAGGTGCGGAAGGTCTGCGAGTCGGTGAGGTGGAAATGGAGTTCGTCGTAGCTCCAAGTGTGCATCTGTTTGAGTAGCAGAGCACGAAACACCAGGTCAGCGGACATCCCTGTTGCGCCGGTCTGGTGAAGGGCATCGCGGGTCAGGTCTTGCCATACCAGGTCGGCAATCTTAGGATGGTCATCGATCAGGCCCGCGACGGTCTGAAGCTCTTTGGCATGGTCCAGATCGAGCCACTTGTAGGTGAGATTGGGCTGAAAATCGCGAGCTTTGCGCATTCTGGGCGTTCCTTTCTAGGGTTAAGTTCTTTGGACTCTGTGTTTTAGGAGACCAAAGCCTATCAGAACGAAGCTCAGAAATGACCTCAGAATGCGCGTTTAAACCTCTTGTTTTCAATTGATTACGAGTTTCTGGATGGGATCTAGTCTAGTCAGGTGTGGGTCGCCGCCAAGATCCAAGGTGCCACAAGGCGCGAACCGACCGAGGCGACGAGCGCCGGTCGGCACGCAAGGATCAGATAAGGCCATGACACGAACGAAAGATGCGTGGCGACTAGATTGTACCGGCGGCGCAGACGGCGCGCGCCTTGACGATAAACATGCCCAGGTTTACGTCGACGGTGGTGACCACGGTAACCAC
Organism: Candidatus Multivoradales bacterium; assembly: GCA_965250305.1. Classification (GTDB taxonomy): domain Bacteria; phylum Acidobacteriota; class Thermoanaerobaculia; order Multivoradales; family J023; genus J023. The sequence goes on along the minus strand of CBDFNS010000023.1, from coordinate 260,609 downwards.
GGTTTCCTGGGAGCTCTTGAGCCGGCCGAAGTAGTGCCACAGGTTGGTCGAGGCAATCATGATTTCTTGGAAGTAGCGATCGTTGCTTTCAACGCCACGGGCTTGTTTGAACATGTTCTCGATGCTCGTGGTCATGTCACCCTCGAACAGCTCCCGGGTGGCGGGAGCCAGAACATCGAGCACTTCTTGCGGATGACTCTCGGCGGTCTTCACGGCCAGCAGCAGGCCGCTGCCCATGTCCACGACGCCGGCGGCAACGGCTTTGGGTACGGAAGCGAGGGCGTCTTTGACGATGGATTCTGCGCTCATGAGTTCTTCTCCGGGTATTGTCGTTCTTAGTGACGGGTTAGTGGGTTTGTGAGTTTGTGGGTTTGTGACGGGTGGGGGGTGCGACCTGCCAGGTTATCCAGCAGATGCCATAGGACGGGACGGATCTCAACGCGCGGTGCGCCGGTTTCGATCATCGAATCCAGCCCGTCGTCAAGGCCGGCAAGGCTCGCCAGCTGCGCCGGGTCGAAGTCGTCGTCGGCAAGCACGCCTTCAATCAACTTACGGTCATGCTCGACCAACTCCTGCCGGAGGTTGATGCCCTTGAGCAACTCGGCGAAGCCCCGGAGATCGGTGCCCAGGCGCCGACACTCCGCAGCGTTGGGCTGTGCTTGTCGGAGACAGGTGACCATGCGCTCACGGAGTTGGCTTAGGGCCAGGCGGTCGCGTATTCTCATTTTGGGATAGATGTCCCGCCCGGCCAAGCAAGCAATGCAGGTAGCGGCGCTGCGCAGCTTCGTGTCTTCCGACCGATCCAGGTGCTTCAGGTTCTCGATCTGACGACGAAACCGGCTGTATACAGCGCGCACTTGTAGGCCGTTGCGAAGCTCGGTATCGAAGGTGAGCGCCACATCGTCGTCTTCGTGACGACAAACAGAATGCAAGACCGTCGCCACCTTCAAGACCTCGCGCAACGCGCTGTCCAAGCGGGCGATGATCTGCCACGGGCTCTGTTCGACCCCCGTGCGTTTCAAGATGCTGAGTTCTTGGCGTAACTCGAAGCTGCCCAGGGCGGCGATGTCGATCGCCTGAGACTCAGGCATCACGCCGTCCACGAAACGCCGATCCTCCTGTGCCGGCTCGCCAGTCTCCGCCAACAACCAGGCGTCGACGCGCTGATCGGCAATGGCATCGAGAAGATTCAAACAGTCTTCGACGATTTCACGGATCATAGGAAGCAAGGTTCCAGCGAGCGCCGCCTGGTCTTCCGACTCGTAGACGGCGAAATCTATATCACGGACCCGCTGTGAAACATCTTCGAGTCGACGCAGAACAACGGGTGGTGTTCGAGGCCTCAAGTTGATGTCGAGTCTACTAACAGTCGATGGCAAATCCAAGTTCCTCTTTCGTTCGTCCAACCAGCCCCCGCCCTGGTTTAAAGCAAGAATGCTGCCAACGACTGACCAAGAGTCAGCGAACGGCCATGCTGATGAATCCGGCGGGTTGGTGGTCGGGGGACGTCATCGCGGTGACGTCGCCGGGACGACGGGCGTCGGATATTCCGACAGAAATGTCGGTGAATGCGACCTAGCAGGCTAGCAGGCGGTAGCGTCGGAGCGCTTGAGCTTGTCGTAAAGGGTGCTGCGGTGAATTCCGAGGCGCTTGGCGGCCCGTGAGATGCGGCCGTCCTCCTCTTCGAGGACCTGTCCGATGTAGCGCTCCTCGAGTGCTTGCAGTGTCAAGCTGGTGTCGAGTGCGGTGGAGACAGTGCGTTCGACCAGCAGCAGCGTTTCCGGATCGATCTCGTGACTCGTGGCGAAGAGCGCGGCGCGTTCGAGAACGTTCTTGAGCTCGCGAATGTTGCCCGGCCAGTTGTGTGCCTCGAGCTTGGCGAGGGCGGCGGTACTGAGGCAGAGTGGACCTCGAGCGGATTCGGCGCCGATCCGCGCCAAAAGCACCGCGGCCAGTTCGGCGATGTCGTCCCGGCGCTGGCGCAAGGGCGGGGCCTCGAGGGGGATCACGGAGATTCGGTAATAAAGATCTTCTCGGAAAGTACCTTTGTCGATCTCCTTGGAGAGATTCCGGTTGGTGGCCGCGATCAGGCGAATATCCACTTGCCGATCGCGGACGCCACCCAGGCGACGAAACCGCTTCTCTTCGAGGATCTTGAGCAGCTTGGCTTGAACGGCCGGTCGCATATCGCCGATCTCGTCCAGAAAAACCGTACCGCGATGGGCGACCTCGAAGAGGCCTTTCTTGGTGTCAACCGCGCCGGTAAACGACCCTCTCTCGTGACCGAAGAGTTCGCTCTCGAGGAACTCCGGGCCGAGACCGGCGCAGTTGACGTCGACAAATGCTTCGCTCGCCCGTGGTGAGTGGTCATGGAGCCAGCGGGCGAGAACACCCTTGCCAGCGCCCGTTTCACCGAGCACGAGAATGGGTAGGCCAGAACCGACCACGGTCTTGGCTTGTCGTTCGAGACTCCTGATCTCGGGACTGGAACCGACAAACGGTGTCGGTGGTTGCTGGCCCGGCCCGGTGGCACGGGCGCGGAGGGACCGTTGTTCTCGCCGTTGCTTCAAGAGACGGCAAACGATCACTCTCAGAGCCTCGAGCTCGACTGGCTTGGTCAGAAACTGATCGGCTCCGAGCTTGATTGCCTGTACAGCGACCTCGATTGAGGCTTGGCCCGTGAGCATCACCAACGGCACTTCCGGAGCACTTTTTTTGAGTCGCGGAATCAGCTCCACCGTGTACCCGTCTTGTAGATGGTTGTCCAACAGGGCCAAGTCGACCGGCTGTGACTCGATGGTGGCGAGGAGCTCGGCGCAGGTTTCCAGCTCGACCACTTCGAAGCCGTGCTGCTCGAGAAACGCCCGTAGCAGCTTGCGGACAGCGGCGTCGTCGTCAACGACGAGAATGCGTTCGGGCTTCATAGGCGACCGATGATATCCCGACACTGGTCGGACGCGTGTTGGCTGAGGGCTATCCGTTATCGGCCGGCTCATCGAGCAGCTCGGCAGCGACCCCTTCGTCGGTCAGGAATTCGATCAGGGCGGAGCGTTGAAAGCCAGGAGTCGAATCGATCAAGCCGCGGACGGCGTGCGGCAATGCGACCTGGTCGTCATCTTCGGCCAAGGCGAGCCCCTCGGCACGGCCGGTGATGCGCTTGCGAGCCGAACCACGAAACACCAACGGCACCCGCCGAACGGCTCGACGTACCAACCCGTCGGCATTCGGCGTCCACGGCATTGTTGCCGGTAGCTGGGGTAGCGTGCCCAAGTCGTCTTCGGTGAGCTGACGGGTCAAGACGAGTACCGCGCCGTAAATCGTACCGAGGCGTTTCTCGATGCGGTCACTCGCAGTCGAAACTTCGCGGGTCAGCTCCCATACATCGCCTTGCCCGACCAGGGCCTGGGTCGAGGCGTCGAAGTCCTCGGTGATGATCTCGATTTCGAGCGGCCAGTTGGCATGACTCGGTCCGCTGCCGGATTGAACCAGGCGCAGTTGGAGCGCACCGTTGTCGACGACGTGAGTATCTTGCGTCGCATGCTTTTCGACAAAGCTAAGGGCATTGACGAAGAACTGGGCCGCTTCGGCCGGTGCGGACACCGGGTGGATGATCGAGTGAGCGTAGTGCATCGGGTTCTCCTTCCCTTCTTCGGTGTAGCAAGACCCATGCACGGTCTTCAAATTCGGCTGGCCCCGTAGCCACGGCGCCGATGAGCGCCCTCCGGCCGGCTGATCGTCGTGAGTACCGACACCGTGTCCGATTCTCCGACAGAGTCGCGTGGCATTCTCAACCGTCACCCATCCGGGCGAGGTAGTCGCGTTGGGTCGCCATCGTTTCGCGGGCGAACAACAATGTGATCGGAATGTTCGCCCACAACATGACCCCCGTTCCGATCAGCGTCAGGTTGCTCAGCTCGGTGGTGGTACGAACCAGGCCCGAGCAGGCAACCGGGATCGCGAGGCAGAATAGGAGTCGGTACCAGGTCACGCCCCGGCCTTTGAAGAGGTAGATCCAGCCCTGCTCGCCGTAGTAGCTCCATGAAATGAGGGTCGATAAGCCGAAGAGCCAAGTCGCGATGCTGACCAGCCACGTTCCGAGGCCGGGCTGAACACGGTCGAAGGCATGGGCGGTCAACGCCGCGCCGCTGTAGCCGAGATACACCCCATTCGGGTCGACCAGAACTGGGGACCGGCCGAGAGCCACGGTTGACCACCGCAGCACGGGAACCGGGTCGATTGAAGCGACGGTTCCGGTGATGGCGACCGGCCGTGTGCTCGCTCGATCAGGGGTGTCTTCTTGCGCTGGCGCGACCGCAACCTGCACCGTATCTCCGGCGCGCCACCCCCGATCGACACGGGCAGGCAAGCCGCCACCGTCGAGGGTCCAGACGCCGTCACCCGCGGTCACCACCCGTGGTGCTGTCCGCCAGGCCAAATCGGGCGCGCGGTTCCACGCGCCGCTCAACAGAATGACCATGGCGGTCAGGGTGCAGACGACGAGAGTGTCGATAAACGGCTCCAATCCCGCCACCAGGCCCTCCCGCGCCGGCTCACGGGTGCGGGCCGCACAGTGGGCCATCGGTGACGATCCTTGCCCGGCCTCGTTGGAGAAGAAGGCCCGTTGCAAGCCGACTCCGAAAGCGATCGCCGCGGTGCCGCCGAGGAAAGCGCCACTGGCGGTTTGGGGACCGAATGCGCTCGCGACAATCAAGCGAAGGATCGAGGGCAGTTGCTCGATGCGCATGGCGATGACCAACAAGGCCGCGAGCAGATAGCCGCCACACATGATCGGCACCAGCCGGCCGGCGACCACGCCGATACGTTGGATACCGCCGAGAATCACCATCCCGACGATGATGGCCAGGACGATGCCCACGACCAGCGATGGGATACCGAAGTAGGTCTGGGTGATGTTGCCGACATTCCAGGCTTGAAAGAGATTGCCTCCGGTGAAGGTCGAAATCAGGAGCGTAACCGCGAAGATTCCGCCGACAGTGGTCCCCAGACGGGCCAATCGTGGCCACTTGCGCGCGATACCGAGCCGCGCGACCCACATCGGGCCGCCATGAGGATTGGCCGGGTCGTCGAGGTTGCGGTAGCGCATCGAGAGCGTGACCTCGGTGCTCTTGAGCGCCATGCCGAGGACGCCCGCGACCCACATCCAGAAGACGGAGCCTGGGCCACCCAAGGAGATCGCCAAGGCAACACCGCCGATGTTGCCGAGACCAACCGTCGCCGAGAGCGCGGCCGAAAGCGCTTGGAAGTGGTTGATCGCGCCAGGATCGTCGCTGGGACCGTCATGGTCGCTATAGCGCCCTCGGAGCACGGCCACGCCGTGGGTCAGCGCACGGTACTGGACACCCCGGCTCCAGAGGGTGAAAAGCACCCCCACCGCCAGCAAGGCGTAGAGCACCAGCGGATGCCAAAGTACAACGATGATGCGTGCCGAGAGTGCGTTGAAGGCGTTGAGAAAGTCTGCCATGGTCACATCCTCCAAGGCTGCGGTCGAACGACGGTGAATGCCGATTTCGGCGGCGTCCACGACAGCCTAGGGGCGTGAGGCGAGCGAGGCTATTGCGCGACCTCCGGCGTCGGGGTGGAGATGCCAGGAGGTTGCTGGAGGCGTTCAACCAAGCCGATGGCACAAGCGCGGTTGAGTCGATAGGTATGGTCGACGGTCGAAATCCATTTGCCACCGTTCGCCAAGCGTGCCCGCAAGGCGTGGATATGGCGCGCGGCACAGTTGGTGATCTCGGCCCGCCCCGCGTGCTCGGGCGCGATTCGTCGACCGACGTTGCGCACCGCGAGCCCGGTGTGCGAACCCAGCCGATCTGCCACCAAGGCTAGCCAGGTCATGACCTCCGGGCAGCCGCGCTTGAGCCGCACGCGAGCTCGTCGGCCGGCCGCGACGATCGCCCGGCCGCCGAGCTCGAACGAGGATTCCGTCGGCCACAGGACGAGATCGAGCGACGCTTCGACGACCGTGCGGTCCGCCGACGCCAAGCACGTTTCGAGGACGGAGCCGGTCGACTCGAGGGCCCGCAAGCGGAAGGGCATCGATTGTTCGAGGAAGCGGCGCAAGACGGGGACCATGACGTGGTCGAGGTCATCCTTGTCGAGCACATCGCGCGGATCAAACCCAGCGTCGATCAGGTCGCAGCCGAACGTGGCCGCGTAGCCACGCTTATTCGACAAGAAGCGTCCCGTGGGCGGCCGTTCGGCGAACGTACCCCGGATGCCGCTGGCCAAGAAGATCGATTCCCACCACCGGTCACGGGGGATGAAAGCCAAGGTCTCGAGCTGGATGTCTTGAAGGAGCAGACCACCGGGGCGCACCAAAGCGGCTAGGGCCCGGCAGCAGTGGATGTGCTGGTCGAAGATCTCGGGGTCGAGTGTGATGTAGCGCTCGCGGTCACGGTTGGCAAGCAGCGTAGCGATGGCCTGGGGGCAGGATGCGACGAGCAGCGTGGGATGGTCGCGGAGCCATCGAGCCACGGCCTGGTCGGTATCCGGCCCGGGTCGGTCGAGGCACACCACACACAACCACGCCAGCATTTCGGGTGCATCACGGGCCAAGACCTCGAGCAAGCGATCGATGTGGTACAAGTGGTCTTCCACCACGACGATCGGCCGGCGGCGAAGGCGACGGTGGGAATGGGCAGTGCCAGCCGTGGGTCCCAAGGCAAACAATCGGGTCATGAGCCAATCTTACCGAGGGCAGCGGAACCACGCGCCGGAAACCCGGTCCCGGGACGATCCCGCTCACGGTTCGACGCCAGTGCTGCTCTATGCCGGTATCGCGGTCTTCCTGGCCTTGCTGGCGGTGACCGTCCGCGAGGTGCGCAACGCCTGGTCGCACAGCGCTGCGCAAAGTCGCGCGCAAGCCGTGCTCGATCTGGCGCGGGTCCGGACGCCGAATCGCCCCACGGACCAGCCTGGCGCGATCGCTTGGCTCGACCGCGAAATTCGGCGCTACGAACAAGGCCGCTCGGCGGCTGGAGGCGACGACGCCAGCGGTGGTCTCTCGATGGCCGCGGATCCGGGGCCGGTACCAGCCCCGTTCGCCGCGCTGGTCACGGCAATCGACGACGCCCGCGATACACTCGCATCGGTCGATCCCGCCCGTTTCCGACGCATGGCCGACGACGAGGTGCGGCCGGTATCCGCACCGCCTGGTGAAGACGCGATGCAGTTCCGTAGCCAGCGGTTTCTAGCCTACCGGCCGTCGCCCGCTGCCGAGGAGCATTGGTTGGTGATGACCCGTAGCCGCGCGGTGGAGGGGTTGCCCGCGGTCGCCAACCGGTCCAACCGCTTCCTACGTTGGGCGGTACCGTATTTGGTCGCCGTCCACGCGAGGATCGGCCGCCTGCCCGCTTTTCCTGGTCGCCCTCCGCCGCGTTTGGTGCGAGTTTACGCGATCGGCGAGGACGGCTCCTTCGTTTCCTTGCCACGGATCGACAGCGCCCTCGAGGAGGAGGCGCGTCGGGCGATTACCTGGGAGGAAGGGCAGGAGTTTCGCAAGCGGCCCCGGTTGCCCAACTTCGTGTCCAATGAGTTCTTTTTTCAGTTCGACTTCGGGCGTTCACCGCGCCAAGCGCGCTTTTCCGGTCTCTACCTCGATCTGGGAGGCCAGGGTCTGGTGACCACGGTTACCGCGCCGCTGACCGCACCCGCGGGTGATTTTCGCGCGGTGCTGGCGATCGATCTCACGTTCGAGATCGACTGGGCTGCCTTCGCCAAGGGCATTGCGCCGCCTCTGCTCGCGCACTTGGCGCGGCTCGAACCACCGACGCACGATGAATGGCCGATCTGGGGCGAGCTGCAAACGGCGCTCGATCACCAGCGTGCCGATGGCGAGACGATCGACCCCCTTCTTACCACTACGCTGGCACGGCTCAAGGCGCGGGAAAGAGGAGCCCGAGCCTCGGTGTCACGCGGGCCTGGACCGTTTCTCGACGAAACCGACCAAGCCGCGGTGGCGGTATTTCAAGTCACTCGCCGTGACTGGTTGGTCGTGTTATTCCCCAAGACCGCGGCCGACTTTCCTTGGTTGGCGGTTGCGTTGCTGGCATTCTTGGGCTTGGTCCTGTTGATCGGTTTCGAGCACAATCGACGTCGCGCCGAGCACGCCCAACGGCGCGCCGAAGGCGAATTGCGGGAGCGTCAGAACCTGCTTAATACCATGCAGGTACCGTTGGCCGTAGTGGATCCAAATAGCGACTTGGTGGTGGCCGGCAACGAGGCCGCCACCGCCATCGGTATCACGCCAGGCTCGTGCATTGGCGACTTGGTGGCCGACGAGCTCGCACGTGAGCATTACGATCGCATGCATCGTGCTGGTAGTGAGCCGCGCCGCGCCTATGGAGTACCGCTCGCCATCCAGCGGCCCGACGGTGGCACCGATCGTCGGCTGGCTCTGATCCGATCGGTTGCCGTCACGGCGCCGATTCGGTCACTCCAGGCTGACGAGCGTCATCGTCTCGGAATGCTCTTCTTGGTCGATCCCGAGACCGATCTCACGCTTTTTTCGGAGGAGCTCGAGAAGCGCGTGCGGGGTGATGAACGTCAGCGTCTTTCGGGCCTGCTGACGCATGGGGTCGACACCCTGGCACGCGTGCTCGATGCCTACCTCGGCCGCGGGGCCAAGGCCGATGATCCTTTCGCCCGCTGGCTCGCAGACTACCTCAGCCGGCGCATTCGCATCGCGGCCTGGTTGTTCGATCATTGGGACGCTCGTCCGCCGCTACCACCCGCGGCCACGGTCGAGCGATCCCAGGTCGTCGCCACCCTCGAGCGCTTCCAGCACGTATTCAGCCTGGTGCGTAGCGACGCCGACTTGCGTGCGCGGCTGCATTGGTCGAATGGCGTGTTGGCGGCGCCGGCTCAGGCTGATCGACAAGACGGCGCTCGGATCTTCGATGTCGCGATCGCGTGGCCGGAGCGGAATCTCTTTTCGTGCCCGGTGCATGGGGGCGTCGGCTTGTTCTTGGAAGAAGTATTGATCAACGCCATTCGCCACGGTCTCCCGGCCAGCCGCCCGCGGATCGAGGTCCGCCACGATCCGGTTCGCCGGCAGCTTGTTTTCGAAGTCGAGAATGCCATCCAGGGAGGCGATGCTCGCGAGGACGACGATCTCGAACCGTACGGTGGCCGGCGGATCCTCGCTCGCCTCGCCTACCTCTTCGGTTGGCCCTCGCTCCGCTTCGAGCGGCGAGCCACCACCTTTCGTGTGCGTTGGTGTGTTCCGGTCGGTGAGCGGGGGAAGCCAGGCGATAGCGACTGAGCGATAGCGACGGCCACTCTTCGTGTGCCGGGCGAATATCGGGGAAGAGGTGATGACGGTTGTGCGAGCCGCCGGCTCGGCACCATGATCGGGCCTGAATCGCTCTTCTCGGGCGCCTCGAGCGCGTGATCGACGCCCAGGTCTAGCGAAGTCAAGGCGCGTGCAACGAAGGGCGATCGGGAATTCCGGTCGGATCGCCAGGGATCAAGCCAGTGGGCGAAGATCACGGGCCGTGCGGTCGGCGTCGAGATCCACGCGGTTGTGCGAGCCATCGCAGAACGGTGCACTTTTCGAGGCTCCGCAACCGCAAAGGGCGACGCGTGATCGCCCGCCGAGTCCGAACTGGTTGCCCTCGGCATCGACCAAGATGAACTCGCCTTTCACATGGTACGGTCCGGCGGTAGAAACTTTGATTGTGGTCTGGCTCAAGCTTGATCGTCCCTCAATGTCATTGGATTCGGTACCATGCCCAGATTAACGTACGAAGGATCTGATTTCCAGCTGCGGGCCGCTGAGACCGTACTCGAAGCGCTGCAGCGACACGGCATCGAAGTACCGTCGTCCTGTCGCGCCGGCATCTGTTGTATCTGTTTGCTCCGCCGGACCGACAGTCCGCCTCCGGCGGAGGTGCAAGTGGGCCTCCGCCCCGGACTGAGAGAACGCGGCTACTTCCTCGCTTGCCGCTACACCCCCGAGAATGACCTCGAGGTCGCACCACCACGCGATGCCGACCTCTTCAGCAATGTCACCGTCCGTGCCAAGGAGCTTCTCTCTCAACAGATCTGTCGCGTGACGCTCGAGCCCGCCACACCGCTTTATTACCACGCGGGGCAGTTCATCAACCTCCGCCGCTCCGATGGTCAAACCAGGAGCTATTCCCTGTCGAGCGTCCCGACCCTCGACCGGTATCTCGAGATTCATGTGCGGCGGATTCCAGATGGCGTGATGAGCAACTGGATCTTCGACGAGCTGCAGATCGATGATCAGCTCGAGTTCCAAGGACCATCCGGACGCTGCTACTACTTCCCCGGACAACCCGCTCGCCCCATGTTGCTGCTAAGCACCGGGACCGGCCTGTCGCCGCTGCTGGGGATCGTCCGCGACGCCCTTCATTCCGGCCACTCGGGTCCGATTCATCTTTATCACGGCTCCGGCAGTGTTGAAGGACACTATGCCCGAGAGGTTCTTCACGAGCTCGGTCGGTGTCATCCCAACTTTCACTACGTTCCGTGTTACTCCAGCGACCACGTGGTCGAGGGCCTCGTCCCGGGGAGGGCGGAGGAGGTGGCATTCGCCGAGCACACGGACCTGAGTGGTTGGCAGGTCTATCTCTGCGGCAAGCCGCGGATGGTCTACGGCAGCCGGGAGCGCGCGATCAAGGCCGGTGTCGGTCCGCTCGAGATTCACGCCGACCCTCACGATAGCGGTCCTCGGCCCGAGGGCAGGAAGCGAAGCTACCCGGACCCCGATCCCGAACTGTGGAGCGCGCTCGACGAAGGCCTGCTCCTGACCCGGATTCTCACTGATTTCTACAACAAGGTCTACGAGGACCCCCGGCTATCCAAGTTCTTCGATGGAATCGGTAAGCAGCGCGCGATCGAAAAACAGTATAGCTTTCTCTATAAAGTGTTTACCGGTGAGGATATCTACTTCGGCGAATCACCTCATACTGCACACCATTGGATGGTCATTTCTGACGAACTCTTCGACTATCGCGAGGAGCTGATGGCCGCCAGCATGCGGAAGTACGATTTCCCCGAGCGTTTGATTCGTCGCTGGCGCGCGCTGCACGAGCGTTACCGAGAGGACATCATAAAGAGCGAGCCCTTCCCCAAGGTAATCGACGGCGTGGCGCTTCCCCTCGACGGTTTCGGTGTGCTCGACCTCGATCTTGGCGGTGTTTGCGACATCTGTGACGAGGAGATTCCGAGGGGGGGATCGGCCCGCTACCACAAGCGACTCGGCACCGTATACTGCCATCACTGTATGGCTTAGTGTGGCGTGACCCGATCTCAAACCGTAGCACTCGGCGCCCAAGCCGACTGGACGGCAGAGCATCCTGAGACGAGGCAACGTTAGCTGTAGTTCTTGGCTCCCGCCCACAAGTCGCCCGCCGTCATTTTGCTCCCGCGGCACAAGAAGATCCCGAGATCGTTTTCATAGGGCATGCAGTAGCGGCAGCGCACGCGACCGACTTCCTCAACGGATTCGAAGAGCGCACCGAGCTGCTCAGGATCGCCGCCAAGGGAGAGGACAACATCGGCATCACCATCGCCAGGACCCCACAGCCAGTAGCTGTTGTGACTGCTGATAGCAGGCGGTAGACCGAGCTTGGGCCCGAAGAGGTCGAGGGCACCCGCGCGGCCGTAGTTGTCGCCGAAGAGCACAACCTGCTCGCGATCCCCAGGCGCCAAGTTTCGATAGGCAGCAGCAACAGCCTCGGCTTTCTCCTGCCAGCCAAACATATCGGCGTAATACTGAGGAAGGTCTGCAAGGACTTTCGCCTCGGCCGTGTGCGGCCTGATGCCCAAACGTTCAGCAAACGCGATGTACCGGTCAACAGGCAACAGGGGTACCGTGAGCGGTACCAGAACGAGCCCCGTCAGCAGGAGGGTCAAGAAGGCGGGTCGCAACCAGCGCACCTGCCGGGTCCATGACTCGACCGCAGCGCCGCCAGCTGCGAAGACGATCGTCATCGCAGCCACCAAGTACTCAGGCTTGCTGGTCCCATTGAGTACCAGAATTATGACGATGGTAACGAAGACCAATCCGAGCGCTCGAAACCGGCGACCGCCACCGAACAACAAGAAGGCCAGCCCGCCCAACCACAACGGCAGGGTGAAAGGATGGTTCACCAAGATCTGACCGCCAAGGAAGTCGATGGGGTCGAGCCCCGAATACTTCGAAGCGCTGGCGTTGCGCATGAACTCGAGGTGCGCCCAGTCATGCATTGCGTTCCAAATCACGTAGGGTGCGAAGATTGCACCAGCGCTCAAACCACCAAGCCATGGCCAACGTGTAGCCAGCCACCGACGCAGCGGTGTTGCCACTGTCGCGACGACGATGCCCGTTCCCAGCCACAGAACGCTCACCTTGTTGAGCAGGCCGAGCCCGAGAACGACCCCGAGCCACAACCACAAACGAGGCTTGGCCGTGCGAATCAAGCGCACCAGCAGGTAAGCCGCTACGGCCCAAACCAAGACGTCAAACGCGTTCATCGAATACGTGGTGCCAAACGCGAGGTTGATGGGGGAGATGAGCGCAGCGGTACCCGCGAGGGCCATGGCCCACCGACCACCCCCAAGCTCACGTGCCATCAGCATGGCGACACCAACCGAGGCCGCGCTGATAAACGCTGGTAGCAATCGCACAGCGAAGAGCGAGTCCCCTACGAGGCCGCGTGCAAGCGCCAATAGCCAAATCGAAAGCGGTGGATGGTCGACGTAACCCCATTCGAGATGGCGGGTCGATGCCAGGTAGTACAGCTCGTCGCGAAAGTAGCCGTAGCCACCAAGGGCGTTCGCCACCAGGTGAATCACCAGCGCCAGCCCCGGTATGAGCGCCAGCATCAGGCACGTGCGCGGACTCAGAGAAGGCAGTGGACCGGTCATGGACGGAGGGTGATCGTTGGCTTGTGGTGTTGTCATGGGCCGATGTTCCCCGGCCTCGGACCGTCCGTCCATGGTCTGCATCTGACCGCAATCGAACCGCTACATGACGCGATAAGCCCTTACCGATGAATAGGTTGCTTGGCGACCTTACGAACTCATTTCACCCGAAAGGGTCTCCATCCTCCCGTACCACCAAAACGGCCGGCACAGGATCCGGCCGCTACCAAGGGGTCCCGGCGTGTGGCTGGTAGGATCGTTCGCAGCACCATGACCGCCCATTCGACTCAGCGATTCGGGGTATTCGAGCTCGACGCCCAAGCTGGCGAGTTGCGTCGGGCGGGCGTCCGAATTCCGCTCCAAGACCTGCCCCTTCGCTTGTTGAGCACGCTTATTGCGCAGGCCGGGGAGGTCGTCTCGCGCGAGGATCTTCGCGATACGTTGTGGGACCAAGACGTCCACGTCGATTTCGACACCGGCCTCAACACCGCGGTGCGCCGGGTCCGGGACGCCCTGGACGACTCGGCCACCCACCCCCGATTCGTCGAGACCGTGCCGCGACGCGGGTACCGGTTCCTGGCCAGCGTCGAGCCAAACGGTGAGACAGCAACAGTCACAACAAAAGAAGCACCGGCCACCAAACGGAGCGTTCTTCGAGCGGGACTGCTAACCGCCCTCCTGGCGACGGGTATTACGGGATGGCTACTCGGTCGAGCCGGCGTTGGGTGGCCGAACGACGCGAGCCCGAGATTGTCGCCCCACATCACCACCTCGAAGCCCATGCAAGCCGAAGCACGGGTCGAGTTGCTGCGCGCCCAGCACTTCGCCGAGCGGCGGACCCGTGAAGGGCTCGAGCGGGCCATCGCCGCGTGTCAAAGCGCCCTGGCGAGCGACCCGAGTTCGGCCGATGCCCACAGTGGCATCGCCATGGCCTACCTGCTGCTCGGGATCTACGACTACTGGCGTCCAGCCGAGGTCTTCGAAGTCGCACGCAAGATGACCGAGCGGGCCTTGGCACTCGATGAAGCGTCGGCTCAGGCTCACTTAGCGGCCGGCCTGCTCGCCTTCTTTTCCGACTGGCAGTGGGACCGCGCAGAGCACCACCTCGACCGCGCCGTGGCGCTCGACGCCGACCTCGGCGAAGCGCATCTCATGCGGGGGGTCCTGCTGACCCATCTGGGCCAGCCCGAACGGGGCCTCGAGGCAACCCGCAAAGCTCTGGCACTGGCGCCGACCTCTCCGGTCATCAACACCATGCTGGCTTGGTTGTTTTTCTTCGCCGATCGGCCGGAAGACGCCCTCGAGCAAACGCGCAGGACCATCGAGTTGGCGCCCGATCACTTCGATCTCTGGGACAACCTCAAATGGATGCACATCGCGTGGGGCAACGACGCCGAGGCCAGCGCCGCATGGCGCCGCGCTGCCACCATCGAAGACGGTGATGACCACGGACTCGCCGAGCATCTCGAAGCCCGTGGCCTGCGCGGTGTGATCCGCTCGGTAACCGAAAAACGCCTGGCCCAAGCCGCGGCGGGTGAGACTGAGTACCGATCACCCTACGACCTGGCAATCGAGCTCACCGCCATCGGTAAAACCGAGACGGCACTTGACTGGCTGGATCGCTCTTTCACCGAACACGAAACCGACCTGCTCGCCTTGGGGGTCGACCCGCGTCTCGATCCCCTGCGGGATCATCCACGATTCGTCGCCATGCTCGAGCGCATGGCGTTTCCGGCGCCGTAGACTCGACAAAACGCCAGCCGAGCTGGCCACCAACCCGGTGGCCAAACGCGGAGGTCAACCGTTGATGACCGGATTCGCGGCGATCCGGCACCTGTTTCTCGCCAGCCGGTTCCCGCGTGCTAGATTCAGGCACCCTTGAAGAAGCTGCCCGAGTCGTCGCCCGGCAACCCGCAGATTTAGCAACAGATCCATCGGCTCGAAAAGGAAGGTTGACTGGTGCCGGTACCAAGCCATTACCGCTCGCCACTACTGATCTTTTTCGTTTGCGCGATGGTCGGCGCTCTGGCGATGCGTGGGGTCTTTGGCCCGATCAACAACTTCCCCCTCGTGTTTGCGTTGATTTGCGTTCTGAGTGGCCTACGAGAGGTCTGGCGCACAAGGCCTCGGGTAGCAATCACTCAACGCGTCGCGCTCTTGCTCGTCGGCGGGATCTTGAGCGCAGCCGGCTGGGCTATTCATCAAGAGAACGTTGCCCAATCAGTCGCCGCGCATGAGGTCGAAAGATCCGCCGAGATGCGAGGCAAGCCGGCACCACCCCTCATTGGCCTCGAAGCCTTGAACGTGTCTCAAGCCGAATTCGACCTGGCAACCTCGAGTGTCGAAGGGGTTACGATCGTCACCTTCTGGGCGCGCTGGTGCTCACCTTGTTGGAAGGAAATGGCAGAGCTCGAGACGCTCTATCAGCAGCACCACGAGAGCGGGCTCAACGTGTTGGCCATCACCCGCTACGACACGCCAGACAACGCCGCCGAGAAAAGGACCGACAAAGAGAAGGCGGTCAAGTTCCTCGAGAAAAGGAAGTTCAGCTATCCAGCGGGCATCACTGAAAACGCGGAGTTGTACCGGCGTTTCGGTGTTCAGTCGATTCCCAGTACGGTACTGCTTGATCGCGAAGGGACCATCGTGGCCTATTCTCTCGGCGTCAAGAGCGCCCGAGATTTGATGGACCAAGCCGTCCGCCTGTTGCCCGCAATCTAGATCACATGGAACGACCGTTTGTCGAGGGCAATCCCGCCCCATCCAAGAGGTCCGGGACGGGGGCGATATTCGAAGCCAGAGAGGTCGGATGATCGAGGTCGCTTCGACGACGAGTCACACTGATATTCGCGGATTACGCCGAGTTGGCATCGCGCCGCATGACCGTGTTTCGTCGGGAGGGCTTGCTCTCTAATATCGCGAGTCCAGAAGGTGAATCCTTGTCGCATAGCTAGATCCCATCCAGAAATGCGGTTTCGAGCCCACAGGCCTGTCGAATGGGCCCTCGTCTAAGGGTCCATTGGGGGTGCTGCTCACCGGGTGATCGTGGAATCGACCGCCAGAGGTGCGAATGCGGCAAGGACTGCATTCGCGCCCATATCTCATCCAGGCGGCCCGTCGGGGTGCCGCGTGCTTTGACCGCCGGTCGGCTGATCAAGCTTGGCTGAGAATGGTTCGGGCCATGACCAATAGGTTGCAGGAAACGATCGAGCTCCAGACGTAGCTCTTGAACGACGACCAGGAGCGCCAGGTGCAGCGATGCAGTCCGAAGGTACGCTTCAGGAACGAGATACATCCCTCGATGCCGGCTCTGAAATTGCGTAGCTTGCGGTAGACGTAGAGGCTCTTGGCCATCTCGGAGATCTTCAGAGAACTCTTGGAAAAGACAACATCTTGGGTCCCCAGTTCTTGGATCTTCTCAAGGTTGCTCGCCGAGCTGAAGGCTCCATCGAACACGACTTGGCGCGGCGCTTTGCCATAGATGTCTTGCTGACGTTCGACGGATGGCACAGCCATGTTGGCATCGGCGGGATTGCCTCGGAAGATCTGGCAATCCAGAACCATCGAGGACTTGCCACCGGTGAGACAGATCTTGTGGCCGTAGTATGTGTTCTTGAAGTCTTTGCGGATGATGTCGGAGTGGTCTTCGAAGACGGAGACGAGTTTCTCCGAGGCGTGTACGCTCTCGCCGTCGAAGACCCGGCGACGAGTCTGATCCAAGGTGCGCTCGATGAGGTCGAGAAACCGGGCCAGCTTCTGCTCGAGGGCCGGGTCGACGACCCGGTGAGCCTCCAGCAGGGCAACCGCTTCCAAGGCCTTTTGCTGGATCTCCTCGGCAACCTTCACGAGATCCCTGTAGGACTCCCGACGCGCCACTTTCCTTCGCGCTACAGAGATCTCACGGCAGCGGCGCTTGGCTCGTTTCTTCCGGTTCGGAAACGTGAAGAGGCCGGCCGGTAGATGCGCCTGCACCCGCTTCATTAACCGGAGGAGTACCCGGATGCAGTCCCACAACTGCTGCGAGTCCGCGGGAGGATGCATCAGCGTTTCGACCACCGTGCAGTCGACTCGGGAAAGCTGCCCGCTCTCGACCTTGCGCTCGCGGGCCTCCAGCAACAAGAGGCGATTGATCGCTTCGAGGGTTTCGGCCCGAACTTTCTTGATCGCCGCCGCCAACGTCGATCTGGCGGGCGTTTTTTGAGCGAAGCTCATGCCGCAGAAGGTGCGGAAGGTCTGCGAGTCGGTGAGGTGGAAATGGAGTTCGTCGTAGCTCCAAGTGTGCATCTGTTTGAGTAGCAGAGCACGAAACACCAGGTCAGCGGACATCCCTGTTGCGCCGGTCTGGTGAAGGGCATCGCGGGTCAGGTCTTGCCATACCAGGTCGGCAATCTTAGGATGGTCATCGATCAGGCCCGCGACGGTCTGAAGCTCTTTGGCATGGTCCAGATCGAGCCACTTGTAGGTGAGATTGGGCTGAAAATCGCGAGCTTTGCGCATTCTGGGCGTTCCTTTCTAGGGTTAAGTTCTTTGGGCTCTGTGTTTTAGGAGACCAAAGCCTATCAGAACGAAGCTCAGAAATGACCTCAGAATGCGCGTTTAAACCTCTTGTTTTCAATTGATTACGAGTTTCTGGATGGGATCTAGCTAGGCCGCAGATCCTCCGTTCGTGCCTCGATCGATCCGTCCTCTCCAGCTTCAAGTACAACGCACCCCAGACGAAACCGGCCAGTTCGCGCGCCGCACGTGGCTGTTACCGGCCTTCGTGATCGCTCCACGGCGCCGGCGATCTTCACTGCTGTGCTCCGACGGCACAAGGCCCAGGTAGGCCATCAACCTACGTGGATCCTCGAAACGTCGGAAGTCGTGAAGTTCCGACAGGATCGTCATCGCTGTGGTTGTATCGATCCCACGGAAACAACGCAGCCAGCCTACTTGCTCCACGTCGGGAGCCTTCATCAAGACCTCCTCGATCTCCTGGCTGAGGGTCGCAACCCGCTCCTCGAGCTGCTCGACACCACCGAGGTAGTCATTGAACACCACCCGCGTGCTCACCTCCTCCAACGCAAGCGAGCGCATCCAACACCGATGCGACTCTGTCGCGTCCCACGTAGTTCCGTGGCTTGTTTCTCGGAATGGACCGCCGCGGTAGAGCGAGGAGAGAGCAAGAATCCCGGACTGGCTCGGTGGCGGCGCAGTCCGGGAGTTTGACGGTCGTGTTGTTTGTCAGTGGGTGGTGTTGCTTGGTTTTTGTTTCCAAGCGCCTGCGAGCCAGCGGCGTAGTGCGGTTCGTAGGTTCTTGTGTTTTTCAGCTGGTTTGTTGTCGTGGTACCAGCGAAAAGCCTTGGTCTGTTCGAGTATGTCGACCTCGGCGAAGTCGTCGATAAGCTCGCAGACGAAATCATGGTCGAGCTTGGGGTCGAAGGGATAGCCGGGCATTCTCTGTTCGAGATAGCCGAGGATGGGTTCGGGTGCATTCATGCTCTCAGCTCCTCGGCCGCATGGAGTACATGTTCGGGCTCGACGGTGATTCTCTGAGCGAGAGGTTCGAGGTGGGCGAGTCGTAGCCTTTGGCGGAGTCCGAGCTGCCCTGCGAGGACGAGCGCCAGCCTTCCCGCGGCATCCCATTCGAAATTGGTGATGGTGGGCAAGAGAGCGAGTACCTGGGGGCTGAGATTCTGTGCCTCGTCGACGACCAAGAGGACGGTCAGCCTTCGTTCGACATCGAGCCGCTTGATTTCGTCGTGGACCGCTCGCAGGGTCTGAGCCTAGGAGAAAGGGGCCGGGATACCGAGCTCGAAGGCAATCTGGTGGCAGAAAACGCGATTCAGCGCGCCGAGATCGCGCAGCATCGCCTGCTTGAAGCAGTCGGTGAAGCAAGCGGCATTCTCGCTGCGGTAGAAAGCCGCGAAGGGAACAATCCGCGACGCATCGTCGAGGAAGGCGTGCAGGTACGTCTTGTCACGGCCACCTCGTCCCTTGACCAGCAGCCGGGGACCATGCATTACGTCGGCCGTCCCAAGATCGCCCGCGTGCCACTGCTGGCGCCAACCGTGGAGGCCTCGGCGATTTCCCGTTTCCCCACCCCGATCATCCGAAATGAGCCGACGGCGAATCTAACCGAACCCGCTCCTATCCGGAATGCCAGGCCATGGTGGTCACGAAAACGCGTGGGACCCTACAGTAGCCTGGGATTGAAATCCCAGGCTATGAACCGTCACGTCTCCGGCGTGAAACGCGGCGAATTCTTCACCCCGAACGGGGTGGTTGCACATAGCCTGGGCCTTTAGCCCCAGGCATCTGCCGAGTCTTCGAGGTGTTCGAAGAGTACGGATCGCGGTTCAGTGGAGTCCGGCTACGCTACGCTGCGCCGGACTTGATTCGTTTTCCGCCCGCAGCAGAACAACAGATCCGCCATGCCAAGAAACGAACGCATGAGGCTGTGTAGGTCCTCGCTCCACCCCGGTATGACCAGAGAAGCTGATGTAACCCAGTGGGTGAGAGTCCCAACATGGCAAGAGCCAGAACCATGAAGCTGAGGAGGCGTGCTCTATGCGAAAGCGGGGTGCGAAGTCTCCTGACAAACCCAGTCCCGGACTGGGGAGCGACCTTGTGGGCCGCAGGTATCGAACGCTGCGCAATCCTCGTGAGGAGACGATCCGGAAGCCGAGCCGCTCGGGGTAGGGCGAAGGCAGCATTGGGGTCGGAAATCTGGCTGATGACCGGCCGCAAATCCGGCGGGGTAATGGCGGTGGCACGCAAGGAAGGGTTGCATCGGAACTGGCGAAGCCCTCCTGACCCCAAGGAGAAATCCCTTGGAGCAAGGTAGACCCTGGCAACAGGGCCGAAGGTCAGAGGGTGGCAGCTGGGCCCGTACGAGTGATGAACCGTTGGTAATGCGACGGGACCTCGCCGAGAGCAGAGGAACTTCCGGCCGGCGAGCCGAAAGTTGCAAAGGGGCCCAGCTGATCGACGAACCGCAGACGAAGAGAGGCACAGTGAGGAAGACAACGACCTCCATTGGCGTGCAGGATCTAAGGAAGCGGATAGGCCGAAAGGCGAAGGCAGATTCCCACCACCGTTTCTGGGGCCTCTACACACATGTGTGGAAGCTCGACGTGCTGGGGGCGGCGTACCGTTTCGCCAAGAAGAATAACGGTGCGCCGGGTATCGATGGAGTGACGTTCGCGCAGATCGAAGCGGAGGGAGTCGAGAGTTTTCTTCTGACTCTGAGCGAAGAGCTGCAAGAACGAACCTACCGTCCATTGCCCAGTCGAGAAGTGAGTATTCCCAAGGGAGGCGGCAAGCGGCGTGGGTTGAAGATTCCGGCAATTCGAGATCGAGTCGTGCAAGGTGCGCTGCGCCTGGTGATCGAGCCGATCTTCGAGTCGGATTTTCAACCAGGTTCGTTCGGTTACCGTCCTCGGCGCACGGCCCACCAAGCGTTGGGTCGGGTCTACGAGGGGCTGAATCGCAAACTGCAGCAAGTCCTCGATCTCGACCTGCGTAGCTACTTCGACAGTGTGAGGCACGATCTCCTGCTCTTGAAGTTGGCGCGCAGAATCCGCGATCGTGACGTGCTACGGCTGTGCAAGCTGATCCTGAAGGCGTCGGGCAAGCGAGGAGTTCCACAGGGCTCGGTGATCGGGCCGCTGTGGGCAAACTTGTACTTGAACGATGTCGACCGGATGCTGGAGCGTGCCCAAAGCGTGACTCGGCAGGGAGAATACGAGGTGATCCGCTACACGCGCTTCGCCGACGATCTGCTGGTGCAGGTCAGTACCCATCCCCGAGCACGAGCCTGGGCGCCGAAGGTAGAACGCCGCCTGAGGGAAGAGTTGGAGAGAATTGGTTTGACGGTTAACGAGGAGAAGACCCACATGATCCGCTTCGATGCCGGGGAACCCTTCAACTACCTAGGTTTTACGTTTCGGCTGGTTCCGGACCGGAAAGTTCTAGGCAAGAAGAAGGTCCTACGGCGGCCACAGAAGGAAAAGCGCACCCGTTTTCTCCGCGAGATTCGGGATCTCCTTCGAAAGCGTCGGCACGTTCCCGTTGCCGATGTGATCGTCCAGGAGATCAATCCACGAGTCCGTGGGTGGGTGAACTACTTTCGCTGGGGAAATGCGGGGAGGGATCTTCAATTCGTAAGCTGGCAGATTGATGCAAAGATCCGGCGGTTCGCTTCTCGGCAGCGCCCGAAACGAAAAGGGGGACGCTCTTGGACGACGTGGAGCCCCGATGAGATCTATGGAAAGTGGAAGCTTTTCTACGACTACAGGATCTATCGAGGCAGCGCCGCCGAGTAGCAAAGTCTCATAAACCTTGCGGCTGAGTCGGTTGGCAACGCCGGATGTGGGAAAACCGCATGTCCGGTGTGACGGGAGGGGGAGCAGGTCTACGGGCCATGGTTGGAATTGAGGCACCGGCAAGAAGCCGAAAGGCGCCGGCAAACAGCCACCCTCCGACCTTCTGGTACCGCGCTGCCCCCCGAGCCCAATTCTTTCGCCACGGGCAAGCCAACAAACGCACGCCGTCGAGCCCGTCGAGCATGGACGGCTCGGGAGCATTCGTGGCCACGATCCAAAGCCAGCACAGTCCATTACTCCACAAGGCGTCCCCTCTTGATGACCAGGTCGACACGCTGCAACAGGGCCACATGTCGTAGCACGTCGCCTCGAACCGCAATGATGTCGGCGATCTTCCCTTCGGCAATCGTGCCCACCTCGTCTTCGACGCCCACCGCCACCGCTGGCCAGTAAGTTGCCGAAAGTTGCCGACTTGATCGCCTGCATCGGCTCGATGCCGAACATGTGGACCCACGTCTCAATCTCTCGCCAGGTGGCGTCGCTATGAAAGACCCCGGGTACGCCACTGTCGGTACCGATTAACAGCACCACCCCGCTTTCGCGAAGCCCAAACCCGTGTGCTCGAAGCAATCGATCCCAACCTCGATGCCGGGCCGGATCTCTTCCGGCCGGTGGGAGTGCGCGACCACCGGTAGTTCATGTGCGTGGGCTTCATCGACGATGGCACGCACCTCGTCCATGGTCATCTGGTCTTGATCCACCAGCTTGATGACGTCGACGCCAGCCTCGGCCAATCGGCGGACCTTGGCCCGCGCGTCGTCGGCCCCATCGACCCCCCAGCGGAAAGCCTCGGTTCCAGGATAGGGCGCTGGTCACCCCCGCGCGCAGAAGTTGACGTCGCCCTGGCACCCCAGCCGGCCACAAACAGGGCCGCGATCACAGCCACTGCCACACCCCAGCTTCCCGGTTCCCTACTCAGCTCGACCTACTCGAGCGTCAGCGCGCTACGACACCTACGCCACGGAAGCCAATAGCGGTGAAAGAAGCGCTGCTCTTCGTCGTTGGTCTTGTGTAGAACGCACACAAGGCGCGAACCACCACGAACGGGGAGTAGGCGTTTCATGATGATGACAGAAAGGTCCGAATCGCCGCGCAGACCGTCACGATCACGGCTCAGAAAGGAAACCTGAAGGATTCGGGTCGGGATCCGACTGCATCGCGACCAAAGAGCAACATGGTTTTCAAACACCTTTCGATCGAGAGATCGCGCTCGAGTTCGCGGTCTTACACAACCGACCAAGCCACGCGACCGCTGAGATCTGGCTACGCGAACCGGGAACCAAGCCTTAAGCAGCCTTATCGCGGGGATCCCATTACGATCCCGTGCAGCTCGACTTCACTTTCATCCGCCGACAAACACAGCCGCCGCTCGAAGCGCATACCGAGCTTGCCCAGTAGTCGCTTGGAGCTAGCATTGTCGGGCGACACGACCGCGACGATGCGCTCAAAGCCGAGCGTCACTTGGGCAAAGGCAAGCACAGCCTCGGCCGCTTCGAACGCGTAGCCACGTGACCAGTGTTGCCGAAGAAACGCAAAGCCGACATCGACATCGTCGAGTGTATCTCGCCGTACCAACCCACACATGCCGACCCGTTCGCCATCGCGCCGGCGCACAACGAGGTAGAGACCAAATCCCAAACGCGTGTAGCCGTCCACCAGCCCTTGAATATAGCGGAGGGCATCGACCTCTGTTCGCACGCCCTTATCGCCAATGTACTCGAGAAATGCAGGATCGTTGAGTAACTCGATCACGAACGATGCGTTGCAAGGCGCGAAATGACGCAGCACAAGGCGTTCTGTCTCGATCACGGATTGGGATGGGTCATTTCGCGTCATTTCGATTCCTCGACGATTCGGTGGGACGAGGTGGCCGGCACAGCCTATCGGATCAAATAAAGTTCCCGGCGCTACGATAAGCTGCCTGCTGTAACGCGAACCGCCCCCGTACGTTTCTCCATCATGAAGCTCATTCGCCTCGCTTTCGCCCCCCTCGTTGTCGCCACGCTGGCGAGCGTGGTCGCACTCGCCACGGTGGTGGACCTGACACCAAAGGTGGAGAGTGACTTTTTCTTCGCCAGCGACGACCCAGCGCTGCAATCGAGCAACGCCATCGCCTCGCGCTTTCCAACCGGTGAGCAGGTCTTCTTGAGCGCGCGGGTCGCCGATCCTTTGGCACCCGAGACCTTGGAGAAGATCGACGCCTTGAGTACGACGCTGGCAGCCGTACCCGGCGTCACCGGGGTCCAGAGTCTCACCAGCGGCCCGCTCGACCCCAAGACAGTGCCGGGAAGCCCACTGTGGGGCCGACTCCTGCTCGTGGCCGACGATCCGAGCTTGACCAACTTGGTCGTATCGGTTTCGGGCGACGCGCAGACCGACCTCGTCGCCCAGCTGGAGCCCATTCTGGCACGTCACGACTCACCCTCATTCGTCTTGCGGGCTTCGGGGGTTCCGTACGCGGTGGAGCAAATCCGACGCGCCCTGAAGCGTGACCTGCGGACGTTCAGCCTGGCCGCGTTGATCGCCTTCGGACTTCTGATCGCCCTGATCTACCGCTCCTGGCATGTGGTCGTGGGTACGCTGACGTGCTGTGTCGCCGCCTGTGCGGTTACCCTTACGGTCCTCCACGTGCTCGGGGTGCCGATTGGCGTATTGACCGCCAATATCGTGACCATCGTTTTCGTGCTCACGCTCTCCCACATCGTCTTCTTGACCGCCAATGGACGCCGCCTGGCGAAGGAGCTGGCGACGGAGGCGACCACGATCTCCCTGCCAGCGGTCGCAGGCAATCTTGCAGAGCGCGCGGTGGCGATGACGTTGCCCGCCTCATTTTGGGCCATGCTCACCACCCTCCTCGGCTTCGGCAGTCTGCTCCTCGCCCACGCCAAGCCACTGCGCGAATTGGCCGTTTCGGGCATGGTCGGCACGTTGGTTGCCATCGCAATGGCCTACGGCCTCTACCCGCGGATGTGGCGCCCCGCGGCCAACGGGAAGCAGCCCGACCAAACGAATTTTGGACGTCCGATCGGCTGGGTGGGTGCGGCCGTGCTCGCGGTCGTGACCCTGGTCGCGGCGCCGGGACTGTTTCGTATCGAAACCGATCCCAGCCTGCTCGATTTCTTTGCCGAGGGTGGCGAAATTCGCGACGGCATTGCCTTAATCGACGATAGCGGTGGCTCGAGCCCGCTTCTGATCGAAGTAGGCGATCCCGCTGCACCGGAAGGCAAGCTCGACGACGCAGACTCCTTCGCGCGGCTGGAAGCTTTGCAGCAGGCACTCGACGCAGACCCGGCGACAGGCATGACACTTTCGCTTCCGTTGCTCGTGGCCGAAGCCCGCCTGGTGCCCTTGGCGCGCTTTCTTCCCCTCGGCGGTTTGATCTCGGTGCTGGGCAGCCCCCAGTTCGACAACATCGCCCGCAGCTTCCTGACCGAAGACCGAACCCGCGCCCTATTTCTCGTGCGCATGCGCGAGCAAGGTCGTACCGAACCGCGCCGTGTTGTGATCAACCGCCTCGAAGCGATGGTCGCCAAAGCCGGCCTCGAGACAGCACAGGTCGGCGGTATCTATGATCTCCAAGCGCGGCTGGGCGCGTTGGTCCGTTCGAGTTTGATCACGGGCCTCGGCGCGCTCATGGTGCTCTTCGCTGTGGTCGCCATCTTGGTCGCCCGTGGCGCCCGTGTCGCAAGTGCCATGGTGATCAGCCTGGTGGCGGTACCGATCGTGCTACTCGGTGTCTTTGGTCACGCAAAACTCCCCGTAGACTTCATCTCGTCGCCCGCGGCCAATGTTGCGATCGCCTTGGGAATCGACGGCATGATCCACTTGGTCAGCGCGGTACGGCGGCGGCGGCGGGAGGGCGACGGTGCCGTAGCCGCGTGGCGCAACGCCCGGGCGCAACTAGCACCCCCCGTGCTCGGCGCCATGGCCATTCTCGCTGGCGGTTTCGGTCTCTTTGCGCTGTCGAGCTTCCCACCGACCCAACGGTTTGGCCTGGCGGTCGCCCTCGGTACCCTTGCGGCGGCGGCCATGACCCTGCTCGTGCTCCCCGCACTCGCGACGATCAAGCGCAACCCATCATGAAGGTCGCTGTGCTGCTTTCGGGCGGCGTCGATAGCTCCGTAGCGCTGCACTTGGCCCAAGACGCTGGCCACGAAGTCCACGCGTTCTACCTCAAAATCTGGCTCGAAGACGAACTGGCCGACCTCGGTACTTGCCCTTGGGAGGATGACCTCGGCTACGCACGGGCCGTGTGCGACCAAGCTGGCGTCGCGCTCGAAGTGCTGTCTTTGCAGCGTGCGTACCACGAGCAGGTGGTGGCCGACGCCATCCATGAGCTGGCCGAAGGCCGCACCCCGAGTCCAGATATTCTGTGCAACCGGAGGATCAAATTCGGCGCCTTCTTCGACGCCCTCGACGAGGCGAACATAGACGCGAACATTGATCCGAACATGAACCGGTTTGATCGGGTCGTGTCAGGCCACTACGCCCAGCTGGAACGTCGCGATGGGGTAACGAGCTTGCTGCGCGGCGTCGACCCGGTCAAAGACCAGACCTACTTCCTCTACCGACTCGATCAGCGGCAACTTGCACGCTGTATGTTTCCATTGGGCGCGAAACGCAAGGATGAGGTCCGTGCCGTGGCCGCGCACCTCGGGCTGCCCAACCGCGATCGGCCGGACAGCCAAGGCATCTGTTTTTTGGGCAAGGTTCCATTCGACGCGTTCGTTCACAGCTATCTCGGCGAGCGCTCCGGTGAAATCCGAGAGTTCGGAACGGACCACGTTCTGGGCCACCATCGCGGTCTTTGGTTCCACACCGTTGGCCAGCGCCGTGGTCTGGGACTCCATGGCGGTCCGTGGTACGTCGCCGCCAAAGACGTCGCGTCCAACGTTGTGTTCGTTGTGCACGCCAACGGACTGGCAGACCACCGGAGCGACCGGTTCACGGTTGCAGACCCCCACTGGATCGCCGGTACGCCACCAGCCGGCCTCGACGCGGGGCTCACGCTGGCCACCAAGGTTCGTCATGGGCCGCATCCAGCACCTTGCCATGTTCGCAGTGCCAACCATGGAGGCCTCGATGTCAAACTCGAGACCCCCGATCCGGGTATCGCAGCCGGCCAGTCCGCCGTGCTCTACGACGACAATATCTGCCTCGGTGGCGGCGTCATCGTCACCAACTGACTTCAAAGGTCGAGGCGATAGAGCATCCAATACACCACAACGCCGGTCACCGAGACGTAGAGCCAAATCGGCAAGGTCCAGCGTGCGATACGCCGGTGGCGATCGAAGTCACCGCGCCGCGCTCGATACAGAGTCACAACTGCCAAAAACGGTACCAACGCGGCCAGGACGGTGTGGCTGAGCAGTACGGCAAAATACACCGTACGAATACCGCCGGTACCCTGAAATGGGGTCGATCCGGCGTGGGAGTGGTAGTAGAGATAGGAGACCAGGAACAGGACAGAACAGCCGAATGCGACGGTCATGCACCATTGATGACCACGTCGGCGACCACTACGGATCATGGCGAATCCCACAAGAAGGAGTGCCGCCGCAGTCGCGTTCAGTGACGCGTTGAGGGTCGGGAGATCAGCAATCGACATCGTCCGCCATGATAACGCTCCTTATGCCCACATGGTAGCCGCCTGGGCCACAGCATGGGCTGGCCCAATCTCGCCTACCTCTGCGCCATGTGCTAGCATTGCTGGCGAAAATCACCTGCCGACTTCGCCCCTACGAAGTCCTCGGACGTATCGTGAAACACTCATCACCATCTAGAAAACGCCACCGCGCGGTCCGTCGAGGTAGCGCCTTGGGTACGGTCTTGATTGTGAGCGTACTGATCGGTCTGCCGCTGGCATTCGCTCAGAACGATGACTTTGTCGTCATTGTCCACATCGACAACCAGACGACCGCGTTGAGCAAGAGTGAAGTTTCAGGATATTTCCTGAAGAAAGTAACCCGCTGGGCGGAATCGCGTGAGGTGGCCCAACCGGTCGACCAGGTGGCGAATGCGGCACTCCGCGAGAGCTTCTCCGCCGAAATCCACGGACGCTCGGTCGATCGGATCAAGAGCTACTGGCAACGCCGGATCTTCTCAGGCCGCGACGTGCCACCGCCAGAACTGTCGAATGACAGTGAAGTCCTCGCGTTCGTGAACCGCAATCCGGGTGGCATCGGGTATGTCTCGACTACCGCGGCCCTGACCGGCGTCAAGGCCATCGCAGTCCCCAAGTAGCGTCCGACACTCACCCTCAAACGAGGCGCCTCGACGTGACCGACGCGCACCCCAAAGAAAGCCATCGCGAGCGCGCACGGCGGATTCTCGACGCGCTGCCTGCGGCCTGCACCTATGACGACATCTTACGTACGCTCGCATTCGACCGCCAGATCCGGCGCGGCCTAGCCGACCTGGCCGGCCATCGCGTGCTCACCACGGATTCTCTCCGCCGACGCTTGCGCTCATGGCAAGACTGACCTGGTCTCGGGAAGCCACCAACTCGCTGCGCGATATCTACGATCACATCGCGCGGGATCGACCGGTTACGGCGTTTCGCACGCTCGAGTCGCTGATCAACAAGGTCGAGACCCTCACCACCGACCCCGAGAAAGGTGTTGCCTACCCGCACGCGCGGGAGGGCGGGGTCCGCCTGATCCGATACGGTCAATTTCAAATTGCCTACCACGCATCGAGTCCCGCGACTATTACCGTCCTCGCGGTTTTTCACGGTTTGATCTTCTTGCCCTTGGAATAGCAGCCCGCAGCAGTCGGGACAGGTTCTTTTCGATCCAGGCCTCGGATCGCTCATGATGCTCGTAGGCCCGCTCGCGGGCACGGAACGCTGCACTGTGGACTACCCGCCGACCCAAGCCGCATGGCTCGGGCGGCATGGCCGCGTGAAGCAACTCGTGGTGAATGATCGAAGCGACCACATACCGGGGCACATCGGGTGTGTCGAGCGCTCGATGAATTCGGATCACACGGGTCCGTGGATCGAAACTTCCGAGACGGATGCTACGGGGTATTCGCCGACGTCTACGCGGTGCCGCGCCCCATGAGATGGCAACGTCGAGGGCACCCTCGAAGCGGGCTGCGTTGATCTCATCACGCACCACGCGAAGGTCCAGAGTTTGCCCCACCGGCTGCAACATGCCGGGTCGCACTCGAGCGCCATCCGGTGGTGGGTGGGCCTGGGCATGGTGAGCCCGCAAAACGGCCAAAGCAGGACGCGGTGCCCGAGAGCCTGGGGAACGCCTCGCCAGGCGCGCGATGGCACGCAAGACTGGCTCCGGCGCATCGGCGAAGGCCTTGTGCAAGCGAATGGTGAGCCCCGCCTCGCTCGGCCGCGCCGAAAGGATCCGGCTCTTGTTGTCGGTCAAGACGACGACGACCTGTGAGTCCAGAAGGGGTTCGAGGCGCCTCGCCAACGCGACCTCGGGCGCTAGGGCTGTCGACGGCAGTTCGGTTCGGGGCACGACCACAGGCAGGCTCGCGCATGCGACACTACCCTTACCGGGCGGCACCTCCGTCTCGAAGAGCAGGAGTTGCTGGCTCCCTACACCCATTTTCGCGCGTTCATCCTTAGGGATCGCTCAATCGTCGAAGCAGCCTTCTTGCGTCTCAGCGACGATGTGGTCGACCACCGCCGAAAAGTCGTTCGTTTCACGGTAGACCGCGAGCTGACGATCTGCACTCGTGCCCTCGGCCAGAATGGTGTTGACGTAGGACACCTCTTCTCGAACATCCAATTCATCAACCACGTCGTCCACCATCTCGAGAATCTCTTCCACGAGCAGCGGCATTGGCACGGCCTCTTGACGACCAAAATCAATCAGCTCACCCTGGATTCCGTAGCGCACGGCACGCCACTGGTTCTCGGTAATCAAGTGGTGTCGATACGGCCGCCACGCCTGATTCTCCATCCGCAGCTTGATCAACTTGGCCACCAACGCTTGAACCAACGCGGCCAGGCACACCGCCTCGTCGACGCGCGTGCAGGTGTCGAACACACGAAATTCGAGGGTGGGGAACTTGGGATGCGGTCGGATCGCCCACCAGATCTTCGTCGCTTCATCGATGCAGTTGGTCGCGACCAAGGCCTTGACGAAAGCGTCGTACTCTGCCATCGAAGAAAACCGTGGCGGCAGGCCCGTGCGAGGAAGGCTCTCGAAAATGACCGTCCGATAGGACTTGAGGCCGGTGTCGCGTCCTTGCCAGAACGGCGAGCTGGTCGACAAGGCCAACAGGTGAGGCAGAAAGTACCGCGCCTGGTTCATGACATCGATCATGAGGTCCTTGTCCTCGATCCCCACATGGACATGGGTACCGAAAATCAACATGCGGCGGGCAAGGTCAGCCATGTCGCTCCGCAGCTGCGTGTAGCGCTCGCCGACGGTCTGGGTCTGGGTCGCCCAACTCGAAAACGGATGGGTGCTGGCGGCCGCGACCTGCAGCCCATTGCCCTCGGCCAAGCTACAAATCGAACGGCGCAGGCGGACCACCTCGGAGCGCAATTCCTTGATGTTGCGACAGATGTGGCTACCTACTTCAACCTGCGACTGGAGAAACTCCGCCTTGATCTGGTCCTGCAGGACCACACGGCCTTGCTCCAGCATCTCCTGGATGTAGGACTTGAGCTCGCGGCTCTCCGGATCAATGATCTGATACTCCTCTTCGATGCCGAGGGTCAGCTTGGGCAACGACGACATTGGGCAAACTCCTCGCGTCGGTAGCGGTAGGAAATCGAAGGAAATATACGACAATTGTACCATGAGGCCGAATCCCGACCTCATTCAAAAACCCTGTGCGAAGGGCCTCCTACCGGCGCGAATGGTGGCGCTCCCATGCGATAGAGTGAAGCCTCTCGGCCCGCCCGCCATCTTCAGGAGAATCAACGGATGTCCGACGAAACGGAGCAGCCCGCTGCCTTGGACGACCCCTATACCGACCCCTCGGAACGACGTGGTCGCCGCTTGCCCATTCACGGGGTGTTCGTGGCGATCGATGCCCCCGACCTGGTGTCGGAACATTGGGTCGTGGACGCTATCGATATCAACGGAGGCGGAATGGGCTTGGTCCTGCCACCAGAAGTGCCTCAAGACACGATGGTCTTGCTCAGCTTTCAGCTCGACGAATCGCTGACCTTTTCGCGGGTTCCGGCCCAAGTACAGCACCGCGAAGGCGTCAGCGGTGGCGTCCGGTTCGAGCCCTGGCCGACCGATCAGCGTTTGGCTTTGCTCGAGTTCCTGGTCGCCGCCTACGAGCACAATCCCTGAACTCCCTCGAGTGCCCGCAATCGTTGGCGCGCCTCGAGCTGCGCCGGCATGATCCGCAGGATCTTGCGATAAACCGCGATCGCTTTGGCCTCGAATCCATCCCGCTCGTACCCTTGGGCGACTTCGAGAAACAGTTCGACACCACGTGTCACCTGCCGCGCACGGACCATCAAGTCGCCAGTCCGGTTGAGTTGCTGCAAGTCCTTCGGAACCTCGCGCGCGAGGCCCAAGTACCCGCGCAAGGCGCGCTCGAGATGCCCGCGGCCCGCGGCGCGTGCAGCGCACCGCAATCGCCGGTCTCGTTGCGATGGAATCGGTTGGAGGCAGTGGGACGGGATGAGGCTCTCGCGCATGATCGGGTCTCCTACGGATTGGTGGTCTTGCGCCGTGGATAGGGCGCGCTCAACCAACCAAGACGGGAAGGTGCGGGAGAATCTGCGCCATCCACGAATCAAGCGAGCGAGAACTCATGCGAACGCAGCCCGCTATACTCAACAGATGGCTCCATTCGAGGCAGCGACC
Source organism: Candidatus Multivoradales bacterium (assembly GCA_965250305.1). Lineage (GTDB taxonomy): Bacteria > Acidobacteriota > Thermoanaerobaculia > Multivoradales > J023 > J023. Next base: position 229,549 of record CBDFNS010000023.1, on the reverse strand, counting down.
CTGCAAAGGAACATCATCTCGCCCCCCCACCGTCTCGCGCCCATCGAGATCACTCTGCCGTTGCCAACCGCCTCCCGTCTCTGATCACCGGTACTGGCCATGCGCATCGTTTCGTGGAACGTCAACGGCATCCGTGCCTGTACCAAGAAGGGCTTCATCGACTGGCTCGAGGCTTCCGAAGCGTCGATCGTTGGCGTTCAGGAGGTACGGGCCACTGCCAAGCAGGTACCCGCGGCCCTTCGAGAGCACACCGATTGGCACTGCTCGATCCACTCCGCGGAACGTGCGGGTTACAGCGGGGTCGGCCTCCTCTCGCGCCAAAAGCCAGATGTCGTACAGGCATCGATCGACGATCCCGACATCGACGCCGAAGGACGCCTGCAACTGGCGCGTTTCGGCAAGCTCTTGGTGGTGAACGGCTACTTCCCGAACGGCAACGGTCAAAATCGGGATCACAGCCGCATTCCCTTCAAGCTCGACTTCTACCGAACCTTGTTCGACGCGCTCGAACCCATGAAGGAACGCGGTGAAGCCATCCTCGTGATGGGTGATTTCAACACCGCTCATCGCGAGATCGACTTGGCCCGTCCCAAGCAAAACCACGGCACCAGCGGCTTCACGCCACCCGAACGCGACGAGTTCGATCGCTGGCTACGTAGCGGCTGGGTCGACACCTTTCGCCAATTCGAAGACGGTGCGGGCCACTACACGTGGTGGAGTCAACGCTTCGGCGTGCGTGAACGCAACATCGGCTGGAGAATCGACTACATCTTGGCTTCACCTGGCGCCGAACCATTCCTGCGCGGTGCCGCCATCCACCCCGACGTCATGGGATCCGACCACTGCCCCATCAGTGTCGTGGTTGATCCCGCGATTGTCGGTTGATGGCTCACACTCGCCCATTCACCCTGGAGACGTCATTTCATGACCCAATCAATCGAACGCGTGGCCGTACTCGGCGCCGGCACCATGGGCGCCGCCATCGCCGCCCACGTTGCCAACGCCGGCATTCCAGTCCTCTTGCTCGATATCGCCCCGCGCACCCTAAACGACAAGGAAACCAAGAAGGGGCTCACGCTCGATCACCCCGCCGTGAGAAACCGCATCGTTCGCGACGGCCTCGCGCGGATCACCAAGCTCAAGCCGGCATCGTTCATGAGCGAGCAGGCCAAGAACCTGGTGCAGACAGGCAATTTCGAAGACGACTTCCTCGGCTTGGCTGATGTCGACTGGATCGTCGAGGCGGTGGTGGAACGCCTCGATATCAAGCGGGAGTTGATGGCCAAAATCGATGCGGTGCGGCAGCCAGGCTCCTTGGTGACGACCAACACCTCGGGTTTGCCTATCGCGCAAATCATCGAGGGCCGCAGCGACGACCTCAGGGCCCACTTCTTCGGCACGCATTTCTTCAACCCGCCGCGCTACATGTTGCTACTCGAGATCATCGCTGGCGAAGAAACGGATCCGGACGCCGTTTCGTCCGTCGCCACCTTTGCCGAGCGTTTCTTGGGAAAAGGCGTGGTGCGCTGCAAGGACACGCCGAACTTCATCGGCAACCGGGTGATGGCGATCCACGGCACCTGGGTCATGGAGCATGCGCTCTCCAAAGGCTACCGAATCGAAGAAGTCGATGCCATCACCGGCCCGTTGCTCGGCCGCCCCAAGACAGCCACCTTCCGGTTGCAAGACCTCGTGGGACTGGACATCACCACGCACGTGGCCAAGAACCTCCACACGCTGATCCCCGACGATCCACAGCGCGACATCTTGACCGCCCCGACCGTCAGTCACGCGCTCGAAGGCTTGATGGAACGTGGCCACCTGGGCAACAAGTCAGGGGCCGGTTTCTACAAAAAAACCAAGGGCCCGGACGGCAAGCCCGCGTTTCACGTACTCGACTTGGAGACGTTCGACTACCGACCCGCTGAAAAGGTACGTTTTGCTGCCGTGGGCGCCGTCCGAACCACTGCCGATACCGGCGACCGCCTGCGCACACTCTTCGGCGATGAATGGCGCGACGATCGCGGCGCCCAACTCGCCTGGTCCACGGTCAGTCACTTTCTCGGCTACGCCGCCGAATGCGCCCAAGAGGTCGCGTTCGACCTACCGAGCATCGACCGCGCGATTCGATGGGGCTTCTCATACCAAGACGGTCCGTTCGAGCTGTGGGACCGGCTCGGCGTTGCCGAAACGGCCGCGAGGATGCGCGGCGATGGCATCGCCATCGCATCTTGGGTCGAGAACATGCTCGACAACGACTGTCCAACCTTTTACCGCCGGGACGACCAGGGCCGCGTCACGGGCTACTACGACTGGGAAGAGAACGGCTACGTCGACCTCGAGGTGGACCCGCGGGCCATCGTTGTCGACGACCTGCGAGCCGACAACCGTGAGCTCGAAAGCAATGCCAGTGCCAGTCTTCTCGACTTGGGTGACGGTGTCTTGCTGCTCGAGTTCCACGCCAAGATGAACGCCATCGACGACGACATGGTGGCGATGATGGGCCGCGCGACGGAGATGCTCGATGACGACGCCTGGCACGGCCTGGTGATCGGCAATGACGGCCAGAACTTCTGTGTCGGCGCCAATCTCATGAACGTGGCCATGGCCGTCCAACAGGGCAACATCGACGCCGTGGGTTCCGCCATCGAGGCGCTCCAGGGGGCGCTGCAAACGCTGCGCTATGGGTCGAAGCCGGTGGTTGCGGCGGTCCACGGTCGGGCTTTGGGCGGTGGCTGCGAGATCGCGATCGGTGTCGATCGCACGGTAGCCGCATCGGAGGCCTACATGGGCTTGGTCGAAGTGGGCGTGGGTCTGGTGCCAGCCGGCGGCGGGCTCAAGGAGCTGGTACGTCGCCTGGTGACACCGGGCATGCAGGTCAAAGACGCTGATCCACTGCCGTTGGTCAGTCGCATTCTCGATACGGTGGGCACCGCCAAGGTATCGACCAGTGCCGCCGAGGCCCGCACACTCGGCTTCCTCGACGCGCGCGACCGCATCATCATGAACCGCGACCGCCTGCTGTTCGAGGCCAAGCAAGAAGTCCTCGGCATGGTGGCCGATGGCTACACACCTCAGGCTCCCACACCGCAGTACGCCGGTGGCCGCGACCTTCTGGCGGCGCTCAAGTTGGCGGTGTGGTCGCTGCAACAGGCTGGTTGGGCCACCGAGCACGACGGCACCGTCGTGGGCCAAGTGGCCCATGTCATCGCGGGAGGTGACGGTTCCAGCGCTCAATGGGTCGACGAGTCATGGTTCCTGAAGCTCGAACGGGATGCCTTCGTCAAGCTGGTGCAGGATCCCAATACCCAGGCCCGGATCAAGCACATGCTGGAGACCGGCAAACCACTGCGCAACTGAGGTTCACACACCCGAAACGCACCGTTTTCGAAGTTCGTTTGATACGGACCGGCTGCCGCCCGCAGCGGCCCCCGAATCCGACAATTCAAACGGGCGCCAGCCACCCGGGCTTGCCGTCACGGTAGAATGCTCGTCCCGGCGCCCGCCTCGGCCCGGTCAACCAGGAGAATCCCAAAATGCCCGAAGCCGTCATCGTCAGCGCCACCCGCACCGCCGTTGGCAAGGCGAACAAAGGCACCCTCGCCACGACGCGTCCGGAGGACCTCGGTGCCACCGCCGTGGCCGAAGCAGTTCGCCGCGCCGAAGGCCTCGCGCCGGCCGAAATCGACGACGTCATCATGGGTTGCGCCATGCCCGAGGGCGAGCAGGGACTCAATATGGGCCGCATCATCGCCTTGCGCGCGGGATTGCCGGTTTCGGTCAGTGCCCAGACGGTCAACCGCTTCTGTTCGAGCGGGCTTCAGACCATCGCCCTGGGCGCCCAACAGATCATGGCCGGCATGGGCGACGTGGTGGTCGCTGGCGGGACCGAGTCAATGAGCTCGGTGCCCATGTCAGGCGTTCAGTTTCGTCCCAATCCGTGGATGGTCGACAACATGCCCGAGGCCTACGTGGGTATGGGTATTACCGCCGAGAACGTCGCGCGCGAGCATGACATCAGCCGCGAAGACGCCGACGCGTTTTCGGCCCGTTCGCACGAGCGAGCCCTGGCCGCGATCGAAGCCGGGCGGTTCCGCGACGAGATCGTGCCGATCGACGTGGAGCACGTCGCCGAAGTGAATGGCGAACGGGTCACCAAGGCCGTCACCTTCGACACCGATGAAGGTCCCCGCACCGGCTCGACTCCTGAAGTGCTCGCCAAACTGCGGCCGGTTTTCCACGTCAAGGGCACGGTCACGGCGGGGAGCAGTTCCCAGATGAGCGACGGCGCCTCGGCCGTGGTGGTGATGTCGCGCGAGAAAGCGGACGCCCTGGGCCTCGAGCCCATGGCGCGGTTCGTCAGCTTTGCAACCGGCGGCGTGCGGCCCGAGGTCATGGGCATCGGACCGGTCGCGGCCGTGCCCAAGGCCCTCGCACGCGCCAACTTGACGCTCGACAACATTGAGTTGATCGAGCTCAACGAGGCATTCGGCGCGCAAGCCCTGGCGGTGATCCGAGCCCTCGGACTCGATGAAGAGATCGTCAACGTCAACGGCGGCGCCATCGCCCTCGGACATCCGCTCGGCTGCACCGGCGCCAAGCTCACCACCCAGCTGCTGTACGAAATGAAGCGTCGCGGCAACCGCTACGGGATGGTCACCATGTGCATCGGCGGCGGCATGGGGGCGGCTGGGATCTTCGAGAACCTGAGCTGACTCAGCCGCCGACCAACCGCTCCCGTAGCCACGTCGCCAGCTCCGGCTCGTCGACCCGAGAGTCCGCGATCCCAACCATGATCTCGACGACCTCAGACTCTGGGCACTCGATCCTTTTCCCGTTGAGGCCAAGAAACACGAGCATCGCCACGAACGCAACGCGTTTGTTGCCGTCAAGGTAGGGGTGATTGGTCGCTAGCCCGAATCCATAGGCAGCCGCGAGCAACGCGAGGTCGCTCTCAGGCGCATAGGCCAACTTGTGCCGCGGCCGCGCCAGAGCTGACTCGACAAGGTTCTCGTCACGCGTCCCGGCTTGCCCACCGTGTTCCGTCAGCTGCTCCTCGTGGATTGCATCGAGGATGCGGCGATCCAACCATCGCGGCTCTCGCACGGCTACTTTGATAACTCACGGAGCGCGTTGCGATACTTGCGCGCCCCACGACGATAGAGCTTCATCGCTTCTTCGAACACAGGATCGTAAGGTGTCAATAGCACCCCATCCGGCTTCTCGACGACATGCAATAGCTCACCCTCGCCCACGTTGAGTCGATCCACGATCTCTTTGGGCAGCGTAGCCGTTACCGAACCGCCTGCTTTCCGTAGCTTGATGGTCTTGACCATAGATACCTCCAAGCTCAGAGTAGCACAAAAATGCTACTATCCAGAAAAGCCCACGTCCTTCAACTCGGCCAAGTATCGCTTCTCGATCACCCGGCGATGGTGGATCTCGTGACCCGCAATGATGAACGGGAATGTGCGGACCGTAAACGGAAAGCCGCTCGCCCTACCTGATTGCGCGAGCGCCTGATCGTCGAAGCTGGCAAACAAGGTCAACGACGCCCGCCGCACCGACGCCAGCTCGCCGAGCAACGCCGCCGACGGTCGCGAGGCGGCGTTCGACACCGCTGCGTAGCCGTCCTGGTCGAAAGCGGGGAGGTCGCCTTGCTCACCACGGGCCATGCACAAAGCCCGGTAGGCGAAGGCCCGCTCGGCGTCGATCACGTGCCCGATGATCTCGTTGATGGTCCACTTCCCCGACTCATAGCGATAGCGCTGCCACGATTCCGGTAGCTCACGGAGCAACCCCAACGTTTCCTCAACGCTCGATCCAAGCACCCCGAGGACATCGCCAGCGGGGACCTGGTCCACGTAACCATGGTAAAAGTCGTCGTATTCGGACGCGGCGGGTCTCGCAATGGGTGGCGTATGTTCGAGTAGTGCCGGACGTTCCATTCTGAGATCTCCTGCTGGTAGCACCTCGACGTCGAAGTCCCTCGCAAGGAACGCCTTGGTGGTCAAGGATTCGTGATGGTGTGCTTATTACGGTCGCGCTACCCAGAAGGTTTGCAGTCACGGGCAGTGCCATCGCTCACGCGGGCTCGATCGGCCGGGCTGCCATAAAGATGTGGCATACTGAATCCTCACCTCATACAAGGAAGACATCGGTGGAATCGAATTGCGTCGCATCGACACCGGGTGCCGTTTGCGCGGCCGATGGCAAGCCACGTCGAGTGGACCGCGCGATCGACGCTTTCCAATCGGCCCAAGATCCCGAGGCCGCCTTTCGGGCGATTTTCGATCTGTACTTCCCTGCCGTTCGCCGCTTCTTCGGCCGCAAGGGCTTTTCGGCCGCGGACAGTCTCGATCTAACACAAGAAACGTTTCTTGGGATCTATAGAGGTTTGGGGACGTACCGCCGCGAAGCACGGTTCGAGACATGGCTATTCAAGATTGCAACCACCACCTATCTCAAACGCTTGCGCGCGCGGCATACCGCCAAACGCGACGGCGACGAGGTCGCCCACGAAGACCTGCCGAGCGAGATGACGCTGGCCACCCCTGGGGACCAGCTCGAGAACGTCTTGGCCGACGAGCGCCGAGCCCGGTTGGCGCGCGCGGTCGACGAACTGCCCGATCAGATGCGCAAGTGCCTGACCCTGCGGATCTACCAAGATCTGAAGTACCGCGAGATCGCCAACTTGATGCGGATCTCGGTCGACACCGTCAAGGTCCACCTGTTCCAGGCCCGCAAGCGACTCAAAGACCGTCTGTCCACGCTCGAAGTTGCACCATGAAGAGACAAAGCGATCAGCAGTGAGCGAAGCCCACGAACCTATCCTTGGTGCCGCGCTGGCGGCAACCGCACGGTCGCGCGACCCACTCGGGTCCGACGGCGGACACCTCGATCCCGAGGTCTTGGTGGGGTACCACGAAGGCACCCTCTCGGACGGTGAAGCAGTACGGACGCAAGATCATCTGGTCGCCTGCTCTGTCTGTTCGGATCTGATCGCCGACCTGGCCGCGGGATTCGAGGCCACGACCGATCTGCCCGGCAACGCGGTGGAGTTCGAACGTGAAGCTGTCTGGGGCAAGCTGCGTAGCAGCCTCGAATCCCCGCCCTACGAGACGACCGAAGTCCTCGCCATTCTCCCCAAATCCAAGAAGCGCGCGGCATCGATGCCGGTATTGCCGTGGGCGTTGGCTGCAGTTCTGCTAGCAACGGTCGCCGGCCTCGCTTGGCAGGTGATGGACATAGGCCGCGAGGCTGCCGACCTGCGTACGACGATTGCCGTGCTCGAAGCGCCGCAGGCCGGCGTCGGCATGGTCTATCTCGATGCCATCACCCGCGATCTCGAGGCCATTCCTACCGTGGTTGTCCACCCTGAGCGCCCGCTGTTTATCGTCATCTTGACGCCTCCGCTCGATGCCGGAGACGGTCCCTTTCGGGTCGAGGTACTTGATCACACGGGCACTCGACGGTGGTCGAGCGATGGCCTTACGGTGAGCGATCACGGAACCTTGCGGGTGGCGCTGTCCCGCCGCTTCTTACCCCCGGGTGACTACCGTGTCCGCCTGTTCGGCGACGACACCGCCATGCTCGACGATCGCGCATTACAGGTGGTCGCCGGCTAATGGCCGGCCGCATCCGGCCGAACACCTTCCTCGCTGCCTGGCTGACCGCGGCGCTTTGCACCATCGCCTGCGGCCACGAGCGCACGACCGTCGTTGAGCAGCCCATCAAGGAACCTGCACCGCCCGCCGATATCAGGACACTGCCAGCGGCGGGCGAGGCTGTAGAGCGCGCGATCGACGCGGAAGAAATCCATCGCTACGATGTCGATCTCGACGCTGGCATGTTCTTGCGGATCGTGGTCGAGCAACACGGTACTGACGTCGAAGTCACCATGGCTGCCCCCGCCAGCGAGGCCCTGTTGGTCGCGGACGGGCCGACCGAGGAATTCGGTCGCGAGCGGGTGGCGTTGATCGCGCGAGAGACTGGGCCCCACCACATGATCGTCCGCGCGCTCGCCAGCCAGGAAACCGGCACCTACGCGCTGCGGGTTGAGGCGTGTCGGCCAGCGACCGACGAAGACCGACAGCAAGCGCGCGCCTACACGGCATTCGCAGCTGGCGAGCGGCTCTACGACCAGGGAGCGGAGGACGAAGCCGCGGTCGCCTACCACGAGGCCCTCGGCAGCTGGCGGGCCTTAGGCGATCAATGGGGACAGGCGTCGGCCCAACACCGCCTGGGGCTGGTCGAAGCAAGTCGACGGCATTTCGCCGCTGCCGCCGACCATAGCGCCACTGCTGCCAATCTCTTTCAAGGTCTGGGCGACGACGCGCTCGGCGCCATGGCTTGGCACAACCTGGGCCGCGCCCACTTCCTTGCGGGTGACTTGGCCGCCGCCGCGGCCGGCTACCAGCGCGCCGTGGCGCTACGCCGGCGGGCAGGCGACGACCGTGGCGTCGCGATTACCCTCACCAACCTCGGCGTCGCTTATCGCAGGCTCGGCAAGCTCCAGGTCGCGATCGAGACCTATCAGGAGGCACTCGACCGAATCAACGGCCTCGACGATGCAGCTGCCAAAGCGACCGTCTTGAACAACCTGGGCGGACTGCACCGAATCTTGGGAGAATACGATCGCGCACATGATCGCTTGCGGGAAGCCCTACGCCTGCGCCAGGCGATCGGCGACCGGCGCCGCGAGGCATCCACGCTCGATCAACTCGGCCGCTTGGCCGCAGCCACCGGCAACCACGCTGCCGCCCTCGCCTACTTCCACGAGAGTCTGACCTTGGTTCCGGACGCGACCAACACCGACGACCGCTACGGCGCCGCCGTAATCGAAAGCCGGATCGGCCGCCTCCAGCAGCGTTTGGACCAATATGACGACGCCCGCCGTGCCTTTGAGCGCTCGCTTGCCACCATGCGTGCTTTGAACGATCGGCGCTCCGAGGCCCACATCCTGCTCTTCCTCGGTACCCTTGAGAATCAGGTCGGGCACCCCGAGCAAGCGCTCGACGTCTTGGCCCGGGCACTCAACCTCCATCGCCACACCGGTGAGCCTGCCGGCGAGGCCGAAGTCCTGGTCGCGATCGCCGCCGCACAGCGCCGGATGGGCATGCTCGATCAAGCCTGGTCATCTGTCCGCGATGCGCTGGCAATCTTCGAATCACTGCGCGGACGCGCCCTGGCGACGGCGCGACGTACCTCGTATCTCGCCACCGCCACCGTTCAGGACGCTTACACCTTGGAGATGGCCATCGCCATGGACCAACACCGGCGCAGTCCATCCGGTGGTTGGGATCGGCAGGGGTTGGCGGCAAGCGAGCGAGCCCGCGCCCGCTCGTTGCTGGATCTACTCGCGGCGACCGGCACCGAGCTTCGTCGAGGTGCCGATCCCGCGCTCCTGAGCCGGGAGCAGGCACTCGGACATGCCCTCAGCAAGAGCGCCAGCCAGCTCCAGATTCTTGCCAACGAAGACAACAGGAGCGGTACCACCCGCGTCCAACACATCGCGGCCCAACGTCGCTTTCGCGACAACCTGGAAGCCCTGACCGCCGTTACCGACGAGATCCGCGCCAGCCGTAGCCAGTCCGGCGACTTCGCCGAGCCTCAGCCACTGAGCCCCACGGAGTTGCAACGCGACTTGCTCGACGAGCACACCCTGTTGCTCGAGTACTGGCTCGGTGACCAAGCGAGCTATTTGTGGGTACTCGGCAACGACACCCTGCACAGCTTCGAGCTGCCGCCACGTCACATCGTGGAACCCGTGGCCCAACGCGCCCATGCACTGCTCCAACGCAGTGCCCGCCGGGAGACCGCCGTGGCTGGCCGCGAAGCGCTGTGCGCCCTGACCCGTCTGGTGCTGGCACCTGCTGCAGCCGTGCTCGATAGCCGCCGCCTGCTCATCGCCGCAGACGGAGCCTTACGGACACTGCCTCTTGCCGCCTTGCCGGATCCAGCCCAACTCGACCATTGCCACGACGCCGCGCCGCTGGTCGAATCGCACGAGGTGCTGCATCTTCCGTCGGCCTCGGTGCTGGCCGTGCTGCGGCGCCATCGGGCCGGCCGTGCAACGCCATCAGGATTGGTGGCGGTCGTGGCCGATCCAGTCTTCAGCCTCGGCGACAGTCGAGTCCGGCTGGAGCCCTTCCCCAGTGCGCCCGAGGCCATCGATCAGCCTGGGGCACCATTCCGGCGTCTGCCCTTCACCACGCGGGAGGCCGACGCCATCCTCGCCCACGCGCACCCCGACCGGCGTTGGGCGGCCATCGGCTTCGACGCTCGTCGGGATACCATTTTGGACGGCACGCTCGCGGGCTTCCGGATCGTTCACTTCGCCACCCACGCGATCATTAATACCACTGAGCCCCAACTCTCCGGCATCGCCTTGTCCAGCTTGGACCAACAAGGCGAGCCGATCGACGGCTTCTTGCGCATGCACGAGATCTACGGCCTCGAACTCAACGCCGACTTGGTCACACTCAGCGCTTGCCGCAGTGCACTCGGAAAAGCGATGGCCGGCGAAGGCTTGGTCGGGCTCACCCATGGCTTCTTCCATGCTGGCGCAGAACGCCTGCTGGTCAGCTTGTGGCCGGTCGATGATCGCGCCACGGCGGAGCTCATGGCGCGCTTCTATCAGGCACTCTTGGTCGACGGTCTGGCGGCAGGCGCGGCGCTCCGCCGCGCGCAGCGCGAGTTGCTGCGGGAGCCCGCGTGGTCAGCACCCTACTACTGGGCCGGCTTCGTCCTCCAAGGCGAGTGGCGTTGACCATCGACGTTCTCGACCTAAACAAACCGGCGCCTATGGGATTTAGGGCTATACAACCCGCAACCTAGACCCTGGGAGAACAAGCAATGCTGGACCCGATGACGATGCTCAGTCTGGACGCCGACAGCCGATCCGCCAACCTTCTGGTCTGGCAGAAACCCCGACCCCAAGACGATTCCGCCCCGCAACAGCCCGCCGACGATGACGACGGCGTCGGCGATTAGGTCCGAGGTGTCGCCGATGAAAACCACCAAGATCCTCGAAAGGGTCGCTGCATTGCAGCGTACGCTGGCTCAACTCGAACAACCGTTGGCACGGATCGCGGACAAACCGATCAAGGAGCAACCACCGCCGGACGACGACTGGAGTCCCAACGGCTTGGCCACCGTTCACCTGGACTACCTGTCGGAGAGCCTGCATCGTCTCGCTGACGCCCTGCAGAAAATGGCTACGAACCAAGACGATTCACCTTCCGGGCCCGGCGACGACCAGCAACCGGCCGATGACGACTGGGGCCCAGGTGACCGGGCGCTGGCCGACCTCGGATACATCGTGATGATCCTCGACCAGCTCGCTCTGGCCATGGACGAAAAAACCGAGGCGTCCACCGAATCGGGTAGCGCGACTGGGGAGTAAGCGAGGTCTCGGCCCCGCGCCGGCCCTACTATCGGGCGACCAACTCGAGCGTCCAGCGGTCGCGATCCTCATCGCGGCCGCTGACGCGAATCGCCACCGCGTCACCCATACGTACCACCGCCACGCCGTGACGATCACGCACCGCAACGCCGGCGCGATCGATCCGTACCGAATGACCGAGTTGCGCGGCGAGATGGGGCAGGTAGACCTTGACGTCGACCGGAGGGTCATCGAGCTGCACATGAACCTTTCCCCGTGAGATCCCCATCACCGTGCCGGAACGCACCGGCCGACGGGCATCGTCGAGCTGCCAATCATCGCCAAACAGCTGATCGATCACCAACCGATTGGCTTCACGTTCGAGCACGCGCTGGGTGTGGCGTGCACGATTCGCGGCCTCGGAAACGCGCGTGCGTAACACCCGGTCGTCGATCACGGGCAAGGTGGGTGCGACGGGCCCCTCATCGTCACCGAGGCCGAGCTTCTCCCACGCTTCCTTGTGGGTGAAGATACCGACGATCTCGCGCATCGGCGCGGTGAAGCGCGCATACACGTCCGCACCGACACCATGGTGCCGAGCGGGCGTTGGCGAATACCCCGACCGACCTCCGGTCATCAACGCCTGGCGATGGATGGCGCGCGCCAACCGCGTATGGCCACCGGTATTCGGCAGTCTCGCCAGGTACTCGGCCAGGCTTCGCTCGCGACGCCACCGCCATACCGCCTCATCGAGGCCGTGGGCCCGGGCCAGGGCTTTGGTTTGCCGGGCAAACGCTTGCAACCGGTCTTCACGTGGAGACGCGTGAACACGATAAATCGGCTCCACGCCATCGTCATCATTTGCGCCGCGCTGGAGCAACCGAGCACCCTCGACGTTGCACAGAAGCGAGATCTGCTCGTTGAAACGCTCGACGTCATTGCGCGGATCGTCCAACGCCACGAAGCGCAAACCATCGCCATCATCGAGCGACAGCGCAATCTCACGCCGCCGCACCTGGACGATGTCACGGGCCGCGGCGCGGGCAATGCGCAGTCGGCCCACGGTCGCGAGGGCTTCGAGACTGGCAGCAACCTCGTCGACGCCTGGCACCGCGGCAGCGCCATCGTAGAACACCTGAACCGCGTCATAGCTGGTCTTGACACGACTGCGCACCCGGGCGCGATGGTAGACCGTTTCGACGACCTCACCTTCAGCGTCGAGCTGAACCTCGAACACCAACGCTCGGCGGTCAACACCCGGGTTGAGCGAGATCACACCTTCCGACAAAGAGGCGGGCAACATCGGCGCCACCAGGCCCGGCAGGTAGTAGGTCGAGCCACGGGCCAACGCCTCTTCGAACAGCGCAGTACCGGGACGCACCGCCCACGATGGATCGGCGATCGCGTACCAAACCCGAAAGCCAGCGGCGGCAGAGGGTTCGATAAAGACAGCCTGATCAAGATCCAACGAATGGGGTTCGTCGATGGTGACGAAAGGAAGATGCGTAAGGTCGCGGAGAGTTGGGTCGTCAATCCCAGGCGTGTCTACAATCGCCTGGGCCTCGGCGCGCGCAGCCACCGAATGAAGGGGTGAAACACCGCGCTTGGCAGCCACGGCGAAGATCGCGGCGCGCGCGGTTTCCGGCCGAGCAAGGGGCTCACCGACCAGCCGTGCTCCACCGTCGTGGGTCGTGAACTCACCCCAGGTCCCCTCATCGAGCTCAGCAACCATCGGCACCGGTGGGACGTCCGACCGAAGGGCGTCCGAGACATGATGGTCGGGACCCACCCTGCCTAGAAACGTGCGATCACTCATTCTCGTAGCCATTGTGCCAATTGTACGCCGCCAAACGGAAACCGATGACTCTGAAGACGTTTCTGGAGCGTCTGTCGACGCTGAAGTCCAGCGATCCCACTTTTGCCGACGACCTGGTGGTTGGTTGATCGAGACAGCGGACACTTTGATCATACCCGAGCCCCGCAACCAGGGCTTGGCGCCGCTGCGCAGCCCTACTGCGCTGTGTAGGGACCATGGACGGAAAGAACCGTCAAACCTATCGATCCTGGGTCGAGGACGTACACGCGATAGTGACTTCCTCCTGGGTCGACTCGAACCACCACATGACCGCGATCGCTTGCGACACGGTTCGCCCGCCCACCGATCACCGCCTTGGTCTCGTCGCGAAGCCAGCTAACAAAGATGTCCCGTGGATCCGAGTAGATGCGCTCGTTGAGCAATCTCTTGAGCACCACGGGCGCCGGGTGGCTGGGCGCCCATGCGGGAATGATGTGTACCCGCGGTCGCAGCGTCCGCAACCAAAAAGCGTTCGACGGGTCGAGCTACCCGTGGTGTCCCACCACCTGAACGTCGGTGGGCCCAATCGCCTCGGCAATTGGCGTTTCGAGATCGTGAAACGACGGCGCACCCTCTTCGGGAACGCCTGGCAAATCGCCCGTGGTGACGTAATCGAAGCGCCCGTAGCGAATACGCAACGCCACGCTATGCATGTTCTCGCTCGGTACGTCGCGTGATGCCAGGCGCTCAAACGACGGGAACTGCTGCCGCGTAGACATGCCGACGCCGGTCCACACTTCACCATTGGCGGCAAGGTTCCGCACCCGGAACGTTGGATAGGTCTCAGGTTCGTGGCGCAGGACGATCTGATCATCTCGCCCAACCGCCAAGCGAGCAACCTCGAGACCGTGGCGCTCCCGCTGCCAATTCAAGAAGTGCCGGTAACTCTCCATACCCGCATGGGTGATCGGCTGCGGCGTATCGTAGTCGGGCCAGCCACGATCGATCAGCGTTCGGATCGGCATTGCGTGCCCTACGGCCGCGATGCCCACCAGGGCGTAGCCACCGGGATCGACGCGTGGAGTATCGTCACGCACGAATCCCATGTGATCGCTGTGAAAATGCGTGATGACCGCGTAGTCGAGCACCAACTCGGCATCAACGCCCAAGGCTGTGCGAATGTAGCGCACGATCCAATCGCTGGCCGATGTCACACCAGCCGGCATGGGCGCCTCGAACGGGAGTTGGTCACGGGTGTCACCAGCATCGATCAAGATCGTCGTACCATCCGGCAAGCGACCGAAGGTGGCGTTGCCGCGACCCGTGCTCAGGTGGTGGAGATCAAGCGTTCCCGGCGTCCAAGGAGGCATTGGCTGGCCCGGCCCCACAGGGTCGGCTTCTTGCCCAGATGCACCGAGGTTCAGGGACAGCGCGAGCAGGAAGACAAGCAACCGGAGAACGCCAGGGACCTTCATCACACTCTCACGGTATACCATCCTGGCGTGGCTCACAGCAGTACCCTCGCGCGTCCAATCCGCTAAGGAGAATTCCATGCGCCCGATCGCCCGCCGCTCCCCGTGGTTCTTGGCCTTCTTGATCGTCTGCCTGCCGCTTGCCGTGTTCGCGGAGACCACCGTCGCGGAGGCCACCGTCGCGGAGACCACCGTCGTCACCGCACGCGCCTTCGTCGATGTCGAAACCGGAACGCTGGTTCGCCCTGCGGTGATCGTCATCGAGAACGAACACATCGTCGCCATCAATCCCAGCAGCGTGCCAGACGATGCCGCCCACATCGACCTCGGCGATCACGTGCTCGTACCCGGTCTCATGGACATGCACGTTCACCTGGGCATGAACTTCGAGCCGGGCTACCAAATGCAGGCCCTGACCGAGAGCGGACCCGAGCGCACGCTGCGGGCCGCCCGCAATGCCCGAACGACCCTGCTCGCTGGATTTACCACCGTGCGCAATGTGGCGCAATCCCATGCCGGCCCCGAGCTGACCGACGTCGCTGTGGCCAAAGCCAGTGATGCCGGCTGGATCGATGCGCCACGCATCTTCGGCTCGGGTCACGCCATCTCGATTACCGGTGGCCATATCGACCCGTCGATGTTCGGCCCCCTTGCCGAAGGGTTGCTCGACGTTCCGCCCGAGTACGGTGTCGCCGACGGTGTCGACGAGGTGGTACGGGCCGTTCGCTACCAAATCAAACACGGCGCCAAGTCGATCAAGATCTCGGCCACAGCGGGCGTCATGTCACACGAGCCGAGCGTCGGCGCCCAACAGATGACCGACGAGGAGATGCGCGCAGCGGTCGAGGAAGCAGCCCGTCACGAAATCGGCGTCGCCGCTCACGCCCACGGCACCAAGGGCATCAAAGCGGCGGTCCGTGCCGGCGTCGCATCGATCGAACACGGCTCCATGCTCGACGACGAAGGCATGCAAATGATGATCGAGCGCGGCACCTTCTTGGTGCCCACGACCCAATTGGCCGACAGCATCCCACTCGACGCGCTGCCCCCGCTGGTGCGCAAGAAGGCCGAATGGGTCTTGCCACGGGCGATTGCCGCGGTGGAGAAAGCGATCGAGGCTGGTGTACCCATCGCCATGGGGACCGACGCACCCCTGGTGCCCCACGGCCAAAACGCGCTCGAGATCGCCGCGCTCGTCCGTCGCGGCATGACCCCTGCGGCGGCCCTTCGTACCGCCACCATCAACAGCGCCAAGTTGCTGCGGGTCGACGACCGGGGCCGAATCGCCGAAGGCCTGTTGGCCGACTTGATCGCGGTCGCAGGTGATCCGCTCGAAGACGTTTCCGTACTGCAACAGGTCGCCTTCGTCATGAAGGGCGGCGTCGTCTACAAGTCTCCGTAGCTGCAAGCGCTACGACTGAACCCCGTCCACCTCGCGTCGCGGCGACGGGTAGGGCACGATGTTCTCCCACTCCGAGGCATCGGAGCGCGCAACCACCGCGACCACGGGCTCACTGTCGGAGCGGTTGTAGACCTCGTGTGGAACATCGGGCCCGATGAAGATGAAATCACCGGCCTGGTTGTCGATCGTCTCGGTCAAGCCTTCACCGTATACATGGCGGACGTTGCCTTCGAGGATGTAGAGCATCAGCTCGAAGTCCACGTGGATGTGCGCATAGGCCACGCCACCGGGCGGGATCGTCGCCACGTTCATCGACAGTTTGCGCGCGCCCACATTCTTGGCCGAAAGCCCTGTCTTGTAGCGAATCCCGTTCCATCCCCGGTGCACGCCGCTGCCCCGAATCGTCAGAATGCCGTCGCCACCTTCCACTGAGCCTTCGAGATCGTTCGCATCGTCGGGATTGTCGTGTTCGCTCATCTTGGGCCTACAATAACCTACACATGCCTGCTCCAACGGTACGCCGCGAGACCTTCAGCTCCCGCCTCGGCCTCTTGGCGACCATGATCGGTGTCGCCGTGGGCCTGGGCAACGTTTGGCGTTTCCCCTACATGGTGGGGCGGTTCGGTGGCGCGTCGTTTGTGCTGGTCTATGTGCTGCTGGTCGCGTTCCTGGGAGTACCAGCATTGCTCGCCGAATGGACCTTGGGGCGCGAGACCCGTCGAGGGCCCGTGGGCGCCTTTCGCTTGGCAGGCTTGCCCGGTGGTCAGGTCATTGGTTGGCTCTTCTTCGGTGTCGTGATGTTCGCCGTTGGTTACTACACCAACGCCGTCGGCTGGGTGTTGACGTACGGACTGGCCGAAGCGATGCGCCTGGTGGGCAGCGGCTTTGATGCCTCCTCCGCGCTGCCGCCCGATGCAGGATTCGATGGCCGCTCGCTCGCGATTCAACTGGTCGCGAGCGGCGTCTTGGTGCTCGCCAGCATGGCCATCTTGCTGCGCGGCCTTCGACGTGGAATCGAAAGGGCGAGCACCGTCATCATTCCCACGCTCTTCGTTTGCCTGCTCATTCTGATTATCCGCGCGGTGACCTTGGACGGCGCCGAAGAAGGCCTGCGTTGGTACATCGGTAAGCTCGACTGGGCGTCGATCTCGCCGGCCGTGGTGCTTGCCGCCCTCGGCCAAGCCTGTTTCACCCTATCGCTGGGCGGAACCTTCATGGTCGTCTACGGTTCCTACCTACCCAAGGACACCCCCCTCGCCGGCAATGCGGTGATCACCGCGGGCGCCGACCTGGTGGCCGGCCTGCTTGCCGGTCTGGCGATCTTTCCCGCGGTCTTCGCCTTCGGGCTCGAGCCCGACAGCGGCCCGGGTCTGATCTTCTTCACTCTACCGAAAGTGTTCGCCGCCCTGCCTCTCGGGGGGCTGTTTGGCGTCGTGTTCTACACCGGCTTGCTGGGCGCGGCGTTTCTCTCGATCCTCGGCGCCTTCGAGGTATTGATCGCCGGCCTGGTCGACAACACCCGCCTCAACCGTCGCCAAGCCACTTGGACCCTCGGTGCCGTGGTCTACCTAACCGCCATCGCCCCCATGATCAACATGCGGATCTTCTCCGTGTGGGACCTCACCTTCGGCTCCGGCATGCAGACCTTCGGCGCATTGGTCACGGTCATCACCGTCGCCTGGTGCCTCAACCGCGCCGCTGCCCTACGCCAACTCGAAGGCGTCCCGCACGTTCGGTTCTTGTATTGGTGGCTCCGCTACGTGGTACCCGCGGCCATCCTCACCGTGGGCATCTGGTGGCTTCTGAGCGATGTTCTGGGCGTTGCATCGGCGAGTTGATCGTAGCCATTGAAGCAAACCGAAGAAACTTGTCCCTGCCATGCCCCTACCGGCAGCCAGACACACAAGATATCTCTGGCATTGATGCAGACGGTGTCGATGACGGCGAATCGGGTCAGGATAGCTATCAAGCGACGAGCGACAGCGGTCGTCGTGCCGAAGGCCCAATAATGATCCGCCCCATCGCCACCGTCTGCTGGTTTGTGCCTCTCGCTGCGGGACGATCCCAAGGGAAAATCTCGGCTTGACCAACCCCTTTGGTCAGTAGCCCCAGGCAGCGGTAGTCTGAACCGTGCTTTCCCAGCTTCACCGCCAAACGTTGACCTTGGATCGCCGGACGTTGGCATTGTGTCCCGATCGCCCCGCCACATTCCCGAATCAACGCAAGTCGGCTATGCTTAGAAGTACGACGACCCCCTCGGAGACCTCATGGATACGTCTTTAGCAGAAGGTCCAGCCACGCTGACTGCAGTCGACCTTTTCTCCGGCTGCGGCGGCTTAACGACCGGTCTGAAACTCGCAGGTTTCCGGGTGATGGCGGCTGTTGAGTGTGAGCCGGGAGCACTAGAGGCCTACGAGGCCAACCATGCCGATGTCGCTCAGATCTATCGACAGGATATCCGTAAACTCACGGGCCGGACGATTCTCGACGATCTTGAAATCAAGCGAGGGCAACTCGATCTTCTAGCAGGGTGCCCGCCATGTCAGGGATTCTCGCGCATGAGGACTCTGAACAGAGGCGAAGCAGCTGACGACCCGCGTAACGACTTGGTTCAAGAGTATGCTCGGCTGGTCCGCGAGCTGTTGCCGCGGGCGCTCATGCTCGAGAACGTTCCAGGCCTCGCCGGTGACAGCCGTTATCTAGAACTTCTCCGATCGATCCGCAACCTTGGTTACACGGCAACTGATGAGGTGCACAATGCTGCGGACTTTGGTGTCCCGCAGCGGCGGCGGCGGCTCATCATGCTAGCGGTTCGCGGGGCGCAAGTTGCGATGCCGATTGCGGTCGCCAAAAAGAAACGCGGGACGGTACGGCAGGCTATCGGAAAACTGTCGAGGCCGGGTACGAGCAAGGATGCCGTTCACGACGTTTCCGAGGCTCGACGCCCCGAGATTGCGGAGATGATCCAAAAAATTCCTCATGATGGAGGCAGCCGGAAGGACCTTGGCCCTCGGCACGAGCTTGAATGCCACAAGGACTTCGATGGATTCTACGACGTCTACGGAAGAATGCGCTGGGACGAGGTGTCACCCACGATAACCGGGGGCTTCGTTAACCCGTCCAAGGGTCGCTTCCTTCATCCAGAGCAGGATCGTTGTGTGACGCCTCGTGAAGCAGCTCTGCTGCAAACATTCCCACTAAAGTACAGCTTTCCAATTAGACGAGGAAAGTACCCAGTGGCTACAATGATCGGGAACGCATTCCCCCCCGAGCTAGCTAGGCGTCACGCCTTGGCCGTGGCAAAAGCCCTAACTTCGCTCTCCCGCCATCAGCTTGAGGGCCTGAACCGGACGAAGTCCACGCCAATGCGAGAGACATGTCCTCCCACTACATGAACGACTCGTTCTGAATAGGGTGGCCGAAGCTGCGCCACCGGGAAACACTCAACCTCGTGCAGGGCGATCTCGGCCTCGCCATTCGCCTTCGTTCGATTGATGCAACGGCGCAGCCGAAGCGTACCTCTCTCCGAGACGCGAGCTTGATCGACGGCGATCATCTGTTCAAGCATCGGATTCGGGTCAGCAGTTCGTCGGTTAAAGCAGGCGGCTACGATCGGATCATGAGGTTCTCGGTCTGGGTCCCAGAAGAACAGGTTACGACCAAGGTGCGCTTCTTTGAGGGCCCTTCGGATCTTCGACTCGTCGGAGATCCGAGTAAGCCGGAGCGCCAGCATCGGCCGGAAAGGATAGAGACGCGCTGCCCAAGGATTCAACACTTTATCGGGCTTTCTGGGCACCATGTCGCATGCGGGTGTCACGCAGAGCCAGTACTTGGTCTCTGTCCCAACTTCGGCGAAGATCGTTCCCACATGGATATGATGGTGACTAAAGCTCTCCGAGCACAGATAGGTGTTCAAATGGAGTGTTGCAGTCTCATCGAGATATTCGTTCGTGCCAGATGTCGATCTGGTGAGAAGGCGCTGGCCGAGTTCCGCCGCCGCGCGATCGAACCTCTTTGACAGAAGGCTATTAGCGACTTCCTTTGACCGGCGCAAACGCTCAGATTCGCTCTCTGAACCCGAGATATAGCCTAATAGACCTCGCTTCAGCGGCTCCTCCAGCAGGCGAGAATCGTCACGGAAGGCACCAATCTCCACCTGCCGCCTCGAGCTTGCTATGTCACACGCGAGCCACGAAGGCTTCCAATCTCGAACCGCGCCCTCAAGACCGCCAAGGAGCGACTCCGCCTCCGAAGCAGCTTCCTGTTCCGCAGGCTTTCCGATTACTGCCAGAAACAAGTTGCCACACTGAAACCATTTGTGCTCCGCGTGCCCAAGCCTCTCGATCCTTCTGATCTCGTCAGTCGGCTCGGCTTTGTATGCGCGCCGAAGCAGGCGCTCAACCAGAGCAGCGCAACTCGATTCTGCCGGGCGTTGAAGCCTTGCGTTTTCGCACGCGATATTTAAAGACGACGCCCCAACGGTACCGTTCGAAAGGTACTCGGCAAGATCCAGGGTTGACCACTCCACGAGTTCTTCGAGCTCCTCGAGATCTTCGGTCATCTCGATCGCCAAAGCGTCGTCTCGCACACCCCTTGCCCAACTCGCTGCCTTGAAAAGGACATCGTCCAGGTCCTCGTCGCGGGTGTAAACCACGACCATATTTGGCGTGGTACTCAAAGCGAGCTGTTGGATGATGATCAGAGCCGGTGCGCTATTGTCGCCGTCCAAGTGAAAGTCAAGGACGAGAAGATCGCACGCCGCAAGGCGGCGTTGTTTTTCCGCAGTATTCCAATCCGGCGAGTTGTCTACATCGCAAAGCCAGCCGCGTTCCGTGCACACTTGCCAGAGGGCACGTGCTCTTACGGTCTCTTTTACCTCATGTGGGGGGGATCGTCCGAACGTTGGAAACTGGTCGTCAATGAATAGCACGGACCGAATCGGCAGGACGTAGGCCTCTACCGGGCCACATGGACCAACGTGCCCCCCGGCGTCACTCATTCTGAAGATCCTGAAACTCAATTATGAAGTTTGCGCCCGGCAAGATACCCTCGTCGGGATCAGCGTAGCGAATACGATGGCGACCCTGTTCAAGGCTGACCCGTGACAGGAATAGGCCTACGCCGTGGCCGCCAACCTTACGGGTAAAGAACATCTGAAACAGTTGCGGGATGTCGTCGGGATCCACCCCTGGCCCCGAATCAGCAACAAACACGCGGTTTCCGATTCGATCAAGCAAGATCTTGCGCTGGGTATCGAAGGTCACCCAATACAATGCGTTGTTCACCAGGTTCACGAAGACGGGGTACAAGCGGTGCGGGTAGTCGACCACGGTGACGGCCTTAAACTCCGGAGTGGCAGAAAAATCAACGCGGCGGTGGGCGATCTGCCCCTTGAAGAAACTCCGCAGGTATTCCTCGATGTCCTTTCCGGAGATCGTCTCCCGCATGTGGGAGCCGGAAAGCCTAAGCGGAGCTAAGAACTTTAGGCGATGAACGAGAGCCTGAAAGCCGTCCTTCGCGAGTTTGTAGGCTTCCGTTTTCTTAGTAGAACTCGGCAACCGAAGCAAATTCCTGGAAACCTGTGCCGCCGAGTCGTTGAGCTCGTGGCCGATGATCTCGACGGTGATTCCGAGTTGTGCGAGGTCTTGCCACTGTTGGGCCTTGTTCTGAAGATCCATCCGTTCATCGATGGCCCAGGCAAGGGCCTCGTCGATATCGATACCCTCTCCTAGGGCACCAAGCGCCCGGAGATACGCTTCGTACTCTCGTGCCAGCTCAGCGTAGATGCGCTCCCGCAGCCCCTCCATTTCGGAAAGGACATGCCCAAGAATCAGTCGATCTTCGGCAACGTCCTTGACCAAGGGAGAAGCGAGCGCGTAGTAGCGCGTGTTGTCCTTGTCGACTCGATCTGACCAACGAGTCTGCTCTACCTTGAGCAGAGCGCGGATGGATCGCTTCCAGCGAGAGGTAGCATCCGTGATGAACTTCTGGTGCCGGGCGAGTGCGCTGTTGGCGACCTCGGCGTGCGACATCCGCGGATCGGCCTCAACATTTGTCGACCACCGGGTGCTCGCCCGCTCCAGGGTTGCCGTCAACTCCGCAAAGGAATCGCGATACGTCCTGTACCGATCCTCAAGCGAGTTTGACAGCTTTCGCGGGCGTGGCGGCAATGCCAGTTTCGTGCGTGTCCTGCGGAGTTCCTCCAGCCGATCGTTCAGGTCCACGAAGGCTTGCGGATCCAGCGACCTCTTCAAATCACTGAGAACAGCTCTGACGTCCGCAAGGCAAGCCTCCAGATCCTCACCTTGTGTCGTCAGTGCTTTGCGCAAGGCTTTCAATCGACGTTCTCCGGCTTGCTTCTCGGCTGCTTTCGCTTGCTCGTACCGCCTCTTGGCTTCTTCGATGTTCGCCTCTCTGACATCGGAGTCGGAGCCGTAATACCGACGAGCCAAGGTCTTCAGCAGGTCGACGACGAGAAGTCGGAACTCACGTGCGGCGCGATTGTCAATGATGCCTTCTCGGCCGGCTTTATCCCGCAGGCGTGAGTTCTCCTCCTGCGTGATCGCGACCCGGCCGAAAGTGCGGCGATGGGCCCAGAATTCACGTCCTGCGTGCATCTGCCTTCGCAAGTCCATTCTGAAAAAATCCGCCTGTGGGCGGCCGTAGGGTTGCACACGAATCCCATTGCGATAGACAGCGAGGCCACTGAATCGCAGGGCTCGTTCCTTAAGACGTGCGATCACGTCGGCGGTGTGCGTGCTTCTCTGAACCTCTTGCTCGAAAGTGCCGAAACAGATGTCGAATTCACCGACAAAAGCACTACCCTGAGCGGGTGGCGGCCGCGAAGGCGCAACCGTCACCTCACCGAGGTCCTGACCCCAAGCACGGACACGCCCCTTGAACAGTCCTGCTTGATCGAACCGCCCCTCGACAACGTGTTCAAGATCTCGTAGGTCGTGAATGTCGAACATCTCCGCGGAGGACACGACCTCATGCCGGCAAGCGCCACGATGGGCGATGGCCTCATACCTAAATTCCTGATTTTGATCGGAATATGGATCGATGAATCCGGTCAACGTAAGGCGAAGGTTGTCGCGAGTTTCCTTGATCTCCGGATCTTCATCCGCAAAACTCGGGTCGATCCAAACACGAAGCTCGTGTCCGACGTCGAACACAAAAAGCGCCGTACCCATTTCTTTCTCTCCGCTCCAGGCCGGCCAGGCGGAAAGGTGCCTGTCGTCGAGGACTCCTGCTAGCGCGAGTCCGGCGATGCAGTCCGCTGAGCACTCTCCGCTGCCTATCTCATCGTTAGAGAATCGCTGCCAGGCTGATTCGAGCCGGGCCTGTCGCTCCGGGTCTCCCGCACCGCCCCACACATTGTCGACCAGCCCATCGAAGAGCTTACTGAGGATTCCGGGGAAGTCAACAGTGTCTGAAAACTCCTCAAGCGGCACCTGTACATCATCGAGCGCGAGATACGGATTCTGAAACAGCCTCCAGTCAATAAGCGCTGCAACGAAAGGCAGCTCTCTCCGCTTGGTAAGAACCAGCACAGTAGGACCCAGGTAAGCGACGGATAGACGGCCGATACCCTTCTGGCCCTGGCGTGGGCGCTGAGGAAGCCCGTTCCTATCCTCGACGGGTACGTCATTCTTACCGGCTTTGGCCTCGGTCCCGAGCATGAGCCACCGATCAACGAATTCCTCGGCAGACATGCCGTGCCCGTCGTCAACGACGGCAGCAACGGGTAGTTCGCCATCGAAGATGTGTAGCCCTACCGACTTGGCATATGCATCGTAGGCATTCTTCCAAAGCTCGCTGATTGCAGTCGGGCAATCAGCAATCTGCTCCCGGCCGAGATGGTCTACGGTTCTCGCACGGGCTCTGAACGGAACTAGAACCAACTCAGCTTCCCCTTCTTGAGGGACATCCGCCACCGTTTGTGGATTTCTGCATAGAGATTAATCTTCTGGCCTCAAATTTAGCACGTCAGCCTCTCGCCTGCGGCGGCGATGCATCCCAGTGGACTCTCTCGTCTGGAGGATTCCCCCGCAAGATACCGATCAAGGGTAAGCTTCCCCACAATGAAGCTCCCGTTGATCATCCTCGCTGGCCGCGACACCAAGAGCGCGTCGCCGCATGGCGACGGGAAGAGCCTTCATGGCTTCAAAGCAGTCAACACCCGTGTGGGCGGGGTGACGATGCTCGAAGCGTTGGTGACGCGCCTGCGGACGACCGGGGCGTTTGATCCGATCGCGGTTGCCGGACCAGCGGCAGTGTACGAACCGTTGGGTTTGGATGTTCTGCTCGTGGACACCGATTCGACGTTCTCGGGCAACCTGAAAGCTGGTCTCGAGGCTCTGATGGCCAGCGGGCCGATCGACGAGATGGCGGTGGCGACCAGCGACGTATTGCCAAGTGCCGAAGATCTGGCGACGGCGCTGGACGACTACCGCGCGCACCGGCCACTCGATTTCTGGATGCCCCAGCACCGCGTTCAACGTCCGTCGGAGCTCGGCTCGTCGGGCTACAAGCCACGCTACTACTTCAAGCCCACCGCCGACACGGAGCCCGTAGCGACGCTGCCGAGTCACTTGGTGATCGGCAACCCGTGCGTGCTGCGGCTGCGTGAGCTGCTCTTCCTCTTCGACATCGCCTACGCCACACGGGAGCGCGGGGTGCGCTACCGGCGGGCGCTCATGCTGCGCAAGATCCTGGGCCTGCTTCTCGGCGGCGACCTGCGACGATTCCTGCGCGGGCGGGCACCACTCTTGACCTGGGACATCGTGACCAATGGGGTCACCACTGGTGGCCACCTGACGCGCCATGACGCCACGGCGGCACAACTGGAGGACCTGCTGCGCCGGTTCGCGGTGCGGCGCGCCCATCGACGCCGCTTGCCCGACCGACGTGGCCGAGTGGCCCTGCTTTCATGCCGGTCGCTGGCGCGCGATGTCGACACCGAGGCGGAAGCCCGCGAGTTGAGTGAGAAGGGAACGCTCTGACCCCAGGCGAACCGTTTCATCAACCGCACACCTGACCGCACACCTGACCGCAGTAGCCCTGTTTGGAGGAACGCCGATGAGACCGCCCACCACACTACTATCGTGCCTGTTTCTGTTTTCGGTACTGGCTCCCAGTGCCGAGGCCAGCAACTACCCGTTCAGCCTGGAAGGGATCGCGGTCCAGTCCCATCTCAACACCAACATCCCCGGCATCAACGACGAAGGCGAGGGAGTTGGTGCGCGGTTCGTCTACCGATTTGCGGGCCGGATGGGGATCGAGATTCAGGCCAGCAAAATCAGCTTTGACGGAGCCCTGCCGGCGCTCGGTCTGTTGCCCGTCTCGGTGCCGATCGATCTCGATTTGGAGATGGCCGATATCTCGCTGAGATTCAGCCTGGTGCGCCGGGATCGATTCGACTTCTTCGTTTTTGGCGGTGCGGGCTATGTCGGTGCCGAGGTCGGCATCAATCTCCCCTCTTTCGAGTTCCTTGGTTTCGACCTCCCGCCATTCAACCTGCGCGAATCCGGCGAGACTTATACTTGGCACGCCGGCATTGGTGCCGAGATCGGAATTGGCGATCGCCTCTTCTTGCGCGGAGATGCTCGCCAGCGAGAACTTCCCGATGATAACGAAGAGGGATTCGTTTTCTCGGTGGAAGGCCAAGGACCGTTTCAGATCGATCTCGATGTCGAATACAGCGTGAGCCTCGGTATCAGGCTGTAAGCGCTGAAGGCGACGGTCGCCTGATCCCGAGGTTGGCCATCTTCTGATGCAGGTACGTCCGGCGGATGTCGAGTAGACGGGCGGCGGCGGTGACGTTCCAGTCGGTTCGGTGCAGCATCCGCTCGATGAACTCTTTCTCGCATTGCGCTTTGAACGCTCGAAGGGTCAAATTGGGCATGGCATCACTAAGGTGCACGAGCCCGGTCTCGCCATTCCTCCCTTCCGTGCCGTCACCGTTGGCGAAGAAGCTCGAGGGGAGCTGCTCCACGGTCAGCGGATCGGTGCCGAACACCACCAAGCGCTCACACAACGCCCGCAACTCGCGCACGTTTCCGGGCCAGGGGTACCGCGTCAAGTAGGTGTACACGTCTTCGTCGACCCGCCGCACCCGTGCACGATGGCGTTGGGTGAAGCGCGCGAGGAAGTGGTCGAACAGCCGCCGAATGTCACGGCCCCGATCGCGCAGCGCAGGTACGGATATCGGCAAATGGGCCAGACGAAAATAGAGATCCTCGCGAAAGGCACCCGAGCGCACGGAGCCCTCGAGGTCGCAATGGGTGGCCGCGATCACCCGTACATCGACCGATCGGTCACGACTCTCGCCCACCCGCCGAACCAAGCCGTCTTCGAGCACACGCAGCAAACGCGCTTGCAGGAGCATGTCCATGTCGCCGATTTCATCGAGAAAGAGTGTGCCGCCGTCAGCCTCCTCGAACAGCCCCGCCTTGGCCGCGCGGGCATCCGTAAAGGCACCCTTGGCGTGACCAAAAAGCTCGCTCTCGATCAGTTGTGTGGGGATCGCGGCGCAGTTGATCTTGATGAACGGATTGTTGTGCCGTGGGCTCTGCTCGTGGAGGGCGTTGGCGACCAGCTCCTTGCCGGTGCCACTTTCACCCCGAATCAACACCCGACCGTCGGTCGGCGCAGCGCGCGCGATTTGCTCTCGAAGTGCTTCGACCGAAGGCGCATTCCCCAAGATGGCGTTGCTGGCCGCGACTTCGGCGCGCAGCTCCGCGACCTCGCGACGCAACGCGGTGTGTTCGAGGGCATTCTTGATCGATTGCATCAGCCGCTCACGGGTAAACGGCTTCTCGATGAAGTCGTGAACACCGAGCTGGACCGCTTCGACCGTCTCGGTGATCGAGGCTTCGCCGGAGACAATGATCGTAGGTGGTAAACGCTCGGCCTTGGCCAGCGCGCGGACCAGATCGACCCCGCTCATGCCGGGAAGGCGAACATCGAGCAGCAGGAGGTCGGGACCACCGACCTCGCGGTCGGTCAGCGCGGCGAGCGCGGCCTCCGCATTCTCCATGACACTGGGCACGAGACCTTGTTGACGCAGTTGAAACTGCAAGTTGGCGCGAATCTTGGGATCGTCCTCGACGATAAGGATGCTGCTCATGATGGGTCTCCGGTCCCGCACGAGTCGTCGTCGGGCAGGGTAAGGCGAAAGGTGGCACCCACCGTGTTGGCCGGGAGCACTTCGAGATCTCCGTCTTGATCGAGCATCAGCTTGCGTGAGATCGCCAAGCCAAGCCCCATTCCTTCACCAATACTTCGGGTGGTGGTGTAGGGCTCGAACAGCCGGTCAGCAAGCGCCGGGTCAATCCCGGGCCCATCGTCGACGACGTCGAGCGCAACCGTATTGGCCGGCAGATTGCGGCCTGCCACCATGCGTTCGCTCGCCCCTACGACTCGATTCGTTGATTCTTGGTCGACAAAAAGAAGCCGAATCACACCGCCTGATTCGCCCATCGCTTGGGCCGCGTTGTCGCATAGATTGACCAGGACTTGGCGGATCAGATCGCGGTCGGCGCGCACCCGCACCGGAGGTATGGCGGCCGCCGGAACCAGGCGCACACCGGGCCACGCGTCCGCAAACATCGCGACAAATTCGTTGGACAACGCATGAAGATCCAGCGGTACGAGCTGGGCCTTGGGCAGCCGCGCAAACGAGGTAAACGCTTGGGTGAATCGTCGTAGCCGTTCCAGCTCTTGCAGGGCGCTTTTGGCCGCTTGGCGCAGCGCCGCGGCCTGATCTTCGGGGGCAGTCCGCTCGAGGACGACCGCCAGATCCTCCAGCCGAGCGAGCTCCAGGCGTGCTCCGGTTAGGGGCGTCCGCATTTCGTGGGCGTGACGACGCGCGGCCTCTTGCCAGGTCGAGAGATTGCGCAGCCCCTCGAGTCGGCGACGATCTCGCGCCATGACCCGAGATGCCAGTACGACCATCATTTCGATGCGACCGATCAGGTCGCGCTTGCTGGGACCGAGGTCGAGATCCGAGCGTCCCGCCGCCAAGTCACCAAGAGCCGCCTGCAAGCGAGAGAGTCGTTGCCCTCGCCGGCTTTGCCGCACCGCGGTCGCGCCCACTACCAACCCGACCACGAGCATGGACACGGCCAGCAGAATGACCCGGTAGCACCTGATGATGTCGTTGCGACTGTGGTCGAGGATGCGCAACCGTCGCAGCAAGGTGTCGAGCTCCCCAAACCGTTCGCGATGATGGAGTGCGGCCACCGGATCACCGGTTGCAAGCGTTCGCTGATCGTCGCGAGAGGCTTCGAGCAACGCGATCACCTGTGGGCTCCCATCCACCGCCAACAGCGAGCCAGCGACTCGTTGCTGAAGAATCGCCAACATGACGCCGGCCGCAACCAGGGCGATCACGGCCAACAACACCGAAACCCGCCACGGTTCGCCGCGATTCAAGGCCGCATCTCCGGTGTCGATGGTGGTCGAACAAGTGGAACAGTCCACTCGAAGCTCGCCAGCGGGTGGCGCCGAATGGAGGTGGCCATCAGAAGATGGAACACCTGGCGCAGCGCATCATTTCCTTGGCGGGTGGACTCGCCCACCTCACTGGCTGCGCCTGCTTCGTCGAGGACATCGGCGAACCAACGCTGAGTGTCCCGCTGTTCTTGCTCAGAAAACGGCACGACATCAAGCTCGACCCGCACGCGACGCGCGCTGGATCGTAGTAAACGAGGATCGTCCACCACGGTCAAATGGAGATCGCGCCACCAGGCCTCGAGGTCACTGAATGACTCGAATGTCGCGCGACCACCTCGACCATCGATTCCCACTGCGCGCACCAAAAACACCTCGTCCCATGGCTCGAACCGAATCGTCACTTGCGCACCACCTTCAATCCTGCCGGTGCCTCCGCCCACGGCGCGTGCCCGTAGCACCAGGCTCGTCGTCAAGCCACTGGTCAACTGCTTGCGGATCGCCTCGTCAGCAAGAACCGACTGCGGCAACGCCGAGATTTGCACCGTTGTGGCGCCCTCGGCTTGCTCGACAACCGGCTCACCACGCGGTGCTTCCGCGGCAAGCGCCGACACCAGGACACACGCGATGACCAAACCTCCGGTCATAATCTACGACGAGAGTTCGAGCAGTTGAAAAGTCAGGCGAAACAGCCCCCACGTGCTGCGCAACGCGATCGATGTTTCCAGCTTGATGACTTCCAGCCGACTACCGTGGGCTGAAGGAAAAGCGACATCGGCTTCCTCGAAATCGACACTCAAACGGTTCTGCCAATACAGCTCGCCAAACCGACGCGCCTGCGACGCCGAAAACACACTGACGGTGTAGCGCGCACTGAGACCGGCTGCCCAGACATCGGGATTCTCGCTCGCCACGATCGGCATCGGCACGCCGTCGATTCGCTGGACATCGACGGGTAGATTCTCCAGCTGTGCGCGTCCAGCGGCACCGTGCACGCCGAACGACACGGCATGGCGCCGGCCAGCGCTCCACGTTTTCTCGGCGGCAAGCAGCAAACGAATTTGCCGTGTGTGCGTCGTCGGCAGGACGCCGTCGGTCATCAAGGCGACACCATCCAACGTCGCAAGCCCAGCCCTTTGGTCCGCTGCGAAAAACGATGCATCGAAACCGGCCCGCACGACCGCGCCTTGCCGCGGGAACATCGGGTCATCGGTGGTATCGCGACGCCAGGCGATCTCGAGCCGGTGCCGCCGGAGGTCCTTGTAGGCGAATTGCGCGTACTGACCCAGCTCCAGTGCCTCAGCATCAAGCAAGCCAGCGCGGCGCGTCCCCTTGTCGCTTCGGCGATGAGAGTAGCGTAGCTCGAGACTTTGGCTCCCGCGCAACGGTACGCCGACATTGAGATCCAGTTGATGGGTCTCCCCCTCGTCCCGCCAGACACTGAACGTCGGGTCGAGTCCTAGGTCATGGATCTGGTTCGAGCAGCACTCGGCCCGTTGTACCGCGACCCCGAAGACACCCCCGCGGCCCAGAAAATTGTAGCGTTGGTAGCCAACCCGCACGCCGGTTCCGCCGCCGATCGCACCGAACACAACGTCGTAAGGACCGAGGAAGAGCCGCCCACCGACCTGCGGAGCGCTCGATACCGATTGGGCTTTGGGGCGCCCTCCGCCAAGGGCAAGATCGGGGTTGGCGCGGGTAACGACAGCGTCTTCACCCAAGAACACCCGATTGGTCTCGTCCACGGCGATCACCAGTTCGTAGCGCCCACGCGCGCTTCCTCGACGAAGCTCGAACTCAGCGTCGCGCACAAACGGCAACCGCCGCACCCGGTGAACCGCATCCCGCAGGGCCGATTCCGAGTACGACTGTTCACCGACCAAGCGCGCCTCCGCCACGATCAACGCCGAAGATGCGTAGGTCAACCCGTCCACGACGATCGTCTCGATCCACAGCTTCGTAGACGGTTGCGCGGGCGGGGCAGCGCACTGCGCCACGTCGGCCGTCAACACGAAGACAAGTAACCAGAAAACGTTCACGGTTTGACGATGTACGCGCGCCATTCAGCGGACTCCTCGATCAAAATGCAATCTCACGACTCGCGTCGATAAACAGCAAAGCCGGTGCCATAACCTGCACACCTCCTGGCTGTGGGGCCAGTTGCAGCAAATCCCGCCCACGGTGCGATCAGGCCGGGCCACGTCGCTGACCGCGGTCGCAGTACCCCCCGGACAAGCGTCTACTTTTTCGTACGCATGTCTGTCGTACACGACGGGCACCGCGCCAACAATCTGACAAAATGGCCGCGATTGGGCACCGCGAGCGGGCATCGGCTCGCTGCACAGTGGCTGGAGCAGGCCTGGTCGACGCTGGCCTGGTTCCCAGCATGAAGCAGTAACCGAAAACACCGTTCGATGTTCGACGCGGGCGACTACAATACGCGTTGGCGTGTTCGGCGCCCTCCAACACCAACCAATGACGCATCCACCCGTGACACAAACATCGCATCGCGCTATTCGCTGGTGGCCCGCCCTGCTGGTCGGCGCTTTGACCGGTGCCACCGTGATTTGGATCTGGGCGTGGATGCCCGCCAGCAGCCGCCAGGAACGGGTGCTGACAACGATGTCCGTTGCGGCCATATCCACCCTCCTGTTGTTCATCTGGTTCCTGTTTCTCTCGCGCTTGCGGGGAATCACCAAGCTCCTGGTCCTGGGCACGCTCGCGGGTCTCGGAATCCTCGGTGCGTTGACCCTCGAAATACGCAGCTTCTCGGGCGATGTCGTGCCGAAGCTGTCGTGGAAGTGGTCGCCGGAAGTGGATGAGGCCCTCGAGCCCGTTGCTGGTACGGGCCACGCAGCACGCGCCGCATCGTCACGACCGGGCGAAGGTGACTTTCCACAGTTCCTCGGCGCCAACCGGAACGCGACCGTGGATGGCATCCGTCTGGCGCGCGACTGGCAGGCCAACCCACCGCAGCTGCTGTGGCGCCGCGATGTTGGCGCTGGCAACGCCGGTTTCGCGGTAGTCGGTGGCATCGCGGTGACCCACGAGCAGCGCGGTAGCGCGGAGACCGTTGTCGCCTACGATCTCGAGACCGGTGAGCCGCTCTGGTCGCACGGCGACGAGGCTCGTCACGAAGACGTGTTGGGCGGCGATGGCCCGCGCGCGACGCCGACCATCGCAGATGGCGCGGTCTACAGCCTCGGCGCAACAGGCATCCTCAACCGTCTCGACCTTGCGACCGGCCAGGTCTCCTGGTCGCGCAACGTGCTCACCGACGCCGATGCGCGACGGCCTGACTACGGCGTCAGCGCCTCACCGCTGATCGTCGACGACACCATCGTGATCTTGGCAGGTGGTGAGGCCCGCAACCGTGGCCTCACGGCCTACGATCGGACCACCGGTGAACCGGTGTGGTCGGGCGGCGAGTTGGCCGCGGCCTACAGCTCACCCCTGCGCGCGACGCTCGCGGGCATCGACCAAATCGTCGTGTTCCACGGCGGTGGGTTGAGCGGCCATGACCTGCAAGGCAGGGCGCTGTGGCAGGCCAGCTGGCCGCCAACCGAGCGTACCTCCCAGCCCGTCGTGCTGCCCGGCTCGCAACTCTTCGTTTCCAGCGGCTATGGCGTGGGAAGCGCCCTGTTCGAAATTGCGCCGGGGGCCGATGGTGACTTGCGGGCGATTCAGCGTTGGGCCAACGCCAATCTAAAGGCCAAGTTCACCCAAGTCGTCCACCGCAACGACCACCTCTATGGCCTCGACGACGGCATCCTGGTCAGTGTCTCGGTCGAGACCGGCGAACGGGCATGGAAACGTGGCCGCTACGGCCACGGCCAGACTCTATTGGTTGACGATCTGTTGGTGATCCTGAGCGAAAAGGGCGAAGTCGCGTTGGTGGAAGCCACGCCCAAGACGTACAACGAGCTCGGTCGGTTCCAAGCCATCGAAGGGCGCACATGGAACACCCCCGCCCTCGCCGGCCGCCACCTCCTGGTGCGCAACCACCGGCAGGCCGCTTGCTACGCCTTGCCACTCGCGGGCGATTGATCGGCCTCGGAGCACCTCAATCTACTCCCTTTGCCGGACTGCCTGCCACCGCAGCATCGAATCTAATCCCGCAAAATCGGCACTTCCGCGCGCCTTCCCGAATGCGCTCCGCACAATCGGGACAATCCTTGAAGCCTGCAGCCGGCTCATCTAAACCGTCTTGGTTCTTGCCTGAATCCGAGATTTCCGGCAGTCTTGGACTCGAAGGAGGTTCTGATCTCACTACGACCGGTGCCCGAGGCGTACTCAGCAAAGCAGCCCTTTCAGCCAGTAGCTGCCGATTCACCTCCGCCATCTCTACGAACTCAGACGAACTCGTTTCGATACCGACCAGCCTAACTCGTTCCTCTCTGAGCGCCTCGATTCCTTCTAGGATCTCACTAGTCCATTGCTCGCTCGCATCAGATCTCCGCAACTGGAGTAGATGCCGCGATTCATCTACGGCAACTGCTTCGCTTAGGAGTTCGGCTGCCGACAGCTGCACCGTGAAGTTCGACCTTGTCGCTAAGGTCTCAGAGCCAACGGAATCGACAGAATTTCCGCCAATCTTTACATTAGCTCGGGAGATCTCTCCCTGGACGTTGAGGAGAGCCCCGATAGAACTGAAGCGAAGCGAATCAAGCAGGCTAACGCCCTGCCGTTTGTAAACACTTCCTTTATGGAATAGACGTGATACTGCTGCAACAAGGAGGACGGTACCCGGGCCCGACGTTGTGACCCAGCCTCCCGCAGGCGTGAAGACGAAGACCAAGAGAGCGGCAGAGAGTAACCTCCAGGCCCAGCCAGTCGCAACAAGCCATTTGCCGGCCGCAGAGCTTTCAGTATCCAATACCTGAGGCTGGCGCTCAATAAAGAGCGTGGCTGAAAACTCGCCAGTGTCCCTTACCACTCCGGGCTTTTCCGTTTCACCCCACTTGTAGACTCTATTCGGATACCCTGGAAGCGCGAGCTGGCTCGCGGATATCGGCAACCGTGAAAACAGGTGAGTCGGGTGCCCAAACCCTTTGTAGTGTCGGGACGCGTGGTCCACGTTGGCCTCGGCCGGGCGTTCTGCAACCAGCGCCTTCGAGAAGCAGTATTCGACTGCTGTTTGAACGAATCCCGCAACTACCAGCAGCACGAAGGGGAACATAAGCGCGAGGCCCGCACCTTGAAAATACATTATCGCGAGAACGAAGACTAGAGTCGGAATGGTAAAGACCCGCCGAAAGATGGAGTTCCCATTTCGCGCAACGATTTTGTGGGACACAGGCGGAAGAGAGACAATGTTCTTGCCGAACAGTAGTCGAAGCCGCCCAGACAGACTTCCGTACACCTTTAGTATTCCTTCGGCAAGAGCGGAGGTCACTTCCCCTTGATAGTCGCGAAACGGTTCAGGGCCAGGCACTTCGAGTTCTGGACGTAATAGTCTCCTGACACCTGCTATGCATTCCCCGAGGCCTACAACAAAGAATCCCAACAAGGCGATCCCACCTAGCCCAAGTAGCAGGGTTGCACCAAATTCTCTCCCCTGCAGCTCGCCACCTTCCTCAAGTAGCGCCCGGTGCACGGCTCTAGCTACAAAGTACGCGCATGAAAAACCGAGAAGAGAGATCGCAATAAGCAAGCCACCACCAACTGCAGCAAGTGTCCCTACGGGCTTTGAGAGGCTAACTTTCAGAGGCGCTTGCATTTGTGCCGACATCGAGAATGACCCCCGACTGATCGTTGTCTGAGTTCTGCATACTTCGAGGTACTTCTACTCGGCCATACAGGTGAATGCGAACGTTGGGCTTGGTGAACTTTACGTTCTATTCTACAAACTTCTACGAAGCCCGATAGGCACCCTTAACGGTCTTACGCCACCGTGGTCATTGAGCTGCGCTGCCAGGCAAGAGTGTACTCCGGGGAACATACCGCCATGCCAATGACGAGTCAAGGCCCCGGAGGCCGAGCGGCTTAAGCGACCGTACCGAGAGCTATGGTCAATTGTTGTGTACGGAGTATCAGGCGGCGATCCTGTCTTCTCGGATTCCATCGACAAACTTGACGCCTCTGATGACGTCAGCGAGCAGCTTGTAACCATGTAGTCTTCGCCATCGTTTCTCGGCAGCCTGGCAGAGCTTGAAGACCATGGTCAGCATCGTTTGCCGAGAGAGGCAACCACGAGTCTTGGCGGTCCTCAGCCTGACTGTTGCGAAGGTCGATTCGATTGGATTTGTCGTTCGCAGGTGAGCCCAGTGTTCGGCCGGGAAGTCGTAGAAGGCGAGCAGCTCGATTCGGTCCTTTTCCAGGCAAGCGGTCGCCTTCGGATACTTGGCCTCGTAGATGGTCACGAAGGCGTCGAAGGCTTCCTCGGCCATCCAGATTTCATGAAGCGCTTGCTTGGCCTTTGGCTGCACCGATTTCGGCAGGTAGTTCAGGACGTTTCCCGTCTTGTGTACCCAACAACGCTGTTTCTTCGTGTTGCCCCAGACCTGAGCAAGCGCCTTCCAGAAACCGAGCGCTCCGTCACCGACCGCCAGTTCAGGCTCGATGGAGAGACCACGGGCTTCGAGGCCGCGCAGCATTTCCGTCCACGAAGCCGCGCTCTCACGATACCCATCCTCGACGGCGATCAGCTCCTTCTTGCCGTCGTCTGTAGCTCCGATCAGCACCAGCAAGCACAGCTTGGCGTCGTCGAGGCGCACCTTGCAATGGATGGCGTCAGCCCACACGTACACGTACCGCTTGTCCGTGAAATTGCGAACCCGCCAACCTTCGTAGTCCTTCGTCCAAACCTTCTTCAGTCGGCTGACCGTCGGCGCTGACAGGCCGGGAGCATCCGGACCCAGAAGAGCACCAAGGGCTTCAGAGAAGTCGCCCGTGGAGAGCCCTCGAAGGTACAGCCACGGCAGAAGCTCCTCCACGCTCTTGGCGCGACGAAGGTAGGGTGGCACGAGCTTCGAGCGGAACTGCAAACCATCGCCCTTCGTTGCCACCCGATCGCGGACACGAGGCACTCTTACCGGCACCCCACCAAGGCCTGTTTGGATCTCACGCTCCGGCAGATAGCCGTTGCGTACGAGGCGCTGGCGACCAATCTCGTCGCGTTCCTGGCGGTACTCGGCGAGGAACGAGCCGACCTCAGACTCGATCGCTTCGGCAAGTAGCTGGCGGGCACCAACCCGAAGCACCGCCGTCAGAGCATCTCGGGGGGCTTCCGGCTGTCGAATCGGGACTATTGTATTCTCGGTCATGGCGTATCTCCTCGTTGTTGAGGGTGAATCGAACTTGGAGATCCGATTCAGGATACGCCACCTGATTTGCTCCTCATACACAAGATTCGAGCATAACTCCCGTACCGAGAAACGTGAAGCCAATCGAAAGATGTGACTCGGAGAGAGATCCTGCCATGGCCACTCGGCGGGAACTCTCTGCTGATTTCGTATATGTGCGTAGGGCAGCGTCACACGGCTAAAACCGCCGATCGGATCATATCGGTGAATAGCTTGGCGGAATACATCTGCTGGTGCGAGCCTCGCGCTTAGTGGAAGAATCGTGATCGGGCCTCATTGACCTTGCCGTCGCAGACGGAGTCGGGATCCTATGCATGTTGGCGTAGGCCCATCGGAGCCGAAACCGACGACGGTGGTCCGCACCGCATTTGTTGCGCTCGAACGGGTGCCGCCAAGATTGAGGTTCGTGTGATCGAGTCCAAGCGTGTGTCAGAATTCAGACGTTCCCCAAGCAGGACCATCCGGGCCTCGCGTAGCTCCCGGCCCGTGCCGACGGGCGGAGGTCACTGCTCGTTCTCCTTGGTCTGACTTCCACATGCGATTCTTCTTTGGTCCAGCTCTCACGAAACCTCCAGCCAGATCGCACCACCGCCTTTTGGGTGACCGACCGGATGTAGCAGGGCCAACGCGCCCTCAGGCACGCGCCGTCCAAAGCGCAACACGATCCGCTCGGCGCCGCGCCAACCCTGGATTGCCCGAACGCGGTCGATCAGCACCCGCGCAACCAAGCCAACGGTCATGCGTGCGTTGATCTCGCCGAGTGATTGGAAGCTCGAATCACCCGAAGCGGTGCGGTAGCGCCAAGCGTCGATCCCGAAGGGACCCACGTAGCCGCGCTCGTGAAGCGCGACACCAACGGCTTTCACCGTGGTCATGACTTGTTTTTGTTCACCCACCGCAAGATCGAAGGTGCAAGTGAACGTTGCCGCGGTCTCGAGACCTCGGAAACGTCCATCGCGGTCAACCATCTGGCGGTGGAAGCTCACGATCCGCGCCTTTCCTTGGATGTCGAGCAACGCGCTGACGCCGAAGTCGTCGGTTCGCTCAACCCAGGACTCGAAGACCAACGGACCATGGCGGGCAAGCAACCCGGCAATTCGTGCCCGCGGTAGGGACCCACCGCGGTGGATGTACCGCCAGCGGCCTGCCGCGGCGAACCGTGCCTTGACCACCCATGGCCCCGGAACCTCCTCCGAAGCCTCAACCACCTGATCGAATGACCTCACGACTCTTGCTGTCGACGACGCCGTGCCGAGGGTACGAGCAAGTTCCAGCGCCAACCTACGGTCATTGCACGTCGCGGCCACCGCGGGGCTCGGCACGGGAAGCTGCCACAACGCTTCATGAAGCCCACGTTCGACGCCGAGCGGCCCATCACCGACACACCCACCACGCAGCCGTTCGATGTTTGGGGTCTCTGCCCACGCCAGCACCGATGCGGGTGATGACGTTGGCATCGAGACCAAACCCGGCGGCCGCGGCAAGCCTTCGACGGCAGCGAGACGACTCGGCTCGATCGGCGCTGGCAGGCTTAGGGTGTCGCCCTTGCGGGCAAAGGCACGGAGCAAGGTCCCGACCTCCGCCGCAACCGCGCGCGCCGCACGACTCAAGGCGATTCGGGTGCGCTTGGCGGTCAGCGTCACGAATTCAGACTCGGCGTCGAGGTTTGCGACAATCAAGCGGGGCATGGTGTAGCGTACCCGAGCGCGCCAACATTCAGCCCTGAAAGGGCCTTCATGGAACTCAATGATTTCGCCCGCAACGTATTGGGCACCCCCGACCTGAGCACCAAGCTCCGACCTCCGCCGCCGGATCTGAGCGACGAGGCCCGCGGCCCGGCCGCGCCCGAGCTTCGACCCGGCCGGCCACCGTCGTTAGGCATGCGGCCAGGGCGTGAGGTCAAGGTTCCCCGGCTGGCCGGCTTCAGCGACCCCAAACAACGCGTGCGCATCCTCCACGCCCTGGCCAACCATGAGTTGCAAGCCGTGGAGCTGTTCGCCTGGGCTCTGCTTGCTTTTCCCGACGCGCCAGCACGATTCCGGCAGGGATTGTTGCGAGTCTTGCGCGACGAACAGCGACACACCCGCATGTACATGGCCCGCGTTGAGGCGCTCGGCGCTCGGTTCGGCGATTTCCCCGTCAGTGGCTACTTTTGGAACAAAGTTGGCGACCTCCATTCGCCTCTGCGATTCATTTGCGCCATGTCGCTGACGTTCGAGAACGCCAACCTCGATCACACGGTGGTTACCGCCGAGGTTGCCCACCAAGCCGGTGACGAAAAATCCGCACTCGTTATCGAGCAAGTCCATCGTGACGAGATCCGGCATGTGGCCTTTGGTTGGCAGTGGCTGGAACGTCTCAAGCATCCTGAGCAAAGCGCATGGGATGCGTACCGTGAGGCACTTTCGTGGCCCTTGCGCCCAACCAAGGCCCGCGGCGAGTCGTTCCACGAACCGAGTCGGCGGGCGGCGGGTATGGACCCGGACTTCATCGAAAAGCTGGCCCGCAGCCTCGACTGAGGCCCTGACTCATGTAAGTAGCACGCTAACGTGGATCCACGGGCACCGGCACCTTCGCCGGTGCCCCGGGGATCTCGCGCACCAGGCGTGGCACCAGGTAACCGGGAAGGCGCCGCATCATTTCCGCGACCATCGCACGAGCCTCGGATTCACCGACCTGAAAGTGACCCGCTCCCGCAACGGGATCGAGCTGGTGAAGATAGTAGGGCATCACGCCGGCGGCAAACAGCGCTTCGCTGAGCGCGATCAGGGCCTCGGCGTTGTCATTGACACCCCGCAGCATCACAGACTGGTTGAGCAAGGTGACGCCAGCGGCCCCCAGTCGCGCCAAGGCTTGGCGGACCTCGCTCCCGATCTCCTGAGCGTGGTTGGCGTGAATCACGACCACCGGTGCAAGCCGGCTCCCAGCAAGCCACGCCAGCAAGCCATCGTCAACCCGTTCG
This sequence comes from Candidatus Multivoradales bacterium, assembly GCA_965250305.1. GTDB lineage: Bacteria > Acidobacteriota > Thermoanaerobaculia > Multivoradales > J023 > J023. The sequence goes on along the minus strand of CBDFNS010000023.1, from coordinate 190,772 downwards.
GGCAGTACGACCGGCAATCGGGTGTGGACCCGCAACCGCTCGAGATGGGGAATCGCTGCCAAGGCATCGGCGAGCGAGGCCAGGCGATCATCGCGCATACTCAGTGGATCGCCGCCGCTGAGAATGACCTCCGTGATCGCTGGATCGGCCCGTAGCGACGCCAACGCACCCTCCCAAGCCGAGCCCCACGAACCATGCTCGGCGTAGGGGAAATGACGCCGAAAACAGTACCGACAATGAACAGCACAAGCGCCAGTGGTGATCAGCAACGCCCGGTCGTGAAATTTGCGCAAGAGGCCGGGGGTGGGCGACACATTCGCTTCTTGCAAAGGGTCGTGATCAAACCCCGTTCGCGACCGCATCTCCGCGGTCGCGGGCAACACTTGGAGCAGCAGGGGATCTCGAGCATCCCCGGGACGCATGCGGGCAACAAAAACACGCGGAACACGGAGTGGAAAATCCCGCTGCGCAGCGACACTGGCATCGACATCGGCCGGCGCGAGCTCCAACAAATCGAGCAGCTCACCAACGCTCGAAACGGCCTGTTGGTAGCTTCGTTGCCACAGTGGAACCGATCGAGTCACGGACGTCGCCATGAAGCCACCGTAGCGCGTCGCCCGGCCACGGACAAGCCACGGACAAGCCATCAACGCGCTACGGTGGCCCACGGCGCGTGCGCACGCGCCTATGGATACTGTCGGCGCCCACGTGATTACTGCGGCGAGAGAGAGACATTGAACTCTAAACGAGTCTCACATGACGAAACAATCACGTTTCCGGAAAACCAAAACAGATTGACGAAACAGAACTATTGCAAAATCCGAGACAAATGATTAAGATGACGCGCATGCAACCAAGAGAACCATGGGAAATCCATCCTGGGCTTACGTCGGAGCGATTGAGACTCGTCGGCAATCTGATTGTCCAGGCTCGCCTCGAAGCATCTTCTCTTCATGAATCAAGCCGTGGCGACAATTCATGGAGCCTTGGTTGTCGAGCCTATTCCCGAGTCTGTTTCGCGATAGCCACTGCCGTTGCCGAAGAGCCGTACGAAGGGTGGCTCTCCATCATCGAGGATGCGGGGCTCAAATTTGTCTTTAGCGTCGCTGGCGTTCCCTTCCGGTTCTACAAAGGTGGTCCTGCCGATTCGACGAACCGGACCCTGAATCGAAGGTTCCCGGAGCTCAGGGCGCAGCAATTGTGCCTTGACCTCGCTCAGGACCCGGACCTTGAGATGTCGTTTCGGCTAGCGGTTGAGACGGACGCACTTGGCCGTGCCGAATCTGTTACGGTCGTGCAGTTTGACGAGGAAGGCCGGCCGCACAACGCGTGGCCGATCCCGCTAGACGAGGTTGAAGCCGTCGCCCCCATCCGTCCCCGGAGGGAGGCTGTCGAGCTTCCCCATCCGCTGCAATTCCCTGTCCAGGGCACGCGGAACAATCAAGGGGATCATGGAGATGGAAGCTAGCTCAGTAGGGCAGCGAATTAGGTTGGCTCGGATGGCAAGCGGAATGAGTCTCAAGATGCTGGGAGAGAAGGTTGCCATCTCTGCGCCAACCCTGTCCCAAATCGAGCGGGGGAACCGTGAAGCCTCGGGGCTCCTGGCTAGTGCCTTAGCTGAGACTTTAGAGGTCGAGGTGTCGTTCTTTCGTGATCCGAGGCGTGTTGAACACGATGACTCTGGGCGTGGGTACCACCTGCGGCACCGAAGCACTACGCCGAAAAAGCTCAAGAGCAAGGTGTTTGCCACAGGCTCATTGCTTGGGATGCTGGTCGAAACGCTGAAGCGGAAGATTGATTTTCCCGAGGATTCGGTACCAGCGATCCAGGCGTGCTCCTACGAGGAGATCGAGAAAGCGGCCAAGGCCTCTCGAGAACACTGGGGGCTAGGTAGTGGCCCAATCTCAAACACGATCCGCGTGCTTGAGAATGGCGGTGTCGTAGTCAGCAAGCTGGCGGAGGACACCAAGAAGATCGACGCCTTCTCGCGGGCAGGAAGAACGAGTGTAGTTGTCCTGAACAGCTTCAAGGGGAGCGCTTCTCGATCGAGGTTCGACGCGGCTCATGAGCTTGGCCACCTGGTGATTCACACCGGCCAGAACACGGGCGACAAGGAAACGGAAGGTCAGGCGAACCGATTCGCGAGTGCATTTCTTCTGCCGCGGCAGCCATTCTCCGAAGACTACAGAATCGCCATGAGGAAGCCGAGCTGGGCTGCAATCTTCGAACTCAAGCGATCTTGGAAAGTCAGTGCTCCGGCGATCATCCGCCGAGCCTTTGACCTTGATCTGATCGGCCCCTCGGAGTACCGCCGTTCGTACAAATACATGAGCGCCAAGGGGTGGCTCCACGGCAAAATACCGGAACCAAACGAGCCTGCTGCGGAAATTCCTGAACTCCTTACTGGAGCAATTGCTCGGTTGGAGGCATACCTTGGGGAATCGCCGCTTGACATCGCAAATGAGCTTGGCTGGTCTCCATCCCTGTTCCAGAAGATCTCGGGTATTGACGTAAGTGCCTACCAAGAAACGGCTGGAGTCGCTTCGCTCGACGCTTGGCGAAGGAGAAAGAATCTAGCGCAATAAGCAAGAGGCCGTAGGGCTGCAACCCCACGGCCTACTTCCCCTCACGCCTTGAGACGGGCTACCCACATTGGGTGAGCTAACGGGGGCTGGAAGTGCAAAACACCGCCAGAGCCTTACCCTGACAGTGTATTTGCATTCCGGTGGCCTGTCAAAGGACCGCTCATGGAGCCGCCATGTATACCTGCAACAAATGCGGCCGGCCGATCGTCTTCCGCACGATCAATGGCCGCGTTACGCCCATCCACGTCTAACGTGGGTGCGGTCGCTGAACTCTGATTCGGAGGTCGCTGGGCCCTTGGCAACAGAAGCCCCGGCAAGTTCGCCTCGTCCTAGACATCGAGATAGGGTGGTGGCCCGCAACCTCGCTTCGCGCTAGAATCAGCGCCCCGTTGCCGTGCTCGGCAGCTACAACTCGAACAAGAACCAAGCAGATCGCGCGCGATCGCTGCGAGGACATCATGGCTTCCTATAGCACCAACCAGTTCAAGAACGGTCTCAAAGTCATGCTCGACAACGACCCTTGCTCGATCATCAACAATGAGGTGGTCAAGCCCGGCAAGGGCCAGGCGTTCAACCGCGTCAAGCTGCGCAATCTCAATACCGGCAGGGTGCTCGAGAAGACCTTCAAGTCGGGCGAGTCGATCGAGGCTGCCGATGTCGTCGAAACGACCATGCAGTACCTCTACAACGACGGCAACCACTATCACTTCATGGTCCCCGACACCTACGAACAGCATGAGGCCGACAAGAATGCTGTGGGCGATGTCGCGAAGTGGTTGAAAGAAGAGGATAAATGTGACGTCACACTGTGGAACAACAACCCGATCTCGATCACACCGCCCAACTTCGTCACCCTAGAGGTCACCCAGACGGATCCTGGTTTGCGCGGCGATACCTCCTCGGGCGGCAACAAACCCGCCACACTCCAGACCGGCGCCGTCGTGCGCGTGCCGCTCTTCATCAACGAAGGCGACACCCTCAAGATTGATACCCGCACCGGCGAGTACGTCTCGCGCGCATAGTGGCCTCGGCGCGCGTAGTGGACTGGCGACCGACCGCATCCCTCGACACGCTGCGAGTTCGGGCCGCGATGCTCGCGACGATCCGCCGTTTCTTCGATGCTCGCGGTGTGCTGGAAGTCGAGACCCCGGCGCTGGCCACAGCGGGCGTTACCGACCTGCACCTGCACGGTCTCAGCACCCGAGTGACACTGCCCGGAGGCCCGGCGACTCGGTATCTCCAAACATCACCCGAGTACGCGATGAAGCGGCTGTTGGCCGCGGGAAGCGGTCCGATTTTTCAGATCGGCAAGGCGTTTCGTGACGACGAGTCGGGCCGGATGCACAACCCTGAGTTCACCATGCTCGAGTGGTATCGACCTGGATTCGACCACCATGCCTTGATGGATGAGATGGACGCGCTGCTCGCCGCGACGCTTGGCACCGCCCCCGCAGAACGACGCACCTACGCGGGCCTCTTCCAAGAGCACCTCGACGTCGATGCGCACCACGCCGACGCCGAGGCACTTGCCACTTGCGCCGCGAAAGCCGGAATCGAGGCCGTCGGGCTCGACGACGCGGATCGCGACACCTGGCTGCACTTGCTCGGCTGCCACGTGATCGAGCCTCACCTCGGCCGGAGCGAGGGCGACCAACTGCGCCCCACTTTCGTACTGGACTATCCCGCGTCGCAAGCCGCCCTCGCCCGCGTCACGAACGATGACCCACCGGTGGCCGAGCGATTTGAGGTCTACATCGAAGGCACCGAGCTGGCCAACGGCTTCCACGAGTTGTGCGACGCCCGTGAGCAGCGATGTCGATTCGAGGCCGACCTCGAGCGACGTCGCGCCACAGGTCTCGCCGCCGTTGCGCTAGACGAACGCCTCCTCGTAGCGCTGGAAGCCGGTCTGCCACCCTGTGCCGGTGTTGCTCTCGGCATCGATCGTTTGCTGATGATCGCGACCGGCGCACAGTCGATCGACGAGGTGATGGCGTTTCCAATCGACCGCGCGTGACGCCCTGCTAGCCGGGCTAGTTGGGCTAGCGCTAGCCGCCCAGCAGCGCTTTCTTGAAACCCTCACCAGGCCCCGGCTTGGCGCCGATCCACGAGGCGAAGAGCGCGTCGGCAAAGGCCTTCCCCTCGAGGGTGCCCTTGCTCTGACCTTTGACGGAGACTTCGGTGCCGGTGCCAGGGATGTAGGTGAAGACGAATTGGTCTTTCTTCTCGGCGTCGGCCATCCATTCGCAAAGGGTGTCGAATTGCGCCTTGAGGTCGGACGAGGCACCTGGGGTGTTGGCCTCGAGACCTTCGTACCAAGCGTCACAGATCTTGTCCTTGCCACCCCCACGCAGCCAGTGCATCACCAAATGCCGCGGGGTGTCGCCAGCCAAGACCGCCGCGCCGTCGGTCGCCTTCTCGGGCAGGTAGAGCCCCGCGACGTAGACCTTGATGAACGCCACCTTGCGCAGCGCCATGCCATTGAGCACCAGGCTGTGCTCACCGACGGCCTGGGTATCGGCCATCTCGACGCTATGGAGCTTGCCAGCCAAGGCGGGGCCGGTAACCAGGAGGAAACAAAGAATGGTCAGTACGTGCTTGTGCATGAGGGTGCGTTCTCCACAGAGTCGTTTTGGAAGCGTCAGCCAACCAGACCCGCAATGCGGAAGGAAGCCCGCTGGGCGTCCGAAATCGGGGTGGATGCAGCCAGTCTACCTCGACGTGGGTGCAACGATGCGCGAGGTGCCCAGCACCTCGCCGACCAAGAACGTCACTTCGGCCCGGTCGGCATCTTCGTCTTCTTCGATCAACCCGAGGTCGAACACGAGCTTGCCGGTTACCGTAAGGTTGGGTCGATAGGTCACGCCGTCTTTCTCCTGCGCCCCGGTCTCGTCCGGGGCGACCGGTACCAAATCGACCGATCGCAGCGGCCGCGCGAACATGAACGCGAAGGTCTCGCCAATCGCCGCGCGTACTTCGCTCGAGATCCCCGACCAATGAACCAGTCTCATGGCGTCGTCTAGGCTCTGGTTCTGGTGCGCCGTCCGAAGCTGCTCGATCAGTGCCTCGACCCCGATCGCGTTGCCGCTGCCCGGCCCAATATCAGCATCGGTCAAAACGAGAACGGGTGGCGGTGGCAGCGGTGGCGGCGCGGTGACCGGATCCGTCGGCTCGGCTACGGCCTTGGCCGCTGCGGTCGTCGCGGCCTCACTGGCACCGAGGTCGACCTCGTCCAAACGCATCGACGCCAGGGTGCCGCTTATGGCCGTGAAGACCACCGTTCGCCCCCGCACGGACCACGGACCACGGGTCTCCACCCGGTCCCCATGGGTCGTAACCAGCCAATCGGCGACAACCGGGCCGGAACCCCGGCCGACGTGAATACCAAAGATCACGGTTACCAAGGCGATAACCGGCCAGCGTCGGGATCTTTCGCTTCGTTCACACGTAGACATGGCTGAGATTCTACATCGTCCCGTCAGCGTCAAAACCCGCGGCCGTTCGTCTGCAACCAAAGCCTCGGTCACGTGTCATGACCAGTGTAAGGCAACGGAGCGACATTGTGATCCCACAAATGCAATACGACGACCGCTTTTGGCAATCCGCTTTCGAGGCCCATGGCCCGACGGTTTTGGGCTTTCTACGGCGACGCATGCCTGGCGGCGAAGAAGCCGAGGACTTGCTCCAAGAGACGTTTGTGCGCGCGATCCGGGCCAATTCGTTTCGGCGCGATGGCAACCTGCGCGCCTACCTCCTCAGCACCGCACGCAATCTGCTGATCAACCGGTTGCGACGCCCACGATTGGTCGTCGCCATGGATACGACCCGCAGTGACCAGGGGGACACCGCCCTCGAGCGAGCCACCGACCCAGGTGCTTCGCCCGAACAACGGGCCGCCCTAACCTCGTTTCTGTCCCAGCTGGAAAGGGTGCTGGGAGACCTGAGTGACGACCATCGCCTCGCCTTCGAGCTGGCGATTCGGCAGCAACTGCCCTACAGCGACATTGCGCGCCGCACGGGCTGGAGTCAAAGCAAAATCAAGATCGACGTCTACCGCGCACGCCAACGGATCATCGGCGCACTCGGCGACGTCCTTCCCCACGCGGACTGGAGATCGCCATGACCCCACAATCCTTCCCATGCGAAACCGCATCGTCTGCGCTTTCCGCCTTGCTCGACAACGAGCTCTCCCATCTGGAGCGTCTCGAGGCCGTGGACCACCTGGCCGCTTGTGCCAACTGCCGCCATTTCTACCGGCGGGCGCGCGACCTCGATGGATGGATGGCAACGCTCGAGAGCGACGGGCAGGACGAACCGGTCAGCGAAACCATGTGGTCACGCGTGACCTCGGCGACCAGCAAGCAAGAGGCCCGCCCTTCCCGTATCTGGCTTTCCAGCCTGGCGGCCATGACTTTGCTCGCCTGCAGCCTTTGGTTGATGCAAACACTCAATCCTTCGGGCCCAGGCGCCCCGGCATTGGTTGAGCTGCAACTCGAAGAAGATCGCGGTCAGATGACGGACCAGCGATTCGTTGCTCTGACCACTGAAGTTTTGCGTGCGGACCGCCGCTACCACCACAAGATGCTCGAGGTCATGTCGACTGTAGCGGATCGGACGCGGTTGTCCGAAGGCACGGCCGGCGACACCGCGCAGCGCACTGAAACCCGCGAGGAGCGGCGCGAAAGCCGAGGCTCCGCCAACTCGATTCAATGACCCGCCTCAACTGACTCACGTCCCAGACGTTTTGCGATAGGAGAAACCATGCCGCGATCGAGTTCAATCCGTCCATTCCATGCCTACGGGGTGCTTGCGGCCCTTGCGGTGGCCACCATGGCCGCCCCGTCCAGCGCCGACACCCAAGGCTTCATCTACGGCAAGATCACCACCCGCGACGAGACCTACGAAGGTCGCATCCGCTGGGACGACGAGGAGGCGTTCTGGGGCGACTTCTTCAATGGCACCAAAGACGAGCTGCCCTACCTCGACGAAGTACCTCGTCGCGAGCGAAGCACCCGGGAGCCCCTCCGTATCCTCGGCATTACGATCGGCAGCCGGTGGCGTGACTGGGGTGAGAGCCGGTCCTCCATGGTCCGCTTCGGTGACCTGGTCGCGATCGAACCCAAGAGCGGAGATCGTGTGACGCTTTTTCTCAAAGGCGGCTCGAGTCTCGATTTTGACGGCGGCTCCAACGATATCGAGGCAGACATCGTTATTTGGGACCAAGGGCGTGGCCGAGTTGTTCTCGACTGGGATCGGATCGATCGTATCGCGTTTCTCCCGACCCCCATTGATCTCACGGTTGATGTCCATCGGCTACGCGGAATCGTCCGTACCGATGTTGGTGACTTCCGCGGCTACGTACAGTGGGACGCCGAAGAGTGTTTGTCGACCGACGAGCTAGACGGTGAAACACGGGATGGCGACATGTCGATCCCGATGGGAAACATTCGTTCCATCGCACGCCGTTCGCGGTCGAGCTCGCGCGTTACGCTGAAAGACGGTCGCGAGCTGGTGCTCGACGGCACCAACGACGTCGACCACTCGAACCGGGGAATTCTGGTCGAAGATCCGCGCTATGGCCGGGTCGAGATCGGATGGGATAGTTTCGAGAGCGTGGAGTTTGCCGACGCTGGCGCCAGTGGCCTCGGCTACGACGACTTCGAACCCTCAGCCCCGATACGGGGAACCGTAAAAACGCGAAACGGCTCGCATTCGGGTCGACTGGTGTACGACCTGGACGAACACGAGACCTGGGAAATGCTGAACGGCGACGATCGAGACGTCGAGCACAACATCCCGTTCGGGTTGATCGCCGCCATCACGCCGATCGGCGATGACCGTGCAAAAGTGACCCTCACAGGCGGCGAGACATTGGAGTTGGAGGACAGTGCCGACGTTGGTGATGGCCATGCAGGCGTCTTGGTCCTCGGCCAAAACGATCGCAGCACCTATATTCGATGGGACGACATCGAACGAATCGATTTCGACTCCTAGAGGTTCCCCGGACCTATGCCATGAGCACACACGCAAGACTGACACGCGCGATCCACGCGCCGCTCGTGGTGCTCGCGATCTTCTGGTCGGCCCCATTGATTGCCCAGACGGCAACCACGACGGCCGTAGACGACGCCGGAGGCTTCATCTATGGCCGCGTGACCACGTCTGTTGCCACGTACGAGGGTCTACTGCGTTGGGGAAACGAAGAAGCCTTCTGGGGCGATCACTTCAATGGAACCCACGACACCGGCCATTGGTCCGATGCCGCATATAGCACGCGTGAAACCGGGCGGCAAGGACGACGACGCGAGCCCCTCAAACTGTTCGGCATCACGATTGGCCTACGCTGGGATGACAGCAACGTCCAGCATCTGACAGCACTGCGATTTGGGGATATCGAACGCCTGGACATCGACAACCAAGACGTCACAGTACGCCTCAAGGGCGGCGAGGACCTCGTCCTGGACGGCGGGTCGAACGACATCGGTGCCAAAATCCGCGTTCTCGACCCCACCCTCGGGGCGATCGAGATCAATTGGGACCGGATCGAGCGGATCGTGTTCCTACCTCTTCCAGCCGGGTCCGAGATCAAGGCGCCAACAACGCGCTTGTTCGGTACCTTGATCTCGGAAGCCGGCACCTTTACCGGCTTCATTCAATGGGATCTCGACGAGTGCCTGGCAACGGATGTGCTCGACGGTGAAAGCGCTGATGGCGATCACGAGATTCCAATGGGACAGCTTGCCACCATCGAACGTCGTACGCGCTCGAGCGCGCGCGTCACGTTCAACGATGGCCGAACCTTGGTGCTCGACGGCACCAAGGATGTCGACCACCGAAACAGCGGAATCTTTGTGGAAACCAACGATCTCGGCCGGGTCCTGGTGTCGTGGGATGCCTTCGAACGCTTGGACTTTTCGCCACCACCCAACAGCGGCCCGACCTATGACAGCTATGCCCCCACGCGGCCGCTTCATGCTCGGATCGCTACCCGAGACGGTCAGAACCTCCAAGGCCGCATGGTCTACGACCTCGACGAGAGCTCGACGGCAGAGATCCTCAATGGCGAAGGGGAAGGGGTGGAATACCACATCCCTTTTAGCCTCATCTCACGCATCGAACCGCTCGACGACAGCAGCCGAATCACCCTCGTGTCCGGAACTTCGCTCCATCTCGACGGTGTCGTAGACGTCGACAATGGCAACAGCGGCATCCTGATCTTCGAGTCGGATCAGGGACCAGCGAAGCACATCCCTTGGCGCAACGTGGCCCAGATCGACTTCCGACCCAACTGAGAGCAGACAGCCTCACGAGGCCAGCAGTACAGCGCGCCGCGAAGATTGAACGGTTCTCCTCCGTCTCTATTGGGTATGGGACGTGACATGTGTGCCTTGTTGAAAACGATGAATCGACCGAGAGTCAGAAAGGAGCTCTCCTTGTCCGGGTCGGGCCGGACGCAGAAGGGGACCGCGAACGTCGCCAAGGTTGGAACGGCGGCCTGCAACAGCCGAGCGGTCTTAAGTGCTCGTGCGGATTCGTCCGTGACGGGCTACCACAGGTACTACGGTGAAGAACGGATGGGTGATTGCCCAACTATCTGAAGTCTGTGTCGGACGTCTCTGTCAGGAAGCATAACCCTCCGTCCGCGGAGGGGATTGTTGCCCGAGCCTGGTTGGTGCGAATCATGCCGACTGGGTGTACCCACTTTGGGTACGCGATTTCCCAATCCCGAAAGGGGAGAATCGTCTGTGCGACCAGGGATACAGCAGACCACCTACCGTGCCACGGGTCGATTCAACGAACAAGGGAACTTCGACTCGGACGCCTGGTTAGCGATGCCAGGCAAGCCGCCAAGCCCGGTGATGTTCCGAGCGGAGGACGGAGCCCTCGTAGTAGTCGGAGCGCGGGAAAGCCGCGTACATGGCGAAGGGGGGCAGTAGATGCGTGTAGATCCAATGACGCCGGTGAAAGCCATGTATGTGGCATCGACTGCCGATCGGCAGTGGCTCCGGAGCGAGCAGAGGAAACTACACCTGCGAAGTTGGGAAGAGCCGAGTTACGTTTTCCGGAAGCTGTGGGGGTTGATTACAGACCCTCGCAACTTGCGGTGTGCTCTGGCACGCGTAGCTCGCAACCGCGGTCGGCGTACGCCGGGCGTGGACAAGGTGACGGTCGGCAAGATCCTTGCTGGTGGGAATGTTGATGGCTTTGTGACCGGGTTGAGAACGCAGCTGCGCTCGCGCAGCTTCCGCCCCAGTCCGGTTCGGCGAGTCATGATCCCGAAACCCGGCAAACCAGGGAAGTATCGCCCCCTGGGGATTCCGACCGTGGCCGATCGAGTCGTGCAGGCGGCGATGAAGAACATCATGGAGCCGATCTTCGAGGCGGATTTCTATCCGAACTCGTACGGTTTCCGGCCAGGACGTGGGGCTCATGCAGCGTTGGAGCATCTTCGGTTGCTCCTCATGCCCAAGCCCCCGAACCTACCGAGAGCGGATCGGTCCTGCATGTTCCAAGCTGCCATCGAAGGCGACATTCGGGGGTGTTTCGACCACATCGGCCATCACGGCTTGATGAACCGGATTCGGCGCAGGGTCACGGACCCGAAGCTGAACCGGCTGGTCGTCGCTTTCCTGAAAGCCGGGGTCTTGTCCGAAGGTCGATTCCTTCGAACGGAGACCGGTTCCCCTCAAGGCGGCATCCTCTCTCCTTTGCTCGCCAACATTGCGTTGAGCGTGATCGAGGAGCGGTACGAGCGTCACTGTTGGCCTCGCCGGCAACCGACCCTCATTTCTGATCGGAGGAAGATCCTGGGCCGAGCGTACAGTGCTCGATCCCAGGACCGCCGAGAGCATAAGCCGGTGATCATCCCGGTGCGCTACGCGGATGATTTCGTCCTCCTCGTGAGCGTGCCACCTGGGTCAGATCGTCTCGGACGAGCCTTGGCCGTGGCCGAAAGCGAGAAGGCGGATCTTGCACGGGTGTTGAAGGACAGTCTCGGCCTCGAGCTGTCCGAGGAAAAGACGCTGATCACTCCGGTGACCAGGCCGCTTCGTTTCCTGGGACATCACGTCCGTTACCAACGTCACCGTTACTACGGATGGTTGGCCAACGCCGTGATCCCCAAGCACCGGAGCCAACAACTGCGAGAGACCATCAAGCAGTTGCTGCATCGCAGCACCTGCAACCAATCTCTCGCTTCGAGACTGAGATTGATCAACCGGAAGCTCCGGGGATGGGGGAGCTACTACCGATACGCACGGGGCGCCAAGCAGATCTTCAACGGTCTGGATCGCTACGTGTGGATATCGGTGCGGCACTGGCTGCGCAAGAAGCATCCCCGCGCCCGCATGCGGGACATCAAGACTCGCTATGGATGGCGCACCCCGGCCCGAAAGACCGTACGTTGGACAGAGGAACGAGTTCACCTCTGCCGACTCTGCGACTATCGGGTCCGGCGATTCGATCTCAGGTGGCTTCGCCCGCCCTACTTCGCGGAAACATCTAGGGAAAGCCCGGTGCGTAACGAAAGGCGCACGCCGGGTTTGGAAGAGGGGGCCCTGGAAACCGCGGGATGAAAGTCCCAAACGGCGCCAGGGTCCCCACTCTTACCCGCTACCTTCCGTCGCCCGGTGCACTTGTCGGCACACTCACCGAGGTGACCGTCCGCACCATTCAACAACGCAACCTCCTGCGGCCAGGGCCACGGCTCAATCAGCTCGTGGTCGGCGTCTTGGCTCACTGCCAGGAAGCCACCGGCATGCGCGTGCACGCCGTCGTGGCGATGAGCAACCATGCCCACTTGATCGCATCACCGACATCGACCGAGCAGATGGCCGAGTTCATGTGCTTGGTCAACGCCAACCTCTCGAAAGAGGCCGGCCGGCTTCATGACTGGAAGGGGACGATGTTCCCCAGGCGCTACGCCTCGATTCCGGTGTCGGACGAGCCACAAGCCCAGATTGCCAGGCTTCGATACTTGCTGGAACAGGGCACGAAAGAGAATCTCGTCCTCGCGCCGACCGACTGGCCCGGTGTTCATTCGTCTCGGGCCATGATCGAGGGCCGGACAATAGAGGGAATCTGGATCGACCGCTCTGCGCTCTTCAACGCCAGGCAGCGCGGCAAAGATGTGACCGAGGCCGAGTTCACAGACGCCGTCGAGCTGACGCTCGATCCCCTTCCCTGCTGGCGCCATCTCAGCGCCGAAGCCTACCGAGACCGCGTTACCGAGATGGTTGATGACATCGAGCGCGAGACCGTCGCACGTCACCGGAAGGCCGAGACCGTGCCCAAAGGCGCCGAGTGGGTGCGGCGTCGGCATCCGCACGAGCGGCCTAAGCCGGGACACCGATCGCCGAGACCACGGTTTCACGCATTCGCGAGAAAAGTCCGTGAGCGGCTCGTCGCAGCCTTCCGCGAGTTCCTCGCCGAATACCGCATCGCCGCCGAGCGGTTGGCAGCTGGCGACATTGGTGTGACTTTCCCTGACGACTGCTTCCCGCCACCCTTGCCCTTCGTAGAACCCATGAGGCTCGAGCCTGGATAGCACGATACAGCGTCGCGTTCGTTCGGTCGTCGCGTGGGTTTACCCGCCGCGCGGGCGAAGCGTGCTTCGGGTCAGAATCGAGCGTTTCCGGGCGAGCGTCGGACGCTCAATTTCACTGATTCGGGGCATCCTTGCCGTACTCACAGCGTTTGAGCAGGGCGATTCACGAGCGACCAAAGCGGCCGGTAGGAGAGACGACCGTCAAGATCGTCTCTCCCCCAATATTCGACTGGCACATGATGAAGGCCGGCACATGATGAAGGCCGGGATATGTGGCCAAGCTACGAGTGAATCACCCAAATAACCTTGTGAAATTGTAATGAGTCACCTGCGTTAGGCCAGATTCACCATCAACAAACAGCACGATTCGAAAATCTGTTGTCTCATCAGGCGGTTCGTCTAGCCAGGTCACAAAGATTCTGCCCTGCTTGAGGTCAGAGATTCCGGGTAGCTCAGCGATGTCGACCCACTCTCCCATGGCCAGATCAAACAGTTTCGCTAGCGCTGATGAGTGGTCGTCGTTCGTTACAAGGTCTAGATGATCCATTTCGTGCCTCTCATCCATTGCCGTTAGCAAGATCTTTGAGCGCATCGACGACCTCGTCGGAAGCGGGTTCAAGGATGCCATCCCTAAGACGCCTTTGATGCTGTCTTCGTGTGCGGTCTTGGACCGTCGTCACCAGTTTCCCCTCAGCCGAGACAACCTGCTCTCGACCCTTGCCAGCTCGCACAACGATGTTCCCGGTCTCAGTATCTCGGAAGAATGAGCCTCGGCGAGCTCTCTGGATGTCGTTGACGGCCAAACGGACCTGGCGTCCCTGAGCCGCCCTCAGCATCGCATGACCGGATCGCGCAATCCCTCGCCCAAACGTCGTCGCTACCGGCCCCATCGGGTTGATGAAGTCACTAGGCGAGGTATTGCCAGCGAACTCCTGTGGGCTTGCGGGAGCGACCTGGCTGAGTATGAGGTTATCAATTACGTCGGCGGCGAGGCCACCTACCCGCGCCGGCAGCAGTTTAACGAGCTCTTCGCGGAAGCGTGCTCGGAAATCGGCGTTACGCTCGTAGTTTGGCTGCTTGAGGTTGGCAGCCAATGTCGCGCGCCCATCCGGATCAACAAACCTCACGGGATTGTTCAACGCATAGCTGTACCGATTCCACGACTGCGGCACCCCCGGCTTGGCGGACGACCGTGCTGGATCGACACTGAGGAAACGCCTCAAGTGCGGCGAGCAATACCGCGCGTGCATGTAGTCGAGGTCGTCGTTCTCGTTGTCGTTGAGGTGGAAGTCCCTCTCATGACCGGTGAAGCGTTGGGTTTCGTTGCCGGGCTCGGTGTTACCGGCGAGGCCACCGAATCCCCAGTAGTGCGCAATTTCGTTGACCTGCCCGATGGCGTTGGTGGTGACTTGCGGTGTGCCGAGGTGGTTGACGGCGAAGTGGATGGTGGCGTCGTTGCCGGACTCGTTGGTGGCGGCGGCGAGCATGACGCCGTTGCGGTAGATGTAGTCCTTGGTCCACAGCCAGGTACCTTGCGTGCCGTTGAAGTCGCCCTTGGTTGGTATCTCCGCGACCATGCCACTGGCCGTGCTACTCGAGGGGGGCGGCGACGCGAACGTACCGACGGTGGTGTCCCATGCCGAAGTGTTGCCGGTTTCGAATCCGTCGGCAAAGAGCAGGGTTCCCGCTGGTTGCAGGCTGTGCTCCCAGCGACGCAGGACTTTGCCGTCGAGCCCACGCATCGTCCACGTTTCCGACCCAAACGACGTGCCGCTGGTGTAGCGCAGGTTCGCCAGCCGCTCACCATCGGCGGTGTAAACGTAACTCTCGCTCGGGAAGTTGCGATGGGTCATGGTGTCGAGCGCGTCGTAGCTGTAACGCTCACCACCCCATTGTTTGAGATTGCCGCGCCCGTCGTACATGCCTGCACTTAACCGGTTGCGGGCGCTGTTGACGGCGAAGGTTGTGCCCGTGGTGGTGGAGCCGTCGAAGAAGTCGACTCGGGTGAGATTGCCGTAGGCGTCGTAGCTGTAGCCCTCGAAGTTGCCCGAGGTGAGCCTGAACTTCTTGAGCCGGCTCGCCTGGTCGTAGAAGTAGGACTCGGTGCCGGCCGTGCCACTCCGAGAGTAGAGATTGCCGGCACCGTCGTAGGAGTGAATACCGAGGGACAGATTATTGCCTCCCGTGTTGATCTGAATCTCGTGCGGCCGACGCATGCCGTGACTGGCGACTGAGATGGTTTCGCTCGTGTTGTTGCCGTGGCCCACGGAGGCCACCATGCCATTGGCGTGGTAGGTGACGATGCCGGAGAAGCCTGGAATGGCGGTCAGCCTGCCGCGGGTAAAGGTCTGTGACAGGTTGCGCGTCGCGGCACTGCCTTGGCAAGGTGAGTGCGTGCAGTTGGGGTAGCCGATGGACGTGACGTTGCCGAGATCGTCGTACGACCAACTTTGGTCGAAGTCGTTGCCGAGCGGCGTGATGTTGGTGACGCGCTTGGATACCCGGCCGCCAGGACCACGGTATTCGTAGGTCTCGGCAACGGTGACCGTTTGGGTCTGATTCGGATCCCAGGGCACGGTCAGGCGGTTGAATCGTCGAGCAAGCTCGGCCCTCCCCTTGCGCTTATTGGTGCCGCTGTTGTCCGTTGCGTAGTTGTAGGCGAGGAGATTCGCGCCCCCGGACTGCGCCTCGCGCACCAGGGTCAAACGCTCGGCTTTGTCGTAGGTGTAGGCCAGCTCCGCTACGCCGTCGTCGTCCGTGTCGATGGACAAGGCGTGGCCTTTCGCGTCGAGTCCGCTGTAGCGGCGCCAGCCCCCGTTCGGCTGGGCGATGCCGACCTCGGGATGCCATTCATCGGTTAAGAAGCCTCGATTGTCGTAGAGGAACTCGCGGCGCTGGGCGCTGGCGCCGGTCATGTCGACCCGCGTGAGGCGATTGCCCACGTCGTAGGTGTAGGTGGCGGTGGCACCGTCAGGCTCGGTGACTTTGTACAGCCGACCATGCTTGTCATAGTCCTCGCGGGTCGTGGCATTCACCAGGGATGGGTTCGCCCCGGTGCCGGCGGCCACCCTGACGGTACGGTTGACGGTGCGGTTGCCGAAGTAGTTGAGGGTCGATTCGAGACCATCGGGCGCGGTGATCTTCTTCGCTCGGCCAAAGGGGTCGTAGTCGTCAAAGCGTGTCCAGCCGGTGGCGCTGGCACCCGCGTAGGGCGTGGACACGTCGGTCTTGTTGCCCATGGCGTCGTAGCGCGTCTCGACGGTGTTCCAGGCGGTACCACCCCGCCAGTCGCGCTCGAGATGCACCCTGCCGAGTGGGTCGAAATGCACTTCCTGTTTGGTGATCAAGCCACCGGTGCTGCCGTTGGGCCTGGTAAAGACGACGACGCGTGCCAGGTCGCCGGCGGAATCGGCGGTGTCGTAGAGATAGTTCACCCAAGCACCATGCCCTGCTTCGGGCTTGATCCACTCGATACGTCCTTGTTCTTCGTACTCGTAGTCGGTACGAATTTCGGCGGTGTCCTTGCTCGACGACGGGAGTCCCGTGCTGGCATCGATGGTTTGGTCGAGACTCAGGAAACCAATGCTCTGGCCCACGGCAGATTCGTACTGCGTTGTAGCACGGGTACCGAACGCGTAGGTATGTGCCTGTCGGTAGCTCCAAATGGACGGCGTCACTGTGCAAACAGGCTGGCCAGTGGGCGCGTTGGCATTGTCGCCGCCGTAGTAGGTCTCGGCGGTGACGTTCCCCTGACCGTCGCTACTACTTTCGTAGAGAACGATGACGTCGTCATGATCACGGCTGCTGCCGACGCGGAACCGCCGCTCGCCTCTGAGGAAGCCGGTCGCGGCGTCGAAGCAATAGGACTGGTAGGCATTGCCCGAGCTTTCGACTTGGCGGGTGTGGTCGTAGAGGTTGAGCAGCCAGGTATTGGGCAGGTTGAAGCTGCCGGGGAAGCTGCCGGCAGCAGGGTTGTAGTTGGTGGTTTCGGTACGGGTATTGCCGCCCGAGGTGGTGCCCGAGGTCTGGACACTTCGGTAGTGGCCCAAGCCGTCGAAGTTGGAATTGTTGACGTCACGTTGGACGCTGGCGGCGTTGAAGACGGTGCGCTGCGACTGCACCCGGCGGTTGAAGTCCCACGAGCGGTTCTCGAGGTCACCGAACGTGACGGCCGAATCGAACGGATCCCAGTCGTAGCGCACATAGACCGTACGCTTCAGGTTGCTCCCGTTGCCGTCGTAGATCTTCTGCGACAGGTAGCGCTTTGGATTGGAACCGTCGTTTACCTTGGTGGTGAAGGGAAGGCTGTAGTGTTCGGGCAAGGCCTCGCTGCCAGCGGGCAGGTTGCCCGCGATGTAGGCGGAGAAGAAGTGCTCGGTCTTGTCGCCTAGAGGGGTGATCACCGTAGTGACCTTCTCTATCGGACGGGTGTCGTCTCCCGATTGCACAAGCTGAGAAGCATAGGTCCAGGTGCCCTGGACATTGGCATTGGCATCGAGTACCCGACGCGCAATCACCCCCGACGATGATTGCAACCACGGCGTGGGATCCGGGAACGGCCCGCACACCGGCATGCCACAATCTTCGGGCTCATTGCCGCTCGGCAACGACCAGCCAGCCCAATCCCACTCGATGTATCCGAGTGTCGGCAACTGCATTTGCTTCAGGGCGCCTGCCGTCTTGCAGGTCGTGGAATCCACCGACGTGATGTACTCGCTCGCCGGCATTCGGTATCGCGAGCCATCGGGCAGGGTGATCGACGTGAGGAGTTGGACGTCGGCCTGCGGCGGTAAGTAGAACTGATGGGTGTCCGGAAAAACACCGGGAATGAACGGGCACGGCCGCTCGACGAGCGAGGGTGCGTAGTTCAATGTGTAGATGGCGGTGCCGCCACCGAAGGCTGCAAGCTCAACCTTGGTGACCAGCGCGGTGGGAAGACCGTCGACGGTGAACGAGCTGGTGGTGATCTCGTGGCTGCGGCCGGTGGAATCGGTAAGGGTGGTCTTGCTGCCCTGATAGGTGATCGCCAGGTTGTTGCCGAAGCGATCTTCGATCTTTGTGATGTGCCAGACTGTGCCCACGAGGTCAAACGTATGCAGGGTCCCGTCGGGAAACTCGATGGTGCGTTTGGTCCCGCTCACTTGGATCATGCGCAGGTAGGAGTTGTCGCGCGTGTACCAGCGAACCGAGCTGTTGGTTTCGCCAAGGTGTAGCGTGTCCCAAAATCGATGCTCAGCTCCGTCGGCACTGACGTAGAGCCAGCTGGGCGAATCGTTGCGCGGCGGGGTGTTGGGCGGGATGAGGTTGCCCAAGGACAGGGTCCATCCAAAGCCGGCGTTGGCGTCGAGATTTGGGCGTGGTTGACTTTGCTCCTGGCCCGGGCCACCAGAGACCTGTTCCCAGTCCCAGAGAGTGGAGTTGTAAATTAAGGTAAGCTGGTACGAGAAGCCGCCGCCCACAGGGTAGCTGATACCGATGGGGATCGTGATCGTCAGGCCGCCATTAAAGATGGCGATATTGTCCAGGTCGCCGACGGCAAAAGATTTTTCCGGAGAGAATCCACGCTCGTTGTTCGGGTGCTGGACGCCAGCGAATGCGGGTAGGGCGAGCAAAAGCGAGAGTGCTACCAGGAAACAGGTAACGAGCGCTCGAGACCGAGGCCCATCGTCTCGAGTACCGCGCGCAGCCTGGCCGTAGGCCGACCGAAGGGAGTTCGAGCACGGAACGCAGGGACGATGGGCTCGGTCGGTTTCGTGACGCATTGGCGCCCGTCGGTCGGTCTGCGGGCGTGCCTCGGAACTCGCGGCGCGGACGCCGCTCAAACAGGCCTCGGCCCGTCCTCGATCCGACCGCGTGCGCTGTGTGGTGGGTTGCGTTGCCTGTGCCATTATCGTTCCTCCCCTTCGCGCGTCCACTCGTCAGAGCCAGCTGTCGTAACGGCAAACGCCAAGCGGTGCGGGTCCAAAATCACCAGGACATCATCGTCTTCCAGTAACGAAGGCGGTGGCTCGTTGCCCACGAACGGCACCATCTGGTCGAGCGCCAGGGTGAAGGCGCCGTCACCGATATCGTCTTCGTCGTAGAGGCTTCGATCGCCCACCATGCGCCGCCAGGCACCCTGGCCGGGGCGTACCAGCAAGACGTTGGCTTGTCGGCCGGTGAGCCGAATCCGACTCAGCTCGTCGAACGGACCGCGCCGAAGCTCGGAGTCCGTGAGGTCGAAGGCGTGCGTCACCGCGCCCTCGGGGGAGGCCGTACTTACCGCGCCTGTTGCCACGTCAACCGTGATCCACAGAGATTGTTCCGACACACCACCATGCGGAGAGAGCGCTACGCTGCCGTCACGGTCGTCATCCGACAGCGCTTCAGAAACGAGCGAGAGTGTCGACCCGTGACCGTTCCAGCGCCGCGACGCGCCGATGAGCGCCACCGTTGCGCCCTGCGAGGTCTCTGAGATGGCGATCTCACCACGACTGTCGGTCGGTAGCTCAATCGTTGGCGCCAGTCCCCAGGCGGGCGCGGTGATCAGTGCCAAAGCGAAAACGAGATCCTTCTTGTACATAGGTGGTTCCCCTTGTCTGTTGCAGCCTTCCGAGATCGGCTGACGCCGCTTCGAACTGCCGGTTTCCCTGTTCCCATCCATCGTGGATAAAGGTAGGGCGTCTCAGGCGGGCAATTTGTTACGCATCACCAGCAGGAAATCGTCTCCCTATCTCTTCATCGCGAGAAACAGATGCGAAAAGGCCCATTTTTCGACAATTTCGCCCAATCCTGATCATCGGTCGCCACGGCCACGGTTCCACGCCTTCGCAAGGAAGATTCGCGAACAGATGGTCTCCGCCTACCGTGACTTCCTCGCCGAATACCGCATCGCTGCCGAGCGGCTCGCCGGCGGTGACCTCGGCGTCACCTTCCCCGAGAACTGCTTCCCGCCACCACTGCCGTTCGTCGATCCTCTCCGGCTCGAGCCTGGATAGCGGCGAGAAGTCGTAGTTTGGATGTCGCGCTGGTGGGATCGCCCACCGCGCGGGCGAAGCCTGTGCGGATGTCAGAAACGACCGATTTCGGGCTACGTCGGACGTCCAAAATCGACCGAATCCGCCCGATCTGGCCAGCGATCACGTGCTCGAGGCGTCCGATCAGAGCCCATCAAGGTGTCCGACCGGGGGCTCGCACGCCCGTCTTCGTCTCTTCCCCATTACTTGCCTGATGATCATATGGAGGCCCATCTCAGGCCGCGAAATAGAGTCGCGTCCTGGGAACTTGTAGCAACAATGAGGAGGAGCCAATGGCACTTTACAGCGGAATCGACTTGCACTCCAACAACAGCTACCTGGTCGTAAGCGACGAAGAGGACCGGATCTTGCTGGAGAAGCGGATGGCCAATGACCTTGGGACGACCGGGCCTGCGCTGGAGCCATTTCACGAAGAGTTGGCCGGGGTCGCGGTGGAGTCGACCTTCAATTGGTACTGGTTGGTGGACGGCCTGATGGATTTCGGCTACCGGCTTCACTTGGTCAACACCTCAGCGGTGAAACAGTACGAAGGGCTCAAGTTCACCGACGACCGCCACGATGCTCGATGGCTGGCACACTTGCTTAGGCTCGGCATCTTGCCCACCGGTTACATCTATCCTCGCCAGGAGCGCGCGATACGGGATCTGCTGCGCCGACGTAGCAAGCTGGTCAAGCAGAAGGTGGCGTCTTTGCTGGCGATCAAGAACATCTTGGCCCGCAACACCTCAACCATGTACACCGCCGACCAGCTAAAGAAGCTGAGACCCGACGAAGTCGGCGCGTTGCTCGATGACGAATGTCAGGTACTCGCGGTGCAAGCCACGGTGCGCGTACTCGACATGGTGCGTGAACAGATCCATGAGCTGAGCAAGGCGGCTAAAAGGAGAGGCAAGCTCAGGAAGGCATTTCACGGTCTCCTCTCCATTCCCGGCGTGGGCGACATCCTTGGGCTGACCATCATGTACGAGACGGGCCAGATCAGCCGATTTGCATCGGTGGGCAACTACGCCTCGTACTGCCGCTGCGTGCGGTCTGAGCGCACCAGCAATGGCCGCAAGAAAGGCAATGGCAATCGTAAGAACGGCAATCCCTACCTCTCATGGGCCTTCACCGAGGCGGCGCAGTTCGCGATTCGGTTTCAGCCCGCGGCCCGACGCTTCTACGACCGCAAAAAGACCAAGACCAACCGCATTGTTGCCATCCGGGCACTCGCTCACAAGCTTGCCCGAGCCGCCTTTTTCATCATGAGGGACCAGACCGTCTACAAGCCCGAACTCTTGTTTCGCTGATTTGGCGCGGCGGTGTCAACCATGTTACGTGCTGGGCTACACAAGCCATTTGCCTGATTGGAGACACCGCCGCGCGCTTGATGATCGGTTCAAAGAACGCGCCCAGTCCGTGAGCCACCTTTGTGCGGGAATCACCATTCGGTGACCATCCATGCGACTGTCCAATCCCTTGGACGCGGCCTGGAACCAAAGATCTTCTGGGGCGAGAACTCGCCAGGGGCAAAGCGATATCGATCGCTACGCCTTGATCCCGATGTGTGGCTGGTGCGCTTTCCGAAAGAGCGACACCGCAACCAATGAAGTCCAGGATGCGTGATCTCGACAACCGATCTTGGGAGCCGATCCCGATTGCGGCCGCAAAAGACCGCTCAGGTGAGGTTTGCCTCTTGACGGGACAGCCTCCAATGTGCGGCACATGAAGAAGGCCGCACCTGAAGAAGGCCGCACGCAAGATGGCCCAGCTTCGCGAAAGCGGGGTGGTGTTGTTGATCGGTACCGACAGTGGCGTACCGGGGGTTTTTCACAGCGACGCCACCTGGCGAGAAATCGAGACCTGGGTCCACAAGTTCGGCATCGAGCCGATGCAGGCGATCAAGTCAGCGACCTACTGGCCAGCGGTGGCCATGGGCGTCGAGGACGAGGTGGGAACGATTGCCGAGGGAAAGGTCGCCGACATCATTGCGGTTCGAGGCGACGTGCTACGACACGTGGCCTTGTTGCAAGATGTTGACTTGGTGATCAAACGGGGACGTCGGGTGGAGTAGTGGTTTCGGCCTTGGATCGTGGCCACGAATGCACCTGGGTCGTCCGTGCTCGACGGCGTGCGTTTGTTGGTCCGGCCGCGAAGCGGGTGGCATTGTCCGCTGCAATGATTGTTAGGCATTGCAGTGCTCCGGCCGCACTCAAAAGCATTCGTATGCTGATTTTCGATCATATGTATGACGTTCGGTAGGGCTCTCTTCGAGGATGAGATCTCCGTCTTCAAAGGTATAGGGCCATTCCGTGATCTCTCCGGTGGCTCGAGAGAAGAGGATCACGCCATCCTCTATCCAGTACGCGCCCTTCTCCCGAATGCTCATGAAAGGCAAGCGATTTCGGGACGCGTAGGAGCAGTCACAATTGAGAATGAATGTCATGTGGGCGTTGCCCACTTGGCTCTGGCGATCACTTTTCCACTTCCCTGGCAGTCGATCGTCAAGCGTGCAAGCCGCAGGTGAGAGTTCTGGTGGCGCTAGAGATGATGACATGCAGCCGCCGAAAAGGAGCAGCGCCGTGATCGGGACCATTGTCTTCAGAAAGAAGGAGCTGGTTCTCACGGGATGCCCTGGCCGCCTGAGGACTGCCCGGAGAGGAGGCGTAGCATTGATTGTAGCGAAGTGTCTCATGCCTAGGAGACTCAGCAAGACTCTTGCCAGCGGACCCGAGAGCGATTCCGCGCCCTACCGACTGCGAGACCTCGAGGCATTGCGAAGCAGCACGAAGGAGCAATGAATGGCTCTTCAGGAGAGATGGTGGGTCGGTGTAGGCTCGGTGAATGCGAGATACCGACCTATATGGGCAGATCCTTGGCGTTTCAGCGCCTTGGAAGGTGACGGACGTATCCCTCCGGCTTGGTGATGGCGAGGTGGAGGTTTTTGTCGAGCATGGGCGCGAGCAAGCTTTGTCGTGCCCTGAATGTGGAGAGGCGAGCAGTCGGTACGACAGCCGTTGGCGCCGGTGGCGGCACCTCCCGACCTGCCAGTACAAGACGATTCTGGTCGCCGATGTCCCACGGGTTCGTTGCCCGGAGCACGGGGTCAAGACGATGAGCGTTCCGTGGTCGGATCCAGGTTCGGGCTTCACTGCGCTTTTGAAGCGTTGATCATCGACTGGCTCCAGGAAGCGACGATCTCAGCCGTGGCGCGGCAGCTCGACGTCACTTGGGACCAGGTGAGTGGGGTGATGGAGCGTGCGGTCCGGCGTGGGCTTGCACGTCGTGATTTGAAAGTGCCTCGGCGGATAGGCGTTGACGAGACGTCGTTCCAGAAGCGGCATGAATACGTGACGGTGGTCGCGGATCTGGAGACCGGATGCGTCCAATACGTCACCGATGGCCACAAGAAGGGAGCCCTTGGCGCCTACTACGACAGCTTCAGCGAAGGCGAATTGGGTCAGATCGAGAGCGTCGCCATGGACATGTGGGGACCGTACATATCGGACACTTTAGCCGCTCTTCCCGACGCCAACGAGAAGATCGCATTCGACAAGTTCCACGTTGCCATGCACCTCGGCAAGGCCGTGGATCAAGTGCGACGAGCCGAGAACCGCGCACTTTTCGCCGTCAGGGACAAGAGTCTGATCAGACACGAAAACACAGCTTGAAGCCAAGGTCTCGTGCGAGTTATGCGCCTTCAGCAATGCCGCTGCAACGCATCAAGAACTCGTCGGCCAGAAGCTCGTAGGCCTGCGCCCCGGTCGCTCTCGGCGCGTAGTCCAAGATCGTCTGGCCGAAAGCGGGCGCCTCGGCGAGACTGGTGTTGACCCGAATCTCAATAGCGAACACACGGCGACCGTAGCGCCGTCTCAAAGCCTCAATGCTTTGGCGCGTCATCTTCGCTCGATAGTCCGCCAGCGTCACCACAATGCCGATCAAGCGGGTTTGGCTGCGGCAGCGGTCGCGGAGCCGGTCGACTGCCTCAAAAAGCTGATCGAGGCCCTCGAGGGCCAGGAAATGCGGTACCGATGGCACCAAATAGCCATCCGCGGCGGCCAGGGCGTTGCGGGTCAAGAGCCCGAAACCCGCCGGACTGTCGATCATGACGAAGTCGTAGCCATGGATGCCCCGCAGCGTCTTCGCCAACCGCTGCTCACCGCGCGCGACCCCAGCCAGCTCCGACTCGACGCTCGAAAGGTCGACGGTGGCCGGCACTACATCAATGCCGTCAACCCGCGACGCACGGGTACACTCAGCCAAGCTCTTGCCATGCAGCAGCAAGTCGGCGGCACCCGGAACGAACTGCCAGCGATTGAGACCCATCGAAAGCGCAGCGCTCGCGTTGGGATCGAGATCGACGATCAGGACCCGCTTGCCGCGTTTCGCCAACGCCGCGGCGAGGTTGACGCAGGTTGTGGTCTTTCCCACCCCTCCTTTGCGGTTTACGACGGCAACGATCATGGGTCGGATCGAGGGACCAAACGCGTCGGGCACGTCAAGCGGTCACGCCGGATAGGCCCGCTCGGTGGTTTCTTTTAAATAGTCGACAAGATGGTCGGCGGTCAACGGCTGGCCGGTCGCACGCTCGATGAGTTCGGGCGCCCCAAACCGAGCGCCATGGACATGGATGTTGGTGCGCAACCAGTCCAGCAATGGATGAAAATCGCCGGCCGCAAAAGCAGCATCGAGATCGCCGAGATCGCGTGATGCAGCGGAGAACAGCTGTGCCGCGGCCATCGTACCCAGGGTGTAGGTCGGGAAGTACCCGAATAGGCCGTGCGCCCAGTGGATATCCTGAAGAACGCCCTCGGCTGGACCCGAGGGCCGGATCCCCAACAACGACCCGTACGCCTCGTCCCACACAGCCGGCAAATCCGGCACTTCGAGCTCACCGGAAAACAGCCGCCGCTCGAGACCGAACCGGATCGCCACATGAAGGTTGTAGGTGGCCTCATCGGCATCGACGCGAATAAACGTCGGCTTGGCCGTATGCAATGCCGGCCACAGCGCGTCGACGTCGAGCGGACCCGCGGCCGGGAACGCGCGCTCAAAATGGGGTTTGGCCCACTGCCAGAATCCTCGGCTCCGGCCTACGTGGTTCTCCCACAGTCTCGATTGGGACTCGTGGATCCCGAGTGACACCGCTCCGCCGATCGGCAATCGCTGTTGATCGGTGGGCAAACCTTGCTCGTACAGCCCGTGGCCAGCTTCGTGCAATATTCCAAAAAGCCCAGGCCTGAAGTCCTCTTCGTACCAGCGCCAGGTAAGTCGAACATCGCCAGGATTAACACCGACACAAAATGGATGCGCAGTTTCGTCCAAGCGCCCGGCTTCGAAATCAAATCCGATCGCGGTCGCCATTTGGCGACCGAAGGCGGCTTGGGCGGCGGCTGGAAAGGAACCAAGTGCCGGTGATTCGTCCACGGCAGACCGTGCCGTCAACGCGCGCACCCGCGGTGCCAAGGTCCCTTCGAGCCGCTCGAAAAGCGGTTCCAACCACGCCTCCGTGGCGCCGGGCTCGAAGCCGTCGAGCATCGCGTCGTAGGCACCGCCGTTGGGCCGAATCGCCGCTGCTTGCTCACGCTTGAGGCTTAGCAACTCGGTCAAGGCGGGCGTGAAAGCTTCGAAGTCGTTCGCCGCCCGTGCCGCCTGCCAGGCGGACGTTCCGCGGCTCTGCGCCAAGGCCAACGACCGCGCCAACGCCTCGTCGACCCGCACCGCACGGTCGACAGAGTGCCGAGCGCGGGCAACCTGCGCGGCCAACCGACTACCCGGCTGCGCGACCTCCGCACAGGCGTCGAGCGCGTCCGAGAGCTCCGGCGCGACAAGCAGGCGGTGGTGCAGACCAGCGAGGGTTCCCAGAACCGCACCGCGACCCTCGAGGCCCTTGCCCGGCATATGGGTTTCCTGGTCCCACTCCAGCAAGTTCGAAGCCCGGGATAGATCCGAGAGCTCGCCCCACAGGCTGGCGAGTCGTTGCTCGAAATCGGTGCTCGAACTCACCGAGCGCGTGCTCAATGAAACAGCCCCTTGACCTTGTCGATCACCCTACTGCCGCCGATGCCCACCTGCAGGCCTTCGAGCTCAGCCATCGCCCGCAACTGCTCGATCTGAGCGTCATCGAGGTCCTTGGGTTTCGGTACGTGCAGCACCACATGCACCACGTGATCACCGCGGCCGTCGTGGCTCAGCTTGTCGATCCCCTTACCCCGCAAGCGGAAAGTGTGACCGCTCTGGGTTCCAGCGGGGATCCGCAACTGCTCGACACCATGCAAGGTCTCGATCTCCAAGGACGTACCGAGCACCAGTTGAGGGTAAGCCAAGGCTTGTTGGTCGAGAACGTCGGCGCCATCGCGCTCGAGCCGTTCATGGGGCGCGACCCGCAGCAGTACGTCGAGATCGCCTGGCGGCCCGCCCCGCCGTCCATGCTCACCTTCGCCTCGCAGGCGCAACCGCAAGCCGTTGTCGACCCCGGAAGGAACGGTAACGTCGAGCTGGCGGTTCGTCTCCGTCCGCCCTTCGCCTTTACAGGCCTTGCACGGGTCCTGAACCACCTGCCCTTCCCCGTGGCACTGTGGACACGGTCGCGCGACGCTGAAGAAACCTTGGGTATACCGCACCTGCCCCTGACCACCGCAGGTGCCACAGGGATTCAGCTTGCCATCGGAGCTGCCCGACCCGGTACACGTTTCGCAGGTTTCCAGTCGTGGAAACTTGATCGTGGTCTTGGTGCCGAATGCCGCTTCTTCGAAGGTCATCGAGAGCTCGTAGCGCAGATCGGCACCGGGAACACCCCGTGCTCCACGACGGCGACCGCCAAAGACATCCCCAAAGCCAAACAAGTCACCGAGAATGTCCGAGAAATCCGAGAATGCGTTGGGGTCAAAGCCACCGCTGGCTGCCGCTTGGTGACCGAACCGGTCGTAGCGCGCTCGCTTCTCGGGGTCGGAGATCACCGCATAAGCCTCCGCTGCTTCCTTGAACTTCTCTTCCGCACTCGCATCATCGGGATTGCGGTCCGGGTGGTATTTGATCGCCAGCTTCCGATAGGCCGACTTGATGTCTTTCTCGGCAACATCCCGGGCGACGCCCAAGACCTCGTAGTAATCTCGTTTGCTCATTGGGTACGGTTCCGATCCCTTCCGATTGCCCGCTGCGGGCGATTCACGCTACTTGTTCTTGTCGTCGCCCGTGGCCTCGAGCATGATCTTCGACAGCGTCATAGACACCGCGTTGAGGTCGTAGACGGCCGCTTCGAGGTCATCCCGATCGCTCTCGCTGAGGGCCATGCGCGCCCGCAGCAACGCTTGATTGGTCGCCTTGCGCCGGGCCTCGTCCATGCCACCGCTGTACTGCTCAAACACCCGCTCGTTGCTGTAGATAAGACCTTCCACACGATTCTTGATGCGGCGAATCTCACGCCGCTCGGCATCTTGGTCAGCGTAAGTTTGGGCCTCCTTCACCATACGGTCGACCTCGGCGGTCGACAGACCACTCGACGGATTTACCTCGATGCTCTGCTGCTGGTTGGTCGCCAAGTCGCGGGCCGAAACGTTGACGATGCCGTTGGAGTCGATGGCAAAGGTCACTTCGATCTGCGGCGTACCCCGCGGTGCTGACGGAATGCCAACGAGCTCGAATCGTCCCAACGAACGGTTTTCGGTGGCGATCTCACGTTCACCTTGCAACACATGAATCTCGACGATGTCTTGGTTGTCGATAACCGTCGTGAAGATCTGTGTGTTCTTGGTCGGGATCGTTGCATTGCGGCTAATCAAGGGAGTGAAGAGACCGCCCTGGGTTTCGATACCGATCGAGAGCGGTGTGATGTCCAACAGCACCACATCCTTGATGTCACCGCGCAAGATCCCGGCTTGAATGGCGGCGCCCATTGCCACCACTTCGTCAGGATTGATCTCTCGGTTGGCCGGTCGGCTGAAAATCCGCTGGACCGCCTGAGCCACGATTGGAGACCGCGTTTGGCCACCCACCAACAGCACCTCGTCGACCTCGCTGGGGTCCATGTCGGCACCATTGAGTGCCTCGAAGCACGGGCCTTCGGTGCGCTTGACCAACTCGTCGACCAAGTCCTCGAAACGGGTCCGAGTGAGCGTCCGGGCGAGGTGCAACGGCCCTGAGTCATTGGCGGAAATGAACGGCAGGTTGATTTCCACTTCTTCGGCGGTCGACAGCTCGCACTTGGCGCGCTCGGCGGATTCCTTGAGTCGCTGTAGCGCCATCCGATCGTCGCGCAGGTCGATTTGGTATTCCTTGTCGAACTCGGCGATCAGCCACTCCATGATTTGGCGATCGAAGTCCTCACCACCCAGGTGGCTGTCGCCAGCGGTGCTCCGAACCTCGAAAATGCCCTTGGACAGCTCGAGAATCGACACATCAAACGTGCCACCACCAAGATCGAACACCACAATCGTCTTGTCTTCTTCTTCTTTCTCAAAGCCGTAGGCGAGCGCGGCGGCGGTGGGCTCGTTGATGATCCGAAGTACTTCGAGGCCCGCGATCTTGCCGGCATCTTTGGTCGCCTGGCGCTGTGAGTCGTCAAAATAAGCCGGTACGGTGATGATCGCTTCCGTAACCACCTCACCGAGCGACTCCTCCGCGAACGACTTCATGTCCGCGAGGACAAACGCCGAGATCTCCTGCGGACTGAACACGCGCTCCCGCACTTCAACTCGAATATCGCCATTGGGCGCCGCGGCGAGGACGTACGGCAGCATGGTCTGCGCTTCTTGAACCGCCGGGTCCTCGAATTTTCGACCGATCAGCCGCTTGGCGGCGTAGATCGTGTTCTGCGGATTGGTAACGGCCTGACGCTTGGCGATCTGCCCTACCAACCGATCACCATCCTCGGCGAACGCAACAATGGACGGTGTCGTACGGCTGCCTTCCCGATTGGAAAGCACCTTGGGCGCCAACGCCTCAACCACCGCCACGCAGCTATTGGTGGTGCCGAGGTCAATGCCCAGGACTTTACTCATCTAGGAAGCCTCAGGCAGTTGCGCGAACATCATGCGTTGTCGACCGTCGGGCTGGCCCCAGGCGCCGGCATGGCTACGGAGACCATTGCCGGCCGCAGCAACCGGTCGTGAAGGGTGTAGCCCTTTTGCATCTCGGCGACCACCGTTGGCTCCGATATGTCAGCGGACTCTTCGCGCGAAACGGCCTCGTGCACGGTTGGATCGAACGCGGCACCAACCGAAGGAACTTCTTCGATGCCCAGCTTGGCCAACATTTTCTCGAGACTGCGAACCGTCAAATCGAGTCCCAGTTTGAGATCTTCTGCACTACCTGATGCCCCCATGGCGCGGTGGACGTTGTCCATCACTTCGAGAAATGACCGCAACGGGTCCATCACCGCGTAACGACGCAGGTCCCGTTTTTCGCGCTCGGTCCGTTTGCGAAAATTCTCGAAGTCGGCGAGGGTTCGCATCTGACGTTCTTGGGCCTCCGCCAGCGCGCGTTCCAAGACGGCCACGCGGTCATCCTCGGCGTCGTCTTCACCTTCAGCCGCTTCGGAGGCCTCGGTCGCGGCTACCGCGTCCTCCAGTGCCTCGTCGAGAGTCGTAGGGGTGTCGAGATCAAGCTCGAACGCATCGTCGAGTGCCTCGGGGGCGGATTCTGAGTTCTCTGACATGAGTCCCGTGCTCCGAACGTTCTATTGTCTACCGTAGGCAGTCGAAAGGCTAGGCTTTGGTGGTGACCGCGAGCGTATCGCTCAAGGTGTGTCCAAGAAAATGAACGAGCGATACGATCCGCGCGTACTCCATACGTGATGGCCCCAGAATCCCAACGGTCCCCAGGGTATGGCGCTCGATACCGTAACAGGTCGCGACCAAACTAAATTCCAGCTCAGACGTCAGCTCGCTGTCGGCACCAATGAAGACACGGACACCGTCATTGGTCAAGCACTCGTTGAGCAGGCTGACCATCCGGGCCTTGTCGGCAAAGGTGTCCAGCATGCGCTGGACACGGTTGACGTCCGAAAGCTCGGGCTGGTCGAGAAGGCCGCGAGCACCGCGCACCAAGACCGAGGTCGTTTCGGTTCGCGATACGGCCTTGCGGGCAAGATCGATGGTGCGCGCCAATTGTTGGTCCACATCAGATCGCTCCCGTGCCATCAGACCCAAGAGCCGTTCTCGAATCGCCGGCAGGGTCAAACCCACGAAGTTATCGTTCATGTAGTTGCTGATGCGCTGCAGATCTTCGCGTGTCAGCAACTCATCCGATTCGATCACCACGTTATCGATAAAGGCGGCCGTTGACACCACGACGCACAGGACCCGTTTCTCGCTCAAGAGAACGAAGTCGATCGCCTTCAAAACGGTTTCCTCGACCGCCGGCTTGAGCACCACCCCTACTTGGTGCGACAACTCGGAGAGCAGCTCACTGGCGGCGGTCATCAAGCCATCGCCGTCACTACCGGCTTGCCGTAGGTTCTCTTCGATGTAGCGACGCTCTTCAACCGAAAGACACTGCTGTTCCATCAAGCATTCGACATAGAGCCGGTAGGCCGCTTCCGTGGGCACACGGCCAGCCGAGGTGTGGGGCTGCAACAGCAGTCCCGCCTCCTCCAGATCCGACATGACATTGCGGATGGTGGCTGCCGAGAGCTTGTGCCGTCGGTGCTTGGAAACCGCCCGCGAACTTACCGGACGCCCGCTGGTGACATAGGTTTGGATCACGTCGGTCAGGATCTCTCGATCCCGTGTACCGAGTGCCTCGAAGGTGGAGGCCGCCGTGCCGCAAATTCGTGAACCCACTTCGCTCTCCGATCGACACGCTACGTCATTACGGCCCCCAGGGTGCCAGGCTCCCTGACGACCCGAGCACCGACAGGTGACGTCCCCCCGTCGCCTGCAGACCCCGTGCAGCAGCCGGCGGGAATCGCCAGCCGAGCCCATTCTACCCCGTTGTGATGGCGCGGGCGACGCGATTTCTCGGGGCGTTCGAACGCCGACACACAAGCGACGACCAGGTCATCTCCGCTCTTGGACCACGTTTGGGCGCGGCCACTCCTAAACCCAACAACACCAGAGGTTATGCGGCCCAGCCTGCTGGGCGAGTGGCGTTGGAAAACACACACCATTTCTTGACCACCCCAAGAGCCAATGCTATGCTTCCCGACCCCTCCCCGACCAGGCGCGCACGCGGGAACCGATGGTCTTCTTCAACTACAGCACCATGCAAATGGCGGCCAAGGTCGTCTACTACGGACCTGGGCTGTGCGGGAAGACCACCAATCTTCAGTACATCTTCGAGCACACCGCCAACGAGTCTCGAGGAGAAATGGTCTCGCTCGCCACCGAGACCGACCGTACGCTCTTCTTCGACCTCTTGCCGATCGATGTCGGAACGATCGCGGGCTTCAGCACCAGAATTCAGCTCTATACGGTGCCGGGCCAGGTGTTCTACAACACCACCCGCAAGCTAGTGCTCAAGGGTGTCGACGGTGTGGTGTTCGTCGCGGATTCGCAGCGTCCCATGCTGCAAGCGAACATCGACTCGTTCCAGAACCTCGAGGACAACCTGGCAGAAATCGGTCTTTCCCTGGACACCGTGCCACTGGTCCTTCAGTACAACAAACGAGACCTGCCGGGTATTTGTACGGTCGAGGAGCTCGAGCAAGCGCTCAACACCCGCAAGTGGGCGTCGGCGAAGAGTTCCGCGATTACGGGCACCGGTGTCTTCGAGACCCTCAAGCTCATCTCTAAACTCACCCTGATGGCGTTGAAGAAGCGCCTGACCCGCGGCCGCCCCGAAGGTCCGATGGGTCCACGGAGCCAGTCCATGGCGCTTCGCGGCGATCGTGCGGCCAGTGCCAGGTCGGCGGCACCCAAACCGGCTACCAAAGCGACCGAGACGCCGCCGCCGAACGAGGTCAAACAGGCCAAGACCCCACCGGACGAGGCCAACGGTCAGAGCCCGGCGAAGACCCCACCCGCCGACAGGCCAACGAAGGAGACCAAGTCGCCCGAACCTGCGGCTGCGCCCCCGGAAACTGTTGCAAGCCCATCAAAGCCAACGCCGAGTTTCAACCCCGAGCAAGCGGAGGCAGAAACACCACCGAACCGTGAGTCCAAACCAAAGCCCGTCGCGCCACGTCCCGCGCGGCCCCGACGCTCTTCCGGACTCGACGCGCTTGCGGAGTTGGAAAAGATCCGTGAGCAAACCATGCGCCGGAAGCCAGCGACAGCGCGCGTGCCGGTGCCTGCCACCAGCGGGATTGCCAAGATCAGCCGCGAGCTGCGCGTCGGGTTCAGCCCGCAAGATCTAGCTCGTACCCAGCGACTTGTCTTGTCGTTGACTGCCGAGGACGCCAACCATCAGCTTCTCGATCGCGCGCACGAGTTGATCGTCGACATCGACAACGCCGACGCGTTGCGGCAAATCCTGCTCCATCTCGAGATTGCGCTCGAAGGCTCCGGAAAGCCTTAGACGCCGACCACCAACATCATGAAATGCCCGTTCTGTTCGGTCAACCGGGATCGTGTCGTCGATTCTCGTGAAAGCCGTGAAGGCGCCACGATCCGTCGGCGACGAGAATGCCTCGACTGCAAACGCAGGTTCACATCCTACGAGCAGATCGAGAGCATCCCCTATATGGTAGTCAAGGCGAATGGCCGACGGGAAGAATTCGATCACGCCAAGCTCCTGGGTGGCGTTCTTCGGGCCTGTGAGAAGCGACCCATTCCGCTCAAGACACTCGAAGATCTGGTGGGCGGCATCGAACGGCGGTTGCACCAGAAGGAAGAGCGGGAAATCTCAACCCGTGAGATCGGCAATCTGATCATGGACCGCTTGCGCGAGCTCGACCCGGTGGCCTACGTACGCTTCGCTTCGGTGTATCGGCGGTTCGAAGATCTCGGCGCATTTGTCGAAGAAGTACAGAGCCTCTTGGCCGAGCCCGAATCGGGCGACGACACTTGAGCGCGGTGCCGGCCCTGTGCTGGTGCCGATTACGGACAATCGATCGATGAATGATCCTGCGCTCGAAGACCTGATCCTCCCCGACATTCTTCCCGTCTTGCCGTTACGCGATGCGGTGATCTTTCCGTTCGCCATTACGCCGCTCTCGGTGGGACCCGACGTCGGAACCGCTGCCATCGATCACGCGCTGGCCGAAGAGCGGATGGTGGCGCTGGTGGGCCAGCGTAATCCGGATGTTGACGACCCGGGGCCCAAGGATCTCTTCGAAGTCGGCATCGCAGCGTCCATCATGCGGATGCTCAAGCTTCCCGATGGTCGGACCCGAATCTTGGTCCAAGGGCTAACTCGGATTCGAGTGGATCATATCGGCCAAACCGAGCCCTTTCTTGAAGCGAACGTGTCACCGATCCCCACGCTGCCGACACCCCCCAGTACCGACGAGCTCGAGGCACTTGCCCGAACGGTTGTCGACCGGCTCGAGCGTGCGGTCCATCTCGGACGCACCATCTCACCAGAAGTGGTGGTGATCGCCGCCAATCTCGAGGATCCGGGCCGTCTGGCTGACCTGGCGGCAAGCAACCTCGATCTCGAAGTCGATGAAGCGCAGACGTTGCTCGAAATGGGTGACCCGATCGCACGCCTCACCGCGGTTTGCGACCACCTGGAACGCGAAGTGCATGTCCTGAGTCTTCAACAGGACATCGCCAACCAGGCACGAACCGAGCTCGATCGGTCGCAGCGCGAGTATTTTCTCCGCCAGCAGCTGCGAACCATCCAAGACGAACTCGGCGAAGGCGACGAGCTGCAAACCGAGGTCGAAGAGTACCGGCGCAAAGCAACCGAGAAGAAGTTGCCGGAAGAAGCCTGTGAGGAACTCGAGAAGCAGATCAAACGCCTCGAGCGCAGCCACCCGGACAGCGCCGAGACGACGGTCATCCGTACGTTTCTCGACTGGCTGATCGGACTCCCCTGGGGCAATCTGAGCGAAGACGACCTCGACCTCGCCCGCGCCCGCGCCGTGCTCGATGCAGATCACTACGGCCTCAAGAACATCAAGCAGCGCATGATCGAGCTGTTGGCGGTGCGCCAGCTCAAGTCCGACGCCCGCGCCCCCATTCTTTGTTTCGTGGGCCCACCTGGCGTCGGCAAGACGTCACTCGGACGGTCGATCGCCCGCGCGCTCGGCCGAGCGTTTGTGCGCGTCTCACTCGGCGGCGTACGGGACGAGGCCGAGATTCGTGGCCACCGTCGGACGTACGTCGGCGCCATGCCCGGACGGATCATTCAGGGCATTCACCAAGCCGGCTCGAGCAACCCAGTATTCATGCTCGACGAGATCGACAAGATCGGCGCTGACTACCGTGGCGACCCTTCCTCTGCCTTGCTCGAAGTGCTCGACCCAGAACAGAACGTCAGCTTCCGCGACCATTACCTCGGCCTTCCATACGATCTTTCGCAGGTCCTTTTCATCACCACGGCCAACCAGCTCGATCCGATTCAGCCGGCATTTCTCGATCGCATGGAGGTCCTCCGGCTGAGTGGCTATACGGAAGATGAGAAGCGCGCGATCGCTCGACGCCATCTGCTTCCCAAACAGCGCGGCGCACACGGCCTCGAGGACGAGCATCTGCACCTGACCGAGCGCGGCCTCAAGACCCTTATCCGTGGCTACACCCGCGAAAGCGGGCTCCGCAACCTCGAGCGATCGATCGCGGCGCTGTGCCGTAAGACGGCCATCACCGTGGTCGAAAAGGGACCCAAGCGAAGGGTCGTCGGCCCCAAACAAGTCGTCAAACTACTCGGGGTTGCCCAACACGAGGACGAGGGACTGCTGGATCAGGATCGCGTTGGGGTCGCAACCGGTCTAGCCTGGACGGCCCATGGCGGCGAGTTGATGATAATCGAAGTGTCGACCGTCTTGGGCAAAGGAAAATTGCGCTTGACTGGCAAGCTGGGTGATGTCATGCAGGAGTCGGCGCAGGCTGCCATGACCTATGCCCGCGGCTTTGCGGAACGAAACGGTCTTGAATCCGCCATCTTCAACGAACGCGACTTTCATATTCATGCCCCGGCCGGGGCCGTCCCCAAGGACGGTCCGTCGGCGGGCATCACCATCGCGACCGCTGTGCTCTCCGCGGTAACCGATCGCCCCATCAATCACACCCTTGCCATGACCGGCGAGATCACCCTCCGCGGAGCGGTGTTGCCCATTGGCGGCCTGAAGGAGAAAGCCCTCGCTGCGCTGACCGCGGGTATCACCACCGTCATTATCCCCAGCCGCAACGAGCGTGATCTCCCTGAGCTCCCTTCCGGCTTGCGACGCAGGCTCACCTTCCGTCCGGTCGAGCATATGGACGAAGTGGTTGAGCTGGCGTTGCGCTAGCCCGCGGTGTCCCGATGGACGAGAACACCCTCGTACGGTGGCTGCGGGGATCCCTTCCAGGAGGTGCGGCTATCGGCGACGATGCCGCTGTGCTCGAATCCGAAGCTTGGGCGGTCACGGTTGACCAACAAATCGAGGGCGTCCACTTACCTTTGGATGTGGATCCCGCCATCGCCGCCCGCCGGCTGTTGGCTGTCAACCTCAGCGACCTTGCGGCGATGGGCGCTGAACCGACCGTCGGATTTCTTGCCCTCGCGGCACCGGACTACTACGATCATCGACGGTTCTTCCGCGCCATCGCAAAAGACGCTCGCCACCACGACCTGCGCATCGCGGGCGGTGACCTCGCCACCCAGCCGACTTTCAGCGCCAGCCTAACACTTCTCGGCCGACGTCCCGATGGCCGATGGCTTCGGCGGAAGGGTGGGCAGCCTGGACACCACCTCTGGCTCGGCGGCACCCTGGGTGAAGCAGCGTTGGGTCTCCAATTGCTGCGCCGAGGCGCCGCGCTGGAGGGCAGTAGGGTGAGCCTGCCAGGCTCCTTCGAGGATCCACGATCTCTGACCCAAGCGGCACGAAGTGCGGTACGGCGACAGTTGTTGCCATCGCCCCAACTTGGCCTTGGCCGATGGCTGTCGAGCTGTACATCTTCCGGCGCAGCCATCGACCTCTCCGACGGCTTGGCAAGAGACCTTCATCGCCTTTGCCGCGCCAGCAGAGTAGGCGCCCAAATCGATGTAGCAGCGTTGCCGACCTCGAAGGGTGGCCAAGCGCTCGCGACGGCCTTGGCAATGGATCTACAATCACAACAGCTCTTTGGCGGCGAGGATTACGTTCTGTTATTCTCACTACCGCCCGAGATCCAACCACCATCGGAGTGGAAGTGTCACCGGATCGGCGCCCTGAGCGAGAACCGCAAGATTCAGGTGCGCAAGGGCACCATGATCGAAACCTTACCGGATCGGGGCTGGGACCATCTCGATGCATCAAAAGCCCCGCCGAGGCGGAGCTTCTAACAAGACGAACCCAGCCGCTTTTGGTGCTAGGTCACTAGAACCACCAACATCTTTACAGATGAGCCAGATATTGAATGCTAAGCTTGCCTGGCAGAAAATCCCCCCTGGCCCCCCTTTAGAAAAGGGGGGAAAGACGGGTTGCGGGGTCCGGCCCTCCCCCTTTCTTAAAGGGGGATCGAGGGGGATTCCCTCCCCCTTTCTTAAAGGGGGATCGAGGGGGATTCCCTCCCCCTTTCTTAAAGGGGGATCGAGGGGGATTCCCTCCCCCTTTCTTAAAGGGGGATCGAGGGGGATTTCCGTTCGGCCATCGCAGCGAGTACATCGCTCGTCGGTCTGAGGCGGAGCGTCGCTAGCTTTTCACAACCAATCGCACCGGCTGCTTGACGGCCTTCTCCAAACGCTCGATGGCCTTGATCAACCGAGCATGGGAGGCTTCGAGTGACCTCACTCGCGCGCCAAGCCCAGCATCTCTTGTCGCGGCAACGGGTTTCGCACCCGTGGCGGGCGGGCGGCCCGGAGGCCGGCCTGGCTTACGTTTGGGCGTGGCCGCCGCGCGTCCCCGTGGACTCTTGGCGCGAAGCTTCTCGAAAACCTTCACGGCCGTTGCCCGGTATCGCCGCGTCCGGCCCTCACCAACGTGAGGTATCTGTTCGATGTGATTCTTCACATACCGGAGGAGCGTTGGATACGAGATCCCGGTCCGCGAACCAATCTCCGTCAGCGTCAGCAAGCCACCGCGCTTGACCGGCGCCTTCTTCTTTGGGCTCGCAGGTGCGGTGACCTTCTTCGCACGAACAACCCGTCTTGGTTTGGGCGCCGGCGTGGCTGACGCGATCTTGCGCGGCCGTCCGCGTTTCTTGATGTTCTCTTCCTTCAGCTGGCG
Organism: Candidatus Multivoradales bacterium; assembly: GCA_965250305.1. Classification (GTDB taxonomy): domain Bacteria; phylum Acidobacteriota; class Thermoanaerobaculia; order Multivoradales; family J023; genus J023. The sequence goes on along the minus strand of CBDFNS010000023.1, from coordinate 153,419 downwards.
GAAGATGTCGAGCGCCTCAGGCTTGTATCGCTGTGATCGACCACTTCCCACCGATGGAATCCGTGCCTGGAAGAGCTTCTTGTATCGCTGCAGAGTCGGCATCGAGATGCCGGTCCGCTTGGATACTTCCGTCAGTGTGAGAAGCGCCTTGGGACCAGCCGCGCGCTTCGTTGACTTCTTTCTCGCCATGAAAATACCTCCGTCACTGCTCAATGTACAAAGTTCGAAAGGCTATGTTTATTTCACTCCAAGGGAGAAGTCAAGCAATGGCCTTACGCTCCAAACGCTCATCGATGCTGTTGGGGTACCCCCACGCGGCCAAACATTGGTTGAATCGCTCACGAAGCTGATCGAGCACGAAGACTCGTCTTGCGGCCGTGAGCGAGGAATGCCTCGCCCTTGCAAGCTAACCCCATTCCTGGAGGCCGAAGCCTATGGCCGCGAAATACCCAACTGTCGAACAAGGTAGGAGAGCGCCTGCCGACTGAGTCCGAGTCGGCGTGCGGCGGCCGCCCGATTGCCCCCCGTCCAATCGAGCGCTCGTTCGATCAAGCGCCGCCGCAAGGATTCCACTTCTTGATGATAGAACCCTTCCGATGACCGGTTCGCAGCGGCCGGAAGGTCGAGACTGGCCGCGGAAACAACTTCGTCATCACTCAACGCCGCCGCGACGGCCAATACATTGACCAACTCTCTCACGTTCCCTGGCCACGTATGCTGGCCAAGGCGCTGTCGTGCCGACTTGCTCAATCGAAGCGTACGGCCACCTGCCTGACGACGCAGGAAGTGTTCAGCCAACAGAAATACATCATCACCGCGATCACGCAGTGGTGGCAACTCGACAGAGGCAACTTTTAGCCGAAAGAGCAGGTCTTCGCGAAACGACCCTTCCTTGACCATCGCGGAAAGATCCCGGTGGGTCGCCGCCACGATCCGAACATCAACCCGACGGCTGTGACTTTCACCCACCCGACGTATTTCGCTCTCTTGCAAGACGCGAAGTAACATCCCTTGAGCGTAGAGTGGCAGGTCGCCGATCTCATCAAGAAAAACGCTACCACCACGCGCCGACTCGAAGAATCCGGCCCGGTCGCGATCAGCCCCAGTAAACGCACCTCGAACGTGACCAAAAAGCTCCGACAAAATTAAGTTTTCGGGAAGCGCAGCACAGTTCACCGCAACGAACAGCTCGCCTGCCCGAGGACTGCTTCGATGTACCAAGCGCGCTGCAAGCTCTTTCCCGGTACCACTCTCACCCAGAATTAGCATCGGAAGCTCGAGCACCGCCAGTCGCCGAAGCCGGTTCAGTGCCTGGGCGAGCACTTCACTTTCACCGAGAATCCCTGACTCTGATGTAACAGGCACCTGCTTCGCCACGGGTCGGGCCCTTGGTTCGAGGTGCCGACGAATGATCGAAAACAATCCACGTAGCATCGGATCAAGCCGCTTCGCACGCAGACGAATCTCACCTTCGGCAACGGTTGCAACAAGGCTCTTCGGACCACCCACACCTGCAACGACAATTCGTGGACCTTGCTCACGATCTCCAGTCGGCACAAAAATGATCTCGGCGCCGGAATGACCCGTTCGTTCTAACAGGGCACCCATTTCCTCCAATCCGTCTGAGGGCGCCCGGCCCAAAAACTGTTCGATTGCCAACCAAGGACTCAAGGAGCGTCCTTCGAGTCTTTCAGCCAAACCCTCAGCACCGGCGGCCCGCAGGTCCGCAACCGCACGTACGATCCGATGCGCCGGTACGGTTCCGGGACGAGCGGCCTCGCAGTCGAAGACCAGCCGTGCAGCACGATAGGGCTCCAGACTTTCGAGCAGCTCCCAGACACGCGGCGACGGCGCCCGGCCCACTGCAAGCGCTTTCCATAATGCCGCCCAGGGGGTTCCGTGAGCCCAACGCTCACTTTCATCCATCTGTCCTGCCAAGGCCAGGACCGCGGGCCGCTCCTCCGGCTCGAGTTCGACCAATGCCTTTGTGCCACCCGAGTCAAGAAAAGAACGCGCGGACGCGGCACGCCCCAACCACCCCTGGGCGCGGGCCATCATGACGGCGGGTATGGAGGCATCGCCGGCATCGGGTCGGCTATCGAGCAATGTCCGGACCTCGTCGTACCAACCAATCGCTGCGGCCATACGACCATGCGCGAGTTCAAATCGCATCCACAGCACGAGATCGAAGAACAGGGCCCGGACATTGCCAGCGTTGCGATTGTTGGCCACCGAGGTCTCGAGGATGCCAGCGACCCCACTCAAACGACCACGGCGCATCTGGGTCTCGGCCAGATTGGGCGCTGCAAGCGCCAGTGCAGCGGGTCCGTCACAACGACGCAGAAGGTGGTATGCATGCCGAAACGCACGCTCGGCACCCGGAAGATCGTCGATCATGACCCGACCGTGGCCGATACCGTTCCACAGTCGCCCAGCCCAGGCGCGACTCAGCCTGCGCCGCTCATGGCGCAGGGCGAGCGCCTCATGCTCGATGACCTCGATACCGTTTTGTTCGCTCTGGGCGCACAGCGCCCGAGCATGATGCCAACGCCAAGCCAGATTGGGCTCGTCGGACGCCTTTCGTGAAGCTTCCAGATGGACATTCGAGGCGACGAAATCGCGCTGATCCCAGGCCGCCAGCGCGGCCAAGACGCGCGCGCGCAAAGCCCACGGACCGCGAGCGGACGCCCGTGCACGGGCGACCCACGGATCGGCCGCTTGGGGACGTCCTAGGTTGCCTGCAACCCGCACGGCAACTTCCGCGGCCTGAACCGTTTCAGGCCCGGTCAGGTTCGCTCTTCCGAGGCGTTCGAGGGTCGCGCGCGCGGCCTTGAGCTCATTGAGACCCACCTGCGCGCGTGCACGCAGGATCCGAGCGCGCACACCACGGACCTCACGCAGGGATTCGAGCGCGTGTACATACCGCCCCATTGCAATGGCTGCCTCCCCGCACGCCAGTCGCGACCGCGTGCCACGCGGAGGTCGCTGCTCCCAAGCAATCAGTGCCTGTTGGTAACGCCCGCGGGCCAGGAGGTCATGGGGATCTTCTGCAGGCTCACCCACGCCGGACCAAACCGAATGGGCGTCATCCGAGGCGAGCAACGTCTGCAAGGAGCCCAAATCATGGGCCGGCACCAGCAACCGGCGCCGGCTTCGTCCCGGCCCAGCCACCCACAATCCGGACGCACCGTGTCGCGCCGCCAAGCCCTTCCGTGCCACGGCAAATGCAGGCTGCCAAAGAAAAGGCGCCAGCTCCAGGACGTCGGCAACCGCCCGGTCCGCGGGTTCGGCCGCTACCAACTGACCCCATCGCTCGAGCAGCCTGCGGGCGGCCCTTCGAGCCATTCCGCGCCCGGCAACCATCTCGGTGCGAAACAGCAACCGAATCAGGCGGCTTAGGGCCACCTGGGCGTACTCGTTGGCGGGACCAGGCACGACGCGCTGAACGCTGAGCCGCCCATCGGCATGCCAACGACCACATCCCCATCCGTCCCGTAGCGTCAGGCCACCATGATCGAGGTGAGCGCGCACCGCCGCTGCCTGGAGCACGGCCGCCAACCGCTGTTGATCCGTCAATCGTGCTTGCGCAAGTGGCACCCCACCGGGTTCGGCGACCAGCGCCGAATGCTCCAGGGCGACCTCCCGCACACTGGTCATACGACGAGAAGTTGCTGCAGATTGTGCCAAGAATCAGGATAGGATTTCGCGACCACATCCGGGTTTGAAATGGTCATGCCCAGCCAGCGAAGGCCTACCAGCGCCATGGCCATGGCAAAGATGCGATCCGATTCCTCAGCCACCATGACGTGCTCCCCCATTGCACAGGTTGAAGTGCTGGCCGCAAACGCAGCCACCGATTCGGCCTGGCCCTCTCTAGGTTCTTTTTCGATGTTCCGAAACTGTAACAATCTTGTCATATTTGGCATTCTCGAGGAAACGCTTGGGCGCGCACCAAGTGCCTATTGATGACGCAAGGCCTCGGTGGGTGCGATGCGTGCGGCACGGCGGGCCGGCACCCACGACGCGACCGCGGCCACCAACGCCAAGAGTGCGACGACGAAGGCAAGGCTCATGGGGTCCCTCGCCGTGACCCCGAACAGCAGCGAAGCAAGTACGCGGCCAACGGCGATGGCCCCGACCAGGCCGATCACGATTCCGATCGACACCAGACGCATGCCTTCACCGAAGAGCAGGCGGAGCACCCGGCCCGGGCCCGCGCCGAGCGCCAGGCGCACGCCGATTTCCCGTGTTCGCTGCGCTACGCTATGCGCCAACACGCTATACACGCCGACACTGCCTAGCACGAGGGCGATTGCCGACGCCACGGCCAGTAAGGTCATGGTGAATGTCGTGCGCGCCATGGCGTTGCGGGCGATCTCGGCGGTGGTACGCATCCGGATCACCGGCAATTCCGGATCGGTGTGCCGTACCAAGTCGCGCAACGCCGGTGCGAAGTGCGATGGATCGGCACCGCCGCCACGCACCGCCAGGCTCATGGTCGAGGCAGTCCAGCCGCTGCTATCGCCCTCTTGGCTCAGCAACGGAAAGTAGACCATTTCGACCGGCTCCCCGCTCAAATCGTCGTCTCGCACGTCGCCGGCGACCCCAACCACGTCGTACCAGGGCGCGCGTTGATCCGTCGGCAAGCCGCGCTTGAGCCGTTTGCCGAGTGGATCCGATTCGCCCCAGAAGCGGCGTGCGAACGCAGCGCTCACGACCACGGCCGGCGCGCGCTGATCGATGTCGCGGCGCTCGATGCTCCGGCCACTGAGAATGGGAATGCCGAGGGTCTCGAAGTACCCGTCGGTGACGAAGTTCTGCCGCGCCACGAGCGGCGGATCGTCCGGCTGCGGCGGGAAGTCTTCGATGATGTACCCAGGGTTGGTGTCGCCATCGGTCAGCGGCAGGTTGAGCACGGTTGCCGCGTTGGCGGCGCCGGGCAGATCGCGTGCGGCGTCCACCAGCCGGGTCCAGAAGCGTGCGCGTGCCTCGGGCTCACTGTAGCGCTCGCCATGCAGGCTCAAGCGTAGGGTCAAGACCGACGTGAGGTCGAAGCCGGGGTCGACGCCCCGCAGAGCCTGGAACGTGCGCAACATTAAGGCCGAGCTGAACAAGAGAACCAGAGCGAGTGCCATCTGAGTCACCACGAGAACACCCCTTAGGCGTTGGCTGCTGCGCCCGGTCATGCCGGCCCGGCCACCCTCCGCCAGACCGCCCTCGAGAAGTCGATGTCCCAGCCGAAGCGAGGGGAACACACCGAAGGCCAAGCCGGCGGCAGCCGAAACCGCGAGCGTGAACCACCACACCGGCCCGTCGATGCGAATATCGTGCAGCCGCGGCAGGTTGCCAGGATCGAGCAGCCGCAAGCCGCCAATGCCGAGCCACGCCAGGCCCAAGCCCAATGTGCCGGCGACCGCGGCCAGGAAGAAGCTCTCACCGATCAAACCGCGCGCCAGTCGACCGCGGCTGGCACCCAGGGCGGCGCGAATCGCGAACTCTTGGTGTCGGCCTTCGGTCCGCACGAGCAGCAGGTTTGCGACGTTGGCACAGGCGATCAACAGCACGAAGCCAACGGCGGCGAGTAGCACCCATAGTAGACGTCGAACGTCGCCCACTTGATCATCGCGCAGCGGGTTGGCGAAAGCGGTCATGCCGCTTTGCTCGAGCATTTGCGCGCTGAGCGCCCCCGGGTAGGCGGCGGGCAATTCGGGCAGCAGCGCGGCCAATTCGGCGCTCGCCTGGGCCACCGTGATGCCGGGCTCGAGGCGCGCAACCACGTCGTAGCTGAAATTCACATCGGCAAGCTCTTTCGGGTCGATTGGGTGTGGTACCCAGATCTCGACTTCCTCGGTCGGGAAGGTGAAGCCCTCGGGCATGACCCCGATCACTTCCCAAGGCTTGCCATCGATCGTCAGCACGGCACCGATCGCATCCTCCGCGCCGCCGAATCGCCGGTGCCAGAACGCGTGGCCGAGCACCACGACATCCGGTCCGCCCATATGGTCTTCCTCGGCGTTGAAAGTCCGGCCGGCCGCTGGGTTGACGCCGAGCACCGAGAACAGCGATGCCGTCGCTCGGGTGCCGATCAGCCGTTCCGGTGTGCCCGTGCCGGCGACGTTGAAGGGCTCGACATCGTAAAGGGCGATATCCGTGAGCGTCTGGGAACGGTCTCGGTACAGGGCGTAGGTGCCGTACGACTGGTTCAGTTGGTCGAATCCGAGGCCTGGGGCGCTGTGCCACAAGCCCACCAACCGCGCGGTGTCGGCAAAGGGCAGCGGCCGAACGAGCACACCATAGACGACGGCAAAAATCGCAACCGTCGCGCCGATACCGAGTGCGAGGGTCGAAATGGCAGCGGCGGTGAAACCGGGGCGGTGCGCCAGCCGGCGCAACATGTGCCTCATCTCGGTACGGTTCATGGTGACTCCCTGGGACCGTTGGTGGATGTACTAAGTCGTTAGACGCAGGGAAGCTGTACTGGGTTTAATCACAGATGCCAGATTGCGGACCCAATCACCGAGGTGATGAGATTGTCACCGCCGCTGGTGGTCACCGTCGCTGGTAAGCAAGAGAGCCCGGACCCCGCACACCGGTCATACAACGAGGAGTTGCTCCAGATCGTTCCAGAAATCAGGATAGGACTTCGCGACCACATCCGGGTTCGAAATGGTCAAGCCCGGTCGGCGAAGGCCTACCAGCGCCATGGCCATGGCGATGCGGTGATCACCGTGGGTATTGATCACGACCGGCGAAGTCGGCGGTGCGGTCTTGGCCCAGCAACCCTCAACCTCGAGACCATCCGCATGTTCGCTGACGGCGGCACCGGCTTTCCGAAGCTCCTCGGCCATGGCAAAGATGCGATCCGATTCTTTGATCCGCAGGTGTGCAACATTGCGAATCCTCGTTGTTCCACGCGCGAACGGCGCCAGTGCCGCGAGGGTCGGTACCTGGTCCGGCATGGACGAGAGGTCGATATCAACCGCGTTGAGGCTACCCGCTTCGATCACCGGCTCGTCGCCCTCCCACCGCACACGAGCACCCATGTCTTCCAACAGGTCGAGGAATTGTCGATCTCCCTGGCGAGAGCCGCGCTCGAGACCGCGAATTCGCACCGGGCCACCGGTGAGCGCAGCGGCGGCCGCAGGATAGGCCGCCGCCGAGTAGTCACCCTCCACCACGACTTCGCCTGCATCGAGCCTAGCCGGCACAACCCGATAGCAACGGCTACCGTCTTCACGAAGATCCACAGCTACGGCGCCACCAAAACGTTCGATCGCTGCCAACGTAAGCCCGACATACGGTGCCGAGGTGAGCGTGCGAACCATCACTTCGGTGGGAACGGCGGCCGCCAACGCTGCCATGAGCAAAGCCGAAAGGTACTGGCTCGATGCCCCGGCATCAAGCTCGGTCACACCGCCTTCGAGCGTACCGCCGCGAATCTGTAGTGGCGCGTGACCCGGTTGCTCCGGGCAATCGATGTTGGCTCCCAAACGTCGCACCGCCGCAACCAGCGGCGTAACCGGTCGCTCTCGAAGGCGCGGAACGCCGTCCAGCCGCCACGAGCCCGGCACCGTCGTCAGTGCCGCGGTCAAGAAACGAAACATGGTGCCACCGTTGCCGCAAAAGATCCGCGCCGACGCTGGCACCGGCCCCGGCACCAAGCGCACCACGGAATCAGACGTGATCGTCACGTCAAAACCCACAGCGCCCAAGGCGTCGAGAAAAAGTCTTGGATCCTCGGAGAGCAACGGACGCCGTATGACCAGCGGGGCACGTCCGATCAAGGCCAAGTTCAAGTATCGCTGGGTCATGCTCTTGGAGCCAGGAACAGCCACGGTACCGCGCGCCACCTTCCCTGCTGGCACTGCAAAACTCTCAGCCACCATGACGTGCTTCCCGATTGCGCAAAACCAATTGCTGGCCGCAAACGCAACCACCAACTCGGCCTGGCTCTCTGGCCAAACTGCTTCTCCGAAACTGTAACAATCTTGTCATATTCAGCATCCTCGATAAGCGATCGGGCGAACGAACTAGCCCGTCCGACATGACGGCAACTGCGACGACATCACCATGCCATACGGTGAGGCCAGACCTCTTGCGGAATCAAAGGCGTACAGTTCACCGCCCGAGCCACTCCACCTTACGGCTGTTGAACCACGCATCGAGCAGGTGGACTTCGCCACCCGACGCCAGCGACCAGCGGTGGGGCGCATGAAAGTGCCCCAACAACAACACATCGTGCCCTTCGGCCAACCGCGCCGCGCCATAGCGCCGAATGGGCGCCTCCGGGATTTGCATCTTGTGCTTGAAGTTGGTTCGTCCGAGCCTGGCTTCGGTCCCCCGCACCAGGCGCTGGGCCAGGCTTCCGGGCAGCCGCCTGATCAGAAAACGGCTGAGCGCACTCTTCGAGAGCCAGCGCCAAAACAGATACTGGCGATCCCGGTCATTGAGTCCATCACCATGCACAGCCAAGTAGCGAACCCCGTCGACCGTGACCGCAACCTCGGTTGCGACCTGGTCAAACAGCCGCGCATACGGACCGTCGGCCAAGAAGAAGTCCCGGTTGCCTTCAACGTAATCAATAGCGACACCCGCTGCCCGAAGACGTTCGAGCGCAGGAACCAACGCGCGAACCTCATCGGTTTCGAATCGACGATCACCAACCCACACGTGAAAAATATCACCCAAGAGAATCAGCTGTTCGCAACCCTGGCCGGGCAGCGCATCCAACTGGGCAATCAACGGTCCAGCAGTGCCGCCCGGGCCACCCAAATGGGAATCTGCGATGACCGCAACAGCCATGATTCAACGAGGTGTTGGGGACGAATTAGGCAATGGTCAGCTTTGGCGCGGCACGTTTGGCGACCTCGGTCTGCACCGATTCGGCAACGCGAAGGAACGCATCGGCATGGGGGCCATCCGGCGCGGACACAACAATCGGCACCCCGTCATCACCACCCGCCACGATTGCAGGATCCAATGGAATTCGCCCCAAAAAGGCACTGCCGAGCACCTCGGAAATGCGTTGCCCCCCGCCAGACTTGAAGATGTCCGTGGTGGTGCCGCAGCTCGGGCAGCAGAACCCCGACATGTTCTCGATGATGCCAATCACCGGCACGTTGACCTTGCGAAACATCGCCAGGCCCTTGCGGGCATCGATCAACGCGACATCTTGCGGCGTGGTGACGATCACCGCCCCCGAAAGCGGCACCTTCTGGGTCAAGGTCAGCTGTGCATCACCGGTTCCTGGCGGCAAATCGACGATCAGATAGTCGAGCGCGCCCCAGGCGACATCGCCGAGCAGTTGCTCCAGTGCCCGCATCACCATCGGTCCGCGCCATACAACCGGCGTGTCGGCCTCCAGGACAAAACCCAACGACATCAACGAAATGCCATAGCGTTCAAAGGGCAGCATCCTGTTGCCTTCAACCCGCGGCCGCTCGTCGATCCCAAACATCGTGGGCACCGACGGCCCGTAGATATCAGCGTCGAGCAAACCGACCCGGTGCCCCAACTGCGCCAAACGCACCGCCAGGTTCGAAGCCACGGTCGACTTGCCAACCCCGCCCTTGCCCGAAGCCACGGCCACCACATGCCGAACTTCGGGGATCAGGCTCGCGTCACGGGCAACCGCCTTTTGCGCCGGCGACTGGGCCGGCCGCTGCACGTTCATCTTCACGTCGACCTGCTCGACACCATCGAGACCACCAACCGCCTGTGCGACGGCGTCACGCACCTGCTCCGCGGCCTCGGGGTTGTGCGTGGACATTTCGAGCATCACGCTCGCCGAGCGACCGTCGATTGCCACCGTGCGCACGAAACCGAACGACACGATGTCCCGACTCATGCCGGGATAGCGAATGGTCTTGAGCGCGTCCCAGACGCGCGATTCGAGATCTTGCATTGGTGGCATTCCGTAAAGAGTCGTGGCCCGTCGAAGCGTCGCGGCGAGAATACACTGAATCAACCGACTTGGGCCGCGGGTACCGCAGAAGCGTCGCGTGACGCGGGATCCAACATCGCTTCGATTGCACCGCGAACTTGTGACTCGAGTGCCGATCGATCTCGCACGGTCAATTCCTCGGTGGCAATCGGAGCGCCAAAGCTCACCTCCGCCGTACCGGGACGGATCACGAAACTCGTCTTCGGCTGGATCGCCATTGTGCCCCGAATCGCCACCGGGATGATTGGAAAGCCGCTGCGCAAGGCCAACAGGATCCCGCCACGTTTGAAGGGCAGGAGACGACCATCGAGCGAGCGCGTTTCTTCCGGAAAAATCGCGATCGATCGGCCTTGCCGCAACCGTTCGAGGGCGACAGCAAAGGTCTCGCGGGCACGCTTGCGGTCTCCACGATCCACCGGCACGAAACCGCCCGCGGCCAAGGCCCAGCCAAAGATTGGAATGCGAAACAGGCTGCGTTTGGCCAAGAATCGCGTTTGGCCCGGCAAACTGGCAATCAACGCTGGGATGTCATACAAGCTCTGGTGGTTGGCAAGAAACACGTAACTTTGTGCGGCATCGAGCGGGACCGCGAAGCGCGTCCGGACCCGAATCAAGCCACTCCAGAGCAGCAGCCAAGACCAGACCTTGCCCAGCCAGAAGGTCCAGTTGCCGCGCGGCGGTAGCCAACCCAGGATGCTGGACGCCAGGCCACAGACGATGGTCGCCACGACCAAGGTCGTTTGTCCGAAAACCGTCGCAAACGCGGTCAGAAGCGCGGAGGGTTGGTTTCGGTGATTCTTGTCGGCCGTCATTCGCCAACCTGTCCAGTATCACCCAGGACCCTACCTGGCTGTCATGACGGCGTCAAGATGAAGCCGCGACCAAACAGTTCCGAAGAGTGCTTCCCCATTCTTTGCAACATGTTGCGCAAAATCCAAACGCGCCCACACCGATTCCAAACATCTCCCAGAGTCTTCCTAGAGGCCTTCTCACCCCGTCTCCTGGTCTGCTGAAGGACGTCGAGTCACCGACGCCGAAGATGCCACCGAATGCACACCCGCCAGTTCCGGACCACGCGGCAACCGGACGAAGCGGCAAGGCACCCCGCGCGGCGGTCACAACGAGCCGAGTCCGACCAACCCACCCATACGTCCAGGAGACGACCCATGACCCTTCGCACCACACACACCACACACACCACACACACCACACGCACCCCGCTGATCCTCGTTGCCACGATTGCCCTGTTCACGAACGCCCTCGCAGCCTTCGCAACGACCCCGATCGACGTTCTCTTTGCCTATACCCAGGAAGCCATCGACCGATACCCATACAACGGCGATGCCAACGAGCTCGAAAGTAGAGTCCGCTCGCGGATCAATGTGATTCATGGCACCTACGCTCAGTATGGGATCGAGGTCGAGCTGCGGCCCCATTTCTTCCAAACCAACTGGGAAGATGAAGCGATCAACACCATGCCAGCGATGCGCTACATGCTGCGCAACCCCGACGACGGTCGCCTCGATGACGTCTTCGCGGCCCGCGAGGCGGTTGCCGCCGACCTGGTGGTGTTGTTCATCGGAAAAACCATCTCCGAGAGCGGCGTTCTAGGGGTCGCATTCACCAACGGCGAATTGGGTTTGACCTCGACACCCGACCAGCCGGTTCTGGAAGACTGGGCGTTCGCGGTGGTCCGCAGCCACAGCTACACGACCTTTCACCACGAGCTTCAGCACCTGATGGGTCTCAACCACGGCCAGACCGACAACCCGACGCAGTACGGACCGGTATTCAACAACAACGCTCCCACGGTTGCTGCTTACCGTGACGCGGGCACGACATGGGACGTCTGCGCGTCCGGTTGCCCTCAAAACGACCTCCAGGCCGCGATCACGGCCGCCGCGCCCGGAACCGTGCTCGACATCGGCCCGGGGAGCTACCCCGGCCCTCTGACCCTCGACCACGAGCTGACCTTGCGGGGCGCGGGCGTCAACCGGACCTGGATCGACGGCGGCGGCGCGGCCAATGTCTTCAACATCCACGGCAGCCCCGTTACCCTCGCACACCTTACGATCACCGGCGGTGACGGCAACACCGGCAGCGGCATTTTCAACTCGGGCGACTTGACCCTCGAAGAGGTGGTCGTGGCCGGCAATACCGGGCTGTACGGCGGCGCGATCCTCAACGTCGGCTCACTCCACATCCTGCGCAGCCGGGTCAAGGACAATATCTTTTCCTTCGCTGGTGGCTTCGGCGGCGGTCTGACCAATTACACAACGCTGAATCTGGTGGACACCCGAATCGAAGGCAACCAGGGCTACCTCGGCGGCGGTCTTCACAACAGCGGTGGAACAACGGACGCCACAGGTGGTTGGATCAAGAACAACACATCCGTTAGTTTGGGTGGCGGTTACTCGAACCACAACTACGGCGGCATGGTGTCCCTCTCGGGCGTCACCCTGGCCAGCAACCACTCTGATACGGGCCAGTATCAACAATGCTACGACATCGCCTCTCCAGCGTCCTGTCCAGCCCTAACGCCGCGCGAAGCCTGCATTGACACCTGCAGGACAGCCCTGAACGCCTGCCGCCCAAGTTGTAACTTCACACCAGAATGCAGCATTCAGTGTCGTGCGGCATTCAACGCCTGCATCGCGTCTTGCCCTTCTTCTTGACAGACTTTCGATGGTCAGTCACCTGTCCCGAGATGAGTGCATCCGTGAACGAAACCCGATTCGGATGCACTTGTCTCGGGACCGATGTGGTAAGAATCTACAATGCCCCGAACCGGCCCCCACCCTCGACACGCGACTTTTCTTCGTCTGTTGCGCATCAGCCTGATCGCTGGCGCCCTATACGATTTAATTTTCGCGGTCGTCATGGTCCTGGCGCCGCGCCTTCCCGAGCACCTACTCGGACTGCCGCAGCCAGGCGAGCGGTACTACTTGTGGCTGATCGCGATTCTGCTCAGCATGCTCGCGGCTTGCTACCTCCTCGCGGCCTATGACCCGGTGAGCTATCGCGGCAACATCGTCATTGCGATTCTCGGACGCGGGTTGGGCGGGCTGGTCCTTCTCTTCGCCACCTTCAACGGCCGGCCTGATCTGGCGGGACTCATTCCTCTGGGCATCGCCGACCTGACGTTCGCTACAGCCCATGCTGCCTTCTGGTGGCCCATTCGGTCCTGAGCCCTTGAAGGCATGAGACTGTTCGCCGGGCTGGAGAACGCCGCGCGCAAGGCTGGCGCGCTGAGCACGTTGACGGTGCAGGCCTTCGTCGCCACCGTGCGGCCGCCTTATGGGGTGGGGATGTGGATTCGCCAGATGGAACAGATCGGTGTGCGCTCGCTGGGTGTTGCCAGCATCACGACGATCTTCACCGGCATGGTCTTGGCGCTGCAAACGGCCTATAGCCTGCCATCGCTGGGGGTCAAATACTACATCGGCACCGTGGTCTCCAAATCGCTCACCCGTGAGTTGGGCCCGGTGCTCGTGGCCTTGATTGTTGGTGGCCGCATCGGCGCCGGCATGACCGCCGAGCTGGGCACGATGAAGGTTACAGAACAGATCGACGCCTTGCGCTCGATGGCCGCTGATCCGGTCAAGAAGCTGGTAACACCCAAGCTCGTTGCGACCCTGGTCATGCTGCCTTGCCTGACGATCATCGGCGATGTGCTCGGAATCTTGGGTGGCCTCGTGATTGCGGTCGGTCAGCTGCATGTATCGGCGGGCCTGTACATCAATGATGTACTGAGTGCACTCACCGTTCAGGATGTTTTCAGCGGTATCGGGAAGTCGTTCTTCTTCGGTTATTTCATTGCCATCATCGGCTGCTACCACGGCCTTCACGCGAAGGGTGGCGCCGATGGCGTCGGCCGCGCCACCACCAACACCGTGGTGCTGACGTCCATCATGATCTTGGTCTCGGACTTCTTCTTGACCAAGCTCTTCTATATGGTGAGTCCATGATTGAGGGTGGGCTCGCAATGACCAAACCACGAGATGAACCAAAGACGCCGCTCTTCGAGATCCGTGGACTGACCAAGTCGTACGGACCGCGCACCATTCTCGATGGTCTCGACTTCGATCTGGTGCGCGGCGAATGTTTGGTGATCCTCGGCCGATCGGGATGCGGCAAGAGCGTGACTCTGAGGCAACTCAATGGCCTCGAACGACCCGAGGCCGGTACCGTCCGCTTCGACGGTCAAGAGATCACCGCTTTGACCGAAAAGGCCCTCTACCCGATACGCCGCCGGATTGGCATGCTCTTTCAGGGTGGCGCCCTATTCGACTCGATGGACGTCTACGAGAACATCGCGTTTCCCCTGCGCGAGCACACTGATTTCGAAGAAGATCGTATCGCTGAGGTCGTGCGTCAACGCCTGGCTGTCGTGCGCCTGCCCGGTGTCGAGCGCAAAGTGCCTTCTTCCCTGTCCGGCGGCATGCGCAAGCGCGTAGCACTTGCACGTTCTCTGGCACTCGAGCCCGAGGCGATGCTCTACGACGAACCGACGACGGGCCTCGATCCGGTAACCTCGTCGGCCATTGCGCAGCTGATCAGCCGGACCCAGAGCCGGCTCGGCGTGACGTCGGTCGTGGTAACCCATGATCTACCGCTAGCACGGGTCGTCGGTGATCGGCTGGGGTTCCTGGAAGAAGGCCACTTTCGGTTCTTGGGCACCTGGGAAGAGGCCAAAACCAGCGGCGACGAGGTCTTGATGCGGTTCTTGAACGGCCAAGCGGAGATTGACGATGCAGCATGAAGGTGGCAGCTTGCGAGTCGGTCTGCTCGTACTCGCGGCGCTCGCCGTGTTGGCCGCGGGAATTTTCCTCATCGGTGAGCAGAACAACCTCTTCCAGTCAAAAAACCACTACAAAATTCGCTTGCCCACGGTCGCCGGGCTGCAATCCGGCAATCCGGTTCAACTCAACGGCGTGAACGTCGGTCGGGTGCGGAGCATCCGGCTACCCCAGGATCCCGGCGAATCTCGACTCGAGGTCACCATCAGCGTCGACAAACGGTTCGACGAGCGCATTCGCGCCGACTCAGAAGCCCGGATTAAGACGCTCGGTCTGCTCGGCGACAAATTCATTGAGCTCACGTCGGGCTCACCCGACGTGCCGCGAATCGAACGCGGCGGTGAAATCCAGGCGGCCGCCGCGACCGACGTCGATCGCCTTCTTGCATCCGGTGAAGACGTGGTCGAGAACATCGTCTCGATCTCGGTTTCCTTGAGAGAAATCCTGACCCGCATGGAGAGCGGCCAAGGCCTCCTCGGCGAGCTGATGCGCCCGCGCCAACCCGGCGAGCCAAGCATCACGGAAACCATGCAGACCTTGCTCGACACCATCGACCGCGCTGGCCGCGGAATTGAAGAAGGCAAAGGGCCAATCGGGCGCTTGCTCAACGACGAAGCACTGGGGAATCGCCTGGCCCAAGCGGTCGAACGCTTCGACAACATCCTGGCGATGGCCGAAGAGGGCGAGGGCTTGGTGGCCGCGTTGCTCCACGATCCGGACCTACGTCTTCGTGTCGAGGAAACCCTGACCAACATCGAATCGGCCACCACACGCTTCGACGGCGTTGCCGAGCAATTCGAATCTGGTGACGGTCTCCTGCCCAAGCTACTCAACGACGAGGCGTTCGCGAACGCCATCACCGAAGAACTGCAAAGCCTTCTCGAGCGACTCGACCATGCAGTGAGACGATTCGGCGAAGGTGACGGGACCGTCGCCAAATTGCTGGAAGACCCATCCGTCTACGAAGCGTTGAACGATGTTATTATTGGCGTCAACGAGTCGAAACTGCTTCGCTGGTTGATTCGCAATCGGCAGAAGAAGGGCATCGAGAAAAGGTACCGCGACGAGACCTCCGGCTTACCCCCAGCCAAGTCTGACCCCACTCGAGTGGATGAACCCGATCACCCGTAAGGGCACCGAGACCACAACCAGCGATACGACGAAGCGATCCGAATCTCAATGGCTGCTCATATCTTGGTAACCGGCGGCGCCGGTTTCATCGGCTCACACCTCGTATCCCGCCTGCTCGAGCGTGGTGACCGCGTAACCGTGCTCGACGACTTCAACGACTTCTACGATCCACGGCGAAAACGAGAAAACGTCGAACTGCATCTAGGTCACACCGGCTACCAGCTCGTCGAAGGCGACATCCGCGATCAGCCTCTGGTCGACCGTTTATTCCGCGAAGGCCGGTTCGATGCTGTCGTTCATCTCGCGGCCCGCGCTGGCGTCCGTCCAAGCCTGAGCGAGCCGGTCCTGTACGAGGACGTCAACTGCATCGGTACGCTCAGGCTCCTAGAAGCGGCGCGCGCCCACGGACCGCGCATCTTCATCTTCGGATCTTCATCCTCGGTCTATGGCATCAACAAGAAGGTGCCGTTCGCCGAAGACGACCCTGTCGAGCAGCCGATCAGCCCCTACGCCACCACCAAACGCACCGGCGAGTTAATCTGCTACAACTACCATCACCTCTATGACTTCCGCGTTTCCTGTTTGCGTTTCTTTACCGTTTTCGGGCCCAGGCAGCGGCCCGAAATGGCCATCCACAAGTTCACCGAAGCGCTCGCCCGAGGCGCCAGCATTCCGCTATTCGGCGACGGCAGCTCTCGGCGTGACTACACCTACGTCGACGACATCATCGACGGCGTGGTCGCCGCCCTGGACCTGGCGTCCGGATTCGAAATCTTCAATCTCGGCGGTGCCGAGACGACCGGCTTGCTGGATCTGGTGAACGCCCTCGCGGTTGCGCTTGCCGTCGAACCCCGAATCGAGTATCTTCCCGACCAGCCAGGCGATGTCCCGATCACCTACGCCGACGTTCGCAAAGCGGGCCGTTTGCTCGGGTACGCGCCCAAGGTTCCGATCCGCCGCGGCCTCGAGCGCTTCGTCGCTTGGTACCGCGAAAACCACGCAGGCGCAGCGCATCGCTGATCGGCGGTGCCGCGGCATTTCATTCCCAATCAACGACGTCCCGCCCGCACCGACGAGACGGCGAAACGCGCACGGCGGATAGGGCAGCCCGATGAGAATTTGTGTAGTAGGTAGCGGCTACGTGGGCCTGGTGACCGGGGCTTGCCTTGCCGATTTCGGCATGGAAGTCACGGGGGTCGACAAGGACGAGTCCAAGATCGAGCGCCTGCTCGCTGGCGAGATTCCGATCTTCGAGCCGGGGCTGCGGGGCATCGTGCACCGCAACATGGAAGCCGGCCGGCTTCAGTTCACCACCGACCTCGGCCCCGCGATCGAAGCGGCCCAGGCTGTCTTTATCGCGGTGGGAACACCGCCTCGACCCGACGGCTCTGCGGACCTGACTTTCGTACGACAGGTTGCGGCTTCGATCGGTCAGCACCTGAATGGGTATAAGGCCATCGTGACCAAGAGCACGGTCCCCACCGGTACCGGTCAAATGGTCGAAGAGATCGTTGCCGAGCACTCAGGAGGCAACCAAGATTTTGCCGTGGTCTCGAATCCCGAGTTCTTGCGCGAAGGTTCGGCGATCGATGACTTCTTGCACCCCGATCGGGTGGTGCTCGGCACACGTGACCCCCGCGCGATCGAGCTGATGCTGGACATCTACTCGCCGCTGCGGGTCGCCAATGTGCCGTTCGTCATTACGGACGTCGAGAGCGCCGAGCTGATCAAATACGCGTCCAATGGCTTCCTGGCAACCAAGATCTCGTTCATCAACGAAGTCGCGGCGCTGTGCGAAGCCTACGGGGCCGATGTGGAGGTGGTCGCGCGCGGCATGGGACTGGACACTCGGATCGGACCCAAGTTCTTGCACCCAGGCCCTGGTTTTGGTGGCTCTTGCTTCCCCAAAGACACCCGGGCCGTCGCCCAGATTGCAACCGACCGAGGATTGACGTTCCGCATTATCGAAGCGGTTCTGGAGGCCAACGATGCCACCAAGGCCCGCATGCTGGACAAGATCCGCGGCGCCCTCGGCTCCCTAGATGGAAAAACCGTAGCTGTCCTCGGATTGTCGTTCAAGCCTGACACGGATGATATCCGCGAATCACCCGCGCTGCCGATCGTAGAAGGCCTGCTCGCTGGCGGCGCCACGGTGCGCGCCCACGATCCCGAAGCGATGGACGCCTGCCGTGATGACTATCCTGATGTGGTGTACTGTGAAGACGCCTACGACGCTGCGGCGGGGGCCGATGCTTTGGTCATCGCGACAGAGTGGAACCAGTTTCGTCACCTCGAGTTGAGCCGACTCGCTGGCCTGCTGACCAAGCGGCTGGTAATCGACCTACGCAACATCTACGAGCCAGAGAAAATGGCAGCCGCAGGCTTCCACTACATTTCGGTAGGTCGCCCTGAGGGACAACCAAGCGACCAAGGGGAAAGTTGATGGCCACACACGATCAGGGCGATGAGCGCCAACCAACAGCGGTGGTAACCGGCGGAGCCGGATTCCTTGGCTCTCATTTGTGCGAGAAACTGCTCGAGAGCGGACACCGCGTGGTGTGTGTGGACAACTTCATCACCGGCCGTCCCCGCAATATCGCGCACCTCGAGGGGCGTAATGACTTCCGCCTTCTCGAGCACGATGTCTCGATTCCCTTCGAGATCGATGGGCCGGTGGACTACGTGCTCCATTTCGCTTCGCCCGCCAGCCCGATCGACTACCTCGAGCTGCCGATCCAAACGCTCAAGGTGGGCTCACTCGGTACCCACAACACTCTCGGGTTGGCCAAAGCCAAGGGGGCGCGTTACCTGCTGGCATCGACGTCCGAGGTCTACGGCGACCCACTGGTACATCCCCAGCCGGAAACCTACTGGGGCAACGTCAATCCGGTGGGTCCGCGCGGTGTCTACGACGAAGCGAAACGCTTTGGCGAAGCCATGGTCATGGCCTACCACCGCGTCCATGGGGTCGAGACACGCATCGTTCGGATCTTCAACACCTACGGCCCTCGCATGCGGCCTCGTGACGGACGTGTGGTCCCGGCCTTCATGCAGCAGGCCCTGACCGGTACGCCACTCAGCGTCTTCGGAGACGGCGACCAAACCCGCTCGTTCTGCTACGTCGACGACCTTGTAGAGGGCATTTATCGCTTGCTGAAGGGCGACTACGGGCTGCCGGTCAACATCGGCAACCCACACGAAATGACCATTCTTCAGTTCGCTGAGCACATTCGTGATCTTGCGGGAAGCACGAGCACGATCGAACACAAGCCGCTACCGGTCGACGACCCCAAGACCCGTCAACCTGACATCACTCTCGCCAAAAAGTACCTCGACTGGGAGCCACGGGTTCCCCTTGATGAAGGCCTGGGCAAGACCCTCGAATACTTCCGGAACCTGCTCGCGGAACAGACCACGGGAACAGCCTAGGAAAACCAGTGAGCAAGCTCGACGACAAGCTCGAAGAGTTCCGTACCCGATGAGGCCGTCAAGGCGCTCCGCGGACCGGCCCAAAAACGTGAGCGGGTTTACGCGCTGGTGTCATTCCCGCGCGAACTAGCTGAACGCGCGAAAAGCAACATCATCTTGCCCGGCGAATAGCCCAAACCAGGAGATCATCGTGTCCGATTCCTCCCAGGCCATCGTCTGCGCCCGTTGCGGGAACACCGCGCCACCCGCCGAGGGTGTGACCTACGGCGGCGGGCTCGGCACCGACATCCGCACCAAGTCCTGCCAAGACTGCTGGCAAGCATGGCTCGACGCCGAAGTCATGGTGATCAATGAACTGCGCCTCAACTTCATGGATCCAGAGTCACTACCCACGCTCACCAAACACCTGCGCGAGTTCCTGGCCCTCGACAGTCCAGGCGAGCCCACTTGACGATCGACCAACCGCGTAGCGGCCTGCAGAGGGTGTTGTCCGCGCTACGGACGCTCCCACTTCGCTATGTGGTGCGTGGCCTGTTGTTGCTCGCCATCGTCGTCGGCGGCTTGCTCCTTCTTCGCTGGCCGCCGATCGCCTCTCAGCTGACCCAAGAAAACGTTACGGACGTACTCTCGCGCTTGCGCGGCCTTTGGTACGCACCACTGCTGCTGATCGCTGCCTACGCCGTGATCGCGCCGATCGGCATGCCCGTCAGCCCCCTCGTGATCGGCGGCGGTGCGGTGTTTGGCACCCTTTGGGGCTCACTGATCAACCTCGGTGGTCTTTTCTTGGGCGCCATCACCGGCTTCATTGTCGCCCGTCTACTGGGGCGTGATGCCGTCGCCCACCTGACCGGCCCCCGGCTGCGTAGGGCCGAGCGGGTCTTCGATCGTCGCGGGTTCTGGCCACTGGTCCAGACTCGGTTTCTGCCTGTCCCGTTTGCGTTGATCAATTTCGGTGCCGCTCTCGCTGGGGTACGCACGTCTCGCTTCTTGGCTTCGACGGCCATAGGCCTGGTACCGACGACGGTCATGCACACCTACTTCTCGGCCCGCATGACCATGGCGGGGAGCGACGAACGCCCCATGATCGGCCTCTGGTGGCTGGTCGTCTGGATCCTACTCGGCGCCACCAGCGCGATCCCGTCCTGGCGTGACGGCCGCCAACGTCGTCGGCGATACCGCGATTTGGTAGCCCAGCGCGCCCTCCGGTAACTGCGAGTGAAAACCGCGGCTATGCTACAGGCTTGATCAGATAGTTGAACACGCCGAGATCGCAGAGATTGTCGTCGACCCAACGGTCAACCATCTCCGGTGTGACTTCGGTGCCCGCCCCGTCGGATGCGAAGATCTGGTAGCCGTTGTGCCAGAACAGATCGAAGGTGTCCTTGTAGTGTGGGTTCATCCCCGAAGGGTGGAACTCGTTCAAGCATATTTCGATGAGCCAGACGGGCTTTGGGTTGCGCCGCACGATTTCGAGCCCACCCTGTACAACGAAGTACTCGAAACCTTCGACGTCGATCTTGATGAACAAGCGCTTGTTCGTGAATCGTCCGCCCAGTACGTTATCGAGGCGATTCACCGGGATCAGTTGCCGGTACCCCGATGCGTATCCGGCCCAACCCTTGATCAGCGACGCTGAAGGGCCCGACGATCCGTACAACTCGACAACGTCGATACCGGCACCGAGACCACATGGAAACACTTCAACGTCGGCCCAGCCGTTGATGGCGAGATTCTGCAGCAGGTGACTGTAATTCTGTGGTTGAGGCTCAAACGCAACCACGTGCTTGCCGCGCGCACGTGCCATGCAGACGTAATAACCAATATTCGCCCCAATATCGACGAAGACATCAATATCCGGCAAGGTCTCCGTGATGATCCGAACCTCTTCGGGCTCGAAAGTGCCATCCAACATCATCCGGTTGGCGATAAACCTTCCCGACACCATGTCGAAGCCGAGCGGGGTCGACACACGACGCGTTCGCTTGAATAGATGCGTGCTCGCCCAATCGCTTAGTTTGTGCCGTTCCCACAGCAACCACTTGCAGAGCCTGAAAAGGGGCGGACAACGTTTCAACAGCCGGAGAAGAGGGGATTTCATCAAACCAACGAGGTTTTATGCTTGCCGCATGTTAGGAGGCCGTGGCGCCGAGTGCCGTTTCGACCTCCGCAACATCGATCATCACGGCCCCTGTATCGCTCATGTGGTCTTCGGGCGCGAACTCGTAGGGGCGTATGACCCTTCGAAAGACCTCCTTTAGGGCGCGCGCGCCGAGCCGTGGAGCCCGCGAGGCTTCGAGTGCGATCCGTCGCACCGCACCAGGCGAAAGCGCCAATCGGGTCCCGCGGCTCTCGAAGTACGCACGTGCCTGGTGAAAGCTGGAATCCGGTATTTCCAAAAAAATCCTGACCAAGTGGTCAACGGCAAGATCGTGTAGAAGCACCACGGCGTCGTAGCGAGCCAAGAACTGAGGACTCATGCCGTAGTCAAAAAGATCTTCGTTGCGCAGCCAGTCACCGAGCCGGAACTCCAGTCGTTCTTGGACCCGCCCACCCTCGACCACCGTAACCGGTTTGAGCGCGCCACGGTCGCGTCCCACGGTCACGCGGTCGAAGACGGCGTCGTAGAGCCCTTCGAACGCACCTCCGCAAACGAAGAGCAAGCCACTCGAGTCCACCGTCACGGTCTCTCCCCCCGCCCACGGCGGCAGCGTCAAGGGTACGGCCTCGTTCTCGATCACCGTCAATAGGGCTTCCTGAGCGCGAATGCCCGCCGTGTTGACCTGACCACCCACGTGAGATCGGATCTTGTCGACCTCGTCGACGAAGACGATGCCCTTGGCAGCATGGTCGAGAAGCGTCGCCAGGTCGACATGGGCACCCAGCTGTTCCCGAGCACGATCCAGTAACCGCCCAAAGACCACTTCGCCAGGCCGGCCACGCTCGGCCTCCTCGCCCAACACGTTGGCGTGAATCCGCACCACGACCGGCCGCAGCGGCAACTCCGGATGCTCTCCAAGATAGCCTTCGACGGCTCGCATCAAGGTCGTCTTGCCGGTGCCGGACGAGCCAATCATCAGAACATTCCCGACGGTCAGGCCCGCCAGTTTCTTGGCCAAGGCGATGGCCATCTCAGTGATCGCCTCTTCCTGTCCAATAACCCGGTTGCCCAGCTCGGCGGCGACTTGCTTCGGTGTCGGTGTTGGGCTTGGTGTCGTCACACGGGACATTGTACCGGTGAGTATCGAGAAGACCCGAACGCGACGCTCTTTGCCAACCTGATTCGTGACCCTCTATGCGCCCGATCGTGACAGAAGCACGCTATTCCACCATAATCGAGGCGATTTTCTCTTCCCGAAATCCTCAGGAGATCATTTTGACGCATCACTATTTTTCTCTTCTTTTTCGTCTCCTGGCACTCGGTCTGATCTGGATCCCTCAGGTCGCCGCTGGTGATTCCACAGGTGCCGACAAGCCGACCGTCCCGTGGCCGGACATCGACCTTTTCGCCGTCGACTCCACAACATTGCTGGCCGCTGCCGCCGAGGCTGCCCCCGATGTCGAAGACGCCGACGCCGTCTATCTTTGGCGTGAGTACATCCAGACCTTCCACGAGCCCGGCCGCAAGACGAGCCTGTTCCGCGCCGTCATTTACCTTCACACTGCACAAGGGGTTGAAGACTGGAGCGTAGCCAACCGAATTTACCGGCCCTGGATGCAGAGCCGACCAGAGCTGCGCTACCGCATTGTGACCCCTGCGGGCAAAGAGTATCGACTCGATCCCAAGACCCTGAGTGAGCGTCCAAACGGTGACCAAGGAGACGCCATCTTCGAGGATGAGCTCGTTCTCGAGGGCCCGCTCCCTGGTGTCGTCAAAGGTGCCGTGGTGGTGGCTGAAGAAATCGTCCACGACGAAAAGCCGTACTTCAACGCAGGACTGTCCTCGCGCATCAACATCGAGTCAACCTCGCCGGTACTACGCCAACGACTGACGATTGATGTCCCGCAAAGCGTCCCCTTTCGCTTCGAGGTTCGGGGCACCGAAGACCTCGCGCCAACCAAGGAAGAACACGACGACCGGGTGGTGTGGGTGTTCGACGTGGACCACCCCTCGATGACCGATGAGATCCCGTGGGAAGAAGGGCGGCCGTCGGACGAGCCTCGCTGGGTACACGTAGGGTTCGCCACCGGGGAGAGCTGGGGCTCCGTTGCCCGCGCCTACCATGAGGTTGTGGAACAACTACTCGCAGACGCGGAATCGGCGCAGCTTCTCGAAGGGTTCGAGCGTCGAGACGAATCGACCGCCGACACCATCGCGCGTGTTCTCGCGTACCTTCATGATCAAGTGCGCTACACCGGTCTCGAGCTCGGCGCTTTCGGTCTCATTCCCGCGGCCCCCTCGACCACCCTCGAGCGCAGTTACGGCGACTGCAAGGACAAGGCAACGCTGTTGGTCGCCATGTTGCGCGCCTTGGGCATCGAAGCAAACGTTGCCTTGCTGCTAACCGGGCCGGGAGTCGACGTCGACCCAACCTTGCCGGGTTTGGGCCGATTCGATCACGCGATCGTCAAGATCATGGGGTCATCACCCGTATGGGTCGACCCAACTCACCCTGGCGCGCGTGCAGGTGAGCTACCCCTTCCCGATCAGGATCGGTACGCCCTGGTCGTGCACACGAACGCCACCGAGTTGGAGCGGACCCCGGTTGCCCCGTCGAGCGCCAACGGCACTATCGAACATCGCGAGATCCAATTGACGAGTTACGGCGATGGCTCCGTGATCGAAACCACGGTCTATCGCGGATCGTCGGAACAGAGCATGCGGACGGTCACCAGTGACTGGACGCCGGAATCTACCCGCGAGGGCTTGGCCAGCTACATCGCCACCACCTACAGCGACGCTGAGCTCACCGACGTCGAATGGTCGCCGCCCGACGATCTCGACCAGCCCTTCACGTTACGGATGGCGGGCGAGGGCGTCGGCTCGGTGGTGAGCGACCTTCGCGAGGCCATCGTGGTACTCGGATTTGGCACCTTGTTCGAAGATCTTCCAAGCGCTCTGATCGATGACCTTGGCGAAGAAATCGACCCTCGCGAGTCGGACCTGGTGCTGTACGACCCCTACCGATCCGTGCTCCGCTATACGATCCGGCCCGCCAGCGGCATGACGCCGCGGGACCTGCCAGCCGACCGGGCATGGGAATTGGGCACCGGCTCGTTCACCATGGCCTATTTTGCCGACGACGACGGTGTGGTTCACGTCGAAATGGTGTTCGATACCGGACCCCGGCGACTCAATGCGGCGGCGATCACCGCCTTTCGCAGCGGACTCCATGAGATCGGCCAGGCCGAGTTGCCATCCATTTGGTTCGATCACACCATCATGGCGGATCTCGCCGCCGGCCGCATCGAAAATGCGATCAGCGGCGCACGCAAACTCATCGATGCTGAACCCGAGCAGCCCGACCATCGGGTCCGCTACGCCCAGGTTCTTCTCGCCGCCGGCTTTGGCGAGCTGGCGCAATCGGAAACCGCACGAGCAGTGGAACTGGCGCCCGAATCGATGTTCGCCCACATGCTTCACGGCTACACCCTCGAACACGACGACATCGGACGCCGATTCGGTCCGGGTTATCAACGCGAGGCAGCCATCGCCAGCCTGACAAAAGCCACCGAGTTCGCACCGGACGATGAAGAAGCCGCAACGGAGCTGGCCGTTGCCTTCGAGCACGACAGTACCGGCACACGATACGGGGCTGATGCCGATCTCAGTGATGCGATCGAAATCTACCGCCGACTGCGCAAAGAGAGTGAAGACACTTCCTACGACACTCAACTCCTGGCCGCACTCTTCTACGACCACCACTGGGCTGAGCTGGCCGATGCACACCAGACGTTTCCGAGCAGCGACACACGCAATATCGTGCGCGCAACCGCGATCGCGGTGCAAGACGGTGTACCCGCGGCCCTGCGCGCGGTTGAGCAAATGTCGGCCAACCAAGCAGCCCAACCCGCGCTGCTCCAGCAAGTCGCTCAACACCTCTTGATCACGCGTCACTACCCGCAATCCGGCGAGGTGCTGCGGCGAGCCGCGAGTCGCACCGAAAATCCGGCTGCGACCTTCGCCCAAGCCGATGTCATCGGCAACGTCAAGCGCTCGGAGGAGCTCGAGGTCGATCTCACCGACCCGAAGTCTACCGCCCGAAGCTTGCTGGGCTCACTCATGGGGCACCCAATCGATCTCGAGCGTTCACGGCCTTTGGTTGCCGAGAGCTTGGCAACGGCCTGGGACGCTACCGAGGTCGGCTTACAAATCGCGCTCGAAACGCTACGCGGCGATCCGGCGATCAATCCCGGCGCATTGCCTGACCCTGTTTTCTTCGACATCGGTGTGCAGTCGTTCACCACCGATGAGATCGACGGTGACGACGAGACCGGGTACCGCATTCAGATGACACCAGCGCTCGACCCATCAGCCGAGCCCTGGACCACGTTCTTCGGCATGCGAAACGGGGAGCCCAAAATGGTCGCCGGTGATCGACTCTTGGCAGGTCTCGGCACCGAGGCCATCCGACTGATCGACACGGGCGAGTTCGCCGCGGCCGCCACATGGCTCGATTGGGCCGAGCAAGCGATCACCCGAATCCAGACCGAGGACCCGTTCGGATTCCATCCCTTCGCCCGACTGTGGCCGACCACGGACGAGGCGTCCGCTGACGATATGCGGGTTGCTGCAGCGACGCTGATGACCGACGCCGCCCACGCCGAAGCGGCGTTGGCCATCCTGAAACCGGCGCTGACCAAGATCACGGACGACACCAACCGCCAGGAAGCGCTCCAGTTGGCGATCTTGCAGGCCACCCTCATCAGCGACGACAGCAAAGCGCTCGAAGCTGTCGCATCGACGATGCTGAAAGCCCATCCAACCTCCGAAACGGTGTTCCAGGGCCAACTGCTCTCACTGTTGCAAGCCGAGCGCTGGAGCGCCGCTGAGACACTGATCGAGCAGCGAAAGAAACGTCTGCCGAACGACCCAGCGACGGCCCGTAGCGAGGCACTTCTCGCCCAATCACGTGGCGCCTTCGCCGATGCCATTGCGGCCTTCAAGGCCATTCCCACGGGCGACCGGGAAGCCGTCGACTACAACCAGTGGGCCTGGTTCCTTCTTTTCGAAGACACCGACCCCGAGCAGGCCTTGACGCTCGCCCAAAAAGGCGCTGGACTCGAGGGCTACCAAAGCGACGCCACCCTGCATACCCTGGCAACCGCCTACGCCCAGATGGATCGCCCCGTAGAAGCCAATCGAATTGTCCAACAGGCCATCTCACTACGGCCCGACAAGCAGGTCACTTCCGACGACTGGTTCGTCTTCGGCCGCACGGCGGAAACCTACGGCCTACTGGAAACCGCCCGCGCCTACTACCGGAGAATCGACGAACCGGACGATGATCCCTACGCAGCGGTATCGACCTTCGAGCTGGCCCGCAAACGCCTGGCAATCCTCGACGAAACGGGGGACGTAGGCACATCGCGGTAGGCGAAAGGCCACCTGGGTCGTCACCAGACCACCTTCCAACACGCGCTCGGCTCCATTCTGGCCAAACGCCAGGCCGTGCGGCATACTTGACGCCCCGGATCCACCTCGCGGCTCAACCCAGCGGAAATCCATGAAGCGCAACGATCGTTCTCAAACCAAACGTCTTTTCCTACCCGTCGGCATCGTGCTGACGGGCTTCCTTTTGGCAACGGGATCGCTCGCGTCCGTGGCCGAACGCATTCTCGACGAGGCGCAGCAACTCCTCGACCGTGGCGCCCCGGAGCAGGCCCTGGCGAAGCTCGACAACGCCCTGCGGCGAGGGAAGCCGAACGCCCGCGCCTTGTTCTTGCGCAGCACGGCGCGTTTCATGGTCGGCGATCATGAGATTGGTGTCATCGACCTGCGCGAAGCCCTGAAGCTGGACCCTTCCCTGCGCCAAGGCTGGCTCAACCTGGCGGCTGCCGAGATGGCATTCGAACGCTATGACGCGGCCTATCAAGCCCTGAGCGAGGCCAAGAAACTCGACCCAGCCGCCCCCGACAACGAGCTGAATCTGGGTGCGGTCCTGTTGTTTCTCCAACGCCGCGACGAGGCCGAGGCTCACTTTTCACGCTATCTGGCACTCAACCCCGGTCGCGGCGAGTCAGCCCTCCAGGTGGCCTCGAACTACGCGTTGATCGGCGCCATCGACCCGATGATCCGCTACCTGGAACAAGCCTTCGCCGCCGACGAGCGCCTGCGCCTTCGCGTTCGGGGCGATGCCAAATTCAGCTTCTTCCACCTCGATGCCTTCCTACAACTCATGACCACAGATACCTACCAACCGCCAACCGGTGCGCATCAGGTCCAAGCGGCATTTCCCGTCCGCTATGCCACTGGCGACCGCCAACTGATCGACGCCGTGACCGACGCGCTTCGTGATCAGAAGATGGCCTTCGATCCTACGATCGAAGCCACCGAGAGTTGGGCCTTGATTTGGGGTGATTTGCGCGTCAAGGTCTCGAACCAAGCCAGCGGTTCGGGGGTCGTGGCACTCAGTGCCCCAGCAGATCGCTTCACGGCCGACGAGTGGCATCGACGCAGCCAGGCACTCTTCCGTTCGATCCAGGAACGTCTGAAGACCGCCGAAGCAGCCCGCAACATGCGCAGCCGCGACGCGGGCACGGGCTCATGAACCACCCACCGGAAGCAGAAACCCAGTCGAACCCGGCGCACTCGGATGACCTCGCACACGCTGACGACGCCGTTATCGGCGTTGCCGTTCGCCGGTCTTTGATGGCGCTGGTCGCGCTGGCCGTGGTCGTATTGGTGGTGGTTGCGGTCATGCGGCGCCCAGA
This sequence comes from Candidatus Multivoradales bacterium, assembly GCA_965250305.1. GTDB lineage: Bacteria > Acidobacteriota > Thermoanaerobaculia > Multivoradales > J023 > J023. The sequence goes on along the minus strand of CBDFNS010000023.1, from coordinate 125,246 downwards.
TGAGGCAACGCCCGAACAAACGATCAAGACTGCCGCGCCAGTGGCCGTCGTTCCCGCCACCGAGGCCACGGTACCCACCGTAACCTTCACCGAGATCAGTGCCGCGGCCGGGATCGACTTCACACACGAGAACGGGGCAGGCGGCGACAAGCTGCTGCCCGAAAGTATGGGCAGCGGCGTCGCCCTATTCGACGCCGACAACGACGGCGACATCGACATCCTGCTGATCAACGGTCGTCCTTGGACGGCAACAGCCGGAGCGGAGAACATCTCCAGCCGTTTTTTCCGCAACCAAGGCACGGACGCCGCGGGCAACCTGCAATTCACCGATGCCACGATCGAAGCCGGCTTGGCCCTTGGGATCTACGGAACAGGCGTTGCCGCGGCCGATGTCGACGGTGATGGCTGGCGCGACGTTTTCGTCGCCGCGGTTGGCAGCAACCGGTTGTTGATGAACCGACACGGCCGGTTCGAAGATGTTAGCGATACCGCGGGTGTCGCAGGCTCCGACGATGCCTGGAGCACCTCGTGCGCCTTCTTCGATGCCGACAACGACGGCGACCTCGATCTCTTTGTTGGCAACTACGTCCGTTGGTCGCGCGCGATCGACTTCGAGATCGACTACCAACTGACCGGCGTTGGCCGAGCCTACGGACCGCCCGCCAACTACCAAGGCTCATTCAGCGCGCTCTATCGCAACGACCTCGATGCTCCGGGTGGCAACCCCGCGTTTACCGACATCTCAGAAGCAGCCGGGCTGCACGTACGCAACAACGCTTCCGGAGTCCCGGTCGGCAAGGCGCTGGCGGTCGCACCCATCGACGTCGATGGCGACGGCTGGATGGATCTGGTCGTGGCCAACGATACGGTTCGGAACTTCCTGTTCCACAACCGTACCGCCACCACCAACGGCAACGCCATCACCTTCGACGAAGTGGGCGAACTATGGGGCATCGCCTACGGCCGGGAGGGTGAGGCCACCGGTGCCATGGGCATCGATGCGGGCTACCTGCGCAACGATGGTGACCTCGGATTCGCGATCGGCAATTTCGCCAACGAAATGACCTCCCTCTACGTCGCACAGGGTGACCGAACCCTCTACGCCGACGAGGCGATTACCGAAGGCATTGGCGCATCGAGTCGCGCAGTCCTGTCGTTTGGTGTGCTGTTCTTCGACTACGACCTCGACGGCCGCCTCGACCTGATCCAAACCAATGGTCACCTGGAAACAGAAATCAACACCGTCGATCCGAGCCAGACGTACGCCCAGCCGTCACAGCTGTTCTGGAACGCCGGCCCCGAAGCCCGCCGAACGTTTGAGCCGGTCGATCTGACCACCGCCGGTGACCTCGGCCAGGCCGTAGTGGGACGCGGTAGTGCCACCGCCGACTTGGACGGCGACGGCGACCTCGACGTCGTCCTGACCCAAACTGGTCGCCGTGCCCTGGTGTTGCGCAATGACCAAGCCCTCGCCAACCACTGGCTGCGAATCCGCCTGGTCGATCGAGCCCCCAACATCGACGCCATCGGCGCCTGGATCACCCTCGAGACCGACGACGGCCGTCGCCAGCGCCGGGCCGTCATGCCCAACCGTAGCTACCAGAGCCAATCCGAGCCTACCGTGACCTTTGGCCTGGGCAAGGCCGCCACCGTCACAGGACTCGAGGTCACTTGGCCCGACGGCACCAACCAGGCGGTCGAGGTCGAGGCGGTCGATCGCTTGCTGATGGTGGAGCGGAATCCGACGTCTCCGTGATGGTCCGCCAACCTCGGTTCCCTCGGTTCCCTCGATTCCTCGGACCGATTCTCGCCACGGGCTTTCTGCTTCTCTTCGGTGTCGCGCTCCTTCGTTGGCATGAGGCGCCACCGAGCGTATCCGGCGATGTCTGCACCCTCCTGATGGACAAGTCGGGTTGGTACCGCAGCGTGAGGCGGTCTGAGAAACGATGGAAGGTCCCAGTAGCGGTCCAGCTTGCGATCCTCTTCCAAGAGTCGAGCTTTAGAGCGGGAGCGCGACCACCACGCAGGATGCTGTGGGGCGTGATTCCTTGGCGCCGGCCCTCGTCAGCCTATGGCTATGCCCAAGCACTCGATGGCACCTGGCGAGACTATCAACGGCGTGTCGCGGGCCCGCGCGCGAGCCGACGCCACTTTCCGGACGTCTCCGATTTTGTCGGCTGGTATGGACGGGAAATTCACCAACGGGCGGGGATCGAAACCAGCGATGCCTACAACCTCTACTTGGCCTATCACGAAGGGCCCGCCGGCTATGCTCGCGGAAGTCATCTCGCCAAGCCTTGGCTGCTGAAGGTCGCCGAAAAGGTCGCCGCCCGTGCCGCCTTATATGACCGCCAACTGGAAGCCTGCGACGGCCAACTTCAACGACGAAGTATTTACCGTCGCGCGTTCACCGGCATTGCCGCGCTGCTTGCTGTGACCCTCGTTGTCTACGCATGGGGTCGTCGCGCTCCCGAATCCAGGCGGCGCAAGCGAACGTCCAACAAGCGCGGTCACTGAGGCAGGACGCCTACCGCTCGACGTCGCTCCGCCGCACCCACCACGAAAGAGCGTAGAGCGCGGCGGCGACGAGGAGGAGGGACCGCAGGCCTGTCCATAGCGAGATGCTCTCGGTCAGGCCACCGAGCAGGGCACCAAAGAGGTTGGAGCCGAGGGCGTCGCCGCGGAAACCGGCTTGGGCGAAACCCGTGATGAAGACGATGCCGGCAAAGAAGACTGGGGTGCACAGCACAAGGGTCGCGAGGGCGATCCGTGGCGCGACCGCGTCCACCAGCAGCCAGTCGACGGGAATCAAGTATGCCGCGAGAAGCGAAGCGAAGAGGCCAGAATAGGCAACGTTCACCGGTATGCGCGGTCCCTTCTCGACCAGCAGGTTGGCAGCCACGATCAACAACAAAATACCGGCGATGACGATCGCGTTGACCAGCCAGGTGGTGCCGAACAAAAGCGCCATCTTGCTGACCGCTTGGGCCTCGACCAACAAGAATCCCGCGCCGAGGAAGAAGAAATGCCAGCGGATTGCGCCACCCCGCAAACCCGTACGACCCACGGCCAGCCACACGACAATGGCGAGGATGCCCGAGATGACCAGCACGGCAGCCGGTAGGCCCGGCGCGTGTTGGTAGAAGTAAGGCCAGTCATCGGTGGTGCGCGTAATCCGACCCGTGGCAGCATCCGCCCCGTCGTGGCGGGTGTGCTCGATGAGGAACGCGGCGAACGCTGGATCGCTGCGCGCGGCCGCGATCCGTGACGCCGAACCCGCGACGAAGAAACGGCCGCCGGTTGTGTGGGTGGCCTCAGCTTCGAATTGGAGCGGCGGGGCGCCGAACGCCTCTTCGAGCAGCGCACGGAGACGGGCGGCGATCCACGTTTGGTCGACCTGGAACTTGACGATAAACACCCCATCAGGTGCCAATAGCTCGCGCGCGGCCCGCAGCGCTTCGACGGTGTAGACGTAGTTGTCGATGCGGATGTTCGAGAAATGGGATGCCGTAGTATGGGAGTCGAGCAGCGAGAAAACGATCAGATCGAAACGGTCCTTCGCGTTCTGGATATAGCTGCGCGCGTCGTCCACCACGACGGTGACCCGTCGATCGGCATAGGGCTTCTCGAAATGCAATCGCCGGCCGAGCCTGACGATGGTCGGATCAATCTCGACCGCCGTCACCCGTCCGGCATCGTTGCGCAGCGCGGCGGCAACGTCATTGCCCATGCCGGCACCGAGCACCAAGACCGAACCCGGCGCGGGTGCGAAGCGGTAGGGCAGGTTGTAGGCATTGCGCTCGATCGGCACGCTGCGGAGAAGCTCTGGGTGACGCGCGAGGAAGACGGGCGACAGGTCGATCACCCACTGATACCAGCTGTCGTTGGTCTCGAGGGCGTACGATATGGTCTCGCCATCCACGACCTGCGGCTGTACGGCAAGTTTCTGGTACGGCGACCAATGGACCTCGATCCCCTCACCTGGCCGGCCGACGGCAAACAGCCCGAGGGAGATGCCGAACACCACAACAACAGCCCACCGCAACCGGGGTTTGGGCCAAAACAACACCACAAACAAGGCGCCCGCAATGGCAAACCAAACGGCGGGCGGTTGCGATGCGAAGGCCAACCCGGTGAACAGGAGAATGCCGGCGAGGCTCCCCAGCACGTTGATCGAGTAGGCGGTGATGCCGTTGGGGGCCCGCTCGATCAACCAGCCCGTCAGTTGGCCGAAGGGCACAAACACCAGCGCGATCATGGCGAACAGCGGCACCGAGATCACCATCGCCGCTGCCAAACCTGCGAGCGCCTCGCCGGTCGCATCGACCGCCGGTACACCCCACATATGGACCTCCGCGAAGGAGCCGATCCACGAAGGCAACAGGGCGACCAGCTCGCGCAGTGGTTCCCAGGGCAGACGAACCAGCAGACACAGCAACACCAGCGGCACCATCGTCGGCAGGAGGTTGATTCGCCGCCGGCACAAGTGAAAACCAAGGCCGAAACCGAGAAAGCAAGCGATCAGCACGAAGTTCTTGAAGTACGCAAAGATGCGTATCTCGGACGAAACCCACCGAATCAAGAGCAACTCGACGAACAGACCCAACACGCTCGCGAGTACCAAGGTACGGGGTGCGTACCCACCGAGCTCGTCCGGCTCGAAGCTTAGCCAATCGGACCACGAAGCGCGCACGGTTTCAGCCCTGAAGAGGTCGAACAACGCGAGACTCGCCACCACGCCGATTGCTGCCACACCAAAAAACGCCAGAATCAGATGATTTTCCACCAATGCTCCAGGGAGACGGTGAGTATAGCCGGTACCCAACAGCGAAGATCACCGTTAGAGTGCAGCCCATGCAAGAACTACGGATTCATGGCGGTCTACACGTGGGCGTTCTGATCTCACTGTGTTCTTGTCTCGTCCTCTGGACGGCCGCCACGGTGGAAGGCGCAGCGCCCACGAACCGACTCGACGTCATCGACCGAGCGATCGAGCACCACGGTGGCGACCGCTACCGCTCGACCGACACCTCGTTGGAGATGTGCTCCAAGGGAGGTTGCTTCAACGTTCGAGCTCGGGTCGATGAGGACCGATTCGACCTCACGGTTCGGGGCACGGCCCGGGAGGGTGAGCGGACCGTGCGAGTAACCAACGAACAGGTCGAGCGCTGGCGCGACGGCAAACCAGTGCCCGTCGCGCCCGACGACGAATCATCACTGCGCAATTGGGTCATGGCACGGGTCTACTTCCCCTTCCTCCCCTACCGACTTAATGACCCCAGTGTCTGGAAACAAGATCAAGGACTCGAACAGTGGGGCGAGCTGACCTACCAACGCGTCAAGATCACGTTCACGGCCGGCTCGAGCAGCGATGCCGACGACGAGTATGTCTACTGGCTCGAGCCCGAGACCGGCCGGGTGGCGCAGCTCGCCTACTCCTACCAAGGCGATCCCGGTGGGATCCGCTTTCGGCGCGCAACCCACCACCGACGGGTAGGCGGCATCTTGTTCTTCGATCAAGAAAACTTCGGCACCGAGGGCGAAGGCCTCTCCGTGGACGATATCACCCCTGCCTACGCCGCCACGTTGAGGCACATCTCGACGATCACGCTGCGCAACATCGAAGTCCAAGACGGAACGGCAGAGCGCTAAGGACCCTCGGAACGATGTGGTAACCGCCTCCTCATGTACGACACCATATGCCGCCAGACGAATCGGACCACCATGTCAGCGTCAACAATCCCCCAAGGAGCGAAGCCACCCCACGGTCGATCTCGTGGCCATCGGAGGGTGTCTTCACACCACGCAATCGGAGCCCTGCTTCTCGGCGGATTGGCGGCGCTCGTTTACGGAAGTCCACCTGTGGCGCAGGCGCAGGAACTCAACTTCTTCGGCTTCGTGGCCGGGCGGGCCACGGCCGTCGAGAGCCGGGCCTCGTGGCTCACCGGCAGCTTCGGTCGGTTGGATCTGGGCGCCAACGCGGTCGGAGCCGAAGATGAGATCGCCACCGGCAAGCTCCATGCGGCGCTCGAGTGGCAACCGAACGAGCACTTCCTAGCCTACATTCATGGCTTCGGACGTGCGGAACCCAGCGACCATGGCGGCGACAGCTTCGGATTGGTCGAAGTGTATGTGGAAGGCCAGGCCACCCTCCGCGATGCGGACCGCGCTCGCCTGCGCTTGGGTTACTTCTTGCCACCGACTTCGCAGGAAAACGTCGAGTCGGCGTGGGCCTCGCCCTACACCGTGACGCTGTCCGCGATCAACAGTTGGATCGCGGAAGAAGTGCGGTTAACGGGCCTATTGGCGGACTATTCCTTCGCCCTCGGATCGGTGGACTCGCTGCAAATCGGTGCGATCGGCTTCGCCGGCAACGATGCTAGCGGCGCGCTGCTCGCGTGGCGTGGCTGGAGCTTTGGCGACCGTCTGACGGGGCTCGGCGAGGTGGTTCCCCTGCCGCCCTTGGACTCGCTCACCACCGGTGGCTTCCGCGCGCAAAGAGACGACGGAAGCCAGCCGTTCGGAAGCGACCTCGACGGTCGTCCAGGATTGGGCGGCTTCCTACGATTTGTCAGACCCGAAGCCCTGACCATACAGGCGACCCATCTCGACACGCGCGGCGACCGAGCGCTCCATGGCGGAGAGTACGCTTGGCGCACGCGGATCGACCTGCTGGGCGTGACCTGGCACCCGAGCCCCCGATGGGATGTAGTGGGCGAGTTCCTCACGGGCGAAACCGGCATGGGTATCCTTGGTAGCACCCGCGCTGAGGCCGATATCGAAGCGAGCTACCTGTTGGCGTCGTGGCACAACGCCCGCTTCCGGATCACGGTTCGCTATGACCGTTTTGAGACCGTCGAGCAGGATTTCACCGATGCCGAGACCAACACGGAAGACGGCACCGCCTGGACCCTGGCTGCCTTTTGGGAGATCCGCAACAGCGTCCGCCTCGGGGTTCAGCTGCTCGACCTCGAGGCGGACCGTCCGGCCGCGGCGCAATCGGGATTTGCCGCCAACACCGATGGTCGCAGCGCCCTGATCGAACTCCGTTGGTACTTCGGCGGTCGCTAGCCCCGGCGCCGCGCCATCACAATCAACAGCGCCACCACCAACACGGCACCGAGCGCCAAAAGCGCGGACGGAGTCGTTCGTGTGCGACCACCAGGAAACGGCACGAAGCCACCGTCACCAAACACTTGGACGCCAGCCCAGTCCACGGTCGAGGCGCCCGCCCCGCGACGCTCTTCCTGGGCAATCCGCAAGGCGCCGTCGAGACTATCGCCACGTGCCAGCCGACGGTAGAAGGTATCGAACAAGGCGGCGGCCTCCTTGTCTTCGAGCGGCCAGAGACTGCCGACCACCGCGCGAGCACCCGCCTGGAAGAATCCACGCGCCAGGCTCATCACGCCTTCTCCCCGCAAGACTGGGCCAACCGCACTGCTGCAGGCCGACAGAACGACGACCAGATTGTCGAGGTCGAGCTCGACAATCTCACGCATCTGCAACAAGCCGTCTTCGTCGTCGCTACCGGGTGCGAGCATGATCGCCGAGCGGTCGGGCTCTTCTTCGTCCACAATGGCGTGCGCGGCAAAATGCAACAGCCCCACCTCGCCGAATGCGGTCTGCTTGATCGCGCGCTCGCTGGCCGCCGCGCCCACCAACAACCGGCTCGGCGCGCCCAGATACCGGGCCACCGCCCGGCCTTCCTTCTCGGCCCCCGCCAAGGGCGGCAGGGGCGGCTCGCTCGGCGTCTTGCGGAGATGACCATTGTCCGCACCAGGTCGGTCCGCCGTTGCCAGGGTCTCGGGGTCGGCCATGATCAAGGCGCCTTCGGCCCGTGGCAGCTGTGTTGCCTGCCGCCAGCGCAGCCACAGCGAAGCCGACGGCACCACCGAGATCTGGTATCGGCTGGCCAGGGGCGCGTCCGCCGCGTCGGCGAGTAAGGAGAACGGCAACAAATGCAGGGGCCCGTCTGGCACCACAATCAAACGCTCGATGCCCGACGGCAGCCGCGCCAAGCCATCATCCAACAAGTGGGTATGGAGGTCACGGGCCAAACCGAGATCGTCCTCGCGCCGGTCCGCCAGTTGCACGGCATGAAGCGCCACCAGCGGCCGCAATTGGCGCCCATCGGGCAACGCCACCACCTCGACGGCATCGCGGGTCACCACCATCAGCCACGAACCGCCCAGGAAGTCGCTATAAAGACCATGGTCGCGAGCCATCTGGAACGACAGCAAGGCTTCGTCGGGGCCCAGCGCCGCACGCACCGCGTCGAGGCCGGCAAAGTCGGGGCGTTCGAGAGCAATGAGATCGGGGTGGGCCTTCGCAATCTTCTCAGACAAGCGTGCCGCCTCGGCCTCGAGTCGCTCGAGCTCGGCCCGGCGCGCCTCCCGTGTGTCGGCATCGAGGCCGGTCTCGAACAGAGTGCGTTGGAGGTCGACAATTTCACCCAGCACCTCGCGCCGAGCCGTCTCCAACGGATCGCCATCGCCAAGTGGCGCTGGCATCGCCTGCGCGGAGGTCAATACATCCAATAGAACGCGTGCACGCAATCGTTCAACCACGCTGAAGGCCAAATCCACATCGTCGTCACGACGCCTTCCGAATTTGGGCGAGAGCAATCGACCCACGAGCGATCGATACGGATCGGTCCAGCCCGAGAACATTGCCGCGCGCCCTTCGATAGATGGCTGAAGTACCCTCAGCCACTCCATGATCTCAAGAGATCGAAGCGAGTGTGCGATGGCTTTGTCACGTGACAGTGCGAGCCAATCGAATTTCATGACGTGATGCCAGAGAAACGCATCGAACCAGGGATCGTCCTCCTCTTTGGAGATCGCCAGCGCCGCCTCCCGCATCTCGAACGCTAGACTCCGGTCCTTAGGAAGAGCATCAATAGCAAGCCCGTTGAGACAGTCAACCAGCGATCGCCGGTCTGAGCCGGGCCCGAGATTGACGCACTCCTCAAAGTGAAGTACGGCCTCAGTATCGTCACCAAGCACCCTACCCAGAAGCTGATGACTTCTTGACTGTAGGAAAACAGAACCATGATCCTTTGCGGCTCGAAGTGCGGCCCTAAATTCTTCAACTGCCCGAACCCGAGCAGGTTCAGGGTCTTGGCTCACAAGATCGTCGTATTCACACTGAACGGCTGCGAACATGAGCCGCGCGTGCGCGTAGTTAGAAGTACCTTCTTCTCGAGCTTGGTTGACTACTCCCCGAAACCTCTCGAGGCTGTTCTCTAAATGACTTAGCTGATATGAAAGAGCAGCGATCGTCTCCTTACAGCGAACACTGCAAATTGCCACATCGTCGACGGTCTCATTCTCCACAACGAGGAGATCACGGTAGGCTCCTTGGAGGTTCTCTCCGGATCGGATCGCTTGTCGACCCACCTCCATCAGAACTACAGCAAGTGCGCGCCTACTTCCCGACGCTTGAGCTAGCTGCCGGGCTAAACCGACCTGAGTCTTCGATTCCTCTATCGCCCCCATAAAACGAAGGTCTGAAGCTTGGGCCCATCGAGCCCAGGCCTCACCCACCATATCACTCCGAAAATGGAACAGATTCGCCGCCACCTCGAATTCTTCGATCGCCGCTTTCCTTGATTCGAGATCCCTTCTTAAGAAGGCACGGTGATATATCAACCATGGGTCGGCACCCGTTTTCTCGAGTACCATCCCCATTAACTCAAGACTCCCGGCCCCTCGAGCGGCGGCCACGTCGTATACACACGAAGCGAACCGGCGTGTTCCCGGCGGATGATCAGCCTGAGCCCAGCATCGTGACAGTCCATCGGAATCAAGAGAGGCATCGGCGACAGCGCCGCTGATGCCAATCATCACCATCGAGGTGACTGCAAGCCAAAGACTCCTAGGGCCCACTGGGTCCGGCCTGATCATCGGAGTCAGCGTGAGTACCCGTCTTGTCCGTGATCGTCATCTCCCCATCCAGGGGATTGCCAGAGGCACCTGTCATGTCGAGCACGACGTCAAATCGGTAGACCAAATCACCATTCTCGTCGCGCACAGGCTCGACGGCCGATGCCGGCACCTCGAGACGGATCCGAACTGGCTCATTGAAGCTAATCGCCGCCGGCGCCTCGTGGACTTCCGCGCTACCGGAACGATGACGTCTGTTCGGTGTGATTCGTAATGTTACTTTTGACATGGGAATCTCCTTATCATCAGCCTGGCGAGGCTTCAGGTATGGATACGGTTGACGATCCAACACCATTCACCCTTCCGCACGCGCCTTGTTCCCTCTCATCGCTCGAATTCAATAGACAAAATCCAATGCCGGACAAACGAGACGATCGCGACACCACGACGGCATCCTGACCACTTGATTGTCGGCCCATGTACACGTTGGGCGCTTGGAGTCACCAAACGTTACACGGAAGGCAAAGATTCACTCTTTGGCACATGGCCAAGTAAATTCCTCGCCCTGCTCGGCCCATTGCCACCGAACCCGAATCCATGGTCGAGAAGGGCGCGGAGCCTACCACGATGGCAACTTCCCATCGATGGACTTTGGGTGTGGCTCTCGGGTCGGATAGGGTGTGGCTCTCGGGTCGGATAGAATGACCCGCCATTCGCATAAACTCTGCAGGTACCATAAGTAAGCCGACACCATGTCCACCGTTATCTTGATCGAGAGCGATCACGTCTTCGCCGCTGTGGTTGACGACTATCTCCAAGTCGCAGGCCACAAAGTACTGCTCTCGGAGAGCAGTAAGCAGGCAGTCGAGATCGCCACCGAGCGTACGTTTGACTTGGTGATCATGGCCCATGAGGCGCCGTCGTTGGCGGGGATCCGTGCCCTGCGCGCCGCCCCCGCGACCCGCAACGTGCCGATCATCTCGTTGCCAGATCGCGACGTGCGGAACCATCGCATTGCCGCGTTGCGTGCCGGCGCTGACGACGTGCTCGCCAAGCCAGTGGATCTCGACGAGCTGCAAATCCGGGTCGATCAACACGTCGGGTCCCATGGCAAAACAACACCCGCACTGTCGGGCGACCTCACGAGTCATCCGCTATCTGAGTTGCTCCAATACGTTCACCATATGGGTCGAAGTGGGCGTTTGGTGGTCACCAGCGAGAAAGACTCGGGAGAAGCGCAGATCATCCGCGGCGACCTCGGCACCGCCCGCTGGCGCGGCCTGAGCAACCACCATGCCTTGCTGGCGATGCTGAGCATGGAACGTGGACGGTTTCGGTTCGAGGCATCGAACGACGAGGACGACGCGCCGACCGGTAGCACCGTCCCGCTTCACAAGCTCCTATTCGACGCCGCTTGGGTGGCCGATGAGCTGAGCAAACGTCGCCAGTTCATTCCGGCCACCGGGGCCAAATTGGAAGTGACCAGCGATGTCGAACCCGTGGTGCCCGACGACCTCGGCGACTTGGCGGTTGCACGGGTGCTGCAGCGCCTGCGATCACGGCCGGGCCTTCGGATCTACGATCTGATCACGGACCATGCCGAAGCCCCTAACATCACCCGCTTGACGGTGGCATGGCTGCGCGAGCAAGGTTTCGTCACATTGCAAGACCAGGAATCGTCCAATGTGATGACCACCGGTGAGATTTCAACCTCGATGGTCTTCGAACTTACCGTGGCGACGCTGTTGGGCAATGCCCGCAAGGCGGGATTCGAAACCAAAGCACTGCCGTTCCTGCTGGTGGCCATCCCGGAAGCGTGGCCCACCATCAAGGCCGTCTTGCAAAGCTCACCGGGCTACCTGCAACAAGATGGTTTGCGACAACTGGTTGGAGAACTCGATACCGATCGCTCGAGTAGCGTTTCGTTCGCAAGCGAACTCGGAAAGCTATCACTGCACGTACAGCTACTCAACGAACCCCGCCAAGCGCCACTCGAGACCATTGTCGCGGTTTGTGGTGGGGTGATGATCTGGCTGCAAGACGGCGACATCCCGCGTGGCCTCAATGGCATCGTGCGGAGCTTGGCCGCTTCCCGTAGCGCCGCCCGGGGCATGATCATCGCCGCGACCCCAGCGGCCCGTGAAGCGGCCCAGGCCCTCGTCGGCGACGACCCGAGGTGGCGGATCAGTAGTCACGCGCCCCGCAGCCTGATCGGCATCCTGCGTCTCTACCAAAGTTGACGCTTGCCGAGCCCCGACTCTCGCGGTCCGGGGGTAAGGAAATGGTGGAGCAGAAGGGATTCGAACCCTCGACCCCCACGATGCGAACGTGGTGCTCTCCCAACTGAGCTACTGCCCCACAGCGGGATTGCGCATTGTAGGCGCACGGCCGAGTGATTGCAACCTGCTCCGGGCGTGTGAAGCCTACCCCTTGGATACTTCAGGGGGCGCGACGATTTCCGCTACCGTTTGTGGCCCGAGGTGCGCGGTCCGGACAGCGCCGAGGGCGCTGCGCAGCGTGGTAAGACGCTCGACGAGGTCGGGCGACAACCGGTCGAGGTTCAGCCCCGGCACCTTGTCGTAGTCGCCCAACACCTCAGCGACCGGTAGCTGATAAGGATCGCAGGCAAGCAGGAAACCCTCACCGTCACTACTCGGCGCCAATCGCCCAGCAACCAGCAGCGGTTCTACCACCGCGTCGACCTCCGACGCCTCCATACGCAAAACCGCGCAGAGCTGTGACCGCGGCATGATGGGGCTACCAACCCTGAAGTGGTCGACGATGGCCACCAACGCCACCAGGCCGAGCCAGCTGGCATCCACCCGTGCCGTGCTGGCGCGCGGATGCAGAAACAACGCGCGATGCTGCACGCAGTAGGCGACCTCACTGCCGAGCAACACGATCAGCCACACCAGCTGGATCGACGCCATGAACAACAAGGCCAAGCCAAAGCTACCGTAGATGATCGATAGACGTTGGAACCAGCCGATGTAAAAACCAAATCCCTGGCGTAGCATCTCGAGCAACACCGCGGCGGTCAGGCCGCCGATCGCAGCATTGCGGAGATGCACTTTGGTAAACGGTACCAACCAATAGAGCACGGTCAAGCCGACCATGCTGATGGTGAACGGCACCAAGGGTCTCAGGAACGGATGCCGACCCAACAGGAACAAACTCGAGTAGGCCGCACCGATCATCAACGGGCCCCAGAACAACACCAGCGTGAAGGACCGCAGGCGCACCGAAAAGGGCCGCTGTTGATTGACGTTCCACACCCGATTGATGGTGCGCTCGACCGCGATGAACGCGAACAGCGACGTGACCAAGAACCCAAGGAAGCCAAAACCACGTATGCTCTTGGCCTGCTCGAGGAAGCCACTCAACTGGCGCTGGACCGCGGCCTCCGAGTACGGCAAGACGGACCACAGAAAGGCCACCAGCTGGTCTTGCGCACCGCTGAACGCTCGTGCCCCCAGATAGGACAACGCGGCCAGCAGCGGCACCAAGGACACCATGGTCAAGAACGCCAGTGCAGCGCTGCGTTGAACCAGATCATCGCTCTGCGCTTTGGCCCAGGCCTGCCGAACCACCCCAACCCAATCAAGCTTGCGCAGGTCCATCATCTCTCTGACCATAACCCGGATCGATAACCAACTCGACTACTCCACGGCGGCGCAACCAACACGTCATGCGAGACACGTATCCGATAGGATAACGTGCTCGGCGATCTGGAGGACCCCCATGAACCACGACGACGACGACCAACCCACCGACGACACCACTGACGGCACCACCGACGAGGCCCAACCCGCGGATAACGTGCGCTCGATCGATCGCACCCGCGCCGCAGCGGCCGATGTCGTGGAGCGTGGCCGAGAGGCAGCCCGCACCCGGCTGAACGACGCGCGAGAGCGATTCCGAGGCGCCGCTGGTACGATTGGCGGCCGCATTCGATCGGCGTCGGACGTGGCGCGCGAGCGGGGTGAGGAGTGGCGCGACCAAGCCGGCGATCGTGCGGCCCATGCCGGCCGAGCCACCCGCGAGCGCTACGACGAAACCGTGGTTCAGCTCCGAGAGGGCTACGATCAGGTGCGGGACAACGTCGAGGGCGCCGCGGATGACCTCTCGGACTATGTGCGCGTCCACCCCGGCAAGACCATCCTCATCGCCGCCCTGGCTGGCTTCGTCTTCGGCTTGGCCTTCCGCCGGCTCGACGACGGAGACGACATCGATTTCGATGTGGGGTACGAAGATGAGTAACGATCACGTTTGGGCCGACGGGGTCATCGACGAGCTACTGCCAGACGAACTCGACTGGCGGGCCAAGGTTCGGGCCTATCCCAAGGTCGCGATCATCGTCGCCGCTGGTGTCGGATTCTTGCTCGCCCGCGCCCGCGGCGCTCACCTGTTCTCGTCGGTCACGAACTTTGCGGCTGACGAGGTCACGCGCAACATTACGGGTGTCCTCGACCGGCGCCGTAGCCAACCCGAATAAACCACATTCGGAACAAGGGATCCCGGCGGCGCACAGAACCGTGAGCGCCGGTCAACGGTGGCACTTCTCCAGGGCCGCGCGATCCCGATATTCTCCTTCCAACCAACAGGTTGCCCCCCCGCCTGCCATGCTCGAGCTTCTTCATCTCTCCGACATTCACTTCGGCCCTCGGCATCGTCCGGAGGTCTCAGCCGGTGTCTTGGCCCTACTCGAACGTCGCCGTCCCCATCTGGTGATCATCTCCGGCGACCTCACCCAGCGCGCCAAACCGGAGCAATTTCGTGAAGCGCGGACCTTCTGCGATGCGATCGAGGGCCCACTCGGGGTGCCAACCTTGGCCGTTCCCGGCAACCATGACGTCCCCATGTATCGCGTCTGGGAGCGGCTCTTGAGTCCCTACGGGGCCTATCAACGCCACTACGCAGAAGAGCTCGAGCCGATCTTCGACGACGATCATGTTCTGGCGATTGGGGTCAACTCCGCGTTCAACTGGACGGTCAAAGACGGTCGAGTAACGGGAAGACAGTTGCGCCGGCTCGATCAGCGCCTGGCGGCATCACGCCCAGAACAAGCCAAGGTCGTCGTCATCCACCATCCCCTGGTGCCCGCACCACGATTCGACAACCGACGGGTCGTCGGACGGGCGGTGGAGATGGCCGCCCTCTTTGCCGAACATCGCGTTGATGCCGTATTGGCGGGCCACTTTCACCAGGCCTTCATCACGACCACAGAAGCCTACTACCCGAGCGGACGGGTACCGGTACCGTTGATCCACAGTGGTACCTCCACCTCCAGTCGCGGCCGCGGCAGCGAGCATGGCCACTGCACTGCCAACTGGCTACAAATCGACGCGCACTCGATTGCCATTGAACGACTCGGCTGGTCGAACCAAGCGGAGGCATTCGTGCGCTGGAGCGAGCACCGACTCGCACGCCCGGGCCAGGCCTCCGGAGTCGAGCCACCCGCGCTCGGACCGGTCGCATGACCGCTCTCAGTACCGACGCCCTGATCCGGGTGCTGCCGCCCGTGCGCGTCGAGCACATGGCCAACGGTCTTACCGTCGGTCTCGTGCACAACGCCCAGGCGCCGGTGGTGACGACGGCATTGCTGTACCGGGTTGGCTCACGGGACGATCCAGCCGAGCATGCTGGTGCGGCTCATTTCCTCGAGCACATGATGTTCAAGGGCACGCCGGAGTACGCCGCGGGCGAGATCGATCGCACCACGCGTCGTCTCGGCGGCACCAACAACGCCCTCACCGGCCATGACGCCACGCTTTACTACTTTGCGTTTGCCGCTGACCGTTGGCAAACCGCGCTCGAGATCGAGGCAAGTCGCATGCGCGGCCTCAACCTGATTCCGACCGAGGTCGACAGTGAGAGACAGGTGATCGAGGAAGAGATCGCCATGTACGAGGATGAGCCGTGGGATGCCTTAGAGGAAGCGGTGCTCGCTGCCCTCCATCGGGATCATCCGTACGGCCTGCCGGTTATCGGCAACCGAGGGGCCTTGGCACGCACAGACGCTACCGCCCTCAGAGCATTCCACAGCGTCTGGTACCGACCCTCCAACGCGGTATTGGTTCTTGCCGGCGATCTTGATCCCAACGCATTGAGCCTTGTGGAGCATGCGTTTGGCGACCTCGGCGGCCCAGCGCCGGCCCGTGCGGTCACCCCCATCGACCCCGGCCCCACCGGCATCGTGCGGGTCGAACGGCATCACGGCGAGGTAGCGCGCATGCTTTTGGCCCTGCCAGCACCGGCGGCCAGCGCGTCGGACCAAGCCGTGCTGCGCTTGGTTTTGGCGGTATTGGGAGCCGGACGTGCCAGCCGTCTCCACCGTGCGCTGGTCGACGAGGGCCAGCTCTGTAGCTGGGTATCGTGCGAGGTCCAAGAAACCGTCGACGCCGGCGCCGCGACGATCGCACTCGAGACCCTTCCCGGCGTCGAGCCCGAACGGGTCGAAGCGGCCGTCCTCGACGGCCTCGCCGCGCTTGCGACCACACCACCCACGGCCGAGGAAATCGCGCGCGCGCGCCGGATCTTGCTCGCAGACTGGGTCATGGCCCACGAGCGAGTCCATCAACAGGCCATGCTCGCTTGCTACGCCTTAGGGTTGTTTGATCTTGGCCAGCCCGAGCGATACTGGCGGCGTTTGCTCGACGCTGAGCGCCGTGACCTCGACGAAATCACCGAGCGCTACCTGCAGCCAGAGCGCGGTGCGGTCATCGGTTGGTCCTTGCCACGGAGCGCCCGATGACGCTCTACCGTCGCCAGCTACGGGTTCGCCACGTGCCAGGCGTGCCCATCGTCGCCGCGCGTGCTTGGCTGCCGGGGGGCGCCCGCGTCGAGTCTCATGCTGGCAAATCCTTGGTCACGGGCCGAATGCTGGCCGAGGGCTCACAGTCGCGCGATTGGCGCCAGATCGCGCGCGATGCCGAAGATCGCGGCATGGCGATCGAGGCATTCGGATCGTACGAGTCGATCGGTGTCTCGGTCGATGCCTTGGCCAGCGACGCCGACCAAGCCCTCGCCTGGCTGTGCGAGCTGATCACCACACCCTCGTTTCCCGAAGACCGCTGTCAGTGGGCGTGCCTCCAGGCGGCCGCCGAGCTCGAAAGCGCCTTCGATCAGCCCGATACCCGTACCGCCTACGCGTTCGCAAAGCAGCTCTACCAACCCCATCCCTACGGCCGCCCTCTACACGGCTCCACCCAAGATCTCGAGCGACTCACCGCCGAGCAGTGCGCAACAGCCCATCGAAGGATGCTCGGCGACGGGCACCTGGTGGTTGTGACCGGCGCCATCGACGAAGATGGCATTCGCCAGAACCTCGAGCGAAGTCTTGCCCACTTGGCGCCACCAGCAACGCCAGCCTCCACGGTACCCCTTGCATTACCGATTGAAGGGTTCCCCGACGAACAAACGGTGGATCTCGGAACGGGCGACCAAGCGCACGTTTTCCTTGGCCATTTGACCGTACCGCGGGCCCACGCGGATCGGCCCGCGCTCGATCTGGTCGCGGTCGCCCTCGGCGCGGGCAGTGGCTTGGGCGGCCGGCTGACAACCCGGATCCGAGAAAGGGACGGCTTGGCTTACGATGTCGGTGTCGGCACCGCCACCGGAGCGGGTCACGATCCCGGCCGATTGAGCGTGTACGCCGGCACCGCTCCCCGCTCGGTCCCAAAGGTGAAATCGGCGATCCACGATGAGTTGAATCGGCTGGTCGACCACGGTCTCACCGCCAGCGAGCTCGAAGACGCCCGCGCGTACTTGATTGGCAGCCAACCCTTCCGGCTCGAGACCGCACGTCAATGGGCAGACCACCTGGCCGACTCCGCCGTCTACGATCTCCCCTCCGACCCCAACTGGGTGGTTGAACGCTGGCGCGCTCTAACCGCCACGGAAGTCGACGAAGCGATCCGGCGTCACATCCGTCCGGATGACCTGCGTGTCACGATCGGCCTGCCGTCCGACTCCTCGTAGTCAACCCAATACCAATCCAATCGAGGGGCCTTCGCAACGAGGTCGAAGGCATTGGCGCGGTACGCTGCGCTCAGATCTTCGAAAAGACGCCGTGAAAACGAGCTGAGACCACGCGCCGGCACCAGGACGTCGGCTGCGGATCCACAGATTGTGCACTAACGACCAAAATCACCCAACCCTGCCCGGGAGGCGAGCTTCGATTGCGAGTTTAGGGTTGAAGTTGGTGTGAGCTTTCAACTCCACAGCGGGTCAGGGTTTGGGTGCATCGCCTTGTTCGCTCCGTTCGATGCCTTTCAGCATCATGACCACGAAACCGCTTCCTGTCGGGCCGCGATACAGTCCCAACCCGTCGAGGATACGACAGGACAAGGCGGACAAAGCCCATGCTTCACCTTCGGTTGCTGAAGTCTTCTCGACGACCAATTCCTCAATTCCGTTTTGTTCTCCATATTCTTTCAGCGCATTGGTGTCGCGTGTTAGCGGTTCGAGCAAGGATGGATTCGCCCAGCCCCACATCCAGGTCTCTGACGAATTGGAGAACGACCCAAGCATCGTGACGGAACAGACGAGCTTCGGGACGCCACTGTCGGAGAATACTAGCTCGCCAATCTCTTGATCAATATCCCATCGTTCGAAACTTCCGAGCCCGAACTCATCGGCCAGTTTCTGATTCTTCCCTTCGACCTCGGCCACGCAATCGTTAAGCAGTTTGTTGTAGGCGTCGTCACATGAGGGAGTGATCTCCTCAGCGACTTTCTTCCCGAATGCTTTATCGAAGAGTCCCATTTCTAGAGCGAACCTCAGATTGAGCGTCTATTCTTCTCGTTCGATCGGCTCACCTCTGACCACATTCGAATCCAGAAGCACTCGCGACCCCGCGAGCCGCAAACGGTTGAACACAAAGGCCATATCATCCTAGACAAGCTGCTATCGCAGTGTCAATGAAGGCCTCCTCTGTGCGCACAACGCACCGTCGCTGCCCAAATCGCCTATGCGACAAGCGCCTGTCTCATGGATCGATCGCCTCAGGTAATGACAACGCCGTAAGTCGCATGGCTCCAGTGAAATGCCGATCTTCAGCGCTCATGAGCTGGTGAGCTGGCGGTTCATTGTGCCCGGCCGATCAGGTGCCGCCTGATTGTCTTCGTTGCCTCGCGGAATACCGCATCGCCGCCGAGCGGCTCGCAGCGGGAGACATCGCCATCACCTTCCCCGAGAACTGCTTCCCGCCGCCCCTGCCGTTCGTTGAGCCGCTGCGGCTCGAGCCTGGATAGCCGCGCGGCGTGGCGCTCCGGTTGGTCGTCGCACGGTGGGATCACCCACCGCGCGGGCGAAGCCTGCGCGGACGCCAGAAGTGGCCGATTTCGCGCGGATTCGAACGTTCATGAACGACCGAATCCGCCCGATCTGCCCATCCATCAAGTGCTCGAGGCCTCCGATCAGAGCCCTTTAAGACGTCGGTCCGGAGGCTCGCAAGCCCGTCATTGTTTCTTCCCCAATATTTGCCCGGTACCTGATGAGGCCGCGCCTGATGAGGCCGGTCTGTAGGCCTTTGGGGTTTCGCGCGTGACGACAAATCCGGGCGGGCCGGGAGGAGGGTGGCCCGGTGACGAAGCCCGAGTAAGCGATGCAGCGGCGGGAGGGTGCAGCTGCGAACATCGTCGTTGCCTCAAGGTGTCACTGACACCAAGGCCGGGGACCACAAGGGGGGATCGCCCGGCCCGCCCGAAACAAACTGGTCCCGCCACCCAACGGACCGAACTCGGCCCATGGAAGTGCGTCATCGGGTTCATCGGACGACGGGACCAAAATCAAAGAGCCTACGGCAACCGAGCGCACCGGCGCCCTGCCGAGACACCACTACTCCAGGCCGTCGTCAGGACGCCCAAGCATCCGTCGCCTGCGCTGTACCGCGACGGCAATCTGTTGCAAGGTCGCCTCGTCCTTGGCGTGAGACAGGCGCGCATCCACGGTCCGCGCCAAGGCGGCGAGCGTGTAGATATCCACCCCGCGGAACAAACGTGAGAGGTCCTCCAACTCACCCGGCGCGGCGAGTAACCGTTCCACCAGTGCCTGCGCCTGTTCCTCGACCAACACCGCGACATAGGCCGATGGGTAGGTCCGCTGAAGAACCTGCCGAATGAAGGTAGCCAACGCCGGCCCGCCGTAAACCTCGACCAGCGCGACACTCTCGCGGATGTTGCGCTCTGCTTCGGTGTTCCCGTCGCGTTCCATGAGGCAACGCTATGCCGATTGCGGGCCCAATAGCGCC
Source organism: Candidatus Multivoradales bacterium (assembly GCA_965250305.1). Classification (GTDB taxonomy): domain Bacteria; phylum Acidobacteriota; class Thermoanaerobaculia; order Multivoradales; family J023; genus J023. Next base: position 105,110 of record CBDFNS010000023.1, on the reverse strand, counting down.
TGGTATTGCCAAATGGTCCGCATTTCAGGCGTGGTTCGTCATGAACCTATGCTGGGGATACAATCGCGAGAGCAGGATGAAACGGTCGAACTTCACCCACGCGATTCACGCCGGGCTGTGGCGGATCATGCACGCTCGCGGCTTCGGCACGATCAGCAAGACCGAGCGCCGCCTCGGCTGGCCGGGGAGTGGTTTGCGCAAACGCAGGGACCGCAAGGACGGTCTGCGGTTGGGCGAGCTGGGTGCCGTGCTCGAAGTGCTGGACGAGCCACCGGGCGGGTTCTTTGCTGAGGTGTTTGGTGGTCCGGCGTCCGCGATGGACCGCTTCCTCGTTGGATCGGTACGCTTTGCTTCGACTATCGACCTACCGACGCCTGCTGATACCAAGACCTCTAGCCGCCTGAGTGAGGATGACCTCGAGGCGCTGGACCAGCTTCGATTCACCAACGCGGAAGCCGCCGCACAGGCCGCACACGTGGCCGCCTTCTCCGCTGCCGAAGAGGGCCGGAGAGAGGACACGGCAGCGGCGATGGCACGTCTGGCCTCGGCCTATCGCGTACTGTGCCGCCTTGAGGAGGCGCAGGCATGCCTCGGCTGGACACTCCAGCATGTGACTGAAGGTCCCATCGCCGCGGACGCATGGCTGAGGGCCGGTTCTGTCATGTCGGAGTACGCCGCCTTTACCGACGCGGCCGAACTCGCCGGCGTCGCCATCCTGATGTTCTTCGAAAGTGGCGACCCGACCCGTGCCGCCCGCGCTCTTGTCTCCCGCTCGATCTTCCTTCAGCGCACCGGTGACACCGACAAGGCGATCCGTGGCTATCAATCAGCGTTGCTCTCGCTCCCTGAGTCCGAAGCTCGGAATCGCTACGCCACGCATCTCAATCTCGGGCTCGCATATGCCACGACCCGACAGTTGGGAAAAGCCTCGCACCATGCCCGGCGAGCCGAAAAGATCGGCGCATCCGGGTATCTGGCCCTCCGTCTGGACTGGCTGCTTGCCCGTATTGCTGCGGCAGAGCATTCCCATCTACAGGCCATCGCCCGCTATCGTCGTCTTTTGGTCCGGCTCCGCTCAAGGCCTCCTGATGCGGCGCTAGCTGCAGCGGAGCTATGCCGTGTCTTCATTGATGCCGGTCGACCTGCCGATGCCATCGCCCAGGCTGGGGACATGGTTCGGTGGGTGCTTCCGCTCGGCCAACATCGGCTCGTGGCGGCAGCGATCGCTGACTTGTATCGCAGCGCGCAGCAGGGCCGCCTAACACTCGCATTGATCGACCAGATCATCCGGAAGATTCGTCAGGGACGCGACCGGCGGGCAGAACAGCCGTGTCCGCACCGCCGGCTCTGAGTTCCTAGCCGTTTGGGTCTGCTTCGGCTCCTGTTTTCTGGAGAGGCGAATCCGCGCGGATGCCGTTCGGATCGAACTCCGCACCGGTCTTGGCAAACTGCTCGATGCGCTCACCGGCCCACCAGTCGAACAGCTCGTTGATCAGCCTTTCCCACCAGCCGGTCGGGCCTAGCGCTGGAGTGTCCGACGCTCCAACAGGCAGAGCAACCGTGGCCAACAGGACGAGAAGCAGTAGCGATAGCGTCGTGCGCATGACGCACCTCCGTAGGTCGCGGGACGCCCGCGCAAGCACCATGCTGCCGTCGCCCGCTTGACCACGCCCACGCTATCGCCTTCACCCCGACACCGCTTTGCACCTCCCGTGCAGTCCAGCACCATATTCTCTGAATCCTGCGCGCGAATCGCCACACCACCAGGAATCTCGCAATGAAGGCAGTGGCACCGCTCAACCTCTGCGGCAAAGTTGCGCTTGCCGCTCCTAGCAAGCGCAACTCCGGCGTAACGCCTGATATAGTCTCTGCATGAACAGGTATGGCATTCTCGACTTCGACGCACTTCGCAATCTCGGTAATCAGCTCAGCGAAATCGACGAGGCGCTTGTGCCACAGCGGGCGGTGGCTGCGGAGATCGCGCGGCAGGCAGCACTTCCCCAATATTTTCCCGGCACCTGATGAGGCCGGCCAAAGGGGCGGTAGCCAACGATGGTTCGTAGGCGAAGATCGGCGGCGTACCTCTCGTCCTAGAGGGTATGGGACGTGATATTCGCTACCTTCCGCCGTCGGGCACACTGGTCGAGGTGACCGTGCGCACCATCCAACAACGCTACCTCCTGCGGCCCGGGCGACGGCTCAATCAGCTCGTCGTCGGTGTGCTGGCACACTGCCAGGAAGCCACCGGCATGCGCGTGCACGCCGTCGTGGCGATGAGCAGCCACATTCACTTGATCGTGTCACCGACGTCGACCGAGCAGATGGCCGAGTTCATGTGCTTGGTGAACAGCAACATTTCCAAAGAAGCTGGCCGGCTTCATGATTGGAAGGGGACGATGTTCCCGAGGCGTTACGCGTCGATTCCGGTGTCGGACGAGCCGCAAGCCCAGATTGCCAGGCTTCGATACTTGCTGGAACAGGGCACGAAAGAGAATCTCGTCATCGCGCCGAAAGATTGGCCTGGCGTTCACTCGTCCAGGGCGATGGTCGAGGGCCGAACCATGAAAGGGATCTGGATCAAGCGCAAGGAAATATTCTACGCACGCCAGCGCGGCAAAGACGTCACCGAAGACGACTTCACGGAAGACGTCGAGCTGACGCTCGATCACCTTCCCTGCTGGCGCCACCTCGGCACTGATGCGTATCGCGCCCGTGTAACCGAAATGGTTGATGGCATCGAACGCGAGACGATCGCGCGTCACAAGAGGGCCGAGACCGTGCCCAAGGGAGCCGAGTGGGTCCGGCGTCGGCATCCACACGAGCGACCCAAGCCAGGTCATCGATCACCGAGACCCAGGTTCCACGCTTTCGCAAGGAAGATTCGCGAGCAAATGGTCGCCGCATACAGCGAATTCCTCGCGGAATACCGCATCGCCGCCGAGCGGCTCGCTGCGGGCGCCATTGTCGTCAGCTTCCCCGAGAACTGCTTCCCGCCACCCCTACCGTTCGTTGAGCCGCTGCGGCTCGAGCCTGGATAGCGGCATGCCGTCGCGATTCGGTGGGTCGTCGCGCGGTGGGATCGCCCACCGCGTGGGCGAAGCCTATGCGGAAGTCAGAAGTGGCGGACTTCGGGCAGATTCGAACGTTCAAGAACGACCGAATCTGCCCAAATGGGCCACCGATCACGTGTTCAAGGCGTCCGATCAGAACCCGTCAAGGTGTCGGTCCGGACGCTCGCACGCCCGTCATCATTTCTTCCCCAATACTTGCCCGGCACCTGATGAAGGCAGATCTTCGAAAAGACGCCGTGAAAACGAGCTGAGACCACGCGCCGGCACCAGGACGTCGGCTGCGGAGCCACAGATTGCACACTAACGTGTGCCACTCAGCGGCCAACGGAGCCGCGAGGCGGCGAAGGTGGTCCGTCTGGAGTGGCTGTGATACGCGCACATTTCATTGATCTTCGGATGCTACTGGCTCTTTGATGCTTTGACGATCATCTCGACACTCACTCTCCGATTGAGACCACCAGTCTTGTGTTTGGTCATGACTCCGCCGCTCGCATAGCTGACGACCGACCGATCAAGGTTGAGCTCCAGCACTAGATAGGTGGCTACTACGTAGGCACGAGCAGCAGCAAGTTCGCAGTTGCTTCGAATGAAGCTGACCTTCGCCCCAATGGGACTATCTAAATCGATCGACTTGGGGCTACTTGAGGTTATCTGATCACCGACGCAGCCCAGACAGCGGACTTCAAATGGAACACTCCTACCCCATCCTTTCACCCCAGTTTTCGACCGCTCAAGCTTAATGCCATCGACCGTCTCAGAGTCGGCGAAACCTGTGCAGTGAATCTCGAAGTCAAGGTCTTGCCATTCAGCCGTCACTTGTTTGATCGCCGCAACTATTGGATTTAGCAAATCCTGGAGGCCGGCATGAACCTCGTATTCCCCTTGAACAAACCCATATATTTCTTCGCCTCGCAACCACTTCAGCAGATCGAAGGTTTCAAAACACTCATGGTTCTGGTCGATGGGAGAGAGAGAATTCAAGAATGGATTGATACGATCCTTAATGAGGAGCTGGAAGACCTCATTCAACTGTATCAGCGCAGATGTCTCACCTTCCCGAGTAGCGATTCGGCCGAGAATGTCGTCTACTTCTTGATAAACGATTCGTGTCACCTGTTCACAGGGCGTTTTCGGAAAGTTTACAGGCACCACAAGAGTACTTTGGAACTGAGAATCTGGCACCCATCCTCTGAGGATAAACTCAATCTCATCCTCCAGGTCAACCGTCAGTTCCTCGGCATAGCTTTCGAGGAAAGCACCTCGAAGATCCTGCTCAAGATGCTTCCCTTGAAGCATCAGGACAGCTTCGTGGTTTAGACCCAGTAACCAAGCAGCACTAGTAACCTGAGGCTGATCGGGTTCTTGGAATAGGTGACGGACGCTGATATTGCCGACTCGAATATCCCTTATCTTTAGGCGGATCCGCTTTTCAAAAGGTACACCTGAACCCACAAAGTCTTCGATGCTGACTGCTGGCAGTTGAACTACCTTCGATTCGGCGCGGCTAGGTGCTAATATCAGCATGACCAGCAAGAACGGGGCAAAGGAACGTAGAGGAAGGAATTTCATGTTCAGGTAATGAGTCGGTTTTGCTGCCTAGAAGACCAAGCGAGACCAAATCAAGAACACCAGGGTACTAATTGCAGACACTACAATAAGAGCGACGAGCATGATTGCTAACCTTGGGACCAACCAGCCGAGGATCGCCAGTGCCATTCTATACAGAAACTCCGACAACTGGCCTACCCAAGTTGCCCCACCCTGTTTTTCGGTCTTCCTGCGTGGCTCGTTCGCACGATACGGAGAGTCTCGTGCGGTGGCAGTGCGCTTTTGCGAAGCAGAGCGCCTCTTGATCTCTTTGTACTTTTCCACAAATTGGTGGACCAAGGCGAAGAATGCACCCAGAATATAGTTCTCTAGCGGCCCACCAAGTGAAAGGACCTGCAAGACTAGACCTACCAACACAAGAATGACGAGTGTTGGAAGGAATGAGGAGATGGTAGACGTCAAGACTCTCAACATTGGGCATGTCACCTCTGTCAACTCAGAGGGCTTTCAAGGCCTGATTCGGGATGCGCGTAACGGCTGGCAGTTCAGCGCAGCACGAAGCGCCTGCGTCTGGAACTGCGGGGCTCTGCGGCGAAGTTATGAACTGAAGAAACGATTGGTCCCGGACCACTCGACGACGCTGACGCATGACCATTATTCGAAGTTCTGGCGGCTTGAGAATCGATCGCGTACGATCATGAATAGGGTGACAACCAGTGTCGCCATGATTGATGCAGCCACTCCCAAGCTGAAGCCGATCCAGCGTTCTCGAATCGCTGCCTCTCTCGCCTGTACTGCCTGCCTGTCAAACAGCTCAGAGATGGGCTCAACCAAGGCTTGAGCATCGCTACGGTGAACCTCTAAGATTCGCTCCAGTTCTTCTTTCTCCTCGCTGTACTTCTTAACGGCCTGTTTGGTTTCGCGCAGCTGCCGCTTCTGATCGTCTATTAGCGGAAGGACTTGCCTGAGGCTATCTTCAGCTCGATCAAGGGCTTCAATCTGTTCTTCGTAGGGAATTGTAGCTATATCAGTCTGCTTGTGCTGGAAAGGTATCCTACCCGTCACCTGAGCCCAAAATACAACCGCTGCAATGCCGAGAGTACCTATCGAAGTCAAGATCGGAGCACGCGCAAAGGCCTGTATCCACATATGCCGAGCCGTTCTAGTGGGATTCCGAAAGATCCGCTCAGCAGCCTCCTGGCGCGCCTGTCGTTTACTGTTCGGTCCGTTGCTAATCAACCCTGTCTACCTTCTGGAGATGATCGCTTGAGTAGTGAGAGGCTTCTCTGCCGCAGAACCATAGATTGAACGTCATTTCCTTCTCGTTCGACTGGCTCGCTTCTGACCACATTCGGGTCCAGAAGCACTTGCGACCCCGCGAGCCGCAAACGGTTGAACACAAAGGCTATATCATCTTAGACAAGCTGCGATCGCAATGTCAATGAAGACCGCCTCTGTGCGCATTACGCACCGTCGCTGTCCAAATCGCCTACTCGACAAGCGCCTGGCTCATGGATCGATCGCCTCAGGCATTGATAACACCGTAAGTCTCATGGTTCCAATGAAATGCCGATCTTCATCGCCATAAGGTGGTGAACTGGCGATTCATTGTGCTCCCCGGTGCCACAGAAGAGGACTCTGGCCGACTGGCTTCCACCTATACGTACTCGGCATGTCGGCCCGCTAGCCGGTGTACACGGCCTTCCACGGTTCCTGCCCGATATCGGGCTTGTCTCTTCCAATGCTTTTCTCTACCTGCTGGGGTCGCTTGATGGCGCCGCCCTGCGGCGAGCTTGGAGTCTCTGCGCGCCAACCGCCGCAGTCCGCGCCACAATACCTCTGGCCTCGATCATTAGCGGAGCAGATCGCTACAGCACCACCGCAGCGGTCACAGAAGAAGTGGCGATAATCGTCTCGCATCGGACGGCTCTTCTTCCGGAGAAGGAGCCCGGAATCAAGAAACGCACTGCGCGCGTGGGGATGTTGTTTGAGAGTCAGAATGAGCCCCTTGGCTGAAGGCGACAGCGGTCGTTGATCACAACGACCCCATCGGCAGATCCGGTGTTCTCAGGAAATAGGACGCGGTCGTCAGTGCCATACCCGATCATGCACTGGCACCGCGAAAATGCGTACAGGTTTGGTTGGGTCCGCACCCCTGGCAGGGCCGGTCCTGTGTTTTCAGGAGGTTAGGAAGGGTAAGTCAGGAGGTCTGGACTCTGTAGTCCTTTGAAGTACGACGAGTCATTGGAGCTGATGCCGTCCAACATGCCAAGGTAAGCGGCGGCGCCAGCCGTCCGCTTGACCGCAGGGATATGCGGCCGTTCGAAGCGATCATTGTGCCGCTTTGAGTGCCTCTTTCTCCGGGCCCGGGGACGAAATCAATCTATCAGCGTGTCTCTCCTGAAGCTCTATGTAGTGCTCAATCAGCCTGCGTGGATCGTGATCGAGCCTTGCAGAGATCTCGTGTCTTGCACGCCGGATTCGCTCGATTGGATCTTCATTCTCATTCTTCATCGTCTTCTCCGAGTAGTTCCAGCGGGGTCACGAGAGCGGGCACAAAGAGACCGAGTATCCCGTTAATCCGGCGCATGTGATCGAACTTGTTCGCATTTGCTAGATGACGACAATTCCATGTCGCGAGGAAATCGCAACGGTAGTATGAAGCCAAGGCGAGGTGTAGTGCGTCACCACCTGGATCGCGGGGCATGAGTTTGTGCGCCTGACGGGATTTTCGGATGGCACCTGAGAGGGTCTGAGAGGAGGCACCTGAGAGGACGTTAGGCGGCCCGTCATTGGTCTAGAGATTCCTGAATGATATGCATGACTTCGTTCGGCCTGGTGGTCGAGAACGCTACATCTCTGACCAATCCCCTTTTTTCTTTGAGAGAAACCACAACTCTCGGGTACTCCAAGAAGTTCAACATTGCACGATAACGGCCATCGATGGGAGAGAAGTGAATGCCGGCTCCACCGATACGCCACAGGGAGGTTTCGTCAGCAAACACCGCCTCGATGCTATTCAACGGAATTCTCCAGCCAAATAACCCGAACCGGAGCTCAAGATTGCCGGCCGATATGCGGATCGCAAGTACTCTGTAGTTTAGCGCGTAGAAGGAGAAGAACAATGAGATACACAAGAGAATACCAGCGATGGCACCGACGCCTGTAGCGAACACGCACCAAGAGAGAAGGGCCGAGAATACGACAGCGAGGGACACAAATAGCACTTCCGTACGTACGGATGAGATCTTCTCGTCGAAGAGCGGATCTTCAGGCATGAACTCACCGGATCCTTTGTTCATCGACAGGTCCAGGGCCGCACAACGGCTGCCGGCCATTTACTACCATCTCGGTGGCTTAGACCTCTACCCGGAATCATTCGCCCACACAGGTTCCTAAAGAGCCTCAAAACTCTTGCTTGCCGTTTGCCCTTGCTGCATGTCCTTAGATTGAGAGTCTGGCCTGAACGAGCGAAACGCATGAGGCGCAGGCAAATACGTTCTTGGTGCCGGTTGCTCGTGAACAGTGCGTTCGTAGCGAGACTTGATCAGCGGCCGATATGCACCACGACGCGACGCGACCCACGATGCCGCCGGTGCTCCCACAAGTAGATTCCCTGCCAAGTGCCGAGCACGAGTCGGCCGCCGATCATCGGAATCGACAGCGAAGTGGCGGTGAGGATGGCCTTGATGTGTGCCGGCATATCGTCGGGCCCCTCACTGGTGTGCGTGTAGAGCGGATCGCCTTCGGGCACCAGGCGATTGAGCCACGCTTCGAGGTCACGGCGCGCCGACGGATCGGCGTTCTCCTGAATGGTCAAACTCGCCGAGGTATGGCAAATGAAGACGGTACACAGTCCGTCATCGATGTCCGAATCGTTGACCACCGCCACGATGTCTTGGGTAATCTCGTGCAGGCCTTGGCCCGGTACCCGCAGCGTCAACTCATGAAGCGCCATCCAACACCTCTCAAGAGATTCATCGCTCAATCTCCCGACCCTGTTGATCGAGAATCACCATCGACGGGCCTGCGTCAGGCATCCGGCGAATCGGCCCACGCCGGGGATCTAGAAACAACCGATAGAGCGCAAAGCCCGCCACAAAGCCGCCGATGTGCGCCCACCAGGCCACGCCACCTGCCGCGCCGCCGGTCGCTTGCGCCGTACCGTTGAGCAACTGGCTGACAAACCAAAAACCAAGAAAGATGAACGCAGGCAGATCCACGAACAAAGGGTAGAAACAGATCGGGATCAACGTCAACACCCGGGACTTGGGGAAGAGCACGATGTAGGCTCCAAGGACCCCCGCAATGGCGCCGGACGCACCCACGGTCGGTATCGTCGATGCGGGGTTGGTAAGACCATGTGCCACACCCGCGACCGTTCCCGCCAACAAATAGAAGATAACGAAGCGCCAGCGCCCCATCCGATCTTCCACATTGTCACCAAAGATCCACAACACCCACATGTTGCTGATCAAGTGGAACAGCCCAGCATGCAAGAACATGCTGGTAAAGATGGGCAAAGGCCCCGCCGGTGACAGACCAGCCGATACAGCCCATGACGCATCCGTAAAACGCGCAGGGACAATGCCACACGTCATGAACAGTCGTTCGAGTTCGTTGCGACCGAGCGAGAACGTGAACAGGAGCACCGCCACGTTGATCGCGATCAAGGTCCATGTCACTACTGGTGTGCGGCGGCTCGGGATGGTGTCGCGAATCGGAAACATTGGACGCTAGTAGGAAGCTGTGGTGAGAATAGCAACGGTCACGCTTATGGGCCTTGTGCGTGGGGTGCCAGGCGCGAGGAGGGAGGCGATGCGGATCATCGTCGATGAAGTCACGGCTTTGCCTACAGTTCTTCTCTCGCGCGCATCAGCAACAGGCGAACATCGAGAAGCGGTGCCCAGCGGTCAAGGTAGGCAGTGTCGAGATCATCGCCTTGGACTCTTAGGACGCCGATAATATCTTGCCATTGTCGGTCCGAGATCTCGTTACCGAGCTTGTACCAGATCAGCTTATGAAGAAGTGTGTCCTCGGGGCTCGCGAAGCGCACTTCGACGACTCCTTCCGACATCTCGAAGCGCTCCGTTCGCGCTCGAGCCATCTCCTCACGCGACCACGCGTCCCCCCTGAACACGAAGATGTCGGCTTTGAACATGGTCTCTAGGTGAATCACGTTGAAGGAGGCACGCCGCCCGAGCGCTTCGCGGATCATATCCCCGTCGACGTAGAAGTCGTCCGCCAGCATGCCGACGATCCCGTCGATGTGCGCATGCTGGATAGCTGCCACCAGATCAACGTCTTGGGTCGCGCGTGGAATGCCGTAGATCGAGCTGGCGAGCGAGCCACCGACCACATAGCTGATCCCGAGATCGTCGAACACGCGCGCAATTGTCGCCACCACGACCATGGGCGTCGACAACATCAGTACCCTTCTTCACGGACATCCCATCCGAAGGCGCGCACCATTAGAGCCCGATCGAGCCAGCGCGACGCGACACGCAAGGCCTGCTCACGCGCGTTGGCCTCAGGATGGCGGCGGCGAACGTCGAGCAGAGCGAGCTCCTGCACCGCTCGGGTCAGATCGCCCACCCGCTCCAACTTCTGCGCTGGTGACATTTTGCGATAACCCTCTATCAGAATCGCCGCGATCTTCGGATGAGTGTCATTGGGCAGTCCGTTGCTCACCCCAGGAACGTAGCACACCGATGGCGAGAGAATTGGCCAGACCGAATCTTCTTGACGGGGATCGCTAGAAGGGATTGCCGAAGCTGAGCAAGAAGACCGGGTTGCGCTGTCCGGGTTCGGGATCGACCTTCCAACCAAGCTCGAAACGTAGGGGTCCAATGGGCGATCGATACCGGATACCGAGGCCCACCCCGAGTTTGGCATCGGCCGGGTCGACATCACGCCAATCGGCCCAAACGTTGCCGGCGTCCAAGAAAACGGTGCCACCAACACTGCCAGCGATGGGAAACCGGTAATCCAAATTGACGATCACCAGTCCATTGCCACCGATCTCGGCAAACGTCGGGGTCGCGCTCGTGGGCGCGCTGAAGTCGATCAACGTCAGACCGGGGATACCGAGGCGATCGCGCTCATAGGCCCGGTGGCTGGTGCGACCGCCCGCGAAAAAACGTTCGGTAATGGGTACACGCGCGCTGGCCAGTCCCTCGGGCACCAGCGGATCCGGCACGGCCGTACGATCGAGCGGCTCGATACCGCCGAAACGAACGCTCCCTGCCAGCGTGCCCCAACGACCCAGCGGTTGAAACGCCGTCTGCTGCCAGAAAACCTTAATGAAACTCGCATCCGCTTGCCCAAGAGGGAACGCTTGTTCGAACTGAAGATAGGTCGTCCAGCCACGGGTCGGTTCAAAGGGATCATCGCGGCGATCGACAAAGAGGTTCGGCGTCAAGCTCGAGATCTGAACTTCTTGCTCCTGACGATCAAGCTGCCCGAGCTCCGGCGCGATACCCGACTGATCGACCAACCGGTAGTCATATACCAAGGCGAAACGGGTGCGCCCGAGTTGCTTTCGAAGCGCCACCTGGACACCACGATCAGTAAGGGTAAAAACCTTGCGATCTTCAGCCTGAAAAAAGAGCGTATACGTCAGGCCCAGACCCCCGGCGCCAATCGACGGTTGATCGAAGATCAAGCGATATCGTTGGTCATCTCGGTTGGCGCGAAGATCGAGCTGAAACCGCCCACCCCGTCGCAGCGGGTTGACCCGCGACAAGCTCAGCAGGCCGCCAATCTCATCCACCGAGTGGTACCCAAGTCCATAACCAATCCGCCAAGGCCGTCCCTCTTCGAGTTGGACAATCACGTCCCGACGACCATCGAGACTGGAACCCCTGCCGAGGCTCACATCAACGCGGGTAAACACACCGAGCCGATAAAGGTCGCGCTCCACCTCGAGCAACCTCCGCCGACTGATCGGCTCACCGGCCCGTAAGCCGATCGCCCGCCGAATGGCCTTGTCCCGCACACGGTAGGCACCGCGCAGAATCACGTGATCCACCCTGGCCTGGACACCCGGCTCGATGGCCAGATCGATGTCGACCAAGGTGCCTTCGTCATCCCAGTCCAACGTCGGGGCAATGACGACATCAGGATAGCCAGCGTTCTCATAACGCGAACGCAGACGATTGCGGCTCTCCTCAAGCAAAAGAGGATGAAACGGCCCGCCGCCGGCGCGCAAAGGTGGCACCTCCATGGTTGCAGCATCACGCACCAGCACCCCACCGTCGTCCACCTGGATACCGACCACCCGCCGCCGGCGGCCTTCGGCAATGGGAATCTCGACCGAGATCGTTGCTGGTGAAGCCGTGCTGTCGACCCGGATCAGGGCAGGCCCGACTTCGGGCTCCGCAAACCCTTGAAGGACGTAGAACGAGCGGATGTTGCTAACGTCTTCCTCCAGCTCGGCGGTCACCAAGCGTCCCCTGCTTCGCCGAAGCGGTCGCCGCACCGAAGTCGTCATCAACCGTGCGAGCGTCTCCCGATCAAAGACTTGGTTGCCGACGAAACGCATCGCCGCCACCTCGAAGATGGGACCTGGATCGATACCGATTCGTACGTCGACCTGGTTGGTGCCGCCAGTCAAGGATGCTTCAGATTCGGGAGACGCTGCCTCTTCGCACACCACTTCGGCCTGGTAGTGGCCACGACGCTGATAGTCACCGCGAATGGCGCCACAGGCGAAACGAAGTTGCGCGGCATCGTACGCGCCGCGGGTCAGGAAAGGCAGCAGGCCGCGACGCCGAAGTTTCGGCAAGGGAGCGCCTTCGACCACGACATTCACCCGCGGCCCAACCGCTACCGGATAGGTCAAACTCACCCGATCCTCAACGGGATCATAGAATTCGGCAGGCGCTTCCACCCGCGCTTGTGCATGGCCTTGGTTAGCAAGCCAAGCACGAAGGACCTCGAGATCCCGATCGATCACCCGCCGATCGTACGGCCGCCCCGAGACCGCCTTCAATTTGGCTTCGAGGTCCGCAATGGCAAACGGCCCTGTCTCACCGACGAAACGCACGTCACCCACCCGAGCACGAGGTCCGCTATCGATCGCGAAAACCGTGGTGACCCGATGCCCGGCCTGACGCTCACGACGCACCTGAATGGTCGCCCTACGATAGCCTTCGGTCCGGTACCGGTCCGCCAAGGCGGCTTGGCTGTCGGCAATCGCCACATCCGAAACAGGCGCGTCCGCTTTTTGCAGAAGGACCGCTCGGACCTCACGCGCTGGAAGGCCCAGGCGCCCCTCGAGGCGCACACGATCAACCCACACGAGCGCTCGCACCACGACCACCGCGACCACTTGGTGTCGCGGCGCCGGCGGCACCTCGGCTGGCCGCGTGAGTACCGTGGCTTCGGCAATCAGTCCGGTGGCATGAAGGTTGTCCAGAGTTCGGCGGACCGCCCGCTCGGTCAACACGTCCCCCGGGCCAAAAGCCAATGCCGACGCAAGGTCGACGCTGCGCCCGAGGCGCCCTTCCAAACGAAGCTCGATCGCGGCGACCCGCGGCGGTCCGACCAGCTCACCCCAAGCCCCACCAGCAGCGACGCCAACGCCGACGGAAAACGCCAGTATGACGATCCGCCAGGTCCTTGCCGTCAAAACGCTTGCCGTCAAAACGCCTGCTCCAAACGCACGTCCGCGGCATAGGTTTCGTCGCCGTTCTGGGTCAGAACCAAGACCAAATTCCGTCCCAGCCGCCACTCGACTTGCAGACGCTGCTCTTCGGTCGAGGAGGGATCAGCCGAGTAGGTCACAGACAGGTCCTTCGACAGTTGCTTACCGACCGTAACGCGCGCACGGGACAAGGCATCGCCACTCCCGGTCAGCGGATCGATCCGAAAGGTGTCGAATCCGAACAACGCGCCCACCCGCTCGCCCACCAGGGATGCCGCCTGGCCGTAGAGGAATTGCGCCGCGCTGGCCCCCGCCGCCCCGCCCTCGTCGCTCAGATCACGCACCACTGAGGCGGCAACCGCGTCGACAGGATCACCGCCCGCGAGCAAATGAAAAACATCGAGATCCGGTAGTGGAGGCTCCGAGGAGAACCGTGCATCCATCCGCTCCACCGTACCGGAGAGCGTCAGATTGACGTCAAATTCGCGGACCCGGGTGGTCGCCTCGAGATCGACCTCCGGATCAAGGCGTGCCGGGTTGGCGAATGTGAGGCGCCCGCGCCGGATTTCGTACTCGGTGCTGTTGTACACCAACTCGCTGCCCTGGTCGATCTCGACGGTGCCAAAGATCACGGGCTGTGCCACCGTTCCGCGCACCACGAGATCGGCACTACCGGTTAGGTCCGCAAGGTTGTTGTGCACGCGCAAGCCACCGTCGGTCTCGAGCTCGACGTTGAGCAGCGTTCGCGTCCACGCATTGCTGGCGGCCTCGACCTCCAGCCGCTGTCGGGCCAACAGGCGGCTGAGCACCTGCGCAAAGCCCACCGGTAGGTCGAGGCGGTAGTCCGCCCGTTCCAAGGTCGCGCGCCCACCCACCTCGAACGCGGCGTCAGCGCGCGAGCGCAACACCAGATCAGCATCGGCCAGTAGGCTCCAACCTTCTGGAACCAATATATTTACACCACGACCACCGACCTGGTACCGGTGACGCCAGGCGCCGATCGCACCGTCAATCACCGCGGTAGGAAAATCGCTACGACCGCTGGCCTCGATGGTGCCGCCGCCCAACGTCGCCGTGAGCGTCTCGAGAATCACCGATTCGACACCAACCTGAACCGAGGCTTCGATTTCGCCCAGCGCGTGGGGAACCTCACCTGGCAAGTTCAGCCGTCCGCGACTCAGCTGACCACGACCGAAGGCGCGAGGAGCCGCCATCGAACCCTCGATCCTGCCGGCCACCTGCAGACTCCCGGCTTCGAGACCATCCAAGCCTGCCAAGCGCAGCCACGGCGCAGCCACCAGGCCCTCGAGCCCCAACGTCAGCGGCGCATCGGCGTCATACCCAAAGGTGCCATCGATCCGCAGCTCACTCGCGGTACCTGGCTCTCCAACGCGGAGCGAGACGATTTCGCCGCCATCGTGATCGAAACGCACGACCGCCGGCGCGCGATTCCGCAACCGTCGACCCGCCAACGACAACGCCAACGACTCGAGGGTGGCTACCACCGACGGCCCGCCCTTCGAGAATGCCCCATTGACGTCCGCAGTACCGTGCAAAGCGCCCGCCAGACCGGACGGTATTGCGGCCGTCCAGAGTCGCAGGACTGCCGGTAAGTCGGGTGCGTCAAACGTGAATCGCAACCCCGCTTCGCGGTCATCGAGTGCGCCGCCACCACGGATCGATCCACCGTCCAAAAAACGGGCATCGAGCGCCATTGTCTGGCCATCCCACCGGCCGCGGACGGCGCCGCCCCCAATGGCCGCGTCGGCCAGCGTCAGGCCCGACAAGTCCGCCGCGACATCCACTTCCGGCCGGGTCAGTGTGCCGCCTAGGTCCACGTTCAAACCCAGGCGACCCCGCAGATCGCCGCGCGACCGATAGGCATCAAGAGGCGCTCGCTCGAGCGCGAGATCAGCTCCTTTGAACTCGAAGCTGAGTGCTTCGGTAATGAGATCGATGGTCCCCCTTCCGAGGACGCTACCAGCACCACAATCGAGTGAGATCTTGGAGAAGCTCACCTGTTCTGTGTCCCATTTCAGGCTGACCTCGAGTCCATCGAAACGCGGGCCGACCTCTTGGCCAAGCGTATTCCGCCAACGCGCCGGCCGGGCCGCGGCCTGCAGCAGGCCACCAATCGACCCATCGGCTTCGTCGGTGTTCAGGACCACCCGGCCGCTGACCCGACCCGTCAACGGTACCTCCAACGGCACCCACGGCCTGATCTGTTCGAGTGGCCAATCGACCGCATCAACGACCAGTGTGAATGCCGGCCGATCAGCCCACTGATCACCGCCTTGCTGGGGACGCCCCCCCCGCATCCACGGCCTGACCAACAGGCCACGCTGGTGCCAGTTCGAAAGGGATCGCTCCCTCGATCAGCAGCGCTTGGTCATCGCTGCCGATCTCGATGCGTAGTGCCGACAGCCCATCGCGACGGGCCCGCAGGGTTCCCGATACTTGCTGAGGCGTCGGTAAGGATCGCGCAGTGACGTCGTCCAGCAACAACCGCACATCGGTCTGGTAGCGTCCGTCCTGAAACAGGTCCAACGTTCCTTCGATTCGTCCCGCGCCACCAATGGGTTGCCACAGCGGCGTCGCCGGACTGATTCCGGCATCGGGCAACAGGGAGGCCAGGGGGCCGATATCACGCGATGCGACCTCATAGTGAAACTTCCCGACGCCCCGGGCGAGGTCGTATTGTCCGCGGGCCAACAGGCTATGGGACGACGATTGCACCGCGATCGCTTCACTGCTCACCCGTCCGCCAACGATTCGTATCGGAAAGCCGCCGATCAGGGTTACGCGCGCCGCCGGATCGACCTCTTCGACCGGATCGAGGACGATCTGGATCTCGCCTCGGCCGTCACCACGACGAGCTTCACCGCGCACGAACCGATAACGGACGGGACCATTGATTCGGCCGCCAAGTCCAGGGACCTCGACGCCTTGATCCGCGAGCACATCAACCAGCCTCAGATTCTGGGCATCCACATCGATCGTCACTGGCTTATCCGCATCGCGCAAATCGATTGCAACCGTCCCCAATAGATCGCCGCCCGCGTAGCGTGCGGTCTCGACGGCGATCTGCATCCCCTGTGGATCGGCCACCAGCACCCCGGTGACATCGCGCAGGGGCCGATCAAAGAGGGTCAGCCGCGGCGCCTCGAATCGGCTGCGCCAGCCCACACTTCCCGGTCGCCACACGACACCGCCTTCGACCTTCACCTGACCCGAGAGGTCATCGAAGTAACCAAGCTTGGCCAGCAGCCGTGCGTCCCCTGCCCCACTTACCTGAATTTCGCACTTGTGGCCATCGCGCCAGGAGCAGCCACCACCAGCGCGCAAACGCATGAGCGGCCCGCGCACCACGGCGTCTTCGATCCGCAAGCCACCGCGCTCGAGGAGTGCCGTTCCCGTAACGGCCAAGCCGTGGAGCGGTCGCCCGCCGGGCAGGGTTACGGATACATCCTCTGCCGCCACCGTCCCCAGTAGGCGCAACTCCCCACGCCCCTGAAAAGCCGCATGCGTGGCATTCGCGCGCACTGACAGGCGGAGTCGATGTCGTTCAACCAATACCTCGGCCTCGTCGACCACGAGCTGGCCAACGAAAACATCGAAACGTCTACCACCTCGCCCTTCCGGCGGCACAAAGAGGTTGTTCGAGCCATCGGCCAGAAAGGCTACGTGAACCACCGGCCGCTCGACGACCACCCGATCCAGGCGCACATCGTTGGCGCGCAGGGCCCACAGATCGGCGTCGATCAAGGCCCACGGAATCTCGATCAACAGCGGTACCGGCCCGCCTGATCCTAGGCCACCACCCAGGCGCACATCGCGCAGCTCGATCGTGCAGGGCAGGAGGGTAAAGACGACACTGCCGATCGATACGGGTGTCGCCAGACCTTCGGATACCAGACGCTCGAGCCGCTGACGAACGTACTCGCGTGCCCACGTTGTGCTCAAGAGGCTCTGGGCACCCCAGGTAACCAGCGCCAAGATCGCCAAGCCCCACAGCACCAGCCGCAGCAACCAACGCCAGCGCCGTCGGCGCACCAGAGCCCGTTGGCGCGGCCGTCCCGGGCTAGCCCGCATCATTTCACGACCTCAGCGAGAGGACGTAGATGCCGCCCCCCATCAGCCGCCCCACTTCAGTTTCTCGCGCAGGCTGTCGTAGAACCCGTGGCCGGTCACACGCACCAGATGAACATCGACCACTGCCCGTTGAACCTCGACCACGTCACGGTAGCCAACGCTGCTGCCTTCTTGGCCGTCCACCGTGAGGTAGACCTCCTCGCCTTGGGTTTCCAAGGTGACGCGGATCGGTCCCGAGTCTGGGACGACAATCGGGCGTAGGGTCAACGAGTGAGCGCAGATGGGCGTCAACACCGCACCCGGTAGGCCCGGATAGAGCAGCGGGCCACCCGCCGAGAGGTTGTAAGCGGTGGATCCGCTGGGGGTGGAGATGATCAAACCATCGCACCGCATGCGCGAGACAACCCGCCCTTGGACTTGGAGGGCGAGCGTGACGATGTGGGCGAGCGCACCTTTGGCGATGACGGCATCGTTGAAGGCGCGGAAATGCAAGGTGTTGGTGCTGCCCGCGCGGTGAATCGTGACATCAAACAGCGAGCGCGCCTCGATCTCGTACTCCCCCGCCAGGACCTTCACCAAGTACGGGTAGAGCTCGGATCGGGTGAGCTCGGTGAGAAACCCCAAGGTCCCCAGGTTGATCCCCAGAATGGGTGTCTCGCTGGCCAGCGAGCGGGCCACCGACAGCAGGGTACCGTCGCCACCGAGGACCGCCACGAGGTCATAGGACTCTTCTGGAAGGAACACCTCGACATCGTCCTGGCCGCGTGCACGCCGGGTCGTCGCGTCGAGGGCGACGGTCAGGCCGCGCCGCTCCAGCCAGTCGGTGAGCTCCAAGGCCGTGCGCACGGCCAGGCGGTGATTGCTGCGTGCCACCACACCCACCCGCGTGATCGCCGATTTCATGGCGCGCCACCCGTCTCGGTTGCCTGATCGGCGCCTTGCTTGCGCTGGAGCCAGGCGAAGGTCTCTCGATTGCCGCCCACGCCCGCCACCGGCGACTCGAAGGTGCCGTGGCACACCAAGCCCAGTCGCTCGAATGCCGCCACACAGTCCGTCACCACCTGTCGCCTGACCTTCGGGTCGCGCACGATACCCCCTTTGCCCACCAACGCTCTTCCCGCCTCGAACTGGGGCTTGATCATCGGCAACACCCATCCATCGCCGGCCAAATGGGGCAACAGCGCTGGCACGATCTTGGTCAACGAAATGAACGAGACATCAATCGTAACGGCGTTGCACTGTTCGGGCAGTGCATCCGGCGCCAGGTGACGAGCGTTGATTCGCTCCATCACCACCACCCGCGGGTCGACCCGAAGTCGATACACCAGTTGGCCGAACCCAACATCCACGGCGTACACGCGCTCAGCACCTCGCTGGAGAAGACAGTCGGTAAAACCGCCCGTTGATGCGCCAACGTCGAGGCAGACGCGGTTCGCCGGATCGAGACCGAAATGTTCGAGCGCATGCGCCAACTTCCGACCGGCCCGCGACGCGTAGGGTTCGTGTCCACCGCGCACGACGATCTTCGCGTCCTCGGCAACCGCGGTGCCCGCCTTGTCGACCCGCTGTCCGCCAACATCCACCACCCCAGCCATGACCGCACGTTTGGCCTGCTCTCGGCTTCCGAACAGCCCACGCTCAACGAGCATTTGGTCGAGACGCATGATTGGAGATCAAGAGATGGATCGAACGGAATCGTGTAACCCACCCTTCGACGTTACTCCCTCAGCGTGACGCAATCAACGATCCCGGGTCGCCAGGTACGAAATCACGCCGGGAAACAAGCCCGGGCCATTCGGTAGCGCCTGGGCCAACCGGTCCGCTTCGGCCCGGGTCTCGGCCAGCCGACCCTTGGCCGCTTCGAGTCCAAAAAGACCGGGGTAGGTGAGCTTCTGGCTGGCGGCGTCCTTGCCGGCGGTCTTGCCCAAAGCCGTGTCGGAACCCTCAACATCGATCACGTCATCCGCAATTTGAAACATGAGCCCCAGCGCATCACCAAGCGATACCAGAAGGCCCGCCTGCTGCTCGTCAACACCGGCGTAGATCCCTGCGAGTTCGAGGCACACGGTCAACAAGTTGCCTGTCTTGCGGCGGTGAATCGCTTCGAGCAAAGCAGCCGCCTCATCGCGGTCTTCAGGCCAGTTTCGCTCTGCGGCTAGGTCGTCGACCTGCCCGCCGATCATGCCCGTACTGCCGATCGCACGCCCCACCGCCACGACCGCCTGGCGGCGGTGCTCCGGTGCCAGCGCGGTCGGCTCGCTCGCCAGCGTCGCCAGTCCCAACGTCAACAGGGCATCGCCCACCAGGATCGCGGTTGCTTCGTCAAACGCGCGATGGGCAGTGGCACGGCCCCGTCGCAGATCGTCATTGTCGAGCGCCGGCAGGTCGTCATGAACCAAACTGTAGGTATGCACCATTTCCAAGGCCGCTGCACCCGGTAGCAGCAATGCGCGATCGACCCCAAGCGCCTCACCAGCCAGCACCGTTAACCCCGGACGGACCCGCTTTCCGCCGGCAAACGTGCTGTAGCGCATCGCCTCGTGGAGTCGCACGGGACGAATATCGGCAGCTGGAAGCAGGCGCTCCAGCGTTGCGTCGAGCGCCGGGCGGAGATTTTCGAGGTACGTAGGGAAGTCAGACATGGGTCTTGTCGTCGGGAAGCGCCTCACCCAATTCCAAGCGAGACAAGGGCGCCGAGTCTAACCCACCGTCGCGCCATTGATCGCCGCGCGCGCACAGCGGCATGGCAAGGACAAACAGAACGAGGCGTTGGACCTCGGTATCGCGCCAATTGGCCTCGAACAGGCCAGCGACGTTGAATCCCACCAATACCAGCAAGGTACCCAAGTACAGGTCGGCGTCACGCCCGTGGGCACCGCCGCGACGCCGGTACCAGCGCCAGGCCAAGACAAAACTCGCGACCATCAGCCAGAGATAGGCCGCGAGCGACAACAGCCCCCGCTCGGCGGCCAACTGCACGAAGGTGTTGTGGAGGTGAGCGACGACATACCGCGGCGCTGTCGGATGACGGTAGATGGGATACCGTTCGCGGACCATTCCCGGACCGAGACCGAACAGGGGACGCTCCTCGATCATGTAGAGCCCCGCCTCGAGCATGCACAGGCGATCGTAGTTGGACGGGTCGGTCAGGTCACCGATCGATCGAACCCGCGCCGACCAGGATGTCGGCATGACCGCGAGTGCCATGAGACCGACGGCCAGGTAGCCCAAGGCGATCTTTCGACTGCGAAACAGAACGAAGGCAG
Source organism: Candidatus Multivoradales bacterium (assembly GCA_965250305.1). Classification (GTDB taxonomy): domain Bacteria; phylum Acidobacteriota; class Thermoanaerobaculia; order Multivoradales; family J023; genus J023. The sequence goes on along the minus strand of CBDFNS010000023.1, from coordinate 84,486 downwards.
CCAACGTGACCGCGACGCCCACCCAAGGGCCACGGGTGAGCGTCATCATCAACGCCCAATTGATCATCGCCAGTCCGATCCAGTTGATCGGCTGCCGCCAGCCCGTCCCCGCCAACAGACGCCCCAGCAGCAACAGATCCCCGACCATCAGAACGCCCGCATAGGTTTGGTAATGCGAGAAGGGTCCAGGAATCCGATTCTGCAGCATTCCCAAGTCGGTGAAGTGGTACTGCACAACGCCGTAGACCGCCACCACGCAAACCATCACCAGCACCAGATCCACCACGCGGCGCAGCGAACGAGCGCCTCGAATGAACAGCAACGCGAGCGGCAGGGTGGCCAGCGAAACAACCTCGCCCAAGTCCCGGGCGCTCGTCGCCGGGTCAATCGATTGCGCAATGGAGACCAACAACAAGATGGCGTAGGTACCGAGCGGCGCCAGCAGAATCGCCATACGCGGCCACTGTCGCGCGACCCGAGGGCGGTCACCACCGGCCACGACTCGCCACAACGCGGCCAGCAGCGCCAGTGCATGGAGCGCGTTTGAAAGCGCAAGCCCCCAAACCGAGATCAGGTGGCCGACGAAAAAACGTTGTCCCAGGATGGACCGCACGGGTGGTCGGTTCACGTCGCCGTCGGTGCGCGGATTCGGTGACATCGCGATGGAAAGTTGGCTACCGGAAAGCAGCGCGCCATCGTAGCAGTCTTCGTCGTCACCGCAAGGCCCAGAGATGTCAGCGCCGGTGTCGGCACCGCCAAGCCCTGCAACGAGAGGGTCGCTCGTCACACTTGGGGCTGGTAGCATCCGGCTCCCTAACCGGGAGCCGGGCCCACCAGGTTTCTGGACGCTTTCATCGATACGTTCCCTGGACACCGACGATGCTCGACAATGACACGCTTGCATGCCGCTTTTGCGCCACCCCAACCGACGAGGTTTTCGTCGACCTGGGTGCCACGCCGCTCGCGAACTCCCTGCCCTACGCCGATGCTGACCGCAACGACGAGCCGTGGTTCCCGCTGACCGCGTTCCGGTGCCCCGCGTGTTCCCTGGTTCAGCTGCCCGCCGTCGCGAAGCCGGAAACGGTATTCGACGACTACCCTTATTTTTCGTCCGTGTCGTCAACGTGGGTCGAGCACGCGCGGCGCTACGTCGAAGCAATTGTCCCGCGTCTCGGTCTCGGCACCAGCAGCCGGGTGGTGGAGATCGCTTCCAACGACGGCTACTTGCTGCAGTTCTTCCAGCAACGAGAGATCCCCGCACTCGGCGTCGAACCCGCCGAAATGGTGGCCGACGCCGCCGAAGATCTCGGCATCCCAACCGAGCGCTCTTTTTTTGGCGTCGAGACCGCCGAGCGTCTGGTCACCACGGGCGGTCATGCCGATTTGGTGCTCGGCAACAACGTCTTCGCCCATGTCCCCGATCTCAATGATTTCACCGCTGGTCTGGCGCGACTGCTGGACCCGTCCGGGACCCTCACCCTCGAGTTCCCGCACCTGCTCGAGCTGATCCGCAACAACCAGTTCGACACCATCTACCACGAGCACTTCTCGTATTTTTGGTTCTCCACTGCCTGTCGGATCTTGGCCCAGCACGGTCTCGAGGTGTACGATGTCGAGCGACTTCCGACCCACGGCGGCTCCCTGCGTTTGTACGCCCAGCATCGAGCAGAAGGAGACGGCGAAGGCCTTGGCGGCGCTGGGCAACTGGTAAGCAAGCGGGTCACCGAGTTGCAAGCGGAAGAACGAGCAGTCGGCTTCGACTCCGAAGCTGGCTACCGTGGATTCCCCGAGCGGGTTGCTGCGATCAAACGCGATCTTGTGACGTTCTTACAACAAGCGAAAGGAAAGGGCCAAACGGTTGTTGGTTACGGTGCGCCAGCCAAGGGCAACACTCTGCTCAACTACTGCGGCGTCAACCGGGACTTGATCGCCTTTACCGTCGACAAGGCGGTCGCCAAGCAAGGTCGCTTGCTGCCCGGTAGCCGGATCCCGATCCATGCCCCGCAAGCGCTTGCCGACGCGCATCCCGACTACGTCCTGATCCTGCCGTGGAACATTCGCACCGAGATTGCCGCCGAAGTGCGTGCCCTCGATGGCATGGAAGGTTGGACGGGGCAGTTTGTCTCCGCCATCCCCGGACTCGAGATCGACGCATGATCTTCGAACCGCTACCGTTCGCGGGGTGCTATCGGTTGATTCCGGAGATCGAGCGCGACCGACGCGGGTTCTTCACGCGCAGCTACGCGCGGCAGATGCTCGAAGATCGCGACTTGGACCCCGCCGTCGTGCACTGCGAGGTGGCGATTCACCACAAGCGCGGCACCCGCTATGCACCGCTTTGCCGCACCTATCCTCCGGGCGAGGCACTCTTGGCTCGATGCACCCGCGGCGCCGTTCACGCGCTCGCCGTCGACCAGCGACCCGAGGCGGCCACCTTTGAGCAGGTACACACGACCGTGCTCGACAAGGCCACGCGCCACGCCCTGTATCTGTCACCTGGCGTCGCCTTTGGCTTCCAGACCCTCGACGAAGAAACCGAGGTGCTGATCCAACACGGAGAGTTCGAGGATCTGGAACGAACCGAGGTCATCCCCGCCCAACACAAGGCCGTGCAAGCCGCTTGGCTGCCCTTTTGACCACGTCATCGGCCAAGACTGATCAGGCACCAGACCCAGGCCGCTGGCAACGGTCGTGATAAACGCCCGTAGCCGGAACGGATGAGCCGAGACGAAATGCGTTTCGACCCCTCCTCAAAGCTTATTGGCTGAAGGCATGCGCCAAAACCCCGAACAGCATCGATCCACGCAGGTCCCGGCCGTCAGCCCGCTGGCACGAATGGCCTTGCTGGCAACCCTCGCAGTTCTCGGAATGCTCCATCTTGGCCAGGTGGTTGGCATGCTGGCGTGGGAATGGAATGGCGCGCGCACGGCACCTTCTGTCGCCTTGGCCCGCGGAATTCCCCTCTACGTCGGTCCCGAAACGGGTGCCATCGCCAGCACCTACTATGGGCCGGTCAAGGCCCTGTTGTTCCTACCCGCGGGGCTCGCGCAAACACCCACCGGTGCGATCTTGATCGCCGGTTTGATCAACGCGGTACTGCTTCTTTTTCCGATGGCATTGGTAGGCCGGTTCATGGCCAGCAGCATCCGGCTGTCGTGGCAAACGAGTCTCTGGGGGTTTGCGCTGGCCGCGAGCACCCTGCCGCTGTTCCCCCCGACGCTGGAAATGGTGTCGAACCTTCATGTCGACGCGCCAGCAGTGGGCCTCGGGTTGATGTCCTGCATCCTTCTGGTCCGTGCCCAGACCACATCATCGCCCGTGCGCTTCGTTGGCGCCGCCATCTGCACAGTGCTCGCGGTCTGGAGCAAACAAGTCGAGGCGCCGATGATCCTCGCCCAAATCCTCTGGTTGGCTTGGCGGTGGGGTCGGGGAGTGGCGCTACGCTACACCCTACTCACAGGCGGAATCGGTGTTGCCATAAGCTTGTGCTTCGTCTTGTTCTTTGGCTGGAATGAGATGACCTTCAACCTCTTCGTTCTACCCGCCTCCCTTCCCTATCGGCACGACCTCGAGACCATCGTCCTCGCAGTTGTTGAGCTGGCCGTGAACAGCGCGCCGTTTATTCTTTTGCCCTTGATCAGTCTGCGGTCGATCTGCCGCGGTGGGCAAAACGAAAGGTCGGCAGCTCTTCGAGCGAATCCATGGATCCTGCTCGTGTTGGTTGCGATCTTCATTGCCCCCACCTCATTGGCCTCACGGCTCATTGTGGGTGGACACGTCAACTCATTCCATTCGGTGTACTACTTGGTGGCTGCCACGGTCGCTGTTGCCGTCTGCTGGCGACCAGAAAAACCGTTCGCGGTGGGTTCGCTCCGATTGCATGGAATCGCGATCTTGGTCGTGGCAACGACCACGATCGCGGCCTTTCGGTTCGGCCTTCGTGTCCCCATTCAACTCCTGGAAGAGAATCAGTTTCAGCAGGCCTACGAACTCGCACTTGCCCACCCTCGGCAGATCTACTTCCCGTGGCAGACACTCTCGACACTCATGGCGGACGGCGAGCTTTACCACTTTGAGTACAGCGTCGGGGATCGGATCAACGCAGGCCTCGAGCCATCGGAGGCCCATTGGCGCGCCCATCTGCCGGCCGATCTGCACTACGTGGCCTACCGAGAGCAGCCGCTGAGCACGACGGCCGTTCGATTCCTGCCCATCCAAAGTGCCGCGACTCCCATCCCAAATCTGCCCGGTTGGAAGTGGTACGCGGTTCAGCGATTGCCCTGACGGCACGACAACAGCGGTGCCTGTGGCCTCCCCTACCGAGGCAAACGAAACGAGACGCCGACGCCAATGAAGCTGTCGTCCGCTGGATTGGATAGGCCGATCCCGGCAGCGCAGTCCTCGCCTTCGCCGAAGAACGTGGCCGTTACGGATGCCGCAGGATCAAATAGCCGTCTTGCGGCGCGTTGCGCAACCGACGGCGGACGCCGTCAGGCCACGCGATCTCGACCACGATCTCTGGCGACGCGTCCGGCAGGGAGAAGGAGAGTCGGGTATCACCCGACGACTGGTAGCTATCACCCGCGACAATGGTCCGGGACTGCTGAGCCAAACCAGCGTGAACCGTTACAACAGCCCCAACAGGTGTCCTGGGGCCAGAGAGGTGCACGCCGATCCACGGGCGAAGACGAGACTCATTGAGCAACAGCTCCAAAGGACCGCCGCTGTTGGACAGGGCCAGGTCGGGGTCACCATCGTGATCAACGTCAGCTTGCGCCAAACCTCTTCCGACACGCAGGGTGGCGCCCTCGCGTGCACACGATATCTCCGTGAATCCGCCACGTCCGTCGCCGAGCAGAATCAAGTCGGGTTCAGCATAAGTAGCGCTCTCGCGACGCGTTTGCTCCCGCACGTGGCCGTTGGCCACATACGCATCGAGCGCACCGTCGCGGTCGAGATCAACCAGCACCAAACCAAAGCCGAGCCGGTTGAACGACGGCAGGCCGAATCCGCTGGCGACCGATGCGTCGATAAACTGAAGGTCGCCGAGGTTGGTGTAGAGCGTATTGGTCTCGACATCGAAGTTGGTCATCGCAAGCTCTGGCCGCCCATCGCCGTCTACATCACCCACCGCGATCCCCATTCCCGCCTCCGGTAGGCCCTGCTCATTGACCCCAGCACCCGAGAAAAACGACACATCCTCGAACCGCACCCCACCCTTCGGGTCGTCCTGGTTACGGAAGAGTAGGTTGACCGTTTGATCGTTGGCCACGTACAGGTCAGGACGACCATCGCCATCGAGATCGGTGAAGACGACCCCGAGGCCTTTGCCAACCGCCTGCGTAGCATCCGGCGCAATGCCAACCGTCGTGGTGACATCGGTAAAGGTCGGTGTTCCGTCGGCCAGGCTACCGGTATTGCGGTAGAGACGGTCGCTAGCACCAGCAAAGAGTTCGGGACCACAATAGGACCGACTGCCGGTCTCCGCGTTGCCACAGAATAGATCGTGGTCGAGGCGATGCTCGAGGTAACGCGTCACGTAGACGTCGAGCCGTCCATCGAGATCGTAATCCGCAAGCGCTGCCGAAGAGCTCCAGCCTTCGAGCCCGAGCCCCGCCGCCACCGTGCGGTCCTCGAAGGCCCCTTCGCCGTTGTTGAGCAGCAGCGTGTCTCGCCCATAGTTGGCGACGTACAGGTCGACATCGCCATCGGCGTCGACATCACCCGCGACCACGCCCTGACCGTAGCCCTGCTCGCCCGAGCCAGCCGCCACGGACTCAAAGCGTGGTACGCCGCTGGGGCCTGGCCCGAGATTGCGAAACATCCGGTTGGCGCGACGCGGATCTCCCGCCGGCGCATCGCTCGGCAACGGCCCACTTTGAATTACATAGAGATCGAGCCAACCATCGCTGTCATAGTCGAGCCACGCGACACCAGCCCCCATGGTCTCGGGCAGCCGCTTTCGCCCACGTGCGCCGCGGTCGTGAACAAACCTGATTCCCGCCTCGTCCGCGACGTCAGTGAGGGTCACCGGACAGGGATCGACATCGCCAGCCATGTCACGAGGCGCCAACAGCAACAGGCCGATCACAGCAAACCACCGCATGGCATCATCTTACTCAAAACGAGCCCGATCCGCCGAGGCGAATCGGGCTCGTCGGGGTGCTAGCGAGCACCGTCGACTCTCATGGGATCAGCCGCACCGCGATCGCGTGGCGAGACCCACGATTCCAGAATTGATCGAGGCGACAGACCACACGATCAAGACGAAGAGCGCTCTCCGTGGCTTCGATTTCGCGCCACGAATCGCCACCAAACGCGGGTGGGCTGTTGAGTTCCCCGATCTCCGACGAAGACTGATTGGCGAGATTCTCGACCCAAGCAAGGGCACCAGGCGTGAGGAGGAGCCACCAGGTGGCTCGATCTTTGCTATTACTCGTCACAGCGACCGCAGTTCAGCCACGGTACACGCCCGTTTGACGGTCGACGCAAACCCTCCCAGAAGGTGTCTTCGTGCTTTGGATCGTTGTCCTGGCCTTGAGCTTGTCCCCGACGGCGGAAGCCGCCTTGTCCCCTCAGTACTACAGCCAGTGGTTCGAAGAGGTCGGCTTCCTGGTGACGGAGGCTGAACGCACGCGAGAAAACGAAATCACATTGCTGTGTTTTCCAAGCCTTGCCGGCCGGGCCGGGGACGACGGTACCGCGCTGGACCGTTCCACGCCACAGATCTTCGATACCGAGCACCGAGAGACCTCCCCATGGCAACTGTCTCTGCTCGATGCGCTTACTTGGACGTGCAGTGAGTTTCGCCTGACAAGACGCTTACTCCGCCGGTGCTCGAATCGAAAAGTCCTGCCATGGAATGAACTCGACAACGCTGAGATCACCCTCAGCACACCCACTGAACTACAAGCCCAATCGACCTTGGCGGCGGCCGCGGCACCAACTGATTGGACGCCGACCTTTCGTGCTGACCGAACCAAACTGCCGCAAACCATAGCCACCCTTCCAGGCACCATCGAGGTGGATTCACCCGGCATGAGAGACGGTCGTATGGTAATCGAGACTCGACTTCGGCTTGAAGCTCGGATTCTGTTGCGTGGCCGCGATCAAGCGATCTTTACGCTGTACAGTGAGGTCCTGAAGGACAACACGATAGAGGATCGCGCCCAATGGCAGCTCATGGTCACTGCCGACGACGACCAAGCCACACTGCCCATCGCGTTCTTTCGCTTGGCTGAACCCAACGCCAACCAACTCGTCGTTCGGCTCAGCGATGACGAAACTGGACGCCGTTTTCGTTCGGTGACTCCGATCGCCACTGCAGCCCTGGAATCGCGCCTACCTATGGGCTACACGGGTCCCGCCGGCTATCAAACCTTGGGTCGGGAAGGCTTCGATTTCGTCTTGCTCGGCAATAGTGTCGAAATCCTCGCGCTCGACCCCGGGCCAAAGATCCACCGTTTGCCGGTTCAAGCCGCAGCGCGCGGGCCGGCCTTGGCCGGTATCGAGTGGCGGCTCGACGACGAGCCGGTGGCGTATAGCGCAAGCGAGCCTTACACTGCGGTCTTGCCACTGGGCCGGTTGCCGACCCCTCACAGGTTGGAGGCCATCGCTGTCGATCGCGACGGCAACGTGTTGGCCCGTGATCGAATCGACTTGAACAGCGGGCCGCATCGCTTGGCGATCCGGTTGATCACACCACAAGCGGGAGTGCACTATCGCGGCGAGACATCGGCCCTCGCGCGTGTCGACGTGCCGGACGACCAACATCTCGAACGCGTTGACTTCTTTGTCGATGACGAGCAGATCGCGACCCACTCAAGAGCGCCATACGAGTCGACGCTCGAACTCGACGGCGACGTCGCGGTTGTGCGGGCTATCGCGACGCTTGCGGACGGCCGCACGGCGGAAGACGCCGTGATCGTCAACGCGCCCGACTTCACCGAGAATATCGACGTCCAATGGGTCGAGCTCTATGTCTCGGTCAAGGATCGTCGCGGCCGGCCCGTGCCCGATCTCGACCGCGAGGTCTTCAAGATACGCGAGAACGGCGTTGCCCAGACCATTCAACGTTTCGAGTCGATCGACTCGCTGCCCGTCCACGTGTTGTTGGCGGTCGATGGCTCGAAGTCGATGGAGCCTCGGATTGACCAGGCCAGGCAAGTATCCGCGGCATTTCTCTCTGAAGTGGTCAATGTCAAGGACCGGGCAGCATTGATGTCCTTCAATCACTTTCCCACGCTGTTTGGAACCTTCAGCAACGAGCCCAGTCAGCTGGTCAATCGCGTGGCCCAGCTAACGGCCGACGGTGGGACTGCCCTATACGATAGTCTAGTTTACGGCCTGTTCCAGTTCGGCGGGTTGCACGGAAAACGCGCCCTGGTGGTGGTTTCGGACGGGGCCGACGAAGGCAGTCGTTTCAGTGCCGACGAGTTGGTCGACTACGCAAATCGAGCAGGGGTCGCCATCTACACAATCAGCGTAGGGAGTTCGGCCGTGTCGACGACCATTTCGCTGCGCCCGAGCTATGGGAACCGTCGCTACTACCAGCTCCTTCGACGCTTGGCTGACGATACGGGCGGCCTCTCCTTTCGCGTCAGCAGCGATGAAGACCTCGATCAAGCGCTGAACGAGATCCGCGAAGACCTCCGCTCTCAGTACCTGTTGGCCTATGCAGTACCGCCTGGAGACCCTGACGCTTTCCGCGAAATCGCGGTTGACGTTCTTCGTCCTGGGCTCAAGGCCAGGAGCATCCACGGCTACTACCCGAACTGAGGAAGAAAGATGAAAAAGGCCGGCTTGACGCCGGCCTTTTCCATTCATTCGGCCCCGGTGTGACCCGGAAACCCTGCCTACGAGTCCGCCTTGGCGGCGACCTGTTGAGGCATGGTGCGAATGTCTTCGTCGGAGAAGTCGAAGTAGACCTCGTCCTCGGAGTCGGACTCGAGGTAGGTCTCTTCTTCCATATGGAAGTCGTGGTAGTGCGGCAGGCCTGTTCCGGCAGGGATCAGGCGACCCACGATGACGTTCTCTTTGAGACCGCGCAGGTAATCGATCTTGCCGCTGATCGCGGCCTCGGTGAGAACCCGCGTGGTCTCCTGGAACGAAGCCGCCGAGATGAAGCTCTCGGTGGAGAGCGACGCCTTGGTGATCCCAAGCAGGAGAGGACGACCGATCGCCGGGTTACCACCCGCTTCGATCACCCGACTGTTCTCCGCATGGAAACGGAACCGGTCGACCTGCTCGTCGATCAGGAAGTCGGTATCGCCAACCTCTTCAATCTTCACTGAGCGCATCATCTGACGAACGATGACCTCGATGTGCTTGTCGTTGATCGCCACGCTCTGTGAACGGTAGACCTCCTGGATCTTGTCCACCAAGTAGCGTTGGAGCTGCTTTTCACCAAGCACCTGCAACACATCGTGCGGATTGATCGGACCATCGATGAGCGGCTCACCGGCACCCACGCGCTCGCCTTCTTGGACGTTCACATGGATGTAGCGCGGCACCAAGTACTCACGAACCTCACCATCGTCGGACTCGACGATCACCTTCCGCATACCCTTGACGATGTCGCCCAAACGGACGGTACCGTCGATCTCGGAAATGATCGCTGGCTCCTTCGGGCTACGCGCTTCGAAGAGCTCGACCACCCGCGGCAAACCACCGGTGATGTCCTTCGTCTTGGTGGTCTCGCGCGGGATCTTGACCAGTGTGTCACCGGGATAGACGGTGGCACCATCGGCAATCACCAGATGCGAACCCGACGGCAGCAGGTAGCGCCGCTCCTTACCATCGCCGGTAACCACCATCGCCGGAGCCCGCTTCTCGTTCTGCGACGCTTCGACAATGATGCGGTGAGACAACCCGGTGACCTTGTCGGTCTCTTCGCGCAGATTCTCGCCTTCGACGATGTCCTGGTATTCGACCTTACCGGCGATCTCGGTGAGGATGGCTTGGGTGAAGGGATCCCAGTGAACCAGATCGGTTCCGCCTTCGATCACATCGCCCTCCTGAACCTTGAGGTGTGACCCGTACACCAGCGCGTAGCGCTCCTTCTCGCGTCCCTTCTCGTCGATGATCACCAACTTGCCGTTGCGGTTGACAACGACCAAGTTGCCGTCTTTGCTCGCCACCGTCGCGACGTTGAGGAACTTAACCGTTCCAGGGTTGCGCGACTCGTGCTTCGACTCCTCGGAGACACTGCTGGCGGTACCGCCGTAGTGGAAGGTACGCATGGTGAGCTGGGTGCCCGGCTCACCAATGGATTGGGCAGCGATAACACCTACCGCCTCACCGATCTCGACCGGTTTGCCGACCGCAAGGTTGCGGCCGTAGCACTTGATGCAGACACCTCGTCGGGTCTCGCAGGTCAACACCGAACGAATCTTGACCCGCTCGATACCGGCGCTTTGAATGCGGTTGGCTCGCTCGACGGTGATCACCTCTCCGAGAGCGACGAGCATTTCGCCGTTCATCGGATCGTAGACTTCTTCCTGACTTACGCGGCCGACGATGCGATCGCGCAAGGGCTCGAGAATGTCGCCACCCTCCATGATTGCCGAAACGAAAATGCCGTCGATCGTGGCGCAGTCGAGCTCGGAAACGATTACGTCCTGTGCCACATCAACCAGACGCCGGGTCAAGTAGCCGGAATCGGCGGTCTTGAGCGCGGTGTCGGCCAAACCCTTACGGGCACCGTGGGTAGAAATGAAGTACTGCAACACCGACAAGCCTTCGCGGAAGTTGGCGGTAATCGGTGTTTCGATCACCTCACCACTCGGCTTCGACATCAAGCCACGCATACCCGCGAGCTGGCGAACCTGCTCGCGCGAGCCACGGGCACCGGAGTCGGCCATCAGCTTGATCGGGTTGAACTCACCGTTCTCGATCTCACCACGCTTCATCTCCTCGAACATCTCGGTCGAGACTTGCTCGGTCACACGATGCCAGATATCGATGATCTTGTTGTGACGCTCACCCGCCGTGATGACACCCTGTGACCGCTGTTTCTCGATCTGGTTGACTTCGACCTCGGCGGCGTCAAGCATTTGCTGCTTGTGAGTGGGGATCACCATGTCGTCGATCCCGATCGAGATACCCGCCTTGGTGGCGTAGTAGAAGCTGGTCTCCTTCAATTCATCGAGCATGCGCACGGTGGCGTCGTTGCCCGACGTGATGTAGCAGTAGCTCACCAGGTCTTGGAGGCCCTTCTTCTTGAGCAGGCCGTTGATGTACGGCATATCCGTCGGCAGGTTCATGTTGAAAATGACCCGACCCACGGTGGTCGTAACTAGCTCTCTATCGAGCTCCTCGAGCTCGGCATGAACCACATCCTGGTTCTGGTACTGCTTGCCGAGATCGATGTACTTGCCGCTATAGCGAACCTTGATGATGCTCTGGGTCTCGACCTCGTCTGCCGCGTAACCCGCGATGACCGAGTCGAAGTCCGGGAAGATCCGACCTTCGCCCCGTGCCCCTTCCTTCGCCAAGGTCAGGTAGTAGCCGCCCAGCACGAGATCTTGGCTAGGTACCGTTAGCGGCCGGCCATGCGCCGGCGAGAGCAGGTTGTTGGTGGCCAGCATCAGAACCTTGCATTCGATCTGTGCCTTGGGCGAAAGCGGTACGTGCACCGCCATCTGATCACCATCAAAGTCGGCGTTAAACGCCGAGCACACGAGCGGGTGAATCTGAATCGCCTTGCCCTCGATCAACGTTGGTTGGAAGGCCTGAATCCCGAGGCGATGAAGCGTCGGCGCACGGTTGAGCATCACCGGGTGGTCCTGAATGACCTCCTCGAGCGCGTCCCAGACCGCCTCTTCCTCGCGCTCGACCATCTCCTTGGCAGCCTTGATCGTGCCAACCAGCTCCTTTTCCTCGAGCCGGTTGTAAATGAAGGGCTTGAACAACTCGAGCGCCATCTTCTTGGGTAACCCGCATTGGTTGAGCTTCAGCTCAGGGCCAACGACGATGACCGAACGTCCCGAATAATCGACGCGCTTGCCGAGCAGATTCTGACGAAAGCGTCCCTGCTTACCCTTGAGGGTGTCCGACAGCGACTTGAGCGGCCGATTGTTCGACCCCTTGAGCACCCGGCCACGGCGACCATTGTCGAACAACGCGTCGACCGCCTCCTGCAGCATGCGCTTCTCATTGCGCACGATGACTTCGGGCGCGCGCAGCTCCAAGAGCTTCTTCAAACGATTGTTGCGGTTGATGACGCGACGATAGAGATCGTTCAGGTCACTGGTCGCGAACCGACCACCATCGAGCGGCACCAGCGGGCGAAGCTCCGGCGGAATGACCGGAATCGCTTCCAGAATCATCCACTCCGGACGATGTCCACTGAGCCGGAACGCATCCACGACCTTCAAGCGTTTCGCAGCCTTCAAGCGGCGAATCTGGCTGGTGTCCGTGCGCATGACGACCCGCAGCTCTTCGGCAAGCTCGCCGAGATCGATCCGCGACAGCAGCTCCTTGATCGCCTCGGCACCCATGCGTGCTTCGAAGGACTCATCGCCGTGTTCTTCACGAAGCTCACGGAACCGCTCCTCGCTCACCAACTCCTTCTCTTGGAGCTCGGTGTCGCCTGGATCGATCACGACGTAGCTCTCGAAATAGAGAATGCGTTCGAGATTGCGCAAGGAAAGGTCGAGGAGATGGCCGATACGACTCGGCAAACCCTTGAAGAACCAAACGTGCGACACCGGGCTGGCAAGCTCGATGAGCCCCATGCGCTCGCGGCGAACCCGCGAACGGGTCACCTCGACACCGCACTTGTCGCACACGACGCCACGGTGCTTCATGCGCTTGTACTTACCGCACAGGCACTCCCAGTCCGTGATGGGACCGAAGATTTTGGCGCAAAACAGGCCGTCCCGTTCCGGCTTGAATGTCCGGTAATTGATGGTCTCGGCCTTGGTCACCTCACCGTGCGACCAAGAACGGATTTTCTCGGGAGACGCGACCGAAATCTGGATCGCGTTGAAGTCCCGGAGCGGCTGCGGCTTATCGAAGAATTGAAGCGGTTGCAAAGGATGCCTCCTTCTGGCCAAAGAACTCGGAATACGCGCCGTTCATGATCCGACTAGGTCTTGAGAAGCTCGACATCGAGGCACAGGCTCTGTAGCTCACGCACCAGGACATTGAACGACTCAGGCAGACCCGGATCCTCGGGGACATCGCCCTTGACGATCGCCTCGTAGATTTTGCTGCGGCCTTCGACATCATCACTCTTCACGGTCAAGAGTTCCTGCAAGGTGTAGGCCGCGCCGTACGCTTCGAGCGCCCAGACCTCCATCTCACCGAAGCGCTGACCACCGAACTGCGCCTTACCACCCAACGGCTGCTGGGTAATGAGCGAGTACGGTCCAATCGAGCGAGCGTGAATCTTGTCGTCAACCAGGTGGGACAGTTTCAGCATGTAGATGTATCCAACACAGACCTTCTGTTCGAAAGCCTCGCCGGTGACACCATCAAAAAGTGTGGTCTTACCTGAGGTAGGCAGGCCGGCATCGACCAGCAAGCCCTTGAGATCCGACTCATCGCAGCCGTCAAAGACGGCGGTGGCGAATTTGATCCCCAGCGCTCTACCGGCCCATCCGAGATGGGTTTCGAGAATCTGCCCAACGTTCATTCGACTCGGTACGCCGAGTGGGTTGAGCACGATCTCGACCGGGGTGCCGTCGGGTAGGTACGGCATGTCTTCTTCGGGAAGGATGCGCGAAATCACACCCTTGTTACCGTGGCGACCGGCCATCTTGTCGCCGACTTGAAGCTTGCGCTTCATGGCCACGTAGACCTTCACCAGCTTGATGACACCCGGGGGAAGCTCGTCGCCCTTCTGCAACAACTGGACCCGTTCTTCATTGACCCGATGAATCACCTCGATGTGCGAATCCGTCTTGCGGTAGACCTTCTCGACCGTGTCGACGATCTCGCTATCGCGGGTCTGAATTCGGAGGATGTCGTGCCGTGGCAAGAGCGCCAGCACTTCGTCGGTGATTGCGTCGCCCCGTTTGAGCAACGTTTCGCCGTCGCGCCCTTGGACCGGCGCGATCACGCTTTGGCCCACCAAGAGATCGCGGATCTTCTTGTTGCGCTCCTCGGTGAGAATCCGGACTTCATCCTTGATGTTCTTCTGCAGGCGGGCGATCTCTTCGTCCTCGATCTCCTTGGCGCGCTGATCTTTCTCGACCCCCTTGCGGGAGAAGATCTTGACGTCGACCACCGTGCCGTCGATTCCCGGCGGAACTTTGAGACTCGCATCGCGTACATCACCGGCTTTCTCGCCGAAAATGGCCCGCAGAAGCTTTTCTTCAGGTGTCAGCTGGGTCTCGCCCTTCGGTGTGACCTTGCCGACCAGGATGTCGCCCGACGCCGCCCCAGCACCAATCCGAATGATGCCGCTCTCGTCGAGGTCCTTGAGGGCCGACTCGGACACGTTCGGGATGTCGCGGGTGATTTCTTCGGGACCGAGCTTTGTGTCACGAGCTTCGATCTCGAACTCCTCGATATGAATCGAGGTGTAGTAGTCCTCTTTGACCAGCTTCTCGGAGACCAAGATGGCATCCTCGAAGTTGTAACCACGCCAAGGCATGAAGGACACCAGGACATTGCGCCCAAGCGCCAGCTCACCCTTTTCGGTACACGGACCATCGGCCAGGACATGGCCCTTTTGGACCCGGGTCCCAATCTCGACCACCGGCTTCTGATTGATGCAAGTGTTTTGATTGGATCGACGGAACTTGATCAACGAGTAGATATCGGCGCCGAAGTCCTTCTGCTCTCCTGATTCAGGATCCTCGCCCTCTACGCGGATGATCACCCGCTCGGCATCGACCAAGTCGATCACCCCGCCACGTTGGGCGAGCACCACCGCGCCCGAGTCGCGCGCCACGGCGGCCTCGAGGCCCGTGCCGACGATCGGTGAGTCGCTGCGTAACAGCGGTACGGCCTGCCGCTGCATGTTGGAGCCCATCAAGGCGCGGTTGGCATCATCGTGCTCGAGGAACGGAATCAACGCCGCGGCCACCGACACCAATTGCTTGGGGTTGATGTCCATGTAGTCGACGCGCTCTTTCTCGACGGTAACGAAATCGCCACCGGCACGTGCGATGACGCGCTCGCCCACCAATTCTCCGGAATCGTCATCGATCTCTGCGTTGGCCTGCGCAATGACGTACTTCTCTTCTTCCCACGCCGTCAGGTAGAAGGCGTAAGGCTCGGAATCGACCCGCTTCTTGCCCTTCTTCTCGAGTTCATCGTTGACCTTGGTCAGCTCAGCGCGAATGATGATCGCACCGAGTTTCCACGGTCCGTCACCGACCCGCGTGACCCGGAAATGATCGAGCACGAAGCCGTCGATGACTTTCTTGTAGGGACTCTCGATGAACCCGTAGTCGTTGATTCGGGCGTAGGTCGCGAGCGATGAGATTAGACCGATATTCGGCCCTTCAGGGGTCTCGATCGGACAGATGCGGCCATAGTGGGATGCGTGAACATCACGCACCTCGAAACCCGCGCGCTCCCTGGAGAGACCACCCGGTCCAAGCGCCGAAAGGCGCCGCTTGTGCGTCACCTCGGACAAGGGGTTGGTCTGGTCCATGAACTGCGAGAGCTGCGACGAACCGAAGAACTCCTTGATCGCCGCAATCACCGGCTTGGAGTTGATCAGATCGTGCGGCATCGCCGAATCGATATCCTGATGCACCGACATCTTCTCTTTGATGGCCCGCTCCATGCGCACCAGACCAATGCGGAACTGGTTCTCGAGCAACTCGCCCACCGCGCGCACACGCCGGTTGCCGAGGTTGTCGATGTCATCGATACGACCGACATCCTTGTGCAAGCGTAGGAGGTAGCCGATCACGCGATAGAAATCGTCGGCGGAAAGCGTCTTCTGCTCAACCGGCACATCGGTGTCGAGCTTGATGTTGAACTTGAAGCGCCCGACCCGTGAGAAGTCGTACCGCTTGGCATCGAAGAACATGCCGTAGAACAAGGACCGCGCGCTCTCGAGCGTCGGCGGATCACCGGGGCGCATGCGCCGGTAGATCTCCATCAGCGCATCCTTGGCGTTGGTCGTGTGGTCCTTGGTCAGCGTGTTCGACAGGATGTTGCCGCACAGCTCCCAATCTGGAAAGAAGACCTCGATGTCGGTCGTCTCGCGGCCTTCGACTCGCTCGGCCAAATCATCCGGCACCAAATCGTTGGCCTCAAACAAGACCTCGCCGGTTTCGAGATCAACCACGTCCGCGATGAAGAGACCGCGGTCGAGTTTGTCGCGGGTTACGTCGACCTCGATGCTAGAACCCGACTCGAGTGACTCGATCTGGTCCTTCTCGAGCGCGATACCAGCAAACAGCTGGTAGGTCTTGCGCATGCCGCGGCTCTGGAGGTCCTTGAGCTGTTCCTGCTCGGCAACCGCGTGCGGGATGGTCAGCGTGAAGCCGCCATCGCCATTGGGGCGCAGACCGATACCAAGGTAGAACTGGCGCAAGATCGACTCGTTCGTCTCGAGGCCCAACGCCCGCAAGAAGATCGTGCCGTGAAACTTCCGCTTGCGGTCGATCCGGACCGACAGGACTTCCTTCTGGTCGTACTCGAACTCGACCCACGAACCACGGTACGGAATGATCTTGGAAAGATGCGCCCGCTTGTCCTTCGTGAAGAAAACACCCGGGCTACGGTGCAGCTGGCTGACAATCACTCGCTCGGTGCCATTGATCACGAAAGTACCGTAGTCCGTCATCAACGGAATCTCGCCGAAATAGACCTCTTCTTCCTTGGCGTCGCGCATCATTCGCGTGC
Source organism: Candidatus Multivoradales bacterium (assembly GCA_965250305.1). Lineage (GTDB taxonomy): Bacteria > Acidobacteriota > Thermoanaerobaculia > Multivoradales > J023 > J023. The sequence continues at coordinate 67,671 of CBDFNS010000023.1, read as the reverse complement.
CAGTCTCCGGGTCCTTGTCGTAGACGAAAAGCCGGAAGGTCACTTTCAGCGGCACCGCGTAGGTCATGCCGCGCTCGCCACACTCACCAATGGAGTACTTGAACTGCAGCTCGACTGGGCCGCCACAGATGTCGCACTTGATCACACGGTTCTGATTTGCAAAACCACACTCCGGACAGCCAACTGTCTCTTCGTGCGGATGCTCCGTCATGATCTTGGCGCTGCAGCTGCCACAGTCCATCCGCAGGTACTCGAGCCCCTCGAGTGCACCGCACTTGCATTGCCAGTCACCAATCGTGTACTTCACGAAGTCGAGCGAGCAAGTCTCACGGAAATCACTGAAAGGGAAGATACTGGTGAAAACCGCTTGCAGACCGTGGTTTCCCCGCTCTTCGGGGAGCAGATTCATCTGCAAGAAACGCTCGTAGGAGCGCCGTTGTACGTCGATCAGATTGGGAATCGGCAGTGTGGTCTTGATTTCAGAGAAATCTTTCCGTAGGCCGGTCTGTGTCTTCGCTAGGATGCTCATCGACTCTCCACGCTCCTTCCGGGTGGCGCCGCCGCCTCGGGCCATGCAACGCGGTGTTCGCGTTGGGTACCGTTCATGGACAACTGGCTTCCATTCCGGATCGCTTGCGGGCGGTCATCGGATCGGACTAAACTCGGCGGGCTCACGCGCTCGAAACCATTAGTTTGCTCCCGAGCGATCATGGTCCGCCAGCGACTCGCTGCAAAGGCCGGTTCGCCGTGCCGCCCTCTGCCAGCGCGTCGCCTCGGGTCAAATAGCAACACCACACCCGTCGCGTCCACCTATCGAGGGGAACGTTCGGGTGTGGCCAAGAAGCAGACCACACGTGCCATCACGATGGTCTGCGCCGTCGTACGAGGTCCGCATTCACCACGGACCTCACGCTTCACTCGCTCCACTATTTCAACTCAGCCTGCGCGCCAGCGGCCTCGAGCTTCTTCTTGATCTCTTCGGCCTCGTCCTTGGACACGCCTTCCTTGACCGGCGTCGGGGCCGACTCGACCAAGTCCTTCGCCTCTTTGAGGCCGAGGCTCGTGACTTCGCGCACTGCCTTGATGACGTTGATTTTCTTGTCACCGAACGAAGTCAAGATGACTTCGAATTCGGTTTGCTCTTCAGCCTCGCCACCGCCATCGCCACCAGCCGCGGCACCCACAGCAACCGTGGCGGCAGCGGCGGAGACACCGTAGTGCTCTTCAAGCGCCTTGACCAGGTTGTTGAGATCGAGCACCGTCATCTCGTCGATCTGCTTGATGAATTCCTCGCTCGCAATCGCCATTGTCCTATCTCCTTGCTCGTACTGACTCGAAAGTCACTGTCTTCGTCTATTCGACTTGCGTTCAGTTAACTGTCGTTCGTTTGACTTCGATCGGTTCGGTGATGTCGTTGCCGCAGGCCTAACCGAGCCCTGGCTTCTATGCTTCGCTCTTGCCCTGTGCGATCTGATCCAACACGACGACGAAGTCGCGCGGGATAGCCGCCAGCGTACGCGCCAGCCGGGTGATGGGCGACTGCAACAGGAACAGCAGCTTGGCCATCAGCTCTTCACGGCTCAGAATCTTGGCGATGTCCTGGACTTGCTCGGCCGAAATGGCCGATCCATCCACGATTCCGCCCTTGAATTCGACCGATGGTACGGTCTTCGCGAACTCGGTGAGCGCTTTCGCAAGGCCCACCGGATCTTCTGTGCAGTAGGCGACGGCTGTTGGGCCGACGAACTGATCTCCCAGAACGCCGAGCGCCTTGCCGTCGATCGCCAGCAGTGCCAGGCGGTTCTTGACCACCTCGTAGCTTCCACCGCTTTCTCGAATCTTGGCCCTCAGCTCCGTCACCTGGTTGGCATCGACGCCTTTGAAGTCCACGAGAAAGGCATGCGGCGCTTGCGCCAAGCCATCCCGGTACTGCTCGATGAGCTCGTTCTTCTCTGACCGCATCAGTGGCATCGCATGCTCCTCCTAGTCCTCGAGCGCCGTGAGCACGGCTTCGTCCAACCGCAACCCAGGTCCCATGGTCGACGTCAGGCTCATGGCCTTGACGTACTTGCCCTTCGCCACGGCCGGCTTGGCTCTGACGATGGCGCCAATCAAACTGAGAGTGTTCTCGTGCAGCTGATCGCTCGAGAATGATAGCTTTCCGAGCGGTGCGTGGACAATGCCAGCCTTATCGGCACGAAACTCGACTTTACCGGCCTTGATGTCTTGGACCGCTCGCGCGACATCAAACGTCACCGATCCTGATTTGGGATTTGGCATCAGGCCACGAGGGCCCAGGACCCGGCCGAGTCGGCCGACAACCCGCATCATGTCGGGCGTCGAGATCACACTGTCGAAGTCGAGCCAACCGCCCTGAACCTTCTTCGCCAGCTCATCACTTCCGACGTGGTCGGCACCAGCTTCCTCGGCTTCTTTGGCCTTCTCACCGCTTGCGAAGACCAGAATGCGCGAAGTCTTGCCCGTACCGTGGGGTAAAACCACCGTGCCGCGAACCATCTGATCAGCGTGCTTGGGGTCGACACCCAACCGAAACGCGATCTCGAGGGTCTGATCGAACTTGGTGAATGCGTTGCTTTGAAGGAAATCGATCGCTTCGTCGAGCGCATATGGGCGCGGCTCGACGGCTTCGACCGCCTTGCGAAATTGCTTGCCTTGTCTCGCCATGTCCTACTCCGTCAACAATGCCGCCAGCCGGCTCAGCCCTCGACCTCGAGCCCCATGGAGCGTGCGGTGCCAGCAATAATGCGGCTCGCTGCTTCCATGGAACCCGCGTTGAGATCGGGCATCTTGGTCTTTGCGATTTCTTCTACTTGTGCTGCCGTCACGGTGCCAACTTTGTTTCGATTGGGCTCACCAGAGCCCTGGTCGATCCCGGCGGCTTTCTTGAGCAACACAGCGGCCGGCGGTGTCTTGGTGATGAAGGTGTAGGAGCGGTCGGCGTAGACGGTGATCACCACGGGAATGATCGTGCCTTGGTCTTGCTGCGTGCGCGCATTGAACGCCTTGCAGAAGTCCATGATGTTCACGCCTGCCTGACCCAGGGCCGGTCCGACCGGCGGTGCCGGTGTTGCCTGGCCGCCGGGAATCTGCAGCTTGATGAGTCCAGTTACTTTCTTCGCCATCGCATTGAACCTTCTTGTCTTGGGCCTGTGACTCGAGCTCTAAACGAGCGCTTCTGACTAGAGCTTTTGACTAGAGCTTTTGGCTAGAGCTTTTGGACCTGGAAGAAGTCGAGCTCGACCGGCGTTTGGCGACCGAAGATCGTTACCATGACCTTCAGGGTATTGCGGTCCAAGTTGACTTCTTCAACGACGCCACTGAAGTTGTTGAACGGCCCGTCGACAATTTTGACCGGCTCGCCCTTCTCGAACAGGTACTTCGGCTTCGGTTTCTCTTGCGCCGAGGTCACTTGGTCGAGGATTTGATCGACTTCTTTCTGGGAGAGCGGCGTCGCCTTCTTACCTGTACCGACAAACCCGGTGACCTTGGGCGTGTTCTTCACCACATGCCAAGCGGGATCCGACATCTCCATCTGAACCAAGATGTAGCCGGGGAAGAACTTGCGTTGGGTCTCGCGCTTCTTGCCCCCCTTCATCTCCACGATCGTTTCCGTAGGGATGCGCACCTCGCCAAACTGCTCACCCATGCCCAAAGCATCGGCGCGCTGGCGCAAGTTCTCGGCGACACGCTCCTCGAAACCCGAGTAGGTGTGGACGATGAACCATTTGAGGTCCGCCGGCATTTCCGTGGCTGGCGTTTCAGGATCCGAGGACATTTCCCACCTGACCAAGAACTGAATTTACGCCTTTATAGGCCCAATAGATCACGGTATCCGCAAACCACAAATAGAGTGCGAACACGAAGCTCGTCACGACAACGACGGCCGTTGTCGAGACCACTTCCTGCCGGCTTGGTCTCGTGACCTTCTTCCATTCCGCCTTGACCTCCGAGATGAAGGTTTTGGCGTTGGGCAACCACTCTTTGAAATTGCTCATCTATGACTTTTGGGGCGCCTTGGGTGCATCTGGCAGGGCAGGAGGGACTCGAACCCACAACCGCCGGTTTTGGAGACCGGTGCTCTACCAATTGAGCTACTGCCCTCGTGTCCCAATCCCTTCGTGCTGCGGGTAGCCCGTATCGGACCACCTGGGGTTGACGTACGTGTTAGGCCTCGATTACTCGATGATTTCGGTAACGGTACCGGCACCAACGGTGCGGCCGCCCTCGCGAATGGCGAAGCGAACACTCTTCTCCATCGCGATGGGAGCGATGAGCTCCACCGTCAGATTCACGTTGTCGCCCGGCATCACCATCTCCGTGCCTTCCGGAAGCGACGAGCTGCCCGTCACGTCCGTCGTACGGAAGTAGAACTGCGGACGGTACCCGTTGAAGAAAGGCGTGTGACGACCACCCTCTTCCTTCTTCAACACGTACACCTCACCCTTGAACTTCGTGTGAGGCGTAATCGACCCCGGCTTCGCCAAGACCTGACCACGCTCCACTTCGTCTTTCTTCGTGCCGCGAAGCAACACGCCAACATTGTCGCCCGCCTCGCCCTGATCAAGCAGCTTGCGGAACATCTCGACACCCGTTACCACTGTCTTCGTGGTGTCACGAATACCGACGATCTCGATCTCCTCGCCAACCTTCACAATCCCGCGCTCGATGCGGCCTGTTACCACCGTGCCACGGCCCTGGATCGTGAAAATATCTTCGATCGGCATCAGGAAGTCTTTGTCGATGTCGCGCTCAGGCTGAGGAATGTAGCTATCGCACGCTGCCATCAGATCGTTGATTTTTGCGCCCCATTCGTCATCCGCACTTCCCGCCTCGAGAGCCTTGAGCGCCGAGCCGCGAATGATCGGAATGTCGTCGCCTGGGAAGTCGTACGACGAGAGAAGCTCACGAAGCTCCATCTCGACCAACTCCAGAAGCTCTTCATCGTCCACCATGTCGCACTTGTTCAAGAACACCACCAGCGACGGTACGCCGACCTGACGGGCCAAGAGAATGTGCTCACGGGTCTGAGGCATCGGACCATCGGCGGCAGAAACCACCAAGATCCCGCCGTCCATCTGAGCGGCACCCGTGATCATGTTCTTCACGTAGTCCGCGTGGCCAGGACAATCCACGTGCGCGTAGTGGCGGTTCGGCGACTCGTACTCCACGTGGGCCGTCGCGATCGTAATACCGCGCTCGCGCTCTTCGGGAGCCTTATCGATCGAATCGAAGGCCGCGAACTCGGCCAATCCCTGAGACGCCAACACACTCGTGATCGCCGCCGTCAACGTCGTCTTGCCGTGATCTACGTGACCGATCGTGCCGATGTTCACGTGCGGTTTATTCCGCTCAAACTTCTCCTTGGCCATGCTTCCTCCGACGCCTCTTGACGACTGCGGCGCATCTGCGCTCGCTTCGTACAGTTCGTTTTGACTTACTCTGGGTTTCTGCGACCGTTACTCGCGCGTCTTTGAGTTTCTGTTTGCTGCGATCCGTCGAACGGCCACTACCAGCAGCCCGTGGAGCCCACGACCGGACTTGAACCGGTGACCTCTTCCTTACCAAGGAAGTGCTCTACCGCTGAGCTACGTGGGCCGTGTAAATCCCGAGCTCACCGCTGAGTCGTTCACCGACGAACGACCCTGCGCTCGTAATCCTCCTGAACCGTGTCTCCTGAACCATGTCTCGTGAAAGTGTCTCGCGAAGTTTATCGGTGCGCGAATGGCACCTTGAGGCGAAGACATACCACGCCTACAGACGAGTTCTTCAAACATACCAAGCGAAGAGTGTCTTGTCCACCTCGATCGAAGAGAATCAAGCCATGATGGCCAGGATCGAATCTTCCGTGTGATTGGAGCGGGAGACGGGATTCGAACCCGCGACCAACAGCTTGGAAGGCTGTGACTCTACCCCTGAGTTACTCCCGCTTGCTTCCGTAATACTCCTGCGTCTGGTATCAACTCTTCTCGTGAACATCGATGGACGTTTGAAATGGTGGAGGCGGGTGGATTCGAACCACCGTAGACATTACGTCGGCAGATTTACAGTCTGCTGCCATTGACCACTCGGCCACACCTCCACAAACCTCGCCAACTGCCCAGTTGGAGCCGGCACCCGGATTTGAACCGAGGACCTACTGATTACAAGTCAGTTGCTCTACCAGCTGAGCTATGCCGGCCGCAATTAGCACGACGTCAATCGGCCAACCACCTACGCCACAGCACCTGTCAGGGTGTCCGACGGCGAAGACTGCGGATTTTACCGATGGGCAACCGGCTGTGCAAGGTCTTTTTGCCTTGAATTGTCTTCAATTCCGGCTGGTCCTTTGGCGAACCGCTTCATAGAGCAGTGCGGCGGCGGCGGTAGAGAGGTTCAGAGAACCTACGCACCCGCGCATCGGGAGCCCGACAAGGTGATCACAGAGCGAGCGGGTTCGCGCTCGCAGGCCATCCTTTTCACCACCAATACACAACAGGACTTTGCCCGAGAGATCGACCGACCAGGGTGCTTGCCCTTCTGCCGCCGCGCCAAAAACCCAGTAGCCGGCAGCTTTTCGGTCCTCGAGTGTCCGCGCTGTGTTGGTTACGCGCTCGATTCCGAGCCACTCGGTCGCCCCAGCTGCAACCTTCGTCACCGTGGGAGTAATCGGCGCCGAGCCGCGGTCTCGGATCCATACCTTACCGACGCCAGCGCCTTCGCAAACCCGCAGAAGCGCGCCAAGGTTGCGCGGATCTTCGACATCCTCGACCAAGACTTCGAGCTCGAGATCCCCGGCCTTCGGCGACGGATCGGAACGGGTACTCGTCGGAGACAACTCGACGGCGAAGCCGTTGTGAGCGGAAGAGCCAGCAACGTTTCGCAGGACGGCTGTTGGGACCGCTTTGCAGGCAATGCCGTGACGGTACGCCAGCCCCTCGATCTCTGCCCGACGTCGGCCGTGCGACGCCGCGATTAAAATGCGGGCGACATCATGAGGCCGATGGCGCAGGAGTTCCCGGACCGGATGAAAGCCAAAAATGACGTTATCCATGAGCCCATGGTACCGCTTGCTAGCGCCGTGCGACACCAAGCGGTAGAAGCGCTTCGGTCGCAGAGAGCCGAGCGGATCGGCGGGTCGAGGTCACACTTGAAGGATGTCTTTTTCTTTCGTAGCCAGCGAGCTGTTGACCTGCTCGATGTAGTGGTCGTGCAGCTTCTGAATCTCGGCCAAGCCTCGGCGCTCGTCGTCTTGGCTGATGTCTTTCTCTTTTTCCATCATCTTGAGAAATTCGTTGCCCTCACGGCGGGAACCACGGATCCCGTTACGGCTACTCTCCGCCATATCGTGGGCCTTGCGTACGATCTCTTTGCGGCGCTCTTCGGTCAGCGGCGGTACGGGAATTCGCACGACCTTGCCGTCGCTCGATGGATTCAGACCCAGGTCTGAGGTCATGATCGATTTTTCGATGGCGGGAATCGTCGTTGCGTCCCAGGGTTGGGCTACGATCAACGTTGCATCCGCCACCGACAAGTTCGCCAACTGGTTGATCGGCGTCGGCGTACCGAAGTAGTCAACGGTAACCCCTTCCAGGATGGCGATCGAAGCACGCCCCGTCCGCAGCTGCTTCAGCTGACCATGGAAGTGTTCCACCACACCCTTCATCTTGAGCTCGATCTCTTGAAAGGTCTCTTGCATACCGCCTCCTTGATCAACCGCCACCACAACACCTACCGAGCCGTCAGTGTGCCGCGCACCACGGCAGGCTGTCAATCTCCATCAACCACGGGATCGCGAACGATGGAACCAACACGCGCGCCGCCAACCACCCGTTCGATGTTCCCCGGAACGTTCAGATCGAACAACATGATCGGGATGCCGTTGTCACGGCACAGGCTGATCGATGACGCGTCCATGAATCGAAGGTCTTGCTCGAGCACCTGTTGGTAGGTCAACTCGGCCAGCGGTCGTGCGTTCGGATCCTTCTGCGGGTCTGCAGAATAAATCGACGGCACGCTGGTCGCCTTGAGCAAAACATCGGCACCGATTTCGTTGGCACGCAGTGCGGCCGCACTGTCGGTCGTGAAGTATGGGTTGCCGGTACCCGCAGCGAAGATCACCACCCGGCCCTTCTCGAGATGGCGCACCGCACGTCTTCGAATGAACGGCTCGGCCACCTCACGAATCTCGATCGCAGTCTGCACCCGCGTCGTGACCTGTCGCTTCTCGAGGGCATCTTGGAGCGCCAGCGAGTTGATGACCGTTCCGAGCATACCCATGTGATCGCCCGTGACCCGCTCGATCCCTGCTTCGCTGGCGGCAAGACCACGAATGATGTTCCCTCCCCCCACCACGACGGCGAGCTCGACGCCCATGGCATGCACACGCTTGAGCTCGTCGGCAAGACGGCCGACCACGAGGTTGTCCAGACCGAAGCTCTTCTTGCCCATCAGGGCTTCGCCAGACAGCTTGAGCAGAATCCGCCGGAAGGCGGCTTCGCCCGCCACGATCAGACCTGGCTCTGAACCGCCGCGACCTCGGCGGCGAAATCTTCGACCTTCTTCTCGATACCTTCGCCCAGGACAAACCGAGAGAAGCGACGCACCTGGATGTTCTCGCCGACCTCGGCAACCGCCGCGACAATCAGCTGTTCTACGGTCTTGTCGGTATCCTTCACGAAGGCTTGCTCCAACAACACATTCTCGCCGAAGTACTTGCCGATCTTGCCCTCGACGATACGATCGACAATCTTCTCCGGCTTGCCACTCTCGAGCGCCTGCTCACGGTAGATCCGGCGCTCTGACTCGAGCGCTTCCGCGGTTACTTCCTCTCGGCGGACGAACCGAGGATCGGCAGCCGCGATATGCATGGCAATGTCCCGGACCAACTCCTGGAACTTCTCGGTCCGAGCGACGAAGTCGGTTTCACAATTGACTTCGACCAACACACCGATTTTGCCACCAGCGTGGATATAGGAGCCTACGGCCCCTTCGGCAGCCACGCGGCCAGCCTTCTTTGCCGCGGCAGACAGGCCTTTCTTACGCAGGATCTCAATCGCCTTGTCGATCGAGCCCTCGGACTCTTGCAGCGCAGTCTTGCACTGCATCATGGGCGCCGCCGTACGCTCCCGGAGCTCCTTGACCATCTGAGCTGTTACTTGCATTGTGAATTCTCCTGTACGGCGGCCGGGGCACCCGCCCATCCATGTCCACCGCGTTTGCCCAAACCAACCGGCCTGGGGTCATGCAGGCACCGGCATTGTCGGTGTGAATGTTGGTAGTTCTTCGTTGATTCCAGATAGCCAAAAGGCCAGGCGAACCACTTCGTCTGACCTTATGGCACTTCCCCGGCGGGCGCCGGGGCGTCGTGGCTCGAACTCGCTAGGCTCAAGCCTCGGGCTTCGTCTCCTCGACCTTGGCCTCGGCCTTGGGAGCCGCGGCCTTGGGAGACGCGGCCTTGGGAGACGCCACCTCGGAGGCTTTGGCTTTAGCAGCGACTGGTGCCGCCGCCGGTGCCGCTGCTGCCGCTGCTGTCGGAGCCGGAGCTTCCGGTACCGCTGCTGCCGGTGCATCCTTGGCTTCGATCATGCGCCGTTCGGCACGTTGGTTCGAGCCCGCCAGGTACGCATCGGCGATCTTGGCCGCAAACAAACGAATCGTCCGGATGGCATCGTCATTGCCCGGAATCACGTAGTCCACAAGCTCCGGATCGCAATTCGTGTCGACGATCCCAATGACCGGAATGCCCAATCGATTCGCCTCACCCACTGCGATCGACTCCTTCTTGGGGTCCACCACAAAGATAGCGTCCGGCAAGCTCGACAAATCGCGAATGCCTTCGAGGTTGCGATTGATCTTGAGGCGTTCACGATCGAGGCGCAACTTCTCTTTCTTGGTGAGCTGCGAATCCTCGTCGGCCAACCACTTTTCGATGTCCTTCAATCGCTCTACAGAAGCTTTGATGGTCACGAAATTGGTCAACAGACCACCGAGCCAACGATGGGTTACGAAATACTGACCGCAACGCCGTGACTCTTCGGTCATGGCCTCACGCGCCTGCCGCTTGGTGCCCACAAAAAGCAGCCGGCGGTTCTGCCGGCCCAGCTGGGTCACAAAGTCGGAGGCCTCCTGGAAGCGCCGTATGGTCTTCTGGAGATCGATGATGTAGATGCCGTTGCGCTTTCCGAAGATATAGCGACGCATCTTCGGATTCCACCGACGGGTCTGGTGCCCGAAGTGGACTCCGGCTTCCAGAAGCTCCTTCATCCGTACCTGTACCAAGGGACTCTCCTTCTCTACCGCTTGCTGAACTGGAAGCGAGCGCGGGCACCCTTGAGGCCGTACTTCTTGCGCTCTTTCTTGCGGGGATCTCGAGTAACGAAGCCAGCCGCCTTGAGGCGAGGCCGAAGCTCGAGGTTGAAGTCAATCAAAGCGCGGGTAATGCCGTGCCGGATGGCACCAGCTTGGCCCGAGGGACCGCCGCCCTCGACAGTAACCGTAATGTCGAAGTTCTCTGCCGTCTCGGTGAGCTGCAGCGGCTGCTTGATGATCATCTTCAAGACGTTGTTCGGGAAGTAGTCATCGAGCGAGCGCCGGTTGACGTTGACCTCACCCGAACCGGGCCGCATGAAAACCCGCGCAGATGCGGTCTTGCGACGACCCGTGCCGTAGAATTGTTCGTTCAAGATGCTGCTCCTGCGTTCTCGGACCGTGGGCTCACGCCACGACCAAGGGTGTCGGCTGTTGCGCCGCGTGGGGATGGTCCGACCCAGCGTAGACTTTCAGCTTGCTGAACTGACTGCGGCCCAGGGAGTTCTTCGGCAGCATGCCCTTGACCGCGAACTCTACGAGCTTGGTCGGCTTGCGTTGCCGGAGGGCGCGCGCCGTGGTGGTCTTGAGGCCACCCGGGCGTCCACTATGTCGGTAGTACGTCTTCTGATCTTCTTTGCGACCGGTCAAGACGACCCGCTCCGCATTGACAACGATGACGAAGTCGCCGGTGTCCATATGCGGCGCCCAAATCGGCTTGTGCTTGCCGCGCAGGACGCGCGCCACCTCGGTGGCGAGGCGACCGAGGGTCTTACCAGCGCCATCGACCACGTGCCAATGACGCTCGATTTCGGAGATCTTCGGGCTGTATGTCTTGCTCATCTCTCGATTCCTGGACTGAATGCTTGATCGGGTTCGGCGCAGGGACCGCCGCACCCCTCACGCAAAGGGCCCCCGATAGTATGAGTGGCTTCCCCGCTTGTCAAGGCCAGATGTTCGGCAGTCTTGATGGCTCCACCAACAGCTCCAAAACAGCATGCCACAGTAGCCCCGTGCCAGTGGCCCCGTGCCATTAGAATCACTTTGCACTTTACGAAAACACCCCAGCGAGCCGCCCTTCGGCGATTCGCGCTACGCGGAGACAACCGACCGATGAAACGCGAGCGAGTCCCACAAGAACCATCTCGAGGCAATGACCGCGCGACCGCCACGATCCTCGACGGCAAGACCGCGGCGAAAGCCATGCGGGCGGAGGCGGCTGGACAAGTCGAGCAGCTGATCGACAACGGTGGCCGCCAACCCAAGTTAGTGGCGGTGCTGGTTGGCGACAACCCAGCGTCGAAAGCCTACGTCGGGAGCAAGGCCAGGGCCTGCGCGGAGGTCGGCATCCTCGGCGAGACCTTACGCCTGCCCAGCGACATCTCGCAAGAGGAGCTGGCCACCAAGATCGTCGGGCTCAACGCGGACGACACCGTGGACGGCATTCTTGTCCAGTTGCCGGTACCGAAACATCTCGACGAGCGGGCGATTCTCGATCTGGTTTCTCCGGACAAGGACGTCGATGGATTTCACCCTGCCAATGTTGGGTTGCTGTGGCTCGGCCGACCGGGGCTCACGCCAGCGACACCAACCGGAGTCATGGCCCTCCTCGAACGCCACCAGATTCCACTCTCGGGCCAACATGCAGTGGTCGTCGGCCGCAGCGCCATCGTCGGCAAGCCGATGGCCGCGCTCCTCCTGCGCGAGAGCTGCACCGTGACCGTTTGTCATTCGCGCACCCGCGATTTGGCGGCGGTGTGCCGCGAAGCCGACATCCTGGTGGCGGCGGTCGGTCGGTCGGCCATGATCGGCCCCGAGCACGTCAAACCGGGGGCGGTCGTGATTGATGTCGGGATCAACCGGATTACTGATCGCGACGAGATGCTGCGCCTGTTTCCCGACGACACGCGCCGGCACGCCACGTTCGACAAACGTGGCTCGACGCTGGTGGGGGATGTCGACTTCCATCGCGTCGCGCCGACCGCGAGCGCCATCACGCCCGTCCCGGGCGGTGTCGGACCCTTGACCGTGGCCCAGGTCATCGTCAATACCTTGGCGGCGTCGCTTCGCCGCCAGGGACGGGACGCACCACGATCATGAGTCACTATCTCGTGGGCCTCACCGGCGGCCTGGCCAGCGGCAAATCGACCATCGCCCAGCTAATGCGCGACGCTGGCTTTGTGGTGGTGGACGCTGATCGCTTGGTGGCCGACCTCTATCAGCCCGGTGCCGCTGGCGCGCGCGTCATCCAGGAACTGCTGGGCGACGACGCGCTGCGGAGCGATGGTGCTGTCGACCACGCCGCGGTCGGCGCCCGCATCTTTGGCGACGCCACGCTTCGAGCGCGGCTCGAGCACCTGATCCACCCGCTGGTTCGCCAACGATTCGCCGAGATCGCGGCGGAGCACGACGGCATCGTGGTGCTCGAGGCGACGCTGCTGGTCGAGGCGGGCTTCGCGGACGACTTTGATTGCGTCGTTGTGGTGGAGCCCCATCCCGATGCCCAATTGCAACGTGCCATCGCCCGCGGGCTCACGGAAGACGACGCACGGGCTCGCCTGACCGCGCAAGGTGACGGCGCCCAGCGCCGCCTGCGCGCCGATCGCATCCTGCGCAATGAGGGCACGCTCGAGGAACTGCACTCGGCGGTCGCGAACTTGATCTCAGAGATCCGTGCCCTTGCGGCCTGAACGGCCCCAACCGCGGCGGCTTCGAGGAAAGATCGGAGACGTACGGACCCTGTGTGTCGAAGCACAAAAAAGCGAGTGGTAAAGTGCCCTCCTAATCGCGGCTTCGCGTTTCTGGGATCCGCGACGATCAGCTATCCGAGAGCGAGGAGGCCATTCTTCTCCAACTGGCTCGAACCAACTTGCCTCCCGCTTTGATGACCCGCGTAGCGGCCGGAGCCTGTGCCGGCCGTCTTCCGCTAAAGAAGGGACGGCCGCCAGAGGCGACGGCCGCTACGGAAGACTTCCTTGTTCCACGCGATCAGTAACCCGATACTCCGATAACAACCGGAATCCGAGTGCCGGGCGCCCGGCCTAAACGCCGAGAGCCAGTCGATCGGCGAGCACTTTCGGCAAACCCGCTCGAACAATCCGCTGCTGAGCCCTCTCGATCGCGTACTCGATTCGGTGCCAGCGAACGATCTTCTCGTCGCTGTCGTAGACCATGTACGCGGCACGCGGGTCGCGGTCCCGGGGCTGCCCGATGGAGCCAGGGTTGAGTAAATACTGGGTTCCTTCTTCGATCGCCAACTCAAATTCCTCGCCCTGCACCACAGCGACATCAATCCCCTCATCGCGACGAACGAACATCGACGGGATGTGTGTATGGCCAAAAAAGACGATCTGGGTGTCGAAGTTGGAGAAACACTCGTAGGCATCGTAGATCGAGAAAACGTAGGCGTCCTCATCGAGCGGCGAGCCGTGGCAAATGTGGATCTCGGGACTCACCGCCTTGGGCCCTTGCTCGAGCTCGCGTACGTAGCGCAGGTTGGACGGAATCAGGCGCTCGGTGGTCCAACGGGCGGCCGACAAGGCCGGTTGATTGAAATTCGAGCCATCTTCCAGCTCGGCGACCACTTTGTCGTGATTTCCGCGCACCACCCGCACGGTGCCATGTAGGTCGCTTTGGACGGCTTCCACCACTTGATTCGGCCCAGCGCCGTAGCCCACCAGGTCACCCAGAACCAGAGTCTCGTCAAACCGCTCTCGACGCACGTGCCGCAGCACAGCGGCAAATGCATCCCAATTGCCGTGCATGTCGGAAATGATCAAGTAGCGCACGGACTTCTCCCAAGAAGACTTGCGATGGTGGCCGCAACAGTAGCCGGTGAGTCCACCGCCTCGATATCAATACGCAGGTCAGCCCTACGATAGTGGGTGTACCGCTGCTCGAATAGCGTCTGTGCTTGCTGGGGGGAGCGGAACAACGGACGGTCCTTACGAGCATCGGCCCCAAGACGGGCCGCGATCGTTTCGAAACTGAGATTGAGCCACACGCTGGTTCCCAGACGGCCGATCATCGCACGATTGCGTTCGGAAAGAACCGTACCACCACCAGTCGCAACAACGACAGCAGGATAATCCCCGGTTTCGACGAGACATTCGTGCTCCAGCTGCCGAAATGCCGGCTCACCCGTGGTCGCGAAGATCGCCGCAACACGACGTCCGGCCCGCGACTCGACCGCCGTATCCAGGTCGACGAACGCGCAATCCAAGACACCGGCCAGCGCTTTGCCAACGACGGATTTTCCCGCACCCATGAAGCCCGTTAGGTACACACGTCCTTCCTGAACCGCGCTCGAGGAACCAGCCCCAACGCTCGTCCCATCAGGGTCGGTTTTCGGACTCACCATGCTGTTTCGCCCCTTCTCGACGAATCGCGCGCACCAACAGCCCCACGAAACCGCCCCAGACGATCCCACACACAATCACCATCATGACGATCGCTTGCCAGGTCATGCTCCCATCTCCCGCAAGGTTCTTCGTGAAACCCAGCCATTCATCAGCCACAAGATCACCAAAGCGATGGCCGACTGGACAAGGACAGCTCCCACCGTAAAGGCGCCAAACGGATTCAGCCAACCACTGGGGTCGTCTCGGTAGGCTTCGACCAGCCACCACACCACCAAGGTCACGGCTTCGATCGGCACCACGACACCAACGAGGATCACCCACCAACGGCCGATGTGCAGGTCACAGCCCTCCGCATTGACGACCTCCCGCCGAAGTCGTTCGAGCCCATACCGCGCAGCCGTCACCGCGAAGAAGAGGCCAGAAAGCATGAGGCCGACACCCCATACCCAGTCCTGATTCTGAAACACCGATAGTTTGAGTGCCGACGGCACCCCAGCGGCAAACAACACAGCACCAAGCGCCAGAAGTGCCGGCCGACGCGCGAAGCCCAGATCAATCAGGACCCGCGTCGCAAGCTCGAGCATGGCGATCATGCTGGTAATCGCGGCAAAGGACAGGGCGAGGAAGAAGAGAACCATGAAAACGGCACCACCCGGCATGGCGTCGAAGAGCTGGGGCATCCAGATAAAGGTCAATCCCTCGTTACCGGCGCCGACGATCTCGGCTTGTGCCCGCGGGTTGATCGCAAACACGGTGCACAGAACCATGATTCCAGCGAGCAACGACACCGAGTTGTTCCCAAAGCCGATCAGGAACGCGTTGAGCGAAACATCTTCGCGCGCCTTCATGTAGATCGCGTAGGTCACGATCAATGCCCAGCCTGCACCTGTATCCCATGCGTTTTGGGTCAGCGCCTGGAGCCAGATATTGGGTTCAGCCAGCGCTGCCCAATCGGGCGTGAAGAGGAAATTGAGTCCGGCCGCGGCCCCTGGCAACGTCACCGCGCGGATCGTCAGCACAATCACCAGCACCAAGAGCGTCGGAATCAGAACCTTGGCGACGCGCTCGATACCGCGAACGCCAAACCAAACAACACCGATACAAATGCCCAACACCAGTGCTTGGGTTACGACCGCGGTGGGGGTACTGTTAAAGGACGCCCAAAGGGCGCCAGCGCTGCCATCGCCCGCCAGCTCGCCGCGCAGCGCGGCCCACAGATAACGAAGGCACCAACCGCTGACCACGGCGTAGTAAGCACCGATCGCGGTCGCACAGAGTGCCGCCCACGCACCCATCCACGCCGCACCGGGGCCACCATGAGCGACGAAGGCGCCTATCGCGCCCCGCCGGGCCTGCTTGCCAAACGCGAACTCGACAATCATCAGCGGAACGGACCAAAGGAACAGAAAGACGATCCAGGCCACCAGGAAACTTCCGCCACCATTTGACGCCGCGACCCGCGGGAAACGCCAAATGTTGCCGGTCCCCACCGCCATACCCAAGGTGGCGAGAATCAGTCCCCAACGGCTACCAAACTGCTCGACTCGACTCATCGACGTTCTCCTACCAAGGTTTGGACTCGCCGGACATTGGCCACGATATCGCCGTGGCACAGTGCACCGAGCAAAGCAACGGTATCTGCACCGGCGTCGAGCACCGATCGCGCACGGGACGCGTCGATGCCACCAATGGCCACAATCGGCTTTTCGGTCTCGTGACGTGCGAAGCGTACCAAGTCGAGCCCGACAACCGGCTCAGCATCGCGTTTGCTCGTGGTGGTGAAAACAGGGCCGACCGCGACAACGTCCACCGCCGGATCGGCCGCCGCTGCCACGACTTGCTGCTCAGTGTGCGTCGAGCGACCCAGCCAGCAACAAGGTCCAACGATCGGCCGGGCGAGCGAGGGGGGAAGGTCGTGCTGGCCAAGATGCAAGCCGCCAGCGGGTACGGCCGCCGCGAGGTCCGCCCGATCGTTGATCCACAGGACACCATCGTGCCGATCGAGGATCCTTCGGGCTGCACCTGCCCATGCGGCCAATGCACGACCGTCGAGGTGCTTTCCCCGAAGCTGAATCCACTGGATTCCCGCGCCCGCCAAGGCCTCCACCGCCGCCACGAGCCGCCCGGGACCGATGGCCTCGGCATCCGCAACGGCGTAAAGGCGTGGCGGCCGGAGCGCCTCACGATCCACTGTCATCGGCATCGTCTCGGCGCTGTCGGAACCCTTCCATGAAACGAGTCGAAATCTCACCGGTGAGGAACACCGGGTCGTCGAGAATCTGTTGGTGCAGGGGAATCGTGGTTTGGATGCCTTCGATGATGAAGAAGTCCAGTGCCCGCTTCATGCGGGCAATCGCTTCGTTGCGATCACTGCCGTGGGCGATCAACTTCGCAACCATCGAATCATAAAACGGCGGGATCACGTACTCCTGGTACGCGTGGGTGTCCACGCGGATCCCAGGGCCACCCGGCAGGTGCAAGGTCGTCAGCGGACCCGGAGAAGGCATGAAATTGACGGGATCCTCAGCGTTGATCCGACATTCGATCACATGTCCACGAGGCGCGAGATCGTCTCTGAAAGACAGATGTTCGCCAGCAGCAACCCGCAGTTGCTCCTTTACGAGATCGACCCCCATGACCATCTCCGTCACGGGATGTTCGACCTGAATCCGGGTGTTCATCTCCATGAAGTAGAAGCTGCCGTCGGTATCCAGCAGAAATTCGACGGTCCCGGCATTGACGTAGCCAACCTTCTCGGCCAGCCGAACCGCGGCGGAACCCATACGTTCCCGCAATGCTGGATCCAACGCGGTCGAAGGCGATTCCTCCAACAACTTCTGGTGTCGACGCTGGATGGAGCAATCGCGCTCACCCAGATGGATGATGCGACCGTGGTGGTCGCCGAAGATTTGGAACTCGACGTGCCGAGGCTGGACCAGGTACTTCTCGAGGTACATGGAGCCATCGCTGAACGCCTTGCTCGCTTCCTCGCTGGCCGTGGCGAATTGCTGGGCGATCTCGGACGCCTCCGTAACAATCCGCATGCCGCGACCACCTCCGCCGGCAGCGGCTTTGAGGATTACGGGATAGCCGACGTCCTCCGCCAAACGCTCCGCCTCCGCGGCATCCGCAATCGGCTTGGTGCTTCCGGGCAACACCGGCACGCCGGCCTCAATGGCCACCTTACGCGCG
Source organism: Candidatus Multivoradales bacterium (assembly GCA_965250305.1). Taxonomy (GTDB): domain Bacteria; phylum Acidobacteriota; class Thermoanaerobaculia; order Multivoradales; family J023; genus J023. Next base: position 49,813 of record CBDFNS010000023.1, on the reverse strand, counting down.
TTGGCCTTGTCGCCCATAGCCCGAATGGTTTCGGGCCGGGGGCCGATCCAGCCAACGTTGCATTCGGCAAGAACCTCTGCAAAGTGGGCATTCTCGGCCAGGAACCCATACCCGGGGTGTACCGCGTCCGCACCGGTGATCTCCGCCGCCGCGATGACACTGGTGAAGTTCAAGTAACTATCCGTGGAACTCGGCGGGCCAATACACACGTCTTCGTGCGCGTACGTCACATGCAAGCTCTCTTCATCAGCCGTGCTGTGAACCGCAACAGTCTCTATACCAAGCTCCCGGCATGCTTGGATGATCCGAAGGGCGATCTCCCCACGATTCGCGATCAGGATCTTCTTGAACATGGGGTCAATTCGTCTTGATCACGAACAGCGGCTCGCCAAACTCGACCGGCTGTCCGTTTTGTGGCAAGACCTCCACCACCACACCGTCAACGTCCGACTCGATCTCGTTCATCAACTTCATGGCCTCCACGATGCACAGGACTTGGCCCTTTCGCACTGCATCACCAACCTGGGCAAAAGCCGGTGTGTCCGTGCTTGGTGCGACGTAGAAGGTGCCGACAATCGGCGACGTAAGGCGATGTCCCTCCGCCGGTGTAGCGGCGTCGGCGACAGTGGGAGCGCCAACGGATGCCCCCTCGACCGGCGGCGTCGGCGTTGACACGGTAGCGGGCGCAGGCGTCTCAACCGAAGGTGAAGGTGCGGCTGCGACAGCCTGTGGGCCATGGCCGTCGATCTTGAAGCGGAATCCCGCTCGCTCGATCTCGAGACCATTGAGGCGACGAACCGCCACGAGCTCGATCAGCTCCTTGATTTGTTCGAACGTCAGCACGATGCGTGTCTCCCGATCCCATCTCTGCAGCCACGGCTAACCGCCACCCACGCGCGGGCGGCACCACGCTAGATGAGATCTTCTTCAAAGGTGAGAACGGCCCGCCGCAGCTCGAAGCGCGCGCGCCCGAGGTGGCTGTCGGCACCGAGAATCGCAAGCAGGAAGTAGTCACTTGCCACAGCGCGAATCATGATCGTCAGGCGCTCGGTGGTCACACTCAGGTGGCGTACTTCGCCAACATCGAGTTCCTGGTGATTCCGCGAAATCGCACTGATCTGCGCCATGAACTCGGCGGCAAGGATGTCGATCTCAAAGTCCGTATCCCGGGGAACGGTCTCCACCGAAATGCCGTCCTTGGCCACCAAGCTAATCGCTTGGATGTCCGAGACACGGTCGCAGATCTGCTGCAGACGATCACGAAACATGGTCGCGCCCCTGTTGAATCAGCGAAAGATAGCGCTGGAGCGCAAAGATCTTCCGAGCCGTTACGCCCTCAGGAATCGGTTCGCCTTTCAGGAGGCGAGAGAGTTCGAATGCTTCGGCATCCACAACTTCGGCTGCGGGCGCCACACTTGGTTCGAGCACCACACTTGGTTCGGGCACCACACTTGGTTCGAGCGCCACACTTGGTTCGAGCGCCACACTTGGTTCGAGCGCCACACTTGGTTCGAGCGCCACACTTGGTTCGGGCGCCACACTTGATTCGTCCGCAATTAGCTCGGCCGCAATGGGAGGTGTTCCGCTGGCCACGTTTTGCACGGCGGCATCGATCCCGGCCACCCGGGCAAGGCCCTGCTTCGCCTCGATGTTGCCAGGCTCGGCAGCCAAGACCCGCTGATAGACAGCCTCGGCTTCGTGATGATGGCCTTGTTCGAGGTAGAGATCGCCCATGGCCACCGTGGCCGGCACAACCTCTTCCCGGTCCTCCTCGGCATCACCACCGCTCTCGTCCCCAATCTCTTCGATGATCTGGTCATCGAGATTGTCAACCAATGGCGTTTCGAAAGTCGGCTCGGCTTCGAACTCGACCTCCAGCGGCGTACCAGGTTCTTCGTCGGCCGTTCCTGCAGTAACCGCCACCCCCACCGCACCGACTGCCGCCGCCGCGAGGGCCCCGAGCTCAACGCCGTCCGATTCGGATGAGGCACCCGTATCGAAGTGCTCGGCAACGGCCGGCATCTCGTCGTCCCAAACCGGGTCGAGCAGGGACTCAGAAGCACCGGACTCGTCGGCGACTTCAGCGACGCCAGCAAGTGTTGACGACAGGTCGAATACTTCGGGCTCGGCAACTGGCGCGGGCTCGGCAACTGGCGCGGGCTCGACAGCTGGCGCGGGCTCGGTGGAGGGTTCTTCGATCGCTGCGACGGCAGGTGCAAGGGTCGCAGGCACTTCGCCGAAAGTGATCGTGAGTGCTTTCGAGAAAAGCTCACCCGTGGCGAGTTGCTGCCAGTGCGACTCATCGTCCATCGCTGGGAGGTCGCCGAACGGCAATCCCGCCGTGGCTGGCGTGGAGCGCGCCTTCGACGCGAGGTGGAGTGCCCCCATTCCGACGACCTGATCGTCGAGCGCAAAGATGGCTCCGCCGTCGTTGGACGCTTCCAACTTCGGTATCGCCGGTTCAGCGACGGGTTCCGGTACGCTGATCCCTGCCTCGGCTTCTGGACCCACTTTCTGCAACTGCGACAGCCGATACTCGAAGTGGTCGATTTCCGGATCACGATCGTTGAGCAACCGATAGAAGCTAAGGCGCTCTTGTGCCCGCTCGGCGTCCTCTCGCTGGAGCTGGGTCTCGACCATCAGCTTGTTGGCGACCATATGCGCCGGATCGCGCGCCAACACCTTCTCGAGTGCTGAAGCAGCGTCATCCAACGCTCCGACCTCGAGCTGACATCGTCCCAAGACGACCAGGCCAGAGAGATCGTTCGGGCGATCCGCCAGCCCACGCGTCAACACCTCGACAGCATCCTCATGGCGCTCGAGCCGGCGATATTCCTCGGCCAGCTGGAGGTAGATCCGCGAACCGGGATTCCGGCGCCAGCGGCTTTCCAGGTACTCGAGGTTGGGATTCGACGGTGAATCAGGCATTCGCGTTGGCTTCGCGGGGTAACTGAGGGGAGGAGGCGGAGAACAGCCGGCAGTATAGCAGTCTCTTGGTCGATCGAGCTAACCAAGCTGCCCTGCTAGCTGTGCAGGGACTCCTCGCATACGTAATGGTCTTCAATCCACAACACCCGCCCCCTAAAGGGCGGGCGTCAGCAGCTGATCAAGGTGGTATCAGCGACCTGACTTGCACCCCTTGGAGCACTAGTTGTCGACAGCGATGTCCTCTGTCTGAGGATTCTCGACGCCTGGTGCTACTTCGCCAGCCGCAGTTGCACTCACCTCGAACGACGTGATGTTGCTGGGGAGTTGAGTATCGGTAAGGGACAAGGTCACCGTCACCGACCCACTTGTACCGCCGGTCAACACTGTTGCACTAGGCGTGAAGGTGCCGCCTACTTCGGATTCGAAGTTGATCGTCACATTCGGGACAGGTTCACCTAGGGCGTTTTGAGTTCGCGCGGTTAGTTCCAGTGTAGCCGGCATGCCACCAGCCACGGGGCGGTCAATGTTGTTGGTGCTGACGAGAAGCTGGAACGTATTGATGACTCCCCGGATCGAAACCATCGTAACCACGGGCTCGCTATTCTCCAGGATCGCCGTGATATCAGCTGTACCTGGTGTGTCGCCAGCGTTGTACTTGGTTACAGCTCTCCCAGTCGAGTCGGTCTGGATGACCCCACTTTGCGCCTCAGGAAAACTGCCGAGGGTCGAGAAGAGTTGAATATTGAGTCCGGACCCTAGAGGCAAGCCGTTCTCATCCCTAGCCAAGATCGTCAGCACCGCATCTTCGTTGGTCGCGAGATCGTCCGGATTGATCGTCACGATCAACGTTGGGCGCTGATTCTCCACTGCGATGTCTACGGTCGTGGGCATTGCCGAGCCGAAGAAGGCCGTGACCGTAGCGGTGCCGACCTGATCTCCTGACAGGAGCTGGGTAGCTGCTCTGCCGTTCGCGATCGCCACAAGCGTCTCAGACAACTCGCCGAGGCTGGTTTCAAAACGAACATCACCCCCGCCTGTATAGCTCGAACCGTCGGCATTGCGCACAACCACGGAAACGTCCGACGGCTCGTTCAGGCTGAGCGTCGAGGGCGTGGCAGTGACGGTTAGCTGGGGCCGAGTGGTGTCGCTTTCACCAATCTGCACCGTGACCATCGCCATCGAGTCCGATCCAGGCGTGGTGACCGTAACCATGGCTTCACCCTGCTGGCCATTGCCGGTCAGAAAGGCCGTCGCCACTCCGTTGGCACCCACCGCAATCGTCGACTCCCGCAACGTACCGAGCGACGTGGAAAGCGTAATTTGAGTGCCTGGGTTGAGCGGGTTGCCATCTGGACGAAAGCCAGTGATGGTAATCGTCGATGTCTCACCGGCGAGCCCAATCAGGGTGGGGTTCGCGGTTACGGTCAAGACCGTTCCGCCCGGCGCCACCGGATTGGCGCTGTCGCAGGCCAGCACGGTCAACAGGAGCACGAGCAGGGCGAAGGGCAGCAGAAGAATTCGTTGTCTCATCTCGGTTGAAGTATACGAACCGAGTCATGGCCGCGTCTACGATCCAACGACAAAAGGACCGCCGAACAAGTCGGCGGTCCTTCCTTGGGTGGCATCACGCTCCTGACCCAGCGGCCAGGCTCGTCACTTCCGACGTTAGTCTCCGATGCAGGAGGTATCAGCCGGCATGAACGTGAAGGCGTTGGGCAACGTGTCTTGGTTGCCGCTGGTCAAGTTGATCACCGTCACCCCTACCTGCACGGGCAGGTTGCGGGCGCCTTGGATCAGGTCCAAGTTGTCGTCACAGGGCTCAGTCGGGAAGGCCCCCGTGTACTGAGGCGTCGACGTGGAAATCGAGGTCGTACCCGACACTGTCGCGCTCGGGGCCGTGGCACCGCCAAACAAAACCCGCACGGGGCTGATGAAGTTCTGCCCCGAGATGGTCACCGGCGTACCGCCGTTGGAGCTACCACTGACCGTGGAAAGGCCAATGATCAGCGGTGTTGGATCCTCGGTCGCTACGCAAGTGCCATCGGGCGTGTAGGTAAAGCGGCTCGTGAGGATCAGCTCACAGCCAGTCTGGCCGTTACTGATTCTCACGTCCACCCGTTCTGGACCAGGCCGCATACCCGGCAGACCATTCCCTGTTGTGCAGTCTTCCATGGCCCCGAAGGACCCTGTGAAAGGCGGCACGTCCGCGGTGATCTGATTGGTCGACCCGTTGTACATCGCGTTGAAGGCAAACCCATCGCCAAACTCGACGCTTACGACATCACCATCAGCAAAACCCGACACGCCACTGATCGTAACGGACGTGGGGACCACGAGGTTGCCGTTGCTGTCCGTGGCCACGCTGGCAGGCACCAACCCACCCACCGCCACATTGACCGGCATATAGGTGTAGACGATGCCGCTGACGAAGCTCTCGCCCGTCTCGATGTTGGTCACACTAAACGCACCGGAGGTCGCGCTACACCCAGTCAGGATGACCCGACCCGAGCGTGCCACGATCTCCGTGCCGGTCACGTTGATCTCTTGTTGGGCGAACCCACCAAAACTCACCGCCACTGGCTCGTCGAAGCCGGTACCGAAGATGGTCACCGTTTGACCACCCGCGTAGGTACCTTGCGTTGGCCCTGCCGAGGTAATGATCGGACCACGGGCCTGCCCATCACCGTACTGGAAGGCACCGGCCAAGGTCGCTTCGAGACCCGAGTCCAGGTTGATGACCCGGACGCCGACAATCGCATTGAGATTGATGAAGTTGGAACCGGTCGCCGAGGGCGTCCGTACCACCAACCGCGTCGGCGAAATCGACACGATGGGCGCCTCGACGTTGCCGACATCGGTAACGAAGACCTGTACCTGGTTCGAGAAGCCCTCACCGTTGATCACAATCTCGGTCCCGCCTTCATTGGGGCCCGAGGTCGGCGTCAAGCTGAAGATCCGCGGAATGATGGTCTGGCCACCACGGGCGTAGGTGTAGGCGTTCGCCAAGCTATCGGTCGCGGTAGCTTCGTCGGGATTGGTGTCGTTGAGGTTGATGGTGACCGTTACCGGCACCGACCTCACCTCGCCAACACCCAGGTCAACTGCCGGTGCGATCACATGGATTATCTCAGGCGACGCGCCCGTAACCGTGGCGGGAAGCCCACCGAAGGTCACCCGAATGGGACCGGAGAACCCAGAGCCCAGAATGTTGACCCCTTCACCGCCCGCAGGGCCGCCAACGTTCGGGCGGACTTCGGCAATGAAGAACGGCGGAGGCGGAATCGGTACCGGTTCGGGCGGCGGCGGGGGAGGCTCACGAAGCTGGACCACGGCCTGGCTAAAACTCTGTTCGAGCTGCGCCTGGACTACGGCAGCACCTGCGATGGTGCCGTCGAACTGAAGGAACGCACTAACCTCGCCGTTGTTGGTCCTGGTGACGATCGACCGGCTCGTGGTGCCGGTGCCAGCAGCATCTGTGCTCGTAAAGCCACCGATCGTCGTGGTGAGGATGATGGTGGCGCCGTTGGGTGCCAACTGGCCATTCGACTGCCGGCGCGCAAGCGCGCGAACGGTCGCTTCGAAAGGCGTACCGCTGATCTCGACGTCGTTTGGAGTGACCGTGACTTGGATGTTCCAAGCGGTCACGCCCTGGGGCCCCGATGGCGAAACCGTGGTCACAGGCTGGGTCGGCGAGGTGGGCGAGTCGGTCGAGCAGGCGCCCATTGTGAGGGATACCAGCAAGATCGACATCGGCACCCACGCGGGGTGTCGTCTTGACCCGAGATTCATCCTATTCATTGCGACGCTCCATTCCTACCGAATCAGCAGCCTTCGCCGCTACTGTCCAAACTCGATGGTTTGTGCCCGGGGCACGCTTTGTACGGACCGACCGCTCCGAGTACGACCGAAGACACGGGTAATGAGCTCGAGTCGAATGACATCCAAGCCGGTCTCCTTGTCGAGGCCACCGTTCTCGAACCTCAAGTCGGAGAGCGGCGGGTTGCGGAACTGCTCGAAAGACATGACGTCCCAGTTGTTGAGTGTCAAGATGCCGCCGATTGGCACCGTACCGAGAACCGAAACGACGTACGGCGCCGGTACCTGAGAACCTGCGTCGGAACGCCGGAAGACGACCTCCATGGTTTCCAATTCGACGTCCATGAGTGAACTCGTCGCACCATTCGGATCAGCGGCGATACTCGAGATCCGGATGGTGGGGATCATCAGACTGTCGTTGCCGTTGACCGAGACCCGGAACGGTATACCACCACCACTAGCGGCCCACGCAACGTCCAGGAGCACGCCACCATGGTCGGTGCCGTCGGTGCGTGCCTCGCAGGCGAGCATCGCAAGTGCGACCAGAACGGCGGCCCCAATGCGCATCATCTTTCTCATCTTCTTCATGTTCATGCTCCCTGCAAACCGGTTACAGCTGGACAATCCGTGGCGTTACGAAAATCAGGAGCTCTTGATTCTGATTGCCGCGCGAACGGTTGCGGAACAGGTGTCCGAGAATCGGGACGTTGGCCAAACCCGGAACCCGGCTCTGGCCTTGGTTGTTGGAAACTTCGTAGATGCCACCGACAACAGCGGTACCACCGTCGCGGACGATGACCCGGGTCGACGCCTCGCGGGTGGAAATCGGGGCACTTGATGCCTCCGGCAGAGCCAGCGCGAACTGCGGCTCCTTCTTTGCCACGTTGATCGACATCAGGATCGTGCCTTCGGCGGTGATCTGCGGCGTTACCGACAGCTGCAGGGTGGCGTTCACGTACTGGACGGTGACCGTGTTGTTCGCCACGGTTTGCACCGGTATCTGAATGCCGCTCTGGATCGACGCCTGCTCGTTGTTGAGCACCAACACGGACGGTGCCGAGACGACGTTGACCAGACCGTTCGATTCCGCGGCAAGCAAGGTCGTGTCGAGCGTGAACGAATTCAACACATTACCCAACGACAGGTTCAAGAAGCCGTTGTTGCCGCCCGTCAGGAGATTCACACCGCCAGCGGCCTGAACATTGTTCGGGAACTCGATTCCCGTCGTATTGCCGAGCCGAGGGCTCGCCTCGCCCGTGAAGTTCCATTGGACGCCGAGGCTGCGGCTGAAGGACTTGGTGGCTTCGATAATTCGCGCCTCGATCCGAACCTGCGGCTCGGGAATGTCGAGGTTATCGATCACGGAGAGAACCGTCGAAATGGTCTCGGGAAGCTCGCGGATAATCAGCGTATTCGTTCGCTGATCGACTTGAGTGGAACCGCGTGAACTGAGAATCGAACCACGGGCTACGTTGCCACGGCCGCCCGAGGTAGACCGACTCTCGAGCAACGCCTGAACATCTCCAGCACTCGCATAGCTCAAGCGGCGGATGACCGTGGTCAAGGGCACGGTACGCTTCCGCTCCTCGGCCAACCTGCGCCGGGCCTCGGCCTCAGACTGCAACTGTGGCAACGGCGCGATCCGCACGATCGTGCCATCGATGTCCATTCCGAGGTTGTTGATCTTGAGGATTTGCTCGAGCGCTTGGTCCCAGGGCACCCCATTCAACTCGACAGTCACATTGCCGGACACACCCGGCTGAATGACGAAGTTCAGATCGCTGATTCGTGCGAACGACCGCAAGGTCTCCACCAAATCAGCGTTCTTGAGTGACATCGTGATCGGCTCGCCCACGTACGTCTGCTGCTGGCTCGAGACCACCAGCGATTGGAAGCTTGGCGGAATGATCGGCTTGTCTTCGGTCTGGCCAGCTGGCGGCGGACTCCGCTGAACCTGCCGAGCCTCGTACATCGCAACGTCATCTTCCGCTATCGGCGGCGCTTCCGGCGTTGGCATTGGCGCAACAGTGGGCGTTGGCATCGGCGCAACAGTGGGCGGTGGCATCGGCACAACAGATGGTGCTTCCGCAACGATCTCGCTCTCGGCCGGCTGGTACACCGGAACTTGCGGTACCGGAGGTGGTTCGGGAACAGCGGCGACCACAGTTGGTTCCGGCTCGATCGTTTCGGTTGCGATGGCCTCGCCGGCATCGTAGAACGGTTCGTCGGCGCCATGCTCGAAAACGGGTTCTGCTGGCCGCGGTGCTTCGGCGACGACTACCGGCGGCGCGGGTGCTGGCTCTTCCCACTCTGTTGCGGGCAACTCATCGCTAGAAACGGTTTCTGCAAGGGTTGGCGCCGGAGGTGGTGGCGGGCCTCCGAAGGTGATCGTGAGACCATCCGGACCACGCTCGATGTGAGGAGGCGCGAAGTCCCTGAGGTCGAAGACCACTCGGGAGACCGGATCCGGCTGCGGCTTGAACTGGCCTATTCTTACTTGATCAACCGTGGCATCGTCGACCGGGACAGTTGAACGCAGGCTGGTGTTGACGACGCCATCCAGGTCGATGACAAACCGCTCAGGGCTTTCGAGGCGAAACGTCGTGTAGTCAAATTCGCCATCACCAAGAATTCGGATCACGGTGGCGCCATCGGCTTCGGCCAACTCGACTCCGAGCAATTGGCTGGCCATCACGCCGGAGACCAACGGCCCCTGCTTGGGCGCGTCGGGCGTTCCGTAATCTGGAGATCCGTACTTTGGGGGACCTTGCGTCCCATGGGAAGCGTGTTCACCCATTTCGGAGCTGCCCGTGTCATCGGCCGCATCCTCGAGATTGCTGACCTCCACCTGCGGTCCAGAGTCAGGAGCAAGATTGGCGGTTTCTAAGGGCGGCTCCGTCGACTCCGGCATGGGCTCGTAGGCCAGACGAGTGGGCACGTCGTAGCCAACCGGCACCAACTGAAGCCGCAGCCTCTCGCCTTCCGTGGTCAACGCATGCTCGGTTTCTTCACGTGTGCGAATCACCAAACGGGTCAAGGGTCTTTCGGCGTCTTCGAGCCGTTCGACATCGACCGAGCTAACCAGACCCGTGGTACGCGACAATGTGCTGAGGCCGCGTCCTGGAACACTGTTGGGCAGTTCGACAACGAGATTGCCCTGAGCGTCCCGGTACGTGGTCCATACGAGCGCCCGATCGGCTTCGACGCCAATGTCGACACCCGCCGCTGTCTCCACAGCATCGAGGCTCATGATTTCCGCGGGTGCGTTGACTGTCGACCTAACTCCTGGCGCAGTCACGTCTGTCTTGGAGCGCGCACGGTCTGGAGTGCCGGATGAGGCACACCCGACCTGCAGAACGAGCAGGAAGATCGCTGCACCAGTCCAACTGTGGCGCAGCACGCTTCTTTGAGTGGTTCTCTCGTGGTTCATCAGGCCTCCGACCGATCCTTTCCCACTCATGGGTTCAGCTTCTTGGTCACTTCCCGAAACGGTTTCAGGGCATTGGGGTCATCGATCGACTGTTTGAACGAAATTTCGTCGAGTGAAATGCGAAGGACATCGCCATCCCAGAGCTGATCTCCAGGACGGAGAAGGTAGCTCGTTGCGTCGCTCGCTGCTTGAATCTGCGCGACAGGCCCTTCCGGTGTCATGTACACGCCCTCGAGTTCGACCTCGTCGATCAAGAGACCCGGGACACCTTCCGGCCTGGCGCTGACCACTTCTTCTTCTAGCCCTCTTTGGAGAAGCGAACGGAACGGATCCCGACGGGCGCCGGGGTCGTATCCAGACTCGTCGCCGTAGAGCACAGCTTCATCTTCGGCCAAGATGTCATCGATGCTTTCGCCTTGATCCGGCGGAGGCTCTTCCGCGGCTCCTTCGCTTGCGAAGCTTTCATCGTCCTGCCCGTGCACGGGCGCTAGAGCGGCTACCACCAACCCGAGCACGAGAAGCCATCTGCCAACATTCTCCAACGACGTCATGGGCTACCTCCTACGGTTCCCGGGTCGTCAGCTTCGGGAGGCTCGTTATAGAGGAACGTCTTCGCGGTGAAGGCCGCCTTGATGGTGTGATGGGGGGCACGCGGGCTGTTGATGGCACTGATATTAAGCACATCGATGTTGATGATGCGCGAAAAGCGTCCAATGCGATCGAAGAACATTGCGAGGTTGTGGTACGTCCCTTCCAACTCGATCTTGATCGGCCACTCACTGTAGAAATCGTTGACCCGAATCGCCTGAGGTTGGAATCGGAGCAGATCGAAGTCACCTCTTTCGGTCAAAGTCCGAACACGCCGCAGCAAATCTTCTGTGTTGCGGCGAGGCGGCAAGATCAGAAGCAGCTTGTCGAGCTCCAGCGTGAGCCGCGCGACTTCTTCCTCAAACTGCGGCAACCGCGCTTTCGCGGCCCGGCCCTCGGTTATTTTCTGCTGCAAACTGGTCAAAGTCGCCTGTTTGCGCTCGTATGCGAGGCGCATGTCCTTGATCTTGAACCAATAGACGCCACCGGCAATAAGGCACGCGATCGCCAACGCGACTGCCGCAGAGATATGCCATGGCTTGCCTTCGAGTCCCGTTTCAACCGCCATCACAGACCTCCGCCGGCGTTCATAGGCCGAACTCCGAAGAGTCTTCGCCGTCGTTTTTGGCGTCTAAGTCGTGGACGAAGCTGAAGACGAGGTTGAAGGTGTAGCTCTCCAGCCTTTTTCCGCTCGCCCTGATGTCCTTCGTGTCGGGCTCTTTGAACTGCTCAACGTCGTGCAAATTGCCGATGAAACCTGCAACGGCGGCAGTGTTCAACGCCTGGCCGCGCAAGTTGACGGTGTTGCCCGTCATCCGCAGGGAGTCGAGCCAGAGTAGATCGGGCAACGCACCCGAGACGTTGTCCATAACCTGAACCGGCCCTTTTTGTTTCCGCTTGAGATCCTGAATCACCGCAATCTTGTTCTCGAGAGCGGCCTTCTTGAGCTTGAAATCCTCGACCTTCTTGATGATCTCAGCGAGGTCGTTGACCTCACGCTGGGCTCGCGCGATGCTGGCGTCGATCTCTTGAGCCTTGGTGCGCTCGACCCACCACATACCGCCAGCGATCAGGGCACCAATCAAGAAGCCACCCAACAACCAGAACAGCGCGGGATCTTGATCGCCAAGCGTTGCCTTCGCGCGACGCGCAACGACCGGCCTCCGGCCTTCTGAGAGCAGGTTGATACGAATCATGACCTACTCCACTAGTCTCCGACCCGGCGCATGGCCAGCCCAACTGCAACCGCCAACATCGGGGCAATCGCGTCGAGCCAGTCGCGGTCGAAGTCGCTTTCCTTGAAATAGATGTTGGCGAAGGGATTGAGGAGCTCGGTTGGAACCCCAAATCGTTCCCGTAACACTTCCACCAAATTCATGGTCAGTGCGCAACCGCCCGAAAGAACGAGTTCATCGATGGGCCCTTCCGATGAGGTCGCGCCAAAGAAGTCGAATGTCTTCTGGATCTCGCTCGCCATCTCGGCCGAGACCTGATCCAGGTTCTTGCGCGCGTCGTTGGCCGTGTAGCTACCAACCGTCTCACCACGCTTGAGGAGTTCGGCTTGGTCAAACGAGAGATTGAACTCCCGCTGCAAGGCTTCGGTGAACTGGTTGCCGCCAAACGAGATGTCGCGCCAGAAGACACTTGCGCCCCGAGCCACGATGTTGATGTTCGTCACCCCAGCACCCATGTTCACGAGCGCGACGACTTTCAACGGGTCGAGGTCGTTGTTGAGCTCGTAGGCGTTCTGAATGGCGAAGGCATCCACATCGACGATGGCGGGAGATCGTCCGCTCTGCGAGATCACCGAGACGTAGTCGTTGACCTTTTCTCGCTTGACCGCGACCAACAGCACTTCCATGCTCTCGCGGCCCGGCTCGTCTTCACTCAACGTCACGTAGTCGAGCCGGACGTCGTTGATGTCGAACGGGATGTGCTGTTCCGCTTCCCATTGGATCGACTCGGCAAGCTCGTCGGGATCCATCATCGGCAGTTCGATCTTCTTGATGATCACCGAGTGACCTGAGACCGAGGTGGCGAAGTTCTGCGTTTTGACGCCGGCTTGCTCGACGAGCTTCTGGATACCATCGACGACCAGCGATGAGTCCATGATCGAACCATCGACGATCGCCTCGGGCGACAGCGGCTCGACGCCGATCCGCTGGAGGTGGAATTGCCCGCCCTTGCGTTCGCGCAGCTCCACCACCTTGATGGTGGCGCTACCGATGTCGAGCCCGACGATCCCTTTGTTGCGCGCTAAGAACACTCGCGTCAATCACCTCTTGATCTGGGCGCTCGGAGCACCCGCCAGCCTTGTTCCAACAACCTCGTTCAATTAAACGGCGACAGCTTCTAAGAGCTTCTCCACCCATTCTGACACAAACAAGCACAATACGTTGTGCGACAGTACAGCAGGCATTCCCACGTGTCAACCCGCAATAGAGTTGTGGCAATATATATCTTCTAGCGTCTAATTCCCTGATAAGCAAGCGTTTCCGTAGCTTAACGACAACCCAAACGACGCAAGCCCGACGAATTCCCAGAAGGGGCATGCTTGCGTTCGGCAACTTTCTGTGGCAGAATCGCGCGCCTTGCGCTTCTCGAGAGAGAGAGGTGCTCCCCTTCGAGATCGCTTTGAACCGGAGATTTTCGCCATGGCCAAGCGTTGTGAGATTTGCAAGAAGGGAACGGTGAGTGGCAATAACATCAGCCACGCGCACAACGTTACCCGCCGGAAGTGGAAAGCCAACGTACAACGCGTGCGTGCTTTCAGCGATGGTACGACCCGTCGAATTCTGGTCTGCACACGGTGCCTACGCAGTGGCAAGATTCAAAAGCCACCCGTACGGACCTGGCGACCCGAAACCGATACGCCTTAGGCTCTTCCCAGCCGGATTCGACATCGCCTCGCGCGGCGGTAGCGGCCCGCGGTCACGCGGGCCACTTGGCATTGGACCACTTGGCATTGGACCACGGCGACGAGGCGCGCTTCGATCAGCGCGGCTTCGCATCCCGTTGACGGACCACGTTTCGAACCCCGCGGATCCCGAGGATCATCTCACGCAGTCTTGCCAGGTGTTTGCTGTCGCGAACCTCGACCAGGACCTCGATCACACCGATGCCGGGCTCGATGGTCTTGGCCTCGAACTGCCGGATGTTGCTTGACGCCTTGGCGATCACTTCGGTGAGCTTGGCCAGTATCCCTTGGTGGTCTTCGGATTCGATCAACAGCAAGACCGGGTATCCACCGTCACCACCGCGGGCCCATTCGACTTCGATCATCCGCTCGGGATCGAACATCAGGTTGCGGACGTTGGAGCAGGCCTCTGCGTGCACCGAGATACCGCGCCCGCGGGTTACGAACCCGATTACCGGTTCGCCGGGCACCGGCCGACAGCATTTCGCAAGGGTCGCCAAGAGGTCGCCTTGGCCGCGCACCTTGACCGGCCCCGATCCGAAAGGAAGGTACTTCTCGACCGCACGGCGAAGCGCCCCACGTTCCGGCTGTTCGGCGCCGAGTTGTTCTTGATCAACCAAACGCTCGAGTACCTGACGAATGGGCGTCTTGCCGTAGCCGATCCGCTGAAACACCTCTTCGACGCGCGATAGCCCCTCAGCCTTGACGTACGCCGCCATTCGCGGACCATCGACGGTCTTCCGGATGCTGATCCGCATCCGCTTGAGTTCGCGTTCGAACAGCCGCCGCCCGATCGACTCAGCCTCACGTTTTTGAACTGTATTGAGCCAATGCCGGATCTTGCTCCGCGCCCGCGACGTCGCGACGATTTTCAGCCAATCCCGACTGGGTCGACGATTGGGGTTGGTGAGAATCTCGACCATGTCACCATTCTTGAGCTCGGTCTTGAGCGGCACCAATTTGCCGTTGATCCTGGCACCACCGGTATGGTGCCCCACATCCGTGTGGATTCGATACGCGAAGTCAAGCGGTGTCGCGCCACGAGGGAACGAAAAGACCCGCCCCTTCGGCGTAAAGATGTAGACCTCTTCGGGATACAGATCGATCTTGAGCTGGGTCAGGAACGTTCTCGGGTCGCTGCTTTCCTGCTGCAACTCGAGAAGGTGACGAAGCCACAAGATATTGGGATCACCCTCCTTCGCACCGCCCGAGCCTTCCTTGTAGTGCCAGTGGGCGGCAATGCCCTCTTCGGCGATCTTGTCCATCTCCCGGGTGCGAATCTGAACCTCGAACGGTTGCCCGTGCGCGCCCACCACCGACGTATGCAACGACTGGTAGAGGTTGGGCTTGGGCATCGCGATGTAGTCCTTGAATCGCCCCGGGATCGGGCGCCAGCTCTGGTGCACGATGCCGAACGCCGCGTAGGTATCCTTCAGGTTGTCTGTAATCACCCGAAACGCGAGGTAGTCGTACAGTTGGGAAATGTCGATCCCTTGACGGCGAAGCTTGCCGTAAATCGAGTAGTAGCGCTTGACCCGAGAGCTGATCTCGGCGTCAATTTGCTCCGCCTCGAGCTTGCTCCGCAGCATGTCTTCGATTCGCTTGACGAATTCGCGACCACCCCGCAACTTCTCGCGGAGCTTCTCCTCGAGCTCGGCGAACTGACGAGGGAAGAGGTGATAGAAGGCGAGGTCTTCGAGATCACCCTTGACCTTCGACATCCCCAGCCGGTGCGCGATCGGTGCGTAGATCTCGAGGGTCTCGCGCGAAATGCGACGCTGGGCTTCAGCGGACATATGCCCAAGGGTAAGCATGTTGTGCAGCCGGTCCGCGAGCTTCACCATGATCACCCGAAGATCGCGTGCCGAGGCCAGGATCATCTTGCGGAAGGTCTCGGCCTGGGCATCGTCGCGGCGCACATACGCCTGCTTGCCGATCTTGGTGACGCCATCGACCAACTCCGCCACATCGACACCAAAACTCGCCCCCAGTGCATCCTTTGTCGTCAAGGTATCTTCGAGGACATCATGCAATAGACCAACAGCGACACTGGTTTGATCGAAATTCAAGTCGGCGAGAATGTAGGCAACGTAGATCGGGTGCGTGACGTAGGGCTCGCCAGAACGCCGCCGCTGGTCGCGATGCATTTGCTCCGCATACGCGAAAACCGACGCCAGAAACGCCCGATCGTAGGGCTGCGCGCGATGATCCAATCGTTCGAGAACGGTCTCGAACGTGACGTTCGGCCGCGCACGGACGGGCGGCTTGGGCTTCGTCGAATGGGCCATGGTCAAATCGACGGTGCAGACCGCAGAGCATTCAGCGATCCACAACCGGGAACATTATAGGGGCCGTCCACAGCCGCAGAAACAAGTATCACCAAATGCCGTGGCCACCAGTCGCACCGATCTCCGGTGATCAAGTGCCTTCGGTCGTCTCGCCGGCCGCCGAGTCCAGCCCTTCGAGCTCGCCCAATACATTCTGCATCAAGGCTTCGAGCCGCGCGGTGCTGTCCTCACCGACGGGGTAACGGTATTCGAGACGAAGAATCCGGTTGCCGTCGGGATGCAGCGTGAGGATCGACGTTTCCTCCATGGCAATGCCCTGCGACCCGTCGCGGTCTCCGGTGTAGGAACCGCGCGAGTAGTACGCCGTACCCAGTGGCCCGACCATCTCGCGCTGCCCACGATAGACACCGTCCGGGCGCGCCAAGACCTCCGCTTGATGGTCGTTGACCGCCTGAACCAGATTGACTTTCCCCTCAGCACCCGCGGCGATCGTGACCCGACCCTCCGCATCGTCCGTGGATGCAAGCACCAACATCTCGCCGTTTTCGACCACCTCGAACCCGGCCAGGCCCGCGATGGCAACACCAAGCGTCGTACTTTCCACCCGCGGTGCCACCAGCGGCGGCTCGAGTGGTGCCTCCTTTTGACAGCCGATGAGACCCATGACGAGTGCCGCGGGCGCGACGAGCGAGATCCAACGTTGCTGAGCACGATTCATACGAGGCTCCTGCGCGCAGTTACGAAGTAACGTCTTTGTACTCGGTGAGGATTCCTTGGACGGCCTTCTTGGCGTCCTCGAAGATCATCATCGTGTTGTCGTACTCGAACAACTCGTTCTTGATGCCGGCGAATCCAGGGCTCAGACTGCGCTTGATCATGATCACCGTCGCCGCCTCGTAGACCTCGAGGATCGGCATGCCGTAGATCGGGCTCCCCTCGGTCTTCTTGGCCGCGGGATTCACCACGTCATTGGCACCGACGACGATCACAACATCGGTGTTGCGAAACTCGGGATTGACCCGGTCCATCTCGAGCAGTTGCTCGTAGGGTACGTCCGCTTCCGCCAATAGCACGTTCATGTGACCGGGCATTCGCCCCGCGACCGGATGAATGGCATAGGTTACTTGGGCACCATTCTTCTCGAGGGCGCTGGCCAACTCACGAACCGAATGCTGGGCCTGGGCCACAGCCAAACCGTAGCCGGGAACGAAGACGACCGTCTCGGCACTCTCGAGCACCAGGGCCGCTTCTTCGGCACTGAACTTGCGAACGTTCTCGTACTCGTGCTTGCCACCGTCCCCACCCACCGCGGGCTCGGCACCAAAGCCTCCAAACAAGACGTTGGTCAGGCTGCGGTTCATGGCCACGCACATGATTTGGGTCAAGATCAGGCCTGAGGCACCGACCAACGCCCCACTGATAATCAATACGTTGTTTTGCAGCACGAAACCAGTGGCGGACGCAGCCACGCCACTGTAGGAGTTGAGCAGCGAGATCACCACCGGCATGTCGCCGCCACCAATCGGAATCACCAAGAAGATACCGAGTAAGAAGCTTGCCGCCGCCACTGCCAAGGCAACGGTGGTGAGGGTTCCGGTTTCCGCGACCGAAAACACCGCCCACAGACCGAGGCCAAGGCTGCTGGCCAGTAGCAGGAGATTCAAGAGATGGCGCCCAGGCAGCAAGATCGGCGAACCCGAGATCTTGCGCGACAACTTCAGGTAGGCAACAAGGCTACCCGCCAAGGTCAGGGTACCGATCAGAATGGACAGCACCGTGGTCACCGCTGACACCGAGCCCAACAGAGCGACCGGGGTCCCGGCGCCATCGCCGTCTTCGATCACCCGCCGCCACAAGATGGACATCGCCACCAATGCCGATGCGGCGCCACCACTGCCGTTGAACAACGCCACCATCTCGGGCATGGCGGTCATCTCGACCCGGGTCGCGATCACGGTTCCGATCAAGCTGCCAATCAAGAGTCCGGCCACGATCCACTTGAGATCGAACTGCCCCATCTCGATCAGGGTCGCCACAATCGCGATCAACATCGCCAGCGCGGCGATAGCATTGCCTCGGCGGGCAGAGCGGACGCGGGTCAGACCCTTGAGGCCGAGGATGAACAGAACCGCGGAGAGCAGGTAGAGAACCGGAACGACCGTTGATTGCCAAGCGCTCGTCATGATTTCCTGCTCTTCTTCTTGCCGAACATTCCGAGCATCCTGTCGGTAACCAGGAAACCACCGACGACGTTGGCCGTGGCGGTCACAATGGCCAGCATGCCCAGAATGCTCGAAAGCCGGTTATCGCCGTGGCGGGCCGCTACCAGAGCACCGACGACGGTAACACCCGAAATGGCATTGGCGCCGGACATCAAGGGCGTATGCAAGGTCGGTGGGATCTTGGTGATGATCTCGAAGCCGATGAAGACCGCCAGAACAAACACGTAGACGCCAACCAATAGGGGCCCCATCATCAGGTGTCTCCTCCCTCGAGCCGAGCCTTCGTGGGCGCATGCCGCACATCGCCACCGTGGGTCAACAGCGCACCGTCGATCACTTCATCTTCCGTGTCGACGCGCAAATTGCCTTCGCCGTCGATCATCGGTTCGATCAGCGCCCAGATGTTTCGCGCGTAGAGCTGACTCGCGTCACTCGGCAGCGTCGCGGCGAGGTTCGAAGGCCCGAGCACCACGACACCTTGATGGATGACGTCCTCGTCCGCTTCGGACACGGCGCAGTTGCCACCTTGCGCGACTGCCAGGTCGACGATCACCGATCCCGGTCGCATGCTCTCGACCATCTCTTGGCTGACCAGCATGGGCGCTTTCCTGCCCGGAACCAGGGCGGTGCAGATCACCACATCGGCGGCAGCCACGTGACGGGCAACGATCTCGCGTTGCTGGCGTAAGAATTCGGGTGTCATTTCGCGCGCGTAGCCACCTTCACCCTCACCACCACCTTCGCGTTCGGGCAATGGAATGAAGCGTGCTCCAAGCGACTCCACCTGTTCTTGGACGACCTCGCGGATGTCCGACACCTCGACCACCGCTCCCAAACGACGCGCCGTTGCGATCGCCTGCAAGCCAGCGACACCGGCTCCCATGACCACCACCTTGGCGGGTTTGATGGTACCGGCGGCGGTCATCAACAGTGGAAAGTACTTGCCCAGTCGAGCCGCGGCGATCAAAGCAGCTTTGTAGCCAGCGATCGAAGCTTGGGACGACAAGGCGTCCATGGACTGGGCACGGCTGATCCGTGGCACGAGGTCCATGGCGAGCGCGCTGATATGCCCCGCGGCCAGGGCTCGCACCACGTCGAGCTGATCATGGGGTGACAAGAGCGCGACCAAGATGGCACCTTGCTTGTACGCTGCCGCCTGATCCGCGGATGGCGGGCCGACCCGCAGAATCAAGTCGGCCTCCTTGCGGGCTGCGGCCACGTCACTGGTCGCGTTGACCGTCGCGTCGACCAAGGTCGCGCCAGCAGCGGCAAGCTCGTCATCGGCAATGTGGGCACCGATGCCAGCAGCGGCTTCGACCTGCACGGAAATGCCGGCCTTGACCATCTTCTTGACCGTCTCGGGCGTTACCGCGATCCGGGTCTCGGCACTGGGAGCCTCGGCGCGGTGGGTCTCGTTCGGTATAAAGGCGTGGACCGTCACTGGATCGTGTCCTCGCTACAGATGTTGGTGGTCTGATGATGCGATGGGGGCGGGCGGATCCTATCCGCGACCCACCATCGGCGCAAGGACACGATGTCGATCGCACGCCTGACGGACCGCCAATGTTTCGTCAGGCGCGCTCGTGAGACGCCCTCCTAGGGCACGACAATATCCCAAACAAGGATCTTGCCGACCATCCCCATGATCGACGCACCGAAGAAAGAGGTTGCTCGCGCCACTCGCCCACCGCCAGCGGCGCCTCGTCACGTGCGTTTGGCCCACCCGTGTCAACCGCCCAAAAGGACGTTTATACTCACCTAGACCTAAAACAAGCGCATACGAAGGATGAGATGCGCGAAGATCTTGAGGCTCAAGTGCTTACGAAAAGCGCAGGCGCACCCGAAGGTTCGTTGAGCATTTTCGGAAGTGATTGAGCCCAAGAGATTTGTGTAAATCGCCTTCAAGATGCGCTGGTTTTGGGCCTAGACCCTTGACGCCTTTCGCTTCGGAGAACCCATGGACAAGCCCATCGCCAGGATCATCGACCGCATCGACCCCGCCGCGCAGCACCTCATCGGCATGAGCCTCGACGAGGCACGGCAACGCTTGCTGTTGAACGATCCAACGGCCGTGCTCGGTATCGAAGGCTCCTTCGCGCTCATGGCCCGTGACGGCGAACGCGTGGTGTTGGCGCGCAGTCTCGATCGCCCATTGCGCTACTTCTTGGCGAAGGAAGTCAGCGGTCCCATGCTGGCGGTCGCCGATCGCATCGACAGCTTGCGTGCGGTGCTCGAGGAAGAGGGCTACGGTGATCAGTTTCATCCCAGCTACACCCGGATGGTTCCGGCCCACCACGTAACGACCCTACGGCTGATCGGCTGTCCAGATCCGAACCCCAACCACCGACGATTCTTCGCGCCACCTCGCGCCGTCATGAAGGACGATCTCGAAGAAGTCGGCAACCGCTACGTCGGTGCGTTGATCGACGCCATGGGCCGCTGGTTGGAAGTCATTCCAGATGAGGAGCCGATCGGCGTGTTGTTCTCCGGTGGTGCCGACTCGGGCGCGGTTCTGCTGGCCCTCTATCATCAGATTATGACCACCGGCCAGAGTCCGTCTCGCCTCAAAGCCTTCACGCTGAGTGTCGGAGACGAGCATGGCGAAAGCGTCACGCCAAGCCCAGATCTGATCCAAGCCCGCGATTTCCTTCGCCGAACCGGGATCGAGATGCTGGGCGAGGCCATCGAAATGCCTTTCGACGCGGTCGATCCCTTCGCTGCGGTTGCGGTGATCGAGGACTACAAGCCTCTCGATGTCGACTGCGCCGCCGTGGGCCTGGCGCTGGCGGCGGGCATCCGCCAACGGTACCCGGATTGGAAATGGCTGGTTGACGGTGACGGCGGCGACGAGAACCTCAAGGACTACCCGATCGAAGAGAATCCGGAGCTGACCATTCACAGTGTCGTCGGCAACAGCATGCTCTATCAAGAAGGCTGGGGCGTCGAGGCGATCAAGCATTCCTTGACCTACAGCGGTGGTCAAAGTCGTGGCTGTGTCCGCACCTGGGCGCCGGCTCGCCACCATGGCTTTCTCGGTTTCAGCCCCTTCACCCGGCCACCCGTCGTAGCGGTTGCCGAGGCCATCCCATTCGACCAGCTCACGGCTGGCAACCATGAAGCGCTCTATGACTTGAAGGGTGAGGTTCTGCGACGCGGCATCCTCCGTCATACCGGCATCGAAATGCCCGTGTACCCCAAACGCCGCTTCCAGCACGGCGCGATCTCCACCGCGATCAACGCCAAGACGGATACCAACGAAGCCCCCTACCGCCGCCACTTCGCCTCCCTCTACGCACGATGAAAGTTCGCCTCCCTCTGCGCACGATGAAAGCCTTGACAAGCCCGTTCGTCAGCCGCTTGCCCCAAAGCCACAAAGCTCCGTGCCACCAACGGCTCATTTCCTTAGTGGTCGGCTGCCTACTGAGCCTCAGTGTTGGCCTCGTCGCCCAGACAACACCGCCCACGACTGACCAGACACCACCATCAACCACAAGCCCCGTCGATCGCTGGGTTCAGCGATTGCGCGAGATCGATGGTTCTCTCAAGCGAGAAGACTGGTCGACAGCCGGCCGAGGCACCGAGTCCCTGCTCATCGACATGACCGACAGCATTCAGGGTGGCAACCGCGCCGCGCCGCTGATGGCCATGGGGACCCTGTTCCGCGCCATTGCCGCCGCCGGTTTGGAACGGAAAGACGACGCCATGTGGGACTGGTATGCGGCGCAAACCCTGCACGACGGTTACGCCGAAGTCGCACTCAACTCCTATGGTCGGGCGGGTGCATTTCTTCTCCGCCAAAGCCAGGCTGACTCCGCCGCTGCGGGCCAGGTTGTCGACCTCTCGCAGCCCGAGATGGCCGATCCATTGATCGTCGCGCCGACCCGCACCGCAGGTCCGGCACCCATCTTCCCCGTCGCGCTCCGTCAGGCCTGCGTTCAAGGTACGGTGCGGGCACGGTTGCTGGTCGGCGCGGCGGGTCTTCCCAAGCAACCGCGCATTCTGGATGCCCCCGGCGGGCCACCCATGGCGCTGGCGGCCCTCGAGGCCATGCGCCTGTGGCGTTTCCAACCCGCACGTCTGGCTGGCACCCCGATTTCCGTGTATCTGCCCGTCGAGGTACCGTTCATTCTCGAGGGTTGCACGCCAGCTGGCACGCCTTGAGCCGAGGAACGCACGCTCCCCTTTCGGCGCTGGCAATTAGGGCCCTTCGCCCACGCCACACAGCGCCCAACCCTTGGCGCTCTCTCGGTCACGAGCGTGACCGAGAACGCCAAGCGGACGGCACGCTCGTCGACGCCCTCACGGTCTTTCTCGTCGGCCGTGAGTGCCCGTTCACGTGTGTCTTTTGCGACCTCTGGCGCTTCACGACGAGCGAGAACACCCCCCCAGGCGCCTTGCCGACCCAGTTGCGCCAGACGCTCGACGATGTTGGCCCCATGCCAGAGGCAGCCCTGCTGAAGCTCTACAACGCCAGCAACTTCTTCGACATCAGGTCCGTTCCCGCTGCCGACCACGCGGTGATCGCGAAGCTCGCCAGCCCCTACGCCCGCGTCGTCGTCGAATGTCACGCCAAGCTGGTAGGGGATCCCTGCTTCCGCTTCGCCGAGCAGATCGGTGGTCGGCTCGAAGTCGCGATGGGCCTCGAAACGGTGCACCCCGAGGCTTTTCCACGACTGGGCAAGGCCATGACCCTCGACGATTTCGCCCGCGCTGCCGCGCGACTCACCACCCATTCAATCCCCTTGCGGGTCTTCGTCCTCATCGGCGCGCCCTACGTGCCGGCCCCAGACGATGCCACCTGGGTCGCGCGGGCAGCGTCGTCGGCATTCGGCCATGGTGCTGAACACGTTGCCCTGATCCCCACGCGCGCGGGAAACGGCGCCATGGAACAGCTCGCGGTCCAAGGTGACTGGACCCCACCGACGCTACACAGCATCGAAGAGGCCCTTGATCGCTGCCTCGTCGAGACAACCACCGGCGTCGTCACCGTCGACCCTTGGGATCTCGAGGCACTCACCACCTGCGCGGCCTGCAGCGCCGCTCGGATCGGTCGTATCGAGCGCATGAACCAGACTGGCAAGATGGAACCAAGGGTGTCGTGTGCGGTCTGCGGCGAATGTTGAGCACTGCGTAGATGACCCTGTGAATCGGCCCGTACAGACCCAGTGAAGACCCGATTCATTGCGCCCCCTTTTTCCAACAAGGCACAATTCTCCAATGAGTACATCGCTCCTTCGACGCCAAACCACCTTTCCCGGGCTCGAGAGACCGTTCGCGACGGCCATCTTCCTCGCCGCAACGTTCTTCAGCTCTGGTGTCAATGCCGATTCGCAAGACCGCGAGGACGCATTCTTCGACATCACCTTCGAAGAGGCCCAGGCAAAGGCACGGGCCGAGCGCAAGCTGGTGATGATCGACTTTTTCACCACCTGGTGTGCACCCTGCCGACAGATGGATGTAACCACCTTCCGTGACCCGGAAGTCACCGCCTGGCTGCGCGCCAAGACCGTACCCATCCGAGTCGACGCCGATCAGAACGCGGAGCTCAAGGGGCGATACAAGGTCAACCAATATCCAACCTTTGTCTTCACCAGCCCCGTCGGTCACCAACGGTCGCGACTGGTCGGTTTTCGCGACGCTCTCACCTTCCTCGCTGAAGCAAAGGACGCCCTCGCTGGTGCAGGCGAACTCGGCAGGGCCCGCACTCGTTTTCTCGCCGCCCAAGACGATCCGCGCCGACGCAGGACCTACGCGGCGGCGCTCATACGTGCCGAAAACTACCCGGAAGCGCTCAAGCACTACCTCTGGTACCTCGACCACCGTCCGCAAGCACGAGACGCGAGAAACGACACCAACCTTACGCGCGTGCTCGCCGACATTGCACATCTGAGCGACCGCTTCCCAGCCGCCCGAACGGAGCTGCTCCGTCGGCGCGATCAACTCGCCGCGACCATCACCCTCGACGGTGGTTCGCCAGAACAAATCCGCGATCTCGTGGCCATTGACGAAACCGGACTCGGCGAACCGAGCCGCACCCTCGCGCTCTACGATCGATTGGTTGCCACAGGTGGCGGAGGATCGCAAGACGCACGACCGGCACTCGGCGAGGCCCTCCGTCCGGCCCTGATGGGCGCCCAGCGCTACGCCGACGTTGCGCGAGATCTGGGCGATCCGGCGTCTCGCTTCGACGAATACGTGGCGACGTACCAAAAGCAGGTGGCGGCAGCCGAGGGCCTTCCCGCGGCCTTGCGAAACCAGGCCGCCGACGCCCAACGATCGCCGGTGATCCAATTCGGTTTCGTCGCCTACGAAGTGTTGCTGGGTACCGGCGAGCACCAGCAAGCCGCACGCATGGCAACGCGCTTGCTCGACTTCGACCCCAATCCGGAGGCACGCAAGGCTTTGATCTCAATCGCAAAGCGCCTGAGCGACAAGAAGGCCGCCGCAGCCCTCGCTGCCGGCGGCTAGTGATCCTCCCTGACCCAACCTTCACCTGTCCTACCGTAACGCGGGCATGAATGCCCGCGCTATGAGTGCGCCGGCCTTCGCCGGCTGGGAACCCGCTGCTGCTTCTCAGCCTGCGTAGGCGGGCGCACTCATAGCCCGAGGATTGATCCTCGGGCGGCGGGTTCGCTTCACCAAGAGACGGCCGAGTTTCACCTCGGACTCCTACGCCTTCAAGGCCTCCTGCACCACAGCCACCGCTTCGGCGACTTTGATGCGCTCCTGGCGACGATCGTCCCGATACCGAATGGTGACGGTGTCGTCACCCGCGGTTTCACCATCGACTGTCAAGCAAAACGGCGTTCCCACTTCGTCGTGGCGTGCGTAGCGCTTGCCGATTGAGTGCTGTTGGTCGAACTTGGCGTTGATCCCCGCTGCCATGAACTCTTCGACGATCTTGCGCGCCACTTCGGGCATGCCGTCCTTCTTGACCAACGGCAACACGCCCGCCTTGATCGGCGCCAACCGTGGATGCAGCCGCAAGACCGTCCGGGCGCCCTTGCCGTCCGCATCGCCGGGTTCTTCGTCGTAGGCGTCGCAAAGCACGGCAAGCACACCCCGGGTGGCACCGGCGGCAGGCTCCACCACGTGCGGTACATAGCGCCAGCCCTTCTTGCCCGTCTCAGGATTCGTCGCTTCCTGATCGAAGTACTCCAGCTTCTTGCCCGAGCCTGCAGCATGGGCCTTGAGATCGAAATCGGTCCGCGACGCGATCCCTTCCAGCTCATCCCAGCCCCAGGGAAACTGGTAGTCGACATCGAAACAGCCATCGCTGTAGTGCGCCAGCTCGTCGTCGCCATGCTTGCGGAAGCGCAGGTTCTCGGCGTTGAGACCGATGCCCTGCCACCATTTCATGCGCTGATCTTTCCAGTACTCGAGCCATTTCGGACCTTCGCCAGGCGGCACGAAGTACTCCATTTCCATTTGCTCGAACTCAACCGAGCGGAAGATGAAGTGCTCGACCGTGACCTCATTGCGGAAGCTCTTGCCCATCTGCGCGATGCCAAATGGCACCTTGGCACTGGTCGCCTGCAGCACATTGGGGAACTGCACGAACATCGCTTGAGCGGTTTCCGGCCGTAGGTAAACCGAGCTGTCACCGAGCGTCGACTCGACCGCGGCACGAATGCCTGCTTCGTCCGCATCGGCCGCCACGCCGATCCGAACCGCTTCGATGATGCGGCCAATCGGATCGACCGGGCCCATGTTGGTCCGGAACATCAGGTTGAACTGCCGCTCCTCGCTCAAGAACGGCGAACCGCAATTGGGGCACAGATAGCCTCGATCGCCGGCAACCGCACCATCAACCACCTTGCCACGGCGGGCGAACGACTCGCCGGCATGCGTCTGCTCGAGACGCGCCAGCGCCGCCTTGGCTCTCCCCTTGTCGGCAAAGGTCATCGGCGCCGACTCGCCTGCCGTTGCACGGGGAGCTTTGTCGGCCCGAAAACGCTCGCCACAGACGAAGCAATCGACCAACGGGTCCGAGAACGACGAAAGATGACCGCTCGATCGCCACACTTTTGGGTGCATCATGATCGAAGCGTCGAGACCCACAATGTCCTCGCGGCTGTGCACCATTGCGCGCCACCACTCGTTCATCAAGTTGCGCTTGAGCTCGGCGCCCATCGGCCCAAAGTCATAGGCCGACCGCAGGCCGCCGTAGATCTCGGAACTTTGGAACACGAAGCCCCGCCGCTTGCACAACGAAACCAGCTTGGACATCGAAACCGCAGAGTCGCTCACGGTACACCTCGGGAAGAAATATCGATTGATTGCCGCAACCCTTGCCTGCCGGCCACGGAGACGCGTAGTTGTACCATAACGTCTCGGTCACGAAACAACGCACGGCCACACCTACAGGGAGCCCGGACGACCCTCTCGAGATGACCCACCCCACGATCAACGAGATCCACGACCCGGCGCAACCGCTCGACTTTCACGGCGGCTTGTTCGGTACGTTCGCTCCTTTCGTTCTGTTTCTGACCGGCGTCATGGCGCTCGGCCTTCTCGGCGCGCCCGATGAACGCGGTTTCTGGCCCGTTTTGGTGGCCGCCATCGGACTCGGTTTGACCCTCGCCCGCGACCGTACCGCCTACAGCGAGGCGATCGTGCGCGGTATGAGTCAGCCGATTGTCGCCCTGATGATCATGGCCTGGCTGCTGGCCGGCGTACTCGCGTCACTCATGCAAGCCGGGGGCGTGGTCGATGCGCTGGTGGCCGTGGCACGCACCGCCGGTGTCGGCGGCGGCACCTACGCGGTTCTGGCCTTCTTGATTGGCTGCGCGGTCTCGACAGCAACGGGCACCAGCCTGGGCACCATTCTTCTCTGTGCGCCTCTTCTTTACCCTGCCGGCGCCGCCTTGGGCACCAACCCGGCACCACTCATGGGTGCGATTCTGGCTGGCGCTACGTTTGGCGACAACGTTTCGCCGGTGTCCCGATACCACCATTGCCTCGGCCGGCACCCAAAAAGCCGCCATGGGTGCGGTGGTCCGCAGCCGCCTTCGCTACGCCCTACCGGCAGCGCTGGTTGCGATGGTGTTCTTTGCGCTGACCGGCCGTGCTACGAGCATCACACCGAACGTGACCGATGTCGCAGCCCCCGTCCGTCTCGCGTCGCTGGCCCTGCTTAGCGCACCAGCGACAACTTTGCTTCTCCTGCTGCGCGGACGCCATCTGTTCGTTGGTTTGCTGGCCGGTGCGGCGACCGCCGTCACCGTGGGCCTCGCGGCAGGGGTCTTCACGCCCGCCGCCCTACTGCATCTCGATCGCGAGTCCTTCATCGCTCGCGGCTTGCTTCTCGATGGCCTCGAACGCGGCATCGGCATTTCGATCTTCACGCTCCTGCTCATGGGCTTGGTTGGGGGTCTCGAGGCCAGCGGTGCCATCGACCGCCTGACCGCTTACGCCGAAAAGCGCACACACAGCGCGCGCGGCGCCGAAACCTGGACCTTCACGCTGGTATCAGCCGCGGTCCTGTTAACCACCCACGCCGTGGTCGCCATCCTCACCATCGGCCCGTTCGCCCGTCGCACGGGAACACGCCACGGCCTCAGTGCCACCCGGCGCGCCAACGTACTCGACGTCACGGTGTGCACCTACCCTTTCCTGCTGCCTTGGTTCATCCCCACCATTTTGGCCAGCGCAGCCACCGCGTCCTCTGGCGCGATGCCCCGGCTCAGTCCTTGGACCGTCGGCCTGTGGAACGCACATTCTTGGGCGCTCTTGTTGATCATCGTCTTCGCGATTGCCACGGGATGGGGTCGTTCGCGGTAGACTGCGCGACCCATGGGACTCCTCAGCGGCGCAGCCAGCATTACCCGTTTCAACGTTACCGGCCAACCGCCGGAGCCGGTCTTCGAGGCCGCGCGGTTCATCGCCATCGACGCGGGCTCGGAACGCCGGGAGTCCGTTGGTTTCGTGCCGATCGAGCCCGACGCCGCCTACCAAGTCGGCACCCAGCGATTCGTCTTTCGCGTGCGGATCGACACCCTACGGCCGGATGCCACCGCGGTTCGCGAGAGGCTCCTCGAGCTCATCCGTACCGAAGTCGAAATGTCAGGGCAGTCCGGCGTCGGTCCGAAGAAACGTCGCCAGCTCAAGCAGCTCGCCGAAGAAGAGCTGATCTTGCGCGCGACGCCACGATCTCGGATTATCGAGTGCTGCATCGATGGCTCCGTTCTCTACGTCGCCAGCACCGCCAAGACACTCATCGGCCACGTGCTCGCGGTCTTGCGAAAGATCGGCATCAGTGTCGACTTCAAGGCCCCGTGGATCGACCGCAACATGCCCGAGGCCGAGAACGATCTGGTCGAGACCTTCGAGCCTGGCCAGTCCGTCTACGGCTGCCAATTCCTCGAGGCCCTGCTCGAGGACCGTGACGTCATGATCGAACCGGAAGCCGGTCACGTGCGTTTGCAGACCGCCAAGACCCGGGTGATTCTCAGCGGCGCTCTGCGCGGTGATCTGCTGCGCTACGTCGAACGCGGCGCGGCCCTGCTTTCCGCCAAGCTCCTCACCGGCCTCGGCAGTTTCTGTCTGGACGCACTCAGCTTCTGCATCAGTGGCCTCAGCATCGAGACCGACCGTCATGAGCACTGGACCGAACTGCTCGACGAGCGCATCGAAAAGATCGCCGAAGTCTGGGAGCTGCTCGACCAGAAATTCAAGGAACACGTCGGCTAGCGACGGTCACGGAGTGCGCGAGCACCCGTGCTAACATAGCCTGTTCCGCGGTCGCTCGATGAACGAAATCTCGAGCAAGGGCGAGTACTCTCAAAAGGCACATCTGGTACATATGAAACGAGCACTCATCGTCTTGTTCGTTGCTGCCGTAGTCGGCACAGGCACGTTGCACCTGGTCACGGACCGCTTAAAAGCAACTCCCGACTTCCGTGTTTTTGTCGATGGCGACGCTGTCTACCGCGTCACCTATGATTCACTGGTCGATGCCGGGCTACCGCGTCGCGGTCATGACCCGGACACCGTAAGCCTCACCCACATGGGGCAGCCCGTCCCGGTCCGGGTCGTGTCCAAGGACGGCGCCAAGAAGTTCGGTCCGGGTGGTTGGCTGGAATTCCGCGCCGAACGCATCACTGGCCAGGACACCTACTTTCACGGCCACAGCCCATTCAACGTCTACCAATTGCGGTGGCTCGATACGCCGACCGCCAGGCCGATCGATACCCATGACGCCGGCCGCGAAGCAGAGGGAGCAACCCGATTCGCGCCGATTCGTGTGCAACATTTGGAGAAGGACCACCTCTTGGTCCGGGTCAGCGCGCGCGACCTCCCCGAAGATCAAGACGAACCCGAGCTGTGGTTCTGGCACAAACTCACCCACGTCGACAAGAAACCGTTCGTCACCGAAGTCGACTTGAGTGACTTCGATCCGGCCCGCGCGAGTCCGATCACGGTTCGGGTTCGCTTTCATGGCCTGTCCCAAGGCCCGTACCGCAAACGAGACGCAGAACCCATTCCCGATCATGAAGTGGAGATCCTGCTCAACAACACCGTGATCGGCACTGCCAGATGGAACGGAAAGAAAGCCCACCTTTTCGAGATTGAGCAGGTCGATCCCAAGTTGGTGCGCGCGGATACCAACCGGCTCAAGATCCGCGTGCCGCAGCGTTTCGCACCGGAGGCCGATGAGGCCTGGGTGGACGTCGCGGTGGTCGACTGGCTCGAGTTGCGCTACGCCACCAAACCTCGCGTCAGCGATCCGCAGATGTTGGTCGACCTCGAGGCTGGCAGCCGCGGTGACATCGTCGCGCTCAGCGCTGAAGCCACCACCTTGGTGGCCTATGGCGACGCCGGTAGTCGGGTCGTAGCCGTGCCCTTCAAACCAGCGGAAATTGGCCGCGGTGCCACCTTTCGGTTCGAACCGCGCGCGGGTGAAACGAGCTACCAACTGGTCGCCGACAGCGCGTTCGCCGAGCCGACTTGGATCGAGGTCGACCGCCCGTCGACCTTGCGCAGCTCGGATCGTCAGGCAGATTACCTGATGATCGCGCACCGCACACTGATCGATAGCATCGAGCCACTCGCGGCCTTCCACCGACGCCGAGGCTTGGCGGTCGACGTTATCGACGTACAAGACGTCTATGACGAGTTCAACGGCGGCATTGTGCATCCGAGCGCCATTCGAGACTTCGTCACCCATGCCCACAGCCAATGGCAGGCACCGCAACCTCAGTTCGTCCTGTTGGTGGGCGACGCCAGCTGGGACACCAAGAACAGCACGGCGGATGACAGCAACTACGCCAACTGGGTGAATCACGAGCTTCTGAGGGGTGGAGGTCGGTTCGTCGACAACCTCGACCAGGGCGTGCAGGCCTACGAAGGGGAGAACGCACCGTCGCTCCGCGCTCTGATTCCGACCTGGAACTACGCCTCATTCGAGGGTCACTCGGCCAGTGATAATTACTTCGCCGCGATCGAAGGGGACGACATGTTCCCCGACCTCGCGGTCGGCCGCTTCCCGGTGATCGATCCCGCCGAAGTCACGGCCATCGTCGACAAAACGATCCGGTATGCGGATCGTTCCGAGGTCGGTCCTTGGCGACGCAACATCTTGTGGATCACCAACGAAGAGCGCAGCTTTCAGCGGCGGACGGATCGCGCCGCCTTGGCCCAGCAAGAACGCGGCTTCGCGGCGGTCAAGGTCTATCCGCAGCCCAGCGAAGAAGACAACTCTGCGCATCAGCGCGCGCTTCAATCCGCCTTTGAAGAGGGCCAACTGTTGGTTCATTTCTTCGGTCACGGCGGCCGCCACATCTGGCGCACTGGACCACCGGATTTTCGCAAGAACCACGACCTCTTCACCATTGACCACGTGGACACCTTGGCCCCCAGCAATCGCCTCCCGGTAGTGCTGTCCATGACCTGTTACTCAGCGCCTTTTGACCATCCCAGTGCCGACTCGATCGGTGAGAAGTTCCTCCGCGCGCCCAACCGTGGTGCGGTCGCCGTGTTCGCAGCGTCGTGGCGCAACAACCCATCGAGCCAGTTCAGTGACGCGCTGTTCCGCGAGCTGACAGTGCCGGGCGTCGCCATCGGCACCGCCATCATGCGGGCCAAGCAATCGATCCGGAGCGCGAATCTGGTTCAGAGTTACAACCTGCTGGGTGACCCAGCCATTCCACTCGCCCTGCCCCAGCTGGAAGTCGAAGTGGGCCCCGACGATCTCGACGACCCCACCGCGGTGGTCGCCCGGGTCGATGATCGGTCGTTTCGCGGCAAAGCGATTATCGAATGGCTGGATGAAGCCGGCACCGTCGTAACGTCGATCGAGAGCGAGATGTCCAAGGGCGTTGTTCGGGCCGCGCTCGAGGCGCCTGTAGACACCACGAAGGATGCAACGATCGACCCTGCAACCATCCACGGCGTCCAGGTCTATGTGTGGAACCAACGTAAGGATGGGATGGGCTATTACGGGCTGGAACAACCCGAGGCCGAACCTCAAAAACAAGATCGCGCGGCCCCAAGCCCGGCAAACACGGCGAACACGGTCGCGCCGGCTGGCTAGGTCACTAGACCCACCAACATCTTACAAATGAGCCAGATGGTAAGCGGGACATCCGTGTCCTGCGTTTTGCGGCGGCACCGAGATGCTCTTGTAGATACTCTCTTCGCCGTCAAGCTGGATCGGGAAGTTTGTAGAAGCGATTGGTATCGTAGTCAACGTCATGTTTGAGCATGGCGTGAATGGCTACGAGTATCTTTCTCATGACGGCGACGCACGAGTGGCGAGAGTTTATGGGTAGCCGTGACTGCATGTAGACGGTTCTTTTCGGCTGTTCTGGCCTTGACGAGGCTCGCGCGTCGTCGCAGGAGGGCGCGGAGTTCCAGGGCTTCCCTCGAGGGCGGCTTCCAGGGCTGGAAGTCCATGCGACGCGCATATTCGAGCAAGACCTCGGCATCGGCGGGTCGGTCTTTGATCTCTGCTTAAGCGCCTTGGCGAAGTTCCGAGCGACGCGAGGGTTGAGTACCATGACCTCGACATTGGGTGCCCTGTGAAGGGCCAGAGCGAGGTCGAGGCTGTAGACCCCAGAAGCTTCGAGCACAACGCGGGCGATCGGCCCGCACTTACTTAGGCGTCGGATCAGCTTTCCGTGCCCTGCAGGTGTGTTGCCGTATGTTTGAACGTTGGGTGTTGCATCGGTGCGTACGACAAAGGTCTTGGCACTGACATCGATCCCGGCAAACAGCCGGTCTTGGCTGATGGTCATGACGGTCTCCTCGGATAGAATCCGAAGGCGGCTCCCCGACCCTGCACCATCGCCTGCCAAGCTTGTTCATGCAGGCTCAGAGGCACTCAGATACTCCTCGGCATCGGCGAAGAGGGCGGGGGGTCGATCTACATTCAGGCTCGAAGCCTCGCGGCCGGAACGACCTCCCCGCCTCCGGAACGTCATCCCCCCCCCCGCACCACCGCGAGGGGAGCTGCGGGAGGTTCTCGCGTTCCACTGCGGTCGCGATTCGAAGGTTCAGTCTCGTGAAAGACCTGGCCCGCCCCTCCCGCAGCTCCAATATACAAGCGGCCGGACCTGTGCCGGCCGTCTTCATGGCAAGAGCCGGACGGCCGCCAGGGGCGACGGCCGCTACAAAAGAGGGACTTCGATCGGCTCGTGGTCTGAGGCGAAGCCTCGCTAGTTCTCCTGGTCGGCTGTGTGCCGTTACTCGACGACGTGCCAGGTGGTTTGGCGACCAGCGATGTAGGTCACGCTCTTGCCATCAAACAGTGCATCCTGTTCGAGCTTGATGCGAACCCAACCGTCGTCCCACTCCGGAACCTGGACGATCACGTTGCCTTCGATGGCGTAGGCTGTATCCGCGTGCAACCGCCAATCACCTCGGTGTGGCGTTGGCCCCTGGTTGTCCCACATGCCGATCGTGGGACCAGGTGCGTGGCCGAAGAAGCCAAGGGGATGGGTGTAGACCATCGAACGAATTCCCTCCCCCTCGGAGCGTGACAACACCGCTGCCAAAATCTCGTTGCCGGTGCGACCCGCCACAAAAGCCTCCGTCAGATGGTCCTGCCACGTGTTACCGACCGCCAACGCACGCTGAAGGCCTGCCGGCACCGTGCGCTCGCCTACCTTGAGTACGTAGCCCATTTCCTGGGTATCGGTACAAAGACGCAGGTAACAGATACCAACATCGGTATGAAGTACGTCTCCGCGGCGGATCACACCCGAGGTACCGCAGAAGGGGTTGTCAGGGTCGCACGGCACGTCAGGACGCTGGACATTGACGTAGGGCATAAACCAAATCGGCAGGTCGAGATCGGCGTAGCGCTGTCGGATGTACCAGGACACGTCTTCGGTGGTGGTCACACCTGGCGTAATCACTCGCGACGAAAACGCCTCGGCAATCACACCCCGGGCCAATGCCACCACGTGTGGGTAGACTTCTTTCTCAGTGGCACCACGGGTCTCGAGCCAGCGCACGACCAACGCTTCGGCGCTCGTTAGACGACCGCTCAGCTCAGGCCCCAGGGCATCGGTCAACCGATCGTGTAGGCCCGCGGTAAGACCGTCCGCAACCGGCCAGTGGCGGCTGGTGTTGATACCAATGGCCTTGGGGTCGCGCTCGCGAATGATCTCGGCGAGACGTTGCCACTGTTTCTCGAGGTCGCCGCCTTCCCAGACCGACGCATAGAGATCGCCAACCGAGTAGCGACTAACCGTCGCGCGCTCGACACCCGCTTCTTCACCACCTTCCTCACCGCCTTCCTCACCGCGGTCGTGAAACATCAAGATGGTGGTGCGCCGTGCGGCAAAAACCGGTTCGGGCACCAGGGTGAGATACACCGGATCCTCGGCATACTCCCGGTTGATCACCAACCACATGTCGATTCCCGCCTCGCGCATCAACTGCGGCAAGAGCGTCTCGAGGCGCTCCCGCAGCATCCGGTTCACCGGCTCGATACGCGCCCGATGTGTCAATACGGAACCTGGCTGTTCAATCACCCGCCCTTGGCTGGCAGGCAAGGCAGACTCATCGTGAGCCGAAAGCGGCACCGCGGCCACGAAGCAAGCTGCTAGAGCTAGACAGGCCAAGACCGGCCCGATCATCGAATCGACGCGTCGTTTCATGTGCTGGGTCCTCCGCACGGCACCCTACCAAAAGGAAGTGGAAGCTTGCGCGCCGGATGCCTCATTGGGGCACGGTGGTAGGCTCCCCAAACGCAGTCGGTCCACCCAGTAGGAACTCGGAAGAACGAGCGCCCACCCCTGCTCAAGATTATGATCTCGCTGATCGAATCACGTTTCTGGCGTCCACTGGCGATCGCCATAGCCCTTTTTGTACACCTGGGGCTGGTCTGGCTTTATTACACACCGGCCACCAAGGGCCTGGCGGGTGACGAGAAGACCTACCTCGCGGCTGCTCAAAGGCTCCAGGCTGGCGATGCGCTGGAGCCAAGCCTATGGCCACCGCTTTACGCCCACTTCCTGGCGCTCCTGGGCGCCGACGAGGGCAGGCTTTGGCCCGTTCAACTCGTTCAGACCCTTCTCCTGATCGCCACCGCGGTCCTCTTGACCGCTATCGCCCGCCGCATGCTGGGTCCCGGTCCGGGTGCCTTCCTCGCTGGCTTGCTGGTGGTGACCTATCCACCCCTGGTGGCCTTCGCGCACTACCTTTGGCCCGAGATCCTCCATCTCGTGCTGTTCCTCGCAGCTCTGTGGATCGTCACCACACGTCACGAGCACATGCGTTGGATGCCTCCACTCGGGCTGCTCCTGGGACTCGCGCTGCACAGCAAGAGCCTGCTGCTGCCCTTCGTCCCAATCCTGCTCTTGGGACTTCTCCGGCGGAACCATAAGGCCGCATCACTGGGACGTCTGGCTGTCGCAGCCTTGGTTCTCACCTTGGCCATTGCACCGACCGCAGTCACCAACTTCAAACGTAGCGGCAGCCTATCCCTGTCGAGCAGCGCGTGGTTCAACATCTGGGCCGGACTGCGGGATACCTCTCGCCGGAGCCTGATCGAGCCCAAGGTTCCGGTGGTCTACCGCGAATACCGTGCGGCGGGTACCGACCTCGAAAGCCGCAACGCGGCAGCCAAACGTTCGGCGCGCTCCTTGGTTCACGATACTGGGTTGGTCGCGACCCTACGACACCAACTGACGCGGCAATATTTTCGTCTCTTCGACAAGGACTCCTTCCTGACCGCTCATCTACCTGGCGCCCCGCTGGCCTCGATCGGTCAAGGTTATCGTGGCACTTCGAGGCCGGTCGCGTGGACCTTTCGCTGGGCGAGCTACAGCCTGTACGGAATGGTTCTCCTGGGTGCGGTCGCTGGTCTGGTCGTATACCGACCCCGCGACTTGGTGAGCCACCGCCTGGTGATAGCATTCTTGGTCTACAACCTTGCCCTCTTTCTGATTTTGCACGTCAAGTCGCGCTACCGCATCCAGATGATGCCGTTCCTTTTTCTGTATGCGGGGGGATTCGTCAATTGGGCGTACGCCCGCAGCAGCGCCAAACAGATGACCCCTCCCTTGAACCGAAGGCAGCAAGCGCTCTGCTGCGTGGGCGGCGCGATAATAATGTTCCTCGCCTACGGAGCAGCCCTCCTGGACTGAGATGGTAGCGGTATCGCGCGTGCGGAAACTCGAAACGGCTTTGCGCCGTAACCAGTCCAACAGGACAGGCCAACGGGGGCATTGCACTGTCATACTCGAGATGCTGGATGATGGACCACCGAAACAACAGCTCATGTCGTCAGCTTGACGAGGACTCTGCGTTGAACGTATCTGATCTCACGACCCGGCACCGACGCCTCGTCACCATCTTCTCGTTCCTGATGGGCTTGCTCCTCCTCACCGCCTGCTCCGCCTCGAAAGGCCCACCCCGATCGGCGGGCCACGTACGCGTCGTCAGCGTGGAGCCAATGCTCGACACCTCAACGCCGCCGATGACAACGGTGCCGCAACCCAACGTCGCAGTGGGAAGCAATCGCGCCATCGCGAGCGAGGCCCTCGAAAGTGTCGAGCCGGCGGTCAGCACCCGTGACGCGCTGGCCCAGGCGATCGACTGGGCGACCGAGGCCATGACCATTTACCTCGGCGGCAACGACCTCGCAGCCGCGCGTGACTCGCTCGAGGCTGCACGCATCATGCTGCTCGAGGCCGATCTCCCCGAGGCCATGCAGGAGCAGGGCCTCTCGATGCTCAACTGCATCTTGCCGGCAGCGCTTCAAGGTCACGATCTCGAAGCGCTGTTCGACGAGCTCGAGGGATCAACCCTCGACGGCGAGCCCGACGAGCGTGCCTACATTGCGCGCGAGGCTCGCCGAATTCTCGCGCGCTTCGGCACCGGCAACCCAACCGACAATGAGCTGCGGGTTTTCGTTGACGAGGTGGCACGCTACGTTGACTACTACCAAGGCAAGCAACGCGCGTTCTTCGAACGTTCCTACACCCGTAAGCACAAATATTGGCCCACCATCGAGGCAGTCTTTACGCCTCGTCGCATTCCGCTCGAGCTAGGTTACATGGCGCTGGTCGAGAGTGGATTTCAGCCAAGTGCGCGCAGCCATGCCAATGCTCGCGGACTGTGGCAGTTCATACCTGGAACCGGACGCCGGTATGGGCTAAACCGGACCGATGACTTCTACGACGTGCCACGGGCCACAGAGGCCGCGGCCGAGTACATCCTCGACCTGATCGGCATCTTCGGCCCCGACTCGTTCTTACTCGCCACCGCCGCCTACAACGCGGGCGAGGGTCGTATTCAAGGCTGTCTGCGCAAACTCGACGACCCTTTCGGCGACCGCAACTTCTGGGCCATCCGGAGGTGCCTGGCACGGGAAACGCGGGAGTACGTGCCACGGATCCTCGCCGCCGCGATCATCGGCAGCGACCCCAAACGCTTCGGCTTCGATCTTCCAAGCGAAGCCGAAATGCGCGAGCGCTTCGACATTGTCACCATCGCCGAGCCCACCAGCCTCGCCCGAATTGCGGCACGCGCCGGCACCACCGTTGCCGAGCTCCGGACCCACAATGACGATCTGGCCACCCATGCCCGCAGCACACCGACCCGCAATTTCCCACTCTACGTGCCGAAAGGCGCCGGCGATCGGCTCGCCAACCAGGCTCCCACCCCAACCGAACGACGCGAAGCCAATCCCGCGAATCCACCCCGCGTAGAGCCCGGCCCCGCTCGGTCGCCAGAGCGAAGTAGCGTTGCGAGCACCACCGAGTACGTCGTCCAACGCGGCGACACCCTGAGTCAAATCGCCGAGCGACACGGCCTGCGAGTGGCCGATATCGAGGCGTCGAACCCATTCCTTCAGAATCGAGTCTTGCGTGCGGGCGACCGCCTCGCCCTGCACGCGGCAACGTTGCCCCAGCAGCAGTACACCGTTCAATCCGGGGATACCCTGAGCCAGATTGCCGAGCGTTTTGGCATTGCCACCCGCGATCTCGCAAGCCGCAACGGCCTCCGATCGCCGTACCGCCTGAAAATCGGCCAGTCCTTGATGATCGACGGCATCGCCCGTCAGCGTACGGTCACCTTCACCATCCAAAGCGGCAACACGCTTCAGACAATCGCGCAAGCTTTCTCTGTGCGCTATCGCGACCTGATGGCTCGCAACAACCTGAAGACCAGCCGCCTCCGGGCCGGCCAACGTCTCACGATTCATCCACCACAGCCAATGCAGATGGAGCGCTACACCGTCCGCCGTGGTGACACCATTGGCCGCATTGCCCGTCGGTTCGGCGTCCGCACCAGCGACTTGTTCACCTTCAACGGCCTCGGCCCCCGCAGCGTGATTCGGCCAGGCCAAGAGCTGACGGTCTACGTCACGGAGTAGGGCGCCAACACCGCACTCCGATGATCATTCATCCTGGTTTTCTCAAGACCGCGACCACGACGCTCCAGACATCGCTCTTCGCGCGCCATCCGGATCTGTTCTTCCTCGGCCCTGGGTGCGCGATTCCTGCTTACTCGGAGTTCGTCACGTCGTTGAGAGCGATCGACGGTGTCAACCATGACTCCAACCGCCTGAATGGCCTCATGAATGAGGCACTGGCCACCCGTTCCGGTACCGCACGGGTCGTTCTTTCCGATGAAACCCTGACCGCCAACGTCTACCTTCTCGAACCCATCGCGCGGCGACTGGCAAATCGCTTCCCCGACGCTCGGATTCTCTTCACCATTCGCAACCAAGTCGACGCCGTGTGCTCGTTTTATGCCCGCCATGGCCGGGTCCTAACCGACGCCCCGGCACCGTATTCTGACCGCCACATCAGCTTCGAAAACTGGCTCGATCACGCCTTTGAGCGATTACCGCAGAGCATGCTCAGCGCTTTTGACTACGGCCGTACCATTGCCATCTACGAGCGATACTTCGGTGCCGACCGCATCTCGGTCCTCTTGCAAGAAAACCTGGCAGCACGATCCCAGATCTTCTCGAACTCGCTCGCGGGCCTGCTCGAAATCGACCCGACCAGCGTCCGCGATCACTTGGCCGATCGCCGCGCCCATACCCGAGAAGACGCGCACTTCGTGCGCTATGACCGCTTCATGAAGCGGTTCCCGCGCGCGCGGCGCCTGCGCGAGTCGCTACCGAGACTCGGCCGCGTCACGAGCGCTGCGCGGGCCTTGGTTGGCCGGCGGCCAGAGAAGACCGTCCTCCCGGCGAAATGGTCGAGCCCGTTTGCACGCCTTTTCGGGCCTCAAAATCAGCGGCTGTCGTCGAGGTACGAGCTGCCGCTCGAACAGCATGACTATCCGTTTCGCTCTCAGTCGTCGAGCGCAACCGACCACAAGGCGCCGTCATAGTGCTGCTGAATCTTACGATCCTTGGTCACCAGCGGTGCCTCGCGCAACGCAGCCTGGCTGACAATGAGCCGATCGAAAGGATCGCGAGTCCAAGGCTGATCGAGGGCCCGGCGGGCGACTTGATCGAAGGGAAGATCACAGACCGCTAAGCCGAGGTCTCGCGCAAGAACTTCGAGAACCTGCTCAACTGGATCAGTGAACCGGCCGATCTCGATGAGGTACTGAAGCTCCACCAGCACCATCGGGGAAATCAGCACCTCGTTTTCGTCGATAGCCTTGCGAGCCGCAACAGGAATGCGTTCCGCCTGCCCGGCGTATAGCCACACCATGGCGTGGGTGTCGAGGTAGATCAGGGGCGCCATTCTTTCGACCAGTCCATGTGGACAAGGTCTTCCGGATCACCTATCAGGCAGTCCCGACGCTTCAGATTGTCGAGCTTGCTGCGCGGTGGATCAGGGGCGATCCGCAACGTTCTCCCCTTGCGCTCGATCTCCAACGGTACGCCCGTCTCGAGCACCTGGTCGAGGAGTTGGTAGATGTTCTGACGAAGTTGCGATGCGGTCATGGCGAAACCTCCGGAGCCTCAGATTGCGTCCCACCTCAAATTAGCGCCTAGTCGTACGCCTGTCAATATCGTAGTCGTACGTCTCCCGTTGACCGGATGCGTGGCGTGGCGTGGCTTTCTTGGACCGACCGATGTCTCGCTAACCCGTCACCAACCCGAACTTCTCACCGGATTCGTTACGAGAGGGCGTAAGTGATGGTGTCCGAGCCACCATGCGCGTCGGCGTTTCGAGCAAGTGCCCTACCGCAAGAGAGGCTCGAGCAGCGGCAGCATTACTTCGGCGGCCTGCACTGCGATTTCGCTGTTCTGATCCGCGTCGAGGTGCAACGCGACGCTCAACACGCGGGTGTCCGCGGCCGCGAGGTCCGCGGGCGTCACGGTCGACAGTCGACGACCCGGCACCCGCACGACGGCGAACAACAGCACGCCAGCCTTGCCCTTGATGCGGCGGCTGCGAAACAAGCGATCTTCGCGGTCGAGACTGAGGCCGCCGGCATCGACGCGGATCGGACCGATTATCTCGTCGAGCGCCACACGGGTATCGGCGAGCTCGTCGGCGAGCCCGTCAACCACCCGCGCGATCACGCCGCGCACCGCGCGCGAGGCACCGGTGCCGATCTCACGCAGCGCCGAGCGTAGGGCCTGGCGGAAGGCATCGCGACCGGCAGCCCGCGGCGCCGCGTAGGCGACGATCGAATTCCCCACGCGCACCGATAGGCGACGACCCTCCACGATCAGCCGGCCGCGCGCTACCAACGCTTCGAGCGCGGCGCCGGTCGCGGCAGGGACCAAACGCTCGGTGATCGGCGAGCCGGTTTTGGCATAGAGGGCGATCGTATCGCTTGGAAACGCTTGCTGAAGCGCCTTCAGCTCGTCGCGCAGGGCGCGGGCGGTTCCGCGCGCGCCGACCACCACCCGCCGCATGCCGGCCAGCACCGGCTCGCGGCTTTCAGGGCGAATGTCCAGGGGCGCCGCCCCGTTGGCGGCAGCCAGCGCGGCATCTGCCAACGGGGTGGCACTCGGCGCAGGCGTAACCGGGTGCCGGGGCACCACTTCGGACGCCAGCCGCGCCCGTACCGCGCGACCGGTCACCAGCCGCGCGGTCGCTTCCGCCAGCTGGACGTTGGTCCACACCGAGGTACCGCCGCCCAGCAGGAGACTCACGTAGTCGGCGCGCAGCCGGGTGACTTGATTCAGCGCTAGATTGACCCGGTCGGGCGCGATTGGCTGCAAAGCGGCACGGATGCGCCAGGATTCTGTTTCGTCGGCCCCTTCGAGCAGGGCGGCGAGCAACGGCTGCCACGATTCGAGATCGAAGCGGTTGGTGGCATAGGCCAGGTCGAGCACGCGCGCCGATGCCTCGTCGGAGACGCCGACCGGCGCCTCACCCCGGTACACCGCCGCGCCGGTGATCCGCGCCAGCGGCGCCGACCACGACGCTTGATCGAGTCGGTCGAGGCTCGAGCAGCGGATCGCGGCACCGCTGCGCGGCGCGTCGCTCGAGCGCGGCCGTGCCACCACCGCGCCATCTTGGAACACGAAGCCACCTAAGTCGGGAGCGCCGGTCAAGGGCCTGCCACCGATCGATGCCGCCGTCGTTCGTCCCGCCAGCGGCCAGGCGATATCCGGGTCCTCGACGATGGTCGTCGAGGCGCCCAAAGAACGGGCGCGATCCGCTGCCAGGGCCAAGGTGACCAATTCCATCGTGTATTTGTTGCACGACATTTCGAGCGCGCCGATGAAGTCGATCGCACCGTAATGGCCTTCGAGTAGCTGGTAGCCGAGCGGCAGCTGGCACTGGAAGATGTCGGGGTGGTAGCGCTCGGGCGCATGCTCGTCGATGGTCAGCGACCGCAAGGCCGGCACCGCCTCCGCCACCGCGGCAAAGAAAAAGGGCTTGCCCGCCGAGCCGATCGGGTGCAGGGCGAAGTTCTGGTTGCGCAGCAGGCGGCCCCGGCCTTCGGTATCGGCAGACAAGTCGCCCGCTGTAGGATAGGTCGCGAGGGCCAAGAGGTCACCGCTTTGTCCATCCATGATGGTCATGCCGGCGCTAAGCGGACGATCGAGCCGCGCCACGCGTTCCTGGTCGCGGCAAAAAACGCCGAACCGATCACTGACCACCCGTTGGATCTCACGATCCAGCGTTAGCTGAACGTCGAATTGATCGACCAATGCCTGAGCCCGCTCCTCCGGCAGGAATCGGAGCACCGAACTGATGCTCTTGGCCACCAGGTCGAGGTAGGGATAGCCGGTGTCGCGGGTTGGATCGATCACCCGGCCCAGACCGCCGTCATCGCTGCGCCGGGCGAAGCGCGCATTCTGGCGCCGGACCATGCTCGCCACCTCGCGCGCCTCGCCACCCAGGAACACGAAGGTCTCCTCGGCGCGGGTGTAACGCTTACGCGACGCCAGGTGCAGCCAGTCGCCGGTTTCGAGCCGCGCCATCCGCCCTTCCTTGAGGGTATGACCCAGAAGACGAGTCATCTCGTCGGCCCCGCGACCCCGGTTGTGCACCACCACCTGGTCGCCGACATGGAATAGCCGCGCCGCCGGCTGCCCGCGACCACCGGGATAGTGCAACAACACCACTCCCTCCTTGAGCACCGGGGTGGTGGCGCCAACCTCGGTGGTGGCGCTCTCGTCGGCGGGCACCGGGCCCTCGGGACGACGCAGGGTGATCGTCCGAGCCGCCGAGCGCAAGGTGGCGTCGGCGCCGTCACCGCGCCACAAGATGCTTCCCAGCCAGCGGACCCCATGATGAAACGGCAACTCGACAGCGTGCACCACTGGGTTGACACCCCGCAACCGACAGTCGGCATCCACCGCGAAGGCCCAGCCGAAGCCGGAAGGGTCTGCGTTGAAGCGCGCGACGTCCCGCGCCAAGTAGCTGTCGCGGTACCAGCTCTGATCGCGTGGCGACGCCTCTTCTAAACGCGGCACGAGCTGTGGCTCAGGACCCCTACAATCGGCCACCAGATAGCTCGCGCGAATAAAAGCGTCGGCGCGTTCGACGTATTCGTCCGGCGCGTAGTAGCGCAGCTCACGGGCGCCATACGTGCTGCGCCACGCCAGCAGCCCGCCGAGGATCACCGTGACCAAGACCCAACCCCACCCACGACTCCTCATGGCGTGCCCTCCGCTGGGTTGTCCAGCATGGCGGCCCCGAGCGCGGCGACCAGAACCAGCGCCAAGGACTCGAGCACATCCGCCGTCGAGTCGAGGCCCAGGAGATAGGCATTCTTGCCGGTGAACAACGTCAAGCGGTAGTTGGCGAGCACCATGTACACACTGGGCACCGCCAAGGTCAGCGCCGCCAGCCAGCCGGTGATCACCAACAACCCGGAGGCCGCTCCGGGCTCGAGCTGCTCGTCGTCGACCCCACCGGGCGCGAGCCGCGGCCCGGCCGCCGCGAACATCATATA
Source organism: Candidatus Multivoradales bacterium (assembly GCA_965250305.1). GTDB lineage: Bacteria > Acidobacteriota > Thermoanaerobaculia > Multivoradales > J023 > J023. The sequence continues at coordinate 6,835 of CBDFNS010000023.1, read as the reverse complement.
GAGCAGCATCAGGCCACCCGCGCCGAGCAGGCCCCATTCGCCAGCGACGAATACCGCCGGCACATGCTCACGCAAGGCCGTGGCCCGAATGTGCGGGGCTGATCTCGGATGCCAGATACCCGCGCCCGGCGATCGGTCCGGAGGTGTAGCTGCGCATGACCGCCGACATCACGGCCAGCTCTTCGCTGCCGCGCCGCGCCACCTCTTCGAGCCGTTTTGGGATACGCGCGATCGAGCAGCCGCAAGTAGTTGCGTTCGGACTCCAAACGCACCGTGGCCTGCTCGGGGATCACCGCCAGCAGCGCACGGGCGCCGATCGGGAAAGCGGCGAATAGCAAATAGGCCACCAGTGCCGCCACCGGCAAGGCGACGACCGCACGCTGGCGCCCGTATGAGCCGCCGTAGAATCCATCTTCACGGCCGCGCAATGTCACCCCGACCACCAGCGTCACCAGCGCGATCAAGAAGACCGGCACATTGAGCAAGGCCAGGCCCAGGTCGCTGACGAGCATTGCCGGCAGCACCCAGGTGCCGAGAACAATCGCCAGCGCCGGCAGCAGATCCACCACCAGCAGGTGACCGCGACCACGTTGCCGCCGCCACAACCACAGCAAGTACAGCGCCTCGACCAGCAACCCGAAAGGCACATGGACCAGCGTCAAGGCGAACCGCTGGCCGATCTGGATGCTCTCCCTGAAACCGAGGAGCAGCAGCCCCGCCCGTATCACCCCCGGCAGGAAGGCGAGCACAACCCAGGCCCCCAACACTGCGCGCGGACTGCGTGGGCTCTCGAGCCGGGCATCGAGCCAGTGCACGCCGCGGACGATGAGGCCAGTGTGGCGCGCCACGACCACCAGCGCCACGATCACGTGCACGAGAATCCAAACACCGCCGCGCATGCCGCCGCCACCGAATCGCCAACACCAAACCAGCGACAGTAGCCAACCCCGCAGCCAGCGGCGCACACTGGACCCACGACCGGCGGCGCACACCGTCGCGATCGCCGTCACCATCGGAGACTGGCATCGAGATCAACAGAAAACACCACGGCAGCATCATCCAAGCGACCAAGGCCAGGAGGTAGCCCTCCTCGCGGTACGGCGGCAAAGCCCAGACCCGAAAACCGAGCAGCAGGCGCAACGACACCAATGCCTCGAGCGGCGCTACGATCAACAACTGCCGCCCGGTGATGCCCGCGGCGCGCGCCGCGGCCGCTTTGGCCACGGCCAGCGCCAGCGCCAGCAGGCCCAGCAACCAGGGGGTTTCCGAGATGATGTCCTTGACGCCGCCTTTCACGTGCGCCCAGGTAGCCGGCACGATTCCGTGGGGGATATGGCAATCCGCGCAGCCCGCGCGCACGCCACTCGTGGCGGTGCGATGCGCCGACTCCACGTAGACCGGGTCGTCGGCGACGTGTGCCTTCATGGAGTGGCAGGAGGTTCCGCAGAACGCATCGGTGGACGTGTACCGGTCGATTTGCTCGTTTGCGAGCACCGCCACCACCGCGATGACGGCGCCCGCAATACCGGAGAGCAGCACTGTACGGCTGATCCTCATGTGTGCCGGCCCGGCTGCCCGCTAGGGCACCTTGGTGGCTTCGATGTCCGCCTTGGCGCCGAACCCGACCGTCATCGGCCAGTACACATGATGGCCGCGGGTCGTGATGTTGTCATCGTGAACCGCGAAGCCAAAGGTATATACGCCACCGGCCTTGAGCGCCTTGTCGTCCGCATTGGACGAGATTGAGCGGGCGTCTCCACACCACGGTCCAGGTGCCGTCTTTCCACGTGCCCTTGGCATCGCTGTTGTCGGCCGCCGATCCCTTGGCCTTTTTCCGGCTGGTGTAGTAGGCGGGGATCAGATCACCTTCCTTCCATTTGACGCTCGCATCGAAGGGGACGGCATTCTCTTCGAATGTCAAAGCGGTCGGCATACTGCGGATTTTCTCCTCGCGCGTCGCGTTTCCGCCATTCTTGGCCGCATCGTACATGTACTTCGGCTGCTTGGCCTTCTTGTCCCAGTTCTTGCTGAACGGGCCCTTCCCGGCGTCTCCCAGACGATATTCGAGAACGTAGAAGTCGTCTGCCATTCCGACGGGATTCGAGCGGTGACCGCCGCCACTGCATGAGATCGAGAAAGCCGCCCTCCGCCTTGATCTTGTCGATGTCGGCACGGGTCTTGGTACTCGCCCAGTTGGCCATCGGTGCGGGTCGACGGCAGGTACTTGCGCACGTCCTTCTTCTTGAGGCCGCTGTCACCGGAGCAAGGCATGGGCTTTGACCTCGCTCTTACCGGCCTTGTTCTGCATGTCTCGTTGGCCGTCGTGGCAGCTGATCCAGCATCCATGCACGTCGAAGTTCGGGACCGTGCCGTCGTCTATGAGCATCGAGAAGCGATCTTCATAGATCCCGGGCTGCTTTCCGTCCTGCACTACCTTTGTCGAGCTTGGGATAGCCATAGTGCTTCCATTCTTTGCCATTGTAGCGGTTGAATGGATGCGCTTCCCCCGGAAAGGCGTTGAGGGTTTTCCACTGGGCACGCACGTAGGCGTTGCTGTCGTCGTAGGCGATCTGTAGAGACAGATCGATGGTGGGCTGCTTCCCTTTGACGGGCATCGGCTCGAGGCCGCCCGCCGGAAACGATCAGCTCGCCGATCTCCTGCTCCTCGCCCTCGTGACAGGAAATACAACTGTCGCCCTCGGCGGTCTTTCTGTCGGCTCGCTTGTGGTCCTTGCTGTGCAGCCACTCGTAGCTGGTGATTGTCCCGGGTAAAAGAGCTTGATCGTCTTCACCGGAACCTTGGACCAGTCCGCCGGTGCGGCCGAGTACGCGGACCGACGGTGATGCCTGCCGCCAGGGCCGCTGAGAAAGTGACGGCGGCAGCGACGGACCGAATGAGACTCCTGGGCAGGTTGAACTTGCCGAGGCGTGGGAGGTCACTCGCGCGACTTTGCACGTGATAGACATATCCCCGACTCCATTGCCAGACTTTGTTAAATGAGTTCTGATAGCACTCTATTCCGGCGGGCGCAGGCGACAGTTGATCTTGATCAAAATCAATGGTACCTCCCGGGTCTCATGGTTAGCTTTGTCCGGCTTCTGAGATTCAACCCTGCACGCCTCTGGTTTATGCTGATAAGGACAAGAAAGGGCCTTGAGCTCCCAATCACCGGCGTACCCGAGCAATCGATCCATGCCGGCGCCGCGCTCGGCAGCGTCGCGCTGCTGGGGCCGGACTACCTGGGCAGCAAGCCGACCCATGCACGTCCGGGAAGGCGATCCGCGTCAAGCTCGGCCAGACCCTCTTTACCGACAGGAAGAACCCGGGCGTCAACTTCACGTCTCCGGGCAGCGGTGTCGTCGAGGCCATCAACAGGGGGGCGAGGCGGACTCTGCAGTCGGTGGTGATCCGCCTTGCCGACGATGAGGACATCGAGCAGGAAAGATTCGGTCGGCGCGATCGCGAAGAGCTCGCGGGACTGAACGACGCGCAAGTGCGGGAGACCCTGGTGGAATCCGGGCTGTGGACGGCTTTTCGCACTCGGCCCTACTCCAAGGTGCCGTCGCCGGAAGCCGTGCCCAGCGCCATCTTCGTTACGGCGATGGACAGCAATCCCCTGGCTGCCGATCCGAGTGTCGTACTCGAGGGATACAGCCAGGCGTTCTGCGACGGCCTGACGATCCTCTCGAAGCTTTTCGACGGGAGCGATCTACGTGTGTAAGGCCCACGGCCGCAGGATCCCCCTGCCGGAGCAGGACCGCGTGGTCGTCGCGGAGTTCGACGGACCACATCCGGCAGGGCTCGTCGGCACCCACATTCATTTTCTCGAACCCGTCAGCGCAAACGCGCAGCGTCTGGCACGTAGGCTATCAGGACATCATCGCGGTGGGCAGGCTGTTCGTCAGCGGCGAGCTCTGGGTCGAACGAATCGTGTCCCTGGCGGGACCCGCCGTGCTGCGCCCTCGGTTGCTGCGCATCACGCCTCGGCGCCAACACCGAGGAACTTGGTCCGCGACGAGTTGATCCGCGAAGAATGCCGGGTGGCTCTCCGGTTCCGTGTTCAACGGCCGCCGGGCGGCCGGCTGGGCATGCTTCCTCGGCCGCTATCACAATCAGCTGAGCGTATTGCGCGAAGCCCGTGAGCGGCAGCTCTTCGGCTGGTTATCACCCGGCGTCGAATAAATTCTCCGCCACCAATGTGTACCTGTCGAGCCTCAGGCGCGGCGCGAAGCGGTTCAATCTCACCACCTCCCAGAATGGCAGCCCCCGGGCGATGGTGCCCATTGGTACCTACGAGCGCGTGATGCCCCTGGACGTTCTCCCCACACAACTGCTGCGCGCGCTGTTGGTGCGCGATACGGATTCGGCCCAGGCCCTGGGTTGCCTCGAGCTCGACGAGGAAGGATCTCGCGCTCTGCTCCTTCGTGTGCCCGAGCAAGTACGACTACGGCCCGGCGCTCAGAGAGAATCTCGAGCAGATCGAGCGGGAAGGCTGATGCGCAAGCTGCGGCGAATACTCGACAAGGTTCACCCATACTTCGCCAAGGGTGGCCCCTATCATCGCTTCTACGCCGTCTACGAGGCCGTCGACACATTTCTCTACACGGCCGGGCGACGTGACTCGAAGCGCCCCTCACCTGCGCGACGGCATCGACCTGAAGCGGGTCATGGTTTTCGTGTTGGTGGCCGCCCTCCCCGCGATTCTCGTGGGACTCTGGAACACGGGCTTTCAAGCCAATACCGCCATGGGCGACGCTGGACGTGCAAGGGACACAAGGTTGGCGCGGCGTCGTGCTCGGCTGGCTCGGTGTGGGTAACGACCCGGCAAGTATCTGGGACAACTTCCTGCATGGCTGCGCGTACTTCATACCGATCTACGCCGTAACCTTTGCCGTGGGGATCTTCTGGGAGATCCTGTTCGCGGCGGTGCGTAATCATGAGGTGAACGAAGGGTTCTTCGTCACATCGTTGCTCTACGCGCTCATTCTTCCGGCCACCATTCCCCTATGGCAGGTGGCTCTCGGCATCACATTCGGTGTGGTCATCGCCAAGGAGGTATTTGGCGGAACCGGGAAGAACTTTCTCAACCCCGCGCTCGCCGGCAGAGCATTTCTGTTCTTCGCCTACCCGGCACAGATGTCCGGCGACACCGTGTGGACGGCGGTGGACGGTTTCAGCGGCGCGACGGCACTGTCGCTCGGAGCCTCCGGCGGCGTCCCGGCGATCACCGGGGCCGATATCACCTGGATGGATGCACTTCTTCGGTGTCATCCAGGGATCCATCGGCGCGACCTCCGCGCTCGCCTGCCTGTTAGGCGCGGTTTTTCTCATCTACACACAGATAGCCTCCTGGCGCATCATCGCCGGCGTGTTCCTCGGCATGGTGGCGACGTCGCTGATCTTCAACCTGGCATCGGCAGCGACACAAATCCCGATGTTTGCCATGCCCTGGTACTGGCACCTGGTTCTGGGCGGCTTCGCCTTCGGCATGGTCTTCATGGCGACGGATCCGGTCACGGCCTGCATGACCGATTCGCGGGCGCTGGATCTTCGGGATCCTCATCGGATTCATGACGGTCCTGATCCGGGTAGCCAACCCGGCATGTTCCCCGAGGGCATCATGCTCGCGATCCTGTTCGCGAATCTCTGCGCGCCGCTCATCGACTACGCGGTGGTCCGCGTCAATGTCAGGCGCCCGGATGAGGCGGAGCCGGGGGGAGGAGCGCATGAGCGGACTCTTTCGGCGGATGGGTGACCGGCATCCTCGCCCTGCCCAACGACAGCACGAGGAAGACGCTCATAGTAGCGCTCGCGCTCAGTCTCGTGTGTTCGATGCTCGTGTCGGTATCCGCCGTCATGCTGCGGCCCCTGCAGACTCGAGAACGCATCCGTCGATCGCCAGCGCAACATTCTTGCGGCCGCCGGCCTGCTCGAAGAGGACACCGATATCGCCGATGCACTTCTCGAGAATCGAAGCACGCGCCGTGGACCTTGAATCCGGAGATTTCACCGACGATGTCGATGCAAGTAGTTTCGATCAACGGCGCGCAGCACGTGATCCGGCCCTGAGCACCGCTCTCCCGAGAAATCAGGACGTCGCGGGAATAGGCCGCCGGGCGCGATACGCCACCGTCTATCTCGTCAAGGACGGCGAAGCAATCGAACAGATCATTCTGCCGATCCATGGCTATGGCCTCTGGTCGACGCTCTACGGCTTCATCGCCCTCGAGCCCGATCTCAACACCGTCGTTGGGCTCAAGTTCTACGAGCATGGCGAGACAGCCGGACTCGGTGCGGAGGTGGACAATCCGGCGTGGTATTCGAAGTGGCGTGGGCGGCGTGTGTTCGATTCCTCGGGAACCCCGGTGCTGCGAGTCGCGAAGGCCGCCTCCATGGCTACCGGCGACGCCGCGGCCTACGAAGTCGACGGGTTGGCGGGCGCGACGCTAACCAGTAACGGTGTGACGAACATGTTGCACTTCTGGCTCGGCGAGCAGGGATTCGGCCCGTTCCTGGACAGCATGCGGAAGCAGATCGGCTCATCGTGAACAGAGAAGAAAAGAAGATCGTCCTCGATCCGCTCTTGGACGATAACCCCATCACCCTGCAGATCCTCGGTATCTGCTCGGCGCTGGCGGTGACGACCTCGCTCGCGCCTGCCTTGCTGATGTGTGCCGCCGTCACCGCCGTGCTCATACTGTCCAACGCCTCGGTGAGCCTCATTCGACATCACGTGCCGAGCAGCATTCGCATCATCGTCATGATGACCATCATCGCGTCATTGGTGATCATCGTCGATCAGATCCTGAAGGCATTTGCGTACGAGCTGTCCAA
>CBDFNS010000022.1:0-449793 GCA_965250305.1 Candidatus Multivoradales bacterium | reverse complement strand
ACGCGGCATGACCCTAGAAGGAAACGATGCGCTGGTGACTTCGGACTTTGGGCCGGGCACCGGAAGATCCTACGATTTTGCTCGAAGACTGGTTGGAGCAAGCGCGGGCGGTGGGAGTTGCGGAACCGGATGCCATGGCTCTCTCGACGGTTGACGCCGAGGGCTTGCCGTCGAGCCGCGTTGTGCTTCTCAAGGGTCGACCATCGTGGCTTGGTCTTTTCAACCAGCGGCGAGAGCAAGAAGGGGCGGGACCTCACCGCGACCGGACGTGCGGCCGGCTTGCTGTTTTGGCGTGAGACCGTTCAGCAGGTGAGCTTTGGTGGGGTGGTTGTTCGCCTAGAGGACACGGAGTCGGACGCCATCTTCGCGGCCCGGCCGCGGTCGGCGCAAGCGGTGGCAACGGTTTCACACCAGAGTGCGCGGCTTGATGACGAAGCCAGCTTGCGCATGGCCGTCGAGACGATCTTGGTTTCGGAGGAACCGATTCAGCGTCCTGCACACTGGGAGGCGTACCGATTAACGACCAGTTGGATTGAGTTCTGGCATGGTCGGAAAGACCGTTTTCATCGGCGCCTACGCTATGACCGGCATGGGGCTGCTTGGGAACGGTTGCGGCTCCAGCCGTAAGCGCTCATAAGACGGCGCTACACAGGCCGTGCCCTGGGTCTATTTTGAAACGCTTGAAGACGAATTGTGTCTCGACCCTTTGTAAGGACCGTAAGGATCCGTGAGTTGTAGGGGGAAGTGAGGTGACAGCACGAGAAGTTGGGTCACCCTTGGACCCGCGTTTCGACACGTTGTGGCCCTGGCGTGGCTTTTCGTCAAGCTCGGATTCGTCGCCTTCGGGGGGCCAGCGGCCCATATTGCGATGCTCGAGCAGGAAGTGGTCAGCCGACGCCGGTGGCTAACGCGTGAGCACTTTCTCGATTTGGTCAGCGTGACCAATCTGATACCGGGACCGAACTCCACCGAGATGGTTCTTCACGTGGGCTACGAGCGGGCCGGCACCCGCGGCTTGTTGGTCGCAGGCGCGTCGTTTATCGGACCGCGGCTTTGCTTACCGGCATTCTCGCTTGGGTCTACGTCCGCTATGGGTCGGTGCCGGCCGTTGCGCCGCTGCTGGCGGGCATTCAGCCGACGGTGCTGGCCATCATCCTGGGCGCGGTCTGGAAACTCGGACGCAAGGCGGTTCCAGCTATCGGCTGGCGGTGATCGGGGTCGCTGTTGGTGCGGCGGTCTTGCTCGGTGTTCGCGAGGTACCAGCCTTGATCGCCGGTGGTGTCCTCGGCATGATCTGGCTACGGCTTACTGCGGGGCCAGACCAGGCTGCCGCAAGCGGCGCCCTGCTTCTGGACCCGCCCGAGCCGAGTGTCTTGGCGCTCGCGATAGGAACGGCGAGCGCGACGGCCGGGGTGTCGCTGAGCGCACTCGGGCTTTTCTTTCTCAAGGTAGGCGCGGTGCTCTATGGCAGCGGGTACGTCCTTGTGGCCTTCCTCGAAGGCGGTTTGGTCGACGAGCGTGGCTGGCTCAGTCAGGGTCAGCTCATGGACGCCATTGCCATGGGACAGCTCACACCGGGGCCCGTTCTGGCGTCCGCGACGTTCATTGGCTATCTGATCGCGGGCGTGCCGGGAGCCGTGGTCGCGACGGCCGGATCTTTCTTCCGTCGTTTGCTTTCGTTCTGATGCTCAATCCGCTGATTCCACGACTACGTCGTTCAGCTTGGATGGCGAGCTTCCTGGACGCGGTCAACGTTGCAGCGGTCGCGCTGATGCTGGCGGTGGTGATTCGTCTCGGTGCCGAGACCTTGACCACCTGGCCGCCCCAGCTGATCGCCGCGTTGGCCATCACGGGTGTTTTTGCGTTTCGCCTGAGCTCGATTCGCCTGGTCGCGATGGGCGCGGTCCTGGGCGGACTTCTCGAATGGTTGATCTGAAACTTCAACGACCCCCGCAGAACAACCGAAACGACTCGTACAGCGGAGGCGAAGTTGTTACCCCGGACGCGCGATCGTCCGTTACTCGTCGCGCAGCACCAGGATGGGATCGACGCGAGTTGCGCGCCAAGCGGGTACCAGACAGGCGGCAATGGCGACCGCGGTGAGGGTACCGCCAACCACGATGTAGGTCGCCGGATCGGTGGTGCGGATACCGTAGACCAGGCTGGCGAGCAACCGCGTGGCGGCGAGCGCCGCACCACCCCGAGTGCGACGCCAGCGAGTACCGGCCGCATGCCTTGGCGCAACACCAACGAAATGATCTCGTCGCCGCGGGCACCGAGCGCGATGCGAACACCGAATTCGCGTCGGCGCAGGCTCACCGCGTAAGAGACAACGCCAAAGACACCGATTGCCGCCAAGGTGAGCGCTAAACCGGCGAACACCCCGAGCAGAGTGGCGTTGAAGCGGGGCTCGGCGACCGAATCGGCGACCAGCGTAGCTGCCGACTGTTCGCGGCGGAGCGCCAGGTTCGGGTCGAGGCGGTGTACCAGATCGCGCAGAGGACCGACCAAAGTGGTGGTATCGCCGGACCCGCGCAGCACGATGGTGACAAAGGACGGTGCGTCCTGAAGGACAGAACGATAGAAGGCCGGCTCGATGGCGTTCTCGAGTGCCGAATGGTGAACGTTGCCCGCCACGCCTACCACCGTATACCAGCGGACGTCGTCGGCATCGGGCCGGCCGAACGAGATGCGCTGTCCGACCGGGGCTCTGGTCTGGCCAGAATCGGTTGGCGGCGCTGGTGTTGACCACGATCGCCGGCTGGCCGTCGGCATTGTCTTCGGTAGTAAGTGGGCGACCCTGATGTACGGGAATGTCGAGCGTCGAGAAGTAGTCAGGGCCGATGAAACGGATGTTGACGTGGTGCTCTTGGTTCGGTTCGGGAATCGGCTCGCTTTCGAGGTACGCGGTGTTCACCCAGTCGCCGCCGGAGAGCGGCATCGGCATGACGGTGCTGGCGTGCTCGACGCCGGGTAGCGCGGCTGCCTCGTCGAGCAACCGGCGAAAGAAGGCGATGCGCTGCTCCTCTTCACCGTACGCGGTGTCCGGCAGGCTCAGCCCGGCTGTCCAGACTGGAGTTGGGATCGAACCCGGGCTCGACCGAAAGGAGCTGTGTGAAGCTGCGGATTAAGAGGCCCGCGCCCACCAGAATGACCAGCGCCAGCGCCACTTCGGCGAGCACCAAGCCGGTTCGCAGGCGCGCACCGTGCGGCGAGCCGGCCTGGCCGCGTCCACCCTCTTTGAGCGTCCCCGCGAGATTGGTCTTCGACGCTTGGAGCGCCCGGTACCAGCCCGAATAGCAAGGCGGTACCGAGGGTCGCGACTAGCGCGAACAACAGCACGCCACTATCGACGCCGATCGCCTCAGAACGGGGGATGTCGTCGGCGGCGAGTGATACCAGCCAAACCGTGCCGCGGGTCGCCAGGGCCAGCCCCAAACCGCCCGCCACCATCGAAAGCACCAGGCTTTCGATCAACAGTTGCCGCACCAACTGACCGCGGCCAGCACCGAGCGCGCTGCGCAGCGCCATTTCGCGCTCGCGCACGGCGACTCGCGCCAATGTCAGGTTGGCGACATTGGCGCACGCGATCAGCAACACCAGTGCGACCGCCCCCATCAACATCCATAGCGCCACACGGATGTCCTCCACCGTGCGCGCATGGAGCGGGTCGACGATGGCACCCCACCCTTGGTTCGATGCCGGGTAGGTTTCCTCGAGCTGGGCCGCGATGGTCTCCAGCTCGGTACGTGCCTGCGCCACCGTGATTCCCGGTTTCAGGCGGCCGAGAGCAAGAAGCCAATGGGCGCCGCGGTTCGATTCCGCGTAGTCGTGTGCCAGCGGCACCAGCGCTTCGGTCGCCGGCGGGAAGTGGTCCGGTAGCACGCCGATCACGGTCGTAGGCTCACCCTCGATACGCAAGTCGGCGCCGATGATGTCCGGATTGGCCCCCAACTCCTGCCACAGCGCATCGCCGAGGATGATCACCCGCGATGCTCCCGGAAGATCGTCTGCAGCAACGAAGTCGCGGCCGAGCGCTGGCGGCACGCCCAGAACTTTCAGGAAGTCGGCGGTCACTTGCCGGCCTGCGACCAACCGCGGCGTGCTACCCGCGTCGCCAGCCAGGGCCAAGCTGGTGCCGGAGCGTGCCGCCATCGAGCTGAAGGAAGTACTCATCGCCCGATAGTCGCGAAAATTGAGCGGTGAGATGGAGAAGCGCGGAAAACCGGCTTCGGGATTCTTCTCTTGGATCACCACCAGGCGCCCAGGTTCAGGATACGGCAGAGGCTCCAGCAAGACGTGCTTCACGACCGTGTAGATCGAGGTTGTGGCACCGATACCCAGAGCGAGCGTCGCCACCGCGACCACTGTGAAACCCAGGTTGTTGATCAAGCCTCTGATGGCCGTGCGTGCATCGCGCAGTAGTGTGCTCATGTCAGGCTCTCCATTGCCGCAGATCGCGGTGCCGCTGATGGTCTCTCGGTTATACGTTGGGTGATCCTCTACCAAGAGAACGCGCGAGAACACCAAAGGTTCATTTCTGGTCGCGGTGGTTCTGGCAGAGCGTCAATATCTGACAGTATCTCAGATACTTGTCAGAGATGGGTTCTTCTGTCAGGCTGGCCTTCGAGGTGATTGATGTGATCGAAGCCAAAGCCAAGCTTGGTGAAGCCGGAAGGTTGGTGATCCCGGCGGAGTTTCGCAGGGCCCTCGGCCTCGAAGCCGGCGATGAGGTGCTCGTCGTTCTCGATGGTGACGAGTTGCGTATCCTCACGGCACGCGAGGCGGTACGTCGCGCGCAGGCCTTGGTGGGCCGGTACGTCGCTGCGACCACCAGCCTTGCCGAGGAGCTGATCGCCGAGCGGCGGGCATCTGCCTACGATGAGTGATCGGGTCGAGCCGATGGTCCTCGATGCCTCGGCGGTTCTCGCCCTCCTGCAAGCTGAGCCGGGTGCCGACATCGTGACGGCGGCGTTGCCCAAAGCTGCATGGTCGGCGGTCAACGCGTCCGAGACCGTCGCCAAGTTGGCTGAACGGGGCATGAAGGGCAAGGCGATTCAGGCTGTTTTGGCCATGCTTGCCCTCGAGACGCGACCGTTCGACGCCGCCCAGGCCTATGAGTCGGGTCTCTTGCGCCCCGCCACGCGTGCCCTGGGTCTGTCCCTCGGAGATCGAGCTTGTCTGTCTCTCGCCCAGACGCTGGGCCGTCCGGTGCTGACAGCAGATCGGGCGTGGGCTCGTATTGACGTCGATGTCCAGGTGCGGTTGATTCGATGAAGCCACGCTTGGTCGCTATCAGTGGCCCGCGGGAGGGTCAGACGATTGCCCTGAGCAACCACCGGCTCAGCATCGGACGGCAGGCCGACAACGACCTGCAACTGGCGGGTATCGAGGTCTCCCGCCGGCATTGCGAAATCGTTCGCGGTACCGACGGCACGTTTACCGTAGTCGATCTCGGCAGCCGCCATGGGGTCTTTGTCAACAGCCGACCGGTTCGCGAGAAGCGATTGGTGCACAGCGATTTGGTGACGATCGGCGGCTCGGTCTTGCTGCTTATGCTCGACGAATCGGGGGACGACCTCGACTCCGGCGCCGATGCATCGGGTCGCGGGCATCCTTTTTCGGCCGGGAGCACTATTGCGCGCAAGCCTACTGAGATGCTCTACCTCGACCGCGCGCGGGTGGAAGCGGCGCTTCCTGGGCAAGCGCGCATTGCGCGCGATCTACATGTTCTGCTCCGTGCGGCGACCAGGCTCCAGGGGCCGCTCGATCTCGGCAAGCTCGCCAAACGGCTGCTCGAAGCTGTTGGTGACTCCATCCCCGCAACTCGTTCCGCAGTGATGCTTTGCGAGGCGGGCTCGCAGGTCTTGACACCAGCCGCGGTTTGGACCGTGGACGCTGGAGACGGTAACGCACGAGACAGTGACGCCCGGAGTCCCAGCGAGGCTCGGTTTCCACCCACCGCGGAAATGCTGGGGCCCGTCCTCGAAGGCAAGACAGGATTGCTCTCGGTACCCGATGGCTCGGACCCGATCGCCCTCGCGGACGGTTGCGTCCTTGCAGTGCCCCTCTTGGGTTCTGAGGACGACGTGCTGGGGGCCGTCTACTGCAATGCCCCGTTGCCGACCCTGTTCGACGAACGGCATCTCGAATTGCTCGGTGCCCTCGCCGGGGTGGCGTCGCTGGCGTTTCAGAACGCGCTCCATCTGCGGTGGCTACAGCGAGAAAACCGGCGGCTGCGCGCCGACCAGTTGGCGCACGAGATGGTGGGTGAAAGTCCGCCCATGCAACGTCTGTTTGCGTTGATCGATCGCGCGGCGCGGGCGGAGACCACCATTCTGGTCCGCGGCGAGAGTGGCACGGGCAAGGAGCTGGCGGCGCAGGCGATCCACCGGGCGAGCGGCCGGGCCGAAGGGCCTTTCGTTGCGATCAACTGCGCCACGCTCTCCGAAACGCTGTTCGAAAGCGAGCTCTTCGGCCACGAGAAAGGCGCTTTTACCGGCGCTGCCGGGCGCGCCATCGGCAAGCTGGAAGCGGCGGCAGGCGGAACGTTGTTTCTCGACGAAGTGGGGGAGATTCCACCAAGTCTTCAAGCCAAGCTGCTGCGGGTATTGCAAGAACGGCAGTTCTTTCGGGTCGGTGGTTCGCGCGCCATGGCCGCCGATGTCCGAATTGTTGCGGCCACCAATCGCGACCTCGAAGCGGCGATCCGAGACGGTGGTTTTCGAGATGATCTTTACTATCGCCTCAAGGTCATCACGCTCGAGATCCCGCCGTTGCGTCAGCGTCGTGACGATATCCCGCTGCTCGCGAGTCACTTCCTGGCACTCCACGGTCGCCAACTCGGCCGACGTGGGGTTGCGTTGTCGCCCGCGACGCGACGGTGCCTCTTGGCCTATGAGTGGCCCGGCAACATCCGTGAGCTCGGTAATGTTCTCGAACGCGCCTTGGTACTCGGTGAGAGTGAAGTCGTGTGTCCCGAGGATCTCCCTGACGAAGTGGTCGAGGGTAGTACCGATATCCCGAGCAGCTTCCAAGTAGCACTTCACGATTTCAAGCAAAAGCTGATTCTCGAGGCCTACCGTAAGGCCGGCCGAGACTATGGAACGACGGCCGAACTGCTTGGCGTGCATATCAACTCGCTGCATCGCATGATTCGTCGGCTTGGGCTGAAAGAGCGGCTCGAATCGTAGGGATTGAATTTTCTTGGTCCGCTTCGGCCGCGTCTTGCGCGTCACTTGCCAAGATGCCCCTCGAAGTTAATCCCGAGTCGATTCCTCGTCCCGATTGCCGCCGTTTCGTCTGCGATCGGTGCCGGGCTGCGGTCTACATCTGTTCGTGGTGTGATCGGGGCCACCGATACTGCTCGCGGCAAAGCGGCTCAGCGGCTCGATCGGAGAGCCGCCGACAAGTGGGGCGCCGGTACCAGGCCACCCCTGACCTGATGGGCGCAGCAATCACGCATCTCGGCAAGCCAGCTTGACCACGTGCCGTGCTTGATTCCGTTTCACCCCGACAATCCGCCCAACGACCTGTGGCGGAACCTCGGTGGCAACCAATTCATCGATGTGAGCGACACGTCCGCTATCCGCGATCAAGACCCGAATCCCGAATTGAACCGCGACGGCGTCGGCTCGATCGTGAGTCTGACCCAGAAGGGCGGATTGCCCAACAAGAGACCAACGGGTCAATCGACGTATTTGAGCCAGGACGAGCTCACGTTTAGCTCTGGCCTGGGCGATGCGAATCGCGCTACGGTCGATGTGTTTTGGCCGGGGAGCGTGCGCAATAGGCGTTCTGGTGGTTTCGGTGGCAATTCCATTCCGCCTTTTCTTCAAGATGGATATGAGGCATATGAGGCGGAGGAGTGGTCCGATTTGTCGGTGTTTTGCGCGTCTCCCTTCACACGACAAACTTAGATCTGATGATCGGCCGTTCCGGTTCAAAGCTGGCGTCGATCGCGAGGGAACGGAGACGATGCTGAACGCTGTCCCAGGAATATCGTCGGGTGGGAATTCGGCCGCGGTCAGTCGCCACGACGTCACTCAACTCCTTGACGCTTGGTGTGGTGGTGACGATGGCGCGATGGAGCGCTTGACACCGCTTCTAATCGGCGACCTACGTCGTTTGGCACGGTCCTACATGAACCGGCAAGCATGCGGGCATACCTTGCAGCCCACCGCGTTGGTCAACGAAGCCTACCTGCGTTTGATCGGCCAACCCAAAGCGAAATGGCAAGACCGGCGTCACTTCTTTGCCTACGTGGCGACCATCATGCGGCGACTCTTGGTCAACCATGCGCGGGACCGGGGGGCGATGAAGCGTGGCGCCGACGCGACCCATGTCGCTTTTGGTGAGGCGTTCGATCGTCCCGTTTCTTGCCATTTCCGAACACCCGCGGTGGGCGTGAGAAATGTCGACATTCTCGACCTCGACCGAACCCTGGAAGAACTTGCCACGCTCGATCCGCGCCAGGCGCGGATCGTCGAGTTGCGTTACTTCGGTGGTTTGACCAACGTCGAGATCGCCGAGGAACTCGGCATCTCGACGCGGACGGTCAAGCGGGAATGGCACACGGCACGTTTGTGGTTGCTGCAAGCGCTGGCCTGAAGGACATTGCCTTCAGCGATGAAGGGCGCTCGGTGACTGAAGTCACCGCCTAATCATGGTAGTCCCTCCGGGACTAGAAGTAACCGGCGTGATATCTCGCTGAATTCCCGCGTTTCACGACAGGTTCGAGGCGGCTCTAGCCCCGGAGGGGCGGCAGATCCTAGCCCGGGCCGTAAGCCCCGGCTCTGGCGGCCCGGGGGCTGATCTCGAGCTTCACCCAGAGCACCAAGTTGCTCCACATGCGATTCGCCGGCTCGGCGGCGGTGCCGCGACTGACCCAAGGCGTGGCACATCGCAGGGATCACGCGGGCATGAATGCCCGCGCTATGAGTGCGCCGGCCTTCGCCGGCTGGGAACCCGCTGCTGCTCTTCAGCCCGCGGAGGCGGGCGCACTCACAGCCCGGCGATTTATCGCCGGGCGGCGGGCACGAACCCGTACGGTGATTGAAATCACCGTCTACCGCTGGGTCGTCCCTTGTACGCTCGGTGCGGCTTCGCGTTGGAGCTTGGTATCCGTTGGATGGAACGCCTACCGGCCTACGTCTAGAGGGACGACCAAAGCAGGAAGCGAAGCCGCACCGCCCCGGCCATCCGGCCGCGGCGGTAGAGGGACCCCGGGGAGGCCGTGTTTGTCCCTGAGGCCGCGAAACCGCGAGCCTGTCCGGAGATCGGTCCCCCGCCCTCGTCGCTAGGTCGAGGAGTATCCGAGGCCGTGGCCAGTGGCCGTGAGCCTGCGTTGCAAGGTCGACCGGCGATCAAGTGCAGGGTCGGGGGACCCGGGGTCAGTTTACCAAGCGCAAGGAGGCTTCTCATGGACCCCGTTCAGGTCGGAATCGACGTGTCCCGCGATCTCCGGGACCGCAACTCGCGACCAAGGCCCACTCCAGGCGGCCGAAGTCCGAACAACAGAGAAGTTGAGCCGTCCCGTAAACAAGCTTCGAGCCGGCCTGTCGGAAAAACAGGCCGGCTCTGGGAATCGATGGGAGCGAGAGGGGAAATCTATCTGGCGACCTGGCGGACCTCGCGCCGATTTCGAGGCGAGAGCCCCAAGGTGTAGGTCGCTACACCAACGTCACCTCCCGAGATCCGTACAAAGTACCGACCCGGCACCAGGGCCCGTACCAAACGAATCTCGTCGACGCCGGTTACCCAGTCGAGGCGCTGGCCATGGGCGTCGAACAGCTCGAAACCGAGTGTAGAAGCACTCTCTAGCTGGATGCCTACGGGCCCCACGGTCGTGACGTCAAAGCGAATGACATCATCGTCGTCGCCCCAGTTGTTGGTGATCGCGCCTTCGATGGACTGACCAACGGGCAGGGATGTAGCGCGGAGGAAGGTGTCGCCTTGATCGTCGGCGTCGGCAATTCCTTGGAGCTGGTCGAGCCAGATTGTGGCTGAGGCCAAGTTGGATGAGATCGTCCCGTTCGGTGCCGCGAGTGGGTCGGGTTCGATTTCGAGTTCTGCGTCGTTTTCGTCTTTGGTTCGTGGGCCACCGCATGCCACGAGTGGGTCGGGTTCGATTTCGAGTTCTGCGTCGTTTTCGTCTTTGGTCAAGACCGACGTCAGGTCGATATTGAGACGGAATGGAGCGAGGGGCAACTCGGGGTCGTCGATGGCGACCCGGATCTGGTATCGGCCCGGCGTGGCGTCGAGGACCAGGGTCGTTGCGGTCTGAAGGAGTGCGACGGATTTCGATTCGGCGCTGGTCGCCGTGACGTGGGCACGGGGTGCATCGGCGGGGAGGGAGAGCTCGACGATCAAGACGTCAGCGGAGCGGAGGTCCGTCGCGTCGAGATCAAGCGAGAAGCAGGCGACGCCATCCGAAGTGCCAGGGTCGCGCCAGGTGTCGCCGGGCAGGAGCGGTACTTCTGAACTGCAGGGCGTGGGGGCGTGGTGTTGCTGGGCCGCGTCGAGGATGGAGGTGTTCAGGGTGAACGTCGCGAAGAGGACGATGAGAATGCGGAGAATGGCGGTCGGGTACGTATTTGCGGACATGGTCGTCTCCTAGGGCAGGCCCCAGGGCCTGCCGTCGAGGGATTCAAGAGAGGGAAGTGACCGAGTCCGCCGGCGGTTGGTCGCGATCTGTACGAGTAACCCTTAAGGCACGAATGGTGCCAGGGGTTGTTGAAGGGCGGGTGAAGGAGATGGATTGGTGTCGAGATGTTGTTTAAGTGTTGACAAAAATAGGTTTAGCGTCTCTTCGCGGAGCCCGTGATGGGTCGTGGGAGGTGCTGCCGAGGCAAGGCTTCGAAGTGGACATCACTAACCCGCGGGTTAGTGAATCGCCCTTGGGTTGGGAGCTGAATGGGTTGAAACCAAGCTGGTAAGATCGAACCAATGGCACCCAACAAGGAGGTCACCGGCTTGCTCGACGCGTGGAGCGCGGGCGACGCCGATGCTTTGGAGAAACTGCTGCCGCTCGTTTTGGGCGATCTGCGGCGGATGGCCAGGGGCTACTTTGTTCGCGAGCGCTCGAATCACACCCTCGAACCAACGGCATTGGTTAACGAGGTCTACCTACGCCTGGCGGGAAAGCGGCGGGTCCAATGGGCCAACCGAACCCAGTTCTTCGGTGCAATGGCGGAAATTATGCGTCGGATTCTGGTGGACCATGCCCGGCGCAAGAAGGCGGTCAAGAAGGACCACGGTTCCGGGCACTTCCTGTTCGACGAGGCCCTCGACATCCATACCCTTTGGGGTCCCGCAATCCGTGCCGTCGACATTGACTTGGTGGCGCTGGATGAAGCGCTCACCACGCTTGCTGAGCTGGATCCACGGCAGGCGCGGGTGGTCGAGCTTCGCTATTTCGGTGGCCTGACCATCGACGAGACGGCTCGTGCTCTCGAGGTCTCGCCGATGACCGTCAAGCGTGAGTGGCATACGGCGCGGCTGTGGCTCTTGCGCGCATTGGCTCCGTCGTGACGGGGAGGCCCGCAGGCAGCCATTCAATGATGGTCCGATTGGTGGCGATTCTACGCGTTCCCTTGACACCGACGAATTGTTAGGAATTTCATGACGCCTGAACGTTGGCAGCGCATCAAGACGATCTTGGCCGACGCGCGCGAGCAGCCGCGGGCGGGCCGCGAGCAGTGGCTGTCGAAGGTGTGCGAAGGCGATGTCGGTCTCCAACAAGAGGTCGAGGTCTTTCTCGCTCACGAGGATGAGCTCGACGGCTTTATCGAAGAGCCCATCATTGCCTTGACGGTCGACGGCACCAGCGGCTTTGCGGGCGGGGAGCTGAGCTCAGGCGATCCGGAGGTCATGCACGCGATCGGTGGCCAGATTGGTGCGTACCGCCTCGTTAGCTTGCTGGGCGAAGGAGGTATGGGCGCGGTCTATCGGGCCGAGCGTGTAGTGGGCTTTGAGCAGCAGGTGGCGTTGAAGTTGGTCCGGTCTGGGCTCGCCAGTCCGTCGATGGTCCGTCGTTTCGAGGATGAGCGTCAAATCTTGGCGCGCCTGGAGCATCCCAACATCGCCCGCTTGCTCGACGGAGGGACCAGCGAAAGTGGGGCTCCATTCTTTGCCATGGAGCTGATCGACGGGATCCCGATCGATCGCTACTGCAACGAGCGGAAGCTCACCACCCACGAACGTCTGGCGCTTTTCCTTCCTGTGTGCTCGGCCTTGGCACTGGCGCATCAAAACCTCGTCATCCACCGCGACCTCAAGCCGGGGAACATCCTGGTCGACGTGACCGGAGCACCGAAGCTACTCGACTTCGGTATCGCCAAGCTCTTGACCCCGGTTTCGAACGGTCAAACCCTCGTGGGGGACCCTACGCACCATCAAATCATGACGCCACGGTACGCGAGCCCCGAACAGCTTCGCAACGGTCCGGTCGGGACTGCCAGCGATGTCTATGCGCTCGGCGTAGTGCTTTACCAGGTCCTGACCGGCCATCTGCCGTGTCGGCTCGAGAGCCGAGATCCCGTGGGGGTCATCAAGGCGGTGTGTGACGAGGACCCGCTGCCCGCCAGTCTGGTCGTCCGTCGCAGCGAGCGAATCACTCTTGGGAATGGTGGTGTGGAAGAGCGGACTCCGACCTCGATCAGTCGGGTACGCGATGGTGACTTACGAACACTGCGTCGAAGGTTGTCCGGCGACATTGATGCGATTCTCGCCAAGGCCCTGCGCAAGGACCCACGTGATCGCTATCCGTCGGTCGAACAAATGGCGTCTGATCTAAAACGGCACCTGGATGGTCTTCCGGTGCTGGCGCGTCAGGGCGATCTTCGTTATCGCGCTGCCAAATTCATCTGGCGTCACCGACTCGGGTTGACCAGCTTGGCGACGATGGTTGGATTGGTGCTGGTCTTTACGGTCGCGCTCGTCCGGCAATTGCATGTCACCGAGCATGCCCGTGATTCCGCTCAGGAGGTCTCGTCGTTTCTGATCGAGCTGTTCCAGGCTGCGGCCCCGGACCAGTTGGGTGGGCGAGAACCAACGGTCCGCGACCTGTTGGACCAGGGGCGGGAAAAGCTGGAGTCAGGGCTGGCGCAGATCCCCGAGGCGCGTGGGATCCTGTTGCTTCGGTTGGGTGAGGTGTACAGCAAGCTGGGTGACTTCGATCAGGCCAGCGTGCTCTTGACCGAATCAATCGTCTTGCTGCGGCGGACGCACCAGGGTGATCATGCCGACCTGGCTTCGGCTCTCAGTGACCTCGGGGCCGTGCATTTTCAAACCGGCGATCCTGAAGCCGCCGGTACGCTATGGCGCGAGAGTCTGGCAATGCGGCAGCGGCTGGGTGACGACCTGAATTCGGTCAAGCCAATGAACAACCTCGCATCGAGGTTGCATGGCCAGAAGAAGTTCGTCGAAGCGGAAGCCATCTACCGTGAGACCCTGGCTTTGCGCCGCGCGGCGGTGACGGTCGCGCCATCCGATCCTGAGGCTCACCGCAACTTGGCTACCAACCTACGAAGCCTTGCCGTTACGCTTTTGCGCATGGAAAGGCTCGAGGAAGCGGAACCGCTTCTGCAAGAGGCGTTGGCCCTCCGTCGCGAACTGTTCGGATCTTCAAGCACCGAGGTGGCCACCGTTCTCTCGAGTCTGGGCCGGCTCGAGTTGAGTCGCGGTCGCTTGAGTGACGCCGAGACGCACCTTTCCCAAGCCCTCGACAATCGTCAGCGCGTCCTGGGTGACGACCACTGGCATACTGCATTGTCACAGCGCGATCTTGCCCGGCTCAGGCTGCATCAGGGAGATGAGGCTAGCGCGTGTACGGCAGCCGCGCGCGCGGTGGATACGTTGCAGCGTACGAAGCCGGCAGGGGCGGAAGCCCTGGCGGAGGCCATCGCGATCCTCGACGAATGCCCGGCGGAAGACGCCATTCTAGGCGAGAGTGGGTTCGACGACGCTCCGCTCGATTGAGGCTGAACCACCGGCGCGTGGCGCGTGGTATGTTCGCCGGTCCACGAACCACCCCCGCCGACGATGAACTCCAGCCTTTTTGATCACACAATCTTGGTCACCGGATCGACACGCGGTATCGGTCGCGCGGTGGCGCATACGTTGATTGAGCGTGGTGCCACCGTGGCGCTGCACGGACGTGACCGTGACCAGGTCTCCGCGGTTTGCCAAGCGATGGACCCGGTGCGCGCGATTCCGTTCGCTGGCGATTTACTCGATCCCGAGGCGGCGCGATCACTCGTACGCGATGTGGCGAGCCAGTGTGGCCGACTCGACGGCCTGGTCAACAACGCTGGCGGTGGCCGTCCGGTGGCCTTTCGCGGCCTCGACCTAGCGCAATGGCGCGCTACCCAGGCGCTCAACTTGGAGGCAACGTTCTGTGCTGCCCAAGAAGCCTACGGGCTGATGCGTCGAGCGCGTCGGGGCAGTATCGTGAACATGGCGTCGCTGGCGGCCCATGGACCGGGACGAATGATGGGTGCGGACTACGCTGCCGCCAAGGCTGGGTTGGTCAGCCTCACCCGTAGCCTTGCCCTGGAAGCGGCCCGTTTTGGCATCCGCTGCAATGCGGTGTCGCCTGGGTTCATCGATACCGACATGACCCAAGACTTGTCGGATGACAACCAGCGTAAGTTGGGCATTCCTGTCGGCCGCTTGGGGACCCCCGAAGAAGTCGCTAAGGTCGTGGCCTTTTTGCTTTCCGACGAATCGTCGTACATGACCGGTCAGGTCTTGCACGTGGATGGTGGTCTATGGATGCATGGATGATGAGTCGATGCCTGTAGATTTTGGTGAGGGCATGACCATGGAACGTCGACGGGTGGTCGTGACCGGGATGGGCATGGCGAGCGCCATCGGCCTCGACGAGGCGACGGTGTGGTCCAACTTGCTTGCCGGTCGCGGTGGGATCGGCCCGCTGACGATGCTCGACACGACCGGCTATCGAGTGAGCATCGGCGCCGAGGTGGACGCGGAGGCGGTTGCGGCGCGACTGCGGGCCATGGGGCGGCGTCCTCAAGATCGCGCACTCGATTTGGCCATGATTGCTGGCGCGGACGCATTGGCAGAGGCGGGGGTCGTCGCGGCCGAGCCGCCGTACGAACCCCAAGATGTTGCCGTGATCTTTGGAACAGGGGTCGGGTCGGCAGAAAGTCACCATACGGCGTTTTCGGCCTTCGCCAAGCGTGGAGTCCGTGGTTTGCGACCCACCACCGTTCCCAAGTGCATGTACAACGCCATCTCATCGGGCTTGTCACTTCACTTTCGCTTGACCGGCGCCAACTTCATGGTGGTGTCGGCCTGCACCTCGGCAACCAACGCCATTGGGACTGCGTATCGTTGGGTGCGCGATGGCTACGCCGACACCGTTTTGTGCGGTGGTGCCGAAGGTTTCTTCGATCCCTTTTTCTACGGTGTGTGGAACAACCTCGGTGTTCAATCAACCAATCCGGACCCGCAACGCGCTTGCCGACCCTTTGATCGCGACCGCGACGGTTGTGTGCTGGGTGAGGGTGCCGGCGCCTTGGTGATCGAGTCGCTGGCGCAGGCCGAACGTCGCGGTGCGCGCATCCGCGGTGAGATCGTTGGCTACGGCGAATCATCAGATGCCGCACATCGCACCAGCCCGAGTGCGGCTGGGCAAGCTGTCGCCATGCGCAAGGCTCTGGACGAAGCGGGGGTTGCCCCGGAAGAACTTGGGTTCATTAATGCTCACGGCACCGCCACCGAAGCCAACGATGCCTGTGAGAGTGAATCGATTCGGACCGTTCTGGGCCCGGCGGTCGACGCGGTTCCCGTTTCCGCCAACAAGTCGTATTTCGGACACACCCTTGGCGCCTCGGGCGCCCTCGAGACCATCGTGACCCTGCTCAGCGTCGAAGCGGGTAGGGTGCCGCCTAATCTCAACCTGGACCACCCGGACCCGGCCTGCAAGGTCTCCTTGGTGGGTCACGAGCCGCGGTCGATAGACTCGCCGCTGGCGATGAAGAATAGCTTCGGTTTTGGCGGCGGCAACGGCGTTCTGGTCGTGCGTCGTTTCGCTTGACCACGAACCTGGAGAGGCCATGAGTGACGACACGATCTTGACTCGACTTCGCACGATCTTGCGTGA
Organism: Candidatus Multivoradales bacterium; assembly: GCA_965250305.1. Classification (GTDB taxonomy): domain Bacteria; phylum Acidobacteriota; class Thermoanaerobaculia; order Multivoradales; family J023; genus J023. The sequence goes on along the minus strand of CBDFNS010000022.1, from coordinate 433,664 downwards.
GGGCGCCGTCGAAGAGCAAGACTGGGATGCGGTGGGAACCGAAACGACGTTTGAAGCCCTGGGCATTGACTCTCTGAGTATTCTTGATCTGCTCTATGACGTCGATCAAGAGTTTGGGATCCAGCTCGAAGCGAAAGATGTCATCGACCTGCAAACGGTGGGTGAGATTGCCGCGCTCTTGAAACAGCGCGAAGGGTAGGGCTGCTGCGCCACCTCGTTGAATTGGCGATCTTGCGGGCGTTCTTGGTGGTGGTCGACGCACTGCCAGCCGGTGCCGCGTGCTCATTGGCACGTGGTTTGGCCTCGGTATGGTGGGCGGTCGATGGGCGTCGGCGTCGGGTGGCGGTGGACAACATCATCCAAAGCGGCATCGAGACCGATCCAGGGCGTGCCCGGACGCTGAGCCGACGTTCGGCCCAGCATTTCGGCGTGGTGGTGATCGAGTCACTCAAATCCGCACAGTTGTTCGAAGACGGCTTGGACAGCGAGCGCGCCGCCGAAGCCTGCCGGCTCGAGATCGCGCCTGACGTCCAAGCGGTGCTCGACGACCCCGAGCAGGGGTTGATCATGGCGTCCGGGCACTTTGGGAACTGGGAAGTTGCCGCTCATCGGCTGTCCGGCTTCAAGCCCGTCGCGGGGATCACCCGACCTATGAACAACCCACGGGTCGATGCCCTTCTTCAACGTCGAAAAGGACGCTATCGGTTTCGGCCGATCCCCAAGTACGCGGCCGATCCCCGGCGTTTTCTCAGCGTGCTCGAGGCGGGGGAGATTCTGGCCCTGCTCACGGACCAACATGCGCACAAGGGCGCCATGGTGGTGCCGTTCTTTGGTCGTGACGCGGCAACCCATACGACCGCCGCCATGCTTCACCTGGTCACGCGCAAGCCGCTGTGCTTCGCGGCCTGCCGCCGGGTCGGGCCCATGCGATTCGTGCTCGAAACCTCACCGTTGATCGTACAGCCCAAGACCGGCGACAAGAAGCGTGACGTCCGAACGATTCTCGAGATCCTGAACGGCTACCTCGAAGCAGCGATCCGGGCCAACCCCGAACAGTACATCTGGGGCCACCGGCGCTGGCGCCCGTGACGAATCCGATGAGCAGTTCGAGTTAGTGGAACACGCGATCAAACGGTGAGTCGATCAGGGCTCCTGCCTGCGTGGAGACGATCCTGGTGGCAATCCTACATCCGTGGGCGTTCGTGCGGAGAGGCGGAAATCTACCCACACCTACCTGAGGAGACAGCAAAGAACCGCAAGACCAGAAAGAAGTGCTCGCCTCACTTGCATCAGCTCTCCTGTTTCAGTTCCCCGTCTCTTCGGGAGGCCTGCCGCCGCCTGCGCGCCCGCCTCACCAACTTGAATACAAAGCGAAGCAGAAGTACGGCGATGACCAGCGCCACCACAGCGCCAGCCAAAATGAGCTTGGCGATCAGCGGGAAGCCCCATTTGGGCTCGAAGTTGACCTCGTTGGGCTCGTAGAGCGACGCATCCACCTCCCCGGTGGCGTAGAACGTCGTCAGCAGATGCCGGGTCGCTTCTTCCTGAAGATAGTAGAGGTCCCCGGTATGGGCGAACCCGGAAAGCACGATCTGCTCGCCGTTCTCGAGCAGCGGCAGCAATTGATCGCGGGCGTTCTGTGCCGGGGTGGATACGTCCAGGGTGCCGCTGAGCATCAAGGTCTCGACCGCCGAGGGCTGCGCCGAGCGGTACTCGTCGGGTATCTTTTTGACCGGCCAGATACCCGCCGCAGCCCAGCCCATCGACGATCCCGGCGAGCCCAGAAGGTAGGGTCCGGGAGTGACCTCCGCGACATAATCGGCCGCTGGGTCGAAGTCGTAGTCGGCGCTGAACGCTTTGGCGGAGCTATCGCCCCAGGCGAAGTCCGCCGGCATCATCATCATGAAGGCGCCGGTGATGAGTGCCATGCCGCTGTAGTCTCCCTCGGCGGCGGCGAGCCAGATATCGAAGGTCGATGCCACACTGCCGGTGGAGTAGAGACCCATGAAGGTGCCGAAGAGCACGGTGTCGCGATCGACCCTGAAGAACAACCAACGCTCAGGCATGTTGTCGAGCGCCGTCTGGATCGAAGCGGCCAGATCGTCCGTAAGCGAAGAGCAGTACTCGTCTTCGGCGCAGAGGGCCGAGTAGCGCAGGATCTGCTGCTCGAGGATGGCTCCGTCCCACCAGAAACGCCCCGGCGGATTGACCGCTACCATCGCGTTGCGGTGGACTCGATCGGGATAGCGCCAGGTGTAAATCAGCGCCAGGCGCGTGCCGTAGCTGCCACTTGCGAGATTGATGCGCTCGTAGCCGAGGGCCTGGCGCGCGGCCTCGACATCATCGACGACTTCCAGAACCGTGTAGCCGAGAAGATCGACTCCTTCGTCGGTCAACCGCGCGGCACATGCGGCATAGGCTTCGCCTTGAGTCGCCATGCCTTCGCGGCTCAACAGCTGCCCGGAACCCATTGCCTCGGTAACTTCCGGACAGCTCAGATAGACCGTTCCGTCGACGCCGCGATAGCCGACCAGAACAATGTCGTGATGGTCGTGAAACCACTCCACCCGGCTGTACTCCAGATTCGACTGACCCGGCCCACCGGTAAGGTAGAAGACCGGCTCGGCCGGCGTGGTGCTCGAAGAAGGAATGCGCTTGATCGGCAAGGCGATCAGGCGCGAGTTCTCGTCATCCCGGTTCTCCGGCACCATCAGCGTGCCGCACTCGGCCACGTACTCGACCTCGCGTGCCACGTGAACGCAGGGAGCAACGTCGAAATCCCCTGCGACGGCACCTTCCAGAGCCTGCGGACGGGGCGGCGCAACCTGATCTCCGCCGCAGCCGGTAAGCAGCGCTACTGCCAGGACTACTCTCGGTGCCCGCATGGTCACTGTTGTCGAGGAGGGCCTACGAGGAGCCGGGCAACCTTCTGTGGCGTCTCGGTAATCGAGGACTCGACGCTTGCAGTAGATTCCCGCACGACTACAGCTTAGCGTATCAGTTCTCACGATTCTCGTCCTAGAGAACGCTTCTTCGGGCCCCACCGCCCGGTCGACACGCCGAGGGGGCTGCGGGTGTCCGAGTTCAGCCGCCGAGCTCCCGGTACCAGTTGGCGACGCCCTCTCCGGTCGCGTGGGGATGATCCTCCTGCAGATTGTGGATCCCCTCGCCGAGGTCGATGGTCTCGAGGTTCTGCAACTTCGCCTTGAGGTCTTCGGCGACCTTGGGCTTGGGATCGCGCCTGGGCTGGCGTGGAACATGAGCTTGGGTAGCTGCGTTTCCTCGAGCCAGCGTCGGTAGGTTCGCACGATTTCGTATACGTCGGCCGGGCTGCCACCGAAAGGGATCTCCCGGGGCCAAGCGCTCAAGTACGCGAGTCGAACTCGGTCCAGCGCGCGTACGCTGTTTCGAGCTCGACTTCGGCGGCGCTCAGACGTCGGCGGGCTTTCGCCACAGCTTCACCACCGCCATCGCGGTAGAGGCTCGGGTCGGCCAGGGTCGCGTGAAGCTCGCTTTGTTCCGATTCCAAGGCCTCGATGCTGAGCGGCAGGGCCTCGAGTTCTTGTTTCTCTCGGTAGTTCAGCTTGCGGGCCCGAGGCGGGGGTGTTGCCGGGGCCGCTTTGGTCTTCGGTTTCGAAGCGGATGGCTTCTTGACGGCGGGCCGTTGGTCGAGCCAGTCACTGTAGCCGCCTGGATACTCCGCAACGACGCCAGGCCCTTCGAATGCCAACGTACTGGTGACGACGTTGTCGAGGAATGCACGATCGTGGCTGACCAACAGTAGGGTACCGTCGATTCCCACGAGCAGCGACTCCAGCAGTTCCAGCGTCTCGATATCGAGATCGTTGGTGGGCTCGTCCATCACCAGCAAGTTGAAGGGACGGGTGAATAAACGCGCCAACAGAAGCCGGTTGCGTTCACCTCCAGAGAGCGTGGCGACTGGGCTGCGGGTTTGTTCTGGGGGAAAGAGAAAGTCCTGAAGGTAGCTGATGACGTGACGTTTGGTGCCGCCCACTTCGATCATGTCATTGCCACTCGCGACGTTGTCGGCGACCGAGGCCTCGAGATCCAGATGCGCGCGATGTTGGTCGAAATAGGCGGCCTCGAGACGCGTGCCGTGGCGAACGGTGCCGCTCGTTGGCTGGCACTCGCCCAGCAGCAGTTTGATCAGTGTCGTCTTGCCGACGCCGTTCGGACCCAAGATGCCGATCTTGTCGCCGCGAAGAATCGTTGTCGAGAGACCGTCCACGATCAAGGGCCCATCGGTGTCGTAGCGAAACGCGAGGTCCTCGGCTTCGAGAACGATTTTGCCAGAGCGACCCGCCTTGTCGACCCGCAGACGGGCTTGACCGGTCGCGACGCGGCGTTCCTTGCGTTCTTCCCGCAAGCGTTCGAGCGCGCGAACCCGTCCTTCGTTGCGCGTGCGGCGGGCCTTGATGCCTTGCCGGATCCAGCTTTCCTCTTGGGCCAGCTTCTTGTCGAAGCGGGCGTTGTGGGTCGATTCGATCTCACGCTGGTGTCGGCGCCCGTCGAGGAACTTCTGGTAGTCCCCAGGCCAATCGCGGAGCTGACCGCGGTCGAGGTCGAAGATCCGCGTCGCCAGCCTTTTGAGGAACGCGCGGTCATGGGTGACAAAGATCACCGTAGCCGTTTCGGTCAGAAGCGTTTCTTCGAGCCATTCGATGGCCGGGATGTCAAAGTGGTTGGTGGGCTCGTCCAGCAACAGCAGGTCCGGTGCCGCGACCAGGGCGCGGCCCAGCAGAACCCGGCGCTTGAGCCCGCCGGAAAGGGTCTCGAATGGGGCGTCCGCGGGAAGGTCGAGGCGGGAGAGAACGGTTTCGACCCGCCGTTCATGATCCCAACCATTGGCTGCCTCGAGCTCGGCTTGCAGCCGTTCGAATCGCGCCAATGCGCGATCGTCGTCGAGCGACTGGCTGGCGTGGTGGTAGCGCGCCAAAAGGTCGCCGAGCGCGGCCACGCCGGCTGCGACCACTTGGAAGACATCCCCCTCGAGATCCCGTGGCACGTCTTGACCCAGACGAGCGACCCGGGTGCCGGGCGACAGGATCACCTCACCCGCGTCGGGCTTGCGCTCACCTGCCAGGATGGTAAGCAAGGTCGATTTTCCGCAGCCGTTGCGGCCGACCAACGCAATGCGTTCACCAGGCTCGACGTGAAAACCCACGCTATCGAGCAGCGGAGCGTCGGCGCCATAGGCGAGGGTCAAGTCACGTGCGCCGAGCAGCGCCATAAGATACCTCCATCGCGCGCCATCCTATCTGTTTCCGGGGTCCGAGCGGGGTCGTGAAACCCAAGGTCGTACGGTACGTACAAGCCAGGGGCTCCGCGTCAACACGCTGTGTCGTGCCACGAAGCCCAGTTCGCTCCTTCCGCAAACCAACCGAGGAGACTAACCGTGAACCGATCCTTCTCTCTTTTGTCGATCGTACTGGTCGTCTGGCTGCTCGTCGGAGGTACTCCGGTGGTGGCTGAAGGTGGACCTGCTGACGTCGAAGCCCGTCGTGCTGATGTCCTGGCCCGTGGCGAGAAGCTGGCATCCAATCAAGCCGGTGAAGGAGCGAGCGAGCGGCTTGCCAGCTTCATCGACCTTTTCTTTGAGTACACCCTTCTCGAGCATCCGGAGTTTGCCACCATGATCGGCTTGCCGGGGGACCATGGGCGTTGGACGGACAACTCACTTGCCGCCGACGCGCGCCGCGATCACGAGAACGAGAAAGCGCTCGAGATCCTACGCAGCATCCCGCGGAGCGAGTTGGCCGGCGAAGATCGGCTCAACTTCGACTTGATGCAGCAGCAGATGTTGGACAGCGCTGCGGGTTCTCAGTTTCCGGATGAATACCTGGCGATCAACCAGATGAACGGCGTCCAGCAGAACATCGCTCAGATGTTGACCATGATGCCGGCCCGCAACACGATGCACTTCGAGGCGATTCTCTCCCGGCTCTGTGGCGCGGCCATCCTGATCGAGAACGATCTGGTCAAGTTGCAGAAGGGGATCCAAGTCGGCGTAACCCCGCCAAGGGTCACCTTGCGTGATGTGCCCGATCAAGTAGCCAACATCCTGACGGATGATCCGCTCGAGAGTCCGCTGCTGCGTTCATTTGCCGAAATGCCAGAGGCGGTGCCAGAGGCAGAACAGAAGCGCCTGGTGGCCGCGGCCTCGACATGTTATCGAGAGAATCTCGCCCCAGCATTTCGGCGCCTTCATGCGTTTCTGACCGAGACCTACTTGCCGGCGGCACGAACCTCGATCGGCATGAACGACCTACCGGATGGTGAAGCCTGGTACGCCCACAATGTTCGTCAGATGACGACAACCGATCTCGCGCCGAAAGAGATCCATGAGATCGGTCTTGCCGAAGTTGCCCGCATTCGCGGTGAGATGGACCGGGTGATTGCCGAGAGCGGGTTCGAAGGGGACTTCGCGGCCTTTACCAACTTCTTGCGAACGGATCCGCAGTTCTACTTCGATCGCCCAGAGGAACTCTTGGCGGCCTACCGCGACATTGCCAAGCGCGCCGACGCTGAGTTGGTGAAGCTCTTTGGAACCCTTCCGCGGCTGCCGTATGGCGTGGTGCCGGTGCCGTCGTACGCCGAGAAGTCGCAGACCACGGCCTACTACCAACCGGGCTCGCTCGAGGCTGGCCGGCCGGGAAGTTTCTTCGCCAATACCTACGATCTGACAAGTCGGCCCAAATGGGAAATGGAGGCTTTGACGTTGCACGAGGCGGTGCCCGGGCACCACCTGCAGATCGCCATCGGACAGGAACTCGAAGAGCAGCCTTGGTTTCGGCGATTTGGTGGCTACACGGCGTACGTCGAGGGCTGGGGCTTGTATTCGGAGAGCCTCGGCGAGACGATGGGTTTCTACCAGGACCCCTACGCGAAGTTCGGGCAGCTGACCTACGAGATGTGGCGGGCGATTCGGTTGGTGGTCGATACCGGAATGCACCACCTGGGCTGGAGTCGACAGCAGGCGATTGACTATTTCAAGGCCAACACGGGCAAGGCCGAGCACGACATCGTGGTCGAGGTCGATCGCTACATCGTTTGGCCCGGGCAGGCATTGGCGTACAAGATTGGCGAGCTCAAGCTCAAGGAGCTACGAGCTTACGCTGAACAGCAGCTGGGAGAACGCTTTGACATTCGCGCCTTCCACGATCAGGTCCTGGGCAGTGGCGCCCTGCCGCTCGGCGTGCTCGAAACCCATATCCGTGAGTGGGTCGCGAAACAGGCCGAACCACAGCCCGACGTGTCCTCGCCCAGGGTGCGAGGCCTCTAGTTCGAGATCAGGCGCTGGCGCGTGGACGGCGCAAGTGGCCGAAGCTAACCAATCGTTGCTCTGCTTCGTCCCACAGGGCGAGGTGTGCGCACTTGAAGCTCTCCATGAGTCGCAGTCGGGTCACATGGTGTAACTCGGCGACCTCTCGGAAGCATTTCGGTAAGTGGTAGTTGGGAATCTTGCTCGCCAAGTGATGAATGTGGTGGAAGCCGATGTTGCCAGTGAACCAGTGCATGACTTTGGGCAAGTCGTAGAACGAACTCCCTTCGATACCGGCAAGGTGGAAGTCCCATTCGGGTTGGTGGCGCCAGTAGGTGTCCTCGAACTGGTGCTGGACGAAGAACAGCCAAATACCGGACGAGGTCGCGATCAGCAGGATCGGTAGTTGTACCAACAAGAGCCGATCGAGACCCACCAGCCACCAAGCGCCGGCAACAATGAGTGCGATGAACACGTTGGTCCAGAGAATACCGGCCCATTCTCGCTTCCATTTGCGCGGAACGTCGAGCGGTAGTCGGTGCTTGAGGAAGAACAAATACACGGGCCCGAAGATCAGCAGTGTGATCGGGTTCCGATACACCCGGTACTTGATCTGGCCCCAACGAGACAGGTTGAGGTACTCGGTCACCGTGAGCGTGTCGACATCGCCGATTTCGCGGCGGTCGAGGTTGCCGCTCGTGGCATGGTGAATGGCATGGGCTCGTTTCCAGTACGCGAATGGGGTGAGCATCAAGACGCCAATAGCGCGTCCGACCATGGTGTTGGCCCGGCGTGACGAAAAGAAGGAACCGTGGCCGCAGTCGTGCTGGAAAATGAAGAGGCGGGTCAGCAACCCCGCAGCTGGAAATGCCAACGCCAGGGTAAGCCAGTAGGAAACTTCGAGGCTGCGCAACATCAGGAACCAATTGAGCCCGAACAGCAGCGCCGTGGTCGTCAATTGGAAGACGGCTTTCCGGTTGTCTGCCCGCGCGTAAGGGGCGAGGCGTTGATTCCAAAATCGGTGAACGGACTCAGAAATGGGTGCGGGATAGGGCACGTCTAGTTTGCTCCCTGGTTTTTTGAAGGAACCCAACTCTAACAGGCTCGCCGCCGCCTCGCACGGTCTGCTGCCGAAGGGAAGGAGAAGCGGGTTCGCCCGAAACGGCGATGGGCCGCACGCGTGTGGTGAAGTCGCGGCCCGTTCCGCCTTGGCGGCCTCAGTTGCCCAGGGCAGCGTCGATCTGCATCAACTCGGCAATCTTGTCGAGGGTGAGCAAACCGGCGAGCTCCCCCGAGGCATGGAGTACCGGAAGCGTTCTCAAGCCCTCCGCCCGCATGCGCTCGAAGAGGTCTTTGGTCGGTTGGTCGATTCGAGCGGGTTCCAGCGAGGTGTTCATGACGCGCTGAACGGTCTGGGTCGCACCGCCGTCCGCCAGAGCTTCCAAGAGCCGGTTCTGGGTCAAGAGTCCCACCAAGGTCTGCCCTTCCGCCACTGGGAAGTCGTGTTGGGGGGTGGCGAGGGTGAGTTCAATGGCTGTGCTCAAGCGATCCGTGGGCGCCAAGACATGGAGCCGGGTGGTCAGGGCACGGTGCAGTGGCACCCCTGTCAAGGTGTGGCGTGCGTTCACCATGCCGGCTTCCTGACCGGCGCCGATCCACACAAAAAGCGCGATCAGAATCAGGAAGGGGCTGTGGACCAGGCCGAGCAAGCCGAGGCCCATTGCCAGCGCTCTGCCGATCGATGTCGCCAAGGACGTTGCCTTGCGGTAGTCCATGACCATGGCCAGGAGGGCACGCAGAATACGGCCGCCGTCCATCGGGAAGGCTGGCAGCAGGTTGAACACCATGATGAAGAGATTGACCGGAATGAGGCGCTGCAACAAGGGACCATCTGCAATGCCCAAACGGTCCCAAGGCTGAAGACCTCCCATTACGGATAGCAAAGCGAACAACACAGCCGCGATCGCCAAGTTCACAGTGGGACCTGCGAGCGCCACCCATAGCTCCTGGCGAGGTTTCTCGGGCATGTGTTCGAGTCGCGCGACACCGCCGATCGGCAGGAGAATAATGTCGCGGGTCGCGATGCCGAAGCGGCGGGCCATCAGCGCGTGACCAAACTCATGAAGGAGAACGCAAGCGAACAGGAGGAGCAAGAAGAAAACGCCGGCCGCCGTAGATGCCAGGCTGCCATCGGCTCGCCAGTGGCGATATCCAACCCACAAGAGAATCAAGACGAAGGTCACGTGGACCTTGACGTCAATGCCCCAGATAGCACCGATCGTCCAGGACCATGGGGTGCGCGATGTCGGTCTTTGTGGCCTAGGCGCTGTCATGGCGTCCCAGCGTACCCGATTGCCGCAGCCGGGGCGAAGATCCTCGGCCTTTGGGATCAGCAGTCCGCCGGGTACTCGACGTTCCAGCGAGTGATCGCTGCGGTGTCCGTTTCGTTCTCGAGGACTCGCGGCGCCGGAATCCTTGATCCCGGCGCCGCGTGACCGTTTTTCTAAGAGTCCAGATAAGCGTTGTAGGTCGGCGACCCGATCACGGCGCGCCCGCTACATCGAGTCGAAGGCGCATCAGACTGGGCCGGAATGTTTGGGTGAAGAAGGGGAACGCCGCATTGGTGATGTACAGGTTCTTACGATTCTGGCCGCGTCGGCCAAAGGCCACCGACGTGGGCCCGTCGAGTAAGTCGGCGGCGGTCAAGAGGACTTCGCCGCTGCCGTCGCGATTCACCCGCACGACCGTGTTGAGCGGATCGGTGGTGCAGTACAAGCTACCGCGGACATCGAACACGAACTCGTCGCACCCTTGGCCATTGGGCAGGTCCACGTAGACCGAGGGCGTGCCTGCGGTGCCATTCGGACCGATGGGGATGGCGATGATTTGCGCGGTCGATGAGTTGGCCACGTAGAGCACCCGTTGGAAAACGCGGACACCATTGGGGCCTGGACCCAGGCCATTGAGGTCTTGAGCCAGAAGCGGATCATCCGCCCAGACCTCGGGTGTGCCGCCAAACTGGGAGACGCGAAAGACACGTCCGCCAAATGTATCGGCGATATAGATCTCATTGCGGAAAATATCGATTCCATTGCCTACGACGTCGGCCGGGAGGCTGGCGATTTTCTCGATGGTGCCATCAGAGGTCGAGATCTTCCAGATGCCTTGGTTCAAGGGGTCGCAGGCATTGACCGCGCCATAGAGACGATCGTGTCGATCAATTGCTAAACCGAGCAATACGGTGGAGCGCGGATCGGCGCAAGGCGCGCCGATGGGCAAGAACGAAAGTGTGGAGGTACTTCCGTCCGATGCGACCCGGCGCACTTCGCCCGTGAAAGCGAGACTGATGTAGGCCTTGTCGCTGCGGTCGAAGACGATGCTCTCGGGCGTTTCGAGCGCATCCGGGTCAAACAGGACGATTGTCTCGGCCGTGGTTGTCATTGGCTCGGCCCAAGTAGCCAGCGGGCTGATGATCGCGAGCAGTGCCGTGGTGATGACGCGGCGGAACGGGCGGCAAGCCCCGAGCGTCAAGGGGATGATCGGAAGGCACTGGTGGCGAAGATGTAGCATGTCTTGCTCCTCATTGAAGTTGTTCTCTTCGTCGGTCTGAGGCGATTGGCGGCATGTGTCGAAGGCGCTTGCGGCGTAAGGTGCCGGTAGGCTGGGCTCGCGGGGTAGCTCGAGGGAAAGGCGGTGTCGATGGTGACTGGGTTGCCATGAAAGGCTTCCCGATCTTAACCCTTGCGGCCAGGGACGTAGTATGATGTTGGAGGCGGGCTCATAGATTATCGGGAGCTATATGAAGCGTTTATTGTTGCGAGCGCCAAGGTGGGAGGGCTAAGAACATGGCGATGTCATCGGCGTCGGTCGAAGAACAGGTTCGTCGCCTGCGCAATGGCATGATCCGTGAGCTTCAGCTGGCAGTTGAGTTGTTGACGCGCGCGACCGATCACGCCGAGCGAGACGACATCTCGCGTGTTCGGCAGCTGGCTCGGGCTGCATCGGCCATCAGCCGCAGTAGTGCCCGTACGGCCAGCGTTATCGAGCTTCTCGAGTGACCCCGACCTGATCGCGCAGCGCAGTCACTTCGTCGTGGCGGGCTGGACGCCACTGGCGGCGTGCGCGCTTGCTGGGTTACTCGGATTGAGGGTGCGCTCGGTGGCGCTGCGTTGCGCAGGTGGCTCAGCGGATGGCGAGACAAGGCGCAGCCGCGCCTCGCGGGCCAGGGTCTCGATCGCCGAAAGCAGCGGCTGGTCATCTTGGCTCACGGCGCCGTGGTAGAGCTTGCTACAACTCGATCGACTTCAGCTCGTCGATCATCGAACGGACGATTTCGAAGCCGCCCTGCCAGAATGCGGCGTCAGTAATGTCGATTCCGAGCTCTTGGAGGATGGTCACCGGGCGCTCGGCACCGCCATGGGCCAACAGTCGAAGGTAGCCCGGCTTGAACGCGTCGCCTTCTTGTTGGTAGCGGCGGTAGAGCGCCAACACCAAAAGCTGTCCGAAGCTGTAGGCGTAGCAATAGAACGGCGTTTGATAAAGATGGGGAATGCTGACCCATTCGAAACGGAAGGAGGGATCGATCGCCATGGCATCGCCGAATTGCTCGTGGAGCATTGCCAGGTAGATGTCATGCAAATCGTCGGCTGAGCTGTTGCTCAAAATCGCTTCGTGGGCCGCCAGCTCGAAGCGCACAAAATACGCTTGGCGCAATACCGTGGCGTAGACATCGTCCACCGCGGAGGCCAGCAGCTCGCGTCGTGCCATGGGATCCGACTCACCGCTCAACAAGTGGTCGGTCATCAACATTTCCGCGAACACCGATGCCGTTTCGGCGAGCGGCAAGCTCGGATGTTGGGTGAAAACAGAGTGGTGGTTGGCGAGCATGCTGTGAACAGCGTGACCGAGCTCGTGAGCGAGCGTCGCGACATCGCGGACCCGACCCGCGTAGTTGACCATGACCCAGGGTGTCAGGCGGGGGAGGATGGTGGAGCAGAAGGCGCCGCCCTTCTTGCCTTTGCGAATCTCGCTGTCCACGTGACGCTCGGCGAAGACGCGTTCGGCCAAATCGCCAACGGTGGGGTCGAATCGCCGAAACGTGTCGAGCACCGTCGACACGGCGTCACCAAAAGGAATCTCGCGATCCGAGCTGGCGAGTGGCGCGTAAATGTCGTAGCGGCGTAGCTGGTCCATGCCCAACCACCGTGACTTCAGCGCGAAGTAGTCTTGGAACATCGGGGCGTTGGCTTGGGCAACCGTGAGCAACGTTTCGACCGCTGCGTCAGGGATGTCGTTGTGCACATTGCGGACCGCGATGGGGGAGCTGTAGCCGCGCAGCTCGACGTACTCCGTATGCCAATCCCGCACCCGATTGGCGTAGATCTGTGCCAGAACCTTGGACTCATCCTCATAGACCCGGAACGACTCGGTGTATGCCGCTTCGCGGGTGGGGGCGTCGGGCGAGAAGAAGAGGCTGCGCACCTCGCCATCGGTCAGGGTCTGGGTGGTCAGGGCCTGGGTGGTCTCGCGTTCGGTGACCTTGAACTCGAGCCGATTGGTGAGCATCGAATAGAGCGTGAGGACGGCCGAGGCGCCATTGGCGTCTTTGAGATTGATGACCTGCTCGGTTCGCTCGTCGAGCGTGTAGGGGCTGGTGCGTCGTAGATTGAGCAGGTAGTGCCGGAAATCAGGTTGCTGGTCGCCGTCCGGCAGCAACCGGTCGGCGGCCTCGTCGTCGAGAGCCTTCCACCACAGATCGAAAAACAAAATGCGATTGCCATGCGCGGTCAGTACCTGCTGCATGCGATTGCGCATCGAGAGCGCGGCTGAAGACTGGGTGTCCGAGCTGAACCACAGGCTGGCGTATCCGTCGAGAATGTCGATCTGTTCGACCAGCCGTTCGTACTGGCGCAGCAGATCGAGCAGGGCCCGCGGATCCATCTCAGGAGTCAAGCTTTCCCGCTCGCGTGCGAATGCGGATACCGCCGCGTCCAAGCGGCCCAACTCACGAGAAAGGACCTCCTCACTGGGGGTCTCGAGCAGATCGTTAAGCTCCCAGGCTCGAACCCCATAGCGGGGCAGGGTCGACGTGCGGGAGGCGCTCATCGCGTTGATCTCCAGGCAGTGATGAATTGGACGGGGAGAGGCGCTCCGTCGGATAGGGGCAGTCTGCGTGTATTCTAGACCATACAGGTGACGACATTGACGCGAATCCAGCCTCGAATCGCATTGACAAGGTATACCGCGTCGGCTTCGGTAAGGGCCGATGCGGGCAAGACCGCTTCCCGGACGCGACCCCGGTCGAGCAATGCTGCCCGGTAGGTTCCGCCGAGGAGGCCGCAATGGCGCGCTGGCGTTTGCCACTTTGAGCCGAAGCGAAGAACCAAGTTGGCCCGACAGGCTTCGGTGAGCTCGCCGCGCATGTTCCACAGCACAACTTCATCGACGTCGGGGTGACGAGCGCTCGCCGCGTCGTAGATTGCGCGGTGTGTGGTTTTGTGAAACAAGAATGGATTCTGTTCATCAATCGGATGGCTGTCCAGCCTGACACGCCAGTGGGTTCGCCCCGTACAGGGCATGGAAGTCGCCTCGATCCGGGGCCCACCGGCTCGATCGACCGTTAGTCGTACCCGCTGGCGCTGCGCAGGAAACCCAGCAGCCTCCGCCAGGAGGGCCTGGCGAATTGCGTCCCGATCACAGGGACGGTGAAAGTAGCGAGCGCTGTCGGTCAGTCGATCGAGGTGGCGCTCGAGAAGAAAATAGCCGGTTCTTGGACGCCACAGTATTGTTTCGAGGAGTGCGAACGTCGGCGGTGTTGCTGTGAGTACGAGGGCCTTGGCGCGGCATTCGTCATACTCGCGGGCGGCATCGGAATCCCAAACGATGCCACCACCGGTGCCGTAGCGTGCGGTCGCCGTTGCGCGGTCGACGGTGACCGTTCGGATCGCAACGTTGAGACGCGCCCGCGCACCGGGGGCGATAACGCCCATGGTGCCGGTGTAGACGCCTCTAGGCTCGCGCTCCAGCGTGTGGATGAGCTCCATGGTGCGGATCTTGGGTGCGCCGGTGATCGAGGCACAAGGGAACAGCGCGGCCAGGGTATCGACCAGGGAGGATTCACTGCGCGCGGTAACCGTCGAGGTCATTTGATGGATGGTTGGATAGGTCTCGACGTCGAACAGGCTGGGCACCGCGACCGAACCCGGAACCGCGATCCGCCCGAGGTCGTTGCGCATCATGTCGACGATCATCAGGTTCTCGGCACGCTGTTTTTCGGAGGCCGCTAGATCTTTGATCGCGGCTTGGTCCTCGGTCATGGTTCGACCGCGACGCGCTGTGCCTTTCATCGGTCGCGTGACCAGCCGCCCTTGGGAATCGTGGCGGAAGAAGAGTTCCGGCGACACGGAGGCGATGGCGAAGCGACCGAGGTCGAGGTAGGCGGCGTGAGCGGGATGCTGGGCACGGGCCAGTGCCAGAAAGAGGGAAAGTGGGTCGCCTTCGAAGCGCGACTCGAGCGGGAACGTGTAGTTGACTTGGTAGGTGTCGCCAGCCTCGATATGGCGGTGAATGGCTGCGAGCGACTGGCGGTATTGGGCCGACGTTTGGCGTGGCTGCCAGTCGAGGATCGGGGCCGTGGCGAGGTCGAGCTGGGGCTCGATGTCGAGCGGTACAGCGTGGTCGAATAGGACCCAGGCGGCCACCGGTAGCGCAGTGGGGGGGTGCGTCACGTAGCGTACGTCGAAGGCCGGGCTCGCTTCGTAGGTGAGGAAGCCCACGGCCCATGCGCCGTCACGACATGCAGCTTCGACCCTCTCGAGCACTGGAATCACCTCGGTGATGCGGCGAGCGGTAAGCGTCCGAAGCGGCTTACCAAATCCCAACCAGACCGGGCGCTCAGCACCTTCGCTGTACTGGGCGATGGCGGTGTAGGCGTTCAGCTCACTCAAATGAATCTCAGCTATGTTGCCCTGGCATGAGGTGAAATGGATGGGAGATCTCGCTCTTTGAGATGACGGCCCGAACTCCCGGAGCCGCAGACTCAAAGGAGAAGCATAAATGAAGAAAGCAGTCTTGGGTGACGCTCATCCTGGTCAAGGACTGCTACGGCCGCAATCCGATCAAGGCCGATTACAAGGTCTACAACAAATGCAAACAGAACCTCTGGCAATAGCACTTCGGTAGTGGTTTGCAGTACGGGCGACAGCTTCTGGCTGCCGCCCGTGTTGTTCTGCGTGTGGTCCCTGGATCGCATCGCGGAGCCAAGCGTTCGACGATCCCCTCCCGAACGGAGGGGATTCTTTTTGCAAAAAGTTCTTAGAAAGAAATTGGTTGTCGAGTGTCGCTATTGCTTCCTCCCTTGCGCGTCATCAGTTGAAAGCACACGAAGCGACGCGCGAAACGCGCTCGCGGCACCGAATGCCTCCGTGCAACAACCGGAAGAGAAGCACACGATGAAGAAGACACTCTCGACAGCCGTCATGATCGGAGCCATCGTCATGCCATGGGCCTTGGCACCGAGCATGGCGTCCGCCGACACCCATGATGTTCTGGCCTACGGCGCGGTCTGTGACGGCGCCACCGACGACACCGCCGCTTTCCAAGCGGCGGTCGATGCAGCCGATTCGGCAGGCGGTGGCTTGGTCACCATGCCCGCCGCTGTGTGTGCGATCGGTGGCCGAATCAAGGTCAACGGCATGGCCAACGTCTACCTCGAGGGGCGCGGACCGGCGTCGGTCCTGATCCGCGCGCCCGGCACCTACGGCTCCGATCCCGTGCTGCAATTCTCTGGTACGACGTCGAGCGGGGTCCGTGCGTTGACGCTCGATGGCAATAGCAGCGTCATCACTGGAGGCCGCTATACCGGCGGAGTGAGCGTGACCAGCGCACAGCGAATCACGGTCTCGGACATCACGGTCCGAAACTTTCCCGGCCATGGTATGGCGGTCACAGGCAGCAGCTCCGGCCCGACCTATGTAGAGGAGCTAACGATCGATGGGTGTCGGTTCGAGAGCAACGACTACTACGACCTTTCGTTCTCGGTTTATTGGAAGAACGTCCGGGTACGCGACAACCATTTCGAGGGCGACACGCGGGAGCGGGTGCGCTTCAATGGCACAGGCCCGAACAGTGGCTTGATCTTCACCGGCAATACCGTTGTGCAGACGGCGACCAATCCCGCGGTGATCTTTTCTTGGGGCCACATCTTCGACAGTGTGATCGCCGACAACGTGATCTTCGGCAGCATGTCGGCGTATCAGTTGGGGCGCACCGAGATTTCGCGCAATCGGATCGTTCACGACGATGGCGGAGGTATCTCGATCTTCGGCAGCGTCGGGCCGATCATCGTCGCCAACAACACCATCGAGTCGAGCAGCTGGGGCATTGCGATTCCTGCAAAGAGCGGCACGAATACCGATGTCGAGGTGTCGATGATCGGCAATCGCATTCGCAGCGACTACGGCGGCATCTCGATGGTCAAGGGCGCTCGGCTGTCGATTGTCGGCAATACGATTTCGACGATCAACGGTGAGGGAACCAGCCACGGCGTCTATCTCTGGGCCCTAGCCGAGGTCAACAACGTGTTGATCGCCAACAACCAAATCGAGGACTTTGTTCACGGCGTCAACCTCGGGCCGTATTCCACGGGCACGTTCGATGTCGACACGGTGTTGATCACCGAGAACGTCATCCGCTCGACGGTCACCGGCGCCCGGGGCGTGGTGGTTAACGCGGGACCAAACGGCAAGGGCTCGGTGGTCAGCAACTACGAAGCACGCGATAACCTTTTCGTCGCCGTGCCGGCCGAGTAACGCGGAGTCGAGCTGTGATGACGAAGGGGATGACGGCCGTGGAGAACACCGTGAGGATGTCGGTATCGAAGGCAGTGAATCGCGCTCGTTCGGGACGCCTGGCGTTGGCCTTGTTGGCGCTCATCGGCGTTGGCAGCGCGGCGGCGCAAACGCCCGCTGGCGTTTACCCGGTATCCGACTACGGCGCGGTATGCGACGGCGTGACCGACGATACCGCCGCCATTCAAGCGGCGGTCGACGTCGCCGCCACCGCCGGTGGCGGCATCGTCACCCTGGCGGGAACCTGCGTGGTGGCGCCGACGGTGCGACCCGGCGGCATGGGTGCGCCCGCGACCCCCGCGGCGCTCTACCTCACCGCCGACGACGGGCTCGACCGATCCCGCATCGTCATCCGTGGGGAAGGGCCGGGCGCCAGCGTCGTCACCCTCGCCGCCGGCAGCTACAGCGACGACTTGTCGCTGATCCTCATCGAGGCGGTGTCGGCGATCGATTTGCGTGCTCTGACGGTGGCTGGCAATCGCGCTGGCGTCACCTTGTCGGGGACCCAGAATCGTTTGTTGAGCATCACCAGCGCGCAGCAGATCGCGATCGATGGCGTGGCGCTCCAGGAGTTTGCTGGCGATGCCGTGGTGGTCGATGGCGAAGGCGTTGCGGGCGGCGTCCGGCAGCTCTCGTTCCGGCAATCGCGCATCGCCGGTGTCGACGGCCGTGGCTTGGTGCTGCGCGACGGCGTCGAGCAGGTCTCCCTGCGCGACAACGCGTTCGCGGACCTGGGAGGTTGTGCGCTGGCCCTCGAAGCCGGCACGTTGCCGGTGCGTCACACCCTCGTCAAAGGCAATTCCTTTGCGGGAACGGGCGCGACTTGCTCTGTCTCGCTCGACGGCACCGATGACGTCCGTTTCGCCAACAACACGATCGTCGGCGGCGTCGTCAGCGTCACCGGGGGGGCCTCCTTGGTGCTGCTCGACAACAGCGTCGAGGCATCCGGCGCCGGCGCGCCGGCGATCGCCCTCGATCAGGCGACGGACGTCACTGTCGCGGGCAATACGATCGAGCGTATCGGCGCCGGTGCCGTGGAAGTCGCGGGCGGCTCTGGGATAACGGTCGAGAGCAACCGGATCGGCACCGACGGCACGGCTATTCAGCTGCGCGACGCCAGCCGCGTGCTGGTGCGCGCCAACGTACTGCACAGCCTCGGTGGCGTACCGGCGGGTGACGGTATTCGCGTGCTGGCCCAGACGGCCGAAGTCGCGTTGGCGCAGATCACCCACAACCAAGCGATCGATTTCGCCACTGGCGTTCTGCTCGATCCCGAGCTCTTCGACATCGAGCAGGTCTTGGTGTCGAACAACCTGGTGCGCTCGAGCGTCGCCGATGCACGCGGCGTTTGGGTGGAAGACCGTTCCGCCAACAGCACCCAAGCCACGAATTGCGAAGACGCGCGCAACCTCCTGCACCCCGATTTGGTCAACCAAACTTGCTCCGACATCTTCGGGCCGGTACTGGCCGTAACCAGTCCGTCGGCGATCGTATTCAACGACACCGCACCGACCATCGTCGTGACCTACACCGACGCCGACTCCGGCGTCGATACTGCAACACTGATCGTGTCCCTCGACGGCGCCGACATCACCGCCACGTGCACGGTCGATGCCTCGATGGCGTCGTGTCCGTCGCCGGTGCTGGGCGCTGGTGGTCACACGGTCAACGTCCAGCTCAGCGACCTCGCCGGCAATGCGTCGAGCCTCGATCATCCGTTCGAGGTGATCCTTGATACCGACCCACCGACGCTCGCGATCACCGAGCCGAGCAGCAGCCCGGTTAATACAGCCACGCCCCCGATCGCCGTCACCTACGCCGACGCTGTAGCCGGCATCGATCAGGCCAGCGTTGCGATCGTCGTCGACGGCGCCGACATCACGTCGAGTTGTGTCGTCGATGCCGCGGGAGCTACCTGTGTCTCGCCGTCGTTGACGGAGGGCTCGCATACCGTCGACGCGTCGGCTAGCGATTTGGCGGGTAACTCGGCGGTGGCGAGCTTTGCGTTCGAGGTCGTGCTGGGTGGTGATGTCACACCGCCGACGCTCGAGATCGTGACGCCGAGTACGCCGGTGGTGCTCAATGACCTGACACCGCTGATTACGATTGTCTACTCCGATGCGGAGTCGGGCGTCGATGTCGATTCCTTGCGGCTGCGGAGCGGTTCCGCCGAGATCGGTGCGACATGTTCGATCGAAGCGAACCAGGCGACGTGCGATCCACCGCCGCTGGGGGCCGGTAGCCGCGTGCTGGAGGCCGAGGTCCACGATCTGGCGGGCAATGTCGCGATCGCGACGTTGGCATTCGAGATTGTGCTCGACACCGAGCCGCCGGTGCTCAACATCATCCAGCCCGAGCAGAGCCCGGTGATCGACGACGAGACGCCGGAAGTCGTCGTTACCTACTTCGATGCCGATGCCGGGCTCGATCTGGCGACCCTGGTCGTCTCTGTCGACGGCGTCGATTTCTCGGCCGGTTGCACGATCGGCCTGGCGTCGGCGACGTGCGAGCCGCCAACCTTGGCTGAGGGCAACCACCAGATACATGCCGAGATGACCGATGAGGTGGGCTTGACGACGACCGCTGACCGGGACTTCGATTTGGACCTCGACGACATTGCGCCGACGATCACGATCGCGGAACCCGTGGGCAGCGTGGTGCTACAGCCGGAACCGCCGATCTTCGTGGAGATCACGTTGGCAGATGACGACACCGGTGTGGACTTTTCAAGCTTTCTGTTTCGAGTCGACGGTGAAGATGAAACGAATGGTTGCGACATCGGCGCCACGAGCGCGTCGTGTTTTCCGATCGTCGCGGCCGGCCTACATGATCTGGTGGTGGAGATTGCCGACCTCGCTGGGAATCTCGCCTCCGACTCGCGTACCGTCGACGTCACCTTCGACGCCGACGCGCCGAGCTTGACGATCGACATGCCTGTCGCTGGCGATGTCGTCGACACGCCGACAGTTCTGATCGCCTTGACCTATGACGATGTCGGGTCCGGGATCGATCTCGGAGCGCTGCGCGTGGTATTGAACTCCACCGATATCACGATGGATTGCTCCTCCGGCCCGGCCAACGCTTCGTGCACGGCAGGGCCCCTGATCGACGGCGCCCACACCCTAACGGTCGAGATTGTCGACCTTGCCGGCAATGCGACGTCAACGAGCATCTCTTTCGGCGTCGACGCACTCGACCAGACACCGCCCACGCTCACGATCGACGCGCCGATGGCAGGCACGGTCGCGGGTACCGGCTCGCCGATCGTCGAGCTCAGCTACGCGGACCCGTCGGGAATCGATACCGCTTCACTTCTGCTCCTGTCCGACGTCCTCGACGTTACCGCGTCGTGTCAGACGACCGCTGCCCAAGCGACTTGCAGCATTCCGCCCCTGGCAGCTGGGCCGCACTCCGTGTTCGCCCAAATCCGCGACGTCGAAGGCAACCTTGCGACCGCCAGCGTTGTGTTCGACCTCGAGCTCCAGCTGCCGATCGCGATCATCGACCCGGCTTCCGGGTTCCTGACCCGCGACGCCGAAATCACCGTTTCGGGCACCGTGGCCGACGGCACCGATACGGTCACGATCAACAACGTCGAGGCCCTCGTTTCGGGCGGCACGTTTGTTGCCGAAGGCGTACCCTTGCACGAGGGTGGTAACACGGTCACTGCTGTCGCGCGCTCGGCCGCTGGCGGCGTGGGCGTTGCCACGGTGGCGGTGGTCCGCGATACCCAGGCACCGCTGTTGGTGCTGGTCAGCCCGCCCGACGGCTTCGTGACCAGCGAGCCGCAGATCGTGATCGCCGGCGAGGTCAGTGACCCGTCGTCGTCGTCGAGTGCCGTGGCCCCACCGCTGGTGACGGTCAACGGCGTGGTGACCACGGTCGAGCAACGGGCCTTTGCGGTTGAAGATTTCTTGCTCCAACCGGGGGAGAACATCATCCGCGCCGAAGCCTCGGACACCGCCGGCAACGTCGGTGTGAGCGAGATCTACGTCACCTTCCTGCCGGACGCCGAGCAGAAAATTGTCGAAATGCTCGGCAACGCACAGCGCGCCCTCGCTGGGGAGGCGGTGGCGCAGCCGCTGATTGTGCAGGTGGTGGACTACTTGGATCGGCCGTTGCCCGGCCGCGGCGTGGTGTTCACGGTCAGCCGCGGCGACGGTTTGCTCGCCAGCCCGCCGATCGAGGCGCGCACCGTCGAAGTACAGACCGACGACCTCGGCTTTGCCCGTGCGAGCTTTACGCTGGGTACCCGTTCAGGTTCCGGCAACCACGAGGTCACCGTCTCGTCGCCGGGGATCCCGGGGCAAGTGGTGTTCTGCGCCACCGCCGATCCCGGGCCGCCCCAACGCATCGTTCGTATTCTCGGTGCCAGCCAACTCGGCGCCCAGGTCGCGGTGGCCGGTGCCGAGACACCGGATCCGCTGATGGTCCAGGTCTTCGATCCGTTCGGCAATCCAGCGGCGGGGGTCGAAGTGACCTTCGAGGCGGTGACCGGCGGTGGCGACTTCGGCGGCCAACCGACGTCGACGGCGTTCACCGATGCCGAGGGCAAGGCGGCCATGCCCTTCCGACTCGGTCCCGCGCCTGGGACCAACAACAACGTGGTCGAGGCGCTTTTCGAGGATCTGGCGGAGTCGCCGGCGATCTTCACCATCAGCGGCCTGGTCCCCGGACCGGAGTCGGACACGGCGGTTGGCGGCGTGGTGCTCGACAACCAGGACGACCCCGTGCCGGGCGTCACAATCAGCATTGAAGACACCACGCTCGGGGCCGTGACCGATGCCCAGGGACGCTTCTCTATCGCTGATGCACCGGTCGGCACGATTCATCTCGAGGTCGACGGCAGCACGACATCGCTGCCCGGTGACTGGCCGCATCTCGAGTTCAAGCTCACCACCATCAGCGGCCGGGACAACACCTTGGGCAAGGCCATCCGGCTGCTGCCGATCGATACTGCTGCCGGTTCCATGGTCGGTGGTGACGAGGATGTGACGCTCTACCTGGCCGACGTGCCAGGTGCCGAGCTGACCGTCTTCGCCGGCTCGACGATCTTCCCCGACGGCGCGACCGAGGGCCTGCTTTCGATCACCCAAGTTCACGGCGACAAGGTGCCAATGGAAGCGCCGATGGGGTCGAATTTCATGCTCGCTTGGACGGTGCAACCGCCGGGTGTTCGCTTCGATCCGCCAGCGCGGATCTCCATTCCCAACAGCGGCATGCCGCCCGGCGCCGTGGTCGACATCTTCTCCTTCGACCATGACGTGGGGGAGTTCGTGCCGGTGGGCACCGCCAGCGTCAGCGAGGACGGCGAGCGCCTGGTGTCGAATCCAGGGTTCGGAGTGGTCAAGTCGGGTTGGCACGGCTGTGCGCCGCCGCCACCTCCGACCGGCGGCGCCTGCAACCCATCGGCCTGCACGATTTGTCCGCCGGGCGGCGGCGGTCCGCAGCCCAAGTGCGACGACTGCCAGAACTGCAATGGCGGAATCTGCGAAGAAAAGGAAGTCGCGAGCGTCACGGTCGAGGCCAATGGCAAAGACGGCGCCACGACGGACGTGGTGGTCGGGGTCAACCAGGAGGTCGACTTCCGCGCCGAGGCGGAGGCGAACTGCGACGACAGGGAATACGCATGGGACTTCGGTGATGGTGAGACGAGCGAGGAGTCGACCCCGACCCACAGCTACGACGAGCCGGGCGAGTACACCGTTGCGGTCGACGTCAGTTGCCAAGGGTGCCAGAGCAATCCGAGCGCTACCGATACGATCACGATCACTGTGATGGAGCTCGATCTCGAGCTCGACATGCTGCCAGAAGAGGACGAACCGGAGCCCAACGAAGAGGAGCCGGGTGCGTTCTTGGTCGTTAACGACGACGACGACAACGACAACGTTTTAGAGGATCGTTACGACTGGGAGACGGTCGAAGGCGAAGACGATCTGGTCATGCTGAGTATGACCCTGGATGACGCTCTCGATACCGGCACGGTGAAGCTCGAAGCCACCAGCGGCGGCGACTTGATCAAGATCTGGCAAGACCAGGAGAAGGGGGTCGAAGTCGAGCTTCCGATGGAGTGGGATCTCGACGCTGACGACGAGGTCCCCGAAACGCTGTGGGCCGAGGGCCTCAAATCGAGCAGCGCGCTGCAGGATGTCGTGCTGACACTCTCCTACGAGAGTGATAGCGGCGATCCGATCGAAGACAAGGTCCCTTGCGACGGTGATCGACCTCGAAGTCCTCCTCGCGCCCCAGGAAGAGTACGAAGCGCCCGCCGACAACCCGACCGTCTCGGTTCTTATGGGCATCTTCTATCGCGACTTTGAAGACAACCTCAAAGTGGTCCGCCGACGGGTCTTTGGTCTCATGGCGGGTCGAAGAAGGCCCGGGAACCCTGTCCACCGGCACGTCGATTACCGAGTCGGGAATCGTTGTCGTGGAACTCTCGACACCCACGACGCCCGGAGCCGAGATCACGGTTTCAGGCGCGGTGGAACGGTTCAAACTGGAAGAGGCCGCGCCGGAGGACCCAGAAATCGAGACCAATCTGCGACACGATACTGGTCCGATTCGCGTTGTTCCAGGGCCGCCGCTTCACCTTTCGCTGGTCAGCTCCGTGTCGTCCGCGGTCGCCGATGACACCACCGAGATTGAGCTCACCGCTACGGTGACCGACGTTGCCGGCAATCCCGTCGAGGACGACACCGCGGTGTCGTGGGAGGTCGACACCTCGATCGTTGGCTTCTCAAACGAGCCGTCGTTTACGGTCGGCGGTGTGGTAACGAGAACGTTCGTCGCACCGGCGCTGCCCGAGAATGTGACGGTGATCGCGACGTCGGGCGGTGCCTTCGGCAGCGCGACCATCGCGATCCAGAGTGTCCAAGGCCAGCTCACGGCGCCGACCGAAACCCTCGATGTTACCGCTGCCGAGAGCACCATGCTCACGGTCGAGGCCACCGGTGGCGATGGCACGCCGGTCTTCTGGAGCACCTCGAACGGCACCATCACGGTCTCTTCGGCGCTAACAGCGGGACAGGCTTCCACCACGTTGTCGACCGATCAGGGCTCGACCGGTCCGGTAGTCGTGACGGCGACGGTTGGGGACAAGATCTTCACTTGGACGGGTCTCTTCGACGCGTCGACGGCCGGTGTGTTGATTCCGGAGCATCGTTTTCTCGTCGCGGACGCGACCGACAACGGCTTCGATCAGGTGACGTGGGTCGATGGTTCGGTCCACGACGTTCCAGTGTTCGCGATGACGCCGGTTCAAGTCCGCGGACCCGCCAATGGCTCTGCTGCGATTACCGCCGGCGGTACCGCCGCGATCGAGGCCTACGTCTTCGAGAGCGCCCCCGGCGGTGTCGTCCCTGGCGTGATCCGCGCCAACGACATGGCGCTTGCAGGTGCAACGCTCGATCCGGCGGAAGCCAATACGGGAAGCGCTTCCCTCCGGTTCGATCCGACGGACTCTGCGACGATTTCCGACGGTCCCGACTTCACATTCGGCGTCGCCTTCGGCGTATCGCTGTGGCTACGCCCGGCTGTGACCTCTGCATCGGTGCCGTTGATGCAGAGCGGTGCTTGGAGCATCGCGACCCTTACTGACGGTCGCGTCGAGGCCACGATCGAGACATCGAGCGGTATGTTCAGTGTCACCAGCGACGCCGCGCCGATTGCGAACGTTTGGAATCTCGTGTTGGTGGATGCCGTGGCTGGAGAGCTTCGTCTGACGCTGAGCAGCGGTACGGCCAGCGTTCCCTTCAGTGGCACCCTGATTGACAGTACCGCGGCGATCGAGTTGGGCGGTGGCTTCGATGGGCATATAGACGACATGCGGTTCTTCGAACCGGGCACGGCACCTGATCTCTTCTGTATTTCCGGGATCGACGCTGCCGGGTTTATTCAACTCGACGGAAACGGCGAAGCAAGCATTACGGTACGCAGTAGGGGACTCTCGGTGCCGCAGTATCAAGCGGTGCCCGCGATTGTGCAGATCGAGGTATTCCCTCCCTCGTCGAGCACCACGACGCTTGGGTCGGGAGAGCTGGACGCGATCAAGCAGACCAAGATGGTCGGCCCGATGGGTACGTCAGTCTTGTACTTGCTCGATCGCGAGTCGAACGGTCTGGTCTCCGATGTAATTCGGTCCTTCTTTGGGGGGGATCCGCAATCCACTGCTGGTACCGTTGCCAACATCGTTGGTGGTGTCCTGATCGTTGGTGACATCGGCGCCATAGTCAAGAACCTGTGGCGGATGATCGCTTTTACCGACAAGGAACCGAACTACGCCGAGTTCGTGCTTTCGAGTCTGGGCCTGCTGACGACCTTCACGCCGGTCCTGGATGTTCCGATCGCAGCGGTAAGAGCGATCGTGGTCCGCATCGGCACGTCCGATTTGGCGCAAGTCCTCGTCAAGCGATTGCGCTACATGTTCACTAGGGGAAGACTACCGGACGAGGCTGAGTTGGCGATGCTAGCGCTGCTCGTGGATGACGACATCCTGCTCCAAGGCTTGAACCGTGTGATCAAGAACGAAGACCTTTGGGAGGCGGCGCTTCGCATCTGCAAGAAGCTCGGCGGTGGCGGCGGATCGCTGCTGATTGTCAAGAGTCCGGCTGGGCACAAGCGCGTTCTCGACCTGATCGGAGCCTCGACCGCCGACGTCGGAGGAGACGTCGTTCGGTCGCTCCGGAGCATGAGCGACGACGTCCTGACACGCCTGGCCAGCGAGGAGGTCACCCGACTGGAGAGTGTCATCCAGTCGCTCCAGACCCTGGTGCAGGGCGCGAACAAACTCGACACGCAGTCGATTGCTCGGGCGGTTAACAACCGAAACATCATTACATCCAACTACGACGAGATTCTCCTCCTGAACCAGCTGAGCGAAGTTGCGTCCGCAGGAAATCTACAGAAGCTGGTCAACTATCTTGGAGGCCTGACAAAGCCGTTCCAGGTGCACATGGTACGCGGATTCCGCTATGAACTCGAGGGGGCGATCTTTCTAAAGGGCTTACTCGGTGGCGAGATTCAATACTTTGACAAGTTGGTAGGCGGAACGGACATCGATTTTCTTCTCGGAAGCCTTGCGATTCAGGCAAAGAGCGGGAATGCACTTGCCAGTTCCGGTGCAGCAAGTGCGCTGCGTTGGATCAACGTTGCGGCGGGGGAAGTCGGCATGGAGAACGTTCGATACTTGATTCCCGAGGCGGCGGCAGAGAACATTCCGGATGTTATCCAGAAGATTTTCGACGCTTATGACATCACGGTCCATACTTACAACGCCATCAAGCGCCTGGTCATACTGAAGCTGGCCGCCGCGCGAGCTGCGCCCCTGCCAGACTTCCCTGGCGATCGGCTCCGAAGTGACGGCCAGGTCGACGCTACGCATGGGGGGGCGCGATAATGTTCAACACCTTCAAGATACGACGTGGCTCCAAGACGGTTGGTGCTCTCGCGCTTCTGACGGCGATGGCATTCTCAGTTGCCCCAGCAGCAGCCCAACTCAACGACACCTGCATTGCCGAGCTCCAAAACCGCTCGGTGCAGGTGAGCGCGGATGGCTCGTTCTTCCTGGCCAACATCCCGATCGAGAATGCCAGCGACGCACAACGGGTGCGCGTTACTTGTGACGGGACCGGTGGCCTGACTTTCGGCGCCTCGGAAGTCTTCATGCTGATCGCCAACGATGTGGTGCTGGTGCCGCCGATCGCCTTTGGCAATGTTTCACCGATTCCGGTTGCCTTGCAACTGACCGCGGAGCCGGAGATCCTGACAGCAGTCAACGAGGTGGCGGACGTTACGGTGATCGGCATTCTCGCCGATGGCACGTTGATCGATTTGAGCGATGATGAAACCGGTACCACCTATACCTCGTCAGCCACCCACGCGGCGACGGTGAGCGAGGATGGTGGGGTCCAGGCGCACCAGCGTGGACGGGTGCTGATCACCGCGCGCAACGAGGGCGTGGTGGGCGCGGTCGAGATCGATATCGCGATCCCCAATGATGCCGATGACGACGGCATGACCGACGAGTACGAGATCGCCAAGGGCTTCGACCCCAGCGACCCGTTCGATGCGCTCGAAGATCCCGATGGCGACAGCCTTTCGAACGTCGACGAATTCCTCAATGGTACCGATCCCTTTGCCGCCGACACCGACGCCGATGGCTTGAGTGATCGCGAAGAGCTCGACTTGGGCACGCTGCCGGCGGACCCGGACACCGACAAGGACGGCCTGCGCGATGGCCTCGAAATCGCGCTCGGGACGCTGGTCGATGACCCCGACACCGACCTCGACGGCATCCTCGATGGGCTCGAGGTCGAGCTCGGCCTCGACCCGCTGGTGCCCAATGCGGTGACCCAGGTGGTCGGCCGGGTCCAGGACAGCACCGGCTTGGCGCTGGTGAATGCGTCGGTGGTGCTGTTCGAGGCCTTGACCGCGACCACCGATATCGACGGTTCGTTCGTCTTCGATAACGTGCCGGCCGACCAAGGCGACTTGGCGGTCTTCGCGCGCTTGATCATGGGCGGCATGGTCTACGACGGCACCTCACCGCCGACGGTGCCGGTGATCGCCGGCCAGACCGATGTCGGCACGATCACCGTGAACCGGGTCATCGGCCGCATCGTGGGCACGGTTCTCGATCCCAATGGTGAACCGGTGCCCTTCGCGCGGGTGACCATCCGAGCCGACAACGAGCTGCGCGCGACCAACGCCGATTTGACCGGTGTTTACCAGCACGATGAGCTGCCGATGGGCGACTTCACGATCGATGCGGTCGACCCGTTCACCGGTTTGCGCGGCCGCGCCACCGGCATGGTAGGCGGCAGCGGCGGCGCGCTGGTGGTGGACGTGGTGCTGGATGCCTCGGGCACGGTGACCGGTACCATCCTCGAGCGCGACGCATTGACATCGGTCGGAGCCGGTGCCGTGGTCGAAGCGCTGAAGTCGGCCCAGGGTAACGATACGGTCTTGATCGACTCGGTGGTCACCGATCCATCGGGCGAATACCTGATCGACTTCCTGCCGCTGGGTTCCTACCTGCTCGATACCGCGTTGGGTGACGAGCGGGGCCGCGCCGGTGCCGTGCTGCAGGAGACCTCACAAGTCATCGAGGCCGATATCGCCTTCCTGGGCAAGGGCACGGTGACCGGCGTGGTCCAGAATGTCATTGGCGAGCTGGTGCCGGGCGCGGCGGTTTCGGTGACTGCGACCGGTATCTTCCCGCAAGGTTTCTCGACCACTACCGACACCAATGGCGCCTTCACCGTCGACGGTGTGTTCGTGGGTGATTTCTTCGCCCGCGGGGTGCATCCGGACAACGGTCTGGCCGGCCTGGCCTATGGCGAACTCGACTTCGACGGCGACTTGCGCTCGGTGGTGATCATCGTTGGCGAGACCGCGTCGCTCACCGGCACGGTGTTCGAGGTCGATGGTGTCACCGTGGTTCCCAACGCCGGAGTGCTGACGTTGTCTGGCGGGAGCCCTGGTCCGTCGACGGCGGCCGACGGCGCGGGGAGCTTCCGCTTCGACGATCTGCCGCTCGGTGGCTGGAGCGTCGAGGTCGGACATCCGGCCAACGGCGACTGTGGCTCCGGCGAGCGCACCGCCAGCCTCGATGTGCCCGACGAAGTCGAAGTGGTGAACGCCTTCATGCGCGGCCTGAGCGCGATCACGGTGACGGTGCGGCACGCCGATGGTGCGCTGGCGACCGGCGCCTCAGTGTCCTTGCTCGGACTCGGTCCCTGCAAGGGCACCCGCGGGGGTACCACCGACGCCAGCGGGCTGATCAGCTTCGACAGCTTCCCGGTCGGCGGCTTCCAAGTCGACGCCACCTCGGCGATCGGTAGCCTGAGCGGGCATGTCGAGTCGAGCCTGCTGCTCGGTGAAGACCTGGCGATTACGGTCTTCCTCGAGGCCGCCGGCACCATTCACGGTACGGTCTTCGCGCCGAATGGCACCACCCCGGTGGCCGGGATGCAAGTGAAGCTGTTGGGCGCCGGCCCGGTGGGGACGCGGTTCACCGACGACGCGGGGGGCTTCCGCTTCGAGTACGTCAAGGTCCATGGCAGCCCCTACCAGCTCGAAGCGATCGGTGTGCTGTCGACCGTGCTGGCGCGCGAGATCGATATCGAGCTGACCGTGCACGAGGAAGTCGTCCAGCGTGACTTGGTACTGACCCCCACCGGGACAGTGGTGGGGCAGGTCTTCGACCCTGACGGCTCGCCGGCGCCACCCAACGTTTCGGTCACCGTCGACACCTCGTTCGCCGGCTTCCCGTCACGCTTCGTCCAGACCGACATCAACGGCCGCTACCGGGCCGAGGTGGTGGCGGTGGGCGAGATCACGGTCGAAGCGGTCGACAATGAGCGCGCCTTCGTCGGTGAGAATGACCAGGGCGTGCTAACGAGCGAGGGCCAGGAGATCACCGTCGATGTCCAGCTCGAAGGCGATGAGATCCTCGCCTTCTTCCACGACGCCAACAACTACGACTACCCGGTGCAGTATCCGGGTGGCAACATCGTGCACGGTGAGCTCGGGGTCTTCCGTGGCGACGACGAGGAGCGGCGCGGTGGTTGGAGCCTCGAGGTCGGGCAGGCCGGCACTTTCGACGCCTTCGAGGCCGCGGCGGCGGTGGAAGAAGATGAAGGCCAGGAGATCGTGCTCGATGGGTTGGCGCACGCTTCGGGCTTGCAGCTCGGGCGCAAGGTCTTCATGCACCCGGACGGCTACTTCGTGCGCTATCTCGAGATCCTCACCAATCCCACTGGCGCGCCGATCAGCGTCGACGTGGCGGTGAACACTTGGATGCGCGGCATCATTGCCGCGGCGGGCGGCTTCCCGCTCAGCGAGCCACCGCTGGTGGTCGCGACGTCCAACGGCGACTCGCTGCTGACTGTCGGTGGGCCGGATGCGGATCGCTGGATCGCCACCGACGTCGACTTGCGCAACCTGCCGACCTTCGAGGAGCTGTACCCCAGCGTCGGCCACGTTTTCGACGGCGTCGGCGGTGCGCTGGCGACCACCTCGGGAACCTACGACATCCTGTTCGAGGAAGCGCTGGCCAACTTGCGCACGGAATGGGGCGGGGTCCAGGTACCAGCCGGTGAGACGGTGATCCTGATGCACTTCGGCATCCAACAACTCGGGCCGCAGGGGGTAACGGCGGCGACCGAGCGGCTGGCCCAGCTGCCGCCCGAGGCGCTTTCCGGGCTGAGCCCGGAGGAGCTGGCGCGGGTGGCCAACTTCGACGTGCCTCTCGACGGCGTCTCGGTGCTCGAGCCGCTGGGCCTGCTCGACGGCATCGTCGAGGGCCTGGTGCTCGAAGGCGACGGCACCACGACGGTGGCCTTTGCCGAGGTGCGCTACCGCAGCGACAACCCGCTGTGGGGGCGCACGCGTGAACGCAAGTCCGATGGCAGCGGCTTCTATCAAGTCAGCGCCACCGCCGTGTCCGACGGCGACCGGCTGGTGGTGCCGCGGGAGCCCTACACGGTCGATGCCACCCATCCGGTGACCCGTGGCAATTCCCCCGCCTACACGGGTGACTTCGTCGATGGCAACAACCTGTCGACCCAGGCCATCACCTTTGTCGACACCTCGATGGTCGAGGGCGAGGTGCGCTTCGCTTCGAGTGGCAACGTGGTCAGCTTCGGCACCATCCAGCTGCGCGCGGTCGAGCTCTTGATCAACCTGCTGCACGGCATTCCGACCACCGGCGCCTTTACCTTCCACGGCCTGCCGCCCGAGGTCTACTCGCTGGTCGCGCGGGTCCCACATGCACAGGGCACGGACTTGATCGGTGCCGCCAGCGCGGTGGTGTCCGAGGGTGGCGAGACGGTGTTGGCGAATGTCTTCATCCCGGCGACCGGCGGCGTCCAGGGCGAAGTACGATTCTCCTTCGGGCCGGTGGCGCCCTTCGCCGAGGTCCAGCTGCAAGCACCGAGCTTCTTGCGCGCGACCAGCACCGACACCGGTGGCGGTTTCCAGCTGCTCGACGTGCCGGTCGGGGCCTATTCGTTGCGGGTACGTGATCCGATCGCCGGCTTCTGGCGCGAACGCCCGATCGTGATCGTCGATGGGCAGATCGTGGTCGAGGATGTGACCCTCTTCGCCTTCGGCACTCTCGACGTGGCGGTGCACTATCCGGCCGACAGCCCGGCGGCGGGTGGCCCGGTGGCTGGCGCCGCGGTGGCGGTGCGCATGGACTTGGTCGGCACCAGCTTCAATGCCAAGGGCACCACCGACGAGAATGGCACGGCGCAAGCCGAGAACGTCTACGAGGGCGGCTTCACCCTGCGCGTCACCCATCCCCAGAATCCAGTAATCACCGGGCTGGCCAGTGGCGTGATCGTCAACCAAGGGGACCAGCTAGCGTTCGATTTCGAGCTCGACTACGACGATCCGCCGACCGTCGCCTTGACCTTCCCGGTCGGTGGTTTACAACTGCCCGAGGGCAGCCAATTGACCATGACCGCCACGGCAGTCGACGACTACGGCGTGTCGCGGGTCGAGTTCCTGATCGACGGCGCGGTGGTCGCCACCGACACCACGTCGCCTTTTGCCGGCACGGTGGTGCTCAGCGCCCCGAGCGGCAGCACGCTGTCGGTGATGGCGCGGGCGATCGATACCGCCAGCACGGTGGTCGACACGACGCCGGTCCAGATCACCGTCAGCGACGATGCCGTGCCGCCGACCGTTACCATCATCCAGCCGGGTGCCGGCATCAACGTCTTCGAGGGCGACCCGGTGGTGGTGAAGACCAGCGCCAGCGACGGCGTTGGCCTCGAGCGGGTCGAATTCCGGGCCGGCGGCGTACTCTTCGCCACCGTCACCGAGCCGCCGTACGAAGCGACCTTCTCGATCCCCGCCGACTACGCCGCGGCCGGCCCGACGCCGCTGCAATTCTTGGCCACCGCCTTCGACCGCGGCGGCAATGAGCAAAGCGACGTGGTTACCGTCACGGTGATCGAAGACCAGCCGCCGACCATCACCTTGACGGTCGCGCCGCCGGACCTGAGCACGGTGGTCGAGGGCGAGATCGTGCGCTTCGAGGCAATGGCCAGCGACGACCGCGGGGTCGAGGTCGATCTGTTGATCGACGATGTCTTGACCCAGACCCGGGGCGGCGAGCCATTCTTTTTCGACCTGACGATTCCCGATGCGAGCGACTTGATCGCCAACCCGATGTCGGTGGTGTTGCGCGCCCGCGATTCGATCAATCAAACCGTGTCGACGGCGCCCGTGCGCTTGCAAGTCGCCGACGACCAGCCGCCGCAGGTCACCATCGATCTACCGCTCGACGGCAGCCAAGTGGTCGAAGGCGACGTGGTGACGGTGCGCGCCAGCGCCAGCGATGAAACGGCCGTGACCCAGGTCGAGCTCTTCCTCGACGGCGTGTCACTCGGCGCCATCTCCACGCCGCCCTACGAGGCCAGTGGTCGCTTGGGCGGCGGTGACGATGGCAGCGCGGTCGAGGTGCGGGCGGTGGCCACCGACGACGCTGGCCAAACCACGACCGCGACCCTCTCGATCATCCGGCTCGACGACCTCGTGCCGCCGACTTCCGATTTGATCGCGCCGGTCGACGGCGCGGTGGTATCGGTGGGTGCCAGCGACCTTGTGTTGGTGATCGACGGCTCGATCGCGACCGCCCAGAGCGCCGGCATCGATATCGACAACGACGGCGCAAACGACTCGGTCTTCGCGGTCGAGGTCTTCGCCGCCAAGCAAGTGCTGGCCCGTTTGAGCCCGGCTACCACGCGGGTTGCCGTGGTGCGTTTCGCTTTCAACGCCAACGTCGAGCATCCGCTGAGTGACGACTTTGCTGCCGTCGAGCAAGCCCTCGACGCCATGGACCCGCCCGCGGGCTCAGCGCGCTTCGAGCCGGCGTTGCGCATCGCCACCGACGAGCTGACCTTCGGCTTCAATGCCCGGCGTGACGCCACGCCGGTGCAGATTCTCCTCGCCGGTAGCGCCGCCGGCGACCCCGCGGTCGAGACAGCGCGCGCGGCCGATGCCGGTGTGGTGATAACGACCTTCGCCATCGGCCCGAACGCCGCCGCCGAGATCCTCGAAGAGATCGCAACCGCCACCGGCGGCGCTTTCACCGAGGTGGTTGATCCGGCGCTGTTGATCGACCTATTGCCGAGTGTGTTGCAAGTCGGTGTCGACGTGCTGGCGGTCGAAGCGCTGGCCACCGACGATCTCGCCGTGCGCGAGGTGGGCTTCCGCGCCAACTCCGGCGACGGCACGGTCGACGTGGCGGTCAACGACGCGAGCGCGCCGTACCTCACCTCGCTACCGCTGCCCGAGCTGTCGGCGTCGATCGGGGTCGAGGTGACGGCCACCGCCCGCGACCACGGCGACAATGCCACCGTCAGCACGGTGCAGATCACCTTGCTGCCGTCGAGCAACCAGCCCCAGATCGTGCGCTTGGAGCCGCCGGGCGGGGTGCCCGGCGACATCGTGCGCATCGTCGGCCGCTTCCTGGCGCTCGATCCTGCCGCCAACGCGATCGATATGAACGGCATCGCGGTGAGCGCGATCAGCGGGGACAAGTCCCAGCTCGAGGTGATGGTGCCGGCTGGCTTCGCCACCGGTCCGGTGACCGTCACCGCCGACGGCCTGGTCTCGAATGCCGTGATCTTCCTGCTCGACAGCGATGGCGACGGCCTCTCCGACGAGGACGAAGCGGCGCTGGGTACCGATCCCGATGACCCCGACACGGATAACGATGGGCTGAGCGACGGTGAAGAAGTCCACCAACATGGCACCGATCCACTCGCCGCCGACAGCGATGGCGACGGCATCGACGATGGCTATGAGGTCGCTTTCGGCCTCGATCCGACCGACGCCGGCGATGCCGCGCTCGATCCCGATGGCGATGGTCTGAGCAACCTCGGCGAGTTTGGCGCGGGCAGCGACCCGAACGATCCCGACACCGACGGCGACGGTCTCGACGACGGCGATGAGGTCAACGTCCATGGCACCGATCCGACCGTCGCCGACACCGACGGCGGCGGCCGCACCGACGGCCAGGAGGTCAACGAAGACGGCACCAATCCACTCGATCCGGACGACGACATCAACGTGCCGCTGCCCAGCACCCTGGTCGATGGCGAAGGCTATGCGTGGCCGATTCAGCAGGATGGCGGCATCGACAGTCCGGCCGGCGAAGCGATCGACAGCGGTCCGCGGCTGCGCCTGGTCGACGCGCCCTTCATCGATAGTTTTCCGAGCTTCCCGGAGGCCGAGGGCGGCATCGACGGTCGTGAGTTGACCATCGGCCCGTGGCTCTACAGCCAGATCGAAGTGCGGCGCCGGGTTTTCGTACCCGACGACGCCGGCTTCATTCGCTACCTCGAGGTCTTCGACAACCCGCAAGCTCAGCCGGTCGAGCTGCTGGTCGAATTGCGCACCACCTTGCGGGCGGGGACCGAGGCGGTGGTCGCCGCCTCGTCCGATGGCGACACGGCGGTCGGCGTGGGCGACGACTGGGTGGTGCTCGAAGACGGCATGGGCAGCGTGCCGACCACCATGCACGTGGTACACGGGCCGTTCTCAGGCGTCGCCCCCAGTGCCTTCGACTACGACGCGACCGAGTTGGTGACCCGCTTCCCGATCACCGTGCCAGCGGGCGAGCAGCGCATGATCCTGCACTTCGTGGCCCAGCGGGTCGACACCGCGACCGCCACCACCGACGCCGAGCTGCTCCGGCGCTTGACCGGCGCCGCGCTCACCGGCTTGACCCTCGACGAGCAGCTGCGGGTGGTCAACTTCATCGCCTTCACCGACACCGATGGTGACGGCCTGCCCGACGACGACGAGATCGGCATCCACGGCACCGATCCGAACAATCCCGACACCGACGGCGATGGCGCGGGCGACCGCTTCGAAGTGATCTGGAACTTTGATCCCAACGACCCGAACGACGGTGACGACGATCCCGACCTCGACGGCCTGACCAACGTCGAAGAAGAGCAAGCGGGCACCATCCCGCTCGACGCCGATACCGACGACGACGGGCTCGACGATGGCCGCGAGGTTAATGTCGAGGGTACCGACCCGAATGATTCGGATTCGGATGACGACGGGCTGAGTGACTTCGACGAAATCGAAGTCCACGGCACCGATCCGCTGGACGCCGACACCGATGATGGCGGGATCAATGATGGCGCCGAGATCGACGCTGGCACCGATCCCTTCGACCCCAACGACGACCAACAAGCCTTGCCGCGCACCTTGGTCGATGGTGGCGGCTTCCTCTGGGACGTGCAGAAGGACGGCCGCATTGCCAGCGGTACGGATGCCTTCGACGGCGGTCTCGACTTGCGGGTCGACGGTGTGTCCTTCCCCGACTTCGACGCCACGGTACTCGAAGACGGCGGTCGTGAGCTGGTGATCGGTCCGGTGCTATTGGGCGCCGCCGAGGAGATCTCAGTGACGCGCAAAGTCTTCGTGCCCGCCGATGAGGCTTTCGCCCGCTACCTCGAGGTGGTCGAGAATAGCGGCAGCGCGGCGGTCGAGGTGCTGCTGCGTATCGATAGCGACCTCGGTTCGAATAGCGCCACCACCGTGGTTGCCACCTCGAGCGGCGACGTCACGCTGACCACGGGCGACCGCTATCTGGTGACCGACGACAACAACAACGGTGGCGGTGATCCGACCATCGTCCACGCCTTTGCCGGACCGGGCGCGGCCGAGCGGGTGCTGCGGGTGTCGACCAGCGCGCCGGGCGACGACGACGTGACCCTCGAATTCGCCGTACGGCTGCAGCCGGGCGAGCGCAAGATCGTGATGCATTTCGCGTCGCAGAACAGCAGCTGGGGCGAGGGTATTACTTCGGCCGAAGGCTTGGTGGCGCTCACCGGCCGCGCGGCCGAGGGCCTGTCGGCGGCCGAGCGCGACGAGGTGATCAACTTCTTCCCCCACCCGGACGCCGATGGCGATGGCCTCTCCGACGCCGACGAGGCGATCCAGGGCACCGATCCCGCCAATCCGGACAGCGACGGCGATGGGTTGGAAGACGGCTTCGAGGTACGCCACGGCCTCGATCCGCTGTCGCCCGACACCGACGGCGACGGCATTCTGGACGGCATGGCCGACCCGGACGGCGACGGCCTCGACAACCTCGGCGAGCAAGCGGCGCACACCGATCCGCTGTCCTCGGACACCGACCTCGACGGGCTGTCAGACGGCGATGAGGTCTTGGTGCACGGCACCGATCCGCTGTCGCGTGATACCGACAACGAGGGCGTCCCGGATGGCGACGAGGTCAACGTTCACGGCACCGATCCGAACGCGGCCGATAGTGATGGCGGCGGCCGCGACGACTACCAAGAGCTCTTCGTCGACGGCAGCGATCCGCTCGACGCGCTCGACGATTGGAGCGCCGTGAGCTTGCCGCTGGCCCTGCTCGACGGCAGCGGCCACTATTGGCTGATCGAGGCCGATGGCACGATCAGCACCGGTACCAGCGCCGGAACGGATGACGCGTTCGACACCGGCCTCGAGCAGCGGGTCACCCCGGGTGTTCTGTCCGACGACCCGCCGGTGCTGGCCGACAGTGCCCGCCGGGCCTTCCTGATCGGTCCACGGCTGCGCGACGACGGGCTCGAGGTCTACCGCAAGCTCTTCGTGCCTGCCGACGACGGTTTCATCCGCTACCTCGAGATCCTGGTCAACCCGACCGGCGAGGCCCTCGACGCCGAGCTGCAAGTGACCAGCGATCTGGGTGCCGATCTGTTGGCGAGCACGGTCGCCACTTCGCGCGGCCCGCTGCGCTTCTCGGCCTTCGATCGCTGGATCGTCACCGATGATGGTGACAGTACCGGTGCCCCGGCGGTGGGCCACGTCTTCGCCGGCCCGCTGGCCGCAACGTCGCCGAGTCGGGTGATCGATAACGTGCCCAGCGCCCAGGGCGACGATGTCGGCTTCGCCTATGAGCTCACGGTACCTGCCGCCAGCCGGGTGATCGTGCTGCACTTCGCCTTGCAGGCCGACCTTGCCGTCGCCGCAACCGACCAAGCCGGCGTCCTCGAACAATTGGGCGGCTCGGCGCAGGATGGTCTGCTGGCCACCGAGCGCGCCGACATCGTGAGCTTCATGGCGCGGGTCGACAGCGATGCGGACGGCTTGGCCGACGACGACGAAGCCGCGCTCGGCACCGATCCGGCCAACCCCGACAGCGATGGCGACGGTCTTGGCGACGGCTACGAAGTACACCACGGCTTCGATCCGCTGCCGCCGAGCAACGACGGCGCGGGCGATCCGGACGGCGATACGCTCGACAATCTCGCCGAGCAGGCGGCCGGAACCGATCCGCATCAGAGTGACACCGATGGCGATGGTCTCGACGATGGTGTCGAGGTCGATGTTCACGGCACCGATCCGTTGCTCGCCGACAGTGACGGCGATGGTCTGCTCGACGCGGCCGAAATCGCGGCCAATACCGATCCGCTCGACATCGACACCGACGACGGCGGTCTCGGCGACGGCGCCGAGGTCGCGGCGGGCACCGATCCGCTCGATCCGAGCGACGATCAGCTGGCCCTGCCGCGGACGCTCAACGACGCCACCGGCTTTGCCTGGGACGTCCAGCGCAACGGTGCCTTCCAACAAGGCTCCGGTGCTTTCAACACGGCGCTCAACTTGCGCGTCGACGGCATGCTCTTCCCCTTTGCCTTCCCGGCGGCCTTCCCCGAGGAGGCCGGGCGCGAGCTGGTCATCGGCCCGTGGCCCGTCGGGCTGCTCGAGGTCACCCGCAAGGTCTTCGTGCCCACAGACGACGGCTTGGCGCGCCACCTCGACGTGCTGCGCAACACCTCGGCCGCGCCGCTGCTGACGACGGTGGAGATCACCTCCGGCGTCGGCGGCACCACGCCACAGGTACTCGCCACCTCGTCCGGCGACTCGGTCTTCGACACCAGCGATTTCTACCTTGCGGTCGACGACAACAATCCCAGCGGTGGCACCTTGCCGAGCGTGCACGCCATCGCCGGTCCGGGCGCTGCCTGGCGGCCGGTGGCCGCGTCGCTCATCGGTGGTGAGGTCCTTGTACGCTACCGCCTGCTGTTGCCGGCGGGCGGCCGCGCGATCGTCCTGACCTTGGCGTCACAACACGGCGACCGGGCCAGCGCCACCGCCAAGGCGCCCGATCTGGTGGCGCTCGTGGGCAGTGCGATGGTCTCACTGGCGGCCGACGAACAGGCCGATATTGTCAATTTCTTCCCCTTCCCCGACGCCGACGGTGATGGTCTCTCCGACGCCGACGAGGCCGCGGCGGGCACCGATCCCAATAACCCGGACAGTGATGGCGACGGTCTCGAGGACGGCTACGAGGTGCGTCACGGGCTTGATCCCAACGACCCGACCGACGGCCTCGGTGACGCCGATGGCGATGGTCTGAGCAACGCCCAAGAACGCGACTTGCAGACCGACCCGCTCGATCCGGATACCGATGGTGATGGCCTCGGTGACGGTGACGAGGTCAACGTCTATGCCAGCGACCCGCTCGACACCGACACCGACGACGATGGTCTGCTCGACGGCGAGGAAGCGTCGCTGGGCACCGATCCGACCCGCGTTGACACTGACAGCGGCGGGCGCAGCGACTACGAGGAGGTCACCCTCTTCGACACCGATCCGAATGTCTTCGGCGACGATTGGGCGACGACCGCCCTGCCGGTCACGCTGAGTGACGCTGGTGGCTATTTGTGGGATGTCGCTGGCGACGGTGGCGTGCTCGATGGCACCGCCAACGCCTTCGATGGTGGTTTCGGGCTGACGCTCGACGACAGCGCATTTCCCAGCTTCGGCAGCGCGGCCATCGATCCCACCGGCCGCGAGCTGCTGGTCGGCCCCTGGGCGCGCGACGGCCTGCTGGTTTTCCGCAAGCTCTTCGTGCCCGACGACGACGCTTTCGTCCGCTACCTCGACGTGCTGGTCAATCCAGGCGCGGTGCCGATCGTCACCCGGCTCGAGGTCGACACCGATCTCGGCGCCAACAACGCCACCACCTTGGCCGCCACCAGCCGTGGCTTCCCGAGCTTCAGCCGCCACGACCACTACCTGGTGACCGACGATTTCGACGGCGTGGCGACCCCCGCGGTGGGCTTCGTGATCTCGGGGCCACTGGCGACAACGCTGCCGGTCTCCGCCACTGTCACGGCTCCAGGCGGTGACGACGTCAACGTTACGTACAACGTCACCGTGCCCGCGGGTGGGCGCGCCATCGTCATGCACTTCGGCACCCAGGCCACGGCTCAGGCCGACGCCATTGCGCGCGCCGACCTGTTGTATCTGCTCGGCGGCAGCGCCCTGGCGCGCGTGACGCTGGCGCAGGCGGCCGATGTCATCAACTTCGTCGCCCAGGACGACACCGATGGCGACGGTCTCGCCGATGTCGAGGAGCCGGTCTACGGCACCGACGCCGCCGATCCGGACAGCGACGCCGACGGTCTGATCGACGGCTGGGAGGTACGCAACGGTCTCGACCCGAACAATGCCAGTGACGGCGGCACGGTCGATCTCGATGGCGACGGGCTCGACAACTTCGCCGAGCAGCTGAGCGGTACGCGGCCGTACGATCCGGACAGCGACGGTGACGGTCTCAACGACGGCGACGAGGTTGCAGTGCACCTGACCGATCCGCTGTCGGCCGACACCGACGCCGATGGCCTGGCGGACGGCGACGAGATCGCCGCCAGCACCGATCCGCTGAACCCCGATACCGACAACGGCGGTGTGCTCGATGGCGACGAGGTCGCCGCCGGTACCGATCCGCTCGACCCGGCCGACGACCTGGTGAGCTTGCCGTACGTGCTCTTCGATGATGAGGGCTTCCGTTGGGACATCAACAGTGCTGGTGGCATCGGCGGCGGTACCGCCAATGCCTTTGCCGGCGGGCTTCAGCAGCGGGTTGACGGCGCTTTCCCGTCCGGATCCTTCACTTCGGTGCCGGTCGAAGACGGTGGCCGCGAGCTGGTGTTCGCGACCTACGGCACCGGTACTGGCATCGAGATTACCCGCAAGGTCTTCGTGCCCGCCGACGAAGCCTTCGTGCGCCACTTGAATATCCTCGACAACCCGACCATCGCCGACATTACGATCGACTACCAGCTGCGGTCGAAAGTCGGCTCCGGCGGCTCGACCACCCAGATCATCGGTACGTCGTCGGGCGATGCCGTCATCGACGTGCTCGACCGCTGGGTGATCAGCGACGACGGCGATCCGACCGGCGGCGTACCACGGGTGGTGCACGTTTTTGGCAGCCCGGCGTCCTTGCGGCCACTGAGCGCGGAAATGCCCTTCAACGAGCTTCAGGTCACGTGGCGCATTACCGTGCCGGCCGGCCAGCGCGCGATCGTTATGACCTTTGCCGCACAGTCCTACGACCCGGCCGCGGCGCTGACCCAGGCCGATGCCTTGCTGCGGCTCGCGGGCGGCGCGCTCGCCGGCATGACCCCGGGCGAGCTCGACGACCTGGTCAATGTCTTCCCCTTCCCCGACAGCGACCTCGACGGCCTGTCTGATGCCGATGAGGCCGTGCACGGCACCGATCCGTTCGCTGCCGACACCGATGGCGACGGCATGGGCGATGGCTACGAGGTGAGCCATGGGTTCGACCCGCTCGATCCGGCCGACGCGGCGGCCGACGCCGATGGCGATGGCCTGAATAACGCCGACGAGGCGGCCTACGGTACTGATCCGCTCGATCCCGACACCGACGACGACGGCGCCACCGACGGCCAGGAAATTGCCGCCGGCAGCGATCCCTTCTTCGTCGACACCGACGGTGATCTGCTAACCGACGGCGATGAGATCAACGTCTTTGGCTCGGACCCCACGGTGAACGATACCGATGGTGGTGGCCAGCCCGATGGCCACGAGGTGCTGTTCCACGACACCGACCCGACCGTGGGCGCCGACGATGGCATCGATATCGACACCGTGTCTCTGATCGATGGCGATGGCTTCGCCTGGGGCTTCCTGAACGGTGGCGATGTGACGGCAGCCAGCCGGGTCGACCGTGGTCTCGACCTCCAGTTGGTGATCGCCAGCAACGGTCACGACGACCTGGCATTCCCGATCCTGAGTTCCGGTGGCCGTGCTTATCGCTTCGGCCCGTTCGACCTCAGCACCTATCCGGGTGTCGAGTTGCGCCGTAAGGTCTTCGTCCCCGATGACGATGGCTTCTTGCGGGCGCTGGACCTGCTCGAGAACACCACCGGCGCCGAGGTATCGTTCTCCGTTGGCTTGCACACCTTCCTCGACCAGGACTTTGGCGGCGCGCTGATCGTGCTCGGTACTTCGGACGGCGATCCGTTGGTCGAGACCGGGGACCGCTGGACGGTGACCGACGACGCCGCGATCCCGTTCAGCCGGGTGGTGGCGAAGAGCTTTGCCGGTCCCACTGGCGTCGTGCAGCCGACCAGCGTCGAGTTGATCGATACTTCGAGCAGCAGCGACGAGCTGATCGCAACCTACGATCTGGGCATCCCGGCCGGCGGTCGCGTGATCTTGATGAGCTTCCTGTCGCAGGCCGCGAGCCACAACGCCGGCCTGGCCAACGCGGCCGATCTCGACGCACTCGCCGGCTCGGCCATGGCTCAGCTCGACGCGGATGAACCGGGCGACATCATCAACTACTTCGCCTTCATCGACAGCGATGGCGATGGCCTCTCGGATGCCGAAGAGATCCTGCTCGGCACCGACCCGAACGATCCGGATACCGACGACGACGGCGTACCCGACGGCCTCGAGGTCGCGCTCGGCACCGATCCGCTCGACGGTTCGGATGGCGGCGTCGATAGCGACGGCGATGGCCTGGGCAACGCCGACGAAGTCCTCTTGGATACCGATCCGGCGAATCCGGATACCGATGGCGATGGCCTCAGCGACGGCGACGAAGTCACGGTCCACG
Source organism: Candidatus Multivoradales bacterium (assembly GCA_965250305.1). Classification (GTDB taxonomy): domain Bacteria; phylum Acidobacteriota; class Thermoanaerobaculia; order Multivoradales; family J023; genus J023. Next base: position 391,615 of record CBDFNS010000022.1, on the reverse strand, counting down.
GCAGCGACCCATTGGCGGTCGATAGCGACGGCGATGAGCTGCTCGACGGTGACGAGGTGAACCTCTACGGCTCGGATCCGACGCTGGTCAACACCGACGGCGGCGCGCGCTCGGATCTCGAGGAAACCTACGACGGCTCCGATCCCAGCGACCCGACCGACGATCACTTGCCGCTGGCCTTGCCGCTAACCTTGGTCGATGGCGCGGGCTTGGGATGGCAGATCCAGACCGACGGCAGCGTGATCCAAGCCGGCGCGATCGACGCCGGGGCCGTCCTCGACCTCGGGGTCTCGTTGCCCTTCCCGGACTTCGTGCAAGGTTACGTCCATCCGAGCGCCAACGTCGTGACCATCGGTCCTTGGGAAGTGGGCAACGGCATCCGGATCGTGCGTCGGGTCTTCGTGCCCCAAGACGATAGCTTCGTCCGCTACCTGGATATCGTGGTCAACTCCGCCGGCCCGATCTTCGAGTCGTTCGACTACCTCACCGACCTCGCCTCGGCGCCGATCCTCACCGAGGTCACCTACACCGGCGATGGCGACGCGCTGTTCGAGACCGGCGACACGCTGGTGGTCACCGACGATGCCAGTGACCGGGCCGACCGGGCGCCCGCCATCGCCCACGTATTGGCCGGGCCGTTCGCCGATCTGAGACCGTTCTCGCAGTCGGTCACCGATGATCGGGTGGTGTTCAGCTACGCGACCTCCATCCTGGGCGGTAGTCGGCATGGCTTCCTGCACTTCCTCAGCCGCGACATCACCCGTTTCGGCGCCATCGACGAGGCCGAGCGTCTGCGCCTGTTGGGCGGCGCCGCGGCCGACCGACTGACCGCGGGTGACCGTCGTGACATCCGCACCTTCTTCCTGGCGCCCGACGCCGACGGTGATTTCTTGTCCGATGCCGACGAGGCAGCGCTCGGCACGAACCCGAACCTCGCCGACACGGATCTCGACGGCGCCTTTGACGGCTTCGAGGTGCGCTACGGATTCGATCCACTCGACGGCTCGGACGGCGCGCTCGACACCGATGCCGATTTGCTCAACAACGCCGCCGAAGCGGTTGCCGGTTCTGATCCGGGCGAGGCCGATACCGACGATGACGGTCTGAACGATGGTGACGAGGTGCTGGTCCACGGTACCGACCCGGCGACCGCCGATACCGACCGCGACCTGCTCGCCGATCCCGACGAGCTGGCGCCGCACGGCACCGATCCGCTCGATCGCGACACCGACGACGGTGGCGAAGCCGACGGCGACGAAGTGATGGGCGGTCGCGATCCACTGGATCCGGCTGACGACCAGGCCGAGTTGCCGGCGTTGTTGATCGATGGCGGTGGCTACGATTGGCGCATCGAGCGAAAGGGCGAGCTCGGCGTTACCCTCGACGCCACACTGGACCTCGGTGCACGCTTGGATGTCACCAACGGCTACGGGCTGGGAAGCGCCTTGGTGGCCCGTACCGAAGCTGCTGGTCGCGAGCTGGTCTATGGTCCCGCGCCGTTGATGGCCGACGTCGACGTGACGCGCAAGGTTTTCGTACCGAGTGGTGACGCCTTCGTGCGCTACCTCGAGGTTTTCGAGAACGCAGGACCGGGTGTGCGGACGATGGAAGTCAAGTTCGATACCTACCTGGGTGCCGACGACGACACAATTGTCGCGGCGACGTCGAGCGGCGATACCGTGTTCGATGTCGATGACCTGTGGGTCGTGCTCGACGACGCCACCGGTCAACGGCCGCCGCTGGCGCTGATGGTCGCCGGCCCCCACGCCCCGGCCGGCGTGTGGAGCGCCAGTCTCGGCAGCTCGGGCTTGGTTCAGGTTCGCTACCGCTTCGAGGTACCGGCCGGCGGTCGGGCGATCGTGCTGCACGCCGCCGCCCGTCGTTCCGATGTCGCCGCCGCGGTGGCCGCCGCCGAGAGCCTGGTGCGCATGCAAGGCGCCATGACGGGTGACCTGACCGCGTCTGAGCAGGCTGAGGTGGTCAACCTCTTCCCGTATCCCGACCGCGATCTCGACGCCCTGGCCGATGCCGACGAGGCGCTCTTCGGCACCGACCCCGACCTCTTCGACACCGATGGTGATGGCCTGGGCGACGGCTTCGAGGTTGCCCATGGCTTCGATCCGCTCGTACCGAACATCGATGCCGATGCCGACGACGACGGTCTGATCGACGTCGACGAGCAGACCGCTGGCACCGATCCGAATGACCCCGATACCGACAACGATTCGCTTTCCGACGGCGATGAAGTCCATGTGCATGGCACCGATCCGTTGGCGCTGGACACCGACACCGACCGGCTCGACGATGGCGCGGAGGTCCTGAACCACACGACTCAGCCGACCGTCGCCGATACCGATGCCGGTGGTCGCAGCGATGGTTACGAGGTCTTGTTCGACGCCACCGATCCGCTCGTGGTGGGCGACGACTTGGCACCCACCGTGTTGGGCAGCCGGGCCAAAGACCGAGCGCGCTTGGCGGTCGATCGCGCGGGAAACGTCCACGCCATTTGGCTCGGCGACCCCGGCCAGCTAGGCTGCGCTGATGTTTCCTACGCGCTGGTGGCGCCGCTCGGCGACGTGTTGATCGCCGAGACCCAGCTGACCGCGCTGTGTAACGGCGTCGGCCGGCCGTCCTTGGCGGTCGGCGGTGATGGTGAAGTGGCGGTGGTCTGGGAGACCGTCGACGGCATCCGCTACCGACGGCTCGACCCCGGTCTCGACGACCGTGACGGCTCGGCCGCCGACCCCGCGGCAATCACCGTCGTGGGCGAACGCTTGCTGGCATTCCCACGCGGAGTTCTGGCCGTGGAGCCGGTGTTTTTGCAAACCCCCGACGCGGCGACCAAGAGCTACGGGTATGAAGATGCAGTAGCAGGTGCCAATCCCGCGCTCGCGCTCGGTGCGACCGGCGACGTTCACCTGGTTTGGACCGAGTACGACGGCATCTTCGATACCAACGACATTTACCGGAGACTGATGTACGCCCGATTCGACCGGATCGGTCGTGAGTTGGTGCCGGCCATTGCCCATCAAAGCGATCGCGGAACCGCGCTGACCACCGGCGAGGAAGCCGACGCGCCGACGTTGGCGCTCGACGGGGCGGGCCACGTACATATCGCATGGCCGTCGTCGGTCGATTTCACCGAGCTCCTGCGCTACGCCATGCTCGATGGTGTCAGCGGCGCGCTGCGCATCGCCGCCACCACCCTGGTGTCGGTGACGCCCGATCGCGTCGCCCTGGGCGTCGACGAGGCGGGGCAAGTCGGCGTCGTCTACCGCGACGTGACGCGCAATGAGATCGGGCTCATTCGCATCGATCCGGCGCTCGACGATCAAGACGGCTCGGCCGCCGACCCGGCGGCGATCACGGTGCTGTCAGCCACCCCGCTCAACGACTTTGGAATCGCCCTCCCCTTGAGGCCGGCAGCGGCTTTCGATCCCCAAGGTAGCGTCTACGTGGCCTATCTCGAAACGCTCGACAGCGTGCGCACGGTCGAGGTCGCCATCCACGATGCGACCGGCGCGTCGCGCACCGATCGCGAGATTTTCGCGGCCGGCGACTCGGTGGTCTCGTCCATCACACCGGCAGTGGCCGCTGCACGGGCGATGGGCTACGTCGCCTGGGCGCGGCAGGTCGTTCCCGACCAGCCTGGCTTCGAGTTGGTGCTGTCGGTGGTCAATACCGATGGCGACGCCGATCGCCTGAGCGCGCTCGACGAGCACGCCGCGGGCACCGCCATCGGCCAGCCGGACCACGACGGCGATAGCCTGCTCGACGGCTTCGAAGCACGCTACGGCTTCGATCCGATCGCCACCGACGAGTCGACGCTCGACGGCGACACGGATACCTTGAGCAACCTGGCCGAGCAAGCAGCCGGCAGCGACCCGACCGAGGCCGATACCGATGCCGACACCCTCGACGACGCCGCCGAGGTCAACCTTCACGGTAGCGATCCGGCGCGCGTCGACACCGATGCCGATGCCTTGAGCGATGCCGAGGAGGTGGGCGTCACGCTGACCGACCCGGCGCTCGCAGACAGCGATGGCGACGGTTTGCACGACGGCTTCGAGATCGCCTACGGCTTCGACCCCTTCGGCACCGACGAATCGATGCTCGACGGTGACGGTGACGGCCTGAACAATCTGGCCGAGCAGGCCGCCGGCAGCGATCCGACCGTCGTCGACTCGGACGGCGACACGTTGACCGACCATGCCGAAGTCACCGTCCACGGCACCCTGGCCTTCCGTGCCGACAGCGACCTCGACGGTCTCGGTGACGCAGCCGAGCTCGCCACCCACGGCACCGATCCGAATGACCCCGATTCCGATGACGGCGGTGTGTCCGACGGCGAGGAAATTGCCGCCGGTACCGATCCCAATGATGCGCTGGACGATGTCGAAGAAGGGGACCCGCCGATTTGATCGGCGTTTGCTAACCAAAGGAGCACCATGTTCATGAAGGTACCGCTCTGGGAAGGCTGCGCTGGCGCTCGACTCATGATCCAACCAATGGCAAACGCAACACGGCGTCGCAGCCGGTACCGTCGTCGCGGTTGGCGAGGGCCAGGCTACCGCCGTGGGCTTCGGCGATCTGGCGGCACAACACGAGTCCAATGCCGGTGCCACCAGGCATGGTGGTGAAGAAGGGGACGAAGAGGTTGGCGGTGTTGGCCAGTCCGGGCCCTTGGTCGCCGGCTACAAGTGCCCGGCCACAAGTGCCTGGCACCTGATCCAGCACCGTCCTGGATCGCCTGGCACTTGATTGCACCGCACTTGATTGCACCGTCCTGAATCGCCTGGCACTTGATTGCACCGCACTTGATTGGACCGTCCTGAAATCGCCTGGCACTTGATTCGGGAGGTGCTCCGTGTCTTTATGTCGCCACCGTACGGCGCCAACAAATGCCTGGCATCTGAATCCCGGGAGTGCTGCACTGCCGTAGTGGAAGTGCCTGGCACACGGGCACGGGTCGATCTTTAGGTGCCGCGGAGCGCCGAGACGCCTTCTTTGCGGTCGAAGTGGTCGTCGTCGCCGTCCGCGGCACGGTGCATCGAGGCGACGCGCCCGTTTCCGGCAGGTTGCGCCTGGCGGCGGCCGAAGGGCATGAGCACGCTCGTTTCGTACTCGATGAGGAGGGGCGATTCGAAGGCGTGTTGCCGAACGCCGGAACCTGGTGGCCCGAGGTCGAGATTGGGGGCGAGACGGAACTCGCCTTGGTGCTCGACGTCGTCGAGGTCGAAGCGGCGGACCCGTCCGAGCCAGCGGTCTTGGTGCTCGAGCCGACCTGCCAATTGCCCAACTTTCCTACTGCGGCAGTGGCACACGCAATACCGCTCGGCAACCGGTGCCTTGCTCGCGGTTGGTCAGGGCCAGGCTGCCACCATGGGCTTCGGCGATCTGGCGGCACAGCACGAGTCCAATGCCGGTGCCGCCAGGTTTGGTGGTGAAGAAGGGGACGAAGAGGTTGGCGGTATTGGCCAGTCCAGGCCCTTGATCCCCAACTTCGACTTCGACCCGGTCCGCCAGGGCGCGCCAGGATACGGACACCCCATCGGTGGCCTCGGGGCTGAGCTCGAGGGTTGCGTCGGCGGCGTTCTTGATCAGGTTGATCAAGAGTTGTTCGATTTGGTCGGCATCGATCGCCAACTCCACCGGCGGGCCGGGTTCGATTTGGACCGGAACGCGGGTTTCGAGGCGGGCCACGCGCTGGATCAGCGGACCGAGCGCCGTAGGTCGACGCTGGGGTGCTGGCAGCCGCGCTAAGCGGGTATAGGCTGAAACAAAGCGGTTGAGCGACGCGCAACGGGCAGCGATCATTTTCATGCCGCGTTGGGCGTCCGTGCGCCAGCCTTCGGGAAGATCCTGTCGGCGCAGTAGGCTGGCGAGGGTTGACGCGGTCGACATGATCGGTGCGAGCGAGTTGTTCAGCTCATGACCCATCACCCGGATCAAACGCTGCCAGGCTTGCCGCTCTTCGTCACGCAGCGCCTTGCTGAGGTCGGTCAGCACCAACAAACGACGGGGAAGTCCGCCTTCGCGGAAGGTGCTTCGTTGGCTCTGCCAACGTCCAGGTTGCCCTGGAAACGAACGCTCGAAGGTGCGCCTTGGCTCGCCCGCGAGACAATCGGAAAGTCCGAGTGCCTCAGCGCTTTGGCCGAAAAGGTCGGCGCTCGAGCGGGCCATCATTCTCTCGCCGGCGCGATTGACCAATTGCAGCTGATCGTGCTCGTCGAAGGTGAACAGTGCGACATCGATCTCGTTGATCACGCGCTGCAGCAGTGTTGACGCATCGACCGCGTGAAACCGTTGGCGCTGGAGGATGTCACCGAGGGTGTTGACCTCGAGGTAGACCTCGCCCACGGCATCATCGGGATTGGGGCGACGTGCACGGATCGAATAGTCACCCTCGCGCAAGGCCTCGAGTAGGTTTGCGATGGTGCGGAGGGTCCTCGCAACGTGGTCACGCGCCGATACGGCGAAGGTGATCCAGACGAAGAGAATGACGGGTGTGAGGGTCCACACCACCTTGGGTGCGAAGTCGCCAACCCACAAAATGCCGAGTGCGATCAGCGAGCCAGGCAGGCCGGCACCCAAGGCCAGCAGCAGAACCCGTCGTTCAAGGCTCATGGTCCGGCATCGGACCGAACTTCTCTAGTCTTCGGTACAGGGCGCTGCGGCTGAGGCCGAGTGCGGTGGCGGCATGACTGACGTTGCCGTGATGGCGAGCCAACGCCTTGTGGATCAGGAGACCCTCTGCTTCTTCCAAAGTCATGTCCTCGAACCGGTCCGGCCCTTGATTGGAGCCATCGAGTCCAAGATCACTGGTGCCGATGGTGATCCCGTCGCTCATCAGCACGGCTCGCTCGACGACATGGGCCAGCTCGCGAACGTTGCCGGGCCAGTGGTGGTGGTGGAGCGTTTGGTAGGCCGCGCGGTCGAAGGTGAGCGTTTCCCGACCGTAGCGCTTGCCGATGCGGGCAAGCATGCTCTCGGCGAGCGGCTCGATATCTTCGTGGCGATCGCGCAGGGGTGGCACGTGGATCGGTACTGTGTTGAGGCGAAACAAGAGATCCTGCCGAAAACGGCCTTCTTGAACGGCGGTTCCGAGGTCAGCGTTGGTCGCGGAGATCAACCGGACATCGACCCGCTTGGTCTTGGACGAACCTACCCGTTCGAACTCTCCGGTTTCGATCACCCGTAGGAGCTTGGGCTGCTGGCCCGGTGGCAGGTTGGCGATCTCGTCCATCAGCAACGTGCCGCCGTCGGCGAGCTCGAAGCGCCCCACCCGGTCTTGGCGCGCGTCGGTAAAGGCACCACGCACATGGCCGAACAACTCGCTTTCGAACACGCTGGCCGCCAGGCCACCGATATCGACGGTGATGAGCGGCCGGTCCGCCCGGGCCGACGCGCGGTGCAGCACCTGCGCGACCAACCCCTTGCCGGTACCATTCTCTCCGGTAATCAAGATGTTGGCATCGGAGGGGCCAACCCGGTCGATCAGGGCCAGAACGGGTCTCATGGCCATGGATTGGGCGATCAACGACGGGCTTTCTTCGCCGCGCAGCAGCCGGTTCTCGGCCTCCAGCCGGTGGCCTTTTTGCACCGCTCGGCCCAGAGCGACTTGATTGCGCAAGATGCTCAGCAGGCGGCTGTTCTCCCAAGGCTTTTCGATGAAGTCGCCTGCGCCGCTGCGCATGGCATCGACCGCCAGCTCGATACTGCCCCAGGCGGTCATCACCACGACCGGCAGGTCGGTGTCGAGCCGACGAATGGTGTTGAGAAGATCGATACCCTCCTGACCTGATGTGGTGTCGCGAGCGTAGTTCAGGTCGATCAACGCGGCATCGAAGTCGTCCTTCTCGATCGCGCTCAGCGCGGCTCCGGGTGCCTCCGCCAGCGTGACGTGGAAGCCCTCTGTCTTGAGCAAGTAGCGCAGGGACTCGAGGACATCGCGCTGGTCGTCGGCGACCAAGATCCTTGGTTGGGCCATGTTCTCGTTGGTTGGGTGTTACGAAGCCAAAGTAGGGTGGATCTCGGCGCGATCGGCGCCTTCATGTGTGGACGGAACTATACCTTCCAGCGGGGTGAAGTCCAGAAAAGCCTGCTAGGGCTCGAGCAAAGTCATACTCCAACCGGTATCCGTGCGTACGAACTTTCGGCGATCGTGCAGGCGGTGCCGTCGCGCCTGCCACAATTCGATTTCGGTGGGCTTCAGGCGGTAGGCACGCCAAGTCGCAGGTCGCGGTACCGGCTCGGTGTCGCTGAGTCGTACCGCCGCGGTCGCGTAGCGCTGGGTCAACTGGCGGGGATCCTCGATCGCTTGGCTCTGGAGTGAGGCCCAAGCCGTGATTCGGCTGCCGCGAGGACGCTCGTCGAAACATCGATCCGACGCCCGGTCGTCCGCCATCTCGATAACGCCCCGCACCCGAACCTGACGATCGTGGGCGCTCCAGTCGAAGCTCAGGGCAGCCCGCGGTTGACGGGCGAACTGACTGACCTTGGTGGACCGCTCGTCCGTCGAGAAGATAAAGGCGCCTTGATGATCGACGTAGTGAACGAGAATGATGCGGCTGTCCGGTGCGCCGTGCTCGTCGACGGTCGACAAGCACGCGGCTTCGGCGTAGCGCACCAGTTTGCCCGCCGCGACCGACGCTTGCCAGCGTCGGTACTCCTCGATCGGGTCGGTCACGAGAGTCCCACGGTTGGTCGAAGCCACTCGCCAACCACTTTTTCGAGTGGAAATGCGTACTGGTCGTTACGGCAGCGCCAGCGGGCGAGTGCCTGCACCGGCCGTTGCCACGACGGCACGCGATTCCACGCCACCTGCTGGTAGAACTTGAACCGTTCCACGCGTTGGTGCGTTTCGGGCGTCACCCATGGCCCCGCCGAGCCGATGAAGTCGAATGCGGCCCATTCGTCGAGGGTGCAGGGGAGGCTGAAGCCGGCGCGGACGGCTTCGTCGGTGATGGCGGAACCTGGATAAGGCTTGAAGTAAAAGAATGGCGTTTGGAAATCGGTGCTCATGGCGCGTAGGCGCTTGGCGATGTCGAGGCTCGCCTGCACGCTGTCGGGAGTCTCCTCAGGAAATCCGACGATGAACGGAAAGATCACGGCCACACCGTGCTTGCGGCAGGTCTCGGCGGTGTGGAAAACCTGCTCGAGCTTGATGTCCTTCTTGATCCGGTCCATCATCTCCTGCGATCCCGACTCAACGCCGACCAAAACCCGTCGCATGCCCGAGGCCTTGCACTTTTCGAAGATCGTTTCACCCATCCGCGCGCACTGGTCCGCGCGCAGGGTTGCGGCCCACGAGATCGGGATGGCGCGCCTGATGAGCTCATCGGCGATGGCCTCGACCCGCTTGGGGTAGGTGAAGAACGTCTCATCCTGAAACGAAAGATCCTCAAACTGATAGCGCCGCCATAGTTGCTCGATCTCCTCCCCCATGCGTTCGGGGGCAAGACCAAACCATTTCCGCCCATAGACGAACGGGTCGGCGCAAAAGGCGCAGCGAAACGGACAACCCTGGGACGAGATGTAGTCGAACTGACGCCGCCCCTTGAGCGAGAAGTAGCGCTCGATCTCGATGAGACCATAGTCGTGACGAGGCAGGGCGTCGAGGTCCGCCAAGAGCCTTGGTGGGTTGACGCACGATTGGCCCGCCGCGTCGCGGTAGGTGCACCCTTGGCAGCCCGCAAGTGATTCACCTAGGGCGACGCGGTCGACGATGGCGGCGAAGGTGATTTCCCCCTGGCCCTGGACCGCTACGTCGACCGCCGGTTCATCGAGGCACTCCTTGCCGAACATCGAAGGGTGCCAGCCACCCCACACCACTGGTAGATCGGGCCGCGTGCGCTTGACGGCGCGTGAGACGTGAACCGCGTCGCGAATGGGGTCACCGGTCAGCACCGTGACCCCCAAACAGATCGCGTCGTCTAGATGGGCCTCGATCGCTGCGATGGGATCGCCTTCCAGGCGACCGTCGACAATCACCACCTCGAATCGGGTTCGGTCGAGGTAAGAGCCAATCGCAACCAACGCCAACGGCATGGTGAAGAACACGGCCTCGGGGTTGTACAGGATGACCTTGGGACGCCGGGTCGCCGCCGTCGAGCTAGTTGGCGAACCTGTTGGGGTCATCATGTTCGCTCCAACTCCAGCAGGTAGTGGTCGGCGAGACGGACGAGGGGCGGAAACGTTTCGAATCGGCGCTCGATTCGCGCCAATCGATCAATCCACGTCGGATGCCGCTGCGCCCAGGGTTCCGCGTACGACGGCGGTACCAGCGCGCCGACTGCCGTGGTACGGCGGATCTGCCAAGCCGGCGCCAGGATCTTACTCAGTCTACCGACGCTCGGATATCGAACGCGCAGGCCACGCCACAGGACGCCACCGCGGCGGAAACGCCGCAGCGCCGTTCGCGGTTGACCGTGGGTCATGAACCACAGCCATTCCCAGGGCACCACCGGGCCCATGACGCAGAGCATTGCGCGACCACCCGTGCGCACCCGCGCTGCCAAAGAAACGCCGAGACTTGCGAGGGCCGTACCGTCGCCTACACAGTTGATGACGCCAAAGTTGGCCAATACCCCGTCGAACGGTGTTTCCTTCTCGTCAGGTTCTTGCGCCAGGCTCCGGGCGTCCATTACAGCCAGCTCGACGTGGCCCGCAAAGCCTTCCGGTTCCGCAGCCAAAATCTTGCGGCGCGCCGTGTCCACCATGGCGGGGGAACGATCCGTCGCAACCACCTCGCAGCCGCGGCGGGCTAAGAACAAGGCATCTTCGCCGGTGCCGCAGCCGAGTTCGAGGACGCGGCTGCCGGCGGGGAAGACGTCAGCAAGCTGATGCCAAACTGCCGAACGTTGGGCTTGGCCGATTTTGCTTTGCGTAAAGGTACGGTCATAGTCCGCCGCCAGGGTGTCGAAAGCCGTTTCGGCGGCCAAGGGTGCGCTGGTGTTCGGCATCTTGCTGGGCTCGACAGGGATCGGACCGACCGTGGACCGAGGCGGTGCCGGACCATTCGCCCGTCAAGTCTACCAGCCGGCCGTCGCTCCGCCGGCGTTTTTTGGGACACCTTACTTTTGGGACAACGGCTTTCGGAACTAGGGTGATACGCTGATTTTGCCCCGGTCCCGATGAGAGGACGCCTCGCAGCGTTGGCGAGGCCAATGTAGGGGAACCGCGGTGTGACAACCTGGGATGGCGTCTTGGGCGCCACCGTTGGACAAGGGCAGGCGTGGTGAACGAGCAGGTGCAGGAACATCCTCACAAAGCCGAGGTCACCCAGTTGCTGGTCGACTGGGGAGAGGGTGACGCTCAGGCCCTCGAAGACTTGATTCCCCTGGTCTACGACGAGCTTCATCGGCAGGCCCAGCGGTATATGTGGCGGGAGCGTCAAGACCATACGTTGCAGCCGACCGCCTTGGTGCACGAGACCTTCTTGCAGCTGGTCGACCAGAACCGAGTTCTGTGGCAAAACCGTGCGCAGTTCTTTGGTGTGGCCGCCCAGCTCATGCGCCGGATCGTGCTCAAGCACGCGCGCCGGCACAACACCGAGAAGCGTGGTGGCCACGCGATCAAGATTCCACTCGATGAGGCGGTGGTTGCGGTCAAGCGTCGGGCGGCCGATCTGCTGGCCCTCGACGAGGCTTTGGAACGCCTACAGGAACTCGATGCCCGCCAAGCAAAGATCGTCGAGCTTCGTTACTACGGTGGCTTGACGATTGAAGAAGCGGCCGAGGTCGTTGGTGTATCGACAGCGACCATCAAACGTGAGGCTCGCATGGCGCGGGCCTGGCTGCAACGTGAGCTGTCCCAGGTCACACCTGTTGCTGCCGAGGTCGAATCTTCGGGGTGATGATCCGTTCGGACGGCGAAAGGGACGTTAAGGACGGGGGTGATATGACGCCCGAGCGTTGGCAACGAGTCAAGAACATCTTCGAAGGCGCGATCGCGGAGAATGCCGCGAATCGCTCGGCGTACCTCGAGCAGCAATGCGCCGCGGATACGGCCTTGCGGTCTGAGGTCGAGACCCTGCTGGCGTCGGATGCAAAGTCCATGACGGTTCTCGGCGAAGGGGCCGCGTCCGCTCTTGGTGCCTTGATGGCGCAAGAGGGGCAACAGGAGTCGCGGGGCCTCGTCGGCCGCCGGCTTGGGCATTATCGAATCTTGGAAGAGATCGGGCGTGGTGGCATGGCCATGGTCTATGCCGCCGTGCGCGATGACCATGAGTACCAACAGAGAGTCGCGATCAAGCTGATTCGCCGGGGCATGGACACCGAGCCGTTGATCGCTCGGTTTCGTCAGGAGCGGCAGATCCTGGCCAACCTCGACCATCCGAACATCGCACGGTTGATCGACGGCGGCGTCACGGAAGACGGGCTCCCTTACTTGGTCATGGAGGCGATCGAGGGCGAGCCGATCGACGTCTATGCGGATCGTCACGTATTGACTACCACCCAGCGCTTGGAGTTGTTTCGCACGGTGTGTGGCGCGGTTCACTACGCCCATCAGAATCTCGTGGTGCACCGCGACCTCAAGCCGTCGAATATTCTGGTCACGGGAGAGGGTGTTCCAAAGCTTCTCGACTTCGGTATCGCCAAGTTGCTCGAGCCCTCAGACGATGACCAATCGCCTGATCCGACCATCGGCGGTCCTCGGCCGATGACACCGACGTATGCGAGCCCAGAGCAGCTGCGTGGAGAGGCGATCACCACCGCTAGCGATGTTTATGTCCTGGGCGTGTTGCTCTATGGATTGATCACCGGCCACCGGCCTTTTCGGTTTGAGACCACAACCCACGCCGAGGTTGCGCGCGTGGTGTGCGGCCAAGATCCCGAGCGGCCGTCGACGGTGATCGAACGCGAGATTCCGTCGAGTTCGGAGGGCAGTGCTCCGGACGTGGTCCGGTCCGAGACCCTCGGTCAGCTTCGCTCCCGCTTGCGCGGCGATCTCGACAACATTGTTTTGATGGCGCTCGAGAAGCAGCCGCAACAGCGCTACGCGTCCGCGGCAGCGTTTGCCGACGATGTCCGGCGCCACCTTGCGGGTGAGCCGGTCACCGCGCGGAAAGATACGGCTTGGTACCGAACCTCTCGCTTCGTTCGCAGGCACCGATTGGGGGTCGCGGCCGCGGCTACGGTCGTACTGTCTTTGCTGGGGGGTATCGCGGCAACGACGTGGCAGGCGCGGGAAGCGCGTGTTGAGCGAATCGAAGCCGAGTTGCAACGCTCGAATGCCGAAGTCGTGTCAGCTTTCATGGTCGGCTTGTTCGAGCTTTGGCACGACGCTCCCGATTTGGGCAACAGCATGACTGCCCGCCAACTGCTCGATCGAGGCGCGGCCCAGCTCGAGCACGATACCGAGATGAAGTCCTTGAAGCGCGCCACCTTGCTCGATCATATCGGCATCGCCTACTTCAAGCTCGGGCTGTATGAACAAGCCGAGCCCCTGGTCGCGGAAGGCCTCTCGCTTCGTGAGAATCTGCTCCCAGACGACGATCCGGCGCTGGCCACCAGCTTGCACTCCGTTGGTGAGTTGCGGTTACAGCAGGGACATCTTGACGTAGCTGAAACGCTGCTGCGCCGCGCATTGAGCATCCGCAGGGCGCGGCTGGACCGGCGCCACGAGCTGGTGGCCGAGACCGAGAACAAACTCGGTTTGGTCCTGCGCCGACAGGGTCGCTTGAACGAAGCGGAAGCACTGCTTCGAGAGGCCGTCACCTGGCAGCGCGAGGCGCTGGGCTCGGATCACAAGGAGTTTGCTCAGAGCCTGACCATGTTGGGGCTGGTGCACAAGGACCGAGGTGACCGCAAAGAAGCCGAAAAGTTGTTCCGCGAGGCCTTGGAAGTGACCAAGGCGCGCTTTGGTGAGGATCACTCGCTGGTGGCGGCACCGCTTAACAATTTGGCTGGCGTGCTTCGGGATCAAAGCAACTGCGAGGAGGGGCAGATCCTCTATGAACGGGCGCTGGCGATCGAGCAGGCGAACCTACCGGCTGGTCATTCAGAGATTGCCACTTCCTTTCACAACTTAGCGGGGTGTCACAAGGACTTGGGCGAATACGACGAGGCTGAACGTCTCTATTACAAGGCGCTCGACATCCGGATCGCGGCCTTTGGTCCGGATCACTTTGAAGTGGCGGGCACCCTCAACAATCTTGGCGAATTGGCCACGCAGCGAAGGCGCTGGGCCACGGCGGAGTCGTACTTGCGACGTGCGTTGGTGATCTGCAACGGCCAAGGTAATAGCTGTGCCCTTATCCTTCCGGGCGTTTGTTTCAACCTCGCGCACGCGATGCGGGTTCAGGGGGGCGACCTGGAGGAAGCCGAGATGTTGGCGACTCGAGCGCTCGAGGGCGATCGTGAAGTGCTCGGAGCTGGCCACGAATCCCTCGAGAAGCGACTGTTTCTTGTGGCGCAGATTCAGATGGATCGCGGCCGATTCGCTACTGCCGAGACGCAACTGTGGGTCCACTTGGAGAGTCTCCGACGACGTCTCGGTGATCAAAACAAGCCCGTTGCGGTCGCGCGCATCGAGCTGGCGCGGTCGCTCGCCGGCCAGGGTGACGCCGCGTCCGCGGAGCTCCAGCTCCGGCTAGCGCTGTCCACCTTGGCCGACCTCGAGGGCGACGAGAGCCGGGCAGTCGCGGTTGCCGAGAGTGCGCTGGCGTCCGCGTTGGTCGATTTAGGGGAGCTTGCTGAGGCGGAGGAGTTGCTGCTGCGAAGTCATCCCGTTTTGTACGCCCGTTACGGCGCGGACCATTCGCGGACAAAGATGTCGATCGAGCGCCTGATCAGCCTCTACCAGGCCCTGGGCCTACCCGACGCGGAAGCCCGGCACCGCACCGATCGGGTGGCGCGAACCCGAGCTTCCGAGTTGTTAACCCGAATCATGAATCATCCGGGTTAGTAGTCGGGACCCACCTCCACTTCGTCGATGCAGCTGTTCTTACCGTTGGTCGAACAAACGGCGCCGGCGGGCGCGGTGCATGGCGCCGCTCCGTTGAGCGACATGTGGATGGTCGCTTCGAGGATGCCGCCTGAGGTGTCGGAAAACCCGAGGGCGGTGGAAACCGATTGCGGAATGGTGACGGTGATCACCGGCTCGTCGAGCGGGCAGATCTCGATCAACGGCAGCGTGTGAATGTTGCTGCTGCCGACGCGTGCGAGGTCGATCGTCAAGACGTTGCAGTAGTCACTCAGAACTTCGAGCTTGAAGGTCCGGATTTCGGTCGCCAGGGGCCCGATTTGGAACAGGTAGCGGGTAACGCTGACCGCTTCGTCGGAATCCGGGTCCTCCACCGATTCGCCGTAGAGGTGCAGGTGTACGTCCTCCGATTCTTTGACTTGCTGTACCCAGTTTGCGCCGGCGCTGCTGCTACCCACCTCACCTTTGAGCAGCTCAACCACATAAGGACTCACCCCGATCGGGGTGGCCGGTTGGTTGGGGATGGCCTTCGTAGGGGCCCCGGAAACCAAACCCGCTGCGAGGCTCGGGGCGTCGTGGGATCCGCTCGGCGGCGGTACTTGAACCAGTGGCACTTGAGTTTGATTCCCCATCGCGCTGCTGGTCCCGTTGTTGCCGCCCGCGTCAGGGACCTCGACACTCAGTAGCTCGAGGCCGTAGTTGTAGGTAGCGGTGAATGCGGTCGGGCCGGCGCCGGTAATCTGCTGGCCACCAAAGGTCGCGGAATCGGTAAAGTAGCCCTCGATCACGATCTCACTTTCGCCGTTGATCATGATCGTCGACCCTTGATCATCCAGGGCACCGCCTGCGGTCGCCACCGACAGCAGGCCTCCCTGGTTGCCGTACCGAACCAAGAAGATATCTCGTGCCGTGCCGAAGTACCCGGTAGCAAAGAACTCACCGATATCGCTGATCGCCAAGTCCAGACCGACGTCGTTGCCAGGAAAGGGGGGTAGTGCACCCCATGAGTAGGTGCTGAGATCGAGTGTCAGTTGACTGATCAATAGATCCTTGGTCGCCAGCTGGGTGGGGTCGGGCGCAGGGGCTCGGTACCATCCCACGAGGCCCAGCGTCGAGGCATTGAAGGCCAAGGCCTCGATTGCGTATTGGGGGTGTTCGACGGCCAGGGCGGCGCACAACACATCACAAGACTTGGCGCTGGTGTCCGGTATGCCTGTGGGCACCGGACCGAGGTAGAGCCCGGCCATGACGGTGCATTGGGCATCGACCTGGAGCACAATCGCACCGAAGGCGGCTTCGAGCTCGTTCGCGGGCACCGTTCGCCAGGCCATTTGCACGTTGACAGCCACATACATGTCGCCGTTGGCGGGGTTGACCGCGGTGTCGGTCACAATGCTGGTCTCGATGTACTCCTGGTAGATGTTGGTCAGGTTGCCGAACAGGCTGTGGCCGCCACTGCCCATTCCTGAACATTCGGTGCCCGCGTTGCCGTAGAGCTGGCAAACCGGAGTCTGGTTTTGGTCTTCCTGAAGAAAGAACCCTTGGACGCCAGCTGAGCAGCCGGCCTCTGCTGGGCTCAGGGAACCCCCAGTCAACCAAGTGCCGTCGAATGGATTCGACTGCCGGGTGGTGACCTTGCGGCGATCTTCGATCTCGACGTTGAATCCTTGTTGGATCTGATGAGAATCGACGGGGAAGGGGCTGGGGGCGACGATGACGAAGAGTACCAACGGGGACAAAGCGACACTGAGCCGTGCGGGGACTTTGCGCATGTTTTCTCCTCTCAGACGGCCCGCCGTTGCCGGCAAGAGTGCGCGGCGACCCGATTGGGGCCGTTGCTTTTACCGAACGCCAACTCGAACCTGAGGCGGAGACCGCAGACAATCCTACGCCCTAACGTCCCTTCGAGGGGGGAAACGGATCACAAGAGGCGGGCGAGGAGGGTAATGCCCGCGGCGCCGTCCACGACCATTCGTTCACGAAGCTGCTTGCCGTACGGGTGACCCGCCAATGCTTTCGTTACCGCACGGCCGGTGCCTGCAACGATCATTGTGCCGCCACGCGTTTCCAGGGATACGCCGGTTTCGGCGATCAAGCTGAGTGCGCTGGGACCGATGGTATCGACAGAGGACAGGTCGATCACCAAGCCACGGATTCGATCGTCGTCAACGACTTCGAGCGCGCGTCCGAGGGTTCGGCGGTGGGCGCCAATCGCTGCGCCCCGTAGCGTCAAGAGGAGCCGGTCGTCGTGGTCGCCAATCGGGTGGGCGGTGGCTTCGAGGCGGGTCTTGAGCGCATCCGTGGTTCCGCTCGACGTCTTCACTTGCAAGACGACCTCACCAAAAGCGATTCGTTCGCCGCTGCCCACGCGGGCAGTGGTGATGCGCTTATCATTGACCCATACGCCATTGGCGCTCCCCAGATCCCGCACGGCCAACGTATCGCCACGATGAATCATCTCGGCGTGCCGGCGAGAAACCGTGCGATGCGGCAAGACCACCGCGGCGTGTGCTCCACGGCCGACCAGCAGCATGCGTCCCGCGGGCAACTCGAAAATGCGGCCGAGTAGCGCCTCGGTGCCCTCGACGACCTCGAGCGTTGCTTTGGGCTTTGGTGTCGGTGGTTTGCTCAGGGTCCGCTTGGTGGCCAAAGCGCTGGCCGAGACGATCGGCAGCGGTGCGGTAGGTGTTGGATTGCTTTCGGGATGGACCGTTGGCAGCACCGAGGCGTCTGCAAACGATTCGGGCGTAACTTCGGGCGTAACTTCGGGCGACGGGGGTACGAGGTGGGCCAGATCACGATAAGCGGTTTGCCAGAGCGGCTCTTCGCCCTCATAGGTGATCTCGATCTGAAACGGTGGTACCCCAATCACGCTACCGTCGCCCAGGGCCAGCTCGGCGCCGACACGTCGACCGTCTACGAAGCAGCCATTGCGGCTGGTGTCGCGTAGGACCAAGCCGCCTTTCGACACGACTACCTCGGCGTGGTGCTGGCTGATGTGCGGCGCACTCAGCACGATGTCGTTTTCGGTGTGCGCGCCAAGCGTGATGGGCGAACGCGAGAACGAAGCGCTCACGTGAGGTTCACCGGCACAGGTGACGTCGACTTTGACTTGCCAGGTCATACGGGACGGCAGTCTACCAACCCACGGGCGCATTTGACGGTGTCGATCGCTAATTGACCTCGGTACAGGCGGATTCAATCGCCACGCTGAACCGGTGATTTCACGCCGCGCACCAATAGTCGCGTGCCTCGACCAGTCCGAGAGCGTTCAGGCGTGCACGAATCAGCCCGCGCGCCCCTCGCGACGAAACCGCGGTGATCACCAACGACTCACCGTCGTCTTGCCACAGTGCGCCAAGTGTTTCGGCGTCATGAACGGGGATGC
Organism: Candidatus Multivoradales bacterium; assembly: GCA_965250305.1. Classification (GTDB taxonomy): domain Bacteria; phylum Acidobacteriota; class Thermoanaerobaculia; order Multivoradales; family J023; genus J023. Next base: position 373,299 of record CBDFNS010000022.1, on the reverse strand, counting down.
CACGCATGGTCTTGCCAATCTTCCGAGGGTCAATATCAAGGCAGCCGACGATCGGTGCGCCGCCACGCAGTAGATGCTTGGACAAGCGCCGTCCTGTTTGGCCTGCGCCCCACAGCAAGATGCGCGACTTGCCGCGCAAAGGCCCCTCGAGGAGATGATGGGCCTTGCAGGCGAGGAAGCGTTCCACGGCGTAGCGTGGGTCGGTTCGCGTCAGCCGTCGTACGTGATCGCGCCAGAAGTACAAGACCCGGGGAACTTTCGTGAAACGAGCGCCGCTTTTGGCAAGCCGCAGCCACAGGTCGTAGTCCTCGGGAAAGCCAGCGTCCCGGTAGCCGCCCGCGTCTTCGAGTATCTGGCGACGCACCATGGCCGAGGGGTGGGGGATGGGGCTTTCGATGAAGCGCTCCCGCATGATGCTCTGGTGATCGACCAAGCTGTTCAGCCACTGCTCGTAAATGCGGAATCCCCTGCCGACAGCGAGGCGGGGAAAGTGGCGGACAAGACACGAAACCACATCAGGACGTGGCGTGCCTTGGAATGCCGCGACTTGCAGCGCGAAACGGCTTAGCGGCACGGCGTCATCGGCATCCATTCGTGCCACCAACGGGCCGCGGCAGCGCGCTAGACCGAAGTTCAAGGCGTCGATCAAGCCACGGGCAGGTCGGTGAAAGACCCGCAAACGTGGTTCGTCGTCCGCCCACGCATCCAGACGTTCGGAAGTTCCGTCACGCGAGCCGTCGTCGATGGCGATGATCTCGAAGTTGTCCCACGTTTGGCGACCAAGGCTCCGCAGGCAGAGGTCGAGGTACTGGCCAGCGTCGCGGATCGGCATGAGTACCGAGACCGCGGGGACAGGCGTCACGGAGACTGAAGGTGCACAGGCGGCATGATTGTGGGGACGACCCGTCTTCCGTGCATTCGGTAGATGGTGAAGTCGCGATCGAGGGTGAGCACCGTGGCACCATCCGTTTGCTCGGCAAGGCGAACGAGACAAGCATCGGCAAGTGCCATAGGAAGATCCGCGTAGCGCCGCATAAGCCGTTCGACTGCAGCGTGCTCGTCCGCCAGGCGGAAGGTTGGCACTACGAGGCCGCGGTCCACCAGGCTCATAACCGCCCTAACGCCAGCTGGCTGCCGGCGCAGCAGAAAACAAGCTTCAGCGAGCACGGCTTCACCGGTCAGCAGCGGTGATGCGATGTTGGCGAGTTGGTCGCAGGACCAGCCGTGGTGGCGATCCCTGCGGCTGATGTACGCTACGAGCGGTCCCGTGTCGACCAGAATTCGCTGGTTCAACTGCCGAAGCCGTCCATGTGATCTGGATTGGTCGCGAGGTCGTCTTCGGCCTCGACACAGCCAGCCAGGTCCCGAGACAGTGCCAAAACCGAGCCAACAGCTGGTTCGTTACGATCAAAGACGAGGTACGCCGCGACCGCTTCACGGACCAACTCCGACTTACTTAATCCCCGGTACTCAGCTTCAGTCGCCAAACGGCTGTCGTCTTTGGTCGACAGCTTGAGTGAGATGGTCTTGTTCAGGGCAGGTTCGCTCGTTGGTTGTTTGCTCATTCGATCGCCTCTCGTGAATACCTATCTGGCCAAATCGTAATACCGAGAGGGCGAAATTGCAAGCAAGAGTCGCCCCCGTGATGGAGAAACCTCGTGAGCCAAAAGCGAAGCTCCGGTTCGGCTGAGATCAGCGATGTGAACTGGCCAAGTTTCTGGGACATCGCGTACCAGCATGGCGATCATCGCGACTATTGGGAGCCGCCCACGACGCCCACCGAGTTGGTCGCCATGGTCGCCGCTGGCGTGATTGCTGCCCACCAGACCGTGCTCGATGTTGGCTGCGGCTCGGGTGTGGAGGCGGTCTACCTGGCGCGCCAAGGATGCCGGGTGATTGGTGTTGATGCCAGTGCTCCGGCGCTCGCATGTGCCCGTTCGCGTGCCGAGGCGGTTGGCGTCGAAGTCGACTGGCGGCAGGCATCGGTCCACGATCTACCCTTGGACGATCACCGTGTCGACGCGGTGATCGACCGTGGCTGTTTTCACATCATCGCGTGTACCCGGCGTGATTCCTACGCGGCCGAGGTTGCGCGGGTGCTGCGTCCAGGAGGGGTATTAATCCTGCGCGGTGCCGCCGAAGATGACGAGGAGGCGGGCGTCGTTGGCGTTGATGCCGCGCAGCTCGATTCTCTGTTCCCAACGCCCATTTTCGAGCGAGGTCCGGTACAGCCCTTGGTGTTGGTTGCCCGGGCCGAGAAATTGGCGGGCCACCTGGTCGTGTTGCGCAAGCGGGGTTGATGCTCGTGTCCTACGAGTAGGCTATGCTTCGCGTTCCACTTTTCGCACGGAGCATCGCCCATGGCCAGTATTCGCAGCCTTGACGCTATCGAGATTCGGGTGCTTGGTGCCCTCATGGAAAAGCAGCAGACCACACCGGATTACTATCCGATGACGACCAACGCGGTGATCGCTGCGTGCAATCAGAAGAGCAGCCGCGAACCCATCATGGATCTCACCGAGACCCAGGTTGTGGAATCGCTCGATCGCTTGGCGGCGGACGTTCTTGCCTGGCGTAGCCACACTTCGCGGGCCGAGCGGTGGGAGCATCGTCTGGATCGGCGTTGGGATCTGGATTCCGGGTCGAAGGCGGTGATGACCCTATTGCTGTTGCGCGGGCCCCAGACGCCCGGCGAGCTTCGAACTCGCAGTACCCGCATGCACACGTTTGGTTCGCCGGCCGAAGTTGAACAGGTGTTGCGCAAGATAAGCGAAGGCCCGGATGCGCTGGTCAAGGAGCTGCCACGCCAGGCGGGCAAGCGAGAGAATCGGTGGATGCACTTGACCGGCGATGAAACGGTAACCGCGGCGATCGAGGCGGCCGCGGCAGAGGCGGCGCCCACGGGGGTGGCCGGCCCTGCCCGTCGAACGGCGGCTCCCCGGGCCGTGGTGGATCAAGAGGTACGCGACCGCGTCACGACGCTCGAGGAGACGGTCGCGCAACTGCAACGCGATCTCGCTGCCCTCGTCGACCAACTCGGCGGCTAACCCCACCAACCCCGATGGCATGCATCGCACCCGTGTCGAGCGATTGATGACCCGGATCTCGTGGAGTGGGGCAACCGCCACGGTGCTGATTGCGCTGGTCAGTGGCTGGTGGCTCTTTCACGAGAAGGTACCTCGAACGATTCATATCGCCTCGGCTGAGGCTGGTGGTTTGTACCACCACCTGGCCGGTCTTCTCGGTCCCCGCCTCGAGGAGCGCCTCGGGTCGAGGGTGACGGTCCAAACCACCGCTGGATCCTCGGTCAACCGGCAGCGCCTCTTGCGTGGTCAGGCGCATCTCGCGATCGTTCAGGCCGGAGCCGTCGACTTGGATGGCCTGGTGGTCGTCGCACCCTTGTATGAGGATGTGGTGCACCTGGTCGCGCGGCGAGGAAGCGGCATCGACTCGATTCTCGATCTCGAAGGCCACCGGGTAGCGCTGGGCCGTAGGGGCTCTGGGCAGCGAGCGTCCGCTGAGCAAATGCTCGCCCACTACGGAGTCTCGGTGGCGAGCCTGGATGGCAACGACGCCTACTTCTCGATTCTCGGTGACGACGCAACTTACGACGCGGCAATCGTGACGACCGGCCTGCTCAACCCGGATTTGGAGCGTCTCCTCCGAACCCAAGCATTCGTTCTTCTCGCCATCGAAGACGGCGATGCCTTTGCCGTGCGCCACCCCTTGTTCACACCGTTCGTGCTGCCGAGGGGGTTGTATGCCGAAGCGCCTCCGGTACCCGCGCGACCCACTCCTACCGTCGCAACGACCGCGGTATTGGTGGCGCGCGCGAACGTGCCTGACGCCTTGGCGCGCGGTGCGCTCGAAGGGCTTTACGAGACCGATCTGCGAGCGCGGGTTCCCACGTTGTTGTCTTCCGCGCAGGCTGCCGGTTGGGATCGTCTGCCACTCCATGCCATGGCGCGTCGGTACTTCGATCCCTACGGTGGGCTCGACCTGATCGCTTCGTTTACCGAGTCGCTGGCCGCGATCAAAGAATTGTTGTTCGCGTTCGGTGCCGGCATCTGGTTGTTGTGGTCGCGTCGACGTCACGCTCGGGCCGAGGAGCGAGCGAAGGCGTTGACCGATATGAAGGAGCGGCTCGATACCTTGCTCGATCGCACGGCCGAGATCGAACGAATGCAAATGAGTGAGACCGAGCCGGGCGCACTGCGGGCGATGCTGGATCAAGTGACCGAGATCAAGCTCGAGGCGCTCGATGAGCTGACCCATGAGGACCTGCGCGGCGATCGACAGTTCCTGATTTTTCTTATCCAATGCGGCAACCTGATGGACAAGATCCAGGCCAAGCTCGCGCTGCAGCGAGCGATCGGTGACTGAAGTCACCGCCTAATCAAGGTAGTCCCTCCGGGACCGCAGGCTGGGAACGACTCGTTCGGTCAGCCCGCGAAGGCGGGCGCACTCATAGCGCGACGATTCATCGTCGGGCTGCGTGCTCGCCCACCGGGCGGCCAAGTTTCACCTCGAACGGTCCGCGCGCTTGGGGGCGGTGGCCCCACTGAGCTGAAACTTCACCTTCAGGCGAGGACCGTTGAGCGGTGCCAGCTCGGGTATAGATACCCAGCTAAGAGTGCGCGGGGGCCGGTCATGCGTTCAGCACGTACGATCCGCCGGCTTCGCGGCGGTGCCGCTACGGCTAGCCGTCCCGCCTCAGGCTCTCCACTGGATTCGCGCGGCTGGCCCGGACTGCAGGTAGATAGGCGGCGAGCGTGGCCACCAGTGCGATGCCCGCGGCGGTCACCGCTACGGTTACCGGATCGTGGGGGCTGATTCCGTGAAGCTGACTCTCGAGCCATCGGCCCAGCACCAGTGCGCCGAGAAGACCGAGACCGAGGCCACAGACCGTGCTGACCATGCCTTGGCCGATCAATAGACGCACGAGGTGGCGCCGGTCGGCGCCCAGCGCAGCCCGAACGCCCAACTCCCGGCGTCGGGTCGCGGCGGCAAACGACATGGCACCATAGACACCGATCGACGCCAGGGCAACCGCCGCGAGCGCGAAGATGGCCAGAAGTGAGACGCTGAATTGCGGCTGCCAAAGCAGCTCGCCGTAGATCTGCGGCAGGCTGCGGGGGTGGACAAACGGTAGCTCGGGGGTCATGGAACGAAGACTTTCGGCCACCATGGGGATCAAGGCAGCTTCATTCTCGGACGTGGTTACCACCAAGCTGGTCTGGGTCCAGAAGTCCACCGGATTTTGACGGTAGGGATAGTAGATCTCCGGTCGCGGTTCGTCGGTCAGAGACCACTGCCGGACATCGCCCACCACACCTACGATTTCGAGCCAGGGCTCATCGTTCGAGGTTCCCCGGACTCGCTTACCAACCGCCGACTCATGGGGCCAGAAGGTCGAAGCGAGCTTCTTGTTGACGATCGCCACCGGCAAGCCTTCGGCATTGTCGCTGTGTCGAAAGGCCCGGCCTTCGAGCACGGGGATACCGAAGGTCTCGAACAGTTCTTCACTTACCACCTTGAAACTGGCGCGAGGAGCCTCGGCGAGATTCGCCACCGGCCGGCCCTCCACTTCGAAACGAAGAGACCAGATGTCGCCCCCCAAATGGAGATGATTGATCAACGACGCTGATTCGACGCCCGGCAGTGCGTTGATTCGGTCCAGAAGGCGATCGAAGAACGGGTTTTGGTCTTCTGGCGCTTCAACGCTGGAACCACCGAAGGGCAAATGGGCGGTCAAGATGCCCTCGGACTTCAGACCCGAGTCCGTCTGCCACAGGTTCAACAGGCTCCTCGCCATCAAACCCGAGGCCAGGAGCAGCATCAGGGCCATGGCGATTTCCAACGTTACCAACGCGGAGCGGCTGCGGGATTCCTTGCGCTCTCCGATTCTTCGACCGCCGTTGGCCAACTTGCCATTTTGCTGGACCGAACCGAAGAGCGGTAGCAGGCTGGAAAAGACCAAGCAGATCAAGGAGCCGATGCCGACGGTAAACGCAAGCGTGCGACCGTCGAGTGCAGCCTCGGCCAATCGAGGGACATCCGGCGGCGCCATCATCTTGATCGCCTCGAGACCCCAAAGGGCCAGCAACCAACCCAGGCCAAGGGCCAGCGCCACAATCCACAGGCTCTCCGCCAGGCCCTGACGCCACATCGCCCAACCGCGGGCTCCCAAGGCCCGCCGAACCGCCAGCTCTTGGCTTCGGCCAGAAGTGCGGGTGAGCCATAGGCTGGCGACGTTGGCGCAGGCGATCAGCAGCACGAGGCCAACACCAAAGAAGATGGTTTGGAGCGCTGGCCGAATGCCCTCCACCACGGGCTCCGACATGGGTTCGACCTTGTATCTCAGATCGGCATTGGTGTCGGGATACGCCTGGGTGAGCCCTTGAACGAACACATCGACTTCGGTTTGAACCGAGTCCACGGCGACGCCGTCTTGGAGACGGCCAAAGACGCGAAGAAAGCTCGAGTCACGTCGGTTCCACATCTCCGGTTCCGAATGCGGAGCCCAGAACTGGGCGCCGGTCGCCCAGAAGGGTGGGAACTCGAAACCTGGAGGCATGACACCGATGACGGTGTGGGCATGGCCGTCCAGTTCCAAAGACCGACCCAGTACGGAGGCGTCGCCAGCAAATCTCCGCTGCCAAAGGTCATGGCCCAGCACCACGACCCGTTCGGAGTCGCCATCCGGCTCGTAGGTTCGTCCTAGCAACGGCTCGACGCGCAGCAACGTGAACAGATCCGAGGAAGTAAGGAGCCCCGAAAGCTGCTCCGCTGCCCCTTCGCCACGCAAGACCGGCGACCATGGAGAGGCCGCTGTGAGGTCTTCTAACGAAGAGATTCCGGCTTTGACATCGACGAAATTGGCGGGTGATGTCGGTGACCGCCCCGGCTCGAGCACCGTCACCAGCCGCTCCGCTTCGCCGTAGGCCAGGGGGCGCAGCAAGATCGTGTCAAAGATGGTGAAGAAGGCGGTGGTGATGCCAATGCCGAGGGCGAGGGTGATCACCGCCAGAATCGTGAATCTCCGATTCCTCAAAAGAGATCGTAGGGCAACGTGAAAAACTGAGACGGGATCGATCATCGGTTCTCCTTGACGGACCTACCACCGCAAGCCCTATGCCAGGACGATCATCCTGGCGAGGGCTTGCATTCGTAGCGTCACAGGAGCCCAAGACTAAGGTGCGGTCCATTGGAGATGTTCGATCTTGGGACGCATCTGTGCGAATCCGTCGCGCAAGCAACCACGCGTTGGGCGTGAATGTCAGTAGCGCCAGCTGGTGGTATCGGCGCCCGGGGGGGCACTGGCCAGCCACCGCTCGACCAGCAAGGGAATGAAACGCTGGTGGTACTCGAGCCTCGAGTAGGCGTTGATCTTGTCGGGGTCGCCGTTCCAGCAGTGCTCGTCCCGTGCGCCGTAGGCAACGACGCCGTCGAATGGCGGGTTGGTGGTGCTGGCGAGGAAGCGATCCATCAAATAGACGGCATTGTTGAGGTAGTAGTTGTCCATCTCGCCGACGTAGATGTTCATCTTGCCTTGGAGCTTCGGGCCCAAGGTGGCCCAATCTCGCTCTAGAATGTGACGCAGATCGTAGTGCTCACGCCAATGAACGGTGGCGGCATGGTCGATCACCCCGGTTTTCTTGTCCCAAATGCGCTTTGGGTAGCCGTCTTCGTTCACCGGGCTGTAGACCGCCTCCCATATGTCCCATTGATTTCCCGAGCGGCCGCGGGTGCCGAGCGCCAGCTCGCGTAGGTTCATGGCCGCGAGGGTTCCCTGAACCGCGCCGAGGTAGTTGCGCCGACCGGGCCGTGCGATCCGATGCCACGGCCCCTCCAGGTAGTAGGCGTTGGTGTCTTCGTAGATGTTCACTTGGCCGTAGGCGCGGAAGTCGATCGGGTCCGGGCATGACGCGTGGGCGCCGTTGTATTGATCGGGGTAGAGAACCTGCACCGCGAGGGCTTCCCAACCGCCGGTGGAGCCACCGTAGACGCCGCGGGCCCAGGGGCCCAGACCGCGAAACTGCTTCTCGACGTAGGGAATCAGCTCGTAGGTGATGGCATCGCCGTAGGGACCGAGGTTGGCCGAATTCACGGCATAGGAGTCGTCGTAGTACGGATTCGCGTGTTGGACGAGCATGACAATGACGCGGGGAAAGTCGGGGCCGGTCCATTGCCGGTAAAAGTCGTGGGCGGTTTGTTGTTGCACCCGGCTGTAGCCATGGGCAGCGCACTCGGGGTGATGGCCGTTGGGGCAGTGTTCGGCGATCCAAGCGGTGTCCAGCGCCGGTAGGTCGGGATCCGGTGGCGTCTCGCGGAAGTCGCCCAAGGTGCGTGGAAAATGCCCATGCATGATCGCGAGGGGGTAGCGCGCTTCGGGATGCTCATCAAAGCCCTCGGGCAGGAGAAGCACCGCGCCGAGATGCATCGGTCGCCCCCAGAACCGGGTCAAGCGCTCGCTCTCGATCGTGATGTGCTTGATGTACTTGGTGTCGGCCGGCGGTTCGATCGGCGGGATGACATCGTTCAACACCAGCGACACGGGTTCACCATCGCGGCTCAAGGTGACCTCGACCGGGGTGCTGAGCAGATTGCCGGGTGCCCGGTTCCAATGCTGACCCTCGCCGCGGTCCATCGGCAACTGGACCACATGGCCATCGGATCGGTGGAAGGTCTCGTAAATGTGGAGTAGTGCCTGTGCTTGATAGGTACCGTTAGGGATGTCGTTCAGACTCGCGCGCGGGTAGCCAAAGGCAGTTGAGTCGACCGTGCGAGCGGTTCCAGGTTCCCAGCCTTCGATGTCGAGGCCGAAGACTTGCTGGGTCGATGTGCCGTCACCGATTTGGAAGCGCGGCTCTTTGCTGTCATCGGTCGAGAGCATCAGCAGCAGGCGGCCGTCGAGGGGTTCTTGGTTCGCGCCGGCTGGGCGAAGAACGGTGATCGACGTTGCGCTCGTACTGGCGGCGAAGGAGACCAGCGCGACGAGGACGAACAAGGGTCGAAGATGGGATGACGACCGAACCGGTCGTCGTCCCACGGATCGTGGACGCGTGGACAGCAAGCAGGCAGGCATGGCGGCTCCTTTGGTAGAAGCCGCCATCCTACGCCAGAGAGTTGTCCGTCTGGTGCTGTCGGTCGGCAGCCCAGAAGGGCTTCAATCGCGATAGCATCGCGGAATGGTGAATATGCCTTTGCTCGACGCGATCGAACAAGAGCCTGTGGCACCGGCCATGGCCTCGGTGATTTGGATGCATGGTCTTGGCGCCAGCGGCGACGATTTTGCGTCGATCCCCCCGGAGCTCGGTCTGCCGCCAGAACTCGCTGTGCGCTATATTTTCCCGCACGCGCCGAGCATGCCGGTCACCATCAACCAGGGCATGCGCATGCCGGCCTGGTACGACATTCGCTCGCTCGACGCGCGGGGCCAGGATGAGGCGGGCATTCGGCAAAGCGAGACGGCGATTCGGGCCTTGATCGATCGAGAAGTCGACCGGGGTGTTCCGCCCGAGCAGATCGTGCTTGCCGGCTTCTCGCAGGGTGGCGCCATGGCGCTGCATACCGGCTTGCGCTATCCCCAGCGCTTGGCGGGCATCATGGTCCTATCGGCCTATCTGCTGCTCCATGAAAAGCTTCCCGCGGAGCTCCACGACGCCAATCGCCAAACCCCAATCTTTCAGGCGCATGGCCTCTACGATCCGATGGTCACGCTCGGCCTCGGTCGTCAGTGCTTCGGATTGTTAGAAGGCGCCAGCCTCGAGGCGGAATGGCATGAGTACCCCATGGCGCACCAGGTCTGCATCGAAGAGATTCGCGATATTGGCGGTTGGCTCTCCCGCGTTCTGCGTCCCCGTCCGGCGGCAACGGTGTAACGTTCAGCTCGCTGCGAGGCCAGAATCGATCGCTGCGATGACCTGGTCGGCATGGCGGCGACCGAAGACGATGGGCGGCTTGATCTTGATCACGTTGTGTAAAGGGCCGTCGGTCGACAATAGGATGTGATGGTGGTCCTTGGTGTGTTCGATGATCGCGCTGGCTTCAACGGCCGCAGGTTCGAGCGTCTCGTGGTTTCGCACCAGCTCAACGCCGAGGAACAGGCCGCAGCCACGGACATCACCGATCAGCGGATGACGTGGGGAAAGCGCCCGTAGTCCCTCGAGTAGGTATCGGCCGGTCTCGAAGGCATTGGCTTGCAGGCCCTCATGCTCGATGACATCGAGTACCGCAAGGCCTACTGAGCAGGACACGGTGTTGCCGCCAAATGTATTGAAGTACTCCATGCCGTTGGCGAAGGACTTCGCGATCTCCGGGGTCGTGACCACTGCCGCCATGGGATGGCCGTTGCCGATGGGTTTGCCGAGGGTAACGATGTCGGGCACCGCCTCCTGGGTTTCGAACGCCCAGAAATGGGAGCCAGCCCGGCCGAGCCCAACTTGTACTTCGTCGGCCACGCAGACGCCGCCAGCCGCCCGCACATGGGCGAATGCATGGCGCAGGTAGTGGGGAGGCAGCATGATCTGACCGCCACATCCGAGCATGGACTCTGCGAAGAAGGCGGCCGGTGGCCGACCGGCGTTGGTGGCCTTCTGGATGGCTTCCGCGACCAGTTCAGCGTAGCGAGAACCAGCCTCTGGATCGTCCAACCCGTACGGGCCGCGGTAGAGATCGGGCATGGCGACCGGGTGCACCCATGGCGCCAGGCCGTGACCACCGGGGCCATCGTATTTGTAGGGGCTCATGGCTACCAGTGAAGCCGTGGTGCCGTGGTACGCCCCGTCGATCACCACGACGTCTTCACGACCGGTATGCGTCCGTGCGAGGCGAAGCGCCAGCTCGTTGGCTTCGGAGCCGGAGCAGACGAAGAAGCAGACCGAGAGGGGATCGGGCAAGGTCGCGACCAGCCGCTTGGCATACTCGGTGAGGGCACCGTACAAGTAGCGGGTGTTGGTGTTGAGGCGCGCTATTTGTCTATGGGCTGCCTCGACCACCGCCGGATGGGCGTGGCCAACGTGGCAGACGTTGTTGACGCAATCGAGGTAGGCGCGGCCATCGTGGCTGAACAGGTACGGACCCGAGCCACGCACCATTTCGAGTGGTTGTTCGTAGCTGAGGCTGAGCGACGGCGACAGGTGACGCCGTCGCAGATGTGCCAGGTCGGCGATCGCGCTTGCGCTGCTGGTCGTGCCACGTGACGGACAAGCACGACCCAAGGCGGCACGCACCGCGACCGGATCGAGGGTGTCGAGGGTGTCGAGCAAGCGACGGGACGGTGCGGCGCTGACCTGGCAGTACTCGTTGTCGGGATTCTCGACGGCTGATTCGGCGGCTCGGACGATGGCCATCGCGAGCCGAAGGCGCACGAGGTCGAGCAGGACATCGAGTTCAGCGGTGCTCAGCGGCCACTGGGCATGGTAGCCGCTCAGGAAAGCGCAGGCCGCCGCCACCGGGTCGTCTTGCTGAAACAAAACGCCCGCAGCCAGTGCAATTGCCGGTTCGCAAATGGTCGCTGTGCGTACCACGTCACCGAAGTCGATCAAGCCCGCAACGTGTAGCTCGCCGTTCTCGCGGTTGTCGAGCAGGACGTTGTAGTGATTGGCGTCAGCGTGAATCACGGTGCTCGGTAGATGCGGGAGCAGCGGCGCGACGAACGCGTCGAAGCGATCCAGAACCGCCTCGACCTGCTGGCGGACCGGTTCTTCGACCAGCGGTACCCCCCGGCGCAGGTCTCTGGCTTGGGCCAAGTCCCAATCCATGTAGCGGGCGGCAGCAGGATCGTCGAAGTCGGCGAGTGCTCGATCGACCTGGCCAAGTAGCGCACCAAAGTGCTGTAGTACCTCAGGGCGCTGGGGTGAGTCGCAGTCCATCCGGCGTCCCGGCAGGTGGGTGAGAAGCCGGATCAGCCGGGGCTTGCCCCCGTCGCCCTCCGCGACGATGAAGTCGTCACCGTCAAGGGTGGTGCAGATCTTCGGTACCGGCAACTCGGGAGCGTTTCGTCCCAAGTGCCGCAGGACCCGGTGCTGCAACACCAGCGCCGCCCGATCGGTGCCGGGTGGCGCGACCTTGAGGATGTAGGTGCGGCCAGAGGTGTGGACCAGCCGGAGGTTGAGGTCTTCGTAACCAACCAAGGCTTTGGCCGTGGTCGAGTCGGTGTCGAGGTCCCAATGCTCGGCGGCCAAGGCACGAAGCGCGTCACTGTTCATGCGCCACTCCACAGGCGAAGTGAGGGATTCGGGCCGCTACCAACTGCTGGACGAGCCACCGCCGCCGAAGCTACCACCGCCGCCACCAAATCCACCACCGCCACCAAATCCACCACCGCCAAACCCCCCGCCAAACCCCCCGCCAAACCCCCCGCCAAACCCCCCGCGACGGCGCCCGCGGTGCCAGCCGCCGTCGGAGGACCAGACATCGCGGTTGCGTTTGGCCGCGCGTTCACGCCAGCGTTGGCCCATGCCCGTTTTTTGAATGATCCACCAAGCGATGGGGAAGCCGATCAGCCAGATACCGAGCGCAACGGTCCCCGCCTCGGGTGCCAGTAGGGCGGCGGGGAAGGCGCCCCAAAATGGCGCCAAGAAAAAGTAGAAAACACAGCCGCTCGTTCCGGATGCGAACAGGGCGTTGAGCGAGAACATGCCCACAATGAAGATGAAGAACGCAAACATTCCCAAGCGCTCGGGCAGGTCAAGATCGCCACCGGGCCCACCGACGGCGGGTGGCGGTAGATCGGTCCCTTCGAGGACGCCAGCCAAGGCGTCGACCGCCGACTCGATGCCGCCAGCGAAATCGCCGGCGCGGAACTTGGGACGGAGTATCTCGGTTTGAATGCGGTTGGCGCGCAGATCGGTCAGCGTGCCCTCGAGGCCATAGCCAACTTCGATCCGTATCAGCCGGTCGTCGCGCGCGATCAACAGCAGTGCGCCGTCGTCGGTTCCTTGGCGGCCGAGCTGCCAGGTGTCGACCACTTGAATCGAGAAGTCCTCGAGCGATTCGTCTTCCAAGCTCGGCAAGGTCAACACCGCAACCTGGTGGCCCTTGGCGGTCTCCATTTGCGCCAAGCGGGCCTCGATCCGTTGCTCGGTTGCCGGGTCGATCAGATCCGCGAGGTCGACGACACGGCCGCTCAGATACGGTACTTCTAAGGCGTCCAAGCCGGAGATGACGATCAGCGCAAGTAGGACAAGCACGGTCCATACGCGTTGACTCAAACGCGACGCACGCATAGTACCGGCGTTCATGCCCGCGATTCCGACAAAGGCGTTGCGTCTCGGCTCAGACATCACGAATTCGTACATGATCACCCAGCTCGTTGCGATCGTCGGAACGACGTTCGACGCCATGCTCTTCGAGCAGGGCAGCGCAGGTATCGAGCGCGCTGAGCAGGGCGTCAGCGGCCCGACGCTCGCGAATACCGGTGGCAATGTCGTCGGCGATGCCGTCCCAGCACGCTGCTTCGACCTTGGCGTTGATCCCCGCGTCGCGCAGGACCAACACCTTGTGCTCGAATTGGGCGAGGAAGATCAAGATACCGGTGCGGTCGCGGGTGGCGAAGACTTCTTCTTCCAAGAAGGCTGCCGCAGCGCGGTTGGCAACCCGTTGCTCGGCGATGGCGGTGGGCACCAAAGCGCGCTCGAGCAGCGGTATCGCAAGCACCGCGAGGTAGCCCAGGACACTGCCGATGACAGGTGGCAAGGCGATCCACAAAGGCATACCCGGTCCCCAAGGACCATTTAGCTCGAAAGCAATGGCGGCGACCAAGGCCCCGCCCAAGGCGCCGAGAAGCGCGCCCAGGGTGCGGGCCTGAGGGTAGTCGTCGCAGCGGCCAACCACATAGGTCACCAGTTCGCCGGCCGTACGCGTCTCAGCGCGCGCCGTCGCCTCGCGGATGGCCTCGAGGTCATCCGCGCCGAACAGTTTGCGGACGCTCATGAACGATTGAACACGCTACCCGAAGTCCACCCGAGGGGCCTGGTCGGCGCCCTCGACCGCTTCGAAGTAGGGACGTGCATCGAAGTCCTTGACGAAGAAGGAGTACGGAAACTTCCGGCGGGTCGTGTTGTACGCGCGGGCGACTTCGTTGAACCGGCGTCGCTCGACGGTGATTCGGTTCTCGGTCCCTTCGAGTTGCGCCTGCAAGTCAGCGAAGTTGGCGGTCGCCTTGAGATCGGGGTAGCTCTCCACCACCAGTAGCAGACGGGACAAGGCAGAGGAGAGCTCGCCTTGCGCGGACTCGAACGCCGCCATTTGCTTGGCATTGGGCGCGCCGTTGATCTTGGTTTGACCAACCTTGGCGCGGGCCTCGGTGACCGCCGTGAAGGTGTCCTTCTCGAAGTCCGCGGCGCCCTTGACCGTCGCGACGAGGTTCGGAATCAGATCTTCACGCCGTTGGTAGACGTTCTCGACCTGAGCCCAGGCGCTTTCGACACCTTCGTCCAGCTCGATCATGCGGTTCGTCAGAATGACTTTAAAGCCAAAAAACGCGACGCCCAGGAGCGCCAAACCTACCAGGGCCGCGATCACGCAGCCAATTGTCTTGCTCATTCGTTGCTCCCTAAGCTCGGTTGCCCCATTGGGGACGGGACCCAACTATACCGTCCACCAGGTAACGAGCAGCATAACGCTGTGGCGGTTCGTTAGCTTGGCCGGTCGAACGCCTGCTGCACGGCCGCCGTCAACTCGCCGAGGGCACGACCGTCGATATAGGCGTGATTGACTTGAATCGCTGCGGGCACCTCGAGCTTGCCCTCTTTCTCGGAGAACTGTCCGAAAGCGACCTTCGGTTCAGCGTCGGTGTTGCGGCTCGACCTAGGGTGGCTAAAGGCGTTGAATGGCACCGCGGGTAGGGCCGTGAAGAAGAGGTAGTTCGAGTGGGCCGCCTCGGCCAGTGTCACCGCGCGCCCCGCGTCTTCGACGATCCCCCTCGCTGCGTTGTGAAAGGTCGCGAAGTCGTCGTGGTAGCGGCAGTTGGCAAAACTAAACCGGTTTTCGGGTGCCGGTACGGTGAGGCCGGGATGAAGCCTTTCGTAGTGGACGATCTGACCGTCGCGGTAGCGGTACCGAAAGTCTTCGATCGAAGTGGTGGCGCGGGTGAAGAAGTAGCAAAGCGTTAGGTACAGCGAGTAGCCGTGATCGCGTGCAAAGCGACGCACGGCCGTGATGTCGAACGGCACCGTGACGTCGTAATACGGTGACCCGTAGGCAGTATAGAGGTCGAAATGCTCTTGGCGGTAGTAGTCGGTAATGACTCGGTAGCACATGGATCTGACTCGAAGGGGGGCGATGGCCGAGGGTACCGTGCGCTGAGGCTGTCGGCAAGCGGCGACTCGATCTGGGTTGAGTGCTCACTTTCCCGCTTCCTGCGGCTGGACACTAAGCGCCCCACACCACGAAAATCCAGGCAGCGCCATGCCACAGACCGCTGATCAGCATGACGAGAAATAGATTGGTGTAGGCCCGGCGTGGCCCGCGACGGCTGCCCCCAGTGGGATGTAAAGGTAGTCGCGGAACCAGGTGGAGAGGGAGATGTGCCATCGCCGCCAGAACTCGGAAAAGGTGGCGGCGATGTAGGGCGCGTCGAAGTTGATCGGCAAGCGGAATCCAAGGGTGTACGCGATGCCGCGCGCAATACTCGAATAGCCGACAAAGTTCCACGGGTACATAGGGTGGCGCCGCGCTGCGTTCGGTCTTCGCCATGACCAGAGATGGTTTGCCGTAGCTGGCTGCATCGAATGATTCGATCATGACGTCACCCTTGGCGATCTGATGGTGCTGGTGGAGCAAGTAAAGTCCCAGGGTGCCCTCGAGACCGTGCTTACAGATCAGGTCTCCAGCCTGGGCGAAGAAGGCATCTTTGTCGGCTCGCGCGTCGAGCCGGTTCTCGGCGATGTCCACCTCATCAAGTGGTTCGAACCCTACAACGATTCGACCGCCGTTTGCCAAGCAGTTGGCCCCAGGACGCGGGTGCGGAGGTCACGGCAACGGGTGTCGAGCGCGCGCAACCATTCGTCGAGCGCCATGTGAAGGGGCTGTGCGGCTACTCCCGGTGTCGTCACCAAGCGGATCAACGCGTAGGACATCAGGGTGCGGAGCCCGCGTCCGAGGAATTCGGGTCGCGATACGGCGTCGGACTTCGGCTCGTGTCCGGGTTTGGGTTCGACAACCATGCTGTGGGAAAGGGTAACAGGCTGGATTCTGGAACCTCCGGTGCCCATCCGTGTAAGCCTTGACAAGCGTAGACTCAACCACGATGAAGGGCAGTGATCTCCGGAGGAACACCATGAGTGCGACCGCGACCAGCCGAATGACATTCTTGCTCGAACACCACGGCCGGAAGATGAAGCTCTTCGTTGTGTCGTTCCTGGTGGTCGTCGGTGCGGTAGGGGCACAGCCCACAGCGGCGCCGGCTCCCGGTGTGCCCAAACTGGTACTCGAACCCTGCCAGCCGGACGGTTTCTCCGAGGAAGTTCGGTGCGGGCGATACCGTGTCTACGAGGACCGCTTCGTACGCCGGGGTCGGCAACTGACGCTGGACGTTATCGTGGTGCCGGCAACCGATGCCCAAGCTCGTCGTGACGATCCGATTGTGTTTTTGGCTGGCGGACCCGGTCAGGCGGCGACCGATGTGGCGCCGTTCTTGATGAACCAATCCGTCCGCACGTTGCGAGACATCGTATTCGTCGATCAACGCGGATCCAACGGCGACCACGAACTGCGGTGCGACGTGCCAGGCAGTTTCGACGAGCCCCAGGGCTTACTCGAACCCATCTTCCAGGTCCCGGTGTTCGAGCGCTGTCGCGACAAGTTGAAGTCGCAGGCCGACCTCTTGCACTATGGAACGGCAACCGCGGCCGACGATCTGAACGAGGTGCTTCGCGCGCTTGGCTATGAACAGATCAACCTCTCGGGCGGCTCCTACGGGACACGGATGGCGTTGGTGTTCATGCGTCGGCATCCAAGCCGGGTGCGCGCAGCCATGCTCAATGGCGTGGCGCCGCTGTCGTTCCTCAATCCGCTCTACCACGCGGTATCGGCCCAAACCGCACTCGACGGCCTGCTGGAGGCCTGTCGAACCGACAAGGGGTGCAACAAGGCTTTTCCCGAGCTGGCGACCGAGTTGAAAACGGTGCTGGCGCGACTCGAAAAGGCTGCGGCAGAAGTCGAACTGAAGCACCCCGAGACCGGGGAGGTGATGACCGTGCAACTGGGCCGGCCCGCGTTTGCCGAAGCGCTGCGTTTCTTGATGTACAACAGCAACAGCATCGCGCAGCTACCGAGGTTGATTCATCGCGCCTACGAGGGGGATCACGCGCCCTTTGCCTGGCGCGCCATGCAGAACAACCTGGGCCTCCGTCAGCAGCTCGATCTCGGCATGCTGGTGTCGGTGGTGTGCGCGGAAGACGTGGCCCGGATCGATCGCGCCACCATCGATGAGATCACCGGCCACAGCTTTCTCGGCGACGGTCGTGTTCGGCGCGAAATGGCGGTGTGCGACATCTGGCCTCAACGAAGCGTCCCCAAGGACGAAGTCACGCCGAAGGTAAGCGATATTCCAACGCTATTGCTGTCCGGAACGTTGGATCCGGTCACCTCGCCACGGTGGGGCACCGAGGCAGCCCGCCACCTGTCCAACAGCCTGCATATCGTCGCGGCCGGTGGACATGGAATCGGCGGCCCCTGCATCCAGTCGATCGCTACGGCGTTCCTAGAGACGGCGTCGGTCGAGGGGCTCGATACCGCCTGCGTCGACGAGATGGCGTTGCCGCCGTTCGAGCTTGGCGAGTAGGACGCGAACCCTACCGTTTCTTGTCCTGAGCTTGCCCTTGATGATGTCGCAGGCTCGATTCTCCTGTTCTGGATTCATCACGTGTTTTCCGATCGGCCGTGCGATGAGGTCAGCCATCTGTAGTCCGCAGCAGTTGACCTTCTTCGAAGCGAAAATTGGCTCAAACGTCAAGGCCTTGCTAACTACATTTGAGCCAGCGCATTTCTTTGCTCTATAGATACCTCTTGTACCAACCGTTGTTGTAACCGATCACAGCTAATGCGACATGCCGAGCCGGCGAGATACCGTGCTTCCTAAGCGTTTCGAGTTGGGCCTTGAAATCCTGATTCTCAGGTTCTAGAAGGATGAGCTTATGAATCACGGTTCCTCGCTCCGCTGTCTTCTCTTCAGAAATGGCCTCCACCTCGGCCAGTAACATCGCCAGTTCGACTCGCTTCGCAGTTTCACCAACGCCTTCAGGGGCTCGGCCCGGGAACGCAGCGGATCGAGAAGCTCGAAACCTTCGGCGAGCTTCCCTTGTTTCTCCAGATCGAGCGCGAATGCGTAGGTCTCACCGGCGATAGGTGGCTTTTCAGCTTTTTGACCACAGTCAACGCAAGCAAGGACGGTAACAGCAATCACCGCGATCCATAGGGTCCGCATGGCTTTATCTCATTCAGGCGTGTCGAAGATGGTCTAGATCTTACGGTGGGAGGATGCGGATTCATTCTATGTGACCATACTATATGGCGCGCCAGGAGATCCCTCGTGGGACAGGCCGGGTGGTCGAGCGCGACGACTGGTCCTTTTCGCTCGTCGAGTCGAGTCGAGTCAGGCCAGCGCGTAGACTTAGGTTTAGGTCGGAGTTGCCTTGATTACACCCGTCCTGGCGCAGACAGCTCTCATCTTGGAGTTGAATGGCATCGCCTGTGGCCGTAGACTGACGTTGATCCTGTACAAGGTGATTGTACAAGGTGATGGAGGGGCGGGGCTTCGAGCCCGCTCGGTTGGCAAGAAAATCAAGGAACGAACCTCGAATGGATCCGGCGCTTCCGCACACCTTCGATACCTCGACCGGGACCCTGATCCAGACGCTGTTGCTCTGCGATTTGGTGGGCAGTACGCGTTTGGTGGAGTCGGTGGGGGACGAACGGGCGGCGGAGATTTTCCGTCGGCACGACGAATTCGCCCGTCGTTTGCTAGAAGAGTACGAAGGCTTCGAGGTCGACAAAACGGACGGCTTCTTGTTGCTGTTCGCCCGGCCGATTCAAGCGGTGGCCTTCGCGCTCACCTACCACCGAACCTTGAAGGTCCTGTCGAGCGAGTTGGATGTCGACCTGGCGGCGCGGGTGGGGATTCACTTGGGCGAGGTCGTCGTGCGGGCGAACGAACCCGCGGCGGTGGCCCGGGGTGCCAAACCGGTCGATGTCGACGGCTTGGCCAAGCCGATGGCGGCGCGCCTGATGAGCCTCGCCGGTGCCCGGCAGACCTTGCTCAGTCGAGGTGCCTACGAGTTGGCGAGTCGGGCCTCGGTTGGAGTCGCGGGTTTGCCAGCGAACTTGCAATGGGTGGCACACGGGCACTATCGATTTCATGGGGTCGAGGCGCCAGCGCGGGTGTACGAGGTTGGGTGTCCTGGGGTCGCGCCCTTGCGCCCGCCAGCGCGCACGGCGAAGGCGCGGCCGGTGGGAAGCGCGTGGTACCGCCGTCCGCGCATGTTGGCGGTGGCCGCGATGCTGATCATGGTTGCGGTTACAGGGTGGGTGATGGTCGGCCGGTCCAGCGCCACACTCGACTTCGAGGCTCGCGACTGGATCGTGCTCGGCAACTTCGAGAATGTCACGGGCGATGTCTTGCTCGACGATTCCCTCGAAGAAGCCTTCCGTGTCGGTCTCGAGCAATCGCGTTACGCCAATGTGTTGCCCAACTCACAGGTGCGCAGGGCCTTGCGGCATCTGGAGCTGGATGTGCGGACGCCGATCGACCGCGAGATCGGCAGCCAGATCGCGATTCGCGAGGGCGCCAGTGCGCTGGTGCTCGGCGAGGTGGCCGATGTCGGCCGTGCCTTCTCGCTGAAGGCGGAGATCCTGCATCCGTCTAGCGGCCGCTCGATCTATACGGAAACTGCACTGGCCTCCGATCGTGATGGGATTCTGCGAGCGCTCGAAGAGGTGATCGTCGGCGTGCGTAGTCATCTCGGTGAGTCGCTGGCGGCGATCGAGGGCTCGTCGGTATCGTTGGAGAAGGTCACTACGGCCGACCTCGAGGCGCTCAAAGCTTACTCGCTCGGCATCAATCAGATCGCCAGCGGCCAGCACGAGCCGGCCATCCAATTGCTCGAGCGGGCGGTGGGTCAGGACGCTGGCTTTGCCATGGCCCATGCCAAACTGGGCACGACCTA
This sequence comes from Candidatus Multivoradales bacterium, assembly GCA_965250305.1. Taxonomy (GTDB): domain Bacteria; phylum Acidobacteriota; class Thermoanaerobaculia; order Multivoradales; family J023; genus J023. The sequence continues at coordinate 353,128 of CBDFNS010000022.1, read as the reverse complement.
CAACAACTTTCGTGCTGGCGATCCCCGCGCCATGGGCCATTGGCAGACGGCGCTGGATTCGAGCGACCGGTTGACCGAGCGCGAGCAGCTCTATATTGAAGGCTGCCTGGCCAACCGCGGCGCGCCCGAAGGTATGCGCAAGGTCTGGTATCTGATGAGCACCCTCTATCCTGATCAGGCCGTGGGCCATCACAACCTGGGCAACAACCACTGGTACTACCAAAACGATTTTCAACAAGCCGCCGTGTCGTACGAGCGCGCGACGACGCTCAAACACCCTTGGATGTTCTCGACCCACCACCATCTCGGCTATATGCGTTTGGCGCTCGGTCGGCCCCGGCTCGCGCTGGAGAGCTTCGAGACCGCATGGGCGCTAGAGCCGAACCCTCTGCACTCGGGTATGGCGGACGCGCTGGTGGTATTGAAGCGGTATGACGAAGCGTCCGCATTCCTCGAGCGTGGGCTTGCCTCGCCGACTTCGCATTTCATCGAGCTCGAGACGCGTATGCGTCAAGTCGGCCTGTTGGCGGATCGTGGCCAGCTCGAGCGTGCATTGGCGGTTGCTGACGAGGCGCTTGCGCGCGCGCGAACGCTCGCCATTCATGGAGCCGATGGCCGGGCGCTTGCGGCCGTGTTAGCGGTTCTGGAACGAACAGCGCAGTCCGAGCGTTTTGCTGACGAGTTGGGCCAGGCGATTGACTCGCTCGACGCGTTGCTCGATACCGATGTCGACCAGCTCGACCATGTGCCGGTAGGGCGCTTGGGGTTGCTCGGCAAGATCAGCGCGCGCAACGGTGAAACGGACCGAGCTGAACGTGTCCTGGCGCGCATCGCACCCCGTGCGGAGGGCAGCGGCTTTCGTTTCTGGCAGGCCTACGCCGAGATCCTCCAGGCGGAGCTGGACCTAGCGGATGGCCGGGTCAACGACGCGATTGCGCGCTTGGAAGCGTGTGTCGGCGCCAGCGAGCTGTTTCAGGCGCACGAGAGTCTGGCACGTGCCTATGAAGCGGCGGGAAGGATCGACCAAGCGTTGGTCGCCCATCGTTGGCTTGCCGACCATCGTGGCCAAGCGTTCAGTGAGTGGTTGGCCGGGTTCTTCGGTCAAGCATTCAACATTCTCGATGCAACCACGGCCGAGTATCATCTCGGTCGCTTGCACGCCCAGCGAGGCGAACACGAACTGGCTCGGGCCGCCTATGGCGCGTTCCTCGACCATTGGCAACACGGCGACTCCGATCTTCCGTTGATCGTCGAGACGCGGCGTGCGCTAGCCTCGATGGCCAGGGCGGAACGGGGAGGTGGGTAGGGAGCCGTCGGGTTCTCCGGGACACAACGTACCGCAGCCCGAAACGCCAATCACGCCGTGCTTGATGGGGTCGAGGTTCAGGGCCTTTTCGATCTTGACGTCGCTAACCGCGCCGGTAAAGAAGGCGCCGAGACCAAGCTCGGTACACACTAGATAGAACGTTTGGCTGAGATGGGCGGCATCCATCAGCAGGACCTTGTACGCCTTGGCGTTGCCGCGGTACTTCCAAAAGTTGCGGAAGAACCGGGCGACCATGACCACCAGCACGTGCGCGGATCGATAGTAGGTCTGGCCGGCGGTGAAGGCGTCGATCGTTTCTTCGGCTTCCTGCTCGGACATCGTGGTCAGCGGCATCAGCTCGTGGTCTTCGACACTATAGTGGTAGAGGCCCGGTGCGACGCCGGAGACCCGAACGATCAGAGGGTAGGCCTCGACCGGATGCAACGCACCACCGGAGGGGCTGGTCTTGCGCATCACGGTCAAGTCGTCGGTCAAGGGCACGGTTCCTTGGCAACCGTAGGTTGTGCGCAGGATTGTTGCCAATGCTTCGACTGTGAGCGGCAGGTCGCGGTCGAAACCACGAGACGTTCGTCGCCGCCGCAGGAGTTGATACAACGGTCCGTCCCGCTCACCACTGGGTAGTGGCAGCGGTTTGGTGTTCCAGCTGGGTCGGTAGAAAATCGCCGGCGGCGCGCCGAACGATCTCGTCTTGGCACGGTACTGATCGTTGTAACCGCGGACCCGCTGCAGGCCGTCGGCGCCGGGCGCGTCCAGCTCGAGGCTGTGGCTCGGTTCGTGCCACTTGCTGGTGTAGTGATAGAGCGCGGCGGCACCAAACCAACCGGTGTCCGCCAGACCCTCGGCCCGAGCCAGCATCTCGTTGGTGGTCGACTCATCGGAGTCCACCGCAACCAGCTGCTTCTCGATCAGGCCGTCGAGTGCTTGCTGGCGTGTGGGATCGTTGGCCACCAGGTCGGTGTCCAGTTTCCAGCGCTGCTCCGGGACCTCTGCAAGCAACAGTAGCTCGGCAGAGGTGAGCACGTGTTCTGAGCCTGCCGCGAGATTGATCGCGATGGCGCGATTCTCGTGCTCGATATCAACCTCGCCCTGCAGGAGCGAGGCAACATCGAGCATTGGTGATTCTTCAAATCGTACGAAAATGTGGATGGGTCGCCTGACCGCAGTCAAGTGACGTAGCTCATCATGGCATGGAGCGAGGCCATGCGCTCGATGTGACTATCGAGATTCTCTCGTAGGTCCTTTTTCGAAGGTAGCTTGACCTTGGTCTTGAACGCGACGCTGGGGTCGAGATCGATGCCGTGCGCGGCGAGCGCACCCCCCGGGTCTTTCTTGACCGATGCGCGGAAGTCATCGTCTGAAGCCAGTTTTTCCAGGAAGGTGGCGTACTTGCTATCTGAAAGATCGACTTTGCTCATACAGTTCTCCCGTTGGTGTGAGTAGGGGCCGGGCCGGTCATCGGGACAACAGAGATGTACGCTTCCGCTCACCTCATGCTGCTCACCAGCCGATGCTACCCATTTGTCTCGGAAGCGATGCCATCAGCGTTGCACAGGGCTCGGGTCGAGTCAAGGCGGAGAGCGTTTGTCGCCATCGGAGATGGTAGGCGACGGCGACATGTCTACGGTCGGCGCGATCGGTCGTACCGGTAGTCGGATCTGTGACGGGTACTCGGCCGAGTGGTGAACCACGTTCTGCGCCGCGACGCCCTTCTCCTCGGCCCAGTTGTCGCCGCCGGTGTTGAGGTTACGGGCGAAGCGGGGGAAGTTGCTGCTCGAGACTTCGATGCGAATGCGGTGACCGGCGTCAAACTGGGCGCTGGTCGACATGGGGCTGACTTCGAGTGGATACACCTCGCCGGGCTCCATGAAGACTTGTTTGTCGTAGCCTTCGCGGAATCGAGCACGTTGGATGGTCTCGTCGATGTTGTAGGCCGTGCCGTCGGGCGCTACATCGACCAGTTTGACGGAAAAATCGGTGTCTTTTGCGTCGGAGCCCACGTAGAGCGTGATGGCGATGGTGCCTGTCACCTCCACGGCCGCCTCCAGGGGGTCGCTGGTGTAGACGAGCACATCATGCCGTGCTTCGATGCCACGCTGGTCGAAGACCCCGGGCTCGACCGCGCCGCCCGTACAACAGACGCCGCCGCCGAGCGATGGTACGGGCACAGTGGGATCGTAGGTGAACCGGTCGACGCTGGCGGCTTCGGGTGCCGCGGCGACCAACCGGCCGTCGCCGAACAGGCTGTTGGCATGGCCATCGCTATCCAAGTACCAAGTCGTGGTCTCGACATCGGCCGGTGGCCAGGCGTCGGCCGACTGCCAGGCATTGCGACCCATGGTGTAGAACTGCACCTTCGGGGTGTCGGTCAAGACCCCATTGTCGTCACCCTTGAGCCAGTGCCCGAACCAACGGTCCACCAGGTCGTTGTACTCGAGACGTACGTCGCCCATGTTGCGCTCCCCGACGATGGTCTCTTCCTCGTCGGTCTGGAATCGGCAGTGGGGCGTGGGGGCGATCACCATGTACTGGTTGGCGGCGACTTCGGGGTCGGTGGCGTTTTGGGACGCGATGTTGAAGAGCGCCAAATTGGGGCCCACCGAGACGTCGTACCAGGAGTTGAACCACAGGCTCGGCACGCCCCAGGGCTCGTTGTCATGGTAGAGACCACCTTCGAACCAAGCGGGGGCATTGGGCGCTCGCTGGATGAACTCGGCGTAGGTTCCGGTGGGGCCTTCGGCCTCCTCCATCATCGATACCAGAGGCAGATGCTCGATGTGGTCGGCCCAATCAACGTCGGGCATGTCGGGCGCCAAGTCGAAGTAGCGCGACAACCGAACGATGTCTTCGCGGGGCAGACCTTCGGGCAGGCGCGGGCGTTGGGTGTTTTGAACGCCGTAGAGCCAGGTACCGAAGAGCATCTGATAAACGCCGCCCCGATACCAGTTGCCTTGCTCGTGGAATGGACCGACACGGCCGATGCCGGCGCCCGATGCCATGGGTACCATGGCCGCGTGGGCCGGGTGGTCCATGGCCGCCAAAGCGAGCTGCCATTCGGCGGACGACGAGCAGCCGATGGTACCGACCTTGCCGTTCGACCAGGATTGATCGGCGATCCAGTCGAGGGCGTCGTAGCCATCGGTGCGCGGGAAGCCGAGAATCTCCCACTCGCCCTCGGAGAAGAACTTGCCCCGCTCGTTTTGGATCACGAAGGCATAGCCGTTCTCGAGGAACCGAATCGCCGTTTCCACGCGACCCTTGCTCAGCTGGTTGAAGTTGTAGGGCGTGCGCCAGAAGATGGTTGGCAGCGGACCTTCGGCGTCTTTGGGGCGGTAGACATCCGTTGCGAGGCGAATGCCATCGCGCATGGGAATCATCATCATCTTTTCGACGTCGGCGACCTTCTCGAGCTTGGCGCGCAGCTTGGCGACCTCTTTGTCCTTGTCTTTATCTTGGGCAGAGGCCACCGAGACAGCAGTCAAGGCGGCGACGAGGCCGAGGCAGGCCACGGGTCGGCAAAGGTGACGGATCATTAGGCTCCCCCTGTACGTGTTTGGGGGGCAGCATATCGCGTCACGGGGCTTCCACCTCTTGGTCATTCTCGTTGGCAAGCACGCGCGCATCGGGTGTGCCGGTCGACGCCTGAACGAGTTGCCAGGCAAAGCCGCACACGATCAATACGCCGATCAGGAGAACGGCCCACAGCGCAAGGCGTTGCCACGGAATCGATCGATTAACGCGGGTGCGCGCCGGTCCGCCTAGCTCGTAGACCGCGGCTGTGAGCGCCCGAGGCAGCGCGTGGGTGGAGGTTGTGTCAGGGTCCATTTTGAGTAGATCTTTCAGAGTCCATTGCGTTTCGATGGGCGCGGCGGAGCCGAAGGCCAGAATGAAGTTGCCCGTTCCCTGGGTTAGAAACACCACTTCGTGCGGTACCCAAGCGAATTGCATTTGCAGTGACGCCGGAGCGGAGAATGCGCTGCGATAAGCCCGGAAACGCCAATGTCGGTGCGCACTCCCGTTTGCCTCGAGGGTCTCGCCAAGCTGGACTGCACCGTCAACTTCGGTGCGATAAAAGAGGTGTCGGCCGCGCGCCGACCACTCGTCGTGGGGTGTCGCTCGGGAAAAGATCTCCACCTCTTGTGCATGGGTCGGTTCCGCGGGCCAAGTCAACCGAACGCTTTCAATGGGAAACTTGCCTTGGGTGTCGAACTCGAGGGCGAGTTCGCCGTGGTCATCGGTGGTAACGATTGGACCCGCCGCCGTGTGCTCGATTGCGTCGGGATCGTCGATTGCGGCACGCCGCACCCGAGCCTGGGTGACCCGCACGTCGCTGTCGGAGGTCATGCTGATGCGGAGATAGCGCTCTTCGAGACCCTGGAGTGCAATGCGGTTTTGGGCGATTCGGTGACCGTCAGCCTCGAGCGCCGCCAGGACGGTGTTGGTCACCTCGGTATCCCACTTGCCGAGCTGGTTTCCGGCTTCGACACGGGTACGGACCATTGACCCGGCGCGCACCGGGTCCCAGGTCAACTCCAACTCGTCGATTGGGAACTCATAGCCGCTGGCGTCGATGATGGTCACGGATCCCTCATCGGATCGGGTGGTGCCGTCGACGGCCACGATCGCACCGCTATCGGCGAGGGTGACCTTGACCTGCGAGGCCGGTTCAGTGCCAGGTGCGGTCGCGAGTGGCAAGACCGGCAGGTCTTGCCACGGCAACCAGCGTCGTGTCGGGTGGGGTCGGTGGATGGCAAAAGGTACCGCTTCGCCCGCCTCGTTGAATAGCGCCACGTCTTTCAGTGTCGATGAGGTCACCTGGCTGTAGACCGCCGCCGGGACCGCGAAGCGCTGGATGGCCGCGTCGGTCTGTGGCGTAATGGTGATGCCGCTCGCAAAGTCGTCGGGCATTGTCGCGCGAACGCAATCGGCGAGCAGCAAGGAAACGGCGAACAGCGGGGAAACAAGAGCGGCAATCGCGGTTCGGGTCATTGGGGAACTCCTTCGTCGGCCAGCGCATCGGCGGTCTTTTTTGGGGGCAGCGGGGCGAGGTAGCCAACCAGCAAGGTCAGGCCTCCGACCGACAGGAACGAAACGATTCGCGCCATGGTGCCGCTGGCGGAAAGATCGATCACCATCAACTTGATGATGACGAGGCCGAGCAGCGTTGCCCCGATGATCCACAGCGGTCGGGACGGCCGCCGGGAGCCCAGGATCATGGCGGCGATGGCGAGTACCGTCCACAAGATCGACAGCGCGGCTTGGAAGATCGGACTGGGGACCATGGCCTCGACGTGGTAGGGCACACCGAATGTCCAGTGCACGAAGCGGGCAGTGGTCGCAGTCAGCCAGACAAAGGCGGTGGCGGCGACCCCGATCAGCGCCAGGTGCCGGTAGCCGGCGAGGCGGAATGCGGCCTGGCGTCGGCACCAGTCGGCCAAGGTCAGCAGGACAAAGGCTTGTGTTAGATCGAGCGGGTTGAGCAAGGGCAGCGAAGGAAGCGGTGCGGCGTTTCCTGAGTAACTGTTGCTCCCGACGGTCCAGAACAGGAGCATCATCATCATCGGCGCCAAGCCAGCGCCAACGTAGGCTTCGAGGTGAGCGCCCACCGGCCATCGTGGTGTGGGCGCAAGCCGCTGCACGGCAACGGCGATCACCGCCGGCACGAGGCCCCATACGACCAGGCTCCACAGGGGGTTGTTGAGCGTGATCGCCCCGGACACGCTCCAAGCGGCCAACATCACCAACATCAGTAGGGTGCTGGCATGGGTTGCTGTCGCCAACAGCCGCGGCAGTCGCGGTGGCAGGGAGGCTCGTTCGTTGACGCGAAGCTGCCAGATGATGACCGCGAGACAGATGGGCCACGCCAGCCAACCGAGATGGCTCAGAGGCCCCTCTTGGGACACGTCGTTCGCCAGCCAGATCAACATGAGCGCGCTCGTCGGCAGCAAGAGCCAGCCCGGGGTCCGTGCTTCGGGCCATCGGCGCCAGACGGCGAGTCTCGTTAGACCGGCGCTGGAGACCGCGATGAACAGCACGAGGGCGTTGAATCTCAGATCGCCGGATAGGTGGGTATCCAGTTCGATGACACCGCCGAAGAGCCAGGTCAACACGCCCCACGCGAGGAAAGGCCATTGCAACAGCCGCTCGACGGCGTGAATGCGTGCATTTGGTGTCGAGAGGACGTAGGCGGAGAAGAAGGCAGCTACCGCCATCGCCGTAATGGCGATCACGTCGCTCTCCAGGAAATGGCGGTTGCCAGCCAGGCCGCTCACCCCAACCGCGCTGGCGATGTAGGCAAGGGGCGCTGCCATCTGTAGCAGCGATCCGAAGACCCGCGGGAGCAGGCGTCCCTGCCTTGCGCCAACCCAGACCAGGCCGGCACCCTCGAGCGCCCACGCAGCCGCGGTCCACTGTTGGTTGTCGAAGGCAAAGGGCAGGGTCAAGCTCGCGAATACGATGCCAAGCGCGAGGAACGACTGACCGAGCAATGTCTCGAGTGCACCCTGGCGATAGAGCCAGGAGGTGAGTCCGATGTAGACCACGGCTACGGCCAGCGCTGAATAGGCCAGCCCGAACGGGAGGTCACGCACCAAGGCGGCCTGTAACGCGAACGCGACGGTCGGCGTTCCGAAGATCAGACTGCCGTCGACCACGCCGCGCCACCCGGAGGCGTGCCTGCGGGTGAACAAGAGACTCACCGCGACGTAGAAAACGAAGAATATGATCAGGAAGGGCTGGCTGGTGGCGAAGTGCTCGGGTGTGTAGTACTCCAGACCCCAAAGGGTGCCGATCGAAAACGTGAAGACGAAGCCCAGCCAGTTGAGCCCGCGCCAAGCTCGGAACCACGCCATGGCAAAGATGCCAGTATTGAGGAGGGCGTAGTACGAGAACAGGGCTACGTGGTTGCCGCTACCTGTGCTGGTGAGCACCGGTGCCAGAAAGCCCCCAGACAGCGCCAGCACGGCGAGCGCTTGGCTGTTTTGACGCACCGCTAGCACGCACGTGGCCGCGACCAGCATCACCATGAATCCGAGTGCCGCAAGGAGTGGCACCACCTCGTACAGACGGGCGGCTGCGAACATGGTGAGGTAGAGCACCGCGACGCCAACACCTTGCAGGATCAGACCGTAGGCGTCGGGGCGATGGCGCAAGCGCCAACCGGATCCCAGAAGTGCCAGGCCCGCCAGGCCGACGCCGGTCAGACGCAGTTCGATCGGGAAGTTGAATTGTTGGGCGGCGTAGCGGACGAGGAACGCCAGGCCAAAGAACAAGATCACCCCACCGATCTTGGCTACCACGTTGCCGGTGGTGAAAAAACCGACGACCCGTTGTTGGACCGTGTCGATCAGGCGCGCCACCCCGGAAGGAGGCGAGGGCGACCCGACCGGCTCGGGGGTCCACGGCACCTCGGGGGGCAGCGGTGTTGGGATCACCTTGGGTGCCGGATGTGGTGGGGACTTGTTCTCGACGATTTCCGGATCTTTGGGTGTCGACGATGGGTCCGGTGTTGGTGTCGAGGTGGGGCCGGTCGTAGGCGCGGGGGGCGCGACCGAGATTGGCAGTGCAGCCGAAGTACTGGCGGTATCGGTGACGGTGCCTTCGAGTGCATCGAGGCGTCGCTTGAGTTGACGTACCGTTCCAATCAAGAAACCAAGTGTGCCCCCGACTACACCGCCGAGGAATTCGGCCATGGCCAACCCCGTAATCGCGCCCATGATGGTCCACACCGCGGGTGGTAGCGGCTTGAACCCTTCTTCTATGGGGCTGTGGTTCCGGTGCGTTTGCAGGCTCACCTATCCTCCGGGAGTTGTCGGTCTGTGTGCTGCCTATTAGAGCAGTATCCATGCCATGAGGATCGTGGCCTGTGGGAGTTGGTTTTCGCGCCTGCTGCGGTTTTCGGAATGCAGCACGTGGGTTGCACTGCAGGGTCAAGTAACGAAAAGAGGACCGACCGCCGAAGCGATCGGTCCTCTGCACAAGGCGTAACGGTCGCGATCTACTGATCGCAGATCGAGACGTCGTCGATACCGCCTTCGACAATGTCGCCGGGGCCGGCACCATCGGAGACGCGTACCCGCAGCTGAACGCTCGAGCCCGCCGGTACGGCGGCTGTTGCGTTGGCCCAGGTGGCGACCGTACGGACGTCGCCGATCGATACCACCGACGAGTAGGCCCCGCCGTTGATCGACATTTCGACCACGTAGTAGTCGCCCGTGGCATCGTCGCCGGTGTCACGTTGACCGTGGAACCAGTTCGTGGCCAACGTCGATGCGTTGGTGACGTTCCAGATGGGCGAGGTTACGACGCACTCGCCACCGTCGACGTCGGCGTTGCCGGCCGTGGTGTTGGTGGCGGTGAAGAGGGCGTTGACGCCGGACGCGGCACCTCCGACCTGGGTAACCACCGTGCTGGTCTGTTGGGTCGGATTGCCGAGCACGAAGGTGCCCGTGGAGCAGGTACCACTGGTGGTCCAGCCCGCGGCGCCGCTGGTTTCGAAGTCGTCATCGACGGTGCACGTCGGTGGCGCGGTCTCGAAGATGCGGACGTTGCGGAAGCGGCTGGTGTTGCCCGCGCCCGCGTCGTTGTCATTGACCACCACCAGGAACATCGTGCCGGTGTAGAACTGGCCAACCGGAATCGAGTACGAGGTGAAGGCGCTGCCGCTGTAGTTGTTGAAGTCCTGGAACGCGCTGGCCCAGGTTTGCGTGCCATGCAGCTGGAAGATCCGCGTGTTGTTGGTCAAGGTGTCGTCTTCGTCGAAGCCGATACCGTGGATCTCACCTTGGGCCGTCGATTGGAAATCGAATTCCAGAACCGTGTTGGCCGTGATGGTGTAGGTCTGCGTTGTCCGTCGCCAGGTGTTGTCCTGGAGGAAGATGGTGTCGCCACCGTCTTCGACGGTTGCGTTGGCGCTCGTATCCTGGTTGGAGTACGACACGGTACCGGTGGTGCTCCAGTCGACGCAGTCGGTGCAGCCGCCACCCGGATCGGGATTGACCGTCACGCTGATCGAATCGGAATCAGAGAGACCACCCGAGTCGGTTACCGAAGCGGTAATCGTGTGGGTACCCACAGCCAGCGTGGCCGCAACCGAGCCGCCCGTTCCGAGCGCACCGCTGATCGACGACGACCAGCTGATCGAGCTGGTCAGCGAACCGTCTTCCGTATCCGACGCTGTGCCCGTGAAGGTCAACGAGCTGCCTTCGATCACTGTGGTGCCGTTGGCGGGACCGGTGATGGTCACGGTTGGCGCGGTGTTGGGCAACGCGTCGATGGTGACGCTGATCGAATCCGAGTCGGAAAGGCCACCAGAGTCGGTCACCGAAGCGGTGATCGTGTGCGTGCCCAAGGACAGGCCGGAGGTCGAGAACGACGCACCGTTGCCGATGGCGCCGTCGATCGAGGACGACCAACTAAGGGACCCACTGATGGTGCCGTCCTCGGTGTCGGTGGCGGTACCACTGAAGCTCACCGACGCGCCTTGCGTGAAGGTGGAACCGTTGGCGGGTGCCGTAATGGTGGCCGTCGGCGCGGTGTTGGGAACTGGATTGACCGTAATGCTGATCGAATCCGAGTCCGAGAGACCACCGGAGTCGGTCACCGAAGCGGTGATCGTGTGGGTACCAAGCGACAGACCGGTCGTGGCGAACGACGCGCCGCTGCCAATGGCGCCGTCGATCGACGACGACCAGCTGAGCGAGCCGCTGATGGTGCCGTCTTCGGTATCGGTGGCGGTACCAGCAAAGCTGACGGAAGAACCGACAATGGACGTCGAACCGTTGGCCGGTGCCGTGATGTTCGCGGTCGGCGCGGTGTTACCACCGGCCGAGGCAACGGCGAAGACCAGGTCGTCATGGTCGTCGAAGTTGCCAGCGCTGCACGGACTGGCTGTACCCTGGTAACGGAAGTTGGCGCGAATGGCCTGCAGCGTTCCGGTGGGCAGTGTGTAGTTGACGCTCAGGGTCTGGGCTGCCGCGGCCGGGGGATTCATCGAAGTGATGAAGACCCAAGACGGGTTGTTGGCGTCTGCTGCGTAGTAGAGGTCCAGGGTGTCCTGACCCGGCGTGGTCCAAGCCCATACCGTGGCGTCGATGCGGACGGTATCGCCTTCGGTGAGGTCCGTGCTATCGAGCGTCGAGACCACGATCTGATCGTTCGACTCGTCGCTGTGGAAGGTGCCCGAAGTGCCGTCGTTACAGACGTCCAGCGTATTCGGCTGATTGGGCTCCGGGCCCTGGCTGTTGCGGCCAACAAGCAAGGATTGAGAGTCGCAGGAGCTGCCAGCGACGGCACAAGACGGGGCGCCGAGACCAGCGTTGAAGGTCGCGTCTTGCGGGCCGTTGCCGTTGAATACGGTGATCGTCGCCGAGTCCTGCGCGGTACCGCACGACGTCGTGGCGGTCACGGTGTAGGTCGTGGTCGACGCTGGCGAGACGTTGATCTGCGCCGTGGTCTGACCGCCTGGCGACCAGCTGTAGGTATGCCCCGCTTGCGCCGCGGTACCCACGGTCACGCTGTTGCCAACCGAGATGCTCTGGTCGGGACCGGCGTTGGCGACGGCATTCGGCGAGCATTGGCACTCGGCCGGGATGGCAAAGCCGTTGGTCGGGTTGGTGCTGCTCGAACCACCAGAGACCGCGTCGGTACCGAGGCCAAAGGCGGCGAAGGCTTCCCACACCGTACACACATCGGCGCCGCTGAAGTTGTCCACAGCGGCTTGGACGATGCCATCGCGAGCTTGGGTGAACGTCGGCGAGCAGGCGGTGTTCTTGAGACCTTCGTTGACGTAGAGCATGGCGCGGTGGTTACCCGCGCCGGCCGAAACGTCGAAGAAGTCGGCGTCGAATCCGTGAGTGTCGACCAGAGCCCAGTAGACCTCCCACATCGCTTGCGCCCAGACCTCGCCGACCCCGTGCGGGATCGCCATGCCCTGGATGCTCTCGTAGGTGTGGTTGTTGATCGCTTGGCTGGTGCTGTAACGCTGGGTGCGGATGCCGTTACCGGTGGTCGGCTGGTTGAGGGCATAGGTGCCGACGCCGCGGCCGTCCGTGCCCAGATCACTAGCTGTGGCTGTGAAGAAGAGCGACAGGATATCGCCCCAGCCTTCGCCGCCTTGCTGATTGTTCTGCAGGCAGCTGGTGTTGCTCGGGCCACCGACCTGGCGGTTGGAGACGCCGTGGCCGAACTCGTGGGCCATGATGCCGTGGTCGAAGTCACCGTCCTTGTCGGGGTTGGGCGCGGTCCATAGGCACATCAGCATGCTCGGGCTTTGGCCATCGGGCGGGGTGCCGAAGAAGGCGTTGTTGGGGCAGCTGGCGCCGGGCGAGCTGAATCCGGATTGGCCTTGCGCCAACACGTAGTCGCCACCACTGCCGCCGTTGCCGAAGTTGTCGTTCTGGAAGTTACCGCCCGCTTCGTCGAAACCGTAGTGGTATTGGACGTCGTGAAGCGTGTTGGCCCAATAGAAGAGGTTGGCCACCGAGGCATTGGTGTAGTTGGACGGCGCCTGGTTGAAGTTCAGCGGGAAGTCGCAATCGAGCGACGCGCCGCAGCTCGGCTGCGAGGCGGGTGGGGATTCGTTGCCGTCGGCGTCCTCCCATGCGTGGGTGTTGTTGCCGCGCATGATGGTGTAGCTCGTGGACCCGTCGTTGTGCCAGCCGAGGGGCGACGCCGTGGCGTTGGCTGGATTGATCACCAACACGCGGCCATCGGCCGGGGGCAGCGGCGAGGTGTGGTCTGGGCTTGCGATGGGCATGGGGAACACGCGGTACTGGTCGTTGTCATGCCAATCGAAGCGGGTCCACGTCTGGGCGGTATCAGCGTCGACGTTGAGGTCGAAGTGGTGCTGGCCGTCAACGGTGGCGATTTGGAAGTTCCACACCAAGCGAACCTCGTTGCCAGTGACCGGCAGCCACATGAGCTGCGCGTCAATTGGCTTGCGCGATAGATCGGCGTGCGCGAGTTGGGTCTTCGCTTGCGGGCCGACGTCGCGGCTCAGGGTTTTGGGAGCGGCGACCGGGGTGCCGAGGTGATCGAAGGCGGCGACCACGGCGAGATCTGCGCCCAAGCGTGGGGTGCTGCTCGGGACTTTCGCCTGCAGGTTGGCGACGAACGCATTGTTGACACTGATGATGCGGCCGTCACGATTGACGTTGACCTGCAGCTGTCCGTTATAGACCGGCAGGCCGCCAAAGCGCTGGCGCAAGTAGATGTGTGTCGAGCCGGTGACCTTCGCGAATACGGCGTCCGTGACCTCGAAAGCCTCGAGATCGGCAGCGCTCAGGCCGAGGATGTCGAGGTTGGCGCGCAGGTAGTCCATCGCGATCGCTTGGGCATCGTTGCCGAGTCCTGGGCCGGTGAGAAAGCCAGTGCGGTTGTACAGCGAACGGGTCACACCGGAGCGTGGATCGATGAAGGCATCGAGCTCGGCGATTTCGGTGCGCAGGGCGTTGATGCGCTGCTGTTGGGTTGGCGCCGCTTTGCGGGCGGGACCCACGTCATAAGCCACGCGAGCGTCGAAGTTGTTGGGCGGCTGCTTCGGACCTTGAACCGGACCAACCGCGGTGGCGGCGGTCGCGAGGGTAAGCGAAGCAGCGAGAAAGACCGCTCGGATACGGCTTGTTTTGGCGTGGATCGACTGCATAGAGAGCTCCTAGTTTCTTGGAATCAGTGGATGGGGCTGATGCCCCAGGGTGGTTGGCCTGCGCAAACGATTGTCGAGACGTCGCCCAATTCCCCGAGGCGGCAATCTGTTCGTTGTCCAAGCATTCGAGACGCAGAACTAAGGTTCACGAGCAAGAATCATGCCGTCGCTGTCACGGCCGCAAGGCCCTGGATTTACTGACTTCGTGCTCTGGCGATCGTCAGTCTTGATCCTGGGATCTTCTCAATGCTGAGAATTTATCTTGGGCCAGAGTGTGGGACCGCTTGCTCCAAACCTGTTCATCGGCCTCAGTCGATCGGGTCACTAATCACGTCGGGTGCCGATCACGTCGGGTGCCGATCACATGGCCGTGGACTCGAGTTGCGCATGTCGCTGGCGTGGTCTACTGTCGACCGGATCACAACAAACATGGAGTAGGCGGTATGGATCGATTGGTTTTGGCGTTATGAGCCGGTCACGCGCGGCATTGGCCCTCCTCTTCTTGATCGTTGCGGTTTGGCTATCGTCGCGGTGGTGGCTGACCGATGTCTTGACCTATTTGAAGGCCCAGGACGAGACCATCAACTTGCTTGCGTCCGTCGCGGATGTTCTGGGGGGCTTGAGCATCTTGATTGTGGCGTGGTGGGGCTTGCTTCGTTTCAAGAATCGAGATCGCAACCGGGAGCAGGAACACGGCGAAGACGCCGAAGGTGATCCGACGGTCACCGAGGACGAACTCGACGACGCACGGCAGTGCTACCTCGACTACTTGATCGACACCTACCGCTACCTCGAGCTCAAAGGCATGGGCGTGCTCGATCGCGTCGCGGTGCAACTCGAGCTGTCTGAGCTGTTTGTGCCGCTCGAAGCACGGCCCGAGCTACCCGAGGGGCAATCGGGTCAGCCGGACGGACGTGTGGCGGGTCGATCGCTCGGGGCCATGAGTTCGGGTGACGCCGCGCCGAGGCTCGGTGCCGCGAGTCCAGTGCTCGACATGATCGCCGAGCACGACGGGCTCGTGGTGCTGGGCGATCCTGGTTCCGGCAAGACGACCCTGCTCAAGTACCTGGCGGTCGCCATGGCGCGGGGTGAATCGTTGTCGTTGGATCTCGGGCCGCGTTTGCCCGTTGTGGTGCCGCTGTCAGCCTACGCCAACGCCCTCGAAGACGATGAGAATTGCCGGATCGACACGTTCGTGGGCCAGTATGTGGTCGCGCAAGGTGGCGAACGCGTGATGGGCGATGTGGTTCGCGCCAGCATCGAAGCGGGCAAGTCCCTGCTGCTCCTCGACGGGCTCGACGAAGTGCGTGACATGGGCTTGCGCGACACGGTGGCGCGGCGGGTCAAGAGCTTCTTCGCCTTCCAGCGCAAGGCGGGTAACAAGTTCGTGATCACCAGCCGAATCGTGGGCTATCGCGAGGTGCGGCCGGTCACCGAGGGGTTGGCGGAGTGCACGCTGGTCGACTTTGGCGACGACGAGGTGGCGACCTTCGTGCGCCAGTGGACCGCGGCGCTGGAGCGTCGGGCGAAAGGCGAAACGCGTGCAGCCGAGGTCGATGCGGAGGCGGAGCGGGTAGCCTTGTTGGCCGCCGTGCGCGCCAACGACGGTGTCCGTAAGCTCGCGGCCAATCCGCTCTTGCTCACGATCTTGGCGTTAATGAAGCGTCAGGGCGTGACGCTACCCGAGCGGCGGGTCGAGCTCTATGAACACTATGTCCGCACCTTGCTGTCGGGCTGGAATCGTGCGCGCGGGCTCGACCGTTCGGATTTGGCAGAGCCGGATGTCGTGGAGACGCTGCGTTCGCTGGCACCTTTGGCCTTGTGGATGCACACCGAAGACCCGGGCATGGGCCTGGTGGGCGCCGAACCGCTGCAGCGCAAGCTCGACGAACTCTTCACCAAGGCGAAGGCTCCCGACCCGACGCGGGCCGCACGTGCGTTTCTCGACGATGTCCATAAGCACACCGGTGTTTTGATCGAGCGTGGGAACCGCCGCTATGGCTTTGCCCATCTTACGTTCGAAGAATATTTGTGTGGCGTGGCCATGGCGATGGCGGCTCAAGGCAACCCGCACAAGATGGTCAAAGCGCTCGCGGCCAAGCTGGGCGACCCGGCGTGGCGTGAGCCTTCGCTGTTGATGGTGGGCTACGTCGGCCGGATTCAGCAATTGCACGACGTGGCCGGTACGGTACTCGAGACGATGGCGTGCAAGCGGCCCGGTAAGCCTGGCGAAGCTGTGGTCTTTGCCGGCCAGGCGTTGCTTGATGTGGGCGCGAGCGGCGTCGGTCGTGGGACCCATCGTGTGGTGATCAAGGCGTTGGTCGAAACCGTGGTCGAGACCGACGTTCCCGCCCGGCTGCGGCTCGAAGCTGGCGATGCGCTCGGCCGCTTGGGCGACCCGCGAGAGGGCGTGGGCGTCGCGCGGCACGGTACGGTAACAGTGCCTACGATCGTCTGGTGTCCGGTGCCGGCTGGCCCCTTTCTCATGGGCAGCGCCCAGGATGAGGACGATACCGACGTCGACGAGAAGCCCCAACACGAGCTGCACCTCGATCACTACTGGATCAGCCGCTATCCGATCACCAACGCGCAGTACGCACCCTTTGTCGAGGGGGGTGGCTACGACGAACCGTCGTACTGGACCGAGGCGGGGCGCGCGTGGTTGCGCGGCGAAGACGAGCGCGACCTATCGATCATCAAGAACGAGAGCGTCCGTGACGCCTATCGTCAATGGCTCGCCGCGCGCCCAGCCGCGGACCGAAGGGTTCCCAAGTTCTGGCATGATCGCAAGCTCGCCTCACCCAGCCGCCCGGTTGTAGGCGTATCCTGGTACGAAGCGCAAGCCTTCGTCGCGTGGCTCGAGGCCCAGCGCCGCGCTGGCGTGCCCTTGGGAATGGGCAGAACCGAGGTTCCGGCGGATTATGGCGTGCATCTGCCCAATGAACCGGAATGGGAGAAGGCCGCGCGCGGCGAGGACGGGCGTCGTTGGCCGTGGGGTAACGAATCTGGAAGCGGCAACGGCAATACCAGTGAGGCGGAGCTCGCCGAGACCTGCGCCGTGGGGCTGTTTCCGAACGGCGCAAGCCCTTGTGGCGCACACGACCTGGTCGGCAATGTGTGGGAGTGGACCCGTTCGGCATGGGGTCAGGAAATCATGAAGCCGGACTACCGGTATCCTTACGGTCCCTCCGATGGGCGCGAGAGACAGGAGGCCGATGCTCTACGGGTTCTTCGTGGCGGATCCTTTTACGACAAGAAAAATGTCGCTCGTTGTTCTTACCGCTACGGGGGCATCCCGGAGGACTACAACAACTTCATCGGATTCCGTGTGGTGTTGTCCCTGGCGTATTCTGAGTCCTGAATTCTGATTTCTGATTCAACCCCATGGCGAAGAAGACATACGATCTGTATCCACAGCTCTGCTCATTCGAGAATCTCTTTCTGGCCTTCCGTGCCGCGGCCAAGGGGAAGCGGGGGAAGCCGAGCGTGGCGGAGTTCGAGCGCGATTTGGAACCGAACCTCTTTCGCCTCCGCGACGCGCTGTTGGATCGAACCTACCGGCCTGGCTCGTATCGGTCTTTCTGGATCCGTGATCCCAAGCGCAGACTGGTCTCGGCGGCGCCGTTCCAGGATCGGGTGGTGCATCACGCGCTGTGCCAGGTCACCGAGCCACCGTTCGAGCGCCGGTTCATCGGCGCTTCGTTCGCCAACCGCAAGGGAAAGGGCACGCACGCCGCGATCGACCTGACGCAGCGCTGGGCGCGCCGCTATCCATTTGTTCTTCAATGCGACGTGCGAGAGTTCTTCGCCAGTATCGACCACGAGACGCTTCGCGGCCTTCTGGCACGGGTGATCGGCGATCAGGACGTTCTTGGGTTGGCTGGCCGTATTCTCGAGAGCGGCGAGGGCGTCTTGGCCGAGCGCTACACCATGGTCTACTTTTCCGGTGACGATCTCTTTGCGGTGAACCGGCCTCGGGGCCTACCCATCGGCAATCTGACCAGCCAATTCTGGGCCAACGTCTATCTGGATGCGCTGGATCAATTCGTCCTACGCGAGTTGCGTTGTCGGGCGTACCTTCGCTATGTGGATGACTTCCTCTTGTTCGCTGATTCCAAGCGGCAGTTGTGGGAGTGGAAGGCGGCTGTACGCGATCGTTTGGCTTCGCTGCGTCTTGTCATGCACGAGCGTTCGAGTACCGTCTTCCCAACCGCGACGGGCGTTCCGTTCCTTGGCTTTACGGTGTACCCATCGCACCGCAGACTGCGCCGCCGCAACGTTGTCGCGTTCGCTCGCCGGCTTCGGCGCGCGCGGCGAGCTTTGGCACGGGGAGAGTGTACGGTTGATGATGTTTTTGCGAACGCGCGGGGATGGATCGCTCACGCCGCCCATGCTGATAGCTGGCGACTCCGCGCGTCCCTGCTGCGCGAACCTCTTCATTCTGGACGGTCGTGAAAGAGTCTCCGATCTTTGGCCGCAGCTACGATCTGCTTCGTTGGCTGATTCCGGCGACGACGAAGTTTCCGCGTCAGCACCGATTCGTGCTCGCCACGGCCGTGCAACGAACCGCGTTCGACGTCCATGAGTCCTTGATCGAGGCCTCCTACGGCGATGATGCCGAGGCACGACTGGCCGCGGCTGATGTTGCCTTGGCCAAGCTTCGGATGTACCTACGCCTCAGTCACGATCTAGGACTGGTGAGCACGGCACAGTTGGCTCACGTGTCCGCCATGGTCGATGAGGTGGGGCGCCTGCTCGGTGGCTGGCGAAAGGCACTTCGAGCGCGCTCTCGTGGACAACGGCACCCAGAGGCAGGATAGACTTCAGCCGGAATCGCTGTGGACCCACGGCCTTCGAAGTTGAAGCGGGCGCGTGCCCGCAAACGCTCGTTGTTCTTACCGCAACAGGAACATCCCGGAGAACTACAACAACAACATCGGATTCCGTGTGGTGTTGTCCATCGCAAGCCATCGGCGGCCGGAAATCTCGCGTTTCCACGGAGCGTGAGCGGTGCCACCAGACTGAATGCCAGCTTCAGCGATTCCGGGTCGCGTGCGCGGATTTCGCGCCCGGCCAAAGAAGAGAAAGAACCTCGCGTCCTGCTGGATCGCCCGCACGGCGCGAGGTTCGCTTGCGGCTCGAAGACGATCAACCCACCAGCTCCGCCAGGTACTCGCCAATGGCCAGCGATGCGGTGGCGGCCGGGGAGGGGGCGTTGAGTACGTGGAGCGACCGTGCACCACGGACGATATGAAAGTCGTCGAGGAGCTTTCCCTGGGTGTCAACGGCCTGGGCGCGAATACCGGATGCGGCGGGACGCAGGGCCTCGGCGGGTAGCGACGGTACCAGCCGCTGGACGGCATGAGTGAAGTGTTGGTGACGCCAGGTGCGCGGCAGTTCGGTGACCGCCGTGCCTCGGTGGTGCCAGACGAAGCGCCAGAAGCCTGGGTAGGTGAGGTACGAAAGCACATCGCGCGGGCTGACGCGACCCGGAGCGTAGCCTTCACGGTGTAGCGTTAACACGGCATTGGGACCAGCGTGTAGGCCGCCGTGGATGGTGCGGGTCAAGTGCACGCCCAAGAAGGGGAATCGTGGGTCGGGGACCGGGTACACGAGGTTGTTTATCAGATGGCGATACTCCGCGGCGACGTCGAGGTAACTGCCGCGGAAGGGCACGATGCGGATACCGGGATCCACACCACAACATCGGGCCACGCGGTCGCTTTGCAATCCGGCGCAATTGATCAGATACCGAGCGGTGAGGGAGCCGGAGGAGGTCTCGACCGCGAGGCCTTCCGGTGTGTTGTGGGCAGCGAGCAGACGCGTTCCCGTGCGGATCTCGGCGCCAGCATCTTGCAACACGCGTGCGTAGGCACGGGCGACGGCGCCGAAATCGACGATGCCTGTCTGCGGGATCCAAAGGGCAGCGACGCCACGCACATAAGGCTCGCGTGCTCGGATACCGTCGGCGTCGAGCCGTTCGACTCCGCTGAGGCCGTTGGCGTAGGCCTTGGTGGCGAGGGCGTCGAGCGCTGGTAGCTCTTGCTCGTCAACCGCCACCACCAGCTTGCCACAGCGCTCGATGGTCACGCCGTGTCGCTGGCAAAATGCAAACAGCTTCTCTCGACCCGTTCGACACAGTCTCGCCTTGAGCGACTGTGGTGGGTAGTAGAGCCCCGCGTGCACCACGCCGCTGTTGCGGCCACTTTGATGTTGGGCGACTTCGGCCTCGGCTTCGAGCACGACGACGCGCTCTCCGCGTCCAGCCAAGGCCAGGGCGGTCGCCAAACCAACGATGCCGCCGCCCACGACGACAATGGGATGCTCGCGATTCACCGTCGTACTGTACGGGGAATCAGCGTGCTTGCCCAACGGGTCGAGACCGTCGCCCCGCCCGGCCCGCGTCTTGGCAATGCCGAGAGGAGAGAGGTGGCCGGGCGGGGTCACGGAGCCGCTTAGTCCCAGGGGGAGAGAGCCTCGCGGCGAGTGCTGTTGATGGTGGCTCCACGCATGCCGCCGACACCATGCACTTACCAATAAAGGCGTGAACGGTGTTCGAATCGTGTCATTAGTGCTGAAACGGTTTGGGTAGTTGGTGCATCATGGTAGGTAGCATGACAAACAACGAGACAGCCACGACCCCCCTGACCGCCCAGCGGGTGCATTTTCCGGGTGCTTCGGGCGAACGCCTCGCGGCGCGGCTCGAACGTCCTTCGGGCCCCATCCGAGCCTATGCGCTCTTCGCCCACTGCTTTACGTGCTCGAAAGACCTCAAGGCGGTCCGACGCATCAGCCGAGCTTTGGCCCAGCGGGGTATCGCGGTGTTGCGTTTCGACTTTACGGGCCTTGGTGAAAGCGAAGGCGACTTTGCCGATACCAATTTCACCTCCAACCTTGGTGACCTGCGTGCGGCGATCGCGTTTCTGCGTGAGCAGCATGCGGCGCCGAGCCTGGTGATTGGCCACAGCCTCGGTGGCGCCGCGGTGCTGGCGGTGGTCGGCGAGGAACCAGAGGTGATGGCGGTGGCGACCATCGGTGCGCCCAGCGACACCAGTCACCTCCGCAAGGGCTTGATCGCCAGCGCACCGGCGTTGGACCGAAATGACGAGGGTGCCGACAAGGCTGAGATCCAGCTCGCGGGACGGCCGTTCACCATTCGCCGCCAACTGTTGGACGACTTGGGTGACCAGCGGGTACTCGACCACGTGGCCCGCTTGGGCAAACCGCTTTTGATCATGCATTCACCGATCGACGAGGTGGTGGGGGTCGATCACGCTCGGCGTCTGTATCAAGCTGCCCATCACCCGAAGAGCTTCGTCTCCCTCGACGATGCCGACCATCTGCTCTTGGCGCGCGACCGTGACGCGGATTATGCGGCCGAGGTTCTCGCCACATGGGCTGGCCGATACCTACCGGAAGCGCCACCCAACACGTCCGAGTCCACACCCGATGCGGCCTTGGCACCGGGCTCCGTGCGGGTGCGCGGCGGTGCTCGAGGCTATACGCAGCAGATCGAGGCCGGGCGCCATCATCAGCTGGCGGACGAACCGGTGTCCGTGGGTGGTGCCGATGCCGGACCCACGCCCTACGACTTCCTCCTCACGGCCCTCGGCACCTGTACGAGCATGACCCTGCGCATGTATGCCGATCGCAAGGGCTGGGATCTTCAGGGCGTCGAGGTGGTCTTGCGCCATCGCAAGGTCCATGCGAAGGATTGCGCGGACTGTGCGTCCGAGGGTGGACAGGTCGACGAGATCGAGCGCACGCTTTCGATCGAGGGTCCACTTGACGACGCGCAGCGGGCGCGGCTGGTTGAAATCGCTGATCGCTGCCCGGTTCATCGCACCTTGACCAGCGAGACCAAGATTCGGACTCAGCTCGTTTGAGCAGCCTGCTGGGGAAGCAATCAAGCGCGACGCGCCCGGTGTCCGTATAATCGGACCGTGCCTGACAGAACCTACGACGCTGGCCCTGCCGCGGCGCCGTCCAAACCGTCGGCGCGTCCAGCGAGTGACGCGCCTTTGGTTGTGGCGCGCCCGGATCACGTGATCTCTCGATCGCATATCGACCCCAACGCTCAAAAGGTGCTCTATCGCCTGCACACAGCGGGTTATCGCGGGTACCTGGTAGGCGGCAGCGTGCGCGACTTGATGGTGGGGTTGCGGCCCAAGGACTTCGACGTCGCCACCGACGCGCGGCCCAACGACCTGCGGTCGCTGTTTCGCAACGCACGGATTATCGGCCGACGGTTTCGGCTCGCCCATGTGATGTTCAAGGAAGGCATCGTCGAAGTCTCGACGTTCCGGGGGCCACCAAACCCCGACGAGCAGTCGAGCGCGCCCAACGAGTTGTTGATTACCAACGACAACACCTACGGCACGCCGCGCGAGGATGCGTTCCGTCGCGACTTCACCATCAACGCGTTGTTCTACGACATCAGCGACTTCTCGATAATCGACTACGTGGGGGGCATCGACGACCTGCGCAAGCGTTCGGTGCGGGTGATCGGCGAGCCCGACGTGCGTTTTCAGGAAGATCCGGTGCGCATGATGCGGGCGTGTGAGTTCGCGGGGCGATTGGGATTCTCGATCGAAGCGCGAACCCAGGAGGCGATCCAGGCCAATCGAATGGCGCTCGAGAAGGCGGCCCCGGCCCGTTTGACCGAAGAGGTCTTGCAGCTCCTCCGTTGTGGCAGCGCCGGGTCGAGCTTGCAATGGATGCTCGATCTCGGTTTGCTCGAAGTCTTGCTGCCCGAAATGCTCGCGATGGTGCGGGCCCAGCAGCTGGGTGCGGGTGATTTCGGTGGCGTGATCTCGACCCTCGACGCCATGATTGGCGAAGATCGCGAGGTTTCCGACGCCGTGCTGCTCTCAGCCTTGCTGTTGCCCGAAATGATGCTGCGTCGGTTCGCATACGAGCAGCGTAGGCAGCGGTGGATGCCGATCGACCTTTTCCAGGACCAGGTGAGCGATGTGCTCGACACATTCTTGCAGCGGTTCCAGATCGCCAACCACAAACGCGCCGCCATTCGCCAAACGCTCGATGGATTCCACCGGTTGTGCGACCAGCGGTGGACGCCGGCGAAGCGCGTGCGCTTCGCCAGCAAGCGTCATTTTGACGACGCACTTCTTCTGTTCGAGATCTTGACCCGCGCGACCGGCCATGGGCACACCGTGCTCGATCAATGGCAGGCCGTTGCTCGGCAGCGTGCACGGCGCCCCGAGCCGCCAGTGGAACGTCGGCGCCGTCCGCGTCGGCGTCGCCCCCGCGGGAGGCGTTCATGATCGCGGAAAACCCCGCCAAGGCGCGCACTTGCGATAGGGTTGGTGGACCTGGGAGCGCACCGGTTCGCTGGCTGTTGCTTCCCTCGAAACGTCGGCCCTGGCGCCGTCATTACGATGATCAGCCCGGACAGGTTACCGATGGACGGTGATGGGTCCGGATCCGGCTGAATGAGGTCGTTCCTTCGGGACGAGGAGTACGATGACCTGGATCCTGCAATTCTTCCGATCTCCCATGGGCAAGAAGGCTGTCATGGCGGTGACTGGCGTCATGCTGTTCGGTTTCGTTGTCGGCCACGTGCTCGGCAACCTCAAGGTCTATCAGGGCGCCGAGAAGCTGAACAGCTACGCCGAAGGGCTGCGCCACGTTGGCGCGCCCTTCCTCGGCGAGAGTCAATTTCTGTGGCTGTCCCGCGGGGGGCTGCTGCTGGCGGTTGGCCTGCACATTCTCTCGGCGTGGCAGGTGTCACGGCTGAGTCGCAACGCCCGGCCGACTTCCTACCAGAAGCGTGTCTCGCAAGCCTCGACCTACGCGTCGCGGACTATGCGCTTTGGTGGCGTGATCATCTTGGCGTTTGTCGTCTACCATCTGTTGCACTTGACCTTCGGTAGCGTCCACTCCGATTTCATCAAGCATGACGTGTACCACAACCTGGTTACGGGCTTTCAAAATCCGGTAATTAGTGCGTTTTACATTGTCGCCAACTTGGCACTCGGAATGCACCTCTACCATGGGCTGTGGAGCATGTTGCAGTCGCTGGGCCTCGCGGGCTCGCGGATCAATCCCTTGCGGCGTAAGGCGGCGATGGCCTTCGCCTTGCTCATCACCGCGACCAACATCTCATTTCCCGTGTCGGTCCTCACCGGGCTGGTAACGCTCTAGGAGCCTGACGCATGCAACTCGATGCAAGAATACCCAGTGGCCCGGTTCAAGAGAAATGGGACAAAGCGCAATTTGACCTCAAGCTGGTCAATCCCGCCAACAAGCGAAAGTTTCAGATCATTGTGGTGGGTACCGGACTGGCCGGTGCTTCCGCTTCGGCGACGTTGGCCGAGCTCGGCTACGAGGTCAAGGCGTTTTGTTACCAAGACTCGGCGCGGCGTGCGCACTCCATTGCCGCGCAAGGCGGCATCAACGCCGCCAAGAACTACCAGAACGATGGTGACAGCGTCTGGCGACTGTTCTACGACACGGTGAAAGGTGGCGACTACCGGTCGCGTGAAGCCAATGTTTACCGGCTGGCGCAGGTCAGTGTAAACATCATCGACCAATGCGCCGCCCAAGGGGTGCCTTTCGCGCGTGAGTACGGTGGTCTGCTCGACAACCGTTCGTTCGGCGGGGCTCAGGTGTCGCGCACGTTCTACGCCCGTGGGCAAACCGGCCAGCAGTTGCTGCTCGGTGCCTACCAGGCTTTGTCGCGGCAGGTGGCAAAGGGCAAGGTTACCTTGCGGACCCGCACCGAGATGCTCGACATCGTGGTGGTGGATGGTCGTGCCCGTGGCATTGTCACGCGCGACTTGATCACCGGCAAGGTCGAGTCCCATGCGGCCGACGCGGTGGTGCTGGCGACGGGTGGCTACGGCAACGTTTTCTATCTGTCGACCAACGCCAAGGGCTGCAATGTGACGGCCGCGTGGCGGGCCCACCGTCGTGGCGCGCTGTTTGCCAATCCTTGCTACACGCAGATTCATCCGACTTGCATTCCGGTCAGCGGCGACCACCAGTCCAAACTGACCTTGATGAGTGAGTCGTTGCGCAACGATGGCCGGATTTGGGTGCCCAAGACCGCGGGTGACGATCGTGCCGCCAACAGCATCCCAGAAGACGACCGTGACTACTACTTGGAACGGAAGTACCCCAGCTTTGGCAACCTGGTGCCGCGCGATGTCGCGTCGCGCAACGCCAAGGACGTCTGCGATGAGGGACGCGGCGTGGGGGCGGGAGGCTTGGGTGTCTATCTCGACTTCGCCGATGCCATTCGGCGCGACGGCAAAGATACGATCAAGGCCAAGTACGGCAATCTTTTCCACATGTACGAAAAGATCACGGGCGAGGATCCGTACAGCGTGCCCATGCGCATTTACCCGGCGGTGCACTACACCATGGGGGGCTTGTGGGTCGACTATAACTTGATGACCACGACACCGGGGCTCTATGCAATCGGAGAATGCAACTTCTCCGACCACGGTGCCAACCGGCTTGGAGCGAGCGCGCTCATGCAAGGACTGGCCGATGGCTACTTCGTGCTGCCATACACGATCGGTGACTACCTCTCCCAACACATGGGTGAGAAGGTCGATACGTCGCACGCGGCGTTTGCGGCGGTCGAAACCGAGGTCGCGGAACGCTACGATCAATTGCTCAATGCCAAGGGCACCCGCACGGTGGACTCGTTCCATCGCGAGCTTGGTCTCCTGATGTGGGATCACTGCGGGATGGAACGCGACCGTGCCGGGCTCGAGAAAGCCGTGCAGGCCATTCCGGCCCTGCGCGAAGAGTTTCACCACAGCGTCAAGGTCTTGGGCAGCGGCGACACGGTTAACCAATCGCTCGAGAAGGCTGGACGCGTCGCCGACTTCTTCGAGCTTGGGGAGCTCATGTGTCGTGATGCGTTGGCCCGCGAGGAATCGGCCGGTGGTCACTTCCGCACTGAGAGCCAAACCCCTGAGGGTGAGGCCAAACGTGACGATGAGAACTTCAGCTACGTCGCGGCCTGGGAGTACGGCAATGGCAGTGCACCAACCGTGCATAAAGAACCACTCGAGTTTGAGAACGTCAAGCTGACCCAGAGGAGCTACAAATAATGGACCTCACGCTCCACGTATGGCGCCAGGCCAGCCCCGACCAAGCGGGCGCGATGAAGCGCTACGAGGCGCCCGGAATTGATCCGGACATGTCGTTCCTCGAAATGCTCGATGTCGTCAACGAACGCCTGATCTCGGAAAATGAAGAGCCGATCGTCTTTGATCACGACTGTCGCGAAGGCATTTGTGGTGCTTGCGGCATGATGATCAACGGCGTCGCTCACGGTCCGCAGTCCGGTACCACCGCGTGTCAGTTGCACATGCGCCACTTCAAGGATGGCGACGAGATCACCATCGAGCCGTGGCGGGCGCGGGCGTTCCCGGTGATCAAGGACTTGATGGTGGATCGTGGTTCATTCGACCGGATCATTCAGGCGGGTGGGTACATCTCGGCCGGCACCGGCAGCGCGTCCGACGCCAACGAGATTCCTGTACCCAAGATCGACGCGGATCTGGCCTTCGAAGCCGCCGCTTGTATCGGCTGCGGCGCCTGCGTCGCGGCCTGTCCCAACGGTGCGGCACAACTGTTTACCGCGGCCAAGGTATCCCATCTGGGCTTGGTCCCCCAGGGGCAACCCGAGCGGGACCGTCGGGTCGTGGGAATGGTCGCGCAGATGGAAGAGGAGGCCTTCGGCAGCTGCACCAACCATCTGGAATGCGAAGCGGTCTGTCCGAAGGAAATCTCCACCGACTTCATCGCGCGCATGAACCGGGATTACCTCAAGGCGAGCTTGTTCGGTCGGGCGAGCAAGTAGAAGAAACATCAGCCCAGGTTCTCACGCCCTCGAAGAGGAACTAGCCCCAAAACCAGCGCATCTTGAAGGCGATCTACACAAATCTCTTGGGCTCAATCACTTCCGAAAATGCTCAACGAACCTTCGGGTGCGCCTGCGCTTTTCGTAAGCACTTGAGCCTCAAGATCTTCGCGCATCTCATCCTTCGTATGCGCTTGTTTTAGGACTAGCAGGTGGCGAATCCGAGGATTTGAGGAGCTGGGAACATCCTTCGATTCCCGCTGTGCTGGTAGTGGCTTCGCACCCCACCATCGGATGGGGAACCGAAAGGCGGGGCATCCATGGCGCAATGGGTGGGGACCGAGTAAGCTGACTTGACCCCCACCTGTAACGACGCGACCGCCAGCTGCATCAAGGTAGCATTGATCGTAATCGAGAGGAGCACCCATGCAGACCGTCGGATTTGCCCTGATCGCCTTTGGCATCTTGGCCTTTGGCCTGGTGTCGGGCCGCGCACAACGCAGCATCTTGACGCCGCCCATAGCGTTCGTCGCTTTTGGCTGCATCATTAGTCAGCACGGGCTTGGTTTGGTGGACGTTCATCTCGAACACGGGCTGGTCCACCTGCTGGCGGAGCTGACGTTGATCTTGGTGCTGTTTGGCGACGCGGCCCGAATTGACCTCTCGCGTTTGCGTCGCGAGCACGATTTGCCGGTCCGCATGCTCGGCATCGGGATGCCGCTGACCATCGTCGCAGGGACGCTCGCTGCGTGGTGGTTGCTGCCGGGGTTTGGATTCTGGGAGAGTGCTCTACTCGCCGCGATCCTTGCGCCGACCGACGCGGCCCTAGGACAGGCTGTGGTGTCGAGCCCCAAGGTGCCCGTGCGCATCCGCCAGGCACTCAATGTCGAAAGTGGGCTCAACGACGGCATCGCCTTACCCGTGGTGTTGATGTTCTTCTCCGTCGCCTGTGCCATGGCCGAGCGGGAAAGCGTTTCGTATTGGGTCGTCTTTGCCGGCAAGCAGGTCATCCTCGGTCCGTTGGTTGGCATCGCGGTGGGCTACATCGGTGCCAAGCTGGTCGACCGTTCGCTCGAGCGTGGTTGGATGAATGAGACGTACCATGAGCTGGCTGCCTTGGGCCTCGCCTTGCTGGCGTTCTCGGCGGCCGAGTTGGTGCACGGTAATGGTTTCATCGCGGCCTTCGTCGCGGGCCTGGTGCTCGGCAACACGGCGCGCTCCGCCGACAAGCTCGAAGACTTTGCCGAGGTCGAGGGCCATCTGTTGACCCTGTTGGTTTTCCTGGTCTTCGGTGCCACCATGGTGCCCGACATCTTCGCCCACGCGACGTGGCATACCTGGCTCTACGCCGCGCTCAGCTTGACCGTCGTACGCATGCTGCCGGTGGCCATCAGCTTGCTGGGTTTGGGACTCCGACCCGCAACAACACTCTTCCTCGGCTGGTTCGGCCCACGCGGCATCGCGTCGATACTCTTTACACTGGTCGTGCTCGAGAAGGCCGAAGGCCAGCACGAGGGCCTGGTACCGATTGTCATGGCCACGGTCCTACTAAGTGTCTTCGCCCACGGCATCACCGCCAACCCGTTGTCCAACGCCTACGCTCGGATTGTAGGTCGAGCAGGAGCAGACGAATCCGAGCATGCCGCTGTCGGCGAAATGCTCTCTTGACCTTCCACGTCGATGTAGATCACAACACCGGGGCTAGCACTACTTCCCTGTTTCGTTGACGTCTTATGGGTAGATGCTGTCTGTCTTACTGGATCATGCCGTAGGTGCGAAGGCATAAATCGTCCTGTTGTGGACAATGAAATGCTGTCGTTATACGTTTCATATGCCGTCGTTTTCAAGTCTAGAGGCCATGAGGAGTCTGCATATGATCAAGAGCCGCGTCGCAGTCATTTGTGTATTGGTGATGTTGGCATTCGCGACGATCGCTAGCGCATGTTACCGGTGTGAGTTTTTCCTTTCCTGTGATCCGAACTGTGAAATTGTTGAGTATTGTGTGTACCAGCCTTTCCCGAGAATCGGATTCCCGACCTGTTCCAGCAACCAATTCGGCTGTTTTTCCTCCGGGCCAGCATGCCTGTGGGCGTAAGAGAGCCGGCGGTTATTGCTTCCTCAGCCGCTTCGTTGATCATTGGGTGCACGGTTCTTTGCGGAGCCGCGTGGGCTGACCCGATTATCGTGGACACGCATTGGGCAGGTGGCTTCGACAACCTCGAGTCGGCAGCGGCAAGGCTCGTGCTCGTAGCGAACGCCGACGCCGCCGATGCCCATGGTGCCTCGGTGGCGACCGAAGTTTCACTCGAAATCGACGTACCTGGCCGGGTGGACATCGATCCCCTGGTCGCAAGTGGTGCTCGACTTCGGATCGAGGGCGAAGGGTTGTGGTCCCCTGAAGTGACGGTCGAAGGAGCGAAATCTGGTCCGGTCACGCTGGCGGTGTATCCAACCGGAGAGATCCGTTTCAGGTCGGCATCCGATGCTCATCCCGACGCTGTCACCGCGGTCTTCGCATCTTCTTTACGGGCCGACCTCATTCGACCCGAGGAACCGTTCGAGAGCGCCGAGGAGGCGTGTACGCTCGGCAAGCGAGACCTCACCTGCTCA
This sequence comes from Candidatus Multivoradales bacterium, assembly GCA_965250305.1. Lineage (GTDB taxonomy): Bacteria > Acidobacteriota > Thermoanaerobaculia > Multivoradales > J023 > J023. Next base: position 323,710 of record CBDFNS010000022.1, on the reverse strand, counting down.
CTACCGGCCGGCATTCTCGACCTGCGCTTGGAGGCGGATGGCTTTGCGCCAATTTACCGCTGGGAAACCGAGGTTTCACGTGGTGGTTCTCACGCTGGCGGCGTCCTGCGTTTCGTCCGCGGGACTTCGGTGGCCGGTTGGGTCCACGATGCCGACGACAGGCCGCTCGCCGATGTCGAGATCGACGTCCAACCCTTTCTCGTGGCTGCGCGTCACTCCGACCCGGAGGCGATTCATCGCGCCCTACGGGGTAGCCGCAGCGTAACGACGAGCGACCGTGGCTTTTTTCAGCTAACCGGCCTCGGTGTTGGCAGTTTTCAAATACGCGCCCGTCATCACGACTTTGCCGAATTCGTTGCCGAAGAGCCAGTCCTCCTGCTCGAGGAGGGTGAGGCATTGGTGATCGATCCATTTCGAATGCCGCTCCCCGCGAGGTTCTCAGCTTCCGTGATGCCACCAATGGGCCCGAGCGAGGAACCGTGGCACTTTATCCTGATGGAAGCGGAGCCCGATCCAGGTGAGGCTCCTGAGGAGCTTGTGGGCCGAGGTAGCAATGAGGGCCTGTGGATGCAGAAGGGTGTAGAGCCCGGTCGATACTTCTTCAGGGTCGAAGACGAAAATGGCTCGACTTGGTACGCCGAACCGATTGAAGTGTCGGCCGGGAGCGAGACGATTTTTGTCGATATCCCCGTGCTCGAGATCGAAGGCTCGCTCGAGCACGGGGAAGAGGGTCTTCAAGGGATCGTGACGTTCCAGGCAGCACCTGGCTACGAGCGCCTGAGGTTTCGAGCTGACGAAGATGGCGAATTTGCTGGTTACCTCCCCGGCGAGGGATGGTGGCATGTGGACGTGGAGATCGCGGGTGAAGAAGACTTGGCGTTGGCACTCGACGCGATTGAGATCGAAGCCCCCGTAGGAGGCGGACCAGCGAAGGTGACGGTCGAGATTCCAGACACGCGGGTTGTCGGAGAAGTTGTTGACTCAGAAGGGAACTTGGTTCCGAACGCCACAGTCAAGGTGTATCGGGCTTCCTCGTCGGGTGGGCCGCGTGCAGGCAGGGTTCGCGCGACCGAACAGCGGACCGATGCCGAAGGTGCCTTCGAGATTTTGGGTCAGCCTCCTGGACGGCTCACCTTGAGTGCGCGGCTCGATGGGCGAACGAGCGCCAATGTGATGGTGGTTCTCGAAGAAGACGGCGAGCCGCCATCGCAACGCCTCGTTTTGCGCGGTCAGCGGGATCTCGAGGGGCAGGTTGTTTCCGCCTTCGGGAATGTTGCGGGCGCTCAGGTTGTTGTGTGGGCCGATATTCTCTCGACGTCATTTGACGGCTTCGGACGGACAGCGGACGTCAAGATGGCGACCACCGATAGCGTGGGTGCGTTTGAGCTGACGATCCCTGACGATCTCGCCATCATCATACTGATGGTACGGGCACCTGGCTTCGGCGTTCGACTCATGCGGCATCCCGTCGAGGACGGTCGCCCAGCCATGGTTCATGTCGATGACCAACGCGGGACATTGGTGTTGACGGCTGATGAGGTGGGCGCCTTGACGTTGGTGATCGACGCGATTCCGGTGTCTCCCGTCATCCTGCGGACTCTGATGGGACAGCGTTTCGGGGGCGAACCAACGTATCTCGAGCTGCCGGGTATGGCAAGCGGTACCTACTCGGCGTGTGCTCAGCGTGCTGATGCCATTGCCGTGTTGCAAGGTCAAGGAGGGGCGGGATGCAAGAGCGGATTTCTCGGATCAGGGTCCGTATTGAAGCTCTCGCTCGACAGCGGATCAGCGTCGACCAGTGACAATTTCGACGATCATGGAGGTCGATAGTGAGATGGACGGTGATTTGCGGATTGTCGGTGTTACTAGGGTTGACAGCGACTCCGGCGAGCGCAAAGCCAGGATTGGTTGAAGAAACGTGCGCCAGCGTCGAAGACTGCGTCGACACCAAACGCACCGAATTCCAGACGCGGGGGACGGTGGGTATGTTGATCCATCCGCTCGCCGTTTCGGCGGAAGGCTATGGTCATTGGCGAATCAGGCAGATCATGCCAGATGGTCCGGCGGACGTGGCAGGTCTGGAGCCAGAAGACGTGATGTTGACGTGGAACGGCAAGCCCTTGCCACCAGACAACGATTCAGGAATGACAGCGTTGCTGCGCGCCCTCGAAATCGATGACGAGGTCGAGATCGAGGTTGCGCGCGGTGAGCAGCGGCTGTCGATCAAGTTGGTCGCCGAGGGACCGTCAGCACAAGCGATCGAGTACTGGCTCTTGCTGTTCGTTCAGGAGAACTACTCCGAAGAGGAGTTCCTTGCCTATGAGGCCGCGGTCGAGCAACGGTTGATTCGGACCAACGATCCCTAACGTCGAAAGGCGACGCTACGCCCGGATGGCTTCCAAGTCGCCGAGTAGGCTGGCGACATCGGGGTAGCGCTTTTCGCGTTCGCGCTGGAGGCAGCGCATGATGGTGGTCTCGAGGGGGTCGGGGATACCCGGCCAGTGCTCGCTGGCTGGCGTGGGTTCTTCGTTGAGCTTGCGTACGATGACATCCACGGGTGAGCCGGTGGCGAGGTAGGGCAGCTCGCCAGTGAAGACTTCGTAGAAGACCACCCCACAAGCGTAGATATCGGCGCGAACGTCGGGTTCTTCACCACGCGCTTGCTCGGGTGCCAGGTAGAACGGCGTGCCGATTACCGCGCCCTCTTGGGTGGTCGCGGCGTCGGTCCGGCGAACGGGTCGGGCAATGCCGAAGTCCATCAGCTTGGCATTGCCGCTAGGCTCGACAATCAGATTTTCGGGCTTGATGTCACGGTGGAGCACCCCTTCCGCATGGGCCACCGCCAATCCGCGGCAGAGCTGCCGAGCCAAGTGCAGGCCGGCGGACAAGGGCAGTGCACCACTGGTGTCGAGCAGGCGACGCAAGGTGATGCCGCGGATGTACTCCATGGTGATGAACGGCGAGCCATCGAGATCACCGAAATCAAATGTCCGAACAATGTTGGCGTGAGAGATTTTGCGGGCCAGCTTCAACTCTTGCTTGAGCCGCTCGAGTTGCTCGGCGTTGACGCCAGCGTCGGTGCGGATCATCTTGACCGCGACGAGCTCTTGCAACTCGCGATCATTGGCTTTGTAGACCACCCCCATGCCCCCATGACCGAGGGTCGAGATGATCTCGAATCGATTGCCGAGCAAGTGGCCCGGAGCCAAGGTGGTCAACGAGGGCGCGGCGGTCAGCGTCGGTTCCTCGTCGCTGCGCCAGGTTGCCTGATCTCGACCGCCGACCAAGCTACTCGCCACGCTGGGCTCGAGGGCAAACACCGGCAGTGACTCTGAGAAGTCGGGATCATCGTGAAGGCGCTGGCCGCCCATTCGGTAGATCGCGGCAAGCGCGCTGAAGAGAGACTGAGCGACGAGCAAGTCGCCGGGATTGGCGACGCGCAAGAGGCGCTCGGCCTCGTCGATGGCGACGCCGGTAGCAGCGTGCCTGAGGTCCGGACTCCAACGGATTGGGCCGGAGAGCACGTCGCCAGCGGCGAGCGCGAATGCCGGGCGCGCATTGGGATCGCCCGCATCGTGGATGGCGATGGCGGCCGCGATGGCCGTGGCCGCGGCGGCCTCGCCCGCGAAACTGGCGAAGAGCCGGCGGCCGGCGACGGCCTCGATCGTGCCGCCCTGGGTCTGCACGCCAGAGGCGGCGTGGCGCAAGGCCGCGGTTTGAATCTGCAGGGCGTTTTCGTCTGGGGTGCCGGGATTGGCGGTCACGGATGGGCTGCGCAGCTCGACCGCCATGATCGCGACCGTACGCCGGGTCGCGTGGTCCGGCGCGGTCGGCGTCTGGGCCGTAACGATGCCGGTAGGGATGCCGACAGGCGCCTCGGGCAGGCTGCTCGATAGCGTCGCGAGATAGCGTTCCATGTCGCGCTTCTCGCGCAGCTCAGCCAGCAAGGTGTCGAATGCGTTCGCCAACTCCCCAACCTCGTCTGTTCGGCCAGTGGCCACCTGCTGGTCGTAGTTGCCGGCCGTTGCGGCGCGGGCGGCACCCACCAATTGATGAACCGGTTTCAGGACCTGCCGGGGAATGAGAAAGGAGGGGATCAACGACAGCAAGATGACCCCGAGGCCCACGCCGAGAAGGATTCGGCTGAGCCGGGCGAAAGGCGCGATTTGGTCGGTCGACGATGCCACGCTCACGGCCGTGGCGACGGTCGCGTTGCCAGCATCTTCCATCGGCCGAACCTGCGCCAAGTAGCTTTTTCCGTCGAGCTCGATCGCCATGGGCTCGGCATCGCCGACCGCCGATGACATCCAAGAACCGAATTCGGCCAGGCGGGCGGTAAGGCCGCGTACCAGGTCTGAATCGAGGCTGGTTGCAATGGCCTGCGGCCCGGAGTCATCCATGGTGAAAAAGGTAACGTCGGCGCCGCCGACCCGCTTCAAGTCGAGCGCTTCGAGCTCAGTGATCTCGAAACCGGCAATCAAGAATCCAAGCAAGAGGTTGGCGGCGGTCACCGGCGCGCCAACCACGTTGTAGAGCCGGTCACCTCGGGCCCACAGGCTGATTCCCTGATACTCCTCCATCAAAGAGCGGATCAGCGGGTCCGCCGCCAGCTGCTCGGTGGTGGGGGCTGGGGTCAGAGTCGACGCCGCAAGCGCACCGTCAGGATCGAGAACCATGGCGAAATCGCTCTGAATATCGCCGAGTCGTTCGTCGAGCTGGTCGAGCAACGAAAGCGTGTCGCCGCCTTCGAGCGATTCGGCAACGTAGGCGGCAAAGGAGGGGTCGCCTGCGAGCAATTGGGTCGCCAGCGGCAACACATCGAGGCGCTGGGCTTGGGCGTTGGCTTGCGCGGTTGCCGAGCGATCGAGGGTTGCCCGGGCCGCGCTGTCCGCCACCCGCTGACCGAGAAAGTAGGTAACCGCAACCGCGGCAGCGACTGTCGCGGTGACCAACAATGCGGTCGCCAGGAAGAAACGGGTGCCGAGGGTGGGACGCCATGCGCTCATCTTTGCACCACGCGGGCAGGAGCTAGATCTCGAGGTCGCAAAGCTGAGGTCCGGTACGAATCAGTAGCGTCTGGCGCGGCGAGCATAGGGTCTCCCGAGCTTGTTGCGATGTTTGGGCACGCGACGTTTGGACAACGCCAGCTCGACGAGTTGAGGAGCGTCCAGGGGGGCAGTGAGGGTTCGCGTCCATTCGTCCGCGCGCTCATGCCAGACGGTCAGGGTTCCAGGCCCCGCTGGCACGCCTTCGAGGCGGAAACGGCCGCTGGCGTCAGGGCGTGCTACGAAGGGCGTGTCAACCACGAGAATGTACGCCACCATGTCGTGGTGAACGTTGCAGAAGACCCGAACGACCCCAGGTTGTTTGAAGGTGGTCGACTTTCCCTCTCCCGAGCGATACAGGCCGAGGTCGAAGCGGTTGGCACCGGACAGCGAGAAGACATTGTGAAGAATGGGATCTTGGTTCGGAAAACGAACCGAGCTGCCTGCCGGGACCGCCAGCACACGTGGGGAAAAAGCCTTGCGAACCGTGGCGACTTCGAACGGAACCGGCGGTGGCGCCACTGGGGCGGATAGGTTGGACTCGAAGTAGACCACCGTGCCGGCCATCTCGGCGGCGGCGTCCTTGCCAGCACCGCTGAGCCGGATTCGGCCATCGAGGACCTCTGCCGACGACGATCCGGCGATCATCAAGGTGACCAAAAGGCCGCCAAAGATTCGGTTCGGCGTCGCGGATAAAACTTGAAGGGTGTTCATGGCAATGGCCCGCGGCACGCGGTGGTTTAGGCCGGTTTGTAGAGCGCGAGGTAGGCCGCGGCGCCACCGAGCAGGGGCACCAGCCACCAGAGCATGCCGGCGAGCTGGGGTTTGCGGTTAACGACGGCTATCATTGCACCCAGGACAAGCCAAATGCCGAGCTTGAGCCACACCCACAGCCCGAAACCGTATTTGAGCACGCCCAGGGTCGCGAATCCGGTGAGCAGCACGGCGATCAAAGCGAGCCCGTGTGTCATGCCGGCGAGCTTGCGACCGGCCGGGTCGCCGCCGTTCTTGGCATGAAGAATCAACCCGCCGAGGGCGGCGAAGACGTAGAGCACAGCGGTGATATGAAGTGCTTTGACGAGGAGGATGCTCATCGGGAACCTCATGAATCGGTGGGCGGTTGGGACCGCGTGTGGTGAGGGCTGCGTACATCATCGTACACCACCACGCTGGCGGTCGTCGTGGTTTTGCAAGGGAGTAGGCGGGAACCGGTGGCGTCGTCGGGAGCCCTGCGGTAGGCTTGGCGGCGATGGCGACGAGTACCGTGGAGGACTACCTCAAGGCGATCCTCCTCCACGAGCAAACCACGGCTCACGACACGTTGGTGGGTATGGGGAAAATCGCCTCGACTATGGGCGTTGCACCGGGCACCGTAACCGCCATGGTGAAGACACTCGAAAAGCGGCAGCATGTAACCTATGCGCCCTACAGCGGCGTTCGTTTGACCGACCAAGGGCGCGCCCTTGCGCTGCATGTCTTGCGGCGACACCGACTCGTGGAACTCTTCTTGGTCGAAGTACTCGGGCTCGACTGGTCCGAAGTGCACGACGAAGCCGAGCAGCTCGAACACACCATCTCGGACAAGTTGCTGGATCGAATTGACGCACTGCTCGGCTATCCCACGAGCGATCCGCATGGCGATCCGATTCCCGATGCCCAAGGCGAGTTCCGCACGGCGCCACTGGTGCACCTCGCGGCATGTGTGCCCGGTACCCGAGCACAAATCGCGCGGGTCAGTGATCAGCGCGAGGCCTTCTTGCGATTTGTCGAGGAACGCGGCCTGAAGCCCGGTGCCATGATCGAGGTGGTGAGCGATGAACGTGCCGCTGAGACGGTCGTGGTTCGTTGTGTGGACGGTCGAGAGACCACACTGGGTCGCGAAGCCGCAGCCAAACTTTGGATATCAGCGTTGGTCGCCGGACCGGATTCTCTTGTGAAGGAGCCGTCATGACATCCGCGTTTCACCGTTTCACGATTGTATGGGTGTGTCTTCTGGTTGGGTTCACCTGGTGCGGTGCACCCCATGTGGCGCTTGCCAAGAAAGGGAAGAAGGTCAAGCACGGCGCCGAACTCAATGGCGTTGTCCATGGCCAAGAAGAGAACCCACTTCCCGGTGCCACCGTGAAGTTGACCGCACCCGATGGGTCCGTTGTTCTGGACACGACCGCCGATGACAAGGGCGCCTTCTCGACCAAGGTGGCCGCGGGTGGCACCTATGCCTTGCGTCTCGGTCATCCCGAATATGCGACGTGGGAAACGCCTCTCGAGATCAACCTGGACGAAGCCTACAACTTGACCTTCAAATTGATCGATACCGCCACCGCCAATAAGCAAGAAGCCATCAGCGCCTTCAACCGCGGCGCGGAATGGGTCAATGGTGGCTCCAGTGTGGAGGCCAAACCTCTTTTCTTGCGCGCCGTCGAACTCGATCCAACTATTGCCGAAGCCCATCTAGGACTGACCGATATTTACTTGGGAGAAGACGACCTCACCAGCGCGGCGGTATCCATCGAACGGTTTCGGGCTTTGCGCCCAGCGGAAGTGCAAGGTCTCCGAGTGGCCTACGAGGTCTACGATCGAAAGGGCGATGTCGCTCGCGCGGACGAGATGCTCGAAGGCCTGCGGGGGACCGACTTCGCCAAGCCGATCGCCAGCCAGATCTACAACGAAGGGGTTGCTGCGTCGCAAGCAGGGAACCACGAACAAGCCCGCTTGCAGTTCGAACGTTCGGCTGCGCTCGAACCGACCCTAGTCGAGCCGTTGGCAGGGCTGGCGACGTTGGCCTACAACGCCGAAGACTACCCAGCCGCAATCAGTGCCATCGACCGGCTCTTGGCGCAGGCGCCCGACCACACCCAAGGTTTGCGGTTGCGCTTCTTGGTCCACGACGCGCAGGCGCAGACCGATACGGCGTTGGCGGCTTTCGATGCCTACTGGGCGGTTGCTCCCGAGCCCGCGGTGGCGCTTCTGATCGAACGGGCCGAGCTGGATTTTCGGTTCGGTGACACGGAATCCTCGAAACGAGGGTTGGAGCGGATTCTCGCACTTCATGCGGATCACCCGCGAGCGCACTATACGTTGGGGCTGATCTATTTCCAGAGCGATCGCGCCAAGGCACGCGGGCACCTCGACCGGTTCATCGCACTGGCGCCCGACGATCCCGACGCTGCATCTGCCCGCGAAATGCTCCAGCATCTGTAGGGGCACAGTCCGTCACGGAATCGAACTTTTTCTGGTCGAGGATTCGGCGACGTGGCCCGTTGAGCGCGCGCGCTATTTCAACGCTCGTTGTGGCGGGCCACCCTTGCTAGCCAAGCATCTATAACCTGAATGTTGGTGCTTGGTAGCGGACCAGCAGCGGAGTCATTCGACGCTCGGCCGTATTGCCGTGAGCGATCTCCTAGCGGTCTCAGGGTTGCCGGATCGGTCCAGAATGCGGACTGCTCGGTGTCTCTGGCCAGTTCTTGGCGAAGGGTCTGGGACCAGACGGTCTCGACATCGTCGAAGGTCTCGAACTCAGTTTCGCGCTCAGGGTCGAAATCTCGTAGCAGCCGAATTTGGTGTCGGCCCAGCCAATGGACCAGTTCGTCGGCTAAGGCCTCTCCCAGCCGTGGATCGGCCATCAGGTCGTCGATCCGTGAGTCTAGTTCGATGGCGACGCCGAACAGTCGGAGACGAACGCTTGGCTGGAGGTGCCGGACGAGGCTGCGAAGATTGTCTTGGTGGGGGGCTCGGTGACTGCTTACCAGAATCGCCGCATGGAAGCCGAGCGCTTCGGCGGTTTGAACGTGATGGCAGATATTGCGAAGGTGGAGCCACAAGGGCAAGGCCAACTGCCATGGCCGGTTCGTGACCCTTTCGTCCGGTTCCGTCGCTGGCTTGCGGGCGGTCTCGTGCGTTTGCCACGGCTCCGGTGGAGCGACGATCCCGCCAAACTGCTGGGCCGTTCGGATCAGTAGCTGGTGGATATCGAGACCGGGTGAGCGATCTGGATGATTGGGGCCGGTGACGCCATAGGGAAAGAACACGGCGGGGCAAGCGGCAAGAACACGCTCCAGCGCTTCGTGGGACATCTTGTCCCAGCGCACTTCATGCGGCTTCGATTCATTGCTGGCGGGCATCTTGTTTTCCTGCAACGATTAATCGCAAGCGCGTAAGGCACCACCGAGACCCCTGGCGCCTGTCCGAGTTGATTTCAATCGTGACCGTGAGCGCGTCGGCCACGCCAGGTGCCGATGTCCTGGACACTTGCGGTTGCCCGTCGAGCGCGCTCGCGCTCATCAGCCGTGTCCTGTTGTTTGGTGTGCCAATTGGCCATCCAGCGTGAAGCCTTGGATGGGGGCGGTTGGCCAGCCCAGTTGTCGCGCATGCAGTGCAGGGCGCGAAGCCTTGGTTTCATGGACTGTTCCCAGAAGCGCTCGACATCGTCAAAGGTCTGCAGATTCGAAGGGCGATCAGGGTCGAAGGCGTCGAGCAAGCGGCGAAGGTGGGTTCCCAGGCGGGCCACCAGGTCGTTGGTCAAGTTGTCACCGTGCTCGCGGCTGGCCTCTCCCGCATCGGACCCAGCACCGAACCCCGGCACATTGGGCGCAGGCGGCAAGCGATCGAGGTCCACTGCATTTGGGGCGAGAGCGGCCAGCAGGGACGTATCGTCGCGGCCGGCATGGGCATCCTCGGAGGGCAAGATGGCGCGGGTTTGCGGTTCGATGGTGATGCCGAGCAGACGCATGCGGACATGAGGCTGCAGCCACTGGATCATGGCGCGGAGGTCGTTTTGGTGGGGACCTCGGTGTCCGCTTACCAGCAAGGCGGCATGAAACCCGAGGGCCTCGGCCGCACGAACGTGGTAGCAGACATTGCGAAAGTGAACCCAGGGCGGCACCGACGTAAGCCAGGGCCGGGCCTCGCCCACTCGCCGCGCCGCAAGGGCACCATATCCACCGATTTCGTGGACATGCCACGATTCCGCCGGTGCCACGATGCCTCCGTGCTCCTGTGCGGTCCGCGCCAAGAGGTTCCGCGCGTTGATGGTGGGAAGACCAACCGTTGCGTGGGGTCCGTTGGGGCTGCATAAGCCATACGGGAAGTACACCGCTGGGCAGGCGTCGAACGCCGTTTCCAACTCGTCGGGGAACATGTGTTCCCACCGCACTTCGGAGCTAGAAGTTTCTTGTCGCGTGTCCAACATCCATCCATCCTTCGCGACGCTTCGCAATCGAACCCGCCACCACCAACCCGCCAAACCATCAACCCTCGATCGACCTCTAGGTTACGCTTCGACCTGAGTGGGAGCAATCGACGATTTCTCTGCCGATATTGGGGCCGACTGCCGTTTTTTGACAGGCCGTGGGTGTCAAGATGATTGCTGCACCTCCCATTCTCGAGAGGGGAATTGCATGATGTCCGTGACAGGTTCGTGATGATTCCGGCCGCGTTCTCCCCTACCAATAAAGGCGCAAACCGGTGCTCGATCGTGCCATCAAGGAACCCAATCGGGTTGAGACCTCGGTCGATTGCCGATACGCTGAGACGAAGACAGGCTGATCGCCAACCACTTCGAGGAACGTCCAACCATGACCCTACCTACGCTGACGAAAGCCGCGCGCCGTAGCCTGCTCGCGATGCTGGCCTTGCTCTTGACCACCACCGCCGTCGCACCCGCCGCCGAGCATCGAGCTGGCATCGGCCTCCATTACTGGACGGCGATCGATGACTTGGTCAGCGACGACTTCGACATTGATGAAGACGGCCTGACCGGTATTCTCTCGTACCAGTATCGCCCAGGCGGCCTGCTCAGTTTCGAGCTGGATCTCGAGATTTTTCCAGATGGATTCGGCGGTAGTGACGATACGACCGTCTCGCCCATCGCCTTCGTTCTCGTTGGCAAGGGGCTCTACGCGGGCGTGGGGATCGGTGTTTCGTTATCTGATGACTTCGGCGGCAGTATGTCCGATCCGTTCTATGCCGCCCGCATTGGTCTCGAGCTGACGCTGCTGCCACGCATTCACCTCGACCTCAATATCAACTACCGGGCTGATGCCTTTAGCGAGCTGGAGGAAGTCCAATCGGACGCGCTCACATTGGGTGCGATTTTGAGGTATTCCATCGGGAGTTGAGTCGTGGTGGCCAATGCGGCGTCACGGTTTGGTCTCGTGCTGGCCGGGTATTGTTTGGATGCGGGACCAAGCCTCCGGAAATGGACTCGCCGGTTGAGTTGAATGGGTCGAGTAAGCCCGTAGTCACCCGCCTCTTCAAAGATGCGGTGATCATGCCCAACTGCATTGCCACGGCGGCACCTGGCACTGTGCAGGTTGTTGCCTAGGCGGTCAAGTGCTTCTAGTTGTTGTGTTTGCGGACTCTGATTCAGATGGCATCGGTTCTGCTCTAGCGATTGTCTCCACCCATCACCGGCGGCGCTTGCTGCCAGGAGGAGACGATGAGAGCAGCAACAACACAGGGTACCGCCGGCTTTGGCCGGTGGATCGCCTCGATTTCGATAGCGGCCGTGCTCGCCTTGGTGATCGGGCCCACGCAACCAGCTTCGGCCGCGGGTCTATTGATTGCCGAGGGCGGTTTTGGCGGAGTGCTCGAGATCGAGGAGCACAGCGTGCGGGCCACGCTGGCCAACGGCATCGCGGTGACCGAAGTGACGCAGGTGTTTCGCAACACCGAGAATCGCATCGTCGAAGCGCTCTACACCTTTCCGATACCCGAGGGGGCATCGGTCGCCAACTTCAGCATGTGGATCGACGGCAAGGAGATGGTGGGAGAGGTGCTCGAAAAGGAGCGGGCGCGGGAGATCTACAACAGCTACAAACAGGAACGTCGCGATCCAGGATTGCTCGAGCAAGTGGACTACAAGCGCTTCGAGATGCGCATCTTCCCGATCGCCGCCGGCGCCGAGCAGCGGGTTCAGATCGCCTACTACCAGGAGCTCGACTTCGACCACGACCGCGCGACTTACGTCTACCCGTTGGCGACGGTGACCCACGAAGATCTCGGTTCGCGGACCACGGGCCGCTTTGCCTTCGACGTCAGTGTGCGCTCACCGGTTCCGATTGTGGCGCTCGATAGCCCCAGTCACGGCAGCGACATGTTGGTGGTGAAGCACGGTGCCAACGACTACCAGGCGAGTCTAGAGACCACCGGCGGCGATCTCAATCGGGATCTGGTAGTTGATTACCAAGTCAACCGACCGAGAACGGGTCTCGACCTGATCACCTCTCGCCAGGACGGTGAGGACGGTTTCTTCCAGCTGACCCTCACTGCGGGCGACGAGCTCGAGAGGGCCAATCCTGGTGCGGACTATGTGTTCCTACTCGACGTCTCGGGGAGCATGGACCGCAACGGCAAGCTGGCGCTATCGCGCGGGGCCACGATCGCCTTCGTAGAGCAACTGGCGCTCGATGATCGATTCGAGTTGCTCGCGTTCAACGTCGTGCCGCGCACGCTCTTTGGCAAGCTCGAGGCGGGTCGCCCGGACGCGTTTGGCCGAGCGGGAGACTTCCTCGAAGCGCAGCAGGCGCAGGGCGGAACCGTATTGCAGCCGGCCCTCGAGCTGGCCTACCAATACAAAGATCCCGATCGGTTTCTCAACGTCGTGATCCTCTCGGATGGCATGACCGAGCAAGCCGAACGACCCACACTGGTACGCATGATTGGCGCCCGACCGCCCGGGACGCGGGTGTTTTGTATCGGGGTTGGCAATGAGGTCAACCGTCCGTTGCTGTCGCAGTTGGCGGAGGATGCCGGGGGCCTGGCCGCCTTCTTGTCCCGAGGGGATGACTTTCAGCGGCGCGCGGAGTCGTTTCGGCGCAAGCTCATGCGACCCGCGGTGGGGGACTTGGCGATCGCACTGGACAACATCGGCGCCTACGACCTGGTACCTGAGCGGCTGCCGGATCTCTTCCACGGTGCGCCGGTGCGCCTCTATGGACGATACAAGGGCGCTGGCCCTTCCACCGTGCGGGTCGACGGCACCATGGGTGGGGATGTGACGAAACAGACGGTTGAACTGGATTTTCCAGACGTCGATGCCTCCGCGCCTGAGATCGAGAGAATGTGGGCCTGGCACCGCATCCAAGACCTCGACCGCGCCGCGCAACGCGGTGGGCGTCAGAAGAATACTGTGGTCAATGAGATTGTGCGACTGGGTGAAGCGTTCTCGATCGTGACCGAGCACACCTCGTTTCTGGTGCTCGAGAACGATGCCGAGTACAAGCGTTGGCGGATTGAACGCCGAAATGCCCTGCGTCTCGAACGTGATCGGACCCAACAGCGGCGGCTGCGCGCGGAGATTGAAGCCATGCGGAGCGCGGCGGCCCGGCGACTCGGGCCGATCGACGAAACGCCGATGAAGGTAGCCGCCAAGACACCGCAGGTCCGAGACCTGACCACGCCGGAATCATCGTCGCAACCACGGCAGCGGCGCAGTGCTGACCTCGGCGGCGGCGCACTCGACCCGATGACCGCCTTGTTGATGTTGGTGACGGCCGGGCTCGGTTTGGTCGCACGTCGCCGACCATCGTCGTGAAGCTACGGTTGCCGTGGGCCGCGCTCGGGCTGACTGCTCTCGCTAGCCTGTTGTGGGCCCTGGATGGCACCTTGGGTCGCCCGGTTGAATACGACCGGGCGGCCATCGGCGGTGGGCAGCTCTGGAGGTTGATGACGGGGCACCTGGCTCATTGGTCAACCGATCACTTGCTGTGGGACGCCGCGGTGTTTGCGGCTGTTGGTAGCCTTTTCGAATGCCGCCATGGGGGGCGGCGTTTCCTGGTGGTTGTGGGCGGTGCGGCTTTGTTTATCTCGCTCGGGTTGTGGATGATGCGACCCGACGTTGCGTGGTTTCGGGGGCTCTCGGGCATCGATTGCGCGGTGGTGGTCGCTTACGCCACGTCAGCAACTCGGGCAGCGATGGCGCGCGGTGCCCACAAACAAGCAATTTTCGGGTGCATCTTGCTCTTGGGGTATGGCGCCAAGCTCAGTTGGGAGGTCGCCACCGGTGGAACGTTGTTCGTCGAATCGGGACCTGCTGCTTTTGTCTCGCTGCCGTTGACCCACGCCATTGGGGGACTGTGGGGCTTGATAACGGCCCTTGTCTTCGTCGAGGTATACAGGCGGAGAGGTTTATCCCTGCGTTTCGCGCCAATCATGCAACGGCAATTGCGAGCGGCCCGCTGCCCATCTAGCCCCAAAACCAGCGCATCTTGAAGGCGATCTACACAAATCTCTTGGGCTCAATCACTTCCGAAAATGCTCAACGAACCTTCGGGCGCGCCTGCGCTTTTCGTAAGCACTTGAGCCTCAAGATCTTCGCGCATCTCATCCTTCGTATGCGCTTGTTTTAGGTCTAGCCACTGATGTGAGCTAAGGCTGATATTTGGATCTCGGCATGCGGGCGGGAGGCGCCAGCACGCCGGACCGTGACCGGTTGCTTACTCCACCCGGGTCGCCTTGAAGACACCGTTGGGTTGGTAGAACGTGATACCGGTTACCTCGCCCGAGTCGCCGCGATCGAAATTCAAGGTGACGATCGAAACTTCCTTGAGCATGAAGCGACCACTCACTTGGGGCATCAGGGTGTAGGTCGGCTGGCCGGGGAGGTGAACGGTGAGCGTGGTGCCGCTGAGCGCGATGTCCGCGATTTGGCCGTTGAGCGAATAGCGACCGGTGAGTTGCGCCAGATAGGTGGGATCGGTGAGCTGCGCGGGCGGTGCTTTGTCGAACACGATGGGCCCGGTCTGCACTTCGAAACGGGCCTCGACCGCGGCGACGTTGCCATCGAGGTCATGCCGGAACAGCAGTTTTTGACCTTCGAATGCCGGGTCGTCTTCATCCTCGAGTGCGTTCCAAACCTCGTAGTGCCAGTGTTCGAGTGGTGCGTGGATGCCGTTGTAGGTCATCGAGAGCTGGCCGTCGGCGTGGTCGATCAACAGGGTGCCGTAGCCAGCGTCCTCGTAGGTGCCGGCATAGTCGCCGAGCGGATGGGACGGTTGCGTGTCAGCGACCCGAATCGCCTCTTCCTCGTCCTTGGTTTCTTCGCTGGCGGCTTCGGCTTGCTTCTGTTGCGCCAGTGCCTCACCCGCCCAGTTGATGGAACCGAGACCGAGCACCCGGTCGGCTGCATGCTGGGCGAGAAGTGGCGGCAGGCCAGAACCGCGGTTGGTAAAGGTCACGATGCCGACTTGATCGTCGGGAAACATCATGACTGACGTGACGAACCCGTCGATGCCGCCACCGTGGGCCACCCGACGGTGGCCGCGGTAGGTGTCGATCGACCACCCCATGCCGTACGAGGATTGGGAAATGTCCGGCCGATCCGGTGCCGTCGGGATCGCGGCGTGGGGCGCGTGGATATCGGCCAGGGTGCTGGCGTTGATCAGTTGCTGATCCCCAGCGCGTCCACCATTGAGGTTGAACAAAAGCCACTTGCTCATTTCGGCGACGCTCGAGTTAATCGACCCTGCTGGGCCGGCAATGTCGATGTTGCGGAAGGGAATCCGTTCGAGCGCTTTCGGATCGTCCGTGCTGTCGCTGTCGTCGTCTTCGCGATAGGGAAGGGCGTGGTCGTCGTCCTCTTGTGAATCGAGCACCGAAAGCGTGCTGCGGGTCATGCCCAAGGGATCGAGAATGCGCGCCCGTACCGCTTCCTCCCAGGTGCCACCGGTGAGCTGACCACCAAGGTAGCCGGCCGTCATGAACATCAGGTTGTTGTATTGCCACTTTTCGCGCAAGCCAGCAGTCGGCTCCAAGTGAGGAAACCGCGCGATCAGGCTGGCGCGAGTGTCGGTGGTGTTGTTGTACCAAAGCAAGTCGTGGCGCGGCAGACCCGAGCGGTGGGTGACCAAGTCACGAGGGGTGATTTGCAGTGTGGCCATCGGGTCTTGGAGCTCGAACCCCGCCAAGTAGCGGCGTACCGGTTGGTCCCAGTCGAGGGTCCCCTCGTCGACCAGCATGCCGAGTAAGGTAGCGGTGAACGCCTTGGTGGTCGAGCCAATGGCGAACAAGGAGTTGGCGGTCATGGGCAGCTTCTGTTCGACGTCGCGGTAGCCGAAACCTTCGGCGAACACCACTTCACCGCCGGCAACCACCGCAATCGCGGTGCCGGGTACGTTCCAGTCCTTGATCAGTTGGTCGATCAATGGACCCGCGTCTTCGAGCGCTGCCCGTGCTTGCGCGGCTTTGTCGTCTCCACGGGTCAGCTCGAAGTCGAGCGAACCGCCACCTTGGGTGAAGGTGCCGGCGATCGTCGTGCCATCATCTGCAAGGGTGCCCTCGAAGGCGGGCTCACCCGGAATACCAGGGATCTTGAAGCGAACCGCATCACCTTCTCGAGCGACATCGGAAAGGTCAAAATCCTCGAGTTGCTGGATCGGGATTGAGATGTCGCCCGACAGCGTGCCGTCCTCCGCGGTTTCGAAGTCGATGTCGATTTCGAGCGGGGTGCCCGGAATCTCGATTGCGCCCTCCCAGTGTCCGTCAACCGCGGGCGCCTCAGCGGCCAGGGGCGCGCCAGCGAGTGACGTGAGCAGGAAGAGAGTGAACGCGAGAACAGGAAGGTCGAGGCGGAGCATGGTGGTCCTCCTGGTGGTCTCGGTGTGAGACACCGGTCGTGGAAGCGGCGGTTCTTGGTGCCGACTACGCGGCAAGATGCCGGTGAGTTTCGCTTGGAGAGCGTATCCCGGTGGTAGCATCGCGCGATCATCATTGACGACTTGGATTCATTTGGAGAGCGCGCCGTGCCCGACGATCCCCAGAACCCGCAGCCCACGATGCCTTCGATGCCGCAAATGCCGGGGCAGCAGCCTGGCGCCATGCCCGCGATGAACCCGCAGATGATGCAGATGATGCAGATGATGCAGATGATGCAGACGATGCAGGGCATGGGCGGCATGATGCCGCCCATGGCCGACCCTTCAGCCATGCCGTTCACCGCGCCGCAGGCGGTCGATGATGGCGATCAGGGGCTCGATGCCGACATCATCCGCCCTGCCTTGCTGGACGTGCGGGTCAAGACCCAGGAAGCGGTGGCGCTGGGCTGCGTGCTCGACGCGCTTTGTCTCACCGAGGATGGTTCTCATGCCTTGGGTGGTGTGCCCAAGGGGTGCACAATGGCTCTGGCCGGCCCACCGGGAAAAGGGAAGACCCGCAGCGCTTTGGCCGGTTTGGTACAGGTGGCACGGACCGGCACCAAGTCCGCGTACGTGGTGGCGGAGGAAGGCTTTCACGATGCCACCGGTGCGGGTCGCGATGACTTGTGCTCGCGCTTGGTGAAGTTGGGAATGCAGGCCACGGGTCTCGACGAAAAGAAGCTGGCCAAGGAGGCGCTCGAGAACATATGGGTGCTCGAAAGCCAGTACCACAAGGGGCAGTCGTGGGATGACTTCATCCAGCGCTACCGCTACTTGGTCGAGAAGGAGGGCATCACCTTTGTCATCATCGACTCGCTCAACATGCTCGACCCCTCGAAGAACCGCACCGCGGACAACCTCTCGGCACTCAAGACTTACAACCACGAGAAGGGCGTCACGTGCCTATGCATTGGGCAGATTCGCGACACCGGTGCCCCCGTGGGCGGTGAGGCCCTCCAGCACACCGCGGATGCCGTCTTCTTGATCGAAGAAATGAGCCTGTCGTCGAAGGACATGGCCGAGATGTGGGGTGGTAAGTACCGCCAGAAGATCGAAATTGTTCGTGCGGTCAAGAGCGTCACGACGCCGATCTTGCCGTATCCAGTACGGGTCGAGCGCGCCGCGGACAGCGGCATCATGCAGGCCCACCCAGCCCAGCCCGAGTTTTATCCGGTGCTGCCGGCGAAATGAACGTTGGATGTCAGAAGTCTTCGCCCTGGAGAAAATCGGGTGGATTTAGGCTGAGGTGGCAAGGGTGAACGCCCGCGACGCGATTCACGTCCTGCGGACGCCCGATATGCGGCCGGGCGCGGGTGGCTCGGCGCCCGATCTACGGTGGCTGGCGCGCGGATTGGGGCGTCACGCTGCAAGCAGCGAGTACCTGCGTCATGGGCTGGGCATGCCTTACCACCTATCGTTCTTGGCACAGACGCTGGCCCAGGACACCAAGGTCGGTGATTTCCTGGCGTCGATCCCCTTTTATTCGCTGTGCCGCGGCCTGCTCATGCCGTTGGCCGGCATGACGCCAGGGAAGGCTGTTGAGCTCTTCGGTGTTCAGATTCCGGCGCCACCGACGATGGGCGAGCGCGAGGCGAGCTTCCAGCGCTTTCTGAGTGTCGAGATCGGTCTCGACATGCAACAGAAGTTTGGTTGTTTGATCGGCGATCCCTTTGCCGGACGGCCCAGCAGGTTCCGCCGTGAAAGCTTGATGCGGTTGCTGCTCTCGGAGCGGCTCACCACCCGTCGGGAGTTGCTCGATCGCCTCACGCGGGTGGGCGATGTTGCCGTGCTGTTTGCCGAAAGTCGGGCCGATCTGCAGGTGGCGCCACCGTTGACCGCCGCTGAAGTGCTGCACACGCTGCACGCCTTGCCCGACCAGAAGCGCAATGCCCAGTTCGATCTGCTGCGCTCGTTGCTGCGCCGAAGTGGCAAGGTCGAAGCCTACTTTCTTGCCAAGCTCATTTTGGGCACGGTGGGGTTGCGCTACGAGAGCGAGCTGCTGGCGCGCTTGATTGGCCATGCATTTGGCGTTGAAGCGGACCAAGTTGGCCATGCCTTGGCACTTTCCGACATCCACGTCGTGGTCGACCTCCTCGATCAGCATGGGCCCGACGGGTTGCGTGAGATCCAGCTACAACCCTTGGTGCCTGTGCGACCGGCTTTGGCGGCGGGTGGTACCGACAAGATCAAGAAATACCCGGCATGGGTCGAGCGCAAGTACGACGGCATCCGCCTGATGCTTCACAAGTCAACCGATGCCCACGGCACGGTCCTGTGTGGGGCCTACACCCGCAATCGTCGGGACTATCTCGAGCTTATGCCTGGGCTCGACGCCACCATCAAGCTCTTGCCCGCCCACACAGTGATCGTCGACGGCGAGTTGCATGGGACCGTGGTGGGTGCCACGGGGATACGACCGGCCACGGTCTACGAAGTCTTCAGCCACATGCAGGGAGACCTGGGCAAGTCCATGCAACTCCGCTATGCCGGTTTCGATCTCATCTACCTCGACGGCCACGACCTCACGGGCTTTTCATTGCGTGAACGTCGCCAACGCCTGGCTCTTCTGCTGGGGCCCCTGGCTTCGATGCCTACGCCCATGCCGTTTTCGATGGCCGAGGGACAGTCGGCAAAGGGCCCCGAGGACGTCAAGCGGCTCTACCAGCATTTCCGGGCGCAGGGCTACGAGGGCGTCATCGCCAAGGATCTCGATGGTCCGTATCGTTTGGCCGGTCGTGATCCGAGTTGGCGCAAGCGCAAGCCCGAAGTGACCCTTGATCTGGTTCTGCTCGGCGCGGTAATGGCGATCACCAGCAAGGAAAACGTTGGCATGTTCGGCTCCTACATTTTGGGCGCCCGCGGTGACGATGGCGGTTACGAAGATGTGGGCGATGTCGCCGGGGTCGATCGGATCAAGGACGCCGAGATTCAACAGCTCATCATGAAAGATGGCCTACTCAACGGTAGTCGTATCGAGCGCAAGACGGTTTCTGGCACCCACACCGGATTCGAGTTGCTTCCCCGGATCGTCGTCACGGTCAAGATGTCTGGTTTGGTACGAGACCCCACCAGCGGCGTGCTCAGCTTGCGCGAGCCCAAGCTCGTCGTCCTGCGCGCTGACAAGAGTGCTCCAGAGGCCGATTCGCTCAAGACCATCGAGCAGCTGTACCTGCGTCAGCAAGTGGGGTAGGGCCTCAACCGAGCATCACTGCCGAGGCGTCGACAACGATCATCGACGGTCTCGTTCTTCACGAACGAGTGTGGCCGCTGAGGTTTCGATGTCGAGGGTCGGTAGCTGAGCGATTCGGTCGAGCACCTCTTCCCGAGTCGGGCGCTCGACGGTCCGGCGAATCTCGCCGAGCAGGTCGTCGGACATCGACGTCCCCGCAAGTGCGGCGCGGGCCTTGATCTTGGGGTGAAGATCACTCGGGACGTTGAGGATCTGAATCATGGTGGACATGTGATCATGATGAATTCATCGTGATCACATGCAAGTGCCCCCAAAACGCAACAAGGCGGGCCTAGGCCCGCCCCGTTTGCCGGTCCCCCGTGCCAGGCACAGGAAACTCAGGCGCGCTTCAGTAGCGGCTACTTCGTGTCTTTCTTGGCTTCCTCGATCAGCGGCTCGAAAGCGGCGATCGGCTGGGCGCCATTGAGGAAGCGGCCGTTGACGAAGAAGCCCGGAGTTCCCGAGACGCCATGCTCGCCGCCGAGCTTCACGTCGGCGTCAACCACCGCGGCGGCAGCCTCGTAGGCCGCCGACGACTTGTCGTCAGCACAGGTGGCGAAGGTGGCCAGGTCGATGCCGCTGTCCGCGAGAAACTCCTTCGACTTGGCAATCACGTTTTCCGGCGTGATCTCTTTCTGCTTCTCGAAGTACTTGTCGTGGAGCGTCCAGAAGGCCTCGTGGTCTTGCTGGGCGGCACAATGGGTGGCGATCGCGGCCGGCTTGGCCCACGGATGGAAACCGAGCGGGAAGTGCTTGAACACGAACTTCACGTCGTTTGGGTACTTCTCTAGCACTTCTTCCATGGTGTCGGCACCACGCGAGCAGAAGGGGCATTGGAAGTCCGAGAATTCGATGATGGTCACCTTCGCGTCCGGGTTGCCACGGAAGGGAAGGCCTTCGACGGAAGCGTCGAGCTTCGCCATCCGGGTCTTCGCTTCGAGGGTTTCCTCTTGCTTGCGCTCGGCGATCGCTTTGTTGATCTCATCGGCCGACTTGCTGACGTCGATCGGTGGGCCGCTGGTGAGATAGAGCTTGGTGTCGTCGGTGGACACCAGGAACTCCTGGGTACGGTTACCTTGCATGGTGAAGGTACCGATGTCGAGGCCGTCGAAGCCGGAGGGCTTGATCTCGCCCATCTGGACTTGCATTTGCTCGAGTTGGGGGTAGGCTAGCTTGATGTTGGCAAGGATCTTGTCCTGCCGACCATCGGCCATGGCCGCGCCGGCCACGAGGCCGAGCACAAGCAAAGAAAGGACGATTTTGGTCTTGAGGCTACGCACGAATTGTCTCCTGTAGCGAAAGGGCGGTTCCTGCTTACGCCCGAAGTTTCGCCGATTGGATGCACGGGGGTCAAATCGAGGTGCGCGCGGGCCGGCACCATTTACCGCACGTTTACGCGATTCGTGCCGGCCACAATACCGATTTCCCGGCTTAACGAGAGAAGGTCTGGGGCAGGCTGAGATCGCCACTCAGGACTGAGTAGACCTTGTAAACCCCCAGGGTCGGCCGCTCTGAATCAGAGGTGTTGACCTGTAGGTAGGCGGTGACGGCGTCAAAGTTGAATCGACCGAGATCGCGGATCCGCCAGGCAGGTACTGGAATACGCAGGCGATCACCGCGCATCACAACCGAGAATCCGGGTGAATCGAGGTAAATGGGCATGCCCGGTGCCGTAGGAGGGAGTTGGCCTTCCAGCGCGCTATCGACCGGCTTGACCGCAAGGCCGCCCGCGACCCGTTCATCGGGTACCAAGACCACCCAATGAACGTGAAAGACGCGGCCATCAGCGGTATTGGTCGGATCTCCATTGCCGTCTTCGTCCCACAGTGGGGTGTCGTCGAAGTCCGGGTGGCTGGTGGCAACCAGCGCCAAGATTCCGTCGCCTTGGGCAAAGCCAACCTGCTCAGGCTTCAAGGTCGTGGGGAACACGTAGGCGAGCACCGGGGCCCCGTCCATCTCACCGACGGGCTCGACTTGGGTGGCGCCGGCACGACCTCGGACCCGCAGTTCGAAGACAACGATGTCGAGGTCATTGTTGTAGCGCACACCTGCACTGCGTAGGTTCAGGTCATCGGACATGGGAACCGGGTTTGGCTCCACCGCGGCGGCGTTCACCGTGATGGCGAGGCTCAGCAAAGGAAGCAGAAGTGAAGCGAGAATCAGACGGGTCATGATGTCTCCGTGAGTTGATTTAGGTAGTATCGAGTCGATACTTGATCTTAAAGAACCACTTGGCCCTTGTCAAGGTGGTTTCGAGTCGATATTTTATTGAGATGCAATCTTCTGCCACGTCTGTTGCCGTATTGTTGGAGCGTTTGGCTCGCTTGATAGTGAACGACGGACACGCTCGAGGGCTTCGCCCGGCCCAGTGGGAGGCTCTGCGCTACCTGGCCCGCGCCAACCGGTTCTCCCGCGCGCCCTCGGCCGTAACTTCCTACCTGGGATCCACCAAGGGGACGGTGTCGCAGACCTTGAACGCACTCGAGCGCAAAGGCTGGGTACGCAAGCAGCGGGTCGAAGCGGACAAACGCTCGATACGCCTGGCGTTGACGGACGAGGGACGCGCGCTTCTCGAAGAGGATCCGTTGGCGTTAACCGTGGACGCGGTTGCTGGCCTGGACGACGAAGGGGTTCCCGCGCAGCTTGCGGCGGGGTTACGTGAAATCCTCAACCAGCGCCTGGCCGCCAATGGTGGCGTGCCATTCGGCCTGTGTCGGACCTGCCGATTCTTCGAACGGGACAGCCCCGACGGTGCCCCCCACCGATGTGGGCTGCTTCGCGCACCGCTGAGCCTGGCCGACGCCGAATTGATCTGCGTCGAGCAAGAGGCCCTCGAGCCGTAGCGGGGACGGCTATCGCAAGGGTTGCTCGACGACCAGCTCCAAGCCCCGGCCCTTGCCGGTGAGCGTCACGTCACTCGGGAGGTGAGCACCCTCGATCCAAACGGTGTATTGCTCGTCGAGTAGCTGCCGTAGGTCGCTGATGGCACCAACGATGCGGTTGAACGAGGTGATGTCACGAGCGCTGCCCCACGGGGTCACCCGGGCGATGGGAATCATGTCTTCCGAGATCCGCCCGCCCGCACCCAGCCCGATCGTCCACAGCGCGACGGGCACGTGCAGCGCGCGGCAGTAGTCGAGGACCTCATCGACCCGAAACGCACTGCGATCGGTCGGTTCGCGGCTCAAGACCATCACCACAGCGCGAGGGCGGTTGCCTTCGGCGGCGGCCAGCGCGGCGGCGGCGAGGGCGTCGGTGAGCGCTTGATCGTCGCGTGGCTCGGGGGTTACGACGCGGGTGAGTAGCCATGCCAGGTCACCGTCTTGGGCGACAAATGGGCGGGTTTTTTGAAAGAGTCGGGCCGCCCGCGCCGAACGACCGCCGACCCGCTCCGCTACCGGAAACAGGAATTCGACTTGCTCGCCAGCACGGAGGCCGACATTGGCCGTGCTGAGGTCGAACGGCGCCAGCTCGCGAAGCGCGCTCGTCGCGCCGGGGTCTACCACCATGACGATCTTGGCCGGCCCTTTCTCGATCGCGACAACGGAGGCCGGTTGGCCGCCGATTTGGAGGCGGCCATTGAGCTGGCGACGCGATGGACTTCCGTACGGGGCGCGGATCGGGATACCGGTCTGCTCGATGTTGATCCGCGCGCCCGCCGGACCGCCAAAGGAGCGCTCGGCGCGGTAGCGGGAGCCATCGCCAAATCGAAGCGCGGCCGAGACGGTGTGGAGCCGGTTCGGGTCACGATCGGGGACCGCGAAAGAACCGTCGTCGGCCAGGATCAGACGTTGACCATCGAGGCGCAAGTCGATTTGATCGGCCTCGCCGTAGGCGATGTGCTGCCACATCAGGCGTCCGTGCTTGGGTTGGCGAGGATCGTCCCCGTCGAGCAGGATGGCAACGTGGGCCAAGGTCTGCGGAACATTGACGCGCTGCTCGGCTCGACCGACCTCGCGTCCCGCGGCGTCGAGGCCGATCGCGACCAGGATGTGGGGATAGAGCCGGTCACCGAGATCAAAGGTGAAGCGGTACTCGGGGCCGTCGAGGTGGGCGATCGGCACTCCATCGAGTTCGACAATGGCCCGGACGACCGGCGGTTCGACCACCAGCTCGATCTCATGCGGCCCCACCACCAAGCCCAGCAGTAGGAACGCGTAGGCGATCATGTCTCGGTTTTCAAGAGCAGCGAACGGCCGGTCATGGCGGCGGGGTGGGGCAGGCCCATCACCGCCAACAAGGTGGGCGCCAAATCCGCAAGTCGTCCATCGCCCCGAAGTGATTGGCCACGGAAGGCTGGTGCGACCAGGTGAAGTGGTACGTCGTAGGTGGTGTGGGCGGTATGTGGACAATCGTGTTCAAGGTTCCACGTTTGCTCGGCATTGCCGTGATCGGCGGTGATGATCAGGTTGCCGCCGCGGGCGAGCGTGGCTTCGAGGAGGGCACCGACACACGCGTCGACGGTCTCCACCGCCGCGACAATGGCGTCGAGCTTGCCGGTGTGACCCACCATGTCGGCATTGGCGAAGTTGACAACGATCAGTGATTCGGCATCGTCGGCCCGCAGACGCTCTAGCACGGCGTCGCGCACGGCCAAAGCCGACATGGCGGGCTTCTGGTCGTAGGTGGCGACATCGGTCGGGCTCTGGAGCAGTGCACGATGTTCACCAGGAAAAGGCCCGTCACGGTAGTCGTTGAAGAAGAACGTGACATGAGGGTACTTCTCGGTTTCGGCACAGCGCAGCTGCGTCAAACCCGCATCGGCGATAACCTGGCCCAGAATCGAAGGCATTTTGGGTGGCTTGTCGAACGCAACCGCGGTAACCGGCAGGCCCTTTTCGTAGTTGGTCATCGAAACCAGGTGCAGGTTGTGGAGCTGTTCCCCGCGGTCGAAACCGCCGTTTTGGACCTGGTCCCACGCGTCATCTTCGAGCAGAAGCGCCCGGCACAGCTCTCGTGGACGGTCGCCTCGGAAGTTGAAGAAGATCACGGCGTCGCCATCACCGATTCGCCCCTTGCTGCCCGCTTCGCTTGCGCCCACGACCGTGGGGAGGACGAATTCGTCGCCTTGACGGCTGTCGTCGAGGGGCTGGTCGTAGTACTGCGTCAGTGCTGCCCGCGCCGAAGCCGCTCGCCGGGTGGTGAGATCGGTGCTGCCTTTGTGGCTCACGGTGCGCCCGGTCAAGGCGCCGTAGGCACGGGCGACGCGACCCCATCGGTGGTCCCGGTCCATCGCCCAAAAGCGGCCGGTGATGGTTGCGATCCTGCCTCGGCCGATGCGGGCGATCTCATCTTCGAGCTGGTCGATGAAACCTATGCCGGTGCTAGGCGCGGTGTCCCGCCCGTCGGTGATGGCGTGGATGTTGAGGCGGTGGCTCGGCCAGTCGAGACGGGCAGCCAAGTCGAGGAGGGCGAACAAGTGAGTGATGTCGCTGTGAACCAACCCATCGCTGACCAAACCCAACAGGTGGACCGCGCCGCCAGTCGCACGGGCATGCTCGAAGGCGCCGAGCAGCGCCGGATTGGCGAAGAAATGCTGCTCGCGAATCGACCGGGCGATCCGCATGATCTCCTGGTCGACCACACGGCCGGCACCAATGTTCTGATGGCCAACCTCGGAGTTGCCCATGGTACCCACCGGCAGACCAGCATCTTCGCCACTCGTACGGATCAACGTCGTGGGCCACTCGACCCCGAGCTGGTCTGCCACGGGCGTCGCGGCGCGATGGATGGCGTTGAAGTCGTTGTGTTCCGGATGTGGGTTTTGGCCCCAGCCATCGCGAATAACAAGAACAGTCGGCGCGGGTCGATCGGCACTCATGTTCCAAGCATAGCCCGCGACCTGGTTGAATGCTGCATGTCGATCTCGATCGGTTGTCAAGCAGCTGGCAAGTGCCAACCCGAGGTACTTCCGTTAGCGCTTGTCAGGTTGAGAGAGGCTTGGATTCCCCGCCAAGGTCGGGACCATGCGCTCAATTGGGGCTGTGTGAGGTGCAGGTGGGTACGTTGCCAGGACGGTTTCAATGGCGAAGTTGATCCGTTCGGTGATCGGAGCCTTGCGAACCTGGACCCGCAAGCCCGTGCCGCGCCAAATCGGAAGCCGTTGCTCGGGCTCGCGCAGTTCGATGTAGATCGCGTTGTCGTTGGCCTTGCCGAAGGTGAGGGAGAACCCCGGGGAGATGCCGGCGCGGCTGGAGCCACCTTGCTTGCGGCCCGCCTGGGGTGGCCGGTACTGACACACCACCAGAAAATCGACCTCTTCATCGGGGGTATGACGATAGCCGCGCTGCTCGAGCGCGGCGGTAATCGTTTCGCGCATTTCTGCGTCACGGCTGAAGCCCTGGCTGGCGAGCGGACGACCTGAACGTCCACGACTCTTGCTTGTGGCTTCGTAGTCGAAGTCAAAAGTCTTCAGAGCGCTGAAGTCGACAGCGCGATCGTGCCAGGTCTCTACTTTGACCGGTTTCTCCGTTGCGGCGATCGTCAGCGAGAGCAAGACCACAATTGAGATATTCATGACGTCTCCTACTGATTATGCTGATTACGCGTTTTCGCGGCCATGATCTCATCATGCAAACAACATGTCTTTTCTACGAATCAGAACGTAGTCTTGTTCGTCCTAGGGCCCCTTGCGAAAATACCGACCCGGCGTCACGCCCAACGCGCGCTTGAACATGACAATAAAGGCACTGCAAGTCTCATAGCCGACGTTGTGGGCCACGTCCGCGACCGACGCGTCGCTGGCGAGCAAGCGCAAGGCTTCGAGCAATCGTGCTTGTTGCCGCCAGTGGCCAAAGCTCACGCCGGTCTCTCGGGAAAAGAGCCGCTCGATGGTTCGGGTGCTGGCACCACCGGCCCTGGCGAGGACCGGGAGCGGCGTCGACTGGGCGAGGTCACGCAACACGTGGTTGGCGACGAAACGTGCCCGAGGGTCGGTTGGCAAGCGTAGATCGACCGCCATCTCGGTCTGGTCCACGAGCAGGGCAACCAAGACCTGGGCCAAATGGGCGTGAAGCGGCTCTTCCTCGTCGAGTGGGCCGTTCTCGACGATATGGATGATCAGCTCGCGGAGCAGAGGCGAAACGTGAAGGACGCTGCAAGTGCCCGGTAGCTTTGGTGCCAGGTCGGGACGCAAGTACAGGGTCCGCACGTGCAGCCGACCGCTAACATTGATGCTGTGCTCGACAGCGGCCGGCACCCAAACGGCTCGCTGGGGCGGAACCACCCAAGCTCCGTGCTGGGTGGCCACGGACATGACGCCTCGAGAGGCAAAGATCAGCTGTGGCCAAACGTGGGTGTGGGTTGGGACTCGGTAACCATGTTGGTACCAAACGCCGAGGGCGCGAACGATCAGCCGGGTCTCGTCAACCGTTGAAGAGTGGCGGGAATTCGACATCAAGTGTCAGTTTAACGTGACACCGCCAAGTTTGAGACAGCATACGATGGTCTCCCCAAACCGAAAGGAGGTATCTGGATGGCCAACGATGTGGTTCACTTCGCCGTTCACGCTGATGATTGCCAACGTGCCAAGCGGTTCTACGAAGGTGTGTTCGGATGGACCTTCGAGCCGTGGGGGCCACCGGAGTTTTGGTTGATTCACACCAGCGGCTCAGGCATTCTGGGTGCCCTCGAGCCTCGACAAGCTCCGGTTGCCGGGGCGGGTATGATTGGCTATCAATGCACCATTTCGGTAACGGATCTCGCTTCGATCGCCGACGCCATCGAGAACCATGGCGGTACCGTAACCATGCCCGCGACCACAATCGACACGGTGGGCACGGTGCTGGTCTTCAACGATACGGAGGGCAATGTGGTGGGCGCGATGCAATACGATGAAGGCATCATGGACCGGCTCAAACGCCCTGCGAGCGTGGCGCCATGAAGCGGTGGATCGTGGGTTCGGGTCGAGACCCTATTGTGTTCGTGTTGGCGTTGGTTTGCGTTGCATCGGTGTTGGGTGCTGGGTCGCCAACCGTCGAGGCCAGGGTGCCGACGGTGACGGCCGAGGTTCGAGGCATTTCTGACGCATTACACGATGACATTGGCGGCGCGTGAGCCGGAATCAATCCGATCCTTGTACCGCGATGGCGAGGGCTTTGCTTGATTTGAAGACGGGCGACTCGCCTACACCAGCGTGGCTGCGGTCTTGGCCAGCGTTGCCACGTTCGCCATCCAACAGGCATTGTTTGCGTTTCATACCCCAGCGGTAGCCCCCCAGGTGGCCGCTGGCGCGCAGGACGCGGTGGCAGGGAATGGCGAGGGCAACGGGATTCGCGGCGCAGGCACTCGCTACGGCCCGTGCAGCCTTGGGCTTGCCGAGGGCGCGAGCGACGTCCGTGTAAGAGCGTGTTTCGCCAAAAGGGATTGTTTGTAGGTACTGCCAAACGCGCTGTTGGAACGCGGTTGCGCGAATGTCGAGTGGTAAGTCGAGATGCGGCTGTCGCCCTTCGAGGTGATGGCACAATGCTTCCAACCATGCCCTCAAGGCGGGAGACGCATCAGCTTCGGCACGGGATACGGTTGCCTCGGGGAATCCGCGGTGAAGCCTTTCGACCAAGGGTTTTGGGTCGTCTCCGAGCTCGACGAAGCACAGGCCGCGGTCGGTGCCAGCAACCACCAGGCACCCAACCGGTGTCTCGGCGTGGGTGTAGGTGACCTCGACACCGCGGCCACCGTGGCGGAAGGCGTTGGGGGTCATGCCGAGACGAGCGCTCGTCTGTTCGTAGACTCGGCTGGCCGAAGCAAAACCGGCACCGTAGATGGCGTCGGTTACCGGGCTTCCGTTTCTCAGTGCCTCCTTGAACGTACCGAAGCGACAGGCCTCGACAAACTGGCGGGGGGTAATGCCGATGACGTCGCGAAACCGTTCGCGCACTCGGGCGGGTGTGAGCTTGGCGCGCCGTGCCAGTACGGTCAGGGTCAAGGGTTCGCCGCTGTCGCTATGCTGGCGAATGTACTCGCACAGTGCCTTCATGGCGGCGATGTCGGGTTTGTCGGCTTGGGTTGGCCGGCAGCGCTTGCACGCGCGCAAACCGTCGCGCTCGGCCTCGTTTGGTGCGGCGTAAAAGCGAACGTTCGCGCGCCGAGGGCGCCGGGCCGGGCAGGAGGGGCGGCAGAAGATTCCGGTGGTGGTCACACCGAAGAAGAACCGCCCGTCGAAGGCGGGGTCGCGCGCCAACAGGGCCGTCCAGCAGGCTTCTTCGCTTAAGTTGTCGATCGAAGCGGTGGTCTGTTTGCTGGTGGTAGCCGGATCGGTTGTCGTGTGCATCGCGTCTCCGTGCGCTCGGCCGAACGGTTCATCCGTTGGCCGAGATCATCATAGAAGGCCGGTAGGTTTGGCGGCTATCGGTTTTCGTCGTTCAAACTCCCATCTTGGGGCGACCGTTGGTCGAGCTGAAGGTGATTGGGATTGGTAAGAAGAATGCTGGTGGTCCCGTCCGGCTGCAACTACGGACGTGGCGTCTTGGATGGTCGACGCTGGTATCGGTCGCTTGCTGCATAAAGGTCTGGGCGAGGTGCAACCCAACGGCTCCGGGCTGCAAGTGAGGGAAGAGCCATCGTGACGCCGTACCCTGTCGAAACCGTGACTCTTGACAGCGTGTGCGCTCGACTCGACTCAGGCGCGGTGTCCGTTCGGCATCGCCTGGAATAGTTGACCGACCCTCCCCCTCGAATTTCGCCGGTGTTATGATCATTGATCATGGGTGAAATTTTCGTAGTTCATGTTCAACTCGCAGGGGTCCAACCCGCCGTATGGCGTAGGCTGGAGATCCGAACGAGCGCTAGCTTCTGGGACCTGCACTGTGCGATCCAAGATGTGATGCCGTGGGAGGACCGCCATCTTCATGAGTTTCGCTTCCCAACAGGCGATGTCGATATGCAGATCGGGATCGTGGATCCGGGGATGGCTCCGGAGCTGGAATTCCTGGCCAGTTGGGAAAGCTTCCTGAAGGATGGGAAAGCTTCCTGAAGGATTGGTTCGTGTCGTTTCCGGGTCGCTGCATGTACCGCTATGACTTCGGCGATGGGTGGGAACATCAAGTTACGCTGCGGGAGCGGAAGGATGGGCTCAAGGGCACCCGCTACCCGCGTTGCGTCGACGGCGACGGTAGGTGTCCCCCGGAGGATGTAGGCGGTATCCTTGGCTTCAATCGCTTCAGGGAGGCGATGGCGGACCCAGCGCACGAGGATCATCAAGAACTCGTCAACTGGTTCGGTGGGTTCTGGGAGGCGTCCGTGTTTGATCCTGCGTCGGTGAAGTTCAGTTCGCCGCTGCGTCGGCTGCGAAAGACAGGGCTTGGCTAAGCGGCTCCTTCGAAGGCGCCAGAGCGGCGGTGGTTGAAGCTACCCCAATGGCCCGCAAATCGCCCTTTCGCGGTAGTCGTTCGGCGAAAAACCCGTAAAGCCCTTCGGGATCAGCGTCTTAGGTGTCCTCTGAATTCCGTTCGGGCACATGCGGCCTCTGCGGGGGGGGGAAGGGTGATCACCTTGCCGCGCTGTGCCGTGAGATTTTTGATCCGAAACCCGTGAATGTGTACGCGCTCCTTCTAGGAGTGACGCCGGTGGGGGCGGGGTGGTTAGAAATTCGGTCGACCAGGTCGAGGGGTACGTCACGACTCTGGCCACCAACACCACGTTGGTACCGATCGCGCGGCTGACCCCCTTGATGCGAATCCTGGCGCTGCTATTGGGCCATTGCCGCGTCTACGTCGCGTCCGCCGCTTCACCGTCCGTCGATGTCGTCGGTCCTGGTCGCTTCGAGTTTTCGAGTTTTCGAGCTCTCGAGAGGAAGTCCTCGCTGATCTCAATGTCGAAGCCCTCGCTGGTCTGGGCGAATGCAGCAGCCTGTCGGTAGAGTTCGGCAGCTCGTGCATATTCTCCCTTCGCTTCATAAAGGAGGGCATAGCGATCGAGAGGGTCGATCATGTCGGGATAGTCTTCGGCGAGCTTCTTGCAAAGGCGCTCTGCTTCGTCGAGCTTGCCCTCTCGGATCCGGTCGACGACGGCATTGCTGAGTTCATCGAGGGGATGGCTCTCGAAGACGGCAGGTGTGTGCTTCTCCCTGACCAGACAGCAGCGTTTGTACTTCTTACCACTGCCGCAAGAGCAGCGATTGTTGCGTCCGATTTTTGCCATTGTGGAAAGACCTCCAAAGCCTATGGGCATTGATGATAGCTCGAACGGTCTGCCCAAAGGTGGAGACAGCACGGTGCTCGACGATCCGTAAGTTAAGTGTACCTCATGACTCGATCCTGGAGCCGACTTACGACGCGCTCTTCGCCCGGCTTCTCGAAGGCCCGGTCTTGCACGTCGACGAAACCGGCTGGTTGTTGGCACCCAATGGGGTCAAGATCGGGCGCAAACTGCATCGAAAGAGACAATATACCGCCACGGTTTGGGGTTTGTGCTCAGAACAATTTGCTTACTATGCCTTGCTCGACTCGAAATCGACCGAAGCGGGGCGGAGCCTGCTGGGAACCTATTCAGGTGCCCTGATCGCGGATGGCTACCAGGTCTACGAAATCTTGGCGAAGCCGAACGAAGAAGGGCAGCCGCCCCGGTTTACCCTGATCAATTGCTGGGCTCATTGCTTGAGAAAGTTCAGGGACCTCGAAGATACTCGGTGTCAGCCGGTCCTCCAGTGGATCCGAAAGTTGTATGAGATCGACCGCGAAGTCGAAGGCCCCTTCCCAGGTGACTCGAAAGCTTGGGAGAAGAGGCGGCAACTTCGACAGGAGAGGAGCAAGCCCGTTCTCGAGGAAATCCGCGCGTGGGCGTTTCAGCAGGGAGGCCTGCACCAATCGGGCTTCGGCAAGGCGATTCAATACATGATGAAGCGCTGGGATCGGCTTACGCACTTTGTTGCGGACGGCAGGATCCCCCACGCCAACAACCGGGTAGAGAGGGCGCTCCGAGGTCCGGTGATCGGGCGCAAGACCCATTTCTGCTCGCGCTCAGAGCGCGGAGCCAAGACGGCCGCGGTGCTCTATTCCCTCGTCGAGACCGCAAGGCTCAACGGCATCGATCCTGCCCAATATCTCATCGTCGTCGCAAAGGCCGCGATCCAGAAGCCTGGCACCGTCACCCTGCCCTGATTCCAGACCTCCTTCGATCGCTAACGGCGAAGTGCCGGTTGCCCGGTAGGGCGACCAGTTACGGTTCGTCAGCAGACGCGAACACCCAGAAGCGATTGAGCTATGGTTGAATCGTGTGTACAGGGCGAGAAATCAGGTGGCGTATCCTGAGTCGGATTTCGAGATTCGATTCACCCTCAACAACGGGGAGATACGCCATGACCGAGACTACAGTAGTCGCGATTCGAGAACCGCAGGAGCCCGGAGATGCGCTAACGGAGGTGCTTCGCGTTGGCGCTCGTCAGCTTTTGGCGGAGGCGATCGAATTGGAGGTCGGCTCGTCCTCGCCGAGTACCGTGAGGAACGCGACGAGGCTGGTCGCCAGCGCCTGGTACGCAACAGCTACCTGCCGGAGCGTGAGATCCAAACGGGCGTTGGTGGCGTGCCGGTGAAAGTGCCTCGTGTCCGTGATTGGTCGGCAACGAAGGGCGAAGGTTTGCAGTTCCGCTCGAAGCTCGTGCCGCCCTACCTCCGTCGCACAAAGAGCGTCGAGGAGCTGCTGCCATGGTTGTATCTTCGAGGGCTCTCCACGGGCTGCTTCTCTGAAGCCCTTAGGTGTTGGTCTCGACGGATTCGTTACACGTCGACAACATGTTCCTCTGTCTACATCGCGAGAAACACGACCTAGACCCAAAACCAGCGCATCTTGAAGGCGATCTACACAAATCTCTTGGGCTCAATCACTTCCGAAAATGCTCAACGAACCTTCGGGTGCGCCTGCGCTTTTCGTAAGCACTTGAGCCTCAAGATCTTCGCGCATCTCATCCTTCGTATGCGCTTGTTTTAGGCCTAGATTGCCCCAAGGGGCCCATAAGTTTTTGTCTGACGCTCCATCGGGAGACCAACTCTGGGGCGGTGCCGGTGGGGCGTTCGTGGTTGTCGCGATACCGGTGAGGTGAGGGTATCGCCTCCAAAACCTCTCATGGCTTCAAGCCTCCAAGAAGTCCGCTCGACCTTCTTCCCGCCGGATGCCTCAATCCCCGAGGCAAATTCCGAGATCGCGCGCCGTGGCGACGGTGTCGCCATCGATCGGTACGGCCTTCATGCCATCGACGATGTCGGCAATGGGCACGGTGCGGATGTCGGGTGGGTCGAGCGCGACCATGACGTCGCGTTCGCCACGGTCCAGGACCCGTACAGCGGCGGCGCCGAAGCGCATGGAGATCAGCCGGTCGCGGGCGGTCGGGCCACCGCCGCGTTGGAGATGACCGAGGACGACCGTGCGGGTTTCCTTACCGGTTCGTTGGGCGATGGCCTCGGCCACTTGCTCGGCGACGCCACCCAAACGGACTTCGCGCCCGGCCTCTTTCGTGCCAATGGTCGCCGTCTCACCCCCCACGGGCTTGGCGCCCTCGGCCACCACGACCAGGGTGAAGTGGCGCCCGCTGGCCTCGCGCTCGTGGATCTTGCGGCACACCGAATCGATATCGAACGGAATTTCGGGCAGCAAGATGACGTCGGCGGTTCCAGCGATACCCGCATGTAACGCGATCCAGCCCGCGTAGCGCCCCATGACCTCGACCACGAAGACACGTTGATGAGCCTGGGCGGTGGAGTGCAGTCGGTCGACCGCTTCGGTGGCGACGGTCACGGCGGTGTCGAATCCGAAGGTGACGACCGTGCCCATGAGGTCATTGTCGATGGTTTTGGGCACGCCGATGACCGGGATGCCCTTTTGTATGAAGCGGTGGGCGATGCGCATGGAGCCGTCGCCACCAATCGCAATCAGGGCGTCGATCTCGAGCTCGCGGAAACGCCGGACAACCTCGTTGGAGCGGTTGGCGATGGTGGGGGTCTTGTTGTCGTGACGAATCGGGTACTCGAATGGATTGCCCTTGTTGATCGCGCCCAGGATCGTGCCACCTTGGTGGCTGATGCCGCGCACCGCGTCTTCGTCGAGCCGCAGGATGCCGCCGTCACCCTTTTGCATCAACCCTTCATAGCCACGTCGAATACCCAAAACGTCCCAGCCACGGCGCCGGGCCGCCAGAGTCACGGATCGGATGACAGCATTCAAGCCCGGCGCGTCGCCGCCACCGGTGTTGACTGCGATCCTTTGAATGGGCTGCCTAGTCATCGGCCGCGAAATACGGGTCGAGCCCATCGAGTTTGGCGACCTTGACGATCAAGTCTTCGACCCGTGAGCTGTAGCCCCATTCGTTGTCGTACCACGAGATGACTTTGACCATCGAGCCGCTGGTACCGTCGCCGTTGAGTACTTGGGTGAGAGGGGCGTCGAAGATGCTCGAGTGGCTATTGCCGATGATGTCTGTCGACACGATCGGCTCTTCCGAGTATTGGAGAATGCGCCGGAAGGGGCCATCGGCGGCCGCGTGAACCTGTTCGTTGACCTCGGCCACGGTGACCGTCTTGTCGAGCTCGACGGTAAGGTCGACCACACTGCCGTCCGGTACCGGCACCCGCATGGCCATGCCGTCGAGCTTGCCGTCCAGCTCGGGAATGACACGGCCAATTGCCTCGGCGGCACCGGTGGAAGTGGGGATGATGTTGATGGCTGCGTGCCGTCCACGCCGGGGATCCTTGCGGTGCGGCATGTCGACCAGCCGTTGGGTCGAGGTGTAGGCGTGGACCGTGGTCAGCAGGCCACGACGAATCCCGAAGGCTTCGTGGAGGATCTTTGCGATGGGGGCGGCGCAGTTGGTGGTGCAGCTGGCATTGCTGATGATGCGCGAATCGCGGGTTACGACGTGGTCGTTGACCCCCAACACAACCGTACTCTCGAGGAAGTCCTTGGTGGGCACCGTGACAATCACGCGTTTGGCTCCGGCCGCGAGATGGTCGTCGAGCTGGTCGATCTTGCGGAAGGCGCCGGTCGACTCGATGACGTAGTCGACCCCGAGCTCTTTCCACGGTAGCTTGTTCGGATCGCGTTCCTGGAGAACCCGGAAGGGATCACCATCGATCACCATGGTGTCGCCGTCGAGTGTCACTTCACCAGGATATTGCCGGTGGACGCTGTCGTACTTGAACGCGTAGGCCAGACGTTCCGGGTCGTTGAGATCGTTAATCGCGACGACGTCGAAGTGTTTGCGGGTCTTGGCGATGCGGGTCACGATACGGCCGATACGGCCGAATCCATTGATAGCGATCTTGGGCGTTGCCACGGGGTTGCGCTCCTGGGTTGGTTGGGAAGCGTAGCGGGCGGCGTGGGTGCCGAAGCATAGCAGCGTCGCGTGGCTTTGCCGTGCGTCATCGAGGTCCATTGTCGTTCGTACCGAGGAGCTGAACCCTGCGCGCGGTTCGACTTCATTGGCCTTGGGTTTGGTCTTCAGCCAGGGTCTCGGGTCGGGTATGCTCGGCGCCCATAGGGCCTGCACCGCGGCCACGCTACGAATCTCAGCCCACAGGAGTGTCGATGAGCGAGGAGTTCGAAATCGAGTCAGTTCATGGCCGGCAAATTCTCGATAGCCGGGGCAACCCAACCGTCGAGGTCGAGGTGATTCTGGGGAGTGGCACCCTGGGACGCGCGGCCGTGCCCAGTGGGGCGTCGACGGGAGAGAACGAGGCTATCGAGCTACGCGACGGCGACCCCGACGTCTATCTGGGCAAGGGCGTGACCCAAGCGGTTGGCAACGTCAACGATCGGATCGGTCCCGTTCTCGAAGGCGAAGACGCGCGCGATCAAGAAGGTATCGACGCGATGATGCTGGCGCTCGACGGAACGGACAACAAGGCGGAGTTGGGCGCCAACGCGATTCTGGGCGTTTCGTTGGCGGTGGCCAAGGCGGCAGCCGAAGCGACAGGACTGCCGCTCTATCGGTACCTGGGTGGCAGCAGCGCGAAAACCCTGCCGGTACCGATGTTGAACATCCTCAATGGTGGCAAACACGCCGACAACACGGTGGACTTTCAAGAGTTCATGATTCAGCCGTCGGGTTTCGACACATTCGGCGAGTCACTGCGCGCGGGGGTCGAGATTTACCACGCGTTGGCGAAGGTGCTGAAGAAACGAGGCTTGTCGGCTGCGATCGGCGATGAAGGCGGCTTTGCGCCCGACCTCGCTGACAACGAAGCGGCCCTGAAGTTGATCGAGGAAGCGGTGGATCGCGCTGGCTACCGATGGGGTGAACAGATCTTTGTAGCGCTCGATCCCGCCACCAGCGAGCTTTGGCATGAAGCGGCCAGGTTGGGCAAGGAAGGCTACTGTTTGTTCAAGAGCGAGCCTGGGACGGTCCTCTCGAGCGACGAGATGATCGACCTATGGGCTGGCTGGTGTGATCGCTATCCGATCCGGTCGTTGGAAGACGGGCTGGCGGAGAACGACTGGGCTGGCTGGGTGACGCTCACCGAGCGGCTCGGTGATCGTGTACAGCTGGTTGGCGACGATCTGTTCGTTACCAACCGGCGGTTCCTCGAGCGTGGCATCGCCGAGAAGGCCGGCAACGCGATCCTGGTGAAGGTCAACCAGATCGGCACCTTGAGCGAGACCTTCGATACCGTCGGGTTGGCCACCCGCAGCGGTTTTGCGTCGGTCATGAGTCATCGGTCCGGTGAGACCGAAGATGCCACGATCGCTGATCTGGCGGTGGCGACGAATTGTGGCCAGATCAAAACCGGGGCGCCATGCCGAAGTGATCGGACTGCCAAGTTCAATCAGCTGATTCGGATTGCGGAAGAGCTGGACGAGTTGGCGGTCTTCGGCGCGGGTCGCCTGACCCGCTGAAGCGAGGAAAGATGGTCGATCAGGCACCCAGGCCGTCGCCACTATCGCGGGGACGACGATGGCTTTTCGGAATCTTGGGCTTCCTGCTGGTCGCATTGCTCGCGGAAGCGGCGGCATTCTTTGTTTTGTGGGGACTCTACGGTACCCCACGGGTTTGGTCTTCCTTGGCTGCGGCTCGGGACGCAGCGGTTGCGTCCGCGGGTCAGACAGCAGACCTGGATGGCGACATTCAAGATCAGGCGCGGTTCAGAATACCGAAAGCGCTTCATCCATTCATGGGCTACGTGACCGATCCTGGCCAGCTCCCCGGTGGCTGGGAGCGGGGCATGGACCCAACCTCCATCGACCTTGGTTTTCGGAACGAGGCCGATCCCAGCGATCCACCAGATGATGCGTTTGTCGTGGGAATTTTTGGCGGCTCGGTAGCGGACATTCTCGCGCACGATGGCGCTGAGGCGGTTCGGGAGGCGATCGGCCGACTGCCCGTGGTCGCAGGCCGTAGGGTGGTGGTGCTGTCGGGCGCCAGTCCAGGCTACAAGCAGCCACAGCAGGTGATTACGCTCAACTACTTGCTGTTTCTCGGCGGCCGTTTCGATGCCGTGATCAACGTCGACGGGTTCAACGACATTGCCCTGGCCCAGACGGAGCTGGAGCCGGTCGGCGCGAACCCCTACTTTCCCAGGGCGTGGTATTTCATGACCGCGACGATGGACCCCTCCCGGCGTCGGCTGGTGGGCGCGATGGCGATTCGAGACGAAGCGCGCGTTGCCACAACCCAGCGATTCGCAAGGCCCATCTTGCGTTGGAGTTCGCTGGCTGGCGTTCTTTGGAGCGTGATCGATCGTAGGGATACCGCGCGCCTGGTCGCCGACGAAGGTGCGCTCCTGGCATTCGAGAACGACCCTGGATACAGCGCGAAGGGGCCGCAGTATTCGTATGCTCGTGGACAGATTCTCGATGACCTGGTGCTGGCATGGCAGCGTGGGTCGCGCCAGATGCATCACCTTTGTGCGGGGCTCGGTATCCCGTACCTGCATGTGTTGCAGCCGAATCAATACGTGCCCAACTCCAAGCCCATGGGGGACGAAGAGCGGGAAATCGCGATGAAGGCCCAGAAGCGCTATGGAATGATCATCGAGAAGGGCTATCCTAAACTCCTCGCTGCGGGCGAAGTCCTTCGGCAGGAGGGCATCGCCTTTGAAGACGCAACGATGATTTTTAGCGATGTCGAAGCGCCGCTCTATCGCGACTCGTGCTGTCACTTCCATCGACCAGGAAGCGCAATCCTCGCGGAGAAGGTGGCGGAAGCCCTTGGGCGTCTAACAGGACCTGGTTAGCCGAAGAGCGAGAGCTGGCGCCCGCGGGCGCCTTCGTGTTCGAGCAGCCATACCTTGGTCTCTGTGCCGAGACCAAAGCCACCGAGGCCGCCGCTGGAGGCCACGACGCGGTGGCACGGGACGATCAGCGGGATCGGGTTGGCGCCGCAGGCCATCCCCACGGCCCGCACGGCACCGAGATCACCGAGCCGTCGGGCGACATCGCCGTAGGTCCGAGTGTCTCCGAAGTCGATGGCTTCGAGTTGAGCCCAGACTTGCTTTTGAAACGGCGAACCACCGAGGTGAATGGGGACCGTAAAGATCCGCAGGGACCCCATGAAATAGGCCTCGAGCTCCTCAGCGGCTCGCCAGCAGATCGCGCGAGCCTTGGGGTTATCGCTGGTCTCGACCCCATCGGTCAGGGTGCCACGGCCGACGCAAACGATGGCCGCGTCGTCCGCGGTGATGACAAAAGGGCCGAGCGGCGTCTCGACGCCCAGCTGGTAACGGGATGGTTTGGTCGGGGTGGCTTCTGTGGATGGCGTGGCTGGCATCGCCCCCTATTGTTTCAGGTCATCGCAGATGGCCAAGCTCAGGTCCGCTTCGGCGGGGCTCGACGTCGTTGCGGGCTGGCGAACGGGCGTTTTGACAAGGTGCGACGTATTCTTGACACGTTGCGGCATGGGACGTAGCATCGACGGGTTTGCTGGTCGCCCACCGTCCCATTACGCAAGGAGCCGAGATGACCGATACCGCCCCCGATACGCGCGATGATGTGGGCAACGCTGCCCCCGGCCGCGTGGAGATCGAAGACGGCGTCGCATGGCTGCACCTCGACGACCCGTTGAAGAACGTCAATACCCTCTCGGTACGGCATACAGCGTGGTTCGAGGAGCAAATCGCAGCGCTCGCGAGCCAGAAGCTCAAAGGGTTGATCATCGTCTCGGACAAGCCTGGGTACTTCATTGTCGGTGCCGATATCGAGGAACTCGGTGGCTTCTCCGATCGGCGCCAGGTGGTCGAGTTCATCCGACGTGGTCATCGGTTGACCAGCGGTTTTGCCCGGCTGCCTTTTCCGGTTGTGGCGGCGATCGACGGTGCGTGCCTCGGGGGTGGCCTGGAACTGGCGCTGGCATGCGACCATCGGGTGGCAACCGAAGCCAAGCACACCAAGATTGGCCTGCCGGAGGTGCAGCTCGGCTTGATACCGGGACTCGGTGGCACCCAGCGCTTGCCGCGCTTGATCGGGGTTCCCGAAGCCCTCGATTTGATCCTTACGGGTAAGCAGATTCCCGCCAAGAAGGCGGCCAAACTCGGCATCGTGGACGTGGTGTGCCACCCCCTTTCGCTGCGCGAAGCGGCCCTGCGGCTGGTGGCGAAGGGCAAAGCACGGCGACCCGCAACGCGCCGGTCGCGCGGTCTGGCGCGCGCTGCCGGCGATCTACTGGCACGTATACCGGGTGCCAAACGCCTGGTGTACGACAAAGCCCGCGAAACCGTGCGCAAGAAGACCGGCGGTCACTACCCAGCCCCCTTCAAGGCCATCGAGGTGGTACGAGAGGGCACCACGGTGTCGCTCGACGATGCGCTCGAGCTGGAAACCCAAGCGTTTGCCGATTTGGTGGTGACGGACGTCGCCAAGGGGCTGATCTCGATCTTCTTCACCAAGAACGACGTCGAGGCGCGGGCCAAAGAGCTTGCCAAGGGTACCCGCGATGTCGACCGGGTTGGCGTTCTGGGTGCCGGCTTCATGGGTGCCGGTGTCGCGCAGGTTCTGGCGCACAAGGGATTCGCCGTCGTACTCAAGGATCGGGACCACAAGGGCTTGGCACGTGGGCTCAAACAGTGCCATGACCTATTTGGTGGCCTGGTCAAGCGGCGACGGATGCGGCCGGTCGAGTGCAAGATCGCGATGAGCCGGTTGTTGCCCTCGGTCGACTACGCCAGTTTTGGGCGGGTGTCATTCGTGATCGAGGCGGTGTTCGAGGATCTAAACGTCAAGCGCCAGGTTATCCAGGAGACTGAGGCGCACGGACCTGACGACTTGATCTTCGCCTCCAATACCTCAACGATTCCGATCGCCAGCCTGGCCGAAGCCTCCAAGCGGCCCGAGAACGTGATCGGTATGCATTTCTTCAGCCCGGTCCACAAAATGCCGCTGCTGGAGATCATCCGGCACCCCGGTACGTCCGATGAAACCCTGGCGACGACGGTCGAAATCGGTCGGAGGATGGGCAAGACCATCATTGTGGTCAACGATGGTCCGGGTTTCTTCACCAGCCGGGTACTCGGACCCATGGTCAACGAGGCGCTGTGGTGCTTGGGTCAGGGCGCGCGGATTGAGCAAATCGACCGGGCAATGACCCAATGGGGCTGGCCGGTCGGTCCGTTGGCTCTGCTGGACGAGGTTGGACTCGACATTGCGAGCCATGCCGGCAAGGTCATGGTCGAGCATGCGGGCGAGCGAGCCCAAGCGTCGCCCGTGTTTGGGCATATGATCGAGGCCGGGCGTCTCGGTCGCAAAGGCAAGCGGGGTTTCTACGACTACCGCAAGGTACCCAAACGGGTCGCCGAAGAGGTCTACGACCTGATCGATTGGGACGAGGCCGAGGTTTCCGATCAAGAGATCGTCGAGCGTTGCTGGATGCAAATGCTGAACGAAACGGCGCGCTGTGTCGAAGATGGTGTCATCGAGAATCCGAATGATATTGATATTGGCGTCATTTTTGGTTTTGGCTTTCCCCCGTTCCGCGGTGGCATCCTGCGGGAAGCTGATCGACTCGGGATCGACTTCGTCGTTGGGCGATTGGAGTCCTACGCGGAGCGCCACGGTGCGCGGTTGGCGCCGGCTGAGTTGCTCCGCGATATGGCGCGCCAAGGCAAGCGTTTCCACCAGGATTGAGCGCAGCTACGGGGCAACTCGCTGACAGCGGCTGGGACCCATGGTTGACGGGACGCCGAGGGTCGGGCATGCTCGCGCGGTTCGTCTGAACCTGGGGTGGCGTTTTGCTCGACGAAGATGCAGCATTGATCAGCGCTTTTCTTGCCGGTGACGAGGTCGCCGTGGATACCATGGACGGGTGGATTCGGTGCGCGGCATGGAGTTACCGCGGGCGCCTGGGCGAAGACTGGGACGATCTGTGCCAAGACCTGTTGCTCGAGTTCACCAAGCTCCTGCGGGCTGGCCGTTTTGCTGGCCAAGCGCGCCTCAAGACCTACTTGTGGCGGGTTACCAACAATGCCTGTCTCGACCGACTTCGGATCCACTATCGCTGGAACTGGACCGACCTTGAATCCGCGGTCGATCGCCTCGAGCAGGACGGGTTGTCGATGCCCGCACCAGGCGACCGTTTCGTGTCGAAGGACCTGTTACGCGCGGTGCTCGAGAAGACTCCGGAGGAATGCCGCCATTTGTGGGGCCTGATCTTGGCGGGATTCAGTTACCGCGAAATCAGCCAGCGGGTCGGCGTTCTAGCCGGTACGTTGCGTGTCCGGGTTTTGCGTTGTCGTAAGCGAGCCCAGGAGGTCCGGGACACCCTGCTCGACCTGTAATGATGAGGCGACAGGCGGCGGCAAAATGTGTCCGGAATATGGCTTTTGATGCCATACGGTGTAACAAAGCAGCGCGCCAGACGCCCTACCAAACGAGTGGGGATCGCGCGGGTACGGCCCGCAACTGTCCGTTTCGTTTTTCGGAGTGAGGTGCCACCGTGGAGAAGCAAGATGTCGTAGGGCTGTTGCCCTGGTTGCTGAATGATTCGCTCGAACCCGAGGAGCGGTTAGCGGTCGTGGCCCAATTGCGCGAGCACCCGGACTTGCGAGAGGAGCTGTCCGAAACCCTCGCAGCGCTCGAGCTGTTTGGCCAGCATCTGAGCACGGAGACCCTGGTCGACTTTGTCTTTGACCTGCCGCGCGACGACCGTGCACGGATCGAGGAACACCTCGCCGCCTGCCGTGATTGTGCCGACCATGCGGAACTGGTACGTGCCAGTCGGTCTTTCGAAGATCGAGATGTGCCACCAAATCGAGATTCCCATTCGAAAGAAGAGAGCAACCCGAAGGATGACTGCGGTGGGGAACTCCTTTCTTTCTCCAAGCCAACGGTCCCCGCCTATTGGCGTGTGGCCACGGTGGCAGCCAGCTTGGTGGCGGTGCTGTCCTTGGTAGGCTGGCTCAGCAGCCTCGGCGGTCCAGCAGAGACCATCGCAACCCGACCAGTACCTGGACCCGAAACGGTCGGTTCGTCGGTGCCAGTAGGCTGGAATGTGGTGGCCAGCGTCAAGCTCCAGCCGTCCAACATGACTCTCCGCGGTGCCAAACCAGAAAAAGAGGTCATCCTACGGTCCTACATCGGCTACGTCGCTCTCGATCTCTATGTTCCTGATCTGGAGCGAGAGACAACGTGGGCCTGGGCGATCGAGAACGAGGAAGGTGAGCCGTTCCTCATCTCAGACGCTATGGAGGTACCGCCGAATAGCGGCAAGCCCCAGACGCACCTGATGGTTTTGGTCCCCGCTGATCGGCTGGCGCCAGGTACCTTTGAAGTAGTCCTTTATTTTGGCACGGCGTTGGATGAGTCGAGCGGGCGCTATCGGTTTCGTGTTGGCGAAGACTAACGGCGCATTCGTTGACAGACGATCATAGGTTTGGGCACAATGTGCACATTGTGCCCAAGCCAACAACAGCACGCGGCATTCGACTCTCCGCTGAGCTCGATCGCGAGATTATGCGTGAGGCCGAGCGACTTGGTCGGTCACGGGCGGCCATGACTGCGCTGTTGCTGGATGAGGCCGTGCGCATGCGCCGGGCACCTGGTGTGATCTTGGTCGACGGCCCAACTGGTCGCCGTGCCGTGGTCGCGGGCTCGGGCATCGACGTTTGGGAGATCGTTGCCACGTGGCGAGCAGGCGGAGAACGTTTCGACGTCCTGCACGAAGATTACTCTTGGCTTACCGAGCCACAACTTCGCGCTGCACTGTCCTATTATGAGCGCTATCCAACTGAGATCGAGGCACGCCTCGGCCGAGAAGAGGAGTGGACTCCGGAGCGCGTTGCGCGTGAGCTACCGTTCTCGCGACGGCGTTCGTAGCAAGGGGCAGAAGCCGCGTGCGTTTCTTGCTCGACGAGGATGTGAACCCGCGCGTCGCGGAGATCGGCCGCAATTTCGGGCTTGATGTTCTGAGTGTGCATGACATCGGACGTCGAGGATTCGGCGATCACGAGCAACTCGCGTACGCGGCAAGCCAGCAGCGGGTGTTTGTCACCCGCAACCGTGACGACTTCATCACCCTGACCGTCGATGCCTTTCGCGTGGGCGAGCCGCACGCCAGCGTCTTGATCGTGCCCTACAGCTTGCCGAATCGCCAGGCCGAGCTGATCGCGACGGCCCTTCGCTCGTGGACGGGTGAGCGGCCTAAGAATGCCGAACCGTTTGCCTACGGAATCGACTTCCTCGGGCATCCATGATCTTGCAATCGTCCTAATTTATATTGACACTAAGACAATAAGCCGAAGTGCTACGCAAAGAAGTCTCATGAGATCACTCCGAATGGTGCTGCTCGCCATGGCTTTTTTGGGGGTCGGACCCGCGTGGGCGGGCGCTTCGAACCTCGAAGCCGACTTGGCGCAAACGCTCGATTGGTTCGAAGGTCGGTTCGACAGCTACCAGCAGTTCCGGAAGACAAGGATGGCGAGGTCGAGGAGCCACATAGCCGCATTCATTCGATCTTCGCGCCGGTCGACTTTCCGTCGCTGGTCGAGCATGTGTTCTACGTGGAGCAGTTTGCCGACGGCGATCCGTCGCAGATCTACCGCCAGCGTCTGTACAGATCGTCGTTTCTGATGCCAGCGATCCAGCGCTTCAGTCAGCTATACGCGCTCGTTGGTCTCCTATTCGCGGGCGTCGGCGAAGCCAAGAATGATCGGCCGTCTTTCATCCTTTCGGCCGCGGTCCATGCGACCGCACAGGAAACGTTCGTCGAACATCTTGGAAATGATGGTGGTAGCCGGTATTTGACGCTCACCGTGCCTAATGAGCCCGTTCAGGCGTTGCGTGTGGCGCTCGAAGAGCAGCTGGGGCGTTCTCTTCAGCACCGCGGCGAAGCACACATCACGGTGTTGACGCCACCCGAATACCAGGTCCTTGCCCCATACGTTTCGATCGAGCAAGTCCATGCGCTGGCGCGAGCTGCTGAGATTCAGCGGGTATCGTTCGAGATTCAATGCGTCGGTCGCGGTGAGGCCGCGGTCGACGGCGCCGATGAGCAGACGTATTTTGTCGTGGTCGAATCGGCGGCGCTGCGTACCTTGCGCCAACAGATCTTCGACACCTATGTGGCGGGCGGAGGGCCG
This sequence comes from Candidatus Multivoradales bacterium, assembly GCA_965250305.1. Lineage (GTDB taxonomy): Bacteria > Acidobacteriota > Thermoanaerobaculia > Multivoradales > J023 > J023. Next base: position 279,321 of record CBDFNS010000022.1, on the reverse strand, counting down.
GCGAGCAGGTTCAACCCTGCGGCATGGGACCCCCACATCACGATCGGCTTTACGCAACGGGATTTGCACGCAAGTGATGGAGTCCACAAAGGTGAGAACGCCTGCTGGGCCACCCTCGAGGCGCGCGCGATTCCGGTGCCCAGCGGTGGGATACCGAATTGATCAACCCGGGGATGGAAGGCGCTTTGCGCTCGGGTCAGCGAGCGGTCTCTAAGTACCGGACCGTCAGCTGTCCTGGGCCTCCCGGGCACGCAGGTACTCGACGAGGTGAAGCAGGGGCGTCACCCGAACGTTTTCACGGATGGGGTAGGGCTCGTCGACCGGTGCGACGATCCACGCTTCGTCCGCGCCAACGTCCTCGAGGCTGGTCCAGAAGCCTCGGCTGACCGATGGTGCTGTAGAAGCCTTGCATTCGATGGCGATTGTTCGTTGGCCGCGGGACATCACCAGGTCGATTTCGGCGCCGTGGTTGGTGCGATAGAAGCTCGGACGCCACCATGGCAGGGCGGCGATCACGTTTTCGATCACCAGCCCCTCCCACGACATACCCCGAATCGGATGGCCAAGAAGCTCCTCCTGCGTCGCGATCTCCAATAGCGCATGCAGAAGGCCCGAGTCACGGACGTAAACTTTGGGCGATTTGACCAGCCGTTTCTTGGTGTTGGCTTCAGCGGGCTCGAGCAAGCGGATCATGAACGTCTGCGCGAGTAAGTCCACATAGCGGCGGACGGTCTTCTGATCGACACCTAGCGCCGCGCCGAGTTTCGCGGCGTTGAGTGGATGGCCTTGTTGATGGCTCAGCATCCGCCATAAGCGATGGAGCACTGGTGCTGGGATGTCGAAACCGAGTTGTGGGATGTCTCGCTCCAGGAAGGTCTGTACAAAGCTCTGGCGCCATCGGTAGCTGCGGTGATCGTCTTCGGCAAGAAAGCTACGAGGGAAGCCGCCGCGCAGCCAGCGGCGGCTCGAGGCCGGCAGATCCGGCGAGTCGAGTTCGTTGACCAAGAACGGCGTGAGTTCGAGCAGCGAAATACGTCCCGCCAACGATTCCGACGTCTGGCGAATCAGGTCGCGCGAAGCAGAGCCCAGAATCAGGAACTGGCCGTTGCCACCGTGGCGATCAATGAGCCCACGTAGGACCGGGAAGAGCTCCGGCACGCGTTGAATCTCGTCGAGACAGAGCAAGGCATTGGCATGCTCGGTCCGAAGGGTCTCTACGAAAAGCTCGGCGTCGTCGAGTTTTCGCAGATCGGTTGGGCGCTCGAGATCCAAGTAGCGCGCGGTTCCGCCGCGACTCTCGATTAGATGGCGCGCGAGTGTCGTCTTGCCAGATTGTCGTGGACCGAGGAGAGCGACCGCCGGCATGTGGGAAAGTTCTTCCGCGATGCTTGTCTCGAGCGAGCGGCGCTGGTAACCGTGCATGTAGGGAGTCTAGCTCCGGATTTACATGTGTACAAGGGATTAACCGTGTAAATCTGGAATAAACTTCCGGATTTACACGGTTATGTAGTTGGGAACTACCCTACGAAAACGACGATTTTGCCCAGATGGGCGTTGGTTGCCATGGTTTGTGCTGTCACAACGGCACCTGCATTCAGATCACAATCTGCAGCTTCGAAGTGCACCGCAGCTGCGCAGAGGCTACGAATTCGGCCAACCGCTTGCCGAAGCCCGGGTACACTGGGCTATCCAAAATCGTGACGAAAATGTGAACCATTCGCCGAGATGCTGTGATGCGATCCCTGTAGACATACAGGCATCGACAACGCTCTGGCGTCACCCACGGTGGTGGACGCTGGTGATTCCTCGAGGCTGATGTCATGCCAAAAATCCCATCTTCGCCCGCCGCCGTCTTCGTTCAGGCTACCGTTCCCCGTTACCGTCTGGCTGCGCCCTATGCCAACACCGTTCACGGTGCCGTTTACCGTGGGGTCGATGTCGAGACCAATGCCGCGGTTTTCGTCAAGATCATCCCGAAGAGCAAACGCTTACCTTTTGGTGGTGCATCTTGGGAAGCGCTGCGCGCAGAGACGAACCGGCTCGCGCGGTTCGACCATCCCCATATCGCGACCCTACTCGAAGTCGTCGACGCGCCCAGTGCGACGGTTGTGGTGACCACCACACCAGCTGGCTCGACCCTCTTCCGGCTGGTGGCCAACGATCTGCGGCCCGACCGACGCACGGTCGTTCGTTGGGGGATCGAGATCCTCGAGTTATTGGCGGAAGCGCACGCCGTGGATGTGGTGCACCGCTACCTGAGTGAGCATGCGGTCCTGATCGACGCACAAGCGAAGGTAGTGCTGCGCGGGTTCTCGCTGACCGATTGCTCCGCGCGCGAGCGGCTCCTGTTGTCACCGGAGCAGGTGCTCGGCGGTGATGTTGGGCCCCGCACCGACATCTACTCGGTGGGTCTCCTACTTGGGCGCGTGTTGCAGCGAGGTGATCTGGAATCGAGTTTGCCGAATGACGATCCTTTGCGTGCCGCGCTCTTGCGCGCAGTGGCGCAGGACCCCGAGGCTCGCTACGAGGACGTTTTCGCCATGGTGAGCGCATTGCGCGCGGCGGCAGAAGTCACGCCCACCCTTCGTCCGTCGGATCGCAGCACGGTGGTGATGGCGCCGGTCGACCAAGCGTTGGTTGCCGATGCTCCCACATTGCACGTGCACAGTCCAGCGACTGTGCTGCCGGTGGCTGAGATCGCCCCTGGTTGTGGCGTCGTCGCAACAGCGTCCTCTGCCGTTCGAGGCCCACGTCTCTGGCTGGTCGCTGCTGGCGCGGCCGCTTCACTCTTGCTTGGCATCGGCCTGGTCCGGTTTTCAGCCAGGGATGTGTCGGCCTCGGCACGCCTGATTGCTGAGGCGCCAGACCAAGACGGTGCCAGGGCGATGCCCAATAAGCCGAAATTCATGCCTGAGAAGCCGAAGACCATGCCTGAGAAGCCGAAAACCATGGCCGTCGACCCGCAGGTGACGGCACGAGCCTTGATGGCGGGTGGCTTGGTGGGCAACCTCTTTCGGCATGCGGACCTGCCCGAGAACGACGCCGAATTGCTGGCCGACTTGGTTGCCGACATCCGAGCGCTCGACTTTGCCGACGACCCGCGCGGTGGTGAGTCGGTCGACAGCCTGTTCGGGGTCAACCCCCTGCTCGGCGATGGCAACCCCGTGCTCAGCAAGGAAGCGCGGGAATACTGGCTGAGCCTCGGCATCGAGGAATACGGTACCGAAGCCGCTGTGGCCCATCTCGAGGAGCAACACCATCACATCGATGCCGGAGAACAAGATCGTGCGGGGTGGTATGAGCACATTCTTGCCTGCGAACGGCTGTGTGGCATGGTCGTGGTCGGATTGTTGTACGAACACATCCGGCGGGTGGAGGCGAGTCCCCATGAGCTGCTGCAATTCGCGACCAACGACGCTGATTTGGACGACAGCAGTCGTTCCAAGGTCGCGGACCTCGTAGCAAGGAGCAAGGCAGGCGACCATATTCTCCTCGTTGGCCGCGGATCACGTAGCGGCGATCGCGCCTACAACCTGGCCCTGTCCCAACGGCGGGTCGAATCCGTGCACGACGTCCTGAAAGCCGTAGCGGTTGACGATGGGCGGATTCATCGGTTTGCCCTTGGCTATGAGCCGCCGCAGCTAACCCCATCCCTCTTGAGGCGCTATGGGTTCGAAGGGGCGCTGGAAGAGGTGAACCAGAGCGTCCTGGTGGTGGCCTATTCGCCAGAGATGGTGAGTCCAGTTGGCGGGGGTCGGTAGGCACATCCGCTTGGCAATGGGGTGAGCGTTTGACATTATAGTCTTTTGACATATAGTCGATACGACTGTAGTGTTCGAGCGCTACGCCATGCTGCCCACCGATCAAGATGCCGCCAACCGATCAAGCTGACCTACGATCCCATCTTCCCATCAAGCCGATCCCGTTCCTCATCTTGGTTTCACTCTCGGATCAGGATCGTCATGGATACGGCATCTTGCGCGATGTGGAGGAGACCAGCGCTGGTGAGGTCAAGCTGGACGCCGGGAATCTGTACCGAACCCTTCGGCGGTTGCTGGCCGCGGGGTTGGTCATCCGCAGCGCCCGCCGCCCGGTTCCCGACGCCGATGATGAACGCCGACGGTACTACCGCCTTAGTGAGCTGGGGAGGCTGGTCCTGGCCGCCGAAGCACGGCGCATGGAGCGCTTGCTCCGGCTCGATCGTGTGCGGTCGATTGCCGCCGAGATACCTTCATGAACGTCTTTGGTCGGCTGGAGCGGGTGTACCGGTCGCTTTTGGTTGTCTATCCGCGCCATTTTCGGGAGCTCTTTGAGGACGAGATGGTCGAGTTGTTCCGCGACCGGCTTCGCGCCGCCCTCCAACGCCGAGGTCGGTACGGTGGCTTGGTCATCGTTGGGCGAACGCTGCGAGATCTTGGGAAGTCGGCTCTTTTGGAGCATCTGGAGCGTGTCGGACAACGATGGCGTGATCGGCGGTTGACGAAGATCCGCCGAGTCGGACGACGGCAGTGGCACCCGTGTGGTGGTGGTCGATCAGCGGACCGCCGAGAAGTATTGGCCGGGTCGTGACCCGCTTGGGCAGCGCGTTCACTTCCGGGCGGAATCTGGTCCGGATGACTTCTACGAGATCGTGGGCGTGGTCGGCGCCGTGCGGCAAGATGCCTTGGAGCGGCAGGGGAGCGCGCAGATCTATCTTCCGTCGCTGCAACTGGCGCTGCCCGATCTGACGTTCATTGTGAAATCCCATGCGGTGCCCGAGGTGCACATGGTCGATCTCATTCGGCACGAGGTGGCGTCCGTTGCCCCAGCCCTGGCCCTCTTCGCCGTGCGCCCGATGGAGCGCATCGTGCGGGACGCGGTTGCGATGCCGCGTTTCAACGTCGCGGTGTTGGGTGGTTTCGCTGCCATGGCGCTGCTCCTGGCGTGCGTGGGTCTCTATGGCGTGGTGTCTCATTCCGTGGTTCAACGTCGGAGCGAGGTCGGTCTGCGCATGGCCCTCGGTGCGACCAAACACTCGATTCTCAAGTTGATGATCCGTGACGGGCTCCGCTTGGTGGGACTGGGGACCGTGATCGGCCTTGGCGCCGCTTTTGCTCTGACTCGCTTGCTGTCAGGATTGTTTTTTGAAGTCGATGCGACGGACCCAATGACATTCGCCTCCCTCGCGGCGGTCATGGTGGGTGTTTCATTGTTCGCGGCTTTTCTGCCCGCCTACCGGGCTGCGAGGGTCGATCCGATCCGCGCGTTGCGCACAGACGCTTGAGTCCGATGTTGCCAGATCGTCCACTTAGCTGCCTTTCGGCTTACCCTCCCCGCCGGCAAACCAGCCATAGATCGCCGGCAAGACCAGCAAAGTCAACAGTGTCGAGGTCACCAGGCCGCCAATGACGACGGTGGCCAGGGGGCGTTGGACCTCGGCGCCGGCACTGGTTGCCAGGGCCATGGGAATGAAGCCGAATGATGCCACCAGCGCGGTCATGAGGACCGGACGCAGGCGGGCCAGGGCACCATCGCGGGCCGCCGTGTGCACCGCTTGACCAACACGTCTACGCTCGACGATGTTCGAGACGAGCACGACACCGTTGAGTACTGCGACACCGAAGAGGGCAATGAAGCCTACTCCGGCGGAGATCGAGAACGGGTACCCGCGTAGGAAGAGTGCGACGAGACCGCCGGTGACCGCCAGCGGCACATTGAAGAAGATCAAGGCCGCGAGTCGCGCCGAGCCAAAGGTGGAGTAGAGCAGGACGAAGATCAACAGCAGCGCCAAGGGCACGAGGACCATGAGGCGCTTCGACGCCTCTTGAAGGTTTTCGAATTGCCCACCCCATTCGGCGCTCCATCCTTGGGGCAGCTCGACCCGCAAGTCGACCGCATCCCGAGCCTCGGCGACAAACGAGGCGAGGTCGCGGCCGCGAACGTTGGACTCGATGTTGATCCGGCGGCTGATGCGGCTGCGGCTGATTTGCGCGGGGCCGTCCTCGACCCGAATTTCGGCAAGTTGCCCGAGCGGAATCAAGCGCGACCCGCCGCTCGCCAACGCTGGCGCCACGACCCGCAGGTCCCGCAAACGGTCCAAGTCGGCCCGTACCTCCTCGTCGAAACGCGCCTGCAACACGAACCGTTTCTGACCCTCCAGCACAACACCAAGCTCTTTGCCGCCGATGGTTTCGATCACGTCGAGGACGTCCGCGGCATTGATGCCGAAACGTGCAATTGCCTGGCGATCGATGCGAATGCGAAGCATCGGAAGCCCGACGGTCTGTTCAGCCTTGACGTCGGCGGCGCCGGGAATGCCACGGAGCACCTCGACCACCTCGTCCGCCTTTTGCTTCAACAGGGTCAGATCGTCGCCATAGAGATGAACGGCTACATCCGATCGCACCCCCGAGATCAACTCCGAGACCCGCAGCTCGATCGGTTGGGAGTAGCTGAAGATGGCGCCGGTGACGTTCGCTTGCATGGCTTCGTCGATGGCCTCGATCAACGCCTCCTTACTGTCGTACCGCCATTGCTTTCGGGGGGTCAGCATGAGGTACGCGTCGCTGATCTCGACCCCCATGGGATCGGTCGCGATCTCTGCGCGCCCGGTACGGGAAATCACCGAGGCGATTTCGGGGAACTGCTCCTTCAAGACCCGCTCGGCCACGGTCGAAATCTGATTCGACTGTTCGAGTGAGATCGACGGCAGACGCCAGATCTGCATGGCGATGGCACCTTCGTCGAGGCGCGGAATGAACTCCGCCCCGAGAAATGGCACGACGCCGAGGCTGGCGAGAAACAAACCGACGGCGATCCCCGCGGTCAGACCCTTGTGCCGCATGGACCGGCTCAGCAAGGGTACGTACAGCCGCTTGGCGAAGCGAAAGAGCCTAGGCTCCTTTTCCGGCGTCCGACGCAAGAAGAGGCTGGCCAACACCGGCATGAGCGTCAGCGCACAGATCAGCGACGCCGCAAGCGCGAACACCACGGTCCAGGCCATGGGTCGGAACATCTTGCCCTCGATGCCGCGCAGCGCCAAGATCGGCACGTAGACGATCATGATGATGCCGACCGCGAAGACCACCGGGCGGGCAACTTGGTGGGCGGCCTGGCGGACCTTTTCGAGGTGGGGAAGACTGTGGTCTCGGCGGCGTTCGTGAAGAACGCGAACGATGTTTTCGATCATCACCACCGAACCATCGACGATCAGACCGAAGTCGATCGCGCCCAGACTCATGAGGTTGCCCGAGATGTTCGCCGCCCGCATCATGATGAAGGCGGCGAGCATGGAAAGGGGAATGGCCATCGACACGACCAGACCGCCTCGCAGGCTACCGAGCAACAGCAAGAGCACGATCATGACGAGAATACCGCCCTCGCCGAGGTTCTTGGCCACGGTCCGAATGGTGCGCTGAATGAGCTCGGTGCGATCGTAGTAGGGGTCGATCGTGACGCCGGGCGGTAGCGTCTTTTCGACCTCCGCAATGGTGTCCTTGACCCGCTCGACGACCGTTCGTGCGTTCTCACCGATCACCATCATGACGATGCCGACCACGGCCTCACCGCGACCATCACGGGTTACGGCGCCCTGGCGGATCATCGGTGCCCACTCGGCGCGTCCAACGTCGCGGACGTACACGGGTGTTCCGTTTTCGTCGTGGGCGAGCACGATCGATTCGAGATCTTCGAGGCTCTCCACCAGACCTTCGCCACGGACCAAGTACTGTTCGCCGCCACGAACGATGGCGCCACCGCCGACGTTGCGATTGTTGGCCTCGACCGCCGTGAAGACATCCCGCACGGCGAGGCCGTAGGAGACGAGACGGACTGGATCGAGGGTAACTTGATAGGTCTTGAGCTCGCCACCGAAGGCGTTGACCTCGACGATGCCGGGTACTGATCGCAACCGCTGGTTCACCACCCAGTCGAGCATCGTGCGGAGGTCCATCAGCGTGTAGCAGGTGTTGTCCTCAGAGGGCGCACCCGGATGTTTCGCGCTGGCGTCAGGTCCAGAAGCCTGACCCGGTGGGCACATAGGTTCACCACGAACCTCGAATTGGTAGATCTCGCCCAGGCCGGTCGAAATGGGACCCATTTCGGGCTCACCGTAGCCGTCCGGGATCTGTTCGCGCGCGGCCACCAATCGTTCGCCCACCAGCTGCCGCGCCCAATAGAGATCGGTGCCTTCCTCGAAAACCACCGTGACGACCGACAGGCCGAACTTCGAGACCGAGCGAATCTGGTCGATCTTGGGCATGCCGCTCATGGCGGTTTCGACCGGAAAGGTGATGAGCCGTTCGACTTCCTCGGGTGCCAGGCCGCGGCTGTTGGTGAGGACCTGCACCTGGACGTTGGTGACGTCGGGTACCGCGTCGATCGGGAGTTGGACCAGAGCATTGAGCCCCAACGCGATGATCAAGAACCAAAGAACCAGGATGAGAAAACGGTGGTCGAGAGAGAAATCGACGATGTTTCGAATCATGGCCGACTCCTAATGATCATGACTGCCGCCCAAGGACTCCTTGGACAGCGCGGATTTGAGCAGGAAGGCGCCCTTGACCACGACCGGCTCTCCCGGCTCCAGACCGGCGAGAATCTCGACATTGTCGCCGACCGTCCGGCCGAGCTGAACCGCCCGCCTTTGGTACTCGTGCTTGGCCTGTTCCACGAAGACGAAGCTCGCATCACCTTGACGCACCAACGCCGCCAAGGGAATGACCAAGCTGGCGGCGCGTAGACCGTCGCCGGCCTGGGCGTGAGGATCGACGAGTTGAACCTCGACGAACATGCCAGGGCGGAGTTTGCCTTCGGGATTTGGAACATCAAGGCGGGCCCGGAGCGTGCGGGTCTCGGTGTCGACCCGCGCACTCAAGAACGAGACGGTGCCGGTGAACACATCGCTGGGAAACGCGTCGACCCGCGCAAAGGCCTGGTCGCCGATGTGAACGCCACCCAGGTCACGCTGAGAGATGTCGATCCAGATCCACACTCGGCTGAGATCGGCAAGGGTGAAGAGGTTGCGTTCCGGTGTGACCAGCTCACCCAAGGTTGCGTGACGCTCCACCAGAGTGCCGGCGAAGGGTGCGCGCAAAGGATAGGTGGACGTGCCGCGATCGTCGTAGTTGAGGGAGTCGACGGTTTCCTTGGCCAAGCCGAAGAGATAGAGCGTCTCCTCGGCTGTGCGAAGTGAGGCCGCCGCGTCCCGATGGTGAGCTTCGGCTTCGAGCACCTCTTGTTCGGAAGCAATGCGATCGGCGAAGAGGCCTTGCGCGCGATCGAAGCTGGTGCGAGCCAGCTCGGTCTTGGCTTTGGCTTGTAGGTAGGCTGCCTTTGCCTGGCCCAGCTCGATCGAGTCGATCTCGGCCAACGTTGCGCCCCGCCTGACGCGTTGGCCGAGCACGCCGTGTACCCGGTGGACTCGGCCGGTGACCCGCGGGCTCACATGAGCCAGGCGGGTTTGGTCGAAGTCGACCTGGCCGGTGGTCACCAGTTCTTGCGCGAGGACACGCTTTTCGGCCGGTGCGGTTTGGATCTCGATCCGTGCTGCAGCTTCAGGCGTCAGGACCACGAGGTTTTCGTCGTTCGTGTGGGCCTCGTGACCTGGTTCGTCTTCTTCGTCGGTATGGCCTTCGTCGTCTGTGTGGTCGTCGTTCATGTGGTCGTCGTCTGAAGGTGCCTCGTCATGCGAGGCGACGGCGTTGCTGTCGTCGTGGTCCGCTGTGGATTCGTCGTTCTCTGACTTGGCGCAGGCGAAGACCAGCAGCAACAGCACCGTAATCAGCGGGAGGGTCACCATGATTCGTCTGATCACATTCATGATGGGCTCCCGACGGTGGGCGTTTGGGTGGTCACGAGACCGACAGCCATTTGCAAGTGGATGCGGGCGAGCCAGGCGTCGGTCAAGGTCTCGACGTATTCACGCTGGCCCGCGACGAGCTCGCGCCGCAACGTAACCATGTCCGCCGCGCCGATCCGGCCGGCGGCGAACGAGCGTTGGAGCAGCTCGACGTTGTCTTCGAGGGTTCCGAGTACCTGATCGTGGAGATGCCCAGCGGCCGCCTGAGCCGCTCGCAGTGCGTTCCACGCGTCGACCACTTCTTGCTCAATGATCAGACGTAGCGCGCCATGCTCATGACGCTGCCGCTCGCGTGTGGCGCGGGCAGCAGCGATTGCGCCTCGATTGCGATTGAACAGCGGCAACGATACACCGATGGAGACACCCACGATGTTGTCTGTCCCCTCTTCACGGTCGACGAAGCCGCCGACGAGCAAGTTGGGGCGTCGTTCAGCAAGGCCCAGCCGAATCGCCGACTCGGCTGCTGCTGCTCGCTGGCGGCTGGACGCTAGATCTTTCCGTTGGGCCAAGGCTTGTTGAATCGAGTCCTGGAGGTCTGGAAGGGTGGCGTTTGGCTGGGGTAGTGCTCCCACCGGCTCGGGTTGGAGGCTGGGGGATTGCCCTGCCCGCAAGGCCAGGTTGCTCCGTGCCGACGCGTAGTGGGCGCGCGCGCTCTCGACAAGCCGCTCGGCTCGTCCGGTGCTGGCCAGGGCGAGATTGACCTCGATCTGGGTCGCGGCACCACGTGCCAGACGGCGCTCGGAAAAAGTCGATGTTGCGCGGGCCAAACCGGCATCGATCTCACCGACCCGCAACAGCTCGCGGGCGGCAAGAGCCTTGGCGAAGGCGATCTCGATTTGTGCAGCCAGCGTTTGCTGATGTCGCATCAGGGTCGCTTCGGAGGCAGCCTGATGCTCTCGTGCCACGTTGGTTCGCCACCGGCGTTGGCCACCGATTTCCAGCTCCTGCGTGAGGCTGATCGAGTAGTCGGTTGTGCTGTTGCTTGGGCCGGAACGTTCGGCGAACGCGACCGACAGCTCCGGGTTGTGGGGGAAGGCCCGCGCACTCGAGACGTCGGCCTCGGCCTCGTCCCGTGTGGCGCGTTGGGCTTGAAGAACCGGGCTGTCCGTGGCGGCCAAGGCAAGGGCCTCGGGTAGCGTCCATTGGGGCGCTGGGGCCTCACCTGCTGCTAATAGGGCCGGGAGGAGCCAGCACAATAGCCAGCACAATGGGAATCGGGCGCGTCGCCACCGGGGCGGCTCGCTTCGAAGGGATGAGATTTCGAACATGGTGCTTCCTCGTGATTTCGTTGATCCAGGGAATAGTCATCGGTGCCGGTTTCTAGCCGGGGACGATGATCGAGCGAGCGGCTGGCCCGCCCGATCCTGAGATGGGAAGGCGGGCGCACGTCGTGGCCCGGACAAGGACCAGGACACTCCGAGTCTCGTGTGCATGAAACGCACACGGGCTCCAGGGCCAGAGGCGAAATCAGGCTCGAGGAGGACGTTCGATCGACCGATGGAACCCACGCACGGTGGGCGCAAAATCGATCGGAAGGCTGAAACGATCAGCCCGAGGCGCATTCATGTGCAGCGCCGGTACCTTGAGGAAGGCGAGGCTGACGTGGCAGCCACAGAGATGAAAGATCGGCGTGCAGCCATGTTCCTGATCCACCGGGCCGTGTTGCTCGTCATGGTCAGATACGTGGGCGAGGTGTCCTTCGCCGAGCAAGTGCGCGGCATTTTCCACGACCTCGAAGACGCCCGGCATCATTGCCAGGGCGAGCAGGAGGCTACAGATCTTGGCGCACCCTGCGTTCATCACCCAACTATACGCCAAGCGGTGCCAATGGGTTCACCGATCGAGACGAAAGTGGGTGGCAGGTGGTTCTGATCAGCTTCCTCCGAGGTACCCCAAAGCACGCAACTCACGTTCGATTTCAACATCGGCGGACGACGGTCGATCAAGCGCTTGGTTGTCTTCGGATCGCCAGATCCCATAGACAGGACAGCGCGAGTCGTTGAGTCGTTGCCGTGTCACCGGCCGTTGCGCGTTGGCTGGTGGGTCCAAAATCTGAAAGTCGATATCGGCCGCCCATCGATCTTGGGTGCCTTGCTCGATCTCCAATCGGATTGCAGCCGTCGGCAGTTGTTCGATCACAATTTGTCCGGATTCGTGCGGGGAGAGTCGGACTTCGATACCGCTCGAATCCGAAAGCCGAAGCTGCTCGTTGGAGAAGCTCGTGGTACGAACTGCCATGGAATAGAAGGTGCCAACGCGAGGCTGAATGCGGACGATCCTCTGCTCGGCACAAGGCTCGAAGTACACATGCAGACCATGGGCTTCCGAAAGACGATGCAAGGCCAATTGGCGTAGGTGCTCGGCCTCGGGTACCGACGAGGGATCCAATGCGAGTTGACCACCGAGCCCATCGATACGCCAAAGCCGTTCACGCGGGGCGGCGGGGGCACTCCTCGCGCCGTTGAGTAAGGTGTATTTGATGCCACGATTCGACCGCAACGAGAGCCCGAAGTCACCTCCAGATGAATAGGTCGAAGCGAGCCGGGCGCCGTGACTGCTTTCGCGACGAAGAAGTGGCAGGAGCGAAACGCCATCGATGGCACCGAGTTTTGACCCCAAGCCGAGCGACTCGAGAATGGTCGGTACGATGTCGATCGACCGTACCAGTTGATTCCGAACCTGACCGGTGCCGAGGCCGGATGGGGATTGGATGATTAGTGGGATCTTGGAATTGGCTTCATGCAAATAGCCGTGGCCTTTTGTGCCGTTCTCCCCGAGCAACTCCCCGTGATCTGAGGTGAGTACGACGAGTGTGCGAGCCCGTGTCGAAGGCATGGATGCATAGGCCAACAAGGGAGCCAAGGCCTGGTCCAGCACCGTCACAGCGCGGTTGTACGCTTCTTTTCGATCGCCATGAGGCCATGTCTGTCGGTACTCATGGACGACATTGGTGTGCAAGAACCAGAACATCGGTGGGCGCTGTCGTCTCCCGAGACCACGGATGGCCTCTTGCACCATTTCCTCGAGCCAAACCAACTCGTTTTGCCCGGGAGGCTTGAAGCGATGTCGCGAGAATCCTTGAACCAGACCGAAACGTGGATGCAACCAACCACTTTCCGTGATCGCGAGGGTCTGGTAGCCGTTGGCCCGAAGGACTTCGGCGAGGCTCGTTCGCGAACTGTGCATCTTGCTGCCCGGGTAGCCCACACCATGATTGAGCGCATCGAGCCCGGTCAGCATTGAGGCATGGGATGGCAGCGTCCAACTGGCCTGGGTGACGGCATTCTCGAAACTGGCCCCGTGTTCGTGGGCCCAGCGCCCAATCCGCGTGCTCATGGATCGTGGTGGGTCTACCGGTTGCACACGATCGGCACGCAGGGTGTCGACGCTGATGAAGACTACGTCGGGTTGTGGTGGGGCTATTTGTGGCCGAAGGCGGGCATTGGCCAAGGCGAAGACGCCGCGTTCTTCACTCGAACCTTGCCGATCCCGAGACACGGCTTCAGGGTCGACCCGTGGCGCGATGACCCACTCGAATTGGACAGGCCTTCTTGAGCCCGCCACCGGGATTGCGACATCGCGCCAGACTGATTCAGAACTGTCGACGGGGACGACGGTGTTCCATAGCGTCTCAACATCGTTTCCACGTCGCGCGATCAGCTCGAGGCGCGTGGGTGTTAGCGGCGGCTCCACCACACCCCAGGCGAACTCGAGGACCCTCGACGTGGGCCCAAGTGTGGCCTTTTTGAGTTGGACGCGACCTCGGCTCGCGAGGACCGCATCTCGTGTGTCACGTGCCAGCTCGAGCCGAAAGGGCTGGCCATCCAACAACCGAGCCTGCTCTGGAATACGGTGGTGGAATCCACGTACTGACTCGAGGAGTAGCCCTTTCGCCCCCAAGCTTTGAAGGAACACGCGAATCGCCGAGATCCGTCCCGACCAACGAGGCTCGGCCGCCAGCTGGAAGGTCAGAACGCGATCACCACCGATGACCCTCCCACCTCCGGTGTCGGCCGACGGCCATGGGATATCGGCACTCGCATTTGCGGGTTGCCAAGCGATGCTGGCCGTTGCGGGATGGTGCCCATCGAGGCGCAACTCGATATGGGTAACGAGATCCGTGTCGACATTCAGCGGGTGTGTGGCCCCGATCCGGCCTCCATCAGCGGGAAAGAACAGGCCCTCGGCGAACGTTTGGTCGATGACCGCAGGTCTGGACCAGCGTGTTCGTTCGGACGCTTGTGACAAGTCGAGGTCAAAGTCGACCACGAGTTCGTAGGGTAGCGGTTCGACAGCGTGATCCATCAGTTCGACGAAATGGGCCTGTTCCGGCGATTGGCATCCCGCTGCCCAAATCAGCCAACAAAGGCTCGTGGGGATGCCGACCGCCTTCGAGGCTCGCAACCACTTGCCAGCGCTTGGGTTCACCGATCGATCCGAAAGTGGGTCGCACCGTGGTCGGCCGGTGTGACGCCCGCACGGAAGCCAGCGAAAAGGTCGCGACCGACGCCCGACGAGGAAGACCTTGGATCGTGGGTGGTGGGCGGGCGATCGCGCCATGTCTCTTCAGCCAAGACGTCGAGTGTGCCGGCTTCCGCATCGACACCCAGGAGATCGCCATCACGAACAAGGGCGAGTGGGCCGCCGGTGGCGGCTTCGGGCGTGACGTGGATTGCGGCGGGCACCTTGCCGCTGGCGCCGCTCAACCGGCCATCGGTCACGAGCGCCACTCGATGCCCACGATCGAGTAGGACACCGAGTGGGGCCATCAGCTTGTGGAGTTCGGGCATGCCGTTGGCGCGCGGGCCTTGAAAGCGAACGACCAGCACGGCGTCGTGATTCAACTCATCGCGGTGGAAGGCATCGAGCAAGGCGTGTTGGTCCGAGAACACGCGCGCAGGAGCTTCGATGCGGCGAAGGGCCGGGTCGAGCGCCGAGACCTTGATTACAGCCCGACCGAGGTTGCCATCGAGCAGGCGCAAGCCGCCGGTGCTTTGGAAAGGATCATCGATTGGCCGCAAGACCTCGGGATCGCGGCTTGTGGCTGGCGTTCTGACCCACGAGGGGGTGCCATCGATGAGCGTGACCTCCCGGGTGTAGGCATCCAGGCCGTCGCAGCCGGCGATGGTGCGCGTCTTGGGGTGCAAGAGACCACCGCGCAGGAGTTGTGTGATCAAGAAGGCCATGCCGCCCGCCTGGTGAAAGTGGTTCACGTCGCCTTGGCCATTCGGGTAGATCCGGGCAAGCAAAGGCACGGCCCCCGAAAGATCGTGGAAATCCTGCCAACTGATATCGATTCCCGCGGCCCGGGCGATGGCCACCAGGTGGATCGTGTGGTTGGTCGAGCCACCGGTCGCGAGCAGGCCGACGATCGCATTGACCAGTCCCCGTATGCCGACGACCTCGGCGATCGGCGTATAGGACCCATTTCCGCGGGTGATGGCCATCGCGCGTTGAGCACCTGCGACGGTCAATGCCCGGCGAAGCGGGGTGTTGGGGGCCTCGAACGAGGCGCCCGGGAGATGCAGCCCGAGCAGCTCCATGAACATCTGGTTGCTGTTGGCGGTGCCGAAGAAGGTGCAGGTTCCCGGTGCATGGTAGGCGTCGGCTTCGGCGGCAAGGAGCGCTCGGTCGTTAATTTCGCCGGCAGCGTGCTGCTGGCGAATCCGCTGTTTCTCGCGGTTCGGCAAGCCCGAGGGCATGGGACCGGCGGGCATGAAGACAAATGGTAGGTGTCCGAACGAAAGCGCGCCGATCAACAAGCCGGGCACGATTTTGTCGCACACGCCGAGGCAAATGCCGGCGTCGAAGACATCGTGTGACAGCGCGATAGCCGTCGACATGGCGATCACGTCTCGGCTGAACAGCGACAGTTCCATGCCCGGCTCACCCTGGGTGATGCCGTCGCACATGGCGGGCACGCCGCCCGCGAATTGGCCCACGCCCCCGGCCTCGCGGAGGGCGAGCTTGATCTGCTCGGGGTAGCGCAACAAGGGTTGGTGCGCCGAGAGCATGTCGTTGTACGCCGAGACGATGGCGACGTTGGGTTGCTTCGAGGCCTGAAGTGTTTCTTTGTCGGCGCAGGACGAAGCGGCGAAGCTATGGGCGAGGTTGGAGCAAGCGAGGTGTCGTCGCCGTGGGCCGTCGGAGGCCGCAGCCTGCATGCGGGCCAGGTAGTCGGTACGTCGAGCGGGGTTGCGAGAACGGATACGCTCGGTGACGTCTGCAACCGTGGGATGTACCGGTGCCCTCATCGGCTTGTCGCTTGGCTGGGCGCCCAGAAGACGTCGATCCGTGGGTGTTCGCTCTGCAGCAGCGCGGCGACCGGGAGCTGAGAGGTCGCCTTGCGCGCTTGGCGATAAACTTGGCGCTTGTCCTCACCGAGGATCAGCAGCACGATGCGGCGGCTATCGAGTAGTGCCGCGAGGGTGAGGCTAACGCGCGCTTGACGGTCGCCCAGAGGCGGCACCGCGACGCAGGTCGTGCGGTTGTGGCGCTCGAGTGCGGTCGCCAGCGATGGCATGTCGGGGAAAAGCGAGGCGATGTGACCGTCAAGACCCATGCCGAGGATCACGAGATCAAATGGACGCAACGCCCCGATGGACGCTTCGAGCGCGGTACAGGCGGCATCCAATGTGGTGTCGGGACGCCACAGACCGATGATGCGGCACGACCTTGCGGCGGTGTTGGGCCTCTGAAGCGTCTCGCGCACAAGGCGTTCGTTGCTGTCGGCATGGTCCGGAGGCACCCACCGCTCGTCGGTCAGGGTGAGATTGATCCTGGACCAGGGTAGATCCTGGCGGCTGAGTCGTTCGAGCGTCTCGCGGGGTGTTGCGCCACCTGGCACAACCAGTGTTGCGCCGCGTGGCCCGTTGCTGGCAAGACGCAGCCAGTCCGCAACATTGGCCACGAGGGCGTCGGCTAGTGCTTCCGGATTGGTGTGGTAATGCTCGTGAATCATGCCAAGTGTTCGTACCAAGAGCGCTCGTCGCGCACCATTAGGGCAATGGACTCTTCGGGTCCCCAGGTGCCGGCCGCGTAACTGCGTGGGCGCCCACCAACGCTGGTCCAGCCGTCGAGAATCGGTTCGATCCAACGCCACGCGGCCTCGACTTCGGCGCGGTGCATGAAGAGGGTGGCACTTCCCTTGATCACATCGAGTAGCAGACGCTCATAGGCACCTGCGACACGGGTTTCGAAGGTGTCGGCGAAGTTGAGATTGAGGTGGACCGGCGACAGCTGAATGCGGGCGCCGGGGCTCTTGACCATCATTGCCAGTTTCACGGTTTCGTCGGGTTGGAGTCTGATCACCAGTCGGTTGTCCTGAGAGGCTCCCAGCCGATCGCCGAAGATCGGGTGAGGCACTCGCTTGAATTGGATGATGATCTCGGAGACGCGGTACCCCATCCGCTTGCCGGTACGAAGGTAGAACGGCACGCCGGCCCATCGCCAGTTGTCGATCTCGGCCTTGAGGGCGACGAAGGTCTCGGTTTGAGAGTCTGATTCGATTCCGGGCTCCTCGAGGTAACCGGGAACCATCTGCCCACCGAGCACGCCTTCCCGGTACTGGGCCCGTACGGTTTTGGCCGCCAAGTCGGTGGGCAGAACGGGGCGCAAGGAGCGCAGGACTTTGATCTTCTCCTCGCGGATGGCGTCCTGCTCCAGCCGCGCGGGTGGTTCCATCGCGACCAGACAGAGCAACTGGAGCAGGTGGTTTTGAACCATGTCGCGCAGCGCCCCACTTTGATCGTAGTACGCGCCCCGCCCCTCAACGCCGAGCTGCTCGGCGACCGTGATCTGTACGTGGTCGATGTGTTCGGCTCGCCACAGCGGCTCGAAGAGCGAGTTGGCGAAACGAAGGACCATCAGGTTCTGGACCGTCTCTTTGCCCAAATAGTGGTCGATTCGGTAGATCTGGTCTTCGCGCAGCACCTCGCCGACTTGGGCATTGATCGCCTCAGCGGACCGGAGGTCATGCCCGATCGGTTTCTCGAGCACCATCCGTGTCCTGTCGGTGATCAGGCCGGCCCCAGCCAACGCATGGGACAGCGGTCCGTAGAGACGCGGTGTTGTTGCCAGGTAGAAAACGCGGATGCGGTCGTCGTTGGCGCCGAGACGGTCGGCCAAGGCCCGGTAGCTCGCTGGTTCCGGAGCAGGCGCCGCCGCGTAGGTGAGGCGTTGGGCGAAGCTTGCCCACACATCGGGATCGAATTGGTCCGCGGGGATCTCATCTTGGCAACTCGTCGCGATCGTGGCGCGATAGTCGTCGGTTGAAAGTTCCTGTCGCGCCACCGCGATGATGCGACCGTCGTCCGCCAGTTGGCCATCTTTGTGGAGGAAGTACAGTGATGGCAGCAGCTTGCGCCGCGCCAGATCGCCCGTGCCGCCGATAACCACCAGGTCGAACGGACTGGACGCAGGAATGCTGGGTGTTTCTTTCATGACGTCCTCGCGCGTGCTTGGCGGCTCACGCCGACCCAGTCGAAAGCGGCCATCAGGTCCGGGTCGACCATCCACGACCCACCCACACAGACCACGTTGGGCTCGGCCAGGTAGTGTTGGAACGAGGACGCGTCGATGCCGCCAGTGGGGCAGAACTCGAGATCGGGCAGGGGGCCTGCTAGGGCCTTCAATAGCTGGGTGCCCCCGAGGTTTTGGGCTGGGAAGAGCTTGAGGGTGCGAAGTCCGGCATCGTGTGCGGCCATGGCTTCCGACGGCGTCGCCACACCGGGGAGGTAGGGCAGGTTGAGCCTTTGGGCCGTGTTGAGGAGCGCCGGCGTCAGTCCAGGGCTCACGGCAAAGCGCGCACCGGCCGCTTGTGCGTCCTGCATCTGGGCGTCTTTGAGCACCGAACCTGCACCAACGACGACGGCCGGCAGTGCCTTGGCCACGGCTTCGATCGCGCTCAAGGCACCCGGCGCACGCAGGGTGATCTCAACGGTAGACAAGCCCGCGTTTGCGAGTGCCGCGACCAGTGGTACCGCGTTACTTGGGTCGCGAATGGTCAGTACGGGTAGCACACCAGCCGAACGCAGGATTTCGTCGATCATCATCGTGCCCACGGGCTCACAACCATTCGTCAGCACGGGCGGTGCGTGGACCGCCCGCGTCGCCGGTATTGACCGTGCCCGCGGGCTCGATCATCATGATGTGGCACTCCTCTGCGGCGACAGGCTTGTGCTCGACGCCTTTGGGAACCACGTAAAGCTGGCCCGGACCGAGATCGACGTGACCGTCGCGCAGCTCGATCCGGAGCTGGCCGTGAACCACCAGGAATAGCTCGTCTGTGTCTTCGTGCTGGTGCCACACGAACGGTCCTTCGATCTTGGCCAGCTTGACATGGTAGTCATTGAGTTGGGCGATGTTCTTGGGCGACCATTGGTCGTGGATGCGGCGAAAGCAGGCGGCGAGGTCGATGGCTCTCATGATCGGATCATAGCAATCTGTCCCGCGTATACTCTCGGCAACCTCCCGAGTCGAGACCTCGGGGCCACCGCGGCTCTACCAGGAGAATCGGACGTGGACACGATCGTCAAGGCCGAATCGGAAGGGGGACGGCGACCGCTCGATGGTGTTCGTATCCTCGAGCTCGGCCAGCTGATGGCGGGACCATTTGCCGGGACGTTGCTCGGGTATTTTGGCGCCGAGGTGATCAAAGTCGAGCCTCCGGAGCGGGGTGATCCCGTGCGCGTTTGGCGGGTTCTGGACGAAGGAACGTCCCTGTGGTGGCGCACCCTCGGCCGCAACAAGAAGTGTGTCACGGTCAATCTTCGCGACGAGCGGGGGCAGGCTTTGGTGCGGCAGCTGGCTGCCCAGAGCGATGTCTTGCTCGAGAATTTCCGCCCTGGAACCATCGAACGCTGGGGCCTCGGACCCGATGACCTGCAACCCACCAACCCCACATTGATCTTCGCGCGGGTCTCTGGCTATGGCCAAACCGGTCCCTACGCCTCGCGCCCTGGGTACGCCTCGGTGTGCGAGGGCGTGGGCGGTATGCGCTATGTCAATGGCATGCCTGGCGAGCGGCCCATGCGGCCGAATCTCAGTCTTGGCGATTCACTGGCCGGCTTTCACGCCGCCTTCGGCATCTTGCTCGCACTGATCGAGCGGCAGCGCACCAAGACCGGGCAAATGGTGGATGTGTCGATCTTCGAGTCGGTCTTCAACATGATGGAAGCGGTGGTGCCCGAATACGATCGCTGCGGAGTGGTTCGGGAGCCGTCCGGCTCCACCATCACCGGCATCGTACCGACCAACACCTACCTGTGTCGGGACGGCAAGTACGTGATCATCGGTGGCAATGGCGACTCGATCTACAAGCGTCTGATGCATGCGGCCGGCCGAGCGGATCTTGCCGAGGACCCACGCCTGGCCTCGAATGACGGGCGGGTGACCCACGAAGGCGAGATCGATGTCGCCCTCGCCGCTTGGACCTCGACCCTGACCTTGGCCGAGGTGCTCGACGTGCTCGACGAAGCGGCGGTGCCCGCCGGTCCCATCAACAGCGTGTCGGACATGATGGCCGACGAGCACTTCCAGGCGCGGGGATTGTTCGAAGAGCATGAGGTTGGTGGCAAGCCGCTCAAGATTCCCGCGATTCTCCCCCGATTGTCCGAGACTCCTGGTCGCACCGACTGGCCGGGGCCGGCCCTCGGTGCCCACAACGACGAGGTCTTTGGTGGCATGTTGGGGATCGACGCCGAAACCCTTGCGAGGCTTCGCTCGGATGGGGTCATCTAGGGTGTCGGGCTAGACCCAAAACCTGCGCATCTTGAAGGCGATCTACACAAATCTCTTGGGCTCAATCACTTCCGAAAATGCTCAACGAACCTTCGGGTGCGCCTGCGCTTTTGGTAAGCAGTTGAGCCTCAAGATCTTCGCGCATCTCATCCTTCGTATGCGCTTGTTTTAGGCCTAGATCCGCCTCTCGGTGGTGGAATTCAGGGTTTTCGGGTAGCGTTCCGCAGCCATGATTCGCAATGCTTCACTGGTCTTTCTGACGGTTGCCTCCTTGGCCATTTTGGTGGTGTTCCTACTGCCCGACTGGCCGGCTGGCGGGGTGGTGTTTGTGCTGTTCGCGGCCTGCTTTCCGGTGGCCTTGATGGCACTCGGCGCGCAGCGGCAAGGACAACTCGGCCCCGTTGCACCGGTGTTGGCGGTCTTGCTGGTGGTCTTGCTTGGGTCCGCGATCGGAATGTTGCTGTTGCGCGGCCAGGTCGAGAGCGGACCGTGGCTGTGGGGCCTACCGCTCGCGGCGACGCTTCAACTCTTCGGCCTCTTCTTGTTGCCGCTGATTGTAGTTTCGTTTGGCTATGCATGGACCTTCGAGCGGTGGGGCGTGCGCGATGATGAATTGGCTTCGCTTCGCCAGCGGTTTGGTCGACCCGAGCCGATCGAGGGGTCGAGGGGAGAAGACTCCTGATGCCCGTGCTCGACAAGCCAATGATCATGGTGACGGCGTTGCTCTACTTGGCTGTGGTTACCGTCATTGGTATTTATGCGGCGCGCCGCACACGCACCGTTCGCGACTTTTTCATCGCGGGCCAGGGGATCGGCCTGCTGGTGACCGGCCTCGCTACCATGTCGGCGGCGTTTTCGGGCTTCGTCTTCATCGGCGGGCCAGGGTTGACCTACCGCATGGGCCTGGCTTCGCTGTTCATTTGCATCCCGGTCAGTTTTACTGCCGGTCTGCTGTGTTGGGTGGTGGCCAAGCGGCTGCGGTTGCTGGCGGAGGTCCGGGACGTTCTGACGGTCCCCGATGCGATTTGGGTGCGCTACAAGAGCCGGCGCACGTCGGGTCTTGCGGCCGTGGCGGTCGTGGTCGGCACCATAGGTTATCTCGGTGCCCAGTTGCTGGCGATGGGTGTGATGATCGAGTCGATTTTTGGCACTCGGGCCTTGCTTGGCGACGCGAGTCTGCCCGTGGCGATGGCCGCTGGCCTGGTTGTGGTCCTGGCGTACGCGGTCGGTGGCGGCATGGTGGCCGGGGTCTATACGGACGTGTTTCAGGGCGCATTGATGGTGGTGGCGGCGGCCGCGGTCTTCTACTACGCCATGGCCTCGGGTGATGGCCTCGAGGCGATTGCCAGCAGCATCGCCAACTCAGAAGCATTTGGACCCGCCTTTCTCGATCCCTTGGGCAACGTGCCGGTGTTCACAGCCTTTGGATTCTTCTTCGTGTTCGCGGTGGGTAACCTGGGGCAACCCCACATGCTGCACAAGTTCTACATGCTCGACGACCCGCGCAAGCTCAAGTGGCTGCCGTTGGTGGTCGGGACCGCGCAAGCGATGTGTGTCTTGATTTGGCTGGGGATTGGGCTGGCGATCCCGGCACTGGTGGCCAAAGGCCAAGTTCAGGCACTCGACAATCCCGACACCGCCTCGACGACGTTCCTTCTTGGCTTCGCCCCCGAACTGCTTGCAGGCTTGGTGTTTGCCGGCATTCTGGCGGCGATCATGTCCACCGCCGACTCGTTCGTGAACATTGCTGCGGCCGCTCTGGTTCGTGATCTTCCGCGCGCTTTGGGCCGCAGGGTCTCGAATGAGCTGTTTTGGAGTCGGATCGCCGTGGTTGGCGTGGCGCTGGTGGCCGCTGTGTTTGCGCTGAGCTATGGAGACCTCATCGCGCTCCTGGGTACGTTTGCCTTTGGCACCTTCGGTGCGGCGTTGGCGCCGGTCATTGCCGTTGGGCTCAACTGGAAGCGGGTCACCGCGACGGCGGCCTCCGCGTCGATTGCCACGGGTATGGGGCTCAACCTGGCGCTCGAGTTCTTGGCCAAGCAAAGCTTCTTTCCCGCCTTGCCCAAACCGACGTTTCTGGCCGCAGGGGTCCTACCGACCGCCGTTTCGCTGGCAGCGTCGTTTGCCGTCTTGATGCTGCTCAGCTGGTTCAGCCCGCGTGACGCCGATGACCCCATCGATGACGACGTCGCCGCCGTCATGGCTATGTAGCCATGCAGCAGGCGATGGCTTCATCGCGGCGCATGCGTTATGATGATCGAGGAGGTGGCGAAAATGGCGTCCCTACAAATTCGCGAGCTGCCAGATGATGTCTACCAAGCGCTTTCGCTCAAGGCTGAACAAGAAGGTCGAAGTCTGGCCCAGCAGGCCATCGCCGAGCTTCGAAAGCTACCGGCTGCACAAGCACGGAAACTTCGATTGGAGACGTTGGAACGCATTCGCGCTGACCTCTCGAATCGCCCCGGCCGAAATTTGACCTTCGACTCTACCGCCTTGATTCGCGAGGATCGTGACCGGTGACCAACCGGGTTGTTCTGGATGCCTCGGCCGCGATGCGCCTGGTGCTTGGGACCCTCGAAGCGTCGAAGATCGCCGATCGGATTGCCGCTGCTGAACTGGTTCTCGCGCCAGACCTCTATTTCGCGGAGGTTGGCAACGCTCTGTGGAAGTGTGTTCGGGCAGGAGTGGTTTCTTCGCAGGACTCTGACTCCATGTACGAGGAAGCCAAGGCCATGATCGACGAGTCGTGGTCCACGGAATCGCTTTCTCGCGAGGCATTCGCGGAGGCGAAACGAACGGATCATCCCGTCTACGACCTCATGTATGCAGTTCTAGCGCGACGGCATGGCGCCGCGCTACTGACGGCCGATCGACGGTTGGCCAACCTGGCCGAGCAGTTTGGTTTGACCGTAATGACTTCGCTGGGTTGATCCGACCGTATGGGCACCATGAGGTGGTCTCCAACGTTCGTGTAGGCGGTTGAATTGCGTGTTGCTGGTTCGATGTGACCTGGTCGGCGGGTAGGCTGGCGGAACTCGATGGCAATGGCGTGTAACAAATGGCGTGTAACAAAGTGGCCGCCTCGGACGCCTATTGAAAGAGTGAGGTTGAATGAGACGAGCGCATGTTGGTTTCGGGTCCCTCGCAGCCGGTTGCTGGTGAATAGTGCGGGTTAGACGATTCGCAGTAAAGAAGCGTACGATGGTGGTGGATCGAACCCAGGGGAGAAGCAGCGATGAGTGGAACGTTTGTGCGAATGGGGTTTCTTTGCCTTGTGGCCGGATTCGTGGCGGAGGCGGCGTTGGGAGTCAGCCCGTTCCCGGCCATTTCTGACGCCGAAAAGGCGCTGACGTCTGTCGCGACCGATCCGGGCGCCCCCGCGGTGATTCTTTTCAAGCGTGGCGCGCTCGACTTTATGGACCCCATTCGCGATGCCTCGTCTTCGCTGACGATCGAAGTCCGTCTGAAAGTCTTGACCGAAGAGGGCAAGGACGCCGGTGATGTCAGCATTGTTCACAGCCGCTTGACCCGCCTCCATGGATTCGAAGGCCGAACCGTCTTGCCCGATGGGCGAGAGATTCCGTTGGAGGAGAGCGCCGTCTTCGAAGAGACATTGTCGCGGCGTGACGGCTACTTTCAAACCAAAGTGGCCTTTCCAGGCGTCGAGGTCGGAGCGATTCTCGACTACCGCTACACGTTGAACTGGGACTCGATCTACTATCTCGAACCCTGGTATTTCCACAACACGGTTCCCACCGTTCTTTCTGAAATCCGTTTCTACGTCCCCAAGAATCTGAGCTTTCTGCCGTGGCGTCGCGAGACGGACGGCGCCAAAATGACGCTCGAACAGCAGCGAAAGCCGCAAGGATTGGAGCTGTTGGTTGGAATGCGCGACCTGCGTGGCCTGCCCGACGAGCCGTACTCGTTTCCGTTTGCCGACTTGTCGAGTCGGGTGATGCTGGTGCCTCAAGAGTACGTCAACAGTGGCACTCGTATGGCGCTGTTGACCAATTGGGGCGAGGTGTGCGATTCGTTCGAGCAAGGCTATGCTCCGGCGCGTCGCAAGGACGGCAAGGCCAAGAAGAAAGCCAAGGACCTTGCTGGCTCCGGGTCGGCGCGGGCCCGTGCCGAGGCCATCTACGCATTTGTGCGTGATGAGATTGCGTTGGCTTCGAATGGGCTGGTGTGGCTCGGTGTGAGCGGTGTCGATGAGGTCCTGAAAGACGGCGCGGGTGCTTCGGCCGACCAGGCGCTGTTGCTCCAAGCGATGCTGATGGCGGTCAAGGTTCCCGCCGATCTCGTGTGGGCTGCGGACCGCGCCAATGGCCGGATCGACCTGGACATTCCCAACCCGCTGTGGTTCGATCGTGTGCTTGTGGCGGTCGACCTCGACGGTGAACGAGTTTACCTCGATCCCAGTGACGATGGCCTCGCATTCGGACGTCTGGCCCCTGGTTACGAAGGCCACTCGGCGCTTCTCTTTGACAAACGGAAGCCTGAAGTGGTGACGCTGCCAGATGGCGACCCTGCCGCCACTTCCCGCCAGGCTGATCTCGAGCTGACGGTGGACGAGGATGGCGGGGTCGCGGGTTCGGGCCGTCTGACTTTGGCGGGACACTATGCGCGGCTGTTCTTGAACTGGCATGACGATGCCGAGGAGACTGCGGAAGCGTGGGCGACGTGGTTGGCCGATCGCTTCACTGATTTCGACATCGAAGGTGTCGTCGTCGAAGAATCAATGGCTGCACAGACGGTTGGCATTTCGTGGCGAATGTCGATGCAGGAGGAAGCTGTGCTCGGTGACGAGGTCACGCTGACGCCGAGTGAGCCCTTGGGGCCCGAGGAGCAGGTTTTTCGGCTGACCCCATCGGAACGCAAGACGCCGGTACAGTTCTCCTTCGCGGGCAGCCTGAATGGTGTGCGTTTGACCCTTCGGTGGCCAGCTGATTGGCGTCTGGACGCGGTGCCCAGCGCTGTGACGGAGACGAGCACCGTGGGGGATCTGTCCGTAACGATTGCCAGTGATCCCGAGGGGCGCCAACTTACCTATGAGCGGCGGCTGGAACGCCGTGGTCGCGAGCTGACCGGAGGTTCGGACTATGCAACGATTCGCGGACTCTACGCGGCAGCGGAGAAACATGATGCATCGCGTTTGGTGCTGGTGCGCGACTAGCGTACTGGTCGCGTCGGCGCTGGCCGGTCAAGGCCTGCGCGAGAAACGTGTCGACATTGCGATCGACGCGGCTGGTGCGGTCCATGAGACGGTCCGTCTGCGGGTGTCCATCGACTCCGCCGAGGATCGCCAGCGTTGGCAGACTTACGCTGTTTACCTCGACGATCACCGAAGGTTGACCTCACTCGAGGCATGGACCGTCGCGCCTGACGGCAAGCGTCGCCGGGTCGGTCGCAAACAACGCACCCAGGTTGGTGGCTCGGGCGGCGGCTCACTCCATGATTCCGCCGTGTTCGAGGTGCTCGAGATGGCGGATCTCGATGTTGGTTGGCACCTCGAAATCGACCATGCGGTTGCCATCGAGCCCTACTTCCCGGCAGGCGAAGTGGTGCTGCTTGGCGACGGTCCGGTGGCGGATCTCGAGGTACGCTTGCATGGCAAGGTGTCGGGCTTGCGTTGGCACCTCGAAGGCGAGCCGGCTGGGCTTCAGCTGGTGTCGGTCGCTCAGGGTGGCCTGGTGGTCTCTGGGAGGCTGGGCGAGTTCGACGACGGGGAGCCGTTGGCGCCAGCGGGAGCCGGACCGGTCCTGCGCTATGCGTGGGGGGATGCGACCACCTGGGACGCTGTTGCCCAATGGTATCGAGATCTCCTCGGCACCACGGCGAGCGGCACCACGGCGAGCGCGTCGGTCGTCGGGCAGGTCGAGTCTCTGATAGCCGGCATCGAAAGCCCGCGCGGGCGCTTCGAAGCACTGTTGGAACATGTGCGCCAAAAGGTTCGCTACGTTGCCGTGGAGGTGGGCATCGGTGGCTACCGTCCGACGCCCGCGGCCGAGACACTTCAACGTCGTTGGGGCGATTGTAAGGATAAGTCGCTTCTGTTGATCGAGATGCTGGCAGCGGTTGGCATCGAGGCCTATCCGGCGTTAATCCTTCTCGACCAAGACGCACGCATCGACACGGGGTTCCCAACGCCGTTCGTGTTCAACCACCTGATCGTCGCGGTCTCGGCCGCTGGTTTGGACAAGACGTCGAACGATCCCGTTGCCGAGGACCTTCTCTTTGTTGATCCAACCCAGACCCAAGGCGGGCCACACTGGCTTCATGCTGGGGTCCAAGACCAAGATGCTTTGGTGGTACTCAACGATGGCGGGCGTTTGGTGCGGACACCGACGATGCCCAGCGCCGCGGCCCGGGTTGTGACTGTCGAGCTGGCCGTGAGGGTTGACGGCAGCGGTCAGGCGGACGTGACGATCGAAGGCACCGGCCGCTTGGCCGCGGCGGTAGCGATTCGAGAGCAGCAGGGGTCTCGCGCGGCGGTCGAGGCCGAGCTTCGCGACGTGGTCGCGGCGTGGTTTCCCGGCGCAACGATCGGGATGCTCGACTGGCAGATGGTCGATCACGACCTGCCCCGTGTGCGTTTGCGGGTTGGCGTGGACCTCGCGCGGGTGGTCGAAGGCCAGGGCGAGCGACGTGCGTTGCGGCTGCCGGGGCTACCGTTGTGGCCCGCACCTCGAGACCTGGTAGCGGACCGGGTGGATCCGGCCGTATTGCTGCCGGGAGTCTTTCGGACGTCGTGGCAGATTCGCTTGCCCAATCCGGCGTGTGTGCCCGATGTCGAGCCGGTCGCCTTGGAATCTCCGCTGGGCCATTTTCGCCAAACTGTCGAAGATCAAGGTGAGGGCCTGATCGTGGTTACCCGTGAAGCCGCCATTCGGGCCCGATGGATCGAGCCGGATGGGATCGGTGAGGTAAGGGACCTCGCGCTGGCCGAGCATCGGACGCTCCGTCGGCGTCTGCGACTGCGCTGCCTAGACACGGTGGTGCGAGACACGGCGGTTGCAGTAGTCGATCGCCGCTGACCCTCCTCGACGAACGTCAAGGGACGGTTTTCATGACGACCAGGGTCCCACCGTCCAGCTGTGAATCGAATCCAGCGGTGGGGAGGACAAGATGGATCGCCCGGTCCGGCGAGACACCGGCGATCGATCCGTGAATGGCAATCTCGGCCGCTTCGGTGGCAAGGGAAGTCGGGTCGTAGCGAATCCGCCAGCCAGCCTCGCGCGCCACCCACCGTAGGAACTCGTCGAGCATCCGCCCTTCGAGGTCAAAGGGCGGGGCGGTGGCCGAAACCCAAGCCCAGGATTCTCCGTACCCCGTGACGGCTTGGCGATCGAGTGTGCCGTTGGCCGAAAGCGTCAATCGTTCGCCCGCGGTGGCTCGGTGGTGCCGGTCACCTGCGCGCAGCTCGATCTTACCTTCGCGAACCGCCACAGCGACGGTTTCATCGTCGATTTTGACGGTGAACTGGGTGCCAATTTCACGAACGGTACCCAACGGTGTGGTGACGACAAGGCCGGGCCTCGTCTGCTGTGGATCCGACTCGGAGTCCACGTAGAGCATGCCTCGAACGAGGTTGACAGCGTTTGTTCTGTCGAGAATCAGTTCGCTGTGTTCGGCCAGGCGCAGGGAAGCACCGTCGGCAAGTCGTAAGGCGAGGCGGCCTTGGGCGCCGGTGGAAACCGCCGATCCGACGGGGCAAGCGTCGCCAGCCGCGAGTCGGGTGCCGCTGCCGGCCCTAACCTCCAGCGCGACTTCGACGGTGGCGATGGGTGCTTGCTCGCCGAGGGTGGACGCGAAACGTGATTGGAAGATCGTCGTCAAGCCGATTGCTGCCATGGTCAATGTTGCGGCAACAGCCAACCATCTTTGGTAGCGCTTACGGCGCTGCCGAAGAAGGCGATCCTGCCAAGCGTTATGGGCAGCGTCGCGGATCGTGTGGAAGGTGGCTTCAGGCATCGCTGGCCGCCGGCCAGCATCCCGAACCATCGAACGCACGGGGTCGTCGATCGGCGTCGGTGACTGCGGGTCTTCATTCATGGGTCGTTTCTCCACAGTCAAGGCCCTCGCGGCTTTCGAAGACCGCGGAAACCACGGCCATCGAGCCCTTTTGCGACGCCGGCATGGGCGTCTCGAAAGCCAGCGCGGGCACGGCTCAAGACGGACTCCGCGGCCTTGGTGGTGGTTCCGAGGCGATCGGCGATGTCCTGTACGGACAAGCCGTCGACGTATTTCCATTCGAGGGCTTGTGCTTGCTTGACCGGCAAACGGTCGAGTGCCAGGTGGACCAAGCCAGCGGCTTCCTTGCGAGCGAGGACGCTAGAAGGGCTACCCACCGGTCTCGCCTGATTCGGTGGCGGTTCCTGGACGTCGTTCCAGGGAACCTCGATTGCCCGTGCTCGCTGCCTGTGCAGCGATGCGATTTCGTTGCGGCAGATGCTGCACAGCCAGGTGAACAAACTGGCCTCCGCTCGGTATTGGTCGAGCTTGTCGAGCGCTTTGCAAACCGCGGTTTGAACCGCATCCTGTGCCGCCGAGGTGTCGCCGGGAAGGCGCGATAGTGCATAGCGATGAAGGCGGGGTACATGGTCGTAAATGAATTCATCGAAGGCGGCTCCGTCGCCGAGGTCCAAACGTTGGGCGAGCTGGCGATCCTTTTGCCATAGCGAAGCGGGTTGATTCGCTTGGTCGGCCATCGCTTGATTGGACGCACCGAGGGGGAAAACCCTTCGGTCGATTTTCAATGCGGTACGATCACCGCTGGAGGATTGCTTGCCCATTTCCCAGTTCATTGTTCGCGCGCGCGCGCGCCTCTTCGTCGTCTGTAGTCTGGCAGCGTGGCTCGTGACGGGGATGGTGGCGGCGGATCCCAATCGTGGGCGCCCCTTGGCCAAAGCGCTCGAAGAGCTGCGGGCAGGTGGTCTTTCCATCATCTATACCACCAATCTCGTCGTGACCGGGATGCGGGTTGCTCGAGAACTGCCGGTTGGGGACCCCCAATCGACTTTGGATACCCTACTGGCACCACACGGTCTCTGGGCTCGCGAAGCCGAGGGCGGCCACTGGGTTGTCGTTCCCAAGTCGACACCTTCGGACGTGGTGGTGGTGGCTGGCGTGGTGCGGAATCGGGATGCGCAACCCGTTGCGGGTGCCCGCGTCCGAATCGCCGAACCGCCGATGCAAGCGACAACCGACGAACGGGGGCACTTTCGCCTTGCGCCCGTCGCACCGGGCCCACTTGCATTCGACGTGACGCGGTCTGGGTTCTTGCCCCAGTCCTTCATCGCCGAGGGGACGCCAGGAAAGCCGTTGGTGTTCGATGTGACCCTGGTTGTCATGCCGGTCGAATTGGACACGATCGTTGTGACCCCCAGCCGGGTCAGGTTGATCGCTGACCGCCCTTCGATGTTGGGGCTCGATCGCGAATCATTGGCAGAGTTGCCCCAACTGGCCAACGATGCGTTGAGGGCCCTGTCCGTGTTCCCAGGCACCAGTGGCAGCGAGCGCTCGGCGGGCCTCAACGTTCGCGGTGGTCGGCAAGACGAGGTCATGGTTTTGCTGGATGGTCTCGAGATCATCGAGCCTTTCCATCTCAAAGAGTTCGACAGTGCCTTGTCGATTGTTGCGCCAGGAACGATCGAGGGAATCGAGCTTATGACCGGCGCCTTTCCCGCGGACTACGGCGACCGGATGAGCGGGGTGATCGAGCTCACCACAGTGGCTGTGGGCAAGGAGCGTCGGATAGAAGTGGGTCTCAGTGCGATCGATCTGCGCGGGTTGGGCGCCGCCACGATCGGCGATCAAGCTCGGGTTCTCGCCTCGGTTCGGTCCGGCTCGCTGGAGCCGGCATTCGAGGTGAGCGGAGAAGAAGATAATCCTCGGTTTTTTGACCTCTTCGGCAAGGCGGGATGGGGTCTTGGTGACCGCAACGACGTTCGGGTACAGGCGCTTGTCTCGAATGACGATTTGGATTTCGTCGAGGGTTCCGACGCGGAAGAGGAACGCATTCGCAACAGCTACCGCAACGCCTATTTGTGGGGTACCCACCAGGCCGTGTTGGGGCCCGGCTGGTTGGTCGAGACCATGGTCTCCGGCAGCCGTCTTACCCTCGATCGGCTTAGTCGAACAGCTGACGCGGCAGGCCAACGGGCGCTGATGGACGAGCGCGACGTTACGATCTTGGGACTCCGGCAGGGCTGGAGCCGGAGGCTCGGCAAACGTCATGCTGTGCGCTGGGGCATTGAAGTGCGGGATGTCGAGGCTGACTATCAATACCGTGACGAGCGCCAGTTTCACGGGCCACTCGCCCAGGCCCTCGGACGCGAGAATGATGGCGTACGCGTCCTCGACCAGCCGTTTCGCGGTCAGCACTACGCACTTCACGTGACCGAACGGTGGCGCCCGACGCCGTCATTGACCCTCGATTTGGGTGCCCGATTTGACGAGAGTGCGCTCAGAGACGATGAGTTTGTAAGCCCTCGGTTGAGCTTGGCCTGGCAGCCGCAGCCTTCGACCACGGTGCGTTTGGCATGGGGTCACTTCTATCAAAGCCATCGTCCCAATGAGTTGAGGGTCGAAGACGGCGAGCGCGCTTTCCAGCCGGCCGAACGCGCGGAGCACCGAATCATCGGCGTCGACCATCGCTTCGAAGGGGCCGGATGGGCTTCGAAAGCTGGATTGCGCATGCGAATCGAGGTCTACGATCGTGACATCTCGAATCCCCGCTCACGGTATGAGAATCTCTTCGAGCCGCTGAGTCTCGTGCCCGAATTGGAGCCCGACCGTGTGGCGGTGATTCCAGGCCACAGCCGTTCGCGTGGGTTGGAGGTGCTCATTCGCGCTCGTTCCAGCCAGCGAATGAGTTGGTTGGTTGCGTACACGCGGTCCCGGACCGAAGATCGTATCGATGACGATTGGGTACCGCGTGGGATCGACCAACCACATGCGCTCAATGCGGCGCTTGATCTCGATCTGGGCTGGGGCATTCGCCTCAATGCGGCCTGGCGTTACCACACCGGGTGGCCGACTACCGGCGCGACAGCGGAGCTGGCGATGGGGGAGGCTGGCCCCGTCGCACTCTTGCGGCTTGGGCCTCGCTTTCAACAGCGTCTGCCCGATTATCACCGGCTCGACGTTCGGTTTGCGCGGACGTGGAATCTCCAGCGTGGCAAGTTGGAGGCGTTCTTCGAGGTACAAAACGCGTACCAGCATCGCAATGTCATTGGGTTCGAGGTCGACCTATTGCCGTCGTCGACGGATGAAGCTGAAGCCGAGTTGACCCCCATTCTCGGTAACACG
This sequence comes from Candidatus Multivoradales bacterium, assembly GCA_965250305.1. Lineage (GTDB taxonomy): Bacteria > Acidobacteriota > Thermoanaerobaculia > Multivoradales > J023 > J023. The sequence continues at coordinate 247,433 of CBDFNS010000022.1, read as the reverse complement.
GCGTTGCCATGGGCGGGGGTCGTATGGCGTTTCTAGCCGTTCCGTCGGCAGACGATAGCCCGGCAAGGCCGATTGAATCCGAAGCGCAACCTCGCAGCGTATTACGTTAAAATGGCGTTGTTGTCGCTAGGCGACGAAGGCGAGAAAAACGATGGCAATATTTCTGCTCAGCCTCACCCTCATTGCGTTTGCCATGTTGATCATGGCGGTGGGCGTAATCTTTAAGCGGCCCTGCCTGCGCGGTTCTTGTGGCGGCCCCGCGATTTTCGATCGTGACGGCGATCCCCTGTCCTGCGGCGCGTGTCCGAAACGCAAAGAGCACCAGCGTCAAGCAGCTGCCGAACGCGCCACCAACCTGCTGCCAACGGTGCAGTAGCTCGGCGCGGTCGCTGACTCGCCCCTCTCATGGGGCCAGCGCTTCAAGTTGACGTCTCGGGCATCGAAGCCCGCCTTGCTGTTTTGAAGGGCCTGGCTCGGTCCTGATACCAGAAGAACTCCGGGTGTGCGAAGCCCTGGCATGTCGCCCCTGTGAAGAGGATACTGACATGGTCATTATGACTATAGATAATAGTAGATAAGCAGGTTTGGAACGTCCAACAACCTTGGAGGAACTAATAAAGAAAGAGGGAAAAGCGGATCGCCAGGTGAAACGAGGCCGTGTTGGCCTTGCTCTGTTGAGCATAGCGCTGATAACTTCGAAAAGAGCGTCGGTAGCGTCACGGTTTTCGAGGATCGCGTCGCCACGGGCCACGCGGTGGTCGAGCCTTTCGATTTCGAAGGCTTCCAAGCTGGTGCGCTGGTGCGGTATCGCGGTCGGGAGGAGATGGTTGACGCTGTCGGTATCCCGACCAAGATGTTCACTCCGGGTACGAATGCCTTTCAAGACGCGGTTCTGATGATTCGCGATCCGTTGATCATTGCCGATCCGGCGCGCACCTTCGATCCGTGTACCGGAGCGGGCTCGCCGACCAGTATCTGGACGTTTGGACGGATCTTCCAAGATCTCGCTAACACCGCGCAAACCGGCATCAATCCGGTGGAGTTGGCGGAGATGTGGCTCGACCACTGGCTGAGCAACCAAACGATCAATACGTTCACCGTGCCGCAGCGTTTGCAAATGCAGCAGCTGATCAACGATTGGCGCGCGGCGAGCGGTGGTGGCCAGTTGAATCTCAAGATCGCGCCGTCCCGCCTCTTGACGATTGTGCCGCGTATCGACCTCCGCGACGGCCAAGGACTGCATGCAGGCGAGGCTCGTTTCGTCTTCGGCGTCGTGGCACCTGACACCTACGCTAGCAATGGCACGTTCATCGGTTCGGCTGGTATCCCCGGCACCGACACCGATGGCAACGGATCGTTCTGTGACGCGTTGAGTTTCTCGGTGATCTTCGAGTATCGGGTTCCGGCCTGCGGTTGTGACGATGTGCAAGACTGGGCCAAGCGTTGGGTCGAACTGGCCAGCGTTCCATTCGCTGGAACCGACTACTTCGATATTCTCGAAAAGCTAACGAAGATCTTCAGTGGTCCCGACAGCGACATCCTCCAGCCCAACAGCAGTGGTCTAAGTCAGTTGCGGACCAACGAGGTCGCGTTGGCGGTGCCATGGGAGCTTCGTGAATTCAGATGTTGTTTGGTGAGCGACGTCGGCAGAAAATCCCCCCTGGCCCCCCTTTGAGAAAGGGGGGCAGACGGATCGCGGGTCCGGCCCTCCCCCTTTCCTAAAGGGGGATCGAGGGGGATTTTCTGCAAGGCCAGCGCAGCGAATTCATCGTTCGTCGGTCTGAGGCGGAGCCTCGTTGGCTCTAGCCTTGCATTTTGATTCTTGGCCAACGTCGGCTAAGCGGAAGCACCGCTGACCACGATGCTGGACCCGGTCACCGGGTCCTTGTCGAGGACGATCAGGTCGTCGATTCGATCGCGCATGGCGTGGACGTGGCTCACTACGGTGACCAACCGATTGGGAGCGTCGGTAACCAAGCGCTCGATGCCATCCATGGCGAAATCGAGATGCTCGTCATCGAGGCTACCGAAGCCCTCGTCCAAGAAGAACGCGTCGAGCCGACCGCCGACCCGGGTCACCGTTTCGGCCAGCGCCAACGCCAGTGCCAGAGACGCGAGAAAGGTCTCGCCACCGGAGAGAGTTTCGGACTTGCGCGTGGTCTCGGCGTTGGCCAGGTCGATGACATCGAAGCTACCATCGTCGGTAAAGCAATACCGGCCGCCGCTGAGCATCTCGAATCGACGACTACCCAGGTCGGCCAGGGCAGCACGTTCCTCGTCGAGAAGGAAGCGTAGAAAACGTGGAGCCGTCAGCTCGTCGGCCAGGGTACGAAACGTTGCGAGGCGGCGATCCGCTTGCTCGCGCTCTGCGATCAAAGTCTCGGCTTTGGCCAGCCGTTGCTCGAGCGACTCGACGGTCGCTTGATCCCGGTCTCGCGCGGTGCGGGAAGTCGAAACCGCGGCATCGAAGTCGTCCTCGGGGCCGATACCAAGGGGCGCGAGTAGCCCTTCGCGGGCCGTTGTGGCCTGTTGTTGTTGGTCGTACGAAGCATCGCGGTCGCGTAACGACTGATCGGTGGCCAAGCGAAGCTCAGTGTCAACCGTGGCCTTGAGCGCCCGCAGGTCATGTTCGTCGCCGAGGGATGCCTCGGTCCCGATCGAGCCCGCGAGATTGGCCAGCCTGCGGACGAGTGTCTGTTCGGTCTGGCGAGCGGCGTCGTGCGCCACGGCGGTAGCTTCGGCTGCAGCCTGCTGCTGACGCTCAGCGGCACGTGCCTTTTCCAATTGGGCTTCGGCCGCGCGAATGCCGTCGCGAGCCGCGCGAAGCCTGGCGCTCGGTTTACCTTCGCCGAGCAATCGGCTCAGCTGTTGATTGGCGTCGGCAACCTCGGCCTGCGCGGCTTCTTCCGCGGCCGCAGCCTGCTCGTGCTGGCGCCGACGCGCTTGGGCGCGGGCCTCCGCTGCGGCGGCCCGTTCGGTGGCGATCCCGAACTGGTGACGCGCCTCACGGAGGGTGTCGTCAGTTGCCGCTTCCGCTTGCTCGGCCTGATGGTGTGTGGCTGTGAGGGCTTCGAGTGTGCTGGAGGCTTCGCGGAGTCGTTGCGTTGGATCGCCGAGCCCGAGTTGGTCGGTCAGGGCCGCGGCCAGGGTGCTGCACCGTGTCTCACTGGTGCGCAAACGATCGCCCGCGGTTTGCCATCGTTGGCGTGCCTCCGTGCGGGTCTCGTTGGCGTTGGTCATGGCTTGGCGCGCGCCTGCCGCGGCGCTCGACGCAGTTCGCAGTGCACCGCGGGCGTGATCGGCCTCTCGACGCGCCGCATCCCGCGCCTCGGTCGTTTCGGAAATCGAAGAATCCTTTTGGCGAGGAGCCTCCTTGATGATCTGAGTACAGACCGGGCAAGGCTCGCCGGGCTGCAAGCGCTCGGCCAGGGCCAGGGCCAGATCGTGGTGGTGGGCGTGCTCGACGTCTTTCTCGGCGTCAGCCAGAGCCGCATCCGCTGTTTGTCGAGCGGTTTCGGCTTCCCGCTCGCGCGCTGCTGCTGTGGCGTGGGCCGCTACCAGGTCTTCGTAGGTTGATTCGGCGCGCGAAAGGCTGGTCTCTTCGGCGGCGCGATCAAGTCGGGCCGTCTCGGCATCCGACCGGGCTCGTACGAGGTCCTCCAGGTTGCGACCGGCACGTGCCAGCATGACGTCGCCGCCTGAGCTGACTTCGAAATCGGCCAACGCGGATTGGGCTGTGTGGCGGGTTGCTTCCTGACGGGCCAACGCCTCAGCAGCCAGTTCGACGGCGTGCTGGGCCGCCTGGGTGCGCTCGGTGGCGGCGCTCGCTTCGGTGTCGTGTCGCGTGTCCTCGGCGTTGGCGTCCTCTTGGGCGGTGGCATGTCGACTTGCGGCCTTCTGCGCTCGCTCTCGGACGGCAATGGCACGTTCCGCTTCGGCCAAGGTGTCGGGTGTGCCGAACCGGTCTACTGCGGACTGGCGGTCGGCCTCGGCCTGCTCCAAGTTCAGGCGTGCTGTTCCCCGAGCTTGTCGAGCGTGGTCTAGGTCTGCCTCCGCTTGGCGCGCTTTCGCCGTGACCTGGTCGATCTCGGTCTGGGCTGGGATGCGTACTGCCAGGCCGTCGAGCTCGCCCATGCGAGCCTCATGTTGGTGCGCGCTACGGGCTGCCTCTTGCTCTCGCCGGACCAGGGCGCGAACCTCGGTGACACAGGCTTCGATCGCCTCGGATGTCCTGGTGGTGGCGGTGAGCGACTCACGGGCGGTAGCGAGATGCTGCTGATCATCAGCAAGGGTAGCCAGCCTGCCGTCGAGCGTGCGGACCGCCAAATCGGCATCGGTACGATGTTGTTTCGCGCGTTCGTGCATGGCGTCGACCCGATCGAACCCAAAGACGCCTTTGAGCACGCGATCTCGATCGGTTGGAGAGGCCTCGAGAAAGCGAGCGAATCGGTTCTGGGCCAATAGAATCGATCGGTTGAAGGCCTGAAAGTCGAGTCCGAGGAGCTGCTCTACGCGCCGGTTCATTTCTCGCTCGCGATCGCTGATCGGCTCCGACGAGTCGGGTGCCCCGTCGTCGGTACGATAAAGGGCATGCTGACTCGCTCCTTTGCGCCGAATGACCCGCACCGCTCGCCAGGATTGGCCATCGATCTCGAACGCCAACTCAATGCGAGCTTGCTGGCGTCCATGGTTGATCAGGGTCTTGTTTTCTCGCTCGAAGACGGGAGTCTTGCTATAGAGCGCGAAGGAGATCGCGTCGAGGATGGATGACTTGCCACTGCCGATCGGACCCACGATGCCGACCAGCGAACGGCCCCGCCAGTCGAACCGCGTGCGGCGGTCGAAGGACCGAAAGCCGTCGATGATCAACTCAAGCGGACGCATCGAGCACGTCGTCGAGGATGGCGCGAAAGGCGTCGAGCAGGGCCGGTTCGGGTGCGGTCTCGTGAGCCTGCCGATAGTAGTCCGCGAAGAGGTTGTCCCATGACTGATCGGTGCGTGCTTGGGGCCGGACCGGTGTTTGGCGCTCGTATGCGGCCCGAACCTTGACCAGCAGGGGAAAGGCCTCGCGTGCCCGGTCCGCGAGGCCTGGATCTGGGCCTTTAGTCTCGATCTCGAGATCGAGGAAGGCCTCGGCCAAGGTGGGATCGGCGGTCAGCTCGTCGAACCGCCCTCGGGCGCGCCGCAACGGCCGGCCGCTGCGCAGGGGTAGGGTCCGTGTGGCGCCGGGCTTGCCCGGCTCGAGCTCGACGATCACGACCCGTTTTTGTTCGTCTGCCTCGCCAAAATCAAGGGCGATGGGCGAGCCCGAGTAGAGCCCGGTCTCGCCCATTCCCGGCACCGATTGGGGGGCGTGAATGTGACCCATTGCCACGTAACCCAAGGTTGAGGGGAGCGCCTGCTCGGTGGCACAATACGCCTCACCCAGGTGCAAAGAGCGTTCCCCACGAGGGGCCCCGCCGCCGCCCAGCTTGACGCCATGCACAGCGAAATGGCCGGTCAGCACGGTGACGGTGGTGTCGTCCGCGTGGGCTGCGAGGTGGTCGGCGTGGGCGGAGCAGAGTTGGGCAATGCGCTGCGCGTATTCGCGATGCCACGTATCGGCTTCGGTGAAGAAGTCGACAGCCTGGCCTTCCCGCAGGAACGGCAGACACCCGATCAAGGTCCGCACCTTCCCGGTAGCCAGCTCGAGCACGCCGCCAGCTGCCGGAGCTCGGACGGTGCCGATGAGGTGAACCCCGCGAGGTCGGATCAACGGTGCTAGCAGATCGAACAACGCGCCCGAATCGTGATTGCCGGCAATGGCCACTACCGGACGGTCGCGGGCCAGCGTCTCGAGCGTGTCCAAGACGAGGCGAAGGGCGTCGAGCGAAGGTGTGGGCCGGTCGAATAGATCGCCAGCCACGACCACCAAGTCGACTTGCTCGCGGTCTGCAATCCCAGTGATTTCGTCGAGCACGGCTACGAAGTCGGGCATGCGGTCGTACCGGCCCAGTCGCTTGCCGACGTGCCAATCCGCGGTATGTAACAGGCGCATCAGACGTAGCGACCATCGCGAATCAGGGGTGTCTCACTTCCTTCGGGCGCGACCAGGTCCACCCGGGCGACCGCGACATGTGGCTGGGTCGCGCGGATGTAGACGCGATCGATATGAACCACGGTTTCGGGACGGGTGAAGTCGGCGGCGCCCACTTGCCCGCCAAAATGGTCACTCCGTCCGAAGGCGATGTGCAGGCCAAGTTTCTCGTCGAGCAGGGTCTCGCCAATTGGTTCTATGCCAAATCCCTCGAGAACCCCGAGCCCGAGCTCAGCAAGGTTGCCGTAGGCTGGCTCGGCAGCGAGCAACCCACGTTGGCGCTTGGCCTCAGGGCCCGAGCCCTCGACGGCAACCGCACGGTTGTTCTCGATTCGGTACCGAACCACTTCGTCGCCGAGTTGAACGGGCAAGATTCCTTGGGAACCACTGGGATCGCCTAGGTGTTCCCCTTCGTAGGGGACGATGTACGCCTCGCCGCTCGGCAGGTTGCCTGCGGTTCCCGGTGTACGCAGCAAGCCTCCGGAGGCATGGGCCTGGCGATGACGCAGGTCCAAATACAGCCGATCCGTTTGGCCGTTACAGACAAACGAGAACGTGGCGCCGCTCGCGGCCTCGAGTCGTCGAGCCAGCGCGTCGACCTGCCGCTGAACTTCGGTGTAGTCAATCCGCAACGCTTGGACCATCTCGGGGGAGAAGCCGGGCATGGTGGCCGCCCGAAAGCCGTGCTTGCGGGCGGCGAGCTTGAGGGGGGCGGTGGTCGAAAGCTCGGTGGGCGCCAGCAGGATCGTGTGGCCTTCGAAGATCTGTTCGAAGGAGATGGCCTCGGTTGGGTCGAGCTGGCCAGCGTCGCTCGGAATCGTAATGGTGTCTACGAGCGGATCAACCTGCCAAGCCGTAGCAGGTAGATCAGCATTGTTGCGTCGGGCATTTCGGTACAACACGACACGGACGGAGAGACTGGTGTGATCGCGTTGTACACCCAGGCGCTGGGCCCAACGCATGGCCAACTGCCGGCGTTCGAGCCAGCGACGATGATCGGGGAGCTCAGCGTCAGGAAGATCGATCAGGACCGCGATCGCTCGATCATGTTCGGTGGGCGCAAAGACACGCTCGACGAGCTGACTTAGCTCGCGATCGGTAAGGTCGTCTGCGGGTGGGGAAGAAGCCATCATCGACTCGGAACTTACGAATCATATCGCGTCTCGAGTCGCTTCGCCGGTCGCCCACAGGATTCCCGGAGGTCTCGCAGGCTCGTCGTCGAGTGTGGGCTTTGCGGCCGGATTCGTTGGCGGCGATCCCGTAGCGGTCAGTTATCCCAGCCCGCCACGGTTTTGGAGCTACCCTGACGCAGGAGGCTCTCGAAGCGCTCCATGAGAGGTGACGACTCGGACGGATCGATCGCGATATCGACCACGAATGGCGTTTCGGCGGCCAGTGCCGTGTCGAGCGCGGCCTCGAGCGCGGCCTCGTCGCGAACATGGACCCCATCGGCACCGACCGCACGGGCGAGCGCGACGAAGTCAACCTTGGGAATCGACAGCTGACCACTGGCCAAGCCCAAGACAGACTGCCCGGACTCACACATGCCGTACCCAGCGTCGTTGAGGACGACCCAGACGGCGGGCACTTGGTACTGCACTGCGGTCGAGATCTCACAGTTCATCAACATGGACCCATCGCCAACGACCGCAACGGCTTTGCCGTGTCGAGCGAGCGCGGCGCCGACCACGCCAGCCGCGCAATGGCCCATGGAGCCGAACAAGGTGCTGACACGGTATCGACCTGGTGCGTCGAAGCGCAAATAGTGGTTGCACCAAGCGAAGGCATTGCCAGACTCAGCCATCACCACGGCACTGGATCGGTCGACCACCCGGTCTTGGATCGCGCGCATCAACGCTTGGGGCCGAACGAGGCCCGTCGGCGTGTCGGTATGGCGTTCGAGCGGATCGGCAGCGGGCCGCCAGCTGGGAGAGCGGTAGGAAGGTACGGCTTTCAGCGAACGACCGCGGTTGATTTGCGATACCGTCAGCTGCTCGAGGAGTGCGTCGAGGAAAAGGCCGATGTCGGCCTGTACGCCCTCGGTGTAGACCTCGGGGTAAGCGACGCCGGGAACCGTGGGATCGATGTCGACGTGCACAAAGCCTTTCGTAGGCAGGAGATCGGGGTCCCAAAACGAGGTTGCCTCACCCAACCGCGTGCCGAGTACCAAGGTCCAGGCCGGTTGCATTTGTTGCATGTACTCGGCAGCGCTCTCGTGACCACCGAGGCCGGTGACACCGACAAACAAGGGATGGCCTTCTGGGAAGACGCCCTTGGCCCGCGGGGAGCAGAGAACGTGTGCTCCCGTGCGCTCGGCCAACGAGCGAATTTGCGGCGCGGCATGGCGGGCGCCAAAGCCAACCCAAATGGCAAACGGCGCCTCGGCGAATGCCGCGACGAAACGACCCGCATCTTCAGCGGAGATGGACGGCGACGATATCGAGACGGTGGATCGCTTGTGGGGCACATCGACCACCGAGGCCTGAAGCCCAATCGGCAGGCCGACATGGGCAACGAACCCGCCCGGGCGCGAAATACCGTTGCCCAAGCGGCGCAAGACTTCGGGAAGCTCGGCCCCATGCTCGATTCGCGTGGCATAGTCGAACAGGGCGCCCGGACCGTAGAGGCTATCTTGCGGGATGGTGTAGGCGCTGGTCTCCTGGGTGGCCCAGCGGCCGCGTTGGGCGGCACTCGTGGTGCCGGAGAGGGCGATCACCTTCGCACCCTCCCAGCGCGCGGCAGTCAAGCCCGTTAGGGCGTTGAGAATGCCAGGACCCGTCGTCGAAAAGACCGCGGTCGGTTTGCCGCTGGCGAAATGAGCTTCTGCGGCCGCGAAGGCGGCACCTGATTCGTGGCGGAAGTGGCGAATCTGAATCGGACTGTCTTCCAGTGCATCGAATAGCACGCCGATGGCACCGCCGATCACGCCGAAAGCTTCCTCGATACCCAGTTCAGCCAATTGAGCGACGAGCGCGCTGGCGACACTGTTCTGGGTCGAGACGTGGGGATGGAACACGTGGAGGTCGGATGCGGGCAGATCCTCTTGCATGGTCTCTTCTACCCCTGGGTCACTGGTCGCAAGTTGAATGCGGTTGCGCATTCGAACGACGTGGCGTGCCCCCCCCCAGAAGTCACCATGAACGAGATCGAAAGTTGCCTAGGGCACATTCCTCCCCGAATCGAAAGCAGGCCGAAGCCGGCAGCTACGCAAGATCTAGAATGTGGTACCGAACGGTTGGTAGGTTACAAGGGGCTCCTGATCTTGTCAAGGATGGACTTGACGCCAGAACCCATGGATATGGTCGTCAGGCCGGGTGTCATTCGAAGGACGTTGGTTTCGGCATGCGACGGCAGGGAACGAAGGCCCCCTGCGATGGGGAAATGTTGGCTGCCGTACGCGTTCTGGTCAGCGGCCGAGATTGGCGGTGACTTGGTAGAGCGCGTCACCGATCAACTGCCCTCTCCAACCCCTGAGCAGCGGGTGGTCGAGAATGGCATCGCCGCGCTGTGCCCGCACGACCACGCCTGCGAGGGTTTTTCGATTGGCGAGCAGCTCGGGCGGAAGGTTCTGGTGGGTCGCTACTTCACGCACGGCGGCTTGCAGCCGCTTAACGAGTTGACGAGCAGCATCCGGGTTGGTGGGCGCCGGAGGCTGCTCCGGCTGCTCGCCCGGTGGCACCGCGCGTCCTGCTTTGATGGCGTCGAGGAGCGCGCGGCCATGGCGCTGTCGTGCTCGTAGGCTGAGGTCGGTAATCCGCTGCAGCTGGTCCTCGCTCTGCGGTTGGTCTCGTGCGAGTTGGAGCAACGCGCCGTCCGGCACCACAAAACTTCGGGGTTGATCTCGGCGCCGCGCGGTGGCTTCTCGCCATGCCGCAAGCGCGCGCAGCACCGCCAGTTGTTGAGGACGAAGGCGGCCGCCGCCCTTGACGCGGCGGAAAACGGCGTGGGGATCGGGAAGAAATCGCTCGACATCTTGTAAGCGGGTGACCTCTTCTTCCAGCCATGGCAAGCGCTCGCGTTTTGCCAGGTCCTCACGGAGGGTCTCGAAAATGGGGAGAAGATAAGCGATGTCGAGTCCGGCATAGCGAATTTGGGCTGCCGTCAACGGACGGCGAAGCCAATTCGTGCGGGTCGCGTCTTTGGGAATGTCGACGCCACATAGCTTGGCGGTCAAGGCTTGATAGCTGAGGGCCGGCCCATAGCCCGCGAGTGCCGCGGCCACTTGGGTGTCGAACAAGGGCGTTGGTACCGCGCCGAAGCGATCAAAAAGGGTCTCGAGGTCTTCGCCACACGCGTGGAAGACCTTGACGACCGAAGGTTCGCGGAAGACGACTCCCAGCGGTGCGAGATCGTCAATCGCAACCACATCGACCAGGTGATTTCCGGTGCCGTCGCCTACTTGCACCAACCCAAGGCCGGGAAAGTACGTGCGTTCGCGAACGAATTCGGTGTCGATCGCCAGCGCTGGCTTCTTGCGCCATATCGCGCAAAGCTGGGCCAGCTCTTCGGAGGTCGTGATGACGTTGGGTTCAGGCGCCTGCGGCCGCGGCAAGGGCTTGGATTCATTGGATGTGGGAGGCTCGCGCATGGGCTCGCAGGGTAGCGGCTCGTCGTGCGCGATGCAACCGTTCACACGCTGGCCCTCATTTGATGATTCCGAAGCGCTGGCGTGCTTCCCGCGCGAACCGTGTCCCTAGACGCAAGGCTGTTGCCGGCATCAACCGGTACAGCAACCAAGCGAGACGGGCGTGCCTGGTGACGGTGATGACTGCACGGTTGCGGTCGATGCCACGCAGGATCAAGGCCGCGCAACGCTCGGCACTGATCAACCAACGATCGGAAGGCATGGCTCGGGCGAGCTGCTCACGGTCGAAGCCGACGGCGCTGGTACGCCGAAAAAGACTGGTCGCGACGGCGCCTGGGCAGACCACGCTAACCTCGACACCATGTCCGGCCGCTTCACCTCGCAGCGAGGTCGAGAACCCAACCACGGCATGTTTGGCGGTGGTGTAGGCGGTGGCCATGGGCACGGGGGTGAGACCCGCGACGCACGCGATGTTGCAAATGTGACCATGACCTTGCTCCACCATGGCTGGGTAGACTGCTCGCACACCGTGAACCACTCCGCCCAGGTTGACGGCCAACACGGCGTCCCAGTCCTCAGCGGTCATGTCTCGGACCTCGCCGAGCCACGCGACGCCTGCATTGTTGATCAGCAAGTCCAAGCGGCCCTCGTGGTCGAGGACATCGGCAATGGTGTCGGCAAAGGCGTTTGCATCGGTCACATCGAGTGCGACGGCACGCGCATTGGGACCAATGGCGGCGGCGGTATCGCGAGCCTTGTCAATGTCAACGTCGGCTAGAATCACCCTGGTCTGACGCGCGGCAAGGCAGGCCCCCAAGGCCGCGCCGATACCGCGGGCTCCTCCGGTGACCAGGGCGACTGATCTGTGTCTTGTTGGACTATGGGCTGACATGGAGCGGCTAGGGAGCGCTTGCGCTTCGATACGCAATACACTTTCCGTCCGCGATTGTCACCCATTTCCCTTCCAGGTGCGAGCCCACCCTGGGCCTGTTGCTTGTTGGGTGGGGTGAGGCGCGTGCCGTGCCGACCAATCGACGCGGCACGCAACCTTCGATCAGAAGCTAACGGAGAAGCTCAGGATCGAGTATTCGCCGTCTCTGGCGGTCTGGTAAATGGGTTGCAGCGCTGGGCCTGATGGAGTGAAGGTCGGAACCAGGGCAAAGAACTCGTTCTCGACGTTGAAGTGGTGCTCGAGCTTGAGCACCATGTTGGCCGAGAAGATGTAGTTGATCGCTACGCCGGTATCGCGACGAAAGGCGGCGTCGAGGTCTTGGGTGAAGGGAATCCCGAACGGTTTCACTGAGTCTGTCCGTTCGTTGGAAACGTCCACGCCTTCGATTTGCGCATAGAGGCGGAGCTTTTCGGTGGGGTGGTAGCCTAACTGAACGTACCAGGCGTCGAAGGTTGCTCCGAAGAAGATCAGTCCTGGGTCGGCGTCGATTTGGCGGTACTCGGCGCGTACAACGTATCGCTCTCGGGCGAGGTCGAGCGACGCGTGGAGGTCGATGAATTCATCTTCTTCGCCAGGCGCACGGAGCACACCAACATTGCCCCCGGAAACGTCACGGCGGTTGCCGCCGAGGCCAAAACGCAAGCCGTCGACGGGGGTGTTAACCCACAACTGGAAGCCGAGCGCATCCTCGATCTGAGCGACCTTGACCTCCATCGTGAAGGGGTCGAATTCGAACAACTCCCAGGTGCCGAGGTAGACGTCGAGGTCGAAAGTCCACTTGGCCTGTGGGGCGAATGTGTGTGCCAGCAAGAGACCGTCGACGGTTTCGCTGGTGAAGCTCCCTTCGTTGTAGAAGGCATAGGAGGGCCGATAGAACGGCAGCAACGTACCTACGTCGCGAAGCTCATTGAAAATGCCGAAGGGGATCTGGATGCGGCCGATCTTGACCACCGTGTTATCGGCGAGCCTGCGCTCGTAGAACGCCCAGTCAAGCTCGATGTCGTCCTCGATATCACCAATCGGGCTCTCACCGAGGCTGCGGCTGCTGAGTTGAACGATGAAAACGTCCTTGGGCGAAATCTCATAGCGGAACTGAATCGCCATGGTCCGGTAGTCGAACGTTCCATCTTCGGGAATGCCCAAAGCGAACTCGTCCACCGAGGGCGTCGAAATGCCACCGGTTGCGAACGAGGCGTCGGCGTAGGCCTGGGTCAAGAAACCATGGACGGTGAGCTTCGAAAGCGCGTTCGACACAGGCGGTGGAACATCGTCGCCTGCGTTGCCGCCTCTGTTGGCCGCCAAAAAGGTGTTTACGAGCGTATCTTCCGCGAGGATGTGTTTCGCCGCGTCGTCCCCAACCGGTGAAGCCGAACCTCGAGAACCGCTTGCTGGTGAGGCTGCGAAGCTCACGATCAGCATGGCGGCAAGAATGGGGGAGACGTTTTTCGTCCAGACCACCTGCATTGCCTTTCTCCTCTGGCTGAAATACGGCTACCGCCCCCTACGGCGTGCCGCTACCGTCAATGGACCTCCAGGCAACACGCTCTGTGGCCCAACCGCGTCCGATCGAATCAGGCAGTCCCCCCCCTGATTTCCTCTCAGATTGCCATCTAAGGCTAACAGACTATGTGAAAGCAGGCAATGATTGGGCGGCGAAAGAAAGGTTATATAGGGCCCGGTTAATGTCCTCATAGGACTCATAGGACCATGATTCTCTGCGCACTGATCTTCCACCCAAAGTGGGTTCTCAATCATCCGTGGAAGGGGATTGACCGACCGCCGAAGTGGAGTGGTTTGTTGGGCTTAGGCGCTCCCGGCACCGTGGCATTTCTTGTACTTCTTGCCGGAACCACAAGGGCAAGGCTGGTTGCGCCCCACCTTCTTTACCGCACGTTGAACCTGTAGGGGGCCGCGGGCCGCGTCCGCGGTTTTAGCGGGAGCGGAGAGTTGAAAGCGTTGCCGTATGTCTTCGATGGCTCGCCGTTGGCGCGCGTACTCTTCTTCGCTGGGCGGTTCGAAATGGAAGATGTCGGTGACGATCTTGTCTTCCATTTCGGTCTTCATCTGGTGGAAGAGCTCGAAGCTTTCGCGCTTGTATTCGTTCAGCGGGTCACGCTGGCCGACCGCGCGCAGATTGATGCCTTCCTTGAGATGGTCTAGGCCGAGTAGGTGCTCTTTCCACGCGTTGTCGACGACCCGCAGCATGATGTTGCGTTCGAGCGAGCGCATGTTCTTTTCACCCAGGCGCTTCTCCTTGCCGAGGTACCGTGCCTCCATGGCGGTGACGAGATGCGTGTCGAGCTCTTCGATTCCCAGTGATTCGAGATCCGGAATATCGCTTTCGGGTGACCGCGGTTCGACACCAAAAGTGGCGCGCATTTCCAAGCTCAAGTCGCGCAGGCCCCAATCACGGGGGTCAGCCTCGTCGGGGCAGTGGCGCTCGATCGAATCTCCGATGATCTCTTTCCCGAGCCGCAGGGTGTAGGCAGTGGAATCTTTGCCTTCGAGAATCTCGTGACGCAACTCGTAGATCGCCTCACGCTGCTTGTTCATCACGTCGTCGTACTTGAGCAAGTGCTTGCGGACGTCGAAGTTGCGGCCCTCGACCTGTGACTGGGCTCGCTCGATGGCTTTGGTCACCATACCGTGCTCGATCGCTTCGCCGTCTTCCATGCCCAGGCGACCCATCAGGGATTGGACCCGCTCCGTGTGCCCAAAGATGCGCATGAGGTCGTCGTCGAGTGAGAGGAAGAAGCGCGAGGAGCCAGGGTCTCCTTGGCGTCCCGAGCGGCCACGAAGCTGGTTGTCGATCCGGCGCGACTCGTGCCGTTCCGTGCCCAGAATGTGCAGGCCACCGGCGGCGAGCACCTCCTCTCGTTCTTGGGCGCATACGGAGCGGTACCGATCCATGGACTCGGCAAAGGCGTCCGGCTCGGTGTCCGGGTCCGCTTCCGCGCGCGCCATCCCTTCGGCGTTACCGCCGAGGACGATGTCGGTACCACGGCCTGCCATGTTGGTAGCGATCGTGACGGAACCCTTGCGGCCGGCCTGAGCAACGATGGCCGCTTCCCGTTGGTGATACTTGGCGTTGAGCACCACATGGGGAACGCGAGCCCGCTTGAGTCGCTTCGAGAGCATTTCACTGCTTTCGATCGAGATGGTGCCGACCAGGGTCGGTTGCCCGCGCTCATGGCAATCGCGGATTTCTTCGACCACTTCGTTCCATTTCTCGGGGGCCGTGCGGAAGACCACGTCAGGGTGGTCTTTGCGGACCATCGGGCGGTTGGTCGGGATCACGGCGACTTCGAGTTGGTAGATTTCGCCGAACTCGGTTTCTTCGGTCTCCGCCGTTCCCGTCATGCCCGCGAGCTTGTCGTACATCCGGAAGTAGTTCTGGAACGTGATCGTGGCAAAAGTCTGGCTCTCGCTCCGGATCTTCACGCCTTCCTTGGCTTCCACCGCTTGGTGCAACCCGTCCGACCAACGCCGGCCTGGCATCATGCGGCCGGTGAACTCATCGACGATGACCACCTCCGGCTGACCGTCGGCGCCGTCACGCAACAGGTAGTGAACGTCCTTCTTGTACAGTTGGTGGGCACGAAGACCCTGGTTGATGCCGTGCTGCAGCTCCATGTTCTCGAGATCGTAGAGGTTGCTGATCTGGAGCAGCTTTTCTGCCCGGGCGACCCCCTCATCGGTGAGGGACACCGTCGAGGCCTTTTCGTCGACCAAGAAGTCGCCAGTCGTGTACTTGTTGCCGTTCTCGTCCTCGTGCTCTTCGCCGCGCTCCATACGGGGAATGATGCGATCGACGTGGTAGTACCGATCGGTTGACTCCTCCGACGGGCCGCTGATGATCAACGGCGTTCGTGCTTCGTCGATCAGGATGGAGTCAACCTCGTCGACGATGGCAAACGCATGGCCTCGCTGGGCCATCTGCACGAACTCGAATTTCATGTTGTCGCGCAGGTAGTCGAAACCGAACTCGTTGTTGGTGCCGTAGGTGATGTCAGCGGCGTAGGCTTGCTGTCGCACGTCGCTCGGCATATCGGTTTGGATGACACCGACAGAAATGCCCAGGGCCTTAAAGACGGGGGCCATCCAATCGGCATCGCGCTGGGCGAGGTAATCGTTCACCGTCACCACGTGGACACCGCGTCCGGCCAGGGCGTTGAGGTACACGGGCAAGGTCGACATCAAGGTCTTACCTTCTCCCGTTTTCATCTCCGCGATCTGGCCTTGGTGCAGCACAAGGCCACCCATCAGCTGCGCATCGTAGTGACGCATGCCGAGGGTGCGAACCGCTGCCTCACGGACAGTCGCGAACGCCTGAACCATCAGGTCGTCCAGGCTCTCGCCTTCCTGCAAGCGTTTCCGGAGAACCTCGGTTTGCGCGCGCAACTGCTCGTCGCTTAGGCCCTGAACCTCTGGCTCGTAGGCATTGATTTCGGAAATGAGCGGCTGCATGCGCTTGACGTCGCGCGCGTGCTTGGTGCCGAAGATTTTGGCTAGAATGGAATTGATCATTCGGTCGTGCTCTGCGTCGGGGCGCGATGATTCGCTGAGAGCCGCTCACCGGAGAGTCTGGCTCTGTTTCGATGTGCATCGGTGTTGGACGAGCGGAATCGGGATTCCCGTACGCTCGCAAGGTCATACCGAGTTGAATTGGCTCTTGCGCAGGTCGGCCCTGCGGCCGTCGAGCGCCGCGCAGCATACCAGAGTCAGGTCCCGGCGCAGGACGCCCCGGCTTGGAACAGGGCGGTCTATCCCGCAGTATCGCGGGCGCCTCGTGACGCCCGGATCAGTCTATTGTCTATTGTCTATTGTCTATTGTCTATTGACGAATACTGTCGAGGATGTAAGCGCGCGGATTCTGGGGCTTTCCGTTCACCCGCACTTCGTAGTGCAGATGGTAACCGGAGGAGCGGCCCGTCTTCCCGATGTAGCCAACGACATCCCCTCGGCGTACTTTCTGGCCGGCTTCAACCGCGAGCCGCGACAGGTGGCCATAGCGGGTTGTCACGCCGTAGCCATGGGACACGTATACGGCGATGCCCAAGGCACCCATGCTGCCGGAGCGGGTAATGATGCCGTCACCACTCGCGCGAACTTCACGCCCGCGAGGCGCGATGATATCGAGGCCATTGTGAAAGGCCCGGTGGCTGGTGAACGGGTCGCGACGGTAGCCGTAGGCGCTGCTGATCAGACCCTTGACTGGGGTGATCGCGGGTGTTGACGCCATGCGCAGTGTACGTTCTTCGAGTTTGTTCTGGAGCGCGTCGACATCTTGGCCCATGCCATCGAGTCTCGAACGCAGTGTTTCGATGCCTTCGTCGAGCGGGCTGCCGGACACTGCGGGCGCGAGACCGCCAATGCCGATCTCGCCGCTTTGTGGCAAGACCGAAAGGCCCGCGACGATCGCGAGCTCATGGATTCGGTCTTGGTAGGTGGCGATCTGCGCTTCGAGCTCGCGGATGCTGCCTTCGAAACCACTATTGATTTCGCGCAGTTGGCCGTTTTCCTCTTCGATACTTTGCAGCTGCTGCCGGTCGATCGAAGTGGTGAAATACGAGACCGTGGCGATCAAGCCACCAATGGTTACCAGCGCCAAGGAGCCAATGAAGAGGCTCGCTTGGAGGGTGGTGATCCGCCATTTGCGGAATTTGGCACGGGCGTGGGGAACGAGGATGATCGTGTGATGTTTCAAATTTCGAGAGGTTCGATTAGCGAGTTGAAGGAAAACATCAAGCGCACAAGACCTGCCCGGAACAAAAGCCTCCGAATTCGTGCGATTTTACTGCAATCTTTTTCGCTGTCAAGAGGACAGTGAATCCGAGGACGAAACGGGCGGCGCGACTTCGGACGGGTTGGCCAGGCGGCGGTCGAACTCGCGGCGAAGATTCGACCAGTAGTTTGGGTTGGCTGCAAGGGTGCGATCGAGCTCCTGCGTCAGGTCGTCAACCAGATCGCCGAGCAGCGCTTCCTCACGGTCCAGTGTCTCACCGTCACCGGAGCCGCCACGACGGCGTGCAACACGGCTACCACCCAACAGACGGGCTGCCTTTTTCAAGACGGCGCGTCCCGAGCCCATGACGCCACGCGCCACGTGACGTACAGAGCGGGTATCGACCGCGTCACAGGCGCCAACCAGCGCCGAGCGGATGGTGGCGACACGTTCCGGTTTGCCGTCGATCAGCCTGTTCTCGACCACCCTGCTCTCGATCACCCTGCTCTCGACCACCCTGTTCTCGACCACATGGCGTAAAAGATGGCCCTCGTGAAGCGTTCGCGAGAAGGTGTCGGCAGCGTCTTTGATCGCGAGAAAGATGAAGATCTTTCGGAAGGTGCTTCGGAAGAGCTTGCTGATCACATAGAAGGCGATCTTGAACGGTGCACCGGTAGCGCAACCTTGTAGACAACCCGTGAGCGTCTGGCTCGGTCCGCAAGCGAGGTGGTTGCGCTCGTCCTGAGTCAGGACCGGGCCAAGCTCGATTGCCAACTCATCAACCAGGCGACGGCGAAGGCGGTCGCGTGCCCAATCGTCGACGAAGGGCGCTGGGATCAGCGGGCAAAGGCCAGTGAGTAGGGCATAGAAAACCAGACGCCGATCGTCGAACGCTGTGCCGTTCGAGGTCGGGACGAGTTCGCCTGCTGTCGACGCGGTGGGGGCCTCGCTCACCTTCGAATGATATCCCGTTCGAACTGCCAACAACGATTGATAGAGGCTAAGTTCATGTAGGGGAGGCCCTTGCGCCATCCCGGGTCGGGCGGGGCCGAGCCCGCCTGTACTCTCAAGAGTTGGCTCGCGCCTGTGCTGAAGTTGTCCCCGCGGTTTGCCGGTGCGTGCCCATCCTCAAACTGACCCACTACCGAACATCCTTGGAAGGTCAAGAGAATGATTGGTGTTGCCATATGGCAGGATTTGCATGTCGTTGCTGGCAGAGAAAATAGTGTTTTCCCCCTCAGTTTGATCGCGCTATAGTTGGCAATCGCTTGGCGATGGCTGGCCGGTCTCGCGATCACATATTGGGCGACTTGAATGGGAGGGTGAATGTACCAATCTAACCAGATTGCAACGGGTTCCGTGCATGGAGATCAAGAGAATGTGACGCGGCAAATCATTGACGATATTTCGTTTACGCTTGCTGAACTGCCGCCAGCGCTCATTGTTTTTTTCGGGGCGCCCTTCTACGATCTCGAGGCCTTGAATGCGTCGGTTGCGGCTCGCTTCCCTACCAGCGAGGTGATGGGCTGTTCTACTGCGGGTGAGTTAACCGAGTGTGGTGATGTTCAGCACAGTGTCGTGTACTTCGCGCTCGGTGGCGACGTGATCGTTCAGGCTGGTCTTGGAACCAATCTGCAGGACAATCCTGCGTCGGCGGTATGGAATGCACTCGAGGGAATCGAGACCGAACGCGCGGGATACCGCCATCGGTGTGCGATTCTCTTGGTCGACGCGTTGGCGGGCCGCGGTGAGGAGACTGTCCTCGCGGCCGCGGTGGCGCTCGGATCCGGTTTCCGCCTGGCTGGCGGTGCGGCAGGCGACGACCTACAAATGAAGTCGACCCAAGTGGCGCTGGGCGATCAGGTGGTCTCTGACGGTGTGGTCATCGCAACCGTCCACAGTCGCCGGCCAATCGGCTTGGGTGTTGCTCATGGGCATTGCCCATTTACCGAGCCGGTGACCGTGACCCGGTCCGAAGGAAATGTTGTCTATGAGCTCGATGGCCGCCCGGCCTGGGAGGTCTGGCGCGACGCCACTAGGTCGATGGCGGCCGAACAGGGCGTCGACCTCGACACCATTGAGTTGGACGACGCCGGGGCGGTCTTGCTTCGCTACGAGGCTGCGCTCGAGGCGGGAGATGCTTGGAAGATTCGTGCGCCGCTGTCCGTGTCGGCGGACGGCGCGATCCACTTCGCTTGTGGTCTGCCGGAAGGGGCGGTGATTCGATTCACTGAGAGCAGTCACGACGATCAGATCAACAGTGCCCGGGCCGCGGCTCGGCAGGCCGCGGCTCAGGTGGGGGGTGCTCCGATCGCCGGAGCGCTGGTCTTCGACTGCATCTGTCGCAAGCTCATCCTGGGGGACGAGTTCGCGGTGGCGGTACAGACCATGTCCGAGGCCCTAGGGGGCGTGCCGATCGCCGGCTTCGAGACCTATGGCGAGATCGCACTCGAGGCCGGCGATCTATCGGGTTTCCACAACACCACCACCGTGGTGCTGGCGTTCGCATAACCGACGAAATCCGGGCGCTCGCTCGGCCTACCAATCCGTACTGTGGCTCGTGGCAATGCCGAAAACCGCGGTTACCCTTGGCTCAGCTCGAGCAGATCCCACAAGTTGCCGTAGAGGTCCTCGAACACGGCGACGGTGCCATATGGAGCCTCCTTGGGCTCGCGAATGAAGTGAATGCCGTTCGCGACCATCTCGTTGTAGTCGCGCCAGAAGTCGTCGGTATTGAGAAAGAGAAACACCCGGCCACCGGTCTGGCGTCCCACGAACGGCTTTTGCTCGGTGTTCGAGGCCTTGGCCAGGAGCAAGGTTGTACCGGTTGAACCTGGTGGTGCGACCACCACCCAACGCTTGTCTTGCTCCGGCTGGTGGGTGTCCTCGACCAGAGTAAAGCCGAGCTTGCCGGTGTAAAAGGCGATGGCTTCGTCATAGTCGCGAACGACCAGGGCAACGTGGATGATGGATTGTCTTCTGCTCACCCTGAGTTCCCGAGGTTAGGAGGCATACACGAAGAGAGCCACGATCCCCATGATCGCGGCCCTCCACTGCGAACGGTCCGAGGAACCTAGTCCTAGTAGCGGTAGTGCTCGGGCTTGTATGGACCTTCGACCGGAATGCCGAGGTACTGACTCTGTTCGTCGGAAAGCGTGGTTAGCTTGACGCCGAGCTTGGCGAGGTGCAGGCGGGCCACCTCCTCGTCGAGTTGCTTGGGCAAGATGTAGACCTTGTTCTCATAGATGGCGGCGTTCTTCTTGAGCTCGAGCTGCGCGAGCACCTGGTTGGTGAAGGAGGCGGACATCACAAAGCTCGGGTGGCCGGTGGCGCAACCGAGGTTGAGCAAGCGGCCTTCGGCGAGTACCAGGAGGCTACGGCCATCGGCAAAGCGCCACTCGTCGTACTGCGGCTTGATTTCGTTCCGCTCGACGCCAGGCAGCTTCTTGAGGCCAGCCATGTCGATCTCATTGTCGAAATGGCCGATGTTGCCGATGATCGCCTTGTCCTTCATCTTCGCCATGTGTGCGGCGGTGATGATGTCTTTGTTGCCGGTGGTGGTGATGAAGATATCCGCGGTCTCGACCACCTCGTCGATGGTGGTGACTTGGTAGCCTTCCATGGCGGCCTGCAACGCACAGATGGGATCGATTTCCGTGATGATTACACGGCAACCTTGGCCCTTGAGCGCTTGGGCGCAGCCCTTGCCGACATCGCCGTAACCGAAGACCACCGCGACTTTGGCGCTGAGCATGACGTCGGTGGCACGGTTGAGACCGTCGATCAGCGAGTGGCGGCAACCGTAGACGTTGTCGAACTTACTCTTGGTCACCGAGTCGTTGACGTTGATGGCGGGGAAGAGGAGGGTCCCTTCATCCTGCATCTGCACCAACCGGTGGACACCGGTGGTGGTTTCTTCGCTGACACCGATCATACCTTCGGCAACCCGCGCCCAACGGCCTGGGTTGGCGACCAACTCCTTGCGTAACAGGTCGAGAATGCAACCCCATTCCTCTGCCTCGGTGCTCGCGTCAAACGCGGGCACCGCACCCGCTTTTTCGTACTCGACGCCTTTGTGAATCAGCAGCGTCGCGTCACCACCGTCGTCGACAATCAAGTCCGGGCCGCTGCCGTCGGGCCACATCAGGGCCTCGTTGGTGCACCACCAATATTCATCGAGGGTCTCGCCCTTCCACGCGAAGACTGGGACACCGCTGGGCTCCTCGATGGTGCCACCCGTTTCGGGACGGCCCACGGCAATGGCCGCCGCGGCGGAGTCTTGGGTCGAGAAGATGTTACAGGACACCCAACGTACGTCTGCGCCAAGGTCGACGAGCGTTTCGATCAACACGGCGGTCTGAACGGTCATGTGGAGGCTGCCCATGACCTTCGAGCCGGCGAGTGGTTTGTCGGCGCCGTGCTTGGCGCGAACCGCCATCAGGCCCGGCATCTCGTGCTCGGCGAGCGTGATCTCCTTGCGACCGAGGGTGGCGAGGCTGAGGTCGGCGACTTTGAACGGAACCCGGTCCGCTTCGAGGGCGGCCGCGTAAGGATGGAGGTCGGTGGCGACAGCTACGGTCATGTTGAAAGCTCCTGTTCGAAAGAATGAGCGAGATTGCGAGAGGTCGCGCGGTCGGAGTCTGGGGACGAAGATTGGGCAAGCCGGTTGGACGTGGTTCCAATCGTTGCGGGCTGTGGCGTCTCGGCGACGGCGACAAACAGCGCCGGGCCTTTGCTGTCGGCCTCGGTCGGCAGTGGGTGGTAGCGCGCCTCGTCAAAACCTGCGGCCGAGAGGAGTCGTTGCATCTCGTCGGCCGAGAAACCAAGCCAAACGTGCCCCATCTCTTCCCGGTAGGCTTCCCGGTCGTGCGGCATCATGTCGACGACCAGCAAGCGGCCTCCGGGCCGCAGGACCCGCCGGGCTTCGAGAAGGGCGCGTCCGAGATCGGGCACGTGGTGAAGCGCCAAGAAAAGCGTGGCGATATCCAGGGTTTGATCGTCGATCGGCAGGGCTTCGAGCTCTCCCTCGAGCACCCGCACATGCTCATGGGTCTCGAGCCGTGCGCGCGCGGCGGTCAACATGGCGGGGGAGCTGTCGATGGCCAACACGGTGCGTACGAACGGCGCCAGCGCCGCGGCCACGTGGCCCGTGCCACACGCCAAATCGCCAACGTGCCAGCGGCGGTCGAGCAGACCGAGCAACGCGACGAGATCGAATCGTGGACCAAAGAGCTCCCCACGCAGCTGATCCCAGCGATCGGCAGCGGAAGAGAAGAAGGCCTGGGAGCGGCTGCGACGACGAAGCAGCACGTCTTCGAGCCGTTGGGCATCTTGGGCGTCCGACGCGGTGCCCACCATTTGCTCTCGGATCAAACGCCACAATCGACGCGCACCATCGCTCAGGCGGTCGGGAAGCAGCTGATAGAGATTGCGCGTACCTTCCTTGCGGGCTCGAAGCCAACCACCGTCGCTCAAGATCTTGAGGTGACGGCTGACCGTCGATTGCGGCAACTGCAGCACCGAGCACAATTCGCCCACGGTCAATTCCTGACGACCCAACACCCGCAAGATGCGACACCGTGTCAGATCGGCCAGCGTGGCGGCGTGGTCGAGAATTGGTAGGCCGTTGGTGCTCATGTGATCGTTTTCTTATTGATCCGGGCGAACGGATCATCCGTCCATCCGGATGGATTGTTTCTGAATTGAACGTGCCTGTCAAGGCGCAAGTTGTTCCCGCGTGTTTACGTGACCATTACGCGTTCGCGCTGCATCTACTCGTACAATGTCGCGCGATGTACCGCATTCTTGTTCTGCTGCTGTTGGCGATCTCGGTTGGCTGTGCCAAACCCCCGCCGTTGCGTCACTCCGTGCTGCTCATTTCGGCCGACTCGCTGCGGGTCGACCGGTTGCCGCCCTGGAATCCAAGCAACGCGCCACCCATGCCGCATCTCAGTGCGCTGGCTGAATCAGGAACGCGGTACGCCAATGCCTGGGCCACCAGTCCATGGACCGCGCCGTCGATGGTGTCGGTTTTCACTGGGTTGTATCCACCGAGCCATGGCGTGGTCTACCGTGACGACACCACACCGCCTGACTTGCCCACGCTGTCCCGCATCTTGGGCGGCGATGACTATGCTCTGGGCAACTTCTCGTTTTTCTCCCAGATCTCCTACTTTCGCAACCTCGGTCTGGGCAGGGCGATTCGCGGCTTGACCCACGACACCGTCGCCAAGAGCTTTCGTGCTTGGCTGGGCCGTCGACCGTCGGAGGAGCCGTTTTTCGCCTGGGTTCATCTGCTCGAGGCGCACCTGCCCTACGGCGCCACGGGTTATCGCGCCACCGAGGTTCGGATGCAAGGATCGGGCGGTTTGGAGAAAGCCCAGCTCGACGCCACGGTGCCGGTGGGCAGCGTTCGGTTTCGGCCACGGGACCCGGCCCGTTTGAGGCGACTTTACGACCGCGATGTGCGGATTCTCGATCGAACACTCGGGGTGATCCTCGCTGCGCTCGACAAACACGGCCGGCGTGAGTCGACCCTGGTGGTGTTCGTCGCGGATCATGGTGAGGAATTGCTCGATCATGGGTGGGTCGGCCACGCGTCGACCGCGGTGGAGGCCCACCTGTGGCCGGAGATCCTGCACATTCCCTTGATTGTCAGCGGGCCCGGCGTGCCGGCCGGGCAGGTGCAGGACGAGCTGGTCCAACAGGTTGATATTTTGCCGTCGGTTCTGAAGTTGTTGGGGCGGTCCGTACCGTCGCCCGTCGACGGTCAGGTCTTGCCCGGCCTCGCGCTCGAGCGTCGTTGGCCACCGCGCTCCCAGCCGCGTACTTTCGCATTCTTCGACTCGTCGCCCGGTGGTAATCTGACCCCACAGGATCGGCGCGGCGAGCGTCTACAAGGGGTGAGCGACGGACGATGCATCGTCTCCAAGACCGTGGTCCCCGGTCAGCGCGATCAGGATCGCGTCTTTCCGGCGACCCCGAGCGAACCACGCGACGCATGTGGTGACCCGGGGCCCATGACAGCAGCCCTCGAAACATGGCAGGCAGCACAGGCGAAACAACGCCTTGCCCTGCTCACTCAAAAGCCAAGGCGGACGCCGCCGACCGAAGCTGTGATCGAAACCTATGGCGAGCGTTTGGCCGTCACGACGCCAACGGATGGTGCCACCGTACGCTGGCAAGACGGCCAAGGGCAGCTGGCGCTGGCCTGGGAGGGTGCCGACGAATCCGGTTCTTACTGGTTGGAATACCGGCTCGAAGGCGGTGTCGGGGTGGTAGCCGATGTCTCCGGCTTGTTCCCGCTCGACCAGCGAGGTGTCATCTTTGGGCCGGTACCCCAGGGGTTTTGGAACGATCTTGCGGCCTACAGCCCGTTTCGTGTTCGGGTGCTCGACGAGCAGGCCGAAATCCGCTCACCATGGGTCTCATTCACGGTCGAGCGCTTCGAGGCCACCAAGAACTGATCCGTTTCATGCGCCGTGCGGACGTTGATGGCGGGCAGTCGAGTTTATCTCGGCTGCTCGGGTTGTCGGCTTTCGGTACGGCCCTCTCCCCATCACAGTCTGGGGCAGGCAATCCTCCGTTTCGATCGCCGACACCCGTTCCTAACCGTCGCCAAACCTGCGTAGAGCGACTAGCGAGGCTCCACCTCAGACCGACGAGCCTGTCGAGACCGTTCTTGTAGCGGCCGTCGCCCCTGGCGGCCGTCCGTCTCTTGCCATGAAGACGGCCGGCACAGGTCCGGCCGCAAGAGCATCGCGGTGCCGCCGCAAACCGCAGGACCCGGACGTCCCGCTCAACATCTGGCTCATCTGTAAAGATGTTGGTGGTGCTAGTCCTAAAACAAGCGCATACGAAGGATGAGATGCGCGAAGATCTTGAGGCTCAAGTGCTTACGAAAAGCGCAGGCGCACCCGAAGGTTCGTTGAGCATTTTCGGAAGTGATTGAGCCCAAGAGATTTGTGTAGATCGCCTTCAAGATGCGCTGGTTTTGGGGCTAGTGACCTAGAGGGGCTACTCTTCCGTCGCGGATCGCCAGCGGACGGTTGACGTTCGGGATTTCTCCAAGCCATGCCAGTGGAGATCGATTTGGTCTTCGTCGCGCGGGGTGACAATCGGTCGCTCTTTGGTAGTCCGTTCGACGGAAGCACGGCGCCCGGGCGCGCCGTCGGTGCCCAGTTCCATGACCGACCAGGTCCGGGGTACCGCCGTTGCGTAGACCATGAGCGCCGATCCATTGCTGTCGATCAGGCTGGGAAACAGTGATCCAGCACCGCCGATGACCTTTGCCGGAGTCCAAGCGCCACTGGTGAGCTGGGCCATATTGACCCGATAGTCGTTGCCGTCGTATCGACTCCAGACCAGCCAGGCGCCATCGGGACGCTTCAACACATTGGGCGTGATGTCGGGGACGTTGTTGTCGTCCGCTGTGCGTCGGCGCGGGCTCCAGCGGGTCCCGTTGTACCGGCTCCACACCACCTCGTCGTCATTGCCATCGAACCAAGACCAGGCAAGCAGGGCACTGCCATCAGCCAGACCGGTTGCGGCGAGCGCAAGCTGACTACCGCCGGCGGGCGCAACCTCGATCGCGTTCGACCACCCATCGGCACCCCAAACAGCGGCGCGTACCGCCATCGTTTCGCGGGATTCACCTTCGAGCCACGCCAGAACGCCCAACCCGTCGGTGGTCGTGGTGAGTCTGGGAAGGGCCAAATGGGCGCCGGTGACGTTGGGTGACGTCAATGAGCGAACCCCGGCGCCACTACCTTCGAAGCTGACCATGCGTGGACGCCCGGCTTCGTCGACAGTTGTACCGGCGGCAAACCACCGATCGCCTTGGCTCACAAAAGCAGTTACCTCGATGTCAGACTTGGTCGGGAGCGTTTGTTGGACGCCCGGCCCTTCCACGACCCAGCCTTTTGGTGTCGCCACTGCCACGAGCTGACCTTGGACACCGTTGGCCTGCAAGGCGGGCGAAACGCCGCTTGCAGGAATGGCAGCCATCGTAGCGAGGGTGAGGCTGCAAGCGGCAATTGCAAAGGGGATGGATGTACGCATGGCACGATCCTATGAAGCGTTCCCCGGCCTGTCAACAAACGGGCAGTCGGTAGCGTGCCCACGGCTTCGGATCACCATTACCGCGATGGTTCAGCCATGGTGTGTCCTGAAAGTGGTCCCAGGCTCGTAGTGCAAGTCTTGTCGCGGTTGGCAATCCGGTGCGCCGCGCTGATTGAACGCGTTGGAACTGATCGGTTCGGCGCTGGGGCCGGCCGACACCTCGAGCCGGCCGACCTACGCCTACTTTGGAGAGCGCCTTTTACGGCATTACCCCGAGGCTGCCCAAATCCAGCTCGATTTGGTCGAAGGGGCTGTAGACAGACGTTCCGCTGCTCTTGCCCCAGTGAATGCCGACGAGCTTCACCGTACCGTCGTCTCTTTTCTTGAAGACCGGCGAACCGCTGTCTCCTGATTCGGTGAAGTTCTCGACCTGGTTCTGACAGAGGACCAAACGGTTGTTCGATTTCGAAATGTCGATACAGGTGGTGAGGACTTTGGCACTGGTCCAGCCGGTGGTCCGGCCCACCTTGTGTACCGTCTTGCCGACGGGCACGCCGCCGGTTTTGGAGATGGTAAAGCGGGCCTGACCACCGTCATCGATGTCGAGGTTCCCGTTGCAGTTTTTGCACACTGGCTTGGCGATCTGGCCGAAGTCCCCCTGTGAGAAGCTTGTGAGTTCGATGAATGCGCTGTCACTATACCTACAGGTAAAGCCTTGGCTTGCGCAGCTCGCAACTCCAGTCCACCAGCCCCAATAGACCTCGATGTCCCCTCGATACGCGGGATCCACCGTTTCGGTGCCGAATGGCTGACCCGATGACCCGGGTTGCTGGTAGTGGGTTCCGTCAACACCTCCCTGAGAGTTGGTGCAATGGGAATTGGTGACGAAACCCCACTTGCCCTCTCGATGGGCGACGAATCCCATGGTGCAGTAGAAGGCGCTACCGCTGCCCCCGTCCGAGTAGATCTGCATGCCGCCGGGCGTTGGGCTCAGCTCGTCGCGCAGGTTGCTGCCAAATGCGACCTCCGGCACGATGGGCTCAGTGGCCGTTAGCAAGATCGCGGCCGCCGGGACGTCGTACTGCGACGCCAGCGCGTGAACCGCTTCGGGACCCTTGGCCGCGCGCCAGGCCTCGACTCCGACGTTGATGCGGTTTCGCCGCTCGTCGATATCGAGAAAGACGACGCCAGGCTCTGCCAGCACGTGAAGCAGGCGCGCGCGCCATTCGTAGAGCTGGCTGAAGGTGTAGCGGGCGGCTAGGAATTTGACGTTGCCATCCGCAAGCCCGCGCAAGGCGTCACGCCGGGACAGGTCGGTGAGGTAAATATTGGCCTCGTCATTGGCGTCGTAGAAAAGACCACCGAAACCGGGGAACGCCCGATCAATGGCGAGGTACTCCTCGTCCAGGGTGAGCGGCCGCTGGCGCTTCTGGGCGGCCGTCGCGCTGGCCATGGCCACGATCAGGATCAGTGCGATCGCGGCGATGCGACGATTGCGGGGACGATTGTTGTAGGGCTGGTGGTGTGGGTTGCGGCTATCTCGGTTTGCCATCTCGAGGCTCCCTTGTTGTGGTTCGGTGGCCGGGATGGCCGCCGTCGAGCCCATGAGATCGCTGGTCGGCATCGGAAGTCCTCTTGACACCCTCTGGGAGGTATCTGGAATATGTTGGGAGCCGGGTGTAGGTGCTCGCCCACTTCGTGTACGCTCGGGCCATGGTGTGTCCTGAAAGTTGTCCTAGCCCGCACTATTCACCACGTCCGGTCATGTCGCGGTGAAGGCCACGGACGCGCCTTCGGAGCTGGATCTCGGATCGTCGCGTGCTGAAGCTCTTGCGCAAGTGGCTCGAGGCTGCGTATGCGACTCGAGAACACCATCGGTCAGCCGTGTGCGGGGAATCCGCACGCACGGTTGGAAAGGGGGCCTCAGGAAACAGGCCCGTTTCATTATGGAAACTGCGCCTGAGGCCTACCAATGAGAGCGGCGATCCTCGCGATTGGCTCGGAGCTCCTGGGTACCGAGCGTCTGGACACCAACAGCTTGTTGATCACGGCGTCCCTCGAACGCCAGGGTATCGAGTTGTTGCGCAAAGCCGTCGTCGGTGACGACGAGGCCACCATCGCAGCGGCGATTACCGACCTCACCCGCGGCGTCGAGCTACTGGTGGTCACCGGTGGCTTAGGGCCGACAACCGATGACTGCACACGCGCTGGGGTCGCTCGCGCCTTCGGTTTGAAGCTGGAAGAACAGTCGGCTTTGGTCTGTGAACTCGAAGCGCGGTACGCGGCCCGTGGCCGGCCGATGGCAGCCGTCAACCGACGGCAGGCGCAGGTTTTGGCCGGCGCTGAAGTGCTGCCGAACGGTCGCGGTTCGGCGCCTGGGCAACGTTTGGTGCATGACGGCACGACGCTCTTCCTGCTCCCAGGACCACCGCGCGAGCTCGAGGGGATGCTGGAAGATCATGTGTCGCCGTGGTTGGCCCAAGCCGTTGCCGAGCGCGGCGGCGGTGGGCCTCGTCCGCGCCATACTTTCAAGACCACCGGCTTACCCGAGTCGGAAATCGAGCAACGGATCTTGCCGCTGTATGAGCGGTTCGGCAACGGGGCCATCGGTTTGTTGGCGCGACCCGGCGAAGTAACGGTGGTGGCCCTGCCCGAGAAGGTTGCGGATCTTCCGCCGCTCACGGAAGCCTTGCGCGCCGCCCTAGGGCGCGCGGTTTTTTCGGAAAAGCCTGATGCCACGCTCGGGACTGTGGTTGGCTGGC
Organism: Candidatus Multivoradales bacterium; assembly: GCA_965250305.1. GTDB lineage: Bacteria > Acidobacteriota > Thermoanaerobaculia > Multivoradales > J023 > J023. Next base: position 218,273 of record CBDFNS010000022.1, on the reverse strand, counting down.
TGTTGCGCCGTGCCGCCAAGACGGTGACCACGGCCGAGTCCTGCACGGGCGGTTTGCTGGGCGGCTGTTTGACCAGCGTTGCGGGCAGCAGTGCCTTCTATCAGGGGGGCGTCGTGACCTACAGCAATGAGCTCAAGGAAGCCTTGTTGGGCGTGCCCAACGAGCTCATGGTGACCCACGGCGCGGTTAGCGCACCGGTGGCCGAAGCCATGGCACTCGGGGTTCGGAAGCGATTGGGAAGTGACTTCGGGATTGGCATCACAGGTATTGCCGGCCCCGGCGGAGGAACCGAGGACAAGCCGGTCGGAACGGTGTTCCTGGCCTTGGCTGGCGATTGCGTCGAGAGCAAGGGTGTCATCGTGGAACGGGCATTTCTGGCAGGGGACCGGGAATTGGTGCGCGAGCAGAGCGTCGCCCAGGCCCTCGATCTTCTGCGACGTCACCTAACGGCGTTGGAGCCGGCCGGTGCCGCTGATCGCCTGCTGGCATGGGAAGGCTGAGGAACGATGCAGACGAGCGACTTCGCCTTGATCTCTGGCGCCTACCTGTTGGGCAGCATCTCCTTCAGCTACTGGGCAGTCAAGCACCAGCTCGGACGCGACGTCCGCTCGATGGGGAGCGGCAATGCCGGAGCAACCAACGTCTTGCGCGTGGCCGGGCTCGCGCCGGCCCTGGTGGTCTTTGCCGGTGATGTCGGCAAGGGGATTCTGGCTGTCCTGGTCGCGCAACACCGGGGCGCGGTTCCCTTGGTAGTCGGTGCTGTAACGATCGCGGTGGTGATGGGGCACATGTTTCCGATCTTTCACGGGTTCCGCGGCGGCAAGGGCGTGGCGACCGCCGCGGGTGCCGTTGGCACCCTGATGCCCTTGGCGGCCTTGGTGGCGGTCGTGGTGTTTGGACTCGTGGTGGTGGCCACGCGCTACGTTGCGTTGGGCTCGATCGGCGCCGTGACGTCTTGTCCTCTCGCGGCCGTGACCTTGGCGCAACTGGGTTGGATGGCGGATCCCGGCACCGCCGCGATCACCGCCACGACCGTGGTGACGCTGCTGATTGTTTGGCTCCATCGAAGCAACATTCGACGAATTTGGTCCGGCACCGAGTGGCGCTTGGGCGACCCGCGGTAGCACAGGAGAAAGGGGCAACCATGCAGAAGATCGGTGTGCTGGGAAGTGGATCGTTCGGCACCGCGGTTGGGGTCCACCAGGCTTGGGGCGACCACCGGGTCGTTCTCTGGGCCCGCAATCCCGAGTTGGCGTCACACATGGAGCGCACACGGGCGAACGAGGCCTACCTGCCGGGGGTGGTGTTGCCGCCGAGCTTGGAAGCCACCTCGGACTTGGCCGCGTTGAATGACTGCGACGCCATCCTGGCGGTGGTTCCGTCGCACGGCTACCGCGCGGTCCTGCGCCGCTTTCTCGCGCAGCTGCCAGCCGATCGCGTACCCATTATCGTCTCGGGAATCAAGGGCATCGAAACCGAAACAATGGCGCGGATCAGCGAGGTCACATTCGAAGAAGCGGTGGCCGCGGATCGAGAGGTCCAATTCGCGGCGTTGGCTGGACCGAGTTTTGCCGTCGAGCTTGCAGCGGGTGCGCCCACGGCGGCGGTGATTGCGTCGGAGGATGCCGCGCTGTCGGAGCGGCTGCGCGACACCCTCGCTGCACCATCTTTCCGACTGTACTCGACCACGGATGTCGTAGGTGTCGAGATCGGTGGCACCGCCAAGAATGTCGTCGCGATCGCGGCCGGGGTGGTGGCTGGTCTCGAGTTGGGCTCCAATACGACCGCCGTGCTGCTGACCCGAGGCTTGCACGAGATCACCCGGCTTACCATTGCCTGCGGTGGCCGACAGCGCACCATGGCGGGCCTCGCTGGCATGGGCGATCTGGTGTTGACCTGCACGGGTGGTTTGTCGCGCAACCGGCAACTCGGCGTACAGCTGGCTCAAGGCAAGACGCTCGAGGAAATCTCTGGATCGACCTCGATGGTCGCCGAAGGCGTCCGCAACTCCCAGGCAATTGCGCGTTTGGCGGCGCGTGCGCGGGTGGAAATGCCGATCACCGAGCAGGTGGTGGAAGTGCTCTACGGCGGCAAGTCGCCTCGGGCCGCGATCGAAGATCTCATGACCCGAGAGCTCAAGGCTGAAGCTGAGTTGTAGCGTGGCGGCGTCGATCGTGGGGCCTGCGCTGGACGAGACGGTTGCTCGCGGGCGCAGAATTTGGTAGGTCTGCGCGATGTCCAGCCACCAGACCATCCTGATTCTCGATTTCGGTAGCCAGTTCACGCAACTCATTGCGCGCAGTGTGCGGGAAAACCGGGTCTATTGTGAGATCCATCCCCACACCATGTCGGCCGATGCGATCGCCGCGCTCAAGCCCGTTGGCATCATACTGTCCGGTGGCCCGGACAGCGTCTATGACGACGACGCGCCGATGATCTCACCCGACATCTTTGCCCTCGGGATTCCCGTGCTCGGCATTTGCTACGGCATGTATTTGATCGCCCACCATCTCGGTGGCGCCGTGGAAGCTGCGAGCGCACGAGAATACGGCCGCGCTGAGATCGAGATCTCGTCGCCCGGCGTCCTGTTTCAAGGCTTGGATCCGGTGCAGCAGGTGTGGGCGAGTCACGGTGACCGCATTACCGCGGCGCCGGATGGGTTCGCGGTAACCGCCAGCAGCACCAATGCGCCGATTGTCGCGTTCGAGCATGCGGATCTACGGATCTTCGGGATTCAGTTTCATCCGGAGGTTTCCCATTCGGTGCGCGGTGTCGACATGCTCCGCAACTTCCTGCTCGAGGCCTGCCGTGCTGCCGGTGACTGGCAGATCTCGTCTTTCGTGAACGAATCGGTCGAGCGTCTGCGTCAGCAAGTCGGCGAGGGACGGGTGGTGTGCGCGCTGTCGGGTGGTGTTGATTCAGCGGTCATGGCACTGCTGCTCAAGAGGGCTTTGCCTGCGGGTTCTCTGCGCTCGATCTTCGTTGATAACGGACTGCTGCGAAAAGACGAAGCGCAGCAGGTGATCCACTCGTTGCGCGAGGGGCTTGGCCTCGAGGTCATGTTTGTCGACGCGCGTCGGGAGTTTCTCACCGCGCTCGAGGGCATTCGTGATCCCGAGCTCAAGCGGCGGATTATCGGTCGGGTGTTCGTCGAGATCTTCAAGAAGGCCACTGAGCGGTTGGAGGAGGTGCAGTTCCTGGCCCAGGGAACGTTGTACCCCGATGTCATTGAGTCGGTCTCGGTGAAGGGGCCCTCGGCGGTGATCAAGACCCATCACAACGTGGGCGGCCTGCCGGACGAGCTCGGCTTCGAGCTGGTGGAGCCACTGCGCTTTCTCTTCAAAGACGAGGTGCGGACGCTGGGTCGCGAGCTCGGCTTGCCCGAGTCCTTCGTGCGCCGGCATCCGTTCCCTGGTCCGGGACTCGGCGTGAGGATCCTCGGCGAGATCACCCCGGAACGAATCGCGGTGCTGCAAGAGGCCGATGCCATCTTTATCGAGGAGTTGCGTCGTGCGGATTACTACGACCGGGTGTCACAGGCCTTTGCGGTCTTCTTGCCCGTGCGTAGCGTAGGCGTCATGGGAGATGGCCGCACCTATGAGAACGTCATCGCCCTGCGATCGGCTGATACGTTCGACTTCATGACCGCGGATTGGAGTCCGTTACCCTACGACCTTCTGGCGCGAGCAGCGAGTCGTATCGTCAACGAGGTCCACGGGATCAACCGGGTCGTCTACGACATCACCAGCAAGCCACCTGGTACAATCGAGTGGGAATAGGGCCTCGGCGAAAGCCTGAGGTGCTGCCTGGTCTGTGGCCGGAGGGTTTACCTGCGACCGCCGATCGGGTAACATGTTTCGAGTTAGAATCCTTTGTATGAGATTCGGGACTAAAATGGTTCGGGGTAAGCGAACAGGCCCGATGAGGAGATACGACGTGTGGTGGGTAGTAAGAGTTAGTCTTGTAGGGATGGTTGTGGCGGTGATCTTGGGGATGGCTGTACCCACGGTTTCGGCCCAAGGCCTTTCGGTCGCGGGTGATGGCGTTGCTTGCATTCCCATTGAAGACAACGCGGTCGCATGGGCGACCGTGAAGAACAATGTGCCGGATTCGGTGACGCGCCTATATTTCCGCCGTCTCCACGATGTCGTCGAGGACTTCTACTGGGTGCGGATGCGTCCAGCTGGCGACGGCCGCTATTGGGGCCTGTTTCCCAAGGCCGAAGACCGTGTTCTCGATCGGCATGATCTCGAGGAAGACCGCGAAGAGGTCAACTGGGATGAAGACGATGAGGACAGCGACCACCGCTGGGCCGAGTGGTGGCGTTTCAAGGATACGTCCGATCATCGCGACCCGAACGGCAGCCTCGACGACGATCTGATTCGGGAACGGGCCAGTATCGGCAAGCTCTATCGCCGTGACTGGATATACAAGATGAACGACGAAGCATTCGAGGACTGGTTGGACCAATTGGTCAACGAGCCGGCCGAGTACTTCGTCGCCGTGGTGGACGCCGATGGTCGACTGTTAGCCAAGACCGACGTTATGGTCACCGAGGTTCGCGATCCGGACGACTGTGAGGTCGAGTTCACCGAGCAGCAAGACGGTGAGCGCCACAACCTGACCATCGGCGAGCTGGGTGACTGGCAGCGCGACAAAGAGGTGTTCCATTGGCTGTGTGCCGGTGTGGTCACCCGAGTCGACCCGTACAACGTCAAGCGGGCCGATGACGTTTGCCGTGCCTGCGTGATTGCCTGGTGGCAGAAGACCGAGCTGATGCTACCGGTGGTGGCCGTGGTGCCCATCTTTACCGTGATCGACTCGCCGCCGATCTCGCCGTCCGCGCCGTAGCGGCTCACGCGAATCGCATCGATCGTCGAAAGACGCTGAACCCCCGCTGCCTTCGAGGCGCGGGGGTTCGTGCGTGCTGCCTGTTGACAGGTTCGGACGCTCCGCGTTCTAGCGAGACGCAAAGTGGCAGCAGGCGGGTGACGCCGGCGTAACCGCTGGCGAGGGAGAACGCCCAGGGCGTTTTGCCCCGAGGCGTGGAAGCGTGCCCGGTTCAAGGCGAGATCCTTTCCCGTGCGGCGTACTGAGGCAGAGACCAGCGCCTTCTTGAAAAGCCCCGCAGCCTAGGTGTCTCCAGCCTTTGGCTATGTCGCGTGGGCCCACGCTGCGATCGCTGGCATGTGCTTTGCGTTGCGTGTCCTACTCATGGTTGCTTCTTGAGTCCTTTGAAGCCTAGCCAGCGTTTCGGCCAGCTTCGGGGCGTGAAGTGTGTGGGAATGACAATTGTGGAGGAGAGTTCTGTGTTAAGGACTGTCGTCTTTTTGGGTTGGATGATCGTGGCGCTCGTCTTGTTGGGGACGCCGGTGCTTGCTGAGATCACTGGAACGGTGTTTCGTGACTACGATGCCGATGGCGCTCAGGCTATGGGCGAACCGGGTATTGCGGACATCTTTGTCAATGCCTACGACGGGACCGGGACAGCAGTCGGCACATCGCCGCAGACCACGGCCGCGGACGGCTCCTACACATTGGGCAGCTTGCCGGTTGGTGCCTTGCGGCTCGAGTTCACCTTGCCAACTGGGGGCGCGCTGGATTTCCTCGAAGAGGGTGCCGCGGGTTCAACGAGCGTAACCTTTGCGTCCGATGGTGCGACGGTGGACGCGGGTTTCAACAACCCGGCGCAGTTTTGCGAGGGGAATCCCAATCTAGCAACGCCTTGCTACATCAACGGTGATCCTCTTGCGGGAGGGACGTCGGCGGCTGGAGATGTTCTGGTCAGCTACGACTACAACAGCACTGGGGATGGGACGCCCACCGGTGGTGACCCGGCCAACCATGACGCTTTGGGAAGTCAACTCGGATCGACTTGGGGCCTCGCCTTCCAGCGATCGACTCGGACGCTCTTCGCGGCAGCATTCCTAAAGAGACACACAGGCTTGGGGCCGCTCGGCGAAGGCGGCATCTATGCTCTCGACTATTCCGCGGGATCACCTCCCACGATTGCCAATTTCCTCGACGTCAACAATATCGGGATCATCACTTCTCAAGTGGGTACCGGCGCCACCCCGGCGGCGAGAAACGCAGACCGAGGTCTCAATCCAACAGCGACCAGCCCTTCGATTGGCGGTGATCCAGACGCATTCGATGCGGTTGGGAAAGTTGGACTCGGCGACATTGATATCTCGGATGACGAATCGACGTTGTGGTTGATGAATCTCGATGATCAATCGCTTTACTCGATCGTGATTGACTCCGATGGAAATCCCGCGACCCCACCCACGGCTGGGGACGTTGGTGGGCCGTTTGTTGTTCCGAATGATTGCGCTACCGGAGCTCAGCGGCCATTCGCTGTTACCTACCATGATGGGGACGTGTTCGTAGGCAGTGTCTGCGAGGCGGCCTTGGAGTCGTACATCTACCGTTTCGATGGGGCGTCGTACTCCCAGGTGTTGATAAGCGGTAGCGCGACGATCGATATGAGCTATGCGAAGGGGTTCGTGGTCTACGACGCTTTCTGGGAAGTGGGCGCGAATTGCGAAGTGAACGCGAATTGGCACGTGTGGACGAGTACCCTTCCGCCGAGTTGCAATATCGCGGGCGACACCTTTGTCTGGCCGACGGCTGTCATGAGCGATATCGAATTCGATTCCGACGGCTCGCTCATCTTGGGGTACTTTGATCGAACGGCCCACCAGATCGGATTCGTAAATACGCGACCGGACGGAACCTTCAAAGAGGTCTCGGTTTCGGGTGGCGACATCTTGCGTGCGTGTCTGGTCTCGGGAGCGTTGGTTCTGGAAGGTACGGACTCGAGTTGTCCCAGCAATGCTGCCAACGGCGAAGGGCCGAATGGCGGTGAGTTCTATCTAAATGATGAGGTTAATGGCAGCAACAACCACGAAGAAACGTCGTTCGGTGGGCTCGCACTGCTCTACGGAAGTGGCGAAGTGGTTGTGTCGTCGATGGATCCGTTCGGCACTGGTTTCACCCAGGGTGGTATCAACTGGTTCGACAACGCGAACGGTGGCGCACGTACCGGCTATACGCTCTACAAAGGCCAAAACAACACTACTGGGGCGTTCGGAAAAGCAATCGGTCTCGGCGATGTCGAGCTCTTGTGCGCCCCAGCGTCGATCGAGATCGGCAATCGCGTGTGGTGTGACGCGCCAACGCTTTTGGACACGCCGGATGGCATTCAAGATCCGCCAGGTGCCGCGAGCGTACCAGACACGAATCTAGCCGGCGTGGTCGTGGATCTCTCGTGCGTGCCGGCAGGTGGCGGCACACCGGTAACCGCCATGGCGACGACGGCGGCGGACGGCACGTATCTGTTCGGCGATGGCAACGTCACGGGCGGCATTCCGCCGGATGCAACCTGCACGGTATCGATCGATACGACGTCGGCGGGAAACATGGCTGCCATGGGGACGTGCACGGCCCCGACGCTTGCCAACATTGGTGATCCCACGGACGTCGGTCAAGATCTACGTGACAACGACGGAACAGACGCGGACAGCAACGATGTTGTCGAGACCACGGTCACAGTCGGCGGTGCGGGGGCCAACAACCACGCGGTGGACTTTGGTTTCCGCATTCCGCCGATTCCGATTCCGATCCTGACGCCCACGAAGACCGATGTGATCGTGATTGACGGCGACATGGACGGTGTGCTCGACGGTAGCGACACGCTTCGCTACACGGTGGTGATCGCGAATGCGGGCGACGCCGATGCCACGCTGACGACCTACGCGTCGGGTGTCGACGCCAACACCACGCTGGTGGTGGGCAGTGTGACGACGAGCCAGGGTACGGTGACCACGGGCAATACTGGTGGCGACACGTCGGTGGCGGTGGACATCGGGACCCTCGCGATGGGGGGCGGCTCGGCGACGATTACCTACGACGTGGTGCTGAACAATCCAGTTCCGGCCGGTACCACGGAGATCAACTGCCAAGGGACAGTCTCTGCGTCGAACCACTCGGACGTATCGACCGACGATCCGGACGACCCGACGCCGACCGATCCGACAACGACGCCGATTGGCTCGATACCGGACGTATCGGCGACGAAGTTAGACGTGGTGCAGGTGGACGGCGATATGGACGGCAATGCTGACGCCGGCGACACGCTGCGCTACACGGTGGTGGTCACGAACGCTGGAGACATGGACGGCACGACGGCCATGTTCAGCTCGAGTGTCGACGCCAACACCACATTGGTAGTGGGCACGGTGACGACCTCGCAGGGCACGGTGACGACGGGCAACACCGGCGGCGACACGTCGGTGGCGGTGGACATCGGAACGCTGGCCGGTGCCGGCGGCTCTGTGACGATCACCTTTGACGTGACGGTGAACGCACCGATTCCGGCGGGTGTGACGCAGATCACGTGTCAAGGCACGGTGACCGGCGGCAATATTCCGACGACGCCGACCGACGATCCAGACGATCCGACCACCGACGATCCGACGGACACGCCCTTGGACTTGGGCAGCGACTTCGGCGATGCACCAGACAGCTACACCACGACGGTGAGTCCGAGTCACAGGCTCGATCCAGTGACCGGCCTGTACTTGGGGGCTTGTATCGATTCCGAGGATTCGGGCCAGCCGGCAGTGGCTGGCGACCCGGCGGACGGCGATGATGTCAACGATCTTGGTGCGCCAAACGCCATTCTCGGTACCTGCGCAGCCAACGACGATGAAGACGGGGTGGCCTTCACGACGATGATTGTGGCGTGTTCGACCAGCAACGGTGTGACGGTAACGTCGTCGTCGCCGGGCTTCCTGGATGCATGGCTCGACTTCGACGGTGACGGTACGTTCGCCGGCTCGGGTGAGCAGATTTACGCCAGCCAGGCGGTTGCGGCGGGTACCAACGCCTTGACCTTCACGGCGCCTTGCACCACGGAATCGGGCATGACCTACGCACGTTTCCGGTTGTCGAAGGCAGGTGGCCTGCCGTTCGACGGTGCGGCGCTCGACGGTGAAGTGGAGGACTACCAAGTCACCACCAAGGGCTTTGACCTGGGTGATGCCCCCGACAGCTACGGCACCATGGATCCGGCGACGGCCGCCAGCCATGTGGTGGATCCGGGCAGCATCGTCTATCTGGGTGCCTGCGTCGACACCGAGGCGGCAGGCCAGCCGGCAACGGCGGGCAGTCCCGCGATTGGAGATGACACGGCCACGGGCCTTTCGACATTGGGTACCTGCACCGGTAACGACGACGAAGACGGCGTGACCTTCGACACCATGATCGTCGCCTGCGCCACGGACAACGAGGTGACGGTGACGTCGGTGGGCACGGGTGCCTTGCTCGATGGTTGGATCGACTTCGACGGCGACGGTGCTTTCACCGGCACCGGCGAGCAGATCTACACCAGCCAAGCGCTCACCGGCAGCGACACGCTGATGTTCGCGGTGCCGTGTACCGCGGCGCCGGGCATGACTTATGCTCGCTTCCGCGTTTCGACAGCTGGCGGACTCGGCTCGGCCGGTCCGGCGGTGGACGGTGAAGTGGAGGACTACCAAATCACTGCCAAGGGTCTCGATTTCGGCGATGCACCAGACAGCTACACGACGACGGTGAGCCCGAGTCACGTGGTGGATCCGGCTGTGCCGCTGTACATGGGCGTGTGCGTCGACACCGAGATTGCGGGCCAGCCGAGTGCCGGTGCCGATGGAGATGACCTCACCATGGGCAACTCGACCCTCGGTACCTGCGTGGCCAATGACGACGAAGACGGTGTCACCTTCGACACGCCGGTGGTGGCCTGTGGCATGGCCGACGTGACGGTAACGGCATCCCAGGCCGGCGGCCTGCTCGACGCCTGGCTGGACTTCGATGGCAATGGCACGTTTGAAGCGAGTGATCAGATCTTCACCAGCCAGGCGCTGGCGGCCGGCGGCAACACGCTGTCGTTCGCGGTGCCCTGCGATCGTCCGAGCAACTCCACCAGCTACGCCCGCTTCCGGGTGTCGACCGCGGGTGGCCTGCCGTTCGACGGTGCGGCCATGGACGGCGAAGTGGAGGACTATCTGGTCATGACCAACGGCCTCGACTTTGGCGATGCGCCCGACACCTATGGGACCGTGGACCCAACAACGGGTGCCAGTCACGTGGTCGACCCGGCCAATCCGGTGTATTTGGGCGCGTGCGTCGACACCGAGGCGGCGGGGCAGCCGGTGACGGCGGGTACCCCTGCCAACGGTGATGACCTGGGCGCCGGTATCTCGGACCTGGGTGGTTGCGCGGGCAACGACGATGAGGACGGTGTGGTCTTCGCCACCATGATCGTGGCCTGTGGCACGGCTGATCTAACGATCACCGCGTCGCAGTCCGGCCGCTTAGACGCCTGGATCGACTTTGACGGTGACGGCACGTTCGGCGCCGCCGATCAGATCTTCGCTAGCCAAGCGATCCCGGGCGCGGTGAGCACGCAGACGTTCAACGTGCCTTGCGACGCCCACACCCAGAGCGTGACCTACGCCCGCTTCCGCGTGTCGACCACCGGCGGTCTGGTCCCCGTGGGGCAAGCGAGCAACGGTGAAGTGGAGGACTACAGTGTCACCACGAAGGGTCTCGACCTGGGTGACGCGCCCGATACCTACGCCACGACCATCGGGGCGGGCGGTGCTCGTCATGCGGTCGATCCAGGGTCGCCGCTGTTCCTGGGTGCCTGCGTCGACACCGAGGTCGATGGCCAGCCGGTTGCGGCGGGAATCCCGGCCGACGGCGACGACACCGGTGCCGGCCTTTCGGACCTGGGCACCTGCGCCAGTCCGGACGACGAAGACGGCGTGACCTTCGACACCATGATCGTGGCCTGTGGCACGGCCGATGTCACGGTCACCGCCTCGCGGGCGGGGCGACTCGACGCGTGGCTGGACTTCGATGGCGACGGTGCTTTCACCGGCACCGGTGAGCAGATCTTCGCTAGCCAGATGGTGGCGGCGGGGACCAACAGTCTGTCGTTCGCGGTGCCCTGTATCGCGCCGCCGGGCATGACTTATGCTCGCTTCCGCGTTTCGACAGCTGGCGGACTCGGCTCGGCCGGTCCGGCGGTGGACGGTGAAGTGGAGGACTACCAAATCACTGCCAAGGGTCTCGATTTCGGCGATGCACCAGACAGCTACACGACGACGGTGAGCCCGAGTCACGTGGTGGATCCGGCTGTGCCGCTGTACATGGGCGTGTGCGTCGACACCGAGATTGCGGGCCAGCCGAGTGCCGGTGCCGATGGAGATGACCTCACCATGGGCAACTCGACCCTCGGTACCTGCGTGGCCAATGACGACGAAGACGGTGTCACCTTCGACACGCCGGTGGTGGCCTGTGGCATGGCCGACGTGACGGTAACGGCATCCCAGGCCGGCGGCCTGCTCGACGCCTGGCTGGACTTCGATGGCAATGGCACGTTTGAAGCGAGTGATCAGATCTTCACCAGCCAGGCGCTGGCGGCCGGCGGCAACACGCTGTCGTTCGCGGTGCCCTGCGATCGTCCGAGCAACTCCACCAGCTACGCCCGCTTCCGGGTGTCGACCGCGGGTGGCCTGCCGTTCGACGGTGCGGCCATGGACGGCGAAGTGGAGGACTATCTGGTCATGACCAACGGCCTCGACTTTGGCGATGCGCCCGACACCTATGGGACCGTGGACCCAACAACGGGTGCCAGTCACGTGGTCGACCCGGCCAATCCGGTGTATTTGGGCGCGTGCGTCGACACCGAGGCGGCGGGGCAGCCGGTGACGGCGGGTACCCCTGCCAACGGTGATGACCTGGGCGCCGGTATCTCGGACCTGGGTGGTTGCGCGGGCAACGACGATGAGGACGGTGTGGTCTTCGCCACCATGATCGTGGCCTGTGGCACGGCTGATCTAACGATCACCGCGTCGCAGTCCGGCCGCTTAGACGCCTGGATCGACTTTGACGGTGACGGCACGTTCGGCGCCGCCGATCAGATCTTCGCTAGCCAAGCGATCCCGGGCGCGGTGAGCACGCAGACGTTCAACGTGCCTTGCGACGCCCACACCCAGAGCGTGACCTACGCCCGCTTCCGCGTGTCGACCACCGGCGGTCTGGTCCCCGTGGGGCAAGCGAGCAACGGTGAAGTGGAGGACTACAGTGTCACCACGAAGGGTCTCGACCTGGGTGACGCGCCCGATACCTACGCCACGACCATCGGGGCGGGCGGTGCTCGTCATGCGGTCGATCCAGGGTCGCCGCTGTTCCTGGGTGCCTGCGTCGACACCGAGGTCGATGGCCAGCCGGTTGCGGCGGGAATCCCGGCCGACGGCGACGACACCGGTGCCGGCCTTTCGGACCTGGGCACCTGCGCCAGTCCGGACGACGAAGACGGCGTGACCTTCGACACCATGATCGTGGCCTGTGGCACGGCCGATGTCACGGTCACCGCCTCGCGGGCGGGGCGACTCGACGCGTGGCTGGACTTCGATGGCGACGGTGCTTTCACCGGCACCGGTGAGCAGATCTTCGCTAGCCAGATGGTGGCGGCGGGGACCAACAGTCTGTCGTTCGCGGTGCCCTGTATCGCGCCGACCCAGGCGTTGACCTACACCCGTTTCCGGATCTCGACCGCTGGTGGCCTCGGCTTCGGCGGTGTGGCCATGGACGGTGAGGTAGAGGACTACGAAGTGGGCACCGAGGGGCTCGACTTCGGTGATGCTCCGGATGTGAACGGCTACCCGACGTTGTTGGTCGACGATGGTGCTCGCCACGTGGTCTTGGCCGCCGACAACCCGACTCTGGGTGTGGCGGTGGACACCGAGCCCGACGGGCAGCCTGACACGATGCACGCGGGCGACGACCAAAACGGTACGCCCGACGACGAGGACGGCGTGGACTTTGGCGGTGTCTTTGTCGAAGGTGGTGCGCCGGTGGATGTGACCTTGACCACGGGCGCCACGGGCGGCCTGGTCAACGCCTGGATCGACTGGAACGCCGATGGTGACTGGGACGACGCGGGCGAGCAGATCGCCACCGACCTGGCGATTGCCGCGGGCGGTTCCAGCGTCGTAACGGTGGCCGCCCCGGCCGACGCCATACGGGGTGCCAGCTGCGCCCGCTTCCGCATCGATACGGTGGGTGGGCTCACGCCCATGGGCCTGGCGATGGACGGTGAGATCGAGGACTACCCGGTCGCGATCGGTGTGGAGGATCCGGCGATCGGTGTGGCGAAAGAAGTGCTCGACATTGTCTTCCTAGGTGATGGCGAGTACGCGGTGGACTTCCAGCTGATGGTCGACAATGCGGGCAACGTGCCGCTGTCGAACGTGCAGGTGACCGCGTCGCTGGCCACAGCCTTTGCCGACGCCGAGGGCTACTCCGTGTCGCTGCTCAGCAGTGCCGACTTCACGGTCAACCCCGTGTTCGACGGCGGTGCCGATCCATTGCTGCTCACCGGCACCGATGGCCTGGGCATCGGTGAATCGGGGGTCATTGTCTTGCAGGTCGTCCTGATGCCGGGTCAGAACCCGGGCCCGTACTTCTGCTCCAGTACCGCCACCGGCGACAGTCCCTCGGATACCCCGGTCTCCGATGACTCGCAGGACGGTGGCGACAGTGATCCGGATAACAACGGCGATCCAACCGACAACAACGAACCCACCGAGGTCGTCGTGCCGCTCGAGCCAGCCGACATCCCCACGCTCGGTGAGTGGGCCATGATGCTGCTCAGTCTCCTGTTGGCCTGGGCCGGCTTTCGCGCGGTTGGCCGTCGCTAGTGTGAAGCCCTACAGTCCGCGCGCTTCGGCGTTTGCCATTGATTGGTAGACGCCGCCTAGCTCGCTCCTACGGGGACAAGCCGCTATCCCTCTGGCTGCTTGTCCCCGCTTTTTTGTTGAGAAAGGGGAGGGCCAGAAGAAGGGTGGACCAACGTGGTGGCCAGCGGTCTACCGGCGGCCGTTTTCGAGTGCTTGCCGGGCCCTGGTCAGGTGCTCGCGAAAGATCTCTCGCTCATCATCCTGGACCGCATTGACCAAGGTATCCAGAGCTTGGCGGGTGGCGGCGTAGACCTCACCACGGTGAGGATTGAGGCGCTGGATGTCGTAGTAAAGGTCGGGATCCTCGGCGAGCACCGAAAGGGCGGTGCTGACCTGCCGGTTGTAGGTGGTCGAGGCGCAGGCTTGCAGTTCGGCGGCCGAGAGGCCAGCATCCGTGATCGCGCAGCCGAAGAGCATTCCGGATAGATGCGCCAGCCCGAGCAACCAGCCCATCAGCCGGTCGTGGTGGTCGAAGGGGACGGGTACGAGGTCTGTGAACGGGTGGCGTAGCCAAGCGGCGACGCGCTCTTTCTCGGTGCTCGGATCGTCACGGCAGCCCAACACGAAGGTCAGCGACTCGTAGACGGACTTGCTGGGGCCAAACATGGGATGAAGGCTGGCGACCGTCACGCCCTGTTCGGTGGCATGGCGTAGTGCCGGCTTCAGGTGATCTTTGATCGAAGCAATTTCGAGCACGAGACCGCGTGGTCGGCGTTGTACGAGCGAGGTAAGAGCGTCGGCAGTCGCACCGAGCGGAACCGAGATCAGGATCGCTTCATACGCGTCCAGATCGTCGACGTGATCGAGATGAGCAAATCGGCCGTCTTGATGCGGCAGGGACGCCATAGCAGGATCGACGAGGTCGACCGCGTGTCCCATGAGTTCCGCGAAGCGATGGAACCAGGCACCCATGCTGCCAACGCCACCCAAAATCAACAGACGGCTGCCGCTCTTGGCGCGGAGCTCCACACCGACCCGATGTTGGCGCTCGACCGAGCCCCGGATCACCGCCTCGAAGATGGCCTCCATGACCTCGCCCGAAACGCCACAGGATGCTGCGTACTCGCGCGCACGGGTGAGTACGCGGTCGTGGACTTCGGGGACGAAGATCGGTTCGCCAGCGCGGTTCTTGATGCGACCGACCTCGGCGGCAAGGGCTATGCGTCGACGCAGAATTTCGATCAACGCGCGATCAGCATCGGCGATGTCATCGCGCAGTTGGGCCAGCGCCTCGGCTGGTTTCGGTTCTTCGCTCAAGGATCCGCCTTACCGAAGGTGCCGCGACCGTCGATCCTGGCGATGTGTCGCCTGGCAATGAACTACCAGGCTATGCACCGTCCCGCCTCCGGCGTGAAGCCAGGGTCTTTAGCCCAAGGCGTCGCTCGCTTGACCGAGCACGCACCCTAGGCGAGTTTGTCCCAATCGGAGTCCGGTGCATCGAGGGCAATGGCGAGACAACCCTCGGCACCCGCATAGACGGGATCCTTGACGCCGCGGATGGTGCCGCCGCCGATCGGCTCGAGACCGTCTTGGAGCGTATGTCGCAAGCCCGAGAGCAGGGAGCCGCCGCCCGAAAGGATGACGTTGTTGCGGACCTTGGTCTGGAATTCCGGTTCGACCCGGGGAAGTAGGTCCAGCATGGTCTCGACGATGGGGTCGACGATGCTCTCGCACGCGGTCTGCATCTCTTTGGTGATGTCAATTTCAGTCGGCTTGCCGGCAATCGGGGCCGTTACCTTGACCGGTGCCTGAGGCTTGCCCACAAAGCCGTGCTTCTCTTTCCACTCGCGAACCATGTAGATCGAGACTTGGGCGGTGGGATGACGCTCGTTGATCAGTTTCAACAGGGTTTCGTCGATGGCATCGCCAGCCTTGGTCAGCGTGCGCTGGTCGTCGTCGGTGGGGAAGCGCCCGCGCATCACACAGAAATCGGTGGTACCGGCGCCAATGTCGACAATCAGACTGTGTAACAGCGCATCGAGACCGTAGGCAACCGCGAACGGCTCCGAGACGATCATCAGCGCGTCGACACTGTCTTGAAGTGCATTGCGCAGCTGTTGCTTGTTGACCCGCATGGCCTCCGCCGGCACGCCGACGACCGCTCGTACGGTGGGCTCCTTCTTGCCACTCTTGGGCGCCGCCAGCTCGAGCAGGTGGCGCAAGATCTCGCGGACCGCCTCGAGATCTTTGTCCGAACCCTCCTTGACCAGACCGCGCTCGAGCGGCCGATGGAGGTCGAGCATGGTTCGGTTCGACAGGGCCGCCTCACCGATCAAGACGTCTTGCTTGAGGACCTTGCGCGCAACCATGTCGACGGGCCAGCCGACATAGCTTTCGATCATGTGGCGCTGGCCGTTCGAAGCCGAGACTGCGCTTCGAGAGGTTCCCAGGTCGATCCCCACGTTGAGCACGGATTTCGAGTCGGTCATGCGTCAGCTCCCTTGTTCCTCTGTCTGATTGACTTCGTGGGCATAAGCCTGGATCCCTTGCAGCAGCGCCGTGGCCAAGTGCTCACGGTAGCGCGGGCGGGCAAGCCGTTCGGCTTCTGCCTGATTGGACAGGCAGGAGACCTCGGCGAGGATCGCTGGCATCTCCGTGGCTACTAATACCACGAATGGGGCGGTTTTGACTCCCCGGTCACGTAGCTCGGGGGTTGTCGGTAGCAATGAACGGTGCAGCGACTGCTGGATTTGGGTCGCCAATCGATGCGATTCATCCTGACGAACGTCGGCGTAGATGCCTTCGAGGAGGCTTCGCATGTCGGCCAGCGCGTATCCAGAATCGCGGTTCTCACGCCGCGCGAACGCGTTGAGATCTGGATCTTCGGTAGTGCCCAAATAGTAGGTCTCGACCCCGCGGACGCTGCGCGCGCCAAACCAATTCACGTGGATCGAAACGAACAGATCGGCGGTCAGGCGATTGGCGAGCTCCGCACGCTCACGTAATGTGAGGGTGCGGTCGCTGCGTCGAGTCAGGGTGACCTCGAACCCGGCGGCGCGTAGAAGAGGCTCGAGGCGGTTGGCGATGTCCAGCGTAATGTCCTTCTCCGCCAAGTCTCCGAGCCGGTCACCCGTTGCCGTACCGCGGTCGTCGCCACCGTGACCGGGGTCAATCACCACGTGGCGAACTTCGAGGGGCAGCACGTCGGTGGGCAACCGGCGCGGTTGTGCGAACACGGGTGCGGTGGGACGCTCCGGTGCTCGGGCACGCGGTGGTGGCGTTGCGTTGGCATCGTCGGGGGGGGCACCAACAACGGTTTCCGGTCGACCGGTCGTGACCACCATCAAGATGGTTGCCGCAATCCCCAGGCCGGCAATCGCGCCTACCGCTTTCCATGGACGGGTGGCCGTCGGGCGACCGGGATCGATGGTCTTCTCGAGGTTATCGCGAACCGCATCCCGAAGCAGGCGGCGTCTGAGGTCAGGTTGGGGCATCGGTCAAAGCTGGTGAATGGCCATTCTACAGGACATTCAGGTGCATCGTCGGGAAGGGAACGTGGCGATTGGACACCTTGTTTACACCGTGTTAGCGTTTACCCGAGAACGAGTACTTAAGTTTCTGTGTGCTTGGTGTTTATGCTGAACAACCTGTCATGCGGGGGATCTAGATGAGCCCATCTTTCGAGTCGAAGTGGTCGGCTAGACCTGCCGGAATCGTCAGGTCGCTGCTCGTTGCGGTGTTGTTGTTGGTCGTGTCGGTGGGCTGTGGCGGTGTTTCGTGGGCCCAAGAGACACAACTGGACGAGCAAACGTCCGTTGTAGACACCGCCGCGGAGGGGCTCGGCAGTGCCGACCTCGAGCACGAGGCCTTGTTCCTGGAAAATCGATTCCCGGCGGCGACGACGTGCGCGACTTGCCACCCGGATCACTACCGCGAGTGGGCGGTGTCGCCCCACGCCTACTCGCAGATGAGCCCGGTGTTCAATGCCTTTCATGGCACGGTCCTCAAGATCACCAATGGCACCAATGGTGACTTTTGCATTCGTTGTCACACCCCGGTGGGGATGAATCTGGGCGAGCCCGAATTCATGAGCAATATCGATCGCCACCCCACATCGCGCGAAGGTGTCACGTGCATCGTGTGCCACCGGGTTGGCGAGGCCTACGGTAAGCTCAGCGGCCGGCTCGCCATCGTCGAGGGCGATCTGTTCGAGCCAGTGTACGGTCCGACTGGCAACGACGAACTCGCTCGCGTGATCGAGAGTAGCGAATATCGCGTCAACGCCGAACGTGGCAAGGCGGGGCGCGCCATCCACAGCGAAGTCAAGCCGTTCTTCACCCTCAGCGACTCCGGTTTCTGCGCCACCTGTCACGATGTCAATTTGGTGAACGGCTTCCGGCTCGAGGAAGCCTTCAGCGAGTACAAGAACACACCGGCCGCGGCGGCTGGGGTGTCGTGCCAGGATTGCCACATGGGGGTCGAGCAAGGCAAGGTCTCCGGCTACGCTGAGGCGCCAGCGGCAATGGTGGGCGGCAAGCCCACGCGACCGCGCAAGCGTACCGATCATATGTTTATCGGCCCCGACTACTCGGTGGTCCATCCGGGCATCTTTCCGCACAACACCGAAGCTTCCGAACTCGCCACGTTGCGCGAATGGCTGGCCTTCGATTGGCAGGCCGGTTGGGGCACCGATGCCTTTGAAGACGCGACCGAAAAAGACCACCCGTTTCCCGAACACTGGGCTTCGGTGGATGATCGCTACGACGCGCGCGACATCATCACCGATAACCAGACGCTGCTCGCCGAGGCCCACCATGCCCGTCTCACCATTTTGCGCGAGGGCTATCGATTTGCCGACATCGCGGTGAAGCGCGCCGACCACAAACGTGGCATCGTGCTCGAGGTGGTGGTCGAAAACGGTACCGATGGGCACGGTGTACCCACTGGTTTCGATGCTGAACGCCTGGTCTTCGTGCGCGTGACCGTGCGGGATCGTGAGGGCACGGAAGTGTTCGTTTCTGGCGATCTCGATCCCAACGGCGACGTGCGTGACAACCACTCACTCTACGTCCACGGCGGCCTATTGCCACGTGATAAATTCCTCTTCAGCTTGCAGTCTCGCTTCCTCACCCGCATGGTTCGTGGCGGCGAGCGGGAGCAGGTGTTGGCACTCAACTACTCACCTGACCCACTGCCTTTCTTGCGCCCATCGACGACCTCGACCATCCTGACCGGCCGGCCGCTCGGTGCGCGCAAGCACAAGCAGAACATCGAGCCGGGCGGCCAACGCCATGGGCGCTACAAGATCGCTGCCTCCGCCCTGACCGGCAAGGGACCGTATCGGGCGAGCGTCGAGCTGATCGCGGGCATGGTGCCGGTGAATCTGATCAACGAGATCAAGGGTGTGGGCTTCGACTATGGACTGAGCGCGGCTGAGGTTGCCCGCCGGGTGGTCGAGGGGCATCAGGTGCTGTGGCGCCGCGAGGTCGGAATTCCGTTGGATGTTCAAGGCGAGGCCGTTGCCGCGACCGAGATTCCAGCCGAGGTGCAGCTCCAGGGCGGGTCCGAGTGATGGGTGTGAAGCGCCGCATGTTCAGCCTTCTGCTCTGGGCAACGCTGCTGCCGTGGCCCACAGCGTTGATCGCCGAGGCGTCGACGGCTGACGACACGCCTGCGAGTGAGTCAGCCGCCGCCCACGAGGATTCCATGCATGCCGACGGTCATGGTGAGGCCGAGAGTCACACCAGCCACCACGGCCTGCCCGAGGAGGCGCTGCCCCTCCAGCTCGACGGCTTCCCGGAGCGCCCCAAACCGATCATCGAACTCGGTGAGCCTTTTCTCGGCACCGGCACTCTGAAGCGCGGCTTCAAGTTGCCCACCGGCGCCGTATGGCAGCCTTCACTCCTCGCCTTCGGTTCGCTGCGGAGCGGCCTGCAGTCGTTCGACGCGTCCTCTGGTGGCGGGCGGACCACCGAATGGGCCAACCGGCTCGATCTGTTTTTCAATCTTCAGTTGTCCGGCTCGGAACGCCTGGTGGTGAGCTTTCGCACCTTCGACCAAGGTGGCCGGTTCTCCGGTTACACCTTCGAGTCGCCGGATCCCGCGCTCGACGGTCAGTTTCAGGACGAGTTCGATGGCGAGATCGAGAGCTTGTTCTTCGAGGGCGACTTCGGCGAGATCTTTCCTAATCTAGATCGCCGCGACAACAAGTCCTTCGACTACGGCTTCTCGGTCGGCCGTCAGCACCTCCTGTTCCAAGAAGGCATGCTGATTCAAGACACCATCGATGCCGTTGGCATAACGCGGAACACCTTGCTGCCGACCAATACGTCGAATTTCAGACTCACGTTTCTCTACGGCTGGAACGAGGTTAACCGGGGTGGCGCCGATTCCTCGATCACGTCGGGGCCATTGAGTGGCGGCAATCCCGAAGATCGCGCGGCGCAGATGTTTGCGCTGTTGACGTCGACCGATTTCGTGCTGTCTACCGTGGACTTCGACATCGCCTGGGTTGATTCCGATGACCAGAACGCTGGTGATCTGCTGGCGGCCGGGATCAGCGCGGTGCAGCGGATCGGTCGTTTCAGCACATCATTTCGCCTCCTGGGGTCCCACGCTCTGGAAAACGAAACCGCCTTCAGCACGGACGGCTACCTGTTGTTTAGTGAAGTGGCATGGACCCCCCGGACCAACCATGATCACGTTTACGTGACGACCTTTGTGGCGATGGACGAGTTTTCGTCCGCGGCGCGCGGGCCGGCTACGGGCGGTCCCCTGGGGCGCGCGGGCATCAACTTCGCCGCGGTCGGCTTGGGCAGCTACGGTGCTGCTTTGTCGAGCCGGGCGCGCGATGTAGCGGGGGGAGCATTTGGCTACCAGAAGTTCTTTGACCATTCGCGCAAGCAGTTGATTGTCGAAGCTGGTGTGCGGGTTGGCTTGGATGACGCCGGAACGGCTGCCGAGACCGATGCTGCGGCGTTGACAGCCCGTTATCAGCAAGCAATGGGCCGGCGACTGGTGGTGGTTGTGGACAGTTTCCTCGGTGTCCGCGAGCGCTTTGGTGCGGTGGGCGACGATACCCTCTATGGCGGACGTGTCGAGCTCCTCCTCAAGTTCTAGGCCCCGCCTCATTGTCGGCCTGATCCTGGCGCTTGGAGCCAGCTGTGTGACCGTACATGCACAATCGAGCGCCCTCAGTCGCGAGGATCCTGCAAAGATCGTCTCCGCGGAAACCTGCGGCGAGTGCCACCTTTCGACCTATGCGGTGTGGAAGGGGACGCCCCATGCGCGCGGTTTCAAAACCCTCCATCGCAAGGCGTCTGCGGAAGCCATCGCTGGCAAGTTGGGCTTACGGCTCGTAAAGCGGGACAGCGTGTGCTTGCGCTGCCACTACACACCTACGGTGGATGATGGTGAGCTGAAGGCTGCGGCCGGTGTTACGTGCGAGTCGTGCCATGGTGCCGGTCAGGACTGGATCGATGTTCACAATGACTATGGCGGCGGCGGTGCGGATCACAACAGCGAGTCCGCGGAGCACCGTCAGACGCGGGTCGAGCAGAGCCGCGCGGCGGGCATGCGTAGGCCTTCCGACGACCTTTACGCCGTGGCGTCCACCTGCTTTGGTTGCCATGCGGTTCCCGAGGAAGAGTTGGTCAACGTGGGCGGTCACGGAACGGGCAGCGCTGGTTTCGAGCTGGTCGCGTGGTCCCAAGGTGAGATTCGCCACAATTTCCTCGACTCATTCCTCAACGGGGACGGCAGCGTCAATGCAGTGCGGCCACCGCCCGAACTGAGGACCCTGTACGTCCTGGGGCGGTCGCTCGACCTCGAGCACAGCCTTCGGGGCATGGCGGAGGCCACGGCCACCGGCCTCTACGGCAAAGCCATGTCCCGTCGCGTGCGCGCTGCGGTTGGTGAAGTGAGGGAGATCAATCGGGCGCAGGTGTTGAGCGAGATCAACGCCATGCTCGAGACCGTGCGTGCGGTCGAAGTCGTTCCAAACAATCGTGATGCTTTGCTGGCCGCGGCGGATGCCGTGGGCGCCGCAGCCAGACAGTTTCTTGCCAGCCATGATGGAACCCAGCTGGCTGCGATCGATCCACTGCGCTTGGGTGAGGGCATCACCGATGACGACCCTGAACCCGTCGACGATCCGGCAACCACCAGTGAGACCGTTGTTGCGGCTGCGGCGGACGATGGCGCCACACCTGTGGGTACGAGCTCCGCTGACGGAGGTCGCGGCGAAGCCGTCTCGGAGGCATCGGCTGCGCCGCGCAACAGCGGTGGTACCCCCGCGGTGCCGGCGGTTGGGGCGTTCAAACGCAAAGTGCGGGCCACTTCCAACTTCGACACCATCGGTCCCGGCGCGTGCAGTGGCTGTCATCGTCACCAGCAGCAGGCGATTTGGTGGTACGAAGACCCGCACTATGGCGCGGCCGATCGATTCTTCGAAGGTGCGCCGGACGCGGTCCAGATTGCGCGGCTTTATGGCATCAAGACCGCCGACATGGCCAAAGGCAATCAAGTTTGCATGGACTGCCACGGCTCGGTGGTTTCGGGCAAGGAAAAGCGCGAGGTGCAAGACGGTGTCGGTTGCGAAAGCTGCCATGGTCCGGCAAAGCAGTACCTCGATCCCCACCAAGAGGGGGAGCCGTCGCTCGGCGTCGCCCGCCCCGGCTACCAGCGGGCGCTCGAACTGGGGATGCGCGCATTGCGCGAACCGGCGGTCACGGCCAAGACCTGTACCGAATGCCATTTCATTACCGAGCCGCGTTTGATCTCCGCCGGACACCCGTCGGGACGTGGATTTGATTACGCGGGCGGCATGCAGCAGATCAAGCACTGGGATGAGCCCCGTCCAGATGGTGCGCTGGCCGCGGCCTTTGGCACCGCCTTGGCAGCGCGCGGTTCGGTTCCGGACGTGGTGCGCGCGCGACTCGCGACCGCGGGCTCGGGCGGCAGTGGCACTGCTGGAGATCCATCGTCGGAAGCGGTCCCCGGGGCGACCGCGGGGGCTGGCTCGGCTGACCTCGGTAGGGCGGGCGCCCGACATCCGCGACGTCCAGCACCGCCGCGTCCGCGCCCGGTGGATCCCCGTTCGGTGCCGGCGTCGGGCGGCGTTGAACTGGCCTTGCCACAGTTTCCCGAGTTCGGCGCCGACGCCACCATCGAGGCCCGGTTGCGTGCCTTGCAGCAGCGACTGAAAGCGCTCTACACGGCCGTCGCGACGGCGGAGGACCGCCGATGAGGCCAACGGAAGATGCACCGCGAAGCGCGGGAGGCACCGCCGGTCCGAGCACCAAGACCATGCTGCGTCGGCTCGAGCAGTATCGGGACCGTTGGTCGTCTTATGGTGGGACCACCGGGATCGTCGCCATTTCAGACAAGCCTTCGGTCGAGGTGCTACGCCGTTTTGGCCTCTTCGCGGACTACGACGACCGCTTCTTGGAGCGCATCAGCCCCGATGTTTCGCTGGTGTCCTGGCGCGCGGGCTCGGCGTTGTTCGAGGCTGGCGCCTACCTCGATTTGGCTTTCTTCGTGGTGGAAGGTGAGGTCGAGGTGAGTTTGGAGGGCGCGGGGGAGCCGTCGGCCGTGGCGCCGATCTTCGACCCCAGCCGGACCTCGACGTTTCGGGTGCCGCCCTCGGAGGTGAGCCGAACGGTAACGATGTCGACGGTACCTCCCGTCCGTGGAAAATCTCGTACCGGCGCCACGGCAAACGAAATCGCGTTCTTGGCGACCATGGACTTTGACTTGCCCATGGGCGCGAGCATGCGCCTCGGTCCGGGTGAGATTTTCGGCGAAATCGGCGCCATGAGTGGCTGGCCACAAGCGATCACGGCACGGACGGCCACGGCGTGTCAGATGGTTCAGATTCGGGTTCCCGCGTTGCGTCTGATGAAGCGACGATCGTCGGCTTTCAAGGACCGCGTCGATGCAACCTACCGGCGACGAGCGCTGCTGGCGCAGCTTCGGAGCACGCCCCTCTTTCAGGGCACCAGCGCACTGTTTCTCGAGGCGCTGAAGGAAGCGGTGAAGCTGGTCTCCTGTGAGCCAGACGAGGTCATCGAGCGCGAGAGTGAGCCCGCCGATGCGGTCTATTTGGTGCGCTCGGGCTTCGTCAAGCTAACCCAGCGATTCGGCGAGGGTGAGATCGTCGTGAGCTACTTGTCGAAGGGGATGACCCTGGGCGAGATGGAGTTGCTGATCGATGGCTTGGGCCGTTGGGAGGCAACCGCGACGTCGGTGGAATTCGCCGAGTTGGTGAAGATTCCCGGCCAGGTGTTCCGCGACCTCTTGGGCCATGCTCCGGAAGTCGAAGAGCAGCTGTGGATCAACGCCATGG
The DNA here is from genome assembly GCA_965250305.1 of Candidatus Multivoradales bacterium. Classification (GTDB taxonomy): domain Bacteria; phylum Acidobacteriota; class Thermoanaerobaculia; order Multivoradales; family J023; genus J023. Next base: position 194,195 of record CBDFNS010000022.1, on the reverse strand, counting down.
CTCGGATCAAGGAGACCAGTCGCGGGCAGCGCGACATCGTGCATGCCGAGTTTACGGAGACCGCGCTCGAGCGTGGCTTGGTCCAAGGCAATAGCATTCTGGTGATCGACCTCGACACCTGCACTCGCTGTGATGACTGCGTACGGGCGTGCGCTGCGACCCATGGTGGTCAACCACGTTTTGTCCGCGAGGGCGACCGTGTCGACAACCTCTTGGTCGCGCGTTCCTGTTACCACTGTCGAGATCCAGTGTGTCTGGTTGGTTGTCCTACCGGTGCCATTCACCGAGCCGGGATCGGGGCGGTCGTCGCCATCGACGATGAGCTGTGTATCGGTTGTTCAACCTGCGCCAACAACTGTCCATACGACGCCATCGTCATGCACGAGACCGGCGAGACCTGGCCCGAGGACATGGTGCCTTCCGGATTGCGCGGGACCGACCGTTTGGTCGCCAGCAAATGTGACCTGTGCCACGACACGGGCCACGGTCCGGCCTGCGTTGACAATTGTCCCCATGGCTGTGCGTTCCGGGTCGGCTCGATCGATGAGATCCGGCATTTGGTTGGGCCAGAGGGGGACACTGAATGAGGCAGGCGGCGGCAGCTGCCGGACGCGCTTGGGGCTGGGGCTTCGTTGCTGTTGTGATCGGGTGTATTGGCGTCTTGGCAGCCAACGTGGTCCTCGGCGAGCTGCGCTCCGGCAATAAATGGAGCATTGGCTACGGCATCGCCGCTACCGTGGTTCTGGTGGTCGTGGCACTTCTGGGTCTTCGACGCCGCATGCCGAGGCTGGCGTCGCGGTTGCGTCTCGGGCGCGCTCAGATCTGGCTACGGCTTCATCTGTACGGTGGGACTCTGTTTTTGCTGTTGCTTCTCATGCACAGTGGCATTGCGCGCCCGGTTGGCACGCTCACCACCTGGCTCTGGTTGTTGAGCCTGTGGACGGTTGTGAGCGGATTTGCCGGCCTGGCGCTCGAGCGGTGGATTCCCCGCGTCCTGACATCGGGCCTTGCGACCGAGGTGCTTGACGATCGTATTCCCGAGCTGGTCGCTGATGTTCGGCAGCGCGCCGACGCCCTGGTTGCGGAAAGTGGCGACGCGATCAAGGCACTCTACGAAGGCGAGTTGGCTTCAGCCTTCGAGCAACCCCGCTTGCGGCCAATCTACTTTGTCGATGTGACGGGTGGTATTCGCGGACCGTTGAGGGTGTTCAACTACCTCAGTGGCCTCCTTCCGCCCGAGGAAGAGTCGCGTCTCGACCAGCTCGAAGCGCTGTACCGAACGAAGCTCGAGCTCGATGCCCATTTCACCCTCCAACGCCCCCTCCGTTGGTGGCTCTGGGCCCATGTGCCCACCTCGGTTGTGCTGGTTGCGTTGGTTGCGGTGCACATCGCCGCGGCGTTGTACTACTGACGATGTGGTGGTATTGATCGATCGATGTCTCAACGACTTCATTTGCTTGGCCGAGGACGGTGATGGCGAAAACTCCTGGCGATCGCAAGGGTAGCTACGGTGCCGGTCTGCCGGTTGCAGGAGCTTACGTCGTGCCCCGACGGCGGCGACGGATTGCGGTGGCCGCTCTGGTTGCCGCGGCCGTAGTGGCGGCGGTGTTCGTCTTCGACGGCGCGGTTCGAGAGGGCAGGCTGGTCTCAAACGGCCCACTGACCTCCGGCCATGCCAACCTCGAGCGCGACTGCGCGGCATGCCACACACCCTTTGGTGAGGTCAGCGCCGAACAATGCTCGGTCTGCCATGAGAAGCATGGCGATCGCTTGGGCGTGTTCTCGTTCGCGGCCCACAATCTTTACCGCTCGGACGACTTTCGGCGGGTCGTACCGTCGTCGGACGAGATCCCGTGCGCATCCTGTCACCCCGACCATCGAGGGCGTGAGGCGTTGATCACCGAAGTGCCCGACGCCCGCTGCGTCACGTGTCACGACTACGGCTCATTCAACACGGCTCATCCGGCCTTCGCGTTCACGAGGGAACCTGCTTCCGAGCCCGCCGGCCTGAAGTTTGCGCATGGTGAGCACGTACGGGAAGTGATGGCGCGGCAAGGACTGATCGATGTCGAGAAGGCGTGCTTGACTTGCCACCATCCACAGGCGGACGGTAAGGCCTTCGAGGCCATCGAATTCGATCGGCATTGCGACGCTTGCCATTTGACGACCAGCGTGGCGACGTCGCGCTTGCCGATCGCCGAGGATGCGCAAGGCGTCGGGGTATTGACCCTGGCAACGATTCAAGATCGGGGTGGTCCAGGGGCTGAATGGGCCTTTTACACCAACCCAAACGAGTTCAGGCAGGTGGGCGCGCGGGTCACCAAGACACCGTTGCACCATCGGGATCCGTGGGTTTTGGAGAACCTGAGGCGTCTGCGGGGCCTGCGTTACTCCGACGCAGGTTTGGCTGACTTGCTGGTGGCTTCGGCGGAGGTACCAACACACGAGGTCAAAGCCCTTTACGAAGAGGCCATCGCGACGCTACGGGCGCAAGCCCAAGGCCTTCGTTCGCGGCCGGAGCCAGCGGTTCAGGAGGAGCTTGCCCGAATCGACGTGGCCCTTGCCGGCTTGGAGCGGGCCTTGGAGGATCCCTACGTACCGCTGGACGAGACGGCGTTCCTCCTTGCGTTGTCGCCAACGGCAGACGGCGATTCTGAACAAAACGGGCCGATCGATAGCCTAATCGAAGACTTGACCGTGTCTTGCCGGGTTTGTCACACGGTGGAAAACGCCACCATTGCTCGGGTGCAGACTGATCAGCGGACCATGCGCCGAGCTGACTTTGATCACCGTTCCCATATCTTGCAGGCTCGGTGCCTCGACTGCCATACAACGATTCCGATCGAGGCTGCCGCCGACGCTACGGTCGGCGCCGTGCCGGAGCCGACCGACGCGGAGGTTCTCGACCACGCCGGTGTGTACTTCTTGCCTGATATCGAGAACTGTCGCGCTTGCCATACGGCGGAGCTGGCCTCGAACCGCTGCGTTACATGCCACCGTTTCCACCCTGATCAGGGCCGCCGCTCCAACCTCTTGCTCTATTTGGATGATGCCGATGGCTGAGTCGAACCGTGCCTGGCTTCGTTGTCCGACAGGACCGCTGCGCGGAGATCGCCATGAAATCGCCAACGCGGTTTCGATCGGTCGTACCGCCTTCCACGACATCGTGCTCGATCACAAGCTGATCTCGAGCGACCATGCGCGGATCGAATACGATCCCAAGGCGAGCTGCTTTGTGATTGAAGATCTGGGTAGCACCAACGGGACACGTGTCGATGGTGTTGCGGTCCGTAGCCGCATCGGCCTCGGCCACCTGCATGTCATTTCCTTTTCCGACGTGCACGAATTTGTGTTTGTCGATCCTTTGAAGGCAGCTCACCGTCATGGTATCGGCGTACCAGATCGGGGACCCGCCCCTGAACAACCCTCGAGTGTGGAAGACATGAGCATCACCCGAGAGGGCGAGTTGCCTCAGACCATTCCCGGTCCGTTGGCGGCCGCGCTCGCCGCGAGCACGGTGGCGCCGCCATCAAACGTCGAAATAACCTCGATCATCGAACTGCCGCCGGCAGTACCAGCAGCGTTGGTTCCGGACGCATCGAACCTTGGGACGCTGGTCCCGGAAGCACGCGTCCCGGAGACACCTGGTCCGGCGCAGCCTGCTCCGGTGCTCGCAACGCCCAAACCACAAGGTCCGAAGACAGCAGCGCCGGCATCCCTTGGAGGGTCGATGTTCGCCCTCGAAGTTTCAACCAACCTCGGCGTACGGCGTTATCCCTTGTCGGTTGGCGAGAACGTTGTTGGCCGAAGTCGAGACGCTGCGGTTCGCTTGTCCGCGCCGGAGCTATCGCGTCGGCATGCGGTGCTTGATATTGCCGGGGCGCTGGTACGGCTTCGTGACCTCGGCAGCCGGCACAAGACGCATCTAGAGGGGCATCCGATCGAGGCCGAGCTCGCGATCGAGGTCGGTGACCGACTGCGCTTTGGAACCATCGAGGCACGTCTCGTACGGGCCGAATCAGAGGACTAATCATGAATGTCGAAGACCCAGTTACGACCTCGGACGAGGTGCTGGACGTCTTGATCGCGGGCGGTGGGCCTGGCGGCACGGCGGTAGCGTTTCACGCTCGCGAGCTCGGCCTAACCGCCTTGGTGATCGAGTACGACGACCTGATGAAGCGCATCCGTGACTATTCGAAGGACAAGATGATCCTGCCCAGCTTCGGCGGTGGCGATCGGATGAAGTTTCCACTCGGCGGTGACCTGGTGTCGTCGTTGCGATTCGCACCGATCGACAAAGACGATATGTGTTCGTCGTGGAAAGGGCTCTACGGTAAGCACGGCGTCGCGATCGAGATTGGTGTCGAGTTGACCGGGCTCGAGTGTGCGTCTGACGGGGCCTACACCGTGCATTGTTGGGATCATGGAGCGCATGCCGAACGTCGTTTTCGGGCCCGCAACGTGGTGGTCGCGATCGGCCGTGGCGTGCCCCGGCGTTTCGATATCCCGGGCAGCACCGACGGCATCGCATTCCGCCTCGATGACCCGGATCATTACCTTGGTGCGCCGGTCTGCGTGCTGGGTGGTGGGACCTCGGCGGCCGAGGCGGTGATTGCCTTGGCCCAAGCAAAGGTCGCCGCCGACGACAATACGGCTGTGTACTGGTCCTATCGCGGTGATCGTATGCCGCGCGTGTCCAAAGCACTTGCCGAGGTGTTCTTCGAAGCCTACGTTGGGTGTGGCAACATTCGCTACTACCCCCGAAGTGAGCCGGTGGCAGTGGTGACGGGCGATGATCGGAAGGAGTACCTCTCGGTTCGTTTTGATCGCCAGGTCATGGAGGGCCGTCCTGCCGAGACCGCGCACTTGGAGTTTCCCAAGGAACGGTGCATTGCGTGCATCGGAGAGGACATTCCGGAGAAGTTGCTCGCCGCGCTCGGCATCCGCATGGCGCTTGGCGGGCCACGCAACAAGAAGCGCATGGTGGTCAATCGCTTCTTGGAGACCGAGCGTGCCAACGTCTTCTTGATCGGCGACATCCTGAGCCAGGCGTACTTCGAGACGGCGAACTTCAAGGGTGATCCGGCCGGTTTTCGCGAGGTCAAGCATCGCGGCAACATCAAATCGGCCCTGCGCGATGGCGTGTTTGTGGCAAAGGTCATTCATCAGCGTGCGGTGGGTCGGCCGGATGCCGAGGTGATCGTCGAGGACGCCGAAGATCTGGTTGGTGAAGGCACGGTGCTGCCGGCGCCCGGGCGCAGCGGGCCACAGGTCGAGAGGGCCGAGCCGATCGCGGCTGTGGAGCGAGCGATGGCGCCACCCGCGTCGCGTGGGCCCGATCCTTCGAGCCAAGAGGCCGCTGGATACTTGATCCGTGTCCTACCCGGCGGTATCGAAGAACGCGAGCACGCCATCGGACACCACGATGTCGTTGCGATCGGACGTACGGAGGGAGATCTGATCTTTTCCGACGACACCTTGCTGTCGCGTCGACACGCATCGGTTTCCCACACCGAGGAGGGCTTTTTCCTTCGTGACGATGGATCGGCAGGTGGTGTCTTCCTGAGCGTGCCATCGAACCGCAAGATCGCATTGCGCTCGGGTGATTTGCTGTGCGTTGGCCGCCAGTTCCTCTTGGTTGGAGGAGAAGGGGCTGAACGCTCGCTGACTCACTACGACGCCGAAGGGCAAGAGGTAAGGCGCCATCAACTCGAACCGCGCGCAATGATTGCGGGCCGCCGGGCGCCCGACATTCAGCTCGACCCCGAGGACCGTACCTTGTCGCGTCGGCAGTTGGCGTTTTCGCTGGTCGACGGTGAGGTCATGGTCAAGGATCTGAAAACGGTCAATGGCTCGTTTCTGCGCGTACGCAGCGCGGTCGAGTTGGTTCATGATGATCGCTTCCGGGCGGGACAGCAGACCTTTGTCTTCAGCAAACATCGCGATGCGGTGCTCGACGTCGGTCAAGGCTCATCCGTCCTCGAAATTCCGCAACCGACCGCACCCTCGGTACCGGCACCGGCGTCTGCCACAGCAACACAAGACATTGCCGGGGATGGTCCGTCGGTCACGTTTGCAGGCTTGGGGCAGGCGTTTCCAGCACAAGTAGGCCAAACCATCTGTGAGGTCGCCGAGGCCAACGGCGTTGCGCTCAACGCCGAATGCCACGCTGGGATTTGCGGGAGCGATCCGGTTCGCATCCTTTCGGGTCGCGAGAACCTTAGCGGTGGCCCGGATGATGAAGAGTCCGACACCCTCGAGGAGCTTTGCGGGGTCGAGCCGGGGCCTTGTCGCTTGGCGTGTAAAGCGCGAATCAAGGGGCCGGTGACGGTCGAGATTCTCTAGCCCGCGGGAGCCTTCCGACGGCCGAGAACAGTTTTGGTAAGAAAGAACGCGAGGATGAGAATCGTCAGCACGGCAACGAACGGAACGACGATGCTCAGCAAGGTGAAACCGACCGCCGCACCAGCCTCGAGGGTGGAGACGAACGGGTTGCCGAAGCCAGCGGTGGCGAATGAGGACACCTGCCGGGTCAAGACGGTCAGGGCTTGAACGCCCCCGGCCATGCCACCCCCGCCCACGACGGACAGTGTCCAGCTCATCCAGGGATCCATGTCGGCGACTTGGGAGCCGGTGGCCATCATGCCCGCGACCACGGCGGTGGGGGTGGTAAGCCCATCGAGGAGATTGTCGAGCCAGGGAATGTAGTAAGCCCCTACTTCGAGCGCGGTGGCACTACCAAATGCAATCAATGCGGGGGTCGAGGCGACCCAGTCGAAACTCGAGGCCAGCTGCATGTGGCCACTGCGGGCCGCCAGGCTCATGACCAGCAGCGGTACAAAGACCCGAAAGCCGCAGGCTGCAGCCAGTCCGAGGCCCATCGCAATACTCAGCCAGTTTTCCATGTCTACGTCCTCCTTCGATCTCACCAAGAAGCAAAGGTCGGCGACCTCTGTTTCCAATACGCTACAGCAGTACGGTCTATTCGATGGCTGCTGGCTGGTCGCATTGGGCACTACGGGCTGCGGGGTGAGGTGTTTCGTTGGCAGTTTGGCCGAGCTCGGAAAGACGCAGGCCATGGTAGCCTCGCGCCATTCTGGAGAGTCCAGCCCGGCACAGGAGAGTGAGCAAGGCATGTCGTTAGGAGAGCGGACGGCCGGAGATTCGAGCCTTCGGAGGGAGACCAAGGCCTCTGGCGTTGTGCGGTTGATCGAGATGCTGAACCGGTTGGGTGGGCGTGTCGCTGGGATCGCCTGCCTGGTCATGATCTTGCTCGGTGCGTTCAATACGCTCGCGCGTTACAGCGATCGCCGAACCGGTTGGGACCTGAGTTCGAACGCCTATCTGGAAGCCCAATGGTATTTGTTCAGTATCGTGTTCTTGCTTGCGGGTGCCTATACCCTGGGCGAGGGTCGGCATGTGCGGGTTGATCTGCTGTACGGTCGCCTGTCACAGGGAGGCAAGGCGTGGATCGATCTGTTGGGTAGTACACTGTTTCTGATCCCGTTTTCTGTTTTTGGGTTGGTCTCGTCGTGGCCATCGGTACGCAACAGCTGGGCTGTGCGCGAAGGGTCGCCGGATCCTGACGGGCTTGCGCGGTACCCGATCAAGACCGTCGTCTTGCTTGGTTTTGCCTTGCTTCTGCTTCAAGGTCTGGCCGAGGTCATCAAGAACGTCCGCGTACTCCGTGGCGACGACGGAGACCGTGACTCTGCGTTGGAGGGGATTGACGCGCTGTCCGGCGAACCGCGACGCGAGGAGCTTCATGAGCGGTGACGGCTTGGGACCGCTGATGTTTGTCGTGGTCTTCGGCCTGATCTTTCTCGGCTATCCAGTCGCCTTTGCGCTCGGCGGTACGGCCCTCGCCTTTGCCGCAATCGGTGTTCAGGCCGGGTACTTCGATTGGGCTTTCATGTATGCCTTTCCCGAGCGTGTCTTCGGCATCATGTCGAACTACGTCCTGTTGGCGGTGCCCTTCTTCATCTTCATGGGCACCATGCTCGAGAAGGCGCAGCTGGCGGAAGACCTGCTGAAGACCATCGGTAAGTTGTTTGGCCCCCTCCGGGGTGGGTTGGCCCTGGCGGTCGTCTTTGTTGGCGCTCTGCTGGCCGCGGCGACCGGGGTGGTGGGTGCTTCCGTCGTGGCCATGGGCATGATCTCGATGCCAGTGATGTTGCGTTACGGGTATTCCCCCGAGCTTTCGGCGGGTGTCATCGCGGCCTCCGGTACTCTCGGTCAGATCATCCCGCCGAGCGTCGTTCTGGTGGTCCTGGGGGACCAACTCGGTATTTCGGTGGGGGACCTGTTTATTGGCGCGGTCTTGCCGGGTCTCCTTTTGACGGGCCTTTACGCGGCCTACGTCGTGGCGGTGGCGGTGCTCAACCCGGCGGCCGCACCGGCGCTGCCGGCCGCGGAACGGACAGAGTCGCTGTCGACCCTTCTACGCCAGGTGGTCCTGGTCATGCTGCCGCCCCTGATCCTCATCTTGCTGGTGTTGGGTAGCATTTTCATGGGAATTGCGACACCGACGGAGGCCGGAGCCTTGGGCGCGGTGGGTGCGTTGGGGCTGGCGGCACTTCACCGTCGACTGACTTGGCGTGCGGTGTGCGAAACGACGGACGAGACCACCAAGCTCACGTCGATGGTGTTCTTCTTGTTGGTTGGCTCGACGGCGTTTGCTTTGGTGTTCCGGGGTCTCAATGGCGATCTTTGGATCGAGAATCTGCTGACCGATCTGCCAGGGGGCAAGATTGGGCTGCTTCTGGTCGCCAACCTCGCGATTTTCTTCCTGGGCTTTTTCATCGATTTCTTTGAGATCGCTTTCATCGTCTTGCCCCTCATCGTACCCGCGGCCCGTGCCCTCGACATCAACTTGGTCTGGTTCGGGGTGATGGTGGGCCTGAATCTCCAGACGTCGTTTCTGACGCCACCCTTTGGCTTCGCGCTGTTCTATTTACGTGGTGTGGCACCCAAGTCGGTGCGGACAGCCCAGATCTACCGTGGTGTCGTGCCGTTTATCGTCATCCAGCTCATCGGGTTGCTGTTGGTCATTCTGTTCCCAGGTCTGGTGACTGGCCTCCTGACGTCAGAATGACCGCGACTACGTTTGGTCTCGAGCACGATGAGCCGGTCTCGATCGACGCAGACCCTCTGGCGCCCGGTTCTGCGTTCGACGCTGCGTGCTCGCCTCGACGCGATTCCGCAGCCGCGGTTTGCGTGGCGATGAGCGGTGGCGACCGGACCAGGTCCGGCCGCCGCTCATTTCTCCCTAGGCTCTAGCCAGGATAGGGCTAGGCCGTCGAGCTAACGGTTTCGATTTCGATGGCTTGCAGGCCTTCGCCACGCTCGGAGGGTGCCAATTCGAATTCGAAGACGTAGTTTCGACTCGGTAGCCCAGATGGGCGGACGTTGCTCGGCAAGTGCGCGACAGGAAAGAAAGCCGTGTCGTACGGCGAGTCGGGATGCCGCGCGTCCGTGAGCCACAGACCGGGCCGAACACCCTTGAGAAAGCGCATGTAGCCGAACCCGCGTTCGGGCTCGTACCAGTAGCAAAAGCCTCGCACACGTGAACCTTCTGCCCCCCATTCTTCCCGCTTTGGGGCGCGGGTGTCGAATGGGATCATATTTGGAATCATGTAGCCGGAGAGGAAGAAGTCCGCTTCCTGGCGCAGGTTATGAGACGTATTGTCGAGTCCCACGACTTCCACCCGGCAGCCTCGGTTCTGAATGGCTTTGATCACGTTGACGAAGTTACCGTCGCCACTCGCGATAAGGACCCGATCGAGATTCTCGGACTGGAGGAGAATGTCGACCGCGAGGTCGAGATCGGCGTCGGCCTTGCCGAATCGATTTCCCGATTCGTCGCGGAACCACTCGACTTCCTTGACGATGACCTTGAAGCCGTAGTCACGCAGTTTGCTGTGGAAATTTGTCGCACCCTCGCGGTACACCGGGTCACGCTTGGCGCGATCGATGTCGAAGGTCACATAGGCATTAAGCCGGACCGGCTCGGCACCGTCCCGGGTGGCGAACTCGCGCAACACGTCGTATTGCATGCGCTGCCCGCCGTTTCGATACATGTTGGGGACGTCGGCAAAGACGCCGATCCTGGCGCTCGATCGCGATGAAGCCATGAACGTACCTCCGCGCTATCGTTTCACGAACCGTGGGCTGGCAAGACCATTGCGATTCGTTTCAAAGGTTTTGAACGGCCGGGCCACAATAGGGCCGTTCGCCACCGTACTCATCGGAAAAACAGTGAGTCGCCCAATGCGACTCTGGATACGAAGGCCCAGAAATCAACGAACAACAAGAGAGCATAGATGCTCTCGTCTAGCCCGACTCGCCAAAAGCGAATCGTGCGTACGCCAGCTCGGCGGTGCCGAACCAGCGAAATGCATTCTCTCGAAATGTGCTCCAAGCTGTGTAGACCTCGCGGTACATGGGGTCGGTACTCGCCTGTTCTTCGAGCATTTCCTGAGACGCGGTTCGCGCTGCTGACAGCAAGTCATTGGAGAAAGGACGAAAGTCGATCCCTTCCTCAACAAGACGGGCCAAGGCGGCAGGGTTGCGCTCGTCGTAGCGCGCCTGCATGGCCATGGCTGATTCTGCTGCCGCCGCTGCGAAAATCTCGCGATAGAGAGCCGGGAGGGCATCCCAAGCCTTGCGGTTGACGTGGTAAGAAAGCGAGGGACCGGGTTCCCACCATCCGGGGTAGTAGTAGTAGCGGGCGACCTTGTGGAATCCGAGTTTCTCGTCGTCGTACGGCCCAACCCATTCGGTTGCATCGATGGTGCCGCGTTCGAGCGCCGGAAAGATGTCGCCGCCAGCGAGCACCTGTACGGTCGCCCCCAGGCGACTCATGACCTCGCCACCGAGGCCGGGGATGCGCATTTTGAGACCGCGAAGGTCCGCGGCACTGTCGATGGTGCGCTTGAACCACCCACCCATTTGGGCGCCGGTATTGCCGGCGGGGAAGTTGATGATTCCAAAATCGGCGAACGCCTTGCGCATGAACTCGAGGCCACCCGCTTCGGTAAGCCAAGCGGTTTGTTGGCGGGCGGTGAGACCGAACGGAACGCAAGAATCAAACGCCAACGCGGGATTCTTGCCGGTGAAGTAGTAGCTTGCTGTTTGACCAACCTGGACGGTTCCCTGTTGGACACCGTCCATGACTTGAAGGCCTGGGACCAACTCGCCGGCCGGATAGACTCGGATAGTAAAGTGACCCTCCGAGAGCGCGGAGACCCGTTCGGCCAGCACGTCGCAGGCTCCAAAGATGGTATCGAGGCTGCGCGGAAAGCTTGACGCTAACCGCCAAATTACCTTGGGGCGGGTATGCACCGCCGCCGAATCGTCGGCCGGTTCCGTCGCACATGCGCCCAGGCCGGCACCTGCTGTACCCACTGCTGCATGGCGTAGGAAGCGTCTTCGGTCCATCGTATGAGTCTACAAGCAGTTCACTGTCAGCAGGCGAAATACAAACAATTGCAGGGGCTTTTCCCGGCAGGTCGAGAGCATAACATCTATTCCCGTCTACTCGCGGGGATAAAACGGATCGGCAAACATTCGCTTCCGTTCGTTCCCCTTGCTGCATGGCGGACCCTAGACCATGGCGCGGTGCCCACCCTCAGGCGCCGCGATCACGGGTCTCGAGCCGCTGCATCACGGAACGCTGTGCACTGTAGCGGCCGCGAATCTCGACGACTTCGCGTGGGCTAAGCCCGAGCTCGTCGGCGATCAACCGGATCTGGTTCTCCTCGTCAGCCGATATGGAGCCATCCGCTGCTGAAACCGCGAACAGACAATCGAGGAGCGCGACACATTGGTCACGGGAAGCAACGCGCGTGAACTCGCGGGTAACGAGGTAGTTTTCGGTACCACCAAACAGACGGTTCTGGCTCTTGGCGATTTCCACCACGAGAATCGCCTGCTGCTGCGGAAGCCCGCTGTTTTGGGCCACGAGTGCCTCCATGGCGCGGGACTCAGCATCGCTGATGTCCAGATCCGCGTTGGCGACGCGTCCGAGAATGTAGGCAAAGGCCGCGACGTATCGGGCACGATCCGCCGGCAGTGCTTCCAACTGCGCTACGATCTTGCGGACGGTGTCCGTCTCAGCCTCCGCCGAAGGGGCGCGCTCCGCACCGAGGCCGAGGAACGAGAGAATCGACCTCATGATGGCGCGAGGGTGACCAGCGACGGTCGGACGGGCCTCATTCTGGCTTGGGAGCCAGGATCATCAGCATCTGGCGTCCTTCGAGCCGCGATCGCGATTCGATGATCGCCAAGTCGCGTGTGGCTTCCGCGACCTTGTCGAGGATCTGGAATCCGAGCTCGGGGCGGCGGAGCTGGCGGTAGCGGAAGAAGACAGTGATCTTCACCTTCTTGCCTTCGCCGATAAACCTGATCGCACGCTTGAGCTTGATCTCGAAATCGTGGGAGTCGATGGTCGGGCGGAATTTGACTTCCTTGACCTCGATGACATGCGTCTTCTTGCGCGATTCGCGCGCTTTCTTCTCACGCTCGAACTTGACCTTCCCGTAGTCCATGATTTTGACGACGGGCGGATCAGCACTGGCACCGACCTCGACCAAGTCGAGGCTCTGAGCCTGTGCTCGCTGCTTGGCCTCATCGAGCGGCACGATGCCTCGTTGTGTGCCGTCAGCGTCGATGAGCCGGACCGGACTCTTGCGGATCCGGTGGTTGATGCGAGGTTCATCTACCCTCGCTCTAAATGGTCTGGGCCTTGGCCTACGAATTCTCCACCTCCTGCCCGCGCGATTTGCGCGGTTGTGTGATTGTTTCGACTGTCCTCGCCGTACTGCGGGCGCGAGCCCAGCTGGGCGACAATCGGTGCCCGCATGCACATGCGATACGGGCGCGGATAATAGCAGGTCCAGTCAACCAACGGCGATTTCAAATGCTTCAGCGAGCGTGATCATGGCTTCAGGTGCCGTTCGAACAAGGTAAATATTCGCCGGTATTCGTCGAGCCAACTGAACGGTTCACGAAATCCGTGTGGCTCGATCGGGTAGACCGCGAGCTCGAAGTCCGTCTTCTCGAGCTCGATGAGTCGTTGCACGAGGCGGACGGAATCCTGGAAGAAGACGTTGTTGTCCTGCATCCCGGAGCAAATCAAGAGAGGGCGCTCCAATCCCATCGCAAACTCGATGGGTGAGCTGCGCTCGTACGCTTCAGGGTCGTCTTCCGGGGTGTTGAGGATATTGGATGTGTAGGGGTGGTTGTAGTGCGCCCAGTCCGTCACGGGCCGGAGCGCTGCGCCGCAGGCAAAGAGCTCGGGCTGTTTGAACATTGCCATGAAGGTCAGGAACCCGCCGTAGGAGCCACCGTAGACGCCGACCCGCTGGCGATCGACGCGCCGGTTGGCTATCAGCCAATCGATACCGTCAGCCAGATCCTCGACCTCTGGAGTCCCCATCTGGCGGTAGATCGCGGTACGCCAAGCGCGCCCATAGCCGCGTGAGGCGCGGTAGTCCATATCGATGACCACGTATCCAGCCTGGTTGAGCAGGGTGTGGAACATGAACTCCCTGAAGTATCCCGACCAGCCCGCATGGGCGTTCTGAAGATACCCGGCCCCGTGAATGAAGACGGCAGCGGGCCGTGCTTCCCGATGTTCGGGCGTTGGATCGTAGACGCGGGTGTAGATCGGCTGGGCTTGATGGCGCGAGGGGATCGCGACGATTTCCGGCACGGTCCAGTCGATGGCCTCGAATTCAGCTGTGACCGTATGGGTGAGGGGTCGTGGTGCTGCCCCGGGACGTGCCTCTTGCAAGAACAACTCTGGTGGTCTCGTGGTGGTCGAATGGGTGACCAGGACGTGTTGGCCGTCGGGTGACAACCGGGAGCTGGATATGCCGCCGAGACGGGTGATCTGCTCGCGGGCACCGTCGTCGAAAGCGACTCGGTAGGTGTTGTAGGTACCGGGGTGATCGGGGTTGGCGGTGTAGTAGGCAAACCGTTGGTCAGGGCTGATCTCGACGTCTTCGACAAGGTGGTCGCCCATCGTCAACCTACGGCTGGTCGCGGTCCCCATTTCATACAAGTAGAGCTGATTCCAACCACTCTCTTCGGATTGGAAGAGCAGGCGCTTGCCGTCGTCGAGCCACTGCTGCTCGTTGAAAGACCAGTTGATCCATCCGTCCGGATTCGACAGATGGTGAATGGTGGTCAACGCGCGGTCGTCGCGAGACAGCAGGCCGATCCATCGATCCTTGTTGTCCGCGCTGTGGACTTGAACGGCCGCTCGGTTACCGTCGCGAGTCCAAGAAATGGTCGTGATTTCGACCGGTCGCGGTTTAGTGGATGGTTGTTGTGCGTTCGTTTCGTCGTCCTGGTTTGACGCACTGTCTTTGGTCTTCTTGCCTTTGTTCTTGCCTTTGTTCTTGGCCTTCTTCTTATCCGTCGCCTTTCCCTTGTCCTCGTCCTTGTCCTTGTCCTTGTCCTTGTCCTTGTCCTTGTCCTCGTCCTTGTCTTCGCTTTGCCCTGGTGCGTTCGGTGACGAAGCGGCGGCGTCTTCATGAGCCTTCTCGGCCGCCCGCCGCTCCGCACTTGCCGCCTTGATGGTGGCCAGGGGGTCGACGGCAATTTCGGGCAAGCCAGCGAGATCCACCTCGAACCGTTCGTGGGAGGTGAGGTCGAGGAGCAAAAGCCGATGGTTGATCGGGGGAGCGGTGCCGACTTTCACCCGAACTTCTTCCGTTTGCACGAAGCCGTCATCGGAGATGTAGTTGGTCATGGTGTCTTTGCGACCTTCGTCGCGTTTGGCATCCGTGACCACGAGGAGCAGCCAGTCGCCCGATGGCGACAACGATCGCCGCAAGATTTCAGTCTTCTTGCCGAGGTACCAAGGCAGTGGCGGACGTGTGGGGTCCACGGCCTGCTGCTCGCGCTCATGATTCCGACGGGCCGTCTCATGGTCGCGGTTCTGCTTCAGAATGTCGAAGAGACGTTCCTGCTGGCGGCTGAGATAGTCATCAGCCGGTGGCTCATCACCGGGATCGTCCGAGGTCCGCAGATCCGCTGCCTCCGATTCCAGGCCGGTGGTCAAGTCACGCACCAGGATTCGACTGTCCCGTGTGAACATGACCTTTTCTTCGTCGGCCATGAATCGCGGCGCACGTTCGGCGCTGGAGGTGCGCGTAAGCTGCCGAGGCGCTTGGCTCGCCCGGTCATAGACGAAGAGATCACCTGCCCGTGCGTAGACTTTCCGTGAACGGTCACGACTCCATTGACCGCGATCGACGGCGATGGCACCGATCTCTTCGTCCGGAATCGGGGCTCCGTTGAGGTCGGCTGGTTTGATATCGCCGGAACCGATCGGCAACCGCCAAAGGTCCCGATGCATCTCGCCCTCGCGTTTGCGTGTGTAGAGCACGGCACCACCATCGTCCGACCAATAGGGGTTCGAAGGTGGCCTGCCGATCCAGTCCGGATCGGCCATGATTCGCTCGAGCGTCAGGGCCGCCGGGTCGGGACCGGCAGGTTGGAGATTGCGGTCCGTTGCTTCGCTGAGCGGGCCCTCGGCACGCGTAGCCATCGGTGCGGCAAGTAGGACGAGCGCGAGCAGGGCTAAGGCTGTTGGTCGACGCGTCATGGGTTCGACTCGGCGGAGCGGGTCAGGGCGAGGAAGTCTTCGCGGGCGGCCGCCAGCGTGGCGTCGGGCCCGATCACTTTGAAGAACCAAGGGCCGCCGGGACCTTCGACGACTGCGCCAAGCAAGCGGCTACCAGTTTGCGCCTCGGCATTTCCCATTCCCATGGTGCTGGCCTTGAGGGTACCCGCCACATCGACCCACGAAACCCGGTAGGCACCGTACGCAAAGTCACCGCGCGACGGCTCGGTGCCGGCCGCGATCTCCATTTGGTCCATCCAGCGCTGGAGGTTGGCCTCGGGGCCGCCGCCGCCGCCGGGCCCGAAATGAAATACCGTGAGCTGTCCTGGACCAGCGGTGCCGTCGATACGCGCCTGGGCCAACCGCATGGACGACTGGGGTGTCTCTCGTTGCCAGGTAGCTGGGAGGCTGAAGCGGGCTCCCGGTGCCTCGATGGTGGCGCCGGTGCCGGCGGTCGGTGCGGTGGTTGGACCGCTGACGCGTTGACCGCGCGAAGAGATGGCGCTAAACGGCGTATCCGGCTGAGAAGACGGGGGAGCGGTTGGCGCGGCTGCTGAAGGTGGCGGCGGCGCTGGTTGTGGCGGTTGTGCTGGTGTCTCTTGGCCACCGCAGGCGGCAAGGCCGACGACGAGGAACGTCGCCATGGTCGAGGTTGTTTCGCGAAGCCTTGGGCTCATGGGATCTCCGTCTCGTGTCGGTCTGGGCGTGGGCAAAGAGGGAACGCCGGCACTCGGATGGCCGTGGAAAATGGCAGGTTATCGAATGGACCGGTGTCGGGGGAACCTCCACGTGCTCGCTGCCGTGACACCAGAACCGTTAGAGTTGGTGCGTCGGGTCGTCCGAAACGCCCTGATTTCGCCCATGGAGGGAGCAAATGATGTCCGAGTTACAGCTGATTCGCTCGATTGACGAAGTCGCGCCGCTCGTCGCGCAATCCCACGAATTCCCGGTTTTCGTCTTCAAGCACAGCTTGACGTGCCCGATTTCATCCTCCGCTTTTGGCCGGTTTCGCACGTTTGTCGAGGGCCACGCTGGCGAAGGAGAGGAGGTTGCGTTCACCTTGATCGAGATCCAAAACGCGCGGGACGTATCCCATCACGTCGCGGAGACAACGGGGGTTCGCCACGAGTCGCCCCAGGCGCTGTTGCTACGCGATGGCGATGTCGTTTGGCATGCTAGCCATGGCGCGATCCAAGGCGAAGCGTTGAAGTCAGCGCTGGCCGGTTAGTTGGGTCAAGGCTGAAGGCCGTAGGGACGTAGAATTCGGGCGGCCGTGCCGAGCCGTTCTCGCATCTCACCCAAGGCGGTGTCGGCGCGGCGGAAGTCGCCAGTGCTGCATGCGACGGCGGCCCGTCTGAGTTCTTGAAACGCGCTCCGTAACGGCCGAGCCAACGCCGGTTCGGGGCCTCGGAAGACCCTCGATTCCGATGCCAACAGCTCGATGGTCAGGCGCGAGATCTCCTTGCAGGACGTGCCAACCACGGCGCGTTCGCCCGCTTGTCGGGCACGGAGAAAACGTCCCAGTGCTTGTTTGCTCGGAGCCACGGCCTCAGCATACCCACGGTGCCACAGCTGCATCAGCTCGAGCTTGGTAGGTGGATTGGGCTTGGGACGAAGACTCTCGAGGTAGGCAACCAGCTCGCCCTCGGCCTCGACGCCAGCGAGTTGGATGGCTGTCAGGTAGGGGTCGAGCGCCTCCTCGAGCACCCGATCGGGGATGACCAAGAGTCGTCCCAGCTCATGCTGCTCGGCGTCGATGCCCAGCAGGAGATCAGTGACCTGGTTGGCGAATGCGCCGCGTTGGCCGGTTGGGTAGGCGGCGGCATCGCACAATCGGCCCTGTAGATCGAAGAGCCGTTGAATCGCGTCACCGGTCTCGGCGTTGTTTTCGTTCAACGCGGTCGGTAGGAAGTCCCGCGCGATGTCATTGGCGGTCCGAGATGCCGTCAGGTCGGCGAGCAGTGACTGGACGACGAAGGCGCGCATCGCTTCATCGTCGGATCGGTCAGCGGCCCGCCACTGAAGCAACAGGCGATCAGTCAACCGACCACAGAGATCGCGGTTGTAGCGCATCAGCGCCAACGTCGTTTCGGTGTAGTGCTCGGACTGCGGACGCGGCCACTCGGCGGCGGTCGCGCTGGCCGCCATGCTCCCTGTGGTGGCCACGATGGCCGGACACACGATGAGAAGGCTCACCAGCCTGCGAGATCTTTCGCTTCTGGATGAACAACTTTCGATGAACGCCTGGAACCACACCGCGGCTAGTATAGCGTCGGCGGGCGTTAACCCCAGAGGGCTTCTTCGCGTACAGAACGAGTGTCGGTACGCTACTCGGTACGCTTCATGGCCTTTTTCCGCTGGCGAAGTATGCGATTCTTCAAATCTACTCCCCTCCTGTTGTTGTTTGGGCTGGTCACTCTCGGACTGGCTGGGTTATCGATTCTCGATATGTACCGACCTCGGCCCTTCGACGGCATCGTGCTCGACCACGAAGCCGCGGGCCTCGTGGTGCGCGAGGTGGTGCCCGGTAGCGGAGCCGATGTAGCAGGGATCGAACGTGGAGATGAAATTTTGGGAATCGGACGGGAACTGGTCTACGGCAACCGCCGTGCTGCAGCGGACAAGGTCAACAGCCGCCGGATCGGCGATGAAATGCCGTACTACGTGGCCAAGGGTGGAACGAACGTTCGCACGGAGGCCTTGGTTCGTCTGGGCCGGTACCAAATCGGCGGCGGCAGCTACTTGTATTTGTGCGTGGTGGGCCTGAGCTTCTTCTTTGTTGGTTTGTTCGTGCTCGTCCGGCAGCCGGACCTCCATGCCAGCCAGGTGTTCTTCTTGGTGTGTGGTCTGTTGCTGTTGATGCTGGTGTGCCGGCTGCGGCCGGCTTCGTACTCGGGCATCGACACGGTGGTCCTTCAGATCGGAACCCTTGCAACGCTGCTGCTCCCCGCCGCCTTTCTGCATTTCTACCTGGTGTTTCCGCGGGCGGTGTGGTTGCGGCGATGGACCCGCAAGGCGAGTGTTCGGCGGCACGGTTGGGTAAAGGTGGTTGGGTGGGCTCTGCTCTACGGTCTTCCACTGTTGGTCTTCGGCTTGACTGTTGGGCATGGGACAGCTGCGCGGCCGCCCTTTCGAGCAACTAGCCGGCCTTCCCGTGGCGAGTTGGTGGCTCCTGGCCCTGTACTTTCTGCTGGGATTCGCCGCGTTGCGCGCCAACGCGCGGCTGCTCGAGAGTCGGCGTGAGCGCCACGGTATGGGGCTGGTATTCTTGGGCTCGGTGCTGGGGTTGGTACCGTTCCTGGTTTCGATGGTGTCGGGCCTCGACAGCCAGCGCTTGTTTCGCTTCGGTGTGCTGCCCCTGGTCTTGGTGCCGGTCACCTTTACCTACGCGATCGTCCGGTTTCAACTCCTCGATATTCGGATCATTCTGCGCCGCAGCTTGCTCTACACGCTGACAACCATTGTTGTCACGGGTGTCTATGCGTTCGCCATCGCGCTGTTCAGCAACCTCTTCCGAGGCCGGGCGGTAGCGCTCGAACGCTACTTCCCGATCATCCTGGCACTCGCCATCGTGCTGCTTTTTGAGCCGCTGCGCCGACGCCTGCAGAAGCCGGTGGATCAGTTCTTCTTTGCGGGCCAGGCGCGTTTGCGTGAAGCGATCATGCAACTTGGCGCTGCGCTTACGCGCCAGGTCGACCCCCAGGAAGTGGTTCAGGAGTTGGTCGAGCAACTTCCCAAATTGACCGGACTGAGGTTTGCCGCGCTCTATCAACTGCGCGGAGATCGATTGTCGCGGGTTGCGGGGCCGGTGGAGTTGCCGATCGAGTTGCCCTTGGTACCGCAGTTGCAACGGTTGCTCCAGCAGCGAGGCCAACTCACCCGCCTCGACCGGTTGATCGGTTTGGCTCCGGATTCTCGGGACGTTGTGTCGCTTCTCCGCGATCTCGAACGCCACGGAGTAGAGGCGATCGGTGACCTTGCTTCCAGCCGTCGGTGGATCGGCTTGGTGGTCCTGTCGGAAAAAGAGGGGCAAATTGCACTCGACCGCGAGGAACTCAGTCTCTTGCAGGGGCTGCTGAACCAAGCCGCGTTGGCTTTGGAGACGGGCTTACTGCTCGAAGAACGAACTCACCGCGCCGAACTGCAGCGAGAGCTCGAGATCGCTGCTCGGATTCAGGCCGACCTCCACCCCGGTCAACTGCGGTTTGCCGACGGTTGGCGGGTTGCTTCGTTGGTACGGCCCGCACGGGACGTCGGTGGAGACTTCATCGCTCAGTTGCCCGCGGAGCACGCCGGGCATGCCATCGTTTTTGGTGATGTCTCTGGTAAGTCGGTATCCGGTGCGCTGATGATGATGGCAGCGAACGAAGCACTGCATGCCTTCGCGCTGGCCGATCCACGTCCGGAGCGGCTGTTCGAACTAACCAACCAACGTCTGTATGACTTGGGCAAACGCCGATTCGTGGCTCTTGGCTATCTCAGCATCTCAGCGGACGGTAGCGGGCTCCGCTACCTCCTGGCGGGGCAGCCGCCTCTCATCCTTCGCCGTTCGGATGGCACGGTGTGCGAGCTGCCGTTGGCCGAGCATCGGATTCCCATCGGTGCCCTACCAAGCGGAGAGTACACGCCGATGGAGGTCGACGTTTCGCCGGGGGATGTGGTTTTAGCGTACTCCGATGGCATTACCGAAGCCGTTTCACAGAAAGGTGAGTTCTTCGGTAGCGAGCGCTTACTCGAGGTCTTGGCGTCTGCCTCGGGAGGGCCACAGTCGATTGTCGAGCAGGTCGAAGACGCGATCGAGACGTTTACCGGTGGGGCGACGCCCTACGACGATCTGACGCTGGTGGCGGTGGGCCGCTCGTGGACCGCAGAGTCGCGCGCATCCGATACCGCGGCTGTGCCCAAGCTCATCCTCTCGGAAGATTCGGAGCAGCAGATATGAACCGTTTTGTTCTCGCACTCGTGGTGGTCTTGGTCAGCGTGGGTGTCGTTGGTTCGGCCTTTTTTCTGATGCTAGGCCGCGCGACGACCAAGCCCGCTTGGACGACGGATTCACCTCGGGCTCTGGTGGCCTTCGAAGAAGCGCTCGACGCGACACAGAAAGTGTACTGGGCAGATGCGGTTGGGTTTTTGGAGCGGGCGGTCGAGTTGGATCCGAGCTTCGCGATGGCCAGAGTCAGCCTCGCTTGGATGAAGAGTCGCGGCAACACGAAGGAACTCGAAGCACTTCTGAAGTCCATTGATACCAGTGGTTTGACCGATCGCGAGAGCATGCTCATTCGCTATTATCTCGCCCACGTCGAGAATCGGCATGACGACGCCGGGACGCTCCTGAATGTGTACTTGGCGGAAAACCCGAACGACCCCTACGCGCTCAACGCAGCCTGTGACGAGGCGTGGATCCGGGTTGCTTGGGAGCGTGCCGAGGAGTGCTATGAGCAATTGATCGAGCGCCATCCCAATTGGGTCGAAGCGCAGCGTCGCTTGGGATACATGGCCATGGGGCAGGGCCGTTTCGAGGAAGCGGAGGAGCATTTTCAGGCCTACCGCTACGTGGCGCCAGACCAGGCCAATCCCCATGATTCTCTGGGAGAGTTGCGGATGCTTCGCGGTCGCTACGAGGAAGCCGAAGAAGCGTTTCGGCAAGCGCTCGTCAACAAGCCCGATTTTTGCCCGAGCCATGGCCATCTTGCTCGCATGGCGGTCTTCGACGAGGACCACGACGCGGCAAGGGCTGCCCTCGAGACCATGGCAACCCATGAAGCCTGTCGAGAAGAAGCGTCGCACCTGGCCTGTTACATCGAAGTCCTGATCCACTTTTCGGGCTCGGACTTTCCGGCTGCCTGGGATGCTATTCAAGCGTGTCCCGAAACCATGCGCAACAGTGTCGTCGCCCATCGTGTTGCGCTGCTCGCGGGCCACGAGGAAGCAGCCGTGTCGATGGAAATGGCGTTGCGTAAGAGTTTCGAAGCGAAAACGATGGTCGCGCCACTCGAGAAACAGCGCTATCGAAGTGCCGCCCTGCATTTCGAGGGCTCACGGTTGTTGGCCGAAGGCAAGATCGAGGCCGGTGCCCGGCGCCTGGCCGAAGCAGATGGTTTGATTACCTACTGGGGCGACGGCCGCTGGGCTTTCAAGTTGGTCAACCGGCTGGATTGGGCCGGTGCGCTCGAACTCCTCGGACGCGACGAGGAAGCCGGGGCGTTGCGGGCCGAGATCGACGCTGTCAATCCCCGCTTTGTAGCGGCGTTTGGGACGGGGTCGGCAGCGCTCGAGGCGATGGCTCAGGCTCATCAATGAGGACGCTGGCTGCGGTAAGCACCAATGCCAACCAAACCAGGTCGGCAAGTAGCAAGTGGCTGAGCTGCAACCACACCGGGGCGAGCAAGATGATGCTCACGCTACCAAGCACGACCTGAAGAATCACGAGAAGGTTCAGGTAGTTGGCGTATCTTCGGGCGAGTGGGCGTGGGGTTCGTCGGACGGCGGAGATTAACTTGAGCAATACAAGCGCCATCACCACCGCGATTAGCGGATGAAGGATCCGTAGCTGTATCAGCAGGTGGGAGGTCGGGGCGAGATCTTGGGCGAGCGCTTCTCGCAAGGACGATGAGGGGTGCAGGGTATCGCCGAGCGCAGCAACCGCGCCGCTCGCGCCCAGCAAGAGAGTGCCGAGAATCGAACCCGCGATCAAGCGTTTCAGCCTCGGTGGTCCGTTACGCCATGTCGGGCTGGCCTGGCCGCCCGCCACATGCGCGGTCAAGGCAAGCGCTCCGAGAAGCAGGAAGGTGTTCACCAGATGGGTCGCCATGAACATGGCGCGGGCCATCGACTCGTTCTCCGCCACCAATTCGAAGAGGACCAAGCCGGCTCCGATGGCAGCTTCGCCGACCATGAAGATCATGGTCCACACAGCCCACCGGCGCACGGCGTGGCCCCGTTCGAAAACACGGAAGGCCCGAACCATCAAGACGACCACGAGGATCAGCACGAGGCCGCTGGTCAGCCGGTGGGTGAACTCGATCAGGGTTGCCGCGTTTTCGGCACGCGGCAGCACTTCGCCATTGCAAAGTGGCCAATGGCTTCCGCAACCAGCACCGGAACCGGAGGCACGGACAAAAGTGCCCCAAAGGATGACCGCCAGATTGGCGACGAATACCTGCCATGCGAAGCGCGCAAAGCGTTCGGCGGCGGTTGGTTTGGCGGGCGGATCGCTCATATCGGCGGACGGTCACTCTATGTCATACCCAGTGGCTAGACAAGCTGGAATGACGATCACATTGGTCTCTCTGATTCCGCACATCGAGGGCCTCGAATGGGCATTCGGCTCGATGACGATCTGGTACCATGACACAACTCCGCAAGACCCGATTGACATCGAACCAACCGTAGGCTCGATCGACACCAACTCTGACGGCCGGGTCCCGACGCGGACGCGATGGCGGCTACATCATGAGTATCAACGGCGTTCTCGAAGACCTTCCCCTCGCGGATGTTCTCCAGTTCATTCATCTGGGGCAGCGGACGGGTACGCTCTATCTTTGGCGCAGTGACGTCGATCGTGCGGAGATCAGTTTTCACCTTGGACGTTTGGTCGGAGCATGGACTCCTGGTCAGGCGCGTCTCGGAGAAAAGCTGGTCGGTGAAGGACTGCTGAGCCAGGCCCAGCTGGACGAAAGCTTGCAGCACCAACGTGGCGACGGAGCGGGACGCTCCATCGGCCAGATCCTGCTCGACACCTCGGTAGTGAAGCGGGAGGATATTCACCGCCTGCTGACGACGCAGATCAAAGACACGGTGTTTCAACTCGTTACTTGGCGGAGCGGTCAGTTTCACTTCGAAGTCGACGAGTTGAGTCAACTCGACGATTTTGCGATCGAGCCCGATGAACTCTTGGATCTCGATCTCAACACCCAAATGCTTCTGCTGGAAGCAACGCGCATCTTCGACGAACGACAGCGTCAAAGTTTGGGAAGAGGGCTCAGCACACCGCCGGCACCGACCAGTGGGCGGCTTCGAGATCGGTTGTCTCGGGCAGGCCTAACAGGACGCGGCGGCGCTCGTACCGTGGACGAAGAACCGGACACACAGCGCAGCGGCGGGCCGGTGCTCGATCTGGTTCGCTGCCAAGTGGTGTCGAGCGATTCGTCGCTCGCCGGGGAGCTGCGGCAGGTCCTGCCGGCGTCGCGCGCGCGGGTCGTCGCGATCAGCTTGCGCGAAGCGGGAAACAAGGTGCCGGGCGAGTACGGTTCACCGGTGGTGGTGCTCGACCTCCGGAGTCCCAGCATCGAGTCTGCCGCGGTAGCGACGTTGGCCCGAACGCGGCCTGCGGCGCCGGTCGTGGTGCTCGCAATCGACCAAGCCACAATCGACGTGGCGTACCGAGATGGGGCCGTGGCGGTGTTGATGGTTTCCAGTTCGTCCCATCAAGTGCCGCTCGAGACGTTGGCGCATGCCTGCAGCAACTTGGTTCGGGTCGCTGCCTATCCGCCACCCCAAGGAAACTTTGGTTATGGCCGCCGTGGTGGCTACAGTCGATTCCGCCGTGTCGTGTTCGACGTCCAATCCGGCTTGTTGTCGGCCACGATGGCGCTGAACCTGATGCATGTCATCTCCGAATCCGTGGAACGGGCGGTGTTGTTCTTGGTGCAGGGGGCACAGATGGTCGCGGTAGGGGCCTTTGGCGACTCGGCGGCCGGTGAGTCTTTGGCCGAGGTGACCCGCGGAATGAGGCTCCAGCCCAGCAACGCGTCGGTATTGAGGCGGGCCGTTGACGAACGCCAGCCGCTGGCGGTGGATTTCGCGGCCGCCGATTTGCCCCAGGAGATGGCGGCCTTACTGGGATCGCCAGTTACGGGGCAAACGGTTGTGTTTCCGGTCATTGGCGCCGAGCGCGCGATCTCCGTGATTTACACCGACAACGGCACCAGCGACGCGTCCATTCAGGACATCAGGATTCTCGAACTCGCCACCTCACAGGTCGGCGTGGCGTTCGAGAACGAGCTGCTGTTGCGGGAAGCCGGCGATCGTGGCTTTGACGAAGCGGTTGACGACGCCATCCATCGCGACGAGCTTCGGTTGCGGTAAGCGGCCAAGTTCGGATGAAAATCCGACCCACTACTAACCGTCAACCCAGTAGTTCGGTGCTTCCTTGGTGATGACGACGTCGTGGGCGTGGCTTTCCTTATGCCCTGCCGCCGAAATTTGGATGAGCTCGGCTTTCGTACGCAGGTCGGTAATCGAGCCACACCCAGACAATCCCATGCCGGACCGCAGGCCTCCGGTCAGCTGCTGGATCATGCTGTGGACGCTGCCTTTGAACGGCACCATGCCCTCGATGCCTTCGGGCACCATCTTGGAGAAAGGTTCCTCGGCATTTTGGAAATAACGGTCTGCGCTTCCGCGTGACATGGCAGAGAGAGAGCCCATGCCTCGGTAGGCTTTGAACGAGCGGCCCTTGTAGAGAATCGTTTCGCCAGGACTTTCTTCGGTGCCGGCGAACAACGAGCCGATCATGACCGCGTGGGCTCCGGACGCGATCGACTTGGTGAGATCGCCTGAGAACTTGATGCCGCCGTCGGCAATGGTAGGCACGCCGTGTTCGGCGGCGGCTTCGGCACAGTCGAGAATCGCGGTGACCTGCGGCATCCCGGCCCCGGTGACAATGCGGGTGGTGCAGATGGAGCCGGGGCCAATGCCGATCTTGACCGCATCGGCGCCACGGGCAATGACGTCGTGCGTAGCCTGGGCTGTGGCGACGTTGCCGACCACCATGGCGGTGTCGGGGAAGCGCTCCCGAAGACGGGCTAGCCCGTCCAAGACCCCCTTGCTGTGGGCGTGTGAAGAGTCGACCATCAAGACATCGACTTTGGCGTCGATCAGGGCTTGCGCACGATCAATGGCGTCGACGCCGACCCCCACGGCAGCTCCGACTCTCAGGCGCCCGAGTTCATCCTTGCAAGCGTTGGGATACTTGGCGATCTTTTGAATGTCCTTGACCGTCAGAAGTCCGCGCAAGTTGCCATGGTCGTCGACCACGAGCAGCTTTTCGATGCGATGCTTGTGCAGCAAGGCTTTGGCTTGTTCGAGGGTCGTGCCGGGTGGCACGGTGACCAAATTCCTCTTGGTCATCAGATCCTCGATGGGCCGCTCGAGGTTGGTTTCGAAACGCAAGTCTCGGTTGGTGAGGATACCCGTGAGCCTGCCATCATCGTCGGTGACCGGCACCCCCGAGATCTTGAACTGCGCCATTACTTTCAACGCTTCGTTGATCTTCTGGGTGGGCCGCATGGTCACCGGGTCGACGATCATGCCCGCTTCACTTCGTTTGACTTTGTCGACTTCGGCGGCTTGCTCGTCGATCGAGAGGTTCTTGTGAACAACACCCAGACCGCCTTCCTGCGCCAAGGCGATGGCCAAGCTCGACTCGGTGACCGTGTCCATGGCCGCGGAAATGATCGGAATGTTCAAACGGATGCCGCGGCACAGCTCCGTGGAAAGGTCGACCTCGTTGGGATGAATCTCTGAATGGCCAGGAACCAACAGTACGTCGTCAAAGGTAAGTGCCAAGCGGGGGGCGCGCTTCGAAGCCATGGGCCTACGATCTCCGGCAAGATAGGGAACGGGTGGGGGCGAGCTGCAGCAGGATCCAGGTTGGTAGAACCATGCGCAAGAATACCATGTGAAGCTGATCTTCGGCCCAATCAAACCATCCGTCTTCGGCCAGCATCCAAAGTGACATGGAGCTTGCCTACGAAACACGTCGAACGGGTGCTAGGGTCTTCATGAAAGGCTCGCAGCGTCCCATGATCGACCCACACGATGCAGAGGAGCACGCCCTGTTGGTGGCAGCCCAAGCTGGGGATGCTGGCGCCTTCGAGGGGCTCTACCGACGTCATGTGGGGCGCGTTTACGCGCTGTGTCTGCGCATGGCTGGACAAACACGTGAGGCAGAGGAGCTTACCCAGGACGTGTTTGTGCGTACTTGGGAACGACTCGATCAATTCGAAGGCCGAAGCGCTTTTGGCTCGTGGTTGCATCGACTCGCGGTCAATGTGGTGTTGAGCACCTGGCGCAGTCGCGGCCGACGTCGTGGCCGGGTCGTGGCCATCGATGACCTGGCTGACGCCGGGCCGCAGGTCGACTGTGGCTACCGTCCGCACCCGCGCCACGGAATCGACCTGGAACGTGCGATCGCGGCCCTACCGAAAGGGGCGCGAACAGTCTTCGTTCTCCACGACATCTCGGGCTTCAAGCATCGCGAGATTGCCGAACAGACTGGATTGGCGATCGGGACGAGCAAAGCGCAATTGCACCGCGCTCGCCGCTTGTTACGGGAGGCCTTGAATCAATGAGTTGCAATGAGTGGGCGTCAGCGATTGACGCGATGATGGACGATGAGCTGGAGGCCGTTGCCATGAAGCGTCTGGAGGCACACTTGGCCGTCTGTGTTGGCTGCCGCGAGATGGTGGTCGACCTCCGGTCCCTGCGGCAAGCAACGGAAGCGTTGCCTTTGGCGATTGAACCGCCGCGTGACTTTTGGCCTTCGGTCGCGAGTCGCCTGTCCGCACGACCGGTACCGGTCGTGCGGCGCTTTCGGCCGTGGCACCTGGAGCCGCTTTGGGCGGTCGCCGCCGCGGCGCTGATCATCTTTGGAGTCTGGCTGTCGCAAGAGCGGCTGAACCCAAGCGTAGACACGGTGGCCCAACGCGATAGTACAAACGTGGTGCTGCCGGTGACGAATGACCGGCTTGTGGCCGGCCCCGCTATCGCCGCGACCCGTGACGCCGCGACCACCCTTCGGGCACAAGTCGAGGCCCGCTGGGGAAGCCTGACACCGGCGACCCGCACCGTTCTCGAACGCAACTTGGACGTCATCGACCAAGCGGTACTCGAGATTGAGACCGCATTGGCATCGGAACCCGAGGACCAAGGACTTCAAAGCCTTCTGCTGGCCAGCTATCGGCAGCAGATCTCGTTGCTCGAGCGTCTGGTGGAGCTGGGCTGAGATGGTCACAACAACCCTCCCTTTCAATCGATCCGCCGTAAGACGAGTTGGCGCTGCTTGAAGAAATTGGAGAAATTGGAGAAATACACCATGAGTTACGAAACTAGGCTCGCGCAGAGCGCACCAAAATGGATTCGAATGGGGGGCACGATGGCGGCGGCGATCTTGCTGGCGTCATCGGCGTTCGCCGATCGGACCATCGATCAAACCGTCGCTGCTTCCGTCGATGGCATCGTCGTGATCGACAATGTCGCGGGGACGATTTTAGTCGAAGGTTGGGACCGCCCCGAGGTCAAAGTGACCGGTCGGGTCGGCGATGAAGTCAAGGAAGTTGAGGTCAAGGAACAGTCCGGGAGGGTTGTGATCGACGTTGAGCTACCGAGCAACACACACGGCGACATAAAAGCCGATCTGGTCGTGTTCGTGCCGCACGCCAGTGAGATTCGAGCAACCGGGGTCAGTGCCGCTATCGAGGTGAGTGGCGTAACAGGACGACTCGAGCTCGAAACCGTGAGTGGCAATGTCGACGTCGACGGTGGCGGCGCCGATCTCGACGCCGAGTCGGTCAGTGGTAGTCTGAAGCTCGAAGGACAGTTCACGGAAGTACGGGCGGAAGTGGTGAGTGGCCGCGTTCTTATGCGTGGTAGTGCCAGCGTGGTGCGCGCGAGCACAGTCAGCGGTAGCGCCGAAGTTCGCCTCGAGCGGCTCGGTCGGGTGGCGCTCGAGGCGGTTTCCGGCAACGTCACGGTCACCGGCGACGCGGTCGAGTCCGGCGCCGTGATCGACGCCAATACCCACAGTGGTAGCGCCCGCCTCACGATCCCGGCCTCGACCTCCGCGCGCATCTCGCTTCAGACCCATAGCGGTGATATTCGCAACGATCTGGGGCCCGAGCCCGAGCGGCCGCGCTATGGCCCAGGACGCCACGTCGAATTCACCCTTGGCGGTGGCGATGCCCGGATTCGCGTCCAGACCTTCAGCGGCAGCGTCTCACTGCGCGAGCAGTAAGCCTGACCTGCCCATCTATTCGCGAATCACGTCTGGCTGCGGCACGATGGCGCGGTAGGGCCAATCGATCAAGAGTCCGCCGCCGACCCCGCGGGCGACATCGGGGCCGTACAGATGATCGATCAGGTACATGGCGGCATCGAAACTGCGGATGCCGCCCTGGGATGTGATGACCTTGCCGTGGTGGACGAAGGTGGGCCCGCGTCGCACGTCGAGATGGGGAAATTGCTTCGAGAAGCGGTCGAAGTCACGCGGGAACGTGGTGCAGGCCGAACCGTCGAGGAGACCCGCCTCCGCAAGGACGAACGCGCCCCAGCAGAGTGACATGACGTAGTGGGCCTTGCGCCCTGTGTCACGTACCCAAGCGATGAGGGCTTCATTGTCGAGGTCATGGTCCCTGCTGTGCTCGGCGCTGGCAACCACCAGAATATCGATCGGCGGTGCGTTGTCGAATCCATAGGTGGGTTGAATCACCAAGCCCTCGGCGGTGGTGATCGGGCCGCCGTCGATGGAGACGGTGAAGGCCTCGATCCCCGGCTCGGTTTGGTATTGGACATGGTCGAGCACGTCGAACGGTGCGACCAACTCGGTGTTGTAGACACCATCGACCACCAAGAAGCCGGCGCGCAGCGGGCGGTCCCGTGGGATGTCCGCGGGTCTTTCCACCCGTGGCCACGCCGCAGTGGCCTGGGTGGTTGCCTCCGGGGCGGCAACCGCTTCGGAGGCCGAGGCGGGAGTAGAGGCGAGGTGGCTTGTGCAACCTAGGGCCAGCACAGCGGTGCTTGCGACCATGGCCAATGAGAGGAGACGAAACGTCTGATGGGGTGCGCGCATGCGCCGGAATGTAGCAGACGCCTACCGGACATGGGCGCCGAGCCTGCTGTCCGATCGAAGCGTCAGACGGGGCCTAAGGTAGCTGACTCGGCGTCGGGCGGTGGTGGCGGCAGGGTGTTGGGGGCGTTGCGGCCCAGGACAACCAACGTGAAGTCATCGGTGAGCGGCCGCTCGTTCTGGTGGCGGGCGACGGCAGCCAGAATGCCGTCATGCAGGGTGGATGGCATGCCTCCACCGGCCACCAATTGGGCCAATCGTTCAAAGGTGAAGGCGTTGTCGTCGCGGTCGAGAGTCTCGGGAAGTCCATCGCTGAACAAGACCAACGAGTCGCCAACTTCGATCGTCACCTCTTCCGCGGTCAAGGGCAACGGATGGCGGAGGCCCAGCGGCAGGCCGCTCTGGCCGATCTCCACGACATCACCCGAGGCGGCGCGCCGGAGCAACGGGAAGGGGTGCCCGGAAGAGGCGAACTGAAGATGTCCAGTGTCCAGTTCGAGAACACCGTAAAACAGGGTCATGAAGGCGCGCGGTCCACCGGTGCAGCACAGGACCCGATTGATCGACGACAGCACGGCAACCGGCTCAGGGTCCGACGCCACTGTGCTGCGGAACGTGGCATGGACAATCGCCATCAGCAGACCAGCCGCGATGCCATGGCCGCTGGCATCACCGACCACCAGAGCCATCCGCCCGTCGCCCAGGGGCAGGAAGTCGTAGTAGTCACCGCCGATTTCGTTGGCGGTTTTGGACGAGTGCGCAACCCGATAGCCGGGCATCTCCGGCAATTCCTGAGGCAGAAGATCACGCTGGATCTGCCGGGCGACCTCGAGCTCGTCACGCACCCGCAAGCGGTCGACGAGTTCGAGCGCCAGAAGCAAGGTCATGAGCGTGAACCCAGCGAGAAACCAAACCGGTGAGAAATCGATAGAGACTCGGGTGGCGCCGAGGGAGAGCGAGGCATCGAAGAGGCCCAGCAGGGGGATCAGCAGAGCGGTCGCAAAGAGCAACCGGCGAGGTGGTGAGAGCTTGAAGGCCATGCCCATCAACACGTCGCGCATGCCGGTTGCCCACGCCATGGGGCCATGACCTCGCTTTTCGCGCTCCAGTCGGCCGGTCAAGACATCAAAGGCCTGAGTGGCCTCGCGGTCAAACAGTCGTTGAACACCCTTCTGGTCGACGCCGTCGGTAAAGGCGCGAACGAAGCGGACCGTTCGGTCACCAGCGTCGCGCAGCCGTTCTCGGTGGGGCATCTTGGTTGGATGGCGATTCACGGGTTTCCAGTTGTGTGTCAGCTCGTCCATCATACGCGCTGTAGCGTTCGAAGTTACTGGGTATCGGGAGCCTTCGCCATGGTTGACCGTTTTTCGGGACGCCGGTAACCTGCCCACCATGGCCGAGCCACGACTGCGCCCCGAACCGTCGCCAGAAGCCGAGGTACCACTTGGCAGTCTGACCGAGCAGCGCCGTGAGCGTGTTTTCTTGCTCCTCGCAGGCCTGTTCTTGGGCTCGATGACCATGCTCAACATCCTGGGCGTGACCCGTTTCTTGGATCTTTCGTTCACCTTATTTGGTGTCGAAATACCCGTGCCGCTGGCGGTGGGCGTGTTGCCCTATCCACTGACGTTCCTGTGCACGGACTTCATCTCCGAGATCTACGGCCGCAAACGCGCCAACTTCTTGGTTTGGGTCGGTTTCGCGGTCAATGTCTTGTTGGCAATCATCCTTTGGTTGGGAGGGGCACTCCCAGGCTTCGACCAGCCGATCCCTGGCGACGGGGGGCGTTTGCCGTTGTTTTTCGAGGTGCGTGCCTTGACCCTGGGCGCGATGGTCGCTTCGATGATCGCCTACTTGGCGGCGCAGTTGTGTGACGTGCATTTGTTCCATTTCTGGAAGCGGCTGACCAAGGGCAAGCACCTCTGGCTGCGCAACAACGGTTCGACCATGGTCAGCCAGTTCGTCGACTCGTTTGCGGTGATTACCATCACCCACTTCTACGCCAGCGCTTTGCCCGTCGCGGCTGGCAAGCCGGTGTGGCCTCAGCTGTGGACCTTCATCCTTACCGGCTACGCATTCAAGTTCTTGACCGCGCTGGTCGACACAGTACCGTTTTACCTCGGCACCCGTTGGCTCCGTCGATATCTGGCGGTCGGCGAAGTGATGGAGGAGTAAGCGTGACCATCCGTTTGCCTAAGTTGGTCTGGGCAGGTGTTGCGCTCTTGGTGATTCTGGGGCTTGTGCGCGGTTGCGGCGGCGAGGAGCGCAAGGTACGCCGCGCGCTCGAAGACCTCGGAGCCTTGATTGAACGCAAAGAAGGCGAGAGTCAGCTCGCTGCCGCGGACAAGGCGCGGCGGTTGGGTCAGCAGTTCACCCAGGATTTCCAGGTTCGGCTGGATCCCTTTGGGGTAACGCTTGGTGACGCACAAGCGCTCGGCCGGTCGTTCTTCAGCTACCGCGCTGGCTACCAGACGATCGACGTTGCGTGGAAGGACGTAGAGATCGAAGTCGCACCCGAGGGCCGTCGGTCGCAGGTCGCAACGATCGCGGTTCTAACGGGACGTAGCCAAGCCGGACCGGCGCGGGAGTCGTATCGCTTGCGCTTCACGCTGCGTAAAGAAGAGGGTTTGTGGAAAATCCACGAGGCCGTTCTGGTCGAGGTGATCGAGGGCCTCGAGGGCTTGTTGTAAAAGACCGGTCGTCGGGCATCCGATCCAGATGGACGGTGATGCGTGGTGGTGCAATAGGGCTGGACCGAAACCATGGGGCGGCACGACGGTGGCGGCCGTTCCTAGGGCTGTTTGCGACCGTGCTCTTGGGGGTTGCACAGAGCGCCGTGGCTCTCGCCTACACGCTCTATCCGGCAGCGGACACCTACGTTCGCCAAAATTCGCCCAACAGCAACTATGGAGCGTCGTCCACCCTGCGCATCCGCAATATGGCGGCTTCCGGTCGTGTAGCTCACTCTCGTGTTGACCCGACCGTTCGGTTTTTGCCCGAACGGCGGCCTGGCGGGAACGCCGCCGTCTTCGAATAACACCGAGCTCGATTGGCCCGACCGCCAGTCGTCCGGGCTTGGGCTGCCGATTTTAGTGACTTGCGACAAACGCGGAGCTGATGGCCTCCGGATAGGCTAAGGTGTGGGCGACGTGCGGGGATAGGTGCGAACGACACGAGCCACAATCGGAGGAATGCGATGATTCACGACAGTATTCTCGACACGATCGGCAACACGCCGGTGGTCCGCATCAACCGTCTGGGACCAACCCATGCGACGCTGTACGTCAAGTGTGAGGCGTTCAATCCCATGGGTTCGGTCAAGGACCGTTTGGCCATTGCCATGATCGAAGACGCCGAGCGTCGAGGCGTGCTCAAACCGGGTATGACCGTTGTCGAACCGACGTCAGGAAACACCGGTATTGCGCTCGCGATGGTCTGTGCTACCAAGGGTTATCCCTTCGTGGCGGTGATGGCGGAGAGCTTTTCCATCGAGCGTCGCAAGCTCATGCGGGCGCTTGGTGCCAAGGTGATCTTGACCCCGGCAGCCGAGCGCGCCACAGGCATGATTCGTCGTTGCGAGGAGCTGGTTGCTGAGCATGGCTGGTTTCTGCCCCAGCAATTCAACAACCCAGCCAACCCGGCGTATCATCGCAATACCACCGGCCCCGAGATCCTCTGTGATTTCGCCGGACGGCGACTCGACTACTTCGTCAGCGGTGTGGGTACGGGCGGCACGATTACCGGCGTCGGCGAGATCTTGAAGACGGCACGGCCCGAGATCAAGGTGATCGTTACGGAGCCGGCTGGAGCGGCCACCCTGTCAGGTAAGGAATGGGCGCCCCACAAGATTCAGGGGTGGACGACCGACTTTGTGCCCGAGGTCCTCAACCAGAAGATCTACGACGACATCGTTTTGGTTACGGACGACGCGTGTCGTGACGCCTCGCTGGCGCTGGCCCGCAGCGAGGGCATCTTTTGTGGGCTTTCTGCGGGAGGAACGTTCGCGGCGGCGTGTCAGGTTGCCGAGACGGCGCCAGAAGGTTCCGTCATCCTGGCGATGCTGCCGGACACCGGCGAACGGTACCTGTCGACATTCTTATTCGACGACATCGCCGAAGGATCGGACTGACTCCGATGAGTTCCGCACCAAAACACAGTTCAGTACCAAAGCACATTCCGATTGGAGACCAGGTCATGCCAAGCACCGTTCCCCTGAATCGTCCCTCTTCATCAATGACGTTCATGGCTCTGGCCATGCTCACCGGTCTGCTCACCGGTCTGCTGATCGTGGGCTGCGGCGGCTCTGGCGGCCACGATGCTTCGACCGAGCCGGCGGCTCCGGTCGTCCCGCCCGCGGCACCACCAACCGAGACAGCGTCCGCGCCGCCGTCGACACCGCTTGGCACGAGCGCGGTCATGGGCACGGTCTCCTTCGCGGGTACAGCACCGCGCCTCAAGCCGATCGCGATGGATGCCGATCCGGGCTGCGCGGCGAAGCACGATGGACCGGCGCCGGCCGAGGCGCTGGTATTGGGTGACGGTCAGACCCTGGGCAACGTCTTCGTACAGGTGGCGAATCCTCCGGATGGCACGTTTCCCGCGCCGACAGAGCCCGCGACGGTCGATCAAAAGGGTTGCCTCTATGTACCGCATGTTCTGGGGGTGATGGCGGGGCAAACCTTGGTCTTCCACAACTCGGACGGCCTGCTCCACAACGTGCATGGTTTGCCTAAAACGAACCGTGAGTTCAACATGGGTATGCCACCAACGGTGACGGAGGCGACCGCGTCCTTGGCTCACCCGGAACCCGTGTTCCCGGTCAAGTGCGATGTGCATCCGTGGATGCGCTTGTTCGTTGCCGTCATGAGTCATCCGTTCTTTGCGGTGACCGATTCCACGGGGGCATTTCGCATCGAGGGCCTGCCTGCTGGGCAATACGAGATCGAGGCGTGGCACGAGCGCCTCGGTACTCAAAAGGGCAGCGTGACCGTCGAAGAAGGCGGTGCCGGCACGGTCGATTTCAGCTTCTCGGTACCGAGCTGATCACGGCCAGCATCTGAGCGCTGCCGGATATGGGAGGGGGGATCGCTAGGTCACTAGAACCATCAACATCTTTACAGATGAGCCAGATGTTGAATGCTGATCTTGCCTTGCAGAAAATCCCCCCTGGCCCCCCTTTAGAAAAGGGGGGAAAGACGGATCGCGGGTCTGGCTCTCCCCCTTTCCCAAAGGGGGATCGAGGGGGATTTCCGTTCGGCCATCGCAGCGAATATATCGCTCGGTGGTCTGAGGCGAGGGGCACTGGGCTCGCTCGTGTGGCCTGGCTGAGTCTTGCTACGGGCTGCTATTTGCTACGGGCTGCTAAAGGGCTTCACCCGTTTGGACCTGCCAAAGGGCGGCGTAGAGCCCCCCATTGGCCACCAGGTCTTCGTGGGTTCCAGCTTCGGCGAGTTGTCCCCGATCGAGCACGTGGATCGTATGGGCCTTGCGGATCGTGGACAACCGGTGGGCCACGATGACGGTGGTGCGACCACGGGTGAGCTGGGCGAGCGAGCGCTGAATGACGGCCTCGGTTTCGTTGTCCACGGCCGAAGTGGCCTCGTCGAGCACCAGGATGGCCGGGTCTTTGAGGACGGCGCGGGCAATAGAGAGACGCTGGCGCTGCCCGCCGGATAGTTTCTGCCCCCGTTCGCCCACGGTCGTTTCGTACCCTTCGGGCAACGCGGCGATGAAGTCGTGCGCGTCGGCCACGCGCGCGGCCGCTTCGATCTCGTCCTGGGAGGCGTCGGGCCGGCCATAAACTAGGTTCTCGCGCACGCTGCCGTGGAAGAGAAACACATCTTGACTGACCAGGCCCATCGCAGCCCGCAAGTCGTCGCGACGAAGTTCGCGCAGGTCCCGATCTCCCAACGTAATGGCACCTGCTGTGACGTCGTAGAAGCGCAGCAGGAGTTTGAGTAGTGTCGTCTTGCCCGAACCGGTAGCGCCCACGATGGCGGTGGTGCGGCCAGCTTCGATTCGCAAGTCGAGTGGCCCCAGAACCCGTGGTCCGGAAGCGTAGGCGAACTCGACGGCGTCGAGGGTGATGTGGCCGCGCGCTTGGGCTGTGGTCAGCCCATGGGGCCCATCGACAATAGCGGGCTTGGTATCCAGCACGTCGAGCACTCGGGTGGTGGATGACATCGCACGTTGAAACAGGTCGGCGGTTTGACCCAAGCGTGTGAGCGGCCAAAGTAGGCGTTGGGTCAGAAACACCATGACGCTGTAGGCACCAACTTCCAGGTGGCCATCGAGCGCCAGATAGCCGCCGAAGATCAACGTGGCGGTGAAGCCCACCAAGACGACGATGCGGATTAGTGGTGAGAATGCCGAGCTCAGTCGAATGGCCCGTTGGTTGGCCTGGCGATAAGCGTGGCTTTCGGTGGCGATACGCTCGACCTCGCGGCTTTCCGCCACAAAGCTCTTGATGGTGGCAATGCCGCCGAGGTTGTTGGCCAATTGCGAATTCAACGACGCCACTTTCTCGCGCACCGTGGCGTATCGTGATTCCATACGGCGCTGAAAATGGAAGGAGCCCCACAGAATGAACGGGATTGGGACGAAAGACATCCAAGCCACGGAGGGGGCCAGTACGAAGAAAGCGGCCCCAACCAGGATGACCGTCGTGCCGACCTGCAGGAGATCATTGGCACCGCCATCGAGAAAGCGTTCGAGCTGGTTGATGTCGTCATTGAGCACCGACATCAAACCGCCGGTGCTCCGGTCTTCGAAATAGGCTAGCTCCAGCCCTTGAATCTGGGCGTAGGCATCGAGACGCAGCTCGTGCTGCACCGTCTGGGCGAGATTCCGCCACAGTACCGCGTAGGCATACTCAAAAGCGGACTCGAGTGCCCAGATGAGAAACGTCAGGACCGCCAGAACGACGATCTGACGTCGTGGCTCAACGACCCCGAGATCGGCCAGAAAAGAAGCCTCGCGACGAACCACGATGTCCACGGCCATACCGATCAGCACCGGCGGCGCGAGGTCGAAGAACTTGTTGAGCACCGAGCAAAGCGTGGCGAGAACGGTTCGCCTTCGGTGCCGTAACGCGTAGCGCCACAGCCGGCGAAGAGGGTGGGGCCGGGGGCGATCGGTCATCGGCGAACCCTACCACCCAGGGTGGTTTGCTCGGTCCATATCGGGGGTGTCGACGGCATGCTGATTGGCCCCGATCGAGGATTTCTCGATCTGCATGATGGATCCCGCCGTTTGATCTCGCACTACGACTTGAAGACGAAGTTAACGGCCGTTCCACCGACGATGTGAGGCGGCAGCAATCGAACGAACAGGAGAAGCCATGATCTCGAAACTTGCCCAGACTCTTGCTACCGTAACGCTGCTGGGGCTCGCGACCGTCCCCGCCACTCAGGCCCAGTGGACCACGATCACGAGCCAGAATACCCTGGCGTCCCACGCCCCCATCAGCGGTCGCCCCAGTCTCCTCAAGGTTAGCGGAGGTGGGACATTCGTACTTTGGGAGGATGTCGCGACTGGCGTTCGACTGCAGTACATTGATGCGGCGGGTTTTCGACAACCAGTCGATCGCCTAGTGGACCCGCTTGGCGAACAGGCGGTAATGTCCACCGACGGTTCGGGTGGTGTGTTCGTGGCTTGGCAAACGCTGTCCGGAGCGATCATGGCCCATCGTTTCGACGCCGCACTCGATCCGCTATGGTTCTTCCCCGTTGGCGTCGTGAGCGTAGCCGGCGCACAGAGCCAGCCTTCCATTGTGACCGACCAGGCTGGGGGCGCGATCATCGCGTGGACGGACAAGGGGCAGGACCCACAGGGCGACATCTACGCGCAGCGGTTTGGGGGTCTGGGGTGGACGTCTTTGGGGCAACACCGGTGAGGTCTTGTGTGACGTGCAGGGTCGGCAGGCTGACAGCGCGTTGGCCATGGATGCTTCCGGTGGCGCCTTCGCGGTTTGGGAGGATCGTCGGAACGATGCCGGAGACATCTACGCCCAACGGGTCAAGGACAACGGCGAGACCTATTGGCCGATCCCGAATGACACCATCGGTGTCGCCGTGTACACCGGTGCGTTGCAGCAAGCCGCACCCCAGGTTGTGAGCGACGACAACGGGGGCTTCCTTGCTGCTTGGCGAGACCAACAGCCGGCACCCGCAGAACTCCACGTGGCGCGGTTTCATGGGACTGGCATCAACGCTTGGAACAGCGATATCAAGGTGGGTGACATCAGCTCTCCGCTTAACTCTCTGAGTAGCTTCGCGATCGACCGTGATCGTGACGGTGGTGTGGTGCTCGCCTGGGAAACGGGATTCGATATTCACGGGCAGCGTATTGAGGCTGCCGGTGGGATGGTCTGGGCTACCGGTGGCAACGGTGTCTCGGTCACGGCCGGTGGGGGACCCAACCACCAGCGCACCGCGCCTGCGATTGCTGGTTTTGATGATGGTGGGGCGGTCGTTGCTTGGGCGACCTACTTTCACGACACTGCGAACGATACGAACATATACAGCCTTCAGATCAGTCCCTATGGGCTGGTAAGCGGCGTGGCGGGCGGTAACACCGTCAGCAATGCTCCAGACAATCAGAATGCCCCCGCGGTCCTCAACAACGGGCTGTGTGAGTCGAAGTACGCGTGGGCCGACCTACGGTCCGGAGACGCCGGGGTCTACATGCAGCGCCGTGCGCGTCAGTGGTACCGCTGTCTACCGCGGATCAACGACACGTGGATTACCGTCGATAGCCACAGCGATCTGGTGCCGATGAAGACCATGAAGCTCGAGGTGGTTGGCCATACCAACGGGTACGAGCCTCCACCGTCCGAAGGCGGGCGATTTGATCTGGCCTACGATCCCGAGTTTCTGGACGTTGCAGGCGTGCGACTGGAAAGTGGCATCCTGGCGGGCGCCACGGTGAGCGTGGACCTCGAGACACCAGGTTTGGTTCGGCTCGAGGTGTTGGCTGACTTTCAGCTCGTAGAGGACGCTCTTCTGTTCGAAGTCATCTTGACTCCGCTGGTCGCCACCGGCAGCACCTTTGCCAACCTCACCACCGCGGAACTCGGTGGAGATCCGGTTCAAGTCGAGTCTGGTCGGCTCGAGTTCACGCCCTAGTCAAACCGAATGCCCTCGAAATCTGGAGTTGTCATGCAAATCAGGTTACTCACTGTTCTTCGTTGGTTGTAGACCACGCACCTGGGCACCAAGACCCTCATGGCAGTCGGTCTTCTAGCTTCCGGCCCGGCCGTGGTCGCCAGCCCACTGTCCATTGGTGGTTTTTCGCCGGTGGCGGCTCCAGAGGGAGCGATGGTGGATGTCTTTGGAGGAGGTCTGGGGCCAGCGCCGCAAGACCATCGAGTCTTCGTCTGGAACGATCAGACACTCGAAGGCGCTGGGTTCTCGGTGGTCGCGGTGGGTCCCGGCCAACTCGAAACCCTGGTGGGTCCCGGAGCCCATCCCATGACAGGGGTGTTGATGGTGGCCAAGGGAATGGCGTATTCCCTGCCGAGCCCGCTGCTGATCAATTTCGGCACACGGGTTCTGTTGGTTGACGAAGCGACTTGGTTCGTTGGCCAGGAACTCGCGCGGGGCCCGGGTACCTTCGAGGTCACCACGGTTGACACCATGAACGTGACTTCCCAGCTTGTCGGTATGGAGATTCGGGTCGATACTGTTATTCCTGCCATTGAGGGAGTCCCTGAACCGCTTTACCGGTTGACTGTCTGCAGTTTTCCCACTGACGGTGGAGGGCAGACGCCGCCCGAAGAGCCACCCATCTCCCAGGAAGATTCGGGTCTCCGATGTGTGCGAACGAGCCTGACTTATCTGGTGACGGATGAGGTGGTTGGCCCGACGGTTTTCGCCTCCGACCTTGCCGAAACATTCAATCAGAGTTTCCAGACTCTGGGCTTCGAGGCTTTTGCTGAAGGTTCCGAGTTGGTGATTTCCATACCAGACGGTGGGGTCGAAGCGGGCTTCGCAACGCTGGTTCAGTGCGAAACGGTTTGCTGATGGGCAGCGCTCCCGATAACCCCAGGCGTGGTCCTCAGGCGCCCCTGGAGAGGGTGTTCTTGGGGCTGATGATTTCTTGACAATGGACCAAGAGTTCTCGGCTAGATCGTGTAGCAGGGTGCTCATCTCCGAACGCTGAACGCCGTATCGAGACCGCTCTTTGAAGGAGGGGGACTGCCGCCGGGCAACGTCCCTCGTCCCTCATCTTGCGTGCGAGACCCATGAGGGAATTGGCAACAGTGTGGTGGTCGGGGGAGAGACTCGACTGGCGAATCTCGAGTGATTCCCAATAGAGTTGCTCCGATTCGATCTGCGCCGTTTCGTCATCGGGTTTGAGCCGCAGAAGATCGGCCAGGTGACCGAGACTGTAGGCGAGCGCCAAGAGTCCCGGCTGGCCAGCGGCACGACCAAGTACCGTCGCACGCCGGAGCAGCGATTCAGCCTCGTCCAACTCGCCCTGATCACGAAGCACGCTGCCGAGACTAATCATGCTTGCCGTTACATCGGGATGGTCTTCTTCGAACAGCTCGAGCCGCATGGCCAACGCGGTGCGGTAGAGCTTCGTTGCCGGCTCGAGAGCCCCCTTTTGATACAGAATGCCGGCCAGACTGGGCATGGCGCCAGCGATCCTTGGATGTTTGGGGCCCAGATCTATTTGATAGGACGCGAGCGCTCTACGCAACAGCCGTTCGGCGCCAGCGAGATCGTTTCGTTTTTTCCGAACGCCACCCAAGTTCTCGAAGGCTTCTGCCATTCTGACGTCGCCCAGGCGCCCGAAAAGTGCCAGGGTCTTGAGGGACTGTCTCATTAGCCTTTCGGCGCGTTCGAAATCACCCAATGCGAACGACACCACCGCCAAGTCATTTAGCGTTTCCGCGTACGACTCTTGGAGATCTCTATTCTCAGGAGGGAACGCATGACGTTGCATTGCAAGCGTTTCTTCGAACAAGGTCTTTGCTTCCTCATGGTGACCTTGCTGGAATCGGACAGAGGCGAGAGCCGCGATGCTCTCCACGTTTCGGTTGAGCTGAGCGGCTTCTTCGAAGAGTTGTTCGGCTTGGTCATAGATGCCCAGGTTTTGATAGACCCGCCCGATCGTACTGAGCAGCGTCAGCCGAACCTCGGGTTGGTCCTCCAGCCGTTCGAGGACGCGCTGGGCTCCTTGGTCGAGGACTTCCCGGGCCGTGACCTTCCGACCGCGCGCAACCCCAGGGTCCGACACTTCAAAAACGTCCACCAAGAACTCGAGCGCTGTTGTTGCCTTCGCGGACTCTGCTTCCGCTGACCGACGCTGTTCGATCGCCACCCGTGCTTGCCATGTGGTGACCCCGCTTGCGACCACCAGCAGCAATACAACGGCGGACGCGACGAGAACGGCGAGACGATTGCGGAGGATGAACTTTCCGGTTCGGTAGCGCAGCGTGTCGGGACGCGCCCGAACGGGGAGGTTGCCCAAGTAGCGCTGAATGTCGTCGGCCAGCTGCTCGACGGAAGAGTAGCGTCGCACCGGATCCTTGCGCAGCGCAGCCAGCACGATGGTGTCGAGATCACCCACGAGTTTCTGGGCCAGTTCGGCCTTGGCCAGCGCCAACTCAGAGGATGCTGAGGTGAGAACCGCGGCGCTGGGCGCCGGCGGGGAAACCGAGCAGACCACCCGCTCGACTTCCGTGGGACGCCGATCGGCGAAGCGGTAAGGAGCTTCGCCGG
This sequence comes from Candidatus Multivoradales bacterium, assembly GCA_965250305.1. Classification (GTDB taxonomy): domain Bacteria; phylum Acidobacteriota; class Thermoanaerobaculia; order Multivoradales; family J023; genus J023. The sequence continues at coordinate 152,989 of CBDFNS010000022.1, read as the reverse complement.
TCAGCAAGCGAAAGAGCAGGACCCCGAGCGAGTAGATGTCGGAAGCGGTGGTCAAGGTTTCGCCCCGCACCTGCTCGGGGCTCGCGTAGTCGGGGGTCAACAGCCGCACTCCGGTCGCTGTTTGCCCAAGATCAGCATAGTCAGGGTCCTCCGCGAGGAGCTTGGCGACCCCAAAGTCGAGCAGTTTTGGGGCGCCGTCGGCGGTCACGAGAATGTTGGAGGGCTTGATGTCGCGGTGGATCACCAAGCGTTGGTGGGCAAAGTGAACGGCCCCACAGAGAGTGTGGAAAAGCCTGAGGCGTTGGCGAAGCGAAAGGCGATGGGTCTGGCAGTAGCGGTCGATGGGTTCGCCCTTCACCCGCTCCATGACGAAGTAGGGCAGGCCGTCGCGGGTGGTGCCGCCGTCGAGGAGCCGGGCGATATTCGGGTGATCGAGCCGGGCCGAGATCTGGCGCTCCCGGCGCAGGCGTTGCTCGACCTCAGAACCGGGTAGGCGCCCTTCAACCAATTTGATGGCGACCTGCATCTGAAACGCCTCATCGTCGCGCTCGGCCAGCAGGACAACGCCCATGCCACCACGGCCAAGCTCGCGCACCACGCGGTAGGGGCCTACCCGTTTTCGTGCCACTGCTTCGGCCGGTTGCGATTCGACCACCGCTTCGCGGATCCAGCCTTCCGAGGCCTCGGCGTTGAGCATGGCCTCAACTTGGTTACGCATCGCCTGGTCATGGGCGCACGCTTCGGCGAGCAACAGGCCCCGGTCCGAAGCCGGCCGTTCCAGGCAACGGTGAAAGAGGGTCTCGACTCGCTTCCAGCGCTCAGGGTCCATACCGAATGACCACCTACGGCGACTCGAGGCCGGCGCGCCCGGTGTTGTCGGCGGACCGGAGGCCGCGCTGTACTCGAGGGCCCAACGTTGTCGCCAACCATGCCTTGGCCGCCCGCAGGTCCCGCTCGACGGTGGCGGTCGAGAGCGCGAGCGCCGAGGCGGTTTCGGCGATGGTGAGACCGCCAAAGAAGCGAAGTTCAATCACCTGGGACTTGCGCGCATCAAAGGTCGCTAGCTCCCGCAGGGCATCGTCGAGTCCGAGGATGTCTACCGCCGGCGCGGCCCCGCCATCGACCTCTCGAAGGGTGACTCGGCGCGCGTCACCGCCGTGGCGAATCGCCGCGCGGCGGCGCGCAAGGTCCACCAGGAGACGTCTCATGGTGCGGGCCGCGATGACGAAGAAATGGCCGCGGCACCGCCACTCGACATCGCTGCTGGCGAGGCGAAGGTAGGCCTCGTGCACCAGCTCCGTGGTTTGCATCAACGTGCGGCTTTCGTCTCGCAAATAGCCACCCGCTAGACGCCGAAGTTCGGCATAGACGACTGGCATCAACGCTTCGAGCGCCCGCTGATCGCCGTCGCGCCAGGCGATCAGAAGGGTCGTGATGTCATGTTGCTTGCTGGACATCGTTCTGTAGCGTCAGAGCGCTCATTCGGTGACGAACTTTGCAGTTGGCCACGTCGAGGTCCGGACAATCCGGTTCTCTTGGTCGGTTGTCGCTCGAGTCCATAAATGAAAGACGGAGTTAGTCTTCCGGTGATGGCAGCTAAAGGACCACGCAGGTTGCTAGGCCAGGCGGGTAGAGAGCAAGGTCACTCTATTACATTCGCAGTTCTCTTATGTTCTGACGGGCTAGACGTCTTCCATTTTGTGGCGCTGGCGTCCTTCGTGATTCGAACGCGTGTCTCACTCGAGCCCCATCTCATGCAATCGTCTCCGCAGAGCACGCAAGGAGATCTCCAGTGTCTCGACGATGGCGAGGTGGTTGCCGCCACAGGCTTGGTGGGCGCGACGGATCTCTTCGTTCGGGATGTCTTTGGGTGCCCGCAAACCAGGGTGTTTCTCAATCAAAGCGTAGAGCGACGTCCGCGAGACGTTCAGCAGCTCCGCGGTGGCCTTGAGATCCCAACGGCTGGAGCGGAGCGCATCGCGAAGCTCACCGTCGGTCACCGTAGCGGGTTTGCGCCGCCGAGGTCGACTGTCACGATGGCTCGCGGGGACGGCGTCGGGCGTTTCGGCGGCGAGTGGTCGCGTCGAATCCTCGTGTTGGACCTTGGCCGCCGTGAGGAGCGTCTCGATCGCGGGGCCAACCTTGAATCGTGATTGTCCGCGATTGCCGATGACCAACTGGCGGACGACGTTGCGCAACTGCCGTACATTTCCTGGCCACTCGAGGGCGGCGAGGCGAGCGATGAGGCGGGGAGGGAGCCACCGGGTCGCATCTTCGGCATCGAAGCGGGTCGCTTCTTCAACCGCGGTGAGCTCCTGGCGCAAGAAATGGAGGAAGAGTCGACCAAAGTCGTCCCGGCGCTGGCGTAGAGAGGGTAGGCGCAGTTCAAATCCGCTCAGTCGATGCAGTAGTGGCGCGCGAAACGAGCCGGTGGCCACGAGTTCTTCGAGGTCGGCGTCCGTGGCGGTGATCAACCGCACATCGACAGGGCGTGGTTGCTGCGTACCGAGGGTTTGAATCTCACCGGTTTCCAAGGCGCGTAACAATTGCACCTGCGTTTCGATCGGCGCCTCACCGATTTCGTCGAGAAAGAGGGTGCCGTGGTCGGCACGCGGGAAGTACCCTGTTTGCGCTTGGCTGGCGCCGGTGAAGGCGCCCTTGCGGGCACCGAAGAACTCCGCGGTTGCCAAAGAGGGTGGAATCGCGGCCAGGTTGACGGCGACGAAGTTGCCCTCCCGACGAGAGGCTTGGTGTAGCGCCGACGCCACCAGTTCCTTGCCCGTGCCGGTTTCTCCGCGGATGAGGACGGAAACACCGAGATCAGCGACCCGTTCGACCTCGGTACGCACGCGTACGATCGGGTGGGACTCACCAACCAAGCCGAAGTGCGGTGGCGCCGCCGCCATGGCGGCATGGTGGATGTGGAGAAGAACCACCACGCGCTTGGCAATTTCGATCACGATGCCGGACGCAAGATCCTCCCGCGAGAACTGGATCGCCTCTGTAATCAGCGTACCTTGGGCTCGGATCGGTGCGGATTGATTGCCGGGGTCGAGCTCGAGACCGTTGGCGGTGATCGATAGGGACCAGGGGCTCCGACTCAGGTGGCGGTCCTCGAGCGGTCGCTCGCGTGCACGGCCCGCGCTCGCGAAAAGGGGCTCGCGCCGGGAGATGGCGACCGAGGTCCCAGGCGTGAGTGAACGCAGCAGGGCACGTTCTCCGATACGCGATAGATCTGGGTGGTAAAGGAGGGTCAGCGCTGGAATTGGGATGGTCTCGGCATCGGTCTGATGCCATTCGGCGCTCGCGGCATGCAGGGTCGAGGCGTCCAGGGAGTCTCTCGGCACATGCTGATTCTACATCGATCGGCTCAATCTCGATGGTAGCCGGGTGGAGCGTCTCCCCAGGTAGAGCGGTCGTCACCGCCTTCCCCGGGGAGTACACTAGCTGACGTGGACGGATCCGACTACCGGGACCATTTGCGCTTGTTCGCGAAGGTTAGCGTATCGTTTGCAGCGTCGTACTCGAAAGACTCGGTATCTGTCTGGCCGTTGGCGAAGGTAAATACGGCGAGGCCGGCCTTTGGATCTCCCTTGCCCTCGTACTGGGCGGAGTTTTGTCCCCAGGCACCGTAGGAGGTGGACCAGGGTGCGTTGCCTGGGGTCAAGGTCAGTTTTCCGCTGTCATCCGTGATGCTGCCCGTGACGCCGTCGTTGTCTGTCCATTTGCCAGTGAGATCGGTCATTGCTCTTCCTTTCTGGTGTGTGTGCGGAGCGCTGATTCCCGTTGAATCAGTTGCTGGTAGACACCGCAAGGGTGATGCCAGGTCTTGAGCCACGAAAACCAGGCCATTCTTGTGTCGGGAGGCCCACATTCCTGAAACCGACAGAACACCGACACGTCGGTTGGTTGACCGACACAAGATGCGCCACTCCAGTCGCAAGAAGCAACGAAGCAGGTCGACCGCGACGGCTGCATTCCATGGCACGCTTGTTGCTCCCGGTACTCTCTGAAACACCCCTCGACCATTCGAAAAGGAGACGAAATGACGGATTATTCACTTCAGATCGGATTCAACTGGGAACACCACGAGGAAGGCGAGTCACTCTCGTTTGTCTTTCTCTGCGATGGCGCCCAGTACGGCAACGCGTATACGGCGGGTAGCAAGAGCAACTCTGCTACGTATTCCTACAACTTTGCCGATGGCGATACCCTGACGTGGGAGATCTTTGACCTGACAGGAGACGATCTCCAACGGAAACTCTGCGACGTGAACGTTCAGTACGGGAACACAAGGGGATCCACGACACCGTTCAAGGTTACCGGCTACCAACCGCCGTCCAGCGTCGCGTGCTCGGGAACGAAAGTGTGCAGCAAGCTTCCAGGAGGCAAGGCTGATATCCCATTCCCGTTTTGGACGCCCAAGGATGCCAAGTTCACCTTTTCAAACCAGACTGATCATCCCGAGTCCGACTCCTTCGTGATGAAGATTGAAGTGGAGCAGCCTGCTTCCCCTGCCAGCGGTTCGTCGCGACCAGGGAAGCCGACACGACGCTGGTTCTCGGTAGATCCCGAGATGATTGTGGGATCGGGTAGTGGTACGTAGCGGCAGGCGAGCAGGGTGCTATTCCAGCGTGGCGATCAGGCGATGAAAAGCCGGGTCGCCCCGCAGATTGATCAGCTCGGGGTCGTCTCGGATCAACTCCTCCGAGAACCCCGCGGCCAGGGCGCGGCCCAGCGTGGTCAGGGCTTGGCGGCGGTCGTCGCAAACCTCATGGGCCACGGCAAGACGAAAAAGTGACGATGCATCGAGCACGTGGTCGGTGTGCAACGTCTCGACCTCGGCCAAGGCCTCGGTGCAGTCGCCACGTTTGGCCAGAAAGAGCACCATACGGCTTCGTAGCGTCGCATTGCCCGGCTGGCGGTCGATGTCGTTGCGGATCAAGCGGATTGCGTGTGAATAGGTCTTCCGCGCTTCGTCTCCTTTGGACGCGCTCCATCGGTAGGCGTCGGCCAGGTTGGCCCAGTAGATGTAGCCGTTCGCGGCTTCGCCGAGCCCCAACGCTTTTTCAAAAGCTAGTGCCGCATCGGGATAGAGACCCTGGGCGAACAGCAGGGTACCCAGATTTGAGTAAAGGGTGGGGCTGGGTTCGATCTTGAGCGCGACCTGCATCTCTTTTGCGGCTTCGTCATAGCGGCCTTGCATGTAATAAGCAGAGGCGAGGTTTCGGTGACCGTGAATGGCATCGGGAACCAGCTCGATACTGCGACGAAACGCGATCTCGGCCTCCTGATACCGCCCCACTCGAAGGTAAAAGGCGCCCAAGTCGTCCTGCAGTCGACGATCATCGGGGGCGTGCTCGATTGCCTGGCGAAAGGCCTTCTCGGTGTTGGCGGTATCACCCTGGGAGTCGAAGACGCGCGCTTGGCCGAAGTGAGCCCAAGCGTGTGTCGGCTCGAGTGCGAGTGCCGCGCGAAAGTCAACCGCAGCTTCGTCATGGTCACCCTGGTCGAAGGAGACCAGGCCACGCGCAACCCGCGCGTCCGCAAGGTGCTCATCGAGCGCAACCGCCCGTTCGGCAGCGGCCCGCGCTTGAACCAAAAACACAGGGTCACGGTTGCGGTCCCGGTAGTGCCACCAGTGCGCCTGCGACAGACCGGCGTAGGCCGGCGCAGATTCCTGATTCACCAACAGGATGCGCTGAAATGCCGCGACCGCTCGTTCGATGTTGTCTCCCTGGTCGTAACGCGCCAACCTTGCCAGGCCCAGCTGGTAGAGCTCGTGCGGCGTGGCGTTTCGAACGTCAGCCAGCGCGTTGGCCGCGGGCGGTACCCCAACTGATTCTCGACCGTCGCGGTACCAGAGGAACCCGATCAACAAGACGGCTCCGATGCCGAGTCCGATGGCGAGCGAGTACTTGTTGTGGCGTGCCCCGGTGGCATGGGCGTCGGCCGTCGAGGCTGGGTGCCGTTGTCTGCGGGAGCTTCCTCGAGAGGGTCTCGGTCTTGCGCAGACCAGGGTTGTCTCGTCGGAAGTTGAATCGCTGGTTGAATCGCTGACCTGTGCCGCGATTGCGCACAGTCGGTCAGCGACCGATTTGGCGCTGGCAGGACGCAGCTCAGGCGACTTCTCGTGAAGCTGCGCCACCAGGTCGCTGAGGGGGGGCGGGATTCGACCGTCGACGTCGAGCAATGGGCTCGGGACTTCGTGAAGAACCAGGCTCAGGGTATCGGCGAGGCTGTCCGCGTGAAACGGCGACCTGCCAGCCAACATTTGGTAGATGAGCGTCCCCAGCGAAAAGAGGTCGGAGCGATGGTCGATCGCCAGGCCGCGTGCTTGCTCGGGCGACATGGCCGACCCGGTACCGACAATGGTGCCGGAGACCGAAAGCGGGTGCCCGTCGCCGTTGGCATGCTCGCGTGGCGAGATCGACTTGGCGAGGCCAAAATCGAGAATCTTGACTCGGCCCTTGGCGGTCAGGAAGACGTTGCTCGGCTTGAGATCCCGATGAATGATCTTCTTTTCGTGGGCCTCGGCTAGCGCTTCGGCGATCTCTTGAGCCCAGACCAGGCATGGCCCCAGGGCGACTGGCCCCGTGCGAAGCTCGTCGGCCAAGGTATGGCCTTCGAGTAGCTCCATGACGATCCAGTCTTCCTGTTCACCCTCGACGAGATCGAAGATCTGAACGATCGCCGGGTGATCGAGCTGGGCAACGGTACGTGCTTCCTGGCGGAAGCGACGTCGGGCTCGATCATTGTCTATGACTCCGCTTCGAATGCGCTTGAGCGCCACATACCGATCTAGGCGGGCGTCGAAGGCGCGGAAGACTTCGCCCATGCCTCCCTGTCCCAGAAGTGCTTCTGGTTGGTAGGGGCCGATTTGCTGGAAGCGTGTGGCGCTCAAGTGGCAGGTTCATTGTCGTGATGTCGTTCGAAGCGTACTGGGCTTGCACGCGGACCACAAGAGGCTTGTTGTGCGATCAAGCGTATTGTGAATCGGTCTGCCATGACCCTCGATCGGGATTTCCTGCACATCACCAGATGAAGACAGCGAAGACGACCTCACGCGGTAAGGAGACGAGGATGTTCCAGTTCATGGCAAGCGGTCGGACCCCGGTAGCGACCGACGATCAAAGTACAACGGCAGACGCCAGGCTAATCTTCGAGATGGTGGAGCAGGCCCTGGACCCGCATCGCCCCATCGTGATTGGTCGCGACGCGGACTGCGGCCTGGCAGTCGACGATACGCGCATCGCCAAGCGGCACGCCGAGGTCTATCGGGTCGGCAAGCTCTGGTGGCTACGCGACCTCGGGAGCAGCGACGGAACCTATTTGGATGGCGAGATGATCGAGGCGGTACCCTTGGCAGGCCGATCCGAGATTCGTCTGGGCGAGACAGGCCCCACCCTCCAATTCAGCCCATGAGTCAAGCATGAAACACCTATTGACGTCGACCGCCGAGCGCGCCGTGCGCTATTTAGAACAGCTCGAACAGCGCAGTGTCGCCCCGAGCAAAGAAGCCCTTCAGGGCGTTTGTCGGTTTGACGAGATGTTGCCGGAGCAGACGACGCCAGCGGAAGAAGTGATCGGGTTGCTCGACCAGATCGGTTCTCCGGCGACCATGGCCATGGCGGGCCGACGCTATTTCGGCTTCGTCATTGGCGGATCGTTGCCGGTGTCGTTGGCGGCGGATTGGATGACCTCGACTTGGGACCAAAACACCGGTCTACACGAGATCACGCCCATGACCGCGACCCTCGAACGGATCACCCTGGGCTGGTTGCTCGACCTGTTGGGCTTGCCGGCCGATGGTGGCGGTGCGTTCGTCACCGGCGCGACCGTTGCCAATTTCACCGCCTTGGCGGCTGCCCGTCACTTGGTGCTCGAGCGTGAGGGGTGGGACGTTGAAGCCGATGGCCTCATGGGCGCACCACCGATCAAGGTTGTGGTGGGGGAGGAGGCCCATCCGACCCTCTTCAAGTCGCTCGGCATGCTCGGCCTGGGTCGCAACCGGGTCATCCGCGTACCGGTGGATGGTCAGGGGCGCATGCGGACCGATGCGCTGGCGCCCATCCTTGCCACGAATCCCGGCCCGACCATCGTCTGCACCCAGGCTGGCAACATCAACACCGGCGCATTCGATCCGATCGGCGCGATCAGTGACCTGGCCCACCAAGGCAACGCCTGGGTGCATGTCGACGGTGCCTTCGGGTTGTGGGCCGCCGTTGCGCCGTCGGCTGTCGAGCACGTGGCCGGCATGGAACGCGCCGACTCCTGGGCCACCGACGCCCACAAGACGCTCAACGTACCGTACGACAGTGGCTTGGCCTTTGTGCGCTATCCCGAAGCCCTGCGCGCGGCCATGGCCATTACCGCCGAGTACCTGCCGCAATCGGAAGGCAAACGGAATCCTTCGGACTTTACGCCGGAGCTGTCACGTCGTGCCCGCGGTATCAACGTATGGGCCGCGCTCCGGCACCTCGGTCGCCGCGGTGTTGCTGAATTGGTCGAGGGATTGTGCAGCAATGCGCGTCGCATGGCGACTGGGCTCTCCGAAGCAGGATTCGAGATCCTCAACGACGTGGTGTTCAACCAAGTCCTGGTCTCATTAGGCACCCCAGAAGAGACCCGGAGAGGCATCGCAGCGATACAGCAAGATGGAACCGCCGGGTGTGGCGGCACCGAGTGGCAGGGACGTACCGCCATGCGCATCTCCATCTCGTCGTGGGCGACCACACAAGACGATGTCGATCGCACCGTGACCGCGATCAAGCAGGCAGTTCGCGGCGGGTAGGTCGGCGCGGTTGTGGTGATTCGAATTCTTTTCGATCTTTCTTCGATTCGCGTGAGCCCCTTGCTCGCACGCTTGCACATCAGTGGGTGAGGACGAATTCGGGACGCTCCCAATCGCCCCCCTCGAAGATCGAAAAACCCGCCGACAAGGCGTTAGCAACCGGAGATCACCATGTCCAACAACACCGCCAAGAAACTCGTTTTGATGCTCGCCCACAACGCCAACGACGACCGCTCGACGGTGGCATTCACCATCGCCAACGTAGCCCTTTCTTCCGGCATGGAAGTGGGCATCTTCCTGACCTCGGACGGCGTCGAAATGAGCCGCGAGGGTGGTTGCGACTACACCACGGTCAAACCCTTCAAGCCGGCAAGTGAGCTGATCGAGAGCTTTCTCACCAACGGTGGTGTGATGTGGGCATGCGCCCCATGCTTCCAACATCGTGGCATGAAAGACGATGAGACGGTTGAAGGCGCGATTGTGATCGGCGCGGGCCCCATGCTCGAGTGGATCGCCGACGGCGCCTCGACACTTTGTCTCTAACGCCGGGCGAGCCCAGCATCCCTCGTGACGCTGGGCCTCGCTCTCGCTTCTTGACGCACTTCGTACGAACCTGCTGTAGAGCAGGGCCAGTGGCCCGTGCGGGAAATTCGCTCGCCATTCCGGCGAGGACCGTTCGTTCTTGGCCAGGCGCGAGAACGCAGGGAAAGTGGTGCTTTCTCGAGGTCGAGCAACGCCGCCAGGGGCGAACGGAGCCGACGAAATGTGTAGCGAAGTAATCGCACGGGGCACTAAATCAACGCAAGAACGCAGTCTTGGAGCACACAGGGCGTCCAGCCGAACGAGCACGCCTTGCTGCCAACTCACGATCCATCAAAGGAGATTCTGATGCCATTGCACTGCCCCGTTGGTCTCGACGTTGACCAACTTCGCCAGGAGGTCCAAGACGTGTACGCGCGCGTTGCGTCGGACCCGGACGGCGACTTTCACTTTCATCGTGGGCCGGCCTACGCAACCGACCTGCTCGACTACGATGCCGACGCGTTGGCGGCGTTGCCCGAAGCTGCGACAGCCTCGTTCGCGGGGGTCGGCAATCCGACCGCAATCGGTGACATCAATCCAGGTGAGACCGTGGTTGATCTCGGTAGCGGCGCGGGTATGGACCTGCTCTTGGCCGCGCAGCGTGTCAGCTCCGAAGGGCGGGCCATTGGCGTCGACATGACCGACGACATGCTCGAGAGTGCGGCGGCATCGGCCGCGGAGATGGGGGCGTCACAGGTCGAGTTGCGCAAGGGCGACTTGCTCGCGCTGCCGCTCGAGGATGCCAGTGTTGATGTGGTCATCTCGAACGGCGTGCTCAACCTGGCGCCCAACAAGCCGGCGGCGTTTTCGGAAATCGCGCGCATTATGAAGCCCGGGGGGCGGCTGTTGCTGGCCGACATCATCATGAGCGGTGAGCTCAATGAAGACTGTCGCAGCGACATCGACCTGTGGGCTGGCTGAATCGCCGGTGCTCTGCAGTCTGCAGAGCTCATGCAGCTCCTGTCGGACCTCGGCTTCGTCGATGTTCGGGAGGTCCGTAGATTCGATTCATTTGCCGCCACTTCGAAGGAGCGAACCGCCCGAGCCTTTGGCGTCGAGGGTGCCAACTTCTTCGCTCGCTGGCCGGGGTCCGGGAAAGGCAACCCGTCATGACGATCACCACCCCCACCGGTACGCCGATTGAAGAGCCGGTCTACCTCGACTACGCGGCGGCAACGCCGGTCGACCCCCAAGTGTTGGAGGCGATGCTGCCGTACTTTTCGCAGCACTTCGGCAATCCAGGCAGCCGGGTCCACGGTCGAGGCTTGACGGCGGACGACGCGGTGGTGCGCGCCCGCGAGCAGGTCGCATCCCTGCTCGGTGCGCGGCCGGTGGAGGTGGTGTTCACCGGTGGTGCCACCGAGAGCAACAACCTGGCCTTGACCGGGATGGCTGAGGCCTGGCACCACGACTGCGATCTCGTGGTCTCCGCAACCGAGCATCCCTCGGTGCTCGAGGTGGCGAGGAGCCTGCAGGGAAGGGGAGCACGCCTCACCATTCTGCCGGTGCAGCAGGATGGCCGGGTCGACCCTCAGGTGGTCGAAGAATCACTGACCGTGCTTCCGCATCCTCAGCGGACATTGGTTTCCGTCATGCATGCCAACAACGAAACCGGCGTGGTGAATCCCGTGGAAGCGATCGGAGCGGTGTGTCGTCGATTCGGCGCCGTGTTCCATTGCGACGCGTCCCAGACCGTCGGCAAGGTACCGGTCGACGTGGCGTCGATGGGTGCCGATTTGTTGTCGCTGAGTGCTCACAAGCTGTACGGCCCCAAAGGTGTCGGTGCCCTGGTTGTCCGGCGACGGAAACCCCGTCTGCCGCTCTTGCCGCAGATCCACGGCGGGGCCCAAGAGCGCGGTCTGCGCTCCGGCACCCTCAACGTTCCCGGAATCGTCGGCCTCGGAGCAGCAGCGGCCGTGGCAGCCGAGCGCATGGAAGAAGACGGTGCCGAAATGCTGCGCCTGAGGAAGTTGATGGTCGCCTGCCTGAGTGAGCGCCTCGACCAAGTAGAAGTCAACGGCTCGGCCGAACATCGTCTACCCGGCCACCTGAACCTGAGCTTTGGCGGGGTACCGGCGGAGCGGCTGCAACTCGCCATCAGGCCGGTCGCGGAAGTCAGCACCGGCTCGGCCTGCTCAACGGGCAAGGCGGGGCCGTCAGAGGGGCTCTTGGCCCTCGGCCTACCAGCCGCCCAAGCCGAAGAAGCGTTTCGAGTCGCCCTGGGACGCTTCACCACCGAGGATGAAGTTCACCGAGCGATGGACGCGATGGTCCCGGCGTTGGAGCGTATCCGGCGTGGACGGGGTGCTTGGGTCGCGGTACCGGCGCTTCGTGGTTAGGAGGAGGGTGGCTCAGTAGATCGCGATAGCCAGCGGTTTCGGACACCGGGTGGTGGCGTTGGAGCGCGTTCGGGTAGAGCACGGTAGGTATCATTATCGTGGGTTAGTGGGACGACACGGGGACGATCTCTTCAGACACTTGGTATCGCCTATCGGGCTTTCGTTGAACATCGAGGGGACGATAGGCCGTACAGCACGCACAAGCCACGGCAGTCGGCGGAGGGGCGGATAGATTGGCCCAACTCGGCCGAGGCGAGCCCGACAAGCCCTGTCTAGAGTAGGCTGCCGACTTGGCAGCCCATTGACAGCCAGTTGCCAATGAGGCAATCTGGAGGATAGGAGGTAGAGCCTATGGAGACGATGAATATCGCCATTCCGGAGGGGCTGAAGTCGTTCGCACACGAGCGCACGCAAAGGAGCGGCTTCGCAAGCGTGAGTGAATATGTCCGCGACCTCATCCGCGCTGACCAGAAGGCGGCTGCTCGGGAGGCAATCGAGGCTTTGATTGTCGAAGGGCTTGAATCTGGTGATGCGATTCCGGTGACTCGCGAGTACTGGGAAGAGAAGCGCCGCAATCTCGCTAGAGAGTTTGCGATCACAGCTAAATCGTGACGCGGCCACGGCTAGTTGTCCGGCCAAAGGCAGACGAGGATGTTGAGGAGCAAGCCCGCCATTACGCGAGGGAAGCGAGCCTCAATATCGCGCTACGATTCTACGCTGCCGTCGATGGCGCCTACGACACGCTGAGGGAACACCCAGAGATCGGGAGATGGTGCCGTTTCAAGATCCCCCAAGCGGCGAGCACACTTGTTTGGCAAGCCCGCGAACCCTTCGACGCTCACCTGATTTTCTACAGGGCACAACCGGGTGAGATCGAGATCATTCGAGTGCTGCATGCTGCTCAGGACCTCAAGACGATATTTGAAGAAGACTAGCTAGATCCCATCCAGAAATGCGGTTTCGAGCCCACAGGCCTGTCGAATGGGCCCTCGTCTAAGGGTCCATTGGGGGTGCTGCTCACCGGGTGATCGTGGAATCGACCGCCAGAGGTGCGAATGCGGCAAGGACTGCATTCGCGCCCATATCTCATCCAGGCGGCCCGTCGGGGTGCCGCGTGCTTTGACCGCCGGTCGGCTGATCAAGCTTGGCTGAGAATGGTTCGGGCCATGACCAATAGGTTGCAGGAAACGATCGAGCTCCAGACGTAGCTCTTGAACGACGACCAGGAGCGCCAGGTGCAGCGATGCAGTCCGAAGGTACGCTTCAGGAACGAGATACATCCCTCGATGCCGGCTCTGAAATTGCGTAGCTTGCGGTAGACGTAGAGGCTCTTGGCCATCTCGGAGATCTTCAGAGAGCTCTTGGAAAAGACAACATCTTGGGTCCCCAGTTCTTGGATCTTCTCAAGGTTGCTCGCCGAGCTGAAGGCTCCATCGAACACGACTTGGCGCGGCGCTTTGCCATAGATGTCTTGCTGACGTTCGACGGATGGCACAGCCATGTTGGCATCGGCGGGATTGCCTCGGAAGATCTGGCAATCCAGAACCATCGAGGACTTGCCACCGGTGAGACAGATCTTGTGGCCGTAGTATGTGTTCTTGAAGTCTTTGCGGATGATGTCGGAGTGGTCTTCGAAGACGGAGACGAGTTTCTCCGAGGCGTGTACGCTCTCGCCGTCGAAGACCCGGCGACGAGTCTGATCCAAGGTGCGCTCGATGAGGTCGAGAAACCGGGCCAGCTTCTGCTCGAGGGCCGGGTCGACGACCCGGTGAGCCTCCAGCAGGGCAACCGCTTCCAAGGCCTTTTGCTGGATCTCCTCGGCAACCTTCACGAGATCCCTGTAGGACTCCCGACGCGCCACTTTCCTTCGCGCTACAGAGATCTCACGGCAGCGGCGCTTGGCTCGTTTCTTCCGGTTCGGAAACGTGAAGAGGCCGGCCGGTAGATGCGCCTGCACCCGCTTCATTAACCGGAGGAGTACCCGGATGCAGTCCCACAACTGCTGCGAGTCTGCGGGAGGATGCATCAGCGTTTCGACCACCGTGCAGTCGACTCGGGAAAGCTGCCCGCTCTCGACCTTGCGCTCGCGGGCCTCCAGCAACAAGAGGCGATTGATCGCTTCGAGGGTTTCGGCCCGAACTTTCTTGATCGCCGCCGCCAACGTCGATCTGGCGGGCGTTTTTTGAGCGAAGCTCATGCCGCAGAAGGATCTATAGGTCTGCGAGTCGGCGAGGTGAAAATGGAGTTCGTCGTAGCTCCAGGTATTCATCTGTTTGAGCAACAAAGCGCGGAACACCAACTCGGCCGTCATGCCTCGTGCGCCGGTTGAATGCGAGGCATTTCGGGTAAGGTCTTGCCAGACGAGATCGGCGATCTTAGGATGTTGGTCGATCAGGCCTGCGAGGGTCTGTAGCTCTTTGGCATGGTCCAGATCGAGCCAATTGTAGGTGAGATTGGGCTGAGATTCGCGAGCTTTGCGCATTCTGGGCTCTCACTTTCCGAGTTAAGTTCTTTGGACTCTGTGTTTTAATCGACTTGAGTCTATCAGAGAACGTCTCAGAAAATGAGCTCAGATGCGCGTTTAACCCTCTTGTTTTCAGCTGATTACGGGTTATTGGATGGGATCTAGCTAGATCCCATCCAGAAATGCGGTTTCGAGCCCACAGGCCTGTCGAATGGGCCCTCGTCTAAGGGTCCATTGGGGGTGCTGCTCACCGGGTGATCGTGGAATCGACCGCCAGAGGTGCGAATGCGGCAAGGACTGCATTCGCGCCCATATCTCATCCAGGCGGCCCGTCGGGGTGCCGCGTGCTTTGACCGCCGGTCGGCTGATCAAGCTTGGCTGAGAATGGTTCGGGCCATGACCAATAGGTTGCAGGAAACGATCGAGCTCCAGACGTAGCTCTTGAACGACGACCAGGAGCGCCAGGTGCAGCGATGCAGTCCGAAGGTACGCTTCAGGAACGAGATACATCCCTCGATGCCGGCTCTGAAATTGCGTAGCTTGCGGTAGACGTAGAGGCTCTTGGCCATCTCGGAGATCTTCAGAGAGCTCTTGGAAAAGACAACATCTTGGGTCCCCAGTTCTTGGATCTTCTCAAGGTTGCTCGCCGAGCTGAAGGCTCCATCGAACACGACTTGGCGCGGCGCTTTGCCATAGATGTCTTGCTGACGTTCGACGGATGGCACAGCCATGTTGGCATCGGCGGGATTGCCTCGGAAGATCTGGCAATCCAGAACCATCGAGGACTTGCCACCGGTGAGACAGATCTTGTGGCCGTAGTATGTGTTCTTGAAGTCTTTGCGGATGATGTCGGAGTGGTCTTCGAAGACGGAGACGAGTTTCTCCGAGGCGTGTACGCTCTCGCCGTCGAAGACCCGGCGACGAGTCTGATCCAAGGTGCGCTCGATGAGGTCGAGAAACCGGGCCAGCTTCTGCTCGAGGGCCGGGTCGACGACCCGGTGAGCCTCCAGCAGGGCAACCGCTTCCAAGGCCTTTTGCTGGATCTCCTCGGCAACCTTCACGAGATCCCTGTAGGACTCCCGACGCGCCACTTTCCTTCGCGCTACAGAGATCTCACGGCAGCGGCGCTTGGCTCGTTTCTTCCGGTTCGGAAACGTGAAGAGGCCGGCCGGTAGATGCGCCTGCACCCGCTTCATTAACCGGAGGAGTACCCGGATGCAGTCCCACAACTGCTGCGAGTCCGCGGGAGGATGCATCAGCGTTTCGACCACCGTGCAGTCGACTCGGGAAAGCTGCCCGCTCTCGACCTTGCGCTCGCGGGCCTCCAGCAACAAGAGGCGATTGATCGCTTCGAGGGTTTCGGCCCGAACTTTCTTGATCGCCGCCGCCAACGTCGATCTGGCGGGCGTTTTTTGAGCGAAGCTCATGCCGCAGAAGGATCTATAGGTCTGCGAGTCGGCGAGGTGAAAATGGAGTTCGTCGTAGCTCCAGGTATTCATCTGTTTGAGCAACAAAGCGCGGAACACCAACTCGGCCGTCATGCCTCGTGCGCCGGTTGAATGCGAGGCATTTCGGGTAAGGTCTTGCCAGACGAGATCGGCGATCTTAGGATGTTGGTCGATCAGGCCTGCGAGGGTCTGTAGCTCTTTGGCATGGTCCAGATCGAGCCAATTGTAGGTGAGATTGGGCTGAGATTCGCGAGCTTTGCGCATTCTGGGCTCTCACTTTCCGAGTTAAGTTCTTTGGACTCTGTGTTTTAATCGACTTGAGTCTATCAGAGAACGTCTCAGAAAATGAGCTCAGATGCGCGTTTAACCCTCTTGTTTTCAGCTGATTACGGGTTATTGGATGGGATCTAGCTAGATCCCATCCAGAAATGCGGTTTCGAGCCCACAGGCCTGTCGAATGGGCCCTCGTCTAAGGGTCCATTGGGGGTGCTGCTCACCGGGTGATCGTGGAATCGACCGCCAGAGGTGCGAATGCGGCAAGGACTGCATTCGCGCCCATATCTCATCCAGGCGGCCCGTCGGGGTGCCGCGTGCTTTGACCGCCGGTCGGCTGATCAAGCTTGGCTGAGAATGGTTCGGGCCATGACCAATAGGTTGCAGGAAACGATCGAGCTCCAGACGTAGCTCTTGAACGACGACCAGGAGCGCCAGGTGCAGCGATGCAGTCCGAAGGTACGCTTCAGGAACGAGATACATCCCTCGATGCCGGCTCTGAAATTGCGTAGCTTGCGGTAGACGTAGAGGCTCTTGGCCATCTCGGAGATCTTCAGAGAGCTCTTGGAAAAGACAACATCTTGGGTCCCCAGTTCTTGGATCTTCTCAAGGTTGCTCGCCGAGCTGAAGGCTCCATCGAACACGACTTGGCGCGGCGCTTTGCCATAGATGTCTTGCTGACGTTCGACGGATGGCACAGCCATGTTGGCATCGGCGGGATTGCCTCGGAAGATCTGGCAATCCAGAACCATCGAGGACTTGCCACCGGTGAGACAGATCTTGTGGCCGTAGTATGTGTTCTTGAAGTCTTTGCGGATGATGTCGGAGTGGTCTTCGAAGACGGAGACGAGTTTCTCCGAGGCGTGTACGCTCTCGCCGTCGAAGACCCGGCGACGAGTCTGATCCAAGGTGCGCTCGATGAGGTCGAGAAACCGGGCCAGCTTCTGCTCGAGGGCCGGGTCGACGACCCGGTGAGCCTCCAGCAGGGCAACCGCTTCCAAGGCCTTTTGCTGGATCTCCTCGGCAACCTTCACGAGATCCCTGTAGGACTCCCGACGCGCCACTTTCCTTCGCGCTACAGAGATCTCACGGCAGCGGCGCTTGGCTCGTTTCTTCCGGTTCGGAAACGTGAAGAGGCCGGCCGGTAGATGCGCCTGCACCCGCTTCATTAACCGGAGGAGTACCCGGATGCAGTCCCACAACTGCTGCGAGTCCGCGGGAGGATGCATCAGCGTTTCGACCACCGTGCAGTCGACTCGGGAAAGCTGCCCGCTCTCGACCTTGCGCTCGCGGGCCTCCAGCAACAAGAGGCGATTGATCGCTTCGAGGGTTTCGGCCCGAACTTTCTTGATCGCCGCCGCCAACGTCGATCTGGCGGGCGTTTTTTGAGCGAAGCTCATGCCGCAGAAGGTGCGGAAGGTCTGCGAGTCGGTGAGGTGGAAATGGAGTTCGTCGTAGCTCCAAGTGTGCATCTGTTTGAGTAGCAGAGCACGAAACACCAGGTCAGCGGACATCCCTGTTGCGCCGGTCTGGTGAAGGGCATCGCGGGTCAGGTCTTGCCATACCAGGTCGGCAATCTTAGGATGGTCATCGATCAGGCCCGCGACGGTCTGAAGCTCTTTGGCATGGTCCAGATCGAGCCACTTGTAGGTGAGATTGGGCTGAAAATCGCGAGCTTTGCGCATTCTGGGCGTTCCTTTCTAGGGTTAAGTTCTTTGGGCTCTGTGTTTTAGGAGACCAAAGCCTATCAGAACGAAGCTCAGAAATGACCTCAGAATGCGCGTTTAAACCTCTTGTTTTCAATTGATTACGAGTTTCTGGATGGGATCTAGCTAGATCCCATCCAGAAATGCGGTTTCGAGCCCACAGGCCTGTCGAATGGGCCCTCGTCTAAGGGTCCATTGGGGGTGCTGCTCACCGGGTGATCGTGGAATCGACCGCCAGAGGTGCGAATGCGGCAAGGACTGCATTCGCGCCCATATCTCATCCAGGCGGCCCGTCGGGGTGCCGCGTGCTTTGACCGCCGGTCGGCTGATCAAGCTTGGCTGAGAATGGTTCGGGCCATGACCAATAGGTTGCAGGAAACGATCGAGCTCCAGACGTAGCTCTTGAACGACGACCAGGAGCGCCAGGTGCAGCGATGCAGTCCGAAGGTACGCTTCAGGAACGAGATACATCCCTCGATGCCGGCTCTGAAATTGCGTAGCTTGCGGTAGACGTAGAGGCTCTTGGCCATCTCGGAGATCTTCAGAGAGCTCTTGGAAAAGACAACATCTTGGGTCCCCAGTTCTTGGATCTTCTCAAGGTTGCTCGCCGAGCTGAAGGCTCCATCGAACACGACTTGGCGCGGCGCTTTGCCATAGATGTCTTGCTGACGTTCGACGGATGGCACAGCCATGTTGGCATCGGCGGGATTGCCTCGGAAGATCTGGCAATCCAGAACCATCGAGGACTTGCCACCGGTGAGACAGATCTTGTGGCCGTAGTATGTGTTCTTGAAGTCTTTGCGGATGATGTCGGAGTGGTCTTCGAAGACGGAGACGAGTTTCTCCGAGGCGTGTACGCTCTCGCCGTCGAAGACCCGGCGACGAGTCTGATCCAAGGTGCGCTCGATGAGGTCGAGAAACCGGGCCAGCTTCTGCTCGAGGGCCGGGTCGACGACCCGGTGAGCCTCCAGCAGGGCAACCGCTTCCAAGGCCTTTTGCTGGATCTCCTCGGCAACCTTCACGAGATCCCTGTAGGACTCCCGACGCGCCACTTTCCTTCGCGCTACAGAGATCTCACGGCAGCGGCGCTTGGCTCGTTTCTTCCGGTTCGGAAACGTGAAGAGGCCGGCCGGTAGATGCGCCTGCACCCGCTTCATTAACCGGAGGAGTACCCGGATGCAGTCCCACAACTGCTGCGAGTCCGCGGGAGGATGCATCAGCGTTTCGACCACCGTGCAGTCGACTCGGGAAAGCTGCCCGCTCTCGACCTTGCGCTCGCGGGCCTCCAGCAACAAGAGGCGATTGATCGCTTCGAGGGTTTCGGCCCGAACTTTCTTGATCGCCGCCGCCAACGTCGATCTGGCGGGCGTTTTTTGAGCGAAGCTCATGCCGCAGAAGGTGCGGAAGGTCTGCGAGTCGGTGAGGTGGAAATGGAGTTCGTCGTAGCTCCAAGTGTGCATCTGTTTGAGTAGCAGAGCACGAAACACCAGGTCAGCGGACATCCCTGTTGCGCCGGTCTGGTGAAGGGCATCGCGGGTCAGGTCTTGCCATACCAGGTCGGCAATCTTAGGATGGTCATCGATCAGGCCCGCGACGGTCTGAAGCTCTTTGGCATGGTCCAGATCGAGCCACTTGTAGGTGAGATTGGGCTGAAAATCGCGAGCTTTGCGCATTCTGGGCGTTCCTTTCTAGGGTTAAGTTCTTTGGACTCTGTGTTTTAGGAGACCAAAGCCTATCAGAACGAAGCTCAGAAATGACCTCAGAATGCGCGTTTAAACCTCTTGTTTTCAATTGATTACGAGTTTCTGGATGGGATCTAGCTAGAGGTTGAGCCGCAGCAGCCGCTGCGTTTGGGCCTCAAGCGCGGATAACGACTCGTTATCTAGGCCCAAGCGGTGCGTGCCGAGGGATCTCTTCGCCACTCTGACGCGATCTTTTCAGCCCAACGACACCTTGGGGAACAGCATGAGGACGGCGACGGTGGAGAAGCTACCCCCTCCCCGATTTCCTGCGACACCGATGGACGCCGACGTCACTCCTTCTCATCATCGAGGTCGGCGAGGAATTCCTCCACCGTCGCAACTTTGTCCGCTGCGCCCACGTCTTCGAGCAATATCTTTGCGCGAAGAGCTGAGGCCCTGGCTCGTTGTGTCTCACCGCGCTTCTGGTAGAGGTAAGCGAGGTTGGCGTAGGTGCATCCGACCCCTCTCGGCTGCCGAGTTGCTCGTAGATCTCGAGCGCCTGGCGTTGCATCTTCTCCGCGGGGTCAAGCTCACGCCGGGTCAGGTAGATGACGCCGAGGTTGGCGTAGGCGCGGGCGACCCCTTCACGGCTACCGAGTTGCTCGTAAATCTCGAGAGATTGACGTTGCATCTCCTCGGCGTTCTCCAGGTCACCCCGCGTCAGGTAGATGTTCCCGAGGTTGCCATGGGAGTTGCCGATACCTTCGCGGCTACCGAGTTGCTTGTTGACATCGAGCGCCTGGCGTTGCGCTTCCTCGGCGCGCTCTAGGTCACCCTGCGTCAGGTAGATGTGCCCAAGGTTGCGGTAGGTGCGGGCTACTCCTTTGCGGTTGCCGAGTTGTTCGTAGATCTCGAGCGCGAGGTGGTTCATCTCCTCGGCGCGCTCCAGGTCACCCCGCGTCAGGTAGATGTTCCCGAGGTTGCCGTAGGCGATGGCGTTCCACTCGCCACCGAAGGCCGGTGCCATCTCGACTACCCGCTCATACATCACCTCGGCTGAGCCCAGACGGCCGAGTTTCCTCAGGAAGTTGCCATAGCGGTTGATGCCGTCTGGGTCGGGCTCGGCTGTGCTCGCCGTCAATTTGGCGAAGAGCGTCTCCGCTTCGGTGATCTTGCCCGCGTTGGCCAGACGCTCGGCTTCATCGAGAAGCGAACCGACGCTCGAGGGTGCGTCCTCCTGGGGAGGTTCTACGCGCCTGAGAGTAGGGGAAGGGGTTCACCCTTTTCGTGCGCGAACACCCATCGCGCCAAGTGCTTTTGGAGGAGCTTTCGAAATTCCTGGCCTTCCTCGAAGGTGCCGAACAGGTGCCGCTTGCTCGCTTCGACTTCTTTCTTGAACTCGAGAACCGCGGTCAGCTGCAGCCCCGGATCGGCGTAGCGGCTGGGATCGAGTCCGCGAAAAAGCAGCACGATGTCGGCCATTGGTTTCTCGGGGTCTCCGAGGCAAAGCTTCGCGAGCTCGAACTCCTCCTGACAGCCGGAGGTATAGGGACCGTCCACATCTGGCGGTGATCCCCAGCGGTCGTGCATCACGAGCACGAAGGCGTCGCAGGTCTCGAGGTCGTCATTGATCAGCGACTAAGGCCGGCGCATAGCGGGAAGCGTCTCTTCCCAACCCACCGCGGTGAACGTGAGGCCGCGCCGCCGCGCGTCCATGCGGTTGTAGTGCTCGAGTTCGGCGCGAAAGGCCTCTCGAATGTCGTTGAGCCCACCAGGACTCGCAATGAAGATCCGACACTCGGTGATGGTTCTCATCCTTCTCCCAAGATCACTCGTATGATGGTGTGCCTCATATCTTATGCTGTTGAAATGGAGAAAGTCGCCGAGGCGATACAGCTGCTGCGCGTCCGCTTTCATCCTGGCCCAGTGACCCGGTTGGCCAAGCGTCCCGACGTCGCCACGACGATCGCCGCCCGCTGGTCGCTTCTCGAACAGGCTCGGTCTCGGTCCGTAGAACGTCAGGACTGGTTCGCACGAACGTGCGCCGTTCGTTACGGCGTTGGTTCGGCGACCCCGTCTCCGTTCCCCACAGGCAGAAGCCGCGCGCGACCCGCCGGCGCCGAGTAGCAGCGCGAGAATCGCCCGGTCCCGCGGCTCGACGGCCACGCGGCCCAGCGCCGAGATCTCAGCATCGGTGAGGACCTGGTACGGCCGCTCCACCTTCGCGCTCGGCACGGCGAAGACGTGCCGCATGGTTTCGGCGTCGGGCAGGTGACGAGCACCACCGACCGCCCGACACCAGCCCAAGAACGACCGCACGGCGCTGATGGCCTGCGCGCGCGATGCCGGCCCAAGCGAAGAAGTTCCCCACATGCCGGCGATACGCCCTCACCGTGTGCGTCTCACGGCCTTCAAACTTCCCCCGCACGTAGACGTCGAAGATCTCGCGCCAGTCGTGAGAGGCGGCGATCTCGCCGGCGTCGCTCCCGGAACGGCGTACGCGCTGCTCAACGAGCTTGCCCGGAAAGGGAAAGTGAAGGACGCACTCAGCGGGGCTTAGCCACCTCAGCGAGACGTCCAGATTCGACGCTCGGATGATCACAGCGTTGTAGCTACGCCCGATCTGCTCGGCGAGCTCTTTCGCCGTTATCGTCCCGGCCAGCGTTTGCAAAAGCCGGTCTTCCGCCGCGCTCCATCGTCGGATAGCGCGCCTGGTACGGACCATCGCCTGAGACCTTTGGTGGACACGCGCAGCTGGCGCGCTCGGAAGGAGACCGCGTGTTTGGTACGGCCGAGTTCGGCCGCAATCTCATGCGCGGAGAGTCCGCGACTCGCGAGGGTGCGCAGTTGATCGTCCTCTTGGTCGGACCAGCGCACCCAGCGACGGTGGGGATTCGATGATTCTGGTGGCGTCAGAGGGCCATCACGTTATGGGCGCGCCACCAGCGTAGCAAAGCCGGCGAGGGAGGGGTAGTTGGACAAAAGGCGGGACCCAGGATAGAATATTGTACAAGTCTACATTAGATATGTTATCGGACGCTGCGTCCGTCACGGCACCACTTCTGGCGGTAGAACAGCCGGCTGGGGGAGGCGCCGGCCGTGCCGCGCGGCGATCACGAATACCGTTTCGGATTCTTCAACTACTGTGAAGAGCAGGACGAAGGACCCCACTCCGAGCTTGTTGCTCGATAGCGATGTAGCGCGCCCGGTCCCGGATGGCATCGAAGGCGGGTTCTGTGATGACGACGCGGTACGTCATCTCTCGAGATTCAGCCCCAGCCCCAAGAGGGAGCTTGCTTGGTGCCCCTAAACGGCTACCGACACCTCACGGGCCGGGATCGAGCGGTTGCCGACGAATCGCCCACGCGGCCTCTCTACCTGCCGAGGAGGTGAAACCGAAGGAAGGCGAGGATGCACCGAATGATCTCGCGCGAGCCCTCGGTGTCGTGGAACAGGTCGAACGCGTGGGGCGCCGTGGCGTGGTTGACCAGCGTCACGGGCAGGTTTTGAACTAACGATTTGGCCACGAACCGGTCAATCGAGTCGTTCAGGCCCGGCATCTCGTCTAGCCCGGCTCGCATCAGGAACAAGGGCAGCTCGCGCGGGAACTCGTCGAGCGATCTCCCGGCGCAAGGGTTGACGAACCGGAACTGCGCGGCCGCGTTGGCGACGGCGGTTGACCTGTCGAGGTCGAGCATGAAGCCGTAGCACAAGACCGCGCATTTGAATGCATCTGGCTCTGCTTCGATCATGGTGGAAAGGGCCATTGGGACGTTGCCCGAGCAGGCCCACAGGCCGATCCGCTGCTCGTCGATGCCAAGCGTGGCGGCGTTTTGGCGAAGGTGGCGAAGGAGCGAATCGAGATCGGCAGCTGGATCTCGATTCGTGTAGGTCACGGCCACCAAACCGGACGCGGCCAGCAGGCGCCCCCACGAGACGTACGCGCCCATGTCTTTTTGCTTGCAGCCGACCGCCGCCTCATATCCCGGGTCCGGGTAGCCAGTGACGATCACCACCGCGGGTGCGGGTGCGGGTGCGGGCGCCGCCGAGTGCGCTGGCGAATAGAGGTCCATCACCAATGGACCGTCTGCGGTCGCGCGATACGTTACGTCCCGCCGAACTTCCACGTTGTCCATTTCCGTGGGGGCGTAGACCACCTGGGCCTTGGTGATGTCGTTGCTGTTTTGTGCGCTCATTCTCGCGGTTCTCCTTGTCGAAATGGGGAGAGGATTCGCCTACGGACGGGCAGCGTCGAGCGTTGCGGGCAGGGCTGTGCCTGCCCGCGAGACGTGCTGACGTGCCGCGGGAGGATCTCTACAAACACAAACGCCAGCCGTGATTAGGCTGGCGCGGTGACGGGGGCCGGGCCCTATGTGGGCGGGGCGTCCAGGCTAGAGCATAGGCGCTGCGCGCATGCGATGCAAGCGCGGGCATTCGAGCGTAATGGGACAGTCTGCTGGAACGAAGCCTCTGAGGCGTCCGAAGGCACCCGAGATCAGGGTAGGAAAAGTGCGTTGTCGATCGACCTGCTACGCTCCGCCGGTGTTGTGGACTGGAGTATTTTGGCGGACGACGCTCCGTGTTTTGGGCGGCCTGGCGGTTGTCGTCGGCCTGAGCTATGGCGCAATCTGTGGCTATTTTCAGATCGCCGAGTCGGATGTGGCCTTTGGCGAGATTCCCGATGATCCATGGTCGCAGCCACTGCCCAGCGGCTTCTTGTGGGGCACGGCGACCGCGGCCCATCAGATCGAAGGCGGAAACACGTGGAACGACTGGGCACGCTTCGAGCAGGAGGCGGGACGCATCGAAGGCGGCACGACCGCTGGACGGGCCGCCGATCACTGGAATCGGGTGGGTGAAGATGTTGGCCTATTAACCGAACTCGGCGCCAATGCCTACCGGTTTTCG
Source organism: Candidatus Multivoradales bacterium (assembly GCA_965250305.1). Taxonomy (GTDB): domain Bacteria; phylum Acidobacteriota; class Thermoanaerobaculia; order Multivoradales; family J023; genus J023. Next base: position 128,793 of record CBDFNS010000022.1, on the reverse strand, counting down.
ATCGAATGGAGCAGGGTGGAGCCCGAGGAAGGGCGCTGGTCCGAAGCTGCGTGGGCGCACTATTACGACGAGATCGTGCTTCTTCGGCAAGCCGGGATCGTGCCGATGGTTACCTTGCTGCATTTCACCTTGCCAGCATGGATCGCCGATCGCGGTGGGGTGACGGCATCGGCGTTTCCCGAACGATTCGGCCGTTTTGCCGCTGAGGCCGCGCGTCGGTTTGGTGCTGACGTGGATCTTTGGTGCACGCTCAACGAGCCCAATGTCCAAATGCACCAGGGCTACGTCGAGGGTGTTTGGCCACCCGGCGTGCGCGATACGACCCGCGCGGTGGCAGCTTTTGCCGGTTTGGTGAAAGGGCATGCCGCGGCGGCCCAAGCCATCCGTGCGCACGATGTTGTCGCCGAGATCGGCATGGCGATCAACTTGATTGTCTTTGATCCAGCTTCGCAGTGGTCGCTGCTCGATTGGATCGCGGCACGCCAAGCGGACCGAGGCTTCAATTGGGCTTTTTACGACTCGATTCGGTCGGGACGGATCCGATACCGTCTGGCGGGTTTTCCTTCCCTCGACGAACCCTGGCCTTCGCTTGCTGGCTCGGCTGACTTCTTTGGCGTCAACTACTATCGCCGCAACATGGTCGAGTTTACGCTGGGTGCACCGGGGCTGGTCAGCCTTGAACCAGGACCCGGTCCGCGATCCGACTCCGGCGTCGAGATTTACCCGGAAGGTCTTCTACGTTTGCTACGCCGTGTTTGGCAGCGTTACACCTTGCCGATCTATGTGACCGAGAACGGCGTCGCGGACGCGAGCGACCAACTCCGAGCACCGTACCTCCGTGGCCACGCCTACGCTGTTGGGCGCGCGCTGGCGGAAGGCATCCCCGTTCAGGGCTACTTCCATTGGTCCTTGCTCGACAACTTCGAATGGTCATCAGGTTTTGGCCCACGCTTCGGATTGTTCCGGGTCAACTACGACACGTTCGAACGATCGGCCACGGCAGGCAGCGCCGAATTTACGCGCCTGGCACCTGCGGTTGGAGCGATCCAGTGCTTCTTCTAAGGCACTGAAGACCAAGGCCATACCGCGCCCTTCGACTCCCCGCACGGAATCGAGGCTCGTTTGGGTAACATCCGCTGCCGCCACAATCTGAAACCTGCCAACCTACGACAATACGAACGCGGTCATGAGCGACAAGACAAACAAGACAAACAGAGTAACCTCCCTCAATGCAAACCGCGCGACCGAGAACCGCTCGGATCGCGCGGACAAAGGGACCAGCCTGGTTGGAGATCACTGAACTGCTGGGATACGGCCCCCAAGCACCATTTCGCGATCAGCACTCCAGATTTGGATCGCCAGACCCTCTCGGAGAGGGAAGAGCGGCGATTGCCCATCGCGGCTCTGCAACAGCAAGGTGCCGCCCTGCATGTTGACCGTGATCATTCCGATCAGCTCGTCTCGTCCGTTTCGATTGCTGGTGACAGCGAACACGGTACCGTCCTTGACCTCGGCCTTGAGGCGAATGGCGAGATACTGGTTGGTCCGCCTCATGCCGACCATGCCGGCAGCGCCTACCTCTGGATCGTAGCCGCCAGTAATCGCCGTGAATTGCATTGGCGTGCCTTCGTACGGCGTCACGACAGCGATGGCAGCAGCTGAGATCAAGACCAAGACGGCCAGAATGGCGGTGACATACAAACGTTTCATGACGATTTCCTTTTCGAGCCCAATCTGCGCTTCAAGGCGCGCATTCGTGCTCGCGATGGTTAGAACATGATTTGCCTGACGGCATGGCGCGCCTGCGGGTCGACTCGTCGACGTTCGCTTTTCGAATCGCGCCTTTCATGTCCAAACCTTACGGAAGTCAGCATGAGCTGTAGATGAACGAGATGAACGACAATGTTTTTATTTGAGCACCGAAAGGTAGTCCTTCTGCTCTTTCTGCTCTTTCTGCCTACCCGATCGGGCGGGCAAAGCCTCTCGAACACTTCACGATCGGCCGTGCAGATCCGGTGTCGATCTTCACGACAGCCTCTCTCACTCATCTCACTCGACCAACACCCGCACACGACTCGACCTGGCATCGCCAAGGGGTAAGCGGGCCTCGATGATGTACCAGACCAGCTGTTCGACCGGCGGGCCGACCGTGGCACGCAGCGCCATGGTCGCCAGCGCGGGCGGGGTTTCCGGGTCGATCATCAGCACCGCCGCCGTCCGCGCCCTGACCGGTCGAGCAAGGTGGACCAGCGGGGGTATTTGAACGAAAACCTACGGTTCTGAACGCTCTTGCGGCGACGACGGCCAGGATCCTTGTCGCCGCGGGTCACAGTGCCGGCCTGCGGTTGGTTTCGTCCGGGAGCGGGGGCTAGTGCGGAGCGATCGCCAGCCATCGAAGAGGAGGAGCTTCAGCGCCCCCGAGCATTCGGGAGCGTTCGAAGTCGGGGTCTGTGACGTAGAGCAGCTCAGGACGTTTCGTCGGCGTGGTCATCACGCGCCAAGCGTATCGCACGACGATGACAGGCAGCCTCCCCGTCAGCAGATCGCGGCGGGACGATCGGTGGGCTTGTGAGGGTCGTTTGGCGACCTCCACGAACCTCAATTGGATCAGGAGATGGTGACCTCACCGACCATGTTCCCCCGAACGTGCCACCAATCGCGACGTGCCACCAATCGCGTACTCGCCGCGTTGCCGTAGAAGAGGTGAAGCCTACGATCAGTCCGAGACCGTGGGCAGACTGGCGGGGTCGCTCAGCACCGCGGCCGGGTTGATCCGTTGGCCGTGCCAGCGTAGGCCGAAATGGAGGTGAATGCCGGTCGATCGTCCGGTGGAGCCAATGGTCCCGAGCGCGTCGCCCGTCGATACCGTGTCACCGGTGGCGACGCTGATCTCGCTCAGGTGGAAGGTCATCGATACCAACCCCGTTGCCGTGATCGACGAAGACCGAGTTGCCGGCGAACAGATGGTCACCGGTAAGGACGACCTTCCCTGGCGCGACAGCGTGGGCCGTTCCGGAAATGGCGTAGTCCGCGCCCGTATGGCGGTTCTTGGCTTCGCCATTGAACGTTCGGCACGATCCGAAGTTGTCGCTTGCGGGGAGGGGATCCGCGGGGCTCGAGAGGGGAAGCGAGAACTGCGCCGGTCCTTCACGCCGGCGAAAGAGGGGCTTGACCTCGGTCTGCTCTTGGTAATGGCGCGCCAGATCCTCGCCGGCTGGCGTGACGTAGCGTTGATCCGGAAAGTCGATTTCTTCTTGCTGACAGGGACTCTCGGTCACGATCAGCCAGCCAGATTCGAGCGTTCCGCCGCACATGCGGGCAATCGCATAGTGGTCCGGCCGGCGATCAATATCTATGGGGAAGTAGCAGGTACCTTCGATCGCGTCCCAGGAACGCCCGTTCATCAGACATCGGGAACAATCCGTTCCGGCCCATCGGGCCACGGAGCCCTGCGGAACCTCGACCGTCGGTTCAGCGGCGGCACTGACGGCAACCAACAACAACAATGCAGAGGCCCCGAGCAGGGCCAAGACGGAGAACGGCGTTCGACTCTTGGTCATCAGATTCCTTTCGCTACGGCAGTAGCCCTTTTTGTGTACCTTGAAGGATCTCACGTATTGAGTCGTGTTGCCTACAGCAAGTACAACCAGCGAACGTCGATTGCCGGACCGTCTACACCCAATTTGATTTGACCCCGCGGGGCCAAGGGTGCTGCTTCAATGATCTCGCCGTCCAAGAAAGTGCCGTTGTCGCTTCCCAGATCCCGCACCCACCACAAGGGGCCAACAGGGTAGATCTCGGCATGCCGGGTGGCCGCACTTGGATCGGCGACTGTCAAGTCACAGTCGGTACCGCGGCCGATCATGATGGAGTGTTCGATTTCGATGCTGGTACCCGGGGCCTCGATGGCGAGTCGGGATGCATATGCCGCACGCTTTTTCGCGGTTGGTGGTGTCTTTGGGGCTGGTCGGTACTGGAACATGGCTATCTCCTCGCCTTGACGGGGTCTCTGGCGTCACTTTTCTCTACGTAAACCAGTTGGTTGTCGCGCCACATCCACCCTGATTCGTCGTGGGTTGGCTCAGTGGTACGTCATGGGAGGAAACGACAAGTTCCGCTGACTGGGATCATCGTCGGCCCCGAAATCGCAACGGTGAATAATCCAGGGTCCAGATTCGTATCCGTGGGCATGCACATCGACGCTGTACCAGTTGGCATGCTTTCCTCCAGCTACCGCTTCTTGGATGGCGACCGGACAGTCGCGGAGATCAAGATCTCGGCATGGCGGGAGCGAGGGTCGATTTCGGTGGATGAACGCCACTTTGAAGTAGGTCGCGACGGTTTGACCGGACCTTTCGAGCTCACGGGCGAGCGCGGCCGTCTCGTGACGGCCCAAAAGAGAACCATCTGGCGAGACGACTTCGACCTGCGATTGACGGACGGGCCGCGGTTTCAGCTCGGCAAGGCCGCGTGGTGGGGGCGAACCTTCTTGGTTCGAGACGAGTATGGAACGACCGTTGGTTCGGTCGAACCGGCTGGATGGTTCTCCCGCAGCGCCCGTGTCGACCTGCCCTGCGACTGGGATGTCGCTACGAAGGCCTTCGTCTTCTTTGTTGCCAGTGCGTGTTGGCGGCGGGCTGCTGCCTCCTCCTAGAGGTCCGGCCGGAAACCCTATTTCTTGAAGGCTGATTTCGCGAGAAATCGGTTTTTCTCGGGACCCCTCCCAGCGATTTCGACAGGAAGTCGCCCTCTGTAGAGGACGATTTGGGGTTTCCGGCCGGACCTCTAGCCTGGATTATTCAAGAACAACCGGCTATGAGTACGTATCTGCCTGCGTCTGCGGCGTTTCGCTCGCTCAGGCTTCCTCAGCGTACGGACAGTACGTTTTCGTCGCCATCGCTCGCAAGCCTTGCGGCCACAGGTACCTACGGCCTCTCGCTGCGGTCATCATGAAGAAGGCGGTTAGAAACCCGAGTCCTGAACGGCCTCGTTCTTTGAGGAGTTTGGTTCGTCCACGCCGCTATTCTTGATGACAGTCCGAGCCACGGCCGCCTGAGTTGAGGGAGACATGTTGGTGTCAGAGAGAGCGATACCTGGTGGATGATTGCGCGCTGTTCAAAGGAGCCGAGACGATGCCAATAGGCGTTGATGACACATGGTGGGACGATGGATTTGTGGCCCGCGTCATGGTCGGTTGCCGTGATCTTGGCCGTATCGCCGGTTGCTTTGGCGAGGTAGCTACATGGTGGCCGCGTAAGATCGAAATCGACCCGAAAGAGTGGTGGCTGCGGTATCCGCGTGCAGAGCAAGAAGACGCGGAGAGAAGAATCGTGGCATACATCGGTCGCGAGCCTGGCCTCGATTGGGCCACTGTCGATGTCGGGCGATCCGCCGCGGATTCGAACGATGGCGACTATCACCGTCCGCTCTACGAGGATGCCGTGGCCGCGATGTCACTATGTCCGGCAGCCGGTCCTGAGTTCCTTGAGAGCCCGGTTCGGGTTGCGGTGCGATTGAGCGCGGAGCTGAACTCGACCGCGGTGGCGTTCTGGGGTAGTGACGAAGAACCTGCACTCGGCGGTGTCTGTTTGGTGGATGCCGGCGGCATCCGATGGAGCGCCTCGATCTGTTGTTCTGAAGCCATCGAGCGGGCGGCGGCAGCCTATTTCGCACGGGATGAGGACGATTCATGGGATGAGGACCCAGACGACGATGACTCAGATGGGTACGACCGGTTCTGGCTTTATCGCCCGGGGCACCCGGAGCGCTGTGTCGAGCAGGGTTTGAAGTCTTGGACCAGCGGCCAGCTGAAAGCCATTGGATGTGGAGTCGATTGGGGTGTTAATCCGCGAGACACTCATCCATACGACTTCCCCATGCCGATGTCCGAGTTCACCGATGCATTCGTCATCGCGATTCGTTCGAGGTAGTGAACCAGGGTCGAGCCCGGGTAACTATTCGGCCTTCAAGGCAGGTAGCAGCGGCGCGCGTAAGGCGCCCGCCGCGGCGACGATGCAGGCCACGAGACCGACGATCAGCACCGTGCCCAAGGTTGCGGCGATGGAGCCCCACGGCACATGGGCCCCCGCGGCACCAAAGGCCTGGGGCGCGACGGTGACCAGGGCTGCGATGGTTCCGATGGCCAGGCCAGCCAGCAACAACAGCGCATTCTCGGCCACGATCATGGCGGTGAGGAAACTTCGTTGATAACCGAATGCGCGCATGGCGGCCAGCTCCCCTCGGCGTTCGAAGACGTTGCGCAGCAGCACGATGGCGAGGCCAACGGTGCCGAGCAGGAGACCGAGACCGCCGAGCGTGCGAAAGGTGGAGAGGTAGGTGTTCTGGACCGCGTGGAACGAAGCCAGCTTGTCACCCGTGGTCACCGCGTCGACACCGTAGGGGACCAGCCCTGCTTCGAGCGCCTGGGAAACTTGGTTCACGCCCGCTTCGTCGGCACCGGGGGTTTCGATCAGCAGGTACCCGAAGCCCTCTTGGCCGGGGAAATGGCGCAGGAAGTTTGCTTCGGAGATCAGCATTTCGCTTTGGAAGATTGAGGTGGCGAGGGTCGCGACCAACCGTAGGGTGACGGGCTCGCCGCTCGAACCTTCGATCACGAGGTCACTTCCGAGCGGTAGCTTCAGGATGTACTGCATCGAGTTGGCGTCGCCAAACGCCGGTATCGCACTGTCGTCGAAGGTCTGGTCTAGCAAGGTCCAGGGATTCGCAGTCTCATCGAGGGATGCTGTGGCCTGGGTGAAGGTAAAGCCACCGCGTGCGATCAGGGTATCGGGAACGCCTACGATTCGCGGCTTGCTGGGCTTGTAGAGGTTGAGGCAGCTGGTGTCATCGCCGGGGAGTAGCCGACACGGCACAATGTGTGCCGCGTTGAGCGCCTCGCCTTCCACGCCGCCTTCGGGCAAGCCGAGCTCGAACCGCCCGTCCGGATCACTGGGGTCGTACAGCAAGGGCACGTCGGCCTCGGCCACGAGCGAGAAGCCGCCAGCGCCGCTGGCACGATCCAGCGACTCTTTGCTGTAGTCGTGCTGGAAGGCAGCGACCGTGACGATCATGAAGCTGGCGCTGGCAACCAACAACGTCGAGAGCATGCTCCGGCCACGATTGCGCCCACCGTTCGCTGCCGCCATGCGCAAGAGGGTGCCCGGTCCGGGCCGCGTGGGTGCGCCCGCTCGTCGATTTCCGCTACCGAGCAACGAAAATGCGGCGAGCAAGCCGACCAAGAGGAGCGGGCCGATGGCGAAGAAGAGGCCCGCGTCACGGGCGCGGCCGGTGACCAGGGTAAACGCCAGTAGGCCCAGTGCCAGGGTCAGGGAAATGCCCGCGACGATCCGTGTCCGGCGTGCTGACCGTGTGTGTTTGGCGGTGGAGACCACGCCCTTCAAGAGGCTCGTGGCGGGCACCTTACCGAGCCTGCGAACGGTCCAAAAGATGGAGAACAACACCACCAGAATGGCGCCGATCGCGCCCGCGACCAAGGTTGCGGGTTGGACGAAGAGGCGCAGCTCGGTGGTCCCGACGGCCGGCAGCCAGCGGGTGCGCAACAGGTGAATCATGGCAGCGGCATAGGCAACAGCGGCACCCGTACCCACCAAGGCGCCGATTGTGGCCAGGAACCCGCCTTCGATCAGGAGGCGCCGCTTGAGGGTTTTCATCGGGTAGCCGATCGCCAACTCGAGGCCGAGGTCGCGTGCACGCTGCTCGACACCCAGCCGATAGAGGAGGGCCGCGAGTAGCGCGGCCGAGACGATCAAGAACATGCTGAAGCCGAGAAAGAGACCCGCGAAGTCGGTAGCACCCACCGCGGCGCCGAGTCCTTCGTCCTTGACCGCACGAAAGGCCAACCCGAGTGGTTCGAGCGGCGCCTCGGCTCGCAGCATGTCGCCGAGTTGGGCGATGGTTGAAGCAAGGTCGGCGTCGGGTGCTTTGGCCACCCGGATACCGGTGGTGTCGCCCCACCGACTCTGCCAAAGCGCCTGGCCCGTGGCGAGCGAAACGAAGGCTTTTGGGGCATCGCCGTACTCATCCCAATAGTCCTCGTCTTCGGGCCGGATGCTGCCGAGATCGACGGGGAACGGTGGATCCCAGTCGGCCATGTTGTCGGTGTCGGCGATGCCCGGGTAGTCCTGAACGAGATCGCGGTCGATACCGAGCCCCGACATGGCGGTAATTCCACGAACCGTAAACGTCCGCGTCGCCTCCTGTAGGGTCTCCCGAGGGCCGATTTGAAAGAAGGTCAGGTCCACGGTGTCGCCGACCGTGGTCTGAAGGTCGTCGGCGGTCCAGGCGTTGAGTAGGAGTTCGTCGTCGCCGAGGGCGGGGGCGGCGCTACCGTCCCGCAACAATAAGCCTGGGAACCCGTCTTGGGGGTCGACGGCCGCCACGGTCGAGTAGGGCACGGTGCGATCACCGAAGACAATGGTGTTGGCGAGGTAGGTGAGAACGGGTTGGGTGGGCGCGCCCAGGCTGCGTGTGGCGTTCGTCGCGCTTGCTGCGACTTCACGACGGAGGATGAACTCGTCGCTTTCGATGGTTGCGATCTCGAGGTGGTTCCGTTCTTCGAGGTCGCCAGTGGTGACAGGACCCGCGGTCTCCGATCGCCGCAGGTGCAAGCCCAAGTCGTCGAGCGTGATGGACCGACGAAGGGCGGCTTCCAGCGCTGCACCCGCGGTCTGTGGGTCGGCGCCGGAAGCCTGGCGCGCGAACACGGCGTTCACGGTTCCCTGTTGTTCGAGCGCTTGCTGAAGCACGTCGAGCGCGACGAAGGCGTTGAGGGGCGCGGCCTGGCTGACCGCCAGACCAAATCGTCCCAAACCACGGTCCGGAAGCACGTCGGCGATGGTGAGTCGAACCGTCTCGACGACATCACTCGTGTCTTTGCGACCGAGCAGCGAGCTGCGCGGTACCTCGCTCCAACGTTTGAGGGAGATCAGCACGGCATCGCCGATCTCGGCGTCGAGCGCGCGTTGAAGGGACGTGTTGATGACCACCGGCGGCGCCCCAGGCTTGCCCGCGTCGGGGGGGAGCAGTGCTGCCAGGTCGGGCGTTTTTGGATCGCCGAAGAGCGTGAGGAACCGATCATCTATTCCTTGCAGGCCGATTTGCGATGCACGCGCTCCAGACGTTGCATGCCGTACCGAGGCCCGGAGGACGATCGCTGGGGCCAGCCCTTCGATGCTGGATGGTTGGGCAGCGGACACCTTCGCGAGATCGTCGGCCAGGTCTTCGCGCACAAAGCGCTGGCCGAGCAGCGCATGGTCGATGCCACCGAGGCGGTCGAGGGTCAGTGCCCGTAGGCTGCCGCGAACGGAGTCGCCCACCAGCAAGGCGCCAGCCAGAACCGCGGTGGCCACGGCAGCGCCCGCCGCCACTGCGACGCTCATGCGCCCGTGATGAAGCAGGGGTCGAAGGATTGGTGTCAGGCCGGTCATGCTACTAGGCGTCAACGACCTTGCCCTCGCGCAATTCGACTCGACGGGCGAAGCGACCGGCCAGTTCGAGGCTGTGGGTGACCACCACCAAGATCGTCGAGCCGTCTTCGTTCAGTTCGGCGAGCAGATCACCGACCGCGTCGGCGTTCGCGTGATCGAGGCTGCCGGTGGGCTCGTCGCAGAGCAGGACCGACGGTCGGTTGATCAATGCCCGCGCGACCGCCGCACGCTGTCTTTCGCCGCCCGAGATTTGGGCAGGTCGATGGTCAATTCGATGGTCGAGACCCACGCGCTCGAGCAGCGTATGGGCACGTTCGGACGCGTCGTTCGGACCGCGGCCCGAGGTGTCGCGGTAGGCCAAGGTGGGCAACAGGACGTTTTCCAGAACCGAGTAATGCGGCAACAGGTGGTGATCTTGAAAAATGAATCCAATGGTCCGGTTGCGGAACCGTGCCAGCTCCGGCTCGCTCAGGGCGAAGGGGGAGATGCCATTGATGACAACATCGCCACTCGAGGGCCGATCGAGAGTGCCGATCAGGTGCAGCAGGGTGCTCTTGCCCGAGCCGGAAGGTCCGGTGATGGCCAGTGCATCGCCAGCATCGAGCGCCAACGAGGCACCGCGCAGTACCTCGACCGGTGCGCCACCGGCGTCGAAATGCTTGATGACGTTGGTAAGCCGCAGGGAACCGTTGCTGCGGTTGGGGTCGGTCACGATGATCCTCCGGCATTGGGTGCGACTGGGGTGGGTCGTGGTGCGACCCCTTGCGCTTCGAGGGTGCGCGCCGCATCGGGCGCTTCTTCGATTTGGTTGGCGAGAAACGGGGGGATGGTCACGGGCTCGAGACCGCCTGGACCGTCGAGCGCACAACAGATACTGCTGATCCGACCTTCGGCCAGCTTTTCGCCCTGGCATCGAAAGGTGAAGCCCCAGGTCAATGCCCGGCGTCCCTTGCGCAGCACCCGCACATGAATGTCGAGCTCGTCGTGAACCCGCGCCGGGCGCTGGTATCGGCACCAGGTTTCGACCCGCGGCCAACCGATCCTGTGGCGGTCATGGTCGAAATGAACCGGGGTGCCAAGGGTCCGCAAGAAATCGTGCTCGGCGGTCTCCATGTAAACGAAGAACCGCGAGAAATGGACGATGCCCGCCATGTCGGTGTCGGCGAACTCCACCCGTCGCGTCGTGTGCAGCTCGTACATGCGGAAAGGTTATAGCACCGAGCGGTAGACGGCGAGGGTGCGTTCGGCGGCTGCGGTCGCGGTGTGGTGGCGCAAGACACCGGCTCGGGCTTTGCGCGCCATGCTCCGACGCGCCTCTTCGTCGGTCAGGAGGGTCGCCAAGCCGACCGTCAGGGCGTCGACATTGTCGGGTTCGACCAATAGGCCGCCGCCCGTGGCCTGGACCATTTCGGGAAAGGCACCATGATGAGGCTGCACCACCGGGACGCCACAGGCGAGTGCTTCGATCAATGAAATACCCTTGGGCTCGTGGTATCGGGTGGGAACCGAGAAGACATCGACGCTGCGTAGGAAATCGATCTTGGCCTGGCGGTCCACCTCGCCCTCGAACGTGACCCGGTCCTCGAGACCGAGGTCCCGGACCCGTTGCCGTTGGGCGGCCATGTAGTCCTCGTCGCGTGGGCTCAGATAGCCGGCGACACGCAGCCGGAGGCGGTCGCGGCCGAACTGCTCGGTTAGCTTGGCAAACGCTTCGATCAAGTAGTCGAGGCCTTTTTCGGGACACGCGCGAGCGAGAAAGCCGACGACCAAGGGGCGGTCGGGTGATGACGACCGGTCGGCCGCGGCCCGGTCCCGAGCGTAGTCTTCGGCGGCAATGCCCAGTGGCGCCGTGCGCATCTTTTCCTTGGGAACGGCGAGCAAGTCCTGCATGTGCTCGGCGTAAAAGCTACACGGTGCGACCACGGCCTCGACATCGGCAATCCGGCGCTGCATCTCCGCGACAATCTGGCTGCGGTAGGCGTCGGGCAGCTCGTCGAGCAAGATTTCCTCACCCTGCACGGACGACACGACCGGCACGCCGATCTCTTCTTTCAGTCGGCGTGCGAAGCCCAGGAACAGCGTGAACGAAAGATGGACGATATCGGGCTTGAAGTCGTCCCGCAGCCACGCGACCAGGCGTTCGAGTTCGGGTGCTTGGGGGCCTTGCTCGCCTTGCAGCATGGAGAGCGTCAGCGCGCCAATATCGTCCATGTTGCCTTTGCCGCTCCAGCGTGCCAGCCGTTCGAGCAGGGCGGGCCGGTCGAGCAACCAAGTGAGGGCGCGGGGCATGCGCCGCAGCAGCGGGTACTTCTGGACCAAAAACGCGTTGAGCGCGCCGAAGAACATGCGGTCGCGGGCCACGGACTCTTCGTCGATCCGCATGGGAGTGTAGGTGGGCACCAGCGCCACGTCATGTCCCTGCGCGATCAGCGCCGTCGCCAGGGTGTTGGCGTTCATGCACGAGCCGCAGTACATGCCGGCGGCGCCGGAGGTAATGTAAGCGATGCGCATCGACCTAGCTCGAGTTCGCCGACGCCGTGGCGCCCGCATCCCGACCACCGCCGGGTCCAAAGCCGGGCATCATCCGTTCCATATCGGCGAACAAGGGATCGAAGTCACGCTCGAACACGTCGCCGACGAGGATGTCGATGATCGCCAGCCGGTGCGTGGGATGGTTGCGCAAGAAATCGGCGAAGCTGAAGCGCTTGTCATAGAAGGCGTAGACCAGGCGTCGGAATGCTTCAATGCCGGCATTGATGGGAGGGCCAAAGGTGCTCAGGCGTTTGGCCGACGGATCGTCGGCGGCCAGGGCGTCGACGAGGGCGTCGCCCGCCAGTTCGCCGGATTTGAGCGCCAGCAGAATGCCGGTGGAGTACATCGGATCGAGAAAGCCGAGGGCGTCGCCCACCAGCTGCCAGCCATTGCCGGCCGCGGGGCAGCTGCGGTACGAAAAGTCGTTGAGCACCTGAAGATCACGTGACTGAAGGGCACCAACGAGACGGGGGCGCACCCCTGGGCAACGGGCAATTTCCTCGTCGAACACCTTTTGCGGATTGCCCTGACGGCTGGCGATCAGATGGCTGATCGGACCCACAACGCCCACGCTCACCGTGTCGTCGGGCAGCGGGATGTACCAAACCCAGCCGTCTTGCCCTTCGGTGTGGATGATCAGGGTCGCACCTTCGTCGATCCCCTCGTCGCGGTGGGCACCTTCGAAATGGGTGAAGAGCGCGGCCATGCGCAGGTTCGGGTCCCGTCGCCTTATGCCGAGCGAGCGTGCGATCAATGATCGTCGACCGCTGGCGTCAACCACGACCCGCGCGGGGACGTCCGTGTACGTTCCCTTGGTTTGTTTCACCCGCACGCCCACCGCGCGGCCGTCGACGCTTGGTGTGTCGTTTTCGAACAGGACGGATTGGACGGTGGTGCGTTCGTGGACCTCGACCCCGCGTTGTCGCGCGTTGTCGAGCATCATCTGGTCGAACTCGCTGCGCACCACCTGCCACGTCTGGCTACGGGGGCTCGGGTCGGTCTCGTGGAAGTAGAACGGTGCGCTGGCCTTGCCAGAGGCGCCGATGAATTGCACGCTGTGCTTTTGAACAAAAGAGCTGGCCCGCAACGCATCGATCATGCCCAGTCGCGCCAGTACATCGTGGGTGGCGGGGATCAGCGACTCACCCACGCAAAACCGAGGAAAGGCGTCGCGTTCGAGTTGCAACACGCTGTGCCCGGCCTCGGCAGCGATGGTCGCGGTGGTGGCGCCGGCTGGCCCGCCGCCGATGACCACGACATCGTATTCGTCGCGTGCGAACGGTGCAGAAGGGTTCATCGTTGGCCTGTCTCCGGAAGATGCTTCATGCTGGGGATTTCGCTCGCTTGACCAAGCTGGATGCGGCCCGTTGAATCGTAGCGCACACCTTGAAGGGGACGCGTAACGGGCCGGTAAAAGGGGACGAATCTGGGGCTGCCGTGAAGAGCGTGATGAGGATGGCAGGCGTTGAGGCGACCTTCTGGGAAAGTAGACCTGGTCAATGGTCTGGTCTATCATTGTCCAATGACCAAGGTGAATGTTCAAGAAGCCAAGACTCGGCTTTCCCATCTTCTTGGCCTTGTCGAGGCCGGAGATGAAGTCGTCATCGCCCGGTACGGCAAACCAGTGGCCAAGCTCGTTCGTTTCGACCCGCCTATGCCCAATCGGCGACCAGGAACGTGGCGCAATGCCATGCGAATCGCGGACGACTTCAATGATGAGCTCGACGAAAGCTGGATGGAATCACTGGAGCCATGAAGATATTGGTCGACACGCATGCGATGCTTTGGTGGCTCCGGGACGACTCTCGCTTGTCAGAACAAGCCAGACGGTTGTTCCAAGATGGCCGCACGAATCTTCTCTGGAGCATGGTGAGTTCGTGGGAGCTGGCAGTCAAAGTGAGCATTGGAAAGCTTTACCTCGATCGTCCGGTCCATCGTTTGTTCGCGGATTTGGTCAGTGAGCAAGGTGTTGAGGTTGTGCCGATTACTCATGAACACTGCACCCTCGTGGCGAAGCTACCGCTGCACCATCGTGATCCTTTTGACCGGATGCTCGTCGCCCAAGCACAGAGCGCTTCGGTCCCGCTTCTCACCGCCGACCGAAAACTGGCTGCGTACGACGTCGCGACCATTTGGTAGCCGATGAGCGGCGAGATGGTCCGGTGTCACCACAGATTCTGTGGAGCTACTTCGAGACCGCTAGGCCTCTTCGTCATCGAAGGCTTCGAGCTGGGATTTCGACTTCACCAGATTCCGAATCGTCTTGACCGATCGGCCGTCGTGCTCGCGCCACAGGATCTCACAACCATCCTCTAGCTCTTCGTAAATGGGTAGCAGGCTGGTCAAACCATCGAATCGCCATGTGCCTTTGCGTCCCCGAACGCTACTTTCCTCGAGTCCTTCGTTGTCACGACCGATTCGGAGAGCTTTGCGGTAGGCGCCCTCCCGATTCTTCGCTTTGACGAGAACCGTGTTCTCCCAAGCAAGGCATCGTCTATTCGGGTTCTCTGAATTTTCCTCCGAGAATTGAAACCGAAGGATGTAGGAGGCAATCCACCAGCCGTATGAGCTTCGGTTGCGGTGCAGTACTTTCGATCGAGTCATCCGCATTCATGTCCAACGGCCAGGCATGACCTAACTGCCTCGAACTCTCGCAGGCCTCAACCGAACCGGACTAGGGAGAGCACCTTACCAGCCTTGATCGATGACAACCGTTGGATACCGATCGCAACGTCAAGGTTCACTTTCGGCTTGACGCCGAGCAGGAAACGCAAGGTCCGCAGCACTGAGTGAGATTGGGTGGGTCAGCTGGGCGCTGAGGCGCTCAGCATCTTTGCAGCCGCGTCGAGACCGCTGAGGAAGGCGCCTTCGACCCGAGCTCCTGGGCACCAATCGCCACAAACCGCGACGCGTGTGTCCGGGTCGTAGATCGCTTCGGCACCCACGGGATTCAACGTTCGCGCGAAGCGCCACCGGTGGCCGGCGAGGTGAGCGGGCGGTGGGATGTCGAGGCCGGCCGCCTCCCCGAAAGCGGAAAGCAACGCGGCTGCGAATGCGTCGGGAGGCTGGTGTTGCTGTTCGAGACTCCACTCGGGCGTGGCATGCAGGACCCAACAGTCGGAGTGCTTCGGGCGCCCCGGCTTACTGGTGTTACGCGCCGCCCACGCGAGCGGTGACGCCGACACGAAGGCGCCATCGAAGTCAACTTCGAGCGGTTGCGGGTTCCAGCGCGACCACCGGCTTCGCGACTCCTATCGAAAACGGTAACGGTGGCCCCAGCCTCGACGAGGCGTCGCGCGCAGGCGAGGCCGGCCATTCCCGCGCCGATGATCGCAATGTTCATGCTGGTTTCACGCCACCGATCCTTCGAAGACTACCTCTAGGTCCCTAGACACACCCACATCTTTACAAATGAGCCAGATGTTGAACGAGACGGTCGGTGTTCGAGGACGGAGCCGAGGCATGTTTGAGTGACGTCTGCGGCGCGAGTTCCGAGGCCCGCCCGCAGAACACACGAACGGCTCGTGGTCTGAGGCGAAGCCTCGCTAGAAATCAAACTCCAGACCGGCCAGGAAGTGGAAGCCATCCGCTGGGGTCACGGATTGGGCACCCAGGCCACGGATCTCGAAGTCCTCGTCGGTGAGGTTCTTCAAATGCGCCCGGGCGGTCCAGGCGCCACCGCGCGTGTAGGCGATGGTGGCGTCGAGGGTGACGTAGGCGTCCATTTCCACCACGTTGTCCTCATCGACGAAGCGTTCGGAAACGTAGCGGGCGCCGCCGGCCAGCGAGAGACCGGTGTCGAAACGCTTGCTGACCCAGAAGTCGGCAACGTGCTCAGGTACCCAAGCGGGGGCGTTGCCCGAGAAATCGAGCACGTCGAACATGAAGGTCTGGAAGTTGAACACGGACTCGGTGAAGCGCACCAGCTCGGCGTCTGTGTAGGCGTAAGCGAACCGCCAACGGGTACCACCGGCCGCGTTGCCGGCCAGTTCGACCTCGAGGCCCTCGGATTGTTGATCGCCGATCTGAGCGAGCAAGCCGGTGTTGTCGGCGATCGGGACCTTATCTTTCTCCAAGCGGTAGACCGCGAAGCTGGCGTCGACCCGACCGTCGAACAGGCTGGCCTTGGCCCCCACTTCGATCTGTTGTCCCTCCTCAGGCTCCCGTCCGGAGGCGGCGACGGTGGCCGAGGGCGGGTTGAACGACTCGCCGTAGCTCACATAGAGCGAAAGATCGTCGTTGGGTGCATACAGAAGACCGGCAAACGGACTGAACTGATCGTCGTTGCGCGAGAAGCCGGTCAGATCGTCTTCGAAGTCAATGCTGTCGAAGCGACCGCCGAAGGCCAGACGCCACCGTTCGCCGAGGTGGATCGTGTCCAGCACGTAGGGCGCGATGATCGTCGTGGTTGTGTCCCCCGCGAAGCCGATGCCGAAAATCGGATCGCCGGGGCCGGTTGCGGACTCCACCGGGTTGTCGAGGGCAATGAAGGGCAGCTCGAAGAAGCCGAGGGCGAAATCGTCGGTATGTTGTTGGATTTCGAGGCCGATCACGAACTGGTGACGAACCCCACCGGTTTCAACGTCGAAGTGGAAATCGGTTTGGTTGCCCAAGACGTTCTGCTCGTCGTCGAGCCGTGCTTGGAGACGCGACACCAGCGGTGGGACGGGTCCAAAAGCAAAGGCACCGTTCAGGATGGTGCCGGCCGACGACTCGTCGAGTTGGGTGAAGTAGGTCTTGTTGTGCAGCCGGACACCATTGCCCAACCGTGTCTCGATGTCGAAACGCAGCCGCAACAGGTCGCGATCGTCAAAATCGAACGGTGTTTGGTAGGCATTGGTACGGGGCACATCAGGGATCGCACCGTTGAGCAAGGGCAGTCCCGAGTCGGGCGACAGCTCGGCGCGATGAACTTCGGCGTTGAAGGTCAGGATCGTGTCGTTGCCGACCCGCTGCCGGTAAGAAGGGTTGATTGCCCAATCGTTGGACTCGCGGCCATCGCGGTAGCCGGCCGAATCTTCGAGCATGCCCAGAATCCTGAACGCACGCCGACCGTCGTCGTCACCGTGGTTGTAGTCAAACGTCGCGTAGCCGGTGTCGTTGCTACCACCGAAGAGACTGACGCTACCGCGCCGACCCGCCGCCGGGCCCTTGCGCACCAGGTTGACGGCACCGGCCAAGGGGTTGCCGCCGTAGAGGAAGCCCAGGGGACCGCGTATGACCTCGACCCGTTCGACGTTGTAGGTGCGGTAGAGGCTCGCTTCGGGCTCGAGCGCACCGTCGGTGAGCACGACACTGCTGTTGAGCGACTCGAAACCACGAATGTAGAAGAGGTCGCTGGTGCCGCCGTTGCGGTGAACCGTAACGCCAGCCGCGTTCTCGAGGGCATCACCCAGGATGCGTGCGTCCTGCTCTTTCAGCGCGGTGCTGGTGACCGAGGAGATGCTGATCGGAGTGAGACGGCGCGGTGTCGCAACTTTGGTCGCGGTCGAAGCCGAGGTCGTTTCCAGGCGGTCAGCCGACTCCTCCACCGTGACCTCGTCGAGGATGATGACTTCGGGACTTTGGGCGTCGCTGGCCGCTTCCTGTGCGAGGAGGCTCGCTGAAGGGCTGCCGAGCAGTACCACGAGGGTCAAGGTCGGCAAGACGTAGCGGTGAGAATAGGTCATGAGGAGCAGAATCCCTCGCAGGGTCCGTGTGGGTTGGAAAGGGCGGTGCCACCAAGATACTTGTCGAGGCCATCAGCCTTGGCAATGGGCACCACGATTGGGAACTGTGAGAAGTCTTCTCAGCCGGGCAGACGGTGAGAAATGCGGGCTAGGTGTAGCGGGCGTTACGATGTTTGTCGTCGTAGAAGGAGGGTAAAAGGCGATCGACCTGGAGGAGGCCCTGACGGGTGAGACGAATCCGCGGACCGTCGACTTCCAACATCTCTTGCTGGCGCAACGTATCGAGGGCCCCGTGGAATTGCTCGAGTACGTCGACGCCGAATTTCTTGGCGAAAGGACGGGTATCGACCACCCCGAGCTTCATCTGGAGAATCAGCTCGCGGGTCAGCCTCTCGGCGTCGCTGGTGGCGTAGGCGCGGCCCAGGGGCATGCGGCCGTCGGCGATGGGATCGAGGTAACCATGCCAATCGGCTACGTTCTGGACATGGACGCCGCCCAGGTGGCCGAAGGCCGCGACGCCGGTACCCAGCAAGTCGCTCCCGCGCCACAAGGCATCGCGATAGAGGAACTTGCCATAGTCGGGACTCCGCTGGTCGTCGGAATGCCCATCGCCGCGACGTTTGACCATCGTGTAGGCACTCGAGACATCGTAGCCAGCGGCACCGAGTGTCTCGATTGCGTAGTCATTCCATTCCCGCTTGATCGACCATTCCGCGACCGGTGACTCGCCCCCCGCCAGAATCCCCTGGGAGTAGCGGGTGTTGAAGGGCAGCTCCATCTGGTAGATGGTCACGCTATCCGGATCCAGCTCGATGGTTTTCTCGACCGCCAGGCGCCAGGTTTCCCAGGTTTCCCCGACCATACCGGCGATCAGGTCGACGTTGAGTTGGTCGAATCCTTGGGCCTTGATCCACGGCAGGCACCGGTAGATTTCTTTCGAAACGTGGGCGCGACCGTTGTCTTCGAGGATGTCATCGTCGAAATGTTCCACCCCCAGGCTCAGGCGGGTTACACCGATGCCACGGATGGCCTCGAGCTTCGACTCGGTCAGCGTACCGGGCTCGCACTCGAAGGTAACTTCTTTTGTGTTGTCCCAGGGCAGCGATCCTTGGATGCGGTCTACCAAAGTACGCAGGTGCTTGACCGCGATGTACGAGGGCGTACCGCCGCCAAAGTACACGAAACGGAGGGGGCGACCCGTCACCGCGGCGCGCTGTGCGTAGAGATCGACCTCGCGCGCCAGGGCGTCGAGATAGGTTTGAATCTGTTCCGAGTTCTTGTCGGTATAGACACGGAAATAACAGAACTTGCAGCGTTTGCGGCAGAAGGGAATGTGCAAATAGAGCCCGAGTGGTACTTCGAGTGCGTCGCGATCCCAGGGCGTGTCGAGGCTTTTCTCGAACGAGGCCAAGTCGTCAGGCTGCCAAAAAGAGAAGGGCGGATAATTGGACACAAAAACGCTGCCCACTTCCGTGCCTTTGACTGGCGCGATGTGCGGCGCGGGTGGTTTCTTGCCGTTTTTCTGTTCAGGCTCGGATGATTGGCTCATTGTGGGCTGGCCCCTGCAAAACTGGCTCCTGCAAAGCTGTACAACGTTCCGGCACCGTTGCCGATCACCAAGTAACCTTCGGCAATTGCGGGGGACGCACCAATACCGTCACCGGTGTCGTACTCCCAGACCAGGCTCCCATCGGTGAGGTCGAGTGCGAAAACGGCGCCGGCCCGGTCGGCCGCGAAAACCCGGTTGCCCGACACCACGGGCGAAGCGTCGATCCGGCCACGGCGGGCGTGGCTCCAGCGCGCCGTACCCGCCTCGACGTTGATGGCGGTGACGGTCTTGTCCCGACCTCCGATGATCACAAGATCGCCTGTGAGGGCCGGAGAACTGTAGTACGGGAACTGGCGCTTGGGATTTTGGTAGACCCAGCGGGTACGCTCGGTGGCTGGTTTGGCGGGATCGAGGTCAACGGCCAACACCGTATTGTCCATGGTGCCGAAGTAGACGACGCGGTCACGAACGGCGGGACTGGCGCTGACGTAGTTGCCGATTTCGAGGCGCTCGACCTCGGTTCCCTTCTCCAGGTCGACGACCCGCAGAAAGCCGTCGCAGCCGCTCGACAGGACCTGTCCATTGGCAATTGCGGGCGTCCCGTGGACGTAACCTTCGGTCTCGATCTTCCATAGCAGGCTGCCATCGCGGACGTCGACGGCGTAGAGGAAGTTGTCGTAGCTCCCGAAAATAAGGTAATTGCCTTCGCGGTTGGGGGAGCTGCTGACGCTCGAGTCGGTTTCGAATGTCCAACGGGCCGTTCCCTTGACGGTATCGACCGCATGGAGGAATCCGTACTCGTCGCCGACGAACACGGTGTTGCCATGGACCAGGGGCGATGACTTGATTTCGTCCTTTGTCTCGTAGGCCCAGCGCTGGGTACCCGTCGCCAGGTCGAAGGCATAGAGCTTGCCGTCGAGTCCGCCGACGTAGACCGCGCCGTCGGCCACCGCCGCGGTCGACTCGATGCCCTCGGGGATGGAGGCGGTCCACACAACTTCGAGCTTCTCGGGCAACGTTTCGGCTGCGACACCAGCTTGGGTCGGTCCACCGCGGAATTGGGGCCATGATGTCTTGTCCCCGGATGTGGATTCGGCGTGACACGCCGCCGCCAGTTGGAGGGTGGTGATGACCATGACGGCTGCAAGTCGCGTGGGTTGGATCAATCTCATAACGCAGCCTCGTACAAGCGTTGCAAATCAGTGGCGTCGACTGTGCGCGGGTTGTGCTGCGCGGTCCATTGGCCGGCGGCGTCTGCAGCCAGGCCGGCCAAGGCGTTGGCGTCGACCGCGCACTCGCGCAGCGAGCCCGGCAGGCCGGCGTGGGTGCGCAGGTCGGCGAGGCGTTTGCTGAGCCGCTCGGTGTCGTTCGGTGCCGGGCCGTTGAGGCTGGCGGCGACGGCCAACTCCGTGTAGAGCGGCGCGACGCTGTCGCCGTTGAAGCGCACAACGTGGGGCAGCATGAGGCCCACGGCAACGCCATGGGTCACATCGAAGTGGGCGGTCAAGGGGTTGGCACACGCGTGCGCGGCGCCGAGCATGGAGGCTTCGATCGCCGCACCACCCAGGTGGGCGCCGAGCAGCATGTTGCGGCGCGCCGTGGGATCGCGTGGATCGTCGAGAAAACGCTCGAAGCTCGATTCCAGGCGTTGCCAGGCCTCGCGGGCGAAGAGCTGTGAGATGGGGTTGCGGCCACGGGTCACGTAGCTCTCGATGGCATGCGAAACGGCGTCCATGGCGGTTACCGCGGCGACCCGACGCGGCATGCTCGAGATCAAGGTGGGATCGAGAAGGACCGTGCGGAACCGCGCCTTGCGGTCGCCACAGGCCATCTTTACGTGGCTGTTGGCCTGCGAGATCAGAGCGAAACGCTGGGCCTCACTGCCGGTGCCGGCGGTGGTGGGGATACCCAACGAGGGCAACATCGGTTTGGTGGCCCGTTCGTGACCCCAATAGTCCTCCATTTGGCCACCATTGGTGAGCAGGAAATTGATGCCCTTGGCGCAGTCCATGGCACTACCGCCACCGAGGCCGATCAGAACATCGGCCCTCGCTTGACGGGCAGCCTCGACACCCGCCGCCACGTTGTCGGTGGTGGGGTTTTCGGTGACCCCGTCGAAAACCGTGACGTCGACGTCAGCGTTGTGAAGCGATGCGATCGCGCGGGCCGCATGCCCAGCGGCCTCGATACCTGGATCGGTCACCAAGAGCGCCCGTCGGCATGCCAGCTTGCGGGTTTCCTCACCCAGCCGATCGATGGTGCCGTCGCCAAAGCAGACGCGAATTCCGCCGAGGTCGACGGCCCACGCGTGCTCACTGGCTGAGGATGAATTGGTCATGATGAATTCGCGAACCCTGCGGCGGGTGATCGAATGTTAGGAGGAGATCTGAAACGCGCGTTGCTGGTAGAGGTGGTCGAAGAGGTTGCCTTCGTGGGGTTGGTCCCACGAGATCTGATACGTCGGCACGGGGCCGAGGTTGAGGCGATCGATGTGTGGGCAGGTAAGAATGCTGTAACGCAGGTCGGCATCCTCGGTAATGGCCGTGCCGACGAGGGTGGGTCCAACTCGATCGAGCATGTCGGCCTGCGGCACCTCGACCACCGCCGCAAAGGGGAATCCGAACTCGCTTTGAGCCAGCGGGTGGTTGGCATTGATACAACGAATCAACGTCGGTCGCAGGAACGTACAACCGCCGGCCTCGACCACTCGATCTCGGTTGCCGCGGATCCGGGCCGTGACGTCTTCCGCGCCGTCCGTAGTGTCCAGTTGCTCGTCGATCATGTTGCTGATCGATTTCGCCACCGCTGGATTGGGGAAGGCGGCGAGGCCAGCCTCCGGGTCGTCGAGCGGGCGGGGATCGATCGCGGCCATCCGTTCCGCCATCGCTTCGGCAATGCTGTCGCCGTGGCGGGTGGTCCAAACGCCCGATGCGTTGATGCAGGACCGTCCTCCGTTGGCGGCCACCGAGCCGACGAACAGGTCGAGGTGATCGCGCCAGCCGTCGGCCTGGTCGTCGAACAACATGACCTTGCTCCAGCCGGGTCCATGAACCTGCACTCGGCCCGTTCCCTTCCAGCCGTACACCGTCGCGGCGTCACCGAAGAACAGCGACCGGCCCGAGCGCAGCAGTACCTCGGCGGCGCCGCCGTGGTTCGTGGGGTAGAGGGAAAAGACCTCGGCTGGGCAGCCGGCCGCAATGAACGCTTGAGCGATGCGATACGGGGTCCAGGGCTCGGCGCTTCCGGGCTTGAGGACCAAAGGGGTCTTGAGCGGGATCGCCGGCAACCACAGGGCATGGACGCCCGGTGAGTTATTCGGCAACACGGCACCCAGGCTGTCGGCCTGGCGCAAGTAACTCAGGCATCGCTGGTCTTGTTCGCCCCAACCGCGGTCGAGAATATCCAAATCGAGGCCGCGGGTCAGGCCACCGAGCATCGCCTCCATCTGCTCCAGGTTGAGCACGATCTTCGCCATGTTGGCGCACCCCATGGCTTCGGGCATGCCGGTGGTGGCGGCAAGCTGGCGTACGTAGGTCGCTGGATCTTGTTCGCTGTCGCCCAACGGCAACGTTGCGTTCTGAAATAGGTCGGCGGCGGCGCGACAGAGGTCGAGCAAGTCGCGTACGGGCATGCGATCGAGCCGGGCCCGGCGACCGGCGGCGTCGAGTTGGTCACGCGCAATCATGCCGGCACCGGCCTGGCTGACCTCGGCGACCGGCTCGCCGGTACGGATGTCGCGCAGGACCTCGACATTCAGGCTGCGGTACGGCTTTCCAGCACGCAGCAGAGGAATATGCGGAACCTTGTTCGTCATGAGATCGTCTTCCTCCAACGAGCACTGGCGACGTGAGGCGAGACCCAAGAGCGAGGTCCAGCGTCACGAGCAGGAAGCGCAGCGCAGCCCGTAGGGTGGCCGCAGGCCATTCGAGCATTCCGCGGAGGGATGCTGGACTCGCTCGCTACGTTGAGCCGAGACCGCATTAGTACACCCCGACGGCAACCGACTTCTGGAAGCGTGAGAACAGGCGCAGGCTACTGACCCCATCCCACGGGTACTCGTCAATCGGTTGGGCACGCTCGCCTTCGTCGCGTTCGAGGAAACGGGGCATGAAGAACTCTCGGGTGAGCGTCGTCAGAATGACGCGACCCGTGGCACCGTAGTCGACCACCTTGTCGGGGTCATCTGGATCGACGATCTCGAACACGGCCCGCGGACTTGGCGGATAGTAAGTGATGGTGTAGTCCGGTTTCGCGGAGTCGAAGGGGGTCGAAGCGGCCAGGCCCATCAGCGTGTTGCCGTAGACCGGCACGAAGTCGACGCCCGGTACCAGCTCTTCACGCGCGAAACGATGGAACTCGGCATTCATCTCGGTACCGCCACAGAAGATACCGGTGATGCCCAGCCGCGGGAGCGACACCTTCTCGCACAACGACTCGAGCAACTTCGGGGTCGTGAAAATGCACTGGACACTTTCATGACCGCGAAGGATCTTGAGCGCTTGGTCAGTGATGTGGCCTTTATAGGCGTCGAGTCCCTGCCACTGCTGGGCCTTGACCAGCTTGTTGACCCAGCGAGGGTCGAGGTCGACGTGGAAGGCGATTCCGTCTCGATACTGTGCCAGGTGCTCGATCGCCAACCGCAGACGCCGCGGACCGGTTGGGCCGAGCATCATCCAATCAGCACCGCGCGGGAAGGTCTCGTCCGACAACGTATCGGCGAACATCTCGTAGTCGGTCTCGAAGTCTTGGATGTTGATGCGACTCTTGGGCAAACCGGTCGAACCGCCGGTCTCGAAAACGTAAACCGGCTTGCCTTCGAGACCCTTGGGCACCCACCGACGCACTGGGCCACCGCGTAGCCATTCGTCTTCGAAGTGAGGGAACTTCTTGAGGTCTTCGTACGACTCAACGTCTGTTCGCGGGTCGAAGTCCAAGGTCTTGGCCTTCTCGAGCCAGAACGGGCAACCGGTCGCAGGGTCGAAATGCCATCCGACGATGTCGCGGACATGGGCATCGAGCTGGTCACGTGCGGCTTCGGCGCGGGTGGAGAGGTCGGCACTCATGGCGTCCATTGGAGACTCCTGCGAAAAGCCGGTTCCGGGCGCTGGAACGCGGTTGAGATCGTCATCATTGTTGTCAGAGACTTCGTGCGGTCGGTGGCTTCTGGATGCCCGCTTACCGGAGCAAAGGACTCTCGGCGGTCGATGCTTCCGGCGGTGGCCGGAAGACCGGGCGATTCGTTCGCCGCGACCTGCTGGAAGCACGCGGGCGCGAGAGCCCGTGCTCTCCGCGCCGCCACGCACCGCCAGGGCCAATCGAGCGTACGCCTGTCGCGCGTCGTTACGTTAGGGGGCCGAAGCTTCCGCTGCAGCCGGCTTGAAACTCGCGCCGTTCTTGAACGCGAACAGCCGGTTGCGGGCCAGGATGTAGAGTACGCCGTCCTTGGCGACGGGCGTGGTGTAGACCGCGCTGCCGATATTCAGCTCCTCGAGCAGCTCCATCTTCTTGCCGGCCTTGAGGATCGCGATGTCGCCGTCTTCGTCACCGAGGTAGACGCGGCCATCGGCCACGAACGCCGAACCCCAGATCGCGGCGAACGCGTCGTAGGTCCAGAAGTGCTCGCCGGTGTTCGCGTCGAGCGCGTACAGAAACCCGGAAAGGTCCGTGATGTACACGATGCCGTTGTGAATAGCGGCGGTCGAGATGGTGCGGTTGAAGTCTTCACCGCCACGGTGCCAAACAACACCGTTCTTGGTGATCTCACCGTCGGCGTCGGGGGCGACAGTCGGGTCGATCACCCAGAAATTGCCCGGCGCTTCGCCATGTTCCGGATCCTGACCAACGCCGATGTAGAGCCGGTCGTTGAACAGCACGGCGGTCGAGATCAGGTTATTGCGCGTCCCGGAGCCGCCCAAACGCCAGACCGAATCCTTGGGGTTGCAGTCGAACTTCCAGAGTAGCTTGCCGGTCTTGGGCTCGAAGCTGTAGAGCCAGCCGTTGCCACCGGGGAAGATCACTTGCGGCGTGCCTTTGATGACCCCGTACGTTGGGTTGGTCCAGGTGCCGTGAAGAATGTTCTCGCCCGGATCGGCGTTTTCCCACACCAGCTCGCCGGTCTTCTTGTTGACGGCGATGAAGCTGGGTGCAAAGGGCGAAGGTACGTTGATGTGCCCCTCGTCGACGCCG
Organism: Candidatus Multivoradales bacterium; assembly: GCA_965250305.1. Taxonomy (GTDB): domain Bacteria; phylum Acidobacteriota; class Thermoanaerobaculia; order Multivoradales; family J023; genus J023. The sequence continues at coordinate 103,411 of CBDFNS010000022.1, read as the reverse complement.
TTGCCGGTCGATGCGTAGACGAGGTCGCCGATCACCAGCGGAGAGCTGGTGGCGAGGTTGTGGGGGAACGCGTCGAGCTCGCCCATCATGTCGAACGACCAAATCACGTCACCGTGTTGATCGCCTGTGTACTTCTCGTCTTTGATGGGGCCGGCGTTGCCGTCGGCGAGCCCACCGATGTCGAGCGCGATGATCTCGGCGCGGTTGGACGAGTAGTAGATGCGATCACCTTCTACGACCGGGGTCGAGCAGACGCCTTGTAGGGGCCAATCATGCAGCTTCGATTCCGGCAGCTTGTCGTGCACCATCTGCCAAAGGAATGTTCCATTGTCGGAGGAAAAGGCCATGATGTTGCCTTTATCACCCTTGATCGCGGGGTCGCGCTCGCCCTGATTGTTGGTTCCCACGTAGACCGTTCCGTCCATGACAATCGGGCCCGCGTAGCTCTGGGAGCCCACCGTTTGTGACCACAGGACATTCTTGCCCGTTTCCAGGTCCCACGAGGCGGGCAGGCCGGTCTCGTCGGACACCATGTTGCGGGCGGGGGTGTTGCCAAACATGGCCTGCTCGGCCTGGGCGATGCTCGGGACAACCGTCAGGGCGAGCACGATCGCGAGCGCGATCGGCGTCTGACCAAGTCGGGCTTGGAGGGTATGAAGGATCGGGTTCCAGCTCATCTATTCACTCACCATGACTTTGATGTTGTCGAAGTAGGACGGGACGGGGGCAAAGGTATAGATGCCGGGGCTGCCATGACGAATGGGAAGAGGGTCCTCGGCCGTGATGGTCCAGGCCTCGGGCTCGGCTTCTCCGCGTTTCCAGACCTTGCCGCGAATGACGGCCTTTTCACCGTCACCGGAACCCGGTACGTAGTCCACCCGCATCTTGGCGGTGTACCACGTGTCGAGCTCCCAAGCGAAATCCTGCTGGAAGGCCATGCGGCGCTCGGGCGACCAGGAGCGTACTTGCAGTCGCTGATGGCCGCCTTGAACATCAAGGGTGTAGCCGCTGTTGATCAGCCCAAGGTCCGAGAAGCGCCGGCCTTTCTTTGAGCCCTTGATATCGGCCTGGACGGTGTAGCCCGTCATGTCGGCCGAACCGATGTAGATGAAGGCGCGCGGTGCACCACGAGGTGCCTTGGGTTGCACCAGCACCTTCTCGCCATCGATGTCCTGGACCGCTGCACCCTTGAAGGTGGGACGCCAGTGGTTGGGTCGTCCACCGATCGGTACCGATGAGAAGTCCTCACTCCAGGGAAGGGGACCTTCAACTCGGGCGCGCGCCGCCCCAACGAGTGACCCGACCTTGGCAACGACCTTACCGGCTTGGTTGCCAGCGGCCGGATCGGGGATCATACGGCCATCGATCGAAGACGAGCCTTTGAGCCCCGTCATGGACCACTGAACGACACCTTTGACCGGCGCCGGGTTGCCATGGTCATCGAAGCCCCGAACCTCGAAGCGCGCGGCACGGCCGGCTTCGATCACGGCTTCGGCCGGCACCACTTGCAGCTGGGTGGCGATGACGTTGGTGGCACCCGTCGGCAGGTCGGGCGGCTCAGTGGGCCGGCCTGTGGTCTTTGCGAACGGCTTGTTGCGGTCGCCGAGGCAGTAGATGCCTTCCTCGGTGGTGAAGTAGATCCGCCCGTAGGCAATGACCGGCGAAGCGTAGATCTCAGCGTAGCGGCCGTCGGGCATTTCGAGGTGCTCGACGTCGAGGGTCTTGGCGCCCTCGGCATCCGCTTCGATGATCACGACGTTGCCGTTGACTTCGGTCAAGTAGATCTTGCCGTCGGCCCACACCGGGGACGACTTGCCGACGGTGCCGAAGTTGTGGGCCCATCGCTCGGCGCCGGTGGCGGCATCGAAGGCATGAAGATTGGCCGAGTTGTCCGGCACGTAGACCGTGTTGCCTTGAACCAAGGGCGAAGGGAAGCCGGCGCCAATCTCGTCGACCCGCCACAGCTCTTTGCTGCCGGTAACGTCGCCGGAACCCGTGGCGTCGATGGCCACGATGCGCCCCATCGTGCCCTTGTCGATGTTCTCCTCACTGTGCGATGCGAAGACCGTGTTGCCGCTCACGGCGACCGAGGCGTTGAGACCACGCTGGCTGAGATGAAATTTCCAAACCGGCGTACCGGTACGCGCTTGGATGGCATGGATCCAGCCATCTGCCGCACCCGCGATCATCAGACGCTGGCCGCCGATCTCGGCGATAACCGGCGTTGATTGGGTGTTCAAGTCGCCCGCCGGCGGTCCGCTGGGAGTCGAAACCCACACAATTTCGCCGGTTCGTTTGTCGAAGGCATAGAAGCGATGCCGCGGTGCCCGGTGGTCGCCCCAGTTGGAGCCGATCACACTCAGGATCACCCGATCTTCATCGACGATCGGGGTGTGGGTACGACCGCCGTAACCCGAGAGGCGACCATGGTCTTCGGCCAGGAACTGTTCCCAGACTGTTTCGCCATTCGCATCGAGGGCAGTGAGCAGACCGTTGACGGTGTGGGCGAAGACGTAGCCGGTATCGACGTCCGCCGCCAGCGACGCCCAACCGACGCGATTCCAAGGCACATCAGTGTGGTAGACGGTATAGCCGCGCTGCCACAGCTTGGCACCGGTGTCGGCATTCCAGCAGGCGACACCTTCCTGGCGCGCGATCCCCTCGCCGAGGCGACCGATGGCACAGATCCGCCCATCGACCGCGGTCGGTGTCGAGCGGCCGACAAAGTCGTCACGCCAAACGAGGTTCTCGCCCTCGCGTGACCACGAGCCGATGAGGTCGGTAGCCAGCGAAGCGCCAGCCTGGTTGGGACCGCGCCAGTGGGTCCAGTCCGCCGATGCGGCAAACGCGCCGAGCAAGCTCAGCGTGACCGCGCAGGCGATGATTCGAACGGGTTGGGACTTTCCATGCGTTGGCATTGGAACCTCGCGTCGTTGGGAAATCTCGAGGGGGAATCGCAAGCGCCTGTCGGCATTGATCTTTGGCGATCCTACGCGCACGCCACCGCAGGCGCAAGCTGGTCTGGAATGGTGATTGGAGAACACACCGATCGCCTACGGAAAGGGTAGCGCAGGGTTCGGGGGTGGCCTGTAAATGCGCTGTAAAAGCGGTGGGTTTATCTCTCGGCGCGCATGGCCCGGGTGTCGGATACAATCGCATCGAGCCCATGAACAACGACCACACCAAGAAGAACGGACCGAATACGGATCCACCACCGCCTTCGCCCGCTGCTGGGACGTCCTGGGCGGATGTCCTGGTGCAACTGCGCTGGCCGTTGGCGCTGGTCTTTGTGTTGCTCGGCTTGGCGGTGATCGCCTTTTTGACCTACCGCGAGACGCTCGATCGTGCGGCCGATGCTGCCGGCTCCGCGGTTGACCTCGCGGAATCGGCGGCCAGGTGGCCGAACGGTTGGTCGAGAATGTGCTCAGCGGCAACGTGACCGAGACCTTCGTAGCCGCCATTCCCGAGATCGAAGGTGCCGGCGGTGGCCGTCTCGAGCTCGCCTCGGCCAAGACCACGGAAATCTTCACGCGAACCGATGAACGAAAGGTGCTGTGGGATTGGGTTTCCTTGGGCACCACCGTGAGTGAAATTCGCGTTCCGGTCACCTATCGCTACCACCTGCGGCTGGGCGACGCCTGGCGGATCGAGGTCCGAGACGGGCTGTGCTATGTCTACGCGCCCGCAGTCCAACCAACCTTGCCACCGGCGATTCACACCGATGGCGTGGAGAAGCGCCTCGACGCCGATTGGCTGCGGTTCGACGCGGCGGACCAGCTCATCACGCTCGAACGCAGCATCACGCCCCGGCTCGAAACCTACGCCGCCGATCCCAAACACCTCGGCCTGGTGCGCGGTGAGAGTCGCCGGACGGTGGCCGAGTTCGTTCGGACGTGGCTGTTGCGCGAAGACCAGTGGGGTGACGACCGCGTGCGCGCGGTCAAGGTCATCTTTCCGGACGAAGAGACCGTCGATCCCGAGCGGATCGGGGCCAGTGTCGTATTCGAGGATTGAGATCGGGTCTAGCGTAGCCAGCTATTGGGGCATTTCGTTGCGATGCAGGCGTCGCAAGCCTATAATGCCTGCATGCAATACACGCTGCGCAACGTTCCTCCTTTCCTCGACGAGGTTCTTCGTCAAAGAGCTCGAGAGGAGAGAAAAAGCCTCAACCAGGTGACGATCGACGCCTTGTTGCGGGCGTTTGGGCTCAAGGGGCGGCCGGTACCGCGGCGCGATCTCAGCGATATCGTCGGAACTTGGGAAGACGATCCTATTTTTGATGAGGTTCTCGAGGCGCAACGCAAGATCGATCCAGAGATGTGGCAGTGAGAATCGCGCTTGATTCGAATGCTTATTCCAACCTGGTCAAGGGGAACTTATCAACGGGTCGCGTGGTGGAGGATGCCGACGAGGTCTGGATTCCCTTTATTGTCTTGGCTGAACTGCGGGCCGGATTCGCACTCGGCGATCGTCGCGTTCAGAACGAGCAAGTGCTCCGTCGTTTTCTAGCGAAGCCGGGCATCGGGATTCTCTATCCGGATGAGGGCACGACAAGGGCCTACGCTCAGCTCTTCCGACAACTGCGGCTAGCAGGCCGGCCGATTCCGACCAATGATATTTGGATTGCAGCACTCGCTGATCAGCACAGTCTTGTGTTGGTTACAAGTGACCAGCATTTCACCTACCTGCCACAATTGATCCTGGTCGATCCGCCTGAGCAGGCTGACTTGGGTTGACCTTATCCCCAAGCCCGTTCGACGAACCAATAGAGCCCAACGACCGCGATGCCGAGCGACAGGGGCACCGCGACGCGCTTGCGATACCAGGGCTTGTTGCGCAGGGGGCCGAGGACGACGAAAGCGAAGGCAATGACCGCCAACTGACCGAGTTCGACCCCGACGTTGAAGCCGATCAAGGCGCCCGTTAAGGCCGGTCGCGGCAATCCGAGGTCGCCGAGCACGCCAGCGAAGCCGAGGCCATGGAGAAGGCCAAAGGCGAAGACCAGTGCCGGTCGCCAGGGCGACATTCGATCGGTGAAGATGTTCTCGACGGCCACATAGACGATGGACAGTGCGATCAAGGGCTCGACAACCTCGGCCGGCAAAGCGATCACGCCCACCGCGGCCAGCGCCAAGGTCACGGTGTGGGCGAGCGTAAATGCACTGATTTGCCAGAGCAGGGGTCGCCATGCCGTGGTGAGCAGGAAGAGACCGAATACGAAAAGAACGTGGTCGGGGCCAGCGGGCACGATGTGACGAAATCCGAGCGCGAGGTAGCGGCCCGCGACCCTCAAGCGGCCACGCAATGACGGCGGCGCGCCGAGGGCGTATGGGACGCTGGGGACGCCTTGCTCCAGAACCTGGCGTTCGACGCGACCCGTGCGCCGGTCGACAATCGTCAGGTGCACGGGCGGAAAGGCACGTGAAGCGGTCAAGGTGACGGTTTTCGTATGGGCGGGCAACGGTGTCACCAGTCGAGCGATTACCCCGAAGAAACTCGGTGGCAGGTCGCTGCCCGAGGGGCGGGTGGGGAGCGTCACGACGGGGGTCAAGGTGGTCTTGTCGGCGCGTAGGCGCAAGCGCCGTTGGAGCATGCGCGCGAGGTTTGACCGGCGCTGGGCCAGCGCCGCGGGCTCGAGGCCAGCCAACATTGCGACCAACTCGGCGTCGTCGGTACTCGGTGCCGCGCCCAAGGCCAGTGCGTCGAGATCACACCGGACTTCGAGGGCGAGGGTGCCGTCCGTGGCGATTTCGAGTCGCGCTTCGGTGAGGGTGAAATCGTGGCCCCGTGCCGGAGCGACGACAATGGTCACGGCGAGCGCCAATCCCCACACCCAGACCAATCGTCCTTTTGCCTGATGCTTCATCGGCGCTTGATCCCGCAGTCGGCAGTACTTTTCAGCCACTACTGACTTTTCAGCCATTACTGACTTTTCAGCCACTACTGCCGAACGGCTTTAAGGCATCATGATGATCGAGCGGTTCCTCGGCGTCGCTGCCACAGAGCTGGCAGCAAGGCTGGGCCACGAAGTGAAATGGGGAGTCGGTGGACATAACGGGCTACGCCGGTACGCCGAGCTCGCCGGCAATGGGCTCGTCGATCGCGACCTTGCGCGGTGTCTTGCGGGCGAGGAAGGTGTACATAGCGGGCACGACATAGAGCGTGAAGAAGCCGCCCAAGACCAGGCCGCCAATGACGGCGATACCCATGGACCGACGACTCTCGGCGCCCGCACCGAGTGCCAACGCAATGGGCAGAATACCGAGGACGGTCGAAAGGCTGGTCATCAAGACCGGGCGGAAGCGCGCTGTGGCCGCTTTGCGCACGGCGGTGATGAGATCGGGGTCGCGGCGCCGTCGCTGGTTGGCGAACTCGACGATCAAGATGCCGTTCTTGGTCACCAGGCCAATCAACATGATCAGACCGATCTGGCTGAAGATGTTCAGGGTTTGGCCGAAGATCACCAAGGCTCCTAAGGCACCCAGCAAGGCGAGCGGCACGGTAAGCATGATGGTCATGGGGTCGCGGAAGCTCTCGAATTGCGCTGCCAAAACCAGGTAGATCAGTAGCAAGGCCAGTAGGAACGTCTGGCCAAGGCTAGAGGCGCTCTCCACAAAATCGCGCGATGGGCCTGCGAGGGCGGTGGAGAAACGGTCGTCCAGCGCCTCGTCGGCCACCCGCTGCATGGCGGCGATGCCTTCGCCGAGGGTCGTACCGCCGGCAAGCCCCGCCGAAACCGTGGCCGAAACATACCGATTGAAGTGGTAGATCTGTGGTGGGCTAACCGACTCGCGCACGGTGATCAAGTTGTCGAGCTGGACCAGCCGGCCATCGCTCGCCTTAACGAACAGCGCCCGCAGATCGAGAGGCTCGTCGCGATGTTGCCGGGCGAGCTGGCCGATGATCGGGTACTGCTTGCCGTCGCGTAGGAAGAAGCCGTAGCGCTGGCCCGAAAGTCCCGCCGCCAGGGTGCGCCCGAGGTCGAGGGCCGAGACCCCGAGGTCGCGCGCGCGGTCGCGATCGATTTCGACCCGAACCTCCGGCTTGTTGAACTTGAGGTCGACATCGACCACCGAGAAAGTGTCCTCGGCCTCGGCCACTTCGACGAAGCGCGGCAGAATCTCGCGCAGTTCCTCGAACGAGGGTGCCTGCAGCACCAACTGCACCGGCAGGCGACTGCGCCGGTTGCCAATGGTGGGTGTCTGGGTCACAAAGGCTCGGGCCTCGGGCAGGGTCTTGAGGGCCGCGCTCAGCCGATCCGCAATGGCCTGTTGACTGCGCTTCCGAGCGGAGGCGTCAACGAGCATGATGCGGGCGAATCCGGAGTTGACGGAACTGCTGGCGCCAAAGCCTGGTGCGGTTACCGCAATGACCGCTTCGCGCTCGGGAACCTCCCGCTCGATCAGCTCGTGAAGGGCCGCCATGTACGTTTCCATGTACTCGAAGGAGGCGCCTTCGGGGGCGGCTGCGCCGATGCGGATGCTCGCGCGGTCTTCCAGTGGCGCCAGCTCTTGCGGCAAGCCTCGGAGCAGCACCCAAGCGCCGCCGAGGGCGGCGAGCAGTATCGGAATCGCCAGCCAGCGGACACGCAAGAACGCCACCAGCGATGTCCGATAGGAACGCGTCAGCCAATCGAAGAAGGGCTCGGTCAGGCGGTAGATCAGCGGCGGGCGGGCGCGTTGTTTGAGCAGCCGCGTGCATAGCATGGGGGTCAAGGTCAGCGCGGCAAAGGACGAAATCACCACCGCGCCGGCAATGGTCACCCCAAATTCGCGGAACAGCCGCCCGGAAAGGCCGCCAAGAAAAAGAATCGGCAGGAACACCGCCACCAGCGCCACCGTGGTGGCGATCACCGCGAAAAAGATCTCACGAGTGCCTTCGATGCCGGCCCGGACCGGGTCCATGCCATCGCGCTCGATCTTGGCGTAGATGTTCTCCAGCACCACGATGGCGTCGTCCACCACCAGGCCAATCGCCAGCACCAAGCCGAGCAAAGTGAGCACATTGATGGAGAAGCCCGCGAGGTACATGACGAAAAAGACGCCGATCAGCGATACCGGAATGACCAGCACGGGGATGATGGTTGTTCGCCAATCACGGAGAAAGGCGAAGATGACCAAGATCACCAAGCCGAAGGCAATCAATAGGGTCTGGCGCACCTCCTGGACCGACTCGCGAATGTAGTGACTGGTGTCGAAACCAATGCCCAGTTCGATGTCCGTGGGCAGATCCCGTTGCAGGATGTTCACCCGACGGTAGAACTCATTGGTGATGTCGACCTGGTTGGCCCCAGGTTGGGGCCGCAGCACAACGCCAACCATGGGGACACCGTCGCGACGCAGGAGTGTCCGCAGGTTCTCGGGGGCCAGCTCTGCGCGTCCGACGTCGCGTAGACGGACGACGCTGCCTGCCTGCTCCGCCAATACCAGGTTGTTGAAGTCTTCGACCGTTTCGAGCCGGCTGCGCGTTCGGACCGTAAGCTCCACCGAGGAGCCTTCGATCCGGCCACTGGGCAGCTCGACGTTTTCGCGCGAGATCGCGGTCTCGACATCGACAGGGGTCAGCTGGTAGGCGGCGAGCGAGACGGGGTCGAGCCACAGGCGCATGGCTGGCCGTTTGGAGCCCCAGATGTCGACTTCGCTCACGCCTGGGATGGTTTGCAGGCGTTCTTTGAAGACGTTCTCGGCGAATTCGGTCAACTCGAGAAGGTTGCGATCACTGCTCTTGACGTTCAGAAAGACGATCGGATCGCGGTCACTGTCCGACTTGGCGACGCTGGGTGGATTGGCGTCCGGCGGCAGGTCACCGATCGCCTGCGAGACGCGGTCGCGCACGTCGTTGGCCGCGGTTTCGAGGTTGATCCCGAGCTCGAACTCGACCACCAGGGTGCTGCGTCCTTCGCGGCTGGTCGAGGTCAGCGTGCGCACGCCGGGGACTGCGTTGACCTTTTCTTCTAGCGGTTGGGTCACCTGAGACTCGATCACATCGGCATTGGCCCCGACGTAACTGGTGCTCACGGTGATCACCGGCGCGTCTACCGACGGGTATTCGCGCACGCCCAAATCTCGAAAGGCGATCAGGCCGAAGAGGACGATCACCAGCGACATTACGATCGCCAGCACCGGCCGGCGGATCGAGACCGCGTAGAGACTCACGGCCGGGCCTCGGCGGCAACCTCGACATTGCCGCCCGGCTGCACCTGCAAGACACCCGAAACGATCACCTCATCACCCGCACGCAACCCATCGACGATTTCGATCTGGTCCGCGGTTCGGGTGCCTGTGATAACCACCCGCGGTCGGGCGACGCCGTTGTCGACCACGAAGACGGTGGTCGACTCGAGACCGGGAATCAGCGCGATACTCGGCACCATTAGGGCGTCGCTGCGGTTGCCGAGGGTCAACCGAGCCCGGGCAAAAGCCCCCGGCAGCAGGCGTGCTCGTGGGTTGGCGGCGCGGGCCCGGATCCGCATGGTGCGGGTTTCGCTGTCGATGCGGGGCTCGACGGCGTAGACCGTGCCCGAGAACGTCTTGTCCAAACCCGTGACCTCGAACCGAACCAGATCGCCGACGTGGATGCGTTGGGCGTAGCGTTCGGGTGCAGCCAAATCAAGCTTGATGGGGTTGACCGCGTGCAACGTTGCGATCTCGACCGCCGGTGTGAGGTAGCTTCCGACGGAAACGGATCGCAACCCGATCGTGCCATCGAAGGGGGCGCGTACCTCGGTCAGCGCGATCCGTGCGTCGGTGACCGCCAGGGTTGCCTCGAGTTCGTTGGCGCGGCTGGCACTCTCTTCGTAGCGGTCTTGGCTGATCGTCTCTTCGTCGAGCAGGGCCTTCGACCGTTGTTCTCGCCGACGGGCATAGTCGAGTTGGACCACCGTCCTGCGGCGTTCGGTCTGAAGAACGGTGTCGGCGATCCTGAGCAAGAGCTCGCCTTGGCGAACGAGCTGGCCTTCGCGGAAAAACAGCGAGATGACGTGGCCGTCGGTACGGCTTCGGAGGCTCACCGATTCGTCAGCCCGCAGCTCGCCCGTGAGCACGACCTCTTCAGCGAGGTTACGTGGTTCGATGATCACGGTCGCAACCCGCACCGCGCCCTTGGCAACCGGCTGCGTGTTGATGGGCGGCTGCGCAGGCGCTCCGGCGGTGCGCTCAGCGGTCGCCGGAGTGGGGACGGGCCGGCTTGCCGTTTCGAGGCTCGGCGCTGTGTCGGCACACGCGGTTATCGAGACCCATGCGGTGGCCAGCAGGACGGCAATGGGCCGTCTTGCGGCATCGAAGGCCGCGGCTTTGGACCAGGCATGGTCGAGCATGGTGATGACGGTCCTCGGGTGGGCGGGGGAGGCGTAAGGACGTCGTAAAGCGTACGAACGGCCGGTGGCATCGTACCACCGGCCGTTCGGCTACCTGCTGTAAAAACCGCGTCAAATCAGGGGGTCGAGGTGTCCCAGGCCGACGTATCGCCCGACTCGAAGCCATCGCTAAACAAGGGTGTTCCGCATACGACACCGCTCGCGGTGTTGAATAGCGCGACCCCGTCTACCGCGGCTTCGATGATGTTGCCGGCTCCCAAATCGCTGGCGGTGAACCGGATCTTGAACTGGTTATTGGGGGTGACGAAGTCCGCGACGCGAAGGGTCTGGCGGACCCAACTGCCGACCAGGTTGGGACCGACGGTTTCCACGACCGTCCACGACCCGCCATCGTCATCCGAAACCTCGACCGTGAAGGAGTCGTCGCTGGCGCCACCGTCCGACCACCAACGCCAGTAGCTGAAGTGTGGATCCGTTCCGGTGGCGTCGAGGGTTGGTGAGATCAAGCGTGTGGCGCCACCATCGATGTCGGTGTTGCCGCCCGCCAACTCGGTGGCGAACAGGGCGCCGGAGCTGTCGGCGTCCCAGGGTGGGTCGTTGCTCATGCCGTAACCCGCCGGTGTGCCGCGTGCCCAACTGCCGGCGGTCAACGCCACGTCGTCGTCCACGGTCCAGCCCATGTTGGTCTCGAAGTCGTCGCCGAAGGTCTGGTCGAAGCTGTTGGCCGCGCGGCGGAGGTAGCGCCGGTCGACCGAGTTTTGGGGCGAGAACGGATGCCGGACCGTCGTACCGTTGGTGGCTTCGACATCGACCCGGAAGGTCACCTCACTGCCGCACGCCATGGAGGGCAGTGTCGCCTCCCAGATCGCGCCCTCGCCTTCGGGCGACACGGGAACTAGCGGGACCGATTGGTCGCCGCCACCGGCGTTGTAAACCAGGGTGGCGCCATTGATCGTGGCGTTGGTGCCGGTACGATCGACGATCGCGATCTGGAAAGTACTGCCGGCAAGTGGTACCGGATTGGGCAGGGCCGAGAACAGGTCAATACGCAGAGGTGGTGCGCCGTCAACGCAGACACCCACGGGATTGGCCAGGGCGTTGAGAGCGGCTGCGTTGGCCAGTGAGGTACCGCTGTTGGAGCCACCGCCAGCGCTACAACCGGCATTGGTATGGATGCCAATCGCTTCGTTGGTACCTTCGACCAAAACGGCGGAACCCGAATTGCCGCCGGTGGTGTCGGTGGCATATTGAATGCGCGAACCGTTGACGATGGTCAAAGGACCGACGTGGGTGGTGCCGACTTGGTTCCAGTCGAGAGGCACACCTTGAGTGCCCGAGGTGCTGCCGTAGCCCGTGATGCGGATCATCTCGCCCCCCGGCGCGACGGGTGGAACCCCCAAGACATAGCTGGCACCCTGCGCCTCGATGGCTGTCATCTCAGTTTGGCCATTGGGGAAGGCACCAAAGTAGGCCCAGTCGTTGCCGATGACGGTTTGATCCCACTGCAGTGAAGCCAAATCGATCGGATATTGATCCTGGGGCCCCGGGTGATTGATCGCACCGTTGGCGTCCGATAGGGGCACATTAAATTCGACCACATCGAAGTTGTCGCCGGTGCAGTGACCAGCGGTCAGGAAGCAGCCTTCGGCATCATCGATCAGCCAAGCCGAGCAGCCAACTGGGACGATGCGCCCGGCACGGGGATCGTTCAGCAAGGTGCGATCGTCCGTCGCGCCACAGATCGACTTCGAAAGCGGTAGGCTCGCTTCGGCCACCATCACCTCGGTGATCTTGACGCGGCTGGCCGGTGCATCCGGATCGGCCAGAAGCTCCACGCGCACCGCGTCGCCGTTGAAGAAGGCGCTGGAACGCCGCCATTGCTCCAGGGTCGTTGCCGTGAGTTCCTGAACCGCGCCGTCTTCGAGTGACGTGATGCGCAAGATCGTGGCGTCTTCGCGACCGGCAACCCGCCCGAGGTTCGCATGGGAGAAGTACAGGCGAATCCAGTCGACGTCCGCGACTTCGATCACTTCGGAGAAGGTCACCGCCCGTTCGGCTCCACGGTTGTGAACCAGACCGGAGTCGAGTCGGCGAATACTTCGGTAAATCGATGGGGAAGCGGATCCTGTGCATCCACGCCGACGGGAAGCAGGATTGCGCAGATTCCAAGCGCCTGGGCCACGCGCTGCGTTAGATCGAGAGGTCGAATCACCACGTTGTCTCCTCCTGCAAACGTCCAAGGGTAGGGTTCACCCCATTCTATGTTGGTCTGCAAGGGCCATGCGACAAGTCTGGGCTGATCCCTTGCAGGAAGCGACAATTGCTACGGTTCGGTAGGCTCGGCGGCGTCCGGCCAGAGGGCTTACCGGCAGCTCGGAGTACAAGACCGATCGCGCGGCCCATTCGCCACTCGAAGCCAAAAGGAGAGACAAATGCTCGACCAAGTCGATTCGGTTCTCGCGTTCGCCATCATCATGCTGCTGCTCAGCTTGCTGATCACGGCGGGGGTTCAGCTCCTGGTGGCCGTTTCGGGCTTGCGCGGGCGCAATCTTCTGTGGGGAGTCGAGCAGTTATTGCGTCAGATTGCGCCTGGGCTCGGCAAGGCCGAACACGAGGATGCCGTCGCGGTGGCCGCGCGGCACGTCCTGGGCATTCCGGTCTGGGCCACGAGTACCAATCACCTGACCCGTGTGATCGACGCTGTCGTTGCGCGTGTTTCGAGAGCGCCGCGCGCGCTCGATGAAGGTCGCCGTCCACCTTGGTGATGGACACCAGGCCTCCAGTAGTCCTCTCCTTCAGGCAGGACTCGGTTCGGGATCGGCATACGGATCGTCTGACTCCTGGCGTACCGGGTCCTCGCCAGCTGACTCGTTGGGGTCATCGTGCACCGTTACCGAGTTGGAGTCGAAAAGAACGTGGAGGTCTTCGAGGATGCGGTAGATGACCGGCACCAGCAGCAACGTGATGGCGGTTGCGAACAGGATGCCGAATCCCAGGCTGATGGCCATGGGGATCAGAAACTGCGCCTGCATGCTGGTCTCGAAGATCATCGGCGAAAGGCCCAGGAAGGTCGTCAATGTGGTCAGCAGAATCGGGCGGAAACGACGTTGGCCAGCGTCGCGGATGGCAACTTCGATTGGGATGCCCGCACGTCGCTCACGATTGATCAAGTCGATCATGATCAACGAGTCATTGACCACCACGCCGGTTAGGGCGACGATGCCGAAGAACGACAGGAGACTCAGTTTTTGGCCCATGATCCAATGCCCAGCAACCGCACCGACGAAGCCGAAAGGAATGACTGACATGACGACCAGGGGCTGGGTGTAGCTGCGAAACGGAATCGCCAGCAGAGCGAACATGACGAGCAGGGCAACCACGAAGTTCCGCCCGAGGCTACCGAGGGACTCCTTCTGTTCGCGCTGCTCACCCTCAAAGTCGAAGACCAGGCCTGGATACGACGCCACGAGTTCGGGCATGACAGTGGCCACCAGCGCGTCGTTGACTTCGTTGGGACTGGCGAGTGCCTCAACGACATCCGCGGTCACCGTCACCACCCGTCGCCGATCGACCCGTGAAATGCTGGAGAAGCCGCGACCTCGGGTTACGGTGGCAACGGTGGAGAAGGGAACCTCCGTGCCGTTGGCCAAGCGGATGCGCATGCGCTCGACATCGCCAAGACTGCGACGCTCGGCCGCGGGATAGCGCACCATCACTCTGAGGTCGTTGCGCCCGCGCTGGACCCGCTGTACCTCTTCGCCGTAAAAGCCGGCCCGGACCTGTTGCGCAAGGTCGGCGAGCTCGAGGCCTAAGGCACGACCCGTGGTGGTCAGGCCGAGTTCCAGTTCCAGCTTGCCGGGGACAAATGAGTCGGCAATCTCGGTCGTGCCCGGAAAGGAAGCGATGCGGCGCTTCAAGTCCTCGGCGGCCCGCAGCAGGGTCGAGAAGTCTCGATGGGCGAGCTGCACCGAGATGGCGTCGCCGGTGTTGAACAACGAGGCCGAATACGAGAGAGCGGTGGCGCCAGGTACTTCGCCGACCTCCTCGCGCCAGCGCGTCATGATTTCGTCCGACGCGATGCCGCGTTTCTCGCTCGCCAACAGCTGGATGTTGATTTCGGCTAGGTGGCTCCCCGAATCTGAAGTCAAGGCGATGGACTCCGGCCCGCTGCCACCGGCGGTTGGTTGGGTACCAACGGTGTTGGACGCGTGCACGATCAGCGGTTCGTCGAGCTGCGTGGCGTATTCATCGGCCACGTTTCGGGCGGCGCTCTCGATCCGGTTGGCGATCGTCTGGGTCTGCTCTACCGGCGCCCCCAGCGGCATTTGCAGGTACGCGACCATGTTGTCGGCATCCACCGCGGGGAAGAAGATGAACCGAACGTATCCGCCGCCAACGACACCGATGGTGACGAGGAGCATCGCAACGCCGCTGGCCACCGACAGGTAGCGCCAGGCGAGGACTGTTTCCAGAATCCTGCGGTAGGGCCCTTGGGTGAATCGTTCCAAGGCATCCGAGAACCGCGCTTGCAGGGCTTTGATGGTGCGCAGAGCGGGACGGAAAAAGCGACCGAGGGGACCGGGCGCGGTCTTCTTGGTGCCGGTTAAGTGGGCCGGCAAAATGATCAGACTCTCAATGAGGGACATCAGCAGGACCGCAATCACTACCGCGGGGATATTGCGCATAACCTTGCCGATGTTTCCCTCCACCAGCAGCAAGGGCATAAACGCCGTGACCGAGGTGAGCACGGCGAATGTCACGGGGACGGCCATTTCGCGAACGCCGAGGATGGCGGCTTCCAGCGGCTTCTTACCCCGTTGGGTGTGGGCGTAGACGTTCTCGCCCACGATGATCGCGTCGTCGACGACGATTCCAAGCGCGACGATGAACGCGAACAGCGAGACCATGTTGATCGTTACGCCAAGATTGGGTAGCAGCCAGAGGCCACCCAGGAACGAGATTGGGATGCCCATGGTCGTCCAAAACGCCAACCGCAGGTCGAGGAAGAGTGCGAGGCAGATAAATACCAGCAGGAGACCCAGGCGCGCATTCTTGAGCAACAGCCCGATGCGTTGCCGGAGGATCTGCGACAGGTCCGACCACGTCGCCAGCTCGACGCCTGGCGGCATCTGACTGCGCATCTGCTCGATGTATTCGCGGGCGGCGTTGGTCACTCCCAGGGCACCCTCGTCGCCCGTTCGATACAGCTGGACGAAGGCGGCGGGCTTGCCATCGAAGCGGGCGAAGATGTCGCTGTCTTCGAATCCATCGACAACCGTCGCGACCTCGCCCAGGAGCACCCGGCTGCCGTCAGGGCGGGCAAACAACTCAATCTCCTCGAACTCCGCACCGACGTACCGCTGACCTTCGGTGCGCAGAAGAATCTCACCGCCATCGGTTTTTACCGAACCACCCGGAAGGTCGAGTGAGGCACGGCGGACCGCGTCGGCGACGCGACCGAACGACAAACCGTAGCGGCGAAGGTTGGTCTCAGAGACCTCGATCGAGATTTCATACGGTGGTACGCCCGCCAGGTCCGCCTGGGTGATGTCGTCGAGTGACGTGAGGTCGTCGCGAATCCGTTCGGCGAGCTGCCGCAGGGTCGTTTGGGGTACTTCGCCAAACACCACGACGCTCATAACCTGGCGACGGGTCACCAGCTCGGAAACCTCTGGCTCTTCCGTTTCCTCGGGAAAGGTCTCGATGCGGTCGACGGCGGCCTTGACGTCGTCCAGAACCCGCTGGTTGTCGGCGTCCTCGTCGACCTCGATGTTGACGACACCGAAGCCTTCGGAGGCGGTTGAGCGGATTCGCTTGATGCCCTGGATCGAGTCGATCGCTTCTTCCACGCGGAGGACAACGCCTTCTTCGGATTCTTCAGGTGCGGCGCCGCGGTACGGGACCCGGACCGTAATGATGTCGGCCGCGAACTCGGGAAAGATCTCGATCACCGCCGAGCCGAGCGCGAGTGCACCCGAAGCGAGAACGAAAATCATCAACATGTTGGCCGCGACGTGATGGCCCGCAAACCAGGCGAGAAAGCCTTTTGGCTTCGCGCGTTTTGCCTCGATTCGCTCCATGACATCCAAAGCGTCACCGATGGCATCATCAGGTTGCGGCGCGGCTTCGGGCTCGGGGGCCACGTGCGCGTCGTCGATTTCTCGGGGGTCGGTGTCGTGGTGCTCGGACATTACGCGTCCCCGCCATCGCGTGGTGTCATGACCCGGACGGTCATGCCATCGGTCACACCGTCCAGAGTACTGGTGATGATGGACAGCTCCGTGGCTGCCTCGGATCGGATGTAGGCGAATTGGCGATCCGTTCGCACGACGTCGCAAGTCCGGGTTCGCAACGTCTCGCCTTCGATGGCCCAAACGATGTCACCCGGGCGCAGCGCGAAGCGCGGAATCTTGAATACCCCTTCGAGCTGCTTGCCTTCGACTGCGACGTCGACGAACATGCCCGGTAGGAGTGGCGGTTGGGTTTCAAATGGACCCTCGACCCGCACCACCACATGGACCTGACGGGTTTGGGGATCAATCTCGCCTTCCAGGCGATCGACGAAACCTTGCCAGGTACGTTGTTCGCCGGCGAAGTCTGCGCGCACGAGGACTTGGGGTTTGTGGTCTCGCGAAGGCAGTTCGAACCAGCGTAGCTCGGCGTCGTCGAGTGGCACCCGGACCTCGACCGCGCGCGTGCCGTAGAGGGTGGCGACGGTACGCCCCCGGCTTAGAGATTGACCAGGATCGACGTTTTCCGCTTGGACGACGGCATCGAAGGGCACGCTCAGCCGGGTTCGCTCGAGGTCGAGCTCTGCGCGTGCGAGCTGCGCCGCCGCCGCTGCCTTTTCCGCTTCGAGCTGGCGGATTTGCGGCTCACGGACCAGCAGCGCGGGTGGCGTTGACTCGGGATCAATGTCCTGCCATTCGGCGCGGGCCGCCGCTGCCTCGGCGTGCTCTTGTTCCAACCGCGTTTCGACACTGGCGATCAC
Source organism: Candidatus Multivoradales bacterium (assembly GCA_965250305.1). GTDB lineage: Bacteria > Acidobacteriota > Thermoanaerobaculia > Multivoradales > J023 > J023. Next base: position 86,105 of record CBDFNS010000022.1, on the reverse strand, counting down.
AGCCCGCGCGCTTTCTACCGCAAGTTGGTAGTCCCGCGGATCGATCTGGGCGATGGTCGCTCCAGCCTTCAGGCGCCCGCCTGCCGCCAAGCGGGGATGGATCGAAATCACGCGACCCGCCACCTCGGCCAGCACCTCGACGCGGGTCGCTGCGCTGACCTCGCCGTGACCTTCGACCCACACCGTCATGTCCGTGGGTTGCAGGTCGAGGGATTCGACCAACGGGCCGACCACCGCAGGTTCTACTGATTCGGGCGCCTTGCGCGACGCGATCAAGGCAGCCGTCGCGCCGGCGCCGACGAGTAGGACGAGAAACGGCAGGGCGATCTTGAGCAGATGACGTGGTTTAGGATCGGACATCATGCGTCCTCTTTGCGGGTAGGTAGGGAGACCTTGGTGCGGGCGGATGCTGGTTGATTGGCTTGGGTCGCAATCGAGGTGTCGGGTCCGGCGGGTTCGTCAGGCGTCCAATCACCGCCCAAGGCGAGGAAGAGATCCACGCGTGTGCTCCAGGTTTCCCCTTGCGCGACCGTCAGGTTGTTCTCGGCTTGGCGCAGACGGCGTTCGGTTTCCAAGAGTTGGAGCAACGGCAACACGCCGCGGTGATAGCGCGCTTGGGCGATTTTGTTGGCGGCTCGGGCTTCGGTGACCTGGGTGTCCAGGTGGGCCAGGCGTTCGCGGGCCGCGTTGTCACGAACCAAGGCGTCTTCTACCTCGCGCAGCGCTTTCAAGATGGCCCCGGCGTACTCGGCCGCGGCCTGCTCGGCGCGTGCTTCGGCCGCGGTGACATCAGCTCGGCGTTGGCCGCCGTTGAAGAGGGGCGCGGCCAGGTTGGCCAAGGCGTTGAAGATTAGGGCGTCGGACGACACGAGGTCCGAGAGCGAGTCCGCATTGCTACCGACGTTGCTGCCGAGCGAAAGGTGGGGAAACAGATTGGCCATCGCCACGCCGATTCGTGAAGTGGCGGCCGCGAATCGCATCTCGGCTTGGCGCAGGTCGGGGCGCCGATCGAGCAGGTCGGCTGGCAGGCCGAGTGGCACGGGGCCCAGATCGGGCAGGGGTGCGAGCAGGGAAGTGGGAAGGTCGCCGGTTCCGGGGCGTCGGCCGAGGAGCACATCAAGTCCAAGTCGGACCTGGGCTCGTTGCTGCTCCGCGAGCACCAGGTTGGCATCGGCCGACGCTAGATTCTCGCGTGCGAGGCGCAGGTCGAGGGCCGTCGTCAGGCCACTGCGAAAGCGCCGCTCAGTGGTCGCCAGCGAGCTGGCCCAGCTGTCGCGGGTTTCGCGTGCGAGGTCGACGGCGCGGCTGCGCGTCGAGAGATTGGTGCGCGCCCGGACCACTTCGGCAATCACCGTGTGCACCACGGTCTCGCGAGCGGCTTCTTGGGCCAGGACGTCAGCCCAAGCTGCTTCTGTCGTTCGCTTCAAGCGACCGAATAGATCGACCTGGTATGCAATGTCGAGGCCGGCGGAGTAGGTGGTGGCGTCGGTGGTGACCCGACCGGCCTGAGGTAAAATGAAGGAGTTTCGGCTCCGCGAAATACCACCTGAGGGGGAGACCTCTGGCCGTTTGGATCCACGGATACCGCGCAAGTGGGCTTGGGTTTCGAGGACTCGAGCCGCTGCAGCGCGTAGGTCGGTATTGGCCGCCAAGGCTTCTTCGACCAGGGTCGTGGTGGCGTCGTCGGCAAAGCCCTCCCACCACGGTGTGACCTTGGCCGGTGGTGGCTCCGCAGGAGCCGTGGGGGCGGAGGCGAAGCCGTCAGCGGTGTCCACGATGGTGCCGGGGCGCTGGGGATCAGGTCCCAGGGTGCAGCCGCCGACGAAGACTGTAACCAGGACCGCAGCGGGAACGCTCGACAAGCGTAGGAGTAGTCGCTTCATTCAGAATCTCCGGTGGTCGAGGCGACGGCGTGCAGGCCGGCCAGCGAAAAGGATGCGATGTGATTGGCCAGACGGTCGGGGTCCACTTGTGTGATCAAAGCTGGACCATCACCGGGTAGTTGGCCTTGCGCCCGCAGGCGCTCGACGCTTTCGAAGGCAGGTTGGGCATGGCGGTAAAAGAGGCATTGGCCGACGATTGACTGGACGCACAGTTGCCGCGGCTCAATCTCGGTGTTCGGTAGGACCCCCGCCATGATCTCGTGCAGGGTCGCCATCATCGGGGCCATCGAGCGTCGAATCAGCTCGTCGAGTGCCCCGGTCGGTTCCGCCATCTCGCGGGCCATCAGCCGGCCGAGTGGTCCCGCACCATCGACAATCAAGAGTTCGAGAAACCAGCGGATCCAGGCGTGAAGTGCGTCGTCTGGCCGCTCGAATTCAAAGAGGCGCGGGATGGGACGCCGACGCGACGCTTGCAGGTGGCAAGTTGCCAGCACCTCGGCGTAGAAGCGCTTCTTGTCACCAAAGTGATAGTTGATCGCAGCGGGATTGGCGCCGGCATGGTTGCAGATTTGACGGATCGAAGCCGTCGCGAAGCCGTACTCCGCGAAGACCGCCTGACCGGCTTCGAGCAGGCGTTCCTTGGTGTTCTGTACCTCGCTGCCCGCGGGCTCCTCTTCGACTTGATGGATGGGCGCCCGAGTTGGTGTCATTTCCAGCCTCCTGGCACTGTTATACGGTCGTTTGAAACGGGTGTTTCAAATCTGCGTGCGATTCTTGGTTCTAGTCCTAAAACAAGCGCATACGAAGGGTGAGATGCGCGAAGATCTTGAGGCTCAAGTGCTTACGAAAAGCGCAGGCGCACCCGAAGGTTCGTTGAGTATTTTCGGAAGTGATTGAGCCCAAGAGATTTGTGTAGATCGCCTTCAAGATGCGCTTGTTTTAGGTCTAGTGTGGCTCGATCAAAGGACGAATCGAGACCAAGCCGCTGGCCTAGACTATTCATGACGATCGCAGCGAGAGAGGGCGCCAGGCGGATCGTCGAAGCAGGTCTCACCACTCTGCAGGCGGCTGCCAGTCGAGGGGCTTCGGTAGGTGCCGTGCCGGTGCGGCTTGGGTGGCGTACTCGTCGAGTCGAGAAAGCAGGTGGGCGGTGATCCGTGGGTGCGAAGACGACACATCGTCCTGTTCACTTGGATCCAGTTCGAGATTGAACAGCGCTGCGTGCAATGGTTTCTTGCCGGTCTTAGAGACCACCAGCTTCCACTTACCATCGAGCAGGGCGCCGCCCTCTCGTTTGAGGTTCAGGAGTATCTCGCGTTTGTCGGCCTTTGCCTTGCCCAGGACCAATGGCCAAAGATCGACGCCATCAAGTCTTGATTGATGCTGTGGCTTTAGGTCGTATCCAGCTAGACGAGAGAGGGTGGGAAAGAGATCAACCATGTGGGTCGGGGTCGAGAGCGAACCGCCAGCGGGGATCTGGCCGGGCCAAACCATCACGGCGGGGACCCGAACTCCGCCTTCGTAGAGCGTTCCTTTTTCGCCACGTAGGGGGAAATTGCTGCCTCCACGGTCGACATCGCCGCCGTTGTCGCTGAGAAAGATGATCAGGGTGTTCGAGAAGATGCCCTTTCTCTTCAAAGCCTCGACGATGGTCTTCACACCGTCGTCCAAGCTCGTCACCATCGCCGAGTACATTTGGCGGTATGGGGCTTTTTCATGCCTGTACATCCGCTGGTATCGCTGTGGGGCTTGCATCGGCGTATGAGGCGCGGTGAAAGGAAGGTAGAGAAAAAGAGGACGTGACGGGTCGTGATTCTCGATCAGACGGACGGCCTCTTGCGAGAACAGCTCGGTGGCATACCCTTTCTCGTGGACCGTAAGTTGATTTCGATGCCAGTCGAGTGCGTGGCCGCGGCGATGAGCGTAGTAGTCGATCATCCCGTTGAATGGACCGTACTGGTGATCGAACCCATGGTTCATGGGGAGAAAGCTCGCGCGCCTGTGACCCAAATGCCACTTTCCAACGATGGCTGTGAAGTAGCCGCGCTCTTGCAAGACCTCGGGAAGCGTCTTTTCTTCCTCGGGTAGACCCCAATCGGACCACGGCTTGATGACGCCAATGTGAAACCCATTGCGAATGGGGTACCGTCCTGTCAGGAGGGCGTACCGCGTGGGTGTGCATACCAGAAGGGCGTGAAATTGCTCCAAACGAGTTCCGGCCTGGGCGAGTGCATCGATTGTGGGCGTCTGGATCGAACTTCCATGGTAGCCAACGTCGTTCCAACCCAGGTCGTCGGCAAGAATGATGACGATATGAGGGGGGCGGTGGGCCGGCCTGGACTCTGTTCTTCGAATCCCAGAACAAGAAGAGAGTGCGGCTGTCAGCAAGACGGTTGTCAAAGCGAGAGAGCGTTTGGAGTAGGTGACTGACTGTCATCGTCATGGGCCTTCGAGGGTACACGTGGATCGATCTTGTCGGGTCGCCGCCGGGTCTATGTTCAGCATGTTCAGCATGTTCAGCCACCGATCACAGCAACGGATCGGTACACGAAGCCGAGGAGGCCGTCTCCATCTCAGATGGCCCTTCTTGCGCGAACGTGTCCACTGGGCCTACTTGTGGTAGCGGGTCCACATGGAGATGACTTTGATGGTCCGCTCCTCTTCGAGGACCTGGTAAACGAGACGGTGCTGAATGTTGATTCGCCGGGAGATGGCACCTTCGAGATCGCCTCGAAGGCGCTCAAATGGCGGGGGGCTTTGGTAGGGATCAACCCATAGAATCTCGAGGAGGGTGGCAGCTTTGTCGCGGAGGTGCCCTGAGGTGAGCTTCTTCGCATCTTTACGTGCCTGCGAGGTGTAGACAAGTGGCCAGGTCACCACTCGAGCTCTGCGTTTGAGCATTCCTCTATTGGTGTTTCCAGGCCATCGCGGATCTTTCGGCCCATCCCGGCCGAAAGCAGATACAGCGTTTCCTCAATGGCGCGGTAGTCACTCTCGGAGAGTAGAACGCCGTTCCCTTTGAGCCCCGTGATCGTGACGGGCTCACTAGATTCGTTGACCGTGGCCAACAGCCCATAGAGGTCGCTTCGCGCAGCGGTGGCGGTAATGATCTTCATATCGATCTCCTTTCCTTTTCAAAACGTACGATATCCCGTACGCATGGTCAAGAGAAGCTCGAAGGCGTAAACCGAGAAGGGCGTGTCGCAGCCGAGTTAGAGCAGCGACAGCTGCTCGGCTTTGGGTTCGCGGCGTTTGCGTGGCGCACGGCCTCGACGATGATCGAGCAGGTGTACCTCGATGGCATCGAGAAAAGGTGACGGTCGGCTGTCGCGAGCTTCACCACGCCACCGACGTTGCCGTGCCCACGACAGGATCAAGCGGTGGCGGGCACGGGTCATACCGACGAAGAACAGGCGGCGTTCTTCGTCCTCGTCGCAGTCGTCGGCACCGGACCAGGTGAGGGGCATCAGCCCGTCGTCGCAGCCGATGATGAACACCACGGGGAATTCGAGACCCTTGGCGGCATGGAGCGTAAGCAGGGAGATACGTTCGGCGCGCGGATCCCAGGTATCCACTTCCGCACCCAGTGCCAAAGAGCGACGGAATGCCTCCAGGTCATCGCCGTGGCGTGCAGCCAGCGGGCGGAGAAGCTCGAGCGCTTCGTTTACCGGGGCTTCGTCGGCGCCCGAGATCGTACTTCGGACGCGATCGAGCAGGGCGATGAGGTCTCGAGGCGGCGTGATCTTGGGTTGGGCATCGAGCTCATGTAGAAGCAGACGAACACCGTCATGATCGGACAACCGTTCGTGACTGCGTTGCTGGAAGGGCATGCCGGACCGAGCCAGCGCTTCGGCCACGGGGAGCGCTTGGGCCTTGGTGCGGTAGAGAACTGAAATGTCGTTGAACGATAGATCGGGGGTCGCGAGGCCAGTGTCGTCGACGCGGCCGCTGTCGATCGAAAAGTACGACGTGCCGCCGATCATCTGTTCGATGCTATGCGCGACCTGCTCGGCCTCAGCCGCAGTGCTCGACGCCTCGAGAACGGTGATCGGTGCCGGAGGGAGTGGCGCATGGGCCTCGAGCCGGCGTTCAGGGACCAAGCTGGTGGGACGAATTACCTGCATCGCGGCTGCCACGACATTCGCTTGCGAGCGGTAGTTGCGGCCGAGCTCGATCGCTTGTGCGGTAGGGTGATCCTGGCGGAAGCGCAGGAAGAAGCCCACTTCGGCGCCGCGAAACTGGTAGATCGACTGGTCGGGGTCGCCGATCGCGCAAAGGTTGCCGCCGGCAGGGACTAGCAGCTGCACCAGCTGATACTGAACAGCGTCGATGTCTTGGTACTCGTCGATCGACACCTGACGCCAGCGATCGCGATAGGCGTCGCGCAAGTCGGGGTGCTTGCGGAGCAGTGCGACAGGCAGGATCAGCAGGTCGTCGAAGTCCACCAGGTCGTGGCAGGCCAGAGCCTCGCGGTATTGCTCAATCTGCTGAGTCGTCTCTGGATCCGGGTCCGTGTGGTTCACCGCCGCGGTGCGTCGCGCGTCGTTGAGTTGGCGTAGCTGTGTGGTGGCCTCGGTCTTCGACCAGCCGAAAGTACCTGCGGCGACCTCGACCTGGGTTGGCTGGTCCGCGACCCGAAAGCCCCGATGCAGGCCGGCCTTGGCAGCCTGCTCGCGCAGAATGGTGAGTCCCAGTCCGTGAAAGGTAGAAACGGTAAGGGCGGCCGCCGACTCGGGACGCAAGGCTTCCAATCGCTCGCGCATCTCGTTGGCGGCACGACGGGTGAAGGTGATCGCCAGGAACGCCGATGCCGGAACGCCGGTGTCGAGAAGGTGGGCAATGCGGTGGGTGAGGGTACGGGTCTTGCCGGTACCGGGTCCGGCAACGATCAACAGCGGGCCTTGGGTGATCTCGGCAGCCCGCCGTTGGTCGGGGTCGAGGTGGTCGAGCACCGAGCCGGTTTCGACCGGTTTCTCCGGCGTCGTGGTGGCGCGTTTGGCGGGCGTGCTCGAATCGGAAATCGCGCTGGTGGCCTGATTCGGTTCGCGCTGGCGGCGGCGCTTGGGTTTGGTGACCCCCAACGATTTGAATAGCGACAGTTGGGGGCGCAGCTCGGTGGGGTCGAACAACCTAACGGTGCCGTATTCGCCGTCATAGCCACTGTCACAACGAACGTTGCCAGCCCGAAGCCGACGGAGCGCTTCGCCGAGCAGAGGGTCGGCGAAGCGGGCGACATCTTCGATCGGGTGCTGTTCGAGAATCTCGAGCTCGGGGCCCAACCGGGCGGTCAGCGCGTCCACCGCTCGTCCAACGGTCTTGGTCTTGGGACCGACGCCGTGCAGCTCACCGATCACCTCGGGCAACTGCACCAGGCTGCGAAACGGTGATGTAACGGCTGGCTTGTCACCCCGTGGGCGATCGGCCAAGGTCTCTACCCGGTGCAGAACGCCCACCGTGACCGGCTTGCCGCAGGACGGACAGTTGCCGTTATTGGCGCGGGTCTCGTCGGGATTGAGGCGGGTGGCGCAGGCGCGGTGGCCGTCGAGATGGTATTTGCCCTCCTCGGGGAAGAACTCCACCGTGCCGCCAAACCCGGTGCGGGTTTCGAGCGCGCGCCGCATGGCGAAGTAGTCCATCTCGGTGTCGAACACATTGGCTTCGCGCCCGAGCATGGGCGGTGAATGGGCATCGGAGTTGCTGACCAGGGTGAACCGGTCGAGGTGCGAGACCCGCCAGTTCATCGGCGGATCCGACGACAACCCGGTCTCGACCGCGAAAATGTGGCTCGCCAAGTCACCGTAGCAGTCGTCGATCGAATCGAAACCCGACTTCGAGCCCATGGCGGCAAACCACGGCGTCCAGATGTGGGCAGGGATCAAGTACGCGTCGTCACCGGCTTCGAGGGTGATCTCGAGCAAATGGCGTGAGTCGAGACCCAGGATAGGCCGACCGTCGGACTTGATATTGCCAATGCTACCCAGTTTGTCGCGAAAACGACCTGCCGTTTCGAGATGCGCGGCATAGATGAGGTGGTGGACCTTACGGGTCTTGTCGCCCTTCTTGTAGATGGTCGAGATCTCCACCTCGAGCATGAAGCGCATCGGCCGTCGGCACGAGGCCGGCAGCGTCGCGGCGACTTCGCGCTCGAGGTCAGGGCGTAGTCGGTACAGCCCTGGTTCTGCTGGTACCAGCTTCTCGTTGATCTCATCCCACCACGCCGGGTGGGTAAAGTCACCCGTGCCGACGACGCTGATGCCCTTCCGTTGGGCCCACCAGGCCAGGTGCTCCAGATCGCAGTCGCGGCTCGTTGCACGCGAGTACTTCGAGTGAATGTGAAGATCAGCAAAGAAGGACATTTGTTGATGGCGACAGTAGCAACGAGGTGAATGGTTGTCGAGCGTCGAATCGGGGCGACGGGCAAGGCAACGCCTCGGCGAACACCCGCGTTTCCCGAACCTCATTCTGCGGATCTGCTAAGTTCGGCCGATGACCACAGATGATCGGCACCCGTCCTCCAGCGACGGCCGGCTCTTGTGAGCTGTTGTTCGACCTCTGTTTCGTCGTGGCGATTGCCCAACTGGCCGCGGGTCTTCACCATGCCATCATCGAAGGCCACGCTGCCGTTGGCACCTGAGGTTTTGCGATGGTCTTCATGGCTATCTGGTGGGCGTGGATGGGCTTCACCTGGTTCGCATCGTCGTTCGACACCGACGATGCCGCCTATCGGCTCAAGGTGTTGGTCCAGATGATCGGTGTGTTGGTGCTCGCCGCTGGCGTGTCGCGCGCATTCAACAATCAGGACTTCCGGCTGATCACAATTGGCTACGCAATCATGCGCGTGGGCTTGGTGGCGCAGTGGTTGCGCGCCGCGCGCGCCGACGTGGCGGTACGCAAGGAAGCCTTGCGCTATGCGATTGGCATTTCGGTACTCCAACCCGCAGCGCCTTTTCTTGGGGCTACGGCCATTCCCGCAGCGCCTTTTCTTGGGGCTACGGCCATTTCATCGTTTTCGGCTCCGCAGCCGCGGTGGGCGCGGCAATCGCCGCCGCCGTCGATCACGCAATCGGCGCCTCACATGTGACGGATTTTCAGGTCGCCCTGGCGCTGGCGATCCCCATCAGCCTCTACCAGCTCAGCGTCTGGTTCGTCCAAATCCGGCCGCAGCCCGACGAGGTGGTGTGCGGGCGTATTTTTGTCGTAGCAGCGGGCCTGGTGTTGCTCAGTGTCCTGGCGCCATTTCCGGAGCTGGCGATGGCCTTCGTCCTCGTTCTAGCCACGGGACTCGTGGTGATGTCGGTTGAGCGTCGTCAGGCGGCAGCATCGTCGTCGTCATGAGCGGCACCGCTGTTGGTCCCACATCAACAAAACAGACTTCCTCAAAAAATCATCTTGGCCCGTGGGGCAATTGACGATCGATTCTCGCGATGTAGGAGTAGAGAGGGAAATCGCGGTTGGTTGCTCCGTGCTTGCGGCGGGAAAAGAGGAGACACTCATGAGGCAGTGGAGTCGGTTGCGGGAGATCTATGCGCTCGCGCTTCGGCGTGAAGCCGCGACGCCGGTGTTGGCGCGCATTGGCCGTCATCGGTTGGAAGCGCCGGGGTCGTTTCAGCGCCTGTTCGATGTGCTGGAACGCCACATTTTTGATTGTGGATTTAACGTCGAGGCGCTTTGCCGGCTGAGTGACGAAAACCCAACGAATTTTTCAGGCCGCTTTACGCTTGTGGTGGGCGTGACGCCGCGCGCGTACATCGCATCGGGCCGGCTGGAAACGGCTTGGGGGCTGTTGGCCAGTGACTTGAAGCACTGGGAGATTGCGGAGGTGTTGGGCTACCGTTCGGTGCAGGTATTTACCGACGCCTTCGCGCGTTGCTACGGCCTGCGTCCAAAGGAATGCCGTGCTCAGCTCGGGTATCTCTTGCGCAGCGGATTGGTGCGGCATGGAGAGTCGGTTCGTCGCAGCAAGCCTCGGGCTACATCGCACCTTCCCCTTGCGTCGTCGAAGGATTTTCCGAGCAAGTTACAGCTTTGGCGGCGGTTCTTGGGCGGTAAGCGAACCGAGACACAGTGTCGGGGTCGACGCGCTTGTACGTGGTCTGGCTTGGATGTAAGAGAGCATCCGAGTGGCGGTTAGCTACGTGTAGAGCGGCTCGGCTCGCGTGGCCCTTGCGGCTCTTGGATTGGGTGCATTCAAGAAAGTTGTAACGAAATCTCGGTTCTTGTCGCCTTAGTAACCGAGAGCATCCGATGCATGTTTTCGTCTTGGTACCCGCCAATCATGAGGTTCTTTGTCTGTAGGAGTAATCGATGTTCCGTTTCCATGTCCCTTCTCCGATCTACGAACATCTGCCCAAGCTTTATCTGATGTTGGCGGTCTTCCTGAGCATGGTCGAGCTGTCACCGATCAAATGGGTTACCGTCATGGCGCTGGTGCTGGCTGCCTGGCTCACCGGACATCGGCGTCGTGCCTACCGGGCGTCTCAACAGCGAGAAGCCATCCGGCGCTATGTGGCCGAGCGATACGGCAAGACGTTGGCGGATACCCGACATTAGCGGCTGTTTGGTGAGCTGGTGCCTGCTCGCAGGCTCAGCTTGCTACCGTAAGAAGTCGATCTCGGTGGCCACCAGCTCGTCGAAGGTCTGGTAGCGCCAAACCAGGCGGGTGGTGCCATCGGCTGCCCTGCTTGGCAGCCGAACGCTTCAGCGAACTCCGACACGTTGAGAACGGTACCGTGGACCATCGGTGTGGCCCAAGCCTTGGCACTGCTGCCGGCGGCACGGGCACGCCACTCGCCCGCTTGGCACTGTGCTGTCGAAGGGTATGGGCGTCGCCCAGGCTTGGGCCGTTCGTGCGGATGGCGACGTGGGCTTGGTGGCGCAGTGGTTGCGCGCCGCGCGCGCCGACGTGGCGGTGCGCGAGGAAGCCTTGCGTTACGCGATCGGCATTTCGGTACTCCAGGTCTTCTGGCTCGCGTTGCTCTGGGCGCCCGCCGGGTTGTGGATCTACGGTTGGCTGATTCTCATTCCCTTGGAGCTTTTGGTGCAAATGTTGGCGGAGCGCGCCGATAACCGGCGCTGGCATCCTCACCATATTTCCGAGCGCTACGGCCTGTTGACCATCATTGTCATTGGTGAGTCCGTCCTGGCCTGTACCGTAGCGATCCAATCCGCCGTTGATCACGCAATCGGTGCCTCACATGTGACGGATCTTCAGGTCGCCCTGGCGCTGGCGATCCCCATCAGCCTCTACCTTCTCAGCGTCTGGTTCGTTCAAATCCGGCCGCAGCCCGACGAGGTGGTGTGCGGGCGTATTTTCGTCGTAGCAGCGGGCCTGGTGTTGCTCAGTGTCCTGACGCCTTTCCGGAGCTGGCGATGGCGCTCGTCCTCGTTTCGGCCACCGCACTCGTTGTGATGTCGGTCGAGCGTCGTCAAGCCGCGGCAGCGTCGTCGTAATCGCGAACTTCTGGTTGTCGGAGTGTCCCCGGCGAAGGGTTCAACAATCTGTCGGGAAACGACTCTGCCGAACAGGGAGGGTGGCCACGACGATGGCGGAGAATGAAATTTGTTTATTGAAAAGGATCACTAAATACGCTTCTTCATCTGTAGGCAGACGTTTGACAATCCGAATGAAGGAGGATCACGATGAAGAAGCGAAGACTGCGCGGCGGAATGCTACTGCTCTCCGTGGGTTTGGCTGTGGTAGCCCTGGCATCAACCGGCGACGTTGGCCCGACCATGCTGGCGGAGGCGTCACCACTGAGCGATCGGGTTCTTTCGCCCAATGTTCTTGTGGTGGCGGGCTCTCCGTCCCAGCGACCCGCGATGCCCGCCGGGATGGTGGTAGCGATCGATCCGGTAACAGGAGCACGTCGCGCACCGACCGCGGACGAACGGGCTGACCTCTCCGCCGCGACTCGTTTTGGAGAGACCCACTCTGACGGCGCGAGTCTGCATCAATTTCTGCTCGAAGGCGGTGGTACGGGTTTGCTGCTCGACAGTCGCTATGTGGTCTCGGAGGCGATTTCGTTGAGTCCCGACGGTACCTGGGCTGAGCACCATCAGGTGGGTGCCGTGCGCTCGATGGAGGCGTTGCGGCAGGCGGTTGTCGAGGCTCGAGAAGCTGACACGACCTCGCTGACCGAAGCTGCGGCGGAGACTGATGATGTGGAGGTGCAGCGATGAAGTCCGTAGCCATGGTTCTGAGTCTAGCCACCGTCCTTTCGCTCACGCTGTTGGCGGCGCCGATGTACGCCGCGCAGATCGTGATCGTCAACCTCGATGCCGGTACCGGTGCCGGAATCGCCGATCCCACACCCGCGGTCCCGGTAGGCAATAACCCTGGTACCACGCTCGGCGCCCAGCGTTTGAATGGTTTCATTCGGGCTGCCGACATTTGGGGAAGCCTGCTGGTCAGCACCGTACCGATTCGCTTGTCGGTAACCATGCAGGCCTTGCCGTGCACGGCAGGGTCGGCGGTTCTCGGTTCCGCTGGACCGCAGACCGTGTTTCGTGATCATGCCGGGGCGCCAACTCCAGCGACTTGGTACGTCGAGGCCGAGGCGAACAGTCATGCGGGGGTTGATCTCTCACCGGGCACGGACGATGGCCTCGCGCAGTTCAACGGCGCCATCGACTTCAACAATGGTTGCTTGGCGAACACCAACTGGTACTACGGCTTCGATCAAACGCCGCCTGGCACCGATATCGACTTCCTGACGGTGATTCTGCATGAAATGGGGCATGCCTTCGGTTTCCTTTCGTTGGTGAGCCAGAACGGCCAATTGCTTGCTGGCTTCAATGACATTTGGAATGACACCCTCTTCGACATGTCGGTGTTCCTGACCTGGCGCCAGATGACCCCCGCGCAGCGGGCTGCGTCGGCGATCAATGTCAACCCACTTACCGGCGAGAGCAATCTGGTTTGGGCCGGGGTCAACGTCTTCAACAACTCGGGCGGACTAACGGGCGGCACGCACTCGTTCTTCCCGGTGATCGAGATGTTCACCGCGAATCCCTACCAACCCGGATCCTCAGTCTCGCATTGGCACACCCAGGTTACGCCGAACGAGATGATGGAGCCCTTTTTCACCGTCCCCACGAAGAATGTCGGTTTGGCTGATGAGGCGATGGCGGACATTCAGTGGACAACGACATCGTCGACCTTCATTCACTACACCCCCATTCCTGGAACGGCTGGAAACAACAACGTCTTCACCTCCGATAACGGGATTCCGGGTGCGACCACGTTCTTGATTTTCGGAACCGTACCGGGTCCCTTCGTTGTTGGCGCGGGATGCCCCAACCTCGGCATGACCAATCCCACCGTCCTCGCCAGTGGCGTAGCCAATGCCGCGGGTGAATTCAACTTCTCACTGTTCATTCCGCCCAATCTCGCGGGCTTTACCGTATTGTTCCAAGCACTCGAGGTCAGTGGCGGAACGTGCAACGTCACGAATTTGGTGACGCAAACGTTCTGAGCCTTGCCTCCGGACTCGACGCAAAGGGCTGCCTGCGGGCAGCCCGTTCTCGTTTTGGGCGCGGGCGGTGTACCAAGCCGGCGCCCGAACTAGCGGCGGATCGTTTGAGTCGATCGGCCGGAGTCGAGTCGAACGGAACAGCTGTGGCCGCTACAAGGGTTTCTCTCGCGTTGCATCCCAGCGAGCCCAAGCGCGTTGGGTCATGATCGCTGAAACTCCGCGGACGCGTCTTAGGGTTTCGAAGCCTTGCTCGAGGCAATTCTCTGCCGCCGCGCGGTCACCGCGCGTCGCTAGGCGGGCGCCGAGAAGGCTGTCAGCAGCTGCCAGCTCCCAACTGCCTTTCGGTAAGTGAAGATCGAGTACTTGCCGCGCCCGAGTCCACACCAAGTCTGCGATTTCGACCTCTCCAATGTCAGAGTATAAGGACGCCAGATCCAGTTGGGTCAGGGCCACATGCAGGTGCTCTCTGCCGAGCAGCACTTTCCGAGTTTCCAGGACTTCGACGAATGCTGTCTCGGCTTCATCGAATCGAGTCTGAGCATGAAGCACCCGACCCAGACTCGAGAGGGTCGCGGCAACCAGAACGCTGTTTCGACCTTGTGTCTCTACGAAGATCTCTAGTGCTTCGCGAATCGAGGCTTCGGCCTCTGGTAGAGAACCTCTCAGGTACAGTGTATTGCCGAGGGCACGCAACGTCCGTGCGATGTAGGGCCTATTGGGTGGCTGGAATGTGCGTCGTACTGCCAGGACTTTGCGGTAGCGAGTCTCGGCTTCGGCCAGCTCGCCACGAAACGAGAGAAGCGAGGCCAGATTGCTTTCGACCGTCGTCAGGTCATAACTGGAATAACCGAGGCGTCGTTTCATTGCTAGCGCTTCTCGAAAGAGAGGCTCGGCTTCCGCTCGGCGGCCCGCGGCCTGCATTGCAGCAGCTACGTTGTTCAAGCCGCGCGAGACGAGCCGATGATCGCCACGGTATACAGCACGGCGCAACACCAGCGACTCTTCTAAGAGTCGAATCGCGGAGCCTAGTTCGCCCAAACTCTGGTAGGCCAAACCGATCGCCTCAAGCTGGTGGGCGAGCGGCTCCGGCTGGCCTTTCAACATGCGCCGAGCCTGTGCTTGACCGTGCGTGAGAAGGTCTTGTGGTTTCATCAGCTGACCGCCAGTAACGTCTGGATCGGTCGCTCGGACTAGGTTTCGAGCAAAGAGCGTTAAGGCGTCGGCCTGTTGAACCGCCTCTCGAGCTCGAAGGTCGGCCGCGCGCGAGGTGCGCCAGATCGTTGTTCCTGTTAGGACAGCTGCGAGCATCAAGCCAAGTGCCAAGAAAGAGCGGCGATGGCGGACAGCCAGCTTTCCAATCCGGTACTGAGTCGAGCCCGCCATGGCCGTGACGACCCGCCCGTCGAGATGGCGACGTAGATCGGATCCGAGACCTTCGATCGAGCGATAGCGATCTCGCGGGACCTTCGCCAATGCCTTGCCGACAATGGCATCGAGGGCACCTGAGAGACTCCGTCGCAGGGCCGGCGGTGTTACGCCACGCGCGAAGGCGATGGCATTCGGCATGACCCTTTTTGGGATGCCATCGTCCCAGACGTCCAGGCAGACCATTGCACGCGTGCTCGGCTCGGGAGCCACTGTCTCACAGACCTTGCGAAGGTCTTCAAAACTATCGCCTTCGAGGACATACGGTGGATGACCGCAAAGCAAGCGGTAGAGTACGACCCCCAGCGAGTAAACGTCCGAACCCACTCCGACCGGTTGGCCACGCACCTGCTCCGGACTTGCATGAGAGGGGGTTAGGGGCAGGTTTCCGGTGCGAGTCAGGTCGGATCCGTCAAGCTGGTCGAGCTCTTTGGCGATACCGAAATCGAGTAGCTTTGGCTCGCCGGCTTTGGTAATCAACAGGTTACTCGGCTTGAGGTCACGATGAACAACAAGGTTGCGGTGCGCTTCGTCGAGCGCGTCACAAACGGCAATGACCAACCGCAGGCGTTTTTCAATCGACAACCGTCGGCGATCGCAGTACAGGTCCAGTGGTTCGCCGTCTACCAGCTCCATTGTGAACCAAGGCATTCCTTCTTCGGTACCAGCATCGAAGACTTGAGCAATGTGAGGATGGTTTAGACGAGCGAGAATGCGACGTTCGCGCTCAAAGCGTGCGAGAAGCTGTGGTGTCACTCGATCCGGGCGAAGTACTTTGAGGGCCACATGGCGATCCAAAGTCGAATCATGCACGCGGGCGACAGCCCCCATGCCACCTGCGCCAAGAAGGTCGATCACCCGGTAAGGGCCGATTCGTTGGTTGGGCTGTAGAAAGGGTGAGATGGGCTTTGAGCGGATTTCTTGTTCGGGCTGGGTGTTCGGCTGGCCGCCTTCTTCGTCTTCAAACCCGAGCAGATCCTCCACCTCATGAAGCAATGCATGGTTGCCGGCACACGCTGTGCGCAGGAAGCGCGCACGTTCGCGCTTGTCGGGCCGCATGAGGGCGCCATCCACCAATGCGGTAACTCGAGCCCAGTGTTCCCTTGTGTCCTCCGACGTGAGCTTCTCAGGAAGCCGATGGTGTCTGGAGAACGGTGACGCCCACCTCCGTTGCGTCTTCATGCTGGCTGAAGTTGGCTGAGAACGAAGAGACGCGCGGCTCGCCATTCTCGCAGCACCGTCGAACGGGAGATCCCCTCGACAGAGGCAATCTCCTCAAGAGTGAGACCGACCAGAACGCGAAGCTCGACAATCCGACTTTGTCGGGTGCTGCGCCGTTCGAGATCGAGCAGAGCACCATCGAGGGTAAGGACGTCTGGGGTCAGCCCAGTGGGGAAACCCAGTGTTTCGTCGAGTGCTACGAGCGCTACATTCCCTCCACGCTTGGCGGTGTTACGTCGTCGAGCGTGGTCAACCAACACCCGTCGCATCAATCGTGCGGCAACAGCGAAAAACTCAGCGCGATTGGCCCACGATACTTGACGCTGGCGGCTTAGTTTCAGGTAGACCTCGTTTACGATCGCCGTCGGCTGCAGCGTATGCCCGGGCCGCTCCGCCCGAAACAACCCGCCGGCAATACGCCGAAGCTCGGCGTGAACGGTCTCCATCAGGAGGTCCAAGGCTGCGCTGTCGCCTCGGTTCCAGGAGTCGAGAAGCGCCATTACGTTGTCTGCGGGTACCATCATATGAAGGAATAGCGTAACATTGCCGGAGGGTCTAGGCGGAAACCAAAAGTGGCTGTGGGCGTTTGAAGAGAGAGTTGATCTTCGGAGTTCGCCCTTTCCCCATGGCGGTTTACTACATCGCGCAATCAGCGCAAGAAAGAGGTCATTGATAGGCAAGAAGGGCTGGAAATGATCTGTGAGAGCCGGAGGCCGGACTTCGGTTGAGCGCGGCGCGCAGTGTTCGCAGGGGCGATACAGGACGGCGGGACCGTCATCGGCCCCGCCGAGTCGGAATCAGTTGGGGTCCGGCACACTCTCCGCTTCGTTTGCGTCGAGATGCTTGGTGCGTAGCACACGAACCAACCGTTCGACCATCTTCAGGTGCCGGGCAAGTATTGGGGAAGAGGCGATGATGGTGTCCTCGCCGGGTGCTCGATAGGTTGATCGTGCGTGAATGGCTTCGTTTGATGCCTCTGAACGTCTGATCGCGTCCCAAGATGGGGTGTTCTGGACGTCCGAGGCCACTCGAAACTGCCGCACGCCTGATCCAGATGGTTGTGACGGCGATCTCGACCCGGGTGTAACAAATCTTCGTGGCCAACGCCAAAGGAGTGATGCCACGGATACAGAGGACGGAAGCAGAATCAGGATTTCTACGATGGAGCGGATTTTGGTAAGAGAATTCCGATGGATTGTTGAATGTAGATCTCTAGGATAGGGCCATCGTTGGAGAGTTCCGGGAACGGACTCGACGACGACGAAGGGGTGAGCCCAAGCGAAAAGGGCTCCAAACAGGAATAGAAGTTTTTTCGGGACCTTGTCTTGTTGCGATGTCTTGCGACGTTGCGATCCGGTCGAGGTGTATCCAGTCGGCCGGCTCGCGGTGATCGTGGGTAGGTGGAGTTATGTTCGGACTGTGTGCGGGAGATTTCATGTTGCGGATGCTGGGAAACGTTGGTTCGCATTGCGATGGTGCGAAGAACCGAGGGGTCGTTGGACGGGCCCTCATCATGGTCTTTGTCCTGGTGCTCGCGGCCTTGGCGATGGTGGCTGCGTTGATGGTTACTGCGCCTCTGTTGGCTCAAGATCTTGGAGGTGGGCAACTTCAGGTTGCTGGCCTGCGATTGACCATTTCACCCGAGGCGCAGACCGTTCCGTTCGACACGCCGACGGTGGTGGAAACGGCATTAGAGGGCTTCGATCTCGACGCCGCGGTGCCCGCAGGAATGCGTGCTCTGGCCGACTTTTCGGGTCCTGAAATCGATGGCGTTCTGACCCTCGAGACCGTGCCAGGACAGCCGTTTCGGATTCCGCGTTTGCGGCTCGACGGCGAATACCAGCTCGACAACATTCGGCTCGCAGACGGCGAGCAGCTCCTGGCCTATGCCGAACCCCGTTCGGCCACCGTGCGGGTGACCCAGATCCTGGTCACCCGGGTGAGTTCGCGGGCCCTGACCCTCGATGAGATTCGCGGCTACGGCATCGTCATCAGCGACGACAGCTTCCAGGCCTTGAACTTTACCTTTGGTTTCGGCGTTGACGGCGATGACGTGAGCTTCGATGTGCCGATTGTCGTCGACTACGCATCGGGCACCGCGGCGGTGATTGGTGGGCGAGGGAGCCGCGACTGGTTGCCGCCAACGCCGCGTTTTCGTCCGCCTTCGATCGTCCCCTTTACTTTCGCAGTCCGTCGAGAGACTTCGTCAGACATCCCCACTGGCGGTTGCCCACCGAAGGCCATCGCCCTTTGTTTCGGCCGATTCACGTCCCCGCCGCTCGTGGGTGTTCTGGCGTTTCCTACCGATGTGGCCTTGTTGCACCAGTTCTTTTCGGTGGTGATGATGGTCCAAAACGGGGCTCCGGAAGGCGATGTGCTCACGGTGCGCGATCTCACCGCGCGTATCCAGCTCCCTCCAGGCCTCCGTCAAGCGGAGACCGACCCGCCCACGCCGCTGGGTGTGCCCGTTCCGGTTCGGGTGCCCGGACCCGATGGCGAGCTGGGTACCGCCGATGACCTTACCTTTTTGATCGCCCAGGCGACGGGCGAAGCGGGTTTCTTGGTCGAGGGCTTGCGTGAGGGAACCCATGTGGTCGATTTCACCCTCGATGGTGTTCTAGACGGTCTACCGACCGGACCCCAGCGAATCGAGGGCACCAGTCGCGGCGCGGTGGTGGTTCGGGATCCGCACCTCCAGGTCACCATCAACCATCCCGACGTGGTGCGCGACGGTGAACCGTATCC
Organism: Candidatus Multivoradales bacterium; assembly: GCA_965250305.1. Lineage (GTDB taxonomy): Bacteria > Acidobacteriota > Thermoanaerobaculia > Multivoradales > J023 > J023. The sequence continues at coordinate 67,357 of CBDFNS010000022.1, read as the reverse complement.
CTTGCGCCTGACGGTAAGCAACATCGGCCCAGCCCCCGTCAACCTGGTGAGCCTGACGCTGCCGGTTTCGGGTGTTTCCGGCGCCGACGTGGTCGGTGATCGCAGCCGCACGATCGCGACCCTTTCGCCGGGCGACGGCGAGACGGTGACCTTCGATCTGATTGCTCGGCGCACTGGCCGGGTGGTCGCGAGCACGGCCAAGAGTGGCAGCAGTATTGCGCCCCAATTCGAGTTTTCGGTCGGGGTGTCGAATGATATTCCTCTCTCGCCGGACACGTTGATATTACCCAGGAGTACCGATGCGTTGCCGTCGAGCATTGTCGAGCCGGCGATCAGCCTACTCGGGCTCGGTCATTCGCTGGCAACGGCGTCGGAATCGGACCTGGCGCCGCATCTTCCACGTGTGACGTCTGATCAGGTGAGCGCTCGGATCTATCGCTTGGCCCAAGCTGGACGTCATCGCGCGCTCGGGGAACCCCTGTTCGAGACCGCAGCGATTCTGGCAGCGGAGCTGTCCGGGGCACGCGATGGTTTCGCACCCTGGGATGCCTTGCGTCGTTCGAGCGCCCATGGTGAGACCTTAGCTTCAGGGTTCGCCACGATTTTCGATGACGAAGCGCTCGCCACGTCGCCCGCGGCGCTCTTCGATCGCTTGGTGTCGACGACGGGATTCTTGCCAGCGCGGCATTTGGTTTTGGTGGACGGCCCTGGTGCCACCATCGCATTGACCGAACCTTTAGGAGCTGGTCGTCTGAGCGGCTTCGGAGCGGTTGCCGATCGCACGCTACCCATGGCGGAGCTGTATCCGCTCACCGGCGGTGTACTGGCGTCGGTCGAGATGCCGAGTACGATGGGTTACCGCTTGGATGTTGGCGGCACGGGCAGTTTGGACGTTCATTTGTTGGTGCCAGAGGCAGACGGTTCGTTGAGGGTAGCGCGGTGGACGGGTGTTGTTCTCGCGGCCGAAGACACCGCGACCGTCGACTTTGCGCTGGGGTCTACGGTTCCGGACCTGCTGATCGACCGTTTCTCGGATGGTCTGGTCGACCAGACCTTGTCTCCGACCCTCGAGACCTCGAGTGTGGTGCCGTTCGCGGCAACGCTCGCGGTGCAGAACATCGAAGTGGATCCATCGGGTCACGTGGTGGACGTGCTGTTTTCGCGGGACGTGGACCCGGCGTCGCTCGATCCTCGAGACCCGAGTCACTTTGTTCTGCCCGGGCGGGTTTCCAATGGTGGTTTCGTGCAGCGGGGGCTCTATGGGACCGATCAGAATCCCGACGCCACGATCGCGGCCATGAGTAATTTTCGGATGGTTCGTGTGGTGTTCGACAACCCACTGGACCCACTGGCGACGAACGATCTTTCGGTCGATGGTGTGGCGGGTTCTGATGGGCAGATCGGGGCCAACCAAAGCCTGCCGGTGGTGATCAACGCGTCGACGGTGGGTGCGCCGGTAGAGGGCGTGATTATCGGCCCGGATGGTGCGCCGGTGGCCTTCGCTGAAGTGCGGCTCTACGAATATGACGAGAGCTTCCTTGGGGGCTGTGTCTCTCACCGCACGGCGGCAGTGCGCGCCGATGTCGACGGCCGCTTTCGATTTGATTTCGTGCGTGGCGAAACGTGTGATTCGCGCGATCGTTTTCGGCTTGAGGCGCTTGATCCGGTGGCACCTTGGCAGGGTGACGTGACCGGGCGGGTGCGCATCTCGGGTGAACTCGTGACCCTCAACGTGGTCATGTTGGGACGTGGCCGCATCGAGGGAACGGTACGGTTCGACGACGGCACGGTGCCCGAGGGTGTCGAGGTCATCGCCTACAACGATGTTTTTCAGGATGGCCGCCGCGCGATCGTGACGCCGGATGGGCGGTATTACGTGAACGACGTGGTGGTGGGCGCGGTGTCACTCTCGGCCCACGACGCCGACGGCAACTTCGTCTTCGCTACGGTCGAGTTGCCGCTGGCCGGTGCCATCGTCAACCACGACCTGGTCGTGCCGCGCGCATCGCCGGTGCCGACGGGGCAGGTGCGCGGGACCGTAGTGGATCTCGTGGACAGTGCACCGGTGGCGGATTCGTTTGTGGCCCTGTATGTTGACGCGCGGCTCATCGGCGTGCGGCTAAGCGGTTTCGATGGTCGGTTCGATTTTGGTGTCGTGCCGTCTGGGGTGGTCGAGATCGAGGCGTTCCATCCCGAAACCCATGAGACCGGCGGCCAGCTCTTCTTCGAGGTCGCGCCCGATGAGGTGCAGGATGTAACCGTGGTCTTGCGCGATGATCGAGGATCGATCGAAGGGCACGTCTATCGGCAATCGATCGACGGTACGTTGACGCCCATTGCCAATGCGGTGGTTTGGATCCACCTACAAGGCGCGAATACGGTCACCGACGCAACCGGCGCCTACCGTCTCGACGGCGTGTTGGCCGGTACCGTCTCGGTGCGCGGCGCCGATCCGGTCACCGGCTTAGGACTGGCGGGATCGACCACCGTCCCGGTAGACGGCACGGCGACGCGCGACCTGATCTTGGTCGAGGGTGGTCCGGTGGGCGCTATAACGGGTCAGGTTCTGGGCTTCGACGGCCAGCCGGTGGCGGGTGCCACGATTCACATCGGCAATGGCCACCCCAATCCGATCAACTGGCAACACAGAGAGGTGACTGATGCCCAGGGCGATTTCGTGCTGGCCGACATGGGCCCCGGCACCTATCCCGTGCATGCGATCGCCGGGAGTCAGGGTGGAATCGCCTTCGCGACGGTGCGTTTTCCGGGCGATACGCCCAACGTCACGGTCCGCTTCAAGCGGGGTGAGATCCGTCTTCGTACGTACGTGCGTGACCTTGACGGTGTCCTGGTGGGCATTTCCTCCCAAGTTCAGATGCGCAAGACGATCGTCCGGTTCGAGCTGGTTGGTAAGGCTGGATTCCCGACCGGTCACCAAACCGACGCCCAAGGCTTGATCACGTTCCCCAACACGTTGGTTGGGGAGTACGAGATGTTTGTCAGCAATCCCTTCCATGGTGAGAAGCGCATCCAGGGTGTGCTGGTGGAGGATGGCGATGTCGTCGAGCACGAGGTGATCTTCGAACCGGCTGGTTCGGTGCGCGGGGTGGTGCTCGGGCATGATGGCGTCACGCCGGTGGCGGGTGCCATTGTTGCGTTGGAGCACGGTGCTTTCAGCGACTACGATGTGACCACGGACGCCGCTGGAGCGTTTGCGTTCGAGCTAGTGCCTCCGGGATCTTTCAGTGTCCGTGCGACGGTAGATGGCCTGATCTATCGCACGACTCGGGTCTCCGGCAGGCTGACCCGACCCGGCGAGATCCTGGAGGGGGTCGAGTTGGTGCTGCCGCGCCAAGGGGCGGTTACCGGCCAAGTCGAAGACAGCAATGGGGCACCGGTGCCTGGGGCCGTCGTGTCGTTGCGCGAGTACGCTTTTCCGCGCCGGATGCTCGAAGCCAACGCCGACCTCGAAGGTCGTTTCGCGTTCGACAATGTGTTTGCCGGGGAGATCGGCTTGCGCGCTCAGGCTCCCACTCTCGGTGGGCTTGGTGGCCGCGCCTCGACCGAGATCAGCGCGGAAGGGCAGAGCGTCGAGGTGTTGATCACCCTCGAGGACACCGGCGAGCTCTCGGGCCAAGTGCTCAGCCCTGTCGATGGCAGCGCAGTGCCTTTTGCCGAGGTCTCTTTGCGCAGCAATCGTGGGTTCGTCGACGCGGCCAACGCCGATGAAGACGGGCAGTACCGATTCAGACTGCTGCCGCTCGGTGCCTATGAGGTGCGGGCATTCGAGGCTGCCTCAGGCCGCTTTGGCCGCAACACAGAGCCGATGATCGTCGCCAATGGGGATCTCGTCGAAGCCGACGTTGTGCTCCAGGCGCGGGGTGAGGTGGACGGCCATGTAAGCGAGCCTGAGTTGGGCGGTCCGGTCCCGGCGGCGACGGTCAAACTGACCAGTGCCACGCCATTCTTCACGCTCCATACCTACAGCAGTTCGGACGTCGATGGCTATTTCCTGTTTGGCGGCATCCCCGAGGGCACCTTCCGGTTGTCCACCCAAGAGCCGGACAGTCGGCGTCGGGCCAGCGGCGAAGGCGAGATCGTTACCGAAGACGAACGGGCCACCGTCGATTTGGTGTTCGAGCGTTTTGGCACGGTCAGCGGCGCTGTTCTCAATCCGCCTGGGACCGACCCCGGCCTCTTCCCGAACGTCAACACCCGCGCGATTAAGCGCACCGGGGGTAGCCTGGTGCTCGGGGCAACGCTCGACAATCCCTACCTGTTTGATGGTCTGTTGCCCAACGAGCTGTTCGAGATCCACGCTGAGGAGATCGGCGGCGACCACCGGGGGATCGCCCGAGGGCGCCTAGGCGCCGCGGGCGACGACATGACGCTCGACGTCACCATGGTGGCCATCGGTTCGGTGCGGGTGGCGGTATTCGACAGTTTTGGCGTTCCTGTGCCCGGTGTCGATGTCTCGTTCGTGGCCCAAGGTTTGTTCGGTGGTGACATCCGTTACGACGCCACAGGCACGGATCACGAGGTGGTATTCACCGACGTGCAGGCTGGCGTGGTGTCGGTGTCGGTCAAGCATCCCGTTACGGGCCTGCGGGGCTCAGCCTCGGGCTCGCTGACCCTCGAAGGGGAAACGGTAGTGCTCTCGGTTTCGCTCCAGGACACGGGCTTTGTTCGTGGCCGGGTGCTGTTGGCCGACGGTGTGACCCCCGCGCTCGAATCCCTGGCTGCGGTGCAGCAGGGTAGCCGTTTCCTGTACAGCGCCATCGGATCGGATGGCAGCTTCGCCTTCGAAGGTGTGACGCTGGGAAGCTATGAGCTGATTCTTCAAGAGTCGCTCGGCAGTGGGCAGTACCAAGCGCTTGGGACGATCGATGCCAACGGCGAGATCGACGATTTCGGCGACGTAGTGCTCGACGAGCACGATCCGACGCTGGTTTCGATCACCCCCGCTTCGGGTACACGTGATCTGCCGCTCGATACGGTCGCCGTGCTGGTTTTCGACGAGCCGATGGACGCCACACGCTTTGTGACCAACTCGAGCGTCTTGCTTCGTGTGCTCGGTGCCTTCGGTGGCCACAGCACCCAGCCCTCGTGGTCGGCCGATGGCACCACCTTGACCTTGACGCCGATCGGGCCCCTGGCCAGCGGCACGGTCTATGAGTTGGTGGTCAGTCAAAACCTCTATGACCTTGCCGGGCGCCGCCTGCCGAGCGCGATCCGCGTGACGTTTTATACCGCCGACGTCATTCCGCCCGCGGTAATTGACAGCGTTCCTGCCGACGGCGCGGTCGAGGTGCCGATCGACAGTCAACTGCTGATCACGTTCTCAGAGCCGGTTGCGCTGTTCTCACTTTCGGGCGCAGCCCTCCAGCTCGACGACTTGACCGCAGGCGCTGGTGTCAGTACGACGTTCCAACTCCGGCCCGGTGAGCGTGAGGTCATCCTGACCCCGGTGGGTGGCTTGGTGGCCGACCGCCAGTACCGCATTACGGTTCAGAACGTCGAGGACCTGGCTGGCAACGTCCAGTCGGCACCTGAGTCCTTCACCTTCTGGTCGCCCGACGAAACCCCGCCCACGGTGGGGTGGACAGCGCCCGCTGACGGCGCTTCGTTTGTCGCAGGCGAGTCCATGGCCCTGGCGGTACAGGCCAACGACAACCGTGAAATCGCCCGGGTCGAGTTCACGATCGACGGTGGTGTCATTGTCGATGACACCACGCCCTACGAAGTGACGGTTCCAGCCCCGGTGGTCACAGCCGCGGGACCGGTGGTGATCACGGCGACCGCGATCGACGCGTTTGGCAACACCACCAGCGCCGATCGGTCGTTCTCGGTGACACCGCGGGTCAATGGAGACGCGCCCAAGGTTGAGACGCCATGCCTCAATGAAGGCGACCGGGTGTTGTCGGGCGTCGAACTACCGATATCGGTGACCCTTACCGACGACGAGGCGGTCGAGCGCTTCAGCCTCTGGGTCGACGGTGTGTTGGTCGAGGAGGTTCGTTTTGGCGCCACCGCCGTTGCCACCCACGGGTTCACCTGGACGCCGCCGGCCGACGCGGTTCCGGGCACGGCGTTCGCCTTGCGGGTCGACACGCGCGACTACGCGGGCAATACCGCGACACACACCGTCAGCGTCGAAGTACCGGCGGAGCCCCTGCTAACAGGTGATCAGACGATTGATGCAACGTGGAACGGTCAAACCCTGGCGTTGGTCGATGGCGTCTTTACCGTCGACGGCGCGTTGTCTCTTGCCGAACTCTCCCTCCTGCCGGGCGCGACCCTCGAGCCAGCGGCGGGCACGACCCTTGACGTGACGACGGTCGCGAACCTCAGGGTCCAATGCGGCGCGATGATCGATGCCACGGGTGCGGGTTTTGCCGGTGGCGCCTCGAACGGCAGCCCGGGTGGTGCGCCTACGGGGTTGTCCGCGGCGACACCGGATGCTGGCGGAAGCCATGGTGGTGTTGGCCTGGCCTGGGACACAGGTGCCGGGGGCGAGGTCTACGATTCGCTCTACTGGCCGACCCTGGCCGGCGGTGGCGGCAGCTACGATGCCGAGTCCGCCTCTGGGGAGGGTGGCGCCGGTGGTGGCATCGTCGTCATCACGGCGGACGAGTTGGTGGTGGCGGGCACCATCCGAGCCCAGGGCGAGGAGACCTTCAACCACGGGGCGGGTGCTGGTGGCAGCATTGCCATCGACGCGGAGGTCTTGCGTGGCGCCGGTCTCATCGATGCCTCTGGCGGCGGACAACGCGGTTCGGACAACCAGTACTGCAGTGGCAAGGTGGCTGGTTCTGGCGGTGGTGGCCGGGTGGCGCTGTCGGTGACGGCGCTCGATGGCTTCGACCCGGCGGCCCAGGCTCTGGCCCGCGGTGGCCGGCGCAACGACTGCTTCGAAGGTCAGCTTGGGTACGGCGGTGCCGGCACTGTGATTGCCATGACCGCCGCAGAGCCGTGGGGCGCGCTGTATGTCGACGCCGGATCGGTGGAGCCGAACGCCCTGTTCGAAGCAACGGTTCAGCTACCGGAGCTCGGCGAGGGTGCGATAGACACGATTGTCGATGCGGGCGCTGACGCCTGGGTCTCGTCGGCGAATGCGTTCCGCCCGCGTTGTGTGGGCGCGGCGATGATCCTGCTGGACGCAGGCGGACAGGAGATCGGTACGTTCCGGGTGGCCGAGGTCGACCAGACCGGCCGCGCGCGCCTGACCGGTGCGGCAGGGCAAGCCGGAGTCGTCGGTTTCCGCGGTGCCTACCGCTTTGATCGTCTTTCGACGAAGGGTGTTTCGCTGCTATTGGCCGATCCGTTGGTGGGCTCGTTGGTGATTGCGGATGACTTTTCCGTGTCGGGGCGTCTCTCGCTCGGTTCGTTGACCATCTTGGCGGGCGCCACGGTTCGGCCTGCGGCAGGTGATTCGCTGATTCTCGACATCGCCGATACCTTGACAGTCGAAGCGGGCGCCTCGATCGATGCCTCAGGCTTGGGCTATCCAGGCGGTATTTTGGGTGCTCCTTCCGGCGTCGTGCCTCCTTGGGTCGTGGCCTCCGGGGTCAACGCGGGCGGCAGCCACGGTGGCGCCGGGATTCTCTGGCGTCATTTCTGGAACAATCCGCCCGGTCCACCCGGCGATGTCTACGACAGCGTCTACTGGCCGACCTTGGCCGGTGGTGGCGGTGCGCGTCGCAGTTTGGGCGCGGTGGTACAAGACGGGCGTGCGGGTGGCGGCGTCTTGATCGTCGAAGCGGGCGTCGTGGTCCTCGACGGCGCACTCGTCGCACGCGGTGAGACCGACGACATTGGGCGGGCGGCAGCGGGAGCAGGTGGCAGCATTTCGGTTCGGACGACCACGCTCCAGGGTGTGGGCAGTATCGATGTCTCGGGTGGCGATGTCGTTAAGTCGGGTTGTCCGCGGTTTACCGATCAGACGGTTTCCGGCGCGGGCGGCGGTGGTCGGGTGGCGCTGTGGGCGGGGACGACGCTGACCTTCGATGCCGCAACACAGGTGATCGCGCACGGTGGTGCGACCCGTTGTCTCGATGCCGATGTCGACTTCGCGGAGGCGGGCACCATCTACGTGCTGGGCCCCAATGCGGTAGACGGCACGCTCTACATCGACAACGGCGGTGACCACCGACCGGCCGGCGCCACTGCCTTGCCGGAACTCGGCAACGGCACCGTCGCCAGTTGGACCGACGCCGGCGCCGACGCTTGGCTGAGTGCTACGGGTGTTCTGCATCCGCGGTGGGTGGGGGCGTGGATGGAGCTTGTCGATAGCGCGGGCTCCGTCCTCGGCAGCTACCGGGTAGCGGCGATCGATGAGCTTGGCCGCGCTCAGCTCACCGATGCTGCGGGCATTACGAATGCGACCACGTTTGTGGGCCACTACCGCTTTGACGAAGTGGTCGCGGGCGCTGGCGGTGGCCTCGAGGCCGAGGATCCGCTGGCGATCGACGCGCTCGTTTTCGACGGTGCCGCAAGGCTCGGTGATACCGAAGACGGCCTAGCGGTCAACAACATGACCCTGCGGGAGGGCGCGTTCGTCCACCTCACGGATGGGCATTCGAATCTCCAGGTCAGTGGCACATTGACCGTCGAGGTTGGTGCCGTGCTGGACGCCACGGGCACCGGTTATCCGGGTGGTGCGTATCCCGTGCTCGAAGGTGGTTCACCCGCGAGCGTTACCCCCGCGACGGGCCGCGCAGGCGGCAGCCACGGTGGCGTAAGCAACTACACCAGCGCCGGCGATGTCTACGACAGCGTTTACGAGCCGCGGCGAGTGGGCGGTGGTGGCGGGGCCGGCAACGGCGATGGGCTTCCCGGTGGCGGGGCTCTCGTGATCGCGGCGGTCGATGTGGTCCTCGATGGCGAAATCCGGGCCCGTGGCTTCAGTACCGACGAGACGACCAATGGACCTAGCACCAACGGTGCAGGCGCTGGCGGCACCATCGCGATCGAAGCGCTGAGCTTGAGTGGGTCGGGTCTGATCGATGCTTCGGGTGGCCTTTGGGGCCATGTGAACAACGCGGCCGGCAAAGGTGGTGGCGGCGGTCGTGTGGCGCTGCGGATTGCCGACCTCTCGGCCTTCGACGTGGCGACCCAAGCGCGGGTCGACGGCGGTTCCCTTGCCACACTCAATGGCACCACAACAGGTTTCGCCAGCCCGGGAACCATCTTTACCTTCGACCAGAACGCGGTCCACGGGGACTTATGGATCCACCAGCACACCCGAGATGCGGAGACCTTGCCTGACACCATGTTGCCGGCAGCCGGGCTCGGCACCCTTGCCAGCGTCGTGCCGGACGCCACCAACCCCACCGACGCGTGGGTCACGGCGGATGCTGGCGATGACCTGTTTGGTCTCGGTCTCGAGGGCATGATCCTGAGGGTTGCGGGCATCGACTATCCGGTGGTCGACCAAAGCACGGACCGCACCCAGCTGCTGCTCGCCGGGGCAGCTGGCCAGGTTCTGGTGGGCGACGACTACGTGGGCGTCTATCGGTTCGACACCGTCCACATCGATGGTGGTGTGACCCTGGTGCGCGGCGACGTCTACGACGTGGCGACCTACGATGTGGGTGAGGGCGCGGTGGTCGGCGTGATCGAGAACTACGCTCCGGTGATCGAAAGCGTTACCCCGGCTGCCGGCACTGTGGTGCTCCAGGGCTGGACGGTCCAAGCCACCGCCGTCGTGACCGACAACGAGGCGGTAGCCGACGTGACCTTCTCGCTCGGCGGTCAGGTCATCGTCGATGAGACGGCACCCTACGAGGCCGCTTTGGTGGCACCGGCGGTGGTGGTGGCCACGGACTTCGACCTGACGGTGAGGGCACTCGACGCCCAAGGCAACCAAGCCTCGATCGTACGGTCCATCCGTGTCGAGCCCGGGGATCCACCGGTGATCGCTTCTTTCGAGCCCGCGGAAGGCACGGTCTACAGTGCTGGTCAGCCGATCGTCGTCATGGCCACGGTGACGGATGACGATGTAGTTTCCCAAGTTAGCCTGACCTTCGATGGGCAAACGCTGGTGGCCAACGCCGCGCCATGGAGTTGGACGGTGGCGGCACCCGACGTTTCCGTGTCTACGGTCATGACCTTGGTGGTCGATGCGGTAGATGCGCAAGGCAATACGGCGAGTCTCAGCCGGACCATTCAGGTCGAGCCCCAGGGTTCGGCCGCGCCACCGGCCTTGGTGGTGGACCCTTGCCCGGCAGACGGGGACTTCGTGACACCCACGACTGATCTGGTATTTGCCTTTGCCGCGGCCGACGAAGACGGTGTCGAGTCGTGGTCGGTGACCGTCGATGGCACGCTGGTCGACAGCGCTGCGGGCCTCGTGAACCAGAACGAGATTGCCATTGCCGTACCGTGGACCGTTCCGGCGGCGGCTCCCGGCCAAGCGTTTATCGTCGTGGTCGAAGCCCGTAACTACGGTGGTGGTGTCGCGACAGAGACCCTGACGCTGATGGTGCCGGCGGCGGGCTACCTGAGCGGCAACGTCACCCTCGACGCAACCTACGACGGGCAGGATCTCGTCCTCGGCAAGGGCACCTACACGGTGGTCGAAGAACTGCAGCCTTCCTCGATACAGATTCTCAGTGGCGCAACGATTCTTGCGGCTGCCGGCCAAGTCCTCGACATCGAGACAAGCAGCTTTACCTTGGCTTGTGGCGGCACAGTTGACTTGACCGGCTCCGGGTACCTCGGAGGAAGTACCAGCGGGGCGAGTGGCGTAGCCCCGGCGTGGCTCACGGCTTCGGGCTCAAACGCGGGTGGCAGCCATGGCGGCTCGGGCGCCAAGGGTGGCCGACCTGGCCTGCCGGGCGACGTATTTGACAGTGTGTATCTGCCTTCGCTTGCCGGTGGTGGCGGTGGTGCTTACTACGGGTCCGACACGGGCGGTGCCGGTGGTGGTGTGTTGATCCTCGACGCGTCCGATGTCGTGCTGGACGGTTTGATTCAGGCTCGCGGAGAGAGCCGCGACGCAACGGCGAGCCCGCCGCAGTACTACGATGGCGGTGGTGCCGGTGGCTCGGTGTTGATTTCTACAGCAGTGTTGCGTGGCACGGGAACGATCGACGTTTCAGGTGGTCGCTACATTGCGCACGGCACCTATTCCGATGCGTCGGGCGGTGGTGGCGGCGGCCGAGTTGGACTGTGGGTAGGCGAGACACTCGATTTCGATGTCGATCAGGGCGTTACCGCTTTCGGCGGCACGAGCACGCGTTTGGGATCACCGCTCAAAGACCAGGCGGCACCGGGTACCGTGCTGATTGCTGGACCCAGCGCAACCCATGGGCATCTGATTGTGGACGGTGGGGCGAACCCAGGCGTCAAGATGGCTGCGACCGCCCTACCGAATCTCGGGAATGAGGCGATTTCGGTCTTCGAGGCGGCTGGCGCTGATGCCTGGATCACCTCAGCCGATGGCGCGCTGCAGCCACGGTGGCTGGGGACAACGGTCGCCGTATTCGACGCATCTGGCGTGGAGCTAGGTGCGTTCTCGGTGGTGGACGTGTCCGTCGATGGCCGCGTTCTCTTGGCGGGTGCCGGCGCGCTCACGGGAGCTGCGACCTTCGAGGGACGTTACCGATTCGATGGTGTGACCCTACGCCAAGGCGCGCGGCTCGATGCCACGGATTCGCTCGACCTCGGAGACGTGGTTACTACCGGCGAAGTCTCACTACCTTCGATGATGGTCGCGACGTCACTGACTGTCCAGGCCAACAGTGTGCTGCGTGCGACCCATGGCACGCTGACGTTCGACGTGGCAGGGGCTATCACCATTGAGGCTGGTGGGGTGATCGACGTAGACGGCGGAGGCTACCTCGGCGGCGCCACGAGTGGTGCGAGCGGCCTTGCCCCGGCGTGGGTCACGGCTTCGGGCTCGAACGCGGGCGGTAGTCATGGCGGCTCGGGCGCCAAGGGTGGCCGCCCCGGCTTGGCAGGTGATGTGTACGACAGCGTCTTCTTGCCGTCGCTCACAGGCGGTGGTGGCGGTGCGTATTATGGGAGCGACTCCGGCGGTGTGGGCGGTGGTGCCGTGATGATTTCCGCGGGCGAAGTCGTTCTCGACGGCACGATCCTCGCTCGCGGTGAGAGCCGCTATGCCACGGCGACTCCGCCGCAGTACTACGATGGCGGTGGTGCCGGTGGCTCGGTGTTGATTTCTACAGCAGTGTTGCGTGGCACGGGAACGATCGACGTTTCAGGTGGTCGCTACATTGCGCACGGCACCTATTCCGATGCGTCGGGCGGTGGTGGCGGCGGCCGAGTTGGACTGTGGGTAGGCGAGACACTCGATTTCGATGTCGATGGCGTAGCAGCGTTCGGCGGCACGAGCACCCGACTGGGATCACCGTTGCACCCGCAAGCCTCGCCGGGGACGATCGTGGTCGCTGGCCCGGGCGCGGTCCGCGGTCGGTTGGTCGTTGATGGCGGTCCGAATTCCGGCCCCGATCTGGCGACGACCGTGTTACCGAGCCTCGGGACCGCCTCGGTTGCGCTTCTCGAAGCTGCCGGTGACGACGCTTGGATCACCTCGGCTGGTGGCGCGCTGCCGCCCCGCTGGCTGGGCACGACGGCTGCCGTATTCGACGCGGCTGGTGTTGAGCTTGGTGCATTCCTAGTAGCAGATCTGTCTGAGGATGGTCGTATTCTCCTGACGGGCGCGGGCGTGCTCACGGGGGCCGCGACCTTCGAGGGACGTTATCGATTCGATGGTGTGACCTTGCGCAACGGAGGTGGGCTCGATGCCACCGACGCGCTCGATCTCGGCAACGTGGTCGCTGCAGGTGAAGTTTCGCTCCCGTCGCCAGTCGTCTCGGCGTCACTGACCGTGCAGGCTGGTGCCGTTCTGAGCGGGACGCACGGCTTTCTGGCGCTTGATGTTTCGGGTGTCGTCACGATCGAGATGGGGGCGACAATCGACGTAGACGGCGGAGGCTACCTCGGCGGCGCCACGAGTGGTGCAAGCGGCCTTGCCCCGGCGTGGGTCACGGCTTCGGGCTCGAACGCGGGCGGTAGTCATGGTGGCTCGGGCGCCAAGGGTGGTCGTCCCGGCTTGGCAGGTGATGTGTACGACAGCGTCTTCTTGCCATCGCTCGCGGGCGGTGGTGGCGGTGCGTACTACGGCTCCGACGGCGGTGGTGCGGGTGGGGGCGCCTTGATGATCTCCGCGGGCGAAGTCGTTCTCGACGGCACAATCCTCGGTCGCGGCGAGAGCCGCTATGCCACGGCGACTCCGCCGCAGTACTACGACGGCGGTGGTGCCGGTGGTTCGGTGTTGATTTCTACAGCAGTGTTGCGTGGCACGGGAACGATCGACGTTTCAGGTGGTCGCTACATTGCGCACGGCACCTATTCCGATGCGTCGGGCGGTGGTGGCGGCGGCCGAGTTGGACTGTGGGCAAGCGAGACACTCGATTTCGATGTCGATGGCGGCGTCGCAGCGTTCGGCGGTACGAGCACTCGGCTGGGATCACCGCTGCACCCGCAAGCCTCACCGGGGACGGTCCTGATTGCTGGCCCGGGCGCGATCCACGGCCGGTTGGTCGTTGATGGCGGGCCGAACACGGGCTCCGATCTGGCGACGACCTTGTTGCCGAGTCTCGGGACCGCTTCGGTCGCGCTCTTCGAAGCTGCCGCTGGTAATGCTTGGATTACATCGGCGAGTGGCGCGCTGCCGCCACGGTGGCTGGGAACGACGGTTGCCGTATTCGACGCGTCGGGCGTGGAGCTTGGTGCATTCTCGGCAGTGGATCTGTCCGACGATGGTCGCCTGCTTCTTGCCGGAGCCGGTGCGCTCTCAGGGGCCGCGACCTTCGAGGGACGCTACCGATTCGATGGCGTGACCTTGCGCAATGGCGGACGACTCGATGCCACCGACGCGCTCGATCTCGGCAACGTGGTTGCTGCGGGGGAGGTTGCGCTGCCGTCGCCCATTGTCGCGTCTTCACTGACCGTACAGCCCAGCGCCGTATTGCGGGCAACCCATGGGACGCTGGCGCTCGACGTTGCCGGCGTCGTGACCATCGAGGCCACCGCCATGATCGACCTCGATGGCGGCGGCTACCTCGGCGGCTCGACGGGTGGTCAGCCTGGCGCGGCACCGGCATCGGTGACCGCATCGGGTTCAAATGCCGGTGGCAGCCATGGCGGTGCGGGTACCAAAGGCGGCCGAACCGGTTTGCCGGGTGACGTCTACGACAGCGTGTACCTGCCTTCGCTTGCCGGTGGTGGTGGCGGTGCGTACTACGGCATCGATAGCGGCGGTGGGGGTGGTGGTTTGCTGACCATCGTTGCGGCGGAGGTCGTGCTCGACGGAGAGATCCGTGCCCGTGGTGCAAGCCGCGACGCTACGGCCACACCACCGCAGTACTACGACGGCGGTGGTGCTGGCGGCACCGTGTTGATGTCGGCTCCGGTACTGCGCGGCACCGGCACGATCGACGTCTCGGGCGGTAGCTACGTTGCCCATAGCACCGCTTCCTCGGCGGCGGGCGGCGGCGGTGGCGGCCGGGTGGCGCTCTGGGTCAACGAGACCCTCACTTTCGATGCCGCGATCGGTGTCTTCGCTGTTGGTGGCACCAGTACGCGGTTGGGCGCGACGCTGCATCCCCAAGCCGCGCCGGGCACGGTCTTCGTCGTTGGACCTTCTGCGACCGACGGCGATCTGCTGGTCGACGCCGGCCCCGACACCGGGACGGATCCGATTCCCGATACGACGCTGCCGGCGGTTGGCAGTGGCACCGTGGGGTTGGTCGAAATATCGACGGACGATCCAACAGACGCGTGGATCGAGCCGACCGATGCGCTCACGCTCTTCGATCTCGGCACCACCGGCATGTGGGTCCGGATCGGCGGCACCGACTACCGGGTGCTTGATGAAGCGGCCGATCGGCGTCGCGTGTTGCTTGCGGGTGCCGCGGCCACGGTTTCGCTGGGCGATGCCTACCAGGGCGTCTACCGCTTCGACACGGTGATCGTACGGCGCGGTGCCACGGTGGTCATCCCCGATGTTGCCGCGGTCGGTACCTTCGACGTCGATTTCGACTCCGACGTGCAGACGCAGGCGCTGCTCATGGGGCCGCCCACTGGGCTCGAATGGATGCTGCCACGTCGCGAAGGGGAGGCCATGCCACCCGACCGCTGGGCGGACGGGGTGACACCGCTTTGGCTACGTCAACCGATCCGAACGTGCCGTGTGCCGGAATGGATGGGTTCACCCGATGAACTGACGATTGCCTCGGCAGGGCGCACGGCCGCCGCCCGACATGATTCCAGACACGCTTCCGAGGGCCGAGTGGCCCAGGCGGGGCTGCGATGAAGCACAACAGCAAGCACGGCAACAAGTACAGAAACACCGAAGACTTCAGGCACGTGATGGGACGGACTCAGGAGATGAAACGTATGGGTGCACGATATTTGAGGCGTCAAGTGGCTATTCTCGTGAGCGTCGTTTTGACGAGCATGTTGATCGTGGGCATGGCGACCGCGGGTGCGGCGGCTGCAGCGCCGGTGTTCGTGGACGTTCAACCGGCCGATGACACGGTAACCGCGAACGCCAACGTGGTGTTGACCGGTACCGTGACCGGCGCCGCGACGCTGGACATTGATGGGGTATCGGTAACGCTCGTCGGCGACAACTTCACAACGGCAGCACAGGCCCTCGCCGAGGGCACCAACAACTTTGTGCTCACCGCGACCGACGGTGGCGGCGTCACCGCCCAGCTGGTGCATCGGATCGTGCGCGACAGCACGGCACCCTTGATCACCATTCAACAACCCATCGACGGCGCGGTGGTGCCGGCGTCACCCGCGACCGTAGCGGGCGTCGCCAGTGATGCACACTTGCTGTCGGTAACGGTCGCCGGCATCACCGCAACGTTGGACGGTGCTTCGTTTTCGGCCGCGGTGCCACTCATCGAAGGTAGTCAGACCGTGACCGTGTTGGCGACCGACGACGTGGGCAACGCCAGCCAGGCCACCGTCAACGTGATCCTCGATACGGTGGTGCCAACGCTCCAAATCACCGAGAGCGGCAGCGCCTTGCTCGACGGTACGGCGTTCAATCGGGCGGTGGCGCCGGTTGTTGCCGCTACCGACGCCAACGCGGTCACGCTCGACTTGCAACTCGACGGCCAACCATTCGTCTCGGGTGCCACGGTCATGGCGGAAGGCAGTCACGTCCTGGCTGCCCTAGCCACCGATGTTGCGGGCAACAGCGCCAACCTGACCCGTACATTCACCATCGACACCACCAGCCCGGTTCTCTCGGGCATCACGCCCGCCGCGGGCACCATCGTTGCCGATGCGCAAGCGACGATCGCGGGCCAAGTGACCGGTGCGACAACCGTAACGGTCGATGGTCAGGCCGCGAGCATCAACGGCAGCAGCTTTTCAGCGGGACCCTTCACCCTCGTCGAGGGGTCGCGGACCTTTTCCGTGGTGGCCACCGACGCGGCGGGCAACAGCGCATCGGTGGACCGAACGATCGAGCGCGACGCGACGGTGCCCGTGGTGGTGGTGACCTCACCCGCCGCGGGAACCGTCGTTTCGGCGACGCCCATCACCGTATCGGGGTCGGCGACCGACGCTCACCTGGTCACGGTAACGGTAGCCGGTCAGGTCGCGACCTTGTCGGGCGATACCTTCTCTCACGCCGGCCTGGCCCTCGTCGAGGGTGACAACCCCTTCGACGTCGTCGCCACCGATGCGGCTGGCAACGAAACCACCACCCAGGTCACGGTCACGCTCGACACCACCGCACCGTTGGTGACTGTCAGCCACGCGGGTGCGCCGTTGGTGGACGGCACGACCTTCGATGGACCAGTGACGCCGGTTATCGCCGCCTCTGACGATGGTAGCGCGGCCTCCAGCGTGACCGTCGAAGCGACGCTCGATGGTTTGCCCTTCACTTCAGGTACGCCCGTCTCCACCGACGGCCAACACGAGCTGGTCGCCACGGCCACGGATACCGCCGGCAACCCGGCGTCGATCTCGGTGACGTTCACCATCGATCAAGTGCCCCCAAGCATTGTCGATGTGGATCCGCCGGCGGGGGCCGTGTTGAGTGCGACCACCGTCACGCTCACCGGGCGCGCCCCCGGCGCCGTGGGGATTACGGTGAATGGCCAGGCCGCGTCCCTGAGCGGCGAAGCGTGGAGCAGCCTCCCGTTGGCCATGCCGGCAGAAGGCTCGGTCCAGTTCGTCATCGTGGCGACCGACGCCGGTGGCAACAGCGTCACGCTGAACCATTCCTTGGTGCGCGACACGACCGCCCCGTCGATCGCCATCGGTGCACCGCTCGCCGATCAGGTCACCGCGTCGACGGCCCTGACGGTCAGCGGCACGGCGACTGATTCCCACCTCGAAGGTGTGACGGTCAATGGCACCGTTGCAACGATCAGTGGCAGCTCATGGCTGGCGGCCCAAGTACCGCTGGCCGAAGGCGCGAACACACTGACCGTCGAAGCTCTCGATACCGCCGGCAACCAAGCGCAGGCCACCCGCGACATCACCCGCGACACCACCGATCCCATGGTGGCGGTGACCGATCCAGCGCCTGGCACGGTGGTGCCCGACGACCGCACGACCCTCCACGGGACCGCCGACGATCCCCATCTGGACCGCGTTGATGTCGAAGGTACGAGCGCCACGCTGGTCGGCAATAGCTGGTCCCACGAAGTGATCTTGGCCGAGGGCGCCAACACCTTTACCGTCGAGGCCATCGACAGTGTCGGCAATCGCGCCAGCACGACCACGTCGTTGGTGCGCGACAGCCAAGCGCCGGCCGTGCACATCGATCAGCCGGCGGAAGGTGCGGCGGTCCAAGCCGAGAGCATTCAGGTCGCCGGTACCATTGATGCCGAGGAGGGCATCACCGTCACTGTCAACGGCCTCGACGCGACGGTCGACACCGACACCGGCACCGGCACCGGCACGTTCGTGGTGGATGCTGTGCCCCTGGCGCCTGGCACCAATCGACTGACCGTCCGCGCCACCGACGCTCAGGGCAATCAGGGCGTTCACACCCGCGACATCGAGCGCGACAACACCGGACCCTCGTTCCTGGCGAGCGATCCGGCATCGGGCGCCCTGGCGGTTTCAACTACCACCTCCTTCAGGCTGACCTTCGACGAGCCGCTGGCTGAACCGGCCGCAGGCGCTTGGCGGCTCGAGGTGGCGGGTGTCGTGACCGCCAGCACCGCGACACTGGACGGCAGCGCATTGCTCGTGACCCCGGGCACGTCGTTGCCTTCGAACAGCAATATCGACCTGGTGCTGACCAACGTGCTGACCGATCCGGCGGGCAACGTCCTTGCCAATGCCCAAACGCTGTCGTTCACCACCGCCGATGTGGGTGCACCGCCCGCGCCGGAGCTCGACCCACTGCCCGCCCGCCTGTGCGGAGCAACGGTGGTGGTCGGCGGAACGGCCGAACCCGGCGCGACGATTGTCGTTGCCGGCGGTGCCGGTGGCGTCGAAGGACGGGCCGACGACGATACCGGGGCCTTTTCCTTGACTGTGACGCTGCGGTCCGAAGTCCTCAATCGACTCGCGGTGACGGCGAGCGATGCCGGCGGCAATGCCTCGCCAGTAGCCATCGCCGAGGTGGTGCACGATTGCACCGCACCGACGGTGCTCGCCGCCAATCGTGATGCAGATGTCATCACGATCGAATTCAGTGAGGCGATGGCCGCCGGCACGATCGCGGCAGCGGTCGAGGTGAGCGATGGTGCCCTGGTATTGGCAGGCAGTGTCGTGGTCGCATCAGGGGACACGATCGCCACCTACACCGCCGACGCGGCACTGCCGGCGACCGTCCTGCTGGACGTGGGCACCGATGCCACCGACATCGTGGGAACCGGGTTGGCGTATCCGTTTGCCACCCTGCTCGGCGCCGGTGGTACCGGTGACAGCTTCCTCGCCGGTACCGCGATCGACGACGCCACCGGTCGCCCCTTGGCGGGCGTCCTGGCTGTGGTCTCCGCCACCGACGGTGCGGCGCCGCCGGTGCCCGCTCCCGCCATGACCACCGGCGACGATGGTCGGTTCCTGCTCGCGGTGCCCGCGGGCACCCATGACCTGACCCTCGCGCGCCTTGGCTACGCGCCGGTCTTCCGCAGCGTTACCACGACGGCGGGGGAGGGGGTCGACGTTTTCGATGGCCGGCTCACGCCCGTCGGTGCAACGGCCTCGATCGACAGTGCCGGTGCGAGCCTGCTCGATCCGACTGGTGCCACCCTCAACGTGCCCGCCGGTGCCGTGGGTTCGACGGTCGCGGCCAGCCTCACCGGGCTCGAAGAGCAGGCGCTGCCCGCGCTCCTGCCCTACGGTTGGACCCCACGTGGCGCGGTGTGGGTCGAGCTTGGTGAATCCGTACTGACGTCAGCGGCCAGCTTGGCACTGCCGGTCGACGCGGCTGATGGTACGTCATTGGCCATCGTGTCGCTCGATCTCGGGACCTTGCAATGGGACGTCGCTTCGATCGCATCGGTGGCGGGTGGACAAGTGACCACCGACATTCTGGCGACTGGTGCGTGGGCCGTGGTCGAAGCCGACACCGGTTCGACGGCGCCGCCTTCGGCAACCCCGGGTGCTGTGCTCGGTTCGGCCCCGGCGCCGGTCGGTGGCGAGGTGGTCGCTGCCCTGGTTACCTTCGATCCCGACACCGTTTTGGCCACCCAGACCAGCCACGCCACGGTGAGCTACACCGTGGCATCGCCGGTGCCCAGCGGTGCGCCCTTGACGTTGATCGTCGAGGAAACGCTGCAATTGCTCGACGGTACGGTGCGTCAAGGTGCACCGTACCGGGCCGACTTGGTGCTCTACCGTGACGCGATCAGTGGCAACGAACAATCCACGTTCCGACTGCGTCCTTCCGAAGCGGCTCGCTTGCTGACCATCGAGCTGGGGGTCGAAGATGTGGTGTTGGTCGCATATGGCGACGAAACCGTGCGTGGCAATGTGCTCGGACCCGATGGCGGTATCGTGGTCAACGATCAAGGCGATGAGCTGACCGTGCCGGCCGGGGCCCTGGCCCTGCCGACGGCGATCGTGCTCACCCGGCGCACCGCAGCCGACCTGCCCCTCGCGACACCCCGTGGCGGCGTCATCGACGGGGTGATCGAGGTCGATCTGGGTGGTACCGAATTGGCCAGTCCGGGGGTCTTGTCCCTCGCGTTGGGCACGCCGCCTGCCGTCGGCACCCAAGGCCTGCTGCTACACGTGATCGAAGTAGACGGTGCGCCCGCGTACCGGCCGGTGGCCGCGCTCGAGGCCACCGCCAGCGGCTGGTCGACGGCGACCATCAACCCCCTCGATCTGGCCTGGCCGGGCGTGCGTGCGGGCGGTCTCTACGCCTTCGTGCGTCTGACCGAGGATCATGCCTACCTGCGCGGCACCGCCTTCGACACCGAAGACGCCCCGTTGGTGGGCGGCATCGTGTCCAGCACGCGTGTCGATTGGGTCCAAATTACGGGTGGCGGTGGTGGCTATGTGATGCCCTTGCCGCTCGGGGAGGCCACCGTCGATGTTCTCGACCCCGAGACCGGCAACACGATCAGCATCGTACTGACACCGGATACGGCCGATGGGCGCATCGATCTCGACCCGACGGTGGTCATTGTAGGTCCGTATGTAGACACCATTACGCCAGCTGATGGCGCCGCTGGCATTCCGCTCGGTATCGAGCCAACGGTGCGTTTTTCCGAGCCGGTCGATCGCGGCTCGCTCGCCGGTGGCATCCGCCTGCTGGACGGCAGCGATCCTGTGGCCATCGAATTCGACCACCAGGGCAGCCTGGTGACGATCTTGCCCCAGGCCAGCCTGGCGCCATCGCGCACCTACACCCTCGAAGTCACCAACGATGTCCGCGACCTCCAGGGCTACGTGCTCGAAACGCCGGTTTTGGTCACGTTCACCACCCAAGAGGTGGTGGTGCCGGACAGTGTCGACGAAACGCTGATCTTCCTGGTCGAACCCGACGGTCAAGGCACCGCCTTGATTCGTGGTCTCGCTGGCGCTGCGCCCTCGGGCACCTTGGTCTTCGCCGAAAATACCAGCCAATTCACCGCCACCGAGTCGGTGCTCGCGGCGGCCGATGGCAGCTTCGAGCTGGCCCTCACCGCGGCGCTCGACGATGCCTTGATCCTGCATGTGATCATTCCCGGCGCCAACGAGGTGATCTTGGGCCTCGGTCCCTACATGGCCAGCGACCTGCGGGCGGCGGTTGTCGGTACCGAAGCGGCGTCATTCACCACCGTCGATGGCTTTGGTGTGACCCTGGAAGCGGGAACTTTCTTGACGACCACGCGGGTGCGTGTGACGCCGACCCCGATTGGCAATGATCCGTTGCCCACGCCCGACGGCTTCGAGGGAGTCCTGGGCTTCGATCTGGACTTGGATGGCGCCCAGCCCCGACGCAAGCTGGAGGTGCGCCTGCCGGTGACCAACCCAACCGACGACGATTACATTCTGGTCAGCAGCGTCGAGCTGCTCGGCCAGCGGTGGTGGACTTTGGACGATCTGTTGCGGGTCGATGGCGATGTGCTGACCAATGCGCCGCCCGCTTCGCCGCCCGATCCCCAGAGTCTCATGTTGCCGCCCGCGGGAACCGAGCAGACGCTTCAACTCGATGTCGTGAAGGCCGGTGAGACGACCTTTGCCGCGCCGGTAACGGCCCGTGCGATCTCCGCCGAAGCGATCTGGGCCGCCAAATCTGCGGCGCAGGCAATGACCGTGCTGCCCGGCGCGCCAGCATCCGAGCAGGGGGAAGTGGGGGAGACCGCCGCCAACTCCGCAGCTTCGCCACTTTCGCCACTTTCGCCGCTCGTCAAGATGGACAACCACATTCCCGGCAGCAACATCACCACCGGCGGTGTCACGCGCGCGGCGCGTTACCGGGCGTGGCGGGCACCGCAAGTGCACTATTTTTCGATGTCGCTCTTCGGCGGCAGCTTCGCCATCTTCAACATCCCCTATCAGTTCGTCGCTTACAACATCGCGGCTGTCTACGTTGGGCTGCGGCAACCGCAGGGCCTGTTGCCCGTCATCGGCGGCGATGCCGTGGTGATCGAAGGCTGGGATATCTCGACGGGCTATCGGACGTTCCGCCAGGTGCTCGATCCGCCGGCTGGCAATGTCGAGCCGTTACCCACGGATGCCGGCAACGACCACCGGGCGCCCTACCCGGTTGCGGGTAGTCCTATCCGTTTCATGACCCTCGAACCGCGATCCGACAGCACCATCTCTTTGGCGACCGGCATGACCGCCACGTACGGTCCCGTCACGACCGGTTCTGACCCAGCGATGTCGTTAACGGTCACCGGCGTCGCTGGCTCGGTTTCCCCCAACGTCGAGCTTCGGTTGGTGGGTCCGCGCGACGGACTCGAGGTTCGCCAAACCGCGGGTCCTGACGGCGCATTCACCATTTCCAACTCTGTACGGCCGGGCAATCGTTACATCATGGCGGTGGGCGGCACGATGCGCCAAGGCGAGGCACTGACTCTCCGCTTCAGCGAGTCGCTGCCCGAGGACCACACCGGCATCGAGTTGCATGACAGTGCGGCCCGGTCGATTCCCTCGACGGTCGACCGGGGGGCCACCCCCGACGAGATGACCGTCAAGCCATCGAGTGGCTGGCAGGCGGGCAAGACCTATCGGCTGCGTCTCACCGAGGATCTGGTCGACGACTTTGGCAACGCGTTCTTGGGCACCGGACGACCCGACTGTGATCAAAATTCAGCCAACACGTGTCCATCCCTGGTGCTCGACATCGAGTTCCGGGTCGCCGAAAGCACCGTGCTCGACACCTTCGACTTGTCGGTGGCGCGGGACATCGTACGGCAAGGCAGCTTGCTCTTTGTGGCCGCGGGCAACGACGGCATGGCGGTGATCGACGCCAGCAACCCGACGTCACTCAGCAACTACTTGCCGGGCAATCTGACTTGGCCGCTGCTCGATCAGGTGCGCGGGGTGGCGGTCGATGGCCACGGACGGGTGATTTTCGTCGGCGGTGGCGCCAGCAGCTTCGGACAAGCGCGTATCGTCGATGTCCAGGCTCTCGGTGATGTCGACCCCAGCGATTCCAACTGGCGCGCGGGCGTGGTAGCGGGTTCGACCGTGCTGACCGATCTACCAGGCGGGAGCGGACTGGGCCTCCAGTACGGGCGTCCACGGCGGGTGTCGATTCTCTCGGACGACAAGAGCAACGACTGGTTGGTGGGGCAGCCTGCGCCCGAGGGCGTTACGGTAACGCCCGCGGGGGCGCCCACCGCCTCGCAGGCGCTCACTGTGACGGTCACCGGTGCCGACGGCGTGTTCGGCCAACCCGTGACCCTGCGCAACCTCACCCGCGGCACCTGGAAACGGGTCGACGCCGCATCTGATTCCACCTACTCGGTCGCAATCGAGGTTTTCCGTGGCGATCGGCTCGAGGTGGTGCGCAACATCAACGCCTATGCCTACATCACCCTCGACGGCGACCAAACCACCGATGGCTTGGTCATTGCCGACATCAACAGCTTCTATCGACAGGACCATGGTGCGGCGAGCGCACCGGGCGTGCTGCGCTACGTGGGTGGCTTCAACATCACCACCGACCAGGCAGCGGATGTTTTCTGCGACGGCACCAGCACTACCGAGGCCGGCGACTACATCGACATTGCCGTGGTGCACGATGAGAGCGACACGGCGCACGAGTGGACCGTGCTGGGGCTCGCCCGCTCGTATGGCGTGTGGCTGATGCAGCCGAAAGCCAACGACCTGGGCGACGTTTCGTTCCTCAATGGCCAATGTGGCGTGGTGGGCGATGTCGCGCGCATGGGCGGTATGGCGATCCTACTGGACTATCCGATGATGCTGCCCGATCCCGATCTTCCCGATACCGGCCAACTCGTGGAGCAACTGCGCGACTACGTGGTGATGACCAACGTAACCGGCACTGTGCTGGTGGTCGACATCACCGATCGCACCAAGATTTCCGTGGTCAGCACCATCACCCTGCCGGGCGGGATTTCCAAGGTGGTGGCCGATCGAGCCGGTCGCCGGCTGTTGATCTCTGGCCTCGGCGCGGGCGTCTACGTGGTCGACTTCGACACCCTCTCCAACCTACCGGTTGACGCCGACAGCGATGGCAAGGACGACCGCTTGCTCGAGACCATTGAGATTCCGGGCGAAAGCGTCATCAGTCCACCGCTGCTGATTCCCGAATTGGGCCTGATCTACGCGGGTGGCACCGTGCAGGGCGTGACTGGAGTTGCCTTCGGTGCGCCCGTCATGGGCTTGCTCAGCACCAACGATGAGGGCAAGCTGTTGCGGGCGCGTCGCCTGGCGCCCTTCGGTGTGCCCACCGTGCGCGACGGAAATGGTTCCAACACGCAGGAGCGTTCGGGTCTGGTGCGGGTCGAAGCGCGGCTACCCGGCTTCGCCGCGCAAACGGGTGATGAAGTGCTCGTTACGCTCGCCAGCGTGGGACCCACCGGTACCATCGTGCAAGGCACGGGTCTGGGTGCGGGTACCGGCCCCCAACCGTCGCACGCGCTGCTGCTGCGTCGGCAGGCAACCAACCCGTGGGAGGAAGGCTACGAGATCTTCGTCTCCGACCCGGTGGTATTGCTCGCCGACCTGCGGGCGTCGATCGTCGTGGGCATGACGCCGGCAGAGAAGGCCGAAGACGGCCTGTGCCGTCGGTGTGATCTGGTGGCAGAAGGTGTCTACACCACCCAAAGTCCGCCGACTGCCGAGCAGTTCAAAGAGCTTCTTTCGGGCCATCGCGTTGCAGTGAACGTTTCCGACACCCTGCGTGGGCATCTCGAGGGCGTCTACGACCGCGATCGGATCGATGCGGCCTTGGCGGAAGCCGAGGCCGAAAGTGTGCCGTGGGACATCAGTCCGGCCTTGCGTCAAGAACCGGTGCAAAGCCCGGCCACGGGTACCGGCGACGTGGCGCCCGGCACGCTGCTGCATTCGGGCGAGATGACGGCGTCGGCCATCGATCTGATGATCGCGGGTCGTGGGCTGGATGTGGCGTTCGCTCGCTCGTACCGCAACCAAACCCTCGGCAACGGACCACTGGGACCGGGCTGGGACCACGGCTACCGCCTGCGCCTGCGGCCACTGCCGGATGGTGATGTCGAAGTCTTCGATGGCACCGGTCGTCGTGAAACGTACGTCAAGACGGCCGACGGATACCAGCGTCCGCCAGGCCGCTTCTGGGGTCTCGAGCGTCGTCAAAGCGGTTGGGTGATCACCGACGCCCGTGCCAACACCTACCATTTCGACGCCTTCGGCCGCCTGGTGGAGATCGCCGATGCGCTGCGGGTGGACCCGGAGCATGGCAACGCCGTGACGTTCGGCTATGACGCAGCTTCTCAGTTGGCCCGCATTACGGATGCGCTTGATCGCGATGTCGTGCTGCGTTACAACGCCAAAGGCCTGTTGACCGCCGTCGAGGACTTCTCCGGCCGCACCTTTACGTACGGCTACGACGGCGGGCGTCTGAAGCAATTCGAAACGCCAGCCGTCGACGTCATCACCATCACCGACACCGAGCCAAACGCCACGTCGACCGCGACGCCGAGCGCCCAGAAGCTGGTCACCACCTACGCCTACGCGGCCGATGCGGGAAGCACCAGCACGCGTCTTCGCCAGCGCGACAACCTGGTGACCCTCACCGACCCGAAGGGCAACGACTGGCTGACCCTGCAGTGGTTCGATGAGGATGGTGACGGCTTTGCCGATGAGTTGACTACACAATCGTGGGGAGGTAGTCCGCTGTCTATCGTCTACAACCTACCGTTCGGCACCGGTGCCACCGTCTACGACCGGCGCGCCAATGCTTGTCAATACAACACCGACAGTGCCGGCCACCCGACACGCATTGAAGATGCAACCCAGGCGGTGTGGACCTTTGCCTACAACCTGGATGGCCTGGTCACCAGCGGGACCCTGCCCTTGGGTCGGACGACGGTCCAGACGTGGCAAGGCGACGGCTCAACCACCAGTGGACGCGAGGGTAGCAACCTCCTGAGCGTGATCACCACGCCTGACAGCCGCGGGCCCAATGGCGCACCCGCGACCCTCACCAACACGATCGCTTACCACGCCAAGACCAACCAGCCCGTTCGTGTCGTCGATGCGCGCGGCAACGTGACCACTACGGTGCGCGATGTCACCAATGGCTTGGCCCAGAGCATCACCCGTGCCGTCGGCACGGCCGATGCGAGTACCACGGCGTTCACCTACAACGATTACGGTCAGCTCGAGACCGTCACCAACCCCAACCAACACGTAACCGAGCACGCCTACTTCGCAACCGGAGCGAGCCGGGGTTACCTCCAAAAGACCGTGACCGACCCGGGCGGTCTCGGCATCACCGTGCGTTACGAAACCGACGTTCGCGGCAACGCCACCGCCATCATCGACCCACGCGGGGTGCGCCACGAGACGAAGTACAACGCGCTCGATTGGCGGATTGAGCACACCTCGGCGACGACCGCCTCGAACGACGGCGTGCCGGCCCTGGGCTTCGTGTCGCGTTGGTACTACGACAAGAATAGCAACGTGAAGTGGCATGAGGTGCCGTTCCATGCCGGCAACGAGCACACCGCCGTTGGCTATGCCCATGGTCAGCTCGACGAGGTGCTGCAAACAGCAGCGCAGGTGGAGCCTGAAGGTTCAACCTGGGCGGTGACGTCGTATGCGTACGATGAGAATCGCAACCGTACGGAAGTTACCGACCCTGTGGGCAACATTCGAAAGACCGAATACGACGCGCGCAATTTGCCCAGCAAGTTGACCAGTGGCCTCGGTGCTCAGGCTCTGGCCGATGCAATTGACGAAGTTCCTACCTACAACGCCGAGCGGGCTCTCACCAGCATGCAGAACGGGCGGGGGTATGTCTCCCAATCAACGTTCGATGGCTACGGGCGGCCGATGACCCAGCTCGATCCGCTTGGCAACACGACCCGCACCAGCTACGACGCCAATGGCAACCCGTCCTGTGAAGCACGGGTCGACGCCAGCGGCACGGTGTTGGCGGTCGTAGGTTCAGCCTTCGATGCGCTCGACCGCTTGGCGACCAGCACCCGGTACCTGTGGCGTTACGATCAAGCGAATCCAGTAGAGGCCTGCCCCGAGACTCCAGATGGTGTCCAAACGGCAACAACGACCTACACCTATGATCCTGCGTTGAACCTGCTGAGCACCCGCGATCCACTCAATCGAGTGACCACGATGGCCTATGACGCTGCCGAGCGTCAGGTCTCGATCACCGACGCTGCCACCAACACCACCACCTTGGTACTGGATGCAGCTGGCAACGCAGTCGAGCAACAGCTCAACGAGATGACCGCCGATGGCTCGCACAAGATGGTGCCCTCGTATGCCAGCTATGACAACTTGAACCGCCGGACCAAGCAATGGGACGTGTTGAACAACACCACGGAATTCGAGATCGACGCGCGTGGTCTCGTGCGCAAGGTGATCGATCCGACGTCCCAGTTCACGGCCTATGGCTATGACGGCCTTAACCGGCGCACCGCAGAACAAAAGCCTCATGGCATTGCAACCACGATTGGTTACGACCTGGCTTCACGGCAGACGTTGTACAAGGATGCACTCGGTCACAAGACGGCGTGGAGCTTCGACGCTGTCAACCGCACCACATCGGTGACCTACGCCGACGTCAAGACGGTGTCCTATGGCTACGACGAGTCACACAACCTCACAGCGTGGACGGACCAGCGAGGTACCGCGGTCACACAGGCGTACGATGCGGCCAACCGGCCGGTCAGCGGCACGGCGTTGCCCGCGGCCGGCGATTCTCTGATCGGACCCACGGTGGAGACCTATGGTTGGGATGGCCTTAACCGTCGAACCCGGGTGCAATCAGGATCCGTGGTAACCGAATTGGAGTGGGACTCTGGCTCGCGCTTGGTATCCGAGACCACGAGTGGTCGAAGGGTAGCCTACAACCATGACACGGTGGGCAACGTGATCGGCACCACCTTCCCTTCGGGATTTGGTGTCACGCGCGGATTTGATTCCCTCAACCGGGTTTCAACGTTGATGAGCGCACAAGACGGAAGTGCCCTGGCTGGCTACGGCTACCGCGGTCGTGGGACCCTCGAGACGAAGACCGTTGGCAGCCTCGTCACTGAAATGACCTTCGATGCAGCCCGTCGGCCGATCAACGTGGCCACCCGCGTGCCGGGTGGTCCGCCGGTCCTCGATGAGTCGATCGTTTGGGGTCCACGCAACCTCAAGAGCGGCATCGCCCGTAACGACCGGGGTGGTGAGGGTCAAATCATGGCCTACGACGGTGCGCATCGCTTGCTCGGTTCTGCGACGGTGGGGCAACCTTTGGAATTCGCTTCGCCCAATGCGATGGTGAATCTCTCGACCGTGACCGGGCAGGCCAACCACGAGAGTTTCAGCTACGACACGGCGATGAACCAGATTGCCAGCAGCCGTTCTGAGCACGGCATCGCCACGCCTCATGCCACGCCCAACGATGCTTCGGGTCGCAATCGACCAGCCTCGGTTGATGGCATGGCCTTGGTGTGGGACGACAACGGCAACCTGCACCAAAAGGGCGATCTGACGATGTCGTACGACTTCCGCAACCGACTGACCACGGTGGAGCAAGCGGGCAACATCGTAGCCGAGTATCGGTACGACGGATTCAATCGGCGCGTGTCGAGCACGGTCAACGGTGTCGCCGAAGACTACTCGTGGGATGGCATGCAGCAGATCGAAACCGAGCGCGGCGGGTCGCTGGTGAGTCAACGCGTCTATGGCCCTGGCATCGACGAAACCGTACGGTTCAGTCGCGATACCAATAGCGATGGTGCGATAGACTCGTCGTACCTCACCATGTTCGACAGCACCAACAACCTGGCCGTCGTCACCAATCTCGCAGGCAAGCCTGTGGAACGGTACGAAGCCAGCGCGTTTGGTGAGACGCGAATTCTGGTGGATTCGACACCGCCGGCGATTGAACAAGCACGCATATTTGGCGACGCGCTATGGCTCGAAGCCTCAGAAGGCGTGCTCGGCGTCGCGCTGGAGCAGGCGGTCATCGATGGAACCTTGCGCTTGCACGACACTGCTTCCGGGCAAGATCTGACGATCACCGTCGATCAGCCCGTGCGCGAAGGTGGCCAGGCCTTGCGACGCATCGCCATCACGCCCGACACCGTGCCCGGTGCGGGAACGTTGCTCGAGCTAACCGTCGAGCCCGGTGTGCTGGTCGACAGCTTCGCCAACACGACCAGTAGCAGCTACTCCCTGCCCTTCGCGTGGTCGGCGACCAACACGGTCATCAGTGATTCCGCTGCGCCTGAAGTCTCCGCGACCATCGCCCGTCAAGGCATCGTCGAGATCAACTTCAGCGAAGAGGTCGATCCTGCGTCGAGCGCCATCACCATTGATGGCGCCCCCGCGCTGTGGACCCTGAGCGGCGACCACTACACCCTCTTTGCCGATGCTACGCTCGCACCGGGCAGCCACACCCTGGCGGTGAGTACCGCAGCACTTGATTTGGCGGGCAGCGGCCTGGCCGAGCCGTTTAGTGTCACGTTCAGCGTCAATGCCAACGATGCCAAGCTTGCTTACGTCGCACCCGACGAGCGTGAAACCACCGTCAGTACCCTCGGCAATGACGTTGGCTTCCATGGCAGGCCTGTCGATCCGGTTACCGGGCTGATGTATTTTAGGAACCGGTGGCTTGATCCTGAGTTGGGCCGGTTTATCACCCCGGATCCCCTCGGTTTCGTTGATGGACCCTCCCAATACCAGTTTGCTGGGTATAGCCCGGCTAACTATTCGGATCCGCTGGGGCTGAATACCTTTGTCATCCACTACGGGCCGTCCGAGGAAGATACCGACGTCTATGTCGCGGTGCGCTTCATGCGGACAGACCAGGATGAAGGGATGACAAGCCAAGCGTTCGCTGACGTTCAGTCGAGATTTGTCTCGAACGCGGAGCGCGTCTGGGCCGATCTTCGCCCAGAGATACTGCTGATGCAGTCTGGGTCAATCGAGGAAGCGAATGGATGGATACGTCGGTCGAGCACGGCGCCGTTCGTGACGGATATCGATGTCTATTCTTATTCAGGCCAAACCAAGAGAAACAAGTTCTACCTTGCCGATGGGATAAGCGACGCCGTCTTGGCACATGAATTCGGGCATCATTTGGGAATCCGAGATTTCTATGCACGGTTCGGAGAGAGAACCAAAACAGGAGGAGTCATCGTTTCAGTAGGGCCTGATGTCGGGACGTTCGGCCCAAGGGCAGCTGAGTCGATAATGGGCGACCTTAAGGTCGACCGGCCCCACTCTGAGGATCTTCGCGATATCTGGGATCCGCTTACAGCGCCAACCGAGCTACCGCAGAGAACTGCACCCGTCCATCACGTGATGGTATATGGGAACGATGTTTCTCCAGCAATCGCGTTCTATGAGAGGGTGGCGGCTGAAAGGGGCGTCGATATTTCACACCAGCTTGGATTGTTTCGGACTAAGAATCACCCGCGCCAGCGGCGCCTGATCGCGAGGTGGATCATGAACGCGGTTTTCCGATGAGTAGCACTTTAGCCAGAGTTTGGCTTTCTGTGATTCTTCTTCTGTTGTTTTCCTTAGGTTGTGGTTTCCGAGAGGAGAAGGATGCGGAAGTGAGAACGGCACCGCCTCCCACTGGACATATGGTCTTCGCGAGCGATGCGAGGCAAGATGTTCTCGTTGAGTCCGTAGAAGATAGTCGAATTGTGATTCGGACGTCTGAACGGGGTCATGATTGTGCTGTTACACCGGAGATTGCGCGGGCCTGGGAAGTTATTGGCGGCACTCTGTCAAGCGAAGACTTCGTGATTCGCGATGAGCTTGCGTTCGATCCAAATCGATATGCGCTTGAAGCGAGTGTTGCATACGTAAGAAGACGCGATGATGGCCAATTCGAAATTCGCTACGTCGAAGGGCATGATGAGATGCTTGAGGTGGCCAAAGCGCTGGATTCAATACTTGCGGAATGTGGCCTTAGCGTCAGCTTACGTGTAGTCGTGGAGCTTCCTCCGAGACCTCGCTGAGCTTCTTCCTGCCTTCTTCACGTGCGGCCTTCTTCACGTGCGGCCTTCTTCACGTGCCGGGCAAGTATTGAGGAAGAGACGATGACGGGTTGGCGGCCTTCTTCACGTGCGGCCTTCTTCACGTGCGGCCTTCTTCACGTGCCGGGCAAGTATTGAGGAAGAGACGACGACGAGTGTCTTCGCGTGGTGGTCGATAGGTTGATCGCGCATGAATGGCTTCGGATGATGCCTCGGAACGTCTGATCGAGTCCCAAGATGGTGTCTTCCGGACGCCCAAGGGCTCCCGAAATCGGCCGATTCTGACGACCACGCACGCTTCGCCCGCGCGGCGACCGTAACCACCACGCGACGACCAACAGAGCCGCGACGCCGGGTCGCTATCCAGGCTCGAGCTTCATGGGCGGGGCGAACGGTAGTGGCGGCGGGAAGCAGTTTTCGGGGAAGGTTGCGCCAACATCGCCGCCTGTCAGCCGCTCGGCGGCGATGCGGTACTCGGCGAGAAATTCACGGTAGGCGGCGACCATTTGCTCTCGGATCTTCCTCGCGAATGCGTGGAACCGTGGCCGCGGTGATCGGTGGCCCGGCTTGGGCCGTTCGTGCGGATGGCGACGACGGACCCACTCGGCGCCCTTTGGGACGGTCTCGGCCTTCCGATGACGCGCAATCGTTTCGCGCTCGATGTCATCGACCATCTCGGCGACGCGCGCCCGATACGCCTCGGCGCTGAGGTGGCGCCAGCAGGGGAGGGGATCGAGCGTCAGCTCGACGTCTTCCGTGAAGTCGGCTTCGGTGACGTCCTCGCCGCGTTGCTTGGCATTGAACATCTCCTTGCGCTTGATCCAGATCCCTTTCATGGTCCGGCCCTCGACCATGGCGCGCGACGAGTGGACGCCCGGCCAATCGGTGGGCGCGATCACGAGATTCTCTTTCGTGCCCTGTTCCAGCAAGTATCGAAGCCTGGCAATCTGGGCTTGTGGCTCGTCCGAGACCGGGATCGACGCGTAGCGCCTGGGGAACATCGTGCCCTTCCAATCGTGAAGCCGGCCGGCTTCTTTCGAGAGGTTGGCGTTCACCAAGCACATGAACTCGGCCATCTGCTCGGTCGACGTCGGCGTTGCGATCAGATTGAGATGGTTGCTCATGGCCACGACGGCGTGCACCCGCATGCCGGTGGCCTCTTGCGCATGGCCCAGCACGCCGACCACGAGCTGATTGAGCCGAGGCCTTGGGCGGAGGAGGTAGCGTTGTTGGATGGTGCGCACGGTCACCTCGACCAGCGTGTGCGGCGTCGGTAGATAGCGAATGTCTCGTCCCATACCCTCTAAGACGCGAGGCACGCTGCCAATCTTTGCCGACGGGTTTACTGCTGGCGAACCGCTCCCAGGTGGTACCCAACAATCGCGAAATCGCCGTCGGGCGCAGCACACGATAGCGTGATGGCAAACCAGGCATCAGGCGCCACGCCGGCATGGAGCCGGCGTGTTGCGCTGTGCCTACAGGAGGTTTGTCATGAGGAGAACGTTTATCTCGTTCGTGTTGGTCGTAGCGCTAATGCTGTTGGCGCTGCCGGTGGCCGCGACGCCGGGCGTTGGTCCCGCGTCGCCGGGATCGTCGATCGTTGCGAAGGTGCTCGATGCTTTCGTGAGTCTGTGGCGCGTCGTGGCGCCCGAGGTTACCGCTTCGCCTGCGCCGGAAGCGCGGGCGAAGGATGGTGATGATCGTAGCGGCGACGAAGTGCCGCCGTTGGAGCGGGTCGGTTGTTCCGTCGACCCTCACGGATAAGGCGTTCTGGTGCAGCGGGTGCGGTCAGCCCCCGGCCCGCTGCCTGATGCCTTTTCGGATTCGTTTTACGACTCGGTTGGTAAGCTCAATAGAGAGCGTTCCTGCTCTTGCGGATCGATACAGATCCATGATCACTGCTGCAACGATGGGATTCTGGCTCTTGAGTACTGCCAGTCGGGCCATTCCGATCGCCACCGCGATGGCCTCCATCGCAAGACCAGCTTTGAGGTGGACGTGGCAAAGCTCTGCCGAGGCCAGTGCTGTGTTTGTAGGTGAATCTCTCAGTGCGGGAATAACGTCCTGGTAGAGGTGGATCGATTGGCGGAGTGATCCTCGTTGGGCGGCAATGCGAGCGCGCAGCCAACATAGGTGCGCGACGAAGGAGTCCGGGACGTTTCCGGTCGACTGGGCCTTGTCAGCGTAAGCCTCTGATTCCTCTGGCCTTCCCATGCTCAATGCTGCGAGTGCAAGGTCTTGAAAGACGGAGAACCTACTCAGAGCTTCAGTTTCAGAGAAGGTAGCGAGCGCTGCCTTCAGGATTGGGATGGCTTCCTCGGCCTTTTCAGCCCGTCGCAAGAACATCCCACGATTCGCAAGCGCTGGCCCGATTCCGGTGAAGTCGGCGCACTCGGCTGAAGCTACCATCGCTGAATGAGCCAGCTCGGCGGCATCGTCAAACTCGCCAAAGTCCGAGACGATCGAACCGCTACGCAACCACGCGTTGGCCTTGATCGGCCCATCCGGGGCATGCTGCAACGCCCACCAAACACAAACCCAAGCCGGCTCCCACTCCTCCGCGACGCGCAACGCCGACCCTTGCCGGGCAACAGCCGCCGCCGCGTCACCGCGCCGGCCATCACGCGCGGCCAAGCGCGCGATGCCG
Organism: Candidatus Multivoradales bacterium; assembly: GCA_965250305.1. Lineage (GTDB taxonomy): Bacteria > Acidobacteriota > Thermoanaerobaculia > Multivoradales > J023 > J023. Next base: position 33,586 of record CBDFNS010000022.1, on the reverse strand, counting down.
GCAGCCTGCTCGGCGGCGGCGCGGGAATCTTCGAAGCGCGCGGCGTCGAGGCGGGCCAAGTCATCCTCGGTGAGCCGATCGAGCTTGGTGTCGTCCACCAGCTTGGGCAGCTCGACCAGCTTGCGTGTGGCCAGCTCGGCTCCACGGGCCACAAAACGCTCGGTGGCCGTCGTCGAGACGCCGCCGAAGACGTCGTTGAAGAACACGGCGGGCGGAATGCCGAGCGCCTCGATTGCGTCGGTGACGTGGCGTAGCCGTAGGCCGCCGTAGTTCCTGGCGCCGCGCAGGGTGTCAGTCGTGACGCCCATGGCGTTTTCGGTGCGGCCAACCGTGCGTCGGCCTTTCTGCATGACATGCCACAGCGCGAGCGTAATCTTACGCGCGTCTCCAGAGTCCCTCATCAAAATGTCTCCCAGAAAGAGAGCGGCCGGACAACCGTCAATGTCGAGGTAGGCCCATCTTATCGCATCGAAGCGGATTTGTCGGGCAGCGGTCTCCGGGTTTCTCGCCTGCTCAGACAAGAGCCATGCGTCCATCGTAAATTCTTCCGTGGGAGGAAGATCCGGTCGCGGCGTCGTGTTACTTGACGCCAATCGCCCGCCGGGTCCCTCCCGTTCAATGCTCCGCGCTCGGGTCACCGCCATCCTCGTGGATGTGGCCGGACACCGTCCGGTGACCCGGCGCGGGGCTCCATTCCACCACATCCTCGACGGGTGTTAGGGAGGTGCTGTGCCTGGGAAACCACGAAAGCCACCAGAGAAGATCTTCGAGCTGCTGGCATACAAAAGCGACGGCATGTTCTTCAGCTGGTACCGGATCGACGCCAACGAGCTGCTGGCCCGCAAAGAACACCAGCGCCAACGACCCGACGCCACCTGGCCCTCGACGCTGCACACGTGCCTGGTCGAGACCAGTTACCTCGACATGCCGTCTGTGGCGGACGACCGTTTGAGTGCGTCGCTGCTGACCTCTACCGCTGGCACCGCGCTCGTCGAACTCCATCGAGACAGCGAGCTGGTCGCCTTGGCGAGCCTTCACCTCGAAGTCGACGTAAAGGCGGGCGCGCGTTTCGCGCGCTTGGTGCGTCAGACGATTCCCAACTGGCACAACCTCTGCCTCACCGAAGACCTGCTCACCTCAGCCAGTCAATCGGTGCTGTTCCTGGTGCAAGCCCCCGGCGCGGCGGCGCACGCGCACTGGCTGACGATCTACGAAGGCGCGCTGCTGATGATGGCTGCGTACTGCCGAGATGAACCGTCTTGAACCCCGGTGTAACGAGAGTGGATCGAGAAACGCCACAGAACCAGACCCTTCATACAGCTACGCACGACGTGCCGAGATTTCCGAGCGTCGCCGCAGGACATCCGAACGGCCCACGACCCAGCGAGGAAACCACATGAGAAATTGGAGCCAGAAGCGCGAGCGCCATGCCGTGGGGATTCGCGCCGAAGCCGCCGAGCCGGTGATCCGCCGCATTCGTCGACACCGATCCGAGGCACCGGGCTCGTTTGGCCCGGTGTTCGATGCGCTCGAGCGTCATGTGTTCGAGCATTCGTTCGACGTTGCGACGCTGTGCAAGATCGCGCACCAGAATGCGGTGAACTTCTCGAAGCGTTTCGGTCCCGTGGTCGGGATGACGCCCAAGGCGTACATCGATTCGTGCCGTTTGGAGACCGGGTGGGGCATGCTGGCGAGCGATTTGACGATGCGTGAGATTGCGGAGGTGCTGGGCTACCGCTCGACGCAGGTGTTCACGGACGCCTTCACCCGCTGGTACGGCCTTCATCCGAAGACCTACCGCGACGAGCTGGGCCACCTGCTGCGCAGCGGCTTGGTGACACCCGGCCGACCGACGTCTGAGAACGTGATGCTGGCCGTGGTGCGCAAAGCCCCGGCCGCGCCGCCGGGCAAGCTGGCGCGCCTGCGCCGCTTCCTCCGCCTGGACGAGGCCCAGCCCGAACCCGAAATCGAGCCCAGGTACCGTCGTCGCCGCGATCGTCGCTGCACCTGGTCCGGCATCGACGCACGCAAACATCCGAGCAGCAGCGGCGGCGGATAGCCTTCTCGACCGAAGCATCAAGCCCACCCCAACGGCCGCGCCCTGGCGCGGTCTTCTTGTTTCCGTAGCAGCTCGACGATCCGCACCACCGGCCCGGCGCGGGTGAGCCTGCAAAGCGGGTCGGCACTAAGCGCGCGCGCTCCGGGCGTCGCCGCGGCGCTCCGTCCTCCAGTCGCTGTGCTCCTTCCGGCCCGGGCAAACCGTGAGGCAAGGCGCGCGCCAGCGGGCCCCTCCTCGGACCTCCCATCTGTCACGCGCCTTGCAGACCGCCGCTTCGCGGCTACTCCCTGTCCGGGAGGGCCGCCCTCCCTGGACTTTGCCCTCGGAGCACTGTTGGCTCCGGCCTTCGGCTTTACATAAAGCGGTTTATGTAGAACCCGGAGCGCGCGCGGATTCGTGGCCTGCGGGTCATCCCGGCTCCGCCCGAACGCCCGCACACGGGCCTCCTCACTGTCGATCGAAGCGTCATCGCCCACCGCGCCAGGTCGCGGCCGTGAGCCCACCCACCCGCGGTACTGCTCAGCCTGCGAACGAAGAGCGCCTTCGAACCGTCGGGTAACGCGCCGGTCCTCTGTTGGCCGCCGGGGTCCCGGGAAGCCGTCCGGCGACCGGCCGGTCTCCCTACTCGGCATGACTGGCTCCTTGGCTCGTGCTACGCACATCGCCAAAGAGCCGGTGTGTCTGTGGCCTCTGTGGCGCTACGCCATTTCGGAGCGAATCGGGACAATTCGTCACCGGTTCACAATCTGCGAACCGGAACCGGCACGTAACGCGCCGTTTCGGGGCAGCGATCCCCGAAACCGTGAACGCTCTTCACGGTTTCAGGGTCTTCGTCTGCACAAAGCACCCTCTATACGCCCGCTTCTTCCGATACTTGGTTATTGGGCGCGAAAGTGTGCTAGGGCCATTCCGTGGGCCGAAGGCGCGCCGAAAGCACAACCCAGGCGTCGTGCTTCTTCCCCTTTTAGCCGCTCGCCGCTGATCCGTGGTAGGCCGGGCGTGGTGCTGCGTGGCACGTCGTGGCGGTCGCCGAGAACGGCGAGGTGCGGGCGGTGGTCTGCTCTGGTCTCTTCTCCGGGTCCGCCTCCGGGGCTCTTTGGCGTCGCGCTCCGCGCGAGCCAAAGGAGCCCGTGCAACCGATTGGGAATCTGCGCCGACTTTGGCGCTGTTTCCCGCTCTTGCGGTGACGGTGCCCACGGCAGGTAGGTGGCATGCCGTCGTTACGCCGCCGCCGTTTGGGTCGAGATGATGGTGGGCGTCGAGATCGGCGTCGTTGCGGAGGTCGCTGGTGTGGCCGTCGCCGCGCGCGCGTTGCCGTCGAGGTCGTTGGTGCAGGTCGAGAATGCTGGCGGCTAAAGGGAAGAAGTTGGATTGTGGCGACAGATCCACGCTCTGGATGTCGTCTTGGATGGGTAGGAGAATGTGACTGATCGAGCAACCGAACATCGGAGACAAGCCATGTCGCTGCGCATCGAACGCCTCGGCAATCATTTGCAGACGGTGGGACTATCGTCGATCGAGAAGCCCGAGATGTCGGTATCAGTGTCGGTCGAGCTACCAGTCGACTGGGCCCGCCGCCTGCTCTTCTCGGTGGCTGCCTACCTGGTCTCGGCCAACTGCCGTTTCGAGGCCGGCGAGACCCTGTGTCAGGAAGGCCGAAGTTACCGGCTTGAGCAAGCGCGGGGCGGAGTCCTTCGCCTTCGTCTGATCAGCGGCGAGTAGTCGAGACGGCTGGTTGCAATCAGCTTGTGCCGTGTCCATCTACGGAACTGCTCCCACCTGCCTGGCGCTGAGATCGACGACGCCTTGAAGCCTTTGCTTAATGATCATGGCGTCGATGAGCTTGATGACGGCCTCCTGGTCATCGGCTTGGAATGCTTCGAGGGCTCGGAATCTGTCGAGCAGGCGTGTGCTGTGAAGCGGGACCGCCTCGTCCCGGTCGCCTGTGAGGAGGTAATCGACCGTGGTACCGAGTACTTCGGCCAGCTCGATCAGCTTCTCGGGTGGCGGCGTGTGAAGTCCGCTTTCGTACTTGTTGAGCTGCGAGAAACGGACCTCGATCTTCGCGGCTAGCTCTTTCTGCGTCCACGCCCTTTGCTTGCGCAGCTCCTTGAGGCGCGTACCGAAGGCTCTGAGGATTTCTTGTCGCTCCATTGCTGATAGCTCATGCATCCCGTTGGGCCTCCAAGTCTAGGTGTGATCCGAAATACGCCTTGACGTGATCGCGTAATACGTACAGTATCAAAGGCGAGAAACGGATCATTTCTATGCTTGACAGGGTTTCAGCCCAAGCTGGTGCTGTCAAGCGGCGAGGAGGACCCATGGCCCGCATCCCCGAAGCAGAGCTGGAGCGTCTGAAGCGCGAGATCTCGGTCGAGCGCCTGGCCGAGTCACGCGGCGTGAAGCTGAAGCGGCACGGCAAGGACCTGCTCGGCCTGTGCCCGTTCCACGACGACAAGGAACCGTCGCTCGTGATCTCGCCGAAGACCAACCTGTGGCACTGCCTGGGTGCGTGCCAAGCGGGCGGGTCGGCGGTGGATTGGGTGATGCGTGATCGGGATGTGAGCTTTCGCCACGCGGTGGAGCTGCTGCGGGCGGACGTGCCCGAGCCGTCGAGCACCGTAGCCGCGCCGGAGCGCGGCCGGCCGTCTTTGCCGCCGCCGGTGGAAGCGAATGCCGAAGACGCGGAGCTGCTGCGCCGTGTGGTCGGCTTCTACCACGAGGCCCTGAAAGAGAGCCCGGAGGCGCTGAAGTACCTGGCGTCGCGCGGGCTCGATCATCCGGAGGCGGTCGACCATTTTCAGCTCGGCTACGCCAACCGCACGCTGGGCTACCGGCTGCCACGCTCCGACGTGAAGGCGGGCCGTGAGATTCGAGGCCGGTTGCAAGGCGTGGGCATCCTGCGCCAGTCGGGCCACGAGCATTTCAACGGCTCGTTGGTGATCCCGGTCCTTGATGCTCGCGGCGAGGTGGTGGAGATCTACGGCCGCAAGGTGCAACAGAGCTTGCGCAAGGGCACGCCGCTGCATCTGTACTTGCCAGGTCCCCATGCCGGCGTCTTCAACGGCGACGCGCTGCGCGCCTCGAAAGAGATCATCCTGTGCGAGTCGCTGGTCGACGCCCTGACCTTTTGGTGCGCGGGCTTTCGTAACGTGACGGCGGCGTACGGCGTGGGTGGCTTCACGGCCGAGATGCTGGAAGCCTTCGTGGCGCACAACATCGAGCGGGTGCTGATTGCTTTCGATCGCGATAAAGCCGGCGACGAAGGCGCGGCGAAGGTCGCGGAACAGCTTCTTGCCGCCGGGATCGAGGCATACCGGGTGCAATTCCCCCGGCGGATGGATGCGAACGAATACGCACAATCGGTGCAGCCGGCGGCGAAGTCGTTGGATTTGCTGCTGCGCCGCGCGGAGTGGATGGGCGTGGGCGAGGCGCCGGCCGAACGCGTGCCCTTGGCGGCCGTCGAGGCGGTGGTCGAGGTGTCACCGGCCGCAGAACCAGACGAAGAGGCGGCTAAAGGGGAAGAGCAGAGGGCTCTTCCTTTAGCCGCTTCCGCCACGCCCCAGGCCGCCGAGGTGGCCGATGTCGAGGACGAACCACCTACTTCTTCCGCGCTGCCGGCGCCGCCAGCGCCGTCCCTGCCGGTGGTGGTGTCGGATCACGAGGTCACGGTGACGTTTGGCGATCGTCAGTACCGGGTGCGCGGGCTGGCGAAAAACCTTTCGTATGACGTGCTCAAGATCAACCTCCTTGCCACCCGAGGAGAGGGTTTCCACGTCGACACGCTCGACCTGTATTCAGCGCGTCAGCGCAATGCTTTCGTCAAGCAATCGGCGCTCGAGCTTGCCATCGAACCGCGCATCGCCAAGCGCGACGTGGGCCGTGTGCTGCTGGCGCTGGAGAAGCTGCAAGACGAACAGATCAAGCAGACGCTCGAGCCCGAGAAAGACGCTCGACCAACGATGACACCGGCCGAGCGTGCCGAGGCCGAAGCGTTGCTCGAAGCGCCGGACCTGCTCGACCGCATCACCGAGGACTTTAGGCGCTGCGGCATGGTGGGTGAAGCGAGCAACACCCTGCTCGGCTACTTGGCGGCGGTGTCGCGCAAGCTGTCACGGCCGCTAGCGGTGGTGGTGCAATCGTCATCAGCGGCGGGGAAGTCGGCGCTGATGGACGCGGTCCTGGCGCTGATGCCGGAGGAAGAGCGGGTGCAGTACTCGGCGATGACCGGTCAATCGCTCTTCTACATGGGCGAGACCGAGCTGAAACACAAGATCCTGGCGATCGCCGAAGAAGAGGGCGCGGAGCGCGCCAGCTATGCCCTGAAGCTCTTGCAATCGGAAGGTGAACTCACCATCGCGTCGACCGGCAAAGATCCAGCCAGCGGCAAGCTGGTGACCCACGAGTACCGTGTGGAAGGTCCGGTGATGATCTTTTTGACCACCACGGCGATCGATGTCGACGAGGAGCTGCTCAATCGCTGCCTCGTGCTCAGCGTTGACGAGGCCCGCGCGCAGACGCGCGCGATCCACGCCGCGCAGCGCGAGCGGCGCACGCTCGCCGGCCTGGTGGCCGGCGTCGAGCGGGCCACGGTGGTGGCGCTGCACCAGAACGCGCAGCGGCTCTTGCAGCCGCTGGCGGTGGTGAATCCCTACGCGCCTCGGCTGACCTTTGGCGACACCATGACGCGCACGCGCCGCGATCACGAGAAGTACCTGACGCTGATCGACACGATTGCCCTGCTACACCAACGTCAGCGCGACCTGAAGACGGCGGCGATCGCTGGTGCGGCGGGTGAACAGGAGGTCGAGTACATCGAGGTGGCGATCGCCGATATCGCGGCGGCGAACGACCTGGCGCACGAGGTGCTCGGCCGGACGCTCGACGAGCTGCCGCCGCAGACGCGGCGTCTGCTGGCACTGATCGAGCGCTTCGTTATTGAGGGCTGTGAGCGCGAAGGGCTCGACCATGTGGATTACCGTTTCAGCCGTCGCGCCTTGCGCGAGGCGACCGGGCAGGCCGACACACAACTCCGTTTGCACCTGTCCCGCCTGGTCGACCTCGAATACCTCTTCGTGCATCAGGGGAGCCGCGGCCGAAGCTACCTGTACGAGCTGGTGCATGCACCCTCGGCTGACGACCAACGCGGCCTTCCTGGGCTGATCGACGTGGCTTCACTGGGGTACGACGAAAAGAACGCGGGGATAGGCAATGACCTCGCGGGGGCGAGGGATATACCTCGCGGGAAGGTCGCGGATTTTAGCGGTCATCCGCAACCTGCTGTTTCAACAGATGTTTCAGACCCACTTCGCGGGGTTCGCGGGGTTCGTGGGGGGCATAGTAAAGGGCCAAAAAACAACGCGCCGTCGTACGTAGACCCAAGTCGTACCCTGGCGGCTGGCGATGTGTCGATCAGTGATGCCTGATGCCGCGCTGGCCAGCACGCGAGCCGATCGGTGATCCAACCGATGCCCGCAGCTTCGAAGTGCTGATCGCGCGTCACCTCGAATGGCGCGACGTGCACCAGTATTCCCAGCGGGCGCGGACCACGTGCGAGTCGACGCTTCGAGCGTTTGGCCGCTGGTGCGTGGAACGCGGCATGGTCCAGCCGGCCGAGGTGTCGCGCGCGGTGGTCGAGCGCTACCAGCGGTGGCTGTACCACCACCGCCGGCCGGATGGCCGGCCGCTGGCGGTGAGCACGCAGTGCGGCCGCCTGGCCTACGTCAAGACCTTCTTCAAGTGGCTGGCGAAAGAGCGCTACGTGCTCTATGACCCGGCCGCGACCATTGAGATGCCCAAGCAGCCGGCGCGCTTGCCGGTCGAGGGATTCACCATCGCCGAAGTCGAGCAGGTGCTCGCCACGCCCGACGTCAGCAAGCCGCTCGGCCTGCGCAACCGCGCCATCCTCGAGGTCTTGTACTCGACGGGCATCCGCCGCACCGAGCTGGTGAACCTCGATCTCTACGACGTCGACTTCGAGCGCGGCCGGCTGGCGATCCGAGGCGGCAAGGGCGGTAAGGATCGCGTGGTGCCCATCGGCGGGCGCGCGCTGCTGTGGATCCAGCGTTACCTCGAAGACGTGCGGCCGCGCTACGTGCTGCACGCCGATGAGTGGGCGCTCTTCATCGCGCTCGACGGCACGCGTTTCAGTACCGGTGGGCTGGGCAACGAGGTGACCAAGATCCTGAAGAAGTCCGGCGTCCGTCGCCGTACCGGCTCGTGTCATCTCTTCCGCCACACCATGGCCACGCTCATGCTCGAAGGTGGCGCCGACGTCCGCTACCTGCAAGAGATGCTCGGTCACGCCAAGCTCGACACCACCCAGATCTACACCCGCGTCTCGATCGAGAAGCTGAAACAGATCCACGAAGCCACCCACCCGGCACGGATGGAGCGGCGGGAAGAGTCTGGAGAGGACTGAGACCGTAATGCAAGCAGTGCCCAGGTAATACCGGCTCAGAAGCCGGCATCCCTGGGCGCTTGCGATTTCCGCGCGTAGCGCGCTCCAATCGGCCGGGATCGCCGTAATGGAGCCACCCGGCCGCCGTCGAACCCTGCGTAGTGCAGGGCATTGGCGCACGGAAGCGGGTGTATACGCCCGCTTTCACCCTTTTCTCGTCGCTTGGTGACAATCTGTGCTAAAGCGAGTGACGGCGCTAGGATGGGGGAATGAGCACGATCAAAGACGAACTCCGCCAACTAGCCGAGTCTCTGCCGGGTGGTGCCACGTTTGACGAGGTCTATCGGGCCTACGTGCTAAAGAAGATCGAGGCCGGGAGGCGGGACGGCGAGGCCGGTCGCGTGATGAGTCAGGAAGAAGTCGAGCGGCGCTTTCGCAGGATCTTGCAGGACCTGCCGCCGTCGAGCCCTGCGTAGTGCAGGGCATTGGCGCACGGAAGCGGGTGTATACGCCCGCTTTCGTCTTCCTTTAGCCGCTCGGCGTTCGTCCGTGGTAGTCCGAGCATGGTGCTGCTCGGCACGCGATTGCGCCAGCGCTGGTGCGGCGCGCGGCCAGCGGTACCAAAACGATAGAATCATGAGCATGCGCGCGGCTAAAGGGAAGAAACGGCTGGTCATCGTCGCAGCGGCCATGCTGCTGCTGGTGCTGCTCGCCCTGCCCGCTGGCGCGTCCCTGCCGCGCTCGGCCGGCGTCGCCGACCTGGTCGACGAGGCAGCCGTCGCCCACATCGCGCCCGCGCCCACGATCGCCCCTGCGTCCATCCTGCCCGAAACCTCCGCCGCCACCCCGCGCGCCGGTCCCGCCCGCGCGCGCCTGCGCGTCCACCTCGCGTCCCCGCCGAGCTGGCCTTTTTCGCCTGCTCGCGTCGGGGCGTTTGGCCGTGCCGAGCCGAAAACTCGCGTCTGGGGTTTTGACTTTGGGCTGTCAGGACAACGTCAAGCAAATCAGTGGTTTAACCCCAGAATCGCAGAGGGTGTACACAATGGACCCTCTATGTATCAGTTTGCCGGGTATTCACCGGCGAATTACTCGGATCCTCTTGGCTTGGATGCCTTCATCGTTCGATATGGCGAGGCCGAGAGCGACGTCGATACGTACGTGACTATTCGATACATGAAGAGGTCGCGAGATCGGCAAATGACCAACGAACTCTTCTGGCGCGGAATTTTTGATTTTGAGGCTGCTGCAAGGCAGGCCTGGGCTGGGTTGAGTCCACAGATCGTTTCGCCGGCACCAGGAATGATGAGACAACGGGCAAACTATATGATCGCGAACTCGGCTGAACCTTACGTGACGGATATCGTTCTAGACTCAAGCGAGGGCAGATCAAGTAGTAAGCACTTCTTTTTGCCTTCGGCCGAGCAATGGACGTTTGCGCACGAGTTTGGTCATCATCTCGGAATACGGGACCTATATACGCTCGTCATCGAAAGCGATGGAATGGGGGGAGAGCGGCCGAAGTTCGGTCCAAATGTCTCGGAATTCGGCCAAAGAGCGGTTGGGACAATCATGGGAGATCGAGATATTGCCTCGCCGAGTCAACTCGATCTACACGACATCCGTACGCCAGGGAGATCGAACGCCGAGGACTCTCCGCATCTCGCTCCTGTTCATCATCTTGATATCAGTGGTGATGGAGTCAGCGAGGCTGTCGCGTTTTTGCGATCTGTTTCAAGAGAGCGAGGCATCGATGCCGAAGTACCGCTCGCACTTCTCGCAACCAAGACCAACATTCAGCAACGTCGCTTCGTGATGAAGTGGCTGATGAACTCCTTGTTTGGTCCGGGGTCGAGATAATGAGAAACAGGAGTTTCACTACCCTAGCCGTCTCAATGATGATGTTGATCATCGCATGCGAGAGCGACACAGAGCTGTTGCTTTTGCCAGGTGACATGATTGTTCTATCGGACCTTAGCGCGATAACGACGATCTCTGTGCAAGATGATGGGGGAGTGACGGTCACTACTGATGGTGGCGAATCGTCGTGTGATTCTGACGGAGAATTTGTCCAGACCTGGCATGTGGTTAGCAGGTACTGTGATCTGGGGCTGAGCGAAGTTCGCCACGAGAGAGAAGTTGACCCAAATCATGCGATGGACGGGACTATTGTCGCTTGTCTCACAAGACGAGATTCAAACGACTACATGGTCCGATACGTCGTTGGTGCCGATGCACTCATCTCAGCCGGCCAGGCTCTAGATAAAATGTTCTCAGGTTGCGGTTTGGAACGGAGTGTGAGGATGCAGTTCGTACAGCCGCCAAACTAACCGGCCTTCTTTACGTGCGGCCTTCTTCATGTGCCAGCCTTCTTCATGGCCTTCTTCATGTGCCAGGCGAGTATTGAGGAAGAGGCGTTGACCGGCCTTCATCACGTGCTGGCCTTCTTCACGGCCTTCTTCACGGCCTTCTTCACGTGCCGGCCAAGTATTGAGGAAGAGACGACGACGAGTGTCTTCGCGTGGTGGTCGATAGGTTGATCGCGCATGAATGGCTTCGGATGATGCCTCGGAACGTCTGATCGAGTCCCAAGATGGTGTCTTCCGGACGCCCAAGGGCTCCCGAAATCGGCCGATTCTGACGACCACGCACGCTTCGCCCGCGCGGCGACCGTAACCACCACGCGACGACCAACAGAGCCGCGACGCCGGGTCGCTATCCAGGCTCGAGCTTCATGGGCGGGGCGAACGGTAGTGGCGGCGGGAAGCAGTTTTCGGGGAAGGTTGCGCCAACATCGCCGCCTGTCAGCCGCTCGGCGGCGATGCGGTACTCGGCGAGAAATTCACGGTAGGCGGCGACCATTTGCTCTCGGATCTTCCTCGCGAATGCGTGGAACCGTGGCCGCGGTGATCGGTGGCCCGGCTTGGGCCGTTCGTGCGGATGGCGACGACGGACCCACTCGGCGCCCTTTGGGACGGTCTCGGCCTTCCGATGACGCGCAATCGTTTCGCGCTCGATGTCATCGACCATCTCGGCGACGCGCGCCCGATACGCCTCGGCGCTGAGGTGGCGCCAGCAGGGGAGGGGATCGAGCGTCAGCTCGACGTCTTCCGTGAAGTCGGCTTCGGTCACTTCTTCGCCGCGTTGTTTGGCATTGAACATCTCCTTGCGCTTGATCCAGATCCCCTTCATGGTCCTGCCTTCCACCATCGCCCTGGACGAGTGGACGCCAGGCCAATCGGTTGGCGCGATCACGAGATTCTCTTTCGTGCCCTGTTCCAGCAAGTATCGAAGCCTAGCAATCTGGGCTTGTGGCTCGTTCGACACTGGAATTGACGCGTAGCGTCTCGGGAACATCGTGCCCTTCCAGTCATGCAAACGCCCGGCTTCTTTGGAGAGGTTGCCGTTGACCAAGCACATAAACTCGGCCATCTGCTCGGTTGATGTCGGTGACGCGATCAAGTGGGCGTGGTTGCTCATGGCCACGACGGCATGCACCCGCATGCCGGTGGCTTTCTGGCAGTGAGCCAAGACCCCGATGACGAGCTGATTGAGCCGTGGCCCAGGGCGGAGGAGGTAGCGTTGTTGGATGGTGCGCACGGTCACCTCGACGAGCGTGTGCGGCGTCGGTAGATAGCGAATGTCTCGTCCCATACCCTCTAAGACGCGAGGCGCGCCGCCGATCTTCGCCGACGGATCATCGGTGGCGAACCGCCTCCCAGGCGGTACCTAACCACCGCGAAATCGTCGTGCGATGCCGCACACGATAGCGTGATGGCAAACCAGGCATCCCGCGCCACGCCGGCATTCAGCCGGCGTGTTGCGCTGTGCCTACAGGAGGTTTGTCATGAGGAGAACGTACGTTTCGTTGGTGTTGGGCCGTGGCGCTGATGCTGTTGGCACTGCCGGTGGCCGCGACGCCGGGGGCTGGCTCCGCGTCGCCGGGATCGTCGATCGTCGCGAAGGTGATGGATGCCTTTGCGAGTCTGTTTGGCGTCGTGGCGCCCGAGGTCACCGCTTCGCCTGCGTCGGAGGCGCGGGCGAAGGATGGTGACGATCGCGACGGTAGCGATGCACCGCCGCTAGACGGACTCGGCAACGAGACTGATCCCTGGGGCTAAGGGAAGACCGTCTTGTTCGCGGCACGCTGACTGGTCGTTATGGCTCGTCGGTTGGTGCCTTTTCGAATGCGGGCGATCGCGAGGTCGATCGTCCGCAGGGTCAACATGCCCTTCTGAGCAACGCAATAGAGATCGGCGATCGCTCCTGCTACGACGTAGTTCTGCTGCATCGGAATGGCAAGTCGGGCCATGCCGATGGCGGTTGCCGATGCCTCAGCTGGTCGGCCGGAGGTCAAGTAGAGTCGGCAAAGCTCGGTGCTGGCGAGTGCCGCCGTTCCCGGCGATTGTTCAAGTGCAACAACCGTCTCGCGGTAACAATCTTATGGCGAAACTCGTATCCTCGCGGTGCTGCCGCGATTCGCGCCTGGAGGCCACCGCAAGTCAATCACGAATGCTGGGGCAAGTTCTGGGATCTCTTGTGCTTCTCTGGCATGTAGCTCCGCGGCCTCGATGTTGCCGAGACTGAGGTAAGCGAGTCCCAGGCTTCGGTGAATAGCGAAATGGGCGGGCTTGTCGTTGTCCGGGAAGAACGACAGCGCAGCGTTTAGCAGACGAATCGCCTCCTCTAGCACCCCGCTCTTTCTGAGTGAGACGCCACGAAGAACGAGCGATTTTCCAATTCCAACCATGGAGCCAGCTTCCCAGTGCTCGGAAGCAGCGGTGCGGGCGAGTTCAGCCGCATTCTCGAACTCGCCGAGATCAGAACTGATGGAGATGCTGCGTAGCCAAGCATCAGCCTTAATCGGTCCGTCTGGCGCATGGCGCAACGCCCACCAAACGCAAACCCAAGCCGGCTCCCACATCTCAGCGACGCGTAACGCCGAGCCCTGCCGCGCAACTGCCGCCGCTGCATCGCCGCGACGACCATCACTCGCTGCTTGACGTGCCACACCGGCCGCTTGCTCTGCGGCGGCGCGCGGGTCTTCGAAACGCGCAGCATCGAGCCGAGCGAGGTCGTCTTCGGTCAGCCGGTCGGGCTTGTCGTCGTCGGCCAGCTCGGGCAAGTCGACGAGCTTGCGCGCGGCCAGGTCGGCACCACGCGCCATGAAGCGCTCGCCAGCGGTCGTCGAGACACCGCCGAGGGCGTCGTTGAAGAAGACGGCGGGCGGGATGCCGAGTACTTCGAGCGCGTTGGTAACTTCCTTGAGGCGCAAGCCACCATCACGATGCTTGGCGTGGCGCAATCCGTCCTTGTGCAGGCCCATGGCCTTTTCTGTGCGCTTGACTGCACCCCAACCTCGATCAAGGATTACACGCCATAGCGCGGCCGTGATCGCTTCCGCGGTCTTTTGACCCTCCATCGCAATAACCTCCCAGCACGGCTGTCTGACCGGACACCCATCAATGTCGATGTGCGCGAATCCTACCGCATTCTTGCGATTTCGCGTCGCGCTTTCCGCCGAAAATGGTGCTTGACGAGCAAGAACCATGTTTGCGGCCTAAAGTCCGTGGTGGGAGGGAGATCCGGTCACGGCGTCGTTTCACTTGACGCCAATCCCCCGCCGGTTCCCTCCCACTCATGCCCCGCGTGCGGATCAGCTGGATCGTTGTCTGACCGGACACCCTTTCTGCACCCGGCGCGGGGCTCCATTTGATCACGCCCAGCGGCTGGGCAGTAGGGAGTTGCTGTGCCCGGCAAACCGCAAAGGCCCCCAGAGAAGATATTCGAACTGCTGGCGTACAAGAGCGACGGCACGTTCTTCAGCTGGTACCGGATCGACGCGAACGAGCTACTCGCCCGCAAAGAGCACCAGCGCCAACGACCCGGCGCGACCTGGCTGGCGACACTTCACCCGTGCCTGGTTGAGACCAGCTATCTCGACATGCCGTCTGTGGCGGACGACCGTTTGAGTGCGTCGCTGCTGACCTCTACCGCCGGCACCGCCCTCGTCGAGCTTCATCGTACCTCTGAAGCGGGGCACAGCGAGCTGGTCGCCTTGGCGAGCTTGCACCTCGAAGTCGACGTAAAGGCGGGCGCGCGTTTCGCGCGCTTGGTGCGTCAGACGATTCCCAACTGGCACAACCTCTGCCTCACCGAAGACCTGCTCACCTCAGCCAGTCAATCGGTGCTGTTCCTGGTGCAAGCCCCCGGCGCGGCGGCGCACGCGCACTGGCTGACGATCTACGAAGGGGCGCTGCTGATGATGGCGGCGTACTGCCGAGATGAACCGTCTTGAACCACACGATTGCGACGAGACAGGCAGATTCACGACCCGCTCTGCGTCTTCAATCGGTGGGGGAGGTGTAACGAAAGTGGCCCCTGTAACGCCACAAGAGAAAGCCCTTCACACCAGCGATTCGATCGTTTCGGGATTTCGTTCGCCCCCCATGGGGCAAACGGCGGCGCGTTTCCGCGATGAAAGCAGGGGTGGAGATCACACCAACACCCATCTCTTGATGCAGATGATCAGCACGAACCCGTTCGAGCGAGTTCGAACGCCGCGCGCAGCCGTCTGGGCCGGCCGATGCGCGACCCAGCGAAAGGGGAATGAATGAGACATTGGAGCCAGAAGCGCGAGCGCTACGCCACGAGATTGCGTAACGAAGCCGCCGAGCCAGTCATCCGGCGCATCCGTCGTCACCGCCGCGAGGCACTGGGCTCATTTGGCCCGATCTTCGCGGCGCTCGAGCGCCACATCTTCGACCGTGGTTTCGATGTCGTGACACTGTGCTCGCTGACCGACGAAAACCCGATCAACATTTCCAAGCGATTTGACCGTGTCGTGGGGATGCCGCCGCGTGCGTACATCATGTCTTGCCGACTGGAGACGGGGTGGGGCCTGCTGGCGAGCGATCTCAAAGTGTGGGAGATCGCGGAGATCCTGGGCTACCGCTCGATCCAAGTCTTCACCGACGCGTTTGTGCGCTGGTACGGTATGCGCCCCAAAGCGTACCGCGACGAGCTCGGCCACCTGCTGCGCAGCGGCCTGGTGACGCCCGGGGATCCACTGGGCCGGCCGACGTCTGAGAACGTGATGCTGGCCGTGGTGCGCAAAGCCCCGGCCGCGCCGCCGGGCAAGCTGGCGCGCCTACGCCGCTTTCTCCGCCTGGACGAGGCCCAGCCCGAACCCGAAATCGAGCCCAGGTACCGTCGTCGCCGCGATCGTCGCTGCACCTGGTCCGGCATCGACGCACGCAAACATCCGAGCAGCAGCGGCGGCGGATAGTCTTCTCGACCGAAGCATCAAGCCCACCCCAACGGCCGCGCCCTGGCGCGGTCTTCTTGTTTCCGTAGCAGCTCGACGATCCGCACCACCGGCCCGGCGCGGGTGAGCCTGCAATGCGGGTCGGCACTAAGCGCGCGCGCTCCGGGCGTCGCCGCGGCGCTCCGTCCTCCAGTCGCTGTGCTCCTTCCGGCCCGGGCAAACCGTGAGGCAAGGCGCGCGCCAGCGGGCCCCTCCTCGGACCTCCCATCTGTCACGCGCCTTGCAGACCGCCGCTTCGCGGCTACTCCCTGTCCGGGAGGGCCGCCCTCCCTGGACTTTGCCCTCGGAGCACTGTTGGCTCCGGCCTTCGGCTTTACATAAAGCGGTTTATGTAGAACCCGGAGCGCGCGCGGATTCGTGGCCTGCGGGTCATCCCGGCTCCGCCCGAACGCCCGCACACGGGCCTCCTCACTGTCGATCGAATCGTCATCGCCCACCGCGCCAGGTCGCGGCCGTGAGCCCACCCACCCCTGATACTGCTCGGCCTGCGAACGAAGAGCGTCTTCGAAGCGTCGCGTAATGCGCCGGTCTTCTGGTGGCCTTCGGAGCCCCGGGAAGCCGGCCGGCGACCGGCCAGTCTCCCTACTCGGCCTGACTGGCTCCTTGGCTCGTGCTGCGCACATCGCCAAAGAGCCGGTGTGTCTGTGGCCTCTGTGGCGCTACACCATTTCGGAGCGAATCGGGACAATTCGTCACCGGTTCACAATCTGCGAACCGGAACCGGCACGTAACGCGCCGTTTCGGGGCAGCGATCCCCGAAACCGTGAACGCTCTTCACGGTTTCAGGGTCTTCGTCTGCACAAAGCACCCTCTATACGCCCGCTTCTTCCGATACTTGGTTATTGGGCGCGAAAGTGTGCTAGGGACATTCCGTGGGCCGAAGGCGCGCCGAAAGCACAACCCAGGCGTCGTGCTTCTTCCCCTTTTAGCCGCTCGCCGCCGATCCGTGGTAGGCCGGGCGTGGTGCTGCGTGGCACGTCGTGCCGGTGATCGAGAACGGCAAGGTGCGGGCGGTGGTCTGCTCTGGTCTCCTCTCCGGGTCCGCCTCCGGGGCTCTTTGGCGTCGCGCTCCGCGCGAGCCAAAGGAGCCCGTGCAACCGATTGGGAATCTGCGCCGACTTTGGCGCCGTTTCCCGTTGGTGCGGTGGCGGTCACGGTGCCCACGGCAAGCAGGTGGCATGCCGTCGTTACGAGGGTGGGCGGGGCACGGTGGCGGCGGGCTGTGTGCCGAGCTGACGCAACACGCCGATAAGGCCCTTCCCCAGCGAAGCCGAGCCACTCGCAGGGCACGCACGCTCGCCCAGGTTTCACATAGCGCTGGCGTTATGTAAAGGCGCAGCCCAAGGCGCGCGCGACCGAGGGCCAGGTCGGGGAATGCGGCATTCCCGGACAGCGAGAAGAGCAAGGCGCGTGACCGGCGCAAGGGCCGTGGGAGGGGGGCGCTGGGCGCGTGGCTTGCGGAGCGTTTGGCCCGTGCCCGCGCAGCGGGACGGGGGCGTGCGGCGCCGCCTGGGCGAGCTGTACCGGCAACGCGCGCGCAGGAGCAAGGCCGGCGGTGCCGTCGCCGGGGTCGTTGCTGCGTGGCAGGCCGTTACGCCGCCGCCGTTTGGGTCGAGATGATGGTGGCGTCGAGGTCGGCGTCGTTGCGGAGGTCGACGGTGTGGCCGTCGCCGCGCGCGCGTTGCCGTCGAGGTCGTTGGTGCAGGTCGAGAATGCTGGCGGCTAAAGGGAAGAAGTTGGATTGTGGCGACAGATCCACGCTCTGGATGTCGTCTTGGATGGGTAGGAGAATGTGACTGATCGAGCAACCGAACATCGGAGACAAGCCATGTCGCTGCGCATCGAACGCCTCGGCAATCATTTGCAGACGGTGGGACTATCGTCGATCGAGAAGCCCGAGATGTCGGTATCAGTGTCGGTCGAGCTACCAGTCGACGGGGCCCGCCGCCTGCTCTTCTCGGTGGCTGCCTACGTGGTCTCGGCCAACTGCCGTTTCGAGGCCGGCGAGACCCTGTGTCAGGAAGGCCGAAGTTACCGGCTTGAGCAAGCGCGGGGCGGAGTCCTTCGCCTTCGTCTGATCAGCGGCGAGTAGTCGAGACGGCTGGTTGCAATCAGCTTGTGCCGTGTCCATCTACGGAACTGCTCCCACCTGCCTGGCGCTGAGATCGACGACGCCTTGAAGCCTTTGCTTAATGATCATGGCGTCGATGAGCTTGATGACGGCCTCCTGGTCATCGGCTTGGAATGCTTCGAGGGCTCGGAATCTGTCGAGCAGGCGTGTGCTGTGAAGCGGGACCGCCTCGTCCCGGTCGCCTGTGAGGAGGTAATCGACCGTGGTACCGAGTACTTCGGCCAGCTCGATCAGCTTCTCGGGTGGCGGCGTGTGAAGTCCGCTTTCGTACTTGTTGAGCTGCGAGAAACGGACCTCGATCTTCGCGGCTAGCTCTTTCTGCGTCCACGCCCTTTGCTTGCGCAGCTCCTTGAGGCGCGTACCGAAGGCTCTGAGGATTTCTTGTCGCTCCATTGCTGATAGCTCATGCATCCCGTTGGGCCTCCAAGTCTAGGTGTGATCCGAAATACGCCTTGACGTGATCGCGTAATACGTACAGTATCAAAGGCGAGAAACGGATCATTTCTATGCTTGACAGGGTTTCAGCCCAAGCTGGTGCTGTCAAGCGGCGAGGAGGACCCATGGCCCGCATCCCCGAAGCAGAGCTGGAGCGTCTGAAGCGCGAGATCTCGGTCGAGCGCCTGGCCGAGTCACGCGGCGTGAAGCTGAAGCGGCACGGCAAGGACCTGCTCGGCCTGTGCCCGTTCCACGACGACAAGGAACCGTCGCTCGTGATCTCGCCGAAGACCAACCTGTGGCACTGCCTGGGTGCGTGCCAAGCGGGCGGGTCGGCGGTGGATTGGGTGATGCGTGATCGGGATGTGAGCTTTCGCCACGCGGTGGAGCTGCTGCGGGCGGACGTGCCCGAGCCGTCGAGCACCGTAGCCGCGCCGGAGCGCGGCCGGCCGTCTTTGCCGCCGCCGGTGGAAGCGAATGCCGAAGACGCGGAGCTGCTGCGCCGTGTGGTCGGCTTCTACCACGAGGCCCTGAAAGAGAGCCCGGAGGCGCTGAAGTACCTGGCGTCACGCGGTCTCGATCATCCGGAGGTGGTTGACCACTTCCAGCTCGGCTACGCCAACCGCACGCTCGGCTACCGGCTGCCGCGCAAAGACGTGAAGGCGGGTCGTGAGATTCGCGGCCGGTTGCAAGGCGTGGGCATCCTTCGCAAGTCGGGTCACGAGCATTTCAGAGGCTCACTGGTGATTCCCATTTTCGATGGGCAAGGTGAGGTGGTGGAGATCTACGGCCGCAAGGTGCAGCAGAGCTTGCGCAAGGGCACACCGCTGCACCTATACTTACCCCGTCCTCATGCCGGCGTTTTCAACGGCGACGCGCTGACGGCCAGCAAGGAAATCATCCTGTGCGAGTCGCTGATCGACGCCCTAACGTTCTGGTGCGCGGGCTTCCGCAACGTGACGAGCGCGTACGGCGCGGGCGGCTTCACGGCCGAGCTGCTGGAGGCGTTTCGCAAGCACGACATCGAGCGCGTGCTGATTGCTTTCGATCGCGACAAGGCTGGCGACGAAGGCGCGGCGAAGGTCGCGGAACAGCTTCTTGCCGCCGGGATCGAGGCATACCGGGTGCAATTCCCCCGGCGGATGGATGCGAACGAATACGCACAATCGGTGCAGCCGGCGGCGAAGTCGTTGGATTTGCTGCTGCGCCGCGCGGAGTGGATGGGCGAGGGCGAGGCGCCGGCCGAACGCGTGCCCTTGGCGGCCGTCGAGGCGGTGGTCGAGGTGTCACCGGCCGCAGAACCAGACGAAGAGGCGGCTAAAGGGGAAGAGCAGAGGGCTCTTCCTTTAGCCGCTTCCGCCACGCCCCAGGCCGCCGAGGTGGCCGATGTCGAGGACGAACCACCTACTTCTTCCGCGCTGCCGGCGCCACCGGCCCCGTCCCTGCCGGTGGTGGTGTCGGATCACGAGGTAACGGTGACGTTTGGCGATCGTCAGTACCGGGTGCGCGGGCTGGCGAAAAACCTTTCGTACGACGTGCTCAAGATCAACCTGCTGGCCACGCGGGGTACTTCTGGAGAAGACACCGGTTTCCACGTCGACACGCTCGACCTGTATTCAGCGCGTCAGCGCAATGCTTTCGTCAAGCAATCGGCGCTCGAGCTTGCCATCGAACCGCGCATCGCCAAGCGCGACGTGGGCCGTGTGCTGCTGGCGCTGGAGAAGCTGCAAGACGAACAGATCAAGCAGACGCTCGAGCCCGAGAAAGACGCTCGACCAACGATGACACCGGCCGAGCGTGCCGAGGCCGAAGCGTTGCTCGAAGCGCCGGACCTGCTCGACCGCATCACCGAGGACTTTAGGCGCTGCGGCATGGTGGGTGAAGCGAGCAACACCCTGCTCGGCTACTTGGCGGCGGTGTCGCGCAAGCTGTCACGGCCGCTGGCGGTGGTGGTGCAATCGTCATCAGCGGCGGGGAAGTCGGCGCTGATGGACGCGGTCCTGGCGCTGATGCCCGAGGAAGAGCGGGTGCAGTACTCGGCGATGACCGGTCAATCGCTCTTCTACATGGGCGAGACCGAGCTGAAACACAAGATCCTGGCGATCGCCGAAGAAGAGGGCGCGGAGCGCGCCAGCTACGCCTTGAAGCTTCTCCAATCGGAAGGTGAGCTCACCATCGCGTCGACCGGCAAAGATCCGGCCAGCGGCAAGCTGGTGACCCACGAGTACCGCGTGGAAGGTCCGGTGATGATCTTTCTGACCACCACGGCGATCGACGTCGACGAAGAGCTGCTGAATCGCTGCTTGGTGCTCAGCGTCGACGAGGCCCGTGCGCAGACGCGCGCGATCCATGCGGCGCAGCGCGAGCGGCGCACGCTCGCCGGCCTGGTGGCCGGTGTCGAGCGGGCGGCGGTGGTGTCGCTGCATCAGAATGCGCAGCGGCTCTTGCGGCCGCTGGCGGTGGTCAATCCGTATGCGCCACAGCTGACCTTTGGCGACACCATGACGCGCACGCGTCGCGATCACGAGAAGTACCTGACGCTGATCGACACGATCGCCTTGCTGCACCAACGCCAGCGCGACGTGAAGACGGCGGCTGTTGCGGGTGCCGCTGGTAAACAGGAGGTCGAGTACATCGAGGTCGCGCTTTCGGACATCGAAGCCGCGAACCGCCTGGCCCACGAGGTGCTGGGCCGTACGCTCGACGAGCTGCCGCCGCAGACGCGGCGTCTGCTGGCACTGATCGAGCGCTTCGTCATGGACGGCTGTGAGCGCGAGGGGCTTGACCATGTCGACTACCGTTTTAGCCGCCGCGCCTTGCGTGAGGCGACCGGGCAGGCCGACACGCAACTACGCTTGCACCTGTCCCGCCTGGTCGACCTCGAATACCTCTTCGTGCATCAGGGGAGCCGCGGCCGAAGCTACCTGTACGAGCTGGTGCATGCACCTTCGGCCGACGACCAACGCGGCCTTCCTGGGCTGATCGATGTGGCTTCACTGGGGTACGACGAAAAGAACGCGGGGCCAGGGAATGGCCTCGCGGGGGCAAGGGGTGCACCTCGCGGGAAGGTCGCGGGTTTTGGTGGTCGTCCACAACCTGCTGTTTCAACAGATGCTTCAGACCCACTTCGCGGGGTTCGCGGGGTTTGTGAGGGGCATAGTAAAGGGCCAAAAAACAACGCGCCGTCGTATGTAGACCCAAGTCGTACCCTGGCCGCTGGCGATGTGTCGATCAGTGACGCCTGATGCCGCGCTGGCCCGAGCGTGAGCCGATCGGTGACCCTGCCGACGCCCGTAGCTTCGAAGTGCTGATCGCGCGTCACCTCGAATGGCGCGATGTCCACCAGTACTCCCAGCGGGCGCGCACCACCTGCGAGTCGACGCTACGAGCGTTTGGCCGCTGGTGTGTGGAACGCGGCATGGCGCAGCCGGCCGAGGTGTCGCGCGCGGTGGTCGAGCGCTACCAGCGGTGGCTGTACCACCACCGCCGGCCGGATGGCCGGCCGCTGGCGGTGAGCACGCAGTGCGGCCGGCTGGCCTACGTCAAGACTTTCTTCAAGTGGCTGGCGAAAGAGCGCTACGTGCTCTACGACCCGGCCGCGACCATTGAGATGCCCAAGCAGCCGGCGCGCTTGCCGGTCGAGGGATTCACCATCGCCGAAGTCGAGCAGGTGCTCGCCACGCCCGACGTCAGCAAGCCGCTCGGCCTGCGCAATCGCGCCATCCTCGAGGTCTTGTACTCGACGGGCATCCGCCGCACCGAGCTGGTGAACCTCGATCTCTACGACGTCGACTTCGAGCGCGGCCGGCTGGCCATTCGGGGCGGCAAAGGCGGCAAGGATCGCGTGGTGCCCATCGGTGGCCGCGCGCTGCTGTGGATCCAGCGTTACCTCGAAGACGTGCGGCCACGCTACGTGCTGCACGCCGATGAGTGGGCGCTCTTCATCGCGCTCGACGGCACGCGATTCAGCACCGGAGGGCTCGGCAACGAGGTGACCAAGATCCTGAAGAAGTCCGGCGTCCGTCGCCGTACGGGCTCGTGTCACCTCTTTCGTCACACCATGGCTACGCTCATGCTCGAAGGTGGCGCCGACGTCCGCTACCTGCAAGAGATGCTCGGCCACGCCAAGCTCGACACCACCCAGATCTACACCCGCGTCTCGATCGAGAAGCTGAAACAGATCCACGAAGCCACCCATCCGGCGCGGATGGAACGCAGAGAAGAGTCCGGAGAGGACTGAAACCGCGGTGCAAGCAGTGCCCAGGTAATACCGGCTCAGAGCCGGCATCCCTGGGCGCCTGCGATTTCCGCGCGCAGCGCGCTCCAATCGGCCGGGATCGCCGTAATGGAGCCACCCGGCCGCCGTCGAGCCCTGCGTAGTGCAGGGCATTGGCTTTGGAAGCGGGTGTATACGCCCGCTTTCGTCCTCTTCACGTCGCTCGGCGACGATCTGTGCTAGAGCGAGTGACGGCGCTAGGATGGGGGAATGAGCACGATCAAAGACGAACTCCGGCAGCTGGCCAAGTCCCTGCCGGATGGTGCCACGTTTGATGAGATCTACCGGGCCTACGTGCTGAAGAAGATCGAGGCCGGGAGGCGAGACGGTGAGGCCGGTCGTGTGATGAGCCAAGAAGAAGTCGAGCGGCGCTTTCGCAGGATCTTGCAGGACCCGCCGCCGTTGAGCCCTGCGTAATGCAGGGCATTGGCTGTAGAAGCGGGTGTATACGCCCGCTTTCCTCTTCCTTTAGCCGCTCGGCGTCCATCCGTGGTAGTCCGAGCGTGGTGCTGCTGGGCACGCGATTGCGCCCGCGCTGGTGCGGCGCGCGGCCAGCGGTGCCAAAACGATAGAATCATGAGCATGCGCGCGGCTAAAGGGAAGAAACGGCTGGTCATCGTCGCAGCGGCCATGCTGCTGCTGGTGCTGCTCGCCCTGCCCGCTGGCGCGTCCCTGCCGCGCTCGGCCGGCGTCGCCGACCTGGTCGACGAGGCAGCCGTCGCCCACATCGCGCCCGCGCCCACGATCGCCCCTGCGTCCATCCTGCCCGAAACCTCCGCCGCCACCCCGCGCGCCGGTCCCGCCCGCGCGCGCCTGCGCGTCCACCTCGCGTCCCCGCCGAGCTGGCCTTTTTCGCCTGCTCGCGTCGGGGCGTTTGGCCGTGCCGAGCCGAAAACTCGCGTCTGGGGTTTTGACTTTGGGCTGTCAGGACAACGTCAAGCAAATCAGTGGTTTAACCCCAGAATCGCAGAGGGTGTACACAATGGACCCTCTATGTATCAGTTTGCTGGGTATAGCCCGGCTAATTACTCGGATCCGTTGGGGTTGGATTCCTTTATTGTGCGGTATGGCGAGGCGGAGAGTGACGTTGATGTTTACACTTCAATTCGATTTCTTCGGATGGCTGATGATCGTGCTATGAGTGCCGCTCTCTTCGCAAGAGGCGTCGAAGGGTACGTCGATGCGGCCCAGTCTGTTTGGGAAGACCTAAGTCCACAAATAGTCTCTACGACGCGATTGGTTAGCGCATTCATGGAATATGGCCAGATGTACTACGACTACAGTGAAGATGAATGGGTCTATGATATTAAGTTTACATCCGGTCCAGGGAGGTCTGTCGCCTCTGAGATCTATGCTGATGCCTTTGAGAGTTTTACTTTTGCCCACGAGTTCGGGCACCTCCTTGGTCTGAACGACTTCTATGCGGAGCGAGTGACTAGGAGCCCTAGCGGTGGAGTTCTTACGATTCCATATGCCAACACGAGAGTGTATGGCGAGCGGGCTGAGAATTCGCTAATGGGAACAGGCGCTACTGTGCATCCCCATGATATTCGGGATGTCCGGGATCCTTCGGTCACGCGGTTCGAACTCCAGAGTTTCGTCGATGACGTTCATCATCTGGATCTTACTGGCAACGATGTGTCGTCTCTTGCGGGGTTCTTGAGTCGAGTCGCCAAAGATCGCGATAGGGATATCACGACTCAGCTTAGGTTGTTGCAGGAAAAACACAGCATACCTGCTAGGCGAGTGATCGTCCGGTGGGCAATGGGCGCCTTGTTCGGCCCGTACCCACAGTGAGTGTGAGGTCTATGAGAACGTTTCTTCTTGCAATATCGTTGCTTGTCTTGGCTGCGGCATGCAGGGGCTCGCGAGATTCAGACCGCAGTGAGCTTTCTCCTCCGAGGATCTCGTCATCACGGGTCATTGATGAAACCCTCTTTGCGTCATCAACCCAGCAGGATGTACTTGTCGAGCCAGTAGATGGGGTTCTGGTCGTTAGGTGGTCACACGGCTCAAAGGAATGCACATCGACCTGGACGCTCCAAACTTTGTGGCAGACGATACGCGATGCTGTAGCCTTGAATTCTTGCCGAGAGAGCGCAGACCTTAGTATTGATCCGAATCGGAGAGTGGATGGGACGGTTGTTGCAGTCTTCTCGAGATCTGATGGCGCGACGGCGAAGTGGGAAGTTTGTTATGTGGTGGAGAATTCCGCGTTGGAGCGATCAGTTGCCGTTATTGATGAGATTCTGGAGGTGTGCGGCACTGGTGAGGTCTTCCCATAGCTGGCCTTCTTCGCCTTCTTCACGTGCCGGCCTTCTTCACGGCCTTCTTCACGGCCTTCTTCACGGCCTTCTTCACGTGCCGGCCAAGTATTGAGGAAGAGACGACGACGAGTGTCTTCGCGTGGTGGTCGATAGGTTGATCGCGCATGAATGGCTTCGGATGATGCCTCGGAACGTCTGATCGAGCCCCAAGATGGTGTCTTCCGGACGCCCAAGGGCTCCCGAAATCGGCCGATTCTGACGACCACGCACGCTTCGCCCGCGCGGCGACCGTAACCACCACGCGACGACCAACAGAACCCCGACGCCGCGCCGCTATCCAGGCTCGAGCTTCATGGGCGGGGCGAACGGTAGTGGCGGCGGGAAGCAGTTTTCGGGGAAGGTTGCGCCAACATCGCCGCCTGTCAGCCGCTCGGCGGCGATGCGGTACTCGGCGAGAAATTCACGGTAGGCGGCGACCATTTGCTCTCGGATCTTCCTCGCGAATGCGTGGAACCGTGGCCGCGGTGATCGGTGGCCCGGCTTGGGCCGTTCGTGCGGATGGCGACGACGGACCCACTCGGCGCCCTTTGGGACGGTCTCGGCCTTCCGATGACGCGCAATCGTTTCGCGCTCGATGTCATCGACCATCTCGGCGACGCGCGCCCGATACGCCTCGGCGCTGAGGTGGCGCCAGCAGGGGAGGGGATCGAGCGTCAGCTCGACGTCTTCCGTGAAGTCGGCTTCGGTCACTTCTTCGCCGCGTTGTTTGGCATTGAACATCTCCTTGCGCTTGATCCAGATCCCCTTCATGGTCCTGCCTTCCACCATCGCCCTGGACGAGTGGACGCCAGGCCAATCGGTTGGCGCGATCACGAGATTCTCTTTCGTGCCCTGTTCCAGCAAGTATCGAAGCCTAGCAATCTGGGCTTGTGGCTCGTTCGACACTGGAATTGACGCGTAGCGTCTCGGGAACATCGTGCCCTTCCAATCGTGAAGCCGGCCGGCTTCTTTCGAGAGGTTGGCGTTCACCAAGCACATGAACTCGGCCATCTGCTCGGTCGACGGGGGCGACGCGATCAGATGGAGATGGTTGGTGCGCCTTGTTGAAAACGATGAATCGACCGAGAGTCAGAAAGGAGCTCTCCTTGTCCGGGTCGGGCCGGACGCAGAAGGGGACCGCGAACGTCGCCAAGGTTGGAACGGCGGCCTGCAACAGCCGAGCGGTCTTAAGTGCTCGTGCGGATTCGTCCGTGACGGGCTACCACAGGTACTACGGTGAAGAACGGATGGGTGATTGCCCAACTATCTGAAGTCTGTGTCGGACGTCTCTGTCAGGAAGCATAACCCTCCGTCCGCGGAGGGGATTGTTGCCCGAGCCTGGTTGGTGCGAATCATGCCGACTGGGTGTACCCACTTTGGGTACGCGATTTCCCAATCCCGAAAGGGGAGAATCGTCTGTGCGACCAGGGATACAGCAGACCACCTACCGTGCCACGGGTCGATTCAACGAACAAGGGAACTCCGACTCGGACGCCTGGTTGCGATACCAGGCAAGCCGCCAAGCCCGGTGATGTTCCGAGCGGAGGACGGAGCCCTCGTAGTAGTCGGAGCGCGGGAAAGCCGCGTACATGGCGAAGGGGGGCAGTAGATGCGTGTAGATCCAATGACGCCGGTGAAAGCCATGTATGTGGCATCGACTGCCGATCGGCAGTGGCTCCGGAGCGAGCAGAGGAAACTACACCTGCGAAGTTGGGAAGAGCCGAGTTACGTTTTCCGGAAGCTGTGGGGGTTGATTACAGACCCTCGCAACTTGCGGTGTGCTCTGGCACGCGTAGCTCGCAACCGCGGTCGGCGTACGCCGGGCGTGGACAAGGTGACGGTCGGCAAGATCCTTGCTGGTGGGAATGTTGATGGCTTTGTGACCGGGTTGAGAACGCAGCTGCGCTCGCGCAGCTTCCGCCCCAGTCCGGTTCGGCGAGTCATGATCCCGAAACCCGGCAAACCAGGGAAGTATCGCCCCCTGGGGATTCCGACCGTGGCCGATCGAGTCGTGCAGGCGGCGATGAAGAACATCATGGAGCCGATCTTCGAGGCGGATTTCTATCCGAACTCGTACGGTTTCCGGCCAGGACGTGGGGCTCATGCAGCGTTGGAGCATCTTCGGTTGCTCCTCATGCCCAAGCCCCCGAACCTACCGAGAGCGGATCGGTCCTGCATGTTCCAAGCTGCCATCGAAGGCGACATTCGGGGGTGTTTCGACCACATCGGCCATCACGGCTTGATGAACCGGATTCGGCGCAGGGTCACGGACCCGAAGCTGAACCGGCTGGTCGTCGCTTTCCTGAAAGCCGGGGTCTTGTCCGAAGGTCGATTCCTTCGAACGGAGACCGGTTCCCCTCAAGGCGGCATCCTCTCTCCTTTGCTCGCCAACATTGCGTTGAGCGTGATCGAGGAGCGGTACGAGCGTCACTGTTGGCCTCGCCGGCAACCGACCCTCATTTCTGATCGGAGGAAGATCCGGGGGCGGGCGTTCCACGCTCGAGCCCGAGACCGCCGAGAGCAAAAGCCGGTGATCATCCCGGTGCGCTACGCCGACGATTGTGCGCCACGACGGCGCAGAGAAGAGGTGATCATGTAGACACCGCTTTGAAGCAGCCTTGCTGCGCGAGAGATGAGGGTGGGCCCCTCGGGACCGGCCGGCAGAGGCGGGTCCCAAACCGCCGGATGCTGCTGCGGCCCAATGGCCGTGGTGGTGAGCGATTCGGAAAAGGTTGAGCTGGACTCCATCAGGTGAGGACCGGGAAGGCGAACGAGAGTGAACCGCTGATGAAGTGTCGAAAGCGTAGGGACGCCGTCGAAACCGGGCTCCAGTTGTTGGCCCGGGATGAAGCCTGGGGGACGGCTGTCTCCTGCCCAGGTGGCGGCCGGCATGAAGGCGGCGCGAGCCCGGTCCAGGCTCTCGTGTGGAACGTGGGAACCTACCGCTCCGATGCCAAGGGAGAGCTCACAAGTGGAAGCCCCACGAGGAGCAGAGTACCAATGCGGAGCGGAGGGGCGGATCGACGCGTAGTAGTGATGAAGCCTGGTAACTCGGGTGGAGCGAAGGCGTCGACCTGTCCTGCCGAGGCGATAGGCCAACTCGAAAGAGGAGGAGCCTGTGGCTGAAGCAAAGCCGTTTGATGTCCCCAAGCGCATGGTTTGGGAAGCGTACAAACGGGTCAAAGCGAACCGGGGAGCTTCCGGAGTGGACGGGCAGTCTCTGGCGGATTTCGAGAAGGATCTGAAGGGTAACCTCTACAAGATCTGGAATCGAATGGCGTCGGGGTCGTACTTTCCGCCACCGGTGCGGCTCGTCGAGATTCCGAAGGGTGGAGGAGGCATGCGCCCACTGGGCATTCCGACAGTGGGAGATCGCATTGCGCAGACCGTCGTCAAGAGTAACTGGTCGCCCTACCGGGCAACCGGCACTTCGCCGTTAGCGATCGAAGGCGGGCTGCGAATCAGGGCAGGGTGACGGTGCCAGGCTTCTGGATCGCGGCCTTTGCGACGTCGAGGAGATACTTCGTAACCGGTCGCCCTACCGGGCAACCGGCACTTCGCCGTGGACGATCGAAGGCGGGCTGCGAATCGAATCAGGGCAGGGTGACGGTGCCAGGCTTCTGGATCGCGGCCTTTGCGACGTCGAGGAGATATTGGGCAGGATCGATGCCGTTGAGCCTTGCGGTCTCGACGAGGGAATAGAGCACCGCGGCCGTCTTGGCTCCGCGCTCTGAGCGCGAGCAGAAATGGGTTTTGCGTCCGATCACCGGACCTCGGAGCGCCCTCTCTACCCGGTTGTTGTCGAGGGGGATCCTGCCGTCCGCAACAAAATGTGTAAGCCGATCCCAGCGCTTCATCATGTATTGAATCGCCTTGCCGAAACCCGATTGTCGAAGGCCGCCCTGCTGAAATGCCCACGCGCGAATTTGCTTGAGAATCGGCCGACTCTTCTCCTGTCGAATCTGCCGTCTCTTCTCCCACTCCTCCGGGCCGCCCGGGAAGGGGCCTTCGACCTCGCGGTCGATCTCATACAGCTCTCGGATCCATTGGAGGACCGGCTGACACCGAGCATCTTCGAGATCCCGGAACTTTCTCAGGCAATGAGCCCAGCAGTTGACCAGGGTAAATCGCGGCGGCTGATCCTCTTCGTCCGGTTTCGCCAGGATTTCGTAGACCTGGTAGCCATCCGCGACCAGGGCACCTGAATAGGTTTCCAGCAGGCTGCGCCCTGCTTCGGTCGATTTCGAGTCGAGCAAGGCATAGTAAGCAAATTGTTCTGAGCACAAACCCCAAACCGTGGCGGTATATCGTCTCTTTCGATGCCGCTTGCGCCCGATCTTGACCCCATTGGGTGCCAACAACCAGCCGGTTTCGTCGACGTGCAAGACCGGGCCTTCGAGAAGCCGGGTGAAGAGCGCGTCGTAAGTCGGCTCCAGGATCTTCGACAGAGCGATGATCTGATCTGAGAGCGTGGCGGCCGTGACCGTCAGCCCGGACCGCGCCATGCGCGTGACCTGGCGTTGCAACGGAATCTGATCGACGTACTTGTCAACGGCCACGGAGACGCCGAAGTCTGCCGAGTACCGACCGCCGGGGATCAACTTGGCCGGGCCGTGGGCGGTGACCACGTTGGCATTGCAGCGGCAGCGATACTTCTTGCGACGGTGAAGCACCAAGGAATAGGTGCGCTCGACGAGCGTAATCTCTTCGCTGTCCTCGGTGAGCCCCATCTCCTCGAGTTCGCCCTGGCAGACTTGGCAGGTCTGCTCATCTTGGGGTAACTCGTAGAGTTGCTCTTGCCGAGGCAACCGGGGCTGCGGACGGGGCCCGTGCCCTTTCTGAGGCTTCTTAGCCGCTTTCGGTTTCGCTTCAGGCGTGATCGGTTCCGCCGCCGCCTGGAACGCCTTCGAGCCCGGAGTTTCGAGTATGTCCAGCTCGGCCTGGGTGAGCACCCGCCCTTCCAAATGAGCGTTTCTCAACGTCAGATCTCGAAGCCTGGTGACCAGACGCCCGACCTCATCCTGGAGCAGGCCACAAGCCTGCTGAAGGATCTCAACTCGGGTTTCCGAACGCGCATCGAGCATGCACGTAGTATCTCATAAATACTTTATTATTAGGCAGGTATTAGCGGGCGATTTGGATCAATCTGCGGCGGAGATAACCGTCGGCGGCCCACCTCCTGGCAACCCTCCAAGAACAACGCAAGCTCCGAGGAGGAAAGCTCCAACTCGCTTTCGACCGCAGTCTTCCAGAGGCAGGCAAAGCGGCCCTTCTCGAGGCGTTTCACGTAAAGGCAAGATCCGGTCCCGTCCCACAAGAGCACCTTCGCTCGAATCCGATTCCTGGCCACGAACAAGTACAAATCACCGCTCGTCGGATCCCGACCCAGCTCTTCGCGAATCAGCGTCGACAACGTATCGAAACCCTTTCGCATATCCGCCGGCCTTGCGTAGGCGATCACTTGATACCGCCGAGGTAGAGGGAGCATCACAGCTCTCGAAGTAGGTCGAGAGCCTGCGATGTCGAAAGGCCCTCCAGGCGGAAACCATGAGGCGTCACCAGCACCAACTCTGCCGAGACCGGGACAGACACTGCTCGTGCAACACGCACCGAGCGAAATTGCACAGCCTTCTTCAGCCAACGGGAGAGGCCCGACAAGCTCAGCCCGAGCTCTTCTGCGATCAAGCGAACCCCGGCCCCAGATGCTCGACGACCTTTGCGCGTAGCTCACCACTTCCGACCGAAGACCTTCTGGGCAACTCCACCTCTTTTGGCCACCGCGACTTTTCTCTAGCGCTTCGCGAAGCGCGTGCGTTCGATCCTGCATCGTGTTTCCTCCTGACAACACGATGCACGATTCTGGCGATCACCGAAAGACGGGTTAGGGCGACCAGTTACCGTCAAGATGGTGTTCGAGCCCGTCGTGGAGCCGTATTTCCATGATGACTCGTACGGGTACCGTCCTGGCAGGTCGGCGCATGATGCGATCGGCATCGCTCGGAAGCGATGCTGGCGTGCAGATTGGGTGATCGACCTGGATATCAAGGGTTTCTTTGACAATCTGGACCATGACCTTGTCCTCAAGGCAGTCGCCCACCACACGGACAACCCGTGGATTCGTCTCTACATCGGGAGGTGGCTTCGTGCCCCGATCGAAAATGAGGATGGAACCCGGGTGGTGCGGACGCGAGGAACACCCCAAGGTGGTGTCATCAGTCCGCTCTTGGCCAACCTCTTCATGCACTATGCGTTCGATGTCTGGATGGAGCGGAGTCATCCGTCCATTCAGTTCGAGCGCTATGCGGACGATGTTCTCGTTCATTGCGTGAGCGAGGCCCAGACCGAGTCTGTATTGGCAGCGATTGGCAAGCGGCTCGCCGTCTGTAGGCTCGAACTTCATCCATACAAGACGAAGATCGTGTACTGCAAAGACGACGACCGCCGGGGTGAGTACGAATGCGTATCGTTCGACTTCCTCGGCTACACCTTTCAACCTCGACGGGCCCGCAATCGCCACGGAAAGTTCTTCGTGAGCTTCCTGCCGGCGGTGAGCACCAAGGCCGCCAAGGCCGTACGCAAGACCATCCGTGAGTGGCGAATGGCGTCGACCAGGAACAATCAGAGCCTGGAAGACCTCGCGCAGCTCGTAAACCCGGTGGTGCGGGGCTGGACGAACTACTACGGTCGGTTCTACCGCTCGAAGTGGAAGCAAGTCCTTCGTCATCTGGAACGAGCGCTCGTGGCGTGGGTGTGCCGGAAGTACCGGCGCTTCCGCCGCCGCGAGCGGGCAGCGACCCATTGGTTGGGTCGAATTGCCCGGCGAGAGCCAAACCTGTTTGCCCACTGGCAGCTCGGGGTGCGTCCAGCGACTGGGGCAGGATGAGCCGGATGATGCGAGAGTTTCAAGTCCGGTTCTGTGAGGGCCTGGGGGTGCAAATCCCCCGGGCTACTCGACTCGTCGTACTCCTTCATGGAACCGAGGCGCATGCCGAAGCTCTGCGAGAGGAAATTGCCGATCTGCTACGCGAGAAGCTTGGTAACTGGTCGCCCTAACCCGGTATGACCAGAGAAGCTGATGTAACCCAGTGGGTGAGAGTCCCAACATGGCAAGAGCCAGAACCATGAAGCTGAGGAGGCGTGCTCTATGCGAAAGCGGGGTGCGAAGTCTCCTGACAAACCCAGTCCCGGACTGGGGAGCGACCTTGTGGGCCGCAGGTATCGAACGCTGCGCAATCCTCGTGAGGAGACGATCCGGAAGCCGAGCCGCTCGGGGTAGGGCGAAGGCAGCATTGGGGTCGGAAATCTGGCTGATGACCGGCCGCAAATCCGGCGGGGTAATGGCGGTGGCACGCAAGGAAGGGTTGCATCGGAACTGGCGAAGCCCTCCTGACCCCAAGGAGAAATCCCTTGGAGCAAGGTAGACCCTGGCAACAGGGCCGAAGGTCAGAGGGTGGCAGCTGGGCCCGTACGAGTGATGAACCGTTGGTAATGCGACGGGACT
The DNA here is from genome assembly GCA_965250305.1 of Candidatus Multivoradales bacterium. Classification (GTDB taxonomy): domain Bacteria; phylum Acidobacteriota; class Thermoanaerobaculia; order Multivoradales; family J023; genus J023. The sequence goes on along the minus strand of CBDFNS010000022.1, from coordinate 1,154 downwards.
TCGCCGAGAGCAGAGGAACTTCCGGCCGGCGAGCCGAAAGTTGCAAAGGGGCCCAGCTGATCGACGAACCGCAGACGAAGAGAGGCACAGTGAGGAAGACAACGACCTCCATTGGCGTGCAGGATCTAAGGAAGCGGATAGGCCGAAAGGCGAAGGCAGATTCCCACCACCGTTTCTGGGGCCTCTACACACATGTGTGGAAGCTCGACGTGCTGGGGGCGGCGTACCGTTTCGCCAAGAAGAATAACGGTGCGCCGGGTATCGATGGAGTGACGTTCGCGCAGATCGAAGCGGAGGGAGTCGAGAGTTTTCTTCTGACTCTGAGCGAAGAGCTGCAAGAACGAACCTACCGTCCATTGCCCAGTCGAGAAGTGAGTATTCCCAAGGGAGGCGGCAAGCGGCGTGGGTTGAAGATTCCGGCAATTCGAGATCGAGTCGTGCAAGGTGCGCTGCGCCTGGTGATCGAGCCGATCTTCGAGTCGGATTTTCAACCAGGTTCGTTCGGTTACCGTCCTCGGCGCACGGCCCACCAAGCGTTGGGTCGGGTCTACGAGGGGCTGAATCGCAAACTGCAGCAAGTCCTCGATCTCGACCTGCGTAGCTACTTCGACAGTGTGAGGCACGATCTCCTGCTCTTGAAGTTGGCGCGCAGAATCCGCGATCGTGACGTGCTACGGCTGTGCAAGCTGATCCTGAAGGCGTCGGGCAAGCGAGGAGTTCCACAGGGCTCGGTGATCGGGCCGCTGTGGGCAAACTTGTACTTGAACGATGTCGACCGGATGCTGGAGCGTGCCCAAAGCGTGACTCGGCAGGGAGAATACGAGGTGATCCGCTACACGCGCTTCGCCGACGATCTGCTGGTGCAGGTCAGTACCCATCCCCGAGCACGAGCCTGGGCGCCGAAGGTAGAACGCCGCCTGAGGGAAGAGTTGGAGAGAATTGGTTTGACGGTTAACGAGGAGAAGACCCACATGATCCGCTTCGATGCCGGGGAACCCTTCAACTACCTAGGTTTTACGTTTCGGCTGTTCGACCGGAAAGTTCTAGGCAAGAGAAGGTCCTACGGCGGCCACAGAAGGAAAAGCGCACCCGTTTTCTCCGCGAGATTCGGATCTCCTTCGAAAGCGTCGGCACGTTCCGTTGCCGATGTGATC
>CBDFNS010000021.1:0-546982 GCA_965250305.1 Candidatus Multivoradales bacterium | reverse complement strand
GGTCGAGGCGGCCCGCATCGCGGCGGCTGATCCTCTTCGTCCGGTTTCGCCAGGATTTCGTAGACCTGGTAGCCATCCGCGACCAGGGCACCTGAATAGGTTTCCAGCAGGCTGCGCCCCGCTTCGGTCGATTTCGAGTCGAGCAAGGCATAGTAAGCAAATTGTTCTGAGCACAAACCCCAAACCGTGGCGGTATATCGTCTCTTTCGATGCCGCTTGCGCCCGATCTTGACCCCATTGGGTGCCAACAACCAGCCGGTTTCGTCGACGTGCAAGACCGGGCCTTCGAGAAGCCGGGCGAAGAGCGCGTCGTAAGTCGGCTCCAGGATCTTGGACAGAGCAATGATCTGATCTGAGAGCGTGGCGGCCGTGACGGTCAGCCCGGACCGTGCCATGCGCGTGACCTGGCGTTGCAACGGAATCTGATCGGCGAACTTGTCAACGGCCACGGAGACGGCGAAGTCTGCCGAGTACCGACCGCCGGGGATCAACTTGGCCGGGCCGTGGGCGGTGACCACGTTGGCATTGCAGCGGCAGCGATACTTCTTGCGACGATGAAGCACCAAGGAATAGGTGCGCTCGACGAGCGTAATCTCTTCGCTGTCCTCGGTGAGCCCCATCTCTTCGAGTTCGCCCTGGCAGACTTGGCAGGTCTGCTGATCTTGGGGTAACTCGTAGAGTTGCTCTTGCCGAGGCAACTGGGGCTGCGGACGGGGCCCGTGCCCTTTCTGAGGCTTCTTAGCCGCTTTCGGTTTCGCTTCAGGCGTGATCGGTTCCGCCGCCGCCTGGAACGCCTTCGAGCCCGGAGTTTCGAGTATGTCCAGCTCGGCCTGGGTGAGCACCCGCCCTTCCAAATGAGCGTTTCTCAACGTCAGATCTCGAAGCCTGGTGACCAGACGCCCGACCTCATCCTGGAGCAGGCCACAAGCCTGCTGAAGGATCTCAACTCGGGTTTCCGAACGCGCATCGAGCATGCACGTAGTATCTCATAAATACTTTATTATTAGGCAGGTATTAGCGGACGATTTGGATCAATCTGCGGCGGAGATAACCGTCGGCGGCCCACCTCCTGGCAACCCTCCAAGAACAACGCAAGCTCCGAGGAGGAAAGCTCCAACTCGCTTTCGACCGCAGTCTTCCAGAGGCAGGCAAAGCGGCCCTTCTCGAGGCGTTTCACGTAAAGGCAAGATCCGGTCCCGTCCCACAAGAGCACCTTCGCTCGAATCCGATTCCTGGCCACGAACAAGTACAAATCACCGCTCGTCGGATCCCGACCCAGCTCTTCGCGAATCAGCGTCGACAACGTATCGAAACCCTTTCGCATATCCGCCGGCCTTGCGTAGGCGATCACTTGATACCGCCGAGGTAGAGGGAGCATCACAGCTCTCGAAGTAGGTCGAGCGCCTGCGATGTCGAAAGGCCCTCCAGGCGGAAACCATGAGGCGTCACCAGCACCAACTCTGCCGAGACCGGGACAGACACTGCTCGTGCAACACGCACCGAGCGAAATTGCACAGCCTTCTTCAGCCAACGGGAGAGGCCCGACAAGCTCAGCCCGAGCTCTTCTGCGATCAAGCGAACCCCGGCACCAGAAGCTCGACGACTTTGCGCGTAGCTCACCACTTCCGACCGAAGACCTTCTGGGCAACTCCACCTCTTCTGGCCACCGCGACTTTTCTCTAGCGCTTCGCGAAGCGCGTGCGTTCGATCCTGCATCGTGTTTCCTCCTGACAACACGATGCACGATTCTGGCGATCACCGAAAGACGGGTTAGGGCGACCAGTTACGATCTTCTCGGCACGGCCAAAGGGGTCGTAGTCGTTGAGTTGGGTCCAGCCGGTGGCGCTGGCACCCGCGTAGGGCGTGGACACGTCGGTCTTGTTGCCCATGGCGTCGTAGCGCGTCTCGACGGTGTTCCAGGCGGTACCACCCCGCCAGTCGCGCTCGAGATGCACCCTGCCGAGTGCATCGAAATGCACTTCCTGTTTGGTGATCAAGCCACCTGTGATGCCGTTGGGGCCGGATAAAGACGACGACGCGTGCCAGTTCGCTGGCGGACATGGCGCGGTCGTAGAGATAGTTGACCCAAGCACCATGACCCGCTTCAGGCTTGATCCACAGGATGCGGCCTTGCTCCTCGTATTCGTAATCGGTACGAATGCCGGTGGTGTCCCGGCTCGACTTGGGCAGACCGGTGCTGCCGTCGATGGTTTGGTCGAGACTCAGGAAACCGATACTTGGCCGCTCTGGCCAACGGCGGTCTCTGCCGACTCGACTCGGTAACGACGTTCGCTACAATATTCGATTGGCAGATAGCGCCGGTCAAAACCGGCAGAATGTAGTAGGTGAGAGTCCTATACGACGAAAGGAGTAGCGATCCACGTTGACCCCGAGTCATGCGGTCGGTCTCGCAAGGGCCCGATCGAAGCGTTGACAGGGGGTGTACGAGCAGGGCAATTGAGCCGTGAAGACGAATTAGATTCGGACGTCCACGTTGTTGTCATAAGCGGGGACAACACCGATCGTCGCGCCATCGCGAGTGTCGATCGGGTCCGGCGCGGTCGGAGAACCATTGCGCGTACACAAGCATTCTGCGCGGGAACCGGGAGATCCCGTGACCGACCCAGGCCGATGGTGGCTGGGTCCGCGTTGAGAACCGAAAGGGAACGCCAACGATGCACGGAAGCGGGAAGTCGGACAGGCCCATAGTACCGAGGAAGCTTACGAACAAAGTCACGGGTGCGCCCGTGGCGGCGGAGCAGGTGGAGGGAAGGGGCTTGGCCAAGGGGAATCCGCGTCAGCCTCCCCAAACCCGGACGCAGAGCCGGAGAGCTTTGATGTCGAAGCTGGAGCGGATACGACAGGTAGCGAAGCAGAGAAAGGATGAGCGGTTCACCTCGCTCTGGCACCACGTCTGCAACCTGAATCGACTGCACGAGGTGTACTTCGAGCTTAACCGCTCGAGTGCACCGGGGGTCGACCGGGTGACGTGGCAGCAGTACGGGGAGAATCTGTGGGCGAACCTCACAGACCTCGCCAAGCGGCTGATGCGCGGAGCATATCGACCCCTGCCGGTGGAGCGGACGTACGTCCCCAAAAGGGACGGGCGTCTACGGCCAATCGGTAAACCTGCGCTGGAAGACAAGATCGTCCAACGTGTGTTTGCCCAGGTCGTAGGCGCAGTCTACGAAGCCGACTTTCTGGGGTTCTCCTACGGTAGCCGACCGGGACGCAGCCAGCACAATGCGCTGGATGCGTTGTCGGTGGGTCTTTTGAGGAGAAAGGTGAGCTGGGTGTTGGATGCGGACATTCGTGGATTTTTCGACGCCATCGACCATGAGTGGATGCTGAAGTTTCTCCAACACCGGATCGCGGATCCACGCGTGTTGCGTCAAGTCAGACAATGGCTGGAGGCGGGCGTGCTCGAAGAGGGAGAGAAGAGCGTGCCGAAGGCTGGAACGCCGCAGGGGGGAAGTGCTTCCCCGCTGTTGGCGAACATCTACCTTCACTACGTGCTCGACCTCTGGGCGCACCGCTGGCGAGAACGACATGCTCGGGGAGACGTGACCATCGTGCGTTACATGGACGACTTCGTGGTGGGATTCCAATATCGCGATGATGCCGAGAGGTTTCTGCGCGAGTTGCGGGAGCGGATGCGCCGCTTCAGCTTGGAACTCCATGCCGAGAAAACTCGCCTGATCGAGTTCGGCCGTTTCGCGGCCGAGAATCGCAAAAGGCGAGGGGCCGGCAAGCCCGAGACGTTCGACTTCCTGGGGTTCAAGCACATGTGTAGCATGGACCGTAGGGGGTACTTCATCGTCCGCCGACACACGATGCGCCAGCGACTGACGGCCAAGCTGAAGTCGATGAAGATCGAGCTGAAGCGACGTCGACACCAGAAGCTGGCATACCAGAGGCGGTGGGTGAGCTCGGTCCTGCGCGGGCACTACCAGTACTATGGCGTGCCTCGCAACATCCAAGCTCTACGCGTCTTCCACCACGAGATACTGTGGCACTGGTGGCGAGCGCTTCGGCGACGCAGCCAAAAACACAACCTCCCATGGAAGCGCTTCTGCCGACTCGCAAGGCCACGACTACCCCAGCCGCGCATCACCCATCCCTACCCCAACGAGCGCCTGTGCGTCACTACCCGAGGCAGGAGCCCAGTGCAATAGTCCTGCACGCTGGGATCTGTGCGGGGGCGGCCCGGCGACGGGCCGTCCTACCGCGACCCTGATGCACCTGGCAGTTGATCGCCATCGAGGGCCTCACGGTTTCAATCCGCGCCTCCGCACGGGAGGCGACCCCGATCAAACGCACGGCGCTTGAAATCTGATTACGTTTCAATCCGCGCCTCCGCACGGGAGGCGACCCGCATGACGCAACCTGTCCGTTCTGACATCCTCGTTTCAATCCGCGCCTCCGCACGGGAGGCGACGCCCAGTCGATGTAGTCGCGCGTCAACAGGACTGGTTTCAATCCGCGCCTCCGCACGGGAGGCGACCCAGCGACGCGGTCCTCGACATCGATGTCGAGGACGTTTCAATCCGCGCCTCCGCACGGGAGGCGACGTAATGGCTGGACCATTCGAGCCCCTCACGCCAACGTTTCAATCCGCGCCTCCGCACGGGAGGCGACACCTTCCTGCGCCTTGCATGTCTCCAACGATTGAAGTTTCAATCCCGCGCCTCCGCACGGGAGGCGACGCGCGCGGGGCTACATCTCGTCCGTCCAGATGTATGTTTCAATCCGCGCCTCCGCACGGGAGGCGACACCGAACGACGTTGACGCTGCCGTGTTGCTTTCCGGTTTCAATCCGCGCCTCCGCACGGGAGGCGACCGAAGCGCTCGTCGATCACGCACACGGCGAGCAAGTTTCAATCCGCGCCTCCGCACGGGAGGCGACCCGTGCTGCGCGTCATCCCCGTGCTGAACGACTCAAGTTTCAATCCGCGCCTCCGCACGGGAGGCGACCTGACCGCATAGGGCAGCGTGCCTAATGGCCAATGTTTCAATCCGCGCCTCCGCACGGGAGGCGACAGGCGCGCGCCAGCCATCAATGCACCGTCACGCAGTTTCAATCCGCGCCTCCGCACGGGAGGCGACATGAAGACGGTGCTTGACGTGCTCCGAGCGATGGTTTCAATCCGCGCCTCCGCACGGGAGGCGACCGCGATGCCAGGCGAAGACCTGATCGCCGTGACGGTTTCAATCCGCGCCTCCGCACGGGAGGCGACCGCGATGCCAGGCGAAGACCTGATCGCCGTGACGGTTTCAATCCGCGCCTCCGCACGGGAGGCGACGTCGTACCTGGTGAAGACCATCATGGCTGGCAAGTTTCAATCCGCGCCTCCGCACGGGAGGCGACGATGCATTGATGGGTCCCTTGTTGCAGGTCGTGAAGTTTCAATCCGCGCCTCCGCACGGGAGGCGACCAGAGCGCATCGGTAGGCGTTGCCGTTTCCAGATCGTTTCAATCCGCGCCTCCGCACGGGAGCCGACTTGAGAGTGAGCGCGATCTTGGCCGTCGGGAATGGTTTCAATCCGCGCCTCCGCACGGGAGGCGACAAGGTCAACCGCACCGGCAGCGAGCGAACCGGACGTTTCAATCCGCGCCTCCGCACGGGAGGTGACGAGGCACAGCTTCTGCGGTCGCATGTCGGCCGAGTTTCAATCCGCGCCTCCGCACGGGAGGCGACGTTCTGACCACACGCGATGCACTCCGGAGACTCCGTTTCAATCCGCGCCTCCGCACGGGAGGCGACTCGGCTGGGGTGTCGGGTTGGGCACGTTTCACGTGGTTTCAATCCGCGCCTCCGCACGGGAGGCGACGGCCTACATGATCGTGGCGTACAGCTCTTCGAAGTTTCAATCCGCGCCTCCGCACGGGAGGCGACGCTCGCTGTCACATCTCGATCCGCAGGGGCTGCGTGTTTCAATCCGCGCCTCCGCACGGGAGGCGACGCGAAGGCGCGCGCCTGGTAACGGTGGTCGATCGGTTTCAATCCGCGCCTCCGCACGGGAGGCGACGACGCGGCCGCCATCGTGTCGGGCATCACCGTCCGTTTCAATCCGCGCCTCCGCACGGGAGGCGACACGGAGAGACAGCCATGACCCACACCGAAAATACGTTTCAATCCGCGCCTCCGCACGGGAGGCGACGCCGCCGGTACCGCCGCAAGTGGCGGGCGATCATGTTTCAATCCGCGCCTCCGCACGGGAGGCGACCGACGCCCGCGTATACACGCCTGCGGGCGTACTCGTTTCAATCCGCGCCTCCGCACGGGAGGCGACGATTTCGGCGCACACAACCCCACCAATCGCACATTGTTTCAATCCGCGCCTCCGCACGGGAGGCGACCATTGCCGCTTAGGACTGGCACCGATAGGCCCAAGTTTCAATCCGCGCCTCCGCACGGGAGGCGACCGCCGATCGCCCTTATCGTCGCCGACGTTGGGAAGTTTCAATCCGCGCCTCCGCACGGGAGGCGACGTATGTGCAGTGCTGGATGGGACGCAGCGGTGGACGGTTTCAATCCGCGCCTCCGCACGGGAGGCGACTCGTAGCAGTCGAGAATCTGGCTGGCCACAATCTGTTTCAATCCGCGCCTCCGCACGGGAGGCGACGCCCTGAATGCCGGGTTTGATGGCGGGATCATTCTCGTTTCAATCCGCGCCTCCGCACGGGAGGCGACAGGAGCTTCGTTGGTACGAGCCTGACGAGATGTTTGTTTCAATCCGCGCCTCCGCACGGGAGGCGACATGGGATTTGGGCGGGACACCAACGATGACAAAAGTTTCAATCCGCGCCTCCGCACGGGAGGCGACCTCAAGATGGCCAGGGATCGACCGTGGTCTGGTTTTGTTTCAATCCGCGCCTCCGCACGGGAGGCGACCCGCCACCCGTTTGTATCCGCATCTCCACAGGGAGTTTCAATCCGCGCCTCCGCACGGGAGGCGACGAAGTACTGTCCGATGTGTGGCCGATGGCTGTAGGTTTCAATCCGCGCCTCCGCACGGGAGGCGACACAGTATCTTCCTCTGTCCCGACGGTAGAGCGAGGTTTCAATCCGCGCCTCCGCACGGGAGGCGACTCGGCGATCGTTTCGAGGTCGAAGATGCCAACGGGTTTCAATCCGCGCCTCCGCACGGGAGGCGACCGCGCCAGCCTTGCCATGCTGACGAGCTCGAATTTGTTTCAATCCGCGCCTCCGCACGGGAGGCGACCATTGCCGCTTAGGACTGGCACCGATAGGCCCAAGTTTCAATCCGCGCCTCCGCACGGGAGGCGACTGCAAAGCCTCGGGACTGTTGCGGTTCTCTTTGGGTTTCAATCCGCGCCTCCGCACGGGAGGCGACTACGCGCCGCCCTCGTCGGGTACCCAGACCGAGAGTTTCAATCCGCGCCTCCGCACGGGAGGCGACGCTCCGCTGGTTGGATTGGTCGGATGAGACGAACTCGTTTCAATCCGCGCCTCCGCACGGGAGGCGACAACGCATCCTCAAGAGCGGCCGTGAGCTGCGGCAGTTTCAATCCGCGCCTCCGCACGGGAGGCGACGCGGCCACGCCTGGTACGCCACGCTCGGGCCGTAAAGTTTCAATCCGCGCCTCCGCACGGGAGGCGACGGTTGGCCCGGCACCGAGCTGAACGGGACTTCGAGTTTCAATCCGCGCCTCCGCACGGGAGGCGACTCGGCTTCGGCACGGTGGATGCCCACACTTTCGAGTTTCAATCCGCGCCTCCGCACGGGAGGCGACGCGCGGGAGTACGCCGAGACGCGCCGCAAGTCCAAGTTTCAATCCGCGCCTCCGCACGGGAGGCGACGTATCTCGTCGCTGGGCGGTGCCGCTACGGACTGGTTTCAATCCGCGCCTCCGCACGGGAGGCGACAGTCCGGACCCATGCGCTGGAACAGGCCGAGCAGGTTTCAATCCGCGCCTCCGCACGGGAGGCGACGCTTCCCGAACCATCGGACGAGGTCGTTCAGCCATGGTTTCAATCCGCGCCTCCGCACGGGAGGCGACGTGGCGCCAACGATGCTGGAGCCGTTGGCGAAAAGGTTTCAATCCGCGCCTCCGCACGGGAGGCGACGGCGTCTCGGCGCTACAGGGCGGAATGCTCTATCTAGTTTCAATCCGCGCCTCCGCACGGGAGGCGACCTCGTCGACGTAGCTGAGGAGCGCCAGTCCTGGGTGTTTCAATCCGCGCCTCCGCACGGGAGGCGACACGGCGGAACGCTCCGGGCGCACACGGGACGACACGGTTTCAATCCGCGCCTCCGCACGGGAGGCGACGCGGACACGCGGGCTCAAACGGGAACGTCTCGCCGTTTCAATCCGCGCCTCCGCACGGGAGGCGACGAATCAAGGCGCTTCGGTCCGCGTGGGCGATACCGTTTCAATCCGCGCCTCCGCACGGGAGGCGACGCCACGACAGCGGCCTTGGCTGGCTCGACGCCATCGACGTTTCAATCCGCGCCTCCGCACGGGAGGCGACGACGGGCGAGCGCCTCAAGCGTGCGGACCTGCCGGTTTCAATCCGCGCCTCCGCACGGGAGGCGACTCGGAGCCCGCGAGCGTACACACAGTGGTGTTTGTTTCAATCCGCGCCTCCGCACGGGAGGCGACAAGTGCTGTTGATGCCACGCCCGTCCACGTGGGAGTTTCAATCCGCGCCTCCGCACGGGAGGCGACGAGTACGACGTCGCCGTGGCCTCATATCGCGGCGGTTTCAATCCGCGCCTCCGCACGGGAGGCGACGATCGCCGAGCGCCGCCGGTCGCCAAGTCCCGACAGTTTCAATCCGCGCCTCCGCACGGGAGGCGACGGGGTCGATCGCCTCCTCGAGCTTATCGATAGCAGGTTTCAATCCGCGCCTCCGCACGGGAGGCGACATGTCGAGCGATGGCCGACCCCCTGCCGGGAGGGTGTTTCAATCCGCGCCTCCGCACGGGAGGCGACTCCAACCGTCGGGACCGGGAACCAGGCGTACTTTGTTTCAATCCGCGCCTCCGCACGGGAGGCGACTTCCAGGAAACGGCCTTCGCGCCCACCACGTTTTCGTTTCAATCCGCGCCTCCGCACGGGAGGCGACGGCCTGGACTTCGGCGCGGCCCGCGCCCAGGCATCGTTTCAATCCGCGCCTCCGCACGGGAGGCGACGACGGCATCACCGACTGGAGCGACACTCTAGATCGAGTTTCAATCCGCGCCTCCGCACGGGAGGCGACTCCCTGTCCAGGTGAAAACCACGGGCGCGGAAGTGTTTCAATCCGCGCCTCCGCACGGGAGGCGACGGCTCATGTCTGGTGCAATAGTGGTAGTAGATAAGTTTCAATCCGCGCCTCCGCACGGGAGGCGACGACGTACTCTGCCGCCGATCCGGTTGTCTGTACGTTTCAATCCGCGCCTCCGCACGGGAGGCGACACGCGAGCACCGTGCTCGAGCCGTCCCTGATGTGGTTTCAATCCGCGCCTCCGCACGGGAGGCGACGCGCCAGCCTTGCCATCCTGACGAGCATGGATTTGTTTCAATCCGCGCCTCCGCACGGGAGGCGACCTCTACTCAACCGGCTCGCACTCTTGGAGATCAGGTTTCAATCCGCGCCTCCGCACGGGAGGCGACCGGCGTTCATGGTCAAAGCGGCAGAGGTGATCATGTTTCAATCCGCGCCTCCGCACGGGAGGCGACCCGGCGTTCATGGTCAAAGCGGCAGAGGTGATCATGTTTCAATCCGCGCCTCCGCACGGGAGGCGACGCGCGTCGATCGGACTGTTCAAAGGTGCCCCATGGTTTCAATCCGCGCCTCCGCACGGGAGGCGACTCGTCCGGTTTCAATCCGCGCCTCCGCACGGGAGGCGACCCTTCGAGCGAAGACAGAAGAGGCGATCGCGCGCCTGTTTCAATCCGCGCCTCCGCACGGGAGGCGACGAGATGGAGTACTGCCGTGATGCAAATCCATGGCTGTTTCAATCCGCGCCTCCGCACGGGAGGCGACGCCGGCGCGTTGAACTGTTTCCCAGTCCTCGCCTGGTTTCAATCCGCGCCTCCGCACGGGAGGCGACGGTAGCCAGCAACGCGGCGACGTCGGTGACCTGCGGTTTCAATCCGCGCCTCCGCACGGGAGGCGACTGGTGCGCCGAAACAGGGACCACGGCCCAGCGCCACGTTTCAATCCGCGCCTCCGCACGGGAGGCGACACGAGGCGACCGTGAGCGGTCAGACAGGCGCAGTGGTTTCAATCCGCGCCTCCGCACGGGAGGCGACAGCAAGGGCCTTTCTTACAGCCTTATTGGGTTTCAGGTTTCAATCCGCGCCTCCGCACGGGAGGCGACTTAACCTCGTCGAAAGTCAGCCCGAGTCGCCGCAAGTTTCAATCCGCGCCTCCGCACGGGAGGCGACCTGGGTTCAAACACTTCGGGGCCCAAGCGGGCCAGGTTTCAATCCGCGCCTCCGCACGGGAGGCGACGATCTAGCAAAGACACGGACAGAGCTGATCTTAAGGTTTCAATCCGCGCCTCCGCACGGGAGGCGACCTGTCTCCAGCGACTGCCAACCACGGAGCCCTAATGTTTCAATCCGCGCCTCCGCACGGGAGGCGACAATGAGGGCAAAGTAGAGCTAACGGCGGAGATTGTTTCAATCCGCGCCTCCGCACGGGAGGCGACGTCAATGAACCGGTTGCTCATGTTGAGGCACTATACAGTTTCAATCCGCGCCTCCGCACGGGAGGCGACGATTCCGAGCATGGCCCCGCTACACCTGCCGTCGGGTTTCAATCCGCGCCTCCGCACGGGAGGCGACATGGGTGGTTCCCTTTGCCGGGCGGCGTGGTCTTCGTTTCAATCCGCGCCTCCGCACGGGAGGCGACGGTTTGCCTGTCCTCGTTGGGGCCTTGTCTAAGAAGTTTCAATCCGCGCCTCCGCACGGGAGGCGACCGAGGACCTGGTGCTCCTGCTCGAGCCCGAAGCGTTTCAATCCGCGCCTCCGCACGGGAGGCGACGGCGGCTATACTAACGTCTTTGCTGCCAGAGGTTACAGGCCGGTTTTCGCGAACCTCTCTTTTCCAGACTCATCGAGCTGGCTGACTCGGCGGTTGGCTCCCACAAAGCATTGATTCTGAATGGGTTGGGAGAATCGCGAACCTCCCGGGGTTTTCATGGTCGCTTGGGGTTCGCGCTGAATGCTGCATCACTAAAAGATCAGTGGTCCTTCGAGATCGATGGATGGCTTCGCGCCAAGGTGCTCGACTCGATGTCTCCAGTTCTTGCCGAGATGGTAAAGCCGAATGCTGTCTTCGTCGGCATCGAAGATGCGCATGAGGGCGATCTTCAACCGTGTGAGCTGTTCAGGGTCTACGATGCATTCGAAAACCGAGCCCTGGACTCGCTGGCCGTAGTTCTGGCATGCCTTGGCGACCTGGCGCAGGCGGCGCCGCCCTTCAGGGGTCTTGGTGGAAACGTCGTAGGTAACGAGCACGAGCATGCGGTCTCCGGGTAGCTACTTGGCGAGGAAGGGCGGGTAGGCGTCGAGATCGCCGCGCAAATGACGGGCAAGGAGGCGTGCCTGGAGGTGAGGAACAAGACCCAGGGTTGTTATCTCGTCGAGGAATGGGTGTCGGAGGTCTGTCTGCTTGCGCTTCTGATATGTCCCCAACACGATCTTTCGGGCACCGTCACTCATGGCTACAGCGCCGGTTTCGCTGATGATGAAGTCTTTCGCCTGGAGCTGCTTGCGGTTCAGGAGTGATAGCGCGACGCGATCGGCGAGTACAGGGCGCAATTCCTCCATCAGGTCGAGTGCCAAGCTTGGCCGGCCAGGGCGTTCTCGATGCAGAAAGCCAACGGCAGGATCGAGTCCCACGCCTTCGATAGCGCTGGTCACGTCATGCACCAACAGCGTGTAGAGGAAAGAAAGAAGGGCGTTGACGGGATTGCGCGGGGGGCGGCGACTCCGACGTTCGAAGCGGAGACGATCATCGTCGCTGTGTACGAGGTGGTCGAAAACACCAAAGTAGTGCCGTGCCGCCTCACCCTCGTGACCGCGGGCTATGTCGACACTCGTGCAGGACCCCACGGTGTTGATGAGATCCCGCAGTCGCACACACGCGTGCGTGAGGGCGTCATGACCTGGCCCTCCAGCCTGCTTTCTTCGGGCGCGAACCAAGACCGTGCGGGCATTGAGCAGTTTGCCTGCGACGATACCGCGGGCCAGCGCGGCCGAGGCTTTGGAGTCGTCGGCACTACGATATTGGGCGCGCCTCAGCAGAACGTTGCCGTTGATCGGCCCCTGGACGCGGGCGAGGAAGCGGCCGTTGATGGAGAGAAATGAGAGGCCAATGCCGCGTTCGCCGCACAAGCCCATGAGTGCCGGACTGGCGCCGACGCGACCGAAGCACACGATGCCGGCCAGCATGTGAATTGGCACGCGTAGCTTGGTTTCTTTCTCCACGCGTACGATGATGGTCTCGCCTTCGCGAGCGAGGTAGGCACCTTGCGTGGTGATGAAGAGCGTATTGAGATGGGTCTTCACAGTTTCTCGGTGGTGGCGGCACGCAATGCCGCCGCCAGGTAGGCCTCACCGGAGCGATCTCCGGTCATGGCGTTGGGCACGCAGATCGTCTGGAGCGAGCAGCGCCGGCACTTGGGCTGACGTTCAGCCCTGGGCGTCACGCCGCTCTTCATCAGCAACCGCAGCCGGTTTGCCGCCTCTTCTGTCTGTGCGCGTATTGCGGTATCGAAGTCGATGTCGGTCCGGCGTCGGCGCTCGCCGTAGTATAGCGCCCCCGCCGGGATCGCCACGTTGAGCATCTCTTCCAGGCACAGCGCTTGCGCACAGAGTTGTACCCTGTCGTAGGGACCGCGCTTGGGGCGACCGCGCTTGTACTCCACGGGAAATGGGCGCCAGAATCCATCGAGCCCATGGATTGAAGTGCCAGGCGGCCCGTCCTCGGGCGTAGCGCGGTGAAATTCGACGACATCGGCCCGGCCGACGATTCCCAAGCGCAGGCAGTGCAGCGCGAGGCCACGGCAAATGCGTACATCGCCGCGTTGGTCGTTGAGGCCCACCTCGTCGACCCGCTTGTGGAGATCGGTTCCCGAGACGGTCAACTCGTTGTCGGCCCACTGTCGCTCGAGGTGGATGAGCGCGCATTGGCGCTCGCAGAACAGCAAGTGTTGGAGCGCCGAAAGCGGCAGCAGGTCGTCTTCGGTGTACATTGCGCCAAGCGTCAAAGCACCTCGTCGATCTCGACGCCCGCTGGGAGGCCGTCGTGGTTGATCGTGAAGGCGTAGTCTTCGAAGCGGCGTGGAGCTTTCTCGTCGTTGATCCGTTTGACGTCGATGAGGTCGAACAGCTTGTGGGCGGGGGCGCAACCGAGCTTGGCTTGACGTCCGCGTTGTTCTTCGTTCGTATCGGTGCCCACGTGCTTGAACACGACGATCTTGCGCATGCTCATGAGTCCCTTGCTAGCCGAGCGATCGTGCTCGTACATATTCGTGAGTGCTTCGAGGAAGAGCGCCAGATCCTCGTCGCCGAACCCGGTCTGCTCGGCTAGGTGCGCGCTGACGAACGCCTGACCGGCAAAGAGTCCGTAGGGGATAAGCGACTTGCGACCCATCGTCCGTAGCTTGTCCTCAGGCTGCTCGTCTTCCCACTTCTTCAGCGCTTCGCTCGACTCGGAGCCTTTGACCTTGTCGGCGACGGCGCCACGGGTGATCGAAAGGTCGAGTGGTAGCACCGGGTCGATCGAACGCGAGAACGCCACTTGCACCGGTCCGCGCACTTGGCCAGCATTGGCACCTGTCGACATCACGGCGCCGAAGGTGCGGACGTCGTAGAAGTTGGCGCACATCCAGTCGCGTGCCTGGCGTACTTTGTCTTTGGATGCCTTGCCCTTCTCGGGCAGTCCATTCGTTTCCTCATGGGCGCGGGCGATGGGACGGTTGAGGTTGATGCCGTGCTCGATGAAGATGGCGTTGGGCATTTGGTTGTCGCGTGCCAGGTGGACATAGTTCCGCACGCGACGCTTCACCGCGACGTCCGACACCAGACCATGCAGGTCTTGAGGGTCGATGCGCGGTGCATTGCCCATGTCGGGGTCTCCGTTGGGGTTGCCGTTGGTGCAGTCGAAGAAGAAGGCGATTTCATAACGGTTTTGGATGGGCGTGGGCATCAATTGTTCTCCTCGGCGGCGGGCGCGTTGCTGGGATCAGTGGTCGATGTGGTTTGGATCTTCGTCTTCTTGGTGCGATCGAAGGCCTGCTGGTGGTAATAGCCCAGCGCGAACAGGCTCTGTTGGTAGAGGTCGAGATTGTCGGGGAACTGGCCTTCAACGTGACTGAGAATGTCGCCGATTTTCTTTTCGTACCAGATGCGGAGCGCGATATCGAGCTTGTTGAGATGGAATTGGCTGTTGCGAACCAGGCGGCCCAGCACCAGCGCAGGTGAAGCGCAGGCCGAGGCGTAGTAGCGCTGAATGACTCCAGCACCCACGTCACCCAAGGCGCTGTATTGCAGATTGGCGAGTACGGCCATTAGCCGGCCGCTGTGGTAAGCGTCGCTTGTGTGGTTTTCGTCGAGAGCCTTGGACACGGTGGCATACCTCTTTTTGATCAGTAGTTTGGTATCGAGGTCCTTGAAGTACCGATTGAGCGCGGCCTTAATCAGGCCGAAGCGAGCATGGCGCGGCGCGCGGTCGGCGACGACATCCATATGTGCCCGAGCGAGCGCGTTGGTATGGGCGTCGTGAGGAATTGGAGTGTTTGCCAGTGCGGAACGCCAGAGTGCGGTCTCGGATGGCGCTGATAGGTCATTGAGGTCGCGTACGCACGCGGCAAGGACGGCGAAGAACTTGGGAGGAGGGGCTGGCCGTGCGCCGTTGCGATGAATAATGTCGAGATCTTCGAACCAAGCAAGAACATTGCGAGCCAAAACAGCGAATGGGCCTGTCATGACATCGCGCACCATCACGCGGCCCGCGGCTCCCGAGAGGGTGTAGGCGCAGTAGTTTCGTTCGAGGTGAGAGGCCTCCGGGGTTCCTCGCTGAAGGCATTCGAGGAAGTCTCGAACCGCGGCAAGGGCGACTCGAAGCTCCTCCTCTTTCTCGTATCCCTCGAGCGTGTCCATCGGGTCGATCTCGGCTTCGAAGTCATACCAATAGGCGACGATGATGTTCTTGAAACGCTTGCTCTGGTTGCGAATCATGTGGCTCAGCGCGGCTGGATAGCGAACCGCCTCGGTGGCCGATACGGCAGCGTTCTCGGCCTGGACAAGCCCAAACGATCGGAAGGCGTCTTGTTTGAAGCTGGCGAGCACGTCGCCCGAGGGCTGGCCGCCCACGCTGGCCAGCCCTTTGACTTTGTTCTGGGTCCGTACCGGGACGACAGGCCTGCCCGACATGAGGCTGATCATGCGGCGATCACCGTCGTCGGCAGCCTCGGGCTTGGGGTTGAGAGTGGCGCGGAACGATCGCCACCAGTCGTGCCACTCGGCGCTTTCCGCGAGGAATTCGCCGTCGATCGCGAATGTGGCGTTTTCGGTGGGCTTGGCCTTTTGTTCTCGGGCCTGTTCCCGAAGGTTGGCGAGAATATGGGGCTCGGCAAGGTGCTGAGCAATCCCGCCGAGCACTGGTAGGGCCCCGGCGGCTTCGCCTAACTGGCTTACGAAATAGGAATGCTTGGCAGCGATCTTGGGATCATCGTCGGCACCCACCCCGAGCACGACCTGGAGCGCGTCCACCAAGAAGTGGCGGGTACCGCTGCCGCCGCGTTTCATTTCGGGCAGCGTCAGGTGCGGGACGGCTTTGAACCGTCGGCCCTTGTTTCCTTTCTTGGCTCCGGCGAGATCGATCAGTCCGGTCGGTCGGCCCCTGGCGTCGCAAGCGATTCCCCAGCGAACGTCCTTGGCCGTGAAGCCGGGTTCGGTGACGAGGTTCGCTTGATCGGCGTAGCGCGCGAGTTGGTGCAGCACTACGCCACCTCGGCGACGCGATGCACAGCCGGATCGTTGAATGGTGGCACCTCGAGCACGCCCTTTTCGATCTTGGCGGGGAAGAGGCTGATTGCGGGCTTGTCGTGCTTTGTCCCTGGGCGAGAGAGATCGAAGACATCGTAGAGCATGTAGCCGATGTCGAGATTGACGTTGGCAAAGTCGACAGCGGGCGCGTCGAGCGGTACCAACTCGAAGAACGCGGGAAACTCGCGACAGCCGAGGTACGGTTGCCAAACGCACTTGCCGTGCTTGGCCCGGCGGGTGAACTGGCCATCGAAGGCGGCACGCTGTCTTTCGTGTCCGGGCCACGGGACGATATGCGCCCAAATGCGATAGTGCGGTTGGCGCAGGGCCATGGTCTGGCGTTGGGTGCGGCCTTTGGTGTCGGTGCCGAGCTGGTCGCGATCGCCGTCGGCGATCAGCGGCTCCGGCTCACGCTTGCCCGTTCGCCAAGCCGTGACGGATCGGACGTTGACCTTGTCCTTGACCTCGTTGCGCCGTAAGGCAATGAAGGCCGGTGCCCGCAGCAGCGCGATGCGGTCGATTTGCCAGCGGAAATGGCGAGGTTTCACATAAATGGAATCGAACACGCCGCGCGCCGCGGAAGGCGTGATTGTTGGATAGGAATATCTTTCGATTTTGGCTTCCGGCCGGCTGAAACAGGCGAATTCGCCCCAAACGTCGAGACAGTGTTGGTACACGCGCTGCGGTCCTCCTTGGGAATAGGTCATGCGATCCATAGGTTGCTCCTGAGTTGCAGGCCGAGATCCTGGTGGTACTCATCGGGATTGACAAGCAGGAACCAGTCATCCGCGACGGCGTTGTGACGGATCGGTACGCCCTCGAGTCCTGCTGGCCACTTCTCTGGCTTCGGCCTTTGGAGGCCGACGGCGAGTGGGCGTGCCATGCTGATCCACTTGCGGTCGAGATGGCCGACGCGATTGAGACGGGCCCGCAGCTTTGCAAAGTGTTTGGTGTCGAAGGGCACGACGACCTGCACGGTGTCTTGTTTGATCACCCGATAGCGCTTGGCGACCTCGGGGTAGCGCAAGTTGTAGATGGCGTCGGCTAGATCGTCGCTGTCATCGGCGTCTGTGATGCCGATCAGGTTGTAGAGCGCCTCGAAGTAGCGGGTGAAGGTCGCGGGGTCGTTGATATCCAAGGAGCCGTGCTCGTTGAGCTGCGACGCGGTGACGTTGGATGCTGTCGCGTAGATGCCCGGTGGATACGGCTTCCCCTCGGAATCGGGTCGAAAGACCACGACCATGCCGTCGGCCTCGCCGAGTCCGTTGCGGTTGCAGCGTCCGGCAGCCTGAGCGATGGCGTCGAGGGGGCCGAGTGCACGGTAGACCCGTGGGAAGTCGATATCGACCCCGGCTTCGATGCACTGGGTCGAGATCAGGATGCATGGTTCATCGCGATCCAACCGTGCCTGAGCGGCCTTGAGCACGGCGACCCGGTGGAGCGGGCACAGGTTGGTCGAGAGGTGGAAGAGACCTTCTACGTTGCGGGCTTCGAGTGTTTCGAAAAGCGCCATGGCATGACGTTTGAGGTTGAGCACGACCAGTGCCTGCGTGCCGTCCTCGAAAATGCGCTCGGCGAGCGCATCCCACGTCAGCTTGCCGGGAAGCCAATCGACGACGACGCGTTTTGCGGCCCGGAACATCGCCGGCATCGCTGAGACGATTTCGCGTGGCTGCCACCCGAGCGAGCCAGGGTGTGGTTCTCGATCGAGTTGGGGATAGCGTTTCACGGCCTCGTCGAGGTGGGTGAAGGCCGGTTGGGTGGCCGTGGCGAACACCACCGAGCAGCCCGCGTCCTCGGTTAGGCTGCGTAGTGCGCCGAGTGTCGGCAGGGCAAGCTCGAGCGGGAGGCTCTGCGCTTCATCGAAGAGGATGACGCTGCCTGCTACATTGTGCAGTTTGCGGCACCGTGAGGGCCGATGGGCGAAAAGCGATTCCAGTAGCTGGACGTTGGTGGTGAGCACGATGGGCGCATCCCAGTTCTCGGTGAGGAGACGCGCGCGAGCGTCGGCCGCGGTTTGCTCGTCCACGTCGTCACGGTCGCTCGACTTGGTGGCGCGATTGGCGAGGCTGTGATGTTCGAGCACGAAGTGGTCGCCGAATTCGGGCTCGAACAGCTCTCGGTAGACCCTTGCCGTTTGTTCCAAAATACTCAGGTAGGGGATGGCGAAGATCACCCGCCGCATCCCGTGTTTCTTGGCATGGCGCAGTGCGAAGGCGAGCATGGCCAAGGTCTTACCGGTGCCGGTGGGCGCGGTCAGGGTAAAGAGGCCAGGGTCGCGGTCGGCGGATGCGAGGCAGTCGCGGAGCAAATCGTTGCGCAGGCTGTCGACGTGGGCCGCCGCCTTGCTGGTGGCTGCGATCCGCTCGATGTGGTCATGCACGACATCAAGCGCCCGGGCGGCATCGAGCATCTCGCTGGCCGTTCGTTCGAACGGGCGACCTTCGACCTGGCAGAAATGCTCGCTGGTGGCGATGAAGTCGGCGTCCACGAGCGCCGAGAACAAGAGCCGGGTGGTGAGCATCGAACGCACTCGGTGCACATACAGTGGGACGAAGGACTGCTCGACGAAGGGCAGCGAGAAGCCATCATCAATCAGGTGAGTCAGTGCACGGTCGGCGTCGGTTTCGGTCCAGATTCCGCCGCTCCGTGGTCCAGCACGGAGTTTGTCGGGATTGATTCTCGTCGTTGTGCTGGGGAGAGTGAAGCCGTTCTGGAGCCCGATGTGGTGACCCTCGATTGCCAAGGCAGCGGCTGCCCCGTTCCTGCCGAGGTGCTCCCACGCCGCCCAGGCGCCGATCGACCAATGATCGAGGCCGCTGGCTTCGCCGTGCAAGCGCTTGGTGAAGAGGTTCGAGTACTTTCCAAGGTCGTGGAGGAGAGCTATGAGGTGGGCCTCATCCTCAGCGCCGAACGCCGAAGCGTTCGCACGTGCACGACTTGCCACCCTGCGGATATGAAGAGCAAGCGGCTCCCAATCTTCAAATCGTGGTGCCGAGTGGCCGTAGAAGGGCTTGTCGCTCACGGCATTAGCGTTTCATGAATTGGCATACACCTACCAATAGCGAGATTCTGAGCTGAAACGGACCATTTGTCTTCAGCTTCGGCCCGCACGGCGCCGCCATCCACGAAATCTGAAGATCAGTTGTTCAGATTCCGTGGATAAATCGGAATTCACCGACCAATCGACACGATATGCAGGGACTCGGCACTGGTGTTACCGCAATATCTGGCGGCAGCTGCCGGATGTGGTGGGGGCCCTAAACACTTTCTCCCCTTCCGGATCAATACCCCACCGAGAGAGGCCCGATCAACCAAGACAAGGGAGAAAGTGATGAGCATTTCCAACACGATGGCCAAGGCCGATGCAGTGACTTCGAAGGGCATGACGAGGGCGTTGCGCGGAATACTGAAGTATCTCGACGAGGCCAAGGCCTCGGGAAGCGAGAAGCTTCTTGAACACCGGATTGTGTGCCCCAATGCGGTGCAGGTGTTGCGCCGAATCGGCTCGGGAGCGATCAGCATGGACGATGGCGAGCGGGCGTTTGCCGGAGCCCTGGTTCTGGATCGCGCGAATGCGACGCGGGAGGCGCTTCGCTTTGGTGCCCTGCTGCCGCTGCGTGGTGCTCTCGAAATCGAACCCTCCGACGCCGTGTCTTGGGATGACTTAAAGCGCTTCGTCCATGGCGGTATTGACTACATGCGTCCCGCCGCTTGATCGACGCTCGGCGGTTCTCGAATCCCAAAACGCCCGTCTACCGAGGGGCCGACGGGCGTAGGCCGACCGCTGTGTGACTGTTTGTCGGCAGCCACCGACCGGTCGGTGGCTGCACTCCGACACAGCGTGGTTGTCGTCTCGAGCCAAAGCGACCTTTCCAGGAACCACAAGCTCCTAACGGCACGGTGTGGCATACTGAATTCAGTATGAACTCGATACGGAGGCTGGATGAGACACCGCACCCAGGATACCTACCCGCTCAGCCATTTTCGTCAAAACACCGGAGACCATCTTCGGCGCATCGCGAAAGGCAGGGTGGAGACGATCACCCAGAATGGTGAGGCGGCGATGGTGGTGATGAGTCCGGAGACCTACGACGCCATGGAGATAGCGCTCGAGCGTGGCGCGTTGTGGGATCAGGCGATCGAGCGATTTGATTCCGGAGAGAGAGGTATCGAGGCGAGAAAGGCGATTGAGCAGGTCGCGTCGGGACGTGGCTTGAAGCTGTGAAGGACGACTACGTCGTTCGTTACGATCCGGTAGCCCTCACCGCCCTCGACGAGGCCGCCCGCTTCATCGAAGAGCAGTCGGGCTGCGACCGTGCCATCCGTTGGCTCAGGGCGATGCACGATGGCGTTCAACAACTCGAGGTGCTTCCGAGAGCCTTCGGAGTTTGGACGGTTCGTGGTGGCAGACCGATCCACGCCAAGCTCGTTTCACCTTATCGGGTGTTCTACGTCGTCGACGAACCTTCCTCGACGGTCTATGTGATCGATGTCGTGCACACTGCTCGAGAAACGAGGATCGCACCGTATCGCGACGCACCGGATTGAATCCGTCTGAGTGCGCATACGAGCAGGAACAGCAACGCCCGCCGACCCCAAAGTCGACGGGCGTTCGAACAAGCGGTACCGACAGGTTCTTACTTGCCAGCGGGTGCGGGCCGGTTGCTGTACTTCTGGTACAGCCGCCATTGGTGGTCGTCGTTCCGATCGAGCTCACGACCTTGGATCCATACGCGCTCGATTTTGGTCATGACCTCCAACGGATCGCCGGTGGCGGCGAAGAAGGTGGCTTCTTTGCCGGGTTCGATGGAGCCCAGCTGGTCGGCAACGCCGAGGATCTCGGCGGTAGACAGGGTGACGCTGCGCAGGGCGACGTCTTTCGGTAGGCCGTAGGCCGCTGCCGTGCCGGCGTGGAAAGGCAGGTTGCGGGCGTGGGCGGCGTTGAAGTTACCGCTTTCACCGTTGATGCAGAACCGAATACCGGCCTCATGCAGAATCTTGGGCGTCGTGTACTTTGTGTCGTAGGGCTCCCAGCGTCGGTTGGGCACTTCGAGCACACCGTCGAGGATGACCGCCACGTCTTCTTCCTTGAGCCGCTCGACCACGTACTGGACGTCCGCACCGGTGACCAGCACGATGTTGTCGACCGCTTGCTCGGCGGCCCATTCCAGTGCACTCTCGATTTGTGCCTTCTTTTCCGCGTGCAAGAACAATGGGGTGGTGCCGTCGAGCACCGGCAGCATGCCTTCGAGCTTGCTGTTGAATTCCGCGCTGCCAGCGGTGCGCGCTTTTTGGTACGCGCGGGCGTTGTCCAAGACTTCGTTGAGGACCTTCAGCGATTTGGCGCGTGCCTCGCTGGCGTCGCTGTCGTCGTCATCGCCTTCCGCGGCGGCGGGGTAGTTGACGTGCATGCCGACCTGACCCGCGACGGTGCTGTCTTCCCAATTCCAGCCGTCCAGGCGCATGACCGCCGACGTGCCGGCGAAGGCGCCGCCGCCGGGTACGGTGTGGGCGGACAACACGCCGCCCCAGGCAGCGGGCGGGAGCAGCAGGGAATCGGCGTTCCAGGCGACTTCGACCCGTAGATCGGCATTGTTGTTGCCCGTCTCGTCGGTGTCGCGCGTGCCGCGCACGCTGCTGACCTCGGTGATGCCGAGACGCGAGTCGGCGTGAATGAAGCCGGGGTAGAGGTGCAGGCCGGTGAGGTCGACGACGGTGGCATCGGCTGGCGCGTCGAGGTCACGACCGACCGCGGCGATGATGCCGTTATCGACGAGCACGGTGGCGTCCGCGATGGGTGGCCCGCTGACCGGGTGCACGGTAGCGCCCCGCAGGACGACGGTTTCGGCGGCTGCCGCTGAAACCAGGGTCACGGTCATGGCGACCGCGAGCAGAGAATGAACAAGGGCCTTCATCGGTGACTCTCCTCGGCCGCATGGCCAGCGAGGCCGTGCTTGTGATCGTGGGTCAAACAATAGGCGTCGTAGTTGTGCTCCCACAGGCGGTAGCTCAGCGGTGGGTCGGGGGTCTCGGCGACTTCCGCCTCACCCTCGCTCGTTTCGCCCGCCTCGTCTGCGCTTTCCTCGTCAGCCGCGCTTTGCGCGCGAATCCTCTCGAGCAGGGCCTGTCGTTCGGCGGCGCGGGTTGCGCGGCCTGCGACGTCGGCTTCGCGATCGAAGTACTTCCGGCCGTCGACCCAGGTCTGGTCAACCCGTGCGTACGTGGACAGCGGGTGCTCGCTCCAGATCACGAAATCGGCGTGCTTGCCGGCTTCCAGTGAGCCCACCCAGCGGTCGATGCCGAGTTGCTTGGCTGGGTTGAGGGTGACGAACTCGAGGGCTTCGGCCTCGGAGACGCCGCCGTACCGAACGGCCTTCGCGGCTTCGAGATTCAAGCGCCGAGCAAGCTCCTCATCGTCGGAGTTAAACGACACCACGACGTCGCGATCGTGCATGATCGCGCCGTTGTAGGGGATGGCATCAACAACTTCGTATTTGTACGCCCACCAGTCGCTGAAGGTCGAGGCGCCAGCACCGTGGGCAGCCAACTCATCGGCCACTTTGTAGCCTTCGAGAACATGCTGAAAGGTGGCGACGGTCACGCCGAATTGCTCCATCAGCCGCATGAGCATGATGATCTCGTCGGCGCGATAGGAGTGGGAGTGGATCAGGCGCTTGCCTTCGATGATCTCGACGATGGCGTCGAGCTGGAGATCGCGGCGCAACGGCACCGCGTCGGTGCGCAGGAGGCGGGGCCGGTTGCGGTAGTCCTCGGCGGCCATGAAGCGTTCACGGATCGCCTGCTCGACGCCTTGGCGTGTTTGTGGGTAGCGCAGCTCTACGTTGTCGCCCCAATTGCTTTGCTTGGGGTTTTCGCCGAGGGCGAACTTGATGCCCGCCGGGGCCTCGGTCATGATCATGTCGCGTGGGGCGGCACCCCAGCGCATTTTCATCACCGTGTTCTGGCCGTCGATGGCGTTGGCCGAACCGTGCAGCAGGTTGGCGGTGGTCAGACCGCCGGCCAACTGCCAATAGACGTTGATCGATTCGGCATTGACCAGGTTCTCGATCCGCACCTCGGCGGTGGTGATGTTCGAACCCTCGTTGACCGAGCCAACGATGGCGGAATGGTTGTGGGCGTCGATCAATCCGGCTGTGACGTGCTTGCCGGTGCCGTCGATGATCGTGGCGCCACCCGGCGCCGAGAGTCCCGTGCCGACCCGCTTGATGGTGCCGTTCTCGATCAACAGATCGGCATTTTCAATCGTGCCTTCGTCACCGCTGGTCCAAATGGTGGCGCCGCGTACCAAGACGGCGGCGGGTTGCTCCGGTGCGCCTTCGATGTTCCAGGCGGTTGGATCGCCCATGGCCGCGGGAACCATCGCGGTTTGATCGTCTTCCTCGGCGGGTAGGCAGGTCGCACCAGCAAGTATGAGAATCATCAAGCCGGTCGACAACAATGAAGGTACGGGCTTGGCACCCTCCCGTCCCACGGGAAGACGGGCGGGGGCAAGCCCTGCCCCTACGAAGAAGGGAGTGGTCTCGAGGAATCTGCTCATCGGATGGTCTCCGGCGGGCCGCTGGTGCGGCTGGCGGTGAGGGTGAACGGGCCCTGTGGCGAGTCACCTTTGCCTTCGGCGCTGTCGCCTTCGATATCGAGGTTGAAGCTGATGGTGCCCGGCATGCCGAGTGGCGTGCTGTCGAGCTCGACCGAAAGGGTGGTGCCGGAGACGTTGGCACTGGAGAGGGGCAGCGTGCCACCGGGTGCGCTGACGGTGCCGCTCAGGTCATCGATTTCGCCACTGATCTCCAACTCGACTTCCATGATGCCGCCGGGGCCGGCGTCGATCTTGATGGCCCAAGTGCCTTGGGGTGCCACCGATGCCGGTTCGCTGGGTTTAACCTCGATCGGGTGGCCGTCGACCCAGACGGTGGCGATCTTTGTCGAGGCGGCAAAGAGGTCACCTTCGACGATAACCAGATTGGCCATTTTGCCGGCTTCGACGGTGCCTGCCCGGTCGCTGATGCCCAGGAGCTTGGCGGGTGTCGTGGTGAACGCGGCGAGCGCGGCGTCGGGATCGAGACCGCGCTCGATGGCGGTGGCCAAATGATCGTGTAGGTCGGCTGGATCGTTCAAACCGAGGCTGGTGAAGGCGACCGTGAGTCCCGCGGCGAGCAGCTTTGCCGGGTTGTCGGGGGCACGGTCCCAATGCCGAAGTGTTTCGAGCGTGACGTCGAGGGCGTTGCCTTCACTGCCTACATCGGGGGCGTCGGGAAACTCGACCGGCACGATGTGCACGGCCTTGGCGGCCGCCGCATGGGCGACGATGTCGTCCAACCGTTTGTATTCTTCGCCGTTGCCGATCAGCCACGCGTCGAGTCCGAACTCATCGATCAAGTGGGCCCAGCGCAAGGTGCCGAGCACGTCTTCGGTTTCGAGCATGATGGGCGCTTGGCCCATGGCGACATCGCCGAGCGCGGCGAGCGCGCGATTGTGGACGGGACGCTTTTGGCTGCCGTTGGCCGCGTACGCTTCCTGCGCCTTGGCATACCAGCGGGCGTCGAGGAGGGTTTGGCGGAACAGGGCCTCCGCGCCCATCAGCGAGTTGGGATAGCCGCCTTCGGCGCTGGTGCGAAGCGTCGCATTCTGGGCCACCCCCGTGCGCAGAAGGTTCTCGTGGGCCGAGCCTTCGCCCAGGTTTACGAGTACGCTGGTGCCCCGCAACAGACCCGGTTGCGGTGCGACCACTGCGGTCGTGATGCCGGCGCCACGCAGTTTCTTGAACCGGCTCTCCTGGACCGCATGGACAGCCATGTCGCGCTCGGGACGGACCAGCGCGTTCTCGTGGGTACCCTGAGGCGCAGCGTCCTCGTCTTCATCCGGCCATGGGGCAACGCTGTAGGCGTCGATGAGACCGGGATAGACGGTCATGCCTTCGAGGTTGTGGACTTTGGCATCGGCTGGGGTGGCAACATCCGCACCAGCGGCTTCGATGATGCCGTCGCGGATCACCACGGTACCGGCGTCGATCACCTGGCCCGGGCTGACGACGATGCGGACGCCTTCGAGCGCGTGGATCGCGGGAATCGGCGCGGCACCGGCGGTCGCGGAGACCACGGTAGCGATCACCACCGCGAGCATCAGGCTGTACTTCAGCCTGGGCGACAAGACTCTTCTCATGAACATCTCCTGGTTTTCCAGCACAGCGTCCCGAATTCGAGTAGGCGGGCAGGTGCCGGGCGCGTGTTGCTCTACGGACAGGAGATAATACGCGCAAGCTGGCAAGAGGTTGCTTCGAAGGCGGCAAGGTCGTGGCGAGTGACGGCGGAAAGTGGGCGGCCGCCGGGTTCGGCGGCCGCCAAAGAGCTACTGGGTTAGCTCGACGAAGGGATTGCGAACAACCAGGTCGTGGGCACCGTCGAACTTCTGCTCCCAGCAGATCCGGTCGGTATCGGTTTCGAAAATGCGGGCGGCGTTGATCGGGCCGAAACCAGGTGGCGCTTTTAGGAAGCATCCCTTGTCCACTACTTTGCGCTTCTTCTGGGGGTCCGCTCCCGGGCGACCGCTCTCGATCTCGATATCCAGATCTTCGTCCGTGTCGTTGTTGACTTGCATGGGG
This sequence comes from Candidatus Multivoradales bacterium, assembly GCA_965250305.1. Taxonomy (GTDB): domain Bacteria; phylum Acidobacteriota; class Thermoanaerobaculia; order Multivoradales; family J023; genus J023. The sequence continues at coordinate 521,345 of CBDFNS010000021.1, read as the reverse complement.
CTCTCCTAATTTCGGATGGTTACTAGGGACCGACGCTTAGCGTCGGGCAATGGCGAACGGATAGAATCCAACCTCTTCGGGAGTGTCGGCACCGTCGTGGCCGCGAACGGCGAGCTCATACCGGCCGGCGGGCAGCACCTCCGCGGGGACGTTCAAGGTGATTTGCGCGCCCCATGCCTTGGTCGTTGCATCGAGATCATCCTGGGTCCAGACCTGAACACCGCGGCTGCCGCTGAGGACCGCGCGGTAGTGCTGAAAGACAGCATCGCTCTCGAGATCGATCTGAAGGCTTATGGTGGTCGCGGTCGTGGGAACGGCAAGCGTCGGTGCGCCCTGGCCGCGCACGCCGAGGCCCAGTGCCAAGGCGACGGTGAGTGGTGCCTTAGCGATGCGTTCGGTACTGTTGGCGGCCAGGGCGCGCAGCCGTTCGCTCAGTGTCTCGATGTCGGCGGCGCGGGAAGTCACTTCGGAGGCGAGCTTTTCGGCATGGTCTTGTGCGGCCTCGACGGCTTGGGTCAGGGTCTCGCGTTCGGTCGCCCATTGTTGGCGATCGGTGGCCAATGCCATGCGCTCTTCCGTCAACTGATCGACTTGCTCACCCAGCCGGGCCGCCCTCATGCCAAGCCAGCCGGCGAACCAGGCCAGCAGGAGCATCGCGGCGATTGCCAGGCGCCAGAGCCTTGGTGAGGATGGGACTGCCGCTTTGGTGCCTTCGTCCTCGTGGGTTGCCTGGGCCTCACTGCGCTGGCGAAGGTCCTGCGCGACGGCCAAGCGCATCTTGCCGTCGGGAGCAGCCAAGAGGGTCGATTCGAGACGATCGCGGGTCGCCGGATCGAGCATGCCGCGAACGTAGGCGTCGACCAGATCGTCTTCCGTTTCGCGCAGTTGGGCGAAGAGGTCTTCGTCGGTCAGAACGCGCGCCTCGATCGTTTCGCGGGCCGCGGCCTCGAGCTGGTCGAGGACAAAAGCGCGAAGGCTACTGGGGTGGATGGGGTTGACGTCGTTGCTCATGGTGGTCTCACCGTGCCCGGTGATGGTGCCCGGCAGGGCCAGTTTGTCGACTGGCTCTATTGGATGGTGTTGCTGGTGGTGATTTCATTTCATCTCTTGGACTAGGCTTGCTTCGCAAGGCATTCACGAAGGCAAGATTCAAGACGCGTTCGTAGCCGGCAAGCACGGATGCGCAGGGCGTTGCGCGTGACCCCAAGCCGGGCAGCCAGCATCTTTCGAGCCGAGATCCTCGTGCCCTGCTCTCCCTCGTAGAATTGCAGCAGAAGGGAACGATCGGCGTCCTTTAGCGCATCGAGGCAGCGGTCGAGGCAGGTGAGATTTCGTTCCTGGTCCGCGACCTCCTCGGGGCGAGGCGCAGGTGTTTGGTCGGCGGCCTCTCGAGCGGTCTTTCGCTCGCGAATTTCCCGTCTCACCGTTTCTTGAAACACCCGATAGGCGACCCCCGCGATGTAGTGGAAGGGATCTGGGCTGCGCAGCTCCAAACCACTCGTTAGTTGACGGGCAACCCGGTCAAGGGTGTCGTCGGCCAGCGCGTCGGGGAACGTACACCGGCGCCACGTGAAGAGCTTGATCAAGCGCTGGCGCAGGTTCTCGTAGGCTCGCGCAGCGTGTTGGGGATCGGGGTCCAAGGTCTGCAGGAGGGTCTCGAGCGCCTCCTGGCTGAGGCCAATTTCAGCGTCGCTCATTGCCAGTCCCCCTGCAATTCGAAGCCCGCCCAATAGTACGGAGACTGGTAGCGCGGACTGCGCCATAGGGAAAGTTGAGCGTGGCGCAGCGCCTCGGCGGGTCGTGCACCCTCGGTGATCAAGGGCGAGTAGAATTGGGTCATCAAGGTGCGTGTGGCCTTGTCCTGAACCGCCCACAAACTCGACATCACGCGCGAGGCGCCGGCATACAGGAAGCCGCGGGTGAGGCTCAACTGACCTTCGCCCGCGATGGCTTCGCCGAGCGCGGTTCGGCAGGCGCTGAGAACGACCAGATCCGCCTTGAGACGAAGCCTGAAGAGATCGGCCAGACGAACGAAACCGTCGTGTGGCGCGCCCTTGCGGTTGCGCAGCGAAAGAACCAGCGCCGAGCGCTCCGGGAATTGGCTGTCGACAATGCCATGGGTGGCGAAATGGAGGTAGCGAAAGTCAGCCAAATGGCCATCGACGACCAACGCGCGGTTGGCCTCGAAACCGGTCACCAGCAAGACCGAGCCATCGGTGCGGCTGTGCGGCAGTAGGTCAACGATCGCTTCGGCTTCGCGTGCGGTGAAGGGGAGGCGTTCGAAACGTTCGCCGCGGAGGTTCGAGAACTTCGCGGGTGTGGCGGATGGGTGATCGGGAACCGGTGCCGCTTCGATTGCCGAGGACTTGGGGCCGACGGAACCGAGTCGTGGATCGTCGTCGTGGAACACTGGGTCGGCGAGGAGGGCCAGGGTACGCGGGGCACGCGGCCGGTTGGCGTCCTGTTGGCGAAGGAGTTGTAATACGGAGGCTGAAGGAAGTCGAATCACTTCGTGGCGACTCAGCAACGGTTCGTTGCCGGCAGCGTCTCCAGGCAATGGCAGGGCGGCGAACGGGACAACGGCCAGTGCGCCGTTGGCCACAACGGCGAGGCGTCGTGGCAAGGCATCGGCGATTGGGGTGAGGAGCGATGTCGTCAGTTGTCTCGCTGAGCGTTGCCAGCTCTGGTCCGCGTCGGCGATGCGCTGGCCGCGTTGCTCGATGGATTCGCCGGTGGGGCGTTCGCCGCGTGCGGTGATGGCGGTGTGGGCTTGAACAGCCCATCCTTCGATGGTTTCTTCGGCGGGAAGGATGTGGCTCCGGATGGCGTCGGTGGTGACCAACCATAGAAAGCTGCGGGTGGGGCCGAGGGCCACGACCAGCATGCCCGTCTCGGCGTCGAGAAGGTTCTGAAGGGTGGCGATATCTGGTGCCTTAGGGCGGAAGACCTCGGCCAAGGACGCGTCCGCTTTGCTGAGACTGGCACGCAGGCGTTCGCCGTCGGCAAGGGTGGTTTCGATCGCGACGTCGATCGCGTTTCGATCCTCGGACGTGGCGGATTCGCGCTGGCTTTCGAGCGTGCGAATCCGCCGGTCGATGGTGCGGAGTCGCAAGGCCGCATCTTGATCGACTCGGTGTCCAGGGTCGATTGTTCCAGAGAGCACATCGGCCAAACTCCGCGCACGGGCACGCTCGCTCGCGGCAAGGGCCGCGGTAGCCCAACCCGCGTCGGGGTCGACGAGGTGGCGCGCCATCAGCAAATCGACGAGATTCCGGTAGTGCGCGCGTTTCGATGCCAGAAAGGTTGCCCGGTGCCGGGCACTGGCGGCGCTGGCGCGCAGGCTCTCGAGGACGTCAATGCTGGCCTCGAGGTGACGTTGTGCCGCCGCCCAATCGTGATCCATCCGGGCCAGCTGTGCGAGGCCAAGTCGCGCGGCCGCCTCGGTACGGGGATCATGGGCAAGACCCGCGAGGTCGAGGGCAACGTTCCAAGCGTCCGCGGCAGCCAAGGGTCGGTCGAACGCCATCTCGACGTGGCCGAGTTCGGTCACCGCCTCGGCTTCGGCGCGCGTGTCGTGTGCGGCCCTAGCGAGGCGTCTCGCACGCACCAGTTCAGCGCGCGCGCGCGACGGATCGCCCACGGCCAACAAGCTGCGGCCGAGATTGGCGCGCACTTGGGATCGTGTGCGCATGTCGTTGGGGTCGAGGCCTTCGAGGGTTGTTTCGAAGTGGTGAATCGCGGTGGTTGCGTCGCCTGCCTGGTGCCAAGCCCAGCCGAGGTTGTTGTGGATCTTGGTTGCTGTCTTCGGATCGCCGACGAGGTGACTCAAGGCCTGGGCTTGCTCGAAGAAGGTCACCGCACGTTGGAATTGCCCCAAGGCGCCGTAGACGCCGCCAAGGCTGTTGAGGACGGCCATCTGGCCTCGTGGGCTCCCTGTTTGCTCGAAGGCAGCCAGCGCTTCATGCAAGTGATCGAGCGCTTGTTGGTATTCGCCAAGTCGTCGATAGAGGAAGCCGAGGCTGGCATGCGAGCGTGCGGTGCCTCGTTCGTCGCCAGACGATTGGCGTAGTTCCAGCGCTCGAGTGAAGAGCGCCAGGGCCCGATCGGGTGCTCCCTGGGATTCGAGCGTCTGGGCCAGGCTGTCGAGCATGCGCGGTTCGGCTTCTGGACGCGCCTCGCGCGCCCGACGAACCGCCTCTTCGCCGACGGATACGGCTCGAGCAACCTCACCGGCAGTGCGGTGGGCGGCGGCGAGGTTCAGCAGACTATCGGTTTCGCCGCGTGCGTCGCCCAGCTGGCGCCAGAGAGCGAGCGCGGCTTGGTACTCGGCGATGGCGCCTTGGATGTCGCCCTGGCGTCGTAGGACGAGTCCGAGGTTGGTGCGGGTCTTGGCTTGCCCCAGGACGTCGTCCGCTGTTCCAAACAGCGCCAGCGCTTCGCGGTACCGGGTCGCGGCGGTCGCGAGGGCTTCGTCGGTACGGCTTCGGGCCGTACCGACGGCTTCGTTGTAGCGTCGCTCGGCCAGAATCAGCGCGGGATCGTTGGGGCGCGCGGGACGGAGATCGCCAATCCGGGCTCGAACCACACCAGCTTGGGCCTCGGTGTTGGCAGGGCGCAAGCGGAGGGTATAGAGGCCGGCGGCCTCGGCGATGATCTCGATGCTCTCGGAGCGGCGGATGCCCTTCTCGAAGTCAATCTGGTCGACCACGCTTCCCAAAGGATCGAGCACCGCCACCGCGACGTCGATGCCGACCTGTTCGACTTGAATCCAAATGTAGTGTTGTGCTGGCAGATCGAGCGAGAAAAGCGCTGTGTCACCGGCCATCAGGCTGCGTTCGGCAGGCGTGGCTTCGCTCAGCACGGGCACGGTCTCCCGAGCGGTGAGCGGCGCCATTGCCAACAGGGCGGTGGTCAAGAGCAGGACGCCACGGCGCCGCCTGCGCAGGGGTCGCGGATGCTGAAGTTCAGACATGGTTTCGGTAAGCGTAGTTTACGATACGAGGTTGCCGTTGGGTGCGAGTCATTTTGGGTCCTTTGGCCGACCTCCGATCTCGCAGTTGTCCTGGAAGGACGACCGCCGCCTGGGTCAGCACCAGCTGGCCGCCCTTGCGGACCGTCACCTGCGCCGTCGTCTCGCTGTCGGTCTTGGCACCCTCGTAGAAATCGAAGCCGTTGGCCATGGTCGCCTCCTCGTTGGCGGCGGGCCGGTATTGGCCTGCGGCCAGTACCAGATGCCGGAACGCGGCGAGAAGTCAACGAGGAATGCCGCGCTGCGGCGAGACTTCAACTCGCCCTTGGCGCCCTCGTCAGCGCCGGGATGCCGATGGCTCGGTTGTGTAGAGTAGGGCCGGGAGCGCCATACCTTGCTTTCGCTAGGCGGTCTCTCCCAGCCCTCTCTCCGAACCGGACGTGCGTCTTTCGACGCATCCGGTTCTCCATCAAACACTCATCTCTCACCGGCAGTGTTCCTGCTTCGCAGGATCGGCCACCTTCGATGTCGACAGATCGAGGTAAGGACGAGGAAACCCGTCCCTCCCGCGAGAGCTTCGTGCACCAGTCGGCCCTTGCGACTCCCCTTGTGCTTCTTGAGAAGCCATCGGTGGTAGCAGTGCCATGTGTACCGGCTGATCTGCTCGAGGTCATCCTGAAGGCAGTCTCGCTCAGAGGTTCCTGCGGATTCTACGCTCAAGCACGCTCACTTACTCAATGCTGTCCTCCCATTGATTACTCATGGGTTACTGAGAACAGCCAACTGGCCACTTGGTTCGTCTGGCTTTGGAATCGGCCGCTTACAGATTCGACCATCGCACATACCTTTGCCTAATTGATTGTCCGCGTCGACGAGGGAGCGGTAGCTATAAGATGGACCGCGAATCGTCAGAGAATCCGTGGAGAGCGAACCTTCATGCCTAGACTCAAGGTCACCGGCCTCTTGATCCGCCTTCCGGCCGGTATGGCCAAGCCGTCGTCCGACGCTCTTGGCGCCACCGGCTTTGACCGGCTGGAGCCGCTGTTTGAGGCGCCGATCGAAACCGCGCCGGGGCTCGCCGTCGCCGAGCAAGAGCCTGCACAGTGGCTTCGCGCCGCTCTCCAGCCGTCCGCTCGGGACAGCGGCTGGGAAGCGGTGCACGCTGCGGTTGGTGGCGGCCTGGGGCTGGCCCCGGGCATGGCCTACGTCGAGCCCGATCTCGAGCAGCCGTTTATCGCTACCGCGCCACGAACCGCGGGTCTTGCCGCCGACAGCGGCAAGGGAACTGTTAACCCGCCGAACAAGGACCTGCCGTTGGTCGACCGCTTCGCCTGGTTCCTTGAAGACGGCTTTTCGCAGCTGGCGAGCGCACGGGCGACGGTAGGCGATCCCGGCGACGGCCAACGCGTCCGCATCGCCCACCTCGACACCGGCTACGACAAAGGCCATGAGGCGAGACCGCCGCACGTGTTGCTCGAACGCAACCTGATCGAAGATGGCGACGACGCCACCGATCCCGGCGTTGACCGTTTCGGCCCTCTCGACAACCCGGGCCACGGCACCGGTACCCTGGGCATTCTGGCAGGTGGCACGGTTGCGCCGTCGAATGACCTGCTGGGCGGCGCGCCTTTTGCCGATCTGATCCCGATGCGCATCGCCGAGAGTGTCGTGCTGCTGCGCACAAGCGCTCTGGCCAAAGCGCTCGACCTCGTCGCCACCGGCGGCCTCAACGGCGGCCGACTGGCGGACGTGGTGTCGATCAGCATGGGCGGCGTAGCGTCGCGCGCCTGGGCCGATGCGGTCAACAAAGCCTACGAGGCCGGGGTATGCATCGTGGCCGCGGCGGGCAACAACTTCTCGATCGGCATCGGTGGTGTGCCCAGCCGCCTGATCGTCTACCCCGCGCGATTCCGGCGGGTGATCGCTGCTTGCGGCGTGATGGCGAACCGGACCCCCTACAACGGCCTTCGCTTCGGCACCATGCAGGGAAACTGGGGGCCGGCGAGCAAGATGGCCACAGCGATGGCGGCGTTCACCCCCAACATGCCATGGGCCGAGCTGGGCGCCCCGACCATCGTCGATCTCGACGGTGCCGGCACCTCGAGCGCCACGCCCCAGATCGCCGCCGCCGCCGCCTTGTGGCTAAGCCACCACCGCGCCAAGGTGGCCGAGTATGAACACCCTTGGCAGCGAGTCGAGGCGGTGCGGCATGCCCTGTTCTCGAGCGCAGAGAAGACCGCTGACGGCGGAAAGGTCGCACGCCTGGGCAACGGAATCGTACAAGCGGCAGCGGCACTGGCTGTAGAGCCGGCGAAAAACCTGGTGAGAACGCCGCGCGACAAGGCCTCGCTCGCGTTCCTAAAGCTATTCGCTGGCTTCGGGTCGGCGGACGATTCGAGCCGAGCCGAGATGTTCGCGCTCGAGGCCACGCAGCTGATCCAACAGCATGCCATCGATACCGGCGAGCCAAATCCCTTCGACGACCTGATCCCAGACCCGGACCTGCCACCGGAGGCCATCCCGCGCGACCAAGTCGAGCGTTTCGTGCGGGCCCTACAACTCCACGCGGGCGCTTCGCGGGCGCTCAAGACCCATCTCGCACTCGCCTTCCCTGGTAGCGAGGCGCCACCCGTGGTCGACCGACCGCAGGCGCCGGTGTCGACCCTCGCTACGCCGTCGACGGCCGCCGCGGCCCGCACGTCGTACGCCACCGACCCGCCGTTTCGACGGCTGCGCGGATACGCCATCGACCCCAGCCTGACCTTGCAGCTCAAGACCAAGCCGATCAGCAAGGTTACCTACCCGGTACCGTGGGAAACGCTGGCGCCGGGGCCGGTGGGTGAGTACCTGGAGGTGGTGGATTTCGATCCCGCCAGCCGCAGCTTCTACGAGGCGGTCGACCTCGACGACCCCAAACTGTTGGCCCAAGACGGGCTGGCGCCTTCCGAGGGCTCGCCGCAGTTCCACCAGCAGATGGTCTACGCGGTCGCCTCCATGACGATCCACAACTTCGAGCGCGCCCTTGGCCGCAAAGCACTGTGGGCGCCGGGACCACCGGCCAAGGGCATCGACTCGAAGAACGACTCGCATTTCGTGCGTCGCCTTCGGGTCTACCCTCATGCCCTGCGCACCGACAACGCCTTTTACAGCCCGCAGAAGAAGGCGTTGCTCTTCGGCTACTTTCCGGCTAGCGGCGACGATCCCGGCGGCCACATGCCCGGCGGTTTGGTGTTCACCTGTCTGTCGCACGACATCGTCGCCCACGAGACAGCCCACGCCCTGCTGCACGGCTTGCACCGGCGCTCGATCAATGCCACCAACCCAGACGTGCTCGCGTTCCACGAGGCGTTCGCCGACATCGTGGCGCTGTTCCAGCATTTCACCTTGCCTGAGATCGTGAGCCATCAGATGGCGGCGACCCGCGGTGCGATCCGCGAGCAGTGGAACGTGCTCGGCGAGCTGGCCGGCGAGTTCGGCCGCACCACCGGTAACCGCAACGCCTTGCGCAGCGCCATCGGCGCGTACGACAAAAAAGGCAAGTGGGTACGGCACGAGCCGGACCCGGCCGAATACAAGACCGAATTCTCCCCGCATAAACGCGGCGCTATCCTGGTCGCGGCGGTGTTCGACGCCTTCCTCTCGATTTATGAGACCCGAGTCGCGGACCTGCTGCGTCTGGCCACCGGCGGCTCGGGCGTGCTTGAGCCCGGCGCCCTCCCACCCGATCTGGTCAACCGTCTCAGCGACGAAGCCAGTAAGGCGGCACAGCACGTGCTCTCGATGTGCGTGCGCGCGCTCGACTATTGCCCGCCGGTGGACATCACATTCGGCGAATACCTGCGCGCCATCATCACCGCCGACTGCGACCTGGTTCGTGACGACGATAAGGGCTACCGGACGGCATTCATCGAAGCCTTCCGCCGGCGAGGCCTTTACCCGAACGACCTGCGCACCCTTTCGGCCGAGAGCCTTTGCTGGCGGCAGCCCGAGACCGACCAGCATCGGCCCTCACAGCAGTTGCTCAGCGGCCTCGAATCGCTGCGCGACGCGGTGCGCCAGCAAGTCAATTACGGGTCGCGCGAGGAGGTCTTCCACTTCACCCGCTCGCTGCGGCGCCAGCTGCACGGCTGGCTCAGCGACCACCTCGCCAGTGACGTCGGCCGGCAAGACTGCGTTTTCTTAGGCTTGCGGCCGGCCACCGCGCGCGGCAAGGCACCGGCCTTCGAGGTGCATTCGCTGCGTTTCGCCAACCGCGTCGGCCCCGACGGCAACCTGCTGCGCCAGGTGATCATCGACATCCTGGAAGAACGCAAGGCGCGGCTCGACCCGAAAGACCGGGGTAGCGACATGATTACCGTTGATGGCGGCTGCACCATTGTCGCCGACCTCGAGAATTTGACCATCGACTACTGCATCCGCAAGAACGCAGGCAGCGAAAGCCGTAAGGACCGCCAGCGCGACTACGTCACGCGCTTTCGCGAGGACACACTGCATGCGCTCTACTTCGGCAAGGAACAGGTGCGCGAAGAGATCGCCTATTTGCACGGCGCCGGCTGAGCCGGGTCACGGAGGAACCAGCATGAAGGTCCGCATCCGCATGTACCGCCAAGGGCTCGGCGACTGCTTTCTCTTGTCCTTCAGAGAGGACGACGATGCCAAGCACATCTTGATCGATTGCGGCTCGCTGGGCGCGACCACCACTGGCGTCAAGATGAAGCAGGTGATCGAGAGCATTCGCGACACAACCGGCGGGAAGATCCATCTGCTGATCGCCACCCACGAGCACAAGGACCACGTTTCGGGATTTTTGACCAAGAAAGAGGGAAAGAACCTTTTTGATCAGATCGACGTCGACCACGTTTGGCTGGCGTGGACCGAGAACATCGAGGACGAGGTCGCCGAGGGTCTCAAGAAACACCAGGACGACCTGATCACTGCCGCCCGCCTGACGGCGCAGGCGCTCGAAGGCTGCGATGCGAGCGACGATCCAGAGCGCAAGGCCGCCCGCGCCACCGGCGCCGGCATTCGCGAGGTGCTCGCCTTCTACGACAAAGAGCAGGGGCTCGGTGCGCGATTCGCCAAGACCGTGCACGCGGCCATGAGCTACGTCACGGCGAAGGCGGGCAAGCCGACCTTTCTCGAGCCCGACGACCCGCCGCGCACGCTCGATGCCATTCCTGGCGTGCGCTTCTACGTCCTCGGGCCGCCGCGCGACGCGCGCGCCCTCAGCGACTTGGGGCACCATGGCGATCCGGAGCTCTACGCCTTGGCCGGCCAGCGCGCCGCGACGCTTATCGACAGTCTCGGTTTCTTCGCCGCCAACGAGCCGCTCGAGACCTACTACGACAGGCTCGATGTCGACGAACGACGCCGCTTCGAGCGCCTGATGCCGTTCGACACCAGGCACCGACTGGACCGCGACGATCCCGAAGTGAAGGCGCGATGCGGCGCTGGCTACGACGATCCGGAGCAAGCCTGGCGTCGAATCGATTTCGACTGGCTCGCTGGGGGCTCGCAGCTAGCGCTGCAGCTCGACGGCCGCACCAACAACACCAGCCTGGCTCTCGCCATCGAGATGGTCGAGGACGGCCGGGTGCTGCTCTTCCCCGCCGACGCCCAGGTGGGCAACTGGCTGTCGTGGCACGAGCGGCTCGACGAGGACGATCAGGTCCAACTGCGCACCTGGACGCTAGGCAAAGGCGACGACGCCACGACCGTCACCGCCGCTGACTTGCTGCGCCGGACCGTGTTCTACAAGGTCGGCCACCACGCCAGCCACAACGCCACCGTGCGCGAGAAGGGGCTCGAGCTGATGGCCGGCGATGGCCTCACCGCCGTGATTCCGGTCGATCGCCAGGTGGCCTTGAAAAAGGGCTCGTCAGGCTGGCAAATGCCGGCACGCGGGCTTTACCGCCGCTTGATCGAAAAGACCGAGGGCCGAGTGCTGCGGTCCGACATCGGCTGGGCACGCGCCGAGGGCGACTTCAAGGCGCTGTTCGAAGGCAAAAAATGGCAGACTTGGGAGACGAACCAGCAAGCGGCCACCGATACCGGCACGGTCACGATCGACAATCTGTTCATCGATTGCTTTTTATAGGCAAAAGCCCGAGGTTGTCGCGACGGATCGACGCGAGCGCGGATGGGCCGAACTGTTCGTCGATGGTACCGATCCTCTCAACCCGAGCGATGATCTCTGAGAGGTCCGCGCGAGGGCGTCGCAATAGATCTACGCTCAGGCACGCTCACCTACTCCATGCTACCTTCCTATTTGGTTACTCATGGGTTACTCAGAAAACATCCGCGTCTATTTGGCGCCTCGTAACCTATTGATATCAAACAGATTATAGAGCTCCGTTCAGTATTCGTAGGCTCATAGTCCCGGAACCAACACTCTGCCGAAACGCCGCGCTCCTCTTGCTGACGTCCAATACGAGGCGGCCAGATTCGGAGGTACAGATGACCACCAATGTTGACGCTTCCTCGGGACTCCCTCAGGAAGAAAGCTGCCGCAGAACCGCGGTCGCCGAATCCCGATCTTCCGGCCGAAAACGGCCCATTGCCGTAGGCACTCGCTTTGCGTTCCTCGCTTGACCCTCCTGCAAGCGACCCGTACAGTGGTTCGGTGCCAGAAGGACGGTTCTACCAGCGTAATTTGGGCGATTTCCCCAGGATCCGCCGTTTGCTGACCTTGCTCGCGATCGCGCTGGTGCTCGGCGGTTGTTCGGTGCGCAAGCTGGCGACCAGCGCTTTGGCCGAAACGCTCTTGGACTTCGGTGCGATTTTTGCCAGTGACGACGATCCGGAGCTGATCGCCAGCGCGCTGCCGTTTGCGCTCAAGACCATAGAGGGCCTGCTGGCCGACTCGCCGGAGCATGCGGGACTTTTGCTCGCGGCCTGCCAAGGTTTCACCCAATACGGCTTTGCTTTCGTCGAGGTGGAGGCCGAGCGGTGGGCGTTTGATGACTACACCCGGGCTGAAACGCTGCGTATTCGTGCCCGTGGGCTGTACCGCCGTGGGCGGGACTATTGCTTCCGCGCGCTCGACGGGATCGACGCGGGGGCGTTGTCGCGGTTGCGTGAGCATCCCGAGCAGGCACTCGGCCCTGCGTTCGATGACGACGTTGATGTCGTATTCTGGACCGGTGCAGCCTGGGGCGCTGTGATCGCGATGTCGCTCGATCAGCCGGAGATGGTCGTCGACCTGCCGGCGGTCCGGGCACTGGTTGAATGCGCGCTGGCGATTGACGCCGACTACCAGGCTGGTTTGGCGCAGGAAGCGATGATGGCGCTCGAAGCCCTGCCGCAAGCGATGGGGGGCTCGGTTGACCGAGCGCGCCAGCATTTTGATCGTGCAGTAGCCTTGGCGGGTGGCGACCGTGCCGGCACCTACGTCACTTGGGCACGGAGCGTGGCGGTCGCCGAGCAAGATCGCGAGACCTTCGTGACGATGCTCGAGCAGGCTTTGGCTGTCGATCTCGATGCGCTGCCCGCGGAACGGCTTGCGAATCGGATTGCGCAACGGCGCGCCAGGACCCTGCTCGATCAGATCGACGATTTGTTCATCTGATGCTTTCTTCCCTTTGGCCTCGGATGGGGCAAGGAGATGCCATGATTTTTGTTCGCGGGAATCGAAGGCGGGTTGCCGGTGCGGTTGGGATTGCGGTTGTCGGTTGTTTGCTGATGAGTCCACCAGCGGAGGCGCGGATCGTCGTCAAGATGGCCACCCTGGTGCCCGACGGTTCGGTTTGGGACAAGGCGCTCAAAGAGATGGGCGCCCGATGGCAGAAAGATACCGGCGGTGAGGTCACGTTGCGGATCTACGCTGGCGGCGTGGCGGGTGACGAGCCTGACGTCGTGCGCAAAATGCGCATCGGTCAACTGCAGGCCGCGGCGCTGACCACTGCCGGCCTATCGATCATCGACCCGGCGTTCGAGATCTTCGGGACGCCTATGTTCTTCGATTCCTACGGCGAGCTGTTCCATACGCTCGACGTGGTTCGACCTGCCCTCGAACAACGGCTCGAGGAGCGTGGATTCGTGTTGCTCAACTGGGGGCATGGCGGTTGGGTGCACCTCTTCTCGAAACAGCCGGTGCGTGAGGCGGACGATCTACGGAAGCTCAAGCTGTTTATTTGGAGTGGCGACGACTCGATGGCGCAAGTGTGGCGCAGCAACGGTTTCAAGCCGGTGCCTTTGGCGGCCACGGACATCTTGACCGGCCTTCAAACGGGCATGATCGAAGCCCTGCCAACCACCCCGTTGGCGGCGCTTTCCCTCCAGTGGTTTCGCCAAACGCCATACATGCAGGCGATTGGCCTGGCCCCTTTGGTAGGTGCCACCGTTGTGAGCAAGAAGACCTGGGATCGAATCAGCGATGCTGAGAAGGTCCACTTGCAGGCCGCCGCCGACGCGATGGAGAAGGCATTGTCGGAGCAGGTGCCCGATCAAGATCGGCGCGCGGTGGCTCAAATGGCCGAGCGTGGCTTGACGGTGGTGGAGATTGATGCACCCGCTCTTGCCCAGTGGCAGGCCTTTGCCGAAAAGGTGGTCGCAGAACAGCAAGAGACGCTCGCGGCGCCGGAGCTCATGAGGCAGCTGCGCGAGGCACGGGACGCCTACCGGGGCACGCAAGATGGTGGAGACAGCCACTGACCTCGTCGGAAGTAGCGGCCGATGGGCTGGCGGTGGACGACCCCACGATACCGGCACCGGCGCGCGGTCCCCTCGATCGCGCGGAGTCGGCGGTGGTGGGTGCTCTGCTGGCCGCCATGGCGGTGATTCCGCTGGTCGAAATCATTACTCGTCTCTCGATTCAGTCGGGCCTACCGGGAGCCCAACCGGTGGTCCAGCATCTGACCTTGTGGGTTGCCTTTCTCGGTGCTGCTCTCGCCGCCAAAGACGGTCGGTTGCTGGCGCTGGCGACGGCAACGTTCTTACCTGAAGGCCGTTGGCGAACCGGTGCCAAGGTATTGGCGGCATCGGCGGCGGCGGCGGCTACCGTGTTGCTCGCTCGCGCTGGTATCGAGTTGGTGCAAGTCGAACGAGAATTCGGTACCGAGTCGCTGAGTCTTCTAGGTGTACCGGCGCGGTGGTGGGCGGCGGTGATGCTTGGCGGCGCCACGGCGGTGTTTCTCGGCGCGCTGGCCGAACGACGCGTCTCGGTGTCGCGTCTCGCCGGTATCCGGGCGTTGGGGGCGGCGGGCGCCGCAACCCTGGTGTTGGCCGTGGTGCCGCGTGCCGCGGAAGATGGCAGTACCGTCCCGTTGTGGGTGGTGCAGGCGGTGTTGCCGGCTGCCTTCGTTTTGATCGCTTGGCGTCTTCTCCGTCAAATCGATGGCTGGGTCGGGCGCGCAGTGGTTCTTTCAGGCGTCGTGTTGGGCGTTGTGCTCGGGAACCAGCCTGCGTTGCTCGATGGCCGACCCGTTCTGCCGGGGCTCATCTTGATTGGGTGCGCGATGGTCGCTGGTGCGCCGATCTTTACGGTTTTGGGTGGTGCCGCGGTGCTGCTGTTCCTGGCCGATGGGGTACCGATCGCGGCCGTACCAGTGGAGACCTACCGCCTGGCCGTGTCACCCACCTTGCCAGCGATTCCGCTGTTTACGTTGACGGGCTTCTTGCTAGCGGAAGGGAAGGCGTCGGATCGTCTGCTCGGTGTTTTTCGGGCCTTGGTGGGTTGGGTGCCGGGTGGTACGGCGGTGGTGGCGGCCGTGGTCTGTGCCTTCTTCACGGTCTTTACCGGCGGCTCGGGGGTGACGATCTTGGCCCTCGGTGGCCTCTTGTTCCAAGGCCTGAAGGCTGATCACTACGGAGAACGGTTTTCGATCGGCTTGCTGACGGCTTCCGGGTCATTGGGGTTGTTGTTGCCGCCGGCGTTGCCGCTGATCCTTTACGGCATCGTGGCGCAGGTTCCGATCAAGGATTTGTTTCTCGGCGGCTTGGTGCCGGGGCTGCTGTTGATTGGCTTGATCGCAGGATGGGGCGTACGGGAAGGGTTGATCACCGGCGCGGGCCGCACCGCTTTTGCTTGGTCTTCCGTGAAGACCGCGCTGTGGCAGGGCAAGTGGGAGCTGATGTTGCCAGTGTTCCTGCTGCTCGCGATCTTTTCCGGTGTTGCGACCTTGGTGGAGGCAGCGGCGCTTTCCGCGCTGTACGCCTTCGTTGTGCAAACGTTCGTGCACCGCGAACTCAGCATTGCCGGTGATCTGCCACGGGTTTTACGCGAGTGTTGTGTCTTGGTCGGTGGCGTGTTGATCATTCTCGGCGTCGCTATGGGGTTGACCGGTTACTTGGTCGACGCGCAGGTGCCGGCGCAGATTCTGGCCTGGGTTAAGGCGCACATTCATTCACCGCTGGTCTTCTTACTAGCGCTCAATGTGTTCCTGCTGCTGGTCGGTTGTCTGATGGATATCTTCTCGGCGATCGTCGTGGTGGTGCCGTTGATCGTGCCGTTGGGTGCTGCTTTCGGAATCGATCCGATTCACCTGGGCATCATCTTCGTCGCCAACCTCGAGTTGGGTTACTTGACGCCGCCGGTGGGATTGAATCTGTTTCTGGCGTCGTATCGGTTCGAGCGTCCGCTGTTGACGGTGTACCGCGCGGCCATCCCGATGCTGGTGATTCTCGGCATCGGTGTCCTCTTGATCACCTATGTTCCGTGGTTGACCACGGGGATCTTTCGATTCTTCTAATGAGGCAATGCCACTAACCGCCAAGCAAGGCCAAGTGTCGCTTCGAGGGGCGCCCGGTGGCGGTCTGCGGGCGGGCCTGCGGAACTCGCCCGAAGATGGGCTCAGACAAGTCCTCGGCTCCGTCCTCGATCCGCCCCGCCCGCCCGATCTCGGGCTGTTTTCTGACCAGGCTAGGACCCGGGGGGAGATCGTGTGACCACACTAACCCTTGCACAGCGCGCGCGTTTGGTGTTGGTGGTGAGCGTCGCGGTCACGGCAATGCTCTATGTGATCCCGTACGGGCGAATGCTCGCTTACCCTTTGATGTTGCTATCGACCCTGGCCCACGAGCTGGGGCATGGTGTGGCGGCGATGCTGACCGGCGGGCGCTTCGCGCGCTTCGAGATGTGGCCGGACGGCTCCGGCGTCGCCTTCATGACGGTGGCCGAGCATCGCGTCACGCAGGCCTTTGTCGCCGCGGGTGGCCTCCTGGGACCGGCTGGCCTGGCCGCGGCGGGTTTTGCGCTCGGGCGGCGAACGCGCGGGGCCCGACGTTGTTTGCTGGGATTTTCCGTTTTGCTCGGACTGGCGCTGTTGCTCGTGGTGCGGGGCCTTTTCGGCATGATGTTCGTCGGCGTCGTGATCATCACGTGTTGGCTCGTCGCGCGCCGCGCGTCGGCCGAGATCGCCCAACTGGTGTTGGTCTTTCTGGCGGTGCAGCTGGCATTGTCCGTTTTCTCACGGGGCGATTATTTGTTCACACCCGTGGCTCTTACCCAAGGGGGAGTCATGGCCTCCGACGTCGGACAGATGGCCCAAGCGCTGTGGCTACCGTATTGGTTTTGGGGCGGTGTTTGTGGGCTCGCTTCGGTTGCGGTTCTGACCTTTGGGGTCCGGAGCTATTGGCGATGAGCCGTCCTGACAACCATTCGACCGAAACGCCCTGGTTTCCTCTCGCTTCAGCTCAACGCTCGAGCTCCCACGGTGGCGCTTCCTTGCCGTCTTCGAGCACGAAGTGGTTCATCCAGCGCATGAGGCGGCGGACGTAGTCGTCCCGCGACGCGGCGCGCCGGTTGCCGTGCGGCTCACCGAGGTAGCGCACCAGGCGGACGGGTGCCTTGCCTTGCATGCGGAGGGCGTTCCAGAGTTGCAGGCTCTGCGACGGATGGACCCGCGTGTCAGCGGCACCGCCCATGATCAGGAGGGGAGTGCGCGACTGCTCGACAAAGGTCAGCGGGCTGCGCTCGAGGGCGAAGCCGGCGCGGGTCCACGGGTCGTACAGGGTGTGCACGGCACGATCTTCTTTCGGGATGTCGGTGGTCAGTGCCTTGCTGTGCTTGTTTGAGATGCCGTTGAACATCACACCGGCGCGGAACCGCTCCGAGTAGCGTGTCGCGCACCAGGCGGTGGCATAGCCGCCGTAGGAGCCACCTGTGATCCCCACGCGTTCTCGATCGGCGATGCCGGACTTGATGAGGTGGTCGATCCCGTCGATCAGGTCGTCGAACTCAGGGCCGCCGGCATCTCCCTGACCCAGTTTGGAGAACGCGACGCCGCGCCCGGTGCTGCCGCGGTAGTTGGGGTAGAACACGGCGTAGCCCTTCGCCGCGGCCAACTGACCGGGCCGCGCATAGGATGTGTTCCAACCGTTGCGGACGTGGCCTTCAGGACCACCGTGGACGATCATGATCAGGGGTGCTGGACCCTCCGAAGGCTCGAGTGGGTGCATCAAGATGCCTTCGAGGGTGACACCATCGCGTGCGGTCCAGGTCACGACCTCTTGTTCTGCGAGCGATATCGACGCCAACCATGGGTTGCTTTCGCTCAGCCGATCAGGGTCCTTGCCGGTGATCCAGCGAAACGCCTCGGGTGGGTGGGATGGTCGTTCACCGATGAACGCCAGCGCGTTGCCTCCCGCGACCAACCCAGTCACGACCAGCGTGTTGTCGGTGGCGGTGATCGGTTGACGCGATCCGTCGATGCGGACGGTGGCAACCTCGGTACCGGTGCCGATATCGGCCACATAGACCAAGGTCTCGGCATCCCGCCAGACGATCTGGCTTACATGACCCTCGAGGCCGGGTAGAAGGTCGCGGAACGGCCCGCCCTCGGCTGGTGCGACCAGCAAGCGGCCCTCTTTCGGGTCGTTGAAGTCCTGAGCCGAAATCAAGGCCAGGTGCCGACCGTCGGGACTGATCGCGAACGCACCGAGCTTGCCGGGGTTGTCGAAGGCAGCGACGGTGTCGCCGCTCGTAGCGTCCACATGGCGGAGTCGGTTGAACATGTAGCTGTCGTCGACAGCTGGCGTCGGCGCAACGGCCACCACCAGCGCGTCACCGGCGGGTGTCCAGGCCAGGCGGGAGACCGAGCCCTCGATGGCCAGGCTCGTGGGCTCCACCGTCGTCTCGTCCGCCGATCTCGGTTGCGTAGGGGCCGGTGAAAGTGGTGGCAGGTCGCTAACCCATACTCTTGCCGAGCTGGCATCTTCACCGAGAATCTCCTGCGTGAAACCCTTCTCTTTGTTGTTCTTTCGTTCTTCGCTGTCTTTTTCCGTGGCGATGTACGCGACCCGGTTGCCCGTGCGGGAGACGGCGAAGGCGCTGATGCTGGTTGCGTGTTCCAGCGCCTTGAAGGACTCACCGCCGGTAACGGGGATCGACCAGAGCGCACTTTCTTCGTCACCATTGCGGGCGGCGAGGTAGAGAATATGCTCGCCAGCGGCGTCGAACTGCGGTTTCGAAACGTTGACTTCGCCATGGACGAACGCGCGCGCTGGACTGCCGTCGGTTGCGACATGAAGCTCGGCCCAGGCGGGCCCGTCCTCGTCAACGCCCGGGCGGCGTGGCACAGACACCACGCAGGCAACGGTCCGACCGTCTGGGCTGATCGCAACGCTCGTCACCCGGCGCATGGCCGCGATGTGTTCGAAGCCGATCTGTC
Source organism: Candidatus Multivoradales bacterium (assembly GCA_965250305.1). Lineage (GTDB taxonomy): Bacteria > Acidobacteriota > Thermoanaerobaculia > Multivoradales > J023 > J023. Next base: position 502,769 of record CBDFNS010000021.1, on the reverse strand, counting down.
CCGAATCAGGTTGCATCGCGTCGGATTGCGCCATGGTGTGGCCGGCGCAGAGGAGGAGCAAAACGAATTTCGAGACAGACGTCCGAAACGGGCGTCGGACCAGGCGGCAAGCTTGCATGAAAGTACCTCGAACGCATGATCGGTTTGGAGAGTCGAGAAGAGGCCAAGCATACGACAGGTCGCCGATTGATGCAGCGAGGATAGAATGCGCGAGGGGCCCGACACGTAGTGGACTTCACTGGCGTTCACCGGCATCAGATGGTGTTGGGAGAGCCTTCCAATCTTGCCCGGAGAGTTGTCATGAACCGTCTGGAACTCAGCGATCGTCAGCGAGCGACCATCGCCTCGGCCGCCACAGTGCTTGCGGCGGTGGTGATCTTGTTGGCCGGCGCGTCGTTGTTGTATTTGGTGGGCGCCTTTTTCAGCCGGTTCTCGGGCGTCTTCTTGCCCCTCGCGGTGGCTGGCGTGCTCGCGTTGGTGCTCAAGCCCTACCACGAGTGGCTGTGTGCGCGCCTGCGGTTGCCGCGGGTGGTCGCGTTGTTGGTGGTGTTTCTCTCGGTCTTGATTCCCTCGGGCGCCCTGATGTGGGCCTTTGGCGCGGTGATTGTGGACCAGCTCTCTGAGCTTTTCGAACCCGAGTTCTGGCGCCGAATCAAGACCCAGGCACAAGAGAACTGGCCACGGGTCCGAACCTTCTTCGAGCAGCACCCGTGGGGCCTGCGGATTGCAGCCGCCTACGAAACACAGCAACAAGCAGTGATGACCGAGCTGGGGAATCTCTCGGGGCGCGCGCTCTCGGCAGGTGCCGGGGTGCTGCGCGGCGTCGGTGGTCTCTTGGGTTGGGTGGTAATGCCGGTCTACTTGGCCTTTTTCCTGCTGGCGCGCACCACGGCATTCGAAGGGCGCGACCTGCTGCCTTTCCTCAAAGAGGACACCCGCAACGACGTCATCTACTTGGGACGCGAGTTTGTCGAGATTCTCGTGGCCTTCTTCCGTGGGCAGCTGATCATCGCGTTGATGCAGGGGGTGCTGTACGCCATCGGGTTCTCGATCGTTGGTCTGAAGGCGGGTTTCGTGCTGGGTCTGACGTTGGGATTCCTCAACATCATTCCCTACCTGGGCAGCATCGTGGGGTTGGGCGTGGCGTTGCCCTTGGCCATGTGGCAGCCTGACGGTGGACCGTGGCTGGTGCTGTGGGTCCTGGTGGTGTTCACCGCCGTGCAGTCCATCGAGGGCTACATCTTGACGCCTCGCATCATGGGCAACCAGACTGGTCTTCATCCGATGGTCATCATCATCGCCATCTTCTTTTGGGGCTCCGCCCTGGGCGGTATCTCAGGCATGATCTTGGCAATTCCGTTGACCGCTTTCTTGGTGATTTTCTGGCGCCTGGCGAAAGAGAAGTACATCGCCGAGTTGCTATGAAGGCGTCGTCCGAGTCGGCGCTTCGCGGTGCCAGATCCTTTCCACCATTCGGCTTTCCACCATTCGGCTTCCCAACCTTTGGTCTGCGGGCGTTGCACTATGCGGCGCTCTGGGCCTTCGCTGGTGCCCAACCCCTTTTCGATCTCCTTTCAGCTCAGGCAGACTTTCTGATTGCCCACCGGCTCCAGGGTATGGAGATCCTGGCGCTGGCCTTGTTGGTCCTCGCCGTGCCGCCTGCCTTGTTGGCGATCATCGACCTTGCAGTCACGACCGCCTCCCGGCGCGCGGGCTGGGTTGTTTACGGGCTCTCGGCCGGTGTGCTTGGGTGCCTGTTCGTCCTCCAGAGTACGAAGATGGTGCGCGAGGCCCCGGCCCCTGTCGCGCTTGCCGCGGTCACTGCGATTCTCGCGGTCATTGCCTGGAGCGTCCTTCGCTTGGCCCCCGTGCGTTCCATGCTCTCCGTTCTCGCCATCGGGGTGATCGTTTTCCCGGCGCTTTTTCTTCTTCGAGATCCGGTTGCTGGCATGCTGCGACCGGAGCAGAAAGTTGGCGCTCCTTTAGGCACTCCGGACACTCGGATTCAGGCGACCACGCCGATCGTCTTCATTGTTTTCGACGAACTGCCGCTGGTCAGCCTGCTCGATCGGGAAAAGAACATTAACCGTCATCGTTTCCCCAATTTCAGCAGCTTTGCGGCATCCTCGACTTGGTATCGCAACGCCTCGACGGTCGCGCAGACCACGACGTTTGCCGTGCCGGCCATTTTGACCGGGCGGATTCCCGATCGGATGCGATTCGCCAACGCGGCCAACCACCCCGAGAATCTGTTTACCTGGCTGGGCGGAGCCTACCGACTCGAGGTCTTCGAAGGCCTGACGCGATTGTGTCCCGATGAGCTTTGCCGTGAGACCAGGGTCGAAGTATCGGCCGGAGATAAGATACGGGCAGCAGCCTTCGACCTTTCGGCGGTCTACCTCCATCTGGTCCTTCCCCGAAGCCTGGCCCCCCATTTGCCACAGATCGACGGTACCTGGCGCGACTTCTGGTCGGGGGGGCGTGGCGCGTCGGCCGAGTCCAGCCCTACTCCGGAGGCTCCTGAGGGACCGAAACCCAGGAAGGGTGATATCCGGGACCAGGTCCGCCGTTTTCTCGACCGAGTGGCTCGAGCCAAATCGGGTGGCCGACCACCCCTATTCTTTCTCCACATCAATATCCCCCATGTACCTTGGCGCTTTCTTCCTTCAGGCAAGGAGTACGGACCTCGCAACCTTCCCCTGATGCCCCACGGAGCGACGACCGGCGCCTGGGCGGGAAGCGATTGGGAAACCTTGCAGGGGCGCCAGCGCCACCTTCTCCAGGTTGGTTTCGCCGACCAACTCCTGGGCCAAACGAGGGCTGTGCTGGAAGAGGCTGGCATCTGGGATGACAGCCTTGTCGTCGTGACGGCTGATCACGGGGTTTCCTTCCGGACCGGTCAGAGCCTGCGGGCTGTGGACCGAGAGCGTCCCTCGGATGTCATGCAAGTGCCGCTGTTCATCAAGACCACAGGGCAGCGGAAGGGGCTCATCCGTGACGACAATGTCGAGACGGTGGACATCCTCCCGACCCTGGCGACGAGCTTGGGGATCGAGCCCCCATGGGCCTTCGATGGACGCTCTTTGCTCGATCCGGAGGTTCCGGCGCCGACGTTCAAGAGCCTGGTCGTCAAGAAAGGGCGCGACGCGGTTGAGCGCCTTCGCTTTCCGTTGGAACTGGCGGGTTTCGATGAGAGTTTCGAGAGCATGGTCGATGCCTTTGGGGTCGGTGAAGACCCTCAGAGTCTCTTGCGCTTTGGCCCCGCGCCGGAGCTGATCGGCCTCCCCGTCGCCGAAAGTCCGCCAGTCGGGCTCTCGCGTTACGGGGTCGAGTTCGCCGAAGCGTCCGAGTTGGAGGCGGTCGACCTGAAGGCCGACTACCTGCCGGTACACCTCGCGGGGCACGTCTTCGAGCTCGATGAGCCTGCCGCCTCCCCGGAGGCCAGGACGAGCGTGGGAGAGCTTGATCTGGCGGTCGCGGTCAACGGGACCGTTTCGGCGACCACCCGGGCCCATGTCGCCGCTACCGGAGAGATCGAGTTTACCGCCCTGATTCCCGAGTCGGTCTTGCGCCAGGGGCAGAACCAGGTTGAATTCTTTGAGGTTGGGAATCGAAGTGGGGCGCCGGCTCTGCTACAGATGACCCGAAAGGGGGCCGTTCGTTACAGCCTCGGCCGCGAGGAGTCTGGCGAGGTCACCCACTTGGTGGCTTCCGACGGGCGGCGCTTCGAGATCGTTCCGGATCGCGTTGCCGGCGAAGTTGCCCATGTTTTTCAAGAGTTTCGTGGGACGGCAAGCTCGGACCCTGCGGGCGAGCGGGTGGATTTGGTGGTCTTCTTTGTGGGAGATCGTTTTGTTGCAACCAGTCGTCCAGAGGGCGCGCGCGGGCGATTTGCTTTTGTCGTGCCCTATGGGCTACTGGACTCGGAACAGAACGACGAGCTGCGCTTCGTTGCACTCATGGGCGATCAAGGTTCACTTCTTTCCGTCCGCGCTCAATAGGCGTCTCTGTCGAAGGGGCACCTCCCTCGCTCACCGGTGGATTTGGCGCGGTGGTAGCGACTCGAACGCAACCCTGTCGATGCGTGTGCGTATGTTTGACTTGGGCGGAGGGGCCACGGCCCTGGCGTGCCATCCCGAACCAACCCTAGGAGGTCCGCTTTGGACAGACGTGAGTTCCTCCGCTTGAGCGGGATCGGGGCCAGTAGCCTGGCCATCCCCGTACTCGGCAGTCCCCGCGGGCTTCTCGGCGCTACCGCGCCGATCCCCGGTACGGCGCGTAAGACCTTGGCGGACGTTGCGCTGAATACGGCCAAGGCACAGGGTGCGACCTACGCCGACGTGCGCATCGGCCGCTACCTGAATCAATTTGTCGTCACCCGTGAGGACAAAGTCGAGAACCTGGTCGACACCGAATCCTATGGAGTTGGCATCCGGGTGATCGCCAACGGTACCTGGGGCTTCGCCGCGACCTCGACCGTTACCAAGGACGGCATTGCCAAAGCGACCTCCGACGCGGTGGCCATCGCCAAGGCGAATGCCAAGTTCCAACAAGAGCCGGTCCGACTGGCACCGGTCAAGGGCGTTGGCGAGGTCACCTGGAAGACGCCGATTCAGAAGAACGCCTTCGACGTGCCCATCGCCGAAAAGGTGGATCTCTTGATGGAGGTCAATGCCGCGGCCATGAAGAACGGCGCGAACTTCATCAACTCGATGCTCTTTTTGGTCAATGAGCAAAAGTATTTCGCGTCGACCGATGGTTCCTACATCGACCAGGATGTTCATCGGCTGTGGCCCGCATTCTTCATCACCGGGATCGACAAGGCTTCCGGTAAGTTCAAGAACCGGCAGGCGCTGTCGGCGCCGGTTGGCCTCGGGTGGGAGTATCTGGCGGGGCGCAAGGAAGACAAGGTCGTAGGACCGACGACCACCTACGGGGCCAGCTACGACATGATCGAGGACGCCACCAATGCCGGCAAGGAGGTGACCGAGATGCTCACCTGCAAGCCGGTTGAGGCGGGTAAATACGATCTGGTGCTGGATCCGAGCCACCTTTGGCTCACGATCCACGAGTCGGTGGGGCATCCTCTCGAGCTCGATCGCGTGTTGGGCTACGAAGCCAACTACGCAGGTACCAGCTTCGCGACCCTCGACAAGTGGAAGAGCAAGTCCTTTAACTACGGTTCCAAGAACGTCAACTTTATCGCTGACAAGACGCAGCCGGGATCGCTCGGTGCGGTCGCCTTCGATGACGAGGGCGTGAAATGCAAGGAGTGGGACTTGGTCAAGGACGGCGTGTTGGTGGGCTACCAGGCCATCCGCGATCAGGTACATATCCTGGGCGAGAAAGAAAGCCATGGTTGTTGCTATGCCGACAACTGGAGCTCGGTACAGTTCCAACGCATGCCCAACGTGTCGCTTGCCGCAGGCAAGGAACCGCTGTCCGTCGAGGAACTGATCAAGGACGTCGAGAAGGGCATCTTCATCGCCGGTGAGGGTTCCTATTCGATCGATCAGCAGCGCTACAACTTTCAGTTTGGCGGCCAGCTCTTCTACGAGATCAAGGATGGCAAGATCATCGGCATGCTTCGCGATGTCGCGTACCAGTCGAACACCCAAGAGTTCTGGAACGCCTGCGTGGCCATTGCCGACAAACGCGACTACCGACTCGGTGGCTCGTTTTTCGACGGCAAGGGGCAACCCTCGCAGTCCAGCGCCGTTTCCCACGGCTCGTCGACCGCGCGTTTCAACGGCATCAACGTCATCAACACCGAACGCAAGATCTAGGACACACACATGGCGAACCTGACACGAAACGACGCCAAGGCGATCCTCGAGAAAGTTCTCGGCTACTCCAAGGCCGAAACCTGTGAGGCGAACCTCAGTGGCAGCACCGGCGGGAACATCCGCTACGCTCGAAACACGGTGACCACCGGTGGTGCCGTGCGCGACATGAACTTGGTGGTGCAGTCGAGCTACGGACAACGCTCGGCGACCACCACGATCAACGAATTCGACGACGTGTCGCTCCAGAAGGTGGTCCGCCGCGCCGAGGCGTTGGCCAAGCTGGCCCCCGAGAACGAGGAGTTCATGCCGCCGCTCGGTCCCCAAGGGGATTACGCCAAGTCGGTCGGCTACTTCGAGCGTACGGCCGCGATCAACCCCGATTTCCGCGCTCAGGTCGCAGCGCACAGCATCGAGCCGTCGCGCAAGAAAAAGCTGGTTGCAGCCGGCTATCTGGAAGACAGCTATGGATTCCAGGCGTTGATGAACTCGAAAGGGCTCTTCGCCTATCACCGTTCGAGTGACGTCAACTTCTCGGTGACGGTCCGTTCCGAGGACGGAACGGGATCGGGATACGTCGAGCGCGACTACAACGACATCGCGAAGTTCGACTCGGCCGCGGTATCGCAGATTGCCATCGACAAGGCCGCGGCATCCGTCGCGCCGCGTGCCATCGAGCCCGGCAAGTACACGGTGATTCTCGAGCCTTCGGCATCGGTCGGCTTGCTCGGTTACATGTTCGGCAGCCTCGATGCACGCCAAGCTGACGAAGGGCGTAGCTTCTTGTCCAAAAAGGGTGGTGGCACCAAGCTGGGCGAGAAAATGGTCGACGAGCGCGTTACCATTTTCAGTGATCCGTCCAACGCCGAAATTCCAGTGGCCGGATGGTCGGGCGATGGCCAGGTGCGACGCAAGATGGCGTGGGTCGAGAAGGGGGTCGTGAAGAACCTCTTTTACTCCCGCTATTGGGCCAAGAAGCAAGAGAAGGAAGCCGTGCCGTTTCCAGCGAACGGCATCATGCTCGGTGGCGACGAATCAACCGCGCAGATGATTGCCAACACCGAGAAGGGCGTGCTGGTGACCCGCACCTGGTACATCCGGATGGTCGACCCCCAGACGCTGTTGCTGACGGGTTTGACACGCGACGGAACGTTTTTCATCGAGAAGGGCAAGATCGCGTTCCCGATCAAGAACATGCGGTTCAACGAGAGCCCGATCATCATGCTCAACAACATCGAGTCGTTGGGCAAGCCACGGCGCATGCAGGGCAACTTGATTCCGCCAATGAAGATCCGCGACTTCACCTTCAGCAGCTCATCGGACGCGGTTTAGGCCTGTTATGGATCGTCGTGATTTCATCCGCCTCACGGGCGCTGGCATGGGGGCCCTCGTGGTACCCGTGTTGGGCGCCCCTCGTGGTGCCCGTGGTGCCACAACGCCCATACCCGCTGGCGACAAGAAGGTCTTGGCCGATGTGGCCCTCAATACCGCCAAGAGCAAAGGTGCTTCCTACGCCGACGTCAGGATCGGTCGCTACCTGAACCAGTTCGTGGTGACCCGCGAAGACAAGGTGCAGAATCTCGTTGATACCGAATCGTACGGTGTGGGTATTCGCGTGATCGCCAACGGTACCTGGGGCTTCGCCGCGTCGTCGTCCGTGACCAAGGACGCGATCGCTCGAGCCGCGACCCAAGCGGTGGCGATTGCCAAGGCCAACGCCCGATTGCAGAAAGAGCCGGTCCAGTTGGCGCCGGTCAAGGGTGTTGGCGAAGTCAGCTGGCGAACACCGATCGAGAAAAGTGCTTTCGACGTTCCGATCGCGGAGAAGGCTGATCTGCTCTTGGATATCAACGCGGCGGCCATGGAGGCGGGCGCGAGCTTCATCAACTCGATGCTTTTTCAGGTCAACGAGCAGAAATACTTTGCCTCGACGGACGGTTCGTACATCGACCAAGATATCCATCGTCTGTGGCCGAACTTCAATGTCACGGCGATCGACCCCAAGACCGGCGTATTCAAGACTCGGCAGGCGCTTTCCGCACCGGTCGGCATGGGTTGGGAGTACCTCGCGGGCAAGAAGGAAGACAAGCTTACCGACGGCCCAACGACGCTCTACAAGCGTTCGTACGACATGCGAGAAGACGCGGTCGCGGCGGCTCAGCAGGCGCGTGCCATGTTGGCTGCGCCCACGGTTAAGCCGGGCAAGTACGACCTGGTGCTCGAGCCCAATCATCTGGGGCTGACCATCCACGAGTCGGTCGGTCATCCGCTCGAGCTCGATCGGGTGCTTGGCTACGAGGCGAACTACGCGGGTACCAGTTTCGCGACGCTCGATAAGTGGCGCAGCAAGTCCTTCAAATACGGCTCCAAGATGGTCAATTTCATTGCCGATAAGACGGTTCCCGGAACCCTCGGCGCCGTGGGCTATGACGACGAGGGCGTGCCCTGCAAGTCGTGGGACCTGGTCAAGGACGGCGTGCTGGTGGGTTATCAGGCAATCCGCGACCAAGTGCATATCTTGGGCGAGAAGGAAAGCCATGGTTGCTGCTATGCCGACAGTTGGAGTTCCGTGCAATTTCAGCGCATGCCCAACGTCTCGCTCGCCGCGGGCACCCAGGCACTCACCGCGGGGCAGATGATCAAGGATGTCGAGAAGGGCATCTACATCGCTGGCCGTGGGTCCTATTCGATCGATCAGCAGCGTTACAACTTCCAGTTTGGGGGCCAGCTGTTCTACGAGATCGAGAATGGTGCCATCAAGGGACCGCTGCGTGACGTCGCGTATCAGTCCAATACCCAAGAGTTCTGGAACTCCTGTGTCGGCATCTGTGACCAGAGCGACTACCGCTACTTCGGTTCGTTCTTCGACGGCAAGGGGCAGCCGGGGCAGGCCAGCGCGGTCTCTCACGGTTCATCGACGTCGCGCTTCAACGGCATCAATGTGATCAACACGGGACGCAAGCTGGGGTAAGCGGACGCGGGATCCACTTCCTGGGACTGAAGTCCCAGGCTAAATACCAGCACCCCTGTCGGGGTGCGGGAGCTTCTTCACGCCGAAGGCGTGACGTTTTGTAGCCTGGCATTTCAATGCCAGGTCTCAATACCAGGTCGCGCCGGGCAAGCCAACCCGCATTCAGTTACCCTACGCTCATGCCTGATTTCACGTTCACCCGCTTGCAATATGCCTCGGGCAACTGGGATGTCGACCAGCGCATGCCGTCGAACCTGCTGGACTCGTTGGTGCTCTACACGACCCTCGACGTCGATCCCGAAGAGAAGGTGGTGCCGTTGCGCGATCCCGCCATGTTGCAGGCACCGTTCTGCTACATGGCCGGGCATCGACTGGTGCAGTTCGATCGCGACGAGCGGGCCAACTTCAAGCAGTACGTCGAGAATGGCGGTTTCGTTTTTGCCGACGATTGCAACCACGATATCGATGGGCTCTTCGCTCGCTCGTTCGAGTCGCAGATGGCGGACATCTTCGGCGCCGACGCGCTGCGCAAGATCCCCAACAGCCATCCGCTCTACAGCGCCTTCTTCGACTTCGACGAAGGGCCGCCTACGACTTCGTTCGAGCTCAATGGCTGGGGCGACGATCTGGTGCACGACTACCTCAAGGCGATCGAGGTTGATGGACGAATCGCGGTGCTCTACAGCAACAAAGATTACGGCTGCGAGTGGGACTACGACTACCGCAACAAGCGGTGGCTGGCCGAGGACAACACCAAGTTCGGCGTCAACATCGTGATGTACGCGATGATGGCGTAGGCTTCGATTCTTGTCGCCCAGCCACGATAAGCTCTCGTTTCCAGACCGAGAAACTCGCGGCCTACTGAGAAGGATCCGGCTGATCAAGCCGGTCCAAGATCGCCAGCCCGCGCTCGACCAACCCGCGGCCAGCCCGCACGCGAAACCGCGTCTCGACATCGAACTCGACGAGGGCCGTCGTCGACAGCTCCTCGAAGAGCTTGTTGAGGCTGATGCCGTAGCGCTTGGCCATGAGCTTCAAGCGTTCGTGTCGACAATCGATGGAAGGCTGAGGACATCCCGGTCACGGAAGAAGAGTGAATCGACCTTTCCTTGGTAGTCGGTAGACACCGAAGTCGCGTTGATCGAGCGTCAACACGCGGCGAATGCTTTCCCGGTCGGCAACGTGCACAAGGGCGGCGTCGGCCATGTCCATCGGTAGGTCGCGGTACTTCTCCATGAGTTTCTTCATGGCTGAAGCGTCGGACTCGTCGAGTGCGAGTATCTGGACGCCATCGGTCTCGATGATCTCCCAGAGCGCTTGCTGGGCCCGCCAGGAGAACGAGAGTAGATACATGGCCTCGACGATGGCGGGCCAGACGCTAACGAGGGGATCGCGGATCTCCTCGATAGCAGAGACGATGGTTTGGTGGTGGTTGTCGCTGCGGTCCAGCAGGGCAACCAGTGGGCCAGCGTCAACCAGAACTGCGCGCACGCCGCTTCTCTTCCAAGGCTTCGCGGAACCGACGGCCGGTGTCTTCCGAGAGCTGTTGCCCGCCGCTGTCAGCGACTCCGATAAACGGCTGGAGCCGCTGGAAGGCCGAGAGCTCGCCCTCCTCTTCGGCGATCCGGGAGATGGCGTCCCGGATCAGATCGGACTTGGTCTGTCCGCGCCTCATCGCCAAGCGCTTCAGGGTGGCCTCTGTGGTGGTGTCGAGTCGGACGGTGGTCATTTGGCGCTCCTTTGTCTTACAGAGACTGTAGCACGGTCGGCCACCTCCCTCTGAAGGGTGGCTTCTTGAAGAGCAGCCGTAAATATGGGAAAATGGGCAGCGTGAAGACGACACTCGAAATCCCTGACGACGTGTTTCGCCAGAGCAAGGCTGCAGCCGCGATGCGCGGAGAGAGTCTGAAGGACTTCGTTACGGAGTCGCTTCGCGCCCGGCTCGACGAGAAGGGCCTGGAAGACCCCTCCGTGTCAGGCTGGCGTCGGGTGTTTGGCCAAGCCAAGCTCGACGAGGTTGCGGAGGTCGATGCGATTGTCGCCGAAGAGTTTGAGGCAATCGATCCGGACGCTTGGCGGTGATCCTCGACACCAATGCTGTTTCCGCGCTGCTTTGGGGCGACCCGGCGTTGGCTGAACGGCTTGCTGACGCCCATCGTCACCATATTCCTGTGATCGTGATTGGCGAGTTCCGATACGGCCTCCTGCGATCACGGCACCGACGGAGCCTCGGGTTACTTCTCGACAGCCTGGTCCGGGAGTCCATGGTCCTCCGGATCGACGAGACTACGGCCCACACCTATGCCGAGGTACGCGAGGAGCTTCGCGAGCACGGTCGACCCATTCCCGAAAACGATGTCTGGATCGCCGCTCTGGCTCGTCAGCACGAAGAACCGGTCGTGAGCCGAGATGAGCACTTCGACGCGGTTCGAAGGCTACACCGAGTGGGCTGGTAGCCGGGCACAGCCTTGACGCTGCCCATTCCTCTCGCTAGGGTGCTTGCTAGACGGGCTAGACTGTTTGAGCCTGCGCGGCGGCGAGGAGAACCAAGCATGACAATCCACACGTGGCAGCTCCAACATGCGAAGAACCGGTTGAGTGAGGTCGTGGACCGCGCCGTTCAGGACGGACCCCAAGTCATTACCCGCCGTGGTGTGGAAACCGTGGTCGTGGTCGCAGTCAGCGACTACCGGAAACTCGCCAGGCCGAAGCAGAGTTTGGTTGACTTCTTGCGTGCGTCGCCGCTGGCCGATCTCGACCTCGAACGGGATCCGGACCCGGGGCGTGAGGTCGAGTTGTGAGGTACCTCCTCGATACGTGTGTTCTCTCGGAGGTGGTCAAGCCCACACCCGAGCCCGCGGTCCTCGATTGGCTGCAACAGCAAGAGGAGTCGCGGCTCTTTTTGAGCGTCTTGGTGCTGGGCGAAGTCCAAAAAGGGATCGAGAAGCTGGCGCCCTCGAAACGCAAGACCCGTCTCGAGATCTGGCTCAGGGTCGACCTGCGAGGACGCTTCGAGGGCCGCATCTGGAATGTCACTGAAAACGTCGCCTTGAAGTGGGGAATCTTGCAGGGTCGAGCTGAAACGACAGGCCAACCGATGCCGGTCATCGATGGCCTGTTAGCAGCCACGGCGACGAGTCACGATGCCATATTGGTCACCCGCAATGTCTCGGATGTTGCCGGCAGTGCCGTGGAGATTTTCAACCCCTGGCTTCATTGAAATCAGCTGTTCCCGAAGGGCAAGGCGCCGAGATCGAGGTCACGATGGTGACCCGCGATCTCGACGCCATGGAGCTCACCGGCTGTGGATTTCATTGGATCAACGAGTATCCGCGCAACCGGTAGCGCGCGCACGGCCGGACCTCACTGGATCAGGTCCGCCCCCACGGTCAGGCCATCCACGGACAGAGCCGAGGAGACGGCTTGCTGCATCTCTGGAGGGGCCGTGCGAGTGGTGAAATTGGTCGTATTCACGCCGGAGCTCCAGCTGACTTGGTCCGAGCCGCCGGCTTCGTAGATGGTGAAGCCAACGTCGCGAGATGCATGGTTTTCGTCGAACATGGAGCTGTCCCCTTCGAGATCCCGCAATACGCTCCGGGCACGAGGATGGACGCCGTTTCGGGGTGCTGGGGTGATGTCGTCGCCGTTGACGAAGTTGGTGTCGGGACCGCTCGCCAACATGACGTACTCGCCGGTCTCGTCGTTGTAGATGCCGCCGAGACCGGAACTCGGGCCGAAATGCGAGAGATAGTCCGGCAAGGTGCCTGACCACCCGGTGGCGAGATTCGCCGGCGGTTGTACATTGGTGACGCCGTGAATGCCGCCCGTGGTTTGGATCCCATAGCAGGTGTTGTGGACCCACGCCTGCAAGGTGCCGGCGAAGTAGCTGTGGGCGCCGGTGACCTCGAAGTTGTAGACGGTGGTGGGCTGTTCGACGATCGTCATGTCTTCGACCGTCAACCAGCCACCCCGGCCGCTGTCGACAAGGTCGCCCACGCGCAAAGCCGCGGCCTCGGTCCAGCCTGCATTCGCCACCCAGATGGGGTGTTCATCGGTCAATGACAGTACTTCCCGCTGCGACTCGACCTGGTCGAGAAGGGTGACCGACAGCGTCCCCCTGGCCCGACGCTGTAAGGTCTGCAGCACCTGCCGTAGCTGTAGCCGATCGTCGCGCTGGTTCTTGGCCCACACCTTCTGGCCGAGCCGCACCTCTTCGATCGCGAGGGGACCGTCCTCGGTGGCGATCAGCGTACCGGCGGCGAAGGAACCCTCACATTGAGGTCGGGGTTGGGACTCGAGCGCGTCACCGCCGGCATCGAGTGTGCCGCGCTCGGCGGCCCCGCCGACGCCGCCGCCAACGCTTTCGGACGTCGTCTCGAGGGCCATCTCGGTGGCCAACGCGGCATCTTCTTCCGGCGCCAGCTCGGGGGTCAGGGCGTCGAGGGCGACACCGACGAGAATCTGCTTCCAGTTCTTCTTCACCCACTTCTTGACGTCGTGGGCGGCGTGCTTGAACCACGACTCCACTGAGTGACCGGTGGGGTCGGCGTGGGAGACCGGGTTGTTGAGCGCGAAGCTGTAGCGATTCCAAGCGTCCTGGACGGTGGCGTTGGGGCCCCCCAGCCGGGTGTCGGCGGTGAGGAACCGGCCCCGTGCGGGGTCGTAGTAGCGGCTGCCGAAGTAGTAGAGCGCGGTGTCTTCTTCGAGCTCCTTGCCGTTGAACTTCGGCCGGTAGGTGTCCGAGCTGTCGGGGCTAACGCTCGCCAGGCCGAACGGCTCGTACACGGCCTGTGAGTACTCGCTGCCGTCGGATGCGGTGACCAGACTGGTGCTGCCCAGGTGATCTTGGTGGTAGTAGAAGGTGCCGATCGCCGGAATGCCCTCGGGGCTGACCGTGTCGGTACCGTCGTCGCCAGCCACGTCGTTTGCGGTGCCATCGCCGTCGGCGGTGAGCGCCGCCAGGCTGCCGCCAGCGGACTGCAGGTAGCGGCTGTATTGGCTGTTGTAGGTACCGTCGGTTCCAGGCGTGAAAGTGACTTCGTAGCCGGCAGCGACGTAGAGGGTCCAATTGTCCCAGCCATCCTGCTTTTGTACGCGACGTCCGCGGCCGTCGTAGTGGTATTGGCTGGTCAGCGTGCTCGACGCCGATTTGGCGCCGCTGTCGCTGGTGTCGGCGACCACTTGGGTGAGTCGATTCTCCGGGTCGTAGGTGTAGGCCCAATCGGTGCCACTACCGGTATCGCTTTCGGTGGCGCTGGCCAGGTTACCGTCGCCGTCGTAGTGGCCCCAGTAGACCACGCTGGCATCGGTCGAATCGGGACAGCCGCTGGTCGAAGGCGTCTGATCGAGACCGCATTGAACTGCGAGCCCGTCGCTGTCTCCATCGTAGGCGTAGTACACCGTATCGCCGCTGCTGTGGGCGATCTCGGTGAGCCGTCCGCCCACATCGTAGGCGTATGAGACCGTGCCGTAGTTATCCGATACGGCGGCGGTGAGTCGCTGGTTGGTGAGGGTGAATTGTTGGCTGTTGTCGGTCGTCTCGTCACCGTTGGCGTAGAGCTGGTCGGTGATGGCGTCGACTTGGCTGAGCTGGTCCCAGCTGAGGTCGTTGTCGAGCAGCATGGTGGCGCCCGAGGCGAGCGTGTGCGACGACATCTGGCCGCGTGTGTCGTAGGTGTAGTCGGCCTCGACGCCGTTGCCGTAGTCGAGGGTCAGCGGCTGGGAAAGGGCGTTGTACGAAGGGTAGCTGGCCGTGGCCAGCTGCGCGCCGTTGAGGTCGTCGGCGCAGGCGACCGAGGGCGCGCCGGCGAACAGCGTCACGCGCGCAATTCGGCCGGCGTCGTCATAACAAGACTGGACCTCCGAGCCGTCCGGGAAGTCGTGGGTGATGGGCCGGCCGAGAGGGTCGCGAGTGCCCGCGAAGGGGTAATCTCGCGCCTGGCCGTCGGGCGTCAAGACGGCACCGAAGGTGACGGTACCGCCGACCAGCCGACCGTAGGAATCGTACTGATAGGCGTTGTAGTTGATGGTCTCATCGCCGCTCTCGACCACGCCGACGGTGGCCAAATGACCATTGGCATTGGTATTGGTACTGGCATTGGCGCTGAACGCGGTGTCATCCCAGGTGTAGGTGACCTGGCTGGTGACGGTCTGGCTGGCATTGGCGACGGTCTTGGTGGTCACCCGGTTGAGATTGTCGTAGTCGAACGACAGGCTCTGGCCAAGGCCATCGACCCGTTCGATCATCTGGCCGGGCGTGCTGCCATCCCAGGTGAAAGAGAAGCTGAATGCGTCTTCGGCGATGTAGGCCTGCTTGCGGTCGAGGGAGTCGTAGCAGTACGAGGTGTCCGTTTCGGTGGGATCGGTGGCCGTGCTCAAGCGCGCGAGGATGTCGAAGGCGAAGGCGGTGACGGAGCACTGGTTTTCGGCATCGGCATCGTCGGCATCGCAGCACGCGCTGTCGGGATCGGTGGGGTCGCAGCTCGAGGCCGCTTCGTCGAACGGCGACGCGCTCCACACCGTGCGCCGGACGGAGTCGAAGTACGCGTAGGAGGAGGTGCGGAAGGTCTCCTCCGGTTGGCCGATCGCCATTTGGCGCACCGTCGTCAGCGAGCTCGGATACGACCACTGGCTGGTGGTGCAGCCGAAGTCGCTGTCACTGCCATACGGCACCAACAGCTGCGAGGGGCGGGAATAGGCGTCATAACCGCGGGCCAAGTAGGGGTAGTCTGACGTACCACAGCTCTGGTTGTCGTCGATCGCGCCCGCGCAGTCCGTATCCGCGCACAGGAACGGCTGGGTTTCGGTCGCCACCAGGGACGGTGTTTGGTAGCTGCGTTGGCGCACGATGTTGCTCGAGCTGTCCGAGCCCTCGTTGACACTCTGATAGGTGCGGCCGAGGCCGTCGATGTAGGTTCGTGACCACAACACGTCCGACGCGTCGTTCCAGTCGGTGGCGCGAGCGACTTGGTGGTAGAAGGTGCTCGTGTCGTCGCTATCTTCATCGGTGACCCAGGAATACGTGGCGAGGGTGAACGGATCGGTGGCGTCGCTGTCACCGTCGTTCGGGCCGTAGTTGTGGCTGCGCCGCCCGAAGCCATCGAAGTCGGACGAGAATTCGTTGCCGTTGACGTCGGTGAGGCCGGCCAGACGTCCGAAACTCGGCTCGTAGGTGAACGACGCGGTCAGGCCGTTGGCCCACGTGCGCTGGGCGGGAAAGGTGCCGAAGGTCGTTTCGTAGGTGGTGGTGGTCGGGTTGTTGGCGGGATCGGTTACGGTGGCCGGGTTGCCATAGGGGTCGTAGGTCGTAGTGGTTTCGAGCCAAGTGGAGTCGGTGGTCGATGCCGAGCAGGCGTTGTCGTCCCAGCTTTGGTACTGCGCCAGTTGCTGCTGACAGATGATGCTCATGGTGCCGCCGTAGCTCCAGCCGTCGGGTGTGCAGCTGCCGCTCGGTTGATCGCCACTCGGGTAGTCGTAGGCGATCGTGGCCTGGCGCAGGATGTCGGTCACCGACGAATCGGAGCTCACCGTGCGCTCGGTGACGAAGCCGAGCAACCAGGCGTCGTCGGTGACGCTGTAATAGTCGATCGTTGTGTAGACGTTGTCGGAATCCGAGTCGTCTTGGCCGCTCAGAGAGACCGTGTTGAGGTCGAGCTGTTGGGTCAGGTTGCCCAGACCAACCGACTGGATGGCACCACTGGGTAGCGTCACGTCGGTTAGCACGGTCTCGCCGTCGCTGGTGTCATAGGTATAGGTCTTGCCGAGCGAGAAGTCGTAGGTGCCGTAGGTGTAGTTGTCGACCTGCCGCGACACGGGAAGCACCTGGTAAACGCACGGGAAGGGCTCGAAGGTCGGCTCAGCGGTGGCATAGCTGCCGTCGCCCTGCTCGACGTTGTCGCTCGACCCGCACGAGGCGCTGATCGTGCAGCCCTGGCAATCATAGGCAAGCGACGTGCGCTTCAAGGTCGCGTTGCCGCTGCACAGCGGATCTTGCGAACCTGAGCATTGCAGCTCGCTCGCCGCCACTTTGCCTTCAAAGGGGAAACTCTGGCTGTAGTTGGTGACCGTCTGGCGACCCAGCTGGTCGTCGACGACGGTGACGGTGCCGAAGCCCAGCCAGCCACGGCCGCGGAAGTCGATCAAGCCGCTGCCGTAGGCATAGCTGTAGCTGTAGTCGTGGCCGCGACCGTCGCCGAGCGTGTAGCTCGACACCACGTAGAGCGCGCTCTCGGCGCCCTGCGCCGGGTAGGCGTCGTTGGCCTGGCCGTTGAGCATGCGTCGGACGTTGGGCGAGCTGTCACTGTCGTCGTCGGAGTCACCATCGTCGGCGTCGCTGTAGACGGTGGTATCGCTGAGCGGCGCGTAGGTGATGGCGACCGAGCCGTCGAAGCCGTCGAGGGTGCTCTCGAGCAGATCCGGAAAGCCGAAGGCCGGGGAATAGGCGGTCACCGACTCCGTGTCGGTACAGATCCAGTCGCTCAACCCGTCGCCAGTGATGTCTTGCCAGGTCGCGACCTCGCCGCTGTCCGTGCAATCCATGTCCTGGCCCATGTCGGTGCCGAGGGTCACGAGATCGCCACCAGTGGAGCGCGCGACGGTGACGTTGCCGCCATCGAGCGAGCAGGCCAGGTCGGCCATACCGTCGCCGTTGACGTCGGTCCAGTTGAGCTGGCCGGCGGTGAAGCAGCCCGACGATAGGTCGGCCGTCCAAGTGTCGATGGCGTCGGCGAGGGCAAGGCCGGTGGAAAGGCTTACTTGCACGGTCGTGCCGCCGGCCGTATTGCCAGAGCAAATCAGATCAGCGAGCAGGTCGCCGTTGAAGTCGACCCATTGGGATGTGGTGTTGTCCGGGCACAGGGCCGGTCCGCCGGCGGTGTTCAAGTCGTCCTCGTCGTAATCGGTGGTGTCGGCCAGGCCGAGGCCGGTCGAAAGCAGGGGCCAGAGCCCACCGGTTCCGGAATCGGTGCACAGCCAATCGGCCATTTGATCGCCGTTGAAGTCGGCCCAGACGATGGTGTCGTCGCAGGTGATGGCACTGTCGCTATCGCCGTCGTCGAGGGTCACCTCGCCACCGCTTAGCGTAGTGCCGTCGGAAAGCAACACGTAGGTGGCGGAGCTGTCGCCGCAGATCCAGTCGGTGAGGCCGTCGGCGTTGAAGTCGGTCCACAGCCAGCTGTCGCTGCAGGTGATGTCGATCGGACTGTCGATCGCTTCGAGGTCGCTGCCGGTCGAGGTGTAGACGTTGATGGTGGTGCTGGTGACGCACAGCCAATCGTCGAGCCCGTCGGCGTTGAAGTCGTGCCACTGGATCGTGCCACTGTCGCAGGACATGCTGCTCGGGGCCAGGTTCAAAGCGTCTTCGGCGGTGAAATCGGAGGCGAGTTGGACGGTGACACCTTCGCTGAGGTTGCAGATCCAGTCGATGCGGCCATCGCCGTCGAAGTCGGCCCACGAAGCGCCATTGGCGCAGTCGTTGGTTGCCACGTTGTCGAGATCGACTTCAAAGTCGGCGGCGTCGCTGTTGTAGGTGAGCGTGGTCACCGGCAGGCAGGTACCGTCGGCGCCGCAGCGGGTAAGTGTGCCGACGCGGCTGCTCGAGGTCACCCGGTCCGGCGCCGTGCCGCTGTAGCAGCTGGTGTCATCGTCGTAGCAAAGGGGGTAATCGGTTACCAGGTCACCGTCGCCGCTACTGGAATCGGTGTCGACATAGGTGGCGACGGTGCCCAACCGCGCGTCGAGGTCAACGACGCTGCCGGCGCGGTAGTGGCTGGGGGTGTCGCCTTGCGGCCGCGCCTGGTAGGCGAAGAGCACATGACGCTGGGCGTCGAGACTGGCAGCCTGGTTGCTGGTGTAGTCGATACGGCAGGGGTAGTACGCCTCGGTCGCGATCGGTTCGTAGGTGCTGCTCGCCGGATCGCCGGTGCCGCCGGCGGTGGCGCTGCAGGGGAAGGTCACATCGGTGCTCGTGCTCGACTCGGCGAGCGGGTTCTGGGTGTAGTAAAAGCTCATCGCGTTGCCGTTTCGGTCGGTGACGCTGTTGAGTGCCCATACCCGAATGGTGCCCGAGCCGTCGCTCGTCGGCACCCGGCTGCCGTACGGGTCGTCGCTGTCGTCGGGCGCGCCGTATTGCCAGGTCCAACCGCGTTTGTCGGTCACCTCGAAGGCGCAGGGGCCATTGCCACAAGCGACGTCGTCGACCTGGTCGACCGACGCGACTTGCCGCCACGACTCGTGCTCGGTGTGGTACACCGCGCCGGCCGTGTAGTAGGGGTCGGACGCGTCGTCATCCAAGCAGGCGTCGCTGTCGGCGTCGCCGGCCTCGATGTTGACCAGTCGCTCACCGTCGAGGCAGAAGCGATCGTGGGCATCGTCGTTGATGCCGCAGCGGAACGCGTCTTGCTCGAGCGATGCCGCGCAATGCTCGATCGCCGATAGCCCCGCGAGCGTGAACCCGACGCCGGCCAGACCGTCACCGCCGCGATGGTTGTAGAGCATGGCGAGCTTCGGTTGCATCCCCGCCGTGCCTGGCGGTACTTCGAGTGGCGTCGTCAGCGTGGCGACGCCGTCTGGGCTGACTCGGAACGAGGATGCGAGTCGGCCGGTTGCTGTGTCGGCGAACAACCCGAACGACGGCAGAACGAGGAGGCAGGCGGCGAGTGCCCAGGGGCGAAAGGTAACGTTACAATCGTGTTCTCGGAGTGTATTGGACATGGCGTATCCTTTGAATTGCGATGAAAGACGGGGGATGGAGAAAATCCCCCTCCAGCTCCCCCTTTGAGAAAGGGGGAGAGCCAGATCATGCAGGGCCACTTAGGGCTCTGTCTTCCCCCCTTTCTCGAAGGGGGGTGAGGGGGGATTTCTGCCGGTTCCTTTCCTTTTCAAAGTACGTTGTGGCGCGTTGGTGGAGAGAACTCCCTCTCCAACTCCCCCTTTGGGAAAGGGGGAGAGCCGGATCATGCAGGGCCACTTAGGGCTCTGTCTTCCCCCCTTTCTCAAAGGGGGGCGAGGGGGGATTTCCCCCGGTGTTCCTCGTCAGTCGCTCGGTGCCTCGTACTCGAAAAGAACCAGTAGCGCGACCGTGATGTAGCTGTCGCTGTTGTAGCTGTGGCTCACGGATTCCATTTTGAGGGCCGGTGTAAATGTGATGCTCTGCGAGCACGAGTCGGCCGAGCAGTCGGGTTCCTCATCGATCGCGATCCCGCTTTGGCCCGAATCGAGCTTCAGCTTCTCGACATGGTGGTAGTCGTTGTACTCGAGATCGGCCGACTGAATGAAGACAGTCGACTTTTGCGAGATCTTTTGGTTGCTCGCCAGGTCCGTGACGGTGAACTCGATCGTGGTGCCGATGGGTTCGACATTGGGGCTGTTCTCGTCGTCGCACGCGTAGTTGGCGCTGCCCGAGGAATATCGGCCGTAGATGCCGATGCAGGAGGCGTTGTCCTTTGTAACCTGGAAGACCGCGACGATGGGCACGCGCCCGCCAGCGCTTTCGACGCTGGCCGGAATGCTCGACGGCAGGCCGATGAGCGTCGCGCCGAGCGAGCTGCTGCCTTTGTCGAGGTGCTCGCCGTGCCCGTTCAAGTACACCTCGCCGGAGAACGGCACCTCGGACGTCTCCGAGAGATAGAAGTCGACATCGCCGTCCGCGGGAAAGGCGGTCTTCCACTTCTTGATTTGAGCCCCGTCCTTGAGCGCGTTGGTGGTGCCCGCTAGCACCGGCACGGCGGCGAACACCGTACCCGGAAAGTAGGCCGTCGCACCGAATTTGACCTTGTGTTTGTCCGAATCGGTGTCGTCCATTGAGCTGACGTACTCGAAGTACACGGTGCCATCGGTGTTGACGAACGAAGCGGCGGTTACCGCTGTGTCGAAGTCGCAGCTCGTGTCACGGCCAGTCGTGGTCGTGCAGCTACCGGACGAGGAGCAAGAAGTTGTCTCGTACGAGCAGCATTTCTTTCCGTGCATGCGGTTCTCATACGAAAAGGCACATTCGTCACTCGAGTCCAATGAGAGGTCATTGGCGCCGACGTAGAAAGTGTCGTACACCGAGTCGCCGGCTTGGCTATATTGCGTTATGACATAGGCAGTGCCGGAGTCATTGGGGCAGCCGACGTTACCGCTCGGGTAGGTGAAGTCGAATTCGGTCAGTCCGATGCCGTACGACGTAACGGCACCGCTGTCGCTGTCGCTGTCGCTGCAGTTTGCGTCGGCCCACGTGCCGTCTTCGTCGGTGACCTCGGTTTGGTGGTTTACGTGGGTGCCCCTTGTCCAATCCGTGTCGTCAGCGTAGACATTGCGTGACGGCAGGGCCCCGAGGACGATCGCGAGCGTTACAACGAAGAACCTCGAGAGAATGCGGAATTGGGGAGATTCGTTGGATGACGTGTTGGGTTGATGGATCATGGCGTTTTCCTTTCGTTTGGGTTCGAGGCCAACCGTCACGCCGGTGGCGTGAGGAGGCGCGTGTTCTTCACCCCGAAAAGGGTGATGTTGCATAGCCTGGGCCTTTAGTCCCAGGCATCTTCGTCAGTCGCTCGACGAGTCCTCGTATTCGAAAAGCACCAACAGCGCGACGTTGATGTAGCTGTCGCTGTTTTCGCTGTGGCTGTTGTCTTCCATCTCGAAGGCGGGCGTGAATACGATCTTCTGCGAGCATTCGTTCGAGCTCGATGAACAGGTCGGCGTGCTGTCGATTGCGATGTTGTTTTGGCCGGAGCTCAGCTTGATCTTGTTGATGTGATGCTGGTCGTTGTAGGCGAGCTTGCCGGACTGAATGAAGACAGTGGATTCCTGGGAAATCTGCTGGTTGCTCGCCAAGTCCGTGACCGTGAAGGTGATCTGGGCGCCCGAGGTGCTGTAATTGGGGCTCGTGGTGTCGTCGTCTTCACAGGTGTATTCCGTGGTGCTGGATGACTGGCGGCCGTACACACCGACGCAGGTCGCGTTGTTGTCTTTCGCAACCTGGAAAACCGCGATGATCGGCACCCGGCCGCCGTCGTCTTCGACACTGCCCGGAATGCTGGTCGGCAGGCCGATGAGCGTTGCGCCGAGCATGCTGCTGTCGGCGTCGAGATGCTCGCTGTCGCCGTGCACGTAGACCTCGCCGGAGAAGGTGACCTCGGTGGTGTCCGAAACGTAGCCGAACGAGGACGAGGAGAATTCGGTTTTCCACTCCTTGATCTTGGCCCCGTCCTTGAGTGCGTTGGTGGTGCCGGCCAAGACCGGCACGGCGGCAAAGACCTCGGCGGGGAACGTCACCGTGGCGCTGTAGTCGACCTCGTGCTTGTCTGAATCAGCCTCGTCCATCGCTTCGACGTACTCGAAAAACACGGTGCCGTCGGTGTTGACGAACGAGTACGCCTCTGCTTCGGTGTCGAAGTCACAAGTGGTGGTACGGCCGTCGGACTCCCAGTCGCACATGTCGAGCTCGTCGCAGTCGTAGATCTTCTTGTCACAGCACTTCTTGGTGTGCATGTGGTTCTTGTAGGAATAGGAGCAGCCACTGCTCGAGCTCTCGGAGAGACTCTCCACACCGACGTAGAAGTTCTCGTAGTTGGCATCGCCGGCCTTGCTGTACTTCTTGGTGGAACTGTCGCTGGGGCAGATGTCGCCGTCACTCGGGTAGGTGTAGTCGAAGTACGTCAGTCCGATGCCGTAGGACGTTACGGCGCCGCTGTCGCTGTCGCTGTCTGTGCAATTCGAGTCGGCCCAGGTGCCGTCTTCGTCATCAACCTCGGGCTGTTCGGTGACGGTGGTGCCGCCAACCCAGTTCGAGTCGTCGTCGGCCTGTGCGTCGATCGGGAACACAGCGATGACAAAGGCGAGGGTCGGGATCAGGGCGGTTCGAAGATGTCGATGCGGGCGCTGGACGTTGGCTGAGGCGCTGGTGCAACGGGGCATGACGGAGATCGAATTGCTCATGGCTGGGCTCCCTGACGGTTGGCGTAATCGATGGGCCGATCAGACCGCGGCGGGGGCGCCGATGTCCTCTGGGAGTTGTCTGGGAGTCATCTGGGTTGGATCTGGCGCCGTCGGGTGGTGCGCCACGGGCGTGAGTTTGTTTGGACTTAGTCCAGTGACTAGACTAAGATTGAATAATGAAGACCGTGACGTTGCACGAAGCCAAGACCCACCTCTCACGCCTGGTCCGCGACGCGCTCCGTGGCGAGGAGATCGTGATCGCCCGCGGCCGGCAGCCAGTGGTGCGACTGGTGCCATTGCCCGAGGCGTACCCGCAACGTACATTCGGTACCGCTGCCGGTCGCGTGTCGATCAGCGACGATTTCGATGAGCCCCTGGACGATTTCGATGGCTACCGGTGACCGATCGGGCTACTTGCTGGATACCCATGCCTTCATTTGGCTCGCCAACGGCGACCGGCGGGTGCCAGAACGCGTGACCGAGCGGCTGGCCTCGGTCGATCAGGGCCTGTGGCTGAGCGTGGCGAGCATTTGGGAGATGGCGATCAAGCGGAGTCTGGGCAAGCTCGCTTCGGACGACCCCCTCGATGCCTTGATTGAAGCCCAGCTCGACGCCATGCAACTCCGCGTTCTCGACGTCGGTCGGGCCCACGCGGTGGCGGTCGAGGAGCTGCCTTTTCATCACCGCGATCCCTTCGACCGACTTCTCGTTGCACAAGCAGCGGTCGAAGGGCTGACGTTGGTCAGCCGCGATGTCGCGCTCGATGCCTATCCCATTGAGCGCTTCTGGTAGAGACTGAGCTTCCGGGCGGGATCACGAGGCACCGCATTTCGGGAGACTCCTCACTCGTTGGCGTGCGGGGTCTCGCTACTTGGCGGACGAGCGGGTCAGTTGACGAACCCTGTCTTCCACCATCTTGACGTCGGAGATCGCCATGAAGCCGTGATCGGTCGTCTGCCGACCAGCGCCGTCGTACGGCACCTTTCGCTCGAAGATCAGGTCGCCCGATCCGTCGGCACGCTGCTTACGACGCAGGTCGGTCAGGCGACGGCGGTTGAAGGAGCGAATGGTGGTTGAAAAGCCGCCGTCGAAGATGATCGCTCTTTTCGTCGTGAGGACATAGGCGGTCTTCTTGGCTTTTCGGACCATCAAAAACGGCGAGGCCAATAGGGACAAGCCAATGAGAACGAAGGGGATGCCAAACAGGGGAAAAAAGGACAAGCCTTCTTCAAAGTCAGGCATCTGAAAGCCAGCAGCGCCCGCGATCCAGTAGACCGCGAAGGCGGTCCATGGAATGCCGAAGAGAACAATCGGGATCGATTTCATGGCAAGAAGCCTCGGGATAGGTGCGCCAACCCAGGTGATCGTTTCGGTGCCGTCCAGCTCGGCTTCGATCAGTTGTCGAAGTCGGGGCGGGAAATCTCGATGACTTAGTGCCAAAGTCTGCATTGGAGTGGCCTTGATGGACTCGTTGGATCAACGAAGAAAATAGCCGACGAATGCGGCTTGTGGGGCGTTGCGGTTGACGCCGGGGATCCCACGATTAGTTCTGTTCAGGAACGATGCGGAAAGGGCGGTGGCGACCAATCCGGTAGACCGAAAAATCACGCCGGTCCGTTGTGAGGACGAGGTCCGTGTCGAGGGCCTCGGCGAGGGCAACGAGACTGGCGTCGGCGTAGTCCATGGGTAGATCGCGGTAGGTGCTCATCAACGAGCGGCAACGCCGCAGAGACTGGGGTGACGCTGGTATGAGCAGAGACTGGGGTGACGCTGGTATGAGCACGGCACCTCCATCCAGAAAAAAATCAAGACAGGCGCGCCGACCACCCTGGACTCGCCCGAGGAGATGAGTCGCTTCGGTCAAGACTGCTTCCGTGGAGACGACCAACCCAGCCCAGCTCGCGAAGAACTCTTTGCACGCCCGGTGATGAAGTTGGCTTCGGTCGAGAAGCGACACCAGCGCGCCTGTGTCGAGCAAGAGTTCACGGCTCACGACGGAGGGACTCGAGTACGTAGCGGCGGTGGTTTTCTGCGAGATCGGGCATTCCGCTCTCGAGTGAGCCGAGAAGATGATGGACACGTTTGGCGGGCTGACCGCCGGCGCCGCTCTCCGGTTCGAGGAACTGTGCGAGCGCCATACGTAAGACTTCAGACCGCTTCCGCATCAAGCGCTTGGCTGCCAGGTCCAGTGCTTGGTTGAGGTCGTCGGGGAGGCGTACGGTGACTTGCTTCGACATGTTGTCGGACATTGTAATGCATTGGGATGCGGCAACAGCAACCCTCACGCGACGGACGTGCTGATGATCGAGTCGAGGTGCGCCCTCTCGGGACGAATCCGGTGATCTTTCGAACTAGGGCACGGCGACCGTCCAGGCCGAGAAATCGCCCGACTCGAAGCCATCTTCGAATAACGCTGCCAGGTCGCCGAAGAAAAGGCTGTCGAAGCGCAGCTCGAAGGTGCCGTCGACGGCCAGGCTGATGAAGGAGACGCGGGCGGCCACGGCGCCGGCCGGCGTCGGGTCGAGCTGAGCCTCGAAGCGCAGCCAGCCGCCGCCAGTATCACCGGCCGGGCCGGCGAATTCCAGGCTGTCGACCAGCAGGCCCAGGCAACCGCTGTCGGCGTAGTAGTCGATCGTGATCCGGACCTCCGGGTCGTCGGCGAGCAGGCTGTCGACGCGCACCGCACCGGCGATCGCGGGTGTGGTTTCGATGGTCGGCAGCGAGACACACTGCGCCATGCCGTTGGCGCCGGGCAAGTCGACGAACAGGGCTGAGCCCGAGGTAGAAGCGGCATCTCGATCGTCGCCGTCGGGAAACGCCACGGCGCCGTCGCCGGTGATCTGCCAGCCGGCCAGGTCGAGATCGAAGTTGGGGTTGACCAGGCGGTTGGTGGCGTCGACCATGAAGACCCGGGCGAAGTCGCCACCGGCACTGCCGTCACCATCGCCGTCGAGGCCGTTGGTGGCCGGGTCGCCGAGACCGTCGCCGGAACAGACGAAAAGCTCGTAACGGTCGATTGGCAACGAGGCGCTGCCGTCTATCCGGAGCGCGGCCCGCGCCGATCCCTCGTCGTAGACAACGTCGGCGAGCGGGATCATTTGATCATCGCCAAGCGGCGTACCGCATGTAACGGTGTCGTGGATGCGGTCGAGGCCGGCGTCGATCAGCAGGTAGGTTGCCGGATTGGTGACGTCGCCCGGCGCGTCGTCGCCCGGGGGGTCAGCCATTGGCTCGCTGAACGCGACGATCAATTGAGTGATCGACTCGGCGGTGCGCTCCTCGGCTTCGAGCACGCCATCGTCGGTCGAGGCCACTGAATCGATGGCGAGCACGGTGGGTGCAACGCGATCGATGGTGAAGGGGCCGGCGGTGGCGGTCGTGCTCCACAGACCAGCGATATCGACCGCGCAAATATGGACGTACCATGTGCCGTCGGCCAGTGGATCGCTGCTCACCCCCGTCGCCGTGGCGTCGAGAATTGGTACCTGCGGGCACGCGCCGCTGGCACTTTGATCGAAAGCGTAGCCGTAACCGTCCAGACCACTGGTGGCGTCGGCGGACGATGTCCACACGATGTCGATGACGTCGGCCATGGTTGCGCCTCCAGCGGTGTGGCTGGTGCTGATCAAGCCACCCGGTGGCGACGGTGGCACCGTATCGATCAGGAATGGGCCCAGGTGTACTGGCGCGGTGCAGTTGTCGAGCCGGTCGCAGGCGCGCAAGTGGAAGTAGCTGGTGCCGTCTGGACGAGGCTGGTCGTTGAGGGTCTGGGGATCGACGCTCGGGTCGTGCAGCAGGGTGAGGTCGATGCCCGGGTCGGTGTCAGGCACTTCGTCGAAGACCAGCGCGTAGCCTGAGAGGCCAGAGCCGCCGACATTGTCCTGGGTGCTCCATTCGACGTCGAGGGTCGAATCGCTCGACCACGTTCCGGACGTGTGGCTGGGGCTCGACACGATCGGCGGATCGGGGGCGATCGTGTCCTTGAGGAATGCCGCAAGACCGTTGGCGTCGGTACCGGCCACATAGATGTGGCGGCCGTCGGCCTCGGGACCGGCGGCCAGCGCGACACCGCCAGCCAGCCCGTCGATCAACCGCCCGTCGGCTTCGAGATCGCCGTCGCGCCGTGCTTCGAGGAAGCTTAGACGCCCGCTAGTGGCGTCGCGCTCGAATACCGCGATGGTGTCGTCGTCGCGGGCAGCGACGTAGAGGTACTCACCGTCGGCGCTGATCGCCACCGCGGCAGCACCGTCGAGACCCCAAACGCCGCCCAGGCCGTCGCGCTTGCGCTCGACGAAGGAGAGGGCGCCGGTTGTGGCGTCGCGGGCGAAGACCGCGACCGCGTCGTCGAGCTCGCCCACGGCATAGACGAAGGCGCCATCGGCGCTGGTCGCGAGGCCGGCGGCACCGGCCAGGCCATCGACGCCGGCGACGGCGTCTTTGGCCAAGCCGAGGAAGGTGAGCGTGCCGGTGGCGGCGTCACGTTCGAAGGTCACCAACGTGTTGTCGATCCGCGACACCGCATAGATGTGGGCGCCGTCCGGCGACGCGTTCACGGCCTCGACGCCGAGTAGCCCGTCGACGCCGGCTACACCGTCGCGCGTGGCGGCCACGAAGGATAGGGCGCCGGTCTGTAGATCGCGTTCGAAGGCCGCGACGGCGTTACCGTTGGCCGCGGCCGTATAGAGGTGTGCGCCGTCCGGGCTCAGCGCCAGGTCCGTGACGCCGTCGAGGTCGTCAGTGGCTGGGGCACGCACCGCCGCGATGAAGGTGAGTGATCCGGTCGCGTCGTCTCGTTCGAAGATGGCGATGGCGTCGTCGAGGAAGCCGGCGGCATAGACGTGGGCGCCGTCGGGGCTGATCGCCACCGACTCCACGCCGGCCAGGCCATCGATGCCGGCGACGTCGTCGACTTGACTCGCGACGAACGTGAGGGCACCGGTCAGCGCCTCGCGCGCAAAGGTGACGATGGCGTGATCGGCGCGGCCGGTGGCGTATAGATGAGCGCCATCCGGGCTGACCACGGCGTCGAAGGCGCCGGCCAAGCCGGTGACGCCACCGGTGCCACCGGTGCCATTGAGCTGAGCCTCGATGAAGCGCAGCACGTGCTCGTCGTTCTTGATCACGGTCTGGCCGCTGCCGTCGACAATCTCGGCGTCGCTCGGATTGGCAAGCTCGACGAAGAAGTCCTCGTCGCTTTCCCGTTCGTTGTCGCCGAAGACGGTGACCTGGATCTTGGTACACGGTACGCCGAGGTCGGGGCAAGGTATCGCTAGGTCGACGATGGCCGTACCGGTCGCTGCCAGGTAGTCATCGGGGGCCGTGGCGGTGCCATCCAGGGTGGCGAAGTCTACCGCCACCGTGCCGCCGAGCGGCAGCTCGGTCGGCACCTCGCTGCGCACCTCGAGGGTGAGCACGGCCGTGGTCTCGCCGCCATCCGCTTCCAGCACCTCGGTGTCGCCGAGGTAGAACATGTAGCCGGCGTCGTCGGCGATGATGGTGCCGGTGGCGACACCCAACCCTTCGGCGATCACCGCATCGACCGGGTCGGAAAGGACCAGGCTGAAGGTTTCGGTGGGCTCGACGTCGAGGTCGCCGAACACCGGTACCGTGATCACGACCGACGTCTCGCCGGCTTCGACATTCGCGACGCCGGTCGTGGTGTCGTAGTCGCTGCCTGCGGTCGCGCTGCCTGCGCCCGCCCCGTTGTCGGCGGTCGCGTAGTCGACTTCGACGTCCCAGCTCACCGCACGCGACAGGGTCAGGGTAAAGGTCGCGTCGACCGTGCCGGCGTTGCCTTCAGTGACCGCGACGCCGCCGAGGCTGAGCTCGGGGTCGTCGTCGAACGACGTGTCGAGATCGAGCACCTGCACCGACCCGGCCACGCCGACGGTGGCAATGCCGGCCAGCTCGCCGTCGAGGAACAGCTCGAGCTCAGCGCCGGGACGTACGGTGCCTACCGCCGTGCCCGAGTGGATCGGCAGTCGCAGTACGAAGCGGTCGCCGAAGGCCGGGTCGCTGCCCAGCGCATACGACGCCACGACATCAGCGCTGCCGGCCGCCGTGGTGGTGACCGTGCCGGTGGTCACCAGCGCACCGTCGATCATGGCGGAGCCGTAGATCGTGTGATCGGGCTCGGGCACTTGAGCGGTTGCCGTGCTCGCCGGGGTGGCGAGCAGGGTCAGGAACAGCGCGATTTGAGGCTTTGCCAGGCGCATGATGACTCCTAGTTGCCCGAGTAGGCGTAGGTCTGGAAGAAGAGCTTGATGTCGCTGACGTTGCACACCAGCTTGTCGAGGCCGAGGAAGGGGTCGGCGAGCAGGGTACGGCCGGGGATGATCAGTAGCCATTGGGTGTTCCACACCGAGCGGCCGATCAGCCGGCTGTTGGTGGTCATTTGCGACGGATCGAAGGTCCCTGAATCGGGGTAGGCGCGGAAGCTCGAGATGCGGCGTACGTCGCCGAGTTGGCCGAGGGCGCCCGACAGGCCGTCGTTGACCGGGATGTAGGCCGGGTCGAGCAAGTCGCTGGCACCGATCGGGAACGGCACCGGCAACACCTGATCGACCACCGCCCACTCGCGGATGGTGAAGTCGTCGGCCGAAGGCGGCCGCAGCACGTCGTTGCCCACCGGCAGCACGTATACCGACGGCGTCGCCGACAGGCCCGCGTTCTCGTAGCCGGTGAGCCAGGTGCCGATCGAGCGGACCCGGGTGGCGAAGTTGGAGGCATCGTAGGCGCTGTCGTCGGAGCCGAGCGCGAAGCCGAAGAAGTTCAGCCCGGCGGTCACGGTAGTGTCGAAGGGAATCACCAGCGCCGGCTCGCAGCCAGCGAGCTGACCGTTCTGGGGCGCGCAGATGGCGCTCGGTTCGGCGGCGAAAGGCCGCGCGAATCGCCGGAATTCGGACAGGTCCCACAGGTTGTCGACCCGCCACGCCGTCATCTGCGTGCCCCAAGCGTCGAACGAGCCGTCGGCATGGCAGATCTCCACCGAGGGATCCGAGATGCGCTGCAACTCTGAGCGCAGGGCGAAGCGGGTGGTCTCGGTTTGTGGATTGTTGAATCCGAGCTGGCCCTTCAGTACCTGGAAGTTGAAGCCCATGCGGGCCAGCGGATCCGACAGGCCGCGGGCGCCCACCTGCGGCTGGCCGCTGAGGATCTCGCCCAGGCTGTGATGCTTGACGATGTCGGTCAGGAAGTCGCGGCCACCATCGCTGGCCGTGCCCAGCAGGTTGGTTTCGTAGTCGTAGGCGGTGGCGGCCAGATAGGTGTAACGCGCCGCCAGGTCGAACTGGGCCTTGTACTTCTGCAAGGCGTCGTTGCGCGCGACGCGGAAGGCCATGTCCTGGTAGCGGTATTCCTGTACCTCACCGGCGGTGCGGGCGCGGAAGCTCGACAGCTCGTCGAGCAGGCGCAGACCGCGGGCGAGGCTGGTCTGGTAGTTGCCGATCGTCTGACGCACGATCTCGCGGCGATCGAAGGCCTCGAGGCGCAGCACCGGCTCCTGGCGGATGAGCTGCGTGAGGGCAGCGACCCGCTGCACCACCTCGAATTCGTTGCGCGCGGTCTCGAGCTCGAGCTCGTCCTGGGCCCCGGCCTCTTCCTTGGCCAGCTCGTAGCTCAGCTCCAAGCCTTCGGCGACGTCGGCGCCGACGCCGAACACCGAGCTGGCGATGGTGGCGTGGAGGACCAGGATCACGCTGCGCGTCGCCGAGGTGACATCACTGCTGGCCCCGGTGGTGATGGGTAAGGCTTCGGCGAACGCGTCACCGAGGTCCTTGACGCTTTGTTCCATGCGGCGGAAGAAGAGCTGCGAGATCCGGGCATCGAGAATCTTCTCGTTGAGCTTCTTGTCGCCGGCCGGGCTCAGCAGGTCGAGCTCGGTGGCGTTGAGGTCGAACTGCGCAGCCAGCACGGCCAGCGCGCTGTCGATATCGGCCAACAGATTGTCGTAAGCGACGAGCGCACGGTCGTAGGCATTGATCGAACGGTAGTACTCGGAGAGCGTGCGCTGGAGCTCGCCCGGCGCCTTGCGCGAGCCGGTCCACGACGCCGGTCGCACCAGGCCGATGCCGTGGGGATCGAAGGCGTATTCGACCTCGAAGTTGGGCGGCGGCTCGTTTTCCGGGTCGCCGATGTAACGGCCGATATTGGGGATACCGGCGAAGAAGGCCGTGATGGTCTCGGTCGGTCCTGGCGGTTCACCGGTCAGCTCGGTCGGGTCGACGTAGTTGTAGTGGTAGAGGTCGGCGTCGTCGTAGCTGGCCGGGTAGGTGCCGGCGCCGCCGATGTCGTCCGCGTAGGGGTAACCGAAGGTCTCGATCAGCCGGTTGCGCAGGTCGCGCTCACGGTCGTCGATGTTGTGGCTGAAGTCTTGTAGGGAGTCCTGGTTGCGGCGCAGCATCTCGCTGAGCTGGTTGGCGTGATCGAAAACCGCTACCGCGCTGTCGAGTGCCTGGATGGCGCGGCCTTGGATCTGCTCGAAGTGGGTCTCGCCAGAGTCGACCAAGCTCGGGTCGATGTCGAACGGCACCACGCCGCGGGCCAGGCCCAAAGGGTTGAGACCGGCGTCGGCCTCGTCGAGCTGGCTTTGGATCTCGTCGTAGTGGCAAGCGATCTCGGCCAGCTCGGGGACGTTCGAGCGGTCGATCTGGCCGATTTCGAGGAAGGTCAAGCCACCGGCGATGCAGTCGTTCGCGAACGGGGCGTCGGTGTCGGCACCATCGAGCACGCACTGTTCGGCGCCCTGCTGCCATTCGGCGGGCAGCACGGCATTGGCCGTCACCCAATCGAGGTAAGCGCCCTGGCCCGTGCGGTGGCCCCATTCGGCGACGCCCCAGGCGCGCGACGGAATGGCGTCTGGATAGCCCTGCCATTGGCCGCCTGGGTTTTCGGTGTAAGCAGTTCGGTAGGTCAAGTCGACGATCTCGGACCCAGCCTTGGCGCGGGCAGCGGCGGTGGCGGCCAGCTTGCGCTCGTCGCGGTAGTCGACCAGCACCGGCAGGCCGCCGATCAGTACGTTCTCGGCGCGCGGAACCCAGGTGTAGCGCGGGTGGCGCAGCAAGCGGGTGTAGCTCTCGAGTGCCGACAAGTATTGACCCCAGGCGTCACCGTGGCCTTGCGGGAACTGTGTCCGGGCGTCGGCGGTATTGATGAAGCCGTTGCCGTCGGTATCCTGGAGGTTGTAGACCTGGCTGTAGGCCACCTCACCGAGGTCGCCGGTCTCGATGTTCCAGAACAGGCGGTTGAACACGGGATCGACGTTGACCGCGGTGCCGCTGTCGTCGCGCCCGCGGAGCAGCGCCAGTTCCTCGCCGAGCAGCGACGGCAGCTGGTTCTGGAAGGCGAAGATGCTTGGCGCCAAACTGCCATAGGTGCCGCTCTGGGTGCCGAAGCCGATGGTCGGATCTTGTGCGTCGGCCCAGCCCTCGTTGGCCAGTAGCATGTACAGGTCGGCGACGCGGCCGGCCACGAGCAGCAGGGCCGTGTTGGTGGCGGCATTGTCGAAGCCAGCGTCGATCGACAGCTGGATGCCGCGGCGCAGCACGGTCTCGTAGGCTTCGATCAGGCCGATTCGGTTGACGTTGGCCGCGTCGCCGTTGAGGGCGATCGGCCCCGAGTAGGGCGCGCCGGCTTGGCGGATCATGCTCACCACCGTGTTGGCGGATGCCGCATGGAAGTCAGCCGAACGGGCACGGAAAGGATTGAGCCCTTTGACCACCCGCTTGATCCAGCCCTCTGCGATCTGGGGATGGGGATCGTTAGGCTCACCGCCGGGACTACCTGCGAATGGTGGCGTAGTCGAGCACATGCCAAGCCCACTGCTTGGGCCGTAGTGCACGTAGACCCAGTTGTCGCTGAGGGTACGCACGTTGGCGCCTTCGATGGTCAGCTCGTGGCTGCCTTCGCCGCTGGCAATCGTGTCTTTGATCCAGGCGTTGACCATGTCCGACGGCAAGTCGTCGGGCTCACCGTCGGTATCGAGCTGCAGGTACCAATCGAATTGAACGTCCGCGGGGTCGCCGCCGAAATCGCCGCTGTGACGAAGGGTCAAGCGCTCGGAGAACACATCATCGGTGTCCAGAACATGGACGACGCCTTGGTAGGGGCGGCCGGTGGCCGCGCCGTGCGCTTCGCAGCCGACCTTGATCACCGCCAGGGTCACCGGCAGGCCGCTGGGCTCGAGGCTTGGGTCGTTGTTGAATGCCAGGGTCACGTAGCCGGTGGTGGTGGCGGCACCGGCCGACAAGGCGCCGGGTTGGCCGAGGAGGCGCGCTCGCTCGGCGATGCCGTCGCCGTCGGGGTCGTCGAGGCCGATCGCCAAGGCATCGGTAACGGTGCCGACGCCGCGCGGGTCGCGGCTGAGCGCGTACAGCGCGTCGATCGCGGTCTGCCAGTCCGTGGCGCCGAGCGCTTTGAGCGTGTCGCGCTCGGCCGCGGTCATCACGTTGGGCAGCAGTAGCGGCTCGCCGGATTCCTCTCTGAACAGACCCTTCCAGGCCAGCCGGTTGGGCAACGACACGGCGTCATGCTCGAGCCGCACCTCGAGCGACCACGGCGCTGCCTCGATTAGCTGGCGCGGATCGAGCTCGATCGGTAGGGGCGATGGTAGATCGACCCAGCGCGGGCTGACCGGGTCGTAGAGCTTGACCAGTGCAGTGGGTGCGATCGGTGCGCTGGGCGCGCCGCCGCTGACGAATTCGGACTCGCCGCCTTCGAACACGATCTCGACCGCCGCCTGGGTCTGCAGATCAGGCAGGTCCGGAACGGTGGACACATGCGTGCGGCCGACCTGCAACGGCGGGATGCCGGGCGGCCAGGTGACGTCGTAGCGCACGGCTTCGTCGACGAAGCGCTTGCAGTCGCCGGCGGTCGCGGAGTGCATGCCTTGGCCAAGCGGGTCGTCGTAGAAGTTGCCCACGATCGGGTAGAGGTAGTTGACCAACATCTGGCCGTCGGCCTTGGCGTAGACGTTGCCTTTGTAGTCCTCGAAGAAGGGCTCGCCCGTGAGGTTGCAAGCGCGCTCGTTGCAGCCGTTGGCGCCGTCGCCGAAGTCGAAATCAGGATCGGCACAGCCGCCAACCAGGGCCAGCGGGTAGGGCGCCGGTACTGGGTTGCCGGCAAGGACGTCGAAGGCGAAGTCGCCGGAGCCGCTGGCCTTTACTTGGTAGACCTGGAAGGCCCAACCATCGCTGCTGTTACCGTGCTTGACCAGCACGTACGGCTCGGAGGCCGATGTGTCCGTCTGTTGCCGCAGTGCAAAGGCGGCGAGCGCGCCGCTGCCGGTGTTCGACGGTGCCAGAAGGGCGTGTTCGTCGTTGGGGTTCCAGCCGGCGAGTGCCGGGTCGTTTTGGACGTAGAGTCGCAGGTCCGGGAAGACGGCGGGATCGAAGAACGGTTGGCTGTCGCCTTCGGAGCCGAGTTGGTTCTTGATGATGATCTCGTGGAGCAATGGCGGGCACGAGAAGAGGGTTGGGCAAGCGAACCAGTACGACCGGAATCGCTCGCGTTCCGGCGCCGGCCAAGCGATGCCGCCGTTGTCTTGTTCGTACCAAAACACAGAGAAGGCGCCGGTGTTGACGGGGATGATTTGACCGCTTCGCGTCGTACGGTCATAGGCCGCGTCCGCCCCTGTCGCATCGATCGGTGCGTTCGTCTCCGCGACGAAACCAGTGCTCATGTCGTCGTGTGTGTTCGGGATTGCGAGCTCTCGGCCGATCATTGCCGCGCACTCACCAAGGGCGATATCGGGACAATCGCTGGCTGGAAAGTCGAATGGCGACCGGCTCTCGACTATGGTGAATACGACGGCGTCTCCGTCGTCCGGATCGGTAAAGCGCAGGGTGGTGAAACCGAGCACCAGACGCTGGAAGATGCCGTCCGTGACCGTGGAGGTGTCGTCGTCGCTGTAGGCGAGCTCCTCGAAGGTCCAAGTGCCGCTGGCGAGATCCACGGTGGCGCCGTGGGGATGCAGCTGACGGTCGGCCTCGTCGGGCCAGTCGGCGACTACGAACTGCAACAACGTGCCGCCGGTACCGTCGTCCCAGGTCAGCTTCGCGGTGCCTGGACGAATGGCGTAGAGCGTGTCGCCATCGAGGCAGAAGAACGCTTGCCCGCCGACCGGAATCGAATCGGCACCATCGGCGCAGGTGTAGACGGCGGGCTGGGCCACGCCGTTGACCTCGATCGCCGGCACCGCGGAGGTATCGGCGCTGGTCGGTGGTTCGATCTCGGCGCCCACCGAGTGGTTCTCGAAACGCGCCCAGTTGCCGGCGGTGTCGAGGCGGGTGACGAAGGCGTCGTGCGACCCGCCGGTAGACGTCAGCGACTCGGTCTGCGGGTTGCTGAGAGCGCCGAAGTACACCCGGCCCTCGAATGTGCCGGCGACCGCCAGCTGCCGATCGCCGTCGCTGGCCAGTGAGAGCACGCGGCTGGCCGCCGTACCGTTGTCGTCGCAGGTGATGGCAGAGAGCCCGACACGGGGGTCATCGACCCGTACATTGGTCAGCGTCGTGGTGCCTGTGTTGACGATGAAATAGCGGTAGTCGACCACTTCGCCAACCGCGAAGGTTCCCGCCGGGTCGACCATGATGGTGACCGTGACCGCCGGGCCTTGGCCCGCCGTCAAGGTCCATGAGTCGGTGTGGGTCACGTCGTCGGACGGATCCCCCACATCGCCGCCGGGCGCCTCACTCGACACGCGGCCGGTGTTGTCGATCCGGCCCGCGTCGATGTCCGCCTGGGTCACTGTGTAGGTCGCTATGCACACCATCGCGCTGTCGACCGGCAAGGTCGAGTCCGGGCAGGTGATCGAGGAGAGGCCGATGTGGGGGTCGGTGACCGTCACGTTGGTCAGCCCGGTGCTTCCGAAGTTCTCTACCTTGTATTGGTAGGTGATCGTGCTGTCGACGGTGTGGCTGTTGGCGCTCGAGGTCTTGAGGATGTTGATCCTCGCCAAACCCAGGGGAATCGAAGAGGAGTCGGTGTGGGTCACGTCGTCGTCCGGATCATCCGGATCGCCGCCGGGTGCCTCACCCGACACTGTGCTGGTGCTGTCGATCCGGCCCGCATCGACGTCGGCCTGGGTAACCGTATAGGTCGCCATGCAGGCGGTCGTCGAGCCGGCGGTGAGGGATGGACCGTCGGGGTCGATGGTGTTGAATTCCGACGAGGTCGGCACGTCGGTGTCGTCGGCGGCCGGGTCCGCATCGAGATTCTCGACCTCCCAGACGACACCCCGATTACTCGTGCCGCCAGGTTTGGCATCGCCGGCCACGAATAACCGGCTGCCGGCGTCGGTGAAGGCGAGGGTTCGGGTCTGGAGATCCGCCGTTTCTTCGATCTTGTGGCTCCACCGCTGGGCCGCCGAGGTTGTATTGTCGGTGTACCGCCCGACGGAGGAGAAGCCCTCGACCGCATAGATGTCGCCGTTAGCGTCGAGCGCCAGATCGCGGATCTCTCCAATCGGTTTCGAAGTCCGCCAGCGAAAAGAGAGGTTGCCGGTCGTATAACTGTCGAGCTTCGGCCCGGGCTTCTGAATACCGAGATAGAGATTGGCGCTACCGAGTGCCAGCGCGCCGGAGCTCGTTTTATCGGGAAGATCGGGACAGACAACCGCAGAAGCGGCGGTCCGAGAACATATTCCGAAGCCGAAGGCACCGTTGCCGACCTCACCGTCGGGGTCGCCGACGATCTGGATGTCGTCGATCACTCCGTCGATCGATGCCAACCGGACGAGCGCGGCCGAGCCATCGGGATGCGATGCGAGCTTCGGGATCGGGATCGGGAATAGGGGACTGATCGGATAGATATCATAGGCCCCGGTCGCCGTGACGGCAGCGTAGACTGACTCGTCGTCGACCGCCAGACCGGTCGCCCGGTCCTCGCCGCTCCACGATTCGCCGTCGCCCTGGGCCCATCGGGTGCGAAACGCTTTCCTCCATTGCCACGATGGCGGATCGCCGGGCACCGGGCTGTCGGCCGCCTTGGCGAAGAAGACATCGGCGGTTCCGAACGGATTGGGCGTTCTCGGTGCGGAGAGGTCGCCGGCTGCGCCGAAGTTCGTGACGTCGTCGAAGGTGCCGGTGAGGTAGGCGGCGCCGCTCGGGTCGAGGGCCAGCGCGGCCACGGTCTCGCGCCCCGGACCGCCAGCGGTGAGCACCCACAGGAGGTCACCGAGCGGACCGTACTTGGCCAAGTACACGTCCCACGAGCTGGCCACCGAGCTGTGGATCTCGCTGCCGCCAAGGGTGGCGTCGCCGCTGAAGGTGCCGGCTAGAAAGACGTTGCCGTCGTCGTCGACCGCGGTGTGCGGGTCGGCGGTGTTGTCGATGGAGATATGAAATCCGGCCACTTGTTGCGGCCATTGGGCGGCAACAGGCGCGGTGATGGTCAAGGTGAGGGTGGCGATGAGGAGGGCCGGTCGGAGCTGTCGGTAGAAATGCATGACGGTCCTCACTCGGGGCAGGTCGTGGGATTGAGGGTGTCGATGGCGGTGACCCGCCGCAGGGAGAAGGCGCCGGCGGTCGCGAGCGGCAACCGGTGCAAGCCGAGGATGGTCTCGGACCACGCGCCCGCCACCCGCGTCGACAACCAGTCGGGGGCATCGGGGGCATCATCGTCATCGTCGTCGGTGGTCGGGTCCTGACCGGCACCGAGAAAGCTCAGCGCGATCTCGCGCACCAGCTGGCCGCTGCGCGCGCAGCCGTCGCTACAGGCGCCGAGCAGCCGGTCGTCGGTGAAGTCATCGTCGGTATCGTCGACGGGGTACTGTGCGGCGCAGCCACAGTCGGGATGGTCGGCGCTGGGGAAGGTAACCCAGCCGTCCGTGCAAGCCGCCTGTCTGGCGGTATCGGAATACCGCGTTTCGCAGTCGTTGATCGCTGGCGCGTGATCGGGGATGGTATCGGTGCCGGTAGGGGTGGGTGCGGTGATCGCCGGCGATCCGGATCGTGGCTTTGAGTGGGCTGCCCGGGTCGCCGAAGCCGCCACTGTCCGGGTCCGGGTCGAGATCGCTGTCGAGGTGGTAGGCGACCGTGGACATGCGCCGGCCCACCGCCTCGCCGTCGGCCAGGGTCGAACCGAGGTAGAGACCTTCGGGAGCTTCTGGGGTAAGCAGTGCCCGATCGGTGACCAAGGCGAAGCAGCCCTTATCGCCGTCCGGGAGCCACATTTGATAGACCTCGTCGATCAGGCGCGGCACACAGCCGCCGTCATGGTCGACACCGCCAACGTGGATCAGCAGGCGCTGGGCGAAAGAGGAGGAAACGGTCTCGGCCAGCGGTGGTGGCCCCGTACCGGTGGAGCCTGGCACCTGGCTGACCTGGTCGATGGTCGCAGTGCCGACCCACAGCCCGCCGTAGGCACAGGGCATGCCGCGGATCGCGCCCTCCGGCAGGGCGACGGCCCCCACGGCAAGAGCACGAACCGGCAGCAGCCGGCGGCTCCCGGCGCCGTCGCGCAGCTCGAGGATTGACTCGAAGTCGGTGCCAAAGTCGCGGCGAATCGGCGCCAGGTGCAAGGCCACACGTTGCCCGGGTGCGATCGTCAGATCAGCGGTGGCCGACAAGGGTTGCCAGACGAAACGGCCTTGCCCCGGGTCGAAGTCTTGGTAGGCGATCGGGCCGGAGGTGAGTAGGCGCGCCTGGACGGTGCGTCCGACATTGGCGCGGTTGGTGAGCGCGATCTTGATGGTGTCGAGCTGATTATCGAAGTCGATGCCGTTGCCAAGCAGGTCGAGGTGCAGCGGGCCGGAGAAGTCTGAGGCGCTGACGGTGTAGATCCAGAATGCCTCGCCGCTGGCCATGGCTTCGCCGGCTCCGGCCAGGCGCCAGGTGCCGCCTGGTTCGAGCCGGTAGATCGGCTGGCCGGTGTGGGCTGCCGACGCGTCGAAGAAGGCGGTAAACGTAGGCGGCGCCGACGGGTCGACCGGCATGCCCACGAGATTGAACGAGCCGGGCACCCAGCGCGGGCGGGTGAAACGTGGCCTGCCGGTGACGCTCCACTGGGCCGGTTGGTTGCCGCCGAGCTTGAGCAAGTACGCGCGGTTGGCCTCGACCCGGTGCAGGTTGGTCAGGAAGGCATCCGGGCCCGGTCGTGGAAAATAACCGAGCCAGCCAACCTCGCGCAGGCGCTGCTCGTTCGGGTTCTCGATGAACTGGACGGTCGAGGTGCGTCCGTACCAGGTCCAGGCGCTCTCGAGCGGTAGGCCAGCCGGCAGGGAGTCGAACACTGCCTCGGCGTCTACCGGCATCGCGTTGGCGTCGAGCGGCTCGACCTCGAGGTAGATCGCATTCCAACCCGGCTGCAATGTGAACGTCTGGGTGGTCAGCTGGCTGCCCACGGCCGGCATGGCGGCGATGGCGAGGGCGGAGACCAGGGCGAAGGCGATGGCGATGAGTCGCGTCGGACGCGTGAGGTGTCGGGCGCGAAGACTGTCCTGGTTTCGTTGCCCCGCGTGGGCCGTTGTGGGCTGGCATTCATGCATCGGAATCACCTCGGTGGTGGTGGCTGACGGGAGCTTGTTTCGGTGGAGCGATCAGACCGCGCACGGCGAATCGTGTCCTCTTCGGAATGGTCTGGAAAACATCTGAATTCATCGGAGCGTCGGCCAGCGGATGCCAGGAGTGCCAAACGGCTCGTCACCGGTCTCGTGGTACCCTGATGTCATTGCTTCCATGCCAATGAGTTTCGAGACATCGGCGCAGCCGGCGGCTGCGAGGACGCACGTTCCCGTGCCCACCGGCACCAGCGCGCGGACACCAGGGACCTGCGCGCGAATGAACCGTACGGTGGCTTGGTCGGGGATGCGGTCGCCAGCGAGCCGCAGGGCATCGCCGACGACGATCAGCACGTCGAGCTGCGGACAGTGCTCGAAGGTAGTGTCAGGAGCCAGCCGTACCGCCTGCGCGGATTTCACCGGCTCGTTGCCGGCGGCGACAAAGCTCAACGGTGCGATCGAGAGGCCGCGCTTGGAAGTGAGTCGTAGGGCGAGAACGGCGGCGTCGGCCAGCTGGTGCAGGTCGATGCCGACGAACAGCGGCACCCCAATACGGTCGGGCGCTGGGGTGCGCGCGGGGCGTGGTGTCGGGGTGTTGGGCTTAGGCATCGTGGTGGTGCTCGTCATTGGCCCGAAACCATACGCAGCGACCGTTTCAGCAGCGTTACAGCGTCTCCGTGGATCGATGGTTCGCCAACACATGGGCCGTTTCCGGAGCTGGGGAAACCGGCGGCAAGCGATTTGGAATGAGCGGGTTGCATGACACGGGGGAAGGGACCGTCGGCGACGAGAGAAAAAATCTCGAAATCGCCGTGCTCGGCCCACCGCGGCTGACGATCGCCGCGCCGGAAGCGTCCGACGCGTTGCTACGAGCGGTTCACTGCACCGACAAGGAGGCCGCGTTCGTCGTCTACCTGGCGATCACCAGCCGCGCGCATCCGCGTGAGGCGCTGGCCGAGCTGTTTTGGCCCGAGCGGCCGCCCGACCAGAGCCTGGCCAATTTGCGGGTCTTGCTCAGCCGCTTGCGCAAGAAGCTCGGCAGCCACTTGGTCGTGGCGCGCGACGCCATTGGCCTGGCCGACGATCGACTTCACGTCGACTTGCGGCAGCTGCACGCCGCGCTCGATGCCCTGGACGCCGACCCTGGTGGCGCTGCCGAGCGCGTGCGCGCCGCGCTACGCGGGCTGGCGCCGGGCGTGCTGGCCGCCGGCGTGTCGGTGGCCGGCAGTCCGGCGTTCGACGGTTGGCTCGACACCGAGCGGGCGGCGCTCGACCGGCGGGTGGCAGCGGCGCGGGTGTTGCTGCTCGAGCTGGCGCTCAGTCGTGGCGATGTCGAAGCGGCGGTCGAGCACAGCGCGGCGGTGGTCGCCGCCGACGCGCTCGACGAGGTGGCCTGTCGACGTCATATGAGCTTGCTGGCGCGCGCAGGCCGCCGCGCCGAGGCGCTGGCTTGCTTCGACGTCTGCCGGCAAGCGTTGGCCGCCGAACTCGAGGTCGAACCCGAGGACGAGACCACCGACTTGGCCGCCGCTTTACGTGCTCGTCAGCC
Organism: Candidatus Multivoradales bacterium; assembly: GCA_965250305.1. Lineage (GTDB taxonomy): Bacteria > Acidobacteriota > Thermoanaerobaculia > Multivoradales > J023 > J023. Next base: position 462,051 of record CBDFNS010000021.1, on the reverse strand, counting down.
GCCCCGCCACAGGGTGGCTACCGAGGGTCAGCTCGAACGCCGCGCCCGTACCCTGCTGCTCGATCGGGTCGAACGCTTCTGGCTCGACCAGGTGCTCGAAACCGCGACGCCGACCGCCGGTGCGTTTCGGCTGCTCGAGCAGGAACGGCCGGATTGGGTCGCCTCGTCATGGTCTGATTTCGGCGTCGCGCCGGTGCCGGAGGTCGCTACCGTGGTACCCACGGGCGAGCCGCTGCTGACGCGCTTCGAGCAGGCGGGTGGCGCGTTGCTGATCGTTGGAGCGCCGGGCGGTGGCAAGACCTTCCGGCTGCTCGAGCTGGCGCGCGAAGCGGTGGACGCGGCCCGTTCCGACGTCGCCGCGCCGTTGCCTGCAGTGCTTCATCTGGGTGCTTGGCCGCGCGTCGAGCCGCCGCAGTGGTCGGATTGGGTGAGCGACGAGCTGCGTGCTCGCTACCACCTGCCGCGCGGCGTGGTGGCGGGCTGGTTGGGCCGCGGCGGCTTGACCCTGCTGCTCGACGGCCTCGACGAGCTGCCGCTCGACGCTCGCTGCGCGTGCGTCGAAGCGATCAACCGTTCCCGCGGCGAGGCCGGCTTGAGCCCGATCGCGGTATGTTGCCGCACGGATGCCTATTGCGAATTGGTCGATGCCGGCATGCGATTGCAGTTGGAAGCGGCGATCGAGCTGCAGCCGTTGACGCCGTGGCAGGTCGACGGGTATCTCGCCGACACAGATGACCACGCTGCCCTGGCGCACGCCTTTGCCGGTGACGCGGGTTGGCGCGGGCTGCTCGCCAACCCGCTGATGCTGAGCCTGGCGTCGGCGTCAACCTCGGCCCTGGCTTCGGCCTCGAGCTCCACACCGACGGCAGTCACCGGGACCCCCGACGGAGAAGCGACGCCTGACGCGCTACGCCGCGAGGTGATCGACGGCTATGTCGACCGTATGCTCAGCCGCGGTGCCACGCTCGGGGTCGCGCGGCGGTTGAAAACCGGTTTACGGGGACTGGCTCGAGGGATGGCCTGTCATGGCCAGGGTGTCTTTCAGATCGAGTCGCTCCAACCGTCGTGGCTGCCGAACATGCGGGCTCGGCTTGGCTATTTGCTGGCGTCTCGGATGGTGAGCGCACTGGCCTTCGGCGCTTTGACTCTTTTCCCCGCTCTGCTCATGCAGGCGGATGGACACCTGATAGCCATCCTCGTGGTGGCGAGCGTCCTCTGCGCGATGTTGCTGACCGCGGTCGACTTCGGACGTCTACACTTCGCCGACCGCCGGCCGGTGTCGTTGTCGGCGCGCTTCGCGTTGTCGCTGGCGATTCTGCCAGTGTTCATCGCGATCGCGTTCATCGTGGGTCGCCGCTTCGGCGGCCCTGCCGACTACGGACCGGTCCTTTTCGGTTTCGGCCTCGTGGCGCTGTCGGTATGGCGTCCGCAGCGGGTTGGCTGGCGTCGCGACATCGAGCCGGTATCAGCCCTCGCCTGGTCGTGGCGCCGGGCGCTGGGCGGCGTGTTGAGCGGGACCGTTGTCGGGGTCGTCGTAGGCGGCGCGATGTTCTGGGCCTTGACTCCGGCCGGCACGCCGCTGACCTGGCGCGGCGTGGTCGGTGGCGCGTTCGGCCCCACGCTGATGCTGGCCACGATCGGCACCATCCTAAACGGCTTGCACGAAACCGCCGCCCAAGAGCTCGAACGCGCCAATGTGGGCATGGTGGTTTCCCTGCGCAGCGCGATCTTCGCGGCCACGTTGATGACGGTCGGCCTGGCGGTCGGCCTGGCGGTGGGCGTTCGGGCCTTGGCGCCGCTCTTGGTGTCGTTCGACATCCAGCCGTTTTTCGCATTGCGGCACAGCGATGTGGTACCTCGCCGTCCGATTGTGCTGGTCGTAGGCGTGGTGCTCGGTGGCTACGCGTTTCTCTGGTACGGCGGTGTCGAAGTGCTCAAGCACGTCTTGGTGCGCATGTTCCTCTGGCGCACGAGGGTCTTGCCGCTCGACGTCCCGGGCTTCCTGAAGGCTGCGGCCGAGCGCGGCTTGCTCCGCCACCAGGCGACCGGCACGATTTACCGTCATCGCGCCGTGCTCGAGCACTTCGCAGACGAAGCGCGGCCTGAATCACGGGACGGTGGCCATCCCCGCCGCGAGGTCGATTGGGTCAAGACCGTCGGCATCGAACAGGATCGGTCCGATCCTGCGTCTCGAGCAGGGTGACGAGGCGACACCGCTCAGGCGCTGGCGAGGTCGTAGCCGACGATAGGGTCGCTGAGTGTTCTCGGAGCAGAGGTTGTCGGCATAGGGCTCAGCATGCGGGTCGATTCTGGTTCACGACAGCAAGCGCCGAAGGCAACCCTCGCGCCACGGACGCGTACAATGGACTCGATGCCCAAGAGCGCCCTGACCACCGACTTGACCACCACGCTCACCGAGAACGATGTGGAGCCGTTGCTCGCCAAGTTGACTGCGCTCGAATCGGAGATCGGTACGGTGATCCACGGCCAGCGTGACGTGATCCGACTGCTGTTGGTGGCGCTGCTGGCGGACGGTCACGCCTTGCTCGAAGGCGTTCCGGGCCTGGCCAAGACATTGATGGTGCGCACGCTGTCCCAGGCGGTGACCTTGGCGTTCAAACGCATCCAGTTCACACCCGATTTGATGCCCAGTGACATCGTGGGTACCGAGGTGCTGGAGGAAGACGAAAATGGCCGACGGCGCTTTCGTTTCGAGCGCGGTCCCGTCTTCGCCAACATCCTGCTCGCGGACGAAATCAATCGTAGTCCTCCCAAGACCCAAGCCGCGTTGCTCGAAGCCATGCAGGAGCGGTCGGTGACCTGGGGCGGCGAGACCCGGCCACTGACGCGCCCGTTCTTCGTCCTCGCGACACAGAACCCCATTGAGCAATCGGGCACGTATCCGTTGCCCGAAGCCCAGCTCGATCGGTTCTTGCTGCACATTCATGTCGACTACCCGAGCGAGGCCGAGGAAGTCGCCATGCTGGCGGCCACCACCCGGCCGGGTGAGGTTGAGGTTCGCGCTCAGCTCGATGGCCACGACTTGCTCGCTGCGCAGGCGCTGGTGCGGCAGGTCCACATCAGTGAGCCCCTGCTTACGTATGTCGGACAACTGGTGCGTGCCTCGCGACCGGTGTCGTCAACGGTTCCCGAGGTAGCGGATTACGTTGCTTGGGGGGCGGGGCCACGGGCGGGTCAGGCCTTGATCCTGTGTGCCAAAGCACGCGCGCTACTCGACGGGCGCTTCGCCGTGGTTCCCGACGATCTGCGCGAGCTGGCGAAGCCGGTCCTGCGCCACCGCCTCGTGATCAGCTTCCGCGGTCAAGCGGAGCAAATTGACGCTGATCGTGTTGTGCTCGCCCTGCTCGACGCCGTCGCGCCGCCCGCGAGTCCACTGGCGTCGTGACGGCCCGATTGGATTGAACAAATCTGGTTTCGGGCCTGGGAGAACACCAGCCAGGGCTTGCGCTGTCATTCGCGATCGTCATGCTGGGATGCAGTCGGTGTTCGCGCATTGGCCGTTGGCCGATAAGATCGCGTCGAATTGAGCAAGACGAAGCCGAACGATGAACAGCGACAACGCCTCGGGGCGTTGCTCGACGAGGCGCAAGCACTCGATGCCGGCGCCCTCTCCGCTTGGCTTGATGTGACCTGTGTCGACAAGCCGGCTTTGCGTGACGAGATCGAGGCGTCACTGGTGGCCAAGCGGGTGGTCGGCAGGCAGACGGTAGCCTCGCCAGAAAATCGCCCGGCGACGTTCGAGACCACCGCGTCGTGGGATCAACGCCAAGCCGCTCCCTTGCCGGGTGGCACCGAGATCAAGGGTTGGCTGGCCGCCGACGCCCATTCCGGTGCGATGTCCGACCGCGTTGAAGGCCTCGTTGGACGGAGAGTTGGCCCCTATGTTCTTGGACGTCAAATCGGTCGCGGCAGTATGGGGGTCGTCTACCAAGCAAACGACACCCGACTCGATCGGATGGTAGCGCTCAAGGTGTTGCCCGCAGGGGTCCAGGGCGACGCAGACAAGGTACGCTTCCTCCGTGAGGCGCGTGCGGCTTCGGCCATCGATCATCCCAACATTTGCACGGTTCACGATGTAGGTGAGACCCAAGAGGGTCGGCTTTTTCTCGTCATGGCCTTTTACGGTGGCGAAACGCTCGCATCCAGACTTGCGCGTGGTCCGTTGGCGATCACTGAGGCTATCGACCTGGCGACTCAAGTTGCGCGTGGCCTGGCCTGCGCCCACGATGGTGGTGTCGTTCACCGGGACATCAAGCCAGCCAACATCATGATCACAGCGGCCGGTGTCGCCAAGATTCTCGACTTCGGTATTGCTCGGGTCATTGGCGCTTTGGGGCTCACCAGCACGGGCGTGGCGATTGGAACGCCTGCCTATATGGCGCCTGAGCAAGCGCGCGGGGAGCCGGTTGATGCCCGCGCGGACATTTGGGCATTGGGGGTCATGCTCTATGAGATGTTGGCGGGCCGTCGACCTTTTCGCGCCGACAATGTGATTGGCATGAGCCATGCGATTGTCGAAACCGAGCCGGAGCCGATCGAGGGCTTGCGACGCGATGTGCCGAAACGGGTGGCCAGGGTGGTCCATCGTGCCTTGGCCAAATCCGTCGATGCACGTTACCCAAACATGCGGGGGCTCTTGGTTGACCTGGAGGCGATGCCTTCAGCGGTAGATTCTGATGCGAAGCACCAGGGTCCGTGGCAGCGATGGAAGGTGTGGGCGGCGGTCATTCCTCTGTTGGTCTTGGGCGTGTGGGGAGCGGCCAATTGGGTGGGCGTGGGTCAGACCGATGGTGCGAGGAACGGGCTCGAGGTTGGGCCGGAGCCCACGACGCCCCTGGACTTCGAACGGATCGGCGAGGCCGCGCTCGCTCGCTACTGGCGTCCGGGCCAGGTCGATCGCGCGGTTGATTCCTACCAACGTGCGGTCGCATTGGATCAAAATCGAGCACCGGCGTATGCCGGTCTCGGCCGGGCGCTTTGGCGTCGGTACCGTGCGGATCGTGATCGCGCCTGGCTGGAGCAGGCCGAGGCCAACGCGCGCCGCGCCGTCGAGCTCGACGAGCATCTCACCGACGCTCAGGTGACGCTGGGCCTGATTCTCTTGGCGCAAGGTCATCGTGGGTCGGCACAGACCTTGTTCGAAGGGGTGTTGCGCCGAGATCCGGCCAACGTCGACGCCTACCGCGGCCTCGGCGGCGTGTGGCAGCGCGCGGGTGATACAGCACGTGCCGAGATTGCCTTCAAGGATGCGGTTTCGTTGCGTCCCGCCGACTTCGAGTTGCATGCCATCCTCGGGGGCTACTACTTTCGCCTCGGTCGGTATCAAGAGGCGGAAGCGTCCTTTGTTCGTTCTAGGGAGCTCGACTTGGAAGACCCGTCGGGATACAAGAACGTAGCAGCTGCCTTGCACATGCAGGGGCGTTTCGCTGAAGCCGCACGGCAGCTCCAAGAAGCGCTAGCGCTTCGGCCTGAGGAGGATGTCTACGGCAATCTAGGCACGGTCTACTATTTTCAAGGGCTCTTCGCCGAGGCAGCATCCGCCTTCGAGAAAGCGATGGACATGGGCGCCAACGACTACCGCACCTGGGGAAACCTCGGTGACGCCTATCGTTGGCTGCCAGGCCGCCGAGCCGATGCAGTCGATGCCTTCGACACCGCGTTGCTTGGGATTAGCTCATCGCTTCGTACTGAGCCGGCCGATGCTGGGTTGCTGGCGCTGGCGGCTGAGTATGATGCCAAGCGGGGCGAATTCGATGCGGCTCGAACGAAACTCGACGCCTTCGATAAGGCTGAAGGTATCGACGCGAGCAGCCTCTTCAATGCGGTGCAGGCAACAGCAGTCGCAGGTGACATCGATCGCGCCCTCGGGTATCTGCGCGGTGCACTCGATGCAGGATTCTCTCGTATCGAGATCCGTGGCGAACCTGATTTGGCGGAGTTGCGTAAAGACCCGCGGTTTCATCGTGAGATGGCTGCTGTTACGACTCCTGGTCTCGGCAATCCTCGAGTTCATCTTGGTCGGGCGGGTCGACATTCATCTCTGGATCAATGACCCATGTCTTTGTTCCCAGTTTTAGCGTGGTCTTGAAAGTATACTCGGTGCCTATTTGGGTCATTTCGTAGGTTCCAAAGTGCCACTTTCTCTTATCTTCGACATAGGTGCCGGTGACGCCGCTTCTGAGCGCTTCTGTAAGGTCTCTGTCGAATGGGCTGTGGGGGCTCGCGATGTTCTCCGGACTCTCCGGTAGTGGGTCAAACAAGAAAAACAATATCGGTGGGTCGGGGTTAGGTCCTTCGTGGCTCTCGAAGTCGGCCCACAGGTCGACGAAATCGCCTTTTTGGAATCGAAACGGGTAATGGCGAGTTAAGTCCAACTTGGCGCCCAACCCTATGAACAGCTGGTTAGACGGAAAGTTCCGCTGTGACCTTTGTGGAGTTGCTATGAACGTTAGTGCAAACGTCGTCATGGATGAGCTCCTGCTGGCTGAATAGGTTTTGTCAACTGATCGCGATCAGCTCAGTGACTATGGAGTGAAGAGGGTCTTGCCTATTCCAACACGATAGGTCAGGAAAAGGGGCCATTGAGATCTGACACGCTTGACAGAGGCCTCGCCTCGGCAAGCGAAGCACGGGAGCTGTGCCAAGGCGCCAACAACCTGTTGCAGCGCCAGGGGCCGCAGGCCCAGAGACTGGTTGACTGCGAGACGGTAGGCTTGCGAGTAGTCGCCCGAGGTCCGGGCGGCCGACCGCTCGACGCGTTCACTTTTCGGGAGTTGATACGGTGCCGGCGAAGGCGTCGTTCGAGGCGACGGCATGGAGCCAGTGGGTCGAATCACCGCAACTGTCGATCGTCCCGGAACGTATCACTTGGGCGCCGCTTGCCGACCTACTCGCGATCCGCCTGAACCGTCCATTCGTACTGCCATGAAGCTCGATGACCCCCGTTTGCTCGATCCCGATGCACTGCAAGGCATCGCTGACCTGCGGCTGCTGGCGCGGGCCACGGTGGAGGGCTTTCTGGTCGGCAGTCACCTCGATGCACGGCCTGGGGTCGGGGTTGAGTTCAGCCAGTACCGTGCTTTTGAGCGTGGTGACGACCCTCGGCGAATCGACTGGCGGGCGTATGCGCGCAGCGGCCGGCGGTACGTGCGTGAGGCGGAGGTAGAACGGGAGGTCACCGTGCGTTTTCTTCTCGACGCCAGTGCGTCGATGGGCCATCGCGACGGTGAGCGCCAGCCCGACCAATCCAAGCTCGATTATACGCGTCATCTGGTTGCTGCGCTGGCCTATCTGGCGGATGCCCAGGGCGATCGGTTGGCATTGCATGCCATTTCGGGCGGCGGTCTCGCCTCAGTGAACTCGCCGCGGCCGCCGCAATTGGTGCCTGTGTTAGCACAACTCGAGCGACTCGAAGCCCGTGGACGTTGGCCCGCCTGGTCGGCGCTCCTGTCCGCACTGCCGCCGACCTGCGGACGGGAGATCGTGGTCGTGGTGAGTGATCTGTACGAGGCCGATGATGAGGTATTGACCGCCCTTTCGGCTTTGCGAGGGCGGGGTCACGAAGTCATCGTTTGTCACGTCATGGCGCGCAACGAGCTTGCCTTCTCGTTTACGGGTGATCTCGTTTTCGAAGACCTCGAGACCGGCGAGACCGTGCGTGCTGATGCGAATGTGGTTGCCGACGACTACCGCGATGCCTTGCACGGTTTCCTCGAAGGTTGGCGGCAGCGGTCGCTGCGTCGGGGTATCGACTACCACTTGATCGCGACCGACGAACCCCTCGATCGTGCGTTGCGGGCGCTCTTGGTGCGTCGGCAGAGGTTGGGATGAGCGGTTGGTACCTGCTCGACCCGCGCTGGTTGCTGGCGCTCGGTGCGCTGGCTCTGCCGGTGATCCTGCACCTGATCAGCCAGGGGACCACGCGGCGGGTGAAGGTTGGCAGCGTTGGCCTTCTGCGATCCGGGAAGCGTCGCCGAGCCCGTCGGATCCGGCCGACCCAGCTCTTGCTGCTGGCCCTGCGGTGCATGCTGCTCATCGCCTTGGCCTTGGCGTTGGCAGGATTGATGTTTGATCGGCTGGCTCCGGGCAGTGACCGGGTTTGGGGACTCATGAGTGCTTCCGTTGCCGCCGAACGGGCGGCCGGGCGGCTCGACGACGATGTGGCGACGCGTCTCGAGGTGCTGCGGAACGCGGGCAGCCTGCGTCGGTTGCAACCCGGCCTTCCCGTGGTGACGTCGTGGTCCGAGCCGACCGAAGATGGCGTTGGCGTGTTGGCGTCCCCCGGCCACGCGGAAGATGTTTGGTCGTACCTTCGTGAGGCGGCGGTCGTGGCGCCGCACGATACGCGGTTCGAAATTTTCGCCCACGATCGTGTGGCCCATTTGGCTGGGGCTCGTCCGACCCTGTCGGCGCCGGTGACATGGCATTCGATCGACCCAATCCGGACACCGGGTCGCGCGCAGAAAAATCTGCCCGTATTCTCGACGAAGGGCGCCACCGAGCCGTCGACATTGGTGCCGGCTAGTTTGAAGGTCATGGTGCGCCACAGTTCTGATCGTGCCGAAGACGCGGCCTACATGACGGCGGCAGTTCGATCGGTAGCCGGGATTCCGCCATGGACGACGGATGGACGATCGACCCTCGAACTCGCTGTGGAGGCAGGGGAACCTGAAGGGCTCGATGCCGACGGTGACGGCAACGCCAACGTTTTGATCTGGCTGGCCGACGAGCCGTTACCCGCGCGCTGGGAGACGGCCGTGCGCGCGGGAGCGATTCTGCTAAAAGACCGCGGCGGCCCCTGGTCCGAGTGCGCGACCAGTGTCGCCGTCAACGACGGGCGCGGCAACGGATACCGGCCGCCACTCGTCTTCCTCCGGGCGCGATGCATGGCGAGCGACGTTGTGGTCGCGGCTGCCGAAGATTTGGCAACCGATCACGCGGTTTGGCGCGATGCGCGGGGTCAGACTGTGCTCAGTCGGGCGCGCCGCGATGCCGGATTGGCTTGGACACTGGCCGGTCGATTTCACCCCGATTGGTCCAGCTTGGTCCTATCGGCGGCGTTCCCACGCTGGCTGTCGAGGTGGCTCGCAGATGCAGCACAGTGGCACGGCCACGTGCTGCCCGGCATCGAAACTCATGACCTTCGTCCGGCCGGCCCGCAGCGCTCACCCAGGCAGGTCGCCCGTGCTGACGCCGACGATCAGTCGCCGGCCGCGGGTGGGTCCCGGGTGCCGCGCGGGTCTGATTCGACACCGTCGCCGTGGTGGGGACTGGTCGCGGGTTTGGTGGCGGTTGAACGGTTCGTGGCGCTGCGGAGGGGCTCGATAGCCCGATGAGCTCCCAAGAACCCAGCGCGATCTTTGACCGGCTTCGCCGACGTTGGCAGCGACGGCTCTGGTTGACCGGTTTCTTGGAAGCCGCAGCCTGGGGACTGCCAACGGTCGCTGTCTTTGTCGCGCTCTTGGGGCGGGCAGGATCCGGCGGTGGTTCCAGCGACCCGCGGTGGTCGTTGGTAGTGGTTGCCGCCCTGGTTGTGTTGGTCCTGATCGTAGGATGGGCCGCGCACCGTCGCCGATCGGCCGATGGCGCGGCCGGTTTGGCCAAGATGGCGCGCCATCTCGATGCTCGGTTGCCGATGGTCGAGCACAGTAGCGCGTTGTTGCTCCGATCTTCCGACCGGCTCGGAACTGTGGAGCGCCTGCAGCGCCAGCGGGTTGGCGCCGCGCTTGCTGGATTCGATGCCCAGGCGGAAAAAGCTCTTCTGCCGACCCGGCCACTACGCGGGGCCGTCCGAGCGGTCGGGCTGGGCCTTCTGGCCGCGCTTGGGTTGGGGGTGGGCTTGTCTTCGGTGTCATCACAAGCAGGGATGGGCGGGCGTTCATTGGCTCCGGATGGCGAGGAGCCAACGACGGTTTTCGCACCGGCTTTGAACGGAATCGAGGTCCGCGTCGCCCCACCCTCGTATACCGGCTTGAAGCCAACCGCCCACGATGCGTTGTCCGTCTTGGTACCCGCGGGGTCGACCGTGCAATGGCGGCTCGAGACCGAGGGAAAGGTGGACACCGCCTACCTGGTGTTGGACGACGAGCGGATTCCGCTGACTAGGGCCCAACCGGAACAGGCCCAACCGGAACAGGCCCAACCGGAACAGGTCCAACCGGCGTTTTTTCACGGGCAGCGGACTGTGGGTGAAACCATGGTGTACACCGTGCACCTCGAGGACGACGGCCAAACCGTGGCGCGATCGCCCTTTGCTCGGGTGCGCGTGGTGGCCGATCAACCACCGACGGTGATGGTGCGCTCGCCAGCGCTGACGTCCGAGGTCAATCGGTCGGTCGGTCTTCGCGTGCCGCTGGTGGTCGAGGTGGACGATGACTATGGAGTGGCCGAGGTTGCGATCGTGGCGACCTTGGCGTTGGGTGCTGGTGAACAGGTGGCCTTTCGGGAGGCACGCTTCGGTTTCTCCCAAGATCAACCGATGCCAATAGCCAGCCGGCCGGCGGTTCCTGGTGGCCTCGATTCGGGGCGAACCGCTGCCACGCATCGCCGGCGCCTCAGTCGTTCGCTCGATCTCGAGGCCTTGGGTCTGGAACCCGGCGGTGAGCTCTACTTCTTCATTGAGGCGCGCGACAACGCACCGCAATCGCAGCGCACCCGAAGTGCGAGCCATGTTGTGCGTTGGCCCGGTGACACCCAGCGAAGCGGGGACCTCGGGGCGGGCGTTCCGATGCTGCTACCGCCCGAGATGTTTCGCAGCCAGCGGCAAATCATTATCGATGCTGAGCGTCTGATCGCAGAGAAGGCGTCGATCGAGCGCAGTCCCTTCGAGCGCCGATCGAACAACCTCGGCTTGGATCAACACGCGTTGCGCCTCCGTTACGGCGCGTTGTTGGGAGAAGAGTTCGAAGATGGCCGGCCGGCTGGTGATCCCGTTGGGGTCGGTACCCATCAAGACGCCGAAACCCACCATGCCGCAGGCGATCCCGGCGCAGCCCGCGCACGCCATGATCAGCACCCCAGCTCGCCCGCGGCGGATCATCCGCACGATGAAGGTCATGCAGCCGAAAACGGTGGTCTCTTTCCGGCGCGAGACGGTGTTGCCAGTGGTGCTCGAATGATCGATCTGGTGGGTGAGCTGGAGGGCGATTTGGTGCACGCCCACGATTCGGCGGAGGGTGCGACGTTCTTTCCCAGCGAGATCCGTCAAACGCTGAAATCGTCGTTGGCGAACATGTGGGAGTCGGAGAAGCATTTGCGTCTGTTCGCGCCCGAAGCGGCGCTTCCCTACGCGTACCGCGCGTTGCGGTTGCTCAAGGAAGTGCAGCAAGCCTCGCGTGTCTACGTCCGGCGGGTCGGCTTCGCGCCGACCCCACTCGATTTCACCCGCCGGCTTACCGGAGACGATGTCGAGGAGGTTCAGGACCAGCGCCACCGCGCCAATCCGGTGCCCATCGCAAAGCAGCCGCTGGTACGCGAGGCGCTGAGGTCGCTTGCCGAATGGCACGATGCTGAAGCTGATCGGGTGCGAGAGAGCGCCGCGTCGGCCGCCCAAGCCCTCGACGCGGTCTTGCCGGTGGTGGTGTCACGCGCGGCCGCCGAGGACGGCGTTGACCTTGGCGCGATCGAAGACCTGCGTCTGCTGGCCGAAGCGGCGCGGGGAGGTCGCACGACGACAGATGTTCTTTCGACGGATCGTCGTGACAGTGCCCGTGCTCTTCTGTGGGGCCTGTTGCCGATGCCGGAACCGGCTGCGGTAACGCGTCGCGAAGGGGACGAGGCAGCTGCATGGGTTCGGTATCGACAGAATCTGGGCTCACAGTGATGTGTCATCGGGCAGCACGAAAGTGATGGCCAGATGATGATGGCAGGTGATTCGCCGACCGCGCTGGTCGTGGTAGCGACCGCGCTGGCTCTGCTGGTCTGGACGCTGGCGCTCGAACGCCGCCGGGCCCGGCCAGGACCGATTCCGCTGGCGCGGAGCATTGCGACGGTTTTGTGGGTGGTGGCGTTGGCGTTGTTGATTCTGCGACCGGGCCGACAACGCTGGATCGATCCTCAGCATGCCTTGGTGGCCACCGAGGGAGCGAACCACGCGTTGTGGACGGAAGCGACCTCGCGGCAGCCGGGTGCTGCCGCGTTTCGAATGGACGATGAAACGGCTGCGTCCACGGGGTTCATCGAAGAGTTCCCCGATCTCGGGCGCTTGGAATCGGTGACCGACGTGGGCGCTCTGGTTCGTAACCACCCCGAGATGGGGCGTTTGGTGATAGTCGGTCATGGGCTCCCGACCTGGACGTGGCGACCTCCGGACCGGTTGGGGGCGCCAGGTGGCCAACCGACCGGCCCGCTGGTCGAGACCTTTTTGGCCGCGCCGCTCGCGCCAGGGGTGCAGCAGATCCGATGGTCGAGGCAGGTCGTTCTGGGCCAACGGGTGGTGGTCGAGGGGGTCTTGTCGGCAACGACGCCGCGCCCTGGGGTGCTCCAGCTGATCGACGATGGCGGCATCGCGGGTCAGTGGAACGTGCCAACGACCGATGCCGACCCGATGCCGGTTCCGATGCCGGTTCCGATGCCGATGCCGTTCGTGCTGGAAACCGTGCCACGAACCGTGGGGAAGCATCGCCTGCGTTTGCGGTACCGACCCGATCGTTCGGCGGCCTCGGACGCTCTTGGTGAAGGGTCGACGGTATTGTTCGAAGAGTGGCTTGACGTTGCCGTCGGGGTGTCCCGTGATTTTGCCGTACTGTGGTTGGCCTCGGCGCCGAGCTTCGACGCGCGACACCTACGGCAGTGGCTCACGGCGCAGACCGGCTCTATCGTTTCGCGCACCGGCTTGACCCACGAGCGTCAGCAGGTGACGCTCGCTGGCAACAACGCGAAGACCCTGGCCGCACCTGGGTTGCGGCGGCTGACCACGAAGCTGCTCGCGGGATTCGATGTTTTGGTGCTGGATGTCGGCAGCCTGGCTGCGCTGCGAAGGGCCGAGCGAGCGGCGGTCGAACAGGCCGTCGCAGTGCAGGGGCTCGGTGTGTTGGTTCGTCTCGAAGATGCCGACGACGCGGATCGGATCGGCCGCTCGAGACGACTACCGAGCATGGTCCCAACGCTCGAGAGGGTCCCTGACCTCGATGCGCTTTCGTCCCGTCTCTCTTGGCCGGGGACCGCCATCCCGGTGCCGCTGACCATCGCGCCTTACGAGTTGGTCGGTGGCTTGGGTGTCGAGCCGTTGGTGCGTGATCAGGCCGGCCGCCTTTTGGCCGCCGCGCGTGTCACCGGCCGCGGTGCGATCGGATGGAGCTTGGTCGAGGGTACCTATCGTTGGGCCCTTGCGGGCCATGCTGGTTACCACCGTGCTTTTTGGAGCCATGTCCTGGGCCGTCTTGGTCGGCCGCCAGGAATCCCCCGTTGGCAATCACCAACCGGTCCGGTACTGGTCGACCAGCCGGCGGTGATCTACTTCACGATGCCCAAAGATCAAGCTCCACTTGACGTCGAAGAGGAGCCGAGCGGCGAACAGGACGGCGAGGTGGTGGCTCTCGCGGCGCCCGTGATCGTGGTCCGAGGGCCGGGCCCGCCGGTGGCGCTCGAACCGCGTCCGGTCGGCGAGACTACCTGGGCGGTCGACTGGTGGCCTCGTTCTCAGGGCTGGCATGTCTTGACCCTAGATCAGGATGCCGGTGCCGTTTCGCTAGAACTGGAGGTTCAGGCTGCCTCGTCCTGGCGGATCTGGCAGCAGGCCGAACGCCAGCGCATGACGGCCGATTCGGTGGCGGCGGTGGGCGCGGACGGCATCCGAGATGGTGTTCGACGATTCACGCCCTGGTCACGTGGTTGGGCGTTTGGATTGTTCCTGCTTGCCCTCGGGTATCTGTGGTTCGATGAACGGTGGTCGCGAATTCGTGGACGGTGACTTCCGAGCTTCCGATTGGTACGGTGGGTTCCTCAACGACCCGGAGGCCCGCCATGCATCGATCGCGAGCGATTTCGCGTGCTCTTTTGCGGCTTGCCGCATCCACCACCGTTTCCGCTTTGCTGTTAATGGTGCTCGCTGGCGCCACCTTCGCCGCGGACGACGAAGAGGAGACCATTCCGATCGCGCCGCCGCGGGCCGAAGGCGATGGACCCTATTCTCAGCTGATCCTGCGGGCGGCAACCCTGGTCAATGGTACGGGCGCGCCGCCCATTGGCCCGGTCGATATCGTGATCGAAGGCAATCGGATTGTCGACATCAAGTCGGTCGGCAATCCAGACATGCCCATCGACGGCGAGGATCGGCCCGAGTTGGTTGAAGGTGGCCACGAGATTGACCTTCGGGGTCATTACGTCCTACCTGGTTTCGTCGATACCCATGGCCACATCGGGGGCAAAGAGCAAGGCACACCGGCCGAGTACGTGTTCAAGCTGTGGATGGGGCATGGCATTACCACCATTCGCGATCCAGCCTGCGGTAGTGGCATCGACTTCTGTCTCGATCATAAAGCCAAGAGCGCGAAGAACGAAATCACCGCGCCGCGGATCGAAGCCTACGCTGTGTTTAACGCAGGCCGAGACGAGCCGCTTACCCATCCTGACCAGGCCCGTGAGTGGGTGGACGAGATGGCCGACAAGGGTGCCGATGGCGTTAAGTTCTTCGGATACCGACCCGACATCATGAAGGCAGCGATCGAGCGCATTGTCGAGCGGGGTATGCGCAGTGCCTGTCACCACGCGCAGATGGACGTGGCACGGGTCAACGTCCTCGACACAGCCCGTTGGGGCTTGACGACCATGGAGCATTGGTACGGTCTTCCCGAAGCGCTGTTCGACGATCGTACGGTGCAGGACTATCCGCTCGATTACAACTACCTAAACGAGCAAGATCGGTTCGGTCAGGCTGGCCGGTTGTGGCAGCAGGCCGCGAAGCCGGGATCAGCGCGTTGGAACGTGGTGATGGAGGAGCTTCTCGAACTCGACTTCACCATGTCACCGACCTTGACGATCTACGAGGCAAGTCGTGACTTGATGCGTGCCCGGCGCGCGGAATGGCATGAAACGTACACCCTTCCGGCGCTTTGGGACTTCTACCGCCCCAGTCGCAACGCCCATGGTTCGTATTGGTTTGCTTGGAGCACAGAGGATGAAGTCGCTTGGCGCGAAAACTACCGGCTGTGGATGCAGTTCCTGAACGAGTACAAGAACCGCGGTGGCCGGGTGGTGACCGGGTCGGACTCGGGCTTTATCTACAAGCTTTACGGTTTTGGCTACATTCGAGAGCTCGAGTTACTGCGCGAAGCGGGCTTCCACCCGCTCGAGGTCCTTCGCTCGGCCACCCTCTACGGCGCCGAAGCGCTCGGCCTCGATGACACGATCGGCAGCGTCGAGCCGGGTAAGCTCGCTGACCTGGTGGTGGTGGAAGCGAATCCCCTGGCCAACCTGAAGGTCCTCTACGGCACCGGCGCCATCCAACTCGACGGTGAAAACGTGCCGCAGCGGATCGGTGGTGTCAAGCTGACGATCAAAGATGGCATCGTCTACGACGCCAAAGCCCTGCTCGCCGATGTTCGCCGCATGGTGGCTGATGCGAAGAAGAAGGAGGGGCGCGAGATCATTCAGCCTGGTATGCCAGGAGACATGCCAGGCACCGGAGCCGACCTGGCTGGCAAAGTCGGAGGCGAATAGTCGGAGGCGAATAAGCTGGGTTGAGGTATTTCGGACGGGGCGCTGGTCACAGTGTGACAGCGTCTGACGGCAACCTCCGAGGACTCGCTGCCGGTTCGCGGTACGCTTCAGGCCGTGGAACAGATCGCACAAGGGTTGAGTGCGGCGGCGTCGTGGGCCTGGGGGACGCCGCTGGTGATTTTGCTTCTCGGTGGTGGCGCGTATTTGACCCTGCGGTCACGATTCTTGCCGTTCCTCGGCCTGCGCCACGCGACCGACATCATCCGTGGTCGCTACGACGACGAGAACGACCCCGGGCAGATCAGCCACTTTCAAGCCCTCGCCACTGCCCTGTCTTCGACCATCGGGATGGGCAACATCGGGGGTGTGGCCATCGCCATCACCCAAGGTGGCCCCGGCGCAGTCTTTTGGATGTGGATGGCCGCCATCGTGGGCATGGCGACCAAGTTCTTCACCTGCACCTTGGCGGTGCTGTACCGCGGTCACGACGGCCGCGGTGACCTCCAAGGCGGGCCGATGTACTACATTGAAGAAGGGCTGGGCCGCCGCTGGCGGGTCCTTGCGATCTTCTTTTCCGTCTTCGGTCTGATCGGATGTCTGGCATTGTTCCAAGCCAATCAAGTCGCGAGCATCCTGGATCAATCTTACGCCGTGCCGAGGTGGTTGACCGGGGTCGTTTGCGCCGCGCTTGCCGCGGTCGTCAGCTTCGGTGGCATCAGCCGGGTCGGCCAGGTGGCCTCCAAGTTGGTACCGGCCATGTGCGGGTTCTACTTGCTGGGTGCGTTGCTGGTGGTGTTTCGCGACCTCGGGCAGGTACCCGTAATTTTCGGTCAGATCCTCCACGATGCGTTTCACGGCACTGCTGCCGCCGGTGGGGCCGCCGGTATCGCCTTCGCCACGGTGGTGCGGACTGGTGTCCGTCGGGCGGCATTTTCCAATGAGGCAGGCCTGGGCACCGCGCCCATGGCCCACGGCGCCGCCCGCACCAAGGAGCCGGTTCGGGAAGGCCTAGTGGCGATGACCGGGCCCTTCATCGATACCATCGTGGTCTGCTCGCTGACCGCGTTCGTGATTCTCTCTGCTGGCGACTGGCGGGCCGCGGGCGGTGATGTTCAAGGCATCACCTTGACCGCACAGGCCTTCGAGGCCGCGCTCGGGACCCCGGGCCGTTTGCTGTTGGTGGCCGCCGCGCTCCTGTTTGGGTTCAGCACCATGATCGGCTACGCGTACTACGGCCGCAAATGCTTTGGGTACTTGTTCGGTGCGCAGCGAGATCGCTTCTACGATGTCTTCTACCTGGTGATGCTCGTGGTGGGTGCCATGTGGAGCGTTGGCGCGGCGATCGATCTTATCGATACCGCATTCGCTATGATGGCGCTGCCGAACATGATCGCCACGCTGATCTTGGCGCCGCGGGTGATGAGCGCGACCCGCGACTACTTCAGGCGTCATACGGACGCTTGAATCGGCACCCTGCGACGCGAGGACCCCGATGGCCAAATCCCAAACCACCCGTGGCACGTCGGCTTCCGGAGCCGACCGCTTCCAGACGATCCTCGAGACCGCTGCTCGGTTGATTTGCGAGAAGGGCTACCGAGGGGCGTCGTTGCAGGACATCGCGTCAGCTTGTGGCCTAACCAAGGCCGGGCTCTACCACCATTGCCAGAGCAAAGAACACTTGTTGTTCGAGATCATGAGCTATGGCATGGACCTTTTCGAGCAGCAGGTTCTCGACCCGGTATCTTCGATCGAAGATCCGCTTGCGCGTTTACGCGCCTGCATGGCGCGCAATATCGTCTTGGTCACCGAGACTTGGAGCAAAGAGGTCACGATTATCCTGCACGAGCACGCGACGCTTACGGGCGATTTGCAAGCACAGATCAACGCCCGCAAGAAACGCTACGTCCACTTCCTCGAGCGTGGCTTCAGGGATGCCATGGACGCGGGCCAGATCCGCCCTGTCGAACCCAAGGTCGCCGCCTTCTCGTTCCTGGGTCAGGTCCTGTGGATCTACAAGTGGTTCCGGCCGGATGGTCCGGTGTCGGCCGAACGGTTGCGGGAAGCGATGGTCTCGCAGTTCTTCGACGGGATCTCGGTCGAGACAGCGTCGTAGAGCTAGTAGCGGCACCGCCACCAAGTCGGCGGATCGTACGTGGAGAAACTTGGATCTCGCCCCGCGATGCCTGGGACTAAAGGCCCAGGCTACGAACCACCACCCCGTTCGGGGTGAAGAAAAGTGCCGCTCTTCACGCGGAGGCGTGACGGTACGTAGCCTGGTATTTCAATGCCAGGTTCGGTGAGTGACCCAGCGAACCGGCAGCCAGCTGTTTATTCGTGCGGGAGGGACGAGCTAGCCGTAGGCGGTGATCTCGATCACCGTTCGGGTTCGCGCCCGCCGTTGCTTGGCCTTGAAGTTTCAGGTCAGGCGCGTCGAGGGTGACTGGGCCTCTGCAATCGGCCTTGTGGGTTGAACAACACCCTTGACATCAGCTTGTTCGTCGACGACACTACCTGCCGGCCGGTAACCTGCCGGCCGGCAGGTTGAACTGAACGGAGATGTCATGAGCAGGGCTCGGTGGACAACCTTGGACGAGGCGGTGGCGACGATTCCCGACGGGGCGATGATCGCGCCCGGAGGTTTCATGCTTGGACGGGCGCCGATGGCGTTGGTCTTCGAGTTGGTTCGGCAATCGCGACGCGATCTCGAGGTGGTCTCATTGCCCAATCCGCTGCCTGCCGAAATCTTGGTGGCGGGTGGTTGTGCCGCACGGGTCGACTTCTTGTTTGCCGCGATTACGCTTGCCGGTCGGGTTCGCCCGATGCCCTGTCTGAAGCGGGCGATCGAGCAGCGTACCGTGGCCTGGCAGGAGCACGACGGCTACCGAATCGTGCAGCGGCTCCGTGCGGCCGCTATGGGTGTGCCGTTCTTGCCCGTGCCTGATTTCGGCGATACCGATTTGGCGCAGCAAGATCCGCTGCCCATCGTGATCGACCCGTGGACTCGCCAACCCGTGCCGATCGAGCGCGCGGTGGCACCGGATGTCGCGTTGATCCATGCTCAGGCCGCGGACGCGGAGGGCAATCTGGCGATCGATGACCCCACGGCCGATGTTGTGGTGGCGACCGCGGCAAGGCGGGTGATTGCGACCGTGGAGCGGCGGGTCGAGAAGGTCGAGGCGCGCGGCGGTTCCCGGATTTCTCGTCGACTGTGTGGTCGAAGAGCCGATGGGCGCGTATCCAACCGGCTGCGTTGGCCACTATGCTGCGGATGAGGCCCATCTCGCCAACTACTTGGATGCGGCCAAGGCGGGAAACGTTGATGCGTATTTGGCGCGGGTGGTGCACGGCGTCCGCCGTCATGCCGATCTCGCCGAGGCCGCTGCCTGATGCCGGCTACCCGCGCGCAGGTGTCGCCGACCTCGACCCGTGCCGAAACCGTCGTCGCGGCCTTGGCGCGTGAGCTCGAAGATGGCGCAGTGGTGGCCACGGGGGTTGCCTCCTATCTGCCCATCTTGGCCATTGCGGTGGCCCGTGCGACCCATGCGCCCCGGTTGACCTACCTCGCCTGCGTTGGATCGCTGGACCCGACGTTGGGGCGCTTGGAACCGTCTGCCGAGAGCCTTACCTATCTCGAGGGTCGGTCGGGTGAGGTCACGATCCCTGATTTGTTCGATCATGCCCGTCGCGGGCGAATCGATGTCATGTTTTTCGGCGCCGCCGAGGTGGATGGCTACGGCGATACCAACCTAACGGCTGCTGGCAGCCTGGCGCGTCCGACCTACAAGTTTCCAGGCGTCGCGGGTGCCGGAACCCTACGACGATGGGTTCGTCGACCTGTGTTGTTGGTGACTCGGCAAAGTCCACGCAATCTCGTATCGCGGGTGCAGGTCGTCTCGACCCGGGACCGGCGTCGAACCACACCCTTGTACACGGACCTGGGCCTGTTCGATCTCGATGCCGACGGGGCGACCCTCGTTGCTCGTCACGAGTGGGCGAGTGAAGCGCACATTGCCGAGCGCACCGGTTTTTCGTACCGGACCGATCCAGGCCTATCCGAAATGCCAGCGCCATCGTCGGCCCATCTGGAGGCCATTCGGTCGTTCGACCCGGACCGGCTGCGCGAAACGATGGTGCGGCCGTGAGCGCGCGGTGCTCGTGGCGCCATTGACCCCTAGGAATCTGGCTGTGTTCATTCGCAAAGGATGAACCGGCCGCAACGGACAAGGACCTGACCCCATGCAAGCAGTGGTACTTCGCGCATTCGGCGCTCCCGAAAATCTTCGGCCCGAGACGGTGCCCGACCCCGAGCCGGGGCCTGGTGAAGTCTTGATGCGGGTGGCCGCTTGCGGTGTCTGTTTTCACGACGTGATCAATCGCCGCGGTAACTTGCCGCGCACGAGCGTGCCGGCGATCCTCGGTCACGAGGTCGCTGGGGAAGTGGTGGCGGTCGGCGCGGGGGTCGAAGGCTGGGTGGTTGGTGACCGTGCTGCGACGTTACAGCGCCTTTCCTGCGGCGCGTGCCGGCGCTGCGACGCAGGACGCTACAGCCTGTGCAAGCAAGATAACCGCTTCTTCGGCGAAGAGATCCCCGGCGGTTACGCGGAGTATGTGGCCGCCCCGGTGTTGGGGATCGGCAAGGTGCCCGCGGGTATTTCGTGGCCGGTGGCAGCAACGACGTGCTGCACCACCGGTACCGCTGTACACACCGTGCGCACCCGTGGGCGGGTGGCGCCGGGCGAATCCGTGGTGGTGACCGGCGCCAGCGGCGGTGTCGGACTACAAGTGGTGCAGTTGGCGAGTCACGAGGGCGCGCGGGTAATCGCGGTGACTTCGAGTGCCGCCAAGGTCGATGTGTTGACCGAGGCTGGCGCCGCTGAGGTGGTCGTCGCGCCCGACCTGCGCTATGCCCGGGCGGTGCGGGAGCTTACGGGCGGCGAGGGCGCGGATGTGGCGATTGAGATTGTCGGTGCGGCCACTTTCGATCAAAGCCTAAAGGCGCTTACGGCCGGTGGCCGGCTCGTGGTCGTGGGCAACTTGGACACCGGGATCGTCAAGCTCAATCCCGGCTTGATCATCGTCAAGGAACTCGAAGTGTTGGGTGCCTATGCCACCACCCTCGACGAGCTGAGCCAGGCACTCGATCTGGTCGTCGATGGAACGCTAACGCCACGGATCGACGACGTTTTGCCACTGGCGGACGCCTACGAAGCTCATGCACGTCTCGAGCAGCGCGCGGTGGCGGGACGGTTGGTCTTGCAACCCGGTTAATCCGGGCTATCGCTGGACGGTCACGACACCGACCGACAAAGCATCGGGTTGGTCGAGGCTGGAGACGTACAGGACCCTGCCGGTGAGGCCATCGGTCAGCCAGACGCCGGTGGTTTCGCCGTTGGCACCGGTTCGCGGAACCGCGACGATGGTTCGTCCACCCTCCGTGCCCGCGGTCAGAAAGCGCATGAGGTCGCCTGAGAGGGCGCGCAGGCTCGGCGCGCCGCCGGCCCCGTCGATATCGCGCAACCATGCCACCGAACCACTACTGATGTCGATCAGCAGAATATGGCGGGTGCGCTGGCCCGAGGCAAGAATGGGGACCAGCACGAAACGGGGCTCAGCCTCGAGGGTGACTTCGCGTGGGAACACGTCGAAGACGTTTTGGGGTTGCTTGACCGCGGCCCCCGGTAGCCCGAGACCGGTCAAACCCACCCGGTGAATTTCACCGCTCGCGCTGTCGAGCAAGAGGAAGCCGTCCGGTGCCGCCTCCTTCACGCTGGAGTGGTACCGCTGCGACCCTGCCGGTGAGGATCGGTAGACCGGAGACGGTCACGGCTTTGGGCTCGGTCGGAAGCTTTTCGATGTTCCGCAGGGCACGTGCTTTCCCGGTCGTAGCGTGGTAAAGAATCGCATCGACGGTACGACCACTACCGGTGCGCCGCATCAGCAGCGCAAAATTGCCGTCGGGCGCCACGATGTCGCCAAACGGGCGACCGCTGGTGGTGCGAATCGTGCCGAGCCGGTTGTTCTTGCCCAGGTCGTCGAAGTACGCAACGTAGCCGGTACTGGATTCGACCAGCAGCGCGCTGCGGACGCTGTCGTCCCCACCGTGGAGCGGGGCGAGCATGATCTCGCCAACAACGGGAGGCGGTTCGACAGGCCGGCCGATCAGCTGGTGGAGGTTTTGTCCCAAGCGGGTGCGGCGGGTCGAGAGTGGATCCCGTCGGACGCGATCAATAACGAAAGTATCGCCCGAAGCCAGGTCGACTTGAAAGTACCGTTCCAGCGCGGCGTCGGCATCGTAGCGCGGAAGGACGACCAAGGGCTGGCTTGTGGTCGTCGCCTGGGCCTGAATGGGCAAGACACCCGCGCACAGCAATCCGAGGGCGCCGATAATAGCCGCAAGCGCGGACGCTCCGGTGACGGGATGGTTGATGGCTCGATGAATGTTCATGGTGGGTACGGTCCCCGGTCACCCTCCCGTTCTCTCGCCTCTTACCTACCAGCTTCCCGTAGCCACCGCAAGCCGCGGATTGTCGGTGGTATCCCATATACTGTGATTTCTGTAGGTTTGGAGGCGGTCCCATGAACAGTAACAAGACGGTGAAATCAGGACGATTGTCCGTGGTATCTTCAGACCCTGACGGAGATCGCTACGGAGCGGAACTCCACAATTATTTTCCCGCTGCCCATCGAAATGGTTCGGGCCTTTGGCCGTAAGTTCGATATCTTTGGGCCCGACGGCGTCGCCGGCACGCCGGATACCAAGGATACGGTCGAGGACGACGTTTGAATGGTCCGGCCTGACTTTTTGCCGCCAGCCTTGGCGGTTCCCAATCAACAACCAGAAGTGAGTTTGGCGAGTGTCTGAAGCCCACGAGCCCAGCTATTACGAAATCGCGCTGACCAACCGCCAGGTGTTGGTGGCTTTCGTTGTTCTATTACTGTGTGTGCTTGCCGCGTTTGTCGGTGGCGTTTGGCTTGGCCGATCGGATGCCGGCGGTCAAACGGGCATCTTGGCAGCCGACGACGCGACTGCCGAAGACCTTGCCGCGCTCGAAGAATTCAAATTCTTTTCCGAGCAACGCGATGGCAGCGCCGCGAGTCCGCCCGACTTGAGCGGGGTGCAGAAGCAGTCACCACCACCACCTCCTCCGGTGCAGGATAGAACGCTGGCGGAAGATGTCGGCCAATCTTCGTCACCACCACCACCACCACCGCCGGTGGTCAGGTCAACGCCGCCACCACCACCGCCAGTATTGGCCCCACCGCCGCGGGTTGCGCCACCACCACCGCGGGTTGCGCCACCACCGCCGCCACGCCCTGCCACTTCAGGCTCGGCGGAACCCTCTTCGGGTTTCGTGATTCAGGTGTTCTCGACCAAGGAAGAGGCTCAGGCGAAGAAGGTCAAAGAACAGCTCTCTGGCGGTGGTTACCAAGCGTACTTGTCGCCGGTCCAAGTCGGAAGCCAGACCATGTACCGGGTCCGGATCGGGCCGTTTCCAGACCGTCCGGCGGCTGAGACCTCGGCCGGAGCGGTCAACCGCAAGTTCAAGCTCGATACGTGGGTCACGGCGGCCGGCAACTAGCCGCAACCGCTTGGCCTTGGGCCCTTGCGGCGACGGGTGGCGCGCTTTGGAGCGCGTGTTTTGGCCGTGAACCGCGGACATTGTTGGCGTTTGGAGCCCTGGTGCCGCTGCTGTGGGTGGTGGTCGTAGCGCCGAGTGCCCGTCGTGCGGCGGGCCTGGGCTGGCTCCACGGGACGGTCCACTGGCTGCTGGCGATTCCGTGGCTCGCCGGTACGCTCGAGACATTTGGTGGCCTCGCTCCGTGGCTGTCGTTTCCGTTGCTCGGATTGCTGTGCCTCTATCTCGGTGGCTACCACGCGGCCTTTGGTGGCGTTCTGTGGCTCGCATGGCATCGAGGTAAGGGCCGCAATGGCTGGGCGTTGGTTGCTGCACCCGCTTTGTGGGTCGTGGTGGCTTGGCTACGCGGCCATGCTGGCGTCCTCGCGTTTCCATGGAATCTGAGCGCCTATGCCTGGGTCGCCATGCCGGGCGGCCTCGCGTCCACTGCGTGGTTTGGCAGCCATGGTTTGTCATTCTTGCTCATGTTCACCAACGTGGGCTTGTTGCTCGTTTTTCGTCGTCGGTTCGGTATGGGCACGTTGGGGATCCTGCTGCCGCTTTTGGTGTTGGCATTGGCTGGCCGTTGGAGCTTCGCGCCGACCGACACCACGGGTCCGGCGCAGTCGGTGGTGGTGCTGCAGCCCAACACGCCGGTGGGCGTCGAGATGGATGTGTTGTGGGCGGGATACCAACGGCTGTTGTCGCTCTCGGCCGAAGCGTGTGCTGCTGGCGATCCGCTGCTCCTGGTGTGGCCCGAGAGTGCGGCTTTTCCGTTTGACTATGAGCGGTCGCCCCAGCTTCGCGATGATCTCGAGGTGTTGGCCCGAGGTGGTTGTCCTGTGCTGCTCAATTCACCCTTCACGAGTCGCGACGGCTTGCACAACGCCGCCCTGCTGGTCGACATTGAGGGCGTCGTGGCGTCCTACGCGAAGCGGAGACTTGTGCCGTGGGGGGAGTTCGTACCGTTGGGTACGTGGCTGCCGTGGTTGGGCGCCGTCGCGCGGATCCCAACACCGTTCGTTGCAGGCGACGATGTCGGTCTGATGCCGTGGGGGGACGAACGGTTGGGGGTTGCGATTTGCTACGAGATTGTCTTCCCCGAGCTGGTTGCCGAACAAGCGCGTGGCGGTGCCAGTGTCTTGGTTACGATCACCAATGACGCCTGGTACGGCGACACCATGGCGCCGTGGCAGCATTTTCGCGCCGCACGCTTTCGCGCCGCGGAGAATCGTCGACCGTTGCTGCGTGCGGCGCTGACGGGAGTTTCGGGCCTGATCGATGCGCGTGGGCGCGTCGTTTCGCAGCTTGGAGTCGATGTCGCAGACGTGCTGCGAGGTTCCATCTCGGGTTCGCGGGCACTGGCGCCGTACACGCGAGCACCTTGGGCGACACCTTTGCTGTGTCTTGGCATGGTCGCCTTTGGTATCATCCCGCGCCGGAGGCGATGACCGATGGACGCAATGGGGCTGAACGAGCGGCTAGACCGTTTGGGAAACGAAATCGAGAACATCCGGGGGTTTCTTTGACCAGCCGGAGTTGCAGGATGAGCTCGACGAGATCGATGCCGAGATGGGGGCTGCGGGTTTTTGGGATGATCCGGCCCGAAGCGCACCCCTGCTGCAAAAGCGCAGCGTGCTGGAGCGGCGTCGGAATTTGCTCGAACGGCTGAAACGATCTGCCGACGACCTCGGCGGTTGGCAAGAGCTGCTGGCCGAAGGCGAAGCGGACGAAGAGGCCATCACCTTTGCCGACGATCTGCAAAAGGAACTCGAGCGAATCGACCTCGAGCTCAAGTTGTCCGGGCCCGACGACGGCCGGCACGCCTTGATGGCGATCAACGCGGGTGCTGGCGGCACCGAAGCGCTGGATTGGGCCGGCATGCTGCTGCGCATGTACCTTCGGTATGCCGAACGCCAGGGCTATGAGGTGGAGATGCTCGATCGGCAGGATGGTGATGAGGCGGGCATCAAGAGCGCGACCTTCGCGGTACGTGGTGACAATGCCTACGGCTACCTCAAGAGCGAAAGCGGCGTGCACCGATTGGTTCGGATCAGTCCCTTTGATGCGGCCAGCCGGCGTCACACCTCGTTTGCTTCCGTCTTCGCCTATCCCGAGGTCGACGACACGGTCGAGATCGATATTGTCGACAAGGATCTTCGGGTCGACACCTATCGTTCCAGCGGCGCCGGTGGGCAGCATGTCAACCGGACCGATTCGGCGGTGCGCATTACCCACTTGCCCACCAACATCGTCGTCACCTGCCAGAATGAGCGCAGCCAGATCAAGAACCGTTCGACAGCCATGAAGATTCTTCGCTCGCGGCTCTACGATCTGGAAATGAAGAAGCGGCAGGAAGAACAGGACAAGCTCGAGGGGACCAAGAAGGAAATCGCCTTCGGGAGCCAGATTCGCTCCTACGTGCTGCACCCCTACCGAATGGTCAAGGACCACCGCACCGCGACCGAAGTAGGTGACGCTGACCGGGTGCTCGATGGGATGATCGATTCCTTCATCGAGGCCTATCTGCAAAGCGGTATCGGTCAGGATGAGGACGGCGCAGGGTCGTGATCGCCGGTCGCTTGGCGCTTGATTTCGTTTCGCCGCTGCCGCCGGTTCGGTCGGGCATTTCGGACTACAGCGCTGATCTCTTGCCGGCCTTGGTCGAGCGTGCCGATGTACGCTTGGTGGTGCCTACCGGCACGGAGGTGCGTGAAGATGTAGCTGCGCTGGCGCCGGTGGTGCCACCCGAACGCCTGGGTGAGGACGACCGATTGCCGCTCTACCAGATGGGCAACAACCACCATCATGAGACGGTGTTTGATCTCGCCATGCGGCAACCGGGGGTCTTGACCCTGCACGATCTGGTGTTGCATCATTTTCTTGTCGGGCGAACGGCAGGCGTCCGCGACTTCGAGGCTTACAGCCAAGCGTTGACGCACGATCACGGCTGGATCGGCGAGGCAGCAGCCCTGCCCATTCGCTGGGCCGGGGGGTGGGGCGATGCCGCCAAGTTCGCGTTGCCAGCTCACCGGGCCTTGCTCGGCCGTCAGCGCGGGGTCCTGAGCCACAGTCGTTGGGCGGTGGATTTGTTGGATGAGGAGCTTCCTGGCTTGAGGACGCGGGCTGTGCCCATGGGGATTCCGCTGCCACCGTTTTCAATCGAGCAAAGTCGCGCATCGGGGGCGATCTTCCGAACCGAGCATGGTATTCCCATGGATGCTCCCTTGCTGGGCTCGTTTGGCTTTCAGACCCCCATCAAGCGTACGCGTGCGGTCTTGCGCGCGCTCGCGGCACCCGGTCTGGCAACGGTCCATCTTTTGGTTGGCGGCGAGGTATCGCCCAGTTTCGATCTTGCCGAGATGGCGGCCGAACTCGGCGTCGCCGAGCGGGTTCATTTCTTGGGCTTCCTGCCCTTTACTGCTTTCGAGACTGCCATTGCCGCGGTCGATTTGTGTCTCAACCTCCGGTATCCGACCGCTGGCGAGACCTCCGCTTCGTTGCTGCGGATTCTGGCTGTAGGCAAGCCCGCGGTGGTATCCGACTACGCTCAGTCCGCCGATTTGCCAGACGCCTGTGTGGTCAAGATTCCGGTCGGTGACGACGAGCTGCCAGCGTTGATCGCTCGGTTGCCCGAGTTGCTGGCGAACCGTTCGCGACTCGACATCATGGCCCACGCAGCGCGTAACGAGATTGCGGAGCGGCATCGGCCCGAAGCCGCGGCGGACGCGGTCGTCGAGGCATGCCGAGCCTGGCGCGATGCGGTGCCGTTGGCACCGGAACCGGCAACCCCCGCGGCGCCCACCTCCTTGACCATCGAACAGTTGCCGGGCACCTTGCGGGTCGAAGGGACAGCCGACTGGACCCCTGGAAGCCGCCGCCAGGTTTGGATCGAGTTGATCAACAACAGTCGCGGCGTGTGGCTGGCGGGGGAGCGACCGGTGGGCGGCGTCGCCTTCGAGATTCGGCTCGAGAGTGAAGGGCGGGATTGGCACGCGGGCCGACCCTGGCCCAGGGTTCCGGGCGATGTGCCACCGGGTGCCCGGGTTCAGATCGCACTCTCGCTGCGGCGTCCCCTGGGCCCCACGCGGCTACGGATCGAGCCGCATGTGCTCGGCCGCAGGGGATTCGCCGAACTGGGTGGGCCGGTGTGGGAGCAAGCCGTATGAGTGGACGCTCGGTACCGCTGGCAGAGATGTATACCCCAGATACGCGAGCCAGTCGTTGGGCGACCGTGGTCGGTTGGACGGTTCTGACAACCCTCTTGGCGGCAACCTTCTATGCGGCGACGATCCATGACCGGAGTGGGTGGGCCGGGTTGGTCGCGGGCGAAGCGACGTACTTGATGCAGGCGGAGAGTCTGGCGTGGGACGGAGACTTGCGCTATACCCGTGCGGACTTCGATCGCTTTCATGCGCACTGGCGCAGCAGCCCGACCGACCTTTCCCTGGCCAGCGTCGACGGGCGCCGCATCGCCTACGCCCGGCCCTTTCCGTATGCAATGTGGTTGGCCCCCTTCGTGCGCGCCGCGCCCGATCATGGGTTCGCGATTGCCAACGCCCTGCTCCTGATCATCGCGACGGTGGTGGCCGCGCGAGCGGTTTCGCGCACCGGGGCGGCAGGGCCGTTGTGGATTGTCCTCTTTGCCTTCGGCTCCGTGACGGTGGCGTATGTGTTCCTTGCGACGGGTGACTTGTTTTTGCTGACCGTAGCAGTCGTCGCCGGGGTCTTGGTAGGGGACGATGGTGCGCATGTCCGGGCCTGGATGGCTTCTGGGGCGCTGATGGCGATTTTGGCAGCGTCCGCGCCATTGCTTTTGGTACTCCCCCTCGCGTTGCTGGTCGTAGCGGGCCGCGACCGCCGCGGTTCGTTGCTCGTGGGCTTGTTGGCGGGTGGTGTTGTTCTCGCCGTGGTGGCCTGGTGGTACGGGGGATGGCCTTTGGCGCGTACTTTCACCTTCTCCGTCGAGACAGGATTTCCGCTGGTCGACTTCCCCGCTACGGATTGGTTGAGCACGGTGCATCGCCTCGACGCCCTTTATGAGGCTGGTGGTGAACGGTGGCGGTGGGGTCTCGATCCCTCCTTGGCGTGGGCCAATGTGCGCTACCTGCTGGCGGGGCGCCACATCGGTCTTCTTCCCTACTTCTTGCCGGTTCTATTGCTGGTGCCGCTCGGCCTGCGGGGTGGTCGCCGTAGCGCCTGGTTCTTGGCTGCGGGGGCGTGGCTGTTTTTGACTTTGCTACTACGGCCGTTCGATCTCTTCGGTGGGCCTGGGGCGGTAGGCAACCGGTACTTCCTGCCCGTTTATGGCTTGCTTTGGCTGACGATTGCGCGACCCGGCCGATTGGTATGGGCCTTGCCCGTTACCGCGCTCGCGGCCCTGTTTCTGATGCCGGTGTGGCGAACACCCTGGCAAGAGCCTTTGACCGAACGTCGTGGCTACCAGCACACGTCCGCGTTCGCCGAGGCAAACTTGCCCTACGAGACCTCGCAGCGCTGGCTACCTGGCAGTGCGACGGAGGACGTCCAGGGGTTGTGGCTTCGGCCCTTGTCCGGCGACCTATGGATCGAGGCGCGCCGTGGCCGCTTGGTTTTGCGTGGTGGCGGACAGGCCGAGCTGCTGATCGCCAGTGGTAGGACACTTGATGCCCTGCGGCTCGACTTTGGGCCCGAGGCGCCAAGCACCATCGAGGTCACGGGTGGGGATCTCGGGGAGCGTTTGTTGGGCCCTGGCGGGGGAATCGGATTCCGGGTTGACCAACCGCAGCGATTGGCGCACCATCCCCTCTGGTGGACGCCAGTGCCTCAGCATCTGTACCGCCTGACGATCCGCTTTCCGGACGCGGATGAACGTCTATTGCTACCGTTCGAACTCGTTGGCGAGCGCTTCACCGAAGACTCGAACTGACCCAAAGGTGCATTGCCATGCCCGATCAAGACGCCGTGTCCGAACAAGACGAGAAAACGTTTGCCAGTTGGATCAACGAAGTCCGCACCCGACTCGCTGCCCAAACTCCACGTCGCTTGCCGCCCAGTGACGTACGTCAAGCGGCTGTGCTGGTGCCGCTCTATGTCGACGCCGGGCAACTGTGGACGCTCCTGACCAAACGTTCCGAAGAGTTACCGACCCACAAAGGGCAGATTGCCTTTCCGGGGGGCGCGCTGGAAGGCGGTGAGAGCTCATGGGACGGTGCCTTGCGCGAGACCTACGAAGAGATCGGTGTCGAACCGGCGAAGGTATTGCGCCTCGGGCAGCTCGACCAGGCTGCCACACCCAGCGGTTTTCACATTGTGCCGTGCGTCGGTGCGGTGCCGTTTCCGCTCGAAACCACCCTCAACCGTGACGAGATCGACGAGCTCATTCCGCTGCCGCTCACCGCTTTCGCCAATCCAGCAATGGTCGAAGAGCGCGCGGTGACGGTCGATGGCGTCGAACGGATGCTCCGCGTCTACCATGTAGGCGGTCGTCGGATCTGGGGCCTCACCGCCCGCATTCTGCAAGATTTGCTGGTCCGGTTGGGTCTCGAGCCGGCGCCGATGGAGGAATGAGCGGTCCTGAGGGACTGTCTATGTAGCGGCCGCCAGGGGCGACGGCTAGCGATCTCTGTTGTAGCGGCCGGACCCCGTGCCGGCCGTCTGTGTTCGTTTCGTGGCGGCCGGGCCGGAGCCGGCCGTTTCCACCTCTATTCTGGGAATCGTTCCTTCCGTATCTTGAGAAACGGGTAGTCACTCGCTTCGTTGGCGAGGCCCGCCTCGAGCGGATTTCTCTCAATGTATCGTTGGGCCATGATGAGCTCTTCTCGATCTCGAATGATCCGGTCAAAGAAGGATCGCTGCCAAAGCTTGCCCTTGATGCCCAAATGCCAAGCTTGTCTTGTCGTTCTCGACTTGAATCCGCCCACGTACCTGGATACACCGATCGACGTACTCAGGAGCCAATGCAGATGATCCGGCATCAAGCAGACTGCGAGTACCGTGGGGTCGAATGTCGCACTTTCAAAAATTGCCCGTCCGAGTTGCTTGTTGGCGAAATGAGGTTGTCGACGGTAGGTCGAAATGACGATGTGGATCGGGAGCCCAGATTCGTAGCCCTGTCGGGCCAGCCGCCAGCCTCGGCTCCGGCCCCAGCTTCTGTAAGGCTTGTTGGTATTCTTCATCTCAGCCTATAAGACGCAAAGGAATCAGCAGATCCTTCCTTCGTTGGCAGTGATCGAATCCCGTACCGGTGGCAACCAAACACAGACGGCCGCCAGGTGCGACGGCCGCTACGGCAGAGATTGGGGACGGTTACGCTGGGGTCCCGTCTTTCTACAAGGTGTGTCAGACGGCCGCCAGGTGCGACGGCCGCTACAAGGTGTCAGACGGCCGCCAGGTGCGACGGCCGCCACAGAAGAGATTGGAGACAGCTACGCTGGGGAGTCATTCTTGTAGCGGCCGGACCCCGTGCCGGCCGTCTGCGGTCGTGGTTTATCGACGATTTCGCCGTTGTAGTCGAGTTGGGGATAAGGCAGGCCCTTGCGGCGGCAGATTTCGGCGATTCTGGGGTAAGCGTACTCGAAGAGCCAGCGGTGGCGTTCCGCTGGATCCAGACGACACTGATCGTAGAACCCGGCGGCCGCGCGTTGTCGTTGGGCTTCGTAGAGAATGATGGCCGCGGCTACCGATACGTTGAGTGAGGGGACGGCCCCGACCATGGGGATGGTGATCGCCCCATCGGCACGGCTGGCGGCCTCGTCGCCTACGCCGTCGAGTTCGGCACCCAGAATGATGGCCGTGGGGCGCGTGTAGTCGACCTCGCGAAAGTCGATGGCGCCGTCGGTGAGGTGAGCGGCGAAGACAGTCATTCCTCGACTCTTCAAGGTTGCGAATGCGCTGGCGTGGTCGGGGTAGAGACGGATCGGCACCCATTTACCACTGCCACTGGCGCTGCAGTGCTCCGAACGAAAGGTGCCGTGTGGGGAGACCGCATGGGCTTCGAGGACGCCCGCCGCGTCGCATGTTCGAATCACCGCCGAGACGTTGTGCGGCTTGTGGACGTTGTCCATCAAGACCGTCAGATCGGGTTGGCGACGATCGACGATTGCACACAGTCGGCGGAACCGTTCCGGTCTCATGTGAGCAGGTGGGTCAATGCTGGGGCAAGTTCAGGGAACCGAAAACGATAGCCATGCTGAACCAAGAGCCCGGCATCAACGCGGGTGCTGGCGAGCAGCAGCGCATCCGCAATCTGCCCCAACGCGAGCCGCGCTGCGAACGCAGGGACCGGTAGAAGCGTGGGACGTCCCAGAGTTTGGCCGAGCGTGCGGGTGAACGCGCGGTTGGTCGCCGGGTTGGGCGCGACCGTGTTCAAAGGGCCTGAGATTTGGTGGGTGTCGAGGGCATGTATGGCTGCGCCGACCACGTCTTCGAGGGTAATCCAACTCATGTACTGCCGGCCCGACCCGATGACACCGCCCAACCCAAGGCGAAATGGCGTGAGCATTTGTGCCAGCGCGCCGCCTTGTCGCGCCAAGACGGGGCCGATGCGCAGATGGATGACACGGATGCCTTTCTCCCGAGCCGGGTCCGCCGCGGCCTCCCAGTCTCGGCAAACCTCAGCCAGGAAGTCGGAGCCCGGTGGGCTGGTCTCGTCGAGCAACTGATCACCCTGGTCACCGTAGTAGCCGATGGCCGAAGCGCAAACCAGGGTGGCCGGCGGCCGCTGACAGCGACCGAGCGCTCGAGCCACCAGCTGCGTTCCGACGACCCGGCTCTCATGAATGCGCGTCTTCTTGGCGGCAGTCCAGCGTTGGCCTGCGATGCTTTCGCCGGCGAGGTGGAAGACGGCGTCGAGGCCTTCGAGGGCTTCGTGATCGATGGTGCCGGCGTTTGGGTCCCAACTCGCGCGGTTGGGCGTCGTCGGGTTCGAGGGGGCAGCTCGCTGCGGGCGTTCCAGCCGGATCACGCGGTGGCCGTCATTTCGAAGTCGTAACACCAGTGACGAGCCAATCAATCCGCTGGCGCCTGTTATTGCGATTTTCATCTTGCTACGAGGTGATTCGGGCCACTGCGCGTCGTGAGACCACGATGATCAACGAAGGATATCGTAGCGGTAGCCTTGACCCCCTCTCTCGCGAGTCCCTAGAATCAGGCGTTTGGCGCTGACGCGATTTCGCGACCGTCCAAACTCCTCGTTTATGGTCACCGGCTACAACACGGATGTCCGCTACGGCGACATCGTCCTCCATGTGCAGACGGAGGACAAGGGGATCGACAACCCCTTTATCGAGAGCCTCGTCTACCACCGGGGTCAGGTGGTTGTTGCCAAGCGGGCCAGTTACGCCGACTTGCTGCAGGAGGGTAAGGGCGAGCACGAGATCATGCCGCTGATGGATCATCAACACAGGATGATGATCAAGGCGATCAAGACTGGCAAGTTCGACGACAAGATCCGACCGTTCTTGCCGCCATCGGAAGTCCACGAGACGGATCCTTCGACCGCGCCCCTCGACCTCGCCGAAGACACGGGCAAGACCCTCGACCAGGTGATCCTCGAGTACTTGACCAACGAGGCCGAGCAAGAGCAGCTGCTGTTGCTGATGGAGAACGAGGTTGAGTTGACGGCTGGCAGTCGGTCGACAATGGCGTTGCGGGCGCGCTCGAGTCGCAGCGGCGAACCGGTCTCCGGCGTTCAGATCAGTGCCAAGATGATCTCGACTGCAGGTGCCCCGCGCACCCTCGGTGCTGGAGAAACAGATGTCGAAGGCTATCTCGCCCTGGCGATCGATATTCCCGAAGTCGAACGGGGCACGGCTGCGCTCATTGTTACCGCAGCGAGTGAGATCGGCCAGGCCGAGTTCAAACAGCTGCTTTGAAGGCAATTCCGAGACTCTCAATGCGCGTTGAGGAAACCATCGCCATCGTTGTCAATGGTGAGGACATCCGTGTTGCTGCCGGTTTGACGTTGACCGGCCTGTTGGGGGCGCTTGATCGAGAGGCGCGGCTCGTGGCGATCGAGCACAACGGGTCGATCGTGTCCCGAGTTCTCTTCGGCTCGACGTCGGTGAATGAGAGCGACCAACTGGAAATCGTCCAGTTTGTCCAAGGTGGCTCGGCCACCTCAACCCCGAAACACCTACGATGCGAGTTGAGTTTTCGGGCCAGTGTGGGTATAGTCCCGCGTCCTAGGGGCCGCTAGCTCAATTGGCAGAGCAACAGACTCTTAATCTGTGGGTTCTAGGTTCGATTCCTAGGCGGCTCACCATCATCCCCGACTTTGATTCGTTCCCCCTCGCCGGTCGCGAAGCAGGCGCCGCGCAGCGAGGACTTTCATGCGAAAGTGGCGGAATTGGTATACGCGCTAGACTTAGGATCTAGTCCCGGAAACGGGATGGGGGTTCGAGTCCCCCCTTTCGCACCAGCCTTCCTTTCCCTCTCTCCTTCCAGGTGGTCGAATCATGAGCGTGGTAATCGCGTTTGAAGATGCTGGACCTTGCCGCAAGCAACTCACGATCGAGGTTCCCGCTCCCGCGGTCGAGGCTGAACTCGGTCGGGTCATCAAAGACTGGACCAGGCAGGCCAAAATCCCCGGTTTTCGCAAGGGCAAAGCGCCAGCGTCGATGATCCGGAGCCGTTTCAAGACCGAGATCGAGCAGGAAGTGACCGAACGTTTGGTGCCTCGTTATTGGCGGCAGGCCGAGGCCGAGAAAAGCCTGGATCCGTTGCTGGCCCCGGAATTCTCGGAACTGAAGCTCGAGCCGGGGGAGCCGATGACGTTTTTCGCGGAGGTCGAGACTCGGCCTTTGATCGATTTGCAGTTGGAGCCCGAGGTTGTGTTGCCGACCGGTGACAGCACGCCGACCGCGGAAGAGATCGATGAAGCGATCGACGAGGCGCGGCGTCAGCACGCCAACTGGCACGATGTGGACCGTGCTGCGGCCATTGGTGACCGGGTACTCGGAACCATCCACAAGCAGCCCTCGGAGGAGGCCGACGAGGCTGACGCTGACGGCGAGCCTGAGGCGCCGGCCGTTACCCCGCTCGATGTCGAGCTTGGTGACGAGCGGGTTTGGGAAGAGTTGGGGCTCGCACTTACCGGTCTGTCGGCCGGTCAGAAGGGCACGTTCACACGCAAGGGTGAAGGTTCGGAAGCTGGCGAAGTGCCCTACAGTTTCGAGATCGAGACCGTGCGCGAGCGCGAGTTGCCGCCGGTTGACGAAGATTTTGCCAAGAAAGTTGGCGACTTCGACTCCGTGGACGCGCTGCGGACCGCGGCGACGGCGACGATCGCCCAGCGCAAGGCGGAGCACCAAGGCCAGGAGCGTCGCAAGGCCTTGCTCGACGAGCTGCGCAACCGTCACCCACTGGAGCTGCCTCGGCGCGTTGTCGACCATCAGGTCCAAGAGATGCTGCATCGGCAGATGAGTCGGTTGGCGCAGCAGGGGATCGATCTCGAATCGGCCCCCATCGATTGGGCCGGCATCGGCGAGAACATGCGTCCAGATGCCGAAGAGTTGGTGCACGATCGCCTGATTCTGGATGCGATCGCCAAGGAGAAAGACATTCAGGTAAACGAAGAAGCATTCGAGCGCCTGCTCGGAGCGCATGCCGCCCAACAAGGGCGCTCGCCGCTGGCGCTCCGTCAGGAGTTGTCCGAGAGTGGGCGCTTGCCCATCCTCCGCGGTCAGCTACGGCGCGACCAAGTGGTTCGTGTCTTGCTCGGAGACGTCTCGCCCGAAGACACTGAGCCCGAGAGCGAAGCGACCGACGCCGAACCGGACCAAGAAGGCTGATCGATTCATCATGGCCATGCCTCGCACGAGCCCTCGTGGCAGCGCGACAACGGCTGGCCTGTAGCGGTAGTACCAGGAGATTCGAGCTATGTTGGTACCGATGGTCGTGGAACAGACCAACCGAGGGGAGCGCGCGTACGATATCTACTCGCGTCTCCTCAAAGACAACATCATCTTTCTCGGACGTCCTGTCGACGATGAAGTCGCGAGCTTGATCATCGCCCAGATGCTGTTTCTCGAAGCGGACAATCCCGAGAAAGACATTGCGTTCTACATCAATTCACCCGGTGGCTCGGTCACCGCCGGCTTGGCGATCTACGACACGATGCAGTACATCAAGCCGGATGTGGCCACGTATTGCATTGGCCAGGCGGCTTCGATGGGCGCGACGCTGCTGGCCGCTGGTACCAAGGGCAAGCGCGTCATTCTGCCCAATAGCCGCGTGTTGATTCATCAGGTCTCGATGCATGGGTTGGGCGGACAACAGACGGACGTTCAAATTCACGCTCAAGATCTCCTGGATTCGCGCAAGCGTCTCGACGAGATCTTGGCCAAGCATACGGGCAAGTCGGTTGAGGAAGTACACCGCGATACGGATCGCGATCACATCATGACGGCGGACGAGGCCTGCGAGTACGGCATCGTCGACCAGATCATGCAGCGCCGAGAACCGAAAGCAGTCGATTGATCGCTGGGCTTCGCGGCTGGTCGGTACACCGAATTCGGAATACCGGCGCCACGATACGCGTTACCAGCGATAGGGCCCAGGTGCCGCGCGGTTGACAAAGCAATCTCACGGCTCCTACCATCGATCGAACGCCCGAACGTTCCGGCCGAGGGCCGGCCTTTTTGGTGGCACCCCGGCGGAGGAAATTGCATGCCGAAGAAAGACCCGAGCGACGAGACTCTGCGCTGCTCGTTCTGCAACAAGAGCCAGCGCGAGGTCAAGAAGCTCATCGCCGGGCCGACGGTCTTCATTTGTGATGAATGTGTCGATATTTGCATCGACATCATCGCCGAAGATCGCCTGCATGAGCAGAAGCAGGAAACGGACCTGCCCAAGCCGCAGGAGATCAAGGCGCTGCTCGATCAATACGTGATCGGGCAGGAGCAAGCGAAGCGAAAGCTCTCGGTGGCGGTGTACAACCACTACAAACGCATCGAGTACTCCGAGCGTGCACGCACGGATATCGAGCTTCAAAAGTCCAATATTTTGCTCATCGGGCCGACGGGAACGGGCAAGACCTTGCTCGCCCAGACGCTCGCCAAAGTGCTGTCGGTGCCCTTCACGATCGCGGATGCCACGACCCTCACCGAGGCGGGTTACGTTGGTGAGGATGTCGAGAATATCATCCTCAAGCTTTACCAAGCGTCGGGCAACGACAAAGAGAAGACCCAGTGTGGCATCGTCTACATTGATGAGGTGGACAAGGTCTCGCGCAAGAGCGACAACCCTTCGATCACCCGCGACGTTTCGGGTGAGGGTGTACAGCAAGCGCTGTTGAAGATCCTCGAGGGCACACAGTGCAACGTGCCGCCCCAAGGTGGGCGCAAGCATCCTCACCAAGAGTTTCTCCAGATCGATACCACCAACATCCTCTTCATCTG
Organism: Candidatus Multivoradales bacterium; assembly: GCA_965250305.1. Lineage (GTDB taxonomy): Bacteria > Acidobacteriota > Thermoanaerobaculia > Multivoradales > J023 > J023. Next base: position 425,378 of record CBDFNS010000021.1, on the reverse strand, counting down.
TGGCGGCGCCTTTGTCGGTCTCGAAGACCAGGTGAATAGCCGGCTCAACAAGAAGACACTGGGATTTGGTGCCAAGGTTCTGCTCGCAGCGGAGGCCAAGAAGAGCGTTTCCGCGAGCAACATCTTGCCCGAGGATCTGATCAAGTATGGCTTGATTCCAGAGTTTGTTGGCAGGCTGCCCGTTGTGGCCTCGCTGGAGGAACTCGACGAGGCCTCCCTGATCCGGATCCTGACCGAGCCCAAGAACAACCTGATTCGGCAGTTTGAGACGGTCTTCGACTTCGAAGACGTCAAGCTGAAGGTGACGGAGGGTGCAGTGAAGGCGATCGCAGCGGAAGCCATCAAGCGCAAGGTCGGGGCGCGCGGACTGAGGATCATCATGGAAGAGCTGATGCTCGACCTGATGTACACTATCCCCTCGCAGCGCGACATCCGCGAGTGCGTGATCACCGAAGAAGTTGTCTACAGCAAGACCCAGCCAGTCATGCTCTACAAGCAGGCAGGGTAGCGCTCGGCCACGCACCATTACGTCGCCGAACGAGCACCGAATGTTTGAGTCACGGCCGAGGCCGGGCCGGTGATCTGCCACCGCGCCGGATCGTGACGTCCTACCGTACCGTTGAGCGAGGCCTATGAAATCCAGTTTCATTCGGACAGACCGCATCACGCTGCCGATCGTGCCTTTGCGCGACATGGTGGTTTTCCCTCATATGATGGCGCCGTTTATCGTCGGTCGCGAGACGTCGGTGCGGGCCCTCGAGCACGCGCTCGTACGTCCGGACAAGCGCCTGTTTTTGGTCACACAGCGCGATCCCAAGATCGACGAGCCCCAGCGCGGTGATATCCAAGATATCGGTGTCGTGGCCCGGGTGATCCAGAATCTGAAGTTGCCCAACGGCAACGTTAAGGTGATGGTCGAAGGTGAAAGTCGAGCGCGTTTGGTGGACCTGGCGTCGGATGAAGACGGCGAGATCCTCGTTGCCGACCTCGAGAACTTCGAGATCGACTACCCGTCGAGTGACAAAATTCAGACCTACATGAGCAAGGTGCTCGGGAGTTTCGAGCAGTACGCCAAGATGTCGCATCATCTGGCCTTCGAGGGCCTGATGCCGACGCTGAAACTCGACGATCCCGATCGGTTCGCCGATACCCTCGCCGCACACCTGATGGTCTCCACGGCGGAGAAGCAAAGCCTTCTCGAGACGTTGAACCCCTACGAGCGCCTGCAACGTCTGCATGACTTCATCGAGGTCGAGGTTGAGAAGGTCAACATCGACAAGCGCATTAATGTGCAAGTCAAGAAGCAGATGGAGAAGGCGCAAAAAGAGTACTACCTCAACGAGAAGGTGAAGGCGATTCACCAGGAGCTCGGCCGTAAGGATGATCGGGCCGACGAGGTCGAAGAGCTGAAGAAGCGCATCGAAGAGGCCGGTTTGGCCAAAGAAGCGCGTGAGAAGGCGGATCAGGAGCTCAAGCGGTTGGAGGCCATGCCACCAGTATCGGCCGAGGCAACGGTGTCCCGGAACTACATTGACTGGTTGGTCAGTGTTCCTTGGCGCAAGAAGAGCCGTGAGCTGCGTGATTTGGACCGTGCGGAGGCTATCCTCCATGAGGATCACTACGGTCTGGGCAAGATCAAAGAGCGGATCCTGGAGTTCCTCGCTGTGCGTCAGCTGACCCGCAAGACCCAGAGTTCGATTATTTGCTTTGTCGGGCCGCCTGGTGTCGGTAAGTCATCCCTGGCACGTTCGATCGCGCGGGCGACCGGCCGCAAGTTTGTCCGCTTGTCTCTCGGCGGGGTGCGCGACGAAGCCGAGATTCGCGGCCATCGTCGGACCTACATCGGCGCCTTCCCGGGTCAAATCATTCAGATGATGAAGAAGGCCGGCACGGTCAATCCCGTCTTCTTGCTCGATGAGCTCGACAAGATGGCGATGGACTTCCGGGGCGACCCGGCGGCGGCACTTCTCGAAGTACTGGACCCCGAGCAGAACGATGCGTTTGTCGATCACTATCTCGATGTCGAGTTCGATCTCTCCAAGGTCATGTTCATCGCCACGGCGAACGTGCAGCACACCATTCCGGCAGCGTTGCGGGACCGCATGGAGGTAATCGAGTTGTCGGGCTACACGCCGAGCGAGAAGCTGGCGATTGGCCGGGATTTCTTGCTGCCCCGCCAGCTCGAATCTCATGGCCTCGACAAGGCACCGATCAAGATCACGGACGACGCCATTCGAGCGTTGGTAGAGAGCTACACCCGTGAAGCGGGTGTCCGCAACCTCGAACGAGAGATTGCCTCGGTTTGTCGAAAGGTTGCTCGCCGGGTTGTACGTGAGGGTACAGGCAAGAACAAGATCAAAGTCGAGATCGACGGTCAGGACGCGATTCGGGAACTCTTGGGGAAGCCGAAGTTCCGGCGCCGTGGCAAGCAAGAAGATTCAATGGTGGGCATCGCCACAGGCTTGGCCTGGACCCAAGCAGGTGGCGAGTTGCTCGAGACGCAGGTGACCCTGATGAAGGGATCGGGCAAGCTATTGCTCACTGGCAAGCTCGGTGACGTGATGCAGGAGTCTGCTCGCGCCGCGGTGTCGTACGTGCGGAGCCGGGCCGGCTACCTAGGGATCGACCCTGACTTCAACGCGGAAACGGATGTCCATATCCATGTTCCGGAAGGTGCGATACCGAAAGACGGGCCTTCCGCGGGCATCACCATGGCCACCGTGCTCGTTTCGGCTTTGACCAACGTGGCGGTGCGAAAAGACGTGGCGATGACGGGGGAGATTACGTTGCGAGGGACGGTCTTGCCAGTCGGTGGGATCAAGGATAAGATCCTTGCGGCCTTCCGTGCAGATATCCACGAGCTGATCGTTCCAAAAGAGAACGAGAAGGACCTCGAGGATGTTCCTTCAGAGATTCGCGAAGTTCTCACGGTCCACCAAGTTGAATCCATGGACGAAGTTCTCAACTTCGCTCTCGATGGTGAGCTGACGACGGTGGCCGACGCAAAAGCGGAACTCGAGAAAGGTTCAGCGAAGGTTGATTCGTCCTCAGCAGTAGACTCGGGTTCGCTGGCACACTAACGCTGGCGCTGTCCGAATCGGTCCCAAAGCCGGTTCGCGAATGGTTTCGAGCTTGGGTCGGGTGGCAAGCCTGCCGCCGCCTACGTTTCCCTGATACATCGAGCAGAGGTCGGTCGCAGTGCGTGGCCGCACCGCATCCGTCGTGTCGAAGTTCGACGCATGTGTTGCCTCAAACCGCCTCGGACGGTCTTCCGAGATCCCATCTTTGATAGCCCGTGGCCGCGATCTTGGTGCTGTTCGTGCCCTTGGGTGCGTACAGAGAGCCAGCGCGGAATCAAGAAGGAGACGGTGTGAGAGTCCAAGCCGCCGAATTCGTTCGATCGGCGACAAAACCAGCCCACTTTTTGCGTGATGGCCTGCCCGCTGTTGCGTTCGTGGGTCGCTCCAATGTCGGCAAGTCGAGCGTGTTGAACCGGCTTCTTGGACGCAAGGATCTCGCACGTACCAGCTCGAGACCAGGCCGTACTCAGACGGTCAATTACTTCTTGATCAACCGACATTGGTACTTTGTCGATTTGCCGGGCTACGGTTACGCCAAAGCTTCGAAAGATGCACGGCGAGAATGGGCCGCCTTCGTTGACCAGTTCCTGCGTCAGAGCGAACCGCCACCGCTGGTGGTATCGCTGGTCGATGCAAAGGTCGGCGCAACGGTCCTCGACCAACAGGCGTATGAATACTTTACGGACCTCGGCCTCGATGTCTTGGTGGTTGCTACCAAGGTAGACAAGGTGCCTCGCGGTCGGCGCGTGTCGGTCGCGAAGCAAGTTCGAGAGCGCCTCGGTGCGCCGGCGTCGCAGAATGTTCTCTGCGTCTCGGCCGTATCAGGCGAGGGGATGAAGGAGCTTTGGCGGGAAGCCACCTCCTTCTTGGACAGCTACACGCAGAGCCACCGAGGAGTGGAAAGCCGATGACCAAAAGTACCAAGCAAGCGAGCAGCAGGGCCGGTACCCGGTCCAAGAAGGAAGCGACACCCTCTGCCAGTGCTGCCAGTGCTGCCAGTAGCGAAGAGCAAGGGCCCAGTCTCGACATCCGCGAGCTCAAGGAGTTGTCGATCTCCAAGTTGGTCGACGTCGCCAAGGACCTCGAAGTGGAGGGCGCTACTGGTACCCGCAAACAAGAGCTCATCTTCAAGGTGCTTCAAGCACAGACCGAGAAGAGTGGCCTCATCTTCGCTGAAGGTGTACTCGAATGCTTGCCCGACGGCTTTGGGTTTCTGCGCGCACCTGAGTACAACTACTTGCCGGGCCCCGACGACATCTACGTCAGCCCCAGTCAGATTCGACGTTTTGACCTACGGACGGGCGATACGGTCAGCGGGCAGGTTCGCAAGCCGAAGGAAGGTGAGCGGTACTTCGCCCTCATCAAGGTCGAAGCCGTTAATTTCGAGCACCCCGACGTTGTCCGAAACAAGATCTTCTTCGACAACCTCACGCCGCTTTATCCGCTCGAGCGTCTCAGCCTCGAAGTTCCCGGCGACATGTCTTCTCGGGTCATGGATCTGGCGACGCCCATGGGTAAAGGGCAGCGCGCGCTGATCGTGGCACCTCCGCGTACCGGTAAGACGATGCTGCTGCAATCGATCGCACATTCGGTGGCGCACAACCACCCCGAAGTGGTGCTCATCGTCCTCCTGATCGACGAGCGGCCGGAAGAGGTGACCGATATGCAGCGGTCGGTCCAAGGTGAAGTGGTTTCATCCACCTTCGACGAGCCGGCGACCCGTCACGTTCAAGTGGCCGAAATGGTGATCGAAAAAGCCAAACGGTTGGTCGAGCACAAGAAAGATGTGGTGATCTTGCTTGATTCGATCACCCGCTTGGCGCGTGCCTACAACACCGTTCAGCCGCCGTCGGGCAAGGTGCTCTCGGGTGGTATCGATGCCAACGCCTTGCATCGTCCCAAGCGGTTTTTTGGTGCGGCACGCAACGTCGAAGAGGGCGGTTCCCTGACCATCATCGCTACGGCGTTGGTCGATACGGGTAGCCGGATGGACGACGTGATTTTCGAGGAGTTCAAGGGCACGGGCAATTGCGAGATCCACCTCGATCGGAAGCTGGTCGACAAGCGTGTTTTTCCGGCGATCGACATCAACCGCAGCGGCACCCGCAAGGAGGAGTTGCTGCGGCCAGAGGATGAGCTGCACCGGGTTTGGATCTTACGCAAAGTGCTCAACCCGCTGTCCACGGTGGAGAGCATGGAGCTCTTGCGAGAGCGACTCAAGAAGATCAAGACCAATGCCGAATTCTTGAGCGCGATGTCGAAGCAGTAGCGCGGCTACGGGGAAGTGGCCGACCCGTTTGTGGTGCCCACTTGCTCGCAGCGCCTCAGCACGCGAGAATGGGCCGTGGTTCGCCGAGGCAAGACAAAGGAAGAGACCCTGTCTGGCTGGGGTCGCCTCGCCGCACCTGGGCGTGAGATCGTAGGAGAAGATCTCGCTGCACTTACTCAGGGCATGCCGTTGAGTCGGGGCCTCGGTCGCTCCTATGGCGATGCCTCTTTGCCACCCGCCGCACGACCCGTGGTAGTGGGAACGCGGTTGGCAGATCGCATTCTGGAGTTCGACTCTACATCGGGAATGCTCAAAGCCGAGGCCGGCCTGAGCCTGCGGTCGATCAACGAGCTATTCTTGCCGCGTGGATGGGCCTCGCCGGTGCTCCCGGGGACCCAAGACATCACCATCGGCGGCATGGTCGCAGCCGATGTCCACGGTAAGAACCACCACGTTGATGGGACCTTTGGGCAATACGTAGAGTGCCTTTCCGTGCGCCTACCAGCGCGCAAGGGTGACCGCGAACGGGTTGTCTCGTGCTCGCGGGAACATCATGACGAGTTGTTTCGCGCCACGCTCGGGGGTATGGGCCTAACCGGGCATATCCTGGAAGTTGACGTACGGTTGCAGCCGATTCCTTCACCGTGGGTCTGGGCGGAAACGGAGGCCGTTTCCAATCTCGACGCATTTTTGGCAGCGCTCGATCGTGCGGCCGCGGACTGGCCCTTTACGATGGGCTGGATCGATTCCCTGAAACAGGGACGCTCCATGGGGCGCGGGATCATCTATCGTGGCCGATGGGCGACGGCGGAAGAGGCCCCAACTCGTTCTCCTTCCGTGAAGAAACGGCTGCAGGTGCCACTAGAATTCCCTTTGTGGGTACTTAGCAAGCCATCGGTGCGGCTCTTCAATTTGGCGATCTTCCGCAAACATCCGCCGTGGGTTCGCCGTGGAATCATGCACCCTGAAGGATTCTTCCACCCGCTGGATGTACTGGGAAACTGGAATCGGATCTACGGTCGTAGGGGCTTTACCCAGTATCAATGCGTGCTCCCTCGCAGGGAGGGGCACCGCGGCGTTCACCGATTCATGGAACGATTGACGCAGAGTGGCGCGGCATCGTTTCTGAGCGTCATCAAGAACTGTGGTGATGAGGGCGAAGGGTTGCTCTCCTTCCCTCGCCGAGGGACCACTGTCGCTTTGGACCTTCCCGTTCGTGACGGGACCCAAAACGTCATCGATCGGTTGAACCAGACGGTATTGGAAGAGGGGGGGCGGATCTACCTGGCGAAGGACGCTTTTACGCGGGCGCACGACTTCGCCGCCATGGACCCCCGATTGCCGGCGTGGTTGCGGATTCGCGATCAGTACGACCCGGAAAGGCGGTTGGCCAGCGCCCTGTCTGTTCGTTTGTTCGGTGACACCCCCGCTGGAGGACCACGATGAAGGTGGTGATTCTTGGTGCGACACGCGGTATTGGGCGGGCGGTCGCCCGAATACTCTCGGCCCGTGGGGACGAGCTTTTCTTGTTGGGACGCGATCTGGATGACCTCGAGCGAAGCGCGTCCGATCTGGCGGTGCGCTCCGCGCGCTCGGCTCCCGGCATTGCTCATTGCGACTTGGCAAGAACCGAGACGTTCGAGGCCGCCATGGCATGCGCTGAACAAGCCTTGGATGGGTTGGATGCGGTGGTGGTCACTGCCGGCGTGTTTGCCACCCAAGACGAACTCGAGCAAGACCGATCGGCGACCCGCGATCTTCTCACCATCAATTTTGCGCATACAGTCGTCTTCTGCGAGGAGGCACGGGAGCGGTTGCTGGCTCGCGGAGGCGGAGTGTTGTGCGTTCTGTCGTCGGTCGCGGGTGATCGCGGTCGGACGCCCATTGTGCTCTATGGGGCTGCCAAGGCTGGGCTGAGTCGGTATTTGGAGGGCTTGGACCATCGCTTCCACAAGGCTGGTTTGCGGGCGGTTTGCATCAAGCCGGGGTTTGTTCGTACCGGCATGACCGCCGGCCTTCCGGAGGCGCCCTTCGCTGCCGATCCCGAGCCAGTCGCCGCGGCGATTGTACGGGCGATCGATCGGCGCCGGCCGGTGGCCTACGTGCCGCGCGTTTGGGGTCTCATTATGCTGGTCGTCCGCTGGTTGCCTCGGTTCGTTATGCGGCGGGTCGGTTTTTGATGCCATCGCCAACCAAAACAGCGGGCGTTCTGGGTTGGCTGGTCGTGGGTATCGCTTTGGCCTGGAACAAGTGGGCGGTCGAGCGGTTGGTGGCGACCGACGAACACATCGAGTCTTTGAAATCGTTGGCGGTGATCGTCGGTGGGCAGCTTGTGTGCTTGGCCGTCGGTTGGGTCTTGCTGCGCCGGGGGTGGCCTCGCAGTTGGCCCGACGTACTTCGGCGATTGGCCACCGCAATCGGCCTCGTCATCTTGGCGATCGGGGTAATGGGTTCGCTGCGGGCCTTGGGCATTGTCGATCCGCACCGGGAACGTCGAGCGGTGATTGTCGAAGTCACGGCGGCGGAGGAGCTGGTCATCGTGTTGACGCCACAACTCGATCGCCTGCGCGAGAGCCTTCGGAACCTGCGCTTCCCCGACGAGCGGAGTATCGGCCTGTTCACCGATCCCGTGCTGGTGCGAGATGTCGGACCCTTGCCTGCGATGAGCGACGCTTCCGCAGGCGCCGGTATTTTGATCCAAGACGCTTCCGAGGTCATTGCCGGCGATCCCGCCTGGGTGAGTCTCGATTCACTCGTGCTGTTTGGCTCGCTACTCGACTCGGTTCACTACGTGGATCACATCGACTTTGGTGTGGTCGAAGGCCGCTTTTCCGATCCGACTCATGTTGCCTTCGAGATGCGACTCGAGCTTGCATTGAGCGCACGAATGGTCGACGGCTCTTGGCGGGGTTACACCGTGGGCCAAACCATGGTGTGGTCTCGGGAGGAGTCAGCGGCTCCCGTGGCCGAGGCGGAATCTTGGCGCATTGCGTCGTGGCGGATGGACTCGATCGACCTCAAGCGCAGCCCCCGGCGGCTGTTTGCCGAGGTTCTGGATGGCGCCGTCCCGGATCCGCTGTTGCGGCAAGAACTCCGGCGCTCGCGCAACGAGGAGCTGGCGGGTGACTTCTTGCGTGATTCCGACGCCGTGCGCGCAGCGTACCCGTTTTACAACCCGATCGCGATCGATACCCATCCTGGGGTTTCGGTGGTGGACTTCGACCGAGACGGCTGGGATGACCTCTATGTGACGGGACGTTGGGGCACGAACATCATGCTCCACAACCAAGGTGACGGAACGTTCGAAGATGTGGCGACTGACCTCGGGCTCGACATCGAGGATCACACGGCGTCGGTCGTCTTCGCTGATTTCGACAACGATGGCGATATCGATGCGTTTTTGGGCCGAACCATGGCGCCGAGTCTCTACATGGTCAACGAGAAGGGGCGCTTTGTGGATCGAACCGAAGCGTTGGTCGAGGGGCCGGCTCCGTGTCTCGTGACCTCGGCATCGGCCGCCGATGTCGATGGAGACGGTTTGCTCGACCTCTACCTTTCAACCTACGCCGCCAGTCTTCATTTCGCTTTCATGGCTGACCTCACCGAAGGCCGATTCGATACCTGCCTGCCGCTCGAGGATCGTGAGGGCTGGATGCAGGAGGTCGCTTCAGATGAACAGCACTTCGTGTTGAACCACCATGGACCGCCCAATCGCTACTTGCATAACATCGGCGGCGGTCGTTTCGAAGTGGTTCGCGATTCCGTATTGGCTCAATATCGCCACACGCTGCAGGCAACATGGGCTGACTATGACAATGACGGCGATCCGGACCTTTACCTGGCGAATGACTTCGCGCCCAACAACCTCTTACGCAACGATGGTGCCGCTGGCTTTGTGGATGTGACCGACGAGACTGGGACCGCGGACCTTGGCTTTGGGATGGGTGCTTCATGGGGCGACTTCGACGACGACGGTCTCCTCGACTTGTACGTCACCAACATGTACAGCAAGGCCGGACGCCGGATCACGGCCCAGCTGACTGACCTCGACCCGCGTCTAGGCGCGATGAGCCGCGGCAACACGTTGTTCCACAATCGTGGCAGTCATTTCGAGAAAATTTCGGGAGATGAACCGGGCCAACTGACGGTCGAAGCTGCGGGCTGGTCGTGGAGTGGCCAATGGGTCGATTTCGACAACGATACGGATCTGGATCTCGTGGCATTGAGTGGGTACTACACGGCTCCGGATTCGTGGGCGCTACCGGTGGACTTGTGAAGCGCGAACTGGCTCACGGTCGTGCGCCACGATCCAAAACGCGCCTACACGTTTGCCCGTGGTCCGAGCGAGCAACTGTGGACGGACCCATCCGGGATCGATCTCCAGGCGTCGATCAGTGGCAATGAACGGAACCATGTCTTCCTCAGTAGATCGGACGCGTCGTATTCGGACGTGTCGCTGGTGGCCGGGGTTGACGATCCAGGTGATGGGCGGGTCATGGCGATCCTTGACTACGATCGCGACGGCTGGCTCGATTTGGCGATCGCCAACGCGAATGCGCCTCGTTTTCAGATCTTTCGCAACCAGGCTGGCGCCAACCCCCTGAAACCAACCCAGGCCTCGGGAATGATCGCGTTGCGTTTTGTCGGGGGCAATCAAGATGCCGTCGCCTCCAACGAGTGGAGCGCCCGCGATGGTTACGGCGTTCGAGTCGAGGTCATGGTGAACGGGCACCGCCTTGTTCGCGAGCATCGAGCAGGGGAGGGCTTCGCAGGACAAAACAGCGCCACGCTCTTGGTGGGCACCGGCACAGCCGAGGTTGTCGAAGAGCTGGTCGTACGTTTCCCTTCTGGGCGCATTGCCCAAACCACTGACATTGCGGTCGGCTCCTTGATTTCTGTGTTCGAGCGACCTGAGGACAGCCCTACCCGGGTACCGATTGTGGTCGAACCGTACGGGTCGCAGGCGGATGGGGCCGGAGTTGCCGCGATGGCTACCCTACCGACTTCGCCGACGATGCGGGGAGCCTTGAAGGACGTTGTCCTTGCTTTGGGTGTGGAGCCAGTGCCGAGGCTGCGAATGTTCACGACCATGGCGACGTGGTGCCCCGCGTGCCGGGGTGAGCTTCCTCAGATCGATCGTCTGCGGCAAAGTTTCTCGCAAGCTGAACTCGGGCTCTACGGCGTACCGGTCGACCCTCGAGACGATAAGACAAAGTTGGCGAGCTATGTCGCTCGACACCGGCCCGCGTATCGACTACTCGATGGGCTCGAGGGACAGCGAATTGCCGAGGTCAAGGCATTGGCTCTGGCTGCCTTCCCACGCGACGTTCTGCCGACGACGATCGTAACTGACCACAAAGGCGTCGTGTTGAGCACGGTCGCAGGGACGCCGATGATCTCGGACATTCGACGTCTCTTGGACGATTTCACGATCGCGGGCGATCGACGATAAGATGCCGCCGATGCTCACTGGTGAGCTGGGTGGACAGATAACTCAAAGGGGATCTCCGATGTTCGACGACGAAAACCAAGTCTTCAATGTGGTCATCAACCATGAAGAGCAGTACTCGATCTGGCCGGTCGATCGGGATATTCCAGCGGGTTGGAAGGCGGTTGGCAAGAGCGGACCTAAGCAAGATTGTCTCGACTACATCGAGGAAGTCTGGACCGACATGCGTCCGCTGAGCTTGCGCAAGACGATGGAAGCAATGGCCACTAAGGCTGGGGACTAACCCCGGGCTACGTACTGCTCCTTGCTTTTTCGGCCGGATCGATACCGGCTGGGTTTGGTATGCGCTGCAAGATGTCTTCGAGAAGGGTGCGGCAACGCGCCGCCAGTTCATGGGCGGCGGTGGCTTCCGCTTTGTGAAGCGTCTGATCCAGATAAATCAGAGCACGGTTCCATGCGTGAGCCTCGATGCAGTGGAAGGACAGGAGCTCGCAGTGCAAACCAGCGTCAGCGCCGAAGAGTTCTTCAAAGGCATCGACGATTTGGCCGTGAATAAATTGTCGTCGACTGGGAGAAATGCTCTGGTAGATGGCTTGGCGGGTACATCGATGGGTGAAGTCGAATCGGCTGTGCCGCGAGTGTGGCGTGGCTTTCTGAGCCAATCGCCCGCCCGACGCCCATTGCTCGGCATAGGGCCGGACCAGCCAGCGTTCGAGCAAGACCTCCATTCCGATATCGATGACGGCAACGTGCTCACGCGCGGCACAACGAACCAATTCGGGTTGGAACTCTTGGCCGATGACTGCGGCCAGGGTCGCAATGCGGCGGGTCGAGGAGGGGAGGCGTCGTAGACGGCGGGCGATCATCTCTTCGATACTGGTGACTTCTTGGAGCAAGTCGCTCCCGGGATCGATCTCTAGATGCCAGTGGCCGACCTGACCGGCTACCAAAGCGGCTTCATCCCAAAGGAAATTGATCATCTCCGCAATGCCCATGGGGAGGCCATGACGGTGCTCGATGAGGAGCGACACGAACTCGGACCGCTGATCGCCAGCCACAATGCCGGCGGCGATCTCTTCGACCGCCGCAGCATCCAGACGCTCGAGCTCCACGACGTTGAACGGAGGGAATCCAGAGGTCAGCGCACGATGTTCACGGCAGGTGGCGACGATCCAAACCGGCTGGTCTTCGAGACGCTTCAAGAGATGGGTCACGAGGCGTGCGGTTTCGGGCCCTGCCCAATCGAGATCGTCGAGGTAGAGGATGACCGGGGTGACGTCGGGCTCGCTGGCCTCGGTTGACCGCCGGATCAGGACCAGAATCAGTTCGACGATCGCCTCGAAGAGGGGCTTGGGATTGTCGGGTCGGGTCGTAGCCGGTGGTAGATCTGGATGCTCACTGGCCAAATCGGGCACCAGCAAGGCGAGCTCAGCGAGCATCTGAGATGGCAGTGTTACTGAACCGTCGCCATCTGCGACGGTTTCGTCAATCGCCCGGCGCACGATCTTGGGGAAAGGTTGGTAGGCCACCTGTCGACCATCGATGCAGCTGCCCATGACGACGGTAACGGGCTGTTGTGAGGAGGCGACATCGAGAAATGCGCGGGTAAGTCGGGTCTTGCCAACGCCTGATTCACCGGCAATGCACGTCATTCTGGCGTGACGCTTGCGGACGTCGTCCCAGGAAGCACTGAGATCGGCCATCGCACTTGCGCGGCCGACCAAGGGAATCACCGGACCGATGGGGTCACTTTCGTCACCGTCGATCACCACGGGCGATTCCTCAGTGAGGATCTGTTGAAAGAGACGGTCGGTCTCTTCCGACGGTTCCACTTCAAGCTCGCGGTGGAGGAGAGATTTGAGGTCCTGGTAGTGCCGAATTGCGCGGCCACGGCGGCCGGCGCTGGCAAAGAGTCGCATCAGGTACCGGTGGCCCTCTTCTGAAAGGGGGTCCAGCGCAACGAGTCGCTGTGCATGTTGAATTCCGAGCCGGTACTCGGAGCGTGCCAGGTAACTCTCCACAAGCAGGCGGAGTGCGTTGATTGCTCGTTCCCGCAGCTGTTCCCGTTCGGAGACCAGCCAGTCCTCGAAAGGCGTGTCTTCTCGCAGTGGAAGATCAGATAAGAACTCGCCCTGGTACAAGCGAGCTGCACCGGCCAAGTGGTGCGGATTGATCGAGTTGGGCCTGAGTCCCAGCGCGAGAGCCTCCTCGAAGGCGGTGACATCCAGCCAGAAGCGAACGCCTGGTGCTAGCTGCAAACTGCCCTGGTGGGCGAGGATTGGTGTCGGCTCGTCGCTGTTCGCGAGGACGGTCTTTAGGTTGTAGAGCGCCTGGCGAAGGTTCCGCCGCGCGGAATCTTCGCTCTTCTCGGGCCAGAGCAGGGTTGCGAGGTGTTCTCGAGTAAACGCGCGATCACGATGGCAAACAAGGTAGGCGAGCAGGGCGCGCACCTTGCGTGACTCAAAGCCGGTAACCGGGACGCCCGCACGGCGCACATCCAACCCGCCGAAGCAGCGAATTCGCAACTCGCTCAATCCAGCCCTCCGCCCTATCGTCCGATCTTCTTCGTGAAGACCCTCTCCCATGCAGATTCGTTTCTGCATTTTCCCCTTTGGGACCCAAGCTGACAACGATCAGAACGTACCGAGCATACCCTAGGAGCCTGTTGCGCATAGAATCGCAAGACGCCTGGCGGGCGGCGCGAGGTCCCAGCGGCGTTGCTTTTTGGACAATACCACCCGCATTCATCTGCAAAAGCGCCTTGCTGGACCGCTCGCGGCGCTCCACCAGTCGCCATCCGTCTATTTGCAACAGGCTCCTAGCGCGAACCATGCATGGCTCGCGCGGTCCATTGCCGGCGAGAAAGGCGGGGGTGGGCAAAATGGGCAGTAACGACCCGCCAGACTGGGGGCGCAGGTCAAAGAAGGGTCTTTTTCCTGTCCCAGGAGAGGATTTTCCTGGTAAAACACGTCTTTCCTGACGATGAACTGACGGTAGATACGTAAGATTGCCATCGTCTACTGAGTGATGTCGATGAATGTAGAGATGTTGAACCGGACAAAACACACCCTTGCTGACGCCTGACTGACGTTGCCGTGGCAAACTTCCGCCATCAAGGGGCCTGTTGGGCTGGGAAGATTGGCTCAATGAGCTAGGTAGGCCAGTAGTTGAAGGGCGACGTGCCTTGCAGATGGGAAAAATGGTACGTCATAGCCGGCCGCGACACAGTCGCTGGTCGGGTTTCGAAATTATCAACACTTGCCGGAGCGGATCAACAAGTCAAGAGGCTTGGCTCGAGGCGAGAGTTGGTGATGCCGGGATCGAACAACCGACCGACGCGACGGGGGTGAGGAGATGGGAACGATGAAGCGCTGCATCAGCAATACGATAGGACGGTGGGGAGCGGTTTCGCTGGCTACCGTGATCTTGGCGTTTGCAGGCATACCTGCCGACGCCCAATTCACGTGCTTGCCGACGTGTAATACGGCACCGAACGACGCCAAGTTTTTGGCCGTAGCGGGCAACGGTCTGGCGACCTTGAGTGACCGCAACCTGGAATTCGCGGTGATCGTTCCAGCGGGGACGGTTTCGTTCACATTGGGCGTGTTCGATGGCGATTCAGGTTCGTTGGTCGGGGGCTCATCCCGGTGGGATTTTGGTCCCGAGACACCGTTTGACTACAGCCTGCTCGCGGATCCAACAGCCGATGGCACGGGCGCGGTACCGGTGGACCTGCTGCCCGGTCAGCCGGTGGTCGCATCGACCGCGATGACGAACAACGGCTGGACGGACTTCGTTGTTTCTACGAGTGTTGCGGCGATGGCGCCAAGCGGCAACTTCTTCTACCGCTTCCGGGTCGAGGGCCCACCGATGGGTGGGGGCGCCTTTATCAACTCGTTCAAGCTGCGTAGCTCGGGCGTGTTGACGGTCGAGGTCGACAACCAGCCCTTCAGCTACATCGCGGCGAGCACGAACATCCCCGATCTGATGGAGGTTTTCCCCTCTGGTACACCCACGCCGACCACGTACGATGGCGTTTGGCGCTTCTTCTTCGATGTTCCGATCGCCCAGACCATACTCGAGATCTTTGACGGTGACTTCGATCATGGCAATGCTGACGGCAGCTCGCCAGACACGGACGATCCGAATTCATCCGGTGTACCGCCCTTTTCGACGCCCGACGGGCTGCCGGAAGGCGTTGCGGTGGGAGACGGTACGTCGACGGGTGATCCGCCAGATGACGTTGCCAATTCGTTCTTCGTCCGCCCTGGGGCGGTGACCTTCAGCCTGACCTATCCCGATGGTCAGGTGTTCACGGAAACCAACCCGTCGGGTAACCGCGAGTGGGAGCGGTTCGTCGGTGAGGTGACCGGCGCCGATGCGGACTACACGCCTTCAGCGATTCCGCCTGGCCACTACGAGTTCCGTGCTCTTGGCGTGGACTACTTCAATCTCAACGCGATTCGTCTACCGTTCCGCCTGATCTGCGTGGACGTATTTGGCGATGCCTGTGTGCCGCTTCGTCCGTTCATGGTCGGTGACCTGGTGTATTTCGATGCCGACCAAAGTGGCACGTTCACGTTGGGTGACACCCCGCTGGAAGACGTTGTGGTGAACCTGCTCGACATCGCGGGTACCTTCATCGGTACGACGATGACGGACGCGGCCGCGCCTATAGCTTCGAGGTCGACGCGGGCACCTACCAAGTCGAGATCGACGCGAGCAACTTCAATCCGGGTGGCGCGCTCGAAGGCTTGGCGTCGACCACGGGCGGCGAGACGCAGACCAACACGGTGACAGCGGACAACGTGTTGACGTATGACTTCGGCTACTTCGGCGGTGGCGACGGTTCGATCGGCGATTACGTGTGGTTCGATCAAAACGGCAACGGTTTGCAGGACGAGCCGGTCGCTGCGGGCTTGGCGAACGTGACGGTCGAGCTGCTGGATAACACCAGCACGGTGATCGCTACCGAGACGACGGATGCCAATGGCGCCTACTTGTTCACGGGTTTGGCCGCGGGCCAGTACGAGGTGGACCTCGTCGAGGGCACGTTGCCTGGCGGTGGCGGCGCTTTCGCGCTGACCACGGGTAACGAGCCCTTGGTGGTGAACCTGGGTCTCGACGAGGACTTCCTGACCGCGGACTTTGGCTATACGTTTGCGCCGCCGCCGTCCGATCCTGGTGCGAACTTCGGTGACCGGGTATGGAACGACCTTGATGGCGATGGGCAAGACCTGCTTATCGCGGAACCGAGCCTCAATGGTGTGACGGTCAACGCGACCGGTGAGATCGATGGCGATGGTTTCCCGGATTACTTCAACTCCGCGGTGACGGCCGGCAGCGGCTCTTACTTCTTCGGCAACCTGCCGCCGGGAACGTACACGGCGACCGTTGATTTCTCGACGGTGCCACCAACGCAGACGGAACGGACCTTCGACTTCGACGGCGTGTTGACGCCGGACACGGCGACGCTGTCCCTGACGGCCGGAGCGAACAACTTCGATATTGACTTCGGGTATCGCGAAATTAGCAACGGTTCGATTGGCGACCGTGTCTGGGAAGACACGAACGGCGACGGCGTGCAAGATGTCGGCGAGACCGGGATCAACGGTGTGACGGTCGAGCTGGTGGATGCTGGCGGCACGGTGATCGACACGCAGGTCACTTCGGGAGACGGGAACTACACCTTCTCCGGACTCGTTGCGGGCACCTACACCGTGCGCGTCGTGGAGTCGACATTGCCGACTGGCTTGGCCCAGACCTATGACCTCGATGGCTTGGTCACCCGCAGTGAGGCGACCGTGACCTTGGCAACGGGCGAGACTCGGGACGATGTCGACTTCGGCTACGGCCCGTGCGGCGAGTGCGACGGCAAGATCACTCGGTTGACCTTGCAGTACCTCGGTGACTCGACAGCCACCGTCGAAGTGCTCGCGAAGCGTGGCCCAACAACCGACACGGTGTTCAGCGGCACGCTGAATCCGGGTGACGACTTCACGATGGTCGGACCGCAAACCGGTAACGGTGGCTTTATTGGTACCCTCGGCACGGAGATTCGGATCTTCGTCGATGGTGTCCACCACACGACGATCCACACCAGCTGCTCGGTGCCGGTGGGCCCGGGTACGGTCAGTGGCGACTTCCTGGTCGTCTCCGGCTACAGCCGCCACGGTGGCTTGCTCTGCCCGACCGGCGACCCGACGGATCCGCCGATGGGCGACGAATGCGGGTGTGAAGGCAAAGTCACCCGACTGCAGCTGCAGTACTTGGGAACTTCGACTTCGACGATCGATGTCGAAGCTAGGGGTGGTCCGTCGACGGAAATGTTGTTCGCGGGCAGCGTCGCCCCAGGTGAGGTATTCGAGGTCCTGGGTGCCTTCGCTTCGAGCCCAGGCTTTGCTGGCACCTTGGGTACGGAGATTCGGATCTTCGTCGACGGTGTGCTCCACACCACGATTCACACCAGTTGCTCGGTGCCGGTGGGTCCGGGGCAGATTGCTGGCGACTTCCTGGTGATCTCGGGTGAGAGCAAATCCCTCCCAGGGCCGCTCTGCCCGGTCGACGGGACGGAGTATCCATACTGTCCAACGGGAGCGGCTGATAGTGACGTGGGCAATTCCAACGGTCATGCGCTCACGTTGCCGGGGATCAGCAACAACCTGATCTTCGAGTTCGGAACCGGCTCCTTCGTCGAGTTCGACAACGGCACCGCTCGTTTGACGGGAACGCTGATCGATGTCAACGACAGCAACCGGGGCTTTGCGGTCGACGTGAGTTTCTCCGGTCTCACCACGGTGACCCCGGCCGGCAGCCCGAAGAAGGACCTGGCCGACAGCGCCTACCTCGAGAATGGCGGGCCGGTGGATACCGATTCTTGGCGCTACTACACCACGTTCTCCGGCTCCCTGAGCGGTACCGGTACCTGGGCTGACGCCCTGGTTACGATCACCCGCGCGGGCTCGGCCTACCAGGTCGGCAACGGTGCCAACGACAAGAACGTCGACTTCGGCGCTTCGGGTTGGTTCACGTGGAGTGTCGGTCAACAGCCAGCGGTCGGTAGCCTACCGTCCGTGGGCCAAGGCGATATCAACATCGACTTGGATCCAGGTGAATGTTCGATACCGCTTGGTCTGATCGGTAACGAAGTCTGGAACGATGAGAACGGCAATGGGGTCAAGGATGGTAGCGAGTCGGGTATCGGCTATGTGACGGTTAGGTTGCTCGACAACGGTGGCAACATCCTCGAGGTAACTACCACGAATGGCAGCGGTGTCTACGGCTTCGACGATCTGATGGCTGGCACCTACGTCGTCAAGGTCGACGAGTCGACCCTTCCCGCTGATCTGTCCGAGGCAACCATTGACCTCGATGGTACGGCGACACAGGGAATGGCGACGTTGACGTTGGGAGCTGGTGAGGACCGCACCGACGTTGATTTCGGCTACCGCGCGCCCGACATATGCCCGTACTGTGTCGACTACGCTGGCTGGCTCCAGGCCCGTTATTCCGACTGGCATCCGGATAACACCTACTACTGGGCCGAGGCGGGCAACCACCGCGGCTGGCTGGAAGCGGATCAGGGGACGGATTTCGACCTCTACCTCTACAAGTGGAACGGTAGTGCCTGGCGGGTGGTGGCCTCGTCGTATTCTGATGGTACCTCCAACGAGTACATCGACTATGACGGCGGTTCCGGCTACTACGTGTGGCGCATCCATGCCTACGCCGGTAGCGGTGGCTACATAGTGCGGCTCGATACCCCGTAGAACGATTGGTAGGAAAAACTGCCCGTTCAGTGGGCGGTTGGAACGGCCGGGTTCTTCCGGCCGTTTCCTTTTGGGTCACGATTGCCGTTTTGGTACAGGTGAGTGTGAGGTTTCCAGATCTCGGGTGACTGCCGTTTCGGCTTGATAGGGGGTAAGTAGTGTTGAATCAATGGCTTGAGATTTCTGACGAGCGAGCTTGGATTTGCTACAATGGCCCGCCTCTTGCATGAGATATCTAGAATGCCTTCACTCGATACCAAGGTCTCGATTCCCGATGGTGTGATGTTTCGGGATCTGGCTGGAGAA
Source organism: Candidatus Multivoradales bacterium (assembly GCA_965250305.1). Taxonomy (GTDB): domain Bacteria; phylum Acidobacteriota; class Thermoanaerobaculia; order Multivoradales; family J023; genus J023. Next base: position 406,505 of record CBDFNS010000021.1, on the reverse strand, counting down.
TCCGTCCTGCTCGAGATCGAGAGCGGTCGGTATTTCGGGCTCGATAAGATCGGTACCCGAATGTGGATCTCCTTGCAGCGACATGGCCAGATTGGCATGGCAGTCCGCGATCTCCTCGAGGAATACGAAGTGCAAGAGCGGCAATTGAGTGAGGATTTGATTCGGTTCGTGGGTGAGCTTTCCGAACAACGGCTTCTGCGCATATCCGATACCTAGTACTGATGTGCGGGATAGCCGGAATCGCCGACTTCGTAGGCCGGCCTCTTGACCGCGATGCGCTCGCTTCGATGCAAGAAGGCATGCGCTTTCGGGCGGTGGACGGTGAGTCCACCCGCGTAATGGGGCCCACGGGCATGGTCTTCGCTCCATTGACAATTGATCAGGGGCGTAACCAAGCAGCACAGCCACTGTCGTTGGACGGCGATGTCTGGATCGTTGCCGATGTACGGCTGGACGCGCGTGACTCTTTGAAGGACATGCTTCGATCCGCCGGATGGCTTGGATCACCGGATCAAACGGACGCGGCACTGATCCTTGCGGGCTACGAGATTTGGGGCGAAGGCGTCGTTGATCGAGTGTTGGGTGATTTTGCCTTTGCCATCTGGGATGGGCGAACCTCGACGCTAACGGCTGCCCGTGACCACTTGGGCGTTAAGCCGCTCTTCTACTGCGAGCTGGACGGGCAGGTTCTGTTTTCCAATACCTTGTCCTGTCTTCTAAGGCATCCTCGTGTTGGCCGAAAGCTCAATCGTGCTGCGATCGCCGATTTTCTTTTGTTCGAAGGCAATCAAGATCTGGCGACCACCAGCTTTGCGGCGATCAACCGCTTGGCGCCAGCGAACGTAAAGCAGTGGACGAGCGATCGGCAGATGAGCCCGCGGCGTTTCTGGGAGTTTCCAATCGAGCCGGCTCGGACAGACGCGGGCGAAGACTGGGTGGGTGCCTTTCGATCGTGTCTCAGTCAAGCTGTGGATGATCGGCTGCCTGGAGACCGTGCCGCCATTTTGCTCAGTGGCGGGCTGGATTCAAATGCTGTAGCCGGCATCGCCGCGGCGATGCACGCAGACCGCGGCTCAGGGCCTGAAATCTGTTGCTTCACCTCGCAGTATGAGGAACTCGTTCCAGATCAAGAGGCCGATTTCGCACGCCAGGCCGCGGTTCAGGCCGGCTTTGGATTCCAGGTGTTTCCAATGGATTCTCATCAGATGTTCGAAGGTTGGTCCGACCTCCCAACCTCGCCCGAACCCGCTGATCTCGTCCTCGATTCCAGTGCTCGAGCGCTGGAATCGTCGATTGTCGGTCATGGCCGGGTCGTGCTTACGGGCCACGGCGGCGACCCGATCCTCTCACCGTCTCGCGACCACTTCGGCAATTTGGTACGGACAGGTCGGTGGCTGAGTGCGGTCCGATACCTGGCCCAGGGATACCGCAGTTTGGGCCGGCTGCCGCCGCTGGGTCTGCACGCGCGGTGGCTTCGCCGACAACAACGCCGGAACTGGCGCGCGGGCTACCCTGTTTGGCTGGCGCCCCAGTTCGAGCGGCAGGTCAAGACCCTCGACCGGTGGCGTTGGTACCGTACCGCATCGCCAACAGAACCGCTCCATCCGCAGCGTGGCAACGCCCAAAGGGGCTTGATGGATCCTTGTTGGCCCAACTACTTCGAGCGTCTCGATCCCGGTAGTCGACAGCAGCCGCTCGAACACCGGCATCCGCTTCTCGACATTCGATTGGTCGAGATGGCGATGAGCCTACCGCCAAGCCCGTGGTGTGTGGACAAGCGGATTCTGCGCGAAGCAGGGCGTGGCCTGATGCCGGAGTCGGTACGAAAACGGCGCAAGACCCCGGTCTCTGGCAACCCTCGTCATCGTTCAGTAAAACCGGCGAGCGTGGTCTGGCAGCGGCTCAGACGGCGGGTTCCTGCGGTAGAAGCATTCGTCGATCCGGACCGGGTCTCGGCAACACTCGCTCACCATGAGGAACGGGGTCTCACCGGACGATTGGATAGCAGCGCCCGGCTACCGATCAACCTTGCGTACTGGATGCAAGGACTTGGTGGCGACCTTGACCTGTGAAACAATTGGACGCTTAGGAGCTACCAACAATGTCGGACTCGATGTCAAAAAAGACACCCAAGAGGTTCTACAGTCAGCCCAGCCTAACGACATACGGTGATCTGTTGGCGATCACCAACGCCCTCGCTGCGTCGGGCAAGCTGGACGGTGCCCCCTTCAGCTTGAAGACAGGCGGAATGGTCTAGCCAGGGTCGCAACCCGATCCTAGTGGTCGAGTGAGTTCGCCTGACCGTTCCACCTTGGTTCGAGCGGCTAGCCAACATTGAAGTGAGATCGAAGGCATGGCGTTCTCGTATTCGGTTTTCGGCCTCACCATTGAGACTGACGGTGCGGTACCGCGTCTAAGGCCGTTGGAGCGACAAGTCGAACGGTCCGATGTCGAGGTTCGGCTACAGCATACGGAACCATTCTTCGCGAACCTGAAACGCTACGATTGGGCTCCGTTTCGCAAGAGCCAACAGCAGACGCCCGACGGCCAACCACTACTCGAGGTCTTGAGGGCGGAGCAAGCCGGCCTGTTTCAGTTTGCCTACGCCGACGGCACTGATCTGGTGGTCACGCGAGGGGGAGATCGCATTTGGGCACGGTGGCGTCCGCCCAACCAGATCGAAGACACCGCAACCTACCTCCTCGGTCCGGTGATGGGATTTGTTCTTCGTCTGCGCGGCCGACTTTCGCTACACGCGAGCGCTGCGTTGATCGACGGTTTTGCGGTCGCATGTGCAGGGGATGGTGGCAGCGGCAAGTCAACGACCGTTGCGGTCTTCGCCCAACGTGGATTCCCGATGGTTACCGACGATATCTTGGTTCTCCGTCCAACGGGATCAGGAGGTGCTGTCGTGGAGCCCGACTGTCCGATTGTTCGTCTCTGGCCACAATCGGCGGAGTTCCTTTATGGCGCACGGGACGCGTTGCCACGTCTGTCAGGTACCTGGGACAAACGATACCTCGACCTCGAGACCCGCGGTTACCCGATCGCCCGGGAGCCACAGTCGTTGGGAGCCGTCTATGTACTCGATGGCACGGTTGCAGCGGGTTCCAATGCCGAGCTCACGGTCTTGCACGGGCGAGAGGCGTTGCTCGCGTTGCTTTCAAACGCCTATTGCACGATCGATCTCGATGCGGAGATGAGGGTCGCCGAGTTCGACCTCCTGAGTCGCTTGGTGGGCCAGATTGAGGTTCGGCGTTTACGCCAACCCGTCTCGCCTGCGCCTCCTGCCGAGGTTTGCGACATCATCCTGGCTGATTGGCGTGAGTCCAAGAAAGCGAGCGTTGCCGATGTATGATGTATAGCGTCGCTGCTTATGGGCAGATGCTCGCGGATACGCGGCGGCTCGCCGCATACTCGTCTGCACTCGAAGCAGCAATCACCCCCGGTTGTACGGTGCTCGAGATCGGTTGTGGACCCGGTGTTTTTGCGGTTCACGCCGCACGCCTTGGCGCGGGGCACGTCTTTGCCATTGAGCCCGACGATGTGATTGCACTGGGGCCGCCCTTGGCCGCACGACACGATGTCGGCGACCGGGTTACGTTCCTACAAACCACCTCTCAGCTTTTCGAACCGTCTAAGCCAGTCGATCTCGTTTTTTCCGATCTCCGCGGGATCCTGCCCTTGTTCCAAACCCATCTGCCGTCAGTGATCGACGCGCGGGAACGCCTGCTAGCACCCGAAGGGGTACTGCTGCCGAGGAAAGATACCTTGCGGGCCGCAGCCGTCACAGCCGAGGATGCATTCGAGCAGCGCGCGGGTATCTGGAACCAGGGCCCAATGGGGCTCGACCTGAGCGCTGGCTGGGAGTTGGAACAGAATCGTCCATCGAAAGTCGTGCTGCCGGCGAGCGCCTGTTTGACGGCTAGCGAGTTCTTGGCCGAGCTCGACTACAAGACAATCAGTGGTCCCAACGTCGAAGCGCGTGTCACCTTACGGGTGAACCGAGCCGGAACGGTTCATGGTGTGTTGGTTTGGTTTGACACCAAGCTGTTCCACGAGATCGGGTTCTCGTGCGCACCGGGCGACGGTGGTTTGATCTATGGCCAGATGTTCTTCCCGTTCCCTGAGCCGGTAGCGCTTGTAGCAGGCGCCGACATCACCTTTCGGCTTGACGGCCATTTGGCGTATGGCGACTACGTTTGGCGTTGGCGCGTTGCCATTCGGTCCATGGGAGATGAGATTCGGAAGTTTGATCAAGGATCTTTTTGGGCTGCGCCATTGTCAATTGCTGCGATGCGGCGTCGGGCAACTGATCACCGGCCGACCCTCAGCGATTCCGGAGCCATGAAGGCCTTCGTACTCGAGCGCATGGACGGCGATCAGACGCTCGAGACGATCGCCGGCGCCCTGTATCTTCGCTTTGAAGCGCAGTTCGAAGATCAACAAGCGGCGTTTGACCAGGTCTGTGCCTGGTCGGTTCGGTATGGCGTGTAGCGAATGGCGCGATACCCCATGAGCGACGAGATCGAGATCGGCCCTCCGGGCCGGGCGGTATTCGTGGGTGTGGAGGCGGGTGACCTCGGGGAGCCGATCGCAGCGTTCGTTTCTGACGATGGCGAACGATTCGGCCTCGATGCCGAAGCCGTTGAGGCTCGGTGTTGGGTACGGGATGCCGCGGGCCACGATACATCTGAGGAGAAGCGGGCCGCGGGCGCGTTGCGCGGTGAACCGACTGGTGGATCGTTGGACTGGTGAGTGTGCCCAACTGTCCTAGGGATTGCGATGCCGTGAGTGTATGCAGGCTGAGGCAACAGGGCGTTCGATCAAGAGGGCCTACTCCCAAGGGATGTCGGGCATTGCCAACCGGTCGATGGTCTCGTCGGCAACGACCGAACGATCAAGAATGTCGTCGACATCCTCGAGCGTGACCTGGGCGTACCACCTGTTGCCGGGCCAGAGGGCGATGGTGATTCCCTGGCTGCAGTGTTTGAGACAGCCGGTACGAACGACCATGACGTCCTGACGGAGGTTGCGAGTTCGAACGCCATCCTTGAAGGCGCGGTAGATCGCCAATGCCTTTCCGGCTGTGCCGCAACTGGGTTTGCGGGCTCCCTCGGGGCGCTCGTTGGTGCAGACGAGAATCTGGATTTGCGGTTTGGGCATACGTACCCCAACACTACAACGACGGCGAATACTGTTGCCGAGAAGGACGCGATGAGGGAACGATTCCCCAGATCTGGGAGTGATGAAAATATTCGTTCGGTTGATTTTTCAATAATGATTGAAAAGTCGTTCTGCCTGTCGTACGCTCGTTTGCATGACAGAGCCGAGACCCACCGAACCGCCTGAGACAACCACCCAGTTCGCTGCGGGGCCGGAGACCCAGGTTGCTGTTGTCCGAGAGGCGTTTGTTCAATTGTGGAGCTCGATGGGACCCTTCTGGGGAATCCCTCCGACAACCGCTCGGGTTCACAGTTGGCTCTTGTCGCGAACGGATCCAGCGGATACGGAAGAAATCATGAATGGTCTCGAGATGAGCCGTGGCGCGGCGAGCATGGCGTGTCGTGAGCTGCGAGATTGGGGCCTGATCCAAGCGGCGCGGAATCCAGGCTCGCGGCGGGCCACCTACCGCCCGGCGACGGATCTGGAAAAGGTGATTCGCAATATCGTGCGCATTCGCAAGCGGCGGGAATGGGATCCCGTCCTCGAGAGCCTGCGTGAGTGGATTCCCCAACTCGCCGCCGAGGATTCTGCAGAGGCCGCAACCTTACGAGAACGCCTCGAGGCGATCGAGGGGTTGACCAGTGCCGTGGATAAGTTGATCGAGCGGTTCTTGAGGGGCGGGCTGGTCGGCCGTCTGGGCCTCAAACTGTTGGTGCAGACGGCATCGAATGAAGGGACACCACGACACCGTCGCAGTGATCGTGGTGCTGATGAGAACGAAGGGGAGGAGAGGTAATGAAGCTTGCCGTGCAACCTGTGGAGCCGATGTCCACGTCGGGCGCGCCGCGGTCCGAAGCGTTTGCCGCCGACAACCAGGGGCTACCGGCTGGCGTGGATCAGGGGCTACCGGCTGGCGTGGATCTGTTGAATCGGCTCGAAGGGATCACCGCGGGGCGGGGCCTCGAAGGGCTGGCATCCAGGCTGGCTGAGTTGGCAACGTTTGTGGCGGATGACATGGCGACCTTCGAAGAGTCCTTCGGCGGACTGCGTCAGGACCCGAGTAAGGTGGGGCGAACGGCCCGTCACCTCGTTCAGTTGGGGGGCAAGCGTCTACGTCCTATGTGTGTTGTGCTCGCGGCACGCGCCGGACACGCTGCGACGGGGGCGCTACCAGACAACGCGATCGACCTCGGCGTTGCGGTCGAGTTGGTTCATGCAGCGACTCTTCTGCACGATGATGTCGTCGATTCAGGTAAGTTTCGTCGCGGCAATGCGACGGCAAGAACGATTTTCGGCAATGCCGCCTCGATCTTCGCGGGTGATTGGCTGCTGATCGAGGCTCTCCGCCGGGTCGAACGGTGTCGTCTCCCGGGTCTGCTCGAGGCGTTGTTTGCCACCATCGAAGAGATGATCCTGGCCGAGTCCATCCAACTCGAGAATCGGGGTCGGACGGCCACGGGGCGCGACGACTATTTTCGCGTTGTCGAAGGCAAGACGGCATCGGTGTTCCGCTGGGCGATGCGCGCAGGGGCCCAGGCCAGCGGTCTTCCTCTCTACCAACAAGAGGCGCTCGAACAATTTGGCTTGCACCTCGGCGTGGCCTTTCAAGCGGTCGACGATCTGCTCGATTTGACCGGCGACGAAGCCCGAACCGGCAAAGTCTTGTTCACGGATCTGCGTGAAGGCAAGATGACGTATCCAGTGATCCTCGGGCTCGAGCGAGATGACACGCTCCGCCCGCTCGTTGAGTCGATCGTGGTGAGTCCCCCAGATGACCCCGTGCCCGAGACCGTTGCGGCTCAGCTCGTGCGCTCCCTACGGGACACTAATGCGGTGCGCGATTGCTTGCGCTTGGCCCGCGAACGCTCGGCGTTGGCCGTGGCGGCACTCGACGTGTTGCCTGTCGGGCCGGCCCGACGTGCGTTGGGAACGGTCGCCGAGGCTATCGTTGATCGGGATCTTTGATCATGACCAGCCCCACATCATCCCTCGCCGGCGAGCCGGCGTCGCGACCTCGCGGTGGGTCTGGTGCGATGTTCGATCGCATTGCGGAGCGGTACGATCTCCTCAACCGGTTGACATCGTTGGGCTCCGACCGACGCTGGCGGCAGCGTTTGGTGCGTGCCTTGGCGCTCCGAGCAGGCAGCCGTGTTCTCGACCTGGCAACGGGTACCGCTGATGTTGCACTCGAGGTTCTTCGCCAGCAGACGAACGCTACGGTCGTCGGCCTGGATCCTTCGGCCCAAATGCTCGATCAAGGGCGCGAAAAGATCGAGCGAGCCGGGCTCGAACCGTCGATCACGTTGCAGCGTGGCATCGCCGAGCGCTTGCCGTTCGATGATCATGAGTTCGATGGTCTGGCGATGGCCTTCGGTATTCGCAACGTGCCCGATCGCCCGGCGGCGTTGCGCGAGATGGCGCGGGTGGTCAAGCCGGGTAGTCGCATTGCGCTCTTGGAACTCGGAGAACCGCGCGGTGGGCTCATCGCGCCGTTCGCGCGCTTCTACATTCACCAAGTGGTGCCTCGGGTCGGCGCCTTGATTTCGGGGGCCCGGGAGTACACCTACCTGGAACGCTCCATCGCCAGTTTTCCTCCTACTGACGTTTTCGCGGAGCTCATGCGGAGTTGTGGGCTCGAGGTGGTGGCCGTACGGCCTCTGATGATGGGGGCGTGCACGTTGTTTGTCGCCGAGTCGCCAGCATTGGCGGTGGGGGAGGTTGTGCCATGAGTGCCTCAACCTTTGTGGCCGCGCCGCGGGTGCCGAGAGAGCAAGCTCATGATCACAGCATTGCTGGCGTGCTGGCGTTTGTTGGGCAACACCTTCATCGGATCGCTGGCGAGCCGCGCCTCTGCGCGATCGCCGTTCCCGCCCCGGTCGTGGCGCCTGATGTGCTGCTCGCGCACGCACCGGAGGCCCCCGGCCTGCTGTGGGAGCCTGGAGCAAGTGGGCGGGCGATGGGTGGCTCAGCCTTTGCGGGAATCGGTGCCTGCCACCATATCGATCTCGAAGGCCCGGATCGTTTCCGCCAACTGCGGCAGGAAGCTGCCGAGGTGTTCGAGCGTCTGGAGACCGTGGCCCATCCGGACTGTGATCCAGCGTCCGCACGGCTCTTTGGTGGCATGGCGTTCGCACCGGGTGCCGCCCGCTCCGCACCGTGGACTCGGTTTGGCGACGGCGGCTTCACATTGCCCCGTTGGCGTTACGAGACCCATGGCCCGCGTGCGTGCTTGATGCTCGCTGTTCGGGGTGCGGAAGCCGCTGAGGCGAGTCGACGTGCCGGATGGGTCGACGCGTTCGCGGAGCGCTTGGGTGCGCTCGAGGTTTCGGTGGGCGCAGCGACCTCCCTGCCGGCGACGGGTGCCGCCCGGGACTTCCTGCCGCCTTCGCGTGAAGCCTGGTCGGAGCAGGTGGAAGCTATCCGTGCTGTCATTGGGAGTGGCCGGTTTGCCAAGATTGTCGCGGCCCATCGTTTCGAAGTTCACCTGCGCGATACGGTCGACCCGCGGACCGTTCTGCTTCGGTTGGCTCAGGGGCTGCGGGCTTCCACCCGCTTTGCCTTTGCGCGCAAAGGGTGCAGTTTTTTGGGCGCGACCCCCGAACGGTTGATCTCACGCCATGGCGCGGCCATTGCCACGGAGGCGCTCGCGGGTTCGATCGAGAGTGGCGCTCGCTACGCCGAACGTCTGCTGGCGAGCGTCAAGGACCGCCACGAACATGCACTCGTGGTGGAGCCGATCGTGCGGCGTCTGGAACCGTTGTGCACCCGGCTCGACGTTGCCGCCGAGCCGCGGATTCGAACCTTGAGCACGGTTCAGCATCTCCATACCCCGATCACTGGCACCCTGCGGGCCACGCCATTCGGAGCGCAACCCCACGTGCTCGATTTGGTCGAAGTCCTTCATCCGACCCCGGCCGTGGGGGGTGTTCCCACCGACGACGCGATGGACTGGATCGCGCGCCATGAGCCGTTCGAGCGGGGCTGGTATGCCGGGCCTATCGGTTGGTTCGATGCCGCGGGTGACGGCGAATTCGCGGTGGCGCTGCGGGGCTGTGTTCTGGCGTCGAAGCGGGCCTATCTTTATGCCGGTAGTGGGATTGTCGCCGATTCCGACCCAGATCTGGAGTACCGCGAGACCGAGCTGAAGCAACACGCGCTGCTCGCGGCGTTGGGCGTCTCGGCCTGAACGAACCGAAACCAATTCTATACGGCATGACGACACCCGGTGATTCGCCCATAGCGGCCGACGAGCAGGCGCTTTGGGCTAGGCTGTTGATCTCCAGTATCGCGGACGCGGGTGTCACCGATGTTGTGGTGAGCCCCGGTTCGCGCTCGACACCCTTGGTCTTGGCCGCTCATCACGAGCCACGCATGCGGTGTTGGGACGTTGTGGATGAGCGTTCGGCTGGGTTCTTTGCACTCGGTATGGGTTCGGTTCGTGGCTTTCCAGCCTTGGTGTTCTGCACCTCCGGAACGGCGGGGGCTCACTACCTTCCCGCGGTGATCGAGGCGTCCATGGCCCATGTGCCACTGTTGATCATCACCGCCGACCGGCCGATCGAGTTGGTGGATTGCGGTGCCAACCAGACGATCGATCAGGTGAGGCTCTTCGGCCACCACGCGCGAGCCTACGTTGACGTGGGGCGGGCGGAGAGCACGCCGCGGGCGCTGCGTGCTTTGCAGCGCACAGCAGCACGGGCCGTGCTCCGTTCGGTCTCCCCATCGCCGGGTGCGGTTCATCTCAACATGCGGTTCAGGAAGCCTTTGGATCCGTCTGCAACAGGGGTGCCGGAACGCTCGGCGCCCTCGGCTTTGACTGCGCCCGCCGTACGACCCGTCCGCACGTTTCCTGCTGTGCCGGCCGCGGCGGAGGAGGCGATCGAAGGCTTGGCCGCGGCACTGGTTCTGGCGCGACGGCCCTTGATTGTGGCGGGGCCGGCCCCGATGCTGCAGGCCCAGCCGCGAGAGGCAGTGATGGCACTCGCAGTACGCGCGGGCGCGCCTTTGCTGGTCGAGACCACCAGTCAGTTGCGGAGCGGGGAGGCGGCGGTCCAGCCACCAGGGTTGGTCACCGTTGCCGGCTTCGACGCCTTGCTCCGGGCTAAGGCCTTTCGAGCTGTAGTGCTCCCAGACCTGGTCATTCAACTCGGTCGGGCGCCCATTGCCAGTGGCTGGTCTCGTTGGGCCGGCTCGTTTCCAGACCACTCGCCGGAACCGATTCACTGGGTGGTGGCACCCCAAGGCTGGCACGACCCCGAAAGCACCGCCACCGCGTTCGTGCAGGCCGACACCGGTGCCGTAGCCGAAGCCCTCGTGGACCGTCTCGAGAAAACCGCAGGGGCCGCGGAGACTGGGTGGCTGGGCTGTTGGCGGGCGGCGGAGGAGCAGGTTTGGCGGGCGGTGGCGGAAGCCCTCGCCACCGAGCCTGGCTTGTCCGAGGGTTCGGTGTCGGCTTCGGTGGTCAACAGCCTCGATCCGGGTTCGCTGTTGGCTCTGGGCAACAGCTTGGTGGTTCGGCAGGTCGACACCTGGTCGCAGCATCTGGGGCCCGATATCGTGGTTTGGCACCAGCGCGGCGCCAGTGGAATCGACGGCTTGATCGCGGGCGCCTGCGGTGCGGCGTCGGTGTCCGGGCGCCCGACGACCCTACTGTTAGGAGACGTGAGCTTCCTGCACGATGTGGGCAGCTTGGCCGTGGCCCGAGATGTCGAGGTCCCGCTGACCGTGGTGGTGGTGGACAATGGCGGGGGGCGGATCTTCGAGCAGTTGCCGATCGCCACGCATCCCCACGCCAAAGGCGCATTGCACCATTGGGTCACGCCTCACGACACCAACCTGGGATCGGCCGCGGAGATGTTTGGTCTTTCTTTCATGCGCTGCACGGACCGAGAATCCCTTTGCGCGGCCTTGGCAGCGGGTCGCGAGCGAGTTGGGTGCACGCTGATTCAAGCGGTGGTTCCCGCGCACGGTGCCGCGACGGCGAACCAAGCGTTGTGGCATGACGTCGATCGGGCGCTGGGGAGCGCTCCATGACGCCGGTCGTCGCATTGCATGGCTTTACGGGGCATGGTGGGCATTGGCAGCCTGTGCTGGACCAGCTCCGCACGGTGGGGGCCGTTTGGTGCCCCGCTCTCTTGGGCCACGGCGAGGAGGCGGGTCGGGTTGGCGTCGAGCGGTTCGATGACGAGGTCGAGCGCCTGGTCGCGGGTCTCGACCAGCGGTTTTCGGCTCGGGTGTTGTTGGTGGGCTACTCGCTCGGAGCGCGTGTCGCGCTGCGGCTGCTGGTCCGTTATCCACGCCGGATCTGGGGAGCCGTGCTGATCGGCGGCCGAGCGGGCTTGGGGACGGCTGCCGCACGCGCTGCCCGCGTTGCCGCTGATGCGAAATGGGTGAACCTGCTCGAACGCGAAGGCATCGGGGCGTTCGTCGATCGGTGGCAAGAGCTGGCCCTGTTTGCGTCCCAGCGCAGGCTACCGGAGACCGTACAGGCAGGGCAGCGGAGGCATCGTTTGGGTTTGAGTCCACAGGGGCTCGCACGTTCGCTGCGGGTGCTCGGGTTGGGTGCCATGCCTGATTGCTGGCCTTTGCTCGAGACCATCGCTTGCCCGGTGCACTTGATGGCTGGTGCGGACGATACGGCTTTTGTGGAGGAAGCCTACGCGATGGCGACATCGATCCCGAATTCCCGTGTCGAGCTGGTGCCCTCGGCCGGCCACAATTTGATTCTCGAAACGCCCGGCGCCGTCGCGGCGGCGATCGATAAGGAGCGCGTGCAGTGTCTGAGCTGACTGTGTCTGAACCGACGTCTGATGTCACCTGGGAAGCGTTGGCTGTGTACCAGGATATCCGTTATGAAAAGGCCCAAGGGCCCGATGGCCCCGAGGCGATCGTCAAGATCACCATCAACCGTCCGGAGGTCCGCAATAGCTTCCGGCCGAAGACCGTCCACGAGCTGAAGGACGCTTTCGATCGTGCACGCGATGACGCTTCGGTGGGCGTCGTCATTCTGACCGGCGAGGGGCCGTTGGCGTTTTGTGCGGGCGGCGATCAGCGGGTGCGGGGCGAGGGTGGTTATGTGGGGGACGACGGCATCCCGCGTCTCAACATTCTCGATGTGCAGCGGCAGATCCGGACCCTTCCCAAGCCGGTGGTGGCCATGGTTGCGGGTTACGCGGTGGGTGGTGGTCATGTCTTGCACATGATGTGTGACTTGACGATTGCGGCTGAGAACGCGAAGTTTGGCCAAACCGGACCGCGTGTCGGCAGTTTCGATGCTGGCTACGGGTCGTCGTACATGGCGCGAATCATCGGTCAGAAGCGGGCGCGTGAAGTTTGGTTCCTGTGTCGCATCTATGACGCCCAGAAAGCGCTCGACTGGGGCTTGGTCAATGCGGTCGTACCGCTCGAACAGCTCGAGGCTGAAACGATCCAATGGAGCCGAGAGATGCTGGCCCACAGCCCGACGGCGATTCGCTTTCTCAAGGCGGCATTGAACGCCGACTGCGACGGGCAAGCTGGATTGCAGGAGTTGGCCGGCAGTGCGACACTGCTGTACTACCTGACGGAAGAAGGCAAAGAAGGAAAGAACGCTTTCTTGGAGAAACGCAAGCCCGACTTCCACAAGTTCAATCGTTTCCCGTGATTCACCATCCCACCATCGAAATGGTGTGTCGCTGGGTCGAGCGAGCACGTCGTCTCTGCGCTCCGTGCTCGAACTTTCTCTCGCGAGCGAGGGCGTAGGCGTTTGAATGGGGTGAATGTTTGGCTGCTCGCGGCACGACCCAAAACCTTGCCGGCAGCGGTCGTGCCGGTAGCGGTCGGCAGCGCGGTGGCGGCGACCTTGGGTGGATTTCAATGGGTTCCCGCCCTTGCTGCTCTCGGAGTGGCGCTGTTTGTTCAGATTGGCACCAACTTCGCGAACGATGTCTTCGACTTCGAGAAAGGGGCTGACACCGAAAGCCGGGTCGGCCCCACCCGCGCGGTCCAGGCTGGGCTGCTGAGCGCCGGTCAGATGCGGCGCGGCATGTTCGTCGCCTTTGCCCTCACCGCCGCTTGCGGCCTTTACTTGGGCGCCCTTGCTGGCTGGCCCCTGATCTTGATCGGCGCGGTTTCGATCCTCTCCGGTATCGCGTACACGGGCGGCCCCTTCCCGCTGGGCTACCACGGTCTCGGCGACATCTTCGTCATGGTCTTCTTCGGTTTCGTGGCGGTATGCGGCACGGTCTACGTCCAAATGCTGGCCCTGCCGCCGTTGGCATGGTGGGCGGCCGTACCGGTTGGCGCGCTCTCCACGGCCATTCTGGTGGTCAACAATGTGCGTGACCGGCATACGGATATCGATGCGGGCAAGCGTACCCTTCCCGCGCGGTTTGGGCGTCGATTCGGCGAGCTCGAGTATCTCGGCTTGTTGCTGGTCGCGTTTGCCGTGCCGGTGGTGCTTTGGCGCAATGGTGGCGAACCGTGGATCCTGCTGCCGTTGCTGACGCTCCCGCTGGCCGCGCGCCTGTGGGTGCAGCTGCGTGGATGGGAAGGTGCTGCGCTCAACGCGACCTTGGCAGGAACCGCGAAACTGCTTCTTGTATTCGGCGGGCTGTTCGCCTTGGGCCTGATCCTTGGATAGGGCAGCGGGGGCTTTGGGATGAGGCTGATCGATCCGGTCGTGGTCGGGTTGCCGAGGCGGGCTGTTTCTGGCGTTGAGAATGCTGGTCAGACGTGGCGGACCCGCAGGGGATTGCTCCTTACCATCCGCGACGAGCAAGGGCGGGTTGGCCACGGTGAGGCTTCGCCGTTGCCGGGCTACTCTTCGGATACGCTTGGTCAGGCGCGACGGGCACTCAAGATTTGGTGCGAGAGTGCTCCTCCGCGAGTCGACCTCGAGGCACCGGTCGAGGCGGTTGCGGCCATCGTCGCGCGTGTCGATCGCGGTGTGCCGTCCGCCCGGTTTGCGGTTGAGACCGCGCTGCTCGACTTGGTGGGTCAACGACTCGACCGGCCGGTCTGGAGCCTGCTGTGCGGCGAAGCGATGGTTCCCGAGTCGGTACCGCTGTCGGGACTGATCACCAGTGTGGAGGCACATGACGCGGCCAAACAGGCACGGGGCGCGTACGACCGCGGGTTGCGGACGCTCAAACTCAAGGTCGGGCGCTCGGGGCGACTCGACGATGAGTTGGCGGTGCTGGCAGCGGTGCGTGCAGCGGTTGGCATCGAAACAGCCCTGCGCCTGGATGCCAACGGCACGCTTCCACTGGAGGATCTCGACGCTACCCTCGCTCGTCTGGCGGCTTTCGGTCCGGTGCTGATCGAAGAACCGGTGGGATGCGGTGCGCTCAGCCGTCTTCCAGGGTCGCCGATGCCGATCGCAGTCGACGAGACGCTCCGAGCGCCGGAGGGTTGGTCGACCGTCGAGCATTTGGCCACTAAGAAGCTGCTGGCGGCCATTGTGCTCAAACCGATGGTGCTTGGCGGTGCCCTCGCGTGCCTCGATCTTGGCCGGCGTGCGGCTGACCTCGGGGTCGCGGCCTACGTTACCCATCTTTTTGACGGTCCGGTGGCGCGTGCAGCGGGAGCCCACTTGGCACTGGCGCTACCCGGTCAGGTGCTTGCCTGCGGACTCGACCGACACGCTGCGCTCGATGTTTGGCCCTCGTCCAAGACCGCGACGCTCGGATCGGCTACGATTACAGCGCACCCAGCTCCGGGTCTGGGGCTGGCACCTTGGACTGGGGAGAGCCTATGAGACTTTCGGTACAAGCTGCCGCCGAAGAGGCGCCCAACGAGATCGCCTTGCTGGTGGACGGTGAAGCGATTTCGTTCGCGGCGCTTGCGGTCTCGGTGCGTCACGCGCAGACTTGGTTGAACCTACGAGGTGCGTTCGACGCTGAGCGTGTGGCCTTGGTTGCGGAACCGCGGTTCGAGTGCTTGGTCACCATGCTGGCCTTGATCGAAGCGGGTATGCCAGTGGTGTTGCTGCATCCGCGTTGGACCGAGCGCGAGCGACTGCAGTTCCTCGAGCCGTGCGGGCCGGCAAGGGAACTCGCGTCGTTGTGGGATCCGTCGGTCTCCTTGCCGGGGCTGGCGCCCATGCGGTCGGTTGCGCAAGACGACGAACGGCCGTTGGCGATTCTGGCGACTTCGGGCACAACGGGAAGGCCCAAGGGCGTCGAGCTCAGCCGCCGTGCCTTTGTTGCGTCGGCCGAAGCGAGTGCCGATTGCCTCGGTTGGCAGGATGACGACCGCTGGTTGTTGGCCATGCCGCCCGCGCACATCGGTGGTCTCTCGATCTTGACCCGCTGCCTGCTCGCGCGCCGCACGGTGGTGGTGGAGCGGCAACCGCGTTTCGACCCAGCCGTGGTGGTCGAGACCATCGAGCGGCGCAAGGTGACCATGCTATCGGTCGTACCTACCATGTTGCGGCAACTCGTCGATCATCGGCCGCCTGGGCATTTGCGAGCGGTGCTGTTGGGGGGTGCCGCGGCTTCTGTTGAACTGCGCCGGGCGGCGCGCGATCGCGGTTGGCCCGTGCTCGCCACGTACGGCCTGACCGAAACCTGCTCCCAGGTTGCGACCCAACGACCGGGTCAGCAGACAGACGACAAAGGTGATTGCGGGCAGCCGTTGGCCGGGATTGAGGTGCGGATCACGGCCAACGACGGCATTGAAGTTCGCGGCGATTGCGTACTATCGCGGTACCTACCTGCCGAGTCAACTGAGCCTTTCTCGGACGATGGATGGCTGAGAACCAACGACCGCGGCTGGGTCGATGAGTCCGGTCGATTGCACGTTCTCGGTCGTATCGACGACCTGATTGTGAGCGGCGGCGAGAACGTTGATCCGGTGGAGGTCGAGCAGGCGCTCGAGTCGCATCCGGCGATCCGTGCGGCCTGTGTCTTCGGGATTCCAGACGAACGTTGGGGCCAGGCGGTCGCGGTGGTTGTCGAACCGACTGTCGAACCGACCGTCGAACCACTGCCGATCGCGCAGCTGACCGCCCACCTTGCCCCGCGTCTCGCGGGCTTCAAACGTCCCCGTTTCGTTGCCGTGACACCGCGCATGGACCGCTCGGAAAGCGGTAAGGTTGATCGCCAGGCAACAGCGGAGTGGGCGGCATCATGCCTGCGGCCGTGGGGCGAGGACTGAGGGGATGGCCGTAGCGCTCGACCGCACGGTCGTGGTCCAAGCCGACGTATCGCCTGACTCGAAGCCGTTAGAGAACAAGGCGCCGATGTCGAACGACTGGCTCGGCCCGGTTGCTGTGTTGCCGGCCAGGTCGGTCGCGACCACGAAGTAGCGGACCGAGCCGCCCGCTTGTCCAGGGATCTCGCCGCGGTAGATCTGACCGCCGACGTAGTCCATGTCCACCATCTGAACGGCGCCACCGCCAACGGTGTAGTGCAGCTCGATCGACTCATGGAAGAAGTTTCGGTCTGAGCTCATGTCATCGAGAATCGCTGCGCGGACCGGGTAGGGACCCACGGTGTCGCTGGTCGCAGCCAGTGTTTCCGTATCGATGATGCGGGGTACCAACGTGTCCTGGGCACCGCCGTTGTTGACGTAGATGCGGTTGGTGAAGACGCCGGACTCGCCTTGAGCGGTGACGATGTCGAGCCGCCCGTCACCGGTGAGGTCAGCGACCATGAGGTCGAGCGAGGAGTCTCCAATTGTCGTGATGAGCCCGGCAACCTGGGTGAAGTTGCCGTCACCGTCGTTGTTGTAGATCTTCTCGGCGCTACCCCCGAGGCGGGCGATGATCAGGTCGAGATCGCCGTCGTTGTCGTAGTCCAGGAATTTGCTGTCGTTGTCATCGTCATTGGGGTTCGGTGAGATCTGGCTGCTGGCGTCGGAAAAGACACCGGAGCCGTTGTTGATGAACAGTGCCTCGCCCGAGCTGCCGGATCGGGAATTGGCGCCCAACATGTCGAGGTCGCCGTCACCGTCGACATCGCCGAAATCATAGGAGTAGGTGGAGGAGTCGGCGGGCACCGTGTTCGAAGTGGTGAACACACCCGCGCCGTCGTTGACATAGAGCCGACTGCTGCCGTCCCGATTGCCCACCCGCACATCGATGGCAAGGTCGCCGTTGACATCGCCGAATGTCACGTCCATGTTCTCGCACAGACTCTCGGTCGGGTGCCGGAGGGCGGTTTCGTCCGAGAAGGTGCCAGTGCCATCGTTGACGTAGATCCGGTTCTGGCCGCAGTCGAACCGGTCATCCGTACCACTGGCGATGTAGATGTCGAGGTCGCCGTCATTGTCGATGTCACCGAACTGGGCGCGGGAGCTGGCGAGGGTCATGGACGGTAGCTGGGCACCGGTGACGTCGGAAAAGAAGCCGGCGCCGTTGTTCTCGAATAGCGCCGGTTGCCGGTTGAAGTCCTGGGCGAACAGCATGTCGAGATCGCCGTCGTTGTCGATATCGCCTAGCTCGACGCCACGGCAAAGGCCACTGAAACCGAGGCGGACCAATGACTCATCGGTGAAGGTACCGGAGCCGTTGTTGATGTAGACCCGCTGGGGTTCCGGAGTGCCTTGGGAAATGAAGCCGCCACCGTTGGCAAACACGATATCGAGATCGTCATCACCGTCGAGGTCGCCGATGGTCAGTTGATTCGAGTAGTCACCCGGCGGTGGGGTCGGGAATCGAGTCGATGTTTCGTCGACGAACGTCTGGGCCGGCAAGGCGGAGGCGATCAAGCCCAGCAGCAGGATTCGGACGAGGGGAAGTCCGCGATACGCGGCCGCCATAACTGAGTTCATGGGTGCTCCTCTGCAGAGGGTGAGGCTCTCGCCAGCGTGCTAACAAGGAAGGTAGCAGGGCGCGGCAGCGATCAAGGTGTCGTCGAAGAACCGTCGCTCTTGGGTCCGGGTGGAGATTGATGAGCGCAGCGAGAGAGCGTCAGCGCCGGTGGTTGCAAGGCTTGCGAGCGAGGGGCAAGGACGCACGGGCCACCCGTGCGCGCCGTTCTAAGTCCAACCAGGAGTGCAAATTGGGTCGACAGCGCGGCGAAGCCAAGAGTTTGCTAGGCCACATGCCGAGTACGTATAGTTGGAAGCTGGCCCAACAGAGTCATCCTCTGCGGCATCACGGAGCACCATGAGCCGGCCTCTCGTGGGCGTGGCAAGTCGGCATCTAATTGAAAACGCGTTGTTTAAGTGAGCGTCAACACCCGGCACCGATTCGCCTATGCGACGGGCGATTGTCGTCTAGGCGATTCGGGCTGCGCCGGTGCGTTATGCGTACATAGACGGTCTTCATTGACACCTGGCAAAGAGCTTGTCTAGAATCGCATGTCCATTATGCTCAACAATATGCAGCCCGTCGGATTGCGGATGCTTCTGGGCCCGCGTTTGGCCGGAAGCAAGCCGACCGAGGGAGAACGAACTGACGTTCAATGTAAGGTTCGTCGGCCTGAGTGAGGCACGGAAGATATGAGAAGAATCGTCTACTGTTGCGATGTTGGGTCGACTTTGCCTGGAAAGGACGGCGCCTCTCGCTTTGGCTGGGCTAGAGCTTCCCTTCCTCAGCAGGCAAAAACATTTTCTGGTGGTGTCGATATTAATAGTCTCGCGAGTGCCATTGAGGCTGATATTGCAGCCGATCTGCCAGTTGCCATCGGATTTGAGGCACCGCTCTGCCTCCCCGTTCCGAACGATCATAAGTCGCTCTCTCGTGCTCGGTTAGGTGAAGGCTCGTACGCTTGGAGCGCACCTGCCGGGTCGGCTGTTGCCACATTGGCAATTCATCAGACTGCGTGGATCTTTAGAAGGCTGGTCAGCTGCTTGCGGGGTCGGGTCACTTTTGATCACTCCGACTGGCCAACTACAGCCGCGGGCAAGTCTTCAGTATTTCTTTGGGAGGCATTCGTCGCTGGGCCGGCTCACAGCGATACGCATATTGGTGACGCCGCTACAGGTATCGCACACTTCATCGCCGTAGAAGACGATCTGGCGGTCGCAGACGCTGTGTCTGCTGACAATCCCATTTGTCTACTTGCTGCTGCGGCGCTCTGGGCAGGCGTTTCAGATAGTCCCTCTCTGTTTCACGAAAAGCCGATCGTTCTAAAGCCAAAGGAACCATACCGTGGACAAATCGAACTACCCTGAGAAGGCTGGCGAACCATGCGCTGCACGGGACGCCACAGCCCTCATCATACCTTCAGGCAGTTGTGGTGCCTTCTTCCCGCCAAGCCCTCAGGTTGCTGAGGGTGGCGCCCGTGAACTCTATCGTTCGGCGGCTTCTCGGATCGTGATGGAGACGCGCCATGATTGAACAAAACGAGAGTAGCGGATTGTCTGAAGAAATCAATCGTCAGATGAGCGCCCGGCTTGATGAGATGTCGAAGCGCATCGACCGACTACAGTCCGCGATCGATGCCCCGAAGCCTAAGAAAAAGTGGTATGAACCGAAAACCCCTGGTGAATTCATCACTTTCATTGGCATTCCAGCGGCCCTGATCGCGGCTTTGTGGGGTTTCTACGATGGAGTCTGGCTAAAGATCCAGCGCCTTGATACTGCCACCTTAACTGTGGCCCAAGATAGGCTAGTCGAGCTTCAAGATCTCAGATCAGAGATCTTCGTCCTTCAGGCGCGCCAGAACGACGCCGAGATCGCTGCAATACTCGAAGCCAAAGCCAGCCGTCGCGATCGTCTTGTAGAGGAGAGCTTCCTCTATTGGACCAAGCAGCCATCTTACTTTTCTAAGAAAGAGACAATCCTATTGGCTGAAGAATTGCAATTGCAGCAGCGTCAGGGAGATGCGCTCGATGTCGTTGCAAGTGTCGAACCCGACGGCATAATCGAAAGCGCTGACCTGGACCGTTTCAAGGGTAGTCTTTACGGTGCGGAGGGTCCTAGTAGAGCGATTCCAAAGTTCCATTCCTATGACGTCATGTTAGCTCGTCGAGTCCATACTTCCAACGGAAGGGCACCGGAGCTTCGTTGATCTCGCTCAGGTATAACTCGATTCGCTCTTTCATCTCTTCTCGTGAGGTGACACGGATGCCTCGCAGGAACGTTCGAGCCATCTTGGAAAAGAACATCTCGATGAGATTGAGCCAGGAGCCGTGCTTTGGCGTGAAGATGAAGTCGAAACGGTTCGGCACCGTCGCCAGATAGGCCCGAGTCTCCTTCGAGGTATGCGCCGAGTGGTTATCGAGCACGATCTTGATCTTTGTGTCCTCAGGATAGGCGCTGCTCACCTGCTCGAGAAAAGTAATGAACTCGCAGCTCCGGTGGCGAGGCGCCACCTGGCCGTGGACGAATCCTGTCATCAAGTCGATTCCGGCCATCAGCGTCCAGGTTCCGTCTCGGATGTACTCGGGATCGCGGGTGTGTGTTGGTAGATCTCCAGGAACCGGAGGCCGATCCGGAGTGACGTTGCGCAGCGCTTGCATCCCTGGTTTCTCGTCATAGGAAAGATAGGCGACCCGACCTGCGCTCTCTTCATCGCCTTTCTCGCGTAAGACCTCGACCTCCCTATAGACAAGCAGAACTTGCACCATTTTAGAGTCGAAGTCTGGATCACGACGCTCAAGGTAGTAACGGATTTTGTGCGGCTTAATCTCGTGTTTGGCGAGGATCTTCGAGATGGTGCCGCGTGCGAGTTTCGCCAGGCTTGGGTGTCCCTGAGTGAGGCAGTGGCTTCGGACATGCTGAGCCAACAGTTGCGTCGTCCAAAGCTCGTAGGAGTAACCGAGATCTTTGGGTTTCTGGCAAGCCAGCGACACGACCCATGCGACAGCCTCGGGGGTCAGAATACTCGGCCTACCACTGCGTTGGAGATCTTCGAGCGCGGCAATTGGCCCGATCTGGAGTGCTCTGTCGACACATCGACCGACTCTGGGACGGCTGGTGCCGAGGCGCCGAGCAATCGAGGAAACGGACTCACCGTCGGCAAAGGCGAGGAGAATCTGAGCTCGCTCCACGCGTGAGGAGGATTCTGTTCGTGACCGTCCAACCTTGTTCAAGGTCATACGATCTTGGGATGTCAGCCGTAGTTTGGCTTTCTGGCTCGCGAACGGCACAAGGGCTCCTTCTGCCCCCGCAAGGGGCGAGCCCAAGCTATCAACTATCGTCGCGTATTGGAACACTAATTAGGAATCGATCTACTAGTCAAGACCTTGAGGCTGCGCGTAAACATTATAAGGCTGCGTTGCAGCACGCATCTCAACATTCTAGCGTAGCGGGCAAGCAACAGCTATTGTCGAAAAGGCTCTTCAGGAACTTGTGTGGGCGAATGATTCCGGATAGAGATCCAAACCACCGAGATGGAAGTAGATGGCGTTGCGAAACCGCTCTCGGTTGCGAAAGCCCCTTGCTGCTCTCTTCAGACCTTGGATGACGGTGTTGATCCCTTCGAGGCGGGCATTGGTGATGCCGAGCTCGATCGCGTTGAGAATTCCAGTGAGGTGATTCTTGATCGTCTTCGCCGCGCGTTTGATGGGCTCGAGCCGAGAGCGAATCGCCCACGAGTAGAAGGCGTCGAAGATCTTCTCGGCCTCGTGGCGATCCCCGGCTTCCCACATCTCCATGGCGAGTTCTTTGAGCATCCACGCGCGACCCGTTCTGTGTGCCTTCTTGATCAGCTGGTCGAGCTGTACGACGCGTTCCTCCCCGAGACGATCTGGGTGGAAGAGCCATAGATAGCGTGTGTTCTTCAAGCTGTTGTCGCCGACGGCGAAGAGTGCGCGACTCTCTTCTCGGCGCACCTTATCTACGGCCTTACCGAGGTGCATGGCGACGTGGAACTTATCGAAGGCGATCTTCTCGTTGGCGTTGGGAAGAGCGGCTAAAGTGTCCGATATGTACGGTCCCCACATGTCCATGGCGACGCTCTCGATCTGTACCAAGTCGCCTTCGCTGAAGCTGGCGTAGTAGGCGCCGAGGGCTCCTTTCTTGTGGCCGTCGGTGACGTATTGCACGCATCCGGTCTCCAAATCCGCGACCACCGTTACGTACTCGTGGCGCTTCTGGAACGACGTCTCGTCGACGCCGATCCGGCGAGGTACTTTCAAATCGCGTCGGGCCAGCCCACGTCGGACCGAGCGCTCCATCACACCACTCACCTGGTCCCAAGTAACGTCGAGTTGCCGAGCAACGGCCGAGATGGTCGCTTCCTGGAGCCAGTCGATGATCAGCGCTTCAAAGAGCGCAGTGAAACCCGAACCACGATCCGACCACGGAACGCTCATCGTCTTGACCCCGTGCTCCGGGCAATGAACCCGCGGAACATCGGCGACCAGAATCGTCTTGTACTGGCAAGTCGGAAGGTGCCGCCACCGGCGCCGACGGCTGTCGTACCGACTGCTCGCCGCTCCACATTCCGGGCACGACAATTCTTGCCCGCGTCCGTGCTCGACTAGAACCTCCACCTCGCCATCAGCAAGCCGAAGGGATACGTCCGTCACCTTCCAAGGCGCCGAAACACCCAGGATCTTCCCGTACAGGTCGATATCTCGCATGCGTGGAGCTTACACCGACCCACCATCTCTCCTGAAGAGCCGTCGAAAATAACTTACTCTTGGTTGTTCACCGAACTCTCCAATCACACCGGCTGTGAGCACGCCACACCAGTGGCTGATCTCCTGGGTGACCTCTTAGCCGATGATCCAAATGGGTACAACCTTGGTGTCGCCGACCCTGAGGCGCGTAAGTTGCTGGACGTCGAAGCTGCACGATGTGATGCGCCTCAGTAATGCGTTATTAAGCTTCGCCGAACCCGGCGGCTCGAGCGCATGGCGCGGCGCCAGCGGACAGCCGCGAAGCGTTCTGCGGCTTGAGAGCGGAGACGATGGCCGCCGCCGACCGAAGAGGCTGTCGAGTGCCCGTCTCAGGCCTCAGCGATCGATGTCCTCGGTGGCGGCTTCGTTCTCCTGTCAACGTCCCACCAGATGAGTTTCTGGGAGGATTCCCAGAATCAAGATTTTCGGGCTCTCCTCAACTATGTGTGGGTAGATTTCGGCACGCTTTCTTTCGGCCGCCCGGGTCCGGGCGGGGGGCGGCCGAAAAAAGCTTGTGGTGGCATTGAGGCTGTAAATAGTTGAAAACGCATGAGGTTTCCTGCTCTCCTTGGAAGTACGACCAACCGAGGAGGAGGAGCCACCCCATGCGCATCACTACTGTATTCCGTCGTCTTCTGGCTGTCACGAAGATGTACGTCGAGGAAGTCACGTTCCCGACCGACGCCAAACTGCTCGTGCGGGTACGCCCAAGTTGGCGCCGGTCTCGGTGTGGGCAATGCGGCCGAAAGGCCTCGCGCTATGATCGACGACCCGAGCGCAGGTGGCAGCATTTGCCGTGGGGCCGGAGGTCCGTGGAGTTGCTCTACAAGCCCTGGCGGGTGGACTGTCGTGACTGTGGCGTTCGCGTCGAGAAGGTAACCTTGGGCGTCGCGCGCCAGCCGCTTCACCTACGACTTCGAGGAGCTTGCCGCCTACTACGCGCAGATCACCGACCAGACCCAAGTTCATCGTCTGCTCGGCATCTCGTGGTACACCGTAGGTTCGATCGTCGAGCGCGTCGTGGCGCGCCGCCTCGATCCTCAACGCCTTGCGGGCCTGCGTCGGATTGGTATCGACGAGTTCAGCTATCGCAAGCGGCATCGCTACTTGACGGTGGTCGTTGACCACGACCGCCGTCGCGTCGTTTGGACCGGCGAAGGCAAGAGCTCCGAGACCCTGGCCCCGTTTTTCGAACTCTTGGGTGAAGAGCGATGCAAGGAGATCGAGACGGTCACGATTGACCTCTCCGCAGCCTTTATCAAGGCCGTTCGTGACAGCCTGCCGCATGCAGAGACGGTCTTCGATCGGTTCCACGTGCAGCGCCTGGCCTCCGACGCGCTCGACGAGGTTCGGCGCAGCATCGTCCTCCGATACCCACACATAGTTGAGGAGAGTCAAAAAAGAGTCGGCGGCAACGGCAATCTCCAATGGCCCGCCGACGTCAACGGCGATGGCCTCTCCGACCTCCTCTACAATCGCGCGGGCAGTGCCAAATATTGGGTGATGCTGGCCAATTCCGATGGCACCTTCCAGAGTGACAAGAAAGCCGGCAGCCGCGACAGCAACAACAGCGTCGGCGGCAACGGCGATCTCCAATGGCTCGCCGACGTCAACGGCGATGGCCTCTCGGACCTCCTCTACAATCTCGCAGGCAGTGCCGAATATTGGGTGATGCTGGCCAATTCCGATGGCACCTTCCAGAGTGACATGAAGGCCGGCAGCCGCGACAGCAACAACAGCGTCGGCGGCAACGGCAATCTTCAATGGCCCGCCGACGTCAACGGCGATGGCAGGGCCACCCTCCTCTACAATCTCGCCGGCAGTATCGAATATTGGGTCGTCCTGTTCCCCCATTGAATTCGGTGATCACAGGAGCCCTGCGCCACGAGCCAGGCGACTTGTCCGACCCTTCGGTGACGGTACCGGAACCGTTGTTGATGTAGACCCGCTGTACCTGAGGCGGCCTCGGGAGGTGAAGTTGATCGCTATGCCGGTCGAACCGTCGCCGGTAGCGTCTCTCGTATCGGTTACGATGCCGGAATCGTGCGTCCTCCCGTGGTTCCAACAATCCCCCTGTCTTTGGCTGCCATTCGAGCGGCGCAGGTCCGTTTGCAAGGCATCGCCCTCCGGACGCCGCTCGTGCGGCTGGGCGTCGACGACGGCACCCGTGAGATCTACCTCAAGCTGGAAAACCTCCAGCCGATCGGTTCTTTCAAGCTCCGGGGCGCGGGCAATGCCCTCGCGGCCCGTGCCGAACAAGATCCGGAAGCCTTCGCTCATGGCGTCTATACCGCCAGCGCCGGCAACATGGCGCAGGGCGTGGCGTGGTGCGCCCGTCGGCTCGGAATTCCCTGCCATGTGGTGGTTCCCGACCATGCGCCACGCACCAAGCTCGCCGCGATCAGGCGTTTGGGCGCCGAGGTCGTCGAGGTACCGTTTGACGACTGGTGGCGGGTGATCCAAGAACACCATTTTCCGGGCATGCCGGGGACCTTCGTGCATCCGGTCAGCGACCCGGCGGTGATCGCGGGCAACGGGACGATCGGCCTCGAGATTCTCGAGGACTGTCCAGAGCCTGGCGCGATCTTGGTGCCGTTTGGCGGCGGCGGTCTCTCGTGCGGCATCGCTTCGGCCGTCAAGGCCCTACGCCCCGAGGTGCCGGTATTTGCCTGCGAGGCAGCAACAGCAGCCCCGCTTGCCGCGGCACTGGCGGCCGATGCCCCGGTTGGGATCGACTACGTCGCCAGCTTCGTGGACGGTATCGGTGGTAAGTGCGTCCTCGCGGAGATGTGGCCCCTCGCCCGCCAGCTCCTCGCGGGCTCCTTGGTCGTCGATCTTCCGGACATCGCCAACGCCGTTCGGTTGCTCGCCGAGCGCAATCGTGTGATCGTCGAAGGGGCGGGCGCGACACCTGTGGCGGCGGCCTTGACGGGCTCGCTTCCCGAGTCGATCGAGGGCCCGGTTGTCTGCGTCGTGTCCGGTGGCAACATCGACGTCTCGAAGTTGACAGCCATTCTTGCTGGTGATGTTCCGTGACGAAGAACCGCAAGCAAGCCGACGTCCAAGTCGGTTTGGTCGTAGTCGGTGCGACGCTGGGTTTCTTCGGTCTTCTCGAGTTCCTGCGGCCTGGCTATTTTCTTTGGGACGACAACGCGAGCTTCTACTTGCCAGCCTACGTCCACGCCTGGCGTTCCCTGGTTGAGGGTGGTGCGCTGGCGCACATCAATGTGCATCAATACTTGGGGCAGATCTGGCTGGGCAACGGCCAGTCTGGCGTGCTGTATCCGCCGGTGTATCTGGCGGCAGGATTCACTCAATGGCTGTGGGGCGATCTACGCCACACCATCGATGTCTTGGCCATCGGCCACTTGGCGCTCGCGTCGTTGGGCATGTTCGTCCTGCTTCGCAGTTGGCGTGTTCGACGGACGATCGCGTCTTCGATGGCGTTGGCCTGGGTGACGTTTCCGTTCTTGGCTCAAGTCTCGCGCAATTGGGTGGTGGTGGCTTTTGTAGCGGCACTGCTTCCGTGGAACCTTCTCTTGGTTGAGCGCTTGCGTCAACGACCAACGGTGGCCCGCGCGTTGGTGCTGGCCGCGCTCAAGGCCCTGCTGTTTTACCAGGGTTACGTGCAGTACGCGGTATTGGCCGCGCTCGCCGATGGTTTGTATCTGGTGCTTCGCCAACTCGGCGACGAATCCCAGTCTCGGCGTGGCGGCGTCTGGTTGCGATTGGCGGTGGCCTACGGGTTTGCGCTGCTGGCAACCGGTGCACTCGCCGCGCCCCTGTTGGCGCCCATGTGGCAGGTTCGCCAACTGTCGGCCTACCGCGCGGGTGCTCTTTCTTTCGCGGAGTTTGTTTCGAACGCTCTGCCGCTCGACGCGTTCGTTTCTGCGCAGATTGGGGTGATGACCTCGAAAGCCGTCCATCAAACCAGCGGTGCGATGTTCTACGTTGGTCTGCCGGTGCTGGTGTTGCTGGTTGGCTGTTTCTTCATGCGCGGCCGGCTGCGGCTTCATCCAGCGGCCCTTCCCGTTGCGATAACCGCGCTGATGGCCTTGGTGTTGGCGACCCGCGCGTGGGGATTGTTGTACCGCGTGCCGCTCCTTTCGAGCTTTCGGTGGCCGTTCAAGTCCTATCTGTTGTTCTTGCTGTTCGCGACCGTCGCGGCAGCATTGATGCTGGAAGCGCTCGTAGTACGCGGCCGCGGGCGTTGGGCCACCGGCTTGATCGGCGTGACGTTGATCGCCAACGCTGCCGTCCTGCTCGCGCCATCGCTGGATCGACCGTTCGGCCCGTATCGCGTTGCACGCGATCTCGGTGAATTGACCAAGGATGTCGTCGATCCTTTGCCCGCGGCGGCAGGTGGCGGACGGGTCATCTCGCTCTGGCAGCGGCACAATCAGGCCGACATGCCGCACCACCTGACGCTCGCCTTCGCGACCTTGACGGGTGCGCACCACTTGGGCGGCTACGATCCGTTGATCGCGCGCGAGAACCTCGATCTGGCCTTGGGGCTCGACTACTCGAACATCTTTCGCTACGCAGTCAATGATTCGATCCTCCCGCACCTTGCGCGGTGGAGTGTGCGGACGTTGATTGCACCAGCCAACGACCCCCGGTACCGCGCCGCACTCGACGCCGTACCGGCCTTGCGCAAACACCACGAGGATGCGTCGAGGGTTGTCTACGAGCACATCGATGCCTTGCCGGTGGTGTCGTTTCACGACGCTCCGAAGGAGCCGGTAGCGTTCGACTGGCACGTCAACGGTATCGATGTCCATCCGAAAGGCAAGGCAGGTACCCTGCGGGTGGCTCTGGCGCCGTTGCCTTGGTGGTTTTGGTCGATTGATGGTGTCGATCAAGGCGCCGTACCCTTCGACGACGCGAAGCAGATGGCGCTCGTCGTATTGTCGGGTTCTCAGGTGGTTTCGGTGCGCTACGACAACGTGCCCTTTCGGTTGGGCATGATGACCGCGGCGTCGTTCTTGGTCGCAGTGCTCGGCGGTCTGGCGTGGCGTCGTCGACGTGACATTCAGTCTGCGTGAATCATCCGTGATGAGCACGATCGAAATCGTCGACCTTCAATTCGAGCTGGGCTGCCGAGTTTGAAAGACTTGCCTTCCGAATGCGCGAAGAGCTGGGTTCTGTTGCGCGACGTATCGGTCGGTCGCCAACCGAGCCTGGTATTGAAATACCAGGCTACGTACAGTCACGCCTCCGGCGTGAAGCACGGCGCCTTCTTCACCCCGAACGGGGTGACGGTTCGTAGCCTGGGCCTTTAGTCCCAGGCCTCTTTGCAATGCGCGCTCTAGGCGTCGACCATGCGCCGAGCGCGGGCGAGAATGCGATCGAGGTCGTCGATTGCATCGCCCGAAGTGGCTTGCGCCGGCTCGGCCGCTGGACCTGTTCGCGGTTGCACGTGGTCCCAAAGATTTCGGTCTTGATCTTCCAACACGGCGATGTCGAGCGCCAGGCCGTGACGCTCGAGTATTGGTTCGAGGGTTTCGCGACGATCCAGCAAGCTCTTGCGGGTCGCCTGGTAGGCACGCTCACAAACCTTGCGGCGTTGGGCAAAGGTAAAGATGTTCGAGAAGAAGCTCTCGTAGTCGTCGCGCGGGGGCTCGACCAACAAGACGTCGGCGTTCGGGAAGCGGGTGTCGTACGCCTTCAAGCCCAGTTCCATACGCGAATGAATTATGGTGCGGACCGTTTGGGACAGCACCGCCGGTAACCCGCGATCGACGATCTGTCCGGGGCGCAGCTCGTTGGTTTGAATGCCCTTGCGCGCATCGACCGGAACAATCGGATTGATGCAGATCAACAACTCGGCGCCGCTCTCGAGGGCGGCTGATGCATGCATGGTTTTCAGCAAGATGCCATCGACGTAGCGCCGGCTATCGATTTCGACGGGTGGATAGAGGCCGGGCAACGCCGAGCTGGCTTGCACCGCGCGCGAGATCGGTACGTGGTCGAATCCAGGCTCGCCGAAGCGTACAGCCTCACCCGACTCGAGGTCGGTGGCGACGATGAAGAGCTGGCGCGCCAGTTGCCTGAAATCGTCCGTGCGGTCCTTGATCGCAAAGATCTTGTGGACGTACTCGCGGATCGGCTCACTCTTGAACAAGGCGACCGGGAGTGCCCGGCCCAGTATGGTGAGTGCGTCGCGTAAGCGGCGCTCCCGGCGAGAGAAGTAGCCACCGAGCGCTTGGGCCACCAGGCCTGGCGTTCGTGCCAGTCTGCTGCTGATTTCGCCAAGCGCCGGCTGAAAGAACATCTCAGGAACGAAAGGGTGTTCGCCCGGTTCAGGCTTGACGATCGCCCGGCACATCTGACGGGTCGAGAGCCCGTTGGCCAAACAGGCAGTGAGAAAGGCGCCGGCACTGACCCCGACGTAGACGTCGAGGTCGTTGAGATCGAGTCCGACAATGGTCTCGTCGAGGGCATGGACGGCGCCGATTTCGTAGATCGCGCCGCCCGCGGCCCCGCCAGCGAGGGCGAGGCCAATCGGATGCTTCCGAGTCTTTCGTTCCACTTTCGCTTTGGCCATGGTGATCTCGAGCCGGCTTTCTAGTCCTAAAACAAGCGCATACGAAGGATGAGATGCGCGAAGATCTTGAGGCTCAAGTGCTTACGAAAAGCGCAGGCGCCCCCGAAGGTTCGTTAAGCATTTTCGGAAGTGATTGAGCCCAAGAGATTTGTGTAGATCGCCTTCAAGATGCGCTGGTTTTGGGTCTAGTGTGGTGATTCCTACTTCGAATTGCGCAGCTGCTCGACGAGCTTGGTCAGCTCCTCGACTCGACGGGTCAAGGTACCAATCTCGTCACGGGTTGGTACGCCGGCCCGGCTGACCGCCGAGGCCACGGCATCGTCAATCTTGGCGTCGATCTTGGCGAAGATCGTGCTCGCCTCGCTCTTGACCCGTTCAGCGGTCTCGCCGACCTTCTCACGCACGTCGCCAGCGGCTTCGCGTGCTTTGTCTCGTCCTTGTGATTCGAACTCGGCGCCCTTCTCGACCAGGTTCTTGAACAGTTTGTTGCCCTCTTCCTCGGCAACTGTCAAGGCGCCGAGGCCCGCCAGCCAGATCTTCTGAGCCGACTCGCGGATCTCAGCCGGAATGGGATTTCGCGTGGTCTTGGTATCGCTCATGGTTTTGCTCCTTGGGAAGCCTCAAGCCTTGGCGGCGAGGCTGTCGATCTTTTTGTTGAGGGCTTCGACCTGTTCGATCAACGTGGTGATCTCGCGGCGCGACGGCACGCCGAGGCGTTCGAGGGTCGCGGTTACCTGATGTTCGACCTTGTTACCAACCTTGTTACCGACCTTGTTGCCGAGATCCCGAGCGCGGTCGCCGGCGGCACGAACGGGCTTCGCCAGGCGCCTCAGCCGGTCACGGCCCGTGGTATCGCCGCGTTCGGCCAAGCGATCGAGGGCGCCGGTCGCGCGCTCGTTGGCGTTGGCAACCACGCCGAGGCCGGCGAGCCAAACGTTGCGGCCGGCGTTCTGCATACGGCTGGCAGCCTTGCGGCCGCGCACTTGCAAGTCTTCGGCGGTTTCACGGGTTCGATCTTCGAGACGAGCGAAGACGGCTTCGGTTTTCTTGAGGGCTTTCGTGGCCATGGTTCAACTCCGAGGCGCCGGTAACGCCGGCAGCCAAATGTTCCTACTCACCGATGAGTCGCCTGGCTCGGGTCTGGCGCTTGTCTGGCGAGGGTGATCGAATACCGGCCGCAAGGCCGGTGCTGTTGTCGTTGCCGTTGTCGACAGCGAATTAGTTGACAGTCGCGTCCGCGGTCTTGGGTGTTGCAGCTACTTTTTTGGTAGCTGTCTTGGCCTTTGTCGTGGTCTTACGAGCCGTGGTCTTACGAGCAGTGGTCTTGGTGGCCTCCTTCTTGGACGCCTCCTTCTTGGACGCCTCCTTCTTGGCCGCGGCCTTCTTGGTCGACGTCGCCTTGGCTGAAGTCCTGGCGCTGGCCGTTACCTTCTTGGCCACCGCTTTGGGGCTCGCCTTTTTCGCGGGCGCTTTGGGTGCGGCTTTGGCCGTCCGTGGTTTGGCCTTGGCCCGAGTGCGTGGCTTGGGCGCAGTCTCGGTCGTTTGGGTCTCGAGCTTGATCAAAGTCGACTCGAGCTCACCCAACTGCTGCCGAAGGGTGGCCATTTCTTCCCGTGCTTGGCGCACGGGAGCGAGGCGATCGATCGACCGCTGAACAAAGGTGTCGACTTTGCTCTGAACCTGCTCGACGCCGGTATGGAAGGCGCGCTCGCCCGCACGAACCAGCTCGTGCAAAAGCTCGGTCGGCAAGAACGACGTGCCCCGTTTGCCTTCGTCGAGAATGATCTGGGTCAGGACTTGCGGCGTCACGTCATCGGACGTCGCGTTGTCCAAGACCTTGATTTCCTGCCCTTCTCGTACCCACATCGAGATGTCTTCCAAAGAGACGTAGCGGCTCTCTTCGGTATCGTAGAGCTTGCGGCTCTCGTAGCGTTTGATGACGCGGATCATGGTCGTTTCTCCTCACGGCCGGACTTTCCAGTGGTCGGGTTGCCCGGACGATTGCTGTACTGGGGATTGTCATGTCGAGCACGACTTGCCGTGCTGCGGCATCAACAGGAACAAGATACCGCACTGCGGCATATATGTCAAGGGATTTGCCGTGGTGCGGCAAGTCGATGCTTTGGTTTTCTGCAAGGGGCGCCGCTGGTCGCTATCGATGCCGCGTTGCGGCTCGGCGGGTCAGGGGGAGGGTTCGCCGAGCAGGCGCGCTTGCAGGGTGTGACCGAGTGCTTCGAGGGACGCCAGGTCCGTTGGCTCGTTGGCGACCAGCGGCAGGGCTACGAGCGACTGATCGGTGGGCAGGAGCTTCGCGAGCTCGGTGAGGCCGCGTTCGTGCCGTTCACCGAGCCAACGGAAGAGGTCCCGCCCTGTCTGCTCGGAACCGGACGCTGCGGGTGTGTCGTCGAATGTTGGATGAACCCGGTTGACCGCGATGGGGCCTAGGTGCAATCCAGCTTCCTGCAAACGACGGGCGAAAAATAGGGTGTCGGGGATGCGAGACTCCCCGGGACCCGTGACCAGCAGAAATCGCGCGTCGTCCGAACCGAGGAGCGCCTCGACCTTTTGAGCTCGCTCGCGGAATCCGTTGAAGAGCGGCTCAAAAGCCTGAAAGAACTCGGACATGTCGCGGAGGAGCTGGAGTCCGACGATGTTATCCAAGAAACGCTCGAACGAGCGGCCCACGAATCCGAACCGCCCGCCCGCCTTGAGGCCGCCTTCGCCGTCGAACCAGGGGCGTAGTGCAATCTTGAGGGCGCCGGAGTCGAGGAACGTGGTGATGCGCTTGGGGGCTTCCAGGAAGTCGATCGCTTGTCGGGTGGGTGGCGTGTCGAGGATGATCCGATCATAGCGACCTTCCGTGGCGACCTCGTAGAGCCGTTCCACCGCCATGTACTCGAGGATGCCGCCGAGATGCCCCGCGAGGTTGTCGTAGTAGCGATTGTTCAAGATGCGCTCACGGGCTGCCTCGTCCGGTGCGTAGCGCGCGACCAGACGATCAAATGTCTTGCGCGCATCGAGCAAGCTTGCGTGGAGGGTGCCAGGAGCATCGAGCGGAACCGCAACCTCCTCGCCGTGGGCTTCGTCGCCAACTCCGAGGGCATCCTTGAGGCGCAGCGACGGGTCGAAGGTCATGACCAGGGTGTTGTGGCCTGCACGCGCCGAAACCAATCCGAGCGCCGCGGCCAGGGTGGTCTTGCCGACGCCGCCTGAACCAACGCAAACCAGCAGCGGTGGTTGATCCGTGCGCAGGTCCATCAGTTCTCTCCGGCACTGACCCCAGCGCCGGAGAGCGCCTCAAGGCCGTTGGACAAGTGCGTGTGGAGCGATTGGATCAACGCGGGGCCTTGATCGATCGGCAGCAAAGGCAGTTCGACGCGGGGGCCGTCCCATTCTCGGGAGAGTCGGTCGATTTCCCGCTTATTGATGTTGCGGCGCTGTCGCCAGAGCGCAAGAAGTTGATCGTCTTCTGCTGTCGTGTCGGCCGTGGGCAAGGGTGGGTACACACCGTTGACCGCCAAGAGCTCCGGGTCGCGGCCGAACCGTTCGGCGAGCCCGGCGCGTAGCTCGATCGCTTCTTGCACCGGCATCTCTTCCGCGAGGGTCGCGATCACTAGCCCACAAGCCACCGGATCACTCACAAAGTCAGCGCCTTGTCGGGCCAGGTCGGCGAACGGACCTGAGCCAATGGCATCGGCAAACAGGCGTGGCGCGGTCAGGAGGTAGATCCCGTGGCCGGTGGCGGGGGCGTCAAGAATGACCGTGTCGATCGCCGGTGCACTGGCGTCCCGGCCCTCGACCACACGCAGGCAATGGCCAATCACTGCCATCTCGGTCAGGCCCGGCGCGCCTTCGACGAATCGCTGGTATACCGGGCTGCGTTTCATGCGGCGCACCAGCATGCCCACCGACACCTTTTGCTCGACCACCCAGTCGACCACGGCCTGCGGTTTGAGGTTTTGGAGATAGAGGTTGTCCCGGACGGGCACGATCTCGCCGCCTGAGGGCGGCACATCGAGGAGCTGGTGCAGGTTCTCGCGCGGATCGATTTCAAGGACGAGCGTGCGGCGACCGAGTGCTGCCAGGGTATGGCCCAACGCTGCGGTTACGGCACTCTTGCCCACGCCTCCCTTGCCCGTGACCACGAGCAAGCGGCGTTGGAGAAGAGAATCGAGTGCGCTCATGTTGACCTCGGGATCGGGGTAGGAGGCGGACCGCGGCATTGATTATGCCGCAGTGCGGCGCACATCGTAGCACAAGTTTGGATCGGCTTCCTAGCCGATCCAGGCGCGACCACCTTGGAACACCAACACGGCACCGAGTGCCACCAGGAGCGCTCCGCAGGCGGCGAGGATCACCCGATACCAACGGGTGTCGACGTGGCGTCGACCGCGGGCGATCCCCATGGCGATCACAACTTTGGCGCCAACCAGGCCGAGATAGAAAATGACCAAGAATGCCCCCGCCAAAGACAAGCTACGTCGTCCGAGATTGGTTAACATGGGGCCAAGGACGGTGAGCCAGGCAAGCCATGGGTGCGGGCTCAAGATATTGACCACGGCGCCGCGCCACAAGTCGCGTCGGTCACCGGCTTGGGCGTCGAGTGTCCCCGCGGCCGGGAGTACGGCTGTCCGCGACTGTCGCAGGGTGTCGAAGCCTAAGTAGCCGACGAAAAGGCCGCCGACCAACGACAATAGGCTCAAGGCTGCGATCGGCACAGCCTGCGCGGCGAAGACAGCCAGGATGATGACCGGCAGGTCGGTGATCAGCGGTGCCATGGCAACACGCACACCGGCGCCGAACCCGCGTTCCAGGGTGGCGGTGACCACCAGGGTGAGCAGCGGGCCGGGGCTGACGCCGGCACCGAGGCCAATCGATGCAGCTGCGACGAGATCTTGCATTCCGATCAAGGGATGGTGGTGCTCCATGCGGAGGTATCGCCGCTTTCGAAGCCTCTTTCGAAGCCGCTGGCGAAGAGATCAAGCAGTCGAACTTGGACGCCGTTGAGCGCCGCGCCGAATGCTGGATTAACGATGGGTCGAACCATGACATTGCCTCCTGAGCGAGCCGTTGCTCCGAGGCTAGCATGGTCACCTTTGCTGGGGACTGGGGCCTGTGGTACAACCGACTCATGGCCTTTCCGCAAACACGACTACGTCGCCTCCGCCGCACCCCGACGCTGCGGCGGTTGGTACGTGAGACCCGTCTCGCACCCGAAGACTTCATCCTGCCGCTATTCGCTTGCCCAGGCACGGGGATAGCCCGGCCGGTAGGCTCAATGCCTGGCGTGTATCAACATTCGGTCGATCAGCTGGTGGAAGTTGCCGGGTTGGCGGCCGAAGATGGGATTCCGGCTGTTCTCCTTTTTGGCCTACCAGCGTCCAAGGATGCCGAAGGCTCATCGGCCTGGGCAGACGATGGCATCGTGCAGCAGGCCGTCCGTGCGCTCAAGGCGTCGCTGCGCGAGATGCTCGCGATCGTCGATGTGTGTTTCTGCGAGTACACGGATCACGGCCACTGCGGCGTCCTCGACGGGGAGACCGTAGCCAACGACGCCACGGTTGCCAACCTGGTGCGGCAATCCGTGTCGTTGGCGCGGGCGGGTGCCGACGTCATCGCACCGTCCGACATGATGGATGGTCGCGTCGGCGCCATCCGTACGGGACTCGACGACGCGGGGTTTTCGGATATTCCCATCCTCTCCTACGCCGCCAAGTTCGCCAGTGCATTCTATGGTCCCTTCCGCGATGCCGCGGACTCGACGCCCGCGTTTGGCGACCGGCGCAGCTATCAAATGGATCCGGCCAATGGCCGTGAAGCTTTGCGCGAGGTTGCGCTCGACATCGCCGAGGGTGCAGACATGCTCATGGTCAAGCCCGCCCTGCCGTACCTGGATGTAATCCGGGACCTCCGTGGTCAGGTCGGACATCCACTCGTGGCGTACCAGGTCAGTGGAGAGTACGCCATGATCCGTGCCGCCGCAGCCAATGGCTGGATTGACTACGAACGCGTACTCATGGAATCGCTTCTTTCGATTCGGCGGGCAGGTGCCGATACGATCATCACCTACGGCGCGCGCGATGCCGCTCGCCTGTTGCGAGAAGGGTGGACGGAATGAGCCAGAACGTAGCGGATCTGATGGCCCGCGCCGCCCGGGTGTTGCCGGGCGGGGTCAGCTCACCGGTACGCGCGTTTCGCGGCGTCGGTGGCACGCCGGTCTTTGTGCGCGGCGCCCACGGCGCGTACTTGGTGGGCGAGGACGGCAAAGAGTACGTTGATTTCATTTGCTCGTACGGCCCGCACATCTTCGGACATCGGCCACCGACCGTGATTGCGGCAATCGAGGGCGCGTTGGCCCAGAGCACGACCTTTGGCGCGCCGACCCTTGCCGAGGTGATGCTGGGCGAGACCATCGTTTCGGCGTTCCCGGCTATGGACATGGTGCGGCTGGTTTGTTCTGGCACCGAGGCGACGATGTCGGCGCTACGGCTGGCGCGGGCGGCGACCGGCCGGGATCGCTTCGTCAAATTCGAGGGCTGTTACCACGGTCATGCCGACGCTTTCTTGGTGGCGGCTGGCTCGGGCGCGGCAACCATGGGCATTCCTTCGTCGCCGGGCGTACCGAAGCCAGTCATCGCCGATACGTTGGTGGTGCCTTACAACGACTTGGCGGCAGTCGAACGGCTTTTCGATCAAAGTGGTGACTCCATTGCCGCCGTAATCGTCGAGCCGATCGCGGGCAACATGGGGGTGGTCCTGCCGTCTGCGGGGTATCTAAAAGGCCTGCGTGAGCTCACCACGGCCCACGGTTCCTTGCTGATCTTCGACGAGGTCATGACCGGGTTCCGGGTCGCCTGGGGCGGGGTTCAGATCCTTGCCGATGTCCAGCCCGACCTGACCACGCTGGGCAAAGTCATTGGGGGCGGGTTGCCGTTGGCTGCCTACGGCGGACGGCGTGCGCTGATGGAACAAATCGCGCCCGCGGGGCCGGTCTACCAGGCGGGTACGTTGGCCGGGAATCCGTTGGCCGTTGCCGCGGGCGCGGCCCAACTCGAGGCTTTGCAGGCCAACGATTTCGCTGCCTACGGCCAGCTCGAACAAACCGGGGCAACCCTTGCCGCCGGTCTTGCGGCGGCAGCGGCCCGGCACGGAATTGCGCTCCAGGTGCCTCGCCAAGGTTCGATGCTCGGTCTCTTCTTCGCCGAGCACCCCGTGACCCGTCTTGCCGATGTCGATGCCAGCGACCGGGAGCGTTTTAAGCGGGTGTTTCATCGGTTGCTGGCAGGTGGGGTTCACCTGCCGCCTTCGCCGTATGAAGCGCTGTTTCTGTCGACCGCGCACGGGCCGAAGGAGATCGAGCACACGCTGGGCGCCTTCGATCGCGCCTTCGCCGCGGAAGGGGCATGACGCGGACGGGCGATCGACGACCGGACGTCGCGGTGGTGGGCGGCGGCATGATCGGCCTCGCGTGCGCGCGCGCCTTGGCGGCACGGGGTCTTGCGGTAGCCGTTCTCGAGCGCGGCCACTTGGGACGGGCGGCGTCATGGGCGGCCGCCGGTATGCTGGCACCGTTGGCGGAGGTTCCGGAGCCCGGCCCGATGTTCGATGCCTGCCACAGCGCGCGGGATGCTTGGGCCGATTTTGCCGGCGAGCTCGAAGAGGAGACGGGCGTCGATGTGGACTATGACCGCTCGGGCGCGGTCTTGCTCGACGACGGAACGTATGATCTCGAAGCGAACCTGCGCCTCGCCCAAACACTGGGCGAACACGCCGAGCGCTTGGAGTCCACGGATCTTCGCAAGCTGATTCCAGGGCTTTCGCCCACCGTCGACCAAGCGCTGCTCTTGGCGGGTGAACACCGGGTGAGCAACCGTCGGGTATGTCGGGCGTTGGCCCAATCGGTTGTCCAACGCGGAGTCGACGTACGCGAAACGTGGCCCGTCACCAAGGTGGTTGCTCGGCCTCGAGGATGGACGCTCGTGGGACCAGCGGGTGTGGTCGAGGCGTCGAGAGTCCTGGTCTGTGCGGGGGCTTGGAGTGGCGGAATCACTGGCATGCCGCGGCTGCCGGTGCGGCCGATCCGCGGTCAAATGCTGCGACTAGAAGGGGTTGACTGGCCGTGGCTGGGCTCGGTGCGAGGGAACTTGTACGCTGTACGGCGGGCCGGCGGGGGGCTCTTGATCGGCGCGACCATGGAGGATGCTGGCTTCGACGACCGGACAACCGTCGCGGGCCAGCGTCGTTTGTTGGAGGCCTGTAGTCAGATGTTCCCGGGCCTAAACGAGCACACTGTGGTCGATCGTTGGTCGGGCTTGAGGCCCAGTACGGATGATGATCTACCGGTTGTCGGGCCAATTGACGAGGGCATGTGGGCGGCGACCGGGCATTATCGCAACGGCATCCTGCTGACGCCGTGGACGGTCGAAACCGTGGTGGCGGGCATGGTTGATGGCGTGCGGCCGCCGACAGCCTTTGGCGCCACCCGATTTCAGCCGGTCGATTACCGGCGCGCTTGAGCGGTTCCAACGTGGGCCGGTATACTCTGTCGGTCGCATCGACGTTACTCAGGCCATAGGAGAGCCGTTCGCATGACGCATATCATCGCCGAGCCTTGTATTGGGGTGAAAGACACCGCTTGTGTCGACGTCTGCCCAGTGGACTGCATCTACGATAAAGATGAGTGGGAGACGCTTTACATTCAGCCCGAGGAGTGCATCGACTGCGGCTTGTGCGTCGATGCCTGCCCGGTAGAGGCCATTTTCCCCGAGGAAGAGGTGCCCGAGAAATGGGATGCCTTTACTGCCAAGAACTACGAGGTCTTCGATCTCGAACCGCCCGATGTTTGATCGGTAGCAGGGGTCTTCGGGCTCTTGGATCGCCGGGGGCGCATCCGCTTGGGTGCGCCCTGTCGTCGCTTGGGTGGTCGGACGCGCGATTCCGCTGTTACGGTCTACTAATTGGCCCGCCAGGACGAGAATCACCACGTTTCCTTCTGATGACGCAGGTCGTCCCGCGAAGGTCTCAATCGAATGCCTTGTTGCTACCGATCGAGGGGGTTGGCTTTTCCCAGAGTGCACGCGGAACCCGTAAAGAGAAAGGGATCGGTATCGCGCCGCGCGGCGGCGGCTCCGATCTTGCTAACGGTGCCGGTGTCGCCGGTGAGCGAGATCGACACCAAGTCGGTGGGCCAGGGCCTCCGCCGGAAGGTGAAGAGCGACATCGCGGTCGCCGCTTCGCGGTCCAAGCTCAGTGCCAGCGTTTGGGTGATCGGGCTAGATTCGTCGTCGGCATCGGTCGTCGCGTGCTCGAAAGCGATTCGCCAGTCGTGATTGATGCCCTCGGTTTCGACCACACGATCGCGGACCGGACCTCGAAGCGGATGAACGCGGACAGCGTTGGCCAGGAGCAAACGAGGCTCGGCGGCCAGCGCTCGGGCCAGGCGTCCCGTGGCCATGGGATCGGTGGGGAAATCGA
This sequence comes from Candidatus Multivoradales bacterium, assembly GCA_965250305.1. Taxonomy (GTDB): domain Bacteria; phylum Acidobacteriota; class Thermoanaerobaculia; order Multivoradales; family J023; genus J023. The sequence goes on along the minus strand of CBDFNS010000021.1, from coordinate 367,822 downwards.
GACCGAGCAAGAGTGGCGCCATGGGACCGAGCGGATCCAACCGACACACATGGTCAAGCGCCGTGGCCGCCCAAGGCTGGGCTGTGTTGAGGCCCAGAGAACCGGCCGCGAGCCACAACGCAGCTACGCCTTGCGCGTCGCGGGCGGCCTGGTGGGCAGCGTCCGCGTCTGCGGCGAGCCACGCGTGCCGGGCGCGATAGAGAGGGTGGTGCGGGTCAAAAAGGCTGGCCGTGGCGAGCGCGGTCCGTTGCGCGTCGACCGTCGGTGCGTCCACGGCCCGGTCATAGGCCAGATGACCGGCGTCCAATCGGGTAAGTTCGAGCGCGGTGAGCAGGAGCAGTATCCAGACCGAGGTTACGCCCCATTGTTTCGGTGGTCGGTCGCGATGCTCGGTCGTGTCGCAGGCCAGGCCTGCGACAAGGGCGGCGGTGAGTGGCAGCGCAGTGACGGTCAATGGCAAGCCGCCTAGACTCGTGATGCCTCCAGCCAAGAGCCCCAGGCCACCAGCGCGCCGACCGGCAAGATCCGTCGTGCTAGTCGAGGTCGATCGCTGCCGCCAGCAAAATAGTGCGACGATCACGAGGATCAGTCCCAGGCCGAGCCAACCGAGTTCGTAGCCGATTTGCAGCGGCAGGCTGTGAAGGTGTCCTACAACCTGCCCGGCGGGCAAGACGCCGGGGCGCGGCGGTAGATGTTCCGCCAACGTCCATGGTGTCGAGCCCGGGCCCCAGCCGAGCAAGGGTCGAGCGGCGATTCCGTCCAGGCCCGCCCGGGCATACGCCAGCCGAGCTTGGCTCGAGAGGTCGTCGCCTTGCAGCAGCCGGACGATCCGGGGCGCTTGGGTCAGTCCGATCACCAGGACTGGCAGGATTGCCAGCCAACGCCGATCCCGGGGCATTGAGAACAGGGCAATGACCACCAAGGCCAACGCACCAGCCATGGATCGCGAGGCGAACAGGGCTACCAGCCCGAGCGTCCCTGAAACCACGCCGAGCGCACGAAGTCCGCCACCGCGCTGGATCAACGGAGTCATCACGGGTAGCAACATGACCAAGACGCTGGCGAGCAAGTTGTGATGCCCAAGTGGCAACGCCGGTCGGGTCCCGTGACCGAAGCGCCAAGCGATCAGGGACCAAAGCGACGTCACCGACAAAACGACGGCCAAGGACGCCAGGCCGACCGAGCGTTTCTGCGTCGTCGACCAACACCGTGCAGCCGCCGCGGGAACGAGCACAAACGCGGGCAACGCCAGCAGGCCCACCCATCCAGCTCGCGGTACCGGCGACAGCGCGTTGCTAGCAACGAGGGTGAGACCTAGTACCGTGAAGAGCAGGCCACTCGCGCGTCCCAGACCCAATGGATCGCGCCAGGCATGGGCGCCGAACGCCGCGAAGCCGATCAGAGCCGCGTGTCCTGCCGCGACCCAAAGCCCCTCCGCTCCGCTATCGAACGTCCCCGCGCGCGTCACAAACAGCAGCAGCAGTGCGGCTGGAATGACGGCGGAAGAGATCTGGACTGGCTTGCTCTGCGATGTCACGGCGCTCGAGGTGAAAGGAACCCGCGAGGGTGATCACAGTTTGCAGTCTAGCAAGCGCGGGTCCGCCATCCGCGGTCGCTGTTGGTGTAACCGTCTGTAGGGTCCCACGCGTTTTCGTGACCGCCATGGCCTGGCATCCCAGATAGGAGCGGGTTCGGTTAGATTCGCCGATCGTCCCCTTCGCGGCTTTCTACCTCGAGTACAAGGTTACCAACCTTCAAGAACCGATTACCGTCACGCCCAACCATCGATCATCGTGAACAAGAGTCCATCGATTACCGTGGCGCCTCTCACCTCGCAGCTGACGCGGGGGCGGTCGGTATCGCGGGATCGGATGCTACCGCGACCCGAGCACGACCCCGATCCAGCACGCAAGAATCGACAGCGTCACGCTCGCCACGATGTTGGCGAGCGCGATGCCCGCTTCGCCTGCGCGGATTGCGGTGACCGTCTGGTGGGCAAAGGTCGAAAAGGTCGTGAAGGCACCGAGGAACCCGACGCCAAAGAGCAGGCGTGCCTCCAGCGGTAGGGCAGTGGCCCATGAGATGCGCTCGGTTGCGGTGGCTGCCATCAACCATCCGAGCAGGAACGATCCGACGACGTTGATCAGGAGCGTCGAATAGGGGAATGCGGCCGCGATGGCGAGTCGCAATACGCCGCGTCCTACGAGGTAGCGCGCGCAGGCACCCAGGGCGCCACCGAGGGCGACCGCGAGAAGATTCATCGGCATTGGCTTGCGGTGTGCGAGTGGTGGTGGCCTTTTGTTGCAAACGGCTGAACGAGCCGAAACGGTAACACGCTCAGATACCCTGGCTGTGTGGTCGATAGTGGTCAATACTGCACATTGACGGTGATTTCTCGGTCAATTTGCAAGAGTTGTCTTGTGTTCGATTCCCTTGTCGCCTATTCTCTGCGCGTTGCGTTGCTCGAAGAATTCACCAATTCAAGATAACCGTCGAGGAATCCATGACCAAGAAAGAGATTCTGCGCCAAGCTGACGACGACAACGTCCGGTTCTTGCGGCTTCAGTTCACCGACCTGATGGGGGTGATCAAGAACGTCGAGGTCCCGCGCAGCCAGTTCGAGAAGGCCATCGAGGGTCAGATCATGTTCGACGGTTCCTCGATCGAGGGATTTACCCGCATCGAAGAGTCGGACATGCTGCTGGTGCCTGAGCTGGATACCTTTCGGGTGAACCCCTGGACCAACCCAGACGGCTCCCGGGTGGCGCGCATGATCTGTGATGTTCGATTGCCGGATGGCGCCGAATTCGACGGTTGCCCGCGCACGGTGCTCAAACGACAAGTGGCACGCGCGAAGGCTCTTGGGTACACGATGGTGTGTGGCCCTGAGGCCGAGTTTTTCTTGTTCGAGAAGGATGAGAACGGACGCGCACGCGTAGACGCAACCCACGATGTCGGTGGCTACTTCGACCTCACACCGGTGGACCGTGGTGAAGAGTGTCGGCGCGACATCGTGTTGGTGCTCGAGGCCATGGAGTACGAAGTCGAGGCGGCGCACCACGAAGTTGCCCCGGGCCAGCACGAGATCGACTTCAAGTACGGCGAGGCCGTGTCCTGCGCCGACGACGTGGCCACGTTTCGCTTTGTGGTCAAGAAGGTCGCGCTCGAGCAAGGACTGCACGCGAGCTTCATGCCCAAGCCGCTGGCCAGCGTCAATGGCTCCGGCATGCACGTCAACCAGAGCTTGCTCAACAGCAAAGGCGAGAACATGTTCTACGCCCCAGACGAGCCCAATCAATTGTCCAAGATTGCGATGGGTTACATCGGCGGTCTGCTGGACCATGCGGCTGGCACCCTGGCGATCACCAACCCATTGGTGAACTCCTACAAGCGCTTGGTGCCCGGCTACGAAGCGCCGACCAACATTGCCTGGTCCGAGAAGAACCGCAGTCCAATGATTCGCGTACCGGCGCGTCGTGGCCCCTCGACTCGCTGCGAGTCGCGGGTACCTGATCCCTCGTGCAATCCCTATCTTGCCTACGCGGTCATGCTGGCCGCAGGGCTCGATGGTGTCGAACGCCAACTCGACCCAGGGCCGCCGGTCAACAAGAACATCTTTGCCATGAGCCATCGCGAGAAGCGTCGCTTGAAGATCAAACAGCTACCGGGAAGCCTCGATGCCGCGCTCGATTGTCTGGCGAAGGATAAGGTCGTTCTGGCCGCTCTGGGCGACCACGTCGCCGAGCACTTTATCCAGGCCAAGCGCCAGGAGTGCGCTGAGTATGCGTTGTGTGTCCATCCATGGGAGCAAGAGCGGTACTTGCATACCTATTGAGTTGGATGGGTGACGTCCGGTCGCCTGGTATCATTCGAGGAATGACTGTTGTCACCCTTGCCGACGCCACCTGGATGGAGGTTGCGGCCGCAATCGAGGCCTCGCCGCCAAATCGTCTGGTGGCGATTCTACCGATCGGTGCGGTCGAGGCCCATGGGCCTCATTTGCCGCTTTCGACCGATCGCGTCATCGCCCAAGCGATGGCCGAGTACGGGGCTGAGCGGCTTGCCACCCGCGGTTGGACGTGTCTGCTGCTGCCGCCGCTCGACTATACGCCCGCTGCCTTTGGTAGTGCCTTTGCGGGCACAGTGTCACTGCGACCGTCGACGGCAGCCGCAATGCTGGTCGATATCGCGGCGTCGCTGGCGCGGCACGGCGTATCGCGTCTCGCCATCGCCAACGCGCATCTCGATCCCGAGAACCTGGAAGCGATCGACACGGCCCGAATCGCGATTCACGAGGTTGGGGCCGTGCGAGTCGCGTTTCCCGACATTACCCGCAAGCCTTGGGCGCTGCGCCTGACCGACGAGTTCAAATCGGGCGCGTGTCATGCCGGCCAATACGAGGGCTCGATCGTCTTGGCCCGGCGCGCCGATCTGGTACGGGAACATGTGGCGAAAGACCTTGCGCCCAACCCTATGTCGTTGTCGCACGCTATTCGCGAAGGCAAGACATCGTTTGTCGCCGCTGGTGGTCCCGACGCCTATTTTGGTGATCCGGCAGCCGCGTCTGCCGCCGAAGGCGACGAAACGATCAAAGTCCTGGGCGAGATTCTCGCGGAGGCCGTCGAGCTTTCGTAGGCAACGGTGGTGCGCTTCGGCCTTTCGAGTCGAATCGGTCAGGTGTTCTGTGGGCGGAACTTGGATGTCGGCACACAGATGCCAGATGCTAAAGGCCCAGGTTATGTGCAACCACCCCGTTCGGGGTGAAGAATTTGTTGCGTTTCACGCCGGGGCGTGACGTTTTATAGGCTGGGATTTCAATCCCAGGCAAATGGTGGAAAATCTTGGATCTCGGCAGCTGCCAGGTGCTAGAGGCCCAGGCTATGTGCAACCACCCCGTTCGGGGTGAAGAAATTGCTGCGTTTCACGCCGGAGGCGTGACGTTTTATAGGCTGGGATTTCAATCCCAGGCAAACGGTGGAAAATCTTGGATCTCGGCAGCTGCCAGGTGCTAAAGGCCCAGGTTATGTGCAACCACCCCGTTCGGGGTGAAGAATTTGTTGCGTTTCACGCCGGGGCGTGACGTTTTATAGGCTGGGATTTCAATCCCAGGCAAACGGTGGAAAATCTTGGATCTCGGCAGCTGCCAGGTGCTAGAGGCCCAGGCTATGTGCAACCACCCCGTTCGGGGTGAAGAATTTGTTGCGTTTCACGCCGGGGCGTGACGTTTTATAGGCTGGGATTTCAATCCCAGGCAAACGGTGGAAAATCTTGGATCTCGGCAGCTGCCAGGTGCTAGAGGCCCAGGCTATGTGCAACCACCCCGTTCGGGGTGAAGAAATTGCTGCGTTTCACGCCGGAGGCGTGACGTTTTATAGGCTGGGATTTCAATCCCAGGCAAACGGTGGAAAATCTTGGATCTCGGCAGCTGCCAGGTGCTAAAGGCCCAGGCTATGTGCAACCACCCCGTTCGGGGTGAAGAAATTGCTGCGTTTCACGCCGGAGGCGTGACGTTTTATGGGCTGGGATTTCAATCCCAGACAAACGGTGGAAAATCTTGGATTCCGGCAGGTGCCAGGTGCTAAAGGCCCAGGCTATGTGCAATCACCCCGTTTGGGGTGAAGAAATTGCTGCGTTTCACGCCGGAGGCGTGACGTTTTATAGGCTGGGATTTCAATCCCAGACAAACGGTGGAAAATCTTGGATCTCGGCAGGTGCCAGGTGCTAAAGGCCCAGGCTATGTGCAACCACCCCGTTCGGGGTGAAGAATTTGTTGCGTTTCACGCCGGGGCGTGACGTTTTATAGGCTGGGATTTCAATCCCAGGCAAACGGTGGAAAATCTTGGATCTCGGCAGGTGCCAGGTGCTAAAGGCCCAGGCTATGTGCAACCACCCCGTTCGGGGTGAAGAAATTGCTGCGTTTCACGCCGGAGGCGTGACGTTTTATAGGCTGGGATTTCAATCCCAGGCAAACGGTGGAAAATCTTGGATCTCGGCAGCTGCCAGGGGCAAAAGGCCCAGGCAATCACCCCGTTCGGGGTGAAGAAATTGCTGCGTTTCACGCCGGAGGCGTGACGTTTTGTAGGCTGGGATTTCAATCCCAGGCAAACGGTGGAAAATCTTGGATCCCGGCAGCTGCCAGGGGCTAAAGGCCCAGGCTATGTGCAACCACCCCGTTCGGGGTGAAGAAATTGCTGCGTTTCACGCCGGAGGCGTGACGTTTTATAGGCTGGGATTTCAATCCCGGGCAAACGGTGGAAAATCTTGGATCTCGGCACACAGCTGCCAGGTGCTAAAGGCCCAGGCTATGTGCAACCACCCCGTTCGGGGTGAAGAAATTGCTGCGTTTCACGCCGGAGGCGTGACGTTTTATAGGCTGGGATTTCAATCCCAGGCAAACGGTGGAAAATCTTGGATCTCGGCAGCTGCCAGGGGCAAAAGGCCCAGGCAATCACCCCGTTCGGGGTGAAGAAATTGCTGCGTTTCACGCCGGAGGCGTGACGTTTTATAGGCTGGGATTTCAATCCCAGGTCTTGCGTTTCACGCCGGAGGCGTGACGGTTCGTAGCCTGGGATTTCAATCCCGGGCTACGCTGGCGACCGAGCAGAACCGATGAGCCGGTGTGCTCTGGGTGAGGTTTCAAATCAAGGTCAAGGAAAAGGCGAGGCTGGAGGCGGCATGGATCGGTGTTAGAGCGAGGCACGGGACCGCGACCGGGAGCGTTGGCAGCAGCGCGAACGTTGGCTTTCGGCACGGACTTGGCTTGACAGCTTCGCAGGGGGCTTCTACCCTGCCGCCCATGCAACTTCAAGGCAAACGTGCAGTCATTACCGGCGGTGGACGCGGCATCGGTGCGGCGGTTGCCAAGACTTTGGCGGAGGCGGGGGCGGCCGTCGTCGTTTCAGCGCGCTCGCGCGACCAGGTCGAATCGGTTGCGACCGACCTTCAATCCGCCGGCCACCGTGCCGCGGGTTTCCCTTGTGATGTGACGGATCCCGAGCAAGTGACGGCACTGTGCTCGGCCGCCACTGAAGCGTTGGGTGGACCCGCCGATATCTTGGTCAACAACGCTGGCATTGCCTCCTCGGCACCGTTGGCCAAGGTCACCCTCGCGAAGTGGGAGCAGATCATGGCGGTCAACGTCACCGGAACCTTTTTGTGCACCCAGGCCTTTCTGCCCGGCATGCTGGCGGCAGATTGGGGCCGCGTGGTCAATGTCGCATCGGTGGCGGGCAAAGTTGGTGGGGCGTATATGACCGCCTACGCCGCATCAAAGCACGCGGTGATGGGCTTTACCCGAGCGCTGGCGATCGAGGTGGCACGTACCAATGTTACGGTGAACTCGGTATGTCCGGGTTTTGTGGATACCGAAATGGCGTCCGACTCGGTGACGCGGATCGTTGCCAAGACCGGAATGGATGCGGCGCATGCCAAGGGGCAACTCGAGGCCTTCAGTCCGCAAAAGCGACTTTACACATCGGAGGAAGTCGCCTACCAGGTGCTCTGTTTGTGTGATCCTCGCGCTGGTGGCGTGAACGGTCAAGGCGTGGTGCTCGACGGCGGCGCTGTCCAGTCATGACCCTCGAACCGGTCAATCCAGTGTCGTTGGGGGCACCCCGAGGCTACAGCAACGGCATGCTGGCACCAGCGGGGGCGCGTATCCTGTTCATCGCCGGGCAGATCGCCTGGGACGGTGATCAGAAAATCGTCAGCAATAATTTTGCCGAGCAGTTCGACCAAGCCCTGGGCAACGTCGTGGCCGTGGTCGAGGAGGCGGGAGGCGCGCCCACCGATATTGCATCCTTGACTCTGTACGTCATCGATAAGCAAGCCTATGTCGCGGCGCTCCAGGATGTTGGCCAAGCGTACCGGGCGCGGATGGGCAAGCACTTTCCGACCATGGCCCTGGTCGAAGTCAAAGGGCTGCTGGAACCGCGCGCGCAGGTTGAGATCCAGGGCATCGCGGCCTTGGTGTAGATCCATCAGACAAAGTGGTCCGGAGAAACGAACCATGCCGATCGATCCGAAGAGCTTTCGATACGCCCTGGATACCGATACCAGCGTCGCCACGATCACCCTCGATCGTCCAGAGCGCCTGAACGCGCTGACCTTCGAGGTCTATCGCGAGTTGCGCGAGACCTTCGAAGCGCTCGACAGCGAGCCTGGTGTGCGGTCGATTCTGATCACGGGCAACGGGCGTGCGTTCTGCTCGGGAGGTGACGTCGAGGACATCATCGGACCCTTGTTCGAATGCGACTACCAGGGCTTGCTCGACTTCACCCGCCAGACCGGCGACCTTATCTTGGCCATGCTGCGCTGCCGCCGTCCGATCGTCGGTGCGCTCAATGGCACGGTGGCCGGTGCTGGGTCCGTGATCGCCAGCGCCTGCGACGTGCGGATTGCATCGGAACGAGCCAAGATTGCCTACCTGTTCACCAAGGTTGGGCTGTCGGGCGCCGACATGGGGGCGTCGTGGCTACTACCGCGGTTGATCGGCATGGGACGGGCGATGGAGCTCTTGATGACCGGTGACTTTGTGGATGCTGCCGAGGCGCATCGCATTGGTCTTTACAACCGGGTGGTGGCCGACGACCAGCTAGCGGCTGAGGCACGGACTTGGGCTGAACGGTTGGCACGCGGTCCTTCGTTCGGTCTCGAGGTGACCAAGAAGTTGGTTTTGCGCGAAGCGTCGATGGATTTCGAATCGGCACTCGCCGCTGAGGTCGAAATCCAAGCCGCATGTATGCTCGATCCCAATTTTCGTGAATCGTACGACGCTTTCATGGAAAAGCGCCCGAAGGTCTTTGGCTGACTCGGATGCTCACGTATGCATGATCTCGACGCTGTCGATGCCTTCCTGACCGACCGACACCGCACGGTAGCCGAGGAAGTTTCGGCGTTTGCGCGGCAGCAGATCGCGCCCCTAGCCGAGCCACCAGACGACGCCACTGGTCGCGTTCAGGCGCGTGAGATTCTCGATCGTCTGGGAGCCGGAGGCTGGTGCCAGCATGCGGTGCCACCCGCTGGCGCCCTTGACGGCGTACCGACGCCCGACCTGCGGGCCGGTTGTTTGATCCGTGAAGCCCTGGCCTGGGCCTCGCCGTTGGCTGATGACATCTTTGCGATCCAGTGTTTGGCATCGTTGCCTGTCTCACTGGCGGGTACCGACGACCAGAAGGCGCGTTACCTCCCGGGCGTCGCCACGGGCGAGATCATGCCGGCCTTTGCCATGACCGAGCCCGGTGCCGGCTCCGACGTGGCGGCGATCCAAACGCGCGCCGTGCGCCAAGGTGATGGCTGGCAGCTGGATGGTGAGAAGACACTGATTTCGAACGCGGGTCTTGCCGACGTGTATGTCGTGTTTGCTTCGACCGAACCCGATGCCGGCCACCGGGGCCTGAGCTGTTTCTTGGTTCCCGCAGAAACGCCGGGGTTACGGTTCGTGGGGGCGCAGGTGATGGCCGCCGCCCATCCCTTGGGGACCATCGCCTTCGAGGCCTGCCGTCTGCCGGCCGAGGCGCTGTTGGGAACCGCAGGTGGTGGCTTTCGGCTCGGCATGAAGACCTTGGACCGACTGCGGGCCACGGTGGCGGCCGCGGCCTGTGGCATGGCGGCGCGCGCACTCGACGAAGCCATGGCCCACGCCCGGACGCGGCGTCAATTCGGTGCGCCACTGGCCGATCTTCAGATGACCCAGCAGAAGCTGGCGCGCATGGCGACCGATTTGACCGCCGCACGGCTCTTGACCTATCGCGCTGCCGCTGACGCCGATGCGGGCCGCGATTCGATCACCTTGGCATCGGCCATGGCGAAGTCCTTTGCCACCGAGGCTGCCCAACGGATCGTCGATGATGCGGTCCAGATCGTCGGCGGCCGCGGTGTGCTCGTTGGGCACCCCGTCGACCGGCTCTACCGTTCGGTACGCGCGCTGCGAATTTACGAAGGGGCCACCGAGGTCCAGCACATTGTCATCGCGCGTCGGTTGCTGCGTGCTGCCGAGGCCCGTGACGGCGCTCGATGACCGCCATCGGTGTGGGCAACCGCCGGCTCGAACGCCTGACGGGCGTGGTGGTTTGGTTGCTGGCGATCGGCTATTTGTTGCCCCGCGCCTTTCGTGGGTGGATTCCCCACGACGAAGGTCTGCTCGGGCAGCTGGGTGAGCGGGCCCTCCGCGGAGACCTACCCCACAGCGACTTCGTCGATCCGTACACCGGCGGGCTTTCGTTTCTCTATGCCGCGGCTTTCGACCTGTTGGGGGTAGGAACCCAGCCCATTCGGTGGGTGCTGTTGGCCGCCGTCGCGCTCGTATCGCCCTTCGTTTTCGGACTGAGCCGCCGATTTGTCACCTGGTGGTTGGCCGCACTGGTGACGTTGACCGCACTCGCGTGGTCGGTCCCGATCTACTTTGCTGGGCTGCCATCGTGGTATGGCCTATTCCTCGCGATCGTCGCGCTGTGGGCGCTGGTACGCCACGGCGAGACGAGCCAACGGCGTTGGCTCCTCCTCGCTGGCCTTTGTGCGGGTGTCTCGTGCACGATCAAGATAACCGGGGTCTATTTGATCGCGGGTTCGGTGCTGGCGTTGGTGGATTATGAACACCGACTAGCACGTTTCCTCGTGGGCAAGGCGTTGGTGGGTGTGCCCCGCAAGATGGATGCAAGACGTGGTTTCGTCGTCCTCGCCGGCCTTGGAGCCGCGGCCTTTGTGGGGTGCTTGCTGGTGTTGGTACGACCGGCCTTGGGTGGGTCCGGTGGTAGCGGGTCGCCGCTATCACTGATCATCCATTTCGTTTTTCCTGGCGCCGCGTTGGCTGGATATCTGGTGTTCCGAGAGGCGCGGGCGGGATTGAAGACACCGACCGGCGATCGTCTCCGACGGCTGTGTACGTTGGTCCTTTGGTACGGCAGCGGCATCGCAGTCCCGATTGGCTTGTTCGTTGGCTGGTTCGCCTTGCGGGGAGGCTCGATCGCGCTCGAGGACTTGTACATCGGGGTTTTTGTCCTGCCGCAGAAGCGCTTGGCGTTTGCAACCTTTCCCCTGCCGCCGTGGTGGTCGGTTCTGCTGGCGTTGCCGATTGGCGCCCTGGCCGCCTGGCCACGCCGTTTGTCGCGGGCGGCTGAGGCTGCGGTGGGTGGCGTGTTGGTTGCGGGTCTGGCGATCGGGCTGGGTCTTGCGGGACAGGATGCGGCCTATCGGAATTTCTGGCTACCCCTGAGGGCGCTGGTTCCAGCAATCATGGCCGCGGGTGTGTTTGTGCTTGTCCGCAACGACCGAGACCGAGCCGTCGGGTCCACTGGCAGCGTCGCCATCGGCAGTGTCGCCACCGGCAGTGGTGCCGGCAGTGGTGCCAAGGTCTTCGCGACCCTCGCGGTAGCCGCCATGGCGAGCCTGATTCAGTTCCCGGACGCCTACGGAATTTACTTTCTCTATGTGGCGCCACTGGTGGTGTTGGCCATTGCGGCGGTGACCAGCGTCAATTCACACGCGCTACGCGGGCCGCTCTTTGTGGTGCTGTTGGTCGCAGGGATCTTCTCCGTCGGCTGGTTGCATCGGGGGCATCCGCTGACGGTCGGACTTCGCTGGCAGCCGGTGGTGTGGGATTTCGATCTGGTCATGCCGCGCGGTGGTCTCGAAGTCGACCGGCGCTCGGGCGCCGAGGCCCACTTGGTGGCGCAAACGGTCTTGGCCCATGCGCAACCCGGAGACGTGGTGTTCGCCGCGCCCGACTGCCCCGAAGTCGCCTTCCTCACAGGCACCCGCGACCCATTGCGCAGCGCGTTTGGTTTCTTCAACACCCAGCTCGACGATCCGGCCGCGCTCGAGTCCTTGCTCGAAGGCGAAGGTGTGGAGGTGGCGGTGGTGAACACCAGGCCCGGATTCTCAGCTTCGCTGTCAAAACCTGTTCTCCAAATGCTATCGCGGCGCTACCCGAATCGTGAGACTGTGGGTGGTTTTGTCGTCTTGTGGTGATCCCGCGTTTGATTGGCGTGCTACGCCACAGTAGCCTCAACCGAGCGTTGCCGCGCATCGTAGAATGTTGGAATGTGGAAGCCACCGGAACGGATCAAACATGTGCTGCCGGAGCCGGGCTGGCCGTCCCGAGCCGAGGCGGATGACGCCCGGCTGTTTCAAGCCATCACGGTCGGACCGGTCACCCTGGGAGAGCGCACCTGGGTGCCAGCAATGGTGCCCTGGCGGGCCAGTGACGATGGCTTTGTAACAGAAGACGTTCTGGCCTGGTATGAGCGCTTTGCGCGCGGCCGACCAGGGGTGTTGGTGGTCGAGGCGACGGGCATTCGCGACGTACCGAGCGGTCCGTTGTTGCGGATCGGTCACGACCGCTTCCTTCCCGGTCTGCGCGACTTGGTCGAGGTCGTACGGCGTGCCAGCGACGGCAAAACGAAGCTCTTTATCCAGATCATCGATTTTCTGACGATTCGACGTCGTCCAGAACCCGAAAAGTACTTTGGTCGCTACCTCCAGCTGACCGACGCCCACCGAGCCGCCGTCGATGCTCTCGACGACAGGGCAACCGACCACAACACAAGCGACGAACACGTGCGCGCAGCCTTACTGGCGCTTGGGGCGGACCGCTGGCCAGAGGTCTTGACGCCCCGTGAGCTGGAAGCCTTGACCATGGGTTATCGCGAGCGGGTGACCGATACCCATTTACCCCATGTTCGAGATTTACCCCAGATGCTGCCCGATCTCTTCGCCAACGCGGCCGAGCGAGCGTGCCAGGCCGGCTTTGATGGCGTCGAGCTTCACTACGCCCACGCCTACACCATGGCGTCCTTCTTGTCGGCGCGTAACAACCGCACGGACGGCTATGGCGGCACGCGTGCGGGGCGTGTCCGGTTGCCCGTGGAAGTCATGAAAGCCGTTCGAGAGCGTGTGGGCTCGGACTTCGCGGTCGGGTGCCGGTATCTGAGCGAAGATTGTCTCGATGGTGGCAGCACCCTCGAGGACGCAGCCTACTTCGGCATCGCCTTGGCGGGTGCGGGGATGGATTTTCTGTCGTTGTCACGCGGTGGCAAGTTCGAAGACGCCAAGCCGCCCAAGATTGGTCGGGCCGCGTACCCGTACACCGGACCCAGCGGCTTCGAGTGCATGCCGACCCTGATTGCCGATACGCAGGGCCCGTTTGGACGCAATCTGGCACCGGCGGCGCAGATCCGCAAGGCCGTCCGCGGTGCCGGCTTTTTGACGCCGATTGTCGTGGTCGGAGGCCTCAGCACCTTCGAGCAGGCCGAGTCGCTTCTGGCCGACAAGACTGCCGATATCGTCGGTGCGGCTCGTCAAAGCCTGGCGGACCCGGACTGGTTTCGAAAAGTACGACTCGGTCGCGGCGACGAGATTCGTCGCTGCACCTATTCAAACTATTGCGAAGGTCTCGACCAGATGCACAAACAAGTCACTTGCAAGCTGTGGGACCGTGAAGCGCTCGACGAGGCTGGTATCGCCAAGAGCCATGACAGCAAACGGCGGCTATTGGCGCCGGAGTGGACGCCGTAGCGTTCTGGACGCGATCGTAGGCCCAGCCCCATGGCTTGGGACTGCCTACTCGCTCCGAAGCACGTCGATCGGCTCAATACGTGCCGCTCGACGTGCCGGCAACCACGCGGCCGCCAAAGCGGCAGTCACGAGAAGTGCCGATGTGATCGCAAAGATCCAGGGTGACGGCGACTCGAGATCACGGACCCATCTGGTCAGCAGATTCGCAGCCGATACCGAAACGATCAGGCCAATTACGGTGCCGGTGATCGCTAGTCGCGAGGTCTGCCAGAGCACAAAGGCGAGGATGCGCTTGCGGTCCGCCCCCATAGCCATGCGTACGCCGACCTCGCGTTGGCGTCGCGTGACCATCATCTGCATCACTCCGAAGACGCCGAGTAGGCTCAGCGACAGGCCGATCACCGCCAGGATCATCGCCATCTGAGCCTGCAGCCGATGCGCGACCAATGCGTTCCACCGCAGCTGCGCCGACGTATTTGCGCCAACCGGCGCCAGCTCCGGATTGATGGCACGCGCGATCTCGCGGATGTTCTCGATATAGCCGGCGGGATCGCCGCTGACCCTGGCAATCAGGCTTGCCGACGTTCGCGGCCGCTGGTCAAGCGAGAGGTAGAGGATCGGCTCGCCGCCGCTGCGCAGGTCGTACAGGGTGATCGTGCCAACGACCCCGATGATGCGGTGCTCCGGCGGCGGGTCCACTTCGCGACGCGGCGGCAAGAACAGCGTGCGTCCGACAACCTCGGCGGGGTCTAGCTCCGGCCAGGTCTGCCTCGCGAACTCTTGGTTGACGATCAGCAGTGGTTCGACTTCGCTGTCGGTTTCGGCGAAGGTGCGTCCGTGGAGTAGCGGGACACCGAGCGTGTCGAAGTACGAGCCACCCACCTGGTTCATGAGCGAGGTGCGCAGCTGCTCCTCGCCCGGCTTGCGGAAGCTGCGCCGGATCTCGAAGAACATCGGTGGAATCCAAATAGACCTGGCCGTGCTCTCGACACCCGGGTACCCCTGGGCTCGCCGTTCGATTTCGAGAAGAACCTCTTGCGCCTCAGTTCCGTCGTAGCCGTGGTCGCCGAGAACGAACGGGGCTCGCACTAGACCAGTGTCGTCGAAGCCAAGGTCGACTGCGCGCAAGGCCAGGAGGTTGGCGGCAATCGCCGCAGAACACGCCACGAGCACCGTGGCCAGACCCAACTGGAGAGCCGTGAGCCCCGAGAACGCACGCAGTGTGCCGCGAGACGTTCCTTTCTGTCGCAGCCCACCGTAGAAACTGGTGCGCGCCGCCAGCACCGCCGGCAGCGTGCCGAACGCGAGCGCTGTACCGATGCATGTGGCGAGGCTCAGCAGCAGCACGCGGTAGTCAAAGCGCATCATCGCGGCGAAGTCCTCGAGATGCCACAGCGCGAACAGTCGGCGCGCCATGAATGCGATGCCCAGGCCGGCGACGCCCGCGAGAAGCGAAAGCAGTATGCTTTCGGCCATCATCAGGCGCAACAGTCTCGAGAAGCTGGCGCCGAGTGCCTGCCGCAGTGCGGTCTCCTGGCCACGCTCGAGCGCACGCCCGAGGAGCAGGTTGGCGATATTGGCGCAGGAAAGCGTCAGCAGCAGGAGAACTGCGACGCCAAGCATCTTCAGGACCGGTTGGAAGTTGCGCTGATCGATGCCGTGACTCAGCCGCGCCGGCACGACCATGATCTCGCGCTCCATTTCGGCCAGCGGATGCGTACGATCGAGCTCGTCGGCGAGGATCTGCAGTTCTTCCTGTGCCTGGCGGATAGAGACACCCGGACGTAGCCGGGCCAGGGTGTCGGTGCTCGGATACGTCGGATCATCGTTCCAGCCCGGCACGAAGCGGGAAGCGACGGCGTCGGCAATCCAGAGGTCCGACCTCTCACCCGCAACCAGCGTCTCGAACGCACGGTTGGCGACGCCGACCAGGGTCACTTCCTGTTCGTTCAAAAGAAACGTGGTGCCGATCAGCGACGTGTCTCCAACGAAATGTGTGCGGAAGAAGCGTTCGCTTGCGACCGCGGCGCCAGCCGCAGCCGGTAGGTGGTCCGTCTCCTCGAGGACTCGACCGAACTCGGCATTGACCCCCAAGGCCTGGAAAAAGTTGGCTGACACCGGACGCACTTCGACCGCGGTTCCTCCGATTCCGCTACTGCTGCCGGCGGGCTCGAGCATGAGGCGCGCCCAGCGCTCGCCGATGACCTGCTCGAACGACGTTGCGTGCTCCTCATAGCGCGCGTGGTCGACGGCGGGTGACACGCCGTAGAGGCCGATGACCGGCTGATGGTGTTTGGTGTAGACCCGTACCAGGCGACTGGAGTCGGTTCCAGGAATTGGCATCCACGAGATCAAGTTCGCCAGATCGAAGAGCGCCGTGCAGGCACCGATAGCGAGGGCAGCTGTCAGGACCACGGAGACGGTGAGTCCTGGCCGTCGGCGCAAAGACCGTGCGGCGTAGCGGAAATCGGACAGGAGGTTCATGGCGAATCCCTTCACGTTGCGTGACATGTGATCTCGTTGCCCGCGGGGATGGCGCGGCCTACCCTGCGGTGCTCAAGCCTCTGAGCATTGATCGGTGCGTTCAATCCTTTCTTACGATCCTCCTCCTCGAAACGTCGTCATCTCGGGGTAACAAGGACCAGCGGGGGCATTTGAACGAAAACCTACGGTTTCGCATCGGGGCACGGCCTTCTTCAGGTGCGGCCTTCTTCGGCCTTCTTCGGCCTCCTTTACGTGCCACACATTGGAGGCTGTCCCGTCAAGAGGCAAACCTCACCTGAGTGGTCTTTTGCGGCCGCAATCGGGATCGGCTCCCAAGATCGGTTGTCGAGATCACGCATCCTCGACTTCATTGGTTGCGGTGTCGCTCTTTCGGAAAGCGCACCAGCCACACATCGGGATCAAGGCGTAGCGATGGATATCGCTTTGCCCCTGGCGAGTTCTCGCCCCAGAAGATCTTTGGTTCCAGGCCGCGTCCAAGGGATTGGACAGTCGCATGGATGGTCACCGAATGGTGATTCCAGCACAAAGGTGGCTCACGGACTGGGCGCGTTCTTTGAACCGATCATCAAGCGCGCGGCGGTGTCTCCAATCAGGCAAATGGCTTGTGTAGCCCAGCACGTGACATGGTTGACACCGCCGCGCCAAATCAGCGAAACAAGAGCTCGGGCTTGTAGACGGTCTGGTCCCTCATGATGAAAAAGGCGGCTCGGGCAAGCTTGTGAGCGAGTGCCCGGATGGCAACAATGCGGTTGGTCTTGGTCTTTTTGCGGTCGTAGAAGCGTCGGGCCGCGGGCTGAAACCGAATCGCGAACTGCGCCGCCTCGGTGAAGGCCCATGAGAGGTAGGGATTGCCGTTCTTACGATTGCCATTGCCTTTCTTGCGGCCATTGCTGGTGCGCTCAGACCGCACGCAGCGGCAGTACGAGGCGTAGTTGCCCACCGATGCAAATCGGCTGATCTGGCCCGTCTCGTACATGATGGTCAGCCCAAGGATGTCGCCCACGCCGGGAATGGAGAGGAGACCGTGAAATGCCTTCCTGAGCTTGCCTCTCCTTTTAGCCGCCTTGCTCAGCTCATGGATCTGTTCACGCACCATGTCGAGTACGCGCACCGTGGCTTGCACCGCGAGTACCTGACATTCGTCATCGAGCAACGCGCCGACTTCGTCGGGTCTCAGCTTCTTTAGCTGGTCGGCGGTGTACATGGTTGAGGTGTTGCGGGCCAAGATGTTCTTGATCGCCAGCAAAGACGCCACCTTCTGCTTGACCAGCTTGCTACGTCGGCGCAGCAGATCCCGTATCGCGCGCTCCTGGCGAGGATAGATGTAACCGGTGGGCAAGATGCCGAGCCTAAGCAAGTGTGCCAGCCATCGGGCATCGTGGCGGTCGTCGGTGAACTTGAGCCCTTCGTACTGTTTCACCGCTGAGGTGTTGACCAAGTGAAGCCGGTAGCCGAAATCCATCAAACCATCCACCAGCCAGTACCAATTGAAGGTCGACTCGGCACGGTCCGGGCTGACCGTCACGGCCGCCACGCTCTCAGATCAGATCATTGCTCTGTCCAAGATCCTGGAGCCGACTTACGACGCGCTCTTCGCCCGGCTTCTCGAAGGCCCGGTCTTGCACGTCGACGAAACCGGCTGGTTGTTGGCACCCAATGGGGTCAAGATCGGGCGCAAGCGGCATCGAAAGAGACGATATACCGCCACGGTTTGGGGTTTGTGCTCAGAACAATTTGCTTACTATGCCTTGCTCGACTCGAAATCGACCGAAGCGGGGCGTAGCCTGCTGGAAACCTATTCAGGTGCCCTGGTCGCGGATGGCTACCAGGTCTACGAAATCCTGGCGAAACCGGACGAAGAGGATCAGCCGCCGCGATTTACCCTGGTCAACTGCTGGGCTCATTGCCTGAGAAAGTTCCGGGATCTCGAAGATGCTCGGTGTCAGCCGGTCCTCCAATGGATCCGAGAGCTGTATGAGATCGACCGCGAGGTCGAAGGCCCCTTCCCGGGCGGCCCGGAGGAGTGGGAGAAGAGACGGCAGATTCGACAGGAGAAGAGTCGGCCGATTCTCAAGCAAATTCGCGCGTGGGCATTTCAGCAGGGCGGCCTTCGACAATCGGGTTTCGGCAAGGCGATTCAATACATGATGAAGCGCTGGGATCGGCTTACACATTTTGTTGCGGACGGCAGGATCCCCCTCGACAACAACCGGGTAGAGAGGGCGCTCCGAGGTCCGGTGATCGGACGCAAAACCCATTTCTGCTCGCGCTCAGAGCGCGGAGCCAAGACGGCCGCGGTGCTCTATTCCCTCGTCGAGACCGCAAGGCTCAACGGCATCGATCCTGCCCAATATCTCCTCGACGTCGCAAAGGCCGCGATCCAGAAGCCTGGCACCGTCACCCTGCCCTGATTCGATTCGCAGCCCGCCTTCGATCGTCCACGGCGAAGTGCCGGTTGCCCGGTAGGGCGACCGGTTACGAACCAACGGCCTCTGGCGACCCGAGTTCGCCCTTGCGCTGGACGTCGAAGAGCGTTCGGCGTCTGGCCGAAGAGTTGCGCTCGATGGGGCACGTGGTAAGCCACCGTCTGGTCGCCGAGATGTTGCATGCAAGCGGCTACAGCCTCCAGGCGAACCGCAAAACGCGCGAAGGGACTCAGAGTCCAGATCGTGATGCTCAGTTCCGCTATATCAGCGAGCAGGTGCGCCGTTTCCAACTGGGCAGGCAGCCGGCCATTTCGGTGGATACGAAGAAGAAGGAATTGGTTGGATTCTTCAAGAATCCGGGCCGGGAATGGCGACCGAAGGGCGTACCCGAGCCGGTGCGAGTACACGATTTTGTAGTCCCAGAGCAGGGCAAGGCGATTCCCTACGGCGTCTACGATCTGCACCGTAATGAAGGCTGGGTCAGTGTGGGAATCGATCATGACACCGGCAAGCTTGCAGTCAACTCAATCCGGCGCTGGTGGAAGCGGATGGGGCGTCCGATCTACAAGGGTGTCAGGTCCCTGTTGATTACAGCGGACGGGGGTGGCAGCAACGGCTCCCGTCTTCGCCTATGGAAGTGGGAACTGCACCGCTTCGCTACCCGCACAGGTCTCTCGATCACGGTTTGCCACTTCCCGCCTGGTACCAGCAAGTGGAACAAGATCGAGCATCGCCTTTTCTCCCACATCGCCATGAACTGGCGAGGCAAGCCGCTAAGCAGCCTGGCGGTAATCGTCAATCTGATTGGCTCGACCACAACGACTTCGGGATTGCGGGTCCGATCCGAGATCGACCACGGCAGCTATCCCAAAGGCACAGTCCTGACTAAGGAACAGATGGCCAACGTCAACCTAGAACGACACGCGTTCCATGGCAACTGGAACTACACGATCCACCCTGGCAAACCGAGAGGCAATTGATTCAGTTATTTCGTGACAAGCCCTTAGATCGACCTGAACCGATGCCAGGTGCGGCGTAACTTGCTGCGAGCCATGAAACGCTCTTCTTCCGGCCCGAGATCAGCAGATCTACTCAAGAAGCTCCAACCTTCCAATAGAACGGAGGAAGGCTTGCTCCTCTTCGTCGTACGCTGCGCCTTTTCTCATGGGGTGCTCAACAACTGTCCACACTCCGGAGGAGTCTTCCATATCCGAGGAGTCATTTGAGTGATTATCGAGTGCACCGAGGAGGCCAAAGTCCATCGCGTACCGATCCGTTTCTCCTCCTCTGAGCTGCCGTCGTGGACCTGCAACTTCGGCAAGGATTTGAATGATAGGTCTCAGCTCGGAAGGCACAAACTCGCTCAGCGGCCGTGGAGCGACGAGGGAACTTACCAGGTCGGTAAATCCATCAGTTTGATCTTCGGGAATGCTGGTGACATCTTCCCATCCTTCCTCGCCTGGAACACTAAGAGACACTTCGACAGGTTCCCCAGGAACCATGTCCGTGATTGCCTGGGCAAAGGTCGAAGCGATGACCGATGGATACCGCACGTTGAGGCGAAACATAGGACCGGTCTTGACGGCTCGCAGGTCTGTCGCGAGTGAGAGTGTAGGAAACAGTGACATTGTATTCTCGATAGTGATCGCTTTGCCATCGGGTGCCCGAAGAAGCAGCCGCGATCTTCGCACGTCATTGTCCCAGCAGAACCACCAAAATCCCTGTACCTCTTGCTCGCCGTGGATGAACGTGACGAGGCGGTGCTTTATCTGGTGGTCGGGGCAAGCTTGCGAAGGAACGGCGTACACCATCGTTAGGTTGCACAAAGCAAGAAGAAGAAATCCTTTGGCTACAAGTCTCATCGAGGCTCCCATCTTTAGCAATGTGTGTTGGCGCAGACGCCAATACATGCGTCGTACTCAATCATGATGACAAAAGGCAGCTTATCTTTGCATTCATTGAACTGCTTAATCCTGTCACAACAGATCTGGCAGCCACTACACGTCGTGGTCTGGCTGTCACAGGTCTTGGCCGGGTCACACTTATTGCCCGTACAATGTGTACTGGTCTGCGCTGGCCTGCATGCGTCTACTCGACGTCCTGCATCAATCGGTTTTGTCGAGACCTGACACGTGAGCGTACCCGTTGTCTTCTGCGCTGTCCCTGTGAAGCTTAACGTCTCGTCAGCGCTATCTGAGACACTTACCGAATAGCTATTCCACGAATACGGGGCAGCGTAGCTCAGGCTTGCTCCTGAGAAGTGGAACGGTCCTTCTTCACCCGAGCAGGTCTGAAACGTCAATGTGGTCTCGAAGGTCGTGCCGGTGCCCGTGGTTGTCAAAACAACGTCCCCTGGCTCGATCCCACCAAAAGGGATCTCCCAGCAACAGGTCTCGCAGTTGATGCCGAACCTGTCCTCTGAACCACGTGGCTGAATTTCGGTACGAGCAAGCAGCTCGCTACTCCCATTGATCACGAGCCACTTCACGAAGCCATCTTTGATCGTATCAGGACGCTTCCGTCCACCGGCATCCTGTTCCGGACTACGTTGAACATAGTCCGCGAGATCAACAGCGAGCGCCCGATCTGGTTCAACCAGAAGCGGGGCGAGTGCATACCGTCCACCGTTCCAGGACAGCTCTATGCCAATCTCAGCTACTTCCGTGCCGAGGTTGAGGAGGTGCATCACCGTTTGGTAATCGTCGAAGTCATAGAGCGGATAGCTACCGCTATTGTGGACGATGTCTAACGGCATGAAGGACAGTTCCGTGTGCTGCCCCTCAGCCAGCTCGACAAGACCGGTCGCCGCTAGGCCGCCCGCCTGTGGACCAACGACAATCCGCGAGTTTCTCCAGTCGTCGATATGCGCCCACAGATCCGAGAGCGAGACGGTTTGGGATTGGGCAGCCTCAACGAGTATCGCGTTGCTTGCACGAACGGCACCAGTCTCTGTGCTCACGAGGGTGACGATGATGCTGCTACCGTGCTTTGAGGGATTTCCGAGGGTGAGCGAAACATCTTGGAGACTGCCGTCGGCTCGCGTCGGTACATGAACAGTCGTGATCTCGTGTGTCGCCAACGCATCACCGAGTGCGACACCGGGCAAGGAAACAGGTTTCCCATTTCGGTACTGCTGTGCATGCACCACGACGGATCTGCTCCGGCCACGTGTCCGCACAATCGCCGAACCCGTGTCACCCTTGAGCACGTGCCGGTACACTTGCCACGGCTTGAGTTCAAGGTGCTCAAGATTCCCACCAACTTCAATCTCAATGGACGCTGGTTCATCGTCCGCGTTGATGAGTGTCAGGTCGACAGCACTTGAACGACCGCCAGCTGGCCAGAGGAGGTACTGCGGTCCCGTTGCATCGCTTTTTGTGAAGGGCACTGAGAAGACGTTGCCCGCGTCAGACTGGCTCGTCTAGACGACATGGGCTTGGAGCGCGTTCGGTAGCGCGTGGTAGCGGATCCTCAGTGCAGCGCTTCGTGACTCATGGTTCGCTCGTTGTAGCGAGAAGGTCTTGTGGCGCCGTGACGGTGCCGAGAGACGAGTAAGCGGTTCACTGTGGCCGTCAGCATCGACGACGTCAACGTCAATGTCGACATCCTTCCATGAGCGATTGACGAGGAGGAGGTCTGCATCCCATCCATCAAGTGCTTGCATGGGTGCCACGGCGATCAGTTGCTCAGTTTGTGCAAGTTCCCGGTTTCGCATGTGTTCGACCTCGGTCAGGTCCGCCTCCTGGGTTTGGGCCAGAGATATCCCCGAGACGAGGACATGGAGAAGAGCTACGAGAGATAGCAGACGATACATTCTAGAACTCCCTTGGAATGACTATTCAGTTCAGACCCGGCTGGTGGCTCAGTGGGCTGAGCTGTGAAAGAACTGCAACACCGCGGCATATTCAGGCGGCATCAAACATATGCCTAGAAGCAATTCTAGCAGCGGCCTTCTTCATGTGCCACACATTGGAGGCTGTCCCGTCAAGAGGCAAACCTCACCTGAGCGGTCTTTTGCGGCCGCAATCGGAATCGGCTCCCAAGATCGGTTTTCGAGATCGCGCATCCTGGACTTCTTTGGTTGCGGTGTCGCTCTTTCGGAAAGCGCACCAGCCACACATCGGGATCTAGGCGTAGCGATGGGTATCGCTGTGCCCCTGGCGAGTTCTCGCCCCAGAAGATCTTTGGTTCCAGGCCGCGTCCAAGGGATTGGACAATCGCATGGATGGTCACTGGATGGTGACTCCAGCACAAAGGTGGCTCACGGACTGGGCGCATTTCTCGAACCGATCATCAAGAGCGCGGCGGTGTCTCCAATCACCCAAAGGGCTTCGTGGCCAGCACATGAGATGGCTGACACCGCCGCGCAAATCAGCGAAACAAGAGTTCAGGCTTGTAGATGGTCTGGTCCCTCATGATGAAATAGGCGGCTCGGGCAAGTTTGTGAGCAAGTGCCCGGATGGCAACGATGCGGTTGGTCGCGGTCGTAGAAGCGTCGGGCCGCTGGCTGAAACCGAGTCGCGAACTGCGCTGCCTCGGTGAAGGCCTACGAGAGGTAGGGATTGCCGTTCTTGCGATTGCCGTCCCCCTTCTTACGGCCATTGCTCGTACGCTCAGTCCGCACGCAGCGGCAGTACGAGGCATAGTTGCCCACCGATGCAAATCGGCTGATCTGGCCCGTCTCGTACATGATGGTCAGCCCAAGGATGTCGCCCACGCCGGGAATGGAGAGGAGACCGCGAAATGCTTTCCTGAGCTTGCCTCTCTTTTTAGCCGCCTTGCTCAGCTCATGGATCTGCTCACGCACCATGTCGAGTACGCGCACTGTGGCTTGCACCGCAAGTACCTGGCACTCGTCATCGAGCAAGGCGCCGACTTCGTCGGGTCTCAGCTTTTTTAGCTGATCGGCGGGATACATGTGTGAAGTGTTGCGGGCCAAGATGTTCTTGATCGCCAGCAAGGACGCCACCTTCTGCTTGACCAGCTTGCTGCGTCGGCGCAGCAGATCTCGCACCGCGCGATCCTGGCGAGGATAGATGTAACCGGTGGGCAGGATGCCAAGCCGAAGCAGGTGTGCGAGCCATCGAGCATCGTGGCGGTCGTCGGTGAACTTCAGCCCCTCGTACTGCTTCACCGCTGAGGTGTTGACCAAGTGGAGCTGGTAGCCGAAATCCATCAAACCATCCACCAGCCAGTACCAATTGAAGGTCGACTCGGCACGGTCCGGGCTGACCGTCACGGCCGCCACGCTCTCAGATCAGATCATTGCTCTGTCGAAGATCCTGGAGCCGACTTACGACGCGCTCTTCACCCGGCTTCTCGAAGGCCCGGTCTTGCACGTCGACGAAACCGGCTGGTTGTTGGCACCCAATGGGGTCAAGATCGGGCGCAAGCGGCATCGAAAGAGACGATATACCGCCACGGTTTGGGGTTTGTGCTCAGAACAATTTGCTTACTATGCCTTGCTCGACTCGAAATCGACCGAAGCAGGGCGCAGCCTGCTGGAAACCTATTCAGGTGCCCTGGTCGCGGATGGCTACCAGGTCTACGAAATCCTGGCGAAACCGGACGAAGAGGATCAGCCGCCGCGATTTACCCTGGTCAACTGCTGGGCTCATTGCCTGAGAAAGTTCCGGGATCTCGAAGATGCTCGGTGTCAGCCGGTCCTCCAATGGATCCGAGAGCTGTATGAGATCGACCGCGAGGTCGAAGGCCCCTTCCCGGGCGGCCCGGAGGAGTGGGAGAAGAGACAGCAGATTCGACAGGAGAAGAGTCGGCCGATTCTCAAGCAAATTCGCGCGTGGGCATTTCAGCAGGGCGGCCTTCGACAATCGGGTTTCGGCAAGGCGATTCAATACATGATGAAGCGCTGGGATCGGCTTACACATTTTGTTGCGGACGGCAGGATCCCCCTCGACAACAACCGCGTAGAGAGGGCGCTCCGAGGTCCGGTGATCGGCCGCAAGACCCATTTCTGCTCACGATCCGAGCGCGGAGCCAAAACCACCGCTGTCCTCTATTCCCTCGTCGAGACCGCAAGGCTCAACGGCCTCGATCCCGCGCAGTATCTCCTCGACGTCGCAAAGGCCGCGATCCAGAAGCCTGGCACCGTCACCCTGCCCTGATTCGCAACCCGCCTTCGATTGCTAACGGCGAATTGCCGGTTGCCCGGTAGGGCGACCAGTTACCATCAAAGGACCGAGCGTGTGGGATACGCTCATGTCAGCGGTGATGTGCGAGATCGGGAGCTTTGTCGAAGACCGGCTAGATCGTGTGGGCACGATACCTCCTCGTGACGTGGGCACTCGTACGTATAAGCGCAAGCGGCGCCAAAACGGCCCCCCCCGCCCCGCCACTGACCGCCCCAACGGAGCCACACACCGGAGGCTGCCCCGCCAAGAGGCACACCCCACCCGGAGCGGCCCCCCGCCCCTTTTGGGGAGCCACGGAGCGCATTCGAGCCCGGCCAGGCCGCCAGGGAACAGATTACTTCAAGCGAGGCGCACCCCCTTCCCGCCGCCAGCCCCCCATCCGACCGGACCGGATTGCGGGAGGCACCTCGCGCCCGTTAGCACGGAAGATGCTACTGATTCCTTGTCTCCAGAGCCCTGGCCAAGGCTCCCACGCTGGCCAGGGTCTCTCTCCCTACTTCAGCGCCGTCCTATTCCACTAGGATTTTCCCAACGGAAGCCAGGAATGCTTGTTCCTCTTCATCGTACGTTGCGCCGATCTTTTTCGGATTCTCGACGATCGTCCACGCACCCGCTGTTGTCTCCGACGCGCCAGGGCGACTGTCGAGCGCTCCAAGGAGACCGAAAGCCAGCGAATAGGTGTCCGGATCGCCTCCCTTGAGCTGGCGGTGCGGTCCTGCTACCTCAGTAAGCGTCTGGATGAGCCCGCGCAGTTCACTCGGCACAAAGTTGCTTAGTGACTCTGGCGCGACTAGCGAGCGCACCAACGAGACGTATTCTTCAGTTTGGTCTTCGGGCACAGTCGTTGTGGCCTCACGGCGTTCCTCGCCCTGAATGCTCAGAGACAGCGCGACCGGCTCGCCAGCAACCATGCTGTCCCCCGCACCGACTAAGTTCGAAGCTATGACAGACGGGTACTGTACTTCGAGCCGGAGTAGTGGATCATCTTTGACTCTTCCAAGAGTCGCCACCATGGTGAGAATCGGACGCATCGATATCTCCTGCTCAAGCTCTATCGCAGCGCCGTCGCCCCCGCGGAGCACCAAGAGCGTCTTCCGTACATCATCATCCCAGCAGAAGGACCAGAAGCCTTGGACCTCCTCCTCCCCGCGGATAAACGTGACGAGGCGATGCATGGACTTCTCTTCAGCACATCCGGGCATGGGGAGCGCGAGCAACATGACAGAGAAGCTCGCAACAACGAGTAGCCTGTAGGGTGTCGGTTTCATCGTGTGTCCTTCAGCCTATGAACAATGTGTGACAATGCAGTCGCCTACGCACGCCTGATGTTCCGAGACGACGTACGTGGGAGATTTGCGCTTGCACTGGTTGTATTGCTTGATCCTGTCGCAACAGATGTTGCAGCCACTGCAGGTCGAGGTTTGGCTGTCACAGGTCTTGGCGGGGTCACATTTGTTGTCCGGGCAATGCGTGCTGGTCTGTGATGGCCTGCATGCGTCTACGCGACGTGCTGCATTGATCGGTTTTGTCGAGACCTGACACGTGAGCGTACCCGTCGTCTTTTGCGCTGTCCCTGTGAAGCTCAATGTCTCGTCAGCGCTATCAGAGACACTCACTGAATAGCTGTTCCAGGAATACGGGGCAGCGTAGCTCAGGCTTGCTCCTGAAAAATGGAATGGCCCTTCGTCTCCCGAACACGTCTCAAAGGTCAACGTGGTCTCGAAGGTCGTGCCGGTGCCCGTGGTTGTTAAGATGATATCCCCTGGCTCGATCCCACCAAAGGGGATCTCCCAGCAGCAGGTCTCGCAGTTGATGCCGAACCGGTCTTCTGAGCCGCGTGGCTGGATCTCGGTACGTGCAAGCAGCTCGCTACTGCCGTTGATCACGAGCCATTTCACAAAGCCATCTTTGATCATCTCAGGGCGCTTCCGTCCACCGGCATCCTGTTCCGGACTACGTTGAACATAGTCCGCGAGATCAACGGCGAGTGCCCGATCTGGCTCCACGAGAAGAGGAGCGAGAGCATACCGTCCACCGTTCCACGACAGCTCAATCCCAATCTCAGCTACTTCCGTGCCGAGGTTGAGGAGGTGCATCACCGTTTGGTAATCGTCGAAGTCGTAGAGCGGATAGCTCCCGCTGTTGTGGACGATCGCTAACGGCATGAAGGACAGTTCCGTGTGCTGACCCTCGGCCAGCTCGACCAGACCGGTCGCAGCTATCCCGCCCGCCTGTGGGCCAACGACTATTCGCGAGGCTCTCCAGTCGTCGATATGCGCCCACAGATCCGTGAGCGAAACGGTTTGGGATTGGGCAGCCTCAACGAACACAGCGTTGCTTGCACGGACAGCACCAGTCTCTGTGCTCACGAGGGTGACGATGACACTAGTACCTTCCTTTGAGGGGTTTCCGAGGGTGAGCGAAACATCTTGGAGACTGCCGTCGGCTCGCGTCGGTACATGAACAGTCGTGATCTCGTTGGTCGTCAACGCATCACCGAGTGGCACACCGGGCAAGGAAACAGGTTTCCCATTTCGGTACTGCTGTGCATGCACCACGACGGATCTGCTCCGGCTACGGGTCCGCACAATCGCCGAACCCGTGTCACCCTTGAGCACGTGTCGGTATATCTGCCACGGTTTGAGCGCGATCTGCTCAAGATCC
Organism: Candidatus Multivoradales bacterium; assembly: GCA_965250305.1. Lineage (GTDB taxonomy): Bacteria > Acidobacteriota > Thermoanaerobaculia > Multivoradales > J023 > J023. The sequence continues at coordinate 340,563 of CBDFNS010000021.1, read as the reverse complement.
TCTCCAACCACGATCTCTACTGAGACTGGCTCGTCGTCCGCGTTGATGAGTGTCAACTCGACAGCGCTTGAGAGACGGTTCACTGGCCAGAGGAGGTACTGCGATCCCGTTGCATCGCTTTTTGTGAAGGGCACCGAGAAGACGTTCCCCGCATCAGACTGGCTTGTGTAGACCACATGGGCTTGGAGCGCGTTTGGAAGAGCGTGGTACCGGATCCTCAGTGCAGCGCTTCGCGACTCATGGTTCGCTCGTTGTAGCGAGAAGGTCTTGTGGCGCCGTGATGGTGCCGAAAGACGGGTAAGCGCTTCACTGTGGCCGTCAGCATGCACGACGTCAACGTCAATGTCGACATCCTTCCATGAGCGATTGACGAGGAGGAGGTCTGCGTCCCATCCGTCAAGTGCTTGAAGGGGTGCGACAGCGATGAGCTGCTTTGCTTGAGCTAGCTCCCGGTTTCGCATGTGTTCGACCTCGGCCAGGTCCGCCTCCTGGGTTTGGGCCAGAGATATCCCCGAGACGAGGACATGGAGAAGAGCTACGAGAGATAGCAGACGATACATTCTAGAACTCCCTTGGCATGACTATTCAGTTCAGACCCGGCTGGTGACTCAGTGGGCTGAGCTGTTGAAAGAACTGCAACACCGCGGCATATTCAGGCGGCATCAAACATATGCCTATAAGCAATTCTAGCAGCGGCCTTCTTCATGTGCCACACATTGGAGGCTGTCCCGTCAAGAGGCAAACCTCACCTGAGCGGTCTTTTGCGGCCGCAATCGGAATCGGCTCCCAAGATCGGTTTTCGAGATCGCGCATCCTGGACTTCTTTGGTTGCGGTGTCGCTCTTTCGGAAAGCGCACCAGCCACACATCGGGATCTAGGCGTAGCGATGGGTATCGCTGTGCCCCTGGCGAGTTCTCGCCCCAGAAGATCTTTGGTTCCAGGCCGCGTCCAAGGGATTGGACAGTCGCATGGATGGTCACTGGATGGTGACTCCAGCACAAAGGTGGCTCACGGACTGGGCGCATTTCTCGAACCGATCATCAAGAGCGCGGCGGTGTCTCCAATCACCCAAAGGGCTTCGTGGCCAGCACATGAGATGGCTGACACCGCCGCGCAAATCAGCGAAACAAGAGTTCAGGCTTGTAGATGGTCTGGTCCCTCATGATGAAATAGGCGGCTCGGGCAAGTTTGTGAGCAAGTGCCCGGATGGCAACGATGCGGTTGGTCGCGGTCGTAGAAGCGTCGGGCCGCTGGCTGAAACCGAGTCGCGAACTGCGCTGCCTCGGTGAAGGCCTACGAGAGGTAGGGATTGCCGTTCTTGCGATTGCCGTCCCCCTTCTTACGGCCATTGCTCGTACGCTCAGTCCGCACGCAGCGGCAGTACGAGGCATAGTTGCCCACCGATGCAAATCGGCTGATCTGGCCCGTCTCGTACATGATGGTCAGCCCAAGGATGTCGCCCACGCCGGGAATGGAGAGGAGACCGCGAAATGCTTTCCTGAGCTTGCCTCTCTTTTTAGCCGCCTTGCTCAGCTCATGGATCTGCTCACGCACCATGTCGAGTACGCGCACTGTGGCTTGCACCGCAAGTACCTGGCACTCGTCATCGAGCAAGGCGCCGACTTCGTCGGGTCTCAGCTTTTTTAGCTGATCGGCGGGATACATGTGTGAAGTGTTGCGGGCCAAGATGTTCTTGATCGCCAGCAAGGACGCCACCTTCTGCTTGACCAGCTTGCTGCGTCGGCGCAGCAGATCTCGCACCGCGCGATCCTGGCGAGGATAGATGTAACCGGTGGGCAGGATGCCAAGCCGAAGCAGGTGTGCGAGCCATCGAGCATCGTGGCGGTCGTCGGTGAACTTGAACCCTTCGTACTGTTTCACCGCTGAGGTGTTGACCAAGTGAAGCTGGTAGCCGAGATCCATCAAACCATCCACCAGCCAGTACCAATTGAAGGTCGACTCCACCGCGACTCCAGACCTCCTGACCTACCCCTCTTCGAAAAAGTCCGGTTGAGCCTCGTTTGGGGTGTTCCGAGGGCCTGGGAAGGCCCGGCTGCGAGGCGGTTCTGACTTGACTGCGAATCGCATTCTGAGCTTGGTGCCGGGGAAGCGGGTGGCTGTCTTGTCGAGCTGTTCGCAGACTGTTGCGATGGCCGCCGTCTTGTGTGGTGAGCTGAGCGGTTCGATGGACACGAGCAATTCGCTGTCGGTGACCTCGAGGTCACCGACAGCCGAGAGAGCGCTTTGGATCAAGGTGCGTCCCTCCTGGTCTGTGCGTCGATAGTGGGGTGACAGGAGCCGAAGAAGATCGCCTTCCGCTTGGTATGCGACCATCTTGAGGATGTCGGTGAGGTGCTTGCGCTCGACCGCCAGCTTGATGACATCCGCTTCGACGACCTCCTGGACCGGGACGCGCGCGGGGATGGTGGCGCGTTGCTTTTCGAGTTCGGTGATTCGCCTCAGGGCAGTGCGTACCCGGGCGGAGATTGCGGCGTTGGCGATTTTGAACCCACGCATCGTACGCCTTTGATCTTCGCGGTTTTCGAACGCCGCGTACCCGAGGTGGGCCTGGAGCTGCTCGAGCTGCGCGTTGGCTTTGCGCAGCTCCGCGTTGATCTTGCTACGCTCGGGGTTGGGGACATCGCGGGTGGCGTCTGCGGGCTCGGTGTCGTAGTCCACCAGCGCGTCGAGTGCGAATTCCTCGCGCAGGTACTTGAAGAAGTTCTCCTGCCGCCAACGATCGAACATGCGGTAGGCGACCTCGATGGTGGAGAGGTCCCGGCGCGAAGTAATGATCGGCGTCTGGTGGCCGTCGTCGCTCAGGCAGGTGACCTGTCGCAGGAAAACGCGCTGGCGCTTTTTCTTCCGGCCATACTCGAGGTAGATACGCTGATCGGCGAGGAGATACTCGAGCTTGCGTCCGTGGATCGTTTCCTTGATCTGCACGAACGCGCTCAACGGCACCGGGCGAAAAGGGTCGCCGGAGCGATCCGCCGGATCGAGGTCCAGCGAGAAGTGAGCCTGACCTTGATCGACCGCCGGAGCGGACAGGTTTGGGTCCGCACTCGCCCGGCCAGCCTCGCTCTCAGAATCTTGCGCAGTTTGCGCCGCTACCGGGGCAGCGGCGATCTGCTGCTCACCGCAAGCGGACAGGTTTGAGTCCGCACTTTCGAAAGGCATCTTCATCTGCTCCACTGGGCGTTGTTTCCAGCCCAAGCGTCCCGCGAGCTTGCGAACGGCCTTCTCGTCGATGCCCAGCCGCCGGCCGATCTCACGATTCGACAGGCCCTCCGCCTTCCAGGCATTCACGGCGTCCTGGCGGGACTGCGCTACCCGAGACCGACCCCGGGGAAAACCAGGCGGCCGGCCCAGAGCACTAAGACCACCGTCCTCGAAGCGACGTTGGTTCCGACGCACCGTACGCACATCACATCCGAACGCGAGGGCGACTTCGCGCTGCTGTGCCCAGCCCAGATCTACGAGTCTCACCATCGCGTAGGCTTCGCTTGCCCGGTCGCCGGCAGCGAAGTGGGCCAGCGGCATGCCGCCGACGATTACTACCCGATAGCCATCCCGCTGCTGGAGGCGGCAACGAGCGTTGATGATCACCACCCCATCGGCAACCCCGGCGTGCTCAGGGAATAAAACGCGTTCGTCGGTCGTCGATTCCATACCCGGTCATGCATCGGAACCGCGAAAAAAGCAGACAGGTTTGGGTCCGCACCCCCTCTGAGGCGCGGGCCTGTGTTTTCAGTAGGTTAGGAGGGGTGGGTCAGGAGGTCTGGAGCCAGAGCACACCGCACATCACTGTGGTTCGCTGGCGGTCTACGGCCGGCTGCGCGGCCACGTTCCGTCGTCACCCTACGACGGAGTCTAGATCTAGAGAGACCTTCTCAAGAGGGGTCGCAAGACCTCGATCGCGCGAGCAACTCCGTTCTCGGCTTGGATCGCCTCGCTGGCGAGCCGCGCCCGGCCGTGCAAATCTTGTCGGTGTCGTCGTCCACCTGGGTTGCCACGAAGTCCAGGCCCTCGGTTTGCACCCACTCGGCATCGTCTTCATCGGTCGCCACAGAGGCATCCATACTGGCCGCTTGGAGACCAGCCGCCAAGGAGATGTAGGGCTGGATATCGCCCCGGGAACCGGCGCACAGGATCACCACCCGAGGGAGAGCCCGTTTGGTTTGGCTTCGAGGCGTTCAGCGCCCGAGTTGTAGACCCGGCTCATCAGTGGCGTCGGAGCGACTACCTAGGCGAAAACATCGACGTCAGCTCGGCCATGAGTGTCTCCTGCGAGACATCGGGTGTCGCCGGTAACGGAGGACCGAAGCGCACGGTGATCTGTGCGCGTGGTAGGCGCGGTTTGAAGTCGAGTACCTGGTTGCCGGAAAGATGGACCGGTACGATGGGCACGCCGGTCTGGCTGGCGATGAGGGCGATGCCCTGACCTTCGAAGACGATGGGGCTGTAGCCGCGGTCGATCAAGCGGCAGGCCGACATCAGACCTTCCCGAGCCGTGCCGAAATGGGGTGTGAGGGCGAGCGGAAAGAAGAGTGGCACCGCCAAATTCATGCCCAGCCATGCTGAAAGCCGGGATAGCCATGGCTCATCGGGATCCGGATCGAGGTAACCGCCGAACACCCACCGACCCGCAATCAGTGCCACCCGCCGAGCGAAGCGGTATGGCAAGGCATGGTAAATGAGGGGGACGTCCATGCCGTGCTCGTGGCCGATGCCAGCCAGAACAACCGGTGTCTGCAGGCCTTCTAGATGCTCGAGACCCTCGACGCTGACCGTTGCCTGGAGGCGCAGCCAACTACCAAGGACGACGGGATTGAGCAACTGGCGCACCAGTGCGAAGGGCGAAGATTCCGCCCAGCGTGGCGGTTGCTGAAGGTCCAAGGCCCGATGGTCAGGGGCCTGCTGGGGTGCATCGACCAACTCGCCGAGCTCGCCGACACTGATCTGCTCGCCGACGACGGTGTTTTCGAGGCTCGCACCAGTCTGCTGTTCGAGCAAGAACAACAGCTCAACAACGTCCAGTGAAGAAAGCCCAAGGTCTTCGACCAAACGTCTATTCGAGCCGGCCATTGGCTCGTCGCTGCTGGCGGCAATGTAGCGTGCCAGCAAGGAAAGACGCTGGTTTCGATCTTCGATGGCGTGGATGGCGTCCAGGGTCGGTAGCTCGTTCTTGGCCATGGCGCCCACCGTCGCCGAGTGGGGTGTGGCGCGGGCGATTTCGATAACCTCTGCCCTTCGCACTTTGAGCAACGATCCGCGCGGAAAGTCGGGGTCGGCCCAAATGCTCCAGCTGCGAATCCGCTGGTGCTCTTGGAGCTGGTGGTTGGCCTGCTGAACCACTTTGACGGCCTCTGCATTGCGTTCCAGCAGGAGTACTGCATGAACAGCCGCATGGCCTGCGCGGTCGCGTCCGAACACCACGGAATCGCGCAATCCGGGACAACGGGCGAGGGTCTCTTCGATGTCACCAGCATAGACGTTGAAGCCTTCACCCGTGACGATCACGTCTCGCTTGCGGCCCAGAATGTAGAGTCGTTTGCGGTCGTCCAACCGGCCGAGATCTCCGGTGTGGAGGTAGCCATCATTGATCGATTGGGTCACACCAGCGTCTGAGTCACCGTGGTAGCGCGGTGTGACATTTGGCCCTCGCACCAGGATCTCACCGTCTTCGGCAATGCGCACATCCTGGTGCGCGAGGGGGCGTCCGACCGAGCCATAGCCGCCAAAGACCGGTGCCGTGACGCTGACCACCGCCGTGGTTTCAGTGAGCCCGTAGCCTTGGATCAGAAGCATGCCACTGTCGCGCCAGAATCGCTCGTCCTGGTCGGGCAAGGGGGCCCCGCCAACAATCATGACCCAGAAGCGATAACCCAACGCCCGGCGCATGGCTGTGAAGATGAAATGACGTCGCACGAACCGGCGCTTGTGGGGGGCGAGCTTCTCGGCCAAGGTCTTGCCGCTGCGTCCATAGGGGCGCGACTCGAACAACCGCGCCAGCATGTGGAGCGATCGCGGCACGGTCGAGAGGAGGGTCACCCGGTTGTCGCGCAAGGTCCGAAACAAGTGCCCCGGATGGCTCGAGTGGGTGTAGATCACACTCAACCCCACCGTCAGGGGAATGCAGATACCCAGAACCAGCCCTTGTACATGGCTGGTGGGCGCCACCACGACCATTCGGTACGTCACCATGCGCACCCACCACCGCCATGGGCGAAACCGGGCGGTTTGGGACATCAGGTTGCCGTGAGTCAGCACCACGCCACGGGGTTCCGAGGTGGTGCCGGAGGTGAAGAAGATGATCGCGGGATCGTCGGCGTCAACCGGCTCGGCGTGGTCCACCGCGGGCGGCTCAGGTCCATAGAGCAGGTCGGTATCGAGAACGGGCAAGGATGTATCGACACCAGGATCCAGCCGTGAAGTCACCAGGATCTTGGCTTCGACGTCCGTCGTCACGTGGTCGACAAAGGCGGGCGTTGCATCAATGTCCAGCGGCACCACAACCGCCCCGCGAAGGGCCGCACCGAAGAAGAAGGCGACCCATTCGGGGCTGTTGCGGGCCCGCAGCAGTACGGCATCACCGGAGCACACACCAGCTTCTGCCAGCAGCGCTGCGGCACGCCAGGACATTTGGTGCAGTTGCTGGTAGCGCCACCAGCGGAGCCCGAAGGCACCGCGCAGGCCGACGGCCAAACGATCACCGTAGCGAGGGAGCGTTTCGAGAAGGTCCTGTACGGTCCGCTCGGCAGCCACGGTGGTGGCCTCCTTTAGGTGAGCTCGATGGTGATGAGGGAGTTGCTGATGAAGCGGGGTTGGCAATAGGAAACGAACAAGGTGCGCCCATCGTTGCGGCGGAAAGCCGGGTGTTCGAATCCCAGATAGATCATTTCGGTGGTGGGCTCGTGCGGCAAACCAATGATTCTCTTGGGATCGGAGTAGGGGCCCCACAAACGCCTGGCCGTCCGAACCATCAGGTTCTTTTCGTAACGATCGACGAAGAACATCAAGTATCGGCCCACGTGGGGGTTGAACGACACCGAGAAATCGCCACCACACAGTCCGAGGTCGCACCCTTCGTCGAGAGACGAGCTCCAGGTCGGTTCGGTGGAGGAAAGGTATTCGTAGGCGGCGGGCTCGGCAATTTCTGTGGGTCGGACTCGTGCCAGCCGAGCGAAGGAGAAGATGCTTATTCGGACACTGCCGAATACATAGAGCCAACCGTCTTCTTCGAGGACCTGAACACCGAAGTGAAAATCGTCACCACCGTTGGTCCACAGTCGCCAATCACCGTTGTGCCACACCCGTTGGCAGAAACCCGTTGCGGGGTCGAGCGTCGCCAAGCCGGTGCCGATGGTTTGAAATCCCCAAATGGTGGACGGATCGACCGTCTGGATGCCGAGGTAGTAGAGGTAAATGAGGCCGTTCAGCTCGACGCCGTGCTCGGGCCAAAAGCGAACCCTTTGCAGACGCTCACGGTCGATGGGATCGATGAACTCGCGCGCGAAGCCATCGCTGTCCGTGAAGTAGTCGATCTCCGCCCATGCTTGCTTTAGATCGCGGCTGGATGAGAGGCCAGCAGAGTTTGCCAAGAACATGCCCGGCGAACCGAGATTGTGGCTGAGTTCGTGGGGCACGGGGCGGTACGGATGCTCGGCACTGCTCGCCGCCAAGAGGGTGTCTGAGAACACGAACAACGTTCGGCCGTCCGCCATCGGGATCGATTGGCCACCGTCTTGGCCCACCATCATCCAGTTGGGGGCACGGTGACGCGGAAACGTCCCCATGTGGCGAATCGAGCGAATCGAAATTTCGTGTTCTGCCATGCCCACCTACGTGCTAGTGGCGCCGAAGCACCCCAAGCGAACCCCACTGGCCTACGTGTTCCCAGCTACCTTCGGTTCGTGCGTGTTCAAAGACCACATAGGGCGCTTGGCCACCATCGGTGGGATCGGCATAGATGTCGTGCATGCACAGGTATCCCCCTGACCTTATTTGCGGGCTCCATCCGTGAAAGTCGCGCCAAACGTCGTCCTGGCCGTGCGCACCGTCGATAAAGACCAATCCGAGCTCGAGTTTCGGCCAGTAGCGGGCCAGGCGTTCCGATTCGGCAATCACCGGAATGACCCAATCCGAGAGGCTGGCACGATGAATGGTGCCGCGGAAAACGTCTAGGGTGTCGACCAGACCAAGCCGCGAGTCGAAGAGGTCAGGGTCGAAGTATTGCTCCCCGACTTGTTGCTCTTCCGAGCCACGGTGATGATCAACAGCGAACAGGGGATGGCAGCCGGTGGCGCGACAACCCGCGGCTAGGTAGAGGGTCGACTTGCCGCAGTAGCTGCCGACCTCCAAACAAGGCGCTTCGCGTGATGCCTCCGCCGCCAACGCGTAGAGCTTTGCTCCTTCCTCGTCTTCGAGAAACCCCTTGGCGGCTTGTGCTCGGGTCACGAGATCGGCGGGTAGCGGGATGTCGTGATCCCCTGTGGGCTCGGGTGAGCGTCTCAAGAGGCGATTCGTGATTTGTCGCAAGCTCATGCCGGCGGCGCTCCCACCACCGTGGCTGCCGTTTTGAGGCCTCGGTCGCTGTTCCACACCAGAACCCGTTCGAGCGCGACCTTCCGTGGCGTCCGTACCAGATCGAGCGTGCAACTCGGATCGGGCTGGAAACAACCAACCAAGGGTGGCAGGGTGTTGCGAGCCATGGCTTCCAGCGCGTGGAGTAGGGTCAGCGGGCCGCTGGCTGCGCCCACGAAACCGGTTGCAGAGGTGGCGCTGGTATACGGAACGGAATGGTTGCTGAACACCTGCGTCGCCGCTGCGTTCTCCATCTGGTCATCGCTAGGCACCGCGGTGCCGTCGCCGAATACCGCATCGATCGTCTCGACCTCGGCCTCGCCGAGGGCCTGAGACACGCAGTGGATCAAGCCCTCGGCATCGCCGGCCTGGCGGGTGGTGGCCTGGCCGCTTCCGAGCATCTCACCCAAGATCCGTGCGCCGCGTGCTTGCGCGTGCGCATGAGACTCCAGCACGAAGAAGGCCGCGCCCTCTCCGGGCACATAGCCGTTGCTGCTTTGGTCGAAAGGACGACAAGCTCGGTCGGGGATGGGTTCTTCGGTTGCCAAGCGTTCGGCGACCAAGTGTTCAGCTACGCTGTCCATACTGACCAACGAGTCGCAACCCCCGGCCACCATCACGTCGGTTTCGCCCCGACGGATGGCGTGGACCGCGGAAAGAACGGCTTGAAGCCCCGACACGGTTCCGTTGGTGATGTTCAAGCTGGGCCCGGTCACCTGATGCTCGATGGCGATGCCACCGATACCGCCGTTGGGCAACGTCTTGACCAGAAAAAGAGGGTCGATGAGATGGATGCCACGGGTGGCGAAGCGTGTGATGTCGAGGCTACCGTCGGCCGCCATGGACTCCTTCATCGCCGGAATGAAGATCTCCGGATCGAAGTCGATGCAAACGGAGCCAGCGAACAAGCCAGCTCGGCGCAAGATCGCCTCGTTGCCTTCGAGGCCGGCCTCGCGCAGGGCCTCTCCTGCGGCCACCACGCCGAAGGCCGCGCTCGGCGTCAGCAGCTTGCGCAGCATGCGGGTTTGGAGTTGGCGCCGCCGATTGAAGCCCTTGACCCGTGCGTCGAGCGGGCAGTCACGCCGGTACATGGCAGAGGACGGTGTCTCCGCGGCGCCACAAGCACCCTCGAACAAACGGGTGAGGTGTTCGTCACGGGTGAGCGCGAGGGCGCTTACGCAGCCACGACCGGTGATCACCACGCGGTGGCTCATGGCTCCATCGCTTCGCCCAAACGGGTACTGGTCTTGATGTAGGTGTAGTGGTCGATCTCGGCGGGCGAAAGCTGCGCGCGATCGAATGCTTGGTTGGCAAACACCATGCGCTCGACCGTTGCGACGGTCTTGCCATCGACCGTCGCGGTACCGGCCATGGTTGTACCGCCGGGATGAATGTAGAGGACCCGTGCTTCCAGTTCGAGGGCGTCGCCGGGCACCACCTGGTGGTGGAAGGTCACTTCCTCCACCAGAGCAACGACCATCTGGATCGACTCCCCATGGGTCACGAAATTCAGCCAGCCAGCGGTCTGTGCGAGGCATTCGATCACCAAGGTGGCCGGCATGATGGGCCGGCCACGGAAGTGATCGTTGAACTGGGCACCATCCATGCCGACCTGCTTGCGGGCCAGCATCCGTTGGCCTGGCTCGAGCTCGAGAACGCGGTCGAAGAATAAGAATCGCATGGTTGAGATGGGATCGATCAGGAAGCGGACCAGCGACGGATGGCGACCGTGCCGTTCTGGCCACCGAAGCCGAATGAGTTGGATAACGCCACTCGCAGGTCACCGGACCGACTCTCGTTCGGAACGTAGTCCAGATCGCACTCCGGGTCTGGATGCTCTAGGTTGATGGTGGCCGGCAGTTTGCCGTCGTGTACGGCCAGCACGGTAAAGATCATCTCGATACCGCCAGCGGCACAAACCAGGTGCCCGAGCTGAGATTTGGTCGAACTCACGGCCAATCGAGAGGCGTGGTCGCCGAACACCGCCTTGATCGCCCTGGTCTCTACCGGATCGTTGAGCTGGGTCGCGGTGCCGTGGGCATTGATGTAATCGACGTCAGCTGGTGCCACGTTGGCGCTGGCCAGCGCACCTTCCATGGCCGCAATGGCACCGAGGCCCTGGGGGTGGACGTCGGTGAACCGGTAGCCATCGGACGAGGCCCCGTAGCCGATCATCTCGGCGAGGATGGTCGCCCCGCGAGCGCGGGCATGCTCCAACGATTCCAACACGACGATACCGGCGCCTTCACCGAGCACGAAGCCGTCGCGTTGCAGGTCGAACGGGCGGGAAGCGCGGTGCGGTTCGCTCTGGTATCGGGAGGCGAGGGTGCCAACCAAGGTAAAGCCCGCGACGCACAGAACGGTCATCATGCTGTCGGTGCCGCCGGTCACCATCAGGTCCGCCTCACCGGAGACGATGTGGCCGTAGGAGAGACCGATCGCTTGGGTGGCCGAGGCGCAGGCGGTCTGGATGGTCATGGCAGCGCCTTCGAGGCCTTTGCGCTCGGCGAGGACGGTCGAGATGGCGGCGATGTCGCGCTGCTGGAGTAGCTCGGGACGCTCTCGACACATGCGGAGGTAGTAGGGGAAGTGGAAATGCTCGCCATCGATAATGCGGGCGGGTTCGCCGAGATTGTCCTCGACCGCGGGAAAGGTCGAGGCGCCAACGCACACACCCGCCCGGCGTCGATCGATCGCCGCGCCTTCGAGGCCAGCGCCTTCCCAGGCCCGGTCGAGGGCCCACATGCCGAATTGGGCTGAGCGGCTGGCCGGCGGTAGGTCGGACGCGGGGTCGGCGAGCATCGCAGCGAGGTCCACTTCACTGCCGATGTGAACCGGGAAGTCTTGGCTTTCGAATTGGCGAATTTCACCAACGCCGGAGCGACCGTCGAGCACCGCCTGCCAGATCTCATCGACCTGGCGCCCCAAGCCGGTGACGGCACCGAGCCCGGTAACCACGACCCGGCGCTGCGAGGCTTCGTGCTGTCCCCCGGTGCTGCCAGCGTTCGTCACGGTTGTTCCTCGTCCTTGCGCACGGTCAAGATCTCGTACAGCCTGCGGGCGTCGGCCACCGCTTCGAGGGAGCTGGTGTCGACGATATCGAGGGTGAAGCGGCCCGAAGCGACACGCTTGTTCCGGCATCGGACCTTGGTCTTGAACCGCGCCTGGTCCTGATCGGACGTCAGCACCACCACTTCGATATCGAGTTGATCACCTGGACGGACGATGTTGTGAAAGCGGGCTCGTTCGAGATGGGAGGCCAAGCCTGACTGACGAAAGTCGCTGGCTTCACGAATCAGCCAGCCGGCCAGCTGCATGGCGGCCTCGGCGATCAGCGCACCGGGCATGATCGGCATGCCGGGGAAGTGGTGACTGAGAAAGTCTTCGGTCATGGCAACGTTCTTGATTCCGCGGGCGCGGTGACCCCGTTCCATTTCCACGATTTGGTCGACGAGCAGAAACCTCAAACCGTCATCCTTGCTGTTGTTCGTCGCTGAGTTGCAACATGTCCTGGAAGAGCACTTCGTCGCCGCTGGGGAAGGGTACGGTCGCTTCGCAGTCGGGGCACGCAAGCTCCGGCAGCACGCTCGAATCTTCCATCTGCGCGCCACACTCCGGGCAATCTCGCGAGAGGACTTCCTTGGCAGCCAGGAGCCGGTCGAGCACGCGCACGAACGTCTCCACCGTAAACAGGCCCGGAACCTGCGAAGCCTTGAGACCAGGTTGCAAGAGCCCTGGGTCGACTTCCGGCATAGCGGAGCGCAACATCCGCAGGCCGAGTGGGGTGATCTCACTTTGGTCCACCAGGGTGTCTTCCCCGAAGTGGTCGCTGGCGCGTTGCATCAAGTCTTCGCGCGGGAAATGCACCTTGAACTCGCGTTCCAGGGTGAAGGCGATATCGAGGTAATCCAACGACTCAGCACCCAGGTCGTCCTGCATGGAGTCGTTCAACTTCACCTCGTCTGTCTCGAGATCCAGTGCGTTGGCGATTGCAGCCATGACCTTCTGCTCGAGCTCGGTTCGGGGTATCTGGGTGTTGTTGAGAACGATTTTCGTCATGGGCTCGTCACCTCGATCCTGTTTAGGCCCCTTGACCACCGTCGACACGGAGGATCTCGCCTGTGATGTAAGAAGCTTCATCGGAGGCGAGGAAGCGCACGGCATGCGCGACCTCGGTTGCCTCGGCGAAGCGCCCGAGTGGAATCCGAGCGAGGATCTCATCGCTCGCCATGTCGCGGACCCGACGGCTCATGTCGGTCTTGACGACACCTGGAGATACGGCGTTGACACGAATTTTCTTGGGCGCCAGCTCAACCGCCAGCGCTTTCACCATTGCGTTAATGCCGCCCTTGGCCGCAGCGTAGTTGCAATGACCTCGACTACCCTTCTCTGCTGCGATCGAGGATAACATGACGATGCTACCCTTCTTCTGTGCCATCATCGGTCGCGCTGCTTCGCGGACACAGAAAAAGGGACCACGCAAGTTGGTGTCGAGCACGGTTTCCCATTGTTCGAGCGTCATGGCCGCGGCCAACTGATCGCGCACCACGCCTGCATTGCAAACGAGTACATCGAGTCGTCCAAAGGCGTTGAGGGTCTCGCTCACCACGCGGCGAACATCGGCTTCCTCGGTCACGTCGCCGGCCAGTGCGAACGCCCGGCCACCGGCTGCTTCGATCTCGGCGATCACCGCGTTGGCGGCGTCGACCTCACTGCGGTAGTGCACCGCCACCGCGGCACCCGCTTGGGCCAGCTCGAGCGCGATCGCCCGGCCGATACCCCGCGAGGCGCCGGTCACCAGAGCGGCTTCGCCGTCGAGGACACCCATCACAGCACCAAGGATTGGCCGCCGTCGGCCACCACCGTTTGTCCGTAGATCCAGCGTGCCGCCGGTGAGCAAAGAAAGGTGACGATGCCGGCGAGGTCGTCGGGTTCGCCCACACGGCCACCCGGCGCGCGCTCAGCAACGTAGGCTTTGAGTGCTTCGTAGTCAGGACTCAAACGCATGCTCTCCGTGTCGATGAAGCCGCCGGAGACGGTGTTGACGTTGATACCAAATGGCGCCAGCTCGGCGGCGAGGTAGCGGGTCAGGCACTCGATGGCAGCCTTGGCGGCTCCCAGACCAGCATAGCCGGGGATGGCGTGGCTCGAGCCGAGACTCGAAAGGCCGACGATCTTCCCGCCATCGTTCTTTTTCATGATTTCGGCGGCCAGTTGCGCGCCCTGAAGAAAGGCGCGCGCGTTGAGGTCCATGTTGCGTTGCCAGTTGCGCAAGTTGAGGTCGAGCACTGGCCGAAAGGCGGCGCGGGCGGCGTTGCTGACGAAGATGTCGAGGCGGCCCAGACGTTCTCCGACCTGATCGAACACCTCCTCGAATAGTTTGGGCTTGCTGACGTCGGTGGGATAGACCGAGCAATCGACGCCACGGGTGCGAATCTCCTTGGCGGTGGTGCGTGCCGCGTCGTGGTTCATGCAGTAGACGAGTGCGATGTGGCCCGCGCCCCGTTCGGCAAACCGAAGTGCGATCGCCCGGCCAATGCCGCGCGTGCCGCCGGTGATCAAGATGACGTCTTCATTCTTGGGCATGACGCTTTCGGGGAAGGGTGGCCTTGTTGGTGGCGGCCGGTAGAACCAGATCAGGCGCCTGGCGCGCGCCGATCGCGCGCCACCGTTGCCGTCGTTGGCGATGGCCGTGGAAGCGTGAGCCCATGCGCTGCAACCGGCGCCAGACACTCGGCCGACGGGCGATGGATTCGAGATGATCCACACAAACACGGGTGCCGTGGCGTTCCCGCGCAAGATCCGTCCGTTGCGCTTCGGTGAAGGGATTGGCGCACAACCATGCCTGGAGGCGTGTCAGCTGCTCGTCGCGGGTTTCCTCGATCGACACAAACGGAACGAACGTGTCGTCGAGCGACCAACCGCCCATGCCAATGCCACGATGGATGGCGATCGCTGGGCATTCGAGGGCCAACGCTTCCATCAACTGCATGAAGCCGTTGGCGAGGATGACCGCGCGACTGTGGGCGATGAGACCAAAGAGGTCAGGGTCGGGTTGGAGGGGCAGCGCCACCTGACGGGATTCGTCGATACCGGCACGGGTCATGCGGCCGGTGGCAATGGCGGGCTCATGGCTGATCGTTACCACCACGGGTTGCGGCGTGGGTAAGCGCGCCAATAGATCGAGCCCGCCGCGCAACACCCGTTTGTCGAAACCGAGGATCGTGACCCACGGTTGGTTGTGCAGTGCCTCGGGGACGGGCAGCGCTTCGACCGGTGTGATGTCGTCTATGAACGGCGGAATGATGGCGAAGAAGCCGGCGCGGTCGGGTGGTGGCTCGGGCCACAAGCTGCGCAGGCCGTAGAGCAAGATGCGATCAACCCCATGACGCAGCGCATGGATCTCGTCTTCATAGTACTGATCGAGCACGACGAAGGGTGCCGGCTGCTGGCGGGCTGCATGGTAGAAGGGCAACATGCCTGGGAACGGTTCCTCTCCCATCACCATGAGGTCGGGACCTAGGCTACGGAAAACTTCGTAACTGTAAGCGGTGACCTCGATCTCGGATTGATCTGGAGGCTCCAGCGAAACGATCTTCGCCCACGCCGCCGCCATTTCGATCTTTGGGTCTTGAGGCAATGTCCCCGTATTGCACACCGTTACTTGCCAGCCGCGTTCGTGCAGCTCACGCGACAGGCGCAGGGCGCGGAAGAACACGCCGATGGCGAAGGGATGCGCCATGGTGTAGGTGAGGAACACCGCGTGTCGTTTCCTACGCTGCATAGCACTCCCGACACAGGCGCCGGGCCATGGCCGCGGCGCCATAGTGTCGGCGCACATGGCGCGGACCACGGCGTTTGAGGCTTCGGCGCAGGCGCTCGTCGTGGAGGATGGCCAACGCCTGGTCGGCCCAGCGGCGGGGGTCCCGACCCGGTACCCGCCGGCCACCCGAGCCCTTGGACACCACGTCTCGCAGGCCGCCAACATCGGCGGCAAGTACCGGAGCACCCATCCGCATGGCTTCGAGGGCAACCAACCCAAACGGTTCGTAGCGGCTGGGCACCAGCACCAGCGCGCAGCGGGCGAATAGCTCGTCGAGAACGGGCCGCTCGAGCCAACCGAGATTCTTGGCACGGTGCGAACAGGTGGTCATCAAACGCCGCACCGACCGCCAGCCGACCGTGTCGCCGTGGCCACCGGCAAGGACCAGGCTACCCGAAAACGTACGCAGAATCCGCGGTGCGATGTCGGCCAACAGATCGAGTCCCTTGCTGGCGGCGAACCGTCCGGCGAAGACCAGAATCGGTTCCTCCGGGGGCCCTTCCATGGGAATGACGGTAGCCTTTGGGACGGACAGACCGTTGGGAACCACCACCGTCCGCGTTTCGAGGTTGGGGTTGCGTGCAATTGTGGCCTGTTGATCGGCCTGGCAGAGAAACACGACGGTACGACTCGCTGCGATAACGCGATCCTGCACTTCCCGCCAGAAGGCGGCTTGGGGAGAGGGCTCGAGCTCGTCGCGGATCACCGTGTGAACGGTATAGACGAGGGGGAGGTCAAAGCGCCGCTGGAGTTCCAGAGCCAGGCCCGCCAGCGGCAAAGAATGAAGGTGAATCAGGTCGAACGATCGTGGGTCGACCGGGAACTGGGTAGGTGGCAGTGGCAGTACGCGGGGGCCTCTGCCGGATCCAGTGCGCAGGTGGCGCGCGCGGGGGCCGCCAACCAGGACGGTGACGCGAACGCGTTGACGCTCCAACGCCTCGGCCAGCCGCCCGACCGCGACACCGACGCCAGACCACGGGGTTGGTGGATAGTCGGCGGTCAGCATCAGGACCCGGCTTGTCGTGCGCTGGTCGGCGGTGATCATGGCGCTGGGCCTCGCTGCTGCCGGTGAGGAGGGTCGTCGCCCGCTGGTATCGACGCCAGCAGTCGCTCGATGGCGGGGCGCTTGGCGATCATCGCCAACTCTCCGGACTCATCTCCGCCAAGCTTGCGCATCAACCGCATCCATTTGGGTGTCAGTTCGCGGGGTAGCGCTGGATACGCAATGCGTTCGATGTCTGAGAAGCCGCAATCGGTGAGCAAGCGCGTCATGGACGCTTCGTTGAAATACTGAAAGTGGACCAGGGGATTGACCACGTCCCAATGTTTGCCAAACATCTTGAACTGCAACGAAGCGATGTCCGGTACCGCCACGAACAAGATGCCGTTGGGGCGCAATTTGGCCCAAACCTCGCGCAGCACGGCACCAGGGTCCGCCAAATGCTCCACCACATGGCTCATGACTACGACATCGAAGTCGTCCCAGGGGATGGGGTCGTCGCCGAGTGCTCCGGTGTGCAGGCGCTCGCCGAACTCGGGGCGGAGGCGCTCCGCCAGGTAGTTGGAAATATCCAGCCCGTAGACTTCGAATCCATAAGCGCGGGCCAGCTTTAAGATGTAGCCACGACCAAAGCCGAGGTCGAGGAGCCGCGAGCCGGCGGTGCGCAGGCGAAGGAGGTGGCAGATGGGCTCGGCGAAAATGCGTTGCACTTCGAGGAATTCGTTCTCCTCATCGACCTCTTCCAACTCCCGAGCCATGCGCAACTGCAGGGCGAGATCGACGCGCGGATTGACGTAGACATGGCTGCATTCGCGGCAGCGATGTATGGTGAAGCCCTGACGCTCGAATAGCCGTCGGGCATCGTCGGTGGCGCAGACCGGACACGGAACGGCGACCAGGGCGTTGGCGCCGCTGGTGTCCACGACGTCGGCCAAGGTGGAATGCCAGTGCAGGCCGAGCGGTGCCGCTGCCGGCTCGTCGGCGTCGCCAGGGTCGGAAGGTGTTGCCGCCGACCCTGAATCAGCGGTGTTGAGTCCGCCGAAAAGGCCGAGGCGGTGCGCTTCGTTGAGTGATTCGCCGAGCTTGAGCAACGCCACGCCACGCTCCGGCTGGTCGAGTGTCAGTGCCCGTCGCCGCAGGTCGAGAAAGCCCTCCGCAAGATGCTGCTCGACCGCAAGCGGAAACCCTCCGGCGATGGTTTGGGTCTGCGGATTGGGTAGGTGAATCGAGACCAGATTCGGTTGGCCTCGCCGCTCATCCTCGGCGAAGTCCTGGACGTCGTTGAGTTTCTGCGCCAGCGCGTAGTAGCGCTCGAGAAACGGGTAGAGGGGCGAAGCCCGTTCGGTGTCGACCGCGGAGTAGAGAATGCGCCAGAAATCCACGTTCTTCAGCTGAACGAGGCGCTCGTAGTAGGCCGGGCTCCAGTCCTTGCGTTCGGCATGTTCGAGAATGGCGCCCACGACCACGCGCCGCAAGGACTGTAGAAGCTTGCGTAACAAGGCGGTGTGCTCTTCGTCGCGTGGATCGGCCAAGTTGAGCAGGCCGTCTGAGAGAAGCAGCAGCCCGCTCAAGATGGCCAGGCCTTCCACCCGCTCACCGCGCGGTTGGTGCTCGGCGGTCATCGACAGCATGGTGGGACGCCGGGCCTTGTACCAGAAATGATGGTCAATGACGTCATCGAACACCCTGCCTGCGAGATAGACCTGCGCGCACGAAGCTGCGCGGATGCGAAAGCGGTCGGGGTCTGGCTGGATGGTGACGGCAAAGTAAGGCAAGTCCCAAAGGGACCACTGCAGCCAGTCGACGTATTCGGTAACCTGGCCGGCAAGGGCGACGCACAACGGATGTTCGCCAGCGATCTCCGCGACGTCGAGCCGCAGGCGTTCGTTGGCGGCTTTGATGCCAACGGTTAGATGTTGGCGGTAGTCTTCCAACGCAGCTTCGTGCTCGGCGTGGAACTGCTCGGCTGCGGCGGCCGATTCCTCTGCCAGAGTGCCCAGCAGCGCAAGGTCGGTCGGCGTCATGCAGCCTCCCGCGCGGCATGACCGACGCTGCGCGCCAGGGCCGAGATGGCCAGGGCGGTGGTACAAGCGGGTGCCCCTCCGCCCTGGCTCAAGAGCGGGCCATAGACCCAGCCGCCACGCGGTAGGACGTTTGCGAAGAGCGCCTCCCGCGCGGCTGCGACTTCAGGGCCGTCGTAGCGCAGGTCGAGCAGTGCATGGAGTCCCAGCGCAATGGTCAACGGCCGCCCATCGGCTTTGCGTCCGTGCGCGAAGATCTCGGAAACGAGGCACTCCCGCAGTCGCTTCAGACCGGGCAAGCGGCCTTGGCGCCAAGCCCGCGCAATGCAATAGGCGCGCGCCAAGGGGTCGGGGTACCGTCGGCTCGCGCCATCCAACCCGTGACCATCGAGGTCGTCGAGCAGGGCGCTGCGTTGGCGCTCGATGGACTCCGGCTGGGCGCCCACGAGGACCAGACCGCGCAGAACGTTGGCTGCCGTTGCCGGATCGAGAGGCTCATGAATGGCGCGAAGGTGCTGGAGTGCGGCGGCGTGACGGTCCTGGGTTTGGGCAAAACCACGGCGGGGTGCCTGCAGCATCGCCACGGCGGCGCAGGCGGTGGTGTCGAGGTCAGCGGGGCGCCCCGGCGCCCGACCCCGAAAACGCCAGGTGGCGTCATTGCGCTCCATCCACGCTAGGAATTGGCGAATTCGGCGGCGCACCTCGGCTGCGGTTCGTGCCAGCGCCACGCGCTCGGGATTCGGCAGCTGATCGAATAGGTGGGGCGCGACCCAGGGCGAGCTGAGATCGAAGGGTGCCAGAGCGTCGTGGACGAAGGTCGAGCAGAGCGGGCTTTGCACGTATTCCAACCCACTATCGATCAACTGGAAGTGGGTTGCGATTTCGCCGGTCGGCAGTTGCTCTCTTGCCACTGCCCGCACTGCGTCGACCATCGCGCCGGAGGTCCGTTGGCCAATGGGTGGCCCGACCGACACCGATTTCGAAGGTGCCGATGACGTGCCAGGCTGATCCTCGGGCGCCCGGAGGCGGGGTTCGAAATCGGGTGGTTCATCGCGGGCGGCAAGCAGGTATTTGCACAGGTTCGAGTACTGCCACCGCTGGAGATGGTCCTGCAGGTGCAAGCGCGCGGCCGGGTGGGCAGCGGGTGTTGTGTCCTGGGCCGACAACGCGCGCACCGGCTCGGCGAGCACCGGGTCCCGGAACAGGGTTTGTTTGGCCGCCGGCCACCGGTCCACCTCCGCGCCGACGGCGGCGAGGAGTGTCCCGAATTCCTCGTAGTCTGCCGCTATTTCGACCAAGTCGATGGACGAATCGGAGTCGAACTTGGACGAAAGCTCAGCCGTCAGCGTGGCCAGCCGGTCTTCGGCTTGTGAAGTTCGGGCGAGCCGGGTTGTGGTTGCCACCGGCGCCAGGAGGTCGCCGAGCAATAGACGCGCGGCAGCCGCAGCGTCGTGCACGGAATCCTCTGCCGCGAGGTAGAAGCTACGTTGGTGTGGCACCCGCCACGGCTCGAGGCCAGCTCGGGCGACCACCAAGGTGAGGCAGCCATAGAGCGGCGCAGCGTGGGCGGCAAACGAGTCGGCGCAAAGCGCGACATGGCACGATTCGAGGAGGCGGAAGACCCCAGGCAGCGAGAGGTTGCGGCCGCGGTCGGCGGGCGCCAGCTGAACGTCGACATTCTTGGTGAGGCGCGCCGACACGGAACGCTGGAGGCCCGCGGCAAAGCGTTCGGTGCGTGCGTTCTTCCCGGTGTCCAAGACGATCCGGGCCGGCCCGGGTAGGTCGCTCGGCAAGAGGTTGGCGACCAGATGACTCCAGTAGGGTTCCGACGGCTCGTATTTAGACGTAAACGGACTGACAAAAACTTGAAGTGAGTCGGCCGGTGGACGCTGTTCACGGCGGACAACCTCACCACCAAACCGGTCCTGCTCGTTGGCGGCGATGCCCAGCGAGCGCAATACGTGTCCGAGGCCGGTATAGAAGTTCTCGAAGTAGGGCGTAACATGGTGGATGCGGTACAGCCACCGGTGACGGTTGTCAACCAAGAAGGCCGAACGGCTGCCGAGAGACAGCTCAAGGTACCGCTCGAGCCGTCCATCGGAAGCGATTGCCGGATGCAACCCGGGGTGCTCGAAGTCCCCCAAGATCACCAGGTCATAGCCGGCGTGGGGATCTTCACCTTGCAAAGCGGCGAGCACCGATCGGTGGTCGGCGTACACCTCGACATGGTCGACCGCCTCTACCGTGTCCCAAATGCCACGGTAGCCGGTCAAGACCGTGACTCTTGTCTTGGGTTGACGGTCTTTCAGCCACCGTGGCAGCGAAAAGAACATCAACTCGTCGCCAATTCCGATTCCAGGTCCCAGGACCAGCAACACCCGTTCGAGGTCGGCGGTCCACTCGGCGGGCGGCGGCCCATCTTGGACCACCACATCGCCAGGAATCGTGCGGTTGGCGTTGGCCAAGGGAACGAGGGCGAGTTGCACCCCGGGGCCGAGCCGACGGAACGAGGCGGGATGCAGGGCTTCCAGCCGATCGGCGATCTGAACCAAGGTCGGGATGCCGGAAGACCGCAGGTGGGGCGCCAGGCTCTTGAGCCCACGCAGTCGGGACTCGAGGTAGTGGACGTTACTGCTGCTGATCGGCCGGCGGGTCAAGAAGAAAAGGTATTGGGACAGCAAGGCCACGGGCAGATGGAGGTGGACCGGAAGCGAAAACCCGGTCCCTTGGACGTCGGTGGGATGCTTCATCGCTCAATCAGGCTGAGGGCGCGGATGCGCCAGGTACCACCGGTGTCCTGATCGAGCACCGCCACCCGCGGTTCGACCTGACAACGTTTCTCCCCGGTTTCCGGATGAAACGCATCCATTTGGATCTCAACCGCGATCAAGATTCCGTAAGGATGGCTCAACGGCTCGGGTGCCTGGGCCAAGGAAGCTTCGATTTCCCAGCCAACCAGCGAGTCGAGGTGCGACTTCAGCTTGTGGCGCAGGGTGAGACGATCGACTTCGCGGTCGTTCTCGATGCCGTGGTAGTCCTCCGCGATATGGGCCAATGCTGCATCGATGTCGCGCCGGCCGATGGCGTGCAGGAAGTCATAGAGGCAGTCCACTGCGGCTTGGGCGTGCTCTTCGGCGAGTTGCTCTTCTGGTTCGGGGAAAAATGCGAGGGTGGCGGGCGATTCGATCGGGGGCTCGCGCTCGGTAGGCTCGGCCACGGGGTTTCGAGCTTGCAACGTGTCCAAGGCCGGAAGGTCGCTCGTCGTACTCGGTGATTTCGACGGCTGGTCGAAGAAGTCACCCCAAGGGTCAGCGCCTTGTTGAGGTGCTCGAAACCACCAGCTGAGGAGATCGGTCGAACTCAGCCGACCGTCCGGATCGGGGGGCGGCAGCACCGGGAGTTCCCAGTGGCTGGCGCCAGCGGTTTGGTCGCCGACGGGTTTCGCGACGAGATCCTCCAAAAGGGCTTGAACCTCGCGCAACCGTGGGTCGGGGGGTCGATTCACCATGTTTTCCGGTCCAGCGAGAATGCTTCTTGAGTATACATGGTTGGGGTCACCATGCTCAGGACTCGACAGCGACCGCAGCGCATTGGCTATAGATCAAGGAGCGATCGTTGTCGCGAAGCGAAGCGGAGAGCGCATGGTCGAGTTGAAATTGGTCGGTCAGCTCGTCGGGGATAGACCGGGCGGTGAATAGATTGCGGAAAAAGATCCGCGCGCCGGGGCGGGCGGCGCGGGAAATCTCGCCAAACACGTTGGGGAGGCGGGTCTCGGGCATCCATTCGAAAACGTTGCTGAGTTGGAAGCGGTCAATCGAGTGGTCGTCGAGATCGGCCAGGGCTTGCTCGATCGGCGCCGTGATGATTTCGACACGATCAAGGCACCGTCGCATTGCTGGAAAGCCAGCGCGCTCGAGGTAGGGCGGCGTACCTCCCGGTGTTTTCAGGTCGTGCCCGAGCAGAATTCTAGACATGAAGTAGTTGTCGGTCGCAGGTACCCTCGTCATGACGTGTTCGATGCGGCGCCACAAGAATGCGGGGATATTGGGCACCGTGGCAAAGGGAAAGTAGTCGGCGGGGAGCAGCCGACGCATGGCCGCCGGCCGCGACAGTAGCGGGCCGATCAAGCTCGTCAATGCACGCAAGATGGGATAATGGAAGTAGCGGCGGTAGTAGGCGGCTTGGGCCTCGAGATTGTCGATGGCAAAGAAGCCCTCGCGGATGGGCTTCTTGAACGCATGCCCAAGGAACGCACCGATGCGGTAAAATATTTGTGTAGCCAAACCGCTCGGTGCGATGCCGCTTGCCAGCGCGCTGGTTCGTTCATCCCAGAACGTGCGGCTCGATGGATCGAGGTCCTCGCGGAGTAAAGGGTAGACATCGCGCGCACCGCGACCCAGGCGTAGAAACGGCTCGACGACCGATTGAGGTAGGCGTCGGATGGCCGCCATCTTGAGCGCCAACAACTGGCTCTGTGCTGGGTTGTAGTCGACACTGATCAGCCGTGTGGGCTGTGCGGTCAACAAACTGAGTGGTGTGCAACCGCCGGCCGTGATCGCCAGTACCGTGTGCTCAGGTTCAACTTGGAGGGCGCGGGCGTCCGTGCGGGGGTCCTCCCACGTTTCGGTGAAATGGAGGGTCGCGCCTTGCAATGCCCGATCGAGCGACGCAGCGCGGGCATGCTTTGATTGGTCGTTCATACCATCGCGATTTCGTGATGCAAGAGGCGGTCGGCCAGGGGTGGGCCGTCGTAGGGGTCGGGCGAGGGGGTCGCGAAGTAGACGTGGATCCGTGTCGGTTGGGCGAACAGACCGCGCAGCGCAGTTCGCTGCGGGTCGCGGGCGTCGAGCCCGAGGTTGAGCACGGCAAAGCCCTCGCCTCGCCGGTCGTTGATGGCGTGGACCAACAAGGCGCGCAACACACGGGGCCGATCACTCGGTGTGCATAGATGAACCAACGTGAGGCAAGACAACTCACCGCCTGGTTGCGGAAGCCGCGGACCGCCGGTGACCGCGCCCAACAAGTTGAAGGCCTTGCGCAGCCACTGCAAGCGCGTTGAATAGGCCGTTACCCGCAGCTGTTTGAACGATTTCTGGTTCCACAAGCCAGCAAAGCCGAGTAGGTCGCGGGTGCGGTCATCGCGGACCAGGATGTAGTCATCGAGAGCCAAACCCGGTGTCGATACCGTCCAATGCGCGAAGGTGTCTTCATCGAATACCGGGGCGAATTGGGTGTTGGGAGCATGGCGACGCCACAGGGCGAGCATCTCCGGCGTGTCCTCGGGTTCGGCCGGATCAACCCGGAGGTTTCCGCGGGGCGGTAGGACCGGCGTCAACAAGGGCACGGAGTAGGCGTTGAGCGACGCGAAACGGCTGAACTCGGGTTGCCCTCTTGGCCCGCTGCTCCGGCTCTCCGGCGGTCGATTGCCGGCCAAGATGGTGAATTGAATCAATCCTGTGTCTTCGGCCAGTTGACAGCAGGCCTCGTAGACGGCGCTGACCAGCCGATCGGCCAGGGCGTGTTCGGGTCCACGGAAATGCGGAAAGACCTTGAGGTCCATGGGGTAGGCAACCCGGCTAGGGGCACCATGAAGGTAGGCGTCGCGTGCTGCCGCGCCCATGCAGCCGGCCACCTCGCCGTCGACCTCGGCGACGAAGAGTCGCCACGTTCGACCTTGGAGTCGATTGAGCGCGAAGAAGTCGGGAGCCCGGTCGACGCACAATCCGATCTCGCCTTTCATCGGGCAGGCGGCGGCCAAGGCGACGAGTGCATCGTTGTCTTTGGCGGTGGCCTCGCGGACGATGACTTTGGGTCGCATGGGCAATCAAGGCTTCTGAAATTTCAGTTCGAGCCACTCGGACCAATGAAAGGATGCAGCACCGTCGAAGAGATCGATGTCGTTGTCGCGCTCGAATTGTTGCCAGCGAGACACGTCGTCTTGAAAGCGTGGCGGTTCGACCAGAAGGGGCAGGAAACCCGTGGTGGTTAGGTGACGGATGATGTCGGCCGACCAAGCGGTCTTGGTGGCGAACAGGCGATCCACCCGCTCGATGACCTCGAGCACCCGTGTTTGTTCATCCGGGTCTTCGCACGGCCGAATGAAGTAATCCTTGATGTAAATGATGCCGCCGGGTGCGAGGACTTCGTAGGCGGCTGCAATGGCATCGGTTGGGCGCACCGAATGAGAGAGTGACTCGAGGAAGAACACGAGGTCGAAAGACTCGCGCTGGTAGCGCGCCCCGAGGTCGTGGAAATCGCCCACCGTGATCCGAATTCGATCGTCGAGTCCCTGCTCGACCACCCGTTGGCGCGCGGTCTCAGCTTGCAATGGGGAGAGGGTCAGTGCCTCGATCTCGATGTCCAGGTGACGAGCGAAGTAGCAGCTCGGTCCGCAAACACCGCAACCGGCGTCGAGCGCGCGCTTGCCGTCGCGCAGGCCCGATCGCTGCATGAGGTAGCCATAGAACTCATGGTCGTCCTTGGGGCGATGCGCTTGGATGGCATCGCCGAAGGCTGCCGTATACCGATCGGTCCAAGCGTCGTAGTAGGCGGCGACGTCTGCAGGCTTGATTCCATCGGCGGACGCCGGAGATGGCGGGTTCTTGGCGCTCATCTAGGGGGCCTCGATCGGTCCCGGTAGTGCTGCCACCAGGGGCCGATATCGGTGGTGTATTGGATCGAAGTATTGCCAGAATTCAACAACAGGCTAGCACAGCTGGTCATGGTGACTTGTTGATTGTGAGATCTTCGTGCTTGCCGGTCTATACTCAGGTGGCATTGATCACTCGAACAGGTACACAGGACCCAAAACGGCTCCGAATCGAACTAGCGATGGAAGACTCGCGACCGAAGACCATTACGTTCTACTGTGGCGATAGCGCGGCTCCTTGGGGGCCGCGCAGTTTGTGGCAGGGCGTTGGCGGTTCGGAGGAAGCGTTGATTCACATGACGTTTCAACTGCGCGACCGCGGCTGGCAGGTGGCGGTCTATGGACGGCCACCAGCAGCTGAGACAGGGATGCGCGACGGCGTTGCTTGGCATGCCTACGACACGTTCCAACCCGACCGTGGAGGTGACGTCTTCGTGGCTTGGCGCCAAGCTGATTTCTTGCCACTTGGCAAGGCCCACGACTTGGCATTTCACTGGCTCCACAATCATCAGGAGTGGCCCTACCAGCATGATCTGGCGGCGCTCGCCGATCGGGTCTTGGTGGTGTCCGAGCACCACGCGAACGATGAAGGATTCTCGGCGCTCGGTGCAGGCAAGGTTTTCGTTACCCGCAATGGGCTCGATCCCGAATTTCTGTGCGAACCGGGCGACAATGAGCCTGCGCGGGCGATCTATGCCAGCTGTCCAGCCCGAGGTCTGCTGACCGTACTCGAGATGTGGCCTGAGGTTCGGCGCAGGGTTCCCCATGCACAGCTCGATGTTTTTCACGGATTCACGCCGGTCTATGAGGAAATGGCGCGGCTGTTTCCCGGCCTCACTTGGGTCAAGGGCGAGGTCTTGGCGCGGGTGGACCAACCGGGGGTGACGTTCCACGGCATGGTGGGCCAAGACCGGCTGGCGCAGGCCTTTGCACAGGCGGGTGTTTGGCTCTACCCAACAGAGACAGACGAGACGTCGTGCATCACAGCTATGAAAGCACTGGCCATGGGGGCACTCCCGGTGACCTCGGGTTTGGGGGCTTTGACCGAGACCCTGGCGGGGCGCGAGCTTGGCCCAGCCGATTCAGAACAGCCGATCAGCCACAGCCGCTGGCGTATGTGGCGGTTTCGCAGGCGTGTCGTGCAGCTGATGAAACAGGGACACCGGTCGCGTTACCGGAAACGCCGCCTGGCCTGGGCGGCGTGGGCACGCGAACGGTACGCGTGGCCGGCGATTGCCGACGAATGGTGCCAGCTCTTCAACGAGGTGGCGGCCGAAAAAAAGCTTGCATGGTGATGGGCCGGCAACGGACGCAAACCGAACAAGGATGGGGGATTGATGGTGAAGAAGCCCGAAGAGAAGAACGATGGCTCGCCGCTCGCTGATCACGCCACCGCAGCGGACCGGCCTGCTGATGAGGGCGACGCCTTTGGCCAAGGAGAAGTAACGCGGATTGGCCTCGATCTCAAGGCACTGTTTGAAGCCAAGCGTTGGTCCGAATTCGCAGACAGTGCCGGCCTTGCCACCGTGTGGTGGTTCAACCAGCCGCGAACGGTAACTTCGCTGCTGACCATCGCCGAAGAGACGTTGTCCGAGGTGGCCGAGCTGGAAGTCGGATTGGATCGAATCCTCAAGAGCGAACGGACCGAAGACAAGGCTTCGGGTAGCTACACCTGTTGTTTGATGTGGGTAGAGCCGGAATCGTGGAAACAGCGTGAGCTTACCTTCGACCTGCACCTTGGGTTCGCTTACGAGAACAATGAATGGCGCTTGGCTTACCTGGGTGTCACGCCGGAAACCCTCGAAGAGATTCCGTTTCCCGACGAAGCAGACGAAAGTACTTTGGTGCCGCTTTCCCAACCCGCTGGTGGCGCGCGGATAGGGCAGGGGGCCCAACCTGCGCAGGTCGATGAGGATCGGGTACTGGCCTACGTACCGGTGTGGTTGCCCAGCGCACAGGTGCGTTCGTTGCTGGAAGGTGGCGAAGCCATCCCGACCGCCGATATGGCTTCAGAGCGCGTCAAGCCAGACACTCAGGCAGCGGAGCGGGAACCGTGAAACGGTTGTTCTTCTTTACCTACTACCGCCTGGTGCCAACGGGTCAGATTGGTATCTTCAAACGCTGCATGCGTTTGATCGAACATCTGCTCGATGATTTCGAAGTCCATGTCGTCAACTACGGCCCCCTGCCCGATGAAGATGCGCTTTTCGCGTCGATCGCACCACGTCTGCATATCCATGAGCCCCCGGCTGACGATGACGAGCTCGGCCGTGGTTTGATGGCGATACTCGAGGACGTGGATCCGGTCGCGGTGGTGATTGGCGAGACACCGCTGCGTGGCAGCATGAGGCTGTCGCACCGGGTCGCACGCCACTTGGGCATTTGGCAGATTTGCATCGAGAACTACTACGGTGAGTTCCTCGAATGGTTCTTGCCCAAAGAATGGACCGGCATCGACCGTTGGCTACTGCTGGGACTGGTGGCGGATGGGGCGGTGGGCAAGACGGCCGGCAGCGTCGAAGTCGTCCCACCTTTCGTTCATTTTCCCTCACCCAGCGGTGCGCCGAAGGATCGTGTGTGCGTCATTGGTTACGACAAGCAAACGCTGTTGACCGGCGCGCAGCTGCTGCGACGTTTGCCCGCTGACGAACAAGTGGATTTCTTGATCGCCCCGCAATGGCGGGCGTTCTTGGAACGCCAGAAGATCGACCTCACACGTCCGGGTTTGCGCGTCCTCGAGTTGCCCACCGACGTTGAGATCTACGACTCGTTGGCGCGCGCCAAGTTGGTGCTCGGCAAGGCGGGCTTTCAGCAAGTTGTGGAGAGCATCAGCCTTGGTGCGCCGGTGATCTGCCAGGCCGCGGGTGGGGGTCTCGAGGACATGCTGGTGCCCGATTACCTCAAGCCGTTGGTTCGGTTTGTCGATGATGATGATGGGCTCGCTGCGCTGATGTTCGACATCGCGGGTTGGTTGCTCGAACCGCCGGTCACCGTGTGGTCTGATCTGGCGACAAAGGTGGAACACCCTATGGCCTACGCCGCGTCACGGTTGGCCACGTTGGTGGACCAACGGCCGTCGTAGCTCAAGATCCAAATATCGATTGTGGTACGATGAATATGTGTTTTCAGAATGTATTGTTTTGCGGGTCGATTCAACGGGTACCGGTGCGTAATGGATGCTCGGAACCTGTCTGAATCTGCGCCGATGCCCATGCCGCTTGGTGCACTCGGCGGGTTGAAAGCTCATATGGAGTCGGGAAATTGGCAGGCCCTGCACACGGTGTTGGCGGCGATTGAGCCCTGGGTATTCGATCGGCCCTTGCCCGCTAAGGAAGCGGTTGGAGCCCTCGAAGCCCTGCTCGGTTCGACCGAGGAGCGTCGGTTGTTGGTCCTGGCTCGGCTCCGTGAGCACCGTCGCGACGATCTGGTCCAAACCAGTTACACCTGTTGCCTTATTTGGGACGTAGCCGGTGACTGGCGCGAGAACGAGATTGAGTTCGATATTCATGTGGGCGCACGCGAGGGAACGAGTTCATGGGAAATGGTCTACCTCGGCGTAACGGACCCTACGCCCGAGACCATTCCTTTCCCCGATGAAGACCGCAATGCCGGTGCGGCTAAGGGACCGCCGATCTTGGTGCCAGCGTCGGTCGCAGCATCACTCGCTACGGGTGCGGGCGAATCGTGAAAAGGCGCATTCTCGTTACAGGCGGCTTTGGCTTTATCGGTGGACACTTACTCGAACGTTTGGTAGTGGATCCGAATAATCAAGTTCAGGTCGTCGACAACTTGGCGACGAGCCCACTGCCGCTCGATGTGTTCTTGTCCGAGACCGGTGCCGAAGACCGTATCGAGTACCTCGTTCGCGACGCCGAAGAGTACTGCCGCGGCTACGATGACGGCCCCCTTGACGAGATCTACCATCTCGCGTCGTTTGTCGGGCCGGCCGGAGTCCTTCAGCATGCCGGCGCCATTGCCGTCGCCATCGTCAGCCAGCTCGACGCCGTTGCTGATCTGGCGGAGCGTTCGGGAGCCAAGCTGATCTTCGTCTCGACCAGCGAGGTATACGGCGGCGGGCAGGACGGATATTGCTCCGAAGACATGCCGAAGATCGTCCCCTGCCAGCCCAGCGCTCGATTGGAGTATGCGCTCGGCAAACTGGCGGCCGAGACCGCGTTGCTCAACCGCTGCCATGTGCACGGGTTGCCAGCATGCATCATTCGGCCGTTCAATGTGAGTGGCCCGAGGCAGTCGGGACAGGGAGGCTTCGTCCTGCCTCGCTTTATCGGACAGGCGATTGGTCGTCGAAACATCACCGTGTTTGGTGACGGCACACAACGACGAGCGTTCACCCACGTTGCGGACATTGTCGATGGTCTGATTCTGACGATGGAGAAGGGGGCAGCGGGCGAGGTCTACAACCTCGGCAATCCCGACAACCAATGCAGCATCCTCGAGTTGGCAGAAGATGTTGTCGCGTTGACCGAGACCTCGAGCGCGATCACTTTCATCGACCCCAAGACGATCTACGGTCCGCAGTACCGTGAGGCCAACGACAAGTTCCCGGACGCGACCAAGGCGCTCAGCGAGTTGGGGTGGGCGCCATCGCGTAGCCGTCGTGACACCATCCGAGATACCTACGCGTACATGGCCAACTTGCCGGTTGCGATCTTGGATCAGCTACAGGGTGCTTGAGCATGGCTGAGTTTCTGGTTGTCTCGCCCCATCTGGACGATGAGGCCTTGGGCTGTGGCGGGATCTTGGACGACCGGTTTCATGTGTTCTTCTGCGGTGTCGAACACCACCGTATCGTCGACCGAGACACGCGCTTGAGCGAGGCCGAAGCCAGTGCCGAACTCCTGGGATTCAGCTACACCGTCAATCTGGAGAACACGGTCAACGACTACCGGAAGGTGCAGTTGATCGGCCAAATCGAGACGGAGATCAACCAGCATCAGCCAACGACGGTGTTTCTACCGTGCCCGAGCTACAACCAAGACCATGTGGCGGTGCTCGATTCCGGGTTGGTTGCGGTCCGGCCGCATGACTTGAATCACCACGTGCGCAACGTCTTGCTCTACGAGCAGGTTCACGCCGCGGCCTGGCCGCATCGGTCCGACCTCATTCGCGGCCGTGGATTCCAACCCAGTTGCTTTTTCCGGATCGATATCGAACGAAAGGTTGGCGCCTACCTTCGGCATGCATCACAGGTTCGCGCGATGCGCTCGCCGGAGACGGTGCGTGCTTTGGCGGCCTGGCGCGGAACCCAGGCCGGTTGCGATTTTGCGGAAGGCTACCAAGCGGTGCGCTTGACGGATCCCGCTCACTTGACGCTCGGTCGGAGGTGGCAGGCTTCTCGGGCCGACGAGACACCGTGACCACCACCGCAATCGAATCTCAGCACCGCTGCTGTTTGGTCACCGGACTCGGCATTGTCTGCGCTGCCGGCAATGGGGTCGATGCCTTCCGTCGCGCCATTGTCGAAGGACGTAGCGGCGCCCAAACAATCCCTAAGCTGCGGTCGCCGCGACATCAGCCGCCGGTTGGTGCTCCGGTGCCAGAGTCGGCCCTGCCGAATGCGACGCCAAACAAGGACCGTGCATTTGTCATGGCGGAGCAAGCTGCTCGAGAAGCGCTGTCCCAGGCCGGGCTCGCTGCTGGCGCACCGTCCGGCAGTGGCCTCATATTGGGTACCACCCTCGGTGGCGTCATCCATGCCCAACGCTGGCACGCACAGCATTTGACCAACCCTCCGGGTAACCGAAGCGACTTGCTGGCCGCGCCGCTCGACGCGGTCGCCGATCACGTTGCCCGCCGATTGGGTCTCGACGGCCCACGAACGGTCATCTCCAATGCGTGTGTGTCGGGCACCAATGCTGTCGGGCAAGCGTTCGATCTGATTCGCTGCGGCGAGGCCGACCTCGTTCTTGCCGGAGGCGTTGACTCGCTGCATAGCTTCAACTTCGCTGGTTTCGCCAACCTGGGGGCGCTCTCTTCCCGCGGGCATTGTGAACCGTTCGATCCTGCTGGGCGAGGTATGTTGTTGGGTGAGGCGGCTGCATTCCTGGTGCTCGAAAGCGCATCGTCGGCCGCCCGGTCTGGGCGCGTCGCCTTGGCCGAGATCGCGGGCTATGGTTCCGCCTGTGACGCGTTCCACGTTACAGCCCCGAGTCGGGACGGTTGTGGTGCCCGACTCGCCATTGAGAACGCGCTCGCCGATGCCGATGAAGATGCTGCCGCCGTTGATTTGGTTCTCCTCCACGGGGTTGGCACGGCCTACATGGACGCCATGGAGGCCGTGGTGATGGCCGACCTGTGTCGCGACCGCGATCGCGCCTTGCCGGTGGTGAGCCTGCGTCCGGTAACCGGCCATACCTTGGGCGGCGTTGGCGCGGTCGACACCATTGCCAGCGTGCTGGCCGTACGCGAAGGATTCATTCCACCGACCGGCAACGCGGGCGCACGAGCCCCGAACCTACCGTCCCGCGTTCGCCTTACCCGTGGGGTTGCTCGCCAGCCGGTGGGGGTGGTGCTCAACACGTCATCTGGGTTCGGCGGGGTCAACGCTGCCGTTGTGGTTCGGTCGTGCGCAGTGTCCGCATCATGATGCCAGTGGTTGTCACGGGCGTTGGCGTTCTGCACCCACACGGCCGAAGTCTCGAAGTGCTTGCCAAAGCGCGTGCTCGAGGCCTGCCGCCGACCTCGCCCAACATTGCCGATTTTTCCTATCGAGACTTCTTCGCCGGCCGAACGCGCCGGGAACGCAAGATGGATCGGGTCGGTCAGTACGCCTGCTGCGCCGCGATCTTGGCGTTGCGTGATGCCGACCTCGAACCCCTGCCCCATCCGCGGCGAACCGCTCTGGTCGGTGGGACGATGTTTGGCGGTCTCGAAGCCTGCGTCGCTTTTCACCAAGCGCTTCTCGAGCATGGACCCGATCTCATTGACCCGGTTCACTTCCCCAACACGGCCCATAATGTTGCTTGTAGTCAGGTCGCGATCGGACTCGGCATTCAAGGACCGATGCTTACCGTTACCTCCGGGCTTGGCGCGGGTCTCGATGCCTTGCTGGCAGGGGCCCGCGCCATCCGAGCGGGCCGGGCCGATGTGGCGGTAGTCGGTGGCTACGATCGTTGGTTTCCAGTTCTCGAGTCCGCGTTGGCCGACTGGGCACTGCTCGCCCACGATGGCGCGGAGGGCCTGCGGCCGGCCGAGGGTGCCTGCTTTCTTGTCCTCGAATCGGCGTCCCACGCGGCGCGGCGTGGCGCGCGGGTGCGCGCGCGCATTCATGGCTGGGCGCAGGGCTCCTCGCTGTTGCGACGAGGCCGTTCCAGCGCCGTACGGCGAGCGATCACCGGCGCTCTTGCAATGGCTCGGTCTGCGGACGCACCGTTACCAGCGACCTGCTGCCTAGGACTACAGGGGACACAGCGGTACGACGAAGCGATTGCCAGCGGCTACCGTGCGGCACTGTCTGAATTACCGGCAACCGACTGCTTGACGCCGAAGGCCTTCTTGGGTGAGACCTTCGGAGCTGCTGGTACCTTTGCGGTTGCGTCGGTATTGGCATCGCCAGGCTGTGGACCGACTTTGGCCGAGGGTCTTGGTTGGGGTGGTGCGGCCTCGGTGGTCTTCTTCGAGCCATCTGCGTGAGTCGAGAACGCACGCGTCATGTTCGAGAACTGCGTGTCCTCAAACAGCGCCCGACGGAACGCCGCAGCGCCCAAGGTACGGAAAAGGAAGTGGCGTTGGTCCTTGATCCGAGGCGTATCGAGGCCTGATCGCTCGAGACAAACCTTGGCGAGATGGAAGCAGTTGAAACGAAGGCCTTGGTAGCGCTGCGTACCGGCGGAGCATGCTTTCGCGGTGGTCTCGAGGAAGCGGGAGGTGGCGGCAAACGACTCGGGGTTGAGAGACCATGCGCGCCAAAGGCTTGGGTGCGACACCAAGCGAGCGCTGCGCACCATTCGTGCGGACTGGGCCCAAAGGACTGAGAGCACAACGCGCCAGCGGCTGGTTGGTGCGACGTAAAACCCGTAGGAGCGCGGGTGCTTCGGCGGTTGCCACAGCACGATCTCGACGTGACCCAGATCGAAGAGCGACGGGATGAAGCCCAGCACGCGGAGCGGTGGGTCAACCGACAAGAGGAGCAAGCCACTTCCGTCATGGCCTTTGGGGCCGGTGGTGCGGGACAACGAGTGTGGTTCTTTGGTGTCCATTGGAAGTGGTCGACGTTCTCAGCGGACCCCTAGCGAGGCAGATCGAGCAGCGCTTCAGTGAGCGCCATGCTCGCCGGCAGTCGCACGTTGCGGTCGTACCAAGCGGCCGCATTGCGGGTAACGAATGCGAGGAACTCTTGGTCGTCAATGACCTGACGATATCGCTCTTCGATCCGTGCGATCGCAACTTCGGGTTCGTCGTGTTCGATGTTGGTGTCGGCGCTGATGTAGTGATGATCGGGTTCGAGGTTGTCGTGAAAGCGGTTGGGCAGCCATGGGCGTAGTACCGGTGTACCAGCGGCGAAGCCTTCGATATCGCGATGGCAGATCTCACCCATTCCGGGCAGCGAGAGCATCAGCCGATGGCGACTGACCTCGGTGCAGTAGACCTCGAAGGCAACGTGGTGCCCTTCCGGGTTGAGCACACCTCGTTGTTGCAGGGCCGAAACGATCGGTCTCCGTTCCTCGACCAGGTTGCCGCGGAAGTAGAGCTGGTGCTCGTGACGTGGTTGCCCCCGCAAGGCGATGAGATGGTTTTGGTTGGTCGGCCAGTGACCTTCGAAGTAGGTCCATGGACGAAGTCGGCGATAGCGTCGAGCGTCCAGCGGCTCGTCGGCGTATTGACATTTGAGCACCTGCTGGCAACGCGGGTCGCGTACCAGCAGCTCTATGTCGTCCGGATCGGGCCAATCATGGCAGTCGAGCACGTGGAAGGCGCGGGTGGCGTTGTCCTGGATCAGGGCAAGGGAATCGCGAATGAAGAGAGTCTTCGGGAAAACACCAAGGAGTCGCAGGCCGAAGTCACGACGAATGACGATCCGAACGTCGTAGCCACTGGCGGTAAGGTGGCTGGCGACTGCTTCGAAGACCGCTTGACGCCAGTCGTTTGCGCTGTGGCCACCGTTGTTGTAGTACATGGTGTAGGAAGCTGGCATCATGGCGCTCGATTCGTATGCGACGTCCGGTGTCTCCTAGCATATCGTTCCACTCATGATCGTGCGTTCGAAGGGGCTCATTCCATGGCACCGATGACGAATGCCGAGGCCTTGGTTGGCGAGCTTCTCGGTGCGGTCGACAGCGGGGAGCCGGCCGAGCTCGAGGCCCGGTACCCACCGGCGGTTGCACGCGCCCTGGCAGCGCCAGCGCGCATGCTTCGGCTTTCGTTCGATCAGGTACGCCGGTCCGCCCATACCGTGCGCGAGGACGGCGAGAAGATCGGAGCGTTGTATCGCGCCGTTGGCGAGGCGGCAGAGCTTGGCTCGATTACGTGGCCTGGCCGGTGCTTGGTGCGGGTACGGGCTGGGGAGTGTATCGAGGTCGACCTCTATGAAGACCCATGGGCATGGCGACTGCAACTCGGCCAGGCCGTTCAGATGCATTCGGATTCCGTTGGCGGTACCTGGTTCGGCCAGACGTACGAGTTGCCGTTCTACTTGCTTCTCGAGCAGGCCGATGGGGCCGAGTTCACCGGCGTGCTCGAAACGGTTGGTCGCCGCGTTGACGTCGCGGGGAGCATCGCCCACCCAACGGTCAGGATGTCCTCTGCTGATGGCTCGTTCCGTTTCGAGGGGAAATGGACGGGGCCCGAGACGCTTTCCGGGTGGGTCGATCCTTTGCCCGAGCCGGTAAGGGTCCGCCGGCTACCTTCCTGGCGAAACGAGCTGCCCGATTGGTTCGACATGCGGATACTCGCGGAGCACCTCAAACGGTGATCGAGCGCCCTCATTTCCCGATGCCATTGGCCCGGTCAGCTGTTCTCTGCGACGCTGCGGGGCCCCAAACGCGTGATGAGATCTTTACCCTGCTTACTCATCCGGAGGCTCGGCCATTCCGGCTGTCATCCGGAGACGTTGATCGAGACTTGCGTCTGCTTGCCGTCGGGCGCTGGTTGTTGAAGGCACATTCGGACCGCAAAGTGCGTGACTTCCATTCGCTGCTCACCGCAGTTACCGCCAACCGCCAGTTCGATCAGGCAGTGGGCGTTGCGCATCCCGAGAAGCAGTGGTTCGTGGTGTTCGATGGTTCCGAGTGCTGGTTGTGCAACTGCACACCCAAACTGCGCCTGGTTTCCGAGCTTCGTGGCTTGGACTACGTAGGTGGTCGTGTCCGCGTGCTCCTCAAGATTCTCTCCACATTGATCAGACGTCGCTTGGTGCTCGACGTCAACCCCGGCAACTACGGTGCGGAGAATGGTCGTCGTGGAATTTTATATGTCGATGATGAGATATACGTGCGTCGGAAGGGGCGGCTCGAACTTGCTTCGCCGTGGGGGCATCTATGAAATTTGTTGGATTGATTCTCCCGCACGAGTATTGACGCGATGGTGTTGGATATGGCACTGTGGCTAACAAGGTTTTTCGTCAGTAGTCTTTGAACGGCGCTGAATAGCGTAAGGAGCGCACCATGTCAGCAGTAGAACACTTGAAGAGGCTGGTAGAGGAAGTCAATTCAGGCCAGGCCACGAACTTGCGAAGTGCTCAAGGCAATGCAATCGAGCGCTCGATTGCGACTCGCCGGCGGCGGTCCGCGAACCTGAAGTACGAGCTCGACGAGGTCCAAGATCATGGCGATCGGGTCGCGTTTCGCTACACCGCTCACGGTGCCAACGGCAGCTGGTGTGGTAGCGGCTGTGCGAGCCTCAAGGGTGAGGAATTGCATGTAGACCAGCACAGCGAGGACTACATCGGACGTCGTATTGCCGAAGGTCGCATTGCCGACTTCTTTAGTGCCGCCGATCCTCAGGACAATATCACGGGCGATTGGACAGGTGAGTTGTTTGGTGTGAAGTTCACCATGGACCTCAACCAAAAGCCACCGTCAGACGCCGTGACCGGCACGATCAGTGCCTTGGGCTCGTCGTTTCCACTCACGGGTACCAATAATCCGCCGAACGTTGCCGCTTCCGGTTCGTCCGATGGTAAGACCATCAAGTTCTCGGGCCAGTGGACCGGACCGAATACCATTGATGGAACGATTAGCGGCGATGGATTCAACAACAAGGTGACGATCACGCGCTAACGCGCCGCCCCCTGATCGACTGATCACCCTGACAGGACAGAACAAACCGAAGCCGGTTTGGCATCTGGGTCGTTCGCCCGCGTGCGACTCGGATGCCGTTGGGTGGTCTCACGCGTCAGAAGAGATTCTCGAATCTTGGCCCGGACCCGTGGCGCGTCAAATATCCGTGGAGTTTCATGACTGGATGGGGGGCAATCCCAATGTCCGTTACTTTGCCCGCTTTCCCGGCGATCCCGATATTGAGCGCTACTACGCCGAGCTTTTCGCCTACCTGGGGCAGTGGTACACGGTAGTGCGCCACCAGGCCGAGGGGAACGGCATCGCGTTTGGCTACATCGATTCGGTCTTTGTGCGCAGTGATCTCTTGGAGCCATCTACAGGGGTTTGACGCCTCGAGTCACGATTCCCCTGTAGCGCGCGTTTGGCGGAAACCGCAAACGAAGTCCTCGAGGGTGCGGCCGGGGAGCGGAGCGAAGTGGTCGTCGAGCGCTTCGAGATTGTCCATGCGCAAGGGCGGCGCCCGTCATGCTGGTCCGGCGACGGCGCAGGATCTCAATGAGCTTGAAGAGACGATCGGCCCGGCGCATGGTCGCGTTCTACCACGACCAGCGACGTCGCGCGGCCCCAAGGCGGGGTAGACTGGCGTACCGCCTGCCGCTCGAGGCCGCGCGGTATTCTGGAGCATCCAGCGCATGAAGGTCGTTAGTGTGGGCGGTGGCCCAGCCGGTTTGTACTTCGCCATCCTGATTCGTCAGGCCTTCCCGGACACCGAGGTTACGGTGTTGGAACGCAATCGGCCCGATGACACCTTCGGCTGGGGGGTCGTGTTTTCGGACGAGACCCTCGATGGGTTTGCCGCAGCCGATCCCGAGAGCTTTGCCGAGATCACGGCCGGTTTTCGCCGATGGGATGACATCGAGACTTTTTACCGGGGCACCAAGACGGTATCGACTGGCCATGGTTTCGCCGCGATGTCACGCAAGCGGTTGTTGCAGATTTTTCATCAGCGCTGCCGTGACTTGGAGGTCGAGCTGAGGTTTCAGCACGAGGTCGACGAGGCGCAGCTCGACGAAATCCTCGACGAAGCGGATCTCGTGCTCGGAGTCGACGGCATCAACAGCTTTATTCGCGCCCGCTACGAGGCTCATTTTGTGCCCCACCTCGACTGGCGCCATTGCCGATTTACTTGGCTCGGAACCGACAAGCCGCTCGATGCCTTTACCTTCATTTTCACCGAGAGCGAGCACGGTCTTTTTCAGGCACATGCCTACCCTTTTGAAGACGGCCTGGCAACGTGGATCGTTGAATGCCACGAAGACGTCTGGCGGCGGGCGGGACTCGACCAAGCCACCGAAGAGCAGACCGTTGCCTTCTGTGAGGTGCTGTTCGCCGAGCATCTCGATGGCCACCGTCTACTCAGTAATCGGTCCATCTGGCGCGCGTTTCCCACGGTCAAATGTGACACCTGGTATCGGTGTGACGAGACCAGCAGCATCGTCTTGCTCGGCGATGCCGCCCATACCGCGCATTTCTCGATTGGTTCGGGCACCAAGATGGCGATGGAAGACGCGATGGTACTCGCCGAGTCGTTCACGCGCCTCGGTTGCAACGACATTCCGGCTGTGCTCGCCGACTACGAGAAACGCCGGTGGGTCGACGCGATCAAGTTGCAGAAGGCAGCACAAACCAGTCTCGAGTGGTTCGAGAACAGTGGTCGCTACATGGGTCAGGATCCCGTGCAGTTGTCGTTCAACCTGATGACCCGCTCCAAACGCATCACCTACGAGAACCTGAAGGAGCGAGACCCCGCATTGGTGGGTAGAGTCGATGGCTGGTTTCGTGCCCAGATCAACGCCGAAGCGACGCGACCCGACGACCCGGACACCGGTGCCACACCGCCGCCAGCGTTCATGCCGATGCGCCTTCGCGAGATGGTTCTGGCCAACCGGATTGTGATGAGCCCGATGTGCCAGTACTCCGCCGTCGATGGGCTGCCCGATGACTGGCATCTGGTGCACTACGGCAGTCGCGCGATTGGTGGTGCCGGATTGATCATGACGGAGATGACCGATGTGTCCCCCGACGGGCGGATCACCCACGGCTGCGCCGGTCTGTACAACGACGCGCAAGAAGGCGCGTGGAAGAACATCGTCGGCTTTGTGCACGCGCGATCCGGCGCCAAGATCGGCATCCAACTCGCCCATGCCGGGCGCAAGGCGTCGTGCCATTTGCCTTGGGAACCCGGAAGCGAAGATCAACCAATGGCTGCCGGTGAAGGCGCGTGGCCGACGATGGGGCCGTCGGCCCTTCCATATGGGGCGCACTGGCCCACGCCCAAGGCGATGGACGGCGATGACATGGGGCGGATAACCACCGCCTTCGTCGCCGCCGCACACCGGGCCGACGCAGCAGGTTTCGATCTGATCGAGCTGCACATGGCCCACGGCTACTTGCTTTCGAGCTTCCTATCGCCCCTTGCCAACCGGCGTACCGACGACTACGGTGGCAGCTTCGAGAACCGAATCCGCTATCCACTCGAAGTCTTTCACGCCGTGCGGGCCGTGTGGCCGGTGGAGAAGCCCATGTCGGTCCGCATTTCGGCCAGCGACTGGATGGCGGACGGGAGCGGCACCACGCTGGAGGAGGCGGTGGCGATCAGCCGTGCGCTCCACCGGGCCGGCTGCGACCTAATCGACGTGTCGTCGGGCGGCAACGCTCCGGAGTCGAGGCCGGAATGGGGCCGGATGTACCAAGTGCCCTTCGCCGACAAAATTCGCCATGAAGCTGGCGTGCCGGTCATGGCAGTCGGTGCGATCACCGGCGCCGATCACGCCAATACGGTGGTCGCGGCCGGGCGGGCCGATTTGGCCGCCATGGCGCGGCCGCACTTGCACGACGCCTACCTGACGTTGCATGCGGCGGGGCACTACGGCTACTATGCGCAGCCGTGGCCCGCGCAGTATCAGCTCGGCAAGCCCCAGCCGCCTCGACCGAACACGCGGCGGCAGTAGGCCTCGGTCGCACCGTTCAGGTGCGGACCGCGGGCTTTCTCCGGCGATTCGCGCCCAAGATCGAGATCATCGACCTCGCAGAAATCTGAATACTCTCGCGGCTCGTTTGGGGCATTTTGGAGCGGGGCTATTTCGCGAAGGAGCAACGAAGCCAAGGCCCAAAAGGGCCGCGAGATACGGCACGAACTTCCAACTCACCGCGCTAGATCCAGCCAGTCCATCTCTGCCGCGCTCAGACGCACCTCGCTCGCGGCCACCATCTCAGCGATCTCCGTGGTGTTGGCGGCGCCGCAACAGGCCACCACGTCGAGTGGGTGGCTGAGCAACCAGGCCATGGCGATTTGGGCCACGCTCAGACCCCGGTCGGCTGCCAGCTCGCGCGTGCGATCGAGGCGACCGAAGTTGACCTCGTGGCAGTAGGCCTTCCGACAGGCGTGGTCGGCGATCGACAGGTCATCACGCGTGAGGCGCCCGGAAAAGAGGCCGCGTGCCAGCGAGCTGTAGCCGAACAGGCGCACGTCCTGGCCGGCGTACCAGTTGCGGGCCGCGCGCTGGTCCGGACCGGCGATGCTCACGCAGCCTGGCCCCCAAGGATCGTCGATCTGCTCGGCCAGCGAGAAGTGAGGGCTGGAAGCGGTGAAAGGCTCAAGACCGTGGTCGGCGGCATAGGCGTTGGCTTCGGCGATGCGCTGGTGGCTCCAGTTGGAGCCGCCGAAGGCACCGATCCGGCCCGCCGAGCGATGCTCGTTCAAGCATTCGACGAGCGGACCAACAGGACACTTAGGATCGTCTCGATGCAGCAGGTAGATGTCGATGCTCTCGACGCCGAGGCGCGCCAGCGATTCCGTCAGGTCCGCGCTCAGGTCGCGGGGCGTGACCCGCTCGGTGCCGCGCTTGGGGTGACAGCCCTTGGTGAGCAACGTGACCCGGTCGCGATGGCCGCGCGCACTGAGCCATTCACCCACGCAGCGCTCGCTGTCGCCGCCGCCGTAGGCGTGGGCCAGGTCGAGCGTGGTGATGCCGCTCTCGAGCGCGGCGTCAAGCAGGGCGAAGCTGCGCGCGCGATTGGTGCGATTGACGATCATGGTGCCGAGGGCAATGCGTGACGCGGGCCGGGGGCTGCCGGTGACGGTGACCGTCCTCAACCTGCGTCTCCCGCTTCACAGAGATACTGAAGGCCCATTTCGGCGCGGGCCCGGTCCATGATGCCGAGGATGCCGAGGCTCTCGGCGTGGCTCATGCGCGGCGACTCTCGCAGACCGGCGCGCAGGCAGCGCGCGACTTCCGCCGCCTGATACTCGTAGCCATTGCCGGCGAACGGTGCCCGCACCGTTACCGCCTTCTTGCCGACCCGCTCGAGGGTGGCGGCGCTGGCGCGCCAGAAGGTGGGAAGGATGATGCAACCGTCGGTACCCTCGATGCGTGCTAGACACGGGGAAGCGGTGCGGATCGCGCTGCGGAGCACCGCCAACTCGCCACCGGCGTAGCGCAGCAGCAAGGCGCACTGCTCGTCCACACCGGTTGCACCGATGTGGCCCTGGGCGCTGAGCGCCACCGGCTCGTGACCGAAGAGCAGGCTGGCCAGGGCCACAGTGTAGACCCCGACGTCCAGCAAAGCGCCGCCGCCCAGCGCGGGGTCGAGCAACCGGCTCTCGGGACGCCAGGCGCAGCGAAAGCCGAAGTCACAGCTCAGCATGCGCACCTTACCGATGGCGCCGTCCTCGATCCAGGTCATGGCCTGATCAACGGCCGGCAGGAAGCGAGTCCACATCGCTTCCATCAAGAAGCTGTCGCTCTCGGCACTGGCCGCCACCAGAGCCTCGCCCTGGCGGCGATTGACGCACAGCGGCTTCTCGCACAGCACCGCCTTGCCGGCGCGTAAGGCGAGGATTGCGTGCTCGCAGTGAAACGTATGGGGGGTCGCGACGTAGACCGCTTCGACCTCCGGCGCTTCGACCAGTTCGGTATAGCTGCCGTAGCCGGTGCCGCCGCCGGCTCTGGTGCCGAAGCGATCGACGAAGGCCTGGGCCCTGCTCGCGTCGCGCGAGCCAGCGGCCACCAGCCGGTGATCGTCGAGAGCCGCGAGGCCACGCACGAAGGACTGGGCGATGTTTCCAGGGCCGAGCACGCCCCAGCGGATGCGGTCCATGGCGGTTTCCTCGAGGTCTCGTCGGTGTGATCGGGCGGGATGGCAGCGATCGCCGCGGTTGATGCCAGTCCGAGCGATCTTCTCATGCCGCGCGGCAGCAAGGGATTCCTCGATATCGTCCAGAAAGAACGCGATTCGCGCTGCGCCGCTGCCACCAAAGGATCGTCCGGTGCCAAGACCCGTGCTCGGTTGATGGCGGTGTGCGCCTCGTCGCGTCGGCCCTGCAGGGTCAGTAGCCACGCCAAGCGCTCCCGCGCGTTGGCGTCTTTCGGCGCGTTGGCGATGGCGTCGCGAACGGCAAGGTCGATTGACTACCTACTAGTTGGTAGATAAAATGGGCCTTGCAGGCGATCGGCGTCACGCCGTCCGCGGCCTATTCCGCCGCCAACGCTGGCGTCCATCAATTGGTCAAGAATCTCGCCCTCGAGTTCGCCGATTCGAAAATTCGAATCAACGCGGTCGCGCCAGCGGTCGTCGAGACACCAGTTTATGGCACGTTCATGAGCGAAGCTTTTGCGGCGACCTTGCGGGACGACGACGGCGGCAAGGTTTGTGCGTGCGGCATGTTGGGTGCCGAGATCGCGACGCTCGAGCCACAGGCCGCAGCGCGTCTGCGCCGGTTCTACCGTGCCAACGAAGCCGCCTTGGTTCGGATCCTCGACCGGAGTGTGGACGACGGGACGATGACGTTTGCCGGTGATGCCACGGCGTTGGCCAAGGTGATTTTTGCCGTCCTCGAAGGGGGTATGCTCGTCGCTCGTGCGGACGGTGGCATTGAGCGGTTCAGTGCGACGACGAATCAGATCTTGGCGATGGTGTCCACCACCGCGTCATGATGCTGGGAGACGTTGGCGTATGCGCTTTTGCGATGCGGGCGCCAGCGAGAAACGCATGTCCACGCGCCAAGATGCCTATGCCGATCCCACCTACCGCCGCCGCGTGTCTCCGAGGTAAGGCCCCTCGGCCCGCTCGGAGTCATGAGCACCTTGATCGCTAACGCCGTGTCGTTCGACGTTGTGGTGGTTGGTGCTGGGGTTTCGGGCCTACACACCGCGTGGCGCTTGGCGCGCGCCGGCAAGTCGGTCATCGTGTGTGAAGCGCGCAACCGGGTCGGTGGGCGCTTGCTCTCCGCCTTGCCCG
This sequence comes from Candidatus Multivoradales bacterium, assembly GCA_965250305.1. Taxonomy (GTDB): domain Bacteria; phylum Acidobacteriota; class Thermoanaerobaculia; order Multivoradales; family J023; genus J023. The sequence continues at coordinate 297,947 of CBDFNS010000021.1, read as the reverse complement.
AGACGGCCGAGGCGCCGGTTGATTTGGGCGCGACGTGGATTTGGCCTGGGGAGCGGCAGGTGATGTCGCTGGTCTCCGAACTCGGATTGACGACGTATCGCCACTTCGACGATGGTGCGATGCTGTTCGATGGACCTCGAGGGCCGCAGGTGATTCCGGGAATCGACCAGAGCACGCCTTCGTTGCGGATTGGCGGCGGCACTGCCGCTATCACCGATGGGCTGCTTCAACGGCTCGAGCCCGGTACGGTTCGGCTGGCGAGCGAGGTCCAGGGGATCCGTGTGCAAGGGAACGGTGGCTTGCGGGTCGAGTTTGACGATCAGCCTGCGGTTGATGCGTGCCACGTTGTGCTGGCCGTGGCACCGGCGCTGGCCTTGGGCCAGATCGCGTTCTCGCCCGCGCTGCCCGACGACCTGGTTCGGCGCGCTGCTGTCATGCCTGTGTGGATGGGAAACATCGTCAAGACGGTGGTGTTGTACGAGAGCCCTTTCTGGCGATCGGCGGGATGGGCGGGGACGGCGGTCTCACAAAGCGGTCCGCTCAATGAAATTCACGATCACTGCGGTCTGCACGGCACCCCTGCGGCGTTGTTTGGATTCACCGCCCTAAACTCCCCAGGCCAACCAGCACCCGAGCCCGAGCCGATCCTAGCGCAGCTGGTTCGGCTGTTCGGACCCGAAGCTGCGCACCCTCGGGAGGTCCTGCGGCAGGACTGGAGCCGCGAACGTCACACGTCACCGGCCGACGTTTCGAGGCGAACCGACTACGGCCTGTTTGGTCACGCCGCCTTTGCCCAAGCCTACTTTGGAGGTCGCCTTCATTTCTGTTCCTGTGAGACAAGCGGTGGGTCTGGTCATATCGAAGAAGCACTTGCCGCATCGGAAAGGACGGTAAGCGCGATTCTGGGCCGGGTATCTGGATGACGATCGGTGGTTTCGCGTGCGGTATCAGGACGGCCCACGATGTTGCACCGACTGTGCTCAGCAGGAATGCCTCTTTGACCTGAGCTCGAATCGGTTTGAATACGACAATGTGATTCTCGGCCAACAGATGATCGCCGATGATCTGCGCAGCGAGCTCGAATGGTGGTTGTGTTTATTAGCCAATAAGATCTTATGGCACAATGCCAACATGTCAACCAAGCCGGTACAGATCTCGATGGATACCAACCTCCTCCGTCAGCTGGATGCCGATCCAGAAGTCAAGGAGAAAGGGCGATCGGCCTTCATTCGCGCTGCGATTCGGCTCTACCTAGCAGCCAGGGATCGACGCGAGACAGATGCGCGCATCGCGCAGGCGTACGCGGGTGAAGCCGATACGCTTTTGAGCGGGATAGAGCCCTTGATCGATGGTCAGACATGGCCGGAAGGGTGAATCGGGGTGAGATCTGGTTGCTCGACATTCCGCGACCAGACAAGCGACGCCCGGTCTTGGTATTAAGTCGACCCGCGTTGATCTCAGTGCTTCACACGGTGACGGTCGCCGCAGTTACCTCGACGCTCCGCGGTTCTCCAACCGAAGTGGCGCTGGGCGTCACGGAAGGACTCAAGGAAGTTTCGTGCGTCAACCTGTGCAACCTCTTCACCGTAAGGCAAGCGCAGCTTCGCGGTTTCGTCGGCACGGTCGGCCCAGAAGAAATGCGGGCGGTTTGCCGAGCACTCGGGGTTGCCTGCGGTTGCGCGTAGGCCGTTCCGGCCGCGTGGAGCAAGGGCGATACCTCCGCGTACAATGCGTTGATGATCGACCAACGTCCACGCGGTTTCAGGCTTCAAATCGGGACGTGCGCTCTGATGCTGGTAGTTGTGGCCGCCATCTGGGATGGTGGCATGATGCGGGCCGAATCAGGGCCAACCGGTGATCGACATTCGGGCATGTCGGTTCGGTTCCCAGAAGCCCCGATCTTGCTCGAGATGCGGCGTGGGAAATGGGGACACCACTTCGTCAGGCCCCGGGTCGAAGGCGAGACACTCGGGTGGTTCGCGGTCGACACCGGTACAGCCCGTACTTTCATCAACCGCGATTGGGCCCGGCGTCTACGGCTGACACGCATCGGTACGGCGAGGGGGATGGGCATTGGTGGGCGCACACAACAGGCGCTGTTGCGGATTGACCGTTTGGAGCTGGGCGGCCTGGAGGTGGCGTCGCTGCCGGTGGTGGCGACGGATTTGGAGCGGTTGAACCTCGGCGTCGGTGAGCCACCGGCCGGCGTGCTGGGGATGGATGTGCTCGCCCGCTGTGTGTTGGTCTACGACCAAGTTCGGTCCCGTATGGCCCTGCATGATCCGGCGTCGTACGTGCTTCCCTACGGTCGATGGCGTACCCTCGAGACCGAACACGGCAAGCCTGCGGTACGCATGTTGGTCGAAGGCATGGAAGGGACCTTCGCGATTGATACCGGCAATCCCGGTGGCATGATTATTGGCCCTAGGGCGGTGGTGCGCTGGGATCTTCTGCGCGAACGTCTAACACAGCCAGCGACCATCGGTGGTCTCGGTGGGGGAGTCGAAACCCAGCGAGGCAAGCTGGGTTGGGTTGAGTGGGGTGGCAAGCGTTTTAGAAACATTGCCGCCGACTTCGTGACCGATGGTCACGGAGCCGCGGCCGATCGTTCGGTCGACGGCCTGATCGGAACGGACTTGCTGACCCGCTTCATCATCGTGATCGACATGAGTCATCAGCGGATCGCCTATCTCGACCGCCGCCCCGAAGAGGCCCGGTGATGTACGGTCGTAGTGGCGCGACTTTTCGCCGCTCTTCTTTAGCCGGCCAGACATGCTGAGCCGGGATGTCGCGCGGGCGTTCGATGATGGCGCGGAGGCGTTCTTTCTCGTGCTCCAGCTTCCCGACGACTTCGCGCCCACCAGCGGTAGGCCGCCATTCATCGGGCTCGACGCAGGGCAAACGAATGGCATCTTGGGGCGCTCGTATCTGTCAACGGATGCGGGTGGAAGTTTCAGCCAAGATCCGGCGTTCAACTACATGTTCCGGCTGATCGCCTCGGCGGAGGATGATGACAGCGACAGCGACTCGGATAGCGGTAGCGATTCGGATGGCGACAGCGACTGATCGCCCTTATGAGAAACGGCGGATTGCGATGCATCGCAATCCGCCGTTCTCGAAACAAGACCCTATTCGTGGTTAGGGGAACATGAGGTCCCAAGCTGACGTGTCGCCGGACTCGAAGCCGTCGGTGAACAGCGGTGGCACCGTCAAGAAGCCCGCGGTGTAGACATCGGCCGAGGAACTGCCGTCGCTGGTGCGGCTGTCGGTGAAGATGGCGATGAACTGGTTCATCTGCACGTCCATGCCGTTGTAGTCGCCAAACTCGAAGCCGCCCGCCAGGTTTGGTGAGGTCTCGGCCGTAAGCCGTTGGGGCGCCGACCACGTCTGGGCACCGTCGGTCGACGTCGCAACATAGAAGTCGACACCCGTGCGACCCGTGGAGTTGCGGGTGTCGTAGTAGGCACAGTACACGGTGCCGTCGGGTCCTACGCCGAGCCATTGGTGCCAGCGGTCGACGGTGTTGGCGTCGGCGGTTGAATGGGGCGTTGTGACTGTCCACGTGGCGCCAGCGTCGCGCGAGTAGGCAACCTGGATCCGGGCGTGGTTGTTGGCTGCGGAGCCGGTGGTGGGCGCCGTTGAATCCGTCCAAGCAGCATAGATGCTGTTGGCATAGGTGCCGTTGGTACGATCGGTGTCGGCTGATACGTAGATGAAGGCTTCGCGCGTCTCGATCGAGGGGATCGGAAAGATGAAGCTACCTTCGGTGGTGGCGATCGAGACGTCGGCCCCCCAGTTGGCGCCGCCGTCGGTGGACTTGGACATCCGGATGGTCCGGCTGCTGAAGGCCGGCCAGAAGTGGTAGGCGTGGCCGTTCTTGTCGGTGGCGACGTCGCTCCCGATGCCGCGGCTGGCCGTGGCACTCGATTCGATGTGGGTGGTCCAGTTGTTGCCGAAGTCGGTCGAAGTGGCGACCCGCAGCACGTTGCCCTGATGCCAGGTCAGGTAGACGTGGTCGACAAAGGGCGAGGCCAGGAACGTGTCAACGTGGATGATCTCCTTGTCGACACCGCTGCCCAACTCACGGCGTGGATCGTTGCCCGGCTCGGTATCGAAATCGGTCCACGTTTGGCCGCCATCGGCCGTTCGGTACACGAAGACGCCCGAGCCCAGCGTGGCGGTGTAGCCCTTGGCGCCGTCCGACGACCAGGCGACGGTCGGATCGCAGCAGGTACCGCCGAGTGGCAGCGCAGCGGCTTGCGTCCAGGTTTCGCCACCGTCATTCGACCAGAACATGGTCTGGCCGGCCGAGGGGCCGTTGGCGCCCGCGATGACCAAGTTGGGGGTCACGTGGTTGATCGAGACCGCCGACTCGGCGGCGGTGCCAAACGAGTTGACCATCGCTTCGCCCTCGAGCGCGCGTTGGAAGTCCTTTTTGTCGATACCGGCGTCACCTTCCATGATCGACCACGTCGCCGTCGCGCGATCGAACTCGAGGTCGTTGTATACCCGACCATTCAGCACAAAACCACCATGGCGCGCTTTGAACATCGGCAGAGAGCTGTGCGGGTACTGAACGCGGCCTTCACGCAGCATTTCCGGAATCTCGCGCCGCATCTGTACGCGGTAAAAGGCCGGTACGGCGACGTTCAGATCGGCCTCGTTGTCGGCGAGCAAGGCCAGGTCTTCGCGTGTGAGTTCGTAGTTGCGATCATCCCACGGACCGAATTGGGCAAGGGAAGTGTAGTCGACTCGGGCGTCGCCACCGCGGCTTTGTTGGATTGGAACTTGGGCCAGGGCGGCACCAGATGACACCAGCAAGGCAAAGGCAAGGAGGATTAGCGTGCTGCGTTTCAAGGCTTTCTCCTGTGGATTGAAGGCGGCGTGCGCGACGATCATGGTTCGGTGATGTCCCAAGCGGATGTGTCGCCGGACTCGAAGCCGTCAGCGAAGATTGGCGGCGTGGTGATGAATCCCGCCGAATAGACATCGGCGGTCACCGCCGCGCCGCCATTTTCATCGCGGCTGTCGGTGAAGATGGTAATCAGTTGATCCATTTGAATGTCGAGGCCGTTGTAGTCGCCGAACTGAAAGCCAGTCAAGCTCTGAGAGGTGACCGATGTCAGGCGCTCGGGGGCCGACCAGGTTTGGGCACCATCCATCGAGCGCGCGACGTAAAAGTCGACGCCGGAACGGCCGGTCGAGTTGCGGGTGTCGTAGAAGCCCGCGTAGACAGTGCCGTCCGGGCCCACGCCGATCCACTGGTGCCAGCGATCGACGGTGTTCGAGTCGGCAGTCGCGTGCGGGTTGGTGATCGCCCAGGTAGCGCCGCCATCGCGGGAGTAGGCCACCTGGATGCGCGCGTGGTTGTTAGCAGCGTTGCCGCTATCCGGACCCGTGTTGTCGGTCCAAGAAGCGTAGATGCTGTTGGCGAACGGGCCGTCGGAAAAGTCGGTGGCTGCCGCGTTGTAAATGAACACGCGACGGGAGTTCATCGAGGGGATCGGGAAGTCAAAGGCGCCCAGTGTGGACGCGACTTCGACTTCAGGTGCCCAATTCATGCCGCCGTCCGTGGACTTGGCCAGCCAGATCTTTTGGCTGTTGGTCGCGGGCCAGAAGTGGTAGACGTTGCCCTGCTTGTCGGTGGTCAGATCCGAGCCGATGCCACGTTTGTCGTTGGCGCTCGAGAACACATGGGTGGTCCAGGTGTCGCCGAAATCGGTGGAGTTCGCAACCCGCAACACATTGCCCTGATGCCATGAGAGGTAGATGTTGTCGAGGTTGGGCGAGGTGGGGTACCTGTCGACATGGAGGTATTCTTTGTCCACGCCGCCGCCGAGTTCGCGGCGCGGGTCACCCGGGGTAATGGTCTCGAAGTCTGTCCACGTCTGGCCACCATCGGCGGAACGGTAGACGAAGACACCCGATCCGAGGGTCGCGGTATACGCTTTGGTGCCGTCGGACGACCAATCGATCGTTGGGTCGCAGCACGTGCCGCCCAGTGGCAGTGCGCCGGAGTTTGCCGAGGTTTGCCAGGTCTCGCCGCCATCGTCCGAATAGAACATCCTCTGGCCCGAGCCGGGGCCGTTGGCGCCCGCGATTACTTGATCTGGATTCACCGGGTTGATCGCGATTGCCGATTCGGCTGCCGCGCCCGGACCATTGACGATGACCTCGCCTTCCAGGGCTTTCGTCGCGTCGAAGCTCTTGGGATCGATGCCTTGCTCGCCCGGAAGGAGTTCCCAGTTGCCGTCAACCATGTTGGCGGCACGGTAGAGCTTGCCTTCGACCTGGTAGCCGCCGTACTCGACGAGAAAGCGGGGGAGCGAGCTGCGCGGGTACTGGACATCCCCGGTTCGCAGCATGTCTTTGAACTCGCGGCGCAGCTGAACGCGGTAGAACGCGGGGACCGCGACCCGTTGCTCAGCCTCGTTACCGGCGAGCAGCTCGAGATCAGCTTGGTTCAGCTGGTAGTTGCGGTCATCCCAAGGGCCAAATTGGGTCAAGGAGGCATAGTCGACGCGCGCGTCAACGCCTCGACTCTGCTCGATTGTCTGGCCATGGGCCGACGAGCTGACGGCCAGCAAAAGAATGAACAGGCAACATCCTGTGAATCGACGCATCAAATGGCTCCTTCGAATGCTTCTGGGTAACGAGCGGGGTCGCACGGTCGGCGATCGAGAGCAGGCAGGGGGAAGCGGAAACCGCTAATTCGATTGGAAGATCTACGATATAGTGAATGGGAAATGTCTTGGCTGGATGCGCGATCACTGGCGCAGGCGTCGTTATCGGAGACGGTATGGATTACGTTGACGTTGGTAGTGCCGGCGCGTGCAAGAGCAGCGCTCGGCGTTGATCGAGGCCACGTTGCCAAGTAGGCAAGAAGGCCAGCAGATCCCTGAGGTGGGCGTCGATGTCTTCGAGTCGCGCAAGGAGATGACGGCTGAACACGGTGTGAAGGGCTTGGCGGGAACTTTTGGGTGCCCCATTGGCGCGTTGGGTGGTCAACGCCTCGCTGCCAGTCGCGAAGAGCTCGCCGGCCCGATGCGTGCGCCACGCCGTTCAACCGGTTCTGGGTCTTCGCTGGCGGTCTCACCAATGTCGAAGTCGAGCTGGAAGTGACCGATACGCTGACCGACACGGTGAAGACCTATACCAACCCGCTCGGTACGCAATTCCAGCCAATCTTGGATAATCGAGCTTTCGATACCGGTCCCTGACGGCGCCGTCGTTGATCGATCAACAGCAACCCGATGAGCGCTGCCAAGGTGGAGGCGCTGATCACGCTGCCGACGACGAATGACGTGGGGCGGAAGTACATCTCTACCTCCTCGACCCAGGCCGGTGGTTCTGAGTAACGTGGAACCATCAGATGATCAAAGCGGACGCTATCCTGCCCATCTCGTGCCTGGACACGGACCTTGAACCGCACGCCGTCGGTCGCTGGGCATCGATTCCAATCAAGACCGATTGCCGCGGTCAGGCGTTGGGGTGTCGTTGGATCGAGCGGGAACGATATGCGATCGGGTGCAGCGAGGATCAATGATCGCCGGGCCCGGCCATCGAGGCGTAGGCGTAGGGCTGTCGGTGAGGAGGTTCCCGCTTGTCGGGCATCGTCGAGTTGATCGAGGAGAAGGCCTTCGAGGTCGAGTCGCTGGATGTTGGGTGCCGCGTATACCCAGTCCACGGCGAGCGCATCCAGTAGTGGACCGCAGCACAGGCCCAACGAGATGCGATTCATCTGGTAGGGCTTGGCGCGTTTTCGGGTCAATGTCATGTAGCGGCTGTATCGCTCCATGATCCAAGAGCTGTAGCCGCCGACGTTCGACAGCCCATAGGCCTGTGCTGACATGCCCGGGAGCATGCGGGCGCCATGAATGGCGGCGATCCGCTTGGGAAGGGTCGGGTCTTCGTGGGGTCTTGATTGGGTCAAGCGTTTCAGATTGGGGGTGAGGGGCAAGACGGAACCTGGAGCCGATGTGGTGTTCCATTTTGCGTGGGTCGAAAGCAAGTCGGTAGCGGTAAGTGCCAAGAGCGTGAGTCCGATGGCGCGCCTGGGCACCCTGGGTACCCGTAGCAACAGAACCGCTGCGCCGCCGACGAGGAGATAGATCGTTGCCATGCCGATGTTGTTGGGATAGACCAATGGAAAGTCCTCGGTGGTCCACCATGATTCGAGGTACCGGAGGATTGCCAACAATGCGCCCGCCAATGCCAAGGCAGCCCACCACCCACGGTTTCGACCTGTGGAGGGACGCAGCAGTGCGTCTGCACCCAGTCCTGCCACGACCGACCAGCAAAACGCGACAATGAAAAAGACCCTGCCGGCGAAGGTAGCGCGAAACCCAGGCGTGATGGTCTGGACCGTCTGGTAAAATGGCGCCAGCCCATAGACGGCCAACCAGAACACCAAACCGATGCCGAAGAAGACCAAAGCCGCGCGGCGCCGTGATCCCGCCGTGCCAAACAAGGCGGCCAGCATGCAGATCAATGGGATGACGCCGAAGTACAGCGTCGCCTCGGAGTAGTTGATAGCGCCTTTGTACGCTTCACCATCGAGGGGGGTGCCCGCGATCCCAGGGACGACGAGGCGGACCATTTCATGGGGGGGCAACACTTCGGAAAACTGTCGCTCGCTGCGACCCGTCAACTGGAACAACTCCACCGTTGGCAGGAATTGGAAAGCCGCGAGTGCGACGCCCCCCACAATGGCCAAAGCGCCGTACATCGCCGGTTGGACGCCGATCGTAAGGGAGCGTTTGCGCCAACACCGCTCGCCCGCCCGCAGACCATAGACCAACGCCACCAGCAGCCCGCTATGCGCGGCGAAAAGCACGAAACCCGCCAGTATTTGGACGGCGAACACACCGGCCGCGCCAGCAAGCCAACGAGCCTCATGACGACGCAGCGCGCGTTCGATGCAAAAGAACAGCAGCGGGGTCCAGACCATGGTGCCGACAAAGTAGGTCAGACTCAGCCATACGATGAGGTAGCCGTTGAACGCGAATGCGCTGGCGCCGATGAGTGCCGCGGTCGTTCCCGTGCCGATCTCGCGCAGCAGCAGGTACATTCCCAGTCCCGCAATCAGGAGATGAATCACGGCCGACCAGCTCATGGCGCGTTCAGGGCTTAGCCCAAAGGCCAGGGTGACGTAGACCGGATTGGAGTACATCTTCCCCGTAGCCCAAGCTGCCATGCCGGTCATGGCTGTCGGGTCCCAAAACGGCAAACCTGAACGCCACAGGCGTTGGGACTGAACCGCCATGGGGTAGGCCTCCCACAGGGTATCGCTCATCAGTCTGTTGTGAGGTGTCGTTGCTTCGGGGCGCAATTCGGCGTGCCAAGGTTGCCACTGGTCGCGGAGGTCGACGGGCAGCAGCACCTGACCGCGAAAGACCACTGGCGCCAGCATTGCTGCCACCAGACCGAACAGCACCACGATTGCGGCGATGTCCGTGCGCCGACCCGCGAGCCGTGTCACCTGCGTTTCCGGGGCCGGGTCGCGATCAACAGACCAACCAGGAAGAGAAGCGTTCCGATGCTGATTGTTGAACCGATCAAGAACGAGGTGGGCCGATAGATCAGTACTACTTGGTGGCGACCGGCTGGTATCGGCACGCCTCGAAGGCTGAGGTTGGTTGGCATGACCGGCGCAGCGATGCCATCGATCCGCGCCCGCCAGCCCGGGTAGAAGGCTTCTGCGAGAACGAGCAGAGCCGGATGCTGGGTCTCGACCTCAACGCTGAGACGATGGGGTTCGAAGGAGATCAGATTGGCTTGGTCGCGGGCGTTTGCCGGTCCCAAAGGACTCGGTAGTGTCCCTTCCACTACGGCGGTCTTGGCCAGGTCCAACCCCTCGTCGTCGAGCGCCGTGGCGACCGCATCGAAGTCCCCGGCCGGAACCGAGATAACATGGTGAACGAGTCGGGCTCGGGGAAGGGCTTCTCGATTCTTGTAGATGGGGTTGGGCTTGCCGGCCATCCGCCGGAGCCCTGAAATAGCAGGAGGATCGAAGTGAATCTTCGGCTGGCCCCACAACGCCCAGTCGCACCCCGCGTGTTTGGCGGGGCCGGGATGGGTGATCAGCACGATGCTGGTGATGGGTTGGCCGTCTTGGGGCCGCAGCGCGACATCGATCGGATGCCAGGTCGGCCGTCGTCGCCGATCAGGTTTCAGGTGATACTTGAAGCGCGAATCGGACTTGCCGTCGGCGGTACGAACTCGGACCTCGAATACTACGCCGTCGGTCGACGGGCAGCGTGTCCAATCAAGTCCCAGAGCGGCCGTGAACCGGCTGGCCGTGGCATCGATTTGGGCAAACGTCAGCCGGCTAGGTGCATGCTGAAAGAGCGATTCTCGCCGCCCCCCTCTCAGCCATGGAAAGTTGACGTTGGGTGCGCTGGGCCCGGCGTGGTGTGCCGCGCCCAACTCCAGCAAGAGTGAACCTGCTACGTCGAGCCGGGGGATCGGATCCGAGGCGTAGACACGGTCCACCGCCAAGGCATCGTGAAGTCGGTCGCAGCAGGCAGTCAGCAGCACACGGTTGGCGTTGCCGGCCTTGAAGCGGGTACCTGTGAGGGTCGCGTAGCGGCTGTAGCGCTCGAGGATCCAGGAGCTGTAGCCGCTGATGTTGGAGAGGCCGAAGGCCTGGGCTGCCATGCCGGGTAGCACCTCGTCAGGACCGATCGCAGCGATGCGCCGTGGTGGCGCCGAGTCGCCTGGAGCACCCTCGCCCGTGAGCAGCTTGGTGAGGCTGGTGGTCTCGGGGAGTACCCCACTGGCATCGAAGGAGCCGTTCCAGCGGCCGTGTGCGTAGATCAGATCACCGGCGGTGAGTCCGATCAAAAGCAAGCCGATCAGGTTCGGCGAGGCGCCGGGAAGGAAGCGAAGCGCCAGCACGAGAATGCATGTGAGCAAGAGGCAGGCCGCGGTCTTGACAGTTTCAGGATGATGATAGGGCCAGCCGGCGCCCGACCACCACGACCTTGTGAAACGGAGCACGACGAGCAGCGTCGAGCCACCGGCGATGGCGCCAAGCAAGGCGCGATGGTGGCCACGGTCGAGCCCGGTTCGGCTGCGCAAGATCGAATCGGCACCAAGACCAGCGACCACGGACCAAGAGAAGGCGACAATGAAGAACACCCGCCCGGGGAATGTGCCGCGAAAGCCGGGAGTGATCGCGTCGACAAGCTGAAAGCAGGGCGTCACCCCGTAAACAGCCAACCAGAAGACCAAGCCGCAACCTGCGAAGACCAACGCCGTACAGCGTCCCGTGACGATGGCGGCGAACAAGCACAGCAATGGCACGAGTCCGAAGTAGAGGGTGGTCTCCGGGTAGTTCACAGCCCCTTCGTAGGTGCCTCCAGCGAGCGGGTTGCCGGTAACGCCGGGGACCACGACACGGAGCATTTCGTGCACCGGCATGACCGTTTGGTACTCTTTGCCAGCGCGGTCTGCGTGCTGAAAGAGTTCCATGGCAGGTACAAACTGGAAGGCCGCCAGCGCCACGCCACCAACGACAGCGAGAGCGCCATAGGTTGCTGGGCGGTGACCGGCAGCGAATGATCGTCTACGCCAGACTGCAACGAGTGCGCGCGGGCCGTAGACGAGTGCTACCAACAGGCCGCTGTGGGCCGCGAACAAAACGAATCCGGCAAGAATTTGAAGCGCAAAGATACCGGCGGCCAGCGCCAGCCAGCGGGGTGCCCGTCGGCGTAGTGCCCGTTCGATGCCCCAGAACAACAACGGCGTCCAAATCATGGTGCCGGTAAAGTAGGTCAGGCTGAGCCACACGAGCAGGTAGCCGTTGAGTGCGAACGCGAGCGCCCCGATTACCGCCGCCGCGACGCAGGTACCGAGTTCGCGCAACAGAAGATAGGTGCCGATAGCGGCGATCAAGAGATGGAGAACGGCCGCCCAACTCATGGCTTGTTCCGGCGTCAGCACTGTGGCCAGGGCCAGAAACACGGGATTGGTGTACATCTTCCCGGCTGCCAACGCAGGCATGCCGATCAATGCCGTGGGGTCCCACAACGGCAGGCCGGACCGCCACAGTTTTTGCGCCTGAACGGCCATCGGAAATGCTTCCCACAGGGCATCGCTCATGATGGCGTTGTGAGGAATTCCGGGCACGCCACCTACCGCGCTACGCCAGGGTTCAGTTTGTTCGGCAAGATCCATCGGCAACAGGATCTGGCCATTGAAGATCACCGGGGCCAACAGGACAGCAACCGCTGCTACCAAGATGCCAATGCCTCCCAGGCCGGGTAGACGGGAGCCGGCAGGCGATTGACTCGGTTGGGTTGGGGGTTGCGCTTCAAGCATGGCGGGTAGACCGGGCGTCGGTCGTATTCCGTGGGGACGGTTTGCGTGTCAACGCAAGATGGTACAGCGCCAGGTACCGACGGTACGGGTTTCCTTGGCCTTTGCTAATCAGGTTGGCGAGATGCGATAGGCGCGAGCACGCGAAAGAATGCCGAATGGCGGGCATTGTGAGGCACGAGTTGAGCGTATCGCGGCTCGCATTCGATTGCTCCAGGCGACGGGGTGGCATACCATCAAGGAACGGATCAAGAGCCGCAGTATGATGGCGAGTCTGCTTGGGCAAACCATGATCGGCGGGAGTGTGTGATGGCGAAGGTGTTGGCGGTCGACGACGACCACGATTTGCTCGATATTCTGCGACGAGCGCTTGAGGCTGCCGGTCATCAAACGGCAGTCTGTGCCGACCCGCGCGAAACCGTCTCGAAAGCGATCGAGCACGACGCCGATATCATCTTGCTCGACGTCACGATGCCCCAGCAGTCGGGCTTCGAGGTGATCGAGAGTTTGAGGGACCATCCCCAAACTTCGGCGTTGCCGGTCCTGTTTCTCTCGGGTAAAACGTCCAGCGAGGATCGAATCCGGGGCCTCAAGCTGGGCGGTGATGACTACCTGGTCAAGCCATTTGCGCTCGAAGAGCTGGTCTTGCGGGTCGAGCGTCTGACCGCCCGCAGCCGACTTGGTCGGGCCGAGGTGACCCCGACCCGGACCTTGAAGGAGGCGATCGCGCTTGGTGATTTTCATTCCAGCGAAGTCTTCCTCGGGCGTTACCGAGCCCACGACCTGTTCGGTGAAGGCGCCAGTGGGGTGGTCCTGCGCGGTTGGGATCCGACCTTGCGCCGGTCGGTGGCCCTCAAGACCGTTCGCCTCGACCGGATTGTCGGTGACGTTGGTCCCGCCCTGCGGCGGTTGCTTGACGAGGCCTCCATGCTGGCACGATTCAATCACCCAAACATCGTGGCTATCTACGATGCGGGAGCATCGGACGATATTGCCTACATCGTAATGGAAGCCGTGGAGGGGAGCAGTCTGCAGACCAAGCTGAGCCAAAGCGGGCATCTCGGTGCGGCCCGCACCATCGAGATTGGCATCGCGGTTGCGCGGGGACTTTCAGTGGCACACGCGGCCAGCATTGTTCATCGTGATGTAACCCCTTCCAACCTTCTGTTGGGGAGGACGGGGACGATCAAGGTGACTGATTTTGGCTTGGCCAACTTGGTCGATGCAGTTACCGTTGGCGACTACAAGGTACAAGGTACCCCCGGTTTCGTCGCGCCAGAGGTGCTGGTTGGTGGCGAGCCCAGCCCTGCGGCTGACGTCTTCGCCTTGGGAGCCGTCCTCTATGAATGCGTGACAGCGGCGCGGGCGTTCGTGGGTGAAAATCCACGGGTTGTTATGCGCTCGACCCTAGCGGGGCCGCCGGTCTCGCCACGCGTTCGCCAGCCAGAGACCCCGCCTGCACTCAGTGGCTTGGTGATCGCCATGCTCAGCACGCGGCCCAACGATCGGCCCTCGGCGTCTGACGTCGAGCACCGTTTGATGGGTTTGCGAGAAAGCGTAGGCGTATCGTCTTAGGGACGGGCGGGATTCTCTTAGGAGGTCGCCTCGCGCTTGGACACGATATCGAGGGACGTGTGGGTCTCGGGTTCGGTCTCCGTGGCTTCGTCGCCAGCGGGGGCGTAGACTTTTCGGTGAACGCCAACCAAAGCGGCACTGGCGGTTCTCAGAAGCGTGAGCAGGTAAAGGCGTAGGGAGCGCTCGCGAATGAAGTACAGGTCGAATTCGAGCTTGCGACCGTGATCTTCGACGCTCGCCGCGTAGCCGGTGTTCACCTGGGCCCAACCCGTGAGGCCAGGTGGCACGGCCAAGCGAAAGGAGTAGTAGGGAATCTTTTCGGTCAGCTCGGTCACGAACTCGGGCCGCTCGGGCCGCGGTCCCACTAACGACATCTCGCCTTTCAAGATGTTGAGCAGCTGCGGTAGCTCGTCAATCCGGAATCGACGTAGCAGCTTGCCGCCACGGATGGTGCGGGGATCGTTGGTGGTGGCGAAGGTTGGCCCATCCGCTTCGGCATTGCGGCGCATGGTGCGCAGCTTGAGCAGCGTGAACTTGCGTCCGTACTGGCCCACGCGCTGCTGGCGGTACAAGACCGGGCCACCATCGACGAGCAACACGGCGAGGGCGGCGGTGAAAAACAGGGGCAACGCGAGAATGCCCATGAGCAAGGCGAGCACGATATCGGCGATCCGGGTTAGTCGATTGAATAGGGTCCAATGGACCGCGCCGAACCCCGGCTGATGAAGAAACAGCCCGGGTGTCAGTGCTTCGAGGGGCAGACGTTCCTCGAGCCATGCCCAAATCTCGGAAGCCGCGACAACGGGTACGCCGGAGAAGTGAAGCGCGGTCAGGGCGGGTGCCATCTCAGCCTGGTGATTGTGGCCACCGGCGAGGATGACGATGCTGGCATCGAGCGCCTCGATGGAAGATGGGATCTCACCGAGGGGCACGTCGGCGCCGTCGACCGGCTGCCACGGTGCCGATGGGCGGGCCAATAGGTCGTGACAGAAGCGGTGGACTGCCTCGGTTTCGCCCACCACCAGCGCATTGAACCTCGAGCGTCGGCGCCGTAACCGGGCGGTTACGGCCCAGCGCACGCTGACTTGGGCGACCAACCACAAGAGAGCGGTAAGGAGCAGCAGGCCGCGGCCGAAGGCCCACGCCGGGTTGGCGTAGGTTGCCAGCACCAAAGCGGTCGACCAAGCGGCGACCGCCACCATGACCCGTACGATTACCTCTCGGCGACGCAAGAGCACCTCAGGCTCATAGAGCTCCGCGGCCACGGTGATTGCCCAGCCACTGAGCAGCGCCCAGGCCAATAGGCCCGGGCTCTCGAGAATCTGTTGCCACTTGAGGCTGCGCTCAGCGCCGTGGAAGCGAAGGACGTGGGCGAGCCAAGCAGCGGCGGCCAACGCCACGCCGTCGATCATCGCGACGATGGTTCGAAGCCGCGGGCGATAGGGGAGGTAGGCGCTCATAACAGTTTCAAATCGCGGTCACGCGGACCACTTCTTCGAACGTGGTCACGCCGTCCGCAAGCTTGCGCAAAGCGGACTGTCTCAACGTTCGCATACCGGATTGGACGGCTTCGCGTTTGATCCGAGGTGCTTCGGCGTTGTCCATTACCAGCTCTTTGATCTTGTCGTCGAGCGCCAGGAGCTCGAAGATGCCGGCGCGGCCACGGTAGCCGGTATTGCGGCACTCGAAGCAGCCCTTGCCCTCGTGAACTTTGATGCGCCGGCCGGTGGGTACCGATAGCCGAAGGGTTGCTGATTCCTCGGGGCTCAAGAATCGTTCGGTTGTACAGTTCTCGCAAATGCGCCGTACCAATCGCTGGGCCATGGTGCCGATCAAGGTAGAGCTGATCAAGAACCGCTCGACACCGAGGTCGATCAAGCGGGTAATCGACGACGCTGCATCGTTGGTGTGCAAGGTCGAGAACACCAGGTGGCCGGTCAACGCAGCTTGCGTGGCGTATTCGGCGGTCTCTGGGTCGCGAATCTCGCCGACCATAATGATGTCCGGATCTTGGCGCAAGATGTTGCGCAGCGCGGCCGCAAAGGTGTTGCCGATCCGGGCGTCGACGGCGGTTTGGTTGAAACCCTCGTAGACCATTTCGATGGGATCTTCGATGGTTGTGACGTTTTGCTCTTGGCTGGCGATGGTCTTGAGCGCCGAATAGAGCGTGGTGGTCTTGCCGCTGCCGGTGGGCCCGGTCACCAAGACGATGCCGTGTGGCCGGATGATGAATTCGGAGAACGTTTCGAGCTCTTCGGGATAGAAACCCAGGCCGATCAAATCCTGAAGCAGCACGCCGGGATCGAAGATCCGCATGACTACCTTCTCACCGAAGGCGACCGGCAGGGTGGAAACACGGAGCTCGATTTCGCGCTCGTTGCGGACCGTCTTGACCCGGCCATCCTGCGATCGGCGCTTCTCGGCGATATCGAGTCGCGACATGGTCTTGATGCGGCTGACCACGGCCCGGTGGACGACCTTGGGGATCCGTTGAATGTCGTGCAGCACACCATCGATTCGAAAGCGGATCAGACTGTCCTCGCGCTTGGGCTCGATATGGATGTCACTTGCCCTGCTGTCGTAGGCATGCTGCAGCATGTACTCCACGGCGTTGACAATGTGCTGGTCACTGGACTCGATCTCGGCCTCGTTCTTCATGCGAACAAGCTGTTCCAAGTTGCCGAGGTCGATGCCGCCGCCAAGGTCTCGCTCGGCCTTCTTGACCGATTGGCGCAAGCCGTAGAACTCGGTCAGCGCTTTGAGAATCTCGGGCTCGGAGGCCACCGCCAGCTCGAGCGGGCGACCGGCGATCCGGCGAAAGGAGTCGATGGCTTCAATGTCGTACGGGTTGGCGCAGGCCACCTTCAAGGTGCCGTCGACCAGCGCCATCGGGATCATTCGATTGCGACGTGCGAACGGTCGCGACACTTGCGACTCGATCAGGTCGGCATCGAGGCTGAGCGTGTCAATGCGAATGTGCTCGAGCTTGGCGTCGCGAGCCAGCGCTGCGGCGATGGTGTGCTCGTTGATCGCAGGGTTACCGTTTTGCGGCGTGTAGCCCTGGCGCAGAATCAGCTCATAGGCCACGGAGCGGCGCTCGAACGCACGGGCGTTGCGCAGATGACGCGGCATCATGCGCGATTCCTTCTTGACCTCGGCGACCTGCTCTGGGGTCAAGATTTCTTGTCGACCGAGTGCATCGGCGACCATCTCAGGGGTAAGGTGCATCGAATGACGGTTCCTAAGGTGGCAGTGTATCGAATCAACGGTTGGAAGGACTGAATGACACTCTCCGTCACGGCTTTGGTCGTGTTGCTCGCGTGTCCGCTCGGCTGGTCCTTGCTCGACCTGCTGCGCAAGCACCTCGCTACCGGTGGCGGCAAAGCCGTACCCCTGACGTTACTGGTGGTGCTGGCCAACCTACCCTGGCTGCTCGTCTGGGCGTGGCTCGATAGCGACTGGGTGGTGGCTAGTGGGTACTGGCTGCCCGCGACCGGAAGCATGGTGGTCAACGTCTTGGCCAATCTGGCCTATATGCAATCGGTGCGGTTGTCGCCCATGAGTGCGACAGTCCCGCTGCTCAGCCTCACGCCGGCCTTCGCTACATTGGTTAGCATCCCTTTGCTCGGTGAGGTTCCGGGGGTGGTGCCGGGAGTGGGTGTCGTGATCGTTGTGCTCGGCGCGTTGGTGCTCAACGCCCCCGCCCGAGCGGCCACTTCGCCGGTGGCATGGGTGCAAGGCTTCCGACAGGAGCCGGGAAGCCGGTACATGATTGCCGTCGCCTTGCTGTGGTCGCTGTCGCCAGCGCTCGACAAGCGTGCGGTGGAGCACGCGGGCACCGGTTTTCACGCGCTCTTCCTCAGTGTCGGGATCGCGGTCGCGCTGTTTCTGGTGTTGCTGGTCCAACGACGCCTGAATGAAGTACGCGTTCGAGAGGGTATGGCTCTGCCGCTGATGCTGGCCGGGCTGGTGGGTGTGGTGGCGCTGGCGTTGCAGTTGTGGGCCATTCAGCTTGTGTGGGTTGGTCTCATGGAGACCCTGAAGCGGGGAATTGGCGCCGTACTCGCCTTGGCAATTGGCCACGCTCTCTTTGCTGAGAAGATCGATCAACGCAAGGTTCTTGCGGTTGTGATCATGACCGTTGGCGTTTGGATGGTGATTTCGTAGGCCGAGGCTTTCCTAGGCATGAAGGTGTGGTGACCATTCGGCGCGATTTCGAGCTTCGGGTGGGAGAGGTTTGGTAGGCTAGACGCGCTCATGACGCAACGGGAAGCGTCTCATCATTGCCCGGAGATTTCGATGGTAAGCCGAAGTGTCGACTGTTGCCCGATGATTGCGCGCGCGACGCGTGCCCTTGTTCATTCGTTGCTGGTCTTCGGTGCCATCACCGTCGGCGCGTCAGCCGCGCAGGCGCAACCGACCCTGTCCAAGGTGTTCAACCCGCCGATCATGGGTCCCGGCAGCGTCAGTACGATCACTTTCACGATCGACAATGCGGGGGGCGGTGTGGTTACCGGCTTGGCGTTCACCGACGTCTTGCCGGTCGTTCCCGGACCGGTGACCATCGCCGATCCGGCCAGCGCCTCGACCAATTGTGACCTCGGCGCGAGCGGCACACTCAGTGCGCCCGACGGCGGCACGACCATCACGCTGAGTGATGCTCAGATCGGAGCCGGCCAGTCGTGCACGGTCACGGTCGACGTAACGGCCAGCACGCCGGGCGCCCACACCAACCCGGCGGTGACCCTCAGCTCGAGCGCTGGCAGCAGCATGAGCTTGCCGATCGACTTGACGGTGGTTACTACGCTTCCCGGATTCAGCAAGAGCTTCGCGCCGAACTCGGTCTCGCTCGGCCGTCGCAGCACGCTAACGTTTGCGATCGATAACAGCCTCAACGCGTCGCGGGTGGGCAACCTCGACTTCACCGACAACTTGCCTGTAGGGATGATCGTTGCTGACCCTTCGAACGCGTCTACAGACTGCGTTAGCGCCAGCTTTCCGGGCACGACACTTGTTACCGTTCCCGGTACCGGCGTCATCACCCTCGATGCTAACGGCAATACCATCATACCGGGTCTTGAGGTGCTGCCCAGCGGCGGCACCTGTACCGTCACCGTTGATGTGGTCGGGTCCTTTACCGGCATGCTTCACAACGTGACAGCCAACATGCTCGCAGACTTCACCGCTGCCGGGAAGGCCAGTGACACTCTCGACGTCACGGTCACACCGCTCGCCATTCAGAAGTCGTTCACCGACGATCCGGTCCCACCGGGGGGGACGGTCACCCTCGAGTTCTCAATCATCAACTTTGATCGCAACTTCGCGGCCACCGGCATCGCTTTCACGGATGACCTAACGACGTTGGTTCCCGCCCTCGCGGGCCTGACGTTCGACAGCTTGCTGTCGAACGACTGTGGCGGAACCGTCATGGGCGTGGGTGGTACCGCCATCGGTTTCTCGGGCGGCACGGTGGCGGCGGAAGGCGCTTGCACCATCCGGGTCAGTCTCTCGGTACCGGCCGGTGCGACGCCCGGCGCCTACACCAACACCACCGGCTCGGTCACCGCCACCGTCGACGGCTCGCCGGTGGTGGGCAACATGGCGTCGGACGAACTCTTCGTCGAGCCGGTACCGCTGTTGACCAAGGAATTCCTGGAAGTGGGCACCCTGCTGCCGGACCCGGTCATCAACCCCGGTGACGACGTGGTCATCCGGTTCACAATTGCCAATACCAGTACCACCTCGATGGCGACCGACATCGCCTTCATCGACGAGTTGACCGATGGTGGCCCAGGAACCGGATTCTTGCCTTTCCCAGTCTCGGTCACCCTGCCGCCGGTTCCTGATCCCCCTTGTGGCGCCGGATCCTCGCTGGCGCTCGTCAGTGTCGACACCGACCGCCAAGCCCTGTCCTTGACCAGTGGCAGCCTGGCAGCGGCGCCCGGTCCCGGCGATTCGTGTCGTTTCGACGTTACGGTGACGGTGCCTGCGGGCATCGGGGCGGGTATCTACCTCAACACCACCGGCGCGATCACCGCCACTGTCGATGGCGCCACGCGGACCGGTGATCCCGGCAGCGATACCCTTACGGTGATCGCGGCGCCGAGGCTCACCAAGGCTATCAACGACGATCCAGTTGCGCCGGGTGGCACGGTGACCCTCGAGTTCACCCTTTCGCACTCCCAGAACGCGAGCACCGACGCTACCGGCATCACATTCACCGACGACTTGGCACCAGTGCTCGCGGGTTTGACGGCCAATCTGCCATCGACGCCCGATCCACCGTGCGGCGCCGGGTCGACCCTGACCGGCTCGGCCGGGGACACCCTGCTGACCTTGATGGGCGGTACGTTGATGCCAGGCGAGGAATGCACCTTCAGCGTGACGCTCGACGTGCCCGCCGGAGCCGCTCCGGGCAACTACACCAACACCACGAGCGGCGTCGCGGCGACGGTGAGTGGCGCCCCGGCGACATCGGCACCAGCGAGCGACATCCTCAATGTTGCCGGCCTGAGCTTCACCAAGGCGTTCCTCGGCGATCCGGTGATTGCCGGTGACACCGTGACGTTGCGCTTTACCATCGCCAACATCCACCCGACCGACGATGCCACCAGCATCGTCTTCACCGACAACCTGAACGACGTCCTGCCGGGCACTCCGGACCTCACCCTGGCCGCCGCGTTGCCCACGACTCCCTGCGGCGCGGGCTCTTCGATTATCGAAATCATAAGCGGTTTTCTGTTCTTGACCGGCGGCGAGGTCTTGCAGGGAGATCCGCCATGCAGCTTCGACCTGACGCTCCTGGTGCCCGCCGGAGCCGCGGATGGCACTTACATCAACACGACGAGCGGTCTCACTGCCACGCAAGGCGGCGGGCCGGTCACCATCGATGCCGCGGTAGACGATCTGACCATCGACTCAAACCTCTTGCAGCTGACCAAGGCATTCACCGACGATCCGGTGGCGCCGGGCGACAGCGTGACGCTCGAGCTCACGCTTACCAACCTCGACGCCGGACAGGCGGCCTCGAGCATCGACTTCACCGACAGCCTCGGCGCCGCCCTAGCGGGCTTGACCTATGACAGTCTGCTGTCAAACGACTGCGGCGCGACGGTATCCGGACTGACCACGACGACGATCACCGTTACCGGCGCCTCGCTCACCGCCGGCGGGTCGTGCACCATCCAGGTTTCCCTCTCGGTCCCGGCGGTGCCTCCGCCGGTTTCTACACCAATACCACCAGCGGCGTGACCGGCACCATCGGCGGCTTCGCGGTCTCTGGGGATGCTGCCAGCGACGTCCTCGAAGTCATCCAACTGCTGCCGTTCAGCAAGTCCTTCGACGGCCCGACCACCGCCACCGGCGCGGCGACGCTGACCTTCACGATCACCAACCCAGGCACCGACACCGCGAGCGACATCTCCTTCTCGGACGACCTGAATGCGGTGATTCCGGGTTTGATCGCCACCAGCCTGCCGGCGCTGCCGTGTGGCGCAGGTTCTTCGATCACGGGCATTTCGTTCCTGACCTTCACCGGCGGCGAGTTGGCCCCGATGAGCATGTGCTCGTTCGACATCGATGTACTGGTGCCGATGACGGCGACCGCCGGCACCTACCCCAACACCACGAGCGACCTCACCCAGCAGGGCCTGAAGGTGGCCGACCCGGCCAACGACGATCTGGTGATCGAGCCGCCGCCGACCTTTGCCAAAGCGTTCGCACCGTCCGCGATCGGCATCGGTCAGACCAGCACGCTGACCTTCACCATCGATAACACGGCCAGCGCGGTGGTCGCCAGCGCCTTGGCGTTTACCGACAACCTGCCCGCTGGCATCGAGGTGGCGGCGACGCCGAACGCGTCGACCACCTGTACCGGTGGCACCGTTACCGCGGCGGCGGGCACCGGCACCATCAGCCATACCGTTGGCACGGTTGGCGCGGGTGCCAGCTGTACCGTGCAGGCCGATGTGACGGCCACCGCCATCGGCGCGTTGCTCAACACCACCGGCGACCTGACCTCGTCCTCGGGCAACAGTGGTACGGCCTCCGACACGCTGACGGTCAACCCGCAACCGGGTTTTGCCAAGGCCTTTGCGCCGGACACGATTGTCATCGGCGGTATCAGCACATTGACCTTCACCGTTAACAACACCGGCAGCACGGTCGATGCGACCGCGCTCGCCTTCACCGACAACCTGCCCGCGGCCATCACCGTCGCGACGCCGGCCAACGTGGTCAACGGCTGTGGTGGCACGGTCACCGCGGTGTCGGGCACCAGCGTCATCAGCTTGACGGGCGGTACGGCCGCGGCCCTCGCCAGCTGTACTGTGAGCGTCGATACCACCAGCGTCACGAGCGGCATGCACATCAACCTGTCCGGCGATCTGACCTCGTCATTGGGTAACAGCGGCACGGCGACCGATGCCTTGACGGTCATCCCGCCGCCAAGCTTCGCCAAGCTCTTCGCACCCAACCCGATCGCTGCCGGCGACATCAGCACGCTGGTCTTTACCATCAGCAACGGCGGCAGCACGGTCGACGCGACCGGCCTCGCCTTCACCGACAACCTGCCCGCGGGTCTGGTGGTGGCGACACCGGCCAACGCGTCGACGACTTGCATTGGCGGCACGTTGACCGCCGTGGCGGGCAGCGGGGTCATTGCCTACACCGGCGGTACCGTCATGGCGGCAACGCAGTGCACGGTACAGGCCGACGTCACCACGAACGTTCCGGGTTCCTACGTCAATACGACTGGCGATCTGACATCGTCGCTGGGCAACAGTGGTCCGGCGATGGACACGCTCGACATCGATTTCGCTGCGCTCGGCTTCACCAAGGCCTTTGCTCCAACGATCATTCAGCCGGGGGAGATCAGCACCTTGACCTTGACCATCGACAACCCAATCAATGGGGTGGCGGTGGCCAACCTGGCCTTTACCGACACCTTGCCGGCGGGCATGGTGGTCGCGACGCCAGCCAATGCGACGACCACCTGCACGGGTGGCACGGTGACCGCTGCGCCAGGTAGCGGGGTGGTGTCGTACGCCGGTGGCTCGGTTGGTGGAAACACCAGCTGTACGGTGTCCGTGGATGTCGTGGGCAACACGGTTGGCGATCTGGTCAACACCACTGGCGATCTCACTTCGGATGCCGGCACCACGGCGTCGGCTTCGGCTACGTTGACGGTGATCGAGATGATTTCGCTCACCAAGGAGTTCCTCTCGGACCCGGTTCTGCGTGGTGGTCTTGTCGATATCCAGTTCACGATCGCCAACCGCGGTGCCACGATGTTGACCCAGATCACCTTCACCGATGACCTCGACGCCGCGCTCAGCGGCCTGGCAGCAGTCGGGCTGCCGGTGCCGGATGTCTGCGGCGCGGGCTCATCGGTCGCCGGTACCTCGGTGATCACGCTGACCGGCGGCACGGTGGCTCCGGGGCAAAACTGTGTCTTTGCGGTCAGCGCCAAGGTACCGGCCGATGCCGCCCTCGGTGTGTACACCAACACCACAAGTGCAATGGGTGCGTTGGCCGATGGCGTGCCGGTGGCGTCGTTGCCGGCCAGCGCTGACTTCGAAGTCGTTTTCCTCGAGTTCTCGAAGGACTTTGCCGATGAATCGGTTGTGGGTGGATTCACCACCACGCTGACCTTCACCATCAGCAACCCCGACCCGGCCAACGCGGCGACTGGGATCACCTTCATGGATGACCTCGACGCGGTGCTTCCTGGCATGACCGCCGTCGGCCTTCCCATGGCCGATGTCTGTGGGGTGGGCTCGTCCGTCGCAGGTACCAGCTTGGTGACTCTGACCGATGGCATGGTTGGGCCAGGAGCAACGTGCAGCTTCGGGATCACCGTGATGGTGCCGGAGACCGCGCCCATGGGGACTGTCACCAACGTGACGAGCGTCCTCCAGGCGGTGGTGGACGGGTCGGCGGCAACGGGTGACGCGGCGGGTGTTGCCATGGCGGACTTGATGATCGAGTTCAACATTCTTCAGGTGCCCACCTTGGGGACCTGGGGCGCGTTGTTCTTGGCGCTGTTGCTCGCCATCGTCGCGGTTCGACGCCTGAGTTTCCGGTAGCAGGCTCGCCGGGGTGGTTCGAAAACCTCCGTCTCATCGTAAAGATCGGGCGGGGGCTATCCGATTTGGCGCTCGGTTGCGCTTCTACTTTTAGAGCCGGCTCTTTTCTTTCGCGGTCGCAACGCCCATCCGGATGGAGGTGGTGTTGCGGCAGCGCCACCCCCACCGTGGTGGCGCCTGGCCAACCACGCTCAAGGAGAGAGAGCCATGTACCGCTATCTTCGTCTCGTCGCCATTGCCGCTGTCACGCTGATTGCTTTGACGCTGTTCACGGGCAGTGCATCCGCCCAAACTGGGCCCAACGCGCTTCTCGGTCTATACCAAGTCTCGCCCTGGCGGGACAACTTTCCGAACATGCCGCTCGGCGTTCCGCGGCAAGTCTGCTTTTTGGCCAATGGTACCTGGTATGTGCCGGGCGGCTTTTTCGGGCAGCCGTGGACTGGCCAGCAATTTCAAAAAGGCGTCAACGTTGCGGCCGGCAACGGCAACACCGTGACGGGAATTGGCAACTTCCTGGGTGGGCTCGGTAACGGCAGCTTCAAGGTCGAGATGCTCACCATTGGGATTGCAACGGGCACCTGGAACCAGTGGATCGACCTACCACCCTTCGGTACCTTCAATGTCTTTCCGTTTCAAGTCGCGTTGACGTTTGTTAGTCCGGTATGTCCTGCTCCGCTTCTCGCGTCAGGCGATGCCACGCGAATGGATTCCGACCAGTTGCCGGCGAAGCCGGAAGACCAGATCCCGTTCCTGTCTACGGCCACCAGTGAACCCGCAGTGGAGCAGCCGAACGCCTTGGGCGGGGAGTAGGGTTCGCGAGGGTCCTCCTCAGCCCGCCGGGTGATGTACTCGCTGCGATGGCCGTACAGAAAATCCCCCTCCAACTCCCCCTTTGAGAAAGGGGGAGGGCCGGACCCGCGATCCGTCTTTCCCCCTTTTTCAAAGGGGGATCGAGGGGGGATTTGTGCGAGGCAAGCTCAGCCATCAACATCGAGTTCGTTTGTAAAGATATTGGTGGTCCGAGTAGGCTAGGCCGCCGGCAGTGTGACCGTGAACACGGCGCCGCCGCCCGAGGCGTCATCGGCCGTGACGGTGCCGCCGTATCCCTCGACGATTGCCTTGACGATGGCCAGGCCGAGTCCGGTGTGGCCGTTGTCTCCCTTGGTGGTTTCGGGTCGGTAGCTGAAGAAGCGTTGGAAAATGCGATCGCGGTTATGGGGATCAATACCAGGCCCGCGGTCGCGGACCCGCACGCGCACGGCGTTGCCGGTGAGGCCGGTGGCGTCGATCAAGGTGACGGCGTCCACCGTGAGGTCGATCGCTGTGTCCGGCGGGGCGAAGCTTTCGGCGTTGGCGAGAAGGTTGTCGAACACCTGATCGAGTCGGGGCGGCGCGGCGTTGACCAAAAGCGGGCCCTGAGCAGCGTGCAACACGAACCGCCCTGGGTCTACGTGCCGTAGGCTCCGTTGGTCGATCAAGCTGTTTAGCAGTGGACCGAGCGGAACAGCTTCGACGCTTTGTGCCTCGAGTGCGGCATCGATTTGGGTGATGTCGCGAACCGCCACGAGCAGCTTCTCGAGCCGCGCGACGTCATGCAGCACCATGGTGGTGAAGTGTTGCCGCTCTTCCGGTGCTTCGATCTCGGCGAGCAGCTCGGTTGCGGTTCGGATCGAAGCCAGCGGATTCTTGAATTCATGGGAGACGTCGGAGGCGAAGGACTCGAGAAACGCTTGGTGATTCTCCAGGCGTGAGGTGAGCTCGGCGAGCGCTCGGCTGAGATCTCCGATCTCGTCGCGCCGCCGCAGGACGGGGAATCGCCGCCGTAGACGACCGCGACGATCGAGTAAGGCTTGAGCGTCGCGGCGCAGCCGCCGCAAGGGACGCGCAATCGTGGTCGAGACCAGCAGGCTCAAAACCGCTGCTGCCGCGGCCGCGATCAATACCACCCGCACGGTGCGGATTCGAAAATCCCACAGGCTTTGCAAGATGCGGTAGGTCGATCGGGAGACCACGACCGCACCGACCACTTGATCGCCGCTCGAGATCGGCAGCGCACTGTACATGGTCAGGGACCGACTGCCAGCGGATCGGCGGGTGGCGCTTCCATAACGACCGGCAAGCGCCACCGCCACTTCTCGCCCGGTCAACGTATCGCCGGTTCCGAGGTGGGGGCCGTAGGGAACCGGTGGGTCCGGTGGCGGGTTGAGCCAGGTCGCGATGCGGTAGAAGAACAAGCCGACCTGGTACAAGGGCTGCGTGCGCTCAATCGGTTCGGTGAGCGAGTCTTTGCTCGCTTTGTCGTCTCCGGCGACCCCGTCTTGACGCGGCCCGAGGCGGCTCGAATCAGCAATGACCTTGCCTTGCGAGTCGATCACGCGGAGGCGGAACTCCTGCTCTTGGCGCAGGTTGACAAGAATTTGTTGGGCTTGTTCGGCATCCAGGCCATCTCCCTCACCGAGCGAAGCGGCCAAGACGCGACCGAGCTGCACCATGGCTCGTTCTTGGGCTTCCAAGAGGTGCAGCTCGTAGCTCTCGAGCGAGAGAATGCCGAAGACCGGCAGAAAAACGAGCAGAACGTTGAACGCCAGCAGGCGGATCGATAGACCCGAGAAGCGACGGGTCACGCTGTCGACTCAGGCTGACGGTAGCGATAGCCGAGACCGTAGACCGTCTCGATCTCGTCGAAGTCCGGGTCGACGGTGTTGATCTTCTTGCGGACCCGCTTGATATGGCTATCGACCGTGCGGTCACTGACAAATGCGTCGTGAGGATAGCCCTCCCGCAACAGTTGGTCGCGGGTCTTGACGTGCCCAGGATGGCGTACCAACGCGTGAAGAATCATGAACTCGGTGACCGTAAGGGATACCGGGCGACCCGCCCAATGCGCCGTGTAGCGACGAAGGTCGAGGCGCAAATCACCAACCGTTAGCGCCTCGTCGTTGTTGGTCGCGGGAACCGCGGCCAAAGCCAGACGACGAAAAAGAACCTTGATGCGCGCGGCCAACTCGCGCATGGAGAATGGCTTGCAGAGGTAGTCGTCCGCGCCCAGCTCGAGGCCGAGCACGCGATCGAACTCCTCGTCCCGTGAGGTCAGGAAAATGATTGGTAGGTGTTCGGATTTGGCGCGTATCCGACGGCAAAGCTCGAGCCCGTCCATGCGTGGCATGGTGATGTCGAGTACCGCGAGATCAGGGAGCTGTTGCTCGAAGGCTTCCCAGGCGGCATGCCCATCTCGGTACGTTTCGACTTCGTAGCCCTCTCGGCCCAGCGAAAATCCGACCGTCTCGAGGATATGATCCTCGTCGTCAACCAGCGCGATCACACCTCGTTTGGGAGCTTGCATGATCCTAGTCTATCGGTCCGTATGGCAAGAGGTAGGGCGAGAATAGGCAGGGTTGTGGCAACTTCATGGCGAGTTGAGGTGGCCACATGGAGTGGGCCTTGATGCGTTGCGGTCCCACCGGAACCACCTTGCTTAGGGGGTGACTTCAGTCACCGATCGCGCGTCCTCGAAGATCGAATGCCTCGCGCCCGGATCTTCAAGTCAGTGAATCGCGAAGTCGTCGAAAAAGGGCGTGACGCGCAGCCGGGAGGGTTCCTGTCGCGACCGCGGTCACAACAGCGCATCCTGGTTCCCCGTCGTGGGCACAGTTACTAAATCGGCAGTCGCGTGACAAAGTTTCGATCTCGGGGAAGGCGCGCAAGAGCGCATCGACATCAAAACGCCACAGGCCGAGTTCGCGGATACCAGGCGTGTCAATGATCTCGATCGATCCCGGTAGTCGATGGAGCGCGGATCCGGTGGTGGTGTGGCGACCGGTGCCATGGCGGAGGCTGATTGCGCCCGTTACCGCGCGCGATTCGGCCGCCAGAGCGTTCAACAGCGATGATTTTCCGACACCGCTGTGCCCGACAAAGACGCCGAGGCGATTGCGCAGATGCTGACGCAACTGTTCCAAACCGGTGCAGGTTTTTACGGAGCAGTAGACGATGGGTAGCCCCTGACTGCGATAGGGCGCCAGTTCAGTGTCCACGTCACGGCGCTCAACGTTGTTGATCAGGTCGATCTTGTTGATGCACAGCACCGGCAAAGCGCCACTTCGCTCGATGGCGATCAGGTAGCGGTCGATCAATGCCGGGCGGAGTGGCGGTTGGACCACTGAGTGGACATGAACAACGACATCGACGTTGGCTGCGATGACCCGCTCCTCTCGCGGATTGAGTGGATCCGGTCGCGAAAGAACCGTGGTACGAGGCTCGATGGTGTCCACCCATGGGACCTCGTCGTCGTCCCAACGCAGGGTGACGCGATCACCTGCCGCAATTCGGCTGCGTTGGTCGCGGGCCAACCGGGACGGAAGTTTGCAGTCATGGCGGGTACCGTCGTTGTCGATGGCGCTACAGGAGCCCGACGAAAGGGCTACGACCCGAGCGGGTACCCCGGCGGTCGCGTCCTCTGCATATGGCGGAGTGGCATCCGAAGCTGCCGCACTGAGCTTACGATGTCGGCGAACCGGTCCCGACTTGGGCACCGGTCCGGCCAACTCGTCGAGGGTCTCGAGGGCGTCCTCGCTCCAGCCATCGCCGTCAGCATTGCCCAGTCCATCGGCAGGGTAGAGTTCGTGAATGGTCTTGCGCAGACGCTGGCGTCCTTGCCCAGTGGAGCTTGTTCGCCGTCGCCGACCGGGCTTGGAGAACCGCTTCTTCATACGAGGCCACTTTTTTTTTGCCCAGACGCACCGATGCCGGGTACGCGAACCCGGCATCGGAATAGGAGAGGAGGTTGGAGGACTATCTTTAAAGCACGACTCATGCCAGCTCTGGAAAAAACCTCAAGGCCGAACGGCCTCATCGGGGTGCTAGAGGTGATCGAGCCTTGTTTTCTAGGAATTTCGGAGTGAGAGACTTCAAATAGAGGATGGGTTCTCACAGCGGGAGCTGGCGAACATGATTGAGCTACGGGTGGCAACGTTCCTGCCGGAATGACCGATCTTTGGAGCGGGATGCCGTTCTGGCATGAGAATCGTCGGAAGCACGAGAAGGGATGGTCGTGGGACCGAGAATGCCTTTCTCTGCCAGCTCGTCGAGGGCGGCGTCGTACCGGGCCATCTTTTCGCGGACCTCGCTTAGGAGCAGTTCTGGGTGGTCATTGGCCTGATCTTGGAGTTGAGCGAAGAATGCCGAGGCCGAAACGTCCAGGCTATTCAGGATGCCCAACAAGTGCCGCACAGAGAGCGATATGTGACCCTGCAGCACCTGGCTCAGATAGCCGCTCTGAAACGCGTTCTGGGATTCGATACTTCGCTGCGTGCGGTCTTGACTCCGAACCAACTGGCGCAGCGCGGCCACGACTTCGTCCACGTCGGCATCACGTCTAGCGACGAACACAGCGTCGTCGGCACGATCGTACTCACGCATAGCGGGATGCTAACAGGTCGAGTATGCATAGCAACAAGGAATTGGCTGTATATCGAGAAAAGTATTGTTAATTGGGATTCATTCTGCCAGAGTTGTTACGCCTTGTTAGCGCCATTGGGGATTGGAGATACCGCCACGATCAACCGACATGGGTCGGCTGACGAGCCGCCCGAACAGCGAGGGACAAATGATGATGACCAGGGAATGTCGTACCGGTAGCGAGAACGCTGATCCCAAAGTAGATCTTCCGTGGGAATTCCCGGCGGGAGCTGGTGAGGGTCACGAGACTGTCACCGATCTGTCCGAGACGGTATATAGCGTGCGGCTGCCACCAGACGAACATCGGGCCGCCTGCCCCCGCTGCGGGCATTGCTGGCGCCTTTCGGGGCCGACGGCCTATGCCAACGACGAGCCGATCTGCGATCTATGCCTGTTGACCAGCGAACAGCAGTTGGGCATGGTCTTGGCCGTGCTGTCGGTTACGCGGATGTACGCGAGCGCGGCGTGGGCTTCGCCAGAAGATCATCACACCGCACTGGTCGAGCTGGGTGCCTTTGCCCGAATCTATGATCGATTCGCAGCCCGATTTGGCCCGCTTCGTGTCTTCGATATCGGAGACCTACGGGCCGGATAGCCTGACAAATCAGGTCAAAAGGTGCGCCACACCGTCTCTTTCTTCGAACAGCTCGGCCTCGGTGGCGCGCATTCGCTCTTGGCTGAACTCACTAATGGCGAGGTCTTGCACGACCTCGTAGTCGCCGTCTCGGCAAATGACCGGATAGGAGTAGTACACACCTTCCCGTACGCCGTAGCTACCATCGGATGCGACGGCCATGCTTACCCAATCGTTCTCGGCGGAGCCCAGTGCCCAGGTGCGAATGTGGTCAATCGCTGCTGATGCTGCTGACGCTGCTGACGAAGCCCCGCGTGCTTTGATGATGGCGGCTCCCCGTTTCTGAACCGTGGGAATGAAGGTGTCCCGAGTCCATGTAGCGTCGACCAACTCGGTTGCCGGTCGCCCTGCCACCGTGCAGTGATCGATATCCGGGTATTGGGTGGCAGAGTGATTGCCCCAGATCGTCATGTGCTGTACGTCGGTCACGTGGTGGCCGGTCTTCTCGGCCAACTGGCTGATGGCTCGGTTGTGGTCCAGCCGGGTCATGGCCGAGAACTGCCGTCGGTCGAGGGAGGGCGCGTTGGTGCTGGCGATCAACGTGTTGGTGTTGGCCGGGTTGCCTACGACTAGCACCCGTATATCGCGGCTGGCTTTGGCGTTGAGCGCCTGGCCTTGCGTGGAGAAAATGGCCGCGTTTGCGGTGAGGAGATCTTTCCGTTGCATGCCAGGGCCCCTGGGGCGGGCTCCCACCAAGAGAGCATAGTCAGCACCATCGAATCCCTCCTCGGGTTGATCGGTGGCAACGACATCATGAAGAAGGGGAAACGCTCCGTCACGCACTTCCATGACGACCCCAGCAAGGGCTTTCATCGCTGGCGGGATTTCGAGGAGTTGCAGGCTGACAGGTTGGTCCGGTCCAAGCAGGTCTCCTGCAGCGATGCGAAAAATCAACTGGTAGCCGATCTGTCCGGCAGCGCCGGTGATGGCCACGCGAGCGGGCTTGGTCATCGTGGGAAGCTCCTAAGGGGGGTAAAGGTCGAGGTAGGTTGGGCATGCCGACCGGCATCTTGGAGGGGCTTATCGTAGCATGTGCCTCGCTGCCGCTCGCTTGGTCGAATCCGGGATCCACCGTGCTCCGGTCGCGGTGGACGCCGACTGGTGTCAGCCACTATGCTCTCAGTGAATGATCAACCAGGGAGACCTCCAATCGTGCTTGACCGCCGCTCGCTCTTTTTGATTCCGCTTGCAGTCCTCGTCACGATCCTGATCGCCACCAGTGAACTCGGTGCTCACCGGCAGGTGGGAATTCAGGGGAGCGACAGAACGCCTGTCGACAAGATCTCGACCCAGACCGCACGTCTGGTCCTGCCTTACTTCGAGGTCGATACGGTCAACCCTAGTGGTATCACGACGCTGTTCGCCATCCGCAACGAGACGGCTGAGACGGTGGCGGTGACCGTTAAGTACTACCGAGCCAATCAGCCGAATGTGCCGCAGCTGACCGAATCGCTGAGCTTGGCCCCGAAACGAGTCGTCAGCGCCAACCTTCGATCAAAGGACGTCATTGCTGATAACGATGACATCGCTCGCGGTTACGTTGTATTCGAGGCTGACACTACCGCGATTCAAGGTGATTATTTTCGCGTCGACAGCGCCAACAACTTTGCCGCCGGCGACCGGTTGCTCGATGCCGATCCGACGAGCAGACACAATGATCTGTGTACCCGGTACACGCTCCGTTCGTTCAACGGTGGTGGTTTCGACGGCGGCACGAGCTTCACGTTCTTCGTGGATGCGGAACTTCCTGCCGACGGCACCAGCCCGGTCGCCTTTTACACCGTTTACAACGAGGCCGGCGATACGATCTTCGGTGGCCCGCTGTTTCGCGACGCGCTCGCGTTTCGTCTGCAAGCCAACGACCTGGATCTTCTGGGCTTCGAGGTTCCGAACTTCGGTGCGATCGAGTTCGAATTTAATGGCACAGTTGGACACGTTTGGGGACAGATGGATGGGCTAGGCCGTTTCTCGGTTGGCCTCAACGGAAGCTGTGGCGACGCAGCGCCCGTCTAGGCGGTCCGGCCGTCAGCAGTATCGTAAGATCGGCCTGACAGACTCACTGGGTCGATAGCGGATTGGAAGAAGTTTCCATGCCTCATATCTTGGTCATCTGTACCGCCAACATCTGCCGGTCACCGGTTGTTGAGGCTGTTCTTCGCAATCGTCTCGCCGCGCGTGGGTTAGGCGATTGGGAGGTGAGTTCGGCTGGGACGTTGGCGCTCGATGGCGATCCGCCATCACGGTTCGGCGCCGAGGTGCTGGCGGAGCGCGGCATCGACATACACGATCACCGATCTCGCGAGGCCACACGAGACCAAGTGATCATGGCCGATCTCGTCCTGTGCATGGAGTCCGCGCACGCGGAAGCATTGCGGGTCGAGGTACCGGATCGGCGGGAGCAGATCAGACTGTTGACCGAGATGATCGATCGCGACGAAGACATCGCCGATCCCTACGGCGGTCCCAAGCCTTGGTATGAAGTGATGGTCGATCAGGTTACCGGCATCATCGAGCAAGGTCTGCCGCAAATCGTCTCGTTGGTCGAGGCCCACGCGTTACGACGGGTCTAGCCCCAAAACCAGCGCATCTTGAAGGCGATCTACACAAATCTCTTGGGCTCAATCACTTCCGAAAATGCTCAACGAACCTTCGGGTGCGCCTGCGCTTTTCGTAAGCACTTGAGCCTCAAGATCTTCGCGCATCTCATCCTTCGTATGCGCTTGTTTTGGGTCTAGCTGCCCAGCCCCGGCCGTGCACCGGTCAAGCACGCGAGAGGAGGGACGTTCCCAGCGACGCTCAAGCGTCGTACAATGGTGGCCACGGCGCTAAGGACGGCGCATCATCTATGGAACGACCTCCCGATCTTCGCCCAGTGCCGCCGCTCGGAAGCCGGAACGACGACTTCGAGTTCGATCTGACCCTTCGTGGAGCCCCCGATCAGGGTAGCGCGCCCGGCGGAGCGGCCGGTCGTGATGATGGCCTGCTGTACGAGCCTCCCGAGAGTCGTTGCAATCCAGGAGAGACATACGCTGCTCCGGATCTTGCGGTACCGCCCGCGCAAAGGCGTTGGGACCGGTCGCGGCGTTCTTGGCTGTTGCTGTTGTTGCTGCCCATGGGGGCGGCGTTGGGTTATTGGCTCAAGCCCTTGCCACCGCTGTTGGGGGTCACGGTTCCCGCGCTCAGCTTCGACGCTGTTCGGTTGGGGGCCGTGGAAACCCGGAGTATCGAGGTCGAGAATCGTGGGGGGCGCCAACTGGCAATCGGCAGCGCGAGGGTGGAGCGCAGCGGCCAAGCTGAAGGCAGTCCCGAGTTCACGATTACCCAGGACGCTTGTGCGGCACAGGTGCTGAAGACGTCAGACCGGTGCACGGTAACCGTGGCGTTTAGTCCGCAGGAGCGTGGGATGCGCCGCGCTACGGTCTGGGTTGGTGGCGATGCGCCGAATGGGCCGATCGCCGTCTCGCTGGTCGGACAAGGTATCGCGCCACAGGTTGCTCTCGAGCCAGCGAGTTTGACCTTCGCGGGCCTACCGATTGGCGCCAGCGGAGGGGTCCAAGGCCTGCGGGTGCGCAACGATGGCACGTCGCCGTTGGCGGTTACGGCCGTGGAACTCGAAGGTCTGGAGGTGGCGGACTTTCGCCTTGCCGATGATCGCTGCTCCGGCCAAACGCTGAAGCGCGGTGATCACTGTCGTGTACAAATTGCGTTTTCTCCGCGGGCCGAGGGCGAGCGGCGGGCATCGTTGTGGGTACGCAGCGATGCCCCAGACGGCGCGCTGTCGGTAGCGGTGGTGGGCCGAGGATTGGCGCAAGAGCCCCTGCTGAGTGTCGACGTAACTTCGCTCGACCTCGGCGCGGTTGCGGTTGGCGCGGCCACGGATGCCTCAGTGGTGGCCTTGATCAACGATGGCAGCGGGCCCTTGAGTGTTTCCGCAGTTACGCTGGGTGAGACGGTTGGCGACTTCGGGGTCTTCACGATCGAGGCCGAAACGTGTATGGCTGAACCGATCGAGCCAGGTGATCGCTGCGCGGTTTCGGTTGTCTATGCCGCTGCCCGCGCGGGTGCGATCGGCACAAGCGTCGTGATCGAGCACAGTGCTGACCAAGTCCCGATGACCATACCGGTGCGCGCGCTGGGCCTGGCGCCTGGTCTTCGGATGGTTCCGTTGCGTCTGGCTTTTGACGAGGTTCCCTTGGCGCAGCTGAGCGCGAAGCAGCAAGTCACCTTCGAGAATACGGGGATGGCTCCGCTTCAGTTGAGCACGCTTCGTCTCGATGGGGCCGATGCGGCGTCCTTCATGCTTGATGCCGGCACTTGCGCCAAAGCCACGTTGGCCCCTGGAGATCGCTGTTTGGCGTCGCTGCGCATGCGACCTCGCCGTGAAGGAAATCAGCGCGCCGAGTTGGTGGTGCGGCACAACGCGGCGGGTGGGGAAGAGCGGATTCCGGTAACCGGCGAAGGCTTGGCCCCTCGACTCGAGCTCGACACCGCGCGCCTCGACTACGGTGGCTTGACGATCGGATCGCGCCGCGATCTCAGCGTAACCTTGACCAACGACGGGCGGGCGCCTTTGCGCCTCGCGCAGGTGTCACTCGGTGGCGCAGATCGGGCCGCCTTCGGGCTGGTTGCCAATCGGTGCGCCAACGCAACCCTGGCTCCAGGCAATCGCTGTACCGTGGCGATCCGGTTCGAGCCCGCGACCGAAGGTGCCCTACGAGGAGAGTTGGTCGTCAAGGCGCGCGATATCGACACCCGTCGCACGGTTCCCTTGACGGGAATTGGCCTGCCGAGGCCGGTGCCCAAGGTTCGTGTCGAGCCGGGAGGTTTCGACTTCGGGCCCTACGATGTCGGTCGGCGCAGTGAGATCGCAACCGTGACGGTCCAGAACGTCGGCACGGGCCCGCTCACCGTGGGAGATTTTCGGGTTGCTGGCCAAGACGCCGTGTCCTTTGAAGTGGTGATCGGTTCCTGTGAGCGCGGCGGGGTGGTTGCCGCGGGTGGCAGCTGTACCGTCGGCGTGCGGTACGTTCCGGCTCGTGTGGGGCCTACCGATGCACAATTGGTGATCCGTCACAACGCGGGCAGCGGGCGCGATGAGGCAACGCTTCGCGGTGAAGGGCTCAACCCAATGCCACCGCCTGGCCCTGGGCCGTGATTCTGAATCCGTTCGAGTTAGGCCCTGCGTAGACGCCAGACCAGCCGACCTTCCGCGTCGATAAGCCGGTTACCGAGTAGCCAGGCGCGGGTATCTTCGGCATCGTTTTCGAACCACGATTGGGTCGAGCCGAGGCGGAAGCTGTAGCCCCAGCGGTCCATGTCGGTCATCAGTTGCTTCTTGCCGACGCCTTCGATCTCATCGGCCAGCAGGATTTGTAGGTAGCAGACCGCATTCTCTTCGGTGTCGTCACTCAGGGCGTCTGTGTCGAGGGCTTGCCGCCGGTCGCCCTGCATGCAGACGATGTGGCCCGCTTCGTGGAGTAGGGAATGGATCGGCGTATCGCTGCGCACAAAAACCGACATGCCGATGATGCCGGCTTCCTCATCGCCCCAAAAGGAACCGGGGATGGACTCGCGGTCATCAATCCAAAAGAGGCTCAGTCCATAGTGGTCGAGCAAGCCCGTAAGGCGCTCAACCGGTAGATCACCGCACCGCTGGACTTCGGTCATGCGGAGGCAGATCGAGCCCGATGCCAGGTCTGGAAGGAATACGGGAAGTCGTGCCGCTCGTCGGCTGGAAACGATCGATCCTCGGTCCGTTCCCAAGCTTCAGGATGCCAGTTCGGAAAATGGACATCGCCTTCAACTTGAGCATGTACGCGCGTGAGGTAAAGGCGTTGGGCGAGCGGTAGGGTCAGACGGAAGATCTCGGCGCCACCAAAAACAAAGATCTCGTCGTCGCCTTGGGCGCGCTCTAATGCCGCTTCGAGGCTGTGGACGACCTCCGCACCTTCGATGTACAGGCTCGTATCTCGGCTGATCACAATCGAGCGTCGGTTGGGCAGGGGGCGGCCGATCGAGTCGAAAGTCTTGCGGCCCATGATGATGGTGTTGCCGGTAGTGAGGGCCTTGACCCGCCGCAGGTCGGCGGGTAGCCGCCAGGGCAGATCACCGTCGCGGCCGATGACACCGTTCTTATCCATGGCAACCAGGATCGAAATGATCGGCGTGGGTCGCGACGCGATGTGTTTGGGGGTGGGTGCGCTCATACGGCGACCGGCGCCGCAATTCGCGGGTGGGGATCGTAACCACTGATCTCGATGTGTTCGTAGCGAAAATCAAACAGCGAACCAACGTCTGGATCCAGGCGCAAGGTCGGTGGCAGCCTCGGAGATCGCTTCAGTTGCTCATCAGCCTGTTGGAGGTGGTTTTCGTAGAGGTGCACGTCGCCCAGGGTATGGACGAAATCACCGGGTAGGTAGCCCGTCGCTTGCGCGACCATGGCCGTTAACAAGGCGTACGATGCGATGTTGAACGGCACGCCGAGAAAGAGGTCACCGCTGCGTTGGTAGAGCTGGCACGACAGACGCCCGTCAGCGACGTAGAACTGGAACAAGGCGTGGCACGGCGGGAGCGCCATGTGCTCCAAATCGGCGACATTCCAAGCGCTGACCATCAACCGTCTCGAGTTCGGAGTGCGGCGAATTTCATCAAGAACCTGGCTCAGCTGATCAATTTTGCCACCATCGGGGGCCGGCCACGACCGCCACTGATGACCGTAAATGGGACCAAGATCGCCATTCTCATCGGCCCATTCGTCCCAGATCGTGACCTTGTTCTCACGCAGATAGCCGATGTTGGTATCGCCGCGCAGGAACCACAGCAACTCGTGGATGATGGCGCGTAGGTAGAGGCGCTTGGTGGTCAGTAGCGGAAAGCCAGCGGCGAGATCGAAGCGCATCTGGGCGCCAAACCGGCTACGGGTACCGGTACCCGTGCGGTCACCTTTGATCGTTCCGTTGTGACGAACATCATGCAGCAGCTCGAGGTAGGTCTTCATCGAGGTCGGATCTTACCAGCCGCCTGCGCACCCGTCTCGAACCAACCGCGTCCTACTACGTACCTCTGGTAGCGTACGACGCCCGGTGCGGCTGTGGCCGATACCGGTAGTTCATTTGATCTGACAACGCGGGAGTGACTGGGCACAATGTTGCAGCGAGCAGATGTACAGGCAATGGCGCCACCGCGCCGATCGATGGTGGGGCGGCTGATGTGGTTTGGCTGGCGGGTCTTCAATGGCGTTCGTCGTCTCGTGTTCGGGGTGATCGCTTTGGTGCTCCTCGGGATGGTGTTGGGTGGCATGCTGGGTGGCGGTGCCGACGACGTGCCAACCCGCGCTGCGTTGGTGTTACGCCCTTCGGGCATCATCGTCGAAGAGTTGGAAGGGGACGGGCTGCAGCGGGCCGTGAGCCGCCTGACCGGCACGCAAACGCTCGAGACATTGCTCTCCGACCTGCTCGAAGCCATCGAGCTGGCAGCGGAGGATGACCGCATCCAAGCACTCGTGTTGGATACCAACGGGATGTTCGGAGCGGGCTTGAGTAAGCTCGAGTCGTTGGCGGCAGCAATCGATGACTTCCAGGCGACGGGAAAGCCGGTGATTGCGACGGCCGACGCCTACACCCGCGGCTCCTACCACCTCGCGGCCCAGGCGGATGAAGTTTTTCTCCACAACATGGGGGTGGTTTTGCTCGAGGGCTACAGTGTCTACCGCACTTACTACAAAGAGGGCATCGATCGCTACGGGATCGATTGGAACGTCTTCCGGGTCGGTGAGTACAAGAGCGCGGTGGAGCCCTATTTGCGCACCAGCATGTCCGAGGAAGCCAAGCGATCGAACTTGGCGTGGTTGGGCGATTTGTGGACATCCTATGTTGATGGAATCGCCAGTGCACGCGATCTCGATCCAGATGCGATCACCGGCTATGTCACCGACTACGTGGAGCGTTTGAGGGTGGCCGAAGGCGATGCCGCGGTCGTCGCGCTGGAAGCGGGTTTGGTGGACCACCTCGCGAGTCGAGACCAGGTCCGAGCACGTTTGATCGAACTGGTTGGCGAGGACAAGCATCACGCCTTCAATCAGATCGACCACGAGACCTACCTGCTGAGCCACGGCCGTCGGGACTTGGATGGGGGCGGCGATGCGGTTGCCGTGGTGGTGGCAAAGGGTACGATCTTACCGGGCCGCCAACCTCCTGGTGCCATTGGCGGCACCTCGACCGCAGCCTTGATTCGGGATGCCCGCGAGGACGACGACGTCAAGGCCGTTGTGCTGCGAGTGGATAGCGGTGGCGGCAGCGCATTTGCCTCGGAGGTCATTCGGCGCCAGCTCGAGCTCACCCGCGAAGCCGGGAAACCTGTTGTGGTGTCGATGGGTAGTGTTGCGGCGAGCGGTGGGTACTGGATTGCCGCCGCGTCGGATGAGATCTGGGCCAGTCCGAATACATTGACTGGATCGATCGGCATCTTCGGGATGTTCCCCACCTTCGAAGAGCCACTCGCTCGTTACTTTGGTATTCGCGTCGATGGCGTCGGGACCACACCACTTGCCGGCCTGACGCGTCCGGATCGCGCGCTACCGCCGGAGATCGAAGAGGGCATCCAACTGGGGATTGAAGACGGTTACCGGCGTTTCTTGCGTCTGGTTGCCGATGCCCGCGAGATGGATGTCGAGGCGGTCGACGCCATCGCCCGGGGTCGGGTGTGGAGCGGAACCGACGCGCTCGAGCTCGGCCTCGTGGATCAGCTCGGCGGTCTCGAAGATGCCATCGCATCGGCGGCAACCAAGGCCGACCTCGGCGAAGACTTTGCGGTTCGTACGATGACCCAGAAACGAGGTGTC
This sequence comes from Candidatus Multivoradales bacterium, assembly GCA_965250305.1. Classification (GTDB taxonomy): domain Bacteria; phylum Acidobacteriota; class Thermoanaerobaculia; order Multivoradales; family J023; genus J023. Next base: position 259,036 of record CBDFNS010000021.1, on the reverse strand, counting down.
GGTGAGCAGCTGATGATCGATCTACTGACACGGGCGCGGGCGTGGATCGGTCCAGGGCCTGTTCGTCCGCCCGAAGCGCCTCACGTATTGTTGACGCGATTCTTGGCCGATCGCTACGACGATATGGCGCGCTTCAAGGATCCGCACGGGCGAATCGCACACTGTCTGTGCGACGTTCAGTAGCCACCGTCGTCCGGTGTGGCCTGATGCCACACCGGACGAAGATGACTCCGTTTAACCCTCGCTGGCGAGCCGCGCCATCATCGATTTGTCGACGGCAAAGGGGCCATAGACGCTGTTCGCCAGACTGCCTGGGACCAGGCCATCGAGTCGGCTGATGGGCTTTGTCGCTACCGTGTGGCTTTGGCGAATTCCGCTTCGACATCGAAGGTGTCGTCGATGCGCGGGCTGTGCACCAGCATGCCGTGGCGACGCCGCAAGTCGTTGGCCAGGGCGCGCGACGAGTCGGGCTGGCCATGAACGAGGAAAGCGAGCTTGGGCTTTTCGGGGCAGCCGCCCACCCAGTTGAGTAGCTCGTCGCGATCACCGTGGCCAGAGAGGCCCTGAAGCGACATGAAGTCACAACGCGGATTGATCCAGCGACCGTGCACGCGTACGGCGGTGGCACCATCGAGCAGATCTCGGGCGCGGGTACCAGGCGCCTGGTAACCCACGAGCATGATCAAGTTGCGTCGGTCTTCGGCGATACGTTTCAAGTGGTGGAGCACCCGACCGCCGGTGAGCATGCCACTGGCCGACACGATGATCCGCGGTCCCTTCATGTTGTTCAAGCGCTTGGAGTCGCTGGCCGTGCGATGGAAGTGAACATCCTTGGGGAAGAGTTGAATGCGACCGTCCTCGAAGACATCCGCGTCGACGTTGTCGGGATTGAGGTGTCGGCTGTAGATCTTGGTGGCATTGACCGCCATGGGACTATCGATGTGGATCGGAACCTTGGGAATCGATCCTGCCAGCATGAGCCGCCTGAGGATCAGCGTGATTTGCTGGGACCGTCCGACCGCGAAGGCCGGGATCAGGATCGTACCGCCACGGCCAAGCGTGTCGGCAAAGGGCTCGGCGATTTGGTCGAGCAGGGGCACGTTGCTATGGATCCGGTCGCCGTAGGTGCTTTCCATGATCAGCACGTCGCATGGGGGCAGTGGATCCGGGTCGAGATGCAGTGGTACTTCGTAGCGACCGATATCGCCGCTGAAGATCACCCGCAGATCGCGCTCGCCAGGCTTCCCGGTCGGCACCCGAAGCTCGACAAAGGCCGAGCCGAGCAGATGGCCTGCGTTGTGAAAGCGGGCGCGCAGGCCGGTCTTCTCGTCGAGCGTCAGCCAGTCGCCGTAGTCGAGGGCGTGGCGGAGCTCGAGCGCTGCCTTGGCGTCTTCGGCGGTATAGAGCGGCAACGCTTCCTTATGACGGGAATAGCCCTTGCGATTGGCCCGCCTAGCGTCCTCTTCCTGGATCTTGGCTGAGTCGAGCAGCATCAGCTCGGCGAGATCGTAGGCCGCGGGCGTGCAGTGCACGGGAGCGTTGAGGCCGAGCCTCACGAGGCGTGGCAAGAAGCCGACGTGATCGATGTGCGTATGCGACAGCAGCAGATGATCGACCGCTTTGGGATCGAACGACATGGGGGCCCAGTTCCGCTTGCGCAGCGCCTTGAAGCCCTGGAACAGACCGGCGTCGAGCAATACGCGGGTGTCGCCCACGCGCAGAAGATGTTTCGAGCCGGTGACAGTTCCGGCGGCGCCATGAAATGAGATCTCGATTGCGGCCACGCTCGCTCCCTCGTCAAGTCATGCAACAAGTTGTGCCGCCAGCAGGAACCATCACCTAGGGCGGGAATCGACGTTACCACGGGAGAACCGAGGTCCGAGTGGATCATGCACGTGATGTTCCGATGTGGTTCGAATCTCCGTTCGACGCAGCCGACGCTCGAGAAGCTCGGCGTCTAGTCCGAACTTCTCGACAGATTTGAACCGAGGTCGCGGCAAGGGGTCGCGACCTCGTTTCGTTTGGACCGGATCGAGTCTGGTCAACGAAGTCGGCGGAGGGCCTTCTTGGCGTCGTCGTACTTCGGGTCGAGGGCCAAGGCGGCTTCAAACGCCTTCCGCGCAGCCTGGGTCTCGCTTCGGTGAACGCTGATGCGGCCCAGAAAGAAGTGGGCGCTGGCGTGACTCGGATGCCCAAAGCGCTGGCGCTGGCCGAGGTACTGTTTGAGTGCAGCCACACCGTGCTCCAGTTTGGTTCCGGTCAAGGCCGCCAGATGGCCGAGCCCGTGGAATCCGCGAAGATCAGGCTCCGAATTCGTGGCCAAGGCTTCGAAACAGGTTCGCGCCTCGTCCCAGCGCTCGAGTTCGATCAGGTAAGTGCCGAAGTCGAAGCGGATGTCGTTGTCGTTCGGATCTGCCTCGACCGCTGCTCGGTAGTGGGTCAACGCGGGCATAACCTCGTTGCGGTACCGGTGGATACGACCGTGGGCGCGCCAGCCTTTGGCTGGAATGACGTCGCCAATGCCGTCGGCCTGCTGCTTGGCCTTTTTGAGACTGCCGCCGATCATGCCGGGCGCCTGGAGGTAATACTCCATCAGGGAGTTCCGCGCGGCGACATTCGAAGGGTCGAGCGCCACCGCCTTCTCGAAGGCCACGAGGCCACGTTTGGCCAAGCCGAGTTGTTTGAAGATAGCGGCTTCTTGCGCCAGCCGGCCTAAGGCCTCACCCCGCAGCCGGTGGTAGCGCGACTCGTGAGGTGCGATTGCGAGCGCGCGATCAATGGTCTCGAGCGCCGTCTGGTAGCGGGCCATGGCTACATACGTCCGTGCCAGCTCATAGCCTGCGCGGTGGTCATCGTTTGCGTCGGCCAGCTGACCCAGCAAGATGCGTTCAGCATCTTCGAAAACGCCCGACTCGAATGCAGTGACCGCGGCGGCGACGTCTGCTGTGGCATCGTCTGAGGTGCTTGCCTTGGAATCGGCGGTACTCAGTGTGACGGTGATGAGTAGGGATAGGAAATAGCGGTGCATGATAGGCACGTAGGGGGCCGCGACGATGCTATCGCGCCGTTTCGCCCAGCGCCCATTCGGCGACAACACTTTCGACCACAGCCCGACCCTCGAGCGTTAGGCGCAGCCGTGTGGTGTCGCCGTAGAGCAAGCCGCTTTGTTGCATGCGCTCGATTCGTTGCTCGTTGCCCGCGATCAGGTCCACTCCGTAGCGTTTGCGAAAATCAGCGTGGCTGAGGCCTTCCGCCGTTCGCAGTCCGAGCATCAGCCTTTCGAGCGCTCGTTGTTCCGCGTTCGGCCGCTCACGCTCGACAACGGCGGAACGGCCGCCGCGCAGCTGGCGTCCGTAGCGGGCCAGGTGGCGCTCGTTCCACCATCGGTCCTGGCCGTCGAAGGAGTGGGCCGCTGGACCAAGGCCTAAATAGGGCACGTGATGCCAGTACTTTTGGTTGTGTGCCGAGCGATACCGAGAGGCCTTGGCGAAGTTCGAAACTTCGTAGCCTTCGAAACCGCCCTTTGCCAAGGTCTCGTGCGTGGCCATGAAGAAGGCGCCTTGGTCGTCGTTGCTGACCGGCGTCAAGTCACCACGTGTTCGCTGCTGACCGAACGGCGTACCCGGCTCGATCGTAAGTTGATAGCAGGAAAGGTGCTCGGGGGCGAGGGAGATGGCGTGTTCCAGGGTTGATCCCCACTCGTCAAGGTCTTGGTTGGGAAGGCCGTAGATCAGATCGAACGAGACCGTTTCGAAGCCCGCCTCGAGCGCCATGGTGACCGCGGCCGTTGCCTGGGCACCGGTGTGTCGTCGGCCGAGAAAAGCGAGTGCATCGTCGTCAAACGCCTGAACACCGAGACTCAGGTTCGAGACCCCGAGTGCACGCCAGTCTGCAAGGCGGTCTTCATCGACATCCTCGGGGTTGGCCTCCAGAAACAACCGAGCGTCGTGGGCAACGCGAACCTGGCCCCGGATTTGATCGAGAACGGCTTCGAGCTGTGCCGTGCTGAGGAGGGAAGGGGTACCGCCGCCGAAGTAGAGAGTGTCGTATGGGCCCACGAGGGGACCTTCGAGGATACCGGCTCTTGCGAGCTGCTCGAGCTCGAGACCGATCAGCTCGACGAACGACGCGCGTTTGGTGGGTCCGCCCACCAGTACCGCGAAGTCGCAGTAGGGGCAGATTGCCGAGCAGAATGGGATATGAATGTAGAGTCCGGCACGCGCCTCGCTCCATTGACTCACTTACTCGCGTCCGACTTGAGCACCGCCAGGAAGGCCGATTGCGGAATCTCGACCGCGCCCACCATCTTCATCCGCTTCTTGCCCTCACGCTGCTTATCGAGCAGCTTACGTTTACGCGAAATGTCGCCGCCGTAGCACTTGGCGGTGACGTCTTTGCGGAAGGCATTGATGGTGGTGCGGGCGATGATCTTGCCGCCAATGACGCCCTGGATCGCAATCTTGAACTGCTGGCGCGGGATGGTGTCGGCCAGCTTCTCGCAGTAATGCAAGGCGCGGACACGGGCCCGCTCGGTGTGGGTGAGCTGCGACAGCGCGTCGACCTTCTCGGTGTTGACCAAGATGTCGACCTTGGCCAGGCTGGTCGGACGCAGGCCGATCATGTCGTAGTCGAACGAGCCGTAGCCTTGGGTTACGGTTTTGAGTCGATCGTAGAAGTCGAACAGCACCTCGGCCAGGGGCATCTCCGAGGTCAGATCGACGCGCCCGACTGCCAGGTAGTTGAAAACGGTGTTTTCGCCGCGCCGGTCCCGACAAAGCTCCATCACAGCGCCAATGTAGCGCTCAGGAATCAAGACAGAGGCTTTGATGAAGGGCTCCCAGGCACCCGCGATCTCGGAGGGATCTGGGTAAAACGATGGGTTATCGATGAATACCTCGCTGCCGTCCTCGAGGTCGATTCGGTAGCGGACGGTGGGCGCGGATAGCAGCAACGATAGGCCATATTCACGCTCGAGCCGCTCCTGGACCACTTCGAGGTGGAGGAGACCCAGGAAACCACAACGAAAGCCGAAGCCGAGTGCTGTCGACGCGTCTTTCTCGTACGTCAGGGCCGCGTCGTTGAGTACCAACTTCTCGAGCGCACGCGTAAGATCTTGGTAGTCATCGGATGCCACCGGATAGAGCGACGCGAAGACCACGGGTTTGGCTTCTTGGTAGCCAGGGAGCGGATCCGGGGCGCGCTGATCGGCGTCGGTAATGGTGTCGCCAATGGTGATGTCGCGCACCGATTTGACGCCCGCGATCACATAGCCCACCGACCCGGCGGACAGCGTTGGTGACTCGACCCGTGAAAGCTGGAGCAGGCCGACCTCTTCGACCGCGTACTCTTTGTGCGTATGCATCAAGTGCACCGTCTGGCCCTTCTTCATGGTGCCCTGCTTGACGCGGCAAAGCAGGATAACGCCGCGGTACGAGTCGTACTGCGCGTCGAAGATCAGGGCCTGTAGCGGGGCCTCGGGATCGCCCTCGGGCGGTGGCAACCGAGTGACGATTACTTCCAAGACATCGTCAACGCCTTCGCCAGTCTTGCCGGAACAGAGCGCTGCTTCGAAGGGATCGAGTCCGAGGTCGCGGTCGATTTCCTCGCGCGCACGATCGACATCGGCCGACGGCAGATCGATCTTGTTGATCACCGGGATGATCTCGAGATCGTACTCGAGCGCGAGGTAGAGGTTGGCCACGGTCTGCGCTTCGACGCCTTGTGCCGCATCCACCAGCAGGAGGGCACCTTCGCAGGACATGAGTGAGCGCCGCACTTCATGCGAGAAATCTACATGCCCGGGCGTGTCGATCAAGTTCAGGGTGTAGGTTTCGCCATCGGCTGCGGTATAGGGCAGCGTAATGGTGTTGCTCTTGATCGTGATGCCGCGCTCGCGCTCGATGTCCATGGAATCGAGTATCTGGTTGCGGAACGAGCGATCGTCGACGCCACCACAGCGTTGGATCAGCCGATCCGCGAGGGTCGACTTGCCGTGATCGATGTGGGCGATGATGCAGAAATTGCGGGTGCGTTCCACGGTGGTACCTGTACTTCGTTCGGCCGACTAGAGGGCGGGGTAGGCTATTGGGGATTCGGAAGAGACTACGAACCGCGCGAGAGGGCCGCGCGCCCAGTCACTGAGTGTATCGTTGCGGCGACCTTGGTGGCCAGGCAGTCCGCGAAGCAGTGGAACGGGTAGAGTTCTTTGTCGAGCCACTGGTGCCTGGCGCGAAACTTCATTGTTGTTGCCGATCCGGTTCGATGTTACCCTGCCGCCGAAAACCCATGAGCCTTTTCGCCTCATCCTAGGACCAACGCCGTGTCTAGATCTCAAGTTTTCGCTCGGCTCGGACTGTTGGCCCTTCTGCTGTTCTGTTTCTTCGTTGGGCTTGACCTCATGGGCCTGTCCTTCAAGCTCTTCGGCAAGGACCTGGCCAAGGAACTGGTGGCGCGTACGGCGAACCCGTTTGTTGGCCTGTTCATCGGCGTGCTGGCGACAACGCTGGTGCAATCGTCTTCGACCACGACGTCGATGACTGTCGGTTTGGTGGCGGCGGGAGCCCTGACCGTCGAGGGCGCGATTCCGATCGTCATGGGCGCGAACATCGGTACTTCGGTCACCAATACCCTGGTGGCGATGGGGCACATGACGCGTCCCGAGGAGTTTCGACGCGCGTTTGCCGGCGCCACCGTACACGACTTTTTCAACTGGATGACGGTCTTGATCTTGTTGCCGGTCGAGATCGCAACCGGGTACCTGGCCAAGGTCGCGGGTGCGATGGAGAAGGTGCTCGAGGGTACCGGCGGCATCAAACTACTCAATCCCCTCAAGATGGTGGTGCGGCCGGTGGCCGAGATGCTCAGTGAGCTGACCGGCAAGTCCGGGATCCTCTCGCTGCTTCTCGGTGTAGGGCTGCTGTTCTTTGCCTTGCGATACCTTGTGGTCTTGCTGCGGTGGCTCGCTTCCGGGAAGGCCGAGGAGGTCCTGCACCGGACGCTCTTCCGTTCGACCATGGTGGCCCTCGCGGCCGGCATCGTGGTGACGGTCATGGTCCAGAGCAGCTCGATCACGACCTCCGTGGTGATTCCGTTGGTGGGCGCCGGTGTGGTGACGGTCGAGCAGATCTTCCCATTCACCATCGGCGCCAACATCGGCACGACGATCACGGCCATGCTGGCAGCCCTGGCGACCGGCAACCCAGCGGCGGTGACGGTTGCCTTCGCCCATTTGATGTTCAACATCACCGGCACCGCCTTGATCTACCCATTCAAGGTCATCCGCGCGATTCCGCTGGCCATGGCCCGTTGGCTGGCCGACTTGGCCGTACGCAACCGGGCGCTCGCGATCGCCTATATTTTGGGCGTCTTTTACGGCCTGCCCCTCCTCCTTCTTTTCGTCACCGGGACCATCGGCAAATGAATGTGCCGACGATCCAAGGGAGAGCCTGATGTTCGAGCGCCTTTTCGGCTCCCAAACGCCTTCGACCCTGATTGAAGCTGCCTTTCGCGATATCTCGACGATGCTCGAGCAATCGGGAACCATGTTCGACCATGCGATCGCAGCGCTGTTGGACAACGAGACACTGACCGTCGATCTGGACGACATGGACGATGTGGTCGATGACGGAGAGCGGATGGTCCGGCGTACGGTGCTCGAGCACTTGACCGTCGATCCGTCCAAGGACTTGGTAGCCAGTCTCGTGCTCGTCAGCATGGTGCAAGACGTCGAGCGCGTAGGCGACTTCGCTCGCGGTCTCAGCGAGCTGATTCCGCTGGCACGTAGCCCGCGAGAAGGCGCGTTCCGTGACCGGTTGGCGAAGATCGCGCAGGACGTGCGGCCCATGTTCGACCTGTGTCGTCAGGGCTTCCGCGATGACGATGCCGAGAAGTCGCGCCAGGTGATCGCGAGCCACCTCGCGACCAAGCCAGCATTGAGCGCCTATACCGAGGATGTCGCGGGGAGCGATCTGTCGGCTGACATGGCGGTCGTCTATGCTAGCGCGGCACGGATTCTGCGACGGATCAGCGCCCACTTGAGCAATGTTGCGTCATCCGTGGTGCAGCCATTTGACCGTATGCGGCACGGCGACGAAGAAGTCTGAGCGTCGCCTCCCGGGTCGATGACCTGGCAATCCGCCGTGGCATTGGCTGCGTAGGGTACGGTGCCAGTCCACCACTGGGAGGAAGACCATGTCATCGCGCCGTTTCGCTGGGATTTCGCTTCTCGCTGCACTTCTTGCCTCGGTACCCGCCGCAGCCGATTCGTCGGCCCAATGTACTCTCGAGTTCTCTGCTGTTTGGAGCGCGGGAACCCATCCGACTGATTTCCCGCCAGGGGCTCACTTTTCGAACCTGATCGGGGCGACCCACGGCAATCAAGTCGTGTTCTGGCAGTCCGGTGGCCTGGCATCACCCGGCATCAAGCAGATGGCCGAAACAGGTATCACCGCCCAGCTGCAATCCGAAGTTCAGGGTGCCATCACGATGGGCACGGCCGCGGATATTGTCTTGGGCGGGGGCATTGCGACATCGCCCGGCAATGTGTCGGTGTCGTTCGATATCGATCTCGGCTTCCCCGAACTCACCCTCGTGACCATGATCGCGCCGAGTCCCGACTGGTTCGTGGGTGTTCACGGCCTTTCGCTGTTCGAGAATGGGCTTTGGCGCGAGCAAACCGTCGTCGATCTTCCGCCCTACGATGCGGGGACCGACTCCGGCATTAGCTTCCTATCAGGCAACCTACCGACCAACCCACCGGATCCCATTTCCCCGATCACGGGCCACCCCTTTGTCGGTGGTACGTCATTGGGCACCTTCACGATCGATTGCACCAGCGCCTTGCTGTTTGCCGATGGTTTTGAAGACGGTACATTGGACGTTTGGGACGGGGCGGTTCCGTAGCGTTAGGGTCAAATGCCCGTTTGTGTACGGCACCAATCGGCCCGGTGTAGTCCGGGCGCGCCGGTGGCGCCCTATCGACAGAGAATTGCGACCTGATCCGGTTCTGGATCCCGGCGGAAGGTCACTACATCAATATGTTTGCGGTGCTCCAAGACGGCCCGGGCGAGGCGGTGCTTGCCGTCCATCACTTCACCTTCCGCGCCAACGATGACGGGAAAACCGAGGTCAGCCTTGGCGATCCGCCGACAGTGGTCAATGATGCTCCGCAGCGTCGGTACTTCGTCAGGATCCCACCAACAGTTGGTGTCGATATCGAATGTGTCGATGAGTCTGGACTCGACAGGGAGTCCTTCAGCGTGGCGCCAGAGGCGCTCAACCGCCCACGTCTTGCGCAGTCGTACGCTCGGGCTCTGGCCGTTCGGTGGCGACTGGGGCCGCTCGGTGACAAATCGATGCGGCACCTTGGGAGGAGGTTTCCGAGCAAGCTTGGGCTTGGTTCGGTCCCGACTTAGAATGTCCGCAGCAGCCTCGATCACCTCCGAGACCGTAATTGCCTCCATCGTTGGCGCTTCGACACGGTGGTATGGGCCGTCGAGCCGGATCCCGGGCTCCCCGGCCCTGGTTGGTCCAAACAGACCGACCGCCGGGGTTCGAAACAGATCGGCAGCGTGCAGGAAGCACGAATCGATGCCCAAGAAGGCGTCCGCAACGCCAACGATGGCCATCGAGTCGGTAATGGGAAGGCCAAGAAGAGGGACTATTCGGTCGCAGGGTGGATCCGATTCGATGCCTAGACTCTTGCGGCCTACGATCACCACAACCAGATCCTGATCGTTCGCGAGCAGGCGATCCAATGTCCTCCGGAATCGACTTGCGGGCCACTGCTTCTCGTGGCCGGCATCGGCATGAACCGCGAACAGGCGTTGCCGGGCGCTTAGAGCACCGCGGACGTTTCGGGCCGTGGTCAACGCTTGTGGAGGCAGGCTTGGTGGCGACACGAAATCTTCGAGACGTACGGTATCGAAGATCGATCTCGCCACCTGGAACGCGAGGGCCACGGAATGCGTGCGATCATCCTGGGGAATCGCGTGGCTCACACTCGGATGCAAACCGATCGAGTCGGCTTCCGGTCGGGCCTCGACAAGAAACCCGGTGAGTGGCGACTTGCCGGGCGCGAGCCCGATGAGGAGATCCCAGCCGCCGAGAGCACTCAACAGCCCTTGGGCGAACCAGCGTGTTGGATCGTTCACCGGCACTTCGACAACCTTTCTCAACGGTAGATCGGCGTAGAAGCGTCGTCGCGATCTATGGCCACAAACGAGGGTGAGTCGTCCCGCAAAACCTTGTGCCAGGGCCCGCAGGGCTGGTAGCGCGACAAGTTCGTTCCCGGCCTCGCCCGCCAGGACCGCCACCGGTCGTCGAGCGTTACGCGGCGCGCACGACACCGGTTCGGCTCCGGATGTGTTCAATGAGTGCCAAGATGTCGCGGCACCACACCGACGGATTGTCGAAGCCGCGGCGAAGGGAGAAGCGGTGCGGCAGGTAGCCCCCTTTGCAGACGCTAACTTCTGGGCACGCACGGCACTGGGCACAGACCGGAAAGCCCTCGTCGAGCGACTGACGCACCAAGGGTGAGCCGGCCGTGAGTTGATCGAAGCCATGATCATGGACGGTGAGCCCGCTCTTGGAGATACCGTCCTCGCAAACCCTGAGGGCGTCGAGCGTCTCGATCGAGCCATCGGTCTCCACCACCAGGTATCCCAAACGTCCACTACCAAAAGAATCGGTCGAAGCGCTGCCACCGAGGAGCACCAGCATCAGGTCGCGAAGGACACGCACGACGACCCCCGGATCGTCCTCTTCGAACCATTGGTCAAAAATCGGAATCAGGTAGTCGGCAACCGGGGTTGGCCCCAGTCCGCCGTAATATTGCAACTTGGTGTCGTGACTCACGTCGGGCAGCAGAAACCCGATGGATCGGATGCCCAGATCCCGGAAGTGGCGGTAGATGGGGAGTCCTGGCATAGAAGGGTTTACGACGCACAGCACCCCGGGCTTGAGTCCGGCTTGCTGGAGAAGCCGCAACCCGCGGATCGTCTTTTCATAGCTGCCTTTACCTTGATGATCAACCCGCTCGGCGTCGTGAATCTCTGGTGGACCATCGAGGCTTACGCCCACCCGGACCTGGTGTTTCTGAATCACTTCGAGCCAGCGGTCGTCAAGGAGAGTAGCGTTGGTTTGCATGACCATTCCGGAGAGCCTGTGGCCCAAGGTCTCTCGGGCGCGGCCAGCCATCTGGTTGAAACGCTCCGGTCCGATCAAGGTCGGCTCACCACCATGGAACGAGAGGCCCATGCGGTGTTTTGGCCTGACATCACAGTATTCGATGATGCGTTCGAGGGTCGCGTCGAACGTCTCATCGGAGATGAACTTCGGCCGTGTCAGGTAGCCGCGATCTTCCCGATTGTAGACATAACAGTAGCTACAGTTGAGGTTGCACCGGCCGGCGAGCTTGAGGACGATTGATCGGATGCTCATACTGTTTCCGCCACCTGCCGAGCGAGCGGTTCATAGAGCGCTCTGCCGGTATCGGTTAGGGCTGAAGTCTTTTGGAGGGCCTTGTCGAGTTGTGCGAGTTGCTTGGTCACCACCGATTGGTTTTGAATGCAATACGGGTCGCGAACGCCTGCATCGAGGAAACAACGATTCATGATCAGGACATTGGCGAAGGCGTGATAGGCCAGAAGAATCTTGTTGATGGGGCGCTCGGTTTTCACCACGGGTGAGTAATAGCTACGGCCGTCGGAACCGTCGTCAACCGGCTCGAACCAACCCGATTGGAAATAGTACTGGTGCGTGCACTCGTGAACCAATATTTCTGCAAGAGCTGGGGGCCTTGCGTCCACGGTCATGGAGATCAATCCGTACCAGTCGCGGCGGCTCCAACTGGCCAGTCGCCGCGCGTGTCGTGGGAGTGGAGCGATCCCCCGTAGGACGTCCAATACCCACGCTACGTATTCCCCGCAGTGTGTGCTCAGCAGTTGGATGGCGCCCTCGAGTTGTTCCGCGATCTCTGCTATGACCATCTGATCCTGGCCCATCGCGCCTTCAACCTTGCCACCTGAGAAAGACACATCACCTGCGAACAGCAAGATGGTGCGTCCGCCCAGTGTTAGGACCGGAAACCGGTCCAGATCTCCGTTGCAGCCGTCCTTGTGAACCCAGGCAGGCCCACCGGGCGCCCCCGAACGAAACTCAATCGGCTGCCCGCCGTCGAGGCTCACTTCGACGTGGTTGGCTTGGCTTCTGGCTTCGAGGGTACGGCAGGTGGGTAGCAGGTAACGGTCAAAGCGCAGGCGCGTTGGCTCGGTCATTTCTGCTTGCCACTCCATCTCGTGGCCGCGAGCCAGCAGGCGCAGTCCGATCTCGATGGCGACGTTCGGCGCGTTCACTTCGGGGCCGACCAAAGCCGATTGGAGGTGGCTGAACGGTCGGCTCCAAATGTCGTCGTGGCTTACGGTGGGGAGTGCGCCGCTTAGACCTCTGATGAGGCGGGAACAACCTTGGCGCAGTGGGTCAGCGAAACGCTCACAGAAGAGCCGCCACAGCTCGCAATGATAGGTTGCAGCGAGGGTGTTGAGAAAGTCGTGGTCAAAGGTTTCTTGGGGGCAGGAGAAGCCGTTCATGGCTGGCCACGGTGTCGCCTCCGAGAGGGTGTCTGCTTGCATCTGATGAGTCTCCGAGAAAGGAGGGGCCGGAACAAGGCAACCCTTGGTTCCGGCGTCCTCTAGGCTTGGGGATTTGTTCCCGAAGGGCTATTCGTCGTCAGGGGGGAGAGACTTGGTGAAGACGACGGACTTGTCGAAGCTGTGTTTGTCGTGTTCGACGACTTCAGAATAGTCCTTGTCCTTGTCCTTCCCGTCTTGTTTGCGAACGGTCTCGCGTGCGGCGGCGACGATTCTGGACTTCACGTTTGGGTCTTGCTCTTGGCTCAAGTTGGCCTCCGGTTGCTCGCCACGGAGAATTCCGGGACGTATTCGCACCTGGGTGACCGATTGACTAGAAACGTTTCAACGAAGGCGAACGCGCGGCCTGGGTGCGGTACATCGCGTAATCGCGGTAGGGTCGCGAAATGGATCCCCGCTCATCCGAGGAAGCCCGTGGTCGCCGTAACCTTGCGGCAGTGAGCCTGACCAGCTTCTTGACCGATCTCTCGAGCGAGATGGTGATCAACCTCTTGCCGCTCTACCTTTCGGGGGTGTTGGGACTCAAGGCCAACGTGATTGGACTCATCGAGGGCGTGGCCGAAGCGACGTCGAGTCTGCTCAAGGTGGTCGCGGGGTGGCTTTCCGACCGGTTGGGCGCGCGCAAGTGGTTGGCGGTGACGGGCTACGGGATCTCAGCGTTGTCGAAGCCGCTGTTCTACTTGGCGACCACCTGGCCAGCGGTCGCCGGGGTGCGCTGGTTGGATCGGGTAGGGAAGGGCGTTCGCACTGCGCCACGCGATGCGTTGCTGGCCGACAGCGTCAGGTCGAATCGGCGGGGTCGGGCTTTCGGGCTTCATCGCGCGGCCGATACCGCCGGTGCCGTGCTCGGCCTGGGTGGCGCACTCGCGGTGGTGTGGTGGATGCAAGGCAACGACGGGACGCTATCGGCCGAAACGTGGCGAACGATCGTCTTGCTGAGTGTGATTCCCGCTGTATTGGCCGTTTTGGTCTTGGCGATCGCGGCGCGCGATGTCACCACCAAAGCGAGCGCCCCCCAAACAGTCGGCGCGCGGTTCGCCCTCCGCGGGTTGGGCCAGCATTTCGGTGTCTACTTGGGCATTTCCGCCCTGTTCGACCTCGGCAACTCATCGGAGGCTTTCTTGGTGTTGCTGGCCTCCGAGCGCGGCCTCAGCGTCGTTGGCGTGCTCGGTATGTTGATCAGCATGAACGTCGTCTACACGCTGAGCAGCGCACCAGCGGGCGCCTGGTCCGATCGCATCGGACGACGTCGCATGTTAATCGCCGGCTGGGCGCTTTACGCTGCTGTCTACCTCGGCTTGGCAGCGGCGCGCACCGCGTCGCATGTGTGGATCTTGGTTGCGGTCTATGGGCTCTACCACGGCATGACCCATGGCGCCGCGCGCGCCATGGTCGCCGATCTCGTGCCCGCCGACCTGCGCGGCACCGCCTACGGCACCTACAGCGCCGTCCTGGGACTGCTCAACATTCCGGCGTCCGTGATCGCCGGTGTGCTGTGGCACGGCCTTGGATCATGGGGCGGCTTCGGGCCCTCAGCGATGTTCTTGTTCGGAGCCGTCTTGGCGGCTGCCGCATCGGTGTGGCTGTGGCTTTGGCGTCCGCCGCGACGATTGACTGTGGCGTCCGCCGCTACGATTGTCGAAGGTGTAGACGGTGGGTAACCCGGCGCTACCTTTCGACTCTACCCAGCCTTCTACGGCGCCTCGCAACGAAGTTCGACCCGCTTCCCTGTTGGCAACACCTCGACGCCAGCACCCTACCAAACACGCGTCGCGGAAATGGTGGCTTCGATCGAAGCGGACGCCGCCGCTGACCGTCATACGCGCGGCATCGCGCCACATCGCGCCACATCGCGCCACATCGCGCCACTCGGCGCCAAGGCCATCCGAAGTGTGCCTTAATGTGCCCAAATAGCCCGACGATGGAGCAGGCCAGCGTTTTCCCGTCACCATGGTGGGATCTTCGGATGGCACCTATTTCCACTACTTCGTAGTTCCTACCTATTGTGAGCCACCCCGCTGGGCGATCTGAAGCTGGGCCAGAAGATCGGGGTTGCTGGACGCTGGCATGAGGGTGACGTCACCATCGCCTTCGACCATTTTTTCGGTTTCGAGGATCGTGAACAGCGCGGCGCCAACCTCGGCATCGGCCGAGACCTCACGCAATGCCTCGCCGACGATCTGAGGCCGAAGGGCCGCTGCCTTGGCGAATTCGATTGCGGCCTTGCGTTCGGCCGTCGACGTGATGACGCTGACCTGGTTTTCACCACCCTGACGAATGGCCGAGGTCACCTGACGCAGTCGGTTGACGACCTTCTCCTCGATACCCTCGATCATTGCGTGATCACGGAAGTGGACCTTGCGGATGTACACCGACCCAAGCTTGTAACCCCAGGCGTGCGACATGGGGGACACCTCATCACGCACGGTCTGGCTCATTACGTGGCGGTCCGCGAGCATGGCGTCGAGCTCCATGTTCGACAGGCAACGGACCGTGGCATTGGAGACGTTGGCGCTCAACGAGCCTCGTGGGTCGGCGTTCTTGAACAGAAACGAGACCGGGTCGCTGACGAACATCTCGTACCAGATGCCGATGCCCATCGGCGCGCCTTCCTCGGAGTTCACCGGCTGGCTGCGCAGGTACACCTGGTCGAGCCGCATGTCGAGGTCGTGACACTTACCGAGGAAGTTGACGAAAAAGGCCTTGGGCCCGATTTTGAGCGGCAGCACGTGGAGGCCGGGTTGGTCGATGGTGCCGATCACTTTACCGAACAGCACGTACACCAAACAGCGGCGTTCGTTGACGATGGCGTACAGGCCGAACAGTCGCAGAAACCCGAGCACGATCGGCACGAGGATCCACGAAGCGACGAATCCAATGCCGACGCCGATTAGAAAGCTCATCATTTCGCCACCCCCAACACCACGTTGCGCGCCTTGGCGAAGAGCGCCAGGCGCACATTGCGCACATAGGCGCCGAGACCATCGGAGCCACCGGTTGTTTTGAGCGTTCGCAGCTGCTCGGCAAGCGCCCGCAAGGGCTCGACCTCGGCGTGTGCCCGAAGGGTTTCGATCTCGACCGCACGCTTCGATTGCACCAATGTTTGATCGGCGTCGGCCTGGGCGAGGCTGATGTCCGACGAGACTTGGTTGTAGGCGGTGTTGATCGCCGCCAAGGCGGATTCGACCTCGGCCGGCGGGTCGATGCCTGTGATCAGTGACGCATCCAGCTCGATGCCATAGCGAAGGGGCGCCTGGCCGCACTCCTGAATCATGTGATCGTTGAGATCGCGTAGGTTTTTGCGCAAGTCGTTGATCGAGACCCCGATCGGGAAGCCACCTTCGGGGGCGATTTCCGCGACTTCACCGGGAGCGGGGACTCGGGCGGGCGCCTCGAAGTTGGCGATCTTTTCGCGGAGCACCGAGATGAAGAACCCCATGACATGGGCCAACGGATTCTTGACCCCGAAGAGGTAGGGGTACAGATGGCGTTCGCTGATCTGATAGCGGAGCTGGCCGGTAAGACCGGTATTGAGTTGGTCTTTGGTGACCGCTTCGAGGATCGTGCCACCTCTGTTGGCCGATGGCGTTTCGGGATCAAAGGCCATGCTCAGGGTCTCCGTGGCCACCGAAACCTTGTGAATTCGTTCCCAGGGGAGCTTGAAGTACGGTCCGCCGGGCTGAATCACATGTACTTGGGGAAACGCGTAGCGCTCGCGCTCGTTTTCCGTCATGTCACGGGCCGCGGGATCGTCGAGGGTGGTGAGATTGCCCGGCGCGCGCACGGCGCGGCCAAAGCGGGTTTTCACTGCTCGTTCGTTCTGCGCCACGGTATAGAAACCGAAGACGCCGTGACGTACAGCAAACCAAATGAGAAAGCCGACAACAAGGCCAAGGAAAGACGCCATTGCGTGTTGCCTCCAACGAACGAGTGGGAGTTCAGTCGAAATCGACGGGAACGCATTGGAGGCTAGCACGAGCGAAAGGCAACGTTCACAACGAGGCGATCCTCTTTGCCTCGGTTGCATCTGATGGTGTCGATGATGAAACAGTCCGATGACCGCTCTTGGTTCAACGATGCCGTGGTGCCCGCCGATGCGCAACCAACGAACTGACCCGCGACGAGTGCGACGAGACAACCAATACCGATTCGCCAAATCGTCATGACAGACGCTCCTGGTCAGGGCGGGGTCGATGTTTTACTTACCCCACGTCGGCAGACCAGCGATGTTGGACGGCGACCTTGCTCCTTGCGGCATGCTGACAGACCAAGGCATGACACCGTCAGGTTCGAGGTCGACAGAGGGCGCGCTCTGTCGCTCTGGTTTTTTTTCAGGCGTCGAAGCGGTCGCGCAGGTGGGTCGGAAGAAGCGGACAGACGTCGTCTGGAGCGGCAAAGAGCCGATGCCGGATTCGGGCAATTCCGTCATAGACAACGTCGCGCAAGGGCCGGGGAACCAAACGGGATGCTTGGGCCAGAAATCGCCACGGGCCGCCCAAGCGGATACCGATGTGCAAAGCAGCGGTCGACCGGGTCAGTAGGCGCCCGTCGTTGGTGCGGACCACCAGACTATCGGGGAGATGGGTGCGCTCGGCTGGCGCGACTTCGTGGTGGAAAGTCTCGCCGTCAAGTGGCGCGAACCGAAACAAGCGACCGTCCGGATCGCGTTTCAGTACGAACAGCACCGCCCCATGGCAGAGGCCACAATGCCCGTCGTAGAACAGGCGCTCGACGGTGTCCGCGTTCGAGATCTCTTCATTCACAGCAGCTTGCGAAGGGCGTTTCGGTCGATTTTGCCCAGATGGGTTCGGGCAAAATCGTCGACAACGATGACCCGGCGGGGATGTTTGTAAGGTTCCAGGCGCTCGAGGGTGTGGGTCTTGAGCGCCGCTTCGAGTGTCTCGGGTGGTTCCTTGGTGCCCTCGGCTGCACGAACGAAGGCGTAGGGTTTGGTCAAACCAGCCTGGTCGACCGCGCCGATGACCGCACATTCTTGAACCGCGGGGTGACGCATCAAGCAACCCTCGACCTCTTGCGGCACGAGCCAGCGCCCGGCGACCTTCATGACGTCGTCACCGCGTCCACAGTAGGTCACAAAGCCTTCGTCGTCACGGCAGACCAGGTCACCGCCCACGAACCACTCGCCGCGAAATGCGTCACAGCTCTTCTCGTGATTCTGCCAGTAGCCGAGGGCGCGCGACCGTCCCCGAACCCACAAGCGACCCACTTCGCCGTCGGGCAACGGTTGGCCTTCGTCGTCACAGATGCGGATCTCGAATCCGGGCACGACCCGGCCAAGGGTGCCGGGTTTGATCGACTCGAGGGTGTTGGTCAGAAAGACATGCCACATCTCGGCGGTGCCCAAGCCGTCGAGCAGCTCGACGCCGAAGGTCTGCTTCCATCGTTCGTACACCGGTACGGGAAGCGCTTCACCGGCCGATGTGGCCAAGCGCAAGGATGAGAGATCTTGGTCGACGACATCGGGGTGATCGAGCATGCGACTGGCCAGAGTCGGCACGCTGATCAAAATGGTGGGGCGGTGCTCGCGGATGTGGGTGAACAGCGTTTCGGGGGTGGGTGGCTCGGGAAACAGCACGGTCGACGCGCCGACCGCGAACGGAAAGAGCAGGTTCGAGCCGGTGGCGTAGCCGAAGAACAACTTCGGTACCGAAATCGTGATGTCGTCCGGTTGGTAGCCCAAGCTTCGTTTCGCGTAGAGCTCGGTGGTGTTGACGAATGCGCCGTGACTTTGAACGACAGCCTTGGGCCGACCGGTGGTGCCACCCGAGAACAGCCAAATGGCCGGATCGTCGCAGTGGCACGGGACGGTCGGGAAGTCTTCCGACTCGTTGGTGGGTAGACGTCTGCCGTCGAGTTCTAGGTTGCCGTGGGCGTCGTCCATCAGCAGCGTCGCTGCGCCATCGGGTAGGACGGTGTGGTCGCGAAAAGCCGCTTCGTGGTGACGATCGACGACCAGACCGCGAGGGCGAACGTAGCGCGACACCGAAGTGATGGTGGCGTCGGGAAGGTCGGGATTGACCATGACCACCACTGCACCGAGCTCGAGGACGCCGAAGAACGTGGCGACGAACCCAATGCCGTCCGGGAGCGCGACCATCACCCGATCTTCTTGCCGAATGCCCGCTGCACGCAACCGGCGGGCAGCCGCATGCGCAAGGGCCTGAACCTCGCCGTACGTATACGAGCGACCGCCCGCAACCCGGACCGCTACCCGGTCACCGTTGCCCTCGCGGATTCGCGCATCGAGAAACCAATCCGCGATGTTGAGTTCCTTGGGGGGGATGAAGGTGGTGTCAGAGCCCATGGTGCTGCTCCTGAGCGGGCTTGGGTGGCGTTGGCATGGGTCAACCAGCTGCTTGGCGGGGAGGTTGGTGTTCGGGACGCAGGAGGTCGAGCACGGTCTTGACCGGCGCGAAGGTGGCGGCGGGCACCTCGACGAAGACGGTGTTCCAGAGCGCCATGGCGCCGTTCCACAATCCAGGATGCTCGAGCGCGCGCAAGCGGTGGCCGTCATGGGATTTGTCGGCGACAAAGGCGCAGCGCGGATCAACGAACCGGTGGAGGTCGAAAGGCTGCCCCCGATGGTCGCGCACACCACAGGCCAAGGCCACGGGGTTGAAGTGGGTTGCGGAATCGAGAATGGCCTGTTGCGTGGGAGCAGTTCGATCGATTTGCGCACCCTCGATGATTTGGAGGCCGACGTTGCCATTGCCATTGCCGTTGCCATTGCCGTCGCCATTGCCGTCGCCATTGCCGTCTTCGACCCAAAACGGGCCACCGCCGGGCTCGCCTTCGTTGCGCACCATGGCGCAGACGCGCAGCGGGCGGTGGAGACGGCGGGTAAGAAAGCGTGCTCGTTCGTCGTTGGACCTGGGCATCGCGTCGGTTGGCACGTTGAGCGACTCTGCCAAGAAGCTGCACGCGTTGTCGAGCCACGAACCTGTGGGTTCGTTCTTCTCCAGGTGTTCGAGAAGGGTGTGGGCCTGCTTTTGAAGGTCGATCAGCAGGCCGGTCAGGAGTCGTTGCCAGGTTGCTACCAACGGTTGGCGGTTTTCGGGCAGAACATTGTCGATGTTCTTGAGCAGGACAATGTCGCCAGCCAGGTTGTTCAGGTTGTCGAGCAGGGCACCGTGGCCTCCCGGCCGAAACAGCAGCTGGCCATCGTCGTGGCGAAACAGCTGATTGGTTTCGAGGTCGAGCGCGACCGTATCGGTGGCGAGCGATTGCTGAGAGAAACTGAGGTCGAAGGTTGCTTCGAGGCGGTCCTCGAACACGGTGCGGGCGGCTTCGAGGTCGGCACGAAAAGCTGCTTCATGATCCGACGCGACGGTGAAATGAAACTGGCATCGCCCATCGGCGTCGCGCACATACCCAGCGCCCTCGACCAAGTGCTCGACAAAGGCTGTGCGACTAGCGGGCGTTTGGCCCGGATAGCGATGGAAGGCGATCAGGCCCTTGGGACATCGCGCGAGATCGAGGCCGGTCTCGGCAAGCAAGGCATCGAGCATCGATTTGCGGTCGTCCAGGCTACCGTGGCCCTTCCAGGCCTGGTGGATGGCAAGGTCCGCGAACCGCTCGGCGACTTGCTCGACCGCCGCGTGGTCGGAGGCATCGCCGCTGCCGGCACGAACGGCGGCCAAGGAACGAAACATGCGGCTGGCGGCGCCGCTGGCCGGCACCATTTTGAGCAGGCGGCCCGCCGCGGCTGCTGCCTTGGCCTGCTCCAACAGCGCCGTGTGCTCGTCCTCCCGGAGTTGCCGAATACCATCGCTCGGTGTGGCGGCACGGACCAGCTTGACGGGGGGCGGCGGAGCGCGCAGCAGCTCGGCTTGGCGTGCGACCTCGGTCGTTGAGATGCCGCGCTGGGCGAGTGCCGCGCGATCCGACTCGCGCAACTCACCCATTCGGGTTGCCGTCTGCGGGTACGAACGTCGGCAGCCGTTCGGTGACCTCGGCAAGCCGCGGCGCAGTGGCGTCCTTGGGCGAAAGAAGGGGTGTGTCGCCGGGCCATTCAATCCCGATCTCGGGGTCGTTCCAAAGGACGCCAAGCTCGTCGCCGGGCATGTAGATATCCGTGCACTTGTACTCCACTTGCGCGATCTCGCTGGTGACATAGAAGCCATGCACGAACCCTGGAGGAACGTAGAGCTGACGGAAGTTGTCGGCGGACAGGATTTCGCCCACCCATTGGCCGAAGGTTGGTGATCCTCGGCGAACGTCCACCGCGACGTCGAAAATCTCGCCTTCGACGGCGCGTACCAACTTGCCTTGGGGGCGCTTCTCTTGGGCGTGAAGGCCTCGCAAGGTTCCGTACTGCGAACGGGAGTGGTTGTCTTGAACAAACCGTGCACCGATGCCACTCGCGGCGTATTTCTCGACGTGGAACGTTTCGAGAAAGAAACCACGGTCGTCGCGGTGGACGGCTGGCTGCACCAGAATGACTTCGGGAATCGCGGTCGGTCGGAAGGTAGCCATCAAGCCTTTCCTCGGCGTGCACGCGCGTCTGGGCTGACGCTGGCGCACCATTCAGCGTTGTCCAAGTACCAGCCGATTGTGTGGCGCAAGCCCTGTTCAAAGTCGTGCTGGGGCGTCCAGCCAAGCTCTTTCTCAGCCTTGGAGCAGTCGATTGCGTAGCGCTGATCGTGGCCCGGGCGATCGGCGACGAAGGTTTTGAGCGCTTGGTAGCTGTCCACGCCGCGGGCTGCGAGCGCGGCGTTCTCGGCCGCGGGCCGGCGCGCCCCAAGCTCGTCACAGATGGCGTCGATCACCTGAATGTTGGTGCGCTCGCTCAGGCCACCGAGGTTGTATTTCTCGCCCGGGGTGCCGGCCAGCAGCGCGCGCAGGACGCCGCGACAGTGGTCCTCGACGAAGATCCAGTCGCGAACGTTGAGCCCACTGCCGTAGATTGGTAGGTCGCGCCCTTCGAGCGCGTTGAGCACCATCAGCGGAATCAGCTTTTCTGGAAACTGGAATGGACCGTAGTTGTTTGAGCAATTGGTGATGATCACCGGCAATTCGAAAGTCTCACCATAGGCGCGAACCAGATGATCGGCCGAGGCCTTGGATGCAGCATAGGGTGAATTGGGGGCATACGGCGTGGTTTCGAGGAACGCACCGGTGGCGTCCAGCGACCCGTAGACCTCGTCGGTCGAAACGTGAAGAAAGCGAAAACCGTCCCGTGCGTCGGGCGATTGCGCGGCGACGAAGTGGCGGGCGGCGTCGAGCAGCTCGAACGTACCGTTGATGTTGGTGCGAATGAAGGCCGCGGGTCCATCGATCGATCGATCGACGTGGCTCTCGGCGGCGAAGTTGACGATCGCATCGGGTGGATGGTCTGAGAAGAGTTGGGCGACGTCGGAGGCTTCCGCAATGTCGCCGCGTACGAATCGGTAGCGCGGGTGGTCTTCGACATCGCGCAGGCTCTCCAAGCTGCCGGCGTAGGTAAGGGCGTCGAAGACGACCACCTCCGCGTCCGACTCGGCGAGCGCGACGCGTACGAAGTTGGCACCGATGAAGCCGGCGCCACCGGTAACGATCATCCGTTTCATGGGATTTCCTGTCGGTTGAGCCTACGGTAGGGGCGGTGAACCTTGCCTGCATTGTTTGTCACTGTCGTGAATCGTGCGGGCTTGCCGGCGCATTGTCGCATCTCGCACAACGCAACGGAAGGCTTGGCCTGTGGAGCTTCAACCACCAAACCGATACACTCGCCCGGCCCGGCAGGCGGGCGAACCGCCAATTGTGATGTCCACCTTGCAAGCCATCGTCCTGGGTCTGGTCCAAGGCATCACGGAGTTCCTTCCGATTAGCTCGACCGCCCATCTCGTGCTGGTGCCCCATGTCCTGGGCTGGCAGGATCCCGGCCTACGTTTTGCCGTTTGGACCAATGCTGCGACCTTGCTGGCCGTGGTCGTCTTTTTCCGCGGCGATCTTCGTTCACTGGCAGCGGACGCGCTAAAGGGGCGGTGGCAGCTCGCCGGAAAGTTGTTGTTGACCAGTGTCCCGGTGGCGGTGGTTGGGCTCGCTGCCTTCGGTTGGCTATCGACAGCGGGCCGCTCCGTGGCGATGATCGGATGGACCTCGATTGTGTTTGGCTTGCTGCTGGCGATGGCCGATCGCCTGGGCCGCAAGAACCGGACATTCGACACCATTGGCTGGCGCGATGCGGTCATCTTCGGCTGTGCCGAGGCCTTGGCCCTGATTCCAGGCACATCACGCTCGGGTGCGACCATCACGGCGGGCTTGGCGCTTGGGTTGGATCGTTCGGCGGCCGCCCGGTTTTCGCTCCTGATGGCGATTCCGGTCGGTGGGTTGGCAATGGCCAATGACGTCGTTGCGCTGGTACGTGGCACTCCTGCCGACGGCTCGATACTACCGGCGTCACCTTGGCTTCCGTTGGCCGTCGGTGTGGTGGTCGCGGGCTTTTCGGCCTACTTGATGATCGGCTGGCTTCTGCGCTGGCTCGAGAAGCAGAGTCTTCAGGTTTTTGTGGTTTACCGAGTTTTTCTTGGACTCGTCCTGCTTGGGTGGTCTGTTTTCCAGTGACCGTTTTCCAGTGGCCGTGACTCAAACAAGACCGGAATTTCTGTGCATCGATCTTGACACCGGGAAAAACCCGGCGATACAATCCACCCCGCGAGGGGGCAAAATCCTCCTCTCATCCCTCCCAAAGAGGGGCGTGAACGCGCCCCTCCTTTTTTTTATGGTGATGAGGAGCGGGTCGACAACGCCGGAGGCGCGCGCTACCCGCAAGGCCGTGCCGGCTGCTGTGGCATGATGAGGCTGACCGCTGAGAGCACCGTTGTGGTGCGTGGCGGCAGGACCGATGCAACCTACCGATGCCGAACTTGTAGCACTGGCGCTGAGCGGTTCCGAAGAAGGGTACCGATGCCTTGCCGAGCGATTCGAGCGTCCGGTGTTCAGCATTTTGGTTCGGATGGTCCGTGATCGCGCCTTGGCGGAGGATCTTGCGCAGGACGCCTTCGTCAAGGCGTTTCGGAATCTGCATCGATTCGACTGCGGGCGCAAGTTCTCGAGTTGGTTGTTTAAGATTGCCCACAACACGGCGATCGACCACCTTCGCCGAAAGCAGCTCGACATCGTACCGCTCGAGCGCACAAGTCGAGACCAACCGGCCGCCGCTTGGGAAGTGGTGGCGGCATCAGAGAACGAGCATCCGGACCGGCTTGTCGAGCACTCGGAACTGGCCAGCGGTATCGAAGCTGCACTCGGTACGCTCAGGCCGGCCTACCGTGCGATCCTCGTGCTGCGTTTTCAAGAAGAGCTTTCGTACGAGGAGATCAGCGAGGTGATGGACTTGCCAATGGGAACGGTCAAGGTTCAGCTGCATCGAGCCCGCAAGCAGCTGGCTCGAGTACTGACAACGATGGGATGGGACGTTTCGCGATGAGGACCCAATGGACGGCGTTTGCGGACGGCATTTCTAGAAGGCGGGAAGAAACGAGGCTACGGTATGCTGAAGATGTCCGTGGCACCGCGAAACTCATGGCGAACAGAGCCCGTAGGCCACGAAGAGGCAAGTGATGACACGGAAGAATAATCGGCGAGAACGAGCGAGGCCAGGCGGCCAGCCAGGCGATCGGCTCGATATCGAGGTCCGTCAGTGGCTGGCGGCCGAGGCCCAAGGTGATGACGACTCCGGTGCCGCGCAACGGGCATTGGGGCGGGTGTTTCGCCAACTGCCGGTGCCGGGGCCAAACCTCGGTTTCGCCGAACGGGTCGCCAACGTGGCACTCGCGCCCGCGCGCCGAACCACATCGAGGCTGTGGCTGTTGGTGGCCGCGACCATTGTTGCGGCCATCTCGTTGCCACTTCGGGCGTCATTGGCCCTGGGCGCGCTGGCATTCTTCGATACCACCGCGCTGGTGGGCTTCCTGGCTACGATGACAACCAAGGCGGAGGCTGTCGCCCACCAAGTTGGCGCTGTTTTGCGGGTGGTGGCTGAGCTCGGACCCACCCTGCGGGGCTTATTCTGGTCGCCACCGGTTTTGGTGGTTTTGGCGATCTTTGGCAGTGGCCTCGCCCTCGGTATACGCCGAATGGGTGCAGCCGCCGATCGGTCTGAGGTGGGCTTTCATGCGTAAGCGAGTCGCTCTTTCTTTGGGTTGGGTCCGTTCAGCGGTACGACGAAGGGCGGCGTGGACGGTCTTTGTTCTGGCCTTGACCATGGTTGCGTCCGGCGGTGCGGCGCCTTCGCCAGCGGTACTGGACGCGTTGAGTGATCGGTTCGAGGTACTCGACTTGGTCGATGGCATTGCACTCAGACCGATCGAGGGGCTTACAGTACGGCTGATTGAAGTACGCGATGGTCGGGTGGCTGCTGATGGTCGCTTGGTCGAACAAGCAGCCTTGGCGGCCTTGGTGGGCGAACAAGACGCTGACTTGATCTTGCAACTCGCCGGCTCCAAAAAGGCGACACCGAAACCGCCGGATAAGGAACCGCCAGTGAAGGATCTCGAGCCGCCGGAAGCCAATTCCGAGCCGGCTGCTCGCCGCTATTCCAAGCGAACGCGCGAGCGCGTTTCGTTCGGATCAGGCATCACCGTCCACCCCCATGAGTCTGCCGATGATGTCATCGCCTTTTTCGGGCCGGTCGTGATCCGTGGCGAGGTGCGGGGAACGGTGTTCTCCCTGGGGGGGCGCATCGAGATTGACGGCGGGGAAGTGCGGGATAGTGTGGCGGTGGTCGGTGGCTCGGTTCGAATGCGGCGTGGTGCCAGGGTGGGCGGCGATGTTGTGAGCATCGGTGGCACGGTGGAACAAGCGCCCGGTACGCGGATCCGTGGCGCCGTGACCGAAGTTGCATCCAAGGGTGTTCCCATCCTTCAGCGATGGCCGAGGTGGTTGCGGCCGTCTTCTTGGACCCCCGAGGTCGGTTTGTTGGGCAGGGTTGGCGGACTCATCGTCCTGCTCGTTGCTTCGTTGCTGATTGTGTTCGCGTCGCGGAGCGGAACGGGGTCGATCGCGGACCGGGTCGTCAACGAACCCATCAAGTCGAGTGTGGTCGGTGTGGTCGTTCAGATCCTAGCGGTCCCCGTAATGGTCTTCATGACGGTTGCACTGACCGTGTCCATCGTTGGTATTCCCTTGCTGCTTCTCGTACCCCTGAGCGTGTTGGTCCTCGGCATTGCGCTGCTCGTGGGCTACGCCTCCAGCGCCTTGGTCGTGGGGCGAGCGCTGCGCTTGCGCGGCACGGCAACCGCTCCGGTCGGGACCGGGTTACTTGTGGTTGCCGGGGTGGTGTTGATCCAGGGTAGCTCGCTAGCAGGTGCCGTGCTCCTGGGCATCGGCGGGCTGCTGGGACCGCTTGGCCTGCTGTTACTGACCCTGGGGTTCCTGGTCCAGTACTTGGCCTGGACCGCGGGCTTCGGTGCCGTCGTCTTGCAGACCTTGACGCCGGCACCGAACGCGCGCTGAACCCTAGAACCGAACGCGCGCTGAACCCTAGAAACGGAAACGCAGACCGCCGTAGATTTTCAACTGGGTATCGAAGAAATCGCTATCGACCAGGTCGAGGCGACCGGCACCGAACAGGGCCAAGCGCTGGCCGATGTTGACGTCAACGCCAACCTGTAGGTTGCCGCCGAAGTTGGAACCGCTTTCATCGAAAACGGTACCGACTCCGCCACCCTCGATGGTTCGACTTTCGTCGTAGAAACCGAAGCCAACGCCGATCCAGTAGTCGACACCGCGCGTCGAGGCGACGCCTAACAGATTGACGCCGATGTTGAGCATCTCGGCATCTTCGCGATCGTCGCTACCAAAACCGCGCGAGAGTTCCCAGTAGCCGATCTCGGGCTCGAGGTAGCCGCGCAAACCGCCTCCCTTGCGGTTGTGGTTATTGCCAATCGGGATGCGCACCGAGGCTGTGAGGTAGGGCTCCGTTTCGCCGTCTTCTGGACGCACCAAGCCACCGCCGATGGCGAGCGACCAGTTGTGCTCTTCTTCCTGGCCGCCTCTGTAGTCGTCCTTGGCCACAGCCTGCCCGGGCAATACGAGGCAGGCGGCGAGCAACGCCGAAATCATGATGAGAAAGCGGGTCCGCGCCATGTCCGTGCTCCTTTGGAGTTCATTTTCCAAGAACAGAGTCCTCCGCCGAATCATGAACAGATTCGAAGGCGCAGGTCTGTATAGGCTGATTTTCTATCATAGCCGAGTTCCATTACGGATAGGCTAACGGAGATGGTCTGTGTGTTCACGAGGTGCTGACCTCGGGAGGGGGTGCACACTCGCAGCGGGTGTTCAGGCCAGCGTTTGGCCCGCAAGGCGTTGAGCAAGCAGGGTTGAACGTTGGGCGGCATCGGCATGGTCGACGGCCCGGCGTAACGCGCGACGACTGCCTACAACGATCACCAGGCGACGTCCGCGCGTCACCGCGGTGTAGAGCAAGTTGCGTTGCAACAGTACGAAATGTTGGGTGTGCAAGGGCATGACAACACACGGGTACTCGCTACCCTGAGACTTGTGAATGGACCCAGCGTAGGCGAGCGTCAACTCATCGAGCTCAGCGAAGGTGTAGCCCACGGTCCGGTCGTCCATGGCGACCATCAGCTCCTTGGCCTCGGTATTGATCGATACGATGCGGCCAATGTCACCGTTGAAGACATCGAGATCGTAGTTGTTGCGGAGCTGCATCACGCGATCGTTGACCCGCAGTACCCGGCTTCCGCGTTCGACGGCCAAGCCGGTCGGGTTGAGCCTAGTTTGTAGCTCTTGGTTGAGATTGCCGGCGCCCAAGAGCCCGCGCTGCATGGGGCTCAGGACCTGGATCTCTGTGCGGGGATCAAAGCCAAAGCGACGGGGAATCCGGGTGGTTACGAGGTCCAGGACGGTGGCAAGGATGGCTTCGGGTTGCTCCCGTTCGAAGAAGAAGAAGTCGCCGTCGTCGCCGGGTGGCCGCGGGATCGGTGCTTGGCCTTGCCGTATCCGGTGCGCGTTGACGACGATCAAGCTCTGTTGGGCTTGGCGGAAGATCTTGGTTAACCGTACGACGTCCGCTGCCCCCGACGCGATCACGTCGGCGAGGACCCGGCCCGGTCCGACCGAGGGCAATTGGTCGATATCGCCGACCAGAATCAACCGACCGTTCACGGGCACGGCGCGAGCCAGGTGAGAGGCCAGGACCGTGTCCAGCATCGACGCTTCGTCGATGATGAGCAGGTCGCAGGTCAACGGGTGATCCGGGCCCCGGGCAAATGTTCGCGTCTTGGGCTGGAATTCGAGCAAACGGTGGATCGTGCGCGCCGACTGGCCGGTGGCTTCCCCGAGGCGCTTGGCAGCTCGCCCGGTGGGCGCCGCCAAGTGGATTCGCAGACCGGCCCGGTCGAGGATGGCGACGACGCCGCGAATGAGGGTGGTCTTACCGGTACCCGGACCGCCGGTAATCACCAGCATCCGGCTGGTGAGTGCTTGTTCGATGGCCTCACGCTGGTGAGGTGCGAGCGAAATGGCCTCGCGTTTTTCGTACCAGGCGACGGCACGGGTAGGGTCAACCCCGACCGGGACGCTGGGGCGGCTGGCGAGTCGACAAAGGGTCGCCGCAAGCTCGCCTTCGGCGCGGTCGAGATGGGTCAGAAAGATCGCATCCGTTGCGTCGGCGGGTGTCACGGCATTGGGGTGGGATTGGACGACGACTTCGTTTGCCGCTGCCAAGGTTCCGATCGCGCCGGTGACCAACGAGGGATCGACGCCGAGCAAGCGCTGGGTGGCGTCGAGGGTGTCGTTGCGGGGCAGGTAGGTATGGCCGTCGTCTGCCGCGGTGCGCAGAACGTGGAGTACCCCGGCCGCGATGCGGGCGGGGTCGTCGAGCTCGGTGCCGAGCCGACGTGCGATCCGATCCGCCGTGGGAAAGCCGATGCCGAATACGTCTTGGGCCAAAGCGTACGGGCGTTCGCGCACCACCCGGATGGCGTCGGCGCCGTAGGTCTTGAAGATCTTGGTCGCGTGGCCGGTGGCAATGCCATGAGATTGGAGGAAGACCATCACGTCTCGGATGGCCCGCTGCCCGTCCCAGGCCTGGAGAATGCGTTGGCTGAGCTTGGGGCCGATTCCCGGAACCTCACGCAGGCGTTCTGGCTCTTGGTCGATCACCGTCAGGGTATCGATCCCGAGGTGGCCCACGAGCTTTTTGGCGATCTTGGGGCCGATGCCAGCGACCAAACCCGAGCCGAGATAGCGCTCGATACCAACAACGGTGTTGGGCTGGACGGTCAAATAAGAAGCGACCTTGAATTGTTCTCCGTACTGACGGTCGTGAACCCATTGGCCCGTCAATCGAACGGTTTCGCCGGGCTGTACGCCGAGCAGGTTGCCCACCGCCGTGACCTCACCTCGACCCTCGACCTGAATGCGGACCACGCTCCACGCGGTTTCCTCACTGCGGAAGCTGACCCGATCGAGCGTGCCTTCGAGCACGGTTTCGCGGGTGTCCAGCTGGGCGGACGGTGGCCTTGGGACCGGAATTCTTGGAGATCGTAATGGCACGGCCCTACCCTAACCGACGCCACGCGCTTGGTAGCATGAGGGATGCGTCCCCAAGCCGTCGCGCTCGCCGCAGTACTCGCCCTCGTTGGTCTTTGGGCGCTGCTGGGCGTACTGAACCGGCACGAAATAGGTGGCTTCGCCAGCAGTCCTCAGATGCTCGAAGTTCCCCTGGGCGCCCGCCGGATCGCTGCAGGGGGACGGGCGGTCGTCTCCGTGGTGGCGATTGACGGTGATCAATTGGTGGTCGAAATTTCGTGTCGTGACGAGACCCGGCAGCTCGCCGCCCGGCTGGGAGATCCCTTCGAGACGCTTTGCGGTATCGATGTACTGGCCACCCAGGTTCTCGGATACGCCGGCGATCCCGACCGGCCTCGACGCCTGCTACTCAGTGTGCTTTGGGATGAACGGGCAGGGGATCCGAGCGAGTTGTAGTCCGAACGGATCAGAGTTTCTCGCCGCATCGCTTGCAGAATACGGCGTCCGAGGCGTGTTCACCGAACGAGCAAGACGGGCAAGATAGGGTGTCGTCGACACTCTGGTGGACCTTGGCCAACTCGACCGAGACGATCCCGGTGGGTACGGCGATGATCGCGTAGCCGAGCATCATGACCGCCGAAGCGAAGACCTTGCCCAAGACGGTCGAGGGGGCAATGTCGCCATAGCCTACGGTGGTCAGCGTGACGATGGCCCAATACATGCCCAAGGGGATGCTGGTGAAGCCATGTTCCTGGCCCTCGATCAGGTACATGAAGGCGCCGATGATCAGCACCAGGGTCAATACCGTACCCATGAAAACGATGATCTTGCGGGCACTTGCCTGCAGTGCGTAGATCAATTGGCGCGCCTCAATTACGAAGTGCCCGAGCTTCAGCACCCGGAACACCCGTAGCAGGCGCAGCGCACGCAGCACCAGCAACGACTGGGTGCCGTCGATCACCAGGCTGAGAAATGTAGGGAGGATGGAAAGGAGGTCCACCACCCCAAAAAAACTGCGAGCGTAGCGTATGGGTCTTCGTACCGAGAGCAGGCGCAGGATATATTCGAGGGTGAACAACAACGTTACGACCCACTCGATGGTGCGGAGCAAGGGGCCGTAGGCGGCGCGGACCGGCGCGACGGTCTCGAGGATGACCACCAAGATACTGACCGTGATCAGGAGGAGGAGCGCTACATCGAATCCCTTACCGGCAGGGGTGTCGGTTTCAAAGATGACCTCGTGCAGCCGGTCACGCCAGTCTTCTGTTTTTGGCGGTGTTTCTGAGAGATGGGACATGGGCTCGATCATAGCGCCGAGATTCTCGAGGGGCGAGCCGTTTGGTGGTTCGGGTATCATCCGAGGGCGATGTGGGGCGCCCTGGCATGAACATCTGGAGATATCCTTGACCACCACTGTTTCGACGGAATCGTCTGCATCAACTGGTTGTGCTGTGACAGCGCATGACAGTAGCGAATTGGCACGAGAAATTGATGCGTTTTTGAGGGCGGAGGTCTACCCGCTCGAGGCCCGACTGCACAGCGAGGGGTTTCGTGCATTGCTGCCGGCCCTCGAAGAAAAACGGATGGAGGTTCGAACCCGGGGTTGGTGGGCACCACATCTACCGCCCGCTCACGGTGGGATGGGGCTGCCTCTTCGTGCATTTGGCCCACTGAGTGAGGTTATGGGGCGTACGCCTTTCGGCCTGTATGTGTTCAATTGCCAGGCACCGGATATTGGCAACATGGAGATTCTGCTCGAGTACGGCACGGCCGAGCAGCAAGAACGCTTCCTGGCGCCCCTGGCGCGCGGCGACGTCCGCAGCTGCTTTGCCATGACCGAGCCAGAGCATGCAGGATCCAATCCGGTGTGGATGAGCACCACCGCGGTTCTCGACGGCAACGAGTGGGTGATTGACGGCCACAAGTGGTTCACGTCTTCGGCCGATGGCGCTGCGTTCGCAGTGGTCATGGCGGTAACGGATCCCGATGCGGAAAAGCCCCACCAGCGCGCAAGCCAGATCCTGGTCCCCACGAATACCCCTGGCTATCGAAGGGTCCGCAATATTCCGGTGATGGGTGAGGAGGGGGAGGACTACATCAGCCATGCCGAGGTACGCTTCGACGGGTGCCGCGTACCGCGTGCGAACCTGCTCGGCGAGCGCGGTGGCGGTTTTGCCATCGCCCAGCAGCGACTCGGCCCCGGCCGCATCCACCACTGCATGCGTTGGATCGGTATTTGCGAACGCGCCTTCGAAATGACCTGTGAGCGGGCCGCAACGCGTGAGCTGGCACCGGGCAAGCTGTTGGCCAGTCGCCAGGTCATTCAGCATTGGATCGCCGAAAGCCGCGCTGCCATCCATGCTTCCCGGCTGATGGTCACGGACGCGGCGCGCATCATCGACGAGTCCGGGAGCTACGCGGCGCGGCAAGAGATTTCGATCATCAAGTTCTTCGTTGCCAATACGTTGCATCAGGTGTTGGATCGGGCGATTCAGGTCCACGGCGCGCTCGGTGTGACCGAGGACACCATGCTCAGTTTCTGGAGCCGACATGAGCGCGGCGCCCGCATTTACGACGGTGCGGACGAAGTGCACAAGACGGTCATCGCGCGGCAGGTATTCAAGGCCTACGGCGTCGATATCGAGCGGTAGCGGCCATGACCCTCAACCAGGCGATCGATCGATCGCAAGCGGTTCGCGACGGCGAGGCGCTGGATGTTCCGGCCCTCGAACAGTACCTGCGCGAGATCTTGCCTGAGCAGGAAGGACCGGTCCAGGTCGAGCAGTTTCCCAGCGGCTTCTCGAACCTGACCTATCTCATTCGGGTTGGCGGTCGGGGCCTGGTTCTTCGCCGCCCACCATTCGGCAATCGGGTCAAGTCCGCGCACGACATGGGCCGCGAGCATCGGGTTTTGTCGGCTTTGGCCAGGGTCTGGACCATGGCACCGCGGCCGCTGGCCTACTGCGACGACGAGGCGGTGCTGGGTGTGCCGTTTTATCTGATGGAGCGGGTCGAGGGCGTCATTTTGCGCGGTAAAGCTCCGCCGGGCGTGCGATTGACCCCCGACCGAATGAAGGCCTTGTCGACCGAGCTGATCGATATCCTGGCGGCGCTTCACGGCATCGATGCCGTGGCGGTGGGCCTGGGTGACCTTGGGCGGGCGGAGGGCTACATTGGCCGTCAAGTGCAGGGCTGGCGTGATCGGTACGAAAAGGCCCGTACCGACGACAGTCCAGACCTGGCGCCAGTGGCAGCCTGGCTCGATCAGCATCAGCCGCAGGACGGCCCGGCGGCGATCATCCACAACGACTTCAAGTACGACAACGTTGTTCTCGATGCGCAGCGTTGTGAGCGGATTGTTGCGGTCCTCGATTGGGAGATGGCAACCCTGGGCGATCCGTGGATGGATCTGGGTACGTCATTGGCCTATTGGGCCGAAGCCGCCGACCTTCCGGCGCTGCGTGCATTTGGCGTGACGGCGCTGCCGGGCAATCTCGATCGACGCGAACTAGTGGAACGCTATGGTGAGCAAACGGGCCGGGCGGTGGTGCAGCCCTTGTTCTACTTCGTCTACGGCCTGTTCAAAATCGCCGGCATTGTGCAGCAAATCTATGCACGATATCGGCGAGGTGCCACCCAAGACCCTCGCTTCGCCAACCTGATTCACCTGGTCAAGGCCTTTGGCCGGACTGCCGAGCGGGCCATCGAACGCGATCGGATCGAGCGCTTGTTTTAGCCGCTGGTTCCGTTTCGAGGCTTCAAGACCAAATATCGATTGCCTTCACCGCGACGGCCGTCGGCGCTGAAGTCGTCGACAACCTCGAGGCCGCTCGCCTCGATCACGGCCTCGATCTCGTCGTTGGCCGCATGATGGCAGTAGCGTGGGGACTGGGTATCGCCGTTCCAGGTCAGGAGGTGGTCGCCGGACTCGAGGTCTCGTTCCGCGATCGGCTGGGTGGCGGTGGCGTTGTAGTGATGCCACGGGAGATGTCGTCGTGCGAACTCGGGGGTATCGGCGAAGCGCCAAAACGTGACCACCAGGCGGCCCGATGGCGTCAAGCGCCTTCCTAAGTCGGCGACCAGTCGCGTGCGCTGAGCGAGACCGGGTAGATGGTGTAGCACGCTGAACAAGGCCACCAAGTCAAAACGCAGACGCGTCGCGAGCATTCTGGTGCCATCGGCCCAGAGGTCGGTGCTGATTCGGAATCCGCCCGGCCCGGCCGTCTCACGCCCTGCTGCAAGCAATGAAATGGAGCGATCCAGACCGACGTATCGTGCGACCTGGCACCGAGCGGCAAGGAAAGGGGCCAACCGGGCATTGCCGCAGCCAGCGTCGAGAACCGAGATGGCACGGGCCTTCGGTGGGGTGGAGAAGCTGCGGTCCCAACCCGGCCATGCTCGTTGCCGGGTGGCACTAAACGCCGCGGCGTGGTGCGAATAGAACCGCGCGTTCAGTGCCAGGAGCGCGCGCGTCGTCGAGGCCATCATTGGCCTAGGCTATCGAGGCAAGCGGGCTGTGGCAAAATGCGAACACTGCTGCGAGCGGCGCTCTCTCGGCAAGTCTGCGTTTCTGGGCCTGGACCCGACGAGAAATCGCTCGCTCTCCCCTGACGCCTGATTCTTACTACAGCCTGCTGGGCTACCGGCGCCAATGGAGGTCGCCGGGTGAGAGACCCGTGCTTGGCAGGTCGGCAATGTTGCGCAGCCGCGAGTCGGTGTCCGATGGCCGGTCGGGCGTCTTGTTCTGTTCGGGTTCATCGGGTTCGGCGAAGGCGGTCTCAAAAAAGGCCTGGGGCTCGATCTCGAGAACTTCGAGGGTATGCATGAGAACGTCGATACTAATGCGCCATTTGCCCGCTGCCACCTTGCTGAAGTAACCACGGCTGCGACCAACCATGGCTTCGATTTCGCCGATTCGACGGGATGCCCTCAGATGATCGCTGAGGGTCGTCAGGATCCGGTCGACGGCTGGTTTGGACGTGCGGTTCATGGGCTGGTTCAAGGCAACACCTCGCGCTTCGTCGAGCAAGCCCTCCACAGGCAAGCTCTCCGTTGGAAGCCGATGTTGAAACGATGGCCTATTGTTCCAGATCCGTGACCGAAATTGCACCCGAGATCCAAGATCATGTCGCTAAAATTAAGCAATGAGGCGAGATGTGCAAATATAAGAGAATGAGCACCTCTAAATTAGCTCGCAGTGAGAACTCGGTTGGGGAAAGGATCATCGCCCGTTGTAGACCGGATAGGTGTCGTAGAATAAGGCGACGTGCCTCGACGCCAGTGCTTCGTACTGGCTGGTGGTTCGATTCAAGGAGGAAACGAGACAATGCCCTATAGCCCACTTCTGGTCAAGCCCATGCGCGAGGAGCTGACTTCGGTCGGATTCCAAGAGCTGATGACGGCCGACGATGTCGATACAAAACTGCGGAAAGCGCCTGGTACGACGCTGTTGGTGATCAACTCGGTGTGCGGATGCGCTGCTGGTATGGCGCGCCCCGGTGTGCGAGCGTCGTTGGAAGGCGGCGTCCGGCCGGACAATCTGGTGACGGTGTTCGCCGGCCAAGATGTCGGAGCGACGGCAGAGGCGCGTGGCACGATGCCGGACATCCCCCCGAGCAGCCCGTCGCTGGCGCTGTTCAAGGACGGTGAGTTGGTGCATTTCGTGCCGCGTCATCGCATCGAGGGGCAGGATGCCCAAGCGGTCGCTGCCGACTTGCGAGGAGCCTTCGAGGCTCATTGCGACTAGATCCATGGGAACCTTCCACACCGGCAAGTCCGAACTTCATGGCATCACCGTGGTGGTGGATACCGACGGTCCCGATGTGCTCGTGGGCCGCTGTGACGACATGGATGACGAACGCGTCATCTTGCTGGACGTCGGCGTGCACCGTGACGGTGCGGATGGTCGTTCAAAAGACGAGTACGTAAAGCGTGCGGCGCAATTTGGCGTGTGGCCCAACCACAAGCACTTGGTGGTCGACCGCGCGCGGGTGACCTCGGTCCGCCGTCTAGGTGAGATCGAGTCGTGACCCCGCAGCATTGGATCGCTGTTGGCGCCTTCGTTTGCGCGCTGGCGGTGGTGGCGGGCGCGTTTGGCGCCCACGGCCTTGCCTCGCGGCTCGACGCCGCGAGCTTGGACTTGTGGGAAACGTCGGCGAGGTACTTGATCTATGCCGGTTTTTCGCTCCTCGCAGTTGGCTTGACGGCATTGCATGGTGGCCGCCATAACCTTGGTGGCGCTGGTTGGTGCCTGCTGATTGGCGGTCTGGTGTTCAGCGGAACGGTCGCCACCATCGCGTTGGGCGGCCCAAGATGGTTGGGCGCAATCACGCCCATCGGCGGTGCGTTGATGATCATGGGCCTGGTGTGGTTCGGGGTTGTTGTTTTGCGAGCCTGATGACGCCTACGAGGGCGGTGGACCATCGACCTCGTGGCTTGACGAGCCGGTTGGCGGCTGCCGTTGCGCCGTCTCAGGAGAACCGCTAGCATCGGCGCGCACCTAGCCCCGGCCGCGCACCCACGCAAGCGGTAGCGCCCGCCAAAGAACCATTTCGTTCACATCTCGATAGGAGTCCGTGCGGATGCCCAACGGAATCATCCAGGTCCCCACGCCCGTTAATGAGCCGGTGCGCAACTACGCACCCGGCTCCGCCGAAAAGGCCTCGCTCAAGAAGCAACTCGATGCTTTTCTGAGTGACCAAGCCGAGATCCCTTTGGTTATCGGTGGCCGCGAGGTTCGTACGGGAAGCCTCGGCAAAGCCGTGTGCCCCCACGATCACGGACATGTGCTCGCGACGTTTCACAAGGCGGGCGCTGCGGAGGTTGCCCAAGCCGTCGAGGCGTCGCAAGCAGCGTGGACGTCATGGTCGGAGATGCCATGGGAGCAACGCGCTGCCGTCTTCTTGAAAGCGGCCGACTTGCTGGCTGGGCCCTGGCGCGATCGGGTCAATGCCGCGACCATGCTCAACCAATCGAAGACGGTCTACCAGGCTGAGATCGACGCGGCGGCCGAGTTGATCGACTTCTGGCGCTACAACGCCACCTTCATGCGCCAGCTCTACACCGAGCAACCGGCCTCGGCGCCGGGCATTTGGGACCAAAGTGAATACCGAGCGCTCGAAGGCTTCGTGTTCGCGGTTTCGCCGTTTAACTTCACTTCGATCGCGGGCAACCTACCGACTGCGCCGGCCATGATGGGCAACGTCGCGCTGTGGAAGCCCGCGTCGACCTCGGTGTTCTCTGGTCACGTGATCATGCAATTGTTGATCGAGGCTGGCTTGCCCGCGGGTGTGATCAACTTCCTGCCTGGCTCGGGCGGTACTGTCGGTGATCCGGTGCTCGCCAGCCCCGATCTGGCCGGTATTCACTTCACCGGTTCGACCGGCGTGTTTCAGGGCATGTGGCGGACCATTGGCGGCAACATCGAGCGGTACAAGAGCTACCCGCGGATTGTCGGCGAGACGGGCGGCAAGGACTTCGTGTTCGCCCACCCCACAGCCGACATCGAGGCGTTGGTTGTGGCGCTGGTTCGTGGATCGTTCGAGTACCAGGGTCAGAAGTGCTCGGCGGCGTCGCGCGCCTATGTTCCAAAATCGTTGTGGCCGCGGGTCAAAGAACAGCTCGCCGATATGGTGGGCAGCCTGAAGATGGGCTCACCCCTCGACTTCCGTAACTTCATGTCGGCGGTGATCGATCGTGGCTCCTTCACCACCCAGACCGAGGCCATTGCGCGGGCTCGAGCATCGAGCGATGCCACGGTCCTATGCGGCGGCGGCGCCGACGACAGTACTGGCTATTTTGTCGAGCCAACGGTGATCGTGGCCGACGATCCGCGTTACGAGACCATGCAAGTCGAGCTCTTCGGGCCGGTCTTGACGATTCACGTCTACGACGACAACCGCGTCGACGAAACCTTGACGTTGTGCGACACGACGAGTCCGTACGCGTTGACCGGTGCCATCTTTGCTCAAGATCGTGGAGCATTGGTGCACATGTCGAACGCGCTTCGTCATAGCGCGGGCAACTTCTATCTCAACGACAAGCCCACGGGCGCGGTGGTAGGCCAGCAGCCATTCGGCGGCGCGCGTGCCTCTGGAACCAATGATAAGGCTGGTTCGGTGTGGAACCTGCTTCGTTGGACCTCGCAGCGGTCGCTCAAGGAAACCTTCGTCCCGGCCAAGGACTACCGGTATCCACACATGGACGAGGCGTAGTGACGGCGGTTCGAACCCACCAGGCAATCGATCGCACGCTCTCGGGATGTCCGGTGGCGCTCGCCGAGGGGCGGGCAACCGTGGAACTCACAACAACGCTGGCGATGGCCGCCGACGCGCACGATCTGGTGCACGGCGGCTTCGTCTTCTCGCTCGCCGACCACGCCGCCATGTTGGCGATCAACCATCCCAACGTTGTGCTTGGGTCCGCCGAGACTCGCTTCCTGCAACCGGTTCGGGTTGGGGAGACGTTGGTTGCCGATGCGCGCTGTTCGCCGCCCGAAGGCAAGAAGTTGCCGGTGGTGGTGACCGTGTGGCGTCGGGATGCCAGTTCCCAGGAGCCGGTGTTCTCCGGCACGTTCGTGTGTTTCACGCTGGCGAGGCACGTGTTGGCGCGGTAGAGAGATTCCAGCCCAGATCGATCGGTACCGACGCCGGCGGATTGGTGCGCCTCGTTCTGGCCCGCCTCGACCGGCGGAACGGCCCGTACATGGTCTAGTCCCAAAACCAGCGCATTCGGAGGATGAGATGCGCAAGGACCTTGAGGCTCAGGCGCTTACGAAAAGCGCAGGCGCACCCGAAGGTTCGTTGAGCATTTTCGGAAGTGGCTGAGCCCAAGAGATTTGTGAAGATCGCCTTCATGATGTGCTGGCTTTGGGTCTAGTTGGCTGATCCCACGGCCGACAGGTTGTTGGCCGAGTACATGAATCTGATCCCCACGTCTGATCGACGACGACGATCGGGACATGCGTAGTTGGTATTTAGACGCTCCCGGTACCCACAACGCTGGTTTGAAGACTTCTTGCAGGTTCTCGAAGGACTCGCAACCCCTCTCGAGTTCAACCTCGACATATGTCCATCGCGGTCGCTGATTGGGCCGCGAGCAAGCCGAGAACAGAGGGCCACCCATCATGAAACGACGCTTTTCAATGGCCCGAAGAACACAGAACCAGGCTGCAGGGGTATGCGACAACCTGCGGCAAAGGAGCGA
Organism: Candidatus Multivoradales bacterium; assembly: GCA_965250305.1. Taxonomy (GTDB): domain Bacteria; phylum Acidobacteriota; class Thermoanaerobaculia; order Multivoradales; family J023; genus J023. The sequence continues at coordinate 220,685 of CBDFNS010000021.1, read as the reverse complement.
GACAATGCTTAGAAGACGACTGTTGTTGACAGCAATCCTTGGCAGCGTGGCTGCAGCGATGACCGTATCAGCCGCTACGGCAACAACCGTGTGGGCTTGGTCCAACGGCTACCCGAAGTGGGTCGTGATGCCACTCAACAACACGCATGCCAACGTTAGGCTGTATGCGAATGCCCGGTACCAAGGCACGCCAACACCGGCTCACCTCGGCAGGTTTTGGACAATCAAGACATCCATCACCAGCGTGGACTTCAACGCGAACGGTGGTCAACCAAACGGCGCCCCGAATAGTGGTGTTCTCGATCAAGCGAATGAGATCGCCGATTGTGGACCCAGCTGCGGTGCCTATTTTGATATTCCAATTTGTACCGATAGCGGGTCTGGAACCCTTGTTACGGGGTCTGCGGAGGTCCTCATCGGCCATGATGAAGATGGCTTTCTCAAGAAGGATCTGTCGACGAATCTAGCCTGCACCAACCAGGGTGATGAGGACGGCCCGGACAATGAAGAGGTGCCGCCGGATCCGCCGCCGATTTCACCGATCATCCTCGATTTGGATCGAAATCACTTTCATTTGGCTGGTCCGGACGATTCGGTGATGTTCGACATCGATGGCAATGGCGTGATCGATGAGCTGACATGGACCAAGGCTGGAGAGCTCGATGCTTTTCTCGTCCTCGATGTCAATCGAAATGGCATCATCGACCATGGCGCCGAGCTTTTCGGAAACAACACGTGGCTCCTGGGAGGCGTCAAGGCTCCCCATGGCTTTATCGCGTTGGCCCAATATGACGCTGCGATTTCGGGCGGTAACGAGGACGGATTCATCGATTCGAGTGACCTAGTCTTCGCGGACTTGCGACTCTGGATCGATGAAGATCACGATGGTATCGCTGATGATGTCGAGCTCTTCACGCTAGAGGAGAAACAGATTGTCGCCCTGGAGCTGGACTACTACGAGAATTCCTCGCAGGATCAGCATGGGAACAAGCTCACCTACACGAGTCGCGCGTGGCAGACACACGGAAATACGGAGAGGCCTGTGAAGGCGACGGACGTATTCTTCGTGTATCTCGACTGAAGCTCAGGTTTGACCTGATCGCTGGGGCTGCTGGCGGAGGCCGGCACACTCAAAGCGCGGTCGGCCGACTCTCGTCGAGTTTCTGGGTCGGCCGACCTTACGGGAGAGCATGTTTCGAGCGCGAGGGGTCTCGGCTGGCCCATGACACAATCAGGTCATGAATCCGAGTGGTGGCGACCTGGTTGCCGACGTCCTGGTGGCGCAGGGGGTCCGGCATGTTTTTACCTTGTGTGGTGGGCATATTGCACCCATCTTGGTCTCCGCGAAGCGTCGTGGGATCCGTGTCATCGATGTCCGCGACGAGGTGACAGCGGCCTTCGCGGCCGATGCCGCGTCGCGGCTGACCGGCGTGCCGGGGGTCGCGGCGGTCACCGCGGGACCGGGGATGACGAACACCATCACGGCGGTCAAGAACGCGCAGATGGCGCAATCACCCCTGGTGTTGCTGGGCGGCGCCACGGGGACGGTGCTCAAGGGCCGCGGTTCGCTCCAGGACATCGATCAGCAAGCGCTGATGGCGCCGCACGTGAAGTGGCAAGCCACTGTCGCGCGGGTGAAGAACATCGTACCGGTGTTGACGCAGGCCTTCGAGATGGCGGCGCGCGGCGTGCCGGGACCGGTTTTCGTGGAGCTTCCCGTCGATTTGTTGTACGAGGAAGCGTTGGTTCGAAAGCTCTACGGCATTGGTAACGATGCGCCGGCCCCGCGCACCTTGGGCGAGAAAGGCCTTCGCTGGTACTTGAATCGTCATCTCGATCGGCAGTTCGCCGGTGCCGACCGGGTGGTGGTGCCACCCCGTCGACAAAGTCCGCCCCTACCGCCGTCGGTCGGTGATCTAAAGGGCGTTGAACGGGCGTTGGCCGGTGCCGAACGCCCACTGTTATTGGTGGGCAGCCAGGCCCTCGCGCATCCAACACGGACCGAGATCGTGGTGCGGGCGGTTGAGGCGCTGGGGGTGCCAGTTTATTTGAGTGGCATGGCACGGGGCTTACTGGGGCGCAATCATCCCCAACACCTGCGACACAACCGGAAGCTGGCGTTGCGGGATGCGGATTTCGTGTTGCTTGCCGGTGTTCCCTGCGACTTCCGGCTCGACTATGGGAGGCATATCCCGCGCAAGGCGACCTTGGCCGCGGTCAATCTGAGCACGGACGATCTGAGCAAGAATCGGCGACCTGACCTGGGTGTTCTGGGGGATCCCGGGCGGTTCCTCGAGGCCTTGGCAGCCAAAGCGTCGGGAAACCACGAGGGCTGGATTGCTCGCCTGCGTGAACGCGACGCGGCGCGGGAAGCCAATATCGACGAACGGGCGCAAACCAATATTGGTTTCGTCAACCCGCTTGCCTTCTTCCGCGTGCTCGACACGATGCTGGACGACAACAGCATCTTGGTGGCGGATGGTGGCGACTTTGTAGGAACGGCGTCGTATACCCTGCGCCCGCGTGGGCCACTTTGTTGGCTCGATCCGGGTGTCTTCGGAACGCTGGGTGTTGGTGGTGGCTTTGCGGTGGGCGCGAAGGCGTGTCGTCCCGACGCCGAGGTCTGGTTGATCTATGGCGACGGATCGTCGGGTTACAGCCTGGCTGAATTCGACACTTATGCCCGGCATGGCTTGCCGGTGATCGCGGTGATCGGCAACGACGCGTGCTGGGCGCAGATCGCCCGCGAGCAGGTCGAGATTCTGGGTGACGACTGTGGAACCGTCCTGGCGCATACCGACTACCACCGGGTGGCCGAGGGCTACGGCGGCAAGGGATTCTTGGTCGAACGTCAAGAAGACGTTGCGGGTGTCCTGGCGGAGGCCAAAGCGCTTGCCCGTGATGGCAAGCCGGTATGCATCAACGTCCTGATTGGGCGCAGTGACTTCCGCAAGGGTTCGTTGTCGATGTAGCGGTAGCCGAGTAGAGAAGCTGTGACGGTATCAGTCCTCACGCTACGTCGACGTTCACGGTGGCGTGAAGAGCCTTCTGATGGCCTCGACACACCAGGTCTTGTCCTGTGATTGGCATGTGTGTGTGACCGAGAAAAAGGCCTCCAGCGGCACTGCTGTGGCGGGACCCTCGGCCGGCAGAGCCACTCCCGGCTGATAGAACCGCGGGATGAGGACCTGCCCGTTTTTCACCCGAAAGACAGATTCTTCGCCGAACTCTGGAGTGCGCCATTCTCCGGCGGCATCCACGGTCAGTACATAAACGAAGAGAGTTTGATCCTCGGAATCAGCGAAGTCTTCGCTCGCTGCGAGTCGAGGATGGGGAATGGTCAGCGTGGTCGATTCACGAAGCGCACCTTTCGCTGCGCGTCGAATCAGAAAGGTGATGCGTCTGCCGTTTTCCGAAACGGCCCGCGACTCGCCCAGGACGATGTCGCTGGCCTCTTGCAGCACTTGCGATAACGGCGTGAATAGCTTGTCGTCCAGACCTGTATCCAGCGTCGACATTTGCACCGGTTCTTCAGGCGCTGTCACTTGGTGATCGAGCGCGGAAACGTCGTCGCGCGCGGCGCATCCCACCCAAAGGAGCGCCGCCACGATGACCGCGACTTGTCGGGCGTGAGCGATGCCGCGCTCAGAAGCGGAATCGGAGGCCACCATGAACGGTTCCAAAATCTGCCGAGGAGTTGGTAATCTCGTGATAGTCAGCGTTCACCTCCAAGTCGAATCGTGGACGGATCCGGTATCTCACTCCCACGCCGACGTGGAGGCCAAATTCCGTGTCGCCTGGGTGGTCGAAGAAGTATACGCCCGCACCACCGCCGACGAAGAGCTGCAGGCGCGGCGTTGGACTGACGCTCCGGGTGCCGCGTAGCGACACTTCAACCGCCTCCGGATCGACCGGTTCAGCAGCGATGTCGAAGCCGTGGTAGCCAAGGCCTAGGCCGATCGACGTTTGGTTCCCGAAGTGGCGTTCGATCCGTAGGGTGCCGCTGATACCGGGATCGAGTTCAGCCGGGCTCGGCAGCGTTACGCCGAGTCCGCCGTAGATCGACCAGGCAGTCGCTGCACGATCGGGAATGCCGTCGCCGTTGGCGTCCGTAGCGTCGCCGTCACGAATGTCGAGGTAATCGTCACGTCCGTTCTCGTTGAAGTCGGGAATCACGCCGGCAAACTGGGCAAAGAGTTTCGATTCCAACCTTCCGTTTACGAACGTGCCGGCTATCGGATCGAAGAAGCGGGCGTTGGGATCGACGACGGTCGCGGTGACATAGACGTTGGTCGCCGGGAACAAGCTCAGGTAGTCGCCGGCATCACAGTAGTCTTCTTCGCCAGGGCCAACGCGGTCGGACGGACCCGTGTTGGCCAGTGGACGCGTTCGGTTGTCCTCATCGCAGACGGCGGTGGGTTCAATCGTGAGATCGAGGTGACGGCGGTCGGTGAGGTGCGCGATCGGTAGGGTCAGGACGGTACCGACCTCGTCTTGGCGGACTCGATCCGTGATGCCTTGGTGCTCATCTCGAATCAAGCCGCGGCGCGAGAAGGGCTCGACCGATTGGCCGTTCTCAGCGATGAGCTCTCCGCCTTCGACCATCTGGGCGAGGCTGACGGGCTGCGGCAGGAAGCGAACAACGACGTCCTCGATCAACAGCGCGTTCTCGTCGTCCTCGGCGGCAAAGAAACGAATGAAACCAGTACCGGCCGGGGCATCGTCGGTGTCGTCGGCAAGTCCGAAACCGTAGCCGAACATCCGCGGATGCAGGTCCATGTCTCCACCGCTGTCGGTAAGCGTGACGTCATAGACCACGGCATCCGCATCGACGCCCGCGCCCACGTGGAACTTTACGCCCGCCGGAACGATGCCCGACGAACCGTTTGACCAGGTCTTTCCGGTGGTGAAGACGAGGTCGAAAATGTTGTAGGTGGTGCCCCGAAACGACTGTGTTCCGGTTTGTTTTGTTAGGGATGGATTGGTCCATGGGCTCAGCGATCCGTTGTAGACCCGGGTCAAGGACAGCGTACTGGCCGTGCTGAGTAGGCGGATTTCCAGCCCCGTTGCGTTGCTGTCATTCGGATTGGAGAAGTCCCAGTTTGAAAGCGTCTTGGTGTTGAGCCCGAGATTGTGGGCCAGCGCCTCGAAGCTGGTGTCACTGAAGTGTCTGCGCGTGACCCGCTGTTCGTCGGTGAGCCCGGTCGAGCCCGTGGCCAGAAAGTGGTTGTTCTGTTGATCTTCGCTGGTGCCAGATCTGGGCGCGGATGAGCCGTGCAGCAGGCCGTAGTTGTGGCCGGCCTCATGGGCCACCGTTCCGGCGATTGCGGTCGACCAGCGCTCGATGGTGGCGTTCGCCGGGGCAAGCGCGTCACCATTGATGCCGCCGGCCGTGCCGTAAGCGTCATGGAACTCGGTGGCCCAAACGCGCGCATAGTCTTCGAGGTCGGAATCTCCGGTATCGATGTCTTGGGCCCGACCGAAACGGTTTCCGGGCTCGGTGTCGGCGCCGACGCCGACCACCTGCCACGCCGTTCCGGTGGGCGCCGGCTCCGTTGTCGACTGAATGACTTCGACACTGAACTCGCAGTAGGAGTCACGGACTTGTTCCGTGATCCGGTTGCGGAGCTGAGTGGTGGTCGCGGTCGTCGCGGTCAGGTCTGAATCGAGATTGGCCGCCGTGAACGCTGCGATCGGCTGAGAGTTGACGCCAGAGATGTTGCCCAGTGTGTTGGTCGGGAAGGTTGCGTCGTTCGCGGCCGGAAAGTAGAGGAAAAGACGGGACTCCTTCGGCAGCGACGCAAGGTACGACGTGCAGATCTGCGCCATCGCTACTCCGCTCATCGCCATCCAGATGACGAAGAAGGAGGCGACAAGGAACACCCTTTTCAGTCTCCCAGCGCTCCGTGTGCGAGAACCTCGGTCTGCCACTCCTGCGAAGATCGCGCGGTCGTGTTCCGAAACAGGGGCTGTTCGGTGATGTTCTGTTTTCTCTTTCGTTGGCATTGTCTCCGCTGCCACTCGCCACATGATTTTGACTGACATTTGATTCTCCCGGATAAGTAAAGTCCCGGAACCGACTCGAGGAGGACGGCGGCCCAGTGAGTTGGTGTCGATCTCAGGGATGTGGGCATTGCCACTTCCCCCGTTGGCTCCCATCGAATGACTGCTGACATCGAAGCTCCAGTTCGCACTCGAACTCGAAACTGCTTGCGAGTAGACCGTTCGAATTCCCTTCCGGGGCAATACAGTGCAGTGTTCGTGCCATGTCGAAAACTGTGTTGTCTCGCCTGTGAAGCTCTTTAGCTGCCAATATTGTTGGCTTTTGTGGTGTCTAATGTTGGCGGTGTGGCAAGGTCGGGTGAGTAGGTGGGCAACGGCAATGCAGCGCGGACGTAGTTCGTCGCGCACGAAGGCGATCCGCCATTCGCTGGTGAGGAACCAAAGGGCAGGAGCGCAATGTCGGCATCCTGCAACTCATCGATGTAAGGCCGGAAATCCTCCAATGTGGCTTCGGTATCGCCGAAGTGGAGGATACGGGTGTCCTCGATGGTGACAACGTATCCGAGATTCTCGCCCGGTGGATCTCGGTCTCCGTGATGCAGGTTCAAAACACGGACGTCGATGGCATCGAAATGGTCGCCGTGGTGATGGGTGGCGAGCACCAAGTCAATCACGGCCCACGGCCCGCTGCCCGCTTCGAGCCGTTGTCGAATGGCTTCGGGAACGGCCGGATAGCCGTCGATTCCGTCGTCGAACAGGCCGTCGATCAGTACTTGTAAGGGACCAGCCGCCAACAGGAAGCCCTCGTTTGCCAGGTAGGTCACCGAGACCGCTAATGGGGGTGTGTCCCGTGCCTCGAAGGCGGATGCCCAGCTCAAGCTGAGGCAAACGAACGCGGCGACTCGAATCCGGAATCGCGGGTGTGGATTCATTTGTCCTCGCTCATTTTTCCTCGCTGTTCGAACGGTGCTGAGCCTACCGCGGCCGCACCCTTCGTTGGTGTCGTGCCACGAGCGGCAACCGGCTGCGCGGCGGGCCGCGATACGCTCGCGCTTGGACCCGGCGGGATCTCGGTAGATCACCAACAGGAAAGATGACCTAATGGAGTGAACCAGGTCGGTCCACAGGCGACTGAAAGGGCAGAAGGCCGATCCTCGGCAGCCTCTGACCGAGTCGAAATCATGGCCAATGAAATGCTGATGGAATGCTGATCAAATCATGAAAGCCGTTTTTCGCACCGAAGGCGTAACCAAGGTCTATGGAATGGGCGCGGTGGAGGTTCATGCGCTGCGCGGGATCGATCTGCGCCTCATGCCGTCAGACTTGGCTGTCTTGCTCGGGCCTTCGGGTAGCGGCAAGTCGACTTTGCTCAACATCCTCGGTGGTCTCGACGTGCCCACTGCGGGTCGGGTCTTCTATCGAGATCAGGAGTTGACGGATGCCGGAGAGGCCGCGTTGACCCGATATCGCCGGAACCACGTTGGCTTCGTATTTCAGTTCTACAACCTCATCCCCAGCCTGACCGCGCGCGAGAATGTGGCGCTGGTAACCGAGATTGCGACCGATACAATGACGCCGGAGGAGGCCCTCGGGATGGTGGATCTGGGTGATCGAATGGACCATTTCCCCGCCCAACTCTCCGGTGGCGAGCAGCAACGGGTCGCGATCGCGCGTGCCATCGCCAAACGGCCCGATGTCCTCCTGTGCGACGAGCCGACCGGCGCGCTCGATATTGTGACGGGGGTCGTGGTACTCGAAGCGATCGAGCGGGTCAACCGTGAGCTCGGAACCACCACCGCGGTCATCACCCACAACGCCGCGATTGCCCAGATGGCCGATCGGGTGATCTCCCTTGCCGACGGGCGGATCACCGCCGAGCGTACCAACGACTACAAAGCGGCGCCGAGTGCGCTGTCTTGGTGAGGTCGAAGCGGGTTTGACATGCGAGCGATCGACCGCAAGGTGCTGCGCGATCTTTGGCTGATCAAGGGCCAAGCGGTAGCCATCGCCCTAGTGATGGCGTCGGGGGTGGCCATGTACATCATGACCGTCTCCAACTTCGAGTCGCTGCGTGCCAGCCAGGTCGACCACTACGCCCGAACCCGCTTTGCCGATGTTTTCGGCAGTGCCCAGCGTGCGCCCGACGCGCTCACCGCGCGCATGGCGCAGATTCCGGGCGTGCAGACGGTGGCGACACGGGTGGTGGCGGCAGCCACGGTGGATGTCGCGGGCATGGAAGAGCCGGTCAGCGGTCGATTGGTTTCGTTGCCGACTCGGGGTGCCGGCAGGACGCTCAACGCGGTCACCATCGTGCGCGGTCGCGAGTTGGATCCTGGGCAAGCCGATGAGGTTTTGATCCACGAGAGCTTTGCGAATGCGCACGAGCTCGGACCCGGCGCTACCTTGGGTGTGGTGATCAATGGCCGTCGTCGTGTGCTGGTGGTGGTCGGCATCGTGTTGTCCCCCGAGTACGTGTATGCGGTACGGCCTGGCGACATCTTGCCGGACGATCGCCGATTCGCCATCCTGTGGATGAACCGACCGGCCTTGGCGAGTGCGTTCGACATGGCAGGTGGATTCAACGACGTTGCATTGCGCTTGGCGCCTGGGGCATCAATGGAAGAGGTCATCGCCCGCCTCGATCGCCTGCTCGAGCCGTTTGGTGGTCTTGGCGCTGTGCCGCGCAAGCAGCAGCTCTCACATTGGTGGGTCGATGACCAACTGCGGCAGCTCGAGGGTATGGGCAAGGTCATCCCGGTTCTCTTTTTGGGTGTGGGTGCGTTGCTTCTCACCGTGGTGATGAATCGGATGGTCGCTGTTCAACGGGGGCAGATCGCGGCGCTCAAGGCCCTGGGCTACGGCGTCGTAGCGATTGGCCGTCACTATTTCTTGTGGGGATTGGTGATCGCGGGCATTGGTGCCGTGATCGGCGTGGTGGTGGGTGCTGTCTTGGGCCGCGGGATGCTTGGTCTTCAGCATCAGTTCTACCGGTTCCCATCTCTCGACTATCAGTTGTCGATGGCAACAGTGGTTCAGGCACTGGTGATCGCGATGGGCGCGGCGGCGGTGGGGACCGCGAGTGCGGTGCGGCGTGCGGTGATATTGCCGCCAGCCGAGGCCATGCGACCCGAACCTCCAGGCCACTTTCGTGCCACCTTGGTCGAGCGCCTGGGGATGGGCCATCTGTTGACTGAGCCGGCCCGCATGATCCTGCGCAGCCTCGAGCGTCGACCCGCCCGAGCCCTGGCTTCGGTGGTGGGGATCGCGTTTGGCGGTGCGATCTTGATCGTCGGCTTGTTTTCACTCGACGGCATGGACGTCATGCTCGATCAACAGTTCAACGTGGTTCAACGCCAGGACGTTACCGTTACGTTCACCCAGCCGGTCTCGGCCTCGGCTCGCCATGCATTGGCTCAGTTGCCGGGTGTGGTGGCGATCGAGCCGATGAGATCGGTCCCCGCTCGCCTGCGTTTTGGGCACCGGTCACGCCAGGTCGCGATTACCGGCATTGCACGCGATGCCCGCTTGCATCGGGTGATTGATACCTCGCTGCGTGCCGTAGCCCTGCCGCACGAAGGTGGACTGGTGCTGAGCACGTCGCTCGCTCGCTTGTTGGGCACCCGAGCTGGTGACACGCTCACGGTCGAAGTGCTCGAGGGTGGGCGACCGACTCGTTCGGTCTTGATTCACGACGTGGTCGATGAGCTGATGGGTACGTCGGCCTACATGGACCTCGAGGCGTTGCACCGAATGATGCGCGAAGGGCCCCGCTTGTCGGCCGCATATCTGCAAATCGATCGGTCACGAGCAAGCGCGCTGTACCAGCAGCTCAAAGCGCTACCGGCGGTCGCAGGCGTGGCGCTGCGACACGCCACGCTCGAAAGCTTCGATCGCACGATCCGCGGCATGATCGGCGTGACAATCTTCTTCAATGTGCTTTTCGCCGCCATCATTGCCTTCGGTGTGGTGTACAACACCGCCAGGGTGACGCTTTCCGAACGACAGCATGAGTTGGCCAGCCTGCGGGTCTTGGGCTTCACGCGGTCTGAGATCTCGTTCATCTTGCTCGGTGAGCTGGCGGTCCTGGTCCTGTTGGCGATCCCGTTGGGGTTGGGGCTGGGTTATGGCCTCGCTGCCTTGACCGTTGCCGCGTACGAGACCGATCTCTACCGGATTCCGCTGGTTGTCGTACCGCGGGTGTATGGCGTCTCGGCGTTCACCGTATTGATATCTGCTGGCCTTTCTGCTTTGTTGGTCCGTCGCCGGCTCGATCACCTCGACCTCGTCGAGGTTTTGAAAACCAAAGAGTGAGATGAAATGAGTGGACGATCCCGCTTTGCAATCAAGAGAGTCATCGCCTGGGGTGTGCCGGTGGTCGGCGTCGTGGCTTTGTTGGTCTTGTCCTTGCGGCCACAGTCGATACCGGTGGATCTGGCGGTGGCCGAGATCCGAAGTGTGCGCGTCACCGTGGACGAAGAAGGGAAGACCCGCGTACGGGAGCGGTTTACCGTCGCGGCGCCGGTAGCCGGTGTCTTGCTACGCATTGCGCTGGAGCCCGGTGATCTGGTTCAGGCAAACGAGACGGTGCTCGCGACGTTCCGGCCCAGCTCGCCCGTGTTGCTCGACGCGCGGGGTCGCGCCGAAGCCGAGGCCCGGGTGCGGGTCGCGGCAGCGCAGGTCGCCCAGGCTACTGCCGAGCGACGTCGCGCCGAGGCCGAGCGCGACCATGCTCAAAAGGAGTTGAAGCGCCTTGGTCGCCTGGTTGCCGCCGAAGTCCTGGCCCAGGATCGCTTCGACGAAGCGGCAACGACGGCCAGCAGTCGTGAGCAGTCGGTCAAAGCAGCTCAGTTCGCCGAACAGGCCGCGGAATACGAGCTGGTCCGCTCTCGAGCGGTGCTCACTGCGGGGCAGGACCACTCCGATGGCCAACCGATCGAGATTCGTTCGCCGGTGAATGGCGTTGTTTTGCAACGATTTCATGAGAGCGAGACGGTGGTTGTCGCGGGCGAACCGTTGGTCGAAGTCGGTGACGCCGCTGCGATCGAGGTGGTGGCAGACCTGTTGTCGTCGGCGGCGGTGCGGGTCCGTGGGGGGCAACAGGTGGTAGTTGAGCAGTGGGGTGGAGATGCGCCCTTGCATGGTCTCGTCCGGCGGGTGGAGCCATTTGGATACACCAAAGTGTCGGCGTTGGGGGTCGAAGAGCAGCGGGTCGATGTGGTCATTGATCCCGACGACGACCCGACTTGGCGGGCCCTTGGTGACGGCTACCGGGTCGAGGTGCGCATTGTCGTGGCCGAGGCGAAGGATGTTCTCGCTGTACCCGCGAGTAGTCTCTTTCGGCACGGAGACGGTTGGGCGGTGTGGGCGATCGAGGATGATCGTGCTGCGCGACGGGTTCTCGATCTCGGCTTGCGCAACGCCCTCCATGCCGAGGTACTCGGCGGTCTGGATGCGGGGGACCGGGTCGTACAGTTTCCCAGCGAAGCCGTTGTCGAGAGTGTGAGGATCGCCGCCAGAGAGTAGGCGCCCGCGGATCGGACGCAGATGGAACTTCGGCTGCCTGTTGAGCGAGTCCACCGCCCGACGATGAATCGTTGGGCTATGAGTGCGCCCGCCTCCGCGGGCTGACCGAATGAGTCGTTCCCAGCCGACGAAGGTCGGCGCACTCATAGCGCGGGCATTTATGCCCGCGTTGTGGAAAGGCTGGTGAATTTTCCGGCCAAAGGCTAGGCGTTGTACCGTCCTACTCGTCTTCCTCGACCGAAGGTGCGGGAACAACGTTCACGGTCATCAGGCAAGTGGGCTGTTCTCGTTGGCTGAACCAGGCGACCGTTTCGAACACGAGGTCCGCTTCGAGCGTGTAGGTGCCTGGACTTTCCGGTGCCCTCACGGTGAGCCACGAGGTCAGGTTGGCCTCGGCAAGAAGCGGTTCTTCGAAGTCCGTTCGCGTGGAACCCTCGAGGGCGGTTTTCTGGGAATCGAACCAGCGGTACCCGAGGCGAACACGGGCCGGACCGGCGTTGGGCCAGGGAAGGCTACTTGTGTTTCGAGGGCGTACCAACGCCTTAAAGGTCGTTCCGGCGTCAACCTCGGTGGGTGCGCCACAGCCATCCCAAATGACTCCGAATACGTCCTGGCGCAGATAGGTGTCGCGTCCAAGGATCGATATCTCCAGGCCGACGTACTGAATCCGTTTGCTGGCACGCCGCCAGGACGGTCGCGCACCCACACGCGTCTCGATCGTGAGGGGATATCGATAGCCGCCGTCGGGAAGGGTGTGCGCTGAACCCAGCGACGGTGTGAATCGAGCCCGCTCGACCTTGCCCACTTTTGGGGTATCGGCGAAGGCGAACGTTGCCTCGCTGTCACCAAGTTTCAGCCAGGCGTCATTCGTCGGTGCCAAGTTGCGAACCGACACATTGAGATTGTCGAGTGGTTGGTCGGTTTCCAACCACATGTGGGTCGCAATGCCGCCGAGGGTCGACAGGGTCTCGCCATGTACGTAGGTTTCGTCGACCCGATGCCATACGGTGCCCACGACCGTGGTGAAGGCCTGGTAGTCCGGCAGGTGAGCCAGCCATTCCGTTTCGAGCGGCCAAATCGAGAGGGGCAACGCACGGACGTGAGCCTGTTCCGTGGTCGCGGCAACGGGTGCGCCGAAGGGGGTGAAGAGCAAAGCCCCGAGACAGATTGTTGCCGTCGCGGTGGCCACGACCAACAAGCGAGCCGGGCGCCAGCGGTCAACCAGAAAAAACAGGGCGGCGTACACGGGAGCCAACGTGGTGTTGCCTGGAGCCCGCAACAAGCTGGCTACCGCTTCTTCGCTGCCTGGCGCCGTGCCTCCCGTATGGCCCATTGCAGCGCCGATGAACGCGGCGATGCTGGCCCAGGCGAGGCTGACACGAAATGGGTCGCGGCGGCCGTCGCGCGCGAAAAGAACGAGCGCGAAGATCGCCAACGGGAAGTAAGGAAGAAAGCCCACGTGGCGACCGACAACGAAGTATCGGAAGGTGGTGCCGATTCCTGGCGGGGGCGAAGCCATCGAGGTGGGTTCGGTCGGACCTTCAGGCAGGATGAGCGGGTTGTTGACCACCGCCCGATACACAAGATCACGATCGCTATCGCTTGGAGGCGCGATCGGCGCATGCTGCGGATCGTAGAGCGCAGCGATGGTCAGGACCACGAAGGCGCCAGCCAGGGTCGCCGCGATCGCTCCGATTCGAGTCCGTGCGTTGTGTGCTTCGCCGGCTGGGTGTCCGCGCCACGCCACGACGAGTACCGGAATGAGCAGGAACAACAGCTGGGGCTGATCTCCGCTGGCCGCTGCGGCGATGAAAAATGCCGCGAAACCGCAACGCCACCAGCACCTGGTCGAGTCACCCGCACGCGGCGCTACCAGGAAGAGACCCACGAAAACAGCGGCACAGATCGCGACCACCGGATGGAGCCAGAACATGTAGGCCATGAGTGGGCTCGCGAGCACGAACACGCAGGTTGCAAGTAGGGCAGTCGCGTCGTCGTCCTGTCGACGCAAGTACCGATTGCCGCAGATCAACATGGTGGCGAGCAGCAGTGCGTTCATGACCAACGGTCCCGTGCTGCCGAGCCATGCGACGAAGGGGGCGGCGACCACGGCGTAGAGTGTGGGTGCGTCGAACGTGAGGCCGTTCGAACCGGAGCGCACGGCCAGCGCCGGGTAGGCCTTGGGAAAGACCTCGAAGAGGCGCAAGAGATCGTCTTGGCCGATCTCCAGGTCGCCATCGTGCGCCAGGCTGTCGGCCATTTGAAGATAGGTCGCTTCATCGCCACGCGGCGCCATCGGCAGGCCGGGGCGTTCAACGCCGAACGGGACCAGGACGAGAATGAGAATCAGGCCAGCGAGCGTGAACGAGGCATTCTGACGCATGGATTGGTCTGAATCAGGCGGGGGTATCAGGGCCGGGCTTGTCCGGTTGCGGTCCGTCGGTGACCTTGGCGAGATCTCGCCGCCATTTCTTCATGCTCGTCAGACGCTGTTCTCGAAGCTTGATGGCTTCGGCCCGGAGATCCGCAACCTGATCCGATTCGTCCAGAATCTCGACGCCCAAGGTGGTCTCGACCAGATCTTCGAGGGTCACCACGCCGGCGATGCCGCCATATTCGTCGGTGACCAAGGCCATGTGCTCACGCTGCTCGATGAGCCGGCGCAGGACCTTGCCCACCGGCTGTCCCTCCGGAATGAACAGCGCCGGCCGAACGTAGACGTCCAACGTCTGACCGTTCCGTTTGCCGTCGGCGGCGTCGATCAGGACATCGCGTTGCAGAACATAGCCCATGACCTTGTCGCGTTCACCGTCATAGACAGGGATCCGAGAGTAGATCCGCGCGTTTTCATCGTTCAAAAACGCGTCGATTGAGGTTGTAACCGGCAGCATGGTAACCACGGTCCGCGGTGTCATGACGTCGTCGACCTTGATCTCGTTGGAGTTCAAGACGTTGGTCATGAGCCGAGAGTCGGCTGTACCGAGGGTGCCATCGCGGGTGGCCATGGCCAACGCAGCGGCAAGCTCGGCACGCGAAATGGTCTCGCGCTTGCCGCCGGGCGCGATCAGGCGGGTCAAGAATCGCGTGATGATCAACGGGAAGTGCAACAGCCAGGTAAGGGCCTGGACAATTCGTGCCACGGGCCCGACCAAGCGTGACGCGTAGACCGTCCCGATGGTCTTGGGAATGATCTCCGTGGCAATGAGAATCGCGAGTGTGAACACCGCGGCAAAAATCTTTACCGACAAGGCGTCGCTGAACACCTTGCCAGCTTGGTCACCGGCGAGGGTCGCGCCGACGGTATGGGCGATGGTGTTGAGGATCAGAATCGAGCCGATCGCATGCTCGAGACGTGATTCCTTGAGATCGAGCAGCAGGGCAGCGCCCTTGTCTCCCGCATCGCGCCGCTGGTTCAGCTCGACACGTCGGGCCGAGAGCAACGTCGCTTCGAGTACGGAGCAGAGGAAGGAGATGGACAAGGCGCCGAAAACATAGACGAGCAGAAGGGTCATCGCGTGACGCAGTGTATCCTGTTGTCGATCCTGAGTCTCACCGGCCCTCTCACTGGGACGTGATCCAGGTGCCGGTCTTGCCTTCGATCGCCTGCCCGAGGGTGAAGGTATCGGTGATCAGCACCCGCCGACCGCCGCCTTCGATAAAGCGACATGCTGCGGCGATCTTGGGCCCCATGCTACCGGTCGGAAACTGCCCGCCGGCCAGGTGCTCGCGCGCTTCGGAAACCGTCATGCACGCGATGGGGCGGGCTTCAGGGGTGCCAAAGTCGAGCATTACCTGCTCGACACTGGTCAGAATCAAGAGATCGTCGGCACCGACGTCGGCAGCAAGAACGGCCGAAGCAGCATCCTTGTCGATCACAGCCTCGACACCTTGAATCAGACCGTTGGGCGTCCGTGTCACCGGGATGCCCCCGCCGCCGGTCACGATCACCAGGGCGCCAGCGTCCACCAAGGTGCGTATCAAGTCGCGCTCGACGATACTGATCGGTCTCGGCGAGGGGACCACTCGTCGCCATCCTCGGCCTACGTCTTCGGCGACAGCCCAGCCGCGATCGCGCGCCAGTGCTTGAATCTCGAGGGAGGTGAACGCTGGCCCCACGAACTTGGTTGGGTTCTCGAGCGCGGGATCATCGGGTTTGACCTCGACTTGGGTCAACAAGACGCACACCGGCGTTTCGAGCCGCCGACGGAGTAATTTGTTGCGCAACACACGCTCGATCATGTAGCCGAGGCCGCCTTGGAGGTCGGCGACGACGATATCGAGGGGCAGGTCGGGGGCTTGCCCAAGGGCCAATTCGACCCGAATCATCTGGTTGCCCACCTGTGGGCCGTTGCCGTGGGTGAGAACGACTTGATGTCCCTTGGCCACCAGATCGACGACACCACTCAGGCTGCGCCGAAGGTTGGCGTAGTCCTCCTGAACGCTGCCGGTCTCGTCGGAGCGGCTGATGGCGTTGCCGCCGAGCGCGACGACGATCCGAGCGCTTAGCTCCTCGGGAGCGGAGGTCGCCGCCGAGGCCTTGGTGGCTGCGGTGCTCAAGCCGGACATTGTAGCCCAGCACGGCGGTTTCAGACGCGTAAAGTTGCGCCCGACCAGGCTTTCGATCCGTCGCAAAACGATCTTCTTCGCGTGATGGTGGGTCTGGTACTGTCTTGGCTCGGCGGTGAAGAATCTCTTCCAGCCAACCCACCTTCCGAATCGATTCAACCGAGTCCAAGCCTGTCATGAGCCAGTTGCCCGACGCCGTGTCCCAGCGGCGAACGTTCGCCATCATTTCGCACCCGGATGCAGGTAAGACCACGCTGACGGAGAAGCTGCTTCTTTATGGTGGGGCGATCCAGCTCGCGGGCATGGTCAAGGCGCGCGGCGAGGCCCGACGTGCTCACTCGGATTGGATGAAGGTGGAGCGTGAACGGGGCATTTCCGTCACAGCCTCGGTGATGACGTTCCTCTATGGCGAGCGGACGTTCAACCTGCTCGACACGCCGGGTCACCAAGATTTCAGCGAAGATACCTACCGCACCCTGACAGCGGTGGACTCGGCGGTCATGGTGCTCGACGCCGCCAAAGGCATCGAGGGGCAAACGCGCAAGTTGTTCGAGGTGTGCCGGCTGCGTGACATGCCGATCATCACCTTTGTCAACAAGCTCGATCGGGAGGGGCGTGATCCGTTCTTGCTCCTCGACGAAATCGAGCAGGATCTCCAGATCGAGGTGACGCCAGCGAGTTGGCCCATCGGCATGGGTGATCGTTTTCGTGGAGTCTATGACCTGCTCGAGGATCGCTTGGTGTTGATGGAGCGAACCCGCAAGGACAAGGCGGAGGCCGGAATCGTTTGCGAGGGGATCGACGATCCGAAGCTCGCCAACCATCTCTCCAGCGATGAGTTGGCAACGCTTCGAGAAGAGATCGAAATGGTGCGTGGCCTGTGTCCGGCCTTCGATCGTGAAAGCTATCTCGAAGGCAACCTCACCCCGGTCTTTTTTGGCAGTGCCTTGCACAATTTTGGTGTCCAGCGGCTGCTCGACGGCATCGACGTGATGGCGCCCTCACCCCGTCCCGCGCCCACAACCACGCGCCTCGTTGATCCAACGGAATCCAAGGTGACGGGCTTCGTCTTCAAGATTCAGGCAAACATGGACCCCAACCACCGCGATCGGATCGCTTTCGTGCGCCTTAGCTCGGGGCGGTTCGAACGCGGGATGAAGCTGCGCCACGTGCGAACAGGAAAGACCTTGGCGGTCCGGAGCCCGTTGCTGTTCTTGGCCCGTGATCGCGCTATCGCGGAAGAGGCTTGGGCAGGCGACATCATCGGTATTCCCAATCATGGCAACCTGCGGATTGGGGACGGTCTTACCGAGGGCGAATCCTTGGTGTTTACCGGTATTCCGAGCTTTGCGCCCGAGTTCCTCAAGCGAGCCCGACCCGATGACCCGATGCGGGCGAAGCATCTCGGACGGGCACTGACGCAGTTGGCCGAAGAGGGAGCGGCGCAGGCGTTTCGCACCCGTGAAGGATCGTCATGGGTAGTCGGCGTGGCGGGTGCCTTGCAGTTCGATGTGCTGGCGGACCGCATTCGAACCGAGTACGACATTGCTGTGCGGTTCGAGCCAATCGCGATCCACACCACGCGCTGGGTAGAAGGCGACGAGGCGCGGATGGTCAAGCGGTTTGTCGACGCCAACCTGGCGGCGATCGCCGACGATCATAGCGGGGCGCCCGTCTTCTTCGCCCGCAACGCGTGGCACCTACAGCGCACCCAAGAAGACTGGCCCGACCTGCGCTTTCTGAAGACCAAGGAACAGCCAGTCGGCGCCTAGCCCGGGCTAGCCCCAAAACCAGCGCATCTTGAAGGCGATCTACACAAATCTCTTGGGCTCAATCACTTCCGAAAATGCTCAACGAACCTTCGGGTGCGCCTGCGCTTTTCGTAAGCACTTGAGCCTCAAGATCTTCGCGCATCTCATCCTTCGTATGCGCTTGTTTTAGGGCTAGCGGCCTGTTGCGGTCCCGGAGGGACCACCTCGTCTCGGCGGTGACTTCAGTCACCGATCGCCCGGCCTCAGGTGAAATCACGGTGAAATGAGGTCAGGGATTCGACACCGGTCTCGGTTACCAGCATGTCGTCTTCAATGCGAACGCCACCAACGTCTGGCAGGTAGATACCCGGTTCGATGGTGAACACGTCCCCTGGTGCCAACACGTCTTCGACCGCCTCGGCAATCTGCGGCAGCTCGTGAATCTCGAGCCCGAGACCGTGCCCCGTCCGGTGGGTGAAGTAGTCACCGTAACCGTCCGCCGCAATGGTGTCGCGGGCCGCGGCGTCGACAGTGCCACAGGCGACACCCGGGCCGGCCACCGACTGTGCCGCCAGGTTGGCGCGAAGCACCAAATCATAGACCTGGCGCATTTCATCGCTCGGTGTGCCGAGGCAGACCGTACGGGTGATGTCGGCTGGGTACCCGGCGTGGGTGGCACCGAAGTCGATCAGCAGGTTCTCGTCTGCACCAAGGGCCCGATCACCGGGGCTACCGTGAGGGAGCGCGCTCTTGGGGCCCGTCAGCACCGTGGGTCCGAAAGCCGGGCCTTCGCTCCCTTCGCTGTTCATCTCGTCATTCAAACGTTGCACGATGGCGCGCTCGGTCATGCCGGGCCGGGCCCAATCGAGGGTGCGCGCTAGCGCGGTCTCACTGATTCGAATCGCGGTGCGGATGGCTGCGACTTCGTCGGCAGTCTTACAAGACCGCACGCGCAAAAAGGCGCGACCCAAGGGACGCGCCACCAAGGAAGGATCCGTCTCGACGAAGGCCAGCCATTCGAATGTCCGCATGATCAGATCGTCGAGGCCGAGGGTCCCACCGCGTAGATCGAGGGTGTCGACCGCGCTGCGATAAGCACCGTCGTAGCCGTCGCGATCGGACCACGGGAACGTAGTCCAAGGGCCAGAAGGGCCGTTTTCGAGCATGGCGACCTCGAAGTCCGGCACGATCATGGCAAGGGCATCTGTGGCGGGCCGGTACAGCGCAATCGTGGGGCGTTCCGATAGATGAAAGTCAACACCCGTAAAGTAGCGAAGATTCGGGCCGGGAACCCAGGCCACGGCATCGACACCCGCGAGCGTCGAGAGGTCGTGAAGGCAACGGCGACGGGCAGCGTAATCAACAGTCATGAAAGCCTCGGGTGGTTGGTGATCCATCCAATGGTACCGCTTTCGGCACGACCGCGTTGCTGCGGGTGTGTGGTGATGACTTCACCCAGGCCACGGTAGGCTCGACCTGTGGCAAGCGCAAGCTGGGAACCGTGCGATTTCGTCTTCTACTGCAGCGAGAACCGAACCGTGAGGTTGTAGTAGACGGGCACCGGTACACCGTTCTTTCGGGCCGGTTTGAACGTCCAGGTCTCGACGGTCTTGATCGAAGAATCGCTCAGGCCCTCGGGCAGTCCCTTGAGGACCTTGATGGACTGGACTTTGCCTTCCGCGTCGACAATGGCCTGAAGAATCACCACGCCCTGGATGCGGGCAGCTCGTGCCGTTTCGGTGTAGAGCGGCTGGGGCGCGTGAATCTTGATCGGCGCCGAGACGCCGCCGCCGACCTCGAATACACCGACGGGACCGGGCGGTCCCACTGGGCCTGGAGGACCCGGTGGTGCGTCGGGAATGCCGATGTCCAAGGCGTCGAAGTCGGTTTCGAGGGTGGGTACCAAAGGAATCTCGAGGTCCTCGATCAGGGGTTCCGGATCGTCCGGCGTTGGGTCGGGGATCGGGATCTTTTTGGCCTTGGTTTTGGGGATGGGCTTCTGCTTCTTGGGTGGTGGTGGTTGAAAACGGACCTGTTGGACAATGAACACCGGTTTGTCCGATCCCTCGCCGACTGTTTCGGGCTCGGCGCGATTGGGAATGGCGATGATCAAAAGCAGTAGGTGGAGCACTGCGGCTCCGGTGATGGTCCAGCGCGTTCGACGCCGATCTTCGGCGTCACGTTGCGCATCATGTTCGAAGTCGCGAAAGGTGGGCGCGCCGCGCCGCCAGCCGGCGTCAGCGTTATGGGCAAAGGGGCGTTGAATGTTGGCTTGATGCATGAGACTTCCTTGGCAGAATTCCAATGCAGATCTGATGCCCAGTTTCGCTGCACGTTACCGATCCCGTGCGTTTTCGAGTCGCCGCGGGGTGTTGCCAGGGCGTTGGGTCAGACGATCGGATCGATCCGGTCCGTTGGGCTTGCCTACGTGGAATCCGTGAACGTGCCGCCTTTTGGTGACGGACGGGCATCTCGCCGGGATGCATGGCGGTCGACAAGGGGTGGCAGCAGGACCCTTCCACAGTTCGCGAGCCTGCTTGGCTCGTGAACCGATGATTCACGACACGATGCCGTGGCTCTTGATCATCGTGGCCGTCGCCGCGCTAGGATTCTGGCTCGAGCGCCATTTGGCGTGGGCGCGCCAGATCGGCGCGTCGATGATTGTCATCTTGACGGAGACGGTGCCTTGTTCACCGCGGCCGCCTTCTTGCATTGAGCCTCGGCGACCCCGTTCGGTGCTACCAAACGGCGCTCGGGTCCATCGACTGCTCGTTCGTCTGGACGGTCCGTCCGGTATCCGAGACGATGGGTGCGAGACGATGGGTGCGAGACGATGGGTGCGAAAACCCAAGGACCACGAACATCACGTGCGAGATGTACCGTAACTGGTCGCCCTAACCCGGTATGACCAGAGAAGCTGATGTAACCCAGTGGGTGAGAGTCCCAACATGGCAAGAGCCAGAACCATGAAGCTGAGGAGGCGTGCTCTATGCGAAAGCGGGGTGCGAAGTCTCCTGACAAACCCAGTCCCGGACTGGGGAGCGACCTTGTGGGCCGCAGGTATCGAACGCTGCGCAATCCTCGTGAGGAGACGATCCGGAAGCCGAGCCGCTCGGGGTAGGGCGAAGGCAGCATTGGGGTCGGAAATCTGGCTGATGACCGGCCGCAAATCCGGCGGGGTAATGGCGGTGGCACGCAAGGAAGGGTTGCATCGGAACTGGCGAAGCCCTCCTGACCCCAAGGAGAAATCCCTTGGAGCAAGGTAGACCCTGGCAACAGGGCCGAAGGTCAGAGGGTGGCAGCTGGGCCCGTACGAGTGATGAACCGTTGGTAATGCGACGGGACCTCGCCGAGAGCAGAGGAACTTCCGGCCGGCGAGCCGAAAGTTGCAAAGGGGCCCAGCTGATCGACGAACCGCAGACGAAGAGAGGCACAGTGAGGAAGACAACGACCTCCATTGGCGTGCAGGATCTAAGGAAGCGGATAGGCCGAAAGGCGAAGGCAGATTCCCACCACCGTTTCTGGGGCCTCTACACACATGTGTGGAAGCTCGACGTGCTGGGGGCGGCGTACCGTTTCGCCAAGAAGAATAACGGTGCGCCGGGTATCGATGGAGTGACGTTCGCGCAGATCGAAGCGGAGGGAGTCGAGAGTTTTCTTCTGACTCTGAGCGAAGAGCTGCAAGAACGAACCTACCGTCCATTGCCCAGTCGAGAAGTGAGTATTCCCAAGGGAGGCGGCAAGCGGCGTGGGTTGAAGATTCCGGCAATTCGAGATCGAGTCGTGCAAGGTGCGCTGCGCCTGGTGATCGAGCCGATCTTCGAGTCGGATTTTCAACCAGGTTCGTTCGGTTACCGTCCTCGGCGCACGGCCCACCAAGCGTTGGGTCGGGTCTACGAGGGGCTGAATCGCAAACTGCAGCAAGTCCTCGATCTCGACCTGCGTAGCTACTTCGACAGTGTGAGGCACGATCTCCTGCTCTTGAAGTTGGCGCGCAGAATCCGCGATCGTGACGTGCTACGGCTGTGCAAGCTGATCCTGAAGGCGTCGGGCAAGCGAGGAGTTCCACAGGGCTCGGTGATCGGGCCGCTGTGGGCAAACTTGTACTTGAACGATGTCGACCGGATGCTGGAGCGTGCCCAAAGCGTGACTCGGCAGGGAGAATACGAGGTGATCCGCTACACGCGCTTCGCCGACGATCTGCTGGTGCAGGTCAGTACCCATCCCCGAGCACGAGCCTGGGCGCCGAAGGTAGAACGCCGCCTGAGGGAAGAGTTGGAGAGAATTGGTTTGACGGTTAACGAGGAGAAGACCCACATGATCCGCTTCGATGCCGGGGAACCCTTCAACTACCTAGGTTTTACGTTTCGGCTGGTTCCGGACCGGAAAGTTCTAGGCAAGAAGAAGGTCCTACGGCGGCCACAGAAGGAAAAGCGCACCCGTTTTCTCCGCGAGATTCGGGATCTCCTTCGAAAGCGTCGGCACGTTCCCGTTGCCGATGTGATCGTCCAGGAGATCAATCCACGAGTCCGTGGGTGGGTGAACTACTTTCGCTGGGGAAATGCGGGGAGGGATCTTCAATTCGTAAGCTGGCAGATTGATGCAAAGATCCGGCGGTTCGCTTCTCGGCAGCGCCCGAAACGAAAAGGGGGACGCTCTTGGACGACGTGGAGCCCCGATGAGATCTATGGAAAGTGGAAGCTTTTCTACGACTACAGGATCTATCGAGGCAGCGCCGCCGAGTAGCAAAGTCTCATAAACCTTGCGGCTGAGTCGGTTGGCAACGCCGGATGTGGGAAAACCGCATGTCCGGTGTGACGGGAGGGGGAGCAGGTCTACGGGCCATGGTTGGAATTGAGGCACCGGCAAGAAGCCGAAAGGCGCCGGCAAACAGCCACCCTCCGACCTTCTGGTACCGCGCTGCCCCCCGAGCCCAATTCTTTCGGTGATCGCCAGAATCGTGCATCGTGTTGTCAGGAGGAAACACGATGCAGGATCGAACGCACGCGCTTCGCGAAGCGCTAGAGAAAAGTCGCGGTGGCCAAAAGAGGTGGAGTTGCCCAGAAGGTCTTCGGTCGGAAGTGGTGAGCTACGCGCAAAGTCGTCGAGCATCTGGGGCCGGGGTTCGCTTGATCGCAGAAGAGCTCGGGCTGAGCTTGTCGGGCCTCTCCCGTTGGCTGAAGAAGGCTGTGCAATTTCGCTCGGTGCGTGTTGCACGAGCAGTGTCTGTCCCGGTCTCGGCAGAGTTGGTGCTGGTGACGCCTCATGGTTTCCGCCTGGAGGGCCTTTCGACATCGCAGGCTCTCGACCTACTTCGAGAGCTGTGATGCTCCCTCTACCTCGGCGGTATCAAGTGATCGCCTACGCAAGGCCGGCGGATATGCGAAAGGGTTTCGATACGTTGTCGACGCTGATTCGCGAAGAGCTGGGTCGGGATCCGACGAGCGGTGATTTGTACTTGTTCGTGGCCAGGAATCGGATTCGAGCGAAGGTGCTCTTGTGGGACGGGACCGGATCTTGCCTTTACGTGAAACGCCTCGAGAAGGGCCGCTTTGCCTGCCTCTGGAAGACTGCGGTCGAAAGCGAGTTGGAGCTTTCCTCCTCGGAGCTTGCGTTGTTCTTGGAGGGTTGCCAGGAGGTGGGCCGCCGACGGTTATCTCCGCCGCAGATTGATCCAAATCGCCCGCTAATACCTGCCTAATAATAAAGTATTTATGAGATACTACGTGCATGCTCGATGCGCGTTCGGAAACCCGAGTTGAGATCCTTCAGCAGGCTTGTGGCCTGCTCCAGGATGAGGTCGGGCGTCTGGTCACCAGGCTTCGAGATCTGACGTTGAGAAACGCTCATTTGGAAGGGCGGGTGCTCACCCAGGCCGAGCTGGACATACTCGAAACTCCGGGCTCGAAGGCGTTCCAGGCGGCGGCGGAACCGATCACGCCTGAAGCGAAACCGAAAGCGGCTAAGAAGCCTCAGAAAGGGCACGGGCCCCGTCCGCAGCCCCGGTTGCCTCGGCAAGAGCAACTCTACGAGTTACCCCAAGATGAGCAGACCTGCCAAGTCTGCCAGGGCGAACTCGAGGAGATGGGGCTCACCGAGGACAGCGAAGAGATTACGCTCGTCGAGCGCACCTATTCCTTGGTGCTTCACCGTCGCAAGAAGTATCGCTGCCGCTGCAATGCCAACGTGGTCACCGCCCACGGCCCGGCCAAGTTGATCCCCGGCGGTCGGTACTCGGCAGACTTCGGCGTCTCCGTGGCCGTTGACAAGTACGTCGATCAGATTCCGTTGCAACGCCAGGTCACGCGCATGGCGCGGTCCGGGCTGACGGTCACGGCCGCCACGCTCTCAGATCAGATCATCGCTCTGTCGAAGATCCTGGAGCCGACTTACGACGCGCTCTTCACCCGGCTTCTCGAAGGCCCGGTCTTGCACGTCGACGAAACCGGCTGGTTGTTGGCACCCAATGGGGTCAAGATCGGGCGCAAGCGGCATCGAAAGAGACGATATACCGCCACGGTTTGGGGTTTGTGCTCAGAACAATTTGCTTACTATGCCTTGCTCGACTCGAAATCGACCGAAGCAGGGCGCAGCCTGCTGGAAACCTATTCAGGTGCCCTGGTCGCGGATGGCTACCAGGTCTACGAAATCCTGGCGAAACCGGACGAAGAGGATCAGCCGCCGCGATTTACCCTGGTCAACTGCTGGGCTCATTGCCTGAGAAAGTTCCGGGATCTCGAAGATGCTCGGTGTCAGCCGGTCCTCCAATGGATCCGAGAGCTGTATGAGATCGACCGCGAGGTCGAAGGCCCCTTCCCGGGCGGCCCGGAGGAGTGGGAGAAGAGACGGCAGATTCGACAGGAGAAGAGTCGGCCGATTCTCAAGCAAATTCGCGCGTGGGCATTTCAGCAGGGCGGCCTTCGACAATCGGGTTTCGGCAAGGCGATTCAATACATGATGAAGCGCTGGGATCGGCTTACACATTTTGTTGCGGACGGCAGGATCCCCCTCGACAACAACCGGGTAGAGAGGGCGCTCCGAGGTCCGGTGATCGGACGCAAAACCCATTTCTGCTCGCGCTCAGAGCGCGGAGCCAAGACGGCCGCGGTGCTCTATTCCCTCGTCGAGACCGCAAGGCTCAACGGCATCGATCCTGCCCAATATCTCCTCGACGTCGCAAAGGCCGCGATCCAGAAGCCTGGCACCGTCACCCTGCCCTGATTCGATTCGCAGCCCGCCTTCGATCGTCCACGGCGAAGTGCCGGTTGCCCGGTAGGGCGACCGGTTACGAAGTATCTCCTCGACGTCGCAAAGGCCGCGATCCAGAAGCCTGGCACCGTCACCCTGCCCTGATTCGCAGCCCGCCTTCGATCGCTAACGGCGAAGTGCCGGTTGCCCGGTAGGGCGACCAGTTACGATGTACCAGACCGCGCGACCAGCCAAGCTGTACCAAAGCGTATGGGATCCGGAAGCAATGATGATCGGTACCATTGGCAACCTCCATTTCGGCGGGTCATGACGTCCCTACGCACCGGATCAGGGTGATATTCGTTTCTTCACGCAGTCGGTTATCGTCCGCGTTCGCGGGTATCGCGGACCACCGAGCCGAAGAACAGGCTGTTGAGGAAGAGCTTGTTGGTGGCATGCCAATAGGCGCGAAAGGCCGGGTTGTCCGCCATGCGAACGGCCAGCCCGGCACCGACTCGCTGAGCCGTGATTGCCGGCGTGCCAGCGATACGACCCTGGTTTTCGTCGCTGGCATAGCCGCTCAGCAGCGGGGCGTCGGTATAACGCGCGACCGCGCCGTAGGCGTCGGGGTGAGGCGGTAGCGTTTCGGCGTCGGTGCGGAAGAAGGCGAGCAGCGGTTCACGGTAGCCATAAGCGAGGGGATGAGTGGTGTCGAGGCTGGCCTCGAAGATGGCACCAGCTACCAGGTTTTGGGCCCGGTCGCGATCAAGCTCGGCGTAGGGTCGCGGGGTGGGGGGCTCGGCTTCAGGAACGGCCTCGACGGCTGCGAGTGCTGATTCACTCGGAGAGCCGGCGTTGGGGTCGAGTTCGTTGAGGATGGTTCGGTCGGCCCACGAAACGGCATTCTTGGTGGTCACCAGAACGCCACCAGCGCGCAACCAGCGGCGCATCGCCTCCACCGCGACCGGCTGAAAATCGTCGTAGAGACCACCGACCATGACCAGATGGCTGTAGCGACTCAGATCGGTGCCGCCGACGAGACGCTTTTCGAGCAACGTCACGGGCATGTGGAAACGTTCGTCGAGCAGGTGCCAGATCTCGCCTGCCTGGTACATTGAAACGCCGTTGCCCACCACCAGGGCAATCAGTGGCTTAACCAGCGGACGCAGGCTGGGGCTACCGAGATCAATGCCCGCGGGGGTCAGTCCGCCGGTGAGTGCATGGACATCGACGCCATCGGTCGATGGGATCCGCGCCAAGGCCTCGTTGATTGCCGCTTCATGCTCAGGGCTCTGGAGTCCTCGGGGTACCACCACGGTGCCGCGCGCAAAGGCACGTCGCCCGCGGCCGGTCTCCGCCTCGAAAGACTCGGTGGCCACCCGGGCTTGGGCACCGGCGGCGAGCAGGCGGTAAAGGGCGCGGGGAGCATAGTAGCCATCCCAATCGAACGCCAACGCGACCGCCGACTCTATACCGAGGCTCGGCGCTTGGCCTGCCGCGGCTGGCGCTTCGGTAAGCGGTTCACCAACGGAAAGTCCTTGGGCGGTTCGCGTGCTGACCTCGGCGTACGGCAGGCCGAATGCCAACGGCAGGGTCCATGCCGACACGTCGTAGAACGTCGGGTCATCGAAGACGGTTCGGCGTTCGAACAGCGCTTTGATCAAACGCCGTTGGGGCTGGGTTGCGTCCACCACCCAAGTCTGTCCAGGTGCATAGTGCCGATTTTCGAGCTCGACTTCTTCACTCAACGGGCGTACCACAATCCGGTGCCGTAGCAAGATATCGAGCATGCGCGCCGCGCGCATGGGGTCGTCACCGTCGCCGAAGACGTAGGCGCCAAACCCGTCCGAACCGTCGTCTTCAAACGGATTGCGGTAGAAGTCGGCCTGGTAGTCGAGTAGGGCCTGCCGGTGCGCGCTGGCGGCGGCCAATGTACTGAACGAGGTGGTGATCTGATTTTGAATGGCGAACGGGAACGTCAAATCGCCGTTGTCGGTTTTCTGGAGGTGCCCTCGTGCGGATGCTTGTTCGAACAAGATACCGATGCTGCCGTGGGCGTCCGGATAGGTTGAGCCCTTGCCGTAGTAGAAGTCATCGAAGGTCTCTTCGGAGTAGTAGAGCCGTCCCTGACGATCGAAGGCCTCGGCGTGGAACGCGGCGATGGCGGCGGTAAGCTCTTGGTTGCGGATCGGGGTCAGGGGGTGTCGACGAATCGGCACACCGGGTTGAAAGAAGTAGGTGTTGTTCGAGCCCATCTCGTGCGCGTCGGTGTGGACGTTGGGGCGCCAGCGGTGAAAGGTTTCGAGCCGCGAGCGACTTTCTGGGTGTTGGGCCAACAGCCAATCGCGATTGAGGTCGAACCAATAGTGGTTCGTGCGTCCAGAAGGGAAGCCTTGGGCGTGCTCGCGATGGGCCGGGTCGCCCACCAACACGGCACCGCGGTGCATGTTGGCCCACTGGGCGAAGCGGGCCAGGCCGTCGGGGTTCAGACTCGGGTCGAGCAGCACGACGGTGTCGTCGAGCAGGGCGTCGATCTCCGGTCCCTGGGCCGCGGCAAGGTGGTAGGCCACCACCAAGGCGGCATTGGAGCCGCTCGCTTCATCGCCATGGATGCTGTATCCCAAATGCACGACCACCGGCATGGCGGCGGTCTGCGGGCGCGCGACCGCAGGGTCCGAAAGGGCGAGGTGTTGGTTACGGATGGACTCGAGGCGACCGTGGTTGGACGGTGATGTGATGGTCAACAACAGCTGCGGACGTTGCTCGTAGGTGTGGCCCGTGGTGGTGAGGGTCACACGTTCCGAAGCGGCCGCCACTGCCCGCATGTAGGCCACCAGGAGGTCGTGGCGTACGTGCCACTCACCAACCTCGAATCCCAGAACTTCGGCGGGTTTCGGTACGCGCTCGTCGTACCCCTGGGCTGTACCTGGTAGGTAGTCGTCGAGTGCTGGGGGTGTGGCGGGCGACGCCGAGACGATCGGCGACACGACGAGCAAGGCAATGGTGAGGAAGTACGCGGCGAGAAGGTACGCAGCACGGGCCATGATCTGTCCTCGGGTAGGGAGCGGTGTGCGGATGTGGACGTGGCGGATGGCCGATCCTACATGCCTTCGAACCACATCGGAGTGGGCGTAAAGCCGATGATGACAAACGCCAAGGTTGCCCAGCCGAGTATTCGGCGCCCTGGATCGAGCGGCACCGAGTCATCCAGGGTTGGTGGATGCTTGGGGCCCATGAGCATGAGCAGACCGATCGCCAACGACCAGCCCCAGTTGCCACTCACGATCACGGCCACTACCGCGGCCCCGAGCAAACCCATCGCAACGGTGTGAGCGCGCCGTCCGAGTAGCGCATACAGGATGTGACCGCCGTCGAGTTGGCCGATCGGGAGAAGGTTGAGGGCGGTAATGAAGATGCCCACCCACCCCGCCATGCCGAAGGGACCCAGCCACAAAGACTGCCCATCGGGGATGGGGCCATGAAAAGCGTGCGCGATCCACTGAAAGAGGAGCGGCTCGCCGAATGCGAGCGTGGCGCGGTCTGTTGGAATGGGGGCAATGGTTGCTTGGCTGACGCCGATCACGGTAAACGCCAGCGAGGGCACCAGGCCCGCCAGTGGACCGCTGATGCCGATGTCAAAGAGCGCTTTCGTGTGGGCGATTCGCTCGCGCATGATGATCACCGCGCCCATGGTCCCGATCGGAGAGATCGGCATGGGAATGAAAAACGGCAAACTGGCGGCGACGCGGTAGCGGCGCGACTGGATGTAGTGCCCCAACTCGTGGGTGGTGAGCATGAACATGACCGCCAGCGCGTAGACCGGACCACCCATCACGAAGGTACTGAGCAGGGTCAAGACGAACAGAATGCCGGCGATGCGCCACTGCCGTCGGGTGGGTGTCGGTGGCGGGATCGGTGGCGTCGCAAAGGTTGGGCGCAAGTCGACTTCGGGTTCGCGCGGCCACGACCAGGTGGCTGGTGACGCGGGCAGCGTTCCATCGGGCGACGATCTCTCTGGCGACGGCGTGCTGGTCGGCGGATCGGTCACAGTCGGTTGGCGGGTGTGGCCTTCGGGGCCTTGGGGGTTTGGGCGTCGTTGTCTTGACCGCTTTCCTGTAGCTCTTCGCCAGGGTTGATGAAACGATTCGACTCCAACTTGTGCTGCTTCTCGTAGAGTTCGCGGTAGCGACCGTTCAGCACAAGCAAGCGGTCATGGTTGCCACGCTCGACGATTTCGCCGTTCTCGATCACCAAAATCTGGTCGGCGCTCTGGATGGTCGACAACCGGTGTGCGATTACGAACGTCGTGCGACCACGGCGCAGGGACTGAAGACCATCTTGGATCTTGGCCTCGCTCTCGGAATCGAGGCTCGAGGTTGCTTCGTCGAGAATCAAGATGGCCGGATCCGCGAGAATGGCTCGAGCAATGGCGACGCGCTGCCGCTGACCGCCGGAGAGCTTGACGCCTCGCTCGCCGACAATGGTGTCGTAGCCCTCGTCAAAGCCGGTGACGAAGTCGTGGCAGTTGGCGGTCTTGCCGGCGGCTTCGATCGCCTCGCGTTCGGCATGGGGTTGGCTGTAGGCGATGTTTTCGGCGATCGTGCCGTCGAACAAGAAGTTGTCTTGCAGCACGATGCCCAGCTGACCTCGATAATCGCTCAGCCGTACGCTCGCCAGATCGTGGCCGTCCACCGTGACCCGGCCTTGCTGAGGCCGCATGAAGGTCATGATGAGCCCGATCAATGTGCTCTTGCCGGAACCGCTCGATCCGACCAGGGCGGTGGTGCTGCCCGCGGGGGCTTCGAGTGAGATGTTGGTGAGCACCGCGGTGTCTTCGACGTAGGCAAACGAGACGTTCTCCAGGCTCACGTCGCCACGGACGGCGGGAAGCCGTCCGCGATCACGGTCGGCCTCGTCCTCGGTTTCGTTGGCGAACAGGTCACGAATGCGGTCGAGGCCGGCGAAGGCCTCACTAAGCTGGGTCGAGATCGACGAGATTTGTACCAGCGGACCCGCGACCATGGCGGTGAAGAAGAAGTAGGCGAGCAGGTCGCCGAGTGACATTTCGCCCGCCTGGATCGATCGTGCCCCGATCACCATCGCGACCAGCCAGATACCGCCAAAGAGAAGGGTGGTCCCGGCGGTAACCGAAGACGTGTAGAGAATGGTTCGGTTGATCAAGCGCAGCAACTTGTGGGCGGCGTGGGCGAAGATCCGATCCTCGCGCTTCTCGGCGTTGTAGGCCTTGACGACGCGCACGCCGCCCAAGGTCTCAGTTAGCCTGCCGGTCAGCACGGCATTGGTCTCCTGGCGCTCCCGAAACAAGGGCCGCATGCCCATGAAGGCGCGTGCCATCAACGCGGCAAACGAAATCAACACCACCATGGTGATCGCGGTGAGTTTCCAGTTCAAATAGAACAGCACGCACATCGAGAGGCTCGCCGTGAGCAGCCCGCCCACCAGTTGGACCAAGCCGGTTCCCACCAGGTTTCGGATGCCTTCGGCGTCGCTCATGATGCGCGAGATCAGCTCGCCGGATTTGGTCTGGTCGAAGAACGACACGGGCATGCGGATCACGTGTTGCTGGACGCGCATGCGCATTTCCGTGATCGCCCGTTGGGCCGTTTGGCCCAGGAGGATCGAAAGGGCGAACGACGCGGCCGCCTGTACGACGGTGGCGACCGCGGCGGCGATTAGAATCAAGCCGAAGATATCGTTGTTGCCGTTGCCGATCACGTCATCGACGACGAACTTCGAGCTCGCGGGAACGACCATGCCAGCCAGCCGGCCAACAACAATGAGACCCAAACCCAGCGCCAAGCGTTTGCGCCGGCTCCATATGATTTCCCGGGCCTCCCGCCACACGGATTTGAGGCTGGGCCGCTTCTTCTTTTTCTTTTCGGGGGATGAAGGTTCGCTCAAGAGTTCTCCGAAGTAGGGCCGGAAGAAGGGCCGGAAGAAGGGCCGGAAGAAGGGCCGGAAAGACACCCGGATAGGGGACGTTACCGCATCAAGTCGCGGTGACCAAACCCATGGGGGCCTTCCAGGCGGACCTCGGGAAGTCCCAGCCCTCGCAAGCCAGGGCGTAATGATATTGTTACGGGGTTATGCTTCCTGATCGCTCCATCGACGAACCGCGCTTCACCTATGGCGACTACGTGCAGTGGCAGGGCGACGAACGTTGGGAGTTGATCAATGGCGTACCATTCGCCATGAGCCCAGCGCCGAGCCGAGCGCACCAAGATGTCGTCGGTCAGTTGTTTTTGCAGATCGCTTCCGCGCTCCAAAGCACCCGTTCCTGCCGAGCGTACGTCGCACCGTTCGACGTTCGTTTGTCCGCAATGGACGAGAAGGACGACGACGTAACGACGGTCGTCCAACCAGACATCTCGGTGATTTGCGACGCCAAGAAGCTCGATGACGCGGGCTGTCGCGGCGCGCCGGATTGGATCATCGAGGTCTTGTCACCGGCGACAGCGGTGCGTGACCAGGTGCAGAAGCGCGATCTCTACGGCGCGCATGGCGTGCGCGAGTACTGGCTGGTGGACCCGCAAGCCCGCCTGCTTACTGTCTACGTTCGAGAGGACGCGGCCGACGGCTTCGGCCGGCCAACAGTGGCCGCCGCCGACGGTAGTACCATCCCCGCAGTCTTCCCAGAGATCCCGGTCGATTGGTCGCAGGTCTTCGAGTAGGGGTTTGGTGGGCCGTGCGACGGCCTACGGGCGGATCTCATGAGTAGGGTATTGACCTTGGTTGCTGGTCCCACGCCGATCGACACGTCGTGGGTCGGTGTCGTTCGCGACGCGCTGGCGACCACCGGCGCAGTGGTCGGCAAGCCTGATTGGCTGGCGCCTGGGCAGGCTCTTGATCTCTCCTTCAGTGGCGTGGCTGCGAATGACGCCGAGGCCGCCGTGCGTGCGGCGCTCGATCAAGCACCGATCGATGTCGCGGTTCAGATCGCTCAAAACCGACGCAAGCGTCTACTGGTGGCCGACCTCGAGTCGACCATTATCCGCAACGAGATGCTCGATGAGCTGGCCGACTTGGCCGGTTGCGGTGACGATGTAGCTTCGATCACGAAACTGGCCATGAATGACGAGATCGATTTCTGTACCTCGGTCCGCAAGCGGGTCCGCCTGCTCGAAGCCAAGCATGCGACCCTCTTGGAGCAGGCGTGGGAGCGGGTCGAGATCAACCCCGGTGCCCGGCGATTGATCGCGACCTGTAAAGCTCATGGCATCACCACGGCCTTGGTGTCCGGAGGCTTCCATCGTTTCGCTGACCGGGTGGCCGCCGAGCTCGGCTTCGATCACGTGCAGGCCAATCGACTCATGGTCAACGACGGTCGGCTGACCGGTACCGTCGAAGAGCCCATTCTCGATCGCGACGCCAAGCAGGTTGCGCTCGCGGGCTACTGCGTCACGTTGGGAATCGATCCCGACGA
Source organism: Candidatus Multivoradales bacterium (assembly GCA_965250305.1). Lineage (GTDB taxonomy): Bacteria > Acidobacteriota > Thermoanaerobaculia > Multivoradales > J023 > J023. The sequence goes on along the minus strand of CBDFNS010000021.1, from coordinate 188,210 downwards.
TGCCATAGCCGTAGGGGACGGTGCCAACGACCTCGCGCTGTTGGGCGCCGCGGGTCTTGGTGTCGCGTACCACGCCAAACCCGCTGTCGCCGCCGCGGCCCGCTTCCGAGTCGACCACGGCGACTTGACCGCGCTGCTGTATTTCCAAGGCTACCGGGCGGACGAGATCGTGGCCCGGTAGGTGGACCCGCGTCATAGCTTGGAGCCGCATTGTCGCGGGTGATACGCTGCTGGCCCTCTGAGGCATATCCCTGAAGGGCCGTGTCGCTGCCAATGACGCGCGAGAATGACGCGCGAGCGTAGACAGACATGACGATCTCCCTGGCTGAACCCGACAGTTCACTCGCACCGATTCGCGTTTTCTTCAGCTTCGCCCATCAGGACGACGCGTACCGCATCCAGCTCGAAAAACACCTCAGCTTGCTGCGCCGGCAGAGGCTGATCGCACCGTGGAGTTTTCGCAAGATTCTCGGTGGTGAGGACTTCGCCGAAGTCATCGACGATCAGCTTGCTCGTGCCGACCTGGTGCTGCTGCTGGTTAGCGCTGATTTCCTCGCCTCGGACTACTGTTTCGAGATCGAAATGCAAACGGCGTTGCGCCGTCACGAGGCCGGCAAGGCGCGCGTCGTGCCGGTGTTGATCCGCGACTGTGATTGGCAAAGTGCCCCGTTCGCACACCTACAAGGGCTGCCCACCGGCTTTCGGCCGGTCGGCAGTTGGCCCGAGCAAGACGAAGCCTGGGCCGACGTCGCGCGGGGCCTGCGCAAGGTCGTGGTCGAGCGGCAGGGCATCGAAGCGGCGCGACCCGCGCCGGCCACTGGGGATGAAGCCCCCGACCCCACGCGCTACCTCGAAGCCCTCGACGCCGAACATGCCTACGTCGAGATTCGCGGCATGGGCGCCAAGGTCGCCGAGCGCTTGCCGCTCGAGCAGGTCTACACCCGTTTGCGGGTCGCGCACGGCGCCACACCCGACGCCACACCTGACGTCACACCAGGCGGCCGCGAGAAACGGGACAGAAAGCGCGGTCGTGCTGACCTGCTCGGTGCCGGTTCCATGATGGAAGGCGAGTTCGAGTTGCGCGACGTCATCCGCGCCGAGCGGGTGTCGGTGCTGATCGGCGATCCGGGCTCGGGCAAGACGACCTTCTTGCGCTTCGCAACCCGCATGCTGGCGCGGGCACGGTTGTTAGACGACCCCGGGCTGGCGGCCGAGCATCTCGGTCTCGATCCAGATCAGGCGGTACCGTTGCCGATCTTCGTCCGCCTCAGCGAGCTGGCCGCTTTCCTCGTCGCCAAGCCTCGGGACGACGTTGCCGACGACGTCCCCGCACACTTCGACCGCTACCTCGACTTCCTCCAGCGCGGCCATGGCTACCGTCTTCCGGCCACGTACTTGCGCGATGAGGTGGCGGCCGGCCGTGCCTTCGTGCTGCTCGACGGTCTCGATGAGGTACCCGGCGATCTGCGCCAGCGGGTGGCGCGAATCGTCGAAAAGGCGATGATAACCGGCAGGCGCGCGGGCAACCGCTACTTGATCACTTGCCGCATCCGCGCCTATACCGGCCGCGCCCAGCTTGCCGGCCTGCTCAGCTATCGTTTGGCGCCCTTTCGGGCCGAACAAGTCGCGGCCTTCGTGCGCGGGTGGTGCCGGGCGCTCTATCAGGGCCGGGGCGACGCCGGGGCCGCAGCGGCCCAGGCCGAGGTATATCGCGCCGAGCTGTGGGAGGCGATTCGCTCGCATCCCAGTGTCGGGCCGCTGACCGAGAATCCGCTGATGCTGACCGTTTTGGCGGTGGTGCATTGGAATGACCGCAAGTTGCCCGAGGAGCGGGTGCTGTTGTACCGCGCGGCGCTCGGTTGGTTGCTCGACTCGCGCAGCGCGGCGAGCGACCTGCCCACGCTCCTGCGGCAAGAGGCACTACAAGTGCTGGCCCTGCGCATGTTCACCGATAGCGAAGGCGTGCAGCGTCGGCTCGGCCGCGCCGAAGCCGCTGCTGCCGTCGCGCCGGTCCTGCTGGGCGAAGCCATCGACCCGGCGGATTTTCTCGACCAAGAGGCACTGTGGAGCGGCGTGTTGGTGAGTCGCAGCGCGGGCGAGGTCGAGTTCTGGCACCTGTCGTTCCAGGAGTACTTGGCCGCGCTCGAGCTGCGCCGCGACCGCGACTATTGGTCCACCCTGGAGCCCTGCCTGCATCACGATCGCTGGAGCGAGGTCACCACGTTGCTCGGTGGCTGCCTGCGTATCGATGACGGCTCGCGCGCCGTGCGCGCGTACATCGAGCAGATCCTGACCACCGGGGTGTCCAACCTCGCGGCGCGCGCCCGCGCGGTGGGCCTGATCGGTCGCATTCTGCGCGATATCGCGCCCTCACGCGGCGACTGTTCCGCCGGCACCGGTTATGCCGCGGCGCTACGCGATGTCCTGGCCATCTTCGAGCCCGGCGGTGAAGCGGTGGCCGAGACGGTCCGGGTGGAGGTCGGTGAAGCCCTCGGCCAGGCCGGTGACCCACGCCTGGTGAACGAGCTCGAGGATCGAGTCGCGTTGCCGGCATGCTCTTTCTGGATGGGGGCGCAGTCCCACGACAAGAAAGGACGAGGCTTCGATTCCGCGGCGCATGCGGATGAGAAGCCGGTTCATCGTGTTCACCTCAGCCCCTTCACCATCAGCCGCTATCCGGTGACCGTTCGGAACTATGCCACCTTCGTGGCGGAGGGTGGCTACGGCGATGCCGAGCTATGGGCGCCTTCGGGGTGGGCATGGATTGAGAATGAGTCCATCACCGAACCGGACGGCTGGACGGCTCAACTGCGCTTTCCCAATCGTCCGGTGACCCGGGTCTCGTGGTTCGAAGCTGATGCCTTCTGCCGGTGGGCGCGTGGCACGCTGCCGAGCGAAGCGCAGTGGGAGTATGCCGCGCGTGGCGACCAAGGCCGTCCCTTCCCGTGGGGAGATGCCGCGCCGAGCGCGCAGCACGCCGCGTTCGCCGGCCGGCTTCGCCATGCTTCACCGGTCGGCGTCTATCCGCTGGGTGCCTCGCCCGAAGGGGTCCACGACTTGGCGGGCAATGTCAGGGAATGGTGTGGCGATTGGTTTGGCGACTATGACGATGGCGAGCAAAGCGACCCCGCGGGCCTCGCCGAGGGAACGTGGCGCGTAGTGCGCGGCGGCTCGTTTGTCAATGTTACGAGGTACCTCCGGGGCGCCTTTCGCCGCAACGGCGCTCCGCGCATCCGCGCCGGCTTCGCGGGTTTTCGTGTGGTGTGGCGTGTTCCGGGAGGACTGAGTTGACCTTGTTTCTTGTTTCCGCGCTGGGCGCGGTTCCGGTCCCTTTCGGCCGGCGGGACGTGATCGCGGAGTGGTACCGTAGAGCCGGTTGTCTGGCATCTCCGTGGCGCGTAGTGCGCGGCGGCTCGTTTGACAATGAAACGAGGAACCTCCGGGGCGCCTATCGCAACAACAACGCGAGGTGGACGCCCACCTGGTGAAGCTGCGCGCCAAGAAGGCGCTCGATTCCTACGTCGAGGCGATCGAGAAGCTCGATCCGAACCAGCGCCGTGTGCTCGTGCATCTCGCTTCGCCACCGGCGATCGAAGTGGTGCCGTCGCATGGTGGTGATCACATGGACTTGTTCGATCTCGGGGGTCCGGCCTGGGTATCGCTCGCGGGCGGCGCCTTCACCATGGGCTCAAACGCCGGTCGTGACAATGAGAAGCCGGAACATCCCGCGGAAGTGTCGCCTTTCCGAATGGGCCGGTTCCCGGTGACCAACGCCCAATACGCGGTGTACGCGCACGAAACCGGAAAGAAGTCACCCCAACATTGGGAGGACGGTGCGATTCCGGAGGGCAAAGCGCAACATCCCGTAACCTATGTCTCGTGGGACGATGCCACCGCCTTCTCGGTGTGGCTGAGCGAGCGCATCGCCAGGACCGGCGCCGAGGGCCAGGCCGGCCTGCCCCGGGAGGCTGAGTGGGAATTCGCCGCCCGCGGCGCCGAGGGCCGGGCCTACCCCTGGGGCCTCGAAGAGCCAACGGTCGAGCGGGCCAATTTCGACACCGAAGTTGGTGATACCACGGCGGTGGGTGCCTACCCCAAAGGGGCGACACCGGAAGGGGTGCATGATCTTGCCGGCAATGTTTGGGAGTGGTGCCATGATTGGTATGGTGACTATTCCGAGGCCCCGAAGCGCGACTACCGCGACTACAACGGGCCGGAGCGCGGTACCGGGCGCGTAGTGCGCGGCGGCTCGTTTGGCATTGATACGGGGTACCTCCGGGGCGCCTATCGCTTCTACTACGTACCGCGCACTCGCCTCTACTACGCGGGATTTCGTGTGGTGTGGCGTGTTCCGGGAGGACTGAGTTGACCTTGATCCTTGTTTCCGCGCTGTGCGCGGTCTTTGATTCTTCAATTGGAGCACTCGGAATCGACACGCCGGGAATTACCATTTGTGAGAAGGCCGAACGATGAATGGTATTGTCGTTGGACCATGATCCCAGACCGCAACCCTAACGAACCGCTTTTCACCTATGGCGACTACGTGCAGTGGCAGGGTGACGATCGTTGGGAGTTGATCGATGGCGTACCGTTCGCCATGAGCCCAGCGCCGAGCCGAGCGCACCAGCAGGTCGTGGTACGACTGGCGGTTGCAATCGAACCGGCATTGCGTCGCCGAGGCTGCCATGTCTTCGTCGCGCCGTTCGACGTTCGTTTGTCCGCATTGGACGAGAAGGACAACGACGTAACGACGGTCGTCCAACCGGATATCTCGGTGATTTGTGACGTCAAGAAGCTTGATGACGCGGGCTGCCGCGGCGCGCCGGATTGGATCATCGAAGTGCTCTCGCCCGCGACCGCGGTACGCGATCAAGTCCAGAAGCGCGATCTCTACAGCCAACATGGGGTCGGCGAGTACTGGCTTATCGACCCCCAAGCGCGCCTGTTGACGATCTATGTCCGAGAACAAGGCACCCCCGGTTTCGGCCGACCGACGGTAGCCGCGGCCAAGGGCGAAAACGTACCGACGCATTTCCCCGACCTATCGATCGCCTGGTCACAGGTTTTTGACTAGCGGGGCTTGCCCCGCCCCCTTTCTGCGTCAATAGGAAGGATCGCGAGTTTCTAACGTATTGACATTGGTTGCCGGGTCCACGCCCGTTCAGTGGTGTGGCTGCGACCGACGCCGAGGTTACCTTCTCGGGTTGGCCCGCCAGTTCGAGGTGCTCTATTCCAATCCCTCGACCTCCATATCGAGGGGATAGCGAACGGTATAGCCGAAGTCGATCTCGCCGGTTTCGCCAGCCGCGAGGTTGAGCTCCCAGAGCAGGACCCCGCGACGATTTGAGCTGGGTTTGTGACCCGGCGTCGTTTCGTTGCTGAGCGCCACGACGATGCGTTCGTCGTCCGCCACCGGCAGGCGATCTTCAACCACCACCCGCACGGCTTCGTTGCGGTGGTTGGTGATCTTGGTGCGGTAGGCTCGTTCTTCGCGCGCTTGCCTGCGGATTGCTCCCTGCCGGCCCGCGGAGATGTCGCGCGTCACCCGTTCGATCTTGATGCGCGGATCGCTCCCAAACGGAATGATCCGGGTTTCGCCAGGTCCCGTTTCGGGTAGCTCGTGGGCACCGATCAGGGTGTTGCTCGTATACAGCGCCAATTCGCCGGCCAGCAGCGGCACGGATGCTGGCGCGAGGACGGTGGCTTCGAGGTAGGCGGTGGCCTCGAGCGCTGGCTTAACTCGATACGCGACCGTGCTCGCCAGAGTCTCTTCCCAGATGGTGAACTGCTGCGGTGGCCCGCTTGCTTCGACACTCACCCGGCCCGGAACGTCAAAGGTGACGCTGTAGCTTGTCTCGGTCGAGGTCGTGGTTAGACTCCGGCTGGCCGGCATTTCCATCACGATTTCATCGACCTCGGGTACGGCAACGAAGTTGGACTGCTGCCCGCTTTCCAGCTCCGTCAAGGCGTCTTGTAGGGCCTTCTCTTCTTGTCTCGGCTGCCATGGCTTGATCTTCCACGGTCCGAGGTACGGCGCGCTCAGTGACCGAGATGCCGCGACGGTGGAGAGCTTCAAGCGCACGTTGGACCAATCTTCCTGGGTCCATTGCTTGATCGCGGCTTCGGCCACTAGCTCGAGGTTGCCGTCGTCGCCCAGGGTGCCGCCGTAGTTGGGCTCCCACGCTGCCTCCCAGACGAAATAGCGGATGACCAAGGTCGCTTGACCGCTTGCTTTGGCCTCCACCGCGAAGCGCGCGATCCGAGTCGGCACCGCATCTTCCTTCTCGTTCCGTACCTTCCTGGCTTCGATGAGTTGCCGTTCGAGGTCGCGGCGAAGCTTGCGTTGCGCCAGGCGATCCTTTAGCAGACCCTCGAAGCGTTGCTCCAGCACTTCGTAGACAGCAGAGATGTTCGCCGGGTCGGCACCGGTATCGGAGGCGCCGTCATTCTTCGCCCGTGTGCTCGCGGCGGCCTCGAGATAGCCGCGCAGTGCTTTGTCATCGGTGCGGGTGAGGTCGAGCGCGAAAATCTGATCTTCGACCTCGGTGATCTTGCGGTCGAGGTCGGTCTCTGTTTTCTCGGTCTCGTCCGCATCGGCCATCTCGATCGAGCGCACAATCGCTGGCACACCTTCGACGGAAGCGCGGATCGAAGGGGCCCGAATGCCAGCGGGGAAGTCCGCAAACTCGATCGTCGAAGACCCCCGCGGGATCGTAATCGGGGTTTCGCGAACGATCTCGGCTCCATTGAGGTACACCGTCACCTCCGCGATCGTCGACGAACCGCCTGGGATCGTGGCGCCGAGCAAGGTGGTCGGGACCAGGATCAGCAGGACGAATAGAGACCGATGAACATGCTTCATGAGCCTTCCTACGGTTCGTTGGGATGGATTTGACGATCAGATCAGCGGCGACGTTCGGTGCGCTCCGCGGTCTTGGTGCCGCTGCGATTGTCGGCCCGAATGGAACCTGTCCGGAGTCCACGTGAGTCCGCGTGGGTCGATTCGTCGACGATCTCGATGGTCCCCGCCGTCACCAGCCGTGCCACCGATGGGTGTTCGGCGGCCCGGTCAGCGATTTCTCCAGTTTTGCGTGGACCGAGACGAAGCACCTTGCCAAGCGGCAACGTGACTTTGACCAGGCGGCTGGTGGTGTTGAGGACGGTTTTCACGAGGGGGTTCCTTTCCTGATACTCAATGCGCGCTCGGCACCTTACCCCAGATCGGAACCTCCTGACGCCTTACTGGTGACGTTTGTACACAACAAACCGAGCGGACTGGCTTCGGCGTGTTCGAGAGGACATTATTGCGGCAAATGGCGTGATCGTATCTAAACTTGACGATCATGCCACTTTCGGGTGTGCCTGTGCCCTGTGAACCTTGGTTCATGACCATCACGGACCATGCATCCTCTACTCGACCTTCGCTGGCCGCCGTTGTGGCAGCGTTCGCTGCTGTCTACTTCATTTGGGGCTCCACTTACCTCGGAATTCGGTTCGCCATTGAGACCATCCCACCGTTCCTGATGGCGGCGATGCGCTTTCTTGCGGCGGGCACCATCCTCTTCGGTTGGTCGGTGCTGCGCGGTTCTGCTTTGCCCACAGCGGTGCAGTGGCGGTCGGCGTCGATCATCGGCGGTTGTTCTCCAGTCATGGCCTGGAGTTTCGGCCCACGGGTACGCTCGAAGACTTGGTCGCGGCGGACACGGTCTTGGTGGCGGGGTGGCGCGAGCCCTTGGAGCGACCGGCCGAGCCACTGCTCGACGCCCTGCGGTCGGTCCATGCCCGCGGTGGCCGGCTGGTGACGATTTGCACGGGGGTGTTCCCGCTGGCCCATGCAGGCCTCCTCGACGGCCGACGGGCAACGACCCACTGGTTGCACGCCGAAACACTGCGACGGTCATTCCCTCGGGTGCACGTCGAGGAAAATTCGCTGTACTTGCAAGATGGCAGCGGGCCCGGTCTCATCGCGACCTCAGCCGGTTGTGCGGCGGGACTCGACCTCTGCTTGGCGATCGTACGAGAAGACTTCGGACTTGCTGCCGCGAACACCATCGCGCGTCGGATGGTCGCTCCGGTGCATCGGGATGGCGGCCAAACGCAGTACGCGGAAGCCCCGGCCGGGGTCGCCGAAAACGACCATTTCGGCCCTGTACTCGATTGGATGATCGCGCACCTGGACCAGACGTTTGCCATGGAAGATGTCGCCCGGCGGTTTGGCTTCTCGTTGCGGACGTTTCAGCGTCGATTCAAAGAGATCACGTCCCAGAGTCCCCACCATTGGCTGGTGCAGCAACGGGTCGCCAAAGCACGCGAGCTTCTGGAGTCGTCGGACCGCAGTGTCGAGCACGTCGCCACCCTGTCGGGATTGGGTTCATCCGCCAATCTACGAAAGCACTTGGCGCGGCACTTGGGAACCACTCCGCGCGCCTATCGGTCCGCCTTTCGGGTCGGTTCGGAAGCCGAGGGGATCCCAGCCCGCCAATCCAAACCCGAGGCGAGGTCCGCGACTGCGATCTGATCAGCGGTCGTGGCAAGAAGGGGTGGGTGGTCGATGGCTATTTCGGTGTCAGCGTGCTCGATTCAACGATCAAGCTTGGGCGCTTGGGAGGGAGCCCAGAACATCCAACGCCCAACTTTGGCGGCAAAGCCATTCACCTGACAGGCGCCAGTCTCGTTGATATCCGCCGGAACGCCATTACCCGGGCTGGTTTCGTACCCAGGCTGGTTTCGCGATTGACCTCGCTGGGGTCGAAGGTGGCGTGGTCGCCGACAACGTGCTGATCTGGAACCACATCGGTATCGAGCTGGGTGAAACGGTCGCCGTCGAGGTGGTTGGCAATGCTATAAACGGCATCAGATACTGTCATGCTGCGATTCAGGTCATCGAAGGCTCGACCACCAACAGCATCCAAGGCAATGCGCTCCTCGGTTGTCCCTGGGGTCTGATCTTGGCGAGTCAAGGGAACCAATACTCCGACAATCGCCACCTGAGTTCAGGTCCGATCAACTTTTGGTACTGGGACCCCCTGGGTGGCAATATCGACGGTGGCCGAAACGTCCACTGATCCGCGGGAGATTCATCGTTGCACTACACCTCCATCGACACCCCGGTCGGACCCTTCTTCATGGCGGGGAACGTCGACGGTCTGGTGCTGACGAGCTTCTCGAAAGGGAGCCAAGTGCGCACCCCGCAGGCAGGCTGGACCGAGGATCCGGAACCGCTGCGGCAGGCGATCGAGCAAGTCGAGGCCTACTTTGCTGGTGAACGAGCCACGTTCGACATGCCGCTCGCTCTTGGTGGTACCGCTTTTCAACGCTCTGTCTGGGATCTTCTGTGCACGATCCCGTTCGGCGAGACCCGAACCTACGGCGACCTCGCTCGGACGTTGGGGAAACCTACCGCTTTCCGCGCAGTGGGCGCCGCCAATGGTGCAAACTGCCTCCCGCTCGTTGTGCCCTGCCACCGGGTCATTGGCTCCGATGGCTCGTTGACCGGGTTCGGTGGCGGGATTGAGACCAAACGGTGGTTGCTCAATTTCGAGAAGGCGTGAGTGGGGTAGCGCTTGGCCGCCTCGTCTGACGAGGGTAATACTTCGGCCGCGCGTCGAACGGGCCCTCCGCCCGACGATAGATGCCCGCGTTACGGTAGGGCGGATGAAGTTTCGATCAGGGACTTGGTAATTGATTCGACGATCGCTGCAACGACGCCCACCGGCGTCGGCTCGGTTGCCACCGCGGGTTCGACGCCGATCCGCCGCAGGGCTCGGGCGGTGGTCGGCCCAATGGCCGCTGCCCGTAGTTCGCGGCGACGGGCTGGCCAGGCGTCACCCAGGGTGGTGACGAAATGGGCCACGGTGCGCGGGCTGGCAAAAATCACCCAACCGAGCGGTGTGGACTCGAAGAGACGTACGGCTTGCGCCGTTGCATGGTGGGGCAGCCGCTTGTCGTAGGCGATCACCGTTTCGACCTCGAAGCCTGCCTCGCGCAGGCCGTCGGCCAGCTCGGGCCGGGCGTCGGCCGCTTGCGGCAATAGGACGCGTTCCTGACCAGGCTGGCTGGCGCGTACGATGGTCTCGGCCAGGCCGCCACCGTCGTGCCGCGTTGCCTCGACGGCGACCAGGCCGCCTTGGCTGCACACGGCGTTTGACGTCGCGGGACCGATGGTCGCAATGCGCGGACCCGTTGCTGAACGACAGGCTTGCAAGATCTCGGGCGGCAGGGCCGTGACAGCATTGGACGACGACAGAGCGAGCCAATCATAGGAGCCGATTCGGGCGAGAGCGTGACGCATTGGACCCGGGTCGGCTGGCGGCACGATTTCCAGTAGCGGCAGCAACGCGACATCAGCGCCGACGTTGGCCAAGGCCTCGGCCAGGCCGGTTGCCTGATGCTGGGCACGGGTCACCACCACCCGGATGCCCGCGAGAGGCTGCGTCCCGGGCGCGTGGCTCATGCGCGAATGCGGGCCAGGATCGCTTCGGCGTCGTTACGCCGCAACATGTCGAGGCAGGCCTCGGCGACGGCTTCGGGATCGTCTCCCTCACCAAGGCCACGTGCGATGAGTTGACCGTCTGGGGTCGCCAGCGCGGCGGTCAAACGCAGCGGTCGTGACCCCGTTGCTTCGCCATGGGTCGTTGTCGCCTCGGTGGCCCACGCCGCGAGGGGCAGGGTGCAGTCGGCGCCCAGCGCGGCAACGACATGGCGTTCGCATCGGGCCGCTCGAGCGGTCGACGCGTCGTCGAGTGCCCGGCACAGGGGTTCGGCACGGCCACCAGAACGCACTTGGACGGCGAGGATTCCTTGGCCTGGCGCCGGGATCATGATGGTGGGATCGAGCGGATGGGCGGGAATCGTTTCGCTACCGGTGTCCAAACGCGCCAGACCGGCGGCGGCCAAGATGGTGCCGGCATGGCCCGACGCCCGCCAGGTGGCGACGCGCGTTCCGACGTTCCCTCGGATCGGCACCACCCGGAGGTCGCTTCGGTGGGCACGAAGCAGGGCTTGTCGCCGCAAGCTGCCGGTCATGAGCACGGCGCCACTGGGCAAGCCGTCCAAATCGCTGGCCTGGTCGCTGATCAGTGCGTCACGGGGGTCCACCCGGGGCGGATGGGCGGCGATCACCAGGCCGTCGGGAACCGTCACTGGCAGGTCTTTGAGACTGTGCACCGCCAAATCGAGGTCGCCGTCGAGCAGGCCACGTTCCAACTCGGCGGTGAAGAGGCCTTTGCCGCCGTGCTTCGAGAGGTCGCCGGGCAGCTGGTCGCCGCGGGTTACGATCGGCACCAGCTCGACCCGCACGCCTGGATGGTGCTGTTCGAGGGCTTTGGCGACGTGCCCCGATTGAGCCCTGGCCAGTGGGCTCTTGCGGGTACCCAAGCGGAGAACGAGGGAATCGGTCACGAAGATTTCTCGTCGTCGAGATCGAACAACTCACGCACCAGCTGAAAACGGGGAAGAGGGTCGTCTTGATCCCGTCGTAGGTGCTGGCTGGGATGGTGGAGAAGCTTGCGCACGAGTGCGCGCGTCAACTTGTCCAGGTCATCGTGCAGCTCGGTGGGGAAGCGCGCCTGGACGCTTTCGACTTCGCGTCGGCGAAGGGCTTCGGCACGGCCATGAAGCGCGGCGACCAGCGGCTCGGCGGCCAGGGACCGACACCAGTCGGCAAAGCGACTTTGCTCGTTATCGAGGATCTCTTGAACGCGCGGGATTTCGCTTCGACGTTGCTTGAGGTTGCGACCGATGAGATTCTCGAGCGAGTCGACATCTTGCAGGAACAGATTCTCGATACCGCGAGCGGTGGTCTCGACGTTGCGAGGCACACCCAGATCGGCAACCAACAACGGCTTGCCGCGTCTGCGGCTCATCGCTTGACGCAAGTCGTCGCGCAGGATGACCGGCTCGGGTGCGGTGGTCGACGCGACCACGACATCGACCTCGTCGAGGGCCTGGGCGCGTTCGTCGAACGGCACCACTCGGGCCTGTGGGAAGTCGGCGAGAAACTGCTCGACCCGCCGGCTCCCCCGATTGGAAATCCGCAGCTCACGGGCACCCCGTTCGCTCAGGTTGCGGGCCACCAACCGCGCGGTCTCGCCAGCGCCCACCAGCAAGACCGAACAGTCTTCGAGTCGATGAAAAATGGTTCGGGCAAGCTCGACGACCGCGTATCCGAACGAGACCGCGCCCGCGCCGATCGCGGTGTCTCGCCGGGCGCGGCCGCCCGCTGCGATCGCTTGAACCAGCAATCGACTCAGCACCACGCCGCTGGTCCCTGTGTTCTCGGCCCGTCCAGCGGACTGCTTGACCTGACCCAAGATCTCAGGCTCGCCGAGCACCATCGACTGCAGACCACCAGCGACCTCGAACAGGTGGCGGATGGCCTCGTCATCGCGCTTGGCGAAGAACCGCCCCTCTTGCTCGATGGCCGCGCAGCGCGAAGTGAACGCAACATCAAGGGCATGAGGATACGCCGCGGTGGCATCGTCGGTGCGCACATAGAGTTCAGTTCGGTTGCAGGTCGAGAGCAGAAAGGCCTCGGCGATGGCAGCGTGGGTGACCAGCGACTCGAGCAGGCTCGCTTCCTCGTCGGGCCGGTACGCCACCTTTTCCCGCAGCTCCACGGGGGCCGACCGGTGATCGACGCCAATGAGCAGCAGCTGCCACCGGCGCTGCGCGTCGCGGGCGTTGATCTGGCCTCTTCGTTGCGGTCCCATGGTTGGCCTCAGGCCGCTAGATGAAGGCGTGGACATCGGAGAAGTAGAGGTTGGCGACCAAGGAAAGGATGACGGCGGCGAAGCCGAGCAGGCTGGCCCAGGCCAAACGACGCCCGCGCCAGCGCCTCAGCCGGCGCAGCAAGAGCACGGCACCGTAGAACAGCCAGGTCGCCAACGTGATCACGATCTTGGGGTCGGCGAGCCACGGTCCATCGAACAGCTGATCGGCCCAGATGGCGCCCGAGACCACGGTCCCAGTCAGGCCCACAAAGCCGGCCAGCATGGCGTCGCGCATCATGCGCTCGAGCACCTCGAGCGGCGGCAGTTTGCCGAAGAAGAGCGAAAACTGGCCACGCTTCAGCTCCATGTACATACGCAGGAAGAGAAAGGCGTAGCACGCACCGACGCCAAAGCCAGCGTAGCCAAGCAACCCGAGGGAGGCGTGGGCCGCGAACAGTGGATTGTGAAAAATCTCGAGATCGGGCGGCGTGGTCGTCCGCAGTACCGACGCCAGCAGCTCGAACACCAGCGCCATCGAAAGCAACCAGAAGCCGGTAGCCAGCGAGCGGCCGTTCCATTCGACGAAGGCGTACACGACAGCGATGGCAAACGCCAAGGCCGAGAGTGATTGCGAGACGGTCGCCGCCGGGAACTGATGCCAGCGAACCGCCAGCAAAACCAGGTAGCCGACATGCAGGATCAGCGTGATGCGCAGCAGTGGTGTCGCGGCCCGCTCGGCGGTGGAGTGGCCCGAGAAGAACAGCATGCCGTAGGCCACCGCTGTTGATAGATACAGCAGGGGAAGAAAGGCGTTCGCGATCTGCAGCGCGGTATCCACGTTCGGTCAAGCTCCAGAACGACGTCAAAGCGGCTTTCAATGGAAGGCTCGTGACGTCTGGTGAATCCTAGTCTACCCGCGGAGTCGGTACCGTGCGAGCGCGCCGCGCTGGTTGCACGGAGACGGCGGGTGGCTTGGCGCTCCGGGCGAGCTTCTGCTAGCCTCCGCCCTCTGCCTGATCGTCCGGAGTCGCTCGGTCGTTCCGAGCCTGTAATCCAACTCCCGATCTATCGGACCATCTCTTTCTTTTTATCGCGCAGTTTCATCCATGAGTCAAGCGATTGTTCTGGGAATGCAGTGGGGTGATGAGGGTAAGGGCAAGATTGTCGACCTCATCGGCCCGGCATTCGATGCCGTCGTCCGTTTTCAGGGCGGGCACAACGCCGGCCATACCGTCAAGTTCGGTAACCGCCACTTCGCCCTGCATCTTGTTCCTTCTGGGATCCTGCACGAAGGTGCACGCTGTGTTCTCGGCACTGGCATGGTGATCGCGCCCGATGCCTTACGCAAGGAGATCGAACAGCTCGAGTCCCTCGGCATCGACACCGAAGGACGAATCTTCGTTTCGGATCGAGCGCAGATCATCCTGCCCACGCATGCCTTGCTCGACGCGGCGCGCGAGGAATCCCGAGGTGGTGGAAAGATCGGCACGACCCTGCGCGGGATTGGCCCGGCCTATGAGATGAAGGCAGCCCGGTGTGGGCTTCGCGTGGGCGACCTCCGCTCCGAGCGTCTCAACGACATTCTGCGTCTTCAGCATCAGCGGATCGCACCCGAACTGGCCGCACTCAGTGCCGATCCGCCACCCAAGCCCTCCATGCTCGCCACGACCTGTCGTGAGTGGGGGGCCTGGCTCGGTGATCGGATTTGTGACACCACGGCGTTGGTCAACGACTGGATGGACCAAGAGAAGAGCATTCTCTTCGAAGGAGCCCAAGGCACGTTGCTCGATGTTGATTACGGGACCTATCCCTACGTGACCAGCTCGAGCACCACGGCCGGTGGCGTCTGCGCCGGTGCCGGCATTGCGCCCAGCCGTATCACCGGGGTCCTTGGTGTGATCAAGGCCTACGTCACGCGGGTGGGTGCTGGTCCGTTCCCAACTGAGCTCGATGACAGCGTCGCCGAGCATCTGCAAACGCGCGGCAACGAGTTCGGTACCACCACCGGACGGCCGCGTCGCTGTGGTTGGTTCGACGTGGTTGCGGCGCGCTACGCCCAACGACTCAGCGGCATCGACGTTTTGGCGCTGACCAAGGTCGACGTGCTCGATTCGCTGGACGAGATTTGCATCTGCACCGCGTACCGAATCGACGGTGTCGAAACCACCGATTTCCCGTCAGATCTGGATGCTTTGGCGCGGGTCGAACCGGTCTACGAGAGCATGAGCGGCTGGTCTGACAAGACGGCCGGTGCCCTTAGCAACGACGACCTTCCCGCCGCAGCGCGCGCCTACCTCGCGCGTCTCGAAGAGCTCGTTGGCGTGCCCATAGGGATTATCTCCAGCGGCCCACGTCGCGAAGAGACCATCGTCGTGGAGACCCCGAGGTTCAAGCGCCTACTCGGTACGCACGGTTTCAAGAGCGTTCAAGAACGCGTCGGCTAAGGCACGCAGGGAACGCGACGTCTCTTCGGTGACGTGGCCCGTGGCAATGATTCCTTATCGATGCACGACGGGACAACAAGCCGTCTGCCTCAAAGGCATGGGGTTGCCCTGGTCGGTGAGGGCCGACAAGCACTACCGGGACTCAGGATCTCGTTTGGCACGGAGTAGCTTCACCCTCCTAATTTACTCATGAAAAATGAGTTAGCGGATTCGGAGGGAATTCAAGAGAAGGTTGAATCAACGGGACACTCCCCCGCCATTCCCCCACGGCTTCCTTCGGCATGAGCACCGTCTTGGCGAGCCGCTTGACTTGAAAGATGTCTTATACCGATCGAATCGTCGCGATCCGTCTTCATCAGCATCAAGCGGGGTAGCGGGTGACGGTGTGGCGCTGGGACGGTATTGGAGCCACGACGCTTCCAAGCGCATCGTGTGCGACCCGGACGATGGCCATGTTTGGCTGATCACCCGCTATGGCACTTTCCGAGAATTCAGCGACGCCGGGCTCGACGGCGACTATGAATCCGTCGCGCCTAGCGACGAGTACCGCTCACTCACCAAGACCATAGCGGGCTGGGAGCTGCGATTCCTCGAAGGCACGGTCCAGCACTTCGACGATACCGGTCTCTGGACGCAGACCGTCGACCCGAACGGGAACGCCTCCGTTGCGAGTTATGCAGGGACCGTGTTGGATTCGATCGCCTTTCCCGATGGGCGTAGTGAGACCTTCGGCTACCACCCGAACGGCAAGCTTGCGACGATCACCGAGGTGGGCGTCGACACGGTGACCACGCGCACGTGGAGCTACACTTGGTTGGGCGACGACCTCGTTCGCATCGACCGGCCAGACGGGACGGCCTGGACGTTCCTCTATACGGATGTACGCTACCCCGGCTACCTGACGCGGATGACGCTCGAGGGCACTGATGCGTCCGACCGCATCGTGCGCGCCTGGGCCTACGACGATTTCGCCAACGCCGTTGCCAGCTGGGCTGGCGCCACAATCGACACCAGCCCACAAGCCGTCGACGTGTGGCGACTTGCCTACGACAATCCCTTGTTTCCGAGCGAGACCCAAGTCACCGACCCATTGGGCAACGTCTCGACCTACACTTTCGAACGGGACCCGGTGAGCCGCAAGGTACGGGTCACTGAGCTCAACGGCGATTGCCCGACCTGCGGCGTCGGTCCCAACGTCAGGATCGACTACGACGACGCGTTCAACCCCCTCCGACCTACAGAGCGTGTCGACGGTCGCGGCACTGTCGCACGGATGGGTTGGACGACCTTTGGGATGTTGGCTTCGCGGATCGAAGACTTCGGCGGAGCATTCGAACGTGAAACCACATGGGACTACGATCCAACCTTCCCATCGCTGGTCACCGAGATCGAGCAGCCGTCGACCAGCGGCAATGCGCTCGACCGGCGTCGGACGACCTTCGGCTACAGCGCGAGCGGTGACCAGGAGACGCGTACCATTGAGGGTGTCGAAGACGGCGCGGCGTTCGTCTACTCGACCGTGACCACGTACACCGCCGAAGGTGTGCCGGATGTCGTCGATCCGCCAGGCTACGGCAGCGTCGACCAAACGTCGTTGACCTACGACCCGGCGCGCGGCAGCGTGATCGTCGAGACCCGCACTGACCCACTGATTGGTACGACGACGTTCGGCTACGACCCGTTCAACCGTTGTGTCAGCGTCATCGATCCCAACGGCGTCCTCGCCGAGACTACCTACGACGACCTCGACCGCGTCCGCTTCCTGATCCAGCGCGGCGCCGTACCGGTGGACGATCTGGTCACCGAGCATCGCTACAACGTCTTCGGCGATCTCTTTCAGACCGTGCTGCCGGAAGGCAACGTGATCGAGTACAACTACGATCAAGCCGGGCGGTTGGTCACCGTCGAGCGCACGCCCGACGACCAGCCCACCAGCCACGGCGAGCGGACGGTCTACACCCTGAACGGCTTCGGCCACCGTATCCGCACCGAACAGCAGCGTTGGGACGGCATGGCCTGGGTGCTCGACGCGGCAACGGAGCAAACCTATTCGACGCGCTGCCACCTCGATCGCACCATCAGTGGCGCGGGCACGGCCAACGAGAGCATCACCGAATACGCGTACGACTGCGATGGCAACCTCGAACGCCTGTGGGATCCCAACCATCCATCGGCGGGGCAGACCGCGCTAGCGACCATGGTCTACGCCTACGACGCCCTCGATCGTCTGGCCACCGTCACGCAGCCCTTCGGCTCGACCATGACCAACTCCGCCACCACCTACGGCTATGACGTGCAAGACCATCTCACCAGCGTCATCGATGCCGAGGGCACGATCACCAGCTACATCTATTCCGATCGCGACCTGCTGACCAGCGAAACGTCGGAGGTATCGGGCACCACGACCCAAGCCTACAACGAGCATGGCGAACTGGTCACCCGTCTCGACGCCCGCGGCGTGTTGGAGACGCGAATCGTCGACGAGCTCGATCGCGTCACCGTCGTCGACTATCCCAACGACGCCCGCGACATCGCCTACACCTACGATGACGCCATGGTGCCGTTCTCGCTCGGTCGGCTGACGAGTATTTCGCGCGACGGCGCCGTGTTTCCCGATCGAGTCGACTACGGCTACGACCGCTTCGGCCGCGTCACGCAAGACGGCGCGCTCATCTTCAACTATGACAAGAACGGCAATCGGACGTCGATCGGATATCCTGGCGGCACCACCGCCGCAGCCACCACCTTCGACTTCGCCGATCGCGAGGAGAGCGTCACCGTGCAGCAGAGCGGGCAAAGCGACGTCATGGCAGCCAGTAACGCGACCTACCTCGCGTCGGGACCGTTGCGCACGCTCGACCTCGGCAATGGCGTTTCGGAGAGTCGTTCTCACGATGCTCGCTACCACCCCGACCGCATCACCGCTGCTGGCGGCGCGACACTGCTCGATTGGGACTACACCACCGACGCTGTAGGCAACATCGCCACCATCGCTGATCTGCTGACAGCGGCCAACGACCGCACCTACGGCTACCTCGACCACCAGTACTTCCTCACCCAAGGCGACGGTCCCTGGGGCACGCGTGCGTGGACCTACGACCCGGTGGGCAATCGCCTTACCGAAGACCGCGACGGCGTCGCGATGGACGTCTACAGCTACGTGCCGAACGCAGCGACCGGCAACTCACCCAGGCTCACTCAGATCGATCAGACCGCGATCGGCGTCATCACGTCATTCGCCTACGACCCGGTTGGAAACCAGACGCAGGTCACCGAAGGCGTAGAGGTGACGAGTTTCGCCTACGACGATGCCAGCCGTCTCAGCCGCATCGAGCGTCTATCCGCCGATGAAGCGAGCGATCTCATCTATGACGGCCGCAGTTTTCTGCGTCGAGCCGAAGCGTCGTCGCTGGGTGTGTTGTTCGAAGACGGTTTCGAGTCGGGCGGCACGGCATGTTGGGACGCCACCGTCCCCGGACCCGCCACCGGCACCTGTTCGCCCAAGGTCATCACCGGGCCGACCTACAGCAGTGACGGCGTGTTGCATCATGTCGCCCGACGCGAGGGCACCGAACAGCGCGTCGTCTTATACCTGGCGGGTCGACCGGTTGCCATCCTCAGTGTCGATGTCGTCGGGCCACCGACCTATATCTACCTTACAGCCGACCACCTCGGCACCCCAGTTCTCGCTACCGATTCCGTAGGCGTCGCGTTGTGGGATGGTGGCTTCGAGCCCTTTGGTGCGGACTACGATGACGCCAGTGGGGTAGGGATGTTCCTGCGGTTCCCGGGGCAGTGGGTGGATGAGGCTTGGGGCGTCGAGGAAACGTACAACGTCCATCGGACGTACTTCGGCGGAAGAGGCACCTACGGTCGCCCAGATCCTCTTAGCGCGTCGATTCCTGTGAGTTCAAGAAATGCAGTGCCACTTGCAACCACCCAGTATCAATATGCCCTCCAACAGCCGATGCTGCTCATCGACAAACTTGGTCTCGCACCAGAAGGTGCCGGTTGTTGCAAGAAGGCTGCCGGGCTGGGCCTATTCGCCGACGCCAACAATGTTGTCGCTGGAGGTACAGTCATCTGTTGTGGTGGCACCAAGACGGCGTGCGTAAATCCTACAACGGCACCAGAAGATTCCGTGACCGGTAGAATTCTGACCGAGTGCATCATTGCTCATGAGACTTCTCACTTCGACGATGTTCGCTGTAGGCCAAACTGTGAAACCTATCGCCCACGGTTTAGGCCCTTGCGGAGGGTCAAGACAGGTGAGTGCCGCGCGTCCAAGGCCGAGGTTCAGTGCCTTAGAATGCGACTGAGCGGATGTTCCGGCGATCCGAAGTGTGTCCGGAGGGTCAATGACAGAATTGAACAAGTCACTCAATTCGCCAACTCTTTCGGAAAGTGTAGGGGAATATGACCAGATCGGCCCTTGTAATCTGCCTGCTCTTGAGTCTCGTTTCGTGCCGCACCAGCTTGAAGATGCCAGACTGCCCAGAGCCACAGCTTTCCAGAGATGTGGTAGTTCGGCTCGTCAACAGTGAGCTGGACCGTCGGGGGCTGCCACAGCCTAGAGGAAGGGTCCGGATCAAGATCCGCCGAGAGGGGTGCGACTATCTGTACCGTGCTACTGGAATTCCAAAGCGTCCTGGCGGCTATCTCTTCGTGAAACTCTCGCCAGCGGGCGAGATTCTGACGTTCATGCCCGGAGTCTGAGTAGACCGTCGTCGCTGGACATGCCAGAACGAAGATCCATAAACGTACCATTACTTCTAGAAATCACTTTTTGTGTCTTTGGCTCATCCAAGCAATGTGTTTGATGGACATCGCCCGTCGTCAAGCGCCTACGAGAACAATGGGAAGATTGCTCGGTGAGGGAGTGTTTCGGATTCCAGACCTCCTGACCCACCCCCTCCTAACCTACTGAAAACACAGGCCCGCGCCTCAGAGGGGGTGCGGACCCAAACCTGTCTGCTTCTTTCGCGGTTCCGATGCATGATCGGGTATGGAATCGACGACCGACGAACGCGTCCTATTCCCTGAGCACGCCGGGGTTGCCGATGGGGTCGTGATCATCAACGCTCGTTGCCGCCTCCAGCAGCGGGATGGCTATCGGGTAGTAATCGTCGGCGGCATGCCGCTGGCCCACTTCGCTGCCGGCGACCGGGCAAGCGAAGCCTACGCGATGGTGAGACTCGTAGATCTGGGCTGGGCACAGCAGCGCGAAGTCGCCCTCGCGTTCGGATGTGATGTGCGTACGGTGCGTCGGAACCAACGTCGCTTCGAGGACGGTGGTCTTAGTGCTCTGGGCCGGCCGCCTGGTTTTCCCCGGGGTCGGTCTCGGGTAGCGCAGTCCCGCCAGGACGCCGTGAATGCCTGGAAGGCGGAGGGCCTGTCGAATCGTGAGATCGGCTGGCGGCTGGGCATCGACGAGAAGGCCGTTCGCAAGCTCGCGGGACGCTTGGGCTGGAAACAACGCCCAGTGGAGCAGATGAAGATGCCTTTCGAAAGTGCGGACTCAAACCTGTCCGCTTGCGGTGAGCAGCAGATCGCCGCTGCCCCGGTAGCGGCGCAAACTGCGCAAGATTCTGAGAGCGAGGCTGGCCGGGCGAGTGCGGACCCAAACCTGTCCGCTCCGGCGGTCGATCAAGGTCAGGCTCACTTCTCGCTGGACCTCGATCCGGCGGATCGCTCCGGCGACCCTTTTCGCCCGGTGCCGTTGAGCGCGTTCGTGCAGATCAAGGAAACGATCCACGGACGCAAGCTCGAGTATCTCCTCGCCGATCAGCGTATCTACCTCGAGTATGGCCGGAAGAAAAAACGCCAGCGCGTTTTCCTGCGACAGGTCACCTGCCTGAGCGACAACGGCCACCAGACGCCGATCATTACTTCGCGCCGGGACCTCTCCACCATCGAGGTCGCCTACCGCATGTTCGATCGTTGGCGGCAGGAGAACTTCTTCAAGTACCTGCGCGAGGAATTCGCACTCGACGCGCTGGTGGACTACGACACCGAGCCCGCAGACGCCACCCGCGATGTCCCCAACCCCGAGCGCAGCAAGATCAACGCGGAGCTGCGCAAAGCCAACGCGCAGCTCGAGCAGCTCCAGGCCCACCTCGGGTACGCGGCGTTCGAAAACCGCGAAGATCAAAGGCGTACGATGCGTGGGTTCAAAATCGCCAACGCCGCAATCTCCGCCCGGGTACGCACTGCCCTGAGGCGAATCACCGAACTCGAAAAACAACGCGCCACCATCCCCGCGCGCGTCCCGGTCCAGGAGGTCGTCGAAGCGGATGTCATCAAGCTGGCGGTCGAGCGCAAGCACCTCACCGACATCCTCAAGATGGTCGCATGCCAAGCGGAAGGCGATCTTCTTCGGCTCCTGTCACCCCACTATCGACGCACAGACCAGGAGGGACGCACCTTGATCCAAAGCGCTCTCTCGGCTGTCGGTGACCTCGAGGTCACCGACAGCGAATTGCTCGTGTCCATCGAACCGCTCAGCTCACCACACAAGACGGCGGCCATCGCAACAGTCTGCGAACAGCTCGACAAGACAGCCACCCGCTTCCCCGGCACCAAGCTCAGAATGCGATTCGCAGTCAAGTCAGAACCGCCTCGCAGCCGGGCCTTCCCAGGCCAGGCCCTCGGAACACCCCAAACGAGGCTCAACCGGACTTTTTCGAAGAGGGGTAGGTCAGGAGGTCTGGAGTCGACTCGCGAAGGCATCCACCACCTTCGCCACGATCAATGATCCCGGCGACGCGACACCAGCACTCGGCGGCGCGGCAGCCGGCAACGCCAACAGCATCAGCGCCATGACCAACACGAACGAGACAAACGTTCTTCTCATGACAAACCTCCTGTAGGCACAGCACAGCGCAACACGCCGGCTCCATGCCGGCGTGGCGCCTGATGCCTGGTTTGCCATCACGCAATCATGTGCGGCGTTGCGCGGCGATTTAGCCGTTGTTGGATACCACTTCGGGGGCGGTTCACCACCGATGTTCCATCAGCGAAGATTGGCCGTGCGTCTCGCGTCTTAGAGAGTATGGGACGAGACATTCGCTACCTTCCGTCGCCCGGTACGCTCGTCGAGGTGACCGTGCGCACCATCCAACAACGCTACCTGCTCCGCCCCGGACCACGGCTCAATCAGCTCGTCGTCGGCGTCTTGGCTCACTGCCAGGAAGCCACCGGCATGCGCGTGCATGCCGTCGTGGCCATGAGCAGCCATGCCCACTTGATCGCGTCACCGACATCGACCGAGCAACTGGCCGAGTTCATGTGCTTGGTGAACGCCAACCTCTCGAAAGAGGCCGGCCGGCTTCATGACTGGAAGGGGACGATGTTCCCCAGACGCTACGCGTCGATCCCGGTGTCCGGCGAGCCACAAGCCCAGATTGCCAGGCTTCGATACTTGCTGGAACAGGGCACGAATGAAAATCTCGTGCTCGCGCCAACCGACTGGCCCGGCGTCCACTCGTCGCGCGCCATGATCGAGGGCCGGACCATGAAGGGCATTTGGATCAAGCGCAAGGAGATGTTCAATGCCCGGCAACGCGGCAAGGACGTTAACGAAGCCGACTTCACCAAAGACGTCGAGCTAACGCTCGATCCCCTGCCCTGCTGGCGCCACCTCAGCGCCGAAGCGTATCGCGTCCGCGTCGCCGAGATGGTTGATGACATCGAACGCGAAACGCGCGCGCGTCATCGGCAGGCCGCGACCGTGCCGAAAGGCGCCGAGTGGGTCCGGCGTCGGCATCCACACGAGCGACCGATGCCCGGCCACCGATCGCCGAGACCACGATTCCACGCCTTCGCGAGGAAGATTCGAGAACAGATGGTCGCGGCCTACCGTGAGTTCCTCGCGGAGTACCGCATCGCCGCCGAGCGCCTCGCCGGCGGCGATGTTGGCGTGGCCTTCCCCGAGAACTGCTTCCCGCCACCGCTGCCGTTCGCACCGCCCATGCGGCTCGAGCCGGGATAGCGACACGGCGTCGGGGTTCGGTTGGTCGTCGCGCGGCGGTTACGTTCGCCGCGCGGGCGAAGCGTGCGCGGACGTCAGAAACGCCCGATTTCGGGCGACTTCGGACCTCGAATTTCGATCGATTCGCCCGCCGATCAACCGCTCAAGAAATCCGAGAAGAGCGATTCAAGCCCGATCATGGTGTCGAGCCGCGACTCGCACAAACGTCATCCCCTTTTCCCCGATATTCGCCCGGCACGTAAAGAAGGCCGCGCCACCTGATCCACCGCGCTCATCGTCGAAAGAAGCCACCCTCATAGCCGAAGCGTGGCGGGCGTCGGTCCCGTCGGAATTGCTGGCTGAGATGGTGGCGACGAAATCGAGTGCAGAACAGGTGCCACTGTTTCCCGGCTTCAACCTGATCTCGATCCCCGAAACCCCGGCTGATCCGTCTCCCGCATCGGTGTTCGCACCGATCGGCGGTGTCTACTCCGAAGTCTTTGCCTACGACAATTGCGATCCAACCGACCCGTGGAAGCGGTGGGATCCAGCCGACCCCGCCGGCAGCGATCTGACAGCGCTCGACGTTACGCAAGGCCTGTGGGTGGCGTCGACGGCGCAGTCGCTCCTGCCTTTGGATGGTGAACTTCCGGCGTCGACGGACATCCCACTGTGCACGGGTTGGAACCTGATCGGCTATCCCTCGGCGGTGGCGCGTTCGGTGCCCAATGCGTTGCAGTCGATTTTGCCGCAATTGGTGCGGGTGTTCGGGTTCGAGAAGGCCGATGCGGCCGACCCGTGGGCGGTATGGAGCGCCGGGGTACCGGCCTGGGCCAACGATTTGGATGTGCTCGAGCCCGGTCGCGGCTACTGGGTGTTGGTGTCGGCGGACACGACCCTGACGATCGAGAACGAAGGCGCGTCGCCCGTAGCGCGCATCGACGCGCCGGTCGATCTCGATGTGGTGACTGGTCCCGTTGGGATTGTCGGTACGGTCGAAAGCACGCTGCTCGTGGGCTGGACACTGGACTACCGAGCGGTCGGCGACCCGGATTGGATTCCGATGGCCGAAGGCGACGCGCCGGTGGCATCGGCGGAGCTGGCGACGTTCGACCCAACGCTCTTGCTGAATGGGCTCTACGAAATCCGTCTCGAAGCGATCGACCTGCAGAATTTCGTCTTCACCGACGTGATCGCGGTGTCCGTCGAAGGGCAGCGCAAGATTGGTCACTTTACCCTCAGCTTCTCGGACATGGTGGTGCCGGTTTCGGGGCTCGATCTCGAAGTCATCCGCACCTACGACTCACGCGACAAGCAGCTGGGCGACTTCGGCGTCGGCTGGACGCTCGATATTCGTCAAGGCTCGTACAAGAACAATCGTCCGCCGGGCGAAGGGTGGCAGATCGTCACCTCCGAGCCACCCAACCCGTTCCCGTGCGCTGGGGTCATCGAGACCGACTCGCACGTCACCACCGTGCGGTTGTCGGACCGCGAGATCTATCGCTTCCGGCCGCGCGTGCGCAATGTCATCCCCAGCGTCGGCCGCTGCGACGGTGACGTGGACTTCGTCTTCGTCGATGGTCCGCTCCCCGGCACCACGCTCGAAATCGTGGGCAACGATCGGGTTTTCTACCTCAACAATGCCATCAACGACGAGCTGCTCGACTTCGACACCTTCCAGCCCTTCGAGCCTACCGACGTCAAGCTGACCACGCGCGACGGCCGCATCTTCTACGTCAACCTGCAAACCGGCGTCACGCGGCTGGAAGATCTCAACGGCAATACCGTCGACATCACGCCTGAAGCGATCATTCACTCGGCCGGGCTCCAGATCGAGATCGCGCGCGATGCGGCGGGGCAGATCGAATCCGTGACCGATACGCTCGGTCGCAGCGTGAGCTACACCCGCGACGCATCAGGTGATCTGACCTCGGTGATCGATCGTGGCAGCAACGAGACTGGATTCCGCTACGACGATCAGCATCTGATGCTCGACATTGTCGATCCCTTGGGGCGGATTCCGATTCGCAACGAATACGACGATGATGGGCGCTTGATCCGGCACACCGATTCCTTTGGCAAGACGATCGAGTTCACCCACGATCTCGACAACAACCGCGAAATCGTCGTCAATCGCCTGGAGCACAGCCGGGTGCTGGAGTACGGCGCCCGCGGCAACGTCACGTTCGAGGCCGACGAGCTGGGCAACCCGACCACGCGGACGTTCGACAGCCGCGACAACCTGCTGACCGAGACCGACGCGCTCAATCGCACGACCACCAGCACCTACACCGCATCAAACGATCTGGCGAGCACGACGGATGCGTTGAACAACACGACTTCGTTCACCTACGACGCCCGAGGCCGGTTGCTCACCACGACCGACGCCCTGAATCGCACAACGACCAACGTCTACGATGGCGTCGGCAATCTGCTCTCGACCAAGGATGCGCTCGACAACGAGACCACCTACACCTACGACGGTTCGGGCAACCAGCTCACCGAGACCGACGCCTTGAGCCACATGACGTCGTGGACGTATGATGCCCGAGGCAACCAACTCAGCGAGACCGACGCCGCAGGCAACGTGAGCACCTTCACCTACGACAGCCAAGGCAGCCAGCTGAGCGACCGTCGTACGCGGACCTTGCCCGCTGGCGGCTCTGAGGTTCTGGTGACGTCGTTCCGCTACGACGATCTGGACCGGCTGACCGAGACGACGCTACCTGACGGTACGATCACCAAGGCGACGTACGATGCGTTGGGCAAGGTCGTCGGACAAACGGATGCGCTCGATCGCACGACGGAGATGCGCTACGACGAGTTGGGTCGTCTGGAGCAGACCATCTTCCACGATGGGACGACTGAAGGGCAGAGCTACGATGCCGAAGGTCCCTTGATCGGCCGCACCGATCGCGGTGGACGCACGACCACGTTCGTCTACGATGCAGCCGGCCGACTGGACACCACTACGTTCCCGGACAGCACCAGCTCGTCGAGCACCTACGACGTCGCGGGCCAGCTTCTCACCACGACCGACGCGCGTAACAACACCACAACGTTCTTTTACGACGCTACCGGGCGCCGAACCAGCACGAAGGACGCGCTCGATCAGACGGTTACCTCAGTTTTCGACGCCGTCGGCAACCTGACGAGCGTCACCGACGCGTCGAGCGAGACCACGACGTTCACCTACGACCAGCTCGGTCGTCGGACAGGCACGCTGCTTCTGGACGGCACGAGCACGTCGACCACGTTCGACGCACTGGGTCGCCGCATCACGGAAACCGATCAGGCCGGCAAGACCACAGACTTCGCCTACGACGCCCTCGGCCGGCTGGTCTCGGTGACCGATGCGCTCGACCAAATGACGTCGTACACCTTCGACGAGGTCGGCAACCGTCTCACCCAAGGTGACGCCAACGGCCGCACGACGCGCTTCGAATACGATCGACTGGGTCGGCAGGTCGCGCGGGTTTTCCCGGGCAACGCACGCGAGTCGATGGCCTACGCGGCCGATGGCACCTTGGCCAACCTCACCGACTTCTCGGGTCGCACGACAACCTTCGAACACGACAGCAACGGCCGCCTGACGCGCCGCGCGCATCCCGATGGCACCGAGGTCACCTGGGCCTACACGCCCACCGGTCGACGCGCCAGCGTCACGGATGTGCGGGGTTTGACGTCGTACAACTACGACACACGGGATCGGCTCACGTCGAAGACCGACCCAACGGGCCACAGCCTGGGCTACGCCTACGACGCTGCGGGCAACCGTACGTCCATGGCCGCGACAGTCGGTGCGGCTACGTTCACCACGATCACCGCCTACGACGTGCTCAACCGGCCATCGAGCATCACCGACACAAGTGGTAGCTACGCCGTCGACTACGACGCCAACGGCAACCAAGCGTCGGTCGCGTTTCCAAACGGCGTCACGACATCGCACACCTTCGACGCGCTCAACCGCCTCACCCAGCTCGACACCACGAACAGCGTCGGCACGTCGCTCCAGACGTATGCTTTCTCGCTCGGCCAAGCCGGTAACCGCACCCGCATCGACGAACTCGACGGCACCGCGAGGATCTACGCCTACGACGGTCTCTATCGACTCACCGAAGATCGGGTCGAAGACGCCGCCGGCGATCTCGTCTACCGTGAGACCTTTACCTACGACTCGGTCGGCAACCGTTTAGTTCTCGAGCGTGAAGACGCGGCCAACGTCGTCACCAACACGGCGTCGAGCTACGACATCCGAGATCGCCTCCAGAGTCGCGGCACGGACATCAGCTCCGCCTGGGACGCCAACGGCAACCTCATCTCCGAGACCGAAGCGGCTGCCAGCACGGTCTACGCGTGGGATACCCAAGATCGCCTCACCGGCGTCGTCCAGCCCGATGGCTCTAGCGTTCGAACGGTCTACGACGCCGACGGCATCCGCGTCGCCACCGAGCTGATTGACGTCGATGGCACGACTGTCCTCAGTCGTACGGGCTACCTCGTCGACACGAGTGGCGGCCTCAGCCATGTCGTCGCCGAGATCGTCGGTGGCAGTGTCCAGGCTCACTACACCCGCGTCGGCGACCAACTGCTCGGCGTCCATCGTCCGGCAGCAGGCGAGAGTCGCTACTACCATTCCGATGGGCTGGGAAGCGTGCGGTTGTTGACCGATGCGGCGGGCGTCGTTGCTGATCGGTATTCGTATACGGCGTTTGGTGAGTTGTTGGAGCACGTAGGGAGCGACGTCCAGCCTTATCATTTCGCTGGCGAGCCGTTCGATCCCAAAATCGGATGGTCGTACAACCGGGCGCGGTGGCTGGATCTTTCGGTTGGGCGGTTTGTTTCGGTGGATCCGTTTGGTGGGGCCGTGCAGGATTCGGTGTCGCTGCATCGGTATTTGTATGCGAATTCCGATCCGGTTGGTGTCGTTGATCCAACGGGGGAATTCGGACTCTCAGGCGTGAGCTTGAGTCTCAGCGGATTCCGCATTGGGCTTACGAGCATCGCGATCAGAGTATTCCTCCAAGTTCAGTACCTACTTCTCGTTAGCCCGCTGAGCCTCCCCTTGATCACGAAGATCAGTAATGCCGCAACGCTTGGCTTAGGCGCAACCGTCCTTCTGAATCAAATGGCGACGGCTCTTCTTACCAATACAGAGACACCGCTTCAGAAGATCGGAGGTGGCGCGAGAAGCGGAGGTGCCTGGCTTGAACGGAAGGTAGGGGTGAACCTCGGAGGCAACTTTCCGAGATCGATCACTGGGACAGAGAGTCCAGGATGGGCATTCAAACGAAGCTCCGGACTGGAGGGATGAAATCGGTATTGAGGAAAATCGAGACTGATGCAAGAAAACTACGAGACGCGAATACCACACTTGCGCTTGAAGGGCGCGACATCCACGGGCGGAAAGTCGTAATCAAGGCTGGGGGTATGAGAATTCGCGTACTTGACGTATATATCAAAGAAACAAACGCAGGTTGGCTACGCAATCAGCAATTCCTTTCTAAGGTGAGGCGAGTTCGTGACGCCACTGGCGTACTCATTCGTGTTATTCCCGCACGAAAGGTTAGGTAGAATCTAATGAGAGAGTTCTTCACGAAACTTTCGCTGGAGCGCTGGCGAAACCGTATGGAATCTGGCAAGGGGCCTATAGTGACAGATATTGACATATCGAGACCAATAGGCGCCGCCGCTCCCCTAAAGGTGCACGTAAGTGGTTATCAGGAGAGACCTGGAACAAGAAGGTTGCAGTGCCATCCCTGGGGGCAAGCGGCCATCGAGGGCGCGCGATGGAAACGCGACTTAAAACTTATTGTCGAGAAACTCATGAGCGTTGAATCGCCTCGCGAGCTTGACGCGCTAGAGTTGATCAATTTTCAGCCCACGGAGAATACGATGAGTCGCGGCTTTTACGAGAAAAACACAAAAGTGGCGCTATCCAGAACGGGGCCCAAGACCGGCGAAATCTTCCCATGGAAGGGCTCCGACCGAACTGCTGTCGGTGTGACTGTGCTTGGCCAAACGATCGACCTGGGGCTTCAAGATGGTCGGGTTCAATTGAGAATGCCCGCGAACGAGTTTGCCGACCTCGTAGACGAACAACTCTATTTCGCAGAAGTTGTCAGCTCAAACAAGCTACCAAGAGCTCTTGAACTCCTCGCCGCGCAGGGTGTCTCTATTCGGCCGTATTCGAGATTGGGATAAAGTCACGTGTGCTGTCCACAGTGTCTTGTCCGCAGTGTCCACCAGGCCAAGAGGGTGAAAATGCGATGTCCTGTCCGCAGTGTCCAGGAGGCCCGCGAGGGTGGAAATGGCGATCTGTTCTTAGATCAATCGCTGATTTTCGTCTGAGTTCCTCCAGTTCCTTTCCAGAATTCGGTCGAGTCGGGTCTTGAAGCGCCAAGATCGGCCACAATCTCTCGACTGGACGCACTGATCCCGTGGACAGTCAGACCCTCCAGTCGGCGATGCACGCCGGCCGTCATCGGAAGTAGAAGCCGGTCAAGAGTCCGCCCCATTCCGAGACGTACAAGGGCTTCTTCCTGCCGGTTGGTGTCGTGTCGCTCCACGCCATGGCGGGCGTCCGGCCATCGAGATTTTGATGCGGGCGCGCGTGGTTGTACCAAGCGCGGAAGACATCGAGTTCGGGCTGTAAGTCGCCGGTGTCCACTCTGTGTGCTTTGTGCTGGTGCCACATCGCCTTGAACGTACCGAAGAACCTTTCGATCCGACCGTTTTGCCACGGCGCGAAGGGCGATTCGCTGGTGTCGGATGCCGAGAAGCTTCAAGCTCAGTCGGAAGACCCACGACGTGAAGACGGCTTCGTTGTCCGTGCGAATCGTCTTCGGTATTCCGAATGTAGACGGTCGTCAGAAAGCGCGGGATTTTGGTTGTCCGACCGCGCTTTCGCTCTTAACGGTGCCGATCATCCTGTTGTGTTCCTGCGATAGTTTTCAGCGATGTAGGTGATGTAACCAGGATCGTGGGGCTGGTCATGGATCTGTTGGACGAGCGGCCTGTAGTAGGCGAGTGATCGTACGGTCTCGAGGGGCTCGAGGCCCTGTTCTCTGAAGCGTCTTCTGAGTGTTGCGAGCCGAATGGCGTGCTTGACGGTAGCGAGTGGAAGCCGCCGTTTGTAGAAGCTGCTGGCGACGGCCCAGTCGAGTGGTCGCGCCTTTCTTGGGGTGTCGGGCGGATGTAGATAGGCGCTGATGACGCGTTCGAGGTAGAGGGAACGCTTCACGATGGCGTGTTGTTGGAGGTCCTACTCCTACGGGCACGCTTTTTCGCCCGACTTCGCACCGCTTCCTTGGATTCCTTGAGCCTGTAGGACTCGGCGTCGATGGCGATGACCTCGGATCGATGGACGATCCGGTCAACGATGGTGACGACGCGGCCTTCTTTACGTGCCGGGCGAATATCGGGGAAAAGGGGATGACGTTTGTGCGAGTCGCGGCTCGACACCATGATCGGGCTTGAATCGCTCTTCTCGGATTTCTTGAGCGGTTGATCGGCGGGCGAATCGATCGAAATTCGAGGTCCGAAGTCGTCCGAAATCGGGCGTTTCTGACGTCCGCGCACGCTTCGCCCGCGCGGCGAACGTAACCGCCGCGCGACGACCAACCGAACCCCGACGCCGTGTCGCTATCCCGGCTCGAGCCGCATGGGCGGTGCGAACGGCAGCGGTGGCGGGAAGCAGTTCTCGGGGAAGGCCACGCCAACATCGCCACCGGCGAGGCGCTCGGCGGCGATGCGGTACTCCGCGAGGAACTCACGGTAGGCCGCGACCATCTGTTCTCGAATCTTCCTCGCGAAGGCGTGGAATCGTGGTCTCGGCGATCGGTGGCCGGGCATCGGTCGCTCGTGTGGATGCCGACGCCGGACCCACTCGGCGCCTTTCGGCACGGTCGCGGCCTGCCGATGACGCGCGCGCGTTTCGCGTTCGATGTCATCAACCATCTCGGCGACGCGGACGCGATACGCTTCGGCGCTGAGGTGGCGCCAGCAGGGCAGGGGATCGAGCGTTAGCTCGACGTCTTTGGTGAAGTCGGCTTCGTTAACGTCCTTGCCGCGTTGCCGGGCATTGAACATCTCCTTGCGCTTGATCCAAATGCCCTTCATGGTCCGGCCCTCGACCATGGCGCGTGACGAGTGGACGCCAGGCCAATCGGTCGGCGCGAGGACGAGATTCTCTTTCGTGCCCTGTTCCAGCAAGTATCGAAGCCTAGCAATCTGGGCTTGCGGCTCGCTCGACACCGGAATCGAGGCGTAGCGCCTGGGGAACATCGTTCCCTTCCAATCATGAAGCCGGCCGGCCTCTTTCGAGAGGTTGGCGTTCACCAAGCACATGAACTCAGCCAGTTGCTCGGTCGATGTCGGTGACGCGATCAAGTGGGCATGGCTGCTCATGGCCACGACGGCATGCACGCGCATGCCGGTGGCTTCCTGGCAGTGAGCCAAGACGCCGACGACGAGCTGATTGAGCCGTGGTCCGGGGCGGAGCAGGTAGCGTTGTTGGATGGTGCGCACGGTCACCTCGACGAGCGTACCGGGCGACGGAAGGTAGCGAATGTCTCGTCCCATACTCTCTAGGACGCGAGACGCACGGCCAATCTTCGCTGATGGATCATCGGTGGTGAACCGCCCCCGAAGTGGTATCCAACAACGGCTAAATCGCCGCGCAACGCCGCACACGATAGCGTGATGGCAAACCAGGTATCAGATGCCACGCCGGCATGGAGCCGGCGTGTTGCGCTGTGCTGTGCCTACAGGAGGTTTGTCATGAGAAGAACGTTTGTCTCGTTCGTGTTGGTCATGGCGCTGATGCTGTTGGCGCCGCCGGGTGCTGGTGTCGCGTCGCCGGGATCATTGATCGTGGCGAAGGTGGTGGATGCCTTCGCGAGTCGACTCAGTCGCGCATCGTGGCGCCCGAGGTCACCGCTTCGCCCGCGTCGGAAGCGGGGGCGAAGGATGGTGATCGGGAAGGCGTCGATACCCCGCCGCTTGTTGGCATTGGTGAAGACGCAGAGCCAAACGGCTAGGAATGGGTGGTGGGTCGTGACATCACCGGACCCGCCGCCGCATACCCGATTCGATTTGCGTGATCGCCTGTTCCGCGAGGTTGATTGTCAGGGTGCCCGCTTGCGCAGACCGGTAGAGGTCGAGAACGGCAGCCGCGACGATCTGATTCTGACGTTTGGGCAGCGCGAATCGCGCGGCTTCTGGCGGGCGTCGGTGCCGGCCCGAGGTGTTGGCAACCAAGGCCAGCGCGGAGTCGAGTCGGCTCCACTGTTTCCCGGCTTCAACTTGATTTCCATTCCCGAAACCCCGGAGATCCGTCTCCCGCCGCAGTACTCAGCGCCATCGGCGGTGTCTATTCCGAGGTCTTTGCCTTCGACAACTGCGACATCGCGGACCCGTGGAAACGGTGGAATCCGGCGAACCCGGCCGGCAGCGATCTGACGTCGATCGACGTCACGCAAGGCCTGTGGGTGGCGTCGACGGCGCAGTCGCTGCTGCCCCTGGACGGCACGCTGCCGGCGTCGACGGACATTCCGCTGTGCACGGGTTGGAACCTGATCGGCTACCCCTCGGCGGTGGCGCGTTCGGTGCCCAATGCGTTGCAGTCGATTTTGCCGCAATTGGTGCGGGTGTTCGGGTTCGAGAAGGCCGATGCGACGGACCCATGGGCGGTGTGGAGCGCCGGGGTACCGGCCTGGGCCAACGATCTGCACACCATGGAGCCGGGTCGTGGATACTGGGTGTTGGTTTCGGCCGACACCACGCTCACCATCGACAACGAGGGTGCGCCGCTGCTGGCGTGAGTTGATACCCCGGCCGATCTCGATGTCGTCACCGGTCCCGTCGAAATCGTCGGTACGGTCGAAAGCACCCTGCTTGTGGGCTGGACGCTCGACTACCGCGCGGTGGGCGATCCCGAGTGGATTCCGCTCGCCGAAGGTGACACGCCTGTCGCTGCAAATGTCGACGGTGCGCTGGCGACGTTCGATCCGACTCTTTTGCTGAATGGCCTCTACGAGATCCGTCTCGAAGCCATCGACCTGCAGAATTTCGTCTTCACCGACACCATTGCCGTGTCGGTCGAAGGGAAGCGCAAGATCGGCCACTTCACGCTCAGCTTCTCAGACATGGTGGTGCCGGTCTCGGGGCTCGATCTCGAAGTGATCCGCACCTACGACTCACGCGACAAGCGGCTGGGCGACTTCGGCGTCGGCTGGACGCTCGATATCCGTCAAGGCTCGTACAAGAACAATCGGCCGCCGGGCGAGGGTTGGCAGATCGTCGCCTCCGAGCCGCCCAACCCGTTCCCGTGCGCTGGGGTCATCGAGACCGACTCACACACCACCACCGTGCGCCTGTCGGACCGCGAGATCTATCGCTTCCGGCCGCGCGTGCGCAATGTCATCCCCAGCGTCGGCCGCTGCCGCCATCGACGGCAGGCTGGCCAGCCATACCGACTTCTCGAATCGCACGACGACCTTCGAGCATGACAGCAACGGACGCTTGACCCGGCGCGCGCATCCCGATGGCACCGAGGTCACCTGGGCGTACACGCCCACCGGCCGCCGCTCCAGCCAGCGTCACCGACGTGCGGGGTTTGACGACGTACACCTACGACACGCGTGATCGGCTCACGTCGAAGATCGATCCCACGGGCCACAGCCTGGGCTACGGCTACGATGCCGCGGGTAACCACAGGTCGATGACCGCG
This sequence comes from Candidatus Multivoradales bacterium, assembly GCA_965250305.1. GTDB lineage: Bacteria > Acidobacteriota > Thermoanaerobaculia > Multivoradales > J023 > J023. The sequence continues at coordinate 154,355 of CBDFNS010000021.1, read as the reverse complement.
ACGGTCGGTGCGTCGACCTTCAACACGTCAACCATCTTCGATGCGCTCAACCGGCCTTCGAGCGTTACCGACGCCGCACGACCGTCCTCAGTCGTACCGACTACCTCGTCGATACCAGCGGCGGCCTCAGCCACGTCGTCGCCGAAGTCGTCAGCGGCAGTGTCCAGGCGGCCTACACAAGGGTTGGCAATCAGCTATTGGCCGTCCACCGTCCGGCGGCGGGGGAGAGCCGGTACTACCACGCCGACGGGCTGGGAAGTACCAGACTCGACTCCTCACTGACGGCGGTGGCCTCGTCACCGATCGGTATTCGTATACCGCCTTCGGCGAGCTGATCGACCACGTTGGCAGCGACGTCCAGCCTTACCAGTTTGCTGGAGTGATGCGCATGGGGTTGCTCCTCCTCCTCGGTTGCTCTTACTTCCAAGGAGATCAGACAACCCCACGCGTTTTCAACTGCCTACAGCATCATCAGCCCACCAAGCTTTCTTTCGGCCGCCCCCGCCCGGCCCTGGGCGGCCGAAAGAAAGCGTGCCAAAAAGTACCCACTCCTACTTTGGGAGAGCCAAGAAACAGACATCGAAACCAAAAAGAGCCCTCCGAGATAAGCGGAGAGCTCGTTGTGCGAGGAGAGTAATCAAGCGGGGTTAATCGGGTGTCGCCGGTCCTTCCGGGCGGCATTCGCACCGGTAGCTCAGGGTCAGGCTGACGGCGTATTCGGGGCCTGGACATGGCACCGGCACACAGAAGCGCCAAATGACTGCGGTACTGACATTGGTGACGTTGATCTGGCAAGGCGAGCACACCGGCGAGATCTTTCCCAGGGCGTCTTGATACGCCTGACTGTAGGCCTGATTCGAGTTGAGGCTGGTACCGCTACCTGCAACTGAGCGGAGAGGGCCGGTACAGGGGCCACACACTTGTGCTTCGGCCGGCTCTGGAACGAAGGTGTTGAATGTCAAGGCGGCGAAGGCCGCGATCATCGTAATGGTCAAAATGGAATAGGGGATACTGCGGTGGATCATGCCGATCTCCTGGTTGGTGGCAAAGAGGAATGTGGGGAATGTGATGAATGAACCGGGCTAAGAGTTGTGAAACAGACCGATCTCGAGCTGGTAATAAACCATTTGAACGGGATCGATCCCCACCACGACATCACCGGTCTTGATGCCCTTGAACAGAGGTTTCTTGAAACTCGCCGACCAGATCAGATCCATGGCTGCGACCTCGGTCATGACCTGTCCATCGGAACCAAGACCATGATCTCCGCTACCACCATCCTGGATTCGCTGGTGCCAAGCGCCGACGCCGGGACGCACGATCAAGATATCGAGGTGCTGTCGTTGGTCGACGAGCTTCTCGGCCTGGGGGAAGAGTGCGTAGGAAGCAACGAGGACCTCCTGTGGCGTATAGCCGTCGGGTGCGCTGACGGTGACGTCGCCGGTGGTCGCATCCACCACCGCCCAGATGGACTTGTCGACGAGATCACCTGATGGGAGGTAGTCGATTTCACCGTCGCCATCGATGTCGACCAAGGGCTCCACGCGGGGCACCACGCGGCTCATCCAAGGTGCGGTCTCGTGCGAGACGCTGAAGAACACCGCACAGCCGTTGGGGGTCACGTTTGCGGCCCGGACGGTGTCGGAAAAGAATTCGAGGTTGGGTGTCGCGGCGACGCTCCATGCGGCGACGACGCCGAGAATGAGTCCGCAGGTAAGTCGACTGCCTACCTGGGCTCGCTTGACGCGCAAGGTCCGTTTCGGGGCCATGGGTTGCTCCTGGTTCGTACGTGAGACGAGCGCCGCCAGCGGTTGCCGGGGCCTTCTCAATCCAGGACGCGAGAAGCAAGCAGACTTTCAGACAGGGCGCGAACGATGCGTTCTTGGCACGCTGGCCAGACGTGTTAGGACGCGTTGCGTAGCGCGTCGTAGGTCGCGATTTCGTCGGCCTTCCCAGCGCGTTCCAAGTGCTGGCGCAGGCGTTCGAATGCGTCGTTGATGTGACGGGCTTTGGCGCCGTCGAGCATCTTCTTGTAGCTCTCCATCAGAAGTGGCTCGGCCTCGTCGAACCGGCTTTGCGCGCTCAGGCTCGCGCCCAACAGGCTGTCGACCAGAAAGGTACGCCGATGGGTGGCGTCGAAGACGTTGACCATCTCCGGTTGCATCGCCCGCAGGTTGTGTTCGGCTTCCTGTGCCCGCCCCTGCTCCAACACCGCCTGGGCGATGCCGGTGCGTAGGATCAAGGCCAGGTAGTAGTCGGGCGCGAGACCGGTTTCTTCCAGCGTCTGGCGATAGTGGGTCTCGGCCTCGGCGAATGCGCCACGGCCGAAGAGCGCGCCGCCGATGTTGATCTTGGTGATCGTCGTGGTGTCGAGGGGGTCAGTGCCGTAGTTGGCTTCTTCGAGCGCCAGGGTTTCACGGTAGATGAGCTCGGCCTGATCGAACTGTCCGGACCGCCGCAGCGCGACGCCGAGGTTGTTGAGCGCGTTCGCCCGCTGCGGGTGCTTCTCTCCTTGCCGCGCCCGTCGTAGCGCGACGGCTTCTCGGTAGTGGCGGACCGAGGCTTCGTAGTCGCCCTCGTTGCTGTAGATGCTGCCCAGCAGCTCGTTGATATTGATGTCGTAGGGGTGGGCGTCTGGGGCCTCACGGATCAGCTCGTACGCTTCGAGCGCGGGTGTGACCGCGGATTCATCACGGCCGCGGTAACAGTAGACGGAGACGAGCGTCACCAACGGCCCGACCAACACCGCGTCGTCCGCGCTCGCCTGCGCGAGCCGTCTCGCCACCGCCACGCCCTCGTGCGCGAGGGTTTCGGCGCGGTCGAGCTCGCCGAGCTTGGCCAGGGCTAGCGCAAGACCGTTGGCGGTATCCGCCGTATCAGGATGATCGGCCCCGTGCATTGCCAGACGCAGCGTGTGGGCTTCCTCGAGTTCGGAGGCCGCCTGCTGATGGTCACCGAGGATGAGGCGGATGGAGCCGGTGGTGTGAAGGAGCTCGGCACGCACATCGGGCTGGTCGCGCAGCTCCGAGGCGAGCAGCGGCGCGCTGCGTTCCAGGGCCTCGCGCACGGTCAGCTCTTTGCCCGGTTGGACATGCGGGTTGCTCAGCTCGAAAAGGTCCACGATCAGCGCCTGGACTTGGGTCTTCTTGGCATTTTCCAGCTTTACCTCTTCGCTTTCGCGCGCGATGCGATAAGACTGCCACGCGATGGTCGCGGCCAAGATGGCGAGCACGACACCCACGACCGCGCTCGCCAGCACCGGCATACGGTTGCGGCGCACGAATTTGCCGGCGCGGTAGCGCCAGGTTCCTTGGCGTGCGGTCACCGGCAAGCCCTGGCGGAAGTTCTCGAGATCGGTGGCGAGTTGCTCGACCGAAGGGTAGCGCTCGCCGGGGGTGCTGCGTAGGGCCTTCAGCACGATCGCGTCGAGGTCGCCCGCCAGTGCCCGCTGTCGCGCGTCGATCACGGCAAGGTTGGGCTTGGCGTCGGGATCGGTGCGAACATCGCCGACCGCTGAGCTGGGTCGGGTAGGCTCGGTCTCGGTGATCAAGCGCTCGATCTCGGACGGCGAAAGGCCCTTGAAGTCGTACGGCAGCTTGCCGGTCAGCAGCCGGTAGAGGACCACGCCCAACGAGTAGACATCACTGGTGGTGGTGATCAGCTTGCCGCGAATCTGCTCGGGGCTGGCGTAACTCGGGGTCAGCGCCCCGTGCCATGTTGCCGTGGGTTCGGGCGCATCGCTGACCAGCTCGGGGTTGAGCAGTTTGGCGATGCCGAAGTCGAGGAGCTTGGGCTCGCCGTCCGACGACACCATGATGTTGGCCGGCTTCAGGTCGCGGTGCACAACCAGATTCTGGTGGGCATAGCGCACGGCGTCGCAGACCCTCAAAAACAGGTCGACCCGTTCATCAACACTCAAGTAGTTGCGTGAGCAGTAGACATCGATCGTCTCGCCTTCGACGTACTCCATGATGAAGTACGGCAGGCCATCCTCGGTGGCGCCGCCGTCATAAAGGCGGGCGATGTGGGGATGCGTAAGGCTGGCGAGGATCTGACGCTCCACCCGCAGTCGGTGGATCATCGGCTCGGTTTCGAGTCCGCGGCGAATGAGTTTCACGACCACCCGTCGGCGAAACGTGTCGTCGTCGCGGACGGCCAGGTAGACGGTGCTCATGCCGCCTTGGCCGATCTTGCGCAACAGGCGGTAGGCACCGATTCGCTCGGCAGGCAAACCGAGCGCGGCGCCGGGGGGGCTGGTGTCGGTTGGTGCTTGCTCAGCCGGCTCGGGACGGCCTACGATCGGTTGGTCGAGGAGATTGTTAGCCTTGCGATCGGCCTCGAGCATCTTCTCAACCGCCTGGCGGAGCAGGGCGTCGTCGCCACACGCGCGGTCGAGGTGGCCGGGCTGCTCAGCGGCCGGTAAGCCGATGACCTCTTCGAAGAGCGACCACACGCTTTGCCAAGCTACCGTGCTCATGAATTCTCCTCCGTCAGGATCCGAGGCGTGCAACGCGAACCGTCCGAGGCTTCGGTAAAGCCTCGGACGGAAAAGGTAGGGCGGCCAGCGTGCATTTTCCACGCTGTCCGGCCGTGCGTATCAAGCCTCACGAGCGTTGTGGGCGATGCGTCGCCCTTCTTGGCCAATCATTTGGGCTAGTTTGGTGTGGTCTGCCCCGGCATGGCGCACTGGAACGTGTCGGTCGGGGTCGGCTGGCCTTGCCCGCTGTCGAGGCAGATTTCCTTGCAGATCTCATCGGGGTGGTGCCCTGCGCCTTGGCACTCGCCAGTGTTGGTACGAATGTTCGCTGCACCTGTATCGAGGAGCATCGGCTGCGCCTCGATACCAGCAAAGGAAACCGAAACCGTGATGCCGAAGCCGAGAATGAAGGTTGCGGCGAGCACGGAGGCGAACAGCTTCTTGCTGGCGAAACGGTTGGCGAAGTTGGACGTGGTGTGTTGATTCATCAGATATCCCCTCGGTCGGTTGGTGCTCCTTGGCTCGGACTGCGCCGGAGCGGTTCAATTTCCCTCTCTACCCCTAGCGGCGTCATGTTCTCTGAAAGTGAATCACCTGTCGTCAGTCAAGAAATCTTGGCGATCCTATCCGCAAGATCCGGTCTAGCCGTCAGCAGCAGCCTCCGGTTCCGACGGCGCCATGTAGTCCACCAGCCAGGCGCGGGCCGATCGCCAACGGCGGGTGACGGTGGCGGTGGAGAGGCCGGTGACTTCGGCAATCTCATGGCGGGCCAAGCCGCCGAAGAAACGGAGCTCGACGACTTCGGCGCGCTGTGGATCGTGCTCGCGCAAGCTGACCAGAGCCTGATCAAGCGCCAGGATTTCGGGCGAGAACGAAGGACCCTCTTCCGCGACATCGATGTCGTCGGTCGAGAGGGTTACGACGCCGCCACCGCGTTTGGTTCGTCCCAAGAAGCGCGCGTGGTCAACCAGGACGCGGCGCATGACGCGGGCACTCATGGCGTAGAAATGAGCGCGGTCTTTCCACCCGATGCGCTCCAGCTCGGCAAGGCGAAAGTAGGCTTCGTGAACCAGGACCGTGGTGTGGAACTCGTCGTTGTGCCGCTCGCGGCGCAACAGATGACCCGCGATCTGTTTGAGGTGCTGGTACACCAACGGCATCAGCGTGACCAATGCATGTTCATCGCCCCCACGCCACGCCACCAACAGCTCGGTGATCTCTGCCGAATGTTCGCTCATCTCCCCTTCGTACTCCGCAAGGTTGATACCAACCGCACGGCACATCGACGAGTCCCCAGCGACGCTCGGATCACCCGGCGTCGCCTCGTCTGGTGGCCAGCAACAAACGGGGAGGATGACGAAGCTCGCTGCCCGCGTCAAGGCCTTTCGGATGGATGGCGGTGCAACGAGAGGGCTTCGGTGCCTGGCAGCCCATGCAGCCTGGGGGCAGCAGTCGCTGCCTGTTCCAGCGGCCCTACCGCATCCCTCGCAGGCTGACGCGACCGTCATTGGTATCGACCTGGATTTCTCCTTGCGTACCGGTGGCGTTGCCTCCCAGGATTCCCGAAACGCGATGCTTGCCGGTTTGGACCTCGGCACCGGGCACATCGACATCGACCCGGCCATCGTCCATGGTGATCGTGAAGGCGGCGCGCAGGTCGTCGGACACGGTTAAGCGGACACCGCCGTCGTCGGTGGTGAACCGCGCGTCGAGTCGCTGGTTGCCGAGCAACTCGGCCTCGACGTCACCGTCCGAAGTTTCGATATCGAGTGCCGTCGCGTGAATGTTCGCGAGCTCGATGTCGCCGTCGTCTGTCGAGATGGTCAGGTGCCCCCGGCAGCGATTGACCTCGACATCGCCGTCCTCGAGGTCGATCTCCAAACGCTCGCTGTCGCAGTCGCGGATGGTGACGTCACCGTCATCGGCGGTAAGCGTCAGGTCGCCGCGGAGGCCGGCGATCATGGCGTCGCCGTCCTGCATTTCGACGCGGGTCCGTGCGGCGTCGACTTCGCGTAGGTCGATATCGCCGTCGTCGAGGTCGATGGAGATGTCCCCGTGCCAGCCGGTGATCTCGATGTTGCCGTCATCGCCTTCGAGATCGAGGGTTATGTGGCGCGGGGCACGGATTCGATAGACATGTTCGTAGCGACTGGAGGAGAACACACCGATGCCGCTCGCTTTTTTTTCCTTGCCGATCACGTAACGTGTATCACCGCGTTCCTCGAACGCGACGGTGAACGAAGAGCGACCCCCGAGGCCGATTCGTTTTTCCTCTCTGATGTACGTGACATCGACCTCGATGGCATCCTCGTCCCAGGCTTCGATCTCGACATCGCCGTCGCCGTGACGCAACACCAGGCGTGTCTCGGGGCCGGCGTCGAAGCGGTGGCTGGTGGACTCGTTGATGGTCTCGGCGGCGGCGGGCAAAGCCAGGAGTGAAAGGGATAGTACAAGCAGGGACAAGGCAAATGGGGCCAAGCGAGGCGTGTTCGAGCGGGTCTGGATCATGTCGGGTACCTCCAGTCTGGTGTACGCGTCATGACGGGAGTTTGTTCCGGTGCGGTGGGAAAGTCGCTCGTTGGTTTCGAGACCGGTGATGCGAGCCGGTGGGGCACCACGGTGCCGTAGTGCCCCATTGCCCTCAGTGCTCATCGTCACTCAGGAAGCCGGATCGGTGGCCAAGATCTCATCGATGGTATTCGACGAAACGGAATGGTAGCCAGGGCGCGCGTCGACGTAGATGGCGCGGGCCATGGCCAGGCCCGACTCGGTTTCGGCCAGGCGTTCGTAGAGCGGCTTGAGGAACTTGCGGCGGCCGACGTTGGTCAGAAAGCCGCGTAGGCGGTCGTAGCCAGGCTCGTATTGATTGCGGATCACGTGGTGCAGCCAGTCATGGGTGATCTCGGAGTTGCCGCTGGTGTTGAAACCAAATGCGGCGTCGAGATCGGCCAGACGGTCGGCGGGGATGGCCTCTGGCAGCCCGCGCAAGAAGCGGAGCCACTGGTGGGTACTCCACCCTTCGGTGTCGAGTCCGGTTGCTTTGGCACCCTCATTCCACATTTCGATCTGCGCGTCCACCGCTGTCAGCGCGTCGGAGCTGGGCATGGCGACGCCAGCGGGTAGCCCCGGTCCGTAGATCCAGCCGGCAACGTCGACGGCGTCGGCGTGGTCGCCAGCAAGCAGCTCGCTTTTCAAGTAGGTCTCGAAGTCGGTCGTGGTCCGAGAGTGGAAGGCATTGCCGTCGAACCAGGTGCGCAAGAAGGTGTCGAAGCGTTCGCGGCCCACGGCCTTCTCGATCGTGCGCAGGAAGAAGTGGCCCTTGTCGTAGGCGATGGCGGTCATGCCGTCGTCTGGGTCGCGTCCAGCGAGATCGAGGAAGAGGTGCGTGTCGGCTGGCGTTTCGGCGCTGATGTCGGCGATCTCCTCGACCAGCCCCTGCATGTCGAGCACCGACAGCATCTCGGCGTAGTCGGCTCCGTACACCGACTCCATGATGCGTTTCTCGAAGTAGACGGTGAAGCCTTCGTTGAGCCAGAAGTCGTTCCAAGTGGCGTTGGTCACCAGGTTGCCCGACCAGGAATGCGCCAGCTCGTGGGCCACCAACGCCATCAGCGAGCGGTCGCCCGCAATGATCGTGGGGGTGGCGAACGTCAGGCGCGGGTTCTCCATGCCGCCGAACGGGAAGCTGGCGGGCAGGACCAGCAGGTCGTAGCGGCCCCAGCGATAGGGTCCATAGAGTGCTTCTGCCGCGTCGATCATCGCCTCGGTTTCGGCGAACTCCCACGCAGCCTTCTCAACCACCGAAGGCTCGGCATAGACGCCCGTGCGCGGGCCCATCTCGGCAAAGGCCAGGTCGCCAACCGCCAAGGCCAGGAGGTAGGAAGGGATCGCCTGCGGCATGGTGAAGGAGTACACACCGTCCGGGCGCTTCGCCGTGGGGTTCTCGGCGCTCATGACGGCCAGCAAGGCTGGCGGAACGCGGATCGTGGCGTCGTAGGTCATGCGAACGGAAGGCGTGTCCTGGCACGGCACCCAGGTGCGGGCCAGGATGGCTTGGGACTGGGTGAACAGGAATGGATGGTTGCCGTCGGTCGTTTGCTCGGGACTCAGCCATTGCACGGCCGCGGCTTCGGGGCGGCTGGCATAGCGCACGTGCACGATCTGGGTGCCAGCCTCGATCGGAATCCGCAGCTCCTGGCCGAGGTGATCATCGACCTCGCCCAGTACGAAGGCTACCGGGGTGTCGGCCTCGTCGAGGGTGACCTGTTCGATGTCGAGATCGCGGGTGTCGAGGTAAAGCGCGTCAGCCCTCGTCTTGTTGACGATGCGCAGCGATGCCGTACCCGAGAGACGCTTGGCGTCGAAGTCCACATCGAGGTCAAGCGACAAATGTTCTACCGTCACCTGATCGGGCCGAGCGAAGGAATGGGCGTCCGGATAGAGGTAACCGCCGGCCTGGCTCATGGTGGGCTCCTCAGCCACGTCACCATGGCCGGTCGTGGTGCCCGAGCCGCCGCAGGCGATCAGGGCCGAAACGGGAAGGGACAGCGAAAGCAAACGCCAGGGCGTGGGTCGTTTCATCGTGACTCTCTCGGGTTTATTGACTTCATGGGCGAGTGGGCATCGTAGCAGGCAAGGGAATCAGCGTTTAACACGCCATTCCGAGCCCTTGGGCATGGTCTCGGCATTCTTGTGTTGGTCGATCGTCTCGCGCTCGATGTCATCGACAATGCCGGCAACGCGGTCGCGATAGGCGTCGGCGTCGAGGTGTCGCCAGCAAGGGAGGGGATCGAGCGTCAGCTCGACTTGGTCCAATTGACCATAGTCCTTGGCCTAGTTGACTATAGCTCTTGGTCGCACTAGCATTATCTTGTTTGCAGAACGATTCTGGTTACTCGAAACGACACATGCTAGTACTATAAGCCATAAGGAGTTGATGATGTCACGTCAGATATCGTTGATTGGTGTTGTCGTTCTCGTCGCAAGCTTGTCTGGAAGCGTGGCCGATGCCTGCAGTCGCTGCTATCTTGCCCTTCACTGCCCTGCCGGGCAGGATTGCCACATTGATGAATGGTGCGGAGCGCCTCCCAATGGCGGTTATTCCTTTACGAATTGCGTGACTGACCAGTGGGGATGTCGGACCTCGGGCGATTACTGCCACTGGGCGTAGCGGCTCGATGCCCCACCGGGTCGCATTACTCGTCGCTGTTGCCCAGCTGTGCAGCGTCACATTTCCCATCGCGGCTGTTCCGGTCAAGCTGACCTGCAGAGACTGTCCCGCGACCGGGGTCGAGGTCTCGCTGGTCGTTGCGCCGGCCGCGCGCGCGGCCGAGGACGACGAAGACCGCACGGCCGAGCGGCGGTTCCTGGCGATGGTGCCCGGTTCGATCGGCCTCGATGTGGCGCCCGGCTCGTGGATCCTCCGTGTCGAGGGTGACGATGTGTGGGCTGCCCCGGTCGAGGTGGTGATCGGCGGTGACGAACCACCGATCGCGACGACCGTGCCGGTGTTCCGGGCCGGCTGGGTGACCGCGCCGTCCGCTCAGGAGGGCGAGGCCGGGGCGCTCGATATTCGGCTATCGTTCGGGTCGCCGGCGGCGACGCCTCGGGAGCACCGTCTCGCCGGTGCCACAGCCTGTCGGGTCGCCCACCGTGAGTTCCAATGCAAGCTGCCGGCCGGTATTCACGATCTGTCGCTCGAAGCCGATGGTTTCGCCCCGATCCACCGGTTCGATGTCGCCGTCGCCGCTGGTGCGCGGGTGCGGCTCGAGCGTGTGCGCTGGATCCGCGGCGCCTCGGTCCACGGCTGGGTGCTCGGACCGGATGGCGCGCCGATCGCCGGTGCGGAGGTCGCGCTGTTGCCGTTTGCCGGCACCGCCTCCGCGAGTCCCGAAGCCGTGCGACGGTCGCGCCGCGGACGGGTCGCTGACACGACCGACGCGCGCGGTTTTTTCCAAATCGCCGGCCTGACGCCGGCTCGTTATTATGCGGAGGCCAAGGCGGCTTCGTTTGCGCGGTTGTGGCTCGTCGATCCGCTTGAAGTGATCGCTGACGATGCCCTCGAGCTGGAGCTCGAGCTGGCCGCGCCGATGTCGTGGACCGTCCACGTGACCCCCACCCTGGGGCCTGGCCTCGAACCGTGGGCCGTCTCGCTGCGGCGGCTCGACGAGCCGCCCGGCGAGGCTTCGCCCGATGTCCGTGGCACCGCGAGCCCGAGCGGGAGCTGGACCTGGGATGAAGCCGAGCCCGGCCGCTTGTATATTGGAGCTGCGGGAGGGGCGGGCCAGGTCTTTCACGAGACTGAACCTTCGAATCGCGACCGCAGTGGAACGCGAGAACCTCCCGCAGCTCCCCTCGCGGTGGCGCGGGGGGGAGAGGACGTTCCGGAGGCGGGGAGGTCGTTCCGGCCGCGAGGCTTCGAGCCTGAATGTAGATCGACCCCCCGCCCTCTTCGCCGATGCCGAGGAGTATCTGAGTGCCTCTGAGCCTGCATGAACAAGCTTGGCAGGCGATGGTACAGGGTCGGGGAGCCGCCTTCGGATTCTATCCGAGGAGACCGTCATGACCATCAGCCAAGACCGGCTGTTTGCCGGGATCGATGTCAGTGCCAAGACCTTTGTCGTACGCACCGATGCAACACCCAACGTTCAAACATACGGCAACACACCTGCAGGGCACGGAAAGCTGATCCGACGCCTAAGTAAGTGCGGGCCGATCGCCCGCGTTGTGCTCGAAGCTTCTGGGGTCTACAGCCTCGACCTCGCTCTGGCCCTTCACAGGGCACCCAATGTCGAGGTCATGGTACTCAACCCTCGCGTCGCTCGGAACTTCGCCAAGGCGCTTAAGCAGAGATCAAAGACCGACCCCGCCGATGCCGAAGTCTTGCTCGAATATGCGCGTCGCATGGACTTCCAGCCCTGGAAGCCGCCTTCTAAGGAAGCCCTGGAACTCCGCGCCCTCCTGCGACGACGCGCGAGCCTCGTCAAGGCCAGAACAGCCGAAAAGAACCGTCTACATGCAGTCACGGCTACCCATGAACTCTCGCCACTCGTGCGACGCGACATCCAGCTTGCCATTCGACAACTCACCAAGCGCATCAGCTCCATCGAGAAGCTGGCTCAGAAGCTCGTAGAGCGAACACCCGCGTTTCAAAATGCGATGCGGCGACTCATCACGATCAAGGGCATCGCTACCGTCTCGGGGCTGCACATCCTTGCCGAGATCCTCGCCCTGCCCGAAGGCATGACCGCCAAGCAGTGGGTCGCGCATGCTGGCCTGGACCCACGCCACTTTCAATCCGGTGAGACAGTCCACAAGGCACCCAAGATCACCAAAGCAGGAAACGCCCACCTACGAGCCGGCCTCTACATGCCAGCCCTAGTCGCTATCCAATACCAGATCTCCGTCAAGGCATTCTACGAACACCTACTTCGACGGGGAAAGGCACCCATGCAGGCAGTCGTCGCCGTCATGAGAAAGCTACTCGTAGCCATTCACGCCATGCTCAAACATGACGTCGACTACGATACCAATCGCTTCTACAAACTTCCCGATCCAGCTTGACGGCGAAGAGAGTATCTACGGCGTCGAGATCACGGCGCCGAACGGTGACTCGTTCCATAGCCAAATCGTGACCATCGAATACCGGGACGCCGTCCTCGAGGTCGAAGTGTCCGTTGTCGCCATCATCGGCACGGTGCGACGAGGCGACGAGCCGGTTACCGGATCGTTGCGCCTGGCGGCGGCCGAAGGTCACGAGCACGCTCGCTTCGTGCTCGACCAGGAAGGGCGATTCGAAGGCGTGTTGCCGAGTGCCGGAACATGGTGGCCCGAGGTCGAGATCGGCGGCGAGACGGCTCTCGCCTTGGTGCTCGACGCCGTCGAGGTTGACCCATCGGACCCATCGGAGCCGGTGGTTCTGGCGCTCGAGGTTCCCGATACGCGACTGTCGGGGCAGGTCGTCGATGGCGATGGCGAGCCGGTCGCTGACGCGGCCATTACCGTTCGCAACGGCAGCCACCTCGGAGGCCGTCACGGCCACGGTGCGCCGTCCGGGCTGCTGCGCAGCGCCGCCGATGGCACGTTTTCGATTCGCGGCCTTGTCCCTGGGCCGTTGACCTTGGGTGCCCGCCGCGGCCCGGCGGTCAGTGCCGAGCACTACGTGACCCTGGTGGAATCGGAGCCGGGCGCGCCGCTACGCCTGGTGCTAGAGGAGAAAGTAGTCTGGGCCGGACTGGTCCAGAGTGGTGGCCAGCCGCTCGCCGGAGCGCGGATAGCCGTGTGGTCTGATCGTCGGTTTCCTGGGGGTGGCTACTCGACCGATATCAGCGTGGAAGACACCGTCAGCCGCGACGACGGTGTCTTCGAGTTTAGCTTGCCGGCGGATGTGAAGAGTGCCGTCGTGCTGGCGGGCGCGCCGGGGCTGGCCACGCAGCTGTTCCGCGCTTCGAATCTCGAGCGGCAGCGGCTCCTCATAAGCTTGGCGCCCGGCGGTGGTCGGCTGCACATCCCAGGCGGTGGCCCTCGGGGGCTCGCCGGCCTCTGGCTCGAGCATCAGGGCATCGTCGTTCCGTCGTTTTTCTTGCTGGAGCGGTTCGTGCCGGGATTCAATCCGCGTCGCCCAGTGTCGACCCTCAGCGATCTGGCGAGCGGAGAGTACGCGCTCTGCCGGCGGTCGCCCGGGGGGAGCGAGCCAACGTGTGAGCGTGCGTTCTTGCCGCCCGGAGGCGAGGTGACCTTCAGCGGCGCAGACAGCTCAGACGACCGCGCCCCGGCGAGTGATCGAACGACCTCCGATGAAAGGAGACTAGACGGATGAAGCGATTGATTGTGGTGATGGGCATTGGGCTGGTCGCCGGGATATCCGCGGTCGGCCGCGCCGACGTCACCGTCCATGAAGAGATCGACTGCGCCAGGCCCGCGCCGGACGATCTCGAGACGTGCGTTGCCGACCGGCGCGAGGCGTGGAAGCGTCGGGGCATGGTCGGGATACTGGTGCATCCGGAGGAACCAATCGATGGCGCGGGTCGATGGCGCGTCCATCGGACGGCACCAGGAGGCTCTGCCGAGGAGGCGGGCATCCTCGCGGGCGACGTTATCGTCGTTTGGGGCGGCGACCAGCTTCCGGTCGCGGACGCGGCGATGGTCCGGGCGCTCGAAGCGGTTCGGGTCGGCGATCCGCTCGCTGTCGTCGTCGAGCGCGAGGGTGTCGAGAGGACTTTCGAGCTCCAGGCGCGGCCGGCAACCACAGAGCAGCACGAATACTGGCTTCTGAGCTACGTTCACGAGCATTTTCCCGACGATGTCTTCCACCGGTACGAGGCCCAGGCGGGGCTACGGCTCGTGCCTGCCGGCCAGCCGCGGTGATTTAGCCCCAATACCAGCGCATCATTGAAGGCGATCTACACAAATCTCTTGGGCTTTAGTTACTTCCGAAAATGCTCAACGAACCTTCGGGTGCTCCCGCGCTTTTGGTAAGCACCTGAGCCTCGAGGCCAGGTCGCTATCTGGGTCTTGGTGAACGGTGGCCCGGCTGGGCCGTTCATGCGGGTGTCGACGCCGGACCCACTCGGCACCCATCGGCACGGTCTCGGCCTTTTTGTGCGGGCTGGCTCTCAGGTCAGGCGCGGTCGAACCGGACCTCCCTCTGGCCAAGAATCAAGGCTGCGAATTCTACTGTGTTGTTGCTGTGGCGCGCGGGTTGGCGTCCGCTTTTGCTACACTCCGCCGCTATGCCGTTGGTGACGCAAAGGACCGTAGCGATGAAGGATGCTTCAAGCGCCCCAGCCGACCACACGGTGGGCATGGTTTCGCTCGGCTGTCCCAAGAATTTGGTGGACAGCGAGGTGATGCTCGGCGAGTTGACCGGGGCGGGGCACCGCATTGTCACGGAAGCATCCGAGGCCAAGACCGTGATCATCAACACCTGCGGCTTTATCGACCAGGCCAAGGAAGAGTCGATCGACACGATCTTGGAAATGACCGCCAAGAAGGCGGATGGCGAGAGCGTGGTGGAGCGGGTGTTGGTGGCTGGCTGCATGGTCAACCAGTACGGTGAAGAGCTTGCCGAGGCGATTCCCGAGATCGATGGGTTTGTGAGCCTCGACCAGATTCGCGACGTAACCGCGGCGGTCACACCTGCTTCTGAAGCGCCCGCTGTGTCGACACGAGGCAGTGGCTTGGTGACATTGGGTGGCCACGCGGCGCCCCCGCCGCAAAGCGCCGCGCACATGGTCTTCGACCACACCGCACCGCGCCTCCTCACCACCCACGGTCACGCGTATTTGAAGGTGGCCGAGGGCTGCAACAACCCGTGTACCTTCTGCGCCATTCCGAGTTGGCGTGGACAGTTTCGCAGCCGCAGTTACGAAGACTTGGTGACCGAAGCGTGCGACCTCGAGGCGCGCGGCGTCCAAGAGTTATGTCTGATCGCACAGGACACCACGCGCTACGGCGAAGATCTCGACTACGGCAAGCACGGCCTGGTTCGACTGGTGGAAGCGCTGCTTGCGGGGACCACGATTCCCTGGATTCGTTTCCTGTACGCCTACCCGACGACTCTCGACGAAGAGCTCATGAGGTTGATGGGTACGGAAGACCGCTTCTGTGCTTACGTCGACATGCCGCTTCAACACAGCCACCCTGAGATGCTCAAGAGCATGCGCCGGGGCGGTCGGGCCGAGCGCTACTTGCGCCTCCTCGAGCGCGCACGCACGCTGGCGCCCGACGTCTTCTTGCGCAGTACGTTCATCGTGGGTTTCCCGGGCGAGAAGGACGAGCACTTCGAGCACCTGGTTGAATTCGTGAAGGCCGCGCGACTCGATCATCTCGGGGGCTTCCGCTACAGCCCGGAGCCCGGCACGCCAGCCGCTGAGCTGAGTGGCAGGGTGCCGCCGGGTAAGGCCGAACGTCGCTACGATCGGCTCCTGGCGGTCCAGGAGCCAATCGCACGGGCGTGTCGCCAGGCATTGGTCGGGCGTACGCTGAAGGTGCTGGTCGAAGGAGTCTGTACCGAAACCGAGCACCTGTTGCAGGGTCGGCACCACGGCATGGCGCCCGAGATCGACGGACGCCTTCTGATCAACGACGGTACGGCGCCGGCAGGAACGTTTGCCGAGGTCGAGATCACCGAAGCCTACGCCGATGACCTGGTCGGCCGCATTGTCGGGCCCACCGGAGCGCCGGGTGTGATGGTATCGCCCATGGTCGCCAA
Organism: Candidatus Multivoradales bacterium; assembly: GCA_965250305.1. GTDB lineage: Bacteria > Acidobacteriota > Thermoanaerobaculia > Multivoradales > J023 > J023. The sequence goes on along the minus strand of CBDFNS010000021.1, from coordinate 138,666 downwards.
CCATCCCGCCTGATACCTTTTGGCGAGCGGGGCATTGAATGGTTGTGCGAGGACGTATCCTGAGAGTCGCCCCGTGGGTCATGGCGAATAGGAGTCGTCGTTCCCCGCGCAACGTTCACCGGCTCCCCTAGAACACATGCAAGTTATTCGCGACGCATTTTCGAGCGCTGATCTTCCGTACGCCCCCGTGGTGACCATCGGTAACTACGATGGTATCCACCTCGGCCAGCGGGCGGTCATCGAGCAGACCGTGGCGCGTGCGCGCGAGATGGGTACCAAGTCGGCCGTGATCAGTTTCGACCCGCACCCGTTGCGTGTGCTTCGACCGGAGCAAGCACCGCTGCTCTTGACCCCGCGAATACAGCGTGAAGCAGCGTTGGCCGAGACCGGCGTCGACGCCCTGTTGGAGATCCGTTTTACCCCGGAGCTCGCCCGGACCACGGCTGAGCAATTTGTTCGCGACCTCTTGCACCGCGCTTTGTCGGTGCCGGCGGTCTACGTGGGCAAGACGTTCACCTTTGGTCGCGATCGTGGCGGTGATCTCGCGTTGTTGCGGTCGCTGGGGGCAACCCTGGGATTCGAGACTCATGGGGTGGATGAGGTTATTCAGGCCGGCCAGCCGATTTCGAGCACCCGCATTCGCCAAGCGGTCACGGACGGCCAAGTGGCGACTGCCATGGACTTGCTCGGACGTCCGTATGCGCTCCGCGGTGTGATCCAGCGCGGTGATCGCATGGGGGCTCGGTTGGGTTGGCCCACGATCAACGTTCAGCCCGAAAACGAAGTGCTGCCCGCCCAAGGGGTCTATGTGGGGCGTGCATTCTTTCCGTCGATGCCCGACACCTTTGCTTCGATGCCGGGTACGTTCGAGTGTGTGACCAACATCGGTACCCGTCCCACCGTATACGAGCACTACCAGCGCGTGGTGGAGAGCCACATCCTGGAATTCAATGCCGATGTCTATGGCGAGACGGTCGAGATTCAGTTCTTCAAACGGCTGCGCGAGGAGAAGCTCTTCTCCAATGTGATGGAGCTTTCAGCGCAGATCAGCCGTGACGTGGATACAGCCCGAGAATTTTTTGCGGCGCGCAAACGTTCTTATGATCAGACGCACGAGGCAGACGAGCCAACCGTGCCCTAACCCGCCTTATCGCGACGCGGCGATTCCCGTCGTCGATGTCGTTTCGCCGATTCGCTTCCTGAGCCCCGCGGCCTTGGAACAACCGGCCCCCGAACGAGAGGAGACCCGATATGGCCAGCGAGAAAGTCCTAACCTTGGACAATGAGAACTTCAAATCCGCGATTGATGGTGACACCCCGATCCTGGTCGATTTCTGGGCTTCTTGGTGTGGTCCCTGTCGCATGGTGGCTCCGGTACTCGATGAACTTGCCGAAGAGTTGGACGGCAAGGTGCGCGTGGGCAAGCTCGATGTCGATGCCAGCCAAGCCGTCGCCTCCGAGTTCCAGGTCCAGAGCATCCCAACCTTCATCTTGTTCCAAAACGGTGAGGTCAAGGACCGGATGATGGGTGCCATGCCCAAAGCCGCCTTCGAAAAGTTCATCGAACGAAACGCCTAACGCGACTGCTTGGTCCCGGTCTCGCGATGAACGATCTTCTGCGTGACCTCCTCGACGACCAGGGCGCCAAAGCCTTGGTCGTCGTTGCCCAGGGTCCGCGCGATCCGTACCTGGCGCCCTTCGTTGGCGGCGCCCGCTTGGGCGAGGCCTTGCTGGTGGCACCGCGCGACCAGCCCACGCGCCTCGGATATTTTTCGCCCATGGAGCGCGACGAAGCGGCATCCACGGGTCTGCCGCTGCTGACCCCACAAGCACTCGACTTGCGGCGTTGGCTGCGGGACGGCGGCGGCCCGGTCGACATGCTCATCGGCGCCTTTGGACAGGCACTCCAGCGCTCGGGTGTGGCGCCGGGGCGGATTGCGCTCGCCGGTCATGCCGACGCGGGTACGGTGGCGCAGGCGTGTGCCGTGCTCGCCAACGATGGGTGGTCGTTCGTGGCCGGTGGTGAGATCGTGCAGCGGCTGCGCAAGACCAAGCGCAGCCAGGACCTCGGCGAAATGCGGTGGGTTGCGGCTGGGACAAGAGAGGCCTTCCGCGCGGTCGCCGCCATGCTCCAGGAGGCCAGCCCGGGCTCGGACGCTGCGTTGGCCGATGGGTCGGGCCCCATGACTGTGGGCCGGGTGCGGGCCCGGATCGCGACGACGCTCGCAGCTCATGATCTCGAGCAGCCCGCAGGCAACATCGTTGCGCCGGCAGAAGAGGGGGCCGTGCCGCATTCCACCGGCACCGACTCCCGGGTCTTGCGCGAAGGTGAGTCGATCGTGGTCGACATCTTTCCGCGCGGGCGTATGTTCGCGGACTTCACCCGAACGTTCTGTGTCGGCACGGTTCCCGAAGCGCTCGCCAGTGCCCACGCCAGTGTGCTCGGCGCCCTGGTCCTTGCGCGCACCAAGTGCCGGCCGGGGGTGCAGGGCTGGGCCTTGCAGCAAGCGGTCTGTGGTCATTTCGAAGCCGCCGGGTACCCAACGCCGATCAGTGATCCCGGTACGGAGCGTGGCTACGTGCACGGCCTCGGGCATGGTGTGGGTTTCGAAGTACACGAGCAGCCGAGTTTCCGCGAGCACGCGGGCTCGGACGGTCTGATTGAGACCGGCGATGTGATTACGCTCGAGCCAGGGCTCTATGAGCCCGATGCCGGCTACGCCGTGCGCCTGGAAGACCTCTGTTTGGTGACCGAAACCGGTATCGAAGATCTGGCGACCATGCCTTATGACCTCGATCCGTTGGCGTGGTGAGCGGTCGACCGGTAGGACGGCTGGGAAGCGAGATTTCCTTGTGGGGTTCGTGTGACCAGGGCGGGGCAAGCCCCGCCCTGGTCACACGACGGCGTCATCGCTCGCCAGGCTGCCAGAGCCGCTGCCACCATGAACGAGGTTCGGATTCGTCGAGGGCTGCCGGCAGGGTGGCCCGTGGGTCCTGACGATTGCGGATGCTGGCCAGGTCCCAGCCGGTGAGCGAAGCGAGCGCCGTTGCTTCTCGGCCCTGTCGGTCGCGCACCTGCGACCAGTACTCTCTCGCGGCGCAGGTCGTGGCGCCTTGCCACGGATGGTGCATGACGTAGCGGCCCTGAAAATTGCTGCGGTCGCCTGTGGCTTGCAGCCGCAGGTCTTCGGGGAAGGTCTCACCGGTGTAGCGCAGGTGCAAGCGGGTGACGAAGACATTTTGCGCACCGCCCTGGACCGCCGGGCGCCGCCGACTCTGGGGCATGGGTCGTGGGTTGTTGCCGGGGGCGTCGACCCAGAAGACACCGAGCTGGCGTAGCTCCTGTGCGCTCAGCGGATCTGCCGCGCACGGGTCGCACCAGGCCATGTCCCACGCGTATTCCAAGAAGACGGTACGCAGGTTGTCGCGCTCGGCTTGGTGGCTGAACATGTCGCGGTAGAAGGTGCCGAAGTCGTTCTTGACGAAGGGGGGGATTTCGATGTCCGAGGGCAGCTTCACGGTCCGGTAGTTGGTGGTTTCCACCCGGCCGTTGCGGGTCAAGGCGAAGACGAACAGTTCCTGCGGTCCGTCGGCATTGAGGGTGCCGAGGCGAATCGGCAACATGAACTTGGGCGACTCGTAGGCAACCTGCAAAGGCCGCAGGAAGGTGAAGCCCAGTTTGGACTGCGCCTCGAGGTTGACCTTGGCAATGAAGAAGCGCAGGTTCTGGCGAATGTAGCTGCCGAGCACCCGCTCGGCCCCATTTGGCAGGCGGTAGCCCTCGCTGCGCAACCAGGTGGTGAGGCCATCGCTCTCGCGCGCCGAGAGAATGGCGATGTCGTACTCGCCGACGGTGTACTGGGCCTCGATGGTCACCCCCAAGGCTTTCGCTTTCCGTTTGCGCATGGGTGCGGCGGCATCCGCGGCCGTGCTCAGGGAACGCATGGACTCGGCCATTTCGACTTCATAGACCGCGCACGGATCGGGGTCGTGGTACTCCACCAACCGTGGTGCGGTGTAGGCATCGAGGTGGTCGATCACCGCCCGCTCGCCAACATGGATCTGACCGCGTGACAGCACCGTCGGCACCGGCACCACAATCGCGAACTCGCGCGGGTCGCCGCGGAAGTCGTTGGCCATGGTGACCACCGTGCGATCACCGTCGCGCACCAATACGACTTTCGAGGCTTTGTTGAACAAACTGGTGTCGGCCTTGGCGACGTAGAAGCCGCAGAATGCCTGGCTGGGCGCTGAAATGAGCGTGGTCAAGAGCAACAGCAAAAGGGGCAGTATCTTGGTCATGAGAAGACCTCCGTTCTCTTCACCCGAATGGGTGACGTTGCATAGCCTGGGCCTTCAGCCCCAGGCGTTGGTTTTTCGAGCGTTCTCTTCACCCGAATGGGTGACGTTGCATAGCCTGGGCCTTCAGCCCCAGGCGTTGTTTTTTCGAGCGTTCTCTTCACCCGAATGGGTGACGTTGCATAGCCTGGGCCTTCAGCCCCAGGCGTTGTTTTTTCGAGCGTTCTCTTCACCCGAATGGGTGACGTTGCATAGCCTGGGCCTTCAGCCCCAGGCGTTGTTTTTTCGAGCGTTCTCTTCACCCGAATGGGTGACGTTGCATAGCCTGGGCCTTCAGCCCCAGGCGTTGTTTTTTCGAGCGTTCTCTTCACCCGAATGGGTGACGTTGCATAGCCTGGGCCTTCAGCCCCAGGCGTTGTTTTTTCGAGCGTTCTCTTCACCCGAATGGGTGACGTTGCATAGCCTGGGCCTTCAGCCCCAGGCGTTGGTGTGGTGAGGCGGGCGGCATCGTTGGCGTCGCCGGCTTGCAGTACTGCGCTCCAGCGGTAACGACGCCCCGGCAACAGCGTGTCGATCAAGGGCACCGCCGGTGCGCAGAGGAACAGGGCCCAGATCAGCCCATTGGGCCGGAACAGACCAAACTGAATGAAACTGGCCACGCTGGCCACGAGCGTGGCGAAAGCGATGCGGCCGAGCCGGGTGTTGGGCGTGGTCTTGGGGTCGGAGATCATGAAGAAGGCGAAGATCAAGAGACCACCGCTTTCGAGTTGATGCAGTGGAATCGTCAGCGGGTCGCCCTGCCAGAGGGCACGACCCAGGATCAATGTGCCGTAGGCGCCAAGAAACGCCCAGGTGACGTCGGACCGGGCGGCGCGGTGGGTGACCAAGATGCCGAGGCCGGCCAGCAGGAAGGCGAAGATCGCGGCGGTGCCCCATTGCCCAGGCGACACCCACACCGCGTCGGTCACCAGCATGCCCACTGCAAGGCCGAAGTTGGTGGGATTCCAAATGTGCTTGCTGGCGCCGGTGGATCTCTTGCAGCCGAGCGAGCCCACCGTCTTGTGCGGGGTGCTCGAATGGCCAGCGGCCACCGCTCGGGCTGCGCTGCGTTTCCTGCTCGTAACGCTGTGCCTCGCTCTCTCTTGGCGGCCTGCCCGGGGTGGTGTGGGAGCCGCGCCAACATGATTGCCGCCACGTGAACAACGCAAGACGAATTTGCTGGCAATGGTGACGGTGGCGATAAGCGCGGCCAGCCACAAGCTGTTGGTGCGCAAGAGGAGAATCAACGACAGCGCCGAGATCAGCGCGCTCTTCGGGTCGAAACGCGGCATGCCCAATGCCCGTGTCGCGAGGAACTGAACGAGCTGCGCTGTCGCCAGCAAGACCGCAGCGACAGCGGCGTTGATGCCGAAATCGAGCACCGTGGTGCCGTAGACGATCAGGCCACCGAGGACGACGATCTGGTATGGCCGCGGGTCACGGCGAACAGGGGTAGGGTGGTTGGCTGGGGGGGCGCGTCGCATGGGTGCCTCGCTGTGCCCGGAAAAAGCCGGACATCAGTGAGACACCCTGGGGTCGCGAAATGCAACCAGCGATCGCCTATTCGTTATTGCTCGGTGGGCCTCCACGCCGTGAAGCGGGTGACTATTCGTGGCGTAACGCGATGATCGGATCAACCGCGGCTGCGCGCTGGGCGGGCAGCAAGCACGCCAGTAGGGCGACTGCCAATAGCAGCAACGGCGTGGCGACGAATGTGACCGCATCCAATGCCTCGACTTGGAACAAGAACGAGCGCAACGCCATCGCCATGCCGGCACCCAATGCCAAACCCAACACCAAGCCGAGCGAAACCTGTCGAAAACCTGCCTTCAGCACCAAGCTGAGCACGTCCCTCGCGCGGGCGCCAAACGCCATCCGCACGCCCATTTCCTGGGTTCGTTGGGTGACGGCAAAGGCCATGACGCCGTACAGACCCAGACACGCGAGGATCACGGCGACCGCGCCGAAGATCCCGAACAACCAGCCGATCAGGTTGCTGTAGAACATGGTTTGGGTCAGCACTTGGTCCATCGACCGGACGAAGTACAGCGGTAGATTGGCGTCCAACCCGAGCACGGTACGGCGCAGGCTGTCCGCAAACGCCATTGGATCGCCCTGGGTGCGGGCGATGATCCAGGCGAATCGCTGCGGTTGTTGGGCAAAGGGCAGGTAAATGGCCTGTTGATCGTCATCGTTGTCAAATTCGGCGAAGCGCAGATTGGGCACCAGGCCGACGACTTCTACCCAACCCGCGTCAGGATCTTCTGTCTCGGCCTCCTCGCCACGCCAAAGGTTGATGCGCTGGCCAATGGGGTTTTCTCCGGGCCACTCTTTACGTGCAAAGTCGTTGTTGACGATGGCCACCGCGAGCGACTCGGATTGATCGGTATGATCGAAGTCGCGGCCCGCAAGCAGGTTGATACCCAGGCTCTCGAAGTAACCAGGCCCTGCCGTGTTGAGACGGGCGAATGGCATATCGCGCGGGTTCTCGTAGGTCTCGCCGATCCGCTCGAAACGGGTACCGTCGGAACCGATCTCGGTGTCGGTGGGAATGGAAGTGCCAATCGCCGCCCGCACCACTTCGGGTCGTGCGGCGACTTCCTCGCGCAAGCGTTCGAAGAAGGCCACCCAGTCGGTCTCCTCTGGGTAGTCGCCCTCAAACAGGCCGAGGCGGGCAGTCAACAGGTTGTTGGTTTCGAAGCCGAGATCGTAGTCGCTTGCCGAGAGCACGCTGCGTACCATCAGGCCGGCCCCTACCAACAGCGCACATGAGATGGCGACTTCGATCACCACCAGGGCACGGCTGATCAGTCCCAAACGGAAGCTGGTGGTACCGCGGCCCGTGTCTTGCAATACCAGCGCGAGATCGGGTCGGGATGCCTGCAGCGCGGGAACGAGTCCTGATATCAACGCCGCGCCGATGGTGGCGCCGACGATGGTCAGCAGCACCCGCGCGTCGATGGTGAAATGGAACCAGAAGGGGGTGTCCACCGCGCTCATCACCGTGGTCAGGAGCCGCAAACCGAGCTGGGCCAGACCGATACCGAGCAACGCACCGGCACCTGCGATGAGCGATGCCTCGGCCAGAACATGGCCGACGACACGGGCCCGGCTGGAGCCGAGCGCGGAGCGAATGGCGAGCTCACGGGAACGCAACGAGGCGCGGCCAATCAACAAATTGGCGACATTGAAGCAGGCGATCAACAACACCAGCAGCACCGCGACGAACATCACTTTCAGCAGTTGGATGGTCTCGGAGCCGATGAACTCTTGCATGAATGGCTGAACCACCGCGCTGACGCCCTCGTTGGTCTTCGGGTATTGGGTGGCCAGGCGCTGGGCGATGGTCGCCATTTCGCTGCCGGCTTGGTCGATATTGGTGCCATCGCGCAGGCGCCCGAATACCTCGAGTGAACCACCTTCACCGCGCTCGAGCTGGTGGAGCCCCAACGCGAGCGGCATCCACGCGTCCTCCTGAATCGGGAAGCGGAAGCCCTCGGGAAGGACACCGATGATCGTGGCCTGCCCGGCGTTGACCCGAATGACCTTGCCCACCACGTCAGGGCTGCCGCCATAGCGGCTGTGCCAAACGTGGTGGCCGATCAGGATGACGGGTTCAGCTCCGTCCTTCTCGTCGCCCCCGGTGAAGCCGCGGCCAAGAACCGGTTGTACCCGCAAGAGTGTGAGGAAGTTGGCCGAGATCCACGCCCCATTGTAGCGGGCCGGCACGCCGGTGTCGCTGATATTGAACGTACCGCTGGTGAAGCCGGCCAGACCTTCAAAACTCTGTTGCTGCGACCGCCAGTCCGCGAAGTCATGGCGGGTTACTTCCATGCTTTGGACATCGTGCGCCAGGTCGTTGCGTTCCAAGTGCAAGATGCGCTGTGGCTCGGGGAACGGGAGACCGCGTAGGAAGACGCCGTCAATGACTGCCCACATGCTACCGGTGAGGCCGATGCCCAACCCCATTGCGACGATTGCAACGATGCTTGAGGTCGAATTGCTGAGAAATAGACGACGAAGAAGGTAGACCATCAAGTGGACCTCGGGGTGCGTAGGCGTTTCGGTGGTGCGCCCAGTCATTCGCGTAGGGCACTACCCCCGGTCTACGTTTGAGGCCAGTGAGGGTTACACGCCCGCGGTTTGCGTGTTGCCATCAGACCGTGAGTGTTGGGAATCACTCTCGACCATCGCCGATACGGATCACGGATCGCGGATCACGGATTCTCGTACTTCTTCGCGAGAACGTACCAATCGTCACGTTCCCAGACCAACTCCAAGCGTTTATCTACGACGTCACTGAAGGTGTCGGACTGGTACCGCTGCAGGAAGCCGGCCTCCGCGCGATCAGGCCCAATGACCCGGACGTCGAGTGCTTCGAGCGTGACGGTGATCGATTGCGGACGCGTGATCCGCCCGTGGCGATCGGCGGCCCAGTGATCGCGCGTTTGCCTCGGTGATGGAACAAAGGCATCCGCGCGTAGAAGCCGAGAGCCGGTATCTGGCTGCGTCCCCGCGGGCATCTCGAACAAGAATAGTGATCGTGAATTTGCTTACTGTATCGAACCTGTGTCCCGCCGCTGCGGCGGCCTGTTCAATCGTAGATGCCGTCCGCGAACCACATGCCGGTGCAGCGGTCGCGGTAAATACGATACAGACCACCATCCGATACTTCGACATCCCAATACGCTCGGTCGGTGGGTGTATCGCTCCACCAAGCGTCTTCGAGCATCCAGGGTCCCGAGGCGACCCGGACCGCGCCGTCAATGCGGGTTCGCTTGCTCGTATCGTCGGTGACGATGGTGGAGATTGATTGCGGGGTCGCCTCGGGCGTGGCAACGTCGTAGGGTGGCCGGCGCTCGGCGATTTCGCTGAATGTCCCCAGGTCGTCGGTGGTGGGAACGCTCGTCACACCACCGACCACCTCCAAACCGATGGGCGGTCGTAGGGCTCGTACGGTTAGCAGACCACGCCCCGTCGCCGATGGCCGCCGGGTCGCTGGTGGCGGTGGTGGGGCATAGGGGACGAGTGCAAAATCTTCCGGCCGGTGGCTGTTGGTCGCATGCGGAGCGCCGACACGGCCTTCCCCGAGGAGAGCGAAAAGACGCGCCACCGTTGCGGCGAGCTTGTCGGGAGACAAGGCGGCGGGCCCGAAGAGCGTGAGCTGTGCTTGGCGAGGTTGATCCGGATAGGCAGTGAGGGTCAGCGCGCGCACGGGTGCGCCTGGGGGCTGTTTTTCGAGATCGAGATGAAGCAACGTGAGCAGGGTCTTGATGTCGCGGGTGGGGGCCGGCAAGGTGATCGCGCGTTCGTGGTGACCATCCGGATCAAGCGTCAGGTCGAGCTCCAAACGAGTACAACCCAGGCCGTGTGCGGCCATCCGAGTGGTCAAGCGTTCGAGGGCGGAACGGGCGACGAATACGAAGGGTTCCAGGTTTACCAGGGGCCATTCGAGCTCCATGCCTTCGCGAAATGCAGGCGGGGGTTGGCGCGGTACCAGGGGTTGTGGGTCGAGTCCCCGGGCCAAGGCGTGGAGGGCTCGGCCTTCGGGTCCCAAGCGACTCGAGACCTCGTCTTTGGGCAAGTCGGCCAAGGCGCCGACGGAGCGAATGCCCCAATGCTCGAGGGTGGCGAGGATTTGGGCGGCCGGGTTGAGACGGTTGAGCGGCAGTGGTGCCAAGAACGTGGCCTCGTCTCCGGGCACGATGATGGTGGGACTGCCGGATTGGGCTGCCGTACGTGCGGCCAGCTTGCTACCCGCGAGACCCACGCGCACGGGTAAGCCTGCCTGGGTATCGACTTTTCGCATCAAGGTGCGGGCGAGGTCACCTTCGGGATCGTTTCCTGGGTAATGACGATCGAGCCCACCAACGTCGAGGTAGGCCACACCTTCCCCGGCATCTTCGACCCGCGGGGATAAGCCTTCAGCAATATCGAGGAGTGCCTCCTGGGCAGCATCTTCGCAGCTGGCGTCGCGATTGCGCGCGATCAGATTGGGGAGCCGTGCGCGGGCCTGGGGTAGGGTCAGTCCGGGGCGGATGCCGGCGCGTCGGGCGAGGCGGGTGGCGGCTACCACCCGGGCGCGGGCGCCCCCGCCTTCGAGTACGACGATTGCTTCGGATGTGAGCTCCGGTTCGCTACGCAAGCGTGCGGCAAGGGGGAACAGCGGCACCATCAGGCACGCGATCCGGGGCGTTTCGGTCATGGCTTCACGGAGCGATCAGGTACCGAGCGAGGAACGCTGTTGCCGACGTCGGGATCGGTGTGCATCCAGTGAAACCACCGTTGAGGTCTCGGGCACGCTTTCGACGCGAACGGCGGTATTGCTACCGAAAGCGTAGCGGGCGTGGGCACCGGGTCGTCGACCACGGCTTTTGCGCAGGTCGAGCCGAGCGTCCAACCCGTGGAACAAGCAAGGCATGGCGTCGGGATGGGGCCATGGCCGCCAGGCGGCGCGACGTCCTTGGGCATGCAGAACGACATCTGCCGCTGTTCCACTGACCCGGTAGGGGCTGGCAATCAAGAGTGCTGATTCGTGGATACGCGCGGCGCGGGCGAGTCGCAACCAGGCAGCTTCGTTGCCGCGGCCACCAACCAGCGGCGGGAGTCCGAGCTCGATCGCCAGCATGGGCATGCCACTAGCGAGGATCGTCTCGGCGCATGCGAGCGCTTCACGAACCGTGCGAGGGCGTGTCCACAACAGGCGGTCGAGGGCCATACCTGCCTGGTGTGCGGCACGTGGATCGAGCCCGTCGCCCAAGTCGATGAGGGCAGCACTCTCCCCCGTGCTGGTAACCGCGGCGAGGGTAGCCACGACAAGCGAGAAGCGGCCGCTCGATCGACGTCCGATCAACTCGACCGTTGTTCCACGTCGCAGTCCGCCATGCAGCAAGGTGTCGAGAGCATCAACCGTGGTTGGCCAAGACACGGCATTGCGATCCGTGGTGCTCCGGGTCAGCGCACGAGCTGTTTGCAGCTGTTGGCTGACATGGGCTGGGAGAGAGAGTGCCGTCGGCATGACGGAGTTAGCTTAGGCGTAAACGGGGCGTAAAGCAAGGTGAAGCCGCATTGTTCAGGTGCCTTGCAGTGGGCTCTGGCGTGTCCGTTGTCGGACGTGTCCAGTGATTGAGCGAAGCGTCGCAATGAGTGGACAGTGCCTGGGAGCCGCGGCCAGCCGGGCGCATCCGAAGTCTTTCGCCGGTGTGGTCGACAGCGGCGCACAGTCACTGGACATTCGGTGAAATTCACACAGAGAACAAAATTTATATAAGTTGTTTATTTTCAGTTGTTTGATGTTCTGTATTCGAGTTGGCAGGCAACTTGAAATAGGGATCCCTCGTCAGCAAGCAAAACCAACAACCGAAAGGGGGTGCGGATCGCCTGACGAAGGAATTGGCGGCCGGTGCATGGACAACGAGCCGGCTGCCCGACTGTGAAACGCAGAACGATCGCGTGTTCGCCCAATGAAGGCGAGCGCCAAAACAACAAGGCCTGAACGACTCAGGTCACCTAACCAAGGAGAGAGAACATGAAGTCTCAAAACCACAACGCATTCGTTCCTGTCGCCCTGTTGCTCACCCTGCTCGCCCTGTTCAACCTGGCGCCGCTGGCGGCTGCCGAAGGCGCGTCGAGCGGTGTCGTCAACATCAACCAGGCCTCGAAGGATGAGCTTGCGTTGTTGCCGCGGGTTGGCCCCGCGTTGGCCGAGCGGATCATCGCCTACCGTGAATCAAACGGGCGTTTCGAGCAAGCCGAGGACCTGATTTTGGTTCGTGGCATCGGTGAGAAGACCTTTGCGCTCATGGAACGTCATGTCGCGGTCCAAGGCGAAACCACGCTCACCGAAAAGGTCCGTACGACGACATCGTCCGCAACCGCCGAGGACGGTCGCTAGCAGCAGATGCCCAGGATCGACCCGGTGACCGGCCAAGGCCGCTCACCGGGTCTCGGGCCCATAACCATGCTCAACCAAAGAGAACGAGATGTCTGTGACTCCCCACCGCCACTCACGTGTCGCCACTGCTGGTTTCCATTTGGTCGATGTCCTCATGACCCTGGCTGTGTCGGCCTTGATCGCCGCGATCGCCGGACCCTCCTTGCTCACCTGGCACCGAGCTTTAAGTGTACGCATGGCTGCGTCCGAGGTGGTCGGCGCGATGCAAACCGCCCGGCTTTATGCTGTTGGCCACCAGCGGCACGTTGCGCTCAAGTTCCGTACCAGCGCCCGCGGCACCGCGAGTTACACCCTGTACCGCGACGGTGACGGTGACGGGGTGCGCAACGACGATATTGCTGCGGGCCGCGATCCCGAGGTGCGAGCTCCCCGTGACTTCGGGCATTTCGGCGCTACCGTACGGTTTGGCTTTCCGCCCGACATCATCCCACTCGACCCTGGCAGTGGCCGACCCATGACTCGCCTCGACGACCCGATTCGCTTTAACAACTCAGACTTGGCTTCCTTCACTCCACTCGGTACGTCGACCCCAGGGTCGGTTTACATTACCGATGGGTGGCGTCAGCTCGCGGCTGTACGTGTGGACTATCGGATCGGCAAGATGCGGGTGCTGGTGTACCAGCCGGAAGAGCGCCGCTGGCGGCGTCGATGACCAGAGTAGGCAGGCGCTTTGTCGCCGTATCGTTAGGGGACCGCGTGGTAGCCTTGCGCTACGGCGCACGTCCGAGTGAGCAACCATGTTAGGAGTGAGATATGTCTGACGAAGTCTTGCTGCGATTGGATCAGCTTCGCGTCGATGTAGGTGATTTTCGTGAAGCGCTACGCGCTGACGTTGGTCAACTGCGCGAAGGTCAAGAGGCGCTACGCGCTGACGTTGGTCAGCTGCGTGTGGATGTTGATCAACAGCGCGAAGGCCAAGAGGCGCTACGCGCTGACGTTGGCCAGCTGGGAACAGATGTTGGCCAGCTGCGTGTGGATGTTGATCAACTGCGTGTTGTTACGGGGCGTTTGGAGCGGGGTCATGGGGAAGTTCTCCGTGCGATCCGGGAAAGCAACGAGGTCGTGCTGACTGCGGTCACTTCGTTGCATGGCGCTCTAAGACAACACGGTTTTCGACTCGGCCGTCTGGAGCAGGCCGCGGGCTAACGCGCGCCGGATGTTCGATGCGCGAGAACCGCTTGCAGGGCGGTGTCGAGATAGGTGAGTTGAAGGCGCATCTGGTCGGCGATCGGCATCGCGACGACACCGGCGGTTCGGACCGCTCGCGCGAAAGTCTGGGCATCGCTTGTGGTGGCTTGGTGGGTTAGGTCGTCGACGATCGTTGGCCGGATCGGGTTGCCGTGTTCGTAGTGCGCTTGGGGAATGAGAAAGAGCGGCATCTCGGACACGAGGGTGAGGGCGTCGCCACCCAAACGCCGCACGAGTTCCATGGAACTCGGGCGAAATCGTGATGCCATCGCCTCATCGCCTCGGGCTTGGAAATGGGCGGCCATGGCCCTCGAGTCGGGACGGGTAGTGAAGCCGCGATCGATTCGATCGAATCCCTTGTCACCTTGGCGATCGATATCGTGCAATCGGTAGCCCAACGCCCGCACGCGCGCCCGCACTGCATCTCGAAGCGGTCCGGTGCGCTTGATCCAGTTGCGCTCGAGCAGGAACCAGGGTCCAGCCGCGAAGGCCATTCCGTGAAAGCTCGCGTGCAGGTCGATGGGTGCGCCGTTGGCGAGGAACGTTGCGATGGCCTGGTTTTCGGGACGTGCGCCGGTGTCTTTTTCAGGGTTGGTGGTGCGGGGAAAGCCAAATTCGATGTCGTCCCCAGGGGCTTCTCGTTTCACATCGCGCAGGTAGCGCGCCAGATCGTAGCTCGAGCTCGGGCGGCCCTTGGCGTCGAGGCTGGTGACGGTAAACTGGGTCCACCGCTGGTTGGCCCGCTCACCATCGGGGTTAGCATGGGCGACGATGTGCCAGGTGGCGGTGCTGAGTAGGGGATCGTCGGGTACTTGTCGTGCCAAGTAGCCGACCAAGCGTTCGAGCATCGCGGGGCCAACCGGCTCGTCGGCGTGGCAGCCGGCAATCAGGCTTACCGAGAGCGGGCCGTGGCCGAATCGGTGCCCGAACAACGGTTGTCCCGCACGCGAGCGGCCGATTTCGACCCCGGGCGGCAGCGGTGTCGAGATGTCTTCGAGGATGGACTCGATCGGTAGCAGGTCGGTCATTGCCACAGATGATAGCCGGGCTATCATGGTGCCTGGAGCGGACGATGATCCAGATTACAGAACAGTTGAGCATTTCTGAAGATGAGCTGACGTTTACGGCGGCACGGAGTGCGGGTCCCGGCGGCCAACACGTCAACAAGGTCAACAGTCGCATCACCCTGCGGTTCGATGTCAACGACTCGCCGAGTCTCGACGACGCACAGCGCGCACGGATACGCGATAGGCTGCCAACGCGAATTACCAAAAAGGGCGTGCTTTGGCTGCACGCGCAACGGCATCGCAGCCAGCGGCGCAATCGCGACGCGGCGATCGAACGCTTCGTGACGTTGTTGCGTGAGGCTTTGCAGGAGGACGCTCCTCGGCGTCCTACGAGAACCCCACGGCGGGTGCACCGACGTCGGATCGAGTCGAAACGGCGGCGTGGGGATGTCAAGCGGACACGCAAGGTCCGGTACGATCCCGGCGATAGCTGAATCATCTGGCGATTTGATCCGTAGGGTGACTGGAGGCCGCGGGTGTTCCGTGGCGTCCGGCGCCAAACGCGGGGTCGCGAGCCGTTTGGCTGAACCGAGTGTGAGGGAGTTCAATGTCGTCGCTGATTTCTCTGTTGGGCAACATCCTTTGGCTGATCTTTGGAGGCCTGCTCTCGGGCCTGGGCTACATCATTGGTGGGTTGTTCTTGTGTGTGACGATTGTCGGTATACCCTTTGGTATCCAGTCGATCAAGCTGGGGGTTGCTACGTTTACGCCGTTTGGCAAGGACTTGGTGGAGCGTGAGGATGCCAACAGCTGCCTTCGCCTCGTCTTCAACGTGCTTTGGCTTCTGCTCTTTGGTTGGGAGATTGCGCTGGTGCACCTGGCCCACGCCGTCGTGCTTGCGATCACGATCATCGGGATTCCGTTTGCTTGGCAGCACGTGAAGCTGGTGCCGATGTCGTTGCTACCTTTTGGCCGCGATTTGCGGCGTGTGCCCTGACGACGGCGTGTGCCCTGACGACATTGGGTCGAACGATTCTGGGTCGAACGATCTTTTTTCGCAGAGCCTGTAACAAATCGGCCGGCCCAACGCCTATGAAAGTGGGTATGGGCGAGAGCGTGTGAACGAGGCGATCTGACGACGTTCCCAACGGTAGTCGAACGGCTCGCTTGCATGGTGCTGGTGCTCCGGGCGCTACCGACTCTGGCGGCGGCATCCGGGATGCGTCGTCAGTGACTCGATCTCGCGCTGCGTCCACATTCCTCTTTCTGCTGTGATGCTTGGATTTGCCGGCTCCCTCGGGGAGCCGGCCTTTTTACCGTTGATGGGACCGGCCTTTGGCCGGTTTTTCTTTTTGGCGGCTCCTCTATACTCCAAGGAACTTCAGCAACGGTAAGGAGAGGCTACGCCCATGCGCGAGACACTACGACCGACGCGTGATTTTTTCGCCTGTGTTCGGCTCGGTACTCTGTTGGCGGTGCTCGTCGGCGCCTCCCTGCTGGGCGGTGTGGCCGTTCGAGCGGACATTCCAACACCAGAATCGGTCTTGGGTGCGCGGGTAGGAGATGACTTCTTTCTCGCCCGTTACGACGAGGCGATGGCCTATTTCGAGCAGTTGGCCGCGGCCAGTGATCGGGTTCAGCTCGAGCGGGTTGGTACGACTTCGTTTGGTCTCGATTGGCGCGTTGCGGTCATTTCATCACCCGAGAACCTCGCCAAGTTGCCGCGCATTCGCGAGATCGCGCAACGTCTAGCCCACCCTGAAGGGCTGAGCGACGAGGACGCCCGGGGACTGGCGCGGGAGGGCAAGGCGATCGTCCATATCGATGGCGGTCTTCACGCCAGCGAAGTCGCCCACGCCCAGCACACGCTCGAGTTGGCGTACGACCTGGCGCGTGAGCAGGAAGATCCCGAGATTTTGAGGATTCTCGACGAAGTGGTGTTACTGCTCTGGCCGTCGATTAATCCCGATGGCCAAGACATCATTGTGGATTGGTATCGCTCGAACGTGGGCACGCCATTCGAAGTCGCGCCATTGCCCAGGCTGTACCAGAAATACACCGGGCACGACAACAACCGCGATGGCTACATGCTGAACGCTCACGAATCGCGTGTGACGACGCGGGTGATCCGAGCGTGGGAGCCCCAGATCCTTTACAACCACCACCAAAGCTCGCCGTTTCCGACCCGGATTTGGATTCCGCCGTTCGCGGAGCCGATCTCGCCCCACGTGCATCCGCTCATGTGGCGGACGGTGAACTTGGTTGGCATGGCGATGGCACAAGCGTTGGAGGAACGGGGACAAGAGGGGGCGGTCCATATGGGGACCGGTTTCGACAACTGGTATCCCGGGTTCATGGATCATGCGAACAATTTCCACAACATCGCGGCTTTTTTGACGGAGACCGGGCTCTACCGCTACGCCACACCACACTTCTACACGATTCGAGATTTCCCAAAGAGCCGCCGCGACCTTCGTCCACAATCGCTGTATTCCAGCCCGTGGGAGGGGGGTTGGTGGCGTCTGCGCGACGCCGTCGAGTACATGCTCACCGCTTCGATGTCGGTGCTCGATGTCGCGGCCAAGTTCAAGCAGGACGTTCTCTACAACCGGTATCAAGCCGGGCGCGATGTAACGGCCTACCACCGCGAACATCCACCATTTGCTTACTTCGTTCCTCAAGAACAACGCGACCCTATGGCGGCGGTCGAGTTGCTTCGGCGCCTGGCGTTCAACGGTATCGACGTGCACCAGTTGCGTACCCAGGCTTCATTCGAGGGGCAAACGTACCCGGCTGGTACGTGGGTGATTGCAATGGATCAGCCCTTTGCGAACTTCGTTCGCCAGCTCTTTGCCGTACAGACCTATCCCGACCTCCGAGAGTACCCGGAGGGACCGCCCGATCAACCCTACGATGTTGCGGGCTGGACGCTGCCCTACCAGATGGGAATTCGGGTAGTCGCAGCAATGTCACCACTGCCGACGGCGGTGCGTGAGGCGCTCGAGCCACTGGGTGTGGCTGCGACGCCTTGGGATACGGCGACCAGCGACGCGACTGTCTTCGACAGCGCCTTGGGTGTGGGCTTCGACACCCATACCGTAGCGGCGGCGATCGTGCCTCCGGCTGGCAAGGTGACGGGGCAAGGCAGCGCACTGACGCTCGACCCAGCGCAAAACAACGCCTTCCGTGCCATCAACCGGGCATGGGATCAGGGAGCCTCGGTCTCGTATGTTGCTGGCAAGCCGGGGGATGACGGCGACCGCTCGGGCGGGCGTTTTGTGGTCAAAGGGCTGAGCACGGCCGTCACCGAGGACTTGGTCGCGGATCTGGCGCTTCAGGCGACCCGTTCGGGGGCCGCGGGGGTCGATTTGCCCCGTCCCCGTATCGGTCTTTACCGGCCATGGGCGGCCAGTATGGACGAGGGCTGGACACGATGGGTGCTCGAGCGCTTCGACTTCGCGTTCGAGAACGTCTACAACGCCGAAATGGTGGCTGGCGACCTGGGGCGCCGGTTCGACGTGATCGTTCTGGTAGACATGCTGCAGGAGACCGTGCTCGAAGGCCATGCCAAAGGCAGCGTGCCGCCGCGTTACGCGGGTGGTCTGGGGAGTGAGGGGGTCCGCGCGCTCGATGCATTCGTACGGGGTGGTGGCACGTTGGTGACGCTCAACCAGAGCTGCCTGTTCGCCATCGAGCAGCTTCACCTGCCGGTGGAAGATGTGGTGGCGGAACTCGATCGTACCGACTTCTTCCTCGGTGGCTCGATCGTCGAAATGATCGTGGATCCGTCGCATCCCGTCATGAGCGGCATGCCGGAGCGTGCCAAGGTCTTTGTGGCTCAGAGCCCGGTCTTTCGACCCACCGACGATTTCGAAGGGGCGGTTCTCGCCAAGTACCCGTCGGCGGGTTCGCCGCTGTTGTCCGGTTATCTGCTCGGAGAGTCTCACCTCCAGGGGCACGCGAGCGCGCTCGACGTGCATCATGGCAAAGGGCGGGTGGTTCTTCTAGGCATGCGGCCACAGTGGCGGGGCCAGCCCTTCGGGACCTTTCGGATTCTCTTCAACGCGGCCCTCTATGGTCGAGAGCTGGCGGCGGTGACGCCCGAGAATGAGTCGTTTTTCACACCGCCGACGGCCGCGGAGGACGAGAGTGAGGGCGATTGAGGGGAACGCCTGAGCATGGGCTCGCCCGGGCAGTGTAGGAGTAACGGTTAGTCGTCGTATTCGACGGTGAGTGGTGTGACGGTTCCTTCGGTGGGCCAGCCACGTTCGTCGGCCAACGCCAGGAGGAGGGCGATTCGGTTGGTGTCTGCAGGGTGGGTCGAGAGGTAGGCGATTGTGCGCGAAGTGCCTTGCTTGGTCTCGTGCAGGGTCTCGAATAGAGACCATGATTCCGCCACGTGGCCGAATTCGGCATGGACCAACTCGAGGCCGAATCGGTCGGCACGGTGCTCGTCTTCACGCCCAAAGCTCCTTGCGGTCAGTGACGCGACGAAATCACCGAAGTTGATGCTGCTGGCCGAGGGCGCAATGATCCCAACACCCATGCTGAGCACCATGCCGCGTCCCATCCCGCGGAGGTGGTCACGGTGCCTGTAGTGACCCAACTCGTGGCCCAGGACGAATGCCAAGCCGTTCTCGGTTTCGACTTCGCGCAGCAGGCCGCGGGTCACCAAAATCAGCCCGCCGGGAAGGGCCATTGCGTTCGGGTCCTTCTGCGGCAGGACAGCGACGCGGAACGTGTAGGGCGATTCGGGCCAGTGACCGGCGACGCGGTCGAGAAGGGCTTGGACCTCTTCGACTTCCTCGCCTTCGAAAATGATGTCGAGCTCGTCCATGACCCAATTGTCGAAGACCCGGGCTTCCGCCTTGGGTGGAATCAACGCCACGACAATGTCCACGAACCACAGCAACCCAGCGAAGATCAACGCGAAGACCAGCCCCAAGCCGATGACCAAAACGGTTGCTTCTTTGAGGGGGTGCTCGCGGCTGATGTTGACGCCATCGCGCGGCAGCCGTGACTTGAATTCCATGGTGGTCCTGATCGAGAACTTACTGTGGAACGTCTGCGAGCTTGAGGGCGGTGCCAAAGGCGAGCATCTCGATCCCGGCGGTGCCTTTGCCGTTGCCGCGCGAGCTTGCGAGTCGGGCGGTTTCGAGGCGTACGTTGACCACCGCGTGGTAGCCACGACTCTTGGCATCTTCGATCATTCTCAGCATCGCTTCGCGGCGGGCACGATCAAGAAGGGGTTCGTAGGACTTGATGCGACCGCCCACCAGTGCGCGAAGACTGGCGACGAAGCGCTTGAAGTAGTCCAAGGAAATCACCACATTGCCATGAACCATGGCACTTGCGGTGGGTTGCCAACCCGTGGGTAGCGCGGCGAACGTAACCGTGGGAAATGTCTGGTAGCGCTCCTCACGTGCGCGCAGTTTCTTGAGGTGGCTTCGCTCGATGGCGCGGCCGATGCCGTAGGTGATCAAGAGCAGCACGAACGGGTACAGGAATGTTGCCAATAGACTGAATTCATCAACGGACATGGCGGTCTCCCTTACTCGACTCGGACGGCGGTGCCGTAGGCAAAGAGCTCGGCAGCGCCCTGGGCGATCGAGCTGGTGGCGAAGCGTAAGTTGACGACCGCGTTGGCACCCATCGATTGGGCCTGCTCGACCATCCGGCCCGCTGCTTCACGCCGCGACTCTTGGAGCAGCTCGGTGTAGCCCTTGAGCTCACCGCCGACCAGGTTCTTGAGCCCGGCCATGATGTCGCGTCCAACGTGTTTGGCACGGACCGAGTTGCCGGTGACGACGCCGTAGAACTCGACGATCTGTCGACCAGGTACGGTTTCGGTGTTGGTAACGATGATTGGCAGTTTCATGACAACGTCTCCAGGATGCGCGGCATAGCTACGCGGTTGCCGGCGAGGGTGGTGGCTGCCTGCTCGCCGGAGATACAGGTCCTACGGATGAGGTTCCGGTCCCATTCTGTCAAATGTTGTAGCGAGACGAGATTGTTGGCCACTGGGGAGGGGGTACGTGGCGATCCTTGACTTCCACCAGGCCGGTACTACTGGCGCTTCGCGCAGACCGCTAGTATTGATCCGAGATCTTGATGCCTTGGCATCAATAAAGGTAGCATGATAAACATCATTGATGCGAACCGCTCTCGCGGTAGACGATGACTTGATCGGCATCATCAAGCACCAGGCACGCCAACGCGGCGTGTCGTTCAAGACAGTGGTCAATGAAGTCATTCGGACTGGTCTCGGGGTTGCATCTCGGCCGGCGGCCCCAGCACCAAGAGTCGAGCCGCATTCCTTTGGTTTCAAACCGGGTATCGATACCGAGAAACTCGGACAGCCAACCGTCTTGGCCTGGCTCGAGGAATGGCTGGCTTTGCCCCAGGTCCACATCGCGCACCCTTCGGCCCGACATTTCGCCAACCTGCGTGCCGCGTTGACCCGCTTGGGAACCGGTGGCAACCTCACGACCGATGCACATCTCGCAACCTTGGCGATCGAGCGGGGCTACATTCTGTACTCAACCGATCGCGACTTCGCCCGGTTTCCTGGTCTTCGTTGGGTGAATCCGTTAGCTGGTGTTTGAGGACCCAGGCGGCTTTCCTAGCGGGTGGGTCGCATGACTTCGCTGGGTCGTCCGGTACCGACGAACGCCAGCTCGGCGCTCGAGATGGCACTTTGTCCGGGCGCGCGTCAGCGCAGGGTTTTGTTTTCGAACCACTTGTAGCGGTCGACGCGATCGATGTCGTCCTTTCGGACCTCCACACGTTCGCCCGTCTCGGTGTCGATCCGGACCAACTGTTGCAGGTCGAGCCGTTGGCTCCAGCTGAGGTTGAAGCGTCGTTCACCGCCGTTCCAATCACCGTTGAACACCATCGTCTGGCGCTCAACCACGTTGTAGCCGACCATCAGCGTCCAAGCGCGCTTCGACTTCGAGCAGCGGCCAGTAGAGATCGCGCGCCGTCGCCGGCTCCGGTAGCAGCGAGAGGATGGCAACAAGAGCACCGAGGACAAGATGAGTTTGGCGGGCCGGAGCGTTCGTTCTTGCCATGACGGTTCTACGAATCAGAGGGGTGATTCATTCGGAGTTGAGCAGTCTTGGGCATCCTGTTGAGGTGGCAAGGTGTCCATCTCCTCATGGACAGCTTCCTGGGCGCATCATATAGTGAGTCAAGTTGAGTCAGAAACGACTCGCAAGGAGAAATTGGTGCAACAACTGACCATTCGGGGGTTCGACGACCGATTGGAGCGCAAGATCAGGCAGTTGGCGAATGCCGATGGGATTTCGCTCAACAAGGCCGCTTTGGCATTGATGCGGCGTGGAGCCGGGCTTGCGGTGGATCGAACTCATTCGAATCAGATCGGAAACGGATTGGATCGGTTCATCGGCAGGTGGTCTGGTGAGGCCCAACGGGAATTACTCGAGTCGGTTTCAGTATTCGACCACGTTGACGAGCGCTTCTGGTCGTGAAGATCTGCCTCGATACCAACGCCTATTCCGCGTTGATGCGCGGTCAACCCGAAGTGGCTGCGCGCGTACGCCGGGCGGAAGAGGTTCTGGTCTCCGCGGTCGTTGTGGGCGAGTTGCTTTTCGGCTTCCGCAATGGCTCACGTTTCGAGGTCAATGCCAACGAGCTTGATGCGTTCCTCGACAGCGCTTTCACCGAAATGCTTCCTGTGACCAAGACGACTGCCGATCGATTCGGCAGGATCGCAACAGCGCTTCGCCGGAACGGTAGGCCGATTCCGACCAACGACATCTGGATTGCGGCCCATGCGATTGAAACCGGGGCCGAGCTGTTGTCGGCTGATCGACACTTCGAGCATGTCGATGGGTTGGCCTGGGTCTCGTTTTCACTTGCACTTTAGTCCTGGCGAGGCTCCGCCTCAGACCGACGAGCCTGTCGAGACCGTTCTTGTAGCGGCCGTCGCCCCTGGCGGCCGTCCGTCTCTTGCCATGAAGACGGCCGGCACAGGTCCGGCCGCTATAAGTGCATCGCGGTGCCGCCGCAAACCGCAGGACCCGGGCGGGGAGGGCCTTGCGCCCTCCCGGGGTGGGCGGGGGCAAGCCCCGCCCCTACGCCGGATTGATCCTTGGCGGCGGTTGCGGTGGATCCGCCCTGCGGGTTGCGCTGCGCTCCCTGCTTGAGCCACTGGGCCTCTACTGACGTCCCGCAGCCTGCAAGCGCTTCCCGGCCGCGGCTTCGCGGGCGGCGTCGGCATCACGGCCTTGACGGCTGTAGATGTCGGCGAGGATGAAATGGCCGAGAGGGGCAATCGTAGGTTCGGGTTGGCGTTCGAGACCCGTTCGGGCGGCGGTTTCGGCCCCGGCTAGGTCACCCGCATCGAGCTTGGCTTTGGCTAGGTAGAGGTGACCGGTGCCGAACTGAGGTTGCATCTCGACGGTTTGTTCAAACAGCGACATCGCCACCCGAGGCCGCCGGGCACTGAGCTCCAGCTTGGCGAGATTGAAGCTGGCGCGGTAGGCCTGATCGTGGATCGCTAGCTCACGGCGATAGGCGTCGGCGGCCGCTGTCAGCTGCCCACGGGCCTCGTGGGCGAGTCCAAGGTGGTAGTGCGCGGTTTCGAGCGTGCTGTTTTCAGCCAACGCTTCGCGCAATCGCGTTTCGGCATCCTGCGGTCGGCTCATGTCTAGATAGCACTCGCCGAGCTTGAGGAGGAAACGTGGTCGGTCGAGGTCGAGGTCGAGCGCATTCAGCAAGATTTTCTCTGCGTTGGCGGCTTGGCCGGAGCGGAGGTGAACGTCTGCGAGTTGCCAGAGCACCTTGCCGTTGCGCGGATCGAGGGTGGTCGCGCGTTCGAAACCGGCCAAAGCATCGTCGAGCTGGCCAGCGTCTTTGTAGGCCAGACCCAGGCTGAACACCGCTTCTTGGTGTTCGGGGTCGAGCGCCAGGGCCGCGCGGAATGCGGCGATCGCTGCAGGGATGGCTTGCCGTTGGCGTTCGAAGTTGCCGAGCAGTAGGTGCGCCTCGACCACTTCGGCGTCTTCGGCGATGACGGAGGCCATGAGCGTGACGGCCTCATCGAGGTGATCGGAAGCCGCGGCTGCTGTGGCGCGTTTCATCCGGTTATAGAGAACGATCTTGTCCTTAGGGTCACCTCGTGGTCGGTCATCTTCGAGACTGCGGGCGGATGACGTACCTCCGAGATAGCCCAAGGCGCGTAGGCGATCGGCGGTTTCCGGATCGACCGCGGCCGGTGCTTGGGCCGGGCCGCGGGAGAGCGAGTCGAGCATGCGGTCGAGTGTCGCGTCCATCGCAGCGAGACGATCCTGGTCGCTGTGGGCCAGGTTGATGAGTTCGCGCGGGTCTTGGCGTAGGTCGTAGAGTTCGGGCTGGGGAGCCCTGATCAACTTGTACCGATCATCTTGGAGCGAGACGAGTTCGCTCCAACCATAGTGAAAGCGGGGGAACCAGGACTCGGCCAAGGCCAACCGACGACCGGGCTCGCCACGGACCAGTGGCATCAGATCGACGCCTTGGACGGCATCCGGTACCTCGAGACCGACCCTTTGGGCAACGGTTGGCAGGACGTCAATGATGCGAACCTGTTCGGCGACAACGATTCCGGCACCCATACCGGGACCCGCGATCAGCAGGGGAATGTGAAGGGCTGCGTCGTAGATGAAGAAACCATGGGTGGGCTCGTCATGCTCGCCGAGCATCTCGCCATGGTCGCCCACCACCACCACCACGGTGTTCGCAAGTCGATCGTCGGTTTCGAGGGCGTCGAGAAGCCGGCCGACTTGGCGGTCCGCGAATGCGATTTCAGCGTCGTAGGCACCGTCGACGGTCGGCGGGAACTGACCACGAATCGAATCCGGTGCTGCATAGGGTGTGTGGGGGTCGTACAAATGGACCCAAGTGAAGAAAGGGGAAGTGGCGCTGTCGGCATCGGACAACCAAGCGAGTGCCTGATCGACGACCCGATCTCCCGGTCGCTGGATTGCGTCCATTCCGGGAGCGCCGTTGAATTCGGTCAGGTCAAAATCGTCGTAGAAATGGTCGAAGCCCTGGGCGATCCCCCAACGTGAGTCGAGCACGAACGCGCTAACGAAGCCGCCTGTGCGGTAGTTTCGTGCGCTCAGAATCTCGGCCAGGGTCTCGAGGTCGTCGCCGAGGTAGTAGCCACCGTTGTCCCGGACGCCGTGGTAGGCCGGATAGGTACCCGTCATGAGCGACGCGTGGGCTGGCAGGGTCAGCGGCATGACCGTCCGGGCATTGGCGAACCGAATACCGCGTCGCGCAAGGCCGTCGAGGTGGGGCGTGCGGGCGGCGGAATAGCCGTAGCTTCCCAGCCGGTCGGCACGCAGGGTGTCGATGCTGATCAGCAGAAGGTTGGGGAGTTGCACGCGCTCCCGGTGCGACGCTGTGGGTCCACAGCCGAGCATCAACGCCAACGCGAGGGCGGTCCAGGTGATGCCGATGCGGCAGTCGAAACGGTGCATGGACCTATTCTGAGGCTCGGCGTGTCCCTCTGCAAGCGCCTCTGGCGTCTCAGCACGGTCGGTTTGACCTCGTTCTCTTCGATGTGCTTGTGGGGCCCTGCACTCTGGTATAGATTCTGTAAAGTTTTTGTGCGACTTCGAGGCACGCTCGATCCCGCCGGGTCGTTCGCGAACCCTGGGACGTTTCTGTGTGCCGTATCGGTATTGGGCCTGCGGCGTGGGTCTACCCGACCTATCCCGGGATCGGATCTCACGACACCAAGGAGGTTGAGATGAGACGGTTTACGACAAGGCGCTTCACCATCGTCACAGTAGGTCTGGTGGCCTTCATGGCGGTGCTGCTCTGCGTTTCACCGGTGGCGGCTCAGCGCATTACCGGTCAGATCTCGGGTACGGTTCGGGATGGCTCAGGGGGATTGCTCCCAGGGGTCGTCATTTCCCTCGAGGGTGAAGCCGTCATTGGCGCACGCACCGCGGTAACGCGTGAGAACGGCGCCTACCGGTTCATCGGTTTGCCCCCAGGCTCGTACAATCTGAGTTACTCGCTTGATGGCTTTCAACCACAGAACCGCGAAGGTGTTCGGGTGAAACTGGGCGCCACCACCGACGAAGACGTGACGTTGTCTCTCGGTGAGCTGACCGAAGCGATTACCGTCACCGCGGAAGCGCCGGTGGTCGATACCGAGTCGAACGAGGTCGGTGCAAACTACGATCGGGCTTGGGTCGAAACAGCTCCGGTCCAGCGGCAAAGCTTCAACGACCTCGTTGCCGCGGCGCCGGGTTCGGTGCGTGGTGGTGATCAAAGCCGGCGAACGATGGTGTACGGCTCGTCGTACGACGAGAATTCGTTCCAGCTCGACGGTGCAGACGTCAACGACAACTTCTTCAACGAGCAGTTGGCCCAGCCGAACATCGATGCCATCGAAGAGATCGAGGTGCTGTCGTTGGGCGCGCCGGCGGAATACGGCAACCTGACGGGCGCGGTCTACAACATCGTCACACGTCAAGGCGGCAACCAATTTCACGGTGATGTGGGTTTCTACTCGCAGACCGACAGCCTTGCGAGTGGCAACACCACCACCGAGGAAGACGGTGGCTTCCCGTGGAAACGCGAAGAGTACACCGACTACAGCGTGCAGATCGGCGGGCCAATCTCGCAAGACAAGGTGTGGTTCTTTGCGTCTTACCAGCACCAAGAAGACGACTTCTTGACAGTGGGCTCGGACCCCAGTCTTGGCCCGTTCGCGGTCACCGCGAACGAGTTCGATCGGTATTTCGCCAAGATCAACTTTCAGCTCAATCCCAAGCACAACCTCCAGCTGACCTATCACCAAGACGATTCCCTTGCGGGTAGTGGCCTTGGACAAGACGCCGCGCCAAGCACCGCGTTTGCCCGTGAAGGCAAGACGCCCACGCCGGGTATCGGCTACACCGGCATTTTGTCTGACAAGACCTTCCTCGAGGTTCGCTTTACCGGTTTCTACGGTGACGTCTTTCTTGGCCCGGCCGATTCCAGCCGACCGCTGCAGGAACCACGATTCCTGGACCTCGATACCGGCTTCATCGACGGCGGGCACTACTATTTCTACGATCTTGGTCCCGAGCGCACCACCATTTCGGCCAAAGTCTCTCACTTGGCGGATGACTTCCTGAATGGCGACCACGATTTCCGCTTCGGTGTCCAGTACAACGAATCGGAAGCGGGTGGCGTCTACGGTTACAACGACCTCATCTTGCTGTACGAGTCTGGTGGTGTTCAATACGGCTACGGTTACTCGCGGACACCCTTCAGCTACAGTGGCAACGCTGAAGGCATTGGTGTCTTCGTGGATGACACGTGGCGGGTGAATGATCGGTTCACGCTGAATCTCGGCGTTCGCTACGATCGCAACGAGGCCTTTGCCAAGGCCCAAGACGAACTCGATGTCAATCTGCAACCAACCGGGGTTCGTTTTCCGCGCGCAGACTTCTATACCTGGGAGTACATCTCGCCGCGGCTCGGTTTCAACGTCCAGCTCACCGACGACGGCCGGACGGTCCTCAAGGGCCATATAGGCCGGTATCACCGGGCCATTACCACCGGCGAGTTTGCCAATGTGATCGGGCCTTCGATCAAGCCAATCTTCGCCGGCTTTGCCGAGACCGACGGTACGTTCATCACGCTGAATCAAATCACCGACAACACCAACCTGTTGGTCGATCCCAACTACGAGAGTCCCCATACCGACCAGTTCATCCTCAGCTTCGAACGTCAGATTGGTAACAGCATGGGGCTGAACCTCAACCTGGTTCATAAACGGGGTCGCGATTTCGGTGCTTGGGAGGCACTCAACGGCACGTTTGACACGGTGATCTTCGTTGATCCCGACAACGGCAACGAGATTCCAGTCAACCGTTTGCTCAGCGACCGAGGTGACCTGGTGTTCCGGATCACCAACCGGCCCGAAATGGACACCGAAATCTATGCCGCGAGTTTGGGCTTGATCAAACCGATGCGCAACAAATGGTCGCTCAACGCTTCTTTGACCTGGTTGCAGTCGGAGGGTCGAACGCCGGACAGCTTGGGTGGTCCCAGCGTGCAGCAACGTGGCGGCCTCCAATTCCGCAACTTTGGCCGCAACCCCAACGACTTTGTCAACAGTGGCGGGCGGTTGCGCGGCGACGTTCCGTGGCAGTTCAAAGCACAGTTGGTCTACCAGCTACCGAAGGACTTTGTCGCTGCAGTCAATCTCTCGTCGCGCAGTGGCGCGAATCTGGTACGGCGTATTCGGACACCCGGAAGCCTGACCAACTTTGCATCGACTATCTTGCTCGAGGAACGCGGTGCTTCGGGCCGTCTGTCGTCGGTCAATTTGATTGATGTTCGGTTGGAGAAGAGTTTCTCCTTCGGCAATGATCTCGAGTTTGCGCTCAGCGCCGATGTTTTCAATCTCTTGAATGACGATGCCGAGCAGACGGTGCGAAGTTCCTTCGTAACGTCGTCGGTGTTCAACCTACCGGCTGGCTTCATCAATCCGCGACGGGTGCAGCTCGGCGCCAAGCTGCGGTTCTAGCAAGCACGCGTCCATGTTCTTCCGTAGCGGCCGTCGCCCCTGGCGGCCGTCTTTGTATTGGTGTGCCCGGCCGGCACGGGGTCCGGCCGCTGCACAGGGATCCTTGTCAAGAGACGGCCGGCACGGGGTCCGGCCGCTACAAGATTCCCAACAGCTTCTAGTTCGACTTCGTCGGACGATCTTGTGGCTAAGGCTTCGAGCTGCTCCCGGGCAGGCGTGAACCCCGGTTCGATCGCCAGCGCTTTCTCGAACTGAGGTTTCGCCTCGTCGGGGCGATCGAGTCGGAGGAGCAAGAGGCCGAGGTTGTAGGCGTAGCGGTGGTTCTCGGGGTTCAGCCGACAGGCCTTCTCGAATGCTGGCTCGGCGTCGGCAAGGTTGCCAGCACCTCCCAGAGTCATACCGAGGGCGTTCCAGTAGGCGGCAGCATCCGGTGCGATGTCGACTGCGGTGCGCAGGTGCGCTACGGCTGCATCGAGCTGGTCCAGGTCGCGCATCACCTCGCCAAGCATGGCATGAGCATGGGCGTGGGCGGCATCGCGCGCGACGACCTTTTCGAGCACGGCACGCGCGCCTTGGTGGTCACCGAGGAGTCGCAGGAGGCGGCCCTCTTGGACCTGGAGCGCTGTGGGATCGGCGAGTGCCGCCTGACCGTCTCGCAAGGCCTGAAGCGCGCCGTTGGCGTCGTCGAGCTGGGCCCGTGCCTCAGCCAGGCCGAGCCAGGCGCCAACATGGTTCGGTGCTCGCAAGGTCGTTTCCGCGAAGTGGGCGGCAGCGCCAGCGTTGCGACCCAGGCTGAGCAGGGCGCGGCCCAGATAGAGGTGAATTTCCGCGCTGGCGATCCCGTTGTCGAGTAGATTCTGAAAGGCGATGGCGGCATCGGTTGGCTCGCCCGCATGAAGGTGACGCAGGCCGGCACGCATGGTGTCGCTGGCGCGTCGAAACGCCTCGATCTTGTCTTTGGGGTCGGCACCCGGGGTTGCAGTGTCGGCGGTGCTGCCACCCACGTAGCCGAGCGCGCCGAGCTGCTCGAGGAGCGCTGCCGGAACGGGACCGATGGCCGACTCATGTATCGCAGCGCGCTCATCATCGATGAAGCCTGCGAGTGTCTCAATGGCCGTGCGGGCCGCGGGCCTGGCGTCGTCGATGACGTTGCTCAGCTCGTGAGGATCGGCGTCGAGGTCATAAAGCTCGGGTCGAGGCGCCTGGATGTACTTGTATTGGCCATTGCGAACCACCCGCAAATCACTCCAACCGAAATGAAGGAGGGGCACCAACGATTCCGCGTAGACCGGCGTGGGTGGTGGCGCGGGACCGCCACCCACCGCGGCTGCGAGGTCAATCCCATCGCTAGGGGCTTCAGGCGCTGGAAGGCCGAGGAGTGTCAGAAGGGTTGGGAAGAGGTCAACGAGGCCGCTTGGTCGGGCAATGCGTACACCCTGCGACACGCCGGGTCCGCTCATTATCAGCGGTACGTGGAGCGTTGACTCGTAGGCAAAGAAGCCATGCAAGAGCTCGCCATGGTCGCCCAACCCCTCGCCATGGTCGGAAGTGACCGTCACCAGGGCGTCGTTACGCAGGCCGATGGACTCCAGGGCTTCATCGAGTTGGTCGATCAGCGAATCCGCGAATGCGACCTCACCGGCATAGGGTCGATCGGGAAACTGGGACGCGAAGGGTTCTGGGGGCTCGTAGGGGTCATGGGGGTCGTAGAGATGGAGCCACAGAAAGATCCGATCATCAGCCGAATGCTCCCGGAGCCAAGCGACCGCCTCGGCCAAAGTCTCGTCTCCACGTCGGTAGGCGCTGTCGAGGAAGCTCGGGTCGTCGCCACTGGCATCGAAGTCGCCGGAAAAGGTGTCGAAGCCGCGGTCGAACCCGCCGTGGGCGGACACCACGACCGATGAAACGAAGCCGCCGGTGGTGAATCCAGCATCGCGCAAGACTTCGGCGAGCATCGGGGTGGCAGCGGGGCCGGTAGGGGAGACGTTGTCGCGGATGCCGGTCTTGGTGGGGAGGTGTCCGGTCAAGAGGGCGACGTGGGATGGCCGCGTCAGCGGCACGTGGGCGGTCACCTGCTCGAGCGTGGCACCGGTGGCTGCCAGCCGGTCGATGGCGGGAGTCGGCACGTCGCTGCCGTACGCGCCAACGTGGTCGGCCCGGAGCGTGTCGACCGTGACGAGAATCAGATGACGGGCTGTTCGGGCAGGTGCGGGGCTGCACCTGGACAACGTCACCAAGGCCAAGGCGAATACAGCCAGCAAGACGATGCGTGGTGCGCTGCGCGCCACGGCGTGGGTGTTTTCGGGCGGGCGGGCCGACTGAAGCATGCTCCCATACTAGCCCCGGCGTGAAAATTTCGCTGCGGTGAAAGATTGATCGTCGCGTCACCGTCTTGATTGGGTGAGATGTTAGCGAGAATCACCACGGCCACGCCTTGGGGCGTCGACGCGCGGGCCGTGCAAGTAGAAGTCGATGCTCACAATGGTCTGCCGCAAACGCAGATCGTTGGCCTCCCCGACGCGTCGATTCGCGAGAGTCGGGAACGAGTTCGTTCAGCGATCAAGAACAGTGGCTTTGAGTTTCCACCCCGCTCGGTGGTCGTCAATCTGGCCCCCGCAGATCTCCGCAAGGAGGGGAATCACCTCGACTTGGCGATTGCATTGGCACTCTTGGTGGCACTCGACCAATTGCCACAGGAGGCGCTCGAGGGTCGGGTCGTATGTGGCGAGCTTGGACTCGACGGAACCGTTCGCCCGGTCCGAGGTGGCCTCGCCCTCGCCGACCTGGCCCACCGATTGGGCGCCAACGAATTGATCCTGCCTGCCGCAAACGCTGGTGAAGCCGCAGCGCTTGGTCGGTTGCCCATCGTGCCAGCGACCGGTCTGGCTCAGGTCGTTGAACATGTGCTCGGCCATGCGGTGGCAGCGCCAGCGTGTTCTGCCACGGTGCCTTCGGGAACTGTCGACGTACCCGATCTTTCGGACGTTCGGGGTCAAGAAGTGGCCAAGCGCGCGCTCGAGGTCGCAGCGGCGGGTGGCCACAACCTCTTGCTCATTGGGCCGCCTGGCGCCGGCAAGACCATGCTCGCCCGGCGGTTACCGGGCATCTTGCCGGCATTGAATCTCGCCGAGTCGATTGCCGTTACCAAGATTCACTCGTTGGTTGCCGAGGAGCCTCCTTCGAGTCTCCTGCACCATCGACCCTTTCGCAGTCCTCATCCCGGAATCAGCGCAGCGGGCATGGTGGGTGGTGGCTCGATTCCGCGCCCAGGGGAAGTCAGTCTCGCTCATGGAGGCGTTCTTTTTCTGGATGAGCTGCCTGAATTCCGGCGCGACGCGCTCGAGTCGCTCCGCCAGCCTCTCGAAGAAGGGCGTGTAACGGTCGTGCGAACGCGGGCCAGCCTCACGTTTCCAGCACGATTTTCTTTGCTCGCTTCTATGAATCCATGTCCTTGCGGGCATCGAGGCGACGTCCGCAATCCGTGTCGGTGTCCACCACCGTTGGTGGAGCGATACCGGGCCCGTGTGTCGGGCCCGTTGCTGGATCGCATTGATCTTCATGTCGAGGTTCCTTCCGTGACGCTCAAGGAGTTGCGCCAGCGGCCTGCTGAAGGGACGTTGGTGGTGGCGGAGCGGGTTGCGGCGGCCCGGCAGCGCCAGCGGCGTCGGTTCGGATCCGACTTGGAAACGTCTACCAACGCGACACTCGAAGGCGATGACCTGCGGCGGTTCTGCCACCTCGAACCGGATGCGCGAAAGTTGCTCGATGCAGCGTTCGAGCGCTTGCGATTGTCGGCGCGCGCGGTGACCCGTGTGCTCAAGGTTTCTCGGACCATTGCCGATCTGGCCGCGAGTGATGCCATCAAGAGCACGCACGTTGCCGAGGCGATTCAGTATCGGTCGTTGGATCGGCGGATCGAGTAGTCATGGGTCGCGATATTCGATACTTGCCGTCGCCAGGGACGCTCGTCGAGGTGACGGTGCGCACCATCCAACGACGCTACCTGCTGCGGCCTGGGTCTCGGCTCAATCAACTCGTCGTTGGCGTGCTGGCCCACTGCCAAGAGTCCACCGGCATGCGGGTGCATGCTGTCGTAGCGATGAGCAGCCATATTCACCTTCTTGCGTCACCAGCTTCGACCAAGCAAATGGCTGATTTCATGCGTCTGGTGAACGGCAACCTCTCGAAAGAAGCCGGCCGGCTTCACGATTGGAAGGGGACGATGTTCCCGCGGCGCTACGCGTCGATCCCGGTGTCGGATGAGCCACAAGCCCAGTTCGCCAGGCTTCGTTACCTCCTCGAACAGGGCACGAAAGAGAATCTCGTCCTCGCGCCCACCGATTGGCCCGGCGTCCACTCGTCGCGGGCGATGATCGAGGGCCGGACCATGAAAGGGATCTGGATCAAGCGCAAGGAGATGTGGGGCGCCAAGCAACGCGGCGAAGACGTGACCGAAGCCGACTTCACGGAAGACGTCGAGCTGACGCTCGATCCCCTGCCCTGCTGGCGCCACCTCGACCCCGATGCGTACCGTGCCCGCGTCGCCGAGATGGTCGATGACATCGAGCGCGAGACGATTGCGCGTCACCGGAAGGCCGAGACCGTTCCCAAGGGCGCCGAGTGGGTCCGGCGTCGGCATCCGCACGAACGACCCAAGCCTGGGCACCGGTCGCCACGGCCACGCTTCCACGCCTTCGCGAGAAAGGTCCGGGAGCGGCTCGTCGCGGCCTACCGGGAATTCCTCGTCGCGTATCGCATCGCTGCCGAACGGCTGGTAGATGGTGACATTGGCGTTGCTTTCCCCGAGAACAGCTTTCCACCGGCGCAACCGTTCGTCGAGCCGTTGTGGCTCGAGCCTGGATAGCAGTCTGGCCTCGCTTCGTCGTTCGCTACGCGTTGGTCCCTAACCACCGCGCGGCGAGGCATGCTCGGACATCCGAAACGCCCGCTTCTCGCGGGCGTTCGGCGTCCAGAAACCAAAGGGTTGACCCGAATCGGGGGGTGATCGCGTGTCTACCGCACTCGATTGAGACGATTCACCATCGATCAAGCTGGCGAGGCCTTTGACTCTGCAAACGAAATTGACTCTCCTTCAATACTCGTGTGGCACATGATGAAGTCGCATGGACCGTAGGGGGTACTTCATCGTCCGCCGACACACGATGCGCCAGCGACTGACGGCCAAGCTGAAGTCGATGAAGATCGAGCTGAAGCGACGTCGACACCAGAAGCTGGCATACCAGAGGCGGTGGGTGAGCTCGGTCCTGCGCGGGCACTACCAGTACTATGGCGTGCCTCGCAACATCCAAGCTCTACGCGTCTTCCACCACGAGATACTGTGGCACTGGTGGCGAGCGCTTCGGCGACGCAGCCAAAAACACAACCTCCCATGGAAGCGCTTCTGCCGACTCGCAAGGCCACGACTACCCCAGCCGCGCATCACCCATCCCTACCCCAACGAGCGCCTGTGCGTCACTACCCGAGGCAGGAGCCCAGTGCAATAGTCCTGCACGCTGGGATCTGTGCGGGGGCGGCCCGGCGACGGGCCGTCCTACCGCGACCCTGATGAAGACGGCACCTGAAGAAGACGCACCTGAAGAAGACGGGCACCTATTTGGGCAGACGAGGTTTGGAGATGCACGACTTGACTCTCAGCGGAGATGTTCATATTCTGCGAATTCGGATACGCGTTACGAAGATCGCCGATCGACAAGTCGACTGCTCATGCTCCTCCACGTAGCACATCAAGCACGAAGCAGAGAGTCCCTGCAGCGTCTGTTGGACGCAGCACTCGATCTCTTGGATGAGTTCTCCTGGGAGAAGATCTCAATCACCACCATTGCCCGGCGGGTTGGCATGTCCGTTGGTGGCTTCTATGCCCGCTTCAAATCCAAGGATGCCCTTCTGCTGGTGCTTCACGAGCGCTACGAAGAGAAGTCGGAACGAGCACTTCGGGAGATATTTCGAGTCCGTTGTCCGACGGCAATCCCTAGCCGAGCGGTTGTCGGCACTTGTCGAAAGTGGTAGCTGACTGGATGCGCGCCAATCATGGTCTGTTGCGAACGTTACTGCTCCGATTTTGGGCCCAACCCAAGGAATTCGACGGCGCCTTCGGCGAAAACTTGGGAAGCATCTATCGCCAGGCCACCGATCTGGTCTTGGGTGACGGCAGCGAGATTCGCCATTACGAATCCCGACAAAGCAGTGAGCATGGTCATCGCGGTCCTGGCCGCCACCTGTCGCGAGGCCCTGATCCTCAAACCAGCTCCCAATCCGGGCGCTCTCGAGCAGACGCTGAGCAGCTTCAAACAGGAGCTGGTGGCAATCGCTGTGTCCTACCAGAGCATCCCCCCGACGGCGCCCAGACGAGAAAAGAAGCGATGAACAGAGAATTCAAGACGCTGGCCCTCGGCCTGGTGATGGTCGCTCTCTTCGGCTGCCAACCTGACGCCGCTGAAGTGATCGAGCCGGGCCTCGACAACCGGTTGCAGAAGATTGCCGAACCGTTCTTCGCCAACCGAGATTTCTCAGGCATTGTCGCCGTCGCTCGAGGCGGCAGGATGATCGGCAAAGCGACTGTCGGATTCAGCGATTTCCAAAGCTCGACGGCGCACGATGAGCACACCAGCTTCCATGTGGCTTCGATTTCAAAGACCTTCACCGCCGCGGCGATTCGCCGTCTCGCGAGCCAAGGTCGGTTGTCGCTCGATGATCCTCTATCTGATTTTCTTCCAGACTTTCCCGACGGCGACCGGATAACTCTTCTCCATCTACTCGGCCACCAGTCAGGGGTGCCGGACTATTGGTCTTTGCCTGACGTGAGCGCCTACTCTTCTCGCCAAACCTCGACCGAAGAAATTATCGCCTGGCTGGCCAGCCAGCAACTCGACTTCGCGCCCGGCTCAGCCTCCGCCTATAGCAATTCGGGCTACGCCCTGCTGGCTGCGGTCATTGAGCAAGTAGCGGAGCAGAGTTACCACGAATACTTACACCAGGAAATTTTTCCTGCCGCCAGTCTGAAAGAGACGAGCCTGTACTCGAACGACGCCGATGCCGTTGGCTACTCACCCGCCTACGGCCGCGACAGAATCGAGCCCTCACCGCCCTACGATCCTTCGATGCTGGTCGGTGCTGGATCGTTGAAGTCGACAGCGAGTGACTTGCTGGGTTGGTGCGGTTCGTTCAATTCTGAATTCTCGAACACCGAATCGACCAACGCGAGCTACGGATGGGGCGTGCGCCAGAAGGGCAAACGGCGATGGGTCGAGCAGACGGGTAGGAACCCTGGGTTCAGCGCTCATCTACGAGCCTATCCAGACAGCGGAGTCTGCATCGTAGTGCTGAGCAATATTGAGTCCGACTCAGTTGCAGCCCTCGGCGCGGCCGCAGCAGCGACCGTCTTCGGCGAGCTGGTGACCGGGCCGGCGGAGCGGCCCGCGATTGCTCTTTCGCAAGACGAGCTTGCCCCGTACGTGGGACGATTCGAAATCTTCCCCGGGAACACCGTCGAGGTGGCGCTAGGTGGCGACGGCCTCGTTCTGCGAGGCCGTAACGGTGCCTTCCTACCATTGGAAGCAACCGGCAAAGACACATTCTTCTATCGCCAGCTCTACACGACGATCGCGGCTGAAAGGGACGAGGCAGGGAAGGTCACAGCCTTGCTGTGGGGCGGCTCCGCGAAGCTGCCCAGGGTAGAGTGAGAGCCCCTTCATGAGGTGCGCAAGTCGATGATTCGGGTGGCACCTCGTAAAGCAGCACCTCGTAAAGCAGAAAACCGGAGGGTTGCAACTGCTGGCCGCAACCCTGAGCCTTCAACCAAGCAGGCAAAGGCAATCGATCTTGAAACCAAAATCTGATTTTGACTACCGCCGTCGATGCGGGGTTGATGGCGACCGATGGGTGGAATCCGAGGCAATCGAAATCCGCAGAGAGAACCTTGTCGTCTCGAGGGGTACCAGTCAGATGCTCGCTGCTGCCCACAAGAATTCCTTCACCTCGCGCTTGGTGTCGCGTCCCACGTAGTTCCGTGGCTCGTTTCTCGGATTGGACCGCAGCGGTAGAGCTGGGGGACATGAGAAGAATCCCGGACTGGCTCGGTGACTGATGAAGTCGGTGTGCGGTCGCTTGTTCGAGCCGTAGAGCGCTTTCAGCACCGGTGAGCCGGGGTTGATCGGCCGGCCGTAGAGTCTCGGCATGCCAGCGATCTTCTCGAAGTGGTGGCGGAGTCCTGTGAGGTACTCCTTGGCCTGCGCGGCACTGTGCTGGTACAGGGTGTAGTCGTAGATCTGGATAAGGGTCTGCTCTGCCGCAGGCTGTAGGCGGAAGCCTTTCGCCGTCATGTGTGGTGTGCTTGGCCATTGTCTGGTGGAACTCGCGGAGCGACCGCCCTGACCATTCGGGCGGCATACCCATGCCCATGGGACGGTCAAGTTCCTCATCATTCCGCTCGGCCGACATGATGCGTTTCCAATCGGAATCCGTGAGTTCTCGCGCATCGCCGTCGAACCAGGCGAGGGCCTCGGCTTCCAGCCGTTGGCGCCATGCTTCGAGTTTCGCCTTATAGGTGTCGTAGAATTCACCGAGATCGCGCGGGTCCTCAAGGCTTGCCGCCAGGCGGCTTGCGAGCGCCGCGCGCTCCTTTTCCGAAAGGCTGAGGGCTTGGGTTTCGATCTCTGTGCGGGTCATATGTCCAATATGCCACCGCGAGCCGGCTTGGGCAAGCGAATTTGGGGTTCCAGGATCGGATCTGACGGCCCCGAGTTCGCTACGGTGTGGCACCTGAAGTAGCTGCACCTGAAGAAGCTGGCAAGGATGAAGACCCTACTTCGATATGGATACCTCACGGACCGACCTCCTGATCACGTTCAACGGTGTTCTCGTTGGAGGTCGGTCGGGCTTCATGCAAGACCTCGCCACACCGACCCCCAACGAGCAACGAGTTTGGCGCGGTCACGCCCGGGCCGCCACGCCTCCGCGGTCGGCTTGTCGGACACCGAAGGGAGGTTACAGACGCGTCTCGGTGAATCGTGCTCGGAAACTTCAAGCCCGGAAACCCAGCATCACTGGTACCTGTCGACGGGGACACAAGGTTCCTTGTGTAAGGGAAAGAGGTCAAAATCGCCGTCGCCGGCGCACAAGTAGGCAGGGGCCTGACAGAAGGGGATACCCGGACTCGGCATACCGGGGAATGGGTCGGTCGGACTCGTTGGCGGCGTATCGCCGGGAGGCGCGTCGCCCGCTGGGGTTGGGTCGGCGGGCTTCTTCTCTTCCTTTCTCTGCAGGATCGGCCCAACGATGTATAGATCCCCTGTGGCCGAGGCGATCCTCTTGATTTTGTCGGACTTGATCTTATCAAGACCACCCAACGCGGCACCTTTGAAGAACCCATCCAACGCGTCGGGAATGACATTTGAGTAGTCGCCGCCATCTGTCAGCTTGGTCTTGCCAGCGCTTGTGGCGGCCGCGAGGCCGCCACCCCACAAGGCGTTTTTCCAGATCGCAGTGGCGACGGCCGCCGCGGCTTCGGCTCCCCACAGCCAGGCTAGTGAGTAGGTTGCGCCCCCGACCACGGCAAGGGTGCCATATTTCTGCAACGTGCGGTCTTGCCAATAGCCTGTCCTCCTGCGGTCACCCGCCAACACGCGTCTGGCTCCTTCATCGATCGCTATCCTAGCGGCGCCGTCCTTGCCGTTGGGATCGAAGTCATTGACCGGGTTGCCACTGACGTAGGCATATCGGTTGTGCGACTGCGGCTGGCCGAAGCCACCCCGATTTTGGTCGATGCTCAAGAAGCGGCCGAGCTCGGCGTGATAGTGGCGCGCATGCATGTAGTCGGCGCCGGTCGAGAAGTCGCGCTCGTGACCGGTGAACAACACGCTGTCGTCACGGATCTCGGACGTCTCGTGGCCGTAGGGCAGGTAGGAGAACGCGTGTTTCGGACTGCCGCTGGCGAGCGTCGTGAGGCGCGTGCTGCCGAGATGGTCGAGATGGAAATGCTCCGCCTCGGCCGCTCCGGCTTGGCTCGAGGCGAGCATGCGGGTACTGGCGTAGACGTAGTCCCGATCACGGGTCCAGGTACTGTTGTGCTTGTCGAAGGTCGCCATTCGGCGGTGGCCGTAGTCGCGAAGATGGAAGCGGATGTGCTGCTCGCCGAGACCGGCATTGGTGATCGATAGGGCGCGCTCGCCAAAGGCGTCGTACACATAGCGCATGTGATTCTGCGTTACGACCCGATCGAACGGGTCGTAGCGCCACGCGTATTGGTAGTAGTTTTCGAGATTGCCAGCCTGGTCGTAGCGGATGAACGGCGTGGTGACGAACCGGTTGGTGGCCGAGTCGACAGCCAGCGGTGCCGCGGTGTTGTTGTTGAAAACACCGGTCCGGTTGCCGAAGCGGTCGTAGCTGTAGGTCTGCTGCCCGCTACCGCCGAGTGACGCCAGGGCCAGCCGGCCCGCCTTGTCGTAGGCATAGCTGTCGTTGCCGATCGCTGTGAGAGAGCCGGCACCGTCATAGAGCATGGTGCCGGTATCGAAGTTGTCAGCGGCCGGTTGAACGCCGGTGGTGTGCAAGCGAATCGGCCGTCGGGTGAAGCTCGGATCGGGCGTGAAGTGATCGACCACGCCGTTGGCGTGATGAACCGAGCCCGGGAGGCCGCTGGCCAGGTAGTCGATCTGCGTGGCCCACTCGGGTACGGCGGTCAGCCAGCCCTTGGTGTAGGTGTAGCCAACCGTGCGGACGGCACCCGCCGGGCTGTTGAAGCAATCCGCCGGCGCAACGCAGCGTGGATAGGTCAGGGTCGTCGGATTGCCGAGGTCGTCGAAGGCGAATGACTGCCGAAAGTTGACGTCATCGAGGCTCCAGTACACCTTGGTGTCCTTACGCGAAACGCTGCCGCCGATGCCCTCAAAGCGGAACACCTGCCGCACTTTCACGGTCTCTTCGCCGGTGGTGTTCCACGGCAGGTCCAGATAGTTGTAGGCCATCGCGTAGTGCAGGCTGCCCTTACCGAATCCGATCGCACTGTCCCACCGGAAGTGGGTCAGCAAGCGGTTGCCTCGGTTTCGGTCGAGAATGGTGATACGGCGGCCTATGAAGTCATAGGTGTAGCCAAAATCGTTGGGCCCGTTGACCTTTCGGTGCGGTAGGCCAGCCGCGTCGTAGTCATGGTAGGAGATCGTGCCGTTGCCGGTGGCACCGACTTCCGGGTGGGTTTCCGTCAGCATGAAACCGCGGTTATCGTGGGTGAAGCTGCGGGTCTGAACGGCGCCAGCGCCGGTCCTGAGTCGCGTCACGCGGCCGCCGACATCGTAGTCGTAGAAGGTAGAGGTCGCCTCCGGCCCGGGGTTGGACGAGCCGGAGAGCTCAGTTAGCACACGCAGCCGCTGGTAGCGATCGAGCTCGATCACTCTCGACACATAGGCCTCACCGCCCGCCAGCATCCGCTTGATCTCGGTGATCACCTCACGTTCGCCGAGGCGGGTGATACGGACGTCGTGGTCGGCGCCTTCCGGCGGTCGAATGGTGCCGGCGCGGCCGAAGGGGTCGAAATTGTGGTATTCGGTTACCTTGGCGAGATCGCCCCATTGCGAGACCGAGGTGGTCCAGCCACGGCCGTTGATATTGGTCTCGCGTTCCGAGAAGGTGTCGTCGGGCAACAATCGCCGCTGCAAGCGCGGACGGCCGAAGTCGTCGTAGAACGTCTCGCCGCGGGTGATCTCGACGCCACCATTCGTCTCGAATCGGACGATTCGTTTCGATGGCATCGCCGCCGCGGCATTGATGTAGTCGTACTCAACCCGAGCGCCGTCCTGCGGTATGACCGAACGGAGGCGGCCAGCGTCATCGTAGTCGAAGGTCGTCTCGTAGCCGGCACGGTCCCTTTGGCCAACGATCCGGCCGGTGGACGGGTCGAGATCGACATCGTAGGTCGGGAACGGGCCGTCGGTGCCGTCCGGATGTCGTGGCGTCGTTTGGACCAACTTGCCGAACTGGTAATCGTGGTGGTCCCAATAGGCGGGCTCACTCGGTACGGTGCCACATTCCGTGCCCGCCGTCGAAAGGGTTTGGGTATCGCCGCCGTAGCGCTTGACGTCGCGCCTCGAGCCTTCGGGGTCGAGCGGATCGCGCTCATGGACGGCGAGCAGGTCGTTGGCGCTACGGCTGGTACCGGAGGCCAAAACCCGGGTGCACGTCAAGAAGCCAGTATCCGGCTCAAAATGGGCTTCGATGCGCATGGTGGATTCACCCAGCGCTTCATCTTCGGTAATCGTCGTGTAGTCGTAGATACCGAAGATCCAGGGGTCGAAGGGCCCGGGCTGCTGGTAACTCCCCGGGTAGGTGCCGCTGACCGTGTTGTAGTTCATGAAGGTCTCGCGGCGCTCGTCCGTGGTCGTGCCGAGGCGGAAGGTGCCGGTCTCGATCGATCGTCGAGATTGGCCCAGCCCGTCGTAGTCACTCTCCTCGAGGTCGGCGTAGTTGTCGTTGTCGTCGTGGTAGACGTAACGCACCGCGTCGACGCTCCGGTTGGTGTTGTAGAAATCGGCCAGCGTAACCCCATTCGTGCCCGATGGCGCTTCGCCTGGCGGCGGGTCGTGGCGGTACTGGAGGTACCGGGAGCGTAGATGCTCGCCCGAGCACGATCCGTTGCCGGCGGTCGCGGTCCACGTCTGCGTCGAGAGGTAGCGGCCACCGGACGACTGGCTGTATACGAAGGGAAGACCGTACTCCCAGCCCTTGGTCTGGGAAGGCGTGACCCAGTACCGAGCGTCGAAGAAGTGCTTGGTGCAGTCGCCTTCGGGCAGCACCGAGACTTCGGTGTGGACCTCCGGATCCAAGCCAGCGCCGGGACTGAAGGTCGACGTCTTGTAGCGCCAGCTGCCGAGTTCGGCATCGTTGGCGAGCAGGAGCCGGCGGTGCTCGACACCTGCCGACGTGTTGAAAACTGAGTTGGTGCCGCCCGGCGGAAATTCGTACTCTTGGAACGACCACCGGATCTTGCCGCCATTGGGGAGGACGATGCCCTTGAGCACGCCGGTTACGTCGTCGATGTTCACGTTC
The DNA here is from genome assembly GCA_965250305.1 of Candidatus Multivoradales bacterium. GTDB lineage: Bacteria > Acidobacteriota > Thermoanaerobaculia > Multivoradales > J023 > J023. The sequence goes on along the minus strand of CBDFNS010000021.1, from coordinate 97,583 downwards.
TGTTCGTTCTTGCAAACGTTGTAGTACAAGAGCTCGGAACCCTCTTTCATGGAATACGCCGTTCCGTCGGGCAAAGTGACCTCGCGCAAGTGCGGGATCGAGATGCGATTCTCATTGTCCGTGTAGTCGTCTTTGCAGCTCCGATTGACCGGAATGTAGTCGTAGAAGAAGTTGTACTGCATGCGCTGACCGGCAAAGCCTTCGAGGTCAACCTGCGTCACCACTTGAGTGAGGTGGGCATACTGGTCGGTGAAATGCACGACGTGCGTGCGGCCGTGGCGATCGGTCACGGTCCGCTCGAGGCCGATGATGCTGCCGTTCGTCTCACGGTCGTACTCGACGAGCAGGTCCGGATCCTCGGCCGAGCTGAACGGCGACCAGATCTTCTGCAAGAAGTAGGTGCTCTGGAGGCCCCCCGTGCCGCTGTCGAAACGCCGGGTCGTGCCTTCGGGAGCCGTGATGTCGACGTAAAAGTTGTTGGGTTGGTGCATCCGAAGATAGGAGCCGTCCCGGGTATAGAAGACTTCATCGGAGTCCAAGGCGGGATCGTCGTCTTTGTGAAGCGTTCGGTAGAAAACGTGATGGGCACCGTCCGGGCCGATGTAGAGCCAGCGGCCGGTGTCATTGAGGGCGTGATCCCAGTGGTAGACCTCGCCCCATCCGAGATGCCAGCCGAGGCCCGCGTTGACCCGCCGGTCGGGGAAGGACTCGATCTTCACTTCTTCATCGACCAGGATCTCCCGATACCGCCAGACGTTGCTGCTGTAGTTGAGGGTGAACCGTCCGATCGGAATACTCAGGCTCAAACTGCCCGAAAAGAGGTCGACGCTATCGATTCCGATCGCGCTGGATTCGTTGTCGCGCTCGGGGTCGAAGCCGAGCGGATGGTTGGGATGGAGGGCGGCGAGCGGCGTCGTCGCCAGCAGGAGCAACGTGGTGATGAGCGCCGGGTAGACGGATCGGTAAGCGTTTGTCAGTGTCTCGAGCATGGATTGGTCCTTGTCGGTAGACAGCATTCGTTGGATCGGAGTCGGCCTCGGTGTGTTGCGGCCTCGTGTGTTGCGGACACGCCGAACCCGGCCGAGTCACGTAGATCGGATCGATCAGCCCGTCGCCGTACCGCGCCGCGGGCAGCAGAGTGGTCGAGGCGCTTTCACGAACCGGAAGCGAGCCCGATCTCGAGGCGATAAAAGACCATGGCGATCGGATCGATGCCGATCACGATATCGCCGCCCTGTACGCTTGTGAGTAGCGGCAGCTTGGCAGTGGCGGACCAGATCAGATCCATTGCATCGACCGCGGCAATCACTTGACCGTCGGAACCCAGCCCCGTATCACCGGTGCCACCGTCGTGGAGCCGACTGTGCCAAGCCCCAACACCGGGTCGTACGATCAACAGATCCAGTTGCTCGCGCGCGTCGACGAATTTCTTACCGCTGGGGAACAACGCGTAGGAATCGGCGAGGATCTCCTGGGGCTCATAGCCGGTGGGCGCGCTCACCGCGACATCGCCGCTGGTGGCATCCACGACGGCCCAGATCGACTTTTCGACCAAGTCCGTGCCCGGAAAGTAGTCGATGACGCCGTCACCGTCTTCGTCGACCAGCGGCTCCACCCTTGGCACGACGCGGGCCGTCCACGGTGCCTTCTCGTGCGAAACGCTGAAGAATACCGAACAGCCTCTCGGTGTTACGCTCACGGCGCGCACGCTGTTGGGAGAGAACTCAAGGTTCGGCGTTGCGGCAACACTCGCTGCGATCGCGAGGCCGACGACGAGCCCAGAGAAAATGAGGCTGCGGGAATGCGGTGGTGGTTCTGCGCGCACAATCTGATTGGGGACCATGGTGAAATCTCCTGGTTGGTACGTGTAGGCCAGAGTCGGCGAAACGACCCGAAAAGTCATGACGTACAGGTGACAAAAAGGTGAAACGTGAGGGAATGACGCTCACCCGCCAAGCGCAGCCGCCTTCCGCTCAGTCCAGTTAGTAGGTTCCGATATTCGAACCTCCCGTCGGATGCAGGACGGGCCCTATACACCGAACACGTTGGCCGTTACCCCCAACAGCAAGACGATTTTCTTTGTCCAGGTCGAACGAAGCGAGAGCGACATCGTGCTTCTGGAACGCTCCGCGTGGGCCGGCTGACGACAGGGCTCGGCCTGGTGGCTCGTTCTTGGCGAAGACGCCGGTTCGCTCGCCGAAGTCGTATCAGCTCTTCATCCCGCGGTGTCAGTGATCGAGAGAGGCCGGGATCGAGGCGATCCCGGCCTCTCGGCAGCGGCAGCAGCCTCCAGATTCGGTGCAGCGATTCGCCGCAGGTGGAGTTGACCGCTGCCGCCTGGAGCTGGTCCCGCTCCGCCTGAGTGATGACGCCGGCATCGCGCACGCGGTGGAGGGTGCGGGTGATCGTCGAGATGTATATACGCGCTTCGTCGAAGAGCACGGCCTGTATAAACTGCTCGGCACGATCCGCTACCCGGGAGCTGCGTATGCGACTTGAGAAGACCATCGGTCAGCCGTGTGCGGGAAATTCGCACGCACGGTTGGAAAGGGGGCCTCAGGAAACAGGCCCGTTTCATTACGGAAACTGCGCCTGAGGCCTACCAATGCGCCCGAAGTCCCATTCTCGTCTCGTCTTCTCTTCCGAAACGAGTGTTTGTCCCAAATGTGGATGGCCGACGCGGGAATGCAAATGTTCCGCGACCCTCGACGAGGACGTGCCAGCGAAGATCGTGGCGAAGTTGAGGATCGAAAAGTCAGGGCGGGGAGGAAAGACGGTCACCGTGGTTGATGGGCTGCCGCGCAATCGGTCGTTCATCAAAGAGCTTGCCGGAGAGCTCAAGAAGGCCTGTGGCACCGGCGGCAAGGCCGGGGAGAGCCACGTCGAGATTCAAGGCGACAAGCGCGAGGCGATCCGCCGGCTACTCCAAGCACGCGGCTGGACCGTCAAGGGGTAAGCGCGCTTTTTCCCTTAGGCAACCTCGACCGGTAGAGGTGACGGTCGTCTCGCCTACTGTCGTCTCAACTACTGCAGGAAGTAAGCGAGTTCCTCCATGAAGATCAGCAGGTCGACGGTCTTGGCAGGAACCCTTGGGTCGGTCTCGAGCGGGACGGGCGCGAAGTTCAACACGGCCTGAATGCCGGCCTCCACCAGAGCATCGTAGTTCTCCTGGGCTGCGGAGGCGGGCACCGCGAGGATACCGATCTGTGCTTCGAGCTGTGGCACAACTCGGCGAATCTCACTGGTGTGCAAGACACGTGGTAGCGCGGCGTCTGAAGCCGATACTTTCCGGGCATCGATATCGAAGATCGCAACCACCCGGAAGGCACGTGAGTTGAAACCAGGAAAACGTGCCAAGGCTGTCCCCAAGTTGCCGCCACCTACGATCACCGCCCGATGCTCTCGGTCGAGGCCCAAGAGCGATTCGAGGCGACGCTGGAGGTCGCTCACTTGATAGCCGACGCCCCGGATCCCAAATTCGCCGAAATGGGCAAGATCCTTGCGGATCTGGGTCGCGGAGAGCCGGAACCGGCGCGCCATGTCAGCGGAGGAGATCCGGCTGACGCCTTCGCGGTGGAGCTGGCGTAGACAGCGAAGATAGACCGAGAGTCGATTGATCGCCAGCGACGAGACTTCGTCGCGTTGACTCATCGCGCCTTACGCATGGAGGGCCGCGAGGGTGGTGCGAAAGGGGGGACTCGAACCCCCACGTCCTTGCGGACACAAGATCCTGAATCTTGCGCGTCTACCAATTCCGCCACTTTCGCCCATGTTGAATGCGCCTGCCGGTTACGCCGCCGGAGTCTAGAGAAGTGGTCAGAGCCTGTCAATGCATTCGAATACGAACGTGTTGCCTTGGACGGTTCCGCAGCAAACGGAGTCAGGGATTCTTGGAACCAACCGCGAGCCGGATCGGTCCAAACGGGTGGGAACAAAGCTCGAACACAGCGCATGGGTGTGCTGGGATTTCATGCGACTCGAGGACCAACAAGGTAGACTCCATGACGATGACGACGTTTGCACTGCATCGCAATGGCTGGCGCACCGCCAGGCTGATCGTTGGATTACTCGCAAGCGCATTTTGTGTGGCTTGTGGCGGTGTCGCCGAACTCGACGAGGAGCAGGTACGCGTTGAATTGACCGCAATGCTCGAGGCCTACCTACCGGCTTTGGGTCAAGCCTACTTGGCTGGCGACACGGATCTCTTGATCGGCATGGCAGTCGAAAAGGAACGAGCGACGCTGAACATGCAGTTGGAGCAGAATACCGACCGTGGTGAGCGACTGCAGCCTGTACTGGGACAGTTCACGATCGACACGGTCACGCTCAGCCGTACGACGGCCTTTGTGAATACCACCGAGGTGTGGGATATCGATCGCCTAGCACTGGGTTCCAATACCGTCCTCCAGTCCTACCCGAACAGTCGGTTTAGGGTCCAGTACCAGGTCAAAAAGAACGACGGAGCCTGGCTGGTCTATTATCGCCAGAGCGAGCCTTTGGACGACTAGACGACAAGTTTGGTGAGTTGAACGTTCGCCAGGAACCAACGATCCTCGCCGGATAGGCGAGCGAACGGCCGGACCTCTAGGTGCCAAGTGACCGAGACAAATTCGTGACTGATTCGAACCAGCCCACAGCGGCCGGCCAATTACTGCGGGCTGCGACCGTAGCGATCGTCGGCCGGCCAAATGTCGGCAAATCGACGTTGTTCAACCGTCTGGTCGGTCGTCGGCAAGCGATTGTTCACGATCAACCTGGTGTGACCCGTGATCGCATCACGGGTGGCTTTGCATTGGACTCTGGCTTGCGGGTCGAGCTAATCGATACCGGCGGCCTGGTTCCAGGCGACGATCCGTGGGGCCTTGGCGAGCAAGTATTCCTCGCACTCGAGGAGAGTGACCTCATTTTGATGTTGGTCGATGGACGCGATGGGCTGGTTCCGGCGGATCAGGAAGTGATGGCCGCGGTGCGCCGGCGGGTTCAAATACCGATTGCCGTGGTGGTCAACAAGGCCGACACCCATGCTGCTCGCGATGGATTCGGTGAGTTCTATCAGCTCGGGTCCGAGGATGTGGTCTTGGTCTCGGCTGAGCATGCCATTGGTATCGATGACCTTCATGCAGTGCTCACCGAGCGGTTGCCCGCGCGTCCGATGGAGGTGGTCGACCCCGACATTCCATCGCTTGCGATCGTCGGTCGTCCCAACGTCGGCAAGTCATCCTTGCTCAATCGGTTGGTTGGCCATGATCGCTCCTTGGTTTCGCCACAAGCCGGCACCACACGGGATCCGATCGACTCGGTGCTGCGCGCGGGGGAACGGTCGTACCGGCTGGTCGACACGGCGGGAATCCGGCGCCGGTCGCAAGTGTCCGGAGCTGCGGAAGACTTGGCGGTGCTCTTTGCTCGGCGGCAAATGGAGCGCGCGGATCTGGTTTTGTTGGTCATCGACGCCGCCCACGGCTTGACCTCAGGCGACATGGCGATTGCGGGCAGTGCCTGGGAAATGGGCCGTGCGGTGGTGGTGGTTTGCAACAAGTGGGATCTGGTGGACGACACACAGCGATTGGATCTCGAGGACGACTGGCCGCGGATCGATGAGTTGCTGGCGTCGCCGCCGCGGGTCAACGTTTCGGCCTCGAGCGGGCGCCATGTGGATCGATTGTTCCCGTTGGTGGACGAAAGCCTGGCACGGTACCGCACAACCCTCTCGACCGGTGAAGTCAATCGGCTGTTCAGCCGCGCGGTGTCCCGGCACCAGGCACCGCAAAAGAAGGGCAAGCCCTGGCGGCTTTACTATGCAACGCAAGTGGCATCCAAACCGCCTACCTTCATGCTCTTTGCCAACCGCACGTTGGACCGAACTGACACCTACCGCCGCTACCTGGAGAACCGGTTGCGCGAAGCGTTGGAGCTTCACGGCATTCCAGTTCGGCTGGTGATTCGTCAACGGACACAGCGCGGGCCTCGTTAGCCTCAAAACTGGCGCATACGAAGGATGAGATGCGCAGAGATCTTGAGACTCAGGTGCTTACGAAAAGCGCAGGCGCACCCGGAAGTTCGTTGAGCATTTTCGGAAGTGACTGAGTCCAAGAGATTTATGCAGATCGCCTTCAAGATGTGCTGGTTTTGGGGGTTAGCAGCTATAATCTAGCCGTGGCCAAGAAACGGTTGTTCAAGATCGGTGATGCCTGCCGCGAGGTTGACATTCAGCCGTACGTACTGCGCTATTGGGAGACGGAGTTTCCCTTTCTGAAGCCAGGCAAGAGCCGGGCTGGGCCGCGCGTGTACAGCGAAGACGAGTTGGATCTCGTGCGCCGGATCAAGGTTCTCCTGTATGAGGAGGGGTACACGATTGCGGGCGCCAAGAAGAAGCTCGAAGCAGACCTCAAAGCGGGTGTACCGGCTTCATCCGGTCCCTTGACCAATCCTGCTGCGTCCAGCGAGGGTGATGCTGAATTGGTGACCCGCGTGGACCGTCTCGAGACAGGTGTACGCGAGGCACTCACGCAAACCCAGGCCCTGTTACGCCGACTCTAGACCGGTCCAGATCGGGGCCGAAAGAAGAGATCTTTTCGGGCATTCCGGGTGTGGCAGGCGCCGCAGTTCCGTGTACAATATCGGCGTCGGGACGTGGCGCAGTCTGGTAGCGTACCTGAATGGGGTTCAGGGGGTCGCGAGTTCGAATCTCGCCGTCCCGACCAACTTTACCCAAGACCTCATCACACCACCCCGGTGCGGCAAGATCCGATCAACGGATTGCCCGCACTGCTCTCAGCATCACTGGCTTGAACGCCGTGGACCCGAAACATGACGGACATTCGACGACTCGACGCCAACCTCTCTGCATCGGGCCGGCGGTTCGCCCTGGTCGCAGCGCGCTTTAACGATAGGGTCGTTGGTCATCTGATCGATGGCGCTGTGGACTGTTTGCGACGTCACGGTGCGGGTGACGACGATCTACTGTTGGTTCGGGTCCCGGGCGCCTGGGAGCTGCCGCAAGCGGTTGAACCCCTGGCGGCGGGCGGGAGTTTCGATGCCGTGATCGCGTTGGGTGTTGTGATTCGTGGTGAGACGCCTCATTTCGAGTACGTTTCGAGTGGCTGTACCAACGGGCTATCGTCGATTTCGTCCCGCCACGGGATACCGGTCGCCTTGGGTGTCTTGACCTGCGACACGACCGCACAGGCCGAAGCGCGGGCGGGTGGCAAGGCTGGCAACAAGGGTTGGGATGCGGCCCTCGCCGCGATCGAGATGGCCAACCTGCGGACTCAGATTACCGATGACCAGTCCTGAGAACGGTTCGCCGCCGGCGCGGCGAGCGAAATCACGGCGAACTCGACCCGTTGGCAAACGCCGTCGTGCCCGCGAGATGGCGGTCCAGATGCTCTATCAACACGAGATTGGTGAGAGCCCGATCGATCGCGTGTTCGCCGAGTTCGATGCGGACGGCTATGTGAACGTCACCGAGGCGGAGGCGGCAGAAGAAGGTGCTCCGCCACCTCCAGTCGATCCAAAACGAGTTCAGCATGCCTTCGAATACGCTCGTCGTTTGGCGCGTGGAGCCTTAGACCAGCGATCGACAATCGACAGTCGCATCCGCAAGCATGCTGAGAACTGGCGTCTCGAACGCATGCCCGTGATTGACCGCAACATTCTCCGCTTGGCCATTTACGAGATGTTCCATGAATCGGGGGTACCGAAAGTCGTCATTGTCGACGAGGCGATTGAGCTGGCCAAGAAATTTGGCTCCGAGCACTCGGGGCGCTTTGTCAACGGCTTGCTCGATGGCGTACTCAAAGCTGCTGGTACCGCTGAACCCTTGGCGCCGGTGGCGATTCCAGGTTTGGGTGGCGAGCGTTGAATCTTCGGCGGCGATGGCCTCGTCAGTGGGCGCTAGTTGTTGCTAGCGTCGTTCTCCTTGGGGCCGTTGAAACAGCCCGAGCGAATCCCCGCGGTGTAGCGGTCGAGGGCTACGATCGAACACGGGTTCTGCCGCCGGTCGGTGCTGAAGTCGTCGACTACACCAATGCGGGCTACCGCCTGCGGGTTGCGGATGGCGAAGTTGCGATCGACGTCAGTATGGGTCCGATCGAGTCCAACGCCGAGTTTCAACCACCCCAAGAACGCCTGTTGACGCCTTCGGCGCGCCTGGCCTATGCGTTGACCGTAGGGGCACCTACCGAATATCAGGCCGTCTCCAAGATCTTGGGCTGGGTAGCGCGCAACATTGCCTACGACCTCGATCGGACGCAGGGACAGGATGCCGATGCGGTTCTCGAGCGAAGATCTGGCTATTGCACTGGAATCGCACGTCTGACTGTGGCGCTGATCCAGGCCGTGGGCATTCCGGCGCGCGAAGTTGCCGGCTATCTGGTCGAGGATGGCCTGCCGGAAACCGGATCTGTGGGTGGCTTCCACCGTTGGATCGAGGTCTACTACGAAGATCGTGGCTGGATGTTCAGTGACCCGCTCGCCACCCATCACTATGTGCCGGCCAGCTACGTGCGCCTGGCGAGCGATCGCCTGCGTCCCGAGGATGGCACCACGGGCCTCTTGATCGAACGTCGGGATGACCGTGAGGTGGTCGACGTCTACCCGGAAGCAGCAGTGGGTGTCTCGGCTCGTCGCAACTGGGCTCGGCAGCGAGCAGCCGTCTTGAAGGTGCAAGTCGAAGAGCACGAGTCGGGGACGGTGGTGCTCGAAGGGGCGCTGCGTCGGCGAGTTCATGCCCTACGGCAGGGGTCGGTTACCTTTGTGGGTCTCGACCCCGGGCCCTACACGGTTCGTTTGCTCCTTCCCGGTCGTGTTCCCGTCGAGCGGCAGGTCGACCTGGGAGACCGGGCTCGCGCCGCTTTGTTGTTACCGCAGCCGCCGCCAGTGCGGGCCCAACGCCCGCACCGGTCCGCAATCGATCTCCTGGACCGAGGACTACTAACGCCATGATCGAAGCCTTACGACCGCGTCTCCTTATCCTCGCTACGGCGGGTTTCGTTCTGGTTGGCTGCGGGTACGGCCTGGTCGGCCGGGTAAGCAACATCCCCGAAGACATCAAGAATGTCTATGTGGAGACGCTGAAGAACGAGACGCAGCGCTCCCAGTTGGAGCAGATTCTGACGGAAGCCATTATCGAGGAGATGGTCACTCGGCGACGGTTCGAAATCGTCAATTCCGCCGCCGACGCTGATGCGGTTTTGCGGGGCAGCGTCAAGCGTTTTTCGCTGCGGCCCATCACCTTCAACAACAATGGGTTGGTCGACAACTTCGAGATCGAAGTAAGTGCGGATATGGACTTTCGGAGGGTGCCGGCAGCAGGTCAGCGTCCTGAAGACGCCGAAGTAGTCTGGCGCAACTCACGGTACTTGTTTCGCTCGGACTACCCGGTGGAATCAGGGTCCGACTATTTGGACCGCGAGAACATCGCGATCATGGAAACCTCGGGCCGGTTTGCGCAGACCTTGATTACCGATCTGCTGGAAGGCTTCTAGGCGGAAGTCAGGTTGCAGTCGGGTATCGGTGACTGAAGTCACCGCCTAGGTTGAGGTGGTCCCTCCGGGACCGCGTTTTCGAGTGGCCACACAAAAAGGCCGGCGCGTGCGCCGGCCTTTTGCAGTATCCGCTACCCTTTCGCGGAAAGGGGATCGACTAGGCCTCGATCCCGTTGACCGCGCGCGTCAGACGCGAGGTCGTCCGTGCCGCCGCGTTGCGGTGGATGGCGCCCTTCTGTGCGGTCGCGTTGACGATGCTTGCAGTGGCGGGTAGGAGACTCTTCGCTTGCTCAGCGTCCCCTGCCTCCAGAGCGTTGCGCAACGACTTGATTGCGGTACGCATGCGAGAGCGTAGGGAACGATTGCGCTCGTGTCGCTTGGTGTTCTGACGGTCGCGCTTCAGAGCTGATTTGTTATTGGCCATTCTCGATTCGCTCTTTCCAGTGATTCGCTTGGTAAGCACGCAATCATGAGCGCGCCCGAGCCGCGCCGTGCGGCGTGGCTCGGCGGACTATAGGTGACTCAGGGGCCGCCGTCAATCCCCAATGCAGCGAGGCGCTGCTCGGCGAGCTGCGCTTCGTCACTGCCCGGGAACTCGCGCATCACGTGCTGTAGCTGCACGACGCCTTGGGCGCGCTGGCCGAGTTCCAGATAGGCATACCCTTTCTTGAGGAGTGCGCTGGCGATGCGTTCGCTCCGTTGGAACTGGGTAATGACCTCGTCGAACTGGCTGGCGGCTTTTTGGTACTTACCCTGTCGGTAGTAGCACTCGCCCATCCAGTACGTCGCGTTGTCCGCTAGCTCGGTGTCGGCCGCTACTTCGAGGTACTGGCGGAACCCGAGGATCGCCAAATCGTAGTTGCCGCGTTGGAAGTCCGCATAGGCCGTATCGTAGAGCGATTGTGGGTCGGCAACGTTGGCCGGGGCTGAAAGGCTGCGCGGCGCGCTGTCTGTAGCGCGAGCTAGCGCCGCGTCGCGGAAGGCTTGGAGTTCTTGGTTGGTGGCCGCGATCTGTTGGGCCAACTGCTGCAGCCGGAAGTTGGTGTCCTCGAGACGACTCTCGAGTTGATCAATCTGCGCGGCGAGCTTCTCGACCTCGACCCGCATATCGGCTTCGGCGTGGAGAAGCGCCTGAACTTGCTCACGCACCTCCGTTCCGAGTGCCACGACTTGATCCTTGGTCGGGTTCTCTTTTTGCAGTTGCAAGACGTGGGTCTGCACGTCGGCGAGCTGGGCCTGGATGGCCTCGAACTCCTTGGTCGACGAACAAGCCAAAGCCGGTACCGCCAAGATGACGATACCGGCCCAGCGCCGAAGTCTTACATTTCCGGCGAGGCTCCCCATTGTGGGATACCTAACTTAGTTCCGACCGGACACAACGAAGCGTGCGCGGCGATTCTGCTGCCAACATCCCTCGGATGACTCGGTGCAGAACGGACGCTCTTCGCCGTAGCTGATGGTCTTGAACCGGCCACGATCAACGCCCAAAGAAACCAAGTAGTCCAGGGCCGTCGTCGTGCGACGCTGGCCGAGGGCAATGTTGTATTCGTTGGTACCGCGTTCATCGCAATGACCCTCGATGGTGAAGGTCAAGCCACGGCCTTCCGGGCTGCTAAAGAACTCAGCGTTACGCGACAGCCGTTCACGAGCCTCGGCCCGCAACTCGTAGCGGTTGTAGCCAAAGAACACGTCACCGAGAAGTCCACGCTTACGTGCGTCCTCTTCGAGGGCATCGAGGTTTTGGGGCCGCTCGATTGGAACGGGATCATCATCCCGATCCATGCTCGGTGCTGGCGCGATGTCATTCGTCGGCTCCGGCGTTGTAACCGCCGGCGTCGTTGGGCTGGTCAACGGCGTTTTCTTCTTGCCGCAGGCCACCAGTAACAGAAGGGAAATGGTGCCTGCAATCACACCCATACGAAGCAGATCCTTCTTCGACATCTCCTCGGCAGCCTCCAAAAGTTTCGACGTTTTCGGTTGATTCAACTCGAAAGGTATCAGACTCGGTCTCTACCAGCAACCGTCACAAACAAGATCGACGATCGCGACCGCGTCAATCTGGGTAGCTAGACCAATCTGGTGCAAAGCTCGATCCCTCGTGGGTCAGTTGCATAAGCGCACTGCCGTCGGCATCCATCACGAAGATTTGCGTGGCGCGCCCCTGTTTCCGGGTAAAGGCGACGCGCCGGCCGTCGGGGGAAAAGGTCGGGTGCTCGTTGTTGTCACCCCCGCCGGTCAAGACCGAGGTGTCGAGGGTCACGAGGTTGGTGACGACGATCTGGAAGGTGCCTTTTCGGCGACTGGCGTAAGCCAAATGTGTTCCATCGAATCGCCAGGCCGCACCGTCATTATAGGAACCCTCGAAGGAAACTCGCCGGACGTTCTTTCCGTCGAGATCCATGACGTAGAGGTGGGGCGAGCCCGACCGGTCCGAGGTGAACGCAATTTGTTGCCCGTTGGGACTCCAGACGGGGTTGGTGTCGATACCCCGCCCGGTGGTCAAGCGTCGAGGATTCCGGCACTGCCGTTCGCAAACGTGAATGTCGACGTTTGCGTCGGTAGCGTGGGCGAACGCGACCATCTGTCCATCCGACGAAAAGGAAGGCGCGATGTTGAGGCTGCCACCGCCAAACACTTCGATCTTGGCGCCGCTGGCGACGTCCATGTAGTAGACCGTCGGGGTGACACTGAAGTAGGTGATGTAGGCAATCGCGTCCCCTGTCGGACTCCAGTCAGGGTAGCCGCTGGTCGACTTGTGGCCGGTAATCCGACGTTGATTGCGACCGTCGTAGTCCATCAGGTAGAGTTCTTGAAACCCATCGCGGGTTGAGTGAAACGCAATGCTGGTCCGCGCAATACCAGACCGACCGGTGAATTGGCGGACAATCTCGTCCGCGAATGTGTGGGCCAGTTGACGCGCTTGTTGCGGTGTTCCGCGATAGCGCTTGCCCAAAATCGACTGCCCGCTGGGTATGTCGAACACCCGGCCTTCGAGTACCAGGCGATCGGGCTCCTGCTTGAGGTCGACGAGGACCACGATTTGGTTGCCCAGCGAACGGTATTGAGCGAAATCATTCTCTTTATCGCCCGTCAGGCTTAGTACCGACATCTCGACCGGCCCCTGGACCTCGAAGACACCGCTCATTTCGAGGTCATCGAGCAGGGTTTGGTCGAGGTCAACGGCGGCGTTGCGGTACTCGCCGAGTAGGCCAGGGTCGAGTTCGGCTGCTGGTACCGCAAGGCGGAGTAAGGACGCCACGTTTTCGCCCAGGATCACGCTGGCATCTTCGCCTGACTGCGCCACGACGTTGGGTGCGAGGGCTACGGCAACGAAAAACGAGAAAGCGAGACGTTGGATCGTGTTGGTGATTCGTTGGGTTCTGGTTTTGGTCATGGTCTCCCTCGATGCGGCTTGGGTCCGGCGGGACCGAGGCCCGTCATTCCACTTGCAGGTTGATGCCTAGGTAGTCTCTTTTGTAGCCGCGTGGCAAGGGTGGCAGGGGGATTGAGGCTTCGATCGCGCGAAGCGCGGCTTGATCGAAGACATCCGAGCCCGAGCTATCGACCAACCGCAGGTCTGCGATCGTGCCGTTGCGCTGTATTCGGTAGTACAGGCGTGCTTTGCCGAGGCGTCGGTTGATCTGTGGCCGAACCCAATTGCGGCTCAGGATGGCGATCATTTGATCGAGGTAGTAGCCGTACGTGAAGTCCGGATCTTCGACTCCGACTTGGGCACTCGACGACGAGCCCAGTGGGTTGCCGCGCAGAATACCCTGGCGTTTTGCCACTTCCGGTAACGCGGGCGGCGGTGGTGGTGCTGGCGCTGGCGTGGGTGGCGGTGGTTTGGGTTTGGGCTTCTTGGTCGCGATCACCGGCGCAGCGGGCTTGGGTTTCGGTGGTGGTGGCGGTGGTTTGACGACTTTGGGTTCTGGCTTGGGCTTGGGCTTGGGTTTGGACTGCGGTGGTGGCGGTGGCTTTCGCACCCCCAGCGCCGCGGGCGGAATCACTCGGATCAGCGGTATGAACGTCGGTTTGGGCGGCGGCTCGGGCTTCAACGTGCTGGCGGCCCAGACACCGCCAGCAATCAGGCTGTGCGTGATGAGAGACACGACCCATGCACGACGCCGCTGCGTCGAGGTGACACGCTGCGAGCGTTGATCGAGAATGCGTTCGACTGTGTGCACGGGGCGTGATCGTCCGGGTGTACGGTTGGCTATTGCAGGATGTTTTCGGTCACCAGACCGATCTGACGGATGTCGCCTTGGTACAACAGGTCAACCAGCTCGATGAAGGCACCGTAGCTGACCGCCTTGTCACCTTTGAGAAAGACCTGCTGGTCGTCTCGGCCCGCGAGGATGGGGCGGAGGGTTTCGACCACTTTGGACGGATGGATAGGCCGGTCGCGGACATAGACGAGCCCGTCGGGCTTGATCGACAAGACCAAAGGGTCGTCGATCTTTTGATCCAGAGTCTCAGCCGCCGCGGTTTCCGGAAGGTCCACCTGGACACCCTGATGCAACATCGGCGCCGTGATCATGAAAATGATCAACAAAACGAGCATGACGTCAACCAACGGCGTGACGTTGATGTCCGCAAGCACCGGATCGTCGTAGCTGTCACCACTCTGCATGCCGAAGGACAAAACGCGCTCCTAGTGGCCCGTGCGGGTAATTCGCTCGCCATCCCGACGAGAACCGTTGGTCCTTGGCCAGGCGCGAGAGCGCAGGGAAAGTGGTGCTTTCTCGAGGTCGAGCAACGCCGCCAGGGGCGAACGGGGCCGACGGAATGTGTAGCGAAGTAGTCGCACGGGACTCTTAGGTAAAGTTGCGTTCGGTGAGGTTCATGAACTCCAGCACGAAGTCGTCCATTTCACTGCGCATGGAACGCAGGCGGAATCCGAAGTAGTTGTATCCGACCAGTGCGGGAATGGCTGCGCCGAGACCCGCTGCAGTGTTGATCAACGCTTCGGCAATGCCGGGTGCGACCGCCGAAATGGAGGCGCTACCGGTGGCTCCGATGGTGCCGAAGGCCACCATGATGCCCCAGACCGTGCCAAACAGGCCGATGAACGGGGAGGCAGATGCCGTCGTGGCCAAGAGGGCAGTGCCGCGGGCCAAGACACCGGTTTCCACCGCGATGGCGCGGCGCAGACTGCGCTCGACACCTTGAAGCGATTTGACGCGGTAGCTCGTGGCGTTGCCACCAGCAACCTGACCGGCATCTTGTGCCGCCTTCACCTGCGCGTCGATCTCGGCGTACCCGGCCTGAAAGAGGCCGACCAATGGTGTACCGTGAAGTCTTCCAGCCGCGGCGTTGACCTCGGAGAAGCGCTTGCTGCGCCGGAAGACCTCCATGAACGCGGTGCCGTGGGAGCTGGCCCGGCGGTATTGAAGAGTCTTGCTGATCATCACCGCCCAGGAGGCGATGGACATCGTGGCCAGTAGACCGAAGACGATTTTCGCCATCGGACCCGAGCGAAGGAACAGCTCGATGATGTCGAGACCTTTTTCGACCGGAGCCTGTGCCACGATGGTGAGCGCTTGGGAAATCATGCGTTTTTTCCTCCCGGCACGTCCGGGGTCATCCGGGTGGCAAGGTAGCACGGAGCGGGCCGGAAGTCCACTCGGCATGGCCCGCTAAAGAGTGGGTGTGGAAGGGGTTAGCGATGCCATCTTTGCCCGGTGTCGGCATGGTGTCCGGCTGGCGTCAACCGTGGTATTCTTCTGCGACGCCCGCTTGGTGGGATTGGCGCGAGGTCGTGTCTTTCGCGGTTGGCTCGCCTTCGTTGAACGAGGACGAGCACGCGGTAAACAGGACGGTTCGCCCAGGCCCCTGTCGGACGTTTTCCCAAGACTCCTGCACCCGCCGCGCGCCCCCGCGCAGCGGAATTTCGGATGCCGGCAGCGCCTCGAGGTGCTCCCATGCCGGCTACACCAGCCCTAAGAGAGGATCCACACGATGCGCATTGCGGTATGCATCAAGCAGGTTCCCGATACCGAGGCTCGTTTACGTATTGCCAAAGACGGGCGCTGGATCGAGGAAGATGACCTGCCGTTCGTGATTAACGAAAGTGATAATTACGCGCTGGAAGAGGCGCTTACCTTGGCCGAGCAAACCGATGGTGAAGTCATCGTCGTGAGCCTCGGTCCGGCGCGGGTCAAGGATAGCTTGCGCAAGGGCCTGGCCCTCGGAGCCGCCCGTGCTTTGCACCTCGACGATGAAGCGTTTCAAGGTGGCGATGCCCTGGCCACCGGGCGGGCACTCGCGGCCGCACTCGCGCGAGAGGAGGTTGACCTGGTGCTGACGGGCTCTCAGTCGGACGATGCTGGATTTGGTTCCACCGGGTCCGTCGTCGCTGGGCACCTGGGGTGGCCGCACGCGTGGTTGGTCATGGGCGTCGCGCTCGAAGACGGCCATCAAAGTGCCAAGGTCACGCGCGAAATGGAAAGCGGCATGAACGAAGTGTTCCGGCTTCAGATGCCGGCTGTGATCGAGGTGCAGGCGGGTATCAACCATCCCCGCTACGCGTCGCTCAAGGGCATCATGAAGGCCAAACGCAAGCCGATCGACTCGGTTTCCGTCGCGGACCTCGGTCTGGAGCCGACGGACGTTGGACTGGCGGGGTCGCGTCTCGAGGTTCTCGAGGTGATGTTCCCCGAGAGCGGCGAAGGCGCCGAGATGATCGAGGGTGACGCCGCCACCATGGCCCGTACCCTGGTCGAGAAACTGCAACGCGAAGCGAGGGTTCTGTGATGTCGAACGCCATTTGGGTCATCCTCCAACAGTGCGATGGCGTGCTTCACCGATCCTCTCGAGAGGTCATTGCGGCAGGGCAAGCGTTGGCCCAAGCCACCGGTGGGCGGGCAAGTGCGGTGTTGCTGGGCAGCAATCTCGGGGACTTGGCAGCGCAGGTTGCAGGCTTCGGCCTCGACGCGGTCATGACCGCCGACCACGTAAACCTTGCTGGATACACACCAGGTGCCTTTATCGGTGCCTTGGCTCCGGCGTTGCGCGATGCGTCGCCAGCGTATGTGGTGGCGCCGCACACGTACCAAAGTGTCGACTTCGTGCCACGCTTGGCCCAGACGATCGACGCCGCGTTGATTCCCGAAGTGGTGGCGTTCACAGTCGCCGACGATGGCGTGGTGTTTCAGCGCCCGATCATGGCCGGAAAGCTGCAATCGCGGGTGCGAGCACGCGGGGTCGGTACGGTTGTGATCTCCGTGCAATCGGGTGCCTTTCGGGGTGATGACGCGGTCGCCGGTCAGGCCGAGATCCGGGCATTGACCCTCGATGAAGCAGCGGTGGTCGCCGATCGCGAAATTCTCGGTGTCGAGCAAGTCGGCGGCGATCAAGTTGATCTCACCAAGGCCAATGCCATCGTGGCGGTCGGGCGCGGTGTCGGCGGTGCCGACAAGTTGGCACCGCTCGAGGCATTGGCCGCCAGTCTTGGTGCTGACCTGGCGGCCAGCCGTCCGGTGATTGACAACGGCTGGTTGCCCCGCGATCGGCAGATCGGTTCCAGTGGCCAAACCGTGGCGCCCAAGCTCTACATCGCCGCCGGCATTAGCGGCGCGATTCAACACCTGGTGGGCATGAAGGGTTCGGGTTGTGTGGTTGCGATCAACAAAGATCGCAGCGCACCGATTTTTACTGTCTCCCAGTACGGTCTGGTGGGCGATCTCCACGAAATTGTCCCAGCTCTGACGGCCGCGATCGAGGAAGCGAAGGCGTAAGCGCAGGGCGTTATGAATCCGGCCCGCCCAGTGGGCCGGATACACCGTTGACCACTGTTCTTGGGCGAATCGACGTTTGTATGGTTCCGTTGGCTTGACCATGAAACCGGCGTTCGCCCCATCCCTACATCACAAAAGGAGTTCCAACATGCGCAAAGCGCTCGTTTGGTCCATGTTCGTCAGTTTGTTGCTCGTTGCTACCAGTCTCGTTGCCGAAGGTGACAAGCCCAAGAGTCCCCGTGGACAGGCTGCCACTCAGATTGGTGACGATTGGATCGAGGTCGATTACAGTCGTCCGATTTTGCGCGGTCGCCGCGACATTTTCGGCAGTGGCGACACCTATGGGGAAACGGTGAACGGCGGCGCCCCCGTGTGGCGAGTCGGTGCCAACCAGACCACACGGTTGAAGACCGACGTTGACCTCATGTTTGGCGAGTCCAAGGTGCCGGCGGGTGAGTACAGCGTATTCGTGTCCCTCGACAGCGCCGAAAAGTGGACCTTGATCATCTCCAACTGGGGCGCCAAGCAAAGCTACCGGGACGATGACTCGGTAGGTCTGTGGGGCTCGTACGGCTACACCCCTGACAAGGATGTAGCGCGCGTACCCATGATGGTCGAGGCGCCGGCCATGTCGATCGACCAGTTCACCATCGTCTTTGCCAACGTTACGGACGAGGGCGGCATGCTGGCGATGGGCTGGGACAGTGCGTTGGCGGTGGCCCCGTTTACGGTCGCCAAGTAGCACGAGTTTGGCGTCAGATCGTCGAGATCCCTCTTTGTAGCGGCCGTCGCCCCTGGCGGCCGTCTGGCTTTGCCATGAGGACGGCCGGCATAGGTCCGGCCGTTACAAAGAGCACCGCCGGTCGAGGTCCCTCTTCTGTAGCGGCCGTCGCCGCCGCGCGTTCGTGCCCCGTCAGGATTCACCTGCTTCGTGGTCGAGAAGCGCCGCGAGCAGGCCGATTCTGCGGGCGACCGATGTCAGGTCGACGAACTCGCCTCTCGTGTGCAAGCCATCGCCAGCGGGACCGAGTCCGTCGAGAACTGGCAGGCCACCGGGGTCGGGGAGGAAGTTGGGGAACGAGAGGCCCCCACGGCTGGTTTCGATCTCCAGCTCCCAATCCGCCGCGGCAGCGAGAGCGACGGCCTGTTCGGCCCACCGTGTGCCGTCTGGGTGGGGAACCAAGGGCGGCACCAAGGGACTTGCCTCGAAGGCGGCGGTGACGTTGTGACTTCGGGCCGTTTCTCGGGTCAGACGGCGTAGATTCTCGACCAGTTGCTCCCCGTCTTCGGCCTGGAGAAACCGAGCCTCGCCCTCGACCAACGCGCGGTCGGGAACGATATTGATCTGTGCTGCTGTTCCCAGCAAGTGCGCGTGGTTGGCGACGTTGTCGACGAAGCTCTTGTCCCCGGCAAGCAAACGACCTGGGTTGATCGAAGGTCCATCGCCAGGACGGGCGAGCCCGGCGGCAGCCGTGCTCCAAGCCGTGGCGGCATTCAAGGCGGAACGTCCCTGCCAAAACGCGTTTCCCGCGTGGGCCCCGCGGCCACGCACGTCGAGGCGCCAGTGCAGCATGCCACGGCGGCGACCCACGATGGTCTCCCGACCCGCCTCGGCACGCTTGCCTGGTTCGAGCACCCAAAGGCCCCGAGCGGTCGCGCCGTAGTGCTGCATGGCCCACCGGGTCACCGGACCCAGCACTTCCTCGTCGGGCATGATGACGACAAGTAGGTCGTTTGGGGGGCGTTTTCCGAGCCGTCGCAAAAGATGAAGAGCACCCACCAACACCGCGAGGCCGCCCTTCATGTCCGCCGCGCCGCTGGCGCTGAGTTGACCGTCTTGGCGGGAGGGCTGCCAGGCGGGTAGGACCGTGTCCAGATGGCCGACGACGAGTAAGGGACGCGCGATCCGACTTTGCCCGGTGCTCGCTGTGAGGAGCCACTCGCGATCCGACACCCCAGCCAGTTCGGGCATGACGGCCGGTTCGGGCATGACGACGTTGAGTCCGGCATCTTCCAGCGATGCACCGAGGATCAGAGCTGCCGCGTCGAGTCCTGCTTGGTCGCCCGTCGCCGACGAGATCGCAGTCAGGCACTCGATCAGCTCAATAGTCTGTTCGACCAGGTCGTCGGTGAGAGAAAGGGTGAATGCCGGTGCCGATGCGGACGTACTCATGGTTGCGGATCATACTCATCAATGGCAGATGAGGTCGGTTGTCGGTCCATCTTGGGGCCGGTATGCTCCGTGGGTAGCGACTTTCCGTACGGTTTTCGGGAAGTTTTCAGGCAAACACACGCAGCGACGTGATGTGCGTCGTTCGGAGGATAGGAATGAGCGATAAGGTTTGGCATGTCTCGATCGCCGGTAAGCAAGAGGGGCCGTACAGCCTAGAAGAGTTGGGGCCGCGCTTCCAATCCGGGGAGCTTGTCCGTGACACGTATGTCTTTACCCAAGGCATGGACAATTGGGCCTTGGCTGGGGATCGGCCTGAGTTGGCGCCGTTCATTCCAGACGGTGCTGCCGCTCCACCACCGGCACCCGGCGGCCCGGTGATGCACTCGGGTGTGTCGACCGTTGCGCATGAGATCGACTATGAGGTGTTTGGCGAAGAGATGCAATTCGTCGAGATCACCCTCGATCCGCAGGAGGCCGTGTTGTCGGAAGCCGGTGCCTTCATGTACATGGACCCGGCGATCGAGATGGAGACCATTTTTGGTGATGGTTCGGGGAAGGAACAGGGCGGGCTGATGGGCGCTTTGATGAGCGCGGGAAAGCGTGTGCTTACGGGTGAGTCGCTCTTCATGACGGTCTTTGCGAATACCGGCGGTGGTCGGCGAAAAGTCGCCTTCGCGTCGCCGTACCCAGGCCGGATTGTGCCGTTGGACCTGCGCAAGCATGGCAACGCGATCCTTTGCCAGAAGGACGCCTTCTTGTGCTCAGCCAAAGGAATATCGATCGGCATTGCACTCCAGCGCAAGCTCGGCGCGGGCTTGTTCGGCGGCGAGGGTTTCATCCTCCAGAAGCTCGAAGGTGACGGCATGGCGTTCCTGCACGCGGGGGGTACCGTGGTCGAACGCGACCTTGCGGCGGGCGAAACCATGCGTCTCGACACCGGCTGCCTGGTCGCGTTCGAGCAACAGGTGAATTACGACATCCAGATGGTCAAGGGCGTGAAGTCGGTGTTCTTCGGTGGCGAAGGATTGTTCTACGCCGCCATGACGGGGCCCGGCAAGGTCTGGATCCAGTCGCTACCTTTCAGCCGATTGGCCCGTCGCGTGTTCTCGGCCGCGCCCCAGACGGGTGGGCGAAGCAAGGGCGAAGGGTCGGTCTTGGGTGGCCTCGGTGGCCTCATGATGGGCGACTAGGTGTCGGCAGCTTGCACGGCCTCGGGGCAGCTCGCCCGGGGTCGCGGGACTCAGCCGACAGGAGCTTCGATCTTGAGCATCCGAGCCCATGCTGCCCGGAGCTTGTCGGGCAGCTCGAGAACCTCGAACATCGATCGGACTTCGTCACGATCCACGTAGGTCCAAATATCGTCCCACTGGGCGTAGCGGAGAAGGTGGGACACGACCCAGGCCTTGTTCTCGCCCGATCCATCACTGAGCATGGTGCGGGCCTCTGCTTCGGTAACCGAGCGGTCTGGGAAGAAATACAAGAATTCGTCTGCGGACGATGCTGGAGTCCGGTCTTTGGAGTTTGAATCGGTGCGCGTCATGACGCCCCAAGCCTATCGTTGGCCTCCGCTGCACGCAAGCAATGTGTCTTGACCTACCGTAGCCGGTAGGCTAGATTGCGGGCGCTTCTAGAATGGGCGCTGCCGCGCCGCCGAACGATCGGTCACAATCCAAACACGGGCGGGCATAACTCAGTTGGTAGAGTGCGAGCTTCCCAAGCTCGATGTCGCGGGTTCGAGTCCCGTTGCCCGCTCCATTCGCTGCTTTCACATTCGTCGCAATCGCCTGGAGGAAGAGATCTCGAACGACGATCCGAGGAATCGGGTTTCCGAGTCGCCTGTAGATCTGTCGCGCCGAACAACGCCAAGGTTGAGGAAAGATTCGATGTCGATTTTTCGCCGAGATGCCGAGCCCCAGCAATCCGTCGCTCCTGCCTCGATGCCCACCACACCAACGCCACGTCCGAGTCGCTCGGACTCGCCGAGTGCCGGCCAAGGTGGCGCCACCAACATTGCATCAGGCACCAAAGTTGTCGGCCAGATTTCAGGAAGCACCCAGCTTGTCATCGACGGCCAAGTCGACGGCGAGATCGACCTCCAAAGCCAAGTGGTTGTTGGCGCCTCTGGTCACGTCAAGGGCGAGATCAAAGCGAAGGCCGTTCAAGTCGGTGGCAAGGTTCAAGGCAATGTTCGTGGCCACGAACGGGTGGAGGTCTTGAATTCGGGAAGCTTGGAAGGTGACGTCGTTTCGCCGCGAGTGATAATCGCCGAGGGCGCTTTCTTCAAGGGCAAGGTCGAGATGATCGATCAAAGACGAGACGCTGCGAAAACCGGTCCCGGAGCCGGCAAGATGGGCAGCCCTAGCGCGCCGAAGCCGAATGTCCCCGCGGGGAGCGGCCGGTGAGGGTGGGGGTTCCGAAAGAGCTCAAGGACCACGAGTATCGGGTCGGCATGACGCCAGCAGGTGCGCTGGCCATGATCGAGGCCGGCCACGAAGTTTTGGTGGAGACTGGTGCGGGCGAAGGAAGCAGCTTCGACGACGAGGAGTACGGCGCCGTCGGAGCGAGCATCCTGCCGTCGGCGGACGAAGTTTGGGCCGCCGCCGACATGGTGATCAAGGTCAAGGAGCCAATCGAAGTCGAATACGATCGCATGCGAGAGGGGCAAACGCTCTTCACCTATTTGCACCTTGCGCCGCTGCCGGCGTTGACCACGGCACTTCTGGGCCGCAAGGTTGTCGGCATTGCTTACGAGACGATTACGGACAAACGGGGCGGCCTACCCCTGTTGACGCCCATGTCCGAGGTCGCGGGTCGTATGGCGGTACTGGCTGGCGCCACCTACCTCCAGCGGGCTCATGGTGGTCGTGGGATTCTTCTCTCTGGAGTTCCCGGCGTGCTGCCGGCTGACGTCCTGATCATTGGCGGCGGTATCGTGGGCATCAACTCCGCCAAGATTGCTTTGGGTATGGGCGCGCGAGTAACGGTGCTCGAAACCAATGCCGAACGGATGCGTTACCTCGACGATGTCTTTCATGGCACGGTCAACACCTTGGCCAGCAACCGGCACAACCTCGAAGCCGCGCTCCAGTACACCGATGTGGTTATCGGTGCCGTCCTGATTCCGGGTCGCTCCGCTCCGAAGATATTGACCCGAGACATGCTGCAGCTCATGCGCAAGGGTGCCGTCGTGGTGGATGTGGCGGTGGACCAGGGAGGGTGTTTCGAGACCACCCGGCCTACGACCCACTCGGCCCCGACTTTCGACGTCGATGGCGTGGTGCACTACTGTGTCGCCAACATGCCAGGCGCGGTACCACGTACCTCGACGTTGGCGCTTACCAACGCCACTCTTCGGTACGTCTTGAATCTCGCCAACAAGGGTGTCGAGGAGGCGTTACGGCAGGATCCAGGGCTGTGGGAAGGCGTCAACACGTACGACGGCCACATCACCTACCAGGCCGTTGCCGAGTCGCAGGGTCGTCCCTACCGAGCGCTCGAACAGTTGGTGTGAGTCCAACTTGGCTGACCGTCGTCGGGCCAGTCGCTGCTGGTGACATTTCGCCAGAGGGCAAGCAGATCCTCTGGCACCGGTGCGGTTACACGCACGGGCTCACCGGAGACCGGATGGGCAAATGCCAGCGTTCGGGCGTGGAGCGCCGGGCGAGGGAATTTTCGCAGTGGTGCTCGGATCCGCGACGGGAGGCTGCGCCAGCGGGCTTCGCCGTAGGTTGGGTCGCCGACCAGAGGGTGACCCAGGGCTTTGAGATGGATGCGGATTTGGTGGGTACGGCCGGTCTCGAGCCCGAGGCGCAATACGGCGACCTGCTCGGCCTGGGCGAGCAACTCATAGGTCGTGCGAGCCGGTCGGCCACTTCGCGGGCGGATCGCCATCCTCTTGCGGTCGCGTGGATCACGGCCGATCGGCTGGGCGATAAATCCTTGGTCCTCCCGCGGCCGACCATAGGTGATGGCCAGGTATTGCTTTTCGACCGTTCGGGTCGAGAAGGCGGCGGCCAAGACACGGTAGGCCTCTTGCGTGCGCGCAATCACCATGACCCCGGTCGTATCTTTGTCCAAGCGGTGGACGATTCCAGGGCGGCCCGGGCCACCGACACCGGCCAGTGCAGGGTCTCGGAAGAGCAGGCGATGGACCAGAGTGCCTTGGGGTCGGCCCGCGCCTGGATGGACCGTAAGGTCGGATGGCTTGTCGATGACCGTCACCTGCTCGTCTTCGTACAAGACCTCGAGCGGGCCTGCCTCGGGCTCGATTCGGGGGTCAACCTCGACCGGTGGCGGGGGTGAGCAGGTAATTTCGCTGCCGAGCCGCAAACGGAACCCCGCCTTGCTCCCGCGGCCGTCGATCAAGACCAGGTGATCGTCGATCCAGCGTTGCACTTGGTGACGGGCAGTATCCATGCGCTCGGCCACGAAGCGGTCAAGGCGAAGGCCAACGTCGCTCTCCGCGACCCGCCAAGATTGCACCGTGGTCACGATGGCGTAGGCTGGGGAGCCGGTTCGTCTTCGTTGCCCGGGCTGCGGATCGAGGACAAGATCATCAAGCCGATACCGATCGTGATCGCACTGTCCGCGACATTGAAGGTGTGCCAATGGTGTGGGCCTACATAGAAGTCGAGGAAATCGGTCACCCCACCACTGGCGATGCGGTCCATCAGATTGCCGATCGCACCGCCCAAGATGAGTGCGAGTGCAATCAGGAGCATCCGTTCGTTGCGAGGCACTTGGTGGAAGTAGATGCCGACGAATCCGAGCGCAAGGATTCCCAAGCCACTGAGCACCCAGGTTCCAACAGCACTGCCGTTGGCCGCGAACAGCCCAAAGGCGACGCCGGTGTTGCGAACATGGGTGAGACTGAAGAAACTCGGAATGATTTCGACGCTGGCGTAGATCGACAGGTGGGACTCGATCAACCACTTGGTCCATTGGTCGAGTACCACGACGGCCAACGAAAGGAGAAGGTAGCGGGATCGGGAGGTCATTGGGGACAGCGTATCGCGGGTTGATGCCGGCCCCACACGGTTTCTGCCGTTTCTACCATTTGGCGACGAAGGACGGGGTCGGCAAAGGCACGAATGGCGGCCACGCCAGCGGCACCCGCTGCGGCAGCTCGGGCGAGGTTTTCGGGCATCATGCCGCCGAGGGCCAATACCGGCAGGCCTTGGCGTGCCGCCTGTTCGAGTCCAGCCAGGCCCGGCGGATCGCCGTATCGCGCTTTTGAGGGGGTCGCGAATACCGGGCCGAATGTCACGTAGTCGACCCCGTCTTTTCGGGCGGCAGCGACCTCATCTGGGTGGTGCGTCGAGCGACCCAAGAGCAGCCGGCTTCCGAATCTTTGTCGCAGGAGAGCCGCGGGAATCTCATCTGCCGGAAGGTGGGTGCCGTCCAAGTCGGCGGCCAAGGCAAGGTCTGCGCGACCGCTGATCAGCAGCAGGTTTGGTGCCCGCCGCTCTTGGCGCAACGCACTTGCCACCCGTGCGAAGGCGAAGAGCTCGAGGTCGTCCAGGTCCTTTTCACGGAGCAATACGCCGTCCACGCGGTCGTCGGCAAGCTCGCGGAGCCATTGCTCCCACGCTTCGATGGCTGTCAGGGAATTGCTGGCACCGTCGAATTGGCGGCGGTTGCCAATCGCGAGCAGGCGGGGAACGCGGGCCGACGACTCCGTCATCGGGCCTGGTTTTCGATCGCGAGATCGAACTCGTTCATAACCCAGCAAAGATGGACCAAGCCGAAGCCGGTCAAGGCGCCGCGGAGGTAGTTCGACTCGAGCAACTGGAACCTGGCTGGGAGGGCGCGGACCATCACCGGCCACATGTCGGTCCAGGGCAGGTAGACGAGCGTCACCCCAACGGCGACACAGTAGAGAATAAATGTGAGGCGAAAGAGCCAGTCGGTGCCCATGGCAAGATTGTAGTCGATCCCCCACGAGGTATTCGCACGGGATATACTCAAAATGTTCCCGTCAGGACGGCTCCCGCTTCGACCGTGCCGAAACCGGGCGGGCTCGATCCCGCGATACCAAAAGACAAGGAATTCTCAGTGCTAAAGAGGCTCTTCGGCGGCAAAGCAGCAAAGACCGAACGCGAACTCACCATTGAAGATTTGGTGACGCTGGAGCGTTTTGACGAAGCTGCGTCACGTCTGAAGGCGCGGCTCAAGACTCACAAGAACGACCTGCATGCGCATCTCAAGCTGGCTGAGGTCCATTTGGAGTTGAAGGATGTCGTCAAAGCGCTCGACGAATACTTGTTCGTGGCCGATTCCTATGCGGACGACGGTTTCTTCGACAAGGGGATCGCGCTACTCGGCAAGTCTGCCAAGCTGGCGCCGGGGGACGACACCCTGCCCCGGCGTATCGAGCGCTACCGTCGCTTGAAACGCCTGGAACACCGCCGCCGGCTCGCCATCGAGGGGTTGCAGTCCAACAAGACGATGAGCGACAAAGCGACCGGCAATTCGGCGCTCGAAGTCGAGCTATTGTGGAACCAGATCGTCAAGAGTCATTTGGTCGAAGCGTTGAGCGGTGAGCAGCTTCAGGGGCTCTTCTCGGTTATGGCCATGCGGCCCATCATGTCGGGTCAGGCTGTGGCCACCCGAGGTGACTCCCAGCGCGCCTTGATCTTGATCGTCAACGGTGTTGTCGAGGCCACTGCCGATGTCGATGGCCAATCGGTGATGATCCGGAGCTTCACCACAGGGGACTTGATTGGCGAGTCGACCTTGCTGGAAGGCAAGGCATGGCCCGCCGATTACAACGTCACCGAGAGCGGCACGATTTTCAGGCTCGATCGCGGCGGTTTCGAGCAGGCCATGGTTGGCAACGACGATCCACGTGGCTTTATCTCGACCCTGCGCCAGCAGAACAACGACCGCGACGTGGCGGTGTCACTTCAGAAGCTCTCGGGCTGATGACCCTTCTGCGGATTCGGCTTTTTCCCGATCCCGTGCTGCGCCAGCGCTGCACCGAAGTGACCGAGTTCGACGAAGAGCTGCGGCAACTCGTGGACGATATGGTGCAGACCATGTACGCGGCCCCGGGCGTTGGGCTGGCCGCGCCGCAGGTCGGTGATCCGCGGCGGATGGCAGTGGTTGATGTCTCAGTCGGCCAAGAGGAAGACGCGCTTCAGGTGTTGATCAATCCAGAGATCATCGAGCACAGTGGGTCCGAAGTCGACTCCGAAGCTTGTTTGTCGATTCCGGATCTGACCGAGAAAGTGCGGCGCCCAACGCAGATCCGATTGACCGCCCAGCGGGTGGACGGCTCGTCGTTCGAACTCGCAGCCGAAGACTACTTCGCTCGTGCCATTTGCCACGAGCTCGATCATCTCGAAGGCGTGTTGTTTGTCGATCACCTGCGTGGTTTGCGAAAAGACCGTGCGCGTCGTCATCTCAAGCGGCTCAAGCGGTCGCACGCCGAAAAAACCATCTCCGAGGTCGACATTTGAGTCAGCACACCGTGCACTTCTTCAACACCCTGGGACGCCGGCTGGAGCCCTTCCAGTCCCTGGAGCCGGGCCGGGTGCGCATGTACACCTGCGGCCCCACCGTCTACAACCACGCCCATATTGGCAACCTCCGTGCCTTTGTATTCGAGGACCTGTTGCGCCGGAGCTTGCGGTACCTTGGCTACGACGTCACCCAGGTGATGAACCTCACCGACGTTGATGACAAGACCATCCGGGGCGCCTTGGAGCGCGGGGTCTCGCTGGACGAGTACACGGCCGAGTACATCGCCTCGTTCTTCGCCGATTTGGATGCGCTGCACGTTGAGCGCGCCGAGCGCTACCCACGCGCGACTGAGCACATCGACGAGATGATCGAGATGATCGAGGTGCTGGTGGCGCGTGACTACGCGTATGACCGCGATGGCTCGGTGTATTTTCGGATTGGCGCCGACGATGACTACGGCAGGCTTTCCGGTATCGACTTAGGGCAGACCCAACAAGGCGCGCGGGTGGCGTCGGACGAGTACGAAAAGGACGACGTTCGCGACTTCGTCTTGTGGAAAGCGCATAAGGGGGATGAGCCCTCCTGGGACTCGCCCTGGGGGCCAGGTCGCCCTGGTTGGCATATCGAGTGCTCGGCCATGAGCCGAAAGTACTTGGGGCCGAGCTTCGACATCCACTGTGGTGGTGTCGACAACATCTTTCCCCATCATGAGAATGAGATCGCCCAAAGCGAGTCGGCCAACGACGCGACGTTCGTTCATACTTGGCTGCATGCCGAGCATCTGATCGTCGATGGTGAAAAAATGTCCAAGTCATTGGGCAACCAGTACACCCTTGGTGACGTGCTCGATCGTGGCTACGCGGCGCGCGCGATTCGCTACGTCTACCTATCGGTCCATTACCGGCAGAAGCTCAACTTCACCTTCGAGGCGGTCGAGGCGGCGGCTTCAGCCTTGCGGCGGGTCGACGAGATGCGCATTCGTGTCGCCCGTGCTGCGGTCAAAGGGCCGGCCACGCCAGCCGTCACAGACGCCAGCGAGCGCTTGGGAACCGACTTTGGCGCCGCTCTGGCCGATGATCTGAACTCGGCCGCGTCACTGGCCGCGCTGTTCGTTTTCGTCAAGGCAGTCAACAAGACCCTGGCCGCGACTGATGGCACCCTGGGTGAGGGTGACGCCGAGCGCATCGTCGCGGCGCTCGCCGGCGTCGATGTGGTTCTGGGGGTGCTCGACCCCGAGGTCTGGGCGGATTCAGCCGGGGCCGACACGCCGACCGAGGCGGGGCCCGATGACGCGGCAGTGGAGAAGCTGGTCGCGGATCGCCAAACCGCGCGTATCGATCGTGATTTCGCCCGTGCGGATGCGCTGCGTGATGAGTTGGTTGCTGCCAATATCGTGATCGAAGATACCCCTACCGGAACGGTTTGGCGCCGGGGGTGATGCGGCGCCCCTCCTTTCTCGGCCAGCCCCATACCCGTGCCCGAGGTCGGGTCGGAGAGGATGATGCGGTGCGTTGGCTCGAGCGTCAGGGCTATCGCATCGTGGGCCGCAACATCGTCAACCACGGTGGTGAAATCGACATCGTGGCCGAAGAGGCTAAGACCTTGTGCTTCGTAGAGGTCAAGGCGCGGGCCAGCGCGACCTATGGGCCTGCGATCGCGGCCGTACCGCCGAATAAGCAACGCCGACTCAGTCGCGCCGCCGCCCTCTACCTGGCCCACCGGCCCACCGCCCTCCCATGCCGGTTCGACGTCGTCGCCATGGACTGGACCGAAGGTGCCTGGCGGTATCAGCTCGTGCGCGATGCGTTTCCGGCGCAAGCCTAGTTCTTTGCCATGAGGTCATCGAACCACCTCCCGATCATTCTCGCCGGGCTCCTTGCCATCACGGTGGCGTGCGATTCGTCACCCGATCCGAGGCTGGCGCCCGCGACGGAGCTTCAGGGGGCGGTGGTGTTCATGTTGGACACCGTTCGCCATGATCATCTTTCGTCCATGGGCCACGTACGGCCGACCTCTCCGATCCTGGGGGAGCTTGCGGATGAAGGCGTGGCGTTCGAACAGGTGGTCAGCTACGCGCCCTGGACCCTTCCGTCGATGGTCTCGATGCTTTCCGGCACAGCCTTCGAGCTGGCCTTCGGAAGAGGGATGGAGCATTCGATCGTCGAATCGATTCGTGACGCGGGGTACGCCACCGCAGCCATCACAGAGGGTGGTTTTGTGACGAAGCGTTTCGGATTGGATCGTGGGTTCGAAACCTTCGTGGAGGAGAAGGGACCGGTGCAGCTGTTGACCCCAGGCCAAGTGCGGGATTCCAACTTTCCAGGCGGAATCGAGAGCACATTTCGCCAGGCGAAGCAGTGGATCACCGAGCATCAGGACGAGCGATTTTTTCTCTTTGTCCACACCTATGAGCCGCACACGCCCTATACGCGAACTCAATTTGTTCAAGATCTCGATCGTGGGAACCTGAACGAGCTATTCCAGATCGAGGATCTCAGTCGCGTCCGGCGGGGTGATCTCACGATCCGGGGTGTCGAGCGGAAGTACCTTTCGGCTCTTTACGACGGTGGGATCCGAGAGAGTGATCGCCACGTCGGTACGTTCTTGGCCCACCTAGAGAATGTCGGCTTGCGGGATCGCACCTTGATCGTGGTGACCAGCGACCATGGTGAGGAGTTGGGGGACCACTTTCCGTCCCACGCCGGGGATCATGGCCATGCGCTCTACGACGATCAACTCCTGGTCCCACTCATCTTGCACAATCCGATCGAGGATTATCCGGTTCGACGCGTTGTGCCACAGGTGCGCACGATGGATATCTTCCCAACAATCGCAGATTTGTTGGGCGTTCCGGTACGGACGGGTCTCGGGGGCGTGAATCTTCTCGAACTGATGCGGGGCGAGGACACAGACGCGCGAATCGCCTACGGAGGGATCGTCGACGCGGGGCCGGAACGGCGCTTCGTGCGTTACCTTGGATACAAGTACATCGAGGTAACGGCGCCACAGAATCCCAGGATGCCACCCCTCGCACGACAACCACCGCGTATCCAGCTTTTCGATCTTTCCAGTGATCCAGGTGAACAACACAATCTTGCAGGTGAGCGAACGGATCTCGTCGAACGTTTCCACGGGATGTTGCAAGAGACGCTACGCGGGGGGCAGGCAGCGGGCTTCGAGCTTCCCGACGACGTGGACGAAGAGACCAAGGAGCGGTTGCGTTCCCTCGGTTACCTTCGGTGAGAATTGCTCCCGTTGTTGGGGCAATCGATCGGCGTAGAGACTCCTATCGAAGTGAATCCCAGGACGGTCGCTCAGCGGGACTCTCTCGTGAGAGCGTTCAAGCCGTTCGTGTTCATGAGAGGAAGGAGACCCAGATGAGAACGACGTTGCGGATCTCGATTGCGCTGATTGCGTTTGCTCTACTCTTTGGTGTAGCTGCGTTCGGACAAAGCGACGCGGATGCGGCGCCCTTCGGTAAGACGTGCAAGAAGATCCAAGCCGCTTGCACGGCGGGTCCCTGTACGCAGGGTGCCCCGCTGGCGGGAGACACTGGTTGCTATTGCAACAATAGCTGCACATGCACAGGTTCGATCCAGTGCTACGTGGGCGCGATCGTGGTCGAGACACATGACTGTGCAGGCGCCTGCATCCGGACCATGTACGAGCCGGATGGTCAACGACCGGTCGACAACGTAGCTGCATTCAGCATCGAACCGCTCTTTGTCGACCAAGAAACGTGTATCGATGACACGGAAGTGGCCCCCGCGCAGAAAGCCGCCGCACTCGAGACACCGGCAACAGCAGAGACCGAAGCCGCCCGTCGCTAGCAGGCAACGCTCAGTAGCACCCCGACGTATGCGGGGTGATCATTTGCAACGCGCCCAACTGTTTCGGTTAGATTGGGCGTCGGCTCATTCCGGATGATGGGGGTGGGGAAAGGGGAGATCGCCGAGGCCTCAACGGTTCGCGCCAGCAGTGGCACTCGGCGACTCCCAGAGGAGTGGCGATGCTATGTCTGGTTGGTGTCAGTAGCAAGGAGTACATCGAAAGTTCGTCTCGGGCCGTCCATCGCGGGTTGGAGCTGTCTTGCCCAGACCCGGGGTCAAGGGACGAGGTGGCCGTGACAAAACGTACCTGCACGCCTTCCTCGACGATGCGTCGCGGATCGTCCCCTTCGCGGCTTTCTACCGCAGTGAGAATGCCGCTTGCTTCACCGACTGCTTCAAGCAGGCGATGCTGCGTGATCTCGGCGCGCTGAATCGTGTCTTTTGGGCTTGGCTCGAAGGCGAGTATCACCAGATGCCGCATCGTGGTCTCGAGGGCAAGACCCCGGTCGAGCGTTTCCTCGAAGACCAAGAGCACGTGCGCCCAGCGCCCGAGACGCTCGAACGCATGATGCGTATGAAGGTGCAACGCCGTGTCGGTCGTGACCGCACTGTACGACTCGAGGGTCGCCTCTTCGAGACCCCCGACTGATGGGCCGGCGAAAAGATCGAGGTCTTCTACGACCCCTACGATCCAGCCGCGAAAGTGACATTCAAGGGGCGCGGAGAGCCTGAGGAGATGACGCTCAGACGACTCGACCTCACCACCAACGCACGTCTGCCACGGCCCGTGCGTCCAGGCAAAAAGATCGAGGTTGCCACCGGCAAGGCCGAGGCCACCACCGGCATCAGCTACCTCGAGCTCGTCGCCAGCCGTTTCTACGGCCCGGAGAAATGAGATGTACACAACGGCATTCGGCTTCGCACGAGTACCCTTCACCAAGACCATCCCGAGCGAGAAGCTGTTTCGAGAGCCTCAGCTCGACGAACTTCATTCCCGCCTCACTTATCTGGTAGAGAATCGAGCCATCGGCTTGATCACCGGCGAGCCGGGAAGCGGCAAGTCCACTGCGCTACGGCGATTGCGCGACGACCTCCACCCGGACCAGGTGCGCCTCCTCTATCTCCACGACACCGCGGTCAGTCCCCGCGATTTCTGCCATCAGATTGCCTTCGAACTCGGCATCCCGGCCCATTTCTCCAGGGCCCACACCCGAATCGCAACCCGCCTTCGAGCGTCCACGGCGAAGTGCCGGCTGCCCGGTAGGGCGACCAGTTACGATTTACCCTGGTCAACTGCTGGGCTCATTGCCTGAGAAGGTTCCGGGATCTCGAAGATGCTCGGTGTCAGCCGGTCCTCCAATGGATCCGAGAGCTGTATGAGATCGACCGCGAGGTCGAAGGCCCCTTCCCGGGCGTCCCGGAGGAGTGGGAGAAAAGACGGCCGATTCTCAAGCAAATTCGCGCGTGGGCATTTCAGCAGGGCGGCCTTCGACAATCGGGTTTCGGCAAGGCGATTCAATACATGATGAAGCGCTGGGATCGGCTTACACATTTTGTTGCGGACGGCAGGATCCCCCTCGACAACAACCGGGTAGAGAGGGCGCTCCGAGGTCCGGTGATCGGACGCAAAACCCATTTCTGCTCGCGCTCAGAGCGCGGAGCCAAGACGGCCGCGGTGCTCTATTCCCTCGTCGAGACCGCAAGGCTCAACGGCATCGATCCTGCCCAATATCTCCTCGACGTCGCAAAGGCCGCGATCCAGAAGCCTGGCACCGTCACCCTGCCCTGATTCGATTCGTAGCCCGCCTTCGATCGCTAACGGCGAAGTGCCGATTGCCCGGTAGGGCGACCAGTTACGCATCATGGCGCAGCAAAACACGCTCATTGCGCTCCAGAACAAGTACTTCCGAGAGCTGCCTGAGCAGCAGGTAAGCGAAGCGCGGTTAGCGCGGCGGGCGCAGCTCCTGGGGACGATCTACGGCCGAACCCACTGCGACGAAAAGGAGCCGGAGGATTGCCCCCACATTGCGAGTGAACGAGCCCGCAGAGATGCTGCTGAGGCGCTTGTGGAGATGGCAGGCGATAGGGCTCCCTTGTTTGACGCTGACTTCGCCGGTCTCAATCTTCGTTTGCCAACTTATCCCGAGCTGACTTCGAAGGGGCAGATTTTTCGCATTCCATCTTGTCGTTTTCGAATCTTCAGGAATCACTGCTCCACAACGCCAACCTTACGGACGCCATCCTTGAAGAGGCCGCGTTTGAGGGCTGCAACTGCTTCCGGTCCCACTTCACGTTCTCAGATCTGACACGAGCTGACTTCGAGAGGGCGTATCTGGTAGAAGCTCTGTTCGGCGATTCGAATCTAACGGAGGCCAACTTCATGCGTGCAAACCTCAGTAGAGCAGGCTTTGATGGCGCCGACTTAGACAAGGCGCTCCTCGGTGGTGCCAGAATCGTTGACGCATATTTCTCAACGGCCCGAAATCTCACACAGCGCCAGGTCAACTCCGCGAGTGGCGCAGTAGGTACCAAGCTTCCCGAGGGCCTCAAGCATCCGTGCTGGTGGAGAGGCGTCGAATGCGGCGGTAAGATTGGAGACGGCACACCGCCGGAAGGTTGGCCCAACAATCTGCCCGAAGACTGACGAGGGCCCTGCGTCGTTTCGTTCCAGCCATGGCAGACAAGCACCCCATCGGCCCGCGTGGCGGTACGACCACCCGCACCAAGTCGGGGCTGTACCGCGTCGTCGTGTACCTCCACGAGGACGAGGTCAAGGCGCTGAAAAACGCGCCTACGAGGAAGACGAGACCCGGTCAGCGATAGCGCGCCAGGCGATCCGGCATTACCTCGAAGTCGAGGACTAGCCGACCAGGCCAGGCGTACCGAGTAGCTCGCCGAACTCGCCCGCCTTCTCGACCACGGTGCGGGTGATGTCGGCAACGCCCTTGAGACCCTTGACGGTCTTGCCGACGTCGCTCTTGTCGTCGCCGACTCCCTGGACGAAACGGCGTAGCATCGAGCCCGCCTTCGACTTCTTGATTGCCTTCGGGTCGGTCTCTTCGGCGACGTCGTCGAGGGCTTGCTCGAGTTCTTCCGCCTGCCGGCGAGCGGGGGAGTCCGTGGAATCTGGCAGTCTGGCGGCATCCAGCTCGACCCTGGCGGCTCATATCTGGTGTACGGCGCTGACACAGATCCCAGTGGCAGATGCCTGGCGCACCGCGCCATCGTGGATCCCGATGGCGGATACCAGGCCCATGGCGCGATCACTGACCCCGATGGCAGCTGCCTCGCCCACGCCGCGATTGCCGAGCCCGGCGGCTGATGTCCACACTGACCGCTCGGGCGCTGCTCAGCCGCCCAGGAAACGCCACACGATCGCGAGCACGCCCACGTCGCGGAGCGTGTAGACGTAGCACCAGAGGATCCGACGCAGCGCGTAAGCCTGGATGCGCCAGTGGCTGACACCTTCCTCGTGCATCTTCTCCATGTGCTCGAAGGCGTTGCCGACGACCTCGTCAACGATCTTGGGCGGGAGCCAGGCAGTGGACCAGTCAAGGAGCGTGGAGGCTTGTCGCTGGGCGCGTTGGGCAGACATGGCGCTGGCCTCCTCTCGGGTCGTGGCGGCGCGCTTTTGCCAAGCCTCGATTTTCAACACCATGGCGATCACCGTGAAGCTAAAGACGCCACCCATGGCGCCGCCAAGTGTTCCGCCGCCGCCGAACGCGGGCCCGAGCAAACTCTTAGTGCCCGCCACGGCAAAGACCATGACGGTAAACGCAAAGGCGCTGTAAGACGACCACTTTTCAGCATTCACACTGAAACCCCCTCAAGCCCAAACCCAAACAACCCGCCTACCGACGCTCGCTCTTCATTCGCACACCGCATGCCTTCGGCGGTCAGCTCGTAGAACTTCCGTGGCCGACCACGTCGACCCGGGCCCGATCGCTTCGCCAGCGGCTCACCTTCGTACGTCTTGACCAGGCCATCGCGCTCGAGGTCCCACAAGTTGGGATAGAGGCTGCCTTCCGAGATGGTGATCTTGCCGCCCGTCCGATCGCTGACCACTTCGAGGATCTCGAGGCTCGACCGTGGACCCTTGGTGAGGGTCTGGAGAAGGGCAGCACGGACGCTGATAGGGTTCGACTTCTTGGCCATGGTTCTATTTAACCATAGTTAACAAGGAAATAAGATTCTAGGTTTCAGCTCAGCAACGAAGATACGCTGTCTTCGACGTGCCGCAAGCGTGCCCCAATCCGCGACCGATATGAGCGCGGGAACCGGCAGTCATGAGCCGTTGGCTATTTCGCTGGCATTCGCCGTGAATGGGCCCGCTGCTGTGATTAATCGGGCCAATGCCCGTTTTGGCCTAGGCGCGAGTTCTCTTGCGTCAAAGGGGCGGGGCGAATAGTATTTGGGAATACTACGCTCGACATGATTTACGGTATCTTCGTTTGCCTGAATATTCCCAGAGGAATCATAAATGCGGAATCGTCGGAATAATCTCTTCTCTGTGATGTTCTTGGTGGTCAGCTCCCTGCTAGTGGCTCCGCCGGCTCCGGCCCAGTCATGCAATGGGGAGGCGTGCCTGCAGGATTGCACTGCGACTGGATGCGTCCCGGTCTACTGCGCGTCGTACCCCGAGGGTGACTGCTATTGCAACGTAACCAGCAGGCTGATTGGGCCGGGACAGGTGGTGAATATCTGCCGGAGCTACTTCCCATGTAGTCTCCAGTGTCCTGGAGACGGCACAGGATTCCCGATTGTGATCATGGATCCAGGCGACCCGTCGAATGACTCACTTCTGGGTGCGCTCGTGGGCCGGCCTTTTCTCCGGACGGCGATCGAAGCCGCCTACAATCGAAATCTAAGCGGCTTCCACCCGCAGACTCGAGCACTGATCTCATATTCGCTTCCCGGTGTCGATGTGCCCGCCGCTGCGGTTCGGCGCAACTTGGAGGCCGTTGCTCCATTCATGGTCGATACGCCCGATTTCGAGTTCCTCCTCGAAGGCAAAGCCAGAGGCATAGGCTCGGCGCGATCGGTGGCCTTCCTTGCTGTAGTTACGGTAGATCGCAACGCTGACGGCGCCCTTTTCATCGAGGCACGGATCTACGAACACTCGGGGGCCGATAGCCGTGTCGCCTACACAATCTCGGCGAACGACTCCGCCTGGAAATCAGCCGAGATGTCGCACGAGTTGGTCGGCACCATTGATGCCGGTGGCGATCGCGGATCGTTCGCCGTCTACGACCGGGCATCGGGCAGCGCCCACGTGGCCTGGTAGCCGGGCGTCAGCTCAAACACTTGTTGCCATTTGCTTGGCCACGGTGCCCGGATGGTGCTCCGTCAAGTGGGCGTAGCGCTTGAGTGGCGCGGCACGCCGTTCGCCGTTTTCGAGGCGCGAGATACCTGCGGCCAGATCCACGTGTCCCAAACCCTTGATTCGACGTGGTTTGTTGGAGGCGACGGCCGGATTCGAACCGGCGAATAGAGGTTTTGCAGACCTCCGCCTTAGACCACTTGGCCACGTCGCCCGTCTGGGAGTGCTCGATGAGCACCGGACCGCCATCGTTTCCTCTCTTCCCAATGATGACCGGCAAAGCCGAAAATCGAGGAAGAAAAGAGGAATGGAGCGGGAAACGGGATTCGAACCCGCGACCCCAACCTTGGCAAGGTTGTGCTCTACCACTGAGCTATTCCCGCCCGGGGACGCAGAGGATAGTCAGACGTTCGCACGGTGTCAAGCACCTGAATGCTGGAAGGGCCTTTCTGCGGGTCCTTGGCAGCTGATTGACGACGACAGGCTACGCCCGAAGGCAGGCCTCCCGTTGGTTGGCGACCGACGTCATTTGACGAACTATTGCTGGTTCAGGAGCGAATCTTGATCCTTTGCTTCGAGAAAAGGGACGTTTCGAACATAGAGCACGCCTGAATGCCCATATGGCCACGGTTGTCTAGGGTGTGGCGCAACGCTGACCGAGAAGCGAACCCGAAGGGAGGTGCGATGTGATACGGCGATGGCAGAGGCGACGCCACGCCCGCGCTGGTTGACACCGGCTCGGCTGTGGGCGCGAGTCCCGTTGCTCGACCGCAATGACACTGCGGCCGGGCGTGGCGTAGCCGCTTGCGAGCGTACGTGAGCGCCGCCAGAAGCACAACAAATCTGGAGCCTCTCGCTCCATGAGGAGATTCCCCAATATGAAGCGTACGACCTATACCGCGATCCTCGGACTCGGTCTGTTCATGTTGCTGTCGGTTGGTTCGGCGACTGCCCAGGTGCAAGTCGACAGGGCGATCGCCATTCCGATCAAGCAATGCAACCTCATTCCGCTTCCGTGCTTGTTGCTGGGCAGCGGCAACGACGTCTTCAACGGCGGCAGCGGCGGTGAGTGCGTCAACGGTGGCGGCGGCAACGACAACATCCACGGCAATGGTGGCAATGACCATCTCTCCGGTGGCAATGGACTCGATCTGATTACCGGTGGCGATGGCAAAGACTGCCTGCAAGGTCAGGCTGGTAATGACACGCTCGATGGTGGCAAGGGCGCCGACGACATCCGTGGTGGCAACGGCGTGGACACCATCCACGGCCAAGCTGGCAACGATTGCATCACCGGTGGCGGTGGCAATGACGTCATTTTCGGCGACGGTGGCGATGACGAGATCGACTGTGGCGGCGGCACGGGTGATTGGGCCGATGGTGGTTCGCATGTGGCGGGTGACAGCTGCTCGAACTGCGAGACCGCGATCAACTGCAATCCCTAATAGCGTTGGGCCGGCCTGAGACCGGCCCGGGTGTCGTGCCTCGGTGGTGGCACGGCGCCCATTCTTCACACGAATCTTCGTTGGGACTTCGCTCGAGCCCGCATTTGTGGGATGCCAGATGCCCTCATCCAGGAGGTGAAGATGCTTCGTCACGCTTACTTGCTGCTGCTTGCCATTGGCTGGTTTCCCGTGTCCATTGCGGCCCAGGATCACCCGATGTCGGTCTCGAGCCCCGATCTACGTGGCTTGGTGCTACGACTTGGTGGCGCTGCCTTTCCAGGCGCAGACGTAACCGTGCGGCCCGTACCGGCCAACCACGACCTCCATGCGGCCTTGCTGGATCAACACGCGCTGCCGGTCCAGGCACGAACACGTTCGGATGCACAGGGCCGGTTTGTCTTGGACTCGTTGGGGTCTGGGGTGTGGCAGCTCGAGGTCCGCGCGGACGGCCATGTCCCCATGCGGTTGGCAATGGTCGCCTCCGCCAACCCCCGCACCGTGCCGCCCGTTCGACTGCGTCCAGCTGAGCGATCGACGTTTCGGGTGGTCGATGAGGTTGGTACGCCAGTCTCCGGTGTGGGGGTTTTTGCAAAAAGCGCCGATCCCGACCTTTGGGACGATGGCCTCGACACCGGGTCTTGGCGTCCGGCGCTGCGGATCGCCTGGACGGACAGTGAGGGCCGGTTTGCGCTACCGCGTTTGCACGGCGAGCGTTTGACCACCCAGCTCCGGCGACCTGGATTCGTGGCCTCGGCGCGAATCGATCGTGTTCGCCACGGGGAGTTGGTCTTTCCGGGGGTTCGCGCTGGCGCGCAGGCAGGATTACAGCCGGTACACACGATTGAGGTACGAGATGCCAACGGTCGGCCCAACGCAGCCGTGGTGGTCGCCGCGGGGCCGGGTGCCTTGCCGCTCGGACGGGCGAGTACGGAGGGACGCTTGACCTTGGTCGGTTCGCTACCAGAGCCGCTCGAGTTGTGGGTGTTCAGCGATGATGGTCGCACCCGAGTCATCACGCTTGCCGCGGAGCAGGACGGTGGTACAGGAGTCCATGTTGATGCTCGGTTGGCGCCCTTGGTGCCTGTTGTGGGACGGGTGGTTGACGACCGAGGTGCGCCGTTGGCAGGTGCTTTGGTCTGGCCAGGGCACGCGCCTGGAGCCTTCGTAGTGGCAGAGTCCGATGGGCGCTTCACGTTTCAGGTGCCGGGGCGTGATCGATCGCGACTCCAGGGGCATGCGCTCGGCTTTTTGCCGCGCTCGGCCCAATTTGCGGCGGCAGTCGATGAGGACGGCGTCCCACCGTCAGTCGAATTGGTCATGGTGCCCGCCGCCGTGGTCACCGGTCGGATCCGTGACGCGCAGGATCGGCCGTTGGCCGGCGCCCGGGTATCGGCACACCCCGATGTGCCCGACGTACGGCCGGCAGCCATTCGCAACGATGTGTTGGACAGTCGCGCGGTTACGGGTCCAGACGGCCGCTTTATGCTCTCGGGCTTGGCGCCGGGACCCACCTACTCGGTTCGCGCCATGCGCGAAGGTTTCATTACCCTGGAACAGACGCTGGCACCACTGGAAGCAGGTGAGACGCGGCACGCTCCATCATGGAATCTGGTGCCGGGACGTGGGGCTTTCGGCGCTGTTCAGGATGTCAAGCAGCGGCCGATCGAGGGGATTGAGGTTCGCGTTACTTCCGCAGCCGGTCTTCGGTTGCCCAAAGATGTGCCGACAACGGCAGTCGCAACGACCGGTCCTGACGGGCGTTTCTGGGTCGACGCACCGCCGGTAGACGTGGTTGACATCGAGGCTTTCGGGGGCCGGTTCTCGCCCATGAAAGTACGTGGACTACGCCTACCAGTCGGTAGCGACGCCGCCGACCTCGGGGTCCTGGTCATGGTTCCCGGGGCGACCCTTTCGGGACGCGTCTTGGACCTCGTGGGCGAACCGGTGGCGGACGCGGCCATTCGGGTCGTTGTCCCCGGCACGGGTGGCGAACGGTCCGACACAACACGCCCCAGGGCCCAATCCGACGAACAGGGCCGATTCTGCATAGAGGGTCTTGCGTCCGACGTGAAGGTGCGGTTGGCGGTTGCCGCGGCGGGCTTTCTACCGACGACGGAGCCGTCGGTTCGCGTGCCGACCTCCGAACCACTGGAAATTCGGCTGGCCCCAGCCGCGTTGGTTTCCGGGGTGGTGGTAGACGACAACGGGGAGCCGGTGGCCGCGGCGGAAGTGTCGTTGGTTGCAGTGCCTTTGACCGCAGGTTCGGCAACGGTGCGAGCATCCCCGGGAACAGCCGATGCGTTTGCTGGTGCTGCGTTTGCTGGTGCCAAGGACGGCGGTGGTGAGGATTTCCACGCGGTGATGGCGGAGGAGGACGGGTCCTTTGCCATGGAGGCCGCCCCCGGTATCGTTCACCTGCACGCCGTGGCGATGGGATTTGCCCGCTCAGAACCGCGCCGATTGGAGATTGCGCCGTCGTCACCGGTGGTTGGTCTTCGCTTGAAGTTGCGCGCTGGGGCCGTGCTCGAAGGGCAGGTCACGGACGTCGGAGGGAACGCGATTGCCGGTGCCCGGGTGGCAGTAGCGGACGCGCGGGGGCTTTCCGATCGCGCAGGCCTCTTTCGTGTTGCCGGCATTGAAGCCGGGTTGGTGACGGCGGCGGTTACGGCTCCGGGTTTCAACGGTGTGCAGCGGGCCTTCGAACTGGAACGGGCGGATGTCGTTGTTGCGGACTTCGTCTTGGGCGGCGGGCACTCGGTGGCCGGACGTGTCGTGGACGCCAGTGGCCTCGGACTGGCTGGCGTCGAGATGGCCTTGGAGCGCGACGACGATAGCTTCACGGATGAGCAGGTGGTGTCGCGCGACGGCGGTACGTTTGTTTTCCCGCAGGTCGCCGATGGAGGCTATCGCGTCCATGCGACGATTCAACGTTACGTCGAGGCACGTGCGCCGGTACGGGTCGAGGTTGTGGGTGCCGCCGTTGATGGCGTCGAGGTCTCGATGCAGACCGGAGCGGTGGTCGCAGGTGACATCGTGGGTCTCGACTTCGACGAGCTGGCGCAGGTCGAGGTTTGGGCCTCGGACAACGACGACCACAAGCGCCGTGGGGAAGTTGACTTTTCGGGCCGCTACCGGATCGAGGGTCTTGCGCCATGCGACTGGACGGTGGAGGCACTCGTGCGCGGCGGGCATCGGGCTGCCCGTGCCCGCGTGACCGTTACGGCCGATGAACCGGAGGTCTTGCGCGACTTGGAATTCGGCGGCGGCATTTCGCTGAGTGGCATTGTGTTATTCGGCGGCGAACCCATGCCGGAGACGGTGGTCAGCTTGCGTGGGCAGACCGTTCCCGCCAATCGTGTCGTGCGGACCGATGCGGATGGTCGTTTTCGCGTCGACGATTTGGAAGCGGGGCACTATTGGGTGGGCATGGCTCAGCAAGCCCGTCGTTTGGCCCACACCGAGGAAATGGAAATCATCGATGATCGTGATGTCGTGCTCGAGTTCCGCACCGCCCGCGTGGCGGGGGAAGCGATCGATCGTTCAACAGGCCAACCGTTGGGCGATGCTCGGATCCTTCTGCGTCCAATCGCGGCAATGGATGATGGCTCGGTGTTCGGAGGCTCGACCGGCGAAGATGGCCGTTTTGCGTTCGACAACGTGGCGGCGGGTCGGTATCAACTCCAGGCTACCCGGCAGGGTTATCAGGCCGAAGAGCTGACTGTGGAAGTGTTACCAGCAGCTGACCTCAATGGGGTCCGAGTCACCTTGTCGCAGGCGGAAGGGATGGTGGTTGCCGCACAACTGGCGTCGGGGTCTCGGCCAACGTTCATTATTCTGCGCGGGGTCGATGATCAGGGACAAACCTATACCGAGACCCGACCGTCCGACGACGCAGGCCAAGCACACTTCGACACCCTCCCGGCTGGGCAATGGTCCCTAACCGTAGGTGGTACCGGTGGTGCCGCGGTGGAGGCGCGCGTCGTTGTACCCGGTGAGCCGTTGGCGGTGGTGCTGCCCGAAGCGGGGCGGCTCCAGGTGCGGGTGCCGGCCCTGCTGGAGACCGAGTCGTTTGCCTCGTTACAGATCTTGGCCCAAGATGGCCGTCCATTTCAGAACCTACGCTGGGGGGGCGTGCTCGAGCGTGACTGGGCGATGGTGGCAGGCCGGGCCACGGTGGAAGGAGTGCCTTCCGGTATTTGGCATCTTCGAGTCCAATCGCCCGATGGTGAGGTTTGGTCCGGCTTGGCGGTGACGACGGGTGGTCCAGATGTCGAGGCGCGGTTGGACTGATGAGGTGTCCTCTCTGGAGGACGAATTGATGGGATGTCTCCTCCGCAGAGGGCAGCGATTGTGGTTCAAGGGCGTCTTTGGGGGGCTCAGGGCACGGAAACAAGGGGCGAAACGGTGTTGGCACGATCCTCGCAACAAACGAGAGCAGGAGGTACCAGCCATGACAACGAACACCAATCACACCCCCAATCGTCGACGTAACACCCGCAGCCGCCGCTTCTGGGCCATCGGCCTCGGCACCTTGCTTCTCGCCGCAACAGGCACCGGCGCGGCCGCAGCCACAGCTGGCGATGGCGATTCCGATCGCCGCCACGATGACAAGCGGTACGAGCGCGATCATCGCGACCACGACCGTCGGGACCATCGCCGGTACGATCGTCGCGATCACCGCCGGAACGACCGCAACCACCGCTACGACAATCACCGTCGCAACGACAACCGTCGCTACGACAACCGTCGCTACGACCGGCACCGTCGCTACGACAACCGTCGCAACGACAACCACCGTCGCTACGACAACCACCGTCGCTACGACTATCGATCCAACCGGAACTATGACCGTGGCTACGGCCACCGCCGGTTCAGCATCCCAAAGCTGATCGCCCGCGAGTTGGCGCGTGAGCTGCGTCACTTCCTACACAGTCGGTACTACTACCGGACGCACAACCACTACCACGATGTCTACCGCTTCCCGGTGTACACGGGCCACGGTGTAACGTACCGGCCCTACTCCTACTGTGAGGGTTCCTACTTCGCGGTCGGGGTGTTCAACGAACGCGGTCCGGTCTTCGACCACTACCGCCCCTACTAGAACCAAGCAGAGGTGGTCGGCTGGCCGCCTCCGCACCAGCTCCCAGGAGCTCTCGAGGCCCGCGCCGCAACCGGCTCGGGCCTTTTCTTGTTTCGTTACGGTGCGCGCTAGACCACACTGCATAGCGGTCGGGCAGATTGGTGTACGCTAGGTCTTGTAGCCTTGGGCTTCGCTCTGCTAATGTCGCGCGCTCGGCTGCTGATCGATTCTTGTGTAGACCATGCTCAAACTTCACCAACTCGATATCATTGGCTTCAAGTCCTTTGTCGACCCCGTTCGGTTGAACATTGCGGGCGGCATCACGGCCATTGTCGGCCCGAACGGGTGTGGCAAGAGCAACCTATCGGATGCCATGACCTGGGTGCTTGGCGAGCAGAGCGTGAAATCCCTGCGTGGGACCAAGATGGAGGATGTGATCTTCGCAGGCTCGGCAGGGCGCAAGCCGGTTGGAATGGCGGAGGTCAACCTCACCTTGCTGACTGATCCATCATTTCCGGCAGCGGAAGACGGGCGGCTCGTTATTGGCCGACGGGTCTTTCGCAGCGGCCAAAGCCAGTACCGGCTCAATGGCAAGGTGGTTCGGCTCAAGGAGATCAAAGACCTGTTGATGGACACCGGGCTTGGCATCCGGGCCTACTCGGTGATCGAACAGGGCAAGATCGGCATGATCCTCTCGGGCAAACCGCAGGAACGGCGGAAGTTGCTCGAAGAAGCGGCCGGAATCACCCGCTACAA
Organism: Candidatus Multivoradales bacterium; assembly: GCA_965250305.1. Lineage (GTDB taxonomy): Bacteria > Acidobacteriota > Thermoanaerobaculia > Multivoradales > J023 > J023. The sequence goes on along the minus strand of CBDFNS010000021.1, from coordinate 54,294 downwards.
GGCGCGCAAGCGGGTCGCCGAAATCAAGCTCGAAGAAGCCGCGGCCAACCTGCTTCGACTCGACGACATCATTTCCGAGGCCGAGCGCTCGCTTCGTTCGCTCAAGCGCCAAGCCAGCTCGGCGCGACGGTTCCAGGCCCGGCAGGCCGAGTATCTGGCGTTGCGCGATCAAGTCTTGCGCGGCCGTTGGTTCCAGGTTGGTGAACGACTCGCTGAGTGCGAAGGACGCCTGGGCGAACGCACCGAGCGGGACGCTGGTTTGGGCGCGGATCTGCACCGCGAGGAAGCGGCGTTGGCCGCGGGCCGCGAAGCGTTGGATGTGTTGGCGCGGACGGTGGCCGCCCGGCATGAGCATCAAGCTTCGTTGGCGGCGACCATCGAAGGCCGGCAGACGTTCCTGACCGGTGCGCGCGAAACGGTTCGCGACCTGGGCGAACGTGTTGAGCGGGGCAATGCCCAAGCCAGTACGCGGGCCCAACAGCGGGAGGAGCTAGAGCATTCACAGGGCTCCCTCGACGAGCGCACGAAGGCGCTCATTGCCGAACGCGATGAGGCGGCACGGCTGGTGGCCGACGACGAAACGCAACTGGCCGCGGCACAGAAGGCCATTGCGATCTCTCAGGCGGAGCAAGAAGGTGCGCGTCGTGGCCTGCTCGAGTCGGTCGCCATGGTCAACACCACCCGTTCGAGGCTGCAGGGGCAACAGGTCGAAATCGAGCGTCGCACGTTGCGGAATCGTTACCTTGACGAGGAACGCCTGCGTTTGGAGAAGCAGCTCGCTGACGCCGAGAACACCCTCGCGGGTATTTCAGCTCAGGTTACAGCGGCAGACGCATCGCTGGCGGACGAGAGCGCGGCACGCCACGCCGCCTCCGAGCGCCTCGAAGGCCTGTTGCGCCAAGAAGCGGAGCTGAGTGATGCCCGGCGGGCGCTCGAAGCGAAGTTGGCGTCGTTGGCCCAGCGGCGCGCGATCCTGATCGAGCTCAGCGAGGAGCATGAGGAACGCCGACGCAGCGTCGCGGATACGCTGGCGTCGGTCGGCATCGACGAACCACGTTTCCTCGACCAACAACTGGATGCCGCGGCGGGTTGGGAGCGAAGCGTCGACCACTACCTTGGCGAGCTGGCCAATGCGGTGGTCCTCGATGTCGAAGACGACAGTACGGATCTCGCCCGGCGCCTGTCCGCGACGCAAGTATCGGGTTGCCTGTTGCGACCGCTCGAAGGCGGTGCAAGCGGGGTCTTCAGCACGTTGATCGATGACCCTGCCGTGGTGTTGTCGCTCGCCGAAGCACTCGGACTGCCCCCCGGCTTGGCGCGTGCTTTGCCGCCGGCTTTTTTGGTCAACGAAGGCGCCGACGCGGTCCGTTTGGCCGCCACCCACCCCGGCGTCGCTTTCATCAGCCGCGAGCGGATTTGGGCTTCTTCGGGCGTCTTGCACGTCCAGGCGGACGCGGCGGCTCCGGGCGTCTTAACCCGTGAGCGGGAGCTGGACGCGATCGCGTTGGAGATTCCGGAGCGGGAAGCGGAGCTGGCCGCAACCAAGGAGTCGCTGGCCGCGGTCATCTCCGAGCGCAGCCAGCTGGCGACGGACATCCAGCGGCTGGACGACCGAATCGCCGAGTTGCGGCGTGAGATTGCGGTTGGCAATGCGCGTCGGCAGGATGCCGAGGGACGGCGAGCCAAACTTCGTGCGTCGCACGAGACGGTTCGCGACGAGCAAGCCGAGATTCAAGCCGCCTTGGCCGAGGCAACATCCCGCCAGGCCGGCCTGGCCGAGGCTCTGGTCGCCGCCGAGGCGCGCCACGTCCAGGCCACCGAGGCGCTCGACCGTGCGCAGGCGGTGGTCGAGGAGGCCAAGGAACAACGGGAAGGGCTGCGCGAGGCCGGTGCAGGCCGGCGCGGTCGTCTCGAGCTCTTGGAGGAGCGACTCGAAGCGCATAGCAAGGAAGCGGTTCGCCTGCGACGCCAGGCCGACGAAGCGCTGCGCCTCGAGGCCCAGTGGCATGGCGAAGCGGAAACCTTGGCGCAGCGGCGCGATGAATTGAGCGCCGCAATCGTCGAGGCAGAACGCGAGCTACAAGAGGCCCTCGAGAAGCGGGCGGTCGCGCAGGAGTCCGTTCTGGCCGGGCAGGCCGACCTCGACCGTCAGCGTGAGTTGATCGACGGGCTCGAAGCCGGCGTGCGGGCGATCCGCGAAAAGCGTGAGAGTCTGCGCGGTGAGCTGGAGAGTCTCCGGGTGCGTCAGGCAGGTCTTCGTCAAGATGCCGAACACCTCGCCCGCACCTTCCGCGACGAGATGACGAAGCTGCTGCCGGGGTGCGGCCTCGACCCGGTCATTCCGGAGGCGTCGGTCGAAGGTGAATCGGATGGTTCCGATGATGAGGCGGAAGCCACGGTCGCCGTCGCGGGTGAACAAGAGGCCTCCCTGGTAGTGATCCCAGATGCCGTGGCGTCTGCCTCGGCAGACGCTGAAACCGATGACACCGGTGAGAACGAGGGCCCGGAAGAAACCGAGGACGCGGAACCCACGGTCGCGCTCATGGAGGAAGTTGAAGTCGAATCGATCACGGTCGAGGCACTCGAGGCCCTCGATGTCGACATGAAGCGGGCCAAGACTGTGCTCGATCGGATTGGCCCGGTCAACGTCCTGGCGGCCCAGGAGTACGACGAGCAGGAAGAGCGTCATGGCTTCTTGACCGAGCAGCGGCTCGATGTCGCGACCTCCGTTCGGAGCCTCAAAGAGACCATCCGCGAAATCAACGAGACGTCGAGCGAACGCTTCCGCGAGGCGTTCGTCACCGTCAACAAGACCTTTGGCGAGACCTACACCAAGCTCTTCCACGGTGGCGAAGCCGAGATGAGGCTACTCGACGAAGACGATGTCTTGGAGAGTGGGATCGAGATCCTGGCGCGTCCGCCAGGCAAGAAGTTGCAGAACCTGATGTTGCTTTCCGGTGGTGAGAAAGCACTGACCGCGGTGGCCTTGCTCTTTGCCTTGTTCCAGACCAAACCATCTCCCTTTTGCATCCTCGACGAGGTGGACGCTCCGCTCGACGACGTCAACGTCCTGCGCTTTGTCGAGGTCCTCAAGGAGATGTCGGCGGACACCCAGTTCTTGATCGTGACCCACAACAAGCTCACCATGGAGGTCGCCCAAACGCTGTACGGCGTTACCATGGAAGAGAAGGGTGTCTCGAAGCTGGTCTCGGTCGAACTCGACCGGATCGACCCGCTGCCCGAAGCCAAGACCGCGTAGGAGCGCGGGAGATGGTGGTGGATCGGCGGTCTGGGGCACACAAAATCCGCCACAACCAGCAGATCGCGGAGGCGCTCGAATAGCTCGCCCCGTAGGGACACTTTGATTGGACCGCTGTCAGTCGGCCATACACCCCGCCAACCACTGACCCAGAACCGTGTCGGCGCGCAGGTCTTCATCGACGATCACGACTTGATCGTCTACTACCGCAATCTGGAGACCGTTGCGGAGGTCTTGGGTAAGGCATTCGAACCGAGTCTTACCGGCAATGGCCGCGGTGTTGGTCGTGTCGGTGACTTTGTTGGCGTCCAGCGCGCGGAGTTGCTCGAGGGCGCCGAGGGGGCCGCCTCCGATGGCGCAGTGGAGGAGCAGAGTTTCGAGGTAGGCCAAGATAGACTCGCCGTGCATCTCAGAGGCATCGCGTGGCTCTTCACGCGGCATGTTTACTTCGGCGTAGTAGAAGTACCGTTGGCCCAAGATCGCTTCGGTTTTGTTGCGGCTGGTGACGGCGTCGTCCGTCTCGACGTAGTCCGAGTGCAGGATGCTGCCGCCTTGATCGATGGCGATATCGGCGACGCCGGCACCCGGCTTCATGCGCCTGATCTGCTCGATCGAGCACACTTTTTCGGCCGCCAAGGCGCCCGAACGATGGGCGAAAACCACCCCGACCGCATCATTGAGCGTGTCCTCGTCGAGGGTCTCGGTGATCGAGAAGTGCTCGAATTCGAGATCGCGCAAGAAGCGGTCGATCAGGCTATGGAGCGGTGCATACCGTTCGACCACCACCAACTCTTCGGTCAAGGGTTGAACGCGCTCGATGGCACTACGGCCGGCAATCCCGCCGCCTACCACGACCACTTTGCCCCGTGAATGCCCATTGGCTTGGACGCCCTTGACAAGCTTGCCTGCAGCGACCCAGCCGGCAAAACGCGACATGCTGCCCACGATCGGAGTCCGGTCGCCGCCATCGAGCAAGTAGGCGAAGTTGCCCACCGTACCGCCGTCGACAATACCCGCGAAATTGCGACGATGAAGCATGGCGCAAACGCCGGGTGGCTTGTTGGCCAGGTGGACCGCGCCGATGCGCAGGAACGGACCCGGGAGGCGGCTCTCGTAGTCGGTAGGCTCCTTGAGGGCATGGACCACGTCGACAGCGGGCCGCGTTGTGAGTTCGGCATCAGTGACGATTGTGGCGTCCACCGCGCGATACGCGTCGTCTTCGAATCCGGCCCGGGCACCCGCGTCGGCCATGACCAAGACGTCGACCTCGACACCGCTTTGGGCGAGGTTGTGACGCAATTGAGTGAGATGACGTGGCGCAAGGCCGACGCGAGTCTCTTGCGGGATGAATTCATCCGTAGCGAGCAGGAGGCTCACCCGCGGTTTGGTGAACTGGGTCGTCGGCGGCTCGACGGGAATGCTCTCGCGGCGTTGGGCCATCATGAATCCTGAAGGGTGACGAGGTGATATTTCTTGGCGCCGCGACGAAGCACAAGGACCTGACCGTCGAGGAATTCCTCGCGCCGGACTCGCGCGTGTTCGTCGGTAACGCGGCGATTGTTGATGTAGGCGCCGCCATCGCGGACCAGCCGGCGGGCCGCACCCTTGGACGGCAGCATGGCGCTGGCGGTTAGCAACTCGAGCACGGGTATGCCGTCGCCAGCAAATGGATCGGGCGCAAGCTGGCAGGAAGGTACGTCGTCGAACACGTCGAGGATCTCGTCCACGGACAGGGTGGTGACCTCGCCGCCGAAGAGGACGGCTGACGAACGTATCGCACGGTCGAGTGCGGTCTCGCCATGCACCATGCGGGTCATCTCGGCGGCCAAGCGCTTCTGCGCTTCCCTTTTCTGCGGAGCTGTCTCGATGGCAGATCCGAGTTCTTCGATGGTGTCGCGGTCGAGAAAGGTGAAGTAGCGCAGGTAGGAGCCGGCGTCCTGATCGCTCGCGTTGTACCAGAACTGGTAGAAGCGATACGGCGATGTCCGTTCGGAATCGAGCCAAATGGCACCCGCTTCGGTCTTACCGAACTTCTGGCCACTGGCGGTGGTGACCAACGGGCCCACCAAGCCGTAGGACCGTGTTCCGCCCATCCGGCGGATCAAGTCGGTTCCCGCGGTAATGTTGCCCCATTGGTCGCTACCACCCATTTGAAGGGTGCAGCCGTACCGCTGGTTCAGCATGTAGAAGTCCCAGCTCTGCAAGAGTTGGTAGCTGAACTCGGTAAACGAGATGCCTACACTGTCGATTCGGCTGCGCACGGAATCTTTGGCCAGCATGGCGCTGACGGAGAAGTGCTTGCCAACATCGCGCAGAAAGTCGATCAAGCCGATGGTGTTGAGCCATTCACCATTGTCCACCAAGCGCGCTGGGTTGGTCGCGACGTCGAAATCGAGAATGCGCGCGAGCTGGGCGCGGATCCCCACCAGATTCGTCTGGAGAATCTCACGGGTTAGCAGTGAGCGCTCTTGGTTCTTGCCGCTCGGATCGCCGATCATGCCGGTGCCACCACCCACCAAGCCGAGGGGGTGGTGACCGAGGCGTTGCATGCGCGCGAGCGACACGATCTGCATGAGATTGCCCACGTGCAAGCTCGGTGCGGTAGGGTCAAAGCCGATGTAGAGCGTGACCGGTCCCGCTGAGAGATGATCTTCGACGCCTTCCGTTGCGTCATAGACGAGGCCGCGCCAGCGCAGCGCTTCGATGACAGACATGCGTGAACTCTCCTGCGGGTCGTCCTGCGATACGCGTTTGACGATCGCTCCGCTGGTTGCGGGGGTACGAATGGCCCTAAATCAGCCGTCAAAGGCCGACTTCGAAGGGTCTAAAACTATATCATTGGCCCCATGTGGAACGTGGCGAGACAGCTTCGAGTCCTTCGCTGGCCACCGGCCAGATTGGTTCGTGTGCGCTGGAGTTTGGTGTGGCTTGGCGTGGTGGTCCTGGCCATGTCCAGCGCCATGTCTGTCACCATGTCCGTCATCCTGGCGGCGCCCCAGCGCGCGGAGTCGTTGCGCGCCAGCGGTTTTTTGCGTGGGATGACGGTCTCCTGCCCGCGTGCCGGTCAGATTTGGGGCTCGCCCGCCATGACGGAGGCGCTCGACGAGCTGACGCAGTTGGGTGTCGATTGGGTCGCGATCCATCCGTATGCTGGGGTTCGCCGCGATGGCAGCATCCGGTTTCGTCCCGCGTCCGATACCGGGTACCTGGATGAAGCCGCTCGCCGCGCCCGTGAAGCCGGCGTCGAGCTATTCTTGAAACCGCATTTGGCGTATTGGGGTAGCTTCGAATGGCGCGGCGAGATTGAATTCGGCGATGACGAGGCCGCTTGGAAGCGGTTCGTCACGCAGTACCGCGCCTTCATTTTGGATCAGGCACGCTTCGCCGAACGGCACGGGATCCGGTTGTTCTCGGTGGGTGTCGAGCTCGAAGCGACGACCAAGGTCCAAGAAGCAGCTTGGCGAGCAATCATTGCCGAGATTCGGCAGGTCTATACGGGAACGATTACCTACGCGGCCAACTGGGATCGGCTCGATTCGGTCCCGTTTTGGGACGCGCTCGACTGGATCGGTGTCCAGGCCTATTTTCCGTTGAGCCACGCTGATGCCCCAACCGCAGAGGTCTTGTTGGCTGGCTGGGACGAACCCATGGCGGCGTTGCGCTCCCTTTCCAGCGGTTTGGGCGACAAACCTGTCTTGTTTGCTGAGATCGGCTACGATTTGTCACCGGATGCTGCTCGTGAGCCGTGGCGAACGAATAGTCAGAACGACGATCAAAGTCGTGCGCTACGACGGAACCTTATGGAGGTCGCGCTCGATCGGATCGAACAGGAGCCATTCATGGCGGGCATGTTTTGGTGGAAGTGGATGCCCGGCGAGGGCCACTGGTACGACGACCACGACCGAGACTTCGCCATGCGTCATGAGGACGCGCGCGCGCTGTTGCTCCGCGTTTGGGGCTTCCCTTCAGATGGAGGGGCGTCTACGCCGAATCCGGCGAATGAAGGCCGTTGAGCGCGAGCTGGGTCATCTGTTCGATGACTTCATCCTTGCCAAAACCGCCTTTCACGTCGTACCAGCGCACCAGATGGTAGATCATGCCGAACAACCCGTTGGTCGCGATACCGGCGTCCGTTGACTGGTTGCCTTGCTCGGTCAAGACCCGTTCCACCGTTCCACGGACGAACTCATGGTACGCCGATTTACGAGCGGTGATTTTGAGGTGGTGCTCCTGGTCGAGACCTTCTTCCTCGTTCGCCAGAATACTCATGGCACTGGGGTCTTCGATGACCAATTGAACATGACCTGCGATCAGTGATCGCAACCGAGGCAAGGGTTCGTGCTCGTCCTTCGCCGGTGTCAAGACTTCGCGCTCGAGGAGGTCCATCGCGAAATTCATGATGGCAAATAGAAGGGCCTTCTTGCCCTTGATGTAGTAGTAGAGGCCACCCTTGGTGAGATCTACTGCGTTCGCGATGTCACCCATCGAGGTGGCGTCGAAACCCTTGGCGTAGATGACCTGGGCAGCTTCCCGGTAGATGTCCTGGGCGCGGTAGTCGTCGCTGACGGTCGGAGGCTTTTGAAACGCCATCGGCGGCTCCTGGTCGGAAACCCAGGACGACACGAAGAAAAACGTGTCACGGGGGGGGATTTTGAGGCTACCAACCGGTTGGTCTGTCCACATGATCCTCCTCCATGGCTCTCTTGTCAAGAGGGGCCAATCGATGGCGATGGGTCAGGTTGGTTTGGCATGGACCGATCTCGTAGCGAAGTGAGAGCAGCGCGCCTCTTGCTATGACTGACCAAGCTTAACCCTATGATGAAGGCTAAGTTCATGTAGGGGAGTGCCTTGCGCCCTCCTGGGCGCGCGGGGGCAAGCAACGCCGGTGTAAAGGGTGATTCTGGCAATGCGTCCGTTCGCTGCAGCTCACGATCGATGGTGGCCGAGTGCCTTGGTCCCGACGATCATGACGAACGGCTGCGAGGGAGCGTAGGCGCCTGTGGCGGCAAGGCTTGCGAGCGACCGCGACGATTCCGGCAAACCTTTGGGCCGCCCATGCGTAGGTTGGCTACAGAGGTCCGGCCACCACCCGATCGTCTAGCTCATGGATGTTCCGGCAGGTCCCGACGCGTTCTTTCCGTACGACTGGTACGCAGCGATTGGCGCTGCACGAGACCTGTACGCCTACGACAACCCATCATGAAGACCCACGAAATGCCTGGCCCCCGATCCCGTGCGATGCGCGGTGTAGACCGATGCCTTCTGTTCTTTGGAATCGAGCTGCGTGCGGGAGAAGGTCCGATCGTTCTTCGAATGTTCTTTGCCTTGTTCTTTTGCTTGGTGTTTCAATACGCTGCCAAGACAGTCCGTCAGGCATCCTTTCTCGAGAGCCATGGCGCCGCTCAGTTGCCGTGGGTCTATCTGCTCGTCGCATTGTTCACCTATCCCGTGTTGGTGCTTTACGGACGGATCGCGGATCGCTGGTCTCGGCACCGCATGATCATGCTGACGAGCGTGGTCAATGTCGTGGGGTTGGCTGCGTTTGCACGTTACCTACCCGCAGGTTCGCCTTGGCTCAGCTACGCCTTCTATCTTTGGGTCACCATCATGGTGGCCTTGACGCTGACCCAGTTCTGGACCCTGGCCGGACAACAGCTCGACCCACGACAAGCACGACGGCTTTTTGGGTTGGTCGGTATCGGCGGGATCCTTGGCAGCATCGCGGGCGGCCAGCTGGCACGATTCCTGGCCCGGGCTGGCTCGATCAATGGGGTGCTCGGCGCGGCGGCGGTGGCGCTGATGATCGCTGCCGCCATCGCCCAGATTTCGGGCCGAGGCGCTCGGCTCGCAGTACCCGAACGCCGCACAACGCCAACGGCGACACCCGAGCGGGCGTGGGCAACACTTCGCAGATCGCGCCACTTGCGCCTGGTCGCCGCGGTGGTCACGCTGTCGGTGGTGGTGGCGCAGATTGTCGATCTTCAGTTCAACTGGATTGCCGAACGCGTTGCCCACGACCTCACCACGCGTACTCAGTTCTTCGGTAATTTCTACAGTGTCATGGGCCTGGTCGCGCTGGTGTTGCAACTGCTAGTGACATCGCGTGTGTTGCGCATCCATGGCGTGGCGTTCGCCCTGCGCGTGCCCCCGGTCGCTGCCGCGTTGGGCACCGGTGGATTGTTGATGGCCGCTGGCTTGGCGCCCGGTCTGGTGGTGATGGCGGGCCTGGTGCTCAAGGCCACAGAGAACGGTTTGCGCTATTCCCTCGATCAAGCAACGCGCGAGTTGTTGTTCTTACCAATCCCCGCAGCTGTACGGGCGCGCGCCAAGGTTGCGATCGATGTCGCGGTCCAGCGCGGCGCCAAGGGTTTGGCCGCTGTGTTCCTCATCCCGGTGGCAGCCGGATGGTGGACGCCACTGGGCGCTGGCTGGATGTGCCTGGTGCTGATCGCATTGTGGATAGCCGCGCTTCCTTCCTTGCACCGCGCCTACACGAAGGCGTTTCGCGCTCGCCTGTTGCGGTACGGTGATCGCGATGTTGCGATCGATCTGGACGAATCCGGCACGCTCGAGGCGCTATTTTCCTGTTTGGGCAGCACCGATCGGCGCCAGGTTCTGCACGGTCTTCAGATTCTTGCCACGCATGGCAAGGTGCACCTGGTGCCGCCGTGGCTGTTGCACCACGAGGATGACGAGGTTCGGAGGCACACGATGCGCGCCTTGGTGAAAGCGGAGCGCAGTGACACGGCCCCCTTGATCGCCCACCAGCTCCGGCATGCCAACCCGGCGGTGCGAGCCACCGCGGTGCGGGCGCTCTCGGCCCTCCACGACGACCAAACTCACGAAACGATGTGGGCCCACTTGCGGGACGACGATCCTGCCACCCGTGGTGCCGCGATCGCTTATCTCACCCGCTGTGGCGATTCACCGACCGTTGAGCGCGCCCGTCTGGCGTTGACGGAGATGGCGTGCGCCACCCGTGCCACGGTACGGCGCGAAGCCGCCACCTGCTTGGGCGGGATGGCCGAGCCCAGTGGCCGCGAGATCTTGTTTCGCTTGCTCTACGATTCGGACGACCGTGTCGTTCGCCGTGCGGTGGCCGCTGTCGGGCAGCGCGCGGCGAATGGTGAGGCCGCCGGCCTCTATTTACCCACCTTGGTTTCTCTGCTTCGCGATCGACGGTTGAAGCACGAAGTCCGCACAGCTTTGACGTCTTTTGGGGGTACCGCGCTTCCCGCCCTGACTCACTTTCTCGACGCTCCAGATGAGCCGATTTGGGTGCGGCGAGCGTTGCCCAAGACGATCGCCAGAATCGGTGGGTCGGCCGCGACCGCGGCCCTTGTCGCGCGTCTCGACCAGCCACGCGACGCTTTCTTGCAACGCAAGGTGATCGAGGCGCTCGCCGGGCTCGAGGTCTCCAAGATCCACCGGGCCGCGATCGAGGTCCAGATACGGGTCCAGGCGTGGGGTTATCTCCGGGTGCGCGCGGAACAGCAGACCCTGATGGCGGCACCGCGAGGGGAGCCGTCCGCGTTGCTCTCGCGGTTGCTGGCCGAGCGTTTGGCCGACTACCGCCGAAATGTCTTTGGGCTGGTGGCTACCTTGTACCCGACTCGGGCTGTCTGGGCGGCCTATGAAGCGTTGGATGCGCCCCACACCGACTCCCGTGCCTGTGCGTTCGAGTTCCTTGCCAATCTTCTTCCGAATGACATTCGCCAGCAAGTGTTCAATGTGATCGACCAAGAAGGATCATGTGCGAATCAAACGGTTGACTTGGCATCGGATATCGCGCGCCACCGCACCCGTGACGCAGTCCTGCGCGACTACTTGATGGCCCGGCATACCGCCGAGTCGGATTCCAGTTTCTTGGCGGTGGCCGCGTTGGACGATATCCAGCGGCGCGGTTCGCCAAAGCTCAACTCCTTGGTCACCAGATTGGCACGGATGGCTCCTGATCCTTTCGTGCGCGACACGGCCGCGTGGGTCTTGTCTAGCAGCAAGCCACCACGGATGGCGCAGGTATGAACGAGCTTACCCGCATCGAGACTGTCGTTTTCCTCCAACAGGTCAACTTGTTCTCGCACTGTACCGCCAACCAGATTCTGCGCATTTCGGCGATCGTTCATCAGCAACGCTTCGCGCGCAACGCCACCATCTACGCGGCCAGCGAGTCTGCCGATCAGCTGTACTGCATCGTTGGTGGGACGGTGCAGCTACGTGGGCCCGGCAGCGACACCCACAATGCAACCTCCCTCCAGACCTTCGGCGTAGCCGAGATTTTGGGCGGCCGTAGGCGCGCCGCCGACGCGGTGGCCATGGAGGAGACCCACGTGATCACCATCGACGCCCACGACTTCTTCGGCCTGTTGAGCGACAACATCGAGATTGTCAAAGCGCTTTTTCGCAGACTTCTTCACAACCCAGAGGCCTCCGACTTTCGCTGAGGTGAGCCAATGCCCAATACCCAATCTTCAAGAAGCGGACGAACTGCCAGGCGCTGTCCCGCCATTTCATGGATCGCGTTGTCGGTCACCTTCGCAGCTTTTCTCGCTGGAACGGCCGCGGCCGGGTCGCGCGTCGTTGCGATCGGCGACGTCCACGGTGACTACGATGGTTTGGTCTCGATTCTCGAAGCAGCTGGCTTGATCGATGATGCTCGTCAGTGGACGGGCGAAGACACAACCCTGGTGCAGGTCGGCGACCTGACCGATCGTGGCGCTGACGTCCGAGCGGTGCTCGATCTGATGATTGCGCTGCAGTCCCAGGCGCCCAAACACGGAGGGCAAGTCATCGCCCTACTCGGCAATCACGAAGTCAGCAACCTCAACGGCATCTACGACTACCGATCGACGTCGCGCGAGGTCTACTCTGAGATCGCTGCGCCGTTCGTTGATGACGGCTCAGCCAAACGCCGACGGCGGGCCTACCGCCGGTGGCAGAGCTGGGGCCGACGCTTTCCAGTTTGTGCCCGCCAAGAGAAGACCGCCTGGATGTCGGACCATCCCCTCGGGTTTCTCGAGTACCAAGAAGCCATGGCGGTCGACGGCCTCTACGGTCGATGGCTGCGCGACTTGCCCATTGCGGCGCGGGTCGAGGACACCATCTTTGTTCACGGCGGTCTCGGACCCGGCTTGCAGCGGTTCGGGATTCATACCCTGGAGAATCTCAACGCCCGTGCCCGTGAAGAGCTCGACCGTTATGCGATCGATCGCGCTACCTTGATCGACGAGGGAATTGTTCTGCCGTTTTCGACCCTTCCCGAGACCTTCTGTGCGCTGCAGGTCGAGCTCGAAACCTTGCGTCAGAGCCATGGTCGGCACAAGCCAGTCGAGCGAGTGGCCGACCTCGAGGCGATTCGTGACCGGCTCCCTAGCAACGATGGCTGGCTGCTCTACAGCGCCGACGGGCCGGTTTGGTTTCGCGGCTACGCCAACTGGTCCGAGCAAGAAGGTGCTGCGTTGATCGCCGATGTTATCGACACCTTCGGTGCCAAACGCCTGGTGGTCGGGCATACGCCTCAGAAGACCGGGTCGATCCAATCGCGCTTCGACGCCCGCGTTTTCTTGATCGATACCGCGATGGTTTTTGGTGCTGCCGGGGGCGGGCGGCCGTCCGCGCTCGAGATTCGTTCCGGAAATGTCGCGGCGTTGTACGTCGAGCCCTTGCCCGCCGTGGATCCCAGCGCCGAGCCACAGCCACCGGCGTCGCCGCCTCCAAGCGTGCATCCGGCCGATGACCTTGACCATCTGTGGCTCGATCCAGAAGGTCGCACCCTACCGTTTGACACCGACGACGAGTTGCTCGACTTCCTACGCACGGCTTCGATCGTCGAGCGGCGGACACTCGGTTCCGGGACTACCAATCCACAGAAGCTCTTGCTCGAGAAAGACGGCGTTCGCGCCCACGCCATCTTCCACGACGTTCATGTCATCAAGACCGGCGCCCAACGCCACAATGGGCGATCGATGCTGCACTTTCGCGACCACTACCTCAACAACGTCGCTGCCTACGAGTTGAGCCGACTTCTCGGAATCGTCGGTGTGCCGCCCACGGTCGTGCGCAGCGTTGGTGGTGTGCGCGGCTCGGTACAGGCCTGGGTGGAGGATGCCATGACCGAAGCGCAGCGGCGCGCCCGCTCCCTGAAACCACCCTCCGAGTCCCAGGCCGTTCAGCGTAGCTGGGACATGTGGGTGTTTGACAACCTGATCAACAATATCGATCGAAATCAAGGCAACATGCTCTACGATCCGGAGTGGAACCTGTGGCTCATTGATCACACGCGGGCCTTCAGCCGCGAGGTGCGCCTGCCTGATCCGGGGCGGATCATTCGGGTATCGCGCAGATTGTGGGCGCGGCTCCACGCGCTCGACGAAGCGGAGACGCGTTCCCGGCTCGGCGATCTAGTCGGTCGTCCAGGGGTAGGCGCCTTGTTTCAGCGCCGGGAGGAACTCATCGCCCTGATCCAAGACCGGATCGATCAGCGCGGTGCGCAAAGCACGCTGTTCAGCTACCGGCAACGGGTGCAGGCGGGGATCGCTACCGTTACCCGAGGTGCGCCGCGCGGCTGCCCGCCCGCATGGTGCCTCAGCAACCGACTACGAGCGGCTGAGAAGCGCGGGCAAACCTTCTGGTTGGGCCGGTGGTCCGGGCAGAGCCTCGGACGCCAGCGCTTCTAGAATCTTGGATGAAGTTCCCGTGGGCTCCTTGCCGAGTGCGACGTCGCTCCACCGGATGACCACAGCAGAACAACTCGAAACGCTTCCGACGCTGTAAAGCAAGACACGACTTCCCGGGCGAATTCGGTTCCACGCCGCGGCATGAAAGAGGTTCAAGCCGTTGAGTGTCGGGCCGACATTGGCATACAGCGGATAGACGCTGATGGTGCGGTCCGCGGGGGCACCGAGGGCGCGAACGGCAAAGTCAGCGAACCACGCGAGTGGCGTGTTGAAGACAAAGAAGTCGATATCTCCGACTTGGAGTCCGGCTTGGTCCAATGCGGTAGACGTGCACTCCAACAGATATCGTTCCGACGTTTCGCGCAACAGGCGTGCACCCTCCCTACCGACCTTGAGGTGGAAATAGGGCTGGTCGCGACTGTCGAACTCGACCTCGTACGAAACGGCGCCACAGGTATCGGCAGAATGAATCGTATGGACACCGAGCAGTCCTTCGCCTTCGGGGACCTGGTCGACGAGCACGGCAGTTGCGGCGTCGCCGACGCCCCAAGAAACGGGGTCGTCGTCGGGTGCCACGCGTGAGTAGGTGCATGAAGTCACCACCAGGGCGCGTCGGTGTTGACCCGCCCTGATAAGCCCGCAAGCGGTTTGAAAGGCCACGAGCGTGCTGGAGCATGCGGTTTCCAAGTTCCATGCCGCACCTTTGAGGCTGAGGGCGCGGGCAAGAAACGCCGCGCCGCCGATTCCGGCACTGTCAGGAAGGAACGATGTGCAGATCAAGAGGTCGACGTCTGCGGCTGCCACACCCGCGGCGTCGAGTGCCTGCTGGGCGGCGTCGATTTCGAGTGAGAGTGCGGTTCCGTCAACTGGCATGCGGCGACGCTGCTTAGCACCGCGAAAAGGGTCGTAGAGGTACGGAGCCATGGCACGGTTGAAATGCTCCGATCCTTCACTCCAATCGGCGGGCCGTTTCCACATCCAGATCTTCTCCTCGGCGTGCGCGACGAGCTCAGCGTGGTTCTGGTGCCAGTGGTCGTTGGTAATCACGCGTTCGGGAACGCTAACGGCAAGTGAGCGAATGCCGACGGGAATCATCATGGTCTCCTTCGGAGCAAATCAGGGCAAGGGCGGACGAGGTGGCAGGGAGGACCCGCTATTCAGTCGGGCAGGCCCCAGCCGGCCACGGTCTTGGAGCTGCCTTGGCGCAAAAGGCTTTCGAAACGTGACGTCAAGGGCGACGCCTCGTTGGCGTCGATCCGAACATCCACCACGAACGGTCCGTTGGCGGCGAGCGCTTGGCACAGGGCGACGTCGAGCATGTCCTCGGTCTCAACCCGTACGCCGTCGGCGCCCATGGAGCGGGCGAGGGTCACGAAGTCGACGGTCGGTATCGCCAGTTGATCGCTGGCCAGACCGAGGATCCGTTGGCCGCTCTGGCACATGCCATAGCCACTGTCGTTGAGCACCAACCAAATGGTGTCGACCTGGTATTGCACCGCGGTCGAGATTTCACAGTTCATGAGCATGGAACCGTCGCCCACCACCGCAATGGCCTTGCCGTGTCTTCCGAGTGCTGCGCCGACGACGCCAGCGGCACAATGTCCCATGGAACCGAACAGGGTCGAGCTACGGTAGCGTCCTGGCGTTGGAAATCGCAGGTGGTGGGAACACCAAGCGAACGCGTTGCCGCATTCGGCCATCAGCACCGCTTCCGAACCGTTGACGACCCCCCCCCCCCCCCCCCCCCCCCCCCCCCCCCCCCCCCCCCCCCCCCCCCCCCCCCCCCCCCCCCCCCCCCCCCCCCCCCCCCCCCCCCCCCCCCCCCCCCCCCCCCCCCCCCCCCCCCCCCCCCCCCCCCCCCCCCCCCCCCCCCCCCCCCCCCCCCCCCCCCCCCCCCCCCCCCCCCCCCCCCCCCCCCCCCCCCCCCCCCCCCCCCCCACCCCCCCCACCCCCCCCCCCCCCCCCCCCCCCCCCCCCCCCCCCCCCCCCCCCCCCCCCCCCCCCCCCCCCCCCCCCCCCCCCCCCCCCCCCCCCCCCCCCCCCCCCCCCCCCCCCCCCCCCCCCCCCCCCCCCCCCCCCCCCCCCCCCCCCCCCCCCCTCCCCCCCCCCCCCCCCCCCCCCCCCCCCCCCCCCCCCCCCCCCCCCCCCCCCCCCCCCCCCCCCCCCCCCCCCCCCCCCCCACCCCCCCCCCCCCCCCCCCCCCCCCCCCCCCCCCCCCCCCCCCCCCCCCCCCCCCCCACCCCCCCCCCCCCCCCCCCCCCCCCCCCCCCCCCCCCCCCCCCCCCCCCCCCCCCCCCCCCCCCCCCCCCCCCCCCCCCCCCCCCCCCCCCCCCCCCCCCCCCCCCCCCCCCCCCCCCCCCCCCCCCCCCCCCCCCCCCACCCCCCCCCCCCCCCCCCCCCCCCCCCCCCCCCCCCCCCCCCCCCCCCCCCCCCCCCCCCCCCCCCCCCCCCCCCCCCCCCCCCCCCCCCCCCCCCCCCCCCCCCCCCCCACCCCCCCCCCCCCCCCCCCCCCCCCCCCCCCCCCCCCCCCCCCCCCCCCCCCCCCCCCCCCCCCCCCCCCCCCCCCCCCCCCCCCCCCCCCCCCCCCCCCCCCCCCCCCCCCCCCCCCCCCCCCCCCCCCCCCCCCCCCCCCCCCCCCCCCCCCCCCCCCCCCCCCCCCCCCCCCCCCCCCCCCCCCCCCCCCCCCCCCCCCCCCCCCCCCCCCCCCCCCCCCCCCCCCCCCCCCCACCCCCCCCCCCCCCCCCCCCCCCCCCCCCCCCCCCCCCCCCCCCCCCCCCCCCCCCCCCCCCCCCCCCCCCCCCCCCCCCCCCCCCCCCCCCCCCCCCCCCCCCCCCCCCCCCCCCCCCCCCCCCCCCCCCCCCCCCCCCCCCCCCCCCCCCCCCCCCCCCCCCCCCCCCCCCCCCCCCCCCCCCCCACCCCCCCCCCCCCCCCCCCCCCCCCCCCCCCCCCCCCCCCCCCCACCCCCCCCCCCCCCCCCCCCCCCCCCCCCCCCCCCCCCCCCCCCCCCCCCCCCCCCCCCCCCCCCCACCCCCCCCCCCCCCCCCCCCCCCCCCCCCCCCCCCCCCCCCCCCCCCCCCCCCCCCCCCCCCCCCCCCTCCCCCCCCCCCGCCGCTGAAGCGCATCCATGACAACTTGAGGCCGGACGGGACCGGTGTCGCGCAGCTCGGATAGCGACGGCTCGTCGTGGTGCGGTGCGGGGTGCCAGGTTGGCCGCGGAGCGGCAGGTTCCGGGATGTTTTCGAGCAGGGCACCGAGGAAACTGTCGATGTCGGACTGGATGCCGATCGTTTGGCATTCAGGATAGGCAACGCCGGGCACCGTAGGATCAAGATCGACATGAATGAAGCCTTCGGTTGGTTCGAAGACTTCGTCCCAGAACGATGTCGCTTCGCCCAGTCGGCTGCCGAGCACCAAGGTCCAACGTGGGCGGTGTCGTTCCATGTGCTGGGTGACCTCCACATGGCCACCGAGGCCCGTGACACCGAGGTACAAGGGGTGATTTTCGGGAAAGATTCCCTTGGCACGTGGAGAAGCCATGACCCGCGCGCCGGTACGCTCCGCGAGGGCCCGGATTCGGCCCGCAGCCTTGCGCGCACCGAAACCCAGCCAGATGACGAAGGGGTCGGCGTTCAGGAGGCGTGCACACTGAGCTGTGTCCTCCGGATGGGGTGCAGCGATCGTCCGTCGCGCACGTTGTTGGCGCGGACGCAGCTCCACGGTGCTGGATTGCAGCGAGATGGGTAGGCCGACATGGGCTACATAGCCGCCCGGCTGCGCGACACCCATTTCAAGCCGTCGAAGCACCTCGGGCAACTCGACAACGCTGTCCATGCGCGTTGCGAAGTCGAAGAGTGGTCCTTGGCCGTAGAGTGCGTCCTGCGGCATGGTGTAGGCGCTGGTTTCCTGTGTTGCCCACCGTCCACGTTGCAGTGGCCCCGTTGCGCCCGACAACACGATTAGCTGGGCGCCCTCCCAGCGACCGGCGGTGATTCCGGTGAGTGCATTGAGCAGCCCGGGCCCGGTGGTGGTGTAGATAACGGCGGGACGGCCACTGGCGAGGGACGACTCCGCGGCCGCGAAAGCGGCGCCAGACTCGTGCCGAAAATGATGCGTGGCGATCTGACTTTCCTCGAGCGCATCGAACAGGACACCAATGCCACCACCGATGATGCCAAAAGCGTGCTCGACTCCGAGCCTAGAAAGGTGCTCGACCAGCGCCGCCGCGAGCGTTCGCTCTCGTTGGAGGCGCGGCTGGTAGTGATTCTCCGCTAGCAACGGCGCGAACTCGATCCCCATGATGTTCCCCTTGTCAACCCAGTTCGGCCATCTGAACCTACGCTCGGTGCGGGTCACCGGAAGCTGGTCGGCCAGCACCCTCGACATGCTTCGCCCAATCGCAATGGGCCTACCCAGGCCACTGCGCGAAATCCCAAGCGGTACGCATCTGGTTTCTCGGCCGACCACTCACCGGCGATCACTGGTGGTGGCGGGTTCCCCCTCGAAACACCTTTATTTGGCTACGAACATCGTTTCAACCACCGAGTCTGACTCGCGCCGAGCGCTTCCCCAGCCAGGTCCGGTGTCTGTGTCGCGGGTTCGCGACTTGTGTTGAGAGGATGCCGTTCCAAACGGTCGGTAGAATACTCAGACTTTGTTCTTGCTGTCAACCTCGCCATGGCATGTTCATGCATTGGCGTATGTGTCTTTGAGGATGCAGCGAAGGTAGACCGGCCGATCGTCCTGTATGATCCCGCGGCTGCGTCGCTCGTCACCGAAGAGGGCCGGGATCGCCTCGGTCCTCGCGCCTGGCATCCAACCCCGAGATCCATGCGCGTGACCGTCGTGCTTTCCTCACGGACTCGTAGGAGTAGACATGCCGCATGAAACAGCTGAGCTGGATGAGAGCCCGGTTTCGCCCCGCTGCCGTCGGCGGCGGGAAACCGGGTCGATGGGTATCGTGCGGGCGCTGGCTCTCCTGGTGATCTTGATTGCCGAGGTCGGTTGCCAGCAGGCACTGGATCTTCGCGGTGACGAGGTCGAGAAGCCAATCCCCGCACCGGCACTGGTTGGCACCAACTGGAATGGTGAACGGATTGCATTGGCCGATTTTCCTGGCAAAGTCGCAATTGTGTTCTTTGGTTACACCATGTGCCCGGATGTCTGTCCCTTTACCTTGGCCAAGATGCAGCAGGTCTATCGGCAACTCGACACGCAGGCCGACGATGTGGTGATGATGTTCGTGTCGGTGGATCCTCACCGGGATTCGGTCGAACGCCTGGCTGGTTATGTGCCGAATTTCGATCAACGATTCATCGGCCTACATCTCGAGCACGATGAGCTCGATACCGTTTCGGAAGATTGGGACCTCACTGTTCAGTACGGGCAACCCAAGGATGGTCCCGGTACCAATAGTTTCTACTACGTCGATCACACGGGCACTTATTTTGTAATCGATCGGGAGGGCCGTCTGCGGCTTACCTTTCCTCCCAACGCCACCGCGGAGGACATCGCCGCCGATCTCGAGGCGCTCCTTGCCGCGTGACGGTATTCGGTTAGCCTGGGGTGCTCGGTTGGCCTGGGGTGGTTACGCCACACTCGTCGGGTTGCTCGCGGTCTCGGCAGTTGGAGGCGCTTGCGGTCGCCACTCCGATGAAGAGCCGGCTCCTGCCATTCGAACGCAACCGGTGGCTGCCACAGTGGGGGAGCTCGAGATCCGCCGTCCGTTGTGTTTTCTGTTTCCGGGTACCGGCGCGGTGTACCTCACAGTCGTGGATACCGGCTCCCGCGGGGATCGGTTGGTGCGGGCCGAGGCCAACGTAGCGGCGGCGACGGAAACCCATGAGACGGTCGACGACGGCGGTGTCATGCGCATGATTGCCCATCCCGATGGTTTTTCTGTGCCACCCGGCGGGGCGCTGGAACTGGTCCCAGGCGGCAAGCACATCATGTTGGTTGCACCACGATTGGCGAGCAACGAGGCCCGTATTTCGATCGATCTGTACTTCGAGCGGGCTGGACACGTTTCGCTGGATGTTCCGATCTCGACCCATGTGAGCGCTACGGTAGTGGGCCAGCGCTTCGAGGAGGCAGACGCATGAGCGGACCCAAGCCTGGCCCGCCGAAGCGCGGGGCAACACGCCGCGCACGGGAGCGCGCAGCGGCTGAGCAGAAGGCCGCCTTGGCGTGGTGGACCCGCCCCGGGGTGCTGGTATTCCTCGTCATGGTCGCGTTGGCGCTGGTCGGCTGGTTACTTGTTTGGCGTGCGGCGCAACGGATCACCGTGCGGGAAGCGACGGTTGATGGCATGTACCTCCGGATGCAGGAGGCTCGGTGGGTCTTGGACCAAATGGACCACGGCGAGAATTTCAGCAAGCCCTCGGTCATGATGCCGGACATGCCGGAATGGGGCTTGCAGCGTGTCACCCTCGACCTGGCCTTCGAGAACCGGACCGACGTAGCCCGTACCTATGACGGTAGCGAGTTTACGCTGGTGCCCGAGCTCGGCGAAGCAGTACCGCCGATCGGCGCCCAGGTTGGGACGGCACGGCTTGGACCTGGGCAAACGCTCAATACCGCGATTCACTTCGATCTGGACACTTCGGATCCACATGGCAAGTTGCGGGTTGCTTGGACACGGGGTGACGAGACCGTCTATTTCCCCATTCCAGAGCCGGCGGAGCACTACCATTTGCGGCCTCGCACCGCCGACGCAACCCTGCCGCCGGATGCGCGGTTGTTGCTGCCGATTGGCAAGCCCGAACGGGGTGCGCGCCTTTTCGTTAGCAAGTACGGCTGTGTTGCGTGCCACGGTGATCCTGCGGTGCCCGACAGCAACAACGTCGGACCCCACTTGGCGGAAATCGGTACCACGGCGCACGTTCGGGTCGAGGGACTTCCCGGGCCGCAGTACATCTACGAGTCGATTCTCGACCCGAACGCCTTCATTGCACCTGATTGCAAGGGTGGGGTGCCGTGCGCGGAACCGACTGCGATGCCGGAGTACGCCAGCTTGGTCAATCTCCAAGACCTCGCTGACTTGCTGACGTACTTGCTTTCA
This sequence comes from Candidatus Multivoradales bacterium, assembly GCA_965250305.1. Classification (GTDB taxonomy): domain Bacteria; phylum Acidobacteriota; class Thermoanaerobaculia; order Multivoradales; family J023; genus J023. The sequence goes on along the minus strand of CBDFNS010000021.1, from coordinate 33,302 downwards.
TTGCGTTGAGTCCTTGACGCTGGAACCCTCGTGGACACCGAAGTGTACCTAGTCCTAGTCCTAGTCCTAGTGCATCACTGCGTGGAAGCCTGGTCGCCATCACAACATGAGAAAATGTTGCATTCTGAATGCCTGTGAGTACTTTTTGTTAAATTCTCTGGCTTCCATGGTGATTTTGTCATTGGGTTTGAATCGCCAGTTGCAGCGTTGTACCATTCTGGGGCTCAAAGGCATTCAAAAGAAGCACACTACTCATGGGGACCGTATGGGGCGGTCTTTCTTTTGACTCTCCTCAACTTGGAGTGGGTAGCCCATCGCAGGTAAGCTCTTTCGAATTCGGTAGTTGCGCGTGATTCGATGGGCTCAATCGATGTGCGCCGCCGTCGCCGGCCCTGTGGAAAGGGCGAGTAATCGCCCGGCGGGGAGGGTGGTTAGGGCGATTTCCGCGCTTTCCATAGGGTTCCTGCCCGTAACTAGCTGATTCTTAAGAGTTCCCGCCCAGTGGGATGGCGGTTGGGGCGTGGAGACGATCCTGGTGGCAATCCTACATCCGTGGGCATTGGTGCGGAGAGGCCGAAATCTACCCACACATAGTTGAGGAGAGCCTTTCTTTTTTGCGGTTTCGAGCGCGAGTTCGTCTCAGTCGGGCGGGGTTCCGTTCGCTGGTGTTGTTAGAGAGGAAACGGCATTTTTGCCGAGTAGGAAACGTTCGAACAGGAGGGGACAGTGAAGACAGCCATTCCGTCCACGTCGCGTTCCGCCGCTTCGGAACGCAGAAGTAGCCTTCGTTGGTCCGCGCTCGCGGCCGGTCTAACGCTCGCTGTCGTGGCCTGGGAGTATCTGCTCCAGGCCGTGATGAATCCCGAAATCAACTGGGATGTCCTCGGCGTCGCTGGTCACGTCGGGCTCGACTTGATCGTCATGCTGCCGGTAGTCGGCGTTGCGCTGCTACTTGGCCGACGACTTTCAAAGCGTCTTGGCATGGCACCGGGAGACGGTGCCGGTCTGCTTGGTCTGGTCGGCCTCACGGCGTTGGTCTTCGTTTTTTTCGCCGTTCCGTTGGCCAGTACCCGCGATCTCGCCCACGAATGGCTGGGAACGACCTTCGGTCTGTCGTTGGCTGAGGTTCAAACCACCATCGTCCGTTCAGACTTGACTGTGCGGGAAGCGACGCAACTTTGTTCCTTCGCTTCGGTACGCAACCCGAGTTTGGCGCGGGACGGTTTTGAGGCTGCGCTTGTTCTACGTTTGACCAGCGGCATCCGGGATGCGTTGGTTCAGTTGGGTGCCTTCCTTCCACTCCTCTTGCTGGCGCTCTTCATCGGCGCCCGGCGCGCGGGTGCGTCGTCGGGTGGTTGGGCGCCGGTTGCGGCCTTGTTCCAATGGTGGGGGCGGCCGGCGCGGTGGGGCGTCATGGCCCTTGGCCTGGTCGTGCTGTTCTGCTTCGGCTACGGTGGCGAGTCGGGCTCGGGCGCGGGCACCGTGCACGCGCAGCCCGGCAGCACGCCGTTCAATGCCTGTAGTGATGGCGGACCGGTCAAAACCTACGACGTCTCAGCGATCAACGTCGAGATTCCCCTCAATCGGTGGGGCGATCACGTTACCGACGGTTTCATGTATGCGCTCGACGCGAACATCGCGGATGTGCGTGCCTTCGAGCAAGCCCTTGCTGATGGCCGCGAGACCCTGCAGGACGATCCCCAAGCCGCGGGCGTTGCTCGCGTTTCGTTTGGACTGCGCAAGGACCCGATTCAACCGCTGGTGATTCGCGCCAATATTGGGGACTGCCTTCGGATCAACTTCACCAACCAACTCGACGAGAGTGAGCCGGCCTCGATGCACATTCTCGGATTGCCCCACACGGCAGCCAATGCGGGCAGCGCCGTGGGCAACAACCCCAGTTCGTTCGCGGCGCCCGGTCAGACGGTGACCTACGAGATTCCGGTTCCGGATGACATCGAGGCCGAGCGCGCCTATTACTTCCACGACCACGGCGCCGGTCGTCGTCGGCAGAACATGGGGCTCTTCGGGGCCATCGTGGCTGAACCCAAGGGCGCGACCTACTTCGACGTCGAGACTGGTACGCAGCTCGATACGGTCACCGGTAGCAACTGGGAAGCGATCATCATCGACCCCAACGTGAACGGCCGTGTGGATGGCAAGAGCTTCCGCGAGTTCGTTTTGATGTACCACGAGGTTGGGGACGAAGGTTTCACCGACATTCGCGACTACGAGAACAAGAAGTTGCCACTGATCGATGATGTCGCCGGGGTTTACCGACCCGCGGCCCGCGCGATCAACTTCCGCAGCGAGCCGTTCCGTCGCCGGCTCGAGGTGGACGCCGCGATCAATGGTTCCCAAGGCTTCAAGCACGGCAAGTCGCTCGGCTATGCGTCGTATCCATTTGGTGATCCACCGACGCCATTGCCTCGGTCTTACGTCGGTGAGGCGACCAAGACGCGGCTGCTTCACGGTGGCAGCGAGGTCTTCCACGTACACCATCTCCATGGTGGTGGTGATCGCTGGCGCCGCAACCCGAACGCCGACCCCAACAACGACTTCTGGAAGGGGTTGACCAAGGTACCGGATCCGAATCTGACCTCGATCCACTTGGATTCGCAGTCGATCGGTCCGGGCACCAGCTACAACCTGGAGCACGAGTGTGGTGCGGGTGGTTGCCAACAAGGTGTTGGTGATTTCCTATTTCATTGCCACATTGGCCATCACTACATTGCCGGCATGTGGTCGTTCTGGCGAGTGTTCGGCACCGTCCAGACCGAAGAGACCAACATCTCCGGACGGCCGCTGGCTACGCGGGCTGAGTTGTTCCAGGCCGACAACCCGTTCCCCGAAGCGGCGTCGAACACGGCCCCCGATCTCGGGGTTTCCGCGGGCGATCTGCTCGGCCTGACGGTGGACGACAACCGCACCATCGTTGAGACCGTCAGCAATCCCGCGACCGAAATCTCGCTCGTGGATTGGATCGAAGGTCAGTTGCCGCCCGCGGGCGCACCGCTTGACAACGACGATGCCACGGTCTGGAACTGGACCACGCTCGGCAGCGGCAGTAGCTATGTCGTACTCGGTGAGCCTGAAGAGACCCAACCGTTTGCTGGCTATGAATCGGCAACCCCGGGCGTTCGTCCCGAGGTGCTGTTCAACCCCAAGAACGGTCGCTACACCTACCCGCTCTTCCGGCCGCACATCGCGGCTCGTCCGCCGTTCACGGCCCGTCATACCGGTGCGCCGTGGCTTGGCGAGCGCATGAACGAAGGCCGCGTGGACGGCTTGTGCGCCACGCAAGGTGTTGCCGGGGTGGACCTGGGTGGCACCGCTGTACAGCGCTACTATCCCGTCAGCTCCATCACCTTGCCGATTCAGGTCGCCGCGGATCGTTCGGACCCGGACGGGCAAATCTTCGTACTCAACGAGGAAGAAATGGCGATCCGCAATGGCGACAAGGCTGCTGAGCCGCTGGCGATTCGGTCCAACGTCGCGGATTGCGTGGAGATCCTCTTCACCAACAAGATTCCCGACGGCCCGCTCAACAAGAGCTTCTCGAAGACCAACATCCACAGTCACTTCGTTCAGTTCGACACGCAAGCGTCGGACGGTGTGATCACCGGGATGTCCTACGAGCAGTCGGTGCGGCCGATCGAGAGCGAGAACCGCACCCTGACGGCTGGCGCTGGTGCCGGAGACGCCGTGCTCGCGGTGAATCATACGGAGCGTTTGCGTCCAGGAATCTGGCTCGGCGTCGGTCTCGGTGAAGGCACGTGTGGCACCACCGCGGTGGGGCAGCCCATGCCCTGTACCGAGATCCGCAAGATCGTCAGTCTTGGCCAGAGCTCGATCACGCTCGATCGTCCGCTCGACAACAGCCATCGGGCTGGCGAGGCGGTGGGCGTCGAGTTCGTCCGCTACAACTGGTACTCGGACATCGACTTTGGGACGGTCTTCTACCACACCCACGTTGAGTTCAAGGACTGGGACCACGGCCTCTTCGGTGCCCACATTGTGGAGCCCAAGGGGTCGACCTACCATGATCCGCAAACCGGTGACGTTGTTCGTGCCGGCACCTTGGTAGACGTCCGGGTCGATCGCTCGGCTGGGGGCAACCCCGTTGCCCATGGCGTCGAAGGCTCGTTCCGCGAGTTTATGCTCTTCCTGCAAGACAACAACCCGGTGGAAGGGGCGTTTGTCCGTGGTGGTGGCACCATCAACCTGCGGGCCGAGCCGTTCCGCTTGCGTGAAGACCCGAGTCAGGATCCGGCATGGCGCCTTTCGTCGGTAACGCATGGCGATCCCCACACCCAGGCCATTCGAGGGTACGTCGGTGATCCCATCGTCGTCCGTGGCATGGGCCTGGTGGAACGGGTTGGCGGGATTCGCTTCACGGGACATCGCTTCAATATGGAGCGCAATACCGACAAGAGTGATTTGCGGGATGCGACCTTCCTCGGTATTTCGGAGCGATTCGACGTGTCCTTGGAGGGTGGCGCCGGTGGTCCTGCCGGGTATGCAGGGGACTACCTCTACTACAGCACCCTCGGTCGTGACTTCGAGTCCGGCGGCTGGGGATTGTTGCGGGTCCATGACACCGCGCAAAGTGACCTGCAACCGTTGCCGGATCGTCCGGCACCGGGTGGTGGTCCGGGTTTCCCCGATCTCGCCTTTACCGGTGAAGCACCGCCAGCTCGCGGTGGTGGCCCTGGCGATGTCTGCCCGGCGGGCGCACCCGAGCGGGAATACTCCTTGGTGATCCAGGATGCCGACATCGTCTACAACGAGTTGACGCCGAGGGACCGAGCCGGGGTGGTCTACCGCGAGGCTGGGCGCTTCAGTCCCGACGCGACGACCCCGATCGTCTTGCGCGCCAACACTGGCGATTGCTTGTCCATCGCGGTACGCAACGGTCGCGATCAGCGGTCTTCCGTGAGTCTCGGTGAGGTGCTTTTCGATCCCCAACGGTCTTATGGCTCCGCGATTGGATTCAATTACGACTCCACGATCGAGCCTGGAAAGGCCAAACGGTATCGTTACTATCTCGACAAGGAGCTGGAGTTGGTTTTGGGTCTGAACCTGGCCGATCTCGGCTCGATCGAGCGCGGAGCGTTCATCGGCGTGGTGATCGAGCCAGAAGGGGCGACCTATTCTCGGCCAGGTCAGCCGGGTTTGGCTTTGCCACAAGACGGCATTGGTGTTCAGGCTGACATCCACGTCAACGGCAAAACGACGCGCGAGTACGTGGCGTTGTTCAGCGACGAGGACCGGAGAATGGGGCAGAACGCCATGCCCTACCCGGAGGAGGTCGAGCGTTTCGCGGGCATCAACTACGCCCACGAGCCGCTCAACTTGCGCAACCGTTTGACCAACCCGGCACAGGTGTTTGATTCCGGGCTGTGGGGCGATCCCCGCCACGTGGTTCAGGTCCCTGCCGGGACGCCGCTCGTGTATCGGGTGGGTCAGCCGTGGGGTAACCAGATGCACGTGCCGACCCTCGAAGGGCACCGCTGGCCCCTGGAGCCAGGAATGGCCGGGTCGGAGCAAGTTTACAACGACGTGCTGGCCCCGGGTATGACCCTCAACTTCCACATGATTGGCGGAGCCGGTGGCGACATTGCGGCGACCGGTGACTACCTGTTCCTCGATCGTCGCCAGCCGTTCTTGGAGTTCGGGCTGTGGAACATCTTGCGGGTGACGGATGGGGAATCCGGTGGCACCGATCCGGTGAACATCCGTTTTGTCGACACGGACGGCGGTGTCCTGTCGGTGGTCGGCCGCAATGGCATCAGGCCCGCGGGCGACTTTGCCACGCAGGTGACCGTCTACGCTGGCTCACCCACCGGCAATGGGTGTTCGGGCACGTCCCTCGGCACGGTTGACGTGAATCCGGGCAATGGCGCTTGGCGATTCGTCGGGGCGGGCGGCTCCATGCCAGCTGAGGTCTGCGTCTCGTCGCAAGGCGGCGGCGTCGCGGGAGCCAGCGTTGGTCCCTGACTACCGGCACATCGGAGGCTCGAGCCAACCGCTCGGGCCTCCCTTTTGGTCCGTTTCTTGACCATGAATTCTCCGCATTTCCAGCAATCCACGAATGGTTCTCAATTCACCTGGAGGACACCATGAGAAATCGAATACTTCGTCCAAGCGGTTTCGCGATCGCGACGGTTGGGCTGGCGCTTGCTTTGACGACGGCCCCGAGTGCTATCGCGGAAAGAGAAACCTTCGGCGTTGATCCAAATCAGGGCGGCATCTTGGAGCCCGTAACCACGGAACTCAACGCGCGGGCCGGCATGGCTGATCCGGTTGTGCGTGTTCCCAACACGGATCAGTCGGCCGATGGCGTGGCTCAGAGTACGATCTCTGGCGACATGCTCTACGAAGATGCGATTGGCGCCGCGAGCATGCTCGGCCATGCCATCACCCAGGCATCGAGCCCCAACTTCGATATGCGAGTCGCCCTCGGCGAGCTGTCGTCGTCCGCCAGCTCGCAAGACCAGGCAGGCATGACAGCGGCGGCACAGGACTTGTTGAATATCCTGCTCGGGACCACCGAAGGCCGGATCTACGACGGGTTCTCGATGCTCAACTTCAACCGTTGGACTGATTCCCGGATTGGCGCCGAGCATTTCCCTCCCACCGCGATGCCCGACGAGTACAAGATGAAGACCGCCCGCGATACCGGCGAGACCTTCATCAGCCCGTTCGACGGCGAGGCGCGCAAGGTCTGGGAACTCGACATCAACATGCTCTACTACGATGGGCAGATCGACGCCGATACCTTCTTGATGAGATTCCCTATCGGGCACCATCAGGACGACACGGTGCGGATCAACTACCGCATCTTTTCGATGGTACGCGAGGATTTCTCACCCACCCTGGTGATGCTCGATCGCCGTGAAGCGCAGAACACGGTGAACTTCCCGTTCAAGGGTTTCGATGCGGTGTGGGTTGCCTTCAACCCGATGCAGGTTCTCAACGTAACCGTCAACTACCCCCCGGTTCGCATGGTGCGCGGTGTTTACACGTGGGGTTGGCGTATTCATCCGCCGCGGATCCAGTTCCTGCAGCCGATTTACGAGATCGTCAACCAGCATACGCAGCAGGTCGAACTCGATCCGCAGAGTGTCTCTTTCGCCGATCGCAATCGGGAGGATCTGACGCTTGATGCCATCGGCGGGGCGGCGCCTGAGATGAAGATGTACCAAGTGGCGCAAGCGGTTCTCGACGGTGCCAGTGCCAGCCAGATCGACGCGTGGATGAACGAAACCAATCAGGGGCCGCTCGGCACGTGGTTTGAGTGGGCAGACTTGGCCGAGAACCAGCGTCAGTTGCCGCCCGAGGCTTGGGAAGCGCTGGCCGATGAAGGCTTGGGCCCGAGCAATTACGGTGACTTCGACATGCTCTCGGTGTTCTTGAACAACGAGATGTATGGAGAAGGCCCCGACCTCGACCAAGTGAATGGCTGGTCGCAGGGCGATGTCTTCAAGGTGAAGCTACTCAACTTGGACCATCACACGCACTACTTCCGGAACGTGGACTTCGGCACCCGGTTGCACGACGACATTCTTCAGTGCTGTGGTGGCGGCGAAACCAGCTTCGAGATCATGAACTTCAAGCCCAGCTATGGCGCTCCCAAGGTCGCCGAGATGCAGTGGCGTGCTGGCTGGGGCTTCCGGCCACACTACGATGTGATCCAGCAAGCGAGCGTGTTCTCGAGGACCTCCGACCGAGCGAAGCTCAAGCCGTACCTGAGTGGTTATGATGGGACTTATTTCGGGTATCAGTACACGGAGGCTGCGCGCGGTGGTGATTTCCGCTTCAACCCACCGCCGTTTGTCATTGGTCTCAACGCCGACAACCCGAGTCCGTTCTTGCTGCGCGAGAACGACGACTCGAGCGGCCTGCTGATCGGCCAGTTCACCGAAGGTTACGGTGTTGGGCAGGTGTGTCCGGACGATCCCGCCCCTGGCTTCTGTGTCGCGGACATCGCTTCGTACAATCCGCACGGCGCGCTCAATTGGCCGCCGCCGCCACTCCAGGGTGTCGACGGCAACCCGGATTTCCCGACGGAGCTTCGTTTCCCGCCGTTTTTGCGCAACCCGGCTCAAGGGGAGGCAGGCGCGGGCGATATCATCCCGCCAACCAGCGCGTGGCGTCCGTTCTTGTGGATCAACCCCAACAACGGCACGCTCTTCATCGATCCCGATGACGAGAGCAAGGGCCATTGGGCTGACTTGACGTTCAGCCATGGCGCGACGGTGTTGGCCCAGGACAAGATCACTGCCACCATCGAGCTGCCGCGTGCTTCGGGCCAGGTGTTCTACCAATTCGACGACCTTTTCCACGACAACAGCATCTTCTCGCCGCATCCGATCTTCGAGGGGCACAACGAGACCGATGAGATCAGCCACCTCAACGCGTTCCATCGGCAGTTCCTACGGATACGCGGGATTGTGGAGCCGACCCAGAGTGGGGATCGTGCTGAGTTTGTCTCGTTGTTCTCAGGGGCGGCTGGCGGAAGCGGTTGTGAAGGCCCGGTTCTGGCGACCGCCAAGGTGGATGACACGAGAGGCCTGTTTGTCTTCCGTTGTGGTGATCAGGACCGATGTATGGCTCCGGTGACCAAATCGGAACCGGGTGATTTCGATGGCTACACCATTTGTGTGCAGTCCGCCCTTGGCGCCTTCCGTGATTTCAGCTTCTCTTCGTTGGACGCTTCCGAGAGTGATGCGGCGCCGACCAAGCGGAGCATGCGGTAGGGAAGATCGCCTTGTGCTCGCAGGTCCGTCCTCGAGCACACGCCCTGAAAAGCCGGCGGTTGTTGAACCGTCGGCTTTTCTTGTGGTGTCGGTAGAAGAACGTCCGGCACGGGTTCCGGCCGTTCCGCGCTGTACTGTAATCGCGACGGGCGGGACGGGTTCCGGCCGTTCCGCGCTGTACTGTAATCGCGACGGGCGGCACGGGTTCCGGTCGCTACGCCTGGGCCTCGGTTCACGATCCGTAGCGGCCGTCGCCTCTGGCGGCCGTCTTCGAACGGTCTAGCGCAGGGCCCGGTAGGCCCGGTTCCAGTAAATGAGCGGGGGCCGATCTGGCGAGACGACGCGGCTCGCTTTCACTGCACAAACAAAAATGGTGTGACTTCCCGCGGGATGGGCAGCTTCGATCGTGCAATCGAGCCAGGCGATGGCATCGGTCAATATAGGCGCACCGGTCCGGCCCGTTGACCAGCTGCCCTCGGCGAACCGATCTTCGTCTTTGACGAAGGCGAAGCGGTTGGCGAGTGCTTCGTGGCTGGCGTCGAGGATGTTGATGGCCATGCCGGCACCAGCGGTTTGCAGGAGGGCAGTGATGCTGTGGCTTTGGTCAATCACCACCGCAACGAGTGGCGGCTCGGCCGAAACAGACACAACGGCCGACGCGGTCATGCCACGACGTTCTTCGCCCGAATGACTGGTCACGATGGTTACGCCGCACGGAACGTGGCGCAGGACATCTTTGTATTGCTCGGCCGAAATTCCCATGCTTGCTCCCTCGAACCTTATTATAGGCGGCTGGACCCTGCCGTCTGACAACATTAACGCCACCATGGCTGAAATCCACGCCTCAGGGCCGCCTCAGATTCTCCACGTCGTGGGCGCCGCGATCGTCGACGAAGGCCGCTGCCTTGCCGCGCAGCGCGGTCCGACCATGCCGCCCGCGGGCCGATGGGAGTTTCCGGGTGGCAAAGTCGAGGAGGGCGAAACGGCGGCCAAGGCACTGGTTCGTGAGATCGAGGAGGAGTTGGGCCTCGTTATCGGGGTGGGGCCATGGCTTGGGCACGGTACGGCGGCCGCGGGGCCCCAAGAGATGATAGCCCTCGATGTGTTCGTTTGTCGCGTGTTGAGCGGAATCCCGGAACCGCGTGAACACCAAGCACTTCGGTGGATCACCGGCGAGGAGATTGCGAGCCTTGATTGGGCGCTTGCCGATGTCCCGGTGTTGCCGGCCTTGAAACGGATACTGCAAACATCCGTAGCAACGTCGAATCGACGTGATGACGCGATAGGCTTGTCTACCGAGGAAGGGAACTGAATCGTGGGAGAAACGAGATGAAGTTGTTTCGAACAGGGGCCACCGTTTGGATCCTCTGCCTGCTTGTGGCCGGAGCCCTGGTGACCGCGGAAGTCGCCCGTGGCGCGGAGCGTGGCTGGCACGGCGAGACGATGCCACAGGGCCTCGAACGTGGGGAGGCCGAGGGCGAGTACCGGTGGCCGCGGGACGGCTCGATCATGGTCTACATTCCTTCCGGTCCGTTCCTCATGGGCAGCTCCGATGAAGATGCGGAAGCCGACGAACGGCCACAGCGAGAGGTCGTTTTGGACGGTTTCTACATCGACAAGTATGAAGTCAGCTGGCGTCAGTGGAAGGCTTCCGCGTTGCCTTACAGCACGATCACGGGTACCCGGAGGGCCCGTCCCGAGCCCCCGGACTGGGGCGTTCTCGACGCGCATCCCATGGTGAATGTCACCTGGCGTGAAGCACAGGCTTTCATGGCATGGGCGGGCAAACGACTACCGACCGAGGCCGAGTGGGAGAAGGCGGCACGGGGTACCGACGGACGAACCTACCCCTGGGGCAATGACCCCCCAACGTTCGACCGCGCGATTTGGCACGATCATCCCCAGTCCTCCATGTCGACCGCTGAGGTGGTTTGCTGTGAGGCTGGCGCCTCACCCTACGGGGTCATGAACATGGCGGGCAACGTTTACGAATGGTGTGAGGATGTCTACGACCGGGCTTACTACAAGCGTGCTCCGGCTCGAAATCCGGTGAACCTTGCCGAGGGCCGACACCGGGTCATGCGGGGGGGCGCGTTCACACTCGAGCTCGAAGATCTTCGGAGCGCTCTTCGCTATCGTCTACTTCCGGTCGACCGTGGCCCCTATATCGGTTTTCGCGCCGCCCTCTCCGCGGTCCCCCAAGACGAAGCTGAAACGGAGGCGCCGTGACCATGCGTCCTACCTCAAGGCTGTTGCCGGCCCCAGCCACGACGCTTGCATTGCTGCTGATCGTACTGCCCCTCGAGGCTGACCCTGGTTGGCACGGTGAACCCATGCCCGAAGGTCTGGTGCGCGCCGAGACGGAGGGCGAGTATCGGTGGCAGAGGGACGGTGCCACCATGGTGTTCGTGCCGCATGGCCCCTTTACGATGGGGAGTGACGGTGGGCAGAAAGATGAGGCACCCGCTCACCGAGTCATGCTGGACGGTTTCTACATCGACAAGCATGAGGTGAGTTGGGGGCGGTGGCGGCTCGCGAAAATGCCGTTGCCTCGCGATATCAATGGAAAGCCCATTCTCGAAACGAAACCGTTCTGGGGCCGTGCCGATGACCTCCCGGTGAGCTACATGACCTGGCAGAACGCCACGGATTACGCTGCCTGGGCTGGCAAGCGGTTGCCCACCGAGGCCGAGTGGGAGAAGGCGGCACGCGGTACCGACGAGCGCTTGTTTCCGTGGGGCAACAGCGAGCCGACCTTCGATCAAGCGGTCTGGAAGGACCATCCGGTCGGCAAAGAGAGCCCGGCGTCGGTGGATTGTTGCGCGGCTGGCGCGTCTCCGTACGGGGCGCTCAACATGGGGGGCAACGTCTTCGAATGGGTCGAGGATGTCTACGATCGGCAGTTCTACGCCAAGTCAACGGGGCCCAACCCCACGAGTCGCACGGAAGGCCGAAGGCGGGTCTTGCGGGGCGGCGCCTTCGTGCTCGAGATCGAAGACTTGAGCACGACCCTCCGCAACCGCCAGTATCCCGAGGAAGGGCAAGACTACGTCGGTTTCCGAACGGTGGTTGCCGCCGTTGCGACCGAGTAGCGACGATTTCGGTTCCGAAAACGCGTCTGAAAGGAACCGCATTCGCGACCACTGTCCGGCCCATGGCGGGAACCTAGTAGCATTTCCCAATGAGCAGCCAGATTTCGAGACCGAGAGAGACGGAGCGGAAGAGTCGGAAGTCAGGCATTCTTCGTGCCTGCCGCTGGCTCTTGGGGCTGGCACTCGCGTTGGTCGTGGGGTACTGGGTCGGGGCCAACTGGTTCTTGAACAGCGAGTGGGGGAACCGCCAGCCCGACAAGCTGGAAATGGTCTGGGACGAGGCCTGGACTTGGATTCCCGGCGTTGTCCATGTCGAGAAGCTCAGGCTCGAGGGGCACAACCGTAGAGCCGACTGGTTCGCAACCGCCGACGGCAGCCAGGCGTGGCTCTGGCTTCCTTCTCTGTTGAATCGCCATGTCAAGATCTTGCGTTTTCCCGCCCACGGCGTCGAGGTGGACCTGACAGTCTTGCCCAAGACGGACGTACCGCCGTCCGCCAAGAAAAAGCGTGGCTGGCGTGTTTCCCTGGGCGGGCTCGACCTGCGTGACCTCAGGCGTCTGCATCTGGCTCCGTATACATTGGAGGGCGCCGGGCGCATGACCGGCGACGTGGTGTTTCAAATTCGTGAGACGGTGGCCCTCGACGTGTCGAGCCTGGTGTTCGACGACGCTGTCTTGCGTGCCGGCGAAGATCTGGTGGCGACTGGTCTGCGACTGCAAGCGGCGGTCGATCTCGATGAATTTGTTGTCGGCAACAACGCGTGGGAAGACCTGATCGCCAGCGGCGACGCCATGCTTCAGCTGGACGCCAACTCGGCGAGCTTGGGCTTCTTGGACCGCTACCTTTCCGCCGTCCCGATGTTGGAAGTCGGCGGTACGGGCCCGCTTTCTCTGTTCGTCGAAGTGGCCGATGGTTGGCTGTCGCCCGATAGCCACTTTGAGCTCTCGGGACCGGCTGTTTCGGTGGCCTATGCCGGCTTGCGCGCGGACGGCAACGGTCGCGTGGTGGGCCGGGTCGTGCCCGAGAAGCACCATGCGGAAGTCGAGGCCACGCTCGAGACATTCGGCATTGTCCGGCCCGGAGATGGGGCAACCCTGGCGCAAGGCGAAGCGCTCTCCGCGCGAATCACCAATGACTCGATTGCGATCGATCGGCCGGCCAGCGGTATCGCCATCGAGGTTTCGGTTCCACCCGCGCGGGTTCCCGATCTTGCGGCCTTCGCCCCGTATGTACCAGCCGCCACCGGTCTTGCCCTCACCGGTGGCCAGGCCACGCTGTCGGCGAACCTCGTCTACGACAGCGTGGCGCGCGCTGGGGAGGGTGCACTCCAGCTTTTTGCCGAGGCGGTCGAGGCCACCTACGACGACCTCGAATTGGTTGGCAACTTGAAGCTCGAGGTGGCGTTCCCGACTGTCGATATGGATGGCGGCATGGTGGGCATTGGCGGTACCCGCCTCGACCTCACCGACATCGTCTTGTCGGGCACCAACAAGGAGCAGGGTAAGGCGTGGTGGGGGAACCTGACCGCCTCGGGGGGCAGCGTACGTTGGACCCGGCCTACCGCCACCGAGGCTGACACCGAAATCGCCACCGAGCCCGATGTCGCAATTGATGCCCAGATCCAGGCGACGCTCCTGGACACATCGCCCGTGACCGCCTTGCTCACGCGCCGCGCGCCGAGAATGGCCTTTTTCGATCAGATGCTCACGGTCGAGAACGTCGCCCTCGAATCGCGCGTGCAACTGGCGCAGGGGACGGTTGGTCTGCACGACCTGCGGCTGACCGGTGGCCGCAAGGGCCGCCTCGAGGTGCTGGGCCAGCTGGACCTGCGGCAGGACGATGAACAGGAGGGCGTGGCCTTCGCGCGGCTCGGCAAGCTCAGCGCTGCCTTGCAGCTCGGCGAAGGCAAGCGAGACTGGAAGCTGACACGCAGCCGTGTTTGGTACGAAGAGAAGGTCAAAGAATTCGAAAACCCCTGAGCTGAGCTGCAAGCGCAACGTGGGTCTGGCGCCGTAGCGCTTTTCGGGGTGGAGTCCGCTCGCTCGCCTTCATTGTGGCCCATCTCGGGCCCGGTCGGGCCATAATGAGCGCATGTCGGTGAATCAAGAACTATCTCGTATTTTTGGTGAGATGGCCTCCGCGCTCGAGCTCCTTGGCGCCAATGCCTTCCGCTCGGTATCCAACAACCGCGTCGCCCGCGAGATCCGCGACCTGACCGACGACGTTGGTCAGCTCGTTCAGGAGGATCCGGATACTGCGGTTGCCCGCTTGAGCAAGCTCTCGGGCATTGGCAAGGGTTCGGCGCAGCGCATGGTGGAGTACATCGAAACGGGTGCCGTCGCGGAGCACCAGAAGCTACTCGCGAAGGTGCCGAGTGGGCTGTTCGATGTGCTGGAGATCCCCGGAATTGGTCCCAAGGCGGCCAAGCTGATGTGGGAGCGCCTGGGAATCACCAGCGTGAACGAGCTCAAGGCGAAGATCGACGACCCGGCGCTTGCCGCCTTGCCGCGTATGGGCAAGAAGACTATCGAGAACATTCGCCAGGCCATCGCCTTCAGCGAGCAGACCCAAGAGCGAATACCAATCGGCCAAGCGCGCCCAATCGCCATTATCTTGCGCGACACCTTGGCCGGTGTCCCGGGTGTCACCATGATTGACTACGCGGGGAGCCTCAGGCGCGGTCGCGAGACGATTGGTGACATCGACTTCCTGGCGGTCACCAGCGATCCCGATACCCTGCGTGACCGATTTGTCAGCCTGCCCGAGGTCACGCAGGTCTTGGCCAACGGCGAGACCAAGTGCTCGGTGCGGCTGCTGATCGACCGGGTCGCGGTGCAGGCCGATCTGCGCTTGGTTCCCAAGGAGGTCTACGGGGCGGCCTTGATGTATTTCACGGGCAGCAAGGAGCACAATGTGCGCCTGCGTGAGCGGGCGATCAAGCGCGGCATGCGCCTCAACGAGTACGGGTTGTTTGCCGGCACCGACGAACGGCCGCAGGATCGTGGAGAACAGCCCCTCGCGGCGGCAGCTGAAACAGAGATCTATGCCGCCCTCGAACTGCCCTACATCGCTCCTGAACAGCGAGAGGACCATGGTGAGCTCGACAGCGTGGCCGTGACGTTGATCGAGATGAGTGATGTACGGGCCGATCTGCATGCCCACACCACGGCCAGTGACGGCAAGATGAGTATCGTCGAGTTGGCGGCCTGCGCGCGCGAGAAGGGGCATCACACGATCGCAGTGACGGACCACTCGGTGTCACAGGTGATCGCCAGTGGCCTGACGGCGGAGCGTCTGCGGGATCACATCGAAGCCATTCGTGCCGCGGACGCTACCGTCGAAGGCATCAAGATCCTTGCTGGCTCCGAGGTTGACATTCTCGCCGACGGATCCTTGGACTACGACGACGAACTCCTGGCCTTGCTTGACGTCGTCGTGGCATCACCCCACGCTGCGTTGCGCCAAGATCCGGAGGCTGCAACTCAACGCCTGCTGACCGCGATTCGGCATCCGCTGGTGCACATTGTGGGCCATCCCACGGGCCGCATCATCAACCGGCGCGAGGGCCTCGCGCCCGACATGAGTGCGCTGTTCCGCGCCGCCGTCGAGCACGACGTTGCGCTCGAGATCAATGCCAATCCAAGGCGGCTTGATCTTCGCGATAAGCACGTCCGGGGCGCGGTGGCGCAAGGCTGCAAGATTGCCATTAACACCGATACCCATCGCGCCGAGCAGATGGACTTGCTGATCTACGGTGTTTTGACCGCGCGTCGTGGCGGGCTCGAGGCGGAGGCGTGTATCAACACCTGGCCCCAAGAACGCTTGCTTACCTGGTTGGCAAGCAAGCGTTCTTGACTAAACGGTGTTCTAGGGCTCGGCCGGGCCTGTGCCGGCCGTCTTGTTTAGCCGCCCGCCTCGATCACCGCCATTTCCTCGCGGTGGTGCTGCGCGAAGTTGGGATGGTTGACCAAGCCCTCGGCGACCCCTCGGCAGCCGGGGCCTTCGGGCCGGTTGAGGCAGGAAAGCAGGCTCTCCATGAGGTCGCGGTGTTCATTTTGGGTGACCCGTAGGTCGCCAAAGAACTGCTTCTGCAGGCTGTCGAGCAAGGTTCCGGCAACGATGCCGACACGCGGTGTGCCACCGGCCGCGCGCGCAAGGTCGGGGTTTTCGTCGAGGGTGCGTTGGTAGGACCCTTGTTGGAAGTCGCTGGATTTCATGATTTTGGTCGCGACGTCAACCAAGGCGGGGCGTCCACGGCGCAAGACCGCGTTGACCTCCGCGGGATCGAATGGTTGGTTCTGCCAAGGCATCAGGGCCATGTGGATGCCTCGGCTGAGCTGCTGCGCCGCGCGCTGCGCGCTTATGCCCGTGGGTGCCGGTCTTGATCCGCCACCACCACCACCACCACCACCGCCGTTGCCGCCGTTGCCACCGCGCCCGACTTGGATCTGAACGAGTCCTTCGCGGCAGCCTGGGCGCAAGCGGTCGAATAATCCAGAGGCGCGGACTCCGGTGATGCGGTACCCAACAGGGAACTGACCCGGGCCCTTGGCTTGGATCTCGAGACGACCGTTGCTTTGGTCGTCCGCGGATTGCTTGTTGAACGTGAACACGTCCTGGCCCTTGTAGCCGCCGCGGTAACCGTAGTCGGCGGCGTGGCCGATGCTCGCGCTGGTGCCGTACGGATTGTCGCCATTGCTGCGGTGGTGGATATAGAGATGTGCTTTCTCACCTGGCTGCAGCGTGAGGGTTTGGCCAAAATCGAAGTAGGTGTTGCCACTCGGCCGCCAGATCCGGAACTTGACATCGTCGCAGCGGGGTTGCGCTTGCACGACGCCGGCGAGTAGGGCGGCTATGACGAAAAGGAGCGTTGTTCGTTGGCGGGTCATCGAAATCCTCCTGGATCGAAGTCAGTGTCGTCGGCGTCGGCCGGTCTTTGTTCCAGATTGGAACGGTGTGCGGAGCTTATCGGCGGTGAGCCGTCGAAAGAAGAAAGGTAGCACTTTTTGTGCCAAGGTCTCATGGGTGTAGCCAGATTGGCTGCCAGGCTCTGGAAAAGGGCAACGCGTGGTCCACCGGCGGGTTCGGTGTACCATCGGTGTTCGTGAGAGTCCTTTCAAGGCGACAGTGGCGGGGATCAGCATGAACAGTCTCTTCGATCTCTCGGACCGGGTGGCGGTGGTCGTCGGCGGTACCTCGGGAATCGGCAGGGTTTTGGCCCTCGGGCTGGCCGACGCGGGCGCCCATGTGGTGGCCAGTGCCCGTCGGGTGGATGCTGTGGCGTCGGTGGCCGACGAGATCGAGCAGCGCGGCAGACGAACGATCCGGCATTCGGTCGACGTTCGGGATCGCGCTAGCCTCGAGCTGCTGCGGTCCCAGGTGGTCGACACCTTTGGACGAGTCGATATTCTGGTCAACTGCGCGGGTATCACCGCTCGGGCGCCGAGTATCGAGGTGGACGATCAAGACTGGGAGCGGGTGATTGACGTCAACTTGAATGGCACCATGCGTTCGTGCCAGGTCTTTGGGGCCGCTATGCTCGATCAGCAGGCTGGGTCCATCATCAACATCGCTTCCCTGGCATCGTTCGTGGGCCTGTTCGAGGTGGCGTCCTATACGGCGAGCAAGGCCGGCGTCGCTGGGCTTACCCGGGCGCTGGCGGTTGAGTGGGCACCACGTGGTGTTCGCGTTAACGCGATTGCGCCGGGGGTGTTTCGGACCGACCTGAACCGAGCCCTACTCGACGGAACCGCGCGTGGACAGGAGTTCCGGCAGCGAACGCCGATGGGGCGGTTTGGCCGGATTGAAGAATTGACGGGTGCCGCCGTCTTCTTGGCTTCCGACGCGGCCAGCTACGTTTGTGGCACCGTCTTGACGGTGGATGGCGGTTTCTTGGCCAGTGGAGTCAACCAGTGAGCGAACAACAACCCCGTCTGGCCGATACCCTCTTCCGGACGCCGCGAACCAATGGGTTGGTCGCGCTCCATGCGCAAGGGGACGGCGGCGCAAATCTACTCAGCAGCTGGCGCCTGCGGCTCGACGCCGGCAGCTCGGTCTCGTTGGCGCCCTGCGTCGATGGTGACCATGAAGCGGTGCTGGTGTTGCACGAGGGCGCCTTCACCTGCGAGATCGAAGGATGTCGTTTCGCTGCCGAGCGCGCGGGTGTGTTTGAGGGCACGGCGAGCGCGGTGTATCTCCCGCCGCGGAGCGCGCTTACCGTCCACGCGACCCGTGACCTCGAAGCCATCGTCATCGCCGCGGCGGTTGCTCCCGATGCTCCAGGTAGTGACGTTCCGGTCGTGATCGGGCCCGAGCAGGTCATCGTGAACGACCGTGGTGTGGGGAACTACCGTCGGCAAGTACACGATATTTTGGTGCACGATGACCATGCTCGGCGATTGTTGGTGGGGGAGACGTTCAACCCACCGGGGCACTGGTCGAGCTACCCGCCACACAAGCACGATGGGCTCGATGGTGAGCCAGCCCTCGAAGAGGTGTACCACTACCGGATCGATCCACCTGAGGGCTTTGGGCAGCAGCTGCTCTACACCGCCGCTGGCGAGTCGGTCTCCCACACGGTGCGCGATGGCGATGTTGTCGTGTTGCCCTACGGTTACCATCCCGTAGCGGCCCCGCCGGGCTACAAGCTCTACTACCTTTGGGCGTTGGCTGGCGATGAGCGACGGCTGGTGGTGTATGAGGATCCGGCCCATCGATGGATTCATGATGCTGAGTGAGCGGTGCTTTCGGCCGAGCAAGAAATCCCCCTCCAGCTCCCCCTTTGGGAAAGGGGGAGAGCCAGACTCACGCTTCGTCTTCCCCCCTTTCTCAAAGGGGGGACCGAGGGGGGGGGGGTTCTGTGGGGCTGCTCGCCGCTCACCTTGGATCAGTGGGGCAGGCGACGTACCGGGCATGAGATAAGGATAGGGAGAAAAACATGGCGAGGGTAGTCACGTTTGGAGAGCTGCTGCTGCGGTTGTCGGCGCCAGGCCATGAGCGTCTGTTGCAGACACCGCGGCTCGACGCCCATTTTGGTGGCGCGGAGGCCAATGTGGCGGTGGGATTGGCCCATTGGGGGCACGAGAGTAGCTTTGTTTCCCATATTTCACCTGGGCCGTTGGGTGATGCCGCGTTGATGGCGCTGCGCGCCGAAGGGATCGATACCCAGGCCGTGGCTCGGGGTGGCGCACGACTGGGCCTTTACTTCGCCGAGTCCGGCGCGGGTCCGCGCGCGTCGCAAGTGATCTACGATCGTGCGGGTGCCGCCATTGTCGAGGTGGCGGAAGAGGCTGTGGCGAACGCCCTCGAAGGTGCCTCGTGGCTTCACGTTACGGGCATTACTGCAGCGCTGGGGCCACGTCCGTTGTCCACCCTGCGGCGTGGTCTTGCAGCTGCTCGAAGGGCCGGCATCATCACCAGTCTCGACGTCAACTACCGCGCAGCTTTGTGGGCCCCCACCGAGGCCCAGCGTACGTTGCGACCCCTTCTGCGTGATGTCGACGTGTTGATCGCAGGCGCCAGCGACATGGCGGTCGCACTCGGATTCAGTGTTCCGTCGGCAACGGCCATCAGCGATGCCGAGGGGCACGCCGCTGTTCTCGCGGCCCTGACACCGATCACGGCCGAGCTCGGGCCGAAGCGGGTCGCGGTCACGTTCCGGGACGGCCGGTCGGCGAGTGAGAACGGCTTGCGCGCTGCGCTCTTCGATGCGGATGGCGGCCCGACGGGCGACAGCCGTCTCGTCGTCGGTCCCCGGCATGTGGTTCCGATGATCGATCGAATCGGCGCGGGCGATGCCTTCGCTGCCGGCTTGATCCACGGTTTTCTCGAACGGTGGCCAGCGGATCGCGTGCTGGCATTTGCGACCGCGGCGGGTGCATTGAAGCACACCATCCCTGGGGACTGGAATCGCGTTACAGAAGCCGAGGTGGAACGCGTCGCTTCAGGGGACGACGACGGGCGGGTGCGACGTTGATCCGTCGGCGAACCAGCCGAATCGCGCTCTTGGTCTGTGCGGTTTGCCTGTTCGCCTGTCTGTTCGCTTGCCGAAGCGAGGTTGGCATCACCACCTTGAAGCTGGCGCACAGCCTGGACGTTCGACACCCGGTCCATCGCGCTCTCGTTTACCTCGCCAACGATGTTGCCGAACGCTCCGGGGGACGCTTGCGGGTAACGATCTATCCCAGCGAGCAACTCGGTAGCGAGCGCGAGTGCATCGAGCTGCTTCAGATCGGAAGTCTCGCCATGACCAAGACCTCCGCGGCTGTGCTCGCCAGTTTTGTGCCGGCGTACGACGTCCTGGGATTGCCCTTTCTGTTTCGTGACAAGGCGCACGCCTTTGCCGTGCTCGACGGTGCGGTGGGGCGAGACTTGCTGCGCACCAGCGAACCGTCGCGGTTGCGCGGGCTCGCCTTCTACGATGCGGGCAGCCGCAGCTTCTACACCCGCGACCGTGCGGTGCATACGCCCGAAGACTTGGCGGGACTCAAGATTCGCACCCAGGAAAGCGCCATGGCGATGGCCATGGTCGAAGCCCTCGGCGGCGCACCGACCCCCATCTCGTGGGGTGAGCTCTACACCGCGCTCGAACAAGGTGTGGTCGATGGTGCCGAGAACAACCCGCCATCGTTCCATCTTTCTCGTCACTACGAAGTCGCGCGCCACTACGTGCTCGACGAACACACGATGGTGCCCGACGTGCTCCTGGTTTCCAGCGATGCCTGGGGGCGGTTGACTGAGGAGCAAAGGCGTTGGTTGCAGTCCGCCGCCGACGCCTCGGCCGTCGAGCAGCGCCGTTTGTGGGGCCTGGCTTCCGAGGAGGCCTTGGCGGCGGTCGAGGTGGCTGGCGTGGAAGTGATCCGACCGGATAAGCGTCTGTTTCAGGCTCGCGTTGGTTCGCTGTTGAGCGGGGCACGCGACAACCCCGCGTTGGCCCCATGGATCGATCGGATTCGTGAGCAGGAGGCCGTCCACTGAGCGGTCTCGACGCCATCAAGTTGCGCCTCGACCGCATACTGGGGCTGACGCTGGCGACCGGGCTGGCGGTCTCGGTATTGGTGGTCCTTTGGCAGATCTTCAGTCGCTACGTGCTCGGTGATCCCAGCCCATGGACCGACGAGTTGGTGCGCTATCTCTTGATTTGGATGGGGCTGCTTGGCGCCGCCTACGCCACGGGGCAGCGCCTACACCTAGCCATCGACTTGCTTCCAGCGCGGCTCGAGGGGCGCGCGCGTCACTGGCACGGCTTGGCGGTACAAGGATTGATCATCGTATTCGCCATTGCGGTGCCGGTTCTCGGGGGATTTCAGTTGGTTCGTCTCGTTACCCAGCTCGGGCAGCGCTCAGCCGCCCTCGGAATGCCATTGGGGAACGTTTATTTGGCGCTGCCCTTGGCCGGTTTGCTGATCACGTTCTATGCCCTCACCATCGCCACCGAGCACGCTCGATCCCTGCTGTCGCCCGCAGTCGACCCCGACGATGAGACTTCGAAGCGAGCGAAGCCCTGATGGCGTGGGCCGAAGCCTTGGTCTTGCTGTGTGCCTTCGGCGGCCTGCTGGCACTCGGTGTGCCGGTGGCCTATGCGATCGGGCTGGCGACCATGGTCACGATGCTGGTCGATATCCCAGTCCTGCCGGCCTTGACCACTGTGGCTCAACGCATGGCGACCGGCCTCGATGCCTTTACGTTGCTTGCGATTCCGTTTTTCGTCCTGGCGGGCCAGCTGATGAGCCGGGGAGGGAGTGCCCGTCGGTTGATCGATTTGGCCAAGGTGGTGGTGGGTCCGTTGCCGGGCGCGCTGGCCCACGTCAACGTGGTTGCCGCCATGCTATTCGGTGCGGTTTCGGGCTCTGCGGTCGCCGCCGCTTCGGCCATTGGTGGCGTCATGGCGCCAAGAATGGCGCGGGAGGGCTATTCGCCCGGCTTCGGCGCGGCGGTCAACATCACGTCTGCTACCACTGGCCTGATCATTCCGCCCAGCAACATTCTGATTGTCTACGCCCTGGCCAGCGGCGGCGTATCCGTGGCCGCGCTCTTTCTGGCCGGGTATCTACCGGGTCTGTTGGTGGGCGGGCTTCTCATGCTGGTTGCCGCCCGTGGAGCAAGGCGAGCGGGATACCCCGTTGGCGTCCGGCCCACTGCGGGGGTTTTGGCCCGGCATACGATGGATGCGCTGCCCAGCTTGCTGCTGCTGGTGGTGGTCATCGGTGGCATTGTCGGCGGCATCTTTACCGCCACCGAAGCGGCGGCCGTCGCGGTGCTGTACTCGTTGGTGCTGGCGTTTGCGTACCGCGAAGTACGCCCCAGAGATCTACCGCAAATCCTGATCGACAGCGTTTCGACCTCGGCGGTCGTGTTGTTCCTGGTCGCCACGTCCATGGCCATGTCGTGGATCCTGGCCTACGCCAACGTTCCGCAAGGTGTGGCGGAGACCTTGCTCGGGTTGACCGACAGCCGGGTATTGATCTTCCTCATCATCAACGTT
Organism: Candidatus Multivoradales bacterium; assembly: GCA_965250305.1. Taxonomy (GTDB): domain Bacteria; phylum Acidobacteriota; class Thermoanaerobaculia; order Multivoradales; family J023; genus J023. Next base: position 10,965 of record CBDFNS010000021.1, on the reverse strand, counting down.
GTGTTGCTCGCGGTCGGTACGGTCATGGACATGACGCCAGCCGTGTTGATCTTCACGCCGATATTCCTTCCGGTTGCCGAGCGGTTGGGCATGGATCCGGTTCACTTCGGCATCGTGCTGGTGCTCAATCTTTGCATCGGCCTGTGTACACCACCGGTGGGCAGCGTGCTGTTCGTGGGTTGTGGTGTTGCCGGCGTACGCATCGCTGACGTCGTCCGGCCGCTCCTGCCACTCTTCGTGGCGATGATCGTGGCCTTGCTGCTCGTCACCTACGTACCCGCGATCAGCCTGGTCTTGCCACGGTTGCTCGGTGCGGGCTAGGTCACTAGACCCAAAACCAGCGCATCTCGAAGGCGATCTACACAAATCTCTTGGGCTCAATCACTTCCGAAAATGCTCAACGAACCTTCGGGTGCGCCTGCGCTTTTCGTAAGCACTTGAGCCTCAAGATCTTCGCGCATCTCATCCTTCGCATGCGCTTGTTTTAGGACTAGAGGCACCAACATCTTTACAGATGAGCCAGATGTTAAGCGGGACGTCCGGGTCCTGCGATTTGCGGCGGCACCGCGATGCTCTTGTCGCGGCCGGACCTGTGCCGGCCGTCTTCATGCAAGAGACGGACGGCCGCCAGGGGCGACGGCCGCTACAAGAAGGGTCTCGACAGACTCGTCGGTCTGAGGCGGAGCCTCGCTACCGCTTGTCACGCTTGGCGAGCGTGCGCCGCTTGCCGGCGCTGAGCTGGCGCTTGCGCAGGCGGAACGCCACCGGCGTGACCTCGACCGCTTCATCGGCCTTGATCAATTCGAGCGCTTGCTCGAGGTTGACCCGCTTGGGCGGCGCCAAGTGGGCCAGCTCGTCCGACGTGGAGGATCGCATGTTGGTCAGCCGCTTCTCTTTGGTGATGTTCACGTCGAGGTCGTTGGCGCGGACGTGTTCGCCGACGATCATGCCTTCGTACACCTCGACACCTGGGGCCACCAGCAGAACGCCGCGCGGTTGCAGGTTTTCGATGGCGTAGCCGGTGGTTTTGCCGGAGCGGTCGGCGACCAACGAACCGGTGGCGCGTTCGGGTAGCGGACCGTGCCACGGCTCCCAGCCATCGAAGAGCTGGTGCATGATGCCCGTCCCGCGGGTGTCGGTGAGGAACTCAGTTCGGAAGCCGATCAGCCCGCGCGAGGGCACCCGGTACTCGACGCGCACGCGGCCATCGCCGTACGCGACCATCTTGAGCAATCGGCCCTTGCGGGGTCCGAGCTTGCGGGTCACCGTGCCGGAGTGCTCCTCCGGGCAATCGACCACGAGGAGTTCCATCGGCTCGTGACGCTTGCCCTTGATTTCGCGCTCCAAGACCTCGGGCTTGCCAACGGTGAGCTCATACCCTTCACGACGCATCATCTCGATCAAGATCGCCAACTGCAGCTCGCCACGACCGGCGACGCGGAACGTGTCGGAAGCTTCGGTGGGCGTGACTTCGATCGAGACGTTGGTGAGGGTCTCGCGGTCCAGACGTTCTTTCAACTTGCGTGAGGTCAGATACTTGCCATCACGACCCGAGAACGGGCTGTCGTTGATACCGAAGGTCATCGCCAGGGTCGGCTCGTCGATTTGGATCGGCGGCAGGGGGCGCGGATCCTCGGGGTCGGTCAGGGTGTCGCCAATCGCAATCTCGTCGAGACCGGCCACCGCGATCAGATCACCCGGAAGCGCCTCTTCGATCGGAATTCGTTCGAGTCCCTTATAGCCCCAGAGGGTCGCAACTTTGGCCTCTCGGAGCGAATCCTCACCATGGGCCAGCACCGCGACCTGACCGCGCCGAAGCTTGCCGTGGAAGATCCGGCCGATCGCCAGGCGTCCGACGTATTCGTCGTAGTCCAAGGTGGTGAACTGGACTTGCAGCGGATGCTCGGGGTCGTACTGATGAGATGGTACGTGGGTGAGAATGGCTTCGAACAAGGGCGAGAGGTTCTGATCTTCGCCTTCGGCTTCGGTTCGGCACGTACCAGCCTTGGCGTTGGCGTAGAACACCGGGAACTCGAGCAGGGCTTCGGGCGCTTCGAGGTCAATGAACAGGTCGTAGACCTCATTGAGTACCTCGCCCACCCGCGCATCCGAGCGGTCGATCTTGTTGATGACCACGATGGGTGGCAGACCGGCGTCGAGCGCTTTGCGCAGGACGAAACGCGTCTGCGGCATCGGGCCCTCGGCGGCGTCCACCAGCAGCAAGACGCCATCGACCAGCTTCATGATCCGCTCGACCTCGCCGCCAAAATCGGCGTGGCCCGGGGTGTCGACGATGTTGATGTGGGTGTCGCCAAACGTCACGGCCGTATTCTTGGCCATGATGGTGATGCCCTTCTCGCGCTCGAGGTCAATCGAGTCCATGACCCGCTCGTTCACATGCTGATGGGCCTCGAAGGTGCCGCTTTGCCACAGCATGGCATCGACCAGGGTGGTCTTGCCGTGGTCAACGTGGGCGATAATGGCCAAATTGCGTACGTCGTCGCGCGTCTCGAGGGGCATGGCGGTCTCTCAGGGAAGGGAAGGGGCCGGTGGCGGGCCGGAACGCTCGCGCAGGGGCAAGCGCGGCACGAAAGGACGAGGAAGCTACCATGTGGGCTATTTGGCGTCCACAACAGTTGATGGTGCCGCATGTCGGCTATGCTTGTGAGCGTCAGACCCATTTCCTGCTGTTAGGGAGCATCACATTGCGAAAGCCCATCATCCCCGTCCTATGCATGTTGGCCGTCGTGGCGTTGGCGTGCAAACAGTCCGAGGTCGCAGTTCCCTCCGTGCCGCCAGCCCCGGTGCTGACGGGTTCGGCGCTTGCTGACTACCAAGACGAGCTGGCCCAGTACTGGCGTGACTACGAGGGACGTTTGCGTCGCGTTGATGGCTGGTTGAGTCTGGTCGGCCTGCATTGGCTGGACGAAGGAGACAACGGGTGCGGTAGCGATCCCGAGCGAGCCGTTGCGCTGCCTGCAGACCGGGCGCCGGGTACCGTCGGCACCTTCGCCTTGAACGATGGAATGGTGACGTTCGAACCGGCGACCGGCGTGAATGTGACCCTCGATGGCGAATCGATGACCGGACCGAGAAAGCTCGCAACCGATGCCGACGGCACACCATCCCTTCTCGGTCTGGGATCGCTCGAGTGGTTCATCATCGTGCGTGGCGACCGTCACGGCGTCCGGGTGCGGGATCGTGAGAAGCCCGCTTTGACCTCGTTCGGGGGGATCGCGACCTTCCCGGTCGACCCGGATTGGCGCCAACCTGCTCGGTTCGAGACCTACGATCCGCCACGGGTCATTCCAGTGCCGACGGTGCTCGGCACCACCGCCGATATGCCGGCACCTGGCGCCTTCGTCTTCGAACGGGAGGGTGTCTCCCATCGGCTCGACGCCATCGACGCTGGCGATGAGCTGTGGCTGATCTTCGGCGATGCCACGAATGGACCGGTGACCTACGGTAGTGGGCGTTTCCTGCACACCCCGCTGCCGGCGGCGGATGGCACCGCGGTGATCGACTTCAATCGCGCCTACAATCCGCCCTGCGCCTATTCGGCTTTCGCCACCTGTCCATTGTCGCCATCGCAAAACAAGCTGACGATCGCGGTGCAAGCGGGAGAAAAGCTGCCACCGGCAGGCTTGCCGCATTGATCGGGTTGCTTTGGTCAGCGGTGTTTTCCGGCACCTCCGACTCTTCCACGATCACGGCCATAAGTCGGACCGAGATGCGGCGCAACTTGCGTCAGCTCCGCGCGCTCGAGAGTGAGGCCGTCGCCGACGCTTGAAGATGGCTGGTGGATTTCGCTACGCCCGTTCCTCGTCGGTGCGGATGTAGCGGTCCAGCGAGAGGAAGGCGATACCAGCCGCCACCGTGACCACGGCACAGGCATGCCACAGCACCCGGTAGCCGAACATGCTGTAGACAGCTGTTCCAGCCATGGGTGCCACGACGAAGGCGAGTGAGAAGGCGGCTGTGAACAGCCCCATGGCCCGGCCGATCCGCGGACCGGCGAAGCGTTCCGCCACAAAGCCTTCGAGCAAGGGGCTGGTCAGCATCTCACCCGCGGTCAAGACCGCGATGACCGCGAACGCATAGACGACGCCCGGATGGAGGGGCAGAAGTACGAACGCCGTGGCCGAAAAGAGACTTCCGACCGCTACCACGGCCAGCTGGCGGTAGTGCCTCAGCCGATGGACCAGGACCATCTCGAACAGCACCACCAGAATCGTGTTGAAGGCGAAGAGCGCACCGATCACCGCTTCGGAAAGCCCGTAGTCCTGTTTCAGGGTCAGAGCATAGGCGCTGTAGAACTGAAAGAAGGTCACGTCGATTAGGAACACGGCGACCAGGACGCCGAGGAAGACGTGATCGCGTAACGGTGAAGGCTCGGTCTCGACGGTACTTGACTGCAAGCCACTGGTCTTTTCCACCAATGATTCTTTGTCGAACCAAGTGGCCAGGGCAAAGGCCGCCAGCAGGCACGTGCCGCCATCGAGCCAGAACAGGAGGCGGTAGTCGCGCATCGCGATGATGCCGCCGACCGCCGGGCCGATGGCCATCCCGAGGTTGATGGCGAGACGCCGCAAGACGAATGCTTGGGTACGGGCGGCCGGTGGCGCGACCAGGCCCAGGGCGGCGCTCGATGCTGGGCGAAACCCTTCGGCGGCAGCGGCGGTGGCCACCAGCGCGACAGCGATGGTGGCTGGTGTCTGCATGGCGCCCAGGACCCAAAATCCACCGCAGGCCGCCACCAACGTTACCTGCATGGCGCGGTAGGCGCCCCAACGATCCGCCATGCGGCCTCCGCCCACGGCGCCCACAACGCTGCCGACGCCGTACAGTGCCAGGTAGTACCCAGCCATGGTGACGGTCATGCCGTGGCGGAGGGTGAGATATAGGACCAGGAACGGCAAAACCATGGTGCCGCTTCGATGGACAAACGTAATGACGGCCAACTGCCACACGGGCCGGGGCAGGCCGGCAAATGCGGCACGGTAGGTTTCGAGCGTTCGACGAAACATCGTGCATGATTTTGCCATGAGACGGATAAGATCAGCCCATTAACAACCGATCGACGGAGGACCGGTATGGCAGATTTCAAGCAGGTGGCCAAGACGACGGAGATTCCCGAAGGCGGTGCTGCTTGTTTCGGCGTCGGCGCTGAGAACATCGCGATTTTCGAGATCGATGGCGCGTTTCACGCCATTGCGGACGAGTGCAGTCACGAAGACGGGCCCCTCTCCGAGGGAGACATCGAGGGCTTCGAAGTCGAGTGTCCGTGGCACATGGCACGCTTCGATGTTCGTACCGGAAAAGCCATGTGTGAGCCAGCGTGCGGCGACGTGAAGTGCTACGCGTTGCGCGTGGTCGGAGACGATATCGAAGTTGACTTGGGGTAGGCGGAGTCGGTTGACGCCTTGATGTATTGATGATCGATCGTCTCGCTGGCTCGACTTGTTTGGACGGAGCTGGGGATGCGACTCAGCGCCGCCTCGACCACCTCGACCCCGGCGCCAGCGCAGCGGCTTTCTTCACTCAGCGTACGACGCCAAGCGCGGGCGCCGGCTTGACCGTTGAAGAGTGCGAGCATGGGCTTGACCAATCGCGGTAGGGTCTCACCGTTGGCCAGCTCACGAGCGATGTAGGGCAGCATGGATTCCACCACTTCGCGGCGCGATGGTGAGTGGTTTGGCGATGCGTCATCGAAGATCCGTCGGTCTGCGTTGGCGAAGAGGTAAGGGTCGTCCCAAGCGGCGCGACCGATCATCACCCCATCAACGTGTTTGAGGTGCCCGAGCGTTGCATCGAGCGAGGTGATGCCGCCATTGATTTCGATCCGAAGCGAGGGGCGCTCACGTTTCAAGCGGTAAACATCGTCATAGCGCAGCGGTGGGACGTTGCGGTTTTGCTTTGGACTGAGCCCGGCGAGCACGGCGATGCGCGCGTGTACCGCAAAACGATCACACCCAGCCTGGTCGACAGTATCCACGAAGTCGAGCATGTCCTCGAAACGTTCACGGCCATCGATCCCCACGCGGTGCTTCACCGTCACAGGTACCGAAACAGCCTTGCGCATGGCGGCCACCGCATCGGCAACTACCGTGGGTTCGGCCATCAGGCAGGCGCCGATCCGGCCGCGCTGCACGCGGTCGCTGGGGCAGCCGATGTTGAGATTGATTTCGTCGTAGCCTAGATCAGCGGCGATGCGAGCACACGTGGCCAGGGCTTGGGGATCGTCGCCGCCCAGCTGCAAGGCTACCGGCCGTTCAACCGGGTCGAACGCAAGCAATCGATCGCGGTCGCCGTGCAAAATGGCCCCGGTAGTGACCATCTCGGTGTAGTTCAGTGTGTGGCGCGAGAGCTGCCGCAGAAAGTAACGGTAGTGGCGATCGGTGCGGTCCATCATGGGTGCCACACTCAGGGGGCGTAGCTCTCCACGTTGGATCGTAGGTGTGGGTGAATCCGTGCTCATGATCGTCAACTATCCTATCCGGGCTTGCCAGGTCTTGACGTCCTTGCGGTCGGCCGGATCTACTCAAGGACACCATGTGCTCTATTCTTTGCATTCTCGACCTTGCGACCGACCCCGCCGCCCTTCGCGACCTGGCCCTCGAGTTGTCGCGCCGCCAGCGGCACCGCGGGCCCGATTGGAGCGGTATCGTTGCCACCGAACGGGCGATCTTGGCGCACGAGCGGCTGGCCATTGTCGACGTCGAAACCGGCGCCCAGCCACTGCGCAACGTTGACGGAACGCTGATTCTGGCGGTCAATGGCGAGATCTACAACCATCGTAGCCTCCGGCTGAGGCTCGAATCCGGCTATGCGTTTCAAACAGGCTCAGACTGTGAGGCGATCCTCGGGTTGTATGCGAGCCGTCCTGACGACATTTCAGCATGGCTCGAGGAGCTCAACGGTATTTTCGCTTTTGTGCTCTACGACGCCACGCGCGACCGTTATGTGATTGCGCGGGATCCGATGGGTGTCATGCCGCTTTATACCGGTCGCGATGAGCACGGCAATTTCTTTGTCGCGTCCGAGATGAAGGCTTTGATCGACGTGTGCAAGACGATTGAGGATTTTCCGCCCGGTTGTTTTGTCGACAGCGCCGTGGGAACCGAGCCGCAGCGGTATTACCAGCCTGCTTGGAGATTGTTCGAGGCGGTCGACGGCGCGGTGGTTGATACTGAAGCGTTGCGATCGGCGTTCGAGCAGGCGGTCGAGCGGCAACTCATGAGCGATGTGCCCTATGGATTGCTGATTTCGGGCGGGCTCGATTCATCCCTGGTGGCGGCGATCGCACGTCGGTTTGCCGAGCGCCGGATCGAGACGGATGGCGTCGCCGAGGCGTGGTGGCCACGTCAACACTCGTTCGCGATTGGTCTCGAGGGCTCGCCCGACCTTGCCGCGGCCCGCAAGGTGGCCAACGCGCTTGGCACGGTACATCATGCGCTCGAGTTCACTATTCAAGAAGGCCTCGACGCATTGCGCGACGTGATCTATCACTTGGAGACCTTCGATGTGACCACGATTCGGGCGTCGACACCCATGTACTTGATGGCGCGTCGGATCCGGGCCATGGGCATCAAGATGGTGTTGTCCGGAGAGGGAGCCGATGAGATCTTTGGTGGTTATCTCTACTTCCACAAGGCCCCCGACGCGCGGGCCTTTCACGACGAGACCGTCCGCAAGCTCGACAAGCTGTACAAGTACGATTGTCTGCGCGCCAACAAGAGCATGGCGGCTTGGGGCATCGAAGCGCGGGTGCCCTTCCTCGATCGCGAATTTCTCGATGTTGCCATGTCGCTCGATCCCGCGGCCAAGATGGTGAAAACGACCGGCGGTCACACGATCGAAAAGCATCTCCTGAGGACGGCGTTCGAGGGTCTACTCCCCGACGAGATTCTGTGGCGTCAAAAGGAACAGTTCTCGGATGGCGTCGGCTACGGCTGGATCGACGGCCTGCGCGATCACGCTGAACGGCAGGTGAGTGACAGTGAGCTCAACCGTGCCGCGTTCCGATTCCCGCGCAACACGCCACGCACCAAAGAGGCCTATCTTTATCGCTCGTTGTTCGAAGAACGTTTCCCGGGCGACGCTGCTGTTGCCTGTGTGCCCGAAGGTCCGAGCATCGCCTGCTCGACGCCAACAGCAATCGCATGGGACAAGGCGTTTGCCGATCGCGCCGATCCGTCAGGACGCGCGGTGCGGGGGGTACACCAGGATGGATACGAGAGGTGAAACGTTGCAGCACGTCCTCGAGCGTTTGGTTGAACGGCGCTCCAGAAACCGCATTTGGTTCGTGGACCGGCCCCTGAGGCGAGGCCGTTTCAACCATCCGCGATGGGACGTCTGAACGTCCGCGTCATTCCGTCGACCACGGACAACGTCGCGGTCGACCCCGACACCTGATCGCTCGGCAACAACGAGAAAACGGCCCGCCTCCTCACGGGGACGGGCCGTAGTGCGCTCAAAGAGCGGGACAAGTGCTATTTACAGGTCTTGTTCCCCGAGGGGCCCTTGCACTTGTTCGAGCAGCAGTCGATGTCGTTGACGCACGAAGCGCCAAGATCGAAGCAGCCACCGGTATCGCAGACCGGGACGCCGAGGCAACCGAGATCGTCGCAATCGACCTGACCGTTACAGTCGTCATCGATGCCGTTGTCGCAAATCTCGAAGGCGCCGCTGCAGTCGAGGCCACAGTTGGCGCAGCTCTCGCCCGAATCACAGGTCGCGTCGCCACAGCAGAAGCTGCCGGGGCTGACCGGGATGTCGGTGCAGGTGTTGCCACTGGCTGAGCAGCGTGAGTCGCTGCACGCCACCGGGTTGGTGCCGCCACCATCGCCACAGCAGTAGCGGTTGCTGGGCTTGCCGCCCTGCGTACCGTTACAGTCCGCGGCGCAGCTGACGCAGTCTTCGCCGTTGCCAGCTTCGCACACGCCATTGCCGCACACCGCGCCCGAGGTTGTGCCACTGGCACAGTCGGTGGGGCAGCTGAAGCAGTCTTCGCCCGCGTCGCAGACGAAGTTGTTGTTGCACACCGGACAGCCGGTACATGCCGAGGTGTCGAAGCCGTCGCAGGTTGCGTTGCACGCGAGCGAGCCGCCGGTGCAGCCTTCGCTGCCGCAGGTCGCGCCGCCGAGGTTGCCGCCGTCGCAGACCTCGTTGCCTTCGATCAGACCGTCGCCGCATACCGTGGGAATCACCGAGCAGCCGGCGAACGCGAACGAGCCCACGTAGTTGCCCCACTTGGTGCCCGCGCCGGTCTCCTTGCTGTACTCACCGGCGTACCAGAAGGTCACGCCATCGGGGTCGATCGCCATCTTGGTGTAGTCGCCCCAACGGTAGTCACCGCTGGCCTCGAACGAGGTGTAGGTGACCTCGCCGGCCTTGATCTGCTGTTCGGCTTGCAGGGTGCCCGGCGCGTCGCCGCTCTCGCGGCCAGCGATGAACACGGCAGGGAACATGCTGCCGTTGCCCTTGGTGTAGCCGATCATCATGTCGTCGCAATGGTTGGCAGCGACGCTGGGGAAGGTGCGGTAGTCGCCATCGGTGCCGAGCACACCCGCGTCGAGTACAGATACGGCCACAGGGTCGATCTGCGCCCAACGTACGCAATTGACCGTTCCGCCACCTGGGTTGCACGACAAGTTGGTGCTGATCCAGAGGTTGCCGTTGCGGTAGGTGGTGTGCTGTCCGCGCCAGTCGTTGCCTTGGATGTTGCGGCTCGAGCCGGGCTGTGGCCAAGCGACCGGCATGCCAGCGGTGACGCCGGTGGCGGTGTTCAGGTTGACGTTGCCGAGGTTGGTCAGCACGTCAGCACCGAAGGGGTCGCTCCACGACCATACCGTGTGCAAGGCGCCATCGAAGACCTCAGTCATGATGTAGTGCGGACCGCCAGCGGGCCAGGTGCCTTGGCCCCAGCCGGTTAGCTGTGCCGGCTGCGGCGTGCCGTCGTTGCCCGTACTGTGGCTAACCACCGCCATCGAGGTCCCGGCGTACAACGCGGCTTTGTCCATGGCGAACACGCGTGCTTCGAGGAACGAGCTGGTGAATTGATTCGAGCCCATGTAGATGGCGTCGTTGCCGACACCAACGTGGGGGAAGTCGAAGAAGGCGCCCGAGAAGTCGGTGGGAAAGCCGTAGCGGTTCCACGAGCCAAGTGGGCTCGAGCCGGTGGTGGCGGCGACACAGTAGTCGGTGCCATTGCCGTCGATGCCCAGGATGAAACGGTCCGCGGACTCGTCGTAGAGCACGTTGGGGTCGAAGACGCCGGTGTTCGAGCAACCGGTGGTGCCGGCGAAGAAGCTCGAAAAGGTGGTCGGCCCCGACAGCAAAGTGCCGCTCTTGTCGTAGATCTCGAACGCGACGTTGACCACCACGATGATGTGGTTGGGGCCGACCGCGATCTCGGTGTCGGGCGGCACGTTGCCGCCGCCGCCGCAGCAAGTCGGAGTAGTCGAGGCTGTCGAAGCTGGCGCCAGCGGTTGCGGCCTTGGTGCTGGGGCCTTGGGCCATGCTCGCAGCGATGCGCTCGTTGGGGGCCAAGAACATGGCTTCGGCGCGCAGGCGCGCCATCTCTTCACGCGAGATCGGTGCGCCGGGGCCGTCGCCAGTGCGGCCGGTGTCCCGCTTGTTGAACGGGTCGTAAACGCCCGCCGGGATCGATCGCAGGTCGACTGGGAAGGGGCCGGCTGCGTCATATTTGAGTGTATCGGCCCGCTCAATGCGGCTGGGGCCACTTCGGTCGTCGCTGCCGGAACCCGCCGGTGCCTGCGAACCGCGCGCGGCGGCGGTGGCGACGGTCGTATCGGTTGGGTTCGTTTGTGGGTCGGGCAGGCTACTACAGCCGACGGTAAGCAAAAGCGCTGCGAAAAGCAGCAGCAGGGTACCTTTCTTCATCTAGGCTCCTCTTTCATGGCGTTGGTTGATCGCTGATGGGCATGGCGAGAAGGCGCGCCG
>CBDFNS010000020.1:0-1312271 GCA_965250305.1 Candidatus Multivoradales bacterium | reverse complement strand
AAGAGTTCTACCGGTCTACCGGACCTGGAGGACGGTAAGAGCGCCCCTTGCCGAAGGACGGAGCGCCGTGACGAAGCAGAAGGACACCACTTCTGTAGGCCATCGTGCGCCGGCCCAAAGCCATCAATTTTGTTGTCTCGACATTGGCATCACCATTGCCGCCACGTACGATTATGCCCGCCGCTGCCATATATTTCCTCACACGAAAGCCGTTCGTACGAGGAAGAAAAGGAGTTCAGATGAACCAGGTCCGCAAGTACGCCGTGTTGTTCGTCCTCTTGGCTTTGCTGGCACCCCTTCCAGGGTCGGCACTGTGTGTCGATTGCATCGAAAAGTGCTGGGGTCTTTGGGTTGGCTGTCTCCAATTTTGTGGGCTTGTGGATGCCGGTTGGTCGAATTGCAGCCAGTACGGTGAAATCTGCACGGTTCAGCCAGCGACTGGATGTGACGTAACGGGTGGACCCGCTTGAAGATCGGTGTTGACCATCGAACGCCGATGAGGGTCACCGCTGTGTTGTTCGGGCTTCTGCACGCACCAGGACTCTGGGCCTGGGCATTGGAACCCTGCGTGGAAGCCGAGGTGAAAGAGGCTTACCGCGATGTCGAAGGGCGTAACTGGCTCGGCGCACGCGGAATCGCGACATACCGGGCAGGCACTCTTCGGCTGCGTCTCACCGTTGTAGTCCCAAGCGGCCCACTCGGTCTCGCGGGTGCCGAGGCCGGTCATGTGTTGGTGGTGGACCGCCCCGTAGACGCCGCGTCCGGGCCACGGCCAGCTCCCGCGTTCCTGACGGAGCTGTTGCCTGGTCTGCAAGTTGACAGCGAACTGCGCTTTCAACTGGAAGGCAGCGACCAGCGGGAATTCGTTGTTTCTCCTACTTCCGTTCGAGGAGCCGCGTTGGCTGAAATCGTGGGCCTGCGCCTACTCGCCACGCACGGCTGGCTTTCCAACGCCGACGCGATCGTGGCCCCGGCGACGTTGGTGCCGGAAGCCTGCATGAGAGCGGAGCTTCGGCGCCGCGTGCCCTTTTCCCAGCAAAAGGGCTGGCTCGGCCTGGGGGAGTGGAGTCTGCTTTGGAGCGAAGATAGGCGATCACGGATCCACATTGACAAGCTGACCCCCGGCGGACCACTGGCCCTAGCGGGCGCGCTGGAAGCAGACGAGATCTTCGCTATCGATGACCTCGATCTCACGAGAATCGAGCGACGGTTGGCAGGACGGGCCGTGCGCGGGGTTCTCGCTGGGTTGAAGCCCAGACAACAGCTGCATATGCGATTGCGGCGCGATGAGGGCCTATTCGAGATCGACTTGGTTTTGCCCAGTCTGGAAGGGGGGCGTCTCGCGAGTGTGCTTGGTGGTCGCCTTATGGAGGCTGCCGGTATTCTATATTCTTCTCTACCCAGTTTTCGCGACAAATCGCAAGAGCTGCCGAAGAGCGCCGGATCATGAAGCGGTGCGGGTTTCGTGCGCTTTGGTACCCGCTCATCGTGCTCGGCTCCGCCATTGCAGTCCGCGCGGAGACTGTCCAGGTGGAAATCACATGGCAGCTTGCCGGATCCCCTGGCGCCTCCGACGTATTGAATCCCGAAGGCACTGCCGTCCTCGAGCCGGTCGGTGGCGGCGACGTCATCACGGTGCCGCTGCGTGATGGCAGTGAGCAGGTGTCGGTGCCAATGGGCATCTACCACCTTCGTCTCGACGCCGCGGGCTTTTGGGCCGCCGACCAGGTGGTGGAGGCGGGCCGCAAGGTCACGATGGAGATCCATCCCGTCGGCCAATGGGCGGGTCGCTTCGTGGTGCCGGAATCCGCGGGCGATGCCACGCTCCATGCCCGCTTTCGCACGCCGAAGCAGGCAGGCGAGTCGGCTCGGATCGACAGTGAGGTTGCCTGTGCCACCGAAGCGGGTCGCTTTGTCTGTGACCTTCCCGCATTGACGCTCGATATCGAGTTGCGGGTGGATGGTCTGGTTCCGGTCTATCTCTGGGACCAGACGGTCCCGGCCGGCGCGGTGCGTGACGCTGGACGCCACCGTTTCGAACCGGGGGCCTCGGTGGCGGGTTGGGTGATCGACGAAGGCGCGAAGGACGGGGCGCGACGCGACCTCGAAATCGAGCTGGTGCCTGATTTGGGCGAGACACTCTCGATTCGCCACCGGGGTGCGACGACCGAACGGCTTGCCTTGACCCGCCGGCGCCAACGGCCCAATGATCGAGGCTTCTTTCAATTTCGTGGGATTCCGCCCGGCGCCTATGCCGCCATCGCCCGCGCGCCCGACGGCGCCACCTCGGAGCGCTTGGCCCTCGAGGTCGTGGCCGAGCGCGAGGTGCGCCTCGCCGACCCGTTGGTGCTCGCGCCGCCCGCGCGGCTCGAGGTGGTGGTGGATCCGCCACTGGCCCCCAACGACGACCCGTGGCACCTGACCCTGTTGGCACCCGCGGGTGCCGAGGTCGCGCACGAAGGCCATGCCGATTGGGGCGGTGCATGGGCCGCGACCGACCTCGAACCGGGAACATACCGGTTGATGATCGAGGTTGCGGGACGTACCGACGCCCACACCCAACGCTGGTGGCACGACGAAGTTGAGGTGGCGTCGCCCTCCACGTTCCTGCCGGTCACCCTGAGCTGGGTCGATGTCGAAGGCGAAGTCCGTGACGATGACGGTCCCGTGGCGGGCGCGCTGTTCTTCGGGGGCCGCTTCGGCTCACCGCGTGTTGTGATCGAGAGCGATGACGAGGGGCGTTTTGCCGGTGCCCTGCCGCACGAAGGATCTTGGCAGATCGACTTCGCGACCCGCGCTGAGGATTCTCGGACCATCCGTCTAGAAGACGCGGAGGTTACCGAAGGCCCGTCGGGTAAGGCACTGCTCGACCTGTTCTTGTCCAACCGGCAGATCGCGGGCCGCGTGGTCACCGAAGATGGCGAAGGCGTGTCCGGTGCCTTCGTGCGCGTGCTCAACCCCGAGCGTCGATCCAAGGAAGCCGAAACCACGAGCGGCGCCGACGGCGTCTTCGAGCTGAGGCACTTGCGAGCGGGCGAAGTCTGGGTGGAAGCCGAGGGCGACAGTGGTCGCGCCGAGCCGCTGCTCGTCGACCTGGATGAGGAAGCGAACGATCTCGAGCTGGTGCTTACCGAGGACGCCGAGATCGCGGGGCGGATCACCGTGGCGGGCCGAGTGCAGACCGGCGCCTTGGTGCGTGCAATCGGGCTTTCGGGCACCGGAGCACCCATCACGGTCGCGAAGGCACTCAGTGATCACGAGGGTGCGTTTCGGGTTCGTATCCCCGGCGCCGCCCAGCAGGCCTTGGTTGTCGTCCGTCATGCTCTAGGGGCCACCGAATGGCGCACAGTCGATGTCCGGCAGGCGGTCGAGAACGGCGTCGAGGTCGATCTCTCGGCGCAGGGCGGGCGGCTGATCGTGGTTTGCGAAGGGTTTCCGGCGGCGGCGTTGTTGGGGCCCGGTGGTGAACTCGGCATTCATCTCGTTGCGGACCGCCGAGCCGCGGAAGGCGCCGGTCTACGATTCGAGATCGATCGCTTGGCCACGGGGTCCTATCAGGTCTGTCCGGTGACCGACAGCCCGCGCTACGATCAGTGCGAGTCACTGCTGGTGACGCCAGGTGGCGACCATGAGGTTCGGCTGGAAGCGGACGCGTCGTTGTCGACGACGGCGGTGACAAGCGATCGCTGAAGATCAGATCGGACGCTTGCGTGGGCCGCGGACACGGTCCAGCCAGCGGCGGAACGGGTTTCCCTCGCGTTCGGGGGCCATCTCGATGCCGTCGGCCTGCGGCAGAGGACGGCCTCCGTGCCGCGGGCAGAGTTCGCGGGGGTGGATGATCGGCCAGGAAGAGCTCGTAGCCGGCGCGCGGGCACCGACCGCGGGCGAATGCGCCCGTTTCGGGATCGATCAAGGCACGCACGATGCCGGGCGGCGTTTCGAAGGTGGGGTAGCCGCCCGCCGGACGTACGCGGTGGGTGAAGCGGGCCCAGATGGGCAGGGCGGCGCGGGCGCCGGAGAGGCGCGTCTTCGCGTTGTCGTCGTACCCGACCCAGACCAGGCTCGCCCGGTTGGGCGCGTAGCCGCCGAACCAGCTGTCGCGACGACTGTTGGTGGTGCCGGTCTTGCCCGCGAGAGCGCCTTCGATCCCTTGACGGCGGACGCTTGAGGCGGTGCCCACGTCGAGGACGCCTTGCAGCACTTGGGTGACCAAAAAGGCAACATCGGCGCGCAGCGCGGGCCGTGGCGGCGGTACCGGCTGCCCCACCACCGGCTCCCCGCGGTGGTCCAAGATGCCAACCAAGCCATGGACGGTCGGGCGCGCGCCTCCCGCCGCCAAGGTTGCATAGACGGTGGCAAGCTCGCGCGGCGAGATGGCCATGGCGCCGAGGGCCAACGCGGGAAACGGCTCCAGGGCCGTCTCGATGCCCATGTCGTGGGCCAGCTTGACGACGGTGTTGAGGCCCACATGAAGACCGAGCTTGGCGGTGGGTATGTTGAGACTCTGTTCGAGTGCGACGCGGGTGCTGACCCAACCCCGGTGACGCCCGTCGGAGTTCTTGGGCTGCCAAACCTTGCCATCCTGTACGTGGCGAAAAGGAGCATCTTCATAGCGGCTCGCTGGGGACACGCCCATGGCGTAGGCGGCCGCGTAAACGATGGGTTTGAAGGCACTGCCCGCTTGGCGACGGGCCTGGCTCACCCGATCGAACTGGCTGCGGGCGTAGTCGCGTCCGCCCACGTAGGCGCGAATCGCACCGGTGCGCGGGTCGAGCGAAATCAGGGCCGCCTCGAGCGGCTGGCGGTTCTTGCGGTCCTTTTCCCAGCCATCTTCGAGCGCGTTCAACCCCCACCGGACCGCGTCTTCCGCCGCCGCCTGATCGTGTGGGTCGAGCGTCGAAAGCAGGGTGTATCCGGTGTCACGCAGGTCGCTGATCCCAAAACGTTCCCGGGCTTCGGTGGCCATCGCAGCGGCAAAGAACGGCGCCTTTCGTGCCACCAAGGGTGCCGCGCGCGGGGCCATCGACTGCGCCGCGGCTGCCGTCAACCGGTCGGAATCGATCCATCGCAGCTGACCCAGGCGGCTCAGAATCTCGTTGCGTTGGGCCTGGGCTCGCTCGGGATGGGCGCGCGGGGAGTACGTTCCCGGCGAGCGAATCATGCCGGCCAGGGTGGCCGACTCGGCGAGCGAAAGCTGCTCGGCGTTGGTACCGAAGTAGGCCCATGCCGCGGCGCCGACGCCGATCAGGTCGACGCTGCCCGATCGGCCCCAGTAAATCTCGTTCATATACGCCTCGAGAATCGCCCGTTTACCGTAGCGGTGGTCGATCATCAACGCGAGGATCGCTTCGCGGATCTTGCGCCACCACGTGCGCTCGTGGGTCAAGTAGCGGTTCTTGACCAGTTGCTGGGTCAGCGTGCTGCCACCTTGCCGTACGCCCTTGGCCCGAAGGTTCACCCATGCGGCGCGCAAGGCACCCGTAATCGAGATACCGGGGTGGTCTAGGAAGCCAGCATCCTCGGCGGCCAGGACCGCGTAGATCAAGTCTTCGGGAAGGGCATCGATCAATGCCGGCCGGCGCTCTTGTAGATCGTCGTCATAAAAGCTGGCAATCAACGGGGGATCGAGACTGCTGGACGAGACTGCCTGCCCACCGACGGCCACTTCGGCGATCACGCCACCGCGAATCCGAACGCGCAGCCGGTCGGCGCCCTCCATGCCGTTGGCCGTTGGAAAAGGCCGGCGGTGGACGTCAAAGGTAGAATCCTCGCGCAGGTAGGTGCCGGGGCCCGAACGGCGGCCGTCCGCCTCATCTTGGACGCGGTATCCCTGTTGTTCGAGGGCGGCGATGGTAGCCTCGACACTCCATGATGCGCCGACGGAGAATGACGTGGGTCGGCCGTAGAGACGCGAAGGTTGGTGCGTAGGCTGGGAACCGAATTGGGAAGTGAGCTGCCAAAACGGCCAGATCATCCAACCGATGGCGACGAGCAGGATCAGCACGACCGGAGCAAGGTAGCGAAGCCAGCGCCGCCGTCGCGTAGATTTCCTGGGCTTGGTGTTTTTTCTGCGAGCGGGAGCCATGGTGATGGTCGATCGGAACTTGGTTGAGACAGATGGCGGCGCGATTCCCCTAGAGATCGAAGCACATTCCGTGCCCGCTGCAATTGGGTTGCTCTCCTCGAGGCAACCCAACGCAATGGATGTATCTTGATAGTTCTGTCGCACTTTCGTCCCCGCTTGGGAGCCATCGCCGTAAGCCTGGCACTCGTGGCGGTGTCGTTGACGTTAACGGCGGTCGCCGCAGAGCTCGTCTTGCGCGTCGCTGTCACGGCGCCACAACCTCCGGTGGAAGGCCGCTTTCGGTTCTTCGACTACCACCCTCGCCTCGGCTGGGACTTGGTGCCGAACACCCAGCAGCGAACCACCGCGCCGGACTTCGATGTCGAGGTACGGGTTAATGTCCAAGGCATGCGCGACGACCGGCCGTACGACCCCGTCGCGCCGCCCGGCCTGCAGCGGATCGTGGTCGTCGGCGATTCGTTCGCGTTTGGTCAAGGCGTCGAGGCACATGAAGGCATCGCGGCACGCATGGCCGCGGCCCTCGAACGCACCGAAGTATTGAATCTGTCGGTTACGGGCTACGGCACCGACCAGCAGCTGCTCAAGCTGATCGACGATGGCTTGTCCTACCAGCCCGACCGGGTGGTGGTCGCCTTGTTCGAGGGGGATGTCTTTCGCAACACCCGTACCGAGCAACTCGGGTATCCGAAGCCGCGCTTCGTGCTCGAAAGTGACGACCGAACGCTGCGGCTGACCAATGTACCTGTCCCCGTACCTGCCCCACGCCTGGAACGGGATGGCGGTTGGGGCCGACGCTCTGCATTGGGCCATTTGGTGCTGCCGCCTATGCGCTCCCTCCTGGAGCATGCGGGTTTTGGTGGCGCGTGGCCGATCACCGAAGCGATCATTGGGCGGTTCGCCGAGGTTTGTGCCGAGGCGGGCGCTGAGCTGACGGTTATCGTCCTGCCCAAAGATCAAGCAGTCGAAGGAAGCGGCCTGCGAAAGCGTCTGCATCTGCACACCCTCGGCCAAGTCACCGCCATGCTGACACGCACAGGGGTCGACTATCTGGACCTCACGGCCGCGCTGGCGTCCGCTTGGTCCGCTGACCCGACCGTGCCGCTCTACTTTGCCCTCGATGGACACTGGACCCCCGCTGGCCATCAAGTTGCGGCGGATGCCGTTGCCGACCATCTGCGAAGGGCACCGTTACAGCGGCCTTGACCGAGCACATGGCACGGTGACCAGAGCGGTCCCGCAAAGAGCGGGAATAACACACCCTGAGCGTCTTGTTGTCAGGTTTGTGGGTGGTCGGATCGGCCGTCCTCGACGAAGTGCAATGCATCTGTGATCCGACACCGGCGACCGCTCGAAGGAAGGTTCAATGCCCGAGACGCTCGACACCCTCTCCCTATCCAAGCCGCTCCAGCTTCCCGTGCTACCGCTGCGGGACCTGGTTCTATTTCCCGGCATCACGGTCCCCATCGCGCTCGGCCGTCCGAGCACGCTCAAAGCGGTCGAGGCCGCACAGCAAAGCGAAGACCACCTGGTGTTCGCGGTGACCCAGCGGCAAAACCTCGATGAGGTGACGCCCGAGGGGCTCTACACCATCGGTACCGTCGCGCGCATCGACCAACTGCAGCGAAACCTTGGTGGTGTCCATGTACTGCTCCATGGCGAGCGTCGCGGTATCGGCATGCGGGTGACCGAAACGGAAGACGGCTATTTGGAAGCGCTGGTACGCGACACCGAAGAAATGCCACCGCTCGACTCGGAAGACCCGGCCTTCATGGCGCTCCACCGTGAGGCACGCCAACGCGCCGCCGACCTCGCGCAGCGTTCCGGCTTGGCGCGAGAGGCTGTTCGCCAGGTACTGTCTGGCGTCGAGGATCCGGGCCGCTTGGCCGATTTGGTGGCCGGCTACATCGATGTTCAGGTGCCGGACCGACAAGCCTTGCTGGAGACCCTTTCGGTCGAAGAGCGCCTGCGCCATGTCTTGATTCACGTCCAGCGTCAATTAACCGTGTTCGAGGCGCAGGACGACCTCAAGTCGCAGGTGCAAGAAGAGATTGGCGATCGTCAGCGCGAAATTTTCCTGCGCGAGCAGCTCAAGGCGATTCAAAACGAGCTGGGGCGAAGGTGACGAACCTGCGGAGCACGACGAGCTCCGCGCGACTCTCGAAGGACTCGACCTGCTAAAGGAAGCGCGCAAGGAGGTCGACCGCGAACTCAAGCGCCTGGGCCGGATCAACCGCGAGGCCATGGAGTACCAGGTCATCCGCACGTTCCTCGAAACGGTCGCCGAGTTACCTTGGACCACGCGCACCGACGAACAGCTAAATCTCGAAACCGCCGCCACGATTCTCGATGAGGATCACTACGGCCTGAGTGACGTGAAGGACCGGGGTGCTCGAGTTCTTGGCGGTTCGCCAGCTTCGATTGGCAAGGAAGGTTGAGCAGGAGGCGGAGACCAAGGCCGAGTCTGAGCCGGTGGCGCCTTCCGCCCCACGTGAGGCGAAAGGGACCGGTGCCAAGGGGCCGATCTTGTTGTTTGCTGGCCCTCCGGGCGTAGGAAAGACCTCTCTGGCGAAGTCGATTGCGCGAGCCATGGGGCGTGAGTACGTTCGGATCTCATTGGGCGGCGCCCGTGACGAGGCCGATATTCGTGGCCACCGACGCACCTACGTGGGCGCCCTTCCGGGTCGGATCATCCAGGGCATGAAATCGGCCGGTGCCAAAAACCCCGTGTTCTTGCTCGACGAGATCGACAAGTTGGGAACCTCGTTCCAGGGTGACCCAGCGAGCGCCCTGCTCGAGGTGCTCGATCCGGCACAGAACGACAGCTTCACCGACCACTACCTCGGCATGCCGTTCGACCTCAGCGAGGTCCTGTTCATCTGCACCGCTAATGTCCTCCAGGGCATTCCGGGGCCGCTGCGCGACCGCATGGAGCTGATCGAATTCGACGGCTACACCGAGCGCGAAAAGCTCGCCATCAGCCAGCAGTATCTAGTGCCGCGTCAGCGGGTGCAGAACGGGCTCGACGAGACCCAGATCGAACTGCAAGAAGATGCGCTCAAGCGGGTCATCAGTGAGTACACGCGAGAGTCTGGTGTCCGTCAGCTCGAACGGGAAATTGGTTCGCTTGGCGCGCAAGGTTGCGCGCAAGGTCGCGGCCCGCGAGGAGATCTCGATCACAGTCGGCAGGGGACGACGTCGATGGCCTGCTCGGGCATCCCAAGGTTCATCCCGAAGTCATGTCCGCGCGCGATCAGATCGGCGTGGCAACCGGCATGTACTACACGCCGGCTGGCGGCGACATCATGTTCGTCGAAGCGAGTACGATGAACGGCAAGGGACAACTTCACCTGACCGGTCAGCTGGGAGATGTGATGAAGGAGTCGGCGCGAGCGGCCTGGTCGTATGCGCGGGCTCATGCGGCGGCATTGCACATTGACCCTGAGGACTTCGCGCACGACTTGCACATTCACGTGCCGGCCGGTGCGATCCCGAAAGATGGACCGTCGGCTGGCGTCGCGATGGCGACGGCCCTGGTTTCGAGCTTGTCGGGTCGCCCGGTGCGCCACGACCTCGCGATGACCGGCGAAGTCACGCTCAGCGGCCGGGTTCTGCCGATCGGGGGTGTCAAAGAAAAGCTGCTCGGCGGCGTTCGCGCTGGCATTCGTACCTTCCTGTTGCCCGAAGCCAACGCGCGCGATTTGGAAGACTTGCCGATCGAAGTGCGAGATCAAATCGAAGTGGTGACCGTACGCGAGTTGGGCGAAGCCTTGGCCTTGGCCTTGCGTGATGCGCGCTATCAGGAAGGGCGGCTGCTGTTCGGTGACGAAAAGCCCGAAGACGTGCTGCCCCTCTCGGGCAACCCACTGTCGAGCAGCATCGAGAACTGACTGTCCCGACCCTCGAGCAATGAACGCCCGCGGGAGAGAACTCCCGCGGGCGTTTGCGCGTACTAGCAAGCGATCGCCGGGCGCATCAAACCTCTCCATGGCCTCAACCCCTCAGCGCGGTTTCGACCGCAGCATCGTCGAAGGACCGCTACCGATGGCGGTCTGGATGCTCGCATGGCCAACCATCCTACAGAACGTCATCGCGGGCTTGCAGGGGATCATCGACCACATCATGGTCGGGCACTACGTGGGTTTCACCGGCAACGCCGCGATCGGCGTGAGTTGGCAGATTTTCCTCGTCGTCGTGGTGTTCGTAAACTCACTGTTCACCGGCATGGGCGTGCTGGTCGCGCGCTACGCTGGCGCGGGTGATCGCAACAAGGTCAACAAGACGGTCTATCAAGCGTTCCTGACCGCGGTTGCCATGGCGAGTGGTGTGCTTGCGCCTCTCGGTTACATCTTCGCGCCCCGCCTCTTGCAACTCGTTCACGCCGCGCCCGAGGTACAAGCCGAAGCCTTGCCCTACCTCCGCACGATGTTTCTGTTCAGCGTTGGATTGCTGCTGTTCTTCATGCTGGGTGGCGCGTTGCGTGCGGCCGGCGACGCGAAGACGCCGATGCGGCTGGGCATCACGGTCACGGTGCTCAACATCACCTTCAACGTCATCTTCATTCGAGGCCTCGGACCCATTCCAAGCTTCGGGGCCCATGGCGCGGCGATTGGCTCGGTGCTGGCGACCGGCTTGGTGTCGTGCTGGGCGCTCTACCTACTACTCGCGGGCAAACTGGTCATCCGCTTTCCACGCGGAGCCAGCTTGCGACCCGACTGGCAGATCATTGGCTCATTGTTTCGGTTCGGTCTGCCCGCCGGTTTCCAGGGAATCGCCATGAACCTGGGCGGCGTGCTCCTGATTCGGTACGTAGGAAGCTTGCCAGCAAGCGCCGAGGCACAGGCCGCATACACGGTGGTCTACACCCAGCTCTTCTCACTCATTAGTTGGACGTCGGTCGCCTTGATGGCGGCGTCTTCGACCATCGCGGGCCAGAACCTTGGTGCCGGCAAACCCGAGCGTACGTGGCGCGCACCCCGCATGGCCTTCCTTGTCGGTCTCGGAATCGCCTTACCGGTTAGTGCCCTCTTTCTCACCATTCCCGGCTCCTTGATCGGGATTTTCGGGGTCGTTGACGAGACCGTGAAGGCGATTGGCAGTCAGCTGCTGGGGTTCCTGGCCGTTTCGGGCATTTTCCTCCTCGCTGCCATCGTCTACACCGGTGCCCTCCAGGGTACCGGCGACACCCGGGGTCCGTTCTACATCACCCTGGTGTCCCAGCTCGCGCTGCCGCTTGGGCTCTGCGCCGTGCTCGATGCCACCGGACACTTGACGGCAACGGGCATTTGGACTGCCATCCTGATCGGCCACGTCTCGCGCTGTGTCCTCTCCGTGCTGCGTTTCCACCAGGGCAAATGGCAGTCCATTCGCGTCGAGTAGGGCAACTCGCCCCTACTTCCCCGCGCCGCCCGTGGCCATGGGGCCACCCACTTCGAAGCCGTTGGGGCTCGTTCGCATGGGCAACGCTACAGATGAAGAACTTGGTGGCCATGGGGTAAGCTGGCGATTGGTTCTCGCGTGCGGAAGACTATGACCAAGCAAGACGACAACACCCCAGCGGTTCCAGAGCCGGCCTCCGACCTGGCCGGCATTCGGCGGATCTTCCATCCAGCCATTGTGGTGGACCCTGGAACGGATCTCTACGAGCCGCGCAACGAGGTCGAGTTGACCAAGCTGGCGATGGATCTTGCCGACGCCGTAGCACCCATCCATGCGTTCGTCTGCGGCCACCGTGGCAGCGGCAAGAGTACGGAGTTGGGACGGCTGGTAGCCCGCCCCGAGATGCGGGAGGCGTACGAGACGCTCTTCTTGAGCGCGGCTGACTTCGGCAACGATGCGGTCGACCTGACGCACGATGCACTCTTGGTCGAGATTGGGTTGGTGCTGGCAGCACGGGCTCGGTTGCTCGGTGTTGCCAACGATGGTGTCGAGCGGCTCGAGGCTTGGGGCGCCGAAGTGGTCAAGACGGTGTCGCACGTTGAAGGCATCGACCTCGAAGCCGGTGTTGGTGCCGCGCTTTGGGCGCGATTCAAGGCTCAGCTACGCAGTCGTCGCGACTGGAAAACCGAGCGCAGCCAACTTCTCGAACCCAATGTGCAGGACTTGATTCGCCTGGTCGACGAGCTGGCGCAGGATCTGGCACTGGTGGCGAAGAAACGCGTGCTGGTGATTGTCGATGACCTCGAAAAAGGCGAATCCGACGCCCACAAGGCCATGCACAACCGCCTCTTCCACGAGCAATACGACGCGCTGGTCCAACCACGCTTCGCCATTGTTTATACACTGCCAGTGTACTTCCGCTCGCTGCCGGCCACCCGGGTGCCGCAAGAACAGATGTACGCGTTTCCGGCAGCCCGGCTCTACGCCCAGGCCGACAAGCACCGCGAACGGCCACCGATCCAACGGGACCAGCCTGGCTACAGGCTGATGCACGGATTCGTCAAGCGTCGGCTCGCCGCCACCGACCAGGCGCTCATTCGTGACGAGCAGCTCGAAGAGCTGTTGCTCATGGGCGGTGGATTGTTCCGTGAGACCGCCCGTGCGGTGCGCGAGGCCGCCACGCACGCGTTGATTCGGGGCGCCGAGTGTATCGAGCCAATCGATGTCGAGGAGACGTTCCATCGCATCAAGAAGGACTACCAGCCGATGATTCGAGGCCAGGCGGTGGGCATCCTCAAGCAGGTTCTGGCGAGCGACCAAGGTTGGGTGCCGGACGTTGAGCGGTACCTCCAATCGCGCGCGGTTGTCGAATACGAGAACCATGACTGTTGGCTGGATCTACGCTATCCGCTCAAACGTTACGTCGGTTCGCTTGCCGACACGCTTAGGTCGCCGAAGGGCGATGACTGATTCATGAGCCTCGCTGAGTCGCCGGATGCCGTGGCGCGCCAGGTGGCCGAGGAGTTTCGCTTCGCGGTCGAGCACGACGGGCCGCTCTTCCTGCTGGTGCACTACGACCACGAGCAAGACAAGATCCGTTTTCTCGATACCCTTCGACGCCTCGTTTCAGAAGGTGGGCTCGGCACCCAAACGCTTGATCCCACTCATCACCCCGAGCACGGCGCAGGCTTCTTGTACCCAATTCTCAGCGCGGCCGACGGCCAAACGCTGAGCCTAGTCACGAGCTTGCCACGCGAGTGCGCGTCTTCACGGCCGGACCCCGAGTTCCTCGGCTACATCAACCTGCACCGCGACGACATTGGCCGGCGACGGCTACGCTGGGTGTTGTGTCTACACACGTCCGAGGTCGAACTCTTTCTCGACAGCGCCGGCGACCTGTGGGACGTACGCCAGCGGACCTACTGGCTCGAACGCGCCGCCGGCGACACGCCGGGCAAAGCCTTTCTCGAAGCGTCGCGGTCGGTCGAGCGCGGCTCTCCCGCCACGCTCGAAGCAGGCAACCACGAGATCGAAAGGGAGGTCGAACGTGTGCGCGCACGCGTCGAAACGCTGGCGTCGAACGACCACAAGGTCGGTGCCATGCTCGACCTGGCCGGCTGGCTCAATCGCCGAAGGGCCTTCAAACGCGCCATCGAGGCGGCGACCGCCGGTCTCGAGCTGGTCGGCGACGGGTCGAACATCGAGCGGGCGGGGTTGCTGCATGAGCTCGGATCGGCCTACTTGGAGACCGGGCACGCACCGGAAGCGCTCACGCGTCTCGAAACTAGCCTGAAGATCAGCCGCGAGGTCAGGGATCGCACCGGTGAGGGTACAACGCTGAACGATATCGGCCAGATCTACGAATCGTTGGGAAGGCTGGATGAGGCGCTGGCGCATTACGAAGGGAGTCTGGAGATCCGTCGCGAGGTCGGCGATCGCGCTGGCGAAGGAAAAACGCTGAACAACATCGGCCAAATCTACCGGTTGTGGGGCAAGCTGAACGAGGCGCTGACGCGCTACGAAGCGAGCCTGAAGATCAGTCGCGAGGTCGGCGATCGTGATACAGAAGGCTCTGCCCTAAACAACATCGCACTGGTCTATCGCTCATTGGGAAAGCTGGATGAGGCGCTGGCGCATTACGAAGGGAGTCTGGAGATCCGTCGCGAGGTCGGCGATCGCACCGGTGAAGGCACGGAGCTGAACAACATCGCTCGGATCTACCAGGTACAGGGAGTAATGGACAAAGCGCTGGCGCATTATGAAGGGAGCCTGAAGATTAGTCTCGAGGTCGAGAATCGCGCCGGTGAAGGCACGACGTTGAACAACATCGCTGGTATCTACCGGTCGTGGGGAAAGCTGGATGAAGCACTGGCACACTACGAGGCGAGCCTGAAAATCAGTCGCGAGGTGGGCGATCGCGCGGGCGAGTTGGTGACGCGTTGGAATATCGGCTGTGTTCTCGAGCAAACCGGCGCGATCGACCGTGCCGTCGACGAAATCCGGGCCAGCGTCGCACTCGAGGAAGAGCTTCGCCACCCCGACCTCGAGAAGGACCGTGCTCACCTAGCCGACCTCGAAGCCCAAGCCTTATCAGCCGCCGAAGTCGCCAAAGCGACGGCGCCGTATCGCGCGGACGCCGATTGAGGCAGAATCAGTGCCATGAGCACCAACGACAAAGTGGCGATCGTGACTGCGGCGGGGCGTGGCATGGGGGCGGCGTGCGCCGAGGAGTTGTTCAAGCGTGGCTACAAGGTGGCGCTGCTCTCGACCTCGGACGCGGCGCGCAAGCTGGCCAAGCGGTTCGACGGCATGGGCTTTCAAGGCTCGGTGGTGGTACCCGACGACTTGAAACGCATGGTCGACGAGACGCTGGCAACCTGGGGCCGGATCGACGCGGTGGTCAACAACACCGGTCACCCGCCCAAGGGGCCGCTGCTCGAGCTGAGCGACGCCGACTGGCACGCGGCGCTCGACTTGGTGGTGCTCAACGTGGTGCGTGTGGCGCGGCTGGTGACGCCGGTGATGATCGAACAAGGCAGCGGCGCGTTCGTCAACATCTCGACCTTCGCCGCCTACGAGCCGCAAGCGGCCTTCCCGCTGTCGGCGTCGCTGCGTGCCGCGCTCGGTAGCTTCGCCAAGCTCTACGCCGATGAGCACGCCCCGCACGGCATCCGCATGAACAACCTGCTGCCGGGCTTCATCGACAGCTACCCGCAGGACGAGGCGATCGTCAAGACAATCCCCATGGGTCGCTACGGCACCACCGAAGAGATCGCCAAGACCGCGGCCTTCCTGCTCTCCAGCGACGCGGGCTACATGACCGGCCAGAACGTCCGCGTCGACGGCAGCTTGACGCGCTCGGTCTGAGGCGCCCCGGCGTTGCCAGAGGGTCCGAGCTAGGCTAAGATAGCTATCTAGATGGCCATATAGGAGCCTAGCGTGCACAAGTCCTACTCAATCGCCGAAGCCAAGAACCGCCTGAGCACGGTGGTCCGTGTTGCAGAACAAGTAGGCCCGGTTGAGCTGACGCGTCGCGGGCTTCCGGTTGCGGTGGTGATTGGGCGCGAAGACTACGAACGAATGAACGAACCACGGGCAACGTTTCAGGAGGTTTTGCGAGATCTCCGGCACGCGCAAGAACACGACCCTGTGGACCTCGATCCGGACGAGATCTTTGAAGGAGTCGAGGATCGATCTCCCGGCAGGGACGTTTCCTTTTGAGCGCGCGGTACCTGCTTGACACGAACGTTCTTTCAGAGCCACTGCGACCGAAACCAGATCGCGGTCTACTCGTTCGGCTCGAGCGTTTTCAGGCCCAAGTAGCGACCGCCGCAGTCGTCTACCACGAACTACTCTTCGGCCTCGAGCGGCTACCACCGTCTAGAAAACGTGATCGGATCGAGACCTACCTCGTTGGATTGCGGGACTCGGCGCTGCCCATCATCCCCTATGACCAACGTGCCGCCGAGTGGCATGCGCGTGAGCGGGCACGGCTCCAAGCCAAAGGTCGAAACTTGCCGTTTCGGGACACGCTGATCGCTGCGACGGCGTACGTCAACGACCTCGTAGTCGTGACCTCGAACATCAGAGATTTCACTGGCTTGAGCGGACTCGAGGCCGAGGATTGGCGGGCTGAATCGGTCTGAGGCGCGCCGGCCATACGAGCCGGCGCACCTTGTCATTGTTGGCGCCTCGTGATCAGTAGACCGAACAGGCCTCATTGCAGGCCCACCAGTCATTGTTGCAAGCGAACTCACACATGAAGTCGTTGGGTCCACAGGCTGAGAGGCAGGGGATCACGGCGGCATCGCAGGCGTCGACACAGTTGTGCCAGGGGCTGTCGCACGCTTCGACTGGTGCCGATGTGTTGCCCAAGGTCAGCGCCAACACCGCGACGAGCGCGAGTCCGAAGAGCAGGGCCTTTAGGTAGGGGTTCATTGTGTACTCCTGGGTCGGTTGTGATGCGGCAAGAGGCCGCCTTGATGCTGACTCCTCAGTGGAGCCTCACTCATAGCGGCGTCGGAGCGACACATACTGAATCACCATCTCAGATAAGCTCCGCGCATCGTGACGTTTAATCTCTTCGCCATCATCATTCTCAGCGCCTTGCTCTTCGAGTACGCGCTCAGCACCATCGCGCGTTGGCTCAACCTGCGCGCCATGACACCAACGCCACCGGCCGCGTTCGCCCATGTCTACGACGGCGACGCGTACCGCAACTCCCAGGATCAAACGCGCGACGCGGCACGCTTCGCGCTCGTCAGCTCGACCGTGCAGCTGGTCTTGCTGTTGGGGTTTTGGTACGCGGGTGGATTTGCTTGGCTCGACAGTCACATGCGGGCGCTCGGGCTCGGGACGCCTTGGAACGGCTTGGCCTTCATTGGTGCCTTGGCGTTGGCTCAGGTGCTGGTGTCGTTGCCGTTTTCGATCTACGAAACCTTCGTGCTCGAAGCCCGCTTTGGTTTCAACCGCACGACGCCACGCACCTTCGTGCTCGATTGGCTCAAGGGACTCGCGCTCGGCGTCGTACTCGGCGGTGCGGTGCTCTCGGTCATTCTGATGTTCTTCGAACGGGCGGGCGACAACGCTTGGTGGCTGTGCTGGCTGGCTGTCAGCGTGTTGAGTCTGGCGTTCCAGTTGATCTTTCCGATTTGGATCTTGCCGCTGTTCAACAAGTTCGAACGCTTGGACGACGGTGCCCTGCGCGACGCGATCACCGAGTACGCCGGGCGCGTTGGTGTGGCGCTCGACGGCCTATTTGTGATCGATGGGTCGCGTCGCTCGAACCGTGGCAACGCCTATGTCACCGGATTCGGAAGCAGCAAGCGCATCGCGCTGTTCGATACGTTGATCGAACAACAAACGACGTCCGAGTTGGTCGCGGTGTTAGCCCATGAGGTGGGACACGACAAGCGCCGACACGTGCCCAAGATGCTGCTGTTGAGCATCGCCCACTCGGGCGTGCTGTTCTTTCTAATGCAGATGGTGCTCAGTGAGGCAGGTTTGTTCGCGGCGTTCGGCCTGGCCCAACCGTCGGTCTACGCAGGTTTGGTGTTTTTCGGCTTGCTGTTCGCACCGGTGGAGATGATCGTCGGTTTCCTGCTCAACGCGTTGCTGCGTCGCCATGAATACGAGGCAGACCGGTTCGCGGCGGAAACAGCCGACGCCGACGCCATGGTGTCGGCGCTCGAGAAACTGGCGCGTGACAACCTGGTCAACCTAACGCCGCATCCACTCTACGTGGCGCTCAACTTCAGCCATCCACCGTTGCCCCAGCGTGTGGCCGCAATACGAGCGGCGAAATGAGTCGCGGTGGGCAGGTGATGGGAAATCCCCCTCCAACTCCCCCTTTGACAAAGGGGGAGGGCCGGAACAGGTCTTCTCTCTGGCTTCCTTTTTGCCGAACGCGTTCCGTTCTTGGCTTTCCCCTCGCCAAGAAGGGGGTTCCGGCTGCATGAAGCACGAGCAACCCCTGATTGACGCCACCCTGCTGCGACGGTACAAGCGCTTCCTGGCCGATGTTCGCCTTCCTGATGGCCGCGAAATGACCGTTCACTGCGCCAACCCTGGCGGCATGCGAACCTGCGCTGAGCCCGGGCGACCGGTGTTGATTGCCGACTCGAATAACCCCAAGCGCAAACTGCGGTTCACGCTCGAGATGATCCAGATGGGGCGGACGTGGGTTGGGGTCAACAGCGTGCGGCCCAACCGGACGGTAACCGCAATGGTCCGAGCCGCCCGAATCCCAGAGCTTGCCGGCTACCCAAGCCTGCGCACCGAAGTGGCCTATGGCGTGGACAGACGTAGCCGGATCGATCTACTGCTAGCGGACCCGGACGGTGCGCGCCGTGATTGCTACGTCGAGGTCAAGAACACCACCTACCGCATTACCGGCGGTGAATCCGGCACCGGGCACGTCTATGGCGCCTTTCCCGACGCGCCGACCGAGCGTGGCCGCAAGCATCTCGAAGATCTCGCAACCGTGGCGGCCGAAGGTGCCCGGGCGGTGATCTTCTTTCACGTCGGTCGCGCCGATGTCGAGCGCTTTCGACCCGCTGACGAAATCGACCCCGCCTACGGTACGGCACTGCGCAGCGCCGTCGCGGCCGGGGTCGAAGCCATTGCTTACCGGTTTCGATTTACCCGTCGTGGCATCACGCTGGCGGGTCGGCTGCCGATCGACTTGTAGCGAGGCTTCGCGTTTGGCAAGGCGTGCCATCCCCCTAAGCGGTGACTGAAGTCACCGCCTAGGGAAGGTGGTCCCTTCGGGAACACGAGAAGATCCCCTGCTCGACTGCTACTCTGGCGTCAACCGCAGCATGACCTCCTGGTCGACCCCCGCCTCGACGACGAAGTCGACCTTCTCGTAGGTGCCCTTGTTGGTGCCACCTTTGTGGCCCCATCCCTCTACAAAATAAGCGCCTGGGATCAATGGAATCGCCGTACCGCCTCGGGTGTAATTGCGGCCACCCGATCCGGCACCAACCCGTGTCAGGAAGACCCGGTCATCGGTGTCGCGACTGCCGTCGGCCAACAGGTAGACGAACGTCACGTGGCCGACCGGCACTTCGATGCGAAACGACTGCTTGTCTTCGTCGGTCAGGACGAGGCCCTCGTGCACGATGGGCGTCATCTCGTTGATCAGTCGCAGCTGGTAGGTGCCCGGTACGGCACGTACGCCGTTGGACCAATGCACGCTGTAGGCTTTCTCGCCATCCTTCCAGAGTTCGTAGTGCTCGCGGAAGTCGATCCCCGATCCCGCGGCGACCAGCTTGATGATCGCCTTGACGGTGTGCGTAAGCTCGAAAACGATCTCCTTGTGGTCACCGTCGGCAAAGGTCTCGGTGACGGCAAGGTCGTTGTCGGCGTTGGGGTTGGTGCGAAACTCGTAGGCGCCAGGGTCGAGGTGGATGCGATCCTTCCACCGAAAATGAAACACCTCCTGGCCTTCTTGATAGGCGTAAACGGTGGCGCCGCGCACCTTTTCGCCGCGATCCATGAAGCGCGCGACGACCGAGGGCGGCTCGGGCACCGCGAATCGAGCGGTGGTCCTGCCGCTTTCGGCGACGTTCACGATCTGGGTGGCCGGCTTGTAGATGTTGCCGTTCCGTGTCTTCACCCCAACCGTGATCTCGTTCTCGCCCGTGGGCACCATTTGGTAGCCGTTGCTGCTCACCTCCATCGGCTCGCCGTCGCCGTGGCGTGCGGTGCCGCGGACCCTCATGGTTTCACCAGCCTCGTTGGTGGCTTTGATCGCCAGCCCGTACCACTTCGATTCCACGGGAGGCGGCTCGGCCGCGGCTTCTTGGATCTTCGCCAGACCCGCGGCCAGCTCGTCGGCCGACTGGGCGTCCTGGTACTCCGTACCCGCGGCCTCGGAGATACAGGTCATGGCGACACGCTCTTTGTCCGCCAGTCCCAGCCCGACGACATGAACCCGGATGGCAACGTTCTTCTCGCGCCACTCACGGACCAGCGCGCAGGGATCCTCGTCGCAAGTTTCGATGCCATCCGAGACCAGCACGATCTCGCCCGGCCGGTCACCAAAGTCATCGAGCGCCGCGCGCAAGCTACGCGAAATGGGCGTCTTGCCCTTGGGATTCACCTGGTCAGCGAACGCCGACATCCGCGCGATCGCTTGCTCGGGGGCCGTGAAGGGCACCACCAACTCGCTGTCCGTGCAGTCGCCCTCGCGCCGATGGCCGTACACCCGAAAAGCCAGCTCGCGGCCGGCGTAGTCATCAGCGGTGAACGTCTTGAGGACCTCTCGCGCGGCGGTGATCTTGTGGGTGCCGTCGGCCAGCTGCCCCCACATCGAACCCGAGCCGTCGAGGATGACGTAGACACCCGGTACGTCTCCGGCAAGCGCGGCTTCGGTCGCTCGTGCCGATGGAGTAAGGGCAAACAAAGACGCGAGGATCCATGCACAGCACTTCATCGAATCTCTCCCCTGCCTCATTGGGGTCCCATCGTCCGCAGCCGGTAGCCCTTGGGAGGCTCGAAGGCGTCCGGATCGAGATCCCGCTCGGTAATCGACTCGAGCACGGTCTCGCTTTCGAGCTCACCACCCTCGAAGTGGCGGGTCACCACGGGAAAGCCGCCGACCTCGAGCCAACCGTCGATCGGGTTCTCGCCTTCGCCGAAGAGATCCTTGGCGCCACCCATCATGTCTCCGATCGACTCCATTAGCTCACGGTGGAAGCGGGCCATGTCTTCGAAGGCGTCGCGAACGACCGCGCCGCCCTCGATGTTCATCCAGCTCGTTACCCACAGCTCACGAATCTTCTCGTCGTCGCGAAAAACGTCCCAACGGACACACGGGTAGCCTTGGTGCTTGGCTCGCTCAGCGGTCTTTTTGAACGTCGTGACCGGCTGCGCAATCGCGTTTGCGGGTCCCGGCCCGCCGGGCATCTTGCCCTTCATCATCTTCTCGATCATCTCGCGCTGTTTCGGATCGAGCTGCTCGAGGTGCTTCTCGACCTCTTTCATCGCACCTCGAATCTGCCCCCCGACCTGGTCACCAAGCTGTTGGACGGCCTCGCCGTTCAGCACCATGTAGGTCTTGTCGTCGTGGTCGACGATCACCATCTCCCGACGGTCACCGCGGAAAATCATCTCGCCCTGGGAACCGCGTCCGCCCGCTGCAATGCCCATTTTCAAGTGACGGCCTTCCACGGCCGCCTGAATACTCTCTGTCTTGGGTGGCGATTGCTCGTGATCGGTGACTTCGATTTCGTAGACCACGCCGGCCTGGGCCGGGCTCCATGCCACGAATGCAAGGGCCGCGCAGAGGACCCACCGTTGAACGTTGCCTTTCATTTCGAGACGCCACATGATTTCGGTGCTCCTTTTGGGGTGTCGCGGCCATTTGGCCACCATCCTTCAACTCTTCATGACGCGCCGCGCCGATCCGTTACACGTTCGGAAGGAGGTCACCGGCCTAGGGTAGGATGACAGACCGCTTTACTAAACGGAAATTCTCCGATGAGACGAGATTCAATGCCTCCCTCCGGAGAGCCGGAGGCCGAGCACGGGACGACACTTGTTCGTGCACGAGAAATCGCGGCGCGGATTCTCAGTCGCATCCGGCGTGGGCGTGCCGATCCGACCGACGTGGCACAGCGCGCACCATGCGCCTTCGCCGACGGCGACGAGATCGCCGGGCGCTATCGCGTGATTCGCTTCCTGGGTCGAGGGGGCGCGGGCCAAGTGTTCGAGGTCGAGGACCACGAGCTGCAAGAGCGAATCGCGCTCAAGACCCTCCACCCCCGGTCCGCAACCTCTCCCGAAGCCATCGAGCGGTTCAAGCAGGAGATTCTCTTGGCCCGCAGCGTGACCCACGAGAACGTCTGCCGTCTGTTCGACTTCGGTCGCCATGCGGTTGACGGCTCGTCGGAGCCCGTATTCTTCGTCACCATGGAGCTCCTCGATGGCGAGACGGTGAGCGAACGCGTGCGTCGAAGGGGTGCGTTCTCACCGACAGGAGCGCTCTCGATCGCGGCCGATGTCGCCGTCGCGATGGCCGCCGCCCATCGGCAGGGGGTAATTCATCGCGATATCAACGGCAGCAACATCCACTTGGCGCGACGCACAGACGGTACCGTGCGCACCGTGGTGACCGACTTCGGGTTGGCGCTATCGGAGCGTGACGACAAGGGGTACGAGGTGCCAGCCTCCTCGCCGAAGCTCGAGGGGACACCGTTGTTCATGGCGCCGGAGCAGGTTCGCGGTGGCCGGGTGACGAAGGCCACCGACGTCTACGCGTTCGGGGTGCTGCTGTTCCATATGCTGACCGGACGCTGGCCCTTCGTGGGCGAAAGCGCCGTATCGACCGCCCTCGCGCGAATCGAACGCGACCCCGAACCGCCGAGTCGTTTGGTACCGGGCCTGGATCCGGGCGTCGACCCGTTGGTTCTGCGATGTTTGGCGCGCGAGCCGGAGGATCGCTGGGCTTCTTTCGACACGGTTGCAGCGGAGATCGCCGCCCGGTGTCCAGCCGAGACGCTGCAACGCCGGCGCACGGTCTCAAAGTGGAATACCGTATCCGCGGCTGCGGCACTGTTGCTAACGGTGGCGTTGCTGGCAACCGTGGCCCATGCCGCGCTCGGTTGGTGGGATCGGATGAAGGGCTCATCGACGCCCACCACCATCGCCACCGCTACCACTTCGTTGCGCCCAGCTCTCGTGGTGCTCGGTTTCGCCAACAAGACGGGGCGATCAGACTCAGCGTGGATGGCGACGGCCTTGGCCGAGGGCTTCACGGCAGCCCTTGCCGCGGGCGAGCGGGCCTTGGTGGTGGATGGAGAAGAGGCGGCTCGGGTGCGCTCCGACCTGAACCTCGATGCAGGCGACCTGGTCGCGGCGGGGGATCTCGAGCGTATTGGCTTGCGCTCTGGCGCGCGTTGGGCACTCACCGGTGCGTACGGCCTCGCGGGCGACAGTGAGACGCACGGTGGCGTCGAGCTCGATTTACACCTCCTGCGAACCGATGGTCAGACGTCCCCAGCGCCACTTCGTTTCAGGGTGACGCCGAATGGGTTAGGTGCGACCGTTGCGCGGGCGTCTGCAGACCTGCTCGGGATCGTGGGCGTCGACCGACCGACCTCTCCAGAAATCGCGACCGCTTCCGCCGAGCAACCGGGGGACATCGAAGCGGCGCGCCACTACGCCGAGGGGCTAGCCGCGTTGCGGCGGTTCGAGGCCACTTCTGCCACCAGGAGCCTCGAACGTGCGGCTGAGATCGAGCCCGATCACCCGTTGATTTCATCGGCGCAAGCCGAAGCTTGGATGGCGCTCGGTTTTCGAAATCGGGCTCGGGAGGCCGCTGAGCTGGCGTTTCACAACGCGCAGTCCTTGTCGCGTGAGAAGCAGCTGGCGGTCGAGGCCCGGTACCAGCTCACGATCAACGAGTGGCAGCGCGCCGAGGAGCTCTATCGGGCATTGCGCGAGTTTTTTCCCGATGACTTGGACTACGGCCTGGCGCTGGCAACGGCCCAGGACAAGGGCGCTCGCCTGGAAGCGGCGTTCCAGACGTTGGAATCGCTTCGTGAACTGCCCGCGCCCTGGGGTGATGACCCTCGCATTGACCTGACCGAGGCAACGGTCGCCTACCATCATGGCGACTATGCCCGAAGCCAGGCGGCTGCGGGTCGCGCGGCCAAACGTGGCCGCGCCTTGGGCTCGACGACGCTGGTAGCCGAAGCCCTGGAGACCGACGCGCTTACCCGTGTCCATACCGACCCAACGCTCGAGCGGGTCAGCGCGTTGCTGGCCGAAGCACAGTCCCTCTACGAATCGGTGGGCCACCAGAGCGGCTTGACGCGGGTACACTTCATCCACGGGGCGCAAGCCCATCGCCGCGACGATCTGGAGACCGCCGAGCAGCACTACCGTACGGGGTTGGCGTTGGCTGAGCGCACCGGCCACCAAGGTGACCTGGCCAACGGGCAGACGTCGCTGGCCATTATTCTCGACCGCCGGGGGCAGCTCGCGGACGGCTTGGCACTGAAGCGGCAGATCCTGACCAACTACCAGCAGCGCGATGTCAAGCAAGGGGAAGCAGTGATGCTCGAGAATCTAGGCATTTCGCTTCTCAAGCTCGGCCGGCCCAAGGAAGCCATGGTGCAGCTTCAAGAGGCAGGGGCAGCCTTCGAAGCCGTGGCCGACGAGATCGGTGTGGCGTGGGTTCCCTACTACCAAGGGCGCGTGTGGCTCGACCTGGGCGAGCTCGACCTCGCGCGCCGGAGTTTCGAGCGTGCACTGGTCAACGCCGTTGGTCATCCCGCTGGTGGCCTCGATCCCTACGCCCGGTTCGAGCTGGCCCGGATCGCGCTGGCGACGGGCGCGCTCGAAGATGCCGAGCACCAGGCCGCCGGCCTGGTCGACGAATTCAAACGACTCGAGCAGCCCGGGGTCGCCGCCGAAACTCAGGTCTTGTTGGCACGAATTCTCGCCGCGCGTGGTGCTTGGTCAACGGCCATCGAGCTGGCCTTGGCCGCGCAGACAACGCTCGACGCACAGCGGGAGGCGCCCATCGCGGCGGCTGCTGCGATTGTCGTGGCGCGGGCTGGCCTGACATTGCCCGAACGGGATCCGGAGCCAGGCTGCGCGGATCTCGATCGTCGGTTGGTGGACCTCGAGGCTATGGATGTCGTGCTGCGTGGCCGCGTGGCGTTGGCCCGCTGCGCCTGGCGCGCGGCCGCTCGCTCGCCGCAGGCAATCGTTACAGAGGTCGAACGGATCCAGGCAGAGGCGCAGGCACTCGGGTTATTCGAAGCCGCTCTCCAAGCCGGCGGGCTGCACGCCGAGCTTCTGATCGCCACCGGTGAAACCACACGAGGACTAGCGAAAGAGGCGGCGATGAAAGACGAGGCACGCGGCTTGGGTTGGTCAGGCTAGCGCGGTCCGTGTAACAAAACGCAACGACTCGACAGTCACGGGTGACCATGACCGCACCGCAAGATTGGACCCTCAACCCCGAGGCCCTAGGCCGATTTCTCACGGTGCTCGATCCGGACGTCATCGAGGCGGGGCGCAAGTACGAGCGCCTGCGGCGAAAGTTGATCCGGCTGTTCGAATGGCGCGGTTGTCGATTTGCCGAGGATCTCGCGGACGAGTCCATCAACCGCGTGATCCGCCGCATGGACGGCGGGCTCGTCCTGGGCCCCGGCGAGGTTCCACGTTTCTCCGCGGGTGTCGCCCATCGCGTGTTTCTCGAGCACTTGCGTGAGGTCAAACGGGCCCAGCCGTCACCAGGTGACGTCGGCAAGGCCCCGTGGGTGCCGGGCAGGCATGAGACGACGGACCTACGCTTGGTTTGCTTGGAGCGTTGCCTCGAGCGCCTGCCGCCGCCCGAGCGAGATCTCGTGCTGCGCTACTACGCCGCCGATCCCACCGCGCGAATCGAGAACCGAAGAGTGCTGGCGCGAGAGCTTGGGATCGAGGTCAACAACCTGCGCATCCGCGTGTTCCGGCTCCGGAGCAAGCTCGAACGGTGGATGGGTGACGACATCGAGTCTTCCAAACACGGGTCTTCCAAACACGGAGGTGACGAGACGTGAGCGAAACGACCGATCTCGGGGCACGGCTGGCGCGGCATCTCTCTGGTGCTGCGAGCGAGGCGGAGCGGGAGGCACTCGAGCGCCAGGCACTCGAGGACGACCCACTTTTTGATCAACTCGAGGCGCTCGAAAGTGAGCTCGTGGACGCCTACGTTCGAGGCGAGATGGACCACCAGGATGGGCGAGGGTTGGCCCGCTTGTTGGACGTGTCCTCCCGCACACGAGCTTCGGCCGACACCACCTTGGCGCTTGATTTCCGGCAAGAGCCAACGCAAGTCGTCGCACCCGAGGGGCTGGACACGGCGCACGGCACAGTGGTCAACCTTCGCCGGGTCGGCGGCATCCGAAGAAGCGTTGTGTTCATCGTTTTACTGCTCACGTTGTTCAGCCTTGGCTGGGGATTGGTTCATCAAACCAACGTCGCGCGATCGCTGGCAGCGGAGAATGCCGGGCTGCGCCAGCAGGCGGTGGCACGGGACGCGCGACTCGCCCGACTCGAAGAAGCCCACCGAACGTTGGCACTTCGCCTTGCCCGGCTCGAAGCGCAGGCCCTTCCGTGAGATGATATGCGGTGCCCTTTCCGGGGATCCCAGCAAGCGTTCGTGAGCGGCAGCGCCCATCCGTCCCATTCCGGGCCAATGATCTGGGCGTCCACGGTATGCTCGGCGCAATACCCGTCTTGATAACCGCGTTGGATTCGCCACGCGGAGACCGTTGCAAGCTCGACCCAGGAGGCACCAATGGCCGAAGCCCAGGAGAAGTCGAAGAAGGCGCAAGGCGCTGGCAGTCTCGACCGCTTTTTGAACTGGATCGAGAACGCGGGCAACAAGCTGCCTGATCCAGCGGTGTTGTTCCTGATATTGATGATTGCCGTATGGGTGCTCTCGGCGCTACTGGCGCCGGTTGCCTTCAGCGAACTCGATCCTCGAACCGGCGAGCCAATCCGGGTACAGAACCAGCTAACCGGCACCGCCTTGGCGGCGTTCTTGGCCGGCATGGTGAAGACCTTTACGGGTTTCCATCCGCTGGGGGTGGTGCTGGTGGCGTTGCTCGGTGTCGGCGTGGCTGAGCACACCGGATTCATCAATGCCGGTCTCAAGTGGCTTCTGGGCTTTACCCCAGCCATGCTCTTGACACCAATGCTGATCCTGGTCTCGATTGTCAGCCATACCGCTGCTGATGCGGGGTATGTCTTGGTCATCCCGCTCGGCGGTGTCATCTTTTACGCTGCGGGACGCCATCCATTGGCCGGCATCGCGGCGGCGTTCGCCGGTGTCTCGGGCGGGTTCTCGGCCAACTTCATTCCATCGGGCATTGACCCCTTGCTTCAGGGCATCACCATGGCTGGCGCCCAGATCATCGATCCGGCGCGCGAGGTCAATCCCCTTTGCAACTGGTTCTTCACCAGCTTTTCCAGCATTCTGGTGATCGCTGTTGGTTGGTTCATCACCGACCGCATCATCGAGCCGCGCCTGCGCAACACCGAGGTCGATGGCGACCCGGACGACATGCCGAAGATGGAGGCGATCGAGCCACAGGAACGCAAGGGCCTCATGGCCGGCGTAGCGGCCATCGTCGTGTGCTTGATTCTGTTGGTTCTGGCGGTGTGGCCCGCAGATTCCCCCCTGCGTTCCCCTGCGGGTGAGATCACCGCCTTCGCGGCACCGCTCATGCAGTCCATCGTGCCGTTGATCTTCATCTTCTTCTTGATCCCCGGCATTGTCCACGGCTACGTTTCCGGCACCGTCAAGAGTCACCGCGACATCGTCACGGGCATGTCGAAATCAATGGGGACGATGGCCTACTACATCGTCATGGCGTTCTTCGCCGCCCTGTTCATTAAGGCCTTCGGGGATTCCAACGTTGGTGTGTTGCTGGCGCTCAAGGGTGCCAACTTCCTGCAGGGTCTCGGCTTGCCGGGCCAGGTAACGATCGTCGGCATCATCGGACTTTCGGCGATCGTCAACCTGTTGGTGGGCTCGGCCTCCGCGAAGTGGGCACTCCTTTCACCGATTTTCGTGCCCATGTTGATGCAGCTGGGGCTCTCCCCCGAGCTAACCCAGGCCGCGTATCGGGTGGGCGACTCGACCACCAACATCATCACGCCGCTGATGCCTTACTTCCCGCTGGTGGTGGTGTTCTGCCAGCGTTACGTCAAGAAGACCGGCATTGGCACGGTGGTGTCGTTGATGCTGCCGTACTCGGTCTCGCTCTTGATCACGTGGACGATCTTCTTGGTCGCCTACTGGCTGCTCGGTATTCCGTTGGGTCTGCAGGCACCGTACGTGTATCCGTAGGCGAAACGAAGCTCCACCGCTGATCGCCAAAGAAATCTCTCTCCAGCTCCTCCTTTCCAAAAGGGGGATCGAGGAGGGACTTTCCGCTAACAATTGACCGGCCGGCCAATTAGTTGTTAACTTACGCCCATGACGAGCCCGCGCCAACGTCGTGACCCGGTTGCGACCCGCAACGCCATTCTCGATGCGGCCGAACGGTTGTTCATCGAACACGGGATGGCCGATACGCCCACGAGCCAAATCGCGCGTGATGCGAAGGTGACGAAGAGCCTGATCCATCACCACTTCGGCTCGAAGGACGCACTGTGGAACGAGGTCAAGCGGCGCCGGTTCCACACCTACTACAGCGCCCAGAAACAGATGCTCGACACCACCGAGGGCACAGCGGAGCTGCTGCGCAACTCGATGATCGCGTACTTCCGCTTTCTGCAAGCCGACCCTATGGCGGTACGGCTGATGGTCTGGCGCCATGTCGACGTGAACGATCCCTGCCTCGAGCAGGAGGCTGAACTCTACGAAATGGGGGCAGCGCGGATCGCGGAGGCGCAACGCTCGGGTGAGCTGCGTGGCGACCTCGAGCCAATGATCATCCTCAAAACGTTCTTGGGCTTGGTTCTTCATTGGTTCCAGACCAAAGGCCTCTTTTGTCAGATGAAACCGGACCTCGACCTCGAAGTCATGGAAGAACGCTACCTCGAAGACGTGTTGCGGATCTTCTTCGAAGGCATCCTGCCGCAATCAAAAAGCTAGTCCGCACGAAACAAGGCGAACGATGAACCTCTATGACGCACAATTAACCGGTCGGCCAGTTCAGTTTGAACAACCAGGAGCATCACTGTGAGCTTTCGGCCTGCGAGTCTGATCATCGCCGTTTCGATCTTGGGCGGCGCCTGGTACCTCTCGGCCCAGTCCGAGGGTGTCAGCGCGTCGCCTTCTTCGAACAGCCAACTGCGCCGGGTCCGGGTGGTGACCGCCGAACCAACCACGGCGACCCGGACGCTCCGCTTCTCGGGAGTAACCCGTGCGGAGCGCCGTGCTCAGCTGTCGTTTGCCGCGGGCGGCAAACTCACCGCGCGACCGGTCGATGTGGGCCAGCAGGTGCGGGCCGGCCAGGTCCTGGCATTGCAAGACCAGCGCGCCCTGCACAACGCGCTCGATACCGAGCGCGCTGCGCGCCTCGAGCTGGCCGCCCAGCGGGCACAGGCCGATCGTGATCGCGCGCGTGTGGCGAGCCTGGTGGCCGCCAAGGCCGCCACGGACGAAGAGCTCGAACAGCTGGACGCCCGGATCGAGGCCTTGGTGGCGGCGGACGATGCGGCGGCGGCGCGGCTGCGCGAGCGTGAGCGGCGCCTGAGCGAGGCGCGCTTGACGGCACCATTTGCCGGCACGGTAACCGAGGTGATGATGGAGCCGGGCGAGTACGCTGCCACCGGTCGAACTGTGGTGGTCCTCGCGGGCGCGGGTGCGGTCGAAGTCGAGGTGGAAGTGCCGGAGTCCGTGGTCGACCGGGTTCGAAAAGGTGACGCGGTGCAGGTCGACTTCCCCGCCCTGGGCCAGGGCAACGTTCCGGGGGTGGTGACGTCCGTCGCACAGACGACCGCCGGGCCAGGCCGTTTGTTCCCCTTGGTGATCGGGATCGAGGGCGATGGGCTGGCGGCGGGCCGCACCGCCGAGGTCGCGCTTGCCTTGCGGGCCGACGGCGCGCTGGCGGTGCCCGTTGACGCCGTGGTCAACCCGGGTGGAAGTCGGCCCCTCCTGTTTCGCGTGCAGTCACGCGATGGCGTGACCGTGGTCGAGCGGATTTCGATTGTCGTCGGTCATTTGGTGGGCGATCGGGTCACGGTCGAGGGTGCGCTAACGCCAGGCGACCGCGTGGTCGTCGGTGGCCAGCGCGGATTGCTCGATGGTGAGGCGGTCGAGGTGGTGCCGTGAGCACCATGCTTGCGGGGTTGCTCGGTCGGCGTCGGCTGATCCTGGCGACCGCACTGCTGATGTTTGTGGCGGGCGTCGCAGCATGGTTCACGATGCCACGGGAAGAAGACCCCCAATTTCCCTCACGGGACGGATTGGTGATCGTGAACTTTCCCGGTGCCGACGCCGAAACCGTCGAACGCCTGGTGGTCGAGCCGATCGAAGAGCGGTTGGCCGAAGTGCAGGAAGTGGGCGAGGTGGTTTCGGCCTCCCGTGCCGGGGTGGCGGTGGTCAACATCACGCTACTCGACGCCATCTACGAGACCGAACGGGCTTGGGACGAGGTGCGCGAGGGACTGGTTAAGGCCGAGCGAGATTTTCCCGCCGGTACCAGCCGAGCAGTGCTCGACGACGAGCTGGTGCGACAAGAGGCCGTTGTCTTGGCGATCACCGGCTCGGTGGATCCCTTGGTGTTGGGCGCGGCCGCCGAGCGCGTAAGGCGGGTGTTGCTCGCACTCCAGCCCGTTCGCGAGGTGCGCTTGCTGGGTGACCCCGGGGAACAGATTACGGTGGCGTATGACGACGCAACTGCGCGGCGCCTGGGCATCGACCCGCGACAGCTCGGCGCTCAGCTGGCGTCACGGAGCACGATCATCCCCGGCGGCATTGTCCATCTGGGTGACAAGACCGTCAATCTGAGGCCCGAGACGGATTTTCAGTCACTCGACGATCTCGCCAACACACCCATTGTGCTGCCCTCGGGCGCCTCGGTACCTCTGGCGTCATTGGCGCGCGTTCACCACGGCCCGCGGGAGCCGGCCGTGGAGCGCATGCGCTGGAATGGTGAGATGGCGGTGGGATTGGGGGTCGTACCGAAGTACAACCTCGACCGGGTGACATTTGGGATCGAGGTGCGGGAGACTCTGGCCTCCTTGGCCCCCGATTTGGCGCCTCTGGAGGTCCAAGAAGTGGAATTCCAGCCCGATCAGGTGGCGCAGCGCATCGGCGGATTGAGTCGTTCCCTGATGTTCGGGATCATGATCGTCGCGGCGGTGCTCTTTGCCTTCATGGGACCACGGCTGGGGCTCTTGGTCGTGTTGGTTGTCCCCTTGGTGACCTTCGCATCGGTGGCGGTGTTTGCGACGGGCGGCGGCATCTTGCACCAGATCTCGATCGCCGCCCTGGTGATCGCACTGGGCATGTTGGTCGACAATGCGATCGTCGTGGCGGAAGGCATTCAGTACCGCATCGATCGCGGTGAGCCTCGGAGCCAAGCGTCGGTGGCGACGGTCAAAGAACTCGCCATGCCGCTGGGTACGGCGACCGGCACAACGCTGGCCGCGTTTGTGCCCATGGCGCTTTCCAAGGGACCAACGGCCGATTTTACGCGCTCGGTCCCAATCCTGATCATGCTTACGTTGACGGTGAGCTATCTGTTTGCCGTACTGGTCACACCCGTGCTTGCGGAGCTCCTGCTCGCTCGTCGCCAGCCACCCGATCAGAACTCGCGGGCGGCCCGCCTGAGTGAGGGAATTGCCCAACTCGCCGTTGGGCGGCCATGGTTGGTGCTGATGGGGGTCGGTGTCTTGCTCCTGATCTCAATGCTGCTGGCGGGCCAGGTTTCGCAGCAGTTCTTCCCTTCGGGCGACCGCGCCATGTTGGTGGTCGACCTGGAGCTGCCCGAAGGCACCCACCTCGAAGCGACCTCCGACGCCGCCGAGCAGCTCGAGCACGCGCTCAGCGCAAACCCCGACGTGTTGAGCGTCGCGGCCTTTATCGGTCGAGCGGTGCCACGCTTCTACTACAACCTTCGAGGTCGCTTCAACAGTCCTCATCTGTCGCAGATGATGGTGCGAACGGTGTCGCTCGACGCGGTTCCGAGGGTCAGTGAATGGCTCCGGGATTACGTTGCGCGCGAGCTTCCCGGTGTCGAAGTGGTGGCGCGTCGTCTCGAGCAAGGGCCACCGGCCGACGCGCCGATCGAGCTGCGTATCTTCGGCCACGACCTCGAAGACCTGGTTCTCGCGGCCGAGTTGGTGGAAGCCGAAGTTCGCGCCCAGCCCGAAACCCGCGATGTCCGGCGCACGATCGGTCTCGGGGTGCCCAATGTGGTGTTCGAGATCGACGATGCCGCCGCCGGGCGCCACGGCCTGGCACGTCGCGACGTCGGCCTCGCCTTGCTCGGTCGTACCTTGGGAGCCGAGGTCGGCCAATACCGCCTGGGCGAAGATCCGGTGCCGATCCTGGTGCGCTCCAGCGCGGGAGAGCAGTTTCCGATCGCGGACCTCGCAACGGTCGATGTCGCGACGCCGGGCGCTCGGGCCGTGCCGCTCGAACAGGTTGCGCGGTTAGGCGTCGAATGGCGGCCGGCGGCGATTCATCATCGCAACGGGCGTCGCGAAGTACGGGTGTTGAGTCAACTCGCCGAGGGCGTGACCTTCAGCGAAGTCTTGACCCGTCTCATGCCCCGCCTCGATGAGCTCGACCTGCCACTCGGCGTCGAAATCGCGGTGGCGGGCGAAGCCGCTGAGTCGGGCCAGGCCAACAAAGCGATCCTGCGCGCATTGCCGTTGGGCACACTCCTGCTCTTGTTCTTCCTGCTGGTCGAGTTCAACTCGTT
Source organism: Candidatus Multivoradales bacterium (assembly GCA_965250305.1). GTDB lineage: Bacteria > Acidobacteriota > Thermoanaerobaculia > Multivoradales > J023 > J023. The sequence goes on along the minus strand of CBDFNS010000020.1, from coordinate 1,279,922 downwards.
TCGCCGGGTCGCGATCATCTTGGCCACCGTACCGCTGGCGGCGGTAGGGGTCGTTCCAGGCCTGCTGCTCAGCGGTCAGCCATTCGGCTTCATGTCGGTGCTGGGTGTGTTCTCGCTGGTGGGCATCGTGGTCAACAACGCGATTGTGCTGATCGACCGCGTCGAGACCCAACGCGCCGCCGGTCGCACCATCGACGAGGCCTTGCGCAATGCGATTCAAAGAAGGGCCCGACCCATCTTGCTCACCATGGCGACCACGGTAGCTGGCCTCACTCCGTTGGCGTTTTCCGAAACTTCCCTGTGGCCACCCTTGGCATGGGCCATGATCTCGGGTTTGATCGCCTCGACCCTCCTGACGCTGGCGGCAATCCCGGCACTCTACAAGATTGTCTTCGGTTTGGGACACGGTACCTGGGCGCGCGGCCGCACATCCGCCGCGGTGGCGACCCTGCTCGCATTGATGTTGGCTGCGCCTCCGGAAGCCCGCGCGAATGAGGTGGAGAACGCCGACACCAGGTTGCCCGAAACCGTTTCGCTGGAGGAAGCCATGCGGCGGGCTGTCGATCGGCCGCTGGCCCGAGCGTCGACCGCGCGCACGGCCGCCACCGAGGACGCGGCCGAAGCGATCCGACGCGCGGCTCGCTGGCCCACACTCGGCGTGGTGGTGGAAGCGACCATTCGGGATCGCGACTTCGATATCGGCACGCCGCTCGGTAGTCTTCGTCTGGGCAATCGTGAAAGTGGCGCCCTGGGGGCCGAGGTGGTTGTGCCCTTGATCGATCGCGCCAATCGGCGCTTTTCGACCGACGCTGCCGCGCGCCGTGCACGCGCCTCCGCCCAGCTCGAAAAACGAGATCACCGCCAACTCGCTGCCGAGGCGGCTCGGCGATTCCTCGACGTCTTGGCGATCGACGCGAGGCGCGAGGCAACCGGAGCTTTCGTCGCCAGCCTCGAAGCGCGGTTGGCCGAAGCCGAAGCGCGGATCGCAGCGGGTCGGACACTCGAAGCCGATGCCCTCAAGGTCCGCTTGGATCTCGAGGCTGCGGTGCTTGACCTCGAGCGATTGGCCCGCGGCCGCACGCTCGCCACCGAAACCCTGGGTTGGGCCATTGGGTTTGGTGGCCCGGTCGAGCCGACCTTGGACACCAAGCTCGAGCGGCCCGCACCGCCCGAGTTGAATGGACTCATCGAGCAGGCGCTCGAGCACCGGACCGACCTCGCGGCTGTGGCGACCCAGTCCGAGGCCCTCGCCCTCGAAGCCCGCGCGGTCCGTGCCACCCGCCTACCCCGACTCGAAGCTCGAGGGACGTGGAGCGCAACCGAAGGGGACCCGTTTCGGCCCGAAAGCCTGGGTCAAGCTGGGCTGCACCTTCGGTGGACACCGTTTGCCGCGGGCACCCGGCGTCCCCAAAAGGACGCCCTCGATCATCAGCGTCAGGCGCTCGAGTCTGAACTGGCGTCACTCCGTCGCGCGGTGGCGCTCGAGGTTGAGCGGGCCTACATCGCGGTAGTCGACGCGCGTGAAGCGGTTCCGGTACGCGAACGAGGGGTCGAGCTGGCGACCGAAACCCTGCGCGTCGAGCAAGAGCGGCATCGCGCCGGACGTGCGACGACCAACGACCTTCTGGTCGCCGTAGCAAAGCTGCGCGACCAACGCACGGCGCGCGACCTGGCGCGCCTCGATGTCGTTCGCGCCTGGGTGGCGCTCGACCTGGCGCGAGAGGGCCTCTGAAGCGTCGCTCCGGCCACGGTGGATGTCGCCGATGGTAAGGTCGGGAATCTTTCCAAACCTACCGCATCTCGGGCCTCGATGGCCTGACCCAGCGGCGGGCCGAGGCACGGACGCGACAATGCGGGTTCTCGGTCGACACGGTCGAGAAGCGGGTGCGGATTGACGAAGCGGGATTCTCCGAGACGGAAGTTCAGTATCGGGGCTGTCGGGTCGAGGAGCCGCGCGAGGTCGATGGCGAGTACGCGAGTGTGGTGTGCCGAACGGGTTGCCGGACGCTCAAACTCGAGGTGGCCTTCCCCGAAGGGTTCGATCTCGGCCAGGTTCGGGCGTCTTTCGACGTGCGCTACAACCCTCGCTTGGAAGGCTCGGAAACAGGCCTTTTCGGTTCGTTGACCGTCCACGCGGAAGAAACCGAGAGGCGCAGGTTGGGCCCATTCTGGCCAACCACGGCATGGCCGGCGTGGATGAAGCGCCTGATGTAAGCCTGATGGTGTACGACGAGTCGCTTCGGCGTTTGCGCTTCGTGGCCGCGACCTGGCCCGGAGGCGAACACTCGACACCGAGGCATTTCGACCCGGAGAGGGACTGACCGGCTACACCTACGAAAAGAGCCGCGTCGTGTTCTACCATCCACCGGCAGGAGAGGTCGGCTACTTCATCGAGCCCGAGGAGCGCGGACATGAGTCGACCCTGATTTCCCAGGAAGTCATGATCAGTCTGCCGTGGTTTTACCCTGACCCGAGAACCACCGACTTGTGCGCGGTTGCCGGGGTGGTGAACATCGGCTCCCGCCAGCGCGACTCCGGGCTCGTGGCTCTGGTCGACGCGCCGGAGGAGGTCGCTGCCGCAACGCTCGATCGCCTGGTTGAATTGACCGCCGAAACCCGCTCTGCTATTTTTGGTTTGTTGAAAACCCAGTCGGGTGGGTGATCGTAACGACACCAGTGACAGGTTTTCACCGACCGTACTACGAGAGACGACAGCGAGAAGACAACATGGTTCCTGTCATCGATGTGACCAAAGGTCCAGCCAACGGCTACAAGAAGGTCAATCGCCACTCCGGCGGTATGACCAGCTTTCACTATCAACGTCGCGAGGAATCACGCCTTCCCGATCCGATGGTAGAGCCGCCGTCTTCCGAAGAGGCCAGCTCGGCCGAGTCCTGACACCCTCGCGACGACTCAGCGCAACTCGACAACGCCGGCTGGCGTCTCGACCGAAGCGATCAAAGCGGCCTCTCGCGCTTGCTCGACCGCCATCTCGACGTCGAGTGCCTCGAGGATAGGGGCCACCTCCTCGGGCCGCGGATGCTCGGCGCGCAGGCCCAACAGGTGACAACCTGCCGGTGCCGTAGTGGTCGGATGTGGGCACGTTCCCCATTCGATCAAGAAGGGCACCACCCCGAGGAAGATGCCCTCGCCCTCCCAACAGAGGCGCCACGAGAGCCATATCCCGTCGGGACGCTGCCGCCTCAGTGGATGGATGGGGCCGGGATCGTAGCCTTTGGCAAGAGCTCGTTCAACGGCCTGATCCAGATCCTCCACAGCGATGGCCCAAGCGATCGAGCGTGGTTCCGGCAGCATCGCGATCAAACGTCCACGAATCGCTTCGGGATCGCCCTCCGGGTCGGAGGCGATCAGCTCGAGGTAACGCGCGCCGCCGAGGCCCAGCAACGCGTTATGGGTGCCGCCGGTGTCATGACGTCCACCCAAAGCGGCTCGGACGCCGCAGCGGCCTTCAATGGCTTCGCTGAGGGCGTCGAGCGTCAACGCCCCGCCGAACATCAGGTGATCGAATCGGGCGGGTAGGTGATGTTGGCTCTGGGCGGAATCCACTGTCATCTCCATCGCAATAAGTAGGGTCTACGGTAAGCTGTCGAGCAATCAAACCTTGGAGCCATAACTGCCGCCAGTTCCAGAGCGGCGGGTGGGGCGGACCTTATCGCGGTCTATACATCGCGGTCTATACGGCAATGGTGGGATCGCAAGGAAATCGACCCTGGGCGCCGCTACGCTCCGGAACGCAGAAGACACACAGAGGAGACAGCTCATGTCCATGATGTCCGAATTCAAGGAATTCGCAGTCAAGGGTAACGTGGTCGACATGGCCGTCGGTATTATCATCGGTGGCGCATTCGGCAAGATTGTCAGCTCGTTTGTCAACGACGTAGTCTTGCCGCCGATTGGCATGGCGCTTGGTGGCGTTGATTTCAACAACCTTTTCAAGAACCTCGGCGAGGGCACGTTCGCCACCTTGGCTGAAGCCAAAGAGGCCGGCGCGCCGGTGATCGCGTACGGTAGCTTCCTTCAGAATGTCTTCGACTTCCTGATCGTCGCTTTCGTGATCTTCATGATGGTTCGCGCCATCAACAACCTCAAGCGCAAAGAGGAAGAGGTCGAGGAAACGGCACCAGCCAAGCCGAGTGAAGAGGTTGTGCTCCTGCGCGAGATTCGCGACGGCCTGAAGTCCTCGTAGGTCTTCCGGAAAGTTCTCGCGATGACCAGCCTACTGCGCTACGACGTTGCGATTGTGGGCTCGGGATTCGCCGGAACCATCCTGGCGCGCGCTCTGGTGCGGCAGGGCGCGCGCGTACTTTTGGTTGAACGTGATCACCACCCGCGATTTGCGCTCGGCGAGTCGTCGACGCCGCTCGCGGGACTTTCCCTCGAACGTCTCGCTGCGCGCTTTGATCTACCCGACCTTCGTGATCTGGCCACCTACGGGCGGTGGTCCCGGCGCCTGCCACATCTGCGACGTGGCCTGAAGCGTGGCTTCACGTTCTTTCACCATCGCCCCGGTGTGGCGCGTGTCACGGGCGATCCCATGTCGAGCCTGCTGGTCGCCGCCAGCCCCAACGACGCAATCGCCGATAGCCATTGGCTTCGTGCCGATGTCGACACCCATTTGGTCGCGCGGGCCCGCGACGAAGGGGTCGACTACCGCGACCACATTACCCTCGACGAGGTCGTCTTTGACGACGCCGGGGTGCTGCTGCGTGGCACGCGCTGGGAAAGGCGCGTGCAGTTCCGCGCCGCCTTCATCGTCGATGGCTCCGGCCCGCGCGGCTTCCTCGCACGCACCCTTCCGATCGCCGACCACACCACCTCGATGGGGGTGCGAAGTCGCCTTCTCTTTGCCCACGTCGAGGGCGTGCCCACGGTCGCCGAGGCGGAGGGAAACGACCACGGTTGCGATCCGTCGGGTGATCCCTACCCCGCCGATCGCGCCGCCATCCATCATCTTCTCGGCGACCATGGCTGGGCCTATGCCCTGCCCTTCGACCACGGTGTCACCAGCGTTGGTGTGGTGTTACGTGACCGGCTCGGATACCGGTCGAAGGCCGGCCGCGACCCATTCGCCTTGGCGCGCGCCGCGCTGGCACCCTTTCCCGCCGCCGCACACCTGTTGGCGGGGCGCCCGCGGACGCCGTGGTGTCATGTGCCACGCATTCAACATCGCCTGGCGCGCGCCGCGGGGAACCGGTGGTTCCTGCTGCCGCACGCCTTCGCCTTCGTAGATCCTATGTTCTCCACTGGCATGGCCTGGAGCCTGTTGGCGGTCGAGCGCCTGGCTGCGATGTTGACCGGCGACCGCGTCGAGCCGGACCGCTACGACAGTCTCCTTCAACGCGAAGCCGACCAGATCGAACAGCTGATCGCGGCGTCCTACGCCACACAGAACGACTTTGGGCGCTTCGTGGCGGTTAGTAAGGTTTACTTTGCCACGGTCAGCTTTGCAGAAACGCAACAACGGTTGGAGCCGGCCAGGGACGACGCATGGTATGGATTTCTCGGTGCCAACGCGCCATCGAAGCAGTCGCTCTTCCGGGAAGTGCTGGCGCGCGCCGAGGCGGGTTCGGCCGATCTGGCTCCATGGATCGATGAGCAAATCGCCTCATTCGACGTTATCGGTCTGAACACCATGAGGGACAACCGGCTACCGGCAAGTCTCGATGTTCTGGTCGATCGCGCGGATCGGCTCGGACTTAGCCGCGAGGCCGTGATCGCCGCGCTCCCGCGCCTAAGGGGCGAATTCGGCCCAATGGTTGAGTCGTTCTCGGAGAAATAGACCATGGCACTCGCGAATGCAATCAAGCTCACCTATGACGACTACTGCCTGATGCCTCCGGACGGCAAACGGCACGAGATCATCGATGGAGCCCACATCGTTTCACCAGCACCCAGCACCCGTCATCAAGCGATCTTGTTTGAGCTATCGCGCCGCCTCGGCAACTACATTGCCGACGGCAGGACCGGTGATTTGTTCTTCGCGCCGTGCGACGTGGTGTTCTCGGACTTCGACGTCGTCCAACCCGATCTTCTCTACATTGCTGGCCAGCGCGCGGACATCGTGACTGAGAAGAACATCCAAGGCGCGCCCGACTTGGTGGTCGAGATCCTTTCGGAATCGACCCGCCGAACCGACGAGATCACTAAGCGCAAACTCTTCGAACAATCGGGGGTAGGCGAGTACTGGATCATCGACCCGGTGCTCGACGCGATCAAGATCTACCGCGCAATCGATGGCGCCTACGTACGTACCGACGAACTCGAGCTCGATCAAGGTGGCTCGCTCGAAAGTCCAACATTCCCAGGTTTCACGCTGGCGTTGGCCGATCTATTCCCGACGCGTTGAGGTAGCGCCCCGCGAAGCCGTCGATCGAGACACCTACGCGACCCGGTAGGTGACGCTGGGCGACGGCGACCATGCGGTCGCGGTAGTCGATCTCGACCGACGCTGGCGCAATGGCTGCCATGGCCGCCGGCAAATCAGTCCGTCGGGTGCGCGCCCCGGTCGCCGAACCATCGCCGCCGATGAAGTGATCCAGCACCACAGCGTCTGCGTTGCGGCCGATCCGGGCAAAAAACGCTTCCGGATTGGCGATCGGCAGCAAGGGCGAAACGGTGATGACCGTTTCAATACCAGCGTCACGCAAGGTCCGTGCGGCCGCGAAGCGTCGCGCGACCGGGCTGCTGTGGGGTGGCAAGCCCGGCAGCCGTTGGCGATCGGTTTCGACCGAGATGTGGACGCGCAGCCGACATCGAGATGCCAACGAAACAAGCAGGCCGACTTGGGCGGCGACCCGGTGGCTGTGGGTCTGAACCACCAACACATCCGGCGCTTCGTCATGCATCGCTTCGAGCACGGCCCGGGTCACGCGAAAGCGTCGTTCCTGGGGCGGGAAAGGCTCGGTGGCCGACGACAGGAAGATCGAGAACGAACCACGCGCCCCACGGGCCCATTGCCGCTCGCGCGCGACGTGTTTTCGGTACGCGTCGGCTGCGTGGGTTCGGACGTCGAGAAAAGTGCCCCAGGCCCGCCCGTTGGTGATCCACGGATTGTGCTGCACATAGCAGCCGACGCCGCACAGTGACCGTCCGAGCGGGCAGCCACGATACGGCTGAAGTGAGTGTGAGGTCACGGTTTCGAGGTAGCCGGTGGTGCGGGTAAGCACATTTCCGACGGCGGTTTCGTTGACGACCAAAGTCCTTGATGGTGGCTTCATCGCATCCTCATCGACCACCGTACAGTACGCGGGCTTCGACGAGGTGGGATACCAACCTGGTGGCGCGTCGCGGGTTCCCAACGGCATCGACACCGATACAGTCGCCGACTGGCTGCAAGACGACTGAAGGAAAGGAACATGCTCGCACCTCGGAACTCTAACGATCTCTCGGAAAGCACGACCGCCCGTCCTGGTTGTGATCCTGTCCCTTGCCAGCTCGATCGGGAGTAGAGGTTAACTATAACTAGAGGGAAGTCGAACATGCGCCGTACCCACGTTGCCTCGCTGCTTGCTGTTTGGATCCTCGCCGCCTTGGCAGTGGGACCTGCCGGCGCGCAGACGCCTGTCTTCATCAACGAGATCCACTACGACAACAGTGGCACCGATGCGGGCGAGGCGGGCGAGGTCGCCGGTCCAGCGGGTACCGATCTCACCGATTGGTCGATCATGCTGTACAACGGTGGCAACAGCATGACCTACATACCCTACATACCGACGCGCTCAGCGGCACCGTCCCGGACCAGTGCAGCGGTTTCGGCACCGTGACAATCAGTTGTCCGGTCAATGGCATCCAAAACGGCGGGCCGGTGACCGATGGCGGCGGGAGTGACCCAACTTGCTCGACGACGGTATTAGAGGCGGGCTTCGACGGCGTCGGAGACGTCTGCGACAACTGTCCGATGACGGCGAACAGCGACCAGGCTGACGGCGACACGGACGGCGTTGGCGACGTGTATGACAACTGCCCGGTGAACCGCTTGCCGCGGGCGGGGTCGCACCCGCCCGCCCATGATCATCCGGTGCGCGGGAACCGCCCTGTGGGCCGATGCTATTCTCAAGATGTCCGGAACGCTCCTTGTGAGACAAGGAGTGAGGCCAGGCTGGACCGGACTGCAACACCCACGCGGAGGGACGCTGATGGACGTCATGAAAGGCATCATCGAGCATCGGATCCTGCTCAACTACCGCATCGATCCTGATTGCCTACGGGCACTACTGCCTGCACCCCTCGAGCCCAAGATTGTGGATGGCTGGGGAATTGGTGGTATTTGCCAAGTAAGCCTGAGCAAGATGCGCCCACACGGGATTCCGGCCGTCTTGGGCACAAGCAGCCACAACGCGGCCCACCGGATCGCCGTCGTCCAGCCCGGTGGTGAGGGGGTCTACGTGCCACGGCGTGACACGGACTCTCGGTTGAATCAACTGTCGGGGGGAAGGCTCTTTCCAGGCGCCTACCGGTACTCGGACTTCCGCGTTACGTCATCGGGCGACGCTTACCGCGTCGCGATCGTCGATGGCGACGGCATCGAGGTCATGAGTATTGAGGCTGAAGTCGCAGAGAACGTGACCCCAGGCTCCGTATTCGCCTCACTTGCCGAGGCCTCCGCCTTCTTCGAAGGAGGCAATGTCGGTTGGTCACCAGGATCCGATGCGAGGACGCTCGACACCATCGAGTTGTGGACCCGAGAGTGGCACATGGAGCCGCTCGCCGTGACCTCCGAATCGTCCTCCTACTTCACCAACGAAACGGACTTCCCTCGAGGGTCGGTGACGTTCGACAGCGGCTTCATCATGCGGGGTCTCGAGCATGAATGGCGAGCCCAGGAAGGCCTGGCTTGCGTCTGTTCGTAGCAGGCTGCCAAAAAACCGACCGCAGCCGCGCCGGCTGGTGTTCATTGTCGGCCGACGCTGAGCCAGTGCAGGTGCATCGCGCGCAGGAACGCAACGTCGCCCGCCGGATACCCTGAGCTGGTTCCAATCACGGAGTCGATTCCGCAGCTCGGGCACAGTGCGGTGGCGCCATCGTCGGTCCATTCGGTGATGTTGCGGTAGTCGAAGGTGTCGAGGCACTGGAAACCCACACACATCGCTTTCCCAGAGTTCGTCGCGGTTGCGGATTGAGTGCTTGTGGGCAGCGATGGACTCGATGGGCACGATTCGATTTGATCATACGCAACCGGACGTGCTGCTCATTCGCTAGCCTGATCGGCCAATGGCCGTGAGGATGGTCCTCTTGTTCGTTTGCGGACCACATCGCGGCAACCGATCTCGGCCCGCGGTGCGGAGTCGAGTCGTGGCCACCTGGTTGGAAAATCTCTTGTCCCCAGACCGCTTTATCCGGCAGCACCAACGACAGCACCCAATATCACGACGATTGTCGTGCGACTGAGCAGAGAATGACTCGCACGGCCATCAAGGACTGTCGAGACCGCGAATCAACAGTCAACGGACGAAGGCTACGGATGAAACGAGCAGAGCGTCAGATGAAAGACAAAGAAATCGTCACTGCCGCCACGCCTCCAAACGTGGATAATGAAGCCGATCCCAACAAGGACTCCGGGCTCCACAAAGTCGAGCGCGTGTTGCGGGTCGTTCGAGATGGCAGTATCGCAACTCTCATCCTGGCGGCGGCAGCCTTCCTGATACAAAACGCCGGGCAGGTCGATACCTTCATCGAGCGTGCTCTCGGGCAGACAACCCAGATCAAGCTCGGTAGCTTTGTTCATCTCACTCTAGATGAGAAGTCTGCTGGTCCGATTCGTACCAACTATTCATTGTCCTACGCCTCAGATGACGCTCTCAAGCTCGTTGAAGCATCATTCTTCGGGTCTTCCGATCTTGGAGAGTATGTCGAGGTCGAGGCTCTTCGCAGCGTGAATCTCGGTGGCGGCCCAATCGGCGATTCGAGAACGTTTCGTTCACTCAGCCGAGGGAGCATCCCTCTACACGCTGGTGAACGACTGAGGATCTACATTACGTCACCGAAGCCTCACCCGCCCATCGGTACGCGTTACGAACTTGCCTGGTGCCAGGGCTCGGACCACGCCGCTTGCCGAGGTTTCTTAAGCGCGACACGCACACGGGGGGATCGTGTGGTAGTCCTCGACACTCGTCAAAATGTCTTGATGCGGGTTGATTACTGGCGCTCCTAAATCCGCCTCCAGAACGAGCAGGCCACACTACGGTTTCGGCGGGTGAATACCGCCGCGCAGGGCTCCTGGTTCGGTCGAGCCGAATGTACCCGCGAAGTCCGGTGGTAGCCGTCTACTGTTGGGGACCGCCAGCCAAATGCGCAGGATCAAGCGCCGTTGTTCGACTTCGGGATGGTCCTCGAACTCGGACCTCGAATGGAGCGTTGTGAAGTTGTTGGCAAACAAGATGTCGCCGGTCTCTTGGCGAAAGCGTGCATGGAAGGCCGGGTCCGCGCAAAGCGCGTCCACGAGGTCGAGGGCTTCCCGCTGGGTCGGGGTCATGTCAGGCAGCTCAGGCAGTTCGTGGGCCCGGTCGATCAGGACCCGCAGGAGGTACGCCACGAATTGCCCTTCGACGTTGGCGAAGATCGGCTGGTGGCACCAAGGCTGGGAATTGGCTTGGTCTACGTTGTGGGTCTTGTAGTACCAATTGCCGTAGAGCGCGTCCAGCAGGCCGGGCCGGCGCCTCAGGATCTCGTCGTGGATGGTTGGCGTCGACACCACAAAACTGTCGCCGCCCACCACCGCGGGGCGAACACACAAAAAGCCCAACACATCGCACCGGTCGCTGTGAAACCGAAGTGCGCGGCTCGAGTTCGGACCGCGATCGCGTGGATCTGTCGGGCGGTAGCCCTTGTTCTCGACGTGGAAGATCTTGTCGCCCTTGGCGCTTTGCGAAACCGGTGTGCCGAGATGCCGTGAGATGGCCCAGTGCACCCGCTCGTTGGCCTCCACGCTGTACTCGGCGGCGGGCCAGCCACGAAGGAGGACCGCACCCGATATGTTCTCCAGCGATGCTTGAATCGTCGCAAGCCGTTTCGACAGCCTGGGTAGTGGAAACGACTCAGGGTCGATGGCCTCGAGCTCGAGCCCCGCCTCGTCGACCTTCGCCAGCGCGCGCTCGAGCTCGGCGATCTCGGCGATCTCGGCGGCGCGAAGCTCGTGAAGAAAATCGTCGCGCTGAAAAAGCGCGTCGCCCTTCCATGCGTTGGGTGATTGGACGGGATGTCTCATGGTGGCGTTATCCCTTTTTCTGCGTTGCCAACAATCCTAGTCTCGATCAGGGCCTCGAAGGGCGCGGCAAGCACCTGGTCACTCGACTCATCGCGAGTTGCCCTCAGAGCGCCATGACCTCGTCGAGCTGGCGGTGAACACACGGCAACTCCGGGGGTAGCCACTGTGCGAAACCCGGGCTGGCGAACAAGCGCTCGTCCCCTGGGTAGGTCGGTACCACAGCCAACGGGAAGCGCTCGAAAATGGCGATGTCTGACCGTGTGCGCGCGGCCTGGATCACCTGACGCTTCTCAGCCGCGATATCGAGATGGCCGAGCAGGTAGGTCATGCTGCGAAACTGCGCAATGGTTCGACCGTCGACCAACACCGGGGCATGGTCCGGGAGGGGGTCGACCACCCAATCCGGAAGCATGGCGCGCAGTGCCTTGCGCACCCCGCGCCGCGCGAAGTCCTTGGGGCCGTAGCTGCGCCATTTCGCCAGCAGCGATTGTTCGTCCATCGCCACGGCTGACGCCGCACCGAGTGTCGATGGGTCGGACTCCTCCGGCGCGTCAGAGGTGGACGCCGAGGCGGGCGGCACCAACGCGGCAGGCGGCGCTGCGGTATTGGCAATGTGGCCGGCGTAGGGGTCGAAGGTGAGCTGCTCACCGCGCGGATTGTTCTGCACCAACAGGGTCTGTGCGCGGTGGTTCCAGGTCAGCCAAACCGCCGGCATGACCTTCTCCCACAGTCCGGGCTCGTAGTTCTTGTACGCCGTCAAGAAGGCGTTGCGCTCGAAAAGGAACCCCCGGTTGTGGCCACCCAGGAGGTCGCTGGTGGCCATCGACCGGTGGTGAACGACCGCGTCGGGAGCAAACAAAACCCGTTGGCCGCAGGCCCATAGTCGCCATCCCAAATCAACGTCTTCCAAATAAGCAAAGTAGTCGTCGTCGAAACCGCCGGCTTCGATGAAGGCCTTGCGACGAATGAGCATGTTGCCACCACACGCGAAGAGCAGCTCGCTCCCGGCCGCGGGTACATCCGCTTGCGCCAACGGGCGACGATAGTCCTGTTGGAAGGCATGACCATCGAAGGTCATCACCCCACGGCCGAAGTCGAGCCGCTTGCCCGGCCAATCGACGATCTTGCCCGAGACCGCCGCCACATCTTCATCGGCCGACGCCAGGGATTCGACCAGCGCCGCCAGCCAATCCTCCTGCGGCCTCGTGTCGTTGTTGAGCAACGCCACCGCGTCGCTGTCACTCGCTGCCACCAGGCGGTTGACGCCACGGCAGAAGCCGAGATTGACCGGGCTCTCGATCACTCGCACCTCGGCATGGTGCTCGCGCAGCCAACGGACCGTGTCGTCGTGGGAACCATTGTCGAGCACCAACGTTTCCCAACGCACGCCCGGATCATGTTGCTTTCGCAGAGCCGCCAAGCACACCTCGAGGTGTTGCCGTCCATTCCAACTCAAGATCGCGACGGTGACCGATCGAATCGAACTCACGCGCCAGTACCTCTCCCCAGCCAGCGGCGCACCGCACGACGGAATCGGAAATCCCATCCATCTGGCGGTGCCTGGGTCGGTGGCCGGAACGCGAACGCCTCCTTGCTGGCGTCGGTTTTCGGCGCGTCGAGGAACTCGACCAGGGGCGCCAGGGCGCGATCCCAGGAAAACTGCTCCAGCAATTGGGTCCCCGCGCGGCGACGCCGGTCGACCAGGGCCGGGTCTGACAGCACCTCACTAATGGCCACGGCGACTGCTGCCGGGTCGGCGGGCGGTACCACCCACCCCGCATCGTTCTCGGCCAGCAGCCGGCTCATTCCGCCTCCTTCGGTGGCAATGACCGGACACCCGGACGCCAGCGCGTCCAAAAAACGCGTACGCAGCGACAAACGAGTCTCCAAGCTAGGGCGATGGGTAGCGACCACCGCGTCGACCTCCCGCAGCAAATCGAACCGGCGCTCAGCTGGCAGCCAATCCAGGAGCCGAACACGCTCGCCCCACCAACCGCGGTCGCGGCACCACGCTTCGACCTCTTGCAGCCGCGCTTGCGGCGTACTGCCGGTGTTCGGATTGCCAATCAAGAGCAGGGTCCAATTGGGCTGGTCGAGGCGCTCCAACGCCTCCAAGACCGGCCAAGGGTCATACCAATCGTACAAGCCGCCAAAGAGCAGTAAACGCTCTTCAGGCGATCGGTCTGGCAACAGCGGCACGGTGGCCGGCAAGGACTCCGGAACACCAAACGGTACGATGGCGATCAGACGCTGCAGATCCGGATCAGCGGCCACATTGTGGGGGTGCACCCGCCCGAGCGCCGCGAGGAATCCCAGATAGAACTGACGCTGCTCTTCGCAGGAACATAGGAAGAAGTCACCACGCGTCAGCTGAAGCACCCACGTGGCGTGGTCGTTGCGGTACGGATCGAGGCCCAGGGTTTCGACGTAATGCAGGTTCTCCACCAGCCAAGGATCGTAGAGGTCGATGACGGTAGGCAGCGAGGGAACCTCGAGCACCAGATCGTTGGCCAGCTGGCCTTGGCCAATGGCGATGTCGCAATCTTCCAACAACGACGCGAGCGCACCACGCTCGAAACGACGAACCTCCACGTCGGAGGGAAGGGCGGGCACATCGGCGGGGTCGCCCGCGGTGACCAACACCACCTCGCGACCAGCCGCCGGGAGACGCCTGGCCATCTCGAGATAGCGAATGCCGATACCCGCCATCCGCGCACGGATCGGCTCGCTGGGCAAAAGAGCGACGCGTGTCATGACCGTAGGTTCTGCAGCCACCCGTGCAGCCGCCCGTGTAGCCGCCAGACGCGGGTGGATTCCATCTCTTCTCGAAGCGCGCCCAAACGTTCGATCTCGGCGTAGGTTGCCGCCAGTTGCTGGTCGAGGTCGGCGTGGTGTATTCGAAGACGCTCGATCTCGGCGTCCGCGAGCCCGCTGGCTTCCGTCGCCTGCGCGGCCTGATCTCCAAGGTGTTCGATCAACTGACCTCGACGGTGCAACTCCTCGTCACGCCCACGCAGCTCACTGCGCAAGCCCTCGATCTCACCGCGCAAGGCCTTGATCTCGGCCACCAGCCTTTGGCCGGTGATGGTCTCCACCTCGAGCGCGACTTGGCGCGCGGCGAGCCTGCCGTTCACTTCATGGTACCGGGCCTCGGCAGCAGCTTCTCGGCGTCGGGTTTCGACTTCTTGCTTCCGCGCCGCAGCCACGGATTCATGCGCCGCCACGGCCTCCGCGCGCAAAACATCCACCGCGGTGGCCAACGCGTCGGGCGTAATTTGGCGGTCGTGCTTCTCGAGGACCCGAGCCTTCATGGCCAGGAAATCGGCACGTTCTCTTGGCCGATCACCCAACGCATGATGACCCGCACCTCGGAACTGCCGATACTCGCAAGTCACTTGGGCCAAGTGATGAAAGGTCGCATGACCGGCACAACGAATCAGCCAATCCCAGTCCTCGAAGAACGGCAACTCGGTGTCGAACGGGCCCACTTGCTCGAAGAGCTCGCGGGCCACGACCAGCGTGTTCAACGGAATGTAGTTGTCGAGCAGGAGCAAGGTCGGGTCGAAGTCGCGGCTGTAGGGCAACCGCCGTTCCCGACAAGCCCAGCCGTTTTCCGCGTCCGGCTCGTAAACGCCGACCGCCGCATCGGTGTAGGCCACGCGGACACCAGCCCCGCTCACCAACCCCGCTAAGGTGGCCATGTGCTCCGGCTCCACCAGGTCATCGTCGTCGAGGAACACGATGGCATCGCCGGTGGCGGCTGCAACGCCGGCGTTGGCCGCCGCGGCTCGGCCACGACTCTCGGCGTGCTCCACGCGCACCACCGGTAGTGGAAAGTCGGTCGGGACCACTGGCGATGCACCACCATCGTTGACCAACACGATCTCGGCGCGCTGGTAGCTGCTGGCAGCCAAGCTTTCGAGTGCTTCCGCCAGGAGCGCGGGCCGGTCCCGCGTGCGGACCACCACCGAGAGGCGCGGGCCCTCGGCCACGGGCAGGAACTCAGGCACGCCACCCATGCGGCGCACCAACGCAGCGTACCCGTGGGTAATGAAGTCGTCGAGGCCCAGAGCAACGAACCCTTCGGCGGCTCTTACGTTGGGCGGCAAGCTGAGCGTCCGAAAGTGGACCAGACCACGTCGTGCTGCGCCATATCCGTGTTGCGCTTCTTGCGACACATAGCAGGCCGCTGCACGCTCGACCGTGTCTTGTTGCGCACCGACGTCTACCAACAGATTGGGATACAAGGGGTGGTTGACCTCGTAGGCCAGCACACGCAAGCCTTGCGCCAACGCCGCCCGCGGATCGCCGATTCGAATGGAGCCAAAAAGCAAGTGCACGGCGCGAAACACCGCCCGATGATCGGACGATGTCTCGAGCGGTGAGGGAACCAGGATCAGGTCTGGTCGCTGGGCATCGAGCGCTTCCGCCAGGGCCTCTAGCAGCGCTTCGGGGCATTGATCGAGGGCCCCGTCGGGCAGACCCAAATGGCCGACATCGCGAATCCCCAGCAGCGCGGACGCAGCCTCGGCCTCGGCCCGACGCGTGGCGCCGTACGCAACCCGATCGCCCACCTCCGCTAAACCACCGGCACTGTCGGTCAAGAACAGCACGTGGACGGCGGTTCCCGCCGCGGTGAGCTGGGCGATCAGACCACCACAACCGTAGGTCTCGTCGTCGTAGTGCGGCGCCAGCACCAACGCCCGCTGGGCATGGATGGTCTCCGTCTTGCCGGGTGGCGAAAGTGGGCTCGCGGGCATGGTTGGTGGGCGTGGGCCTGGCCGGGAGCACCCTGCGAATCCAGGACGTGTGCTGGCCGAGACCGGAGACAGAGTATAACCTTGCGCAGAGCAACGGATGAATACGTCGGTCGACAAGAACACCCTGCGGACCGTGAAAGCGTGGTTGCCGGCGAAGGCTCGGCGATTGGCCGCGATTGGCTGGACACCGCCAAGTCCGGACGGTGACGGACGCGTGTGGCGGATATGGCGGGCAGATGACTTCGTCGAGGGAGGGTCTGGTCCGGCGGCAGCACCGGGAGGGAGGGTCGAGGTCGTAGTTTGGAACGAGACGCCGGATGCAACCATCACACGATCGCGGCTCGCCCACATCCGTGCGCGCCTCGTCGACGGTGGTGGCCTCGTTCTCCAGAGACCCTTGGCGACCAGTGAGCCGGCATCCAGCGCCACGGATCGTTCGGCAGCCAATGCGCTCTACCGGTCCCTCCAGAATCTCGTGCTGATGCTCTCAGAGGTCGGTTTCGTGATCCGCCGGGAGCGTGCCGTTACCCAACCCGAAGGTAGCACCGTCGGTGTGTTGGTCGCGCGCCGCGACCGGTATCGCGTTCGACCCTTTCGACGAGCAGATGGCCCGGCGATCAGGGTGCTCTTCACCCGCTCTTTTCACGCCGAGCGATCGGCGGAAGCGTGGCGGTGGAAGTTCGAGGACAATCCCTACGGCCAGAACCTGATGAGCGTGGCCACCGACGACGAGGGAACGGTCGTGGGCCACTATGCGGGCTTGCCCTTTCAACTGATCGACGCGTGCTCGTCACCTCCCATCGCCTACGATGCGCTCCAGCTCTGCGACATCATGACCGCAGCGTCGGTTCGTCACGCCGGCCTGGGTCCCACGGCCATGATCTCGCGGCTCTGGCGGCACTTCTACGCTGCCTACGCAGAGCATCGCGTGGCGTTCGTGATCGGCTTCAACACGGCGAGTAGCCGGGGCATGGCCCTCCGGTTTCACCGCGCGACCAAGCTCGAAGCGATCTCGGCTTGGCGCCGAAGGACAGATGCTGTCTCGACGGCGTCCACCGGCTACCGCGTAGCACCACTGCCCACGTTCGGTGCGTCCTGCGATCGGCTCTTCAAGCGCGCAGCCCCAGCCTATGGTGCCCTGGTCGGACGCAACCGGGCGTATCTCACCTGGCGCTACCGCGCTCGCCCCGACGCGCGTTACCGGATCTACGGTGTTTACCGGTGGCGAAAGCTCGTTGGATGGGGTGTTTTTCGACGCCAGGGCGATAGGCTGATTTGGGGCGACGCCTTGTTTCACCCGGCTCACGGCGCGGCAGCGGAGGCTTTGGTCTCGGCAGCGGTAGCGGGTGAGAACGAGCGACCACGTGAACTCTTCGCATGGTTCGCTCACCGGCCAACCTGGTGGCGTGATGTATTGGTCGCAACCGGCTGGCAGCCGATCGAGGAGCCCAATGACCTCAGCTTGATCTACGGCATGCACAACGCCCCACAAGCCGAACCAGCCCTGCGCACGCTCTACTACACCATGGGCGATTCGGACCTGTTTTGAACCACGACCTGCCGTACCCCGAGGTCGCGTCCGGCTCGGTCCACCCAGCGCAAGGTGTAGTTCCCGTCCGCCAGCTGGGTACCGAGATCACGTGTCAAGTCGAAGGACCTCCGATCGAGTGAAGGCGGATCGAGCGCCACTGCCGCTGCCGGAAAGCCGCATCGGTCGAGGGAGAGTTCGAGCCAACATGCCCCCTCGAGCGCAGCCAGCGTAGGTTGATCACGCGACACCGGCCGCAGTGGCACCGACCGCCGTTGCCACGCTTGCCGACGTCGTTCGAGCGCACCACTCAGCCCTTCGACTACCGCGGTGTGGAGTCGGCCGTACCACTGGCGTCGGTAGCGTCCAGCGGAGTTTTCGAACCACGCGCTCGAACGCGGTTCGGCCAGCGTACTTTGGGCAAAGAGATGAACAGCGGTCGCCGCGGGCGCCAATACAGCGCGGCCACCGCGATATCGCAGCCGGGCGAGCCAATCCGTCTCTTCGAAATAGAGCTGGTAGCCGGTATCGAAGGGTCCGATTTGCTCCCAGACGCTCCGGCGTAGCGCAAGCATGGCACCACTCAACTGTGTACTCGGCAAGGCTGTCGTCGCGGTCCAGAAGCGCTGAGCCGTACGACGCCAGGCGCGACGCGCGAATCGCGCACCAATGCCCGCCTGCGCCAGGACCGTGCGCAAGTCCTGCCACCGGGTACGCTGGTCTGCCGGTGGTTGGAGGACGCGACACGCCCGGTCGAGAAAGAACCGCGGTCCCGCGACGTCAGCACCGGCCCGAAGGGCCTCACACAAGGCGGCCAGGCAGCCGGATTGCACGATGACATCGGGATTCATGACCACGATCACATCACCCGTCGAAGCGGCGACTCCGAGGTTGGCACCGCCCGCGTAACCGAGGTTTGTGGGTTGGCCCGCATCGTCGGTCGCGCGCAGGTAGCGGCAAGAAAGTTGACGCAGGTCGCGATGGGCGGCTTCTGTGCTGCCGTTGTCAACCAACACACATTCGAGATCCAACGCGGCTGCCGCGGCATCAGCCGCCAGGGCTGCGAGGGACTCCTCGACCAGGGCGGGCGTGTGGTAGTGAACCAAGACGACCGAGACGTTCAGGAGTCCCCTCGCCAAGCGCCCGTCGCGAGCCAATAGAGGGCCTCCTCGGCTTGATCAGCCACCCGTTGCTCCTCGAATCCCTCGGCAACCACCAGCCCTGCTGCGCGCATGGCGCGCCACTGATCTGGGTTCGAGAGGACTTCCTGTGCCGCGTCGGCGAACGCGGCGGGCCGGTCGAACGGCACCAAACGAGCCGCCGACGCCGCGAAGTCCTTGAAACTGGAGATCTCGGAAGCGACCACGGGTACGCCGCTGGCCATCGCTTCGAGCACCGGCATGCCGAAGCCCTCCTGCTCCCACGATGGTGCCAGCTGGAGATCACAGCCACGGACCAAAGCATGAACCTCCGATGGCGGCAGGTGCTCATGAAACTCATCGGCTTCGAGGACGGCCCGTTCTGCTTCACATTGGGGCCACTGGGAAAGTCGGATCAAGCGAAAAGGGAATCCGCGATCTCGCAGCAACCGAAGCGCCATCAACGAGGTAGGCACACCCTTCCAGTCGATCTCGAACGGCGACGTCACCAGAATCCGGGGCGGCTCCGAGGGTTGCTGACGGGCGTCTGGAGCCCATTCGGGGGCCAAGGCTTGGGGGACGACCCGCACCGGACGGCCGTAGGTTTCACGCACCAGACGTCCCAGGTGCGGCGATAGGGCCAGCGCTGGAATGGGTGCGCTGTAGGCCTGGCGGATCGCCGAATGCTGGTCTTGGTTGTGGGTGTAGATGGCTTCGTAGCCCTGACAATAGTGCGCGACCTCCCGTTTGGCACCCGCGATCGCAGACCCAATGGTGGTCCAGTAGGTGGCGATCGTGACATCGGCGGTGGGTATCTCTTCGGGTGCCAGGCCGGTGGTGCGGAGAAAACGGGCCTCGAGCGGAAACCAGGTCGGGGGCTCTCCGGGGCTAACGACGGTAACCCGATGCCCACGCCGGGCCATCAGATTCGCTTGCCGCAGAACAATCTTGACGCCGCCAAAAAGAGGCGTGTCTTCAAACAGATAGGCGATCTCGAGCGGTTCGCGCGCGGTCATAGGGTCAAAGCAAACTCACAACCGCGACAAATGAAGTCGTCGGGGGCTTCGTCGCGACCATAGGTCCAACGGCGCATGAGCTTCAGCGCGGGACCGGTCAACACTTCACTGATGGTCTGGTGATTGAGATCGCCGACCTCGTGAACACCGTCGTAATCTTGACAGCACAGGATGCATTTCCCTTGGGGGGAGATGTGCAAATGCTGGATAGGACGCGAGCCCACCAACTCACAGCCCACCAACCGTTTCTTTCGCTCGTCGACCTTGAGGCCCACATCGAGGTAGCCGGCACGATCGTTGACCTCGAAGTACTTGACGTTGAAGAGACTCGCGCCATAGCGCCCGGAAACCGCTTCGTAGTCCCGCTTGTGCTGGTCGTCGCCAGTGCCGAGCACCACCATGTCCATGGTCTCGGCGAAGGGCTTGTCACAGGCGTAGTCGAGGTTGCGAAGGACCTGATTCAGGTGATCTTTTCCACGATCTTTTTGGTAGCGTTCGCGGTCGAGGGTCGAGAGGTTGACCGAGAAAAAATGCAGCCCGCCCAATTCGAGCAGGGCATCTGTTTTCTCGGGGGTGAGCCCCGAGCCGTTGCTCAGGACCGCCGGCCGCAGGCCGTGGCCTCGGATCATGCGCACGCGATCGATGAACCATGGGTCGATGGTGGGCTCGTTGTAGTTGATCATCGAGATCGCTTCGAGCGTGTCACTGAAGGCTGCCAGTTGCTCCAGGATGCGCTCATACAGGTCTTGGGGCATGAAGTACGACTTGCGAGGATCGACCGAAACCGGGCAGAAGTAACACGCCTGGTTGCAGACTGTGTGGGCCTCGAGCGAGACGTATTTGAGCAGGAAGCGCCCATCGAGATCGGAGGTCGGGTCGACCAACCACCGCTCTTCTTCCAGCTGCACACGGATAGGCGTCGGCAGCTCAGCCAAGGGCTGCTCGCCAGCGATGAAAGCACGCAGGTCGCGGTAGCCCGGATCGCCTTCATGCAGGGTCCGATCAGAGATCGGACTGTAGATTCGATCTGGTCCCACGTGCAGGTACGGGTCAGGAACACACGCGGATGTCTCTGCCGCTTCTGGCTCCATGACCGCCTCGAGGGTCGTCATGCTGTGAATCTCCCTTCCAACGGCGGATCCAGTGCCGCCTGATCAGGTGTCGCCTCGGCGTCCGTGGACCATTCGTGCGGCATCTGACACACACCGAACCGGTAGCCTGGGCTTTCGACTCGAAAGGCGGCGGGCGCAATGCGCTGGTCGTAAACGTGGAGTCCGGACTCGTCGATCACGTAAACGTACAGGGTGAATTCGCCTTTGACCAAAGACAGCTCCGGCACCGTCAAGCGGGCCAGGCACTCCTCGGTGCCATCCGATGGACTGCGAAAAGGAGGCAGTCCATCTTGATGGGTACCGAAGGCGCAGACCTCGATCCCGTCGCTGGTGCGATTCAGGGCCACCCCGAGGTGCACCGGCAACCCTGGGGTGGTCGATGTCCAGGCAACGTCGATACACCAGGACGCGCCCGAGTCGACGCGGACCGGCCCCTCCCCACTTGCTTCGTTCTCGCCACCCGCAACGATCTCGACCCGGCGCAAACGCACCGGTGCCGGCTTGGCCGTAGGTACGGACGTCGGCGACGCGACAGCCGCCTTGGCCTTCGCACTCAAGAAAGACTCGTAGGCGTCGATCACTTCGTCGGTCGGTCCGAGCGATTCAATCTGCCCCTCACGTATCCACAAGGCGCGTTGGCAGAACGCCGAGACGTAGTACATTGCATGGGAGCAGAAAAGGAGCGTGCCACCGGCTGCGAGATACCGCTGTAGTGCATCGAGGCACTTCTTCTGGAAGTAGCCGTCGCCAACGGAAAGCGCTTCATCGACGATCAGCACGTCCGGCTCGACTTGAATCGCGATCGAGAACGCGAGCCGCATAGCCATGCCGGTCGAGTAGGTCTTGACCGGCTGATCGATGAACGAATCGAGCTCACTGAACTCGATGATGCCGGGTAGTCGACTGTCGATCTGGTCTTGATCGAGACCAAGCATCGCGGCGTTCAAGACGATGTTCTCACGACCGGAGAACTCCGGATGGAATCCAGACCCCAACTCGAGGATGGCAGCAACCTTCCCCGCAACAGAACAGGTCCCACTCGTCGGTGCCGTGACGCCGGCAAGGATCTTCAGCAGGGTGCTTTTGCCCGCCCCGTTCTCACCCACTACCCCGAGGGCCTCGCCTGCCATGACCTCGAAACTTACCTCTTCGAGCGCATGAAAAGATCGATGCCGGATCCGCCGGATCAGCGGCTCGAGCAGGCGATCCAACGGACGCGCGTAGACGCGGTAGATCTTGGACAGGCGATCAACAGTTACAACCGGTTTCATGGCTCCAGGATCTGGAACAGAGTGTGGACTGGACAAGCACGGGCGGCACCCGCCCGGTCATGCGGCACAAGCATGTCACATGCGTCTGACGCTGCGCTCGGTCCGATCGTGGGCCAACGGATTGGCTACTGCCGCCCCGCTGGCCCCGTCACACGTGAACTGGAGATCAGAACCGATTGTCGTCCGAGATGGATGTATCCCAAGCGGACGTGTCGCCGCTTTCGAAGCCATCCGAGAATATTGGCGGATCCGAAATCTCGGCGGTTGCGGTATTGCTAAACCCACTGGCACCACTCGTCGAGCCACCCGGCTCGGCGAAGGCCTGAACACGGTACGAGTAGAGTACGTTGATCTCGACACCCGTATCGTTGAAGGTCGTCACATTGGCCGCAACGACAGCGACCGGCTTGAATACGGTCCCGTCGGTACTGCGAAGAACACGGTATTCGGTTTCACCAGCCGAGTTGCTCCAGCCGAGTTGGATGGTGGTCGCACCTGCGGTGGCCGTCAGACTGTTCGGCGTCGCGGGAGGCGAGCAAACCGAGCCACCCGAGACTGCGTACGACTTCGAGTTGTTCCGGACCACCGGCGGCTCGTTGCCACGGCGAATGCGGAGGGCTGGCATTGGGTTGCCGCTGGAGCAAAACGCGTGGGTATCGGCCCGGGTGGGTCGAATGTCCTCATAAATTCCATCGCCATCCCAGTCGTATTCGTACGAGTCCGGTGTGCCCTGAATCGTATGGATCAGGTCGAAAACCTCACTCATCGAGAGGAAGCATGCAACACCGATGCAATCCGCCGAGAAGCTGAGGATCGCGAGCGGCTCCACCATGACGGTCGCATTGACCGCGTTGCTGGTGATCGGCCCCGCATTGCAGTTGCGAATCTGCACGGTCACGGAGAAGGTGCCGGAGGTTGCGTAGGTATGGATTGGATTGGGCCCGGTGACCGGATCCGAAATCCAGCCTGTCGTCGTGCCGTCGCCAAAGTTCCAATTCCACTCCGTAGCGCCGGTCGATTGGACCAGGAATTCTACGGTACCGCCGCTGATGTCTTCCACGGTCGGCGCGTTGCCAGGGCCAGTGAACGCCAACGCAGGCAATGGTGCAACCGAGATTGTGGGGCTGGTGGCCATCGCCGAGCCCGCGTTATTCGTCGCCGTCGCCGTCGCCTGAAAATTACCCGTCGTACCCGGCGTGATCGACCAAACGAACGGATTGACATTGCCACCATTGGTCGGCGGCATCGTGTTGACGGTCCACACCAGGGTCGGAGATGGGTTCCCCGTAACGCCGTTGGCAGAAAACGTGACCTCCGAACACTCGAGAACTGAGGTTACGTTGGCGGTAACGCTGTCGATGTTGGGCCGCGGGTTGAAGACGATCACCTCTTTCGATGCGATCGGGCTCGAGCCCGCTGAATTGGTCGCCACCAAGGTCACGGTCTTGGACTCCGACACGACCAGAGCATTGTCGAGCGTGAAGGTTGACGACGGGTTCTGCGCCGAGCTGGTCGGGGGCGAGCCGTCTTCGAAGGTCCACGACCATTGATCGGGCGCCGGATTGCCGACGGACTCATCGGTGAACGAAACAGCCTGGCCCTCGAACACGGGGTTCGGCAGATAGCTGAAATCAGCAACCGGAGGCTGCGGGGCCCCACCACCGTTTACCTCATGGGAGTCCAGCAGGCTGTACGCTGCACGGTACATCACCTTGCGGCCATCCGCCCTCTGCCTAAACGTCATGCGACGGGGCGAAACGTTGTTGAAGCCGGTTGAACAGGGTTCGTAGTACCAACCCCAGTAGCCCAAGAGCGGACCGTCGGGGTGACTCGTGTCCGTGATCGGCGCGGGTGTGACATCCGCGTTCGCTGGATCGATCGGCAATGAGACGTCGAGCAGATACTCACGCTGGGGAACACACGCTTGCCCGGTGGAGCTATTGCCCACGTAGACGAATGGGGTCCCGTCTGCAGATCGTGCGAACGACAGCTCGCTTTGAACTTGATTCGGCTCTGGTTGGGGGGTAGCGATGATCGTCGCAGAACCGAGATTGCAGGCTCCTCCAGCATTGGTGACACACGAAACGTTGTAGACCGCGACCTGCTCTTCCTCGAGACCAGCAAGGAAATACTGCCCGCCGTCTTCCCACAAAACCGCCTGGAGGGTACGACGTGGAAACGTGGCCGACAGCTTCGGCAGGGTTCCTGGAAGCAGGGTGGTGAGCGGGTTGGAAACGTCCCAAATCTCAACCAGATTATTGGCGCCCACTTGCCATCTAGCCGCAACGAATTGCTGTGAGCCGCTCGGGTTGCTCGCGCCATGTAGTGAGGTAACCCGTTTCTGCGATCCGATCCGGCCCCGGTACACCAACGAGCAGTTGATCGACACCACGCTATTCTCGAGGCAGCCGTTGAAGCTCTCAGCGCGGTCCATATCGTAGACCTTGATGCCACCTTGGCTTCCAGCATCGCCACCGAGAGCGTAGTTGATGCCCCCCGTCGTGCGCATCGCCCAGACCTGCCGAATGTCGACCGTGCCCTGATCCTGATAGTAAACGTCCGGGTTTCCCTTATTGGTAGTGTCCCAAATCAACATACCGAGGTCGATCGCCGACATGGCGACGATGTTGTGCTGGCCCGGCGGTGCATCGATACCCTTGATGAAGAAGTTGGTATCGGAAAATCCCCAGAAGGGAAACTCGGTGACGCCGTACGAGAACGACATCAGATCGGGGTCTTCCGGGTCGGTAATGTCCCAGACTTCCATGCCGCGACCCGTCGCCGCGAAGAGCCAGTCCTTGCTCGCGCCGGACTCAGAGTCGACGTCGAAATAAAAAGGCTGGGTCGAGGGCTCACTGCTGTTGACGTTGAAGAACGTCGTGTCACCGAGGATATCGACGGGGTTCAATTCTCCCAGTGGATATCGCGAGGCGGGGACGGGCGATGCCGGCGTCTTGTTGGGATCGAACGCTTGTACCGTCGCGACGAACGTCGCGACCATCAACACGAACACCCCGATCTTGACCGGGGAATACGCGCGCTTGGCGAGCTTGCGGGACATGTGAGCTACCTCCTCGAACACAGAAACCTTGGTTGTAGAGCTTACTGGGGCTGACCGCCCATGATCGGTTCGTGAGGGGAACTCGACCTGGATGTGACGGTTCGGGGAGCTAGCGCACCACGGAGCAATCGCCGCATGGCCCGGCACAAGGAAGGAATATAGAAAAGAAAAACCAAAGAGAAGAAAGCCGAGAGGGCCTAAACCCTCTCGGCTTCTCAGAACGATCGTGATTCCCTTACGGGTTGACCATGGTCGGGCTGCATGCCGAATCCAGGCTCAACGCGTCGAGGCCGACGCTGTAGAGACCCGAAGCGGACATGATGGTCGTTACGTAGTTCTGGGTGATGTTGTCACCGTACGCACTCGCGCTCGCCTGCAAGTTGACGTAGATCCAACCGAAGTCGAAGTCGCAAACCTCAATGTTGCAGTAGTTCGGGTTGCTCGGTGGCACACCAACCTCGCAATGATTCACCTCGTTCGGGATGAACACACCGATTTCTTCGTCTGGCAACGGATTGGAGGGACCCGGATCCGGGACGATTTCGCAGACCGTCTCAGACTCGTTCCACGCGATCACGGCACCCTTGCCGGTCTGGTTCGCGAGGTCGAGAGGCCACCAGCCAGGACCGGCGGCGCCACAGGCATACGAAGCACTGGAACCATCGGCCTCACGCCAGATATTCAGCTTCGTGCCGTCGAACGCGCCACCGCGGGCGAAACGCGTTGCATAGGTCGTGCCCAGCGGCTCACGGCCATCAGCAGCCGAGGCGCCGTTGTAGCGACCGTAGAACGTGTGGTCGCCCGGGACAAAGGCCTGGTTATCAGCCTCGATGTGCACGGCGTTGAAGCCCTGCGCGAAGGCGTTGGCCTGATCCTGGTAGAAATAGTCGCCCCAAAGGACGTTGTTGAATCCCAGGATACCCGACGTGTAGTAGTCCGGGTTTGACGGGAAATCGAGCGAGCAGTCGGTGGTGTTGTCAATCGTGATGTAACCGATTGCCACATCCGGCTTTTGACCGGAACCAGCGCAGGTGCCCAAGGCACTCGACGGTTTACCCGTGAACCACTCTTGCATGAGGGTGATCAACGCGCCCGAGAAGGGGTTGCTGTAGTTCGGACCACCACCAGGGGTGGCCGAGTTGTTGCAGCTCGGGAACGGCACGCCGGGATCCGAGCAGGTGCCGTTGGGGCTCACGCCGTAACCGGTCTGCGGCAGCTGGCCGTCGCAGAAAATGTTGCGCAGGTTGATGGTCTGCACATCGTAACCGGTCAAGTACACGTCGAAATCGAGTACCGGTACAGTCTGATCCGTCCAAAGGGTGACGTGCGCGATCTGTGGCGCGGCCGAAGCATTGTTGATCGAAAACAAGGTCGTGAGACCTGTCCGACTCGCACATGCATCGGGTGAAACGTCAACCTTGAACGACGGAATCAGCAAGGTCGCGGCCGGCACGTTATCGATCGTGCACAGCTCGCCAAACGCTTGCCCGCCAAGGCCAACAAGGCTGACCAAGGCAAGAATCAGGATGGTCCTCTTCATTATGAAGATTCTCCTACTTCCATTCATTCTTAGTGTCAAGCTCGCCTCTGCAACACGCAGAGACACGCTCAGGAGAACAAATTCCGTCCGCTAAAGGTCGACATCACCTCCGATTAAGGACTTGCTAACCCGGAGACACTAGCACGCCGTCGCGGAAAGTCAAGCAACCTCAGGAGATGAGAAGAGGCAGGTCGGCATGTGTCCGTTAGGGAGCAGCGTCTGGCTCGGCACGCAGTTCTGTTTGCCACGCCCTCAGGCTACCGCCACTGGGACACTTCTCACCTGCAAAATTGGCGACGATCTCGTCTCGTCCGTCGGCATCAAAGTCGTGCAGCATGATGTGGCTCCCTTGGCAGTCGAGTCGGGGCACTTCGAGCGCCAGCTCGATCTCTCGATCAAATCCACCCTTGCCGTCTCCAAGAAAGGAGTAAAGCTGGCCATCGCGCGATGTCGCGACGAGGTCCTGGGCACCGTTTCCGTCGAGGTCACCAACACCGATGGCGAGCATATGAACCAGGCCGTGCTCTTCTTTCTCCGTTACGAACAGTGGTATCCGACGCCAGCCATCTTCGCGATTGAGCAAGACATCAATACCAGCCCGGCGAATTCCCAGAGCCGTGTTGTAGTAGGTGTTCGCGACATCCGTTCGACCATCGCCATCAAAGTCGCCGGTGGCTACGGCCCAGATGAGGCCGCGACGCATGACCTCGATATCACCACTGCGCCAACGCCCTTCCTCGGTTCCGTAGGCGACCACGTCACGGAAGCCGCCAACACTGCTCGCAACCACGAAGTCCGGGCGGCCGTCTTGATTGAAGTCACCGAGCGCCATGGCTTGGCCGAACACCTTGGCATCGTCAAGGTACTTGACCCAGGTGCCGTCGCCCTGGTTCAGGTAGACGGCGCGGCCGTAACCACCAGCCAGGCTGATGTGCTCGAGACCGCGCGGGCCCTCGGCAAGCACCAAAATGTCGATATCGCCGTCTCCATCCCAATCCACATCTTCGATCACTTGGGACGTCAGGGCTGGCTTGCCTTTGTAGTTGAGCCCTTCGACCTCGAGGCCCTTCGACCACAGGACGAACTTGCCATCGGCGTCCCCAACCATCGCCACCATTCCCTTCTGGTGCATGGCCAACGCGATGTCCATATGGCCGTCGCCATTGAAGTCCGCGGCCGCCGCGTCGCCGTAGTCGTACGGCGCTCCGGGATACTGAAACGTGTTCCAGGGTCTCCACTGGCCCTTGCTGTTACCCAGGAAGATCTGAGGGCCGCCGCCGCCGCGGCGTGGTGGACCATGCAGGATGTCCACGTCACCGTCACCGTTCATGTCGGCAAGGTCGA
Source organism: Candidatus Multivoradales bacterium (assembly GCA_965250305.1). Taxonomy (GTDB): domain Bacteria; phylum Acidobacteriota; class Thermoanaerobaculia; order Multivoradales; family J023; genus J023. Next base: position 1,251,927 of record CBDFNS010000020.1, on the reverse strand, counting down.
AGCCGTGGCGCCACAGGCCCACCCGCGGTAGGCCCTGGTCGAATGGCACCAATTGCAGACGATCGACCGTTCCGGCTTCGATCTTGTACTCCGCAGCGTTGGCCGCGAACTCCTCGGCCGTCGGCTCTTGGTGTCCTGGACGTTCTTCACCACCGCCATGGCCACGCTTGTAGATCTTCAAGTAGAGCGTCGTTTCGTCTTCATCCGCGAGCTTGAACCACGGACCACCACGTAGCCGGATCGTTTCCTTGTCCACATGCTTGTACCAAACCATCTCTTTCTTCAAGGACTTGACGAAGTACTGCCGCCCCAAGGGATCGGTCAACCACTTGCCGTCTTCCGGCTCATCGAAATTGCCGAGATCGATTACCGGGGTTCCGGGATCTCCCGCATTCGCAGTAGGTGCGTTGGGCACTGGCACGGGTGCGGCGGGTGGGGGCGGGGTCGGCTTGCGATCGGTGACCCCAGGAATGGTCTGCGCACTGAGCGCGCTACCCGCCAACGCCAGAACGGTGGCAAGACCGGCCCAGCATGGAAATGACGTACGGACTACCTTCATGACAGTTCCTCAACATTCGTTTGAGACTCGCACGCGGCCGGTCGCGAAGCCAAACGGCCCGCGCGAGCGCAGCGACGTTTCGTGGTGCCGCGGCGAGGGAGCAAGAATCGATCCAAGTTTGGCCGGTGTTTCACACCCGCTGAGGCTGTCTGCGCGGCCCATGGGCGAGGTGCCGCGACTACAGCTCATCAACAAAGGCTGGCTTGAAATGAGCGAAGAGCCAGCCGCCAGCCAACAGTACCAAAATTGTCGTCAATGCCAGAGTGCCCGTCCCCGCCGGCAGGGCTAGTTGGTCACCGAGGAAGGCCTGACGGTACAGCGCGACCAGAACACTCAGCGGGTTAAGCGCCGCCCAACCTTGATACCGTTCTGGAACCAAAGACAGTGGGTAAACGATGGGCGTCAGGTAGAACCAGCCGAGCAGAATCATGCCTACGACCTGAACCGTGTCCCTGAAGAAGACGTGGGCTGTGCAGAGCAAGAGGCCTAGGCCGAGTGTGAAGCCCACCTGCAGCGGAACGGCCACCAACAGCAACGGCAACGTCGCGTAGCTCAGCTGACCCGCCTTGGCGAGATAGGCCGTAAAAACAAGGACCGCGACGGCTTCGTGCAGCAGCGCGGTCAGTACCACCGTCAGAATCAGCAAGTGGCCTGGAAAGGTGAGCTTCTTCACCAAGCTGGCGTTGTCGGTCACCGCCGTGGAAGCCCGCTGGACGCCTTCGTTGAAGGCCATCCACGGCAGCAAACCGCAGAAGAGAAAGATGGCGAAGTTTTCCGTGCGCTCACCAACCAATGAAATCTTCATTACCGTGGCGAAGACAAAGGCGAACAACACCAGTTGCCACAACGGCATCACGAAAGACCACAAGAACCCGAACAACGACCCAGCGTAGCGCGATTTGAAATCGCGCTTTACGAGTTCACGAAGTAAGAAAGCGTGTTTCCACATGGCATTGAAATGGGCCTGAATGGGATCGCCCGTGGGAGGGCGGCGGGTGGAGTGAGCGGCGCCGGATTATAGGGCGATTTTCACCACAGGTCACCCTGGACCGGGTCGCAGGCGGTGTCGGTGTTTGACGAGGGTTTGACAAGTGAGGCTGGGCGAGAGAGAGTTATCAACTCGACTACCTTGTTCGATTTTGCCATTTTGACATAGAATCGTTGAAAACCCGGCCACTTCGGCCGTCCAAGCGACGATCTGGCACGCACCCAGTCATGAACACCTTCACTATCGAACCGACAGCCTCTTTTGACGAACTCCGGCGCGCCGGGCGCGAGGCCCAGCTCGCGGGCCGGGCAGAAGACGCCCTGGCGTTGTCGAACGCCGCGCTCGCCCACGCCAAGGCGAGTGGCAGTCGAGTCGATATTGACTTGGCGATGTGCAGTCGCTGCTCCGCGGCCATCACGCTCGGTGACTATCGCGAGGCCCGCGGCCCTCTGCGTCAGATATTGATGCGTCGTTCGTGTGTGGAAAGCGCTTTCCTCGCCGCTGACAACTTGTCCCGGTCCTACGAGCTAACCAAAGAATTCAAGAAGGGCCTGTTCTACGCCCGGGTCGCACGCGACCACGCACTGGCCAGCGGGGATCCCATCTGGCGGGCCTCGACCCATAACCAAAGCGGCAACTGCCTGCTCGGTGACAGCTTCTTCGAGGAAGCCGCTGCAGAGTACGAACAAGCGCTCGCCCTGGTGCATGACGACCGCTTCGCCTTCTATCAGGCCGCCATCCAGCTCAACTTGGGCTACTGCCTGAGTGTTCTCAATGACCACCGCCGTGCGTTCCAGCTCGCGTTCGCTAGCCTCCGGCAGTTTCGGCAAGCCAAGTCTGACCACTACTGTGCCTGGGCCCATCTCGACCTTTGCCACGCCTACGTACAAGTCGAGCGCCCCGGACGTGCCCGTCGTCACGGACATCGTGCCCTCGAGCTGGCTGAGCGAACGGACGACCGCGACTTGCTCAAGAACACCTTGTTCATGCTCGGCGAAGCCGAGCGCCTCGCGGGTGATACCGCGGCCGCCTACACTTGCTTCTCGCGACTTCAGAGAACCTTCTATCCGGACCAACCAGAGCTTGGCGACGTCATGCTCGCTTTCGAGCTTCGTCAGATCGTCAACCTGAGGGCATGATGATGTCGCGAACAAGAACCAGCCTCATCTCGGCCCTCACGGTGTCGTTTGCACTGCTGGCACCCGTAAACGCAGCGACCTCGACCACCGCCGCCCTCGGTGACGACGGCTCGATCTACCGCGTGCTCAGCGGCCCGTACGGCGATCTCTTCCCGGACGGCCAAGACACCGGCGCTGACCATGTCGTTTTGGCACTCGAGATCAATCACGCGGAAGGCGAGCGCGAGCTGTGGCTCGTTCCCGAGACCACCTCGCCGGCTGCCGAAGTGGCACCGTCGCTCATGCTCGACAAGCCCACCGGCACCCTCTACCTGCTGTGGGAAGGCTTGCCCAATCACGTTCACGCTGTGCTCCACCTTGCCAGCCACACAACCAGCGATGGCTGGAGTTCGGTGTTGGAGATCACCGGCAACCCCTACACCCGCAAGGCAGCGCCACAGCTGGTCGTCACCCGCGACAACTGGAGGCGGTTCGAGCCTCCAATGCCACCGGAAACCTTCGAGCGGGTGACGCTCCACATATCGTGGTGGGAGGAGACTGCCGCCGGCAGCCGCAAGTGGTACACGCCAATCGTGATCGAGAACGGCCGCCATCTGTCGTGGATGCCGAGCTGGAATCTGTCGAACTTCCTGCCGACGACCGGCGACCCCGTATTCACCGAGCCCCACACCGCGCTGCGCATCCAACGCGGTTGGAACGACCGGACCATCATGGTCGGTTTCTTGTCGACTGAAGGCGAGCAGCTGGCAACGGTGGAGGTCGAAGTGCTTCCGGGCGAGCTCGACAGCCTTGCGGATTGGGCGCGAATTCAAATCATCAACGGTGTTCTCGATCCCAGCGACCCCGCCGCGGCCGAGTTCGCGATTCTCTCCCGCGGTGCCGAGATGGGATTCCACCCAGCAAGCTTGGCCGCGATTGCCGCCCAGGCCCGCAGTGCTCTCGAATCCTCGGACGCGCCACAAACACCGGCTGGGCTCGACGCGGTCGCAACCAAGGCCCGCCTCCAGATCATCAACGGCGGCGTCAAGATTGGTGCCATCGGCATGCTGGATCAGGACGTCTACGAGATTTTGGAAATCGAGCGCCCAGACAACCCTGACAGTCGGCACCTGCTCAAGGCTTCCGTCCAGTCGGTGCGCCAGGCACCCGAGGGAATCGGGCCATCACCGCGCCTTTTCCTTTCGGAGCGCGGCAAGGACGTGATCATCGGCTGGGAAATCGACGGTGGCGTCGCCTACTACGAAAGTGCGGGCGAAGGATGGGCGCCACTACGGACGATCGTGCTGAACGATGATCTTGACGCTGACGCGGCTTTCTTGATGCTCGAAGCGCGTGCGCGCGGCCACTGATTGCGGCTTGACATATCATCGATGCTCATGTAGCATCTTTGGCTCTGGCCGTTCGACCTCATCATCCGCGCCAAGGAGGCAAGCGAACATGGCCTTCGTTCACAAGATTCGGCAAGTCCAACTCGTGGGGCCCCGTATTCGACGGCTCCGCAAAGAACGCAAACTGACACAAACCGAACTCGCTTCGCGCATCGGGATTCAACAGTCGGATCTCTCGCGCATGGAGAAGGGTGAGTATCGTGTCAGCCTCGACACCTTGTTCAAGATCCTCGCGGAGTTCAACGTCAGTATTGGCGAGTTCTTCGACGACGTCACAAAGGAGTCTTTGACCCCACGCGATGTTCAGCTTGTCCGCAAGCTCGACGGCTTGTCTGACGGTGCGCGCAACGAGATCGAGGCTTTCGTTGCCTTCAAGCACGCTCAGCGCACTGGCACCGAGACGCCGTCGGAAGACGACCACAAAGAGCATTCGCTCTAACGTGGTGATTGGCTAGCCCGCCGCGATTCGAGACCGGGGGTAACGGAGTCATGCGTCGCCGCGCCCTCGGCCTCGCAGTATTGCTGCTGGTCGCTTGCCAACCTGCTACGACGCCTTCCAGCGATGGGGTGCCGATCGTTCTGGTAACGATCGATACCTTGCGCGCCGACGCGCTCGGCGTATACGGAGCCCATCCGTCACCATCGCCCCGGCTCGATCGACTGGCAACGAAAAGCCTGGTCTTCGAGAATGCGGTGACCCCACTGCCGGAAACCAGGCCGGCCCATTTTTCGTTGTTCACCAGCCAGTACCCCCGCCAACACGGTGTACTGAGCAATACCTTTTCGCTGCCGACCGATGTAGCAACGCTCACCGAGACGCTGCGTCAGGCAGGGTACACAACGGCTGGATTCACTGGCTGCGCCTTGTTGGGCGAGGGAACCGGCGCAGCACGCGGGTTTGACACATTCGAAGGCCCAGAAGACGCGCCGCAGCGACCTGCCGACGCGGTGGTACCCCAAGCCCTGACCTGGTTGGCCCAGACCGAATCGCCGTTCTTCCTTTGGCTTCACCTTTTCGACCCCCACATGCCCTACGAGCCGCCGGCTCACCACGAGGGCACCGCTGCTGCTGCCCCAGATGTCCGCCGCCAGTGGCCCACTTTTGCGTGGCCGGCCTTGCTCAAAACTGCCGACCGCAATGGTGGGGATCTCCCTGCGCCCGTCGTGGTTCGGGCGAAGGAACTCTACGCTGGCGAGGTCGCTCACGTTGATCGTTGGCTCGAACGCTTGCTCGACGCGGTTGGACGCGTTGTAGATCTCGACCATGTCATTTTGGTGATTGCCGCGGACCACGGCGAATGCTTTGGCAACGGCACGTACTTCGACCACTCGAATTGCCTCTACGACGGCGCGACACGGGTTCCCCTCATGGTTCGCTATCCCGCGCACCTGACCGCCGGCCGCTACGAGGAGCCGGTCTCACTGATCGACATCGCCCCCACCGTGTTGGCCCTCGCGGGCCTGCCCTCGCCACCGTCATTCCGCGGGCGCAACGTCCTCGCGGAACAAGATTCCCAGCCGGTCTTCCTTCAGCATCCGCTGTACCGCCAGTTCGACATCGTCGAACGCGGCAAGGTTCTCGACCGCCTTCGCACGGTCGGTGGCCAAGCGACACAGCCCATTCGGGCCGCACATGAGCTGGTCGGCGCACGTGACGGGACCTGGAAGTACCTCATTTCCGCAGATGGCGAGGAACTCTTCCACCTACCCAACGACCCCCACGAAACGCGCAATCTCGCTGCCGACCAACCGGCCATCGCCGCACGCTACCGCCGACTGGTGCGTCGATGGCGGCAGGAGCACCCACTGCGCCTACTGGACCCGGGACAAATCGATCCCGCGTTGCTCGACAACCTGCGAGCCCTCGGCTACATCTGATTCGACGATCATCGCGACCTACCGAATATAGCCCAAGGATCGCAGGGTTTCTTCCAGCTCGGGGTCGAGGGATGGTGCGTTGACGGCGGGCAGTGTGGCGGTCCATGCATCGAGCGCTGCACCCAAGCGAGCGAGGACTTCAGGGTGTTGATCCCGAACGTCGCCCGTTTCCGCTGGATCGTTCTCGAGGTCGACCAAACGACGGTCGTAGCCACCTTCTAGGCGCGGCGATTCAACCAGTTTGAATCGTGCCGTACGGGCCACCCGTTGACGGGCCGACTCGGGAGGCCACCGGTCCCACAGTGCGGCCAACGCGCTCACCTCGTCCGAATGCTGGTCGGCGATATCGGTTTCGAGTTTGGGGTCGACCACATGATCGTAAAGGAGGTACTCGCCTGGCTGGCTGCGTGGAATCTCGCACAGGCTGTACCGGGGGCCATTGATACAGATTCGCCACCAGTTGCGGCCCGTGATGACGGCGTCGGTCGCTTCGTTCCACAACGCCGATGCGCTTTCGGCAAAGACGATGCGCTCGAGGTCCCTTCGCCGCGGCGCCGCTTCCGGCCGTAGCCGTTTGGACAGGTCGATCCCGTCCCAATCTTGGCTCGAAGGCTCATCCAACTCGAGCATGGAGAGAACGGTCGGCACGATGTCGACCAGGCTGACCGGACCATCGTCACGTACGCCCGACGCCACGCCGGGGCCGATGAAGGCGAGCGGTACCCGAATGCCAGCGTCGTGGGTGTTGTCGCCGTGCTCGAAGAACAAACCTCCTTCGCCGAGGTTCTCGCCGTGGTCGGCGACAAAGACGATCAACGTGTCGTCGAGACGCCCGCTCTTCTCGAGGGTGTCGAGCAGTCGGCCAATCTCGTGATCGGCGTAGGCGATTTCGGCCTCGTAGAGCCGCTTGCAGTCTTCGAGGGCGTCGGACGACACGCCTTCGACATCCGTAAAGACTTGACCAGCCGCCTCGCGCCGGTCCTGAAATGCCTCGTAAAGCGCCCAACACCGCTCGGCAGCCACCTCATCTTGCCAAGGTGAGGGCGGACGATAGAGGAAGTGCGGATCAAAGAAAAAGACCCACAGAAAGAAGGGCTGTTGGTCGCCCAGGCCCTCGAATAGCTCGAGGGCAGCGCCGGTGGTGGCACTCGCCCAACCACCTCGATCAGCTGGCACGTTTGTTAGGTCTCGGTAGAGCTGATCGCCATGCTTGGCCATTAGCTGCTCGTAGGTGACGTAGCGATCAAACCCGCGATCAAAGCGCTGCTTGGGCCCCGCGGATCCATTGGTGCTGGTCGCCAGGGTGGCGAGTCCTTGGGCATGCAGAAGCTCGGCCAGCGTCGCGACTTCATCACGAATCGGCTCCCCAACCTCGCGACTGCCGTGTCGTGCTGGCCAAAGCCCGGTGAACAGGGATGCAAGCGATGGCGTGGTGCGGGGAATCGGTGCGATCGCTTGGCGGAAGTAGGTGCCGCGTTCGAGCAGGGCGTCGATATTAGGCGTTTTCGCGCGACCACCGGCGATACCGATCGCATCGGCCCGCAACGTGTCGACCGAGACAATCAAGAGGTTTCGTGGTTGCGGGGTCGGCACTGTTCGGGAACACCCGAACACGGACACCACCACCAGCGCGCAGATCGCGGAGCGTTTCATGGTGTCAATGGTGCCACGAGGGGCGGGGTTTCGTGGTGGTAGAGGTGAAACGTACCCGCAACATAGCCATGATCTTCACCCCTGGCCACGGCCTGCCAGACAGGCAACCACGCGCGGGCCAGTGTCACCAGCCCATCTTGCCCATAAACCGTACCGTGCGGTGCCGCCATCAAGGCGGGGATCATCTGTTCTGCAAAAACGCTCACCGCGTACCACCCAGGTTGAAGCGGTTGGCCGATCTCGACCATCTCGGCGTCGTCGAGATAGGCCTGGATCACAGCATCCCCCAGCGGGGGGTAGATCACCTTTAGGTTCAGCACACCCTTCGACCGGGTGACCGCGGCCAGGGTGAGGAAGTTCTGCCGGTAGGTGAGATTGCCGTGCGAAAAGACGAATCGGGTCGGGTTGTGCTCGCCCAGCCACCAGGTGTTCGTGGCGCCCATCCACAATGGTGTAAGGAGCACACTCTCGATGGCCAACACGGCGATCACGCCCCACGCCCAACGCCTGCACCTCGCCAATGACGCAGCCAGGGGCAGGGCAAGAATCGGCAGCACCGGCAGAAGGTGACGCACGCCGAGGTTGTAGTTCGAGGTGACCGCGGTCACCAGGTAGACGGCCAGAAATGCGACCGCAGGCGCCAGCCTTCGCCAAGAAGGCCACAAGGTATCCGATTTGAATCGATCCTCCGTTTTTCGCCTGCGTTGAACCGTGGTCGCCAGCAACCATCCCATTGCCACCAGCACCGCCAATGGCGTCTTGACCGCCACCAGCACCGGGAAGTACCACCAGCGACCCGTCGATTGCACGGTGCCAAAAGCATACGACGGGTACACCCCGATCGCATTCTGGGCGCGAACCCCCAATAGCCCAGTCAACCACTGGGCCAAACGCGGGTCGATCGCCGCGACGGACAAGAGGGGTTTTTCGAACGATGCCAGCTCGTTGTCCACCACCAGCGTCGCCCGATTCTGGGTATAGAGTGAGATGGTCTCGCGACCTGTGGCTGGGTCATAGCGCCAGTTGGCCGCGGCGTAGCTGATCTCGAGGACGAACAGGGCACCGACGCCGATCAACGATAGAGCCAGTCCACTGCGACGCCAAGAACGATGCGAGCCATACGCCAAGAGCAGTGCGACCAACACGGGCGCCGCGGCCAGCACGCCGGAAAACTTGCTTGAAATGGCCAATCCGCAGGCCAGCCCCAAAGCCAGCGCCGAGACCGGGCGCCCTTCTTGCCAGCCCACGCTACCAACAATCCACAGCACCAGCAGGAACGCCAGCGTAACGGCCGCATCTGTTTGCAACAGCGCGAGATTGGGCACAACGGTAAACGACAAGCCCACCAGCAACACCAGAACGATCCCCACCGCGCGGCTACCGGTGAGCTGACGTGCCCAGAGAAAGCAAACTGCGAAAAGGGGCACGACGAATACCAGAAGGTTCAGGTAGCGCCCACGTACGGTTATCCGCCGGAGGCGGTTTCCATCCTCGTGGATGGTTTCCACCGCCGCCAACGCCTCATCGACACCGATCGCTGGCAGCAAGGGTTCGGGCTCCAAGAGCAGCGGTGCCGCCATCACCATTTTGGCCAGGGGCGGATGTTCCAGGTTGAGCGAATTCTGACCGTATCGTAGTGCTTGATGGCCCGCGATCAAGTGATAGGCGCCGTCGCCACTCAGAGACTGGCGATGGATCGCGGCAAGCTGAAGCCCCAACACCAAGGCCAAAGCCAATCCGGTCACGACGCGCGGATTCAAGTCAGGCGGACCTCGACCCCGCTGGCCACGGGGCGGGCGTCGAGTGGCTCACCACCCGCGCCGCGGAGTGCATTGGCGACCGCTTTCCGCCGCTCCGGAGGGGCCAAGACCGCCACACAGCCGCCGCCGCCAGCACCGCAGACTTTGCCACCCCACGCCCCAGCTGCGCGGGCTGCGTCGAGAAGACCTTCGACCTCGGGGGTCGAAACGCCTTCTGCCAATTGCCGCCGGTGTTGCCATTCGCGGTCGAGTAGCCGGCCGGCGGCCGGGAGATCACCCGCGGTCAGGCTCGTAGCCATCTCGGCCGCGACCTCGACGATACCGGCCATCTGTTCTCGGGTCACCGGATCACCGTCGAGACGCCGCCGAATTACCTGCCAGTTGGTATCTCCCGAAATATGACTGTGCCCGGAATAGGCGACATGCAGGGAAGCGCCAAGCGCATCGAGGTTGACCGCAAGACGCGAGACCGCAACGCCGCCCGGCGGATACCGTAGGGCGAGGACACCACCCAACAAGGGTGGATATTGATCTTGGATCCCGGTCGGCCGCTGCATCATCGCCGCCTCCAGGTCTCGCACCAGGACCGCACGCTCATCGACATCGGCCAATGGCCGACCCATGCCATGGTCGATCGCGGCCATGAGCGCGATCGCCACAGCTGAGCTGGCGCCGAGGCCAGCGCCGCGAGGCGACTCACTCGCCAGTTCGATGTCGGCAGGCGGGAGGTCAAGCGCCCGGCCAACCGCCGCCACCAAACGCGTTTCTTCCCGACCCGCAAGGCCCGGCAGGTCGTCCGCCACCACCACCGTGTCGCCTTGTACGACCCGGTAACCCTCACCCTTCCGCGGCTGCACCGAGGCCGAAACGTTGACACCGAGCGCGACATTCACGGTAACGGCACCGGGGTGCATGACGCCGAGTGGCCAAATGTCGAGGGTGCCGCCCGCCAGGTCAACGCGGCAGCAGGTGCTTGCGTGCGCGCCCTTCATACCGCCGAGGCGATCACCGGCCGCCAGCCATGCGCGGCGTATCGGCCGCGGCATCGGCGATCAGCTGTGGCACGCGGGAACTCGCGGTCATTTCACGGCGCAGGCGGTCACGGTGAGCAAGGAACGCAATAATCCGCTCTTCGGGTACTGGTTCCGCTGGCGTCTCCTGAATGCTCAGCGGGTCGATCCACCGACCGTTGCGTTGAACGCGGTAGTCCAAGTGCGGTCCGGTGGACAAGCCCGTGGAGCCAACGTAGCCAATAACATCACCTTGGGTGACGCGACTACCGGAGCGGATGCCCTGAGCGTAGCCCGAAAGATGGAGATAGGCCGTGATGTAGCCGTTCGGGTGTCGCACCTTGACCATCCTGCCAGCACCACCGCTGCGCGCGGCCGACATCACCACGCCCCCGGCTGTCACCCGCACCGGAGTGCCGGTTGGTGCCCCGTAGTCGACGCCGTAGTGGGGTCGATGGACCTTCAGAACCGGATGAAAGCGGGAGCGACTAAAACGAGATGTCACACGCGAGAACGGCAACGGCGAACGCAGAAACATCTTGCGCAACGGCCGCCCCTCGGCGTCGTAGTAGCCATCGTCGAACCGGTACGCTTCGAGTCGGCGACCTCTGTTCTCATAGACCATCGCCAGAATATCCCCCAACCCAGCCTCGCTGCCGTCGAGATACTGAACCTCGTAGTACGCTTCGAACAGGTCACCGCGACGGAGGTCTCGGTTGAAATCGAGGTCCCATTGGAGGACATCAGCCATCTTATAGGCCACCTGCGGCACACCGCCGGCGACGCGAACGGCTGCTTCGAGCGCGCCGTCGAGTCGCCCAGCGACGACCCGGGTTTCCAGTCGACGTTCGTAAGGGTGCCAGGCACTTCGCCAACCCGATTGTTCGCGCGCGAGCTCGACCCAGCCGTCGCTCCGGTCCAAGCGCAGGCGCTCGAGCCGGTCCTCTTTGTCCAAGAACGCGAGCCCGGTCTCACCGGCGCGAATCCGCCGGACATCGAGATGTTCAGCGAGTGCGTTGACCGCGGCGGCGACTTCGATGGGCGGCAGGCCATAGCCGCCCAAGAGCCCTCCGATCGTCTGCCCACTCTCGATCTCGACCGCCTTGGGCAGATCCGCTTCGGCAAGCGCCAAGGGAAGCGATCCGATCGGCTCGCGACTGGTGGCGGGGTGGAATCGTGGCTGCTTGACCGCCGTTGGGTGACTTGCCGCGTTCACCGTCACTTGGGCCGTGCGCCAGGCAAGTAGACCCGCGGTGAGCAGCAGGATCAAGGGCAAGTAGACCCGCGCCGAGCGCGCGGAAACGATGGGCCGGGTCAACAGGCTTCTCATCTTTGGTTTCTCGGCGCTCTGATGTCTGCGCCCTACCGCGCAGGGGCTTTTCCGAAATCGGCTTCAAGACGGTCCGCTAGAGTGGGTTCGGGCGAATCCACGTGCCGAGGACGAGGGATTCTAACACAGGTGTTTGGCGGCTCAGTGACGTTGCCAAACCGAGACCGTGCCGCCGCCAAATCGTGAATCTCGGAAGACCGCCGCCACGCTGTAGTCCTCCCGGATACCCTCGTGAGCCAGCACCCGCCGCATCAGCGGATTGGTCTCGATATCGACAATGTAGTCTGGATGCGCGGCAGCCGCCGCTGCGGGGCGCGTTTCGGCAAACTTGGGCGCCACGAACTGCGGACTCACCAAGGCACCTAGGTCCAGAATGGGTCGCTCCGCGACGAAACCGAGGACGCCGATCTCGTAGGCCAGCACAGTCGACCCGGCCGGAGTTTCATCACGCAGAAAGCGGCCGGCGTCGGTGTAGATCTGGGCCCGGGGATCGGGTGGCCGACGCCAGTTCGTGGCGGTAAAGCGAACCGATTGAATCAAGATCGGCGCCAGCAACATGAGCGCCAGCACCGTGATCGCACCGGTCCGTCTGACGTCAGGCAGCACCGGTCTCAAGGCGCGCCACCCACGCTCAGCCCAGAACACCGCCCCCATGGCGGCGAGTATGCTCACTGACACCAAGAGATAGATTTCATACCAAGGCGCAAACCAAACCCCGATAAGCCGATAAGCCAGCTCATGACCCACCAGCCACAATGCAAGTGCCTGGAACGAGGGCTGCCGATGCCATCGCAACCGGTACGCGGCGGCCAGTCCAAGGGCGGCTGCAAGCACCAACGCCGCGCTGCCGCTGAGCCCAATCGCATTGTCGAGCAACTGCCACGTGCGGAGGGTGTATGGGACTTCCCGCAGTGCGGTTTTGCCTTCCAGGGTGTGTGGAACGACCCGCCCGAATGTCGTGTGCAGGTACCAGAGCCACGGCAGGAGCGAGCCGATTCCGGTCATTGCGAAGTGCCACGGAAAGCGGCGCGCCCTGCGCCACGCGACGAGCCCCAACGATGCGGCGGCAAGCCCAGCGTCGAGCCGGACCGCCATTGCCGCCGCGATGAGCAGTCCAGCGACGATGGGCCGACGCGCTCGGAACAAGGCATCCGTGGACACGGCGACGAGTGCCAAGACGACGAAACCTTCCGCACCCAGGAGCTGGAGCGTGAGTGGCAGGAGCAGTACCACCGCCGCGGCCATGAGCATCAGGACCTCCGGGGCGTCGTGCTCACCCTCCCTCGCCGCTCGACGGAGCAGCACAAGCACCACCATCAGGCTCAACAGGCTGACAAGTGTTCCCCACGCGGGTACATCAAGACCGAACGGGCGCCCAACCAAGGCCAGCGCACCCAGCAGCACGGCATAGCCCGGTGCTGAAGTCCCGAGCACGGCCTCCGCTGGGTTATAGACCAACCCTTCGCCCCGCGACAGGTTCTGTGCGTAGCGATACGTGATGAAATTGTCGTCGTAGGAGAATCCCCAGAAGCCGTAGGCGACCAGAAGACCCAGAAAAACGACGAGTCCCATGGCGGCGTGGCGCGCCATGGGTCCGATGGTGTCGCGGTTAGTTGCCACCAGCGCGCGCCGACAGCTTGCGCTGCACGCGAGCACGCTCGAGTGCGTTCTGACGCTCGATGAACGTGCGCTCGTCACTGGTCGGCATGGCCTGGGCCGCTTCGAGAAGCGAGGAGGCCTCTCCAGCATCAAGCTCCGCCGGTGACCGGGCTTGCTCGGTGAGAATCGTCAGCTTGTTGCTGATCATTTGCGCGAAGCCACCGTCGACGAAGAGCTCCGTCTTGGTGCCATCGGCGGCGTCGACACGCAGCAGACCGATGCCCATGCGCGCCAACAAGGGCGAGTGCCCACGCATGATGCCCACTTCGCCGTCGTGCGCCGGCAACACGACCGACCGCGCTTCGGTTTCGAGCACGGCCTGCTCCGGCGTCACAACGCTACAGTGAAACGTGTTTTCAGCCATGCTGGGTTCCCTTGTTTAAGCGGCGAGCTTCTCGGCCTTCTTCGCCGCGTCTTCGATGGCGCCGACGTACATGAAGGCCTGCTCGGGAAGGTGATCCCACTTGCCGTCGCACAGCTCCTCGAAGGAGCGAATGGTGTCGGCGAGGGTACAGTTGACCCCCGGGAAGCCGGTGAACTGTTCGGCGACGTAGAACGGCTGCGACAAGAAACGCTCGATCTTTCGCGCCCGGGCGACGATGACCTTGTCCTCTTCCGATAGCTCGTCGACACCCAAAATCGCGATGATGTCCTGGAGATCGCGGTAGCGTTGCAGGATCTGCTGGACTTGGCGGGCTACCGCATAGTGCCGGTCTCCGACGTACTCGGGCGCCACCACGCGGCTCGAGGATGCCAACGGATCGACCGCGGGGTAGATGCCCTTATCGGCAATCGAGCGCTCGAGATTCACCGTCGAGTCGAGGTGAGCGAAGGCCGTGGCTGGCGCCGGATCGGTGTAATCATCTGCCGGCACGTAGATGGCCTGAATACTGGTGACAGCACCGTTCTTGGTCGAAGTAACGCGCTCTTGGAGCTCGCCCATCTCGGTACCGAGCGTCGGCTGGTAGCCCACGGCCGAGGGCATGCGGCCGAGCAACGCGGATACCTCGGAACCGGCCTGCGAGAACCGGAAAATGTTGTCGACAAAGAGCAGCGTATCGGCACCGGTTTGATCACGGAAGTGCTCCGCCATGGTCAAGGCCGAGAGCGCGACCCGCAAGCGGGCGCCCGGCGGCTCGTTCATCTGACCGAAAACCATCACGGTCTGGTCGATGACGCTCTTGCCGGTATCGCCGATCTCGGTATCTCTCATTTCGAGCCAAAGATCGTTGCCTTCGCGCGTCCGCTCTCCCACGCCAGCAAAGCACGAGTAGCCGCTGTGGAAACGCGCCAGGCGAGCGATCAGCTCCTGAATGATGACCGTCTTGCCGACACCGGCACCGCCGAACAGACCGGCCTTGCCACCGCGCACCAGCGGGCACAGCAGGTCGATGACCTTGATCCCGGTCTCGAACAGCTCGGTCTTTGAAGACAAGTCCTCGAAGGCCGGCGGCGCCTTGTGGATGGGCTGGCGGGCTTCGGTCTCGACCGGCCCGAGGCCATCGATGGTTTCGCCCACCAAGTTGAACACCCGGCCGAGCACTTCCTCGCCGACCGGCACGGTCACCGGCGAGCCGGTGTCACGAATCTTGGCGCCACGGCACAGACCGTCCGTCGAGCCGAGAGAGACGGCGCGAATGCGGCCACCGCCGAGATGTTGAGCTACTTCGCACCACAGTGTTTCGTGGGTCGTTTCACCGAGCACGGTACGCACGATCTCGACTTGCAGGGCGTTGTAGATCGCCGGCAACTGATCCTCTTCGAACTGGGCGTCCAAAGTGGAACCGATAACCTGGGTAACGACTCCGATGTTCGCGTTTTCCATCGTTTGGTCCTTTATGGCTGGCTTTTCGCTGGCCGCTATCTAGCCGAGGGCGCTCACACCACCGATGATGTCGAGCAACTCCATGGTGATGTGGGTCTGGCGCGCGCGGTTGTATTGTCGGGTCAGGTTCTTGATCATGTCGCCGGCCGCGTCGGTCGCGGCCGTCATCGCCACCATGCGTGCGACCTGCTCGCTCACGGCGGCGTCGGTGAAGCACTGAAACAGCCGGGTGCGAACGCTGGCCGGCAAAAGGTCGTCGAGCAGCGCCTCGGGGGCCGGGGAGAACTCGTACTCAGCGGTCTTGGTATCCACCGCGGTCCCTGCCTCTCCACTGGCCTCGTCACCGGCTTGGTCTGCCACCTCAGGCTCGAGCGGAAGCAGCCGGACAACTTCTGCCACCTGGCGACCGCTCGAGATGAAGCGCATGTAGGCGACGTGCGCGGAGGAGATCTCACCGCGAACAAACCGGTCGATCAGCTCGTTGGCGATCGGCTCGACCTGTTCGAATCGTGGCTTTTCGTCAATGTCGGTGGTCGTCTGGGCCATCTCGCGGCCTATGTAACGGAAGAAGTTGACGCCCTTCTTGCCCACCATGTGCACGTCGACGTCTTCAGACGCCGCATCGAGGTGACCCATGGCTGCGCGCATCACATTGGCGTTGAAACTGCCGCAGAATCCCCGACTGCTGGTCAAGACCACCAACGCCGAGCGGTCCGCTTCGTCGTTGGTTTGCATCAGTGGATGGTCGATACCGTCGGCCGCGCTTGCCAGATCGCCCACCAACTCCGCCAGCTTCTCACTGTAGGGCTTGGTGGCAACCGCTCGGTTATAGGCAGCCTGAAAGCGCGCGGTCGCAATCATCTGCATGGTCTTGGTGATCTTGCGGATGTTGCGCACCGCTTTGCGGCGCTTGACGAGTAGTCTTCGATTGGCCATGACGTTTGAATCCCGCTGGTTGCGCGGTACCCAGGCGGCCGCGGCCGCCTGGGTTGCTTAGGCGGCTACCTCGGCGCTCAAGAAGGTCTTCTTGAAGTTCTCGACGACGCCGGTGAGTGTCTCCGCAAGCTCGGCTGAGAGCACACCCTTGTCTTCGATCTCCTCGGCGATCTCGGGGAACTCGGCATCAACGTGTTGAAGCAAAGCGCTCTCAAAGGGCAGCACCTGCGCCACCTCGAGGTCATCGAGCAATCCTTTGGTTCCCACGAAGATACTCACCAACTGGTGGGTGAACGAGGCAGGACTGTACTGCGGTTGCTTGAGTAGCTCGACCATCCGCGCGCCACGGTCCAACTGACGCTGGGTCGTAGTGTCCAGCTCGGTGCCGAGCTGAGCGAAGGCCTCCAGCTCGCGATAGGCCGCCAGATCGAGGCGCTGCGAACCGGCAAGCTTCTTCATGCCCTTGCGCTGGGCGTTACCACCCACCCGCGAGACACTGATGCCCACGTTGACGGCAGGCCGCACGCCGGCAAAGAACAGGTCCGGCTCGAGGTAAATCTGGCCGTCCGTGATCGAAATGACGTTGGTCGGAATGTAGGCCGAGACCTCGCCCTCGAGCGTTTCGATGATCGGCAACGCGGTCATCGAACCGCCGCTGTCCGGGAAGTGATGGACCCGGAGGTCATCCTTGTCATCGAGGGAAGCCAGCCAGTTCTCGGCATTCTCGAGGCCTTCCGGACGGTGGTAAAGGCCATCGGCACCATCAGGCCGCTGGTCTGCAGGAGCGTTCAACCCTTCGGGATGAACCCTGACAACCGAGCGATCCTTGCAATCTTCCGGCGTGTCCTTCACCACGATGCCGTATTCGTCGCGCAGCTTGACAGCACGCTCGAGTAAGCGGGAATGCAGGTAGAACACATCACCCGGATAGGCCTCACGACCCGGCGGGCGCTTGAGCAACAGCGACAGCTGGCGGTAGGCCTGGGCTTGCTTACTGAGGTCGTCGTACACCACCAGGGTCGGCATGCCGCGGTTGTACATGAAGTACTCAGCCATGGCGGCACCCGCGTAGGGCGCGATGTACTGCAGCGGCGAGGCGGTGGCGGCGCCAGCTTGAACGACGATGGTGTAGTCCATCGCGCCATGCTCGCGCAGCTTCTCGACCACGGCGACGACCGTCGACTCTTTCTGGCCAACAGCGACGTAGACGCAGATGACGCCCTTGCCTTTTTGGTTGATAATCGCGTCGACGGCAATGGCGGTCTTACCGGTCTTGCGATCACCGATGATCAGCTCGCGCTGACCACGACCGACCGGGATCATGCTGTCGATCGCCTTGATGCCGGTCATCAGCGGCTCGGTTACCGGTTGACGCCCGGCGATACCGGGCGCGATGATCTCGAGCGGACGCCGGAGCTCGGTCTCGATCACACCCATGCCGTCGAGTGGCCGGCCGAGTGGGTCGACCACGCGGCCGATCATCACATCGCCCACGGGAACCGAGAGCAGCTCGCCGGTGCGGCGTACCTCGTCACCCTCGCGGATTTCGAGATAGTCGCCCATGATGACGACACCGACCGAGTTCTCCTCGAGGTTGAGCACCTGGCCCTTCTGGCCATTGGAAAACTCGACCAGCTCACCAGCCAAGGCATTGGCCAGGCCATAGATCTGGGCGATGCCGTCTCCGATCTCGAGCACCTTGCCGACTTCGGCAACGTCGATCTCGCTGCGGTATTGCTTGATCTCTTCGGAAATGACCGAAGTGATCTCATCGACTTTCAGCTTCATGGACCTTTCCTCTCACTGGGCGTGCCGGATGCCCCAGGTCGCTATTCGGCCGCCGCCGTCAGGCGGCCGCCGTAGATTTCGCGCGCCGCTCGATCCGCGAGCCGGGCACGAACGGTCTTCAGATCTTTCTTCAGCGTGGTATCGATCCTGCGGTCGCCGATGCGAACCACCATGCCGCCGAGCAGCTCGGGGTCGACCTGCTCGACCAAATCCGGCTGACGACCCGCGGAGATCCGCACCAACGCCTGCTTCAACTTCTCACGCATGTCGCCATCGAGCGGGACCGCTGTCGTGACTTCGACGTCGACGCGGCCCTGGCGCTCCTGGACACCAGTCCGGAAGCCCTCGACCACCGTCTCGAACAGCCCCAGGCGTCCATGCTGACCGAGCACCTGCAGGGTGTCGACCAGCACATCGCTGGCGCGACCGCGCAGCAGTCGTTCGATCGCCTTTTGACGTTCTTTGGTGTCGACCAACGGACTCTTGAAGTACTCGGCAAACGCGGGTTGCGCTTCGAGCACCTCGAGCAAGCCGTTCATCTCGTCGAGCAACGACTCGGACTGCTCGTTGGTGGATGCGATCTCCAACAAAGAGCGGCTGTATACGCGGGCGACCGCGACTTGTTTTTCGTCTACCTTCGCCATCGGTTGTTCACCGTTTCGGCATGGTGCCGGTGACTTCGGTGGCCGTCATACGACCACGTCAGTTGCTTTCGAGACCGCCGAGCTCGGCAATCGATTCTTCAATCAAGCGCTGCTGGTCCGCCGGGGTCAGCTCACGGCGAACAATGCGCGAAGCAATGTCCGTCGCCAGTGTGCCACTGAGCGAGTACAGCTCTTTGATCGCCGTATCCTTGCTGATGCCGATCTCGCGTTTGGCGCGCTCGATCAACTGCTCAGCCTCGGCCTTTGCCTTCTCTTCGATTCGGCCATGCAACACCTCGGCATCACGCCGACCTTCTTCGACGATTGTCGTTGCCGAAGCGCGCGCCTCGGCAAGCAAACCGTCGTACTTGGCCAACTTCGCTGCCGCTTCGTCGCGATCCGCCTTGGCCTTGGCCAACGAATCATGAATGAAATCCTCGCGTTGCTTCATGCCATCGAGAATCGGCGTCCACGCGAACTTGCCGAGGACCAAAAGCAGTCCCAAGAAGATCGCGGCGGTCCAGATCGCGTTGCCGAGGTCCCCGGAGAACAGGCCACCGCTCCCCTCTTCACCGCCAGAGGCCAGAGCCGGAGCGGTCAGGAGAATCAAGGTCGCCACCCAGAGAAACCATAGGTGCGATTGTTTCGTCGTTCGGTTCATGTTCGGTCCATGGCCTACGGCGCGCTACCGGCGGCAGGCTCGGCAATGCGCTCGTGGTCTAGGAGCACGTTCGGGGTATTGCTGCCGCTTGCACCCCGAACGCGCACGTCGTCCGAGGTCAAAGGGCCATAAAGCCGATGATCACGCCGAACAGGAAGCCGACCTCGATCATCGCTGCGGTGATCAACATCGCGGTTGAGATCTGGCCAGCCATTTCGGGCTGCCGTGCCATCGATTCAACAGCGCTACCGCCGATCCGGCCGATGCCGAGCCCGCCGCCGATGACCACCAAGCCTGCGCCGATTGGGCCACCGAGGCGACCCAGGTTACCGGCTTCGGCACCGTCTTGCGCCAGCACCGCAGGCGCGATCATCAGCGCCAACCCGGCGACGCACATCAACAGAAGCCACTTGGCGAGAGTCTTGTTCATGGTTACGGTTTCCTTTCTACCGTCAGGTCTCTTCCGTTCAGATCGACTGCCAGCCAACGCTGGCGATCGCGGGAAACGCACGACGACCGCGCGCTGCGGCCGTGGTTCGTCTTGTTATTCGAGTCGTGAATCAAGTTTCGGCACTCATCGGCCTAGCCGTGGGTTGCCGTAACTCTCTGCATGCGCGTCGCCGTGATCATCATCGTGATGCACGTTGACCGACATGCCAATGAAGAGTGAAGTCAGATACGTGAAAATGAATGCCTGGAGGAAGGCGACAAAGAGTTCAACCAGGCTGATCCCGATGCTGCCGACCAGAATCACCAGGCCAATCGCCAGGCCACCGCCGGTACCCAGCGCCTGTCCAGCCGAAATGATCAATCCCAGCAACACTGCCATCAAGATGTGCCCGCCAGCCATCGCCGCGAACAGCCGCAAGGCCAGCGCGAACGCCTTGGCGAATGTGCCGACGACCTCTAGCGGCACCATTAGTGGCGCCAGCCAGGCCGGACCCGGGTTGAAGTGCTTGAGATAGTCCACGCCACCCAACCGCAACCCGTTGATGACCATCATCAAGAGCGTGGCGATCGCGAGGGTCGCCGTAACCCAAATGTTGGTGGTCGGCGTACCGCCGATGTGGGTACCGAAGAGCGGCGTGATGGTACCGAAAGGAACCATCCCGAGTAGATTCATCGTCAGGATAAAGAAGAAGACCGTCCACAAGTACTTGACGAAACGGTCGGTGTGCGCCCCGAGCGATGGGCGTGCTACCTCGTCGCGCAGGTACTGGCAGACCATTTCGATCAGCGTACGTGACCCTTTGGGGACCATACGTCCCACTTCGTCGTTGCCCTTGCGCTTCCGAACCACGATGGGCAAGAACAGCGCCAGAAGCAGAAAGGCAGCGATCATCATCGAGATCTGATCGCTGAGAACCGTTATTTCCCCGCCAGGCGCCAGCTTGGCCCAAAACCCTTCGAGGTGAAGCGGGATCTTCTTTAGTGGATGCTGAACGACGTGGCTCAGCGGATCGCTGGCCGCAATCAGCGTGGGCAAACTCATGATTTCTCTCCGCGCGCGCGCTGCCCGAGCAGCTTGATGCTCAAGTGGGTATCAGGGATCAAGAACCCAGCATGGGCGATCACGACCCACAGCAGAAGCGGCTTGGCAGGCACCAACCCGGACAAGGACACCGCGATACCGACGACCAGCGCGACTCCCGTGCGCACCGCCATGGCGCCCATGGCCACTGGCACGACATCCGGGCCCTTCCGGTCACGTGCGCTCAGTACCAACGCCGCACCCGCGAGCGAAGCGACGAAGCCGATCGCGCTGCCAGCGAACATCGCCAACACCGCCGCATCGCCGCCCAATCGGCGGGTCGGGAGGTAGCCCGCAACCATCATCAACACGGCCACGCCGAGCAGCAATGAAAGGAAGCTGACGAAATTTTTTCGTTCGGCCGGTGACACGATGGCCTCAAGTGTTCTCGTTTCGCTTTCCGCTTGGCGCCGAATCTTGGGCCGCACGGAGTGCGCGTAGTGACGATCTCAGGAATTTGTAGAAGCCGCCAGCGAAACCAATGGTCGCTCCGATGACGACCCCCCAGGGGGCTGTAGCGTGGTGACGATCCACCCAGACGCCTGCCAGGCAGCCGCCCACCAACGTGGCGGCGAATTCGATTCCGAGTCCAACATGGCGAAACGACTCGTTCTTGTGGCGAGGTGTCGACATGTCATTCCGGCTCACTCTTGGTCGAAGACCGGACAGAACTCGGCCCTCATGCCCGAGCGGGCGTATTGTGCATCAGATGCATGGCGGTGGCAAGGGGCGGTGGCGAATCCGCGTATTTCCCGGCAAGAAACGCAGCCGGCGAGGACCGTGGAACGTTTTGTCCCAATCAACCAATCCGCTGGCATGGTCTGTGCGGAGAAGTTACAGTAGGAGGGTCACCATGACCAACGAACAGATCATCGAAGCCCACACCAGTCCGCCGAGCGACCCACAGCTCGGCTGGGACTTCGAATCCGCTGCGATCCCGTTCCTCGACGCGCTGTACAACATGGCCTACCGGTTGACGCGCAAGCCCGAGGATGCCCGCGACCTCGTGCAAGAGACGTATCTCAAGGCGTTCCGGTACTACGACCGGTTCGAGAAGGGGACGAATCTCAAGGCGTGGCTGTTCAAGATCATGAAGAACACCTTCATCAACGGCTACCGCAAGCGTCAGAGCCGTCCGCAGGAAAGCGCGTTCTCAGATATCGAAGAGTCGTTCGAGAGCGTGCTTCGCAACGACGCGAACAAGAGTAAGAACCCCGAAGAGGAGATCCTCGAAAAGGTAATGGACGGTGACGTTCAGCAGGCGCTGGACGATCTACCAACCGACTACCGCATGGTGATCCTGTTGGTCGATCTCGAAGGCTTCTCCTACAAAGAGGCTGCTTCGATTCTCGAGGTACCAACCGGCACCGTGATGAGCCGTCTCTATCGGGGCCGTCGATTGCTCGAACGCGCTCTCTTGCAATACGCCCAGGATCACGGGTACATCCGTGGCGGCGAGCCGCAGAAAATGCGCAGCCGTTCCGCACGTACCGAATAGGCACATTGGGACGGATCAAGCAGTGGCGCGTGTGCGGCTCGAAGGCTGGCCGGAATAACGCGGCGCCCCTTCTCGGTTGATACCCCCAGTACGGGGAACCTAGCGCGCCGGAGGATGATTGATGCGGGACAAGACGGTTCGGGAGCTGTCCTTCCTCTTCGTGGACAACGAGCTCGATGGCGAAGTGCTGATCTCCTTTAGGCAGCGGGTGGAGACGTGCCCTGATTGCGCGCGCGAAACCCGCTATGCGCGGCGTTTTCTCACCGTGGTACGTGAGCGGTGCTCGCGTGAATCGGCCCCGGGCCAGTTGCGACGCAGCATCCTCGAAGGGTTGCCGCACCGTCGCAACCAAGATCGCTAGCGGGCGCGCGGATCGCCCGTCATCTCGCCGCGTGCTCGTCGCTCGGCTTGTGCGCCGTACAGACGTACGGCTCCGCGCCTCGCTCCTGCGCTGCAACGATCTAACGCACGCTTCGCACGCCCCCAAGGCAAAAACGCTGCCTTTGTCCCAAACTCGGCCTATTTGTAAAGATGTTGGTGGGCCTAGTGGACTAGCCGGTCGATCCCTCTTTTGTAGCGGCCGTCGCCCCTGGCGGCCGTCCGCCATTGCCAAGCACCGCGATGCCGCCTTCAAGATGCGCTGGTTTTGGGGTACACCTGCCCCTAAAGGAGCTCACGCAGCCGGACATAACCCGCCCGGCTGACCGGTAGGCGCGTCCCGTCGCGCAAGATCGCAACACGGCTGTCTTTGGCGTAAAGCTCCAGGCGGTCCAGCCGGTCGACTTGCAACACGGTCGAGCGATGAATGCGCACGAACCGCTGTGGATCGAGGGCGTCGGCCAGCTCTTTCAGGGTCTGTTGCTTACGAAGACGCGCATCGCCAACGACAAAAATAACGTAGTCCCCTTGGGATTCGGCGTAGTCGAGCCGTTCCGTGGGGATGACTTGAATCTGCCCGGCGTCGCGGATCAGGATGCGGTCGAGATGTCCGGCTGGTTGGGCCACCGCACGCAACGAAGACGCAGACAATTCAGCGCCCGCACCAGCGGTTCCCGCGCGCGTGATGGCCTCGGTCAGGCGCTGAGGGTCGACTGGCTTCAAGAGGTAGTCCAGCGCGTGAACGGCAAAGGCTTCAATCGCGTAGGTGTCGTAGGCGGTGACGAATACGATCGCCGGTCGCGGCTCGGTGAGCAGCTCCACCACCTCGAAACCGCTCAATTTCGGCATCTGGACATCGAGCAGGACAACATCTGGGGCCTTCTCGGATACCGCCTTCACTGCTTCATAGCCATTGGCGCAGACCCCCACAATCGAAACGTCGGGCATGCCGTTCAGGTATTCGCACAGCAGCGCGCGGGCCGGTGCTTCGTCGTCCACAACCACGACCCGAAGCTTCGGTTCTTGGGGGCTAGATCCCACGCTCATAGGCACCCTCACGCCCCGACGGCCAACGCGATATCGTAAAAAGTCCGAGACCCAAGCCATTGCGGACGCGGTTGCCGAGCCTGGGGCTACGGATTGCGTTCGCCATGATCGATCTTTTTGGGGCGGCCGGACCGACCCGGGCGGCCCTTTTCGAACGGGCAAAATTTGCCCAGGAAGGAGAATCCATGTCGCGTTTTAGCCGCCGCGTGGTCGTTGCGCTCTTGCTTTGCACCTTCGGACTTCTCACCGCACCCGTCTTCGCTTCATCACCAGACGACATCCGTACCTCGCAGGTCATGATCCGATGGCAGGCACTGGTCGAACAGGTCTTGTCTTGGGTTTCCATTGCTCCCAAAGGGCGGACGCCGGTTGAGTCCAAGGACGATGATCCTCCCATGCCAGGCGACCCCAACAAGCCGCCGGTCGAACCTGGTGAAATCAACTACACCCCGGACCCCGATGGCTGAAGCGACCTGACGGTGCGCTCCTATTTCCCTTCTGCCGCCGGTAAAGAGGGCCCCAAATGGGAGCGCGCCGCCCGTAACGCAGCCAAGGTCACGGCATCGCGCTCAATTGCAGTTCGCAGTATCTTCAGCGCGGCAAGCGACTCCTTGCGGTGCGATGTGTTCGCCAAGATCCGAAGTGCCCCCGCTGCATAGGCGCGGGCTTCCTCATCCCGGCCTCCTTCAAGGCAGACCGACCCGAGATCGATCGCCGCAAGCGCTGTTTGGGCAAAAGCACCCATCGCTGCGAACTTTTGGTGAGCATCTAGGAAACAACGCTCGGCACGGTGCCGATCACCAAGGGCCTGAGCGAGTAGGCCGTCGAGAGCTATCGTGTGGGCCAACAGGTTTGGTTGATCAAGAATGAGGCACAATTCGCGGGCTTTCGGCATCTGGCGCCGAGCGTCTTCAAGGCGACCGGCATAGGCGCAGCAGGTGGCATGTGTCTGCACCGCCGCGTACCGCAGATACGGATCTTCGATCTGATCAACAAGGCCAACCGCTTCGCGCAAAACTGGAATCGCAGCGGCCGGGCGCTCCATATCGAGCAACAACCCGCCATGAAGGATGGCGACTTCGACCCTTAGCGTTGTTGACGGTGCTGTTGACGGTGCCGTGCAGCCCACTTCGATCACTCGGCTGAGCGCTTCAACGGCACCCTTCAGCTCGCCTTGACGCTTGAGTGCGCAAGCCTTTAGATAGGCAACTCTTCCGTGTGCGTCGGCGACGACACTCTCGGAAAGCCATCGCTCGGCGGCATCAAAGGCCCGCCACGTGCCTGAGACATCGCGAGCCAGCGAACGAGCACTGCCCACCCACGCCCAAGCTCTTGCCTTGAGCGACGCCAACGCGTCGTCCACCCAACCCGGTTCGGCGACGGGTAGCGTTTCGAGCGCCAACTCGGCGATCCTCACGCCTTCCTGCCGATCCTCGCGACCGGCGTGGCGAGCGGCCTGGTGTACGACTTCGAACAACGTTGCGGTGGGCCGTGCCGCGGTCCTCAAGACCTCCGCTTGCTGCGGTACCGGCAGCCGACACACACCGTCCCAAACGGCTTGGGCGCGCAGTGTCTCCAACTCCTCCGTCGCCAGAAGACCACGCACCGGCACGGCCGGTGGCCGGCTCTTTCGCGGCGTGGTCACCGCCTTGTTTTCGTAGCGCGGGAGCGGAAGGGCCACGGGAAGATCATGCATGCCACGACGCGCCTTGCGTCGGTAAGCGCTCGGCCGCATGCCTCCCCACCGCACAAACGCACGCGAGAAGACTTGAAGGCTCGAATAGCCGAGCAGGTCGCTCAACTTCCAAACTTCGAGGTTGGTGTCGCGCAATAAGCGAATTGCCGTTTCCATCCGGCAGGACGCAATATAGGCCGACGGTGGCCGTCCGATCGCGGCGTGAAACTCACTCGAGATCGAGTTGTCGCGCACGCCGCACGCAACCTTCATCCGACCCACGGTGAGCGCCGGGTCAAACAGATTGGCTTCGATATGGGCGAGCAAGGGCGCCAACTTCGGACCCACCCGGCCCCGATCCACTCGGATTCTTCGCCGGACATCGGCCGCCGCCGCGACCAGTTGCCTGCTTGCTTCTCGATCGGTCATCCAGAACGTCCCTCGCCGCGATGGTCGGTCGCCACCACCCGTCGCCACCATCCACTCGGCCTCTTGCCCGTTGCGACACGCGACACCAAGACGCGAGAATCACCGACCCATCTCGTCCAAACGAAATGCGAGACTACCATGGTGGCCGTCAGCTCAACGTCGGGGGCCTCGAGTCGTTGCCGCCATCGCCCGTGGTCGCTGCCCTGCTGGGAACGCGGACCGAGACGCTGAAGTGGGTTCCCCCGCTTTCGACTTTCAGCAAGGACCGGCGCCCGTAGCGAGTGCGCAGGCGTTGGGCAACATTGGCGAGTCCGATGCCTTCCCGCCTGCTGCGCGGCCGTTCCGGATCGCACGGGTTTTCAATCCGAATCTCGAGCTGGCCACGACGGCAGGTGGTGTCGAGGCGCACGCAGCCACCCTCGAGGCAATGTGCGATGCCATGAGTCACCGCATTTTCGACTAGTGGCTGCAACAGAAGGGCCGGGACCGGCCATCCGACACAGTCAGGATCGACGTTGGCCTGGACCTCGAGTCGCGACCCAAAACGGACCTGCTCGATTTCGAGGTATCGCTCCGCCAGCGCCACCTCGTCTTCGATCGCAATCAAATCGCGACTCCCTTGGTCGAGGGTCGAGCGGAGGAACGACGCCAGCTGGCGACACATGACGCGCGCTCGGTCGGGCGCTGAGCCAACCAGGGCGTTGATCGAGTTGAGGCTGTTGAACAAGAAATGGGGGTCGACCTGTGCCCGCAGCGCCCGCAACTCGGCCTCGCGTGCCTCGAGTTGCAATTGGTAGGCACGGCGATCGGCTTGCCGCCCTTCTTCGAGTGCGATGAAGAGATAGTGGACCGCAGCGACCAACGAGTAGAGCGCCAGAGCAAAAGCGCCAATCAAAGTACGCCCAGCCGCGAGCAGCTCGGTGCTGCCTGTGAAGGCTGGCCAACGCTCGAGCCAGGAAGCCCAGCCCAAGCCAACGAACAAGATCAAACCGATTCCCAACACGGCCGCCGCGGCATGGGACACCACCAGCGGTTGTACCTGTGCCACCGTCAGTGGCTGGCGGCGGCAAAGGTACCAAGATGCCAAGCACGAGAAAGCGTGCACCAAAACCACCGGAACCACCAGGATGATCGCATGCAGCCGGGGTACACCCACGGTGCGTGACATCACCTCGGCCAGTACCCCACCGGCCTGGGCAAAGACCAGCAAGTACAAGCCGAGGCGACGGCCACGCGCGAGGATTGGATGCACAGTGAGGGCCTGTCAGTTCTTGACCTCGACGCCGCCCATGATCGCAAAGCCCTTGACGATCAAGTGGCCCGCAGGTTCTTCCGGCTGGGTCGTGCTATCGACGTAGCCGCCCAACAGCGGAATACCCTTGACCGTGACGGACCAATCAGCGGGCACCTTGATCTCGACACCGCCCCAAAAAGCAAAAGCGTCGATGACTGCGGGATTCTCGTCGATCTTCGCGGCCCGCAGGTCAGCCTCGAAGCCACCCATGAACGCCACCATGTCGCCACCTTCGAAGCTCGCGGTCTGGGTGCTTCGACTGGAGCCACCCAGGATCGCGACGCCATTGAGTGCCGACGTCTGCTCATTCAGCTCCCGGTCCCGTGAGCCAACCAGACCCCGCCACAGTACCGACACCCCGATGACGACAAAAACTGCCGGAAACAGGTCCCACAGGTCGAACCGAAGTAAACCCAGGCGATCTTCATCGAGCAACAGCAGCACGGCCACAGCGGCGATGATCAAGCCGAAGGTCCGGCTCGACCGGCTTCCGGGCCACAGGATCTTGCTCGCCCCAACGGCCACCAACAAAATCGGCCAGTAGCGCAGAAGGTCGCCAACACCGAAATTCTCGAGCGTAAAGAGCACCCCAAAGACGATCAAACACAGGCCCAAGATCACCCGTGGTCCGCCCACCCGCCCACGTGATCTGTTTGCGTTACCCGTCATGACCCACCTCCTCGTTTCGGTTCATCGCTTGGTCCAGCTTGGCATCGTCGCGCCAGCCACGCCACACCAGCATTGCACCCAAAGCCACCAGGACCAGCGGCCAGCTAGCGTAGCCCAGATTGTTGATCAGCAAGAAAGCACCAATGGCCACCAAGAATCCACCACCACTGCCCGACCGCCGTGGTTGTGCGATGAACTCGGACACACCCCAGAGCACCAAGGCAATGGGCCAATAGGTCGCGAGATCGATTCCGTCGACGCGCCCTGCTTGAAAAAGCCACGCTGCTACACCAACACCGATCCATGTCAAACCCGAGAGGATTTCACCTGGATCCGCTGATGGTTCGCTCTTTCGCTCGATTGTCGACATTGGCACCTCCTTCATCCTGCGTTTTGAGTACGCCCACACCTACCCTACGGCGTGCGACCCCGTTCGACTCACCCTCGCCGACCAACGGCGGTTTGCGCTCGGCGAGTGGAGGAAGACGCATCGGGCAAGTGGGATGTCGGTATGGCAGGATGCCTTCATGAACCGCGCGCGGCGCACGCCTTTGCCGATCGACCCCCTCTTGCCCGCAATCAGCGCAGCGCTCGAAGATCACCATGCCGCGGTCGTGGTCGCTGCCACCGGCGCTGGTAAGACGACGCGTGTCCCGCCAGCGCTGATCAATGCCGACGACCCCTCGGCTCGACGCATCGTCATGCTGGAGCCGCGACGCATTGCGGCGCGCGCTGCGGCACGGCGCATGGCACAGGAAGGCGGTTGGCGGGTGGGCGAGGAAGTCGGCTACCAAATCCGCTTCGAGCACCGGTGGCGAAGCTCCACTCGCGTTTTGGTCGTCACCGAGGGAACGTTGCTCCAAATGCTGCAACGCGACCCCATGCTCGAGGACACCGGCACCATCATTTTCGATGAGTTCCACGAGCGCTCGCTCGACGCCGACCTGGCCTTGGCCATGGCGCGCAAAGTGCAGTTGGACATCCGTCCCGACCTGCGGCTCTTGGTCATGTCGGCCACCCTCGATCCCGCACCGGTGGCCCGATTCCTGGGCGACTGTCCGGTCATCAGCAGCACGGGTCGTTCCCATCCGGTGACCATCGAGTACACCGCCCACGCGTCCTCGGCGCCGCTCGAGAGCCGGGTTGCGGACGGCGTGCGCCAGGCGCTCGCTCGCTGCGTGGGCGATGTCCTGGTGTTCCTACCGGGCGTCGGTGAAATCCGCCGCGCGGGCAAGCGCATCGAGGGTTTGGCGACCACCGCGGGGGTCGCCGTGGTACCGCTTTATGGTGACCTGGCTGGCGATCAGCAAGACCGCGCCCTGCGCGCCGGTTCCCGTCGCAGGGTCGTTCTCGCCACCAACGTGGCCGAAACCTCGGTGACGGTGGACGGCGTCGATGCGGTCGTGGACTCTGGCCTGGCGCGTACCGTGCGCTTCGACGCCGCCACCGGACTCGATCGGCTGGAGCTCGGACGCATCAGCCTCGCCAGCGCCGAGCAGCGCGCGGGACGCGCCGGACGTCAGCGTCCTGGTTACTGCTTGCGTCTGTGGAGCGAGCACGACCACCGCAGCTTGCCCACCGCCGGTACGCCGGAGATCCGCCGTGCCGACCTGACCGGCGCCTTGCTGCAGCTGATGGCCTGGGGTGAAGCCGACCCCGCCGCCTTCGACTGGTTCGAGCATCCCGATCCGGCCGTGCTCGATCGTGGCCGCGCCCTGCTCGAATCACTGGGCGCAGTGGGCCCCGCAGGCGTCACCCGCCGGGGTCAGCAGATGGCGAAGTTGCCGCTTCATCCGCGTTTGGCACGCTTGGTTCTCGCTGGCCATGAAGCCGGGGCCCTCGAACAGGCGGCGCGCGCCGCGGCCTTGCTGGCCGAACGCGACATCGTCCAACGGCCCGTGCACGGCCGGGCAACAGCAGCCTATACAGCCGACTCCGATGTGCAAGATCGCCTGGAGGCCGTGGCGCAAACGGCGACGGGCGGCTACGCCGAAACCGCTGGCGGCCCCGTCGTGCCGGCGCGGGCTCGGTTCGTCCAGCGCGCGGCCCAACAGATCGTCCAGCAAGCCCAGCGTACTCTCGGCGGGAGTCACAGGGCCTCCACTCAGAACGGTAGCGACGCCGTCGCACGCGGCCTGCTCGCCGCCTACCCCGACCGCCTGGCGCGGCGGCGAGCGGCGGGCGATGCGCGCGCGATCATGGTTGGTGGCCGAGGGGTACGCCTGGCACCCACCAGTGCGGTTCGTGACGCGGAACTCTTCGTCTGCATCGTACTCGACGACGGCCGCGGCGGCGTGCATCGTGAAGCGTTGGTACGGGTCGCGGCGGGGAGTCGAAGTGGCGTGGCTCGGCGACGTCGCGGGACCAAACGGCCTCACCACCGAAACAACGACCGCCTTTGATCCCGAGCACGAGCGGGTCGTGGCCCAACGTGAGACGCGTTTTCACGACTTGGTCCTCAAATCGGTGACGTGCACGGTTGAACCTGAAGGCGCCGCGCAGGTCTTGCTGGACGCGGCGCGCGCACAACCCGCTCGCGCCTTGGCACTCGACGAACCTGAAGTCGCCAACTTCCTGCTGCGCGTGCGCAACCTGGCGGCCTGGATGCCCGAACTCGGCCTTCCGGCATTTGAAGACGAACAGCTCGCCGATCTCTTGCCTTCGCTGGTGATCGGGAAGCGCTCGTTCGAAGATCTGCGCCGGTCTCCAATCATCCCCCTCCTGCAAGGAGCCTTGCGCTTCGACCAGCTTCGTATCCTCGACCAGGAAGCACCCGAGCGCATCGCGGTCCCCAGCAGCAACCTGATTCGCCTGGTCTACCGGGCAGATGAGCCGCCGGTACTGGCCGTGCGCATCCAAGAGCTCTTCGGATTGCGCGAAACACCCCGCATCGCGAGCGGCCGGGTTCCCGTGCTGCTGCACTTGCTTGCCCCCAACCGGCGGCCGCAGCAAATCACCAGCGATCTCGAGAGCTTCTGGCACAACACCTACCCGGAGGTTCGCAAGGAGCTTGCCGGTCGGTACCCCAAGCATTCCTGGCCCCTCGACCCACTCACCGCTCAGCCCGAGCGCCGGCCCAAACGACGACGCCGTCGATAACCGCCCACCAGATCGGCGTCGGCGCTCAGACGCCTCGACCTCACCGGCCATAGACATACCACCCCCGCCACGGATGATCGTTCAACTCAACAAGCTTACTCCATGTTGTTTCTCCGCCGAGAAGCGTTCGGAAGCGCTGGGGCGATAGACTAGCCTGGCTCCGCCTCAGATCAGCGAACCGTTCGGCCACCACCCAACCAGCATTGCACCCATGAGCTACATCCTGGGCCAGGTAGCGGCTCTCGCCGTCGTCGCCGCCGCGGTGTGGATCATGGGCTGTGCCCTCGAGCAAATCGTTTCGGGTCGCGCAACATTGGGTCCCTGGCAACCACTCTCCCGGCTCGTACTCGGAGTCGGCGGTTGGGTGGTCGCGACCTTTGTCTTGGCAACACTGGGCCTGCTACGACTGGAACCCATTCTGGCGCTGCTGGTCATCACCTTCTTCGGAGGGACGTGGGGCTGGTGGTCGGCGCGCGGCGAGCGAACCCGCCCACAGGGACTCCGCTCGCGATGGCCATCCTTGGGCAACATCGTCGCGTTGGTGATCGTGGCGGCGCTCGTCACGCCAGCCTTTCTCCTCCTCATCGGACCCACCGTCTCCTGGGACGCCGATGTCTACCACCTGACGTTACCGCGCCTCTACCTGGAACACGGTGGCTTCACCGACCAGTCCTTGCTGGTCTACGATCACTGGCCGCAAGCGATCGAGCTCTTGTTCGCGGCAGCGATGATCCTGGGCTCGTTCGTCACCGCCAAGCTGGTACACCTGTTCTTTGGCCTCATCGTGCTGTGGGCCGTGGCACGGGCCGCAGGGCGGGCGGCGGGCGCCGCTGCGGGTTGGTTGGCCGTGGCGCTGGTGTTGGTCAACGACGTGGTGTTCTTCGAGCTCCGCTCGGCCTACGTGGATCTCGCCTATGCATTCTTCCTGCTCGCCGCCGTGATCCTGCTCAACCGTGCGATCGACGGCACTCCGCAGAATCATGGTCGCCCAGCGCCCTCGGCTTTCGACACCAATCTGTTCTTGGCCGGCATCTCCGGCGGCCTCATGGCCGGTGTCAAGGTCACAGGGATCATCGGTGCCGTTGCCGCCGCGGTCGTTTACCTGCCCGCCCTTCGACGCGGCGGGCTGCCCGCGGTGCGCCGGTTTGGTGTCTCGTACATCGCGCCCGTGTTGATCCTGTGGCTTCCCTGGCTGATCAAAGCGATGGTGGAGACCGGCAACCCGATCTACCCGCTGGCCTGGCAGTGGTGGGGAGGCGACCATTGGAGTGCTGCACTCAGCGAGCAATTCAGCGCCTGGCAGCAATCCATCGGAATGGGCCGGACGCCAATGGACTACCTCCTCTTGCCCTACCGCGTGATCACCGAAGGCGGACGTGGCTATGCGCATTTCGACGGGCGCATCAGCACGGTGTGGTTGCTCCTGCTGCCACTTTCCCTGTTCGCCGTACGCCGACGGCCGCTGGTACGTCACTCGCTGGCGGTCGCGGGCGTCTACTTCGTCGCCTGGGCGTTCAGCTCCCAGCAGATGCGGTTCTTGATCCCGATCGTGCCACTCCTGGCACTCGCGGCGGCCATCTCGATAGCTGATCTGTTTACCCGCATCCGGCAGCCTCTGCGGCCGATACTCGGCGCTACTGCCGTTGCAGCGGTCTTGCTGCTGGCGGCGACCACCCACGCGCGCGTTTTGGTGGCCGGATACGAGCGTCTCGGCCTATACCAACAGACAAACGCGGCGACCTTGCGCGCCGCAGCGGTTCCCGAGGTTTTTCGCTGGATCGACGAGCATCTACCAGAGCAGGCGAAGATCCTGATGCTCAACACCAATGCTGGTTTCTTTTGCCCACGCCGGTACGCGGCTGACAGCTTCTTCGAAGCGTCGCAAATCGCCGATTGGCTCGGCGACGTCGAACGTCCCAGCGACCTGCGCCTGCGCCTGCACCAAGCAGGCTTCGACCATGTGCTGTGGTCCGGCAAGGACTGGGGAATTGCCTGGCCCGCCGCGCTTCGCGAGCTGCTCGGCGACCCCGCCCTTGCCGAACCTCTCTTCCAAGACGACCGTGGACACATGGTCTTGCGGCTACAGTAGGCCTGGGAGGCCGATACACTCGCCGCGAACCATGACTTCTATCGCAACGCCACGCTCGCGCGATGTCTGGACGATCACCGTCCTGATGATCTTGTTCCTGTGGGCCGTCACATTCCCGGCGCTCGATCGCTACGGGGTGCCCTGGGACGAGGCGCTGGGCGAAGACTTCTTTGGTGCGCGGTACTTTTCGTACTTCACATCGTTCGATCGAAAATACCTCGACTTCGACAGCGATCCCTACCCGCCGGGCCGCGCGCCTGACCTCGAACGGTCCCCGTTTCGCAACCGCCCATGGGAGTACTATCCTGTTGCCAGCATGATGGCGGCGGCGACCCAGGCGGTGCTTTCGCGCACCTTCGGTTGGCTCGATCCTTTTGATGGCTACCATGCCCTCAATCCCCTGCTCGCCGCGCTGCTGCTCGCGGCTTGGGTGCCGTTCGTTGCGCGCCGGTGGGGGCTGGTTGCCGCCGCACTGGGTGCGGGTCTGTTGCTCACCATGCCGCGGGTGTTCGCGCACTTGATGGCGAACATCAAGGATTTCCCGCTACTGGTGTTGTTCACGTTGACCCTGCTCGCTTTCCTGCACGCCTACGAACGCGGCAGCACAATCGGCCTACTCGGCGCTGGCGCATTGTGGGGGCTGGCGCTGGGAAGCAAAGCCAACGCCCTTTTCTTACCTGCCATTCCGGGTGGTTTGGTGGCGCTCGACTGGGTCCGCGGAACCGTACCGACCGCCTGGCGGGAACGTCGCGGTCGACTACTCGCGGTGTTGGCGGGTGCTGGATTGTTGGGACTTACGGTGCTGTTTGCCTCTTGGCCCTACCTGTGGCCCGACCCCATCGGTCGCGCCGCGGAGCACTTGCGCTACATCGGTTTGCGCAAGGGCATTACGCGGCCGGAGAGCATCGCGCCAGTGCTTGGCGCGATCTTCGGCACCACGCCGTTGGTAATTCTGGGCCTCTTCGCCTGTGGCCTTGTCCCTTGCTTCCAACGTGCTTGGCATGGCGATCGCTTGGCGCGCATGCTGCTCTTGTGGTTGCCCGCGGTGCTCGGTCGCTACTTGCTACCCGCGTCGGTCAACTTCGATGGTGTGCGACATTTCCTGGAGCTGTTCCCCGCAGTCGCAGCCATCGCTGGCCTGGGCGCTGCCACCCTGATTGCAGCCTTCCTCGGTCGGCTACCAACACAACGCCCCGTCCTCCTGAAGTCCACTGCTGTCTGCCTGTTGTTGCTGACCACCGCCACGGACGTCCTGCGTGCCCACCCCTTCCAGATCGCCTACTGGAACCGGGCCGTGGGCGGGCTGGCCGGTGCCCGTGCAGCTGGCACGCCGCAGGCGGGCGACTATTGGGGCCTGAGTTACCGTGACGGTCTCGCGTGGTTGAACGCCAACGCCGAGCCTGATTCCCTTCTCGCGGTGCCGGTGATCGAGCATGCGGTCTATCTACAGGCACCGGAGCGACTGCGTCGCGACATCGGGCTACTCGATCTGACGACACCATTCTCCCCACGCATCGAACCGACGCGTCTCGCGGCGATGAATGAGGCCAGTCGGGTAAAAACGCTCTACGTCATGTTCGTACCCCGCCGCGACTGGATGAACACCCTCATGGCGGATTGCCTTCGTCGGCTCACGCCGGTGGCGGCGTGGGATCTCGACGGCGCCCCGGTTTTGCTCATCTACCGCTACGTGGCGCCATGAGCGTGACGTCATGAAACGTGACGCCATGAAACGTGACGCCATGAAACGTAACGCCACCAAACAGCTCGCGCCGCTGTGGATCGCGCTGGTGGCGTTCCTCGTTCACGCTTGGGTGGGCCAAACCCTACCGGCAGCGACCTTCGTCAAGTATCCAGTAGCGGCCGAAATGTTCGCAAACGGCACGCTCGATGCCGAACGCGAGATCGACTTCAGCCCGCTCTATCTCGGCGTGCATCAGCTTGCCCACAGGCTCGACGTACCGAGTGCCGCACTCTTGTGGGCGCAGCGGGCACTTGCCGCAGCCGTCGCAGGCCTGCTGTTCGTGTTGCTGCGTCGTCGTGGCTACTTGGGCGTCGCCTTCGCAGCGACAGCGATCTATATTCTCGACCGCAACGTCCTCGTGTACACCAACATTCTCGAGCCGGAGATTCTGCTCTTGTTTCTCCTCGCCGTATTGTTGGTGGCGATTGAGCGCCCCGAACCGGGATGGGCGACCGTGGCGGGAATCGCTGCCGCGCTGGGTTTGGCGACCCGGCCGAACCTGTTGGCGGTGATCGTCGCGGTACCCGTTTTTCTTCTTTTGCGCAGTGAAGCGGAACGGCCGCTATGGCATCGTTCCCGCTGGGCTCGTATCGCGGTATTCGTGCTGCCCGTCGCGCTGGCCTTCGTTTTCTTGGGATGGCGAAGCCACCGGATTTCGGGTGAGATAACCACGCCCATCATGAATCCCGGTACGGTGTTCTTCGAAGGCAACAATCCGCTCTCTCGCGGAACCAGTGCGGTTTACCCTCCGCTGGTGATCGATCTGGCGCGTCAGCCAACCGACGAGCCTGACAATGCCCACCGTCACTACCGCGAAGTCGCCCGGGCCACAGCGGGTCCTCACTTGACGATTTCCGAAGTCAACGATCACTGGCGCAACTTGGCCGTGGCCTTCATCCGCGACGAGCCCGGCCGGTGGCTCGCTCTCGAGTTGGGCAAGCTCAAGCTCGCGTTTCACAACAGCCCACTGCACGACGTGGCCACCGCCTGGCTCTTCGACCGCACCCTACGGTTACCCACCGTGCCGTTCGCCGCGCTCGCCACCTTGGCGCTTCTCGGTGCGTTGATCGAGGCGCGTCGCTGGCGAGAAAATGTCCTCCTGTACGCGCTGATCTTCGGCCAATTGCTCACCATGCTGGTCTTCTACGTTTCCGCGCGCCAGCGGGTGGCCCTGGTGCCTGCCCTGATTCTCTTCGCGGCCGCAGCCCTAACCAACCTGCGGCGTCCCAAGGCCCACGGCCTTCCACGCGGTGTCTCGATTGTGCTCGGGCTCCTGATCGGCATTTGCTTGCTGCTACCGAACGACATCCTGCGCGAGGAAGAGCACAAGAAGGCACGGGGTTTCGAGGTGCTGGACGACTTTGAGACCTTGCGCGCGGCGTTTGCCCGCGAACCACCGACCTGGCACCTCGACGCCACCGCCGACGCCCTCGGACTCCAGCCCTGGTTGGTCGATACTCAGCGCCCCGCCTATTTGTCTCAAGACGAGATGCCCCTCCAGGAGCGGATCTACCAATCGGTCGTGGCGAAGGGGCCCCCCGCATCGCCGTCCGCGGCCTTCGATCGCGCCTTTCAAGCGCTGCGCGCCGGCCAGCTGGACGAAGCGGAGGCTGGATTCACCGCGCTCGACGCGATCGGGTTTCATCCCTATCGCCTCGCCACACCGCTCTCGCTCGAGGTCTTTCATGCCTGGGTGGCGCTCACTCGTGCCGACGGCAAAGCCAGCGCCGAACACTTCCGCGCAGCGCTCGACGAGTCACCGGGCGACCCTTTCGCGCTCGCGTGGCTTGCAGCCTTCGGCGACACCGAGTCCGGGGCCAAGCTCAACCGCTACTGGGGCCCACTCGAGGCCCAACATCAACTCGGCCGCGTCCAACTGGCGCTCGAGCGCGGCGACGCAGCACTCGCGAACCTAACCGCCGTCGCCGAGGCCTTGCCCGAACGACGCGGTGGCATGGTCGACCACGCAGCCGCGTTGGCGGTTGCGGGCCATCTCGACGAAGCGGTGCGGACTTTTCTCGAGGCGGCCGGCCGTTCCGTGGACCCGGTGCAACGCGACCCCACCATTCCCGATGCCGTATGCGCCTGGGCCGAAGACGATCGAAGTCCCCGCCGTCGCTTGATCGCTGGCCGCGTGCTGCACCAATACGGCTACCTTCGAGAAGCGCTCACCTGGCTGGAACCCATTGCTCTTCAGCCGGACGTTCCGTCCGATGTCGCCAAAGAGGTCAGCCGCACCATCGCGCTCGTCCGCCACGCCTTGCGAGACGATCGACACCCTCACTAGACGATATGCAACGACCGATCCGCACCTCGTAGCATCGTGGGTTACCACGGAGAGACCCGCGGCAGAGCCGCATCGTTCCAAATCAGCCCGGTGAGTGGAATCCGAAGGCGCGTCACGCGATCATTCTGATTTTTCCGTTGATACCTTCGACGAGGTCATTGGTGAGACGCGTCTTGATGTAAGCGAGTGTTCCGGCGCAAGCCTGTGAGGCGCCCAGGATCAAGACGACGCGCTACGACTCGTTCGATGATCGAGCCCACGCTGTACCACGAGATGCCGAGCAGACGATGAACTTCGGTCTGGTTGGTGATCTGCGCGAAGTAGGCGGCAAGTTCCTCGAAGTCGTAGGTGAAACGTCACCTGTTCGACGAACATCTTCGTGACACCCAGAAGACGACGGAATACAGTAGTGATGCGCATGGGATTGTTTATCCTCCTCGGTTGCTCATACTTCCAAGGAGAACAGAAAATCCCGTGCGTTTTCAACTACTCACATCATCAAGACCCCACACCTACCTGAGGAGAGCCTGAAAAATGACACCACTGAGAATGTTTGGCCTGGCCGATTTGCAGGACCGGACGACACATCGAGGCAGCGAAAAGATCCAGGCTTTACGAACAATTTCGGATCTCTGCCGATGAGACAATCTGGTCTCATGAGGCGCATTGTGAGAATCGCGACCCTGATCGTCGCTTTGGTTGCGTCGGGTAGAGCGGTATTCCCACAGAAGCCGTCGCTCGAGGTTTGCGTGCGGCCGAACGCCGGTTTCTGGACCTGGGACGAAGCCGGCCAATCCGTCGGATTCGAATACGACCTGTTGCGTGGCCATGCCGCCGAGAGCGATGGCTTGGTGCTCAACGTTCGGGTTTCACCGAGCATCGATGCAATGCTTGCCGATGTGGAAGCGAGTCGCTGCGACATCGGCGCGGGTGCGGTGACCATCACCGACGCGCGCAGTGAGCGCCTCGACTTCTCAGCACCTTACTTTCCCGCCCTGGCGGTGGTGATCGAACCGAGCGGGGAGAACCGTTTCGGTAATCGGACGGCGCGCGGGCTGACGATCGCTGTGGTTCGTGGGACCTATCACGCGGAGCTGGTAACCGAGTTCGACGGCGTTGTATCCCTACCCGTCGACTCAGACCAGGCCCTCTTCGCCTCGTTGGCGTCGGGCGCGGCGCATGCTGTGGTGTGTGACTCGGCACTGGCGGTTCACTATCTCGCGGAAGATCCGGAGCTGGCCGTGACCGGTTCATTGGCCGAGCCTTCGGGGTTTGGGTTCATTTTCCCAAAGGGCTCACCTCTTCGTGCCAAGGTCAGCGCCCACCTGGCGCGACTGCGAGACGATGGCCGTTATCGCTTGATACTCGCCCGGCACTTTCCTTCCGAATTGGTCTCAGCTCTGTTCGACGACGACAGCGCTGAGACCAATTAGAAGCGGCGGATCCCATGCGCGACAGGCTGAGAAAAGCTTCGGTTCTGGCAAGCGCTGCGGCGTTAATCTCTGGGTGGGATTGCGGCCAGCCATCGTCCGGAGTGCCGGCAGAGCTGAAGATGTGACCGTAGCCTTCGTAGATCTGGTGCTCGCAGCGATTGCCCGCATGTGCCGGCCATTGTTGGTGAGCTTACGGCGCGACCCTGTCGGTTGATTCGGCCCTACATCCCCATGGTCAACCACAACACGGCGATACCCCAAAGCGCGATGTTGATCAGTGATGGCAAGTCGGTGATCACGGTCTCGGTGGGATTGCGGTCTTCGCTCGTTTGGTAGATCAGATACAAGTACCGGAAAACGCCAAAGAGTACCAACGGCAACGTCCATACCAGGCGGTCGGTTCCGAAACGCGCGATGGTGGCCTCATCGACGGCGTAGAGGGCGTACGACACCACCGTCGACGCCGTCACAACGTTGATCATCTGGTCGAGGAAAGCTGAGCTGTAGTGGCTGAGGACCTCGCGATGGGCTCCTGCTGCCCCTTGCAGCAAAACAAGCTCGTGGCGTCGCTTCGAAAAGATCAGGAACAGCGCCAGAAAGATCGTGCACAGCAAGAGCCAATTGGAGACAACCACGGGAATGGCCGCGGCACCGGCGGCAACCCGCAACACGTAACCGCTCGAGACCGCCATGACGTCGAGGATGACGACATGCTTGAGCCAACTCGAGTAGAGCAGGTTGATCACCAAGTAGGTAGCCACCAGCGCGGTAAAGGCTACGCCCAGAAACCAGGCCCCCGAGAGCGCGACCAGTGCGAGCACCATCGCCGCCACCCAAGCGACATGGACCGGCACAGCACCCGTAGCGATAGGACGATACTGTTTGAGTGGGTGCAGCCGATCTTCCTCGCGGTCCCCTAGATCGTTGACCAGATAGATCGCACTGGCGGCGGCGCAGAAAACCGCGAAAGCAGCCCCTACATGGGTCAGCGCCGTCGCGTCGGTCACCCGCTGTGCGAATACGATGGGTGCCAAGACGAAGACATTCTTGATCCACTGAACCGGGCGCATCGCGCGTAGAAGTGCTGACAACATGGGCATCTAGTATAGATCTCCGGCGCAAACATGGTTTCACGACGCACGGCGTGCGTGGGCCGACGAGTGTGCAGCCCTCTGGGTGAACCCAACATGAACCAACGAACCCCATGAACCGTCGCGACCTTCTTTTCGTGCTGCCGCCCTTGGCGCTGCTCGGCGCTGTTGTGTTGCCGCTCGCGTTGGGCCACGAGACGTTCTACCTGCGCGATGTCTTGAACGCCCACCTCCAGATGGCGACGTCTTTGGCGGATGCCCTTGATGGCGGAAGACTGGCCTTGGTGGACGTGCTGCGCGGGGGCCAGCCGCTGCTTGGCAATCCCAACGCCGCACCGCTCTATCCCACCCGGCTGCTGCTGCTGGTGGCATCACCACTATGGGTTCTCAACGCCCATTTTTGGCTCCATTGGTTGCTAGCGCCGTGGGCCATGTTCGCTCTCGCACGGGCATGGGGGCTGAATCGTCGCGCCGCATGGGCTGCGGGTTTTTGCTACGCCACCTGTGGATTCTTCATCTCCTTACTGAATTTGCACAATCTGGTGGCTGGCGCCGCGCTGCTGCCGGCGTTTGTGGCTTCGGTGTTGGCACTTACCCGGCAAAACGAGGGCACCCGAATACGGCCAACAGCAGTCGCCGCAACAGGTCTACTCTGGACACTGCTATTGCTCGCAGGCGATCCGCTCACCGCGGCGCTGGCGGGGGGCATGGCGATGCTTGCGGTCGCGTTTGATGCCGGCACGCCACGCGTGTTGGCCGCCAACATCGGGCGTATGGTGACGCCACTGTTCGCCGGGTCTTTGATCGCCGCGCCTCAGCTTGTCGCTTTCGCTCAGATTCTTCCGGGTTCCTATCGCGGCGAGTGGGGCTACAGCCGCGAGAGCGCGCTGGCGGCCAGCTGGGATCCGACGACGCTCTTCGAGTGGTTGGTGCCCTTCGTCTTCGGCCGGCCGGACCGGTCCTTCTGGGGGCAGTCCTTCTTTGGTGGCAACGAACCCTTTTACCTGACGCTATTCCCCGGGGTTCTGGCCTTGGCACTGGTGGTCGGGGCGGGCCGGCCTCGTTCGCGTGGGGCCTGGTGGGCATGGGGCATCGTGGCGGCGGGCCTGTTCTTGGCGCTGGGTGCCCACAACCCACTGGTGAATTCACTGGCTGGAATCGGCGGTGGCGCCCTGCGCTACCCAATCAAGGTATGGCCGATGGTCGCGGTCGGTGGCGCGCTCCTTACCGGATTCGGTTTCGCTCGACTCGATACGGCCAATGGACGTCGCGCACTGGGCCGCGTGCTCGGTAGTCTCGCGCTCTTGTTCGCGATCATTTGGTGGTGGTTGGGTCACCCCAGCGACGGCTTTCGCCAGTTGGTCTCTGATCTCACCGGCGGCGGCCTCACCGGCCAACTGCTCGAAGCCGAGCTTCAGCGTTGGGCTGCCCTGTGCTTCTTGCAGCTGGTCCTGGTCGGCATGCTGCTCGTCGCGCTCTGGGCCAGCGGTCGCAATCGCCTGATCGGTGGCATGCTGCTGTTGGTTCTCCATACCGGCTCCCAGCTCTTCTTCTTGCAACCGGCTCGCGATACCGACGCGACCACCCCGTACCGACGCGCACCACCTCCTTGGACCCTGGTTGACGAAACGTCTGCGGGCTGGACGGTCCATGGCGGGGTGGCCAACCTCTTCGGCAAGCCGCCCGCTAGACCCGCCACGGCGCCGGACGTGCGCACGCTCTGGGACGAGCGTCGGCGTTTTGATCAGCGCTTTCCACAATCCGGCGCCCTGCGGGGTATCCCCTATGATCTCGACGCCACGCCGGAGGGGCTCGACGCCTTTCTGAGCGTTGCCTTCGGTCAAGCCCTGCGACAGCAGAGCGACGAAGGCCGACTGCGGCTGTTGGCTGCCACTGGCGTCGACACCTTGTTGCTCGACCGACCGCTCGACCCGGACGCGGTAGCGCTCACCCTGGCCAACGAGAGAGTCACTACCAATCACTCGATGCTTTGGGCTTACCGACTCAACGCCGCACCGCCGGTCTCAGTGGCCAGCGACGTGCGCTACGTGGCCAACGTGAACCGCGCCCTGGAAGAGCTGACGGACCCGACCGGCAACCCCGCGACCATGGCCGTGTTGCCGGGCAGCGAGCCCGACCGCCAAGTCGTGCCCAGCACCCTGCACATTCTCGACGAAGGCCCCGAGTCGCTTTCCGTCGAGGTCGACGGCGACGGCGGTGTGCTGCTCTGGCAACGAGCCCACCTGTCAATCTACCGCGCAAGTATCGATGGTGTCCGGGCCGAGATCGTGCCGGGCAACGTCCATCGGCTTGCAGTACCGCTACCGGCTGGCCGCCACGAAGTCCGTATCTGGGTCGATCACCGGCCGCTAGTCGGCTCACTGATCGCGGCCGTGATCGGGATCGTTCTCTTGCTTCTCGTCGCGCGCCGAGCCTTTCCCCGATAAGCGCCTATTATACGTCAAGTGCCAAAGTATGGTCTGCATCTTCTTCTATGGGCTCTTTATGGACACAGAATTGTTGAGCGGGATGGGGCTGAAGCCAGTTGCACTAGGTCCAGCGGCGTTACATGAATATCGGAACTATCGGATCCGCATCGGAAACAGAGCCACTTTGATACCCAACGCTGGATCAATTTCCTACGGCATGTTGATCGAGCTCTCAGATGACGATCTGTCGATTCTTTATTCATTGCCAAGCGTTTGCGACTATGAGCCCGAAATCGTCGAGACAATACGTTTAAGTGACAGTATTACGCAATCAGCCCGTTGTTACAACCTACCGGCCGACAAACTCGGCGGCGAATTCAATTCCGTGTATTCTAAGTGTTCTAAGAATCTTTCCACTCTTTTGAGAAGGCTGGGGTTCCCGACAGACTATGCAAACGAAGTTGGCCAACCCGACGTACAACCAGTCACTGCAGCTGCTGACACTTGACACTGAGCTTAGTCGTTACATGTCTTCGGTGATCTCGACGACCGGTGACACCGCGAGCTTCAGGGTCTCCACCAATTCGGGGTCCATGTACCGACGTTGCGTCGCTTTCATCGGAAGACGCTCGGCCCGCTGGGCCATCGTCAAACAAGAAAAGGTTTAATCAGTTCGTTCATCCGCTCGATCTCGACCAAGAATGCGTCATGACCAACCAAGCTCGAAATGGGCATCCAGTGACTGTCGACACCATGTTCGATGAGGGTCCGATGCAGCGCTTCTTGCTCGTCGCTACCGATCAAGCGATCTTCTTCGACCGCAACAATATAAAACGTTGCATCGCACGTCGCGAGCGCGGCCGACCGACTTTCGAAACCGCGCCAGACGTCCTGTAGGTCCATCGCCAAGGAGAGGGTCATGTAGCCGTGCACATCGAAACGGCCCACCGCCTTCTGTCCTTGGTGATCGAGGTAGGACTGTACGTCGAAGGAAATACCTTCCCGACTCGGCGGGTTGATCGGTGTATGCGCGAATCGTCTGTTGAACTCTTCACGTGACCGATAGAACAAGGTCCCGATCTCGCGCGCCAAGCGCAGACCCTCGGTGGGGGCACCACCCTCGCAGTCGCCCCCGTTGTAGGCGGGATCGAGCATCAGTGCACGCCGGCCGATGTGGCGTACCGCTGCAGTGTAGGGTCGCGTGAAATCGGTGCCCGCAATCGCAATGATGCGCTGACAACGGCCCGGATGACGGACGCCCAACTCAAGGGTCTCCATGGCGCCCAGCGAGCCACCGGCGGCAGCGTAGAGACGATCGATACCCAGGTGGTCCAGCAGCTTTACCTGGACTTCGACAATGTCTCTGATCGTGACCACCGGGAAGTGGTTGGCGTAGGGCTTGCCGGTCTCCGGATTGATGGACGGCGGGCCGGTGGTGCCGAACGAGCCGCCAATCAACGACGAGCAGACCATGAAAAA
This sequence comes from Candidatus Multivoradales bacterium, assembly GCA_965250305.1. Lineage (GTDB taxonomy): Bacteria > Acidobacteriota > Thermoanaerobaculia > Multivoradales > J023 > J023. Next base: position 1,208,537 of record CBDFNS010000020.1, on the reverse strand, counting down.
ACGGTCTGTGTCGAACGCCTTGCCCGGGCCGATCATGCCTTCCCACCAGCCGGGACTGGGGTCGCGGGGGCTCGAGTTGGCGTGGGAATGCGCCGAGAACGCCGGACAAATCAGGATCACATTGTCCCGGTCCGGGCTCATGGTGCCCCAGGTCTCGTAGACCACACCCACACGCGGCAATACGCCGCCCATCTCGAGCGTCATGCGGCGCTCGAGGGTGAATCGCTGGATGTCGTCGGTTGGGTTCATGGTTGGGCCCGGACCTACGGATTTGCCCGCAGTCCCAATAATAGAACGTACCACCTCCGCCAAGGCCGTCACCTGCGCTTGTTGTCCGTGTGGGTGTCAGTCGGACACGCGCCACGCTCGTCGTGTGTGGGATCGCGCTGACGTGCGTCTTGCTGACCGCGGTGGGCCTGCTCATCCGGAGCTTGGTTCTCGTGCTCGTCGAGGATCGCGGGTTCGACAAAGACGCGGTCGGAGGCGCAGCATGACCAGTCTGGCGGCGACGCTTCTCAATCGCTCGCCGTCACCCGGGCGCCCGGCGCACCCACCGCCGACACCAGCCGATCGCTATCCAAACCAGCCGAATGCTCGAAGGCATGGACCATCGCGGTGGCAGCTTCTTCGGCAATCGCACGGCTGGCACAGAGGGCAAAGGTCGATGGGCCCGAGCCCGAGAGTCCGCAACCGAGCGCGCCCGCGGCACGTCCCGCTTCGCACGCCGCGCGGAATCCCGGCACCAAGGGCGCGCGTTTGGGCTCCGCTACGGCGTCATGAAGGCACCGACCGAGTAGCTCGAGATCACCGCGGAACATGGCCGCCACCAGCCCCGCAGTATTGCCCCATTGGGTGACGGCCGCGGTGAGCGGTACGGATTGACCCAGCAGTGCCCGCGCACCCCTCGTCTCGACCTCGACATGTGGGCGGACGATCGCGCAAGCGAGTCCTTCCGGCACCGGCAGCGGCACGATGTCCGGAGGCGATTGCGACCCGGTGCCGCGTCGCGCCAAGACAAAGCCACCCAACAGCGACGGCGCCGCGTTGTCGGCATGCGCGCTGCCGCAGGCGACCGCTTCGGCTTCGAGCGCACACGCGAACAGCATTTCTGGCTCGATGTCGAGTTCCAGCAGCCGGCTGGTGGCGACCAGTGCGGCCACCCCACTGGCGGCGCTGCTCCCGAGGCCGCTCGACAACGGCATCCGCTTGTCGAGCTCCAGGCAGACCCCGACATCCGGCCGAACGCCAGAGCCAAGACGACGCAACAATGCCAAGACGGCGGCGCCAGCGGTATTGCGTTGCGCACCGCGCGGCAGGCGCTCGACATCGTGCGGGTCGCCGTGAATCGCACGAATCTCGACGCCAGGTCGTTCCGAGTATTCCGCCACGACCTCGTCACCGAGCCCATCGAGAGCAAAACCGAAAACGTCGAGCCCACAGCCGACATTCGCCACCGTTGCGGGCGCAAACGCGCGCACACGGGTAGGCCTGATCATGGCATCTTCCCTTGTTTTCTGATCATCACACTATAATGAACGGTTGGGGTCCGCTGAGCGTAGTTTCACACAGCGATCATCCAACCGGACGTACCTCTTGAAACGCGCCAAACAGAAATCCACCCATGATTGGGCCCCTTTTCGAACCGCCGAACGGCACGTAGGACGCTTCGTACCGCACGCACCCTATCGCCTGGCTCTCGCTTACGCCAATACCTATGAAGTGGGGATGTCGAGCCTCGGGTTCCAGCGGGTTTACGAGCTGGTACACGACCACAACGAATGGACCTGCGAGCGTTTTTTCACGGACGGCGCCGGCATGCCACGGTCCGTGGAGAGCGACACGCCATTGGGAGAATTTGCCTGCGTCACCTTCTCGGTTTCCTTCGAAGAGGACTACGTCGAGCTTCTCACACTGCTCGACCGTGCAGGCATTCCGCTGCGCCGGGAGGCCCGTGGTCCGTGGCACCCGCTCGTGATCATGGGTGGTTCGTGTGCCTCGATCAATCCGCTACCAATGGCCGCTTTCGTTGACGTGTTCGCGTTGGGTGCGGCCGAGAACGTCTTGCCGGCGTTGCTCAAAAGCCTGTCGGACGAAGATGGGCACGACGCCGTGCTCGAGCGCTTGGCGCAAACCCCCGGCTTCTTTGTTCCCGCGCACCACACCCCAGAAGACGACGACCCCAACTCGCCGGATACGCCCAAGCTGCGCAAGCTGGAGCTCACCGCCGAGCAGTTGCGCCAGCCGGGCAACCTACCGTCGAGTTGCATTGTCACCCCGCGCACCGAGTTCACGTCCAAGTTCCTGATCGAGATGTCGCGTGGCTGCCCGGAAAAATGCAAGTACTGCTGGGCAACGTTCGGCATGGGCACCTTTCGCTGGCATCCCACGGAAGCGATCTTGGCCTCGTTCGACCGCGCCCGCGACGTCACCGACCAACTCGGCTTCGTGGCGACCGCGGTCGGGGATCATCCCGAGATCGCGAAGATCTTGACCGCCGCGAACGACCAGGGTTTCCGGGCGTCGGTTTCGTCCATTCGCATTCCGGCGGTGAAGCCCGAAACGCTCGCTCCGCTCTACGCCTCGGGTGCCCGCGCCATCACGCTCGCCCCCGAAACCGGCTCGGACCGTCTGCGCTTCATCATGAACAAGCCAATCTCGAACGACCTGCTCCTGGAAAAGGTTCGGCTGATCTTCCAGCACGGCTTCACCCAGCTGAAGCTCTACTTCATCATTGGTCTACCCCAAGAAACGATCGAAGACGTCCACGCCATTCTCGAGTTGGGCGCCCGCTGCCGCGACCTCATGCTCGAAACCGCGCGCAAGACCGGAAAGATCGGCAACGTCCACCTGGGCACCAACATCCTGATTCCCAAGCCGTACACGCCATGGCAACGCGAGCCCATGCACGACGAGCGCAGCTTGAAGCGCAAGATCTCGCTGCTCAAGAAGGGCGTTGCGCAGATGCCCAATGTCACCCTTGGAACCATGTCCGTTCGCCAAGCCGTATGGCAGACCTACATCACTCGTGCCGGCCGTAACGCCGCCGACGCCATCGAGCGCGTCGCCCGCGGCCAGCACCTCGCCTCGGTCCTACGCGAATATGCCGAGCAGATCCATCCCGAGGTGTTTCAGGCCTTTCCGCGCGAGTGCCGGTGGCACTTCATGCGCATGGGTTGAGGCGCGAAGCGGCTGACCCGGCCAAGCCGAGCCAACCCTCAGACTACTGGTTGACGCAGACGTCGACGCCCGGGGCGAAGCCGAACTGCGCGCCGATGTTGTCAACACAGGTTAGACCGGCTGCGCACTCGGCATCGTTGTCGCAGTCGCCTTGAGCCTGACCACAAGGTCCGCACTCGGTGCAGTACCGTCCGGCACCCAGAGGCTCGCTGCAACCGCTGCCATCGGCGGGCACACAGACATCGATTCCACCCGCGAAGCCGAACTGAGCACCGATGTTGTCGGTGCAAACCAGGCCCGCAGCGCACTCGGCATCGTTGTCACAGTCGCCTTCGCCATTGGCGCAGGGACCGCATTGTGTACACAGCTGCGGGTGGCCGTTGGGCAAGGCGCAACCACCACCACCACCACCTGAGCTAACACAAACGTCAATGCCTGGCGCAAAGCCGAACTGGGCACCGATGTTGTCGACGCAGCTGAGACTGCCCGCGCATTCGGCGTCGTTGTCGCAGTCACCCTGACCCTCATCGCAGGGGCCGCATTCCGTGCAGTACCGGCCGCTTCCGAGAGGCTCGTCGCAGGTCGGCCCACCGCCACCACCGCCACCACCGCCACCACCGCCGCCATTCGTGCTGCCGAAGGCGAACCGCGGGCGCAGGATGAAGAGGCCGTCGTTGATGCTGCTGACGATCACCGTACCGCTTTGGAAGTACGGGTAGACACTCCAGGCCCCATTGAACGATGTCTCGCCATCGCCCTTGATGTCCCCTTCGGTGTGATCCGGGTGCTTGGGCGGGCCGTTGCCGGGATCGTCGTTGATGTAGAGGTCGAAGTACCCCTCGAGCACCAGGCGGCCGGTGGTCATGTTGGCGATGCGCAGAACCCGCAGACCGGAGGTGTAGTTGGCCTGGAAGACGTGATCGCCGACCACGTAGTTGTTGTGATCGATGGCGTCGTTATCGTGCGTATAGCGCCGCATCAAGGACGGTGCGTCGAGGTCTGTAACGTTCCAAATGTTGGTCCGAGTGTTCTTCCTGAGGCGCTGTTCGTCGAGCTCGTCGTTCTGGAAGAAGAGCGTATGGTCTTCGCTCAACCATCCTTGGTGGGCATATTGCGCTTCGCTGTAGTTGGACCGCGAGAGCATCCGGGGCGCGTTCTTGTCCGTCACATCGATGATGGTGACCGTGTCTTCGTTGGAAGCGAAGCAGATCTCGCGTCCGTTGTGCTCGGCGTCGGGGCCGCGGTACACCACACACTGCACGTCATGGGTGTAGCCATCGTCGCTAAAGCAACCGGCCATACGGGGCTGTCCGGGGGTGCGGATATCGACCATGTGGAGACCGCCGCCACCACAGGTTTGGGTCCCCACCGCATAGGCAAATCCCGTTTCTTCATTGATCGCGATGTTGTGCGCGCTGCCGAAAGCGGTGTACCGGACACCCGTGCCGTAGGTGCGGGTCGGGTTGCCGAGGTTGGACTTGAGTTGGCGCAGGTTGAATACTTGCATGCCATGATTGCCCGCTTCGCTGACAATAAAGGCGTGATCTTTGTAGACCTTGATGTCCCGCCACGACGAGGTCACCGTCTGGGTCGGCAAGAAGCCCACCACTTCGGGGTGTTCGGGCTGGGAAACGTTGACAAACGCGGTACCGGTGTCGAGCCCCATGAGGGCATACTCGCGACCATCGCGACCATCGGTCCAACCCCAAATATCGTTGCCGCGTCCACCGCCAAGCGTCTCGAGTGGTACTGCCGACATCATGTCGATTCCGTCGCAGCGGAACTGACCGGCCTTGCCGCCCACACAGACCTCGCTGCCCATTACCTCATCGTGTTTGGCGATGATGCCGCTGGGATCCACTTGCAGCGGAATCTTGCGGTTGATGTCGCAGGCTTCGATATCGGGGGGCAGACACAGGAAAAGCATGACCAGGGGGAGCGCGGTAGCTGAAGCGTGACGGAACATCTAGACCTCCGCGGTCGCGTGTCGCTCGGACACATCACCGGTGATTAATTTTATCGTCTTACCTTAGTGGCTTCGGGCGGCCCAATGCATTCGTTCTTGGCGGACTGGGAGCAATCCGGGTCGGAACGCCGAGCTGCTGAGGCCAGCAGTGGTAGTTTGCCACTGTCCTGCTCAACGCGAACGACCTACGAGATACGTCACTCATGGATCCTCTATTCCTCACCGAGGTTCGAAGGTGCCCCGAGAAGCGGTGCTTTCGGCTGACCTGGAACGACGGCCACAGCAGCGACCTCGGCTACGACCATGTTCGTGGCTACTGTCCGTGCGCCAGTTGCCAAGGCCATGGTTCGGGGGTGATTCGTTTCCACAAGCCCCCCCAACCGGTGGCACCCGTTGGTATCGAGCCGGTGGGCCACTACGCCATCTCGATTGAGTGGAGCGACCGCCATGCCACGGGTATCTACCGCTTCGACTTTCTGCGCGAGATCTGCCCGTGTCCGGATTGCCTGGATCGCCGGCACCAGCGTGTTGATGCGCCCACCGACAGTGAAGCGCCACCCGACGTCCGCACCGACCGCCTCGCTTGACAGAGCGGGCTTTAGCGTCACCCGACGCTGCTAAGATCGCCCGGCCCATGAACGACGCTCACGCGGGCCGCGGCACCCAGCAACGCCGCATCCAAAAAGTCCTGATCGCCAATCGTGGCGAAATCGCCGTCCGTATCGTCCGCGGCCTGCGGGAAATGGGCGTCACGAGTGCCATCGCGTACTCGGACGCCGATCGCGCCAGCTTGCCCGTTCGTCTGGCCGACGAGGCGTATCGGATCGGCCCGGCGCCATCCAGCGAAAGCTACCTGCGTGCCGACGCCATCGTGGAGCTTGCGGCCACCATCGGTGCCGATGCGGTACACCCAGGCTATGGCTTCTTGTCCGAGAACGCCGACTTTGCGCGCGCGTGCGCCTCGCGCGGGGTCTTGTTCATTGGCCCCTCCCCCGACGCCATCGCGTCGATGGGATCGAAAATCGAGAGCCGGCGCTTGATGATCGACGCCGGAGTACCCGTGGTCCCAGGCGGCCGCGACCCGCTGATCGACCTCGAGGCAGCCCAGGCCGCTGCCGAGACCGTGCGCTATCCGGTGATGGTCAAGGCTTCCGCCGGAGGTGGTGGCAAAGGCATGCGCATGGTGCCCACCGCTGACGACTTGGCCGCCGCCTTTCGTGCTGCTCGCTCGGAGGCCAAGGCCAGCTTCGGCGACGACTCGGTCTACATCGAGCGGTTCGTGGTCGAGCCTCGGCACGTGGAGATCCAGGTTCTGGGCGACCAGCACGGCCGCGTCATCTCGCTCGGCGAACGCGAATGTTCGCTCCAGCGCCGGCACCAGAAAGTTCTCGAGGAAGCGCCGTCGCCGGTGGTCGATGCCGACTTGCGAGCACGCATGGGCGCCGCCGCGGTGAAGGCCGCGGAGGCCGTGGGCTACAGCAATGCGGGGACCGTTGAATTCTTGCTCGACAAGAGCGGCGAGTTTTTCTTTCTCGAAATGAACACGCGCCTCCAGGTCGAGCACCCGGTCACCGAGATGGTCACCGGGATCGACCTGATGGCGGCACAAGTGCGCATTGCCCAAGGTGAAACCCTCGAGGCGATACTCGGCACCGATGCCGTCGAGCGTCCCATCGTGCCCAACGGTCACGCCATCGAGGTTCGCCTGTACGCCGAAGACCCGTTCCGCAACTTCGCGCCGTCTCCGGGTCGCATTGAAAGGCTGCGCTGGCCCGAGGGTCCAGGCGTGCGGAACGACAGCGGTGTTACCGAAGGTGCCGAGGTAACCATCTTCTACGACCCCATGCTGGCCAAGCTTATCGTCTGGGGCCACGACCGCGACCACGCCATTCGGCGGCTCGAACGGGCACTCGACGAACTGCGGATCGAGGGCATCCAAACGTCGGTGCCCTTGTTCCGTCAGATCCTGCGTGACGACGATTTTCGGGCCGGCAACCTCGACATCGGCATGCTCGGCCGCAAGCTCGGCGACGGCACCTGGGGTGGACGTGAGGAGCTCCAACCCGGCGAGTTGGAGCACGACATCCATGTCATCAGCGCGGTGATCGCCCATGCCCAGCGTCAAGCGTCGCGCATGGCGATCGCCGCTCCCAGCGCTGGTACGGGCCCGCGCGACGCCTGGCGAACCGCCGCACGACGCGAAGCGGCCTCGGGGACACGCTCATGAAGCTCGTCGCGCGTCACGGTGGCCACCAGGATGAGGTAACGGTCGAGGAGAGCCCGCGGGGCTATCGCATTACCCTCGGCGGACGGGTCTACGACGTTGACGTCGCCATCGCTGGCCACGGGGCGGGCACCCCGGCAAGCGGGGCAGGGCGGGTCACGGTGCAGAGCCTGATTATCGAGGGCGGTCAACACGAGCTGGCCGTTCAAGCCTTGGGCCGGGGGACCTATCGAGTCGAAAGCCGAGTGGGGCGGGAAGACATCGAGCTCATGGACCCACTGACTTTTCTGGCCGAGCAGGCCCACGGCGAAGGCGCTGGCGGCCCATCCAAGATCAAGGCCTACATGCCCGGCGTGGTCAAGAAAGTTCTGGTCGCCGAAGGAGACACCGTCGAGCGCGGGCAAGTCATCGCCGTACTCGAAGCCATGAAGATGGAAAACGACATCGAGGCGGAGAGCGACGGCAGTGTCGCAAAGATCCACGTGCAAGAAGGCCAAGCCGTCGACGGCGGGGAAGCGCTGTTCGAGATCGAGTAGGTCCGCTTAGCCAGCAACAACGAACCGAAAGCGCCCCTTGGCGAGCGCCTCGACGCGCACGATGAGTGCGGGCACATCGGCCGATGACGCCTCCCCATCTGTGACCACGGACTTCGCGTCGGCAAAGTAGAGGTGTGCGGCACGGGTGGCGATCTCCGCGAGGTCCCCGGTGGCCACCACGACGCGGTACGGGCGCCCACAAACGGCATGGTAGTGCTCGAACCCTGAAAGCTCGAGGCGCGCACAAAATCGCACGTCATCGAGCTTGATCATCCGCCGTGCGGCGCGGGCACGGCGACCCCATGGAAAGCCGATGGTCATGGTCGGGACAACCTGTCTTCATGACCCACGAACACCTTGCGTTCCGAAACGCGCTCGTCGCGGTGGAGAAAAAGCGCGATCTCGTCCGGTAGGTAGTCCAGACGCAACGCCATCCTGCGGGTCAGAACGCGGCCGATGGCCAGCGCTTGCGACGGCGACGTGTACCAGACACCCGGCTTTTCGAAGTCGACCCAGGTGCTCGAGAAATCCACTGCGACCAGACCCTTTGCATGCGCGAGCATGTTCATCAAGGCCGTCTCGATTTGCGTGAGGTTGTCTTCGTGCTCGAGCGAGACGTTGAACACCCCGGACGCGAGTACCAGATCATAGGTGGCCAGCTCGGAGTGCTCGGCTCCGGAGATGTCCAGCTGCCGCAGGTCGAGGCTCGGGTGATGCGCGCGGGCCACGTCGAGCAACCCCGGCACCAGATCGATCCCGGTGTAATGCCCACACCAACCTTCCGCCCGCAGGTAGCTGTAGAGGTCAGCGAAACCGCAACCGATGTCGAGCACGCTGCCCTCGGGGTGCGCCAATGCGGACGCTGCCAATACCGCGAAACGCTCGGCTTGCCGACCGTGCGGCCCTCGCCCCAGCGCCTCGGGGGCCGGGCCGTGGGTCTGCAGCCAGCCCTCGTGCCGGCGTACATACGACTCGCGCTCACGGAAACGCATCAGAATCTCCTCCGTCGAAGCGTAGGGTAGCGATCACGTGTGGACGTTGGCGAAGCCCATCTCGTGTTCATAGGTTTAGGGTCCTCCTATTTTCGTTCGGGCAAACACACTGCCTGCGGGGAATAGAAGGGTGATCCCCTTCGCCCAAGGGGGTGGGATGTTTAGGATTGGAATCAATGGTATACAGGTTGGCAGCGAAGATCGTGCCAAGTCCGAAATCTGGAGTTCCGATAATCTGTCTTACCGGCACTCGTGGACCCTTCTTTCGAGCATCGGAACGACCTCGATAGAGGACGCTTTTTGCCGCGTTGTGCCGTGAGATTGTAGGGTGAAACCCGTGAGTGTGCGCGCGTTTCTTCTAGAAGTTCCACGGGTAGGGGCGGGTGGTTAGGACTCGCAGTTGACCAGGTCGAGGGGCCTACTCGTTTCCAGCCTTCCGCGCTTCGGCGCGCCGAGCCATCGTGTTGAGCGGCCACCCGATGGCGACCGTGATGGCGTACGCCCCGATTCCCACCGCGCCAAACTCCCTGTAGGCCAGGACCGCCAGAAGAAGGCTCTGGAGATACAGCATCGCGGCATCGCCAAGTCTGAAGTTGCACTTCGAAGGTCCCAGCATTTGCCGCCCTCCCCTTGTTGTTGATGCGCCTCAGTCTACGCGTATCGACCAAGGGTTCAGTACCCAACGGGGCAGTCCGCGTGGCGCCTCATGACTATGGCCACAAACGGCACGTCATGACTACTTCTGTGCACGAAACCTGAGATCGGCCGAAAACGATCGCGAGCGCACGGCCCCCAGGGGTGAGCCCCGGTAGGGGGTACCCATCGCGCGGTCGGCCCCTTGGTGGTGCCTGGTGCCACCGTGAGATTTCTAGGGGTGAAGGAGGTGAGAACAATCCCGACCAACGATCCGTACAGATCCACGGAGCCCGATGCAAGAAAGCTAGGAATCGAAGCGACATGAGAACACACCGGCGTTGGTGACGCTGGCACTGACCTTCGCCATCGTTGGCGGGGGCCCTCTCTTCAAGTACTGGAACTTCGAGAGGCGGGCTGTCATGACCACCGGCACGAGCATTGACGGGGTGTGTATCCCGGTCGAGTTCGTTACGTCGACCACCACGGCAAGGAGCATGTCCGAGTATTCTCCGCGAGACGGAGAGCGTCATCAGCTGCTGAGTCGACGCGGCATTTTCGGGGAAGAAGGGGCCAAACGGCCTCCGCGGCGTCACCCTTGACAGAGATGACTAATAAACAGGTGAATATTCTTCTTGAGCAACAGGGTTACCCGGAACTCATCGACAATATCGACGACCGAGGTGTCGTTGTTCCGTACCTCCGCGATCGACCCGAGGTAGCGCGGTTGGGCGTTGGGAACGCGCCGCTACAGTCATCAATCTTTCTGGTGCTAGCTCTCGGGGCTCTAGCATTCGCGTGGCGGCTGGCTCAGATTACCGGCCGAGAATCGCCAGCGGGAAGCAAGAGACGGCCGCGTTCCACAAGGCGATAGAGGATACGGGGAGTGTCGGCCGCATCGCTCAGCCGAAGCCGTGCCCGGCAGGTACGCGCAAGGTGATCGTCCGGCTACTGCGTCCCGAGTTGACAGCGCCCACCGCGCGTTCGCGCATCATCCAGAGTATCTCCCCCTGGTGACGCGTTTGTTGGCCATGTTCCCGATGTCCTCGGGGCTCGATGCGTACCTTCGGAAGGTCCACTCACCATCTCGATACGTGGCGATGGCCTTTCTGACGTACGAGGTTTTCTCTTCCTCTGCGACGAGATAGGCCTGGCCCCCAGCGTGGGGTGCCCTGAAGCTATAGCGGTGAAGGGTGGCGAGGTGCAGCGGTTCGAGTTGAGCCGCCCACGGCCGGGGAACCACCGCCATTTGGTACCAGATATCGGCGCTCAAGTGCCGCTTGCGGAGTAGGGCAATGCGCAGGGTGTCGATTCCTGCCGCCGCCGCGACGTCATAGAAGCCATCCCATTTCCACATCCGGTCTTGGCCGATGTCGACCACACGTACCCGTGCATCGCCCCAGCAAACAGCCGTGGTCGTGGAATAGGTGGATTCAATCGTTGCGATCGGGAAACCGTCAACAAGCTCATATTGATTGCCGTACACGCCCAATCGTTCGTCCTGGTTCTCTTCAACCATGCGCACACGATCCGTATGCGAAAGCGCGTCGAGGATGAAGGGGGTGTTGTTCTGCCAGCGGCCAGTGCCACAGGAGCCCATACGATGCTGTGGCAGCTTCTGCGTGCGCTCCCAGGCCACGGGTACGCAACCGACAAGGGCACCGGAAAAGGATTGCTCGAGCGCTTGTCCAATGCGGTCCCGTTCCTGCTCACCGCCGCAGCCGAGCGCCACAAGGGCCATTGCCAATACGATCAAGCTCTGAAGCATCGCTGACTCAGCCTGCCAATCTTGCGGCCTGGTGGTTGAGCGCGTCGCCAGCCCGGTAGTAGCGCGCGGCGACGACATCGGCTACAGCATGGGTGCGCGCTATCCAAGGAGCTTCTTACCAGCCCACTTCCCGAATGCATACACCCCGTAAACGGGCAGGGCGACCGTGAGCGCCATGCCTGCCACCCCGGTGACAACACCGCCTATCAGACCCGCGCCAACACCCCTGGCCAGGTCTTTGCCGACGAACTCGCCTGCGGCTGCACCCGCGACCCCACCCGCCACTGATGTTCCTCCGGACACGGTGCCGGCAGCGGTTCCAATGACTACGCGACCGACTCTCTCACTAGCATTGGGAAACTCCTCCTCGATTGCTCGGCCGGCCTCGATCATATGGTGCGCCATGGCGGTTGCCTCCTGGTGTTTGCGCGTCGGGTAGCTGGTTCAAGCTCTGATGTTCTTAAGAACATGCAGCCGAAGCGAGGTATTCCGGTCTCGCGCCCGGCCATCATCCCGCGAGCCTTGCGGCCTGGTGGTTGAGCGCGTCGCCAGCCCGGTGGTAGCGCGCGGCCACCCCCACAGACTTGTGCCCGGTCATGAGCATCGCGTCTTGTAGGGTGACGCCCTGGCGCCCCGCTTCCATTACAAACCCCGCCCGTAGTGAGTGGGCCCCGTAGCGGGCGGGATCGAGGCCAGCAGCGGCTGCACAGCGCTTCACGACATCGATTACGGCCTGACCACTCATCGACCGGTCCCCGACGTTGCCCCAGCGATCGACGGAGCGAAACACCGGCCCACTCTTGATGCCGGTGGCATGCAACCAGGTCCGCACCGCGTGCGCCGCTCGACCGGCCAGTGGGACGTCGAACCCTTCACCCACTTGGTCGCCTTTCGAGCGCGGAATGGTCAGCACGTAGTCTGGCCCATCGGCGGCCAGGTCCTCGACGCGTGCCGCGCACGCTTCCGAGCGACGACGGCCACCGGTCAACCAAGTGAAGAGCAACAACCCCCGATCTCGAATCTCCCGCATGCCGTCGCCGGCGACGGTGGCCAGCATCTGGTCGAGCGCGGAAAGGGTGATGGGGTCGTGCTGCCGACGAGCGCCAGCGGTCGAGACCCGCAGCGCGCGCAACCGATCCCGCACAAGTGCGCCCGTGGTGGGGGAGTCGAGCCCAAGCACGCGGTGAGCGGCGGCCAGGTGAGCCACCCGCGCCAGTATCGTCGACGTCGACCAAGAGCCCGGCCGTTTCACCCCAGCGGCGACCATGCCGGCCTCGACGTCGGCGGGGAAACCCTCGGCCGCTGCCTTGATGAAGTCGAGCAGCACGGGACCGGCAACCGGGTAGGACTGCCCGAGCCCGTGAGCCTATGACTTGCGATAACTTACACTTATCACAAGTCAGAAAGGCGCGATGTAGGCTTATGCCAAGAGAGGGGCGCAAGGTTTGGCGAAAATTGAACGACGTCTGAGTTTGATCAGCAGCGGCTGTGCCGTATTCATCGGCGGATTTGCTACCGCTGCGTTCGGTTTCCTATCGCTGCTTGGCGGTGGCAATCTCGTGCTCTCATTGGGGCTGCTTCTGGGCGGCGCCTTAGTAGGCGCGTTGGGCTACTGGGGAGCCAGCTGGTACCAGTGCAGTGCCTGTGGAGTCGCGTTGCCCCAGCGAACAGTGAGCCTCTGCCACAGCTGCCAGAGTCCATTCACTCCGCGCGGGATCTCGAACACACAAAAGTGACGCGCGCGACCGTCTCTCTTTGGGGCGCACCAGCGCGGAAATAGTCCGGCCCAGGTATTACCTGGGCACTGCTTGCGCTGCACCCCCCTTCAGTTGCGTCCTTCTGGCCTACCCGCCGACCAGGTCGCCGCCATCGGCCGCCGTCAAGGCTGCGCGCGGTGCTCGTCGACCTCGGAAGCAGGTCCGGAGGGGTGCGGCCGAAAAACGCGGGTGGGCACGACGGAGAGCAGCGAGCAGTGTTTAGCTTTCAGCTAAACTAGCCCGCCTGCCCTTCGGTTGGCGTACACAGCTCCCGCCCTTCGGTTGGAGCTTCCGGAGCAACAAAAGGGGAAACCTACGAACCGGCGGCAAGCCCGGTCGACCTCGCAAGCCAGACGCGGAGAAACGAAGGCCACGCTTCGGCGTCTGGGTCTCCGATGACGAAGCCGAAAAGATCCGGCGCAAGGTCGAGGCGGTCGGCCTGCGGCCCCGGAGCCTTGCGTCGTTTCTGCTTCAGAGTTGGTCCGACGTCCGTCTTAGCAAGATTTGCCAGTCGAGACGATCAGACGTCATATCGACCCGGTCGCCGGACACAACCTTCAAATCTTGGCGGACGGGCGTCACCAGAAAGTGGTACGCCCCCTCGGCAAGGGCGTCGAACTCGAACCAGCCATCAGCGTCCGTCATCACGCCGCCATAGGAGGTGCCCATCGGGAGCACCACAACCGGCGGGTCCGGAGGCCCCTCGGCCTCGACCCAGATCTGACCGCGTAGACGGAAACGGGGCGCGGGCTCTAGTCGCAGCTCGACTTCCGTCGTTGCGGGCACGTTGAGTTGGTGCCGAAGCTCTCGGTAACCTTGCCCGCGCACGATTAGTGTTGTCGGCCCACTCAGCAGGCCGCGGGCCTCGAAGCGGCCATCAGCATCGGTTTGCGCCGAGCCGAAGACTACTCCCTTACCGCCATTTTCCACGCCGACGACTACGCCAGGTACGGGCGTCGCTTCGGCGTCCCAGACGACGCCCGTGATCACGGACTCGGGCTCAAGTCGAATGATGAGAGGTTCGCTCTCCGGGTCTTCAGAATAGAGAAAGTCGCTGGCCTGGTTGACGAATCCTTCCATCATTACGTCGTAACGTCCCGCGCCGCCGGGGAACGCCAGCACGCGAATCTCGCCGGTCGTGTGAGCCGTCGTGCGGAGCGTATGGTTGCTCAATCCATCGCGCAAAGGCTCGGGCACGCCGAGATCGACCCACACGACCGCACCCTCCAACGGCGTGTCGTCCTCGGCAGAGATCACCTGGATAGTCTGCTCCGACAAGCCAGGAAGAACAAATTCGAGGTATTGCTCGCCATCATGGAACGACTGGGTCAACTGTCTCGGCAGGTGTCCCTCGTGGGTTGCCACCACCGTGAATCGGGCGTCAACTGTTAGGCCAGCGATCTGGAACGATCCCGATTCGTCACTTTTCGCCATCACCGGAAAAGTCGGCCGACCCAGGTTGTCCAACGACTGCCGAGTGGCCGACGGATTCCTTGATCGGCCGACGGAGATCGACGCACCAGCAAGCGGATTGCCCGTCTCGTCGGTCACCAGGCCGGATACCCGCGCTCCGTGTCGCAGTTCGATCGAGCCAAGATCGACCCGCTCGCCACTACCGGACACCTCAAAATTCTCGGCACCAAGCAGCGCAGAGCCGTGTTCGAACACGACGGTGTAGCGGCCGTTGGGAACCTCGACCAGTTCGAACCGTCCCGCGTCGTCAACCACACTCGTGATCTCGGGGATGCCACCGACAAACGCGCGAAGAGCAGCGGGAGCCGGTCCACCTTCACTCAGCAACCTGCCAGTAATCGTGCTGGGCCGGAATAAGGTCTTCGACGTCAAGGAATCGAGAAGCGCGCCATCGGGCTGCTCGATGACGACGCGTGTGCCTGGCCTCGGAAGGTATCCAGCCCTGGAGCGCTCTAAGGTATAGATCTTGCCGATCTCCGCCAGATGCCGGAAGACGACCAGGCCTTGAGGGTCGCTCCAAGCGAGTCGCCCTAACAAGGGCAAGAAAACCTCCACATCTTCGATCGGTCGTTTTGCCACGTCGTGCACGGCATCAACCAAGAGACCACGCGCCTCGGGTAGGCGAATGTTGGATCCGCTGGCCGCTGGCCAGCGGATCACGCGCTGTGCATGACCCACCGCACCCACCAAGAGTTTCGGCTCGGTCAACGACGCGCCCCCCTCGATTCGGACCACCCCCTCGTGGTCGGCCCGACCCCAGCATCTCGGTTGTTCGAGAGCCCATACCATTGCGCCCGGGAGCGGGCGGCTCGACTCGTCGAGCACGCGCACGATCGCGGTGTATTCGTCACGCCGAGCCTTCTCGAAATTGGCCGTGTCGGATTTGAGTCGATAACCGTGCCCGAGATCGACGCCTTGCGTTCCCTCGTCTTCCCGGCGAGCCGGAAGGCGAAGCGGAGGCATGCGCTCGGGGCCGAAGAAGGGCGGTACGCTGCGGACAATGCTGTGGCTGCCTTGCCTTCGTGTCTGCATTTGCCAAACGACCGAGGAGTCGAGATCAAGCCGATAGCGGCCATGTGGGTCCGTACGGGTGACAACGGGTTCCACTTGGCCTGTCGGATGACCGCACGTTGATTCCGCAGGTACAAAGGTCACACCGACACCAACCGCAGGCCCACCGTCGCCTTCGAGAATTCGTCCGGAGATCTCGACGGGAGCAGCCGCCAGACTATCGACACAGGCAGTCACCAGCCCGATTGCAATCCAGTGGATGGGTGTTCGTTTTGTCATCTCTGTGTCCTGTTCTTTCCAATTTACTCTTTGTCCACGTAGGAGGAGATCCTACATACCATTTTTCGCTCTGGGCCGTCCCGGTCATCCTTGGACACCCGAATCTATGCATTCACGGAGACCTTGGACTGGACAGCAGTCCTCTCCATTGTTCAGGGCTGACTGTCGCCCAAGGGATCACGGACTCAGACCGCGCAGGTCGCGGTCTGAGTCCAGAACTCCTGACATACCCTTTAAAATTGGCGAGTTTTCTGGGCCTACGCTGTCGTAGGTGCGGACCCAAAACTGTCCGCTTTTTTCCCTGTGCCAATGCATGATCGGGTATGGCACCGACGGCCGACGAGAACGTCCTCTTCGCAGACCACGCCGGGATTCCCGATGGGATCGTGGTCATCAACGATCGCTGCCGCCTCCTGCTGAGGGGCGGTTACCAGGTTGCGACTGTCTGTGGCCTGCCGCTTGCCCACTTCGCTGCTAGCGACAAGGCCGGCGAGGCCCACGCGATGGTGTGCCTCGTTGATTTGGGCTGGGCACGGCAGACCGAGGTTGCGCGCGCTTTTGGCTGCGATGTTCGCACTGTGCGTCGGCACCAGCGCCGCTTCGAGGAGGGTGGGCTGTGTGCCTTGGGGCGGCCACGTGGATTTCCACGGGGACGGCCGCGGGTGCCGCAGGCCCGCGAGGACGCGGTCAATGGCTGGAAGGCCGAGGGTGTGTCGAATCGTGAGATCGCCCGGCGGCTCGGTATCAATGAGAAGGCCGTCCGCAAGCTCGTGAAGCGCCTAGGCTGGAAGGAACGGCCGGCAGAGCAGCTGACGATGCCCTTCGAGGGTGCGGACCCAAAACTGTCCGCTTCTGGCGAACGGCTGGCCAACGACGCCCTTACCGACGCCAATCCCACGCTCGATCCTGGCGACGGTGGGGGCCGAGAGGGTGCGGACCCAAAACTGTCCGCTTCGGCGCCCGACCTGGATCGGGCCCCCTTGTCGCTGGACCTTGATCCGGCCGATCGCGCTGGCGATCGGCTTCTGGCGAGGCTGGGACTGCTCAATGATGCGGCACCGGTGTTCGGAGCGGCGACCCAGGTCCCAGGCCTCGGTGCTCTGCTGGCGATTCCTGCACTCATGGACAGCGGCGTGCTATCCATCGCCCGCGAGATCTACGGCAGCATCGGGCCTGCCTTCTACGGGCTGCGCACCACCGTGGTGACCCTGCTCTTGATGGCGCTGCTGCGGATCAAGCGACCCGAAGGGCTCAAGGAACGCTCACCTCGCCAGCTGGGTCAGATTCTCGGACTCGACCGCGCACCAGAGGTGAGGACTCTGCGCAACAAGCTCGCCCGACTCGCAGCTCATGGCCGGGCTGGCGACTTTGGCCGTGCCTTGGCGCAGCGCCGTGTCGCCGCGCGGGGACATGCCATGGGCTTCCTCTATGTGGACGGGCATGTGCGCGCCTACCACGGCGGTCGAGAGATCCCGAAGACGCACCTGGCACGAATGCGGATCGCTATGCCGGCCACCACCGACTACTGGATCAACGATGCGCACAGCGAGCCGCTCTTCGTGGTCCCTACCGAGGCCAACAAGGGACTCGTAGCGATGCTTCCCATCGTCCTCGAAGAGGTACGAAAGCTTCTCGGCGATCGGCGGGTCACCGTCGTTTTCGACCGTGGAGGTTGGAGCCCGCAGCTGTTTGCCAAGCTCATCGCCGACGGCTTCGACATCCTCACGTACCGCAAGGCCCCCTATCGTCCGGTGCCTGTGCGCAAGTTCACACTGATCGAGGAGACGGTCCACGGAAAGAAGATCAAGTACCTTCTCGCCGATCAGCGCATCTACCTCGAGTACGGCCGGAAGAAGAAACGAAAGCGGGTGTACCTGCGCCAGGTCACCCGCCTCAGCGACAACGGCCACCAGACATCCATCATCACCTCTCGCCGGGACCTCTCCACCATCGAGGTCGCCTGGCGTATGTTTGACCGCTGGCGGCAGGAAAACTTCTTCAAATACCTACGCGAGGAATTCGCACTCGACGCGCTGGTGGACTACGGAACCGAGCCGGCAGACGCCACCCGCGAGGTCCCGAACCCCGAACGGAGCAAGATCAACGCCGAGCTGTGCAAAGCCAACGCTCATCTCGAGCAACTCCAGGCCCACTACGGGCTCACGGCCCTCCAGAACCAAGAGGATCTTCGGCCCACGATGCGTGGATTCAAGATCGCCAACGCCGAAAGCGCTGCCCGTGTCCGCGCAGCAATGGCGCGAGTCACCGACCTCGAGACCCAGCGCGCGACCATCCCTACCCGCGTTCCCGTCCACGAGGTCGTCGAAGCGGATGTCATCAAGCTGGCCGTAGAGCGCAAGCACCTCACCGACATCCTCAAGATGGTCGCATACCAAGCCGAGGGCGACCTGCTACGGCTCCTGGCGCCCTACTACCGACGAACCGAGCAGGAGGGACGCACACTGATCCACAGCGCCCTCTCGGCCAGCGGTGACATCCAGGTCACCGACGCCGAGCTACTCGTGTCGATCGATCCGCTCAGCTCGCCCCACAAGACCCAAGCCCTCACCGCCGTCTGCGAGCAGCTCAGCCTGACAAGCACGCGCTTCCCAGGCACCAACCTCAGAATGCGATTCGCTATCAAGCCGGAACCACCTCGAAGCCTCGCGTTTCCAGGCGCTCGCGACCACGCAAACGGTGCTCAACCGGACATTTGAGAAAAAGGGTATGTCAGGAGTTCTGGAGTCCTACGTGCAACTGAGTGCAAGGATCTCCAGATCAGTCACATGAGTGACTCAACATGAGTGACTCAACACGGGATTCCCTTGCAAGTCCTGGCAGGTGACAAAGCCGTCGCCACCGACGCGGCTGGCGAAGGCGGTTTGGTTGCGGCCTCCACAGCTAATGGTGCCTCCACCTGGACAGTTGACGATCGCATTGCACGAGGGATCGCCATTGACGGCCGTCCAGCAGTTGACTCTCCAGTTGATGGTGTCGCCATTGTTGGTGTGACTTCTCACGCAACTACCGTGGTCGTTGCCGGGATCGCCGTGGCATTGGTGAACCGTGCCCAAGTTTGTGTTGCTTACCTCCGTGTCTGGCTTCCCCCCGTCTTCGCTATGGTTGACTCCCGATCCCGAACAGTGAATTTCGTAGATCCAGAGCAAGGGAAGAATCGCACTCGCTTGCTGTGCCCCTAGCAACATGAGCACAAGGGCCGTAAGGAAGGTTCTCTTGCGTCTTGGCTTCATAGTTTCAGATATCTCCAATGGGTTTGAATTGGGTCGTTCCTGTTTCGACACGGGAGGAACCGAGTACGACCCTTTGGGCGTTGCTCTCGACGAATTTGTTACACGCCGCCAGCATGTCCCTCGAACTACATCGCGAGAAACACCACCTTGATTGCCCCAAGGGGCCGATAATTTTTTGTCTGACGCTCCATCGAGGGACCAACCCAAGGGCGGTGCCGGCGGGGCGTTCGTGGTTGTTGCGGTACCGGTGATCCCGGTAGCGCCTTCAAAATCTCTCATAGCTTTCAAACCTCCAATAAGTCCGCTTGAACGCCTGGGGTTTGCTTCAATCGCCATAACCCTGGCATGGCGCAAATGTGTGGGCGTTGACCTGGCGGTTTCGCCTCGAAACGCTACCGGTGTAGCGTGGGGGCGGCACAGGCGCCGATGACAATACCGCCGAGCGTTTGGGCGCTGCCGTGCCCAACGGAGGTTTGCCATGCGAAAACTGATTGCCGCAGCCGCGCTCGCCGCTCTCGTGGCCATGCCAGTAGCCGCCGCGCCCGTCGACCAAGCCGGACCCGGACTCTCGATCACGTCACGCGTTCTCGAGCACGTGACGGGTGGTTGGCCAAGCTCAGGATAGAAACGACCCACCAAGATTGTCGGCGGATGCGAAGGCGATCGGCGAAGTACTCGCGGTCCCCAAAGCTCACGCCCACCGGATCGGCCTGGTCGGGTACACGCTGCGCTCGTTCGCGCAAACCTTGCCCCACGCGGTCGCCGAGCTTGAAGCAGAAGAGCGGCGTTTCGCGGCCGGCTGTCCGAACGGACACTACCCCTATAAGGCAATACGCGCCGGCCGTGGGGCGTTCAAGTTTCCCACAGCCAACACGTCGGTTCCCATTTGGCTCCGCTTGAACGCGGACGTGTTGGCTGTGGGAATTCAAGCCAATGGGCAAAGGTGATGGGGGCGCCCGTGCCAATGGTTCGCCTTCGATCCTTTGTCCCGTTGGGCTGGCTGGTTTCCCCGCCGGCCAGTGCCTACCAAAAGTGTCGGGACGCCGCGGCATCCCCGGACGGATGCTACCTCCCCTCTCGGCGTCCCGGCGCTTTTTTTCTCCTCTCCCCCGCGAGTTCCGGACGGCTACAGACCTTGGACCGAGCATAAGCCAGCCTCTGCCCCCCGCCGAGGTTGGACCATTGGACTGTACCGGCTCGGGCTCGCGGGCCTTTCTTGACCCTCTTGGGAGGTTGTCGAATGGCCACCACTCGCGCCGAAATTCTCCACCGGCTTAGCCGCATCGAGCGGTACCCGGACGTGCTCGATAGCCTGCTCGGGCATATCGCCCAATGCGCCGGGCGAAACGTCGAAGCGGTCATCGGCACCGAAGCGGGGAGCATCTACCGCGATGCGCTCGGTGTGGCTTCACTGGCCTCGAACTGGGTGCGATCCGCTGCCGGTGCGACGTGGCACGGTTGGCCGTGATCAGGGCGCGGCCAGGATCAACCGTCGCGGTATCCCTCACGGAGGCTCGCACCGATCTGGTGAAGATCGAGCGCGCAATACGGCAAGCGGACACGGAACTGCTGGGGTGGATCGTGGCAAGGCTCAGGGCGAGAGGGTGGCCCGCCTGGACCACCATAAATCAATCAACCATAGATCCATACCAGCTACTTCCGTGAACGTCGCGATAGAGCCAGCTTGGCGCCAGCGATCACAAGCTCGTTGGGGATGAACATACTTCGGCATGGAGGACGGCGAGGGCGAGCCGATCGCGGTGCAGCTCGGCGAGCCACCCCGAACGTCCTGCTTGGAGCGCCTGGCGCCTACTCCTCGCGCTGGGTGTACTTCTACCTCAAGTCGCCGACCGCCGCGTTTCTGGCGTTGGAACCGGGCGAAGCCATCGAATCAAAGACAGGGTCCGCTATCATTCGGGCAATGCGCGGCCCGAAAGATCTTTCTTCGATCGTGCGGCCGGGCGCCACAGCCTTGCTCGTACTGCTGCTTTACGCGATCGTTGGCCGCGAGCTGATGCTCGGGTTCCGGCTGGACATCGGCCGCTCTCTCAATGAGCCCAGCCCGATCTACGGTCGTTTTCTGGCACTGTGGACGGTCTTCGGTGCGCTTGCCGCGGGCGCCTTGGCGCTTGCCATAGTGCGGGCATGGGGCACCGAACACCGCACCGCTGCCTGGTTGGCACATTGGCGAGCGGCCAGCGACGGCAAGTGGCTGGCCTACGGCACACTCTTCGCCTTGGTCATCCCCGCTGCGCTTCGTCACTGGCTGCTGGTGGGAATGCCTTTGACCGACGACGAGTCGGCCTACCGCTTCATGGCCCATGTGCTCGCCTCTGGGCACCTCTTTGCGGATTCACCACCGTTCAAGCTGTTCTTCGACAACCGCTTCCTGATCAACGACGGCAAGGTCTTCGCGCCCTACTTCGTCGGTTGGCCGACGTTGATGGCGCCGGGCGCCTGGCTTGGCATCACCGGCTACATGAACGCCTTCTACAGCGCATTGACCGTTCCCGCGCTGTGGCTCGTGAGCAAACGACTGGCCGGAGGCGATTGGGCGCGCCTTGCGCTGTTGCTCTATCTAACCGCGCCCATGTTGATGATCGGCGCGGCGACCGAAGCCTCCCATACCTCCTGTTTGATGGCGCTTACTTGGCTGACGTGGCTGGTGCTCCGAAGCGGCGACAAGAACACACCGATATGGGTCCATGGGGCGGTTACGGGCGCGTTCTCCATCGCTTTCTTCATCCGGCCAACCTCCGCGCTTGGTATTGGTGGCCCGCTGCTCGTTTGGTGGCTATGGCAACGATTCAAGGACCCTCGGCGCATCGTCGCGATGGCGATGGCCGCGGTGCCCGCGCTGCTCTTCGCCGGCGCGTTTCTGGCGGTCAACCAGGCGCAAACTGGATCGCCCTTGACCACGGGTTACCAGCGCCACGGCGAATATGCCTGGGAGAACGACTTTCGCTTCGCCATGGTCTCCCGCGAGGAGGCGGAAGCGACCGAGCCACCGAGCGCACCCAAGCGTCTCGCTCTCGCAGCCATCGCGCTCTTTCGGCTCAACCATGACTTGTTCGGGTGGCCGAGCTCGCTGCTGCTGATCCTCTTTGTGTCGCCTGGGCGCTGGCGCCGTCTCCTTTTCGCCACGGCTGCAAGCTACTTCGCGGTTCATTGGATCGTCCATGACGTGGGCATCGACACGTTCGCCCCGATGCACTATTTCGAGCTGGCGCTGCCACTTCTGTTGCTTACCGTCCTCGGTCTGCGGGATCTGAGCAGCCGCTTCCACGCCCTCGAAAGGCAAACCGATGCGCTCGAAGGTGAACAATCCACCGCTGCCGGAGACGTTACGGCTTGGCGTTGGCGCGCGCTGCCCAGTGCTGCCGCCGCCGCCCTCATCGTCGTCAGCCTGATCGGCTTCTGGCCGGTGCGCGCGGGTGCCGTGGGTGCCGTGGCGCGCAATGTCGCCATGCCGCACGAGGCCCTCGACAAGGCCCTGGACGAAGCCGGCATCAACCGAGCAGTCATTTTCACGCTCGACCCCTTTGTCCGCTTCTGCCGGAAGCCACCCGTGAGCGGCTGGGTCTTTTCCCGGCCGGACAACCACCCGCAACTTACCGACGACATCCTGTGGCTCAACCATGTGAGCCTCGAGACCGACCGGCTTTTTCTTCGGCGAACGTTTCCCGACTATCGCGGGTACTTGATGGCGTGGGATCGAAGCTGCCAGGTCCGCTACTTGCCACTCGAAAGCCTGCAGCCGGGCTCGATCCCACCAGCGCCCGTCAGCGGTATCGACGAACTTCTAGCCGCGCTTCAGCAGCCTTGACCAGCACGTCACGAACGGCCGAACGTCTGCGAGACACGGCTCCCCCTGTGCTACATTGCCGGCAATGCGCTCCTCCCTGTCATGTCCGCCCCGCGCGGACGGTCAGCCTCGGATCGCCGTCCTGATCCCTTGCTACAACGAGGAACCGACCATCGGACAGGTGATCGCGGACTTTCGAGCATCCCTGCCGGAGGCGACGATCTTCGTCTTCGACAACAACTCCAGCGACGCCACCGCCAAGGTTGCCCAGCGAGCCGGTGCAATCGTCGCCTTCGAGGGTCGCCGCGGCAAGGGTTTCGTGGTTCAGTCGATGTTCCGCAAGGTCGACGCTGACATCTACATCCTCATCGACGGTGACGGCACCTATCCGGTCGAGGCGGTGCATCGATTGCTCGAACCGGTACTGGCCGGCGACGCAGACATGCTGATCGGCTCGCGTTTGACCGCCGACGCCCGCAGTCAGTTCCGCTGGCTCAATCGTTTCGGCAACCTACTCTACCTACGCTTGCTGAACCGAATCTTTGGCGTTCGCCTGACCGATCTACTTTCTGGCTACCGGGTCTTCAACCGCCGGTTGGTGCGCGGCGTGCCGCTGTTCGGAGGTGGCTTCGAAACCGAGACGGAGCTCACGATCAAAGCACTCGAGCTCGGCTTCAGTGTGGCCGAGGTGCCGGTCGATCTAGGGGTTCGGCCTCCCGGCTCGTTCTCCAAAATCCGCATCGTGCAAGACGGCTGGTTGATCTTGCGGACGATCCTGACGCTATGCCGTGATTACCGCCCATTGACGTTTTTCGGCTCGCTCGGACTCAGCGTCATGGCGTTGGCGATCCCGCCCGGTGTCTGGGTGATCTCGGCCTACCTCGAGACCGGGCTCGTGGCGCGCCTGCCATCGGCGGTCTTGGCGGTGGGCTTGGTACTCCTCGGTTCGCTCTTCGTGGTGCTCGGTCTGCTGCTTCATACCATCAGTCGACGTTTTCAAGAGTTGACCTGGCAGCTACAGACCTTCGCGGACGAATCCCGCGAATCTCAGCCCGCGAGCCCCGCTAGCCAACGCGCCGGGGCTTGAACGGATGCCACTCGTCTCGGTCGTCGTCGTCAACTACAACGGCGCGGCATCCATCGCAAAGGCACTGCTGGGCTTGCTCGCCGATGGCCATCCGAGTCGCGAGCTTCTGGTCGTCGACAACGCGTCAACCGACGACAGCCGTCCCATTCTGGAGCGACTAGCAGCAGCGAATGGCGCGCTCGATGTTGTTTGGAGCGAACACAACCTTGGCTACGCTGGCGGCGTCAACCTCGCCCTGGACCGCGCCCGCGGCACCTACCTTGTGGTGCTCAACATGGATATCGAAGTTGGGCCAGGTTGGCTCGAGCCGCTGGTCGCGTTTCTCGAGCAGCGTCCGGATGTCGGGGCGGTGAGCCCGCTGCTGGTGCTTGCCGATGGGCAACGCGTCAACGCCATTGGCCAAGATATCCACGTGACCGCCCTGGGTTTCAACTGCGGGCTCAACCTGCCGGTCAAGGAGGTCCCGCCGGATCCCATTGCCGTCTCGGGTATTCAAGGAGCGGCCTTCGCCATCCGGCGCGAGTTGCTCGCGCAACTTGGTGGGATGGACAGCACAGGTTTTCTCTACCACGAGGACGTGAATCTCTCTTGGCTGCTTCGGCTGACTGGCCATGAGCTCTTTTGCATTCCGACTTCGAGGGTGCGCCACGACTACTTCCTCTCGATGTATCCGGAGAAGTTTCATCTCTTGGAAAGAAATCGCTTGGCGTTGCTGTTCACTTTCTTGGGCTGGCCGAGCCTGCTCTTGCTCAGTCCGCTGATCGCGCTCACCGAAGCAATGGCCTGGGCCTACGCCACCTTGCGGGGACCGCGCTTCCTCGGGGCAAAGGGGCGGGGCTATGCCTGGCTCGGGCGTCATGCCCGGGCACTGAAGACCCGTCGCCGGTGGTTGAAGACCGTGCGAACCGTTTCAGACTGGCGGGTGCTACGACGGCTTCGATTCGCCTACAACTGGCGTCAATTCGTCACACTTGGGCGTGAGCGGGGCATCTCCGAACGACAGCCGGTTGGCGGCATGCCCACCGACGCCGAGCGCCGAGCGCTTCGGAGGAAGGAGGGATAGATGTCGCGCATCTGGATTCAATACCTGCAACTGCTGCTCGTGGCGATCGGCATGATGGCCAGTCAGCTGCTGCTCCGAAAAGGCATGAGCGCCGGCCAGCCGGTACCCATGAGCTTCGAGGGCGTGGCGCAAGTGATCACGCGGATCGTGTCGTCACCGATGCTCCTCGCTGGCTACGCCGTCGGTGGCGTCACCACGCTCGCCTGGCTGGTGGTGTTGTCGCGCCTCGAGTTGTCCTACGCCGCGCCGACGGTGACGGCGATGTACTTCACCTTGCTGCTGGTTGTTTCCCGTGTGCTGCTGAACGAGCACTTTTCGCTGGCGCGGTGGGGCGGTACCGCGTTGATCGTGCTGGGTATCATGTTGATCGCACGCGACGCATCGAACTCAGGCATCTAGCGCTAGCCTGGTGAGGCTGCGCCTCTGGCCGTCAATCGTGCCCAGTGTCCCTGCGCGGGGTGCTCGAATGGCCTTCGGCCACCCTACGGGCTGCGCTGCGTTCCCTGCTCGAGCCACTGGGCCTCGCTCTCGGACTCGGTACCTCCGTGAACGTTTTCGATCCACGGTCCGACTGCACGCGCGCTCAAGCTGGCTAGGGCGGTTTGCGCAGCTTGAGGTAGATGACCCCGTGACCTTTCCTCGGTAGGACATCCGGCGTACCGGCGATGGCAAAGTTGTTGGCACAAGAACGCCGCAGCAGCCAGCCATAAAGGTAGGAGAGCGGCACCCGGCCGTAGAACCGTTGCTCAATCGCCGGGTCGATCTGGCGAGCGTATTCACGCTCGACCACCTGCCAGGAGGCTTGCAAGAGCCGTGCGTCAATATCTTCTGGGGTGTAGTGACGCTCGAAGAAGACTTTGCCGTCGATCACCTCGCTGGCCTCTCCGTAGATGCGATCCTCTCGCCACACCTCGTGCGGTTCGTGGCTGACATTGGTGGTCAGGAAAAGGTGGCCACCCGGCCGTAGCACCCGCCACATCTCCGCCATGGCCCGACTGTCGCCATCCTTGGCGATATGTTCGACGACCGACACGGACACGACGTTATCGAACGAGTCTTCGGCAAAGGAAAGCTTGGTTGCATCTTCGACGGCGAGGTCGAGGCGCGGGTCGACCCGGCGCCACATGTCGATCTCCGGTTGGAAGAGGTCGACCGCCAGCCACGTGCCGATACCTTCGTACAACAAGAGGCTCGCCAGGAGCTTGGGACTGGAGACATCGAGGTTGTGGCTACCACTTTGCGCTTCCGTAAAGGCCTCGGCAATCTTACCCATCTCGTAGTAGCGCCAAGGGTCAAGCGGCACGAGCAGCCGGCAGATACCGACCCGGGCACCACGCCAGCCATGTCCGATCCCGCGCAGCAGCCAGCGCCAACCGAGGCGGTAGCTGTGACGCCAAAGCCTCAGCCAACCGGGCGAACCGTGCTTACCAATCGGACCGCTCACGTCGACGCCCCATCCGGATTCGGCGGCCTTTCCGATCCAAAGCTTGCGGACCCGAGACGCTGTACCTGATCTCGGTAGGCGTCGAGACCGATCTTGCGGCGCTCGTAGTCGAGTCGCCAAAAATCCCAACCGGCGGCGAGTCCGTGCATGAATACCGATGGTGTCCGCTGCCGCCGGGTCCGGTCGAGAAAAAGGGCGCACAGCGCCAGGCGTCGTTCGCCGAGCGCCGTCAATGTCCGCGCCGCGGGCATGCCTTGATCCTGCCAGACACGCCATACCCGGACGAGGTTGTAAATGTACTGCCAGCGCAGTTGCCACCGCCGTTTGGCCAGGGCGTCACGGGTCATGCTCCCGCCCGACAACACCAAGCGCACCAGGCGCCGGCCCACCATCTCGACCCCACCACCAGCGGCGGCGAGCTCCGAGAGAAAACCAACATCGTTGCCGTATGGATAGCGGTTGTAGTCGTAGCCCATGGGGTTGTCGAACTGAATGTGGCGATCGAAGATCGTGCGGGCTGCTGCCATTTCGTAGACGCCGTTGACTTGGTTGACGGAATAGCGCCGAAGAAAAATGCCCAGCGAAAACTCGACGGCATTCAACAGTCCCTCGTCACAGCTGTACTTGTCGACATCCTCGCCACCGACCTCGACTTGACCGGCGCTGAAGACCAGTTTGCGACCCGCCGCCTCGGCACGCGCCGCCGCAGCCATCATGTGCTCGGAAAAATCCGGTTCGAGGACATCGTCCGCCCACACGAAACAGCACCAATCGCCTGTGGCGCGATGGAGCGGCACCCGCCACGCTTTGACCGGTCCCTGGTTCTCGTCGGACCAGGTGAAGTCGACCTCGACCGCCATGTCTGGTCTTGACGCCAGCAGGCGTTCGACGATCGTCCGCGTGTCATCCCGACTCGCCTCGTCGTACACCACCACTTCGAGGGGGCGATGGCACTGGGCCAGCGCGCGCGTCAAGGTCCGCTCGATGGTCTCGGCGCTGTTGAACGTGGGAACCAGCAAAGAGAGCTTCACGGCTGCGTTTGCTCTCCTCAGACCGCCGGAAGATCTGCGGCAGCAATCACTTCGACAATTGGCAGCGGGAAGATCATGCCCACGCCGCCTTCGATCGTCGCGCGCTCGCGGTCGAGAAACTCGGTCCGGAAATGCCATGGCAGGACGAGGTAATAGTCCGGTTCCATGGCCCGTGAATCGGCCTCGCTCACGATCGGAATATCGGTTCCGAGGGTCGATGCGCCGTATTTGTCCGGATTGCGCTCGGCAGCGACATCGATCACGCGCTGGTCGATACCGCACCATTGCAAGATTGTGTTGCCCTTGGTCGAGGCGCCATAGATGTGAACCCGTTTGCTGTCTTTCTTCAGCCGCCGGAGCAAAGCGTTGAGATCTTCCCGGTGGACGTTGATGCGGTCTTGGAAGTTCCGATACGGGCGATCCGTATCGAGGGCCAAGTCAAACTCCCGCTGCCGTAGTCGACGAACGTTCTCTTTGAACGATGGATTGCGGTAGCGAAAGTTGGCATCGTGGGTGGCATAGCAGCGAATACTGCCGCCATTGGTGTCATTGGTGGTGGCGTTGATGACCTTGAGGCCGCATTGGCGCAAGACGTATTCCACGGTTGCCAGGCTGTAGTACTCGAGGTGCTCGTGGCAGATGGTGTCGTACGCATTCATCTCGAGCATCAGCGGCATGTACGACATCTCGAAGATCCACAGCCCGTCCGGCGCCAGGATCTCCTTGATCCCACGCGTGAACGCGACAGGATCCTCCAGGTCGTAGAACATGGCGATCGCTGTGATGATGTCGAGTGGCCGTCCACCAAGACGGGCATGAAGCTCCTCCGATGGAAAGAGGTCCTGAACGATCGTGGCCTCGAATCCGGGCTTGCTGACGATCTCTCGTGCGATGTCCGAAGGGTCGACCCCGAACTTGATGAATTGCTCGGGGTAGTTCGCCAGCAAGGTGCCGTCATTGCAACCGATGTCGAGAACCCGAACCTCATTGCGGCCAATCAAGTTTGCCACTTCGTGCGCGATCTCCTTGAGGTGGTTGCGCATCGTGTTGTTGGTGCCCGAACGGTACCAATAGGCCGAGTACAAAACCTCCGGCGGCACCGTGTACTCCATCTGCAACAAGCCGCAAGCTTTTTCGTCGCGCATCGGATCACAGCGCACCAGTGAGGTCGGAATCTTGCGCAGCGGCGGCTCTTCTTTCCCTGGCTTGACGAACGACCCCTGCAGGTGTTGGTCGCCAAGGGAAATGACCTGGGTCAAGGCCTCCGAGCCACAAACGCGGCAGGTCTTGCGATGAACGAGGTGCATATCGATCTCCGACAGGTCCGACGAGGCCGCGCCAAGCGCGGGTGGCTCGCTCGATGGTGGTGACCATTCAATGTAGCACGTGCATTCCGCCCAGTTACGCGCAGACGGAAGGCACGCTCGACGGCTGTCATGCGACCGCTATCCCACGGCCACGAGCGCCTCGTCCGCCTCGCGGGCGTGACGCCGGCCTGCTTCGACGTCAACGCGGGTGAGGAGTGCGCCACCGACAATAAAGAAGATCATGACCGAGAGGATCGCCTTCTGGCTCGAGCCGGTCAGACCGATCATCAGGGTGAAAAGCAAGGGTCCAAAAATGCCGGCGAACTTCTCGAATACCGAGAAGAATCCAAAGAATTCCGCCGCTTTGTGCTTCGGCACCATCGAGGCGAACAGCGAGCGACTGAGTGCCTGGGCGCCGCCTTGGACCATGCCAACGGCAATCGCCAAAATGTAGAACTCTTTGACGGAATCCAGACGGTAGGCCAAGACGCTGATGCCTATGTACACGCAAAGAGAAAGCAAGATGGCTTGCTTGGCACCGATACGACTCGCCAGGTTGCCAAACAAGAACGCGAATGGGATCCCCACGAATTGGACCAGAAGAATCGCCGCAATGACGTGCTCCTGGGGCAAGTTGCGCGTGCCGGCGTAGATCGCCGCCATGCGAATCACCGTGCCGATCCCGTCGTTGTAGATCAGCACCGCAACCAGCAGCTTGAAGGCCTCCTTGTAGCCACCGCGAAGCTCGTGGAAGGTCTCGCGGAGGCGTGAAAAGGTCGCTCCAATGGGGTTCGCGCCTTGGGCCTCGTCGGTCTCGATCTCACGTGGTGGCTCGGGGACCTTCCGGAACAGTGGCACGGCGAACACCGCCCACCACAATGCAACGCTGACGAACGAAAGCCGGGTACCCACGCCGCCATCAGCAAGGCCGAACCACTCGGGTTTTTGGATCCACAGGAGATTGACGATGAGCAGCATGCCGCTGCCCAGATAGCCAAGGGCGTAGCCAGCGGTGGATACGCGATCGAGCTCATCCTTGTTGGCAACATGCGGCAACAGCGCGTTGTAGAAAACAAAGCTGGTGGCAACGCCAATGTTGCCGAGTGCGAAGAGCACCAAGCCAAGCACCCAATCTCCCGTATCCACCAGCGCCAAACCCGCCGAGGCAAGCACCCCCAGCGCCACGAACCCGGCCATCATCTGCTTCCGCCGACCCAGAAAATCCGCCAGCGCGCCCACAAACGGCGACAGCACCGCAACCAAGATCAACGCCAACGTTGTCGCGATGCCGTAGTACGACGTCGCAATGTCCGGATCGAGATCGGCGGCCGCGACCTTCTGGAAGTAGAGCGGGAAAACTGCCGTGATCACCACCAAAATGAAAGCCGAGTTGGCCCAGTCGTACATCGCCCACGCGCGCAGCGCCGGACGGTGCAGACCGAAGCGTTTCAAGAAGGGCGCACGTTGTTCGAACATGCGCCGATGGTATCCGAGTGGGTAGCGTTTGTTGAGGAGACCCGCCCAAGAGACCGTGGTGAAAAGCGCTGGCTTGGACTTCTCGCGATGAAGGGATAGGGAGATGATTTCTTGCTGGCGATGTGTAACGAAAGCCCGTCTGATACGCCCTACTGGTATCGACGATGGATGGGGATAGGGAACCGGCCTTTCTCGCAGCGCCATCAGCCATGCGCGATGGCATCCCCGATGCCGTGCGGGAGCAGCTTCGGGCACTAGGCTACGTCGAGTAGGTCCGTTTGCGGGGGATCGAAGCCATCGATCCATAGCGCCCACGCCCACCCCCACGCCAGGTGGGTTACACCGCCGCCACCCGGCCCAAGAAAAGAGGCTCTTCAGGATTTCGAGTGGGTGAAGGTTTCTGGATAGAGGTCCAAGCCACCAAGATGGAAGTAGATGGCATTGCGAAAACGCTCTCGGTTGCGAAAGCCCCTTGCTGCTCTTTTCAGACCCTGGATGACGGTGTTGATACCTTCAAGGCGGGCATTGGTGATTCCGAGTTCGATGGCGTTGAGAATTCCGGTGAGGTGATTCTTGATCGTTTTCGCAGCGCGCTTGATCGGTTCGAGTCGAGAACGAATCGCCCATGAGTAGAAGGCGTCGAAGACCGTCTGAGCATCGAGCCGATTTCCGGCCTCCCACATCTCCATACCGAGTTCTTTGATCATCCAGGCACGCCCAGTCTTGAGTGCTTTCTTGATCAGCTGGTCGAGTTTCACGGCTCGCTCTTCTCCGAGGTGATCCGGGTGGAAGAGCCAAAGGTAGCGTGTGTTCTTCAGACTCTTGTCCCCGACGGCGAAAAGTGCGCGATTCTCGGCTCGTCGCACTTGATCCACGGCCTTGCCGAGGTGCATGGCAACGTGGAACTTGTCGAATGCGATCTTCTCGTTGGCGTCGGGAAGAGCGGCTAAAGTGTCCGATATGTACGGTCCCCACATGTCCATGGCGACGCTCTCGATCTGACCCAATTCGCCTTCGCTGAAGCTGTCGTAGTAGGCGCCAAGGGCTCCCTTCTTGTGGCCATCGGTGACGTATTGGACGCATCCGGTCTCCAGATCCGCGACCACCGTCACGTATTCATGCCGCTTCTGGAACGACGTCTCGTCAACGCCTATCCGTCGAGGCACTTTCAAATCACGACGTGCAAGCCCACGCCGGACCGCACGCTCCATCACCCCACTCACCTGGTCCCAAGTGACGTCGAGCTGCCGCGCCACGGCTGAGATCGTCGCTTCCTGGAGCCAGTCGATGATCAACGCTTCAAAAGCGCAGTGAAGCCCGAACCTGGATCCGACCACGGAACGCTCATCGTCTTGACCCCGTGCTCCGGGCAACGAACCCGTGGGACATCGGCGACCAGAATCGTCTTGTACTGGCAGGTCGGGAGGTGCCGCCACCGGCGCCAACGGCTGTCGTACCGACTGCTCGCCTCTCCACATTCAGGGCACGACAAAGCTTGCTCGCGCCCATGCTCGACAAAAACCTCCACCTCGCCAGCAAAGACGCCACCTTCTGCTTGACCAGCTTGCTACGTCGGCGCAGCAGATCCCGTATCGCGCGCTCCTGGCGAGGATAGATGTAACCGGTGGGCAAGATGCCGAGCCGAAGCAAGTGTGCCAGCCATCGAGCATCGTGGCGGTCGTCGGTGACTTGAGCCCTTCGTACTGTTTCACCGCTGAGGTGTTGACCAAGTGGAGCTGGTAGCCGAGATCCATCAAACCATCCACCAGCCAGTACCAATTGAAGGTCGACTCCACCGCGACTCCGAACAGCTCTTCGTGAAACGGCTCGAGCGCACGCCCGATCGTCCCAAGGTCATTGGTCATACGCTTCTCCAGCAAGATCCGGTCCTCTTCGTCGCTCACGACCACGTAGCTGTTGTTGGAGTGCAAGTCGATTCCGCTGTAAAGTGCCATTGGCTCCTCCTCATTGTTGCTACAAGGTCTCAGGACGCGACTCTATTTCGCGGCCTGAGATGGGCCTCCATATGATCATCAGGTACGTTTTGTCACGGCCACCTCGTCCCTTGACCAGCAGCCGGGGACCATGCATTACGTCGGCCGTCCAAAGGTCGCCCGCGTGCTCATGGGTAAAAGCCCGGGCATCGGGCCGACGGTTGTCGCTGCCGGCTGGCGGCGGTGCCTGCGCTTTCAAGAACCGATAGACCGTGGTGCGCGGCAGACGCAACGAGACCCCAGGTTCTTGCGCCAGCTGAGCCGCGCGGATCAAGCTGTCCACCGACGCCCGAGGGCGCGCCGCGCGCAATTCGAGCAGCAACGCTTGTACCGATGCCGCAAGGGTCCGGCTGGACCCCGCATCCGAGCGCGCCGCCGGCTTGAGCCCATCGAAGCCATGGAGCTCGTACAGCGTCAACCAATCTCGTGCCGTCGAACGACCGATATGGCGTCGGGTGGTGCCCGGGATCGTCCACTCATGGCTCGCGATCTGTGCCAGCAACTGCTCTTTCTCGCCCGGAGCCATAGGCCGGCTCACGAGGTCCCGAAGAACCCCGTAGCGGAACACTGCAATCGTCTCTGCTTGTTTCTCGTCCATCGATTTCAGCCTCCAATACGCCCCGAGAGTCCTTTCTCCGGGACGCGCAGAGCCTGATATCGATTCACCCGCTTGAACAGCTACCAAGGTTTGTTGATCGGCGGCGGTCCAGATGCGGCGGTCGTCCGTGGCGCCACAATCCGCACAATCCGCTGAACCAATAACCGTACCCCGACCACAGCCACTCGCGGACGCGAAGCAGCACGCCACGGCTCGGCCCGAACACCGCACGCAGCTCCTTGAGCCCACCAGCTAGCAACGCTGGCAGGAGGCTTCGCAGGCCCGTGCCCGCAGCCGCCACCTTCCGCAGCACCCGGCGAAGCGACCGATGAGTGCACACCCCGGGTGGCTCCAGCTGACGGACCGCCGACCGCGGACCCTCTGCATCCCACACCGACTCCAGCGAGTCCAGCGTCAAATCGCGGTACGCGCAAGCATCGCTCGGCAATACGCCGTGCGTGACACCGCAACGCCGGCAGCAAACGCGTGCGATCTTCTGCAGCTCGCCACCCAGATATCGGCGGTAACCACCGTGACCCACCAATCGAGCGTCCGCGCAATCCGGGTCTGGGCAAGACAGCTCCAACCCGCGATGGACGGCCCGAGACGAACTCTCGATGTACTCCTTGCTACTGACACCAACCAGACATAGCATCGCCACTCCTCTGGGAGTCGCCGAGTGCCACTGCTGGCGCCAACCGTTGAGGCCTCGGCGATCTCCCCTTTCCCCACCCCGATCATCCGGAATGCGGCGACGGCCAATCTAACCGAACTCGCTCCAATCCGGAATGCCAGGCCATGGCGGTCACGAAAACGCGTGGGACCCTACACCGTGTGCCCGAATCACCACCTGGGGATGAATCCCCAGGCTATGAGTGCGCCGGCCTCCGCCGGCTAGGATTCCTCGATCGGGCCGAATCCAACCCTCTGGCGTCGTCCTGGCGGGACGACCTATTGCTAGACGGTGATTTCAATCACCGTCCGGGGTCGCCTCCTGTCATACCGTACCCGGACGGGGTCCGACCGTATGGCAAATCCACGAACACAAGGATCCGAAGCTCCGCTGCAGTCGGTGACTAAAATCACCGCCTACTGTAATGTGGTCCCGCCGGACCAGGGTCTTGATGAGCCCCCCGACCCCAGCCCCGGAGGGGCGGAAGATCCTAGGCCGGGCCGTGAGCCCCGGACTGCTGCGTGCCGGTAACCTGGCAACTGGCAACTGGCAACTGGCAACTGGCAACTGGCAACTGGCAACCCGGCGCCACCTGTAGACGGTCGCCTCTGCTCCCCCTACAGGACCCACGCATACCCCAACTTCATAAACACCGCGCGACTCGACTACACGAGGCGACCTGGGTCACCTCGGATCGCTTCGACCTCGTCGGGGTCGGGTCGTCGACGTAGTTGTCGGAGTAGCCCAGGAAAAGGGACGGTGCGGGGGTTGATCTTGTAGGAGAACAACAGCTCGTTGAGCAGGTCACGGGTCTGGTCTGGGCTTCGACGGTGTTGGTGTACAGCGTGGGATCGCGCTCGAGATCGAGGTATTGCGAGATCAGGCGCACGAAGGTGCGGCGGTTGAATTGGTAGACGAAGCGGAGCTCGCTGATGTTGGCGGTGAAGAGGATGCCGCCGTCGACTTCGAGCTGGTTGAATTCGTGTTCGAGGTCGACCTTGATATGGCGCCCGAAGTTGAGATTGAGGCGCGGTTCAAAGAGCAACTGCTCGCCGGGCCGGGTGTTGGCGAAGTCGATCTGGTCGCCCTTGCGCGCGAACATGCCGAAGCCACGTTGGCGGTGGGACGGGCCTCGAAATAGGTCTGGATCAACTTCATCGAAGTCGCGGCCGTTGAAGAAGCGGGTCCGCTGGCCCAGACGAAGGTTGGCCCAAGATTGCCAGGGACCGGAGATGTTGCCCCAGACCTCGGCCTCGCGTTCGAGCTGCTGACCGCCTTGCCTTGGTCCTCGGTGACATCGTAGCCGGCGCCGACCCCGATGCGGGTCCACCAATCGTCTTCCTCACCCCACCACTTGTGCTCGGTGCCGGCGAGCAAGAAGACCAGGTCGACCTGCGGCAGGAATCCTAGCGACCTCGTAGCCGAATTCGGTGAGCCGACCGGCGGAGTCCCAAATGGCGTCCCACGATGAATCCTCGTTGCCGCTGACGTCATCGATGAAGAGATCGATCTGGACGCCCAGCGGGTTCGACCAAAACTCGAACGCGCGTCGCTCGTCGTTGAAGGTGTCGAGCACGATGCCAACGATGTCGTCGTTCCATGCTCGGTCGCGGTCGGTGAATCGAGCGCGGATCTTCTCCGGTTCGGGGTCGAAGGCGCGGAATCCTACGTAGAGGTGCCGTGCACCGGAGGCAACGTACATCTCCGTACGGGCAGCCACGGCGATGTTCTCACCTGGGTCGGTTTCATGCGCTAGTTCGACTTGCGCCGCGTCGCGCCACATGGCTTCGTCGAGTCGGCCGTCCACCACGATCGTTTCAGCGGTGACATGGACGGCGTAGGTGGCCGGGTCTTGGGTACTTACTGAAGGGCTGGGCGAAAAAATGGCGGCGGAGGCCGAGCAGGACGGTCATGAATGTAGTTTCGGTGTCGGAACGGTGAGCATGGCGACCGTTTCTATTTAGACGCTCAGGTCACGGCTTTTTTTGCCGCCGCAGGTGGCTTTTACACCTTTTACACAACGGTGACGGAAGGGCCTGGTTGTCTTCGTCACCGTGCCCGTTTCGCCTCGGTGCCCGCCGGTCTTCCCCGTGTTTTCTGTCCCCCAAAGCGGCTTTCCGGCCGCGACACGGTGTGGGGTGATGAGCGCAAAGTATTCATACAATGATGGTTGCGCGATTCGTGATGTTGGCCGAAAGTTTGGCACGTCGGTTGCTTTCTGTGTTGATCGAATTGCTTTGGCATCGTGGGCACGGACTGAGCGTTTGTTTCCCATCTCCTCCGGTCCGCTGCCCACGACGCCCTTTTTTTGGTTGCCACCATCGCTCGGGAGACGCGGTGAGAGGACGAAAGACTCTACACAGGCCCAGCGTCGACGAGCGTTTGGCAGCAGGCATGGCTGCGGCGAAGCACAGTCAGGTTGTTCCAGCACGACGCCTACTGCGTGCGCTGACCGAGATGCACCCAGATGATGAGCGCGGCTGGTTGTGGCTGGCAACCGTGGCTGAGGACCAGGCCGAGCTACGGACCTGCCTCGAGCGGGTGCTCGAAATCAACCCAGGTCATCCTCGCGCCCAGGACTGGCTGCGGCATTTGCTCCGCGGTGCGATCCAGGCCACCCGACCGAAACGAGGGCCGATGATGGGACGGTGTGGTTTCTGTGGAGGTTTGTCCGATCGAGGAAGTTGTCAAATGTGCGGCTGTGTTCAGACCTTTGCCCATCTCGACCGCTTTGGACAAGAGCCGGTTGACGAAGAGGTTGTCGAAGCTGCGATCGGTCGCCTACAACGGGACGATCTTGGGATCGCGCCCCGACTGCGCCATCTCGAGCTGGCATTGGCACACTTGAACTTGGGTCAGCCGCTGGATGCCTTGTTTCACCTACGCTTGGCCGCGCGCCTGAAACAACATCCGCCGCTACGCAAACTGACCGAGCACCTGGCGAAGCGATACGAGCCCTGAGCCGTCGTGATCTGTTACCTTTGGCGCCCAAAGCGTTCTGCCCATCAGCCAAAGGAGAGTTCGAATGGCCGTGCCTTTCCGTTCCTTGTCGTTTGCTCCGCGCTTGCTCTTGTCGGTCTTCGTATGCGTGTCGGTCTTCGCGGTGTCTCCTGCGCAGGCAAGTGGACCGGCGACCGCTGACAATCTCGAAGCAGCCTGGGAACGGCACCAAGCCCTCGAGGCGTCTTCGCCGTTTCACGGGCTCGAATGGCGCAGTGTCGGCCCGGTGCGGCAGGGCGGGCGCGTCGTTGATATCGAGGCGGTGCCCGGTGCGCCCTACAGTTTCTACGTTGCCTATGCTTCGGGCGGCTTGTGGAAGACCACCAACAACGGCGGCAGCTTCGAGCCGGTGTTCGATCACCAGCCGACGATGGTGATGGGCGATGTGGCGGTCGATCCGTCGAATCCCGATACCGTTTGGGTGGGCACGGGGGAGAACAACTCATCGCGATCGTCCTACGGCGGGATGGGCATGTTCAGGTCCACCGATGGTGGCGCGACTTGGGAACCGAGAGGGCTTTCGGATAGTGACCGGATCGGACGGATCGTGGTCGATCCTCGCGATGGTCGCCGGGTGTGGGTTGCGGTCTTGGGCCGCCTCTACACCCCTGGGGGGGCGCGGGGCGTCTTCCGTACCAACGACGCTGGCGAAACCTGGACTCAGGTCCTGGCCGGTGACGACACGACTGGCTTCATCGATTTGACCCAGGACCCGTCGAACTCCGATGTTCTGTATGCGGCGGCTTGGGAGCGCACACGTCGGCCATGGGATTTCGTCGAGGGAGGCAATGGCAGCGGGATTTGGAAGACGACCGACGGCGGTGAGACCTGGGCGCGGCTCGAGGGTGGGCTGCCTCAGGGAGCCCACGTGGGGCGAATCGGCCTGGCGGTCGCGGCGAGCCAACCGCGCACGCTATACGCGTCGATTGACAATCAAGAGGAGCTGCCCGAATCGGAGTGGGATCTGGGCGACGGTCCGCTGACGACCAATCGCTTGCGCATGATGACCCGGGATACGTTCCTGTCCCAGGATCCGAGCGAGATCGAGCGGTTTATTCGCGGCAACGACCTCGACACCGCGCTCGATGCAAAAGAGTTGGTAGCGATGATCGAGAGTGAAGAACTCACCATGGACGAACTGCGCGCGGAGCTCGCGGATGCCAACGCCAATCTCTTCAATACCAATGTTCGTGGGCTCGAGATCTGGCGTTCAGACGACGCTGGCGGCACCTGGCACCGAACCCATGAAGAGCCCCTGCGCAACGTTGTGTACACCTATGGGTACTACTTTGGGCAGATCGCCGTGGCGCCCGACGATCCCGACCGTGTGTTCGCCATCGGCGTACCGCTGATCGCGTCGTCGGACGGTGGCAAGACGTTTGAGTCAGCCCAGGGTGACGATGTGCATGTGGACTACCATCCGGTGTGGATTGACCCGGATTTCCCGGAGCGCGTGATGGTCGGCAACGACGGTGGTGTTGATGTCAGCTACGACGATGGCGGCACGTGGTTCGGGCTCGATGGCCAACCTGTGGGTCAGTTCTACGCCATTACCCTCGACAACGCCGATCCCTACAACATCTATGGCGGTCTTCAGGACAACGGTTCGCTCAAGGGTTCGAGCCAAACGGACTGGCAGGGCGGCGACCGGTGGCAGTTCATCGGTGGTGGTGATGGCATGTATGTGCAGGTTGATCCGCGCAACGACGAGACCACCTATGCGGGGTTCCAGTTTGGCTTCTACCGCCGATCAGGCGACGGGCCTCCGGCCACGGTTCGCCCTCGCGACAAGCTGAAGGAGCCCGCGCTGCGCTACAACTGGATGACTCCGATCCAACTGTCGCCCCATAGTCCCGACATTGTCTACTTTGGCGCCAACCAGCTGATGCGTTCTTTGGACCGGGGTGAGACGTGGACGGCGATCAGTTCCGACCTGACCCGGTCGCCCAATCGTGGAGACGTGCCGTTTGGCACCATCTCGACTCTGGCCGAATCGCCACTCGACTTTGGGCTGATCTGGGTCGGTACCGACGACGGGCTGGTGCACGTCACGGAAGACGGTGGCGTTTCTTGGCGAGATGTTTCGGCGGGTTTGCCCAGCGAGCGCTGGATCAGCCGTGTAGAGCCGTCGGCGGTCGATCGTGCCGTGGCCTACGTAAGCCTCAACGGCTATCGCAACGACGACCCCACAGCGTACCTCTACCGCACCGAGGACCTGGGAAAGACCTGGGTCTCGATCAGCAAAGGCTTGCCGGCCGAGCCGGTGAACGTGGTGCGGGAAGATCCGGTGGTCGCAGACATTCTCTATGTGGGTACCGATCGCGGGGTCTATGTGTCGCTCGATCGCGGTAGCGAGTGGCATGCTTTGCAGGCCGCTCTGCCCAACGTGCCCGTGCACGATCTGGCGGTGCACAAGCGAGAACGGGAGCTGGTCGCCGGTACCCACGGCCGGAGCATTTGGATTGCCGACGTGCTGCCCGTGCAGGAGTTGGCAGCCGTCCGTGACACCCCAGTCTATGTCTTTCCGGTCGCGAAAAAGACCTACGACCGAAGGTGGAGTTCGCGGCCTTCGCCGTGGTTCCACCGGCCCGAGGATGATCCCGAGGTGCGCATCCCCTATTGGTCGTCGACGGATGGCACGGCTGTGCTGACCGTGCTCGACGGCGACGAGCGACCTTTGCGGACGGTGGAAATGACCGCCCGCACGGGGGTCAATGCGTTCGTATGGGACCTGATGCTCGACGAGCAGATGGCGCTTGCTGCCGAACAAGCTGCTTCGTTGCCAGTCGAGGACGAAAAGAAAAAACGCAAGTCACGCAAAAAGAAGCGCAAGGCGCAAGCCGAAGACAGCGAGGAAGAGGTCAAGAAGGGCACGTTGGCCGACACGCCCTGGGCCGAGGCCGTGCGCCTTGGGCGACGAATGTTCGCAACGCCGGGAACCTACACCTTACGCTTCACCATGGGCGAGAACAGCAGCGAGACGTCGTTTGTCATCGAGCCTCCCGAGGCTCCGAAACCACGGATGAAGAAAGAGCCGGCGATTCGTGGCCGCGAGGACGAAGACGAGTAGAACGGCTCTAGCACTAACGAGGCTTCGCCTCAGGCCGACTAGCGGTGTACTCGCCGCGATTACAGAACGGAAAATCCCCCTCGATCCCCCTTTACGAAAGGGGGAGGGCCGGTCCCGCGCTCCGTTTCCCCCCTTTGTTAAAGGGGGGCCAGGGGGGGATTTTCTGCAAGGCAAGTTCAGCATTCAACATGTGGCTCATCTGTAAGATGATGGTGGCCCTATTGATCTAACGATAAGTCGCTATTGCGGTCCTGAGAAATGGGGCAAGTCGGCAATCCGGATTGTACCGGTTCGCGGTTCGTCGTCCTCGGGCGAGAGCGGGATTCGAGCAACGATGATGGTTCCCGTTCCCGGAGCACAGAAAATCGTGAGTTCGCCGCCACTCAGGTGCGCCCGCTCGCGCATTCCGATCAGGCCGATCGACTTGCCGGTCGCAATTTGCTCTTCGGAAATTCCCTTGCCGTCGTCTGCGATGGTCAGTACCAAGTGGCGATCATCCTTCACGTCGAGCTCCACCTCCACTTGGGTGGCTTCCGCGTGACGGGCCACGTTGGTCAGCGCCTCTTGCAGGATATGGATCACATGCGTTTCGCGCTTGGGCTCGAGCTTGACGTTTTTAGTCTTGGGAATGAACCGGCTCTTAAACCCGAAACGCCGCGCGGATTCTTCGATCTTCCAACGAATCGCTGGCACCAAGCCCATGT
Organism: Candidatus Multivoradales bacterium; assembly: GCA_965250305.1. GTDB lineage: Bacteria > Acidobacteriota > Thermoanaerobaculia > Multivoradales > J023 > J023. The sequence goes on along the minus strand of CBDFNS010000020.1, from coordinate 1,168,218 downwards.
GGGCGGTGGGGTTGGGATGCAGCTCGCGTGAGATTCTTCGAACGGTATCGCTGGTGGCATTGACCAGCTCGGTCATGGTCGTGATGATCTCGGCGACCATGGGCTCGGGGCTGTGCTCGGCGTTGCGCAGCATCGCCATGTGGATCTTGAGCGCCGTCAGCTCCTGGCCGAGTTGGTCGTGAATCTCGCGCGCGATATGGCCGCGCTCTTCGTCACGGATGGTCTGCAGGTGCTGCGCCAGCTGCCGCAGCTCTTCACGCGAGGCGCGCAGGGCACGCTCTGCTTCTTCGTTTTCGGTGACATCTTGAACCAGGGTGAGCAGGCGGTGGACTTTTTGGTCTTCGGTGCGATCGAAAACGACGTTGCGGACGACGAGTGCGCGGGCTTTGCCATCGCGCTGGTTGATGGAATGCTTGCTGGCAACGACGTCCTGGGTCTCGAGCTGCCGAAGCAACAAGTCGAGACCGTCGACATCCTCTCCGTGCAGAATGGCCGGCAAGAAATCGGTACCGAACTGTGAACGCAAGCTGCCGTCCGGGTGGCCGAGCATCCGACTCAATCGCCGGTTGGAGTACATCGTGCGGCGGGCTTTGAGATCATAGACGCCGATGTGCTCGGGGACCGTTTCGGTAATCTGGCGCTGCAAACGCTGGGCCTCTCGCAGATCTTCTTCGAGTTCCTTTCGGCGCGAGATGTCCTGGCCGACCAGCAGCATGCCGGGGCGTCCGTCCGCGTTGGTGAGCGGAGAGATGTTCCAGATCGCGGTACGCTTGATGCCGTCGGGACGTTCGACCGGATGTTCGATGCCCTGCTGGACCGTGCCTGTGAGCACCAGATCGATGGCATCGGTAATCTCGGCGCGACACGATTCTGGGACCAGGCTCTTGACGTAGTGGCGACCCAGAACCTCGGCACGCGAGCGTCCGAACAGCGCTTCCGCGGCTGGATTCCAGGCCTGGATCCGCACCTCTTCGGTCAAGTGAACCATCACTCCGCCGGTGGTCTCGAGCATGGTCCGGTAGCGGTCTTCACGCGACCCAAGAGCGTCGATCAGGCACTGGTTGAAGAGTCGATAGAGCACCAGAACCAGCGCATCGGGATCGTCCGCGGGTGCAACGTGGAGCCACGATCGGTGGGCATCGTTGCGATGGGCTTCACCGGCAATGGCACCCAGCACCACCACCAGCAGGCTCGGCATCTGGCGGCGAAGGCGATCCGCGACGTCGAGCGCCAGACCCCCACGTGGGGTGGGGCCGACCACGGCGACGCTCGAACGGTGCCATTCGAGGATGGTCAGGGCCTCCTCGACGTTGGCGCAAGTGATGGCGTCCAGATCCTCTCGCTCGATGGAGCGAATGAGGGAACGACGTCGCGCGTCGTCGCGATCGACAAGCAGGACGCTGAACGGAACAGCGACGATAGGCGTTGGGGTGGCCATATGGGTTCGAACGAAGGGTACCCTTCTTAGATCCGTGTTACACCGCCGCAGGCGACTCCGGTCAGGTGCGTGACATCTCCCGAGCCAATACCGGTGCCGGCGCGCTCGGCTCCGGTGGCATGCGCAACCTTGGACTCGAAAGACAACACGCCAAAGCTCATGTCCGAGACGAACAGCGGGAGGTCGAGATACACGGGCTTGTCGGCTCGCGGGCCGATGGTTCGCGGTCGGCTAGATCTTCCCGAGAGGCAATTCGTACGTGATTCGTCTTTCCATTGTCCATGGGAACTCCGTGCGGATCGAAATGGGTACTGGCGCCGATTGCTTCGACAAGCTACCGTACTCCTGTCACACAGGAAAGGGGTGGTCGCGACAGGGTGCCAGCCGGCTTCAGAGGTTCATCACTACGATGCGTCCTGACTCGATTGGTAACATCGCGTGACGGGCGGCATCGAAGGTACGCTGCCTCCGGTCCTACCGCGTGGCTACGAACCGGGCAAGGCTTCGCCCTGCTGCCTCATTATGTAAGAGAACTTTGTGCCTCGTGGCTGGCGTGTGGACTCGCTTGAAAACCCTGGAGACAAGAATGATGAGAATCGGAGTGGAGTGGCTGTTGGCCACCGTTGGAATCTACGGACTCATTGGCCTGGTTTTCGGGTTGTGGTTCGTGGTGCGGGGAGTTGGGCGTGTCGATTTGGTGGCCCGGGACGGGTCTCGTGGGTTTCGCATTTTGATCTTGCCCGGCGTCGCGGCGTTTTGGCCTCTTTTCGTGTGGCGATTGGTTCGCGGTATCGAGTCTCCGCCGGACGAGCGCAATGCACACCGTGATCGGGCCATGGAGGCCGCGTCGTGAATGCCTTGCTTCGTAGCCGCCATTGGGGCATGAGCTTGGGCTTGATGTTGCTGGTGCCGCCGATTGCGCTCGTGGCGTTGACCTCCCGTCCGACGGTATCGACCGTGGAGCCGTTGCTGCCGTCGTTGTCGCCAGGGGGGTCGACATTGCCGGGTATCGGAACGGTCGACACCGGGTCGGCCACGCTGAAGTTTCCCTCCTTACCGGTACAGGCCCGCCTTTTCGAGGACCGTGTCTCCGAGGACCGCGGCGACCCATGGCTCATCTTGGAGGCGATGTCGCCGCTCGTTGTTCCCGATCCCTTGGTGTATTGGACAACCGGCGATCAGTCCGCCCAGGATGGCGAGGGTCTTCCCGCGAACGCCACGTTGCTCGGGGCATGGGATGGCCGGTCCGGTGCCTTTCGGCTGCCTACTGCTGCGGGCAGCGTCTGGCTCTATTCGCTCGGCCATCAACGGGTGTTGGGCGTGCTTTCGGTGCCTGGTGCCGACCTTCTGCGGGGTGATTCGTGAGTGTGGCGTATCAGGCGGTCGGCTGGAATCGCCAGAAGCGGCTCTACGACATGGTGCTCGTCGGCGGCGTCGTGTTGTATCTGGGCTTGTTCCTGGGTTTGGGCGTGCTCTTGCGACCGCAAGCAACCGCCGAAACCTTGATGATCCGTGGACTCGGTACCGCAGCGATACTCCTTCTGCACGTGGTGCTCACAATCGGGCCACTTTGTCGGCTGCAACCGCGGTTTCTCCCCTTGCTCTACAACCGGCGCCATATGGGCGTGACCATGTTCGTGTTGGCCCTGGCCCATGGCGTGTTGTCCTTGGTCCAGTTTCATGGATTTGGCGATTTGAATCCGCTGGTCAGCCTGCTGAGTGGGACCTCGGGGTTCGATTCGATCTCGAACTTCCCATTTCAGCCGCTGGGCCTCGGCGCGCTGGTGATTCTCTTCCTAATGGCTGCTACCAGCCACGATTTTTGGCTCGCCAATCTGAGCGCACCGATATGGAAGGGACTGCACATGTTGGTCTACGTCGCCTATGGGCTCGTCGTCCTGCACGTTGCGCTCGGTGTGCTGCAATCCGAGGACAACCCGATGTTGGCCGGGCTGCTGGCAGCAGGATTTCTGTGGATTGTCGGACTGCACCTCGTAGCCGGTTGGCGGGAGCGGCAGGCGGACCATACGCGGGACGAGGACGTGGGCCAGGACGGGTTTGTTGATGTTTTGGCCGTGGATGAGATTCCGGAAGACCGCGCCCGGATTGTGTCGTTGGCCGGTGAGCGGGTCGCTGTGTTTCGCTACGGCGGCAAGATTTCGGCAATCTCGAATGTCTGCAAGCATCAGAATGGACCGCTCGGCGAAGGCAAGATTGTCGATGGCTGTGTGGTGTGTCCGTGGCATGGCTACCAATATCGCCCCGAGGACGGCAGCTCTCCGCCGCCGTTTGCCGAGAAGGTTCCAACCTTTCGCATCCGCGTTCGCGCGGGTCGCGTCGAAGTAGATCCGAGGCCGCTGCCACCCGGTACCCGGGTCGACCCGGCCCTGATCGAACGCAACGAAGGAGATCGGACTCATGGCTAACCACTCGAGTCCCGGTACCGACGATCCATTCTTCGTCGGCTACGAGCCCACCATGGCGGCGCCGATTGCCCGGACCGTTCGTTGGGGTGTGTTGGTTGCGGTGGTTTTGTCTGCATTGCTGGCTTTGCTGATGGTCGTGGGGCAGCGCCGATTTGCACACTCCGTATTCGAGTTCGGAACGGTCCGTGATTTCGAGGGGGTCATTCGGCTGGTCCCGTCGCCGAGTCTCGAGGTGGCGCGGCCCTACGCCGTTGGGCAACCGTCGCGGTATCACTTGGTCGCGCAGGGCAAGTTCGGCGCGCTCGGCGAGGTCGCTCCTTTCGACGGCCAACGCGTTGACGTGCGCGGGACATTGATCTACCGCGCGGGGGTGACGATGATCGAAGTGGTACCCGGCGGCGTCTCGCGCGGCGCGGCTGGGCCCGCAGTTCCGAAGGCCGCTGGCTCGTCGACATACGAGCAAGTGCTTGGTCCAATGACACTGGTGGGCGAAATCGTCGACAGCAAGTGTCATCTAGGGGTCATGAAGCCCGGCGCCGGGAAACCTCATCGCGCCTGCGCCGTACGGTGCATTAGCGGTGGTGTGCCGCCGATGTTGCTGCTACGCGATGCCGATGGGCCCGCGCGTTGGATGCTCTTGGTGGGGCCCGACGGCGGGTCGGTCAGCGAGCAGGTACTGCCCTTCGTTGCCGAGCCGATCGAGATTTCGGGAACCGTGACGAAACAGGGCGATGTGCTGGTGTTGGCGGCCGACCCGGCGACGTTCCGGCGCCTGCTGTAGACTTCTCTCGCGGCGCCCATGCGCCGCCTTTCGATCCACATTAATCGTGCGCGACCCACGGCCTCACTCAGTGGATCGCGTCCAGGGTGGCTGACCGATGGTGAAGCTTTCGACCACCGTTGAAATTGCCGACTATCCGAGCTTTCCGGAGCAGGTGCCAGGCGCCGCCCTGCGCGAGGGTCGGTACGAGGTGCGGTTTGCCCGCAACCTCGACGAGTTGGATGCTGTTGTCAAGTTGCGTTTCGAGGTTTTCAATCTCGAGCTGGGTGAAGGACTCGAATCGTCCTTCGAGACCGGTCGCGATATCGATGCCTTCGATGGCGTGTGTCATCACTTGTTGGTGTGTGACCGAACGACCGGAGAGGTGGTGGGCACCTATCGCATCCAGACCAGTGACATGGCCCTTGCCTTCCGTGGATTTTACTCGTCGACGGAATTCGAGCTCGGTGACTTGCCGAGGGAGGTCATCGCCGATGCCGTGGAGCTGGGGCGTGCCTGCGTTGCGTTGAGGCATCGCAACACCCAGGTCTTGTTTCTGCTCTGGAAGGGCCTCGCAATGTACGTAAGGGCAAACCAGAAACGCTACCTCTTCGGTTGCTGTTCGCTCACCAGTCAGGACCCACAAGAAGGGCGCGAGGTGATGGCTTTTCTCGAGGCACGCGGCCACATCCATCCGGAATTGGGGGTCAGCCCCAACGATGCTTGCCGGTGCTATGAGGGGCTCCCTGGTATCGAGCCGAATCTTCGCCTCAAGCTCCCCAAGCTCTTTCGCATCTACCTTCGACATGGTGCCAAAGTCTGTGGGCCGCCCGCGATCGATCGTTTGTTCAAGACCATCGACTACTTTGTGATCTTCGATGTTGCCGCGATGTCGGAGCGCCAGGTGCGCACCTTCTTCGGCTGAGGGTGGAGTGGCCTTCATGCAGCAGTCTGGTTCGCGACACTTGCACCTTCAGAATGTCGCCTTGCTTCGCAGCGGCGCGAGGCTGGCATCTCGGCTGGACCGCGTCGCATTTGGACCCAGCGACGGACAAAGCGGCGTTGGTGCTCATCTGCGCCACTGTATGGACAGCTACCGTTGCTTCTTGAACGGTCTCGACGTGTCCGGAGATCGGCCTGCGATTGACTACGACGCGCGGCAGCGCGAGGCCGACGCGGAGCGAGCACCGTCCATGGCGGCCGCCATGATGCGAGACCTCGCGGCGTTGATCGAGCGCTTGTCCGCGGCACCCGAAATGGTGGTGGTAGTCAAGGTCGATACCTCGCCGGAAGCCGTGGCGGATCCCGGGGGGTGTTGGCAGCAGTCCACGGTGGGTCGCGAGCTTCAGTTCTTGATCAGCCACACGATCCATCACTACGCATTGATCGCCATGATCCTGCGTCGCCAAGGTATTGATCCGGGTGATGACTTTGGCGTGGCGCCAGCGACGCTGGCTCATCGACGTGAGCAGTCGTCATGTGCACAGTAAGTTGGTTTCGGTGGGCTGGAGGATTCGAGCTGTATTTCAGCCGTGATGAACTGCGAGTGCGTGCCCGCGGTGAGGGGCCGAGCTTGAACACAGCTCCTTCGGGGGTGCGCTACCTCGCGCCGCGTGATCCAGACGCTAGCGGTACGTGGATCACGGTCAACGAATACGGTACCGCGGTGTGTTTGCTCAATCGCTATCCCCTTGACGGATTCCTGAAGCTATCGGCCCCTGGCTCGAGCCGGGGAGCGCTGGTTCGTCTCTTGGCTGATGTTCAAGGTGTCGACTTGGTCGAGGCCCGGCTGCGCGAAATCGATTTAGCAGACTATCTATCGTTCACGCTGCTGGTGCTCGACCCGCAGGAAAACGTGCGGCGGATGGTTTGGGACGGGTCCGTGCTGACGTGTGATGCTGATCCGACGTCTCCGCTTGCGTCGTCAGGCCATTCACCCAGGATCGTCGAGGCCACTCGCCGTGAGACTTGGGCCGAGTTCTGCGACCCTGATGACGGTAGTCCTGATGACAGCGGTCGGTCGGCTCGGCTGCTCGCCTTTCATCAAAGCCACCTACCGAACCGAGGGGCGCTGAGCCCTTGCATGCACCGGAAAAGCGCCCACACGGTCAGTCTTTGCCACGTCAACGTTTCGTCCCGCCGCGTTGACGTTGCCTATGCGGACGGGGCGCCGTGTCGCGAGCCGTTGGGGTCACCACTGACGTTGGCACGCGCCGGGCAACACGCGTTGGCGTAGCGTGGCTCGGAATCGGACAGCCTGATGCGACGTGCCGGCTTGATCGCGCTGTATGCGGTGCTGCTCATTGCTTCGCATGCTGTACGGCGAGCGCGGTTGGCGGAAGCGACCTTTTCCGATCCTGCGTTGACCACCGTGCCCTTGGCCTCGGGCGGGGCATCAAAACGGCCAACGGTTGGGTTGGCTTATCGTGAGTGGGGACCTGAGCGGCCGGATGCACCGGTGGTCGTGTTGCTTCATGGCAGCCCGGGAGACAGCAGCAACTTCGATGGTTTGGGACCCTTGTTGGGTGCCCACTTTCGGGTCCTAGCGCCGGACCTCCCCGGTTTTGGGTCATCCACTCGGAAAGTGCCCGACTATTCGATCATGGCGCACAGCCGATACGTCGCGGATTGGGTGGAACAGCTGGGCATCGCGCAGGCTCATTTCGTCGGTTTCAGCATGGGCGGTGGCGTCGCGCTGCACCTCAACGCTTTGGCGTCCGAGCGCGTGGCCTCGGTGGTGATGCTCTCGGCGATTGGTGTGCAAGAGCTGGAGCTGCTTGGGCAGTACCACGCCAATCACGCACTCCATGGATTGCAGTTGGGCGCGTTGTGGTTGCTCCATGAGGGCCTGCCTCATTTTGGTGTCCTTGACGACTTCCCGCTCAACGTCGCGTATGCGCGCAACTTCTACGATACCGATCAGCGTCCCCTACGCGGCCTGCTGCAACGCTTCGCCGGGCCCATGCTGATCATTCATGGCGACCATGACGTGTTGGTGCCCTACGCGGCGGCACAGGAGCATCATCGATTGGTCCCCCAAAGTAAGTTGGTCACGCTGAACTCCAACCACTTTGTCCCCTTCGTTGAGCCTGAACGGCTGGTGTCGCCCATGGTCGACTTCGTGCAGCGCGTCGACACCGGTCGAGCAGTTCGCCGCAACCAGGCCTCGGCTGCGCGTGTGCGTGCCACCAACCTGCCGGCAAGCATTCGCGGCGCTCCGGCCCGCGGCACCACGCTTCTCGTGTTTGTCGTGTTGTTGGCGCTGGCGACCATGGCCAGTGAGGACTTGACCTGCATCGCTGCGGGATTGCTCGCGGCCCAAGGCCGGATTTCGTTTGTGGCGGCCGCGTTTGGTTGTTTCGTGGGTATCTTCGTGGGCGACCTGTTGCTGTTCGCTGCTGGACGGTACCTGGGGCGACCGTGGTTGCACCGGGTTCCCCTAAAGTGGATCGTGCGCGAAGAGGATCTGGCGCGGTCTCAGCGGTGGTTCGAGGAGCGCGGTGGCTTGGTGATCTTCCTGAGCCGGTTCGTGCCAGGCACGCGCCTACCGACGTACGTTTCGGCCGGTCTATTGCGCATGCCAGCGAGATGGTTCGCCCTCCGCCTGTTTGTACCGGTGGCACTCTGGACACCATTGCTGGTCGGGGTGTCTATGGTACTTGGCGACCGCTTGGTGGGCGCCTTCGAACGGTTTCCCGAACATGGAATCTTGGTCTTTGTGGGTATGCTCGTGGGGGTTTGGTTGCTGCTCGGTGTCGTTCGAATATTGAGCAACTACCGGCAACGTCGCCTCCTGGTCGGGTGGCTCAGGCGCTGCACCCGGTGGGAGTATTGGCCGATCGCGGTGATCTACCCGCCCGTGGTGGTCTACGTCCTCTGGCTCGGCTTGCGCTTTCGAGGAATGACCCTGTTCACAGCGGCCAATCCGGGCATCCCGAGCGGTGGCTTTGCGGGGGAATCCAAGCTGGACATTCTGGGGCGACTCGATCAGCGTTACGTGCCGTCGTTCACGCGGGTTGCTGCGACGGGCTCGCTCAACGAGCGCTGTGCCGTCGTGCGGGCGTTCCTCGACCAACACGACCTCGATCTGCCCGTGGTGCTCAAGCCGGATACGGGGGAGCGTGGCTCCGATGTGGTGGTGATCCGCGACCATGAGGCTATCGCGCCCTACCTCGAGCAAGCTTGGCAAGACACGATCGTGCAGCAGTACGTACCCGGGCCCGAGTTGGGGGTCTTCTATGTGCGGATACCCGGGGAGGCCCGCGGCCGGATCTTCTCGACCACCGAGAAGCGGCTACCAGCAGTTGTCGGTGACGGTGTGTGCAGCCTCGAGCGATTGATTCTCGAAGATCCGTGCGCCGTGACGCGCGCTTCGCATTACCTGGAGCGGTTTGCAGGCCGTCTCGAGGGCGTGCCCGCAGCGGCGGAGACCGTCGGCCTGGGCGAACTCGGTGTCCATAGCCGTGGTGCGCTGTTTCTCGATGGTGCGCGTCTCGTCACGCCAGCATTCGAGGCTGCGGTCGATGCCATCAGCCGTGGCTTCCCCGGTTTCTATTTCGGCCGCTTCGACCTGCGGGCGCCTTCCCTCGAAGCATTCGCCGCTGGTACGGACATCAAGGTGTTGGAGCTCAACGGGGTTACCTCGGAGGCGACCCATATCTATGACCCCCAGTATGGCCTGGGGAACGCCTATCGCGTGTTGTTCGAGCAGTGGCGAATCGCGTTCGAGATCGGCCACATAAACCGCCAGAACGGCACGCAGCCGATGACCATCGGGGCGCTGCTACGACTCATTCGCGACTACCGGCGTCGGTAGGCAGGGAACGAAGCGGTCAGACTTCGGTATTGGTGGCGTCGTTGACGACGTTCCAGCCGTCGAGTTCGCCATTTTGCCGCTCGAAATCACTTTGGAGAAGGAGCTTGCGCGGTCTCTGGTTGGCGGGTGCCATCGTGGACTGCGTCCAATTCTGGTCGAGGGCATTGCCTTCGAAGCTGTCGGCGAACAGTGAGCCAGCATTTTGCGTTTGGGAATCGGATACAGTCTTCCAATTGGATACAGTCTTCCAATTGGATACAGTCTTCCAATTGGATACAGTCTTCCAATTGGATACAGTCTTCCAATTGGATACAGTCTTCCAATTGGATACAGTCTTCCAATTGGATACAGTCTTCCAATCGGATACGAGTTTCCAGTCCGATTCGATCGCGCCATTCTCGAAGCTGGCCACAATGCTCATGTCCTGGTTCACCGAATGGTCGGCCGGCCCCATGGCGCGCAAACCGACGATCGCCAAGATTGCTGCCGCTGCCACCAACCACAAACTGCGGGCTGGGCGCAGTTGCCGACGCGTGATGAGATCGACAACGGGTGCTGGTGCACGCTGGACACCATCCTCGCTTGTGGCGTCCTCGCTTGCGGCCTCGGCTTGCAGGAGCCCGGTTTCGAAGGTCTGCCAGGCCTGACCGACATCGATCTTCGCTTCCGAGGAAGCAGCGGGGCTGCTCGTCTTGGGGGTCGCGAACGCCTCGAGATCAAGGAACTCAGCGACCAGGGCCGGTGATGTTGTCAGCCGCTGCTGGAGCTGATGGGACTCACGGGCATCCAGCCGGCCGCGGTGATACGCCACCAACAAGTCGAGATCGACCTGCGGGTCGATTCCATGCGCGTCACCCATGGTGTCGGCGTCAAACGCCGCGGACAGTGCGTCCCAGGGTGTGGTGGTCGATGTTGGGTCGGTGCTGCGCATTTGCGTTCTCGGCGCCGTGAGGCTGCCTTCAGTGACATTAGACCCGGCGCGCTCGAGGGGGGGTTAGTGGCAAGTCGAAAAGTGTCGGTTCACGAGCCATCGACCACGTTCTTGAGGCGCTTGCGTGCCTGAAAGAGATGGGCTTTGACGGTTTGTTTCGAGAGCTTGAGCAGCACGGCGATCTCTTGGTAGCTGAGATCCTGCCGCAACCGCAGCTCGAGGCAGGTACGCATTTGATCTGGAAGCGCGGCCACCGCCTTACCCAGGGTCGCCAGCCGCTCTCGTTGCAGCGCTTCGTCGAGGGGCCCATCAGCCTGTTCATCGGCAAGGCGTTCGAGCATGGGCTCGAGGCCTTCGGCTGCCGGGGCCGAGTAGGAAACCTCCTGGGCGCTGCGCTTCTCGGCGCCTCGCCGCCTCAGTTCTTTGTAGAAGGTGTTCGCTGCGATCCGGTAGAGCCAGGTTGATGGGCTGGCTTCTTGCCGAAACTGCGACCAGCCGTTGTAGGCGCGCAGAAACGTCTCCTGGCTCAGGTCGTGTGCTTCGTCTCCGCGCACGCCGCGCTTTTCGAAATAGCGGAAGACCAGGGGGTAGTACTCCTCGAAGAGGGCACGGAATCGATCTCGTCCAGACGGCGTCTCGATGGCAGGCACGGGGGTATCCTACGGCGCGACCGCAGTCGCCGAATATAGGATCGTGGTGATTCGCCTCCAATAGTGACATCAGAAGACATCGGGCGCTGCCTGTGCAATCCTCGGCGCGCTGGTTCTAGCCAGCGAGACGGCAAGATCCGTCGCATCGTGCCTCGATCTGGCCGTATTGTTTTTCGGCTTAGGCCGCAACCGACCGCCATGCTCTCGTTCGAGGGCAAGGATGCGCCGGATGGAAAAGAACGAGGTCATGGAAAAACTAAGAATCGAAGGGCCAACGCGGCTCCAAGGCTCGATTCGGGCGAGTGGCGCCAAGAATGCGGCGCTGCCGGCGTTGGCGGCATCCCTGTTGGCCGACGAGCCGATTCGCCTGGGACGTCTTCCCGCCGTTCGCGATATCCAGACGATGACACGGCTGTTGGGGCACTTGGGTGTTGAGAGCCACCGCGAGGGGGACCAACTTGTGTTGGCGCCGAGTTCGAATGGCAATCCAGACGACGCGCCCTACGACCTGGTCAAGACCATGCGCGCCAGTGTGTTGGTCCTGGGTCCGTTGTTGGCACGACGCGGGCACGCTCGGGTTTCTCTGCCGGGTGGTTGCGCAATTGGGGTGCGACCCATTGACCAGCACCTGGCGGGACTCGAAGCAATGGGCGCCAGCGTGAAGCTCGAGCATGGATATGTGGACTGTCGGGCCGATCGCCTGGTGGGCGCTCGATTCCGTTTCGCCATGCCCTCTGTTACGGGTACGGAGAACCTGTTGATGGCGGCTGTGTTGGCGCGGGGAACCACCGTATTGGAAAACTGCGCCTGTGAGCCGGAGATCGTTGATCTATGCGACCTCCTTCGGTCGATGGGTGCCAGGATTCAGGGCGATGGCGAGGGTTCGATTCAGATCGAGGGCGTCGAACGTCTCGGCAAGGCAACCCACGGCATCATTCCTGATCGGATCGAGGCCGGGACCTATCTGATTGGCGCGGCCATGACCGGCGGTGATGTCACGGTCGAAGGTACGCGGGCTGCCGATCTGGCACCCCTTCTGGCCGCATTGAGCGAAATCGGCGCGAAGGTCGAGGCCCATGCTGAGTGCGGTGAGACACCGGAGAAGATTCGGGTTGTCGGGACGGGTCACTTGGAATCGCGCGACATGGCGACTGCGCCCCATCCTGGCTTTCCCACCGACCTGCAGGCGCAGTACCTGGCGCTCATGACCTGTGCCACGGGTACGGCGTTGGTCCAGGAAACGGTCTTCGAGAATCGTTTTCAGCACGTTCCAGAGCTGATTCGAATGGGGGCGGACATTCAGATTGATGGTCGGCGTGCCACGGTTCACGGGCCTTCTCGGCTCTCGGGGGCCCGGGTCATGGCAACGGATTTGCGTGCGTCGGCGTGTTTGGTTTTGGCAGGTCTGGTGGCTCACGGTACGACCATCGTGGATCGGATCTACCACCTCGATCGAGGTTATGAGCGCATGGAATTGAAATTGCAGCGATTAGGGGCCCGCGTGCAGCGAATGGATTGACGCACGCGCCTCGACGCGATGCCTTTAGGGACCGCTACGATTCTGGCGCTGGCACTTTTGCTGCCGGCATCCCAACCCGACGATCTACGGATCGCGCTGGCTGAATTGCAGCTAGGGCGTGACGCGGAGACGGCGTTGCATGCTGTCGAGGCCGCTCTCGCCGAGGGCGCAGAGTCAGCCCGCATCCTTGGCCTGGACTACCTGCACGGCCATCTGTTGCAGCAGACAGAGCGCCGACAAGAGGCGCTCGAGGCGTTTGTCGCCAGCATGTCGGCGACACCGGTGTTGAGCACCTACGGCCGATTTCGCCTCGCGCAAGAGCAAATTGCCCGTGGGGAGCAGAAGGTGGCCGCGGGGCTGCTCGCGACGCTGCTGGGCTCCAATCCGCCGAAGGCGTTGATCCTGCCCGGGCTCCGACTGTTGCAATCGACCATCGAAGCGGGTGGCGACTGCCGGTTGGTGCGCGGTCTCGCCGATAAGCGGTTTACCGGCACGACGGCGCGCCACCTCGCAATGATCCAGGCGATCTGTGGTTTGCGAGGCTCGGAACCGGCGGTCGCGGAGCAAGGGTTGTTTCGGCTCATCGAAGCGAATCAGCGTGACGACATCGCCCGCCAGGCCGGGAACCTTTTGTTGGTGCGTGAGGCCAATCAACGGACCGCACGCGAACACATGCTGCTCGGCTTGACGTTCCACAACCATCGTGAGTTCGATCTTGCCATTCAGCATCTGGCGCAGGCCGTGGCACGGGTGCCGGAGAGCCGAAACATTTCGCGTCGAGAGCTCTTCGACATGCGGTACGCGTTGGCGAGAAGTCACTTCTGGCAGGAACGCTATACGGTCGCCGCGGCGGCTTTCAGTGCGCTCGCCAGCGCGACTGCGGCGTCGGAGCTGCGGTCCCAAGTTCGCTACCAACAAGGTCGGTGTTTGGAGCTTGCTGGCGAGTGGCCGCGTGCCATCGAGATTTACCGCGCGGCCTACGCCGCCGCTCCCGGTGGCGGTTGGGTCGACTCCGCGCTCATGGGTCAGCTGCGATTGCATTGGCGTCGCGGGCACGAGGATGAGGCACTCAGGGTCTTTGACGAATTGGTGCGTCGCCGTCGCTTGACCTCGGAATACCGCGCGTTGCTGTTCTTCGCCGCTTCCGATTTGGTCCAGGGTCGCGGAGATCGGGCGGGGTCGTGGTTGACCAACGCATCGCGTTTGAATCGAGGACCGCGTACCGAAGTGTCGTATTGGATGGGTCGAAATGCCGAGTTGGCCAACGATCCGGGCAAGGCGGTCGAGCACTATCTTGGCGCCTTGCGCGAGAAGCCCCACGATCCTTTCGCAATCGCGGCCCGCGAGCGGCTTGGACAAGGTGCTGTCGGTCCGACCGCGCAGACCCTGGGCCGTCGGCTGGCGCGTTCCAGTCGGAATGAAGACCTTTACAACGCCTGGCTGCTGCTGGGAGATGTTCCGGACGGACGCAAAGCGTGGAAGGCGCTGTGGGGGCGTTTGCATAAGGATGTGCTGCTGGCGCCGTTCTTGGACCTGAGCCTGCGGCCGCCGGCAACCTGGCCCTTGTGGCAGGCCCCCCTGGGACAAGCGGAAGAGATGCTGCTCGCGCTCGGGATTTGGGAGGAGGGTGCGTCGGTCGTCTTGCGGCACTTCCCCGTTGCCGAGCCAAACCTCGCCTACACCGGTAGCCTGTTGCTGGCACAGGCCGGTGAAACGCGACGCTCGCTGTACATCGCCGAAATTCTGCGCAAGCGAGTACCCAAACGACTGCCGGAACAGTTGTTGCCGCGGTCGTTTCGACGCCTGCTGTTTCCGTTTCGTTATTCCTATCTGATTTTGCGGGAGTCCGATCGCCGCGGTGTCGACCCCTATTTGTTGGCGGGCATCATCCGTGAGGAGAGCCGGTTTGATCCTCGTGCTTTCTCCGGCGCTGCCGCGCGCGGACTCACCCAATTCATCATGCCCACCGCGGAGCGAATCGGCAACAAGATCGAGCTGGGTCCCGTCGTGCCCGAGGATCTCGAACGCCCGGAGGTCAGTATCGCGCTGGGCGCGGCCTATCTTCAAGACTTGGCGGCACGGTTCGGTGGCAACCGCGCAATCATGGTCGCTGCCTATAACGCGGGCGAGCCCCAGGCCGATCTTTGGCGCCGGTACTGTTTTTCCGATGATCCGGCGGAGTTCTACACCAAGGTCACCTTCCGAGAGACGCGCAACTACGTGCTCAAGGTCCTGACCAGCTATGCCCAGTACATCGAGCTCTTTCACTCGACATCGGATCGGGAAGCGCCTTTACGTCCAGTGACTCGGCAGCCTGACGGGCCTTGAGCGTGTGGCGAGTAGGCTGAAACGCCTTACTCGATCCGTTGAGTCACCGGCGGTAGGGCAGGCGGTGGCGCGTCGAGTAGATCGGCGATCGTAGCGCGTTCGCGCAAGGCCATGGTCCAGGCGGCGATCTCTTCGTTCAACCGGCGTGCGTGAAGCACGGCTCGGATGTCGTCCCGCACCTGCTCGAGCGGCGGCATTTCCTCACCGGCGGCGGCGAGGGCGTCGCGAAGCGTACCCTGATAGTAGGCCTGGACATCATCGGGGCTCACGAAAACGCGCGGCTCGAGGTGCTCTTCGACGTAGCGCAGGACCCGCAACTGGCGTCGTAGCAGGTGCCGGAGCGTGTCATCGTCAAGCCCCACGGCAGCGAGGTATTGGTGCCATTCCGCATCGTCGCGGTGCCGATCGCGTAACGCTCGACGCTGAGCCTCAACGTCGGCCGCGGGGATTGGGTCCGTGGCGAAGCGCTCGACCTCGCGCAGTCTGAGTTGCTGGTCGATGAGGCGGTCGAGGGTGCGGCGGCGGAGCACCTTGGGTGGCTCAGTGGGTGTCTGCGCATCGCCGAGATGGATGGCGATGGCCCTTTCGACGTCCGACAGCAATACCGGCTCATCATTGACCACCGCGACAATTCGGTCCACCAAGCTGTACCCAGCCTCGGGCTGTGCCCAAGAGGGCATGCCGGCAAGCAGGCTCACAACCAATCCAAAGACCCCCACGACGGTGGGGTTGCGAATGAAATCGAACCGAGCGGGAGACACCATGGCAGAATCGTCGCATGACTTCCGTACCCAAGGCCACTGAGATCGCGTCGAGCGGTGGGCGCGTGGTGCTCGTCAGCTCGCCGATCGGCAATCTGGACGACATCAGCCCGCGTGCGGTCGCGGCCCTCGACCATGCCGATATCGTGGCCTGTGAGGACACCCGCCACAGTGGTCGATTACTGGCCCATTTGGGACTACGCAAAAAGTTGATCTCATTGCATGAGCACAACGAGCGCCAGCGCTTGCCGCAGTTGTTGGTTCAGCTCGAGCAGGGGAATGAGATTGCCGTTCTGAGCGACGCGGGAACGCCGCTGCTCTCCGATCCCGGCTTCGTGCTGGTGCGGGAAGCCGCGGCGCGCGGAATCGCCGTTACGACCATCCCGGGACCTTCCGCCATTCTCGCTGCCTTGGTGGTTTCGGCTTTGCCGCCCTATCCCTTCACGTTTCTCGGGTTTCCTCCGCCGAAGTCGGGTCGTCGCCGTCGTTTCTTCGAGCGCTTTGTCGGATTCGATCACACCATGGTGTATTTCGAGTCTCCGCATCGGCTGGTGGCCAGTCTGGCCGACGCCGTGGCAGTGCTCGGGGAACGCCCGGCCGCGCTCTGTCGCGAGCTGACCAAGTTGCACGAAGAGGTCGTGCGCGGCACCCTAGGCGAGCTTGGCGCCACGCTTGGAGAGCGTCCCTCCATCAAGGGCGAGATGGTGGTGGTCGTCGGTCCAGGTATTCCACACGACGAAAAGCGCCAGCGCCCTTAGGGAGCACCGGCGCTTTGGGATCCGCAAGGGCTGTGGGTTAGAGCAGATCGACTGCTTGCAAGGCGCGACGCATGATGCGGCTGGGGACCGACACCTGGATGTTGACGTCCGGATTGTCGACCTTGACGCTGTAGCGTCCACGCTGCTTGCTGACCACCACGTGCTCCTCGTGATCGCGGAAATCCACCAGGACGCCCGAGGGACAATCATTCAAGGCGTTGGCCGCCTCGACGAGCGCCGGTTGCCACGGCTCGAGCTCCTCGCGGATCTCGTCTAGCGCATCGTCTGGAATGAGCCGGGGTGCCACGAAGGCGGCGATGTCGAACAGGAGCGCGGGTACCGGGATGGTCAGGTTGACCCCCGACTCAGACCGATCGTGATACCTCACCGTTACGGTGCCTGTTGCAGCAATGGCCGTGGCGACCAAGAAGAACGGCATGATCATGAGCACCATTGCAATCGCGACGAAGCGGGTGAAGCGACCGTGCCGGCGTTTCGGTACGGGCGTTGAAGATGGGCTCGGATTCGGCTGTGATTGCTGGGTCATGGGGGCTGCTCCTGGGTGTCGCGGCATCTCGAGCGGACTTGCGCCCGCATGGTTCATTCAGCGACTGGTTGCTGGGATACCGGCTCAGTCCGTTTCGTTTTGGTCGTCGACCCAGATCCGAACCGTCTCGTCGCCGTCACGGATCGAGACCAGGTTGCCCGGACCGTAGTCCGCGAGAGCGTTCAGGGCGGCGACGAAGTCGGGGCGATGGTTGGGGCCCGAGAACAGTGCGTCGACCACGCCAAGTGGGAATTTGATGTCGACCTCAGCGCCGTTCCGAGACCGTCGCTCGGTGGTATTGATCAGCAAGAAGTCGCCTTCCTTCCAGACCTTGACCTTCTCATCACGACTTTCGACGGTGACGTAGGTCGCGTCAGGCGAGGTGCGAACTTGGTTCCAGAGATCCTGAAGCTGTGCCCAGCTCAAGGAGAGCTCGTCAAGCTCGATCTCAACCTCGTCGTAGGCATCGTCGACCACATCGGCGGGGATCATGGACGCGGCCGCGGAAAGCAGCGACACCGGCAAGTTGATCGTGACGGTTTCGTCGTCGTCACTAGCATCTTCGACTTTGATGTGGATCCACTGATCCGCGGCTGCGGCACTGACGGTGCCGAACGTGACAAAAGCGAAGAGTGCTGCGACTGCGACCCACCAGCGGGCGGTGGTATGGGCGGGGGAAAGCGTATGCATTGTGTTGCGTTTCATCGGGTGGCCCTCGTAAGAGTTGCTCTGTATCTAAACAACGGCGGACCCCCCGGATATGTTTCATGCGAATTTCAAGAAAAATCGTTCGCGCGGTTTTCACCGGGGACGTTCACCCCGTTCTTACCAGCTCGCGGAGGGCCGCGATCAGGGCGTCAACCTCGGCTTCGGTGTTGGTCATGCCGATGCTGATGCGCAGTGAAGCCAGGGCTTCGCGCTCGGACAATCCCATGGCCAGCAGCACAGCGCTTGGCTGAGGCTTACCGGCGTTGCCGGCAGCGCCGGTCGAGACCGCGAAGCCAGCCTGGTCGAGGTCCAGGACCAGGGTCTGCCCTTGTCGGCCCTCGAACGCCACATGGGTCGTATGGGGTACGCGCGGAGCCTGGGTGCAGTGGAGCCGCGTGCCGGGAATCGATGCCAGTCCGTTCTCGAGCCGCATGCGTAGGTCGGCGAGGTGGTGTTGACGCGCGGGTAGCTCTTGGTGAGCGAGGGCCGCTGCCTGGCCCAGGCCGACGACGGCCGGGACGTTTTCGGTGCTAGCGCGTCGGCCTCCTTCTTGGCCGCAACCACAAAGCAGCGGTGCAAGCTTGCTTCCGGGTCGCACCCACACTGCTGCGGCGCCCAGCGGACCGTGAAACTTGTGACCGCCGATAACCAGATAGTCGACGTTCAGCTCGTCGACCCGAATGGGTACCTTGCCCGCCGCCTGGACCGCGTCACAGAGCACGGGGACACCGCGCCCGCGCGCTTGGGTACCCACCTCGGCGACCGGCTGCAAGGTGCCGAGCTCGTTGTTGGCGAGCATCAGGCAGACGAGCCGGGTATCAGGCCTCAACGCATTGGCCATCGCGCTCGCGCCGACTACGCCGTCGGCTCCGGGGTTGACCGTGTCGATTGTCATTCCCGATCGTGCCGCCAGGGCCGCACCGGCGTGGATCGATGGGTGTTCGAAGCCTGGCACCGCGAGTCGGCCTTGGTGGTGGGCATTCGCGGCAATGGTCGCGATCACGGTGTTGTTGGCTTCCGTGCCTGAGCTGGTGAAGACGATATCCGCGGCATCAGCACCGAGGAGCAGGCCGACCTGCTCGCGGGCATGCTCGATCGCGGCGTGCGCCTGGCGTCCGAATCGATGCACCGATGAAGGGTTGCCGTGAAGGGTGTCGAGCCACGGCGCCATGGCGTCGCGGACGCGTGGGTCGAGCGGGGTCGTAGCGTTGTGATCGAAGTACGGCATAGTGAACGATTGTATGCCCCCTCGGAAGCCGGAGATCGTTGCCTTCGCGCGCTGGCGGGCAGCTCCACCCTGGGCGCCGGTAGCTGCAACGTGCGTTGGGTGGTTCGTCCCTCGTGGTTTGCGATTGCCGGTAGGTACGCTTACGATGGTGGGTATGACAGCAAGGAGTCTTCGGTCTTGGAGTTGGGCCGTGGCCGTGGCCGTGGCCGTGGTCTTCGGCGCATCGACGGGGGCCAAGGCGCAGGAAGAACCCAGCAAGAAGGTCGGCAAGCGCAAGATCGCCGCTGCGATCGCGGCGTTGCCGGAGCAGTACCAGCAGTGGCTTGCGAGTGTCGAGCGGCTCATTACCAAAGCCGAGCGCCTGGCGTTTCTGGAGATCGAGAAGAACTACCAGCGCGACGCGTTCATCGAGCGTTTCTGGCGCGCGCGCGACCCGTATCCGCAAAGCAGTCGCAACGAGTTTCGCGAAGCGTGGGACACCCGCCAACGCGAAGCACGTGAGCTGTTTGGTGACATGCGCGACGAGCGGGCACAGATGTGGCTGATGAACGGTTCGCCCAACGCGCGGATTCCGATTAACTGCGTGGATGTTTACCCTGCCGAAGTCTGGTTCTACGATGGCCGGGAGTTCCGAGCCGGCGACGTGTTGCTCATCTACTATCAGCGGTGGGGCATGGGTACCTGGCAGGTGTGGAACCCTGCCGACGGCCTCGACGGGCTGACCAAGACCTCGGGGACGACGGTTGATTCCATTCGAACGTCGTGCATCAAGAGCGACGCGTTGATGGCCGCGCTTGGTTTTGGCTCACAATTGGGCCAGTTGGGCTTCATGAGCCTGCAAGGTCAGCTCGATCGTCCAGAGGAACGTCCCAAGACCGAGTGGGTGGCTTCATTTCAGGCGTACTCCACCGATCTCGATGAAGGCGCGGAGACGTTCGAAGCGGACATGCAGGTCTCCTATCCCGGGCGTCATCAAAGCCGCACCGTGGTTCAGGGCACGGTGCTGGCGCCGGTTGCCAGCCTGGCGATGGCGGCGCTCGGTGACTACCGGTCCTACAACCTGCTGTTGACCGGTGAGGTGCTTCAGGGCGAGACCCTTTTGGATAGTTACCGGGTCAAGTACGACCTGCCAGCCGGTACCGCCGTTGCGGCCAAAGGCGAAGTCGCGGTGCCTGTATTCCTGCCCTTGATTTTCGAGCGCTACCTGCGCGCAGGCACCTACACCCTGATCACCAAGATCGAAGACGTGAACAGTGGTCACTTGTTTCGGGACGAGCGCACCGTGGAGGTGCCCAAGACCGAGCAGCCACCGCCACCGGCCTATGACGCCGAGACCGACCGCATCTTGACCGAAGCGAATGATGCCATCCGTTCCGGCGAGACCACCGTGACCATCGCACCATTGCAGGGCGAGTGGCAAACCGGGCTCGTGCGGATTGATGCCATGACCACCGGAAGTGACATCGACAAGGTGAGCTTCCTGCTCGACGGTGCCGTCGTGTTGACCAAGCGCAGCCCACCGTACAATGTCGAGATCGATCTCGGCGAGGTCCCGCACCCACGGGAACTGCGAGTCGAAGCCTATGATGAGGCTGGCGCGGAGATCGCCAGCAACGAGGTGTTGATCAACGCCGGTCGGC
Organism: Candidatus Multivoradales bacterium; assembly: GCA_965250305.1. GTDB lineage: Bacteria > Acidobacteriota > Thermoanaerobaculia > Multivoradales > J023 > J023. Next base: position 1,147,708 of record CBDFNS010000020.1, on the reverse strand, counting down.
ATCGGTTCGCCGTGCGACTGGTCGAGCCTAAGCGTGGCAAGCGGTACGCCCGAAGCGTGCGCGCCGAAGCCGACGTGCTGGTGCCCGAAGGTGAAGGGGTGTCACGGGTCGAGTTCTTCGTCAACGAAACGTTGATCTCCACCGTGTACCAGCCACCCTACGTGCAGCCGATTCTCCTGCCGGAAGACGAGCCGATCGCCTATGTGCGGGCGGTGGCGTACACACCGGACGGCACCTCGACGGATGATTGGGTGTTCGTCAACGCGCCCGACGACCTCGATATTGTCGATGTCAATTACGTTGAACTCTACACGACCGTGCTCGATCGGGAGAAGCATCCCGTGGACGGGCTCACGATAGCTGATTTCAGTATTTCCGAAGATGGTGTAGCGCAGGAACCGCGGCGGTTCGAGCAGGTGACCGAGCTGCCGATTCACGCCGCGATCATGCTCGATGTCTCCGCTTCGATGTCGGAACGGCTTCCTGCTACCCAAGAGGCCGCCCTTCGATTTTTCCAACAGGCGGTGACGCCCAAGGATCGTGCAACGGTAGTGACGTTCAACGATCACCCCAACTTGAAGACGACCTTTACCAACGACGTCACCACGCTGGCCAGCGGGCTCGCGGGGCTCAAGGCGGAGCGCGGGACGGCTTTGTGGGACAGTCTTGTCTTCACCCTTTACTACTTCAATGGCATCAAAGGCCAGCGCACGATTCTCCTGCTGTCGGATGGCAAGGACGAGAACAGCCGATTCGCATTCGACGATGCGCTGGAGTATGCGCGGCGGGCAGGCGTTACGATCTACGCCATTGGTCTCGCGCTACCTAAGAGTGGCATTGACGCTAGGCGCAAGCTCGGCAAGCTTACAGCCGAGACCGGTGGGCGGGCTTTCTTCATCGAAGAAGTTGGCGAGCTCGACAGCGTTTACGCCATCATTCAGCGCGAGTTGCGATCCCGCTATTTGATTGCCTATCAGTCGAGCAACACGTCGGGATCGGGCGATTTTCGGGTGATCGAGATCGAAATGGCGCTCTCGGGATTGGAGGCGAAAACGTTGCGAGGGTACTACCCATGAGGGTGGCTTGACTCCGCGCGTTGATCGCACCGGTCGGTGGTGCTTGGTGGTCGGTACGCTGCTGGGCTGCCTCGCGGCTGCGGTGGTAGCGGCTCCCGAGTCCACAGTCCCGAAAACACCGGCCCCGAAAACACCCATCTCAGAGATTGATGAGCCTCGATCGGGTGCCGGTGACGAAGAGGCGGACCCGCGCATCATCGCGCTGTCGTCGCGCCATCGAGATTGGCTGCGCAATGTGTCAGTGTTGATGACGGAGACAGAGCGCGAGGTCTTCCTCGGCCTCGACAAGACCTACCGTCATGATCATTTCATCCGTCGCTTCTGGCGCGCCCGCGATCCGTTCCCGGCGACGGGGCGCAACGAGTTGCAAGAGGCGTGGATCCAGCGCGTCGTATCCGCCCGCGATCGGTTCGGCGATCTCGGCAGCGAGCGAGCTCGCTTTCTGCTCGCCTTTGGTCCGCCGACGCGTGTCCTCAACCTGAGCTGCGAGATTCTCAGGCCACTCGAGATTTGGATCTATTCAGAGGGTGCCGAGCAGGTCCGTGGCACGTTTACTGTCGTGTTCGAGGGCACCCAGCCGCTCGGGCATGGTCGCCACCGGCTTTGGCACCGGAGCCAGGGCCTCGCGGCGTTGGTCCAGATCGGTGCCGTGTCAGCGACATTCGACGAACGCCGCATCGCGGATTCGATCAGCCAGGTGTGTATCCGCAGCGATGAGATTCTGGGCGGCTTGGCCCAGGCCATCGATCTAGGTTCAGGTGGGATTGAGGCCTTGGTGCCGCCCGCGCCGTCCGATGAATGGGTCGAGACCTTCCGTGCGCGATCAACGGCGGTGGCCGAAGATGCCCAGCCATTGGCGGCCGTCCTTGACCTGACCTACCCGGGGCGGCATCAAACGCGCACGGTGGTACAAAGTCTGGTGTCCGTGGCGGTGGGCGCTGCCGAGATGGTAGAACAAGGTGCCTACAGCGGCTACAGCTTCATGGTCGATGGCGAGGTGCTGCGGCAAGGCGAACTCTTCGAACAATTCCGCTATCGATTCGATTTGCCCGCGGCGCCTTTGCGAGAGGCAGAGGTTCCCCTGGTCCTCCAGCGTTACCTGCGTCCCGGATCGTACACGTGGATCGTAAAAGTCGAGGACCTGGCGTCGAAGAAGGTATTTCGCGAAGAGCGAACCATCGAGGTTCCGCAAGTGGATGGTCGCAGGCTCGCGATTGGTGTCGGAGCTGACGGTTCCTTGATTCAGAGGCCCGTTGACGCCGAAGGCGTTGCTGGAGACGTTACACAAGCCGAGTCCAGACCACCCATACCGCTGGTCTCGCGTCTGGGCGAGGCCAACGCCCAGATTGCCACCGGTGATCACAGCATCCATCTACAGCGTCTCCCGAGTGTGTTGACCGTTGGCAAGGTTCGGGTCACCGCGCAAGCTCGCGGTGAAGGCATCGCGCGCGTTGCGTTTGCGTTGAATGGTCAGCCGATCCTCCGCAAGTCACGGCCACCCTACAGCGTCGAGCTCGATCTCGGCGATAAGCCACGCTTGCACACCATGAGTGTGTCGGCACTCGACGCCCAAGGCCAAGTGCTCGCTCGGGACGAGGTTGTGGTCAACGCCGGGCCGCATCGATTTTCCGTGCGCTTGATCGAGCCGGAGCCCGGTCGACACTACCGGGAGAGTGTGCGGGTCCACGCCGAGGTCGAGGTGCCTGAAAGCGAACGTCTCGACCGCGTCGAACTCTTCCTCAACGAGACCCGGATCGCGACGCTCTACCAGCCGCCCTTCGAACAGCCTATTTTGCTCCCGGCAAACGGCGAGCTGACTTGGGTACGGGCGATTGCCCACCTTGCTGATGGTCTGACCGCCGAGGATACGGTCTTCATCAATGCGCCCGACTTCGTCGATCGGGTCGACATCCAGATGGTCGAGCTCTTCACTACAGTGGTGGATCGGAAGCGGCACTTCGTCGAGGGGTTGACGGCGGATGACTTTGTTGTCCGCGAAGACGGCGAAGAGCAGGATGTGCGTCGGTTCGAGCTTGTTCGTGATCTACCGATGTACGCCGGAATGCTCCTCGATACGTCCTTGTCCATGCTCGAAGAGCTGCGCGAGGTCGAGAAGGCCGCGTACCGGTTCCTGGAAACCGTGATCTCACCCCGGGACCGAGCCGCCATCATCACCTTCAACGATGCGCCGACGCTCGCGGTGCGGTTTACCAGCAACCGCGATGTGCTCGCTGGGGGGCTCGCCAATTTGGTTGCGGAGGGTGAGACCGCGCTCTACGACAGCATGATTTTCGCGCTTCACTATTTCAGCGGGCTGCGCGGTAAACGCGCGATCGTGGTACTGACGGACGGAGAGGATTCGGCCAGTCGCTATCGCTACGAAGACGTCATTGACTTCGCACGGCACACTGGCGTGGCGCTCTACATCATTGGCCTCGATCTACCGACCAGCGAAGCGGAGATCCGACTGCGCATGCGACGCCTGGCGTCGGAAACGGGCGGCGCATTTTTCACCATTAGTGGTGTGCACGAGCTTGCGCGTGTCTACGACGCAATCGAATCAGAGGTCCGATCGCAGTACCTAATCTCGTATCAGTCGACCAGCAGTGACGGGGTCGGCCAGTTTCGCCGGATCGAAGTCGAGGTTCGTGAGAAGGGTTTGGAAGCGAAGACGATCAACGGTTACGTGCCCTAGTCCTTGTGGACCGCCACAGTTGAATCGGCTATGCCTTGAATTGGCTGTGTTTTGTTTGGTTTTCGACAACGCGGTGACTGGCCGTGACGGTAGACACGATCAGTTGACTCTCAGGCCGTTGGACCATATTCTTGTGCTGTATTTCAGTGGTCGTGAGGTCGGTTGAGGGACTGATCTCGAGGGCGACGAGTCCGATTCGATTTCTCGACGGCCGCAGCTTTAATGTTTGAACAACTGATTGGAAGGAAGCGTAGCTGGCAGGTCCGGGTAGGTCAGCCGCGTTTCGAGGAGGACGCATGACCCGGTTCTTGATCATAGGCGCGTTAAGCGCCGCCTTGCTGGTGAGTGTGACGCCAGCGAGCGCTCTGGCTGAAGGGGATTCCCAAAGCTGGAGTTTGGGTAGCTGGTTTGGTGAGGTCTGGAATGGCGTTCAGGGGCTGTTCGGTATCGACGATCCAGTGGCACCCGAGAAGGATGGCCCGGACCTGCCCGATACCGACGTAGAGAGGTCCGGGGACGACCCTGACGGGAAGCTTGGTGACCAGGTGAACCCACGCAGGTAGCGATCTAGCCTGGGAAGACGCTACATTCGTAAAATGGCAAGAGGCCGGGCATGTGCCCGGCCTTTTCATTTAGGGCTCACTTGGGGAGTGGTTGGCCAGCGCGCTGGGTGCGAAATCAGCGCTTCTTCTTGGCGGCCGGACCGCTGGCCGCGTCATGCTTCAAAGCCTGTATGGCGCGGTCCACCAAGGCGACACTAAGCGCATCGCCTTGCATGCCTGCCCGGATCAGATCGGTCAAGGCAGCGCGCGCAGCAGGGCGATTGTCGATCGGCAGCAAGAGTTTGGTCATGTCGCGGGCGAATCCACGTGCTTCTGCGATTCGACCCATCTTGAGCAGCAGGCGAACCCGCTCGGCCGAGACCAGCACGGTGTCGATGGGCGATCGCTCGCTGATCGAAGCCAACGCCTCGTCAAAGTACTGCTCGGCTTGATCGAGCTGGCCGCGTGCAAAGGCGATCCGGGCGCGCAGCCAAGCAACACGACCGCAAAAATAGCTGTCGGCTTCCGGTGCGTGGTGCAGTGCTTGCTTGAGCGAGCGATCCGCCTCGGATAGCAAACCCACCCGCAGCTGGACCACACCCAATCCCTGGTGAGCCGCGCACAGAAACGGAGCGTTGTCTTGGGCGAGGTGCTTCAGCGCTGCGGCGTAGGATGCAATCGACTCTGTCAACTGGCCCATTTGGCCCAATACGACACCGCGACGGACGAGCGAGCGTCCCACGCCGTCGGAGACTTGTAGCTCGGCATAGAGGGCCAGAGCATAGTCGGCGAACTCGATACCAAAGGCATAGTCGCCACGGTCGGAGAGCAGGCCGACTCCGCGTTCGGCAAGCTCCGCGGTCAGGCGCCGGCAATGCAGGCGGCAGGCCAGCTGGATGGCATAGCCATGAATCACCATAGCCTCGTCGAGTCGTTCGAGCAAACGGAGCGCCGATGCCCAAGCGCTGAGAAGGCGGGCCGCGAGGACCGGCTGCTTGGCCTTGGCGAGTGCCTGCTCCGCAAACTTCGCCGCGCGTGCGGCGTCGGCATAGCGAAGGCTATCGATGGCCTTGATCGCGTCGTCATGGCGGGAGTACACCTTGGTGCCGTCAACCGGTCCTGCCTCTGCGATCATCGCCCGCGCATGGCGTACGGCCGCACGTTTCTCGAAGCGGCCATTCATGGCTGCTGCCTGCTTGCTGAAACGCATGAGCGGCCCAGCCAGGGCGGGCTCAGCCGAGGATGCCGGGAAAGCCGATCGGAAGAAGACATCGGGGTCAATCTCGAGGACCTCGAGAAACGCCGCGATCTGGTTGAGACTGATCCGACCCTTGCTGCGCATCTTGCGGAGATAGCCTTCGCGTACACCGACCGCTTTCTCGGTGAGCGACTTCGTCCCTCGGGGGCGTGCTTTCAGTTCGCTGTCGAGCGTTGCGAAAACACGCTTAACAATTCGATTGCGATCCATAGGCTCTCCGGGCTTCAGGAGCATTTGGGCGAACGCATCCGCTGCCATCGGGTAAGGATGCCAGAGAAAGATCGCCAACTTTCCGACCGGCCGGTACAGAAGGTGAGTTTAGCGCAACATGGCTATGAGTGCGAGTGGCAGACGCTGATACGCTCGCCGGCCCATGATTTCTGTATCTCAACTCGGGAAGTCCTTCGGTCCACAGACTCTTTTTTCCGGCGTCTCGATGCAACTGAACGCGGGGGCGCGGTATGGCCTGGTTGGTGCCAACGGTTCCGGCAAGTCGACTCTCTTGCGGATCTTCACCGGCGAAGAGCTCTGCAGCGAGGGTACCGTTTCGATCCCGAAACGGCTGCGCCTCGGTGTGCTCAAGCAGGATCACTTTCAGTATGAAGAGGTGCCGATCAACGACGTCGTGATGATGGGCCACGAAGAACTCTGGCGGGCCATGGAGGAGAAGGAAGCGATTCTCGCCAATGCCGATCAAGAATTCGACGCCGACCGTTATGCGGAGCTCGAAGACGTGATCATGCGTCACGATGGTTACACCATGGAGTCCCGGGCTGGGGAGATCCTCGAAGGCCTCGGAATTGCTACAGAACGCCACCGGGACCCGCTTTCGTCCCTGTCGGGTGGCTTCAAGTTGCGCGTTCTGTTGGCTCAGACCCTGGCGTCCGGTCCGGAGGCGCTGCTGCTCGACGAGCCCACAAACCATCTCGACATTCTCTCGATCCGGTGGCTGGAGAAGTTCCTCGTGGGCTTCGCCGGTTTGGTGGTTGTGGTCTCCCATGACCATCGTTTTCTCGACAACGTGTGTACCCACATCGTTGATGTCGACTACGAGACTGCGATGCTCTACACGGGCAACTACCGAGCCTTCGTTCGTGCCAAGAAAGAAGAGCGAACCCGCAAGGAAGCCGAGATTTCGAAGCGGGAGAAGGAAATCGCGGGCCAAAGGGCGTTCATCGAACGGTTCAAGGCCAAGGCCACGAAGGCGCGTCAGGCCCAGAGCAAACTCAAGAAGATCGAGAAGATCCAAATCGACAAATTGCCCGTTTCGTCGCGGCGCTATCCCAAATTTCGTTTCGAAGCCTGCCGACCCAGTGGCAAGCAAGTTCTGGAGATCGAGGGCATCAGCAAATCGTTTGATGACAACCAAGTGCTCCATGATGTTTCGTTGACGATGGACCGGGGTGATCGGATCGCGATCATCGGACCCAACGGGATCGGCAAGTCGACCCTGCTCAAGATCGTTATGGGCGAGCTACCGGCGGACACGGGTGAAGTGACATGGGGCTACGAAACCCATCCAGGGTACTTCGCCCAAGACCACCGCACTAACCTCGGCAACCCGCGAAACAGTGTCGAGAGTTGGCTGTGGGACTTTTGCCCAGGTGAGCCCATCGGCTTTGTTCGTGGCAACCTTGGCTTGGTGCTGTTCTCGGGGGATGAGGTCGAGAAGAAGTTGGGCAGCTTGTCGGGTGGCGAAGCGGCGCGGCTCATTTTTTCCCGGTTGAGCGTGCAAAAGCCCAACGTCTTGATCCTCGACGAGCCCACGAACCATCTCGATATCGAGTCGATCGAAGCATTGGTGGAAGGCCTGAAAGCCTTCGATGGCTCCTTGATCTTGGTTTCCCACGACCGGTGGTTCGTTTCGAAGTTGGCCAACCGCATTGTCGAAATCACGCCGACGGGTCTCGGCGACCATCGTGGCACTTACGAAGAGTATGTCGAGCGTTGTGGCGACGATCACCTCGATGCCGAGGTTGCGGCGCTCCAAGCCAAGCGCGAAAAGAAGAAGGCGCGGTCGGCGGCGCCGTCAACGTCGAGTGACAGCGACCGTCGCAAGCAACGCCACAAGTTGAAAAAGCAGCGTGACGCGGTAACCAAAGACATCGAGAAAGCGGAGCAGCGGATCGGCGAGATCAACGAGCTGTTCTGCGACCCTGGGTACTTCGACCGCACGGACCCGGCCGTCGTGCGCAAGGTCGAAGCCGAACAGAAGCGTCTCTCGGAGGAGGTCGAGGGCTGGATGGCCGATTGGGAGCGTCTCGAAACCGAGCTGACGGAGCTTGGAGATTGATTCGTCTTCGAGCACGGACGAGACCTAATTCGAAGATCTCCTCTATGTGGTCTTTCGATATCGGCTTCGAAGCCTGGTCTCGTCGTCCTGCGGTAGAGTGGGTCGGGTCATGACCACCCCCGAACGACACCGCGAAGGTATACATCCCGGCATCATTTTCTTGGCACTTCTCCTGCTTCTGGGAGGAGCCTGGTTTTCCTGGCAGTGGTTCATCCGTGAACGGTCGCCTCCACCGCCGAGTGATCTGGTCGGCACGCCTCCGTCTGCAGCGCCGGTAGGTAAGCCGCCAGCACAAGTACCTGCGATTCCATTGCCAGCCTTGGCGGAAAGCGACGCGCTGGTTCGCGAAGTGGTCGGCCGCCTGTCGGCGCACCCGAAACTGGCAGCATGGATGGTGCCCGATCAGTTGATCGAGCGGTTCGTTGCTGCCGTGGATAACGTGGCGCGGGGCGAGAGCCCGCGGCGCCACCTCGAGATGTTGGCGCCCGAAAGCGGATTCGAGGCCGGTGGTGATGATCAGGGGTTGACCATCTCGCCGCGCAGCCAAGCTCGGTACGACTTGGTGGTTACCGCCATCGAGTCGCTCGATACCGCGGGTGCTGCGGCCCTCTTGCACCAGCTCGAGCCGTTGCTGAATGAAGCGTATCGCGAGCTCGGCTATCCTGATGGCGATTTCGCGGTTCCCTTGGCACGCGCGCTCCAGGTGATCCGTGGCACACCGGTGGTCGAGTCGCCAGCACTCACCCGTGCCGTCGAGAGTTTTCGATACGCCGATCCGGACCTCGAGTCCCTGCCCGAGGCACAGAAGCATTTGCTCCGGATGGGGCCTGCGAACATGGCCCGGTTGCAGGAGAAGTTGCGCTTGCTCGGGCGTGCGACCGGTTTGTCCGAAGGCGACTGAGCGTCGGCACTGCGATGCTCTTTTGTAACGGCCGCTACAGGGGATAGATCATTTTTGGCCGGAGATCTGGTAGCGGCCGGACCCCGTGCCGGCCGTTTCGGTCTACGAAGACGGCCGCCAGGGGCGACGGCCGCTACAGGGGATAGATCATTTTTGGCCGGAGATCTGGTAGCGGCCGGACCCCGTGCCGGCCGTTTCGGTCTACGAAGACGGCCGCTACAAGAGACCTCGACCGGCCAGTCGATCTGAGGCGGAGCCTCGCTAGCTCTTGCCGATTTTGGCGAGGGCGGCGGCCAGGGCACCCATGGGCGCACGCTCGTCGGCCTTCTTCTGGCGCGCCTGGAAGTCCTTGTAGTCGGCTGTGGTGCCTACCGCTTTGGATGACTCCGTACCGAGCGAGATCCGGCGCTTGCCACGATCGATCGACAACACCCGTACCGAGACTTCTTTGCCGGTGTGGTATTGCCGCTTGAGATTGACGTTGGCACCTTGATTCAGCTCGGAGAAAGGCAGGAGTCCGGTGAGACCCGGCGCAAGCATGATGAAAGCGCCGAATTTGGCGGTGCGCTCGACTTGACCCTTGACGACACTGCCGACCGGGAAGTTGGTCTCAGCCTCGTTCCAAGCTTCCGGATTGGGCACCTCACGGAGCGACAGTGCCAGCCGGCGGCGTTTGGGCTCGACGTCCTGGACCCAGCCGTTGACTTTTTGGCCCTCGGCGTACGCCTCGTTGTCCATGGTGTCACCGAGCGGCAGTCGCGATGTGTGGACCAGGCCTTCGACGCCAGGCTCCACCTCAACGAATAGACCGAACTCAGCCTTGCGCTTTACCGTTCCGGTGAATGCCTCACCCGCGGGGAATCGCTCGGCAATCGACTTCCATGGGTCCTTCTCGAGCTTTTTCATCGACAAGGAGACGCGGTTGCCTTGTTTCTCGATCTTGAGTACTTGGACGCTGACCTTCTGGCCGACCTTGAGCCGCTCCTTGGGATGCTCGACCCGCTGACGGCTGATTTCAGAAACGTGAACAAGACCCTCGATGCCGTCGTCAATGGTGACAAACGCGCCGAAGTCCGTCAGCGAACTCACCGCGCCGTCGATCTTGTCGCCCACCTTGAAGGTCTTGCGTACCTTGGCCGCGCGTGCGTCGCGTTCCGCCTTGAGCGCCGCTGATCGCGACACCACGACCCGGCGTCCGCCCTTCTCGATCTCGAAGATCATGAAGTCAAACGCACGATCGACGTAGCGCTTGGGGCTCCGCGGATTGCCCGCTTCGATTTGTGAGACGGGGCAGAAGGCGGCGATGCTGCCGAGCGCCACGTGGAAGCCACCCTTGTTCCAGCCGATGACCTTGCCTTCTACAGGTTTTTTTTTCTCGAATGCCTCGGTGATAGGTGCCAACGCCGCTTGGTGGCGTTCGTCCAAGACGGGGTCGGACTTCTTGGCGTTCGCCTTGGCTTTGCTCTTTTTGGCCCCGTCACTCGACTTGGCTTCCGCTACAGGCTTTGCTTCCGCTTTCGCCTCGGGTTTTGCTTCGGCAACGGGTGCCTCGGCTACAGGCTTTGCTTCGCCCTCGTCCTCAGTCTTTGTCTCGGCCTCAGGCTTTGCCTTGGCCTCAGGCTTTGCCTCGGCCTCAGGCTTTGCCTTGGCCTCAGGCTTTGCCTTGGCCTCAGGCTTTGCCTTGGCCTCAGGCTTTGCCTTGGCCTCAGGCTTTGCCTTGGCTTCGGCTTCGGCCGCTTCGGCCTCAGCTACGGTAGTCTCGGCTTCCTCCGTCGCGGGCGCGTCCGCCTCGGCGCTGGTCTCAGCCTGGGGCTCCGGCGGTGCGGACGCCGCTTCAGCGTCCCCATCCTTGGGTCCTTCTGCCGTCTTGTCCTCGATTGCCTCGACGCTTGCGGTGGCCTCGGCCACCTCCGTTGGTGTGGCGGGCGACGTGGCTTCTTGCTTCGGGTCGTTGTCGTTGTTTTGGGACATGACGATGGCTCCAGGTACCCGTACGAGGCGGGGGAATGAGGAAGAGAGAGGGTTGCCCGACGGACATCGGGAGCGCGGGATGTTACCGCACAATCTCGGTGAATGGCGTCCGAACGGCCGAAAATCCCCGGAAATCAGGGCAGGTTTCGCTTGGCGAGGCCGGTTTTGGTGTGTAGGTGCCGTGGCAGTTCAGTGGCAGCTCATGGGTCCGGCCTCTGTATGTGTGTTCTGTTTGGGCGGTGGTGCCCAGGATCCGGCATAATGCCGCGCCATGGCTGGAACCAAGAATCGACGTGGGGCCGAAGGCCTCGATCCGGCGGCTCCGGTGGTTGTCCTGGTGGGACCCCAACTCGGTGAGAACGTGGGTACGGCGGCGCGCGCTATGCTCAATTGTGGTTTGAGTGATCTGCGACTCGTGGCGCCGCGTGATGGCTGGCCGAGCGAAAAGGCGCAGGCCGCAGCTTCCGGTGCGACGGTCGTTCTGGACAACGCGAGGCTGTTTGACACCGTGGAGGACGCCATTGCCGACCTCAGCCGGATCTACGCCACCAGCGCTCGGGCCCGCGACATGGTCAAGCCGGTCGTGACCCCGTTGCGTGCCGCGGAAGAGATTCGGGGTCTGGCAACCGATGGCGCGCGTTGTGGCCTGCTCTTCGGCCGTGAGCGGATTGGATTGACCAACGAAGAAGTGACCTTGGCGGACAGCCTGTTGACGGTGCCCCTCAATCCTGGCTTCTCATCGCTCAACTTGGCGCAAGCCGTGCTTTTGATCGGGCATGCCTGGTACGCCCTGGGGGACGAGTCCGTCGGACTCCAACCCGCGGTGGGTGGTCGTACTGTTGCGGGTCGAAAGCACCTTCTCGGATTCTTCGAACACCTCGAAGGTGCGCTCGACGCAACCGGTTTCTTCAAGACCGAGCAACTTCGTCCCGCCATGGTGCAGGCGTTGCGCAACCTCTTTGTTCGTGCCGAGCTCACGGCACGAGAAGTGCGCACCCTGCATGGGGTGGTGACCGCGCTCGGAGGCCGGCGCAAGGACCAGCTGTAGCCGGGGAAACGAGAGACTCGGTTCGGCCGGGCTAACGAGGCAGGGTCAACGCTTCGATGGTTGCCAGGTCTTCAATCGAGTCAATGTCGAGCAGAGGAAAGTCGCTCTCGATGGCGACGGTGGCGACATCGTCGCCTAGATCGGCGAGGACACGGCGCGCGCCGGTGTCGCCGACTAGATCCTCGATGGCGGGAAAGAGCGCGCGGGCAATCAGTGCGGGCGCACCGCGTCTGCCACGATGTTCAGGCACCACGGCGGGCGCACCCGTGGCAACGAACGTGTCGATCAGGGCGTTGATCAAGCGCTGGTCGAGCAGGGGCTGGTCGCAGGGGGTGATGAGCGCGGCCGCGCTCCGCGTACTCACGTGCCGAATGCCGGTCCGTACCGACGTGCTCTGTCCCTCGCGGTAGTTGGCGTTGGTCGCGATCACGACGTCCAGGCCCTCGAGTGCCGCCCGCACCTGCTCTTGCGCGTGGCCGACCACCACAATGGTCTCGATCACGTTGGACGACTGGACAACACGGGCCGCGCGCTGGACCAACGCCTGGCCCTCAAAGAGCAACAACTGCTTGGGGGTGGAACCGGCCAAGCGCGACGAGGTGCCCGCTGCCAGCACGACGCCGCTGATTGCGACCGGGTCACCGGCACACGCCGATTGGCTCATGGCGGCATGGTACCCGACGTCGCGATACGATCAGGCCATGCGCAATCCACTCTTGATGCTGATCGTACTGATTTCGGCGTTGCCGTTGCCTGCGAGGGGGCTCGACACCATTTTCGTGGTTCGTCATGCCGAAAAAGAAGCGCCGTGGCCGAGCGAGCACAGCAACTTCCAGCCGCTCAGCGAAGAAGGGCGCGCGCGGGCCGCGGCCTTGGTCCCCCTGCTGAAAGACGCCGGCATTGCTACGGTCTATACCAGTCCCACAGGACGCACCCTGCAAACGGGGATGCCACTGGCTCTCGCCTTGGACGTGCCGATCAAGGCAGACCGAGCCACGATCGACGCGCAGCAACTCGACGCGTTCCTGGCGCGGATCCGGACCGACCATGAATCGAGTCGCGCCGTGTTGATCGTCGGTCACAGCAACACCACTGCGATGATTCTCGCTGCATTGGGCGCCGAATCCGATTGTTATTACGCCCTCGGTATCGACGAAGAAGGCATGATCGAGGGATTCGACGGTCTGTGGCAGGTTGAGCTTGGTAGGCCGGGGTGCGCGGGGATGCGGTGCCGTTCCCAGGCCGCAGAGCATGCCGTGTCTCCTTGACCGTGTTCTCGAAGGCACGGTGCGAATCTAGGGGCTTCGCCCGTCATCCTTGGCGCGCAAGAGGGCCGGCGCCATCCAAAGTGCCAACACGGTCAGGGCTAGGGCCGCGCGAAAGACCTTCTTGGGCGGCCTGGTCCAGATGCGTCCACGCAGGACCGGGCTCTCGTAGCCGGCCGGATGGGTGCGCGGTGCGCCTTCGGATTCGAGTCGCGCCCGGGCCCGTGGTGGCAGTCGATGGGTGCCTCCTTTGGGCAAGCGCTTATCCAGGTACGGTGCGTAGTAGCGCTCGAGGATTGTGTTGGCGTGCCAGGCCATCACGAGGCGACCGTCGCGCATGCTTTCTTGGCGATGCTGGGTGTGCCGCGCCGCCTCTTCCATGTAGGCATCTTGAATGCCAAAGATTTCCTGTCCGGTTGGCGGGTTGGGGACATTCCAGGTCTGTGTGCGATCGGTGGCAGTCCGTTGAAGTTGCTCCGCGCTGTGCCAGGAGCGAAAACGGCCAATGTTGGGGTCGTCGATCACGAAGCCCAGATGTGCGGTGTCGATGAACACGCCGAGTAGCAGGACTGTACCGGCGGTCGCGCGGAAGACGGTTTCGAGACCGACAATCGGTTTACCCCGAAGTCGTTTGATGGGTGGTTGCAGGCAGATGGCAAAGAGAAGGCCGGTGGCGCCCGCGACGATGTTCATCAACACGTCTCGAAACTCGCCCGTGCGGCGGGGCGCCAGCCATTGGACGGTCTCATCGGCGGTGCCGGTTGCTGTGACCCACAACAGGGGTAGCACCAAGCACCACAGCGCACCGGCCGGCCGGCAGGCCCGGTAGAGCAAGATCGCGAGCAAGCCGTACTCGACGATGTGGAACCGCTCCACCATGTTGACTTCGGCCTGAATTGTTGCCGCCAGCCCGACTTGGCTAAAGCCCTTGATTTGGAGCCAAAGTAGCGCCAGCACCAGCACCAAGCCGCCGTAGCGTAGCCCGTGGTGGTGGCGAATGCGGGTCAGGGCGGTGATCAAGAGCACGACGAGAATGGCTACCATGCCGATCGCCAAGATTCGCAGGGCACCGCCAGGAAATGCGGCGAAAAAGAGCTCGCGAATCTCGCGCATGAACGGCGCGGCCAACACAATGGCAACCGTCGCAAGTACCGGCGTGGCCAAGCGTTGTGCGGAGAAAGTGGCGGGGTGATTCACGCGAAAAGAAGGCTACCAGCTCGTAATGTGCGCGCGTGAGGCGGGAACGTGACGATACAATGGCGGCGGTGGCATCGAATCGCTGTTGGGCCGGGTGAGCGGGTGTAGGGTTGGCGTTAATAGTCCGGGCACAGGGCGACAATGGCTGAGCATAGCGACAAGAAAAACAGCAATCTGCGGGCGACCGAGGCGATGCTCGAACGTTCGATCCTGGAACGCCGGAAACCCCTCGCGGAGTTGGCGTTGGCGACGCTTGTCGAGATGGCGCCCAATCATCCACGGCGTCGCGACTACGAGACGTGGGTGCAAGAGATCGATCGCGAGGCGCAAACGCAAGCGCGATTCGAGCAGGAGGCCGAGGCCGGCCGCCGGGCGCTGTACGCCCAGGACTGGCCGTTGGCGCGCCAGCACCTCCAGCGCCTCCGCAAGCTCGACGCCATCGCCGCCGAAGGCTTCGCGACCGAGTTGTCGGCCGCGGAACAGGAGCAAGCGGCTGACGACACGATCGGTCAGCGCAAGGAACAGATCGAGGCGCTCCTCGCCGCGGGCCTGGCCGATGAAGCCGAAACCGAGATCGCGCATCTCGGCGAGCTCGGTGCGACCAAGATCACCAGCGATTTTTTGCGTCGCCGGGTGGCCGAAGTGCGCCAAGGCCAGCGCCACCGGGTGGAGATTCAAGCCCTCGAAGAAATGTTCGATCGGCGCCTCAAACGACGAGACTGGGGCGGTGCGCGGGAGGTCGCGCATCGGCTGGGTGAGCTTGGCGGTTCCGACACTCGATCCTTGTTCGAACGTTTGAGCCGTGACGAAGCCGAGCAGCGGCGTCAGCAGTCGATCGCGCAAGGTTTGTCGACCCTCGAGCGCTTTATCGCCCAGGGTCGTCGCGCGGAGGCCCAGCTGGCTTTACAGGTGCTCGGCGGATTGGAGATGGACCCGCGGCAGCTCCAGCTGTGTCAACAACGCGTCAATCGCCTTTGATAGAGGTAGAAGTTGATCTTGCTCATGGTGCCCAGCGAGCTTATGCTCGCCGGTCATGAGCAGCCCCGAGACCCTTGCGCCCGCGACACCCCCACGGACGGCCACCGCCTCCGCGCGGGTAAAACGATACACCTACATGCGTTTGGCCCGCGCGGTCGACGAGCGTTTCGGGGCCCTCCTTCTCAATGGGCGGGTAGCCAAGTGGTATAGCCAAATCGGAACCGAAGCAACCACGGTTGCTGCGGGCTTGTCGCTCGAGGCCAACGACGTTCTTTGCTCGGTCCACCGCGATCTCGGCGCGATCCTGGCGGTGTACTTGGACCCCGCTCGGGCGTTTCCCGGTTTGGGGTTTGGGGAGCCAGACAATCTTCGTCCCGAACCCCAGGCGATTCTGTATCGCTTGATGTGTCAACTCCTGGGTCGTGGTGAGGGTTTCTCCCAAGGCATCGAGCGGTCGTTTCACTACAGTCACCTGGCCCCGGAAAGCGGCATTCAACACGTCGGCATGATCAGTCATTTGGGCGCAATGATTCCGGTGGCCGCGGGTTGCGCCTTTGCACTGCAGCAGTCGGGCTCGGATCGGGTCGCACTGAATTTCATTGGCGACGGCGGTTCGTCCACGGGCGATTTCCACGAGGGCCTGAACATGGCCGCTGTGTGGAAGCTGCCGTTGGTGTTGGTGATCGAGAACAATCGCTACGCTTTCTCGACCCCGGTTGCCTCGCAGTATGCCGCGGCATGCCTCAGTGATCGCGGGCCTGGCTACGGCGTGGCGGCCGAGTCGGTGGACGGTAACGATCCCGACGCCTTGGCGGAGGCCATGACCAGGGCTGTGGCCCGTGCCCGGGCCGGGGATGGGCCCACGTTGATCGAGGCCATGCTCGGGCGCATGCGAGGCCACAGTGAAGGCGATGACTCGCTCAAGGTCGTGCCCGAGGAAGAGCTCGAGGTCTACCTTGCGGCAGATCCCGTGCCGGCCTACGGCGCGCAGTTGGTCTTCGAAGGCGTGCTGAGCGCGGACCAACTGCGGGCGGTCGACGACGTTGCCACCGCGTTGGTGGAAGAGTCTGTCGAGCAAGCGCTGGCCTCGCCCGAGCCCCTGGTCGAAACGGCGTTTCGGCCCGTGTTTGCCCCTGGCTTTGTCTCGACGTCGCCGGCCGCGGTCCAAGAAGACTCGCCCAAGGCCACCTATGTCGAGGGCATTCATCAGGCGCTGGCCGAAGAACTCGAGCGCGATCCGTCGGTGGTGCTCATGGGTCAAGACATCGGCCGATTCGAGGGCGCGTTTCGGATCACTCGCGGCCTCTGGGAACGTTGGCCCGAACGCGTGCGCGACACGCCGATCGCCGAGAGCGGCACGCTCGGCATTGCCGCCGGCTCAGCCATGCTCGGCTACCGGCCGGTGGTCGAGATGCAGTTCGCGGACTTCGTCACCTGTGGCTTCAATCAGTTGGTCAACGTGATCGCGAAGATGTTCTACCGCTGGCAGATCCCATGTCCGGTGGTGGTGCGCCTGCCGTCCGGCGGTGGCGTGGGCGCGGGGCCCTTTCATTCGCAGAATCCGGAAGGATGGTTCGCGCACGTCGCCGGGCTCAAGGTGGTGTGTCCCGCTACCGCGGGCGACGCCAAGCGACTGCTCAAGGCGGCCATCCGTGATCCCAATCCCGTGGTGTTCTGCGAGCACAAGTTCCTCTATCGGCGGATCAAGGGCGTCCTGCCTGGTGCCGACGAGGTGGGCGAGCTGGGGCGCGCCTTGGTGCGTCGTACGGGCGATGATCTGACCCTCGTCGGCTACGGAGCCTCGACCTGGACGTGTCTCGACGCGGCCGAGGCATTGGCTGAAGAGGGCGTTGAAGCGACGGTGATCGACTTGCGCACCTTGGTGCCATTTGACGAAGAGACGGTTCTCGCGTCGGTGCGCGCCACCGGGCGGGTGGTGATCGTCCACGAAGACCAAATCACAGGTGGTTTCGGTGCCGAGATTGCAGCCCGCATTGCCGACGCCGCCTTCGCGTGGCTCGACGCGCCGGTGCGGCGCGTTGCCTATCCTGACCTGCCGATACCCTACGCCAAGAAGCTGGAGCAAGCACTGCTGCCGAGTCGCGACAAGGTCCTCGACGCGGCGCGCGACGTTTTGGCGTTCTAGTCCGAAACTGCAACTCGAAGTGGGACCGGTGCGCGGCGCCAGCGCGGGCATGAATGCCCGCGCTATGAGTGCGCCGGCCTTCGCCGGCTGGGAAAGGAGCGGGGCTCGTCGCTAGGGCGTGTCGTTGTCTTCGAAGCGCTTTTCGAGGCGCTTTTCGAGCTCTTCCATACGTTTGCGGAGAAGCTCCATCTTCTCTTCGAAGCCTTCCTCGTCGAAAGAATCCATCCGTTTGATGAAGACATCGAAATTCTCTTCGGTGAAGACATTCTCGAGGCCGGAGAGGGCTTCGCGTACGGCATCTTGACTGATGTGCCGCGACGACTCAGCCAGTTCCTGCCAGTCGATCCCCTCCATGGTCTTGGAGATCTCGACCCCGCGGTCGGCCATGAAGGAACCGAGGTCGAACGTGGTGCGTTCCCGCACCTCAATGTCGGCGCGCACGGTTAGCAGCTCGCCGTCCCGGTAGACGTCGATGTCCACCGGACCGCCTTCATCCAAGCCGCGAATGGCTCGGCCAACCGCGCCGCTCGAGCCGGTGGCTTGGCCATCAATGGCGGTAATGATGTCGCCTACCTGTAGGCCCGCGTTGTCCGCGGGCGAGTCTTCCACCACGCGGCTGATCAGTACGCCGGTATCTTCGGACACGCCGAAATGGCTGCGCAGTTCGGGACTCAGGGTCGTCAGCTCGACGCCCAAGAAGCCGCCTGAACGGGCCATGAACAAGTTCTCGAGACAGTCTTCGCCTTCATCGCAGTCGAAGTGGAAGCTCTTGCCCAAGGTGAAAATGTTGGGCTCGTCGTCGTCGGCCAGTACCGGCCCCGCGATCAGGGCGAGGGTGGCCAAGGCGAGAACAGCGAGGCGCTCGGGGCGGAAGCGATTGGATGGTCGGGTCATGGGTAGATGCCTCCAGAGGTGTTGTTGACTCGGGTGTTGTTGTGGTTGTTCGAAGTGTTGGGACGGAGCGCCGCAGGACGCGCGTGAATTCCAGGTAGGCCGCCCGGCCGCGATTGACGCTGCTGGGCGAGCCGGTATTGGGCCAGGCGGCGGAGGTCGACGACGATGTCGACGTCATCGGTGGTGCCCAAGAACACGACGGGCTGGGCTTGGTCGCGTTGCCGTTCGAGCTGTCTCAGCTCGGCGCCCAGGCTGCGCAGCTCTTGACGCATGGCGATTTCGTGGGCATTGCGGGCTTGCTCGGAGCGGTGGCTGTGGGCGAACCATGTGCTCGAACCAAGTGCGGCCACCACCGCGGCGGCGGCCAAGGCGCGCCAGCGCGACGTACGCCGCCGCTGGGTGTCGATGCGCGTCAGCACATCCAAAGCGAACGACTCGGGTACGCCCACACGTGGCAGGGCGTCCAGCAGGGCGTCGAGCTGCTGGTCGGCTTCGGCCGGGGCACTGGGTCTTATGGCAATGGGTTTCATGATGAGCTTCCTCCGGTCCAATACGGCGTCAAGCGCGCTTTCAGCAACTCGCGGGCGCGGAACAGCCGCGACTTGACGGTGCCCTCCGAGCATTCGAGTGCCTGTGCGATGGCGCGGTAGGGCAAGCCTTCGATCTCCCGCAAGACCAACACGGAGCGGTACGGCAGGTCCAGCGCCGCGATGGCCCGTGTCACCTCGCGCTGTGATTCCAGGGCCAGCACCTCGGTACCCGGGTTGGTGCCGCCGGTAGGCGAGCGAATGGCCTCGGTGGCCACCAAGCGCGGCCGCAGTCGCAACCAACGCCGCTTGCGACGTTCGTCGGAGCGCACCAGGTTGGTGCCGATCCGAATCAAGTACGCCGTCAGGTTGCCCTGCTCGCGGTAGCGATCGAGCTGCTGGTAGAAGCGCACGAAGGTTTCTTGCGCCAGGTCTTCGGCCTGCGCGCGGCTGCCGGTGAGGCGGGTGAGGTAGTTGATCAGCAAGCCTTCGTGCCGACGAACCAACGCGGTGAACGCCGCTTCGTCACGCTCACGCGAGCGCGCCAGCAGCTCGCTATCGGGCTGGATCGCGTGGGGTGATTCCATGGTTTCGGCTGCTGTCATCTCAGCCCTCACAACGCCAAAGAGGCCAGAAAGTTCCGGGTCTACCGAAGATTTGCCGGAGATTTCTCAAAGATGGGCCAAAAAAGTGTGAACGTTTTCGCGCCTCGGGCGTCTAATAGGGTAAAAGCAGTCCGAGACCGATGACCCCCAGATCCATGCAAGAGCCCCACTACCCCGAAATCTCCGTTCGTTTACACAGCCGCCATCCATTGGCGGCGGTAAGCGCCATCCGTCAAGCGTTGCGGCGCTCGGGCGTCGCCGCCGACGAGATTCGTCGATTCAGCGCCACCGCGCTCGCGGGCGACGAGTCCCCCGAAGAGGTCTGTGCCATCTGGGCACGGATCGATCGTCCGCAGAATTCCTAAGATTCCTAAGAGAAGGCCCTATCAGACCGGTTTTTCCCTGCGATCTAGGTGTTATTCCCGCCAAGCACTGTGATCCGCGCCTCGGTTCTCTGTATTTGAGGAGAACATCTCTGATGCGGTTTGACGCCATTGGCCAAAATGACGATTCTACTGGGCATTTTGACTTGACGGCCGAGGCGCGGTCTGGTCGAATACTGTCCCCATAGGGGTTAGTGAACGGATCGGTTGTAAGACACGCGATGAGATTGTCGTGTGCGGAAAAGGAGAGAGTCATGGATCAGGGCACCACCAGTACGACCTTCATCGCAGAAGACCACCTCGACTTTCTACGTGGCCTCGCCCACGACGAGACCCTACGCGCGGAACTCCAGGCCCACCCGGCCGAGACGCTCGCCAAGTATGGGATCGAGGTTGATGCGGCGTCGTTGCCTACTGAGATCAAGCTGCCGGAAGCTTCGGATATCGAGGGCGCTTTTGATCTAAGGAGTCTGTCTGAGTTGCTCACATTTTGGTATCCTTTCCTCGATGGTGGCCAAGAGAACTAGGAGCCCTCGGCTCTAGGGCAAGGCCTCCGCCTTCCACGCAGGTGACACGCGTCCACACCTCCCAACCATAGGTGGTTCAGTAGGCGCGCGTTGAACGCCTGGTTGGGCCCAGTTAGCGATCGAACTGACTCCAGTAGCCCCGATGAGAAGAAGAGTCTGGTGAGATAGCTGGCACGAACCGATCTCCCAGCTTTCTCGGTCCGGGAATTCCATGCAGGTTCGTCGATCACGCTACGTGTTTCTCTTTCTTGAATCGAGGAAGGTTGTCGATATCGGTTGCCTTTTGGCGGGCGAAATCGAGGCGCGGCGAGAGCAGAAGTTGGTCGCAATCTCTCTCGCAGGTCGTGGCGAACAGATCGAAATCGATGGAAAGCACTTAGAGCTACTTCGTAGCGTGCCCGATGATCGTTGGATTCGCCCACACCGATTGCCAATCTACGAAGACGGTGACGCTGTGCTACTAGCAGACCTGTGTTCGAAAGGGGTCCTGTTGAGTGACGCAGACGAGCCCGCAGCGCGGGCCATGCGCTCATATGAGCGCTCTCTTCGTCGTTCTTCTTGGGAACCCACTGCTGCTCTATATGTTTCTCAACTGTGCAAAGCGACTCTAGAATCCAAGAACAATGAAACAGCCCGGTCGCCGTCAGGTGCCTTCCAGGCTATCGTAGCGAACAGCCCGCGAAGCTATGAGGAATTCGTGAGGCTTCATGGGCCACCGCCGTCTCCGTTTTACGAGCGCTCTGATGCTGAGGCGCGCGTTGAGCTTCCTGTGCAAACCGATGAGAGTCCGCTTGGAGAACTCTTGCGCCGACGCAAGACGAGGCGATCTTTCGATGGGGCTAGGGCACTGGCACTAGGTGATCTTTCGCAGGTACTGTACAGAACATTCGGATTCCTCGGGATGACGTCCTTGGGTCCAGGTGTTACTGCCGCCCAGAGGGGCAGTCCATCGGCTGGTTCACTCCACCCTATTGAAGGCTTTGTGTTGATTCGAGACGTGGTTGGCCTCCTGCCTGGCATCTATCACTACAATTCCAAGCACTACTGTCTCGATAGGATCAAGCAACTGAAGTCTGCGGCGGCGGCGGAGCTACTAGTCAAGGCGATGGCGGGGCAGAGCTACGCGGTGGGCGCTCACGCGATGGTAATTATGGTGGCGAGATTTGATCGCAATATGTGGAAATATCGAGGCAACGTCCGCGCCCCTTGGGTTGTTGCGATGGATGCGGGCCATTTGTCTCAGACCTTCTACCTCGCTTGTGCCGAGATTGGACTAGGTTGTTTTTTTTCTGCTGCAATCGAACCGGATATTCTCGAGGAGAAACTTGGTCTCGATGCGATCAATGAGATGGCTGTAGGTGCTCTTGGCTGCGGAAACCTCACCGGAGGCCACGATTCGCTAGCACTCGAACGTGAGCCAATCGCGCCATCGGGGTCGAGGCTTGGGAAGTGATAGGGGAAAGTGTGTGCGAGTCAACCTTCTGACAACTGAGCAATGCGCTTTTTGGCCGTGACTTGGTTGAGTACGTTTGTGAGTCGGTCGAAGCAAATCTCGCGGCATTCGACGAGCACACGTCCGAATTGTAGGTCGAGCCATCGGTACTCGCGAAGGGCTGCTGCCGAGTCGGTTCGGAGTTCCGCAATCCAGCCGAGGCTCTCATGAAGCTGGAATGAGTCTAAGATTTCTAGACCTTGTTCTAAGAGATCAGTCGCTTGCGACAGCTCCCCTTGCGCGGCGAGGAGTTCGCCAGCAAGCATGTTCTCATATGCGGTCCAAACCGGGATCTCTTGCGATCCTTGATTCTGTTCGATCTGACGTAGCAATGGTCTTGCTAGATCGATCCGATTGGCGCGTATCGCTAGTTTTCCGAGCGAAGCGAGTAAGGGAATCCGCGAGGGGTCGAGGTCACTGGGCCCAGCAGGAAAATAGGTATCAGTGCCTGGAATACTCTTCATGAAGAGATGCTCAAATGCTAGAGAATCCCCTTGTCGTAGTAGCAAATTCAAGGCGAGCAGCCGAAAGGTTGCCTCCCAATGCGGTTGGGTGTCGCGCCTGGCCTCGTCGATGCTAGCGAGGGAAAGCTTCAAAGCGTCGTCGAACTCTCCTTGTCTGAGATGAAGAACCTCCTTGACAAAGATCTGGTCTAGCTGACTGGCTGGTTTGTTCGTGATCGACTCTTGATCAGGGTCGCCGCTAAGGTCAACGGCTTTTCCCTGCGCTATCTGGGCAAGAGTAAACCCAATCGGTGAAACCGTGTCTCGAGTCTTACTAAAACTCTCTGTCGCAGAGTCAAGTTTTCCTGAAGCGAGTTGGCAGAAGCCCATGTGATCAAGCGCGAAAAGCCGCAGGCGCACGTCAATCCCTGAAATCTCGGAGGCCAGCCAGAGCCACTCGGCCGCATCATCGAATCGGTTAAGGTGATTCCAATAGACCATCCCAAGGTTGTGTTTCGCTTCGAAGCTGCCCGGAACAAGTTCGGTCATCAGCGTCCACGCGTCGATCATCTCTGCGGGAGTCCCGAGCCACGTCGCGATCCAACCCTTGACATAGAGTTCTTCCGAAGTCGACAAGCGATCACTGAACTGAAGGGCCTGTTGGTAGTGATGAGTTGCTTGTGCAAGGTCTCGACTCGCATTGCGGTGAGCGGTACCCAACTTGGCATGGGCCATGGCGAATTGAGGGTCCAGCTCGATCGCTCGCGAAAAGAATACGACAGCTTCGTCGTATTGACCATGGCTCAGTCGAGCTATGCCGAGAGAATAAGCCTCAAGAGCGTCAAGGTCTGACGTCGTGACCTTGGCCAACTCGAGGCTCTCAGAATGTGTCTCGCCGATCGATTCACCCAGGTTTGATCGAATGGATTCGATCACCTCGCCAAGCGCACTGAGGATTTTCCCCTGATCACCCTCGGACCGAGATTCAGAAAATACCGTTTGGCCAGACTCGGGATCGATGATCTCACCCGTCAACGAGTAGGCCGTCCCAACCTTGACGATGGTCCCGACGACGAAGGCTTTGGCACCTTCGCGCTGGGCGATCTCGATGCCCCTCTCTTGATCGATCGGCGTGTCGGGCTCGAGTTCCATGCGTTGGAGCGCTTCGTTCATCTGAGGTTCGGAAAGAACTTTGGCGAAGCGCCCTTGCTCGATGCCGACTCGGAATACCAGATCCAGGCCTTCGTCAAACACCGCTTCTCCGGTGCGGTTAATGAAGTCGCCGATGACGATGGTGTCTTGCTCCTCAAAGGCGAGCTGCTCTTGGGTGGTGGGGTCCCGACGGAACCAGATGGTGCCGGCGACGGTGGCGATGATAAGGAGCGCCACGGCTGCCGCGATCCACGCAAGACGTCTCTTGCCACGACTGCCGCGCTTGATGTCGGGCCGATCGAGCTCTTGGGTGACCCGCGAGCTGGAGAGTGGCGGCCGCTCGCCCGAACCGGATCCATAGACGAAAATGGCTTCGTCGAGCCGGTCGACGACTTCTTGGGCTGTCGAGATCCGATCTTTGGGTTCTTTCTCGAGCAACCCATCGATGAGCATGCTCAGCCCTTCGGGGACGGTGGGGTTGATCTCGCACGCTGGCGCTTGTTGGTGCAAGATCACCCGCTTGAGGGTTGCCAGGGTGTTGTGGGCTCTGAAGGGGGACTGGCCGGTGACCGTCTCGTAGAGCAAGACACCGAGCGAGAAGAGGTCGGCGCGGTGGTCGACATCGTCGCCGCCCACGTACTCGGGGGACATGGCGCGGCTGGTGCCCACCACCTGGCCTTGGCCGGTGAGCGACGCATCGAGGTCGCCCTGCACCATGGGCTTCGCAAGGCCGAAGTCGAGAATCTTGGCTTCATCTTCGTCGGTGACGATGATGTTTTCGGTCTTGAGGTCGCGGTGCAGGATGCCCTTGCGGTGCGCTTCGGCCAAGCCCGCCGCGATTTGGCGACCGATTACCGTCGCGCGTATCGGCGTCACCGGCCCGTCTTGGAGCACTACGTCGAGGCTACGCCCTTCGACCAACTCCATGACAATGCAATCGGAGTCACCGTCTTGGAAAATGTCGTAGACGTGGACGATGGACGAGTGGTTCAGCTTGGCGGCTGCGCGCGCCTCTCGGCGGAAGCGTGTGCGGTGGTCGCCAGCCTGCTCTTTGTCGGGCCGAATCCGCTTGATCGCTACCCAGCGCTCGAGCCGATCGTCGAAGGCTTTGTACACCTCCCCCATGCCGCCAGCACCCAGCTGACGCTCGACCCGGTACGGGCCGATGCGGCCGACCCCCTTTGGCAATGCCATATCGTCGATTATACGCCCGGAAGTCGAGTGCCTACAGGGAATCGCCAGGAAAACCCAGCAATTGGTTGCGCGACGCGAAGCGGACGGTTTGAGACTCCGGTGAAGTTGGAGCGGGGCTCCGAACGACGCCGATAGTCAGAGACTGGTCAGGATGAGGTTTCGCGCAGACGGGTTCGCCTGCCCGACTTGGCCTCACGAAGGTCGATTTCGATTTCGACGTTGCCGGCCGAGCCCATCCCGAATACGAGCCGTTCATCCGGGAAATCGGGGTGGCTGATTTCGAGTACGTGTACGCCGGCGTCGAGTGAGCGGGGATCGTTATCGAGATCGCGCAGGCGGCGATCGTTGAGAAAGATCTCGGCTTCGGCCGGTAGGATCGAAATGGTCAACAGCCCAGGCTTCTTGGGCACAGCTGGTTTCGGGGCTGGCGCGGGTTGTGTCCTGGAAGGTTCGGCCGCGGGTGGTGGGGTGGCCGGGGTCGTGGGCGGCACCATGACCACCACTGGTTGCGGAGGCGGAGCCTGTTGCACGATCACGACCGGGTCGCGTTGGGTGCGCGGGAAGTAGTGGTCGAGGGAGACGCCAACAGGCACGTAGATGACGCGGGGCGACGGCGCAATGGGCCGGACCACTACCGGTTGTTGGGTGGTGCCACCGAGCGTGCCGTTGGGTCGGATTCCCGCGAGCCCAGCGGGCTGAAGGAACGGTGCGGCCTGCGGGCGCGCATGCCGGACACCGCCGCTCACGAACTTGCCGTAGCCGTTGGGCCGTATGCCCGAGAGGCTGCCCGCCTGTAGGAAGGGCGCAGCCTGGGGTCGGGCTTGGTGGCTGGTTCTCGCGCCCCGGTTTTGGGTCCCGCGGCTGCTCTGCGCGTCCGCGGAATCGGCCATGCCCAAGCTGAGCGCCATGCCCAAGCTGATCACGGTGAGGGTGAAACCGGCGCCGAGCGCGATGAATGAACGTTGGAATAGTGACGGGCGGCGGAGCGTGCTGGGGTGGATGTCGTGCATTGCCGTCTCCTGGTTCGTCGAATCGTCGAACCAGTGTAGCAGGCGCTCTTGGCGGAAGATTCCTCGCGGTGGGTACCGTCGTCAGCAGGGTTGTTGAGGGAGAGCCAGACCCTGGACGTGGATCATTCCGTCTCGAAAGTAAGCGCCCTTCCGGCTTCCCCCTTTCTCAAAGGGGGACCGAGGGGGATTTTCTGAGGTTGGCTGGCTGTTGCCTACGCGAGACGTTCGGCAACCCGCTTGAGCCCGCGCAAGTTGCTATGCAAGCTGAAGCGCGCGGTGTTATCGCGGCGGAAGAGCTTTATCACGGTGGTGCCGATGCCGGCGAAGGCGCCGTGGATGGTTACCCGGGTGCCCATGTCGACAGGGTGCAAGTGCCAGGTCACCGAGGTTTGGAGCAAGGCACCACGGTCGGTCAACGTGAGGGTTTTGAGCTCGGTAATGAGGTCTACCCTCGGGTTGAACGTCGCCTTGCCGTGCTTGGGCTGGAGGACGACCTCGAGCTGTGAGCCTTCACGCAGGTTGCGGTGGTCTTGGGCGATGGCCGCCTGGCAGTCGGGCCACCAGGTTTTCCACGTCGTGGGATCGATCAGCAGGGGCCAGACCGTTTCGGGTGGTGCCGCGATGGTCACCGTGGACGTGATCTCGAAACCCATTTGCGATGGACGATCAGGTCACCAAATAGGCGGAGGCACGGATTTGCAGACGGGCACGTGGCTCGAAACCGCTACCGGATAGCCGGAACGCGCTGGTGGCGCCGAGCACGGGAAGGACGATCCAGCCATCAAAGCGGTCACCAGCACCGTAGGGTGGAACCACCGGCTCGATTTCGGCCAGTCGCACCCAGTGATCTTCTTCGGGGTCGAAGGAGCCACGCAGCTCGGCGTAGGCGCGATCGAGGTCGATGGCGCGTTGGCTGGAAGGGTGCCACAAGGAGAACACCAGGCGAATCTCGTCGAAGGGGTGCGTTTCGAGCGCCGCGACGCCCTTCTCCTTGAGCGGAAATACGAATGCGCCCGATGTGTCGGTGGCAAAAATCTCGGGTGTCGCCTCGAAGAGGATCGACCGGGACGGGGTCTGGCTGCTCATGTCGGAAACTCTCTTGGCGAGTGGGAAGCCGGGCGCGGCCGCGCTTGGCGCGCGGAGCCTATCACCGCGCATCGCTGGCGGGGGAACCGTGGTGTCCAGCCGCAGCCGCCCTCCGTCGAACCCGGCTTGACAGCCTCTACCGCGAAGGTTTCCAATGGAGGCGAGTCCACCTGCGGACCGCCGACCAAGGAGACCAACCACATGCCGAAGTCCGCTCTGCGCAGCTACCTTCTCTTTACCGGCTCGGGGCCCATTCTGGTGCTTTCGACCTACCCCAAGCTGACCGATGAACGCCTGGTAGACACCCTTCGATTCAAGGGCATCGAGCGTTTCATCGCCTACGAGGTCGACCTCGATGCGGTGGTATCGCTCTATGCCGAACGATTCGAGCGCATGAAGGGCGAGATCGCCCACGGTGAGGACTTTCGAGTGCTCGACTTCGACGGCCACCAAATCATGGCCAAGTTCTCGCTCGATGCCCTGGGTGATCCCATCAAGTACGGGGGTTGATACCCACCGCGTGCAAGAGGCGGGCGGTTGCGGGCACCGGTAGCCCCACGACATTGCTGTAGTTGCCGTCGATCGAGGCGACAAACAGGGCGCCCAAGCCCTGGATGGCATAGGCGCCAGCCTTGTCGCTGGGCTCGCCGGTGGCGACGTACCACGCGATGTCTGAGGCTGAAAGTGGGCCCATGCGAACCCGTGTGTGCTCGACATGCAGGGCGGGTTCGGTGCCGGTCGCAAGGACTGCGATGCCCGTCAGGACCTCATGCTCGCGATCGGCAAGGCTGCGCAGCATGCGTTTCGCGTCTTGGTCATCAGCCGGTTTGCCGAGCAGAGTGTCGCCCAATGCCACGACAGTATCGGCGGCGAGCACCACCTCGCCAGACCGCGCCGCGGCGGCGGCCTTGGTTTGGGCCAAGCGTCCGACGTAGGCGGCGGGGCGCTCGCCGGGCAAGGGCGATTCGTCGATATCGGCGGGGCGGACGGTGAAGTGGTAGCCGAGCCGTGCGAGCAACTCCCGGCGTCGGGGCGAGCCGGAAGCCAGGATGAACGATGCAGGGTTGGTGGGCATGCGTTACACCGCCTCGAGGGCATCTTCCAGTTGTTGGCGCCGATGAAGGTCGGCGTAGAGCCCGTCCCGGGCGAGCAGCATCTCATGGCTACCTTGTTCGGCAATGCGACCGGCGTCGAGCACCACGATGCGGTCGGCGAGATGCACCGCCGACACCCGGTGCGACACCATCAAGACGGTACGGCCGGGGAACACGGTCCGGAGGTTGCGCAGGATGGCTTCTTCCGTTGCCGTGTCGACCGCCGACAAGCAGTCGTCGAGCAACAGGATGCGTGGTTGGCGCAGGATGGCACGGGCCAGGGCCACGCGCTGTTTCTGCCCGCCCGAGAGGGTGATCCCGCGCTCACCAACGAGGGTGTCGAGGCCGTGGGAGAAATCGGCAAGGTCGCGATCGAGCCCGGCCAGATCGGCGACCGCGCGAATCGACTCGTCGTCGGCTTCGGGACGGCCGAATGCAATGTTCTCGCGCACGGTTGCCGAAAATAAGAAGGTCTCTTGCGGCACCATGGCAATGGACCGTCGGAGCGCGTCGAGGGGTAGCGTCCGGACGTCCTGGCCGTCGATCAAGAGGGTCCCGGCAGGGGGATCGACCAGGCGCGGGATCATGGCCAACAGGGTGCTCTTGCCACTTCCGGTGCGCCCCACGATCGCGACGGTCTCGCCCGCCGTCAGGTCGAGGTCGAGATCGTGAAGTACGGGAGGGCCGTCGTCGTACCGGAACTGAAGATCGTGGAAAGTGATGTTGCCCTGGATCGTGGCCAAATGGGGTACGGCCGCCGATGAAGGTGGATCCTGGATGGCCGGCTCGGTGTCGAGAATCTCCTGGATACGGCCCAAAGATGCGGCGCCGCGGGTGGTGATGTTGAGCACCCAGCCAATGGCGATCATGGGCCAGGTAAGCTTGCCCAAGAAGAGATTGAAGGTGACGAACTCGCCGATCGTCAAGCCGCCGTCGAGCATCAGCCGTCCGCCCACCAGCAAGACGATGGCGAAGCCAAGGCCGGTCACCAACTGGAGCAACGGACTGGCGGCGGCGTTCCAAGCAATGAGCCGCTGGTTGGCCTCGACATAGGACGTGTTGGTGGTCGCGAAGGCACGCAGCTCGGCGTCTTCTTGGGCATAGGCTCGAACCACCCGGCCTCCCGCGAGGTTCTCTTGGACCTTGCTCGAAAGGTCCGAGAACCGCGCCTGAACAATGCCGGAAAGGACGTGAATTCGCTTGCCGAAGACACGGGTGATGATGGCGATCAAGGGGAGGGTCGTCAGCACGAGGGCCGTCAAGCCCAGATCGATCCGGACCATGAAGATCAGCGCAGCAACCGCGGTGAGCACCGTGTTGCTGGCGTACATGATGGCGGGCCCGCTCATCATCCGAACCGCTTCGATGTCGTTGCTGGCGCGAGCCATCAGATCACCGGTCGCTCGGTGTCCAAAGAAACCGGCATCGAGCTTGGTGAGATGGGCGAAGAAGGCGTCTCGGAGGTCCCGTTCGACGTGGCGGCTGACCCCGATGACGAAGGTTCGCTGCAGGAACTGGAACACGCCTTTGAACAAGTTGATCGCTACCAACAGGCCGGCATAGAACAGAAGTTCTCTGGGCGTGATCTGGTCGCGCAAGCGGTCGATCGCATTGCCGATCACCATGGGGGCGAGCAGCCCGATCCAGGCCGTGGCCGCGACGCACGCGATGCCGAGAAAGACCCTGCCACGATACGGTCGCAAATACGGGAGCAGGGGAAGTAGAAGATGCATAGCCCGGCGATCAGTCGGTGGGGCGGCTGGACGTGGCCGCCACGATCCCCGCGACACCGTCGGGGTGAAGCAGTGGCACTGGGGGTTGGTCGTCGAGTTGCGCGATCAGGCGCACGATCGGGCGTCCTTCGCGCATGTACTTGGCTTCGTAGTTGGTGCGCGCGCCGCCCGGCCAGGGCGCTTCGAGCCGGGTGATGGTGAGGCCCGGCATGCCACTGAGCAGGTCGACCACTTGTTCCGCATAGTCGAGGAAGTCACTGGCAAAGCACAACCGCCCTCCCGGACGCAGGGCGCTGAGGACGAGGTCGACGCTTTCGGCATCGAACAATCGGCGCCGGTGGTGGCGGGCTTTGGGCCAGGGGTCGGGAAAGTATACGTGGACGGTTTCCGCGAAGGCTGGCGGCAGGATGGTCGTGAGTAGATAGAGCGCTTCGCCGCGTACCGCCGCCAGGTTGCTGACGCCCTGGCGTGCAGCGCGCTGGGCGAGCAGCCGCTGGTATTTGGATACCACCTCGATGCCGAAGAAACGGCGCTCTGGCTGGGCGATGGCCTCGGCGAGCAGGAAACGGCCCTTACCGAAGCCGATTTCGACCTCCCACGGACCATCGCCAGGGACAAGCTTGTCGAGCACCAGCGGACTGGGCTCGGCATCGAGTCGCCGGTCGAGACCTTCGACGCTCGCAATCGCCGGCAACCGCATCAGAGAAGGTCGTGTCGTTGGCTCGCGCGCAACGCTTCGACCACTTGCTTGACGTCCTGCGATCGCTTCTTGGGAACCACCAGGACGGTGTCGCCGGTGCGCACCACGGCGAGTCCTTCGACCCCGACGACCGCGATGTGTCCGTGATCGGCATACAGCAGATTGTCGTTCGCGTCGATCGCCAGCGTATCGCCGCGGCTGATATTGCCACGCGCGTCGGCTGGAAGTACCTCGGCCAGCGCTTGCCATGACCCGAGGTCGCTCCAGCCGCAGTCGAGCGGTAGGGTGCCGAGGTTGGACAAGTGCTCCATGATCCCGAAATCGACCGAGATCGACGGTAGCTTGGGGTAGAGGCGATCGGTTTGGCCGGGCGTGCTCGCGATAGCTTCGAGCCCCGCCGAGATGGCAGGCTGATGCTCGGCCAAGGCGGCCAGGAAGGTGGCGCCGGGGAACACGAAGATACCGGCGTTCCAGAGGTGATTGCCGCCCGCCACGTAGCGGGAAGCGGTTTCCGCGTCGGGCTTTTCGCGGAAGCGTGCGACCCGTCGTAGATGCTCCGTGCCTGCGAGCGACTCGCCGAGCTCGAGGTATCCGTATCCGATTTCGGCCCAGCGCGGCCGGACCCCGAGGGTCATGATGCGGTTGTCGCGCTGTGCCGCCGCTCCTGCGATCTCCAAGGTGGCCCGGAACCCTTGGGGATCCTCGAATCGATGGTCGGCGGGTAACACCGCCACGACCCCGGTACGGACGGCGGTTGGCATCGAGCGCACGGCGTAGCCAATGGCGGGGGCCGTGTTGCGGCCTTCCGGTTCGACGAGCACCTGCGTGGCGGGCACTTCCGGCAGTTGTTTGCGGACAGCCGCTTCGAGCACCGTAGTGGTGCAGATCCACACCGACGACGGGGGAACGAGCGGTGCCAGGCGGTCAACGGTGGCTTGCAACAAGCTGCGCTCGCCATCGAGGGCGAGAAGTTGCTTGGGGTGGTGTCCGCGGCTTAGGGGCCAGAAGCGGGTGCCGCTGCCACCGGCCAGAATCAAGGCTTGCACGAGGTCGGGCTCCGGCGAGTCGAATAGGTGGTCGGGACGGTCTACGGGGTCCGTTCGATCGAAGGCGCCGAGCATAACCGATCGGCCTGGATCCTGGCCCATGCCTTACGGTTGGAGCTCGCTCGGTCACCGTTTGCATCGCTGAGAACGGGGGGTTTTCATCTGTGAGAAACTAGTGTCGAAGACTGAATCGGCGTGGTGGTAGACAGACAAGGAGGAAATCGGCCCGATGCCCTACCGCATTCGTGCCCGGTCGGAAGACGAAACGCTCAGGATCGCGTTGTCGCCTGGGCGCAACGTGATCGGCTCCGATGCGTCCTGCGAGGTTTGTCTTACGCATCCGACCGTGTCCCGGCACCATGCCGCGTTGACGATCGACGGTGACACCATCGAGCTCGAAGACCTCGGGTCGCGCAACGGCACTTTGGTGCGCTCGCGGCGGGTGGAGCACGCGGTGTTGGAGCCTGGCGACATTGTGGTCGTGGGGCGGGTGCTACTTCGACTCGAGGAAATCCTCGAGGAGGATCTCGAGGTCGGTATCGCGGTTCAGGCCCCCGCCGCGAAGGCCATCGCGCCGTCCGAGCTGCGCGGTACCGAGACCACCCAGTTTTTCAACCCGCTCGACCGGTTCTCGCTCGACTACCTGCCGCAGCTGCTCGAACACATTGATGTCGGTTTGGGGCCTGCGCGCTTTGCGCAGCGCTTGGGCGCTGCCCTGTTCGACGCCATCGCTCCGGCAGCAGCGGTGGAGGTGATCGAGCACGGCGCCGAGCGTGGGGTCCTGTTCGCCGCGGAGCATGCGGACCTTGCGATCAACCGCCCGCATTGGATCGAATCGCGGGCTGGCATCTACGAAGTCAGGACGTTGTTCCCGAACGAATCGATGGGGCGTCATTTCCGTCCCATCGTGAAGTCGGCCGCCATGTTGCTGAATCTCTGTGACCGTCCGCGTGGCCAAGAGGTCGTGGCGGCCTCGCGGCCAGGCCTACCTGCGGAGCGACCGAATCCCGTTAGCGTGGTGCGCGAGGTCAGCCGCATCTATGACCAAGCTGAGCGGGTGGCGCGGGGCGACGTCGGGGTGCTGATCTATGGCGAATCGGGGACCGGTAAGGAAGTGCTTGCGCGTTTCGTCCATGGAGCCTCGCTGCGCGGTGCTCGCCCGATGGTCGCCATCAACTGTGCCTCGTTGCCGCGTGATCTTCTCGAAGCTGAGTTGTTCGGTGTCGAGCGTGGGGTGGCCACCGGTGTCGAAGCACGTGCCGGACGGTTCGAGCAGGCCGATCAGGGCACGATATTTCTCGACGAGATTGGCGACATGGCGGCCGAGACCCAGGCCAAGATTTTGCGGGTGCTGCAAGAGCACGAGGTGTTTCGACTCGGCGGTCACACCCCGAGGCCGGCACGGGCACGGGTCATTGCAGCGACCAACCGGCCGATCGACCGGATGCTGGCCGAAGGGACGTTTCGGCCCGATCTCTACCACCGGATCGCCACGTGGGAGGTCGAATTGCCGCCGCTGCGTCGGCGTCGCGCAGACATCCCCAACCTGGCGGCCCATTTCTTGTCGACCAGTGCGCGTGCGCACCGCGTGCGCGTGCCCGGCATTTCACGGGCGGCCCTGCGCTTGCTCGATCAATACCACTGGCCGGGCAACATTCGGCAGCTACAGAACGAGATCGCGCGGGCGGTGCTGTTCTTGGAAGATGGCGAGCTGCTCGACAGTGAGCGCCTGAGCCCGACGATTCGCGGTGCCCGGGCCGTGCGTGCCGGGTCGTCGCTCAATGAAATTGTCGAAGCGGTGGAGCGGGACGAGATCATCGCTGCGCTCGAAGCGTGCGGTGGCGATACCGCGGTCACCGCCGCGCGTCTCCAGATCAGCCGACCGACGCTGTATCGGCGTATCAAGAGCCTGGGGATCGACCTCGGGCGCGGCTCGGGCCGCGGAACGGCCTAGGAAGGCTCTTAGCCATGAACGGTCGGGTGCTTGCCGCCAGCGAGGGTTAGGTCGCGCTCGAGTTCCAGCCAGCGTTGCCAGCGCGCTTTGAGCTGATCTTGCTCGAGTTCCCGCGCCGCGAGACGGTAAAACGCCTGCCAGTGCCGCTTCTCGGCTGGGCCGAGGTCGAGGAGCAGGCGCGCGACTTCCGGGTCGGTGGTCTCAACCACTTCGAGTAGCGTGGTGAATCGCTCGCAGCTGCGCGCTTCGATCAGCGCGCCGACGAACAACCGATCGACCTTGAGCTCGGGGGCGCGGTCGGTCTCGATGTTGCGTCTGAGGCCACTGACCCACGCGTTGGTGCGCTTGCGTGCGGGTGCCATCCCGCGCTTGTCGAGCAGGGTAATGAGCCGGCGTAAATGGCTGACTTCTTCGGCCGCCAGCTTGCCCATTTCGTTGACCAAGTCCAGATCATCGGGATAGTGGCCGATCAAGGCGAGGCCAAACATGGCGGCTTGCTGCTCGCAAATCGCGTGGTCGGGCAAGAAAACGTCGAGATGGGCTGCTGCCAGCTCGGCCCATGCCGAAGGCGTTGGGGCGAGCAAGGGTAGCTCGGCGCGTACGTCGTCGAGGTGGCTCATGGCGCAAGTCTACTGCCTGTTGTGAGTGGGTGTAATGAAAGTCGGGCGCGGTGATCCCTGATGATCCAGTCGACTCCGCAGGCAGACCGAATGAACTGTTCCCAGTTTGCGCCCCCCGGAGATACTCTGTGCGGAGTCAAGCGTTCAAGCGAGCGTTTCCGAGTCTGTTGGAGCAAAAGTGTTCGTGGTCTCGCCTCATCGCGTTTATCGCGACGAGCAGCTTTCGCATAACGGCGACTTTGGCCTGCATCTTGGTCTTGCCGTGTTCGAGGAGTCGATCGTAGAAAGCATGGAGCTGTGGATCACAGCGCACCGCGTTGTGGGCCGGCATGTACAGGGTAGCCCTGAGGTAGGTATTGCCTCGTTTCGAGATCCGCGCATGGGCCTGTACCGAGGTGCCAGATTGGTGGGTCTTGGGGTCGAGCCCAGCAAAGGCCGTGAGCTGCTTGCCGGTCAGATCCTGGGGCATCGTGCTGAGCTCGGCGAGGATCTTGATCGCGCTTCGTTTTGCGATTCCGGGTGTGGAACACAGCCGGTGGAGGTCGTCGTTGAGATGCCGGTGCTTGCTGACGAGCTCGAGCCCGGTCTTCTCGAGGCGCTGGATCGAGGAGTCGAGAAACCGAATAGAGCGCTTGATGTCCGAGCGGATCGCGCGTAGCTCGTTGGTCGCTTCGGCGGCATGGAGACGGTTCTTCTCCTGGACCAGCTGCTCGGTCAGCGTGGACATCCGGCGGGTCAGAGCACGTAGCTGAAGCGCGCACTCGGGGGGTGGCTGCCAGGCCTCGAATTGCATGCGGCGGCAGAACTCGAGCAGGCAGTCTGCATCGATGGGATCCGTCTTGGCCCGCTGACCGAGTGCTTCGGCGAAGCGCCTTGCGCGGCGGGGATTAATGACCATTACCGCGATGTTCTCCGCATTATGCAGGGCGATTGCCAGGTCCAGGCCATATACGCCGGTCGCCTCCATAAATACGAGTACCGGCAGAGCGTGTCGCTGGAGCCGTCCGATCAGTCGCTTGTGCCCGGTACGAGTGTTGTCGGTCTTGAAGGCATGTTTCCCCTTACCTGGGGCCTCCAGCTTGATGTCGAGAAGATCGCGGGACACGTCGATTCCGACCTGAACGGGGTCCATGAGAAGCCTCCTTGCGCTTGGTAAACTGACCCCGGGTCCCCCGACCCTGCACTTGATCGCCGGTCGACCTTGCAACGCAGGCTCACGGCCACTGGCCACGGCCTCGGATACTCCTCGACCTAGCGACGAGGGCGGGGGACCGATCTCCGGACAGGCTCGCGGTTTCGCGGCCTCAGGGACAAACACGGCCTCCCCGGGGTCCCTCTACCGCCGCGGCCGGATGGCCGGGGCGGTGCGGCTTCGCTTCCTGCTTTGGTCGTCCCTCTAGACGTAGGCCGGTAGGCGTTCCATCCAACGGATACCAAGCTCCAACGCGAAGCCGCACCGAGCGTACAAGGGACTACCTTATCTAGTCGGTGACTTCAGTCACCGACTCCCCGTCCTCGTACTCGCTCGAGAAGATTGGCGTCTTGGTGTGAAGATCGGGATGGCATTTGCCGATCCGGGGGTCACGATACGACAAGCTCGAGGGGTTTTTGGCGGCTGTATCGAGAGGCCGGCGCTGTGTTAGACTGAGATCAGTTTTCGACAGGAATCCGCTTGGTTTTCATGCAATTCGAAGCCGATGAAACCGCGGTCGCGCGGACGAACGACCCACGAAACGACCCACGAAACAGCCGACGCCCTTGCCAACGAGCGTTGGTGGTTACGCGGGCGGTGGCGTGTTCGCGCCGACCGGCGCGAGCTTCAGGCTGTTTGCTGTGATCGATCGGCAGGTCGTGGGTCAGACAACGCGAAAAGAGGTTGCTTGTATGGGTGTGAATATCCGCGTCGAGGTAAACGGTGAGGCCCACGAGCATGAGGTCGAACCACGTCTGCTGTTGGTCCACTTGCTGCGCGACGCGCTCGGGCTCACGGGCACCAACGTCGGTTGTGAGACCAGCTTGTGCGGCGCTTGCACGGTGCTGGTGGACGGCCAAGCCGTGAAATCCTGCACGCAGTTGGCGGTCCAGGCCGATGGCTGTTCGGTGACCACCATCGAAGGCCTTCAGCAAGATGGAACGCTGCACCCGCTGCAGACCGGCTTCTGGGAAGAACACGGTTTGCAATGCGGATTCTGCACGCCGGGCATGATCATGATGGCGGCCGATCTCTTGGCCAACAACCCAGATCCTTCCGAAGCCGAAATTCGGAGCGCGCTCAAGGGCAACATCTGTCGATGCACGGGGTATCACAACATCGTGAAGGCGATTCAGCATGCCGCCCAAGCGGCGGGAGGTGCGGCGTGAGTGGGGCGATCGGACGCGCGGTCAAGCGCCGTGAGGATCCAGCCCTGATCACCGGCCAGGGACGCTATACCGACGATCTTTCGCTGCCGGGCATGGCCTACGCGGTGATCGTTCGCAGCCCCTTTGCTCACGCGCGGCTCAACGGCGTCGACACCACCGCTGCCGCAGCGCTGGACGGTGTCCTGGCGGTTTACACAGGGGCGGATCTGGTCACCGGCGACGGTGGCTTGATCCCCACCGGTTGGCTCTTGCCGGACATCAAGACGCCCGATCATCCTCTTCTTGCCAAGGACCGTGTGCGCTACGTCGGCGACGGGGTGGCGGTGGTGGTGGCCACGGACCGCTACACCGCACGGGACGCCGCGGACTTG
Source organism: Candidatus Multivoradales bacterium (assembly GCA_965250305.1). Lineage (GTDB taxonomy): Bacteria > Acidobacteriota > Thermoanaerobaculia > Multivoradales > J023 > J023. The sequence continues at coordinate 1,111,146 of CBDFNS010000020.1, read as the reverse complement.
GTCGAGGTGGACTACGATCCGCTCGGCGCCGTGACCGATCCGAGAGCTGCGACCGAAGACGGCGCGCCCCAACTCTTCGACGAGGCGCCCAACAACATCTCGTTTGACTGGGATCTCGGCGACGCCGACAAGACCGACGCCGCGTTCAAAGCGGCTGCCAAAACGGTGACCCTGGAGCTGCGTAACAACCGGCTGATCCCCCACGCGATCGAGCCGCGCGCTTGTCTCGCGGACTATGACGCGATCCAAGACCAGCTCACCTTGCGTATGACGACCCAGAATGCCCATTTGCATCGCTTGTTGATGACGCTGGCATCGATGGGCATGCCAGAGCACAAGATCCGCATCATTACCCCCGAAGTGGGTGGTGGTTTTGGCTCCAAGATCCACCACTACCCAGACGAGGCGATTACCGCTTGGTGCGCGATCAACCTGCAGCGCCCCGTGAAGTGGACGGCAACCCGCTCCGAAGCGAACCTTACGGACGCCCACGGCCGTGATCACATTTCGGTAGGCGAGGTCGCACTCGACGCCGATCACAAGATCACGGGCCTGCGGGTCAAGACGTGGGCCGCCATGGGCGCCTACTTGTCGACCTTCGCCCCTGCGGTGCCGACCTATCTTTACGGCACCCTGCTCTCCGGCCAATACGACATCCCCGCCATTCATGTGCGGGTGTTCGGTACCTTCACGTCGACGGCCCCGGTCGATGCCTACCGTGGCGCCGGACGACCCGAGGCGACTTTCGTGGTCGAGCGGCTGCTCGACGCGGCGGCCCACGCGACAGACCTCGACCCTGCCGAAATGCGGCGTCGCAACTTCATCGGTCCAGACGCGTTCCCGTACCAGACCCAAGTGGCGCTCGAGTACGACAGCGGCAACTACGAGCCGGCCCTCGACAAGGCGCTGGCGATGGTGGGCTACGATCAACTGCGGCTCGAGCAGGCTGGGCGGCATACCGATCCGGACGGCAAGTTGATCGGCATCGGGTTGTCGAGCTACATCGAAGCTTGTGGCCTGGCGCCGTCCCATGTTGTCGGTGCCCTCGGCGCGCAAGCCGGCCTTTGGGAGAGTGCCAAGGTGCGGGTACATCCGAGTGGCTCGGTCACGATCTACACCGGTAGCTCGGCGCATGGTCAAGGGCACCACACCACGTTTGCCCAGATCGTCTCGGACAAGCTGGGTGTCGAAATGGATCAAGTCGATGTGGTGCACGGTGATACCGAGAAGGTGCAGTTCGGCATGGGCACCTACGGCAGCCGGTCCGCCGCCGTGGGCGGCAGTGCCTTGGTGAAGAGCCTGGACAAGGTGATCGCCAAGGGGAAGAAGATTGCCGCCCATTTGCTGGAAGCGGCCGAGGGCGATCTCGAGTTCGTCGATGGCCAATTCCAGGTCAAGGGCGTTCCCGATCGGGCGAAGCCTTGGGGTGATGTCGTGCTCCAGGCCTATCTGGCGCACGATCTGCCCGACGAAATTGAACCAGGACTCGAAGAGACGTCGTTCTACAACCCGTCCAACTTCGTGTATCCCTTCGGTACCCACGTTGCTGTCGTCGAGATCGATCGTGAGACCGGTGAGATCGAGTTGGTGCGGTACATCGCCGTCGACGACTGTGGCAACTTGATCAATCCGATGATTGTCGATGGCCAAGTCCACGGAGGCGTTGCCCAGGGAATTGGTCAGGCGTTGTGGGAAGAAGCTGTCTACGACGATTCTGGGCAGTTACTCACCGGAACCCTATTGGACTACGCAGTGCCGAGGGCGCACAACCTGCCGTCATTCGAGACCGCCCACACCATTACCCCGTGTCCGCACAACCCGCTGGGGGTGAAGGGCATCGGCGAGGCGGGGTCGATCGCGTCACCCGCGGCCGTCACGAATGCCGTGGTGGACGCGCTCAAGCCGTTCGGCGTGAAGCACCTGGACATGCCTTTGACGCCCGAGAAGATTTGGCGTGCGATGAACCCCAAGGGAGGGGCGTGATGTTTCCGGCCTCATTTGACTACCACCGCGCCAAGAGCATCGAGGATGCTGTCCGGCTGCTCGGCTCCAACCCCGACGCCAAGCTGATGGCGGGGGGACATAGTTTGATTCCGATGATGAAGCTGCGTTTGGCGCAACCATCGGCGGTCATCGACATTGCTCGCATCGCAGGGTTGGCCGGTATCGAGCGGGACGGCGAGGACGTCCGAATCGGCGCGCTGACAACCCACGCGACCTTGGCCACATCGCGAGTTCTCGCCGGACGGTGCCCGTTGATCAGCGAGGCGGCGTCGAAGATCGCTGATCCGGCCGTGCGCAACAAGGGCACGATCGGTGGCAATATCGCCCACGCCGACCCTGCTTCGGATCTGCCAGCGGCGTTGCTCGCCGTCAACGCGACGATCCATCTGCATGGGCCAGACGGTCCTCGACAGGTGGCCGTGGCGTCCTTCTTTACCGGTTTGCTCGAGACCGATCTGGGTGAAGGCGAGTTGCTGACCGCCGTTACGGTACCAGCGTGGCCCGCAGGGACCGGCGCTGCCTACCTCAAGAATGAGCACCCGGCATCGGGGTACGCCATTTGCGGGGCCGCTGCCGTGGTTACGATCACGGCCGGGACCATCACCGCAGCCCATCTGGCCTTCAACGGTGTCACCGCGGTTCCGATGGCGTCGGGTGGCGTCGGCAAGGCATTGCGCGGGGTCGTTGCGACCGACAACGCTGCAATCGACCAGGCGGTCGAAGACCACTTGGTGTTCGACGACGAGCCACTCGGCGACCTTCATGCGTCTGGCGAGTACCGGATTGTCTTGGCGACGGCCTATGGCAAGCGCGCCCTCCGGGCCGCACGCGATCGGGCGCTTGCCTAGATCGTTTGCTCACGGTCGTTTGAACTCGACCTGCCGGACTCAAATCCCAATGTAGGGGCGGGGCTTGCGCCCGCCCGGCGGCCTCCTCCTCACCGCGAAGAAACGATGTCAACCGTTTCCATCACCAGTGTCGACGCGCTCGAAGACGCGCTTCGTAACGCGTCCTATTTTGCCGATCGCAGCTTGGTCGTGGCCATGTTTTTGGCGCTCGAGCTCGATAAGCCATTGTTTCTCGAGGGTGAAGCTGGGGTGGGCAAGACCGAGGTCGCGAAGGTCCTGGCCCGCATTCTCGGCAAGCCGTTGGTGCGCCTCCAGTGTTACGAGGGACTCGATATCTCCAACGCGGTCTACGAGTGGGACTATCCTCGCCAAATGCTCGAGATTCGTTTGCTCGAGGCGTCAGGGGGCGTCGATGTCGCGCAGGCCAAGCGCGATATCTACCGCCGGGACCTGTTGCTCGCCCGGCCCTTACTGCAGGCGATCCAGCCACCCGACGGCATCGCACCGGTGCTGCTGATCGACGAGCTCGATCGCGCGGATGAGGAATTCGAAGCGTTCTTGCTGGAGTTGCTCTCCGAGTTCCAGATCACCATTCCAGAACTCGGTACCCTGCGCGCGGACACGCCGCCGGTGGTGGTTGTCACCAGCAACCGCACGCGCGAAGTGCACGATGCCCTAAGGCGCCGGTGTCTCTACCATTGGATCGACTATCCGAGCTTCCGCCGGGAGTTGGCCATCGTCGAGGCCAAATGCCCGAACGCCAGCGCGCAGCTCAGTCGCCAGGTCGTTCACTTCGTTCAGGCGCTGCGAGACAAAGAACTCTACAAGCGGCCCGGGGTCGCCGAAACCCTCGACTGGGCCACCGCCTTGACCACCCTCGATCAGCAGGCGCTCGATCCATTGGTGGTGGAAGAGACGCTGGGTGTCGTGCTCAAGTACCAAGACGATGTCGAGCTGGTCCGGGGCGAGGGGGCGGAAGACCTCGTTGCGCGGGCGGTTGCTGAGCCGACACGGGGTTAGGATCGTAGAGAGAGATTCTTGGTCCGGCGGCAAGATTGTCGGCATACCTACCGTCTATAGAGGGCGATGGGACATGTACACGATCGTGGCTACCGACTCTTGTTCTCCCACCCGGCCATGGTGGAGGATCTGTTGCGTGGTTATTTTCCGGAACCGTGGGTAGAGGAGCTGGATTTCGGCTCTCTCGAACGTCGTCCGGAAAGCTACGTTACCGAGGCGCTGGGTGGCCGCACCCAGGATGTGATTTGGCGTGCCAAATGGCGCGATCAAGACCTCTATCTCTATCTGCTGATCGAGTTTCAGTCGACGGTCGATCGCGCGATGACCTTGCGCATGTTGGTGTATCTGGGATTGCTCTACCAAGACTTGTTGCGCGGGGACGGTCTATCGGCAGCGGGGCGATTGCCGCCGGTGCTACCGATCGTGCTCTACAATGGTCGGCGGCCGTGGTCGGCGCCGATTGATTTGGTCGACTTGATTGAGTCGGCGGCGCCGGGACTCGAGCCGTACGTGCCGCGTTTGCGGTACGTGTTGCTCGACGAAGCACGGCAGCCGGCGGTCGACCTCGACGCGTGGCCTAATTTGGTGGCGGCGTTGTTTCGGCTCGAACAGAGTGAGACGCCAGCCGAGATCGCGGGAACCGTTGGTTGGTTGGCGCGTTGGCTCCAGGCGCCGGAGCACCGATCGCTGCGTCAGGCTTTCGTAGCGTGGTTACGCCGGGTACTGTTGCCGAGGCGGGTATCCGGCACCGAGATCCCGCGGATCGATGACCTCGAGGAGTTTCACACCATGTTGGAAGAACGTGTCGCGGAATGGACCCGTGAATGGCAAGAGGAAGGTCGCCGTGACGGAGAGGCGCGCGTCCTGTGTCGCCAGCTCAAACTCAAATTCGGGACCCTGCCCAGTGAGGTCAAGGCGCGCATCGATGCGGCCGACGCGGACGTCCTGTTGGGTTGGGCTGAACGGATCTTGACGGCCGAGAAGCTCGACGGGGTTTTTGATTGATCGTGCGTCAGCTACTCGCCAACGAAGCGCGATAGCTTCCACGTGCGTCCTCGGAGCGTAGCTCCAGGGTCCAAGAACCATCGACTCCAGAAAGTCGTTGGTGCTCTCGTTCCGAGGTGGGGCCGGTGTAGATCTCCTGCCAACGGACAACACCCTCAGGATCGGTCAGTACGGCGGTTACCGAGCCGCCGCGTAGGCGGAAACGCATGCGAAGATCAACGTTGTCCCACGTTCCCTCATGGACATGAGAGAGCACCTCGTCGAACGCTCCACCATCGAGATGATCGAAGGTGATGGAGCGTGAGAGGCTGCGGGTACAGCCCATGCTCATTGCAATCAGGATGGCTAGCGTAAGAAATTGTCTCGAGATGGTGCGCTGGCCCATGAAGGCTCCCTTTCGGTAGTGGTCTCTACCAAAAGGGACGGTTGAGTCGGTGGCCAGGTTCCCCGTTCTGCTTGATGGCGAAAACTAGTCGGCCATCAAGGAGGCTCGCTCGGCGGCGCTGGGCACACCCCAACCGGGCTCGTACCCAAACGTCTCGGTGACGGTGCGGGTGCCAAAGCAGCCGTCGAGAATCTCGAGTTGCTCGGAGGTGACCCAGGCTGGATGAGGCACACCGCAGGCCTGGCCGAGGGTGAGCAGCTCCTTGCGAAGCGTTACCATGTAGTTGGCAAGGCGTGCCGCTTTCGAGGTCGGGTCGAGACCGCGCATGAGCCAACGACCTTGGGTCGCGACGCCGGTCGGACAATGCCCCGTGTGGCATCGCTGGGCTTGGATGCACCCGATCGCGAGCATTGGCTCTCGGGCCAACGCCAGCAGGTCGCAACCCAACGTCATCGCGAGCAGGCCCGATTCGGGAAAGCCGAGCTTGCCGGAACCGATGAACACGATCTTGTCGGTCAGGTTGTGCTCCGCGAAGACTCGGTAGACCCTTGAAAAGCCTACCTTGAATGGCAACGAGACATGGTCGGCAAACGCCAGGGGGGCGGCACCAGTTCCGCCTTCGCCGCCGTCGATCGCGATGTAGTCGACGCAGCGACCGGTGGTCGCAATTCGGTCCGCCAGGGTGTGCCAGAAACCAAGGTCGCCGACCGCTGACTTGATGCCGATCGGCAGGCCGCTACGGTCAGCCAAGTCTTCGACGAAGTCAAGCAGCCCATCGACATCGCCGAACGCGGAATGACGGGCCGGGCTGATGCACGTTTTGCCGATCGGAATGCCCCGGATGCCGGCGATTTCGGGGGTGACCTTGGCTCCTGGCAAGACTCCGCCTTGGCCTGGTTTGGCGCCTTGACTCAGCTTGATTTCAACCGCGCGGACTGGAAAATCGGCTACTCTTTCGAGGAACATGTCACGATCGAAACCACCATCGTCGCGACGACAACCGTAGTACCCGGTACCGAGTTGCCAGATCAGGTCCCCGCCATGGCGATGCTGGGGTGCCAGGCCACCTTCGCCGGTGTTGTGCAAACAGCCCGACAGGTTACAGCCGCGGTTGATGGCCTCGACTGCCGGTGCCGACAGCGAGCCATAGCTCATTGCCGATACGTTGACCGCCGACGCGGGACGGAAGGCCTTGGCACGTCCACGCCATCCGCCCAGGACCTTGGTGCAGGGCAGCGGATACTGGGGGTCGAAACCAGGATCGCCCTTGCGCTTGGCGAGCAGCGGGAAGGCGGTGTGCTTGATGATCAAGTAGTTGGGTCTGATTTCGATTTCGTTGTCGGTACCGAAGCCGAAGTAGTTGTTTTCGAGCTTCGACGACTGTTCCACCCACTGCCGTTCGTCGCGGCAGAACGGCCGTTCCTCGTCATTGTCGGCCACGATGTACTGCCGCAATTCCGGTCCCAGGGCAGATAGCCAGCCGCGAAAGTGGCCGATGATCGGGAAGTTGCGGCGGATCGCGTTCTCCCGCTGGAGAACATCAAACAACGCTACGAGGAGCAGGAAGCCCACAGTGGTGAAAAGAATGGTCATGGAGATGGCTCCGGTTGAGGCGAGGGAGGGACTGGGTAGACCGGGGTGGTCTGGTCGCGATACTGCAACTGGTAGAGCTTTTGGTAGATGCCGCCCTTGGCCAATAGCTCGCCGTGGGTACCTTGTTCGCGTAGCTGCCCTTTGTGCATGACCAAGATCCGGTCGGCTTTGCGAATGGTCGAGAGGCGGTGGGCGATGACCAAGCTCGTGCGGCCGACCAAAAGACGGTCGAGCGCCAGCTGGATCTGCTGCTCGGTTTCAGTATCGATCGATGCGGTTGCCTCGTCGAGAATCAGGATTCGAGGGTTGGCCGCGAGGGCGCGGGCGAATGCGATCAGCTGTTTCTGGCCCACGGAAAGACCCGCGCCCCTTTCGCGTACACGGGTATCGAATCCCTCGGGCAGCTTGTCGATGAAATCGGTTGCTTGCACCTCGCCTGCTGCCCAGTGCAGGGTTGCGTCGTCGATGTCCGAACCCAAACGGATGTTGCCGGCAATGCTGCCGGAAAACAGGAAGACATCCTGGAGCACCATGGCGATACTGCGGCGTAAGGCCGGAATGTTCCATCGGCGAACGTCGATGCCATCCACCGCTACGGAACCGGCGTCGACATCATAGAAACGGAGCAGGAGATTGGTCAGCGTGCTCTTGCCGGCGCCGGTGTGTCCGACGATCGCAACGGTCTCTCCGGGAGCGATTTGAAAACTCACATCGTGCAGGACGGGTTGATCTCGGTGGTAGCCGAACGTCACGTTCTCGAATGCGATCGTGCCCTCGATGTTTTCTGGACGGTAGGCGTCCGGAGGACTCGTGATGGTGGGGTCGGCATCAAGGAGGGCGAAGATGCGCTCGGCACTGGCCATGGCGCCTTGCAGAATGTTGTACTTCTCGGACAAGTCGGCGATCGGCCGATAGAAGCGCTGGGCGTATTCGATGAAAGCGATCAAGAGACCGAAGCTCAGCGTGCCGATCAACACCCTGCCGCCGCCGTACCAGACGATCAATGCGAGGCCCAAAGCCGTAACCAGATCGACGGCTGGATAGTAGAACGCGTAGTAATTGATGGCCTGGATGTTGACGTCGCGGTGCTCGCGGTTGATGTCCGCGAAATCACGAACTGCCTGTGCTTCCCGGTTGAAGAGTTGCACGACAGCCATTCCAGTAACGTGTTCTTGAATGGTTGCGTTGATCCGCGCGACCCACAAGCGGACGCGGCGGTAGCTGTCCCGGGCGCGGGTTTTGAACCAACGGCTCAGGAGCAAGAGCAACGGCAGGATCGAGAAACTGACCAGCGCCAGTGGCCAGTGAATGGCAAAGAGGACGGCCATGATGCCAAACAAAAGCACCAGGTCGCCCAGGATGGACACCAAACCCGCGGTAAACACCTCGTTGAGTGCCGCCACGTCGCTGGTGACGCGGGTCACCAATCGGCCAACGGGGTTGCGGTCGAGGTAGCTCACGGGTAGCTGCTGCAATCGACCAAAGACATCGTGGCGGAGGTCGTACATGATGCGCTGACCCATCCGTTGCATGATGACGCTTTGGGCGTAGAGCGCGATAAACGTCAAGACCAGCAAGGCGAGGTAAAAGGCGGCCATGTACGCGATACCCGTTCCCGGATCGGCTGCTAGATCCGAGGCGCCCATGCGCTCGCCGAGCCAGCGCTGGAAGGCGCGCGGTTGGGCTGTGGGCTTGACGAATAGATCGACGGTTGCGGCGATCAGCAGCGGTCCGACAAGCTGCAACAGCGATGAGAGCAAGATCAAGGAAGCCGCTGCCAGGGCCTGGCCGCGATAGGGGATGACGTAGCGGATCAAACGCGCGAGGAGGCGCGCGTCAACCACTTTGCCGATGACCTCTTCTTCATGCGGATCAGCCGTGGCGTCGCTCATCGCGGCGTACGATACCGCATGTATCATTGGCGGGCCTGCTTCGATCGTGTATTATCGATAGCTGTTCATCGATAGATGGATTGCGAACCGTGGATCAGCTTCCTTGGCGGCTGACGTTCGGGTTCTTTCCGCCAATTCGGGTTCTTTCCGCCAATTCGGGTTCTTTCCGCCAATAACGTCGAATTTCGGAGACGATTGTGCCGCCGACCCTGAACGCGCTGCTCAAGGGCATGGTTGAGCAAGGAGGTTCCGACCTCCACATTACGACCGACTCACCGCCCATGATCCGGGTGGACGGCAAGCTTTCGCCGCTGAATCTTCCCAAGCTGTCGCCCACTGAGACCAAGCAAATTGCGTACTCGATTCTGACGGATATCCAGAAGCACCGGCTCGAGGAGGACCTCGAGATCGATTTCTCGTTTGGTATCAAGGGATTGTCGCGGTTCCGGGCAAACGTCTACCACCAGCGTGGTGCGGTCGCTGCGGTGTTTCGGACGATTCCCTACGAGATTCGAACGTTTCGAGATTTGGGACTTCCTGCGGTTGTTGAACGGATCTGTGAGAAGCCCCGTGGATTGGTGCTCGTCACCGGGCCAACCGGCTCGGGCAAGTCGACGACGCTGGCGGCCATGCTCGACAAGGTCAACGAGGAACGTAACGAGCACATCATCACGATCGAGGATCCGGTCGAGTACTTGCACAAGCACAAGAGCTGCTTGGTCAACCAACGGGAGCTGCACGCCGATACCCACAGCTTTTCGGCCGCCTTGCGTGCAGCGTTGCGGCAGGATCCCGACGTTGTCTTGATCGGTGAGATGCGCGATCTCGAGACCGTGGAATCGGCATTGCGAATCGCCGAAACCGGGCATTTGACCTTCGCCACGTTGCATACCAACTCGGCGGCGCAGACCATCAACCGCATTATCGATGTTTTCCCGGCCTACCAGCAAAGCCAGGTCCGGGCGCAGCTATCCTTAGTGCTGGAAGGCATTCTGTGCCAGGCATTGCTGCCTCGAGCCAGCGGCCAGGGGCGTGCCATGACGATGGAAATCCTGATTCCGAACTCCGCGATTCGCAACCTGATTCGCGAAGACAAGGTGCACCAGATCTACGGCATGATGCAGACTGGCCAAAGCAAGTACGGTATGCAGACATTCAACCAGTCACTGGCGGCGCAGTACTTCAAGCGAGCGATCACCATGCAGACGGCGATGTCTCGCTCGGGCTATCCCGATGAGCTGCAAGAGCTGATCGCCCGTGGGCCCTCAGCGCTCAATCCGACCCTGCAACAGAGTCTTCCGGCGTCGGCCCGGGCTGGCTCCTCCTCTCGGTCCAGGAGATAACGGATGTCGAACTTCGTGTGGAAGGGTAAGACGCGCGGCGGCGAGGTGCGTGGTGGCGTGATCGCAGCCGATTCCCGCGAGGCGGCCGCCGCGATCTTGCGTCGCCAGCAGATTCAGGTAACGACGCTGCGGGAAAAGGATCGCCAGATTCCCCTGTTGCCGCGATTTGGCGGTCGGGTGTCGCAAAAGAAGGTCGCGATTTTCACCCGCCAATTCTCGGTGATGCTCGATGCCGGTCTGCCGTTGGTCCAGTGTCTGGAAATTCTCGGTGAGCAGGAAGAACAGCGGACGTTCCGAGACATCTTGGTCGCGGTGCGAACCGATGTCGAAAGCGGTTCATCGCTCGCCGACTCGATGCAGAAGCATCCCAAGGCCTTCGACAACTTGTTCGTGAACATGATCGCTGCTGGTGAGGCCGGCGGTATTCTGGACATCATCCTCCAGCGCTTGGCTGCGTACATCGAAAAAGCAGTCAAGCTGAACAATCAGGTCAAGTCGGCGATGATCTACCCGGTGACGGTGATCACCATCGCCTGTGGCGTGGTGTTCATCATCTTGTGGAAGGTTATCCCGGTTTTCTCACAGCTCTTCGCCGGCCTCGGCGCCGAGCTGCCGTTTCTTACCCGTTGGGTGGTGGCTTCCAGCCGGTTTGTCGCGGGGTACGCACCGTGGTTGATTGCCTTGGCGATCCTGGCTGTCGTGGCCATTCGGCAGTGGCACCAAACCCACCGAGGGCGACGGATTCTCGATAACCTGCTGCTCAAGACCCCGGTTCTCGGGATGCTGCTGCGTAAGATTGCGATCGCGCGTTTTTGCCGCACCCTTTCGACCTTGACGGCGAGTGGTGTGCCGATCCTCGATGGTCTCGAGATCACGGCTCGAACATCGGGCAACGCGATCATCGAAGACTCGATCATGTCGGTGCGCAAGAGCGTCGAGGAAGGCAAGACAATCAGCGCGCCGTTGGCTGAGACCAAGGTCTTCCCTTCGATGGTGGTGCAGATGATCAGCGTCGGCGAGCAAACAGGTGCTCTGGACCAGATGCTGTCCAAGATCGCGGACTTCTATGAAGACGAAGTCGATGCGGCGGTGGATGGCCTGATGAAGCTCCTCGAACCGGTCATGATCACGTTTCTGGGCGTCATCATCGGTACCATCGTCACGGCGATGTACCTGCCGATGTACTCGATCCTCACGGAGATCAACTAGCGCGGACCGCGAATAGACGGATGGTGACCGGCGGAAGCGCTGCGAGCGGTCCAGCAAGGCACTTTTGCAGATGAATACTGGTTGTATTTATCCAAAAAACAACGCCGCTGGGACCTCGCGCCGCCCGCCAGGCGCCTTGCGAATCCGTGCGCCACAGACTCCCAGCGCGTACCGCGTGCGAGGGCGCGCTGCGAGTTGGATGCCGCTACTGTCTCGGCGGCGAGCGTGCCGCCGGTGGTTGCGGCATCCGGTCCAGGGTAACGTGGCGAGATGATGTCTGTGCTCGAACGCCGATTGTTGTGGTTGGTCGCCATCCGGGTCTTGGTGGTGGCGACCATGGCGGGCACCTACACGCTGACGGTAGTCGGTAAGGAAGGCGCTGGCTGGAGCGATCCGATTCGTTGGACCGTGGCTTGGGTCTCGGTTGCGACGTTGGTGTACCTGGCGTTGTACCGTCTGCTCAACGGGCGCTACGTCGTGCTTCAGGCCTATGTTCAGTTCATTGGCGATGTGGTGGCGATCTCCCAGTTCATCCATGGGTTGGGTGGCGATGGTCGTCGGTTCACCATTCTGTACCTGTTGGTCATCATCGCTGCGGTGGTGCTTCTGCGGCGGTCCGCCGGATTGGTGGTGGCGAGTGTCGCCTTTGTCGCCTTTGGTCTTCCTCTGCTGGCCGGACGGTACCCGCTTCTGAGTTGGCTGGCGTCTTCTGGCGCTCCGATGTCGACCCCCGAGTTGATCTACGATCTCGCGGTCCATTTGGTTGGTTTTTACGGCATCGCGGTTTTGACTTCGTATTTGGGGCGCGATATTACCCGCGTGGAGAAGGCGTTGGCGGAGCGCGACGCCGACCTGGCCGAACTGCAGGTTCAGTATCGCGATGTGGTCCGTTCGATCACCAGCGGTTTGGTCACCACCGACCTGGGCGGTGTGGTGACGAGCATTAATCGCGCTGGTGAGGAGATTCTCGGAGCCAGCGCCGCTGATCTCGTTGGGCGTTCGCTTGCGGCGACGGGCTTGCTCGAGATTGCCGACTTGCAGAGTAAAGTTCCAGACAGCTCGGCGGGCCGGCCCGAACGTCGCTCCGAGCGGACCATCACGCGGCGCGGTGTCATCGTGCCGGTGGGCTACTCGGTCACCCAACTTCGCGATGGCGATGGGGCGCCGCGCGGCTTGATCGTCATTTTTCAAGATCTTACCGAACTCAGCAAACTCCAGGAGCGTTTGCGCTTGCAAGACCGCATGGCGGCGGTGGGCATGATGGCCGCGGGCTTGGCCCATGAAGTGGGCAATCCGTTGGCGGCCATTTCGGGATCGACCCAAATGCTTGCTGCTGCTTCCGGTGGTGATTCTTCACAGCGCAAGTTGCTCGAGATCGTCTTGCGCGAGAGTCAGCGGTTGGACCGCACGGTGAAAGGCTTCCTGCAGTTCGCCCGCCCGCGCCCGCGAGCCCAGCGACGATTCGATATCGGCTTGCTTTTGGAGGAGCAAGTGGCCTTGCTGACCAACAGTGCGGAGGTGGATCGAGATCATCAGATCGCGCTCCGACTGGCGACCCCCCACACGGAGGTGAGTGCCGATCCAGATCAGATCAGCCAGGTGTTTTGGAACCTGGTCCGCAACGCGATCAAGGCGATGCCGGATGGTGGGTTGCTGACCATTTTGGGTCAGCAACACGAAGACCGGTATGCTGTTGCCGTTCAAGACACTGGCACCGGCATGGGCGAAGAGGAGCGGGCGAACCTATTTCACCCGTTCAAGTCGTTCTTCGACGACGGCTCGGGAATCGGCATGGCCATCGTCTACCGGATCGTCGAGGAGCATGGTGGTGATATCAAAGTGGACAGCACACCCGGCGAAGGGACGATTGTGACCGTTTCCATCCCGATGATCGCGCCAGAGACGATGGCTCGAGAGGAGAATGAACTGTGATCTCGCGCCTTTTGGTGATCGACGACGAGCAGAGTATCCGCGACTTCCTGAGTCTCTTGTTCAAGGAAGAAGGATACGACGTCCGGACCGCTAGCTCCGTGAGCACCGCTCGAGAGGAGATCGACAAACGTGATTTCGATGTCGTGCTGTGCGACGTGCTCATGCCTGACGGCAACGGCCTGGAGTTGCTCGAGGAAATCAAGCAACAACAGCAGCACACGGCGGTCGTCATGATGACCGCATACTCGTCGACGCGCTCGGCGATCGAAGCGATGAAGCTGGGCGCCTACAACTACTTGTCCAAGCCGTTCGAGGTGGATGAGTTGAAGGTCGTCGTGGCGCGGGCTCTCGAGAGCACGGGGTTGGTTGCCGAGAACCGCTACCTGCGGCGAGAACTGGAGGAGAAGTACCGGTTTTCGAACATCATCGGGCGAAGCCCCCGCATGCAGGAGATTTTCTCCTTGATCGAACGGGTGGCCCGTACCAACTCGACCGTCATGATTCGTGGTGAGAGCGGAACAGGGAAGGAGCTGATCGCCCGCGCCATCCATTTTGCTAGCAGTCGAAGTAGTAACCGAATCTTGTCGGTGAACTGTGGTGCCATGCCCGAATCCCTGCTCGAGAGTGAGCTGTTTGGCCATGAAAGAGGGGCCTTCACCGGCGCCGTGGGCGACAAGAAAGGGCTGTTTCGAGAGGCGAACGAGGGAACCCTCTTCCTCGATGAAATCGGTGAGATGAGCCCGTCCATGCAGGTCAAGTTGTTGCGAGTCTTGCAAGAGCGGAAGGTTCGGAGGGTAGGGGGCAGTCACGAAGAGCCTATCGATGTCCGGATCATCACGGCCACCAATCGGGACCTGCGCGAGCGAATCGAGAGCGAGGATTTTCGCGAAGACCTCTACTACCGCATCAACGTGATTCCGATTCATGTGCCGCCGTTGCGTCAGCGGCGACAAGACATCCCCCTCCTGGTCGCCTTCTTTCTGAGCAAGTACTGCAAGGACATGGGGATCGAGGACAAGCCGATTTCCGCGGAAGCGATGCGCCACCTCGAGGAATACGACTGGCCCGGCAATGTTCGCGAGCTCGAGAACGCGGTTGAGCGGGCGCTGGCATTGAGTATGGAAGATCGGCTGACGTCGCAAGATTTGCCGCTGCACGTCGTCTCAGGTCCGCAGCAGCCACCGACCGGCGTAACGCTGCCAGAAGCGGGTATCGACCTCGAACACCACCTCGACCAGATCCGAGCGGAGATGATGAGCCAGGCGCTCGAGCGGTCGGATGGTATCCAGACGCAGGCCGCCAAGATCCTCGGCATGACGTTCCGTTCCTTCCGCTACTACGCCAAGAAGCTCGATCTCTCCGTTCCGCCGGTATGAAATGGCGACCATGGACCACTCGGTCCATTGGATCCACCAATGTCTTTACCAATGAGCCAGATGTGGAATGCTGAGCATGCCTTGCAGAAATCCCCCCTCGGTCCCCCCTTTGAGAAAGGGGGGAAAGGCGGATCGCGGGTCTGGCCCTCCCCCTTTTTCAAAGGAGGAGCTGGAGGGGGATTTTCCGTTCGGCCGTCGCAGTGATTACGCCACTTGCCGATCTGAGCCGAGCCGCCGCGAACACTCTTAGGCCTCTCTGCATACTTGGGCTCACGATGATCGCCGTCGGGTTGGGCGCCTGTGCTCGTATCCCTGAACCACCCGCGATGTGTGCCGGTTGCAATCTGGTGTTGGTGATCGCGGACACCCTGCGTGCCGACCACATCGCGAGTTATGGCTACTCGAAGACAACGAGTCCCGCGCTCGATGGTCTCGCCGTAGAGAATCTTCGGTTTGCCAACGCGCGGAGCTCATCGGCCTGTACTTTTCCGTCGATGAATGCGCTGTTGACGTCGCAGCCGACTTTTCGCTTTCGGAACGCGGAAACCCGGCCCGGAATACCAGATGATATCGATGCGTTGCCAACGCTCTTGCGAGCGCGCGGTTTCTCGACAACCGCGGTCTCAGCGAGTCCAATCGTCCGCCGCTCTCCGGGTAAGTTCAACCCGGTCGGGGGTTTCGGACGGGGTTTCGATCAGTTCGATGAAGGCTGCGTTTGGAAAGGGGCGGATTGTGTCAATCGCCGTGTGGATGCACTGCTACCGACCCTGAAGCCGCCGTTCTTCCTCTACGTTCACTATATGGACCCTCACGATCCCTACCGGCCGCCCGCGGTATTTCGGGGTCGGTTCTCCGCGACCTATGTGGGGCCCAACGAACACGTAGGCAAGGGCGATCCGAACCCCTTTTCGGCCCATGTTCGTGGTGGTGGCGAACCTGCCGAGCTACCGGCGAGCGACGTCGATCACCTGCGCGACCTCTACGACGAGTCGATCCTGGCTTTTGATCATGGTTTGGCCGGGTTGCTTGGCCTGCTCGAGGTGGCGGGGCGTCGCGATGACACCATCGTGGTTGTCGCCTCGGATCATGGCGAGAGTTTTCTCGACCATGGGCGGATGAAGCACTGCAACCATGTCTACGACAGCGAGGTTCACGTTCCTCTCGTGATGCGGATACCGCCCGTTGACCAGTCGAAGGTGATTGAAGCGGCGGTGGCCAATATCGATATCGTTCCCACGGTGCTCGACTACCTGGGTTTCGACCGTACCGGTCTCGCGCTTGCGGGAACCAGTCTGCGGCCGTGGATCGAGCCACCCGCGCCGCCCCAAAACCGGCTCGTGTATAGCGTCATGGGCCGTCAGATCAGCGCGACGGATGGCCGTTTCAAGCTCGTCATGGAACTCGCCCCCCGCCGCTACGCGTTTTTTGATTTGCAGACGGATCCGGCCGAAACGCACGATGTTGGTGCCGATCATCCTCGGATTCGACGGACGTTCAACATCGCTCTCGAGCGATGGCTGGCCCGGTCTGAGCCCGGCACGGATGAGGAGCGTGTCAACCGTGGAGAAGAGGCCGAAGAACTCCTGCGGTCCTTGGGCTATCTGCAATAGCCGTGCTCCTCAGATGCCGAGCGGGTGCCCGTATCTCTGCGCCGGGTGTTCGAATGGCCTGCGGCCCCACTTCGTGTTCCGCTCTACGGGCTAGCTGTCTGTCTTTTCGCTGGTGGTCGGGCCCGTCTTCTCTTTCTTGTCGCTCGCCGTTTTTTTACTGTCGGTCTCTTTGCTCTTGGCGTCGGCCTTGTCGCCTTCGGCCTTCTTGTCGTTGCTGGCCTTGGCATCAGACTTCGACGACTCGGAATCACCGCGATCCTTCTTGGCGTAGTCGGTGGCGTACCAACCACTGCCTTTGAATTGGAACGCCGGCGCAGACAAGAGCTTCTTCAGCGCACCCCCGCATTCCTCACAGATGGTCAGCGGATCGTCGGCGAACCGCTGCATCACCTCGATCTGGCGATCGCAGCTTGTGCAAGCGTATTCATAGAGCGGCATGATGATCCTCTTGCGCGTTCGTCAAATGGAGCAGGGGTACCCGTGGGTACTCAGAACCGAGCAGCTTACCCGATCTTTTCAGGAGCGGGTGCGAAAGCGACTCACAAATCGACTTTGCGGTCCGCGTCGAGCCGGATCTTCACCGCGCCGCTGTCGTTTACCGTTCCTGGTGTCACGACCTCGACGAGATTCAGCACGTGAAAGGCGTAGAGCAAACGCGCGTTCTCAGAGACACTGAAGGGGCCCTGGGTACAGATGTCGAAGATGGTGCGATGACTGTCGACCAGCCGTAGCAGGTTGTACTCTTGATGGTCGAGAGCGACTTCGATGAGGTCTTCGGTGCAGTAGATCGGCCGTAGTACGGTGTGCTTCTTGCCCAATCGGGTCACCAGCGACTTGATTTCGGGCACCCGCTGAATGCCACGGATGATCACCTGGCGTAGCGGTAAATGAATGCGGATCGTGGGCTCGGTGAAATCCCCGAGCTTGAAAGAGAAATGACCAGTCTGCCAGGAGAACACGCTCCAAACGATGGCCTCCATCTGCCCGCGGATCGCGGAGTAGAGGTCGGCGGGTGACAACAAGCCCTCTTCGATCAAGATTTGCCCGTGCTTGGCGCCGGCTTGTTCGCGTCTCAAGATGGTCTGTTCCAGCGCCTCGCGCGATAGCTTGCCCTGGCGATAGAGATAGGCCCCGAGCCGGTCGGTCCGGTCGGTCGAGGTCGCGAAGAGTACGGTGCCGTCACTGATGTAAATGCGCTTGCGCACATCCTCGCATCCGATGTCCAAGAGACCCGGAACGCGATGCTTGAAGATGGTGAAAAACATCTCAGGCAGCGCTGTTTCTTCAATGCTGCCTTCGTAGTGGAACGGCTTGTTCATGGCGGATGGTGCGGCTGAGTACCTCGTGTCGCTCGCCGATCCTCGGGCAGCTTGCGCGGTACCATGGCCATCCAAGGGGTCCGACGCGGGCCACGTTCATCTCAAGGTGAAGTAGGCATCCTACACCATGCGATGGGTCGTAGGTGGCGCGCCGGTTCCACCGATATGGTTCTAGCGAACAGCGAGGAGGGTCGAGCACATGTTGAGCCCCGAGCAGGCGTGGGCGCGGATGGCCGCACGGATACCGCCCCTGGATGGCGAACAGGTTTCGAGAGCGGCCGCGCGTGGGCGCGTACTGGCGGTGCCGGTTGCGGCGACCGTCGACATGCCGCAAGCCGACGTCTCGGCCATGGATGGCTACGTGCTAGCGGGTGCGATCCGAGCGGGCAGCTCACGCCCCGTGGTGGGCGTTGCCGCCGCCGGGCCGCCCCCGACCTTTCGGTTGGCCCCAGGGGAGGTTGCCAAGATCATGACCGGGGCGGTGGTCCCTCGCGGGGGCGACCGGGTGCTACCCATTGAGCAAACCGATCGCGGCACGGAGTTGGTGACCTTGAACGCGGACGCACAACCTGGGGCCCATATCCGACGCCGGGCCGAGGTAGTGACCGCTGGCGCGCCCATGCTGGAGTCCGGTACACGGGTTTCTCCAGGCACCGTTTCGGTACTCGCCTCACACGGTTACAAAGTGGTTTCGGTGCTCCGACGCCCGTCGGTCGCGACCCTCGCGACCGGCGACGAAGTGGTACCGGCGAGCGAAGAGCCGGGCCCCGGCCAGCTACGCGATTCGAACACCGCGTTCCTGGGTGCAGCGCTCGCTACCCTCGGTATCGAGGCACAGCCTCTGGGAATCGCGGCGGATACCCGTGACGACCTGCGGCACCGGATCGGGCGCGGTGTTGGTGCCGACGTTCTCCTGCTCTCGGGCGGGGTCTCCATGGGTGACTACGATTTCGTAGAGGAGATCCTTGCCGAGTTGGACTGCGAAGTATTGGTCAATCAGGTGGCCATTCAGCCCGGCAAGCCGCTGGTGGTGGCGCGGCACCCGACGGGTTGGGTCGTTGGACTGCCGGGAAATCCGGCCTCGGTCATGGTGACGTTCTGGCTCTTTGTTAGGCCGTTGTTGCGTTGTCTCATGGGATTGAACGATGGCTACGGACATGGATGGGTGCAAGCGGTCTTGGCATCGGGGCTACCGGGCGCGAAAGGGCGTGATCGTTTCCTTCCGGCCAGTGTTGCCTTTCGGGGTGGGCACGTCGAAGCCACGCCCCACCCGCCGCGGGGCTCGCATGACGTCCATCGCTATGGATATGGGAGCGCCTTAGTGCGAGTCCCGGCCCATGCCGCGCCTGCTGCCTCCGGTTCAGCTTGCTCGATCTTGCCCCTGGTCAACTGGCCAGCAGACGTGGCATAGATTGGGGCCTTGACTTGATAGCTACAAATGTAGCAGAATCAGCTACGAAAGTAGCAGAGAGATAAAGTGCGATTTAGCAACACGGAATGGCAGGTCATGAACGTGCTCTGGGAACAGCATCCCGGTAGCGTTCGTGACGTCCTCGAGGCTCTCGAAGACGAGACTGGTTGGGCTTACTCCACCGTCAAGACAATCCTCTCGCGCTTGGCCGAGAAGGGTGCACTGGAGGTCGAGCGACGTGGCAACCTTCATCGGTATACGCCCAAGGTGAGTCGCGACGTCGCCCGCCGGGGGGCGTTGCGGTCGCTGCTCGACCGTGCCTTCGACGGAACGGTAGGAACCCTCGTCCACCATCTTGTCGACACCAAGACGCTGGGTACCCATGAGCGCGAGGAGCTCGGCAAGCTGCTGGCGTCAGCGGCCGTGGAAGACGCTGCCCTCGAAGAAGTCGGTGCGGGGATCGAACCCGAACCCGTGGACGAAGATCGGTGATCGAGGCCTGGCGCACGGTGGCTTCGGCCTGGTGGGCGGGCGTCGCGCCCAATGCCGTGCATGTCGTGGTTCTTGGCATGGCGGTCCTGGCGTTGGACCGCGTGCTCCCGCGCCGAACTTGGCCGGAGGTCCGCTATGGACTGTGGCTGCTGGTCTTGGCGCGGTTGGTCGTACCTCCCGGCTTGGCGTCTCCGTTGGGCTTCCTCGACTCCGGGTCGACTGCGCCGTCCACCTTGCTTGACGTTGCGTTTGCGCGCGCATCGGCGCCGCTCGGCATCACCGGCTGGGGTTACGCGATCGTCCTAATTTGGCTTGCGGGCGCGTTGGTGCTCGGTGGCCACATCGGCCTGCGATATCGACGCTTGATCCGCCATTGGCGGAAGCAGAGTAGCGGGATCGTCCCAGAAGCGCTGACCGCGCAGGTTGCCGAGATCGCAGAGCGTCTCGATCTCCGACGTCTGCCCCGAATCCGAATGGTGTCGGCAAGCGCTGGGCCGTTTGTCGTCGGCGTGTGGCGGCCCACGGTCTACCTGCCTCGCGACCTCGATCCCATGCGCGCCGAGCATGTCCTGCTGCATGAGCTCGGGCATCTCAAGCGCGGTGACCACTGGCTCGCCAGCCTCTGTATGGGCCTTCAGATCGCCTATTGGTTCCATCCGCTGGTCTGGTACGCGCAACGTCGTTTGGCGGCACTTCGCGAGCAGTGCTGTGACCGGACCGTCGCGCGAGTCCTCGGCGGACGAACCGACGCCTACCGACGGACGCTGTTGTTTTTTGTTGCGCGCCGACTCGACCTACCCCAGACCGTCGGCCTCAGCTTCTTTCATCCGCGGAATGTCCTACTCGAGCGTCTTCGTCAGCTCGAAGCCAGTGTCGCCGAGCCCACGTGGCTGCGCCGTCTAACCATCGGTGTGGTCCTCCTCTCCTTGACGTTCGTCAGCCTTCCGGCAGCCCAGGCGGCCGAGGATGCGGCGACCGTGATGGCGGAGATGATCGAACGTCCACCAGGTTGTATGACGCTCCGCTACCTGGTCCTGCGGCGCTTGGCCGAAAGCCGGCCGGCCTCGGGCGCCTCAATCGCGCCGAACAACAGAGAATCCGATTCGTTGTCCCACGCTAACCCGACCGTTTTCCCGAAGGAGGAGAGAGCCGATGTCCCGCAATTTGACGATGCTGTGCCTGTTGTTTCTCGTGTTCGCTGGTAACACCCCCATCGGCGCCCAAGGCGAGGCGACGCAGGAACAGATCGACATGCTCGCGATGATGAAGAAGGCACAGGCGATCACCGCGCCCACTGAGAACCACAAGTTGCTCGAGCGGTTCTTGGGCACGTGGAACACCGAGACACGTTTCACGCTTGCTGGTTTGCCGGAAACGCCCGAAAAGGGGACTTCGACGATTGGCTGGTTGATCGATGAGCGTTGGATCAAGATGGAAGGCAAAGGCACGC
Source organism: Candidatus Multivoradales bacterium (assembly GCA_965250305.1). Classification (GTDB taxonomy): domain Bacteria; phylum Acidobacteriota; class Thermoanaerobaculia; order Multivoradales; family J023; genus J023. The sequence continues at coordinate 1,090,257 of CBDFNS010000020.1, read as the reverse complement.
TGATGGGCATGCCCCACCAGAACTTTGTCACGCTCGGTTATGACAACTTCAAGCACAGCTACAGGATGATGTCGGTGGGGAATTCCGACACCGCCATGCTGACCTCCGAAGGGGATCTCGACCCAGGTGGCAACGCGTTGATCCTCTACGGCACGCTTGACGAGTACCTAACGGGCGAACACGACAAGATGGTCAAGTACGTCTGGCGCTTCGTCTCGGAAGACCGGCTGCTGCTCGAAGTTCACGATTTGCCGATTGGCGAGAAGAATACGCAAGTGATCGAAATCGCCTTCAACCGCAAGAAGTAACCGAGGATCACGAAATGGCCCAGATGAGTTTGAAGCGCCACATCGAAGCGCCTATCGAAGCGGTCTTCACCCGCGCAACCGATTTCGCCAACGCCGCTAACGCAATGACGGCCATCACCAAAATGGAAATGCTCACCGACGGCCCCGTTGGTGTGGGCACGCGCTTTCGTGAGACGCGAATGATGTTCGGGCGGGAAGCCACGGAAGAGATGGAGGTTGTCGAATTCGAGCCGCCCCGTCGCTTCAGGCTTCACGCCGAGAGCCACGGCAGTCGGTACCGTACCGAGTATCGCTACACAGAAGCGGACGGCGGCACGGACCTGGAAATGATCTTCGAAGCGACGCCCCTGACGTTCTTGGCTAAAGTCATGTCCGTGCTCATGATGCCGATGATGAAGAAGATGATGGTCACCGAGTGCGGTAAAGACCTCGACGAGCTCAAGGCGGCCGCCGAGGCCGGATAAGTGCGGGCCTCTTCATTGCGGCTTCGGACCACGGCACCCTTGGGCACTTCACTGATCCGGCTGGGGTTCAGGTGATCATGTACAAGGGCGAGCTATGATGCACCGCTTGCCGAATCAGCGAGATCGCCATGCCGTCAAACACCACACCCCGCGGCCACCTACGCCTTTCGGATGCTCGGGCCATTGCCCAGCTCGCTACCCAAGCAACGATCGGGGTTAGCCGAATCGCGGAAGGCGTCCACCAGTCCGTGTGGGAGACCGTGGGTGTTGCGGGTGGCAGCGTTCCGGGCCACACAGGTGGCATCACGGGTCTTGTCTATCAAGCGGTTCGTGGCGTCACCTCGCTGGTGGGCCGCGGCATCGACGTAACCGCGTCGAGTGTGCAGCGGATGGTTGGGGGGCGGATGGCGGTCGCGCTAGAAACAGCCGAGCGGGCGGCGGTTCTCGCCGCCCTCAACGGCGTGCTGGGCGATCATCTGGTCGCGACCAACAATTCGCTGGCAACGCCCATGGCCCTGCGCCACTGCGGTGAGGTGTTGAATCACCAGAACCTACCCCGGCGGCGGGATGTGACGGGCAAAGTGCTGCTGTTGGTCCACGGCTTGTGCATGAACGACCTCCAGTGGCGTACCCATCATCGGGGTGGGGTGGTCGATCACGGGAAGACGCTGGCCTCGGAACACGGCTACACCCCGATCTACTTGCGGTACAACACAGGCCTGCAGACGTCTGAAAACGGTCGAGCGCTGGCGTCGTTGATGGCGTGGGTAGTGGCGAACTGGCCCATGCCGGTCGAGGAGATTGCCATCGTCGCCCACAGCATGGGCGGCCTGGTGGCCCGTAGTGCGGTTCACTACGCGCGGCAGGACGCTCGAGCGTGGACCGATTCTTTGAAGCATATGGTGTTCTTGGGGACACCACATCATGGGGTACCGCTCGAGAAGGCTGGCAACTGGGTCGGCGTGGTTTTGGGCAGCACGCCCTACACCGCGCCGTTTGCCAAGCTGGCACAGCTCCGCAGTGCGGGCATCACCGATCTTCGCTTCGGCCATGTGGTGGATGAAGATTGGCAAGGCAACGACTGCTTCGAGCGAAAGCCCGACGACCGGCCGGGCGTCCCGTTGCCGGATCATGTCGCTTGTCATGCCGTTGCGGCGACCACGGCGGCCGAGCGTGGCCTGTTATGCGACCACGTCGTTGGCGATGGTCTCGTGCCGCTCAACAGCGCCCTAGGGCATCACGAGAAGCAACATCGGCGTCTTGCATTCGCTTCGCAATGGATCGCATACCGCACCAATCACCTGGCGCTGTTGGGGCGACCAGAAGTGGGTAGGCAGTTGGTCCGCTGGCTTAAGCCCGCAGCAGCCCACAATCAATCCAGATGGCCTCCGCCCTCTGCGCCACAATTCAAGGACGGGAACCGATGAAACACCGGATTACGGCAGGGGTGCCGAAACCCTCGAAGTCGCGGCGCCTCGCGAAGTTCGGGAAGAGACCGGGCTCGAAATCGAGGCCGGTCCGCTTCTGTACATCGAAGAGTTCTGGCAGCCCAGCCACCGCGAGATGGCGTTCTTCTAAGCGTTCGGCCGTCTCTTCGCGGCCTCTCGACTACTTCTTCTGGTCCGCAATCCACGCCTTCAATCGATCGAGGTCCGCTTGCTTCACGTCGCCTGGGTCGGTTTGACGTTTTTCGTACCAGCCCTCGATGATTTCCAGCATCAAGGCGGCGAATAGCGGGTTGTTTTCCAAGAACTGTCCGTGGGCGGTGGTTACCTGGCCAAACAACAGGGCATCCATGGCCGATTCGGTCCAACCGACGAAATTGGTGCGATCCGCTGCGTCGAGCTTCATGCCCTCTACGTGGGCCAACAGCGCCTCCTGGAACTTGCCCAACTCGCGGTAGGCGGTGCCCAATCCGGCCCAGCCCTCGATCGACTTGACATTGTATGAGAGGCCTTCTCGAAAACCGCTGACCGCACCCATGAGCGCCTTCTCACGCTTGGTTTCGAGCTTGGCGCGTTTCTTGGCATCGGATTCGGCCTTGATCTTCTCCGCGAGCTTCCTTGCCTGGGCGAGCTGGCGCTCCGCCCCGCCGAGGCTCATGGTTGCCTTCTGTGCCACGTTCATGGCGGTTGGCTCGTCGAACGCCGGAGCCTGAGCACTTCGTTCTTCGGCAACCCCACCTTGGGCAAACGCCGCCAAGTGAAGGAACAAGACACACGCGATCACTAGACTTCCAACAAGCTTCAACATCTCGAGTCTCCTTATGGTCCTAAGAATACAAGAACGGCGCGGGCCTACGCACTCAATCGCCTGATTTCGACACACGGAGTCCTGTTGGCCACAGTGTGGATGCTTGGTGCGTCGACTGTTGTCTGGGTGAGACTTCGCTCGGCAGAGGAGTTGTGGACTCGACTTCGACCTCAAGAAAAATATATTTATGCGCAATGGTGTTTTTTGCATTGTCTTTCGAGGCGGAATGCGGTGACGCCAGGCCATCGTGCTCCAACCCCAGTGGCGATTCCTGCGCCGGCTGGTGCATCTGCTACTGAGCCAAGGGCTCGGCATCTGGCCTTGTGGCCGGAGTCAGTAGCATCAGGCGAAAGGTCGGCGGGCAGCCGCCGGCCTCTTCGTACCTACACTTTTGGACTTTGCGTGACGAGTACGATTTCTCGAAGGCTGAGCGGGCCAAGGACATCCCGCACTTGGCCAAGCTTCAGGCCGAGGCCAAGGCAATTTCCCCATCCAACTTCCTCAGTTCCCCATCTCTAGAACGTGCCTGACGTCTCGCCACCCGCTTAGGACTCGGACAACCTCGAGAGGGTCCGTTCCGGACCGATAGACGATTAGGTAGGTAGCTGTGAACGGGCCAGAAGAGAACGTCTTCCTCGGTCAGGTCTTCGCGGCGATGGCCCATACCGGGCATCTCGGCAAGCCGGTCGGCTGCACGAAGGATCTGGTTCAAGACCAATCGCGCTCGATTTGCACTCGCTTCGTCTGCGATGTAGTCGATGATCTCTTCAAGGTCACCCTCGGCCAGGGCCGTGAACCGGATCCGGCTCACGCGTGTGGAGTCCGCCGCGTCTCGAGCCGATTCCTCAGTCGCTCGGCGACGGCGTCACCATCCAACAGCTCCTTCGCCTTGGCCTGAGCAACACCGTCCGCAATCTTGCGCCGCACATCCTCGCGCCATCGCCGCTCGTCAACCAGTAGCCGCAATCCTTCGCGAACAACCTCGCTTGCCGAGCCATAGAGGCCGGTAGCCACCTCGTCATCAACGAGTTTCTTCAATTCTGGTGTCAAGTGCACGTTCATGGAGTAAAACTAGCACCCATGTCCAATACTGTCCAGATCGGACATGAAGCGATTGAACTCACCTGGTTTGCGCTGGCTGTTCTGGGAAGCGCTAAGAGTAACGAACACAACGGAAGCGCTTGGTAGGCGATCCCCGGATCGGAGAGTGTCGTGCTGAGATTCCCCCAACATTCCCCCATTTCGGTGGCGTACAGGCGCGACCTCGTGGCCTCCGGCAGTTGTGTTCCGTGATCCACTCATACATACTGAATGTGCATGAAGATCGAATGGGACCCAGACAAGGCAGCGTCGAACCTGGGGAAGCACGGTGTCGACTTCGAGGAAGCCACTACTTGCTTGCTCGACCCGAACGCGCTCGCTATCGAGGACGAATCGGCCGAAGGTGAATCGCGATGGGTCCTGGTCGGTTTGAACACCTGCGCCAATCTACTCACCACCGTGTACTCACTTCGAAGCGAAGATCGGATTCGGTTGATCTCCGCCCGCAAAGCGACTCGAAAGGAAGGCCGCAGCTATGCGTGACGAATACGATTTCTCAAAGGCCAAGCGGGCCAAGGACGTCCCGCACCTGGCCAAGCTCCAAGCCGAGGCCAAGGGCAAGGGCAAGAGCCGCATCACCATCATGCTGGACAATGATGTCTTGACCGCGTTCCGGTCCAAAGCCAGTGCCGAAGGCATCGGTTATCAAACGCTGATCAACCAAACGCTGCGCCAGTCGATCGGATCACGCCCGGTCGATGAGGTGACGCTGCGCAAGGTGCTGCGCGAGGAGCTTGCTACTCGGTAGTCAAGGGAACATCTCGAGAAGGGGCGCTCTTACCTCGGGCCGGTCTAGCACCTCGACACACTTGATCTCACTGCGGACGAGATCGAGGATGATCATGCCTTTGCGGGCCGATAGCAGTATGGTCTTGTGTCCAGGCCCGTACGCCCCACCCGGCCGTGGTGCTGTGTAGAACGTCGCACAGAAATCATCTCCGCAGCGGCATCGGTCCACAATCGAAAGCAGGGCGACCTGATCCACGAGGTCGGGATATCCGTCTTCGTGAAGCAAGTCCGTCAACTCGGCCGACAATGCCGGAAGCGCGGTCGTAAGCCTGAGTTCAGCCATTGGCATCGAGCGCACCTAGTCTTCGAAGTCGAGATGCTCCCGCAACGCCTCAATCATGCTGCCGGAGCACGAGCAGTCATGTCGGGCCGCGACCGGGTTCGGCCCGTAAGCAGCCGATTCCGTGGAAGTTAACTGGCGGAAGCGCATGGGAATCGAACCCACCCCCCGAACCGCAACCGGCACGGGACAACGGTTTTGAAGACCGCGAGAGACACCAGCCCCTGAGCGCTTCCGCTGGTGGGGGATTGTACGCCAGTTTGGCGTTGCGCTGAGATCTGGTGTGGCCTGGAGTAAACTGCTCCGCTTCGGCGTCCGTAGGTTCGGATGTCCAAAACCCCCCGAGTGCCGGTCGGCGTATGACGGAAGTCTTGTGAGCTGATGTTTCCACCCGCCAACAACCCAACGCCAACGTTTCCCTACCGCATTGAAGCGAAGGTGGGGGCGGGTTCGATGGGGTGGTGTACCGGGCCATGGAGTTGGCGTTGGAACGGCGCGTGGCGATCAAGGTGCTGCGGCCTTCGATGCTCGACGACGAGCCACTGGAGGTCCAGCGCCAGTTGCGCGGGCGATTCCTTCAGGAGGCGAAGGCACAGGCTGCGCTTGCGCATCCGGCGGTGACCACGGTCCACAGCGTGGGCGAGGAAGCCGGCTCTCCTTACATGGTGATGGAGTGGCTCGAGGGCGAGACGCTGGCGGCGTTGATGAAGGGACACGAGAGGCTGACGCCGATCCTCGCGGTTCGCTACGTGGTCGAGCTGCTCGATGCCCTCGATGCGGCGCACCGAGGTGGTGTGGTGCATCGGGATATCAAGCCGTCGAATCTCCTCATCCAGCGCCACGACGGACGACTGAAGGTGATGGACTTCGGGATTGCCTTGGTGCGGCGGGCTGAAACCGCCGAAAGACAGCAGCGACGAAGCAACACTGTGGCGCATGCCGAGTCGCCGTGGCTTGCCTGCCGATCCGCATTTGATGATCGTCCGCTTGGTCGAGGCATGGCCGTCGCAGGCCTTGCCGCGTCAGGCCACCTATGCCCTGATCGACCGCTTGCTCGAACGGCCCGTCCATGCCGCGCCCTTTGCCGGTGCGGTGGTGGTTGGGTCGGTTTGCCTTTACCTCTACGACGGCATGCTTCTTGGCGCGGTCCATACCACCACGGGTCAGAGTGGCAACGCGGTGGCCGAGGGTTTACCAGAGGTCTCGGCGGCACAGTTGCATGCCGAATGGGTATCACAAGGTAACGCGTCCGAAGAGCGGTCGTACCGACGAATTTGACCTGGTGACCAAAGATGCCGATGGCAAAGTGCTGCATGTGGCCCAGTGGATGGCCCGATGCACGGGCGAGCAGGTACGGCAGTTTGTCGAGCTGGTACGGGGTGCAAAGAGCGCTCGCAATCGCTCGGGTGATCTCGGTGGTGCCTTTGTTGTCGCGCCGCTGGTTTGGTGTGGAGGAGTCCATCACCGGTTACCAGGGCTTTGTCCGGATGGGCGCCCGGGAGGGTTTCATCTGATGCTGAGCGAGGAAAAGGACGCTGGATTCGAACCGATCGTGTTGCCGGGTCAGTCGCGGCACAGCCAGCCGGCGGAACGTCCGAGGGAGAAACGTCGGCCGTCTGGAGTGGACCTTGATCGCAAGTTGCGGTCCCGGAGATACTCTGTGCGGAGTCAAGCGTTCAAGCGAGCGTTTCCGAGTCTGTTGGAGCAAAAGTGTTCGTGGTCTCGCCTCATCGCGTTTATCGCGACGAGCAGCTTTCGCATAACGGCGACTTTGGCCTGCATCTTGGTCTTGCCGTGTTCGAGGAGTCGATCGTAGAAAGCATGGAGCTGTGGATCACAGCGCACCGCGTTGTGGGCCGGCATGTACAGGGCAGCCCTGAGGTAGGTATTGCCTCGTTTCGAGATCCGCGCATGGGCCTGTACCGAGGTGCCAGATTGGTGGGTCTTGGGGTCGAGCCCAGCAAAGGCCGTGAGCTGCTTGCCGGTCAGATCCTGGGGCATCGTGCTGAGCTCGGCGAGGATCTTGATCGCGCTTCGTTTTGCGATTCCGGGTGTGGAACACAGCCGGTGGAGGTCGTCGTTGAGATGCCGGTGCTTGCTGACGAGCTCGAGCCCGGTCTTCTCGAGGCGCTGGATCGAGGAGTCGAGAAACCGAATAGAGCGCTTGATGTCCGAGCGGATCGCGCGTAGCTCGTTGGTCGCTTCGGCGGCATGGAGACGGTTCTTCTCCTGGACCAGCTGCTCGGTCAGCGTGGACATCCGGCGGGTCAGAGCACGTAGCTGAAGCGCGCACTCGGGGGGTGGCTGCCAGGCCTCGAATTGCATGCGGCGGCAGAACTCGAGCAGGCAGTCTGCATCGATGGGATCCGTCTTGGCCCGCTGACCGAGTGCTTCGGCGAAGCGCCTTGCGCGGCGGGGATTAATGACCATTACCGCGATGTTCTCCGCATTATGCAGGGCGATTGCCAGGTCCAGGCCATATACGCCGGTCGCCTCCATAAATACGAGTACCGGCAGAGCGTGTCGCTGGAGCCGTCCGATCAGTCGCTTGTGCCCGGTACGAGTGTTGTCGGTCTTGAAGGCATGTTTCCCCTTACCTGGGGCCTCCAGCTTGATGTCGAGAAGATCGCGGGACACGTCGATTCCGACCTGAACGGGGTCCATGAGAAGCCTCCTTGCGCTTGGTAAACTGACCCCGGGTCCCCCGACCCTGCACTTGATCGCCGGTCGACCTTGCAACGCAGGCTCACGGCCACTGGCCACGGCCTCGGATACTCCTCGACCTAGCGACGAGGGCGGGGGACCGATCTCCGGACAGGCTCGCGGTTTCGCGGCCTCAGGGACAAACACGGCCTCCCCGGGGTCCCTCTACCGCCGCGGCCGGATGGCCGGGGCGGTGCGGCTTCGCTTCCTGCTTTGGTCGTCCCTCTAGACGTAGGCCGGTAGGCGTTCCATCCAACGGATACCAAGCTCCAACGCGAAGCCGCACCGAGCGTACAAGGGACGACCATGATTAGGCGGTGACTTCAGTCACCGATCGCAACCCGCGGCGACGAAAGCAACGATCGATCGGAAGTCCGTGGTGACGGAGAGATCTCGGCCGTCGGAGAGCGCGTCGGGTGCGACACCTGGGAAGCGGCCGCACTCGACGTCAACTACTATTGTGCACAGCTCTAATTGTCGCTGGGCACGGGGCTGTTCCTACGAAGTGGGGCCCACGAATCTCGAAGCGTTCGGCCCGACCGGGCCGGTTCGTTCAGACAGGTCACGTCGGGGTGCCACGACAGCACCCTGCCGGTCTCGCGGAGCGGCTCGGCTCACCACCACTGGCGGCGGCGAAGGTGGAAAGCTGCTTGGTCACGGTAGGACCGTGACACGAAGGGCAGGTAAGGCCGCAACCATCGGCGTCGAGCGCCTGCAGCACCTCAAAGGGGTGTTTACAGTCTTGGCAGCGGTATTCGTACAGTGGCATGGGGGTGCCCTCCTGGTCAGCCGGTGGATTCTATCGCGACGCTCTGGCTGATTCCTCAAGAGAAACAGACGCGATTGCGACCTTCCGCCTTGGCCCGGTAAAGCCTGGCGTCGGCCAAGGCGAGCGCGTCGTTTAGGGTTTGGGTATCGTGAGGCCACACGGCGGCACCGATGCTAATGGTTACCTGGGCGGCCCGGCCCCTGCCGTCCACGGTAATGGCGGCATCCGCGACGATGGCACGCAGCTCCTCGAGTCGCCGTTGGGCATCCTCGGCGGCCATCCCCGGGAACAATCCAACGAATTCCTCGCCGCCATAGCGTGCCAGGAGGTCGGTGCTACGAAAACGCCGGATGAGAATACGTGCCAAGGTGCGCAGCGCGTCGTCGCCAGCCAAATGGCCGTAGGTATCGTTGAATCGCTTGAAATAGTCGACGTCCAACATGGCGATGGTGACAGGCTCGCCCGAGCGTTCGGCCACCGCGCCGATGCGCTCTAGGCTGTCGTCGAAGAAGCCGCGATTGGCGAGGCCGGTGAGACGATCCCGAGTCGAGACCCGTTGCTGTTCGCGGGCACGGACGACGATGGCCGTAGCCAAGAGGGTCGCCATGCCGAGCAAGGCGATTCGGCCTGCCTGCGCCGTCCACGCAAAGGCGTGGGCGCTGGCCGGCGCCAGGTCGCCAACCAGGTCCCATTGCCAGACGGTGTAAGTCGCCAAGGTCACGTATTGCGTGACCGCTGCAATACCGGTCAGGACGCAGACTCGCCAGTCGTAGCGCAGGCTGGTGGCGCCGATCGCGAGCAAGTACGACGGGAAAACGACGATGTCGTGCACCGCACCAAAAGGATCGCCGCGCATCACCAGCACCCACAACGCGAGCGTTACCAGCGTCACGTCGAGAACACCGCTGAAGAAACCAATCCATTGTCGGCCCCAGGCGCGGCGCACCGCCGAATAGACCACCAATGCCTCAGCCAAGGCGGCCACCCCAATCCAAAGCGTGATCAACGCCGTGCCTGAGCCGGTCTCCGACGCGTACAGTTGAAGGGGCAGGTAGAGGAGCGCTGCAACAATGAGCAGCCGGACACCCGCGATCAGCCATTCACCGCGCAGTCCGGCGTGCACCAACTCCACCTCGGGCGGTGCCAACAACCCGCGCAGCCAAGGCTGTCTGCGGGTGATGCGGGCAATGGGCGTCGAGCCCATGTTGGCGTTCTCGCGGGACATAGCGAAGCCATTGTATTCGTTGATGGGATACAGGCGCTGTGATCGGTAGAAAAGTGTCTTGTTGGCCACGACTCTCGGGTCGTCTTGCGAAGTTGCATGGGAATCGACACTCGAGGCGAGCCAGGGCAGAATGGAGATATGAGTTTGCAACGCGTTGTATTGGTAGTGCTCAGCCTTTCAGCGATGGTGCCCTCGTCTCTTTCGGCGGAGCTTTCGGAGCGTTGGCAACCGATGAACCAGCCGGTGGAGGCGTTTCGGATCATTGGCAACGTCTACTACGTGGGTGCGAGCAGTGTTACGTCGTTCCTCATCACGACACCGGACGGCGCGGGTTACTGCAGGCCATACCCGTGGCTGCACTTCGTGGGACTTCCAGGTTGTGGATGGGGACCAGTCCTACCGAGTCGTTTCGATCTGTAGTCTTTCCGTGCTCGAAGGCATGGTCTTCGAGTTGACGCCCACCTACCCAGATATCGCCGACGATTTCAGAAAGTCGTTCGCGGCTCTCGAAGCGATTCCGGCGGATGTTTTCCTGGCGTCGCATGCCGGTTTCTTTCACTTGTCGGAGAAACGAGCCCGGCTGGAGGATGCGGGCCGTTCCGAGAATCCGTTCGTCGACCCAAAGGGTTATCGCCAGTACCTGGCCAAGGCGCGTACGCGTTTCGAGAAAATGCTGACGGCGGAGCGGGAATCGCGCGCTGCCAAGCAAGCGCCGGATCGTTAACGCTACGGCGCAGCTGCAAGCATGCGGTTGACGGCGGTGGCGTAGCGGTCCCAATCGGTTGCCCGGCGTAGCAACTCCGCGCGGCCAGCGCCGGTGAGGCGGTAGTATTTGGCTCGGCGTTTGGTTTCCGACAGACCCCATTCCGCGTCGAGCCAGCCTTTGCGCTCGACGCGGTGAAGCGCCGGGTACAAGGCCCCTTCTTCGACCAGCAGGACCCCATCGCTTTCGTTTCGGATGCGCCGCGCGATGGCCAGGCCGTGGGCTGGGCCCCAGGTGAGCGCCTTGAGAATAAGCACGTCGAGCGTGCCGCGGATCAGGTCCAAGCGTGCGTTGTTGGTTTCCGTCTTTTGCTTGGACATCGTGGCTCCAGCGTGTGTAGTTGACGTTGTGAGCGCTCGGGTCAATCGGCGCGGAGGGTGTGGGCGGGGTCGAGGCGCATTGTGCGACGGGCGGGGAGATAGGAGGCGAGGGCGGTTACCCCGAGCAAGATCATCAGAACCAGGGTGTAAATTCGGGCGTCGATGGGTGCCGTCTCGTAGAGCAAGGTGCCCAACAGATTGGTGAGCGCGGCCGCTGCGGTCGCGCCGACAAGACCGCCAAGCGAGGCCAAGCGCAGGCCACTCACAAGAAGTGCGCGGATCAACCCGTGGGGTCGGGCTCCGAGTGCCAGGCGAATGCCCATCTCGCGTTGCCGGCGGCTCACTGCGAAAGCAGTAAGGCCATAGATTCCGGAAGCGGAGAGCATCAAGGCGAGAACTGCAAAAGCAACCAGGATCATCATGGTCGACCGCTGGCGTGCCGCGGCAGACGACAGGCGGTGTTCGAGGAGCCGGATCGGCGGCATTGCGAGATTGGGGTCAATCGTCATGACAGCCTGTCGGATCGCGGGCGCGATCGTCTCGAGTGGCAGCGCACTCTTCACCAACAGATCCAGGGCGGCCCACGAGAGTTGGCGGTGGGGGCGATAAAGCGTCCATCGATCCTTGGTGAGGTCAACGTCGCGGACATCGCCCACCACGCCCACCACCCGTAGCGGACGGCCCCCCGGGCTTCCCCAGTCGATCAGACCGTCGAGCGCATCGCCGTCGGGCCAAAGTGCTTGGGCCATGGTCTCGTTGATGATCGTGACCGGCTCGTGGCTGCCGTCGTCGGTGGTTGCGAAAGCGCGGCCCTGGAGCAGCGGAATGCCGAGGGTGTGGAAGTAGCTCGGGCTGATCGAGCGCCAGTCGGACGAGAAAAATCGCTCATCCTCACGGCCCACCACGCGTAGTGTGTTGGTGGGCCGGAAGGCGCCGAAAGGCGCAACATTGCTGAACCCCGACGCCTCCACGCCGGGCAGATTCCGGAGGGCCGCGTCGAGCCGTGCCGCCAATTCGCCTCGCTGCTCCCAGCCGTAGCGATGGGTGGGTAGCTGGAGACGTGTGATCGCGATCTGACCGGGATCAAAGCCTGTATCGACCCGTTGCAGGCGCGCGACGGTATCGAGTAGGAGACCCGCGCCAATCAAAAGCAACGTTGCCAGGCCAATCTCGACGCCAACCAGCACGCCACGCAGGCGTGTACCGCTACTCGATGATACCCGCCCACCATCGCCGAGCGAAGGTACCAACTTGCCGGCTGTTGTTTGGAGTGCGGGAGCGACGGCAAAGAGACAACCTGTGGCGGTAACGGCCAGCAACGCGAAGCCAAGTACGGAACCGTCGATACGGACGTCGTCGAGTCGTGGGATCCAGGTGGGCTCGAGTGCACGCAGGCCGAGGACCGCCAGCCACGCGACAGCAACGCCGCCAATGCCGCCGATCACGGCAAGCAACGCACCCTCGGTAAGGAGTTGCCTGACCAGTCTCCTTCGGCCCGCACCGAGGGCGCAGCGAAGCGAGATCTCACGGCGGCGGGCGAGCCCACGCGCAAGCAGGAGGTTGGCGACATTGGCGCATGCCAGGAGAACCAGCAGGGTCACAGCACCGAGCAGGATATGGACTGCGCGCGCATACGCCGGGCCGATGAGCCAGTCGTCGAAACCTGTGATTCGGACGCCCAACTGGTCGTTGGAGACTGGATGGTTGCGGGCCAGGTCGGCGGCGATGCCATCCATCTCAGCCTGCGCTTGCGCCATGCCCACGCCATCTTCGAGACGGGCGATCACGTCGAGCTCGTGGTCGTCGCGTTCGCGCGCCGGATCGGGAGCCAGGGGCACCCACAGGTCGGCCCATTCGGGGAACGAAAAGTCGGAGGGCATGACACCGACGACCGTGAAGCCGCGGCCATCGAGATCGAGACGTTGGCCCACAACCTCGGCGTTGCCTGCAAAGCGGCTGACGAACAAGCGATGGCTCAACACGGCGACGTCGGTCGGCCCGCCGTGTAGATCCTCGGCTTCGCTAAAGGTGCGCCCGATCGCGGGCTCGACGCCAAGCACGGGAAAGAACGACGCCGAAACCGGTGCGATGTTGAGACGCAGAGCGGGCGTGCGATCGGTCAGGGCGAGGCTCAAGAAACCAATGGCGGCGGGCGTTTGAAGTTGGGTGCTGCGCACTTGCCAATCTAGGAAGTCGGGGATCGAGGCCTGCATGTCCGAGAGCTCGGGGTTGGTCGACCAGAGGCGCACCAACCGTTCGGGCTCGAGGAAGGGTAAGGGTTTGAACAGGGTCCCCTGCGCGACGCTAAACAGGGTCGTTGCGGCGCCGACGCCGACGACGAGCGACAGGACGGCGGCGGTCGAGACTCCTGGGTTGGCCCGCAGTTGGCGCAAGCCGTAAACCAGGTTTTGTCCGATTTCGTCGAAGGCTTCCCGAATTCGGTCGTGGCGGGCTCGGCGGTGCGCGATGGTCCGGCAGTCATCGCGTACCGTTTCGACACTGCCAAACCGGCGTTCGGCCTCCGCCCTCGCTTCGGCCAGCGTCCTGCCTTCTTGGGTCAACTCGGCGACGGTCTGCTCGAGATGAAACGCCAGCTCGTCGTCGATCACCCTACGGGTGCCACGGAGAGCGCGAAAACCGAGGAGGCGGCGGAAGGGTCGATGGCGAAACAGTGGCATACGGTCCCCTTTGGTTCTTAGGGATACTAGCTTGTCCACCTAAGAACGCAAGGGGAGCGTGAAGGTTTCATGCATTGGACTTTGCAACCTGTTGGGGTTGACAGCGTAGGTAGGTATGCTAATAAAATAGCAGAGTGCTAAATTTCTAGCATAGGCGTTGGGTGATCAAGCAATGCACGGAGATCAGCAAGTGACACAACAACAAGTGCTCTCGGCGCGCGAGCGACAGATCATGGATGCGATCTATCGCTTGGGTGAGGCGACGGTCGCCGAGGTTCTCGATGGGATTCCCTCGGCCCCCAGCTACTCGACGGTCCGCGCGCTGCTGCGGATTCTTGTAGATAAGGGACACCTCACGCATCGCGCGGATGGTCGACGGTACGTGTACTTGCCGACCGTGCCGCGCCAGCGGGCCCAAGAGTCAGCGCTTCAGCGTTTGCTCGAGACCTTCTTTGCCGGTTCCCGCACCCGCGCCGTTGCAGCGTTGCTCGACATGGATTCTGAGAACCTGACCGACGACGAACTCGATGAGCTTGTTGGCCTGGTCCAAGACGCCCGATCCGAAGGGAGATAGAGCATGGAGTACATCACCATGGACCTGACTCAATTACCGTTTTCCGAGTCCGCTGGATGGCTCGCCGATTACGCCGTCCGTTCGACCCTTTGGCTTCTGCTCGCGACCCTTGGCGCTCGGGTAGCCCGAACCGCGGCCGGTCGCCACCTGGCTTGGACCGTGGGTTTGGTGGGTGTGATCGTCTTGCCTTCCATTTCCGCCCTGGCGCCGACCTGGGCGCTGCCCGTGCTGCCGGCAGTCCCAGCACTCGAGATGGCCAGTGACTCAGCCGTTTCGAGCACCGCTTCGATCGCACCGGTGGGTGCCGTGGTTGGAGCGTTTTCACCAACCGCGGTAGGCCCTCTGCGGCCGACACCGGTTGCGGAAACGGCGGGCAGCGCAACAGCGTTTGGCGAAACGAAATCTCCAACGCTCGACGCGGGCCGTTCAGTCACACCGCTGACGCGACAGGTGCGGCAGGCGAGGACCAACGGCGCTCGTATGGTCCTTCTCCTGTGGGTGATGGGTGTCGTGATGTTTGGTGCCCGCCTTGCTGTCGATGGTCTGTTGCGGGCGCGGCTCGTGGCATCGGCTGGGCCGGTGCGCCACTCGGGCTGGCAGCGGGACCTTGTCGCCGTTACCTCCGCGACCCACGCCCGAATGCCTCGTCTGCTTACCTCAACCGAAGTGCCGGTACCGATGACCTGGGGGGTGCGGCGCACCGTCCTCGTCCTTCCGTCGACAGCGCTCGCCTGGTCACCCGCGCGACGGCGCCATGTGCTTCTGCATGAGCTGGCGCACGTAAGGCGGCACGATGCGACCCTGTTCCTTCTCGGGCAGGTCGCCTGCATGTTGGCGTGGTTTCAACCATTGACGTGGTTGGCGGCTCGTCGTCAGCGCGTCGAGAGTGAGCTTGCCTGCGATGATCGGGTTGTTACGGCTGGCGTGCGCGCGTCTACCTATGCTGATGAACTGGTGACGATCGCGCGCCATGTGCAGGGTGCACTTCCCTCGGCCGCTGCCTCGTTCGCGCGCAAATCGGGGTTGGGTGAACGGGTGCGGGCGATCCTCGACGGCAACCGTAACCGCTCGATGCCGAGCCGGCTTCAGGCAGCGCTCGTAGTGGGTCTCGGTAGCGCCTTGGTGCTTCCCGCGTTGGCCGCTGTTGTGCCGACGCCCAAGGACGAGCATGTCCCCCTCAACCCTGTTTATGGTGCGCTCGGTGACGGAAACGATGTGGGTGGGGCGCGTCTCGTGACGGTACCCAACCCCAGCATGGTTGCGGCATTACCCCCGACAGCCCCGACAGCCCCGACGGTTTCATCGGTTCCATCCGTGCCGCCCGTGCCGCCCGTGCCGTCCGTGCCGTCCGTGCCGCCCGTGCCGCCCGTGCCGTCCGTGCCGTCCGTGCCGTCCGTGCCGCCCGTGCCGCCCGTGCCGCCCGTGCCGCCCGTGCCGCCCGTGCTGTCCGTGCCGTCGGTTCCATCGGTTCCATCGGTTCCATCGGTTCCATCGGTTCCGAGCGTGCCGCTGTCGGCAGCCTTCCTACGCGACTGCGGTGATGCCCAAAGCACCCAAGTTCAGGTCGACGACGATGACTGGGATATCTCGATCAAGGCTGGGCGCTGCGCCTTCGAGGTCCGGATGCGGGGTGACGTCGAGTTTTCCGACGATGAGCCCAGCATCGTGCGGATGGGACGTCGCTCGGTGTTTCGGATCCTGGAACGGCGACCCGGTGTGCGGCGTGAGCTCGAGGCGGAGCCCGGCGCTGGTGGGGCCCCATCGTTCACCTGGCGGGTCGATCGTGAGGAACGACCGTACGATGCGGAAGCCACGGCATGGCTTGCCGAGTTGATTCCAACGCTCTATCGGACCACGGGCCTTCAGGCTGAGCAGCGGACCAAGCGTATTCTGGCGCGCGGCGGTACCGATGCTGTTTTCGACGAGATCAGCCTCTTGAGAAGTGACTACGTTCGGAAGCTCTATTTCGCGGCCTTGATCGAGTCGACGCAGCTTAACGACGATCAAGCGCTTCGGTGGGTTCGCCTGGCCGGAGGGAGCATTGCGAGTGATAATGAGCTCGCGTCCGTCTTGCGCTTGCTGGAACCGGACAACCTCGAGCGAGAGGATGTCCAGGTGGCGTTGGTCGAGGCGGCTCGCACGATCGATTCCGATTACGAACTTCGCCGAATGCTGACGCCGCTCGTCGAACAGGCGGACGTAAGCTCGACGGCGTTGGGCGTCATGATCGAGTTGGCTGGCGACATCCAATCGGACTACGAGTTGGCGACCCTGCTCATCGACCTGGTGAAGCGTCACCAGGCATTGGATCAGGCCAATGTACAGCGTGCGTTCGCGGCGGTGGCGGCAACCATCGACTCGGACTATGAGCTCAAGCGCACCCTGGTGACCGCGTTTGCAGTCCGTCTGGAACCCGCCGTGGTGGCCTCGTTGCTCGAGACCGCGGCGACCATCGATTCGGATTACGAGTTGGCCAATGTGCTGGTCGAGGCGGCCAAGCGTCAAGACCTCACTGGCGTGGGCCGCGACGCATGGGACCGGACTCTCGAGTTGGTTGGTAGTGACTACGAACGTGAGCGGGCGCAGCGAGCGCTCCGATGATCAACACCGGGGCGCATTGGGCCGCGACCGAAGACGGATCGGCAGCTCAGTTGAGCGGGAACAGTGCCTCGAGCATGGGACCCGTTCGATTGCGCCAGGCGCCCCAGCCGTGACTGTCGGCCGCTTCACCGCCCGAAAGGGCGTAGCCGTTGGCTCTTAGGCTGGCTGCGAGAGCTCGGGCCTCGGTGCCGTAGTCCGCTCCGCGGTCGACCTGAATGTGGTCATGGCGATTCCAGTCGACGTAGAAAGCGACGTTGGGTCCTTCTTTGGCCCCAATCTTGGCGCGCAGATCGTCGCCGTGGCCTTGGCTGAGGGTGGGGCTGAAAATTGCAGCGTGGCCGAAGACGTCATGGTGATGGAGCGCGGTCCACGCAGTGGTCAGGCCGTAATATCGGTCGCCCAATACCGCGCGCTGGGAAGCCTCGCTCGCGATGCGGTAGCGCTTGGCCAGCTCCGGAACCAGCTCTTTCGCCTGCATCTCGGCGTACTCCTTGGTCTTGCTGCCGCCAGCCTCCTCCCACCACGGCCCTGCTGGCGGTACGAACGCCACGATCACCGGCGCGATGCGGGTACCGATGAGGTTATCGAGGGCGGTCGCCAACTGGCCTTTCTCGAGCCAAGCCGGCCCGTCATTGACGACCAATAGAGGGTAGGGGCTCGTCGCCTCGGCGTAACCTGGCGGCAGGTAGACGTCGATTTCTTTGTCGGTTTCCAGCGCCTTGCTGGTCAAGGTAAAGCGCTCGACGTTTCCACGCCGCGCGGGCTCGGCAAGGGCGCTTTGGATCTTGTAGCCGGGGGTAACCACCTCGGAGTACCGCCCACGACCACGAACTGCTGGAACGGTGCGGGGATTGCGTGGGTCGGTTACCCAATCGCCAAAGTCGGTCTGAAAGCGGTACTCCCACCGGCCGCCCGGTTCGAGCTTGTAGGTGCGGTAGAACAAGTCGGTGCCTGCCAGTCGAGCGAGCGTGTCCGCCGCGCCTTGATCGATCAAAGAGCCACCCAGAACGACTTCCTCGGCGTCACCTCGGAAGAGAAAATGGATGTACTGACCCTCGACGATCGGCAGCTGTTCATGCTTCGTCCACAACGCATCCACCATTGACTGGGGTTCATCCGACGCACCCACTTGGCGCAACCAGTGGCCAAACGCGTGATCTTCCTCCATGGAATCGGCACTCGATACCGCGGGTCGTCGTTGGGTGGTGCGCACCGCGGCAAGTTCCTCGAGGTTGCGGATGAAAATGCGTCCGTCGTCGAAGCTGGGCCAGGTCAGGCTGCTGCCGGCCAAGGACGCGAACCGAGCGCGTTCTTTGTAACCGGCGGGGCTGGCATCGGCGACCACGACCGCGCCTTTCGACGCGAATATGACCAGACGACCGTCCACCAAGATTAGCCCGTCACCACCGGGTGGTCGCGACCGCCAGACACGCTCGCCGGTCGCGGCCTTCATGCACACGAGAATCTGGCCCCGAAAACCGTAGAGGTGGCCATCGTTCACGACCGGCTGCGCGTAGGAGCGGCCCATCGCATCGGATCGGTAGCGCTCCTTGACCTGCCAGCCTTCGGTGCCTTGGGCTACTTGGAACGCAGCGATACCACCGCTGAGCGGCGTCACAAAAGAGTCATCGCCAATGAAGGTGGGGATGGCACTGTTGGCCCGCTCATCGTCACCAAACGGATGATGCCAAAGCACGGTGCCGGTGGCGGTTTGGAGTCCAACGATCCCCGTGTTGGTGATCGCGACGGCTTGACGCGTGCCAGCCAGGGTCATGAGCGTGGGCGATTGGTACTCGATTCCGCCACTGCCCGCACGCCACTCGATGGCTCCGGTTTTGGCGTTGAGGCCGGTAATGGCGTGCTCGTCACCGCCCCCGGCAATCAGCACCATGTTGTCGGCAACGAGGGGAGTGGTGGTAAAGCCAAAATGGGGTGCGGTCGCACCGAGGTCTTTCTCGAGGTGTTTCGCCCACGCGACGGTGCCGTCTTCGAGTCTCAGGGCGGCGAGGCTGCCGCGCGGATCGAGCGTGTACACCAAGCCGTCGCCGATCGCGGGCGAGCTGAGAGGTCCATCGTCCGATCCGTCGAGGCCTTTGAGAATGGGACCCGTGGCGTGGCGCCAGAGTTCTGCGCCAGACATCGCGTCGAAGGCCGCCGCCCAGTTGTGGTCGCCCGCGCTGAATTGGGTGACCACGCGTCCGTCCGCAACGGCAATACCGGAATATCCCGATCCAATAGAGATGCGCCACGCATTGTCGAGCCCCAACTGCTCGCTGGCCAAGATGCCGCTGCCGTCACCTTGGCCGTCGGTGGCTGGCCCGCGTGGGTGCGGCCAGTCGGCACCAGCAGGAACGGCGGCGAGGACCGCGGTCACAACGGCGAGGAAGATGAGCGGGCGACGGAGGGTGGTCTGCATAGGGTCTCCCAGGGAAAGCTGAACGTACTCGAAGTTTAGCCGTCTGAAGATCGCGTCACTTGGTGATCTTGTAAAAAGGTCCCGCAGGTCCGGCGGTTCATCGCGATTCGCGATTTTGCACCCTCGGCGCCGCGCGATACGGTAGTCGTTTGGCGGTATGTTCACCGGCAGTCCAGCGGCTCGAGCGTCAGTCCGGAAAAGCGAATTGATCCAGCACGGACCCGGTCTGGTGGATCGTACGCGGGTAGACTGGGGCTATCCGTCGAAGTCTTGGCTTGAACGCGATGTTCAAGTCCAATCGCGCTCGACCCGTCCGCAAGTGAGCGTGCCCTTCGAGGGGCCCAACGAAACCGACACGTAGGGGAATGCCATGGATTTCTCGATCGACAATTTCATCACCCTGGGTCTGCTGATTGTGCTCCAGGCGGTGCTGGGCTTCGACAATTTGCTTTACGTCTCGCTCGAGTCCAAGCGGGCACCGGCCGATCGGCAGGCGTCGGTTCGTCGGTGGGGCATTGGTCTTGCCATCGCCTTGCGGATCATCTTGCTCTTCGTGTTGCTCAAGGTCATTGCGTTCTTCCAAGCGCCGGTGTTTGGTCTCCACTTCACGGGAATCGCCGAAGGTGAGTTCAACATCCATAGCTTGATCGTGCTGTTGGGTGGCGCGTTTATCTTGTATACGGCCACCAAAGAAATCTGGCACATGATGAGCCTCGAGGACGGTGACCACCACGGAGGTGAACAGCGCTCGGTCGGTCAGATCATCTTCTGGATCGTGATGATGAACCTGGTGTTTTCGTTCGATTCGATTCTTTCGGCCATGGCGTTGACCAAGGTCTTCTGGGTCATGGCCACCGCCATCATCACGGGCGGTATCCTGATGATCTGGCTTGCGGATCGGGTCGCGACATTCCTCCAAAAAAACCGGATGTACGAGGTACTCGGCCTTTTTGTACTCTTCGTCGTCGGTATCCTGTTGATCACCGAAGGCGGGCACCTGGCGCACCTGAAGCTTTTCGGCAACGCGATTGTGCCGATGACCAAGACGACGTTCTATTTCGTCATCGGGGTTCTGGTGCTTACCGATATCGTCCAGGGTCGCTATCAGAAGAAGTTGCTGCGAGCGAAAGAGCGGTCGGTGTAGATCGGGCCTGCCTCTTGGCAGCGGCCGGATCTGTTCTGGCCGTCTGTGTCCGACCTACGAAGACGGCCGCCAGGGGCGACGGCCGCTACAGGGCAGAGAGTTGTTGGCCAGGCCCTGGTAGATACTCTCTTCGCCGTCAAGCTGGATCGGGAAGTTTGTAGAAGCGATTGGTATCGTAGTCGACGTCATGTTTGAGCATGGCGTGAATGGCTACGAGTAGCTTTCTCATGACGGCGACGACTGCCTGCATGGGTGCCTTTCCCCGTCGAAGTAGGTGTTCGTAGAATGCCTTGACGGAGATCTGGTATTGGATAGCGACTAGGGCTGGCATGTAGAGGCCGGCTCGTAGGTGGGCGTTTCCTGCTTTGGTGATCTTGGGTGCCTTGTGGACTGTCTCACCGGATTGAAAGTGGCGTGGGTCCAGGCCAGCATGCGCGACCCACTGCTTGGCGGTCATGCCTTCGGGCAGGGCGAGGATCTCGGCAAGGATGTGCAGCCCCGAGACGGTAGCGATGCCCTTGATCGTGATGAGTCGCCGCATCGCATTTTGAAACGCGGGTGTTCGCTCTACG
Source organism: Candidatus Multivoradales bacterium (assembly GCA_965250305.1). Taxonomy (GTDB): domain Bacteria; phylum Acidobacteriota; class Thermoanaerobaculia; order Multivoradales; family J023; genus J023. Next base: position 1,069,297 of record CBDFNS010000020.1, on the reverse strand, counting down.
AGCTTCTGAGCCAGCTTCTCGATGGAGCTGATGCGCTTGGTGAGTTGTCGAATGGCAAGCTGGATGTCGCGTCGCACGAGTGGCGAGAGTTCATGGGTAGCCGTGACTGCATGTAGACGGTTCTTTTCGGCTGTTCTGGCCTTGACGAGGCTCGCGCGTCGTCGCAGGAGGGCGCGGAGTTCCAGGGCTTCCTTAGAAGGCGGCTTCCAGGGCTGGAAGTCCATGCGACGCGCATATTCGAGCAAGACTTCGGCATCGGCGGGGTCGGTCTTTGATCTCTGCTTAAGCGCCTTGGCGAAGTTCCGAGCGACGCGAGGGTTGAGTACCATGACCTCGACATTGGGTGCCCTGTGAAGGGCCAGAGCGAGGTCGAGGCTGTAGACCCCAGAAGCTTCGAGCACAACGCGGGCGATCGGCCCGCACTTACTTAGGCGTCGGATCAGCTTTCCGTGCCCTGCAGGTGTGTTGCCGTATGTTTGAACGTTGGGTGTTGCATCGGTGCGTACGACAAAGGTCTTGGCACTGACATCGATCCCGGCAAACAGCCGGTCTTGGCTGATGGTCATGACGGTCTCCTCGGATAGAATCCGAAGGCGGCTCCCCGACCCTGTACCATCGCCTGCCAAGCTTGTTCATGCAGGCTCAGAGGCACTCAGATACTCCTCGGCATCGGCGAAGAGGGCGGGGGGTCGATCTACATTCAGGCTCGAAGCCTCGCGGCCGGAACGACCTCCCCGCCTCCGGAACGTCCTCTCCCCCCCGCGCCACCGCGAGGGGAGCTGCGGGAGGTTCTCGCGTTCCACTGCGGTCGCGATTCGAAGGTTCAGTCTCGTGAAAGACCTGGCCCGCCCCTCCCGCAGCTCCAATATACAAGCGGCCGGACCTGTGCCGGCCGTCTTTGCTTGGATCAACCGTTGGAACGGCTCACTTACCCCTCAGCGTCGGGGTCGGGCTTGGGATTCCACAGCGCGACCTCATCGAGTGACTTGCGGCGCAGGTCCGGCACCCGGGCGGCGGGGTCGGGATAGCCAACTGGGAACAGGATGTAGGGCTTTTCGTTCTTCGGCCGGCCAAGGATTCGTTGCAAGAACTTCATCGGACTGGGGGTATGGGTCAAGGTTACCAACCCCATGTCGTGAAGCGATGTGATGAACATGCCACATGCGATGCCAACGCTTTGGGGCACGTAGTAGTTCTTGCGTTTCGAGCCGTCTTCCCGCAGTCCGTAGAGCTCCTCGAAGACCACAACGAGCCACGGCGCGGTCTCCAGAAACGGTTTGCGCCAGGTGGTACCCAGGGGTCGCAGGGCCTCGATCCACTCATCGGGCATGCGGCCTTCTTCGTAGCTTTCGTATTCCTCGGCCTCGGCGGCAATCCGGATTTCGTGTTTGATCGCGGGATCACTGATCGCAACAAAGCGCCAAGGTTGGCGGTGGGCGCCAGATGGCGCGGTCGATCCGACCTGAATGGCCCGTTCGATCAAGGCCCGCGGAACGGGCTCATCGCTGAAGTCCCGGACGCTCCGACGTTGGTCCATCTGCGCACAGAAGCGCTCGGCACGCTCGGCGCTTTCCTCAGCGGTCAGGCGCCGATGATGGTAGGGGACGAACGGGTAGATCGAGGTTTCGGAATCAGACGACATGACAGGGAACTTCCTTGGGGCTTGACTCAGGCTCGGCACAGTCCAGCGCTTCACCAACGCGTTGGTGCGATTCAGGAGGTGTCCGGTTTATCAACCGGCTGTTGCCAACTCTTCGTCGATCACGGCGGCAAGCTGGTCAAACGGCACGACGCCGTTCATGAAGCGGCCGTTAACGAACAGGGCCGGGGTGCCGGTGACGCCGACCAAGGCTCCATCTTCGAGATCGCGGGTGATCAGATCGTCAAAGCGTGCGTCCGCCAGGCATTGACCAAAGGCGTCGGGATCGAGCCCTTCGACCCGAGCGGCAATACCCTCGAGGTCCGTTCCGAGGCGCCCTTGGTTTGCGAACAAGGCATCGTGCATGGGCCAGAACCGACTTTGCTCGTGCGCGCATAGGGACGCGAGACCGGCGCGCCGCGCATTCGGGTGGAGTCCTTCGAGCGGGAACTGGCGAAACACGATGCGAACCTTGTCGCCGTAGGTCTTCTCGACCTCATTGAGGATGGGGGTGACCCGGCTGCAGTAGGGGCACTCGAAGTCCGAGAAGATGACAAGCGTCACCGGTGCGTTGGTCGCTCCCTTGGCTGGGCCGAGGGCAGCGATATCAATCCGAAAGGGCTCGAATGTCTTGCGGATGTTCGCCGATTCGCGTAGGCGCGCGTGAAAGGCCTCGAGGGCGAGGTATTGCCGGATGTCGTTCTCGATCTCGGCCTTGGGCGAAATGCGCCCACCCCGTTGCTTGGCCTGGTCTTGGTAAAAGGCGTCGATCGTTGCGCTTGGCAGTGCGGTTGCTTTCTCTTCGACTTCGACCCGCAGCAGTTCGTCGGGTGAGAGACCACGCTTCTCGGCTTCGCTGGCGATCAGGGCTCCACGAATCTCGGCATCGAGCGCTCCTGAAATCAACTCGTGCCGTTGGCGCTCGAGGGCCAACAGCTGGCCCCGAATGGTATTCAGGGTGCGGGCTTCGGAGATGGGCTCGCCATCGACGGTGGCAAGGACGGAATCGCTACCGTAGCGATCGATGTCCGCTGCCGTGCTGGAGGCCGGTTCTTGCTGGCTTTCGGCGGCGACCACGGATTCGGACTCGCCGAGAACGAACCAGCCAGCGATGGCCAGCACGACGGCGGTCGTCAGGATCAGCATCCTTCGACCCCAAGATCTCCTGGTGGGCGCAGCTCCAGTCATTCACAATCTCCAATCCAAGATCTGTCCGGTATATCAGCGGCAGTGCGCATCATGTTATCAGGGCATGGTTCTGCAGTGCGCCCGGTCATTGTATCGAGTGTTCAGCCCCCGCTCAAGCACCAGAAATCGACAACACGAGGCGCTATATTCTCCGCGTTGTCCTAAGAATACGGCTCAAGATGCGAGGCGTGTCGCGAGATGTCGTGATAGCAAACCCTCGATGATCCTTCCATGCGGGATGCCGCGCAAGCGTAGTCGTGGGCCATCGAATAAGGCACCAGCGGCGTCGAGCAGCGCCCGACGATTGTTGGATGTCAGGGTGTTGGCTGCCTGTGCAGGGTCGGCGCAGCGGGCGAGGACGGCAGCAGCCGTGGCCCAGGGGCGTCGGGCTCGTGGATCTTTCCAGGCATCGATCTTGGCCAATAGCTCGGCCGCCCGGAGTAAGTCAACCGTGGCGTGCTGAGCAAAATAGCGCGCGAAGACGGGGCCGAGATTATCCGCCACAGTCGTGATCGTTTCATCGTCGAGCGGCTCGGCGGCGCCCAGAAAAACCGATAGTGAGCGGCTGCGAACCGTCGGGAGCAGGTCTCGTTCCGTGGCCGCGAGAAGAATGAAGTGACGAGGGGATGTTCCGGGTGGTTCCTCGAGTACTTTAAGCAGTGCATCGGCGGCGCCGGGGTGCAGGCTTTCCGCTTCGGCAACCGCATAGACCTGGCCTCTTGCTTCGAATGGGGCCTGCCCAACCTGTGCGAGAAATCCCTTGGTCGCGTCCACCGAGGTGGTGGTACGGCGGTCCCGCTGCAGCACATGAAAGTCTGGGTGGAATCGATCGCTCTTGTCGCTTGGCCAGGCGATGTGCCGGCAGGGTCGGCATGCCCCACAAGGGCGACTCTCGGCCTCGGCCGCACACAACAACGCGCGTGCCACGGCCAAGGTCTCCTCTTGGCGCTGATCTTGGGTTGCGCCGTAGAGGATGATGGACGGATACAGGCGGCCGTCCTTCGCGAGCCGCTTTACGGCCGGCATCATGCTCTGTGCTTTGCCGGTGCTCATGGGGGGGAGATCTCGAACAGAACGCGTTCCACTTGCGTCCAAGTCTGTTCTTTGTCGCCCGAAGAATCGATGATGCGCACACGCTCGGGATGCGCTTTTGCCAACGCATGGTAGCCGGTACGAACGCGCTCGTAGAATGCGACCCCTTCGACATCGAGACGATCAGCATTGCCCGCTTCGCGCCGGCTTTGGGATGCGCCGCGCGCGCGCGCGCCTTCGGCTGTTAGGTCGAAGACGAGTGTCAAATCGGGTTGTCGCTCGTCGGTTGCCAACCGATCCAACGTCTCGATCCATGCCAACGACAGCCCGCGCCCGTAGCCTTGGTAGGCAGCGGTGGAGTCGGTGAAGCGGTCACAAACCACGCAGCGACCTGCGGTCAAAGCGGGCTCGATGGTTTCGAGGAGGTGCTGTCGCCGACTGGCAAACACCAACAGGGCTTCCACCCGCCCGTCGATCTCGCCCCAGCGCGGATCCAGAAACAGGCTGCGGATGGCCTCGCCGAGTTCGGTGCCGCCCGGCTCGTGAGTTTGCTCGACATCGAGGCCCCGCTCCCTCAGCCACGCCACCGCGCGTCGCAAGTGGGTGGACTTGCCGCTTCCGTCGAGGCCTTCAAAGGTGATGAATCGGGGTGCCATAGGGGTGCCATAGAGGTGCCAGAGCGAGCGTGCCGGAGCCGTGAATCGCGATCGGCGAGACGCTACCACAGGGGTCAGCGTTGGCGTTCCCACAAGAGGTGAGGGAGTTCGGGAACGATCAGTTTGTCCATCGCCAGGGCGACGGCATTCGGCGACCCCGGCATGGTGAAGATCAGGGTGTCTTGGGCCAGGCCCGCAACCGCCCGGCTGAGCATGGCCGCGGCGCCGATTTGGTGCCAGGAGAGCATACGGAACAATTCGCCGAAGCCGTCGATTGTCTTGTCGAGCAAGCGCGAAACGACCTCATATGTGGTGTCACGCCGGGCTAGGCCGGTACCACCGGTGGTGCAAATTACGCGAATCGAGGGCTCCGCGATCCAGCCCTCGAGCTGGGCGGCAATCGCGGGTGGATCGTCGCGGACGAGGGCTCGCGCCGCGACCGTGTGACCAGCTTCAACCAATGCTGCCACCGCGCGATCGCCACCGGTGTCTGTTTCGCGGGTTCGCGAATCGCTGATGGTCAAAACGGCGCATACCGCCGTGTGGTCACGAGCAGCTTGTCGGTGGTGATCGGTGGAACGACTCATGCTGGTTGTATCTTGTCAAACGGTAAGGGCCAGCGACCAGTGACACGCCTCACCAGGCTTGTATGCTTACGGCATGAAGGCTACCTATTGGAAGGTACGGTTGGCTCGCTGGGTGATGGCTGCTCTTCTCCTGGCGGGTCCTGGCAACGCGGTTGCGGCGGAGCCGGCACCTTCGGACCGCGCCCCCCAGGCACTGTTCGATCAAGTGTGGCGGCTCGCGCGTGACGATTTCCTCGACCCGGACATGAATGGGCTCGACTGGGATGCCGTGGGCGGACAGTTCCGTCGCCAAGTCGAGGCGCGGCCTGCCGCCTGGGTTTCGGTGGCCAACGCCATGCTGGGCCAGCTCGGGACCTCCCACACGCAGGTCTATGCCGACGACGAGCCCGCGTACTACCAACTTCTTGGGGTGTTCGCCGACTACATTCGAAGCGAGCACCAGGGCTTCTACAACGCACGATTCGGCGATGACCCGGTGCAGTACCCAGGCATCGGCCTTTTCACAGCGGCGAGTGAATCGGGGTCTGCTGACAACGAGGTCGTTGTCACCGGTGTGCTCGAGAGCCTACCGGCACATGCGGCTGGTGTCCGTGTTGGCGACGTGCTGTTGGCAGTCAACGATGCACCATTTCAGCCTGTTCGGTCCTTCAGCGCCGCGGTTGACGCTGGTCTCGATGTCGAGATTTCCGTGCGACGCCAAGAAGGCTCGGCACCGCTGGCGCTTCGAGTGACGCCCCGCATGCTTGATGCCGAGACGATGTTTGTCGATGCCATGCGCGCCAGTGCCACTGTCGTTCAGCAGTCGGGCGTGGATGTTGGCTACGTGCATGCCTGGTCGTACAGCGGTACCCAATACCAGGATGTACTCGAAGAGCTGGTGCGTTTTGGCGGGCCGCTGGCGGACGCCGACGCATTGGTGCTGGACTTGCGGGGTGGTTGGGGCGGCGCGAGCACCGAGTACTTGCGATTGTTCTTGCGCGATGTGCCAGTGCTCTCCATGCGTTCGCGCGGAGGCGAGTGGACGGCCTACGATTCCCAGTGGCGTAAACCGGTGGTGGCGCTGATCAACGGTGGAACCCGCAGCGGCAAGGAGACCCTGGCCTGGGGTTTTCGTCATCACGAGATCGGGCTGTTGGTCGGCGAGACGACTGCTGGTGCGGTGGTCGGTGGTCGTCCCCACTTGCTTGCCGACGGCAGTCTCTTGTATCTGGCGGTGGCGGACGCCCGCGTCGGTGGCGCGTCTCTCGAAGGTCGCGGTGTGGCGCCGGATATCGTTGTGCCGTTTGATCCTCGGTACGCGGTAGGAAGCGATCCCCAGCGTGCGCGCGCGATTTCGGAGGCCGCCGACCTGGTCCGGCAGGGGAAAAGTGATGACTGACCGTGGCTCTAGGTCACTAGACCTACCAACATCTTTACAAATGAGCCCGATGTTGAATGCAGAGCTTGCCTTGCCAAAAATCCCCCCTGGCCCCCCTTTCGAAAAGGGGGGAAAGACGGATTGCGGGGTCCGGCCCTCCCCCTTTCTCAAAGGGGGATCGAGGGGGATTTCCGTTCGGCCAACGTAGCGAGTACACCGCTAGTCGGTCTGAGGCGGAGCTTCCTTAGTACTAGAGCCACGGTCGGCTCGTCCGCGCCTCAGACGAAGAAATCGGCCGCCAGGTCGGCGGTCGGGTCGACGGCGTAGTCGGTAAGGTCGGTAACGCCAGCGGCTGCCATCACTTCGTCGTCGATCAGGAACTGGCCGCTGAAGTCACTGCTGGTTCGCGTCAAGACGAAGTGGGCGGCATCGCCCATGATTGCCGGGTTGCGGCTGCATCGCACCAGAGCTTCGCCACCGAGCAGGTTGCGAACGGCAGAGGTCGCGATGGTGGTACGTGGCCACAAGGCGTTGACCGCGATGCCCTGGGGCCGAAGCTCTTCCGCCATGCCCAGCACGCACAGGCTCATACCGAACTTGGCCATGGTGTACGCCACATGGGGTGCAAACCAACGCGTTTCCATATTAAGCGGTGGCGAGAGATTGAGAATATGCGGGTTGTCGCCTTCAGCGAGGTGGGGAATACACAACTTCGAGCAGAGAAACGTCCCGCGGGTGTTGACCTGGTGCATGAGGTCATAGCGCTTCATGGTGGTGTCGACGGTGCCGGTCAAGCTGATCGCGCTGGCATTGTTGACCAAGACGTCGATGCCCTCGAAGGCCTCGACCGTTTGGGCGACCGCCGCTTCGACCTGATCTTCGAACCGGATGTCGCAGATGCAGGCGAGGCCGCGCCCACCCGCTGCCTCGATCTCTTCGACCGCGGTGAAGACGGTGCCGGGCAGGCGGGGATGGAGTGCAGCCGTTTTTGCCACGACGGCGATGTTGGCACCGTCGCGCGCGGCGCGCAGCGCGATCGCTTTGCCGATGCCACGACTCGCACCGGTGATGAACAGGGTCTTGCCTTTGAGGTTGGCCATACGCTCTCCTGGGATGCGCGCGATTCAAGCGTCGCGCGCGGCGGGTCGACCGGTGGGATTTTTCTTAGTAGCCCCACGACGGCCACAGGGCTTCGGTGCCGGTGACCTTGCCAAGACCTTCGTTGTACATACGCACCGTCTCGACCAATCCGGGGGAAAGTACGTGCCGGCCTTCGGTATCTTGCTGGAACAGGTGCTTCCAGGTTTCCGCTGTTCCGAGCTCGATTCGTCGACCTCGAACTTGCTTGCCAAGGCGTTCGAGGCGCAATCGGAAAGCCAGCAGGCCGCTGGTGGTGAAGTAGGAACCAACCGGCTGGCCGTGGATCCATTCGAGGATTGCGTCGGGATCATCGAAGGCTTGAAGATGGATGTCGAGGTCCCGGCAGGCGTCGGTGGCACAGCAGGCAAAGGCTTGCGGCCGCAGATCGACGAAGCCGTTGTTGACAATGGTCCAGTTGCGCGCGGTCGAAGCGGAGATGCGATGCGCATCGGCGAGTCGACGCCAAGCGTGTTGCATGGCGTCAGCGGACGTCATGGCCAGCTCCATGGGCGCTACGTAGGGCCCAACCCGGATGCGATCTCGGCCGGTCGTCGGGCTGCGGTACACGATTGGCGTGCCGAGTGAGGTGATGGTGCAAAGGTAGCGCTGAATGCGAACGGCAAGGCGAGACAGGAATTTGTCTCGACCTTTCTCGCCCGCGCCCTGTTGGCGATCGTCGAATCCGAGCAGCGCACCGGCGTCTTCTTTGGTCTCGGTTTCGCAGAGACGTCCGAAGATCTGACCCAGGGTCGGTACATCGAGGTCATCGAGGTCTTCGAATGCGGGCAACCGGGTTTGGTGCCAGAAGAACGCGTCGAGATCACCAGTCGCTTCGGCCAACTCCTGCTCGGGAATATGGGCAAACCGCACACTGAGGTCTCGTAGTCGCAGCAACAAGATCAGTAGCCCGAGCTCGTGGAGTCGCGCCTGGTGGGTCGCGGAACCGAGCGCTTGATAGGCCTGAACGGAGAAGGCGCCGTGGTGGGCACGGGTCAGCTGGGGGTCGTTTTCCAGCAAGCGGAGTGCAAACAAGGCATTCTCGGTCGAACCGTAGTAGCAGATCTTGTCGTGAAACCAGTCTCGTCGTCGCTCGGGACCGAACACCGCGTGGCGCACCACGATCATGGCCAACTCTTCCGGGATAGCCACTTTCATGACGTTGTAGAGCGCGATGCAATTGGCAACTGAGAACAGCCCGTTCTCGCCGGAGCGAATCGCGGCATCGACGATCAGCTCTTTGCCGTGGCCGAAGTCGATTGGTTGAGCGGGTTCGGCCTCCAAGTCGACGACTGCCGAGGGGTACAACAGGATCGCGTCACTTTCGAGGTCTTCGGTCGGAACGACCTTCTGGGCGCCGCTCGTGCGGGCCGAGAGGGTGGCGCGGACTGCCCTCCCGAGCGGCAAGTGGCGTCGGAACTCGACCGCGTCGATGCCGATTGCGGCCGCGGTTACCAGGACATCGAACCCGTGATCGAGGTAGACCTCGCACAACTTGTCCGCGAAGTGTTTCTTTTCGACCAACTTCTTACCCAGGGCGCTGTGGGCGAATCCCAGGCGGATTTCGGCCTGGCCGCCACCATCGACTCGGTACATGCCGCCCACCGCGGTGGTGTGGGCCATGACCACGTGGCGGGCGTAGCGCTGCTGAATGACCGCCAGGCCGTGAATGAAGCGATGAAGGTAGCGAGACTTGATACGGGTGCGCGCGGTGTGATCGAGCCCGTGCTCAGCGGCCAGGCGCTCGACGATTTCGAGGGTATAGGTAGCCACGCTGGGCAGCGGAATGGCCACCACCACGGCGTGCAGAAGATCGGTCTCCAGGCCCTGCACGAAGGACAGGAACGGCTGGCGTTGGGCGGAGAAGTAGGCATCGAGGCCGTGCTCGAGGTCCGAGCCCTCGGTGCCGCCGTCGTCCGGCGCCTTCTCGCGTGCTCGCTTGGCCAAGTCATGGGGCAGCTCGAGGTCGAGGAGCGAGAAGCGGAGGTCGATTGCATCACCCACGCGGTAATGACGGAGTAGCTCGATCTTCTCGATCGGCGCTTCGGATCCGAGATCGAGGAAGAGCCGGTTGGCGAAGCGTGCAATGTCGCGGTCAGAACGCCCCGTGGCATAGATCTCACCGCTCAGTGGCTCCGAGCGAAAGCGGCTGGAGCGGACGATGAGCCTACACAGCTCCAGCACCACCGCACCGCCAACTGCGCCGGTTCCGCCAAACACCACGAAGCGGATCGGCTCATTGCTGCCACCAGGCAACAGCCGTGTGGCGAGCAAATGCTCGAGGGACTCGAACTCGTGGTAGTGCGTACGCATGTCGACTAGGAGGCGCCGGCGACGGCAACCTTGGCCGCCTGTTGAGACACCGCCGGCCAGGTCGTCTCCGGAAAGAACGCGTGGAGATGTTCTAACACCAAAGGCGCGATGCTCTGCGCGACGGTGCGCGCGTTGTCCGTCGCGTCGTCGCGTCGTCGCGTCGTTCCGCGTTCGGTATCGAGGTCATAGAAAAGGTCTTTGCCAACTTCGACCGTGATGCAACTCGGACGCTCGGTGGAAAAACGGTAGCCGTGAACCAGCGTGTCTTCGTGCAGATCGAGGAAGCGGCCGATCTTGGCGTAGGCACGGCGGGCGTCGACGAACAGCGTTTGCTGGTCGGGCGGCGCCTCACGGTAGCTGTGCAGATACCCGCGCAGCAGCTCGGCGTCGAGGGACCGCCGGGTGATGTCGAGCAACATGGCCCAGGTCTTGCGGAAGGCGACGTCGTGGTGTGTTTTGGGAAATGCCTCGGTAAATCGCCGACGCAAGAAGCGGAAGAAAGCCCAGACTTGGACGCGAATTTCGACCGAACCTTCGGGCATGTAGTAGGCGTGATCGAGGCGGGCGGCGCGGGCGTCAGGTGCCTGGTTGACCACGGCCTGAAGCATGAGGGATCGGTTGCAGTTGGGGCCGAACAGCGCCGAAGGGAAGAGCGGATCAAAGACCGTCCCCGGCGGCTGCTCGTGGGCCGGGTACCGCATGCGTCGGGTGATGATCTCGATTGAAGATGAAGCACCGCATCCGGGTTGGTCCGGGGTGTAGGTGCGGACGTCCAAGATGATCTGGGCACGCTTCAGCCACCGCGCCAGACCGCGTGCGATCTCGTCGTAATACTCGACGATGATGTGGTGCTTGATTTCGCCTGTGATCAGGTCGGCCAAGGGAGGTGAAACGGCGCGCCGTGCGGCTGGCGGGACGCCGGATGACGAGACGCCCGGAAATCGGCCCGCGTCCAGTAGGACACGGGCCAGCGGAACGTGGGCTCGGCAGGCGAGGCCGAGCACCTCCGCAAGCTCGCGGGCGACCAAGTTGGCACCCCAGTCGCGTCGACGAATGTGGGCGGCCGTTAGCTCCGAGCGAGCGGCAATCAACTCGGTATGGGGCCCGAGCGCATTCGACGGGATAACGTCCCCGTCGTGAAGCGTGAACAGACAGATCGGATCTGTGGTGTCGGGATCACCAACTAGGGTCAACGGCGCTACACCGTCAACGGTACGCAGGCGCGCAGGAGCGTCTTCGAACGCCGGAGCGCCGCCTTGCTTGGCGGTCGATGATGCGATCATGAGAATGAAGTCTACCGGTTGCTCGGCGTCCAATACCAGCGGTGGCTCATCGAGGCTATCGTTCGAGGCGGTTTACGAAGAACGCGCTGCGGGCATGGGTTGGTTGGCCCGCCGGCCGCAAAGGATGTCCACCGCCTCACCCAAACCGTCGAGGGTCAGCGGAAGCATTGGGAATACATTCCGGACGAGTTGGACACTCGGCGCCTGCCAGACGCGCTGCGGCTCGGGATTAAGCCACACCGAGCTCGGACAGCGTTCGCGAATCCGCTGTAACCAAACGAGCCCCGGATCGCGGTTGGCGTAAAAGAAGTCGACGGCGCCGCCGGGGTGGGTCAGTTCGTAGGGACTCATCCAAGCATCGCCCACAAACAAGACGCTCCAGGTGGCGTCGATCCGCTTCAAAACCTCGCTCGTCATTTCCCCACGGCGGTGGTAGATGTCGGTGAACAGGCGATCGTAGGGACAGTTGTGAAAGTAGCGGCTCTCGAACTCTTGGAAATGGTTGGCCGCGTGTGCGGCACTGAACAGCCGCTCGCAGAGCTCGGCATGAGGGTCCATGGAGCCGCCAACGTCAACCAGTAATAGAAGTTTGATGCGGTTCTTTCGTTCGGGCCCGAATACCAGGTCGATGTCGCCACCGTTCTTGGCGCTGCGGTCGATGGTGGCGTCGAGATCGAGTACTTCGTCACCGTGCTTGCCCAACCGGCGGAGGCGACGAAGCGCGACCCCGATTTGGCGTGTATCGAGGATCCGGTCGCCGCGCAGGTTGCGGTAGCGCCGATCGCTCGCGACCTGAATCGCGGACCGCCCGCCGCCACTGCCGCCGACCCGAACCCCGGCGGGATTGGTGCCGCCGTGACCGAATGGCGAGGTCCCGCCGGTACCGATGAAGTGGCTACCGCCGTCATGGCGTTCTTCTTGCTCGGCCAGTCGTTCGAGAAACTTCTCGCGCAAGGTGTCGAGGTCCAATGCTTCGAGGGCGGCGCGTTCATCCTCGGTCAACTCTCGTGGCAGCACGGGATCTTTCAGCCAGTTCAGAAGTTCTTCGTCGACGTCGAACTGGTGCTCGACACCTTCGAAGTAAGCGGAGAAAGCGCGGTCGTAGAGGTCGTACTCCGTTTCCCGCTTGACCAGAAGCGCTCGCGCCAACCGGTAGAAGACCGCGAGATTGGCGCGTTCGTGGCCGAGCGCCAGCGCGCGCAGCAAGATCAACCATTCGGTGAGCGTGACCTTGAGCCCGCAGGCGCGTAGGTGGAAAAAAAAGTCGTTGAACATCCGTGCCTAGTCCCAACGAGGCTCCGCCTCAGACCGCCTCCCCGTTTCGCTCGCTGGAAGGGCCGTGCAAGAAATCCCCCTCCAACTCCCCCTTTGAGAAAGGGGGAGAGCCAGACCCGCGATCCGTCCTCCCCCCTTTCTCAAAGGGGGGGGCGGGGGGGGGATTTTCTGCCGGCTTCGCTCAGCATTCAATATCTGGCTCATCCGTAAGATGTGGGTGGGTCTAGGACCTAGTGGACACGTCGCATGCGATCACCGACCGTGCGTCCTTGTACAGCGTCGACGTCTTGCTCGCGCTTGAGCAGGACGCCGAGGAAGGGCAGCTTCTCTTCGATTGCCTCCGTGCTGACCCCCGCGCGCCGCAGCGCTGCGATCCAGTCGATCAACTCACTCGTCGACGGGCGCTTCCGTACTTCGGGCTGCTCGCGCAACCAATAGAACGCGATCAACACTTGCTGCAAGAGCGCGTCTTCCAGGTCGGGGTGGTGAACCTGCACAATGTCGGCCATCTGTGCTTTGTCCGGAAACGCAATGTAGTGAAAGACACAACGCCGCAGGAACGCGTCCGGAAGCTCTTTCTCGTTGTTCGACGTGATCACCACAATCGGCCGCTGTTCGGCGACCACGGTCTCGCCGGTCTCGTCGATCTGAAAGCTCATGCGATCCAGCTCATGCAAGAGATCGTTGGGGAACTCCATGTCCGCCTTGTCGACCTCGTCCAGTAGCAGAACCACCCGCTTTTCCGCGCGCAGGGCACGGCCGAGGGGGCCAAGCTTGATGTAGGCGCCGATGTCACTGATGTCGCGATCATCGAAACGAGCATCATTGAGGCGGGCGACGGTGTCGTACACGTAGAGACCTTCACGGGCTTTGCTGGTTGACTTGATGTTCCAGATAATCAGTTCCATTCCGAGTTCTTCGGCCATGGCTTCGGCGAGCATGGTCTTGCCGGTACCGGGCTCGCCTTTGAGCAGGAGCGGACGCTCCAGCGCGATCGCAACGTTGGTTGCGTCACGCAGGTCCGCGGGCGCGAGGTAGCGCTGGGTTCCGGTGAATTGGTGGAAGCTCACGGGACGAACGCTCGGGCCTTGGTGACGGATCGCATGCGTCCGACTTTAGCAGGATGGAAGAATAGAGAGATCATGGGTCGCGGTACGAGACGGTGGCTACGGCGGATCCGAAACGGGCTCGTCAAGGTCGTATTGGCCGGGCTGCTCGCTGCCTTTCTGGCGGCGGCGTGGGCCAGCAACTATCCAGATGCACCGGTTGTTCACCGGGCCATGAAATGGCCGTTGGTGGGGCCCTGGATCACCCGTGCCCACCGTTTGTATCGTCCGCTGGTCCCGGCGTCGGTGGCTGCCCAAGACCAAGAACCGAGGGCCCTCGACCCACAACGGATCGTCGTGTCGCCACCGCACATCGACAAGCGAGCGACACTCATGGTGGCACCGGGAACCGTTGTTCGAGAGACTCCGGCGACGGAGGCGAGGTCGATTGTGACGCTCGACACCTACACGAACCTCAAGGAGCTCGACCGACAAGGCGACTGGCGAAAGATCTGGCGCCAGCGTCGCGGGGAACGGTCGCTCGAGGGCTGGATCCATCAACCCGATGCACCGCCGGGCGAACCGCCCCTTGGCCGTGAGCCCGAGCCTCCGGGGCCGCTCGAGCCCCAGCCTCCCGACCCCGAGCGGTTGGCGGTGGCTCGCTCGCTGCTCGAGGGTGAGCGGGTCGGCACGCTGGGGCCGTATACCCTGTTCACGGACAACCAAAACGGCATTCTCGAAGGCTGGCTCGATCGCATTGCGCCCACGATCGAGGCGGTCTATGTCGCGCGATGGGGACTGCGGCCCATCGGAGAGCCACGGGCCGCGATCGTGGTATTTGCCCACGAAGCAGCCTATGAGGCGTTCCGCCAGCATTGGCAGACGCTCCATGGCTTGCGGGCCACGGGTCACGCCGAGGGCGGAATCGTCGCTCTTTGGGTCGGGGGTCAAGACTTGGCGGCGATTGCTTCGACCTTGGTGCACGAGGTCGTTCATCTGCTCAATCGTCGGACGCTGGGGCCCGCGTTGCCGCCATGGCTCGAAGAGGGTCTGGCCGAAGCGCTCGACACCGCCCAAGTAGGGCTCGACGGCACGGTTCAGCCGGAAGCGATCGGTGGCCGGATTTGGCGAGCGGGCGAGATGGTCACATGGCTTGGCGGTCGGGCTTCACTGCGTCAGGTCCAAGAAGCGATCACCGCCGATACCCTGCCGACGATCGAGGCCTTGACCTCTCTCGACCACGACGCGTTTCTGCGCGACGGCCGTCAGTCGCTGTATTACGCCCAGAGTGGCTTCTTCCTCCGCTACCTCGTCGATGGCGATCTGGGGCGCTATGCGTCGGGGCTACGGCGGTTTCTCGCCAGTGTTGCGGCCGGCAAGCCGCCGTCGGGAGAAGCGCTGAGGTCGGCGCTTGGCGTGACCTGGGAGGTCCTGGATAAGGGTTTTCGGGCGTGGGCCGCGGCGATCGAGAATGAACGTAATTAATTCCGCATCATAGTGATATATCTTTCTGGATTGACTGATTGTTGTAGCAATGAGATTATTGAATAATGAGATTATCTCTTCTTTTATTGATTTTCTGTATTGGATTCGTCTGTTTGATTGCGCTCGGGACGATCGGCCCTGAACGAGCCCGCACCAAGAAAGGCGAGCTGTGAGTCACAGTCGAGAAACGGTATCCCGATCACAGTGGCGGGTGCTTTGTGCGTGTTTCGCGGCGGTGTTCTTCCTCGCCGTGTCCGGCCAGGCGGAACCCGTGTCGGGCCCTTGGTTGGAGGTCCAACAGGAGTTCGAGCTGCCGGAGATTCTCGAGTGGTCACGAGATCTGCGTTGGATAGGGCCAGAGAAAGTTCTGGTCGCATCGCCGCGGGCTGGTGTGTTCGAGGTCGATCTCAGGAACCCTAGCGCCGTCCCCATGGTGGAGATCGAGAAAGGAAACAGGCGGACAGCCTCTGCCCATCCGAACCGGTTGGGTATTTCCGACAGGTACCTGGCCGCAGGATCGGGGATTTTTTCCCTTGGCTGGCGAACCCGAGAAGCCGACGGGCTTCAACATCAGGTTTATTTCGAGCTCATTGCCGACCTCGACATTTTCCAGAACAAACTACTAGCGCTCGCCATTCGAAAAGGGGAGAAGGGCACGCGCGACACCCTGCCCTATGATCAAGATGGTGCCTACCTCTGGCTGGCGGACTTGACCCGAACCGACTCGGTCCAGGAAGACGATTCGCAGCGATTCGAACCGCTGGCTTTCTCTGCTTCTGGTGCCCGTGCCAAGGCGATGGATCCGTGCTCGTTGTTCGCGCCCGGCGCGGTACGTTTCGCGGCGGATGGCTCCTTTTTGGTGGTTCCGCAAGCCGAGCACGGCGTGCAGCTCTACAGCGCGGAAGGGCGGTTGGTGAAGACCTGGGAGAGTGCCGCGGCGGGAATCGATAGTGGCTGCCAGTTGAACGAAGAAGAATGGACTCGCTTTGCCGCCGATGTCGAGAGTCGGCAAGCCTGGGTCAATGCCCGAAGGGTGGTTGACGACATTGCCTTTGTCGACGGGAAGCCGGCCGTGCTCGTTCGTGAGCGGCAGGGCGAAATCACCCGTTGGCAAATGAATGTGCTCGGTGACAAAGCTATCGTGCAGGTGTTGTCGATCCCGATCGAGAGCCGCAGCGGCCGTGCCCGGTTGGGGCTCGATCAGCAAGGTGAACGCATCGCCTTCTTGCTTGGATCACGCGAGAATCCACTGCCCCGCACGCGAACGCTCGGCGCAGCGAGCGAGGATCACCCGGAGGAACCAGGCCGCATCTTCGTTGCGAAGCTGGTGGTGGACGAGCCTCCGCATTGACGCGCCGCGAGGTGCCAAACGCTCTCAGCTCATTTCTAGGATCTTGCTATCAACAATCGAAAAAAGGAAACCGAAATGAAGACAATGATGCCCAGAAACCGAGTCCATCGTCTAGTAGTCCTGGTGATCCTTGTGGTGATTTCGCTCTACGGTGCCCACCTCTGGGCCGCCTGCAACACCTATCAAGACAGTAAGGTCGTAATCTGGGAAGGGGATCCCTATTGTGGCGCCTCTGGCCATACCTGTATCGAATGCACCACGACGTCATCGGGTGGTGGCTCGGTGACGTATTGCGTGGGTGATTCGAGCGGTGGCGGCAGTAGCTGTGTACCGGGTGGTGGGAACGGGGGCATGCCCTCGGTTTGACCGCTGAGGAATCCATGAGTGAATGTCGGTTCCGGCCTGGCTGGGCATTGATCGTGGCCCTATCGATCGCGTCTGCTTCGCTTGCGTCTCGAGAGCAGGCACTGGCTGGCTCCTTCTGTCTCGCCCACGGGGACTCTACGTACTCGATGGTCAGGGTGGAGCCGGACGAAGCCGATGTCGAGGACTTGCGGTTTCTCTGGCATTGGACCGACGACACCTTCCCGCGCCGATTCGAACCGAGTGACTGGCCACCTGAACCGATCGACGCCGATCTGGATCGCCTGGCGATCCGCGTTGTCGGAATCGAAGGCGAGAAGACGGGCGATCTGGCGCTGATCGCGGCACCGGCTTCGATGTGGGAGGAGGTGCCAGAGAGCTTGTTGCCACGCTGG
The DNA here is from genome assembly GCA_965250305.1 of Candidatus Multivoradales bacterium. Lineage (GTDB taxonomy): Bacteria > Acidobacteriota > Thermoanaerobaculia > Multivoradales > J023 > J023. Next base: position 1,052,190 of record CBDFNS010000020.1, on the reverse strand, counting down.
CCGGTTCCGAAGGGCGGCTCAGTCCAGGTACCGATGGACTCGGATATTGCTTGGCGGCTGCGGTTGGTGGGCGAAGGCCGAGGCTCATGGTGGGCCGACGTGCGGCGTGGACAAGAATCTGTTGCCTTGCGCGTTGTCCCAACAATGACAACGAAGCTCGAGGTCGTGGATTTGGAGGGCAACGCAGTACAGCGGCCGGTTGCGATCGTGCGCGAGCGCCCAGCGGGTGGTCGTAGCGCACAGCGCAGCACGGCACTGCTGGCGGCGGAACAAGGGGTGATCACGCTGCGCTCGCTCCCTGCCGAAGCATGGATTGCGTTGCTGGTAAATGCGCCCAAATTCGTGACGGGCGCGTCCCGGGGTCCGGTGGCGGACTTGCCGTCCCGCGTGGTTCTCGAACGTGGTGGCGAGATCGCGGGCCGGTTGGTCGACGCCGAAAAGCAACCCGTCGTGGGCGCCCGAGTGCAAGCGGAAGCCTGGCCCGGACCGGATGTCCCTGCTTTGATCCGTTCCCGGGACGTGACCGATGTCGAGGGGCGGTTCGAGTTGGGGCCGCTGCCCCTGGCTGATGTCCATCTCGGCGCGGCGTTTCAAGGATTTGTCCCGGTAAGCCGACGCTTGGTGCTCGAAGAACCGCGTCTCGACATTGGTGAGATCGTGCTCAAGGCCTCGGTCGAAGCGATGGTACGTGTGATCGACCCGGATGGTGTACCGGTTGCTGGCGCGGCGGTCAGCGGCGTAGGCATTCGTCCGCGGACAACCGACGCCGAGGGCTTGGTGACGGTTCCAGGCTTGGCCCGTGATCGCTCGACCGCGATCGAAGTGCGTGCTCAGCGGTATTTGCCTTTCACTGGCCGGCTGGCGCCGCCGTTCGACGAGGTGATCGAGTTCACGCTCGCGCCAGCGTTTCGCGTGATCGGGCGCTTTGTAGACGCCGAGGCGGCTCCGGTGGTCGATGCTTCTCTGTTGCTCGAGCAAGGCAACCGAAGTGAGCGGCCGGCGATCGAGCCCGACGGCACCTTCGAGCTTGACTTGCGGCCGGCTCGCGCCTATTTGCTGACCCTTGCCTCGCCGGCCACCCGCGAAGTCGTCGTTGAACTGGCGCCGGGGCTGCCGGGCACCGAACTGGACCTGGGAGACATCGTTGCCCCGCTCGGCCGTTCGGTCTTTGGCCGCCTCCTGCGTGCTGACGATGGCTCGCCGGTAGCGGGCGCGGAGATCAGCACCAGACGCAATGCCGCTGCCGAGCCACTCTACGCCTGGGCCTTTGGCGATCGACTGGCCGCCCGTAGCGATGTCGATGGACGGTTCCGGATTTCGGGTCTCGAAGCCGGGCCGGCGACATTGCGTATCGAGGGTTCCACTTTTGCTCGCCGCGATTTTGCCTTCGGGGCTGTTGAAGATGAACCCGAGACCGACTTGGGCGATATCGAGTTGCTTGCCGGCAGTGAGGTCGCGGTCGAGATTCGAGGGAGTCGAGACGCCGCCCTCGACCGGGCCTTGGCACGGCTCGATTTGGGCAACCGTTGGCTCGAGATGGACATGCTGACGGCGCCGGTGCGCGACGGGCGCGCGCGTTTTCGCCACGTACCGGCTGGCGCCGCGACGGTGACCGTGCTCGCGGGCGGCGACTTGGTGTGTGAGACCGGGGTGGACGTATCGGCCGACGAAGAGACCGTCGAGGCAACTTGTGAGGCCGTTGACCTCAAGGTGACCGGCACGGTGACCGTGGCCGGCGAGCCAGTAGGCCCGGGTATCTTGAGTTGGTTGGTACCGGGTGCCGAAGCGCCGCCAGGGATGATTCTGAGCCAGGCCAGCCCTGGTGGCCTGCTGCGCCAAGATGTTCTGGGCGCCGGGCGTCCCCAGGTAAATGTGTCCGTGGCGCCAGACGGCTATTTCGCTACCGAAGCCCTGCGACCCGGGCGCTGGGAGGTGGCCTGGGCGCCGAGGGAAGGCTCCCTGTCCAAGACCCGCGCGCTCGAGCTCCCCGAACGTGAATCGGTGGAGTTGGCCTTGGACTTTCCAGGACAAATTGTGTCGGGGCGGGTGGAGACCGCGGATGGTGAGCCCGCAGGCGGTGCCCGGGTTCGCGAGACCACGTCGGGCGCGATTGTGTTTGCGGCCAAGGACGGCACCTTTCGTTTCACCGGGCTCGAAGCTGGCGAGCGCTTCGTGAAAGCTCGCCGCGACGAACGCGAGAGTCGCCCCCTGCGAGTGGACCTGGTGCCGGGCGAGCCGCTAGCGCCGATTCTACTGACGCTTCTTGAGCCAACTGACGACGGTCTGACGATCATCGTCGTCGATACCAATCACGCACCCGTGGTGGGCGCCTTGGTATTCGTCGAGTTGGAAGATGATACTCGTATCCTGACCACCGACGGCGACGGCGACGCCAATTTACGCCTCGATCCTCCCTTCCCGGTTCGTCTTCGGGTCGCGGTCCATGGGCTCAACCGTTGGGCCCTCGGTGGTTGGTTGGCTTGGCGAGAAGCAATGGCCGAAGCGCCGATTCTCGCACTCGGGGACACCGGCAGTTTGACGATGGTAACGGAGGAACGTTCAGGTGTTCCTCAAATCGTCGACGCTTCGGGCTGGGACGTGACGATGCTATTGAGCCGACTAGGCGTGCGCCCACGCTTGTCCGCCGGTCTTCCGCTCGTCATCGAGGGGCTGCCGGTCGGCTCGTACGGGATTTCGCTCGGCGATCAGCTCCGAATTACGACGACCCGTTCGGGAGAGGTTGCAGAAGTCGCTTTCGAATGATCGTCGCCGTCCGACCGTAAGCCTTGCCTGCCGCTTCAGTTGGAGTAGCCCAGGGCCTCGAGGCGTTTGCGGTCGTCTTCCGTGATGGGCATTGCGACCGGGGCGTCCCCGGTTTGGCGATCGGTGCGCCAGCGTTGGAGGAGGGTGGCCATTTCCGCTTCTTGCTCCCAGCCCTGGCCGGCGAGGTTGTTGGTTTCATTGGGATCGGCCTCGAGGTCGTAGAAATAGGGGCCGATGTCCCACAAGGGGTCGCTTTGGTTGACGATGTACTTGAAGCGTGGGCCGCGCACCATGGCGCCGCTGTCATTGGCGTGATGAGCGAATACCAGCCGTCGACCACGGTCTTCTTCGCGCATGGCAATGAGGTCGCGCCCGTCGTTGGCGGGGGCCTGGACATCGAGGTAGCGCAGTAAGGTTGGGAACAGGTCCAGGTGCTGGACGAGACCCTCGATCCGGCGGCCCTTGGTCTGACCGGGCCAGTGGATGATGAGCGGGATATGGGTGGTGTTGTCGTGCAGGCCGACGTGGTCGAAGTAGTTGCCGCGTTCCCCCAGTGTCTCGCCATGGTCGGCCACCAACACGATGACCGAATTGTCCGCGATCCCGCGGCTACTCAGGTAAGCGAACAGCCGATCGAGTTGACGGTCGAGATAGGCGACTTCACCCGGGTAGAGGTCGACGTGGCCGCTGATGTTGAGTTTCGGCCGGCGATCGAATTTGCGTCCGCCCACTTCGCGGAAAGGGGTCCAGGCGTCAACGGGCCGTGGTCCAAAGCGGCCATCGGGGCGCAGACCGAGATGGTAGCGGGCCGGTGGATTATGGGGGACATGCGCATCGAACATGTGCAGGAACAGAAAGAAAGGCCGTTTCTTGGGAGCCGCAAGCCAGTTCAGGGCGCGATCAACGACCGTTTCGGCAAAGAATTGGCCTCGGGGCGGACCGATCAATGTGTCGAAACCTTGAGCCAGGCCAGCACTGGTGCTGAGATGGGTGGCGGCGGCAATGCCGAAGGTCTCGTAGCCCGCGCCGTGCAATGCCTCGGCGAGGGTGGTGTAGCTGTCGGCCAAGCCCGACATGAGGTTGAAGATGCCGTGGTTCTTGGCATAGAGCCCGGTCATCAACGAGATGAAGCTCGGGTTGGTGTTGTTGCTGCTGGTGAAGGCGTTGAGCCAGACATCGCTGTGATTGGCCAAGAAGTCGATCGTGGGGCTAACACTCGGAGATCGTCCATAGGCCCCCAGGGCATCAGCCCGCAGGGTATCGATGCCCAGGAAAATCAGGTTCGGACGGTCGTCGCGATGCGGGGCGGGAACCGAGGTCCGATCAGCGATACGAGGGCTGCCCCAGCGTGCCTGCCGGCAGGGTCTTTTTTCGTCAGGACCAACCTCGAACGTCAGTTCGATCGACTGGCCAGCAAAGGACCCGAGGTCAATGCCGACTTCGGGCGCAATGTTGCGGCCGCGCGCGAGATCTGAGGTGCGGAGAAGCTCATGAGTTTCGCCATCAGCTTTGGCCGTAATGTGAAACCAACAGCGACCACCCTCGGCGATGGTCCGAACTGTCAAGCTGGGGCTGTCGGCAAGGTCGATTTTCCAAGAGAGAACTTCGCCAGCGAGCGGGTTGAGCACCCGTATGGCGCGCCCCTGCATGCTGTCGAGCTCTCCTCGGAATGGCTCTGGACGTTCCGCCGCAGGTCTCAAGATGGTGGGTGCGTGCTCCCAAAGGTCGTAGTGGCGCCAGGCGTTCTGGATGGGCGGTGGGGTGCATGAAGAGAGCCAGAATGCCAGGCCGGCCACCGCGAGAGCGTGGCCGGTGCAGGCGTTCGCGGCGAAGCGGGTCTTCATCCCAGAATCGTACCAGTGGACCGCGCCGGTCGTACGCCTTCTTCGGCGCCGCCGTTCTGGCTCGCGAAGTGATCGAGCGCGATGGCAACGAGAGCCATGGTTGCAGGCCAAACGTGCAACATCAATCGTACGGCGCTGGTATGCACCAAATTCACGGCATCGAATGGTGTGTCCAGATACACCCAGACATAGAACGCAATCTGTCCGGTGAGTACGATCGCTGCAGCACGTGTGCGGTTGACGAACCATGCGATCGGCAGCAAGACCAGCACGAGCCCGAGGCCGTGCCAAGCCGGGTTGACCAGACTGGAGCCAACCGCGTTGGCGATGGCGCCGAATCGGTCCAGTGCGAAGCCGCCGCCGCGTGCCTCGACCGAAAGGTGGTGGTGTGCGATCAACCACCACCACGGGAGTGCAACCGCCAGCGAAGGCAGGACCGTGCGTGCGACCATGGGCCATGTCACCCTGGGGCCCGTTTCGTTCGCACCTGCCTGGTAGCGCCGTACGAGGTAAACCGTGATTGCCAACGCGGCAAACGGTGTTCCTTCGACCTTGGTGCCCACAGCGACGGCAGTGATCAAACCGATGGGGGCGTCATGGCGATCATCGGGTGGGGCCACCAGAATGGCGATGGTCGACGCCATGGCCGCTGCCATGAGCAGATCGGGGCTACCACCGAGGCGGTAGGAGATCGTCATGAAGGCGACGGTTGTGGCGATGATCGCCAACGTAGCCTGGCGCAACCAGGGGTCGTGGATCGCCGTATGAAGTGCCGCGCGTGCGGCGACCATGCAGCCGGCGACGAAGAACAGGGTCCAGGCGATGGCGGGCACTTCGGCGAACCCACCGTGGAGAATCGCGGTCACCACGAATAGGCCGGGTACCAGTCCGGGGTAGTCCGGATGACGAGGGATGTTCCACGGTTCTGTGAGGGCCGCGAAATCGATGCCCTGGCCCAGCCACCACCGGTGGGCCTTGAAACCCCAGTGAAAGACAAAGTCCGACATAGTCAAGCAGGCGTTGACTAGCAGGACACCCAAGATTGCAAGCGCCGCAAGAGTGACCAGGTCGCCGAGGTCGGGCGCGCGGCGGCCCATCGGCGATCCAACCGGTCGGCGCCGCACGACCTGACCACCGATAGCCAGCAAGATCAGGGGGGCCAACACGGTTGAAGCCCGCCAGCTGATACCGGCGAAGGTGAGGGCCAAGAGCCACAAGTACACCGTCGCGAGTCCTCCGAGGATGGTCAACCAGAGGTTGAACAGTTGGCTGGTGCCGCCGACCAGTCCTCCAGCCATGCGGAACCAGACGTCGCCGAGCAAGCCGGCCAGGCCGACCACCCCAAGGAACGGAAGGACTGGCACAAGGATGGAAGCGATCACTACTCGGCCTGCCGATAGATCCACACATGCTCGGATTCATGGATCAGTCTTAGTTTGGGATGACCCCAGGGTTGCTCGAGTGAGACCGTGTACGGCGCCAGCTCGGGTTGGGGGTTTCGAGAGATGGGAATCACGTTGTGATGGGGGAGCAAGTAGGCCGTGAACCAAACGAGCATCCACCGTTCGGCCGGCGCGCGCACGGCGACCTGCTCGCGTTGGGGAACGACTCTCGCGATCGTCTCGGCAGTGCGGGCGAATTGCTGCCACGTCGCGCTGCCAACCCGCCATTGGCCTGGCGCACTCTCGAGGTGCGCCGGCTGGTGGCAAGCGCGAGCATTCCAGACCGCGTCATTGCCCAGGTTCAAGGCGGCCCAGCTGGCGGTTGCCAAGAAGGCCAGCCGCAGTAGCCAGCGCATGAGACCAAAGCTCACGATGGTTGGGTGGCTGTCAGCGGCTCTTCCTCGCGCCAAGTGATTTCGCCGTCCTTGTAGTGCTCTCGTTTCCAGATCGGCACTTCACGCTTGAGTCGTTCGAGCGCCGTCCGGCTAGCCGCATAGGCTTCCTGCCGGTGGGGAGACGCGGTTGCGATGACCACGCTCGGCTCGCCGAGAGGGACCTCGCCGAGCCGGTGAACGATTGCCACGCGGAGGCCGTCAGCCGCAGCCTCGAGCTCGCCGATGATACGCCGCAGGGCAGTCGCCGCCATGGGAGCGTAGCCGCTGTAGTCGAGTCGCTCGACGGCTCGCCCCCCATGATGATCGCGTACGGTTCCCAGGAAAAGAACGGTGGCACCGCGCCCGGGTCCGGCGACCGCGCGGCACACGGTATCAACATCGATCGCGTTGTCCACCAAGGGGTGCAACGCAGCTTCCGAGCCACCTGAGACCGGCGGCAGGAGCGCGACCTCCGAATCGTCCGCCAAGGGCGGCGTCTCGTCACCGCGGACCAATTGGCTATTCACGGCGATTGCCAGCCGAGGCCAAGCGTCGGTGAGTCCGATGAATTGGCTCTCGAGGGTATGACGAAGATCGGCCAGCGTGCTGTCGGCGGCCAACTCGACGGTGACTTCGGGTGCGCCGATGAGGTCGGCGGCAGAGGCAAACGCAACAACGCGGACGCGAATCATGGTGTGATCGTACCAGCGCCTGATGGCGAGCGGCAGGCACGATCTCTTGCAATGACCGTCAGGAGCATCGTTGCTTCCGTGACCGAGGTCGCGACGATCAACGCCAAGCCGCCAGTGTTTCCGTCAGTGTTCCAGTCAGTGTTCCAGTCAGTGTTCCAGTCAGTGTTCCAGTCAGTGCTCGTGCCAGCGACAAACGGAGGCCGACCATGGTCAGTCGCGTGGGCGGGCGTAGTAGAGGCGGCGGGTGCCGTCGTGGATCGACTCCTGACGAACAACCTCGAAGTGATGGCTGAGCGCTTTTTCGAACCCTTCGAGGGTGTAGTCGTCGTAGATGTCTTCCTTGTTTCGCAACAACCGCTTGACCATGGCGTCATCCTTGCCGACCCACTCGATGATCAGGTGGGTGTCGAGCGTCCCGAGCCAGCCGATAACGTCGGGCAGTGGGATGTTGGCGCGCAGCACCAGGTGGTGAATCAAGGCCAGGCACAAGACGAAATCAGGGTGTCCCCGTTCGACCAACGTCTTGCGCTCGCGGTTGCGCCAACCGAGTCCCGGAGAGGCATCGGCGAGGTTGAACACCAGTGGCAGGATGTTGGACGGACCGTCTTTGCGAAGTTGGCGGTAAAGTCGTTCCACCGCCAGGTGATCAATATCGAGCGAAACCACGGCGTTGGCCTGCTGGGCGATCAGGCGGCTGAAGGTACCGGTGTTGGCGCCCAAATCCCAGGCGAGCGGCCAGCGCCTTTCGCCAGCGGCGGCTTCGACAAAGCGGACCTTGGCGGCATGTGCCGCTTCATCATAGGAGTTGTCCGCAGCGTAGTCGGCCCACTCCGACGCGGTTTGTTGCCAGCTCAACTTGGCTACGACCTTGGCGAGACGCGTGATGTTCCCGAGAATCATCGCGCGGCTGAAGCCAGCTTTGCGCATGTCATCGCGTACGTGCTGGTCGCCACCGGAGGTTCTGGCCTGAAGTTTCGCCTGGAGGTAGACATCGGCGAGAACGCCAGGGCGCACGCGATCCCGCAGTGTCAGCAACCGGTTGCAGTCTTCGGGCGTAATGCCGTCCAGCGACCCCCGGAGCCAAGGCTGAAATGGGATGCCGCGGTAGGCGGTGAGCAGGAGCGGGTAAAGAAAAAGCTGGCAGAACTGGAGGTAGCCCACCCAGGGCTCGCCTTCGGTCCATGGCTCGAACGAAGCGATATCAATGAAGGTCGGCTGAGCGCCCCGGAACTGGACGTTGTAAGACGTTGCGTCCTTGGCGATCAGGCCTTCCGCGAGCGCGTTTTGCAGCAAGTCCAGTTGCAGGCGCGCAGCGTCTTGGAGCATCGAAAACGACCACTCGTAGGGATACGAGAGGAACGGGATTCGCTCATGTTCGAGGGCCGCGACCCACCGCGGGGACAACGCTTCGAGGTCGGCTGCCGTAAGGTCTTCGCTGGTCGCCAGGTCCACCTCGGTCGTTTTGACCATGCTGCCCGCGTCGACCGCGCTTCGGAAGAAGCCGGTAGTGGCAAGCGCACGCCAGGCGTCGCGCGCCGCTGGACTCAGCGCGCGGTAGACGTTGTCGTGGTGGTAGAAGACCCGGCCTTGCCGATCTCGGAAGGAACCCGCGTCAAGTAGGGGGCTCGTCATGCTGCTGCTTTTTGCCACCGAAGAAACCGATGATGCGGTGCCAGTAGAGCTTGAGAACCACCGCGGCGCCCGCGAATCCACCCAGAACCGCTTGCAAGATCATGCTGCCGGACGTTGGGTCGAGGTAGGCAAAGGCCGGTAGGCTGATTGCGGCCATGAGGAGCGCAAGAAGGGCGAGTATGGTGAGACGATCCAATCGAGGCATGTCGGAAACTCCCTGAGATGACGCCAATGTGGTCCGCGTATCAAATACGCTACCTGGCGGGAAGACGAACCTTCGGATGCTTTCATCGCCTAAGGCGTGTTGTCAACCTGGGCATTCCCTGGAAGCGAAAACATCCTGTGTTGGCGAAAGAATCGGTACCATGCACTACGAACCACGCCTGGCACGGTTTGAACCGTGTTGGTCAATGCCATTTGGAGATAGGACGTGACCAGGCTCGAAAGTTCCCTTGAACGCGACGACCGATTCGATCGCCATACCGCGGCCTGGCGGTCGTCACTCGCTGCGTTGGGTCAAGAAGCGGAGGTCATTCGGGAAGGAGGTGGCGCCAAACGCCAGGCGCGCCAGCGGGCCAAGGGCAAGATGCTTGCGCGCGAGCGCGTGGCAGCGCTGTGCGACCAAGATCGTCCCTTTCTCGAGCTGGGTTTGTGGGCCGGCCACGGCATGTACGCTGATGTGGGCGGCGCCCCGGCAGGGGGTGTTGTCGTGGGTATTGGCGCTGTCCATGGTCGCGATGTGGTGATTGTCGCCAATGATGCGACCGTCAAGGCAGGCGCGTGGTTCCCCATCACGTGCAAGAAAGTACTTCGGGCGCAGGAGATCGCACTCGAAAATCGTCTGCCAATCGTCTACCTGGTCGACTCGGCAGGTGTATTCCTGCCGATGCAGGACGAGATTTTCGCTGATCGAGAGCACTTTGGTCGGGCGTTCTACAACAACGCCAGACTGTCGGCCGCGGGCATCTACCAGATGGCCGCGATCATGGGATCGTGCGTTGCGGGCGGGGCGTACTTGCCGATCATGAGCGACGAGTCGCATATCGTCGAGGGAACCGGATCGATTTTCCTCGCCGGCTCGCATCTGGTCCGCGCCGCGATTGGCGAGCAGATCGACAATCAGGAATTGGGTGGCGCGCTGGTGCAATGTGACATTTCCGGAGTGGTCGACCATCGCCATCCCGACGATGCAACGTGCCTGGCGACCATGCGGCGTCAGTTGTCTCAGCTGGCGCCGGCCGAGACCGCCGCGTTCGCCCGCCGTGAGCCAAAGGAGCCGCAGCTCGCTGCCGAAGAGCTTTACGGCTTGGTACCGGTTGATCGGTCGCGCCCCTACGAGGTTCGCGAGTTGCTTGCTCGCCTACTGGACGAGAGTGAATTCGACGAGTACAAGGCGACCTACGGTCGGACGATTGTCTGCGGTACCGGCTGGATCGACGGCTGGCCCGTGGGAATCGTCGCCAACCAGCGAGCGATCGTTGATCGCAAAACAGGCACGGGCGAGCGTGATCGTGAGCTCCAGATCGGTGGTGTTATTTACTCCGATTCGGCGGACAAGGCCGCGCGTTTCATACAGCTTTGCAATCAAAAAGGCATCCCGCTGTTGTTCGTGCAAGACGTGACAGGTTTCATGGTCGGTAGCCGTGCCGAACGCGGTGGCCTGATCAAAGATGGCGCCAAGATGGTCAATGCGGTCGCCAATTCGACCGTCCCCAAGATGACGTTGTTCGTGGGCAACTCCTACGGGGCTGGCAACTACGCAATGTGTGGCAAGGCCTACGGTGCGCGTTTCGTGTTCGCCTGGCCTTCGGCGGCGATCGCGGTGATGGGCGGCGTCCAAGCGTCCAAGACGCTGCTCGGTATTCAGCTCAAGAACCGCGGCGACGAGGTCACCGAGGAAGAGAAGGAAGCGCTTCTGGCCCGTATCCAGGCACGCTACGAAGATGCCGCTGACCCGCGCTACGCAGCCGCACGCCTGTGGGTCGACGCCATCATCGATCCGGTCGAGACGCGCGAAGCGCTCGCACGCGGTCTCGCTTGTGTCGCATGCAACCCAGACATCCCGGCGTTTCGCACCGGCGTGCTCCAGACCTGAAACAGGACATCGGTGATCAAACCTGCCTGATGCTACTCTTGAGGACCGAGATCAAGGGGGAAACCAGCACGTGAAGACCATTCGAATCGGTAACGGACAAGGCTTCTGGGGCGACAATGTCGACGCGCCCGTGGACCTTCTACGCGGCGGCGAAGTCGACTACATCGGCATGGATTACCTCGCCGAGGTAACCCTGTCGATCATGATGCGGCAGAAGCTCAAAGACCCGAGCGCGGGCTATGCGCGCGATTTCATTGGCTTCATTCGTCGGGTGTTGCCGGAGCTGAAAGAGCGCAACGTGCGGATCTTGACCAATGCGGGTGGTCTCAACCCGCAAGCGTGTCGAGAGAAGATCTTCGAGGTCGCGCGGGAACTTGGAGTCAGTGGGGTGCGGGTTGGCGTCGTCGAAGGCGACGACCTGTTGGCCCGCATGCCGGACATGGTGGCTGCCGGCCAAACATTCGACAACATGGATACGGGGGAGCCCCTGGGCGATCACCTGTCCAAGATGTCGAGTTCCAATGCGTATCTGGGCGCAGAGCCCGTGGTTGAAGCGTTACGCCAGGATCCGTTGATCGTTCTGTGCGGCCGGGTCACGGATACGGCGTTGGCCCTGGCGCCGATGATGCACGAATTCGGTTGGCGTCCAGGTGAATGGGACCGCATGGCGACAGGCACGATCGCCGGGCACATCATCGAGTGTGGACCGCAGTGCACTGGCGGGAACTTTACCCGCTGGTGGGAGGTACCCGATCTCTGGAATGTTGGCTATCCGGTGGTGGAAGCCCACGATGACGGCACCTTCTTCGTGACCAAGCAGCCCGGTTCGGGCGGCATGGTAACCGTCGACACCGTGGCCGAGCAGTTGCTGTACGAGATGGGCGATCCCCGTGAGTACATTACGCCCGATGTGATTGCCGACTTCACGTCGGTCCAACTGGCGCAGGACGGACCAGACCGCGTGCGGGTGTCCGGGATCAGCGGCAAACCCAATACACCGTTCCTCAAGGTGAGCGCGTCGTATCTCGCTGGCTTCAAGGCGTCCGGGCAGTTGACGGTCACCGGGCCCCGCGCCGAAGAGAAAGCGCGCCTGTGCGCCGACATCGTTTGGCGGCGTCTCGAGCGTGCCGGCGTCGTGTTCCCCAAGGATTGTCGGCAGGTCGAGGTCGTTGGTACGGGCGTATGCCTGCCGGGGGTCATGCCGAGTCCTGATGAGCCTGCTGAAGTGGTTCTGCGCCTGGGTGTGCGTGATGCGGACTACAAAAAGGTGGAGCGTTTTGGCAAGGAGCTCGCGCCATTGGTGACCGCGGGACCGCCGGGCGTTACCGGCTTTGCATCGGGGCGCCCCAAGCCTCAACGGGTGGTGGCTTATTGGCCGGCGCTCCTGGCGCGCGAGGAAGTCGAGCGCCATCTCAAGGTTTCGGTCGAAGAGGTTTGAAGCCAGTAATGAATCCGACAAGTGACGTGACGGAGCCAGCTACATGAACGTACCGCTTTCCCGGATTGCCCACGCGCGCTCAGGTGACAAGGGTGATGCCAGCAATGTTGGCTTGATTGCCAACCATGCTCGCTTCTACGACGTAATCCTCGCCGAAGTAACGGCCGAGCGGGTCAAGACCCATTTCAAGGGCTTTTGTCGTGGGCCCGTTGATCGCTACGAGATTCCCAATCTCTGTGCGCTCAACTTCATCCTGCATGACGCGTTGGGTGGCGGTGGTACCGAGAGTCTCCTTACCGATGCTCAAGGCAAGACCCATGGCCAGGGCTTGCTGCAGATGCAGGTCGAGGTTCCGGACGCCTTGCTCGAATCCGGACCCACGTCGTGACGGAGATCTTTGGGAGAACCTTCGAGGCGCTGGCAGTCCGTCGGGATGGCGACCTCTTGTGGGTCACCCTCGACAATCCGAACAAGGCCAACGCGCTGTCCCCTGCGATGGTCGACGAGATCACCGCACTCTATGGCCATCCCTTGCGTGCGGAGGGGATCCGTGCGGTGCTCCTGCGCGGTGCGGGCAAGCACTTCTCGGCCGGTGCAGACCTGGCCTACCTCGAAAGCCTGCGTGATGCTGGACCGGACGAGAATCGAGCGGACTCGACACGTCTGCGCAACCTGTTCGCATCGATCTTGCGGCAGGATGCGTTGACCATCGCCCTGGTGCATGGCTCGTGCGTAGCGGGCGGATGCGGCTTGGCCACCGCCAACGACTACGTTGTTGCATCGGACGATGCCCGGTTTCTCTACAGCGAGGTCAAAATTGGCTTTGTCGCAGCGTTGGTGGCGACGTATCTACCGTTGCGGGTCAAGGGTCGGGATCTGCGCGAGTTGTTGCTCGATCCTCAGATGATCGATGCCCACAAGGCGCTCGAGATTGGGCTGATCAATCGGGTGGTGGCCGCGGCGAAGCCCACCGCGAATGATGACGACGCAGGCGACTGCGTATTGGCGCGGGCAGGTGAAAGGCTTGCTGCCGGTATTCTTGGGCGTGCGAGTTCCGAGTCGATCGCGCGCACGAAACGCTTGTTGCTCGACGTCGTTGGAATGCGTCTCGACAACGCCATGGACCACGCCGCCCAAGCCAACGCTGAGGCCCGGGCCACGGACGACTGCCGTCACGGCATCTCAACCTTCTTGGCAACCAAGAAGGCGCCGCGTTGGCGCCCACAATCGTGAAGCTTCTACTCTTCGACATCGACGGCACCCTCCTGCGGTGTGGGTCGCAGGTGCGGCCGATCTTCAAGGGGGCCATGAAGGAAGTCTTCGGGACTTTTGCCAGTCTCGAGGGTTACGCATTCGCGGGCAAGACCGATCCACAGATCGTCACCGACCTGGTGCGCGAGAATCGGCTCAGCGACGCCGAATTGGACGCGGGGATGCAGCGGATGCGGTCGGTGTACAGCCGCCGCTTGGCCGCGGGTCTGCAAACGGAGGGCATGACCTTGCTACCGGGTGTGATCGAACTGTTAACCCATCTAAGGGACCGCTCCGAGATCACGATCGGCCTGTTGACAGGCAACTGGCGACCGTGCGCCGACGTCAAGCTGGCCTGTCTCGGCCTTGCGGGGTTCTTTCGGTTCGGGGCTTTCGGTGACGACGGGCCTCATCGTCCCGACCTGGTACCCGCCGCATGGGCGCGCGCCCATGCGGCCACCGGTCACCGCTTTGCCCCATCTGATACCGTGATTATCGGCGATAGCGAGCTCGACGTGGCCTGCGCCCAGGCCCATGGGGTGCCATCGCTCGGCGTGGGCACGGGCTTTACTGCCGTCGATCGCCTCTACGAAGTGGGAGCCGATTGGGCGTTTGAAGATCTTGTGGCGGCGGGTTCCGCCCTGCCGTGGCTTTCGGGATCCCGCGGCAGGGCTGGATGATCCTCAACCGAGGTGACGGCGTAGCCAGGTCTGCGTGGCATTGAACGCTTCGGTTAGGTGCGGCGTGGGACCGGCGAAGGGGTGGCGCGCGCCAAAGGTGTGGCCCGCGCCTTCGATCAAGTGCAAGGCGTGTTCGCCGGCAGCCGCCGCCGCCAATTGGTGTGCATCGTCGACGCGAACGGTTTCGTCAGCAGTTCCGTGGATCACCAACCAAGGTGCGGACCGGCGCCCAGCCGCCGCCAGCAGGTCGAGGGAAGCATCGGCTCGCTGCTCGATGTCGTCGAGCAGCTCGAGGCCCAATGGCAGCTGCTGGCCGGTCCGTCCATTGACGATCAAGAGCTCGCCGTCGTCCCGCCACCGTGCTTTGACCTCGGCGTCGTAGCGGTCGATCGTGGCGATGGCAGCCCAGGTGATCAACGCCTTCAGGCGGCCTGCCAAGGAGGGCTCCGCCGCGGTCAAGATCGCTGCCGCGCCGCCACGACTATGACCGACCAGCGCGATCCGCTCGGGGTCGGCGATGTCGGGGCCAATCTCGGTTCCCGTTGCGCTCAAAACCGCGAGGGTTTCCGCGACCTCTTGGCTGTGAGAGTTGCCGCGAAACGCGTCTAGGTCACTCACGGCGTCTTCTCCGGGACGTTGCCCAGTTCCGCTGTAGTTGAAGCGAATGACGGTGAAGCCCCGCGCGGCCAACAGATCGGCGAGCGGTGGGAAGAAGCCCCAGTCCATGAAGCCCTTGAATCCGTGGCACAACACGACGGTGGGCCTGGGGCCATTACGGTGCGAGGCATGCAAGACACCGAAGAGGGTGGTGCCCTCACATTCGAGCGAGAATGGTCGTGGCTCGATCATGGCGTCATGATAGCGCTCGTCGATGGCGGGTGAATGGCCGATAGAATCGTCCGATGGATAATAAGCCGATGAACGGCACCGATGGTGATCGCGATACTTCCCCGGTCTTCGAAACAAGAACCATGCCCTTGGCTGAGCTGCACACGGAACTCGGAGCCTGCTTTGCGACGTTCGCCGAGCACCGAGTACCAGCCGACTACGGTGATCCCGCTGCCGAGGTCGAGGCGTTGCGGAGTGGTTTTGGTTTGGTCGATCGTTCGTGGGTGTCGCGCGTCACGGTTTCCGGCGCCGACCGAATTCGGTTCCTGAGCGGTCTTGTGACCTGCGACTTCTCCAACCTTGGGCCGTCCCAGGGAGCCTACGGTTTCTTCACTCAGATCAAGGGTCGGATCTTGGCGGACGCCACCCTCTTGTTGTTGGACGACGCCGTTTGGTTGGAGCTTCCCGCGGGCCACGCCGACACTGTGATCGCGCACATGAGCCAATACCGGATCGCGGATCAAGTGGATTTCGTGTCGCGGTCCGACGTCCGAGTGCCGTTGACGGTCATGGGGCCCGACGCAGCTGCGGCGCTATCGGCAGTAAACGCGCTGCCAGTGGCAGCAGGGAACCACCTCGAGGCGCGGGTGCATCAAGTCGAAGTGCGGGTGGTCCGAGAACGTCGCTTCGGTGTTCCCGCCTGGACGCTCTGGGTCGCTACACGTGACGCTGCCCAACTCACCCGCTCTTTGATTGACTCGGGCGCGCGTCCGGCTGGATTCCGCGCCCTTGAAACCGTGCGGATCGAGGAAGGGCGACCGCGTTTCGGTGTCGACTTTGGTGTGGAGAACTTTCCCCAAGAGACCGGTTTGGAAGCAGAGGCTGTGAGCTACACCAAAGGCTGTTACCTCGGACAGGAGGTGGTGGCGCGCATCCACTACCGTGGTGGCGTCCAGCGGCACCTCCGTGGCCTCCAGATTCACGACCAGACACAGTCAATCGATACGTTGGTTGGCGCCGAGCTGACGCTCGAGGGTCGACCAGTGGGGCGGATGACGAGTGTTGTTCGGTCTTCACGACTCGGTGGTTGGGTCGGTTTGGCGATTGTCCACCGAAAGGGCGCTGACCCTGGAACCGAGTTGGCTTTTGGGGAGACAGAGGGTGCAAAGATCGTTGCTCTGCCGTTTGATCGTGATTCGATATAGGATCGATTGGGACCCAAAAACAACGTCGGCCTATTCCGACCAGCTGGTTTTCGAGAAAGGAGTCTTGTGGCGAGTCGACTCTCACCAGCCTTGGTCGCTGAGTTCGTCGGAACCTTCGCGCTGGTCTTTGTTGGCGTCGGCGCCGGTGTCGTCGGCGTCGGTGGGTTCGTGGGTGTGGCACTTGCATTTGGCATGGTAGTAGTGGGTCTTGCCTACGTCTACGGGCCCATCTCCGGCACTCACATCAATCCAGCCGTCACCGTTGGAATGTTGTTGGCCAAGCAGATTGATTCGACCCGCGCAGCGGCCTACATCGTTGCGCAGTTCTTGGGTGGCATCGTCGGTGCGTTGACGCTGGGGTTCGTCTTGCGAGGGACCCCCTGGGCGGGAAACGGTCTGGGCGTTACTCAGCTGGCGGGCGGTGTTTCGATCGGGCAAGGGATCTTGCTCGAGGCGCTACTCACCTTCTTCTTGGTCAATGCCGTGCTCAACGCGGCCGCCAGTGGCAAAGCGGGCGGACAGGCGGGCATGGCGATCGGCATGACGTTGATCGCCTTGATCTTGATGGGCGGCCCGGTTACCGGCGCCAGCCTCAACCCCGCCCGCAGTTTGGGGCCGGCGGTCGCGACGGGCAACTTCCACGACCTATGGGTGTACTTCGTCGGTCCCATCCTCGGTGCCGTGGTCGCTGCCGTGCTCTACAGCAGCGTGCTGCGTCCAGAGCACTAGAGGTCCGGCCGCTTGTATATTGGAGCTGCGGGAGGGGCGGGCCAGGTCTTTCACGAGACTGAACCTTCGAATCGCGACCGCAGTGGAACGCGAGAACCTCCCGCAGCTCCCCTCGCGGTGGCGCGGGGGGGAGAGGACGTTCCGGAGGCGGGGAGGTCGTTCCGGCCGCGAGGCTTCGAGCCTGAATGTAGATCGACCCCCCGCCCTCTTCGCCGATGCCGAGGAGTATCTGAGTGCCTCTGAGCCTGCATGAACAAGCTTGGCAGGCGATGGTACAGGGTCGGGGAGCCGCCTTCGGATTCTATCCGAGGAGACCGTCATGACCATCAGCCAAGACCGGCTGTTTGCCGGGATCGATGTCAGTGCCAAGACCTTTGTCGTACGCACCGATGCAACACCCAACGTTCAAACATACGGCAACACACCTGCAGGGCACGGAAAGCTGATCCGACGCCTAAGTAAGTGCGGGCCGATCGCCCGCGTTGTGCTCGAAGCTTCTGGGGTCTACAGCCTCGACCTCGCTCTGGCCCTTCACAGGGCACCCAATGTCGAGGTCATGGTACTCAACCCTCGCGTCGCTCGGAACTTCGCCAAGGCGCTTAAGCAGAGATCAAAGACCGACCCCGCCGATGCCGAAGTCTTGCTCGAATATGCGCGTCGCATGGACTTCCAGCCCTGGAAGCCGCCTTCTAAGGAAGCCCTGGAACTCCGCGCCCTCCTGCGACGACGCGCGAGCCTCGTCAAGGCCAGAACAGCCGAAAAGAACCGTCTACATGCAGTCACGGCTACCCATGAACTCTCGCCACTCGTGCGACGCGACATCCAGCTTGCCATTCGACAACTCACCAAGCGCATCAGCTCCATCGAGAAGCTGGCTCAGAAGCTCGTAGAGCGAACACCCGCGTTTCAAAATGCGATGCGGCGACTCATCACGATCAAGGGCATCGCTACCGTCTCGGGGCTGCACATCCTTGCCGAGATCCTCGCCCTGCCCGAAGGCATGACCGCCAAGCAGTGGGTCGCGCATGCTGGCCTGGACCCACGCCACTTTCAATCCGGTGAGACAGTCCACAAGGCACCCAAGATCACCAAAGCAGGAAACGCCCACCTACGAGCCGGCCTCTACATGCCAGCCCTAGTCGCTATCCAATACCAGATCTCCGTCAAGGCATTCTACGAACACCTACTTCGACGGGGAAAGGCACCCATGCAGGCAGTCGTCGCCGTCATGAGAAAGCTACTCGTAGCCATTCACGCCATGCTCAAACATGACGTCGACTACGATACCAATCGCTTCTACAAACTTCCCGATCCAGCTTGACGGCGAAGAGAGTATCTACCCGAGAGCTGCCTGGATGCAAAAAGGGCCAGCGTTTGCCGGCCCTTTCCTCAGCACCTTTGCGGTGGGCGTTCAGACGGAGAATGACGAGCCGCAGCCGCATGAACCGACGGCTTTCGGGTTGTTGAACTTGAAGCCAGCGCCGGAAGAACCCATGACGTAGTCGATCTCCGTGCCATCCAGGTATCGAGCACTGATCGGGTCGACAAAGACCCGCAACGCCCCTTGCTGGTAGACGAGGTCGGTGTCACGGGGCTCGTTTTCGTAGTCGAGCGCGTATTCAAAGCCACTGCAACCGCCGCCACGAACGGCGACGCGCAAGCCGTATCCTGCCTCGATACCTTCTTCTTCACGGGTAATCTCAACCATTCGCACCGCTTTGGGCGTGATGGTTACGGGTTGGTAGGCACCGGGGTGTTCCGTGGTGTGGGTCTCGACAATCTGTTCCATTTTCGGGCT
Source organism: Candidatus Multivoradales bacterium (assembly GCA_965250305.1). GTDB lineage: Bacteria > Acidobacteriota > Thermoanaerobaculia > Multivoradales > J023 > J023. The sequence continues at coordinate 1,033,419 of CBDFNS010000020.1, read as the reverse complement.
CCTTTCGGAGATATCGCACAGTCGCGGGCGCCGAGATCGACGCCCTACCAACAAACATAGCCCTCGGCGTTCTTGGCTGTCAACCGGTATCATGTCGCAATGATTCGAGCAGTTCTCTTCGATTTCAATGGTGTGCTGGTCGACGACGAGCCCCTTCACTTCGCTCTGTTTCAGAAAGTTCTGGGCGAAGAAGGTATCGCGCTGACCGAGGAAGAGTACTTTTCGTCGTACCTGGGTTTCGACGACCGGGGCTGTTTCACCGCGGTATTGGCGCGGGCCGGCTCACCGCTGAAACCGGAGCTCATCCCCCGCTTGATTGCCCGCAAGGCCGCTTATTACCTTGCGCGCGTGCGGGCAGATGGGTACCCGGTGTTCCCCGGAGCTGAATCGCTGATTCGTTCGTGCCATGAGGCTGATCTGACGCTTGGGGTCGTGAGTGGTGCGTTGCGAGATGAGATCGATGGAGCCCTGCGGCAAATGGGTCTGCACCACTGTTTCAAGACCATCGTTGGCGCAGAAGACGTGGCGGCGAGCAAGCCCGATCCGGCTGGCTACCTGGTGGGGCTCGAACGACTGAACGTTCAGCCACCTCTGCCCACCCGTTTGCTGCACCCGCACGAGGTTCTGGCGATTGAAGATGCGCCCGCGGGGCTCGAAGCGGCGGCTGACGCGGGATTGGCAACCCTCGGCGTCGCCCAGACCTATCCGCTCGAAGAACTTGTTGCCGCGGATCGCACGGTCGAATCGGTGGCTGGCTTGACGATCGAGCGAATCCACACAATTTTTGGGCATTGATCCAGGTAGGACAGGCACCCCCGTGGCCATCGCTTGCGATACCATGCGCGATTCGACGGAGACGGAATGGACGAACGATCTCGCGGTCATATCGAAGTCGTAGCCGGAGGCATGTTCTCTGGCAAGAGCGAAGAGCTGGTTCGGCGCATGCGTCGCGCGTTAATCGCACGCCAGCGGGTGCAAGTGTTCAAGCCGGACGCCGATACCCGTCATGCGCCCGAACAGCTGGTCACGCGGGACAACCGAGCCTTGGATGCGGTTTCTGTTTCCGATACCGCCGATCTGCGGTTGAAGCTCCATTGGGGCGTTCAAGTCATCGGTATCGACGAAGCGCAGTTCTTCGACATGGCTTTGGTGGATTTGGCCATGGAGCTCGCCGACGCTGGGCTGCGGGTGATCGTTGCGGGGCTTGATCAGGACTATCTGCGGCGGCCTTTTGGCCCAATGCCGGCCTTGATGGCGGTCGCCGAATTCGTCGACAAGATGCACGCGATCTGTGTGCGTTGTGGTGGACCAGCGCACTACAGCCAGCGCATCGCTGGTGGGCAAGAGCAGGTTCAGGTGGGCGACCTCGACGCATACGAGGCTCGCTGCCGACGTTGTTTCGAGCCCTTTCTCGCCACTCCGCCTGCTGTCGACTCTTCATGATGTGACTGGATGACGTGGAAGAAGGAGTGGATCATCGACTAAAATAATGGTACCGTGACATCACTAAGAGGTGATGAAGATGCTTTTGTATCAAAAACACGTTCGAGAATACGTATCGGGTCTCGTGCTGGGGATGGTTCTCTGGGGGAGTTGTGGGAGCCAACCGCACAGCAGGCTGATGACGGTGGCTCGGGAACTGGCGGTTGAACGCTCTTTTGATCAGCCTGGGCCGGTTCGGCGGGAGCTCGACGCGGCAGCTGCACTGTGGCAGGAAGCGCAGACGGAGATCGAGGGCCAACGGGCTCGATCGTGGGCGTTGCGCACGTACCGGCGCGTGGGCCGGTTGCTCGACGACGCCCATAGTCACCTCGATCGGGCGCGCCACGAGCGCGCCCAGGTGCGACGGGGGGCCGAGCGGTTGGCTCGCGAGGGGATTGAGCGGGCAGAGCGAGAGCTGGCAGAGGTCGCGGAATTGGTTCGAGGTTTTCCGGTCGGACGCGATACATCGCACGAGCGCGCGATGATGCAGCGTGACGTTGGTGCCCTGCAGGTTGCCTTGGCGCGCGCGAAGCGGGTCGCCGAAAGCGGTGAGCCGAGCCTGGCGGTTGCCGTCACCGAAGGGGTCCTGCACGAAACTCGGATCGTGCGTGATCTCGCGACCCGCGCCAGTGAACACGCGCTGCTCCATCCGGCGCACGGAGGCGATCGTCGAACTGGGCCCTGAGGGCGAGGCGGTCGAAACGGCGCGTCGGCCAAGGTTGCGCCGACAGAACCTGACGAAATGGGTCTAACTTTCGTCAAGAATCTCGAGAGGAGGTCAGCTGATCGTCCGGCGTGCGGTGCGGAATAGGCGCCCGTCGATTCCCGTTGTACTGGATGGCGGCGCCCCGCATCCGCAGCCGAACCCCCCCGAAGGAGTACTGCTTTGTTCGATCCGATGTACATGCTGTTCATGCTTCCCCCGATGCTGCTTGCCATGTGGGCGAGTCGCCGCACGCGCTCTGCATTTCAGAAATACGCCAAGGTTCGTACCGCGCGTGGATTGACGGGTGCGCAAGCGGCACAGCTACTGCTCGACCGCGCTGGAATCTCGGACGTCGAGGTCGTTTCCACGCGCGGGGTGCTTTCGGATCACTACAACCCGGTAACCAAGAAGCTTGCGCTTTCTGAGCCGGTCTATGGTCAACCGTCCGTAGCCGCTGTTGGTGTGGCCTGTCACGAAGCGGGCCACGCGATTCAACACGCGCAGAGCTACCAGCCCATGTGGCTCCGATCGGCCTTGGTCCCGACAGTCGGGATCGGTTCCAAGTTGGGTATGGGCGCGATGTTCGTGGGCCTGTTGATGGGCTCGGCCGGAATTGTCTACGTTGGAGCTGCCTTGTTCTCGGCCGTGCTGATCTTCCAGCTGGTCACCCTTCCCGTCGAGTTCGACGCTTCGGCTCGGGCGAAGAAGCTGGCTTTCGAGCACGGCATTGTTTCCCAGCAGGAGCGCGAGGGCGTCTCGCGTGTCCTCAATGCAGCCGCGTTGACCTACGTCGCGGCGGCGGTGTCGACGTTGGTGACACTGCTCTACTTCTTGATGCGCGCCGGCCTGTTCAACAGCCGCGATTGACCTCGACACCGCCCGGACGCGGGATGGGCCGGGCGGCAGGATGTGGCTAAACCGGGTCGCCGAGGAGGCCGACGAGTTCCGTCATCTTTTCGTCGAGTAGGGCTTGATTTGCGGCTTCGGCGACCAAGCGCAAGTAGGGTTCGGTGTTCGAAGGTCGGACATTGAACCACCAATCCGGGTACTGCACGGTAATGCCGTCGAGATCGTCCCGCTCACCATCGGCGTAGCGCTCGCCGAGCAAGTCGATCTTGCCCTGTTTGTCGGCGACCTGAAAGTTCGTCTCGGGACTCTTGGCGTAGCGCAGCAAGGGTGCGACCAGCTTGGAGAGTGGTTGCTGGTGTTTCCAGAGCAGGTTGAACATCTCGTAGACCGCCATGATGGCGCAGTCGGCGGTGTAGTTCGCTTTGAAGTAGTAATGACCCGCAAGCTCCCCGCCGAAGATGCCGTCGTGGCGTCGGAGGGTGGCCTTGATGAACGAGTGGCCGACACGCTCGCGTAAGGGCGTGCCGCCGTGTTCACGGATGAACTCCGCCACCGCCCGTGATGACCTCAGGTCATAAACCACCGCGCCGCCACCGGTTCGTTCCAAGAGCTCGCCGCCGATCAGGGCCGTTGCGAGATCACTACCGATCGGCTCGCCGGTCTCGTCAACGAACGCCGCGCGGTCGGCATCACCGTCGAAACAGACACCGAGGTCGGCACCGGTACGACGAACCTCGGCGATGAGATCGGTTAGGTTCTCGAGCTTGAGCGGGTTGGCCTCGTGATTCGGGAACGAGCCGTCGAGCTCGAAGTAGAGGGGTAACAACTCGATCCCAGCCGCTTCGAGCAGCTCGCGGTACAAGGTGCCCATCCCATTGGCGGCATCAACCACCACCCGCAGGCGTTTGGCGCCTTCGGGACGCCGCAGACAACTGAGCAGATGCGCGTGGTACGCGGGCATGATGTCGTGGGTCTGGTGGCTGCCGCGGGTTGCATCAGCCGTTGCCGCACCGGCTTCGCCGCTGGTAACGATCTTTTCCAGCATGGGAATGCCGTGGTCACCCGACACGGGCCGCGCGTCACTCAGGCTGAGTTTGATGCCGTTGTAGCGTGCGGGGTTGTGGCTCGCGGTTACCTGAATGCCGCCGACCGTTTTGAGACTGCCCACCGCGTAGTAGCACATGGGGGTGGTGGTGAGGCCGATGTCCACCACATCGAGTCCACTCTCGCGCAGGCCATCGATCAAAGCGTCACTCAGCGGGGTGCTATGGGAGCGCATGTCGCGTCCGACGACCACGGCGTTGCTGCGCGCGCGATCCTCGGCCGCAAGGATCTGGTGGTAGGCACGGCCGACATCGCGCGCTGTCTCCTCGTCGAGCTGATCGGGGTAAATGCCGCGAATGTCGTAGGCTTTGAAAATCCCTGCCATGGTTTTCCTCGCGCGATCGGTCTAGCCGTTCGCGGTGTTGTAGCTGAGAAAGTAATCGAGTTTCCGACACAGCTCGGCTGGTGATTCGGCGTGCGGTAACGCACCACATGCCTCGAGCACATCGAGCTCTGCATTGGGAAGACCGCGTAGCCAAAGGTCGCCCGATTCAACCGCCGGGCTGGCTGTGTGGCGTCCCCATGCGATCCATGTTCGCTGTGCTACACGTGGCAGCACGTTGCGGACGCCATGGTTGAGATAGCCCGTGAGGTAGGCGGCGAGCGCCGTGTGGGCTCCCGGGAGATGACTGGTTCGGTAGTGTTCGTCGATCACGGCCTCGTCGACCATTTCCTCGGCCGCAAAAACGTCGCGTCGCAAGTAGTTGCCGAGGCCGGCGCGGCTGGTAAAGAGATTCAAGGCCGAGGTGCCCAAGATGGGCAGCCGGAGTAGCCGGTGAACCACCGCGTCCTTTAGGTCGGGCTCGTCATCACCGCGCTCGATGCCGAGGGGGCCAACGAGCGCGAGCGTCGAGATCAGCTCGGGACGGTCAGCGGCGACCTGCACGGCGTAGGCGGCCGGCAGGCCGGCGGCAACCACGGTTGCAGGGCGCTGGACCACATCTTCGAGGAAATCGGTCAGCAGGCGGATGTAGAGCTCGCCATCGTAAGTAATGGCGGGTCGATCGGACCGGCCCCAGCCGAGAAGATCCGGTGCGAATACTGCACGATCGGTCGCCAATACCTCAGCTGTTGCTCGCCACTCGACGCTGCTGTGGCCCGGGCCGAACGCGTGCAAGAGAACAATGGGGTCGCCGTCGCCGAGTTGCTGAAAGAGAATCTCACCGTGGCGCCAAGCGTAGCGGTTGCCAGTGCCCCACTTGACGCGCAGGAGCTTCTGGGCGCGACGAGAAACGAGTGCGTTCGCGAGGGCCGGCAGGCCCACCGCCGCACCACCCATGAGCAGGCCTCGGATCAGGTGCCGCCGCCGGCGTCGACGTTGTGCTTCTTCCCTTCGCTCGGCTGCCATCGCCGTGCGAACATACCATCTCAGCGCGAGCAGCTCATCTCTGCGCCTGGGCGAGACGAACCATTTGCTGGAGGTATCGCATGGCAAGAGGTGCACGTACTAAACTAGCGAACGTCCGCCGTCTGCGACCGTCGAGGCATCATGTCAAAGTTGGAAATCGTTCGTTTAGGACACCCCGCACTGCGCACCCCCGCCGAAGTGCTCGATCCGGCTCGGCTGGAAGACCCTGCGATGCAGGCGTTGATCGACGACTTGTTCGAGACCATGTTTGACGCCGATGGCGTGGGTTTGGCCGCGCCACAGGTTGGTTTTGGGCTTCAGCTATTCGTCTATCTCGCGGTCGATCCGGATGCACCCGACATCGAACCGACCCAGCAAGTCCTGGTCAACCCGATGGTCGAACCCGTGGCGGGGGAGTTGGTATACGACTGGGAAGGGTGCCTGTCGATCCCTGATCTTCGAGGCCTGGTACCACGACACCAGGCGGTGCGCGTCTTTGGCCTCGACGGTACGGGTGCCAAGATCGAGCTGCGCGCTGAAGGGTATGAAGCGCGCATCATCCAACACGAGTTCGATCACCTCAACGGCGTGATCTTCCTCGACCGAATGCGCGATCTTCGGTCGTTGTCCTTCGGCGCTGAGTGGGAGACCTACATGACGTCGGATACCGAAGCGGCCGCGCCTGTAGGCTGATTCCGTGGGTCGCGGCATTCATATCTTGTGGGCCGGTCGGCACCAGCGGGCCGACTGGGAAGCCTTGTGTGCGACCTATCGTCAACGGATCGCGCATCACGGCGAAATCGTCGACCGGCCGGTTCAGGTCCGGGGAAGAGGCCCCGACGCGACACGTCGGCGTCGGGAGGGCGAAGCGCTGGTCGCCGCGCTGCCCGATCCGTGTTGGCTGGTGGCCCTCGATGTTGGCGGCAGGTCCATGAGCTCGGAGCGCTTGGCTGCCCGTTTGGTCGAGGTCGAGCGCGATTGGCCCCACGCCATTGCATTTGTCATCGGCTCCGACCTGGGCCTCGATCCTGAGGTCTCGCACAGCGCCCAGCTGGTCATGAGCCTCGGGCCGATGACCTTCGGCCATGAACTCGCGCGTCTCATTCTCTACGAGCAAATCTACCGTGCCAGGGCCATCGCAAAAGGAATAAAGTACCATCGCGCCCGGTTGTGATCGGTACTCGGGCGGGCGGCGGTCGCAACGCCCAACACCTCATCGGCGTCTAACGGGGAGGTTCGAGATGGCCGTAGCAAGAATGACAGAAGGGACAAATGGGGGATTGACCGCAGCACTACGGCAATCGCTCTTCGAGGGCTTGCAGCGCGAGCGTGAGGCGAAGCTGAGTCTTTATCGTCACGACTTGAAAGTTGGACAAGCGGCCGCGGATGAAGGGAGCGAGGACCTCGTCGATCGGGCGAACCGCGCCAACGACCAAGACTTGAATCTGGCCCTTTCCGACACCGAGCGCTCCACGGTCCTCGAGATCGACGATGCCTTGGGGCGACTCGCGAACGGGTCCTATGGCGTATGCGACTTCTGCGAGAAACCGATCGGCGTTGCCCGCTTGAAAGCAGTTCCGTGGGCGCGTTACTGTATTGTCTGTCAAGAACGAGATGAGATGGGGTTGCTCGATGGGTGATCGCACGATAACTGGCCCGGCTAGGCGCCTGGTGGCCGGGCCGTACGTTCGCTTCAGGTCGGACTGAGACGAACAATACGATTCGAGGTAGATAGCGGCAATGCAACTGCGGACCTACTTGGGCATCTTGCTCGGCATCATCGCGATGGTCGCGGTTGCGTTCTTCACCGGTCTGAACCGTGAGTTGCTCGCCCAGCCTTTCAAGGTCACGGAGGGTGCGAGCATTCCGGTTTATGTTGCTATTCTGGCGATCTTCCTGCTCGGATTTTTGCCGACCGCGACCATCTTGTTCGTGCAGTCCCTCGAACGCGACTTGGCGCAACGACGAAACCGGCGACGTCATCGCGAGATCGAGAGCGTAGACGGCCGTTTTCGGCGCGCAGTTGACCTGCAGGCCGATGGCCAACTGGCCAAAGCCTCCGAGCAATTCGAAGATGTGTTGACCGAGCGCCCGGAGCACTTCGAAGCGCTGCGACGTTATGGTGAGGTGCTGCGTGATCAAGGCCGTCTCGATGAAGCCCTCGAGGTCCACCGGCGTGCTTCGGTGCTCTATCCGCAGAGCGTCGCGCTGTTGCTCGAACTGGCCGATGACTACCAGGCCCGGGCCGAGGTCGAGGTAGCGGGTGAGATTCGCAATCGCATTCTGCGGGATTTCTCGGGCCATGGTTTTTCGGTCATGCGTCGGCGGCGTGACATCGCACTGGCGGCAGAGAATTGGGAAGAGGCTACTCGCTGGCAGGATCGCCTCGAATCGAGCGAAGGCGCAGGCAACGAGGGATCGGTTCCGGAAGCCGGTGTCGCACACGGCTTGGCCTACCAGCGTGGCGTCGCCCTCCTCGAAAAAGACCGAATCGAGGAAGCGGGTGCGGTATTTCGCCAGCTGTTAGAGCAAGAACAACGGTTTATTCCCGCGGGCATCATGCTGGGGGAGTCGGAGCTCCTTCACAACGATCCGGAGGCGGCTTTGGCCGCTTGGCGAGAAGGCTTCAAGAACACGGGAAGCCCGGTCTACCTTCAGCGGATCGAGGATCATTTCATCGAAGCCGAAGAGCCGGTACGGGCGATCGAGACCCTGCGAGCCTTGATTGCCTCGGCCGAGAACGATCTCCTTTTGCGGTTCTTCTTGGGTCGGCTCTACTACCGCATCGAGATGCACGACGAGGCGCTCAAAGTGCTCGAAGGGCTGGGTGATGCGATGGATGCGTCGCCGACCTACCACTACCTACTCGGTCGTATTCACCAGCGCCGAGACCACACCCGGCGTGCATTGGCTTGCTACCGGACGTGCCTCCAGCGGATCGGTGTCCACGCCGCGGGCTTCCGGTGCCGCGCATGTGGTGAGCGGTTCGAAACTTGGTTGGATCGGTGTTCGAACTGTGGTGCCTGGAATGCTGTGGAGCTCGACGTCGAAGACGAGCAGATTTCGGCGGAAGAGTTGGGAATGGTGCTGACCCCGGTTCGGGGCGGTGCAGCCTCCGAGGCATGAGGTGAGCCATGTCGGCCGGTAAGACCCGGATTGCGCCCTTGTTGGCGTCCATCGCTGATGGCACTGCTCAACCCGTATTCTTGGTCAGTGGCGATCTGGTGGTCGCTGATCCGGCCGGCCGGCGGGTGGCAGACGCACTGGCGGCACGGTCGGGTTGTGATGTCGAGACCCACCGTCATCCTGCGTCTTTGGGTGCGGTTCTCACGGACCTGCGCACGTTTTCACTTTTCGCAACGGCCAAGGTCATCTTGGCCGTCGACACGGCGATCGTCACCGACCATCGCGCCGCAGCGGACTTGATCGATCAGGCTGAAACCGGTCTCCCGGTCGCCGATCCCGCGGCAGGCATCGGTGGTGATAATCAACGCCAGGCAGCCTCACGCTTGCTCCAAGCGCTGCGTGTTTTTGGGGTCGATCCAGCGGCCGGTGAACCGTCCGCGGCGCTGGACTTGCTTCCTCCCTGGGCCTTTCAAGGTGGCGCCGCAATGCGAAAACGGCGCCCGCGCGGGCGCCCGCCCAAGGCGCAGAAGGTCCTGCGCGAAGGTTTGGCGGGCTTGCTCGAAGCGGCGCGCGCGGGCGATCTGATCGGTTTTGCGGACGGCGATCTTGCCGAGCTTGGCTCGATCGTCGAAAGTGGACTTCCACCGGGCCATGCCTTGGTCTTGGTCGAGAGCGCCGTGGCGACCGACCACCCATTGGTCAAACGCCTTGCCGGCGCCGGCGCGGTGGCCGACGTTGGACGTGTGTCGGTGGACCGAAGTGGCGGCTGGCAGGGGTTGCAGTCGTTGGTTGAGGAGCTACGCGGCGAAACGGGCGTCATGATCGACGCCGCCGCACTCGACATGCTGGCCCAACGTACCTTGCGGCAAGGTGGTGGATGGAAAGATCAAAGTGTCACCGCGTCCTCGACCGGGCGGTTTGCAGCCGAGTATCGCAAGCTGGCGTCCTTGGTCGGTCAAGGAGGACGAATTGATCGTTCGGCGGTTGAGACGTCCATTGCGGATCGTGGTGACGAGGATGTTTGGAAGATCCTCGGTGCGTTGGGTGATGGCCGTGGTGGCGAAGCTTTGGCCCGCTACCGCCGTCTGATGTCCGCGGCGGACGATGAAATTGGTGCGCGATTGTCCTTCTTTGGCCTGCTGGCTAGCTTTTGTCGCCAGCTGAGCGCGATCGTCGGTGTGATGCAGGTCAATCGAGTTACCGGCGGCGAACGCAACTACCAGCAATTCAAGCAGCGGTTGGCCCCGATGCTTCAAGGGGCCTTACCCGACGGTACCGCGAGTCCCTTGGCATCGTTACACCCCTATCGGCTGCATCGTGCTTATCTGGCGGGGTCACGAATTGGCCCATCGGTGGCGGCGCGGCTTCCGGGTCGGTTGCTCGAAACCGAGCTGCGCGTCAAGGGTGACTCGTCACAGGCCGATGCGGCGGTCGCCGCCCTGATGACGCATCTGGCGATGACGATCGCCGGCCGTCGTTAGCGCGGCGGCGCTGCTCGGGACGCAGGGCCTCGTTCTCGAAATCTCGTTGCATCTTGAGCTTGCTCGGGTCCAAGGGCCTAGACGAGGTCCACCTCAGACCGACAAGTCTGTCAAGATCCCTCTTGTAGCGGCCGTCGCCCCTGGCGGCCGTCCGGCTCTTGCCGTGAGGACGGCCGGCACAGGTCCGGCCGCTACCAAGCGCATCGTGGTTCCGCAGCAAACCGCAGGACACCGAACGTCCCGCTCAACATCTGGCTCATCTGCAAAGATGTTGGTGGCTCTCGTGACCTAGCCCCGACCCGAATCGTTTCGGGGCAGGCCGTGGCGAAGCCTGAGGAGGTCGAGCGCCTTCTCGTGTGCGCTGGTCCCGCGTTGCCAAGGCCACGACCGATGCGGTGTGACAATCACGTCGCGCGCGCCTCGGGCCGCGGCGTCGCGCACCAAGGACTCGAGCACGGGGGCCTTGCGGCTTGCTCGGAGTGCCTGCTTTGGTGTGAGTAGTAGCCGTACGGCAATCGCGCGTTGGGAAAGTGCCGTTACGGCCGCCAGTGGCGCGCACGCACCGCGCTTGCCACTGCGAGGATTGCCATCGAGAACAATGTCGACCCGGACCGCATGCCGGCTGTCCAATTTGGCCAGTTCGTCGGCCCAGGCGTGGGCGGCCGGGCCTCGTGACACCAGGTGGATGGTGCGGCCAGGCCCCGAAGCGCATGTATCCATTAGTTGCCGAAACAGGGCCGGGCCGGTTTTCAGACTCTCGATCGGTTTGCGCGCCGAACCGAGACGAATGGGCAGAGGCCCGTCGCCCTCGTGGGTCCGTCTGTTGGCCGGCGTTGCCAGCTCCGTCCGTTTGTAGGTCGTTCCCTGCGGAGCCAGTGCCAACCATCGCGGTGCCAACCATCGGGGTGCGATCGAAGATAGGGTTGAAGCCATGGTGAATTTCCTCCCGTAGGCGATCTGATCCGGAGCTCGATTACGCTCCTGTTACGCCTATATTACGCTTCGCTTTCACTCGCGTCAACTTCACTAGGCTTCGTGGGCACGGGCGGTGTTCTTGGGCGTACAATCACGGCCCAATGCCTGAGCTGCCCGAGGTCGAGGTGCTTCGACTGAGTTTGTCTCGCCGGTTACCCGGCCGCCGGATCGAGCGCGCCCTCGCTCTGTCCAAGGCGCTGCGCGAGCCCATCGATGCCACGGGTCTCGAGCGTATGACGGCCGGTCGCCGGATCGAGTCGTTGAGCCGGCGGGCCAAATACCTGTTGATCCATCTCGAACGGGACGCATCCTTGGTTATCCACCTTGGAATGAGTGGTCGGCTAACCGTGGTGGATGGGGCTGAGCCGAGGGCACGTCATGAACATGTCGCCTGGCCACTCGACGACGGCAGCAGGCTCCGGCTGGTGGATCCGCGTCGCTTCGGGTTAGCGTTTGCGTTGCCGACAGCGGCGATCGACGATGATGCGCATTTCGTTCGTCTCGGAGTGGAACCGCTCGGTGAAGGGTTCACCGGTGCATACCTGCGCGCACGCGCCAGCGGGCGTCGGGGGCCGATCAAGACGTTCCTGATGGATGGCGCAATCGTCGTTGGGGTGGGCAACATCTACGCCGCTGAGGCCCTGTGGCGCGCCCGCATTCACCCAACTCGGTCGGTCGCGCGGATCTCGGCCAACTCCTGGGATCGCCTGGCAAGCACCGTGCGTGAGGTCCTTGCCCAGGCCATCGAGCAGGGGGGCACGACCCTCAACGATTTTGCCGACGGTGAAGGCAATGCCGGATACTTCCAGGTGTCGCTCGCCGTCTACGGGCGTGAGAGCGAGCCGTGCAACCGGTGCACGCGTCCGATCCGGCGTCTGGTCCAGAGCAACCGCAGTACGTTCTATTGTCCAGGGTGCCAACGATGATGAGTCGATCACAGACGTCTCCAGCGCCGGTACTGCTCGGGGTAGCCGGTGGAACGGGTTCGGGCAAGACCACGGTCGCGCAGGCGATTCTCTCGGCGGTTGGCCGGGGTCGGATCGCCTTCGTGCCCCAAGACAGCTACTACTGCGATATCGCTTGGAGCGACGAGCAGCCGCTTGCCGAGCACAACTTTGATCACCCGGACGCGTTTGACACGGCACTGTTGGTGGAGCATCTTCTCGCCCTCAAGGGCGGCAAGGCCGTGGAAGCGCCGCAGTATGATTTCGTTCACCATCGGCGCTGTAAGGCGACGCAGCGGATCGAACCCCGGGCCGTGGTTTTGGTCGAAGGCATCTTGCTGTATGCCGAGCCTGCGGTGCGCGACCTGCTCGATTTCAAGATCTACGTCGACACCGATGCCGATGTCCGCCTGGCACGCAGGGTGCGGCGCGACATCGCCGAGCGCGGTCGCCAGCTGGATGATGTGCTGCACCAGTATCTCTACACCGTCCGGCCGATGCATCTCGAGTTTGTCGAGCCGTCGAAACGATGGGCCGACGTCATCGTCCCCGAGGGCGGAGAGAACCTGGTGGCTCTGGAGATGGTCTCGGCCCGCGTCGAGCAGCTACTCGTCGCCGGAGCCTGAGCGCCGTTCCCGTGACCGTCCTGTCGCAAAGACCTCGGTGAGGTCGACGCCGCCGTTGAGCCATTTGGCACTGGCCGCTTGAAGTTGTCCTGGTGGCGCAAGGCGGCTCACGCCGAGGCCTTCGAGCGCCGGGTCGAGACCGCACACGCTTTCCGAGCGCGCGATCCCTTGCAGGCGACCTTGCCAGGGCTCGAGCAGCTGTGGCAATGCCTCCAGCGAATCGAGTGGATGAATCCGGACGGTTCGCAGCCCCGGAGACGGGCGTAGGGTGGGGTCAGGGTCGACGATGATGGTTCCCGTTTCGAGGGGCAGGGATGGGCGGAGAAGGCCCCGGAGGTCGGCGTCCGCGCGCAAATGCTGGACTGCCACGGCCTGAGCGGTGTCGATGCGGCCGGTGGGCCACGCTTGGGCCCGTTCATCGAGTGCCTGTGCGAGACCATTGGCGAGGCGCTGCGCGTCGGTGAGCGTGCCGAGGACGTAGATGGCTTGGATCGAGAGACAGCCACGTTGGTCGAACAGGGCGATGTCACGCGCTAAGCCCGTCGCCGTGGAGTCCAGATCCACAGCTCCGTCGAGCAGGGCCAGGCTGAACTTGGCGCCGAACGGTACCACCCGGCTACCGGCCGTGTTACCGGCCCGTGCGGTCAAGTCGGCGATGGTTCGGTCATCGCCGTACGCGACGATCGGCGTCGCGCGTTCCAACAGCGGGGCTTCGAGCTGAGGGTTGCCCCCGGGCCAGGTCATGACCACGATCGCTTCACGCAACCGCGGTTCGTTGTGGCACAGGAGGTCGACGAATGCCGGTGCAAACAGCGGCTCCGCTGAGGCGGACTTGATCAGCACCGGGCGACCCACGGCCAATGCGGGAAGAAGGGCCTGGACGGCGAGGCCGGGGATGTTCGACGCCAAGATGATACCTGCGGGAGCCCGATCGCGGACGCGGTGGCGGGTCGCAAAGATCGTCGTTGCGTGGACGCCACTGACGCCTTCGAGCACGCAGGCCAAGGCCGCTTCGAGCCCGGCGGAGGAAAGACCGCCTGCATGCTGGAGGGCGATCCGCAGATCGGCCGCAGGCCCTGGAAGGGGCTTGAGGAAGGCATCGACCGTCGCCTGCCAGGCGCGGTGCATGTCATCGCGGGAAATGGCGGCAAGGGCCGCCGCACCCTGTAGCGCTAAGCGGTCGAGGGCGGCCGTGATTGCCTCGACCGTTGCCGGTTCAGACAGTGTTGCCGGTTCAGACAGTGTTGCCGGTTCAGACAGTGTTGCCCGTTCAGACAGTGTTGCCCGTTCAGACAATGAGGCCTTTGGTCGCATCGCGGTCACTGGCGTTCGCCATGGCTTCGGCTGTGAGCGAGCACCCGCGCAGATCGGCACCTTGGGCTCGGCCGAGCAACGCCAGTCCCCGTGGGGTATCGCGCCCGAGATCCTCGGTGAGCAGGTGCAGCGCGGAGCCGACGTTGGCGAGATCGAAAAGCGCGATGAGTCCTGTTTCTCCTCGGGGTGCTTCTTCGAGGGTGAGTGGGTTCAAGACCCGCGCGCGCACCCAGGGTGGGCCGGTCAGATGGTCAGGATCACCGCCCACCAACACCCTGCTGTAGAGCTGGCTGGTAAGCTCACTCATGCCGTACTCGCGAACGACCCGTTTGGGCTCGACACCGAGGTGTGTCGCGACGGTCGACAACAGCTCGGAGCGGGAAACCACACGACTGCGACCCTTGAAGCCGCCGGTTTCGAACACCGTGCTCGCTGGGGGTAACGATAGGTGTTCCCCGCTCGCCGCAAGCGCATCGAGCCACTGAACCAGTGCGAATGCGGTGGTCAAGATCATCGCCGGCTGCGCGCTCGCCCCGCGGTCCTTGCACCAGCGGGTAGCGCGCGCGGTGTCCACCCCACCTTGATCGAAAGCATAGACACTCTCCGGTCCCCCAAAGCGCTCGAGCACGTGCTCGACCATGAAACCAAGACTCGAGTCGGCAACTACCGCCCGTGGTGGGATCAAGGACAACATCGATGGTCGTTCGCCCTTGGGCAGGCAGAAGGCTGGAAATGAGGCATCGACCACGGCGCGATAGAGGGCGGGGAATGGGTGGTGGTGGGTGCTACGCCTTTGGCTGGAGGTGCCACTGCTGCGAAAGACCTCGACCGGCGGCGCGGCATGGAGCGCGACGGAGGCGAAAGCCGTGGTTGGAACGGTGGGTACGTCGCGCCACCCTTGAACGGAAGACGGCTCGATGCCGCGGCTGCGGCACAGACGTCGGAGTGCCGCGATGTTTTGGTATTGGTACAGGAACGCCGCTCGGGCCAGTTGGTCGAAGGTCTCGGTTCCCGCGCCGCAGATGAACGCTTCGATTCGTCCGATAATGGCTGGGCTCGGGGGGTCGATCGGTGGCAGCACGGGAGGCATGTGGTGATTTTCTCGTCCTCGGTAGGAGAGCACAAGCGCGTTGGCCGGCCCGTTGCGGTTCGAGGCCCTTTGATAGACTCGTAATTTCCGAGCTAGGCGCCGCGGCGCGCCCCCCCTTTTGCCGCGGCGCCCGATACCCACGATGATTGGGCGGTCAGCCCGAGGTTCTTCTGTGACGAAGCAAACCGCACGCCGAGCCCGCGGCGGATCCCTAGCCCTACCGCTTCTGCTCGTTCTTTTGGTCGTGGTGCTGCTCAGTGCAGGTATCGGGATCGGTGTGGCAACCGTTGCGGGCCAGCGGGCAGCCAAGGACGCTGCCTACGCGCGCGCCGCGGGAGGCCTGTCGGCCCACACCACGTTGCAGCAGGATCGTTACCGACAACTGCAACTGATGTCGCGGATTTTCGCGACCGATCAGGTCCTCACGGGATACCTGGCGGATGCCACGGCGCGCGGGGACGGCGTCAAAGTTCTCGACTTTGTGGAGGCGTACCAGAACCTGCTCACCTTCGATCTGGCGGTGGTGCTGGACCGCAACGGTCGGGTGGTGGCGCGCACCGACGACACCGAAGCCTATGGCGATGATCTTTCTCAAACGCCGATGGTCGCGACGGCGTTGGAAGAAGAGCGGGCTTTCGGTGTTTGGTCCGAAGGGAGCAGTCTCTATCATGCAGCGGCCGTGCCATTGGTCCGCGACTTCGACCTCGCGGGCTACGTGATCGTTGCGTTGTCCATTGGTGAGGGATTGGCGACACAGGTGGCGCGCGCCGCTGGTGCCGAGGTGGTGTACCTGGCCAACACGCCGAACGGTCCACAGCGATCGGCCGCGACCCTCGACCCGGCGCGGGTCGCTGGGCTGGTTGATGCGTTGCGGCGCAACGGTGAGGCGATCGAGCGCGTCGCGCGACGCGGTGAGACGATCGACAAGATTGAGCTGTCACCGGGAAGTGGCCCCGTGTTGGCGGCGTTGACGCCCCTGCGGGATGCCGCGGAGTCGCCGGTTGGTATTGTCCTCGTCCTCGAGGATCTAGGCCGTGCGGGCGCAGGGTTTGGCGTCGTACGTCTGGCACAGCTCGGTGGGGGCCTCGCGGCCCTGGCCTTAGGCAGTATCCTTACCTTGGCCTTGATTCGCCGGGCCCAGCAGCCTCAAAAGGCGCTGGCCGATGCGGCGGTGTCGATCGTCGAAGGACGTGCGGACGTGGATCTGCCCAAGGTACCGGAGGGACACTTGGACTCATTGCGTTCGGCCTTGGCGGTGCTCGACAGTGAACGCCGAGAACGCCACGCGCTCGATGGCGTTCTTGGTGCCGTGGCGCGCACGTTGCCGGAGCCGGCGGCGCGCCAGGAAGGAGCGAGACCCCAGACGCGCGTCATCGCACTGTTGGGCATCGAGGTCCGCGGTCATGCCAACCCGCGTGCCGGTTACGACCCGGAAGCGACCCTGGCGCGCTTTGGCCGTGACCTACGGCGGATTGCCAAGGCGGTTACGGCTCGAAAAGGTCGTGTCGAGGCGATCTCGGGCCACCGGGTACTGGCCAGCTTCGATGGCGAAGACGGACCGTTTCGCGCGTTGGCGTCTGCCGCTGAGGCGATTCATATCTTGTCGGAGCGCGAGAACGTGTTCGATGAGCCGGATCCACCGGCGATCGCGTTGGTGACGGGCAATGCCATCACGGGTTCAGTGGCTGCAGGTACGGCCACTGCGGCCGCGGTGGTCGGGCTACCGGTGCAGCAGTTGGAGAGCCTACTGCGAGAGGCCGTGCCGGGTGAGATCTACCTGTCGCAGGCAGGGCATGACGCCTTGGCAACGGCCATGACCCAAGCCGGAGTGTCCCTCCAACCGCAGCGTGGCATGTTGAGCGCCCAGCCGCTCTACGCGCTCTCGCGTGAGGTGGCCGCACGCGTCACCGGTAGTGCCAGCGCAGCGGGGCTCGACGACGACAGTGCCCGGAGGCTGGCCGATGTCGCCCCGGGAGCCTTGGTTGCGGGCCGTTTCGAGATCTTGGCGGAGCTCGGTGCCGGCCGCCAGGCCATGGTCTTCAAAGCGCGAGATCGGGATCGCGATGCGCTGGTGGCGCTCAAGTTGTTGCGTCCAGAGGTCGTTGCGGGGCGGCTCGAGGCCTTGACCAGTCGCATGCGCGTGCTGCGCGGCCTCGATCATCCCAACGTGGTGCCCATTCGCGATTTTGGTGAGGCAGATGGCTTGCCCTATGTCTTGATGGATTATGTGCGCGGGATGACCTTGCGCTACGTGCTCACACAAGCAGGTGCGTTGCCCGCGAATGCCGCGCTGCCCCTGATGCGGCACATCGCGTTGGGCCTGGAGGCCGGGCACGGGGCCCAAGTGCCTCACCTCGACTTGCGACCCGAGAACATTCTGATCGATACGGTGGGCCGAGCCCAAATCGCGGACTTCGGCATGGCCCTCGACCAACCGACCGTCGACCTTGGCACCAGTGCGGCCTACCGAGCACCCGAAGTGTTGGCGGGGCAAGTGCCCGATCTGTGTGCGGACGTCTATGCGTTTGGTGCGATTGGCTATGAGCTTCTGGCGGGTCGCCCCCCCGTTTCGGGCGCCACGGTGGCTGAGATTCAGCAACGCGGTCGAGAGGAGATCGAGCCCATTGGCAACATGGTCGCAAATGTCCCCTCGGCGTTGTCCGAGTTCGTCACGCGATGCCTTGCCCGTGATCCCGCGGCACGTTTCGCGAGCGGTCTCGAAGTGGTCGCTGCCCTGCCCTCGGCACGTTGAGCACAATTCGGCGCAAGATTGGTCGGCGCAAGATTGGAGCGACGCCTCCGCTCGCCCGAACCACCCGGGGTTCGGCGCAAGAAAAAACCCCGGCCAGATGGGATTGGCCGGGGCGGAAGGAGGAGGAGAGGACGTTTCGTTCTCAGAGGTAATTACGGAGCTGAACCGGGAGGCGTTTGCTTTCACGCCATGAAAAACGGTGGCTGTGTTCCGAGGTGAGGACCAGGTACACTCGGTGCCGAGGAATCGATGCCGACCTATACCCTACGCATCCGTCAGCGATTCGAAGCCGCGCATCATCTGCGTTCGTATCGCGGCACGCCGGAACAGGTTCATGGTCATAGCTGGATGGTCGAGGCGGTTTTGCGATCGGACGAGCTCGACAAAGAAGGAATGGCGTTTGATTTTGTCGCGGTGCGCGACGCGCTGCGTATTTTGGTTTCGCGGTTCGATCATGGCGACATCAACGCGGTGCCACCCTTCGACCAACGATCGCCAACCACCGAGAACATCGCCTCTTGGTTCTTCGAGGCGCTCGAAACGCGTCTCCTTGGCGTTCCGTTGCTCGAGGTGACCGTGTGGGAAGGTCCGGACTGCGCCGCTACGTACCGTCCGTAGGTCCGCTGTAGGTTGGTGTTTGCGCCCAGCCGGAATAGATCGATGCGTGGGTGAGTTGCTACTGGGTAGCACGACTGAGCAGCGCGAGTGTGCGTGTGAGAAAGGCGATGACGATCTTAAACTCGAACAAATCAGGATCAGACCCTGCTTCGGCCTCTGCTTCGGCACGGGGGCGTAAGGCCCTGCGCATGACCCTGCCATCGGTGGCGCTGGCGGGCGGCGCCTATGCCCTCGAACGCGTCCGAAGTCATTTTCAAGCGCAGCGGACTTATTTCCCGTCGCGGTTTCCGGATGGTGCTTGGAATCCGGAAGCCTACGGCCTGTCGGTCGAGGACCAGTGGTTCGAGAGCGAAGACGGGAAAGCTCTTCATGGTTGGTGGATGCCGCGCAGCGAGGCCCGGGGCACGGTGCTGTTCTGCCATGGCAACACCGGCAGCATTGCTGACCAACTAATTGTCTACCGCCAGCTTCTGCGATTGGGTGCCAGCGTATTTGCCTTCGACTATCGGGGCTATGGACGGAGTGCAGGAACCCCTACCGAGACAGGGCTACAGGCCGATGTTCGTGCAGCCTACGATCACCTCACCGGCCCCCTGGCGGTGCCGGGGGAGAACGTCGTCCTTTTTGGCCACTCGCTTGGCGGTGCCGTGGCGATCGCGGGGGCCGCGGCCCGACCCGTCGCCGGCTTGGTGGTCCAATCGAGCTTCACGGATTTTCGCGAGATCGCCAATCATGCCTATGCCGGGTCACCACTACGCTTCTTGGCCCGCAACGGCTTCCGAAGCATCGAGACCGTGGCGACGTTGGCAATGCCCAAGTTGATCGTTCACGGCACCAACGATGCCACCATTCCCTTCGAAATGGGGCAACGCCTCTATGAGGCGGCGGCCGAGCCGAAGCGCTGGTTGGCCGTGCAACGAGCCGGCCACAACGACGTGCTGCGGGTAGGCCATCGTCGGTATCGAGGGGCGTTGTCGCGGTTTCTGAAAGGTGTTTTGGGTTGAGGCTCTTCTCGGTCTTGAATTCAAAGTAGCTTCTTGCCAAGCTATCCGACATGGGTGGAGTGTGTAGTGTTGTCCATCGCGCGGCGAGGTGGAGTAAGATTCGCGCATGGTAACCATCGACTTGACCGACAAGCGCGCGTTGATCATGGGTGTGACGAACGCCCGGAGTTTGGGCTGGGCGATCGCCGAGCAGTTGCACGAGGCGGGCGCGACGGTGGCGTTCAGCTATCAAGGTGAACGCCTGCGTGGTGGGCTCGAGAAGCTCACCAAAGACTGGTCCGACGTTCGGCTCTACGAGGTCGACGTTACCGACGCCGAAGCGCTCTCGGCCATGTTCGCCGACATCGGCCCGGCGTGGGGCACGATCGACTACCTGGTGCACGCGATTGCCTTTGCCCCGCGGGCAGCTATGGAAGGCCGCTACATCGACACTGTTCGCGACGATTGGGTGACCGCCCTCGAGATCTCGGCATACTCGCTGGTGGCGGTGGCGCAGGCCGCCGAACCGCTGTTTGCACCCGATGCGGCGATGGTGACCCTCACCTACTTCGCGGCCGAAAAGGTCGTGCCGAAGTACAACGTGATGGGTGTCGCCAAGAGTGCGCTCGAGTCGAGTGTGCGCTATTTGGCCTACGACCTGGGCGCGAAGGGCGTCCGCATCAACGCGGTGTCGGCTGGGCCGGTCAAAACCGTCGCGGCGCGCAGCATCCCCGGGTTCATGTCGATGTACAAACGGTTCGCCGCGCAAGCGCCGCTGGGCCGCGGCATCGTGCAAAAAGACGTCGGCAACTTAGGCCTGTTCTTGCTCTCGCCGCTTGCCGGCGGTATTACCGGCGAGACGGTCTACGTGGATGCCGGGTTCCACGTCATGGGCATGAATCTCGACGACGACGTCTAAGGGCTTGTCTTCCGTCGTGGCCGTCGTCCCGGCGGCCATGGGCGATGGTAGCGGCAGTGCCGGTCGCGCGGCGATCTCGGGCGGGGTTCCGGTATCCTCGTTTCACGATGCCCGTAACCCTGACGGATACGTCGATCCTGACCGAACTGCTGGTTGCCCGGTCGAGCCCTCGCGAGCGCTTGCGTCGCGCCCGTGGGCCGTTGATGGACGACCTCCAAGCCCGCCTGCTGCCGTTGATCGGGACCCATGCCTGCCCGGCGTTGTTCCAGGTCCAGCAGGTGGCCCGACTCGACGGCTACGAGGTTGCCGCGATGCAACAAACTTGGGGCTTGTTCAATCCGACCCGGTCGATCGAAGCCTCTTCGTGGGCCGTTGCTCAGCTGTGTGCCGACGTCGTTCACGCGGCAAGCGACGCACTCGACGGTGCGCTTGCGCGGTTGGGCGCAACCGCTGAGGTCGAGCTGTTGGTGGTGCCAGGGGATCCAGCCAACCGCAATCTGATGGTTCGGAGCCACGGCCTGAGCGTGTGTGCGGTGGCGCCGGGCTGGGTTTTGGTTGAGATCTGGCCCAGTCAAGGCAACCTGGACCACTTGATGCCCAGCCTCGTGCGTGCAGCGGCCCATCAGAAATTTGCCCAGCAACTGGCTCGGATTGATCAACCGGTGACGCTCGCCCAGGCACTGCAAGTCGAGGCAGGAGCGGGGCAACTCGCCGAAGCGATGGGTCATGGGCCGGCAGCGACGCTCGGTCGTCGGCTGTTTTCACCACCCGTCGACTACGAGGCAACGCTCGAGGCCATTGCAGGGTTCTACGACCTCGAGCGCTACGACGAGCTCGACACCAACATCTACGGCGGTCTTGATCGCGGCGGTGAAACACGAGTGCCAGCCTTCGAGCACGCGCCGGACATGGCAGACGACGAGCGGGCCTATACGCTCGAAGCGATTGCCTCCGAGCACGACACGACGGACCCGGTGCGCATAGCATCTTGTCTGTATGGTGACCCGGCGGTTCAGGCGTGGGGGCACCCTGGCGGCGGCTACGCGATGCTCGCTGGCCTCGACGCGTGCCCGTTCCTCGAGGCCGGTGATTCGCAGTTGTTTTCAGCCTGAACCCGGGCTGCGCGCAACCGGGACGACCTGGGCTGCGTAGTCGAGGTATGAACAAGTCACGTCGTTCCGTGCGTCGATGGGCCGCGGTTGGAATGCTTGCTGTGTTGGGCCTGGCGCCGACCCTGTTGGCAGCGGAGAAGCACCGCGGTGTCAGCTGGGTGGCCGGTCCGGAGATTGGCGCGAAGGAGCTCGACGTGCTGGTTTGGCACCACGTGAGCTGGATCGTCCAAACGCCGTTTGGCTGGCAATCCGCGGCGGATTCCCCCGAGGTCAAATTGGCGACCTCGGGTCGCATCTTCTGGGGCGAGCGCGACGAAGGGATCGAGACCACGACCCGATTGGCCCGAGAGCGTGGCATCAAGACCTTGCTGAAGCCCCACATCTGGCTGCGAGGTGGTGGTTGGCGTGGTGAGATCGGCATGAAGAGTGAGACCGATTGGAACGCATGGTTCGCCAGCTACCGCGTGTTCATCGTGCACTACGCAAAGCTCGCTGAGCGTTTGGGGATCGAGGCTCTGGCGATTGGTACGGAGTTGCACAAGACCGCGGTCGAGCGGCCAGACGACTGGCGTCGTCTGATCAAGTTGATCCGCACGGTGTACGGCGGTGAGCTGACCTACTCGGCGAACTGGTACCAGGAATTCGAAGAAGTCCCCTTCTGGACCGATCTCGACTACATCGGTATCCAGGCCTACTTTCCGCTCACCACCAAGCCACGCCCCGCGCTGGCGGAGATCGAGGCCGGGTGGACACGGCATCTGGCAACGATCGCGGCGGTACACAAGAAGACCGGTCGGCCGGTGCTGTTCACGGAGATCGGCTACAAGTCGACCCCGGATACGACGTTCGAGCCCTGGACCTGGCCCGAACGTTCCGGCAAGAAGACGGTCGACTTAGCAACCCAGGCCAATGCGTACCAGGCCTTCTTCAATGTCGTGTGGGATCAACCATGGTTCGCGGGCGCCTACTTCTGGAAGTGGCACCCGACGTTGGAGCCGGTTTCACCGAGCCAAGCCGACAACATCTTGTTCACGCCGCAGGGGAAACCAGCGCAGGCGGTGCTGAGCAAGCACTATGGCTTGTCGAGGGATGCGGGAAAGAGGCCGTAACACCGCCCCGTTCTGAGGTCGAGCGGCATCGCCCATCCTCCATCGATGCCGTCCGCCTCCTGACGATTTCCTTCACTTGGGTGCCGCGGAGGGGCATGAGCGACTGCCCTCCGGCCGGCGTCTTGGCATCTGGTGGTTCCAGCACCGGCGTCGGGCTGGCCCCTTCTCGAGTGGGATGGTGTTCTCCCTGGCAGTGGCCATCAGTCAGGGAGCTTCGGTGAAGCATGTGTCTTCATTTTGCTCCGCTGGCAGAGCCCAATCAGGAGGCCAGCATGAATCGAAGACAGATGCGAAGGTCGGTTGTGTCCGCGCCCACGCGAGCAGGCAATAGGAGCGCGTCATGAGCGCCACGAGTGATTTTCCTGCATGCCTAGCGGGGCTTCCCGACTTGGCAAGGCGACTGCCAACCGCGCCAGCGCTGCAAGACCGTGCCGATGGTGATTTTTTTGGCAAACTGTGGGTCTTCTTGGCCGACAGTGAACAGCTCTTCAAGCAGCTCTTGGGAGGTGCCCAGCCGCCCGACTCAGAGCCCGGCGACTGGGAGTTTGGTCCCACGCTCTACTTGATTCACACGGAGCTGCCCAAGATTCCTGGTGGTAGCCAAGTCCTCGACCTGCTCGAGTCATTGGGTCTGCCGAAAACGACCATTACGCCGACGGAATGGGCGACGTACGAGCGCACCCTCGACGAGGGCGGCGTGGTAGCGAGCAATGGTTCGCTGGTTGCGCGCAGCAAATACGCGGTGGTGGATTACTGCTGGTTGATCGCGTTCTTGGAGTATGTACTTCTCGAATCCGGACTCGATTCCACCTACCCCTTTCGCAGTCAGACCGGCACGATCAAGGTTCCGAGCTCCCAAGAAACGCTGCGGTTGGCACTGGCGGGAGATTGGGGTACCGGTGTCTGGGACGACGCTGGCACAACGCCACCCTCGGAGGTGGTCATGAAGCAGATGGTGGCCCTGAACCCAGACTTCACGATTCACCTCGGGGACGTCTACTACGCGGGTACCGAGAGCAGCAAGGACGGTGGCGTGGTCGCTCCCAATGAGGAGATCGATAACCTCGTACGCCTTTGGCAGCCCGGTTCGCAAGGCGCGCTCACCCTCAACTCGAACCATGAGATGTACAGCGGCGCCCGAGGGTTGTTCAAGGACGCGCTATCGGATCCATTGTTCGCGGTCCAGGGAAACGCCAGCTACTTTGCCATCGAATTCCTGGATTGGCTCATCGTGGGTCTCGATTCAGCCTACTATTCCTCGGATTTTCTGTTCATGGAAGGCGCGTTGGTCGATCCTCAGCAACTTGCGTTTCTAAGCGGCTTGGACACGGCCAACAAGCACGTGCTCGTGCTAACCCATCACAACGGGTTGAATTACAACGGGAAGGCCAAGACAAAGCTCTGGGGCCAGGTTGTCAACGCGCTCGGTAAGCCGCCCGAGGTCTGGTACTGGGGCCACGTGCACAACGGTGTCGCCTACTCCGCTCAATCAGAATCGGGCACCGGGACGTTGGCGCGGTGTTGTGGGCATGGTGGGCTGCCGTTTGGCAACGGCTACGGCCTCCACGAAAAAGGCTCCGACAAGCTCGTTCCGCAGGTTGCGTACTACGCCCACACGCCGCTCGCGTCGCCTGTGCAGCCGGTTCAAAAGAACCGCGTCCGCAACGGATTCGCGTTCCTGGAGCTGAGCGAGAGTAAGATCGTCGAACAGTTCTGGGAGCAGGGAGAAAGCGGCGCGAGTTGGGAGAACACGCATCAATACTGACCACAACGGCGCCGGTACTGCCGGCGCCGCGCTATTCGGCCAGCGAGTCGACCGTCAGCGCGCGGATCTCGTCATCCTTGCCGGTCAGCTGCCAGCGAATCAACGACACGGGAATAACCCCCGCGTCGTCGACCTCTCCGTAGAAGCCGGAAAGGGTGAAGTCATCACCTTGCTGGCGACTGCGCTCGGCCAGCAAGCGCTCGATCAGATATTTGCCGGTGATGTAGCTGGTGCCGTAGCCGGGTTGGCGCAAGTAGAGCTGTTGCTCGAAGCCCAGCAGGTCGAGGTCTTCGCGCATCCAGCCACGAGGGGTCCATGCGACGTGGAAGTCGCGCGCTTCTTTCATGGTGAATTCGTTGGCGTGAACGTAGAGCGACCCAAGGCCGCGAGCCGCCCGCTGCGCCACCATGATCCAGACGATTTCGCGCACGCGCGGATTGTCATCGTAAAGGCCAGCGTGCATCATCATTTCCTCGACGCCGGTTGCCATGCCTTCGGCCCGGCTGTCGAAAATGTTGTAGAGCAACGGGCCACGGCGGATCGGGCTGGGATGCGGATCCACGTTCATGCGCGCCAGATCCCACCAGTGGTAGAAGTGGGTCCACAGCGTCATCGGCTCGAAGTGAATGGCGGTGCGGAAGAAGTTGCGTTCTTCCTCGGGAACATAGGAGCCAATGCGTTCGCGCAACGCCGGATCCATGTAGTCCCGTACCGGCAAGATGTCGTTTTCTTGAAGGAAAGCCAGGTAGCGATCGACGGCGCCGTTGGCGCGCCGGTCGTATTCCTCGGGGCTCGAGATGGCCCGCAGTGGCGGCAGGTTGCGGTTGCGGTGTTCCTCCAGCCGCAGGGACGCGTGGGCGCGATCGAGCTCGCGCTTGAGCAGCCGTACCTCGTCCTCCCACGACATGGGCACCAAATGGACGTTGCGCAGGTACCAGGTGTAGTTGTCCGTGCCGATCCCCGACGGACCCGTTTTCGACGGTAGCTGTGCTTCGAGCCAATCGACCCATGCCAAGCTAGACGCATGGGCCGCTTGCCGTGCGCCTTCGAGCGCTGGCCCGGCGCCGGCGATCTTGGGGGCCAGCGCTTCGAGGGCGGCTGCCTGGTCGCGAATGTTGCCGATGCCGGCCTGCCACAGCTCACGAGCATTGCCGGTGAGGTTGGCGCGCGCCTGGGTAAGCAGTGGTGGGATGGTGCGCAGCTCTTGCGTCAGCTTGGCCGCGTCGGCCGCCGACAGAGGGAAATCGTAAGTCCAAAGCTCGACCAGAGCATGGTGGGAAGGACCTTCATGGGCCGGGGTGTCACTCTGTGCGGTCCACACCGAAGCGTAGAACGCCGGGTCACGCGCCCAAGGCTTCAAGACCCGAATGTTGAAGTCGAGCCCGTTCATCTCGGCGCGTACCAGATGGTGATCGACTTGCTGTTCGATTGGCCAACTGGTGGGGTCGATCGCCGCCAGCCGTTCTCGCAAGCTCGCAAGCCCAACGTGCTGCTGCGCCATGGCCTCGGCGGTGTAGTCCGGAGCACCTTCGCGCAGGGGGGGCCGTTCGAATTCGCGCCAGTCCTCGAACAGCGTGATTAACGCTAGGTAGTCGTTGGCCGTAGGGCTTGGCTGGGCGGCACTGGGTCCCGTAACAAGCACCGCGGCCAAGAGCGTTGCGGTCACCAAGGCACTCAGTGTCAACAGGTGGGACGATTCGGGTCGATCGATGCGGGTATCGCGCAACACGGTGTTCTCCAATGCGGTCACAGGATCGGTTGTTGTGCTGAGGATAGACGACGCGGACCAAAGATGGTTGAGATGGGTTGCTTCTGACAGGATCGCGGCTTCCATGAGGATCGAGCTGATCACGCCCGCCTTGTGTTCGCGCAAAGGCAACTGGGTAACCGCTACCCGCTGGGCGCGGATGCTGCGTACCCTCGGCCACCAGGTGGCCGTTGGCCGAACCTACGCTGGTGCGAAGAGCGATGTGTTGATTGCCCTGCATGCCAAGAAGAGCTTCCCGTCGATCGAGCGGTTTCGTTGCGAGCAACCGCATCGGTCGCTCCTGGTCGCCTTGACCGGAACCGACCTCAACCGGGACCGCTTTCGTCACCTCGAGCCCGGAAAAGCCATGGTGTGGGCCGACCGGTTGATTGTGCTCAATCCCAACGCACGCGACGGGTTGGCGCTGGACCTACGCGCCAAGACACGGGTGATTTTGCAATCGGCCACGGCAAGCCGGAATCCGGTGAACAAGACCCGCCGTTGGTTCGATGTTTGCGTGCTCGGGCATTTGCGGCCGGTGAAAGATCCGTTTCGCGTGGCCGAGGCCGCGCGTCTGCTTCCCGCCACTTCCCGCATTCGGGTGGTTCATGCTGGTGATGCGCTGAGCAACGCCATGGCGCATCGTGCACAGCGTGAAATGACCGAGAACCCACGGTACCGGTGGCTTGGCGACCGCCCGGCCTGGCAGGTGCGGCGGTTGCTGGGGCGCAGCCAGGTAATGGTGCTTTCGTCGACCTCCGAGGGCGGCGCCAATGTACTGTCGGAAGCCATCGTGGCGGGGACCGCGGTGCTGGCGACCCGTATTCCCGGATCGGTTGGGTTGCTGGGTGACCAACACCCAGGCTACTTTGAGGTGGGCGATACGAAACGACTCGCTGAGCTGCTGGTCCAATGTGAGGCAAACGGCGCATTTCTCGCCGGGCTCGCGCGACGTAGCCGGGACCTGGCGCCCCGTTTTCACCCCAAGCTGGAGATCGCTGCGTGGCGTGATGTTCTGGCCGAGTTGGGGGCTGGCTGACCAGCCATCCTCGCGATAGCACTCCCTTCGACTGATTCTCAGGGTTTTCTCAGGCTTCTCTCCTGGTGTTCTCCCGGCAGATCCGTACGCTTCTGGGCAGAGGAAGATGATGGAGTTCTGAATTCCCTCACGCACGCTGGAGACCGACCCATGAAGCGAATCTCACGTCGTTGTTTTGTTCATCATTCCGCCGTTGGGCTTGGTATGGCGGCAATCGGTTGGCCTGCCCTGGCCAAGGGAGAGGCGCTCGGGAGAGCGACCCCGGCTGCCTTCTTCGAAGCGGTTGTGGTGGGTGATGCCGCCACGGTTCGCCGGCTCCTGACCGCGGACCCATCGCTGATTGCTGCTCGTGATGAGCTGGGTCGGAGTGCGTTTCTCCTCGCCAATCTTCATCGGCATATGAACGTGGCCGGCGATCTGCGAGAGCGCGGGTACCAGCTCGACCTTCACGAGCTGGCTTTCGTGGGCGAATGGGAGATGTTCGACGATCGTGCGGACGACACCGAAGGGGCGGTGAATGCGATGCATCCGGTCGGTGGTACCGCGATGTACGCCGCGGCGCTAGGCGGCGCCGGTTCGGACATCTGGCATGTCTATCGCCATGGCGCCGACCCGAATCTCCGCCCGCGGGCACCAACTGCCATGTCGCCGGTGCGCGCGGCCTTTGAGCATCCGGATCTGGGGGTTGCCGAAATGACGGCCGCGTCCATGTTGTCCAACGACGCGCGGGCCGACGCGACCGAGCCTGACGGCGTTACGGCCTTGCATGCCGCCACGGCTCGCGGGAGTGCCCTTCTGGCGGAGATGTTGATCCGCAAAGGCGCGTCCGTGAATGCCCGTGATGCGGCCGGACGCACACCGCTCGGGGTGGCCGAAGAAAAGAAGCACAGCGAGCTGGTCGACCTCCTACGTCACCATCAACGCATTCCGCGCGACTGCCAAACCGGACGTGCTGCCTACGACGTCGAAGGTAACCCGTACCGGACCCCCAACATCGGCAAGCTGCCCGCAGCCGACCGCCGGGCAGTGGTTGGCATGGCGCATGGAAACTTCGACGGTGTGCGCGAACGCGTCGGTGCCGAGCCTCGCCTCGCGCATGCTCGGGCCACGACTAACGAACGCGCCGTCGAAGCAGGCGGGCACATGGGCAACAAGCCGATTGTCGACTACCTGCTCGACCACGGAGCCCCCTATGCCTTGACCACCGCCGTCATGCGTGGTGACACCGCGACGGTGCGTCGTCGTCTCGCCGAAGATCCGCTGGGGATTCACGAGCGCGGTGCGCATGATTTTGCGCTGCTCTGGTACCCGATCATCGGTGGCGGCAACGTCGAGATGGCCAGCCTGCTCCTCGACGCCGGTGCCGAGCCCGAACGGCAACACTTTTTGGGAACCACGGCCTTGCACTGGGCGGCGATGGGCGGTCTGCTCGAGATGGCCGAGCTTTTGATCACGCGCGGTGCCGACGTCAACCGGCCGGGGCGCAAGTTCGGCGCCGAGCCCCAGACACCACTCGATATCGCTCGGGTCCGCGATCGGACCGAAATGGTCCAGTTGCTGCGCAGCCACGGTGCACGGTAGCGCATGCGTCGATGGTCGGGTTGGACGGTAGCGCTGCTGCCCGCGGCAGCGTATTCTGGTCGGGCTTTGCGTGAGCAAGACACATCGCGTCGCGTCGTTTTGGACGATTGGATATTCGACCTCGATACTGGCGAGTTGGTGGCGGTCGACGGTGGCTGCCCCGGTCGGCGTTTGCCTCCCCAACCCACCAAGCTGCTCAGTCTCCTAATCGCCAAGAAGGGCACCCTTCTCGGCCGGGACGAGATCAAAGCGGCGATTTGGCCCGATGTCGAGGTCGACTTCGATCAGAGCCTCAGTTTTTGCGTTCGCCAAGTGCGGACCGCGCTCGAGGACACCGCCGATGCTCCTCGCTATGTCGAGACGCTGCCGCGCCGGGGATACCGCCTGCTGGTGTCGGCGACGCCTCATCTGCCGACACCCGAGTCGGCAGAGACCCCAGCTGAAGGAGCGGTACGGAAACCTCGGTCCGGCCAGCGAAGCGTCCGTGCTGCGGTTGTGATCGGTGTTGCCGTCGTGACCGGGGCGTTGCTGTGGCTTGGCCACGGTACCGGTTCGGCTAGGGCCGCCCCGATTCGCTTGGCCATCATGCCGTTCGCGCCCCCTGCCGGTGCTTCAGTCGTCGGCGACCCGACCCGCATCGCGTTCGCACTGCTGACCAACCTCGGCACCATCGATGTCGAGCGTCTTGCCGTGCTCGGGCCAACGACCACCGAAGGCTATGCACGCGATCTGCGGTCGGTTCGCGACTTGGTCGAAGAGCGGTCCATCGACTACGTGATGAATGGACGTTTTCTTGCTGGTGATGCGGGGGTCGAGCTGTTGGCCGAGTTGATTCGCGGCCGAGATGGCGCGCACGTATGGGTCGAGCGCTACGTCGGCGATGCCGATTGGTCACGGGTCGCGGTCGAGATCGAGCGGGCACTGCGCGCTCAGTTGGGCCTGCCACCGCGCGAGTAACTCGCGAGCGGTCCGAGCGACCCGCTCGATGGACCGCCACGGCTGGGTAGGTCGAGGCGGTCCAGGCGCGCTACGAGCCCTTACGGCACGGCGGCAACGGTGAGTTCACGGCGTCGGGAAAGAAATCTTGGCGGAGCTTCGTCACTTCGTCTTGATTGGACGAATGCTGCCAGTCTTCGCAAATCCAACGCTTGTCCCGCTCGGACAGCTCCCATGACAGCGGCGGCTCGCGACGGCCGCTGTCGTCGCCCCCATTGCCGGCGCAGCGCTCGGGCTTCGGCACCGGTGCCGGCGGACGGAAGGTGACAACACGAAAGGCATCACGGCACCCATTTTCGAGTTGCTCGGCTCCGACTGCGGATCGTAATCGAACGGGATCGCAGAACCGATCTCTGAGCTGCTCGACTTCGACTTCGACTCGTACCCGTTGGGTGGAACCCCGAACATTGAGGATCGCCTTGGCCGGTCCGAGAACCGGATCGGTCCAGTGGCTCTCGGCGCACGCGCCCGCGCGCGGGCTGGGAGCGAACGCATCAATCTGGATGAACAGCACGCTCGGCGCCGGCTCACCCAGGCTCGTCATCACCTGATCGAGCCATTGAACCGCCGCCACGGTGCCAAAGTTGTCGAAGAAACCACCATCGACGACCTGCCAGGGATGGACTCGCTCGCCGTTGTCGGTCAGCGCGCGGGCCGCGGGTGTGACGAAGGGAAAGGTCGAAGACAGCCGGGCGGCGGCGACCGCGGCAACGTCGAGCGAGCCCTCGGGGCTGCCGTTGGCCACCCGCCAATCTTCGAGCGACACTTGGAGGTTGGACTCTTTATCGAGAGCGACACTCGACAACAAGACATGCCGACCACCCTCCACCGTCGTAGCGTTGAACACCACGGCGGGCAGGCTGCCGTCGCGCGCGCCCCGGCGCCAATCCGCGAGGTGCGTCGATTCGGCGAGGGTCGGCGGCTTTTCGGTACACGTCGCCTGGTTCAGATTTTTGCGGTAACAGGCGAGGTTCTGCAGCCACGCTAGCTCCATGGCCCAGGCGCGATCCTGAAGCTTGGGTACCAGCGGTGGAAAGAGAGCCCGCAAGAAGTCGGGAAAGACAAGACCCCATGCCGTGGCGTCGAGACTCGAGGCCATGGCGGCCTCACGGATCGCCGGGAGGCGGTCCGCTGCCGGCCGTGCGAAGCATGGTGCCTGCCGGCTGCCGCAGTCGTCATGAACGAAGGACTCTAGAAAAAAGAAAGCGCCGACGCTGCCGCCCGAGGTCGTGCTGATCAGTTGCACCGAATCGGTGAAGCGCGGACCCAGTGCCTCCTGCAGACCGGTCAGCACTTGGGCGGTCCACGCCGCCGCTTGGATCCCGCCACCGGTCGCGGTCACCACGGTGAGCAGCGAGCGCCCGTCGCTGGCGGCGGTTGGGGGCTTCAGTCGCGCTCCCGCGGCAACCTCGGCGCGCGGCGGAGATACGTCCTCCCTCGACGTCATCACGAAGTAGTGCGCGCGCGGGAAGAGCATCGAAATGGTCGCTGTGATCACCACCAAGGCGATCACCGTCGGAATGCGGAAGTAGTCGACGTAGAAGGTGACCCCGGTCAAGGTCTGGGCCAGCAGCGCGATCAAAAACAGCACGTAGGCGATGGTCGGAATCTCGATCGGCGTGCCGCTCGGATCGAGGAAGACATACCCCAAGGCGAACAGCGGAATCAGCATGAGGACCACGCCGACCGCCAGCGGGTGCCCGTCGCGCATCACCCGACAGTCCTTCTCGATGCGCGTATAGCCGGGATCGAACAGCGTGAAGACCGGCACCAGCAACTGCCCGGCCTCTTTCAAGACGCCGCGGTGCTGCGCCCAGCGCAGCAGGCCGAGAAGCCCGATGGCGGCGCCGGCGCCGGCCGTGATCACCAACACGCCGCAGGTGCCCTTGCAGATCCCCTCGGCCCCCTGGTAAAGGCGGAAGAGCAGCGGCACGCCGAGGCTGAGAAAGGGCAGAACGCTCCACACCGGCCGGTCGAGAATCCAGCGTGGCAACGCGATCTCGTCGAGCCCGAAACGCCGCGGCGCATGGCGCCACGCCAGGGTGGCGGCAAAGGTGATGATCGCCAAGCTCATCATGGTCATGAAAGCCGCCGCGCCGAGGCCGATCGGCCCCTTGGTGTTCATCATGTTGCTCACCGTCGGCAAGCGATCGTTGTAGCCGAACCACCACAGGGCCAGGTACGTGAGCAGGGCGAGAATCGGCACCCGGATGGCCATCAAGTGCCCGAGCCAGCGCGGCCAGAGGTGGCGACCGAGGAGTGCGATGGCGATCAAAGTGGCACCGAAGCCGAGCCACTTGAACCAGGTGGCGATCGTGCCCACCAACGCCGCGCCAGCACCGGCGACGGACACCGCGATGGCGGCGTACGCCAGGTTCTCGATGACGTCACACGTCGCCATGACCACCGGCAAGAGCAGCACCAGCGCTACGGGACGCAAAGCCTTGCTCGTGAGGCCGACCAGGATGGCACCAAAGAGGGTGACGTAGAGGAGTGGAAACCAGAAATCGAGGGTGACCTCCGAAATGGCGTAGACCAAGCGATTCGGCAATCTCTCGATCGTCTCCAGCGCCTCTGTTGGCGCAAAGGGAGGCAGGCGACCATCCGGCAACTCCGGACAACAGCCGTTTGTCGGGCGGACGAGGTCGCCGAGCACCCAAGCACCACGTTTTTTGAAGGCCCATAACGTGCAGGCAAACAGGGCGCCAAGGGTGAGGGCACCGCGCCGGTTGGCGAACCGCGCCACGAAGGATCGCAGGCGGTCGAGCACGGACGTCAAACGGCGCGGGCCAACGGCCGGGCGTGACGAAGGATCGGATTCATGGTCACTCATGGGTCCCCCAGCTTCTTCGGTTCATGGCGGTGCACGGCCGTATCAGGCGATCGACGCCACCGGTCGCGCAGCCTGTCCGGGGGCGCTCGGCCTCCTCTCCAGCCAGCTGCCGGTCGGGGCCCGGGACGGACAACAAAGCTCCATGAAACGTGATGAGGCTCTCGCATTTTATTCGATAGGCAGCAACATCGTCATGTCGATCGACGTAGCCAAGGTCGACGCGACGCATCACCAACGACGCATTCGGGGGATCCAACATGAGCCGCAACCGCCTTTCGCTCCCACTGTCATTGCTCTTGCTCGTTTCGCTGGCGACATTAGCCGTGGCCGCACCGCCAGTCCGCACCCTGATTCAGGGCGCGCCGATTCAGGGCACCAACGGGATCGCCGTAGGGCCCGACGGCAACCTCTACGTCACGAGTGTAGAGGGTCGAGAAATCGTGGTGATGGTCGTTTGAAATTGCGTAGCTGCCTCGAGCGTTACCCAATGGAACCACTCGTACCATACATCTTCGCAAAGATACCGGCTCCGCGTGACGCGGAGCCGGTCTCAAAGAGCAAGGCTTGGGTTAGCCGGAAGTCTACTGGGCGCAGACCGTCAGGTTGTCGACCCCCGCCTCGACGAGATCGCCAGGGCCAGCACCATCCGATACGCGAACCCGCAGCTGGACAGTCGAGCCAGCCGCAACGGTACTGGTCGCCTCGGTCCACGCCGCGTTGGTGGTGACGTCACCGATCGAGACCAGCGATTGCCACGCGCCGCCGTTGACAGATCTCTCGAGGGCGAAGAAGTCGCCAGCCGCGTCATCTCCCGCGTCCCGTTGGCCGTGGAAGTACCAAATCGAGAGGTCCGAGGCCGACGACACGTTGTAGGTCGGTGATGTCGCGACGCACTCGCCGCCGTCGACGTCTGTGGTGCCGGCGCCCCCACCATTGGGTTGGGTGTAGAGCGCGTTGCTGCCGCTTTGCGCGCCGCCCACCTGGGTGGTTACACCGCCGTTGGTGACCGCATCGGGTGTGCCCGAGATGAAGGTGCCGGTGGTGCAGGTACCACTGGTGGTCCAACCCCCCGTGCCGCCTTCGAAGCTCTCGGTCACATCGCAGCTCGAACCTTGGTCGGTGATCCTCACACAAGCGAAACGACTCTGATTGTTGAGCGTTCCGGCGTCCTTGTCATTGGTGAACACCAGGTTCATGGTGCCGGTGTAGCTTTGGCCGACGGGCACCGAGTACGACTGGAAGTCGCCCGCACCGCTGTACTTGGGGGTCAGGTCGATCTTGCCGGTGCCGGTCCAGTTCTGGGTGCCCCAGAATTGGAAGTGGCGAGGGTTGTCGTTGAGCGTGTCGTTGTTGTCGAAGCCAATAGCGTGGATTTCACCCTGTGCACCGGACGCGAACTCAAAGTCGATCACGGTGGTTGGGGTGATGGTGAAAGTCTGCGTCGAACGGACCCAGGTATTGCCGGTCAGCAAGAGGATGTCGCCATCGTCTTCGACCGCGGTATCGTTGGTCGCGTTCTGGTTCGAATAGGAGGTCAAGGGCAGGGTGTCGAAGTCGATCGAGCCGGCCGGGCAGTCGATGGTGGGACCGCCACCGCCGCCGCCAGCGTCCAGCGAGGTCCACAGCGCGTTGTTGAAAAAGCTGGTGCCGCTGTTGTTGCCACTGGCGCAGCCACCGTGGGTGTGGATGCCCACCGCTTCACCGGTGGCCTCGTCGATAACGGGGCTACCCGAATTGCCGCCGGTGGTGTCCGTGGCGTAGCGCATGGTCGTCCCGGACGAGCCGGTGTTGGGACCGGCGTTGGTTTGGTTGGTTTGGTTGGTTGTGCCGCTGTCGACACCGAAGCCGGTGATGCGAATCGTGGCAGGTCCGAAGTCCTGACGCACATTGAAGGAACCTTGCGCCTGGATCGGTTGTAGGCCGGTCTGGGTGTTGTTGAACACTGCAAACACGCCCCAGTCGTTGCCGACGCCACCGTTGGTGAAATCGAAGCTGCCTTGGTTGATCGAATACTGATCATCAGGGCCAGGGAATTGCACCGTGCCGTCGGGCAGCGATGCCGGCGGGTTGTACGACAATGTGCCGTTGCTCGAACCACCGGCGAGGCAGTGGCCAGCGGTGAGGTATTTGCCGTTCGAGACGTTCCAGCCCGTGCAGCCAATTGGGTCAATGCGACCCACGCGGGGCTCGGTGGAGGCGATGCGATCATCGACGCCGCAGATGCTCTTGGTGAAGGAACCCCACTCGCCCACCACGACTTCGGTCACCTCGACTCCGACCGCCCGGTCTTGTATGCCAACGAAGAGTTGAATCTCGACCGCATCGCCATTGAAGTAGGCGCTGTAGTGATTCCACTCGGCCAGTGTTTGGGCGTCGAGCCGTTGGCTCGCGCCATCATGGAGGGAGGTGATCTCCACGTAGCTGCCAGCTCCGAGGTTGGCGCGTCCGAAATGCAACCGGAGCCACGGTGAACCGGGAACCTCGATCAGATCGCGCGCGGCCATCAAGGCAGGTCCGACGCCATCGCTGGAGCGGTCGCCGATGCCGTCATTTCGGCCGGAGTTCCACGCGTAGGGTTCGGTGTGGCGCGGTAGCTCGGACGTTTGGGCGGTAGCCCCGGATGCGAGAATCCCCAACGTTGCCAAGACGAGTATGCCGGACACGAAGATGCCTGGGGTGCGTAACCTCATTTGACTCTCCTGCTTGTTGCCTGCGTTTCGTTCGGGCAACCTCCGTCGCAGGCGCCGTGGAGACCGCCAAAGGCAAGACTGGACTACTGACCCTCTCTTTGAGTCCCAGCTATTATATCGACTTCTATCGATTTGTCTCGGGCAAGTCGATCCGACAGACACCCTCTTCGGTGACCAGAATATCCATCGGGATGTCGTGGTGCTCACGAGGAAGCGCATCCACGATCTGAAAGTCGTGGCCGAGACCAACCGCTGGCAGCGTGTGATGGGCGAGGAAACGGTCGAAGTAACCGCCTCCGTGCCCCAACCGATAACCGGAGCGGTCGAAGGCCAAGCCGAGCACCAGCACCAGATCAATCATGCTTGCAATCGCTTCGCTTGGTAGACAGGGTGCGGTGACAACCGGCTGCCGCAAGCCGTACGAGAGGGTCTCGAGCGGACAAGGGTACGGATAAACGTGCATCAAACGCCGCTGCCGTTCGATCCGGGGTACGAAGAGGCTCACGCCAGCCTCCTCGAGGCGGGCAACGAGGGCCCACGTATCCAACTCGACGCCAAAGGACAGGCAAATCAGGATGCCGCGTGTGTGCGCGACCTCCGGCAATGCGAGCACATGATCCGCGACCTGTCTTGCCGCTTGCTTGCGATGAGCGTCCTCGACGTTGGACAGCCGTTGGCGAAAAGTCTGACGCAGCTTCGGTTTGTTCAAACCGTCTCCATTGCGACTCGTCCCGTGTGATCAGGACATCCGCGCGAGCCAAATGATACCGTTCGCCTCCCAAAAGCGTTTTCGAGCGTAGGGACGCATCCCGCCAGCACCCCGCCTCACTCCTCGACCGGTCCGGAGCTAACGACGATGAAGCGCTTCACGATTCTTCTCGCCCATACCTTGCTTGCAGCCGCGGGTGTATGCGCGGAGACGGTAAGCGGTTCGGTTCGGAGCGCCGATGGTCGCGCGATTGCCCAAGCCCGGGTGAGCGATGTCACCTCCGACCAACATGTCATTAGCGGTGACGACGGTGTTTTCGCAGTCGAATGCGCCCTGCCCTGTACGTTATTGGTCGAGCACGCTCGCTTCATCGAAGTGGTGACCGACCCGATCGTGGATGTTTCGACTGCGCTCGAGGTTGCACTGACGCCGAAGAACGCCTTCTTCGAGCAAGTAGTGGTGTCGGCGTCGCGGGGTAATCAAGGCGATGCCTTTGCGCCAGTCAGTGTTGCCGCAACCCAGATCGAGGTCGATGAACGGCTGGCGCCGCCGGCATCGTTGACTGAGCTCGTTGAAGGGGTCGCTGGGGTAGCAGAAAACGGCCAAGGTGGGCTGTTCCAGGTCTACTCGATTCGCGGTATCTCTCGTCACCGTGTTCTGACATTGCTCTCTGGCATGACCATGACGAGCGAGCGGCGCGCGGGCGTCGCCACGTCGTTTCTCGACCCGCTGCTGATGGGCAATGTCGATGTGGTTCGTGGGCCGGCGTCGACCTACTACGGTTCCGGGGCCCTGGGTGGTGTGGTTCAGGTCTTCCCACGCGTCTTTGATGGCTTTTCATTTGATGCCGGGTACGACAGTTTTGGTGACAGTACCTACCAGACCCTCGGTTGGGGTCAAGATGGATGGTCGTTCGGACTCGCTCGACGTGACGTCGGTAACGACGACGACGCCCAAGGCAATCGGTTGTTCGCGCAGTTCAACCAGGTTTCGGCCACGGCGTCGCGCAACTGGCAAACCGATAACCGCCAATACGAACTGCTGTTGATTGCGTCGCGCGGCACGGACATTGGCAAGCCCAATACTGATTTCCCCGACCGTATTACCGAGTACCCGAACGAAGAGCACACCTTGTTTCGCTTTGCGGTGACCGGGGCCGCTGGTTGGCGATTCAGCGCTTGGGGTCATCCTCACGAGCTCGAGACCAGCACCCTGCGAGTGGACAGCCGGACCAACGATCTGCGCAACGAAACCCTCGACTTCGGTACCAGCTACCAGCGTGACTGGTCACGCGGAGCGGTGTCCGGTGTGTGGGGAGTCGACTATTTTGGCCGTCGCGGGGTCGATAGTTTCGAACGGGAGCTGCGGTTCGATGGCAATGAGGTGACGATCATCGAGGCGCTCGATGGCGCCGAGCAGGACGAAGCTGCTGGCTTTGCGTCGGCTCGTTGGCGTTGGGGGCCGGTCAACCTCCAGGCCGGTACGCGCTACACAACACAACGGCAGAACAACGCGGGCTTCAGCAGCACGACCGACGGCGCTTGGACTGGCTTTCTCGGTGCGGTGCGGTCGCTCGGGGGCGGTTTCGAGCTGACGGCGAACGCGGGAACAGGATTGCGCTTTCCGACACTTTCCGAGCGGTTCTTCTCCGGCACGACGGGTCGGGGTGGTGTGATCGGCAATCCCGACCTCGACCCCGAACGTTCTCTGAGCCTGGACCTCGGTTTGCGCTGGTTCGGCAAGACGGTATTCGTGGCCGGTGGCGTGTTTCGCCAGGACATCGATGACTACATCGAACGAGTCGAACTCACTGACGACATTCTTTCGTTCGTCAACCTGACCTCGGGAACCATCGAAGGTCTCGAGGTCGAAGGTTTCTGGGAACCTACCGAGCGCTGGCATTTGTCGTGGAACGGTCATCTGCTCGATGGTCAAGGGGATGACGGCCAGGCTCTGGCGGACATCCCCACCGATCGCGTTCAGCTCGGAGCGCGTTTCACCGAGGGCGCTTGGCAGGCCGGGTTCGAGTATCAGTACCGCAACAGCAAGAACGATCCGGGCCCGGGGGAGTTGTCCATCGCTGAAGCCCATCTCGTCTCGATGTCGCTGCGGTACCAGTTCGACACCGGGCTAGCCCTGACCGTCCAAGGACGCAACCTCTTCGATGAGGTCTACTTCAACTCAGCAGACGACAAGACCCAAGCGGCTCGCGGACGCAGCGTCGGCTTGAGCATCGCCTGGCAGCCGAACTGACTCGGGTTTGGTGAATCCGAGGGCGCTGATCCCACTGCCGAGTTGATGGCATGCCTGAAGCGCAACGACGACTGCGAGGGTAGCCGTCGAGGGACCAGCGCCGCGTGAGGCTTCGGGCAGACCGTCTTGAACCGGACCCACGACCCGCCCACCGCTGTGGCCCTAGGACTAGCTCTTCGACGGGAAAATGTACTTGGCGACGATCAGGAACAGGCCGATGACATTGCCGGTGGTGGTCGCTAGTTGGGCACCTTCGATCTCTATCTTTCCCTTCTTTTGCTCCTGGTCATCCTGCCACTGCATTGTCTGCAGATCTGGGTCGTCTGGCGGCGGGTTGGCCCTCGCCTGAAAGTCCTCTATTTTCGGCCTGCGTTTGTCAGTCATCGGAGAGGGCGATTCCACGGAAGTGGCTATCGATAATACCGTCTTTGATCTTCACGTTGCGTTGCCCTCCTGGACGGTTCCAAGCCTCGTGCCACGGAGTGTCAGTCTCATGGGTGAGGTTCGAAAGCTGTACCCCTGAATAGTGACGATAGGCTTCCCACACCCGGTCTAAAAGCGAACGTACTTCGGTGTCACCGTATTTGACACCGGGAACTGAAGGCGCGCCACGGCGAATAACGGCTCCGTTCTCGGTGATCGGGCCATTACCGTATCGCCTGAATTGGCGATAGAGGCTCGGGATAACGGGACCGTACTTCCACGCCTCTACGGCTTCCTCGATAAGCGGGGTGCCGTGGATTGCCAAGTGCCAGCCGTGGGCGATGTAGACAAGCTTTTGAAGCCGCAGGTGGTCTGCTGGATTGTTTTCGACGTTGGCTTTGTCGATGAAGTAGTTGGCAATCGCGAGTGCTAGGTATCTCATGGGCTCTACTCCTGTGCCGAGCGCGACTTACGCCTCTTTACCGCCGCACTTTACGCTGGAATCCACTCCAGTGCAACCAATGCGACATCTACAACTATGACGCGGGGTGATTCCCTGTGCTCCAAACCCATACGAGGGGGACCCATCGGCCGAACGATGACACGTGGCGTCCCCCAGAAAGACCTGACCCATTGTGTGACATGGAAACGTAGCAGGCTCTGGGCGGGATGTTTGTTGTTGGCGCTCAACCGCCACCGGGGCTCCTGGCCACGCCGGTAGAAAGTTCCAAGAACATCGTTTCGACGCGTGCCAACAAATCAGCGACGGCCTTGGTGTCGGTGGCCGCTTTTGCGCCATGGCGCAAGTACCGCAACGCTTGATCGCGCTCGCCCGCAGCAGCGAGCTCTCGACCGAGGGCGATGTAGGCGCGGGTGTAACCGGGGTCGACCCGAAGGGCCTGGCGCAATGCCTCGATGGCTTCCTTGTGCTGGCCGTTCCGAGCGAGGGTGTCGCCCAGGTAGAACCAGATTGAGTTGAGATTGCTGCGCAGCGCTGCCGCCCTGCGCAGCGACCGAATTCCCGCATCGGGTTGGTCATAGGCGACGAGCATGCGGCCGA
Source organism: Candidatus Multivoradales bacterium (assembly GCA_965250305.1). Taxonomy (GTDB): domain Bacteria; phylum Acidobacteriota; class Thermoanaerobaculia; order Multivoradales; family J023; genus J023. The sequence continues at coordinate 993,785 of CBDFNS010000020.1, read as the reverse complement.
GGTTGAAGTGGGATTCTGCCCGCGTTGGGTTGAGTGTTACGGATTCTCGTGCCCGCGCCAAGGCCTCTTGCTGATTGCCAGATGCCGCATGGGCGAGCGCCAGGAAGCCGGTGACGACGGCATCGCCGGGGCGTTGCGTCAATAGCGATTCGAACAGCCTGGCCGCTTCGTCGAATCGCCCTTGCCGAAGACGCCAACGAGCGAGGTCCAAATGCGGCTCGTAGGCATTCGATTCGGCCTTGGCCAGTTGCTTCTCGAGCCACGCCCCAGCTTCGGCACCACCGCCGGCACGGAGAACCGTCAGGGCGCGATAGACCTCTCCGAGGGCAGGGCTTAGATCCGATTGGAGCTCCAGGAGCTGGGCGTCGACGATGACCGGTGTCGACTCTGAGCGTGGTGTCACCAGGGCTACGCCGGTGTGGGTTCGGGTAATTCGGTGGTCGGTCATGACGGCGTGCACCACATCCTGAGCGCGATGTTGGGGCATGTGGCAGCCAGCGCAGTCGTTGGTGGCGGCATGCTCGTTGGTCTGGCTCGATCCCATCGCCTCCTGGGCGCAGTCGTCGAGCTGATGACACGACAAGCAGGCCTTGCGGTAGTGGGCGACGCGCGCTTCGGGTGGCACCTTGCGATGGGGGTCGTGGCAGGTCAGGCAGGAGAGTGCCCCCTCACTTTGCTGGAAGCAGGTGCTCTGTTCGAGTCGGTAGGGGTGGTGGTTGATTTCGAACCGCTCGTCGCGTGTGTGGCCGTCCTCGACGACATCGATATGGGCGAGGTAGTCCGAGAGTTTCTGGCCAGGGCGATAGGAATAGATGTTGCGGCCGAAGCGCCGGATGCCCATCAGGGCAACCGACGGCTGCATGTGGCATTGGTAGCAAACGTCGCGTTGGCGTGCTGGGTCGAGGTCGGCTGGATTGACGATCGATGCTGCGAGCGCCTTGAAATCGACCTGATCGGCGAAGCCGTGTTGGACGTGGGCGCCGCCTGGGCCATGGCAACGCTGGCAGCCAATACCGTGGGGTAGATCGGTACTGAATTGGTGAGGCTGCAGGTAGGCATCGGTGCCTTCGGGCATTGTTGGGAAGGCGTTGTGACAGAACATGCACTCGTGTTGGACCGGCCTGTTGAGTCCGAAGTGATGCGGCTGGTCAAATCCCGGCGCCATTCGCCAGGCTGCTTCTTGGGTGTACCAGGCCACAGGCAGCTGGAAGAGCGCGCCGCCTTCGGTCTGGAAAAGGTAGGTGCGCGAGCGGTTGCCGGAGCCCAACACCCAATCGATATCGATCTCGATCGCATTGATTTCGGTACCGGTGTCGTCGCGTTGGTAGCGGCGAAACCGCATCGAACCATCGCTGTCGCGGCGCATTTCGTAGTAGCGCTGGGAGGGTTGGTGAAAGAAGGGCGGGGCGCTCCAGTCCTCGATCAGTTCGGCGTCGGTCGGCGGGTAAAAAGAACGTGACATGCCGACATCGCGAAAACTGTGGTGCCGATCTTGATGGCACGCGCCACAAAGTTGGTCATCCACGTAGCCCGCCGCCGCGCCACGTGAGATCGTGACCTCTTTGGCACGCGCAGAGAGCAATGCCGGGCCCGCGCCGTGGCCGCCTTGGGTGCCGTCTTGGGCCCCGGCCTTCCATCCTGTGAGGCAGGCAGCGACCAACACGACCAATACGACGGGAGGTGCGGTGATCTTCATGGGCGGCGTCTCCGGATCGTGGCGACCACGAGAAAAAGGACGGTCGCAAGCGAAAGCCCGAGCCCGGTCGCAACACTCACGGGCCGATACCGCCGCTCCACTTGATGAACACCCGCGGGCAAAGGGATTGCCGTGAAGGCGACGTTGGCGTGGCGCTGGACGATCGGGGCGCCGTCGACGCGGGTTTGCCATCCGCGATCAAAGCCCTGCTGAAGGACCAAGAAGCCGGCACACGGTGCCTCGACGGTGACCGACCAATGCTCTGGACGCCTTGTGACGATTTGGGCGCCGCCGGTTGTTGGGCAGTTGTCCGATGAGGCCGCGTTGCCTTCAGCCACATCGAGAATGACCGATCGCCTGGGGTCGAAGTCGGAATCGAGAAGGGTGGAGAGCGCTTCGTCGGCTGAATTCATGAGCCGTGACTTTGGCACGAACACGGCTGGTCCCGACGCCCGCGGATTTCGGTAGAGGTACAGGCCTGCTGCTTCGCCGGGGTCGGCCGCCAAGAGGTTCACAGTGTTGAGCGGGTAGGAGCTGGCGACGATCCGCACATCGGCAGCGGCAAGGGGACCCAGTCGTTGTTTCCAAGGCGCGGTGTGCAGGGCGCGGGCAAGGCGCAGCATCTCTTTACTCGCCAGGCCGTTGAAATCGACGTGGTAGGCGACGGGGATGCCGAAGGAGGTCGCCAGGAACCGATCCAGGCGCTCGCGATTGTGCGCGTACCGCCAGAAACTCTCATTGGTCGGTGGCTTGATCGGTGGTTCGGGATCCTTGGTGCGGAACAGCCGACCATCGCCGACGGCCGCGCGAACGGCCGGCACGGGGCCTGGAATTCGGGTGAATAAGTCGTCATCGGCGACCGGATTGACCCGTCGACCAGCGATCGCGAGGTCGAACGCCAGCAGTGCGGCCAAGGCGATGGCGATTTGTCGACCGCTGCGCTGGCCGCGTTTGGCAAAAAGAATCAACGTCGCGATCAGGGCAACAGCGCCCACATGGCCAAAGGCAGCGGCTAGACCGGAGCGGACGAGGTCGTCGGCCCGGTTGAACAACGCGGTCAAGGGAATCGCGCTGTGGGGCAACCAGCGGAGCAGGGCGGCAACCAGCAAGGCGCCGAGCGCGGCCGCGCCCAACTGCCGTGTCGCGCGCCGAAGAGCCGTTCCGTCTTCCTGGTCCATGCGCTCGAGGCCGAAGCCAGCGAGCAGGCCGATCGGCAAGATGGACAACTCGAGGAGCTTGGACGGGAAACGAAAGATCCGTACCGGCGGCAAGACTTGGTAGATCGTCTCGAAGAAGGGCCAGTGCCGGCCCAGGGACAACGCGATCGAGGTGACGGCTAGGGTAGCCAACAACCATCGCAGACGCCGCCCGACCGCGGGCGATGTTGCGCCGGTCAGCGCCAGGATCCCGGTCAACACACCAACGTAGATGCCGGGGAAGTACGGAAAACCATCGACCCGACCCATGCCCCAGTAGTCATGGTTGACGTCGAAGGTGTCGACGGCGCCGAAAAAACCTGGCACCAGCAGCTCGAGCAGGCGAGCCGGCCACAGCGACCACCATGACCAACTGGCGAAAGAGAGCCCGGCGCCCCGGCTGGAGTGCATTGCCAAACCTGCCATCGGTACCAACTGCACCGCGGCGAGACCGATCACCGCAACCGTTAGGCCGAGGTTGGCGCCGAGCTGCCGCCATCGCCCACGGTCGGCCATCACCAGCGTCCAAGTCAACAACGTGAGATGGGTCACGGCAACCACTTCGGGGCGGCCGGCCAGCACTTGCAGGGTGCCCAGAACGGTGGTTACGAGCCAGGCGCGGCGGTCGCCGGTCGCGAGGTATCGCACCCACACGAGGAGCATCCACGGGAGGTACATCCGGCCCTGGTGCGCGACCAGATAGGGGATGGACGATAGGGCGAATCCTGAGTAGCTGTACACCAGGGCAACGGCGACGGCCGCAGGCTGGCCGAGACGAAAATGGCGGCCGAGGGCATACGCAGCGAGACTGGCACCGATGGTGTGCAGCGCGATGTCGACGTTCAAGGCTCGGATGGGAGACAGGAGCCAATAGAGCGCGTTGGCGGGGTACAGCGCACCGTTGCTGATGTCCGCCAGGAGTGGCATGCCGGTGTGGAACAGGTCGTTCCACAAGGGAATCTCGAGGTTGGCCAAGCGGCGTGCGATCAGGGCCTTTTGCGGCAAGTAGAACTGATAGAGATCGCGAAAGTAGAGTGTCTGGCCCCAAAACAGCACGCGTGCGAAGAACGACAGGCCCAGGGTCGCCAACAACCAGGCAGCCGGGTCGCGCGCCAGCGGAAGGGGCTGCGCTGAGGGTTTGGATTCGAGTGAGGCCATGGGGAATCGTCGGTCGCCGATAGTATCCCGCAGATCCGACGCTGGAGCCGAACGAGATCTACCGCGACGCGGAAGGCACCCGGTGGAAAGTCCGCGGTATCGCCGCTGTTGGCAGCCCTGTTTCGGGGCTCGAACCGAAAGGGCGCTCTCAGAGGGGGCCGCTGTTAGCAGCCCTCGACACCCCCCTCCCCCCTACTGCGCCACTTGCGTGTCGCTAGGAGTACCTGATGGCCCCTCTACGGCATCCGGTCGTGGCTCGGGACGCTCGACCCAGCTGTAGCGCACAACATGAATCGGCACCCAGTAATCAGGTGCCGGCGACCGATCACGACGGGTCGTCTTCTACCACCGGCGGCAATTCGCAGACCAGTCCTTTCGGCGCCGCTAGTGTCTCCTTGTGGATAACCTCATATCGCAAGAGCCCATCCTCGAGCTTCTCGAGACGAAGACTCATGTAGTTCCGACTCGGTCCAAAGCGGACGCCAGCGGGCTTAAAGCGCGCACGCCAGTAGAGGCTTGCTTCACCCCACTCCAGCTCGGTTGCCTTGGCCAGGTCCATTTCCTGGTTCACTACCCAATACCCGTGTCGTTCGTTGGATCTAGGGTACGAGAACACCAGCCGCTCGCACCCTTGCTGCTCGATCGACAGCGTTGTCTTGGCGCCAATAAATGAGAAACCGCCGCCGCCGTGCCGCCGTCACGAATTGGCAATCGGTAGGCCTTGAAGCCGTGATCGCCGATACTCTCGCATTGCTCGGAGAACTCACCGAGCTGGTATTCACCCGAGAAATCCGGACACGCTTCGGGGATCGTTCTCTTTGGATCTGCACCAGCTGAGGCGCAGCCCAATAGGATGACCGCAGCCAGCCAGGTAGCAATGCTCACATTACGAAGATGGTGCATAGGTGAGCGAACTGTCCTTCACAGGCTGAGATCTGGACGCCCAGCGTATAGGCATCAGGACCAAGATTGGGATGCTGATTGGGGTCTTGATAGGCGATCCAGCCAAGCATCCTAACTCCCCAAAAGTAGATGCTGGCGCACCACCAGCTGTTGGTCGCGGTATTGATTTGAGTTCGTAGTTGCTGGTCGCACCAAAGCCGTCCCCGTCCTTCGCACACGGAACCACATTGGTAGCAAGAATCGTGGAACGTGCAAGGAGGTACGATATCCACCCCGGCACAGCTCTGCGGAGTGATCCACGAAGGGGAACATCCATTGGACTAAACCGCTTCGCGGTAGAAGAGCATTTTGGGGCATCTCGGCGATCTTAGGATGTTGGTCGATCAGTCCCGCGAGGGCCTGAAGCTCTTTGGCATGGTCTAGTTCGAGCCATTTGTGGGTCAACCGGGCCTGAAAATCACGAGCTTTGCGCATTCTGGGCGTTCCATTTTCGGCTAACTTCTGTTGACTCAGTTATTTAGCCACAAAGAGCTTAGCAGAACACGGCCGGAAACTGGAGCACAGAATGCGCTTTAAGTCGCCCTTTTTCAGTTAGTTACACGTTTCTGGATGCGATCTAGTTAATTAGGAACGGTCCCTTGGCGCGGTTGATGGTCTCGATACTTGAAGAACACATCAACAACGACCTGATCGCGCAACTTTCCGCTCGGAGCACGTTGCTTGTACGTTCCCCAGAATCGATGCACGTTGCCGCCATCGTCGATGATTCGACGCTCGACGAATTGCAGCGCGATGCTGGCGATACCAGCGTCATCGAGTGACCGCGACTCACCTTCGTCCGCCTGACCATCCATATCGACGTCCGTCCATAGGAGCAGGTGTGGCCAGGCCACATCATGCACGTCGATCACACCGTTTTGGTCGGTGTCGTGCGCGGCAAGCGCTTCGAAGCCATGTTCGGCTGCTGTTCCATCGGGTAGCACCGTGGCATCCCCGAACAGCTCTCTCCCTCCGTCGACCTTGCCGTCACCGTCGATGTCCAGCCAGAGGAACGCATCACCACCGCTGGCAGCTACCCATTGGCTACTCTCTCGCCGTACATCTCCGTCGATGTCGAAGGGTACACGAGGATCACGGCCATTGGTCGCGTTGATACCTCCCGTATTCAGGACATCAAACACAAGCGGGGTACCAAGACAATCTTCTCCACTCGCGGGAGTACACAGGCCATCATCGTCGTCTGGGTCTGGCGGGTCAATCTCGGGAATAGTGATCCAGCGTTCGTCCGCAGCCGAGCATTCGTCCGGCTGCACAGTACGGACTGTACCGGGGTTGAACTCCGTAGCCATGATGTGGCTGCTGCACCCTGCGCTGGCATCATTGAGACGAAGACTATGTCCTAACTCGTGAGCAAGGACGCTGGTCATGTCACCACAACTCATGGCGGGGCCAGTCGGGCCGTTTGGCTTCGACGAATCGTAGATCGATATTGAGTCACCCGATATTACGCCGCAATCGCCGCTAGTGAGGTTCACGGGCTTCCGTATTGCTGTATAGCTAATACCCGGACCCCCGCTATTGAATGCGGGGAAACTGATTCCATATTTACCTGGGCACTTCATCTTCCACTTGTTGATCGCCGCGTTAAGCAATGTACCCGAAACGCCCGAGCCCGCTGTGACATTGATGTTATTCCCGTGGGTTGTACCGGGCGTCGTGCTAGAGCAACCTGCCTCTAAGGCGCTGGCAAGAAAAAGACCAAAGGGCAGAAGAAAGAGGATGCGGCACGTAAGATGGGCCATTATTCCTGCCCCGTGCGCACGACAATATCTTTTGCGCCTTCTACGGAGGAAAATGTGCGGATAATCCGCACCTCGTCAAAGACCTCTTGAATATGCTCGCTCGTGCCTTCTCCTTCATCAGCCTTGCCCCATTCAACAGGGACAAACACATTGGAGCCAGCACGGCCATAGGCCATTCTTCGAGGATCTGCCCACAACGCTGTCTGGGTCGTCAGCTCGTGGTATTGCGCCGATAAGAATAGAATTTTGTCTCCAACGTCCGGGCCGATTTCCGGATAATCTGGATTCCCCTTTTCAAAAACTATGCTCCCAATCGAAAACTTGGCTACTGGCCAGAACACATGCGCAACGGGGCTGTCAACAGACAGTCCCTTCGTGTCGCCGAAGTGGTCCACCCGAACGCTGAGAAGCGTTATCGGTATCTGCCTAGTAAACCCGACCTGCTTGGCAACAACTTCACCTTCGATGAGCGATACTGCGTTGTCAAGCTGCTCTTCAAGGGTTTCCGCCGGAAGATTGCGGCGCCCAAACCCATGGACGACGCCATGATAGATGCCACCCGGCCGAGGGCCGGTATCGTAGAGGTTGTACCGAGTCCCTTCGGGTGTCCGATCAGAGTAATAACCAAGTGGCCAATCTGCAATGGTTTCGTAGCTCTCCCGGGCACCTTCACCTAAGGCATCCCAGTCAACTTTGCCATCGGGCCCAGTGGCAGCGTCCTTCGAGACCCACAAGATATCGCCTTCGCTGAGGCCCTCAATCCGCTCTGGAATTTCGTAGACAACTTGCGGGTTACCACTCGACCAGGCCGGCACCTGGAGCCAGGAGGCTGCGAATACGATGGCGGCGACAAGGGTCATCGCCGATGGTAGGACGGAGCGAAATCCTAGTTTCATAACTTCAATCCTCAAGCATGGATTTGAATTGGGTCGGGCCGATAAATCCTTGTCTGACGCACCATCGGAAGACCAACCCGGAAGCGGTGCCGGTGGGGCGTTTGTGGTTGTCGCGATATCGGTGAGGGTATCGCCTTCAAAATCTTTCATGGCTTCAAGCCTCCAAAACAAACATGCTCAACTCATGGGCAACCGCATATGCCTAAGTCGACATCAGGCTACCATGACCTCTTTGTGGGGGCGATTAGGCGCTTGTTCGCCCTTTCACACCACCGGGTGTAGCGTGTGCCCTACAAGCACGGCACCCGCACGGCACTTCCGCCGGGGCGTTGGCTTTGCCGTGCCCCGGAGGTTGAGACCATGCGAAGACTCACCGCAATTGTCGTGCTCGTGGCGCTCGTGGCTATGCCAGCGGCCGCCGCACCCTATGATCAGGACCAGGCCGGCCCTCGATTGCAGAACGCGTGCTCAAGCACGCATTGTCGTGGTTGTCGAAGCTGAGGACGAACCGGGTAGCGATCGATGCAAAGAACGACCCTGACGACAGGGATGGGTCGCTACCGCCGCTGGATGGTCTCGGGCCGGATCTAGATCCCGCCGGTTGAACCCGACGCGGGCCGTGGCGCCTGAGCAGCGGCCCGCCTATTCCGCCCACGCCTAATGCGATAAATGAGCCGGTCGAGGGCCTCAAGTGTCAATTCGCCGGCAGCGGCCAGACACCAAAGGTCGCGAATCGCGGCGGAGACAATCCGGTTACTTCGCTGTGGCATTGCTAGCGCCGCCAGCCCGCTCGCGATCTCAACAGCATCTGCCGGCCGACGCGCTTGAAGGTAGACTCGTGCCAACTCGGCACCCAGCAATGCGGCATCGCCTGGCGCCCCTTTCAGTTCCTCAGCGATGCGCTCGTACAGAGTCGCGGCTTGGGTGAATTCTCCGCGAGCCGTCGCAATCCGAGCGCGCAACCATCGTAGGCTTATCGCTCCAGCGCGAGACGTCCAGCTCAGGCGCGATGCGTGAGCGGCAGATTGTTCGGCGGCGTCGAGATCACCAACGGCAACGCAAGCTAGACCTGTCGCTATGTGCGCGGCAATACGGTTGTGATGCTCGCAGGCGGGCAGCTTCGTCAATGCCGAGCGCAAGCACCGGATAGCGCCCCGGTAGTCGCCAGCGCGCCGTAGATAGGTCCCACGGCTGATCAACGACCGACCCATGCCGGTATCGTCGCCCAGCTCGGCAAACTCCGTTAAGGACAGACGCGCCAGTTCGGCCGCATCATCGAAGCACCCATAGTCCGAAACGATCGACCCTGCACGGCGCCACGCATCGGCCAGAATCGGCCCAGCTGGAGCGGTGTTTAGCGACCACGTGATTGCCGCATGCGCAGCGTGCCATCTTTCGCACGCCCGGAGCGCACTACCCCAACGGCCGGCACATGCCGACGCGTCGTTTTGGCGACCCTCTGACGCGGCCAAGAACGTCAACTCTCGCGCCTGGTTGGCCGCGTGCTTCGGATCATCGAATCTGAGCCGGTCAAGGGCATCGAGCTCGTCGACGGTCAATACGTCCGGCCGCGTCGGCAGCGCGAGGTCCGGTAGCTTGCCGCCGTACCCCTTCGCGAGCAGCGCGGCACCTTGCGCACGGAAGCGGTCGCCGGCCGACTGTGGCTCATCGTCGAAGGCTTCGGCAAAGAACACCGACACCGGATAGTCGAGAAACCGCAGGATCGCGCACACTTGCTGTACCCGAAACCCCGCGCGACGCTTGCGACGGTACAGCGTGCCCGAGCGCAGCCCGAACGCCTCCTCTACGCGGGTAATCGTTCCGACTCCCTGCGCCTTCATCACCCGCCAAAGGTGCGCGGTAATTCTCGCGGCGTCGCGTTCGCCCTGCTCGACTTCTCTCATTCCCTCCCCGGCGCGGCCGAATCGAGCGGCATCCCGACGTGCTCGACAGCCTGCTTTCACACATGGCGCAGCGTGCAGAGCAGAACGTTGAAACGGTGGTTTGCGCCGAAGCTAGCTCAATCTACACCGATGCGCCCGCGTGTCAGTTCTCGAAGCAGCTTGGTAATTACAGCCCCGGTAGATCGAGGCCGTTCTTACGGGCACAGTCGATGGCGATGTCGTAGCCCGCGTCCGCATGGCGCATGACGCCCGACGCGGGATCGTTCCACAGCACACGCTCAATGCGTTTATCGGCGGCCGCGGTGCCATCGCATGCGATGACCAAACCCGCATGCTGGGAGTACCCCATGCCGACGCCGCCACCATGGTGCAAGGACACCCAAGTGGCACCGCTGGCGCAGCTGAGGAGCGCATTGAGCAGCGGCCAGTCAGAGACCGCATCGGATCCGTCTTGCATAGCCTCGGTCTCACGGTTGGGGCTGGCCACCGAACCGGAGTCGAGGTGGTCACGACCGATAACGACGGGCGCCTTCAGTTCGCCAGTGCGGACCATTTCGTTGAACGCCAGACCCAGCCGGTGGCGTTGGCCCAGCCCGACCCAGCAGATTCGGGATGGCAGACCCTGGAAGGCAATGCGTTCGCGCGCCATGTCGAGCCAATTGTGGAGGTGCTTGTCGTCGGGGATCAGCTCCTTGACCTTGGCGTCGGTGCGGTAGATGTCTTCCGGATCGCCGGAGAGTGCGGCCCAACGGAAGGGGCCAATGCCGCGGCAGAAGAGCGGGCGAATGTACGCGGGGACGAATCCAGGGAAACAAAAGGCGTCTTCGACTCCCTGGTCGAGGGCCACCTGGCGAATGTTGTTGCCGTAGTCGAACGTGGGTACACCGGCCTTCGCGAAGCCGACCATGGCGCGCACGTGCTCGGCCATCGACTCGCTGGCGGCCGTGGCGACGGCCTTGGGGTCGCGCTCGCGCATCTCGAACCAGCGCTCGAGCGACCAGCCAGCAGGTAGGTAGCCGTTGGACGGGTCGTGAGCCGAGGTCTGGTCGGTCAACGCGTCGGGCCGGATACCGCGCGTGAGCATCTCGGGGACGATCTCGGCGGCGTTGCCCAACAAGCCCACCGAAATGGCCTTACCATTTCGGTGCGCGAGCGCGACAATCTCGAGGGCCTCGTCCAGCGTTTCGGCCTTGGCATCGAGGTACCGCGTGCGCAGGCGCATATCGATGCTGCTGGGCTGGCATTCGATGGCGATCATCGAAGCGCCGGCCATGGTCGCGGCCAGAGGCTGGGCCCCGCCCATTCCGCCGAGGCCAGCGGTGAGGATCCACTTGCCGCGCAAGTCGCCACCGAAGTGCTGGCGGCCCATCTCCGCGAAGGTTTCGTAGGTTCCCTGCACGATGCCCTGGCTACCGATGTAGATCCACGATCCGGCGGTCATTTGGCCGTACATCATCAGGCCCTTGGCGTCGAGGGCATTGAAATGCTCCCAGTTGGCCCAGGCCGGCACCAGGTTGCTGTTGGCAATGAGCACCCGCGGCGCGTCTTCATGGGTGCGAAAAACACCCACCGGCTTGCCCGATTGCACGAGCAGGGTTTCGTTGGCTTCGAGCCGACGAAGCACGTCGCAAATGCGGTCGAAGCAATCCCAGTTGCGGGCCGCGCGACCAATACCGCCGTAGACCACGAGCGCCTCGGGCCGCTCGGCGACATCGGGGTCGAGGTTGTTCATCAGCATGCGCAAGGGCGCTTCGGTGAGCCAACTCTTGGCGCTCAACGTGGTTCCGGTGGGCGCTTTGATTGAACGACTCGGGTCGATGCGGAGGTCGGTCATGGTGGTCGGGTCCTCGGTATCAGTAATCAGCATGGCGATTTCGAATAGGCTCCGGTGCGACGGCTCGGCTACCCGGCGGAATGGGTGGTGTTTTGTGGCAAGGGTGGCGCCATCCGGCCGGTGGGGGAGGTCTTGTAGCGCCCTCGCAGCTCGTAGCGGCTGGCGGGGTAGGTGAGGGTAACGATCGTTGCAACGCGCCCCCAGCTCCAACTCCGCCGTTGGACGGTCAAGCAAGGCTCGTCGGCCCCTATGGCGAGCAGCAGTTGCTGCTCCTCAGTCGGCTGTACAGCCCGCACCACGTGCTCCAACTCAGAAACCGGGGTGATCGAAAGCAAGTACTCGGTGGGTGTCTGTCGGGTGAAGTCCTGGTGGAGGAAGTCGGGTGCGACGTCGGGGTTGACCCAGCGATCTTCGATCTGAATCGGCACGTCGTTTTCGAGATGGACGAGCACGATATGGAAGGCTTGGTCGAGCGTTTCGTCTTCAAAGGCCCCCGCCAGGCCTGGGCCGGCGTCGTCGGTCCCTGCGGCGTCCCTCTCCAGCGAGATGATCCGTGTGCTGTGAACATGACCTCGGGCCCTGACCTCGTCGGCGATGTTGCGCAGCTCCAACAAGCTACCGTGGCTGGCCGGGCGCCGGACGAAAGTGCCGACGCCCTGGAGCCGATCGAGTACGCCTTCGTCGGACAGCTCGCGCAAGGCGCGGTTGATGGTCATGCGGCTGACGCCGAGGTCCGCTACGAGGCGGTTCTCGGAGGGAATCCGTGAACCGATGGACCATTCGCCAGCCCGGATTCGGCGCAGTACAAGGTCTTTGACCTGTTGGTAGCGCGGTTGGGGTGCACTACGGAGTACGGAACTTGCCGTCATAGGGCCACCAAGCTGCCGGCGACCAGCGCGCCGTCCTGAATGACTGCTGAGCACGGGTTCCACCCCAGCGCATAAGCAAGCTCGGCCGGCTGTTCGGCATCCCAAATGGCAAGATCGGCCCGCAAGCCAGGGGCAATCGTGCCCCGGTCAGGCAGCCCGAGTGCTTGCGCGGCATGGACGGTCACCCCGCGCAAGGCTTCCTCGGGCGTCAGCCCGAATAGCACGCAGGCCATGTTGATGGCGGTGAGCAACGAAAACACGGGCGACGACCCGGGATTGATGTCGGTCGCCACCGCCATCGGTACACCGGCTGCGCGCAATGCGGTAACCGGCGGCGCTTGGGTTTCGCGCAGGTAGTAGAAGGCACCAGGGAGCAGGACGGCGGTGGTTCCCGCCGCGGCCATGGCCGCGACGCCCGACTCGCTCAGGTACTCGAGGTGATCGGCAGAAAGGGCGCTGAAGCGGGCCGCCAGTGCGGCGCCACCCAGATCGGAAAGTTGCTCGGCGTGCAACTTGACCGGCAGACCGAGGTCGCCCGCGGCGGCGAAGATGCCGGCCATTTCCTCGACACTGAAGGCGATACCCTCGCAGAAACCGTCCACCGCATCGGCCAATCCACCGTCGACGACGGCGGGCAGCATCTCGTTGGTCACGAGTCGCAGGTAACCGTCCCGGTCGTTGCGGAATTCAGGCGCCACGGCGTGGGCGCCGAGGAACGTGGTGACCACGGAAACGGGTTCAGCCCGGCCGAGGTGCCGGGCGACCTGGAGCATTTTGCACTCGGTCGCCGTGTCGAGCCCGTAGCCAGACTTGATCTCCACCGTCGTTACGCCTTCGGCGGCCAGGCGCGCGAGCCGAGGCCGAGCAGCATCGAAAAGCGCCTCGGCGCTGGCCAGCCGTGTGGCTTCGACAGTGGACAGAATGCCACCGCCGGCGCGCGCGATGTCCTCGTACGAGACGCCCTCGAGACGCATCTCGAATTCGCACGCGCGGTTGCCGGCGTAGACGAGGTGGGTGTGGCAGTCGACCAGACCGGGCGTAACCAATCGCCCTTCGAGATCGAAGACCCTAGGGCAAGCTGGGGCCTCGGAGGCGGGTCCGAGCCACGCGATTCGTCCACCTTCCAGCAGCACCGCGCCGTTCGCGATCATGCCATGGGGCTCACCATTGTCCGTCATGGTGGCGATCCGGCCCCGGGCCAACAAGATCGCGGTCGAGCCATCTGGGTCTTGCTTGTACATGGTTGTCTATACTAATTTCAGGAGATGGAATCCCGCAAGCTTCACTTCGAGACTGCGCTTCTGCCCTCCGGTTGGGCTCGGGACGTGGTGATCGAGGTCGACAAAGACGGCTCGATCCGCTCCGTAGAGATCGACCAAAGTGCTGCCGGCGTCGCGTCGTTCGCCGGTGCGGCGATCCCCGGAGTGCCCAATGTCCATTCGCACGCGCACCAACGAGCCATGGTCGGCATGGCGGAACACGCGGGTGCGGGCAATGACAGTTTCTGGACCTGGCGCGACGCGATGTATCGCTTCGCCCTGCGGATGGATCCGGAAGCACTGGAGGCGGTGGCCGCGCAGCTTTACGTCGAGATGCTGAAAGCCGGCTTCACAGCGGTCGGCGAGTTTCAGTATCTCCACCACGCACCGGATGGCACGCCCTATGCCGAGCCGGCTGAGATGACCTTGCGCTGCGCGACTGCAGCGACCGATTCCGGAATCGGGTTCACCGCCCTACCGGTGCTCTACGCGTATGGTGATCTTGGCGGTCAACCCACGAGTGCCGGTCAAGTGCGCTTTCTCAACGACGCGGACGGTTTCTTGCGGATTCTCGAGGTCGTTTATCGAGACGTTGGCGCGATGCGCAGTGCATCCGTGGGGCTGGCCCCGCATTCCCTGCGCGCGGTGGATGGTGAGCTGTTGCGTCGTGTGCTCGAAGGCGCGGCGGTGATCGATTCCGCGATGCCAATTCACATTCATGTGGCCGAGCAGCGCAAGGAGGTCGAAGACTGCGTGGCGTGGTCTGGCATGCGACCGGTCGCGTGGTTGCTCGAGCATGCCGAGGTTACGGCCAAGTGGTGCGCCATTCATGCTACGCACATGACGCTGGACGAGCAAGCGGGGCTCGCGGCTTCGGGGGCCGTTGTTGGCCTATGCCCGACCACCGAGGCGAACCTCGGCGATGGTGTATTCGAGGCACAGCAGTTCGTCCAGGCAGGCGGCACCATTGCCATCGGCTCGGACAGTCACATCACGGTCAGTCCCGCGGATGATCTTCGGATGCTCGAATACGGCCAACGTCTTCGCGATCAGGCTCGCAACGTGCTCGCCGCCGGACCAGGTTGCTCGACGGGGCGAAGCATGTTCGATCGGGTTCTCCAAGGCGGCGCGCAGGCTCTGGCGCGGCCGATTGGTGCCTTGGCTCCTGGCCGACGCGCCGATATCGTCGTGCTTGATTCCGAGCACCCAACGCTTGTCGGACGCTCCGACGACGCGCTGCTCGATGGTTGGATTTTTTCCGGTGGCCGTGCCTGCGTGCGGCACGTCATGGTCGGTGGCGAGCAGGTCGTGACCGACCGTCGTCACCGAAACGAAGACGCGATTCTGGCGCGTTTTCGGCAAACGCTTTCCCGTCTCGGCTGAGACTCGGCTGAGACAAGGACGAGAAACGCATGACTTCGAGCATCTTGATCACCGGCAACGCGCTTCCCTTCCCAACGTTGGCTCGCGCCCTTGCCGGACCCGTCGAGGTCGAGCTTGGGGCGGCCGCCGCGGCGGCCGTGGAACGCAGCCATGCCACGGTTGCCGCCGCGTTGACCATGGGCAAGGCGATCTATGGCGTCAATACGGGGTTTGGCAAGCTCGCCTCCACCCGCATTGGCGATGCCGATCTGGTTGCCCTACAGCGCAACATTGTCCGCTCGCACGCGGCCGGAATCGGCGAGCCACTGGGCGACGAGATCGTTCGTTTGACCATGCTACTCAAAGTGGTGAGCCTCGCGCGTGGTCATTCGGGTGTCAGTCCGGCTTTGCTTGCCGCCTTGGTGCGACTGCTTTCGGCCGATGTCCTGCCGGTGATCCCCAGCCAAGGCTCGGTCGGTGCCAGTGGCGACTTGGCCCCACTTGCGCATTTGGCGTTGGTGCTCATTGGCGAAGGTGAAGCCAGAGTCGCGGGCCGGGTCGTATCCGGCGTAGAAGCGCTTACTACGGCCGGTCTCGAACCGATCGCGCTCGGGCCCAAGGAAGGGCTGGCTCTACTCAACGGAACCCAGGTGTCGACAGCACTGGCCCTGGCGGGTCTCGATGCAGCGATGACGACGTTTCGCGCGGCCCTCGTCGCGGGTGCCATGTCCTGCGACGCGGTGCGGGCATCCGACGCACCGTTTGATCCGCGGATCCACTCGGTACGGGGTCATCGTGGGCAACAAGATACCGCTGCCGCGTTACGCGACCTGCTGGCGGGCAGTCAGATCCAGGCGTCCCACCAGGATTGTGATCGTGTGCAGGACCCCTATTCCTTCCGGTGTCAGCCGCAGGTGATGGGAGCTTGCCTCGACCTGCTACGTCAGGCCGCCGGGACCCTGGTGATCGAAGCCAACGCCGTGACCGATAATCCCTTGGTGTTCGCGGATGAAGGCGAGGTGCTGTCGGGCGGCAACTTCCACGCCGAGCCGGTCGCCTTTGCTGCCGATATCCTGGCCTTGGCCATCTCGGAAATCGGCGCACTCTCTGAGCGCCGGGTCGCGGCGCTGATCGATCCGGTGATCAGTGGGTTGCCCCCGTTTCTGACCACGCAGCCCGGCCTCATGTCAGGCTACATGATGGCGCAGGTAACGGCGGCCGCGTTGGCCAGTGAGACCAAACAACTTGCTCACCCAGCGAGCATCGATAGCCTGCCCACTTCGGCCAACCAAGAAGACCACGTCAGCATGGCGACCCACGCCGGAGTTCGGCTCGGCCGGATGAACGCCAACGTGCGCGGCATCGTCGCCATCGAGCTATTGGCCGCCGCCGAGGGCATTGAGTTTCTGCGACCCTTGCGCTCGTCATCCAGTCTTGAGGACGCGCATGCGGCGATCCGGTCGCAGATACCGGCGCGGGATGAAGATCGGGTGTTTGGTTCCGATATCGAGGCGTCCCGGGCGTTGATTACGAAGGGTACTTTTGAATCGATGGTTCCTTCTCTGGCGCTTTGACGGAGCCGATTCGATCCAGTCAGCTGAAACCGTTTGAAACAACTCGAGGCCTCAGACGCCAGACTCGATAGGGGAGAACATCAAATGTCGAAGCATTGGGCATTCAAGAGCGTGTTGTGCTTTTCATTCCTTTTCACGGCGTTGGCGTTGGTCGGTGAATCCGCGACGGCGCAGTCGGTCCGACTGGTCGCGGATCTTCGGCCGGCCGATGACTCGGATTATCCGAACTACACGGAGCGAGCGTACGACGCTGGCAGCCTGGCCTTCTTGGCCGTGCAATCTCTTGTCGAGGGCGAGGAGCTTTGGCGCACCGACGGTACGGTCGATGGGACCTTCATGGTGGCGGATCTGTGTCCAGGTCATTGCTCGTCTGGGCCGGCGGGTGTGGCTTTGGGCGACGGTCATCTGATCTTCACGGCCGGTGGTTTCGGTGCGGGCCAACATGGATTATGGGGTACGACAGGTGCGGTTGGCGCGCGGCCGAGCCTGCTCCATGACGGCGCAGCCTATGCCCTGAATCGGCTCGGGAATCAGGTCTTATTCTTTGCTACCGAACAGGTCGGCAATGTACTCCAAACCTGGCTGTGGGCGACAGATGGTTCGATCGATGGTACGCGTCGCGTCAGCCCACCGTTTGGTAACGCGCACGACCTGGTGGTCGCGGAGGATCGGGCATTTTTCTATCAAGAGAGCCTTGATTCGATGCTTTGGGTGGCGGATGGTACCGATGGTGGAACACGGTTGGTGGAAGAGATTCCCGGACGAATCGTGGGGTTGCATCCGCTCGGTGAGCGGGTCGTCATGGACGTCAACTACGGTTCGGAACTTTGGGTGAGTGACGGTACCGTGGATGGCACGTTCATGATTCTCGATCGCCAGTATTCCCAGGGCGGCGTGCGGTTGGCCACGGACGAGCGCGTTTTCTTCCAATATACGGATCAGGGGCAGGAGCCAGTGATCTGGACCAGTGATGGCACGGTTGACGGTGGTGTCCATTTGCGCGGATTCGGGCAGCCCGAGCAAATGGCTGCGACGGGTGTAGGCAGGGTGTTTTTCCTGGGCGAGATCGGTCTCGCGCGCAGTCTCTGGGTGACCGACGGTACGCCCTCGGGCACGACGTTGATGGCGGAAGCTTGGCCCGCCAACACCCCCAATTTCGATGATCGAATTCAACTGATCGCTGCTGAGTCGCTTGTATTCTTCACCACCCAGGGCGATACGGCCGTCGAGCTTTGGTCGAGCGACGGTACGACGTCAGGCACGCGCCGCGTGCTGCAGTTGGCAAGTCCATACGCCGTGTTGGAAGTCCTTGGCACGATCGGGGATCGTCTGATCTTTCGCAACGACAATGGCTCGCAAGGCTCGATGCGCATCTGGAGTACGGACGGGACAGGCACGGGTACCGTCTTGGTCGCCGCGAGTCAGCCTGGTTCGGCTGTGGGAGGGCTGTTCGCACAAACGGTTGGGGATCGTGTTTTGTTCGATTTCACCGACGAAGTCGACAACATCGAGCTATGGTCGACGGATGGCACACCGGGCGGGACGGGGCCGGTGAGCGAAAGCCGCGACCCGTCGGACGGGGTGAAGCCGGATCACTTGACGCCGGTGTCTGGTGCACTTGTGTTCGACACGGCGGCGGTCGCTGATGCCCCGTGGCGGACCGATGGGACGTCCGAGGGCACTCTGCGTCTTCTTGGTTTACCGCAACGCTCCGTTGTGATTGGTTCCTGGCGAGACGTCGTGTTCTTCCATTCCAGGTTTACGAGCGAAGTGTGGTCCATGGACCTAATGTCGGGTGCATTGGAGCTGGTGCTTTCCGGACCGTCCTTTCCCGACGCTGTCGAGGTGGTTGCACTCGAGAACAGCTTGATGTTGGCCGAGCAAGAGGCAGGTCTTCGTCTATGGTCGAGCGATGGTACGGCGGAGGGGACCCAGCTACTGCTCGATGCACCGTGGTCCGAGTCGGGAAGCCAGCCATTGAAGGCCGACGGTGGCGTAGCCTATCTGTCGGCGCGGACGATCGAGGGCGGCGGGTTGTGGGCCAGCGACGGCACCGAGACGGGAACGCGTTACTTTGAGTTGGGCTTCCGGCCCGTGGATCTTTGGATGTTCGAAGGTCGTGTCTACTTTCTCGATGAGGCTCGAACGACGATCTGGCGGAGCGACGGTGGTATACCAACGCCGGTGCTCGGCCATGGTGTGGGTGGAGACCAGGGGCACATCGGACCACTCGGCACCACCCGGTCGGCGCTCTATTTCTTTACGGTCGGTCCAAACAGTCAGTGGCTCGCGTTTCGGAGTGATGGAACCCCAGGCGGTACTGCCATGGTTGGGTCCATGCCGAGTCCCGACAACGGCTACAAGGTATTTGGGCATTTCAACGCCACCGAGAACGCGCTGTTCTTTCCGGTCGAAGACGACGCACACGGCACGGAGTTGTGGATCCTTGACTCAGCCGGTCCGCGCCTCGTTCGCGATCTATGCCCAGGAGAATGTTGGTCGTATCCGCAAGCGATGACGCCAATTGGTGACTTGCTGTACTTCGCTGCCACGGATGGCATCACGGGACTCGAACCGTGGGTAACCGACGGAACGTCGGAAGGCATGCGGCTCTTGGCGGACATCGCCCCAGGTGCGCAAAGCTCGGATCCCGGTGACTTCGCACTTTTTGGTGACGAAATCTTCTTCCGTGCCAACGACCATGTCGTGGGCAGTGAGCTGTTTGCCTACCGTCCAGGCGCTGACTGTCCGGACGATCCCGAGGTTGCCTGCCTGCGCCAAGGGCGCTTCGAAACGACGGTACGGTGGCGGAAGCCGGATGGCCAACAGGGAACGGGCAAAGTCATTCCCTTCTCCGACGACAGCACCTTGTTTTGGTTCTTCAACCCGACCAACATCGAGCTCGGGTTGAAGGTCATCGATGGTCGGCAAGTGAACGACCAGTTTTGGGTCTTCTATGGTGCCTTGTCCACGGTCGAGTACAGGATCGATGTGCGTGATCGCGCGACCGGGCGGGTTCGGACCTACCACAACCCGGCAGGAGAGATCTACGGACGGGCCGACAATCAGGCACTACCAGGCGGTGTGCAGGGCTTCGTCGCGTTGCCGGACGGCGGCGGCAAAGCTGGCACCGGTACCTGTGAGGCCAGCGACACTGCTCTGTGCTTACTCGATGGCCGCATCCGCGTCGAGGTGAGCTACACCAATCAGCACAACGGCGGTGCCGAGGGGCAAGGGCAGACCATCGTTGGCACCGAACAGACTGGATTCTTCTGGTTCTTCCGGCCCGGTGTGTTGGAACTCATGGTCAAGGTGCTCGATGGACAGGCAATCAACGGCCACTTCTGGGTCTTCTATGGCGGTTTGACGGATGTGGAATTCGATCTCCTCGTGACCGACACCTTCACCGGTGCGCAATCAACCTTCCACAACCCGGCGGGGGAAATCTGCGGCGGTGCCGATATCCAAGGGTTGTAGTGGACTCGGCGCGGCGGGCCATCTTCGATCACCGGTAAGCCCTATACTCAGGGAACACAACCGAGAAGGAGCGGCAAGTGCGCAAGATCGTTTTGGTCGTCGCGATTCTGCTGGCGTACGACACTGCCGCGCCGGCCTGGGCTGAGTTGGTCGAGGTAATGGTGGTCGGCGAGGTGGAGTTCAATCAGATTGCCACGCCGCCGTTGGGCAACGTCAATCCTGGCGACGCTGCCGCTTTGATCATGCAAGTCGATTCGACGAGCTTCGTCAACAACATGAACTTTCCGACCCGGGGCTACGACATCGTGCCCGGCTCGTTTGGACTCATGCTGGGCGGTGAGTTGATCGGGCTCGATGATCCGTTTCCGGCCGGACAAACGCCCTACTTCGTCTTGCGTGACGACGACCCCGCGGTCGACGGCTTTTTTCTTTCGACCGGGCTCGACCTGCCCGCCGGGGTGCCGCTTAATCAGATCGGCGCCTTCGGTTCGTTTCGCGCCGCGTTTTCGGTTACCTACACCGGCGGGGTGTTGTCATCGCTGGATGTGCTGGGTGCCCTTGGCACCTACAATTTCGACCGACTCACGGTCTTCAACTGGACGATCGATGACGGGCCCTTCCAACCCCTTGGGATTCTCTTTTCTGAAATGACGATGCGTGTGCCTGAATTGTTCACCGACGGCTTCGAGTCGGGTGACACTTCGGCTTGGTCGATGAGCGTTCCGTGATGCCACTCACACTGTAAAACGGTAAGGCTCGGTGCATAGGAGCGCTGCCTCCGGTACCATCCCAGCCTTCGATCCTGGAATGACCGTCAATGCTGCGCCTGACCGAACTCAAGCTTCCCCTCGACCATGACGAAGCCGCCCTCGAAGCGGCGGTGCTTGCTCGGTTGGGCATCGAAGCCGACGCGCTTCGCGCCCTCACCGTCGTAAGGCGCGGTTACGACGCGCGACGGCGGCGGGCCATTGTGCTGGTCTACAGCCTCGATGTCGATACCACGTCCGAAGACGGAATCTTGGTACGTTTCCGCGACGATCCGCACGTCCGGCCGGCGCCGGACACCACCTACCGTCACGTTGCGCAAGCGCCGCCCACGCTGGAGCATCGGCCGGTGGTAATCGGTACGGGTCCGTGCGGTCTCTTCGCCGGCCTGCTGCTCGCTCAGATGGGGTTCCGGCCGATCGTGCTCGAGCGCGGCAAGATCGTTCGAGAACGCACCACTGACACCTTTGGGCTGTGGCGCAAGCGGCGACTCGATCCCGAGTCCAACGTCCAGTTCGGCGAAGGAGGAGCCGGCACCTTCTCGGACGGCAAGCTCTATAGCCAGGTCAAAGACCGCCGTCACCTTGGCCGCAAGGTCCTGCGCGAGTTGGTCGACGCGGGTGCTCCGCCGGAGATTCTGTACGTCGCCAAGCCGCACATCGGCACCTTCAGGCTGGTCAAGATCGTCGAGCGCCTGCGGGCCAAGATCGAGAGCCTTGGCGGTGAAATCCACTTTCAGACCCGTGTCGTCGACCTCCATCGTGAGCGTGGCAGGCTGCGCGGTGTGACGGTCGCCGATGGCACGACGATTCGCACGGACCACGTCGTGTTGGCGGTGGGTCACAGTGCCCGAGACACCTTTCGAATGCTCGTGGAGCGCGGTGTTCACGTGGAAGCCAAACCGTTTTCGATTGGTTTTCGCATCGAACACCCCCAGTCCTTGATCGATCGCGCTCGCTTTGGTCGTTTTGCTGGCCACGCACAGCTGGGTGCCGCCGATTACAAGGTGGTACACCACTGCTCGAACGGTCGCTCGGTCTATAGCTTTTGCATGTGTCCCGGCGGCACGGTGGTCGCCGCCACCTCGGAGGTCGGGCGGGTGGTCACCAATGGCATGAGTCAGTACTCACGTGATGAGCGCAACGCGAACAGTGGCATCGTGGTGGGCATCACCCCTGACGATTATCCGGGTGATCCATTGGCCGGCATGGAGCTCCAGGGGCATTGGGAGGAACAGGCCTTTCGATTGGGTGGCGGCACCTACGATGCCCCGGGACAGTTGGTGGGTGACTTCCTGGCCGGCAGGCCGTCGACTGCCTTCGGCGCGGTATTGCCTTCCTACCGGCCAGGTGTTCACCTCGGTGCACTCGATGACGCGCTGCCCGATTACGCCATCACTGCCATTCGCGAGGCGCTGCCGGCGATGGATCGGCAATTGTCAGGTTTCGCCATGCCCGACGCAGTGCTGACCGGCGTCGAAACCCGCACCTCGTCGCCCATTCGGATCACGCGTGATCGTGCGTTCCAGAGTCTCAACACACCCGGCCTCTACCCGGCTGGCGAAGGTGCGGGCTATGCAGGCGGCATCTTGTCGGCCGCCATCGACGGCATCAAAGTTGCCGAGGCCGTGGCGCGTTCGATCACCGGCAGTTCGTAGCCGGTACCAGTCCTCCCGGTGTTTGCCCGACGGCTCCGGGCTCGCGGCACCCGTAGATAGATAGCGGTCGGGTGGGCCTCTTTTTGGTGGCGTTCCCGCTGCCTCCACATCATCTTGGGTGAGCATGCAGATTCGAGACACGTCTTGCGTCTGTATAGAGTATGGGACGTGACATGTGTGCCTTGTTGAAAACGATGAATCGACCGAGAGCCAGAAAGGAGCTCTCCTTGTCCGGGTCGGGCCGGATGCAGAAGGGGACCGTGAACGTCGCTAAGGTTGGAACGGCGGCCTGCAAAAGCCGAGCGGTCTCAAGTGCTCGTGCGGATTCGTTCGTGACGGGCTACCACAGGTACCAAGGTGAAGAACGGCGGGGTGATTGCCCCAGCCACCTGAAGTCTGTGTTGGATGTCTCTGTAGGGAACCATAACCCTCCGCTCGCGGAGGGGATATCGCCAGAGCCCGGTTGGTGCGTGTCATGCCGACTGGGTGTACCCAGAATGGGTACGCAACCTCCCAACCCCGAAAGAGGAGCCTCGCCCGTGCGATCAGGGATAGAGCAGACCACCTACCGTGCCAAGGGTCGATTCAACGAACAAGGGAACTTCGACTCGGACGCCTGGTTAGCGATGCCAGGCAAGCCGCCAAGCCCGGTACTGTTCCGAGCGGAGGACGGAGCTCTCGTAGTAGTCGGCGCGCGGGAAAGCCGCGTACATGGCGAAGGGGAGCAGTAGATGCGTGTAGGTCCTACGTCGCCGGGGAAAGCCACGTATGTGGTATCCACTGCCGATTGGCAGTGTGTCGCGTCCCACGTAGTTCCGTGGCTCGTTTCTCGGAATGGACCGCAGCGGTAGAGCTGGGAGACATGAAAAATCCCGGACTGGCTCGGTGACGGCGCAGTCCGGGAGATTGACGGTCGCGTTGGTTGTTAGGTGATGGTGTTTGTTTTTTGTTTCCAGGCGTTGGTGAGCCATCTGCGTAGGGCTGTGCGTAGGTTCTTGTTCTTTTCAGCTGGCTTGTTGTCGTGGTACCAGCGAAACGCCTTGGTCTGTTCGAGAATGTCGACGTCGCCGAAGTCGTCCATGAGTTCGCAGACGAAGTCATGATCGAGGTTGGGGTCGAAGGGATAGCCGGGCATTCTCTGTTCGAGATAGCCGAGGATGGGTTCGGGTGCGTTCATGCTCTGAGCTCCTCGGCCGCATGGAGTACATGTTCGGGCTCGACGAGCTTGGCGGTCTTGGTCGCCGCGACGGCAAGGGCATGGTGGGCGAGTGTGTCGATACGTCTCATGACGCCTCGTGATGCATTGAGCAGCGCCTCGATGGCTGAATCGGTAAAGAGAGGGTGGGTGACGCCAGCGATCTCGAGACGATGTTTCACGTATCGAGCAACGGTTTCTCGATCGAAGCCATTGAGCGTATATCGGACGGTGATTCTCTGAGCGAGAGGCTCGAGGTGGGCGAGTCGTAGCCTTTGGCGGAGCCCGAGCTGGCCTGCGAGGACGAGCGCCAGCCTGCCCGTTTGGTCCCATTCGAAATTGGTGATGGTGGGCAAGAGGGCGAGAACCTGGGGGCTGAGATTCTGTGCTTCGTCGACGACCAAAAGGACGGTCAGCCTTCGTTCGACATCGAGCCGCTTGATTTCGTCGTGGACCGCTCGCAGGGTCTGAGCCCTGGAGAAAGGGGCCGGGATGCCGAGTTCGAAGGCAATCTGATGGCAGAAATCGCGGGGACTGACCGCGGTGTCATGGAGATAGAGGAGGCGTACCTGGTCCGGGTGGAGGTCGTCCCGCAATCGCCGTAGCGCAGTGGACTTGCCGCTTCCCGGCTCGCCGGTGATCAGTCCGATGGCCCGATTCTCCACCAGGTACGTGAGGCGGGAATGAAGCTCGTCGAGCTGCGGCTCTCGAAACAGCTTCTCGCTTGGGATGGTCTTGGTGAAGGGTACTCGTGCGAAGCCGAATGCCGTTGTGTACATCTCATTTCTCCGGGCCGTAGAAACGGCTGGCGACGAGCTCGAGGTAGCTGATGCCGGTGGTGGCCTCGGCCTTGCCGGTGGCAACCTCGATCTTTTTGCCTGGACGCACGGGCCGTGGCAGACGTGCGTTGGTGGTGAGGTCGAGTCGTCTGAGCGTCATCTCCTCAGGCTCTCCGCGCCCCTTGAATGTCACTTTCGCGGCTGGATCGTAGGGGTCGTAGAAGACCTCGATCTTTTCGCCGGCCCATCCGTCGGGGGTCTCGAAGAGGCGACCCTCGAGTCGTACAGTGCGGTCACGACCGACACGGCGTTGCACCTTCATGCGCATCATGCGTTCGAGCGTCTCGGGCGCTGGGCGCACGTGCTCTTGGTCTTCGAGGAAACGCTCGACCGGGGTCTTGCCCTCGAGACCACGATGCGGCATCTGGTGATACTCGCCTTCGAGCCAAGCCCAGAAAACGCGATTCAGCGCGCCGCGCGCAATTCGAGCAGCAACGCTTGTACCGATGCCGCAAGGGTCCGGCTGGACCCCGCATCCGAGCGCGCCGCAGGCTTGAGCCCATCGAAGCCATGGAGCTCGTACAGCGTCAACCAATCTCGTGCCGTCGAACGACCGATATGGCGTCGGGTGGTGCCCGGGATCGTCCACTCATGGCTCGCGATCTGTGCCAGCAACTGCTCTTTCTCGCCCGGAGCCATAGGCCGGCTCACGAGGTCCCGAAGAACCCCGTAGCGGAACACTGCAATCGTCTCTGCTTGTTTCTCGTCCATCGATTTCAGCCTCCAATACGCCCCGAGAGTCCTTTCTCCGGGACGCGCAGAGCCTGATATCGATTCACCCGCTTGAACAGCTACCAAGGTTTGTTGATTGGCGGCGGTCCAGATGCGGCGGTCGTCCGTGGCGCCACAATCCGCATAATCCGCTGAACCAAAGACGGTACGTCGACCACAGCAACTCACGGACGCGAAGCAGAACACCAGCACCCGATCCCAACACCGCGCGAAGACCCGCAAGTCCGTGCGCCGGCAGCGTCGGCAGGAACCATCGCACAGCCGCGAGGGCAGTCTGCTGCTTGCTGAGCACCCGACGCATCGAGCGAATCGCGCTGACCCCAGCATGCGACGACGCCCGGACCGCGGCCCGCGGACCCTGCGCATCCCATGCAGACTCCACAGAGTCCAGCGTCATGTCGCGGTACGCGCAGGCATCGCCCGGCAATACCCCGTGCGTCACACCGCAACGCCGGCAGCAAACGCGTGCGATCTTCTGCAGCTCGCCACCCAGATATCGGCGGTAACCACCGTGACCCACCAATCGAGCGTCCGCGCAATCCGGGTCTGGGCAAGACAGCTCCAACCCGCGATGGACGGCCCGAGACGAACTCTCGATGTACTCCTTGCTACTGACACCAACCAGACATAGCATCGCCACTCCTCTGGGAGTCGCCGAGTGCCACTCTGGTGCCAACCGTTGAGGCCTCGGCGATTTCCCGTTTCCCCACCCCGATCATCCGGAATGCGGCGACGGCAAATCTAACCGAACCCGCTCCTATCTGGAACAAAAGGCCATGGCGGTCACGAAAACGCGTGGGACCCTACACATGCGGTTCTTCTTGGTTTCGATGGCGACCGCTCGCACTTGGGTGCCTGCGGGGGTGGTGTCGCTGGTTTGTTTGAGGTTTCCGAAGTTGTCGTAGAAGTAGATCTGCTTGCGGCTGGGATCGAACTCACTCTTGACGACCCGGCTTTGATGGCGCCACCTCAGCGTCGATGCCTCCGGAGACCGCGTTACCGAGATGGTGGATGACATCGAGCGCGAGACGATCCTACCCACCACCCTTGCCGTTCGTCGAGCCGTTGCGGCTCGAGCTTGGATAGCGCTGCGGGTCGCGAAAGGCTGAGTTGCTGCGTGGTGAGTTCGCCTCCGCGCGGGCGAAGCGTGTGAGCGGTCGTTAGGAACGCCCGCTTCTCGCGGGCGTTCGGCGTCCAGAAACCAAAGGGCTCACCCAGATCGGGCGCAAGCGCGTGTTGCCACGCTCTATTGAGACGACTCACCACAGATCAAGCTGGCGAGGCCTTTGCCTCTGCAACCAAGATAATACTCGTGTGGCAGATGGCAAAGGCCGGCAGTGAGACCGACCGAGTCATCTCAATCTGGCATCTGCAGTTGGCCCGCGTCGGGCGAGTCAGGGCGCACATCTACGAAAAAGCGATCGATCAGATCCTCAAGGAGTCGACCTTCATCTGTGACTTCGTAGTTGGAATCGAAACCTACCCGAGCCAGGCGATCTGTAAAGAGGGAACGGAATGTCTCTGCGTTGTCTCGAGCGATTCGCAGAAAATATACATCATGACGAAAAGCGCCTGCGCTCCTTACAATCTCTCTTAGGGACTTGGGCAAGAATTCGGACTCCTTTAGGTATCTTTCTTCTTCGCATGAAAGTCGTATTAACTTGTCCTCTTTACTCATTGCTCTTTCCTTCAGCGAATGCCAGCGGCCGACAGTGGATTTACCGAGATGATTTTTCCGGTCTTTGGATTCACGACAACCCGCGCGCTCGCACTGTAGAAGGCCTCGAATGGCCTTCCGAGGCTGTCTACACCCTTGACGATTTTCCGAGGATTCTTCAATGCATCGAGGATTGCCCGCGAACTGACACCTGCCCTCCGTGCTCCGTCGCCCAGAAGGCGATGGATGCCATGCCGAGTGTAGCCCGTAATCACGGTGCCGCTACTTGCAAAAAGACCACCTCCCGGACCAATCGGAATCATTCCGATCTTCATGCATGGTCCCAAGGAACAATCTGAGCTGACCATCCAGGGCTTTGCGGCTCGAATCTGAGTGTCTCTGCCAGCAAGCTGCGAGGCCAACGACGACGCAACGCCATCCAGAATCGCACGTCCTTGCATGAGGTCGGCGGTTGCTCGCCTACCGGTTGTGTAGGCCCTTGCCGTTGAGTCGTAGAAGGAGTCCGGGAACCCGCCAGCGTAGAGAGCGAGCTGGAGCGCGACATCGGTGATAAACGCGACGAATCGTCCATCTGGGTCGGTGTTGTTGACGGGGTTGTTTCGCGCGTAGGCGTAGTAGTTCCAAGACTGGGGGGTCTCCAACGTGTGGTCCTCGCCCGGATCAATAGAGAGGAACCGTCCCAAATGGGGCGCGTAGTACCTTGCATGCATGTAATCGAGATCGTCGACAGTGTTGTTGCCTTGGTTTTGATCTCGTTCATGCCCGGTGAAGCGCATGGCTTCGGGTTTGAATTGGCCCGAATCGGGCGGTTCTTGTCCGAATGCGTGGTAGCGGTGTGAATCGACGATGTGGCCGAGCTTGTTTGTGGTGGCACCGATGGAGCCGAGGTGATCGACGAAGAAGTGCTCGATACGGTCGGGGTCGCTGAACGGTACGTCGGAGACTTCGGCGGCGAGGTGGGCACCGCCGCGATGGATGTAGTCCTTCTTCCAGGACCAGCCAGCGGGGTTGTTGCCGCCGGTGATTTCCCAGTTGCGGAGCACCTTCCGGAAGAAACACGGGTCGAGCCCGCGTAGGGTGAGTCGCTCCTTGCTCGGCTGGCCGGGCTGGATCTCGATGGTCCAAATCCGCTCGTCGTCGGCGGTGTAGACGTAGGTGTGCTGGGGGAAGTCTTTGGTGGTGAGCTGATCGAGCTCATCCCAGGCATAGATGTCGTCGCCGTAGTGCAACAGGTTGCCGCGCCGGTCGTATTGGACCAGTGCGCTCGCCGACATCCGGTTCTTCTTGGTTTCGATGGCGACCGCCCGGACTTGGGTACCGGCGGGGGTGGTATCGCTGGTTTGTTTGAGGTTGCCGAAGTTGTCGTAGAAGTAGACCTGCTTGCGGCTGGGATCGAACTCACTCTTGACGACCCTGCCATGCTGGCGCCACCTCAGCGCCGAAGCCTACCGAGGCCGCGTCGCCGAGATGGTTGATGACATCGAGCGCGAGACCGTCAAGCGTCACGGGAAGGCCGAGACCGTGCCCAGGGGTGCCGAGTGGGTACGGCGCCGACACCCGCACGAGCGGCCCAAACCGAGCCATCGCTCGCCGCGGCCGCGTTTCCATGCCTTCGCGAAGAAAGTCCGTGAGCAGCTCGTCGCCGCCTACCGGGAGTTTCTCGCCGCGTATCGAGTTGCTGCCGACCGTCTCGTCTCGCACTCGGCGACACTACCGTCAGCTTCCCCGAGAACTGCTACCCACCGCCGCAACCCTTCGTAGAGCCGTTGCGGCTCGAGCCTGGATAATGCTGCGAGGTCGTGAGTGGGTTGTTGCGCGGTGGGTTCGCCACCGGGCGTCCGAAGCATGCTCCGACGTCCGAACGCCCGCATCTCGCGGGCGTTCGGCGTCCAGAAACCAGCGGGTTCACCCAAATCGGGAGCCATCGCGTGTTTACCGCGCTCGAATGAGACGATTCACCATCGATAAAGCTTGCGAAGCCTTTGACTCTGCAACCAAGACGGACTCTTTTCCAATACTCGTGTGGCACCTGATGAAGGCCGCACATGATGAAGGCCGAAACGCCCGCATCTCGCGGGCGTTCGGCGTCCAGAATTCAGCGGGTTCACCCGAATCGGGCGCAATCGCGTGTTGCCACGCTCTAATGAGACGGCTCACCACCGATCGAGCTGGCGCGACCTTTGCCTCAGCAATCAAGGTTGGCTTTCCTCCAACACTCGTGTGGCACATAGTGAAGGCCGGCCCGGGGAAACCGCCCGGGTCCACCCGATCCACTGCCAAGTTCATTGTGTTCAGGCTCTCGTGGTCTCCGGTAGTGGTTCTGGAAACCGCAGCTCGCGAGGTTCGTTCTGATATGTCAACTCGAATTGTCGGATCACCTCCGGCCATGGCTCCTCATAGGAATATCCTTCCAAGGTGTCGAGGCTGCCGTTGCGGATAAAGAGTACGAATCCTGCGCCGAATTCGAGGCCATCCATCGTGGCGTCCACATCGCCAAGGTGGAAGTCGATCTCTGTCGCGAGAATCGATGCACCTGCAGGTAGCTGCAGCTTGCAGAAGAAGCCGGTTCGGGTGAAGTCGCGCGACAGAAGATGAACGGTTTCAGCTTGTTCTCGAAGTGTGAACAACGCATGGTGATCGCCATCGAGTAACTTGGCGAGCACGGCGCGTTCTAGCCTGTTGAGACCTTTCATGAGTGATCCTTATGGAATAAAGAAAGTGCCGATACGGGCAACGCCTTCAATGACTTTTCCTCTGACCACAACATGCTGTCCACTCACATTGACTGTGGTCTCGAAGACCCCGGTCAATCCCTGGCTCTTGACGGCAGCCTGCGTTGCGCTCCGAACAGCCTGGAAGGTGGCCCCCTGTGATCCGAATCTCTGAATGAGCGAGCCAAGATTGTGAGCCTCCTTGCCGAAAATGTGGTGCAGCTTGTTTAGGCCAGCGCCCGGGCCAATTGGTATCATGCCAATCTTGAAGCCACCTGACTCTACACAATCGGCGCAGCTTCCCGAACGGATGTCGATCAAGAATGACTCGAAGCTGGTAGCGGCTCGAATGCTGATGTCTGTGCCCGCTAGCTGCGAGGTCAACGACGATGCCATTCTGTCTAGAATCGCACGCCCCTGCATGAGGTCGGCGGTTGCTCTCCTGCCGGTCGTGTAGGCCCTTGCCGTCGAGTCGTAAAACGAGTCCGGGAACCCGCCAGCGTAAAAGGCGAGCTGGAGCGCGACATCGGTGATGAACGCGACGAATCGTCCATCTGGGTCGGTGTTATTGACAGGGTTGTTTCGCGCGTAGGCGTAGTAGTTCCAAGACTGCGGTGTCTCCAATGCGTGGTCCGCGCCCGGATCAATAGAGAGGAATCGTCCGATATGGGGCGCGTAGTACCTTGCATGCATGTAGTCGAGATCATCGACAGTGTTGTTGCCTTGGTTCTGATCTCGTTCGTGCCCGGTGAATCGCATGGCTTCGGGCTTGAATTGACCCGAATCGGGCGGTTCTTGTCCGAACGCGTGGTATCGGTGTGAATCGGCGATGTGGCCGAGCTTGTTGGTGGTGGCGCCGATGGAACCGAGGTGATCGACGAAGAAATGCTCGATCCGACCGGGGTCACTGAAGGGGACGTCGGCTACCTCGGCGGCGAGGTGGGCACCTCCGCGGTGGATGTAGTCTTTTTCCAAGACCAGCCAGCGGGATTGTTGCCGCCGGTGATTTCCCAGGTGCGGAGCACCTTCCGGAAGAAACACGGGTCGAGCCCGCGTAGGGTGAGTCGCTCCTTGCTCGGCTGGCCGGGCTGGATCTGGATGGTCCAAATCCGCTCGTCGTCGGCGGTGTAGACGTAGGTGTGCTGGGGGAAGTCTTTGGTGGTGAGCTGATCGAGCTCATCCCAGGCATAGATGTCGTCGCCGTAGTGCAACAGGTTGCCGCGCCGGTCGTATTGGACCAGTGCGCTCGCCGATATCCGGTTCTTCTTGGTTTCGATGGCGACCGCCCGGACTTGGGTACCGGCGGGGGTGGTATCGCTGGTTTGTTTGAGGTTGCCGAAGTTGTCGTAGAAGTAGACCTGCTTGCGGCTGGGATCGAACTCACTCTTGACGACCCGGCTGTGATGATCGTAGGCATAGGTGCTGAAGGCGCCTTGGACCATGTTTCCGGCCCCATCGTAGGTGAGGGCTCGGCCGCCCCAAGTGAGGGTGGCGCCGTTTGTCTTGCGGGCTTGGTAGGTGAAGGCGCGGGGACGCGCCATGTCCCAGGGGTCGGCAGAAATGGTCTCCTTTCCACCGTTGGTATGCACGACTTCGCTCACCATGCCACTGTCATGGTAGCGGATGGCGCTGGCGAAGCCCGGCACCTGGGTGAGCCAGCCGTTGGAGTAGGTGAAGGCTTGATCGCGCACGGGCGCCCGCGAGGAAGAAGGCAGGGACTGCACACAGTTGGTGTGCTCGCAGCGCGGGTAGCCGAGGCTGACGACGTTGCCCAGATCGTCGTAGGTCCATTTCTGATTGAAGGCGTAGCCGAGCGGCGCAATGTCGGTGTCACGGCGTGAGACGCGTCCACCCTTGCCCAAGTACTTGTAGGTCTCGGTGACCTTGGCATCGATCAAGTCGACGCCCACTGTCGCGTCCCACGTAGTTCCGTGGCCCGTTTCTCGGAATGGACCGCAGCGGTAGAGCTGGGAGACATGAAAAATCCCGGACTGGCTCGGTGACGGCGCAGTCCGGGAGATTGACGGTCGCGTTGGTTGTTAGGTGATGGTGTTTGTTTTTTGTTTCCAGGCGTTGGTGAGCCATCTGCGTAGGGCTGTGCGTAGGTTCTTGTTCTTTTCAGCTGGCTTGTTGTCGTGGTACCAGCGAAACGCCTTGGTCTGTTCGAGAATGTCGACGTCGCCGAAGTCGTCCATGAGTTCGCAGACGAAGTCATGATCGAGGTTGGGGTCGAAGGGATAGCCGGGCATTCTCTGTTCGAGATAGCCGAGGATGGGTTCGGGTGCGTTCATGCTCTGAGCTCCTCGGCCGCATGGAGTACATGTTCGGGCTCGACGAGCTTGGCGGTCTTGGTCGCCGCGACGGCAAGGGCATGGTGGGCGAGTGTGTCGATACGTCTCATGACGCCTCGTGATGCATTGAGCAGCGCCTCGATGGCTGAATCGGTAAAGAGCGGGTGGGTGACGCCGGCGATCTCGAGTCGGTGTTTCACGTATCGTGCAACGGTGTCTCGATCGAAGCCTTCGAGGGTGTATCGGACGGTGATTCGCTGTGCGAGTGGTTCGAGGTGGGCGAGTCGTAGCCTTTGGCGGAGCCCGAGCTGGCCTGCGAGGACGAGCGCCAGCCTGCCCGTTTGGTCCCATTCGAAATTGGTGATGGTGGGCAAGAGGGCGAGTACCTGGGGGCAGAGATTCTGTGCTTCGTCGACGACCAAGAGGACGGTCAGCCTTCGTTCGACATCGAGCCGCTTGATTTCGTCGTGGACCGCTCGCAGGGTCTGGGCCCTGGAGAAAGGGGCCGGGATGCCGAGTTCGAAGGCAATCTGATGGCAGAAATCGCGGGGACTGACCGCGGTGTCATGGAGATAGAGGAGGCGCACCTGGTCCGGGTGGAGGTCGTCCCGCAATCGCCGTAACGCAGTGGACTTGCCGCTTCCCGGCTCGCCGGTGATCAGTCCGATGGCCCGATTCTCCACCAGGTACGTGAGGCGTGAATGAAGCTCGTCGAGCTGCGGCTCTCGAAAAAGCTTCTCGCTTGGGATGGTCTTGGTGAAGGGTACTCGTGCGAAGCCGAATGCCGTTGTGTACATCTCATTTCTCCGGGCCGTAGAAACGGCTGGCGACGAGCTCGAGGTAGCTGATGCCGGTGGTGGCCTCGGCCTTGCCGGTGGCAACCTCGATCTTTTTGCCTGGACGCACGGGCCGTGGCAGACGTGCGTTGGTGGTGAGGTCGAGTCGTCTGAGCGTCATCTCCTCAGGCTCTCCGCGCCCCTTGAATGTCACTTTCGCGGCTGGATCGTAGGGGTCGTAGAAGACCTCGATCTTTTCGCCGGCCCATCCGTCGGGGGTCTCGAAGAGGCGACCCTCGAGTCGTACAGTGCGGTCACGACCGACACGGCGTTGCACCTTCATGCGCATCATGCGTTCGAGCGTCTCGGGCGCTGGGCGCACGTGCTCTTGGTCTTCGAGGAAACGCTCGACCGGGGTCTTGCCCTCGAGACCACGATGCGGCATCTGGTGATACTCGCCTTCGAGCCAAGCCCAGAAAACGCGATTCAGCGCGCCGAGATCACGCAGCATCGCTTCGTCCACGTGCGGCAAGAAGGCCGTGCGCACGTGCCGGAAGAAGCGCTCGATCTTGCCGCGACCGCGAGGCTGGTAGGGCCGGGAGTGGATCAAAGAAACGTTGAGCGTCGCGCAGACGATCTGCAGATGTTGGGTTCGATACGGCGCGCCGTTGTCACAGTAAAGCCGCCGAGGCATGCCACGTCGCAGCATCGCCTGCTTGAAGCAGTCGGTGAAGCAAGCGGCATTCTCACTGCGGTAGAAAGCCGCGAAGGGGACGATCCGCGACGCATCGTCGAGGAAGGCGTGCAGGTACGTTTTGTCACGGCCACCTCGTCCCTTGACCAGCAGCCGGGGACCATGCATTACGTCGGCCGTCCAAAGGTCGCCCGCGTGCTCATGGGTA
This sequence comes from Candidatus Multivoradales bacterium, assembly GCA_965250305.1. Taxonomy (GTDB): domain Bacteria; phylum Acidobacteriota; class Thermoanaerobaculia; order Multivoradales; family J023; genus J023. Next base: position 960,309 of record CBDFNS010000020.1, on the reverse strand, counting down.
AAAGCCCGGGCATCGGGCCGACGGTTGTCGCTGCCGGCTGGCGGCGGTGCCTGCGCTTTCAAGAACCGATAGACCGTGGTGCGCGGCAGACGCAACGAGACCCCGGGTTCTTGCGCCAGCTGAGCCGCGCGGATCAAGCTGTCCACCGACGCCCGAGGGCGCGCCGCGCGCAATTCGAGCAGCAACGCTTGTACCGATGCCGCAAGGGTCCGGCTGGACCCCGCATCCGAGCGCGCCGCAGGCTTGAGCCCATCGAAGCCATGGAGCTCGTACAGCGTCAACCAATCTCGTGCCGTCGAACGACCGATATGGCGTCGGGTGGTGCCCGGGATCGTCCACTCATGGCTCGCGATCTGTGCCAGCAACTGCTCTTTCTCGCCCGGAGCCATAGGCCGGCTCACGAGGTCCCGAAGAACCCCGTAGCGGAACACTGCAATCGTCTCTGCTTGTTTCTCCTCCATCGATTTCAGCCTCCAATACGCCCCGAGAGTCCTTTCTCCGGGACGCGCAGAGCCTGATATCGATTCACCCGCTTGAACAGCTACCAAGGTTTGTTGATTGGCGGCGGTCCAGATGCGGCGGTCGTCCGTGGCGCCACAATCCGCATAATCCGCTGAACCAAAGACGGTACGTCGACCACAGCAACTCACGGACGCGAAGCAGCACACCAGCACCCGATCCCAACACCGCGCGAAGACCCGCAAGTCCGTGCGCCGGCAGCGTCGGCAGGAACCGTCGCACAGCCGCGAGGGCAGTCTGCTGCTTGCTGAGCACCCGACGCATCGAGCGAATCGCGCTGACCCCAGCATGCGACGACGCCCGGACCGCGGCCCGCGGACCCTGCGCATCCCATGCAGACTCCACAGAGTCCAGCGTCATGTCGCGGTACGCGCAGGCATCGCCCGGCAATACCCCGTGCGTCACACCGCAACGCCGGCAGCAAACGCGTGCGATCTTCTGCAGCTCGCCACCCAGATATCGGCGGTAACCACCGTGACCCACCAATCGAGCGTCCGCGCAATCCGGGTCTGGGCAAGACAGCTCCAACCCGCGATGGACGGCCCGAGACGAACTCTCGATGTACTCCTTGCTACTGACACCAACCAGACATAGCATCGCCACTCCTCTGGGAGTCGCCGGGTGCCACTTTGGTGCCAACCGTTGAAGCCTCGGCGATTTCCCGTTTCCCCACCCCGATCATCCGGAATGCGGCGACGGCGAATCTAACCGAACCCGCTCCTATCTGGAACAAAAGGCCATGGCGGTCACGAAAACGCGTGGGACCCTACACCCACCGTCCAGGGGTTGTCGCGGTAGTTGTGACGGATGGCCTGCTGGAGCTTGCCCTTGCGCAGATCGCCGCCGCTGTTGCCGGTGCCGTAGACGAACTTCTTGAGCTCGCGCTTGGCGCCGGCGGCTTCCTTGATCTGGGTTACCCGCTCGGCGCGATCGAAGGTGTAGGTCAAATTGGGTGTGACGATACCGTCGGTGGAGACCTTAGTGGCATGACCGCGGGCATCGAACTCGGAGAATCGGCGCCAGGCGCCGGTGGTGCCGGATGGTCCCAATTCGGGCAGCCATTCGGCGGTCATGAAGCCGCGTTGGTCGTAGACGAACTGACGGCTCTGATTGGTGCCGCCACCGCTGAGCGCGGCGGTGACCAAGCGGTTGCCAACATCGTAGGTGTGAGTGGCGCTCAAGCCACCTCCCGGCTCGTTTACCGTGCGCAAACGGCCGTGGTTGTCGAACGCCTGGCTGGTGGTGGCGTTTTGCAGACCACCGGTTGTCTGTACCTTGACCGTACGGTTGATCGCCCGCACGCCGAAGTACTGGAAGGTGACGTTGTGGCCGGACCCATCGGGTGGCTGGATGGTTTTCGCTCGGCCGAATTCGTCGAAGTCGAGAAAGCGGGTGAAATGCGCCGGCGAGGCATCTTGCTCGGAAACCGTCTTCTTCCAACCCATGACGTTGTAGGACGTGGTACGCCGGGCGAAGGTACTGTTGGCGAGCTTGGTCTGCTCGTCGACCACCCGCCCCAAGGGGTCAAAAAGCACTTTACGCTCATGCAACACCCCGGCGCCGTTGTTGGGCCGGCGCAAGATGCGCACATCGGCCAGGTTGCCAGCGTCGATCGCCCGGTTGTACAGGTACTGGGTTTGCGCACCGTGGCCCGCAGCGGGCTGTTCGAGGGTCAGACGGCCCAGGGTGTCGAAGCCGAGCGTGGTCGCCAGGCCCGCGGTATCTCGACGGGTGCTGGTGAGGCCGGTGGCGTTGTCGATCGTCAAGTCGAGGCTCTTGAACCCGATGTCGCCGCCGCCGGCATTCTGGTACACCGACACGCGCCGGGCCCCGGCAGCGTAGGCGTGACGGATGGCGTAGTTGCTGGGCGAGAGGCCAACCGCGCAGCTGTCCGAGGTCGAGATCGTCGTGTTGTCGCCACCGTGGTACGACTCCAGGGTCACGTTGCCCCGTGCGTCGTGTTGGTACACCACCATGGCGTCGTTGCCGCTGCTCGACAAGCTCGCTGCGCTGCGTATGCGGGTACGTTGGAGCACACCTGTTTGGGCGTCGAAACAATGACGTTGGGAAGCATACTTTCCACTCTCCAACTGCCAGGTTTCATTGTACGTGTTCAAGATCCAAGCCGCCGCCGTACCCGGCATGCCGCTGACGTTGTAGTTCGTCCTCTCGAAGCGTGTCTTCTGCCCCGGCCAGTTGCTGGACGCGGTTTTCTTCACCCGCCGGTAGTGGCCCACGCCATCCCACTGGGTATGCTCGGAGAGCGTCCACTTGCCGCCGTCGTCGTGGTACACCACCTTTTGTTGCGAGAGGTGGCGGTTGAGGTTCAGATGCTCACCGTGCTCTCCTGGTTGGGTGGGGCCGCCCGCGTCGCGCTCGTGGGCTAGGTAGGTCGTACGCAGCAGGGCCGCGCTGCCGCGCTTGTGTACCCGCATGGAGAGGAAACGGCCCGCGCCCTCGTGGTTTTTGGGGGTATAGGGCAGACCGTAGTCGTGGATGGTGGCGTATGGGTTGTTGGTGCCACCACCCGCGTAGGCCGAAAAGTAGTGAATGGTCTTCACGTTTTCCGGGTCGATCACCGTGGTGGTGGTCTCCACCGGCTGGTTGGTGCCACCCTCGAGGGTGATCTTCTGCGCATACGTCCACGAAGGCCCGAGCGGCGCGCCCGTGGCCGACTGCAAGGTGCGGCGGGTGACGCCGGTGGTGGTGGTCAGAAATTCGGGCAAGGTGGGGTCGGGACCCCCGCCACCACCGCCCGGACCCTGGCTGATGCCGGTGGGGAAGCGGTAGGCTCCGTGGCTCCAGGCGATATGGCCCAACGTGGGCAGCTGCAGCCGGGTCAAGGTACCCGAGGCGGCGCAGGCCAGACCCTGGGTGGTCTGGTAGTCACGCAGCCAGTAGCGTGAGCCGTCGGGAAGCAGCACCACGTCGAGCAGTTGCACCAAGGCATTTTGCCCCACCGGGTTGTTGGGAATTGCCGCCGCGTAGTACGGGCATGGGCGCTCGACGATCTTGCCGGTGCCACGGTAGAAGAAGTTGTACTTTGCCCGCGCGCCCCCGAATGCGGCCAAGTCCACTTGCTTAACCAGCGAGCGCGTCTCACCGTCCACCTGCCGGTTCTCGAAACGCACGTAGTGGGTACGGAAACCGTCGCTCAGTGTCCACAGATCCGCGCCGTAGGAGATGGTCAGCCGGTTGGCCAGGCGGTCTTTGATAAACCGGATGCGCCCTAGGGAGTCGAAGCGATGGATGGTGCCGTCGGGATACTCGATGTCGCGAAAGCTGCCCACTTGTTTCATCCGCAAGTAGCTGCCGTCACGGGTGTAGCTCACCCCAGCGACCGGTGTGTCGTTGGGATGCAGCGTCGGATAGAAAAGATGCTCTCCCCCGTCACTGCTCGTGTACTGCCATTGTTCCGCCGGGTTGCGGGGTTGGGTCAAGGGCGGCACCAGCTCGCCCAGAGTCAACGTCCAGCCGAGACCGGCATTGGTGCCCTCGGCGGGCGTTGGAAGGTTGACGCATTGAGTCGGGTTGAATGGGCAGTACAGCTCCCAGTCCCAGACTTTGCTGTTGTAGACCAAGGTCAGCTTGTGGCTGAAACCACCGCCCACCGGATAGGTTTGGCCGATCGGAATCGTCAGGGCCAAGTTGCCATTGAAAAGGTTAACATTGTCGATCTCACCCACTTGAAACGCGGACTCCGCTTTGAAGCCACGTGCAACATTGGGGTGCTGAGGGCCGGCGTACGAGGCTGCGGCGGGCAAAAGAAGGGCCAAGATCGCTGCCCTCTCGAGGGGCCGTTTCATGAATGAATGCATTTACAGCTCCTCCCCGGAAAAGGCCGGGTCGCTGAAGGTTGTGATCATGACCGCCAGACGTCGCGGGTCAAGAAGGACGATGATGTCTTCGGGTTCAAAGAGCCTCGGCGGCGCGACTGTTTCGCCAATGGAGGGGCCCATGGGCGACAAGCGCGATGGCATCACGGTCAGCAGGCCATTCGCCTCATCGTCTCCGTCCGTGGCGCTGCCGTCGCCGATCACCGCGATCCAACTGCCAATGCCGGGACGAACCACCATGACGTGAAGCAACCCGGCGTTCAGCGCCAGGCCCTGCAAGCCACCGCGCCCGTCCGTCAACAACTGACCGGTGGGCAATGACAACGTACGCGGCGGCGTGTCGCCGGGTGTCGCCAGGGCCAGTTCGCCAGTCGATGTGTCCACGCCCACCCACAGCGATTGAGCCGGGATGGCGAATCCGGGACGATGGCGTACTTCGCTGTCGAGCCCATTGTCTTGGGGCTGGGCATGGTCACCCACGATGATCGGGGTCCAATTGTCCAGCCGCCTGGCTGCTCCCAAGAGTGCCACGGCGCCACCGGGAGACACTCCGCGGGCCAGCAGCGTGTCGTCTTCGATCACCAAAGACAGCTCATTCGCGCTCGCCGACTTCGCGTTCACCGACAATGGCAGCAAAAATGCGATCAATGGACACAGGCACCAGGTTCGCCACAGTGCGATTCGGTTTTTCATCTTTCCTCATTTCTCGTTCGTTCGATCAGGTGTTTCGGAGGGGAACACCTTCTTGGGCGTCTCGCCGACCATTTCGTTACACGCCGCACGGCATGTTCCTTGACCTACATCGCGAGAAACGTCGACGGATTGCCCCATGGGAGACGAGATTTATTTTTTTCGGGGCGGGGGGGTGGTGGCGCAACCCACCTTTCGTGGGTCCCCCGAACAGGACATACTCGACGTAGCCAAGTGCACGAAGCTGCTCACGCACCGCATCGGGGATGCCGTCGCGCATGGCTAGGGCGCACGTTCTTGGCTGTCGGCCAGCAGGCGCAAGACTTCCCGTCGCATCCCCCGCGCGACTTCGAGGTGTTCGGCGATGATGTTGCGGGTCTCGTGCGGATCAGCGCGTACTCGGGCGGTCTCGCGCAAGAGGTCGATGCCGTCGAATTGCTGGATCTCGAGCGGTATGCCGCCCTTAAGACGGGCTCCGTTACCCGTTCTCCGCCCTTCGTCGACAAACTACCGAAATCCTCCCTTTGGTACGTGGCGAGCCCATGCTCTATTCGCTCGCCAAGGCAAGCGCTACAGCTCGACTACAAGACCTTTAGCTTGGCGAAGCGGGCGAGCAGTTTGCGCCGACCGTGGTCTTCGAAGTAGACGATCCACCGGGTCTCGTCGCCGCTGCCCTCGATCTTGAGCAGCACGCCACGGCCCAATTTGGCGTGGCGGACGCGGCAGCCGCGCTTGAGGTCACCAGATTGGTTCGATGCTGAACGTGCTGGACTTGGCCTCGACGGAGATGCGTGGGTGGTGGGCGATTCGAAGGGTGGGCTTTCTTGTGACGCTGCACCGCCGCCGAAGAAGGCATAGACGCTGTTCGCTGAACCTGAACCTGAACTGGCCCCGGCATCGGGGCGGCTGCCAGAGCCGTCGCCGCCGCCAAAACCACGGTCGTAGATTTCCGGACTCTCTTCCACAGTCATGAAGCGGGCGGGGATTTCTTCCAGAAATGGAGAGGGCGATTGGTCTTGGTAGCGCCCAGCGACGCGCCGTCGGCGGCAGGTGGTGAGCATGAGTCGCTGCTCGGCGCGGGTCATGCCCACGTAGAGCAGCCGCCGCTCTTCTTCAACGTCGTCCTGGTGCGCTTGCGCGTTGAAGTGCGGCAATATGCCGTCCTCGAGCCCGGCGACGATCACCGCCGGAAACTCCAGACCCTTGGCGCTGTGCAGCGTCATCAAAGATACGCCCTTGCCCACCTCGAGCCCGTCGATATCGGCCACCAGCGACACGTGGTCGAGAAATGCGACCAGCAAATCATCAAGGTCACTGCCGTAGCCATGTTTCTCGGTGAACTCCTGGGCGGCGGAGAGCAGCTCGGCGATGTTCTCGCGTTTCGCTTGATTCTCCGGCGTGTCCTTGGCGTACATGGAAGGGTAGTCGGTGGTCTCGAGCAAGTGGCGCAGCAGGCTGGGCAAGGGCCGTGCTTCCAGTTCCTCGCTCAATTCGCGAATCAGATCACGAAAGGTCACCAAGGCTTTCGCTCCGCGGTGCGGAATGCCATCGAGGTGCTCTTCGACGAGCACGTCCCAAGGGTTCTTGTCGAGCTCTCCCGCTCGGCGCAGCAGTTTGTCGTGCGTGGTGCGACCGATACCGCGGGTCGGCCGATTGAGGACCCGGTTCAAGGACAGGGTGTCGCGTGGGTTGCGCAGCAGCCGCAGGTAGGCGATGACGTCTTTCACCTCGGCGCGTTCGTAGAAGCGCAGACCACCGATCAAGCTGTACGGAACGCGGCGCTCGAGCAGCGCATCCTCGAGCGCACGGGTTTGGGCGTTGGTGCGCACCAAGACACCGGATTGGCCGTAGCCGATGTCGGGCCCGAGGCCTTGAAGCGCGCGGACAATCCAGCGCGCTTCGTCGATCTCGTCACGCGCGCGGTACAGAATCAAAGGCTCGCCGTCACCGGCCTCGGTCCACAGTTCTTTGCCGCGACGTCCCTCGTTGTGGGCCACCAAGGCGCCCGATGCGTCGAGGATCGTCTGGGTGGAGCGGTAGTTGCGCTCGAGCTTGCGGACTTCGGCACCGGGGAAGTTGCGTTCGAAGCGCAGGATGTTGTCGAGCTCGGCGCCGCGCCAGCGGTAGATGCCTTGGTCCTCGTCGCCCACCGCGGTGAGGTTGCCGTCGTTGTCCACCAATGCGTGAATGAGACGCAGTTGGGCGTAGTTGGTGTCTTGAAACTCGTCAACCATCAAGTAGCGATTGCACGCCCGCACCCGTCGGCGGACATCTTTTTCGCGGTCGAGCAAACGGACCGACAGCCGAATCATGTCGTCGAAATCGATGCCACCGGCCAACATGAGCTGTTTCTGGTAGGCGCGATAGATCCCCGCGACTTTCTTGCGAAAGAAGCCATCGGCCTCTTTTTCGTAGGCGGCGGGGTCGAGCAGTCGGTTCTTGGCACCGCTGATCGCGGAGAGCACAACCTGGGGTTGGAAGGAGCTTTCGTCGACCCCTTCGAGGGCCAGGGCCTTCTTGACCAGACTTTTTTGATCGCTGGAATCGAGAATGGCGAAATCGCGTTCGAGCCCCACACGATCGCCCCATCGTCTGAGCAGGCCGAGCGCGAAACGATGAAATGTGCCGACGAAGGCCGGTAGCGGGTAGACGCCGATCAGGCCCTCGACCCGCACCTTCATCTCTTGCGCAGCCTTGTTGGTAAACGTCACCGCGCTGATCGCGCGGGGATCCACGTCCCGTTCTTGGACCAGCCAGGCAATTCGATAGGTGATCACGCGGGTCTTGCCCGAGCCCGCACCGGCGATCACCAGCTGTGGGCCGTCGCCATGGGTGGCGGCCGCGTGCTGTTGGGGATTGAGGTCCTTGGCGAAATCGATGGCTGGCGTCGGCATTGGTAGGCCTCAGGCGCAGTTTCCGTAGATGAACGGGCCTGTTTCCTGAGGCCCCCTTTCCAACCGTGCGTGCGGATTTCCCGCACACGGCTGACCGATGGTCTTCTCGAGTCGCATACGCAGCTCCAGGGTAGCGGATCGTGCCGAGCAGTTTATATAGGCCGTGCTCTTCGACGAAGCGCGTATGGGGCCATTCCAACATGTGGACGGACGTCGTTGGAAGCCCCGGCGCCACACGATCTCGAACCGCCGGGATGCCCAGGGGACGAGGGTCCCCCGAAGGCTTCGGAATGTACACGCGCCGGACCGGACGCGGACGGTACTTCCCTGCCCGTAGCTCCTCTCCGAGTTCATCTAGAAACTCGGTAACACCGCGCGACTCGATCGCCGATAGCGTTTCGCCGTCCACCCCCGAGGCGCCACGGTTCGCTCGCACTCGCTTCCATGCCTCTGCCAGGACGTCTACCCGGTAGATCCGGTCGCGTGCCGCCTTCCTTACCCCGAGAGGATCCTGGACGAATCCGGGTTCTAACGCCCAGTACATAGCCTTCGCCGCGACATGACCGGTTCGGCTCCTCCGCCTTTCGGTGCCTATGTCTCGGGGCTGCAAAGGTTCACTCGCGTTCGGACCGATCAGGGCTTTCGACACTCCGCTTGGACGGGCGGATCTCACCGCACGCCCGGAGTCTGCTACACGGAGCACCGGATTGCTTACCGCGACGGGACTTGCACCCGCGAGCCTAGGATAACTTTCAGGACACACCATGCTGCGATCATACGCGGCTCGAGACCCGTGTCGGGCGACGCGTCCTCGTTAGCTACCTGCTGACGGCCAGCCATCGCCCGAGTGGTGTGGTTCGTCTACAATGCCGGCATGTTTACCGCTGGAGCCACCATGGGCCTTGCCACCTTTCTCGTTCTTTTTACCGCGACCTCCGCGCTGGCGACACCCTTTCCGACCGGTGCGGGCACCCACTCGACGTCGTATCGAGCGGATGGGGATCTCGAGCTGCGTTATGCGATCGAGATTCCACCCCGTCTCGCGGCAGGTGAGGGCTTGCCACTGGTATTGGCGCTCCACTACGGATTCGACACTTCGGCCCCGTTTCCTCCGTTCTACGGGCGAGGTTTTCTCGAAAGTGTTGTGTCACCGGGGCTGCGCGATCTGGGCGCCATCATCGTCGCGCCGGACAGCCATGGGAAGTCGTGGTCGGATCCCGAGGTTTCGGCTGCCGTCATGGCTTTGGTTGAGGCACTGAAGCAGCGGTACCCCATTGACGCGCAACGCGTTCTGGTCACTGGCTACAGCATGGGTGGCCATGGCACGTGGTGGTTCCTCGCGCACCACGGCGATGCGTTCACCGCCGCCGTACCGATGGCCAGCTTCGTTCGCGAGGCGACCCTCGCCAAAGTACAGGGGACACCGATTCTCGCGCTACACAGCCCGGCCGACGAGTTGGTATCGATCGCGCCCGTGCGCGACGCCATCGCGACCCTTGCCAAGCGTGGTGAGGATGCGGTCTTGCACGAAGTCGAGGGTATTTCGCACTACCGGTCACCGCGTTTTGCCGACATCTTGCGCGAGCAAGTCGTGCCGTGGTTGCGGGTACTGTGGCGTCAACAGCCGGTTGATTGACTCGCTACGGCACAACCACCACCAGGCCGTCGAGCTTCGCCTCGCGGAGCACTTGATTGAAGGCCTGAACGTCGGTGCGCAAAGTGGCCATCGCTTCTTTGTGGGTCGCCAACTCGGTGAGCAGCTCGTGGGCCACCGCAATCTGCTGATCGGTGGGTGGAAAGTCCGAGCCGCCGATGCCGGCCGCCAGATAGGTCATCTTGGCGTAGAGCAGGCGCTTCCAGCGGAGGGAATCTTGACCGGCGCCGGTTAGCCTCAGATCGAAAAAGTGGCCTTCCAGAGTGCGCAATGCATCGTCGAGGTCGGCGGCTTGTTCGAGCGCTGAGGCGACGGTTTCACTGGCGTCGTTTTTGTGGTCACTGTCGTCGTCAGTTGTAAATCGTTCTTCGAGGTCATCGATTTGCTTGCGCAACCACTCGATTTCGTTGACGGTCTCTGCAGCGCTTTGGGCCCCGTCGAAAAGGTGACGGACCAGTTTCGTTTGGGCTTCGATATCGGCTGCGGTGCCCACAGAGTTGGGGTCCTTGCGTACTTCGAGCGGCTGTTCGAAGGAGTTTCCGGACACCGTGAGTCGAACCGTGTAGGTTCCCGGTGGGGCCAGGTAGCGGACTCGGAAACCGTCGCTCAGGCCGCGGTATCCAGGGTCGTCGGGAACCGGGATGTGGGGATTCTCATCCGGCTGGGTCCGCAGATCGATCCGGTCGGTCGGTTCGCTGAGCAAATCCCAGTGGATGCGGTGGAGACCTGGGCCGGCGGCAATCTCGTCGTGGGTTCGAATGAGTGTGCCGTCTGCGGCGAAAATCTCGATCTTCGGCGCGTCGGCCTCTTCGTCGGCCTCTTTGTCAGAGTCATTGTTGTCGGTCTCGGCATCGTTGTGTGGGCGCTTGTCATCGAGCTCTTGGGTGTCGGATTCGGTCAGCCAATAGTGAATCGAGGCGCCGTAGGTTGGATTGGTGCCTTCGGCTGGGTCGTTGGGCTGCTGGAAAGGCGCTTCCTTGAAGCGGAAGCGATACGCCGGACGCGGGGCGAACAGTGTTGCGTCCGACTCGAGCGCCTCGGTGTCGATCTGTTGCAGCGGCGTGATGTCGTCGGCGATCCAAAAGCCTCGGCCGTAGGTGGCAACGACCAAATCGTTGAAGTGGGGTTGAACCTCCAACCAGTGCACGGGCGCGTGCGGCAGGTTGGAACGCAGTTCATGCCAGTGCGCACCGTCGTCTAGCGAGACCCACACCGCATTCTCGGTACCCAAGTACAGCAAGCCGGGACGAACCGGATCTTCGCGCACGCAGTGGGCGTAGCTGAACAAGCTCTGGGGCAGGTCGCCCACGATCGAGCGCCATGTTTGGCCATGGTCATCGGTCTTGTAAACGTACGATCCAGTATCGCCTTCTTGGTGACGATCAACGGTGAGGTAAGCAGTGCCATCGGCGTGCTGCGACGGCTCGATGTTCGAGACCGTGCCGAGTGGCGGCAGATCAGGCAGATTGTCGGTCAGGTTGGTCCAAGTGGCACCGCTGTCACGTGACAGCTGGACCTGGCCGTCGTTGCTACCGGTCCAAATCTCACCGAGGGTCCGCGGTGACTCGGCGATGGCGAACAGAACCGCGCCGATGGTGGGGCCCGCGTCGTCGAGGGTCAAGCCGCCGGTGCGTTGTTGCAACGCCGGGTCATTGGTCGTCAGGTCGGGGCTGATTTCCTCCCAGCTTTGGCCACCGTTGGTGGTGCGGTGAAGATGCTGGCTGCCGGCGTAGACGGTGTTCGGATCATGCGGCGAGAGGGCCAGTGGGAAGGTCCATTGCCAGCGGTAGCGCAAGTCGGCGCCGTGCCAGCTTTCGATGGCTGTCGGCCAGACGCTGACGTCGCGGGTGTGGCCGCTCGTGCGGTCGTGTTTGGTCAAGATGCCGTCGTAGCAGCCGGTCCATACCGTCTGGCTGTCGATCGGGCTGGGCAGGGCGAAGCCCACTTCGCAACCACCCACCGAACGCCACGCGCCAATGGGGATCGGGCCTCCGGTCAGGCTGTTCGACGGCCCGAGGGTCGACGGCCCATCTTGCCGGTTGCCGTAGACGTTGTAGGGAATTTCATTGTCCGTCGCAACGTGGTACATCTGTGCGATCGGCAACTGCGGTTGGTACCAGGTCTTGCCGCGATTGGTCGAGATGGAGACCCCGCCATCGTGACCCGCGATCATGCGATCTGGGTTTTGGGGGTCGATCCACAAGTCGTGGTGGTCGTAGCCTGCGTTGACGCCTTCGGTGGTCTTGCCACCGTCGATCGAACGGGTGTGGCGCACGGCCATGAAGTGAATTTCGTCCGCGTCGTCGGGTGCGACGACCGCCCGTGTGTAGTAAAGCCAACGCTGGGACAGATTGTTGTCTGCCGACACCATCGACCACGACTGTCCGCCGTCGTCCGAGCGCCAGAGCACGCCCTGAAATGGTTCAGAGGCCGCAAAGTCACGGTTTGAGCTGGTCTCGATCAGCGCGTAAATACGCTTTGAATCCGCAGGAGACATCGCCAATCCGATCTTGCCCCATGGCCCGTCCGGTAGCCCGCTGTCCTCGAGCCGGGTCCAGGTGTCGCCGCCGTCGCGTGACGTCCACAAACCACTCCCGGGGCCGCCGCTTTCGCGGCCGGCCGTCCAAACCCGGATCTGCCAGGTCGCGGCGAAGAGAATGCGTGGGTTGTTTGGATCCATCACCACGTCGATGGCCCCGGAATGCTCGTCGACGAAGAGGATCTTTTCCCAGGTGTCACCGCCATCCTTCGTCCGGTAGAGCCCGCGCTCGGGTTGGGGGCCATAGACGTGGCCCAGGGCCGCCGCAAATACGATGTCTGGGTTCTTCGGGTGCACCACGATGCGGCCGATGCGGCCGGTCATTTCGAGACCGCGATGTGCCCACGTTTCGCCCCGATCGGTCGATTGGTAGATGCCGTTGCCGATCGAGATGTTGCCGCGAATGAACGTCTCGCCCGTGCCGGCCCAAACCACGTTGGGGTCCGAGGGCGCGATTGCCAACGAACCGATCGAAGAAGCCGGCTGGTCATCGAACACCGGTTTCCAGGAGGTGCCGCCGTCTTCGGTCTTCCACACGCCGCCCGAGGCCGCGCCCGCGTAATACACATTCGGATTGCCGGCCTCGCCCGCGACCGAGGGGACGCGATTGCCGACCGGACCGATGTGGCGGTACGAGAAGGCGTCGAGCATGCCGTCGGGAATGGATGCGCTGGGACCGGGATCGGCGAAAACGAGCGATGGCGCGATCGTAGTGATGGCGAAGGCCAGCAGCACGAACACGGATAGGGGTCGCGAACAGGGTGACGGCATGGGAGCTCCTTGCGGCGTTGAGTCGCGATGCTACTGCACCTCTGCGTCTGGGGTCTCTGCCGGCGACAGGTGGCGGGACTTTGGGGTGCGGTGATCGGTCGGAATGTTACCGTGCCGATAAAATCGGCTCCGGTCGATCCCAGCAAACTCGTCCCGTGACAACCCCTGGCGAAGGACGGCTATTCGTGACGCGTGGGCCCGATGCCTTCGGGATCGCGCCGGGTGCCGACATCTAGACCCAAAACCAGCGCATCTTGAAGGCGATCTACACAAATCTCTTGGGCTCAATCACTTCCGAAAATGCTCAACGAACCTTCGGGTGCGCCTGCGCTTTTCGTAAGCACTTGAACCTCAAGATCTTCGCGCATCTCATCCTTCGTATGCGCTTGTTTTAGGTCTAGACAACCGTCAAGACTTTGTCGCTCGGATCGTATCTACATCGTACCGAACGAACACGCGATCCGCGGTCAGTAGCGTGGCCTCCTCGCTCCGTGCTTGTCCGATCAACATCCGGTCGAAGGGATCGCGATGGTGCAGCGGTAGGTTGGCCACCGCGAGGGTGTGGTGGAGGCAGATTGGCAGCGCGTCGATGTCACTGTCTGCCAGGCGGGTCGCCACGTATTCAGCGGATGCGATCGGGAGCGGGAGTTTGCCGATTGTGTGCTTGATGACGATTTCCCACGCGCTTGCCACCGACAGGAAGAGTCGGTTGTCGGTGTTTTCGAGCGCTGCGAGCGCCGCCGGAGCCAGTCGCTCAGGGGTGGTTTGTAGCCAGAGCCAGCAGTGCGTGTCGATGAGGATCTTCACGACTCGAAGTCGGCCAAGACTACTTCGGGTAGCGGAGCGTCGAAGTCGTTGGGCACTTCGAAGAGCCCGCGATCGCGACCGAACGTGCGCTGCGGGCGGTTGCGCTCGGGCACCAGACGGGCGACGGGTTTTCCCGATCGCGAGATGACGATTTCTTCACCTGTCTCGACCCGTCGCAGCAGGCGTGACAGGACCGGCAAGGCGTTGAGTCCGTTGGCGCGCGGTTGGTTGGCGGGGACCCGGAGTCGCGACGGCGTACAGAGGACCGTTCGTGCCCAGTCCGACGACTACTCCGAGCGCATGTACGCCGACGGCAACTTCGACATCGTCGATCGCGTGGTTGAGGTTGCCGAGGCGAAAGGCGTGTCGCCGGCGGCGGTTGCGTATGCATGGATCCTGGCGCAACCTGGCGTCACAGGACCGATCGTCGGCGCCACCAAGCTGCGCATCTGGAAGCGGCGGTTGCCTCCGTAGGCGTTTCGTTAAGCGTCGAAGAATGCGGGCGTCTCGAAGATCCCTACGAGCCGCGGCCGCTGGTGGACCACACGCCCAAACCAGTCGGTCGCGGTCGTGTGGTTCGTTGATCCGTTCCGCTGCGCGCTACGTTGAGCCCACCACGGTCAGCGAACCCGGGGAGATGGTGGAGACCGCTTCGCTAAGCTCGGCTCGCAAAGGCGTGTAGTCAGCCATTCGATTGCTTTTTGCGACCAGCAGGACGATACCGAGCTCGAGTGCTGGGACGTTCTGCTGGTAGCGAATCCCTTGATCGCCGGTGACGAAGACATCGAACGCGTCGCTTGCCAAGCGAAGCAGCGCTCCGTTCTTGGTTCCGGCCCAACCGCATTCCTGAACGGTCCGGACTTGATGGCTTGGGAGCAGGTGCTTGACACCTCTCGGAACCGATTCGTCAAGCAGTACGTGCACGAGCCGCTTGGATCACCGTTTGTCCGGCCAACTCGACGAACCCGACAGCCAGCTCACGGCTGACTGTTGGGAACGCCTCGAGAAAAGTCTCGAGGGGTTCACCAGCCTCAATGTGGTCCAGCAGAGCACGAATGGGGACGCGGGAGCCGCGGAAGACCGGTGTTCCGTGCATGATCTCCGGGTCTAGGGAGATGACGTCCTCGATGCAAGGCGACTCGTTCATGTCCTTTATTCTAGCCGAGATGTGTTAATAGACGGCGATCACAGCCCACCAAACACGAAATCGCCCAGTAGCCACATCAGCAGCATCACCACCGCGACAGCCAGGATGTTGAGCATCCAGCCCCCGCGCATCATGTGGCCGATGCGCATTTCTCGGTAGGCGAAGACAATGGTGTTGGGGGGTGTGGCGACCGGCATCATGAAGGCCGCCGAGGCGACGATGGTGATGGGGATCGCCAGTAAGGCGGGGGAAATGTCGATTGCCACGGCAATCGCGCCGACGATGGGCAAGAAGGTGGCCGTGGTGGCGGTGTTCGAGGTGAGCTCGGTGAGCAGGACGATGAGTACCGTAAAGAGTAGGGTGATGAGCCACGGCTGTAGCGGACCAAGGGCCTCGACGCCTTTGCCAATCGCCTCGGACAAGCCGGTCGACTGAAATCGAGCCGCCAGGGTAAGGCTGCCCCCGAACAAGATCAGTACCCCCCAGGGCAGCTTTTCGACCGTTTCCCAGTCCACCGCGTGGCGAACCGGGCGCAGGCTGACCGGCACCGCAAGCAGGAGCACGGCGCCGACAATGGCGATGCCGGGGTCGGTGATCGGCAAGCCCAGCCGTGTGGCGAGGGTCGAACGCAATACCCACAAGACGGCCGAGCCCACGAGTACCCCGAGGGCAAAGCGTTCGCCGCGACCCACCGGCCCGAGCCCGGCCAGCTCACCGCCCAGGCGCTGGCGCGCCGGCCCGAGGTCGAGCATGTTGCAGGGGAAAGCGAAGCGGGTGAGCCAAACCCAGGCCAGCGGCAACATCAACATCACATACGGCAGGCCGATCAGCAGCCAGCGGCCCATGGAGATTTCGATTCCGTAGCTCTCTTTGAGAAAGCCCGCCATGAGCGCGTTGGGCGCTGTGCCAATAAGGGTACCGACCCCGCCGATCGACGCAGCGTAGGCGACGCCCAACATGACGGCCAGGCCGAACCGTCGCAGACCACGTGGGTCGGGGGTGGCTTGGCGCACGGTGTCGATCACCGAGAGGGCAATGCCGAACATCAGCACGGTGGTCACGGTGTTGGAGATCCACATCGACAGCGCGGCCGATGCCACCATGAAGCCCGCGACGATCCCAGACGGACCCGTGGCCAGGCGATGGACAATCTGCAAGGCGATGCGTCGATGGAGGCCGGTGTGCTGCATGGCGCCGGCCAGGATGAAGCCGCCGAGGAAGAGGAAGATCAGGGGGTGCGCGTAGCTCGCCACCACGTCGCGCTCGTCGGCGATTCCCAGCAGCGGCATGGCGGGGATGGGTAGGAGCGCGGTAGCCGGAAGTGGTACGGCCTCCGAGAGCCACCAACAGACCATCCACGCCGTCAGTCCCAAGAGGCGCCAAGCGGGTTCGGACAAGGCGCTCGGGGTGGCGAGAAACAGCGGCGCAATCCCCAGGAGGGGGCCAGCGAGCAGCGCGACCCACCGCGCGCGCGAGTACGATGGTGGTGCGGAACTGGGCGAGGGTGTTTCAGTCATCGATAGGCCTAAGCCCGACCCCGCTTCGGTCTTGGTGGTCTTGGTGAATCGTTCGGGCTCGAGATCGTGACATTGTGGCATGCCCGTCCGACCGTTTGAACCGTGACGTCGGTTGTCCGACTCAGTGGGTAGAGCAGGCGATGAGACGACGCGAAGACATTCTCGACGAGCTTCTGGTATTGCGTTGCCAGGGTGGCGAGCTGGGCGCATTCGATCTTTTGGCCCGGCGGTGGCACCCACGATTCGAGAGCCTGGCTCGGCGCCTCACGGGTCGCGCCGAGGTGGGTGCCGACATCGCCCAGGAAGCATGGATGGCCATCGTAGGCGGTCTGCGGAGGCTGGACGACCCGGGCCGGTTCAAGAGCTGGTCGTACCGAATTGTCGCCAATAAGTGCGCCGATTGGATTCGGCGCGAACAGCGGCGACGTCGAACGGCGGAGGAAGCCGCTCGCGAGCCCTTGCCCTCGAATGAATCGGACGATGAGCCCGAACTCCACGAAAGCGGGCGGCTACGGGTTGCGTTGCGCGCCTTGCCGGCCGAGCGTCGGGCTCTTCTGTCGATGTTCTACCTCGACGGCTTGTCGGTCGCGGCCATCGCCCGAGTGCTCGACATTCCGGCAGGTACGGTGAAATCCCGCCTGTTCCACGCCCGCCATCACCTACGGCGAACCTTGGAGGAAAAGCCATGACACACAAGACCGAACGGGAGATTGACGCCTTGATTCGGGACGCCCTGAGCGAAGAAGAGGCCGCGCATTTTGACCAACTCGGCGAACCGTCGCTGACCGAAATGGTCACCGACTTGTACCGTGGGCGCAACCGCTGGCTGGTGGTCATCACGTCGGTGGTGATCGTCGTGTTCTTCGGCTTGGCGCTCTACACTGGTTGGCGTTTCTACCACGCGCCGGAGGTGCGCGAGATGTTGCTGTGGGGCGGTGCCTGCTTCTTCTGCTTCATGGCGGTCATGGGCAACAAGCTTTGGCACTGGATGGAGATGGAACGCAACGCCATCGTCCGCGAGATCAAGCGACTCGAGTTGCAGGTTGCCCACCTGGCCGCGGAGTTGAAGGCTCGGCAATGAGTCCCCGCCGAAACAGAAGGCTGATAATTTTTCGGGTTAGGCCGCGATATCGATCGCCCGAGGCAGTACCTCGATGGCACGCGGCACGACGCGGAGGATTTCGCCGTCGAGATTCACGTCGACCGGTCGATCCGTTTTGAACGCCATATGCCGGGCCTGGTCGTGGTGGACAGCGGGGTGACTCAGATGAGCACCGCTGAAGATCTTCGGGAATGTGCGTAGCAGTGTCAGGCGGCTGGTTCGTTCGATGCGCACGACATCCATAAGGCCGTCGTCCACGCGGGCCGGAGGCGCCATTTCCATGGTACCGCCGGTGAATCGGCTGTTGCAGACACACAAGAGGGTCATGGCGGCGTGCCTTAGATCGCCGTCGTCGATGCGGTGAGGCAGGTTCAAATAGCGCAGCGCGGCAAGCTTGGCGAGCACGCCAACGGTGTAGCCGGTAGCGCCCATGGGCTTCAGCCTTCGGTCGACCAATACGCCTACATCGGCCGGAAAGCCGAACCCGAGCACATTGATGAAATCGCGGCTCCCGGTTTCGTAGACCAAGCGCAAAACGTCGCAAGGGCGTCGTCGATTGTCCACGAGGGCGTGGATTGCGTGGTCGGTGCCTTGGTCCGAGAAGTCGCGAAGAAACGAGTTGCCGGTGCCAAGTGGTAGTAAGCCCAATCGAATCGGATGGTTTCCTGCACCACGGTCCAGTGTCTGGGTGATGCCGTTGACGACTTCATTGACGGTACCGTCGCCGCCAACGGCGATCAGATCGTGACAGCCATTCGCAATCGCCTGACGGGTCAGCTCAGTCCCATGGCCCTTTTCATGGGTCTCTTTGACGTCGATTTCGAGGCCGGCGGCGCGCAGGCGCCCGAGGGCAGGTCCGACCTTCTGGGCACACTTCCCGCCGCCAGCAGCAGGGTTCACCACGGCGACGAAGCGCATCATGGGTTGGTCGTGCGCCTCGGGATCTATCGTTTGCTGGGCCCGGGCCCTGGCATGGGAATCGGAAACGCCCGCAGGATGTTGCTGCTCTGCTCCTTGCCGGCGCGAACCCGGGCGGCCCCAGCGTGCTTCACTTCGTCGATACGGACGACCGCATGCATCGGCACGTGTATCCGCTCGACGCCATCGAACTCACGTTTCAGCGCGTCTTCGGACGGATCGACGACCAGGGTCGAGCGAGCGCCGAACACCAAGTCGGCAATCTCGATGAAACCAAAGAGATTGCTCTGGGTCACCGAGCGGGCGTAGAGTTCGATGACTTCGCCTTGATGGTTGAAGACAATCTTGTAGATGCGTTCGTCGGACATGGTGCCTTTCGCGAGACCGTTGCTCGGCGCGATGCGGAGTGTGTCGTCTCAGAGGGAAGAAACATTCTATCTGGACCGGTATGCTCTGACGTACCGGTCGGCATTTTCGATCGCGCATCCGCGGATTCAAGAAGAGCGAACGCCTCCCCATGAGCACTGAATCAAAGACGGAACCGACATCCTCGAGACCCGTTCGCCGACGACGGTATGTACCCGCGGTTGGACCGCGGTTGCAGAAAGTCCTGTTCGCGGTCTTCGGTCTGTTTGCCCTGCTGGCCATCAATGCGGTATATCTGGCTGGGGTCACCGTGCTCGAAGCAGCCACCGGGCGGACGTACCAGAACTGGTTCTACTTGAACATGTTCATCGTCCACCTGGTGCTCGGAGCGGCGATTGTGGTGCCGGTGGTCGTCTTCGGGCTCGTGCACATGAAAAACGCACGAAATCGGCCCAATCGCCGGGCGGTCAAGGTGGGCTACGCCTTGTTCGGCACGGCCTTGGTCTTGCTTGCCAGCGGTATCGTGTTGACCCGCATCGAAGGCTTGATTGTGGTCAAGGACCCGGCGGTGCGATCGGTGGCCTACTGGGCCCATGTGATGGCGCCTTTGGTAGCGGCATGGTTGTTCGTCATTCACCGGCTCGCCGGCAAGCGCATCAACTGGGCGATCGGGCGACGGTGGGCGGCGCTGGCGGCGGTGTTCGGC
The DNA here is from genome assembly GCA_965250305.1 of Candidatus Multivoradales bacterium. Classification (GTDB taxonomy): domain Bacteria; phylum Acidobacteriota; class Thermoanaerobaculia; order Multivoradales; family J023; genus J023. The sequence goes on along the minus strand of CBDFNS010000020.1, from coordinate 940,843 downwards.
GCCGCCATGCTGGTCTGGCAGGCGCAGGATCCGAGGCGTTGGGATGTGGCCGGGCCCGAGTCGGGCGAACAGTACTTCTTCCCCTCGTTGGCACGGACGGCCACGGGTGACTTTATCCCTGAGGCGGTTCTGAGCAACGACGCGTACTGTCAGGAGTGCCATGCCGACAGCCACGCGAGCTGGTCCGTTTCGGCCCATCGTTTTAGCTCGTTCAACAACCCGGCGTACAAGTTCTCGGTCGACGAGACCCGGCGCATGGCGCAGGAGCGCGACGGCGACGTCCAAGCATCACGGTTCTGCGCTGGCTGCCATGACCCGGTTGTGTTTTTCACCGGCCGCTTTGACGATCCCGATTTCGATGATGTCAATGATCCGTCCGGCCAGGCGGGTATTACTTGTACGTCGTGCCATGCCATCACCCACATCAACAGCCCACGCGGCAACGCCGATTTCACCATCGAAGAACCGGTTCACTATCCGTTTGCCTTTCGCGAGCAGGCGACATTGCGCTGGATCAACCGCCAGCTGATCAAAGCCAAACCGGCCTTGCACAAGAAGACGTTCCTCAAACCGCTGCACGAATCGCCCGATTTTTGCGGCGCATGCCACAAAGTGCACTTGCCCGAAGAGCTCAATCAGTACAAGTGGCTGCGCGGACAAAACCACTTCGATAGCTACCACTTGTCGGGTGTGTCGGGCCACGGTGTCGCCAGCTTCTACTACCCACCCGCGGCCGAGCACAGTTGCAACGGCTGTCACATGCCGCCCCAGGCGTCGACGCAGTTTGCCGCGCGGGACCTCGATGGCTCGGGAACGAGCGCGATTCATGATCATCAGTTCCCGAGCGCCAATACCGCCATCCCCCATCTTCTCGACCTGCCAGCCAAGGTCAATGAAGCGCATCGGGACTTCAACGTGGGGGTCGTGCGCGTCGACCTGTTTGGGGTGCGCCTTGGGGGCTCGGTCGACGGCGAGCTGATCGCACCGCTGAGGCCAGCGGTGCCGACGCTGGAACCGGGTAAGAGCTACCTGCTCGAAGCGGTTATCCGAACCCTCAAGATGGGCCATCTCTTTACCCAAGGTACCGCCGACTCGAATCAGATTTGGCTCGACGTACGGGTGACGGCCGCTCGGGGTACTGCTGGCCGTCCCGAGGTGATCGGCCGTAGCGGTGGGCTCGGCCAGCACAACCGGGTTGATCCCTGGGCCCATTTCGTCAACGCCTACGTGCTCGATCGGGACGGCCAGCGGATCGCACGTCGCAACGCCGAAGACATCTTCGTGGCGCTCTACAACCACCAGATTCCTCCTGGGGCGGCCGATGCCGTCCATTTTCGGCTCGATCTGCCCGCGGATGTACGCGGCCCCGTCATGGTGGAGGCGCGGCTTCAATATCGGAAGTTTGACACCACGTACCTCCAGGCGTTTCAGGTCGATGGCGAGGCGCCGAACGATCTGCCCATCATGACCCTTGCGTACGATCGTGTGCAGTTCCCGACGATGGGAGTGGCCCCCGAGTCGATTGCCCCCGAGTCGATCGCCAACCGGGTGCCTGAGATCGCCGAGTGGCAGCGCTGGAACGACTACGGGATCGGCCTGTTGCGCAAGGGTGGCAAGAGCAAGGGGCAGCTACGCCAGGCGGAAGTGGCCTTTGCTCGGGTCGAGGCGTTGGGGCGACCCGACGGACCGCTTAACCTGGCGCGGGTGTACCTGGCCCAAGGTACGGTTCGCGATCGCGCCATCGCGGCTCTCGAGCGCGCCGCGTCCTTCGATCCACCGGCACCGGGCTGGTCGGTCGCCTGGTTTACCGGTTTGGTCAACAAGCAGAACGGCAACCTGGATGAAGCGATTGAGCGGTTTCGGAGCATCATCGCGCTCGATAGTGACGAGACCCGGCGTCGTGGGTTCGATTTTTCACAGGATTATCGGTTGCTCGTCGAACTGGGGCAAACGCTGTTCGAACGGGCAAGGCAGGAGCGCGGGGAGGCCCGTCGCGACCGTCGGGAGATATTTCTTACGGAAGCAAAGACGCTGTTCGAGCAGGCCTTGGTACTCGATCCCGAGAACACTGCGGCCCACTACAACCTCGACTTGATCTTCAAACAACTCGGCGAAAAGGAGCGCGCGGCGGAGCACTTCGAGCGCTACCGTGCTTACAAAGTGGATGACAACGCTCGTGGTCGCGCGATTACGGCGGCTCGAGCGGCCGATCCGGCGGCTGATCATGCGGCCAACGCGATCGTCATCTACGACCTACGACGCCCGGGTGCCTTCGAGTTCGAAACCGATGCCCAGCTGCGCCGCGCCGCTCCCTACGAGTTGCTGGCGTTGTCTCCGGAACAGCAGCGTGAGCTCGCTGCGCATGCGGGTCATCAGGCAGAGGACGCTGACGTAGTTGGAGGTGGAACGAAATGAGGACGCGACGCCTGGTTCTGGTGTTGATTCTGGGCTTTTCGACCCGTGCGATGGCGCAGGATGTGTCCGATCGGCAACGGCCAACCCGGGCCGAGAATCGGGCGATCGAGAAGATTCTCTCGCTCGAGCGAGAGATCGAAGCGTTGATGGCAGCTTTGCCACCGCATCTGCGCGACGTGGTTCGCGAGCGTCTGGAAGTGGTGGCCGCAGCGAGAGCAGATGCGGTGCGAGTGGACGCGGAAGCTGCTGAAGCGCGTGCTGCCGCGGAACGGGCGGCCGTGGCCGCCAGCGTCGAGGCAGAGCGTCCCGAAAGCATCGCATCGCCACCGTCCGCCACTTCGTCAGCCGTCGATCCGGTTGCTACAGCGCCTCCCAGGCTCACAGAATCTCCCCAGCTCACGAAACCCAAGGCCACGTCCTGCACCACCCTGTGGACTTTCGATACCGACCGCAACGGTCGCATCGACGGCTTCGATCGCTACTGGCGTCATTTCTATCTGTGGAGCGATACTGATGGCGACGGTGCGGTTGGCGACGATGAGGTTCAATCCGCGTACGAGCGGGGTGTCCAGGAAGTCGCGGTCGCGCTGGACTTGTTTATCCGGCGCAAGAAGGAAACAGCCGGCGAGATCGAGATCGGAAAGTACATCGTGCTCGACGTGGCGGGCGACGGCTTCGACGGGCACGCGGTGCGCACTGCCGACGATGCCGCTCTGGTAGTGGACGCCAGCCGCCTCGCCCGCGGTGAAGGGCCGGTCTTGCTGGCGGGTGATGACACGCCGCTCGAAGGGCTCCAGCCGTTCCGGTCGGGGTTGCGGCTACGCGTGACCTCGGATGAGACCGTGGCCTTGAGCTGCCCGTAGGTTGGCTGACCTGAAACTTCAATCCCTGGGGAGGCGGCGAGTGGGTCGCCCGCCGAGAGCCTGGCATTGAAATACCAGGCTACGTACCGTCACGCCTCCGCGTGAAGAGTGGCGCTGTGCTTCACCCCGAACGGGGTGGTGGTTCGTAGCCTGGGCCTTTAGTCCCAGGCATCGCGGGCGAAATCCGAGTTTCTCCACGTACGATCCGCCGGCTTGGGGGCGGTGCCCCCTCCGCCTATCCCGGCTCGGCGTCGATCGCGAAGTCCGGGTCGGTGTAGATGCGGTCGAAGGTGGCCGCGTGGTTGGCCTCGATGTTCTTGCGTTTCATCTTCATGGTGGGGGTGAGCTCGTCGGCTTCTTGGGAGAAATCGCGGTCGAGCACCACGAAGCGCCGCACCCGCTCGACCCGTGCGAGGGAACCGTTGCCGGCCTGCACCGGCTCGACGAACATATTCAGGAACGCGGTGCAATCCGTGACACGGGCCATGGCGCCTGCAAGCGCCGCGGAGCGAGCTGATGGGTTGGTGAGCAAGGCACGCTCGAGCTCACGGGCCTCGTCGGCGTCGAGCAGGCCGTGCTCGACCCCCCAGGCGAGGGTCTCGATCGGGCTGGGGGCGATCAACGCCGAAATGTACTTGCGCCGGTCGCCGTGGGCGTGCACCTGGCTGATCAGTGGGCTTTGGTTCTTGATCGCACGTTCGATATTGGCGGGCGCCACGTTCTTGCCGCCCGCGGTGATGATCAGGTGCTTCTTGCGATCCGTGATGCGGAGGAAACCTTCGTCATCGATGGTGCCGATGTCGCCGCTGTGAAGCCAGCCATCGATGACGGTTTCGCGGGTCGCGGCCTCGTTTTTGTAGTAACCCCTGAAAACGAAGGGGCCGCGCAAGAGGATCTCACCGTCGTTGGCGATCTTGGCTTCCATGGGTGCGATGACCCTGCCGACCGTTCCGAGCTTGACCGCACTCATGCGATTGACATGGGTCACCACCGTCGCTTCGGTCATACCGTACGCCTCGAAGACGGGCATGTCCGCACCCCAGAAGAAGCGGAGAATTTCGGGCGCGATGGGGGCGGCACCGGTGATAAATGAGCGAATCTGCCCGCCGAAAGCAGCATGAACTTTGGCGAATACGAGCTTGGTGGCCAGCCGATACTGCAGGCCGAGGACAGTGGGCACCGGTCGCGCGGCCAAGATGTGCTCCAAGCGCTGGGCGGCGACGCGTTCGGCCCAGCGAAACAAGGCGCGCATGGGCGCCGGTTTGCGTGCGACGTCGCCCTGGATTTTGTCGAAGGCCTTCTCGAAGATTCGCGGTACCGAGCCGAAGACCGTTGGGCGAACCTCGGGCAACTCGCTCAACACGGCGCCGATGCTCGACGCATAGGCGGCCGCCACCCCTGTGTTGAGTCGCAGGTAGAAGTTCAGCACCCGCTCCGTGACGTGCGCCATAGGCAGGAAGCTGATCAGCAGGTCGTCTTCAAAAAACGGGTGGAACTGTTCATGCTGGCCCACACAGCTCAGCAGGTTGTCGTGGCTAATCATCGCCCCCTTGGGTGGCCCCGTGGTTCCCGAGGTGTAAACCAAAATGGCGGTCGATGAGGGGTCGATCGCTGCTTGTAGCTCGGTTAGCGCCTCGGCGTCGAGGGGATTCCCGGCGAAGGCGGTGGGCTCGACGATCCGCGGCTCGGTGTCTCGATATCGTTCGGCCAAGTCGGCATGCCAGGGCACGATGGCTTTCAGGAACGTGTTGCTCTCGACCGCCTCCAACACCGTTTTCATTTCGGTGTCGTCCGCTACGAAGACCACGCGACTTTCGCTGTGCTCGAGCAGGTAGCGAAGCTGCTCTACCGATTGCATGGGGTAAACGCCAACCGTGACCAGACCGGCCAAGTGCGCTCCAACGTCGAACCGACACCAATCGTACTGTGTGGGTCCCATGAGCGCGACGCGCTCGCCGGTCTCGAGGCCGAGGTCGAGGAGCCCGCGGGCCACGGCCGCGGCGTCGCTTTGAAATTGTGCCCAGGTGACAGTGTTCCACGCGCCGCCGTCCTTGAAATAGGCGGCGGGTGCGTCGGGCGTGGCCCGGACGCGCTCGAGGAACACCTCACCGAGGGTGCGCGCGTTGTGGTCGGCACCGGTGACGGGAACGTGAGGTCCTGGATGCTCGATGAAGCGGGACACAGCGCCTCCTACGATTGCGGTTTGCTGCTATTTCAGTGTCGGGATCGAGTCCGAGTATAGATTGATCGAACACCTGGGCGTTCGCCGTGTCCCCACGTGGAGACGGTGATGGCCTCCTAGACCTAAAACAAGCGCATACGAAGGATGAGATGCGCGAAGATCTTGAGGCTCAAGTGCTTACGAAAAGCGCAGGCGCACCCGAAGGTTCGTTGAGCATTTTCGGAAGTGATTGAGCCCAAGAGATTTGTGTAGATTGCCTTCAAGATGCGCTGGTTTTGGGCCTAGATGCCCATGCCGGGTGCTATTCGACCCGCGCGACTTGGCACCGACCTTGCTTCATAGTTTTCCGGCTGCTCAGAGCCGACCGGGCCCGCCTCTTTCGTCTGCACCCATCACGAGGTTCGTCATCAAGTGATCCGACAACCAGGGGAGCTGATCATGTGTAACGCGGAAGGGGCGGGTTTCCGGTCACCAAAAGCGGCGCGCCGTCACTACGTGATGGACGGCGGGCAACGCCACGGCCGACGAATCACCGGCGGTGCGCTGGAAGGCAAGGCATCGAGGGCGGCACGGGTGGTGACACCTTTGGGGGGCAGGGACAGGGTCGGGTCGATTTCTGCAAGGGGCGCGAGAACGAACCGGCGGGTGAGAAGCCCTGGGTGTGGCAACGTAAGCACCGGATCATTGCGCCGATGATCGCCGAGCCACAGCAGATCGATGTCGAGTGGACGCTCAGTGTCCCGCGGTGCCGCTGTGCGACCGGCGGCGATCTCGAGGGCCTTGGCCAGGGCCAGAACCTCGCCAGGTCGCCAAGCACACGCCATGTTGCCGATCAGCGCCGTGTTCAAGAATGGACCCGTGGTTTTGGTGGCGACACCGGCCCGGTCCACCGCGAGGCCGCTGTAGAGCGAAGCGATCCGAATGTTCACGATCCACGGACGCAGCGCCAGCACCGCGCGCCTCAGCGTGGCTTCGCGGGATCCGGTGTTGGCGCCCAGGGCCAGACCGACGCGCGTGATTTCGTCGGTCGTCGTATCGTTCCTGGCGTTGTCGGTCGTTTCGGTGGAGTGGGCCGTTGAGCGCTGCTCCTGTAGTAGGCGAGTCGCTGCGGGCTATTCGCCCGGTTTGGGCTCTGCCTTTTGGTCGGTTCCGCACTGGGGGCAGACGGCGGCAGGCTTTCCGAAGTCGTAGAACTTGGCTCCGCAAGAGCAAGTCCACTTGGTGCCGAGAGGCGATTTTTCAGACATGGCATCCATCCGCGTCGTCAAAGGGTTCTGCAAGCGGGCGTGACGTGCGTACACCGCTGGCCGTCCGAGACGGCGCGAACGTAGCACCGGGTCGAAAAAATTGTCAAGGCATTGCCTTGTGGTTCCTGGGACAATCGTCTCCGGTTGCGCGGGCAGTCTCCTTGCTGGCGGTCGAGACCCAGAGGTACCATAGAGAGACATGAACAACCGAACCCTCCGAGCGTCGGCGACTCCTATTGCGTGGGTCCCTGTTTTCGCAATCCTGCTGAGTCTGATGGCCGCGAGCCTGTTGGCGGCGCCCATGCCCGACCCGTCAGACAGTACCCTGGAAGGTGCCGCGCGGGTGGAAGCCCTGCTGGCGCAGATCAAACATCGGCAAGCGAACCTCCAGTCGCTCGAGGCTCACTTCGTACAGACCAAGCAGAGCGCGTTGTTGATGTCGCCGGAAGAGTCACGTGGTTCGTTTTCGTACCGGGCGCCCGATGAGGCACGTTGGGAATTCACCGCACCCAATCAAACAGTGATGGTGGTGCGTCGAGGTGAGATGCTCACTTGGTACCGTGACTTGGGTACCGCGGAGCGGGTCAGCATCGGTGACCACGGCTCTCGGGTCGAGCAGTATCTGAGCGCAACCAATTCGATCGATCGGTTGCAGCGGTATTTTGATTTGGCGACCGCGTTCCCCAAAGATAGCGACCTTCCGTATCGGATTGAGCTGACACCGCGCTATGAGCGCGTCGCCAAGCGGGTCAAAAAGATGACCATCTGGTTTGACCGCGAACGTTACGTCCCCGTGCGCATGTCCTACGAAGAGCCCGATGGCGACACCACCGACTTGATCTTCGAACACGTCGAAATCAACGGTGAGCTGCCCGATGAGCGGTTCGATTTGGCGCTTCCGGACGATGTCGAGATGAAAACGATCGAGCTGGCCAGCTGACGATTCGGTCGCTCGTCGGAGCAGCCAGTGTTCGTTCGGAGCAGCCAATGGTCGCAAAGTGGTGGGAACAGGCGTGAGTGGACTTTCGTTCGAGGTGGTCGCGCGCGACGGCGCTGCCCGTCGAGGGCGTTTGGTGACGCCGCACGGTGTCATCGAGACGCCTGCGTTCATGCCGGTCGGTACCCTAGGAGCGGTCAAAGGACTAACAGCGGAGAGCCTCGAAGAGGCCGGTGCGAGCGTCATGCTTGCCAACCTCTACCACCTGACGCTGCGCCCCGGAATTGACGTCATCGAGCGGCTGGGTGGCATTCACCGGTTCACCGGCTGGCGGCGTCCGATCTTGACCGATAGCGGCGGGTATCAGGTGTTTAGCCTGGCCCAACTGCGCAAGATCGATCGTGAAGGGGTGACGTTTCGCAGTCATCTCGACGGTGACGCCGTACGATTTACGCCAGCCTCCGTGGTCGAGTCCCAGCTGCGACTCGGGGTCGATATCGCGATGGTACTCGATGAATGTCCGCCGTGGCCAATTGCCGAGGCAGCGGCGGCCGAGTCCCTCGCCATGACCACGCGCTGGGCGCGTCAGGCGCGCCGGGCGTGGGACGACGCGGTGGCGGCAGGGCGACACACGGGTACCCCAGGAGGTGTGTTTGGCATTGTCCAAGGTAGTGTTTTTCGCTCCCTACGCTTAAAGGCCGCCGAAGACTTGCGGGCGCTGGACTTTCATGGCTACGCGATCGGCGGCGTTAGTGTGGGCGAAGGTACCGACCACCGGCGCACGGTCGTGGAGTGGACGGCGCCAGAACTACCGGCCGAGAAGCCGCGGTACTTGATGGGATTGGGGACGCCCCTCGACCTGGCGCACGCAGTTCGTCATGGGGTCGACTTGTTCGACTGCGTCATGCCGTCGCGCAACGCGCGTCACGGCATGCTGTTCACCCGCGGCGGGGTGCTCAAGATCAAGAATGCACGTTTTCGCGAGGACGAGCGTCCGGTCGACCCGGACTGTGGATGCACGCTGTGTCAGCGTCAAAGCCGGGCCTTCTTGCACCATCTGATGCGTACGCGTGAGCTAACGGGCGTGGTGCTCGCCACCCTCCACAACATACGTTTCTACCTTGACTTTATGCAGCTTCTGCGCGAAGGTATCGAGCTTGAATCGCTGGACGTACGGGCTGATGAATTGGCTCGTCGTTTCTGCGGCAGGGCCTCTGCCGAGTGACCGCCGAAAGGGGTAGGCGTCGGCGTAGCAGCCCGAGTAGTCTCAGATCCCCGCTCAAAAACAGTCGGCACCAGGCCGATGACCGCGTCTCGAAGTGGTCGTCGCCGGGCTGGTCTGCCGGGTGAAGTCAGCGATCGTAACGATTCGACCCTATTGCTCGAACCGAAGGAACCGCCTCGATGCCCATGGATTTCGTTTTTGTCGCGCAGACCCAGCCTGGAGGTCTGCAGGCTTTCCTGGGCTCGCTCGCGCTTCCGTTGATGGTCTTCGCCATTTTCTACGTCATCTGGTTTCTGCCCCTGCGAAAGAAGCAGAAAGAGGTAGAGATACAGATCGCGGCGCTCGAACGGGGCGACAAGGTGGTCACCAATGGTGGCCTCTTTGGTGAGGTCGTCAAGGCAGACGGGCCTGTGCTGGTGCTCAAGATCGCCGATAACGTTCGCGTCCGAGTCCGACGGTCGGCCATAGCCGGCCTCGAAGGCTCCGGAGACACACAAGGAACCCAAACATGAGTCTCAAGGCACGCGCCATTCTCATTCTTGCGGTGGTCGTCGGCGCCCTGATCGCCGTCCTGCCGCTTCGCGACAAGATCAACCTCGGCCTCGACCTGCGCGGTGGCATGCATCTGGTGCTCCAGGTGGAAACCGACGACGCGCTGCGTGCGGAAGGACAAACGGAAGCCGATCAATTGATCGAGCAGTTGGCCGAAAAGGGTGTGACCGCGAAGTGGGATCAAACGAGCGTCACCACATTCGACGTTACCGGCGTCCCAAGCAGTCGTGACGATGACGTCGAGGATGTCGCAGACCGGTTCCTGAGTCGCTGGGACTGGCGGCGTAACGGCGACACGGTACGGTTCACGCTGAAGGCCTCTGAAGCCAACGTCATGCGCGAGCAGGCGATTAGCCAAGCGGTGGAGACCATCCGCAACCGGGTCGATGAGTTCGGCGTGTCCGAACCGGTGATTGTCCGCAGCGGCAAGCGCGTCGTCGTTCAGCTTCCCGGAGTTGATGACCCGGAGCGGGTCAAGAAGCTGATCAAGAACACCGCGTTCCTCGAGTTCCGTCTGACCGCCGATGGCGTGGCGCCTGCAAGCTCTCGCGTCGCCCTGATCGAGTCATTGGGTGGCCGAATCCCGGATGGGGTCGAGATCTTCGAGCAAGACACGCGGGACGACGCTGGCAACGTCGTCAACACGTCGTATTGGGCGACCGAGAAGAAACAGGTGATCACTGGTCGTGACTTGCGCAATGCCTTTCCGAGTACCGATGAGTACGGTCAGCCGGTCGTGTCTTTCCAGCTCAGCCGGGACGGCGGCAATCAGTTTGGCGAAACCACCGGCAACAACGTGGGACGCAACCTGGCGATCATTCTCGACAAGAAGCTGGTCACGGCACCGAGCATCAACAGCCGGATCACCGACCGCGGCATCATTCAAGGTGGCTTCACCTTGCAAGAGGCGCAAGACCTCTCACTGGTACTGCGCAGTGGTGCGTTGCCTGCGGGCTTGACCTACCTCGAAGATCGAACGGTCGGGCCGTCGCTCGGCCAGGCTTCGATCGACAGTGGCAAGCGCGCGGGTCTGGTCGGTGGCATATTCGTACTCTTGGCGATGCTTATCGTCTACCGTGTCTCGGGTGTCAACGCTGTAGTCGCGCTCCTGCTCAACGTCATTCTGGTGTTTGGCGCGATGGCGGCGCTCAACGCGACCTTGACCCTGCCAGGCATTGCGGGCATCGTGCTAACGATCGGTATGGTGGTTGATGCCAACGTGCTGATCTTCGAGCGGATTCGCGAGGAGCTCCGAGCTGGTCGAACAGTCAAGGCGGCGGTGAGCGAAGGCTTCGGCAAGGCCTTTTCTTCCATTTTCGACGCCAACGTCACAACACTCATCGCCGCGATCTTTCTTTTCACCTTCGGCACCGGTCCGATTCGCGGCTTCGCGGTCACCCTGTCGGTCGGCATCCTGGCGTCGCTGTTCACGGCGATCTTCGTCAGTCGTTGGATGTTCGACCTGATCTTGTCTCGCAAACAGCGGGTCGAAGCGCTGTCCATCTGACCGCCTAGCGACGCCTAGCAACGAACGAGGAACCGGAAATGCAATTCCTGGTCAATACCAATATCGACTTCATGAAGTACCGCAAGTTCTTCGTGGTTGTGTCGATCGTGATGCTCTTGATCGCCACCGCGGCCTTGGTTGTCGGTGGCCTGAACCTGGGCATCGATTTCGCGGGCGGTACGCAAATGACAGTCCGGATGCGCGAGGCGCCGGATATCGACGGCTTGCGTGGTCAACTGGCTTCCGCCGGGCTCGAGGATCCTGCTTTGCAACGCTTCGGTGAGGCGGTCGACAACGAGGTCCTGATCAAGGTGTCCTTGGTGCCGGGCAGCGAAGAGGGACGTACCGACCAGATCCTGGCCGCCCTCGACTCGATCTACAACGACGGCGTGGGCTTTGATCTGAATCGGAGCGGTTCGGACGCGATTGCCACCAGGTTGTTGGCGGCGGATCCGGATGGCAAACGTGGCACGTCCGACAGCCTGGATCCCGAGGGGGAGGCGGCTACTCACTACGCCGCCGTGGCGGACAGCATCATGGCCGCCCGTCATGGGATCGGGATCTTTTCCAACTGGGATGAGGTTTCCGCGGCGGACGGGGTAAGCGACGCCGCGGTGACCTTGCTTCAGTCGGACGCGAGCTTGGGCCAATTCACGGTCTTGTCGACCGAGAGCGTTGGTCCACAAATCGGCGGTGAGCTTCAGCGCAAAGGCATTCTCGCGGTGGTGTTTTCGTTGATCGCCATGTTGGCGTACATCTGGTTCCGTTTCGAGCTCCGCTTCGGCATTGGTGCCATGGTAGCGGTCTTTCACGACTTCATCATCGTTCTAGGCCTGTACTCGCTCATGAAGTTCGAGTTCAACCTGCCTACGATCGCTGCCTTCCTGACTCTCGTTGGTTACTCGGTGAATGACACGGTGGTCATCTTCGACCGCGTGCGCGAGAACATGAAGCGGTTCCGGCGGATGCCGCTGGTCGACGTGATGAACAAGAGCCTCAACCAGACCTTGGCGCGTACCTTGATGACGTCGGGAACGACGCTTCTCGCCGTCGGCAGCCTGTTCGTTCTCGGTGGCGACGTGATCCGTGGTTTTGCCTTCGTTCTCCTGATCGGTATCGTGGTCGGAACGTACTCTTCGATCTTTGTGGCCAGCCCCTTCGCTTTGCTGTGGGAGCAGTGGTTCGGCCGCGATGCGCGCGAAAAGAAGGCCGCGGCAAGGGCCGCCTAGCGGCCACGACGCGCCGCCTCAGACCGCCGAGCGATGTACTCGCTACGGTGGCCGAACGGAAAAATCCCCCTCCAACTCCCCCTTTGGGAAAGGGGGAGGGCCGGCCTCTCGATCCGTCTTCGCCCCTTTTTCAAAGGGAGGACCGAGGGGGGATTTTTCTGCAAGTCAAGCTCAGCATTCAACATCTGGCTCATCTGTAAGGATGTTGGTAGATCTAGTGGCCTAGTCGCCACGGCAAGCAGCCCCCGTTGGGACGACCCGCGGGGGCTGCTGCATTGTGGGTTGCAATTGTTCAAGAGGGCCAGATGGTTCCTCATGCGGTTCCGCTCGCCGAGATGGGTCAGACAAGAAAGGGTAGGATCGCCCTCGTTCATGCGTCCACCCAATTCCATGGCTGTGGTTGTGAGTGCGTTGTTCCTGACCTGGGGAGCACCATCCTTGGCCGAGCGTGACCCGTTCCCCGAGGTCACACCGGATCAACGGGCCTTGAATGCCGTGGCAGGCCATCCTGACGGCCCCGCGGTGGTGCTCGACAAGCGTGCGCGATTGCAAATGGTGGATGGCGGGCGGTCGCATCTCGACGTCTGGGTTCGGCTCAAGGTGCTGACGGAGGCGGGCAAGAGGTTTGGCCAGGTGGCGGTCGGACATAGCCCAACCGTTACCTTGGAGCGCTTCGAGGGCCGTACCGTCCAGCCCGACGGCACGGTGGTTGTCTTGCCCGAAGCAGCCTTGTTTCGAGAGGAACGGATCAGCGGTCAGGTCACCAAGGCCGCGTTCCCAGCCGTCGAAGTGGGCTCCATTCTCGACTATCGCTTTCAGCTGCGTTGGGACTCGATCTACTTTTTGGAACCTTGGTACCTCGACGATCGGATACCCTCCCTGCGCTCCGAGCTCGCGTATGTCGAGCCCGCCGGGCTGCGGGTCCGGCACCACCTACGCGACAATGGACGTGGTCAGGTTCGTACCCACGAGCGCACGACACCCCACGGGCGAGAGGTTACGTTGGTTGGTGTGGATCTTCCAGCGGTGGTCGAGGAGCCGTTTGGGCCCGTGTTCGCCGACCTCGCCCTGCGGGTTATGGTCGTCCCGGAATCGCGTCTGGCGCCTGACGGAACCGTGGTGCCCTTGCTGGACCGGTGGCGATCGGTCGCTTTGGCAGCCGAGCAGGGCTACGACACGGCGCGTCGGTTCTCGCGTCGGGTGCGTCGTGTCGCCAAGAAGCACGTGTTCGGGCTCGACGACGATCACGCCCGAACCGATGCCCTGATGGCGTTGGTGCGCGAGCGCGTTCAAGCTCGAGACGGAACGGTTTTCGTCGGGACGGACGCCTCGCTCGACCGTGTATTCGACCAAGGCCGAGGCTCGTACGCCGAGGTTGCCCTCGTTTTGATGGCCATGCTCGATGCCGTCGACATCGACGCGCAGGTCGTTTGGGCGGGAGACTGGCGGGGCGGTTTCCCGGACCTCAGGATCGTCAATCCTGGCTGGTTTCGCAAAGTGCTGGTCCGGACGGAGAAGGAGGGTCGTTGGCTCGATCCCGGCGATCGTCGATTGGCTCCAGGGCGTTTGGGGCCGACGCAGGAGGGGACCGACGCCGTGTTGGTCGACGGGCCGCGGACGCGCGTCCTCGTCTTGCCAAACTCGGCGGCTCAAGCCAGCGCGCGCCGCGTGAAACTGGACCTCGCTGTCGATGCCGGAGGCCGCGTCAAAGGCGAGGGCCGGCTGGTGCTAAGCGGTCACCATGCCTGGTTCTATCTCGATCGGTTCAAGGCCACCGACGCTACCCAAGCAGCGTGGCAACGTTGGTTAGAGCAGCACCAGGAGGGATTCGCGATCACTGACGTGAGGGTCGAAGAAGACCGTGCGGCCCAGGAGATCGAGATCCGCTGGCTTCAGCTGCAGCACGAGGCCGACGTGTTGGGTGACGAAGTGAGCTTGTCCTTGAGCCGGCCACTGGGTCCTCTTCGGCAGCGTTACTCGCTGCTGGCGGAATCCCGTCAAACGCCGGTGCTCCTTTCGTTTGCCGATGCTGATGAGGTAGAAGCACGGATCGTATGGCCTGCGGGTTGGATTCCGGACGTCGTGCCTCGGGCCTTTACCCATGAGACTGTCGTCGGCCAAGGTGACGTTTCGTTCGAGGTATCCAGCGACGAACGATCCGGTGTTTATCGGCGGTTGCTGCAAATCGACGCGACTCGCGTTCGCCCCCCTGCGGCCTACGGTAAGCTGCGATCGTTGTGTGAGGCGATGGAACGCAGCGATACCCAGCCGCTGGTCTTGGTCTTGGAGTGATCGCTTGGCGATGGGATCGAGGATGTCAAAAGTAAGAACCAAGACTGGCTGGAAGGCGGCGCTGGTGGCGGTCTTGCTGGAGGCTCTGGGTGGCGCTCCGGCTACCGCCGCGGTGGTACGCGAGCGGGTGGTCACGGTGGACCTCGCTGGTAGCGAGGGAGTCTCGGAGCATTCGCGATTGGCGGTTCTCCTCGAGACCGCCGACGATGTGAGCAGCTGGTCGACCTACCGCGTGGTGCTCGATGACAATCGAACGCTCGAGCATCTCGAGGCATTCGTCGAGGACGCGACCGGGCGTCGGAGGCCGATTTCGGCGAGCGACCGAAAACTCCATGAGTACGCTGGACAGACGATCTTCCATAGCTCGCGGCGGCACCTCTTGGTGCGCTACCCATCGCTCGCCGTTGGCGCCACGTTGGTGATCGAGCAGAAGATCGCCTACCGCCCCTACTACCCCGCCAGCAAGATTTTTTTGGGAAGTGGTGCGCAGACCGAGCGTTTGGAGGTCGTCGTCACCGGTGGCACAGACGGGTGGCGCTGGCATCTCGATGGCGATGCCACGGGCTTAACGGTCGAAGAGGTCAAAGGTGGCGTCCGCATCACCGGGCGTGACTTGCCGGCAGGAACGATCCTGCCTTTGGCTCGGTCCGGGGCGGGCCCGGTGTTGCGGTTTGGGTGGCAGGAGGCTGACACTGGGAATGACGGTACCTGGAACGCTGTGGGCCGTTGGTACCGGTCACTGATCGATGGGTTGCCGCGCAATGGGGCGCTGTTGAAGGAACAAGTCGAGCAGCTGCTGCGCGGCGTCGAGAGGCCGGAAGACCAGTTGGCCGCCATAGCGGACTTTGCCCAGGACAAAGTCCGCTATGTAGCGGTTGAAGTGGGCGCCGGCGGCTACCGCCCTGCGTCGTCGGCTGAAACCCTGGAACGGCGTTGGGGTGATTGCAAGGACAAGTCCCTCTTGCTCGTCGAGCTGCTCGGCGCGGCGGGTTTCGAAGCCTACCCGGCCCTGCTGCGGGCGGGCCAGCAGGAGGATCTCGACGAAGCCTTCCCTTCTCCGGACCAGTTCAACCACATGATCGTGGTGGTGCCAGCAGCAGAAGGCTACCGCTTTGTCGACCCGACCCAGCGGCGCGGTGGGTTTGATTGGTTGCATCCCCAGGTTCAAGGCAAGACCATGCTCCTCTTGCGTCCCGAAGGCGCGGTGCTAGCGCGTACGCCCTTGCGCCCCTCCGGCGAGCGGCGAAGCCTGACGGTGGCGCTGGCCCTTGACGAGGCGGGCGACGCGGTGGGCTCGGCCTCTTTGACCTTGCGCGGCAAACCGGCAGAGGCCATGGACGCCGAAACGGCGAGTGGCGGCCCGTCGGTCCGCGACGAAGTCGTGCGGTCGTTATTCGCGTCATTGCTGGCTGGTGCGAAAATCGGCAACGTGACCTGGCAACCCGAAACGGGTCCCGCACCGGTTCTTCACCTCGGAGCTGAGTTGACTTGGCCAGGTCTTGCGCAAGGCGGGCCAGCGCGGCGGTCTTTGGCCTTGCCCGGGATGCGGGTGGCGCCGGATCCTGTCGTGCTTGAAGATCGCACGACCGACATCTTTCTACCGGTGCGGTCGGTGGATGCCGACTGGGAAATAACGCTGCCGGATGCTTGGTGTCTGGGCGCGGCCGTGGATCAAGGTGTCGACAATCCGGTCGGTCGGTTTCAGCAATCGGTAAGCCACGATGCAGGGCGCCTGACGGTGTCCCGCACAGCGGAGCTGCGGCGTCGCCACGTTCGCGTGTCCGAGCTCCCTGCGCTCAGCGCCCTAGCGCTCGAAGAGCACCAGGCCCACCGACGGCGGATTCGGCTGGCGCCGTGTGAAACTACGGAACCGTAGCCGACCAATCCATCGACTGTTGAATTGGCGCGAAACCGAAGTGGCCCGACATTTCGCTTTGGCTGAGATCGTTGCTGACGGCGTCGACGCGGCTCATCAACGTCCAGCCACCGACCGTCGGATCAATCGACGTCACGGAGTGTTCTGGGACGACTGGCGATCGGCTGAATGTCGGCGACATCCTCAACCAAAGCCCCTGCTTCCCGGAGTCGCCGCGCGGCGGGCAGGACTCGCCGCTCCAAGGCCCCGACGGATTGGTTGAATGCATCGACGGCCGATTGAAGTCCCTGTCCGGTGGCTTCGAGATGGCGGACGAATCGTTGTAAACGGCCATGAAGCTCCTCGCCCAGCATTGCAATCGTACGGGCGTTCTTGGCCACGTGATGCTGCTGCCAGCCGTAGGCAACGGTCTTGAGCAACGCGATCAAGGTCACGGGTGTGGCAGGCAGTACCCGTTGCCGAATCGCGTAGTCGAGAAGATCAGGGTCGCGTTCGAAAGCAGCGGCGAGCGAGGCGTCGTTGGGCAGGAACATCACGACGAAGTCCGCGCTGTGTTCCAGCTGCTTCCAGTAGGCTTTGCCACCCAGTTCGGTGATGCGTGCTCGCAGGTCGCGAACGTGGGTGTCGAGCCGCTTCCGACGTTCGGGGTCGCTCCGAGCCTCGGCGGCAGCGAGAAAGGCCTTCAGTGGTGCCTTGGCGTCCACCGGAATGGCGGCACCGTCCGGCAGGTGGATCACCATGTCGGGGCGCAACCGGTCGAGAACCGGCTGCTCGGTGAAGTCGACCCGTGCCACCATGCCGGCCATTTCGACCACCCGTCGAAGCTGAATTTCACCCCAGCGGCCACTGGTGTTGGGCGAGCGCAGCGCCGACGCGAGACCGCTGGCGCTATCTCGTAGTTGACGGTGCGCTTCGCGCAGGAGCGCAATCTCCTTGTGCAGCCCAGTGTAGGCTTCCTGGCGCTGGGACTCGAGGGTCCGTACCTCCCGGGCGAGTTCACCGAGCGTCCGTTCGACGCCAGCGACCAGGGGAGCAACGCTCTCCTGTGCTGAGGTGCTCAGCCGCTCGCCTTGTTGCTCGAGCGCGGTGTTGGCGAGTTGCTGAAAACTGGCCCGTAGTTGCTCATCCGCCGTGTGAATCCAGGCCAGCCGTTCGGTATCGGCCTCACGCGCGGCTTCGAGGCGTACGATTTCGACCCTCAGGTCCGTTGCCGCATCTTCGGCGGCTTGGACTCGACCGTGATCACGCTCGGCCAAACGCAGGCGCTCACGCAAGCGTGCGACGCGGGTCTGCTGCCACAAGCTGGCGAACAATGCACCCAGCGCGGCAGCGAGCAGCCAGTTTCCGACATCGCTCACGATCAGTGGATTCTATCGCGCGGCGCGATCCGATCCGAGTGCAAACAGAAGCGCCACCGGTGGTGGCCGGCGGCGCGAGCGTGACTTCGAGAATGGAGAGGGAGAGTGATGGGCGGAGGGACCGTCGTTGGCTGACCAAGAAGGAAAAACGGTGCGGCCCCGCCGCCCGACCGGCATCTGCTCCCGCCTAGCGTCCGCCGGGTGTGAGCAACGACAGTGAACAACCGGGGGGTCGTTAGGCGCTGTCCACCCTGCAATGGTAGGGGTTCCGTTGGGCGCCGCCTACCCGTATGGGGCCAATGGGTGGCTTGTGGGGGTCAAAGGGTGGTGGCTGGCTACGACGCGGATGCGGCCCGGGCGACGGCGGTTGGCCCGGTGGCTCGACGGCGTCTCGATGGTCTTGCGGAGGGCAAGCGTTGGGTTTGCTCGAAGGGGATCTCGAGCACGACCTCGAAGCCACCAACCCGGCCGTTGCGCAAGATGAAGGTGTGGTCGCGGGCGTAGAGCTGGGCCAAGCGCGCGCGTGTGTTGGCCAGGCCGACTCCTTCGCGTACCGCTTCGGGCCCGTGGGGGATGCCCGGTCCGTCGTCGGAGACGACCAGCCGCAGGCGCCCGCCAACCTGGCGGCCGCGCAGCTGTACTCGGCCCGCGGCCGAACGCATGGCGATGCCGTGTCGGATCGCGTTTTCCACCAGCGGTTGCAGGATCAGTTTGGGAACGAGGGCATCGAGGCAATCTGGTTCGATATCGATGCTGACGTGGAGCCGGTCTCGAAACCGAATCATCTCGATTCCGACATAGCGATCGAGGAAGGCGAGCTCTTCTTGTAGCGAGACTTGCTGACGATCATCTCCGTCCAACGAGAGTCGAAGCAGGTCCGACAGTTTGGTGATCATCCGGTCGGCGGCCTCGACGTCATGGTGCATCAACGCGGAGATCGCATTGAGGGTGTTGAACAGGAAGTGGGGATGGAGCTGCATCTTGAGCACGTTCAACTGAGCGACCGCCAGTTGGGTCTCGAGACGCGAGCTCTTGAGCTCGTCCGCGCGATACAAGCGGCCGTATTGGACCGCGTGGAGGACCGCAATGATGGCCAAGTACACCAGGAAGAAATACTCGATGCCACTTAGGAGGTAGCGTGGCAAGAGACTCAGCAGATGGAACGAAAGTTGGCCCGTGCTGAGATCGGTGATCAGCTGGCTCTTGAGGAGGGTGAGTAGACCGTAAAACGATGAGATCAGGACACCCAGGGTCAAGTTGATCAACAACCACCGGCGCCAGCGCTTGCGCTGGAACGGGAATCGTTGCGTTACCCACCAGATCAATGGGAAGACCAAGATCCAGAGATACCAGTTGCTCACCTCCGAAACCATCTTGCTCCATGGGATCGGCTCGCCGCGCGCAACCACCGACACAAAGACCGGTGCCACAACCAAGAAGCTGAGCACGATCCAGCCACCCACGAAGAGACCCCACTGCCAGCGTCGGCGTTCGAAGAGGGCGGGCGAATCGTCGATGTGGTTCGGCTTCATTGCGTGGTGAGGTCCAGAAGGCTCTTGATCGTATGACGATCCTGGCGATTCGTGGCCGATCTCGGCGGGCTCAGGGGTGATTGGCGCCATCGGGGGGACGGGGAACCTCGAGGTCGGGTTGATCAGGCGCTGGCGCGCTCAGGAACTCGCGCACGGCATTGCGCAGCTGCACGTGGACGGTGGTCGAGCGTCCCGGGCGGACCAAGACGGGTTCGTCGAACGACCGTTTGGGGTAGCCGCGGCCGTAGGCTTCGATACGGTAGGTGCCTGGAGTCAGGCCCGCGAACACGAAGCGCCCACTGACATCACTGACGGTATCCACCTCAGCGGTACCACTCAGCGAAACGTTAATGTTCGCAAGGGCCACGTCGCCGAGATCGCTGACGGTGCCGAGTACGCTGCCGTGGGCGCCAGGTGCCGCTCCCGTACCGACGATCCCCGTCAGCAGCAAGAGCAAGGCGCCGATGCCCAGCGCCACGAGATAGTAGCTGCGAAGCATCCGGCCAATACCGGCTGGCGGGCTGGGTTTTGGGCTGGGAGCGGCCATTTCGAATTCGTGGGCACCTCAGTGCACGGGTTCGTGCCCCGCACAGCGGCGCCAAGTGTCATCGGGCTGTTGATGAACGATAGCAAGATCCGCGCCGGGCGGAAACGTTCGCCCGTCTGTTTCGTGGTGCTTCGCTTCGGTGCGTTGAGGGGTTCCTAGGCCTCGGGTTCGTCCAATTGTTCGATGATCTGACTTACTTCGAGCTCTGCTTTGCGGATTTTCGCCCGGCACACCTCGAGAAGCTCGGTGGCCCGGCGCAGTTCTTCGCCGAGCCGGTCGATGTCGGTCTCGTCGCTGTCGATTCGCAGAAGAATCTCTTCCAGCTCTTTGAGGGCGGTGCCAAAACTGGCCGTTTCTTGTTCGAGGCGATCGCTCATGGTCTCTCCTGACTCGTTCGATTCAATGGCAGCCGAAAAGAAATCAACCGGACTCGTCGGCCACCGTGCTGACGATCTCGCCGACTGCGACTTGCGTCACGATCTTGTCGCCGGTCGCCAGTTGCGCCGCACGTTGTACCAATGCCCCTTGCCCGTCACGGGTGATGCTGAAGCCGCGTGCAAGCACGCGCTCCGGAGCCAATTGCGCGCACAGGCGTGCGTGGCCGGTGAGCATGGTTTGCGCTTGTTGGAGTTGGCGCCGGGCGCGGAGGGTAATCTGGCCCGCGAGGTCGTCAGCACGAGGTCGGGTACGGTCGATTGCACGGGGTGCGGCCGCGCGCAGGCGCTGATCGATGCCGCTGACTTGGCGTCTGGCCTGGCGCAGGCGCTGGCCGCTGATCAAGGACAATGCATGCCCTGCGTGGCGAACGCGGGTGCCCGCGGAGGCCAGGCGTTGACGGGTGCTGCGAACCATCGCACCGGTGTGCGCCAGTGCGCCCTTGGCTTCGCGTAGACGCTCGCTGGCGGCGCCAACGATGGCCGCCTGGATCGTCAACATGTCGGTTTCGGCCGCCAAGACCCGGTCGACCAGGAACGAAGCAACCTCGGTCGGGGTCTTGAGCGCGGTATGGGCAACCCGGTCCACCACGGCTTGGTCAGTTTCATGACCCAGCCCCGACAGAACGGGAAGGGTACAGCGGGCGGTTGCTTCGGCCACCGCCCGGCTGTCGAACACCGCGAGGTCGGTGCGGGCCCCGCCGCCGCGAATGAGGATAGCCGCATCGAAGTGATTGCCGGCGCGAACCAGCTGGTTCACATCATCGAACGCTGCCACCAGCGTGCGCTCTGCTTCGGTGCCTTGTACCGCAGCAGGAATCAACAACACCCGGAAGCCGTACTCGCTGGCGTCCAGGCCGCTCATGAAATCGTGAAACGCCGCGCTGTCGGGCGAGGTGATGAGCGCCACATCGAGCGGGACACGAGATAGGTGGCAAGCGGCGTTGCGGTCGAGTAGACCCTCGGCTTCGAGTGCGGTAAGCGTCTCCGCGCGTCTTCGGGCGAGAGAGCCGAGGGTAAAGAGCGGATCCACCTCGCGTACGACCAACTGGAGGCGGCCGGCCGGTGGGTAGTAATCCACTTTTACCCGGCAACGAATCTCCTGCCCTTCCGCCAAGCGCTGGCCGCCGCTGCGAAGCGTCCGAGCGACGCGCATGTGATCCGTGCGCCAGAGGACCGCATCGGCCTTGCCAACAATGGCGTCGCCAGCACCTTTTTCGACCAGCTCGAAGTAGAAATGGCCGCGTGCACTGGCACGCGCACGGTGGATTTCACCCACCACCCACACCGAAGAGTAGGCTTCGGAGAGGAGATCCCGGATCTCCTCTCCGAGCTCCGAGACCGAATAGGTAGGCGCTTCGGGTGGCTGCCAGCGCCCCATGGGTCTCACTAGTGGTAGTTGGCCAGATGAGCTTCCGACACCAACGGCAGGGTGCGTGCCCACTCGAGGGCTTCTTCGTCTTCCGGATAGCGCTTTTTGACAAAGGCGATGGCGTCGCGCCGACGGCTGAACAGCCGCCAAATGAAAGTGTGGCCGGCAGGCGCGGTGAAGTAGCTGTAGCGCTCGACGCCGTCGGAAAGGTCGAGCGAGCTATCGCCATTGACGCCGATGCACACCGCCGCGATCGAATGAAACGCAACGGTAAGCGCTTTGATGGGCTCTTCGAAATCGGCCAGTTCTTCCCGCGAGAGCGGGGTGTGGAAGAGCCCGATCAAGGTGCCGTCTTCCTCGGCCAAGATGTTGTGCGGAACGTCGTAGCGGTCCATGGCCTCTTTGGTTTCGGCACTGGCGATAAAAACGTCGTCCGTGCCGCGGACCTTGTAGGCGGTGGCGTACATGTCGTCGCCAATACGCGGGAAGGCCTCGGCGAGAAGGCTCTCGTCTTCGACCGTGAAGTAGTACAGGTGATTGTCCAGGCGTCGCTTCATCGAATTCGCTTCCTAGGAGCTGGATACTGAAGGAGGGAACCGGTCCAGGCAGGGGTGAGACCGACCCATGCATACTAACAGTTGCGGCCGGCTGTTGATTCCCGCTGCCGTCAGGAGAGGGTCTCAGTGTTCACTTTTCGCGAAGCGTGCGAACAACGCGCGCTCGGCCTCTGTGAGGTAAGCGGCAGGTAGCAAAACCTCTTCGCCGGCTTCGGGCATGGGAATGGTCGCGCGGGACGCTTCCTCGGCCAGGCCATCGCAAGAGACCGGTAGGAAACCCGAAAAGCCCTCACAAAGGTCGACGAGCTGACGCAGGAGCTTGCTTTCGATTGTGACCTGAACGGTCGCGGGCATCTCGACGAGCGTGATCCAGTAGCCGTCCTCGGCTGGGCGAAGGCGAATCAGCCCCGAAAGCTGGAGCGTTTGGCGGGGAATGACCACTTCGTCTTCGAGACGACTGCTGACCACCGCCTCGAGATTGGCAATAAGCTGGCCTTCTCCTTCGAAGTCCACCTCGAAATCGGCGGCCACCAATCCGTCTTCGGTGGCGCGCAAGGTCAGCTGGTTGCGATGGACCGCAACCCGGTGACTGGGAGACTCGATCCGAACGGTAACCGGGCCACGCTTGATGGGCGCGAGGTCCGGTGCCAGATTGGTGTGAATTCCGTTCAGCAGCGAAAGCGGGAAAACCGTAGCTTCGTCGGCCCCGGCCCCGGATGAGTCGAAAAGGGCGAAACCAAATAGGAGCAGGGGGAGCAGGCGGAGCAGAGGTAGACGGCGCATCTACTGATAGTAACCGCGGATCGTGCGCGCCTCCAACCGTTTGCCCCGCGCATCACGCACTTCAACGGCTACTTCACGGAACACCCCAGCCTCGGCAGCTTGATCGGAGTTGTAGGCGAGCAAGTATTGGCTGCGCAGCTCGTTCTCGATCTCGTCATAGACCGTTGCCAACTCACTGGCCTCGCTGATGAAGAAGGTGCGGCCGCCGGTCTGCTCGGCGAGGTTGCCCAGCTTGCGGCGGATGCTGATCTCGCTCTTGCCGATCTGCAGACCGATGGTGAAGATCGATACACCACTGCGACGAGCGTATTCCAGGGCTTCGGTGAAACCGATTGCGCTGGAAGTGTCCTCGCCGTCGGACAGCACGACCAAAGCTCGACGCCCACGCACACCTCGAAAGTAGTAGAGGCTGGTGACAATGGCGTCGTGGAGCGAAGTCGAGCCGCTGGCCAACACGCTCTCGATTCGCTGTGCCACCGCGCCGACATCGGATGTGCGGGGCATGAGCAGCGCCGGTCGATCCGAGAAGGCGAGCGCAAAGGCGCGATCCTTGGGCGTGATGATGTTCTCGAGAAAGCCAATCGCAGTCCGTTGCGCCTGCAGCATGGACTCGTACATCGAGCCGCTGGTGTCGATCGCGATGCCGAGGGTTAAGGGTAGATCTTCGACCAACTCGAACTTGGCAAGCGCCTGCTCGCGCCCGTCTTCGAGAATGGTGAAGCGGTCGGTCTCGAGACCACGGATCAGGCGGCCGTTGCGATCGGTGACCGTGGTGTACAGCTCAACAAGATTGACGTCGATCTCGGCGAGCCCATCCGGTGCGTTGAGGAATCGCACGCTCTCGGCTACGCTGCCGTCGTCGAGCTCGGCAACAACAGTGAGGTAGCCGAGTTGCTCTGGACCGCCTGGTTGTGGTGCCTCGATCTTGGCCTGCCAGGGCGGTGTTGTTACCACCACAGCCTCGGTGTCGTTGACTTGAAAGGTCACCTGCGCCACCTTACGCTCTTCGGGCACCACGACCTCGGCGCGAGCCGTCACCGGGCCCGTTGCTTGGTTGCCCCGAGGGGGTTCCAGGATTCGAACCCGTAGTTGGCCCCGCGGCTGGTTGAGCACGACCTCATCGCTGGCCAAAAGCTTGCCATTGCGGTCGTATCCCTCGATCCGCACCACTTGCTCGACCGGGAACGACGGCAAGCGCAACTCGGCGGTAAAGGGAGGGCGGCCCCGTTTGAAGACCTGTTGACCATCCAAGAAGAAAACCACCTTGGTGATGTTTTGGCCGGTAACAAGGGCTTCGGCGCGCCACAAGCCGAAAACGATGTCGGTGCCCGGCGGCACCACGATCAAGCTGTCGTAGCCTGCGATCCTGCGCCGTTTGAGGTCATCCCCGAGGGCGAGGATCGCGGCCTCCGGTACCGGGGGTAAGTCCGCGCTTTCGGTCGGGACGCGGGGAACTTGGAAACCCTTGCTGAAGTGAATGTCGGCGCCTGAGATCTCGTCCACCACCCGCAAGCGCGCGAGGAAGACCTGGTCCGGGCGAAGTCGTCGGGGTGCGACCAGCGCCACGGGCACGCCCTCTCCGGGCGGGGGCAGTAGGAAACGCATGCGGAACGACTCAAAGATGGCCCCCGCCAGTTCCAAATGCCCCTCGATCGTCAGGCGAACCTCTTCGGTGTCCTCGCCGGTCCTGGTCTTCCCGAGCGCCCCACCGTCGTCGATAACGACCATGAACTGGCTTTCCATGCGTTGGCCTTTGCGCTCCGGAAAGGCCAACTCCAACCGCGCAGCTTCGAGATGATTCTGGCTGTCGCCCGGCGTCCGCACGGCGCGGGCCGCCCATGCGCCCAGGTCCTTCGGTGCTTTCAAGAACGCTTCGACCTCGGCGTTCTTGGGCCGGCCGGGCTGAAAGCCAAACAGACCGCTGACTCCAGTGATTTCATCCACCGTCTCGGCCTGGTCGCAGATCTGAAGATCGAAGCGGCGACCACGCAAAAGACCGCGGCCGCTCAGCTCATGAAATTGTTGGAGAAAGTACTCCATTTCGGTGTTGTAGAGCACGCGCTTGCTGTCGATCGGCTGCCACAGCCGATGCGGCTCAGTGGCGGCCGGGCGGTACAGGACCAATGTGAACTCGCCCGGAGCGTCGATCCCGACGGTCGTCAGTGGGTAGGTCCACATTTCCAACGGCTTGTACACCTCGATGCAGTCGATAATGTCGCGCCGGAGCGGCGCGCCATGCAGGAACAGCAGCTTTGCGCGGTCGTCGAGAAGCGAAAGGAATTCATCCAATGCCAGACGTTTGCGTACCGCGATACCCGCGCGGAGCTCGTTGGTGGACGTTTCGGGAATGGGATCGCGGTCGAGGAATGCCGCGATCCATTGTTCGCGCCCGATGGCATCGCTGTCGAGGAGCTCGTTGCGCTGCTTTGCGGAGAGCAGCAGCCCCGGTCCATCTTGAAGAAATTCCCGCTGATCTTCCGGCCATAGGACCGAAAGCTCGAAGGTTGTCGAGTCGGCTCGGGCTGGGGCGCCAGCGACGAGCAACCTCAGCGCAATCGCGCCGGATAGGGCAAGAAGGCGACAGGGCGTGGTGAGATTGATTGGGCACATGACGTTGGCTTGGGCCTGCACAGAAGATGCCATCGCGGAACCGATGACGGAGTTGGTCGCGTGTTGCGACGATGCGGTGGTGCATCCGGTTCTACGCTGGCGAGGGCCGGTCTGGATCTCTATACTGGCATCGCCGGGCAGGTGGTGCCGGGCGAACTCATCTCCTTCCCTCCGCCCGTCACGAGGTCCCATGCCATTCGTTCGAGACAACGAGCCCATCAACGTCTGGTTGGACGGTGATTTCGCCCAAGGCTTTGCGCTGCTGAGCCGCAAGGAGGTTCGACAGGACCGCAATGGTCGTGCCTACTTGGATCTTCAGCTCACCGACGCAACCGCCTCGATTGTGGGAAAAGTGTGGCCCGACAACACCTCGGTGCGCGGTGATTTCGTCGAGGGGGATTTTGTCGCCTTCAAGGGAACCGTCAAGCAGTTCCGCGACCAACTACAGCTGAGCGTGGACCATTGCCGGAAGGCGCGTGATCCTCAGGATCGTGACAAGGGCTTCGACCCGGCGAACCTGATTCCAACAACGCCTCATGGCATCGAACCGCTGTGGGCGCGGCTGAAGGCCATCTATCCGGATGGGCTCGAACAGCCGGTGCTACGCGCGCTGGCCACGATCGCGATCGAGCGCCACGGCAACGATTTGCGGGAACACCCAGCGGCCAAGACCATCCACCATGCCTACCGGGGCGGCTTGCTCGAGCACACGGTCATGATGGCGGAACTGGCCCAGACGGTCTGCGTCCAGCATCCAGAGGTTGATCGCGATGCTGTTCTCATTGGCGTGCTCTTCCACGATCTCGGCAAGATCATGGAAATCGGCGCCATGCCTGCCAATACCTACACCCTCACCGGTCACTTGGTGGGGCACGTGGTGCTGGGCCGGGACCTTCTCCGTGCCTGTTGCGATGCGGTAGATGGCCTGTCGGCCGAGTTGCAAATGCACCTCGAGCACCTTGTGCTCTCGCACCAAGGGCGTCGAGAGTACGGGAGCCCGGTACCGCCGAGCACCCTCGAAGCGTTCGTGTTGCATTTCGTCGACGATTTCGACTCCAAGCTCAACCAGCTCATTGCAGCACGCCGATCGGGCACATCCATGCAATTTGTCCGTGGTCTCGATCGCTACGTATACCTCGATCCACCGCCGCGGACGGACCAAACAGAAGACGAATCGTCCTCTCCGCCACCCGAGGCGTCCTCGTAGCTGGACGGCTAGGTTGAGCTGGAGGATTGGGTCGATCGAAGTGAATCTCGAGTAGAGGAGAAGTGATGGGTTTTCTCGATCGAATGGTCTCGGATCTGGTCAAGAGTTCCACGGGCTACAACGTCCGTCCCCTGATTCGCATGCTGGGAGCGAAGCGCTTGTTGACCCTCGGCGGCGCGGCGGTTGCGGGGGCCGCCCTGAGTGATCGCATGCAGCAACGAGACGGCGCGTCGCCACCGCCAGGGCCGCTGCCCACGGGCACCCCTGGGCCGGGGCCGCTGCCCACGAGTACGCCTGGACCGGGACCCTTGCCGGCTGCGCCGCCGCCACCCCCAGGGCCTGTACCGACGGTCACGCCGACGGGAGCGATACCGCCACCACCGCCCATACCGGTCGCGCCACCGCCCCCACCACCCGCATCACCCGCGTCACCCGGTGGTTCACCATCGGCTGAAGGCGATCAAGGTGGCGAAGCGTCAGTGTCACCAGCTTTAGTGTCGCCGGCCCTGACCTTGGCGGGCGTCCGTACCGTGATCGCGGCGGCTTTGGCAGACGGCGTGCTCGCCGACGTCGAGCGGGCGGTGATTGATCAGCATCTCGAGAACCCGGAGCTTTCAACGGAACAAGCGGCCCAAGCACGCGCCGATTTCGACGCACCGCTGGCCCCGGCGGCTTTGGCTGCCATGGTGGACGACTCTGCTGGAGCCGAGGTGCTCTATCGGTTGGCAGCGGCGGTCATCCTGGCCGACGATACCGTAACGTCCGACGAACGGGCGTGGCTCGACTCTTTCGCTACCGCGCTTGGATTCGACGCCGCCACCAAGTCGGCGATTGAGGCGTCACTCGTCTTCGGTCGCTAGACCGGAAAAACCGTATGCCTCTACACCCCGCAAGGGGTGGACGTATCTAGCCTGGGCCTTCAGCCCCAGGCATCGAATCGTGCCTCAATGAGGCACGCCTTCTCACCCCGTGAGGGGTGGACGTATTTAGCCTGGGCCTTCAGCCCCAGGCGCCCGGAATCCCCACGTCGTACCGCTCAAGATAGGCTCAGCAACGCAACAACACGGAGCGCTGATGGCTGATTCGAGTGTCGAGATCCTGTGGAATCGTCCCGAGGCGGAAAACGAAGCCACGCCAACCATCGTGTTGGCGCACGGCGCGGGCGCTGCCATGGACACCCCGTTCATGAACACCATGGCAACCGGCCTGGCCACCGCAGGGTTGGTGGTGGCCCGATTCGAATTTCCCTACATGCGAACACGCCGCGAGGAAGGCTCGAGACGACCGCCCGACCGGGCGCCCAAGCTGCTCGACGCCTGGCGCGAGGTCATCGCGCAGCTGCATGGCCGCCGGCCCTTGATCATTGGCGGCAAGTCCATGGGTGGCCGCATGGCGTCGATGGTTGCTGACGAGACGCAAGGCGGCGCAAGGCTCGTCGACGGTTTGGTGTGCCTCGGCTATCCGTTCCACCCACCGGGCCGACCCGAAAAGCTGCGAACAGAGCACCTCGAGACGCTCGAAACACCCACGCTCATCGTGCAAGGTAGCCGTGACCCGTTTGGCAAGCCCAACGAAGTGGAGCGCTACAACCTGTCGCCCGCCATTCGCGGCGCTTGGCTCGAGGACGGCGACCATTCGTTCAAGCCGCGCAAGGCGTCGGGTTTCACGTTGGATCAGCACCTCGAAACCGCCATCAAAGAGATTGCGCTGTTTGTCGGCGCATTGAACGCCTGAAGGGCCGGCTGGTGTATGCCGGCTGGTGTAAGAGGCGGGCCTGGGGCTGAAGGCCCAGGCTCAATACACTCACCCCGAGCGGGGTGAAGCGGCTCGCACTGTTCGTCGGCGCATTGAACGCCTGAAGGGCCGGCTGGTGTATGCCGGCTGGTGTAAGAGGCGGGCCTGGGGCTGAAGGCCCAGGCTCAATACACTCACCCCGAGCGGGGTGAAGCGGCTCGCACTGTTCGTCGGCGCATTGAACGCCTGAAGGGCCGGCTGGTGTATGCCGGCTGGTGTAAGAGGCGGGCCTGGGGCTGAAGGCCCAGGCTCAATACACTCACCCCGAGCAGGGTGAAGCGGCTCGCACTGTTTGTCGGCGCATTGAACGCCTGAAGGGCCGGCTGGTGTATGCCGGCTGGTGTAAGAGGCGGGCCTGGGGCTGAAGGCCCAGGCTCAATACACTCACCCCGAGCGGGGTGAAGCGGTTCGCACTGTTCGTCGGCGCATTGAACGCCTGAAGGGCCGGCTGGTGTATGCCGGCTGGTGTAAGAGGCGGGCCTGGGGCTGAAGGCCCAGGCTCAATACACTCACCCCGAGCGGGGTGAAGCGGCTCGCACTGTTCGTCGGCGCATTGAACGCCTGAAGGGCCGGCTGGTGTATGCCGGCTGGTGTAAGAGGCGGGCCTGGGGCTGAAGGCCCAGGCTCAATACACTCACCCCGAGCAGGGTGAAGCGGCTCGCACTGTTCGTCGGCGCATTGAACGCCTGAAGGGCCGGCTGGTGTATGCCGGCTGGTGTAAGAGGCGGGCCTGGGGCTGAAGGCCCAGGCTCAATACACTCACCCCGAGCAGGGTGAAGCGGTTCGCACTGTTCGTCGGCGCATTGAACGCCTGAAGGGCCGGCTGGTGTATGCCGGCTGGTGTAAGAGGCGGGCCTGGGGCTGAAGGCCCAGGCTCAATACACTCACCCCGAGCAGGGTGAAGCGGTTCGCACTGTTCGTCGGCGCATTGAACGCCTGAAGGGCCGGCTGGTGTATGCCGGCTGGTGTAAGAGGCGGGCCTGGGGCTGAAGGCCCAGGCTCAATACACTCACCCCGAGCGGGGTGAAGCGGCTCGCGATTCATTTGGGCCGGTGGGCTGATTGTGATGAGATGGGCAGTAGGTCCAACCAACATCGAGATTTTCGGAGGCTGTGGATGAGCGCGACGGGACACTTCACCGACCTGGTCGACGTACTGAACAAGTCGGTTGCCGGCTATCCGGGCAACAACCTCTTCGGCACCAAGCAAGATGGATCTTGGCATTGGATCACCTACGGCGAGTTCGGTAAGCGGGTCGCTGCCTTGCGCGGTGGCCTCGCGCGACTCGGTATCCAGCAGGGCGATACGGTTGCCATCATCTCGGGCAACCGGGTGGAGTGGGCCATTGCTGCCTACGCCACCTATGGACTCGGGGCGCGCTTTTGCCCGATGTACGAGCACCAGCTCGACAAAGATCGCCAATACATCCTCAAGGACAGTGGCGCCAAGGTGGTGCTGGCGTCGACGTTCGCCATCTACGAGACGGTCAAGGGCTGGGTCGGCACCGTCGGTGATATCGAACAGGTCTTCTGCATGGCGCTGCCAACGGAAGACGAAGCCAGCTTTTCAGCCCTCGAAGCCGTGGGCCGCGAACATCCGACGGACAACGTCAAAATCGATCCCGAGTGGGTTTCGGGCTTCATCTACACGTCGGGCACCACCGGCCAGCCCAAGGGCGTGTTGCTGTCGCACAACAACATCGTTTCGAATCTCAATGGCGTCGCACGATTCTTCCCCATCGACGAGCGCGATATCTCGGTGTCATTTCTGCCCTGGGCACACTCGTTCGGCCAGACCTGCGAGCTGCACATGTTGATCTCGAAGGGCGCCGCGATCGCCATTGCCGAGTCGGTCGAGAAGTTGGTCGACAACTTTGGCGAGATTCGGCCCACGCTCCTGTTCGCCGTACCGCGCATCTTCAACCGCATTTACGATGGCCTGCAAAAGAAGATCGCCGAAGACGGTGGGCTCAAAAAGACCCTCTTCGACGCCGGCATGGCCAACGCCACGGTGCGCGGGGAGCTGGCCGAACAGGGCAAGACCTCGGCCTGGGTCGAGACCAAGCACAAGTTCTTCGACAAGCTTGTGTTCTCCAAGGTTCGGGAGCGCTTTGGTGGGCGGCTGCGGTTCGCCCTCTCAGGCGGTGCAGCGCTGGCGGCCGAGGTCGCTGACTTCATCGACAAGCTGGGCATTTTCGTGTGCGAAGGCTACGGCCTCACCGAAACCAGCCCCATCGTCACCTCCAACCGGGTCGGTGCGCGCAAGATCGGTTCGGTCGGCCAGCCCATTGATGGCGTCGAAGTGATTATCGACACCAGCGTGGTCGACAACAAAGACTCCATCGACGGTGAGATTGTGGTCAAGGGTCCCAATATCATGCTCGGTTACCATGGCTTGAAAGAAGCCACCGACGAGGTCATGCGCGACGATGGCGGCTTCCGCACCGGCGACCTGGGCCGGCTCGACGAAGACGGTTTCCTCTACATTACGGGTCGCATCAAAGAGCAGTACAAGCTCGAGAACGGTAAGTACGTGGTGCCGGCACCGCTCGAAGACCTACTCCAGCTCTCCGGCTACATCACCCAGGCCTACGTCTACGGCTTCAACCGCCTGTGCAACGTCGCCTTGCTCGTACCCGACAAAGTGGCGGTCGAGAAGTGGGCCAAGGCCAACGGCGTGGGTGGCGACTACGACGCGATCTTGGCGCATGACAAGACCCGCGCGCTCATCGAGGCCGAGGTCGAGACCTACAGCAAGGACTTCAAGGGCTACGAGCGCATTCGCCAGTTCGACCTCGTGGCCAAAGAGTTCACTGTCGACAACGGCATGCTCACGCCCAAGATGAGCCTCAAGCGCAACGTCGTACTCGAGCAATACGGCGACATGATTGAGGCGTTGTACGGCTAGCACGACCCCGATCTCCCGTAGCGGCGGGACCCCGTGCCGGCGGTTGTCCCTCTGCAGGGTCTGGATCCTGGGCTGATCGCCGCAGGCAATCTTCTGTAGATACTCTCTTCGCCGTCAAGCTGGATCGGGAAGTTTGTAGAAGCGATTGGTATCGTAGTCGACGTCATGTTTGAGCATGGCGTGAATGGCTACGAGTATCTTTCTCATGACGGCGACGACTGCCTGCATGGGTGCCTTTCCCCGTTGAAGTAGGTTTTCGTAGAAGGCCTTGACGGTGGGCTGGTTTTGGATCGCGACGAGGGCTGGCATGTAGAGGCTGGCGCGCAGGTGGGCGTTACCTGCTTTGGTGATCTTGGGTGCCTTGTGGACCGTCTCACCGGATTGAAAGTGGCGTGGGTCCAGGCCAGCGTGTGCGACCCACTGCTTGGCGCGCGGCCGGAACGTCATCCCCCCCCGCGCCACCGCGAGGGGAGCTGCGGGAGGTTCTCGCGTTCCACTGCGGTCGCGATTCGAAGGTTGAGTCTCGTGAAAGACCTGGCCCGCCCCTCCCGCAGCTCCAATATACAAGCGGCCGGACCCCGTGCCGGCCGGCCCAACCGAATCGGCTGACGTCGCCGGCCCCAGGTTCCCGGCCGGACTTCGAAATGGCCGGGGCAGGCCGCGCCACATGACCTACAGCATCCCGTGTCGTCGAGATGCCAAGTAGTCAGCTGGTACCGGTCCCGCCCAATGACGACGGCGCCGCATCCAGTGCACCAGGTGCTGCCGCCGGCCTCGTCCTGGACGTTACCGGTGTAGGCGAAGCGGACACCGTTGGCCATGGCGATCGCTCGCGCTCGGACCAGGGTTGCTGGCGGGGTCGAAGGCCTATCGCGCATCTTGTAGTCGGGGTGAAACGCCGTGAAGTGCATGGGGACCTCGGGGCCGAGGTTTTCGACCACCCAGCCAGTCATGGTGTCGAGCTCGGCCTCTGAATCGTTTTCGCCCGGAATCAAGAGGGTGGTGATCTCGAGCCAGACGTCGGTCTCACGAGCCAGATAGGTCAGCGTTTCGAGCACCGGCGCCAAGTGACCACCACAGATCTTGCGGTAAAAGCGCTCGGTGAAGCCCTTGAGGTCGACATTCGCGGCGTCCATCGCGGCGAAGAATGGGCCGCGCGGCTCGGCGCAAATTTCCCCCGCAGTTACCGCAACGGTCCGAACGCCCCGCTCGCGGCAGGCAGCGGCAACATCGACCGCGTACTCGAAAAAGATGACCGGGTCGTTGTAGGTGAATGCCACACTACGGCACCCGTTGGCCGCCGCAGCAGCGGCGATGGCTTCGGGGGACGCAGCATCGGCAAGGGTCGCGACCTCACGCGACTTGCTGATGTCCCAGTTCTGGCAGAAACGACACGCCAAATTGCACCCCGCCGTGCCGAACGAGAGCACAGGGGTGCCGGGCAAGAAGTGATGAAGTGGCTTCTTCTCGATCGGATCGATACAGAAGCCCGACGAGCGCCCGTAAGTGACGAGCACCATCTCGTCGCCCCTTCGGGCGCGCACAAAACACATGCCTCGCTGGCCATCCTGCAGCCGACAGTAACGGGGACAAAGATCGCATTGGATTCGACCGTCGCCCAGCGGGTGCCAATAGCGGGCGGAAACGACCCCGTCCCCAACTGCGCTCAGCAGCCTGCTAGTCAAGATCCCACGGACGCACCAGCGGCTCGTCATCGTCCGTTTCCTCCGCCCGTCGGAGAGCCTCTTCGAATTTGGCGTCGAGTACCCGCTCTTGATCTCGAAGTGTCGAGATTTCGCGGTCGAACAGCGCAGCGGCTCGCTTCTTGGTGCTGTCGACATTCGCCAACAAAGCGTCAAAGCTCTTGCCACCCGCCACTGCCCGCTCTGGCTCGCAGTGAGCAAGCACCGTGCCCGTCTTGCGATCGATCGTCAGGTCTGTCGCGCAACATGGGCAGGTAACCGCCAAGCGCCCTTTGCGCTGCAGCCGACCCGGACGATCGTCGACGCGTTCGCTCATTCATCCAGCTTACCAAAGCTTCTCTGGACTGCCCGTGGCGCCGCCCCCGACGCCGTTTTCATCGTACGGACAGCCTCGTAAATAATTGGAAACAAATCAGTAGCGCGCAACCGTGACGATCGCTGGAGCTTGACAGGGTGGCGGTGCTCCGGTAGAACCAACGAGCAAATTGCACACATCTGGAGGACGCTACATGAGCCGGAGGTCGTCGCGCATGCCGAGGCATCTCTGCTTCTTACTGCTGCTCGTGGCGACTCTTCAATTCGGTTGCGGCGACACCACAGCCCGGATTGCCGTTATCCTTCCCGAAAGTGGACCGGCGGCCTCGTATGGCACCTCACTCCGACGCGGCATCGAGTTGGCTTGGGCCCAACTGCAGGAGTCCGAAAACCAAAACGTGAACTTCGAGCTGGTGTTTGCCGACTCGGCCAGTAACCCCGAGCAAGCCCGGTCACTGGCCGAAACGCTGCTCAACGACGGTGCGCTGATCATCGTGGGCGGCGCGACTTCCGCGGAAGCACTGGCGATGGTTCCAGTGGCGGATCACTTTGATCGCATCGTCCTGTCGCCTTCCGCGTCATCACCCGAGTTGACCGGTATCTCCTCGAACTTCTTCCGGGTCTTCCCTTCCGATTCGCTCGAAGCCACCCAAATGGCGAATTTCGCGAGTCAGACCCTTACATTCAAGGAAATCGCAGTCGTCGCCGAGGAGCAAGTCTTCGGCCGCAGTATCCAAGAGGTATTCGCGCGGGAGTTCCAACGCTACGGCGGTGTGGTCGTCGAGACCTTGGAATACCCCCCCCGCACCGACGACTTCAGCGGCCTGGCCGAGCGCATCGTGACTCTGGCCCCGCCCGCGGTCTATTTGGTGGGATTCGAGGTCGGTGTAGGCAACATGATCGCCGCCCTCGAGCTCAATGGGTACAGTGGCAAGGTCCTCACCACCCACGCATTTGCCAGCCCTGCCTCTTTGGCGCGCGTGGGTGCACCCGCCGAAGGCGTCATGCTCACCCAAACCGTCTTCGAGGTCGACAGCAACTACGCACACATCCGTGCCTTTGGCGCCGCCTTCCAGCACGCCCACGGCGCCCAGCCCGACCTCTTTGCCGCTCATGGCTACGATGCCCTCATGGTTCTCGCCAAGGCGCTGGACGGGCGCAACCTGGCCACCAGTGAGGTGCGCAAAGGCCTTCGCTCGATCACCGACTTCCCTGGCGTCACCGGCACCATCCAGTTCGACGAGCGGGGCGACGTCAAGAAGTTTCCGCAGGTCTATATCGTCGGCGACGATCTCGCGCTCTACAACTACGACGCCTACGTTTCGACCCAAAAGGACGCCCTCATCGGCCGGCTCGACGCACTGCGCAGCCAAGCGAATCAACGTCCCAACACCGTACCGTAGTCGACCATCTCACCCTGACGCGAGCGATTTGGTTGCGGCGGTTCGGCAGTCTGCTAGTCTCACTGCTTCCGCTCGCTGCCGCCTTTTGCACAGCGCCGCAGCCAGCCTTCAACCTGCCATGTCCCGCACAGCTCGCAGCCTCATCCGCTACCGTGCCCTGTTGGGCACCCTGACTGGTCGCGAACTCAAGGCGCGCTACCGGGGATCCATGCTTGGCTGGGCTTGGTCGTTGGTCAACCCGCTCGTCTTGCTTGCGGTTTACACCTTTGTCTTTACGGTCATCTTTCCCGGTGGCCGCGACTCAGAGCTTCAGCCCTATGCCCTGTTCTTGGTTACCGGCCTTTTTCCTTGGATCTGGCTCCAGTCCTCATTGCTGGAAGGCGCGGGTGCCTTGCTTGCCAACGCTGGCTTGATTCGCAAGGCGACTTTTCCTGCCGAGCTACTGCCGGTGGTGCCCGTGATTGCGAACCTGGTGCATTTCGGGTTCGCGTTGCCCATCATCGGCGGCGCCCTTGTTTTCGCGCGAT
The DNA here is from genome assembly GCA_965250305.1 of Candidatus Multivoradales bacterium. Classification (GTDB taxonomy): domain Bacteria; phylum Acidobacteriota; class Thermoanaerobaculia; order Multivoradales; family J023; genus J023. The sequence continues at coordinate 905,469 of CBDFNS010000020.1, read as the reverse complement.
TCCACGGCTATGAGGTCAGTGGTCCGTCCGCACTCTTGATGCCGCTCGTCGTGCTGGTTCAATTGCCCATGGTCGTCGGCGCGACCCTTGCCCTCGCGGCCTTGAATGCCCACTTCAAGGACATCAAGGACATGCTGAACAACCTGATGACCTTGCTGTTCTTCGGCACTCCGATTCTCTACAGCCTCAAGATGCTCGACGCCCATCCATGGCCCCAGCGGTTGGTGGCCTGCAACCCGCTGACGCCCTTTCTTCGCGCCTACCAGGACACGCTCTTCTTCGGCCGCGCACCAAGCTCGACCACCTGGCTGGCCATGATTGCGATCAGCGGCGTCACCTGGTTCCTCGGCACGCTGATCTTCGACCGGCTGCGCGACACGCTGGTGGAGGCGGTATGAACGACCACTCGCGACGCCAGGCCATCCGCGTGGACAGCGTCGAAAAGCGCTACCGCCGCACCACGGCTGGTCACAAGCTTCGCACCCTCAAGAGCGCCCTACTCGATGGCAGCCTGATCAAAGGTCTGCGACCCGAAGATTCCATTCAAGCGCTAAGCGACGTCAGCTTCACCGTTCACGCGGGCGAATCCATTGGGCTCATTGGCAGCAACGGCTCCGGCAAATCGACCCTGCTGAAGATGCTTGCGGGCATCATGTCGCCAACCGCCGGCTCGATTGTCGTCGACGGACGGATCGCGGCGCTGATCGAGCTCGGTGCGGGCTTTCACCCCGAAATATCGGGTCGCGAGAACATCTTCATCAACGGCGCAGTCCTGGGCCTGAGTCGCCGCCAGATCGCGGCTCAGTTCGACGACATCGTCGCCTTCTCCGGTCTCGCGGACTTCATCGAAGAGCCAGTCAAGAACTACTCTTCGGGCATGTACGTTCGGCTCGGCTTCGCGGTCGCCATCCACACCGACCCGGACATCCTGTTGGTCGACGAGGTCCTTTCGGTGGGCGACGAAGCCTTCGCTCACAAGTGCTTGCGCCGAATCGAGGAGTTTCTGGCGCGCGGCCGGACGCTGGTCTTGGTGAGCCATTCGTTGGCCTTGATCGAAGACGTCTGCGAACGAGCCTTGTGGCTGGAGAAGGGCCACTTGCGGCTCGACGGTCACCCGCGTCGGGTGGTGGACGCCTACCGCCAATCAGTCGCCGATGCCGAAGGCAGGGAACATCGTGCGGCCAAGGAGCTGCGGGAAGAGGCTTCGGAAATAGTCGGCCCGGCAGCGGACGAGCCCAATGAGGCGCATAGCCTCGATCCAATCGACACGGCCACCGAATACGCGGCCCCGGATGAGCCTCTGGAAACACCCGCCGACGCGGAAGTGTTGCGCTGGGGATCCGGCGACGCGCTGGTCGAACATGTTCGTATCCGAATCGGAGGCGACGAACGCTACCACGTCGTATGTGGGGACGATGTGCAGTTCGAGATCGACGTCCAGACCCAGCACCCCTTGAACGACTTTGTCTTCGGCATCGCCATCGCCACACCACGGGGTGTCGAATGCTGGGGCACCAACACCGACCTCGATGGCTACCGCTCAGAGGCGCTGGCAACGGGTTCGGCAACAGTGACCGTTTCTTGCCCCAACCTCCGTTTGGCGCCCGGTGAGTATCTGGTCGATGTCGCCATTCACGCGCGTGACGGCACGCCCTACGACTACCGACGGAAGCTACTGGCCTTCAGCGTAACCGCACCGAGCGCCGGGATCGGCATCTACTTTCCTGAACATCGCTGGTCGTTCTCGACCGGCATCGGCTGGGAGACCGAAGGCGCTGATTCGTGAGGAATTGGAACCAAGACCTTCCGCCGCAGGTCTGAGAAATCGAGTGCTTCGCGAGCCGCGCACAACGATCGGCTGGCGGCCAGCCGATGTCTTTGAGAGAATGAGCCCGACTGCATCAGCCGACGAACGCCTGTCACCTACGATCTTGATCGAGAGGCTTGGCCATGACGAGTTTTGTATTGTCCTTCTTTCGTTTTTCGAAATGCCTTCTGTTGGTGGGTCTTGTCCTACTGACATTCACCGGATGTGGCGACAAGATCATCACGCTGGGTGTGATCGCGCCGTCGACCGGCGCCTACGAGAACTATGGAGAGCCGGTTCGCAAAGGTATCGAGCTGGCACTGGACCAGATTCGCGCGGATCCCAACTACACGTTGACGCTGGAGCTCCGGGTCGCCGATTCAGAAAGCTCCCCCGAGAAGGCTTCCGAGCTGCTCCAAGACATGTACGGCGACGGCATCCCGTTGGTCATCGGCGGCGTGACCTCGGGTGAAGCGCTGGCCATGACCACCAACCTCGATCGGTCGAACAAGATCTTGCTGTCACCGACGGCTTCCAGTCCAGACCTGACGGCCGCTTCGGCCAACTTCTTCCGCGTGTTCCCGTCCGACCACTTGGAAGCGGGCCGCATGGCGTTGTTCGCCAAACAGACACGGAATCTCGATGAGATTGCCATCTTGGCCGAAGAGGTCGGTTACGCCAAGGGCATCCAAGCGGTCTTTTCTCAGGAATTCGAGCGCCTGGGCGGCACGATCGTCGGCACCGAGGAGTACCCGGCCCACACCACGGACTTCTCGGGCTTGGCCGAATGGGCGACCGGCCTCAACCCGCCCGCGATCTACCTTGCCGGCTATGACACCGGCCTCTCTGCGGCAATTCCCGCTTTGCGCAATGCCGGTTTCAAGGGAGACATCTTGACCACTTCTGCTCTTGCGACCGCCAGCGCCATCGCTGACGTCGGTGACGCAGCCGTGGGTGTCTTGTTGACCAAGGTCGTCTTCGAAGCCGACAGCGAGCATGCCCACATACAGAAGTTTGTCAATGGCTACGTCGAGAAATACGGCGAAACCCCGGATCTCTACGCGGCCCACGGCTACGACGCGATGATGCTGGTAGCCAAGGCGCTGGAAGGCCGCACGATGGTGACCAGCGAGATCATCAAGGGCCTACGGAGCATCGGCGACTTTCCAGGGGTCACCGGCAGTATTCAGTTCGACGAAAAGGGCGACGTCAAGAAGTTCCCTCGGGTCTACCTCGTCAGCAAAGACCTCACGCTCTACAACTACGACCAACACGCCGACAAGGCCCGCAAAGAGCTGGAAGCGAAGCGCAAGGCACTTCGGGAAAAGATGCTCGCGCTCGAGAACAAGGCGAAGAACATGGGCGGCTAGCGACGTCCTCTCTCGACACTTCCGGAAGTCCCCGCGGACTTCCGGAAGTTGTGACGAGCGGGGCGCCCGTTGACCTGCCAGCCAACCACGACGGCCACGGCCGACATCGACATCGACATCGACATCGACATCGACATCGACATCGACATCTTGGAAGTGTGATCCGGCCTGCCGGAGGGGAATATGACCGAGCCAGAAAAGCAAAGCGGTAAGGGACTGAATGTCAAGATCACCGACGAGGAGCTTCGCGGCCGCTACGCGAACCTCGTCCGCATTACCCACACCAAGGAAGAGTTCATCCTAGATTTCATCAACATGGTTCCCCCCCAAGGGTTAGTTACCGCCCGGGTCATTACCAGTCCTGGGCATCTCAAGCGCCTGATTCGGGCGCTCTCCACCAATTTCGAAATGTACGAAAAGAACTTCGGGATCGTACCCGAAGCCCCTGAGCCCACTGGTTCGGATATCAATTAGGCGCCGGGTATCGAATCCATGCGCCTCGTCAGCACCAACGGCGCGACACCACAGGTCGACTTGCCGACCGCCTTGCGCCGTGGCCTGGCGCCCGACGGCGGCCTGTATGTCCCCGTCAACCTCGACCCGCTCCCGCCAACCGTGGTTTCGGCCTTCGCTGGCCAGTCGCTCGCCGAGATCGCCACCGGGGTGCTCGGCCATCTGCTCGACGGTACGATTCCGCAGGCCGAGCTCGAGAGGGTGGCGGCCGACGCGCTGAATTTCCCCATCCCGCTGGTACCGCTATCGCCTGGGGTCGAGATTCTCGAACTCTTCCACGGGCCAACACTGGCATTCAAGGACATCGCGGCACGGTTCATGGCACGATTGCTGCCCTTGCTCGCGCCGCGGGTCGCGCGCGAACCCGGTGAGCACGATGGCCCACTGACGGTCCTCACCGCCACCTCGGGCGATACGGGCGGTGCGGTCGCCCAGGCTTTTGCCGGGATCGAGGGTATGCGCGTTGGGGTTCTTTACCCTCGCGATCGGGTCACACCGCTGCAAGAGCGTCAGTTCGCCACCCTCGGCGGCAACGTGTTGGCGTTGGCGGTCGATGGCAGCTTCGACGACTGTCAGAAGCTGGTCAAGGCCGCCTTCGCGGATACCGACCTGCGAACACGATGGCGGTTGACCTCGGCGAACTCGATCAACATTGGTCGCCTCCTGCCCCAGATGGTCTATTACTTCCATGCCGTGGCCCAACGCCAAGCGGCGGGGACTCATGCCATGCCGGTGTTTTGCACGCCGAGCGGCAACTTCGGCAACTTGACTGCGGGCCTCATGGCGCTGCGACTGGGCCTACCCTGCGCCGGTTTCATCGCGGCCACCAACATCAACGACGTGGTGCCCGCCTACCTCGAAGATGGCGTCTACCGGCCACGACCCTCCGCCACCACCTTGTCGAGCGCCATGGACGTCGGCGACCCCAGCAACTTCCCCCGCATGCGATACCTCTATGGTGACAACCGCGAAGCTTTGCGGCAGCATGTTCGTGGCCATCGGGTGGACGAAGACACAACCCGCGCCACCATTCGCGAGGTCTACGCGCAGCATGGACGCATCCTGGACCCGCACACCGCCGTCGGCATCGCAGCCGCGCGTGCGGACCGGAAACGCCACGCCCTGCCGCCCGATGCCGTGGTACTGGCCACCGCCCACGCCGCCAAGTTCCTGGAGTCCGTCGAGCCCCTGATCGGAACCCACGTGCCGATTCCGGCCGCGCTCGAGGCGGTGGCCGACCTTCCTATTCGCAGCCAGCCGCTGGCCAACCGGTTGGGTGCATTACGACGGGCGATGGCTGCCTGGTCCGAAACCACTTCTTGAGACCATCTCGCACGACATGCCGCGGAGGCACGGCCACCGCTATGGTAGGTTTCAAACTAGGCCCCGGCGCACGGTGCAGCGCCAAGATCCGGAGCCACGAAAGCGGCTCCCCATCCTTGAGGACATGCGTTCGATGAGCGATAACCCGCTACGATTGCGAAAGATCCACCACGTCGAGATGTGGGTGGGTGACGCCAAACAAGCCGCCTTCTTCTACCGCCGCTCCTTCGGTTTCGAGCAGCTGGCCTACAGCGGCCTCGAGACGGGCTCGCGCGATGTCTGTGCCTATGTGCTCGGCCAGGGCCAGGCCCGGCTGGTGCTCAAGTCGGCGCTCAACCCCGGTACCGAGATCGGCGAACACGTGGCCAAACATGGCGATGGTGTCAAAGACATCGCGTTTCACGTCGACGATGCCGACGCCACATTTACCCAGGTGATCGCCAACGGTGCCGAGGTAGCGGCCCAGCCCCACGACCTGCATGATGAGCACGGCACGGTCCGCCGCGCCAGCGTCAAGACCTACGGCGAGACCGTTCATTCCTTCGTCTCCACCAAGGACTACGACGGCACATTCCTCCCCGGCTACATCGATAGCCCCATTCCAGCCGACGGCGCGGGACTACTGCGCTTCGATCACATCGTCGGCAACGTTGAGTTAGGCGAGATGGAAACGTGGGCCGATTGGTACAGCAACGTTCTCGGTTTCAAGCGCTTCATCCAATTCACCGAGGACCAAATCTCGACCGAATACAGTGCCTTGATGAGTATCGTCATGTCCGACGGCTCCTATGCCATCAAGTTCCCGATCAACGAGCCTGCCGAGGGACGCAACAAGAGCCAGATCGAAGAGTACCTCGACCACTACGGCGGCCCCGGGGTGCAGCACTTGGCGCTCCTGACTAGAGACATCGTGAAGACAGTCGGGCACCTACGGGCGGCCGGAGTTGAGTTTCTCGACGTGCCTGACGCCTACTATGAAGATCTGCCGGACCGCGTCGGGCACATCGACGAAGCCATCGAGGCGCTGCGCCCCCTCAGCATCCTGGTCGATCGCGATGACGAGGGGTATCTCCTTCAGGTCTTCACCAAGCCGATCGTCACCCGGCCGACACTCTTTTTCGAGATCATTCAGCGCAAAGGCAGCCGCGGCTTCGGCGAAGGCAACTTCAAGGCGCTCTTCGAATCGCTCGAACGTGAGCAAGCACGACGCGGCAACCTCTAGCGCGTCCTGGCGAGGATTACAATGACCTACTATCACGCACTTGGCGACATCCCGCACAAGCGGCACACGCAGTTTCGCAAGCCGGACGGTTCGCTGTATCACGAAGAAGTGATGGGCATTCACGGCTTCGCCGGCATTCAGTCCATTCTCTACCACCACCGGCCACCGACTCAGGTGCGGCACGTGGAGATGGTGGAACGGGTGGTCTTGGACTATGAGGAACCGGGGCACCTGCGCAACCGAGCACTCCATCCAACAGACGTGCCAGCCGGGGGCAACGCCATCGAAGGCCGGGTGCCGCTGATGGGCAACCAGGACGTCGTCTTATCGATGGTCCGACCCACCGAGCCGATGGACTACTGGTATCGGTTCGCCCACGGCGACGAAGTCCTGTTCATCCACGACGGCACCGGGGTACTCGAATCCCAATTTGGCACTTTACACTACCGGCCCGGCGACTACCTGGTGATTCCCACCGGCGTCGTCTGGCGCCTGTTGCCGGACGACGCCGTCGAGCAACGGATCCTGGTGATCGAGGCCTTTGGTCATATCGATCCACCCAAGCACTACTTGAATCGCTACGGCCAGTTCCTCGAGCATTCGCCGTTTTGCGAGCGTGACATCAGACCGCCCGAGAAGCTCGTTACCCACGACGAAACCGGCGAGTTCGAGGTGCGGGTCAAGGCACGCGATTGCATTTCGCGTTTCGTTTACGACGCGCACCCGCTCGATGTGGTGGGCTGGGACGGGCACCTCTGGCCTTACGCCTTCAATATCGAGGACTTCGAGCCCATCACGGGCCGCATTCACTTGCCGCCGCCGATCCACCAGACGTTCGACGGTCCGGGCTTCGTCATCTGCTCATTCGTGCCGCGGCTTTTCGACTACCACCCGCAAGCCATCCCTGCGCCGTACAACCATTCCAACGTCGACTCGGACGAGGTTCTGTACTACGTCGAGGGCGACTTCATGTCACGCAAGGGCATCGCTCGCGGCTCGTTTACCGTGCATCCGAACGGTGTTCCCCACGGTCCCCACCCCGGCACCTATGAGGCATCGATCGGCAAGCCCGGTACCGAAGAGTTGGCGGTCATGGTGGACACCTTTCGTCCCTTGCGCCTGACCAAACAAGCCCACCCCTACGAGGTCCAGGACTACGCCTACAGCTGGTTGGAAGACTGACGCTGAGGTCATCGTGACTCCGGTCCCAGCCTGATGAGGGTATTCCTCATTCACGGCATGGGCCGGACGCCGGTTTCCATGTGGGTGTTGGCCCAGCGCTTGGCACGGGCAGGCCACCAAACAACCTTGTTCGGCTACAACGTAACGGTGGAGCCGCTCCCGGCCATCGCCGAGCGCTTCACGCGGCGCATTCGAGAAACCTTGGTCGGCGCGGCAGTCGCGTTGCCCACGGGTGCCGACCCGCTGCCGTATGCCGTGGTGGGTCACTCCCTGGGCAACATCATTACCCGCTTTGCCGAGCCGTCTTTACCAGCCGGCCTCTCCCGGTTCGCCATGCTTGCACCGCCCAATCAACCGTCAGCGGTGGCGCGTACCTTGCGCGACAACAAGCTCTTCAAACTACTTTCGCGCGACGCCGGTCGCCGGCTAACCGACCCTTCGTTTTATGCGGGGCTCCCAACCCCCACGGTTCCTTCGCTGATCATCGCCGGCACCCGCGGACCCCGTTGGCGGGGGTTACCGTTCGGCGGTCGCCCCAATGACTCCGTCGTAAGCGTGGATGAAACACGGCTGGGGGATATTCCACTGGTCGAGGTTCACGGCGGCCACACCTTCTTGATGAATCGTCGCGACGTTTTCGACCTAGTTCACGCGTTCTTGACCGACCCAAGCACCGTAACCATCTCTGTTACGATCGATGGCTGACCGAGCCCAAAACACACCGCTGCCATGGCCCAAGACGACACGCCCAATAGAGGCTATCCGATTGTTATCCTTGAGTCGGACGAGATCTTGTATCGGCGAGGCGATGCCGGCAGCTGCATGTATTTGATTCAAAACGGCGCGGTAGAGATGGTGAACGACCCCACGGTCCGGTCGCCGCCGGTGGCGGTCTTCGAAAAGGGTGATTTCTTTGGCGAGATGACGCTCTTGTGCGGAGAGGCACGCAGCTATGCCGCCCGCGCCCAGGTCGATAGCCGGTTGATCGAGATCGACGGCAAGCTCTTTCTCAAACTACTCCGGCGCAACCCGGATATTGCCGTGCGTATGACCCGGAAGCTCTCGCGCCGGCTGTCCGACACCAGATCCGGCCTGTTCGACACCTGGCTGCGCCGGTACGAAGAAACGGCGACACCTTCGCCTTCGTTCCGGCTCGTTTACCTCGATGGGGATTCCGGCTCCAAAGTCTATTCCATCCCGGACGGATCGGTACTCACTGTCGGCCGGATCGATCCCCACAATCAAATCGCACCCGATATCGACCTCACCGATATCGACCCTGATTTTTCCACCAGCCGCCGTCATGCACGTATCCTGAGGCGCGGCGCGCACGTTCTTCTGGTTGAGGAACGCGCCACCAACGGAACATTTGTGGACGGCAAGCGGCTGGACCCTGATGATCCCTTGCCTCTCCACGGCGACGAAGAGCTCCGGTTTGGCGGTGTTCGGCTGCAGTTTCGCGTCAACTGACGTCCAGACGGGCTCGTCGTCCGTACGTAGTAAAGTGATGCCTTGGCCCGGCGCAGCCGGGCTGTCCCAAGAGGCTGCCAATTTTGATGACGAAGGGTTGATCGACGACAATGAGCATGGTTACGCCCGTTGATACCGAAGCCGCGGTCCGCGAACGCTACGGCCAGGCCGCTGGCGCCCGCGAAGCAGAGCTGTGTTGCCCCGTGGACTACGATCCACAGTACTTGAAGATCATTCCACCCGAGGTACTCGAGCGCGACTATGGCTGCGGCGACCCGAGCCGCTACCTGAATGCCGGCGAAACCGTGCTCGACCTGGGCAGCGGTACCGGCAAGATCTGCTTCATCGCGGCCCAAGTCGTTGGTGCCACCGGCCACGTGATTGGCGTGGACATGACCAGCGAAATGCTCGATGTCGCCCGTCAGGCGGCACCCGTCGTGGCCGAGCGCATCGGCTACGCCAATGTCGAGTTCCGACGCGGCCGCATTCAAGATCTGGGCCTCGACCTCGACCGCCTCGACGAGGCACTTACTGCCCAGCCGGTGACCGACGCGGCCTCCGCGATCGCACTCGACGAGCGTATAGCCGCGTTGCGGCGCGAGGCACCGCTGATTGCGGATGGGTCCATCGATGTCGTGGTCTCCAACTGCGTACTCAACCTGGTCGCGGCCGAGCAAAAGCGTCAGCTTTTTGCCGAGCTGTTCCGGGTCCTTCGCCGGGGCGGCCGGGCGGTGATCTCCGACATCGTCAGCGACGAGGACGTGCCCGAAGAGCTCCAGCGTGACCCCGAGTTGTGGAGCGGTTGTATCAGTGGTGCGCTCACCGAACGCGGCTTTCTCGCCGCATTCGAAGAAGCCGGATTCCACGGTATCCGCATCGTCGAACGCCAGAAAGAGCCCTGGCGAACGGTTGGGGGCTTCGAGTTCCGGAGCCTCACCGTCGAAGCGTTCACCGGCAAGCAAGGTCCCTGCTGGGAACGAAACCAAGCGGTGGTCTACCGCGGACCGTTCAAGGAAGTCGTCGACGATGATGGCCACCGGATGGTGCGTGGCGAACGCTACGCGGTCTGCGACAAGACCTTCCACCTCTACCAGCAGCAGCCTTATCGGGATTCGTTCGCCGCCATCGCGCCGCTCGACGACATCCCACTCGAACAGGCGGAGCCGTTCGATTGCTCCCGGACCGTGTTGCGGCATCCGCGCGAAACCAAGGGCCAAAACTACGACGCCACCACCGAAGCCGAGGCTTGCTGCGCGCCTGGAGAGTGCTGCTGAGCCAGGGTATCGCACCTGTGGCAACGTCGGCGGCCTTGCCCGACGGCAGTAACAAGAGCAATGCAGCGCCGCAGGTGGCGCTGCACTCGCTCGACACGCTTTGGTTTCAAGTCGCGGGAACCGTCTGCAACCTTGCCTGCTCGCATTGCTTCATCTCGTGTTCGCCCACCAACCACACCCACGAGTACATGCCTTTGGCGCAGGTCGAGGGCTATCTCGAGGAGGGCCGGGCGTTGGGGGTCAAGGAGTACTACTTCACAGGTGGTGAGCCCTTCTTGAACCCGGACATGGAAGCCATTCTCGCGGCAACCTTGGCCCAAGGACCCGCCACCGTATTGACCAACGGCCTGTTACTCGACCGGGAGCGCTGCACACGCTTGGCCACTTTGGCGGCCAACACTCCCTATTCGCTCGACCTCCGGGTTTCGATCGACGGTTTTGATCCGGCGAGCAACGATCCAATTCGCGGCGAGGGCACCTTCGAACGGATCCTGCAAGGCCTCGACAACCTGGTGCGCGCCGGCCTCAATCCAGTCATGACCGTGACGGAAGTCCACGAAGCCAACGGCACCGACGACGGACGTCGCCGCTTTCTCGAACTGATGCGGGAACGGGGTGTCGAAAAGCCCCGCCTCAAGGTCTTGCCCGTGTTTCAGATCGGTGCCGAGTCGGAGCGTTCCGGCGCCTACGAAACCTGGCAACAACTTCAGCGAGGTGACGCGCCCGATGGCGGGTGGGACCATCTCCAGTGCTCGTCGTGCCGGATGGCAACGGACCAAGGCGTCTGGGTGTGCCCCATCCTGGTCAACGAGCCCGGTGGTCGCATGGGCGAGCGCTTGGCCGACACCCTCGATACCTTCGAACTGGACCACCCCGCCTGCTGGACCTGCCATGTCCACGGGGTGAGCTGCCGAACGTGACCATGAGCTGTTGCCGATGAGCCGGAGGATTCCCGAAGACCAGACCGCGCGACGTAAGCGCGCGAAAGCCAAGCTGACCTCACACCGAGGTCTGGCGACCTTGGGTGAGAAACTGGTCCCGCTGGGTGATTTTCGGCGCGCGGTAGCCACCCACGGCGTGGCGCTCGACGAGACCCAGCGCCGCACCGCAATGGACCAGTACCGCGCCGTTACCCCGGACGGCCTACCGATCGAGGGCCCCTTCCGCCGCATCGCTGTCTTCGGCGGCATCTACAGCAACCGGCAGGGACTCGAAGCCGTGCTCGACGACGCGCGTCGTCGAGGCGCCGAGGCCATCTACTGTCTCGGCGACCTCGGTGGCTTCGGGCCCGAGCCCGAGCGCATTTGGCCGCTGTTGGTCGATGGTGGCGTGCGGGTCATTCAGGGCAACTACGAAGCCTCGCTCGCGGGCGGTGCCGACGATTGCAACTGTGGCTATGCCGACCCGCGCGACAACCATTACGCGGGGCTGTCGTACCGTTACACGGCCGAGCACTGTTCCGCAGCGTTCAAGACGTGGATGGGCGAACGGCCGACCCGTCGGCGAGTCCGGGTGGGCAACCGCCAGCTCCTGTTGGTCCATGGCTCGCCACGACGCATCAACGAATTCCTCTTTGCCTCGACCGCGCCGGATCCATTCTTGGATCTGCTGTTGGAGCAGAACCAATGCAACGGCATCTTGTGCACCCACACCGGCTTACACTGGCATCGATCACTGCCGTCGGGTGGCGACGTGGTCAATGTCGGGGTCATCGGCCGACCCGCCAACGACGGCCGCACCGAGGTTTGGTACACCATGCTGGACACCGCGGCCGATGGTGGCTTGGGGGTCGAACTGGTCCCGCTCGCCTACGACCACCTGGCCTTGGCCGAGGACATGCGTCGCGAGGCGCTGCCCGAGCCGTTTATCGAGACTGTGGTCAGCGGCTGGTGGACGACGTGCCTCGAAGTGCTCCCGGCCCGAGAGAGAGCAGTCTCCCGTTTCTAACTCGAACGGTAGGATCACGATCATGCACACCGAACCCATCGCAACGGACATCGCCATTTTGGGCGCGGGCCCCACGGGCCTCGAAGCTGCGCTTGCGGCCGCCGAAGCGGGACGCGACTTCCTGTTGTTCGAAGCCGCCGATACGGTCGCCGGGCACATCGCACATTGGCGGCATGTTCGGCTCTTCACACCATGGTCGATCAATGCATCGCCTCGCATGCGCGCCGCCCTGATCGAAGCTGGCATTCCGGTGCCGGATACGGATGTTTGCCCAACGGGCGGCGAGCTCATGGACCAGCTCTTGGCGCCCATCGGTTGCCTGCCGGCCATTGCCAGTCGCTTGCGGCTCGGCTGCCAGGTGAAGCGTATTGGCCGAACCGGCCTGTTGAAACACCAGGCCATTGGGACACCTGAGCGCGGCCAGGTCCCTTTTCGGCTGCTCGTGGGGCGCAGTAGCGGCGCCGACGAGCAGGTGATCACCGCCCGCACCGTCCTCGACTGCACGGGCAATGTCTTCCCCACCCACCTCGGCGACGGCGGGATCCCGGCACTCGGCGAGTCGGCAACGGCTGCTACCGGCCATATCGACCACGACATTCCCGACATCGCCACCAACCCTCAGGGCTGGGTCGGCAAGCGGATCCTGCTGGTGGGCGCGGGCCATTCGGCCCAAACCGCCGCACGCGACCTCGCCCGCCTGGTTGCCGACGATCCCACAACGACCGTCTCTTGGTCGGTACGCAATCTCCAGCCTGCTTGGGGCACGGTTGATGATGACCCGCTACCGGATCGAGCTGCGCTGGCGACTTTCGCCGCCAGCGTCGTGGCCGCGCCGACCAACGGCCCGATTAAGCTCTTGGCAGGGACGGTGATCGATCGTCTGGAGCCAACGACCGACGGCGTCGCGGTCGATCTTCTGCATGCCGATGGTTCTGCCACGACGATCGAGGTCGATCGCGTCGTGGCGCTTACCGGACGGGTGGGCGACGATCGCCTTTATCGCCAGCTCCAGATTCACGAGTGCTACGCCACGTCCGGGCCGATGAAGCTCGCGGGCGCCCTGATGGGCGATACCGGTGCGTCGGGCGATTGTCTCGCGCAGCAGAGTCATGGCCCCGAGACCCTGCGCAACCCTGAACCGGGTTTCTTCATCCTCGGCGCCAAGTCCTACGGTCGGCGCAACGATTTCCTGATGCGCGTGGGTTGGCAACAAGTAGACGATGTCTTCTCCTTGCTGGAACAATAGCGGCAGGCGAGCGGTTTCGAGTTCATAGGCCGTCGCGATGGTGCTTGGTCTTCGGCAAGCTCGAGCAAGGGCACTTCTGCCCGGGATGGTTCGAGCACCGCGCGCAGTCGGCTGGGCAGCCGGGTTCGCCAAACCATGTTCGCGACACCGACCGCTTGTTGAGACTTCTTGGACGAGAACGGAGGCCGCACTGTGGCTATGCTCTTTTTCGAAGGTGAGCCTGACTTTCAACATGGCGAGGTGCCCGCTGTCGGTGTCTTATTCGCCATCTTGGGTACGCCTGAAGCGCCCACAGCGTCAGCTGTACGGCCGTACTTGCGGCAGTTTCTGGGAGATCCTCGGGTCATTGAGGTGTCGCGGCCCCTTTGGTGGCTGATTCTCAACTGCTTTGTGCTCCCCTTCCGTCCCAAGCGCTCGGCCGAGGCCTATTCGACGGTCTGGACGGAGGAAGGTTCGCCCCTCATGGTGATCAGCGAGAAGCAGGTTGCCGGGGTCCGGGAGCGGCTTGCTGCCGAGCTCGGCTCGCCGGTCCACGTGGCCCTTGGCGCCACCTATGGCAACCCGTCCATGCGCAGTGCGCTCGACGGCTTGCGTGCCAAGGGCTGTCGACGGATTTTGTTCTTCCCGCTGTTCTCACATTACTCATCAACGTCGACCGGTGCCGCGCTGGACGCCATGATGCGGGTACTGATGACCTGGCGTTGGGTGCCCGAGATCCGGACCATTCACCAATACCACGACGAACCGGGGTACATCACCGCGCTGGCCGACAGCATTCGCGAACGCTGGCAGATGGATGGCGAGCCCGACCTGCTCCTGATGTCGTTCCACGGCTTGCCTCAGCGCTATCTCGACGCGGGCGACCTCTACCACTGCCAATGTCTCAAGACGGCGCGCCTTCTGGCTGAGGCGCTCCGCCTCGGCCCCAAGCGCTGGGTCCCAACATTTCAGTCACGTTTCGGGCGTGAGCCGTGGATCAAGCCCTACACGGACATGACCATCAAGGCCCTGCCCGCGGCCGGCATCAAGAAACTCGATGTGGTGTGCCCAGGCTTTGCGGCCGACTGCCTCGAGACGCTCGAGGAAATCGAAGAAGAGAACCGCGGCTACTTCATGGAGGCCGGCGGCGAGCAGTTCCGCTACCTACCGGCACTCAATGATCGCCCGGACCACGTCGCGCTGCTGGCCGAGCTGGTGCAGCGCAACCTGGGTGGCTGGGTGCAATCCAAGGACACCTGGGACCACGAAGAGGCCGCGCGCGCAGGGCAGGCCTCATGCCGGCGGGCGGAGACCCTGCTCGCCAACCCAGCGAAAGACGTCGCCACGATCGGGTCGTGAGGCCCTCTCGTCACCCGCCGTAGCGGCCGTCGCCCCTGGCGGCCGTCTTCGAATCGATCGGCAAACAACGGCCGGCACGGGGTCCGGACGCTACAAATCGATCGGCTAACTCGGCCGGCACGGGGTCCGAACGCTACAAATCGATCGGTCCCAACGCCCGAACGTGCGGGGACCCTACGCGTTGGCGGCGAGCCAGGCCGGCAGCTCGTTGGCGGACGGCAGGATGGTCCGCGGCGCCAAGGTTGCCATGGCCGACTCGGGGTGGGCACCGGTTAACACACCCACGGATGCCATGCCAGCGTTCTTCGCGGTTTGCAGGTCGAAGGTCGTATCGCCAATCATCAGGGCTTCGTCCGCTCGCATACCGAGGGTGTCGAGAAGGTGGTGGAGCATCTGCGGATCCGGCTTGGAGCGGGCCTCGTCCACCGTGCGGGTGGCATGAAAACGCCCGTCGAGACCGGTAGCACCGAGATCGCGGTCGAGGCCGACCCGACCCTTACCGGTCGCAACGGCCAGCAAGTGCCCCGCTGCCGCCAGAAGCTCGAGCGCCTCGCGGACACCGGCAAACAGTGCCACGTGATCACGATAGGTGTCAATCCAGTGCTCGCGGTACGCCTCCACCAACTGATGCTGCTCACTGGCGCTCGCACCGGGCATGATCCGAACGAAGACTTCGTCCAATCCCAGACCCACGGCACCACGAATGCACTCACCTGGCGGTGCCGGCAGGGCAATGGCATCAAAGGCCGCGCGGGTACACGCTTCGATCGAACCGATCGAGTCCATCAACGTGCCATCCCAGTCGAAAATCAAAAGCGGCCAGCGCTCGGGAACGCTGGTGGGCGGTGTTTTACCGGACGGCTTTCTAGGCGGCTGTGTGGGCGGGTTGATACTTGGCATTGGGGCGGTATGGTACCGCGCTTGGATCGACATGGCGCAACGATTGACATGCGCGCGCGGGCCTCTTAAAATCCTCGACCCGGCAACACGCCGAACGTTCCTCGGTAGCTCAATGGTAGAGCAATCGGCTGTTAACCGATGGGTTGGGGGTTCAAGTCCCTCCCGAGGAGCCATCTTTCCCGCACCGGCGCTCGATACCCGCGCATCACCGCTTCCCCTGGCACGTTGACTGACCGCGCGTATCGATCCCGAGCCCACAAGTGCCGAGCCGGCAAGAACACCGGATCGCCTGTTCGCATGCTGCGCAACGACCACTCGGCCCCATCTGTTTTCGCACCTCAGCGCTTTCGATGCGCAATGCTCGTTGCGCTCGCGATGATGCTGATCGCCGGAGCGGCACACAGCGCGCGGCGGCTGCCGAACATTGTACTGATCACGGTCGATACCCTGCGCTACGACCGCATTGCCTACCATGGCTACAAGCGCCCGACTTCGCCAACGATCGATGCGTTGATGGCGGCGGGCGCCAGCTTCACCCAAGCACGCGTGACCGAACCGCTGACGGCCCCTTCGCTTTGCTCGATGCTGACGTCGCGCCACCCGCACGAACACGGCGCCAGCCGCAACGGCTTGGCGTTACGACCCGATTTGCCGTCGCTACCCAAAACGCTCGGAGAGCGCGGGTACCGCACGGCGGCGTTCGTGGGTAACTGGACGCTTCGTGATCGCCTTTCCGGCCTTGGCGATCACTTCAACGACTACCACGAGGTGTTCACCCGCAAGCGCTGGTTTGGCTTGTTCAATGCCGAGGCGACAGCCCAGGACCTTACCGAGTCCAGCATCGCCTGGGTGAACGAGCACCTCGACACCGATGGCCGGTGGCCGTTCCTGGTTTGGGTTCACTATGTCGAGCCGCACGCACCGTACCGCTTCCACAAGGAACACGCCGCAGACTTGGGCATTGTGACCACGGGCCGCGAGCCAACGGCGGCGGAGCGTTACGACACCGAAGTTGCTTTCGTTGATCGGGCGATCGGTAAGTTGGTGGCCCAGATCCGTGCCAGGGTTCCGGCGGAAGATACGCTGATCGTGTTTGCCTCCGACCATGGCGAGAGCCTCGGTGAGCACGACTATTGGGGCCACGGACGCCACCTATTCGACGCCACCCTGCGCATCCCCATGGCCATCTCGTGGCCTGGCCGGGTGGTGGCGAAGACGTCGATCGGGGCGCCCGCGTCGAACCTCGACTTGGCGCCCACGGTCTTGTCGCTGATCGGCCTGCCGGTGCCTGTCTCGTTTCGTGGCAACGACTGGTCGCCGGTCTTGAGCGGCGCCGTCGCGCCCGAGGACCATCCCTCTCCGCACGCCACGTTCCACCAAGCGCACAAAGGCGCCACCCGCGGCGGTGACGAAGCGCGGCGCAACGGCCTGTTGGAGGTCGGCTGGGTGAGCGGTATGGAAAAGGAAGTCCTGCGGGTCAAGAACCGCGCGCGGCGCATGCGGTTCGACCTCGGCAAGGATCCGGCCGAGAAGACGACCATGGTCGACGAGTCGAGCCCCGCCAGCGAAATCCTCGCCCGGTGGCTCGAGGACATCCAACAAGGGCTCGACGCCGCCGATGTCATGCCCGCCCCCTTGCTCGACAACGAAACCCTCGAGCAACTCCGGGCCCTCGGGTATATCGACTAGCGGTCCCTCTAGGTCCGCGAGACGGTGATCTCGATCACCGGGGAGACGCTCAGGCGGCGTCTTGTGATTGCTCCATGGGCCGCGCTGCGGGTGGCGGTATTTTGGCGAGCTCTTCGGTAATGAACGCGGCCTGCGGTGGGTCGATCCGCCGGAACGCGTCGCGGGCTTGTTCCAGCCGCTCGATCGCTTGACGCCGGCGCCCGGCCTTGCGGGCAATGGTGCCTTCGAGCCACAGCAGGCGCGCGAACATCATGCGGCCGCCCACTTGCTCATAGAGCGGCCGTGCCCGCACCACTACGGCGCGCGCCAGAACCGTTAGGCCCCGGTTGGCCAACAGCAGGGCCAGGTTGTGAAAGGCACACAGCACCAGCCGGCGATCGGCCCGTGCGTCGAGCATGCTGAGTCCCTCAACCAAACAAAGAATGCCACTTTCCAGATCTTCCCGTCGTCCACACTGAACGCCTTGGTGGATCAGCTTCGCGCCACGGGTGTTGCCATCGATCATCATCATCTCCGCGAGACGGAACGAACCGAACGGAACCCCACTAGCATTGTAGGGAGCGTTCGTCGTCAATGGTTGACGATCTCACTGGCCTAAATCGGCGTCGCCAACATCACGTGGCGAGCTTGTCCAAATATTTCGCACTGTGAAGAGGAAAAGCGTTTTTCCCGCAATCAATTCAGCAATTTGACTAGGCAATCTGACTGATTTCGCATTAAGGTCTCTTTTACGCGAGCACGACGATTCAATGACGGACCCGTCGCGACCCGCTAGGAAGGAGCCCTTGGAGATGACTTGGAAGAACGCGAAAAAGACTGTTACAGTTTTGCTCTCGGCGGCAACCCTGATCGTCGTCCTAACGCCCTCTCTGGCAGCATTGGAAGGGCCGGACAGAGAGTTCGCCGGTCAGCCTGTTGCTATCTCTAGCCCCTGGGCTCAGGGATTCCAGAGTGTTCTAGACCGCCTCGATCAAATCTTGACGAGCATCGTCGGCGCACGGCAGCCTGAGACAACCGACGACACAACCACCGCGAAATGCTCCACCGTTGTAGACCCCGTAGGCTGCAACGAGGCGACCGGTGGGTAGGCCGACTCAACCTGGCAACGGCTGCAATGGAACAAGCTCGTGCCGTACGCAGATCAGTCGTCTTGAAGCACCGCCTGCGGCAGGGCACCGTGCTGCCGGGTCATTTGCCCGCAAGTCAGCCCGAGCCGCTTGCCCTCTCTGCCTCGATTCGAACTCTTCGTAGCAAAGCGTCAGTGACAGCGCCTGCTTTCACAGCTTCTTGCACAACGCCTAGAGCCACGAGGGCCTCTCCATTGATCTTGAGAGATGAGAGCACCGGGATGATCTCCTTGACACAGATCACCGCGTCGGCGTTGCGGCCTACCTTTAGCATCAACAGGCCCAGGTCGAGTGACACCAATGCCGCAACACCAAGGGCCTCGGAATCAAGAAACCCCTGGCGAGCTTCTGTGTAACCGCATGCGGCTTCGTCCAACTCACCGGCACCCTCCGCAAGGAGTCCCTCCAGCCACCGCACGTACAGCTTGAGCGTTGACGACTGGTCTTGCAACCTCTCGCTTAATTCGCGCGCCTTGGGCAAGAAAGTGCTCGCTTGGTCGAATCGACCAGAACGCACAAGAAGATCAGCTAGGCTTTGGAAGGCAGCGAGACCCAGATATGGCTCTGCTTTCGCATCGATATGGGCTATTGCAGCCCGAAGATCGTCAATTGCCCCGTCATAGTCATCATCCAGGCGCCGAATTTGGGCTTGCAGGATCAATGATCTGGCAATTTGGCAAGGCTTGCCAAATCGATGGAACAACCTTACTGCTTGCGCGCATAACGGGAGTGCCTCGCCACCTCTCCTCTGGTGCCATCGAAGTGCAGCCTGATTCTGAAAGAGTTCTGCCCACGGAATAGGCGCCGCTTCTTCGCTCTCCGGCAAGAAACGGCTGCTATTTTCAAGGGCCTTCTCGGCACCAACGAAGTCCATCGCCAGACGAAGTGCATTGCCCAACCAGGCGTAGGCCTTGCCTTGGAGAATCGCGAATTCTTTCTCACTGGTGACGTAGAAGCGAACCGCCTCGAGCGCGACGAGCGCCAGCTCGGCGACGCGCACACCGTTCTTGCGGTTGTCGCGACCATCGACCCGGCTGCGCTCACACAGGTGGTGGAAGAGGGCGGGGGTGCGGAAGCGGTATTCGTGTTGCACGGCGGCAACTTGCGCTTCGTACACTTCGCCCTTGATCTTCTTCCACACCTCTTCGGCACGCACGCCCTCGATCTGCTCGGTATCGAGCAGGCCGCCCACCGCCCCTGCGGCGATGGCGGTGAGGGTGGGCTCGACACCATTGCCGCGGCAACCATTGCCGCATCCACTGGCGCTATTCGAGCGCTGGCCGTTTGTACCGTGACCATTGGAACCATGGCCATTGGAACCATGGCCATTGGAACCATGACCATTGGAACCATGGCCATTGGAACCATGGCCATTGGAACCATGGCCGTTCGCGCCGAGCTGTTGCCACGACATGACGCCAGCTGTGGGCACAGCGGGTGTCGTGGATGTCGCTGTGTCGTTGGCCGGATACAGGTTGAGCAGACGGCGGATGAGCTGATCGGCGGCGGTGGCTTCGAGCTCACCGTCGAGGGCGCGACGGAGGTTCTCGACCTCGATGCGCGACCCCTTGCCGTTGACTTGGACCGTGGCGTGGCCGTTGCGCTGGCCATTGGTCTTGGCGGTCGCCGCGAGTCCGTTGATCCTGGTGCCGTTCTCGCGCGCGCCGTTGGTACCGTTGGTTTTGGCACCGTTCAGCAGGCTGTGGCCGTTGATCGCCGTGACGGTCGCCCTGGCCGCTACCTCGGTGGTGGCCTTCAGTACGCGGCTGGGAATGGCGATGCCTTCACGCCGGGCCTTGCGCCGGAAACCGGTGGGCCGCATGCCAGCCCAGCGCGAGAAGGCGCGGCTGAAGACCTGAATGCTGGAGTAACCCAAGAGATCAGCGATCTGCCAGATCTTGAACTCGGTGTCGCGCAGCAACCGGCAGCCAGTGCGCAGCCGACACTCTTCGATGTAAGCATGCGGCGGCAACCCGAGCTGGGCATGAAACTGAATCGGTACCGAGTTGTCACGGACGCCGCAGCTGCGCTTGAGCTGGTTGACGTCGAGACCCGGGTCGAACAGGTGCTCTTCGATGTGCTGGAGCAGCGGCTGCAGGCGACGAACCACGCGACCGCGGTCTCGACGAATCCGCTCCATGGTCTTGACGGCGGCTGTCTCGAGCGACCGCTGTGTGTGGTTGGCGAGCATCGCGTATCTCCATGGTCTCAAAAGAATGACCAGTCTCAAAAGAATGGCCGAACGACAACGAGTCGGCCGGGATGAACCAAGCGCTGAGCTGCACGGCTACCCGCGAGTGCGGCTCACGGCCGACCGCTTGGATGAATATACCCTAGGACAATACCGGATGCGAACGTTTCCCGGTGGCAAAATGCCCACCCCGGGTGCCAATTTGCCCTGTTTTCAGGCGTTCGCGACAGACCACGCGCCTAGATACACATATTGTATCGACGGCATTAGGCGTATGACTTCACATGCCTTGTTGTCGCTCGACGCGCCGTTCTGCAAGATGATGTGCTCCGCGACACCGGGCAGCGCGACCTCTCGCGGGCTGCCGGTGGTCCAACACGCCAGAATCGTCTGCCCGTCGGCCGCTTCAAACCGATACAGGTAGGTGCCAGGCGATTGGTCTTCGGATTGCGATTGATTGTCGGATTGACTGTCGAGCGGGCCGAGGAACCGGGCGCCGCGGAGAACCCGCGCCATGGTCGCCAAGGCAACAAAGCTCGGCCGACGATGGAGGGCGCCGTCCGCCTCGGGACAAATCAGGCCGTAGCCACGCGCCACCATTTGCCACCAATACACCCGCTCCACCAGACCCGTTCCGAGGGCAAGTAGGAAAAATCGGGAAAGATAGTCGGCCTGCTGGTCTTCGCTCACCGACACGGTGCGACCGGCTGGTGAATGGGGGCCTTCCCACAGCGGCCAGTTGACCTCGGTGATCACCGACCGCGGCGCACAATGACGGGCGGTCTCGGCGATCGCCTGACACAGCACCACCTTGTCGATGGAATCGAATCCCATTTGACGATTCTCGGGCGCACCGCGTCGGTCGACGTAGAGGAGACTGGCGAGCGCATCGAAATGCACGGGGCACAGCGGGTGGTTGAGCACCGCCGCCGTAATATGAAGCTCGAAGTCGATCACCGCCGGGCCTAACACTTCGACACCAGGATGACCCTTCAAGATCTCGGCGGCGGTGGCGGCCAGATCGAAGTATTCGTCGTACTGCCAAATGCCCCACTTGCTGCGGTTGATCGCCTGGCCGACCTGAAAACGCTTGCCGTACGGCGCGAACCGCTCGCCCAGCTCGGTAATCGCACGCCGCCAACGTGCCGGGTCGCGCACCATGTCTCTGTTCTGAGGCAATGCGAACATGAGGTCGTGGCCCCGCTCGTGGAGTGCGCGCGCCAGCGCTTCTTCTTCGCGGTGGTCATCCTGCCAGGTGTGAAGGCGCAGCAATACGTTCTCGACACCGAGATCGTCGATGGCTTCGAGCAGCGCCTCGGGTGCATCGGGATGGGGCCGCACGCACACACCGAGCCCATCCCATGGCACCGGCTGCTCGCCGAGCGACGCGTGAAGCGCACGGTAGCGGCGCCAGATCCGTGGGGCAGACCCCAGTACGGTGGACGCGGTACGGGCGTGGCTACCGAGGTCAGCCAGACGGATGCCGAGTTTCTGCATGCGACCGGCATGCTGATGGGGCTGGTCGGAGAGCGCGTCCCAGACGATTTGGTCGCGGGCCCCCGCTGCTTCGTCCGGCGGCGGGATGTGGGCGTGGGCGCGACGCGGTCGGAGCCACTCGCGGAGCGGGCGAAATGCGCCGCGAACGGCTTTCTTGCTGGCGATCTTGGAACGAAACCCGTAATGGTAGGTCCAGTACAGGGCGCGACGCACAGGGCCGGCCTGGCCGGGGCCCCAATAAGCATCCAAGAAACGCTGCCGGTGCGCCCGTCGAAAGAGCGCCAATCGGCACAGGTCGCGTGTGCGCTCGCCGAGGGTCAGTTGACGACGACGCGCCCGGTTGAGGTCGATGACGAAGAGCTTGGGCCGCGCGCCGAGGTCGGGCCCTTGGTCGATGTCGCTGGCGTCGACGTTGCTGGTACCAGCGTCGCTGGTGTCGGCGCCACCGCTGGTGCTTGCTTCACCGCTGGTGGCGTTGACCGTGGTCGAGCCAATGCCGTCGGGCACCAGGAGCACGTTGCCAATCGACAAATCGCGGTGGAAGAAGCCGGCGTCGTGCATGCCACGCAAGAGGCCGCCGAGATCGTCCAAGAAGGCCGGAAAGTCCAACGACGGATAGGATGCGGCAAGGGTCCCGACGTTGGCGGCGCGCAGGACATAGCGCGCCTCGAGGGCACCGGGCAGCCGGGCGGTGACGAAGAAGGAGGGGCCTTCTGGTTGCGCCGACTCAATGACCGCCAGTGGCTCGGCCGTGGCCACGCCGGCTGCTTGAAACCCACGCGCCATACGCCAACTGCGCATGGCCTTGCTGCCGCCCATGCGCCGCCGGGTGCGGTTGCGCCAGCCTTGATTTCGAAACTGCTTGACCACCACATCCATCGGCCCGTCGGGTCCCTCGACGCGCGCCTCGTAGAGGTAGTTGCGACCCCAGTGGACCGTGCGCTCGGCGGTACCCGGGTCCACCAATCGCGCGATGTCTTCTTGCCAGCTGGGCGCAGCGCGAAAGCGCGCGGCGACCTCACCCCACCATTCGCCGATATCGAAAGCGACGGCCTCCACTTCTTCGGATGCCGTTTTCGGCATCACGTGCCGAGAATCTCGAACCGATCCTGATGAAGCTGCCCGTCACTTTGGATCAAGATCTCGGTTTCGAGCACGGTCTCGAGCTCATCGAGGATCGCGCGCTCGGCGTGTTGCAAGGCGGCCGCGACTTCGGGGTGGACGCGGATCAAGACGTCGCGCCGCGCCAACTCCTCACGACGGCCGAGCAGCTGTTGACGCAGGGCAAAGCACACCGCGGAGGGGCGTTTGATGCGACCCGTTCCTTGGCAGTGGGTGCACTGGCGGGTCATTTGTCGTTCGAGACTCGGGCGGGTGCGCTTGCGGGTGAGCTCAACCAATCCAAACTCCGAGATCGGCAACGTCTTGCTGCGCGAACGGTCGTGGGTCAAGGCCTCGACCAGCCGTTGATAGACCTGCTCCCGGTGTTCTTCCTCTTCCATATCGATCAGGTCGACCACCACCAAACCGCCGAGGTTGCGCAATCGAATCTGGCGCGCGACCTCGACCACTGCTTCGAGATTGGTCGCCAGCACGGTTTCTTCCAAACTGTCGCGACCCACGAAGCGCCCGGTGTTGACGTCGATCGCCACCAATGCTTCGGTCGGGTTGATCACCAGGGTGCCCCCTGAACGTAGCGAGACTTCGGGCAACAAGGCCTGTTCGACCGCGCGGTCGATGCCGAAGCGCTCAAACAAGCCCGACGCGTAGGCGTCGAGGCATACCCGATCCGCCAAGGATGGATCGATCTCGGCGACGAAGGCCCGGATGCGCTGGTGGGTGGTCTCGCCCGCGACCCTGATGACCTGGTAGGCGTCGCTGAGGTCGTCGCGCACCACCCTTTCGACCAGGTCGAGATCGCGGTGGATCATCGTCGGAGGGCTCGCCGCTCGGGCACGTTCATCGATCCGTTGCCATCGCAGGACGAGCACCGCGAGGTCGGCGGCCAGCTCGTCCTGCTCGCGACCCGCGGCGGCGGTCCGCACGATCACGCCGCTGCCTTCGGGCTGGATCGCGGTGGCGATCGCCTGCAATCGCTCACGCTCTTCCGGCTCCTCGATTCGGCGCGAAATGCCGATCTCGGGCACGCCGGGGAGCAAGACCAGGTAGCGCCCCGGCAAGGTGATCTGGGTGCTCACCCGTGCACCCTTTTTGGGCATAGCGTCTTTGATGACCTGCAAAACCAGGGTCTGCCCTTGGTGCAATACATCGGCAATCGACGGCAGTTCCTCGCGCACACCGCTGTCTGTGAACGCCCGTGGCTCGAGCGCTTCGCCGACGTACAAGAAGGCATCGCGCTCGAGGCCGATGTCGACAAACGCTGCTTGCATGCCGGGCAACACCCGGTGGACCTTTCCCTTGTA
Organism: Candidatus Multivoradales bacterium; assembly: GCA_965250305.1. Classification (GTDB taxonomy): domain Bacteria; phylum Acidobacteriota; class Thermoanaerobaculia; order Multivoradales; family J023; genus J023. The sequence continues at coordinate 880,950 of CBDFNS010000020.1, read as the reverse complement.
GATGTTGCCCACCACGCCGCGCTCTTCGGGGCGTTCGACAAACAACTCCGCCAAACGATCGTCTTCGAGCACCGCCACCCGCGTCCGATGTGCGTCGGACTCGATCAGCATGGTCTTGGTGATGGCTCTGGTGGCATTCATGGCAGGCTTGATCCCGGCACCGTCCGGCTGCGGACGCGCGATGATGGCACAGGTGCGGGGTTGGGTGACCTAACGATTGACGTAGCGCCGATGGTCGATGTTGAGAATCAGCCCGGTCATCAGGAAGTTGGTGAGAATAAACGAGCCACCGTAGGACAAGAAGGGCAAGGGGATGCCCGTGATGGGCACCAACCCCACCACCATCCCCGTGTTGTAGAGCACATGAAAGGAAAACAACCCGACCAACCCCGTCACGACCAAAATGCCGGTTCGGTCGCGGCTGCGGGACGCGACCCGGCCACACGATGCGATGTAGAAGCCATAGAGCGCAAGCACCGTCAGCACCCCGAGAAAGCCCCATTCCTCGGCCAGAACAGCCATGACGAAATCCGTATGCCGTGCCGGTAGAAAGCGCAGCTGGCTCTGCGTACCCTGTCCATAGCCGCGGCCCATCAGCCGCCCCGCGCCCACCGCGATCTTGCTCTGTCGGACCTGATACCCAGCACCGAGCGGGTCGCTGTCCGGCGATACGAAGCTGGTAACCCGTTGCCGCTGGTAGGGCCGCAGGCCCAGTTGCCAGATCGCGGTACCCATGACGACACCGAGCAACAGGCCCACCAACAAGAGCCGCGGACGAATGCCGGCGACCAGAAGCATGCCGGCGATCATCGGCACCAGCATGGCCATGCTTCCCAGGTCGCCACCCAGCGCGATTAATGCCATGGGCGCGCCCGCGATGACGCCCGCGACGAGTACTTGCTTCAGGCTCAGCCACGGGCGCTGAATCCGAGAGAGATACCGGGCCAACATCAAAACGGTGGTGGGCTTGGCGAGCTCGGACGGTTGGCCACCCAAGCCTCCGATGCCCAACCAACTGCGATGGCCACTGACGTCCGATCCAAAGACCAATACCGCTATCAACAGAGCCAAGGACGCACCGTACAGAACGGGCGCCAGGTCGACGATCGCGTGGTAGTCCACCAGGAACACGACCGCGAGCACCACCAGGCCGACGGCCAGCCAAACCACCTGCCGTGGCATATGGTCGACCGCCAGCTCGGCACTCGCGCTGTGGATGGTCACCAGACCGATCGCGGCCAATGCCAAGGCGGCGAGCAACGGTCCGAGGTGGACGTTGCCCAGGCGCCGTAGCGACCCCGCGTCGTCAGGACGCGGCGCGATGCTGGAGATCGGCGTCGAAAAACCTCTCATAAAGCGCCTTGGCCAGGGGTGCGGCCGCTTGGGACCCCGCACCACCGTGTTCAATGAATACCACCACCACCAACCGCGGATCATCGGCCGGGGCGTACGACGCGAACCATGCGTGGTCCCGTTGCTCGGGTGCGAGGTCTCGATTGGCTGTCCACGTGGCTTGGGTGACGACTTGCGCGGTCCCCGTCTTGCCGACGACATCGAGGCCATCGATCCGCGCACGCCAGCCAGTGCCGCTGGGCTCGTTGACCACCGCCCACAACGCTCGGCGAATCAAATCCAATGACCGGTCGCTGAGCACGGGTTCCCGTACCGGCAGCAACGGCGGTGGCTCGTTGCGCGCCAAATGGGGACGAACCAACTCGCCACCATTGGCAACCGCCGCCATCATCACGGCGATTTGCAGGGGTGTCACCAAGATCGGCCCCTGGCCGGTGGCCACCGAGATGGTCTCGCCGGGAAACCACGGCGTGCCCCGTCGGTCGAGGCTCCACGCTTCGTCCGGCACCAAACCATCGCGCTCGCCAATCAGGTCGATCCCGGTGCGCCGATCGAGGCCAAATCGCCGTGCGTAGCGTGCGATGGCGTCGATTCCGAGCCGCTGTCCCAGTTGGTGGAAGTAGACGTTGCACGAGTGCTTGATGGCGCTGTGGAGATCGACCCAGCCATGACCTCCCGGTTTCCCACACCGGTAGCGGTGGTTGTAGATCATCGAAAATCCGCGGCAGAAGACCTTCTCGTTGGGATCGATCCCGCCATGATCGAGGGCGGCAAACGCCATCGCGATCTTGAATACCGAGGCGGGTGGATAGCGGTTTTGAAGGGTTCGGTTTTGAAACGGATCGTTGGGATGGTCGAGCAACTCCTGCCATTCTTCCGCATCGATCCGGGCCGCGAAGCGGTTGGGGTCGAAGCCCGGGGCCGATACCAAGGCCAGTACCTCGCCTTGACGCGGATCGATGGCGACGATGGCACCCACCTTGCCCTCGAGCAACTCGGCGGCCTCTTGCTGAAGATCTAGATCAAGGGTGAGCTCGAGCGGTTGGCCACGGACGGCGGGTTGCCCTTGAAACTCCTCGATCCATCGACCGTGGCTGTCGACCACCACCACCTGCTCGCCGCCACTTCCGCGCAGGCGACTGTCGTAGAAACGTTCGACCCCCTTCTTACCGATCAGGTCGGCGGTCGCGTACCGCGCGGGAAAGCGTCTCAAGTCGCTGGTCGTCACTTCGCCGAGGTAGCCGAGAAGGTGCGCGGTTTGGTGCGCGTGCCGATAGAGCCGACGATGCGCCACCGCCACCGCGAATTCTGGATGCTCGAGCTGTTCGACACCAAAGCGGGCAACGGCCTCCAGGTCGAGACCTTCGGCCGCGATCGCCGGTTTGAACAGTGGTGTACCGCGAACCGCATCCAAACGACGCTTGATCTCGGCCGGTTCGACCCCCAGAACCGACGCGCCAAAGGCGATGCTCTCATCCCGATCAGCAGCCAAGGTGCGGTCAAAAAGAAGGTTGTAGCGGGGCACGTTTTCGGCCAACACCTTGTGATTGCGGTCGTAGATCCAGCCACGCGGCGCTTCCACCGCCAGCTTGCGCAAGCGATTGTTCTCGGCCATCTTCAAATAGCGCCCGCCACCCACCACCTGAACCCGCCAATAGCCAATAGCCACCACCAATAAGGCCACGTAGGAGGCCCCGATCAACCATCCCAGACGCTGCACCAATACCGCGCGATAGAAACGATCTCGACTCATGTAGCAGCGCCTCTCATCGTGTTTCTATGGTCAGCTTGCGGCGACGGACGTCGCGCCACTGCAACGCCCGCTGACGAAAGCGAGCACCCAAGACGAATACCCCGACGCCGAGAATACCCGTGGTGCCCATCTTGATGACCACGGACCAAACCGGCACCAGCTCGGCGCTGGCAAGGAACAGGAACCGAAGGACGGCCAACACTGCCTGCTGTACCAACGCCACCAAGGCAAAGCAGATCGCCAAGCGGTCCGGTCGTTGAATAACCAAGCGCTGGCGAAGCTGTGCGCAAAAGAACGCCACGACAGTGTTGACGAAACCGAGTTGGCCATACATGCCACCGGTCAAGGCGTCGTGCGTCAAACCCGCCACCGAGCCGCCGATGATGTCCCGGCCCGGGCGCGACCACAGGCTGTGGTAGATCACGAAGATCAAGATCGGATCGCAGACCTGGTTGAAGCGCGGAATCCAGCGCTGGCCGACGGCTGCGATCGCCAAGGCCGAAGCCAGGCCCAGAACGAACCTAAGGAGTGACATCCGTCTGCTCGATGATGTCAGCCGGTACCGGCTCCGCGGTCAACACATAAACCTGCTCGAGCAGCCCGAGGTCGATCACGGACTCGAGGTCGATCTTCAAGAACAGGCCTTCGGTGGCCAAAACCGCGCGCACGGTACCGATCGGGATGCCGCGGGGATACACGCCATCAATCCCCGCGGTCACCACGCGATCACCTGTGCGGACATCGGCCTGCCGCGGCAAAAGGGCGAGCTCCAGACCACCGCCGGATGTGCCGCGCACCATACCCTTGCGCCGGGTGCGCTCGATCATGGCGCTGACCGAGGAGGCTCGGTCGGTGATCAACTGGACTTTGGCGTAGCGTCCCGCGGGCACGATCACCCGACCAACCAGACCGAGCGGGGTGCGCACAGCTTGGTTCCGACGGGGCTGCTCGGTTCCGGTATAGAGCACCAGGGTGCGCAACGACGACGCCTGGTCGACATAGACCACCTCAGCAACAAAGAAGGTGCCGGCGTCGCGGCGGGTGTAATCCACCGCGCGCGACAAACGCTGGAGCTCGTCTTCGACGTTCTGGAGACGCAAGAGCTCGCCCTGTGCTGCCGCCAGCTCGCCGCGCAGCTGGTCGTTCTGTTGCCGTAGGGTGCGGTTGAACTTCACCCCATCGAGGCCGCCCAGCACACCCGACGCCGCACTGGCCCCGGCATGCACCACCGGCGCCTGCACCTTGAGCAGCCACCGCTCGAGGCGGCTGCCCTGTGTGGGTTCGGTGGCTGCCAGCAGCAACAGCTGGGCCAAAAGCAGCACCACGAACAGCAGAAAGTCCCAGCGTCTTGGCACTAGGAGGCCATGGTGGAAATAGCGACGGTCACGCGCATGGGTCCTGTGGGTCGGATGCGAGACCTCCTAGCGAATGGAGACTTTGCGCAGAAGCTCGATGTCCTCCAACAAGCGCCCCGTACCCAAGACCACCGAGCACAACGGATCATCAGCGAGCACTACCGGCAGGCCGGTTTCGTCACGCAAACGCTCATCCAGATTGCGAATCATGGCGCCGCCGCCGGAAAGGACGATGCCCTTGTCCATGATGTCGGCCGACAGTTCGGGCGGCGTCCGCTCGAGGGCCATGCGCACGGCGCCCACAATGGCCGAGATCTGCTCCGCGAGCGCCTCGCGCACCTCGGCATCGGAGATCATGAGGGTCTTGGGCACGCCCTCGACCAGATCACGGCCTTTGATCTCGAGCTTCAAACTCTCCTTGAGCGGATGGGCGGAGCCAAGCTCGATCTTGATGTGTTCGGCCGTACGCTCGCCGATCAGCAGGTTGTGGCGACGCTTGAGGAAGTTGATGATCGCTTCGTCGAGCTCGTTGCCCGCGACCTTGAGCGAGCGGCTGTAGACCGCACCGGCGAGCGAGATGACGGCGACGTCGCTGGTGCCGCCCCCGATGTCGACGATCATGTTGCCGGATGGCTCGGTGATCGGCAGACCGGCGCCGATCGCCGCCATCATCGCCTGCTCCACCAGAAAAACCTCCGACGCCCCGGCCTGTTCGGCGGAGTCGCGCACCGCCCGCTTCTCGACCGGCGTGATCTCCGAGGGTACGCCGATGACGATCCGTGGCCGCACCCAGCGGCGGCCGCCGTGGGCTTTGGCTTGATGAAGTACTTGAGCATCTGCTCGGTGATGTCGAAGTCGGCGATCACGCCGTCTTTCATCGGCCGCACCGACTCGATGTTGCCGGGTGTGCGACCCAGCATCTCCTTGGCCTGGTTGCCGACCGCTTCGATCTTGTTGGTGAGCTTGTTGATCACCACCACCGACGGCTCGCGCACGACGATGCCACCGTTGCGGGTGAACACCAAGGTATTGGCGGTACCGAGATCGATCGCGAGATCGTCGGAGAAGTACTTGAAGATGGCGGGAAAGGGCATAGGAAAGGCGCTCTCGTTCGTTCGGTTGGACGGGTTGATTCCGCGTCAATAGACATCGATCCGCACGCGTCCTGCGCTGCGGCTCTGGTTGCCCGAAACGTCGGTAGCGATCACCTCGACGCTGGACCAGCCTTCTTGGGTCATTTGGATCGTCTTGTTGAAACTGCCGGTACGGGTGGTCGTTGCCGGCTCACCGTTGATGGTCACCCGGGCACCGGCTTCGGCATGACCTTTAACGATGACCAGGCTGCCGTAGGATTGAATCTCTTCGATCTCGAGCTCAGGAGGCACCACATCCGACGCCAGTCGCCCTGCGCTCGACAGTGATGCGACACGGAACGTGCGCGACTCCGACCACGGGCCCTGTGCGCCATTGCTGGCCTGGGCCGCGACTTGCCAAAAATATCGTCCTTCCCGTCGCAGGCCAACTGTCGCCCGGGTCCGGCGTCGCCGGTTGTCGATGATGCTGGTTGCGAACAGCCGATTGTCCGAAATTCTCAGGCGGTAGCGAGCACCACTGTCGACGGTTTCCCAAGAGAGGACCGCCTTGCGGACCGTGTCGAGGTCAATCTCGTCGTCGTCCGGAGGACCCGCTACCCGCGGCCGCTCGGGCAGGGCCTCGGTCTCGCCGAATGTCTCGCCCACTTGCTCGACTTGCTCGAGCGTGCTGAGGGAACGGCTCTCACCGTTCTCGGCCAATACTTCGACGCCGCCAGCGTAGGCCGCGAACTGGGCCCTCGCGCGGTCGCGGTCATACGAGACCATGGCCTTCGACTGGCCGCTCACGCGGGCACGCGAACGCGGGGTGGATACCGTGCTCGGTCGCTCGGCCGTGGTCAACTCTACCCAGCCAAAAACCACGTTGGTTGCCGAGTCGGTGAGACTGGCGCGCTCGGGATCCGCTCGCGGGTCCGCAGACTCGTCGGATGAGTCGCCCAGGTTAACCATGGTGTTCTGCCGAAGTACGAAGGTCGAGTTGTCACTGAACACGATCTCGGCCGTCCCGTCGCCAGCCGTCTTGACCCAATCGCCGGGATCGAGGCTGTCCTGAGACCGCGCGCGCTTCCAGGCCCCGCGATCCCCTCGGCGATATTCCACCCCGCCTTGGACGAAGAGAAAACGGATCGAGCCATCGCGGTCACCGATCTGCAGCACCGACTTCAGAACCATCAGGCTCTGGTAGGCGTTCTTGTAGGCTGTGTTGTAGTCGCCCTGGATCAACGTCGTCCGCGCGAATTCGATCCGTTCCCAGGCGACGGTGTTCTCGGCGCGCAACAAGGCGGCGTCTTCGCGGCTCTCGACCTCGTCGATCAAATGGCCGGCTTGGTCGATCGTTTGGATGGCTCGCTGCTGGAGATCGTACCGCTGCCACTGCTGAAACAGCAGATAGCCAACGCCGGTCAGCGCCAGCAAGACGCCAAGCGTCACCGAGCGACGCAGGACGCTCACAGGGATGCTGTACCAATCGCTTGGGAGCAGGCGGATCATTCGGGAGACGCCGTGGAAAGGTGTTGGGCTGCGCGGGGCCGCTTCGGTCGACCTTCGAGGACTCGAAACGTATCACAAACCCTGGCATTCCGAGGGTTTGCAGTAACCGCCGGCCTCGGATCGAGGCCTCCTCGGCTCCCGTGCCCTTGCCGGACGCGGGTCAACGGAGTAGACTCGACGGTCCGCCGGCCGAGTGGCCGCTGGGGCGCCATCATTGCGTCCCAAACAAACGCGAAAACGACGAGACGAACGCTGGCGCGCAGGCCTCGAGAAACGCCTGGACACTCCGGTCGGTGCCGCGCCGGGCACAGCAAGCTCAACAAGACGATCGGGAGGAGCAGCGATGGCGCTTCAGTTGATGCGGAGCAAGATGAAGTACCTGAAGTGGGTACTTTGGCTGGTAATCCTCGCGTTCGTGGTCCTCTTCGGCAGCGACTGGAGCGGCATGAACGGCGTAAGCGACACCCGAGTCGCGGCGACCGTTGCCGGGGAAGATGTGCTGAGCGAAGATGTCCGCGAATCATTCCGGCGACTGGAAAGCCAGTACCGCCAGATTTTCGGCGAGCAGTACAACAGTGACATGGCGCGTCAGTTCAACTTGATCGGGCAAGCTTTGCGTCAAAGCGTCAACCGAAAGATCCTGCTGCGCGAGGCACGCGACCTGGGCTTGCTGGCCACCGACGGCGAAGTGCGCGAACAGATTCTCTCGTACCCAGCATTTCAAGACGAAGGTGGCAGCTTCATCGGCGAAGAAGCCTATCGCCAGCGTTTGAGCGGAGCGCGGCTCAGCAGCAACGCCTTTGAGCGCAGCTTGCGCGACGATCTCTTGCTCACCAAGCTGGAAGCGATCTTGAGCCAGACCACCTACGTCTCGGACGCCGAGGTGGAAGCCATCTACCGCGAGCAAGCGGAAAAGGCGTCGCTTCGCTATGTTCGTTTGGCGGCGACCTCGATCGGCGACATCGAGGTGCCATCCGAGCGGCTCGAGCAGTACTTCAACGAGCACCCCGCCGATTACCAGCTGCCCGAGCAACGCGCCGTAGACTACCTCCTGGTGGACGCCCTTGCGCTGCGCGGGGAAATCGAGATCAGCGACGAAGAGCTGCGCGCCTACTACGACGACCATCCTGACGAGTTCAGCCAAGAAGAGCAGGTCCGGGCGCGCCACATCTTGCTTCAGTTGACGCCAGACCGCGATGCCGATGGTGCACGTCAGGCCTTGGACGGTCTGCGGGCGCAAATCGAAGGCGGCGCGGATTTCGCCACTGTCGCACGGGAGAACTCCGACGAGCCCGATAGCGCCCAGCGGGGTGGCTCGCTCGGTTACTTCGGCCGCAACGCTTGGGGCGAAGACTTCACCAAGATCGTTTTCAATGCCGAGGTCGGCACCTTGGTGGGTCCGGTTCAGACCCAATACGGCTTTCACCTGATCGAGGTCGAAGATCATCGCGCTGGTGGCCAACGTCCTTTCGAAGAGGCCAAGAACCAGATCCGCAATCAACTTCTCGGCACCCGTGCCAGCGAGATTGCCGAGGCCAAGGCTCGGGAAATCGCGGCGGCGACCACCGCCGGCGCCATGACGGCCGATGCGTTCGCTGCACTAGCCCAGGAGCATGGGCTGGAAGTCACCAACACCGAGCCCTTCGGCGCCAACGACTTGGTACCGGGCATCGGCCGCGGCGAGTTCAATCAGAACGCCTTCGCGCTGACCCTCGACAACGTGTCTCAACCGGTGAAGATCCCGCGCGGCTGGACCATCATGCGGCTGAGCGCCATCCGTCCGCCGCGCCTGCCCGAGTTGGCTGATGTGATCGACCGGGTGCGCCCGGCGGCCTTGCTCGAGCTACAAAAGGAGCAGACGCTCGAGCGCCTACAGACAGCGCGAGCAACCCTCGACGAAGGGGGTAATCTGCAAGCGCTCGCCGACGAATTGGGGGTCACCATTCAAGAGACCAGCCTGTTCGGCAAGGACGACTCGATCTCGGGCATCGGCATCAATCCTGAAATCGCGGCAGCCGCGCTCGCACTCGAACAGGGTCAGCTTGGCGGTCCCTTCACCGACAATCAAGGCGCCCTGCTGTTCGAGATCGCCGAGCGCGAGCACTTCGACCCAACCGTCTTCGAAGAGAAGAAAGACGAGACCCGCACGGCCGAAGAGTCGCAGCGTCTCAACAAACTGCGCGCGTCGCTGATCGCTCGACGAATGAACGATCTCGACGTGCGCTACAACCCCGAGGCGTTGGCGGTCTTCCAGCTCGATGGCGATCTCCTCGGCCAAAGCTGAAGACGTTCCGCGCAGTAGCAAACGAGCCGTCCGGCTGTCTCTCCTTTTGGACTCGAAACCGAACGGCTCGTGCAACGCGGGCTTTGAGGATCTCTACGTGGCGAACCTAGCGACATGATCGGCTTTCTTCGTGGTGCGGTACTCCATTGTTCCCCCGATGCAGTACTCATCGACGTCGGAGGCGTGGGCTACCGTGTTCACGTGCCCCTGACCACCTACTACGAGATCGAAAAGGTGGACACGGGTACCCAAATCGAACTGTACGTGCATACCCACGTTCGTGAAGACGCACTGGCGCTCTTCGGCTTCTGGAGTGATATCGAGAAGCAGCTTTTCGAGAAATTGATCGCCATTTCGGGCATCGGCCCCAAGTTGGCGCAAACGATTCTCTCGGGCATGCCACCCACGGAGTTGGCGCAGGCCTTGGCGGGTGCGGATTTTCCACGTCTCTATGCGATCCCCGGGGTCGGCAAGAAAACCGCGGAGCGTATGGTCCTCGAGCTCAAAGACAAGGTCAGCGATCTTTCGTTGCCGTCGTCCGCGGCGCGCATTGCGCCGTCGGCGGACGAAGATGTAGTCGCGGCGTTACTCAACCTGGGCTATCGACGGGTAGCTGCCGAGCGAGCCCTAGGACGCGCACGCGCCGATGACGGCGATCTACCGTTCGCCGATCTCCTCAGGAAGACTTTGAGCCACCTCTCTCGGACCTGAGCCGTCACCACGGCGTACAATCGCGCTCATGGAGCAGCACGACGCGCCCGACAATAGCCTGCTGTCGGCCAACGCCCAGATCGAAGATCTCGGGCTCGACCATTCCTTGCGGCCCAAGCGGCTGGACGACTACGTTGGCCAGCGCCGGGTCGTCGGCAACCTGAGGGTCTTTATCCAAGCGGCGCTTGGCCGGGGCGAAAGCCTCGATCACGTCTTGTTGTTCGGGCCACCGGGCCTCGGCAAGACTACCTTGGCGCACATCATTGGCAACGAAATGGGCGCGACGGTGCGCACCACCGCTGGACCTGCGCTCGAACGGGCGGGGGACCTCGCCGCCATTCTCACCAATCTCGAGCCAGGTGACATTCTCTTCGTCGACGAAATTCACCGCTTGGGGGCCACGGTCGAGGAGCTGCTCTATCCCGCCGTCGAGGACTACAAGCTCGACTTGGTAATCGGCACCGGGCCAGCGGCGCGCACCATGGAGATTCCGCTTCCGCGCTTTACCCTCGTCGGCGCCACCACCCGCGCTGGCTTGCTGACCAAGCCGCTTCACGCTCGCTTCGGCATTGTTCATCGGCTCGACTTCTACAGCCCCGAGGATCTGACGTCCATTCTCAGCCGGTCCGCCGAGCTACTCGACGTTGAGCTCGACCAAAGCGGCGCGCGCGAGCTTGCACGCCGCAGCCGGGGAACCCCTCGGATCGCCAATCGGCTGCTGCGCAGGGTTCGTGACTTCGCCCAGGTCGAAGGCACCGGCCGCATCGACCTCGACGCCGCCCGCAACGCCTTGGGCCAGCTCGAGGTCGACGAGCTTGGCTTCGACGTCGTTGATCGCAAAATCCTCAGCGCGCTGATCGAGCACTATGGTGGTGGTCCCGCCGGCATTCAAGCACTGGCCGCGGCGGTGGGCGAAGATCGCGGCACACTCGAAGACCTCTACGAGCCGTTTCTCATTCAAGAAGGCTTTATCCAGCGCACGCCCCGCGGCCGGGTCGCCACCCAACGGGCCTACCGCCACCTGGGCTACCCGACGCCTCCCGGCAGCACCGGCAGCCTCTTTTGAACTGAAACTCGGTCCAAGAGACGCGTTCGGTTTTCGAGGACGGTCGATCGTCGTGGCGAGCGGCGGCTGAAGCTCACCGAGAGCCTGGCATTGAAATGCCAGGCTACCTACCGTCACGCCTCCGCGTGAAGAGCGGCGCTTTTCTTCACCCCGAGCGGGGTGGCGGTTCGTAGCCTGGGCCTTTAGTCCCAGGCATCGCGAGGCTGGGTTCACCACCCCGCTCATCCTAGCGTTGACAAACTGATATTCGGCTTGTTAATCTTCTGGTTGATCGATCAACTAAGAAGTCGTCCAAGACGCCCCTCCACCTATTTGCAAACAATGTCAAACGACCGAACACAAGCTCGCTCCTCGCCGACAACGACCCGTGAACGCCTTCTTCATGCGGCACGGGCGTTGTTCCATGCCCAGGGTTACGGCGCCACGGGCCTTGCGCAAATTCTGCGCGAAGCAGAAGTCAACAGTGGCAGCCTCTACCACTACTTCAAAAGCAAGGACGATCTACTGGTCGGCGTACTCGAACTCTACCGGGACAACATCTGGCCCATGCTTCTTCAGCCGGTGTTCGACAAGCACGCAGATCCCCTCGACCGGGTCTTCGCCTTGCTCGACGCCTACCGCAATCAACTCCTAGCCTCCGACTTCCAGAGCAGCTGCCCGATCGGCAACCTGGCGCTGGAGCTGAGCGAGTTCCAACCCGGCGCCCGCGAACTGGTCGAGGCTAATTTCGAGCAGTGGCGCACGATCGTTCACGACTGGCTCACCGAAGTCGCGGACTTGCTTGCCCCCGAAACCGACCTTGATCAGCTTGCGACGTTCGTTCTTACGACGATGGAAGGCGGCGTCATGCTGAGCAGGTCTTATCGTGACGTCCGCCCGTTCGACGCGGCGGTGCGTTCGCTCGACGATTACATCCAGCGACTCCGCATCGCTCCCGACGCGAAAACCGCCAACCCGACCGATTCACCAGACCGAAGCGAGAGGACGTAGATGCCTGCAGATGCAAGGCTTGCGAGCGAAGACGACGAAGGCGTAGCCGGGCTACGCAGAGGAAGTCTGAGCGAACAAAACGCAGCAGATGCAGGTAGATACGTTCTCGTAGCCGGCCGCTGGTGAATCGGTCGGGTTGTCCTTCCGAGAAAGGAAAGACACCATGACGATCCCGTTCCGCAAGCTCTTCCTAGCCCTGTTGACCGTCACGACCCTCGCCCTGCCCATCGTGGGCATCGCCCAGAGCGCCGGTTCCGAGCCATCGGTCGCGACCACTGCCGCGACCGAAAATCCGATGACCGGGTTCGAACGCCTGGTTGGTGGCGAGTGGGACATTTCAATCCTCAGTCACCGGTTCCAATGGGGAATCGGGCACCACACCGTGTTGGCCAAGAGCTACGACAAGGCCGGCAACCTCGCCGCCGAAGCACGCTGGTTCTGGCACCCCGGGGAGCAAACGATCAAGGGCTACTCCATTGATGCCTCCGGTGGCTCCTTCGCTGAGATGACCACCCGATTCGAAGGAGACACGTTGATCAACACCCTCGAGACGATCACACCCGAAGGAACGGCGGCCTACACCGGGCGGTGGGTCTTTACGGACAGCGACCATTACGACTGGACGCTCTTTGCGATTGGCCCGGATGGCGAAGAAAAGGAAATGATGACTGCGACAGCCACGCGGGAGGCCGGGACGAAGTAACGGCTTGGCGCTACTCCACGGCTACCGCAGGTACAAACGTAGCCGCTCGAAGGGCAGGAAGCGATGGCTGCTCAGGGAGTTCACCCTCTACGCCGACTGCGATATCGCCACGAAGTACCGGCTTGCGGTACTTCGTTATGAACACGAAGTGGTAGACCAGTCGGAGGACAGCGTGCGATGACCGACGGTACTCGCCCATACCAACAAGCGTACCCCAAGCCCCCTGAAGGCGAGGGGGTTCACCCATCCCAGATTGGCACCCTAAACGGGATTCGTGCGGGACCCCGGTTGATTGTTATCCTCTGGACGAGACTCGATCCGGCGTCCGGCGCTTTCTGACGACCACCTACAGTCTTGATCTTGATACCCATCCTGGTCCACCTGGGAACGCTCGCATTGAGACTTGGGACGGGAAGAGCTGAACTGCGCTTGGCTGGCCTTGTTGCCTGGAGGTAGAGGTCCTGCCATCAGGCGTCCCGGCGACGCTCGAAGTTGCGAATCTCTGATGAGGAGCGCCGCAAGGTTGGGTTGAGTCATTCCCTCCATGAATTTCCAACGACTCGTAAGCAAGTTGGTGAATTTCTGGGGCAGCCCTAGAACAGATCAAGTATCACCATCAATCGAACCAACGGTCTGGCACCGCATCTCTCAAGCCTTATTGAGCCAAGTGTCCCTTGTCTTGGACAAGGGACCGATCACGCTGATGGGAAGCACTTCGAAACCGTAGGTTTTCGTTCAAATGCCCCCGCTGGTCCGTCAAGGCTCGGCGCGGGTCCAGGGCGACCCGGGCAGTTTCGCCGGCGAGGTGCCTCGGTGACGATCGCGGCCGCGTGCTCGGTGGCGTCCTGCTCGACCTGGTCGAGCAGGACTACGCAGAGTGAGGAACCGGTGCCCAACAAATACCAGCCCTATTGGAGCTGGCTTTATTGGGCGGGTTCCGATTTCGCGTCCTGCTCCAATCGAAGACGATGGGCGCCTGGATGCCAGCACCAGAGCGACGCACCGATTTCAGAGGATTGGCTTCGTCCGACCCTTCGAACATGATGGCTCTCTCTAGAGATCCGTCGAATGTTGAAGGTTGAAGGTTGAAGGTTGAAATCCGACCATTCCTTGCGCTCAGCGGTGTCCACAATCTCTATGTTTGGGCTGGTAGTCGCGTCCGACCGTGCTTCGACTTGCTGCAAGTGAAAGCGAAGCCAAGAGTCGAAGACTCTCGCCGAGGGTGGCTTAGCTTCGATCTCTGTCTCCCAAGCTTCCTGGCCATCTCGATAGAAATCGACCCGCACAATCTGCCCCACCTCGATCCGCTCCAAGCGTTGCCAGAGGGCCATGAAATCACCGCTAAATGGCTCGTCATCGTAGGCCGCGATCAAGTCTCCCGGCCGAAGTCCGGACGCCGCGGCTGGGGTGCCAGGCCGCGTCTTCAGGACCTCCAAATAGAAGCCCGGTCGAGGGGCCCCCAGTTCGATCAAGATGAAGGTGACACCAAGATACCCACGCCGTTGCCATTGCTCGGACTTCTCGGTACGGAGCTCCTCCAGTCGGGCCAGCCGTGCATCGCGTTCGGCTGGCAGATGCTCGACTTCCGCTCGCACTGGTCTATAGAACAGTGCGAAAAAAAAGACGCTCAAGACGATGACGACTTTGTTCGGGTTCATTCGGATTCCGTCCCGTTGGTCGAGGAAGTCATGAAAGTTCCAATATCGAGCCTTAGCTGCCCACCCGGCCCCAGGTATCCGGATGCGCAGTTTTCGGTCCGTAGATTGGATGGACAGATCGCGTAGTCTCCTGGCGCGACCGCAGCGAAGACCACCGCACCTTCGGCTGCTTGCGGGCGGGCTTCTTGTAGCATGGCCCTAAACGGGATTCGCGCGGGGCCCCGGTGAATTGTCATACCCTGAACGAGACTCGATCCGTCGGCCGGCGCGGTAACCTCCAGCCGACCACTTTCGGCAGTAGCCTGCAACAGCAGGTTGTGCCCAGTACCGATTCGAGCCGACATCGAGGCAGGATCGATCCGGATCAGCTGCACGGCCAGCCCGCCGGGTGCGATAAAGACATCGATTGGGCGATCCGTCGGCACGCGCACTGTAAACGTACCGTCAAATGTAACTGGTCGCCCTACCGGGCAACCGGCACTTCGCCGTTAGCGATCGAAGGAGGTCTGGAATCAGGGCAGGGTGACGGTGCCAGGCTTCTGGATCGCGGCCTTTGCGATGTCGAGGAGTTACTTCGTAACCGGTCGCCCTACCGGGCAACCGGCACTTCGCCGTGGACGATCGAAGGCGGGTTGCGAATCAGGGCAGGGTGACGGTGCCAGGCTTCTGGATCGCGGCCTTTGCGACGTCGAGGAGATACTTCGTAACCGGTCGCCCTACCGGGCAACCGGCACTTCGCCGTGGACGATCGAAGGCGGGCTGCGAATCGAATCAGGGCAGGGTGACGGTGCCAGGCTTCTGGATCGCGGCCTTTGCGACGTCGAGGAGATATTGGGCAGGATCGATGCCGTTGAGCCTTGCGGTCTCGACGAGGGAATAGAGCACCGCGGCCGTCTTGGCTCCGCGCTCTGAGCGCGAGCAGAAATGGGTTTTGCGTCCGATCACCGGACCTCGGAGCGCCCTCTCTACCCGGTTGTTGTCGAGGGGGATCCTGCCGTCCGCAACAAAATGTGTAAGCCGATCCCAGCGCTTCATCATGTATTGAATCGCCTTGCCGAAACCCGATTGTCGAAGGCCGCCCTGCTGAAATGCCCACGCGCGAATTTGCTTGAGAATCGGCCGACTCTTCTCCTGTCGAATCTGCCGTCTCTTCTCCCACTCCTCCGGGCCGCCCGGGAAGGGGCCTTCGACCTCGCGGTCGATCTCATACAGCTCTCGGATCCATTGGAGGACCGGCTGACACCGAGCATCTTCGAGATCCCGGAACTTTCTCAGGCAATGAGCCCAGCAGTTGACCAGGGTAAATCGCGGCGGCTGATCCTCTTCGTCCGGTTTCGCCAGGATTTCGTAGACCTGGTAGCCATCCGCGACCAGGGCACCTGAATAGGTTTCCAGCAGGCTGCGCCCTGCTTCGGTCGATTTCGAGTCGAGCAAGGCATAGTAAGCAAATTGTTCTGAGCACAAACCCCAAACCGTGGCGGTATATCGTCTCTTTCGATGCCGCTTGCGCCCGATCTTGACCCCATTGGGTGCCAACAACCAGCCGGTTTCGTCGACGTGCAAGACCGGGCCTTCGAGAAGCCGGGTGAAGAGCGCGTCGTAAGTCGGCTCCAGGATCTTCGACAGAGCGATGATCTGATCTGAGAGCGTGGCGGCCGTGACCGTCAGCCCGGACCGCGCCATGCGCGTGACCTGGCGTTGCAACGGAAGTTGAGTAGCGCGGGGGAATCTCACCCCCGCGCTCTCCCAGAACCGTACGTGAGCCTCTCGACTCATACGGCTCCTATCGTCCAGCCATTCCAGTCCTCAGAATCTCCCAGTGGGCCAGCAAGCCCGGATTGCGGCGCGCGATGGCCTGAAGCCAGCGAGTCGCTCTTCGAGTATGACCCTTGAGGCGCTTCTTATACCTCGGTAACGGCTTCGCTACGCCCACAGGTTCCTCCCGTTGCCGGTTGTCCTGCGATTGCAGCTGGACGACGCGACCCCTTCGCTGTCCTCGGTGAGCCCCATCTCTTCGAGTTCGCCCTGGCAGACTTGGCAGGTCTGCTCATCTTGGGGTAACTCGTAGAGTTGCTCTTGCCGAGGCAACTGGGGCTGCGGACGGGGCCCGTGCCCTTTCTGAGGCTTCTTAGCCGCTTTCGGTTTCGCTTCAGGCGTGATCGGTTCCGCCGCCGCCTGGAGCGCCTTCGAGCCCGGAGTTTCGAGTATGTCCAGCTCGGCCTGGGTGAGCACCCGCCCTTCCAAATGAGCGTTTCTCAACGTCAGATCTCGAAGCCTGGTGACCAGACGCCCGACCTCATCCTGGAGCAGGCCACAAGCCTGCTGAAGGATCTCAACTCGGGTTTCCGAACGCGCATCGAGCATGCACGTAGTATCTCATAAATACTTTATTATTAGGCAGGTATTAGCGGGCGATTTGGATCAATCTGCGGCGGAGATAACCGTCGGCGGCCCACCTCCTGGCAACCCTCCAAGAACAACGCAAGCTCCGAGGAGGAAAGCTCCAACTCGCTTTCGACCGCGGTCTTCCAGAGGCAGGCAAAGCGGCCCTTCTCGAGGCGTTTCACGTAAAGGCAAGATCCGGTCCCGTCCCACAAGAGCACCTTCGCTCGAATCCGATTCCTGGCCACGAACAAGTACAAATCACCGCTCGTCGGATCCCGACCCAGCTCTTCGCGAATCAGCGTCGACAACGTATCGAAACCCTTTCGCATATCCGCCGGCCTTGCGTAGGCGATCACTTGATACCGCCGAGGTAGAGGGAGCATCACAGCTCTCGAAGTAGGTCGAGCGCCTGCGATGTCGAAAGGCCCTCCAGGCGGAAACCATGAGGCGTCACCAGCACCAACTCTGCCGAGACCGGGACAGACACTGCTCGTGCAACACGCACCGAGCGAAATTGCACAGCCTTCTTCAGCCAACGGGAGAGGCCCGACAAGCTCAGCCCGAGCTCTTCTGCGATCAAGCGAACCCCGGCCCCAGATGCTCGACGACTTTGCGCGTAGCTCACCACTTCCGACCGAAGACCTTCTGGGCAACTCCACCTCTTTTGGCCACCGCGACTTTTCTCTAGCGCTTCGCGAAGCGCGTGCGTTCGATCCTGCATCGTGTTTCCTCCTGACAACACGATGCACGATTCTGGCGATCACCGAAAGAATTGGGCTCGGGGGGCAGCGCGGTACCAGAAGGTCGGAGGGTGGCTGTTTGCCGGCGCCTTTCGGCTTCTTGCCGGTGCCTCAATTCCAACCATGGCCCGTAGACCTGCTCCCCCTCCCGTCACACCGGACATGCGGTTTTCCCACATCCGGCGTTGCCAACCGACTCAGCCGCAAGGTTTATGAGACTTTGCTACTCGGCGGCGCTGCCTCGATAGATCCTGTAGTCGTAGAAAAGCTTCCACTTTCCATAGATCTCATCGGGGCTCCACGTCGTCCAAGAGCGTCCCCCTTTTCGTTTCGGGCGCTGCCGAGAAGCGAACCGCCGGATCTTTGCATCAATCTGCCAGCTTACGAATTGAAGATCCCTCCCCGCATTTCCCCAGCGAAAGTAGTTCACCCACCCACGGACTCGTGGATTGATCTCCTGGACGATCACATCGGCAACGGGAACGTGCCGACGCTTTCGAAGGAGATCCCGAATCTCGCGGAGAAAACGGGTGCGCTTTTCCTTCTGTGGCCGCCGTAGGACCTTCTTCTTGCCTAGAACTTTCCGGTCCGGAACCAGCCGAAACGTAAAACCTAGGTAGTTGAAGGGTTCCCCGGCATCGAAGCGGATCATGTGGGTCTTCTCCTCGTTAACCGTCAAACCAATTCTCTCCAACTCTTCCCTCAGGCGGCGTTCTACCTTCGGCGCCCAGGCTCGTGCTCGGGGATGGGTACTGACCTGCACCAGCAGATCGTCGGCGAAGCGCGTGTAGCGGATCACCTCGTATTCTCCCTGCCGAGTCACGCTTTGGGCACGCTCCAGCATCCGGTCGACATCGTTCAAGTACAAGTTTGCCCACAGCGGCCCGATCACCGAGCCCTGTGGAACTCCTCGCTTGCCCGACGCCTTCAGGATCAGCTTGCACAGCCGTAGCACGTCACGATCGCGGATTCTGCGCGCCAACTTCAAGAGCAGGAGATCGTGCCTCACACTGTCGAAGTAGCTACGCAGGTCGAGATCGAGGACTTGCTGCAGTTTGCGATTCAGCCCCTCGTAGACCCGACCCAACGCTTGGTGGGCCGTGCGCCGAGGACGGTAACCGAACGAACCTGGTTGAAAATCCGACTCGAAGATCGGCTCGATCACCAGGCGCAGCGCACCTTGCACGACTCGATCTCGAATTGCCGGAATCTTCAACCCACGCCGCTTGCCGCCTCCCTTGGGAATACTCACTTCTCGACTGGGCAATGGACGGTAGGTTCGTTCTTGCAGCTCTTCGCTCAGAGTCAGAAGAAAACTCTCGACTCCCTCCGCTTCGATCTGCGCGAACGTCACTCCATCGATACCCGGCGCACCGTTATTCTTCTTGGCGAAACGGTACGCCGCCCCCAGCACGTCGAGCTTCCACACATGTGTGTAGAGGCCCCAGAAACGGTGGTGGGAATCTGCCTTCGCCTTTCGGCCTATCCGCTTCCTTAGATCCTGCACGCCAATGGAGGTCGTTGTCTTCCTCACTGTGCCTCTCTTCGTCTGCGGTTCGTCGATCAGCTGGGCCCCTTTGCAACTTTCGGCTCGCCGGCCGGAAGTTCCTCTGCTCTCGGCGAGGTCCCGTCGCATTACCAACGGTTCATCACTCGTACGGGCCCAGCTGCCACCCTCTGACCTTCGGCCCTGTTGCCAGGGTCTACCTTGCTCCAAGGGATTTCTCCTTGGGGTCAGGAGGGCTTCGCCAGTTCCGATGCAACCCTTCCTTGCGTGCCACCGCCATTACCCCGCCGGATTTGCGGCCGGTCATCAGCCAGATTTCCGACCCCAATGCTGCCTTCGCCCTACCCCGAGCGGCTCGGCTTCCGGATCGTCTCCTCACGAGGATTGCGCAGCGTTCGATACCTGCGGCCCACAAGGTCGCTCCCCAGTCCGGGACTGGGTTTGTCAGGAGACTTCGCACCCCGCTTTCGCATAGAGCACGCCTCCTCAGCTTCATGGTTCTGGCTCTTGCCATGTTGGGACTCTCACCCACTGGGTTACATCAGCTTCTCTGGTCATACCGGGTTAGGGCGACCAGTTACCGTCAAATCGCGAAACACGGTGCATGGTTCGCCCACCCCACGGATTGTTCGTTGCCGATTGGATCGCAACCGGCACGCCAGCCAATGGTCTGCCGTTGGCGGTAACGATCCCATGAATCTCCTCGCCAGCTTCGAGTCGCAATACGACATCGACACCTTCGAGATCCTCTACCAGTTGGTGCCCCACGACGTCGGAATCTGCGGTCGCCGTCGACGCTTGCAGAAAGAACTGGCCTGGGTAGAGGCCGCGGATTGCGAACTGTCCTTCTTCGTCGGACTCGACGACCGCTGCGCGTTGACGGTTCCCGTCCCGGTCCCGATCTTCATCAAGCACAAGGACGGTCGCACCTCGAACCTCCTCTCCCCGAGCATCAAGAACTCGCCCATGCAATTCGGTATCGGGAAACCGGATCTCCACAATCGCCTCACGCTGGCCGGGGCGCCGTCGAACTTCGACCTTCCGCGCGCCACGGGTCACGTCATCCCAGGAAACGTCGACCGCCCAAGGACCCTCACGTGGCAGATGGCCA
Source organism: Candidatus Multivoradales bacterium (assembly GCA_965250305.1). Classification (GTDB taxonomy): domain Bacteria; phylum Acidobacteriota; class Thermoanaerobaculia; order Multivoradales; family J023; genus J023. The sequence goes on along the minus strand of CBDFNS010000020.1, from coordinate 860,752 downwards.
GAGAATCGGCCGTCATCGTCGGTCGCAATCTTGATCTTCTGTTCACGATTCTTGCCACCGAACCACACCGTTCCGGAAATCGGTTCATCTCCGATCAACACCACTCCGCGAATCGGGATCAGCGGAACGGCCACGAATAGCGTCCCGGTCGACGCATGAACTTCGATCGATCTGACCAACCAAGTCGAGGAATCGCCGTCTACCACCCGCAATTCAAACTGCCCTGGCGCCAGTCCTTCCTGGCGGATCGATCCCGCTTCAGAGACCCGCTTCTCCGCAACGAGCGTCCTCACCTCATCTGGATCTTGAACGGCGTAAAGTTGAATCCGCCAGGGTTCATTCCAAGGATCGTGCGCGGGTTCGACAACAAGGTCGAGAGAGACCGGCCGCTCAAGAACGATCGCCGGATCGACCACCGATTCGCTTCGTGCCCGCAACTCGATGTCACTTCGACGGGTGGCAGCGTACCCATCCCGTTCCGCTATCAACTCGTAGTGGCCTGGCTGCAAGGCCGCGGAGTTGGAAGAAGCCTTCTTCGTCAGGCTTGGTCACCACGCTGTGCCGCGCCATGCGGGCGGCATTGCGCAGATCCGTCTCGCGACGACTGCTAATTTCGAGCCGCACAGTTGTCGAGCCTCCATCGGACGGACCACGATCATCGTGCTGAACCCAACCAACCAAAGAAGCCCCTTGTTGCAAACGCATCGCTCCTACATCTCGGACCGGACTGCCTTCTAGGTCCAGGTCAAACCAGTAACTCGGAATGAACCCCTTGACCTGCAAACGTAGGTCGATCGTCGTGCGGGGAAGTAGACACTCGACCACAGAGGACGCAATCCGACAGCCGAATGTCCAAGCCTGATCAAATCTGGATACCGAGTGCCGGCCGGTCAGCGCAACCTGGGCCTCCGCTAGATGTGAGTCCTCTGCACCACCTTCGAGGTGAACAAGCACTTTTGCCAGGGGCCAGACATCAAGTACCAATCCAGCTTCTCCAATCCGGCTTTGCACCACAGGAGCCCACAAGTTCTCACCCTTAAGCGAGACCTCCCATGCACAATCGATGTCGAGTGGCAGGCGATGGGAGCGTCCCATCGCCAGATTCCAACGTAGCTCGCCATCGCCGGATCCCACGTCAGGGCATGCCGGGTCCAGTGCCTGCATCGTCACTTCGACTTGGCCCGCGCTCAAAGAACCGCCTCCTCGAAGGCGCAACTCGAATGCAGGCGTATTCGTTGCCTCAGCCACCGGCGAGAAGCTCAGCCAACCAGCAATCGCCAACTGCGCCCAGCGGGTGGGCATTCGAGTTGCGAACAGCAGTTCCATTGTTCTTCCTAGACCTCAAGCGGGCAGATCGTATACAGGCGACAGATATCCCAACAGAATCCGAGGAAGCACTTCACCTTGATGTCACAAGTCATGAAGTAGCCACCGTGATGGCAAAACTGCACGCCTACTACCACATGCATCGTAGGCATCCTTCATCCTGGGCATCAAGTGTCGGCGACACAGCCAGTCCAGCTACCAACGAAACCAAGAATACGACCAAAACCTAGCGGCTCTTTTTCATCAACATGTTCTAACACTCCTTAGTTCGTTGGCCGGTTCGACACCGGAGAAACCGAGTACAACCCTTTAGGCGTTGCTCTCGACGATTCGTTACACGCCGACAGCATGTTCCTCAACCTACATCGCGCAAAACACATCGGGATTGCCTCACGGGACCAAGAAAAGGTTGCCGCGGGCAGGGCGAAGCGGAGTGGCCTCATCTTCAGACCTCCAAGTTCGCTCGACCTTGGGAGCTGCGCCTATCGACATAACTCTAGCATGACCAAGCCACTCGAGCCAGTCCTCTCCCTCCCGGCCTTGACGCGCCCGGTGTAGCGTGGGGCAAGGCACGGGCGCTGCTTGGCAATCCCGCCAAGGCGTGGCGTCCTGCAGCGGCTACGCCCATTGGCGTCGACCAGGACGCCGGACCTTCGATGGCGAAACGCGTCCTCGAGGTCGTTACGTCGTGGCTGTCGATGCTGGGGGCCAAACGGGGTTCAGATCGGCGCAAGGAGCGATCCTGACGACGACGATAGCGGCCGTGGCAACGACTTCCCGCCGCTGGACCCACTCGGCGCCGTGCTCGAAGCCCATGCCCACCGACTCGGCTTGGTGGGATACACCCGGCGCGCGTTCGAACAGACCTTGCCCCTCGCGGTCGCTGAGCTTGAAGCCGAAGAGCAACGGTTCGCAGGCCGAGAGCGGCTTATCTCGACCGTCACCCGCGAGCCCGAAATGCTGATTCCGCGAGCCCGCTTGAAGGTCGAGATAGTCGATCTCGACCCGCATTCATGACATCAGTCACCCCTCGACCGGTTGTCCGGATCGGGCACTGCCCCTAGCACTACGCGCCTGTCGACGGGGGGTTTGGCTTAGTTGCTCACGGCCGGGGGCGCCAGTCCCTATCCCTTAGCTCGACCAAGGGGCAACTCCGACCGTGGGGATTCGATTCAGTACTGCCCGCAAAGGGCATCAAAGCCAACGGGGCGGTAACGTGGACGGGTCGCCCGTGCCTAAAACGGGTCACCCTTCCACGCTGCCCCGTTGGGTGAAAGGTGAGAAGGTCCCCTCCATCTCACTCTCTCACGCGCGAGGAAGCCGACGCTTCCCCCTTGGAATCCTCGCGCACGTTTGTGTGGTTCATCCATAATGCTGGGCGACCATGCAAACCGGCATCCTGATCTACAACCCAGCGTCCGGACGCCAGCACGCGGAGCGACTGGTGGACCAGCTCCTCGTGGACCTGCGCGGGCAGGGATTCCAGCTCGAGCCACGCCCCACTGCCGGCCCCGGTGACGCTACCCGCATGGCCCACGCGACCACGTTGGACCTCGGCACCGATGCCGGTGCCGAGGTCGTGTTTGCGCTGGGTGGCGACGGCACGCTGCGCGAGTCCGCGGCTGGGCTCGTGGGCAGCCGCGTCGCCTTGGGGTTCTTGCCGACGGGCACGGTCAACGTCATGGCGCGGGCGTTGGGCGTGCCCGCGCGGCCGCGCGCCGCCGCACGGCAAGCTGGGCGCCTCGAGCCGCTCGCGGTTGATGTCGGTTGCTGTGGTAGCGACGTTTTCTTGATGATGGCGTCCTGCGGGCTCGATGCCGAGATCATGGCAAGACAAAGGCCATCGCTCAAACGGTTTTGGGGCCGGTCTGCCGTGGTGGCCACCGGTATCGGTGCATGGTGGCAATACGACTATCCGTCGATCGAGGTCGCGTTCGATGGCCAGATCGCGTCAGCAACCCTGGTGGCCGCCTGCAACATTCCGTACTACGGCGGCGCCTTCAAGCTCGCACCCAGCGCCGAAATGACCGACGGAAAGCTCGACCTGGTGCTGTTTCGCGGCCAGGGTCGTCGGTCAGCATTGGGCCTTGCGGGGGATGTCGCCCTCGGTCGCCATACCGAGCGCGGCGACATCGAGTTCCAGCGGATCAGCCACGCCGTCGTGCACCTACCCAACACCGCCCGACTACAAGTCGACGGCGCGAGGCCCTGTTCTCTGAAGCGTCTTCTGAGTGTTGCGAGCCGAATGGCGTGCTCGACGGTAGCGAGTGGAAGCCGCCGTTTGTAGAAGCTGCTGGCGACGGCCCAGTCGAGTGGTCGCGCCTTTCTTGGGGTGTCGGGCGGATGTAGATAGGCGCTGATGACGCGTTCGAGGTAGAGGGAACGTTTCACGATGGCGTGTTGTTGGAGGTCCTACTCCTACGGGCTCGCTTTTTCGCCCAACTTCGCGCGGCTTCCTTGGATTCCTTGAGCCTGTAGGACTCGGCGTCGATGGCGATGACCTCGGATCGATGGACGAGTCGGTCAACGATGGTGACGACGCAGGTGGCGTTGGGGAAGACCTCGCCCCATTCGGCGAAGGGCTTGTTGGTTGTGATGACGGTGGGTCGCTTCTCGTATCGCCGGGCGACGACTTCAAAGAGCAAGTCCGCGTGGCGGGCATCGTACGAGAGATGTAGGGTCGAGAGAGGGCGCGGTGGCCAGATTTCACCGGCTCCGTTTCCCTCTCCCGCCCTCCAAACCGGACGTGCGCGTCTCCGCGCATCCGGCTTTCCACAGGCATTCCAGTGGTTGACCTAGGGCCGGGCGAGAGACTCGTCCAGCCATCCCATCCGTTCTGGATCCTCGTACGGAGACCGGGAATATCGCCCGGCATCGATCGATTCCTGCGGATCCACGAAGGCGGGATAGATCCGCGTACCGCGAAAGCGGTACCGTTCGACTCTCACCTTCGAAGGCCGAAAGAGCTCGATATCTCCTTCGTTGATCCGCCACCTTCCGTCGCAGTATCGCTGACGCAGATACTGCACGGTTCTCTTCGGGTGCTTCTTTCGAAGCCATCTGAAGACCCGCTGCCACGCAAAGTGGTCGACGTATGCCAGGCAACGCTTGGCGGCGTCATAGCGGAAGTAGGTGGACCAGCCACGTAGAACCGGATTCAGCTTCATCAGCAGGACCCGGAGCGACTGGTTACGAGTGGATCGGGAAGTCAGCGTTCGGATTTTGTCCTTGATCGCGTTCAGGCTCTTCTTGCTGGGATAGGTCATGCACGCCATGGTGGCTTTATAAGGCCGCCGTCGGACCGTGTGGCCGAGGAAATCGAATCCTCCATCCACATGGGTCACCAGGGTCTTCTCCAGCGACAGCTCCATTCCAAGCTTCTCGCGTAGCAGATCGGCAATTTCCTCTCGCAGAGCTTCGGCATGCGCCTCGGTTCCATGAAGGAGTACGACGAGTCGAGTAGCCCGGGGGATTTGCACCCCCAGGCCCTCACAGAACCGGACGTGAAACTCTCGCCTCATCCGGCTCATCCTGCCCCAGTCGCTGGACGCACCCCGAGCTGCCAGTGGGCAAACAGGTTTGGCTCTCGCCGGGCAATTCGACCCAACCAATGGGTCGCTGCCCGCTCGCGGCGGCGGAAGCGCCGGTACTTCCGGCACACCCACGCCACGAGCGCTCGTTCCAGATGACGAAGGACTTGCTTCCACTTCGAGCGGTAGAACCGACCGTAGTAGTTCGTCCAGCCCCGCACCACCGGGTTTACGAGCTGCGCGAGGTCTTCCAGGCTCTGATTGTTCCTGGTCGACGCCATTCGCCACTCACGGATGGTCTTGCGTACGGCCTTGGCGGCCTTGGTGCTCACCGCCGGCAGGAAGCTCACGAAGAACTTTCCGTGGCGATTGCGGGCCCGTCGAGGTTGAAAGGTGTAGCCGAGGAAGTCGAACGATACGCATTCGTACTCACCCCGGCGGTCGTCGTCTTTGCAGTACACGATCTTCGTCTTGTATGGATGAAGTTCGATCCTACAGACGGCGAGCCGCTTGCCAATCGCTGCCAATACAGACTCGGCCTGGGCCTCGCTCACGCAATGAACGAGAACATCGTCCGCATAGCGCTCGAACTGAATGGACGGATGACTCCGCTCCATCCAGACATCGAACGCATAGTGCATGAAGAGGTTGGCCAAGAGCGGACTGATGACACCACCTTGGGGTGTTCCTCGCGTCCGCACCACCCGGGTTCCATCCTCATTTTCGATCGGGGCACGAAGCCACCTCCCGATGTAGAGACGAATCCACGAGTTATCCGTATGGTGGGCGACTGCCTTGAGGACAAGGTCATGGTCCAGATTGTCAAAGAAACCCTTGATATCCAGGTCGATCACCCAATCTGCACGCCAGCATCGCTTCCGAGCGATGCTGATCGCATCATGCGCAGACCTGCCAGGACGGTACCCGTACGAGTCATCATGGAAATAAGGCTCCACGACGGGCTCGAACACCATCTTGACGACGGTCTGCGCAATGCGATCTCCCACTGTCGGAATGCCCAGTGGGCGCATGCCTCCTCCACCCTTCGGAATCTCGACGAGCCGCACCGGCGGCGGAAAGTACGACCCCGACGCCATTCGATTCCAGATCTTGTAGAGGTTACCCTTCAGATCCTTCTCGAAATCCGCCAGAGACTGCCCGTCCACTCCGGAAGCTCCCCGGTTCGCTTTGACCCGTTTGTACGCTTCCCAAACCATGCGCTTGGGGACATCAAACGGCTTTGCTTCAGCCACAGGCTCCTCCTCTTTCGAGTTGGCCTATCGCCTCGGCAGGACAGGTCGACGCCTTCGCTCCACCCGAGTTACCAGGCTTCATCACTACTACGCGTCGATCCGCCCCTCCGCTCCGCATTGGTACTCTGCTCCTCGTGGGGCTTCCACTTGTGAACTCTCCCTTGGCATCGGAGCGGTAGGTTCCCACGTTCCACACGAGAGCCTGGACCGGGCTCGCGCCGCCTTCATGCCGGCCGCCACCTGGGCAGGAGACAGCCGTCCCCCAGGCTTCATCCCGGGCCAACAACTGGAGCCCGGTTTCGACGGCGTCCCTACGCTTTCGACACTTCATCAGCGGTTCACTCTCGTTCGCCTTCCCGGTCCTCACCTGATGGAGTCCAGCTCAACCTTTTCCGAATCGCTCACCACCACGGCCATTGGGCCGCAGCAGCATCCGGCGGTTTGGGACCCGCCTCTGCCGGCCGGTCCCGAGGGGCCCACCCTCATCTCTCGCGCAGCAAGGCTGCTTCAAAGCGGTGTCTACATGATCACCTCTTCTCTGCGCCGTCGTGGCGCACAGTCATCGGCGTACCTGATCAGCCGGTAGGTCGGATGACCTTGCCGACGGAGTCGGGTGCTGTGCCCGATGTACCGCGTCTGATACTGCCAAGCCTGCTCGAAGTACCGGTCCAGGACGGACAGGTACACATTTGCGAGGAGCGGCGAAACGATTCCGCCTTGTGGTGTCCCTGTGATCGTACTGGCGTACCGACCCGCCTCGTTGACAACACCCGACTTGAGACATGCCTTGAGCAGCGCAATCACCTTCTTATCCCCGACGCGCTGCCGAAGCAGCCCAACGAGAACGCCGTGATCCACGTTGTCAAAACAGGCCTTGATGTCGCCCTCGATCACCCATTCATAGGGTGCTGGAGGGTGGATGAAACGAGCGATCTCGGCGATTGCATCTTGCGCTCGCCTCGCTGGGCGGTATCCGTAACTGGACGGATAGAAATCCACCTCGTAGATCGGTTCCAATACGAGCTTGAGGGCCATCTGGACGACCCGGTCGCGAACCGTTGGAATCCCGAGGTAACGTACCTTGCCGCCCGCTTTGGGAATCCCATGCTTTCGCACGGGTGTGCATCGGTAGCTGCGGTCCTTCAAGCCAACTCTGAGGTTGTTCAAGAAGGCCTGCTCGCCACCTCTACCATGCAAGATGTGCGACTTCGTGACGCCATCCACGCCCGCGGTCTTCGACCCCCGGTTGCTCTTGACCTTGTCCCACGCTACGAGGAGCGTGGCGCGATCGCAGACTAAGTTGAAAAGGTTGTCATACCTCTTCGCCTTATCCTGCTGCGACCACCTGTGCAGCTTCCTCTGGACATGGAGTACCCGCTTCCGTGCCTCAATGAGGTCCGGCCGCGGAATGTCACCATTCGATGTCATGTCTCCTCCTTCCCAGTAGGATCTGCATTCCTGCTGTCCCCCTTCGCCATGTGACCGGCTTTCCCGGCCGCGGACTACTACGGGGACTCCGCCCCACGATGGTGCCATCAGCTGACCACACGCCTGCCCTTCGCCTTGCGACGGGAGGGCGGCACCGTCGTGGTTCCCACGTTCACCGAACACCGTCTGACAGGGAGGTGTCCCGCTATACCCCTACGGCATCGCTCCGGGCTTGCCGCACTTCGTTCCTGGAGCCTTCCGTTTTCCATAGGTTGAGGAGCGCGGAAGAGGTCGGACCATCAGTTGCAATCCGGCCAGCGCCGTTCCGACCCAGATCCGCCAGGTTTCGAGTCGGTCGACGATTCAAGGGGCCTCAGACACGGGTTCACTCTCGTTACACCTTTCTGTCTCGCTTGCGTGACCGCGGCGTCTGGCAGTGCCGCCGCTCCACTACGTTGTCAGGGCTGCTCCCGGCTCCGCGCGCGTGACCGCGCTTTGCCTGCCCTCAGCTTCACGTGACTGTTACGGCAGTCACGGGCGGGTCCCTACCCCCGCACGGTATTTCGGCGCCTCGTGGCGCACACCCCAGCTCGTCGATCAGAAGAACCTGTGGCCGCGCAAAGAGCGTCAGTTTACGCCGCAAGCTGATCGAGGACTCTCGCTCGACGAGCGTATTGAGCAGCTCTGAAGCGGTGATGAAGCGGGCAGTAGCGCCCTTGAGGACGGCCTGCTGTGCGAGACTCTTGGCGATCATGGTTTTGCCGACGCCGTTGGGCCCGACGAGCACGACGTTGGTCGCGGAGTCGAGCCAGTCGAGGCTCGAGAGATCCTCGATCTGGGCTCGGTCGATCTTCTTGGGCCAGTCCCAGTCGTAGTCGGCGAGTGGCTTGAAGTCACCGAGCCGGGCCTGTCGCATGCGCCGTTCGAGCCCGCGACGTGCTCGCTCGAGTTCTTCCCACTCGATCAGCTGGGCGAGCCACGGCCGGTCATGGATCTCCTGCCAATTCTCGATCAGGCCGTAGAGCTTGAGCGCGGTCGCTCGCTCGCGTAGGTTTTTCATTCTTGCTCGTCCTCTTGCTCGCCGTCATCGTCGAAGTCGTACTCAGCGAGGGAATGCGGCGTGACGACGAGGTTCTTGACCTTGGGGTCGTCGGGCAGCCGGATGGGGAGGGGTGGGCGTTGGTCGCGTGCTCGGCCACGGCGGTCGAGGATCAGGCGCACGGCGTGGGGATGGGGCGTACCGTGATCGATCGCCTCGCCGATGGCTGCACGGAGCTCTTCGGCACCGTAGGCGTCGAGAAGCTCCAGCAGGCCCGCGATGGCGGAAGCTAGATGACGCTGACGGCGAGCCAATGCCGTGAGCAGCTCCTCGGCCCTGGGCACCACGCGCAAGAGACGCTCTTGGCCCCGGTGTTCGCGGGCATGGCGTTTCGAGCGCCACAGCGCATCAATGTGCTCGGGCTTCTCGATGATCTGACCCTTGCCCCAGTCGCGAGGGTGGGTGGCGACGAGATCGCTGCCATCGAAGACCCGGATCTGTTCGAGGTCGGCGACGATCAGCACGGGCCGGCCGACGCGATCATGCGGTACCGAGTAGCGGTTGGCATCGAAGCGCACATACGGTGTGCGGCGCAGCGTGGTCGCGACCTGCTCGTGACTCGGAAACCGATCTCCCGGAAGCGTCAGCAACTGCCCTCGCTCCTGGCGGTAGGCCTGCTCGACGCTGCGTCGTCGATCCTGAGGCCACGGTCGTGCCGATGCCAGGCCGATCGACCATGCCTGCGCGTCGTGGTTGAGCGCCTCGATGTCCCAGTCGTGACGCAAAGGAAAGAACGATGTGCGTAGGTAGCGGATGGTGCGCTCGACACGTCCTTTCTCATTGCCGCGATACGGCGCCACCGGCCGCGGATCGTAGCCGTAGTGATTGGCCAGCGCCAGCAAGCGCGGGTGAAAGCGGATCGCGTCGCCTCGGCGCTCGAGCACCGCGCTCTTGAGGTTGTCGTACTTATGTTCCGGTCCTCGTTATGTGGCACTCGACCGGGGAGTTGATTATGCGGTGGGCATCATGACAGGGGGCGACGAGGGCAACGGCCACATAACGAGCGTCACGGGACAATCCTCTTTTCGGCACTACTGCCGCAGATAGGAGGTTGTCCAATGTTGGAGAAGTACTTCGTCCGTCCAGAAACGCTCGACCGTTTCCGCTCGTCTTGGATCGCGGAGCCGATCAAGAAATACGTCGTCTGGCTCCATGATCGCCATTACCAGTCGCGCAGTGTCTGGAGGCGAGTTCCAATAGTCAGCCGTTTTGGCGATTTCGCCGCTGCCAGGGGAGCTAAGAGCTTCGAGGATCTTCCAGATCACGTGGAGGACTTCGTCTCCGACTGGATCCAGCGCCGAGCCAGCAGTAACAGGAAATCAGCACGACAGCGGTTGGCGCGTGAGGTTCGCAACCCCATTCAGCAAATGTTGCGGCTTATCCTGCCGGATTTCGAGGGCCGGGGCCGACCTCGGCCCCGGAAGCCCTTTGTGGATCGGGTGCCGGGTTTTTTCGAGTATCTACATCAAGAGCGCGGTCTTCGAGAAGAGTCGATCCGCCACTACACTCACCATCTTCGTCCCTTGGAGAAGTACTTCGCCGACATCGGTCTGGATCCGCTTGCCGCGTTGTCGCCAGCGATCTTGAGTGGGTTCCTGGTTTGGCGCTGTCCATCCTTGGCCAAGACCAGCCGTCGCGATGTCTGCGGCGTGCTCCGTGTCTTCCTCCGGTTCCTGTTCCGCGAGGGGATCGTGAAGAAGGATCTCAGCACCAGCATTGAAGGCCCACAGCACTATCGGCTATCGAAGATTCCGCGGTCCATCTCTTGGGAGGACGTGAAGAAGGTGCTGGCCGTGATCGATCGGCGTTCTGCGGTTGGCAAGCGGGACCATGCAATCCTCTTGCTCCTCATCACTTACGGATTGCGAGCCCGAGAAGTGGCGGCGTTGAAGCTGGACCACATCGACTGGAGAGAGGAACGGCTGCGCATCCCGGAGCGCAAAGCGGGGCATTCGACCGGCTACCCTTTGTCGCCCATCGTCGGCCAAGCGCTTTTGGAGTACGTCCAGCACGCCCGGCCCACCACAGAGGATCGCCATGTCTTCCAGCGAATTCTGGCTCCCCGCCGCCCGTTGACCCACGCCGCGGTCTCATCGCGGGCGGCTCACTACCTCAAGAAAGCGGGGATCGATGTCCCTCGGCCGGGATCGCATACGTTTCGCCACACCTGCGTTCAGCGACTCGTCGAAGCCGACTTTTCCTTCAAAGAGATTGGCGACTACGTGGGCCACCGCTCTCCCGCTTCCACCGAGATTTACAGCAAAGTCGACCTCGAAACCTTGCGCCGAGTCGGCACGGGGCTTGTGGAGGAGTTGCTGTGAGAGCGCGATGGAAAGGATTCCACAGCTGTTTGTCCGGTCCGATCCGGCAGTTTCTCGACCACAAGCGAGCCCTGGGGCGGCACTACCGCACGGAGGAGGCAGCTCTACGTCTCCTCGATCAGTTCCTTCTCGACAACGAAATTCCTGCACCTGACCTCATTTCGACCCAGCTCCTGGATCGCTTCTTCGTATCACGCCCTCGGCGACGTCCTCGGAGTTTCAATCACCTCGTCGGCGTCGTGGAACGATTGTTTCGCTGGCTTGTCCATCAGGAGATCTTGGACCGCTCTCCTGTGCAGGCGACTCACCGCCGGGCAACCGAAACCCGGCGACCTTTTCTCTTTAACAGGGACTCAGCGGGTCGACTCCTGCAGGCCGCAGGCCAGTTTCCGGACCGCCCAAAGGCCCCGCTGAGGGGGCCGGCGTATCGAACGATCTTTGCCCTGCTCTACGGCCTTGGGTTAAGAGTCGCCGAAGTCACACGACTGTGCCGTGGAGACGTCGATCTCGACCAAGACATCCTGTCGATCCGTTGTACGAAGTTCTCCAAAGACCGACTCGTTCCGTTTGGCCCGAGTATTCACGGGCTCTTGACGGAGTTTCTGGCACTCCAGGCCGAGAGACGAGGAGAGCTCGCTACCAACGACCCATTCTTCTGCTTTGTCGCCGATCGTGCTGTCCATCCCTGCACAATCAGCCAAACTTTCCACGCACTGATCCCTCGCCTCGAGCTCCAGATCCCACCCGGCACTTCACCTCCAAGACTCCACGATCTACGGCACTCATTCGCCGTCGCCACTTTGTTGCGCTGGTATCAGATGGGCATCGCCCCTGGTCAACGAATCCACCACCTCGCGACGTTTCTAGGCCACGTCGATCCCACCTCGACGGCGGTCTATCTGACCATCACTGAAGAGCTCCTGGATCAAGCCAATACTCGCTTCGAGCGCTACGCCTCCTCATTCCTGGCGGAGGTGCAATCGTGAAGCAGCAAAGCCTCGGCACTCTCGTACGTTCATTCTTCATCGACTACCTGCAGGTCCAAAAGGGGCTGCGCAAGGCGTCCATCTGGAGCTACCGCGACGGCCTTCGACTCTTCCTCGCCTTCGTTGCCCAGAATGCTGGCAAGAGGGTCACCCGGCTGTCCCTTGATGATTTGACCGCGGAGAACGTGCTGTGCTTCCTGCGCCATCTAGAGGAAAAGCGTTGCAATCACATCCGGACTCGGAATCACCGGCTCGCCATCCTGCGTACCTTCTTCGACTATTTGGCGGGCCGCATTCCTGAAATGCTGGAGGTCGCACAGAAGGTGACGGCGATTCCGACCAAGCGCGTGGCCCCGCGCGAGACGCAGTACCTCACCCACGGCGAGGTCCGCTCCATGTTCTCGAGCCCGCTGCTGAAAGGGCCACAGGCTCAACGAGATCGCGCCTTGTTGCTCTTCCTCTACAACACAGGCGCTCGGGTGCAGGAAGTCGTTGATCTCAGTGTGCCAGCTCTCGATCTCGAACCGCCACCCCGAGTACGCCTCAAAGGAAAAGGAGGGAAGTGGCGCACGTGTCCGCTTTGGCAGGAAACTGCGGATCAGCTCCGCGCCTTGCTACCGCATGAGGCCCCTGACGATCATCCAGTGTTCCCTTCCCGGCAGGGCAGGGGTCTTTCACGCTTCGGCATCTACAAAATCGTTCGCCGCCACACGCAGCACCTGCGCAAAGGATCGGCTCACCCGCAGCTTGTTACGCCTCATGTCCTTCGCCACACCACAGCTGTCCATCTCCTCGAATCCGGCGTCGAGATCAACGTTATCCGAGGATGGCTGGGGCACGCCCGGCTGGAAACGACCAACCTCTATGCCGAGATCACCGTGAAGACAAAGCAAGAGGCCCTCGCCCGCTGCGAAGTACCGTTGGAGGCTTCGCAGGAGTGCCAGCGAGAACCCGTTTGGCGCAACGATGAGAATCTGCTCCACTGGCTCGAATCTCTCTAGACATTATGTGTCCTTCGGTCGAGTCGTCCTCCCTGCACGAGGGCGCCGGCCGAGCTGCTGCCACATAACGGGGACCGGAACATAAGTACGATTATGTGGTGTGCCACATAATCGTACAGCAGCGTACGTGGTGTGCCGCGAAAAAAGGCGAAGGCCTGGACGTGGCCGGCCAGGAAATTGGGCAACCGGGCGTCGTAGAAGAAGTGCACGAAGAGCCGGCGCGAGTAACTCAGCACCATCACGAAGGCCAACAGTCGGCGTTGGCCGCCCTCGACCTGCCGATGACCGAAGTGGGCCCAGTCGACCTGGGCCTGTTCGCCGGGCAGTGTGCGCAACCGAAAAAACGCCTCCGGGGCCTTCTTCGGGCGCAAGCCGAGTAGCGCGATTCGGTGGCGAAAGTAGTCCTCACCACCCGTGTACCCACGCTGACGCACCATCCCGAAGAGTACGCTCGCCGGCAACGACGGGTAGCGCTCCAGCGTCTCGCGAATCAACGGCACGTACGGGTCGAGCTTCGACCTGCGACGACGAGCCTCGAGCTGCGTAAGTACGCCGCTGCGCTCCAGCGCCCTGGACACGGTGCTGTGGTGGATCCCCAGATGGCGCGCAATCGTATTGCGCCGCCAGCCTTCAACCGTGAACAGACGACGAATCTCGGCCGCCTGACGATTGGAGATCATCGCGCGCCCCACGAAACCGCCTGAAACCTCCACGAGGTCGGCGGCAGCGAAGGAAATCGTCGCGAACAAAGGGTAAACAGATCGAGTTGCAGAAGCAGCAAACCAGAGTCTCGCCCCGTGACGGGGCGGATGTCGTTGATCTCGTACATGCCGCGACCGTCGCAGAGGGCTCCGCGTCGCGGCAACCGTGATGCGTCACTTTCTCCAACTCCACAGCCTGGCGATCGCGGTACGCGGCTTGCCGCGATGCGTGATTGCGGCGACCATTAGGGGTGGCCTGGTACAGGCGACCCGCAGCTCGGCGGCTCTCAGATCGAGCCGCTGAGCTGCATTGCCGCGAGCAGTATCGGTGGCCCCGATCACACCACGAACAGATGTAGACCGCAGCCCGGCACCGATCGCAGACGAAACGGCGGCAATCGGGGCGAGGAATCGGTGGCATGGCCTCTCTTGGGCCTGGACTTCCGCAACCGACATCGCGATACTGGAAGGGTCGGGGGAGAAATCCCCAGGCCGAACGCGGGGGACGACTGAGCGCTAAAACTCATAGGTCGTCCCCCGTGGTGTTTCCACACATTCTCCCACCACTGAACCACACGTCGCACCGACGGCATTCCCTGCCGTACCGCCCGCGTTCGCGCGCGCCCGAGCGCGCGACGATGATTTTTCCTATCGATAGGAACCAAAAGAGCGGGAAGACCAGAATCCCGCCGTTCCTAACGACCGTTCACACGAGCCCGAGGAACTGCACGGCGTGCTCGTCGAGCTGCGACAGCGCGCGAAGGAATGAGAACGCAAGAGGGAGAAGAAGGGCCTTCTTTGATTGGCCCGGTTTCAAAGTCCAAAAACGGGAACCGTAGCCAGCGAACCCCTGACCCCCGCCGGCATCCGGACGCTCGGGACGCGTGTTGCTATGGCGGGGCGTCGTTGAGGTCGTAGGGTTCGAGCGCGATCGTTTGAGCTTCGCTAGGGTCGCCAGGGCCGAGCTGCACCACTCGAGGGCTATACCCGGTAGCCTGGACCTGAAGCGAAATGATGGCATCGGGAACCGATGCGAAGCGGAAATACCCATCAGAACCGGACACCACATATTTCCTGTCACCCCGATCGACCGATGCAGCCAGCGACGCGAAGGCGACGGGTAGGTCGGTCTCTCGGTCCACAACGTGTCCCTCGATCGATCGTTGGCGAATGTCGATTGTTACCTCGGTGGTGCCGAGGACCTCGACCGTTCGTCGGGCAACCGGACCAACTCCGATGGCGCGAACCGTCAACTCGTAGTAACCCTCGACGAGACCTGAGAACGCGAACGAGCCATCGTTCGCCGTCCATGTGCTGTGGGAGTGCCCGCCGGTGCCAACCACGGCCTCAATGACGAGACCAGCACCAGGCCGACCATCGAGTGTCGCGGCGCCAACGATGGCGCCCGTCCCTTGATCAAAACGAAGATCAACGACTTGATCGCACCGGGCGGAATCAATGGTGAGTTGGGCGGTGGCCAGGCGATCGGCGGTGCGACCGGAAAGTTGCCAATCGCCGGTCGGCAGGTGATCGAAGCGAAAGGCACCCTCGGACGTCGTCGCCATCTGCAGTGTCGTGGTTTGTCCATCGGACGCCTCCACCCAGGAGCGGGCACGCACGTCTTCGTCGAGGCCCAGCACCTGCCCTGTGATCGTGCAACCCTCGGTAGCCATCAGTTCCAGGCCAACAAGATCAACGCCATCAACCGCCAGGTAGTCCGGTTGCGGTCGCGGCGACAAGCCTGAATGTTTGAGCTTGATGGCGTAGTTTCCGTCCGCGACATTGGGGAAGACAAACGAACCGTCCGCTGCCGTCGCCGTTCGGATGAGCTGGCGTGTTGGCTGGTTAGGCCGTAGAAGAACACTGACACCACCACGGCCGTTGCCGTCGTTCCCGATCACCTGGCCAGATACCTCTTGCTCGTCGTTGACGGAGGCCAATTCGATATCCACCTGATTGTCGCCGGGGTCGAGCACTATCTCGGATTCGAACGTCTCGAAGCCTTTGGCGCGAACGGTAATCCCCATGGGCCCGGCATCGAGTTGCTCGAACGTAAGCTGTCCGTCTCGATTGGTGCGAGTGGAAACGGGCAAGGGCAAGGCGGTCTGGGGACTCAACAAGATAGTGGCGTCGGCAATGAACTCATTGCCAGCGCGCACGTGGCCGCGAAGTGAAGCACTGGGCGGTAGCGTCAAGCGGATGCCGTCGACCACCTCGGCGGGTACTACAGTGAGTTCCTGCAACACCGGGCCAAACACGGCACCGCGACTCGCCTGGAGACCCACGACACCGCTTGCAACTTCGAGTTCAAACGAGCCATCTTCGGCCGAGACGTGAGAAGGATTGTTTCCTGTTGTCACTTGTGCGGTGACATTGATGCCAGCGACAGGTGCGCCCCCATCGTCTATCACGATGCCACGGATGACCGCGAAGCCATCGAGAACGATCCTCATGTGGTCGTCTGACACGACAAATGGGGGGACTGTTTGGCTGGGATAGTCGGAATGCTGGATCATCAAGCTCGCGGTTTCGCCTTCTTCCAAGTGATCGAAACGAAAAGCACCGTTGGCTCCAGTACCCTCGATGAGGGGAGCGAGCGTCATCGGGCGCCCGCGTTCACGAGGGATCAGTGAGACGGTCGCGTCTGCGAGGGGCTCATTGCTTGGCGTTACGATCACGCCGGTGAGGACTGCAGCCGGCTGCAAGACGATGTCGCCCAGTACGGCCTGGGCGTCCTGTACGGCCGGCTGCATGCCGGCCAAGGCGACGGTGGCAAAACCGTCGGCGACCACTTCGATGTCGAGCGGGCCAGGAGGCAGGTTGGCAACGGCAAAGGATCCGTCGACTTCCGAGGTGGTAAGCCTCGATGGTGCGGATGGGCCGTGTGGTGTGCTACGAACCAGCGAGCCAGCGATTGCGGCTGGTGCTATTCGTAGTGTGGCACCGGCGACCGACAACCCGTCCGAATCGACCACACGGCCAGTTGCTGTTTTCCCTCGCGTAAGCCGGATGACCAGTTTATCTTGACCCAACTCACTGCCGCTGGCATCGAATAGGACCGGCAGAAAACCGTCCCTCTTCACTCGTACGGTGTATTGAACCGCCGAACACAGTTGCGTCCTGAATCGACCCTCGAGCTGGTCCTCGACGGTGCTGGCACGTGCAAGGCCAGGGAATCGCGTCCCAAGACCGACATCCGTCAGTGCCACGAACGAGAGCGTCGCGGACACAACCGGCAGATCGTCTTCATCGAGCACGATCCCCTGGATCTCGATCAGCTGGGGTAGCCGCAGCACCGTGATGCTGCCGCCGGTGGCACTCGGCTTGCGGTCGGGGAGCAGACCCGCGGCTACTGCCTGCAACATCGTCGGTGTCGCGTCGCTGTGGATGGGCACAACAAAGTTGCCAGCTGCATCCGACCTCACCGCGTGCTGGGGCTCCGATTCGGCCCAAACCAACGCTTCACCGACGCCGCGGTCGTCGTAGCCTCGAACACGGCCACGTATCAAGCGTGGTGATCGGAGCGTGATCCGATGACGTGTCTTGGCTTCGTCGAGTTCGGAACGAGCCCATAACCCGTCATTACTGTCAACAGACAGTGGGGTCGGCGCAGTCGGGTGCACCGGTACTGCAAGGCGTCCATCTAGGTCGGTGGTGCCCACCAACCATTCCGCAATTCCAGCTCGGACGCGGGCGTCTGCGACCGGCTGGCCTGCTGGGTCGACAACGATAATCGGCCGCCGGATCGCTGGCGCGAGAATGAGGGTGAGCTTGCCACACGCAGCAACGCTGGTGGCTTCGGCGTAGCCTTCGGCAGTCGCAAACACCACCGCAAGCCCACCGGCGGCACACGCGACCGTCGCCTTGCCTTGGGCAACTGCCGTGCCCAAGGTCGCCGCAGGTTGCCAGAGGAGTCCCGCGTTCGGAGGCGCGGGTATCGACTGTGCCAGGACTTGTGCGCCAACCAGTGGCTCGGCGTGCTCATTCACGATTGTGATTTCGAGCCCCGCGTCTCGCGGCAACGAGACGCTCGTGAGCGTTAGGGACTCGAGAACAGGCGCGCGTAGGACCATGGGCACCCGGCCAGACGAACGGACCTCGAAGTCCCAAACACCAGCATGCTTGATGGGCACCCTGAATCGGCCGTCTTTGGCGCCCACCCCTTGCCTCGAGGTGGAGTTGTGGTTCATGGGTAGGCTGGCATCAGCAGCGGTCGCGATCACCGTCGCGCCCTTGCCGTTGAGCACACGCACCCCGACCTCGAGCTGGGTAGTCTGCTGGCTGGCCAGCAGACTACCCGCAATCAGCATGAGTGCAAAGACAATAGCCACAGCGCGCAGACCGGCCCATGCTCGGATCGGCTGTGTGGATGGCACGGTTACCTTCGCTACACTCATTAGATAGAGCTTAGACAAGCGGCCTAGAGATCAGAGCTGGTTCGAGTCGTCTCCGGATGTCTACCGCCAGCCGCGTCGATGTAGCCGCACTCGACTTGCCCAAAGTACGCACGGGAGTACGCGCGCCCCGGAACCGCATTTGAGTACGTGCAAGAAATACCAGATCCTTTGTTTGGGCAGTTCGCCCCTGCCCCGCAACCGGTGTAGGAAGCATTACAGCCCGTCAAGGACGTCCAGGTCCGCCCATTGAACTCAGCCGCCTCTTGGCAGTGGGCCGAGCTACCCGCTGCAAAACAGTCGAGATGCCCGTCTGGAGGATCGTGGAGGGCGTCATTGCTCGCTTGATCGCAGGCGTGGGAAAAGAGCAGCAAGTACGTTGGAATGAACATTGCTTTTGCGGGGCCTGCGCTTAGGAACGCAAGCAGTATGGCTGAATACGTCAAGTGTCTCACGAACGTTCTCCCTTCAATCCTGAGTGGCTATTTCGACACGAATGTATGACCCTTTAGGCGTTGCTCTCGGCGATTCGTTACACGCCGACAGCATGTTCCTCAACCTACATCGCGCAAAACACACCGGGATTGCCCCACGGGACCAAAAAAAGGTCGCCGCGGGCAGGGCGAAGCGGAGTGACTTCATCTTCAGACCTCCAAGTTCGCTCGACCTTGGGCGGTGCGCCTGTCGACATAACTCTAGCATGATCACACCACGAGAGCGCCAGCCCCTCCCGGCCTTGACGCTACCGGTGTAGCGTGGGGGGCAAGGCACGGGCGCTGCTTGGCAATCCCGCCAAGGCGTGGCGTATGCCGTGCCTTGAAGGAGGTTGTCATGCGCAGATTACTTGCAGTGGTTGCCCTCGTTGCGCTCATCGCAACACCCGTAGCAGCCGCGCCCCTCGACATCGACCGGGCCGGACCATCGATAACGACACGTGTGCTTGAGATCGTTACGGGGTGGCTCTCCAAGCTCGGGCAGGGGTGGGGCCCGAACGGCGCGAAGAATGACGACGATAGCGATCGGGGCGACCATTTCCCGCCGTTGGATGGCGCCGGGATGGAATGGGACCCAAACGGCTGAACAAGCCCTATGCGGGCCGTGGCGATGCCATGGCCCGCCGATCGCGGGCATGCTGAATCCGCCTGATAATCCGGTCGAGCACCGTGAGGCTCATTTCCCCCTCACGGGCCGAACACCATAGGTCGCGGATCGCAGCGTCTACAAGACGGTTGGACCTCCAGGGCATCGCCAAAGCAGCCAATCCTTTTGCCGTGTCCAGAGCATCCGACGGCCTTCTTGCTTCGAGATAGCAGCGCGCCAACTCAGCGCCTACCAACGCGGCGTCTACCGGCGATCCTTGCAGCGCTACGGCGGAACGCTCGTAAAGGTGCGTAGCGCGAGCGAAGTCTTTTCGAGTAACCGCGATCTTGGCTCGAAGCCAACGGAGATGGGTCAAGCCATCTGCTGGCGCGCCGATCTGCTTGGCTGTGGCTGCATGCCTAGATGCGGCATCAATATCCCCAACCGAAACGTTGGCCGCACCTAACGTAAGATGGCACGCAAAACGGTTGTTTCGTTCGCCGCTTGGCAACTTCGACAAAGCCGAGAGCAAACACCGAATTGCCGCATAATGGTCGCAACCCCGTTGCAGGAAGATCCCACGACTAACCAGCGCCTTACCCGTGCCGGTGTCGTCGCCCAGCTCGACGAAGACGAGCATCGCCACCCGCGCTAGCTCGGCCGCATCGACGAATTCGCCGTAGTCGCTCGTCACTGACGCGGCACGCAGCGAGCAATCAGCCAGCATAGGCCCCTCGGGCGCGTGGTTGATGGCCCAGCACACGACAGCGTGCGCCTGGTGCCACTGCTCGGACACACGAAGCGCCGAACCCCAACGGGCAGCACATGCGGCCGCGTCGCCCCTACGTCCCTCAGAAGCAGCCAAAAACGCCAACCCGCGCGCCTTCTCGATCGCCTGTTGTGGATCTTCGAATCGAAGACGGTCGAGGCAATCGAACTCGACGCCGGTCAATGCATCCGGACGCCTGGGCGTCGCGAGGTCTGGAAGGTCGATATCGAGACGTGAAAGCAGATCCGCGCCTTCGGATCGGAAACGGTCGCCAGCAGTCGTTGGACCATCGCCGAAGACGGATGCGAAGAAGGGGCCCGGTGGGTGGTCGAGCGCTGCAAGAACGTCCATCACCTCGGACAAACGCATACCACGCGTTCGCGCCTTGTGTAGCTTCTTCCTGGGCATCCCCAGCGCGCGTTCTACCTGCGAGATCGTTCCCCACCCACGGGAGCGCATCAGGCGCCATAGAGCGTCTGTTATCGCCGCAGTCGCCTTCTCTCCAGCTTCTAAGACCAGAATCCACCCCGAATGTCGGCAACGTGGACGGGTCGCCCGTGCCTAAAACGGGTCACCCTTCCACGCTGCCCCGTTGGGTGAAAGGTGAGAAGGTCCCCTCCATCTCACTCTCTCACGCGCGAGGAAGCCGACGCTTCCCCCTTGGAATCCTCGCGCACGTTTGTGTGGTTCATCCATAATGCTGGGCGACCATGCAAACCGGCATCCTGATCTACAACCCAGCGTCCGGACGCCAGCACGCGGAGCGGCTGGTGAGCCAGCTCCTCGTGGACCTGCGCGGGCAGGGATTCCAGCTCGAGCCACGCCCCACTGCCGGCCCCGGTGACGCTACCCGCATTGCCCACGCAGCCACGTTGGACCGCGGCACCGATGCCGGTGCCGAGGTCGTGTTTGCGCTGGGTGGCGACGGCACGCTGCGCGAGTCCGCGGCAGGGCTCGTGGGCAGCCGCGTTGCCTTGGGGTTCTTGCCGACGGGCACGGTCAACGTCATGGCGCGGGCGTTGGGCGTGCCCGCGCGGCCGCGCGCCGCCGCACGGCAAGCTGGGCGCCTCGAGCCGCGCGCGGTTGATGTCGGTTGCTGTGGTAGCGACGTTTTCTTGATGATGGCGTCCTGCGGGCTCGATGCCGAGATCATGGCAAGACAAAGGCCATCGCTCAAACGGTTTTGGGGCCGGTCTGCCGTGGTGGCCACCGGTATCGGTGCATGGTGGCAATACGACTATCCGTCGATCGAGGTCGCGTTCGATGGCCAGATCGCGTCAGCAACCCTGGTGGCCGCCTGCAACATTCCGTACTACGGCGGCGCCTTCAAGCTCGCACCCAGCGCCGAAATGACCGACGGAAAGCTCGACCTGGTGCTGTTTCGCGGCCAGGGTCGTCGGTCAGCATTGGGCCTTGCGGGGGATGTCGCCCTCGGTCGCCATACCGAGCGCGGCGACATCGAGTTCCAGCGGATCAGCCACGCCGTCGTGCACCTACCCAACACCGCCCGACTACAAGTCGACGGCGACCCGATTGATCACCCTGCTGACGGGAGACAAGCCGCGCGGGAGGTCGAGATTCGGATCGAGCCGAAATGCCTGCAACTGCTCATGCCGCAGTAGGCCGACATGCCGCTACTGGGCTCTTGACAAGGGCATCCACACTGCTATCATCTGAAACCGTACCTTTTTGGTGCGGTTTCTCAGCCTATATTGATCATGCTCAGAATTACCAAACAGGCCGACTACGGAATCGTGCTCATGACCCTGTTGGCTCGCGACGCAGACCACCGCTTCTCCGCACCCGATCTTTCGACCATCACCCGCATTCCGTTGCCCATGGTAAGCAAGATCCTCAAGCTTCTCGTGCGCGACGATTTGCTCGCCTCCCATCGTGGTGTCAAGGGTGGCTATACCCTGGCTCGCCCAGCCTCTGAGATTTCTGTGGCTGAGATCCAACCATAGCGGATACGGTACTCTTGTCGACATCGGGAGCGGCCGAAGACTACGCAGAGAGAGGAACCGGTGCCCAATAATACCAGCCTTATAAGGGCTGGCTCTATTGGGCGGTTCCGATTTCCGCGCCAAGCGCTCCAATCGAGGAATCCGACCCCCGACTACGGCGGCGGCCTACAAACCGCTCTGGCCACCGTCTGGACGCCCCACGGCATCCGGACGCGACTCGGGACTCTTGACCAGACCGAAGCGCACAGCACGCACCAGGAGCCGGTAAAGGGGGTCGTCACGGTCTGCGCTCAACTCAAGCGCGCGATGCCTTGATTAGGTGTGGATCATGACGGCGAGCCACAACCGGATGGGCCATTTGCGCAAAACCGCCGGCACAGGGAACCCGTGCCAGCGAGCACCAAAGCATGAGATCGAGATTAGCGATTGTTTCCCTTGCGCCGCTGCCGCAACCCGAGTGACGCAGCTCCTTCCGGCCGCTCCTCGGTCATAAAGAACACATCGACCGATTCCACTTTCCGCAGCCAACCATCAAAATCGAGCCAAGCTACGCTACCGTAGCCCAGCCAGTTGCCATACTCATCGAAGCGATCAGTGGATTCGTAGTCGGTCGCCAATTCGACAATGCCGAGGCTCCTCAAGCTGTGAAGCTCGCGCGGTTGCGAAACACCGTCATGATTGACGTCGAACCACACTTGTAGGTATTGATATGCAGCGTCGCGAGCGGTGATCCTACCGTCATGGTCGCCCCCGAATCCCAAGTGGTCCAACTCGCGTAGCGCCTGGTAACCGTGGTCCGCGTAGCCACCATCAGCCACCCGCGTGGCCTCGCCGAACAACTCGCCACCACCATCGATGGTGCCATTGCCGTTGCGGTCCAAACACAAGAAGCCATCGAGGCCACGAGGTTCGGTCCAAGCAGTTTGCTCGTAGGCGTTGTCTGCGTCGATGTCGAACAACACAGGGTCGTGCGTGAGGCCGGTGAACGCAAACCCGTTGTCGTCGAGATCGAGCACGATCGGGCAGCAAAACGGACCGCACGGCGCATCCGGATCGCAATTCGGATCCTGTTCACACATCTGGTCATCGTAGTACTCCTCGAGGCTGGTGATGCAGTAGCCGTCTGCCAGATTGCACTCGATCATCTTCGGACTACGATTCGGCGTGATGTCCCTCGCCAGATTTCCCACTCGCTGGTACACCGCACCAGCCATCGTGTAGCCCGTGCAATTGCCCGGATGCTGGAGCCCTAATACATGACCCAGCTCGTGGGCGATCACGTCTTCCACTCGGGCGCCGGTTCCCCAGTCGCAGTCCGTCAGGTCGGCAGTATCGCCGTTCCACGGAATTTTCGTGTATAAGCGAACTTGTCTGGTCGGAATGTCCCAAGATGCGCACGAAAAGTTGCCACCATGTTCATTCGAAAAAAAGGGTGAGGGGCCGTTGATACGCACCACCGAAATCGCCAAGTCCCCTCCGCTATTGACGAACATGGGATAGGGATGTGGCCGCTGGGGATCGATGCACGGTGCATCTTCGTTCCAAACTTTGAGACCTCGTCGAATGGTCGTGGCCCCGCCGTTCACCAGGTTGGCAGCGCCAGCCGTAACATTGATCGTGATTGAGTTGATGCCCGTGAAGTTGGGGTTCGTCGCGCTTACACACGCTGCCGTGGCTGGGGACACCCCAACAGCAAATGTGACTACTATGAGTAGTAGAAATACGAGAGGTCGGTTTGCTGACGCGCTCATCGTTCCTCGACCTCTTCCTGCAAGGCCTGGATGCGCGCCTCCGCCGAAACCTGGGCAGCGTCTTGCCCGCGCAGCTCCACGTTGGTCTTGCGGTAGAGCGCTGGAAGACCGACGATCCGCCCATCTCGAATCGTCAAGACTCCGGATGGAGCGATCGCCAGCACAGGTACTGTCTGGTTATGCTTGTGTCCATCGAACAGCAGGATGACCCGATCACCGATGCGGGGAAGCTCGCCCCAACTGGAACTTCGCGCACAAATCCTGGTACCGCCGACTTCGAGATCGCCGACCGGAAAGTGGATATACTTGGTCTCGGCTGGTGCGCTGCCCTTGAGCACCTCAACGATTTCTAGGCGAACTAGGGTACCGGGCCGCTCGAATGTAAAGCCGAGGCGTGTACCCGAGACCAGAGCTTCGACCATGTTGTCGGTCGTCCTGATTGCGCTAGCAAAATCTTGGTGGCTACCCGGACTCTGGCTAAGGCCATCGCCGGTCATCTCAACCAAAACGCAACCACCAACCTGCTTTCGAGCAAGCAAGTCCTCGAGTCCCGCCGCTGAAGCATCTTCAGGTGAATAGACTCGGTTCACTTGCCCGTTGGGCAGCAAAGCGACATCAGCCGCAACGAAGATCGGTCGCTCATAGACCCCTGGCACTTCTAGGTAATCAGGCATCGGCGCCGCCGCGATCGGAGGTGACTGCGATGCCGACACGCCAACGACATTTAGCGAGAGCGCGACAGCAAGCACAATGAAAGGCCTTCGAACCGGTAGCAATCTCATTTCTCTAACTCTCAAATGGTTTGATTTGGGTCGTGCCTGTTTCGACACGGAGGAACCGCGTATGACCCTTTAGGCGTTGCTCTCGACGATTCGTTACATGATGTTCCTCGACCTACATCGCGCAAAACACACCGGGATTGTCCCACGGGACCAAAAAAAGGTTGCCGCGGGCAGGGCGAAGCGGAGTGGCTTCATCTTCAGACCTCCAAGTTCGCTCGACCTTGGGCGGTGCGCCTATCGACATAACTCTAGCATGACCAAACCACGAGAGCGCCAGCCCTTCCTCCCGGCCTTGACGCGACCGGTGTAGCGTGGGGCTAGGCACGGGCGCTGCTTGGCAATCCCGCCAAGGCGTGGCGTATGCCGTGCCTTGAAGGAGGTTGTCATGCGCAGATTCCTTGCAGTGGTTGTCCTCGTCGCGCTCATCGCAACACCCAGTAGCAGCCGCGCCCCTCAACACCGACCACGGGCCTTCAATCTCGGAACGTGTGCTTGAAATCGTGACGAGGTGGCTCGCGAAGCTTGGCGACGGCTTCGATCCCATTGACGCGAAGAGCGACCCCAACGACGACTTACCGCCGCTGGACCCACTCGGCGCTGATTGGGATCCTTGGGGCTAACGCCTTGCGCGGGCCGTCGTTTCAGGTGCTACGGCGCGCACATCGCGCTCCCGCCGAATGCGACCGATGACTCGATCAAGAATATCTATTGTCATCTCGCCAGCAGCGGCCGAACACCACATCCCCACCCACGGGAGCGCATCAGGCGCCATAGAGCGTCTGTTATCGCCGCCGTCGCCTTCTCTCCAGCTTCTAAGACCAGAATCCACCCCGAATGTCGGCAACGTGGACGGGTCGCCCGTGCCTAAAACGGGTCACCCTTCCACGCTGCCCCGTTGGGTGAAAGGTGAGAAGGTCCCCTCCATCTCACTCTCTCACGCGCGAGGAAGCCGACGCTTCCCCCTTGGAATCCTCGCGCACGTTTGTGTGGTTCATCCATAATGCTGGGCGACCATGCAAACCGGCATCCTGATCTACAACCCAGCGTCCGGACGCCAGCACGCGGAGCGACTGGTGGACCAGCTCCTCGTGGACCTGCGCGGGCAGGGATTCCAGCTCGAGCCACGCCCCACTGCCGGCCCCGGTGACGCTACCCGCATTGCCCACGCAGCCACGTTGGACCGCGGCACCGATGCCGGTGCCGAGGTCGTGTTTGCGCTGGGTGGCGACGGCACGCTGCGCGAGTCCGCGGCAGGGCTCGTGGGCAGCCGCGTTGCCTTGGGGTTCTTGCCGACGGGCACGGTCAACGTCATGGCGCGGGCGTTGGGCGTGCCCGCGCGGCCGCGCGGCCGCCGCACGGCAAGCTGGGCGCCTCGAGCCGCTCGCGGTTGATGTCGGTTGCTGTGGTAGCGACGTTTTCTTGATGATGGCGTCCTGCGGGCTCGATGCCGAGATCATGGCAAGACAAAGGCCATCGCTCAAACGGTTTTGGGGCCGGTCTGCCGTGGTGGCCACCGGTATCGGTGCATGGTGGCAATACGACTATCCGTCGATCGAGGTCGCGTTCGATGGCCAGATCGCGTCAGCAACCCTGGTGGCCGCCTGCAACATTCCGTACTACGGCGGCGCCTTCAAGCTCGCACCCAGCGCCGAAATGACCGACGGAAAGCTCGACCTGGTGCTGTTTCGCGGCCAGGGTCGTCGGTCAGCATTGGGCCTTGCGGGGGATGTCGCCCTCGGTCGCCATACCGAGCGCGGCGACATCGAGTTCCAGCGGATCAGCCACGCCGTCGTGCACCTACCCAACACCGCCCGACTACAAGTCGACGGCGACCCGATTGATCACCCTGCTGACGGGAGACAAGCCGCGCGGGAGGTCGAGATTCGGATCGAGCCGAAATGCCTGCAACTGCTCATGCCGCAGTAGGCCGACATGCCGCTACTGGGCTCTTGACAAGGGCATCCACACTGCTATCATCTGAAACCGTACCTTTTTGGTGCGGTTTCTCAGCCTATATTGATCATGCTCAGAATTACCAAACAGGCCGACTACGGAATCGTGCTCATGACCCTGTTGGCTCGCGACGCAGACCACCGCTTCTCCGCACCCGATCTTTCGACCATCACCCGCATTCCGTTGCCCATGGTAAGCAAGATCCTCAAGCTTCTCGTGCGCGACGATTTGCTCGCCTCCCATCGTGGTGTCAAGGGTGGCTATACCCTGGCTCGCCCAGCCTCTGAGATCTCTGTGGCGGCTATGGTCGCAGTGCTCGATGGACCGATCGCGTTCACCGAATGCATCGAGGACGCCCCTGGCAATTGCTCGCAAGAGGCGGTCTGCGGCGTTCGCGAAAACTGGCAACGAATCAATCTTGCGGTACGCCAAGCACTGGAGAGCATCTCGCTCGCCGACTTGACGGCACCGTTGACGCCGCCGCTGGTCACACTGGGCGGCGGTAGTGGCGCCGAGCTGAGCGTCTGAGAGAGGACCGATGACAACGACCGCGGAAATCGAACGGCTTGCCGACCGAGACTACAAATTCGGATTCGTTACGGATATCGAGCAGGAGACGATCCCGCCGGGTCTGGACGAAGACGTCGTACGGTTCATCTCGGCGAAGAAGAAAGAGCCGGAGTGGATGCTCGAGTGGCGACTCGAAGCCTACCGCGGCTGGCTGAAAATGACCGAGCCGACCTGGCACAACGTCAAGTACACCCCGATCGACTACGACACGATCGCCTACTACGCCGCGCCCAAGAGCGCCGACGACGGGCCCAAGAGCCTGGACGAGGTCGACCCCGAGCTTCTGCGCACCTACGAGAAGCTCGGCATCCCCTTGCGCGAGCAGGCAATGCTCGCGGGTGTGGCGGTTGACGCGGTCTTCGACAGTGTCTCGGTTGCTACGACCTTCAAGGACAAGCTGGCCGAGATGGGTGTGATCTTTTGCTCCATGTCGGAAGCGATCCAAGAACACCCCGAGTTGGTGCGCAAGTACCTCGGCTCGGTGGTTCCCCGCCGCGACAATTTCTTCGCCGCGCTCAACGCAGCCGTGTTCAGCGACGGATCTTTCGTGTACGTTCCCAAGGGCGTACGTTGCCCGATGGAGCTTTCGACCTATTTCCGAATCAACGCCATGAACACCGGGCAGTTCGAACGGACGCTGATCATTGCCGACGAGGGCGCCTACGTCAGCTACCTCGAGGGTTGTACGGCGCCCATGCGTGACGAGAACCAACTCCACGCCGCGGTGGTCGAGTTGGTCGCGCACGACGACGCGCAGATCAAGTATTCGACGGTCCAGAACTGGTACCCCGGCGACAAGAACGGCAAGGGCGGCATCTACAACTTCGTGACCAAGCGTGGTCTTTGTGCCGGGCGCGGTTCGAAAATCTCTTGGACCCAGGTTGAAACCGGCTCGGCAATCACCTGGAAGTACCCCAGCTGTATTCTCAAAGGCGATGATTCGGTGGGCGAGTTCTACTCGGTGGCGCTGACCAACAACTATCAGCAAGCCGACACCGGCACCAAGATGATCCACGTCGGCAAAAACACCACGAGCACCATCGTTTCCAAGGGCATTTCTGCTGGCCGGGGCCAGAACACCTACCGTGGCCAGGTCAAGATCTTGGCGGGCGCCGAGAACGCACGCAACTTCTCGCAGTGCGATTCGATGCTGATCGGTGATCGCTGTGGCGCGCACACCTTTCCCTACATCGACGTGCTCAATCCGACGGCCCGGATGGAACACGAAGCCTCAACGTCGAAGATTGGTGAAGATCAGATCTTCTATTGCAACGCCCGCGGTATCGAAACCGAGGACGCGGTTTCGATGATCGTCAACGGCTTCTGTAAAGAGGTCTTCCGAGAGTTGCCCATGGAGTTTGCCGTCGAGGCCCAGAAGTTGTTGGACGTTTCGCTCGAGGGCAGCGTCGGCTGATCGAGACCTCTTTCAAGGACCTTTCGAGCATCCCGCGCATGGATACCGAGCCTCGCTCGGCGGCGTGAACCGCAACCTCGTTGGCGTCCTTCGAACACCAATGCGCGCGACGCGCGAACCCCCGAAAGCAACCGCGGACGAACCGCGTTAACGGAGAGCAGTACGGACATGTTGAGCATCAAGAATCTCCACGCCGAAGTCGAGGGAACATCGATCCTCAAAGGCATAGATCTCGAGGTCGGCAAGGGTGAGGTCCACGCGATCATGGGCCCGAATGGCTCAGGAAAGAGCACCTTGGCTCAGGTCCTGGCTGGACGCGAAGAGTACGAGATCACCCAAGGCTCGGTGAGCTTTGACGACGACGACCTGCTCGAGATGGCGCCTGAGGAGCGTGCCCGCGAGGGTCTCTTCTTGGCCTTTCAATACCCGGTCGAGATCCCCGGCGTCTCCAACACGTACTTTCTCAAGGCCGCGCTCAACGCCATTCGCAAGCATCAGGGCAAGACCGAAATCGACGCGGTTGATTTCCTCAAGCTGGTGCGCGAGAGGATCAAGCTCGTCAACATGGACGAGGCCTTGCTTCATCGCCCGGTCAACCACGGTTTTTCCGGTGGCGAAAAGAAGCGCAACGAGATCTTCCATCTTTCGGTTCTCGACCCAAAACTCGCCGTACTCGACGAGACCGATTCGGGCCTCGACATCGACGCCTTACGGATCGTCGCGGATGGGGTTAACGCCATTCGCGGTCCCGAACGGTCGTTTGTGGTGATCACCCACTACCAGCGCCTGCTCGACTACATCGTTCCGGACGTCGTGCATGTTTTGGTGGATGGCCGGATCGTCCGCTCCGGTGGCAAGGAATTGGCCACCGAGCTCGAGGACAAGGGCTACGCCTGGCTCGAGCAGCAGGTGGCGGCCGGCGGCACCGATTCCGCGGGCGCCGGGGCGTAAGGAGCACACCGATGCCTGCTCTTGCCACCTGCCCATCTCTGCTGGCCGACTACGACGCGTTCGCCGCGTCGCTCGCCGCCCAACCCGAACACGTCGTGGCCTTGCGGCGCGCGGGTTTGGCGCGTTTCGAGTCACTGGGCTTCCCCACCACCCGCCAGGAAGCCTGGCGCAAGACCAACGTCAAACGCATCGCCCGCGGCAGCTTCGCGCGCACCACCTCCGCGGAGGGGATTTCCGCACTGCGCCTGGCACCGTTCTCGATGCCTGATTGCGTGGAACTGGTGTTCGTCAACGGTGCGTTCTCGCCAGCCCTTTCCCGTCTCGGCACGTTGCCTGAGGGGGTATTCGCAGGCAGCTTGGCCGCCGCCATCGAGCTGCATCCCGCATTGATCGATACGCACCTTGGTCGCTACGCGCCGATCGACGAGCATCCCTTTGCGGCGCTCAACACCGCGTTCGTTCAAGACGGTGCGTTCGTTTACGTTCCGG
Source organism: Candidatus Multivoradales bacterium (assembly GCA_965250305.1). Classification (GTDB taxonomy): domain Bacteria; phylum Acidobacteriota; class Thermoanaerobaculia; order Multivoradales; family J023; genus J023. The sequence goes on along the minus strand of CBDFNS010000020.1, from coordinate 830,990 downwards.
CCCGTGTTCGTGTCGAAACGCCCATCCACCTGCTCTTCCTCGGCACGGCCAGCGATGCGCCGGTTGTTTCGTACCCACGCAACCTCTTTGTGGGCGAGACGAGCAGCGAAGTGACCATCATCGAGACCTATGCCGGCTTTGGGGGCGAGGTCTACTTCACCTGCCCCGTGACCGAAATCGTGGCCGAGCCGGATGCGGTAATCGATCACTACAAGATTCAGCAGGAATCCATCGACGCCTTTCACATGGCCATGCAGCAGAGCCACCAGGCTCGAAGCAGCAACCTGTTTTCGCACTCGATTTCCCATGGCGGCGCCTTGGTGCGCAACGACATCCGCGCCATGCTCGATGGTGAGGGTATCGAGTGTACGCTCAACGGCCTCTACTTGGGACGGGGTACCCAACACGTGGATCACCACATGTTCGTAGACCACGCCAAGCCCCACTGCAACAGCTACGAGCTGTACAAGGGCGTCATGGAGGATCAGTCGCGGGCAGTGTTCAACGGCACCATCCACGTGCACCAGGACGCACAGAAGACCAACGCGAAACAGTCCAACCGGAACCTCTTGCTATCGCCCAAAGCAATGGTCTCGAGCAATCCGCAATTGCTGATTTTCGCCGACGATGTGCGCTGCACCCACGGTTCCACTACGGGCCACCTCGAGGAAGAGGCCGTCTTCTACCTGCGCTCACGCGGCATTGGCGAGGACGCGGCCAAGAGCCTGCTGACCTACGCGTTCGCGGCCGAGGTATTGCAGGAGATCCGGTTGGAACGAATTCGCAAGGACCTCGAGGAGTTCCTCTTTACGCGCCTGCCCAAGGGCGACGTGGTTCGGCAAGCTGTTTGATCGCCGGCCCAACAAGCGCCTGATCGAGCATGAAAAGCGATGAACAAACCATGAGCACCTCGGCAGAAGTGATGCACCAGGCTTTCGACGTCGAGCGCGTACGCGCCGACTTCCCGGCGTTGGCGCAGGTCGTGCACGGCAAACCATTGGTATACCTCGACAATGCCGCCTCGGCACAGAAGCCGCAGGCCATGATCGACGCGGTGGCCGACGCGTACGTCCACAACTACGCCAATGTCCACCGTGGCGTCCATACGTTGTCGCAACGTGCTACGGACGCCTACGAAAAGGCGAGAGAGACGGGCCGACGGTTCCTTGGTGCGGGCCAAGCCGATGAGCTGGTCTTCGTCCGCGGCGTCACAGAGGCCGTGAATCTGGTCGCTCAGAGTTTCTTGCGGCCGCGACTCTCGGCCGGCGACGAGATCGTGCTTTCGGCCATGGAGCACCATTCCAACCTTGTGCCGTGGCAGATGGTTGCCGAGGCGACCGGTGCCCGGTTGCGGATCATTCCGGTCGACGACCAGGGCGCGCTCGATCTCGACGCGTACGAAGCGCTTCTCGGACCCAAAACTCGCATGGTCAGCGTGGTGCACGTGTCGAATGCGATCGGCACCACCAATCCCGTGCGCACCATGATCGATACGGCCCGCGAGCGCGGCATTCCCACCATGATCGACGGCGCGCAAGCGGCGCCCCACGTGCCGATCGACGTACGCGCGCTCGGTTGTGATTTCTACGCCATCTCGGGCCACAAGGTCTACGGCCCTACGGGGATCGGCCTTTTGTACGGCCGTGCCGAGCGACTCGACGCCATGGTTCCGTACCAGGGCGGCGGCGAGATGATTTTAACTGTGTCGTACGAGCGCTCGGAATACAACGTCGCACCGCACAGGTTCGAGGCCGGTACGCCCAATATTGTTGGTGCGATCGGCTTGGGTGCAGCCCTCGAGTACGTCGAATCCGTCGGGCTCGAGGCCATTGCGGCCCATGAGCACGACCTCCTTGTGTATGCAACCGAGCGCCTCGGCTCGATGCCGGCGATCCGCCTTGTCGGCACGGCCGAGGGCAAGGCGGCGGTGGTTTCCTTCGTCGTCGAGGGCGTTCACGCCCACGACATCGGGACGATCCTCGATCTCGAGGGTGTCGCCATTCGGGCTGGCCACCATTGTGCACAGCCGCTGATGGATCGGTTCGGCGTGGCAGCGACCGTGCGTGCCTCCTTCGGCCTTTACAACACACGCGAGGAGATCGACCGGCTGGTCGGCGCCCTCGAAAAGGCGGTGGAGATCTTCGCCCCATGACTGATCTGCGCGAACTCTACCAAGAGGTCATCCTCGACCACTACCGCAGTCCCCGCAACCAAACCGCCGTGGAGCCTGCCACGGCGCAGGCAGACGGCCACAACCCGCTGTGTGGTGATCGTATCCAGGTATCGATCGCCGTCGAGGACGGAATCATCCGCGAGGTCGGGTTCGAGGGCGCCGGTTGCGCAATTTCCACCGCGTCGGCGTCGTTGATGACAGAGGCTGTCAAGGGCATGTCCGTAGACGCTGCCGAGCAGCTATTTGGCCAGTTCCAGGACCTGGTCACAGGTACCGACACCCCGACCGTGGACCTGGGCAAGCTCGAAGTGCTCGCTGGCGTACGCGACTACCCGGTTCGCATCAAGTGCGCCACCCTTGCGTGGCACACGCTCCACGCCGCGCTGGGCCAGGACAGCGTCGACAAAACGACACCCGTGACCACAGAGGCATGACTACGATGAGCGACGACAACGAGCTTCCCAACGACGCGGTTTGCGACTACCGAAAGTTCGGCCACCGCGGCAGAGTCCGCCGGCCCCGCACCTGCGACCGGTGCGCTCGATCATGCTGGGCTCGAAGAGAGCATCGTCAAGGCCCTGATGACGGTTTACGATCCGGAAATCCCGGTCGACATCTATCAGCTTGGTTTGATCTACAACATCGCGATCAAAGATACGGGGCACGTCGATTGCACCATGACCCTCCACCTCCCCCTGGCTGCCCGGTTGCCGGTACCCTTCCGGGCGAGGTCGAGAACACGATCGCCAGTGTCGACGGCGTGAGCTCTGTGGTCGTCGATTTGGTGTGGGACCCCTCGTGGAACCCGAGCATGATGTCCGAAGCTGCCAGGCTCGAGCTCGGCATGCTCTAAAGCCCCTCGCGGCCCGACACTTCCCGGTTACAATACGCACAGCCACGCGGCTGGCCTCGTTTCCCTGCCCTCGCGAACGGAAGAGACTCTTCAATGCCTACCTTCGAGATCGCTCGTGACTGTGCTCCGCCCTGTGTCGACAACGTTGCCGACCTGATCGGCAATACGCCGATGATCGAGCTGAAACGCCTGGCTCCCGAGCCCTCGCGTGCTTCGGTTTTTGCCAAGCTCGAGCTCTTCAACCCAGGTGGCAGCGTCAAAGACCGTGTAGGCATTGGCTTGATTCGTTGGGCGGAGAAACACGGACATCTCCAGCCCGGTGGAACGTTGGTCGAGCCAACGGCAGGCAATACGGGCATTGGTCTCGCGCTGGTGGGTCTGCAAATGGGCTATCGCGTGGTGCTGTGTGTTCCTGCGAACTTCTCGATCGAGAAGCAAAAGCTGATGGAGGCCCTCGGCGGCACGGTGGAACGTACTCCGAGCGAGGAGGGCATGAAGGGCGCCATTGCTCGTGCATATGAGATCGCGAAGAGCTTGCCTGGCGCCTACGTACCCCAACAGTTCGAGAATCCCGGCAACCCCAATATCCACTACGAGACCACGGGTCCCGAGATTTGGCAACAGATGAATGGCCAGGTGGATGGGGTTGTGCTCGGCGTCGGCTCGGGTGGCACATTCTCCGGCGTTGCGCGGTTCGTGCGTGAGAAAAACCCCGATTGCCTGCTGGTGGCAGTGGAGCCGAACGGATCGATTCTGCAAGGCGGTGATCCGGGCCCGCATGAGGTAGAAGGCATCGGCATTTCATTCATCCCGGGCGTTCTCGCCCGCGAGTTGATCGACGAGGTCATCATGGTTCACGACGACGACGCTTTCGCGACCGCACGTGCCATTGCTCGCTCGGAGAGTCTGTTGGTCGGTGGTTCCTCCGGCGCCAGCTGCCATGCAGCCTTACAAATTGCGCGACGTTTGGGACCTGGCAAGCGTGTGGTGACCATCTTCCCCGACTCCGCCGAGCGCTACGTATCCAAGGGACACCTCGACCGGTAATCCCCTTCCCGCACCGTTTCTCAACTGGAGCTCACCGTGAACGAGTCGTCTTCGCACAAGGCCCGGCATATCGCTACCCGCACCGTTCATGTGGGCCACGACCCACGTGATCGACCCGAGGATCAGACGGGCGCGGTCACGGTACCGATCTACCAGACCTCGACGTACCTGCAGCCCGAGCTTCGTGACGACCCGCCCTACGAGTACGCACGGGTTCAAAATCCCACCCGCAGCGCGCTCGAGAAGAACGTGGCGAGCCTCGAAGGCGGCGCGCGGGGACACGCGTTCGCGTCGGGCATGGCAGCCATTTCGGCGTTGATGACAGCGTTGGATCCGGGTGATCATGTAGTCGTCTCACGCGACGTCTATGGCGGCACGAACCGTTACTTCAACCAGGTGTTGGCACGCTACGGCATCGTGTTTCACTGGATCGACACGACTTCTCTCGACGAGGTCGAGACGGCCCTGTCCAACCATCGCGATGTCCGCATGGTGTACCTCGAAACGCCTTCCAATCCGCTGATGGAGATCACCGACATTGCGGGCGTCGCGGAGATCGCACACCTGCACGGCGCTATGGTGGTGGTCGACAACACATTTCTATCGCCGATTCACCAGCGTCCACTCGAGTTGGGGGCCGATGTCGTGGTGCACTCCGCCACCAAGTTCCTCAACGGCCACAGCGACTCGCTGGGCGGGGTTGCCGTCACCACCGGCAATCCCATCACGGCCAAGCTGGCACGGGTGCCCGATGGCGATCTCGGTGAGCACTTCGCATTCCAACAGAAGGCGGTGGGCGGCATCTTGGCGCCGTTCGAGTGCTTCTTGGTCCTGCGCGGGCTACGGACTCTGGCAATTCGAATGGAGCGCCACGAACGCAACGGCCGGGCGATGGCCGCGTTCTTGCTGGAGCGCTTGGGCGGTGGGCTCGTCTCGCGACTCCTCTACCCCGGTCTCGAGAGTCACTCCGGTCACGATGTTCAGGCGCGGCAAGCACATGGCGCGTTCGGCTCGATGATCTCATTCGACCTCGGCAGCAACAGCAGAGCACGGGCCTTCTTGGAGGCACTCGACGTTTTCTCGCTGGCCGAGAGTCTCGGGGGTGTCGAGAGCTTGGCCAGCTTGCCGGCGGCGATGACGCACGCTTCCGTAGCACCCGCCGATCGCGCGAGCCTGGGCATTACGGATGGCCTGGTCCGGCTTTCGGTCGGGATCGAGGCCTACGAAGACTTGGAAGCCGACATCGCGCAAGCCCTGGCGGTTGCGGCCCGCCAATAGCCAGCCAGCGTCGGATCAAAGGCTGTCGATATCGGGAAAATCGCCATCGTCGTCGTCGAAGGTGGCATCTTTGTCGAGGCTTGCACCCAACCACTCGAGAAACCGTGGATCTCCGCGGCCGATCTCAAAGGCAAGCACTTCCGGCAGATCGTAGTTGTGCAGCTCGTGGATCGTCTCAACCAAGGCATCGTACTCTTCGGCCATCGTCTTGACGACGAGCATGAACTCGCTGTCGCGGCAAATCTTTCCACGCCAGCGGTAGGTTGACCGCACCCCCGTCAACACGTTCACGCACGCCGCGTGCCGACGTCCAACCAGCTCGCGTGCAAGCAGATTGGCTTGTTCTTCGTCTCCGACGGTGGTGATGACGATTATTCCGGCCATAACGGCAAGATACTCGCTTTCGCACACACCGGTCAACGTGCGCTAACACCAGCACCGCTCCTACCGTGGGACTGGTAGACTGCTCGGCCCATGGCCACCACCAAAACCAAGGAAGATCGCCGCACCCGATCCGCCGAGCGTGCGACACCAGGTGCAACAAAGTCGGTCCAGCGGGAGTACTTCGAAGCCCTGTTGATCGCCGCCCTGTTCCTGGGCTTCACCAACACCTTCTTGGTCAAGACCTTCTACATCCCCAGCGGTTCGATGGAGAAGACCCTGCTGATCGGCGATCACCTGTTCGTCAACCGCTACGTCTTTGGTCCCGGGGGCGGTGGCCTCCTCCCTGCGCGCAACGTTCGGCGTGGAGACATCGTCATCTTCCGCTCACCCAAGACGCCGGAAACCGACTTGGTGAAGCGTTGTATCGGCTTGCCTGGGGATGAAATCCAGCTGGTCAACAAACAACTCTTCATCAACGGCCAAGCCGTTGATGACAGCACCTACACTCAACGAACAGGCGATCCTGCGGCCACACGTGGCTCGTTTCCGCGCCCTCAAGCGCGTGTGCGAGACAACTTCGGCCCGTTCACGGTCCCCGAGGAGCATTACTTTTTCCTCGGCGACAACCGCGATCATTCCTACGACTCGCGCTACTGGGGGGCCGTACCGCGGCATCTGATCAAAGGTCGGGCGCTCTTGATCTACTGGTCGTTCGGCGGCGAAACCCCAGACGGAACCTGGCGTGGATGGGGCAACAAGCTGGCACAGATCGCCAAGACCGCCACCGGATTTGTGACGCAATCTCGCTGGTCGCGGACCTTTCGCCTCATTCGTTGAACCTGGGGTGCGTCGCTACGTCACAGCGCTGCGCGCCTATGTCGACGCTCTTTTGATTGCAGTCCTGCTCGCGACGTTTGCCCGCACCTTTCTGGTTCAAGCGTTTCAGGTTCCCACCACCTCGATGACCGAGAACCTGATTGTGGGTGACCACATCCTGGTAAACAAGTTCATCTTTGGCGCCGGCAACGCGAGGAGAGGCATACTCCTGCGATTGCTACCGTTGCGACCGCTCCGGCGTGGCGATGTCGTGGTATTCAAGTTTCCGCTGGACCCGGGCCGCGACTTCGTCAAACGATGTGTCGCGCTTCCCGGCGATACGGTCGAGATTGTCGACAAGATTCTGCTCCTGGATGGAAAGGTCGTCAACGACCGAAGTTACGCCATCCACAATGACCCTCGAGTCTACGCCCGCTCGCACTTCCTTTCCGAGTCGTACCGGCTGCGCGACAACTATGGCCCCTACGCTGTCCCGGATGGACACTACTTCTTCCTCGGCGACAACCGCGACCATTCAAACGACTCCCGTTTTTGGGGCACCGTCCCCGCAGAGATGATCAAGGGCAGGGCTTGGTTGATCTACTGGTCCACGAAACCACCCGAAGAGCACCCTCCTCGGGGTATGATCGGTTCTACACTGGTTCGATTGCGGCATTGGCTGGTAGGCGTGCGACCGCAGCGCGTCCTCCGCCTGGTTCGCTGAGGGATTCAGACACGGTACCGCCGGAGGACATCTGATAATGAGCATGCAACGACGGTTACTTTCGGAACGCGGTGAGAGCAAGGCCGGCTGTTTGATTTGGACCGTCGTACTCGCCGCCGGAATCCTCATTTCGGTCCGGGTTATCCCAATCAAGATCGCGACCATCGAGCTCAAGGACAAGATGGAAGACGCCGCGCAGCTCATGCCACGCGGAACCGTGAAGCAGTACCAGACCTTCATTGTCCAACGGGCTCAGGAGCTCAACCTGCCGGTGACAAAGAAGGAGGTCAAGGTGAAGAAATATCCGAACCGGGTGGTCATGGATGTCTCCTTCACGGTACCTCTCGACTTGATCGTTACCACCTACAATTGGGATATCTCGCTGCACGTCGATCGAGACATCTTCCTCATCTAGTGGACCGCAACGCGCGAATCTCTCGCGGCTTTGGCGCAAGTTCGGGTGTTGCAAGACTTACGCCGATTGGCGCGCAGCGGCGATTGGGCTCCACGCTGAATCGCTGACCCGAGTGCGCCGCACAGGAACTGGCTATGGCGACGAGCAACCGCACTCGGCTCGCGGAGCGCGCCCAAGCGGTCACTCGCGGTGAACCGAACCGAGGCCGCTGGGTCACGTTCCAGGTCGTGGCCTTCGCGCTCGTTCCAGGGGTCCTGGCCGGTGCCCAGCTGGCCGGCTTGTTGTTCTTTTTGAACCCTCACTTGTCTTTCGCTCCCGGGCTTGTTGCGCGCGCGGTGGGTATCTACGGCTCGTTGTTGGGCCTACTAAGCCTGGCGATCCACCTTCCGTTTACTTGGGGTCGGGCGCTCCGTGCGCGCGCGGTTCTTCCCTGGACCCTGACGCTTGTGGTGGCGCTGACCGCCGTGAGTGCGTGGGTCCACGCATCTCGATTTTCGTTCTTTCTGCCGCCGGGAATCAACCGCCGCTTGCTAAAGCTTGGCATCTTGATGACGTTGAGTGCTGTCGTGGCCTTCTACACAGCGCTCCTTCACCGGCTGAGTCGACGCCCCTACGGTCCCAAGAGTATCGGCCTGCTGGCCTTGCTGGCAGTTCTTTCGATCTACGTCGCCTTCGAGCGACGAGATGCCTTTCGGCCGGCCATTGTCCCCGCACCGCGTGCGACCACCGTAGAGCACGAGAACCGCCCGTATGTCTTGGCGGTGGGATTAGATTGGGCGACTTTGGACGCAGTTCTGCCATTGGCTGAGCTTGGCCATTTGCCGTTCTTTGCGCGGCTTCAGCGAGAAGGCGCATCGGGCCGTCTGGCCACGCTCTTGCCCGCAGTGCGGGGACCGCTTTGGACGACCGCGGCAACAGGCAAGTACCCCTATAAGCATGGGGTTGTGGGCTCTGCCCTCTTCGCAGCACCGTTTGCACACCGGGGGCAGCCGTTAAGCCTGCTTCCAGCAGCGATCCGCTTCCGACAATGGGGAACTTGGCGGCTTGATCGGCCGGTGGACGCCCGCGCCCGACGGGACCAGGCCCTTTGGGAAATCCTGCCTCGCCTCGGGGTGCCGACCGCCGTGGTGGGCTGGCCGCTATCCGCCCCGATCTCGGAAGTCAGCCAATCCGTACTCTCGGAACAGTTTTTCGCCGGTTCCTCGGACCCAACGGCCTGGGCACCTCCCGAGCTTGGGGAACGCGCACGGTTGTTTCGTACGCGTCGATCCGAGATTGACCCCGATATCGCGGGTCGTTTTGGCGATCAACCACCAGCTTTCCTTCTCGACCAGGTTGCTGGAGATCTCTGGCGAAAGTCCATCGCCGGGTTCTTGCTGGAGCAAGACCCGCCGCCAGCGGCGACCTTTCTCATGCTCCCTGGGCTTGAAGCGGTATCGCGGCAATTCTACGGCGCGCACGAGGCCGTCCATTTTGCCGGTTCGAGTGCCCAAGGAGTCACCAGTGCGGCGTCGATCTTGGCCGCCTACTACGCCCTCATCGACTCTTTCCTATCAGAGTTATGGGAACGGTTACCCGAACCCCGCCTGATGATCGTCATGTCGACTCATGGCACAGAAGGACCTTACGGCTTGCGTAAGATCTGGCAGGCAATCCTGCGCCAGCCCGGAATCCAAGGCTTTTCCCGTCGGGGACCGCGAGGCCTCCTGATGATGCTCGGCCAGGGTGTTCGGGCAGGTACGATCTTGGATCAAGCGGATCTCGTTGACCTAGCACCGACCCTACTCTATGGCCTGGGATTCCCGATCGCGGAAGATCTCGACGGTGTCGTTCTCACTTCGGCCTTCGATGGGTCGTTCCTGGCCCGACATCCGCTGACCTTCGTTCCTTCGTTCGAAGCGCTCGCCTCTCGACCGAACAAAACTCCGTAACGCGCTAAAAACAAACTACTTGTTTGATTCTTATTAGACGACATCTCGTAGCGCGGCTCGAGTCTTGCTTCTGGCTGCTAGGCTCCGGTCTTCTTGACGGCGGTGATCGATTCGACGTTGGAGGGTCGTTGTTTCGACTCTGCACCTGCCCGATTCATGGAACACCGGCCCTCCAAAAACGCACCGTCTTCCACCGAGAGGGACGGGGTCGTCAAGTCGGCGAATACCTTGCCGATCTTCGTGATCTCGAGGCGATCGAGTGCTCGAACAGAACCCCGGACGGTCCCCGAGATGAACACCCTTCGCGCGGTGACCTCCGCTTCGACCTCTCCGCCCTCTCCAACAATGAGGTCCCCTGCTGCGTTGATGGTGCCGTCGAAGTGGCCATCGATGCGGAATGTGTCTTCGAACGTGAGCGTCCCACTCATCCGGCTGCCTGCATCGAGAAAGCCGTTGAGATCGCCGCCCTGCGACGAGGTCGCGCCCTTGAACATCAATCGTCCCCTTTCGCCTGTGTCAGTGCCTCGTACAGGCGGATCAACTCATCCTCGGAATGGAAGTGAATGCGCACTTGCCCACCGCGTCTCCTTCGAACAATCTCGACCCGTGTTTGGAGTTGCTGGGTCAGACTCTCGACTGCGGCGCGGGTATTGGGATCAACCGGCGGTGGCTCTGGCTTCTCAGGCGCTAACACCGCTGCTTGGCCAGCGCAAATGCGTTCCAGATCTCGCGCTGAGAGCTTCTCACGGATCGCACGCTCTGCCAATGCCGTCTGGCGCTCGGGCTCGCCCAACGCCAGCAAAGGGCGCGCCTGCCCCGCAGTGAGCTGTCCATCTCGGATCAAGTCCCGTACAGCGACCGGAAGTCGAAGCAGGCGAAGGCTGTTGGCAATCGCCGGACGGCTCTTTCCCACCTGCTTGCCGATCGCTTCGTGCGATTGCTGAAATTGCTCAGCCAGTGCCTGGTACGCCTCGGCCTCCTCGATAGGATCGAGGTCTTGGCGCTGGAGGTTCTCCACCAATGCAAGCTCGAGAAGCTCCCGCCCGTCCGCCACATCTCGAACGACCACCGGAACTTTGGTCAACCCGGCCGCGGTCGCTGCTCGCCAGCGACGTTCTCCTGCGACGATCGTGTAGCGCCCATCGCTCGCTGGCGTGATCACCAGTGGCTGGATGATGCCTTGGGTACGGATCGAGGCCGATAGCTCGCCGATACCCGTTTCGTCAAAACGGCTTCTGGGCTGGTCGCGATTGGGCACCAGTGCATCAATTGGCAGTTCTTGGACGGCCTTTGGAGGCTGCCCGTCTGCTGGCTGCGCTGGCGGTTGCGCACCCAGAAGCGCATCGAGGCCCCGTCCAAGGCTTCGTCGGCGCCCGCTCACGACGCCCGCCCCAACAGCTCTCGGGCGACCGCAAGGTAGGCCAACGAACCTCGGCTTTTGACGTCGTACTGAAGGATGGGGAGTCCGTGGCTCGGCGCCTCCGCAAGGCGCACGTTGCGCGGCACGACCGTGCGGAACACACGGTCAGGGAAGTGCCGCCTCGCTTCTTCTGCAACATCGCGAGACAGGTTCGTCCGATCGTCGTACATGGTCAAGATCACACCGCCGATGGTCAAATCGGGATTGATTCGGCCTTGCACCCTTCTTACGGTTGCCACCAGCTCACTGATTCCCTCGAGTGCAAAGTACTCGCTTTGCAAGGGAACGAGAATTTCATCTGCCGCCGCCAGGGCACTGACCGTCAAGTGGCCGAGCGAAGGGGGGCAATCGATGAGTACGTAATCAAAAGCGGTGCGAATGGGATCGAGCACGGAGCGAAGCCGACGCTCCCAACCTTCGTCACCAACAAACTCCACCTCAATACCCACCAGCTCGCGATTCGCAGGCAGAACGCTCAGCCCAGGAAACGAGGTCGCACGTATCGCGTCGTCGATCGGCTGATCATCAGCCAGGACATCGTAGAGATTGGGTGCTCCGGCCTCGACTCCGAGTCCGCGGGATGCGTTGCCCTGTGGATCAGCGTCGACGATGAGGACCTTGCGATCGAAGACCCCGAGCGCGGAGCCGAGATTGATCGTTGTCGTGGTCTTGCCGACGCCACCTTTTTGATTGGCGATCGCCATCACCGTGGCGTTGCGCATCCGTGGCTCTGACACGACCGTCGGGGGAGAGGGATTCAACGTTGCTTCCATCGGTTGATGCTCGGTCCTCGCGCCCAGCCAACCACTTGGCATCAGCGTCTTTGGGTGAAGTTACGGCGATGGCGCAAGAACGCCCGAATTCGCGCGGCAGGGGTGTTATTCGTTCGCTTGCGCCAACACGATTCGCCGATGGCGGGTCCCGACGACGGCCTTCTGGGCTCGTATCTTGATACCTGCCGGTGGATCGTTGCCGTCTGAGCCCCGCCAAAGGAGAAGCTTCACCGTGCGTCGGCGCTCGAGAAAGGCCCCGAGCAGATCTTCGGTCAGGTGAACCGCCCGGCTGGTTACGACGTCAAACTTGTCCGGAAGACCTGGCGGTAGCGGCCTCGCGATCCTAACATTGAGTGCGGTACAGGACAACGAGGAAGACGGCTCGCCCACTGCGTTTATCGCCTCTTCAGCGTGGCGAATTGCGGTACGCAGAAAGCTCCACTTCCGCTGACGAGCCTCGACGAGAATCACCGAGAGATCGGGCCGTGCCGCGGCAAGCACCAAGCCAGGAAACCCGGCGCCCGACCCAAGATCAACAACAGTCAATGCTCCTGGATCGAGAAGCGAGAGGCCGGCAAGGCTCTCACCGTAATGGCGGGTTAGCACTTCGTTCGCCGTACCGGGACCGATCAAAGAAAGCCGGACGTTCCACTTGCGAAGGACGCAGTAGTGCGCATAGAGGCCGGCGATGGTGGCGGCAGAGAGGATCGAGCCCGCTCCATGGTTCGCGGTTTCGATGCAGTTGCCGGGTTCGGCTGATTCCGCCGGAGACATCATCGCAGCGGCGATTGGCTTCAAATGCGCCGCGAACGCAGCGGCGCTGAGCGCCGGTAATGTTGCCCCCATCGAGACTCCCGACTACTTCGGGTCAGACTGTTTCACGTGAAACACCACTCGATGAATTCAGATGTGTTTCACGTGAAACGGCTCAATAGCCCATTCCTTCGTCTGATTCGGCTGGCACGATGCGCACGCGCTTCTTGAAGCCGCGCCCCTCACTCTCGGTCTCCACCTTTGGGTCGTCAACCAGGGAAACGTGTATCAGGCGTCGGTCTGCTGGTGTCATCGGCTCCAGCAACTTCGACCGTTGACTGCTTGCCACTTCCTCGGCCACCCGCACTGCCAGCGAGCGAAGGTGTTCTTCATGCGCTTCCTTGAAGCCTTCACAATCGACGGTGCAGCTTACGCCCTGCCCGAGCTTGCTCCGAATCAGACGGGGCAGAAGATGCTCGATGGACCGTAGCAACCGACCGTCTTCCTCGATGATCTTGTGACTGTCATCGCCGCCCAATTCGATATGGACGACTTCGTCTTCATCGAGTCGAATATCCCACTGCATGTCGAAGAAGAGAAAGTCCGCCACATCACCCAGGGCCATGTCGGCCGCCTCCAATGCATCGTCCGTTACGGGAGCGGGACGAGGCTTCCGCTCGCGCGGCTCCTGGTCGGATTTCATAGGCGCATCGGCCTCCCCTCGCCCATTCTCTGCCCGGGAAGGACTCCGTCCGCGTCGCTCTTCGAGCGGCTTGTCCCGCTGCACGGGTCCACCCGCCGGCGGATCCTCTCCCTCGCTCGGCCTAGCCACGTCAGCGGGCGTTGCCGCTCTCGGAGATGATCCTGCGGGAGATACACCAGCAGGAGGTCCCGTGGGGGCTGGGCTGCGACTGGCACGCCCTGCCAACTTCGGCTCCCATGCCGCCTCTTCACCCGCTGGCCTTTCCGGCGCAAGTGGATCGATTTCGATCACGAACTTTCGCCGTACGCTCAAGAAGCCGTGCTTCTTGTCCCGTAGGGAGTATGCGATCTCCCCAGGCTCTAGCTCGTAGTGTCTGGCTGCCGCAAGCACTGCCTGTTCCAAACTCGTGCCGCTGAAGAATTTCCGTGACATCACCATCGGCCTCAGTCGTTATTGCCACTCGACCACCCGCTCGTTACCCAAGCAGGGACGCTCGGCTTTAGTTCTTGTTCTTGTTCTTGAGGTAGTAAGCCTGCTGCGCCATCGAAAGCAGGTTGTTCGTCAGCCAGTAAAGCACCAGACCGCTGGGAAACGTGATCGCGAAGAAGCCGAACATGATCGGAAACATCTGCATGATTCGACGCTGCATCGGATCCGGTGGAGGCGGCGTCATCCGTTGAAGTAAGACTGACGTAACAAGCATCAACAGGGGTAACAAGTACCACGGATCCGGGATGGATAGATCCTTGACCCAGCCAATCCATGCCGCATTTCGCAGCTCCACCGATGTCGAAAGCAGCCTGAAGAACGCGAAAAACACAGGAATCTGAATCAAGACCGGCAAGCAGCCACTCGCTGGATTCACCCCTGATTTACGGTAGAGCGCCAGCATCTCCTCATTCATCTGCCGCTGCGCTTCTGGATTGGGTCGCCCTTGCTTGTCCTTGAGCTTCGGCCGGAACTTGTTCCGCAACGCCTGAACCTGCGGATTGATCTCCTGCATCTTCGCCATCGACTTCTGACTCTTGTGCGTCAGCGGGAAGAACAGCAGCTTGATCACCATCGTCATCAAGACGATCGCCCAACCGTAGTTCGGAATCCGTTCGTGGATCCACCGCAACCCGTAGTACATCGGTCGCGCTACGAAGCTGAAGAAGCCCCACCGCACCGTCTTCTCAAATCCATAGGGCAGGGCCGCCAACTGATCGAACCGCTTCGAGCCGAAATACGACAGAAACCGAACCGGCTCCCCACCGTTGCTCAGCAGCAACGCCTGCTCCTCTGCCAACTCCTCTCCCGAAGCACCATCCGTATTGCCGTAGATGAACCGACTCGCATGATCCAACCCAGCCTTTTGGCCCACAGGAGCTACCGTGACCAACTGCAAGGATGAAGGAACGATCGCGGTCAGGAAGTAGTTGTCCTCGAGGGTGGCCCACTGAAGCCCTGCCGCTGGCGCTAGCGACGGCACATCCTGCTTGCTCGGCAGCAGTTTTTCTTCGTCCTTGCCACGAACCAGCACGACCATCCGTTGCAACCAGCGATTGCCCAACTTCTCTTCGTCAGGGTTGCGCAAGCCCGGGCCGATGAGGACCGCCCAATCGCGGCGTCCCTCCACAGCAGCCTCGACCTCGATGAGACCGTTCGCCTCAATGCGAAAAGTCTTGACTACAGCCCCGAGCGAGCTTCGGTGTTCATACCGAAGTTCGGTCGCGCCCGCGGCATCGCTGGACCGATTCAGAACGAAGAGCGCATCGTTGAGCGCATCCGGCGAACCCGCTGGACTCACCAATCCAAAGGGATATGGATCCTCTCCTCCCCGCTCGCGGACCATCTCGATGGGATCGCCTGATTCGGTGAACTCGTCGGTGAGCACCAACGACACAAGCTGGGCACCCCGATTGCTGAAGGATGCCTTGTAGTGGGGCGTTTCGACTACCGTCGCTCGTTCCTCGAGCTCGACAACCTCCACCATCGCAACGGCATCCGATTCCGACGCGCCATCGGAAAGGATCGGCATATCGGTATCGTCCGCGCGAGGAGCCGACCCCGCCGACGCCGCCGACGCCGTTGGCTGCAAGGGCGCGGCAAGCCGCTCGGTCGCGCCCTCCGCTGTGGGCGCAGCATCGAACCGATCAACCGGCGCCTGGACTGACGGCGGCTGTACAAATCGGCCCCACAGCACGACCACAGCCAAAGACAAAAAAGCGGCAAGAAAAAGCCGACGGTTCTCCACGGTCCTGCAATCCTCTTTGATCAGCTACGGAGGCCCACCTGCTAAGGCAGGTCGATTCCCCCGGGATGGAATGGGTGGCAACGAAGCAGACGCCAAGCAGCGCGCGCGCCCCCGCGAATGGTCCCATGACGCTCCAGCGCCAGGACCGCAAACTCTGAACATGTCGGAGCAAATCGACACGCGCGAGGCAGAAGCGGCGAAAGTACGCGCTTGTAGCCCCGTAACAATGAAATCAAAACGGTCGTCACCCGCGCCTCACACCCGAGTCGGTGCGCATCATGAACGACTTCATGAGCCGCTCGAACTCTTCTCGGAATTGACCATAACTGGCTGCCGCGGCTTGAGGCTTGAGATGCACGACGATATCGACCGGTTGCAATTGCTCACGCGCTGGCCATCGCCGAAATACATCGCGCGACCACCGCTTGAGCCGATGCCTAATCACCGCATTACCAACCTTGCGGCTGGCCGTAATACCAAGGCGTGCATGGTTGTGGTCATTGGCGTGGACATGGAGTGAAATCAAACGACCATGCCGCTTTTGGCCCGCACGGTAGCATCGGGTGTACGCCAAAAGCTGACGCACCCGGTCCGAAGGACGAAGGCACTGCGTTGCCTTCTTTGCTTCAAATTCGCCAGGCGCTTTGGTCCTCGGCTGAGTCACCGAGATGCGATCAAACGGTTAGTCGCTTACGACCCTTGCGACGGCGACGCGCGATCACAGCTCGACCTTGAGCGGTCTTCATGCGGTTTCTGAAGCCGTGCTTCTTCTTGCGGCGACGATTGTTGGGCTGGAACGTACGCTTCACGGCGATCGTCCTTCTCTCGTAGGCTCAGCGTCGCAGTTGCGGCGCCGTCGTTATCGATTGCCGTACCGAACCTGGTCGTTACGGCCGTACTCTCAGATCTACGCGATCTCAAATCTATGCGCGAACTCCGGAAGACATTCGGGCCATTCCGCTTTCCTGCGCTACCCCGCATCCTCTCCGCCACATCAAGACGCACAGAGGCCGGACCGCCGACCCTAGCCGAAACGCGCTGTGTCCGTCAAGACGGTTGATCGTACGGCCGAATCTACGTCGTGGTTACCGACCTTATCGCGAAGCGCGTATCCAATCTTCTTTGCTCGGAAGCCCAGCCGTTCGAAGAACAAATGGGCACCTTCGTTGAAGGCCCAGGAAGTGAGTTCGACTTCAGCGACGCCGTCCGCCAAGGCCGCGGAAACCGCCACGTCTACCAGCGCTCGCCCGACACCGCGACGTCGGTACATTGGGTCCACCGCAACGTTGTCGATCTCGATCCACCGTCGAGCCTCGCACAGCGCATTTCGAGGTCGCTCGAACTCAACAGTCGAAATGTAGCCCGCGGGGCTACCGTCTACTTCGGCAATCCAAATGCAGACGCTCGGCTTCTCCAAAAGGCCCCGGAACCATGCGGCGAGTTCATCCGGCTCGGTTGCCCGAAATTGATCGGGTCGCACCTGAACGTGGGCGTCGTGCACGAATCGGTTGAGCAGGCCGAGCAGAGCAGCGTCGCCCATAACCGCGCTGTGTAACTTGAGATCCATGATCCGTCAACTCGATTCGGGCCGGTTGAAGTTCCGGCCCGGGCTCAGCTTCGATTGCTCGAAGCGAAATGGCGGAGAGGGTGGGATTCGAACCCACGGACCACTTGCATGGTCAACGGTTTTCGAGACCGCCCCGTTCGACCACTCCGGCACCTCTCCGACGAGGCCTTGGCGACGGTGGCTGGCCGGTGGCCAACGCTGCCGCTCTGGTCGTATCGAAGCGTCCGGGCTTGGCCACGGACGCCTTGATTCTCGATCTAGATCAATGATTGGCGGAGAGAGAGGGATTCGAACCCTCGGTAGAGTTTCCCCTACACACGCTTTCCAGGCGTGCACCTTAAGCCACTCGGTCACCTCTCCGCAAGCTTGTTATGTCAAAGGGCTGTCGGGATTGGCGGACGAACCACGGTTTCCTCGACGGCGCTCGCGCAGGCTCGCAAAGAAGCGACGCAGCAATCGCCGGCTCGACGACGCCATAATACCTCGCCGGACCTCGACATGGTGATTCAAGCGCGGATCTTCGACCAGGTTTCCCAATGACCCGCAATAACCCGCCTTGGGATCATCGACCGAATACACCACGGTCGAGATTCGGCTGCTGACCAAAGCGCCCGCACACATGGCACACGGCTCCAAGGTCACGTAGAGGGTGCAATCGGTCAGCCGCCACTCGCCAGCCACGGCAGCCGCGGCACCGATCGCCAGAAGCTCCGCATGCGCCAAAGGGTCGCGATCGACCTCTCGGCGGTTGCATCCACGTCCAATCTCGGCGCCGTCACGTACCACCACCGCGCCGACCGGTACATCGCCATGCAACGATGCCGTTTCGGCCAGTGCCAATGCCCGCTGCATCCAAAATGCGTCGCCCAACATCGATTTTCTGTTTCGTCGTTCGCTTCGATCCTCGACTGCGCAACATCGCTCAGGCGTCATCGCTTACCCTTGATCCACCACCAAAAAACTAGGATCCCCGCTGGTCCCCTGTAAACACAGGGGTTAAGGTCAAGGTACCAACAACGACCTATCACCAACGGGGTGAAGACATGGTGGCACAAGGCGTTCTTCCATACCAGCTCGATCATGAAACCAGGAAGACGACCCTAACGGGTCTCGGGGGTCTTCCGATCTACCTGGATCTCGCTCACATAGTGGGTCTGCGCGACTCCATCGCCCGGCACCTCGGACACAAGGGCAGCTCGCAGGGCTGGAGCGTGGAGCAATTGTTGACGACGCTGATCCTGCTCAACCTGGCGGGGGGCCAATGCGTGGAGGATCTCGCAAAGCTCGAAGGCGACGATGGCTTCGCGTTGATCCTGCACCGCACGGAGGCCTTCGGAATGCCGCGCGCCGCACGGCGCGAGCGGGAGCGCCGCTGGCGCAAATCGACGGATCGTAAGGTACCGTCGATCTCGTCGTTGCGCCGATTCTTGGTGTCGTTTCACGATTCGAAGGAGGAGGAATCCAGGGAGGCAGGCCGGGCCTTCATCCCGTCGCCGACCGCGGCGCTTAAGGGATTGTCCAAGATCAATCGGGACTGCCTTGGCTTTCTGCAGCGGCATCAGCAGGAGTCGATGGCTACGCTGGACATGGACGCCACTCTGATCGAGACGCAGAAGAAAGAAGCGCTGTTCTGCTACAAGAAGTTCCGGGCGTACCAGCCACTGAATGTGTGGTGGGCCGAGCAGCAGGTGGTGGTTCACTCAGAGTTCCGCGACGGCAATGTGCCGGCCGGTTTCGAGCAGTTGCGGATCCTGCAAGAGAGTCTGGCGAGCCTGCCCGAGGGCGTCGAAAAGGTAGCGATGCGCTCGGACACGGCGGGCTACCAATGGGATCTGTTGCGTTACTGCGCCGAAGGCAAGAACGAGCGATTCGGGGTCATCGACTTCGCGGTGGGGGCCGATGTGACCTCGGCCTTTCGCACAGCTGTTTACGATGTGGCACAAGGAGCCTGGCAGCCGCTGCTGCGGCGGCGAGGCGATCAGCTCGTGGATACGGACCAGGAATGGGCCGAGGTGTGTTTCGTCCCCAACGAATCGGCGCGCAAGAAAGACGGTCCAACGTATCGGTTCTTGGCCATTCGCGAGCCTTTGGCCCAGCTCGAGCTGGAGGGTATGGAGAGCGACCAAGCCGCTCTCCCGTTTCCGGTGATCGACTACCAGGACCAGGATCATCCTCGTCGTTTCAAACTTTTCGGTGTGGTCACGAACCTGGATCTCGACGGCGACGAGGTGATCTGGTGGCTTCGGGAACGGTGCGGCAAGAGCGAAGAGGCCCATGCGGTCATGAAGGATGACTTGGCCGGCGGGAGCCTCCCCTCGAAGTACTTTGGCGCCAATGCTGCGTGGTGGGGCGCCATGATCCTGTCATTGAACCTCAACTCGCTGATGAAGCAGTTGGTGCTAGGGGTGGATTGGGTGACCAAGCGCATGAAGGCCATCCGCTACTGGATCATCAACGTGCCCGGCCGCGTGGTCCATCATGCCCGCCGCCTGACCCTCCGGCTGGGGTCCACCCATCCTTCGACGCAGATCCTGCTCCAAGCACGCCGGACTTTGGCAACGATGGCCACCGGGCCACCCGGCTAACGCCGAGCTACGCCGGACTTGCGCGAAAAGCCGTCGATTCAAACGAATCGGCGGCTTTAACCTGCCTGAGTTCGCCGAAAAAGATAAGGATCGCCGCAGAAATCGATGTCTCCGGCATTTGAGCGGTGCCGAGGCCAGATACAAGCCCACGAGGCGGACCCACGCCCAGGCTTGGGGCGGCTTTGACCAGCTGCCAACTTGGAGGTGGCGGATCCTGGTTACGATATCGTCTTGCGTCGCGCGACGGGTGGTCATAGACTCTATAGTCCGGCATTGGCCGATGAAGGGTTCGGGTCCTGTGCATCGACCGGTATCGAACCTCGTCAGGCCCGGAAGGGAGCAGCGATAAGGTATACGGCCGAGTGCCGCAGTCAAACCGGAGCCCTTCATCTGCCAATGCCGGATCTCACGAGCGGCGCTAGGAAAACGCCACCGATAATGACCTACCAGGTTCTCGCTCGAAAATGGCGTCCCCAAGACTTCAATAGTCTGGTCGGACAGCAGCCGATTGTCACCGCGCTGCGCAATGCCCTCACCGAGGACCGGATCGCGCAGGCGTATATCTTTTCTGGCATCCGCGGTGTCGGCAAGACCTCGACGGCGCGCGTCCTCGCGAAGGCCCTCAACTGCCCAACCCGGGCCGAGCAAGGCACGGCAGACCCTTGCAACGACTGCCGCTCGTGTACCGAAATCACAGCGGGCGGCGATCTCGATGTGATCGAGGTCGATGCCGCGACCTACTCCAAAGTCGAGCAGGTTCGTGAACTTACCGAAAGCCTACGCTACGCACCCGCCAATGAACGCTACAAAGTGGTGGTCCTCGATGAGGTTCACCGCCTCTCGCGTCAGGCATTCGACGCCCTGCTCAAGATTGTCGAGGAGCCGCCACCCCATCTCGTCTTTATCTTCGCCACCACCGAGCTCGATGCCGTACCCGCGACCATTCTCTCGCGCTGCCAGCAGTTTCAATTCCGTCGTGTTGCGGCCACCCAGCTCGCGGGCTACTTGCGTGAACTCTGCAACCGCGAGTCCATTACGGCCAGTGAGAATGCCTTGCGCCTCATTGCGCGGGCAGCAGAAGGCAGCGTACGGGACGCCGTCGCCTTGCTCGATCAGCTGGCGACCTTCGGCCAGAACACGGTCCAAGACGAAGCCGCGGGCCAACTCATCGGCGGCATGGACACGGGTGTTCTTCGCCGCATCCTCGCGGCCATCCTCGTCGGCGACAGCGTCGGCGTACAGGGACAAACCCAAGAGATCGAAGGGTACGGCTGGGATCCGTACAAGGTCTTCGGCCAATTCTTAGCCTATCTTCGCGACGCACTCCACTTGAGCATGAAGGGTTCGGCCGAGGTCGTCGACCTGCCAACCGAAGAAGCGAGCGCCCTCGCTGATCTCGTCCGGCCCGCTGGCTACGAAAACCTTCTCAGGATCTTGACCCTCTTGCTCGATGCCGAAGAAACCGTGCGCCGCAGCGAGTTTGGAAACCTCGCGCTCGAAGTGACGCTGCTGCGCGCGGCCGAACTGCCGAAGCTCACGCGGATCGAAGACCTTCTCGCCAATCCAGGCAACATTCCGAATCCTACTCGCGGAAGCGGCTCAGGACCTGGAAATCAGCGCCCTCGAGGCAACGCTGGCGCAGGGGATCGGCGCGCGGCGCCCAACCCTTCGGCGACCCCATCGAAATCTCCGCAATGGTCAGTCGGCGCTGCACCCAGCACCAAGTCCTCTGGCCGAACATCCGCACCACAAGCGCTAGGATCCTCGGCTCCTGAGACGAAAGCGACGCCGAACACTTCGCGTCCCGAGGCACCGCAACAAGAGCCTGTTTCTCCTCCCCGAATCACCTTGTCCACAAATGGCGCCAACACCGCGGATCTACTCAGCGCTATCCGTGAACGCCGTCCGCCGCTGGTACCCCTCCTCCGGCGAGCTGATCTATCCCTCGCCGATGGCATGCTCACGATCGGAATTCCACAGGGCGACGCGCTTCTTGCTTCCGCCCTCGAGCGCCCTGCCAATGCCACGGTTCTTGATCAGGCCGTCGAAACACTTTGGGGTCCCGATAGCCGCTGGTCGACCCAGAGCATCAAAAGCGCATCGAGCCCATCGAGCCCATCGAAACGAAACGTCAATAACGAGCCCACCCAAGACAGCGCTGCACCACGACAAGTCAACGGCAGCCATCCCGAAACAACACCGGTTCCGAATCACCCTACTGTCAAAGCCCTTCTCGATGTCTTCACCGATGGGACCGTGGAGAGCATCGAACCTCTCGAGACCGACTCGGTTAAATCCTAGACCTGTCCCTACCTTGTCCTGATTTCCTCTCGGACTTTTTCTCTTGAACCGTTCCGCGTGACACCCCATCCGGACCCGATCGTCTGGTTGATCATGGAGCCTCGAAGATGAGCATGCGCAAGCTGTTGAAGCAAGCTGAAGAGATGCAATCGCGAATGACGAAGGAGCTGACCGAGACTGTGGTCGAAGCCACGGTCGGCGGTGGCGTCGTAACGGTGCGAATGAACGGCCACAAGAAACTCCTTGGAGCCACGATCGAGGAAGATGCGGTCGACGACGTCGAGATGCTGGCTGACTTGGTTGTGTTGGCCGTCAATGAAGCCAATCGCAAGATCGACGAGAAGCTTCGCAATCAGGTCGGCTCGTTGGCAGCGAGCATGCCCAATTTGTTCTAGTAGAAGACTCCGATCGCCGTGTCCGACCCCCTAAGCCAGCTCGTCGCCGAGCTTTCGCGTCTGCCGGGTATCGGCCCAAAGACGGCGACACGACTTGCCCACCATGTGCTGCGCCGAAACCGACGGGAAGCAGAGAGCTTGGCGCAGGCGCTACTCGACGTCAAAGACAAGCTCTTTCATTGCCGCCAATGCAACGCCATCACCGACCGAAACCCCTGCCTGATTTGTGCTGACCAGCAACGTGACACGACCCGCATTTGTGTCGTCGAGGAACCGTTCAATATCGCGCCGATCGAACGAACTGGTGAATATGGTGGCCACTATCATGTACTCCTCGGCGCGCTATCCCCGCAACGCGGAATCGGACCCGAGCGTCTGGCCATCGACAGCTTTCTCACCCGCCTGGAAGGCGTCGAAGAAGTGATCATCGCAACCAATCCGAATGTCGAAGGTGAGGCTACGGCCCTTTATTTGGCACGCCTGCTCAAACCGCGCGGAATCAACGTGACACGCTTGGGTTTCGGCATGCCGGTCGGCGGCGATATCGAGTTCACCGACGAGGTGACGCTCGGCCGATCCTTGGCCAACCGTCAGCGCCTGTGAACGACGACATCCATCGCCGCGGCGACCTGCCTAAAATGTGCGTTCCGCCGCCTGGACCCATTGCGCGTCGCCTCTCGCGATCACTCGCCGATCTCGAGGCGCCCGGAATCAACACGATCGCGAACGAGCCGAACATTCTGTGGCGGGAGGCTTCTGGGGCCACGG
This sequence comes from Candidatus Multivoradales bacterium, assembly GCA_965250305.1. Classification (GTDB taxonomy): domain Bacteria; phylum Acidobacteriota; class Thermoanaerobaculia; order Multivoradales; family J023; genus J023. Next base: position 807,868 of record CBDFNS010000020.1, on the reverse strand, counting down.
TCACCGACGTCGATGGCAACCGTTACCTCGACCTGACCAGCGGCTTTGGCGTTGCGGCGGTCGGCCATCGCCATCCGCGCGTTGTGGCCGCGGTAAGCCGGCAGAGCGAAACGCTGATCCATGGCCTCGGCGACGCTGCGGCACACCCCTTGCGAATCCGCCTTGCTCAGCGCTTGCGCGCGCTGGCGCCCTTTGACGAAGCCCAAACCTATTTTTCGGTGAGTGGTGCCGATGCGGTCGAAATCGCCCTCAAAACTGCTGCCCTCCACACCGGCCGGTCGACCCTACTCGCCTTCGATCCCTCGTACCACGGACTGACGCTCGGTGCGCTCGCCGCCACATCTCGCCCGGCATTCCGCAGACCCTTCGAGATGTACCTTCACGATCATCTCGTTCGGCTGCCTTTCGGTGCACCAATCCCTGACATCGACTATGCGCTCCGAAATCGGTCGATCGCAGCGGTTCTCGTCGAGCCGATCGTGGGCCGTGAAGGCGTTCTGATCCCCCCACCTGGATGGCTCCGCCAGGTGTCCGCAACCTGCAGGGACCACGGTACACTGCTGATCGTCGACGAGATCTTCACCGGTGCCGGCCGAACCGGTCGGTTTTTCGCCGTCGAGAACGAAGATACTTGCCCGGATCTACTGTGTTGCGGAAAGGCGATTGGTGGCGGCCTTCCCTTTGGAGCCGTTCTCGCACCGAGGTCCATCATGGCCGCCTGGCAGGCGCCCGGTGAAGCACGGCATACCGCGACCTTCGTGGCCCACCCATTGGCATGCGCCGCGGCGCTCGAGACCCTCGACATCATCGAGCACGAGGACCTAGTTGGTCGCACCTCAGCACGCCATGTCGCCCTGGCCCAACGGCTGGCGATCTGGCCCGAACGATCTGATTCGGTGGTCGCGGTGCGCGGTCGCGGGCTACTATGGGGCGTCGAACTTTCAGATGCTCCGGCTGCTCGGACATTGGTGCAAGCGTGCCGATCACGCGGTGTACTCCTGCTCGCGGGTGGTCCAGAAGGCCGGGTCGTGCAGTTGGTTCCACCACTGATCATCACCGATCGTCAGCTCGATCACGCGCTCGGAATTATCGAACAAAGCCTCACTGCCAAACACCTCCCATGACCAACACCCCCGCTTTCAAGCTCGCATTCATCGGATCCCATGGTGTGGGAAAAACCACGCTCTGCTACGGCCTGGCTGCCCGCTTGAAAGCACGTGACGTTGCCCTCGATGTCGTTGACGAGGTCGCGCGGCGTTGTCCGTTGCCAATCAACCGCCGAACGACCATTGCGGCGCAGTCGTGGATCTTACATGCCCAAATCGCAGATGAATTGGTGGCGCAAGATCGGCATGAAATGGTGATCAGCGACCGAAGCGCACTCGACAACTACGTCTACCTCCTCCTCGCCGCGGGTCGCCAACCCATGCTCGAAGGTTTACTTGACGGCTGGATGCAAACCTACGACCTTTTGGTACACGTACCCATTGTCGACTCGCTTCGCTCCGATGGTCTGCGCTCAACCGATCCCACCTTCCAAGCCGCGATCGAGCGCCGACTTTGGGACGAGATCACCCAACGGGATCTCGACGTGCTCCAGCTCGATGGTGCCAGCCGCCCTTCCTGGCTCGATCTTGTCGAACGCACCGCCTGGCAACATCTTCGTCCCGATCAACTCGAGTTACTCACTCCTTCCTGACGTCCGAACAGATACAATTGGAGAGCCCGTGGATACCGTCGACCGCCTTCGCCTCCTCGAGGCGTTTTCACACTTTTCGGACGAGCAGATCGAGGTCCTAGCCGACTGCACGGCCCAGGTGCATTTTGAATCAGGCACCTCTGTCTTTGAAGAGGGGGAGCAAAGCAAGGAACTCTACGTTGTCGACCGTGGCAGCGTCTGCATTCAACGCCGCACCCCTTACGGCGCTTTCAAGCTCGCTGATCTCGGGGCGGGCGAGCTGTTCGGCGAGAGCAGCTTTATCGACGGCAACCCGCGTTCTTGCCAGAGTCTGATCATGGAGGACAGCATCTTGATGCCTGTCAGCCCGGTCGCCATCAAGGCCGACCGGCGGGTGGATCAACGGTTCACCGTAGCCCTCTACTGGGCCTTCTGGAAGAGTCTCTCGAATAAGCTCAGGACGACGAACGAAACCCTCGCGAGCTTCTTCACTTCCGACGGAAGTACAGAGCCCGTGCCGCCCACAATCGCCGATCAGACGAACGACCTCCGCGTCGGTTTGGACGCGAAGCGGGATCTCTTTCGCGAGCAGAAGCTCTCACGTATGGAGATCAACTTCCTCTCGACCCTGTCGAAGGAGCAGCAGCTCGAGCCGAACGAAACCTTGTTTCGAGAAGGCGAGTCTGGGGATCGGATGTACGTGATTCTCGAAGGAAAAGTGATGATCAGCAAACGGATCGTCGGCGCGGGGATCGAGGCACTCGCGATTCTCGATCGCGGCGACTACTTTGGCGAGATGGCGCTGATCGACCGCGAGCCCCGTTCCGCTGACGCCAAGGCCCATGACACCGGTGCCGTAATCCTATCGATCTCGCGCGAGGTGCTTCAGGGTATTCTCGATATCCAAAAAGTCTCTTCCTTGCGCCTCCTCGACCTTCTTTGTGGGCTCATCGCCAAGCGCCTTCGTGAGATCGACGACAAACTGATTGGCTGGTACATTTTTGATGCAGGCTCGGGCGAATCATTGAGCCGACCGCGTTGAATATGGATCGAGTGACTAGGTTTGTCGCATACAACTGACAAAATCAGTCAGACGCTACCGGCGAAGCGAATCCCGGGGGAAGGTTCGAGAATGGTGGCGTGGATTTGGTTTACCCTTGCACAGGGCTTTGAAGTTGCAGAGGAATCGAGATCGAAACGACCTCCAACAATCGGTGGGCTACTCAGTTTGGACACGAACCTCCCCCGAGGTTCTGACAGTTGTCCTCTCCATAAAGCAATGTCGATGCCAGCATTTCAATGTCGACCCTCTTTTTCCGTCAATTCCTTGTGATAGGGTGATCCCCCTGCAACCCTCTTCGTCCGACAATCTACATCGTCGTCCCAGCCTAGACCTCTCTCGGGCTCGTTTTCCACAACCTGCGGAAAACCTGTGGAAAACGAGGGCAATCGCAGAATGAGTTCGCGTTGGGTAGATCTCATGGGGCAACTGCAAACGCAGTTGGATCCCGACGAAATCAGCACTTGGTTCTCACCGCTCAAGGTGGGCACAGCCGAACCATCGCGCTTGGTTCTCGAAGCGCCGACGGAAACCTTCGTCCATACCCTCGAGCAGAGCTACCGCCCGGCGATCGACGAGGCTCTCAGCGCCCTCAGCCTCGATGGGCTCGAAGTCCTTTTCGCTGTCCCCTCGGCCCGCGCCAGGACAGCCACCCACGAGCGCCCCGCGTCGTCTCAGTTCGACCTCCGTTATCAATTCGAAAGCTTCGTCGTTGGCAGCTCCAATCAGTTCGCCCATGCTGCCGCCCACGCAGTCGCCGAACGACCCTCTGAGGCCTACAATCCGCTTTTTCTCTACGGTGGCGTTGGTTTGGGCAAGACCCACCTTATGCAGGCGATCGGCCACCACATCAAGCGTCAAATGCCCCGCTTTCAGCTCATGTACCTGCCGGCGGAGCAATTCGTCAACGAGCTGATCAACTCCATCCGTTTCGATCGCATGCCCGCCTTTCGAGACCGCTACCGGACCGTCGATGTTCTGCTGATCGACGATATTCAGTTCATCGCCAACAAAGAACGCACCCAGGAAGAGTTCTTCCACACCTTCAACTCGCTCTACACCAGCCAAAAGCAGATCATCCTCTCTTCCGACTCGTCACCGCGCAAGATCCCGACCCTGGAGGACCGATTGCGATCGCGATTCGAATGGGGGTTGATTGCCGATATCCAGCCACCAGAACTCGAGACCAAGATCGCCATCTTGCGCCGCAAGGCCGAACTCGAGGTCATCGATCTACCAGACGATGTCGCCCTGTTCATTGCCGAGCAGGTTAAATCCAACATCCGAGAGCTCGAAGGCATGCTCAATCGGGTGGTGGCCTTCGCCTCCCTTACCGGACGCCCGATCACCCTACCGCTGACCAAAGAGACACTTCGCGACATCCTCCCATCCGAGAATGCCCGCATTGCGGCGCCCGAGATCATCAAGTTCGTAGCCCGTCACTATGGATTGAAGGTCAGCCAGATCAAGAGCCGCAACAACTCGAAACACATCGCCTTTCCGCGGCAGATTGCGATGTACCTGTGCAAGCGTCTCACCAAGCTTTCTTACCCCGATATCGGTCGCCAGTTCACCGACAAGCATCATTCGACGGTCATGTACTCGGTCGATAAGATAGAAAAGATGCGCACCAACGATGGTGATCTGGATCGCACAGTCCAGGGATTTCTCGATCACTTCGCCTAGGCCCACAGATTTGGCCCCGGAAATCCTGTGGATATCTCTGCGGACATTGCTGTGGACATTTTGTGGATTTCTCTTCATCACCGAGCCCTAGACCAATCTCGGCAGGCTGTTCACGAATTTTCCACATTCCATCCGCAGATAATCAACAGGGTATCCACAGTACCTTTCACCAGACGTTCCACAGACGATTCCTCCAACCGTCCGAGAAAACGCGAGAGCGCCCACCTTTTCCCACTTCTCCACAGCGCCTACTCCTACTCTGACTCCGGTTATTTCTCTGTGATACTTTCCCCCTTCTGAGAAGGAGATCGAACCGATGGATATTCGTGTCAACCGCGCCGAGCTGCTTCATGAGCTCGTCCCCATGCAAGGCATCGTCGAGCGTCGAACGACGATTCCGGTGCTTTCCCATTTGCTCTTGCGCGCGATTGGAGATCGTCTCGAGATCGCCGCGACCGACCTCGAAGTCTCTTTGACCTCTTGGTGCGAAGGCGAAGTCGCAGCGGAAGGTTCCATCGCCATCCAAGCGAAAAAACTCCTCGAGATCATCCGAGCCTGTGACGGCGACGATGTTTCCCTCAAGATCGAGAAAGAGGGAACGCTCTCGCTGCGGGCTGGACAATCGCGATTCCAGATCCGAGGGCTACCATCTGACGATTTTCCGAGCCTACCCGTCGTCGAAACCGACAATGTCATCGAGCTTCCCTTCCCCACCTTCCGTCGCATGACAGCCAAGGTGTTCTTCGCCATCTCGAGCGAAGAATCGCGATTCCAGCTCTCGGGCGCGCTGATCAAACAGAACGCCGGAGCCTTGGTGATTGTCGCAACGGACGGCCATCGCTTGGCGATGGTTGAATCGGCGATCGACGGCCTCGAAGACTCTGATGGTGTTTTGGTTCCGCGCAAGACCCTGCAGGAACTCCTTCGTTTCGAAGATGATGGAGACCTGGCCTTCGGTCGGGGTGAGCATCATCTGTCCTTCGCGGTGGGCCGGCGGCGGCTCATTTGCCGGGTACTCGAAGGTACCTTTCCGGACTACGAACGGGTGATTTCGCGTGACAACGATAAGCATGTCGTGGTCGCACGGCAGGCACTGAGTGCTGTGATTCAACGGGTTAGCTTGCTGACCGGTGACCGATCGCGTGCGATTCGAATGTCTGTCGATGCGGGCAACCTTCAACTCCGGGCGGCGAATCCAGATCTGGGCGAGGCGCAAGAAGACCTACCCTGCGACTACGACGGAACCGAGATCTCGGTTGGGGTCAACCCCGACTACCTGAAGGATTTCCTGGGTGCCGCCGCTACAGAGAAAGTCCGGCTCGAGCTCAAGGACGAAAACTCGCAGTGTGTTGCCTACCCCATCGATGGTGAGGATCAGCGTTACGTCGTCGTGATCATGCCGATCCGACTCTAAGCACAACCACGTGCTCGGCGAGATCGAGGCGCGCGGTTTTCGCAACCTGGCGCCCCTGGTGTGGTCCCCTGGGGCCGGGTTTCACTTGATCGTCGGTTCCAACGGGGCCGGCAAGACCAACCTCTTGGAGGCCATCTACGCGGTAGCCACCACCCGTAGCTTTCGGACCAGTCGAATCGGTGACTGCGTCACCCACGACCAAGCTGGCTTTTATCTACGAGCTGAAATCACCAAACCACGGCGGGTGAGCTTGGCTTTCGCGGTAGCGGGCACCGATCGCCGGCGTTCGCTGAACGACAAACGGGCCGCTCTCGGGGCCTACCTCGAAGCACAACCGGTCATCCCGTGGACCGCCGCTGAAGGGGCCTTGATTTCCGGACCGCCCGAGGTTCGAAGGCGGTTCTTGGACCGAGGAGTGGTAGCCAGGCGCGGCGCGACCATCGAGCTCCTGGCGCGCCACCGACAGGCCCTTGGCGCCAAACGCCAACTCCTGCTCACCGGTGGCAATGGCCTCCATGCTTGGAACGAGGTTCTGGCGAGTGCGGCTGCGGAGCTGACCGCCCAACGAGCTCGCTTCTGCCACCGCCTTCAGCAAGCGCTCTCCGTTGTGCTCGAAGCCAGTGGGATGGATTTACCCTCGATCAGCCTTCGCTATCGTCCTTCCCTTCGGCGGGGGCTCGAGGGCGCCGAAGCCGTTGCGCTGGAAATGGCGGCTCTCGAAGCGCGCGAGCGGCGAGAAAGACGGGTCCTTCGGGGACCCCACCGTGATGATGTGGAGATTCTTTGGGACGGTCGCCTGGCCCGCACCGTGGCGTCCGCCGGCGAACGCAAGGCACTTGGGCTGACCTTGGTGGCGGCCCAGGGCCGCGTCTTGGCCGAGCTGGGTCGCATGCCCTTGTATTTGCTCGATGACGCCGATACCGAGCTCGATGCCGAGCGCTTGGCCGGTGTGTTTCGTTCCTTCGATCGCGACGCGCAAATGATCGTAACCTCCAACCGTCCCCAGGTCTTTGAACCGGTGAAAGTCGACCGCCGCTGGTATTGCCGAAATGGCCAGCTTCTCGAGCATGACTGACGGTTCGAATCAGGCCTGCGGATCGGCGTGGATCCAGCGGTCGTTGCCCAACGTGAAGGGCAGGGTCTAGATTGCTTTGTTTCAAGGGACTTACCCGGCGTTAGAGACCGTAAAATAGGCCCTCGTTGTGGTAGAATAAAAAGGCGGGAGAACATCACGGATCGAAGTCCGTCTCCGCCTGCCGAACGACTCCCTCGGCCGTCACAACCGGTCTCGGCGAAACCTTGATCAATCGGCACGCGACAAGCGGCCTCGGAATGACACGCCGCAGCGCGCGAGGCTGCGTCTTGGCTAAATGAGCTGATGAGCGACAAGCAACCCAGCGCCGCTGCCGGTGCGGAGCAAGAAGTGACTGTGGATCCGCATTCTGCGGTCTCGTCCGTCGAAAGTGATGGAACGCCAGTACATTCTGGCGAATACACCGCCGATGACATCAAGGTCCTCAAAGGCCTCGAAGCCGTCCGTAAGCGGCCAGGCATGTACATCGGTGACACCGATGATGCTTCGGGTCTCCATCACATGGTCTTCGAAGTGGTCGACAACTCGATCGATGAGGCGCAGGCAGGGTTCTGCAGCAAGGTCGAGATCGTCATTCATAACGACAACTCGGTGACCGTTACGGACGATGGTCGGGGTATTCCGGTCGACTTCCATGTCGGCGAGCAGCGGTCTGCGGCCGAAGTCATCATGACCGAGCTGCATTCCGGCGGTAAGTTCGACAACAACGTCTATAAGGTCTCTGGCGGTCTTCACGGTGTCGGTGTTTCCGTGGTTAATGCCCTGTCGCAGCATCTCGAACTCGAGATTAGGCGCGGCGGGAAGGTCTGGCACCAGGTCTATGGGCGCGGGGAGCCTCAGGGTCCGATCGAGCCGATCGGAACCACGAAGCGCACGGGCACCAGCGTGACCTTCATGCCCGACGCGGAGATTTTCTCGATCCTCGAGTTCAGCTTCGAGGTGTTGTCTCAGCGCATGCGGGAGATGTCGTTTCTCAACAGCGGCGTCCAAATCGTCGTGCGCGACGAGCGTACTGACAAGCAGGCCGATTTCCACTATCAAGGCGGGATTAGGAGTTTCGTCGAGTACCTGAGCAGAAATCGTACGGCCTATCACCCAGAGCCGATTTACCTCGAAGACGTGCGCGACGATGGTACTGGTGCCGAGACGATCGAGATCGCGATGCAGTGGACCGACGGGTTCAACGAGCGGGTGATGTGTTTCACCAACACGATCAACAACCGCGATGGTGGTGCTCATCTCTCGGGCTTCCGCGCCGCGCTTACCCGCACCGTCAACGCCTACGCGACCCGCAATCAGCTCACCAAGGATCTGAAAGAGAACCTGACCGGCGACGATGTCCGTGAAGGGCTCACCGCGGTCGTTTCCGTCCGTATCAAGGATCCCAAATTCTCCTCGCAAACCAAAGACAAGTTGGTTTCGTCCGAGGTGAAGGGATGGGTCGAGCAGGTCATGAATGAGCGCCTGGGTGAGTTCTTCGAAGAGAACCCCAAGATCGCCAGGCGGATCATCGATAAATGCATCGAAGCCGCCCGCGCCCGCGAGGCTGCGCGCAAGGCCCGCGAGCTGACCCGGCGCAAAGGCGCCCTCGACGCGTCGAATCTACCGGGCAAGCTCGCGGATTGCAGTGAGCGGAATCCGGAACGTGCTGAACTCTTCTTGGTTGAGGGAGATTCGGCAGGTGGTTCGGCGAAGCAGGGTCGGGACCGGAAGTTCCAAGCGATCTTGCCGCTCAAGGGAAAAATCCTCAACGTCGAGAAAGCGCGTTTCGACAAGATGTTGGGCTCTGACGAAATCAAAACCATCATTACCGCGCTCGGCACGGGCATTGGTGAAGAGGATTTCGATGCCTCCCGCTTGCGATACCACAAGCTCATCATCATGTGCGATGCCGACGTCGATGGCTCACACATCCGGACCTTGATCTTGACGTTCTTCTTCCGTCAGATGGGAGAGCTGATCGAGCGTGGGCACCTCTATATCGCCCAACCGCCGCTCTACAAGGTCGGTACGGGCAAGAAGGCGATCTACCTCAAGGACGACGCGGCTTACAACAAGCATCTGATCGCGTTGATTCAAGATCGCTGGACTCTGGCGATGGAGCACGACGAAAATGTCGGCGAGCCCCTCAGCGGCGAGCGGCTAGGCCGGTTCTTGCATGATATCGAGCGGTTTCGGGACAACTTGGATCGCTTGGGGGCGCGAGGGATTCCGATCGCGGCGCTCGAGATCGCACTCGTCCGAGGTCTCCGGGGCAAGGAAACCCTCCGCGATGCCGACCGCGTGGCCGCAGTGGCCGAAGCGCTTGGAGAAGCCGGTTTTCATGACGTCGCGGTGGAAGATGATGAGGAACACGGAACCGCCTCGATCGCCTTTCGCAGCCGCCGCGATGGTGTCGACCGCCACGTACGATTCGACTGGAACCTGCTGGCGACCGCGGAATTTCGAGCCCTGGCGGCCAATGATCGGGGCATCGAAGCCTTGACCAGCGTACGGTTTGTCGTTGGCGATGGCGATCAGACGTCGGAACATACGAGCCTGACGTCGGTTCTCGAAGAACTCTTCGCTGGCGCCAAGAAAGGTTCGTCGGTTCAGCGCTACAAAGGCCTTGGTGAGATGAACGCTGATCAGCTGTGGGACACCACCATGGATCCCACCCGTCGCAACTTGCTTCAAGTGCGGGTCGAGGACGACGTCGAGGCCGACAACATATTCACCGTTTTGATGGGCGACGCGGTTGAGCCGCGTCGTGATTTCATCGTCGAGAATGCGCTAGACGTCCGAAATCTCGACATCTAGCGTCAAACGAACACGATGAGGCCCAGCGTGCGGCAACGTACCTGCGGCCTCGACGAGGACTGAACCAACGATGGCTGACGACGAACAGATCGTCAATCCGGTACTGCCCGTCGATATCGAGGACGAGCTCAAGAGAAGCTACCTCGATTACGCGATGAGCGTGATCATCGGTCGTGCGCTACCCGACGTACGCGACGGCCTCAAGCCGGTCCACCGCCGGGTGCTCTACGGCATGTGGGAAAGCGGCAACCGGGCCGGTCGTGCTTACAAGAAGTCGGCGCGCATCGTCGGTGATGTGATGGGTAAATACCATCCCCACGGCGATAGCGCGATCTACGACACCGTGGTTCGCATGGCGCAGGACTTTTCGCTGCGCTACATGTTGGTCGACGGCCAAGGAAACTTTGGCTCGATCGACGGCGACAATCCGGCGGCCATGCGCTACACAGAAGTACGGCTCACCCGTTTGGCCGAAGAACTTCTGCGAGAGGACATCGACAAAGACACGGTTGACTGGCAACCGAACTACGACAACTCTGAGACCGAGCCTCTGGTCCTTCCCGCGCGTCTCCCCAATCTTCTGGTTAACGGGTCTGCCGGTATCGCGGTGGGAATGGCAACCAACATTCCGCCGCACAACCTGCGCGAGACCATCGATGCGGTGCTGACCTTGATCGAGCGCCCTGAGGCGACCATTGAAGAGCTGATCGCGGTGATGCCCGGTCCCGACTTCCCCACCGGTGCCACGATCCATGGCATCCGGGGCATCCGCGACGCCTACACCACTGGGCGCGGGACCATCTACGTGCGTGCCAAGGCGTACTTCGAGCCACGCCCGAATGATCGACAGGCGATCATCATCACCGAGATTCCCTACCAGGTAAACAAACGGCGACTGATCGAGAAGATTGCCGAGTTGGTGCGGGAAAAGCGGGTCGAGAGCATCAGTGACCTCCGCGATGAATCGGACCGCACGGGCATTCGCATCGTTATCGAGCTCAAACGGGGTGAAATTCCCGAGGTGGTGCTCAACGGTCTGTACAAGCAGACCCAGCTACAGACGTCGTTCGGCATGAACATGCTGGCGATCGTCGACAGCCAGCCGCAGGTTCTCAATCTCAGGGCGATCCTCAGCTACTTCCTGGATCACCGCAAGAGCATCGTCATTCGTCGGGTTCGTTTCGATCTCGCAAAGGCCGAGCATCGCGCACACATCCTCGAGGGTTTGCTCAAGGCCCTCGACCATATCGACGAGATCATCACCACCATTCGAGCCAGCGCAACGCCGGACGAAGCGCGCGGCAACCTGATCGAACGATTCGCGTTCTCGGCGGTCCAAGCGCAGGCCATTCTCGACATGCGCCTCCAGCGCTTGACTGGCCTCGAGCGCGACAAAATCGTCGACGAATACAAAGAGGTCATGGCGTTCATCGAACGCCAGCGCGCCATCCTCGGCTCCGACTCGTTGCTGCTCGAGGTAATCAAGGGCGAGTTGACGGAAATCCGGGATCGCTACGGTGACGAGCGGCGTACGGAAATCCTGTTCTACGAGACCCACGATATTTCGATCGAGGACATGATCGCCGACGAAGACATGGTGATTACCGTCAGCAAGGCGGGCTACATCAAACGGTCGCCACTGGCGCTCTACCGTGAACAAGCGCGCGGCGGCAAGGGTCGGAGGGGCATGGCGACCAAGGACGACGACTTCGTCGAGCATCTCTACGTCGCGTCGGCCCACAGCTATGTGCTCGTCTTCACGGAAACCGGCAGAGTGCACTGGATCAAGGTTCATCGCTTGCCCGAGTTTGGTCCAGCTTCACGCGGCAAGGCGATCGTCAACCTGCTCGAACTGGAAGCGGGAGAGAAGGTTGCCACCACGGTTGCCGTACGGGATTTCGAGGGTGGATACCTCTTCTTCGCAACCGCCAACGGGACGGTCAAGAAGACCGAGCTCGAAGCCTACTCGCGGCCCCGCGTTGGCGGCATCATCGGCATCAACATCGACGAAGGTGATCGCCTGCTCGATGTCCGCGTGACCGACGGCGACCAAGACGTTCTGCTCGCGACATCCTCGGGTTATGCGATTCGCTTTCCAGAGCAAGATCGCGCCATGGATGACGGAAGCAACCTCACCGGCGTCCGGGTGATGGGCAGAGCGACGCGCGGAGTGCGCGGGATCCGGTTGCGCGACGGTGACAAGGTGGTTGGTGCCGTGGCCCTCGACCCGGATGGCGACATCATGACCGTAACCGCGCATGCCTACGGCAAACGGACCGCGATCGAAGAGTACCGTGTACAAAGCCGCGGTGGTCTCGGTGTCATCAATCTCAAGGCATCCGAGAAAACCGGAATGGTCATCGGTGTCAAGCAGGTTTCCTCTGGCGACGGCATGATCCTGATCACCCTTGGCGGTAAGCTCATCCGCATCAGTACGGACGGGGTGAGTCGAATCGGTCGCGCCACCCAAGGTGTGAAGGTCATGGATCTCGGCCGGAAGGATCGTTTGGTTGCCCTTGCCAAGGTGATCGAACGAGAAGACGAAGACAGCGACGATCCCGATCCCGATCCCGAAGCTGAAGACGCCGAAGAGGCGAAGACGACGCACGGAGGGGAGGGCGCCGACGAGGTGGTGCCCGACGAGCCCGTCAATTAGTCCCAAAACAAACGCATCATGAAGGCGATCTACACAAATTCCTTGGGCTCAGTCACTTCCGAAAATGCTCAACGAACCAATGGGTGTGCCTGCGCTTTTCGTAAGCACCTGAGCCTCAAGGTCTTTGCGCATCTCATCCTTCCCATGCGCTCGTGTTTGGAACGAGCACCTCACATCCCAAAGGGTCACGATGGACTTCTTTCTCGATACCGCGGATATTCAAGAAATCGAGACCGGCCTCGAACTCGGCATGGTCGACGGCGTAACCACCAATCCGAGTCTGATCGCCAAGCAGGGCAAGTCGTATTTGCCCACTGTGCAGGCCATTGCTGAATTGGTGCCGGGCCCGGTCAGCGGCGAGGTCTTGGCGACCGACTATGAAGGCATGCTCGAAGAGGGTCGCCGTCTCGCGGGCTTGGCGCCGAATGTTGTCGTCAAGTTGCCGCTGGGCCCGGCGGGGTTGCGGGCGGTGCGGAATCTAGATGAAGCGGGAATCAAGACCAACGTCACCCTGTGTTTTTCGGCCAATCAGGCATTGCTCGCGGCCAAGGCGGGTGCCACCTACATTTCGCCTTTTGTCGGGCGTTTGGATGATATCGGTCAAGACGGGATGGTACTGATCGATGAGATTGTGACGATTTATCGCCACTACGATTTCGACACCAAGGTGCTGGTGGCGTCTGTTCGTCATCCCATTCATGTCAGTCAAGCGGCCCAGATGGGAGCCGAAGTGGTCACACTTCCCTACAAGACGCTCCAACAGCTATACCGCCACCCACTGACCGATTTGGGCTTGGCTGGATTCTTGGCGGATTGGCAAGCGACGGGTCGAACATTCGATGACTGAGGGAACGCCGCCACCAGGCGGTGTTCGTCAACCATCTCCCCCGTTCTTCCAGGCTGCGGCCGTTTTCTACTTCCTGCTCGCGATGGGTGGGGTGCTTTGGATCGGCCTCGAACGGAAATCGATCTCGCTCGGAATCTTCTTTCAGCCAGTATCGGCGTTGGGCGATGTTGCCCTTGGGTTGGTTTCAGCGGCGGCTTTGCTGCTCCTCTGGGAAGGTGGCCGACGAACCATTCCCGCGGTTTCCGAGCTGGATCAACGCCTGCGCGGCATTCTGCTCGGAATTACCACGAGCGAGGCGATTGCCCTCGCCTTGTTGTCGGGTTTCGCCGAAGAGTTCTTTTTCCGCGGTGCGGTCCAAGGAAGTCTGGGATGGCTATGGGCGACGATCCTCTTTGCCGCGATTCATGCCGGCCCCGATCGGATCGTGGGTTTGTGGAGCGTCTATGCTCTGGTTGCGGGTGGCTTGTTTGCAGCGCTGACCGAGTGGCGCGGGACCATCCTGTGTGCGACAGTCGCCCATGTGGTGATCAATGGCGTTCAATTGGTTCGCCTCTCGCACGCGCCACCCGACGTTTCGTCAACCTGAATGGACACCTTCCGATAAACTGTGGGCTCGCGTACGACGCGCGGCGAAGATGGAGGATCGAGAAGCATGACGACGAGCGAGGACGTACTAGCGCGTATCGACCGCGAGAGGGACCGCTATCTCGAGGAGCTCAAAGAACTCCTACGGATTCCGTCGATCTCTACGGACCCAGCCTACAGCGCAGATGTTGCGCGCTGCGGTGCATTCGTGCGCGACAAGATGGTCGCAGCAGGCCTCGACGCAGAGTTGATCGAAACCGATGGACATCCGCTCGTCTATGGCGAATGGACCGGGGCACCTGGAAAGCCGACCGTACTCTTCTACGGTCACTATGACGTTCAACCTGCCGATCCGATCGAGCTTTGGCGTCATGATCCCTTCGAGCCGACCCTCGAGGGTGACAACCTAGTTGCTCGTGGCGCGACCGACGACAAGGGCCAGAGCTACGCGCACCTCAAGGCTGTCGAGGCGCTCCTCGCGGAGCGCGGCACATTGCCGGTCAACGTCAAGTTTCTGATCGAAGGCGAGGAAGAATCGGGCGGCGATGCGATCGAGAAGTATGTTCTCGAAGACGCCGGCAAGCGACTCGCGAGTGACTGTGTCGTGGTTTCCGATTCGGCAATGTATGCCCCAGGGCAGCCCTCACTGGTTTACGGTCTCAAGGGCATGGCCTATGTCGAGATGAAGGTTACGGGTCCGTCGCGAGATCTCCATTCCGGCAGCTTCGGCGGCGCGGTTACCAATCCGCTCAATGCGCTCTGTCGCATTATCGACCGTTTGCGCGACGCCGATACGGGTCGGGTCATGATTCCCGGCTTCTATGAAGATGTGCGCCCGATCGCGGATTGGGAACGCAAGGAGTTCGCGAGCCTACCGTTCGACAAAGATGCGTACCAAGCCGAGATCGGCGTCCCCGAACTTTTCGGTGAAGAGGGCTATACGACTTTGGAACGCGTCTGGGCGCGCCCCACCTGCGACGTCAACGGGATCTTCGGCGGCTACATGGGCGAAGGAGCGAAAACGGTACTGCCGTCATGGGGTGGTGCCAAGGTTTCGATGCGCCTGGTTCCGGATCAAGATCCAGACACGATCAGTCGCTTGTTCTCCGAATACGTCCAAGCCATCGCCCCTCCTGGCGTCACCGTCGAAGTCAAAGCCCATCACGGTGCCGATCCGGTCTTGATCGAAACGGAAGGACCGCTGGTCGAAGCCGCGCTCGCAGCGATGGAAGACATCTGGCGCAAACCAGTACGGGTGCGCGAGGGTGGCTCGATACCGATCGTCTCGACGTTCTCGAAGGTCCTGGGCGTCCCGATTCTCCTGTTGGGTTTTGGGCTCCCTGACGATCAGTTGCATGCACCGAACGAGAAGTTCAATATCCAAAATTTCTACGGCGGCATTCGGGCAATCGCGCGCATGCTCGATCGAATGGGCATGATTGTCTGACGGACTTCCGCCGTCGGACCAGGTGGACCTTATGCAGGATGATCAACCAGGCATCGAACGCGAGCTCAAGTTTGCGCAGGTAGAACACAGCCTGCTGCGCGAGCGTTTGATCGATATGGCAGCGGAATGCGAAGGCTCTGGCGCACTCGAAGACAATTGGATTTTCGACCGAAACAACACCTTGGCCGATGAAGGACAGGTCCTCCGATTGCGCGCCGATCGTCGCGGCAACCGGCTGACGTTCAAGGGTCCGGCCGCCTTCGACGGCAAGGTCAAGATTCGAACAGAGTACGAGACCGTGATCGACGACTTCGAGCAAATGCGGTCTATTCTCGAAGCGCTCGGATACCGGTCTGCGCGCCGGTACCAGAAGATCCGCGAGGAGTGGCGTCTTGGCTCGATCATCATCGCGCTCGACCACACCCCGATTGGCGACTTCGCGGAGTTCGAAGGCGAAAACTGTGAGCGGGTCGCGCGCCGATGTGGTTTTGATCCCGAAGATGCGGAGCGGCGAAGCTATCTTCGGCTTTATGCGGACTATCGGCGTGAACATCCCGACACGCCCATGGACATGATTTTTCCGACCGACGACCGGTAGTGATCGTGGCGCTCAACCGGCAGCTTGTTGCCCGAAGAAAAGGGGCGGATTGAAGCTGTGCCTCTGACCGTCGAGCGAGGCCCGATATCTCTGCGCGGGGTGCTCGAATGGCCTCTGGCCACCCTGCGGGCTGTGCTGCGCTCCCTGCTCGAGACACCGGGCCTCGCACTTGAAACGGTACCACCCGTGAACGTCCTCGGACCCAAGAGGACCTAGTCTGCCTGCTAACCTACGTGTTCGCGCTCTGGTTCTGGCCGCTGGCCATGGCACGCGGTTGCGGCCACTTACCCAGGTGGTGCCCAAGCCGCTGCTACCTGTGGTCGGACGATCGGTGGTCGACCGCACCTTGGGTCGACTCGCGCGGGTGAATTGTGAGTTGGCGGTCGTCAACTTGCATCACCTCGGCGACCAGATAACGCAAGCATTGGGCGAACGGCGCCTTGGGGTCCCCATCCACTATGCGCCCGAGGAGACCATTCTTGGGACCCTCGGACCTTTGGCGGCAGCCCGTGATCAGCTTCGTGACGCCGACGTCGTCCTATTGATCAATGGCGATGCCCTCTGCGCGTGGCCCTTTGAAAAACTGATTCGGCGTCATGTGAAAACAGGCAGTGCGGCAACACTCTTGGTCCACGCTGGGATCGATCCCGCCCGCTATGGTGGGGGTCTTGGGCTCGATCGATCGAGTCGGGTGGTGGCAATGCGTGAGGCAAGACCGATCAAGCCGGTCGCGTGTCATCGGGTATTCACCGGCGCCCATGCCCTTTCACCCAGGTTGCTCGACCAGTTGGCGGAGGGCACGGGCGATATCGTCTCCGATCTCTACATCCCGATGTTGCGAGACGGTCAGACCATCGAAACAGCCTCGACCCGGCGGCGTTGGCACGACCTTGGAACGCCGCACCGGTACTGGGAGGGGGTTTTGAACTGGGCTCGCGGACCATGGCCACGAGCCATTTGGCGAGGCAATCGGGTGGCACCTGGAGCCCTGGTGGACCCGGGAGCGCGCGTGCGTCGGTCGGTGATCGAATCGGGGGCCACTATCAACTCGGGTGCGCGCGTTGAAAGCTCGGTCCTACTCGAAGGAAGCCGAGTCGGTGTAGGGAGCGAAATTCGCGATTGTGTGATTGGACCTGGTGTCACGCTGGAGAAGGCGCATTTGGAAGACCGCCTGGTGACCGTGAAAACACCGGGCCACCACAAATCGGCCGAGGAATCGGTCTTGGGTTCCCTGGTCTACTCACCCCTCGGCGCGCGATGAAAATCGCGGTCGTCACGTTCTTTGACCGACCCGAAATCTCTCGAGATCCGGCCGTGGTGCTCGAGCACACCCCCCTTCTTTGGCATTTTCCCCAAGCGTTGGCCTCGCGCGGTCACGATGTTGTCGTCTTCTTGCATTTCACAGAGGATATCGAGTACCGAGAAAAAGGTGTTGTGTACCGATTCGTCCGCCCAGGGCCCATCGCGCGCGCTGTAGGCCAGGCCGTGTTCTCGTTGGGGCGATCAACAACCCGGCCCAGGAGCGCTGGCGAGCCCGCATTCCGGCTGCTTCGTGCGCTGCATTGCGAGCGGCCGGATGTAATCCACCTTCACGGGACCACACAGCATCTGAATCTAGCCCTCCTCCATCGCGTGATCCGACGCGAGCGCATGCCTTTGGTTGTGCAACACCACGGCGGTGCCCTGACACCGACCCGCATCCTGCAGCCACTGCAACGTGCCAACTTACGGTCTGCTGCTCGGCTCGTCGTGTCGACGCCTGACCAAGGAGAGTCGTTTGTTCGCGCGCGTGCCGCGACATCCCGCCAGATCGCGATCCAGATGGAGACCTCGAGCGCCTTTCAGCCATCGTCTCAACGTCGGGCACAACAAGCGACTGGCATGATCGGTCGTCCGGTCTTTCTCTCGGCAGGTCGCCTTCACCCGATCAAAGATCCGATGACCATGCTGGCAGGCTTCGCTCGAATCGCCGCAGTGTGGACTGACGCCCAACTTTACCTCCATTACCTAACCGATGAAATGCTCGAATCCATGCAGGCATGGCTGGCCACGCGACGATCGATTCGTGAGCGAGTGCATTTCCGCGGGAAATTGCCCTTGAGCCAAATGGAGGCGGTCTACAACAGTGCGGATTTTCTCCTGCAAGCCAGCCTCCGAGAGTTCAGCGGGATCGCGGTTCTCGACGCCATGGCCTGTGGGGTCCAACCCGTGGTCACCAACCTAGCCTCCCTGCGTGCAATGACGGGTGATGGTGCGTACGGTCTGCACTTCCCGCCGGGTGACGCTGCGTCTCTGGCCGAGCGGGTATTGGCGCTGCAACTCGATGATTTGCCGATGCTTCGGCAAGCCATCCGGGACCACTTTGACCGCACCTTGAGTTTCCGTCGTATGGCGAAGAATCTCGAGTCCGTCTACATGGAGGTTATCGAAGAGGCGGAAGGCTCCTCCGCTTCGTCGCCGTGAAGCACGAGGAAACCGGCGGGGTCCACCGTGCCGCGAAGGCCCGTTCGCAGCCAACCATCGGATCCGATCAAGCTGCCCTCGTCGTCTCGTTGCCAGATCATCTCGGAGACCGCAGGCCCCCGCGCGAAAATCTGGCCCCGGTCCCCGGCGCGCAAGGTAACACCAGCAATCGAACGACCCACGGCGCCCGCAGGGAGCGGGGCCACAAGATCCAAGGTAAGGACGGTCCCTGCAACGCTTACGCTCTGCATCGTCTCGGCCCCAGTTCCAAGCACCGCGTCGTGCAAGTCTGCGCTCAAAGGGCCTGAGGAAATCACGAGCCGAAGCGTCGGCCGCCGCCGTTTCTTGCCTTCGGCTGAGGCCGCTGCTGTTTGGAAGAGCGAATCTTCGCTTGTTTGCATCTGCCCGATCTTCACGGCATCTACGCATGCCACGGTGGGCAGATGAGAAGAGGTCGTCGAGAACAGCTCGGTGCTGCCGTCTTCCTCGGACCCGGGAAGAAAGAGTAGCGACGCACCCGCTTCAAGGCTTGCAAGGCCGATCAACCGCTGTACGGTCTCGTAGATGGGTAACGTATTGAGAACCCGGTCATCTCGCTCGAGGGTCAAACGCTCGAGCACGCCTGAATGCGCGGCCATCAACACGCGATGCGACAGGACTAGCCCTTCCGGCCTTCTCGTTCTGGCGTAGATGATGGTAGCCGGGGCGTCGGCCTTCGCTCGACCACGAAAGCGACCAAGAGGAATCGCCCCGCGTCGCTCGGCATGCTTGCCAATCAAGCGGGTCAGCGTCTGAGTACCGGCCAGCTCGTCGGGTTGATCCAGTGCTACCAGGCGAGGTTGGGTCGCCAGGGAAGGTACCAGGCCGGCAATCATCTTCCGTACTCGCTGTTCGTATAACAGCCAATGCACGCCGGCATTGCGTAGCGCACCCCCAAGGGATGCCGCTGGCCAGCTTGGATCGAGCGGCACCGATACCGCACCGAGAACTGCGCAAGCGAGATCAATCGTTGGCCAGTCGGGCCGTGCTCCCGCCACCACCGCAACCCGTTGCCCAGCCTTCAAGCCCCCGGCGTCGAGCGCCAACACCAAGCTGTGGATGTTGCCTACAACATCACTGGCCGAGAGCGCCTCCGTTCCCCGAACCATCAAGTCCGATCGGCCGGCGGCATGCTCACGGATTCGGAAGACAAGGTCTGCAAGGGAAGGCATGGCGTTTTGAGAAAGTAGCCTTTTAGAAGAATCGATACTATCTCATCCGTCTCCCGAAGGAATTCATGTTTGATGGGACAATAAGAGCCTCACAAGAAAGCAGCAAATTGACAAAAGGGACTATTTCTAATATTTCTAATAGTCTCCGCAAACGCCGCAGTGGATGCCGCGCCAACCACTCCGATGTAAGGAGACATTGCCGTGCCGCAAAAATCATTTGTTTCTATCGTGGTGAGTCTATTGGCATTGTTCGGGGCAAGCTCGCTTGCTGCAACTTGCTATAGCTGTTTCGATTGCGAAGGCTGGGGTCCATACAGGAATGGCCAGTGTTCTGTAGGTGACTGCGACATCTGGCGAGACAACGAAAGTTGCACCGAGACCACATCAAGCCGAAACAACTGTTCGGTCAATACCGACCTCTTTGGAAGTACTTGTTCGACGATTTGGCCCGTGTGTTCAGGCGAGAGTGGCAGTGAAGGCAATGGCAACACCAGCTCCTCCTGCTCAATTCCGGTTGGTGGGTTCTGTCCAGCTAGCTGCGCCTCGTGCGACGAAGTGCCTTGGGTTTTCTGACGAAACCGAGCAGGCCGACCTTTGTGTCTAGCCTGCATGATTCATGAGAAACCCGCTACGAGAACGTAATCACCAGCGTCTGCAGCGTTTCGTTTGTTCGGGCCTCCTCAACTATGTGTGGGTAGATTTCGGCACGCTTTCTTTCGGCCGCCCGGGTCCGGGCGGGGGACGGCCGAAAGAAAGCGTGGTGGGCTGATGATGCTGTAAGCAGTTGAAAACGCGTGGGGTTGTCTGATCTCCTTGGAAGTAAGAGCAACCGAGGAGGAGGAGCAACCCCATGCGCATCACTACTGTATTCCGTCGGCTTCTGGGTGTCACGAAGATGTTCGTCGAGGAAGTCACGTTTCCTGCAGACGGCAAGTTGGCCGTCAAGGTACGCCCACAGTGGCGGCAGTCTCGGTGTGGGCACTGCGGCCGGAAGGCCCCTCGGTATGATCGGCGCCCCGAGCGCGGGTGGCGGCATGTGCCGTGGGGACGGACGGTCGTGGAACTGCGCTACAAGCCGTGGCGGGTGGATTGTCGCGACTGTGGCGTTCGCGGAGAGCTGGTGCCTTGGGCGGGACTGGGCAGTCGCTTTTCCTACGACTTCGAGGAACTTGCCGCCTACTTCGCGCAGATCACCAGCCAGACCGAAGTTCATCGTCTGCTTGGCATCTCGTGGTACACCGTGGGTTCGATCGTCAAGCGAGTCGTGGCGCGTCGTCTTGACCCTGAGCGCCTCACGGGCTTGCGCCGGATTGGTATCGACGAATTCAGCTATCGCAAGAGACATCGCTACCTGACGGTGGTCGTTGACCATGACCGGCGCCGCGTCGTTTGGACAGGCGAAGGCAAGAGCGCCGATACTCTGGCCCCATTCTTCGATCTCCTGGGGCCGCAGCGGTGCCAAGAGATCGAGACGGTTACGATCGACCTTTCCGCTGCCTTCATCAAGGCCGTTCGGGAAGGCCTGCCGCGAGCAGAGACGGTCTTTGATCGCTTTCATGTGCAGCGCCTGGCATCGGACGCGGTCGACGAATGGCTGGCGTGGACGTCGAGATCCAAGCTCAAGCCCTTCGTCAAGGCAGCTCGAACGATCCGAAAACACCGGGCCGGAATCCTCGCCTATGTCAAGACCCGCCTCACAAACGGTCTCGTCGAAGGGTTCAATGGGAAGATCAGAATGATCGTACGGCGCGCATTCGGATTCCACTCCCATCAGTCACTCTCTGCCATGATCTTCCTGAACTGTGGCGGCCTCGAACTCTGCCCTCCGATACCCACCAAAAGTTGAGGAGAGCCGAAAGTATCGACCAAGCTACTGCCTGACCAGGATCACAGCCTGGGACTGTTAAAGCTACGACCAGCAACAGGAATCCTGGTTCGGGCGATCAATGCAACAGACGGATTCGCCTTGTCGCAAGCAATTGTCGAAGCCGTTCCGGAGTCTGAGCTGTGGCCAGCGGCGGCGAGAGCGACCGGCGGAAAATACCGCCCGCCAGCAGTGGCCAAGACCAACCCCGAGGGTTGGGCTCGCTTGGGCGGCCTCCCGGCGGGTCGATACGTTGTTGCTGTCTCGCCACCGGGTGGGCCCACGACGTTCTCAGAGCCATACTCGCTGGCGTTGGGAGAAGATCGAGTCGTTGACCCGTTTGAGGTGCCTGCCGCTGCGAGCCTGAGCATCAACGTCGATATCGACGGAGCGCTACCGGAAGGATTTCGGTTTGGGCTCGAATCCCGACGCCAAGTAGGAAGTTGCGGCATGGTGAACGCACGCCAGGAGCAGGTAGCCCCAGAGGAGGCGACCCGAGTGTGGTCAGGGTTGGCTCCCGGGTTGTGGAAGATATCGTTGACTGCCGAAAGAGGCGGCAATCAGTACGCAGTCTCGACAGAACGAATCGACCTGCAACCTGGAACCTCGGCAGTCCTCAACCTCGCGGTGAATTCGCACCTTGCTGTTGGAACGATTCTCCATAGGAACCAGCCGCTCGGGGCAGCGAGTGTGAGGATCAAGCCACAAACAGAGTTCCGTGGTGCTGACCATGAACCGACGGACGAGACCAACTTTGTGACCGACTCCGATGGGCGCTTTGCCGTTCTCCTGAGCAACTCGGGAGCCTTCGCGGCGAGCATCCATGCTCCCGACCTCGGCAGCGGTATCCATCTGGGCCACGTTGAGATCTCGGCGCATGAAGATGAGAACACCATCCACATTCCCGATGGCTACATTGATGGTCTTGTGTTGGAGGAGCAAGAAACTCCCTTTGCCGGTGCACGCGTTCAGGTGTTTCGTGCTGTAGACCAACCGTTCTTCTTGACCAGCAGCGGCTACAGCTTGCACGAGACCACCACCGATACCAATGGGGGCTTTCACTTCGATGCACTTCCCGAAGGGCTGTGGCGGTTGGCCGCGCAGTCGGACTCTGGCAAGAGTCGGGAGGCGTCGGTCGACCTCGCGGTAGACGAACAGCTACATGGAGTTTCCTTGGTGCTCAAAGCCACCAAGGAAATCACGGTCAGGATTGAGCGAGATGGTCTGCCTTGGGCTCAGGTCAAGGACATGGTTTGGCCAGTCGGCTTGGCACCCCGATTTGGACATCCCCTGGTCCTGTCAGATCGCTTCACGACAGATGATCAGGGCTTGTTCCACTACCGAGTGCCGGACCTTGGTCTCCATGCGAGCGCCGTCCGGCTCAACGTCGTCTTGATGCCCACTGGGGGCAATACACGCACGGCGAGGGTCGCGCTTTCGGACTACGTGGTAGCCCGATTCGACAGTCGTTTCGGAAGAGTAGAGATTCAAGCGCCAGCCGGGCGATTGACACGGGCACCGCATCGGCTGGCAGTCGTTCACGAAGAAGGTGGCTTGTTCCAACTCGGCGCCTTGGGCAACATTGCAATCTTGAGAGCTGCCGAAGGCACCGAAACGATGGTGCTCCCGGCGCTCCAAACCGGAAACTGGCGGCTGGTTGAGCTTGTGGACAGCGCCGACTTTGCCAGGTTCTGGAATGGCGAGACCTTCGGGCTTCCTGTGCTCGGGCACTTTTCTTCCACGGAAGGACAAGAAACGACGGTCGAGATCGAGATCGAAAGCAGCGAGCACTAGCTGGCTAGCGTTGGCTAGGAGGAACGTTGGCGTCGCGGCATCGTCCGCACCATTGCGGTTCGGCTCTCGTCGTCCATTTCTGCAGAGAGAATGCTCTGAAACAGGTCGAGCGTATTCTTGAACTTGAGCTGGAGGTCACGGCGCATGGTGCGCAGCTCGACCACCTTCGATTCGATCCTGTTGGCTTGCTCGATCGCTTGGGACACGATGGTGTCGGCGGTGAGCTCCGTCTCTTTCACCAGCAACGCTGCTTCTCGCTGCGCGCTGTCGGTGATTTCCTAAGACAGCTTTTGTGCCTGAAGCATGGCTTCCTGGAGCGCGTCCTGTCGCTTCTCCGCCTGGCGAAGTCGTTCTTGGTAGGAACGGTTTTCCTGTTCGAGACGTGCAACATCGCCCAATCGCGCCGTGAACTCTTCAGCGGCAAGGCCCAGGAAGCGCTCCACCTCCTCAGGGTCGGCGCCCCGCATCTTGGTTGGGAAGGTCATCCGGCGGATCTCGAGAGGGCTAACGCTCATGATCCAGGGCTCCGATGTGTAGTCTCATCGAAAGAAGACGATAAGACTACCACCGATCAAGACTCGCGCGCGCCGAAGAGGGCCGAGCCCACCCGAACATGGGTGGCGCCCTCTTCGATGGCAACGTCGAAGTCGTGACTCATGCCCATCGATAGCTTGCCGGGCCAGGGGCGGTGGCCTTGCCATTCAGGTCGCGAGGCCAAGTCGTCGCGAAGCTCGCGAAGCTGCCGGAACCAGAGCCGAGCGTTCTCGAGATTGCGCTCGTAGGGTGGAATGGCCATCAGGCCGATGATCCTCAGATGCCCGAGTGCGGCAAAAGGGGCCACCGCGTTGGCCAAGGACTCGGGCGCAAACCCATGCTTGGTCGGCTCTTGGCCGAGGTTCACTTGAACGAAACCCTCGAGCTGACGACCTTCTTTGGCCGCCGCCCGGTCGAGATGGTGGATGACCTTGGGCCGGTCGAGAGAGTGGATGGCCGAGAAGAGCCGCGCGGCGGACTTGGCCTTATTGGTCTGTAGCGGACCGATAAGGTGCCACTCCACGTCGAGTGGCAAGATCGGGCTCTTGATGGCCGCCTCTTGTACGCGATTCTCACCCAAGATGCGCAGGCCAGCATCCACCGCTGCTTGTAGGGTTGACAGGGGTTGCCGTTTGCTGGCGCCAACCAACACGACCTTAGAGCGGGGACGTCCCGCTCTGAGGCAAGCTTCGTCGATACGCTCTTCGATCGCGCAGTAACGCTCCGCGACGGTCATGACTGGCCACCGTAACGAAACCCTATGCTTCTTCGGGCGCTTCGGGAACGAAAAGAATGCGCTTGCCGCAGTCGCACTGCGTCACCGTTCCTTGGTTTCGAATCTCAACGACGACCTGCGGTCGTACGCGGTAGTTGCAAGCGCCGCATTGCCAGAACGCATTGGACTTCTTGCGTGTCCTCTCGATACGGAGGATCGGCGCCAGTGCGTTGCCGTTGCCCCGCTCGAAGAGCCGATCAAAGATCCGCAAATAGGGTACTTGAATCAACTCGCGAAGCTCCGCGACCCGCGCTTGATAGCCCTTGATCGACTTAGCGATCTTGGGCTTCTCCCTCTTCCATTTGGCCTGTGCCTTTTGGTATTGGGTATCCAGATCCTGAAACTCGTTGGTCAAGGGCTCGCGCTTCTTGTCGGCCTCATCAAAGGCCTCGATTGCTTCGAGCGCCTGCTTTTCGAACTCGGCGATCTGGTCTTTGACCGTATCGATCTCTTTCAGCAGCGCGCCGTACTCTCGCTGAGTCGACACCAGGCTGATCTGAGACTGAAAGTGCTTCAGTTTCTCCTGTGCGTCGGCCAGAGCTGCTTCAGCTTCCCGCCGCAAGCGAGCCGCTTCGTCGGCGGCTTCGGCGACCTCATCGATCTCTAGTTTGCGAGCCTGATATTCCTCGTGGACCTCCTGCATCCAGTCGGGAATACCGTTTAGGCGGTCTTCCGCTTGTGACAGGGAGGTAAGCGCATCTTGAAGCGCGACAATGGATTCCAACTGACCCGGCATGGCTGCGACTCCGTTCAACGATCCCACTCCATTTCTTCAAGGAAAACACTGCGGCGAGGAATACCGCGGCAACCAAGAAAAAGGGGGTGATCCAACTGGCACACCCCACTGTTTCGAGCAATTCTGTCGACAGCAAGACCCTTGTTGAGAACGCCGTACCGCATCTGCGAGATCACAGGGCTCCCCAAGATATTGGTAGCCGCCGGTCTGGCGTGGTCGAGATGGGTTTTGATCCTCGAAATGTCGACATGAGTTCATTCGCCGTTGGTGGGTCCACCTGGACTCGAACCAGGGACCAACCGGTTATGAGCCGGCCGCTCTAACCACTGAGCTATGGACCCTCGAGAGCCGGACACGGGGCGAACAAGTAGTGTATCAGTCTCGGAGACGCTTGAGAGCCTTCTCGTTCAAAGGCCCATTACGGACGCATCACCACCGGCGAGGCGTTGCACCAACTCGTCGACGAAGTAGTCCGTGTGTTCGCGCAGCCGCGGGTCGATCCGCTCATCGTACATCTGGCGAGAGCGATCGATATCTTCCTTCAGGCGCGCGTAGATGCTTCCGTCACGTCGGCCTTCTTCGATCACCTCTTCGTTGTAGAGCTTGATCTCGCTGACCAGCAGGCGTGCCAAACGCTTGGCCTCTTCATGCAACGCCTCCTCACCATCTGGAACGGCGGCCGACTGAGCAGGTTGAGATCCGCCAACAAAGGCGAAGCCCGGGCCATCGACGTCCATCGGCGGTACAACTTGGCTGCCACCGCGTGGCTTGGTTCGTGTGTCCGGCGTGGAAGGCAAACTCATGGAGGAGTCGTCCAAACCTACCGAAGCGACCGGTTCGGGCTCGACAACTTCCTTCTCGACCGACGGCGTGATCATCTCCCCGCGGGACGCAACGATCGTCGCGTCCTCGTTGGGATCGAGATCGGCCAGACTCGGCATGGGTCTGACCGCCTCGGTGACGGCTTCCGAGCTACCATAATCCAGCTCGAAATCGGGCGTGTTGGTGGCCCGCGTGTCTTCCAGATTCGAATTGGCTGAAGCCTCGACCGCGGCCCTGGCCGCGCGGAAGGGAGTTTCAACTGTCGGGTCCTCGTCCTCCCAAACATCGAGCGTTGGCGCCGCCTCCTCCGCGACCACCTCGTTTGTGGTGGCGGAGTTTTCAAGGCCTTGAGGTTCAGATCCGAGATCAACATTGTCGGCCGAACCGAGGTCGGCCGAACCGAGGTCGGCCGAACCGAGGTCGATCGAATCTAGGTCAAGATCGTCAGCCAAAGGTGGCTTGCCGACCGGGCTTTCGTCGGTCTCGAACATCGATGAATCGATCGGCTCGAGTTCGAGGGTCTCAGGTTCGGAAACATCGAAAGTGAAGTTGTCCGAGGCAACCTCTTCGGAACGCGGTTCTGGTGCAGGTTCGGGAGAATCGACGGGCACATCGGAATCTACCGCCTCCGCGTCCACGATCGAGGTCGGTTGTTCCGTCGGGAGCGCGTCAGGAGCGTCATCTTGCGCATCAGTCGCCGCGTCGTCCGTCGTGCCGCCATCGAGGTCTCTTGCCGACGCCTCCACGGGGGTTGCGGTCTCGTCGGTCACTGCGGCCGTCGAAGCCACACCTGCCGCCGCTGTTGCCGCTGTTGCCGTCGCGCTCCAGAGTCCCATGGCCTTTGCTTCGGTATCGCGATCAGCGCTCGCGCCGCGCAACGCCGGCGAGCCGGCGTCCTCACGCAGCGCCAATGTTTCGAGACTCAAGGCCGCAGAATGAACGAGCAACTGAAGCGCGGCTGCATCGAACGAGCCGTCGCTATCCGCCAAATGATCCGCATAGAGAGCACCAGCAAGGTGGCCGCGAAGCACGAAGGGCACCAAAGCACCTTGGGAACCGATGTTGGTGCCAAGGCGCTCAGCCAGTCGCGCACAACTGGACGCGCCTAGCGCAACAGGACCTTGGCCTTTTGCCAGGGTTGACCAGATGTCGTCGCTTTCGTAGGGGAAGACGACTTCGTCGATCGGACGGTCAAAACTTCCGAAGCCGCGACTCGACCAGCCGTGAATTCCGTCGGGGCGGGTGAGGAAGAAGGCGCTGCGGGATGCGAAGCGCCGTGCCTCTTCGAGCAGGACGCTCAAAAGGTCTGGCTGCGTCCGTGCCCGGTCAATGCGTGCAACCGAAGCAAGAACCGCTTCCGAACCGGCACCAGCCGCGGACCGCGCGGCGGCAAACGTCGCGATATCGGCGGCAACCAAGTACTGGCTGGGAAGCTCGAAGCGAAGGTCTTCGGCCGCCTTCAAGAGTTCGTTGCCACTGGAGCGAAGGCGTTCCTCGATCTGCCCGCGGAGCGTGGCGAGCCGGCCTTCTACCGCAGCCGCAATCCTTCGATCCAGCTCGAGGAGCGGAGCGGGCAGGTCGTGACCATTCTGTGTCGAACCATCAGGCATCGCGCAAAACCTCCACAGATTAACGCCCGATTGTTGCACAGTTTTCTGTATGGCGCGACCCCAGCCCACCCGATTTCCCTGCTGGCCATGGGGCCAACCTGCAGCCCGCGGGGAGGGAAAACTGCGGGATCTCGAGGATGCATCGAGGGCAAGGGCGTCGCCACCTTGTCGCTGATCTTGAGCCTATGGTAGCTTGAAAAGCTGTAACACCAATCGTAGCGACAAGCTCGGACCATGACGGAGGAAGCCGGATGCGCAGAGGAAGTTGGCTTACTGGGGCGTTGCGTGCCCTGCTCGTTGCCCTGGCCATCGGTGCCATAGCTTGTGGTCCCAAGGGACCGACCGAAGAAGAGTTGGCCGCCACCGCCAGCGCCGAAGAGTGGCAATGGCTATCGGACGCGAAGAGCAAGCTCGACGCGAATCGTGCAGAGTTGATCGCGCTCCGTTCAGCGGATGCTACTGCCGATGGTACTGCCGAACCCGAATCGGCCGAAGAGGATGCGGTTCCTATCACCGAGCAGATTGCAACGCTGGAAGGCGCCGCTAGTACGGGTGCCGACGAGTTCATGAGCCGCTTGATCGGGTTTATCAACGATCAGGGCATCGCCGTGGGCGGCGATCTGACCGACATCCAGCTGGGTGCGATTCGCATGAAAACCAGCGAAGAGATCTTGCTCGCTCAGGAATACATCGATCGCGGTGGCGACTACGCGAAGGCGATCGACATCTACAACCTGTCGATGCAGTTCGATCCCGACAACGAGGATCTGAAAGCAGCAATGGCGGCGGCGCACGAGAACCAGTACATGTCCAAAGAGCGCTTTGGTTTGGTGAAGAAGAAGATGACTCAGGATCAGGTCCGGGCGGCGATTGGCCAGGCCAACCTGCGTAACATCAAGCCCTACGAGGACGAAGGCACCGTGGCGTGGTTCTACCGTAAAGAGGACGGTAGCGCATCGGGTGTTTGGTTCAAGGAAAGCAAGAAGGGCGCGGACGATTGGTTCGTCTACACCACCAAGTTCAACGCGGTAAAGGCACCGGGCAGCGACGGCTGAAGCGACGAATCTCAGCGGGCAGCAATGCCAAAAGGCTTGACTTGTTGGGTCGGCGTTTGGGACACTCCTCCGGCTGCTGCGGGGGACGTGTGTCAATCGAGCCCGCCAGCGATCATCAGGAAGAAGGCGAGGTGATTGAATAATGCCGATCGTGCACGTTCGCGAGGAAGAGAGTTTCGAGAACGCTCTTCGTCGCTTCAAACGCAAATGCGAAAAATCCGGCGTGCTGACCGAACTCAAGAAGCGGCAGCACTTCGAGAAGCCTTCTGTCAAGCGCAAGCGCAAGGCACTGCAAGCACGCAAGAAGATACTTCGCAAGATGGCCGAAGAGCGCCGCGCGGGCCTGGCCTAGAGCGAGCAGCTTTGCAACGAAGGGCGGGAGTGGGGGACCTCACTCCCGCTTTTTCGTGGGCATTTCACTAGGAGGCTCGATGACCGCGATGATCATGTCGTCGGCGAGCGCCCAGTCGCTCGAGCTCGAGTCGCTCCTGGCGCTGGTCGCCGACCGCGCGGCAACAGATCTCGGCGCCCGGCAGGTTCGGGCGATGAGTCCGTACGATCACGAGACGGCGTTGGTGGCCCACCGGCGTCAGTACCAGGAGGTCGATCGGCTGCTTGCTTCTGCGGCGCTGGTGCCGTCCTGCGAGCGACCGTTCGCGCCAATGCTGCGGGCGCTCGGCACGGTCGAGGGGCTGGACGGCGTGGGCCTTTCGGTTCTGGGAGAGCTCCTGGGGGCTGCCGCCTCAGCGCGACGGCGGATCGAAACGTCCGACCCACCCAGCGCGGCATTGCGTGAGCGCATCGGGGAATCGCCGTCAACCGGCGATTTGGCCCGGTCCATCACTCGCGCCATCGACGCCCGTGGCGAGGTGCGCGACGACGCCAGCCCACGACTGGTGCGTTTGCGCGATCGCATCCACAGCGCACGCGATTCAGCCTATGGCGCCCTTTCCGGCCTGGTCGATCGTCACCGGGATCACCTGAGCGAGGACACCATCCCCCTGCGTGGTGGCCGGCTCGTTTTGATGCTTCAGGCAGGATCCCGCGGTCACGTAGCGGGCTTGACCCACGGTCGGTCCGGAACCGGCCGGAGCTTTTACTTCGAGCCGCTCGATGCAGTCGAGCCCAACAACAACTTGCAACAAGCGATCGAAGACGAAGCAACCGAACGGCGCCGGATCTTGCGCGAGCTGCAAGACCGAGCGCGGGCCCAGCGACCAGCCATCGAGACAGACGCCAGCCTGGTGGGCGCGCTGGATCAGTTCCAGGCGAGCGCGCGTTTCGGACAACTGGTCGAGGGCCGGCTGGCGGCGATCGGTACGCGCCACGACCTCGTCCTATCGGCCGCCCGTCACCCACTGCTGGATCCGGCATTGGCCGACGCCCGCCGGTTGGCCTTGGGGACAGCGGGGCACGAAGGTCCGGTGGTTCCGCTCGACCTTACCCTCTCGCCGGACTGCCGGACGTTGGTGGTTACAGGTCCCAACGCAGGGGGCAAGACGGTGGCGCTGAAAACCGTAGGCTTGCTGGCACTCGCCCATCAATGTGGCTTACCGATTCCCGTTGCGGAAGGCAGCCGAATACCGTTCTTGGAGGCGGTGGTGGCGACCATCGGCGACGATCAGGATTTGCTCGCTGATCGCTCGACCTTCAGTGGCAGGCTGCTCCGTTTGCGCCAAGCCTGGGACGCCGCAGGGCCGGACGCCCTCATGCTGCTCGATGAGCTCGGCTCGGGAACCGACCCCGAAGAGGGCGCTGCGCTGTCGATCTCATTGCTCGAAACCCTCGGTGCCCGCGGCGGTCTGACGCTGGTTACTACGCACCTGACCCGGGTGGCGGCGTCGGCACTCGAGATGGACGCCGCGGTGTGCGCGGCAATGGCGTTTGATGGCGCGTCGGGGAGTCCGATGTATCGACTCGAGCCTGGCCCGCCTGGCGGCAGCGAGGCACTGGCCTTGGGCCGGCGGCTGGGGTTGGCCGACGAATGGCTCGACCGAGCCGAGTCGCTGCTGGGCAGCGAGCATCGCGACCTTCGCCGCCTGTTGAGCGAGGTCGAGAGCGAGCGAGAACGTCTGGGCGAAGTCCGCGCGGGCCTGGATGCGGAGCGGGCCGATGCCGAGCAGTTGCGCAGCCGACTGGCCGAACGCGAGGCCGAGCTCGTCGAAGAGCGTCGCAAGGTCGGCGCTCGCATGCGCCAGTCTCTCGAGACCTTTCGGCGGGAGACCAAGGAGCGTCTCCAGGCCGAGGTCGATCGTGTGCGAAGCACGGCACCGGCTGCCGGCCGTCGTCGCCGGGAGGCCCTCGCCGGGACAGCCGTACAGCGGTTGTTCGAAGACGCACCACAGGCGCCGGAACCGCTTCAGGAACAAGCGCGAGAGGAAATTCCTTTGGCCATCGGTGGCATCGTACGGCACCGGCAGCTGGGGTGGGAAGGTTTGCTCGAAAGGCTGGACCGTGGCAAGGCCCAGGTCCGGGTCAGGGGCAAAGTGTTTCGTTGTGCCGAGGGAGATCTCGTTGCCTTCGCGGGCGCAAACGGTCCAGAGGCCGAAGACCGCGGTGCAAAACAGAAGGGTCGTGCAAAGGCCGCCGGCCCGGCAAAGGTGACCGGACCAGAGGCCTCCGACGCGCCGGCCGAGCTCAACCTGATCGGCATGCGAGTGGAGGAAGCTATCGAAAAGCTGGACAGGTTCCTCGACCGCGCACTGCTAGCTGGCCGTGCCGAGATTAGGGTCATCCATGGCCACGGCACCGGTCGACTGCGCCAGGCCGTGCGCAACCACTTGCGGCGCCATCGGGCGGCCCGCTGCCATCGGCCCGGCGGTGACCGCGAAGGCGGCGACGGGGCCACGGTGGTTGATCTGGGAGACGAATGAGCCGGTTCGACGACGCTTTCGTGCAGTCGGTCCGCGACGCTGCCGACATTGTCTCGGTTGCCTCGGAGCATACCCAGCTTCAGCAAGCCGGTAAGGCATTCAAAGGCCTCAGTCCGTTCAAGAAAGAGAAAACTCCTTCGTTTACGGTCGATCCGGAGAAGGGTCTCTACTACTGCTTCAGCAGCGGCATTGGTGGCGACGCAATCCACCTGCACATGCAGCTTTCCGGCGACGATTTCTTGTCGGCGATCGAGACGTTGGCGGTGCGCTTCGGCATTCCGCTGCCCGAGAAAGGTGGCGAAGCGCAGCAAGGTCCCCGCCAAGATGTCGACGGCGCGTTGGCCGCCGGCCAAGCGTTCTTCGAGCACCAGTACCAAGCCAGCTCGTTCGCCCGGAGATACCTCGAGCAGCGCCAGATTCCCGCCGAGTTGCGCGGACGTTTCGGCCTTGGGTACGCGCCGGATAGCTGGGATGCCATGCGCAACGAAATCAAGCGGAGCGTCGGGCTCGACGACCTCGAGGCGGTGGGTTTGGTCGGACGGTCGGACAAGACGGGACGCCACTACGACCGCTTTCGTCACCGTCTGATGTTTCCGATTCATACCCAGGCCGGCCGTTTGGTTGGATTCGGCGGTCGCGCGTTGGGCGACGACAAGGCGAAATACGTCAACACCAGCGAAACAGCCTACTTTCACAAGAGTCGTTTGCTCTATGGCTTCCATCAAGCGAAGCCTGCCTTTCGCGAGCACCGACGCGCGGTGCTGGTCGAAGGCTACTTCGATGTGATTGGCACGGTTGCCGCCGGCGTAGAAGGCGCGGTGGCCGGCATGGGTACGTCGCTGACCGAGGACCAGGCTAGGCTGCTCGCCCGTTTCGTCGACGAGGTGATCGTGGCCTACGATGGCGATGCCGCCGGCGAGCGGGCATTCGAGCGCTCGCTGTCGATCCTTTTGGCAGAGGGTCTAACCGTTCGGCGGGCGCGCATGCCCGAGGGTCACGACCCCGACTCGCTTCGTCTCGAGCAAGGGAACGACGCCGTACGCCAGGTATTGGAAAACGCGGAGGATGCTGTGTGGCTGCTGATCGCCCGCGCCATCCCGCCGCCAGGCCGACGTACTCCCCGTGACAAGAAGCGGGCTGCCGTGGCGATTGTGGAGATCCTGCGGGCGGTCCAAGATGGGCTGGTCCGAGGCGCCTACGCCCAGCGTGCTGCTGAGCGCCTGGGTGTCGCCGAAGGCTTGCTGGCCGCCGATCTCAATCCGGAGCTAACGCGGATCGCCAAGGCCCGAGACGACGAAAAGTCTGTTCCGATGACCCGGACGACGGAAGAACGGGCGCTGGCTTGCATGCTCGGTGCACTCGATCGATTGCCGGCACCAGAACACTTGCCGACTGCCCACGTATTCTTTGATGACGTGTGCCGGAATATTTACCAGGCCGTTTACGCTTTACATGGAGAGACCGGGGACTATCCTCTGAGCCTCGAAATGGTCATATCCCAGCTGCGCGTTCACGACGGTTCGATTGACCGCGCGGCACAACTTCTGCTAGAAGAGACAGTTCGCGAAGAGAGAGGCTCATCGGAAACAGCCCAACCCGCCGAAATCGAGCTTCTCGACCTCCTGAGTCAATTGGAAAGACGCTGGTGGAAACAACGCCAGATTGATCTGGTGCAGCAGATCAACGAGGCGTATGCCTGCGGTGATCTCGAGCGCGCCGAACGACTCCGTGAACAGAAGAACGCCTTGACACGCAACTTGCACCCCGACGCCACGGGTTCCCTCTGATCATGGCTCTCATGATCACCCGCGGTATGTGAGGAGACGACAGTGGCCACCAAGACCACCTCCAAGAAGAAAAAGAAGAAGACCCAGGCGAAGAAGGTCGCGACGGTCGAAGACCGGCATAGCTCGGTCAAGCAGCTTATCGACCTGGGTCAGGGGAAGGGCTACCTCCTCTACGACGAGATCTACGACCTTTTACCCGAGGAGGTCGTGAGCCTCCCCGAGGAGATCGACGAGATCTACCAACGACTCGGTCAGCTCCAGATCGGCGTGATCGATCGCCCCGAACGCCATCAGAACCGAGAAGATCTCGAAACGCTTCCCGTTGGCGACTTCGATAAGAAAGACGGCGAGGAAGCGCAGGGGTTTGTCCTCTCGGATCACGAGAAGACCAACGATCCTGTGCGCATGTACCTGCGCGAGATGGGCACCGTCCCGCTCCTCGACCGCGAAGGCGAAGTAGCGATTGCGCAGCGGATCGAAAACGGCGAGTGGATGATCTACGAGGCGTTGTGCAGCAACCCCATGATCCTCAACGCCCTACTGCGGCTCAACGAGATGGCCCAGCGTGATCGCAAGGTCATGCGCGAGCTGGTTGCCACCGAGCCCGACGAGCCCCTCGATGCGAAGGCTCGGGACCGGATCAAGAAGAATCTGGCGATCTTCGACCGAATCGCGGCCAACGACAGCGAGATTCGGGAGTACACCGAGCGCCAGAAGGGCATGGACAAGTCGAAGGCCGAGTACCAAGAGATCGAGCGCGACATCGATCGTCTTTTGGCCAAGATCGCCAAGGACATTCGGAGCATCGATTTCAGCGTCCAGACCCGCAATCGGCTGGTCGAGTTGTTGCGCGACATCCATCGCGAGTTCTCGCGTCTCAACAACGACATTCGGCGTGCCAAACGCGCGCAGTCGCGTGAGAAGAACGCCGAACTCAAGAAGCTACAAACACGCCGGATCGGGAAGTACTTCGACCGGATTGGCGAGATCGAGACGCGCTACGGGACCACGTTCGACGAGGTCGCCCGCACGCTGCAACGAATCCGCAAGGGCGAACGGGAGTGTGAAAACGCCAAGGAGCAGCTAATCGTCGCCAACCTGCGGTTGGTGGTTTCCATTGCCAAGAAGTACACAAATCGCGGGCTGCAATTCCTCGATCTCATTCAGGAAGGCAACATTGGCCTGATGAAGGCGGTCGAGAAGTTCGAATACCGGCGTGGCTACAAGTTCTCGACCTATGCCACATGGTGGATCCGCCAGGCGATCACCCGTGCCATTGCCGACCAGGCCCGGACCATCCGGATCCCGGTCCACATGATCGAGACCATCAACAAGCTCACCCGCACCAGCCGTTCGTTGGTGCAGGAGCTCGGGCGCGAACCCACGGCGGAAGAAATCGGTCTGCGTATGGACCTCTCGGCCTCGAAGGTACGCAAGATCATGAAGATCGCGCAAGAGCCCATCTCGCTAGAGACCCCCATCGGCGAAGAAGAGGACTCCCATTTGGGCGATTTCATCGAAGACAAGAACGCGGTCTCGCCCATCGAGTCGGTGGTCAGCTCCAACCTGCGCGACCAAACCGGTGGCGTGCTCAAGAGCCTGACGCCGCGCGAGGAGTTGGTGCTGCGTATGCGCTTCGGTGTTGGCGAAGGTTCCGAGCACACCTTGGAAGAGGTGGGTCGCTCCTTCAATGTCACCCGCGAGCGCATTCGGCAGATCGAGTCGAAGGCGTTGCGCAAGCTGCGGCATCCGAGCCGGGCGAGCCGGCTGCGGGCGTTCTTGGAAGCGTAGGTGCTATACTTGGTAAG
Organism: Candidatus Multivoradales bacterium; assembly: GCA_965250305.1. GTDB lineage: Bacteria > Acidobacteriota > Thermoanaerobaculia > Multivoradales > J023 > J023. The sequence goes on along the minus strand of CBDFNS010000020.1, from coordinate 772,673 downwards.
TATGAATGAAGGAGAACCAAGATGACCGTCGAAAAAGCCAACGTCGGCTGATCTCCAAGATACACACCACGAATGCGAATAGGTAGCTCTCCGAGAGACCACCTAGGGATGCTTGTGGGATCCGATAGCCTGAATTTTCGAAGGTGACACGGCTAGTCGTAGCTAGATCCCATCCAGAAATGCGGTTTCGAGCCCACAGGCCTGTCGAATGGGCCCTCGTCTAAGGGTCCATTGGGGGTGCTGCTCACCGGGTGATCGTGGAATCGACCGCCAGAGGTGCGAATGCGGCAAGGACTGCATTCGCGCCCATATCTCATCCAGGCGGCCCGTCGGGGTGCCGCGTGCTTTGACCGCCGGTCGGCTGATCAAGCTTGGCTGAGAATGGTTCGGGCCATGACCAATAGGTTGCAGGAAACGATCGAGCTCCAGACGTAGCTCTTGAACGACGACCAGGAGCGCCAGGTGCAGCGATGCAGTCCGAAGGTACGCTTCAGGAACGAGATACATCCCTCGATGCCGGCTCTGAAATTGCGTAGCTTGCGGTAGACGTAGAGGCTCTTGGCCATCTCGGAGATCTTCAGAGAGCTCTTGGAAAAGACAACATCTTGGGTCCCCAGTTCTTGGATCTTCTCAAGGTTGCTCGCCGAGCTGAAGGCTCCATCGAACACGACTTGGCGCGGCGCTTTGCCATAGATGTCTTGCTGACGTTCGACGGATGGCACAGCCATGTTGGCATCGGCGGGATTGCCTCGGAAGATCTGGCAATCCAGAACCATCGAGGACTTGCCACCGGTGAGACAGATCTTGTGGCCGTAGTATGTGTTCTTGAAGTCTTTGCGGATGATGTCGGAGTGGTCTTCGAAGACGGAGACGAGTTTCTCCGAGGCGTGTACGCTCTCGCCGTCGAAGACCCGGCGACGAGTCTGATCCAAGGTGCGCTCGATGAGGTCGAGAAACCGGGCCAGCTTCTGCTCGAGGGCCGGGTCGACGACCCGGTGAGCCTCCAGCAGGGCAACCGCTTCCAAGGCCTTTTGCTGGATCTCCTCGGCAACCTTCACGAGATCCCTGTAGGACTCCCGACGCGCCACTTTCCTTCGCGCTACAGAGATCTCACGGCAGCGGCGCTTGGCTCGTTTCTTCCGGTTCGGAAACGTGAAGAGGCCGGCCGGTAGATGCGCCTGCACCCGCTTCATTAACCGGAGGAGTACCCGGATGCAGTCCCACAACTGCTGCGAGTCCGCGGGAGGATGCATCAGCGTTTCGACCACCGTGCAGTCGACTCGGGAAAGCTGCCCGCTCTCGACCTTGCGCTCGCGGGCCTCCAGCAACAAGAGGCGATTGATCGCTTCGAGGGTTTCGGCCCGAACTTTCTTGATCGCCGCCGCCAACGTCGATCTGGCGGGCGTTTTTTGAGCGAAGCTCATGCCGCAGAAGGATCTATAGGTCTGCGAGTCGGCGAGGTGAAAATGGAGTTCGTCGTAGCTCCAGGTATTCATCTGTTTGAGCAACAAAGCGCGGAACACCAACTCGGCCGTCATGCCTCGTGCGCCGGTTGAATGCGAGGCATTTCGGGTAAGGTCTTGCCAGACGAGATCGGCGATCTTAGGATGTTGGTCGATCAGGCCTGCGAGGGTCTGTAGCTCTTTGGCATGGTCCAGATCGAGCCAATTGTAGGTGAGATTGGGCTGAGATTCGCGAGCTTTGCGCATTCTGGGCTCTCACTTTCCGAGTTAAGTTCTTTGGACTCTGTGTTTTAATCGACTTGAGTCTATCAGAGAACGTCTCAGAAAATGAGCTCAGATGCGCGTTTAACCCTCTTGTTTTCAGCTGATTACGGGTTATTGGATGGGATCTAGCTAGATCCCATCCAGAAATGCGGTTTCGAGCCCACAGGCCTGTCGAATGGGCCCTCGTCTAAGGGTCCATTGGGGGTGCTGCTCACCGGGTGATCGTGGAATCGACCGCCAGAGGTGCGAATGCGGCAAGGACTGCATTCGCGCCCATATCTCATCCAGGCGGCCCGTCGGGGTGCCGCGTGCTTTGACCGCCGGTCGGCTGATCAAGCTTGGCTGAGAATGGTTCGGGCCATGACCAATAGGTTGCAGGAAACGATCGAGCTCCAGACGTAGCTCTTGAACGACGACCAGGAGCGCCAGGTGCAGCGATGCAGTCCGAAGGTACGCTTCAGGAACGAGATACATCCCTCGATGCCGGCTCTGAAATTGCGTAGCTTGCGGTAGACGTAGAGGCTCTTGGCCATCTCGGAGATCTTCAGAGAGCTCTTGGAAAAGACAACATCTTGGGTCCCCAGTTCTTGGATCTTCTCAAGGTTGCTCGCCGAGCTGAAGGCTCCATCGAACACGACTTGGCGCGGCGCTTTGCCATAGATGTCTTGCTGACGTTCGACGGATGGCACAGCCATGTTGGCATCGGCGGGATTGCCTCGGAAGATCTGGCAATCCAGAACCATCGAGGACTTGCCACCGGTGAGACAGATCTTGTGGCCGTAGTATGTGTTCTTGAAGTCTTTGCGGATGATGTCGGAGTGGTCTTCGAAGACGGAGACGAGTTTCTCCGAGGCGTGTACGCTCTCGCCGTCGAAGACCCGGCGACGAGTCTGATCCAAGGTGCGCTCGATGAGGTCGAGAAACCGGGCCAGCTTCTGCTCGAGGGCCGGGTCGACGACCCGGTGAGCCTCCAGCAGGGCAACCGCTTCCAAGGCCTTTTGCTGGATCTCCTCGGCAACCTTCACGAGATCCCTGTAGGACTCCCGACGCGCCACTTTCCTTCGCGCTACAGAGATCTCACGGCAGCGGCGCTTGGCTCGTTTCTTCCGGTTCGGAAACGTGAAGAGGCCGGCCGGTAGATGCGCCTGCACCCGCTTCATTAACCGGAGGAGTACCCGGATGCAGTCCCACAACTGCTGCGAGTCCGCGGGAGGATGCATCAGCGTTTCGACCACCGTGCAGTCGACTCGGGAAAGCTGCCCGCTCTCGACCTTGCGCTCGCGGGCCTCCAGCAACAAGAGGCGATTGATCGCTTCGAGGGTTTCGGCCCGAACTTTCTTGATCGCCGCCGCCAACGTCGATCTGGCGGGCGTTTTTTGAGCGAAGCTCATGCCGCAGAAGGTGCGGAAGGTCTGCGAGTCGGTGAGGTGGAAATGGAGTTCGTCGTAGCTCCAAGTGTGCATCTGTTTGAGTAGCAGAGCACGAAACACCAGGTCAGCGGACATCCCTGTTGCGCCGGTCTGGTGAAGGGCATCGCGGGTCAGGTCTTGCCATACCAGGTCGGCAATCTTAGGATGGTCATCGATCAGGCCCGCGACGGTCTGAAGCTCTTTGGCATGGTCCAGATCGAGCCACTTGTAGGTGAGATTGGGCTGAAAATCGCGAGCTTTGCGCATTCTGGGCGTTCCTTTCTAGGGTTAAGTTCTTTGGGCTCTGTGTTTTAGGAGACCAAAGCCTATCAGAACGAAGCTCAGAAATGACCTCAGAATGCGCGTTTAAACCTCTTGTTTTCAATTGATTACGAGTTTCTGGATGGGATCTAGCTAGATCCCATCCAGAAATGCGGTTTCGAGCCCACAGGCCTGTCGAATGGGCCCTCGTCTAAGGGTCCATTGGGGGTGCTGCTCACCGGGTGATCGTGGAATCGACCGCCAGAGGTGCGAATGCGGCAAGGACTGCATTCGCGCCCATATCTCATCCAGGCGGCCCGTCGGGGTGCCGCGTGCTTTGACCGCCGGTCGGCTGATCAAGCTTGGCTGAGAATGGTTCGGGCCATGACCAATAGGTTGCAGGAAACGATCGAGCTCCAGACGTAGCTCTTGAACGACGACCAGGAGCGCCAGGTGCAGCGATGCAGTCCGAAGGTACGCTTCAGGAACGAGATACATCCCTCGATGCCGGCTCTGAAATTGCGTAGCTTGCGGTAGACGTAGAGGCTCTTGGCCATCTCGGAGATCTTCAGAGAGCTCTTGGAAAAGACAACATCTTGGGTCCCCAGTTCTTGGATCTTCTCAAGGTTGCTCGCCGAGCTGAAGGCTCCATCGAACACGACTTGGCGCGGCGCTTTGCCATAGATGTCTTGCTGACGTTCGACGGATGGCACAGCCATGTTGGCATCGGCGGGATTGCCTCGGAAGATCTGGCAATCCAGAACCATCGAGGACTTGCCACCGGTGAGACAGATCTTGTGGCCGTAGTATGTGTTCTTGAAGTCTTTGCGGATGATGTCGGAGTGGTCTTCGAAGACGGAGACGAGTTTCTCCGAGGCGTGTACGCTCTCGCCGTCGAAGACCCGGCGACGAGTCTGATCCAAGGTGCGCTCGATGAGGTCGAGAAACCGGGCCAGCTTCTGCTCGAGGGCCGGGTCGACGACCCGGTGAGCCTCCAGCAGGGCAACCGCTTCCAAGGCCTTTTGCTGGATCTCCTCGGCAACCTTCACGAGATCCCTGTAGGACTCCCGACGCGCCACTTTCCTTCGCGCTACAGAGATCTCACGGCAGCGGCGCTTGGCTCGTTTCTTCCGGTTCGGAAACGTGAAGAGGCCGGCCGGTAGATGCGCCTGCACCCGCTTCATTAACCGGAGGAGTACCCGGATGCAGTCCCACAACTGCTGCGAGTCCGCGGGAGGATGCATCAGCGTTTCGACCACCGTGCAGTCGACTCGGGAAAGCTGCCCGCTCTCGACCTTGCGCTCGCGGGCCTCCAGCAACAAGAGGCGATTGATCGCTTCGAGGGTTTCGGCCCGAACTTTCTTGATCGCCGCCGCCAACGTCGATCTGGCGGGCGTTTTTTGAGCGAAGCTCATGCCGCAGAAGGTGCGGAAGGTCTGCGAGTCGGTGAGGTGGAAATGGAGTTCGTCGTAGCTCCAAGTGTGCATCTGTTTGAGTAGCAGAGCACGAAACACCAGGTCAGCGGACATCCCTGTTGCGCCGGTCTGGTGAAGGGCATCGCGGGTCAGGTCTTGCCATACCAGGTCGGCAATCTTAGGATGGTCATCGATCAGGCCCGCGACGGTCTGAAGCTCTTTGGCATGGTCCAGATCGAGCCACTTGTAGGTGAGATTGGGCTGAAAATCGCGAGCTTTGCGCATTCTGGGCGTTCCTTTCTAGGGTTAAGTTCTTTGGACTCTGTGTTTTAGGAGACCAAAGCCTATCAGAACGAAGCTCAGAAATGACCTCAGAATGCGCGTTTAAACCTCTTGTTTTCAATTGATTACGAGTTTCTGGATGGGATCTAGCTAGTCATTTTCGCTACTAGGCGGCAACCAGTACCTCGAGGTCCGAAGTTCCGCGAGGTCAGGGTCTCGAAGAGCCATCTCCGAGAACTGCTCCTTGTCCCAGACGGCCAGCACCTGGGTCCAGGCATCGGCGAAATCGCCGACATTGGTCAGGGCGCAACCTAGGTTGTAGGTGATGGACCAGTCGGGTGGCCGACTCTCGGTAGCAGCTTCAGCTTGGTCTTGACGTTGCGCCCGGAAGAGCCATTCCAAAGCCTCGGGCAACTTGCCATTCGCCTCGCAGAGAAGCCCACGAAAGTGCGAGATCGCCGAGCGGTCGTTTCCGAGAATGGACTCGGCGGCTGTGAGAGCATGCTCGAGTTCTTGGTGTAACAGGCTGACATCGGCTTGGTTGTCGGCGTTGATCGACCAAGCGAAAAGGGTGCGTAGTCTGTCAACCAGTGCTTGGTCGTGATCGGGAATGAGTTCCAGCGCACGTTCGATTCGCTCGTTCGCGCGTGCATAATTCATCCGATAGCGCCAGAAGCGGGCGACCTTGACTAGGTAGTCCGCTAGTGCCGTGCGGTCCTGTGATAGACCGAGGCGGTCGAAGATCAACAAGAGTCCATCCCGATCTTCGAAAACCACCACATCGCGAGCCACTATCGGGGCCTTTTCGCTGATCAAAGCACGCGACTGGAGTTCAGGAAGGCGCTCGAAGACCACGTCGATATCAACAATAGCCTCTCGCATTTGATCTCGGACAGACCGAATGTGCTCAGACCGCTCCACTGCCTTATCCGCAGCTCGAGATGCTTTCTCTGCGGACTTCTCGAGCTCTTCAACCCGATCCTCTGCCCGCTCGCGCAGTGTCGCTAGGCGATGCCGTTCCCAGAAGCCGACGGCGGTAGCTACGAGCGAGAAGAAGGCGAGAAAGACGCCAATGAACGCGAGGTGAATGCGAACAAGACCCAGAACTTCGGGGCTTCCGCGAACCTCGCCGGCTAAGATGGCGATATCGTGCCGGGCCGCGTCGAGCTTCGCGCGCAGATCGTTCAGCTCTTCTTGAACCGAATCGGAAGTCTGCGTGGTGGCCACTTCCTCTGAGGTGGCCAGGGCTTGGCACGCTTCAGGTTCGACCACGGCGACGAAGATGAGGGAGCAGATGACAAACCAAAATTGACGACGGAAATAGTTGTTCATGCGCCATCATCTTCCGTCTTCATGCCGCGAAAGGCAAGTGTCTCAGCTTGAAGCCGCTGTGCCCGGAGTGTTATCGATGGCATCACCTAAATCGTAGTCGCGATCCGCAACAGCGGCACGCTGAGCTATCATGTATGGGCGGGGCATGGTCGCCGAGACCATCGACCACAAGTTCACAGACTCAGGCGATCTCTCGATCCAGCGGTAGCGTTATCCGGAACGTGCTGCCGGCGCCCGGCGCGCTTTCGACGTCCACACCGCCACCAAGGTCGAGCGCGATGTGCTTGATGATCGCGAGACCCAGGCCGGTGCCGCCCAGTGATCGCGAACGAGCCTTGTCGACCCGGTAGAAGCGCTCGAAGATCCGACTTGTTCGCTGGCTGCGATCCCCACACCACGGTCCGTGACCGAAATGGTTGCATGCCCACCATCGACATCGAGATGGAGATCGATTATCGACGCCTCAGGCGCGTATTTGATGGCGTTGTCGAGCAGGTTGCCAACAGCTTCCCGGATCGCTTCCGGCTCGGCGCGCACGGACGCCGGCTTGGTGAGTGTGCGGGTCTCGATTCGGACGGCCTTGGCGTCGGCCGCAGGCTGCAAGGCACCTACGGCCTCAGTGATTGCGCGGCGCAGGTCGATGACTTCCTCGGCGGCCGCGCGGCCGCCTGCCTCGAGGTCGCGACGGAGGTGAATGGCCATGGGCAAGTCCTCGTGTCGCGCGTGACCGTGGGTTTCGGAAGATGGATGTTAGCGGAACGTGGCGGACTGGAGACAATGGCCAGCAATGGCGAAAGACCTCTCTCCGGGGAGAGTGGCCTAGAAGTCAACTTGCCAGCGAACGAGGAGGAAGTCACCATCTCCCGCGCCATCGACGTCGGTGTTGACCCAATTGATCATCAATCGGGTCGCTGGGTTGAGATACCAGTTCAGCGCCAGGGTGAGGTTGTCTTGCTCGCCGCCAGCGATCAGGCCGTCCGTCAGGTCGACCGTCGAATAACGCGCGGCAATTTCCCAGGCGCCTCTGCCTCCGTCCTTGCCGAAGGTGCTTTGCGGCTTCTGGCGATCGAAAGCGCCGCCCGAGGCCTTGTAGCGACGATGCTCACCGGTCAGGTAGTAGCCAGCCTGCACGTAGAAACCATCGAAGCTGGGGTCGCCGGTGATCGGCGAATCGACATCGGCAGCAAGGTATTCACCGGCGAACCAGAACGAATCGAAGACACCGGCGATCTCGAGATCCAGAATCGTCGCGCTGTCGGCGGCGAAGGTGCCGGTATTGACAAAGCGGCCCGTGAGGTGTGCCTCGGGGCGATTGCGGAAGCGGATCGACGTATCGCGGTCGCGCTGGGTGGCCGACAGGCCAACGTGGAACATGCGACGCCCTTCGTTTTCCCAGAGCGGGCGGAACGCGAGGCGGCCGGTGATGTTGAGGTTGTTCTCGTTGGTGCTCTCACCAAAATCGTCGGCGTCGTAAAAGGCACCGAGGCCCCAGTTGAACTTGCTGCCGTTGTTGCCGTGGATGCCCACGCCGCTGTTGCGCCCGGCAGCGAACGCTTCGACCGGCAGGGAGCGTTCGACAAAGGCGATGTACTTGGAGCTGGTTAGCTGTTCCAGGCTGAAGTACTCGTTCCAATGACCGAAGCGCACGGTTCCCCAGTCATTCTTGATGCCGATGTACATGTCTTTGATGGAAGGGTCGCCACCGGCGAGGTCGTACTGCGCCTTGAACTCGATCCGCTCGTAGATCGTGCCCGAGAAGAAGAGCCACGCGCGGCGGAACTCAAAGCCGTCCTCGATCCCCGCGAGGGTGCCGTCACCGGAAGCGAAGGTGTAGTCGGCCTGGACTCGGCCGCCAAGCTTGAGCTTGATGTCGCCCTCGGGCGAATCGAGCTTGAAGCCGTTGCTCCATCCCCACTTCCAGTCCTCGGCGGCGATGGGCGTGACGGCAAAGAGCGTCACCGAGAGGCCGACGACGAACAGCAAGCGGGCGTCTCGTGTGACGCTGCGTTTCATTTCCTAACCTCCAGCAAGCAGTGATTCTTGGTCTCGAACGCCCATGCCACTCCCTTTCGCGGGTAGCTAGCCAGCGTCGCATGGCCCGATCATTCGGTATCGAGATGAAGGGAACAAAAAGACGATGTGAAATAAGAGGGCCCGCCGTGGAGAGATGCCAGGTGCCAACACCAACTGCGACCTGCCCGTGGTGGGATCTTAAGAGATCTTTATACAACCCTCACATCGTGCCGCTACTTTGCCAAGACACGCTGAGGAGCGCGGCCCGTCCGGCTCCTTTCTCGAACAATCACTCGCAATCTGCGAATCAGCAATCTGCGAATTGAGGAGAAGCTCGATGGCAAGATCCCGTCTGTTACGTGCACTCGTCGCCGCCGCGGCCGTAAGCACCATTGCTGTCCCGGCGTTGGCCCAGGTTCGAGTCGATAACCGTCTGCCCAACTACAAACCGGTGCAGGGCGTTTCCGGCACGGTCAAGAGCGTTGGCTCGGACACCCTCAACAACCTGATGACGCTGTGGGCCGAGAAGTTCAAGCAACAGTACCCGAACGTCCAGGTCGAGATCGAGGGCAAGGGCTCCTCCACCGCGCCGCCTGCGTTGATCGCTGGCGCGTCCAACATCGGCCCGATGAGTCGTCCGATGAAGGATGCCGAGAACGACGAGTTCGAGAAGAAGTTCGGCTACAAGCCGATTGCGGTGCGCACCTCCATCGACATGCTCGCCGTGTACGTGAACAAAGACAACCCGATCGCCCGCACGGGCCTCAGCCTGCCGCAGGTCGACGCGATTTTCTCTTCGACCCGCAAGTCCGGTTTCGCTGAAGACATCACCACCTGGGGTGACGCGTGTCTGAGTGGTCCGCGGGCCAACAGCTCGATCAGCCTCTACGGCCGCAACTCGGCGTCGGGCACCTACGGCTACTTCAAGAAGCACGCGCTGTTCAAGGGCGACTACCGCGACTCCGTGAAAGAGCAGCCGGGTTCCAGCTCTGTCGTCCAAGGTGTTGCAAGTGATCGCAACGGCATTGGCTACAGTGGCCTCGGATACAAGACCGCAGACGTGGTGGTGGTGCCCTTGGCAGCTGATCACGGTGATGCCTTTGTGCCGCCGACGCCGGATCGTGTTGCCGATTACCCCTTGGCCCGCTTCCTTCTGGTCTATGTCAACAAGAAGCCCGGCACGGACCTCGATCCGCTGCGCCGCGAGTTTGTGAAGCTGATCTTCAGCCAGGAAGGTCAGGAAGTCGTGGTCAAGGACGGTTACCTGCCGGTGTCGTACGACATCGCCAAGGCCACCCTGGCCGAGGTCGGCATCGATATCGAGACCGACTACTAGTCCCGGCTTCCGCTTCGCCAGCCGATTCAACACGCACGTGCGCCCCGACGCGACCCAACTGGGTCGCGAACCCATCTCCAGGAACTCGACAGCATGTCCGACCAGAGCAGCTTCACCGGCCGTACGCGCGATCGACGGACGCAACCCAGCGTCAAGATCGCGGACCGCGCTGCGCGCACGTTGATTTCTGTCGGCGGGATCGCCACGATCCTGGCGGTATTGGGTGTCTTCTTGTTCTTGGTGTGGGTGGTGGTACCGCTGTTCCTGCCCGCCGAGATCGATGCCTTTCGCAGCTTTGACCGCGACTGGCCTTCGGCGCCCGTACACGCCGAGGTCGACGAATACCGGATGCTCGGTTGGGTGCTGCTGCCCGACGGACAGCTAGAAGTCTTCCGCACCGACGACGGTTCGGTTCGCCAGACCCTCCCTGTTGATGTTGGCGAAAGCGGGCGATCCCTCACCTCCTGGGCCTTCGAGAACGGAGGGGGTCAAGCGGTTTTGGGATTTGATGACGGCACGGTTCAACTGGTCGAGATCGACTTCGAGAGTCAGGTCTTGGACGTCCAAGACCTGAGTCCCGACCTTCGTCGTCAGCTCGATGGTAGGCCCGAGGGCACGGTGGTCAACTGGCGAGACGGTGTCTTGCGCGAGAATCCATCGGGCCAATATCGCGGCCAACGCCTAGTGGTGCGACCCGGCGAGACGACCCGCCTGTCCTACGGGCCGGTTCATCGTGTCGGCTTCGTGCGCGCTCCGAAAGGACCGCAGGTGGTGGCACTTGCCGAGTTGCAACCTGCGCCGACGGACGACGCCAGTGAGGACACGGAATCGAGCGTCGAAACGGTCGAAGACAATGCCCTCACCTCTGCAAGTTCGCCATCGCCGGGGATCGCGAAACCGTCCGCGGGAACGCCAGCCGGCAGCCTGGCTCTGTTCACGGTCATTGGCCGGGAGAAATCCAACTTCCTCACCGGGGCAACCACACTTCGTTTCGATACGCCGCGGACCCTGCCGTTCGAGCCGATCGGCGAAGGCCATCCGTCGCACCTCTTGGTGTCGGGTACCGGCATCGATATCCACGTTGGCTGGCGTAGTGGCCACCTGTTGCGGATCGATAGGAGTGGCGAAGCGGCATTTGTTGCCGAACGCGGCCGCTTGGTAACCGATGGCGAACTCACCAGCCTGGCGTTTGTGCTCGGCAACAACACGTGGGTTTGGGGCACCGATTCCGGTCGTCTGGCCGCAGGCTTTCCGATTCGGATCGAGGATTTTGAGGGTGACGGTGTCGACGGCCTGGTTCGAGACCAACGCGCAACCACCCTGCTGGTTGCCGTCAAGGATCTTGCCCGCGGGGCGGGCGAAGTGCTCAGTATTGCCCCCTCGGCCCGAAGCCGGCTCGTTCTGGCCGGCTTCGCGGACGGCGCCATTCGGCTCTACAACGTCACCAACGCGTCTCAGCTGACCCGGGTGGCGCCACCCCAACCGGGACCCATCTCGCTCCTGGCCATGGCGCCCAAGGAAGATGGTCTGATCGCGATCAGCCCCAATCGGATCCACATCGCCGACCTGGACCCCAAATACTCCGAAGCGAGTTTCAACGCGCTCTTTCGCAAGGCTTGGTACGAGGGTTATTCCGAGCCGATCCACAGTTGGCAGTCCTCCAGCGGTACCGACGACTTCGAGCCCAAGCACAGCTTGATGCCGCTCATTTTCGGCACGCTCAAGGCCACGCTCTACTCCATGCTGTTTGGCGCGCCGTTGGCCCTACTGGCCGCGATCTTCACCAGCGAGTTCCTGGACCCGCGGGTTCGCTCCGTCGTGAAACCGACGATCGAGTTGATGGCGAGCCTGCCGAGTGTGGTCCTCGGCTTCCTGGCGGCGTTGGTGATTGCACCCTTCGTGGAACGGGTGGTGCCCGCGATGCTCGCGAGCTTTATGACCCTACCGCTGACATTTGTGATCGGTGCCTATCTGTGGCAACTGCTACCGGCGCCGGTAGCCATCCGCCTCGAGCGGGCACGCCTCGGGTTCATGGTGTTGGCCATTCCTTTGGGGGTTGCCCTGGCGGCTTGGCTCGGGCCATGGCTCGAACAGGCGTTGTTCGCGGGCGACCTCAGGGCTTGGCTATCCTGGGATGCCAGCCGTTCAGATGCCGACCCCGCGTTCGCCAGTGCCCTGGGTGGCTGGATGTTTCTGACGCTACCCGTAGCGTTCTTGGCGACGGTGTTCTTGTGGCAACGCTACGCCAATCCATGGATGCGAACCCGAGGCGCTCAATGGGACGGCCGTCAGTTCGCCATCGCCGATCTCTGCAAATTCGTGGTGGGCTTGGTGACCAGCGTGCTTCTGGCCCTGGTCGTGGCCTGGCTACTCGGTACCTTTGGCTTCGACCCGCGCGGTGTATTTGTCGATACCTACGTCCAGCGCAACGCGTTGGTGGTTGGCTTCGTAATGGGGTTTGCCATCATCCCGATCATCTACACGTTGTCCGAGGATGCGTTGGGCTCGGTCCCCTGGCACCTGCGTTCGGCCTCGTTGGGCGCCCATCGCCCGTGGTGCGGGCGAGGTTGCTCCGTTGATGTTGGTTGGCGCGGTCAAGTTAGCGCCCGAGCTGCCCGTCGACGGTCTGTTTCCGTTCTTGCATCCTGAGCGGAGCTTCATGCACCTTGGATTTCACATCTACGACGTCGGCTTCCAGAGTCAGAATTCCGAAGCGGCGAAACCGATGGTTTTCACCGCCACCCTATTGCTGATCTTGATCGTCTCCCTGCTCAACGTCGCGGCCATCTGGCTGCGTGGTCGGCTGCGCAAGCGCTTTGCCAGCAGTCAATTCTAAGCACCCGTCAATTCTAGGCACCCAAACGGCCGCGAACCAACCGCCGAGGATCACCATGGATACTGCACCACAGCAACCCGAAATCGACCAAGTGGTCACATCCTCCCCGCCAGGGGGTACCGGCGATGCCGCGATCGACCCGTTGGCGGCCATCGTGCGTGGTGAAACGCCGCCGTCGTCGGTGCATGACAGTGTCGCGTCCGAGCCGGCGGTCCTGGAGATCGATCGCTTCAACTTTTGGTATGGGGCCAGTCAGGCGCTCTACGACATCTCGATGAACGTGCAACGAAAAAGGATAGACCGCGCGCAGCCGCGGTCTTATCCCTTGGTTGGACAAGCCCTGCTGGCTGAAGGTGGCCCCGAGAGGCAAGGTTGGCGGGCGAGCTTTCGCCTATGTGTCTAGGAGATTGATCGAAGGACCGGTGTCGTAAGCGTGTAGATCGCCCGGCATTTTTTAGGCTGATGGCCCGATGAGCCGGAGTTCGATCGGTTCGTTCGAGAAAGGACCCGTGGCGGCTGAGGGTGGTTCGATTGATTCTGGGTGGTTTCCTGGTTTTTTGAGCAAGGCTGCGCCCTTGCCGCTGATCGGCGGCAGTGAGAATACGTGGGAGAGTCCGTGCTGGGAGCTAGCAGGCAACGCCCTCCAGTTGCTCGGGAGAGGGAGCCCGAATTCGTAGAATGGATCGGGTTCGAAAGACCCCGACGGTTCTCATGGCGCCACCGCAGGCGGAGCAAGAATGGCGAGGTCGCTCCACCTGTGGCCTCGGCTGAAGCTTGACCCCCAGGATGAGTTGGAGCCATCGGAGCTTCTTGCGAGCGTTGTGATGGAGGAGACCGTAGTCACGGACTCGGTGAAATCCCTTGGGCAGGACATGCTGGATGATCCTCCAGAGAAAGTCGGCAGCCGGCAGCGTCTCGGGTGGCTGCGAATGCGCTTCCACTGTTTGGTTTCTCCATCGACACCCCCACCGGGCACGACGACGTGCAGGTGAGGATGGAAGGTGAGGCGTCGACTGTGAGAATGGAACACCGCGGTGAAGCCGAGGCCGGCGCCGAGGTGCCTCGGATCGCGCCCAAAGTCTTTGATCGTCTGGCTCGCCGCAACGAATAGGGCGTCGTAGACTTTTCGCTGGTGGTTCCAGGCGAGTTGGCGTAACTGGGCTGGGAGCGTGAAGGTCAAGAGGAAGTAGGGAGCCGGCAGAAGCTTGTCTCTTTGTCGCTCTAGCCACCGGGTCGCATCGTGGTTTTGGCATTTCGGACAGCTCCGATGGCCGCAAGAGCAGGCATGCCACTCGAGCCGATGGCAGTCGGCGCAACGGGTTAGGACCTCGCCGGCAGCCGGAGTCCGGCACCGCTGTATCGAGGCCAGGGCTCGATAGTGACTCGGCAGCATCTGTTGGGAGTACTTGGCCTCGAGAGCACCACGGAACTTCGAGATGAGTGCAGCAAGCTCCATCGCTACAGCCTCTCGAGGTCGACATGAAGACGACCGACCAATCGGTCAATGGCGTCCGCAGAACTCTGTCGCGTGGTCTCTGTCAGGCGAGCGTAGCGTGCGGTCGTGGTCGGGCTACGGTGACCGAGCAGGGCCTGGATGTGCCGTAGGCTGAGCCCCTGCTCGAGCAAGTGGGTAGCGAAACTGTGGCGCAGCGAGTGGACCGAGATCTTTTTTTTATTCCGCAGTCGGCGAGCATCAGTCGAACTGCCCTTTGCGCGCCTCCCGGGTCCATGTGGGTCGTCGCCCGGCGGATATTATCCGGCGATCCCGACGCACAGGGGAAGAGGAGGTATGGGTTACGATGCTTGGCCCACAGCGCGCGCAGCCCCCGGTACGCGAGATCGGGTAGGGGCACGAATCGGTCCTTGTGGCCCTTGCCCCGGCGAATGTGCACCTGGCCACGGGCCCGGTCGATGTCGCCCACTGTGAGCGAGAGCGTCTCACTGAGCCTCAGTCCCATTGAGTAGGTGGTCAAGACAAACATTCGGTATCGCAGTTTTCGAGCGGAACCGATCAGCCGCTCCACCTCCTGTACCGTAAGAATGTCCGGAAGCGTCCGGACTCTGGGAGGCTTGATGATCTCGATCCAACTCCAGTCCTGATCGAGGATGTGCTCCCAGAAGAACTGCAAGCCGTTGCGATCGACTTTCACGGTGGACCAGGAGTGAGAGTCGACCAATTCGGCGAAATGCACCTCGAGCTGCTCGATTGAGACACGGTCCGGAGCGCAGTCGAACCGGTGCGCCAATCGGCGCACGGCGCGGGAGTAAGAATCGATCGTTCGCTTCTGGTACCCCTTGAGCTTCAACCCCCGAACGTGCCTTTCGTACAGACCGGCAAAACGTCTCTCTTCCTCTGAGGTCATGGCATGCTCCTTTTCTGAAGTCACCCGATATTGGGCAACCAGGAAGAAGGCTACCGTGACCTACGGATCCGCTGTACCCGCCGCGAAGCGGCTTCGTCCAACAAATAGGTCGTCCCCGCCGGGACAAGGCCAGAGGGTTGGTTTCCCGGGTGGTGGCAGGTGAGCACCCTACTCGACCACCCCCGAAATGAGCGGGAAGTGTCGATCGTTGTGAAGCAGATCCAGGCCATGGTGCTTGGCGAAGGCAGCGATCAATAGATCTGTGGCCGGCACCGTAAGTCCCCGGCTTCGGCACACTTGGCCAAGTCGTCTTGCCTCCTGCCAGACTTCCGGCGTGGTAGGCAAGGTCAAGACATCCGCCTCCAACGCGAGAAGCACATCGCGCTCTGCATCACCTCTGGCACCGATCCAGAGTTCGAGAAGGACCATGTCGCAGAGGATCGCACGCCCATTCCGGGTCACATCGCTAACGGCATCTCGAATGGCGCCCTTTCCATCGCGCCGCAACGCCTCGATCCAGGCCGACGTGTCAATCAAGACGGCCGCCACGAACTCAGCCCTCCTGGCGCATCGATTCGAGGTCTTTTGCGCTGAGGAAATGCTCGTACGTTCCGAATCGCTCGACGAGCTTGGCCAGCCTTTGCCGCCGATTGAAATCCGAGATCGCCGTTACCACGGCTTCGCGCTTGGTCGATGCACCCGTGTTGCGAAGGACTTCCTCCAGTTCTTCCTGTGGAATATCGATCGTCGTCTTCATGATTCCTCAAGGGTATCACGAGGATTCCGCTTGCCCCTCTGAATGCATCTTCAGCGCACAAAGCAATGAGTCTTCCCTAGCCGGCGCAGGCCGGCGCACTCATAGCCCGACATCATAGGAAAGCCACGTCCGGTAACCCGATGTCGAAACGAGTCCAAGATTGTGCAACCTCCTCTGTAGGGAAGATGCTTGGGGTGAACAAAAACCTCGGGCATCAGCCCCACAAGAAGGAGGATCGCGATGGAACGCTACCTTGGAATGGACGTGCATTCGGCAAGTTGCACAATTGCAACGCTCAGCGAGGGCGGCAAGCGGCTAGGTCAGGCCATCGTGGAAACGAATGGCCAGGCGCTTGTTGGCTATCTGAAGCAGTGCGCTGGCCGGCTCCACTTGTGCATCGAAGAGTGCCAGTGGGCGCATTGGCTCCACGAGATTTTGTCTCCTCACGTGGCGGAGTTGGTGGTGGTCCACGGCGAGCGCAAGACGGGGCCGAAGAGCGATGCGATCGATGCATGGGAGCTAGCAGATCGCATCCGTACGGGTCGCACGGAGCATCCGATCTTCAAAGCAGGGAAGGGCTTCACCAAGCTGCGCGAGCTCTCGCGAGTCTACGGCTTGATGACGAGGGACTTGGTCCGGACCAAGAACCGTCTGAAGAGCACCTACCAGAGACGCGGTGTGGTGTGCACGGGGAACTCGGTTTACTCCCCCAGCTCCCGGGCGAAGCGGATCAAAGAACTCCCGAATGCGATGAGACCGACGGTCGAGTTACTCGGCACAGCGTTGGACTTCCAGACGACACTGAAGCTCGAGGCCGAAAAGGCGATGGTGACCGAGTCGCACCGATTCCCGATCTCGCGGGTTCTCGAGACAATTCCTGGACTGGGCCCGATCCGGGTCGCTCAGATGATTCCGGTGGTAGTGACACCTCACCGATTCCGGACCAAGCGGCAATTCTGGTCCTATTGTGGCTTTGGAGTCGTGATGCGATCTTCAGCAGACTGGACGCGCGCTGGCGGAGTCTGGACCAAAGCCAAGATCGCCCAGACGCGTGGGCTGAATCGGTTTCACAACCGAACACTGAAGATGATCTTCAAGGGCGCGGCGACGACCGTGATTACAAGCAAGGCCAATCGCTTCCGTGTCGCCTACGACCGACTTTGCGATGGAGGCACCAAGCCGAACCTCGCCAAAGTGACCGTCGCACGCCAGATCGCCGCAACGGCCTTGTCCATGTGGAAGGCACAGGAGGTATACGACCCAGATCGTTGAATCGACCAGCTTGGGCAAAGATCTCGAAGCAATGCGCAATGGTTGCTCCGAACCCAGAGCTTTTCGCTCCAACGATTCTTTGGCGCAAGGTTCGAGGGGAAGCATCAGTGAATCGGCTGGACCCCGTCCCCGTACGGAGGCCCCATAGCCCGGATATGCCCCCTCGAAGAACCGAACGAAGTCATGGCCGAAAAGGCCCTGATGGATGGATGGTTCCTCGAAGAAAAGAGAGAACACCAAGCGACTTCAAGACCAGAGAAGAACGGATCGCAACAAAGGCTCGAAGAAGGGACAACTCGCGACGGAACAGTCGAGGTCAATCTGACAGGACGTTCGAAGCCAAGAGCACGAACGTACAGGAGAGGTGCGCGCTTGACTTCGCTTTCTATGGATGGGGATTCATCCCCAGGTGGGCGGGCACAACGACGTTCGTGGCGACCGTGGCAAGACGCGGTGGCCAATCCAATCGGAAGCGGAACGTGGTCACACCGGCCACATGTCACGTCGGCCATAATCTGGTATCTACCAATCGAGGGCCTCATCAAACCTGGTCCCGGCGGGACGAGGCAACTGCCAATCCGAACCCACGTATCGGAAACGGGCCTTGAATGCGCCCACGGCCACGAACACGGCGGCTATAATCTGGTCCCCTCTCCCCGGGGCAGAGGGTTAGGGTGAGGGCGAACCCGAAACACCGGCACGACACCAAACGCTATCGCACCGCGGCATCGTTGCTAGCCGCCGCCAACTGAAGCGCCGACGCGTGTACCGCCAGCGGGTCTCCACGATAAGGGCCCACGACAAACAACGGCACCACCAGCTCCACGACCGATTGCGCAACCTCGAACCCATGATGCCAGATCATGAGCCGAACGATGTTGGTGGTCGTATGGATCTGGTTAGAATTGCTCCACGTGAGGCTTATCCCCAAGCTACTTTCAAAGCTAGACCGCGAAGCCTCGAGACGACCCGTTCCTGCCAGCGCAAGCGCGCGGGCTTGATTGACCGCCGACGCAGAAAAGCCGCCAATGATCTCTACCTCCGACCCTGCAGCCCGGGCGAGCACCGCTGCTTCTTGGTACCGGCCTGCTTCAAGATTCAGGCAAGCCAAGTCGTTGAATGCTGAAGCCCGATTGGCTCGATCCATTGGAGAGCCATCCCGGTCCCCCAGTAAATTGTCGAGTGCCACTTGAAATATCCGCTCTAGCGCCTCAATTGATCTTGTCAACCTGATCATATGCGCTCGGCCGAACAAGCAACGTCCGACGTCCGATCTCGCTCCGACCACTGTCGCTTTCGTTACCGCCGCATCGTGAAGCGAACAGCTCAACGAGAACTGATCTTCACTCCGAGTGTTCGAACTCCCGAATCCAGCCAAAATAGCGCACCTGAGAAGTACACGCACTTTGACGACCTCATCTCTCGCACGCTTGGCCGCGGTCAGGCACTCAACAAGCACTACTGCCGCCGTTTCAGGATTACCCAAAACCCGCTGCGCCGAAGCCCAAACACCCAGCAAACCAATCAGATCCTAAGCACTCCCCCCACGCCCAATCCGCTCCGCCGCCAAGCGACAAACCTCCTCCGGCTCGTCATACCGACGCGCATCAAGCTCTTCCACCGACTCCCCATCCACCCCACCTTCATCCGACCCGCACAACGCCAACTGCTCCCGAAACCGCCGCACAATCGGCAACTCCGCCGGATCACCCTTGGCCAACGTCCGCCGAAATTGCGCGACGGGATCAAGCTCGGACGCGAAAACCTTGCTGAAGAAATGGCTTTGGTCCACCTCCAACGCATCGAGCGCGGCACCGAGGGTGGCGAAGGTGAGGGCTTTGGGGCGGAGGTTGCGGAAGTAGGCGTCGGAGACGCCCATGCGGCGTTGGGTGCGGGCTATGGAACCGCGGCCGGCGGCGATGAACTCGGCGCGCAGGGCGTCGTTGACACGCTGCGCGAGCGCGCCACTGCCGGGAAGCTTGTCCCCTGATTTCACTCGCTGGCCCTCCTGACCCTCAGAATCCCCTCGAAACACTTTACCGTAAGGCTCGTTTACGGTTAGGCGACTCAGGTTGGCGATTGTTACCACGGGCGCTAGCGTTCGGGTGCGATGGGGCGGGCACCACGACGAGCGCAACAGGTCGACCCGACCGCGAACGGCCAAGACTCGGCGGCTCGGTGGGTCGACGCCATGGCGGTGTTCGACGACGTGCTCGACGCCAACACCCAGACCCGCGGCCAGCTGCTCGACGCCCAACCGACGGCGATTCGCCGCGATGTGGCGGTGCTGCTCGGCGCCGAAGCCCAGACGTCGCGGTTTCTCGAGCAACCTGCGATTGAGACAGCCGGCTTGCTGCCAACAGCGACGCGCGACGGGTGTTGCGA
This sequence comes from Candidatus Multivoradales bacterium, assembly GCA_965250305.1. GTDB lineage: Bacteria > Acidobacteriota > Thermoanaerobaculia > Multivoradales > J023 > J023. Next base: position 753,285 of record CBDFNS010000020.1, on the reverse strand, counting down.
CGCCTCACGGGTCGAGGGTGTGCTGGTCGAGGGTGTGCCACAGGTGCCCGGCTACCGGCTGTTGCGCAAGCTGGACCAAGGCGGCATGGGCACCGTTTGGGTTGCACAGCCCGTAGACGTCGACGGCGCGAAGCCGGTCGCCGTCAAGGTCGCGGCACGATCACTGCCACCATCCCAGCGCGAGCGTGTGGCGCGCGAGGGCGCCATTCTCGCGCGCTTGCGCCACCCCCACATTGCGACGCTGATCGAAACGGGCACCTGTGACGACGGCCGACCGTTTCTGGCCATGGAGCTGATCGACGGCCAGACGATCGACCACTACTGTTCCCACCACCAGCTCGACCTGCGCGCCATCGTAGGGCTCACGCAGCAGATCTGTGCGGCACTCGAACATGCCCACGCACAGGGCATCGTGCACTGCGACCTCAAGCCCGGCAACGTGTTGGTGGACGCCAAGGGCGCGGTGAAGCTTCTCGACTTCGGCATCGCCAAGGTTCTGCATCCCGAAGATGTACCTTTTGCTGTCGACCCGACTGTGGGCGCGCGACCATTGACCCTGCGCTACGCCAGCCCAGAACAATTGGCAGGCGGCGTCATCACCCCACAAAGCGATGTCTACTCACTGTGGGTGCTACTCACCAAGCTGGCGACGGGCCGCGTTACTGAGCCGCGCGGCACAGGGGCCACCGAGCCGTGGCGGGCCCTTTCACCACCACCAACGGACCGTACCCCACAGCGCCTGCTGTCCGGCCAAGGACGCGATGGCGGGCGACTGGAAATCATCCGCCGCCAAGCGCTTCAGCCTCGACCCGAACGGCGCTACGCATCCATGGCCTTGGTCAAGCGCGACCTCGATCGACTTCTGGCCGGAGGTTTCACCTTGCCGCGCATGCCCGAGCTTCTCGATCGGGTACGCGGCGCCCTGAACCGGCGGCCGTTCGCTTCCGTCGCGACAGCCCTCGCCCTCGGCTTCTTCCTCGCCACCATGCTGGGGAACCTGCTGACGTAAGGCGGTCCTGGGCTCGTCCCTGCGGGACAACCTACCGGTCGGCGGTGAATTCAATCACCGTTTCCAGCCTGGCCTCGACGGAATCGTCCTTCTACCATGGCTCGAATTCATTCTTACGTAGCGGTCATCGCCTCTGGCGGCCGTCTTTACGGAATTGGTGTCGCGTCCCACGTAGTTCCGTGGCTCGTTTCTCGGAATGGACCGCAGCGTTAGAGCTGGGGGACATGAAAAATCCCGGACTGGCTCGGTGACGGCGCAGTCCGGGAGTTTGACGGTCGCGTTGGTTGTCAGTGGGTGGTGTTGCTTGGTTGTTGTTTCCAGGCGTTGGCGAGCCAGCGGCGTAGTGCTGTGCGTAGGTTCTTGTTCTTTTCAGCTGGCTTGTTGTCGTGGTACCAGCGAAAAGCCTTGGCCTGTTCGAGGATGTCGACGTCGCCGAAGTCGTCCATGAGTTCGCAGACGAAGTCATGATCGAGGTTGGGGTCGAAGGGATAGCCGGGCATTCTCTGTTCGAGATAGCCGAGGATGGGTTCGGGTGCGTTCATGCTCTGAGCTCCTCGGCCGCATGGAGTACATGTTCGGGCTCGACGAGCTTGGCGGTCTTGGTCGCCGCGACGGCAAGGGCATGGTGGGCGAGTGTGTCGATTCGTCTCATGACGCCTCGTGATGCATTGAGCAGCGCCTCGATGGCTGAATCGGTAAAGAGAGGGTGGGTGACGCCAGCGATCTCGAGTCGGTGTTTCACATATCGAGCAACGGTGTCTCGATCGAAGCCCTCGAGGGTGTATCGGACGGTGATTCGCTGTGCGAGTGGTTCGAGGTGGGCGAGTCGTAGCCTTTGGCGGAGCCCGAGCTGCCCTGCGAGGACGAGCGCCAGCCTGCCCGTTTGGTCCCATTCGAAATTGGTGATGGTGGGCAAGAGGGCGAGTACCTGGGGGCAGAGATTCTGTGCTTCGTCGACGACCAAGAGGACGGTCAGCCTTCGTTCGACATCGAGCCGCTTGATTTCGTCGTGGACCGCTCGCAGGGTCTGGGCCCTGGAGAAATGGGCCGGGATGCCGAGTTCGAAGGCAATCTGATGGCAGAAATCGCGGGGACTGACCGCGGTGTCATGGAGATAGAGGAGGCGCACCTGGTCCGGGTGGAGGTCGTCCCGCAATCGCCGTAACGCAGTGGACTTGCCGCTTCCCGGCTCGCCGGTGATCAGTCCGATGGCCCGATTCTCCACCAAGTAGGTGAGGCGTGAATGGAGTTCGTCGAGCCGCGGCTCTCGAAACAGCTTCTCGCTCGGGATGGTCTTGGTGAAGGGTGGTCGAGCGAAGCCGAATGCCGTTGTGTACATCTCATTTCTCCGGGCCGTAGAAACGGCTGGCGACGAGTTCCAGGTAGCTGATGCCGGTGGTGGCCTCGGCCTTGCCGGTGGCAACCTCGATCTTTCTGCCTGGACGCACGGGCCGTGGCAGACGTGCGTTGGTGGTGAGGTCGAGTCGTCTGAGCGTCATCTCCTCAGGCTCTCCGCGCCCCTTGAATGTCACTTTCGCGGCTGGATCGTAGGGGTCGTAGAAGACCTCGATCTTTTCGCCGGCCCATCCGTCGGGGGTCTCGAAGAGGCGACCCTCGAGTCGTACAGTGCGGTCACGACCGACGCGGCGCTGCACCTTCATACGCATCATGCGTTCGAGCGTCTCGGGCGCTGGGCGCACGTGCTCTTGGTCTTCGAGGAAACGCTCGACCGGGGTCTTGCCCTCGAGACCACGATGCGGCATCTGGTGATACTCGCCTTCGAGCCAAGCCCAAAAGACACGATTCAGCGCGCCGAGATCACGCAGCATCGCCTGCTTGAAGCAGTCGGTGAAGCAAGCGGCATTCTCACTGCGGTAGAAAGCCGCGAAGGGGACGATCCGCGACGCATCGTCGAGGAAGGCGTGCAGGTACGTTTTGTCACGGCCACCTCGTCCCTTGACCAGCAGCCGGGGACCATGCATTACGTCGGCCGTCCAAAGGTCGCCCGCGTGCTCATGGGTAAAAGCCCGGGCATCGGGCCGACGGTTGTCGCTGCCGGCTGGCGGCGGTGCCTGCGCTTTCAAGAACCGATAGACCGTGGTGCGCGGCAGACGCAACGAGACCCCAGGTTCTTGCGCCAGCTGAGCCGCGCGGATCAAGCTGTCCACCGACGCCCGAGGGCGCGCCGCGCGCAATTCGAGCAGCAACGCTTGTACCGATGCCGCAAGGGTCCGGCTGGACCCCGCATCCGAGCGCGCCGCCGGCTTGAGCCCATCGAAGCCATGGAGCTCGTACAGCGTCAACCAATCTCGTGCCGTCGAACGACCGATATGGCGTCGGGTGGTGCCCGGGATCGTCCACTCATGGCTCGCGATCTGTGCCAGCAACTGCTCTTTCTCGCCCGGAGCCATAGGCCGGCTCACGAGGTCCCGAAGAACCCCGTAGCGGAACACTGCAATCGTCTCTGCTTGTTTCTCGTCCATCGATTTCAGCCTCCAATACGCCCCGAGAGTCCTTTCTCCGGGACGCGCAGAGCCTGATATCGATTCACCCGCTTGAACAGCTACCAAGGTTTGTTGATTGGCGGCGGTCCAGATGCGGCGGTCGTCCGTGGCGCCACAATCCGCACAATCCGCTGAACCAATAACCGTACCCCGACCACAGCCACTCGCGGACGCGAAGCAGCACGCCACGGCTCGGCCCGAACACCGCACGCAGCTCCTTGAGCCCACCAGCTAGCAACGCTGGCAGGAGGCTTCGCAGGCCCGTGCCCGCAGCCGCCACCTTCCGCAGCACCCGGCGAAGCGACCGATGGTTGCACACCCCGGGTGGCTCCAGCTGACGGACCGCCGACCGCGGACCCTCTGCATCCCACACCGACTCCAGGGAGCCCAGCGTCAAATCGCGGTACGCGCAAGCATCGCCCGGCAAATACCCCGTGCGTCACACCGCAACGCCGGCAGCAAACGCGTGCGATCTTCTGCAGCTCGCCACCCAGATATCGGCGGTAACCACCGTGACCCACCAATCGAGCGTCCGCGCAATCCGGGTCTGGGCAAGACAGCTCCAACCCGCGATGGACGGCCCGAGACGAACTCTCGATGTACTCCTTGCTACTGACACCAACCAGACATAGCATCGCCACTCCTCTGGGAGTCGCCGAGTGCCACTGCTGGCGCCAACCGTTGAGGCCTCGGCGATTTCCCGTTTCACCACCCCGATCATTCGGAATGAGCCGACGGCGAATCTAACCGAACCCGCTCCTATCCGGAATGCCAGGCCATGGCGGTCACGAAAACGCGTGGAACCCTACACCACGCCACTTTCAATCCGGTGAGACGGTCCACAAGGCACCCAAGATCACCAAAGCAGGTAACGCCCACCTGCGCGCCAGCCTCTACATGCCAGCCTTCGTCGCGATCCAAAACCAGCCCACCGTCAAGGCCTTCTACGAACACCTACTTCGACGGGGAAAGGCACCCATGCAGGCAGTCGTCGCCGTCATGAGAAAGCTACTCGTAGCCATTCACGCCATGCTCAAACATGACGTCGACTACGACACCAATCGCTTCTACGAACTTCCCGATCCTGCTTGACGGCGAAGAGAGTATCTACGTGAGAACGGAGCCCTTGAAGACGGCCGGCCGCTACCTGAGAAGGGTGTAGCGGCCGTCACCTCTGACGGTAGAGTGGGTTACGGAAAGATGCCGAGCGCTTGGTAGCTGACGACAATCTCGTCGATCCATCGAAAAGCGGTGCCAAGAGCGATTTCGGACTGGAAATCGAGCACTTTGCTTGGTCTTTGATGGATCCAGGCGCTATGCTCTGCCGCCGGTTGCATCCGTGGCGTCGATCGCACACGTCGAATGCAGCCACCCTCGCTGTGGTGTGCCACTCGCACACCAACTTCTAGAAGCCAAACGCTGTACCTCCAAGACAAGATGCGAAGGGAGCCTCTACTCGAGGCCGTCGGTCTCTTGTCGTCCCGGGAACAGTGAGAGTACGAAACAACCGGAGTCCGAAAACATGTCCCAGCATCCCGCCATTCGCGAGCCGTTCACCAAGTCGCAGATCTTCACCTACTTGGCCGAAGAGACGGGCTTGAGCAAGAAAGACATTACGGCCGTATTCGAGGCGCTCAAGAACCTCATGCACCGTCACCTGAAGAGCCGCGCCGCGGGCATCTTTACCCTGCCAGGTCTGGCCAAGTTCACCGTCGTGAAGAAAGCCGCCACCAAAGAGCGCAAGGGCACCAACCCCTTCACGGGCGAGGCGACCATCTTCAAGGCCAAGCCGGCTAGCCGCCAGGTCAAGGTCCGCGTGCTCAAGGCACTCAAGGACCTCGCAGCCTAGCGTTCCAGTTTCGGTTGACCGAATTGAGGCGGGCGTAGGCCTGCCCCTCTTCGTGGCGTAGGCCCGCCCTTCTTCGTTACGGTGGTAGGCTGACCTCTGTTGGTCGCACCCAATGGCAAGTACGTCCATTTTTCGGAACCCTGGCGCCCGAATTCTCTTTCTGGCGGCCAGCGTGGTCGTCGTGGTCGCCGGACTGCGTGCGGCGGGCCCATTCCTGCTGCCGCTCTTTGTCGCCATCGTTCTTTCGATCTTGAGTTCGCCGCTCTTCGTCTGGCTCACGCGACGCATACCCAACAGCCTGGCCGTCCTGGTCACAGTGCTCGCCAACCTGGCCGTCCTGGCCGCCATGGTGCTGTTGGCGAGCGGTTCGGTTAATTCCTTTACGCGCTCGTTGCCGCGCTACCAAGATGGGCTCGAACGCAAAGCGTCGACGCTGATCGAATGGCTGGAGCGCAACGGGATCGATACGTCGGATCTGGCGTGGATCACCACACCAGACCCACCGCCTGGAACATCGCTCGAGCAGCCTGCTGAATCGAGCGAGGGACTCGTGTCAGTTGACGGGTCGACCGACGACACCACACGCGGCGCCGAAACGCGCACGTCCCAATTCAACGTTGGTGCGTTGGTGGACGTTTTCGTCGGCATCCTGCGCGGTTTGGCGCTCTTCGTTTCCAACGCGCTCGTTGTGCTCCTCTTGATGATTTTCATCCTCGTCGAGGCACCGGGCCTGCCGCGGAAGCTCCAGCGCGCTTTTGCGCTCACCGACGATGAAGTGGGACGGTTGTTTACCGTCAAGAACGAGATTCAAACCTACCTGGGCATCAAGACGGCCGTCAGTCTCGCGACCGGCCTGCTGATCACAGCATGGCTGATGTTGCTCGGTGTTGACTATGCCGTGCTGTGGGGCTTGATCGCGTTCCTGTTCAACTACGTGCCCAGCCTGGGCTCGATTGTCGCGGCGGTACCCGCCGTTGTCTTGACCTGGGTCGATGTTGGTTTGAGTCAGGCTGCTTTGGTGGCGGTCGGCTATCTGGTGGTCAACCTCTCGCTGGGCAACATCATCGAGCCGCACTTGATGGGCCGGCAGTTTGGACTCTCAACCATGGTCGTGGTGTTCTCGTTGGTCTTTTGGTACTGGCTCTGGGGGCCGGTCGGCGCCCTGTTGTCGGTGCCCCTGACCATGATCATCAAGATTCTGTTGCAGAACACCGAAGACCTGCGCTGGCTCGCGTACCTGCTCGGTCCCAACCCCCGGGAAGTTGGCTAGGCCACTAGGCCGACCCACATCTTTACAAATGAGCCAGATGTTGAATGCTGAGCTTTCCTTGCGTGAAAGGGCCTTGTTGTTACGGCAAATCGACCCCGAGGTCACGTAGTTGTTGGGTGGCCTGGGGTGCCCAGCCGCGATTGGCAATCGGGCTGGCGGGGCTGGGGTGCAGAATACGGCCAATGGGGATGTCGAGGCCGTCGAGCGCTGCCCGCGCGCGTTGCTCGGCCCATACCCCCACGCCGACCACCAAGCGTGGCGCAAGCGCTTCGGTGAGTCGCCGTAGAGCCCGGTCGCACGGGGCAAGTATGGCCTTGCGTTCGGCCGCGGGGAGTTTGTCCGGTGTCCGGTTGCGTCCGCTCGTTTCCAGGAAGATCAGTGGCAGGTAGTTGCCAATGAAAAACTGCTCGAAAAATCGCTCGGGGGTCCCAAAAGTCTCCTGGGCCCAGCCCCACACCCGCTGGCCGCTCACTTCCTGACGACCACAGGCGAGCCCGGTGATGGGGCGCTTGGGGTGCGCGTTTGGCACATCATCGAGGGTCCAGCCGTCGATTTTCAGCCAGTCGCGCACGGCCGGAACCGCGCCAAACGGCACGCCTGTTTGGGCCATGCCCCATGGGCCTGGGTTCATGCCCACCAGCAAGACTTCCTTGGGGCCCTGGCCGTAGCGTTCGAGGTAGGTGCGATGGGGTGTGCGGGCATACCCCAACGGGTTGTAGACATGGGTTACCGGCGATGCGAAGCGGAGCTTGTCGAGATCGGCGGTCAGGGCATCGGAGATGGCAAGCAAGGACATGGCCCTATTGTACGAAGCAACGGCCTTACACCCGAATCGATCTCTTTGGGCGAGCACTTTGCCCTAAACTACGCTTGCCAAGTCCAAGCTCATCATCAGGAGACGCCATGCGCGAACCACAGAGTGGGACACCGAGTGAGCCGTTCGGCCGAGGCTTGATTCTGTTCAGGCCGGGGACACCCCGTCGACTTCGCCGAGGACGCTTGGTTTTCATCGCGGTCTATCTGGTGATCGGCGCCGCGATCGTGTGGCCGGTGTATCCCCTTTTCGCGGGGCCCGATCCACGTATTCTGGGCCTGCCGCTGTTCTTCGCCTGGATCGTTGGCGCTTTGCTGGCGATGTTCGTGAGCCTGTTGGTCTTGTTCAAGGCCGAGTCCCACGACGAGGAGACCTGAGATGGAACCATGGACCGTCGCCTTGGTGATCTGCGGCATCTACCTGGCCGTCACGTTGGTCATGGGTATTGTCCCTGGGCTCGGAGTCTCGCGCAGCGTGGCGGGCTATGTGGCCGCCGATCGCTCGATGAACACGGTGATGCTCTACTTCGTGCTCGGCGCGTCGATCTTTTCGTCGTTTGCGTTCTTGGGTGGGCCTGGATGGGCGTACGGCCGCGGCGCGGCGGCGATGTACATCATCGCCTACGGCATTGTGGGCATGGTGCCCATGTACTTCATGGGGCCGCGCACCCGCCGCCTCGGCGCCCGCTTTGGTTTCGTGACCCAAGCTGAGCTGCTGTCGCATCGCTATGGAAGCCGACCGCTATCGATCATTCTGGCGCTCACCAGCGTGGCGGCGTTCGTGCCCTACTTGACCCTGCAAATGAAGGGCGCGGGACTGATTCTCTCGACCATTTCCGAGGGCCGGGTCAGTGCGGCGCTGGGTGCGGCCGTCACCTATGGGGTGGTGGTGGTTTACGTACTTGCCAGCGGTGTGATGGGCGTCGGCTGGACGAATACGTTCCAGGGCGCTTTCATGATGGTGATTGCGTGGTTTCTCGGTCTCTACCTGCCGTACCAGCTGTATGGCGGGGTGGGTGCGATGTTCGAGCAGATCGCGGCCAGCGACCGCGCCGCCTTGCTCACCGCGCCGGGTCTGCTGCCCAGCGGCGAGCCGTGGGGGTGGGCGGCGTTCAGCTCGGCGGTGATCGTCTCGGGCCTTGGGTTCTCCATGTGGCCTCACCTCTTCATGAAGAGCTACGCGGCCAAAAGCGACCGCGCCTTGCGTCTTACGGTGGTGCTCTATCCGACCTTCCAGCTCTTCTTGGTGCCGATTCTGCTGATCGGCTTCGCGGGGGTCGTGGCCTTTCCCGGCGTCGAGCGTGCCGACACGATCCTGCCGTTCTTGCTGACCCAGATCGAGATCTCACCGATTCTCGTCGGTCTGGTCTGCGCGGGGACCCTCGCGGCATCCATGTCCAGCGGCGACGCGTTGCTGCACGCCGCTGCCTCCATTGGCGTGCGCGACGGGCTGGCCAAGCTGAAGCCACCGGTATCCGAGTCGGCCGAAACTGAGCCGGCGCGGCATCGGCGTGACGTCCGCGAGCGTCGCGACATTCGGCTCCTGGTGGTCGTGCTCGCCTTCGTCGCGTACTACTTCGCCATGGTCTCCGAGATCTCCATCGTCGCGTTGCTCCTGGGCGCCTACGGCGGCGTCGCGCAGATCTTCCCGCTGGCGTTCGCTGCTTTTTACTGGCCCCGGGCCACCGGCGCGGGGGCGCTCGCCGGTTTCATCGCCGGGGTCACCGTCAACGTCGCTTTCTTGATTCACCCCGAATGGTCCCCCATTGCGGGCATGCACGAAGGCGTCTGGGGTCTCATGGTCAACATTCCCACCCTGATCGTCGTCAGCCTGCTCACGCGGCCCGAGCCTGCCGATCGTGTGCGTGCGTACGTCGAGACGTGAGAGCGGCGGGTATAGAGAGGTGCATTGGGCTTGTCGTCGTCGGGGCTTGTCGTCGTCAAGAGCAATAAGTCTCGACATCATCGGCATGCAGGGCTGTGTTCGGCGCGGTCATGGGTAATAGAAGAAGTAAGTAAGTGTATTGATGCTAGGGGGTTAAGGTGTCCGCTAGGTACCCCGGTCCCGTTTGCGGAATGAAAAGCTGGTAAGAGAATTCCGATGGATTTGTCAGGATAGACACCCCATGATGGCTGTTAGTGGTCCTGCTGTTGGTGGCAAGGCCCAGACGCTCGAGGCACCCTCGAGATCATCAAAGGAGGTACAGCTATGTCACCCAGAAGCATGACGTTCACCTGCCCAAAGCGCCCGGCATCCTTTTTGATCTCGTCCAAGATGTGTACGAGCAGCCGATCGAGGATGTCGAGGTGCTCTTCAAAGCAGCTGGACGGCGTGCTTGGAGCGACCCAATGGGCCGTGTTTGGTTCCGCAACCTCTCGGAGGTCGGGAAAGCGTACCCGATCGATCGGTCGAAGCCTGATTTCTTCCCGCGGTCTGGAGTTCGCTGGATATTGGATCTAGAAGAAGTGGACTCCGAGTCGTTTCCCCATGTGTTGATGTTCCGGCCCGGCACTGTTGTGGGCAAACTGGTCAATGAAGATGGCCGGGTGCCGCTTAATGCTCGCGCCTCGCCCGGAGAGCATCCCGAGATTGCCAGCGAGGTTGATAGTCAAGGGCGATTTCTACTTTCTGGCGTCCCCCACGGCCACCCAGCGGTCGTTTTCGAGCGCAACGGTGAGCCTGTAGGCGTAGAACACGTCGCGGTTTCCGGAGCTGGCGAGCGCGTCGACCTTGGCACTGTCGCGCTTGAGCCCAGGGGCCGGGTCTCTGGCGTCGTGGTTGACTTGGCTGGGAATCCGATCGCTGACGCATTGATCTCGGTCAAACGCTCGCCGCGGGGAAACCGAGCCAGGAATCCGGTGAACAATGACGGCCAGCCGGTGTATCCAGTCCTGGCAAGGAGTGATGATGCCGGTGCTTTTCGGTTGGCGGGGTTGCCAGTGGGCACTTCCATCGGCCTGTCGGCGACCGGGCACCGGCTTGTTGCGCGCCAGACGGTATTGACCCTCGGGGGTACCGAGAGGTTTGTCACTTTCACACTACCGCGGTTGGCCGATCTGACCATTAGGGTCGTGTCTGCCCGCGACAACGAACTCTTGCGGGAGGTGGCGGTGCTGATCGACCCTGGCATTCCCAATGAACTGCGCGATGGATTTGGCCACGCCGTTGTCCGTCAACCCAGCCCAACGACAGGCGAGATTCGTGTCGGCGTGTTTCCTGGTGGCCAGGGAAGATACGAAGTCATGCTCGATGGCTATGTGGAACAAAGGGAGGAGGTCGGTTTCGAGAAGATCCAGAAAGCGAGCCGCTGGTGATTCGGCTCGAGCCCGAGTCGGTGGTCGAAGGAATCGTCCGCGACCCCGGCGGCCTACCCCTTCCTGGTGTCCGCGTGGGTATAGCGATTGGCGAGAACGCCCCCAGATTTAATGCGGCCGACGTGACCGATACGGAAGGCCGGTTCGAAGTCCGTGGCCTATCGTCGGGTAGTGCAACGCTGTGGCTCAAAGCGGCTGAATATGGACAGCAGAAACGTCCTGTCGAGATCTTGGCCCACCAGACGACGCGAGTGGATCTTCAAATGGAGGCTGGGCTGCGATACCGGTTGCGTGGCCAGATCTGGATTGACGGCGAGGGTCCGGCGACTGGCTTTCGGATCGATGCCGTGAACCGTGTCTCATCGAGTCGGTATCCGGGGTATTCGGATGCCGACGGTTGGTTCGAGTTCGACGAGCTTCCCGAAGGCGAGTATGCCCTTACCCTGCTCTACACGCCGGTCGGACTCGAGCGTGTCGACGGCAACCACATCAACTTGACGGCCGATGTTCTCGACTGGCAACTCCTCCTGCGCTGCCGCGAGCCAGAACCCGAAGAGTGAGGCAAAAAAAGAGGCACCGCGTTCCCCCCACGGTGCCTTCAGAAGAAAAGTGCCTTGTGCAAGGTGAATGGTACCAGAACATATGCTTCGGTAGCAAGTGACTAGTTTGGCTACGCTGCCGGTCGGGGGGCGCGCAAGATGCGCCAAGCGAGCTGGGGCGCATCGACCAGGCCGACCTTGGTAACGGGCCGGGTGCGGGTGTGGGCTGCCAGCAGGCGCGAGAAGAGCGCCGGGTCGTCGGCAAGTGCGCGGATGGCGCGCTGCCGCAAGGTGGGCCGGCCTTCGAGCCACAGTACGGCGCGGGTCATGAAATTGGCGAAAGCTCCGATCGCGCGGTGCTGGCGACGGTAGGTCCGTAGTGAGCCCGCGGCCAATGCTGACGCCAGTGCCAACGCCTGGTGAAAGACCAACGACAACCCTTCGCCTGTGATGGCATCCAGGTAGCCTGACGCGTCGCCAACGAGTGCGAGATTTCCGTGGGCAACCTGCCGGACACGTTGGCGCAGTGGACCCCATCCGCGATCCCGTGACAGCATTTCCGCTGGGCCAATTCGGGTCTGAAGCGCGGGGAATGATGGCAGAAGCGCATCGAACCCGCCGCACTTGCCACACCACAAGAGCAGCGCAAGTGCCACTTGTCCGGACGGTGAGCTCTTGCACTGTGGGAGAGCGAATGTTTCGGCCTTTGCGGGTTTGATTACCGACGCAGGCTCGCCCAATGTTGGGTTCGTGGTGTGCCGCTCATCTAGTGGAGCTGTCGTGGACTCGGACCGCTGTGAGTTCTAAGCAATTGACTGTGGAGCGGTAGCTTCGCTGCAAATTGTCTAGTGAAGCTACCGGCTGTTCTAATTGCGGCCGGTCCGATGTTCTGAATACGAGACGGTGAAGTCCTGGCTGGTTCTTGCAAGGGTGAGAAGATCGTTGTGTTCTTTGAATTCCTTGCTCCTACATGAGGGCGTCTCGTCCAACTTACTCGATCGAGCCCGGTGTAGTCGTTTCTTCGAATAAAGTGAGGCTCAGTTCATTGAGTGGTTCGGTCAGGCTAGAGAGCCGGGTGCATCTCACATATCTCACATGGTATTGAGGAGTTGGGCGGGTTGAAGAAACGGCGCTGTGTGGCAAATGGCACCGAGGACCAGAGACGCGAAAGCGTAAAGGCGGTAATACATTGAGATCTCCATTACACATGCGTTTGATCGTCGGAATCGCGGTCGTGAGCTTTGCATCCCTGCGTGCCGTTTCGGCGTCTTCGTTCGAGGTTTCGGGTCGAATCGAATCGAGCGTTGGCGGGTCTGCGACGAATGTCGAGGTGACGTTCGTTTCGGCGGTATCGACGTGTCAGCCACGGTTGGTTTCCGAAGACTCCGTTGTGACCCGCACGGATCGGCATGGTCGCTACACTGCCGACGTTGAGCCTTCGACGGTTTGGCGCATGGAAGCAAGAATATGGGATGGCCTTCGCGCCATGCGAGTGGTGCCGCCACTGTTTGGTCCCGAGCATATGCCCCCGCTTCGCCTTCCGGAGAGAGGTGCCCACAGCATGGCGAAAGCCACCGCGCTGGAGTATGGATACCGATTGGAGCCGGAGACGGCAGACGAGGGTAGCGAGAAAGGTCGAGCGCCGGGGAACAAGGTCGTGGTCCGGGTTCTCGATTTTTCACGGCAACCACTTCCCGGTGCGATGGTGTGGGTACGCGACCACCCCGAGTGCTGGGGGCGGGCTGACGCGGATGGACAAGTCGTGCTCAAGCTTCCCGCGGCGCTGGGCGAAGTGTCACTCTTGGCGGGTTCCGTGGGCCATGAGCAACGGCTCGTCGCCGGATCCGCATCTGACGGGCGAGTGGATGTCTACCTGCGGGCGGCGCAAGGGATCTTGATGGATGTCGTTCACGACGTGAACACTCAACCCATCGAAGATGTCGAGGTCCTCTTCCCTGCGTTGGGCCGACGAGCTTGGAGTGATCCCCAAGGCCGAGCGACGATCCACAACCTCGCGGAGCTTGGCAAGCCTTTTTCATTGAAGCGGCACAAGCGTGGCTACATTTCGCGGCCTGGCACCCGCGGGGTCTTGAGGCGGGATAGTCCGATGCTCGAATCGATCAGGCCTAAGGTACTGTATCGCCCCAGTACAGTCGTGGGCCGGCTGGTGGGCGAAGATGGCCTCGTTCCAAGCGGTGTCCGTGCAGCCATCGGAGCGGACCCGGAGATCATGAGCGAGATCGATGATGCTGGGCGATTTGTATTGAACGGCGTTCCCAATGGTCGGAACGTGGTGGTGTTCGAACAGGGAGGCGAGCCGGCGGGTATGGAGGTGTTTGCCGTGGCAGGCGCGGGCGAGCGGGTCGATCTTGGCTCGGTCGTTCTCCAATCCAATGGGCGGATCTCGGGAATGGTAACTGACCTGGCGAGCAATCCGATCGCCGGTGCGTTAATCGCCGTGAATCGATCACCGCGTGAGCGGTCCGTAAAGAAACCGGTCAACAACGACGGCCGGCCCACCTTTCCGGTGATGGCGACGACAGACGATACCGGTGCTTTTCGGCTCGCCGGTCTCGCGATCGACACCAAGGTGACCGTCGCGGCCGTTCTTGATGGATACGTCCCGAGACAGTCGCTGGTGCGGGTCGAAGGCGTCGAGCAATTCATCACCCTTACCCTTCCCAGGCTGGCGGAACAGGTCATTCGTGTGGTCTCCGCGCGAGACAGCACGCCGCTCTTGGACGCCGCCGTGGTGATCGATCGCGGGGTGCCGAATGGTATGAGCGATGGAATTTCGCATCGAACGCTTCGTCTGGCCGATCCCATGACGGAAGAGATTCGTGTCCATGTATTCCCTGGGGGCGAAGGGCAGTATGAAGTCATGATGGACGGTTTCGTGGATCAGTCGAAGAAGATCCGCTATTCAGAACGGCCCGAAGACGAACCGCTGATGATTCGACTCGAACCGGAGGCGGTAGTTACCGGCATCGTACGAGACCCGGGAGGAGTTCCCTTGCCGGGGGTCCGCATTGGCGCCGAAGCGGGTGAACGTGGTCCGGTGTTCGACGCGGCAAATATCACCGACGCTGAAGGGCGTTTCGAAGTGCGCGATTTGCCAAGCGGACCGGCCACGTTCTTCCTAAAGGCGCCCGGGTACGGCGAACAAAGGCGCAAGGTCGAAGTCTTGGCCGGTTCAACGACCCAAGTCGACCTGCAACTGGAGCCCGTGCCGAGCTTCCGGCTTCGGGGTCAGATCTGGATCGAGGGTGAAGGGCCGGCGGTAGGTCTTCAGGTCGATGCGATCGATCGCACTGCATCGATTACCTATCCGGGATTCTCGGATGCCGACGGCTGGTTCGAGTTCGACCGTCTCCCCGAGGGTGCGTACGCGCTGGGATCGTTCTTCTTTCCCGCTGGCCTGGAGCCCGTCGATGGTCACCACATCAACCTAAGCGCCGATGTTCTCGACTGGCAACTCCTCATGCGCCGCCGTGAGCCCGAGCCCGAAGAGTGAGCAAAAAAAGAGGCACCGTGTTCCCCCACGGTGCCGTCAGAAGAAAGTGCCTTGTGCAAGGAGATGGTATCAGAACATATGTCTCTGTAGCAAGCAGGTGTTGGTTTGACTAGCTTTCCGGTCGGGGCACTCGCAAGATGCGCCACGCGAGTTGGGGCGCATCGACCAGGCCCACCTTGGTAACGGACCGGGCGCGGGCATGGGCTGCCAGCAGGCGCGAGAAGAGCGCGGGGTCGTCGGCGAGCACGCGGAGAGCACGCTGGCGCAGCTTGGGTCGGCGCTCGAGCCACAGCACGGCGCGGGTCATGGTGTTGGCAAATGCCCCGATCGCACGGTGTTGGCGACGGTAGGCCCGTAGTGAGCCCGCGGCCAGTGCCGACGCCAGCGCCAGCGCCTGGTGAAAGGCCAACGACAATCCTTCGCCTGTAATGGCATCGAGGTAGCCCGAAGCGTCGCCAACGAGTGCGAGATTGCCGCGGGCAACCTGCCGGACACGTTGGCGCAGTGGGCCCCAGCCCCGATCCCGTGACAGCATTTCCGCTCGGTCAAGTCTAGCCTGAAGCGCGGGGAACGATGGTAGAAGCGCATCGAATCCGCCGCGTTTGCCACGCCACAAGAGCGCGACACCGACCTCGTTTGGGCCCACCGGCGTCACGTAGGCCTCGGCGTCGTCAGCCCAATAGACCTCCACGCAATCCGACCACGGTGCAAGCGCCAGGTGACGGCGAACACCGAAGCGTTGATCGCTACGCGGTTGCTCGCGGCAGCTCAATCCGGCCTGATGTCGCAACGGCGACCGCAGGCCGTCCGCGGCCACCAGCCAGTGTCCCAGGACCGGCCCCTCCGCAGTTTCGACGCCTCGGTAGCATCCGCGTTGGCCCAGCAGACCGTCGACACGCGTTTCCCAGCGTAGGTCCACGCCGGCCGCTTCAGCGCATGCGACCATGGCCGCGTGAAGCGCGGTGCGCCGAATGCCGCGGCCAGGAGCCTCCGGAAACCGACCTTCGGCTTGGCTGCTCGCGTCGAGGTAGCGGATGCCCCGAAACGGTGCCCCCACGGCGGGTGGCAGTCGCACGCCGAGTCGATCGAGACAGGCGAGACCGTCGGGCATCAATCCTTCGCCGCAGGCCTTGTCGATGGGCGGCTTTCGGCGGTCGAGTACAACTGCCGATAACCCGGCTTGGCGCACTGCGATGGCTGTGGCCAAGCCCGCGGGCCCACCGCCGACAATCACGACGTCCGCGGGCTGACGACTCAACCCTCGCCTCGTTGGCCGCCGCCCTGGTACCGAGCGGCGCGGACGAAGCCCACAGCCGAACCGGCGAGCGACCGCGCCCATTGCAAGGTTGTCATGGCGTCCGGCGCGCTCAACGTACCGGCCAGATGCTGTTCGAGCGTGGCGCGCCGGCGCAGTTTGCCTGACGACGTGCGAGGCAAGGTGCCGGGTTCGAGCACGAACACCGCGTCGGGCCGAAGGTTGCTGGCGCCCAAGGATGCCTCGACACAGCGCTGGCCCAGGTCCGCGATCAAGGCGGCGCCGGCGTCTTGTGCGTGCTCCACGAACACCAAGAGCCGCTCGGTGGCGTCGTCGCCCGGGGCGCGCCAGCTGACCGCGACCGCGCAGCCGCGGCGCACACCTTCCACGTCGTCGAGCGGTTGCTCGACGACCGTGGGGGGGTGGTTGCGTCCGCGCAAGATCAAGACGTCCTTGGCTCGGCCGGTCAAGTACAGTGCCCCGTCATCGAGAAAGCCCAGGTCGCCAGTA
Organism: Candidatus Multivoradales bacterium; assembly: GCA_965250305.1. GTDB lineage: Bacteria > Acidobacteriota > Thermoanaerobaculia > Multivoradales > J023 > J023. Next base: position 736,707 of record CBDFNS010000020.1, on the reverse strand, counting down.
TCCAGCCACCCATCGACAAGAGCACGGGCCGTGGCATCGGGGCGGTCCAAGTAGCCGTCCATGAGCGAAGGGCCGCTGGCCCAAACCCGGCCCACCCGACGTTCGGGCAAAGCCTGACCGCCCGGTCCGACGATGCGCAGCCCAAAGCCAGTGAGCGGGCGACCCACCGAGGCGATTTCGATCGATGTGTCGGCAGTGGCCTGGGCCGTAGGAATCCGAACGGCACGCCCATGCTCGCCCAGCAACTGGCAGTCGTAGTGGAAGCTGCGAAACGGCTGATCGAACTCCGAAAAAGTCACCGCAAGGGCTGCTTCGGACAGACCATAGACCGGGGTTAGCGCCTCTTCTCGGAAGCCCCAAGGGGCGAAACGGTCACGGAAGGCTCGCAGAACCGACGGCGCGACCGGCTCGGCGCCGTTGAGGGCCAGGCGCCATCGGCTTAGGTCGACACCCTCGAGTTCGTCGTCGCGCACCCTTTCGACGCACAGACCGAAGGCAAAGTTGGGTGCTACCGAGATCTCGGCCCGGTAGCGAGACAACGTCCTCAGCCACAGTGCGGGCCGGCGGACGAAGATCTCGGGTCCAATGAGCGTGAGAACGCTGGGGAGCTCGAGCGCCGGAAACACGCAGCCGATCAAGCCCATGTCGTGGTAGAGCGGCAGCCAGCTCACCCCGGTGGGTTGGTCGCCGATTGATGGCCCGCTGTTGGGGGGCTGTCGCCATTGGTCGTCGAGCGCCCGGGTTTGGGCCAAGAGCGCGCGGTGACTGAGCGCTACAGGTTTCGGGTCGACGGTGGTGCCTGATGAAAACTGCACCAGCGCGAGATCATCGGGTTGTCGGTCGAGGGGGTTCTCGGGTCCCGCGGGCAGCGACGACAAGGTCCGGCACCCGAGAACCAGTGAAGCGCCCTCCACGGTCTTGCCGAGCAGCGCGCGCACGCGTCGGTCCGCCAAAAGCAGGCGGCAACCGGCGGCCCGCAGCATCTGGGCCGTACGCTGGTGGTACTCGTCCAAACGGCCGAGCCGGACGGGTGGGTAAAGGGGTACCGGCACCGCGCCGGCCAACACGATGCCGAAGAAGGCGTGAAAAAAATCGGGCCCCGTCGGGAAGACAAGCGCCACCCGCTCGCCGGGCTCGATGCCGAGGGCCCGCAAGCCACCGCAGATCCCCAGGGCCGTGTCGCGGAGCGCCTGCCAGGTATGAAACGTCGCGTGCTCTTGGCGATCGACGAAACGAAGACCGGTCGCGGGGGTGGCGGCGGCAACCTCCAACAGCGCGCCGAGGGTTTCCGGCCCGTTAGCGGCCACCAGGCTGCCCGCCTTTGGCTGCAACGACGGCGACCAAGTCAGCCACTGTGACGAGCGCTGCCTCGTCGGTCTCATCGAAGCAGACTCGAAAGTGATCCTCGACGGCAGTCGCCAGCGTCAGCAATCGCAGCGAGTCGAGCCCGAGGTCTTCCACCAGCCGCGTGCTTGGCTCGATCTTTCCGTGATGACCCAGCTCGTTGCGCGCGAGAGTGGCGATCGCCGCGAGTAAGGCGTCCCGATCAGGTGCCGCTCGCTCGATGGTGGTCATGGCGCATTTCCCGCTGTGGATCCATTCGCGAAAACCTGATTGTAGGAGGCATGCTCGGTCAACGCGGCTTCTTCCACCTGGATCCGCACCCTCAACAACCAGAAGTTGGCCAGCGAGAACGCGAGCGCCGTGCCCCAGGCGGTGTGCACGAGCGGCAGTGCCACGAGCTCGGTCATGACTGCAACGTAGTTGGGATGGCGCAGCCAACGGTAGGGACCCCGGCGAAGGGCGGGCTCGCCAGGAACAACCAGAACTCGTGTCGACCAGCGGCCATCAAGGCTCGAAATGGCCCAGTATCGCAACGCCATGGCGGCGGTCGCCAACACCAACATGGGCCAACCCAACCAGGGCAAGAAGGGCCGATCGAAGACAAAGACCTCGAGTGGCGCCATGAATAGAAAGAAGGAATGCATGACAACCATCCAAGGGTAGTGGCCTCGACCGCGTTCGATGCCACCGCGCGCGAGTATCCGCGCCCCGTTGCGGCGAGTGATAGCCAGCTCGGCGAGCCGCTCGGCCGCCACCAAACCCATTAGGAGTAGAAACAGTAGCTTTGACGTTTCGAATGGCATGGTTACCACCGCAACAAGACCAGCTCCGAGCAGAAGCCTGGCCCCATCGCCATCAGCATGCCGTGGGCCCCTGGTTCGGGACGATGGGAGGCCAGGGTCTCTTCGAGCACCAGCAGAACCGAGGTCGACGACAGGTTTCCAACCTCCCGAAGGCTGCGCCAGGTGACCGTGAGCGCGTCATCGGGAAGGTCGAGAGTGTCGGCCATTGCCTCGAGCACCTTGGGACCGCCCGGATGGCAAATCCACGAGCTGATATCGGTCACGTTCAGGTGGTGCTCGGTCAAGAACGCCTCGACATCGTGCCGCAGGTGATCGTGAACCATGCGGGGCACCTCGCTCGACAGCACGATCCGGAAGCCGGTCTCTGAAATCGCCCAACCCATCACGTCCTCGGTGTCGGGGTAGAAAACCGAGCGTGTATCGATTACCCGCGGCACGGTGTTGCCCGCACGTGGATGGTCGCGCCCGAGGACCACCACCGCGGCGGCGCCGTCGCCGAACAGGCCGGTGGCGATGAGATTGGGGATCGAGAGATCGGTGCGCTGCATGGTCAAAGAGCACAACTCGACCGAGAGGAGCAACGCCGCCTGGTCAGGATAGGCGCACACGTAGTCGGTGGCGCGGGCAATACCGGCGGCTCCGGCGACGCAACCAAGGCCGAAAAGCGGCAGTCGCTTGGCCGCGGGGTTGATCTGGAGACGGTTCATCAAGCGGGCATCGAGCGACGGTGTTGCCACGCCGGTGACCGTGGTCGAGAGAAACAAGCCGACGTCACCGGGGCCGATACCGGCACGCTCGAGCGCCTCACGAACCGCCACGGCGCCGATCTCTTGGGCGACCCGAATCCAGGCGTCGTTGGCTTGCCCCCACGACCCGAGCTCGTCGTAGGCTTCGATCGGCAGCGCCAGATGGCGCCCGCCCACGAGCACATTGCGGTGCAGACGCTCGAGCCGAGCGGGGTTGTGGTGTTCGGAGGCCCAGAGGGTGCGCAGCGCGTCGAGCAGTTGCTCCTGGCTGTAGTAGTGCGGCGGAAAGGCCTTGCCAACAGAGGCGATATGCACCGATGGGCTCCCGAAGCGTTGCGTCCCCGCGGCGGTCGGCTCAGTCAGCTGCCGGGTACGAGGGCGCGGCGGGGTTTGAAGGTCGCGGTGGTCGCGCCAGCCAGGCCAAGGCGAGACCACAGATGGAGTAAAGGACCCACCAACCGAGCGCCAAACGCCACCAAGGTGCCTGGGCTTGGCCGGCGGCGAGCACGATGGTGATCACGAGCAGCGGTCCGCGAAACACCCACGCGATCCAAGCAGTGAGAAGACCTTCCACGAAACGATTGCCGATCCGATGTTCGAGCAAGAGAAAGAGCGCCACCAAGCCGGCAGCTTCGAGCAACCACGTGCCGAGCACCACCCTGGCGGGGGCACGTTGATCGTCGAAAAGGGCCAGACTCACCAGCGAAGCGTTGCGGGGTTCCAGGTCGAGCGCCACCACGACGGCACCGAAAAGGGCCATCAACAAGACGAGCAGTGGTATCGAGAGGGCGATGAATCGCAGCAAAGTGTCGCGATCGTAGCAGCCTCAGTCGGATGCCTTGCGAAAACGTGGCCGGTATGGGCGACTACTGACCCGACGCGGCGAACGTACGGGCGCGCGGGTCTAACCCATCGAGCGCTAAAGCGCCCGTATTCTTGGGGTCGAGCCAATCCCGCAAGCGTGACGTCGCGCTGCCGCCGCCATTCCAGGCGACCGAGAGTCGACCAAACCAATCGGGGGCATCGGTGCCGCAGAACGCCTTGCCGCCGTGCAGTACGCCCACCACCCGTTGGTGCTGGTCCAGCAGCGGTGCGCCCGACGATCCGCCCTCGGTTGTTCCCACCTCCCAGTTGCCGACCCGGAGATGGCTACTATTGCCCGGCCCGTCGTCCTTCAAGTACGACGACGTCGTCGCGCGATCGAAGTCGAGGCTAATGCGCTTGGCGTCGGTGTTGGGATGGTGAATCACGGCGCTGCGTCGTGGGTCGTTCTTGCGCCGATCCCAACCGGCAAAGTAGACCCCCCATGCTGGATCGGGGCGATCGTCGAGCTCGATCAGCGTGATGTCGCTCACCAAGTCGTCAGCGCGCCAGAACGCACCCGTTTGGAAGCGTGGCTGGTCGTCCACTTGCGGAACCACTTCGCCGGGAGCACGAACTTGGCCATACGCGGGATCGTCGTGAGCCCGGCAGCCATCGAACTCGTGGTTCCAAAGCACCACGACCGATGCCGCATTGGCGGGCTGGATGCCGCAGTGGCGTGCGGTCATGAACAACGGCCGTCCGTCGCGCGCCGTGTTGTTGACCAAGAAACCCGTACAGAAGTACGAACCCGCGACCGAGATCAGCCCCACCGCGCGCGCTGGTGTTCGCCACGCTTCGACCTCGGCGCAGCCGACATCGAGATTGCAGCTTCCCGCTTTGGGACCCGGGTCACCAAAGCCTGCGTAGCCGTGATTGATCGTAGCCAGCTCGAGCGCGACGAAACCCTCGTACTCTCGTGGGACCAGAAGCTCCAGGATCAGCTCGTCGGTGGCGAGCGGTGGTGTCCACAGCTGACCATGGGCTTCGTTGTCGCGCCGGGTGAAAGGTCCCAACTCGTGGTGACCATCAGGCGAGTAGAGATGGAACCGAGCACCGGAGGGCAACGAGAACCGCGAAAACCCGAGGTTGAGCGACCAAGCGCCTGGCGAGCTGATACGCAGCCGCCAAAGGCGTGTCTCCTCGTCGAGTGATTCCCACGTGCCATGCGTGCGCGGTGAGATCACCGTGGTGTGCGGGGCCGCGTACCGGCGAGGCATTCCGAGCGCAGCCCACCACTCGTCCTCTCGTTGGAACTGAGCCAAGTCGAGATCGGGCACGTTGTAGCGCGCGATTTCCGCAAGAGACAGCAGCTGCGACCGTCGCGGTGCAACGTCCGCGGCACCCAAATCGACACCTCTCTCGGCCCGGACCGGCATAGCGCCGACAAGGGTGAGCAGGATCGAGAGGATGAGCGCGTGTCTTCGCATCGTTCGCATCGTCGACAATAGAGGCGTCAACGGAACCCAGAATCGTAGCACGTCGCATGCCAGCGCCTGATTTTCTCGGGGATCGTGGCTGTGATTACCAACGGGTCACAGTGGCCCAGCGGCACCTCGAGAGCTGAGGTCTCGCGCAGTGACAGACACTCTGTTGCTAGCACCTATTCAGTTTCACGGTACTTTTTCCCAAAGAGCGTTTTCTTCGTGCGGGTCCGATGCACGGCCTTAGAACGACCGCCAGTGCTCTCTGTGTACTCGTTACCAAAGATGTCCTTCCGCTTTCGCGAAACGGATTTTTCTCGGCCGTCTGGCCCAACGGTCTCACGGTATTCTCCACCGAAAATTCCTCTCCGGTCGTGAGATGTGGCCACCCTTCGGCCATTTCTACCCTGGTGCGCTCTGTACTCGGTTCCGAAGATGTTCTTTTCATTCCTGGACTCACCGATGAACTGGCCTTTGCTGTTGAACGTCCGCCAAACAACGCTCCCAGTAATGGTCGTCTCCCGCTTTGTGCGGAACGGTTTATGGCGGAAGAGTTCTCGGCAATCAGGGCAACGGCTCGAGAGTGACCAGCCCTTCTTCTGGCACAGAATCTGCGTCCCGATTGAGATCGTAAATCCGCATCCGCAATGTGAGCAGTGCTCCGCTTTGGGCGAAAAGCGACTCCTGCAAGATTTGCAGTACTTAGGGGGGTGTTGCCAGTCTCTTCGGGCGTCGATCGTGTGTCCGCAGGTCTCACAGCTCACCTTGTACCACTGCGCGGCTTCCTTGGTTTTGCAGGGTTTGCAGAATTTTGGTGGGTGCTCCCAATCACGCCGTGCATCGACACTCGTGCCACATTTGGTGCAGTTCACCTTGTACCACTGCGCGGCTTCCTTGGTTTTGCAGGGTTTGCAGAATTTTGGTGGGTGCTCCCAATCACGCCGTGCATCGACACTCGTGCCACATTTGGTGCAGTTCACCTTGTACCACTGCGCGGCTTCCTTGGTTTTGCAGGGTTTGCAGAATTTTGGTGGGTGCTCCCAATCACGCCGTGCATCGACACTCGTGCCACATTTGGTGCAGTTCACCTTGTACCACTGCGCGGCTTCCTTGGTTTTGCAGGGTTTGCAGAATTTTGGTGGGTGCTCCCAATCACGCCGTGCATCGACACTCGTGCCACATTTGGTGCAGTTCACCTTGTACCACTGCGCGGCTTCCTTGGTTTTGCAGGGTTTGCAGAATTTTGGTGGGTGCTCCCAATCGCGGTGCACCTGGATAGAGGTGCTGCAACCGGCGCAAGATACTGCGGACCATTGAGCTGCTTTACACGATTTGCAGACGGATGGTGGATTCGACCAATCGTTATGGATGTGCATCTCCACACCGCAGTCGCCGCAACGCACACTATGCCAATCAGACACGGTACCTCCGGATTCTCTATAGGCCTTCAGCCGCCAGGCAGTTCGGGAGATCGTGCAAGTACCGGATCCTCAAGGAACAATAGCCTAGAAGGCTTGAAACCAGTCCAAACCGAAACGGGTTCAGGCGTTTTTGTCTGGGTCTTCCGCTCTCGAGGTGGGCACGTCGGCAGTGGTCTCGGCCGGGAACCGACCCGCCTTCGCGAGTCTGATCTACGCTTCCATAGAGATGAAGTCGCATCATGTATCTCCCTGCAACGTGTCGGCAATGACTGAATCTTAGCGCATTCGGCTATAAACACAGCCGTGTCGCCAAGATGAAGGCGCCCGTCGACATGCCAGGAACAATGGATCGATGCAAAAAACATCCGTCAAGAGCGGTCTTCTTGATGAATGGGCGATGGAGCTTCATTATGGGTAACGACCCGAAGTGCCCTAAGGTCCGCACGTGGGGTATGAGAGGCGCCACGATAAATGATGGTCGATCGGCGATGCGTATTCTTCCCCTCGTGCCGGGTGTAGCCTGGTAGAGGGCGAGTACGTGTTGGACGAACTGGTTGCGGTCGAGTTTGTTCATTGCTGGGTCAAACGTTGTGGGTTGAAGACCTCGAAATAGAGCTTGGCGTCGATTTGTTCGAGTCGTCTGTGAGCTGCGGCTTCGAGTAAATCGTTGGCCATGTTGGCGAGTATTCGTAGGTTTCCGGCGGCGTGCTCGGCAAGCGTGTTGCACACTTCTTGAGTCATCAGATCGGGCCTCCCTGCCTTATCGAGTACGTGCTCGATCCAATCGAGCAGCTGTTTCGGTTTCTGATGGCGGAGGGTCAAACGGACACGGATACGACTGGCGATGGGTATGAGATCTTCTCTGCGAAAGTGCCGGGTCAGTCGCGCATCTCCGGCCAGTACGACGGTGAGGAGCGACCTCGAGTCGAATTCGGTGGATGCGAGGATGCGCAGTTCGGCGAGTACGGTCGGGAGCACTTCCTGAGCTTCGTCGATGAGCAGGACAGGTCGGCAGCGCGTGGCCTCGATCTGAGCAGTCCAGCTCTCTCGCAAACACTTGAAACCGGCCCATCGGTTGTGTGGACTGAGCGGGACGCCGAAGAGATGTCCGATCTCGCGGTAGAAATCGGGTAGGCCGCTTTGAGGCCTGGCGAGGACACCGACCCTGGTGTCGGGCGTTTGGTCGAGATGATGGGCCAGCTGGCGCAGGGCGACGGACTTGCCGGTTCCTGGCTCTCCGGTAACGAGGGCGAATCCGCCGTCTCTGACCAGGCGATCGACGCGCCAAAAGAAGGTGTCGAGATCGTGAGATTTCCAGAGGACCTGGACGGGGACGTCAGGCGAGAAGGGATTCCATTTGAGGCCGTAGACTTCGCGCAGGTCGGGATGACGCATCAGGATTCCTCCGTCGGTAGGTAGGCAGGGGGTAGACCAGTGGCTGCGTACTCCTGCATGAGACGCTCGAGACGACGAAAGCGCTCAGGCGTCATGCCATCACGGAGGATCGGAACCAGCAGAACAAACACACCGACGAAGACCTTTCGAGCAAGGAACCGCAACGACTGAGGAGTCGACCGACGACGACAACCATCTAATGAGCAGCACAAGCTCTCGCGTATTCAGCAATCTCGCGAGAGATTTGAAGGACCACCACGAGGCTTGCGGCGATACCGCGCGAAGTGCAGCACTCCACCACACCGACAACCGGACACTCGAGTCTCCTCTGCCAGATCGATATCGATCCGGCGAAGAAGAGCGAAAAACTCGTGTCGCCAAGTAACTCCTGGTACAAATCCAATGCCTCCTTTGGTCTTTGGTAAACGAAGGAGACACTGCCTTCCAGGACGCGTCAAGCTGCCTGGAAGGCGGATTCACCAATTCAACGGCCGTCCCGGCGGCCAGTCCGCCCGAAGCGGATGATCACGATCTTCGAGGGAGCAAACCGCTAATACCTCACGATACGTGATCAGAACCGCAGAAGCACCACTCAGATAGAGTGGTGATTCTCAGGGTAGACGAAACCACCGACAGTGGGGAGGGGGCAAGATGAGTGGCTTCACGAGAGATCAACCCCTTAAACACCCGCGCCTTGACTTGACCAATGCGAATGGCCACATCGAGTTCCGCACCGATGTCCTCGGTACGTCCCCAAAGAAGATTGCCAACTGGCCTGCCACAACCGCAATCTCGAAGGCTCGATCGAACGAACGCTCTATGACTATTCAAGTCCGGGCAACCTGTGCAACGTGAGGATCACCCAAAGTACGGCTGAGATCCATCCCGCGGGCGGCTTTTATCCTCCGGGCATTGGCCATGAATGGTCGGTGAACCACTGCGAGGACCCAGGCGTCCACGCTCCCAACTAAGTCGGATCCAGCGGGGAGGTGACGTCTCCCCGCTGCCGCTCTCTCGGTCTGCCGCGTCCGTGGCCGGTGGAAGACCTCAACAGGCCGCTGGCGGGGGAGGGCAGCGCTTACGCCAACTCGGTCAAGTCACGAAACAGCGCGAGAGCTTCGGGATTGGCGAGGGCGTCGGTGTTGGTGACCGGACGGCCATGAACGACGTTTTGGACCGCCAGCTCGGTGATCTTGCCGCTCCGCGTGCGCGGCAGGTCGGCGACCTGGATGATCTTGGCCGGCACATGATGTGGTGACGCGTTGGCGCGCACCTGACGTCGAATGGTGTCGCGCAGATCGTCGTCGAGGGTCACCCCATCACGCAGACGCACGAAGAGCACAATCCGCACGTCGCTCGCCTGTTGCTGGCCGATGACCAGGCTCTCGAGGACGTCGCCAAGCTGCTCGACCTGCCGGTAGATTTCGGCGGTACCGATGCGTACCCCGCCGGGGTTGAGCGTCGCGTCAGAGCGTCCGTGAATGATCAAACCTCCGCGCGGCGTAACCTCGGCCCAGTCGCCGTGTCGCCAAATACCGGGGAAATGCTCGAAATAGGCGGCTTGGTAGCGGCTGCCGTCGTCATCATTCCAAAAGCCCACCGGCATCGAGGGAAAGGCGCGGGTACAAACAAGCTCGCCTTTCTCGCCGACCACCGGCTGGCCTTCGTCGTTCCACACCTCGACCGCCATGCCGAGGCCACGGGTTTGCAGCTCGCCCCGGTACACCGGGCCGATGGGGTTGCCCAACGCAAAGCACGAAATGAGATCGGTGCCACCGCTGATCGAAGACAAGCAAACGTCAGGCTTGAGGTCTTGGTAGACGTAGTCGTAGCTCTCGTGGGCCAAGGGCGAGCCGGTCGAGAGCACGGTACGCAGAGCACCAAGGTTGTGGCTTTGCGCGGGTTTGATGCCTTCTTTGTCCAACAGGGCGAGATACTTCGCGCTGGTGCCGAAAATGCTGACGTGTTCGGCCTCGGCAAGATCCATCAAGATCTCGGGACGCGGCTTGAAGGGCGAGCCATCGTAGAGGACCACAGTGGCGCCCACCGCAAGGCTAGAAACCAGCCAGTTCCACATCATCCAGCCGCAGGTGGTGAAGTAGAAGATGCGGTCGCTGGCCTTGAGGTCGGTGTGAAGCACCAGCTCCTTGACGTGCTGAATCAGCGTGCCGCCAGCACCGTGGACCATGCACTTGGGCAATCCCGTGGTGCCCGACGAGTACATGATGTAAAGCGGGTGGTCGAAGGGCAGATGGGCGAAAACAGGCTCGGTTTGCGACCGGTCGCCGAACGTTTCCCACGATACAGCGAGATCGCTGAAGGATAGGTCGGGCCGATCGGAAGGGTAGTGAGCGACCACGATTTCTTCGATGCTCGGAATGGCTTCGACCAATCGCCGGACCCGGTCGAGCGAATCGAAGGGCTTGCCGTTGTAGCGATAGCCGTCGGCCGTGAACAGCACGCGGGGAGTGATCTGGCCAAAGCGATCGAGCACGCCTTTGGCGCCAAAGTCCGGCGAGCATGACGACCAAACGGCCCCGACACTGGCGGTGGCAAGCATGGCAACCACGGCTTCGGGCCGATTGGGCATGAAGCCCGCGACTCGGTCGCCGGGACCGACACCGCGGGCGCGCAAGCCGGCGGCCACCCGCGCGACCTCCCGCCGCAGCAGGCCGTAGGTCAGGGCGCGCTGTCGGCCTTCCTCGTTCCAGAACACCAAGGCCTCGGCGTCGGGCTGGGCCAATGCCGGGTGCAGCAGGTTTTCGGCAAAGTTGAGCCGAAGGTCCGCAAACCACTGGGCGCCGGGCATGCGAGTGGGGTCGTCGACGACCTGGTCGAGGGCCGGCTCTTCGGGGTCTGAACGCAACCCCGTGAAGCGCCAAACGGCCCGCCAGAAGGCGGCCGGTTCGTCCACTGACCATCGATAGAGCGACGAAGAATCGACGATCGACGGTACGGCTTGACCAACCTCTGTGCGGAATGCAGTGAGATTGGCCGCGGCCACGCGCTCCGGCGCTGGTGTCCAGAGCGGCGAAGCCACGGCTGCTACCCTTGCTCCAGGCCGCGTGCCGGCAGGACGACGCCGGTCACCGAGCCCATGCCAATGCGCATGGCGCCCTCCCGGGCACAATGGCCACGAATGGTCAATTGGTCGCCGTCGTCGAGGAAGCGCCGAATCTCGCCCGAGGGCAAGGTGATGGGTTCACTGCCACGCCAAGTCAGCTCCATCAGGCAGCCGCGCGCATCCTTGCTGGCACCCGACACGGTCCCGCTGGCCAACAAGTCGCCGGAACGCAGGTTGCACCCGTTGGAAGCATGGTGGGTGAGCATCTGCGCGGGTGTCCAATACAGATCGCGAAAATTGCCCCGACTCAGACGCATGGGCGGCGTGCCCGCATCGCGCATGGCCTGGCTTGCCAGGTAGACCTCGAGCACCATGTCGATGCCGCCGTGGGTCCGATTGGCCCGGCCCGCCAGGTGAGCCAGGGGCGTGGGGTCGCCGGCATCCCGCTCGATCGCTGGAACGCGGAAGGGCGCCAACGCCTCGGTGGTAATGACCCATGGCGCCAGCGAGGTAGCAAAGCTCTTGCCGAGAAACGGACCCAAGGGCTGGTATTCCCAGCCTTGAATATCTCGCGCAGACCAGTCGTTGACCAGGCAGTAGCCAAAGAGGTGCGACTCGGCGTCGTCGATCGTGATCGACTCCCCCAGGTTGTTTCCTGGTCCCACGAAGAAACCAACCTCCAGCTCGTAATCGAGCAGCTGCGAAGGACCGAACGAAGGTGCGGGGGCATCGGGGGCCTTGCTCTGGCCATGGGGCCGACGAACCGGCGTGGCACTGGTCACCAGCGATGAGCTGCGTCCGTGATAGCCGACCGGCAGATGCTTGTAGTTCGGCATCAATGGGTTGTCGGGCCGGAACATGGTGCCGATGTTGGTGGCGTGGTGGATGGAGCAGTAGAAGTCGGTGTAGTCACCGACCGCTGCGGGAAGCTGCATTCGGACGTCGGCCATGGGAACCAGTGCGCCCGACACCAGCGCCTTGTCGCCGTCGAGAGTGCCGGAGTCGGCCAACAGGCGCGACAAGCGCTTGCGCAAGGCCGACACGGCTGCGGGGTCGAGGGCCATGAGCGCGTTCAGGGTGGGTTGGCGGCATGCTTCGGCCGCGGGCGCTGCGTCGCCGGCAAACAGGCCGAGTTCCTCGCAGCGATGAATGTCGACGACATGATCGCCGATCGCGACCCCCACGCGTGGTTGGGATTCTCCTTCTTTGCTTGTGCGCCGGAAGACGCCAAACGGAAGGTTCTGAATGGGAAAATCTGTGTCGGCAGCGTTGGCCGATTGGACCCAGCTTCGCAGCGTGGGATCGTGGGTCTCGTTGAGCAGGTCGGTCATGGGGCTCCGTTCGAGGGCGCGGGTTCCAGCAGCGCCAAGGATTGCAAGTCTTCCACGGGCTCCGCGAACGAGCAGGAGCCGTACGAGACGGCCACGTGTCGCGCGGCTTCGAGGTCGCGGTTGGTGGTCGTGTGGTCGCGCCAGGCGACGCGGTCATTATCAAACGAGAACGCGGCTACGGCACGCTCTTCGAGCAGGGCGACCAAGTCCTCTTCGGGAATCCGGCCCGCCAGGGCGGCGGCAACAAATACGTTGAGAAAGCCGAACATCGTGCCGGTCGGGCTGTCGGGCTCGTAGGTCAACCGGTAGGTGCCGCGGAGGGGGTGATGCAAGCCGGCCGTTGCCTTGAGGGCCACCTCCGCGTTCGCTGCTGCGATGAGGAATCGCGCCACTTCTCGCGGCGTGGGAAACGCATCGACGGTGATGCCCCCGGTCCGGATCTTGGCCGCGCCACCGTGGGTGGCGAGGGCTGCCATCAGCGGCGCAGGATCGACGTCGTGACGAAGCTCGATGTAACGCTCGAGATCGCCGAACGTATCGGCGATGGCGGCCACGTCGTCGGGTGTCGCTGCCTTCGCTTCGATCGCGTCGACGATGGCCCGCCCCCCGCGGTCTTCGGCGTGATCGTGGTTGAAGGCGTCGATTCGTTCCCGCGTTTTCCGTAGATCACCGCCAACCAACGCCGATAACCGCCACGGGGCAACCTCGTTGGTTCGGGGGAAGTGCTCGCGCGCGGCTGCTTCAAGCTCGTCGAGTCGGGCGGTCGGCACGATGAATCGGCCGAGAATCCAGGCGTGGGCGCCGCCGCGTTCGGCGTCGTAGGTGGCGACGGCATCGGACATCGCGAGCGACGCCGGCGGAAATAGTCCGGCGTAGTCGATCAGGCCCGTGAGCAACGTTCGGAGTGTCTGGGTCGGCATGGTTGGCGCGCTCGTCCTTTCAGGGCGGGCGATTGTAACGCAGCTGCGGTGCCTGAGAAGGGTTGGATGAGAGTGGGAGCTTGTTGGAACGGCCAATCGTCGGTATTGTTCGGGTCATGCGCGTGGTGATTGGCACATCGAAATGTTGTTTGGTGATCGAAGAGCGACCTCTTTGGAACGTTCGCGTGAACGTTGATTACCTGATCCAGTCCGGAGGTGAAGTGTGAGCCTCCGTAGGCTTCTGTGCCATCTTTCGTTCTTGTTGTGGGTGGTTCTCGCGCCACTTGACGCGGCCGCCGAAACAGATTGGCTTCTGTTCCCGAGCCTCGACCTGGCCTACGGGGATGACTTTGATCGCGAGGTGTTCGAAGACGAAGCGGTGCCTGCGCTCGATATCTTCTTTTCGGCCCATGGTACGCGCTGGCGCGTTCTCGGCGAAGCAGTGGTTTCGTCGACGGAACAAGAGATCGAACGCCTTCAGCTTGGTTTTGAGATTTCGGAAGACACCGTTGCGTGGCTGGGCCGATTCCATACACCGTTGTCTCTCTGGAACCAGGTCTACCATCATGGTGAGTACCTTCAGACCTCGATCACTCGGCCAGCGGCTATCGACTTCGAGGACGATAGTGGGCCGCTTCCCAGCCACCTGAGCGGGCTCTTGGTCGAAGGGACGTTTGGCAACCAACAGAAGGCGTGGGGCTATTCGGTGGGGATTGGCGCAGGACCGATCTTGGCGGAGGAGTTCGTCCCGTTCGATTTTATCGATCCGAGCGAGGTGGGAGCACTGTCGGCGATTGGTCGGCTGAGCTACCGCAAGTCGGGTCGCAACCGGTGGTCGTTCGGTGGGTTCGCTGGTGCGTTCGACATCGAAGTGCGCGGTCGCGCGTTCTCCAAGATACAGCAGCGGCTTGCCGGGGTGGATCTGGTGGTCGAAGCGGCTCAGGGTCGGTGGCTGGCGGCGCTGCTCGGCGCGCGCAATGAGTGGCCTACTGGCGGGGTCAGCGAGACATTCCTCAGCGGCTACCTCCAAGGAGAACGCACGTTCTCCGGACGGTGGACCGGCTACGCTCGCGCCGAGGTAACCGATGCCGACCAACGCGATCGCTACTTTGACTTGCTTCCCGGCTTCGAGCGCGGCCGCATCCTTGCCGGTGCACGGCTCGACCTGCTGCCAGATCATACCGTCAAGCTGGAGTTGGTACGCAGCGAAGGCCTCGATGGCACGCAGTTCACCACCGGTCGGGTTCAATGGAGCGCGGCCTTCTCGTACTGACGTGTTGGTCTCATTCGCGCCTGAAACGTTCATCGTAAGGTCGAATCGATACGCTACCGTCGTCAAGAAAGGAAGCTCGACGGAGCAGGGGTTGGCGCGCGTCTGCGCCCACCTTGCCGGCAAGTCGGCTCTTTGGGTGGGATGCCGCGCCCTGATAGGGGCGCGGCCTCGTATTGGTCCAATGGAGCGCGGGCGACCACGGTTGGTGACCATCCCTTGCTCGACCTCTTATGATCCGGTACCGAGCATGGATGTCGCGCGCTCGGTAAGATCGTTGATCAACCGCTCGAGGCGGGCTCGCTCGGCTTCGAGCGCGTCGGCATCGAGGCCACGGAGTACCATTTGTGGCTCGCCAACGATGACGACGAGCCGCGCGAACGGCTTGGGCAAGATGAGGCGATCCCACGATCCGAGTCGCCACGCGCGCGAGACAGCGAGGCCCATGGGCAAGATCGGAGCTTGCGACATTTGCGCCAACACCGCGACGCCGACCTTGAACTCATAGCGCGGTCCGTGTGGTCCGTCGGGAAGCATGACCGGTGACGAGCGGTCGCGGGTGACCACCCGGTAGAGGGCACGCAGCGCCTGGGCGCCCCCGCGAGTGGCCGAGCCGCGGACCTGGCGCATGCGCCACTCACGTGCCATCCGGCTGACCAGCTCGCCATCACGCGATTGACTGGCGAGCATGGTGATGTCGGCACCGCGTTGCACCAGGCGGTCGTAGAAGAGCGGTGCGGCGAGGCCGGCTCGGTTGTGCCAATAGCAAAGAAGCACAGGCTGAGGCTGTGGGTTGTCCGGGGTCGGGCAGAGCGCGTCGAGGCGTTCGGCGCCTTCGACAACGTCCACCCGACATGATCGCCCGAGCAGTTGGATGATGCTCTGGGCGAGCCAAGCGGCAACACTGAGTGCGCGGTTGCCGAACGGCGTTTTGGGGTCGAGCTTCACGCGGGCGTGGCGAGAAAGTCGAGCACGTCGCCCACGGTGTCCATCCGTGCGGCGTCGTCATCGCTGATCTCGATCGTCAGGGCCTCTTCGAGCTCGACGAGAAGCTGCAATGCCTTGGGCGAATCAATGCCGAGATCGCCAACCAGATCTTGTGTGCGTTCGAGGGTCGAGGCGTCGGCCCCGCTCAAGCTGGCGATGATCTCGAGGGCTTTCTGTTGCTTGTCCATGGAACGGGTCTCCAGAGCACGGTCACGGAGGGCAGGGCGATGGATGCCTCCTGTTGTCCGGCGAAAACGATTTGCGGGAAGCCGAGCTTAAGCTTAGCTTGATTCGTCCAAGACAGCCACGGCTACAGCCGGTCGAGGTTGAACCGATTGGCGCCGGTGAATACAGAACCCGTTGCTGTTTGGTTACCTGGGATTGAAATCTCAGGCTAAATACGGTTATGCCCTTGGTCTGAAGATCCGTTGTCTTGCACGTCTGAGGTGCGTTTAATGAGCCTGGGCCTTTAGCCCCAGGCCTGCTACAGCCGGTCGAGGTTGCCACGTAGGTAGTGTTCTCTCAGTTGCCTGCGCTGCACCTTCCCACTGGTGGTTTTGGGGATGCGGCCACGGCGGACGAAGACCAGGTCGGCGAGGGTGAGCGAGAGCTCACGACCGATCTGATTGCGAATTGCACGTTCGAGGGCTGGCAGGGCGTCGGGGTTGCGATCGGTTGCTTCGACCACCAGCACGGCTTGCTCTCCCTCGGCGCCTTGCGCGATCGAGAACGCGCCGGTGCGGGCGGCACCGCCGCCGCCGGTGACGCCTTCGGCCACCCACTCCAATTCGTGTGGCATGACGTTGTGGCCACGCAAGATGAGCAGGTCTTTGGTGCGCCCGGTGAGGTAAAGCTCGCCGTCATGTTGGAAGCCGAGGTCGCCGGTGTGCAACCAGCCGTCACACAGGCCATCCGCGGTGGCCTGCGGGTCGTTCCAATAGCCCGCGAAGATACTGGGGCCGGCGATCCGCACTTCCCCCACGCTGCCTTCAGCCAGCGCGTTTCCAGCCGCGTCGACCACCCGTACTTCGGTGTCGGCGATGGCCTCGCCCACGCACACGACCTCGCCCAGTCCGCTTCCCGTGTCGGGGGCACCGGCCGGTAGCGGCCGGGTGCGCATCCCCTGGCCGCGCATGTCGAAGGTGACGGCCAAGGTGCCTTCCGCCAGTCCGTAGCACGGTCGAAATGCCTCGGGCCGGAAACCATGGGGTGCGAAGCGCTCGTTGAACCCAGCGATGGTCTCAGGCCGGATCATCTCGGCGCCGGTCATGGCGGCAAGCCAGTTCGATAGGTCCAGGCCAGCGAGGGCTGCCGTGTCGTGCAGCCGTTCGAGGCACAGTTGGTAGCCAAAGTTGGGCGCGGGTGCGAACGTCTTGCCGTGTTGCCCGAGGTGCTCCAGCCACAAGCGGGGGCGCGCCAGGAACGCGGTGGGCGGTAGCAGCCAAAGATCGAGGCCACAGATGATGGAAAGAAACAAGCAGCCGACCAGGCCCATGTCGTGGTTGAGGGGCAGCCAGCACACCATCGACTCGGCACGTTGGTGAATCGGCTGGCCATGGGGCGCGCCGATGGCGATCGTACTGGCGAGGGCGTTGTGAATCGCTGCACTGTGACGGATCATGACCGCGCGCGGTTGCCCGGTGGAGCCGCTGGTGAGTTGCAAGAACGCGACATCGTCGGGGTTCGCCGCGGGTACCGTGGTGTCGCCGGGGGCGAGGTCACCGAACGCCTTAGCGCCCATGGCCACCCGTGCGGCGCGGGATGCACCCACGGCCTCGGCCTGTGCCCGAAACGTATCGTTGCTGACTACGAACCGAGCCTCGAGCCTTTGGACGAGGGCGTCGACTTTGCGCACGTGGGCGTCATTGGCCCCGAGCGCACCCGGTGCCGCAACGGCCACTGGTAGGGCACCCCGCAGCAAGGCGCCCATCCAGGCATCCAGCAAGTCCCAGGACGTCGGTAGGCTGATCAAGACCCGTTCACCGGGCACGACGCCGAGGGCGGCCCAGCGACCCGCGGCCTGGCGCGCGGCGGCAAGGATTTCCGGATAGGTCCGTCGCACATGTCGACGGCCGCGACCGTCGAATACGGCGATGCCGCGTGCCGGGAACATCCGCGCCGCGCGTGGCAGCGCGGCGGCCAGCGTTGCTGGTGGATCGGGCAGCACGTCGGACATGGGGTGTCGGAGGAGGGCGGCTACGCGCCGATCAACGAAGCGTTCTCTGCTTGGCTTGCCACGGCTTTGCCCGCCGCCACGCGTAGGCCGGCGTCGATCGATTTCTGCAGCCGTTGGCGAGCTTCTTTGCCGAGGTCGTGCTGCATGCGCGCACCATCGATCCCGATTGCCGCAAGGTCGTCGTCAAGCGCATCGAACATGGGCTTGGCCTTGTCCAGAACCCGACGCAACTGCGCATACAAGCTCTCGGTTTGCTCCGCAACATGCTCGGGCGATTCACGGGCGAGGGCGTCGAACTTGTCTTCGAGATAGATGTGGTTGAAACCCAGATGGCGCGCCTCGTCGATCAAGATGCCGTCTGCGATTTCGCTCAGCACGGGATCGAGGTCGAGGTCACGAAACGCTTCCAGGACCAGCTTGGCGAGAATCTCGCTGATCAGGACGCCCGACAGCCATTCGGCCACGTCGGTCGACATGACTTGGCTTTGGAACAGGTAGCCGGTGGGAAAGCGCCTGATCGACATCGGCTCGCGGTCGAGCCGGCCGTAGTAGCGTGTGAACAACTCGGTGTGGCGTCCTTCATCGACAGCCCAGGTGGTCAAATAGAGCTGACTTTCGACCTCGGCGTTCTGGCCGAGTATCGGGATGAGGCTGGTCACCGAGTAGAGCGCGGCCTGTTCGCCCATGAGCACTGGCGTGAGCACCCGGGCGAGCTGGTCCTTCAGGCCGCGGCGGGTCAGCCGTTGGGGCTTGGTCCAGTCAATGTCCTCCGCCGACCATTGCGAGCGCAGTGCCTTGTGCCAGATCTTCATGTGGCGGCGCCGGGAAAGGTCCGGCAGGACTTTGTAGATTTTCATGTGCGTTTCTCGCCTCCCGCCGTGAAGTTACCAAGCCACCGGATCGCTGTCGAGCCAGGTTCGGTGTGTGCAATGAGATCCGTTGGCGTGCGATCGTCGTATCCATGTCGTACGATCACAACGAAATAGCTGCGACGGGTGGCGGTTGCAACCCGATGTCGTCGGCTTCACCAACACTCGGGAGGGGCAAGATGACGCCAAGAACTGCGACAAGATCGCTGAGCATGCCGATGATTCCGTTGATCGCACTCGCTGGCACACTGGCTGGCGCGGTGACCTGGAGCAGTGCGGTGCTGGCACAAGAGAGAGAAGTGCCCCAGGGAATTCCGGTTGATGGCTTCACCCAACTGCTTCCACGGGGCGTAATCGCTGCCGTTGTGGACCCGGTGTTCGTCAAGGCCCAAGACGCCGAGATGCCTGACGAAGCCTGGGTGCTCGGCTATGCGGCGGGTGGTGAGGCCTATGCCTACGACCTGAATCTCCTCAATTCGCACGAGATCGTCAACCATAAGGCAGCCGGCGCACCGATCGCCGCGGTGTGGTGACCGCTCGCCAATACGGCTGTCGTGTACAGCCGCACGAATGGTGATGCGACCTACACCTTCGAACCGAGTGGTGGCCTGCTCAACGCCAGCTTGGTGATGCAAGATCGGGAGACCGACTCCTATTGGTCCATCATCACCGACGAGGCCATTTACGGAAAGGCCCAGGGTCAAGCCCTGGTACAGGTTCCCGGGTCGGTCAAGACGACGTGGGGTGACTGGAAGCAGCTTCACCCACAGAGCAAGGTCTTGTCCGTCGAAGGGGTCGAGCACCAAGCGGAGTCACCGTACGACCGTTACTTCGCTTCCGACGAAGGGTTCCGTGGCTTGGGTTCGGCCGATGGGCGGCTGTCTGACAAGGCGCTGTTGTTTGGCTTCCATCGCGACGGAAGAGCCTATGCCGTGCCGTTCGAGATGTTCGAGAAAAACGGTGGTGTACTGTCCGTCGCCGGACGACCGTTGTTCCTCTATCGCCAAGCGAAGGACTCCTTTTACCGTTCGACCACTGCCTACGTGGCCCCCGAGGGCCTTGCGTTCATCCGCAAGAAGAAACGCTGGGTGGCGATGATGGACGATACCGTGGTCGCTCGATTCGATCCTCAGACGAGGTCGTTCCGGGCCGAGGCAGGCGGCGTGACGCTCGAGCCGTTCCACGGCTTCGACACCTACTGGTACATCTGGAGCCTCAACAATCCGGAGACGGGGTTGCTGCTCCAGTAGGCCGTCTGCAAGAGACGGCCGGCACGGGGTCCGGCCGCTTTTATATTGGAGCTGCGGGAGGGGCGGGCCAGGTCTTTCACGAGACTCAACCTTCGAATCGCGACCGCAGTGGAACGCGAGAACCTCCCGCAGCTCCCCTCGCGGTGGTGCGGGGGGGAGAGGACGTTCCGGAGGCGGGGAGGTCGTTCCGGCCGCGAGGCTTCGAGCCTGAATGTAGATCGACCCCCCGCCCTCTTCGCCGATGCCGAGGAGTATCTGAGTGCCTCTGAGCCTGCATGAACAAGCTTGGCAGGCGATGGTACAGGGTCGGGGAGCCGCCTTCGGATTCTATCCGAGGAGACCGTCATGACCATCAGCCAAGACCGGCTGTTTGCCGGGATCGATGTCAGTGCCAAGACCTTTGTCGTACGCACCGATGCAACACCCAACGTTCAAACATACGGCAACACACCTGCAGGGCACGGAAAGCTGATCCGACGCCTAAGTAAGTGCGGGCCGATCGCCCGCGTTGTGCTCGAAGCTTCTGGGGTCTACAGCCTCGACCTCGCTCTGGCCCTTCACAGGGCACCCAATGTCGAGGTCATGGTCCTCAACCCTCGCGTCGCTCGGAACTTCGCCAAGGCGCTTAAGCAGAGATCAAAGACCGACCCCGCCGATGCCGAGGTCTTGCTCGAATATGCGCGTCGCATGGACTTCCAGCCCTGGAAGCCGCCCTCGAAGGAAGCCCTGGAACTCCGCGCCCTCCTGCGACGACGTGCGAGCCTCGTCAAGGCCAGAACAGCCGAAAAGAACCGTCTACATGCAGTCACGGCTACCCATGAACTCTCGCCACTCGTGCGACGTGACATCCAGCTTGCCATTCGACAACTCACCAAGCGCATCAGCAACGTCGAGAAGCTGGCCCAAAAGCTCGTAGAGCGTACACCCGCGTTTCACAACGCGCTACGGCGACTCATCACCGTCAAGGGCATCGCCACCGTCTCGGGGCTGCACATCCTTGCCGAGATCCTCGCAATGCCCGAAGGCATGACCGCCAAGCAGTGGGTCGCACACGCTGGCCTGGACCCACGCCACTTTCAATCCGGTGAGACGGTCCACAAGGCACCCATGCAGGCAGTCGTCGCCGTCATGAGAAAGATACTCGTAGCCATTCACGCCATGCTCAAACATGACGTCGACTACGATACCAATCGCTTCTACGAACTTCCCGATCCAGCTTGACGGCGAAGAGAGTATGTACATCGGACGTCCGGGCGCAACTGCGAAAGCGACCAACATCGGATCGGTATTCCGTAGCGGCCGTCGCCCCTGGCGGCCCTCTAAGGCGTTTCGGGCGCTACGTCGGGAGCGGGATCTTTCACATCCTCTTCCGGGGGCGCGGCGATATCGCGCACGAGAATGGTGCCGTCTTTGCCCACGATCCATAGTCGGTCTCCGCCGCGCACGAGGCGGTGGAGGCCTGGGTAGGGCCCGCCGTCTTGACGCCAACGCTGGCCACCATCGTTGGTGGCGTACAGCACCCCGGCCCGCTTGCCCAGATCGCCCACCGCGAAGCCGTGTTGGGTGTCGACGAACAAGATGCTGCGCAGCAGTGCTCGGGTGATGGGTTCGGTGACCTTCCAGCCACGACCGCCATCGTCGGTACGCGCTAGAAAACCACGGTGACCAACGGCCCAACCATGGTCGGCGTCGTGAAAAAAGAGCCCGCGAACGGCATCGGAATCGACCTCGGAATCGTGCCAGGAGAGGCCGCCGTCGTCTGTGCGGTAGATGGCCTTGAAGCCGCCCGCAACGGCTGAGCCATTGCCGAGCACCGCCAGCGCATCGGTGAAGCCCAGGCCGGTTGTTTGCGTGTCGCGACGCTCCCACGCACCACCGCCATCACTGGTGGCGAGGATGACCGGGCTGAGGTTCGCGAAGTCGCCCCCGAGGGCGAGGCCGTTGTCGGGGTCGGTGAAATAGAGACTGCCGAGCGCGAGCGCATCGCTGCCGTGCTCGGTTTCTTTCCAAGTGACGCCGCCGTCTTCGGTACGTGCCACGCGTCCGCTCTCGCCACAGGTCCAACCGCGGTTGGCGTCGGCAAAGACGATTGACTCACGAAAACCAGCTTCGAGCTTCCCGCGCACGGCCCAGGTCTCGCCACCGTCGTCGGTATGGAGCACGGCGCCGGACTCGTGGGCCAGAATCCAGCCGGTTTGGCCATCCAGGAAGAAGGCATTGTGGAGGTCGTCCTCGACGGGACTGGTTTGCGCCCGCCACGATCCCATTTGGGCCGTTGCTGTGGTTGCGATCGTGCTGGCCAACGCCAGGAGCATTATCAACCCATTCGCCAAGCGTCTCATGCCTCCACGCTACCGTCCACGGCAGCGTAGTGGCAAGCGGGGTTCGCGATCTCGCTGGCAAGCGGTACGTGTACGTGTACGTGTGGGCCGATGCGATCTACTGCAAAGTGCGATCCACTGCAAAGTGCGTCTCGACGACGCCAAACTGTGCTTGCTGGTGCTAATCGGCGCGACGGACGACGGGAGAAAGAGCTGATTGCAGTCGAGGACGGGTATCGCGAGAGCGAGGCTCTTGGAAGGCACTCGAAATTTTTTAAACTACTTTGCATTCTGATCTAGTCCCTGCCGCTTCAGCGTTGCAGAAAAGTTCGAAGCTCTCGATATTCTGAGCAATCAAAGCTTCTTTGGGTACCTTCTTTGGTGCTTCCTCAAACGTGAGCCCGTCAGAGCACCTCCAGCCAGACAGTCCCTTGTGCACAGGCTGCCCCGTCACAATGGTTGCGCTTCTGAGGACTTGAAAAACTTGTCGAACCTTGTCTTCCGTGGCGCAGCCGAGAACGAGATGGTGAAATGGGCGGGTGCCGCAGTCGAGGAATCGACGTAGGTGGTCGAGGAATAGTTCAAAGAGCCTGGGGTGTTCGAAGTGCTGGGCCGAATGCGCTACAGTGCCAATCTGCGGGCGCCTCTCAAGCCATTTCGCCGCATGGGAGTAGTCTTCGGGTGCCGCACAGAAAATGAACGGAATAGCCGGAGAGCCTATGGCGTTCACGAGATCGGAGGTAGTTAGGTTCCGATCCTGGTTGTAGATTTGGTCGAATCGGGGTTGGCAATCCCAGACAGAGAAAGTTGCTGATGTCAATGCAGCGAATCCAAGCTCCTGGAGCTGTTTCCAAGAACCTAGCTCCTCAGAGCGTCTCCAAAAGTTCTCGAGCCGCCTGTCACTTCCTGCGGTGATGGCAAGCAACTCTGCATCGCTATCGAGTTTCAAAGCTCGGCGTAGCTTCGTCTCTGTTGAGTATTCAAGTCGACCTTTGGAGGAGACTAGAGAAGTGAAGGACACTGCGTAGGTCCGCGTTGACGGCAAGTCACAATCTTTGGGCATGGTCACCTTCAGCTGAGGTACAAACGGCGGAAGGCGTCCTAGAAGCGGAGGTCTTGCGGGAATTGGGGATAATCGTCTACGGAGGTTCTCGAAGTGGTAGGTCTGTCGGGCACTGTTGAGACAGCCGATCCAGCGGTCGCCCCATTCGAGGTATGAGTCGACTGTGGAGGGGCCAGCGCATCGACCCAGAACCCCATAGGGACAGCGGCTACATATCGGGCCCTCGAATCCGAGAAGGAGCTGGCCTGATTTCTCGAGGGCCTGCACACGGTCACCGCGAGACGAAAAGACAGAGTTCTACATTGATAGTGCCTCGTGTCGCGAGGACAGAGCCAGCGAGGTGAGATGAGAAGTCATCTCCACAAGCAGTCTGTATCGATTTCGCCACTCCCGATGGCGCGAAGCCCAGTACTCCGCCGCGCACTGAATCGTGGACCAGAACCTCGGCATCCGATGACGTGCCGAGAATCGAGTCACCCGGCTTGGATTGGGCTGCTGCCTCGGTTCCACGCTGAAGCGGGAAGCGCCAGCATCGGATCTTCTCTGTTGGCGAGTCGCCACCGCCAAGGTGCTCATCTTCGACCACCGTTGGAGGATGCCGCTGTGCTTCTCCACGCGCTTTCGGTCCATTACCCATCAGGATCGCCCCGAGGTCAATGGCGACGGTCGCGTGGAGGAAACGGGTCGTTTCCTGGTGCAACGGTGTCAGAGTCTCGCCACTTTCGGTCTCGTCCCTGGATGCGAACTTCACCACCTCCGAGGTTGGATACGATTTTCTTTGCACGAGCCTCAGCCTCGCGCTGCGTCGGAAATACAGCACTTGCGCGTTCTGCATTCGGTCGGACCACCGCCCATCCATCTTCTCGTTTCACTACAAACTGGTCTGCCATGGCATAAGCTCCCTAATCTTGGTTTCGGCCGAGGAGGCCAAGATGCGCCGGAGTTGCGATCGTGAAACGCTGGTGCTAGAGTCGAACGGGCATACTGTTTCACGTCTCGAATGAAGTTGCAATGATCAAATTGCATATGAAGGAGATTTCATGCCAAGAGCGCAGTTCGACGCCGCAGGGCTCTACGCTGCCCTCGACACCGAACGCCAGTCCCGTGGGCTGACATGGAAGAAAGTAGCCGGCGCAGCTGAAGTAAGCGCGTCAACTCTCACCCGAATGGCTCAGGGCAAGCGCCCGGATGTGGATAGCCTTGCTGCACTACTGAGCTGGGCCGGTCTTTCGGCGGAAGTGTTCATCCGACGAACCGATGCACCCCCAGCTGAGGCCGACACACTTACGAAAATAACTGCCTATCTTCGCGCTGATGCGGAGCTTTCGCCGACTTCGGCAGACGCGATTGAGAAGGTGCTTCGAGCTACTTATGAGTTGGTAACGAGGGATGAAGAAGGCCAAGTACCGCAGAGGATTCAAGACAGAAGCTGACGAATATGCTCGAGAGTTTCGCGAGGAACTTGGCTCGGTGCTGATCACCCGCTGTGTCCGCGAAGACTGGCATCTCATCTTGAGATTCCGGTGCTCGCCCTGTCTGATCTAGAGAAGATCGTTCCTGACGATGTGGCACATCTCCAGAACGGTGGGCGGTCGGAGTTCTACGCAGCTACAGTCTTTCGTGGCGTCAGTCGGACGATCGTTTTCAATGACGCGCACCACCCGCTGCGGCAGACAAGTGACATCGCCCATGAACTCGCTCATGGAATCCTCGCCCACCCGCCAACGCCGCCGATTAGCGAGTTTGGTTGCCGAAACTTCGACGCCCAGCTTGAGGCCGAAGCCAACTGGCTGGGACCGGCTCTCCTCGTTTCCCGCGAGGCAGCGCTGTTGATTGCGCGTCAGGGGCTGAGTCTGGACAAGGCATCCAAGCGCTATGGCGTGAGCAAGCCAGTCGTCAGGATGCGCCTGAACGTCACCGGTGCTCGCAGGATCGTTGAGCGTACGCGCGAGAAGTGGAGAAGGTAGCTCCTCAGACAAGGCTATCGATGGGGAAACGCATCAACATGGCAACACGCAAGGAGCTTTTGGACGCGAGCAAGAATCGGTACCAGGGAGAGAGTCGCGGTGAAAGAGCAGAATCCTCGACGAGTTCGTGGCTGTGACGGGCTACCATCGCAAGCACGCGTTGCGACTTCTGAATCAGGCTGATGATCAGCCAGTCCACATTGAGGAACGGTGCTCCGGGGTACCAAACCTGTAGCACTTGCCGTGCAAAGGTCATCTTTCCCGATCCGCTTGGGCCAAAATGATGATTGCCTCTGGTCTTGTTCGGATCATGCCAACCGCTCGTCCAACCAGTCGAAGAAATCGAGTGTCGGTACGGCCTTGATGGGCAGCTCGGCCAGTGGCAGCTCGAGATGGCCCTGAAGCTTGACGCGGTCCTTGCCCGTGGTGACGACTGCGGTGGCGCCGGTGTCGCGCAGGGCATCACCGATCGCTATGATGGTCGATTCAGGATAGTCATGGTGGTCGGCGAAGAGAAGCTCTCGGACAACCTCGAAGCCTTGGGTCTTGACCGCGTCGACGAACCGTTCCGGTCGGGCAATTCCGGCGAGGGCGATCACGCGATCTCCTGGTTGAGGCGGTTCACCATGAACGGCCGCAACGGTACCGGGTTCGGTGGCCGAACTGAAGCCGGGGCCCTGGAAGCCGTAGCGTTGGAGCGCGTCGGCTAGATCAGGACCCGCCCCCGCCTCGTTGCTACCCGTCAAGACGACGGCATCGGCATGACGTGCGGCAGCGAGGGGCTCGCGCAGGCGTCCTCCGGGCGCGAGGCGTCCGCCTGCCCATGGCTCGTTGGCGGGAAATAGGAGAATGTCGAGGTCGCGTGCCAGAGGCAGATGCGAGAAGCCGTCGTCGAGCAGGAAGATGTCGGGTTTGGGGTGAAGGCGTTCGAGTGCGTGTCGACCGGCAAGGTGACGGTCGGGACACACGACAATGGCGACGCCGGGCAGCAGACCGGCCAGGAGCACCGGCTCGTCGCCAGCGATGCCCGGGCCGAGCATCGGCCCTTCGCCTTGGCTGACCACCCGCACCCCTTTGCCGTGGCTGCCGTAGCCGCGCGAGAGAATGGCGACGTGCCGTCCGGCGTCTCGAAGGTGGGCGGCGACGGCGGCCGTAAGCGGGGTCTTGCCGGTGCCACCGAAGTGTAGGTTGCCCACGCTGATCACAGGGCAGGGCAATCGGCGGGCTCGCCTTGCCCACGATCGACGCCGAATCCGTAGGACCGAGCTGTAGAAAGCCTGCCACGGTGACCAGGTCGGCGACGGCGCGGTGATGGCGCTCACGATGGGTCTCCAGGTTGATGGGATTCGACATGGTCGAGCAGGGGCTTCAACAGTGCACGGGTTTTGTCGAGCGCACCACGGTGGGCCACCAGCAAGGCCTCGGCACGATCCCCGATCCTGCGGGCGATCGAGTCGTCCCGCAGCCAGGTTGCCCAGCAAGCAGCGAGCTCCTTGGCGTCGTCTACTCGTTGCCAGGCACCAGCGTCGTCGAACAGGCTAGCCATTTCGCGGAAGTTGTACATCGAAGGGCCCACCACCGTGGGTACCGCAAAGAGCGCGGGTTCGAGGGGATTGTGCCCACCCGTGGGAACCAACGTGCCACCGATGAACGCTGCGTCGGCGATCCGGTAGAGCGCGGCGAGCTCACCCATGGAGTCCAACAGCAGGACGTCCGGCACAGCCTTCGGCGCCGCGCCGCGCTCCGCAGATGGGGTGTGGCCGGATAGGGCGGCGTTACTGTCCAAGGTGCTGTCCAGGGAGCTGCGTCGCTCGCAGCGCAACCCGCGGCTTTCCGCCAGGCCCACCGCTGCGTCCCACCGTTCGGGGTGACGGGGAACCAGCACCAAGAGCGCGGGCCCAATGGCGGCCTGATCCATACCGTGCTGTAGGTGCGAAAAGGCGTCGAGAACGAGCTCGTCTTCTCCCTGCATGGTCGAACCGGCCACCAGAATCGGTCGGTCGTTGGCACGCGAGCGGACCGCGGCCTCGAGCGCGGGCAGGGGTGCTGGGCGTTGGGCCTCGAACTTCAGGTTGCCAGTAACGTGGATGCGCTCCGCCGCGATTCCGAGATCACGCAGGCGTGTGCGATCGTCATGGGTTTGGACGCCAAAATGGCTGATCGACGGAATGCCCGAAGCGTGCAGCAAGGCCGGTAGCCACCGCCGCAACCGCTGCCAGCGTCCGAAGCTGCGTTCACCCATGCGACCATTGATCACGGCTACCGGGATGTTGCGGCGTCGCGCCGCCCTCAAGATGAGGGGCCAATAGTCGCCCTCGACCAAGATCAACCCGCTGGGGTTGTAGCGGTGGAAGAAGCGGTTGACCGCGAAGCCGACGTCGAACGGCAAGTAAGTCACCAGCGTGGCGGATCCGGTAAAACTTGCTCGGGCCCGCGCTTGGCCGGTCGGGGTTACGGTGGTGACGACCAGCGGCAGACCATCTGGAAGCGCCCGCGCCAAGGTCCTGGCGACGGCAACCTCGCCGACCGACACAGCATGGATCCACAAGCGCGGCGGGTTCGCTGGCGGGTCGAGGGGCGGTGGTGGCGGGCCGAGCCCGAGCCGTCCTCGAAGGGTGGTGCCATAGTGGTGCCGGCGCCGAGCCAACAGGACCGGCCCGGCCAAGACAAGGGCGGCTATCAGAGCGAGTTGATAGAGAGTCCACATGCGGCGGGCAGTATAATGCCGGGTCCTCGATGGAAGCGGGCGACTGGCCAGCGCGACGACGTGGCCAACCCGCCGCCGGGCCAGGTAGACGAAGGGAGACAGTCGCCCGTAAACCGAATGGGAAGCAAGCCGCATGACCCACACGAACGATGACGAAGAGACTGGCGAGATGCTGCAGCCGGCCACCGCGTTGTCGGCCGATGTGCCATCGGCCAGCGTGCCTCCGACAATCACGGCTTCGGCCGAGACGACGAATTCCGACGACGGGCCCGATCACAATGACGACACCCAATACGAGTCAGCCAGCGAGGAGGACCCCATGAGTGCACCCGTATTGGCGTTTTCCGATCACCGCGCACGTCACGTTCTCGAGGAGAAGACGGACAAGGATCTTCTTTTCGAGATTCGCGATGGCGACGAGCGTGCGCTGGACGAGATCATCCGTCGCAAGACGGGGCCCCTGTTGCAGGTTGCCTACCGAATCGTTGGAGACATGGAAGAGGCGCGGGACATCGTCCAGGTGACCTTTTTCCGTCTGTGGGAGAACCGCGACAAGTTCGATGCTCGGTGGAGCCCGAACACGTGGATCTACCGGATTTGTTCCAACTTGGCGATCGACTATTTGCGCTCTCGCCGCAGCAAGGAACGCAAACGAGAGCCCGTACGGCTCTACATGCGTGATCTCGCGGCGTCCAGCTCCCGGCACGAACTCGAAAGCCTGCACGAATCGGAAGTCATGTCCATCTTCCACGAGCTGGCAGGGGAGCTGACCGAGAAGCAGCGGTTGGTGTTCATCATGCGTGAGCTCGAAGACCGTCCTTCCAAGGAGGTGGCCGAGGTGGTGGGATGTCGTGAGTCAACAGTGCGCAATCACCTGTTCAACGCGCGCAAAGTCTTGCGCGTCGCCTTGCTCGAGCGCTACCCCGAATATGCCCGTAGCCACGCGGAGGAACGTTCATGAGCTGTCCGGACTGGACTCAACTGACCCGCAACGGTGAGCACGTGCCGGCAGCCGCATGGGCGCATACGGAAACATGTGATCACTGCCGTGGGGCAGCACTGGAAGCCGATCCCACCATGGTGTTTCGACGCTTGCCACAGGTCGACGTGACCATGGATGACATCACCCAGATGCAACAAGCGGTTGCCGCCATGCGTCGGGGAAAGACGGTCGAAGCCAAGGTGGGCTCCGGACGAGGCACCGTGGTGCCACTGGCGCGGCGCCGAGTGGCGCCCATGCTCCAAACCGTCGGGTTGGCGGCGGCGGCGCTGATGGCCATGCTCCTGCCCGCCCGCTTGTCGAGCGTTCCCGACGAGGTGCCCGCACCGGCGCCGGCATTGGCGAGCGTCGCCCAAGACGACACCGCGTGGCTCCGGGCACAACTCGCCAACGAGCCCCCCATGGAAAGTGCCGAGGGTCTGGAAGTGATTCAGATCGCCAACGACGATGTCGACCTGGTGGTCATCGTTGGCTACAACACGGAGGTCACGAGTCTCGATGTCTGAATTCCGAGAATTCCAGTCGACCCTGCACCAGGAGCGCCCCGAGCGGGCGCTCCTCGTGTCTGCTGTCCAGCCCCATATCCAGCCCCATATCCAGCCGCCGTCGAACAGACGCGCTCGGACTCGGGTAGCGCTGTCCTTGGTCGCCGTAGTACTTATGGCATTCGCTCCCGCGGGCAGCCTCCTAGCCGAGTCGGCTTCGGACGCCCGCGAGGTTCACGCGTTTACCCTCGAGAACCAGCCCGCGAGCGAGGCGTTGGTCCTGGTGCGCCGGCTCCTCTCCGATGACGGCACCGTTGAGCTTCAGCCGCGTGAGAACACCGTGGTGGTACGCGATCGGCGCTCGGTTCTGGACCGGCTGACGCCATTGATCGAGGCCTTTGATCACCCCAAGATCGACTTGCGTTTCGAAATCCACCTGCTTCGTGCCGGCGGCGAGGCTGGCGAGGCACCACCCTCGGAGGTCGTCGAGAAGTTGGAACGCTACCTCCGCTACGATGCCTACCACGTACTCGGTAGCGCGGGCGTAACCTCGCGCGAGGGTGGACGGGTCACGTACGATCTGGGCGACGACTACCAGGTGAGCTTCCGTCCGGGAACCATGGTTGCTGGCCGCAGCCTCAAGTTGCACGATTTCCAGATCACCAAGCGGAGTCCACGGCTGGTGGCGGCAAATGCCAACAAGTCGCGGCAGCCGCAACCGGAGCAGCTCATCCAAACCAACCTCAATTTGTGGCGCGAAAAACAGTTCATCATGGTGTTGTCGCAGGATGCCGGCTCCGAAGAAGAGCTGATGATCGCCATTAAGTTCCGGCCGGACCCAGCAGCCGGTGAGTCGCGGAGCGAGTAGCACCCATGCAGTTCGTTTGCCGGCTCGGAGCGCCGGATGGCCGAATCCTCACGCAAGTCGAGGAGAGTCGCGATGTCGGTGCGCTGCGCCGTGAGCTCGAACGTCAGGGCCTGCACGTCTTCGAGATCAAGCCGCGTGGCGTCAGTTTCTTGCCGCGGCTCGGCGGCGGAACGCGCCGCAAACGACTGCCCGCCCAAGATTTCCTGGCCTTCAACCAGGAAATTGCGGCCCTTCTGCGTGCCGGGCTGCCGCTCTTGCAGAGCTTCGACCTCATGCTCGAGCGCATGGAGAACGAAAACTTTCGGCAGGTGCTGGCCGAGATCCGCGACGATGTTCGCTCCGGTGCGGACATGTCCGACGCCTTCGCCAAGTTCGGTGACCTGTTCCCGCCGCTCTATGCATCGACGCTGAAGGCTGGTGAACGAAGCGGCGAGCTCGAGTCCGTGATCCGCAGGTTCATTCGCTACCAGCAACTGGTACTCGGCGCGAAGAAGAAAGTCGTCTCGGCGTTGGTTTACCCCACGGTGCTGATCGTGCTGTCCATGATCATGCTGATGGTCATGGCGGTAGTGGTCGTTCCCAAGTTCTCGAAGTTCTATGAGGACCTCGACGCTGAGTTGCCTACCATCACGCAGCTCACCTTGACCGTGTCCTTCTTCTTGCGCGATCACTTTCTTCTCATCAGCGGTCTGGTGACCTTGGCGGTGGTCGCGTACCGACGGTGGGCACGAACGCCGAGCGGCCAGATCACGGTCGATCGTGCCCGGCTCCGCATTCCGATTATTGGGCAGATTTTTCGGTACTTTGCGTTGTCGGAGTTTTGTCGCTCGCTGGCGACCCTCTTGACGGGTGGTATTCCGCTCTTGGCCGCGCTGGATACGGCGATTGGGTCGGTGTCCAACGCGTTCGTGCGCATGCGGATGCGACCCTCGATCGGCGCGGTTCGTGAGGGGCAGGCGTTCTACGAGTCGGTCGAGAACACCGAGGTGTTTCCGGCGCTGGGCATCGACATGATCAAAGTCGGTGAGGCGACAGGCGCGCTCGACGAGATGTTGAACAGCGTGTCGGATTACTTCGACGAACAAATCGAGACCCGGACCCAGCGCCTGCTTTCCTTGGTCGAGCCCATCATGCTGGTGGTGATGGGGATTATCGTCGCCGGCCTGTTGATTTCGATCTACCTGCCGATGTTCAACGTCCTGGGCGAGATCGGCAACTAGTCCGGCTCTGAGGTCGAAGATGGAAGCTCAAACCGCCGATACCGAAACCCTGATCGCCGAGCTCGACGCGGAGATCGCGCCAGAGAACGAGCACCAGCACGGCGAAGCCGAGGCCCGCCAACTGGCAGAGGGGTACGGGCTCGAATACGTCGACGTGCGCAACTTTCGGGTCCAAAACGACCTGTTTAGACGCATTCCATTCGATCTCATGCTGCGCTATGGGTTCATTCCCGAAGCGCAGCTCGAGGGGCGTTTGTGCGTGGTCATGGGTGACCCCACCGACGTACGCAACATCGATCAAATGGAGATGCTGCTGGGGCAGCCGGTCGAGGTCAAGGTCGGGGATCCGGCCGCGATCGAAGATCTGCTGCAAAATTCCGATAGCGCGCAGCGGGTGATCGACGAAGCGACCGAAGATTTCAAGATTCAGTTGCTGCAGGAAGGCGAGGATGGGCAGGAAGTCCTGTCGCTGGACAGCATCACCCAGGACTCGAGTCCGATCATCAAGTTGGTCGACTCGACGCTGTTCAACGCCATCCAGCGCCGGGCGAGCGATATCCACGTCGAGACGGGTGAGAGTGAAGTCACCATCAAGTACCGCATCGATGGGGCCCTCTACCAGGCCATGGATCCGATCGACAAGCGGCACCATGCCACGATCATCAGTCGTATCAAGGTGATGTCCGAGCTGGATATCGCGGAGAAGCGGGTGCCGCAAGATGGGCGCTTCAAGCTGCGGCTCACCGGGCGCACCATCGACTTCCGCGTATCGATTCTGCCCACGGTACACGGTGAAGACTGTGTGATTCGTATCCTCGACAAAGAGTCGATGAACGAAGAGTTCAAGAACCTGCGGCTGGATATTCTCGGTATCGATGGCAAGACCATCCAGCGGTTCCGCAAGGCCATTCGCGAGCCGTACGGCATGGTGTTGGTCACCGGCCCGACTGGCTCCGGTAAGACGACAACCCTGTATGCGGGCCTGTCCGAGATTCAATCGCCGGAAGACAAGATCATCACGATCGAAGATCCGGTGGAGTATCAGCTCAAGGGCATCACGCAGATCCCGGTCAACGAAAAGAAGGGACTGACCTTCGCGCGCGGCTTGCGCTCCATCCTTCGCCATGATCCGGACAAGGTCATGGTTGGTGAGATCCGCGACGAAGAGACCGCCCAGATTGCGATCCAGTCGGCGCTGACGGGCCACTTGGTGTTCACCACGGTTCACGCCAATAATGTTGTCGACGTGCTTGGTCGTTTCCTGAACATGAACGTCGACCTGTACAATTTTGTGTCGGCGCTCAATTGCGTGTTGGCGCAGCGCCTGGTGCGCAAGATTTGCATACACTGCCGCCGAGAGGTTCGGCTCGATGCCGAGCTTCTGGAATACAGCGGCTTGGATCCCGCGACGTATCGCGACTTTCCGTTCTTCGAAGGGGCGGGTTGTATCGAATGCAACGGCACGGGCTTCCACGGCCGGCTCGCGGTTTCCGAACTTCTCGATCTTTCCGACCAAATTCGTGAGCTGATCCTCGCACGCCGCCCGGCGTCGGAGATCAAGCGAGCGGCCAAAGAAGAAGGGATGAGCTTCCTGCGCGAATCGGCGCTCGAGAAGGTCTTCCAAGGAGTCACTACGCTTCGTGAAGTCAATAAGGTTACCTTCGTGGACTGAGCGGTTGCTCGGTTTCGAGCCGCTCCCAGGGCCACCGCACGTGTTCGCGGTCGACCCTGCGCGGCTGCGCTATGCTCACTTCGCGCATGGCAGCGAAGGCTATGTGCTCGAGACGTTCGCCGACAAGGACCTGCCGCCCAACGTGATCGCGGATGGGCCGCTGGGTTCACCATTGCCCGACCCGGCGGCCTTTCGCGCCTTACTGGCCGAATGGATCGAGCAATTGCCGCATACGCCCAAGGAAGCGACCCTCCTGCTTCCCGACGACTGGTTGCGACTGACCTTCACCGAGGTCACAGACCTTCCGACCAAGGCCGGCCCACGCGACGAGATCTTGCGCTGGAAACTCAAGCGCCTGGTGCCCTTTCGGATCGAAGATCTCCGGGTTTCGGCCGTCGAGTTGGCACCGCTTCCGTCACAGGAAGAGCCGATTCGGCTGTTGTTGGGTTTCGGCATCGAGCGGCTGTTAGCTGAGATGGAAGACGCCTTCCAGGCGGCTGGCGTTCGGATCGGCTTCATAACCAACCTCACTTTGGCTACGCTGGCCGGCCTGCGCCACATCCTGGCGCCAGGCGATCTTGCGGCCTGTGTGCGGGTTGATCATGATGCGTACACGGTCAGCTTTATGCGCAACAACGAACCGTTGCTGTATCGATTCAAGGCGATCTCCGAGCTACCCAGCTTTGACCGGGCAACGACCATTCGACGAGATCTGCGGCTGACGCGCAGTTTCATCCGCGACCATATCCCCGGCGCGCCGCTCAGTCGGGTTCTGCTGGTCGCACCGGCGGAAGAGCAGGAGGCCTGGATCGGCTGGTTGCACGACGAGTTCGAAACCGAGCCCGAGCTACTGGCCACGGATCGACTCGCATTGCAGCTGGGCCGAGCGAACCTGCCTTGGCACGAGTTGGCGCCGATGTTCGGGGCAACCTCGGTTGAGGTGCATTGATGAGAATGGTCAACCTGGCCCGCCGCCCATTCGAGAACCTACGTCCGGTCCGGCGTCTGACCGCGTTGATGTGGGTCCTGGGCGTCGGATTCCTGCTGATCAACCTCTGGCTCTTCTGGGGGCACCTAACGGGTTTCTCCGCCACCCGCGGCCAGCTTGCGGATGTGCGCGCGTCTCTGCGAGCAGAGACCGAGCACCTCGATCGCGTCGAGGCAGATGTCGCGGCGCTGGCCCTCGAGGAACAAAACGAAACGGTCTCCAACCTCAACCAGCTGATCGAGAAGCGGGTTTTTCCCTGGAGCCTGCTCTTCGATCGGCTCGAAGGGGTCCTTCCTCACGACATACGCCTCCAAGGGGTTCGGCCTCAAGGTCAGGAGATCAAAATCGAGACCAAGCGTCGTGAGCGGACGTCGAGCACGCGGCGCCGTGGGCGAACCAAAAGTCGTGCCAAGCCTGAGGAGCCGACCGGTGTGGTCGCGGTGGGCTTGAACGGGGTCTCTCGCACGGAAGAGGCCCTCTTGGACTTTGTCGATGCGTTGTGGCGCGATCCCACGTTTGACGGTCCGACACTGAAGGGTGAACGGCGCAACACAGCCAACGAGATTGATTTCACCCTCGATGTGCGGTTCTTGACCCAGGTGGCGGCCAGCCTCGCTGACCAAGACGGATCGCCGTTGGAAGACATTGAGGGTGCCATCGTAGCGAGCGACCCGGTCCGCGACGGGATGGCCGGTGTTCCGGTCACCGCGGCGACTGCCGTCGCCAGCGCCCCGGCGATGCGAACACCGACACCTGACATGCCAACAGCTGACCCGCCAACTGCGGCTGCTCCACAGACGGCGGCGACTCCGATGGATTTGGCAAGGGCACCCGTCAACCCAAGAGCGTCAGCAGAGGACGAACGGTCGGCCACCAGGGAGCGTGGCACGGGGCGGGCGCCGTCGCCGGGCCTGGTGCCGCGGACGAGGCTTTCCAGCGGTCGCAACGAGGGCCGCACCGCTGGCGAGGTGGCGACCACACGGCCGCCGACGACCGGCTCGCCGCGCGAACGCCGGCCGACGAGAGCCACTACCACGCCGCACGCTAGGCCACAGGTTCCCGGTGTCGTGGTGTTGCCGGGAGCGCGCCCCGCCGCCCAGGCACCTATCCCAACGTCGCCCACCGGTGCGCCCACTCCCCCCGCAACAAGACCGGCTGACCCAGCAGCGATGCAATCCGCGAACGCGCCACCGCAACCCGCGAACGCGCCGACGACCGATCCGGACACGCCCGTGCCACCGAGTCCCAACGCATCGGCGGGCGCCAGCTTGGGCGGAGGTGCACCATGAATGGTTGGGCCGCTTGGCGAGCACGTCCCTGGCTCTGGGGCATCCCCCTCGTGTTCCTGCTGGTCAATCTGGGGCTGTTCGCTTTCTACCGCGTGGCCTATGCGGGACAGGTCGAGGTCTTGCAAGACCGCTTCGACACGGAGAACGCGTCGTACCTGCAGTTGCGTGAGCAGCGCAACACGCTGGAAGCGTACTTGGGTCGGGTCACGGACAGTAACGACGGCATCGGTGAGCTGTACCTGAGCCATTTCGATACCGAAGCCGATCGATTCACCCGTGCGAACGCCGAGCTCAAACGGTTGGCACGCACAGCCGGGCTCGATCCCTCCTCGTTCAATTACGGGACCGATGATCTCGGCGACCTGGAGCTGCGGCGCCAGACCATCAGTTTCAGTGTTGACGGGACTTACGATCAAGTGCGTCGATTCATCAATTTCTTGGAGATCGCCGAGCAGTTCTTTGTCCTCGAGCAGCTCACCGTCAATGCTGGCGGCGAACGTGGCCAGGCTGACCCGCGGCTGTCCATCGGCGTGTTGGTCTCGACGGTCTTTGCGAGCGAGGCGTTGGCCCGCCGCACCACGGCCGAGATTGAGCGCCGCGTTCAGCGTACCGGTGAGCGCGATTCGGAGGAAACCGGCGAGGGAACGGACGCGGAGGCCGTCTCATCCGTAGACGATAGCGAGAACGACGAGACGCCGCCGGATCCTGAAACCGAAGCGTCGGCCACTGCGGAAGAAGCCGAGGAACCCGAAGAATGACCCCCGAAAAACGCCAAAAAGTACTGGTTGGCGCCCTGGCCGTTTTGGTACTGGTCGCAGGCTGGCGCTATGTGGGCCCGGCGCTCAACCGACTCGCGGCGAGCGGTGGTGTCGGCGTATTGGGTGGTGCCAGGGTCGAGGACCGGATGGCCTCGCTCCAACGCGAGATCGTCGACCTCAACCTCGATGATCTTGCAGTACCGGCGCGCGATTACAACCCAGGTCGCAACATCTTTCGCATCTATCGGCCGCCGCCACCACCGCCACCACCGCCACCTCCACCGCCTAAGCCGGGGCCCGTTGTGCTACCACCACCGCCACCTCCGCCACTACCGCCGAGACCACCCGCCGTAGACGTCTCGCTGGTGGGCATTTTCGGACCGAAGAGTCGACGCATCGCGGTGCTCACGGACGGCGAAGAGATCATCAACGCGCTCGAGCGCGACGAAGTCAACGACAAGTTCATCGTAAACCGGATCGGCTTTGAGTCGATCGACTTGGGGTTCGTCGGCTTTCCCGACGCCCCCACTGAAACCCTCGAGATCGGGAGCTAGGAACAGCATGCGCAACCCCCGAACCCCCGCCCTGTGCCGCCTGGCGCTGGCGATCATCCTGGCTCTGCTTGCCGGATGTTCCGGCTACAACACGTACCGCGACGCACAAGTTGCTGAGCAGCAAGGCGACTGGGATCAGGCGGTTCTGAGCTATCTCGAAGCGGTCGAGAAGTACCCCGACAACATTGCCTACCGTGCCTCGCTGTTGCGCGCCAAAGTGCAGGCCGCCCAAGCTCACTTCAAACGGGGCAAGGAGTTCTACGAAGCGGGGGTGCTCGAGCGGTCGTTGTTCGAATTGCGCCAGGCCGTCGAGCTCGACCCTTCGAACCACTACGCCAGTGCCGAGCTGGAGAACGTGGTCGAAGAGTTGCAGGCCTTGAGGGAACAACGGCGCCCGACCGCTACGATCGAGGATCTCAAGAAGCGCACTCAGGGCGCGCGAGCACAGCCTCCGGTACTCGACCCGCGCTCCAACGAGCCGATCGACATGATCTTCTCCGAGCAGCAGTCGGTGCAGCAGATCTACCGCGCATTGGGCAAGGCGTTCGGGATCAATGTGTTGTTCGATCCCAAGCTCAAGGACACCGAGATCGCGATCGAGCTCAACGATGTAACGGCCCAAAGCGCGCTCGAGATCTTGATGCGCACGGTCGGCCATTTCTACAAGGTGCTCGACGAGCACTCGATCATCATCGCCGATGACAACCCACAGAATCGACGCAACTACGAAGATCAGGTGATCCAGACGTTCTTCCTCTCGAACGCCGAGGTGAAGGACGTTATGACCATCATTCGCAGCTTGATCAGCGCCAAGCATGTTGCCGCCAATGAGCAGCTCAATGCCATCGTGCTGCGCGATTCGGCGGACAAGGTCAAGGTCGCCGAGCAGATCATTTTGGCCAACGACAAGGCCCGCGCCGAGGTGGTAATCGACGTCGAATTGCTGCAGATCAACACCAACAAGCTGCGTGAGTTGGGACTGGCGCTGTCGACTAGCACCATTTCATCGACGCTTGATCTCGGTGCGGCGTCGGCCGATGGTGGCGGCTCATCTGCGGTTCGGTTGTCGGACCTCGAGTTCCTCAACGCCAACAACTGGGCGATTACCGTGCCCAGCTTCTTTTACAACTTCGCCAAGACGGCAACCGACGCACAGTTGCTGGCCCAGCCCAAGGTGCGCATTACCGAAGGTGAGAAAGCCTCGTTGACCATTGGTGACCGGGTGCCGATTCCCACCACCAGCTTCAACACCTCCAACGTCGCCGGCACCAATATCGTGCCGATCACCTCCTTCCAATACCAGGAAGTTGGTATCAAGATCGATATCGAGCCGCGGGTGCATCACAACAATCAGGTGAGCTTGCAGCTTCGAATCGAAGTCAGCACGCTCAATGGCGAGGTCCAGGGTCCCGGCGGACAGGCACAGCCGATCATTGGCCAGCGGACATTCGAGTCGAACATCCGTCTCAAGGATGGCGAGACCAACTTCCTGGCCGGCCTCATCCGCTCGGAAGAGATCAGCAGCGAGTCCGGCATTCCTGGGCTGTCTGACATCCCGCTCCTGGGCCGTCTGTTCAGCAACAAGCGGCGTGAAAACCAGCGCAACGACATTGTGCTGACCTTGACGCCGCACATCATCCGCCGGGCTGACATCACCGAAGATGACCTGCTGCCGATCTGGGTTGGAACCGAAGCGAACATTACGTTCCGCGGCGGGAGTCCACGGGTCGAGAGCAACGTCAACGGGCCCTTCGATGGCAGTACCCGGAGTGAGGTCGAGGAGCGTCTTCGCCAGCGCCTTCGCTCGTTGCCGAGGGGTTTGCAGGACGCGGATGGTCTGGAAGACGACGAGGACAGGGAAGAGCTGACGCCGGAGAAGGATCCGGTCAACCAAGGCGTCGACCTGGCGCCGCCACCGAACGGCTAGGCCGGAAGAGAACGGACAGACAGGAACGAACCCCGAACGCACGCCATGAGACCAAGCGCGATCAAAGCCAACCCACCGTCCACCCAACGGACGAAACCGGGCGCAAACGGGCACCGAGCCTCGGCAGCATGTGCCCGTCGTCCAAGGCTGTTCGGACGTCGTCGTGCCAACGGCTACAGTATCGTCGAGATGGTGCTCGCTTGTTCCTTACTGGCCATCCTCTCCACCGTGGCCTTGCCGGTGGCGAAGCACAGCGCCAAGCGGGTCAAGGAGGCGGAGCTTCGTTCGGCGCTGCGGTCCATGCGCAATGCCGTTGACGAGTTCAAACGCTTTAGTGATGTCGGTCTCATTCCGGTCGATCTGGGCACCGAGGGTTATCCGTCGGAGCTCGAGCTGTTGATCGAAGGGATTGATCTCGTTGGCCAGATTGATATGCAAAAGAAGTTCTTGCGCCGGATTCCAATCGACCCAATGACGGGCGAAATGGAGTGGGGCCTGCGCAGCTATCAAGACGAGTGGGACTCTGATAATTGGGGCGGCGAGAATGTTTATGATGTTTATTCGCTGAGCGCAGGGACGGGGCTCAACGGTATTCCGTACCAAGAGTGGTGACAACGATGACCACCAGGAGACCAGTCATGACGACGAGCCACAGCCAGCCAAGACACCACCAGAAGCTTCGTGCGTTTACCCTCATCGAGCTGATTATCGTGATGGCGGTGATTGGGATCCTAGCAACCATGGCCTTGCCCAATCTCATTCAAGTGCCGCGCCGCGCCGACGAGGCTGTGCTCAAGAACAACCTTCACGTCATCCGCGATGTACTCGACCAGTACAACGCCGATAAAGGTTTCTATCCCTCGAGCATTGAAGTGTTGGTTGACGAGGGGTACTTTCGCGACGTGCCCATCGACCCGATCATGGATCACCAAGAATGGGGCTTGGTGTACGAGACATTCGACGAAGAGTTCGAGCCCGCCGAGACGGACCTGCCCGAAGATGGCGCCCCCGGAGTCATCGACATCTACTCGCTGTCCGAGGATCTGGCGCTCGACAGCACGCCCTACGCCGAGTGGTAAGACGTGTTGTCTGGTTCTGAAAGCAGCAGGGCGGGTGGTCTAGGCCAGGCACGCCGGGTGGCGGGACGGGCATGGCGCCATGGCCGTCGCGAGAATGGCTTCAATCTGGTCATCTTGATCGT
This sequence comes from Candidatus Multivoradales bacterium, assembly GCA_965250305.1. Lineage (GTDB taxonomy): Bacteria > Acidobacteriota > Thermoanaerobaculia > Multivoradales > J023 > J023. The sequence goes on along the minus strand of CBDFNS010000020.1, from coordinate 696,826 downwards.
CACGGTCACCGTGCTCAACATCAGCATTGCGGCGGCCCTGCCTGTTTGGAGCCATTTCATACTGCGTGAAATGGAAGAAGAGCTGATCTTCCGTGGCTTGCAGTATGCCGAGGCAATCCGGCTCTTCCAGATGCGCACCGGGCGGTTGCCGGTCAAGCTCGAGGAGTTGATCGAAGTCAAGCCACGCTGCATCCGTCAGCTGTACCCCAACCCGATGAGCAAGAGCGGTGTTTGGGGCAAGATCTACGCCACGGGCCGTGGCAGGAGACCGCCGGGACCAGGGGTCAATCCAGAATTCACGAATGCACAGAATGAAGGCGACGAAGACGATGGCGCCCCGCGGGTCAACCAGAATGGTGATTTGCTCGTTGGCGGCCGGGAGGGCGAGAAAGTAACGGGCCCCATTCGCGGGGTCTACAGCCCCGAAGGTGACGAGACTGTCAAGACCTGGTTCGGTAGCAACAGTGTTCGCGATTGGCAGTTCACGTTCGACATTCTGCAGGCTCAGCAGCCAACGGGCAATCCGAACAATCCGAATGCCCCAACCCAGTCTATGCCTGTCAACTCGGGCCTGCTCGGACGGCCGATGCCGCCTGGGGTACAGCAGGTGCCGGGCGGTATCGGTGGATTGGGTGGCAATCCAGGTGGTGGCGGTGGTTTGGGCGCTCCTGGTGGGCTCGGCAGCGGAGGCAACCAGAGTCCGGAAGGGTTGACCCCGCCACCCAGCGGGCCCGGTAGCCGTGGATAGCCCGCATTATTCAGTGCGCCGTGAAAAGTCGGCGACTTCTAGTGGGTGCGAATCCCACCCGGCAACTGGTCGCTCCAGCCGGAAGCAATCGGAGCGTCGGAAGAGGCAACGAATCCGTCGAAGCCTCCGATGTAGAGGGTCCTAATGGGATTTGGCAAACATGTAGGCCGAACGCGAGTGAACGTCGAGCAGGCCCCGAAACGGGTAATGCGGAAGCCGACCCGCCTGAACTTTGGGGAAGGCCGCCGTCGGTTTGGTAGGAAGAGCGACATGCGCCGAACCGATTCCGCCGGGGTAGTGACGACGGCATGCATGGAAGAGGAAGTCGTTTGGAACACGGGAAGCCCGAACGGTGGGGAGCGTGATCCCCAACTGGTAGCTCGCGAGAGTGTGACCGGGCCGCATCGGGTGGCGGAGAGGCCCGTAGTAGCGAAGAAGCCGGGTAATTCCGGTGGAGCGAAGGGGCCTTGGTTCAGGGTCAGCGTCGATTTGGACAGAGCCAGGAGAGTGGCATGAGCCTACGACCTCCAGAGACGGTTCGGAAGCTACAAGCGACGTTGCGCGCGAAAGCGAAGGAAGCGCCTGGTTTTCGTTTCTACTCGCTTCACGACAAGGTGTACCGAGAAGATGTTCTTACCTACGCGTATCGTTTGAGCCGCCACAATGGCGGTTCTGGGGGCGTGAATGGTGAGCGCTTCGCGGATATCGAGTCGTTTGGTGTCGAAGCGTGGCTGGGTTCATTGGCGAAGGATCTGAAAGAGAAAACGTATCAGCCTGAGGCAGTGCTTCGGGTGTGGATTCCGAAGGCGAGCGGCGGCCGTCGGCCGCTTGGTATCCCGACGATTCGCGACCGCGTGGTGCAGACGGCAGCTGTGTTGGTTTTGGAGCCGATCTTCGATGCCGACCTGACGCCGGAGCAACACGCCTACCGAGCAGGTCACAGTGCTCATGACGCGGTGCGCGGTGCGCATGCGCTGGTGAACACGGGACATTGTGAGGTGGTGGACGCGGATCTGTCGGACTACTTCGACACGATCCCGCACGCTGATCTCCTGAAATCGGTTGCACGTCGCCTCAGCGACGGTCGCATGTTGCGACTGATCAAGCTGTGGCTGCATTGCCCGGTGGTGGAGATCGACGGGCGTGGTCGTCGGCGTCCGCTGCCGGATCGGAAAGGTCGAGGCTGTCCGCAGGGCGCTCCGATTTCGCCGCTATTGGCGAATCTATACATGCGGCGCTTGGTCCTGGGTTGGAAGGTCTTGGGCTACGCGCAACGTTTCGGCGCGGAGATCGTCAACTATGCCGACGATCTGGTGATCTGCTGTCGCCACGGGGCCGATGAGGCTCTGATGGGGTTACGTGATCTGGTGGCACGGTTGAAGCTGACGCTCAACGAGCAGAAAACGCGTGTGTGCCGACTTCCCGAGGAAACGTTTGACTTTCTGGGTTACACCATCGGTCGTTGCTACTCGCGCACGACGGGCCGAGCCTATCTGGGCACGCGTCCGTCCAAACGAGTGGTGCAGCGGATCTGTCGCGCGATCAGTGCGCAGACGTCGTGCCGATGGACACTCGTCGACGCCGAGAATCGGGTAATTCGTCTCAACCGACTCCTGGTCGGTTGGTCGAATTACTTCTGCCTCGGTCCGGTGAGTCCAGCCTACGCGGCTGTGGATCGCCACGCCTGCCGCCGGCTGCGTCAGTGGCTGTGTCGTAAGCACAAGGTCCAGGGTCGGGGAACCTCACGCTTCCCGGACGAATACCTGTACCAGGAACTCGGACTCGTCCGGCTCAGCGAGCGAACGCGCAGCTCTCCGTGGGCGACAGCGTGAGTCTCTGTCCGAAAGCCGGAGGCGGGAAATCCGCACGTCCGGTTTGATGAGCGGGAGGTGGAAACGGAGCATGGTCTGGATATTGAGGCACCGGCAGACGAAAGGGCCGGAAACAGATAGGCCGAACCTAAACAACCGCGCCACCTCTCGACTCTACCCCGTAACGGTCCGGGTCATGCGCCTGCTGCACGGGGCGGACCTGCCGCTCCCCAGCGCGGCGACGGAAGGGAGCGCGGGATTCGATCTGCGTGCCGCTACGGACGCGGCATGGGTGCTGGTGCCGGGGGCGCGGCGCTTGGTGCCCACGGGCCTGGCGATTGCCCTCCCGGCGGGCTACGAAGCCCAGGTGCGTCCCCGTAGTGGCCTGGCCCTACGCCACGGCGTCACTGTGCTCAACAGTCCAGGAACCGTCGACAGCGATTACCGCGGGGAGATTGGCGTCATTTTGATCAATCATGGCGACGCACCCTTCGAGATCGCGCGCGGTGAACGCATCGCGCAATTGGTTGTCGCCCCGGTGATGAGTGCCCGTTGGCACGAGGTCGCGGAACTCGACGAGAGCGACCGTGGCGCTGGTGGCTTCGGCTCGACAGGTTGATTGTCCAGAGCGATCGACCAAGCCGACCGACATTGAACTCATATCCTTGGTTCACGGTGGGAAACGTGTCGACATCGAGGATTCTTTTGCATAAAAGACGGCTCATGCTGGTGGTGGGCGTAACGGCGTTGATCGTGTGGCTCGCCTTGGTGAGCGAGTTGGCGAACCCGCTCGCAGCCAATGAGTCTGCGGCAGTCGAGCCCACGGCCATGCTCGTGGTGGCGCATCCCGACGTGGCGGTTTCCGGCTTGACCCGCCAAGCTTGCTCCGCCATGTTCTTGAAAGAGCAAAGGCATTGGGACAATGGGCTCGTTGTGACGCCGATCGATCTCGTCCCAGGGGATCCGGCCCGTGAGGCCTTTTCGCTTGCCATTCACGAGCGTAGCGTGGCGGCCATCAAGCGCTATTGGCAACGGATGCTGTTCTCGGGGCGTGCGACCCCGCCGGTTGAGAAAGCGACTGAAGCGGAGCTGATTGCCATGGTGCGCTCCACGCCTGGGGCGATTGGCTACGTCGACGCACGAGCCGATCTCGCGGGGCTCAAGGTGCTCCGCATCGCGGAATAGTCGAGCTTTCGCGACGTTTTTCAGACGAACCGCGACGTCTTCACGTTGATCTCGCGGGAAACACCGGGTGCACGAAAAACGCCCGCGGACCATCGTGGCTCGCTGGCACCGGACCAAGCCTATTTGGACGGTGGCGTCGGCTTGCTGGCGATGGCGACGATCAGTGCCCGGACGATCGACTTCAGCTCGACGGTGTATTCGGCAAGGTCGCGCATCTTGGTCTCGAGCTGATCGACACTCGGCCGCACCATGGAACCACCGCCGCTTCGTGGGCGGACCTTGTGGGTCAACCGATCGTCGAGGGACTCGAGCTGTTCGTACGTTGCTTTCAGGCGTCGGGGGTCCATTGCGCGTCCTCGCTACGTGCCTCGACGGTGGACCAACGTAGCGGCGGCTTGATCACGCGGACGCACGACGATCTCGTCGATGTTGACGTGGGGCGGTTGGCTGGCGGCCCACACAATGCACGCGGCGATGTCATCGGCGGTTAGTGGCTGCATGCCCTTGTACACGCCATTCGCGCGATCGTGGTCGCCTTCGAAGCGCACCAGCGAGAAATCCGTTTCGACCATCCCCGGCGCAATCTCGGTGATCCGGATGGGTTCGCCGAGAAGCTCCAATCGCAGGGTACGGGTCACGGCCCGAAGTGCGTGCTTGGAAGCGGTGTAACCGCCACCGCCGGGGTAGATCTCGAAACGGCGATCGAACCGAGGTTGATGAGATGGCCATTGCCCGATGCCCGCAACAAGGGCATCAGGGCCCGGGTCATGCGCATCACGCCGAGCACATTGACCTCGAACATGGTTCGCCAATGCTTGGTGTCGGCGTCCGCGACCGAGTCGAGACCCAAGGCGAGGCCAGCGTTGTTGAGCAGGAGATCGCAGCGGCCGAGCTGGGTCGTGAACGCTTCGACGCTCGCCGGGTCGGTGACATCGAGTCGGTGCGCTTCCCCGCCAAATGGGGCTACGACTTTTTGTACGAGATCCAGGCGTCGGGCACCGGCCACCACGTGAAAGCCAGCAGCTGCGAGATCGCGGGCCGCGGCAGCGCCAATACCAGCGCTGCCGCCGGTTACGACGGCCGTGCGGCGTTCCGGATTGCTCACGGTATCGTGCTCCGTTAGTTGGCGATGGCGTCATCATCGTCGCCCAGTGTCCACGCCGGCAGGGTTGTCGGGTCAATGCCAACCGACGCGAGGGCATGCTCCCATGCTGCGTCGGGGTCATCGGCGAAGATCAGATCCGGCCGCGGGGGCGCCGTCAACCAGTCGTTGCGCTGAATCTCCTTCAAGAGCTGACCGTCGCCCCACCCGGCGTGACCGAGGATGAGACGCAAGGCCCCTGGGGGGGCATCAGCCAAACCTTCGAGCTCTGTGAGGTGTTGGGTCATGGCCACCCCGGGAAGAATCTCGGCGCTGGCCGCGGGCTGGCCATTGGCCGCAGCGTCGTGGCCGTAGATGACGGTACCCAGTTGGGGCTGCACGGGACCTCCGAAGTGGGCCAGAAGGTTCTCCCGACCCCGCCACTCGATCTCGAGGCCGCGCAAAACCTCGCCCACCTTGATTTTGGTGGGCCGGTTGACGATGAAACCGAGGCTCCCGGCCTCCTCGTGGTGAATCAAGAGCACCACGCTCTTGTGAAAGAACGGGTCGTGGACCTGTGGCATCGCCAGCAGCAGAATGGGGGGCTCCAGCGAGGGCGCCGACTCGTCATCAGACATGGCTTGATCCTAACAGTCGCTCGCGTCCCCTCGGGCGTTCGGCGTGATGAAAAGCGATCTCGAGTCAAACGAGGACGGCAGGAGGGCGTTTTGAAGCGCAGCAAGTTCGCGGAGGTCGCCCACAGACGACCCCAGACCGCCAGACACCGCCGCACTTTTGACTGAACATGCCACGTCTCGGGGCCGGCCGTGTCCGGGTGAAAGCCACGACGGTTTGCGGTACTGTAAAGCTCTGACTTCGCAGCCGAGCCCACGGTGGCAGCCAATCCCACCAGGCGCGATCCAGCTCTTCGACAAGGATAACCAGCACGATGAACGATAGCTTCGATACGCTACGCACTCTTTCGGTGGAAGGTCGCTCTTTCCGCTACGCCAGCCTGCAGGCTCTCGAGCAGCAAGGCTTTTCGCTGGCGCGGCTTCCGTATGCGACCCGCATTCTGCTTGAGAACTTGCTCAGGCGCGAAGACGGCGACACCGTTCCGGCGTCCGATATCGAGGCCTGCGCGCGTTGGGATGCGAGCGCTACGCCGAGCACCGAGATCGCGTTTATGCCGGCCCGGGTGATTCTCCAAGATTTCACCGGCGTTCCGGCGGTGGTCGACCTTGCCGCCATGCGCGACGCGATGGCGGCGATGGGCGAAGACCCCGACAAGATCAACCCCCAGCAGCCGGTCGACCTGGTCATCGATCACTCGGTCCAAGTCGACGAGTATGGATCGAAGGCCGCTCTCTTGATCAACGCTGAGCGCGAGTTCGAGCGCAATCGTGAACGCTACGCCTTCTTGCGTTGGGGCCAAACGGCATTCGAGAATTTCAGAGTCGTTCCGCCCGCCACGGGCATCGTGCACCAGGTGAATCTCGAGTACCTGGCCCAGGCGGTCTGGGTGGGCACTGCGGGTGACCCGCCATTCGCCTACCCCGATACCTTAGTGGGCACGGACTCGCACACCACCATGATCAATGGTCTGGGCGTGCTCGGCTGGGGTGTCGGTGGCATCGAAGCCGAAGCCGCGATGCTCGGCCAGCCGATCTCCATGCTCATTCCCCAGGTCGTCGGTTTTCGCATGACCAGCGCGCTGCCAGAGGGCGCCACCGCCACGGACCTGGTTTTGCGCGTGGTTGAGATGCTGCGCGCCAAAGGCGTGGTTGGAAAGTTTGTCGAGTTCTTCGGTCCTGGCCTGCCCAGCTTACCCCTGGCCGATCGCGCAACACTCAGCAACATGGCGCCCGAGTACGGCGCCACCTGTGGGATTTTCCCCATTGACGAGGTTTGCCTTGGCTACTTGCGCTTCACGGGCCGCTCGCCCGAGCGCGTGGCGCTGGTCGAGGCCTACATGAAGGAACAGGGCCTGTTCCACACCGCCGAGAGCCCGGAGGCGGTGTACAGCGACACCATGGAGCTCGACCTGGGCACGGTTGAACCGAGTCTGGCGGGACCCAAGAGGCCGCAAGACCGGATCGCGCTGTCCGCGGTGCACACCGCGTTCGCACGTGATCTCGACATGCTCGCGGGCGGTTCGTCCAAGCCACCGTCGTCGCCGTTGTCGGTGGTCACCGATGTCGCGACCGAAACGCCCGCGGTCGCGGCGGTTGAGGGCGAGGACTTCACTCTTCAGCATGGCTCGGTGGTGATTGCTGCGATCACCAGCTGCACCAACACCTCCAACCCGTCGGTTATGGTCGCCGCGGGCCTGCTGGCACAGAAGGCTGTGGCGCGGGGACTTCAGACCAAGCCCTGGGTCAAGACCAGCTTGGCTCCGGGTTCCAAGGTGGTGACCCGTTACTTGGAAGAAGCGGGCCTCCTTGGCGAACTCGAAAAGCTACGGTTCAACCTCGTGGGCTATGGCTGTACTACTTGCATCGGCAACAGTGGGCCGCTCTTGCCCGCCATTTCGAAAACGATCAACGATGCTGACGTGGTTGCCGTTTCGGTGTTGTCGGGTAACCGGAATTTCGAAGGACGGATCAGTCCCGACGTGCGCGGCAACTACCTGGCATCGCCGCCGCTGGTCGTTGCATATGCGCTGGCCGGTCGGATCGATATCGACATCTACAACGAGCCGCTGGGCACCGACACGGACGGCGAACCGGTGTTCTTGCGCGACCTATGGCCGAGCCAGAGCGAGATTCAAGAAACCGTCCAACGTGCGCTCAAAGCCGAGATGTTCGACAGCGAGTACGCGGACGTCTTTCGTGGCAACGACCAGTGGCGCAGCATGCCGACGCCCGAGGGTGCGACGTTTGCCTGGGAAGAGGATTCCACCTACGTCAAGCATCCGCCGTACTTTGTTGACATGCCGCTCGAGCCAGAGGCGCCGCAGGACATTGTTGGCGCACGGGTGTTGGCACTGCTCGGCGACTCGGTCACAACGGACCATATCTCTCCCGCGGGTGCGATCAAGCGGGACAGCCCAGCGGGTCGCTACCTAACCGAACGTGGTGTGGCCCCGCGGGATTTCAATTCCTATGGCTCCCGCCGTGGCAACCACGAAGTGATGATGCGCGGTACGTTCGCCAACATCCGGCTACGCAACCAGCTGGTGCCCGGTACGGAAGGGAGCTTTACGCGACACTTGCCGAGCGGTGATGAGATGTCCATCTTTGACGCCGCCATGCGGTACCAGGACGAGGGCATCCCGCAGATCATCCTCGCGGGCGCCGAGTACGGCACCGGCTCGTCACGTGACTGGGCGGCCAAAGGCCCGCGCCTGTTGGGCGTACGCGCGGTGATTGCGGCCAGCTACGAGCGGATCCACCGTAGCAATCTGATCGGCATGGGCATCCTGCCGCTCGAGTTCCGCGATGGTCAAACGGCCGAGACATTGGGATTGACCGGGCACGAGACGTTCTCGATCGGTGGATTGGCGGCGTTGGTTGAAGGTGCCTTCGAGGCAGGTGTGACCATCGCCGTTGAGGGCAAACGCGGTGATGGCAGTCTCGCCTCCTTTACCGCGACCGTCCGTTTGGACACCCCGCAAGAGGTTCAGTACTACCGCCATGGCGGTATCCTCCAATACGTGTTGCGCCAGCTTCGGTAGTGGCATTGCAGTGCGGGCCAAAGTAGTGCGGGCCAAAAAATACCCGTGCCGAGGAGGGGATCGGCACGGGTGGAGGAGAGGGAGTGAAGGCATCGTGGTCTCGGCGCCAATGGCCCGCGATCTGCACGACATACCTTCACCCGTTATCCGGGCGCGCGCGTGCATCGGATTGCATATGTTTTCGCAACGAGCCTACATTTCTCCGACCAGCACGGCGAAGGGCGGCTCTGCGTCGAGGACCGGCACCGTCTACGGGCGGCCTCCGCGAACTTGCTTCGCTTCAGACACACTTCGGCCGTCCTCGATCGGTGCCGGCCCTCTTGGAAAGCGGTGTTTGAGACAATGCGGTTCTATGTCGAAGGCTGACGTTGTAGGGGTGGAATGACGTGCCGTTTACGATTTGTAAGGAATTCACGTTCGCAGCCGCGCATTTCATCGCTGGCCACCCCGGCAAGTGCCGCAACATGCATGGGCACAACTACCGCACACGGGTGATCGTTGCAGCAGACGAACTCGACGAGCTTGGCATGGTGGTCGATTTCGCCAAGCTCAAGAGGCTCATACAAGATGTCATGGGCCGTTTCGATCACGGTGTGATCAATGAGATGGCCCCCTTTGACCGCCTGCCATCCTCCGCGGAAAATCTGGCCAAGTATGGGTTTGAGGGCATTGCCGCCGGTTTCGCTAGCGACGAGCGTGTGCGGGTGGTTCGGGTCGAGATCTGGGAAAGCAACCGGTCCTATGCCGCCTACGAGCCCTAGCCGAACACCCCGGCGCGCGGCAGATCCGGTGTCCCGGCTGCCGGTTGAGGCGCGGCTCAAGGTCAACGAGATTTTCTATTCGTTGCAAGGGGAGTCCACGCACGCCGGTCGACCGTGTGTGTTGGTGCGGTTGACCGGCTGCCAGATGCGCTGCACATGGTGCGACAGCGCCTACAGCTTCTATGACGGCCAATGGATGACCCAGGAGGCCGTGTTGGGTGCGGTCGCGGAGCACGGTTGCCCCTTGGTGGAACTTACGGGCGGTGAGCCCCTGCTGCAACCGGGTGCACGGCCCCTGATGGTTGCGCTATGCAACGCGGGCTATGAGGTGCTGCTCGAGACCGGCGGCGGTGTCGATATCGGCGATATCGACCCGCGGGTACGCAGGATTCTCGACATCAAGTGCCCGGCAAGCGGCGAGTCCGAGAACAACAGGTGGTCTAACCTGTCGCTGCTCGGGCCGCGCGACGAGGTGAAGTTTGTGCTTGCCAACGAGTTGGACTATCGCTGGGCACGAGCGTGCGTCCAAGAGCATGATCTGGCAGCGCGCGTGGCCGCGGTCCACTTTTCGCCGGTTTATGGGTCGATGAACGCGGAGTCGCTGGCGCAGTGGATTCTCCGCGATCGGCTGCCGATACGTTTGCAGTTACAGGTTCACAAGATCTTGTGGAGTGCGGAGACGCGCGGGGTATGAAGCGCGCGGCGCCTCCGTCCGCATGGCAATGGGTCGCGAGCGCGGTCGTCTGTACCGGGTTGCTGGCATTGCCACTGTTGGTGGTGAACGTCGCGCCGATTACGGACTTACCTCAGCAGGTCGCCCAGATGCGGCTGCTGGGCGATGTGCTCAGCGGCGATGGCGAAGGCTACCGAGTCCAGTGGTGGCATCCCAACAAGCTTGGCTACCTGCCGCTCTACCTCGGCTGGAAGGCGTCGGGCACAGGAATCAATCCGTTGCTCGCAGGTCGATTGGCCATGATGTTGGTGGCGGCGGCCTGGGTCTTCGGGATTCACGGCGTGGCGCGCTCGCGCGGCCGCTCGCTGGCCGCCGCCATGCTCGCGAGCGTTTTCTTCTTCAATCACATCACCTACTGGGGGTTCGTCAGCTTCCTGTGCGGCGTTCCGATCTTCCTGTTGTGGCTGTGGGTCATTGGCCGCGAGGAGCCGGGCCGACTGCGAACGGTGATTGCGGCGGTACGTGTCGGCCTGCCGTTAACGGTGACTGCACTCCTGCTCTACTCGGCCCACGTGCTGTGGTTGGCGGTGGGTTTCCTGTGGCTGGCGGTCGACAGTCTCGTATTGCGAAAATCTCTGGGGGCGTTGATTCGTCGTGGCCTATGGTCGAGTCCGGCGTTGGTTCTGATCGGCGCCTGGTATCCGCGATTCGCGGCCAGCGGTTTCGACTCGGATACGCACTGGGGCCAGACGCTGGTCCAGCGGTTGCATCCCGACTGGCTCGTCCCGTCGGCCCTCGGTGGTTTGCAAGGTTCCACGCCAGCGATCATCGCGGCCGCGGTGGCCGTCTGGGTGCTTCTCGGGCTGTGGTCCCACCGAGGAACATTGCGCCAGTGGGCCGATGCGCGATTGGTGCTTGCGGCCAGCCTTCTTGGCCTTTTGGCGCTTTGTCTGCCGGGCGTTCACCAGCACACCATCTTCTTTGCTTCGCGTTGGCTGCCCGCCGCCGCCCTGTTGATGCTGCTCGGTGCACCGTCGCCAGCGGTGCGGCCCGCCCTTCGACGCGGATTGGCTGTTCTCTTGGTGACGACCCTGGCGTTGGCGACGGCCAATACATGGATGGGCTTCGAGCGTGTCGAGCTCGATGGGTTCCTACCGGCTTTGGCCGCGGTTCCCGGCAACACCCGCTTGCTCGGGCTGGACTTTGTGCGTCAGAGCCCGCGGATTCGCGACTATCCCTTCTACCATCTCTACGCCTACGCGCAAGCGCGGAGAGGCGGCACACTCAACCGGTCTTTTGCCGACCAGGCATCGAGTCTGGTTGTCTTCCGAGAGCTGCCCAAGGAATATCCTTGGACCCGCGACCTCGATTGGAAGGCCCACCGCGTGCGCGACACGGACTTGGTGCACTTCGACCATGTCTTGGCGTTCGCTCCGCGTGATATTCATGCTCAGCTTCTCGCCTTGGGAAACCTTGTGCCCATCACACCGCCCGCGCCTTGGCGTTTGTACCGAGTGCGCGCCGCCCTAAACAAACCTTCTCGAGCAACTTCATGACGCAAACCGATACGGTCTTTTCTCCCATTGCCTGGCGTGACGACACGCTGTACCTCCTCGACCAAACGCTGCTGCCGCGCGAAGAGACCTGGTTGCGCTGCGACACGCCCCAGAAGGTAGCCGACGCGATCTACCGGCTTTCGGTTCGTGGTGCGCCCGCCATTGGTGTGTCCGCGGCCTACGGCCTGGTCGTTGGTCTCGACATCGTTGCTGCCGATGCGACCGACGACGCGTTGGGAGCCCGCTTTGATGAGGTGTCGGCGCTGTTGGCCAGCACGCGCCCAACCGCAGTGAACTTGACCTGGGCCTTGGCGCGCGGGCGGGCGGTCTTCGAGGGTGTGCGGGACCGCGGTGTGGTGGCGACGCGGGTGGCGCTGTTGGCGTGGGCAAAGGACGTCCATGCGACGGATATCGAGACCAACCAACGAATGGGCGATAACGGTGTTCCGCTGTTTTCGAAGGGTGATCGGGTTCTGACGCATTGCAATGCGGGCGCCCTCGCTACCGGTGGTTATGGCACGGCCATTGGCGTCATCACCTCCGGGCATCGCGACGGCAAGATCGCTCAAGTGTGGGTCGACGAGACGCGGCCCTTGCTCCAGGGTGCCCGGCTGACCGCGTGGGAGCTCGACCGCTTGTCGATCCCCTATCGCTTGGTGACCGACTCGAGTGTCGGCGCGCTCATGGCCCGCGGTCTGGTCGACCGCTGTGTGGTGGGCGCCGATCGCATTGCGGCCAACGGGGATGTGGCCAACAAGATCGGGACCTATACGGCAGCGGTTCTGGCGCACCGGCACAACGTGCCGTTCTACGTCGCGGCGCCGCTCTCGACCATTGACTTGGCTACGCCCAACGGCGATGCAATTCCGATCGAAGAGCGGGCCTCGGACGAAGTAACGGAGTTTTTTGGAACGCGGGTCGCGCCCACCGAGACGGCGGCGCAGAATTTCGCGTTCGACGTGACGCCGGCCGAGCTGATCGCCGGCATCATCACCGAAATGGGTGTACTTCACGCGCCCTACGAAGAGAGCATTCGGGACGCCTTCGCGCGCGCCGAGGGCGCGTCGTAGCGCTCAGGCGCAAGCGCCTCCTCGACGGCTCGCAACACGGCCAGCGTCAGCTCGGCGACATCCCGCACCTCTTGTGATTCTCCTCGAGAATCGCTACCACATCGGGCTCGTGGGCGGTGGGCGGCAATCGAAGCGACCGTCGGTGATGACGATGCGGCGAAGCAGCGTAGGGCGGACCCTTCGTCGTTTAACCGTCATTCGAGGAACGCAGGTCTTTCAGGCTTTCGCGAACCCGAAATCGAAGCGGGTCGAGCGTCAAGGCGCGGGCGAAGTGGACTTCGGCAGCGGCGCCATCACCGGCCATCCAGGCGTTGTTGCCCAGATGCTCGTGAAGCGCCGGCGCGTCGGGAAACCACAGGAGTAGCTGGCGCAAGACACGTTCGGCGTCGGCGGGAAAGCGGGCGGTCCACATCAGCAGCTCGGCGAAACGAATCAGGATCTCTTCGGAACGCCCTGCGGGGTCTCGTTGCCGGAGCCGCCTCGCAACGGCAAGCACGGCGTCGGTCCCCTCGGCCTGCCACAGACGCACGAGCGAAGCCTCGTCCGCGAGCGGATCGATGCCGGGCGCGTGCTCGATCGAGCGTACGCCGGGTGCGTCACGGAAGCTGCTGAGCGGGTCCTGCGGTCGCCGGGCCGATCCGGTGCCAAGCTGGTGGGTGACGAACGCCCGGATGATTCGACACAGCGTTTCGAAGACTACGCGCTTGCCCTCTGAACCGGACGTTTCGGCGCGCAGCAACGGCATGTAGGCGAGTTCGCCATGCGTCAGATTCGCCACCTCGATTCGCCACTTGGGCGCGAACCGAACGCTGTCGAAGAAACCGGAGTCGGTGACCCCGGGTCGGACGAAGCGCAGGTAGGGTACGCGCAGGCGTAGCAAATCGAAGTTCGGCCGCTGTTCGAGCACGTCGCGCCAGTATTCCTCGGAGCCATCGAGGCTGACCACCGCGGCGAGCCGCGGGCTGCGGAGCTGAGCCGCAACCGCCACCAAGCCGCTCCAACTGTGCCCGATCACGGCGGCACGATTCTGCGCGGTGTCGGTACCGGCGAGCAGGTGCGCCAGCACGAATTCGAGATCGCGGACTTGGGTCTCGAGGTCGATACCTCCCACGTCCATAAAACCCGGCAGCAATCCGTAGGGTGGATAGCCTGCGACCACAAAGCCATGAGAGGCTAAATACTCGGCGAGCACCCAGCTATGGGTCGGGGGCGATAGCGGCATCGGAGCGAGGATCACCAAAGGCAGCGCCTCGGGCACGGCCGCACCGCCGTGGTACGCGGCGACGGGCGACGATAGGATCGCGCTCACCTCTTCGGGCTTTGCTCCCCAACGCTCGATCCGAGCGAGCACGCGAGACCGCCGCTGCGCCGTCTCGTCGGCACGCGACGGGCGACGAATGAAACGCTCGTCCGCGGAGATGTCGAAGTACCGTGACGCGGTCAGCCGTGCGGCGGTCGGCTCGACGATCGGATACCAGATCGTCAGCACCAGAGGGCGCGGCTCGAAAGACCGCTCGGCGGTGTCCGGCACGCGGATGGATCGCGTTGCGTCTCGAATCCGCTCGACCCGGAATCCAACGTGGTACGCACCCGCTTCCAGGTTTCCCCAGTGTTCTGAGCTGGCATACAACGCCGGCGTCGAGAGGCCAGCGAACAGGAGCAGGGAGAACAGGGAGAGCACGGGCAGCGTGAGGCGGCGAGAGCATTCGAAGTCCATGACGTCCTCGGTGGCAGGCAGCCGTCCATTCGGTCTGCCACCCGTACGCTAAGCAAGCCGGGCGCGCTGGGTCCTCAGGTGCTGGTCAAGAAGACTCAGGAAAAGTCAGGGCGCGCCAAACGGGCGACCATGGCGATGAACCGAGGATCGTGGCGCAGGCCATCAAACCGAGGATCGACAGCGATCCAGGTGACGAAGGGCTCGCGGCGTGCGCAGGCCTGTTCGAGCAGTTCGAGCGCACGCGCCCGTTCGCCCAACGCCAAGTGTACTGCCGCCAGCCAGCCGAGCGATACCGTCGGCCCGGAAAAGAGTTCGATAGCATGCTCGAGCCGCCAGCGGTGCAGCACATCAATGCCTCGAGCCTGGGCATCGCGCTCGAGAGCGAGGACGGCTTTTGGATCGTACCCAAAGGAGATCAAGCCTCGGAGGTAGGCGTCGATGGCGACGGACTCATTGCCACGTCGCTCTTCGATGTCGAATCGCATCCAATGATAACCGGCACGCTGGCGCTCGGTGGGGGTCAGCGATGCGAGCACGGTCAGACTGTCGTCGTAGCGTCGGGCGGCAAAGAGCACCCATGCCAACCCGTAGCGTAGAGAGGGAGCCAGGGGATCGAGCGCTATGGCTTTCCGCATGACCGCCTCGGCCGCGTCGTGCCGGCCGGTCGCCGATAGCAACTCGGCGTACCACTGATGGGCCAGGATGGCTTCCGGATCGCTCTCGAGCGCTTGGCGCAGAAGCGACTCAGCGGCACCCCACCGCCACTCGTACCGAAACGCGAGCGCGCCGAGAGCAGCAAGCGTTTCGGTCAACATGGGATCGAGCGCTTGCGCCCGCCGGGCAAACGACGAGGCAGCCTTGTAAGCTTCGGAGCGGCTCTTGTCGAGCTCTCCCGGGTTCAGCAGATAACAAATGGCCATGCCACTCCAAGCCGGGGCAAAAGAAGCATCGGCCGCCGCTGCCCGCTCGAAGTAACGAAACGCCAGCCCGACATCTCCATTCTCAGCGCGCTCGAGATGAAGCCTGCCTTTGCTGTAGGCGACCTCCGCTGCCCGAGTCGATGCCGGGGCCGGCGACGCGGTGCTGCCGAGCCGCGAATGGCGCTCCTCGGAGCCACGGAGTCGAAGCGTGATGAGGCCCGCGACAAGGGCAATGGTGACTGCCAGCGCGACCATTTCCTTCCAAGGTCGCCGGTCTGCGTCGAGGCTCTCTTCCGGCAGCGCTTCGACCGACGCGATCAGCCGGAAACCACGGCGCGGGACCGTCACGACAAAGGATGGCGCGCGCGCGTCATCGCCCAATGCCTTGCGAAGACCACTGATCGCGACGGTCAGGACATGGTCCGTCACGGCGACATCCGGCCACACCGCCGACAGCAGCTCATCGCGCGATACCACCTCGTCCGCGTGGGCCGCAAGGTAGGCGAGCACCTGCATCGCCTTGTGCTCGATACGGACCGTTCCGCGGCTGCCGATCAGCGTGCAGGTGACCGGATCGACTCGCCAAGATCCGATGCGGAAACGTCGTAGGACGGCCATGTTCGGCACACTTTTTTCCAAGATAAGTTCCTGACCCGTCAATCTTAGAGACCTTACTTCAGCTCTCAGCGGCCGGGTAGACCAGGGCGAATGTTGACGGCTTCGACCTCTCTCTACGACGCCCGCAATCAAGCGTCCGTTTCCAAATCGCGGATTGCCGTGTCGGGGGCTACCTGAGCGCACGCGAGGAATGTGATCACCGCGTAGCAAGACTGCAATTGAGTCCGCTTCGGAGCCCGTCTGCTATTGCCGACTATTCGATAGCGACAAAGTGTGGGAACGCGTGATCGCAAGGGGCATTGGCACTCGAAAGAGTCAGTTGGCTTTGGTGGAGGCGGTGGGAGTCGAACCCACGTCCGAGAAACACCATCATGAAGCGTCTACATGCGTATTCTCTGCTTAAAGTCTCGCCACTGCGGGTAGGCCAGAGAAGACCGCCACAGACGCCAGTCCCGCTTTATTCACGGACGTGGCGCGGGACAATCCACGTCCGTTGATTCGCTTAATCGTCGCCCGGACGCGAGGTGCGAATCAACCTCAGCGCCAAGACGTCGCAGCTAAGCTGCGAGGGCCAAGTTATCGTTGGCAGTTATCAAGTTTCCAGTTACGGATGGATCCGGCACGCAACTTCACAACGGCCAGGTTCCCCGTCGAATCCAAAACGCCCCCAAGTTGCCAAAGACCTACGTCCACAGTAACAGATCTCGGGGTGTGGCTATTCCGATTCGTCGAACCGCCGCACGCGCAAGGCCATCGCCAGCAGTGGGCCATTTGACCCCTGCCCCTGACCGACCGCCCGTTTGACGGCCAACTGGGTCGCGGCTATTCTCTGTCTAAGAGTCACCAGCAATCACCCCTGCTTCTTCGGAGCATCCAAATGGGTGAACAGCGTGTCGGCCTCGACCGGGGTCGGCTGGAATGTGTCTGGGGCGACCGAAATCATGGTGGCCGCCCCTAGACACCGCTGGCCACCGCGCTTTACTCAGAAGCCATCTTTTGCTCTTCAACTCCCTTTCTTACCTGATTTTCTTTCCCATCGTTGTTGGTGGATACTTCTTTCTGCCTTTTCGCTGGCGGTGGGCATGGCTCCTCGCGGCAAGCTACCTGTTCTACATGACATGGGAGCCGATCTACGTCGTCCTGATTCTTGGGTCGACCGCGATCGACTACTTCGCGGCACGGCGCATCGCTTCATCGGTCCGGATTCCAGAGCGCCGAGCGCTCCTTGCTGTCAGCATTCTTACAAATCTGGGAATCCTTTTCACCTTCAAATACTTCAACTTTTTCAACGACACCGCCCGGGCAATGTTGGACTTTCTGAAGTTGACCTATTCCGTTCCCGAGCTCGATTTTCTTCTCCCTGTCGGCATCTCCTTCTACACGTTCCAGTCGATGGCCTACACCATCGGCGTCTACCAGGGTAAAGCCGAGGTGGAGCGGCACGCGGGCAAGTTCGCCCTCTACGTCGCGTTCTTCCCGCAGCTTGTTGCCGGCCCCATCGAGCGCTCTCAGCGACTCATTCCACAGTTTTACGAAGAGCACCGATTTGACCTCGATCGGATCCATCTGGGTCTCCAGTTGATTCTCTGGGGACTCTTCAAGAAAGTCGTCATTTCCGATCGACTGTCTATTTTCGTGGATGATGTGTACCGGGATCCCACTCAGTTCACGGGCCTCGCACTGATCCAGGCAACCTATCTGTTCGCGTTTCAGATCTATTGTGACTTTTCCGGCTATTCGGACATCGCCATCGGGTCCGCTCAGGTAATGGGCTATGACCTCATGGAGAACTTTCGGCGGCCCTATTTCTCCAAGTCAATCGCCGAATTCTGGCGACGGTGGCATATCTCCCTCTCTACCTGGTTCAGGGACTATGTCTATTTCCCCCTGGGCGGGAGCAGGGCGGGGGCGTCGCGGTGGTACGCGAATCTCATGGTCGTCTTCGTGGTCAGTGGGCTGTGGCATGGTGCCAATTGGACTTTTGTGGTGTGGGGGGCCCTGCACGGCGGGTACATGATCATCGGCCAATGGACGCGGTCCGTACGAGCCTGGCTCGTTAGCCTCATGCCAATGGGTTCCACCGCCCGCAAATGGATCCGAGTCTTCATCACGTTCCACCTGGTGTGCTTTGCCTGGATCTACTTCAGAGCGGATTCGATTCAGGATGCCTGGTACATCACCCGCCACCTATTTGTGGATTGGCGGTTGGGAGACCTTGTTCCTCCCGAGCATCGGTTGGATTTCCTGATCGCGCTGGCGGGCATCGCGGTCATGGAGTCTGTCCACCTCCTTCAGAGGAA
This sequence comes from Candidatus Multivoradales bacterium, assembly GCA_965250305.1. Lineage (GTDB taxonomy): Bacteria > Acidobacteriota > Thermoanaerobaculia > Multivoradales > J023 > J023. Next base: position 678,710 of record CBDFNS010000020.1, on the reverse strand, counting down.
GGAAAGCGCCCGTGTCACGCTGTCGCGGCAGCCGGTGGTTCTGCGATGGGCGCTGCACCTGTCCTTGATTTACGCCGTGGCGCTCTTCGGGGTACATGGTGCCGAGCAGTTCATCTACTTTCAGTTTTGAGTTCCCCATGACGGCGAAGCAATGGACGCGACATCTCCTCTTCCTTTCTCTGATCGTCGGTATCCATCTACCGTTGGCAGATTTCCACGAGCGAAAACTGAACAAGCGAAACTACGCCGTGCTCGCACAGCTCGAGTCGTTCGCGGATTCTCTGGACATTCTCGTCCTCGGAGATTCCCACGCTGGAAACGGCCTCGATCCGAGGCTATTACCGGGCGGTTTCAATTGGGCGTCGGGCGGCGAGAGTTACCTCGCAAACTACTTCCGGCTGAAGTCGCTCTTGGAACGCGGCGTTCGGCCGGAGACGGTCGTCCTGCCCCTGGATCTGCACTCGTTATCGTCATTGAGATCAGAACAGATCCCTCAGGGTGCGAGTTGGCGTCGAGTGATTTCGCACTCTGAGCTCAGGGAAGCCTTTGGAATCCGGTATCCGATGGTATTTGCGCGCGGTCTTCTCGGTCGAGCGCCGTATGTGGCGAAGGGTACGGACTTGGTACGTGAGTCTCTCCGGCCGACCGTGCCGAAGGTCTTCAGAGGCTATACGCCCCAGGGAAGTGCGCTCTTTTCTGAGGACCGGGGCCAGGAGAGTTTGGCACGAATACGTGCCGAGGCCCATTTGCTGGGGCAAGAACCGATCACTGAGGAGATGCGCTACTTTCTCCGTAAGATCCTCATCTTGTGCGACGATCGCGGGATTCGATTGGTCCTAATCAGGTTCCCCGTGACGCGGGAATACTTCCAGGTGGCGTCGGCGCTGGTGCCGCCGGACGCGTATTACCAGGCTATCGCTGTTCTGGTGAGCGCCTATCCGAGCGCATTGACCTTGGACCATCACGACACCTACTGGGGGAGAAACGAGCTATTCCAGGACCCGAATCATCTGAACGCCGAGGGCGCAGCGCAGTTCACCGCGCTCATCCGAGACGAGCTGAGCCGGCGATTCTAGAGGTCCGGCCGGAATCGATGGGGTTTCAGGAGCCGTCGCCATCGGGCTCGAGTGCGCCGAGCTCGGCAAAAAACTCCTCGGGACCGCTGTTGTGGAGCCGCGAAACGATCAAGAGCCAGGCGGCAACCGCCAGAATGATGCCAACGGGCATCAGCGGCCACAACGCCGGCACCAACGGTGCCGCGACCGTCAGGATGCCGCCCACGGCACCCAGGGTAAGCAGGAAGAAGGCCGAGTATTGGACCCGGAAGACTTGCGCGGCGACGGTGAACCGGACCCGGGTTGATTTACCTTCGGACTCGACGTCAATCGGGCCCTCGACGAGACCCCGGCGCAGGCCGGCGCGGACGGGTAGGGCCAACTGACCCCCGTGGCGTCCTGAAGGCTGCCATTGGGCGCCCCACATCTCCGCGAGAGTTTCGAGGCGTTTCATCGTGGCGTCGACATCGGCAGCGACGCTGGTGTCGTAGGCGGCCATCAGGCAGCAACCTCCCGGTTGGTGAGTTCAGTAAAGTGGTTCTCGACCGCGACGATGACGTCCCCGGCACAGCGATGGTTGGCAAGCGTTCGGCGCAGGGAGAGGCCTTCTGGGAGACCGTGGCTGTACCAGCTGGTGAAGGATCGGACCTTGTGCATGGCCATGGCGGGCTCGTCACGTTTGAGCACCGCTTCGAAATGCGCGAGCATCAGGTGGCGCCGGTCTTCGAGGGTGGGCTCGGTCACCGTGCTGCCTTCGAGGCGTGCGGCGATCTGACGGAAAATCCAAGGGTTTCGTGTGGCGCTACGCCCCACCATGAGCGCCGCGCAGCCCGTTTCACGCAGCATGCGGACGGCGTCGTCCGCGTTGCGGACGTCGCCGTTGCCCCAAACAGGAATGGTGATTGCCTCGCGAAGCGTTGCGATCGCGGGCCAGTGGGCCGCGCCACGGAACATCTGCTTGGCGGTCCGGGGGTGGAGGGCCACCGCGTCGACGCCTTCACCTTGGCAGGTCCGGCCCAGCTCGAGATAGTTCATTCGCTTGTCGTCGAGGCCCAGGCGAAACTTGACAGTGAGGGGGATTTGGATCGCTTTCCGAACCGCCTGCACGATCTGCTTGGCGAGCTGTAGATCACCCATGAGTGCCGCACCCGCACAGCCCTTGAGGATCTTGTTGGCTGGGCATCCCATGTTGATGTCACACACGTCGGCGCCCATTGCCTCGACCTTGCGCGCCGCCTCGGCCATGGTGTCGGGATCGGAGCCGTAAATCTGAATCGAAAGAGGGCGCTCTTCTTCGCTGTAGTGCAGCAGGCGAACAATCTGCTTGTGGTCCTCCACGAGTCCGCGCGCCTGGATGAACTCCATCGTCACCAAGCCGACGCCGCCAATTCGACGCACGATGAGCCGAAAGTCTCGATCGGTCACGCCTGCCATGGGGGCCAAGACCGTTGGTGCCTCGAGGGCAATATCGCGAATCCGCGCCATGATCCGAGCATACCGCGTTCAGGCCGGTAGCCAGACAAGCAGCCGTTGCGGCTAGCGTGGGTCGGTTGCCGCTACCGTGTGATGGTCAACGGCAGCGGTTGGCCTGGCGTGTCGACAGCGATCCGCAGCGCGCTGTGCCAGGGCTGCCCGTTCGCGGCGGACCTGACCGCCAGATCGCCGACCGATTCCGGCGTGCTCGGCGAGATGCAACCGCTGCTCGAGGCGATGCAGAACAAGTACGAAAAGCCCTTGAAGATGATCCCAAGCTGAAGGCCGATTTGCTCGCGACGGAACGCAAGAGCGCACTGGATCGAGAGAGCGTGCGAAGGAACGAGAGCGAAAGTGGGAGGAGGAGCGCCTTTTTCGAGCGACACGGTTTCAAGTACGGAAGCCCTATAGCCCAATCGAAGGGCCTTCATGCAGATCGCCAGGAACCGATAGGCCAATCGAAGGGCCTTTACGCAGATCGCCGGCAACAGGGCGACCCGGTGCCGGCGAGCGTCAAAACAGGGTGGCCGAGATCTCGACCACCCTGCACTGGTGCTTCCAGTCCCACTGCGCGCCAATCTTCCGGCTTCGCACGTGGCAGAGTGCATTCCGTAAGCACCCTGCCACGTCCTTCAGTTGCCTCCCAGTAGCTCCCCCGGTAGGTGAGCGCGCCATCAGCCTCGAGACGAAAATAGATCGTCTCCTTCGCAGCATTTGGAAGCGGAATGAACATCGCGCCTGGGATCGGCTTAACCCGATCCCGGTACATCAGCGAGTTTTCTGTCCACTTGATTTCCTGACGTTGCCGTGTCCGTACCAAATCACGATCCGTCGTCCATACACCGGGTTTGATCGACGCTGACAACGGAGCAAGTCGAATCGAGGAACAGCCATCCTGCCTAATCGAAACTATGGAATTCGATCTTCGAGATCCAAAGCCCCGCGAGGAATTTGGCCAACGGAACCACTTGCGGAGATCCCCGTCGAGAACAGAACAGATATCGGTCGCCTCTTCTACTCCTGGAAAGAAGTACTCCCCTGAGAGACTAGGGCAACGCGTCGCCACTTCTGGAGTCACGGGCCGACTCGCTCGGGTGTAGCACCCCGATGCGAGAACACCCAAGAGCACCATCGTCAGCTTGAAAGCACTATTCATATGTCTCTCCGCTAGTTAGGTTAGAAGACCCAGACGGTGCACATGTGGGCGTACTGCCCTTCACACGCGGAAATTGTGATTCCTAGACTGTAGACGTCGTGCATGAATCCAATGCCGCCTTGGGCGGTTTGGTAGAAAAGCCATCCCCCAAAACGTACACCTAGGAAGTAGGCCCACGCACAGAACGGATTCGTCTGAAAGGCGATGTTGGTCCGAAGATCGCGATCACATTGGAGGCGCGTGAAGCCGTGACAAGCTGCACCACACTGGTAACAGCGGTCATGCTCCTGGCATGAATCGAAAACTGACTGATTCGAGTATGGAGGACAGCTATCGGGAGCGACGGAGCACCCATTCTCATTAATGGTACAGACTCCTGTATCCACGCACTCTGTGTAATCGTCTTCTTCGGGGAGGGCTGCCCCACCCTTCTCTAGGAACCTGAAAGGAAACACCGGAGCGGGCTCGACAACTGCCGGACTGCTCCCCTCCTGATAATCCTCCGAGAGCAGAACCGCGGAAAGGCCAACAGAGCGAACAGAGTGGCGAGCAAGTAGGTCACGGATGTTGCCATCGAAGTCCTTGATCCGCGCTTGCCGATAGTCAAACGTCATGGTTAATGGTGCTTCCTGAGTCACCGTGTTTTCGCTGAAAACACGCCATCTTCCAGTCTGCTCCCGCACCGAGAGTTCGTAGACTGCTCGGGTCTCACCCCCAATGAGGATGTAAGCGGCGAAGCCGCCGCTACTGAGTCGCATCGACGCGACCGCCTAGGTCTTTGTAGACCTCCTGGTAGTAGTAGTCGTTGGCGTTCTGGTCTTCGGCTTGGGCGTTTGGCACCGCGAGCAGGCAGGCAACGACGATCGACACCGTGGCGACAATGAAACGCAGCTTCATAGTTTTCGTCTCCAAGAAACTTGGGCTCTCCTCAACTATGTGTGGGTAGATTTCGGCCTCTCCGCACCAATGCCCACGGATGTAGGATTGCCACCAGGATCGTCTCCACGCCCCAACCGCCATCCCACTGGGCGGGAACTCTTAAGAATCAGCCAGTTACGGGCAGGAACCCTATGGAAAGCGCGGAAATCGCCCTAACCACCCTCCCCGCCGGGCGATTACTCGCCCTTTCCACAGGGCCGGCGACGGCGGCGCACATCGATTGAGCCCATCGAATCACGCGCAACTACCGAATTCGAAAGGGCTTACCTGCGATGGGCTACCCACTCCAAGTTGAGGAGAGTCGAAACTTGAATAGGGTCGTACCTGTTTCGACACGGGAGGAACCGAGTACGATCCTTTGGGCGTTGCTCTCGGCGAATTTGTTACACGCCGACAGCATGTCTCTCGACCTACCTCGCGAGAAACAAGATCTAGATTGCCCCAAGGGGCCGATTTTTTGTCTGACGCTCCATCGAGGGACCAACCTAGGGGCGGTGCCGGTGGGGCGTTCGTGGTTGTCGCGGTACCGGTGGTCCAGGTAGCGCCTTCAAAATCTCTCATAGCTTTCAAACCTCCAATAAGTCCGCTCGAACGCCTGGGGTTTGCTTCAATCGCCATAACTCTAGCACGGCACAAATATGTGGGCGTTGACCCGAACGTTTCGCCTCGAAACCCTGCCGGTGTAGGTTGGGGGCGGCACGGGCGCCGATGGCAATACCGCCAAGCGTTTGGGCGCTGCCGTGCCCAAACGGAGGTTTGCCATGCGAAAACTGATTGCAGCGGCCGTGCTCGCCGCTCTCGTGGCTATGCCAGTAGCTGCCGCGCCCGTCGACCAGGTCGGACCCGGACTTTCGATAACGACACGCGTGCTCGAGCACGTGACGGGGTGGTTGGCCAAGCTGAGGTTCGGGTGGGCGAACATCGCGACGCCGCGCCCGGAACACGACACTTCCGGCGCGAAGTCTGACGACGACAGCGACCGCGACGACGACTTTCCGCCGTTGGATGGGATCGGGATGGGTCTCGACCCAAACGGCTGAGCCAAGCTGTCTATACGGGCCGTGGCCCGAGCACCACGGCCCGCCGCTCGCGGGCGAGCTGAATACGCCCAGCTATCCGATCAAGTATGCGGATGGTCATCTCGCCTTGGCGTGCCGAACACCAAAGATCGCGAATCGCTGCACTCACGAGCCGGTTTGCCCGCCAAGGCATCGCCAGGGTTGCCAGCCCTTTTGCAGTCTCAATAGCTTCGATTGGTCGATTCGCTTGGAGGTAGACGCGTGCCAGCTCGACGCCGACCAGTGCGGTATCAACGGGTGACCTTGCAATCGAAACGGCGGTGCGTTCATACAAGCGGACCGCGCGGGCATAGTCCTGTCGTCGTGCCGCTAATCTTGCACCTAGCCAAAGTAGGTGGATCACCCCAGCAGCAGGGGCAATCACCTTCGCGGTGCCTATAAAGCGATCGGTGGCATTAAAGCGGCCAAGCTCCAAGTTGGCAGTTGCTAACTCAAAATGGCACACGAACTGGTTGAGGCGTTCTTCTTCCGGTAGCTTCGTCAATGCCGACTGAATACACCGAATCGCATCTCGATATTCGCCTCCACGCCGCAGGAAAAGCCCACGGGACACCAACGCCTTACCCGTGCCGGTGTCGTTGCCCATCTCGACAAACGCGAGCATGGCCACCCGCGCCAGCTCGGCAGCGTCCGAAAACGAACCGTAGTCACTCGTCACTGACGCAGCACGTAGCCAGCAATCAGCCAGGATCGGCCCTTCCGGTGCGTGGCTGATCGCCCAACACACAACGGCGTGCGCTGGGTGCCATTGCTCGGCCGCACGGAGCGCCGAGCCCCAAAACGGGCTGCACATGCCGACGCGTCGCCCTGGCGACCCTCTGAACCGGCCAGAAACGCCAATTCTCGTGCCTGATCGGCAGCGTGCCTCGGATTGTCGAATCTGAGCTGGTCGAGGGAATCGAGCTCGATGTCGGTCAACGTGTCTGGATGGATAGGTGACGCCAGCTCGGGCACGTCAATGATGCCCCGCGCGATCAGGTCCGAACCAGACGCGCGGAATCGGTCGGCGGCAATCGTTGGACCGTCGCCGAAAACCGATGCGAAGAACGCCCCTGGTGGATGGTCGAGTATCGCGAGGATTCGCATGGTTTCCTCTAGCGAAAACCCCCGGTGGCGGTGCTGACGTAACAGGCTTTTCGAGTAGCCGAGCGCCCTTTCAACTTCCGTGATGGACCCTCGCCCACGACTCTTGATCAAGCGCCATAAAGCGGTCGTGATCCGTTGGGCGTCCTGTGCGCCTTTGTCTGATTGGACTTTCATCGCTCGTCTTGTCGGTCCTATGCAATCACATTGCACGGAGCGTGACAAATAACCACGTTAATCATCCAGGAAGCAAACAACGAACCATCCCCGCCTTAGCCTTCCCGGCATGGGATCAAATACGGTCAGAACCTCACTAGATCCGCCGCGATTGTCGGCGGATGCCAAGGCGATCGGCGAAGTGCTCGCGGTCCTCGAAACTCACGCTCACCGAATTGGCCTTGTCGGATACACCCGGCGCTCGTTCGCGGAAACGCAACCCCATGCAGTTGCTGAACTGGAAGCGGAAGAACGGCGTTCCGCAAATCGAGAGCGGATGATCTCGACCTTGACCCGCGAGCCCGAATTACTGGTACCAAACGCGCGTCTGAGGGTCAAAATCATCGACCTTGACCCTCACTCATGAGTCACCCCGCGGCCGGTTGTCCGAACGGGCACTACCCCTATTTGGCAATTACGCGCCGGCCGTGGGGCGTTCACCAAGTTTCCCACAGCCAAACACGTCGGTTCCCATTTGCCGCTCGAACGCGGACGGGTTCGGCTGTGGGAATTCAAGCCAACGGGCAAAGGTGATGGGGGCGCCCGTGCCAATGGTTCGCCTTCGATCCTTTGTCCCGTTGGGCTGGTCGGTCCCCTCCGGCCAGCGCCTCCCAAGCGCCGGGACGCCGTACCGCATCCCCGGACGGATGCTACTCCCCCTTCGGCGTCCCGGCGCTCGTTCGTCCCTCTCCCCCGTGAGCCCGGTTTTGGCAACAGACCACACGGCCAGGCATGAGCCAGCCTCTGCCCCCCGCGAGGTTGGGACGCTGGACTGAGCCGGTACCGGGCTCGCGGGCCTTTTTTCCTCCAAAGGTAGGCCCAGTGAGCAAGGAAGAAACCCACACACGCGGCGAAATACTCCACCGACTCGGCAGGATCGAGCGACACCCGGACGTGCTCGGTAGCCTGCTTTCGAACGTCGCCCAACGCGCGGGGCAAGACGTCGAATGGGTCGTCGGCGCCGAAGCAGAGAGTATCTACCGCGATGCGCTTGGTGTGGGCTTCACGGGCCTCGAATTGGGTGCGATCCGCTGTCGGTGCGACGTGGCGCGGTTGGCCGTGATCAAGGCTCGGCCGGGATCACCGGTCGCAATTTCCCTCTCAGAAGCTCGGCACGACCTGGCGAAAATCGAGAGTCACATTCGGCGAGCCGATCGTGAGCTTTTGGCGTGGATCGTGGCCCGCCTCCGCGCTCGCGGTTGGCCGGCCTGGGCCGACTTCGTGCAACGGCAGCGTAGCGCTCAACCCACCGTCTGACAATCTCGCTGAGTTCACGAGAACTGTGGCCGGACGCGATCATCGCTGGGGCCATGGCGTAACCCGGTTGACGCAAGAGCGGTAGTATCGCCGCCTATGGCTTGGTACAAAGAGTGGTTTGGCGCCGACTATCTCGATCTCTACGCCCATCGCGATGCGGACGAAGCGGCGCGACATGTTGATTTCGTAGCCGAGAAGCTCGGCCCGGAGCGTCCCGAGCGAGTGCTCGATCTTGCCTGTGGCGCGGGACGCCACTCGGCGATCTTGCGTGACCGCGGTTACCAATCCGCCGGTGTCGACCTGTCGATCACCTTGCTGGCGACACCGCCGCGGGTGCCGTGCGCTGCGGGTGATATGCGCGCGTTGCCGTACGCCAACGGGGTCTTCGATTGGGTGCTGAACTTCTTCACATCGTTCGGGTACTTCGAGCGAGAGCGTGAGAATTTTCAAGTCTTGGAAGAGATCGTACGGGTCTTACGGCCTTCTGGTCGGTTCTTGATCGATTTCTTGAATCGCGAGCCCGTGTTGGCGAATCTCCGGCGTCACGAAGTGCAGGAAAAAGCCGGGCGCCGAATTGAGATCGAACGTTGGTACGACGAGAGGACCCGCCGGATCAACAAACGGATGACATTGTCGGCGGCATCCGGGGCACCGCCGCGGACGTATCTCGAGAGCGTTCGTGCCTACAGCGAGGACGAAGTGACCATTGGCCTGCGCTGGGCCGGATTGAACGTGGACGATGTCTTCGGGAATTTCGCAGGAGAGCCCTACCACCGTGACAACAGCGAACGCCTCATCATCGTCGGACACAAGGCCGATTGAACAGGTCCAGCTCCCCGATCGGATTCCGGTCGGGATGCTGCCTCCCGTACCCGCGGCGTTTGTCGCGGGCCAGCACCGCGACTTGTTGGCGCCGCTGCGCTTTCTGCCGCCCGGTGAGCTGCCCATGGGCAAGCCGCCAGCAGTCGACCGAGCTGTGCTGGCTGAGACGCTGCGGACGGCCAATGCAGGTTACGGTCATCCCGCCGCGGATCAGCTAGCTGCCAAGCTGGCCGATCCCGCGACCCGGGTCGTGGTCACGGGTCAGCAACCCGGCCTCTTCGGCGGGCCCCTGCTGACGTTGTCGAAGATGGTTGCGGCGGTTCGCCACGCGGCGGCGATCGAAGCACAAGGCGTGCCCGCGGTGGCGGTGTTCTGGGTGGCCACCGAAGATCATGATTGGGCCGAGATGGCGAATGCGACGGTATTGGGACGCGACGGCGCAACCCGTCTCGACCTCGGTCCGGATCCGTCGCCCCTAGCACCGGTCGGCATGCGTACCTTTGGTAGCGGCTTGGAAGGCGTTCGGGAAGAGATCCAGGCTCTTTACCCAGGCATCGCTGCTGAACGGTGGGCACGTATCGATACCTGGTACCGCGAGAATGCGCGCTTTGGCGAAGCTTTCCCGCGGCTGATGGTGCACCTCATGGGCGCGCGGACACCGCTCCTGCTCGATGCTATGGACGCTGGCGTCAAGCGACTCCAGGCGCCGTGGCTGGCCCGATTGGTCCGCGAGCGGGCCACGTTGACCCGCGAGCAGACCGCCGCGCACGCGGCAGTCGAAACGCGCGACTTGCCGTTGCAGGTGAGACCGCAACCTGGCTCGAGTCCGCTGTTCGCGCTCCAGGGCCTGGAGCGGCGCCGGATCATTTGGCCGACGCCCGATACCTACGCGCTGCGCGGGGTCGAAGGCAGCGAGGCACCTGTTGAAGAGCTGTTGGAGGCGATCGAGGAAAATCCGATCGCAATCAGTCCCGGCGTGCTCGCTCGGCCAGCGATCGCCGATGCGTTGCTCGGAACGACGCTTCAAGTTCTTGGCCCGGGCGAGATGTCCTATATGCCGCAAGCGGCCGCCACCTACCGGGTACTCGGGATCGAAGCGCCCTGGACGTCGTTGCGGCCACCCGCGTTGGTGGTCGAAGGCCGTCAAGCCGATCAGTTGGCGGAGTTCGGGGTGACCCTCGAAGTCCTGATGAAACAGCCCATCGATCGGTTGCTCGTCGACATTCTCGGTGGCGACGTGGTTGCGCCGGTACGGCAGCAGATCACCGCCTTGCTCGACGGTCTGCGGGATTCGGTCCTGGCCGTCGATGCGACCCTCGAGCGGCCGTTGCGCAAGACCACCGACCAGGTTGGCCGCAACCTGGATCAGTTTTCCGGCAAAGTCGCCGCCGCCACTGCGCGCAACAATGAGGTTTGGCACCAGCGCCTGTCCCGGATTAAGGCTTCCTGCTTGCCCGGCGGTAAACCCCAGGAGCGTACGTTGGCGGTAGGTCATTTCATGGCCCGCTATGGGCGCGATATCGCCAAGGCGTTCCTCGACCAACTCGATCTCGATCCGCGCTACGTATCGGTCATCCGCGTATAGGACGTCGCGTTAGACTCGCGGTGGAGGCAAGCTATGTCCGCACAACCCCAACCACGAATGACCGCCACCGAGTATTTGTCGCTCGACCGCGAGTCGTTCGAACGCAGTGAGTTTCTCGACGGCGAGATCATCGCCCTGTCGGGCGCGAGCCGCAGACACAACTTGATCGTCACGAACTTGATTGGCGAGTTGCGGCAGGCGCTCAAGGGAAAGCCTTGCGAGGTTTACCCCAGTGACATGCGGGTACACGTCCCGTCGACCGGCAGCTATGTCTATCCCGATGTCAGTGTAGTTTGCGGCGATCCGAGCTTCGAAGATGGGCGCTTCGATGTGTTGCTAAATCCAATCATGGTGATCGAGGTGCTGTCGCCATCGACCGAGATCTTCGATCGGGGCCGTAAATTCGCGCACTACCGCACGCTGCCATCGCTCGACACCTATCTGCTCGTGAGCCAAGACGAGGCGCGTCTCGAGCTGTTTCGAAGGCAGCAGCAAGGCGGCGATTGGCTGTTTCACGAGGCGATCGGCCGCGATACCGAGTTGAGGCTCGACACGTTGGGCTGTCGGTTGGCGCTCACCGAGGTTTACGACAAGGTGCAGTTTCCGGCGGTCGATCCCATGCCCGACCCGGAGCGGCGGACATCATGAAGCTCGACGTTCTCGCAATCGGTGCCCACCCCGACGATGTTGAGCTGGCGATCGGCGGTACGGTGGCGATGTTGGTGGAGCGAGGCTACGGCGTGGGTATCGTGCACCTGACCCGTGGCGAACGTGGGACCCGTGGAACCCCGGAGGCGCGCGAGCAAGAGGCGCGATGCGCAGCGACAGCGCTGGGGGTCGAGGTGGTTCATTTCTTGAACTGTGTCGATGGCAGCCTGCAAACCGGGGAGGCTCAGGAGGACGCGGTGATCGGTGTTATCCGGCGCCATCAGCCGGACATGGTTCTGGGGCCGGCACCTTCGGATCGGCACCCTGACCACGGGCGCGCCCATCGCCTGGTGCGCGACGCGGCGTTCTATTCGGGTTTGGCGCGGCGTGCCACCGGGCCGCCCCATCGGCCCGCGGCGGTGTTTTCCTACATGCAGCACGACGCTTTCGAACCCAGTTTCATTGTCGACGTCACAGCCACCTGGGCCAAGAAAGAGGCTGCCTTGGGCTGCTATCCCAGTCAGCTCTACCAAGCCTCTGGTACCGCGGCAGACAGCACCGCCGCCAACGGTTCCGATGAATATGCATCGGACGAGCCGATGACCAAAGTCGCGAGCCCCGAGTACGCGGCGGCGGTGGCGGGCCGTGCCCGGCACTATGGCCAGGCGGTCAACGCCGAGTTCGGCGAACCCTTTTGGAGCGGAAACCCCTTGGCCGTAGCGGACCCGCTCCAGTTGCTTCCCGGTGGACTGCGATAGACTCAGGCAACGTTCCGATCCAGCGCCGTGGCACGGTAAGTTCTACGCTTCCGGCCGTACGCGCGCGACGTATTTGAAGGAAGCTGGAGAGATCTGCCATGACTGACACCGCTGCGCCACCACCACCGCCGTCCGAACCACCTTCGGCGACACCGCCGCCTCCACCTCCTCCAGCACAGCCGCCCGCCCCATCGCCGCCACCAGCGCCGAGCACCGGTGGTTCAGGTGGTGGTGGCAAGAGCAACCCGGTGATGATCATCCTGTCGTACCTGGGGCTTCTTGCGTTGGTTCCGTACCTGGTTGAGAAGGAAGATCAAGAGGTTCAGTGGCACGCCAAACATGGCCTGGTGTTGTTCGGCGCCTGGGTTGCCATGTGGGTCGCGCTGTGGATTGTGGGCGCCATGCTGGGCGATCTCCTAGGTTGCCTGCTGACGATCTTGACGTTGCCTCTGGGTATTGGCATCTTGGTCGTTCATATCGTGATGATCGTCAAGGCCCTCAATGGCGAGCGTTTCAAGCTGCCGGGAATCAGCGACTTCGCAGACAAGTTCTAGTTCGTGCCACTGAACACCGAGCGTCCGCCCGCCGCGTCCCCACGTCGGCGCCGGATGCTGGGCTTCATGGCGTTGGTATTGGCGGTCGTCGTGATCGATCTCTGCCGCGCACCGTCGCGCCAGTGGAGCGCCAAGTTGCTACTTGGTGGCATCCACATGTACCAGCACACCCTGTCGCCGGCTTTCCCGGCGGCGGGCGTTCCGTGCCGATTCGAGCCCAGCTGTAGCCGCTATGCCGAGGCAGCGATTCGTGCCGACGGCGCCCTCGTTGGCACCGCACGTGCCGCCTTTCGCATTGTTCGGTGTGGGCCCTGGACCGCTCGCGGTACCGTCGATCTGCCGTAGCAGGATCGGGCACCTCTCGTTCGCGCGACCGATAGACTGGATTGGTGAGCCACGCTGAAGCATTTCCAGAACCAGATCTCGCCGATCGCGATCGGCGACGCCTGGCACTAATCTGGGGCGCGATCGTCGCGTTCTTGTTGGCGCTGGCACCGTTTGGGCAAACGCTGGCCCGCTTCGTGCCTGCTTGCCCGCTCAAGACCTGGACCGGCATCCCGTGCCCGGGCTGCGGTGCCACGCGGGCGGCACTGGTGTTGGCGCGATTCGAGCCGCTCCACGCGCTGACCCACTACCCGCTGTGGGCAGTCGGCTGGCTGTTGTTCAGTTTGGGCGGTGTGGTTGCCGGCGTCTGGGCGCTGAGTGGCCGGCCACTTCCCTCCCTGCGGCGACCGCCTTGGCTCGTGGCTGTTCTCGTTGTGCTCTTGCTCGCCAACTGGATTTTCAACGTCACGACGGGCGTTTGACAGCCTCGACGGCGCGCTCGGCTTGCCAGAGGTGGCGACGATCGTGGGCGGCGAGAAAGGCAAACGCGGTATCGACCCGCATCTTGATCAACCGCGATACCGGCGATGTGATGCGCATACAGGTAAAGTCGAGGTCCTTGGCTTGGTCGAGCAGGTCGAGGTAGCGAACCTTCGCAGCGTCGTAGTCTTCGGCGGTTTGCGGCCAATCGAGCTGGGGCATGCTGCTGTTGGGTTCGGGCTTGGGCAAGAACGCCCTGGGTGCCTTGAGCCGCATGCGGGGTGGCGGCTCGATGGATGTGATCATGCGCCGTGCGAGCCAACTCAGCGCGAATGTGCCGTCACTGGCCGGCCCGTCGGCTCGCCCGGCACCGATCGCGCGTTCGATTGCTTGTTGGATCGCCGGGCGATATTGCTCAGCGGTGATTTCGAGATGACGCAGGCACTCTGCCAGCGACCAACTTCCAGGCTTGGGCCTTTGAAGGGCACGCACAGGATCGAGGCCATCTCCGAGTCGCCGTGCCGTGTCGCGCAACGCCTGGTACTGAATCGTCAGCTCATCGAGTGTTACGTGACGTGGGGCTGCCATGCCGCTGATCGTATCGCCTGGGGTTCAATTTCGGCGCACGGTGGATTCGGGCAACTCCCGCAAGGGGAACCGGTTCCAGGGGGTCGATAGGACAATCAGCTCGTCACCCGCCATGGCCAGATTGTGTTCGACCGAGAACGTCTCGAGGCGCTCGAAGCCAGGCGTCGAGCGCGCGATCATGGGATACGAGTCGGCAAACACCACCAGGTAGTCGGGCCGCGCTTCCGCGAGAAAACGCAGAAGGCGTTGTTCCCAATAGACTGGATCGTCGGAACCGCTGCCGCGCAGGACGGGGATGATCTCCGGGGTCACGATCCCCGCAAGATCGAGCACCGGGTTGGGTAGCATGAGTTTGAGGGCGCCAATATCTTGTACCGCGATCAGGGCGGAAGGATCGAGCCTTGGCGCCAGCCAACGAGCGGCAGCGACGTCGCTCTCGAGAACGTTGGCAACCGTGCGGGCGTAGTGGGACCGACCCGCGACGAGGCCTGCTACCTGGGGCGCCAAGAGCACAGCGATGGCGGCGGCGCGCAAGAGAATGGGCCGAACGGCAAGGCGCGCGATCGTCGGGGCGATGCCGAAGAGACCCAGCGCCACCACCACGGGTACCAAGGGCAGGTAGTAGCGGCCAAAATTGCCCACCGCTGGCGGTCCCGCGGGCGGCGTCAAGAAGGCGTAGGCGAGGGGCAAACCAAAGAGCCACAGCGCGGGAAGCAGGCCATGGTCATCGCGGGTGCCCGTGCGACCCACGAGGCGCGCCGCGCCCGCCCCCGCGGCCAGCATCAGGAGCGGCTGGGAGCGGAAGAATATATCCGCAACGATGCGAAGGTACCGGCCATCGGGGAGGAAGCTCGCGGGTGTGGATCCCTTGACCGCGAAGGTCGTTGCCAGCCACGATCCGCCGATGGCGCGGTAGAAGACGAGAGTCGGCACCAGGATTATCGCGGCCAGCAGAACCCCCTCGAGCGTGCGCGTCGCAATGGACGCTACGGACCGTTGGACGGGACGGGGCAGCCAGCGATCGGCCAGCGCCAGAAGCAACAGCAAGTAACCTTCGGGCCGCGCCAATGCGGCCAGCGCAAACATCGCCAGCGCCGCGAGGTCGAGCGTATCCGTGGTGTGTTCACCGGCCGTGTCGGCGGGCATGGTGTTGGCGGCGGGCATCGTGTTAGCGGCGGGCATCGCGTTGGCGGCGGGCATCGCGTTGGCGGCGCGACGGGCCCGTGTGTGGAGAACCAATCCCCAGAGGCTCAGTGCTGAGAACAGGGTGATTTCCATGCCCGAAAGCGCAGACCACACCAACCAGTAGCTGAGCGCGACCATGACCCGAGCCAACCAAGCGACTCCGCGACCGAGACCCAAGGTGGTCACGAGGTGGCCGCAAGCGTTGGCGGTTACCAACAACAACGAGACGCCCAGCACCTGAATCCACAGCGCAATGGGGCCTGGCAACCCCACCAGCACGGCAATCAGCGCGGACCAGAGTGGAGCGGTCGAGCCGGTGACCCACACGCTGGGGTTGTAGGCGAGGCCGTCACCGACCGCCAGGCGACTGGCGAATTGGAGGTGGATCCATGCGTCGTCGAGTGGGAACGCCAACTCGCCAACCAACGGCCCTAGCTGTGCGGAGAAGATGTACCCGCACGACGTGAAGGCAATGAGCCACCAGCTAAGAGGCCATCGCCAGCGGGGGAAGTCATGGAGAGATTGCACCGAAGAGCGATGGTAGCATCCGCGACTATGCTACGAACCCCGTTGATTCACAAGAACAAGAAACGCGCAAGAATCCTTCTCTATGGTGGCGCCACGATCGTGCCATTGGCGGTATGGGCCCTGTCCGCCTTGCTCTCGAAGCCACTCCGTTTGGACGTGTCTTGGGATATACCGGCGGCGGAATACGAGGCGATCGAGTCGGTCCATCTACTGCAGGAGTACCTGCGGATTGACACGAGCGGGACGACCGGCAATGAGATTCCAGGTGCCGAATTCCTCGCCCGGCAACTCGAGGCGGCGGGGATCAAAGCCCATATCGAGCGCCTCGGCGAGCGCAATGCCAACGTTTGGGCGTTCCTCGAGGGTGAGGATCCGCGTGCCCTGGTACTCCACAACCATATCGACGTCGACCCGGTCGTTGAGCCGGAGCGGTGGAAACTCCCGCCTTTCGCGGGCGAGATCGATGTTCCGTGGATCTTCGGCCGCGGGGCCTTTGATATGAAGAGCCTTACGATCGCCCAGCTTCTGGCGACCATCGAGCTCGCTCGCCAAAAGGTACCTTTGCGTCGTTCGGTTCTCTTTCTCGCCACGGGCGATGAAGAAACGGGTAGCCGTCTCGGAACTTCATGGATCCTGCGCGAGCACCCGGAGTTGGTGTCGCAAATGGATGTCGTTCTGACCGAAGGCGGTGTGGTCGAGGCGACCGAGCGCCACGTCATCAAGTACTGGGGTACCGAGACCGCCCAAAAACGCTATGTCGAGATCTATGCCTGTCATCAACGACAAGATCGTCTGATTGCACTTCATGACGACATCGAGGGTGCGAACAAGCACGAGTTCGCGCGCCATCTCGACACAGGCACCGCGCGGTTCTTGACCCGCTACGGACCCACCCGCGACCACCCAGGGCTTGCGCGGCTCATGAGCCCGCCCCAGCGCTATCGATTCATGGATGGCACGGATATGACCGTGTTGCCTCTGCATGTTCAGTTGATGATTCGTAATGACGTCGCGGCTTCAGAGCCCATCGAAGACCTGGCGGGCGGTTACCGCATGAGGATTATCCTCGCGCTCTTGCCTGGTGTCACCGTTGAAGATGCGCTCGATGAGCTGCTCCCGTCATGGATGACCCACGGCGTCGCATTGAGCTTCGACGAGCGGCATGGTCCTGGCGAGCCCAGCAGTCAAGACCATCCGGTGTACGTGGCGCTCGATCGGTTCATGCAGGAGGAAGCCGCCGTGGACGGTGGTATTCATGGGCCCTACGTCGTCACCCAGAGTGCGACCGATGCCCGCTTTTTCCGCGCAGCGGGAATCACAACCTTTGGGTACTCGCCGTTCGTTCTGATGACGACGGACACGCTTCAGATGAAGGCGGCGAACGAGCGCATTGCCTTGCCCGCGTTCATCGAAGGTGTCGACCGTTACGTGCGGCTCGTGAAGAACCTCGTAGGTGTCTGACACTTCTTGTCATTCCGGAATGAAACAGCCTGTCATCGGCTTCTCGGAAAATGCCTCTGTGACATGATTTCGAGCTGAAAGGGACCGGGTTGAGCTGAGTGCCTACGTGCCAGGGGCATATTCTCACCAGAGTGTGGTTGGCACAGGCCTTGCTTGTACCTTCGATAGCTTGCGGAATGAACCGCGAGATCCCATGGCAGATTTAGGAGGAGGAGCGCATGCTCAAACGGAACCGCCAGAGAGGTTTTACCCTCATCGAGTTGTTGATCGTGGTGGCGATCATCGGCATTATCGCAGCGATCTTGATCCCCAACCTGATTGACGCCCTGCAAAAAGCCAAGCAGAAGCGCACGATCTCCGACCTTCGCAACGTAGGCACCTCGATCATGTCGTGGTTGACCGACCAAGTTGGCGCCGCGTCCGCTGGTCAGCAACCCTACAATGCAGGGTCCTTCGCAGAAAGAACGTATGCAGAGCTGGCGAACTATATGAACTCGACACTCGACCCAACGTTCTTTTACATGCAACAAGTCCCGCAATTCGACGGCTGGAAGAATGCCTACGATTGGGGCTTTGCGACCAATCTACTGCTCGGAAACGTGTTCATCATGTGCAGCCCAGGTCGTGAGGGTGTCTACAGCGCCGCGTGTCTTTCAGACCACGCCGGCGCCGATACCGGTGCCTTCATTGCGACCGACTACGATCACGACTTGATCTTTGCCGACGGTTTCTTGATCAAGTTTCCGGGTGGCGTACAGCTGTAACACGGCGCTAGGGAGTGCCGCCCCTCCCGCATCCAACCCCCCTCGCAGGTGCCAGCACTGCTGGCACAGGTTGATCCTCTGGGCGACGACATGCCGCCACGCGGCGTGTCTCCGTTCTCGAGAGCCCGACACCGCAGCCATCTGCTGCTGTCGGGCTCTTTTCGCGTAGGGTTCTTTCGGAGTTCGCGCCCACGTACAATGCCAGTCTCATGACCCTCCACGGGCTCTTGCTGGCCTACCTCGGCATCGTTGGACTGCTCATCGGCAGCTACCTGAACGTCTTGATTTACCGCCTACCGCGCGGGATCTCGACGGTCTTGCCTCGCTCCCGGTGTCCGCATTGCCAGGCCGCAATTCGGCCATGGCACAACATACCGTTGTTCGGGTATCTACTGCTTCGAGGTCGCTGCCGTGCTTGCCGCAAGCCGATCCATTGGCGCTACCCGCTCGTCGAAGCTCTCAACGCTTCGCTGACGCTGCTCAGTTTCTGGTGGTTTGGTATAACCATCCCGGCGATTGTGGCTGCAGGTTTTTGCTCCTTGATGCTGGTTTTGGCGGCGATTGACGCCGAGCATTTCTTGCTCCCCAACCGGCTGGTGATCCCCGGGTTGATTGTGGGACTTGGGTTCCAGCCCTGGCTGCCATGGTGCACCTTGCCCGACGCGCTGCTTGGCATTGGGTTGGGCGCCGGGGTACTGCTGGTCGCTTCGGGCGGCTGGTATCTCCTCAAAGGGTCACCCGGCATGGGGATGGGTGATGTCAAGATGCTGGCTATGATTGGCGCCTTCCTGGGCTGGCAAGGGGTCATCGTGACGTTTTTCTTGGGTGCGTTGGTCGCCGCGGTCGTCGGAATGCTCGGTTGGGCCGCCGGCCGCCTTGGGCCCCAATCGCGCCTGCCCTTCGGGAGCTTCCTGGCAGCGGCCGCGATCGTGGCTCTTTTTTGGGGCCAACGAACCCTCGAAACGTATCGACTGTGGACACCGGTTCTCGATGCGGGTTTCCGGTGAGTACGGAGGCGATCCGGGTCGGGGCCCGAACCGAAGCACTGATCTTGCTGCCGGCGGCTTTGCTTCTCCTGGTCTGCCTATCGTTCTTTACCCTTTTCTCGTACCGCGCCGTGATTGAGCAGGCGCTTGCCTCTCGAGGCCAAGAGGCGGACCGTTTGGCGCAAGCGGTGGCCTCGCGGCTGCGACCGGAGACCACGACCACTGCCGAGGCCTTGAGGCGCCTCGCACCCCGAGCGCGGGCAGTGGCCCTGCTCAGCTCATCGGGTGCACCGTTCGTCGTCACAGGAGACCTCGCGATACCGGCCGCCCCCGTGGACGGATTCGCGGCGCGCGATCTGACCTGGTGGGTGGTGCCGAGCGCCTCGCTGGTCAACGTCGTATCCGGTTCCGCCGTGGTCGCCGGTCCAGGGCGCGCCGCACGGGTACGGATCGACCTGCCGGCGTTGGTCCTGCGCAGCAAGGCTCGATCGCTCCGGGTCCTGTGGCCCCTCGTTTTGGGTACCAACCTGGCCTTGGTTGCGCTCCTGTTGCTCTACCTGAGGCGTTGGTTGGTTCCTTTCGATCGTCTGGTCGCGCGCGCCCGGCAGGCGTTGCCTGGAGAGCCCGAGGCCGACGAGGTCCAGCTTCTGTTGGGTACGTTCGACCGAGCTCTGGCCGTGCTCGAGGAGCGGCCCGAAGCCGACCCGTCCCTCGAGAGCGATGATCTGGGTGCCTTCCAGCGTGCCCTGAGCCGCAGCCTCGAAAGCGGTGTCCTGCTTTGCGACCATCAAGGCGCAGTCCTGGCGCTCAATGAAATCGGAGCCCAACTTTTGGGCGTGGCGCCGCAAACGGCTGGGGGGCAGCCACTCGCGGAAGTCTTGGCCAACCACTCCGGTCTGTGTGATTTGCTCATGGACGCCATGCGGCACCAAACGGTGGTTCATCGGCAAGAGCATTCCGTCGAAGTTGAAGGCGATACGAAAACACTGGGCCTTACTGTGCATCCGCTACGGCGTGACGACGGTGCAGTACGGGGTTACCTGACCTTGTTCGCTGACCTCACCGTGGTCCAACGTAAGGCGCAGCAGCGACGCCTTGCCGAGAACCTCGCTCAGGTTGGTACCTTGGCTGCCGGTGTCGCGCACGAGATGCGCAATGGTCTCGCGACGCTACGCGGATATCTGGGTCTGATCGAACGCGGCCCCGATGACGACACCTTGAAAAACTACGTACATGAGATGAGGCGCGAGGGCGATCATCTTCAGCGGGTTCTCGATGACTTCCTTCGCTTCGCGCGTCCCGGGTCGCTCCGCAAGGAAGCAGTGGATCTCGTGGCCCTGGCTCGGCGATGCGCCGGGGATCCGGGGCTCGAGGGTGTTGGGGTCGAGGTCTGTTGTGGCGTCGGCGTGTCCGAGGCCGCTCCCGCCATCCTCGACGCCGATCCGAGGCTCCTCGAGCAAGCCGTGCGAAACCTTTTGCGCAATGCCGCGGACGCCCAGGCCGAGGTCCAGGTGACGACGGCGCTGACCGTCGAGATCGAGGCTGGGCCGGCCGACATGATGTTGTTCGTCGACGATCGCGGTCCCGGGCTGGCACCGGAGGTGGCGGCGAACCCGTTCGACCCATTCGTTACCGGGCGGGCGGGAGGCGTGGGGCTCGGCTTGGCCCTTGCTCGCCGGATCGTTGTGCTCCATGGGGGCGCGCTCGAACTGACGCCTCGACAGCACGGCGGTATGCGGGCAGCAATCCGCTTGCCGTCACAGCCCGTCACTTGACCGCATGGCTCTGACAGAATTGTTACTGTTCGTAACAGTTCAGTCGACCGCCGTCTTCGGGATGCCGCTTCATGAAATGCCATAAACTTCTTGTTTTCTGTCAGTTACTTCACCGTAACCGGAACGGTGTTCGGATGGTCAAGAAGTTGCAATAGGGTGTCGACATGCTTGAGTTCCCGAATCACTCGTCCGGAGTCGCGCTCCGTGCGCGGAGCGCCGACCGAGTGAGCGTGAGCCGCGGTTTCTCCTTGCTCGAGGTGATCATCGTGCTCACGATCATGCTGGTGATGGCGACCGTGAGCGTATACGCCGCGCAGAATCTTCTGCCGCGGATCAAGCTTGACAGCGTTGCCAAGGCCCACGATGTCCTGCTCAAGCGCATGCGCCTCTTGGCTATCAAGCGAAGCATTGATGTCAACCTGCGGGTCGAGGACAGCTCCGAAGCGCCGCGGACGGTTGCCTTTGTCAACGGCAATCCAGATCGCGACTACTTCTTGGTGGCGCGCAACGTCGCGGACGACAGCTTCTTGGCCAGCACACCCTTGCCGGACCAAAGAAAACGGCATGTTGAGCTGTTGGACATTTCGTTTCCCGGCGAGGCCATTCGATTCACCAAGATTGGCGATGTGGCGTCGGCGGGCACGCTGCGCTACGGGATCACCATGACTCCGATAAAGCGCTTGGTGCGCGCCGTGACCATCCCTAACCTTACCGGGCGAAGCGAGGTCGATTCCTATGAAGATGTCCCCCCTTAGGTGCGCGCGCACCGTTTCCCGCGGTGTCCAGGCGACGCAGCGCTTTGTGCCACGCCATCCGCGCGTACGCAGGCATTCAGAGTACGGCCTTTCGTTGGTCGAGGTACTTTTCGCCGGTCTACTCGTGTCCGTGGTCGCGATCTTTTTGGCGCCGCTCTTCGTTCGTTCGGTGGCCAGCACCCGTCGCGGAGGCGAATCCTCCCAGGCGACCAACTTCACCAAGACCTTTCTCGAAACGTCGTTGGCCGTGCCTCTGAATCACTCGGCAATCAAGCTCGAAGACGATGGCGTGCCTTCCGCTCCAGGTGCAACGGTACGGACCGTGATCGACGTGATCTATGACACCGGACCACGTGATGCAAGGGCAAGGATGTTTATGCCGGCGACGAGCGGTGGATTGTCGACGACAACGATCCCGATTACGACATCAGGCGTCGGTGGGACATGACCCTCGAGGTCCGAGACTACTCCTACTTCGACCTGATCGACGGTCTGGTGAGCGCACAGGACCCAAACGCGGTCATTCGTGGGGGCGAACCAACGTTGCTAGACAATCCGATCCCGGTCAACACCACCGCCAGCCACCGCCACCTCAAAGAGCTCCGCAGCATCGTCACCAGCCGGCGCACCGGTATGTTCCAGGGTAGTAGCGAGCGCATGACCACCCGCCGCGTTCGGTCCTATTGAGGATGGTCATGCGAAACCAACCTTCAACGCAGGACGTCCGCGGGCTATGGCGCCCCGAAGCCGGCTTCACGCTGATCGAGCTGTTGATCGCCATGGTTGTGATGGTCGAGGTCATGGCCGCCATCCTCCTCCTGTTCACCAGCCTCAGCGACATTGCGCGCGTGCAGACGGACACCGCCGAGATGCAGCAAGCCCACCGCGTGGGTCAGCGCTCGATGATCGAAGTGGTGCGCGAAGCCGGCCTCGGCGGCCTGCCCGCAACCGCGGAGGGACCGCCGAACAACCCGCTGTTTCCCGGGGTCTTTCCAGACGGCATCGCGTTGGCGGTTCAGAACAACGTGCCCGCGGGCACGCGAATCGCGGGCGCTGCGAGCGATACCGTCTTGCCCGGCAGTGACATCTTGAGCGTGCGCGGGGTGTTCTCGACGCCGGTGTACTACTTCACGCCGCAGGTCGAGTTGCGCAACGCCAACGACGCGTTGAGCTTCCTCGATGGGCCAGCGGAGCCCTATATCCTGAGCAACGAAACGTTGACGATACCGGGTCAATTCGATCGCAATGTGCAGGATCTCAGCCTTCTCGAGGAGGCCTTGACGATGGAGCCTAATCGGCTCTTGATCCTGCGCAACCTGGTGAGCCCGGGGACCTACGCCGTGGTCGAGACAACTGGAATCGACGCCGACATCGCGTCCTGTGGTGGTTGCCTACGCATCGACATCCAGCTCACCACCAGCACGGAAGCTGACGCCTATGCCGACCTCATGGCAGGTAGTCTGGCAACCGCGGGCCTGGACGTCCAAATTGGCGGACCGGGGCGAACGGTTCCGTTCCCGAGTCGGTTTGGTGCCATCGGAATCCTCGACGAGTACCGGTTCTATGTGCGGCCTGATCCGGACTTCGTGGTTGGCGACGATGACGCCGATCACAGTCTGCAACTCACCAACACGAACAGCCGGATTCCACGGTTCCGGCTTTCGCGGCTGTCGGTTCGACCGGGTACGGGCACGGCCATCGGCAACCCGATCGATATTGCGGACAACCTCCTAGACCTCCAGGTCGTTGTAGGGATCGACACCTCCCCGCCTTGCCCACCGAGTTGTAGCGCGGCGGATCGGTTAGAGCGGGGTCGAATTACCGAAGACCGGACCGAGAACGACGAGGTGGTGTTCAACCACCCAGCAGACGCCTTGGTCGACTTCACCCGCGGCGCGGCTGGTCTTCCGGAGATCCATTTCCTGCGGATTACCTCCGTGGTGCATGCCCAGCGCCCCGAGCGCGGCTACTCGGCAACCTCGCTTGCCTTCGTCGAAGACAGTGACCGATCCCAGCCTTTGACAATCAACGGTGTCGCCTTTACCTACAACGAGAGCCTGAAGATCTACCGGCGACGGGTGCTCTCGACCGTCGTTGATCTGAGGAATGTGCGATGAATGCTCGTCACCCCGTGCGTCGAGACCAGGAAGGGTCCGCCTTCGTCCTGGCATTGATCGTCATCATGCTCCTGACCATTCTCGGCCTCTCGGTATCGGTCATAACCGAGACTGAAATGCAATTGGGCAGTACCGAGAAGACGATCGATCGACAGGACTATGCCGCCGAGAGTGGGATGTGGGCCATGATCTCCGGCTTGGTTGTGACCAACCGGTGGTCACGTCAACGGTTGGCCATCGTCGAAGCCGCTGGGACGGACTACGATATTCCGGGGCGCACCCTGGGCTATGCGGTCGAGTCGACCAGCGCCAAGTTGCTCGCCCAACAATGTCCGCCGTGGACCGATTGTGGCGAGGACCTGGACGATGAAGACTTCTTGTCCTTTTACGTCGTGACCGGCGCTACGGCACAGCGAGTTGGCTTTCCCACGAGCTGGAACACGCCCTTCAAGGACGCGGGCGATGACCGATTTACCTACGACGGCGCGGTCAATGTGTTGGGACAGTCCGCCGTTTCGTTTGGCTTTTATCTCAGCCCAGCGCGGCCACCTGGCACGGTCGATATCGAAATTGCTGTGTTCGAGACCGACGGATTCAAGACCGCGCCATGAACAACCAGCAAACGGAGCGATTCGCACACAGGAGAGGGGCCATGAGTCGATTGTTTTCCCACACCTGCATCCGCAAGGCGACACTGATTGCGGCCTGCATTACGCTCGTCAGCTCGGCGGGCAATGCCGACGACCGTGAGCTGCTGCGTGAGCGCGGCGCCGATCCCTATGTCTTCATCATTTTCGATACTTCGGGCTCGATGTATTGGTCGTCGGTGTGCTCGGCGGAAGACGCGTGCGAAGACATCGATCCGTGGGACGGAGCTTGTACCTCGGTCTGTCCCTTCGACGAGGTGGGCTGTCCGCAGGTTTGCCCCGACTGGGGCTGTGTCGAATATGGCAATGCGGATTTGGCACCGAAAATCGAGCTGGAGGTCGACGACACGGTCGCAGGCCCCGGCGATATTCAGGGAACCTGGAGCATCGTGCCCCTGCCCGATGCCTTGGGTGGCAACGCCTACACCTCGGAGGCGGACAACGCGTCCATCCGCTTGAGGCAGAGCGTTACCGAAACCCGGCGCTACAAGCTGTTTCTACACGTACCGCAGTCGGTCATGTGGTCGACGGCGGTCACGGTGGAGGTCAGTGGTGTCGCGGAGCCGGTGACCGCAACCATCGATCAGCGTGGCGAGGCCATAGTGGACGGCGCGGATGATTACGATCCTTGGCGGTTGGTGGGCGTTTACGAAGCCATCGCGGGAAGCGAAGTCAGCGCACGGGTACGCACAGCGGGCGCCAACGGCGCCGTGGTCGTGGATGGCCTGCGGTTGGTCAGCGAGGTCAAGGAATGTCTCGAAGAGGGCTACCGTTGCCAACAGGAACTGTGCCCATCGGGTGACTGTTTCGTGCCGCTCAATGCCGATGGTCCGCAATCGAAGATGTTCCAAGCCAAGGCTTCGATGTACGAAGTTTTGGGCGAGGTCACCAATGTTCGATTTGGCTTTGCCACCTACGAGCAGGACAACTTGAAAGTACGCGGCAAGCATTGGTTGTACCGTGTTCGCGAGCGCGATCCCGATCTCTTGCCGAACGATGGCATCGATCCGCCGCTGCAGGAGATGTTGACCCTGGACGAGGGAACCACCCTGCCGCGGCCCGGCGTTGAAGAGGTCTTCGGCTTGGCCCAAGGTGAAGGCTGGAACTGCGATACCGGGTCGAACGACAACAACATTGGTTGTTACAGGACGTGGCCCGCCGACCTTGGCGACGCTTGGGAGCGTGAGCGGACGGAGAGGTTACCCAAGCTCGGTCGAAACCAGAGCCTTTCAACGACCTTTCACGTTCGGGAAGATAATCGCAACGACCGTATCTATCTGGTCGAGTACGCCCCGGTTGCGGGCTACGACGTCGGTGACGAGTTGCTGGCTGTACGCGTTCGCGCGTGGCGTTGCGACTACAACTCGTGCGCAAGACCGGGAAGTCCGCTCGTTGACGAGAAAACGATCTTCTATGACCGGGTTAGCGACTTCATCGCTTGGGACAACGGTGCTCGTCGCGGGGGTGCCCGGCGCGGCTATTTTTCGCAGGGCCATTCGGGTGACGCCAGCGCGGTCAACACTTGTGGTCACGATCACAATGGTGTGCGGTCGGGTTGGGATCCCAACGACGACTCGACGGGGCTCGGATCGCAGGACGACATCTATAGCAACGTCAACCTGCGGTGGCCCACCACGGCGGATCCGCGCAGCACGGCGGCCAACAAGCGCGCGTTCGATGTAGGAGACGTGGTTCCCTGGGACTGGCAGGATGGCGCCGACCATCGGGAAGAGATCCAGGAGCGGCTGGCGCCCAATACGGTTGGCGAAACCGGCGAACGGCCCGATTTTCGCACCGCCGTCTACCTCAACGACGAAGTACTTTCCGGCGATTCACCCGACAGCAACGGTGCCCGCCGGTTACGTTTTCGCAACGAGGCCGAGCGGCCGTTGGTGCCGGACGGCGCGACGCCGATCGGCTATGCCATGGCCAACTTCGAGCAGTGGCTTCTCGAATTCGGCAATGAGGCGACCCAGGTGACCGACAGTGGCGCTACCATTGATCCGGATTGGAGTTGCCGTGAAAAGTTCGTGCTGTTCCTGACCGAC
Organism: Candidatus Multivoradales bacterium; assembly: GCA_965250305.1. GTDB lineage: Bacteria > Acidobacteriota > Thermoanaerobaculia > Multivoradales > J023 > J023. Next base: position 652,427 of record CBDFNS010000020.1, on the reverse strand, counting down.
GGCGATGATACGTGTAGCTTCAACGGCAGCGGTAACTTGGTCACCAATGGCATCAACCCCTCGAACGTCGCCAGTACGCTGTTCGGCCGCGATGTCAAGACCTACGTTGTCGGCTTCGGGTTGGCCGACGACGGCGATGGCACGCTCGACTGTACCCGCGCCCCAGACCAACTCGCTTGCATGGCGGCGCGGGGAGGAACCGAGGAGCCGATTTACCCGAAAAACCAGGATGAGCTGGTCAACGCCCTGCTCGATATCTTCGGCGAGGTCTCGGCCGAATCCCGCGCGTTCGCGTCGGCTTCGTTGCCGGCGCAACAGAGCACGGCAGCGGACAAGATCTTCTTCAGCAGCTTCACCCCGTTGCCGGATCGCTCGTATTGGGCCGGACGCGTCGATGTCTTCCGCGAGCCACTGCTCAACGTCATCGAGCCGCCGATCTGCGACAGCTGCGTCACGTTGGGCCTGGAGTCGGGCTGTCATCTCTACAACGTGGCGGAAACCATCCTGAGGCAAGCGCCGTTGGACATCGAGATCAATGCCGATCCGCCCAATGGCAACGTCGGAACCGGAATCAACGAGCGGCGCGTGCTCTATCCAACCGCTTCGAGTCCCGTAAAGGCCGACGGAACCATGGCGCAACCACAATCGATGCGCTTGTTCAGCATCCCGGACCTTGACGGATCCTTGACCACACAAGAGCAGGCCCTCCGAGATGATTTCGAAGAGGTTTTCTTGGACGACACCCAGAAGTTCGCTAATGACGAGACGCGAAAAGGTCATCTGGAGCGGGTCTACCGCCGAACGCTACGGGTCAAGAACAGCAGTGCCTTGGCCGATGCCACGGAGTGCAACACCCATGTGCCTTTGGGCCCGCCCGAGGAGTTCGAGGACGGCGACTACCTGATGGGAGACGTGTTTCACGCCAACCCCTTGATCAGCTCGGGTCCCAACAACTTGCGGTTCTTCCGTCCCAACCTCTGTGGCGAGGTCACACCCGCGGCGAACACACCGTCGTCCAACTGTCCGCTTTGGGCCAGTACCGATGAAGAAGATGCCTTCAAGCGCGGGTACCGCAACTTTGTGCGCCGGGATCGTTGGTACCGGCGCATGTTGACGGTGGCCACCAACGATGGGCAGTTGCACTTCTTCGACGCGGGAATACGGAACATCATCACCGATCCGAATACACACGAAGAGCTCGAGGTCTTTTCGGATGGCACCGGCGCCGAGATCTTCTCGTACATGCCGCGGATAACGATGCCGATCGTTCGGGAACAGGCCGCCGACGACGCAACCCAGATCTTCTCGCTCGATGGTTCCCTCACCATTGGTGAAGTCCTTGTCGACCCGGTCTTCGCGCTCGACCCCGAGCCGGACGACCGCGAGTGGCGAACGGTGGTCGTGGGTGGCTTGCGTGAGGGTGGCGACCGCTTCAACGATAGCCGTGACATCGACGGATTCGTCAGCGGCTACTACGCCCTCGACATCACGCAGCCCGATGGCCTCACCGTGATCGACAACGATCCAACCGATTTCAGGGACGATGAGTACATACCGGACGCTGCCGTGGCCGGCGGGGTGCTGCCGTCGTGCTTGGAAATCGATGCGGGTGGCAACCAAATTGCGAATACTGGAACAGCTTGCAAAAGCACCGGTGGCGAGCAGGTGCCCTTTCCGGCACTCAAGTGGGAGTTCACGGACCGTCTCTATTTCTTCGACAACGACGGTGATTCAGACGATGAGTCCGGCTGGTACGAGCTCGACGAGGATCAAAACGGCGTCCACGACCTGGGCGCGACTTGGTCCAAACCGCTCGTGTCGCAGGTGTTGGTGCTCGATGGCACCGATGAAACGACACGCTGGGTAGCGATCTTCGGCGGCGGTCTCGATCCGCTCGATAAGAGCGACCCGACACGCGGCAACTGGTTGTACATGGTCGATATCGAGACCGGCGTGACGATCTACAAACGCCCGGTCGTGGGTGCCGTGCCATCGGACATCACCGGGCTCGATGTCAACACCGACGGGATCATCGATCGGCTGTATTTCACCACGACTGGTGGTTTCCTCTACAAGGTCGACCTGACGTCACCGGGCATCTTCGGCAATCAGATCTTGCAGGCGCTGGATGCCGACATCCCGCCCGATGGCGATCTCGAGGGCATTCTCCGGTGGCCTGACACCACGGTCACGGTCAATGTCGAGCGCGTGCTGAATCCCGAGTGGGAGCCTTTCGCGATCTTCGATGCCGAAGGCCGTCAGCTCTACCAGCCGCCCGCGGTGGTGGCGGTCCAGGAGCGTGAGCAATTCGCCTTGGCGTTTGGCACTGGTGACCGCGAAGATCTGTGGGAATTCGACGGTGTTGCAGGACGCTTCTATGCGATCCTGGACGATGATTTCGAGAATCCGAGTGGCATGCCGACCGACTTGCCCTATACCGAAGCCGACTTCATCAACATCGATTTCGATGCGCCCCTGCTCCAGCTCGATCTGGCCAATGGTGGGCTCATACCGGGTGAGGGCAGGGGTCCGGCAGCGCCCAATTTCCTCACGGACTTGGACCATTTGGATGGACTCGGTACCCAGCTCGGTTGGGTAATGCGCTTCCCGGCCGAGGCACGCATCACCAATCGTGCGTTCGTGTTGACCGGCGTACTCGTGTTCACCGCCTTCCAACCCCAAATCGATCCGGAACTCGGCGATGATCAAGCGCTGTGCCGGCGTACCGGAATCAGCCGGACCTTCGTGCTGGATGTGCGGAACGCGAACGCCATCACGACACTCGAGAACTTCCGCGACGCGAGTTTTGACAACGACCGGCCGCTCCAGGGTGGCGACGGCGACCCACCAGGCGGCGGTGTCGTGGGCGACCCACTCATCGTGGGCAAGTGTGGCGATCGGTGCCTGGAGCGAGAGGGCTTCGGTACCGCACCGTTCGTCTCTTCGGGTGCCACCAAGAATCCGACGACGCAAGGTGCGTTGACCACCTCGACCCTCGACCCCTTGCAGGATCCGGTCTTGCGTCGGTTGTTGGAGAATCTCAAGCAGACGTTCTTCCCACCTGGGTGCTCCTTCAACGACAGCTTCTACGAGATGATCCGCATGCAGTTCGATGACACGGGTGTTCAGAACCTCGTGCCAGTGCCGATCGGCGTGTGTCCTTCGGAGTGGGCGGCGGGCACGTCGAACTGGTCGACGGACTAGGAGGCCGTGCGAAATGAGTGAATCGATCGGATCGAGGCTCGCAATGACCCTCGTGGCGAGCGTGCTCGCCACGGCCGCCCTCGTGGCGGGACCGGCGGCGGCGGAGCGTCTCGTTACAGCGGGCGGGAATGTGATCGAGACCCGTGGACCGTGGGAGGTGCGTGGGAAGACGGTCGTGTTCACGACCTCCAAGGGAACGCTCTCGTCCATGCGCGCATCGGAGATCGATTTTGACGCAACCGAGGCTGCCAATCGGCCAGCAACCGAGGCGCCGACCGCGATTGAGCCGCCGCCAGAACGCCGCGAACCAGTCCTGGTGCTGACGGACGACGACATCGGGCCAGGTTCCGCGGCACTGGCGTCACCACCGGCCGATGCCGATGCCGATGCTGGTAGCGAAGCGGATCAGGGTACGCCAAACGAGTCATCGCAGGACGCCGAAGCGGCGGAAACGGATATACAAGAAGACGCTGTGGCGTCCGTCTTTGTCCCGGCCGACCGACTCGAAATCCGCAATTGGCGGGCGCTCGACGATGGTCAAATTGGCGGCATCGAGCTGGTCGGGACCTTGGTCAATCGGGGCGCCTCGGTGGTGGTCGATCTCGGGGTCACGGTCCGGTTCGTAGGCCGCGAAGGGGAAGAATCCCACGAGGCCTTTGTTGGCAGCCCAACCGTTGGTCCCGGGCGTGCCGTGGATTTTCGGATTCCATTGCCCAACATCGTGACACCGCCCGACGAGCCGACCTTCGAGGTCCACGGACGCGGTCTGCGGCCCAAGATTCTCGGCTCCGCTGATAAGTTGGCCGTCGAGGAGGCGAGTCCCGAAGGCTAGACCTCCTTACCTTGAGTAGCGGCCGGACCCCGTGCCGGCCGTTTCGATCCTGTAGCGGCCGGACCCCGTGCCGGCCGGTTTCGCTCTAGATCTCGACCCGCTCGAGATTGCGCATGCCGAGCGCCATGGGGACCCACGCCGCGACGCCGCTCACGATCACAATGGCGCTTGCCGCGTAGGGCATGAGCGAGATGCCCTCGGCCTGAAGCGCCGGAAAAAGCCGCTCGCCTTGAAGGGCGACCGTGAGGAGCCCGGCCACGATCGCGACGTAAAGCAGACTCAGCAGGAAGTTGAGTGTGCCGCCGAGGCCGGAGACGATCCGGGCTGGATTGTCCTCGGTGAAGTTCGGATAGAGACAGCCGAGGCCTACGGCCAGGCCCGACAGGGCCGCGGTGGCGGCAAGAACCGTGGCAATGGAAAGCGCGAAGGTTGGGGTGTCGAGTTGCAGTTGCCAGGCGGAGAGCGCCACCAACCCGACGGTAAAAACCGAGGTGCTGGCAATGCTGAGTCCGAGTTTCTGCCATGCAATCAGGCGCCGCGAGACCGGTGCTAGGCCGAGAATCCAGAAGCAACGGCCTTCGAGGCTGATCAGCGGAAAGACAAAGCGGGTCGTCAAGGTGGCCAGAACCAAGAGGCAAGCGGCCAAGTTCAGCAAGGCGATCCAGGTGCGCCAGGGTTCGTGCCCGAAGCGGGTCCCAGTGTTCCTCAGGTTCAGCACGTAGAGCAAGAGAATGCCGAAGAAGAGCAGAAACTGACTCCATTGGGCAGGATCCCGCCAGAACAGCTTGAGGTCCTTTTCGGTGAGCGCTCGTACGGGTTGCGGCAACCACCTCGCGAGGCGCACAAGGCCATCCAGCGGTCCGCGCCGCTGCATGGCCGCGGCACCGCGGCCAGCGAGCGCAAACCATCCGGGCAGTAGCCACCGCTGCGCCGAAACCACGGCCAGCCAAACAAACAAGAGCGCGTTGGCCACCAACAGCAACAGATGGAAAAGGGCTTCGTGAGTATGACCCCCCGCCGCTGCGAGCACACCGCGCGCCAGCCAGGTGCTGGGCGCCAGCGGAGACTGGGTGTGCCCGAGCGCGGCGGTGAGCGCCGACAAACTGGCCATATCTTCCGCTTCTGGAAGCATCAGCGGTGCCCGTACCGCGACCAACAGGGCGACAGCAACGGCTATCGTCGCAACGATTCCCAGGACACGCCGTCGGGGTGCGAGGACGGCCACCAGGATGATCGTGATCGCCGTTCCGATTGCCGCGGGAATGGCGACGAAAGGCAGGTAGAAAATGGCCAACCCGGCGTAGTACGTCCACGGGGCCTCTTGCGCCAAGCCCAGCGCCAGCAGTGCGGGCGACCCGAGATAGGCGAGGGCCCACGACGAAAAGACCACGATCTCAACGAAGCGGCCGAGGAATAATGCAGGTACATCCACGGGTCGGTGGAGCAAGAATGTCATTTCGTCGTGTGCCCGATAAAGGGTGGCAAACGCCATCAGAATGTTCGAAACCACGAGCATGATCAACAGCGCCAGCGCCAATGCGGCAAGGAGCCGCCCCACCAAGGCCTCGGTCAAGGCGCCGGAGCCGAGCGGTTCACCCAGCATTTCGAGCCACCCCAGCCCGCCGCGACAAAGGGCGAACGCGCCGAGCCACAGACCGAACGCCGCGGAGGAGACGAATGCCACCTTGAGCTTGGACTCGCCACGAACTGACGCCACACTATGAAAGGCGGTGCGGGTCTTGGCCCACAGTTGCGCGCGCAGCGGGCTGCTCACGCGGCAGGCTCCGGTTCCGTGTCGCGGGTCAATTCCAGGAAGACGTCTTCGAGCGATCCTGGATCGGAAGCAAGTGCTTTGATTTCCCCGAGCGTTCCCACATGCAACAGTCGCCCGTGGTGGATGATGCCAATGCGATCCGCCATCTCTTCCGCAAAGGCCAAGCTGTGAGTCGACATGAAGACGGTCAGGCCGTTGGCGGTGCGGGTTCGAAGATCATCCTTGATGCGGCGGATGTTCTTGGGATCGAGACCAACCCAAGGCTCGTCGACAATCACCACTTGCGGATCGTGCAAGAAGCACGACGCAAACGACAGCTTTTGTCGCATGCCGTGGCTGTAGTGCTCCACCAGCCGATCGGCAACGTGGGCAAGCTCGAAGGCTTCGAGCAATGGCATGCAGCGGGCTTCGAGGTCCGCGTCCGACATGCGATAGAGGCCAGCGACGAAACGCATCAGCTCACGACCCGTGAGCTTGCCATAGAGGAAAGGGTGGTCGGGAATGTAGCCGAGCAGGCGCTTGGCGCGCAGTGGCTCGCGCGCGATATCGTGACCGTCGATGGTGGCGTGCCCGGCGCTGGGTCTTTGCAAGCCGGTCAACATCTTGATGGTTGTGGTCTTACCGGCTCCGTTGGGTCCGAGAAAGCAAAATAGCTCGCCGCGTGCTACTTGCAAGTCCAGTCGATCGACGGCAACTTTGTCGCCGTAGACTTTGCTCAACCCCTGCGTTCGGATCATTCGATCTCCACGATGTCGATGGCCAACCGGCCGAGAAAGGGCAACACAGCTGACCACTCGGCGATGCCGCCGTCGAAGAGCTTGATGTGGGTTGCGTCGGCGTGTGTTTGACCGAGTGTGGGATCCATGGCGATCCACGTGTCCCCGTCACCGACTTCGGGCCACGCATGGTAGTAGAAACCCTCGAGTTCGTCGCTCCAAACCACTCCGATGGCCATGCGCGTCGGGATGCCGACGGAGCGTGCGAGCGCGGTAAACAGCACCGTGTGTTCGTTGCAGTCACCGCGCCGGGTTCTCAAGACCTCGAGTGCCGAAGGGACACTCATTTCAGCTTCTTTCGCCACGTTGGTGAAGACCCATTCGTGGATTCGAACCGCCTGGTCCCATGGGTTGGCCATGTCGCCAATGATGGACTTCGCTTGCGCAACGATACGGGGATGTTCGGATTGAACCAAGCTGTCTGCCGCCAAAGCGGGGTGGCCTGTCGCCCTGGCAACGTGCAAAGTTGGTCTCCCTCGCGCCACCGACACGCGGTATCGCCCTGGCGCGACGCGCTCCTGCCTTTTGCCACTCGGCACCGCCGCAGTGTCGACCCCACGAATGTCGAAGAGCATGTCGCGGGCGCCACGAAACGGCCGCAGTCCGCTGGGCCGTACGGCGGTTCGATCGAGGAGACCGGCGCCAGCGTTCGTGGCCTCGGTAGGGCGCGTCCATGCGCCCGGATCAGGTGCAATTACCTCGAAGGCGAGACCCATTGCGGTCTCGGCACGTACCACCATGCCACCGGCGTCGACCCAGGCACGACTCTCGACGCCGTTCGATCGCAGCTCGATGACCCAGGTGTCTCGCTCGACACCAGCGATCATTCGTCGTTCCTGTGCGACACAGTGCGCCCGGGCCGGCTGGGGTCGCAAAGTCAACGGATCGAAGGAGGAGATCCTGATCTGCTCACCAACTTCGAGTGAGGGGAGGTAGAGGGGCGCACCAAAGCCCCCTGATTCCGTCCAGGTACCCTTGACTTCCTTGCTCCAGTGAAGGACCTCGCCTGCCGAATGGACTTCGGTACGGAGCACGCTGTTCGCAAGCTCGCCCGTGACAGCGAGTTCGTGGTCTCCCGAGCGAATGTCGAAGTGGAAGCTCGCGCTTGCTGTTTCGAGTGGACGCCACGCCGAGCCGGTGACCGCCAGGTTCGTGGTTTTTCCGAGCACGTCGAGTGTCAAGGCCGAGCGCACGCTCAGCGCCATTCCAACTTGGTTCGATCGGGTTTCGGCCTTCTGTTGCCAGTGGAGGGTGCCCACGCGTGCTTGATCGAAGAATAGCCCCATCCAGGCGTCGATGGGCCGACTCGCGGCCATCGTTGTTGGGGAAGACGCCCATGGCTTGGGAAACAGGTCTTCACGCCACACCAGCCAACCGGTCATAACCAACCAGAAGGCCACGATCAGTCGTCCGGTCAGGCGTCGGCTGGGTAGGATACGCATGTTCGTGGATCGTAACCCGCGCAACCAGGGAGAACAGCCCGGACGCCTTAGGTTGTTCGAGATCGTGGGGTCACCCTGTTGAACGGAGCAGCAGGGGCGGGCGTCCAAGGGTAGATCGGATTGGGTGACTACCGAGAGCGATCACGACGAAGGACACCCAAGGTCTCCAGCTCGGAGAATACGTCCTCACACCGTTCGAGGCGTTCCGAGAGGTCAGCGAGGGATTCCAGGCCCAGGCCATACAAGCGCAACAGTTGCATGCGAAACGATGGGTCGAGCGGTTCGGAACGGTGGCGAAAGCGCTGCAGGCTGGCCTTGAGGGCCGATGGCGCGGCCGGGTAAAGCTCGGAGAAGAAGGTGCTCGGTGCCACCTCAGTCGCGTTCAAGATCCGCACCAGGTGCTGGAATTTGAGATCGATGTTGCCGCACAAGAGCTGCGAAAGGTAGCCGCGCGAGAATCGTGCACGTTTTTCAATCTGGCGCTGGCGCAGAGGCGAGAAGTAGACAAGGAATCGGAGGCGCTCGAGCAGACGTCGAACCTCTTGCGTGTCACCCTCACTCGCCTTCCTAGCCTGCATGATTCACCACGGCCGCGGCGAGAGGACGTAGGTGCCTGTGGCTGCAAGGCTTGCGAGCGAAGGCGACGACAGCGTACTGGAAGTACGTCAAGGAAGCCTGAACGAGCGAAACGCAGCAGACGCTGGTACATACGTTCTCGCAGCCGGTTGCTGGTGAATCATGCGGGCTAGTCACGGCGAGGGCCGTACTCCGATCGAATCCTTTGCCGAACGTCGGCGATCACAGCAGGGAATTTCGGCGAATGACCGGTCGTCCCAAGGATCTCTACGACATCGATCACCATCAGCGCGAGATACAGTTGGGTGCGTCGGCGGAAGTGGCTCTGTTCGGGAGCGTCTGCCCGCAGCAGCAAGAATTCGGCCATGCTCCACGAGAATAGCGAGCGGGTGGTATCACCGAGTCTCAGAACGTCGCTGAACGTGAAACTCCGAATGAGTGCCTCGGGGTCGGGAATGCGTGTGAAGGCTTCGTCGAGAAGCAGGCTGCGAGCGGCCTCGATGTTGATGGTCCGGTCACGCCGATGTTGGTAGAGGGTCTCGGCATACCGCGCGACCAGATCGAGATCAAAGGTTCGAAACGGCCGCACCGAACGGAGGATGTCGCGGCGGAATGCGGCGTCCCTCGATAGCAGTTGGACCGCAATCATTCGTTGTTCGTGCTCTGAAAGCGCACCCAGAAGGAGGCGCGAGACAAAGGCTTGGTCGATCCGAATCGACTCGACAGGCGTCACTTCATCCCCATCCATTTTGCTTTCCCGCGGACCAACGCGGTGGCGCGGTCTCCCTCGGGGGTTTCAAGTTCGGCATACCGTACCGCAGCAATCTACGATATTCAAGATTTTCTCTGACATATACAAGAGATTCTGAGTGATCCAAGCCATGTCGTTCATTTTCAGCGTGGATCTCTAGATTCCCGATTGGGACTTGTCCCATTCGGCGTCGAGGCGATCCTGCCCCGAGCCAATCACGAGGAGACCGAACATGTACCAGAGTGGATTGAGGCGAATCGGCGTCGCGATGTTGATCCTCACGATCACCGTGCCCCTCGCCGCGGCGGCCGACGTGGGCGAGGACCGGAACCGATGGGCGATCTCGGCGTGGGCCGTTAATTGGTGGGCGGCGGTGGCTGTTTCATGGGCCAACGAATCGGCGGAGCCGAGTGGTCAGCAAGGCCGCGGTTCGGAAGCCAAAGACGGCGAGTCGCGTGAAGAGGGCCCTGAGCCACATCAGCGTCATTACCTGCAGCTCGAGCCTGGGGGGTGAGATCGGCCGGCCTGCTCAAAGTTCGCTGAGCACGGAATGGGCGGTGTGTGCACGCAGTGGCACCACCGCCCGGTCTACATGGGCGGCGCGCAGACACCCTTGGTGAATGGCGCGTACGACCGTGAGCACCGCTTGATGAATCTCGGGTACCCGACGCAGTTGCTGAAGCAAGGGGAAGAGCTGTCCCGCAATCGAGATCAGTGCCTCAGGGCGACCGTGAGCGAGCGCGAGGCGCGCGAGGTCGAGCAGGGCCATGGTGTGCTCGGTAACCGCACCATGACGTGCAAATCCGATGCAGGCGATACGCAGGGCCGCCATGCCGCGATCGACCTCGCCCAGGCGGGCTGCTGTGAGTCCGAGGAGCGCCTGTAACTTAAGCGAGTCCAGCGACTCACGGTGTTGTTGGTGGTAGCGGATCGCGAGGCGGAGCCAGTGCAGGGCTTCCGCCGTAGAGGTCGGGCCTTCAGCGAGATGATAAAGGTACAGGGCAGTGTTGTGGACGGCGGCCAGGCGCGCTTGGGGTGTCAGCCTGTGGCTGGCCGTCTCCAAGGTCTGAATGAGGAGACTCAGCGCCTCTCGATAGCGTCCCCCGGCCGCGAGAATGGCGGCCCGGTCGACATGACAGCGTGCCAGCTCCGAGGTCGCGGCCAGGGACTCGTAGACGCGAATCGCGTCGTCGACCAGCTCCAGCGCTTCGGCGTGGCGCTGTTGGCTGGAACGTAAGTAGGCGGCCCGTTGTGCGAGCCGGCATTGCTTGGTCAAGCGCTCGCTGTCGGGGTAGGCGTCGTCGTTGATGAAACCGATGGCGACGTTCAAAGCCGCCTCGGCTTCGCGCAACTCCCCGCCCGCGCGTGCAGCGCTGCCCACCGCGCTCCAGGCATCGGCTTGCAACAAGAGCCAGGCGCCAGCTCCGACGCGGGCTCGTTTCACCGACGCCGCGAGGGTCCGGCCGGCGCGGGCCAGCTCCAGTGCTCGCCGAGGGTGGCGCTGGCGGAGCGACTCGGCCCGCGAGATCATCTGGCGGCTCAAGGCGAAGTCATCTGTGCGTGGTATCACCGGTGCCCTCCGTTTTCGGTGTCGACGTCATTCTGCCGCAGGACACCGAGACCTTCGAGTTGCTCGACGGCATCTTCGCAGCGGGCCAGGCGGTGGCGTAGGCCATGCAATGACTCCAGGCCAAGGCCGTACAGCTCGTCCATGGTCTTCGATAGCTCGGGAATGTCGAGGCGAGAGCTGCGTTTGAAATGATCCAGAGCCGACGGACGCGCAGTGGGGTACAGCTCGGCGAAGAACCGCGACGGCGGCAGGTCGAGCACCGCGAGGATGGCCATGATGTGGACCACCTTGAGCTCCAGCTTCTCGCTCAGCAGCTGAGACAAGTAGCCTCGTGAGAAGCTGGCGCGCTGTTCAATCTTGCGCTGGCTCAGCGGCGACGACTTGATGTGCAACCGTAAAGCTCCAAGGACACGGCACGCCTCGGCGAAGGGATCCATTCCCCTACCCTACCGCGCCAAACAACCGTGGGGTAGCGGTGCCCACACGATAGGATGCAGTGTCAGCACGAGGCCCATCGTGGCCGCAGGCGAGCCGGTCGTACACTCGACCAGGGGGCACAAACACCCGAGGAGACATGGTGGTGAACGTTTACGAACATTTTTTTATCGACGGCGAATGGCAGGCGTCCACGGGCGCGGAAACCTCGAATGTCATTCATGTGGCCACCGAGGAAGTGATGGGTAAGGTGCCGATGGGTACGGTCGAAGATGTCGACCGGGCCGTCGCTGCGGCGCGGAACGCCTTCGAAGATTGGGCGGTTCGTCCGCCAGCCGCACGCGCTGAAGTGCTCACGCGTCTTGCCGATGGGCTCGAGGCGCGGCAAGACGAGATTGGCGATGTGATCGCCTGCGAAGTCGGCATGCCGGTGGTCATGGCGCGTGCGGTGCAAGTGGGATTGCCCATAACAGTCCTGCGGTCGTACGCCAAGCTACTCACCCACTTCCCCTTCGAGGAAGAGGTAGGCAACTCCTTGGTGCTACGCGAGCCGGTTGGGGTCGTTGGGTGCATCACACCTTGGAACTACCCGCTCCACCAGATTGTGGCCAAAGTGGCGGCTGCCTTGGCGGCAGGTTGTACCGTGGTGCTGAAGCCCAGTGAGGTCGCACCTCTGAACGCTTTCTTGTTTGCCGAAGTCGTCGAGCAAGCGGCCGTGCCACCTGGCGTGTTCAACCTGGTGTGTGGTTTCGGGCCCGTCGTGGGTGAAGCGATCGCCGCGCATGCGGACGTCGATATGGTCTCGTTCACCGGTTCAACCGGAGCGGGCAAACGCGTCGCCGCGGTAGCCGCGGAGACGGTGAAGCGAGTAACCCAAGAGCTGGGCGGCAAGTCGGCCAATGTGATTCTCGACGACGCCGACTTTACCCGCGCGGTGCGTACAGGCGTGAACAACTGCTGCTTCAACAGCGGGCAAACGTGCTCGGCCTGGACCCGGATGTTGGTGCCGCGCGACCGCCAAGAGGAGGCCGTGGAGATCGCCAAGGCGACCGCAGAGCGGTTGCGGCTTGGCGATCCAACCGTACCCGGAACCAAGCTCGGACCCTTGGTATCCGACGTCCAGCGCGCGCGGGTACGCGGCTTCATCGACCAAGGAATCGAAGAGGGTGCGCGACTCGTCGTCGGTGGTTCCGAGGCTCCCGAGGGGTTGCCCACCGGTTTCTTTGTTCAGCCCACCATTTTTGCTGACGTAACCAACAGCATGACCATCGCACGGGAGGAGATCTTTGGCCCGGTGCTCGTCATCATGCCCTACGACGACGAAGACGAGGCTGTGCTCATTGCCAACGACAGCCCGTACGGGCTGGCCGGTGCCGTTTGGTCGGAAGATCTCGACCGTGCAAAACGGATCGCTCGCCGTTTGCGGACCGGGCAAGTTGATATCAATGGAGGGCGCTACAACCCAATGGCGCCCTTCGGCGGCTACAAGCAGTCCGGCAACGGGCGTGAGATGGGACGCTACGGTCTCGAAGAATTCCTAGAAGTCAAGTCCCTACAGCTCTGATGACCGCGACCCGCGGGATCTGCGCATAGTCTTCGATCAGACGGTCGAGCCGCAATCGGGGGTGGTCGCCGATCGCCGCCCGCAGCCAGTCCGCTTGGCCGTAACCGATTTCGATCAAGGTCATGGTTCCCGGACGCAGGCGTTGGGCCGTGTCGAGCAGCTGGCTGATCGCCGCCCGCCCTTGGTCGGCGGCGAAGAGCGCCGAAGCGGGCTCGTAGACCGTGACTTCCGGCGAGAGGCTTGGTCCATCGGCAGGGTCGACGTACGGTGGGTTGCTGACCAGAAGGTCGATTCCACTGCCCCGGATGCCATCGGCCATGTCCGCACGGATAAACGTGGTCCGGCCGGTCAGGTCCGAGGCCCCTGGGTCGGCAGTCAGCAGCCTGCGGTTGCGCTGAGCTACGGCCAACGCGCCCATTGAGCGATCGATGGCCACGACGCGCGCGTCGGGGCGCTCCAGGGCCAGGGTAAGTGCGATACAACCCGAGCCGGTGCCGACATCGACAATGCGAGGCGTCGCGGGAAGGTCGAGCATGAGGGCCGCCTCTACCAAGTGCTCGGTCTCGGGGCGCGGGATCAAAACACGGCTGTCCACGGAAAACGGCCTGCCATAGAATTCGCGCTCACCCAGCAGGTAGGCCATCGGCTCGCCTGCAAGCCGTCTGCGCATCAACGACTCGAGTTGACGCTCCTCCTGGGGCGTGATGACCCGTTCGGGATAGGCCAAGATCTGCGCTTCGCGAAGTCCGAGGACGTGGCTGAGTAGCAGGGTGGCCTCGCGTCGAGATGGTGCGAACGAAGCGGCGGCCAGACGTTGTTGCATGGCGTGTCGGAGGGTACCGAGCGAGTTCATTTTGGTAAACCAGATGGTTTGATTCTACGTGTTGCCATTCATCTACCCATCGGATGATAGGCTTGTAGGAATTGGCGAAGAGCCTGGCCCCGTCGACATGTTGATACCAAGTCGCGTTCGTAGATGCCTGCTTGCGGGCTGGTTGCTACTTTTGGTCATTGGGTGGCATGTCCCGGATCTGAGCGCTCAGCAGTTCATCGCCCGACACTATACGGTCGATGATGGTCTTCCGAGCGGGGTCGTGCGTGCCATTCAGCAAGGGCCGGATGGCGAGCTTTGGTTTGCCACCCGTTCAGGGGTGGCGCGGTACGACGGGAGCGCATGGTCGGTCTACAATCTGGGCCATGGGTTCCGCGCAGCGGACCAAGTTGCCTTGGCCTGGGACGCCGCGGGTGTCCTGTGGTCCTTGGCCACCCAGGAGCCGTTCGACCTCTACCGCTTCGACGGCGAGGCATGGCATGCCGAACAAGGCCCGGGCGCGGCGGCTTCGGGTCGGACCCCGACCGCCTTTTGTACGATCGAGACGCCGCACGGCCCCGACTTTTTGGTGGGCACGGACGATGGCTTGTATCACCGGAGCGGCGGGTCGTGGCGTCATTGGTCAGTGGCGTCGGGTCTTCCTCACCCACGTGTGGTGGGCGTGGACGCCACAGAGCATGCGATTGTCGTCGCCACAACAGGTGGGCTCGCAACCTTCGAAGGGCAGCATTTCGCGCCGGTGGGTCCAGCGGTACTCCCGGGACCATTGACAGCTTTTGCGCGTGAAAATCCATCCACGCAGAAATCGGTCGGTGTCGTGCAGCCGCGTTGGTGGTTGGCGGGGCCTGGCTGGTTGGGAACCTGGCGACCGGGCGGTGTCCTCGAGCTGATGGAACCCGCTGGATCCAGCTCGCTTCAAGCGACGCAGGTTTCATTGCTTCCCGACCAGCGCGGCGGCGCTTTCGTTGTGCGCGATGGCGTGCTTACGTGGACCCGCCCAGCACGAGAACAGGCTGGCGACGGCAAACTTCTCAGCAGCCTCGAAATGCGAGTCGAGGATCCGCGGGCGATGTACCTGGACCGAGAGAACAACCTTTGGATTGCTCGCCGCGGTGGGGTTAGCAAACTTGTTCGTCGTCCCTTTACACGACTTGCATCGCGCGACGGGCTCCTCGATGATGAGGTCACCGCCATTGTCGAGCGTGCGGATGGAACCTTGGTGTTCGGCCACCCAGGAGGCTTGACCATGGTCGCGGAAGACGGCAACATCGCGACTCGGTCCTGGGGCGCGACCGTCAACCTCGAAGAGCACGTTTGGGCCTTGGCCGAGAACGATTACGGAGAGCTCCTGATCGCGGGGGGACGAAATGGGTTGGGGCGAATGGGGGTCGATGACACGCTGCGGTGGTATGGCGCTGAATCGGGCTTGTTCGACAGCGTTACGGCGGTGGCGGTGGATTCGATTGGGGGTCTGTGGATTGGTACCGAGCGGGGTTTGTATCGGGATACAGGCCAGCACCGTTTTGTTGCGGTCGGTGGTGAAGCTGGCAGCGCGCACATTCGTTCGGTTTTGACGGGCTCGAGTGGGTCGGTCGTGCTGTCGACGGCCCGCGGATTGATGGTGCTCGGCGCTTCTGGTGTCGCGCACTACAAGTGTCGTGCTCCGGCGGGGTGCGATAGTTTGTTCTCCGCGCTCGAAACGCCGGATGGTGGGTACTGGGTCGGCACCTCGGCAGGCCTTTACCAAACCGCGCCGGATGCTCTGGTGCCGACCGTTTCTCCGGCCATCGGTAGGCCGGTCTATTCCGTGTTTCGCGATGCTGCTGATCGGGTCTGGTTTGGCACAGACAACGGGGTCTTGCAGTGGGATGGGAAAACCCTGCGTTCATTCACCACTCGCGATGGCCTGGCGGGTCGGGAAACCAACCGGGCCGCCTGGTTGGTCGATCGTCGGGGACGTGTCTGGGTAGGCACGGAGGGTGGGGCTTCGGTTCTTCGAGAGGGCGCC
Source organism: Candidatus Multivoradales bacterium (assembly GCA_965250305.1). Taxonomy (GTDB): domain Bacteria; phylum Acidobacteriota; class Thermoanaerobaculia; order Multivoradales; family J023; genus J023. The sequence continues at coordinate 636,663 of CBDFNS010000020.1, read as the reverse complement.
TTCGGCAAACCAGGAGTGGCACCACTCGTGATGTTGGACCACCTCACCGTGGCCGCCGGGGAGCCGCAGCCACTGTCCGAGCCCAACCGGTTTCGCTACGACGAAAATGATTTGACGTTTCGCGTTCGTGCCGTGTCGATGATCGATGAGCCGGGTAACCGCGTGGCCAGCAAGTTGGAAGGGTTCGACGATGGCTGGTCGGTCCATCCCGCTGGTCGGGCCGTCGAGGTGCGTTACACCAACTTGTCGCCCGGGCGCTACCGCTTTTCTGCCAAGGCATCCAACACGGACGGCGTTTGGAGCGACCAGCAGAAGTCGGCAGACATCGTCATCGCCAAACCCTTCTGGCTCGAGACCTGGTTTCATCTCGTCACTGCGGTGCTGCTCGGTAGTCTGGCGTTTTCGGCCCGGCGGCTGGTTTCGAACAGCCGGTACGCGCGTCGCCTGGAGCAAGAGGTGGAGGAACGCGTTGCCGAGGTCTTCACCGAGAAAGAGCGTTTGGCGGTAACGCTGCGCAATATCGACGATGGGGTTCTGACCACCGATGCAGAAGGCGCGGTCATCTTTCTCAACCCAGTCGCGCAGGAATTGGTTGGCTACCGGCCAGGTGCGGCCATCGGGCGGCCGCTGTCCGAGGTGATGGTGCTTCGCATGCCGATTGGCGACCACCAAGTCTATGATCCGTTCAAGTTGTTGGTTGCCCGCGACATCGAGGCCCTGGAGCGCCCGGTAACGGTTGAGCTGTCGCCGCTCGTGGGCGAGCCGCGATTGGTCGAGGTTTCGGGCTCACCAATCGTCGCTTCGCGAAGTCAGTTCGCGGGTCTGGTTCTGGCCTTCCGCGACATCACGGAACGTCAGAGGATCGACCAAGAGCTCGCCAAGGGTCGGCGACTCGAGGCCCTCGGTTTGCTTGCCGGTGGCATCGCGCACGATTTCAACAATCTCCTGACCGTGATGCTTGGCAGCCTGTCGATGGTCGACCAGGGCGGCGCTATGGCTGACCCACAGAAGAAGCTTCTGCGCGCCACGGAGTCGGCAGTCTTACGCGCGCGTGATCTAACCCAACAGCTCTTGACCTTCTCCCAGGGCGGTGCGCCGGTTCGCGCTGCTGCGGCGATCGCCGAAGTCGTCCGAGAGTCGGCGTCCTTTGTGTTGAGTGGTGCCAACGTACGGGCCGAGATCGAGTTGCCGAACGACCTTTGGGTGGTCGAGATTGATGCGGGCCAGATCAACCAGGTGATCAACAACCTGCTCATCAACGCCACCCAAGCGATGCCCGAGGGCGGCGTTGTGCGCATCGGGGGAAGCAACGTTCTGGGAGCGACGATCCCTTTGCCACGAGAGCGGTATGTGTTGCTGTCGGTTGTCGATCAAGGGGTCGGTATCCCCGCCGATTGCCTCGACCGTATCTTCGACCCCTATTTCTCGACCAAGGAACTCGACCCCTATTTCTCGACCAAGGAACAAGGTCGGGGCCTCGGTCTCGCCTCGGCGTATTCCATCGCCAAGCGTCACGACGGGCTTTTGACCGTTCGGTCAACACCGGGTAAGGGCACCAGCTTCCATCTCTATTTGCCCGCTTCGAACGCGCTGGCGACCGATCTAGAATCGCCCAGGAGAGTGCAACCCGAGCGGGCGGGCCGGATCCTCATTATGGATGACGACGAGGCGGTTCGAGGGATGATGGGGGCCATGGTTCGCAAACTCGGATACGAAGTTCTCTTGACGGCCGATGGCGCCGCGGCGGTCTCAGCCTACCGTGCCGCTCTTGGCACCGCCCACCGGTTCGACGCTGTGATCATGGACTTGACGGTTCGCGGGGGCATGGGTGGCAAGGAGGCCACCCGGCGCCTCCTCGCGATCGACCCGGAGACCCGTGCGATCGTTGCCAGTGGCTATTCGAACGATCCGGTCATGGCCAACCATGGCCGGTATGGGTTTCTGGGTCGAATCAGCAAGCCCTTCCCGCCGGAAGAGCTGGGCTTCGTGCTTGCCGAAGTACTCGCGATCGACCCGGCGGATCTGGAGAGTCGAAGGGCCCAAGAGGACCGGTCTGCCCGTGGGTGACGCGCCGAAGCTCTCCAGCGCCCTGCGGTCGGCTAGAATCAGCCGGAATCGATTCGAGGCGCGGCTAGGTCTGGCCGCTAAACGCCGGGTACCTACATCCGGTCCGCCGTGCATTGGTGGCGGGTGCACGCGGCCAAAGTCGATGAGGTAAATGTCGAGAGCATCGCGATTCGGCCGAAAAGGCGGTTCGAGAGAAGGAGGTTCCTGCCGATGATTCGCGCGCTCGACGGCATCGGCCAAGGGGCATCGGTCGCTGAAGTTGGACGAGTGCTCTTCGGAGACCACGGGGACCCTAGGCGGTCTGCCCAGCGCGCATTGCTTCGCGCCCGGGAGATCTCTGTGAAGGGCTACCGAGAGCTGCTTCTGCTCGCGCCGTGATGTAGGTGCGCGGATAGGCAGTTCCCTTATCCGCGCACCTGCGCGAATAGGTGTTTCGCCTATTCGCGCGCGCGAATTTAAACGTCACCTATTCGCACTTGTCGCGGCGCTTCGCGGTTGAGACGCTGCATACACGAAAACGGCCAGCCCATCGCAAGAGCTGGCCGTTTTGAACCAGGCATGGTGCTGCCACGGTTTCCCTGGGATCAGTGTATCCACGGGCAGGGCCATGCCGCAACCCCGAGAGGTGACGTCATGGTCTATTGGCACCCCACGCCCGGAACAGCTCAGCGCAGGCGCACGCGCTGGCCTTTGCTTCCACGCCTTCGGATACAGCCTGGCGGCCGCCGCTGGGTCCGATCCCCTCGGTGGTCGCCTACCCCTTCAGCTCGCGCCGTGCGGCGTGTAGCAGGATCGCCCGCACCCAAGCCGACAGACTGAGCCCGGCATGGTCAGCAGCTTCTTGCATTACCGATTTGATCGCAGGCTGTTAGGGACCGAGCCAGTACGGTCCGCGGCAACGCGGGCCGTCTTCCGCTGGGTGGAGCATTTGGGTCTGGTAGACTGTCGGGCAGAGGAACGTAGCGATGAGCCAGACGAGCATGTACTTCGCCGGAGACGGTGAGATCTTCGAGGATAGCGGGATCTCGAACGGCGGGTTTTTTTGGCTGGCGAGCAGGCTGAGCGAGATGCTCGGCTACGCCAGCTACGGCACCTTCAAGCGGGCCATCAGTCGTGCACAACAGACGTGCACGACTCTCGACATCTCGATCGCAGAAAACTTCACTGAAGTGAAGGGGCCGACCGGTAAGACGGTCGATTTCAAGCTGACCCGATTCGCCTGCTACCTGGTGTCAATGAATGCGGACAACAGGAAGCCGGAGGTTGCGAGCGCCCAGGCGTACTTCGCGGGCTTGGCCGAGGCCGTACAGAAGTACATCCAAGACTCGCGCGATGTTGAGTTGGCCGACCACACCAAGAGTTTGCATGGGACAGCACAGCAAGCAGGCGTAACCGAGTTCGGTCTGTTTCACAATGCCGGCTACCGCGGTATGTACAACATGAATCTCTCCCAGTTGAAGGCTCGCAAAGGCTTCACCGGCCGTGGCACGCTGTTCGATTTCATGGGCAAGCGAGAACTCGCGGGCAACTTGTTCCGGATCACCGAGACCGAGGCCAAGCTGGAGACTGAGGGCTTCGTTGGCCAGCGAGCGGCGGAGACGGTTGCCGAAGGCGTCGGCCGGAAGGTCCGGAAGATGATGATCGATATCACCGGCGAGACGCCGAGTCGCTTCCGCTGGCCGGCGACGTCAAGAAGGTCAAGACCGACCTCAAGTCAACCGAGCGCGCCTTCGGCAAGCGGGACGCCAAGAAGCTCCGCTCAGGCGACCGCTAGAACGACCGCAGCAGCGTAACGGCCATGCATGGCCACGTAGGCTAGAGCCAGGGGCCGAAGGCGCTACGAACTGGGTGGAATCTCGTCTGGGGATCGTGGTCGGGCACTACACGATCGTCGGCGACAATCGCCATGTTCTGCCTCTCCAGGTCGTTCGCCGGTGCTTGAAATGCGAATCTAGCATTTCGGCCCAAGACGTACCACTACCCGACGGCACGCACAGTGGGCATTTCCGCATCGCTTTGTTCTATGCTCCGGGCCCTCGTCCCCTGGAGCCCGATGGCACGTTTCCCTGATTTTCTGCCGCACCTCCGCCACCCCGATACCCGTGCCGAGGGGCGCGCGGTACTGGGGTTGGCAGCGCCCGTGGTTATGGTTCAGGTCGGGATGATGTTGATGGGTACGGTCGACACCATGATGCTCGGGCGTGACTCGGAACTGGCGTTGGCCGCTGGCGCCCTCGGCCATACGATTTCGTTTGGCTTCCTGGTCCTTCCCATGGGGATGCTCATGGTGCTTGATCCGCTGGTGGGCCAGGCGGTCGGCGCGGACGATTGGCGTGGTGTCGCGACCCATTTCAAGCGTGGACTGGTGCTGACGTCGGTGGTCTTGATACCGCTTCTTTTGTTGCACGTGTTTCCAGAAGGGCTCTTACGCCTCGCGGGTCAACAGCCCGAGGTCGCCGCGTTGACCGTGAGCTACACTCAGGCTCTTGCCCCCGGCGTGGTCGCGTTCATGTTCTTCATTGTTTTTCGCCAAACCTTGCAGGCGATGAGCATTGTTCGGCCCGCCGTGGTGGCGATCGTCGTCGCCAACGTGGTCAACGTCTTCGCCAACTACGCACTGATCTTCGGTCGCCTTGGGATGCCCCGTTTGGGCGTTGCCGGCTCTGGCCTGGCGACATCGATCTCCCGGTGGGTGCTGCTGTTGACCCTCATGGGATTGGTCTGGCCGACCCTTCGCCGGATCTGGCCCGCGCGCCGGTTCCGTACCCTTCGTCTCAGAGGGTTTCGCCAGGCATTGGCGTTGGGCATTCCGATCGGAATTCAGACGTCGCTCGAGATGTGGCTGTTTACCGCGGTGGCGTTGACCATGGGACACCTAGGAGCTCGCGCCTTGGCCGCCCACCAGATCGCACTGAATATTTCGGCGCTATCTTTCATGGTGCCGCTGGGAATCGCGGGTGCCGCGGCAACCCGCGTAGGCAATGCCGTGGGCCGGGGCGATATGCCCGCCGCGCGGCGCTCGGCAGCGATCAGTTTGTTCCTTGGCGGTGGGGTCATGACGCTCTTCGCCCTGGTTTACGGCCTCTTTCCGACCTTGTTGGCCCGCCTCTACACCTCGGAGAATGCGGTTGCACTGCTGGCGGCAACGCTGCTACCCATCGCTGCCCTCTTCCAGGTGTTCGACGGCTTGCAGGTCGTAGGCGCCGGCGTCTTGCGCGGCTCAGGCGACACCCGTATTCCAGCCATCATCGCCTTGGTCGGCTATTGGGTTCTCGCCTTCCCGTTGGCATACATGGTCGCGTTTCGTTTCGGCCATGGGCCGCGTGGCCTCTGGTGGGGCCTCACCGTAGGCTTGAGCACGGTTGCCGTCATGCTCCTTTTGCGCATTCGACGCCTTTTCCGCGGGGACATCAAAGCCCTGGTGGTTCAGGACGATTGACCTTGCTGCAGGTGGCGATCAGTTGACCGCTTGCGGCGCGGCCAGCGCTCGATCTTCGTGGTTGGCGCTTGGATCCTCACGGACGGTGCTGCGCAGTGCGGTGCCCAGCGCTTGGTTGCCTTCCTGGATGGCTCGCATGTGATCCTGACCATGGCGCGCGAAGTGGCGCAGAAGCGCGCCGCGGTGCGCGGGACGGCGCTCGGCTTCGTCACCACGGTACGCGAAGATCTTCGTGGTCTCGAAGTCGGGAGACTCTAGAAGGTGCCAACCACGGAAGTACAGGGATCCCCAGCCGCCGTCCGGGTCCGATTCCTCTCCGCCGTCAGAGAAGAGAATGCGCGACGCCAACTCCCGCTCGACCTCGGCGGGGGTCTCGTCGGCAAGCAGCGGCACCAGGGACCGCCCTTGCAGGGCGAGGCGTTCGATCGGCACCCCGGCCAGGCTCAGCACGGTGGGCATGATGTCGATGAGGTGAATCGGCGTTGCGACACGTTTGCCGGCGGCCACGCGTTTGGGCCAAGTAATGATCACGGGAACCCGCACCGCCTGAGCGTAGGACGGCGGTCCAGGGCCCCAGAGCCCGGCCGATCCACGGGCATGCTCACCCAGATGGGTGCCGTGCGTGGAAAGGTAGACGATCAAGGTGTCGTCACCAATCCCGAGCCGCCGAAGCATGCCAGGTAGACGACCGAATTGTTGGTCCAGTTGCCTTAGCATGCCGTCATAGCGGAGCCGACGGCCTTCGCGGGTCGGGGTCGAGACGGTTGGCGGGTCAAGATCGTTTCGTTGCGCTACCGGGTCCAAGAGGGCTTGCGCGGATGGCATCATCCGAGACCACGTGTCGAACGGTGGCGGTGGGTCAAAAGGGCCTGTTGCACCGACGGTATGGACCAAGGCGAAGGCGTTGTCGTTGCGGTGTTGCTCCAGCCATGCGAAGAGTGCATCTCCCACCACCGCTGAGGTGGGCGCATCGCCGATCAGGCCATGGTGTACTTCGTCGAAGTCCTCGAAGAGGCCCGATGCCGAGGTCGCCTCGTTGGCGATGAAACAAGCGGTCGAAAAGCCGCTTTTCCCGAGCGCCGTAGCCAGCGTAGCCAGCGTTGGGTCGAGCCGATCTCGGGCGGTTCGGACACCGGAGGTCGCGGGAAAGAGTGAGGTCATGACGCTGGCCAGCGCGGGCCGCGCCGAGGGAGATGCGGCAATGGCGTACTGAAAAATGGTGCCCCGAGCGGCCAGTTGTGCCTTGAAGGGCGCCGTCGCCCGTGGGTGCCCGTACGGGGAGAGTCGGTCCGCGCGTACCGCCGGATCAATCACCATAATGATCTTGATTGGTGGCTTGCGATCCGTGCCTGCGGTTTTCGGTTCTCGCGGCGCCGGAGGATCGCGAAGAGCCTGTCGTTCGAGGGTGGCTGTGCGGTTCACGAGCTTGCGAACGGCGTCGTCGAAATGTGCGGACTCCGAACGTGCGGCCTTGTGTGCGGCTACGAGCGTCAAGCTCGCCATGATCGCAACCGCGACCACAGCCGTAGCGGCCAAGACGCGCCGGCTCGGACGTCGTTGATGCTCGCCGTCGGGTTGCTCCAGTGGGGTCATAGGGACGTGATTGTATGCCGGACCGTAGTAGGCTCTCATGCGTTGTGCGTTGCCTTGCGAAACCAGACCCAAGCCCTGCGCGAAGGGCTTGCCATGCGTAAGGTGGTCCTGGCCCTGCTGCTCTTGCTCGGCGTGATGAATTGCGGCTTTCTGGCGCTCAACTACCGTAGTGACCTGCCGCTTTCCATCGTTCGCGAAGCGTATGCCGATAACGCATCGCAGTTCCTCGCCGTCGATGGCGCGATGCTTCACGTGAAAGACGAGGGCAGCGGCCCGCCGCTGGTTTTGATCCACGGTACAGCGTCGTCACTCCATACCTGGGACGGCTGGACCAACGCGTTGCGCGAGCAAGCGCGTGTCATTCGCTTCGACCTTCCGGGATTTGGCCTCACCGGGCCCAATGCCGATGCGGACTACAGTGTTACGCGGTCGGTGCGCACCCTCGACGCATTGCTCGATCGGCTCGGCGTTGACCAGCCGGTGGACCTTGCCGGCAATTCCTTGGGCGGCTGGATTGCGTGGCGGTATGCGCTCGCCCATCCGGCGCGGGTGCGCAAGCTCGTGTTGGTGGATGCGGCCGGTTACGCATCGATCGACGGCTCGGCCACCGTCCTGGAGGCGGGGCGGGTACCGGTGGTCAAGCGGCTGTTGCGGAAGGTCACTCCGCGTGCCTTGGTGGCGAGTGGTCTACAGGATGTCTACGCCAATGATGCGTTGGTGACCCCGGAATTGATCGAGCGGCATTATCGTCTGTTGTTGCGGGAGGGAAACCGCGACGCCTTGGTGGCCCGTTTGGCGACGCCTTGGGAAGACCACGAAGCCGAGATCCCCAAGATCACCCAACCGACGCTGGTGATGTGGGGTGCGCACGACACCTGGATCCCACCCGCGGTGGCCGAGCGCTTTGTGGCCGACTTGCCGAATGCCGAGCTGCGCATCTATGCCAATGCCGGCCATGTTCCCCACGAAGAGCTTCCGGAAGAGACTGCGCATGATCTGCGGGCGTTTCTGGGTGCATCCTCGGCGTCGGACTGACAGGCGCCCGCGTCGTTCGCACCCTGCTAATGGACTGTGAGCGACCACCGAGCGGCCACCGAGACGGCCGATATTGGTGACCTGAAGCGCCGCGGCTGGTGCTTGCTGTTGGATAAATCCTCCTTGTGATGGACCGTTTCGCGCGGTTTTCTCGCTTTCTATTACCAAAGCCGTAACAAAAGCCGCCATGTAGACGCCCTACGGGCAAGAGACCACAAGTGTGTTCCCGCCCGGCGACGAACCAGAACCAGGCCCGTTACGAGGAGCAGTTCGATGAACGCGAGTTCGATAGGTATGTCCACACCCAGCGCAGCCACCCAAGCCGTCTTGGCCATGAAGCCCCGAACCAAGGAGCCTGCGGATATTCGCTGGGCACCAACGACACGCCACCACGAGCGCGCCTATTGGTGGGGCTTGATGTCCGACAACCGACCAGAACACATATCGCGCGCTGTACTCCAGCGTCTGCGGCTTCGTCCTGAAGGGCCGCTTTTGGCGATCCATCAAGACATGCAATGCGATATCGATACCTTTTTCCGGAAGATCGCTCGCGCCCGACTTAGCCGCATGCCCATGTGCCAGCGAAGTTTCGATCGCACGATGGGCCATCCGGAGGATCTGGCGCGCCTGGTATTCGAGCAACGAGAAGACCCGCTGCTGGCCGCCGCGATGTACGCGCTTTCCCACGATGATCTGCTTCCGATGCGTGACGATGCCGACGGGGTCGAGTGGTCGAGTGTTCGATTTGCGCTGGCCCGCTGTCTGGCGCGCCTGCCCATGCCCGAGGATGACTCAGAGGAGTGTGTGGCATTGGCTGAGGCCGCGCTACGGCAACTCGAGAAGACAGGGACAGACCGGGCTCCACAGCCTGAGCTGCGGGCCGCAATTCGCGTCTGGCTCGATGAGCATCGCACGGGGGAGCCGGCCTTGGGTCAGACTTCCGAGTAGCGAAAACAATCGGTGAGGTGGTCGTTGACCATGCCGACCGCTTGCATGAAGGCGTAGCAGATGGTGGTGCCGACGAAGTTGAAACCGCGCCGCTTGAGGTCTTTGCTCAGTGCATCCGAGACGGGGGTGCTGGCGGGGACCTCGGCCATGGTGCGCCACGTGTTGCGCACCGGTTGGCCATCGACGAAACGCCAGAGGTAGTCGTCGAAGGTACCGAACTCCGCTTGAACCGCAAGGAAGGCCTTGGCATTGCGCGTGGCACTCGCCACTTTGAGTCGATTGCGCACAATGCCAGGGTCGGCCAATAGCGTCGCCGCCTTGGTGTCGTCGTACCTTGCAACGGCGGTGGGGTCGAAGGCGTCGAACACCTCGCGGTAGCGCGCACGCTTGCGCAATACGGTGATCCAGCTCAGGCCGGCCTGCGCGCCTTCGAGCACCAGGAACTCGAAGAGCATCTGGTCCTCGTGTACGGGAACGCCCCACTCCTCGTCGTGGTACGCCACGTAGAGCGGGTCGTCACCGCACCAGGAGCAACGGACCTTATCCCTCAATCGCGTGTCATTGTCAGCCATCGCGCGGTCTCCTTTGAAGCAGTTGGAAGGATGAACGCGACAGCGCTCGAGGTCAAGTCTTGGTCGAGGTCAAGCCCTGTAGGGATAGCGAGTAGAATGGTCGCCCGGTCAGCCACCGGCGCGCCATGAACCTCACGCCACTCCCCCGCACCGCCTTTGACCTCGACCCTGAGGTTCTCTGGGTCATGCATTGCGCCGAAGGCCCGGTTTCGCGCGCAGCCGCCGAAGCGGTGCGGGTGTTCTTGCCGCGGGAAACCAAGCCTTGGACCCTGCGGTGGCAAGAGGACTTCCAGGGCCTACCAGCGGCAACACGCGTTGCCTCGGCGGCGGTCATCGGTGCCGATTCCGCCGATATCTCGCTCACGACCACCACATCGAGCGGGCTGCTCACCGTCGCTTTGGGATTGGATTGGCGGTCAGGTGACGAGGTTCTGGTGCCGCGAGGCGAGTTTCCGTCCAACGTCTGGCCCTGGAAGGCACTCGATCGCCGCGGTGTTCGCCTTCGCGAGGTTCCACTGTGGGCCGGTCACACTGCCGGCGCCGAGGCCTGGCGATCAACGCCGCCATCAGGGCCAATCGCACCGGAAGAGCGCCTGCTCGACGCGTTGGGACCCCGCACACGTGTCTTGGCGGTGAGTTGGGTCCGTTTTCAAGATGGCGTTGTGCTCGATCTCGAGGTCTTGGGTCGCGGTTGCCAGGCTCGTGGTGTTCATCTGGTGGTCGATGGCATTCAAGGCGCGGGGACGCTTCAACCCTCGCTCGCCAGCGTGAGTGCCTTTTGCGCCGGCGGGCACAAAGGCCTATTGTCTCCGCAGGGTCTGGGCATGCTCTGGACGTCCCCACAGCTGCGCCAGGAACTGGTGCCGGCAGGGTCTTGGCTGTCGGTTGAGGATGCAACCAACTTCGATCGCCCCAACACCGACTTTGACCGCGCATGGCGGGCCGATGGTATCCGTCTCGAGCCGGGATCCCCCAACCTACTCGCCTGCGCTGCCCTGGAATCCGGCTTGCGCCTGATTGGTGACGCGGGGGTCGTTACCATCGAGGCTCACGTCCAGCGTCTCGGTGCGGCCTTGATCGACGCGGTGGCCCATGTTCCAACCTGGCGCCCGGAAGCCGAGCGGTTGGCCGAGCTTCATGCCCGTGGGCGGCTGGGCTCCATCATTGCTCTTCACCATGGTGACCGCGGGCCTGCCGGTCTCGATGCCATCTTGCAGGCCGGCGTTCGCCAGGGTGTTCACGCGTCGGTCCGTGAGGGCTACCTGCGAATCGCTTTGCACGGCTGGCACAACGACGCTGATATCGAGCGTCTCGCCCGATGGCTCGGGGCGAGGTAGGTCACTAGACCTACCAACATCTTTATGAATGAGCCAAATGTTGAATGCAGAGCTTGCCTTGCAGAAAATCCCCCCTGGCCCTCCTTTAGAAAAAGGGGGGGGAGACGGATTGCGGGGTCCGACCCCCCCCCTTTTTCAAAGGGGGATCGAGGGGGATTTCCGTTCGGCCAACGTAGCGAGTACACCGCTAGTCGGTCTGAGGCGTAGCGCTGGTTAGCGTTAGTACGCCACGAGCAAACGTGCAGCGTGCTCGATCTCGTCGTTGGAGACCAAGAAAGCCTCTTCCAGCGACGGCGCGTAGGGCACCGGCGTGTCGAGTGCACCGAGAACACGCACCGGCGCGTCGAGGTACTCGAACACTTCCTCTTGGATAATGGCCGCGACGCTTTCACCGATCGAGCCCCGACGGCTGTCTTCGTGGACGACCAGAATCCGGCCGCAATGTCCCGCGACGCGTAGCAGGGTTTCGCGGTCGAGTGGCACGAGGCTCCGTAGGTCGAGCACCGATGCTTCGATACCGTCTTGCGCCAGCCGCTCGGCGACGGTCAAGGCGCGGTGAACATAGGCGCCGTAGGACACGATCGCAATGTCGTCACCGCTGCGGCGTAAGGCTGCCCGACCCAGGGGCAGGGGCGTGGGAGCCTCATCGTCGAGTCGTTGTTTGATGCTCGGCTCGCGGTAGAGCGCGATGTGTTCATAGAACAGAACGGGATCCGGGTCCGCGACCGCCGCGGCGAACAGGGCGCGTGCATCGGCGGGCGTTGATGGTACGACGATCTTGAGCCCGGGAGTCCGATAGAACCAGGCTTCGGTGTTCTGGCTGTGGTACGGCCCGGCACTGCGCAAACCACCGGACGGCATGCGCAAGACCATGGGCACAGAAGCACCCCACCGGTAGCGAATTTTCGCGGCGTTGTTGACCAGCTGGTTGAAACCGGTGGCGACGAAGTCGTTGAATTGAATCTCACCGATGGGCCGAAGTCCGCCGAGTGCGGCGCCCACGCAGACCCCAAGGATTGAACCTTCGGCAAGTGGTGCGTTGACGATGCGTGCGCCGAATCGTTCGAGCAGTGGCCGAAGCAAGAGGAAGGCGTTGCCGTAGTCGCCGCCGACGTCTTGGCCAAAGACGAAGGTACGCGGATCGTTTTCGAGGGCATCGCCAACCCCCAGCATCACGCCTTCGAGAAAGGTCTGGCCCTTGGCGTCAAAGGCGGGTGCGGGTTCCACGATCGGCAGGCCTTGCGCCACCAACGCTGCCCCGGGGCGGTTGCCCAGGACCTCTGGGCGCTGGACGGTTGCCTGGTTGGTGAAGACGTTTTCGCCGACCGAGATGGCTTCCGGCCAGGGTGCGTCGCCTAGTGCCTTCGTTTCGACGGCGACTGCCCTTTCGGCTTCTTCTTTCCACTGCGCCAGGTCGTTGGGGCCGATCAGACCCCCGGCCTCGAGCCGCTCGGCGTAGAGGTGAATCGGGTCCCGTTTGGACCAAAAAGCGTACGCCTTCGGGTCGGCATAACCCCCCTCCTGCCATGCCGGGTATCGCCAACCCGCCTCGGGCTCACGGCCCAAGTAGAGCATGTCGTCGTGATGTGCGTGGCCACACATTCGCATGCAGATGAGCTCGATCAGGGCCGGGCCGTTACCCGCCCGCGCACGATCGGCGGCCCAACCGAAGGCGACTGCGATGGCTTCGGGATCGGTGCCGTCAACCCGCAGCCCCGGTATGCCATATCCCTCGGCCTTGTCTGCGAAGGCCCGCACGGCGGATTGCTCGGCGACCGGTGTCGAGAGCGCGGTCTGGTTGTTTTGGATGCAGAAAACGGTTGGTAGACGCTGTACAGCGCAGACATTGATCGCCTCGTGCCACTCACCGAGCGACGATCCGCCTTCTCCAATGAACGAGACCGCAACACGCCCTTGACCTTCCTGCCTCATGGCGTAGGCCAAACCGGCGACGTTGAGGGCGGCAATGCTCAGTGGCGCGGCCGGGGGCAAGACTCCGCGGTTCAAGTCGCCGAGGTGAAAGTCGCGTCCGTCCATCGGCGAACCCGCCTTCCCCACCTGAGCGTTGAGCACAGACCGCACCATGCGTGGCCCCGAGTCCATTCCCAACACGGCGCCCAGGTCGCGAATCAGTGGAGCGACGACGTCACCGCGCCATCCTTCGCGCGCATTGCCCCAACCATCGCCCCGGCGCAGAAGCAAGCAGGCGCCAAAGATCGCTTCCTGGCCGAGGGAGCGGTACCCTTTGCCTTGAAAACGCTTGTTGCCGTATGGGACACCGCTGGTGAACAGGTTCTTGAGCTGGTTGTCGACTGCGCGGGTCAAGACCATGCCACGCAAAAGCTCGCGCCGCTCGTCCGGGGTCAGTGAGGCGGAGATCTGTTCCCGGCACAGGAAGCCATCGCACGCTTCGGCGAGTTGGGAGGTTGCTTGGGCAAGACGCTCCGCGATGGTCTCGCCGGGCACGGTCTCCAGCCACTCGGGCATTTCCTCTTGAACCAAGAGGCGAGCGATCTCATCTCGCAGCCGTGACCGCACCGCTTCGAGGGCCTCGGGACCTCCGCTGGAGTGCGCGGCCAGGCAGCTGTCGAGCGCAGCGCGCGCAAGCGTGCTGGCAAAGGGGAATTGATCGACAACGAACGCGGTGAAGCGGGCCCGTAGTCCGCCCACACCCGGTGACGGCGGTGTGTCGATGGTCGTGCTCTCGGTCAACTCGGGACTACCCTCGTGCGTGCGTCTGTGGCGACGGCCGACCGTGGATCCAATCCACCAGCCTCTTGTCGTGACGTTTTCGATCACCCGTAACAACGATCGTATCGCAAGCTGCTGCCGTCAGCTGGTCAATAATGTGGTTATGACTCGTTGTAACACCGCGCTGTTGGTACCGCCCCCGCGATCTGCCGAAGTTGGCACGGAGGTGTTGACTTTGTGTGAACCCATCGAGATCGTAACGATGGCTACAGGAATGGAATCGGATCCCGCGCGCGCCCGTCTCCACCGAGCGCTGGAGCATCAAGGTTGCCAGGTCGGCGGCGTTGGGGGAACACGGATCACGCTCGCTGTGCGGCCTGCGGCGAAGGGCGGGTGTACCGATGAGTCGTACCGGCTTCGCGTTACCGCGGACCAGATCGAAATCGTCGCGGCGAGCCGGGCGGGTTGGTTCTACGGCGCGGTGATGCTCGCCCAGTGGTTGCGCTTGTGCCACGACCCGGCCCGGCCGTCGCCAGCCACGGTGACCGTGGTCGACATTGACGATCGCCCGGACTTCCCGCACCGAGGCGTTCTGCTGGATATCAGTCGCGACAAGGTGCCCACCGTGGCGACCGCTTTTGCTTTGGTCGAGCGGTTGGCGGATTGGAAGGTCAACCAGCTCCAACTCTACATGGAGCACACCTTTGCCTATCCTCAGCACGAATCGATCTGGCGCACCGCGAGCCCCTGGACGCCGGCCGAGGTCCGTGCGCTGGACGACCATTGCCATGCCCACTGTGTAACGCTGGTGCCCAATCAAAACAGCTTTGGGCACTTTCATCGTTGGTTGGTCCACGACGCCTATCGTCCGTTGGCGGAATGTCCCGAAGGCGTGGATCATCCGTTCAGCGCCCGGCGGGAACCTTTCAGCCTGTGCGCCACCGATCCACGAAGTCTCGATCTTTTGGGTCAGCTCTACGATGAGCTCTTACCCTCTTTTCGGAGCAAGCAGCTCAATGTTGGCTTGGACGAGACGCTCGATCTTGGCCTCGGTCGCTCGGCAGCGGCGTGTGAAGCCCATGGCCGTGCCAGCGTCTACCTCGATTTCGTGCGTGCGGTGCATGGCCTGGCCGCGGCGCGGGGATGCACGATTCAAATGTGGGGCGACATCGTGTTGCAACATCCGGATCGAATTGCCGAGTTACCGGACGACATTGTGGCGCTCGCATGGGGCTACGAGGCCGAGCACCCTTTCGCGGAGGAAGTCCGTCATTTCCAAGCCTCGGGGCGCCGCTTCTACGTGTGTCCAGGTACCAGCAGTTGGTTGAGTTTCGGCGGGCGACTCAGCAACGCGCTGCGCAATGCCGCCGCCGCCGCCCGTCACGGTCGAGACGCGGGCGCTGAAGGGTACCTGATGACCGACTGGGGTGATCAGGGTCACTGGCAACCGCTTTCAGTGAGCTACCCAGGCCTGCTCGCCGGAGCCGCCTTGAGCTGGAACGCCGATGCGTGGGGTCTCGGCCAGCGTGATAGCCAGGAGCCCTTGGACTCGGTCCCGATGGCGACACTGCTGGATTTCCATGCCTTCGACGCGACCCTCGGTCCTCCCGGCGCTTCCCCGAGCGATGGGCCCGGTGCGCTGCTCGTCGACGTGGGCGAGCTGTCTCGCGCCACCGGCACGCCATCACGCAACGGCTCGGCGCTGTTTCACCTGTTGATGGCGCCCGCCGACGATCTCGAGCATGGGCGCTACGCGGGCCTATCTCGCGATGGCCTGGTCGAGATTGAACAACGGGCCAACGAGGCGAAGAAGCGCGCGTCGCGCGGGCCGACGGACGCCCATTGGCCCCACGAACTTGCTTGGGTTGCCGATCTGCTGGCACTGGCTGCACGTCTCGGCCTCACGCGCATCGAGGCGGGTCGCACCACACCGATCGACCAGCTGTCGGCGGCTACCCGTCGCCGTCTGTTGGTTGCGCTCGAAGCGGTCCTGGCCGAACACGAACGGGTTTGGCTGGCGCGCAGTCGGCCCGGCGGGCGGGAGGACTCGCTGGCGCGCATGGCGCCCTTGCGCTCAAGGCTTCGATGAATCGGTACGCGGGGGGCGCGGTGCTTCGAGCAGGCGGTACAGCAGGTTGTCGGTAAGCGCCGGGTTTTTGGTCAGGCCAAGGTGCCGTGAGGCGAAGAAAAGGGCGTCATGCCAAGCAATCGGCGACACCAAACGTGGTTGCCATTGGCCGCCGAGCCGTTCGTCCAAGAGCGCGCTCGATCGCAGCACGGACCCATCGCCGGGCGCGCGTTCGAGCACCGTGACGTCACCGCTCGCTGGATCCACCCCCACTTTGCTGGGTGTCGGCTCGGCGTTGCCCGCGATCAGTATCAGTTCGGTGCCGGGTGGAGGGGATGCAGGGGTGTCGAGCGCTGCATGCATTTGGCGCGCGCGCCGGAGGTGTCTTGTCAACGTTTCGAACGCAATCTGGCGGCGAGCATCTCGATCGGCTACGTCCGGCAGCATCCGGGTCAAGGTCGCGTCTTGCTCGGGATCCATCAACCCCCAGCCGAGACGTCGCCACAGGGTTGGGTCGTAGATATCGCCGATCGGTGAACCCGTCTCGGTATCCACAAACCCGCCGTGGCGCGGCCGTGGAAGGAGTTGGTAGGCGGATGGAAACGAGCCAATCACGGCGGCTTCGTATCGCGGTAGGAACGGTGCGTGCTTAGTGCCTTGGACAAGATTTTGGATGCTGCCTACAGCACCCGCGTTGGGAGGTGCGATCAAGATGGCGCGATCGACGTAGCGCGCGCCGGCCCAGGTAACGGGGGGCGTGGAGCCATCGTCCGGCAGCGGCTGGTCGCCATAGCGCAGGTAGTAGCGTGCCAGCAGGCCACCCAGGGAATGCGCGACGATGTCGAACCGCACGTCGGCGTCGACCACCCCGTGGCGCTGCAACATTTCCGCCTTCACGTATTCTCGGTTTTGCTCGATGAACGCGTGCAGGTGGCGCGCCGACTCGGCGATGTCGGCGCGAAAGTCATACGCGAATTGGAAACAAGTGAAGTGCCCACCGCCGTATTCGAGGTGACCGGCTTGCTGCTGGTCACGATAGCCACCGACGCCCAAGACACCGAGGAGCCAGTCGTAGATCTTGAAGTGCAGTGGCAGGCCGAGGAGCTTTGCCTCCAGGCGGTCGAGCACCTTGGTTGCCGAGATGTGAGGGGCTACCGCCGCGCCGCGTAGCGGCAGCGCGGCAAGAAGGACGCCATCGGGTGTTTGGGGGTTGGCGTAGCTGCCGCCGAACTCACCCCAGACGACGCGGCCGGTCTGGGCTTCTTCGAGCCGACTGCCGTTGAAGCCCGGGATGACGATGATCGGGTTGCGTTGAGGGCCTGTGTAGCGCGCGATTCGGCCGTAAAGCAAGCCGAGGTCGGGGGTGCCAGAATCGACCCCCGAGCATCCAAGGAGGCTGGCGGCGATCAGCAGCAAGCCCAGGCACGCGAGCAGACGTATGAAGCGTGATTTCATCCGGACCTACGCGGAATTCGATCACGCAAGCGTTCGAATCCAAGTATGGTCAGCAGGGGGTCTAGGCGCTCCCCATCCGCGCCGTCGATGCGCAAGTCGTCCAACGTTACCGCGGCCGGCAAGTCGTCGGCGATCGTGGCCAAACGGCGCGACAAGAATGCCGATTCCCGCTGAGCCGCAAGCTTGGCGCCCAGGGTTTTGGCACCGCGGATGGGCAGCGATGCGACCGCATCCAAGTCCCCATAGAGGGCCTCGAGGTCGTCAAAAGAGGCGAGCAAGGCCGTCGCGGTCTTGGCGCCCACCCCACGGACACCGGGAATGTTGTCGACACTGTCGCCAGCAAGACCCAGGTAGTCGATGATCTGGTCGGGGCGGACGCCGAACTTGGCCATCACGCCATCGGCATCGTACCGTTGGTCACGGGCGTAGTCCCACAGCGTGGTGTGTGAGTCCACCAGCTGGGCGAGATCCTTGTCCGAGGTCACGATGACCATCCGATGGCCGCCGGCAACGAGATTGCGGTGAAGACCCGCGATCAAGTCGTCAGCCTCATAGCGTTCGTCAATAAAGGTTGCCGCGCCGAGTGCCTGGGCCATCTGCTCACACCATTCGAGCTGGGCTTCGAGATCCTCCGGCGGCTGCTCGCGTTGGGCCTTGTAGGCCGGGTAGATCTCGTTTCTGAAACTGGTGTTGAGGCTCTTGTCGAACGCAACAGCGAGGTGGCTGGGTTGCTCGTCGTCCATGAGCTTCATCAAGAAGCGCGTGAATCCGTAGACGGCATTCGCCGGGCGACCGCCAGGGGTCGCCATCGCCGCGTCGATCGAGAAGAACGCGCGAAAGATATAGGGGCTGGCGTCGATCAAGTAGATGGTTTCGGACATCTTCACAAGCGTATCGCATGCTGGTCGCGCGGGAGGCGAGGCCTCGACGTTCCGTGTGGCGTCGAGTAGATTGAGGTCATGTTCACACGAGCGCTGCGGTCTACCTTCGTGATCCTATCGATCTTCTCGATTGCCTGTAGGGGGCTCGCTGGTGAGCCTGTTCCCGAGCACCCGCGCATCCGTTTCCCGGCCGACATCGCCGTACTCGAGGCCCACCTCGGCACGGTCGTCGACATCGATGGACCGATGACCATCACGGATCTCTACGCCCTCGGGCGCCGGGGCCGTTTGGGTCTGGCCGTTCCCGGACGGTTGGTGCAAGTGACGAATGGAATGGCCCCGGTAGAAAAGGCCGATCCCGGGCAGGTCGCGACCCTGGTGCTCGACGACGGTAGCGATCGAGAGCACCCGGAACCGGTGCCGTATCTGATTGTCGAACAGGCTGGCGACCCGGTTGGCGGCCCGAGCACAGCGCGCCCACCGCGTGTCGGCGACCGGGTCTTAGGCTTGGCGGGTCGGCTCGAGCGCGAAGGCGACAGGTGGGTCCTTCAGCCCACCGAGACCCCGCGAATCGCGGTCGCCAACCCTCGCCCGCTGGCACCACCGTCGGTGGGTGGCACGGTCCGGGTCGCGTCGTTCAACGTACTCAACTATTTCGAGACCCTGGGTGCCCGCGGCGCGTCGAACGCGGCCGAGCTGGAGCGTCAAAGGCAGAAGTTGTTGTCCGCGCTGGTCGCGGTCGAGGCGGATGTGCTGGCGTTGATCGAAGTTGAAAACGCCGAAGGTACGGCCGAAGCACTGGTTGGAGCCTTGGCGGAAACCAGCGGTCAATCGTGGCGCACGGTTCCCGCTCCCGAGGGTGGTTTGGGCGACAACGCCATTCGGGTGGCACTCGCCTACCGGTCCGATCGCTTGACCTCGATTGGGACCGCCAAGACAGTGCCTGAGCCGGTCTTCACGACCCGTTATCCGCTGGCCCAGACCTTTGCCATCGG
The DNA here is from genome assembly GCA_965250305.1 of Candidatus Multivoradales bacterium. Classification (GTDB taxonomy): domain Bacteria; phylum Acidobacteriota; class Thermoanaerobaculia; order Multivoradales; family J023; genus J023. The sequence continues at coordinate 617,582 of CBDFNS010000020.1, read as the reverse complement.
TGCGGGCGCAGCCGCCGAGCGATTCACCGTCGCGGTCGCCCATCTCAAATCCAAGGGTAGCTGTGATCGCGCCGTTGGACCGGACACCGATCAGCGAGACGGCCAAGGCTGTTGGAATGACCTGCGTACCCGCCAAGCCCACCGACTGGTGAGTTGGGTCGAGGCGTTGCAGGCGTCGAGCGGCGATTCGGACGTATTGTTGGTGGGTGATCTCAATGCCTACGGCGCCGAAGATCCGATCAAGGCACTTGTCGCGGGCGGTTTGGTCGACACGGGTTTGACCAACATGGAGGCCGCGGAGCGTTACAGCTACGTCTACCGGGGGCGATCGGGTACCCTCGACTACGCCTTGGCGACGCCTGCGCTTGCCGCACGGGTCACTGGCACGGCGATCTGGCACATCAATGCCGACGAAGCGCCGATTCTCGACTACAACACCGAGACCAACCCGGCGTCACTCTTCCGACCCGATCCGTTCCGCTCTTCCGATCACGACCCGGTGATCGTCGCCCTGGCGTTCTAGAACATATCTCTCGCGCATGAGATATGCTGCGCATCACCGATGCAGCCTGATCCCACCGCCGAGAGTGCGGGGCCGGCAAGGGCCCCCGATGATCCCTCCGCGCTCGTGTACCGGATCCTGGCCGGTGACACGACAGTGTCCGCCGCGATGTCGACCGCCGCGATGTCGACCGCCGCGATGTCGACCGCCGCGATGTCGACCGCCGCGATGTCGACCGCCGCGATGTTGACCGCCGCGATGTTGACCGCCGCGATGTCGACCGCCGCGATGTCGAAGTTAAAGGCCCCGTCGAGGTAGCGCATGCCGACGTTGGTACCTTCGCTACCGCGAAGGATGTCTTGGATCTCAGGGCACGTTCCGTGCGGCCGAACGAAGCGTCGATCTCGATCAAGGCAAGTTCGGGGACCGGCAGGCCTAGCACCCGCGCAAGCTCGCCGACGATAATCTCGGCCACCAGTGCTTTCGCGCCCTGGCCGGCGCCACGAAACTTGGTGACGAAAAGGCTGGCGTCCTCGGCCTCCAACACCGCGGGCATCGAACCGCCCTCGCGCAGCGGGACGATGGACCGTGTTGCGTTGTAGGTGTTGAGCACAGCAAGACTCCGCGCAGCAAGAGAAAAGGGTCCCGAGTCTAGCTCGCATTCGCGCGCAAAATCGGACGGGTGACACTGCGTGAACACTACGTGATAAGTCACGCAATAGGCAAGTAGTACTGTGCGGGAGGTGCTGCGTGCGATGGGTACGAACGCGGTGAGCGAAGGCAGTGCGCCGATTCGGGCGATTCAGCGTGGCGTATCCTGCTGAAGGACGCGCTCGATAGGGAAAAGACGGCTTTGTTGCACCTGAGGGCCAACGATGCCCGTACACGCTCGTCCAAGTTAGCAAGCGCAGACCGAGGCGCCTCCCGCGGATCTCGAGGAGCGTCTTTGGCAACGGCTTGCGCCGCAGATCGCACCCCGTCGCTTGGCATGGCCGGCGCGAGTAGCTCGGCATCACCGTCCCGCACTGCGCCAGGCGCTCGCCGCGGCCTTGATCCAGGCACGCGCCGCGATCGACCGTGCGGAGGAGGCGGAGCGCGCCTTGCTGAATTTGTGGTCCGACCCGCGTTACGCAGCCGTCGCCAAGCCCACCCCGAGCTGGCCGTGTCCGCCAAAACACGCGCATCGCTCGCCGACGCGAGGCGGCGTCTTGCCAATGAGCCAGGCCCAGAGGAATCTCGCGAGACGGCGGCGCAAGCCGAGATCATCGCGACGCAACTCGGCCAGATGCGCCAGCGCACGGAGGTGCTCGTAGCCCAGGCCGCAGCCGAACCGTCGACGACGGTGAACACAGTGGACTCCGAGCCAACGCCGCCAGCGGCATTGACGATACCGCCCGCGAACCCACACACCAACTTGCCGAGAAGGCCCCGGTGGTCGGTGCCGAGCTCAGCGCAATCATTGTGGTCGCGACATCGCTGATGACGCTGGTCGAGGATGACGAGGGGCGCTTGCTCGACCTCCAACGTGGTCGGTTGGACGACTTGATCGGGCGGGCGCAGCAAGGACCGCGTACGGCCCGGCAACAACGGGCCAGCGGCCAGCTTATCCATTCCTACACAGAACAGACATCACGGTCAGATCTGTCACGACGACATGATCTCGCCGAAGTAGTCGGACCACGGGCCCGAATAGGCCAAGATGAGGAGGAATGCCACGAAATAGATACTCGCGATCCGTCGGTCACGACATTGGGCGAGGCCCATGATCGCCAAGACCCAACCGAAACCCACTACGGTGGCCGAGATGTAGGTCGAGAAGAGGAAGAAAAGTAAGAGTACGTGCCGCGCGCGTGAGAACCCACGACCCGCGGGCGACAGAAACGCGAGGGTGATCAGACCTTCAATGAGCAACGTCCAGACGGTCAGACCGCGCGCGACCAGGACCAGGCGCGGTGACGGGTTGAGCGTGACGGAGGTGGCGGTTGCGTCCCAGCGCGTCAGCTCACGCTCCTGGCGACGAAAGGCGCGGGGCACCGGCGCTGGTACAGCGCGCAAGGTCGTGGCGAGCGTCTCGAACCGCGAGTCGGCCAGCAGTTGGTAGGTGAAGAAACGCCCATCGACGAAGTCGGGCGATTGGATCTTCCACAGGGTTGCGAACAGAAACACCAGTCCGATCAACGCACGTCCGGCGAACGCCAGCGTGCGGCGAGGCGATGTTGATCGCAAGGCGAGAAACACGGCGAGGCACCAGTACGTGATCAGGTACTTGTGATTGTCGATGGTGTACCAATTCTGAAGGTTTCCGCAGGCCAGAAAGACCACGAGCGCGAACCAGAAATTGGCGTGGGCGCGGACGACCCGAAACAGCAGACCCACCACTGCGAGCAGCGTTACCGGCAACGCGACGTACCAGAACGGGCTGACATGAAACAGCAACAGCAGCAAGGTCATGCAGAGTGTAAGATCGACGCTCGCGATGTCCAGGGCGGGCACCTTCGAAAGCAACCGCTGCAGGCCAGTGCCATCGAACCAGGAGCGGTTGAGCACGCGGGTCGTCATCATGAGGCTCCTTCACCTTCGCGCGCCGGCGCCGCGATGTCCGCGACCCGTTCGCGGTAGAGCTGGATTTTCGGCGGATCGAGGTCGAATCGATACCGCCACAGCTCTACGCGGGCAGCGGAGAACACCACCAGCTCGTGTGGTCCGGGCGTTCGTTCATGGGTTTCGATTGCGCGTACCGCGGTTGGCGTCCGCAGCCGCACGGTTGCGTCGAGACCAAGGTGCGACGCGGCGCTGATGGGCCCGAGCCGACCACCGATCGCGAGATTCCCGTCGTAGTCGACAGATACCCATCGAGTGGCCGCCAAGGCCCTCGCGACCTCATTCAAGGCACTGGCATCGGGCATGGCGCGAAGCCGGCTCGCGCGCCGTCTTAACGGGCCTGGCACGGCGACGCGGACGTCGCCGTGCTCCGTGATGAGGTAGCAGCGCAAGAGTCGTGTTTGGGGCGCGTCCACCGTCGAGAACATCCCGAACCCGCCACCTTTCCAAGGCGTTAGGTCCCGCGAATGAGCCAGTGTCATCTGCAGGATCGCGATGACGACGAGCAGCGCCGGAGCGCCATGACGATTGAAGTGTGCTTGTACCGTTCGTGTTCGCATGTCGAGCCTTGTCCTCGCTTCGGCCACCGCGGTCTACCGCCGATCCAGCCACCGGTAATCGACGCTATGGACTCAGCACAGTTAGTGTTACTCGCAGTCCTCGCACCTCGTCTCGGCCGCGGAGGCCTCCCCCTCAGCCGCCTCGTTCGCGGCTTCGTCGCCACCCTCCTCAGCCGTCTCGGCTTCACCTTCAGCGGCCACGTAGGCAGCCTCGAACTCGGCACATTTAGAACTGCCGACTGCAACGCCCGACGCTTTTTGGTCTCCGGATTTCTGCTCGGAAGCGCTAGCGGTAAACGCGAACACCATCAACAGGAAGAGCACTTTGCCCCACCAACTTTCGAGGATCTTTTTCATGGTTCTTTTCCTTTCGTTTGGCTACAGAAGTATCGTGACAAACCGGTGTCGTCACCGGTGGCTGGATCGATGGAGCAGAAGCAAGGCCAAGGGCGCGCCCCAGTTCGGGGCACGCTCGATGAAGGCGAGAATGGAGTGACCAGTCAAGGGTCTGAGCAGCGCGGTGAAAAAGCCCCAGAACACCATCCAGGCCAGCGTCGGCCGTGTCGGTCGGACCAGGACCAGCAAGGCCAGCGCCACGTCGAGCGTCCCGACCATCGTCATGATCCGCGGCGCGATCTCCGCTGAAAAACCGAACAGGGTGATGAATGGAATCCACGCCTCGTTGCCGTGAATCGCCAGCAGCCCGTGACCCAAGAACTCTCCCGCCACCGCCACCCGCAGTGCGCGGTTGGCCCACAGCAAACCCACGCGGTGCGACGTCGATCCGTGAACCGCGACGCGATCGCCACGGCGTCCAATGCATGGCAACGATCGGGAGACCGGAAGGAATGGAGCGCTGCCTTGTCTGCTGGTAATCATCGCGGTCTCCGTGGGTCGAGGCGGGCCGAGCTGGGTTCGAAGCCAAATCTCGGCTGGTTTGCCCGTGTATCAGGACCAACACCAAACCCGCGAAAACGGGGCCAGAACCAACTGATCAGTTCGATTGGCCCTTCCCGCGATCATGCGGTTCGTCCGCTAGACCTTCTTCCATTCCCAGGCATGTGGAAGGGGTTCGCGCTCGGGCGACCGGCGTGATCCTCGCCACGCTCGCGTGGGTGACGATTCCCTGGCTCAGAATCTAGATTCTCGTCTCGAGCGCGACGACGGCCCTAATCGCGTTGTGGAAGACTGGTGCGTTGTTTCGGAGCCGGAACCGGTCCACAGCGGACTCGATCGCGACGTTCTGTCGTGCCGAGCTTGGGAGGCTCGACCAGGAATCCGACTCCAGCGCACGCTCGCATGGTGGTACTTGGCACCGATCCTGATCGGGACCAATCTCTACGTCTGGGCCACGGCGGGAGCGCCGGCGACCGCGCTAGCGCATTGTTTCGCTGACCTCGAAGCGGATGGCGAAGCCTAACGAAAACCCCGTCCGCGCTACCATCCGCCCATGCCTTCCCGTTTCGACCGCGTGGCACTTCGACTTGGCCGTTTCATGATCGTGGCGATCTCGGTCGTAGCACCGTTGCTACTGGCCGAATGGGTCGCCCGCTCGACTTTCGCGCCGAGACCGCCCCGGCGGGTCTATGACCCGCTGGCGTACCGCATTCCTCACCCGGGCTTGGTCGATACGTTCACCGGGATCGAGAACGAAACCGTCACTGTCCGGCTCAATGAATTGGGGATGCGTGGCCCGTCGCTGGCAGCGTCGACGGCGCCTGGAACGAAGACCCTGGTGTTCCTGGGCGGTTCGACCACGGAGAACTATGGTCTTACGCTCGAGCAAACGTTCCCAGAAGCTGTGGGAACCGTGCTGTCCGAGCGGCTCGCGGTGCCGATGCGGATCCTCAATGGTGGCGCTTCGGGTACCACGAGCCCGCTCACGCTTGGGCGCTTGCAGTATCAAGTCGTCGATCTGGCTCCGCAGGGGGTCGTGGTCATGCATGCGATCAATGACTTCCTCGGTGGCTTTGAACCTGGGTATCGGGCCGATGGCCGGCACCTCAAGCAACCCGTTTTGGCGTCACGCCGGCCGCGCAGCTACCTGCGCGCTTGGGCGCGTAGCCTGCGCACACCCACTCGCCGAGTGTGGCCCATCGCCGACGAATCGCAGGTGATTCTCGCCTACGAAGACTTTCCGGCGCGGCAGGCCTTTGCCCGGAACCTGCGGTCGATCGTCGCGGTCGCCCAGGCTCATGGTGTGCCGTTGGTGCTGCTCACCCAGCCCACCATGTACGAACCCGAACCCACGAAGGAAGTGCAGTCGCGCTATGTGCTGGCCAATGCCCTATGGTCGCGCGGCGTCCGCCCGCCCGACCCGCCGTCGCTGGTCCGGGGCATGGCCGCTTTCAACGACACGACCCGGGAGATCGCCCGCGAGCTGGGCGTGCCGCTGGTCGACCTCGCCGCGCTCATGCCGCGTTCGTGGGATCTGTTCATCGACGAATGTCACTACACGGCGCTCGGCAATCAGCGACTCGCGGAATGGTTGACACCCGCCCTCGAAGCAGTCTTGCAATCATCAGCCGATGACCTTTGATAACCTGGCGGCGTGAACGAAAACACAGCGGCAGCCTTGATCGGTTCTCCCGAGGGCGTGCTCACCGCACTGGTGGCGGTGGCGGCGTTCTGGTTTTGGATTCAGAAGACCACCGGTGCGAAGTTCTTCGACTACGTGCCGCCGTTGATCTTCATCTACACCACCCCGGTGATTCTCAACAATACGGGGGTTATTCCGTCGGACTCACCGGTCTACGGCGTACTCCGCACCTTCGGCCTACCGATGTTCATTACCTTGATGCTGCTCGGCGTGGATGTGGGTTCCGCCGTACGGGTGATGGGCAAAGGGGTGATGGTGATGCTGATGGGCACCGCTGGCATCGTGGTGGGTGCGCCGGTTGCGTACTTTGTGGTGCACCAGTGGCTGTCACCCGACGCCTGGACCGGCTTCGGCGCGCTGGCCGGTAGCTGGATTGGTGGTACCGGCAACATGGCGGCTGTGGCCGAAGCGGTAAACACCAGCGAGGAGCAGTTCGGTCTCGCGGTGTTGGCCGACAACGCGGTCTACATCGTTTGGCTACCGATCTTGTTGGGTTCGAAGTCCTTTGCCGAGAAGTTCAACCGTTGGGCGCGGGTGAAGGAAGATCGCTTGGAGAAGATGGAAGCCGCCGCCGCGGCCGAGAAAAAAGAAGAGCGGCCACCGGCGATGACCGACTACCTCTACCTGGGCTTGATCGCCGCCGGGGTTACGTGGCTGGCGACCGTGTTCGCGCCACACATTCCGGAGATTGTGCTCGACGGCGAGAAGGTCATCTCGGCCAGCACCTGGAAGGTGTTGCTGGTGACGACCTTCGGCATTGCGCTGTCCTTCACCAAGGCCAAGCACATCCCTGGTTCGCACAACCTGGCGATGGCCATCGTTTACGTGTTCGTGGCCACCATGGGAGCACGGGCGTCCCTCGCCGGCCTGGGCGAAGCGCCAGCCTTTCTCGCGGGTGCCTTCATTTGGATCGGCATCCACGGCCTCTTCTGTCTGGCGGGTGCCTGGCTGTTTCGGGTCGACGTGCACAGCGCCGCCATCGCCTCGGCCGCCAACGTCGGCGGTGCGGCTTCGGCGCCTATCGTTGCCGCGGCACACCGCGAGAGTCTGGTTCCAGTGTCGATCCTCATGGCGCTGCTGGGCTACGCCATCGGCAACTACGCTGCCATTCTCGCCGCCAATCTGTGCCGGTTCGTTGGCGGTTGATCCGAGTTGCCAACGATCAATCGAGCGGCCCGAACGCCGCGCGACGGAGGGCCAATCTAAATGGCGCACGCTGACCTCGAGCGGGTACGCCTGTTGGGTCTCGCCGCCATCGTCGTCAACATGTTGTCGGCGTTTCTCATGCGTATCCTCAACGCCTCCTTGCGCGCCCTCACCGACGGTACTTTTCGGGGAGAAGCGTTTTGGCTTGCCGTGCTCCTGGTGCTGGCGAGCATAGCCGCGACAGTGGGTGTCAGCGCGGTACTCGGATCCTGCTTTTGGACGCACTTTACGGGTCGCAAGAGCAACCCATTCGTGGGCACGGACTTCCTTCCGGCTTGGGCCGATCTAGGCATCATTGGCGCTCTCGTGATCACGCTTGGCATCGTCATGTGGACTGGTTCTTGATCACCACACGCGAGCCCGGATTATTCATGAGCAACCGGCTACGAGAGCGTAATCACCAGCGTCTGCTGCGTTTCGCTCATTCAGGCTTCCTCAACGTACAGACAGTACGTTTTCGTCGCCTTCGCTCGCAAGCCTTGCGGCCACAGGCGCCTACGCTCTCTCGCTGCGATCGTCATGAATAACCTGGGCTAGAATCACTCATTCCCCCCACCGAAACACTGAGGAAAAAAACATGGGACTACTGGATTTCATCAAGGGCGAGCTACTCGAGATCATCGAATGGACCGACGACTCTCGCGACGTGCTTTCGTACCGGTTTCCGGACGAAGACATGGCGATCAAGAATGGTGCGCAACTCATCGTTCGGGAGTCGCAAGTCGCTCAGTTCGTCTACCTTGGTGAGTTCGGCGACACATTCGATCCCGGCAAGCACACGCTCACGACCGACAACATTCCGATTCTTACCCGCCTCAAGTCGTGGCGCTACGGGCTGGAGTCACCGTTCAAGGCCGACGTCTACTACCTCAACACGAGGCTGTTCACGGGCAACAAGTGGGGTACCGCCAACCCGATCATGATGCGCGACAGCGACTTCGGGATCGTTCGGGTGCGTGCCTTCGGAACCTACGATTTCAGAATTGTCGACCCCAAGCTGTTTCTCAAGGAGGTCGCGGGTTCGGATCACAACTTCCGCCTCCATGAGTTTGCCGAGACCATGCGTTCGCGCGTGATCAGTGTCTTCAGCGACGCGCTGGCCACATCCAAGGTCGCCGTGCTCGACGCCGCGACCCGTTACATGGAACTCGGCGATGCGCTTTTGCCTCTGATCAACCCGGTGGTGAGCGGGAAGTATGGGATCGAGATCGCCAGCTTCATCGTCGAGAACGTCTCCGTGCCACCTGAGGTGGAAGAGGCGATCGACAAGCGCTCGAGCATGGCCGCGGTGGGCAACCTCAACGACTATGTCAAGTTCCAAATGGGCAAGGGCATGGAGACCGGCGGTGGCGGCGGTGGTGGTGCCGGCGGCATGGCCACCGAAATGGCGGTGGGGCTCGCCATTGCGCAGCAGATGATGCAACAACAAGGCGGTGGCCTGGGCCTTGGTACCGGTGCGGCGGCCGCGGGCGACGCGGCGGCGGGTACGGCAACCGTAGCGGCGGTCTCGGCAGGCGCGCCCTTGCTGCCTGACCTGATGACGCCGGCGGACGTTGCCAAGGCGCTCGGTGTGCCTGAGTCCGACGTCATGGCGATCATCGAAGCCGGCGAGCTGAAGGCCAAGAAGATCGGCAGTAGCCACCGCATCAAGCGCGCCGCGCTCGACGCCTATCTGGCCGACTAGGCATCACCACAACAATCAATGCTGACGAATGAGTCGCGTCTTGAGAGCGAGGCCCGTGTCTCGAGCAGGGTGCGCAGCCCGACCCGAAGGGTGGCCGAAGGCCATTCGAGCACCCCGCGCAGGGACACGGGGCCTCGCTCGGCGACTCGAGGCTACGAGGCTCGCTTATGACTGAAGCCACCGCGCTCGCCAAACATGCCTGCCCGGCCTGCGGTGCCCAAGCGGTTTGGGACCCCGGGTCGCAACGCTTGGCGTGCGCGTATTGCGGTACCGAATCGCCGTATGAGGTCGACACAGAAACGGGCCAGGTCCAGGAAATCGACTTGGTCAAGACTCTGCGCGAGATGCCCGAGGACCTGCGTGGCTGGCGCATGGAAAGCCGTACCGTGCGCTGCCGCAGCTGCAAGGCGATCTCGGTGTTTCAGGCCGAGCGGGTAGGGCAAAATTGCGATTTCTGCGGGTCGCCCGAACTGGTCGACTACGAAGAAATCAAGGCGCCGCTACGCCCCCAAAGCCTACTGCCATTCAAGATTGGCGAGTCCGACGTACGCGAACAGATTCGGCGTTGGTTCGGTTCCAAATGGCTGGCCCCAGGCGCGCTCAAGCGGCGTGCGTTGGTCGACACCGTCCACGGGGTCTACCTGCCCTATTGGACGTTCGACGCCCAGGTTCGTTGTCCCTGGCTGGCGGAATCCGGCACGTTTTATTACACGACCGAGAGCTACCGTGACAAAGATGGGCGCAACCGTACCCGTCAAAAGCGGCACGTGCGCTGGCGCCCGTCCAATGGCGTGATCGATCATTTCTTTGACGATGAGCCGGTTCCCGGAACCCAGGGCGTGGATTTGGCGCTGCTGAAGCGAATCGAGCCGTTTCCCACCGAGGATCTGTTGCCGTACGACACCGCTTACCTCTCGGGGTTTGTGGTCGAGCACTACCAGGTGGTGCTGTTCGACGCGGCCCAGGCCTCGAAGAAGGCCATGGAGGGCAAACTGATGGCGCTGTGCAGCCGTGAGGTGCCCGGCGACACCCACCGGCACTTGCGGATCGAACCTAAGTACGAAGGCCAAACCTTCAAGCACATCTTGGTACCGGCGTGGCTGCTCACCTACGACTACGGTCGGCGCAGCTTCAACCTGGTGGTCAATGGCGTGACGGGCGAGATGGCGGGGCACTACCCCAAGAGCCCGTGGAAGATTTTCTTCCTCGTACTCATGGTGGCAGCGGTAATCGCCTTATTCATCATGATGGGGAAGTAGCGCCCAGCTTGTTCGGTCACCCGACGGTCGAACCGGTTGGATGACCTCAGAAATGCGACTGATCGTTGATCTAATCGCCGATTAGTCGCATTTCCGTCGTCGAGAGGCTGAGAACAACCGCATCGTACCGCGCGCGCGGCGACCTGCCGGGTCGATGGTGAAGCCCGCTTTCTCGACGGTTGCTTCGGTGTCGCGATTGATGTGACATCCGCCGCTCAACCGTGTCCACAGGGGCTGCAAGCGATCTTGAAACCAAGCCCGAGCAGGCCGGGTGTGCCGGACGTGCTCCATCATGGCCAGTCTTCCGTCCGGTACCAGGACCCGGCCGATTTCTCGCAGGCCTACCAGGGGTCGGGGCACGCTGCAAAAGACCAGGCTCGAAACCACGGTCTCAAAAGACTCCGCCCGAAAGGGCAACGCCTCGGCACTCGCGACCACCAGTGGCACCGACGGGGCACGCTGGCGCGCACGAAGGAGCAGGTCGAGCCGTAGGTCGAAGCCCACGGGCCGAACGCGAGGGCCATACAGGGGCAGGTTGCGACCCGTACCGCAGCCAACCTCCAGCGTCCGGCCTTCGGCCGAATCGACCAGGCGCCGGCGCCAACGGCCGATCCCGAAAGGCTCGACAAGTGCCATCAGGGCGTCATAAAGCCACGGAATTTGCTCCAGACCACGCATGCGCCGAGCTACAAGTGCTGCTTGATCTTCTCGCGCAAATTGGCGAGCTGAATCGTCGCATTGTCGTTCATTGTCGTTCATGGCGCTTCGACGGTACCGGAATCGGCGAGTGGCGGCAAAGGGCAGGCGAGCCGCGCCGCTGGGGAGCCGTGCCTGGGGTAAGCTGGCACCCGGCCATGACCCACCCGATCCTCACCGATCGCCGCAGACTGCTGCTGTACCTCGCATTGTGGCTGCCGATCAGCGCCCTGCTCGGCGCCGGGCTGACCATTCTCGCCGAGATGTCGTGGCTGCGTGCCGGTCTCCTCGCCGTGCCGCTGGCGCTGATCTTGGCTTTCCTTTGCCTGGCGGCCTGGTTTCCCGCCCGCGCCGCGCCGTTGGCCACGGCCACCCTGCGTTGGACCATTACCAAGCACATTTTGGCCGCCATGCTGTCGAGTGCCGTGTGGCAGTTCGCCGGAGGTATGTGGGCCACGCTCGCCGAGCGGCTCCTCTCGCTCGAGGGCCTCTACGACGCGTTTGCCGGCCAGATTCCGATTCTCTTCGTAACCGGGGCCTTGCTCTACTTGTTGGCGGTCGCTGCCAGTTACTTGAGCATTGCATCTGAGGCGTCTCGTCGTGCCGAGACCCGTGCGCTGGAAGCGCAACAGGCCCAGGCCTTGGCTGCTCGCGAACTCGAGCTTACCCGCGCCCTCCAACGGCGCCTGTTGCCGCCTCCGGAATCAACCGGTGCTGGGTATCGGCTGGCCGCACGAAATCGTGCCGCCCAGGTGGTGGCTGGCGATTTCTACGACTACTTCACCCTGGCCGACGGCAGCTTGATCGTCGCCATCGCCGATGTCGCCGGCAAAGGCATGGTCGCCAGCCTGATCACCGCCACGGTCAAGGCCATGCTGCCGCTGGTGGCGGCGGGCCGAAGCGTTACCGAGACCCTTATCACGCTCAACGACAAGCTCGTCCAAGAGCTCGGGGCCCGCGAATTCGTGGCGCTGGCACTGGCGCGCTTCGAGCCCGAAAGCGGCCACCTCGAGCTGGCCAATGCAGGCCTACCGGACGCGTATATCTTGCGTAGTGGCGGCAGCGTCGAGACGTTGGTGGCACCGCAGCCTCGGTTGCCGCTCGGTATCTTCCCCCAGGTCGACTATCAGCATGTCGATACGCACCTCGGTCCAACTGATCGGTGCCTCTTGGTTACCGATGGATTGCCTGAAGCACCCAAGCCGAATGGCGAGCCGCTCGGCTACGAGGCTTTGGAAGCGCTGATCGGCAACGTCCCTCCGTCTGAGCCCGCGGCCTGGCTCGATCGGCTGCTGTCGGTAGTGGAAGCCAACAGCAGCGAGATCCCCGAAGACGACTGGACCGCCTTGCTGGTCGAGCGTATCCAGGGACCGGCCCACTAGAAATGGGGCGATAGCCGCGAGAGCGTTCGCATCTAGGAACGGCCAGCACAGGTTCCGGCCGCTACGAGGATCTTGCAGTCTGGATGTACCGTTTTCGATGCTTCCTCTGTAGCCGCCGTCGCCTCTGGCGGCCGTCTTTGTTCCGTTTAGGATGTGAAGATCGGCCGGCACAGGGTCCGGCCGCTACGAGGATTTTGCAGTCTGGATGTACCGTTTTCGATCTTTCTTCTGTAGCGGCCGTCGCCCCTGGCGGCCGTCTTCGCGGTATCCAAGGTTCGCCGGCATTGATCCGGATTTCTGACTAGATGAAGACCGGCCGGCACAGGGTCGAGGCGGATGGGCCCACCTGAAGATGCAGGCAAAGCCACATCGACTCGGCACGATCAAGTTCGCCCCAAACGTGAATTCCGGTTCAGTTTTTGCAGTGCCTTCTGAAGAGGGCCTCGGCTCCTTTACTGATGTTTCGGGTCGCCAGTACCGTTGGGTCTCGCAGTTGAAGACAGATTTTGCGCAGAAGGTAGCGGTGGATCTGGCCAATGAATTCTCAAGTCGCGGTCGACGAGGCGGAAGTCTTCAGATTGCTTGGCTGATTTCGAAGTCTCTCCTGACGAGTAGGCATAGACGGTACTCTTCCCTAGGCTGTTTCGAAGGTGTGGGAAGAGGTTGGTCGGATTTGCCGGCCAGATACTGCCGCCGAAGTTTGGTACAATGGCCTCGGAGCACGGACGTCTCTCCGACGCTGTGACTCTGTTACATCGCTCTTTTCACACAACGCTCAGCGCTTGGACTCCGCGGCCTTGGCGGCATCCAGAGAGGACTTGATCCATGGGACAGGTACCCCGCGCGAAGACATGGCTGATCCTTGGGGACGGCCATTTCGCTCAACACTTCACACACCCTAGTGTGCCGTTCCGGCAATCCCCGGAAGGTCACCATCCAATCGCCTTCGCACGCCCGGTTGTGGCGCCATGAAGACTGTGCAGGACTTTGACCGTTACCGCAGCGTTGGACGCAAGATCTCGATGGTCACTTGCTACGACACCTGGTCGGCCAAGATCCTTCAGACGTCCGACGTCGATTGCATCCTCGTGGGCGATAGCGCCGCCATGGTCATGCACGGCCACGACTCCACCTTGCCAGCGACGGTCGACATGCTCGAAGCCCACGTTGCCGCGGTGCGTCGCGGTGCGCCCGAGAAGTTCATCGTGGGAGATTTCCCGTTTCTCGAGCACCGCCAGGGCGTAGCGCATGCAGTGTCCGTTGCCGGGCGGTTGATGCGCGCGGGCGCGCAGGCGGTCAAGATCGAGGGGGTCCGGGGTCACGAGGATGTCATCGGCGCGTTGGTTGAGGCCGGCGTGCCGGTGATGGGACATCTCGGGCTCACGCCACAATCGATCCATCAACTGAGTGGGTTTCGGGTGCAAGGCAAGACAGCCGACGCCGCACAAGGCCTGCTCGACGACGCCCGATCGCTCGAAAGCCTGGGCTGCTTCGCGTTGGTGCTCGAGTGCGTGCCCAGCGGCGTGGCGGCCGACGTCACGAACGCGGTGGCGATCCCCACGATTGGCATCGGCGCGGGCGCCGAGACCTCGGGTCAGGTTCTGGTTCTCCACGATCTGCTCGGCATGGACCCGGGCTTTCAACCTCGGTTCGTGCGTCGCTACCTGAAAGGCCATGCCCTGATTCGGAATGCGGTCAACGAGTACGCGCAAGACGTCCGAACATCGACATTCCCACGTGAAGAGGAGGGCTACCATGCCGAAACTCGTGCGCTCGATCGCCGATTGGCAACGGCTTCGCGCTAGTGGCCCAGTGGCCGACGCGCGGATTGGCTTCGTGCCCACCATGGGAGCGCTTCACCACGGGCATGGCTCGCTGTTGCAACGGTCCAAGGGCGAGAATGACGTTACCGTGCTGAGCGTGTTCTTGAATCCGACCCAATTTGATCGAGAAAAGGACCTTGCGGCCTATCCTGTCGACCTTTCCGAGGATCGCCGGTTTGCCGGAGAACTTGGTGTCGACTACCTCTTCTGTCCGAGCGCGGAAGAAATGTACCCAGATGGCTTTCGGTACCGCGTGGTCGAGAGCGAACTCTCTCGCCGTTTCTGTGGCGCCAGCCGTCCGGGACACTTTGATGGTGTGTTGACCGTCGTGCTCAAGCTGCTCCAACTCGTTCGGCCGACCCGCGCCTACTTCGGCAAGAAGGACCATCAACAATTGGCGCTCGTACGGGGTCTGGCAGAGGCGTTCTTCTTGCCCGTCGAGATCGTGGGGTGCGGAACCGTACGCGAAGACGATGGTCTGGCGGCCAGCTCGCGCAATGCGTTGCTATCGCCCAAGGGTCGTGAGATTGCGCGTCGCTTTCCGGCGCTGCTTGCAGCACCGGGATCACCCGAGAACACACGGCACCAGCTGGTGGCGGCCGGATTTCAGGTTGATTACGTCGAGGACGATGGTGACCGTAGGCTCGGTGCCGTGCGGCTCGGTGACGTTCGCTTGATCGACAATGTGGAGATGGGCTCGAGGGTCGATTTCGAGGAGGCACCGTCTTTCCAGGAGGCACCGTGATGATCCTGGGACTCGATGTTGGCAACAGCCAAATCGCGGCGGGCGTATTCGACGGTGATCGTTTGATCCTCCCCTTTCGGCTGGCAACCCATGGCAAGCCAACTTCCGACGAGCTCGGGGTCTTTCTACGCGCCGCGCTGCGCGAGAACGGTCTGGAGTCGACCGCGATCACCGAGATCGCGGTGTGCTCCACGGTTCCTGATCTCGTGCATTCCCTACGCAACGCCTGCTTGAAGTACTTCGATTCCGAGCCCTTCATTCTCGGCCCAGGGGTCAAGACCGGTCTGAAAATCCGGTACCTCGATCCGCGAGAGGTGGGCCCCGATCGGATTGCCGACGCCATCGCCGCCGCGCACCAGTTTCCCGATCGCAACCTCATCGTGATCGACTTCGGCACGGCGACCACGATCGAAGCCGTCGGTCGTGACCGGAGCTATCTGGGCGGGGCCATCCTGCCCGGCGTGCGTTTGTCCATGGAGGTGCTGGAGGCAAAAACCGCGAAGTTGCCAGCGGTGGCTATCGTCGAGCCTCCTACGGCACTCGGACGTTCAACCAGCCAGAGCATCCAGTCGGGTCTCTACTTTGGCTCGCTCGGCGCGATTCGGCTGCTCGTCGAGAAGATCACCCAGGAGGCCTTCGATGGTGTGCGACCTTTGGTCCTCGCCTCGGGTGGCTTTTCATCTTTGTTTCGGACCGAAGACGATTTCGATCACGTGATCCCCCACCTTACTCTCCAAGGGCTGCGTTTGGCCCTGGAATTGAACCGATAAGCGAGGTAGAACCATGCGACTGACCATGCTCAAGTCCAAGATCCATCGCGCCACAGTTACCGACGCCAACCTCGCCTACGAAGGTTCGGTCTCGATCGACCCGACGTTGTGCGAAGCCGCCGACCTGCTACCTTTTGAGCGAATTGAGATCTACAACTGTGAAAACGGCGCACGGATCGCAACGTACGTGATTCATGGCGGCGAGGGTGAGATCTGCTTGAACGGTGCCGCTGCCCGCCACGCGCTGCCGGGTGACCGCGTGATCTTGTGCGCGTATGCCGAGCTCGAGGCTTCGAGCGCGGCCAGTCACCAACCCAAGCTGGTCTTCGTCGACGGCCAAAATCGCGCGGTATGCGCCAACGAGGAGAAGGCAGCGTAGCAAGGGTTGGATCGAGCGCGGTAGAACACGAGGCTTTCCTGCAGAGCGGGCACGTCGCCCGACGATGAATCGTCGGGCTATAAGTGCGCCCGCCTCCGCGGGCTGACCGTAACAGCGGCTCCCAGCCGGCGACGGCCGGCACATTCATAGCGCGGGCATTCATGCCCGTGTGAAGTGGGTCGAGTTTCAGCTCAGGCAAGCGCGTTCGAGATCGAGCGTATGGGGATCCACTAACTTCGACGAAAGGCGTGCGCGGCGACCCACCCGACGAGGACAACGGCGATGAGAACGATGGTGCTGTGGGTGTTGCCGTAGGCGATCGTGGGGTAGTGATTGCCGATCATCACGAAGACCAACGGGATCACCATGTAGGAGTTGTGGCGCGACCGCGTCGGTCCGGTGGCAGCCAGAGCGGTGTCGGGCTCGCCGCCTGCTTCGACCGCCGCGATCATGCGGCGCTGCGCTGGTAGGATTCGCATCCAGACGTTGGCCGCCATGATCGTGCCGACGACAGCGCCGACGTGAATCCACGCCGCGCGGCTCGCCATGACTTCGGACAACCCGGCATGGAGCGCTGCCAGCAACCCGAGGCCGACGACGGCGAACAGGCCCTCTCGCTTGCCAAGCGGTGAGCGGACCAGTAGGTCGTAGAGCAGCCAGCCGATCACCATGGAGCCCACGCCGGCCCAGAATGCGGTCCAGTAGGACTGCTCGGTGTCGACCAGCAAGCCGCCCCGGTAGTAGGTCAACGCGATCAGCACCGCGCCACTCAGCCAGGTGCTCGCGGCCTCCCACTTGAACCAATGAAGCGTGCGGGGCATGAGCTCGGGCACCCGCTGCTTCTCCACCAAGTAAAAACCGCCGCCGTGGACGAGCCACAGGTTTCCCGCCACGTTCGGCTTGCTGTCGTCTTTCTCGAGACTGCGCTCAAAGAAATTGAACAGGTAGGTCTGCCCGATCCAGAGAATCGCGGCGAAAACGTGAACCCAGCGGACGATCGCCTGCAGCCAAGCGTTCAGTGTGTAGCTGTCCATGATGGACGGGAGTGTACCGCGGGAGAAGTCTGCGCTTTTGCCACGACGACACTGCGTTAGTCGATCCACACCGCCGTGCCGGAAACCACGATGCCACCTTGGGTAGGGATCTCGACCTCGAGCCGGCTCGGACGGCCCATCGTCTCACCCTGTCGAATGATGATCGTCGAGGGCACGGTGACCAACTTGGCCGCTCGCAGGTAGCCGCCGAGTGCGGCGGCGGCCGCACCGGTTGCGGGATCCTCTACGACACCACCCACCGGAAACGGATTGCGTGCATGAAAGCGGTCCTCCCGCTCGCGCCACACGAGCTGGAGGGTGGTGAGGTCGTCATCGAGCATGATGGCCTTGAGCCGGTCGAAGTCATAGTTGAGCCGCGCCAGGCGTTCAGCGGAGCGAACGGCCAACACCAGATGCCAAGCGCCCGCATAGGCCCTTGCCGGTGGCACGCGGAGGTCGAGGTCCGCATGGTGCCATCCGAGCGCGCCGAGGGCTGCTGTGACCAGCGTGTTGCTGGCCGGGCGCTGCTCGGGCTCGACCGAGGTCAACGAGGCCTGGACTTCCCCACCGCGCGTGCGTACGCGAACCGGAATCTCACCCACCGGGGTTGCCAGTCGATAGGTGCTGTCGCCATTGGCGGCGCCGAGCGCAACCCCCGTCGCGATGGTTGCGTGGCCGCAGAAAGGGACCTCCATCTCGGGGCTGAAATATCGAACCGTGCGGCGCGAGCCCGTCTTGGGGGCTACGAAGGCGGTTTCGGAGTACCCGACTTCCGCGGCGATACGCTGCATGGCCTCCGCGTTCGGCAGGACACTGCCGACCCAGACACCGGCAGGGTTGCCTGCGTCCGGTCGGTTGGTAAAGGCGGCAAAACGGTGGAGCGTGCCGGCGTTCACGATGGAGAGATCTTTTTGATCGACCAGCGAGCCGTGCTCTAACGATCGGACCAAACTGCGAGTTCGTTGCCGTGAGGGTCCAAGAAGTGGAAACGACGACCACCCGGGAACGAAAAGATTTCTTTGCAGATGGTGCCACCGTTGGACTGAACGGCATCTCGGGTTGTTTCGAGGTCGTCCGCGAAGAGCACCACCAATGCCGCGCCCCTGCCCGTGGTCGACCGTAGATCCGAAACGAAGAAACCGCCGTCGAGCCCGGCGTCCGAGAACGCTCGGTACGTCGGGCCGTAGTCCGTAAATGACCACCCAAACGCGCGTGAGTAGAACGATTGCACCGCGTCGAGTGACGTTGCGGGCAGCTCGACGTAGTTAATCTTGTGGTTGGAAGTCATGGCCTTCGTACTCCATGGGTATTTTCGATGCTGGCTTCGCCCAGCCGAATTGCTGGAACCAGCGGCCTGCGCGAAAGTTCTCCAGCGCCACCCGAATGTACGGGATCGTATCGGAAGGCGGTTGGGCAAGGGGGGCCCACAGGAGCTGCGAGCATTTCAGTGGTTCGGCATTTTGCGGTTCCGTCCGGCCCACGTCGCTGGCCAGGAAGAAGTCGACGCGCCCTTGTTCGGCGAGGCGATGCATCACGCCCACGACCCGAAGATCGCCGAGCGCAAGGTCGATGTCGACCTCTTCTCTTGTCTCGCGCACAGCGGCTTCCAGTACCGACTCGCCGGGCTCCACGTGACCCGCAACAACGCTCAAGCGGCCATCTTCGTATCCCGTGTTGCTGCGCCGCAGCATCAGGACACGATCGTCGCGCAGCAAGAAGATGTGAACGGCGACAGGGTAGGGGGCGTGCACTGCGAGACCCATCGATAGTCAATCGAATGAAAGCGAGCGTATGGCCGCGTGGATTTCGAGGCGGTCACGAAAATCGGCAACGCTGCCCTTGCACCGAGAAAGAACATCGGGCGCCAGTAACAAGACCGGACCGTCGTCGGTGATGGCCACGACAGAGGGGAGTTGGCTACCGACGACAGCGCGGAGATCCGGCGTGACTTCATCGCGGTGAATCGTCTCTACCGACACCCCGAGCGCTTCACGGCAGGTGCGCCAATCTTGCTTTTCGCCGACGGCGCCATGGGTGATTGAGCACAGCGTGCAACCCTCGAGGCGTAGAACTTTGCGTGCACTGTCCGCAAGGGCGCTCAGTGTACCGCTATCCGCGTTGTACACGAGCGTGAGACGACGAATGGGTTTGGTGGGTGTGGCTGGAGCCATCGATGCTCCAGGCTATCACCGACGCATTGCCGCCTCCGCTGATTCCTGATGTCGCCCTGACTGGTGTATTCTGCGCTCGGGCGCTCGATTCCCCAACGAGCGCCCGAGCGCGAAAACAGCCAACGGAGCCTGGACCAGCGCGCCGCCCATGCCGTCGCGGCTCCCTGCGACGCTCACGGGAACGGCAAGAGCCGACAAGATCGCCGCCTCACTCCCACTTGCCCGCCAGGCGCTCGGCCGGTAACGAACGCGACGGCCCTCCGAGGTGGAGGATCTCTCGCGCGGTTCTGCCGCACGTCGGAGCCGCTGCGGTCGCATGCAACCTCCACTCGACCTTACGTCGTCGAGTCTGGGTCGCCCGATCAGGCATCCCCTCCTGGCAGGATCGACTCGTTGTTGCAGTCTCCGTTGGCAGAGAGAACATACAAGGTTTTCCCGTCAGGCACAAGTTTTTCCCCTCGGATCTTTTTTCTTGCAGGGAAAACCTATAAAGAGAGTGCGACTTTGACCACATGGTCCAAGGTGTAGCCAAAATGAGTGGCGAGATCGGCGCCGGGAGCCGATGCGCCAAAGCCGTCTTGGCCAATGATCGACCCTTGATCCCCCACGTATCGATGCCAGCCGAGCGGTGATCCCGCCTCGATTGCCAGCCGACGCTTGACCGCCGGCGGTAAGACGTGCTGGCGGTATGCTGTGTCTTGCGCATCGAATCGGCTCCAGCACGGCATGCTTACAACGCGCGTCGGGATACCGCGGTCGGCGAGCACTGGCTGTGCGGCCATGGCCAGTGCCACTTCGGAGCCACTGGCGATCAGAATGACTTCGGGTTCGCTCCCATCGGGTGGATCGGCCACTACATAGGCGCCGCGGGCGACACCATCGCCCGCGCGCTCAGCGGAGCCAGGCAGTACCGGCAACTTTTGGCGCGTAAGGGAAAGTACGCTGGGCCCCGTACCGTTCTCGATCGCCTGCCGCCAAGCCTCGACGGTTTCGTTGGCGTCCGCGGGACGAAAGACCTCCAGCCCAGGAATCGCGCGCAACGAGAGTAGCTGGCTGACCGGCTGGTGGGTGGGGCCATCTTCGCCCAGGAAGATGGAGTCATGGGTCATGATGTATAGCACCGGCAGCTTCATCAGCGCGGCGAGACGCATGGCGGGTCGCATGTAGTCCGAAAAGATCAGAAACGTGCCACCGTAGGGACGCAGCATGCCCGAGAGGGCCATGCCATTGAGCACCGAGCCCATCGCATGCTCGCGGACGCCAAAATACAGATTGCGCCCATCCGGCGTGTCGGCTTGAAAGTTGCTCGCGCCGTCGATCATGGTCTTGTTAGACCCGGCGAGGTCGGCTGAGCCGCCGATCAGATGAGGCAATGCCGCCGCAATCGCATTGAGCACTTGGCCAGAGACTTTGCGCGTCGCGACTGCGGGCTCATCGGGCGAGAAGCGCGGCAATGTGTCATCCCATCCGCCAGGGAGTTCGCCAGCAAGACGCGATTCGAAGGTCGACGCCAAGTCGCCGTGGGCATCGCGGAAGGCCTCGAACGACCGCCGCCAAGCTTGATGCGCCGTGGCACCGCGCTCCGTGCTGGGTGCGAACGCTGCTCGCGTGTCGTCCGGGATATGGAACGCGGGCTCGAGCGGCCAACCGAGATTCTGTTTGGTAAGCGCCAACTCTTCCGGCCCCAGCGGCGCGCCGTGGGCGCCCGCGGTGTCCTGCTTGTTGGGACTTCCGAACCCTATGTGGGTCCGCACCAGGACCAACGACGGCCGGTCGAGCTCCCGAGCGGCCGTGGTCATCGCGGCGTCGAGCGCGATCAAGTCGTCGCCGTCGTCCACGACCAACGTGTGCCAGCCGTACGCCTCGTACCGCGCCACCACATCCTCGGTGAAGGCCAGGTCGGTGGAACCGTCGATCGAGATCTGGTTGGCGTCGTAGAGCACGTTGAGCTTGCCCAGCTGCAAGTGACCGGCGAGCGACGAAGCCTCGGAGGTAACGCCTTCCATCAAATCGCCATCGCTGGCGATCACCCAGACCTTGTGGTCGATGATGGTGTGTCCGTCGCGATTGAACTGTGCGGCGAGCATGCGTTCGGCCATGGCCATGCCGACGGCGCTGGCCAAACCCTGGCCCAGGGGCCCGGTGGTGATCTCAACCCCTGGCGTATGACCGTGCTCGGGGTGGCCCGCCGTCTTCGAGCCCAGCTGCCGGAAGTTCCGGAGCTCCTCGAGTGGCAGGTCGTAGCCGGCCAGATGCAGCAGTGCGTAGATCAGTGCCGACGCGTGTCCGCACGACAATACAAATCGATCACGGTTGGGCCAGCTCGGATCCGACGGGTCGTGGCGCAAGTGGCGCGTCCAAAGGGTAAACGCCATCGACGCCTGGCCCATGGGGGCGCCCGGGTGGCCGGAGCAGGCGGCTTCGACCATGTCGACCGCGAGAAAGCGAATCGTATTGATCGCGATCGCGTCTTGCTCATGCGCCGCGGTGCGGGCATCCGTCATCCTGCTTCTCCTTGCTTTTGAAGACACTCGACATCGGGATGCGCCCGCTATCAGCGCGCGCGCGCCGAGACTATCGCGGATGGGCTGGCGATGGAGATCGAGAATAGGGGAAATGGCGGAGAGGGAGGGATTCGAACCCTCGGTCCAGGTTGCCCCGGACAACTGCTTAGCAGGCAGCCCCGTTCGACCACTCCGGCACCTCTCCGCAGTCGCAAGGGTCCGAGATTGTACTGACCCGCATGCCGGGAGTCAAAGTCTGTTCGGCACAACGTCGCCGACTTCCTCGTTGTGGGCAGCTGGTGAATAATGCGCCCCGGCGGTAGGCTCCTTCCATCGACCGCCGTTTCGTGTCCCCACGTACCGATTTACCCGAGAATCATCGTCATGAAGACCAATGTCACCGGCCCCGTCCGGGTGCGCTTCGCGCCCTCCCCCACCGGCTACTTGCACGTCGGCGGCGCCCGCACCGCGATCCATAACGACCTCCTGCGCCAGAGCGTTGGCGGCAGATTCGTATTGAGGATCGAAGACACGGACCGCGCGCGCAGCGACGCCGCCATGACCGAGCAGATCGTCAGTGGCCTCCGCTGGGTGGGCGTCGAGTGGGACGAAGGGCCGGTGCTGCAGAGTACCGGTGTCGACCGGCATCGCGCTGCGGCCCAGCAATTGCTCGACGAGGGCAAGGCGTACCGTGATTTCGTGGCCCCCGCCGCGGTCGAGGAGAAACGCCAGGAAGCACAAAAGGCCAAGCGGAACTTTCGCTACAAGGATTGCTTCGCACCACCCTCGGCGGAGGAAGTCGAGCGACGGCTGGCAGCTGACGAGGCTTTTGCCGTGCGTTTCGTCATGCCCGACGAGCCGATCGTGGTTCACGACTTGGTGCGTGGCGACGTCACTTTCGAGCCCGACATCCAAGACGATCTGATCATTCTGCGCAAGGACGGCTCGCCCACTTACCACCTGAGCGTGGTGTGCGACGACATCGCCATGGCCATAAGCCACGTCGTGCGCGGTGAAGACCATCTCTCGAATACGCCCAAGCACATCGCGCTTTTTCGCGCGCTGGGCGCAACGGTTCCGGCGTTCGGTCACCTACCGCTGATCCTCGGCGCCGGCAAGAAGCGGCTGTCGAAGCGCACGGGCGCGGCTTCTTGCGAGGAGTTTCGTGACCAAGGTTTCTTGCCGCAGGCGGTCTACAACTACCTGGCGCTGCTCGGTTGGTCGCCAGGTGACGACCGGGAGGTCATGTCGCGCGAAGAGATGATCGAAGCGTTTACGGCCGAGCGCTTGGGCAGCTCGGCCGCGGTGTTCGATGTCGAGAAGCTGGCGTGGATGAATGCGCAGTACATGTCAGGCCTGCCCCTCGAGACGATCCTCGAGCATGGCGCACCTTTCCTGAGAGAAGCAGGTCTCGCCGATGCCGAGCCCGAGCGCCTTCACGTGGCCGTCGACCTGCACCGGACTCGCGCCAAGAACCTGGCCGAGTTGGCGGGCTTCGTCGTTCCCTATTTTCAAGAAAAGCTCGATTACGACCCCGTCTTGTGCGCCAAGTTCTTCAAGCAGGCGGATTTGCCGGAGCAGGTCGAGGCCCTTGCCGCTCGTTATCAGGAACTCGAGGTGTTCGACATCGAGCAGAGCGAAGCAGCGCTGCGGGCCATGGCCGAAGAACTCGAGGTCAAGCCGGGCCTGCTAATCCACCCCACCCGCATGGCGCTCTCGGCGAGCAAGGCGGGGCCGCCGGTTTTCGACCTAATTGCCGCCATGGGGCAAGAAGCCTCGGTGCGGCACCTCGGTCACTTCATCGCCTACCTGCGTGCGAACGTCGCGGGCTAGATCGGCCGAAGTGAGCACGGCTAGCCAGACATTCCATCGCCCCGTTTGCGCGCTTTCGAAGCGTCGCGCTGCACCTCGAACGCGACGTCCAGGGTGAACAGAAACGTTCGCGCCTCGCCATCGATCTTGCCGGGCGCAAAGGCGCGGGCGGGCACCCACCGCAACACCGCCCATTGGATCGCGGGGTGGGCGTTCAGGGGAGACCGTACCAGCGGTTGATGCGCGCGACCGGTTTCGTCGAGGATGAACTCGATCTGAAGGGGTCGGGTCGCGCCGCGCTCCTTGACTCCTGAGCTTTGCAGCACGACCGGAGGTTCTTCCTCGAGCTTGCGTGGCGGCTCGAGGCTGGTGCCAAATTGGGGCCCCTCGACCGCGTTCGACCACCGGTACGGAATTTCGCCCGGTGCCCGGAGCGGGTTCTCGCGAAAGAGCTTGCCGGCTTTGCCGTAGGCCGTCACATCGCGGTCGCGCATCTTCGGGTCGATATTCTGCGCCACATGCCAGAGCCACACGGCGTCGTCCTCCTCGCCCAAGAAGGCGCGTGCCACCGCTTCATAGAGTGCCAACTCGGCAAAGATCTGCGGCAGTTCGGGGTGGTGCCAGCTCAGCGCCGCGACATCGCGCGCCAACTTCGGCGCCAACTTGCGGACCTTCTCGTAGCGCTCCTTGGCCAGGTGCGTGGCCATCCTTTCGACATCCTTCCACCACCGCGACCGCGTTAGGTTTGTCGCAGTCTCACCCGCCGCGGGCGGTACCGCCAGGCCCACCAGCATGAGAACGGGCAAGAAAGCACAGAAGCGTCGTCGTCGGATCATCGAAGGCTCCTCCGGGTCATGGGGTTGCCGGGCCACGGCCAGCCCTCGTCGCTAACGCAAGAACAATACCCGTCGCCAACCATCACGAAATCAAGCGTCTCCGAGGAACAAGCCGCGTGTCACCGTCCCCGGCACGGGACACCCGTGCACGTCGACCAGGGTTGACCCAACCTCAGCCATTGAGTAGCATCCAGCGCGCTTGGGCGATCGTCTAATGGCAGGACATACGGTTCTGGTCCGTATAATCGGGGTTCGAGTCCCTGTCGCCCAGCCACTGATAGCTCGTTGATAATGAGCCGCTTGCAAGGATCAGGTTGAGAGAAACCTCTTCTCAGCTGCCGAATGGATCTCGCTATACCACGAAGGAGCCCCTTCTCGCACCCGCTCCATTTCAGGTTCAGAGGCTCGCAACTAGGCATGGTGAGCGTCTAACCCTGACCACGGATTTGGGGTTGTGGGGAAGCTAGGCCTAGACGGCGGCCGGCGGCTTCGCCTGGAACAGATTGCGACGAGGCTCCCCAAGCTACTAGCAGCAGTTCAGGAAGAAGTGATGAACCTCAAGTTCGTCGGAATTGCTCCGCTGGTGATTCGACCGATAGACATCCGTTAATCTAGGAGAGAACGTCTCCGGACGGAAGGCGCTGCTCTCGGGAAGCTCGAGGCGGATCTTGCGAATCCATCCTTCTGTCGTGTCTGACTGCACGAAACCCATCATACCGGCCCACGGTTCGGCCGCGGCGTAACGGCCGCTCAAGAAAGAGCCCAGGCCGTCATACCCCAGGTATGCAACGAGGCTATTCTGAGCCGGATCGCGCAGCCTCTTGGCCTCGATCTGGAATCGTGGCCGCGGTCGATGCTGAGAGCTACTCAGCTCGATGTCCACACGCAAGCGCTTCTTGCCTTCTCGTTCGGAATCGCCCAGGTGACGTTCGTCCTGGATGTGGTACTGCTCCACCCAGTCCGGCGATCGCGGACATTCGAGGAACGCCTCAATGGCAGCAGTCAGGATCCCGGTGATCTGCGGTTCCTCCTTGGCACTCAGATCTTGAGCAGAGATGGCCTGAAATCCTTGACCTATCAGATGGTGGACGTGTCGCAAGAAGCTCCGCCGGTAGAATGTGTGATTTGGTGGGCGGCCCGCTCCCAGCGATCGCGATCGCAGACTCATATGGTGTTGCCTGGTACGAGGGCGGCCGCAATGATCTCGCCAGCGTCATTCATGGCTTGACTTCGAGTCCACCATATTCTCTGTTGGGGCTTGAGAATCAGGGTCTTGTCTCGGTCGTAGATAAAGAGATTGCGGTCGAAGTAGATCCACTGCTTGATCGTCTCTTGATGTCGCACATGTAGACCATCGATCGTTCGAGACACTGGATCCAGACTGTCGCTGATAGTGACGGGGGCTGGAGAGTTTTGTGTCCGGGAGATCAACTCAACCGCCACTAGCCCCTCTCTTTCTCCAAGCCAGATTATGATTGAGTGGGATTGCCTAGGTTCTTCCTCCAAGAATGAGTCAAGCTCATCACGTAGCATTTCTGCATAGCCCGTTAGATCCCCGCGAGATGGCTTCGAGATTGCAGCGTGGCCGAGATTGCCATCACTAATAGACATCCGCACCTGGACCAGATCATTGACCAGCCATCGCTCCTTCACTGTGAGGTTCAAGCTCTTGGCTACCCTGCGATTCAATTCTCGCTCAAGAGCCCTGAGGTGCTGGTCCGAGTCAGAGGCCCCGGGTAAAGGATGAAGCCCCCATCGCCTAGCCGAAGCCTCGGCCAACTCGCGGTGCAACTCACCCCATTCTTCGAGCTCATGAGTGTCGAACTCAGCAAGAGGAAGCGGGAGATCTCTCAGAGTCTCGAGCGTACTGCGGCCGTCACGGATCCCCCATTGAGGTGATTTGAAGAACTCATAGTAGGTCGCAAAGTCAGAGCTAAGATACAGTGCGAGCGCCTTGAGTAGGAGTGACTGGTCTTGCGTCCCAGCGATCCCGATCTGTCTAGGTGGAATCACCAAGTACTCATCCGTGTAGATTGCAAAAGTGCGAGCCGCGCTCACGACAACGTGGGGTGGGCGACAAACCGCTAGAGGTTTCCTTTTGCGGCCTCGCCTAACGAAGCCACTCTCTTCGGTAACATCAACAACGAATCGGCCCACCACTGAGTGAACGTGCCGCTGGTCTCGTAAGACTGCGGTATTGAGTCGTTTCTTGCCGACGACCTCCGGCACCGGTTCAACGGCTTCGCCCGTTGCTCTCTTGCGAAGCTGGATGCCTTCGGAAACGCTGAGTCTTTCGATCTCAGACCAAGGCCCCAATCCTATGAACTGGCGCTTCACCCTGGCTAGTAATCTACGGTCCCGATCAGTGCCCCACATTGCTAGTTTCCATGGCAACATAGCACCGCTCGCCACTTCGCGAGAATCAACAAATTGAATCTCGCTGGCATTTACTACAAGATTCCAGATCTTGCCGCGCGACGTTGTGGACTTCGGTCGGTTGGCTTCTTGATTTGCCAGGAATGGCGAAAAGACCGGGATGCCCCGGTCTCCTGCGCCGGATTCAGGATCGCATCCGCCAGTCCTGAAGAAAAAGGCCGCGGCCGGAATCTCCATTTTCTCCTTTCTTCCGCCCACATATCGGACAAAGAGATCCCGCCGGAGGTTTGTGAAGTTGGCTATTGCCAGGATCTCCATCCGACTGAAGAACTCCGCCCGGAAATCTGACTGCCTCTTGAAAAGAGTCATGGCAGGCACTAGAAGTGCAACTAATCCTGTCCGGCTCACGTAACCGCCGGCTTCCCAGGCAAACATTTCCGCTGTCTGCCTCAGGGTGACAGGGTTTTGTGTACTGTTTCTTGCAAGCCAATCGTTGCAATCTCGGTCGCGAGCGGAATCGGAAGAGATTTCTATCCAGGGCGGGTTCCCAACGATCCAGTCGTAAGCATGAGTGCCGCTTCCTTTTGTCCACTCAGAGTGTTCAGCAAGGAAATCACACTGGTAGATATTGGTATCATGCAGACATGGCAACCTAAATGTGGGGTTGGTCTTGAGATCTGGCGGGTCTATGTAGTCGAGCATCGTCAAGACGAGACTCAGCTCTGTCACCCGACAAGCGTCTCCGTCTCGGTCAACGCCGAATATCTGTCGTACGAGGATGTCACGAAGCTCCGACGGCCTTAGTTTCCGGCGCGCCTTGGCCATCCGTTTCTCGATCAAGTGCCGATAGCATTGGACGAGAAAGGCGCCAGAGCCACATGAGGGATCTAGAACCCGCATACCATCCGAGATGGGCTGCTGATCTTCCATCTCGGCAACCATAAAGTTCACGACCGATACCGGAGTATAGACTGCTCCTGTTTCTCGACGTACTCCTTCAATCGCCAAGAACTGTTCATAGATCGTTGACAGCGTCTCGACCGGGATGTAAGAGAAGTCGTAAGCTTGAAAGTCCAGATGAAGTTGTCCAGTAAGAATTTCGTCGCCTAGGAAAACAGAAGCAGTCTTTTCAATGTTCGCGCGAGAAAGGTCTGGGTGCTCTGTGAGTGAGATCGGGAAGATCTCGCCATTTAGCCAGTCGTCGAGGTAGCTAACTAGCCGTTGGATTTCACATCGATCTATTTGTCGGCCGAAAATGCGGTTGACACGAAGCCCCCACTGTTCGAGTCGGCGGTCCGATAGAATATTGCGATCCCGGAGGTATCGCAGATAGACCATTTTCCCGATCAATGCATGAGCTGCTTCACGAGGAATCCCCTGATGACGGAGATCCCTTCCCAATACCTCAAGATTGTGGAGCAGACGATGATCGACCCTCCCTTCAGGGCGAACCGTGTCGCCCCACTCTCTCCAGAGATTGCCGTTGTCGATCTCCTCGGCGCGAAAAGAAGAAAGGCGACGCGTCACCTCATCAAATGTGACAAGGCTCTCAAGAACTCCCCCATCTTCCACTTTGGAGTCATCACTCCGCTCATAGTTGAAACCGGAATAGAGCCTTGCGCCGAGGGGCGTGCAAACGATAAGGAAGGGTACGCAGTTTTGATTCCAGATCTGCCGATGAATCAGGTCTGCATGGTCATGATCCTTGGCCTGAGTAACGTAGACAACGGGCGTTGCTGATGTTGACAGCGGAGATGTATCCCGCAAGAGATACACACCCTTTAGGCAAGAATGTCGACACGCCGTTCGGAAGACGTGGGCTAGCGCAGGAATCTCATCGAATCGATCAGGAGATAGAAAATGCGGCGACTGCGCATAACCCAGCGCCCCGATGAGTTCCTGCGTTTCCATTAGGGCAGCCTAGCAAAAGGCCGGACGGGCGTAAATAGGGCGAAAGAAGCTCTTGTGTTTGCGAGCAGTCCCGAAAAGAGCCGGAGACGTCAGAAGCCGCGGGAGAATGCCGAAAGCGAGTGACACTCTAGGTGACATCGAAGCCGTAAACAGGCGAAATCAGCCGCAACTCCAGAGCGCCAAACGAAGCACCGAGACAAGGGCCAAGTCACTTCACCACAACCGCTTAGCCCCTAACCTTCTCTCTTCACAGAACTTCCACAACAAGGGCAAAGAGAATCCCTGTCGCCCAGCGACTTTCCAAACCTCTCGGATCCAGACCGAGAGACCCGCGGACGTCTTCTGGGCGAAGGATCTGGATCTGCGGGAATCGGACCTCTCCGCTTCGGAGATGGCGGACGTTCTTGGTCACGATGGCTTCGGCACCAGCCGCGATCGCCAGCTCGAGCAGATGGTGATCGAAGTGCAGACGGTAGCATTTAAGCAAGCATTCTGTCGTCTCGCCGCGAAATGGCGGCGGAAGACTCTCGTTTCCAGATTTTCCAGATGGACATCTCGCGCTTGAGATCGAAGCACAAGTTCTGTTGGCTCGGCAAGCCGAACACGGGACCCGTGTCCGGGTATGCTGGGCATGACTCATGACTGTCCGCGGCTTCATCCTCCAGCCAACGTACCGGATCGATGCGCATCGGCCGGTGGTTCACTTGCATGGGGTGCTCGAGTCGGGCGAGCCGTTCTTGATTCGCGACGATCGTGCGACACCGCATTTCTACATTCGCTCGCGGGACACTGAACGTGCGGTGGGCCTGGGGGCCGAGTCGGTAAGCGAGAGCAACCACACCACGCTCGATGGCCACCCGGCCACCCGCGTGGCAGTACGTATTCCTTCCGATACCCCGGCGCTGCGCGATCGCCTGACCGATCACGGCATTGTGACCTATGAGGCGGATGTCCGCTTCGCCATGCGCTACCTCATGCAGCGGGGCATTCGGGGCAGTGTCGAAATTGCTGGCGACGGGCAACCGTGGAACAAGAACGGCATCGTGTTCGACAATCCGGAGGTCTCACCGGCTGACTGGACACCGACCCTCGCGGTTCTGTCGCTCGACATCGAGACCGATCCGCGCGCCCAGCGATTGCTGTCGATCGCGCTTCATGGTTGTGGTGTGTCCGAAGTCTTGCTGTACTGCCCGGATGGCTACCCGCCGGCCGACGGCGCGAGGCCCTTCGCGACCGAAGCCGACCTGTTGCGCGGTTTCGCCAAGTGGGTTCGGCAACTCGATCCGGATGTGCTTACGGGTTGGAATGTCGTGAACTTTGATTTCGACGTCCTCGCCCGTCTCGCCAAGAAGCTTGGCGTGCGTCTCAACATCGGCCGAGGGCCAGGTGCGTTGCGCATGCGCCCGGTGCGCGGACCCGGTGGCGGTCAGGAAGCCAGCATTCCCGGCCGGGTGGTGCTCGATGGCATTCGGCTCTTGCGCGGTGCCTTTATCCGGATGGACGCCTGGGGCCTCGATGCGGTGGCGCAAGAGGTGCTCGGCGAAGGCAAGACCATGAGCGGCGGCCAACGCGGCCAAGACATTCTGGATGCGTTCATGAACGATCGGGCGCGGTTTGTTGCTTACAACCGTACCGACGCTCGTTTGGTGATCGACATTCTCGAAAAACTGCGCGTGGTTGAGCTGGCGGTCGAACGTAGCAAGCTCACCGGTATGCCGATCGACCGCGTGGCGGGCAGCATCGCGTCGTTCGACTTCTTGTACCTCTCGGCGCTGCACCGCCGGAAGGTGGTGGCTCCCAGCGTCCGCAGCGGTGGTGGCGAGGCGAATCTCGGTGGTCATGTGCTGGAGCCGGAGACGGGCCTTTATCGTGGCGTGTTGGTCTACGACTTCCAAAGCCTCTACCCGAGCTTGATCCGGACCTTTCAGATCGACCCACTCGGGTTCTTGCCCGAGGGCCGATCGGCGGACGGCGAGGCGCCCATCTTGGCGCCCAATGGGGCAGCCTTCCGGCGTGATCGAGGCATTCTTACCGAAATGCTCGATGAGCTGTTTCCACGCCGGGCCGAGGCGAAGGCGAAGGGCGACGAGGTCACCAGCCATGCCATCAAGATTTTGATGAACTCCTTCTATGGAGTGCTCGGCACCACGGCGTGCCGTTTCTATGAACCCATGCTCGCCGGCGCGATTACCAGTTTCGGCCGTACCATCTTGCTATGGACCAAGGCACGCTTCGAGTCCTATGGCCACCGGGTACTCTACGGCGACACCGATAGCTTGTTCGTCCTCCCGGCCCCCGAAGCGCTCGATGATCGCGATTTGCCAGCGCGTTTGGCGCAAGACATCAACCGCGACCTCGACGCCTTTCTGCTCGCGACCTGGAACGTGGAGAGCCGCCTCGAGCTTGAACTCGAGAAGCGCTACCTGCGGTTGTTGCTCCCCACCATGCGCGGCAGTCGAAGCGGTGCCCGCAAGCGCTATGCCGGGCTGCGCGAGACCGAGACTGATAGAACGGACGTGGCGGGCGTTGTCGAGTTCACTGGCATGGAGTCGGTGCGTCGCGACTGGACCGAGCTGGCGAAAGTCGTCCAGCGTGAGTTGTACGAGAGACTCTTCCGCGATCGTCCCGTCGATGAGTTCCTGGATGGCGTGGTCAAGGCACTGCGCGCCGGTGAGCGCGACGGC
Source organism: Candidatus Multivoradales bacterium (assembly GCA_965250305.1). GTDB lineage: Bacteria > Acidobacteriota > Thermoanaerobaculia > Multivoradales > J023 > J023. Next base: position 586,048 of record CBDFNS010000020.1, on the reverse strand, counting down.
GACCTGGTTTATCGCAAGGCTTTACGCAAGCCGCTCGACGCCTACACCGCCACCACGCCGCCCCACGTTGCTGCCGCACGCAAGCTCGAGGGAAAGCCGCCGCGGGTTGTTCGCTACCTCATCACCAAGAATGGACCCGAACCGCTCAAAAAAACGAGCAGCGCGATCGATCACGAACACTACGTGCAAAAGCAGATCCGTCCCGTGGCCGAGCCCGTGCTCGGCATCCTCGGGCTCGACTTCGACAAGGTCATCGGCGACGACGCGCAGATGACGTTGTTCTGATGGGCAGATTGTAGATTCAATCTACAATCTGTCCACTTTTTCGCTCAAATCACGAACGCCAGTGGTGCATCGATCTCGGGTGCGTGCACCGACTGATAGACGACCACCAGGGAATCCTCGGGCCGGCAGCGTCCGACGGTGACCCGGAGGTCGTAGGACCGGCCGCGACTGAGAACGCCGAGATCTTGGCGGTTGGCGAAATGGCGGACGATGTCGTCCAAGTCTGGATCGTCTGGGTAGAGCGCGATGAGGCCTTCGCCGCGAACGCACGACTGCCATATGCGCGCTTCCGCGTCTTGGTTCTTCGCATGGAAGAACGCCAGTCCGGGGCCGAACTCGGTCATGAGGTTGTAGGCGCTCGAGTCGAGTTGCTCGTCATCACCCTGGAGCAACCAGCGCTCGCCGATGTAGCACGTGGTGTCGAGCGGAAGCACGAGGCTGCGAAGGGTGACGCGCGCGTCTTCTTGGTCAACTGGCAGCTTGTAGGCGAAGACCTCGGCGTCTTGGTAGTCGTAGGGTCCCAGATGTTCCCGGACGAGGGAATGCCCTGCCAGGCCTCGCTTGCCCACGGCGCGCTGGAGCTTGCGGCGTTCGCCGCGCGAGATGTTCGCGCCGAGGGTCATGCAAATGGTGCCGTACTCGGCGTATGTGCACCACCGGTCGATACCCACCGAGCGTGGCGGCGGTACCGCTTCTTCGACGCGCAGCAAGGCCTCGTCGTTGTCGAGGTCGGGGCCGAACACCGGCTGGTCGCCAATCGCCACGCTCACGTCACGCGCGCAGGCGGCACCCGCTACTTTTTCGAACGCGGCTGCCAGCGTCAACCAAGCGTCGGCGTCGTGAGGATCGGCTCGCGACGTGTAGAAGAGTCTGCGTTGCATGACAGGCCGATCCGCTGTCCGTCAGTCTTCAGTGGGAGTGGGTGGCTTGGTGCTGTAGTCGTAGAAACCCCGACCCGTCTTGCGACCGAGGTCGCCACGCTCGAATCGGCGCGCGAGGGACGCGGCGGGCTTGAGTGACTCGTCGCCGGTCTCTTCGTAGAGCTTCATGCGCGCGTGGTAACCGATATCGAGGCCCGAGAGGTCGCCCAATCGGAAGGGGCCGAGTGGGTGATTGAGACCCATCTCGCAGGCCTTGTCGATGTCTTCGAAACTGGCGACACCGTTTTCGAGCAAGAAGTACGCTTCGTTGGTGATGGCGCGCAGGATGCGGTTGACCAGGAAGCCGGGTAGCTCCTTGTTCAAGATCACCGGTTCTTTGCCGATGCGCCTTGCCAACCCTGCCGTGGTCTCGACGGTGTCGTTTGAGGTGGCCGCGCCACGCACAACCTCCACCAGGCGCATGACCAGCGGTGGGAAAAAGAAGTGCATGTTGACGACTTTTTCGGGCCGCGATGTCTCGCCCGCCAGCTCCGAGCAGCCGATGTACGAGCTGTTGGTGGCCAAGATCGCGTGGGGTGGTGCCGCAGCGTCGAGCGCGCGGAAGACCCGCTTCTTGTCGTCGAGTCGTTCGATGACGGCCTCGAGCGCGAAATCTACGCCGCTTGCGGCCGCGGCGAGGTCGGTCGTCGTCTCGATCCGCGCCAGCGCCGCGGCGACCTGTTCGGCGTCGAGCTTGCCCTTGGCCACCCGTCGCTCCAACTGGTGCCGGTTACCGGCCATGGCCTTGGTGAGTGATTCTTCCGCGATGTCGTGCAGGCGCACGTCGAAGCCATGGAGCGCCGCCTGCATGGCGATCTGCGAGCCCATCTGGCCCGCGCCGGTTACGCACAGTGTCTTGATGTCATCAATCGTCATTGCCGTTCCTCTTCTTGAACTCGCGTTCGGTGGCGACGAGCGGCATATCGGACAGTCGCTGCCGACCGTGGATAACACCGAGCACCACGATGTTCTTTCCTTCCCGGTCCACTCGGAAAACCGCGCGGTAGTTGTTCACCAGAACTTCGCGCCAGCCCCGATGTGGGAATTCAGGAACGACTCGTCCCGACGCCGGGAATGCCTGCGCGCGTTGCATGGACCTTCTGATGCGCTCAATCTGCATCCGCGCGTAGAGGGGAGAGTCGCGCGCGATGTAGTCGTGGATCTCACGGAGGTCGTCTCGGGCTTGGTGCGTCCAAATCAGCGAGAGGACCATCGTTCGATTTCTTTGCCCAACGCCTGATCGGTTACCACCTCACCGTCAGCGGCCTGAGCTTCCCCCGCTTCCAGTTTCTGGCGGAGGTAAAGGCGATATTGCAGGTCTTCCAGGTCCACCTCTGCCGGCAGGTCATCAACGATCCGCTGAATCTCTTCTTTCGCAATTACCATGTGAACTCCTCGGTCGCCATTTTACGCAAGCGGCACGACCTGACACCAACGGTACCACCGGCTCGGCTATGATCGGCGGGCTCAACGTGTCCTAGTCAAAGGAGATTCCCTATGCTGCTGCATCGCTGGCCCACCTTGCTCGTCGTCTGCCTGCTCGCATTGCTCGTTCCCGTGCTGCTCGACGCCGCACCGGCCGAGGCCAAGCGGCCCGGTAAGAAGAACAAGGACGACGCCCAGGCTGAGAAGGAAGCAGACAAACCGCCGGTGGACGAGCGTCTGCTCGAGGCCGTCTCGTGGCGATCGATCGGGCCCTTTCGCGGTGGCCGCTCGGCGGCTGCGACCGGTGTGGTCGGCCAGCCGAACGTGTACTACCTTGGCAGCGCGGGTGGCGGGGTCTGGAAGACCACCGACGCGGGTAACAACTGGGAACCGATTTCAGATGGCTTCTTCGGCGGATCGATTGGCGCGGTCGAAGTCAACCAGCTCGACCCCAATGTGATCTACGTGGGCGGTGGCGAGGTCACGGTGCGCGGCAACGTCTCGCATGGCAGCGGTCTGTGGAAGTCCACCGACGCGGGTGCCACATGGAGCCACCTGGGCATGGAAGACGCGCACCACATCCCGCGAATCCGGACCCATCCGCGCGATCCGGACTTGGTCTACGTCGCCGTGCTAGGGCACCTCCACGGACCGGGTGAGGAGCGCGGTGTGTTTCGCTCGCGCGACGGTGGCACCCATTTCGAGAAGGTGCTCTTCGCCAACGAAAACGCGGGCGCGGTCGACCTGGTCATGGATCCGAACAATCCGCGCGTTCTGTACGCGTCGACCTGGCGGGTACGGCGCAAGCCGTGGACGCTCGAGAGCGGCGGCGAAGGCTCGGGGCTTTGGAAGTCGACCGATAGTGGCGATAACTGGACCGAGCTGACCAAGAACCCAGGCTTACCCAAGGGCACCATCGGCATCAGTGGCATCACCGTCTCGCCGAGCGATTCGAACAACGTCTACGCGATCGTCGAAGCGGAAGAAGGCGGCGTGTTCCGCTCTCGTAACGGCGGTAAGACGTGGACCAAGACCAACGACGAGCGCTCCTTGCGCCAGCGCGCTTGGTACTACACGCGGATCTATGCCGATCCATCCGACGCCGATTCCGTCTACGTGCTCAACGTGCGCTTTCACTTCTCGAAAGACGGGGGAAAAACCTTTTCGCAGATCTCGGTGCCGCACGGCGATAACCACGATCTGTGGATCGATCCACACGACCCGCAGCGCATGATCGAGGCCAACGATGGTGGTGCCAACGTCAGCTTTGATCGTGGAGCGACGTGGACGCGGCAAGACAACCAGCCAACGGCTCAGTTCTATCGGGTGACGACCGACAACCACGTGCCATACCGCATCTATGGCGCGCAGCAAGACAACTCCACCGTGCGCATCCTCTCTCGCGCTGGTGGTCGCGGTATCGGGCCCCGCGATTGGGAACCCACTGCCGGTGGCGAGAGTGGTCATATCGCGCCCAAAGCCGACGACCCGGAGATCGTCTACGGCGGCTCCTACGACGGCTTCTTGACCCGTGTCGATCACCGCGCCAAGACCATGCGGGTGATTGACGTTTGGCCCGACAACCCGATGGGCTGGGGCGCGGCGGAGCTGAAGTACCGATTCCAATGGAACTTCCCGATCTTCTTCTCGCCCCACGACTCGGGTGTCCTCTATACCGCGGCCAACGTGCTGTTCAAGACCACCAATGAAGGGCAGACCTGGGAACCGATCAGCCCCGATTTGACCCGCAACGACAAGTCGACCCAGGAATCGTCGGGTGGGCCCATCACCAAGGACAACACCTCGGTCGAGTACTACGGCACCATCTTCTCGGCGATCGAGTCACCGCATGAGCCGGGTGTGTTCTGGGCCGGTTCCGACGACGGGCTGATGCACGTCTCGCGCGACGGTGGCGCGAATTGGACCAACGTCACGCCGGATTGGCCCGAGTGGATGTTGGTCAACAGCATCGAGGCACATCCCTTCGAGCCCGGCGGGCTCTACGTAGCGGGCACGCGCTACAAGTCGGATGATTTCACGCCGTATCTGTACCGAACGACCGACTATGGCGCTAGCTGGACCCGCATCGACGAGGGCATCGGTCGGCAGCATTTCACCCGCGTCGTCCGTGCCGATCCAGCCCGTCAAGGCTTGCTTTACGCCGGTACCGAGAACGGCATGTACGTGACGTTTGACGACGGCGCCCGCTGGCAGCCCTTGCAGCTGAACCTGCCGATCGTTCCGATCACGGACCTGGCGCTCAAGAACAACGACCTGATCGCGGCGACGCAGGGTCGCTCGTTTTGGGTGCTCGACGATCTAACGCCACTGCATCAACTCACCGATGACCTCGCCGAACGCGAGGTGCACCTCTTCGCCTCGCGCGCCGTGCCACGCGTCGGCGGAGGCCGCAGTTTCGGACCGCCGCCCACCAACTTGGGACAGAACCCGTCGGGTGGAGTAGTCGTTCGCTATTGGCTCGAGGAAGCGCTTGGCAAGCCGCTTGAGAAGGAAGAGGGTGAGAAGAACGGCGATGAGGCCGAGGATGTCGAACCAGCCGAGCTTGAGGCCGACGGCGACGACGGTGAAGAAGGTGCCGAGGAAGACGGCGAGGCGTCCGAGGAGACCGAGAAGAAGCCCGACGCCACGCTCGAAATCATCGACCCTGCGGGGGAGGTCATCAAGACGTTCACCAACCTGAAGGACGAAGAGAGCGACGATGAGCCGCTGCCCACCAAGGCCGGGATCAATCGGTTCGTTTGGAACCTGCGTCACGAAGGCGCTGACCGTTTTCCGGACATGATTTTGTGGTCGGGCTTCGGGTTGGCTGGTCCCATGGCGTTGCCGGGTGACTACGAAGCGCGTCTCACCGTGGGTGACACCGTGCAAACCGTTGCCTTCACCGTCGATCCCGATCCCGGCTATGACACCAGCCCAGCGGATCTCGAGGCGCAGTTCGCCGCGCAGATGGCCATGCGCGACAAACTGAGCGAAGCCCATGGCGCCATCAAGGACATCCGTGCCCTGCGCGCCCAGCTCGACGCCATTCGCGATCGCGTAAAGGATCAAGATGCCTTCGACGCCTTGGTGGAGTCCGCCGATGCCCTCGACGAGAAGATGACGGCGGTGGAAGAGGCGCTCTACCAAACGAAAAACCGCAGCAACCAAGACCCGCTCAACTTCCCCGTACGGCTGACCGACAAGCTGTCGAGTGTTGCGGGCGTCGTGAGCCTCGGTCAGTGGCGGCCCACGGACGGCGCTCTCGGCGTGAAAGATGCGCTGTTCACGGCGATTGATGCCGAGCTCGCCACTTGGGCCACCATTCGCGATGACGAAGTGCCGGCCTTCAACGCCACCGCGCGTGAGATCGTCCTACCGGCGCTGATGCTGGACGACGACGATGATGATGATGATGATGATGATGATTGATCGGCTTTTGATGCTCACTCGGCTTGCACCGAGCGAGGCCCGTATCTCTGTGCGCGGTGCTCGAATGGCCTGCGGCCACCCTACGGGCTGCGCTGCGCTCCGTGCTCGCGATACGGGTCCTCGCTCTCGACGTTTTCGCGGACTCGAACATCATCGCGGCCTGTCGGTTTGCCTGCGGTTGGTGTGGGCGTGGGCTGTTGGCGTGGCGTCATTGGTCAGTCCCGCGATTGCCCAACCCACTGCTGAGACGTTGCTCGCCAACGCCATTGCGTACCACGACCCAGAGGGGCGTTTTCTTACCCGACCGCATCGGTTGTCGTTCGAGGAGACGCGGCCTGGTGGCCCCGATCGCAAGACTGAAATCATGGTCGACGTGGCAGGCGAGCGGTTCGAAATGGTGCGCACGTCGGTGACGGGAGCCGGCGAGCGCGTGGTGGTTGGGACCTCGAGCCCGTTGGGCTGCACCATGACCCTCGATGGTCGCAGCGAAGTAACCGATGCGGAACGGGAGAAGCATCGACTCAACTGTGACCTTTTCCCGCGCACCCGCGACTACTACACCTACCTTTGGGCCCTGCCTATGAAGCTGCGTGACCCCGGGACCCAGCTCGGAGCCGCGACCGAGTCCGAATTCGATGGACGTCCTGTCCATGGTCTGCGGGTTACCTACGACGAAGACGTCGGTGGCGATGTCTGGTACTTCTATTTCGATCGCAAGACCGCAGCGCTCGTGGGATATCGCTTCTACCACGACGAAGCGAAGAACGACGGTGAGTACATTCTGCTCGAAGGCGAGGTCGAAGCCGAAGGCATGCGCATTCCCAAGCGTCGCACGTGGTACACCCACCAAGGGGATGAGCTCCTGGGGACGGATTCCCTGGTCGCGATCACCGCTCCCTAGTCCATCGCCCATGCAAGACCTCACCCAAGGCTCGATCTCGCGCCACCTCGTCAAGCTGGCGGCGCCGATCGCGATCGGCATGCTGTTTCAGACGCTGTACTTCGTTGTAGATCTCTACTTCGTGGCCCAACTCGGGGATACCGCGATTGCCGGGGTGAGCGCCGCGGGCAATGTGCAGTTCATCATCATGGCGCTGACCCAGATCCTGGGCGTCGGCACGATGGCGCTGATCGCGCATGCCAGTGGCCGGAAGGACCGCGAGGACGCGAACCTGATTTTCAACCAGAGTTTGCTCCTCGCCGCGGTGTGCGCGGCCTTGACGCTGGTGGGCGGATACAGTCTCACCCGGTTCTACATGGCCAACCTTGGCGCGGATGCGGCAACGATGGAGGCTGGCGTTCGCTACCTTTATTGGTTCCTGCCTGGCTTGGCGCTGCAGTTTGCGTTGGTGGCCATGGGTTCAGCGCTGCGGGGCACGGGCATCGCCAAACCAACGATGGTGATCCAGATGCTCACCGTTGTGGTCAATGCCGTGCTATCGCCGATCTTGATTGTCGGTTGGTTGACCGGCAAGCCCTTCGGGGTCGCTGGGGCCGCTTTCGCCAGCACGCTCTCGGTCGCGCTGGGGGTGGTGCTGATGACCTACTACTTTGTTCGTCTCGAGAAATTTGTTGCGTTTGACCCGACGATGTTCGCCCCGCGGGTCGACGCGTGGCGGCGAATCCTCAAAATCGGATTGCCTCCAGGTGGCGAGTTTGCCCTGATCTTTGTCTATGTCGGGGTGTCGTACTGGATCATTCGCGATTTCGGTGCCGCCGCGCAGGCAGGTTTTGGGGTCGGCTCGAGGGTGATGCAGGCGATCTTCTTGCCCGCCATGGCCGTCGCTTTCGCCACCGCGCCCGTGGCTGGGCAGAACATGGGCGCTGGGCTGAACGATCGGGTCCGGGCGACATTTCGCTCCGCGGCGCTGATGGGTACGGTAATGATGCTCGCGTTGACCTTGGTTTGTCAGTGGCGGCCGACCTGGCCGATTGGCTTCTTCACCGACGACCCGGCGGTGGTCGAGGTCGGAGCCGAGTTTCTCCGCATCATCTCCTGGAACTTCGTGGCGACCGGTCTCATTTTTACCGCGTCAGGCATGTTTCAAGCCTTGGGCAACACCCTGCCGGCGTTGTTCGCCAGTGCGACACGCATCGTGACATTTGCCCTGCCGGGCATCTGGCTGGCGGGTCGGCCTGGCTTTACACTGAGCCAGTTGTGGACCTTGTCGGTCGCAACCGTTGGATTTCAGGCGGTGATCAGCTTGTGGTTGCTACGCGGCGAGTTGAAACGACGACTGACGGAGTAGAGTGGGCTGACGCACCGATAGGATACGGACCAATGGTGCTCCTCACTGCTTGGCAAGGCCCGTCGGCATGGAGGCTCGACGCCTCGACGATGGCCTACGCCGTGACGATGGCAATGGTATGGGTGGCGTCGTTGCGCATTGCGCGCGTGTGCTTCCGAACGAGCATGCCGTTGATCGCGGCGGCGCTCGCGCCTGCGATGCTTCTCTACCTGGGATCGCTCGTAGCTGGGGCCGCTGGCGTGTACACGCCGATGATGGTCCTGGCGTCGATCGGCGTGGTCGCCGTAGTTGCGGCTGCGATCGCCGGCCACCTCAATGCGCAACGCACCCGCACCACCGCGCGTTTCCCCGCGCGCGGTGGTAACAATGTGTTGGTCGGGGTCGTCTTGGGCTTTGCGGTGGCCTTGGCGTCGCCCGTGGGGCCGCTGGTGCTCGATTGCAGTCGAGGTCTCATTTCGCCCGATCGGCAGCTCGCTTGGGACACGGTGTCGTACCACCTGCCGGCGTTTGTCGAGTTCTTTCATCACGGCACGCTGTGGGCGATGGAGGGCCCGTTCCACAGCTATCACTTTGGCTATGAGCTCATCGCCAACGTCCCGACCCTTCTTTTGAAAGGACCTTGGGGCGTGCATATGGCCCACGTGATGACTCTTTTGCTGGCAATCTTGGTGATCGTCGAGCTGGCAGGGTCTGTTGTGGACCGGCCGGCTAGGCCTCCCGAGACGCTACGTTGGTTGGCCATCGCCGCGGGTACGGTGGCAATTTGGGGTTACCTCTTTGCCGAGAACCTTCGAGCCGCTGGCAAGAACGATGTCTTCATGATGGTGTGTCTCCTCGCGAGCTTGACGGTGGCTCTGCGGGCGACCGAGGGATTTCGAAGTGCCGTGCCGCCGGTGCCGTTGGCAGCCGTTTGCGGTGGCCTGCTGGGCCTCGCCGTCGCGACCAAGCCAACAGCCCTCGCCTTTGTGCTGGTCTTGGTGCCGTTCTTTGCCTTCGTCGCTCCCATACGGGACCGGTTTCGGGCGATGGCGACCTGCGGTGCTTGCGCCGCTTTGGTGGGCGGCTTTTGGCCGCTCCGTAATCTCGTGCTCTTAGGAAGTCTCAGCGACCCGAACGTCGGCATTCTGTGGACGCGGACCGTCATCGCTCAGCGCGCAATCGGGGCTTTGTACCAGCCGACGATCGCGTTGTTGCCGTTGATGCTGGTCGGCGTTGCACTGATCGTTCTTTTGGTTCGATGGGCGCAGGCTGGCAAGGGTACGCCCGCGCGCCTCCGGTCAGGTCTCCTGCTCGCCTTCCTGACCGTCGGGGTGCTTGCCTTCGCGCTCGCGCCGGCGGGGGTGGAGGTGGTCGAAGGCCAAGCGCGCTGGAGCTTTCGCCTCGGCATGGCCACCTTCGTGCTCTCGGCGATGGTGGTCATCGCGTTCGCCCTCGGGTTGCTCGGCCGGTTGGGCCCTGGGCGCGCATCGCGAGCGTGGCCTGGGGTGGCGATCGGCGTGGTGGCGGGCTTGCTCTTGGCGCCGTTGGGGTTGGAGACACCACTGGTTGTCATCACCGGCGTGGCCGCGGTCACCATACCTGCCCTCGTGGTGGTCGCCTGGTACCGGCCTCGACGGTACTGGCCTCGACGGTACTGGCCTCGACGATCGTACTGGCGCTTCGCCATTGCCGCCAGCTTCGCAGGAATGGTCATTTTCCTTGCCGTGTTCGGCCACTACGGTTCGATTTCGATCGATGGCTTGCCTGGCTACGAGCGGGTGGGTCGGCATCCGAGGACGGGTATCTACCGTTGGGTGCAGTCGCTCGACACGCCGGTCCGCATTTACGCTGTCGCGCTCAGGCCCTGGGGCTTGTACGGTCATTCCCTTCAAAACCGCGTGTTCTACGATCTCCATGGTGCGCCGTTTGCGTCGGCCAACGGACTCAATCGACTCAAACGAGTGCTCGATCGATTCCAGCCCGACTTGGTGATCACCGCGATCGACCCCCACTCGCCAAACGACGCCGGCACGATGCCGCGGCGTGCTTGGCTGGAGGCGGAGCCTTGCATGACGCTGGCGTACCAGGACGAAACGGTTGCCGCATTTCGGGTGGAGGGGCGGTGTGAGCATCTCACCAGCGCGCCGTGGCTGAGTGAGGCGAAGCGCCCGCGCTCTTCGGGTTGAGACCGGCGGCTTCGGCTTACGGCTTCACGGCCAAAAGGGCCGCAGGCGCCAGCTTGTGCGAGCTGCGCTGGTCGCCGAAGCGTGGGCGACGTCTCGTTCGCGACGCTGTTCGGCGCGCGTCAGGAGCGCGGACGTGAAGCGTCGAAGTTCAACCGAGTCTCCCTTCCCGGACTTTACCCAGGAAGCACGTCCGAGGGTGTGATCGAACCATACACTCCGCCAATCTTGCTCGAACCCTGGGATGTTGGTGGTCTTGAGGGCCGGTACCGTGGGGTGGTCGGCATAGCGGCCGTTGCCGAGCTCCCACCATGGATCGAAATGCCACAGGCTGTTCAGCCGCTCGGCGTCGAACAGCTGGGCGTCGCGGAGGTCGTTGGTTCGAAGGTCGAGTTCATGGGGCCCGAGCAACCGACGGGTGAACATGCCTGGGGTGTAGTCCACCAAGGCGATCCGGCCGTTGCTCCCGCTGGTCACCATCAGGGTTTGGGTGGCGCCATCGCCGTCAAACAGGGGAAATAGGGACGCCTTCTCGAGGCACCGATCGCGCAGCCGCAGCGTACAGCCGTGAAGGGTGTGTTGACCGACAGGCCAGCTCATCAGGTGGTTTCGCCTCCCGGTGCTGGCTCATCGTCGGGTTTGCGGTGCGGACCATCGAAGCCGGCTGCGGCCATGCCCACAAAACCGCTCATCGACGAGACCATGTCAGAGGGCACGACCATCAACGCGCCGCGTTCCTTGATCGACTCGTAGGTCATGTTCATCGCCCGAATCTGAAGCGCGGTCGGGTCGCGCTGATAGATCGCGGCGGCGCGCTCCATCTCGCCCGCGACCATGACCTCGGACTCCGCCAGGATGATGCGGGCTTCGCGTTCACGATCGGCCTGGGCCTTGCGGCTCATCGAATCCTCGAGGCCGCTGGGAATGCGCACGTCCCGGATCTCCACCGACTGTACGGTGACACCCCAATCGGTGGTCTTGGCGTCGATGATCTCCTGGAGTTGGCGATCGATATCCTCGCGGTCCGAAATCATGCGAACGAGCTCGGTTTGGCCGATCACGTCGCGCAATGTTGTTTGCGCCGCCCAACTCACGGTGGATTCGTAGCGCTCGACTTCGATGACGGCCTTCTTGGCGTCGGTGACGACCCAAAAGAGCACCGCGTCGACATTCACTGGCACGGTGTCTTTGGTTAGGGTCTTCTCGGCCGAGAACGGCGTCGAGCGGATGCGCATATCGACGGCGGACGTCAGCCGATCGAAACCGGGGAAGGTCCAAGAAATGCCGGGCGTGAGAATGCGCTCGAAGCGACCGAGACGCAGCAGAACACCACGCTCCCACTCGCGCAGCATGCGGGGAGAAAAGCTCAGGTAGGCGCCGAGCACAGCAATGATCAACGCCGCGATGGGTTGGCTGAGCGGACCCAGAGCGACGATGGCCAGGCCGGCGGTCGCGAGCAGGATCAGGTTGGCGATGGGATTGAATCTACCCTTCATCGGATGTCTCCTTCCAAGTGCTGCCGAGCAGCTGCGTGAGCTCGCTGAGGGTCAAGCCGCCACGGCGACCCAGCGTTACGAGATCACGAACGCTGCGAGCGATAAGGTCAAAGTCTTTTTCGGCCAGGGTTGAGGTATCGGCGGGGCGATCGACAAACGTACCGATGCCGCGCTCGAGCCGCAGCAAGCCCTCGGACTGCAAATCGCGGTAGACGCGGGAAACCGTGTTCGCGTTGATTCCAAGCTCGACGGCCAACGCGCGGACCGTTGGCATTGCGTCACCGCGAGCCAACATTCCCCGATGAATGAGCAGCCGAATCTGCTCGCCAAGCTGGACGTAAACCGGAACCGCGTTGCGTCGGTCGATCTTGAAGCGGCTGGGCATGGTGTGTTTGTACCATATTAACATTGAACGAGTAAACTAGTTAACTAAGAAAATGCAATGTGATGAATGGAGGTGGGCTCGGTGCGGATACGAGCAGGGGCCATGAACGCTTCATACGCTACGATCACCGGATGCCCGAGCTTCCGGATGTCGAGATCTACGTCGAGAGCCTGATTCGATTCACCTTGGATCAGCCGCTCGAGCGGGTCCGTGTCACGAGTCCGTTCTTGCTCCGATCCTTTGATCCGCCGATTTCGGCTGTGGAGGGCCAGCGTGTGTTGGGCGCAAGCCGGTTGGGAAAGCGCATCGTTGTTGAGCTTGAGGACGAGCTGTTCCTGGTGCTGCATTTGATGATCGCGGGGCGATTGCGGTGGAAGAAGGACTGGCCACGCACGTTGGAGGCCCTCGAAGCAAAAAAGCGCGGCGAATAGACCGAAGGATGTCTCATGATCAAGACTTCATACGAGATAGGCGCGGGCGCCACCCTGGCTCAGTTTCTGGCATGGCTCGAAGCCGTGATGGCGATCACAGGACTCTCGCACCGCCGTCATGGAAACGTCGTGACGGTTACCAGCGCCTCGGATGCTCACGAAGAAGTGGGTCCACCGGACTGATCTGGGCCCACCAGCCTAATCTTGGGACCAACGTGGTATCGGTCGTCCGCCAGCGTGTCCGAGTTGCAGCGAAAACACCTGAAAGCTGGCGTAGTCTGTGCGCAACAAGCTTGGGAGGAACTGATGTTCGATTCGAGAACGCGCCTGCTGATCGCCGTTTCCACGATCGCGACCGCGGTCTGGGTACCGACCGCCATCGCGGCCACACCTGTTCCATCGGCGCCGTCGGGATCGAGCGGAGCGGGCGTGGAGGCGACCAGCGCGGCGTCGGCGGGTGACCAGGAGTCACCCCAGCGCGTTCCGCCCGCGGTCCGAAGCTGGCTCGACAAGCATCGCGACGCGCGCTTCGACCAACCCGACCGTGCCGCGCGGCGTGACCAGGCCCTTCGTAGGCCCCAGCCAGGTACGTCTCAGAACGTCCGCGCGCTGTACCGCCATGCGCGACACCACATCGACAACATGAAGCGCTTCTCGTCGCGCACCGGCAGGCGGATGGCACCTGCGGCAGGTAGCAGCTTGCCGGTCCCCTTCGACGTGGGCCAAGCCAAGGCATTGGGCACGTGGGAACCCCTGGGGCCAGGCAACATCGGTGGGCGAACCCGTGCAGTGCTGATCGACCCGACCAATCCGAGTGTCATGTATGCAGCCGGGGTGTCCGGAGGTGTCTGGAAGACGACCAACGGCGGCGGTCGCTGGCGACCCTTGACTGACCTTCTGCCAACCATCGGGGTCAGCGCGATGGCCATGGACCCTGGTAATTCCCAGGTGATCTACGCGGGTACCGGTGAAGGCTTCTTTCGCGAGGTGGTGCGAGAGACCGCCTTGCCGTTGCGCGGCGACGGGATCCTCAAGACCACCGATGGCGGCGCCACCTGGCAGCGGCTGCCAGGGACCAACAACGCCAACTTTCATTGGGTCAACAAGGTCGTCGTATCGAGCAGCGACACTCGGCGGGTGTATGCGGCGACCCGTGAGGGTGTATTCCGTTCACTCGACGGTGGTGCCAGCTGGAGCCGTGCGCTCAATCCCAATGTTGCGGGTGGCTGTATGGACTTGGCGATTCGAACCGACCGCCCGACCGACATCGTGTTCGCGGCCTGCGGTTCCTTCGCCCAATCAACCGTGTACCGCAAACGTGGTGCCGAAACAGGTGGTTCATGGGAAGTGGTCCTGCGCGACCCCGGAATGGCTCGCACCTCCCTCGCCCTCGCGCCCTCGAACCAAAACATTATCTACGCCTTGGCCGCGGGCCAAGGCGAGAACAACAACAGCGGTGTTCATGGGCTGTTTCGGTCCAACCAGGGCGGCGACGTGGGGAGCTGGGTGGCCCGCGTGCGCACCACCGGGCCGGATCGCACGGGCAGCCTGTTGCTGTCGAACGCGGTAATTAACAGCCTCGTCGAGTGTGGATTCACCGGCCCCAATGACGACTTTTCATTCGGCTGGTACACCAACATCGTGGCGGTCGATCCAACGAATCCCGACGTGCTCTTTGCCGGTGGAGTGGACTTTTTTCGGTCCGACGACGGTGGCCGCACTTGGGGTCCAATTCACTTCTGGTGGGCCGGGAATGCGCCGCAGAACGCCCACGCCGACCAACACGCGTTCGTGTTTCACCCCAACTACAACGGTGGCGGCAACCAAACGGTCTTCATCGGCAACGATGGCGGCGTTCACCGCTCAGACAACGTTCTGGCGCCCCGGGCGACGGGTAACCTTTCAATCTGCGACCCCAACAATTCGCAAATTCGGTGGACGTCGCTCAACAGCAACTACGGCGTAACGCAGTTTTACCACGGGGTGCCCATTCCCCCCAACGGCGTGCGCGTGTTCGGCGGTACCCAGGACAACGGTACGGTGCTCGGTGCCTCTAACAACGGCTGGCGCAACATCCTGGGTGGCGATGGCGGCTACGTGGCGGTCGATCCCGTGAGCACCAACATCCTCTATGCCGAATCCCAGAATCTCAACCTGCAGCGTTCCATCGACGGTGGCGCCACATGGGCGCCTGCCACCAACGGCATTTCGGAACGCACCAACGCATCGGATGAGGGTGACAACGACGTGCTGTTCATTACCCCGTTCCTTCTCGACCCCAATAACTCCGGACGGCTGTGGACCGGCGGCCGGCGACTATGGCGTTCGACCGACCGCGCCGAGTCCTGGACCCAAGCGAGTAGCGCGCTCAATGGCCGTATCAGCGCCATCGCCGTGTCACCGGCCGATCCTCAGCGGGCGTTGGTCGGCACCGACTCCGGCTTCATTCACCGCCAAGGGCAAGCACTTGGGGCGGGTAGCGCCACGGCGTGGCCCAACTCGCGACCACGCAGCGGCTTCGTTACCTGGTTGGCATTCGACCCCAACGATGCCGATGTTGCCTACGCCACCTACGCCGGGTTTGGTGGTCGCCATGTGTGGCGCACCACGAACGCGGGCGCCTCATGGACTGATATCGATGGCACCGGGGCGAACCGGGTTCCCAACATTCCAGTCCATGCGGTTCTGGTGGATCCGCGCGACGCGCGTCGCCTCTACCTGGCCACCGACCTCGGTGTGCTGGTCTCGACCGATCGCGGTGCGACCTGGATGGTCGAAAACACGGGATTCGCCAACGCGGTTACGGAGTCGTTGGCGCTGCTCACGCGGCCAAATGGTGCCCTCGATCTCTACGCCTTCACCCATGGACGAGGTGCCTGGAAGGTCGCCGCCAGCCTTGACGGCGGTGGCGGTGGTGGCTGCGATGAGTCGGTCGGTAGCGGCCGCTACTGCACCGAGTGCGGTCTTTGCGATCAGGGGGAGGGTGACTGTGACAACGACGCCGAGTGCGCCTCCGGGCTCGTCTGCGCCGACAACGTGGGTGCGCAGTTCGGTTTCGCGCCGGGAATTGACGTTTGCGTAGCCTCTGGTGGCGGTGGGGGCACTTGTTCACTCAATCCGGGCAATGGACGCTTTTGCACGGACTGCGGCCCCTGCGTCGAGGGTCAGGGTGACTGTGACAACGACGCCGAGTGCGCCTCTGGGCTCGTCTGCGCCGACAACGTGGGTGCGCAGTTCGGTTTCGCGCCGGGAATTGACGTTTGCGTAGCCTCTGGCGGCGGCGGTGGTGGAACGTGTGCCCATAACCCGGGCAACGGACGTTTTTGCACCGACTGTGGGCCTTGCGCTCAAGGCGAGGGCGACTGCGACAACGACGCCGAGTGCGGGTCGGGCTTGATTTGCGCAGACAATGTGGGCGCGCAGTTCGGTTTCGCACCGGGAGTCGATGTTTGCGTGGCAAGCGGTGGGTGCACGCTCGACCCAGGAAACGGGCGTTTTTGCACCGATTGTGGCCCCTGCGGTGCGGGCCAGGGCGACTGCGATCAGGACAGCGAGTGCCAGGCGGGTCTCACGTGTGTCGACAACGTGGGCGCGCAGTTCGGCTTCGCGCCGGGAGTGGACGTGTGTATGTAGTGCCTGGATACGTACTTCAGGTACTTCAAGTACGTGTGGTACGCTTTGTCCATGGCACGCGTGAGCGTCACTGAAGCACGGAAGGACCTTGCCGAGATGCTCAACCGGGTTTCCTATCAGGGAACGAGGGTCGTCGTTCACCGGCGGGGAAAAGATGTTGGGGCGTTGGTCTCGATGGACGATTTGGCTCTCCTCGAGCGCCTCGAAGACGAGATCGATATCGCAGCGACGAAAGACGCCTTGGCTGATCCGGAGAATCAGCAGCCGATTCCATGGCCGGTGGCGCGAAAAATGCTCGCCCAGGCCGAATAGCCCGTGTCCGAAACGGCGTTTCGGGTCGAGATTCTGCCGTCGGCTCTACGCCAGCTCCGCAAGGTCGATCGGCCGATACGGATCAGGATTCTCGGCTCGATCGACTCGCTTGCGACGGCAGCAAGACCGCTCGGCGCGGTGCGTCTTCGCGGGACGAACCAGCCCTTTTGGCGGCTGCGCGTAGGGAGCTATCGGATCGTCTATCTGGTCGAAGACGATCGGTTGGTGGTGATTGTCGTACGCATTGGCCATCGAAGAGATGTCTACAGGCGTCTGACCTGATGCTGGTCGCATCTAGCGCTACGATCGCCGAAAATCAATCGGCGGGCTCGATCGCGATCCTTCCCGCCGTCGTCTCGACCAGGGCCTTGCGAACGGCCTCGGCCTCGGCGATCGGGACCGCCAGGGTCAGGGCCACGTCGCTGCCGTAGCTGGCGTCAGTCGGCGTCAGCTGGAAGCGGGTCAGCACGCCGCGCACAGGGCCATCGAGGTCGTAGGCGAAGCGCAGGCGTAGGGTGTCGACCACCGGTCGTTCGACGATTTCCGTCTGGTCGAGCACTGCTGCCGCGGCACCGCCGTACGCACGTACCAGCCCACCGGAACCGAGCTTGGTGCCGCCGAAGTAGCGGCTGACCACCACCGCCACCCGCACCAAGCGACGGCCGTCGATTTCTTGCAGGATCGGTCGACCGGCGGTGCCGCTCGGCTCGCCATCATCGTTGTAGCGAAAGGCTTCGCCGTCGGCCAATCGCCAGGCGAAACAGTTGTGGGTGGCGTCGCGGAACTCGTCGCGTCGCGCCTCGAGGAACGCGCGCGCCTCACCTGAATTCGCGACCGGTGTGGCCGATGCGATGAAGCGTGAACCTTTAATCTTGGGCGGCTCGGCGCGTACCGTCGTGCGAATGGAGCGGATGACGAGCACGGAAGGAACCCTATCGCCTAACGGGCACTTTTCGAAATCGAAGGCCCAACTACTGGCGAGCAACGGCACACCGCCGCTGCCGCCGGCCTTTCTTTGTCGGCTTCAGCCGCCGGCCGTAACGTCGGCTTGGCTACCAACGGTCGCGTCGCCCATCCGACCGCGTCGCGCGCCACGCCCGAGAACGCGGAAGACGTTCTGACGAATGTCGTCGAAAACGGTGTAGGCGACAGGAACCACCAGCAAGGTCAGGAGCGTGGCGCTGGTCAAGCCGCCAACCAGGGTAAAGCCGAAACTCTTGTACGAGAAGCCGATGGCGCTGGTACCCGCGATGGTCAAGGGAACCATGCCACAGATGGTGGTTACGGCGGTCATCATGATCGGCCGGAACCGGCGGTGCGATGCGGTAAGAACGGCGTCGCGTCGCGCGTACCCTTCGCGTCGTAGTCTGTTGGCGTAGTCGATCAACACAATGCCATTGTTGACCACCACGCCGATCAGCAGCACGATGCCAACCATGCCCAAAAAGTCGATGTTCCGGTTGGCGAAGATGTGGCCCCACAGCACCCCGATCATCGCCAAGGGGATGGTCAAGACGATCGACAAGGGCAGCACGAAGCTCTCGAACAAGAAACCCATCAACAGGTAGATGAAGACGATCGAGAGAAAGACCGCGAACTGCATGCCTGCGAGATCTTCGTCGGGCGAGCCGCCGGTGCGACTGCCGAACGAGATACCTTCGGGCAGATCGTAGCGGTCCATGGCCGCTGCGAGACGCGTTCCGGTCTCGGTCTCACCACCTTCTTCCAGCTCGAACAACACCGAGCGCGCCATGCGCTTGTCGCGCCGAACGATCGTCTTGGCCGCCGACGTGAACTCTACGGTGGTCAGGGCCGAAAGAGGCAGACTGCCTTCGTTGGTCGGTACCGCGAAGCTCGCCAGCTCGTCGAGACTCTCGCGATCTTCTTCCCTGAACCGCACCCGAACTTGAATCTCACGCCCGTCTTGGTACATCTCCGGTAGCTGTTGGCCGCGCAGTGCGTAGCCCACGACACCGGCGATGACCTGGGGATTCACGTCTTGCTTCTGAGCGAGCTCACGGTCCACGGTCAACGTCATCTCGTTGGGCTGACGTTCGCCGAACTTCTTGATCCCCAACACGCCGTCGATCTTGACGAGCTGTTCAGACAGCCTTTCCGCCGCGATTTCGAGGGCATCGGGATCTTCACCGTTGAGAACCACTCGATATTCGGCTCTGGTGTCCTTGCCGGCTTGGCGCCCGGTACCGGTGTAAGTCTTGACCCCGGCCCGCTCCGGCAGCAATTCGAGCACCCGCTCCGTTGCCTCGCGCGGCGTCAGCGTGGTGGATGGCGGGTTGGTGAACCAACCTTGCAGCTCGCCGAAGTTCGTCTGATGGAAAAGGAAGTACCCTTCCAGGCCGAGATCGGCTTGGTTCTCTTCGACGATCTTTTCGGCTGCCAGGAAATACGCTTGGCTTTCCTCGAACGTATAGTTGCGCGGCAACTCGATGTCGATCTCGAAGCCTGGACGTTCGTTCTCATCCTGTGGTGTGAACTTGATCTGCTCCCAGCGGGATCCCGCCGCGGCGCCGGTGACGACGGCCACCAAAAGCACCGCCAGCAACAGATCAAAGCGGCGTCGCAAGAAGTAACCGAGGACACGCTCGTAGCCATCGTTGATTCGGCCGAAAGTCGCGTCGTACACGCGACGGAGTACTTCGTTGAGTCGGTCGTGGCTGCGCCGGACCAAGGTCGGCTTGGTGTTGTGTGTACTGCCCGCTCTCGGTAGGGTGAGGTACACGGACAAAGGGACGAAAATCAGCGCCACGAAGAGCGATGCCAGCAACGCCACCGAGATGGGCATGGCCAAACGCATTAGGAAGAACTGGGCTTCACCCTCTACGAGGGCGGCGGGCAAGAACACGACCACGGTGGTGAGGGTCGCCATCACGATGGCCAGGGCAATCTCACCAGCGCCCTGGATGCAGGCATCCCGGCGCGACACTCCAGCGCGGTGAAGTCGGAAGATGTTTTCGGCCACCACCACCGAGTTGTCGACCAGCAGGCCGACACAGATCATCAGACCCAATAGCGTCAAGAAGTTCAGGGTCTCGCCCGCAAAGAACATGACCGTCAAGGCGACCAGCAGGGACAAGGGAATCGACAGGGTGATGATCAGCGTCATGCGGAAGCGCCGCAAGAAGAAAAACAGGACGCCGATGGCGAACAGCGCGCCGACTTTGCCGCTGTTGAGCATGGTGCCGAGCGATTCGAGAATGACCTGCCCTTGATCGAAGAATACGGTCAAGTCGATCTGGGAGAGGCGTGGGTCCGCCTGCAGCCGCTCGACCGCCGCCGCCACGCGTTTGGTAACCGCGATCGTGTTGGCGTCGCCTTCCTTGAGCACCTGGAGCGCGACAGCGGGTCGCGAGTTGACCCGCACCGCGTATTCTTTGTCGGGCTCTTCGTAGAGAACCTCGGCAATGTCGCGCACCCGGATCGAAGGAGAGACCAAACGGTTGCGGACGGCTTCGAGATCTTCGTATCGAGCGACCGAACGAAGCAGCAACTTCTTACCCGCGGAGCGCACGTTGCCGCTGGCGAGGGTAAAGTTGTCATTGCCGAGGTCTTGCGCGACTTCGTAGATGTTGAGACCGCTGGATTCGGTCCGATCGCGGTCGAGTTCAATGAGAACTTCTTTCTCTTCGAGACCCTGCACTTCCACCGAGGCGACACCATCAATCCGCTGAACCGGGGTGACAATGGCGTTTTGGATCAAGTCGTAGGCGTTGGGGAGGTCTGGATCGACCGCCAGGCCGATCATCGAGATCGGAATGCCGGCGATGTCGTCCTTGCGAATGAGGATGCGGTCCGCATCGTCGGGCAACTGGGGGCGTGCGCGCTGCACCCGGTCGCGGACCTCGCGATAGGCGATGTCCATGTCGGTCCCGTGTTTGAACGAGAGGAAGACGCGCGAGAAGCCCGTGCCCGAGACCGAGGTCATCTGGTTCAGACCCCGAACGGTGGAGAGTTCCTCCTCGAGTGGCAAGACAATCTTCTCCATGACCTCACGCGCCGGTGCATCGGACCAGGGCACCATGATGTTGAGATGCGACGGCGTGAAGCCGCGTGGGAACAGCTCGAGCGGAATGCCGACCGCAGCGATCAGCCCCACCACCACGCAAGTTGCCAACAGAACCAAGACCGTGATGCGACGGTCCAGCGAGAAACGAGGGAGACCGTTTTCCCAACGCGATGGATTGCTCATGAAGTCACCGTTTCGATCGTGGGCAGTGAGCCGCCCGTCAAGGTGTTGGTCGCGTCGGCATACTGGTCGCGGCCGAGCATTCGGGCCTGAAGCCGGTCGAACATGGCGTAGACGGCAGGAACGATCAGCAACGTTAGTGCCGTGGAGGCGATCAAGCCGCTGATCACGGCAATCGCCATCGGCGTCCGAATCTCGGCGCCATCACCCAGGCCGAGGGCCATTGGCAGCAGGCCCAGGACCGTGGTGGCGGTGGTCATCAAGATCGGCCGCAACCGCGCGGAACCGGCGGCGACGATGGCCTCGTCACGATCGAGTCCGCGCCTGCGCAGGGTGTTGATGTAGTCGACCAGCACGATGGCGTTGTTGACCACAATGCCCGCAAGCATGATCATGCCCAGGAAGACCACCACGGACAAGCTGATCCCGAGGTAGGTGAGGGCGGTGATGGTGCCGAAGAACGCGAGTGGAATGGTCAGCATGATGACCAATGGTTGCAGCAGCGACTCGAATTGGGCGGCCATGATCACGTAGACCAAGAAGATCGACAGGCCGAGGGCGAGAAACAAGCTGCCCTTGCTGCGTTCCCACTCTTCGTTCTGGCCGGTGATGAAGAACGCCATGGTGGGTGGCCATTCGACCTCGTCACGGACGCGGGTACGAATGGCGGCAACGGCCGCGCCCAAGGGGGCATCACCGAGATTGGCGTTGACCAGTGCAATCCGTCGGCTGTCGATTCGGCGTACCTCACTCGGACCCTCCGCCAACCGCACGTCAGCGACTGCCGACAATGGAATGGGGCGTTCACCGCCTGGGTTGACACCCAGCGCGGCAATATCTTCCACGCTTTCGCGCTCGTCCTCGGCCAGCCGCACGATCACTGGTACGCGGCGGTCTTTCATGTTGAAGCGGGTTGCCTCGATGCCCTGGACCTGGTCGCGTACCAACTCTGCGGTTTGACGCAGGTTGAGGTTGTAACGTGACAACCGATCACGGTCGTAAACGATCTGGACCTCGGGCGCGCCGCTCTTGAGGCTCAGCTCGACGTCAGCCAGCTCGGGCATGTCCGCCATGACTTCGCGCACGGCCTCGCCGTAACGTTTGAGCGACTCGAGCTCGTCGCCATGAACCTCGACCTCGATCGGCGTACGCGAAGAGAAGAGTACCGGGCGCGCGACGCGGGCGTCGAGGTCGGGGACCGATGCCAGCTTCTTGCGCAGCCGGCTGATCACCGCCTCCTCGCGGGCCGCCATGCTGTCGCCTTGGCCGAAGAGCCCGGCGAGCTTATCGCCCACGGTCAGCTCAGGGCGTTCGAGAAGAATCTTGAAGCGTGCAGAGTGCTCGCCTTCGTCGGCGCGGCGGGAGTTGGCGGCGTCGAACCCGACCGTCATGATCACCGCTTGAATGTACTCGCGGTCTTCCAGAATCGCTTGCTCAACCGGTTTCAAGATGCGGTCGGTTTCTTCGATCGGCGTGCCCACGGGTAGGGCGACCTCGAACGTCAACTCGCCCTGGTGAACCTCGGGCAGCAGCTCCGAGGCCAAGTCCCGACCCATATACCAAGTGGTGGCGAAGACCATGAGCATCAGCAGCGCCATCACGCCGGTGTGGGCCAGACCCCAGCGCAACATCGGGGGGTACATTCGCTTGAGTACATCGAGCACGGCGTCGGTCAGCTTGATGGGGATGAACAGCAACCAGCCAGTGAGGCGCGACAAAATTGGCCAGATGCCACGCTTCACGATCAACGATCCGATGCCGAACAGCGACAGCAAAATCAGGCTCACGATCTCGATGAGGAACGCGAGAACCAGCCGGATGAGGATGACGATCCAAGCAGGTAGCAGGAGAAGTGGGCGAACCAGCCGGCTCAGCGTGCCACCGCGTTTGGCCCAGGGTCCCAGGGCGCGCCGGTCTTCATTGAACTGGCGCAGGGAGACGAGACCGGATCGCCGCTTGTTGTTGCTGTCGCCCACGCGCACTTCGCGACTGGCGAGCATGGGGATGAAGAACACCGCCACGGCCAGCGAGGCGAGAAGCGAGACCACCACGGCCATACCGAGGTCGCCAAAGGCCTCACCCGCGATGCCTTCGACGAAGACCATGGGGAAGAAGACCGCGATCGAAGTCAAGGTCGAGGCCACCACGGCACCGCGCACCTCGTTGGTGCCGCGTACTGCCGCGGCCACCACGCCGTCGCCTTCCTCTCGGCACCGGAAGATGGACTCGAGCACGACAATGGACGAGTCCACCAGCATGCCGATCCCGAGGGCGAGGCCACCGAGCGACATGATGTTGAGGGTAACGCCCAGCAGATTGAGCGGGCCGAAGGTCATCAACAGCGAGATCGGAATCGAAATGCCGACAATGAAGGTGCTCCAGGCATTGCGCAGGAACAAGGCCAAGACCACGATGGCGAGCAAGCCGCCGAAAATGGCGGTGCCGCGAACTTCACTGATACTGGAATCGATGAACAGCGAACGGTCGGCGACGATGTCGAGCAGCACGCTCTCGTTGCGGTAGAGTTCCTTCTTCAGTGCCCCCCGCTCGACCTCCGCGCCGCGACCTTGACCACCACGATCACCGCGCCCACCTCGTGATCCGGTACCGATCACCGCGACTTCGGGCTCCTCGTCCTTGTCGGGATCGAATTCACCCAGGCGCTCGCGAACGCTGTTCGCCAAGGCAACGATGTTCGCGTCTGCTTCCTTGAAGATGTCGATCTGGACGCTCTCGCCGCCGTCGGTTCGGGTCAGAATTTCCCGCTCTTTGTGACCCCACGACACCGTGGCGAGGTCGCGGATGCGAACCTCCCGGTTGTCCGCTCTGGTGACGACCGTTTCGCGAATCTGTTCGAGGTTTTGAAACTCGTTGAGGGTCCGAACCATGTACTCGGTGCGCCCCTCCTTGATCGTTCCGCCCGCCAAGTTGATGTTTTCTTGCGCGAGACGGTTGATCACCAACTGGGGCGAAAGACCCGTGCGGGCCATCTCCTCGTCATCCAGGAGGACGTGAATCTCTTCTTCGAGGCCACCGCGGACCCGCACCGCCGCGACGCCGCTGATCGGTTCGAGGGCTCGTTTGACCTGCAGATCAGCGAGGCGTCGCAGGCGTCGCAATCCGTCTTCGCCCGCAAAGCGTTCGCCACGGCCCGAGAGCGAAAGCTCCAAGACCGGGTCGAGCGACGGGTCGTAGTGCAAGATCAAGGGCCGCTCGGCGCCGTCCGGCAGGAAGACCTGATCGAGCCGCTCGAGCGCATCTTGCGTGGCGTCGGAGATGTCGGTGTCCCACGAGAATTCGAGCACGACATCGCTGACATCGGCCCGGCTGATGCTGGAGTGGCGACGCAGGCCGCCAATCACCCCGAGCTGCTCTTCGATGGGCCGACTGATGTCGTTCTCGACCTCTTCCGGTGCCGCGCCGGGGTACTCCGTGCGAATCGTGATCGTCGGATACGTCATCTCCGGCATCAGCGTGATGGGCAGCCGCCCGTAGGACAGCAGGCCGAACACCACGGTGGCCAGGAAGACCATCAGAACCGCCACCGGCCGACGGGTCGCAAAGCTGCCGGGGCTGGTGGAATCGGCTTCGATTGCCACCGCCGCGGTTTCGCCCTCGCCTGGTGACTCGTTCGCGTCCGGCAGGTCCGTATCGTCTGGCGCCTCGCTCACGCAGCCTCCTCGGCGCTGGCTTCTTCTTCGATCCCCGGCGTTTCAGTGGCTGAGGGGGTCGCCGTCGTCGGGGTAAGGAGCTTGATCTCCGCACCGTCTTTCAAGCCAGCTTGACCCGCCACGATCACCAGGTCGCCCACGTTCAGCGTGCCGTCGGGTGCCTCGATGAAATCGCGGTCCGCGAGCAAGGGTTTGAGCTGGAGCCGCTCGGCGGTTGGGTTCTCGTCCGCGCCCTCCACCAAGCGGAACAAGAAACTCTGGTCATTGTCATAAACGATCGCTCGCTTGGGCACCAGCAACGCATCGGTGTGCACCTCGACCACCAGCTCCACCTCGACGTACATACCGGGCCGCAGGTTCTGGTTGCTCGGGATGGCGACCGTGGTCTTGACCGTTCCGGTGCGGGAATCGACGATCGGTGAGATGCGCGAGACCTTGCCAGAACGCGCGCCGCCCGCCAGCGAGTCCGACTCGATGCGTGCCACCTGGCCAACCCGCAACCGCCCGATCTCACGCTCCGGAATAAAGACCCGCGCGACAATTGAATTGAAATCGACCAAATCGAACAAATGCTGGTTCATGGTGAGGTGATCCCCCAGGTTGACCAGCCGGTTGGTGATGGTGCCCGAGATGGGTGCGCGCACTTCGGTATAGGTGAGCTCACGCTTGGCGTCGTCGAGCTCGAGGCCACGTTGCTCGACCTCGAAGGTCGAGTCGTTGAAAGCCTGTTCGCTGATCAATTCCTTTTCGAACAGGTTTTGTTGACGTTTGTATTCGCGTTGCGCCTTGTCATGTTGACTCTTGGCCTGTGCCAGGCGGCTGCGTTGCTCTTCATCTTGCAAGCGCAGGAGGGTCTGGCCCTTGTTTACCCGGTCCCCTTCCTCGACCAGCAACGAAACGACCTGGCGCGATGCTTCGGAAAACACCTCAACCTCTTTCTCGGCCTCGAGGTTGGTCGAGAAGCGCAACACAGCCTCGATCGAGCCGCGGGACAAAGCGAGAACCTCTACCGGGACACGTTCCTCTTCTTGGTCGTCTGAATCAGAATCAGAGTCCGTGGACTCATCCGCCGTGTTGGTGGTGTCCGACTTCGCGTCATCGTCGGAATCGGGACGCGAGCAGGCTGTCAAGATCAGTATCGAGATCAGCGGCAGCAGGGTGCCGAGCGAATGCCAATGGGATCCTCTGGAATTCATCGAATGCCTCGTGAAAGGGAGCGCTCTCTCCTCAAAAAGATGGCGGTGCAGGTCCGTTTCGAGCGGGAGGACCTCGCCGCAAGCAGGGTGCCAATGAATAACGGAACAATGCGAACCACTGCAACCCTGGCAGTTTCTACGCTTTCGCCCGCGGGAAGTTTCGCCGGGCGCCCGGAGCCCATTGTCGAGCTGCTAGGCTGAGCGCGAGATGAAGGATCGGCGATCACGCGAATCGGCCGGCTGGCCGCACGAGAGCACCGCCCCACCGATCGTCGACGACGATCAAGGCGAGTTCGAAACGGTCCTCGAAACGGCTGATCCGGCGCTCTTGCCGGTGGTTCGATCGCTGTTGGATGGGGCTGGCATTCCGTATTTGGTTCAAGGTGACCGTGCCATGGGGCTCATGCCCTTGGGCCCGTTCAGCGCCAGCTACTTCGGCCGCGCGCTGGCCGCCCGCGTGCAGGTACCGGCTGAGCATGCTGAAGAGGCAAAGGCTCTGTTGTCTGCCGAACCGGTGACCGAGCCCGAGCGAGAGCGCTAACCCGTTGCGGATCAAGCGGGTCTATGAGCCAGTAGGGCCCAACGACGGCCTGCGCATCTTGATCGATGGACTCTGGCCCCGGGGTATCCGCAAGGACGACCCACGCATCGGTGTGTGGCTGCGAAGCATCGCGCCGAGCGCCGAGTTGCGCAAGTGGTTCGGTCACGACCCGGCGCGCTGGGAAGCATTCCAGGAACGATACGTGGCTGAGCTCGATGCCGTGCCCGACGTCCTCGCCGAGCTGGAAGCGCATTTGCAAGAGGGCCCCGCAACCATCGTTTTCGCCGCCCGCGACGTTGAGCACAGTAACGCCGAAGTGCTGCGGCGTTATATGCAGCGCCGCAATGCCGATCGAGAATCGGTGATTGATCTGTCGGCTGTGGAGTGACGGTTGGCTGGGCCCGCGGTGTTGGAGCGATGGTCCGTCCGAGGCGGTAGACTAGCGGCTAACCTACTTTGGGTGGTGGCGACATGCCTGACGCTTCAAGCGAGAACATGACCGACCAAGCTGCCGATCAGGATCGTCGGCCTGGTCACGGTTCTGCTTCCCTGTCGACGGACTTCGTCGACCCGCAGGCTGTACCCTACTTCCTGTGGGACGAGCCGATGACCGTCCATGAATTGCGCCAGCGTTTGAAGATGGCATCCGCGCCGGAGAAAGCGCGATTGCTCGGGAAGATTCTGCGGGAGGCCCGCGACTGGGAAGTCTGGGCGTTCACTACGCCAGAAGAGGTCGCGGGAATGTGGCCCAAGCTGGCCAAGCATTTGGGCCGTCGTAGGCCCTTCTGGGCCTTCTTGCTCGGCGAGTGGTGGCGCCAGGGACGCCTCGCGGTTCATGTCGCTGGATAGCTTTCAGCGACGCGTTCTCGAGGCATTCTTCGAACGCCAGGACCGGTTCTTCTTGACCGGTGGTGGCGCCTACCCAAGCTAGCGCGGAACTGACACCACGCGGCCCGTGCGCGACGGCTGCACTTCATGACGGTCCTGATGGACCGCGGTAGACTGCGCGTACATTTACATTGATTGGGATTTCAAGAATCGAACGTGAAAGGTATGAGTCATGGTTTGGCCTGTCGAATGCATTGAGTATTGCGTGTCGCGCGTCGAAGGAGTCGGCTCGAAACCGGTCGTGCAGTGGGAGGCCGTGTCATGACGTGGCCCACCCCCATCACGCACGATCTGTACGTCATCTCGGACCTCCACCTTGGGGGTCGCGACCCGGAACCCGCCGACCCTCATGATCGGGGCTTCCGCCTGATGACCCAGCGCCGAACGCTGGTGACGTTCATCGAGCGGTTGGCGGCGCACGAGGCCAAGGTCGAGCTGGTGATCAACGGCGACTTTGTCGACTTCTTGGCGGAGGAGCACGAACGCGGTGCGCGGTGGCGTCCGTTCCTGGCCAATGCGCGGGCCGCCGTCCGCACCTTCGAGACCCTGGCGCGCCGCGACCGGGTGGTGTTCGAGGCGCTAGGCAACTTCGTGCGCACCGGCCACGCCTTGACCCTGATTCTCGGCAACCACGATCTCGAGCTGTGCTTGCCCGCCGTGCGTGGGGCCATGGAACGCATCATGGAGATTCAAGCGGGCTCCTACCGTTTCATCCACGATGGCGAGGCCTACCGTGTGGGTGATGTGCTGATCGAACACGGCAACCGCTATGACCCGTTCAATATCGTGGATCATGATGCGCTGCGACGGGTACGCTCACTCCAGTCGCGCGAGCAGGCGCCGGAGCGTCAAGACTTCGAGCCACCGGCCGGAAGCGTGCTCGTGTCGGAGGTGATCAATGACCTCAAGGGGAACGGTCTCCCCTTCGTCGACCTGCTCAAACCGGAGTCCGAGCCGTTGTTCGCGTTGCTCTTGGCGCTTGATCCGAGCTTGCGTTGGAAGCTATCACGGGTCGTGAAAGCCAAGGCTCACTCGATGCTTCACGAGGTGCGGGGTGACGAGCCCGTTCGAATGGGCGACTTGGCGGCAACCGATGCTTTAACGACGGATGGCTACTTCTCCGATCTGGTCTCGCGTGGTGAAGATGACCTTCGGATGCCACGCGACAGTGAAGACGATGATCCGTTGTTGTTGATTCTCGAGCGCGCCTTGGGCGACGACGCGTCGGAATTCCTGGCGACGGTGGACGAGGTGCTGGATCAGGATCGCGACGAGGCCGAGCCGGATGTCGTCTTTCGAGGCGCGGACGTCAGTCGGACCTTCGGTCCTCGATCCAGCGTCGCACGGCTCTTGCTCCAAGGCGGCATGGCGAGTCGGGCCCAGCGAATGCGTCTGTTGCAGCGAGCACTCGCCAGCCTCGACGCCGACGAGACCTTCGACCAGTCCGTCGAAACGGGTCGACGGTACCGAGAAGCGGCGGAGAAGCTCACCGACTCCGATCGATCGCACGCGCCTCGGTTCGTGATCTTCGGGCACACCCACTACCGCAAGACGGTCCCGTTGTCGACCGGCGCGACGTACGTCAACACCGGCGCGTGGACCGACCGCATGCGTTTTCCCGATGCCTTGCGCCATCCCGATCCCGTCAAGGCGTGGGCGGCGCTGGAGGCCTTTCTCGACGATCTGAGGAAGGGCAACCTCGCGCCGTACATTGAGTTCGAGCCTGGTTACGCGCACATCTCGCGCGACGAGCACGGCAGAACGCAGGTTGATCTGCTCGTATTTGATCCAGAAGTCGGAGGATTGCCGTGATTCAGGAAAACGAGCACCGTGCGATCGCTCGAATCCTGGTCACCGAGGGTTCGAGAACCAGAGCACGCGGGACGGGTTTCTTGATCGCGCCGAGCTTTGTGCTGACTGCCCATCACGTCGTTTGTGGTGCGGAGACGGATGGGACCAAGGTGGCCATCCATCTCGATTTCGCGGGTCAGGACGGCAAGGGCATTCCAGTAAACATCGTGGGGGACGCATGGGATGAACGCCTCGACTGGGCCCTCCTGCGCTTGACCAAGCCGGTGACGATCCCGCCGCTCCCCATTGCCACGCGTCTGCCCGGGTTTTCGCGGGTCGAGTTCGAAACGCGTGGCTTTCCCGACCTCAATGCGGTGGACGGCAAGACGTTTGGTGGTCCAGTCCGGAACGCAAGTGGTACGTACAAGGATGACGCACCGGCGATCGAGTTGTATTCCGAAGAGACCAAGGGCGTGCCCGTCGCGGGGCTCTCGGGTGGCCCGCTCTTGGTCGGCGGCCAGGTGGTGGGCCTCATTCGGTCGGCCCTCCTCGAAGAAAAAACGGTCGGGCAGAAGGTGGTTTCGGTTGGCATGGGTACGCTCTACGCCACAGCGCTTTCCGAGGTCTTCGCGGATGGTCGCGTGCAGACCGCAGTCGAAGAGAACAACGAGAGGCTGTGGCTTCCTGACGCACCACCCGTCGTCGCGCTTCGTCCCGTTCGCGAAGTTTGGCAGGCAGTCGCGCACCGCTTGAGCAACGATCTCCTGAAGCGGCTGGGTGGCGAGTGGTCGGCGATCCACGACAAGAGCACGGCGGCACGGTTGTTGTGTGAGGCGGACTCCCTACCAACAGTCGCGCGCATACTCGACCGAACGCACGCCAGGGGGGTCGCCGAACGGGCGCCTGAGGAGCTGTTGGACCGATTGGAAGAGATCGCTGCTTGGGTGCTGCCGATGGTGTTTTGGAATGAAAGTCTGCGAGATTCGCGAATGGAGTCTGAAGTCGTTCGAGGCCCCCTGGGCTTTTCGATGTTGCAGCTTGTCGAGTTGGCGCTCGCTGGCCAAGAGCGGAAGCCCTTTCAGTTCGACTCCGAGCTACTCTGGGGCGTCGATCCCCGGCCGGCAAATCAACTATCTTTGCCCAGCGACGCCGCCATCAATGACGAGGTTACTCAGCGCGCGGCCATGATGGGGGAAGGCCGCGCTACCGGCGATGCGTTCGGCTCACTACTGGACTTTCTGGCTGCACAGCATGGCTTCTCCGCAAGTGCATGGCGTGACTGCGGCAATGATCGCGGGGAAGAACTGGCTTTCTTGAGGGGCGAATGGGAGGCTGCCGCTGGATCGTTTGACGAACGCCGGCCTTTCCTGATCATCAAGCCAAGCCACCGACTCCATCAATGCAATGCAATTGAAGAGATCGAGCGGCATCTCGAAATGGTGCACCTTGTCGAGGTCGACGAGAGGCCGAAGGTCTCGGAACGAAATCTCTTCATCACCATCCGCAAGTTACTCCACCGGGCCAACAAGAGGAGAAATCAGCGTTGAATTTCCTAAAGCGCCCCAAGAAGGCCATCGAGTTACCCAAACGTGGGACGTTTCCACGGGCGGCTCATCTCTTTGACCGCAAGTCAGTCGACGCCATCAACGCCGCATTAGCGTCCAGCCGGCCGTTGTTGGTGCGGGGTGAGCCGGGCACGGGCAAGAGCCAGCTCGCGCGCGCGGCGGCGGAGGCGTTTCAGCCCAAGCGGGCATTCATGTCATTCGTCATCGACGCCCGCTCCGAAGCGCGCGATCTGCTCTACTCCTTCGACGCCGTTGCCCGCCTGGCAGACGCCCAAGCCCGCGCGCACGAGGGCGATCTCGGAATGGATCACTACGTGGCACCCGGACCTCTGTGGTGGGTCTTCGCGCCCGACGAGGCGGCACAACAGGCTGATCAAAGTCGTGCCGAGGGCGGGCCGCGACCGGTGACGCCCAGTCGTTGGAAGAAGGAGAACGGCATGGTCTTGCTGATCGACGAAATCGACAAGGCCGACGCTTCGGTGCCCAATGGTCTTCTCGAAGTGCTGGGTCTGGCGCGGTTCGACCTACCGGGTGGGCGCGCCGTGGAGTTGGCGGACGAGGTGCCGCCGCCGCTGGTGATCATCACCACCAACGAAGAGCGCACGCTGCCAGACCCCTTTCTCCGGCGCTGCCTGGTCTTGAATCTCGCCTTGCCCGAAGACGAGAACGAGCTTCGCAGCGAGCTGTGCGAGCGTGGCGCGGCGCACTTCCCCACACTTCACGCCGACATCGTGACCGAAGCCGCTCGCCAGCTCGCCACGGATCGAAGTCGACTGAAGGCCGCGGGTGCCTACGCCCCCGGCTGTGCCGAATACTTGGACTTGCTGCGGGCACTTCACCATCTCGCGCCGGGCGACCTCGCCCAGCAAGAGAAGCTGCTGGGGCGTATCGGAGAGTTCGTGCTCGAGAAGCATGCCGGTGCGTCCCTGCGGTGAGCACGACGCGCACAGCAGCTACCGATGAACATGTGAGCCGGCCGTCGAGCCCCGGCCTGAGCACGCAGCCGGGGCGGGCCGACTTGGTCCATGCGCTCGTGCATCGTGGCGAGGCTGGTCTGGGCGAGCTGGCCGAACTGCTGGGCTACGCCGAGCGGGAGCGTCCTACCAAAGTGGTGGGCGGCAAGGGCGTGAAGCGGACGACGATGCCCGAGCCAGATGATCGAGAAGACGAAGCCGTGGACCTGCCGATTCCGTTCTGGCGGCTGGCCCGGCTGGAATACTTCGACGCCGAGGAGGATGGTCGGCTCGAGATGTCTGCACCTGCATCGACGACGGCCACACCGCTTGAAGCGGGAAACCTACCGGTACGACCGGGCAAGCGTGCCGCTCCGGCGCCTATTGTCAGCGCCGCGTCGCTGCGTGCGGGATTCGATCGCATGCTCGAGTCGCGCCTCGCCAGCCGCCGGCTCGACATCGACGCGGTGGTGGACGACCTCGGACGCGGGCGGAGCCTGCGCCACCTGCCGTGCCTCTGGACCTCGGGTTGGAATCCAAGACTGTTGATCGTGGTTGACCGCAGTCGGCGCCTGATTCCGTATTGGAATGACCAAAGTCGACTCGTGGCGTCGCTCATCGACCAACTGGGTGCGTCGCGCGTGCGGGTGTACGGCTGGGTCGACAGCTTTGGTGGTGCGTGGCGCGATGCTCGTGGCCAACGAACGACGGTACCGCGCGCCCAAGACGGCGAAGCCGTGCTGGCGCTCTCGGACTTGGGCTTTTTAGGTGGCTACCGTGCGCGAGTGACGTGGATGCGCTGGGCGCGTGTCATCGGTGCGCGGGCGAGCCGCGTGGCGGCGTTGGTGCCGGTCCCCGTGGAGCGTTGGCAACCCAGCGTCGCCGCTGCATGGGACGCGGCCGATTGGTCTGCGCCGCACCGCGCGGTGCGTGCGGGTGTGCACAACGCCGCCGATCTCGAACAGCGATGCCACGGTTTGCTGACCCTGGCTTCGATCGCGGCGGAGATCCAACCGGGCCTCTTGCGCGACCTGCGAAAGCTATTGAGCCCGGATGCTGACCTCGCCACCGAGGCCGACGTGTGGTCGCATCCCGATCTCGAGCGCTTCCTCCCCTCGGGTGGTCAGCTCGATACCGCGGCCCAGCGCCGCTGGCGTCAGCGATTCGCACGCCTGTCTCGCGACCTGAAGCGCGATGCGGTGAAGACGCTGCGTCGGTGGCGCGACGGTATGCGTGCGGAAATCTGGTGGCAAGAAGTGCTGGCCTTGGCTGGTGACGACGATGTCGCCGATTTGATCCAAGACGATCTCGAACAAGCCGCTCAGTTCCTCGGGCAGGCCGTGGTGACGTCGCGTAGCGAGGGGCCCACAACCTTCGCGGAAGAGATTCTGGCCTGGATCCGGCGTTCGGGCCTTCGCCTTCCGGGTGACGGTGCGTGGCGCGACAGTGCCTCGGGCGCGACCATGCGCGAAGCCTGGGACGTCGCTTGGCGTCGTGTTGGGGAGGCACCGATTCCAAGTGGCATGGGGCCGTCACCGACGGAAGGTGAGGTTGCATCATGGCATCTGGACCAGCAAGGCGACGACTTGATTCTGACGCGCGATGCAGAAGCGGTGCGGACACCGATCGGCATTCTGCCGGCGATCGATTCTGTGAAGGTCGGCGATGACCTCGCCCCAGCCGTGTCGCTTCAGCCCACGACCCGCCTTGCCTTGCCCGAGAGCCCAGCCTTGATGCTCCACACCGGGCACGCGGTGGCAGCCCTGGAGCGGGTCGAGCGGCCCACTTGGGCCGACGCCATGGGCCGCGATCGGTTCGGATTGTGGACGCGATTCACCGTGGGCGACGCGTCGCAGCGCCTACGCTGGATCCCACCGGGGCGCTTCATGATGGGCTCGCCTGAAGATGAGCCGGGAAGGTACGAAGACGAAGGGCCACGTCACGAGGTTATGGTTCACCGAGGCTTCTGGCTGGCGGACACACCGTGCACGCAGGCGATGTGGCAGGTTGTCATGGGCGATAACCCGAGCCGGTTCGTATCGTTTGATCGCCCGGTGGAGCGCGTGAGTTGGGACGACTGTCGAACATTCCTGGCTGAGTTGAATGATCATCGCCCCGGTTTGGAAGCACGCCTTCCTCGCGAGGCGGAATGGGAGTACGCCTGCCGCGCCGGTACTGAAACGGCCACCTACGCTGGGCCGATCGAGATTCTGGGAAGGAACAATGCACCCATTCTCGATGAGATCGCCTGGTATGGCGGCAATAGCGATGTCGACTTCGAACTCGACAACGGCGTCGATGCGACGTGGCGAGAGAAGCAGTACCTCGACACGGAAAAGGCAGGGACCCACCCCGTTGCAAGCAAGTCGCCCAATGCCTGGGGGCTTTACGACACATTGGGCAACGTCCGCGAGTGGTGCCATGATCGCTGGTCCAGTCACTACGACTCGCCACGCATGGACACGGGCCGGGTGGTTCGGGGCGGCTCGTGGGTCAGCGTCGCGCGCAACGTGCGCGCCGCGTACCGTTTCCACTACGAGCCGTCGGACCGGTTCTACAACCTGGGTTTCCGTCTTGCTCTAGGTCAGGTGAGCGTGGGACAGGAAGCGGAGCGAGAGGACGCGCGGCGCCCGAACGGCGGGCCCAGGAGGCGGCGGAGCCGGCGGGAAGGCCCGGCGTGGGCGACCGCGTCTGACAACGACGAGTACAGTAGTCGTTGGGCCACCCTCGACGTGGAAGGCGTCGAACAGCGCATGCGTTGGATCCCGCCGGGTCGATTCCTCATGGGCTCGCCCGAAGATGAGCCTGGCCGGTACGACGATGAGGGTCCCCAGCATCTCGAGGTCATCGAGCAAGGCTTCTGGCTCGCGGACACACCGTGCACGCAAGCCTTGTGGCAGGTGGTCACGGGCGAGAATCCAAGCAAATTCAAGGCACCTCAGCGTCCAGTCGAGGGCGTAAGCTGGGCTGACTGCCAGACGTTTCTGAAGGCGCTCGACGAACGCTTCCATGGCTTTGGTGCCCGTCTGCCGACCGAAGCCGAGTGGGAGTACGCATGCCGGGCGGGAACCAAGAGTGTCCGGTACGGCGATCTCGAGCAGGTTGCGTGGTTCACCGGGAACAGTGATTCACGAACGCATGATGTCGGCAGAAAGCAGGGTAATGCATGGGGGATCCACGACATGCTGGGAAATGTCCACGAGTGGTGCCATGATCGCTGGTGCGACGACTACGACTCGCCACGAAAGGACACGTCCCGGGTGGTTCGGGGCGGCTCGTGGTACAACCTCGCGCGCTACGTGCGCGCCGCGTACCGTATCCACCTCGAGCCGTCGTTCCGGAGCAGCCACCTGGGTTTCCGTCTTGCTCTAGGTCAGGTGAGTTCAGGTTCAGGGGCGGAGCCCAGGGGAGCGGAGCGCTCGGCCGGCGGAGCCGGCAGGCGCTTTCGCGACCAGGGGAGTGGGCAACCATGAGGTTGGCGTTCTTTTCCGTTCCGATTCCCAGCGATGGCGAGGCGGAAGCCGAGGTCAACCGTTTCCTCGCCTCTCATCGTGTCGCGTCGGTCGATCGGCAGGTCGTGCAAATGGGCAGCGTCGCTTGTTGGGCGCTGTGCGTCACGTACCTTCCGGCGGTTCCGACAACCAAGGTTGGCAAGCGCGGCAAGATCGATTACAAAGAGGTTCTCTCGCCTACGGACTTCACGGTGTTTGCGCGCCTGCGCGCGCTCCGCAAGGAATGGGCTGAGCAAGAGGGTGTGCCGGCCTACGCGCTTTTCACCAACGAGCAATTGGCGGCGATGGTCACGAGCAAGGCACGATCCCGGGCCGATCTCGAGAAGCTGCCGGGAGTTGGGCCAGCCCGCATCGCGAAATACGCAAAGCCATTTCTCGAAGTGCTTCTAGCCGCTTCAGACCAACAATCCGAGACGAGTCATGCCTAAACGGAGCCTCGTGCGGATCGAAGACGTGGCGTCGTGGGGCAACCTCCTGACAGCGTATTGGCGCGCGGCGGCCGGCCGGAGGCATCAATCCGAGGTACGGTCGTTCGCGAGCGACCTCAATGGCGAGTTGGCACAGCTCCGAACGCAGCTGCTCTCGGGGCGGGTCGAGGTCGGCGCGTTTCGAACGTTTCAGATCCATGACCCCAAACCGCGCACGATTCACGCGCCTGCCTTTCGTGAACGGGTACTGCACCATGCGCTTGTGGCCTACGTGGGACCCGCAATCGAGCGGTCGCTGGTCGACGATACATATGCTTGTCGGGTCGACAAGGGTGCACTCGCGGCGGTGCGACAGGCGCAGCGGCTTTCGAACCGCTTCGCTTGGTTCGCAAGGCTCGATGCCCGGCAGTATTTCGCCAGCATCGATCACCAAGTGCTTCGATCCCTGGTGGGTCGCCGGATCAAAGGACGACGTGTGACGTTGATCCTCGAACAAATTCTCGCCAGCTACGAGACCGCGCCGGGAAAGGGCCTGCCGATCGGCGCGTTGACCTCGCAGCAGTTCGCCAACTTGTACCTCGCTCCGCTCGATCGCTTCCTTCTTCAAGTGCAACGCGTTCGCATCGTCCGCTACATGGACGACGTTGGTGTCTGGGGCGCGACCGCTGCGGCGGTGCGCCTTGCAACGTCGATGGCCAAGCAATTCGCGCGCGATCAGCTACGGTTGCATCTTGCCGTCAAGCAGGCGACGACGCCCAGCCGGAAGGGGGCGAAGCTTTGCGGCTTCCGAGTCTTCCCAGACCGCCTCTTGCTCTCGGATCGCCGTCGTCGTCGCTACCGTCGGGCGCGCCGAGAGTGGGAGTCGGCCTATTCCGCTGGCTTGATCGGTTCACAGGAGCTTCAGCGTGGATACGCTTCAGCCCTTGCGATCACCGCGCATTCAGACGCGCGAGACTGGCGGCAAGCTGAGCTAGCGCGGAGGCCTGCTCTCGATGCCTGATCGCGATAGTCTCGGGATTGGGCGCGGCCGATTGGACACGAACCGGGTGGTTCGGGGCGGCTCGTGGAACAACAACGCGCGCAACGTGCGCGCCGCGTACCGTAACCACAACGAGCCGTCGAACCGGAACAACAACCTGGGTTTCCGTCTTGCTCTAGCTCAGACGCGGCCTGGATGGGCCGCACCTGACCCGGCTTGCGTCCCGCGCGTTGTCACGATCCGATTCGACAACGGCAAACATCGATCGAGCTGCCGGTGCGTGAGTAGGGCAATGGACGTTGCCGCGGAAGCTCGCCGGCGGTTCACTCTTGCTCAGAGGTTCCGATGACCCGCTACCGCGACCACCCGCTCGCTTCCGGCCATCCACCACCCTGGGCGACATCGTGGGGCGAGGATCCGTACGGCGTCTTCGCTGGATTCGCCGTGGATGGTGTCGAACAGCGGCTGCGTTGGATCCACCCAGGGGCCTTCTGGATGGGCTCGCCCGAAGACGAGCCGGGCCGTGACGACGACGAGGACCGTCACCGGGTGACCTTGACCAAGGGCTTCTGGCTGGCCGACACCCCGTGCACGCAAGCGCTTTGGCAGGCGGTGATGGGCACCAATCCGAGCCGATTCCAGACGCCCGAGCGGCCGGTGGAGCAAGTTCATTGGGGCGATGTCCAAGACTTCGTTGCGCGCCTGAATCAGCGACATGATGGACTGGATGCTCGGCTGCCCACAGAGGCCGAATGGGAGTACGCCTGTCGCGCGGCGACCGAAGAGGCGACCTTCGCCGGCCCGCTCGAGATCCTAGGCACCAGAAACGCACCTGTTTTGGATTCGATCGCCTGGTATGGCGGCAACAGTGGTGTAGATACGTCTTTTGAAAATGCCTACGACTCCAGCGATTGGCCCGAGAAGCAGGAGCCGCACACGCGTGCCGCGTCGCACCCGGTGGCGCGGAAGGCGCAGAATCCGTGGGGGCTCTACGACATGTTGGGCAATGTGTGGGAGTGGTGCTCGGATTGGTATGGCCCCTACCGCCACAACGAAGCGCCCGATCCATCGGGTGTAGCTGAGGTCACGTTCCGGGTGGTTCGGGGCGGCTCGTGGTTCTTCGACGCGCGCTTCGTGCGCGCCGCGTACCGTAACCACCTCGAGCCGTCGTACCGGAGCTTCAACCTGGGTTTCCGTCTTGCTCTAGGTCAGGTCGAGCCAGTCCGCGCGGAGCGCCAGGGGAGAGACGCGCCCACGAGCGAGTAAGACGGCGGAGCCGTCGGGGAGCCGTGGCGTCGTCTCGACGGCGGGAGGAATTCGGGCAGGCGGCAGTTCGCGACCGACCGATCAACGACCATCGCCGGCGTTTCGCCGATCGCTACGCCGGGTGTTTCACATTCTCGTGAATGATTCGGGGGTGTCGCGCCGCGATTCGCAAGAGCGCCAAGGCGGGGCCCTCCGGACGCCGACGACCCTGCTCCCAGTTGCGCAAGGTATGCACGCTGATGCCAAGGGCTTTTGCGAAACGGACCTGCGACAGACCGACGAAACGGCGAAGGGCCGAAATGTCGGCACCCGATTCGAATTGCCCGTTCATCAGCCGGCGCCGTTGCTGAGCGGAGATCGCCGATTTCATGTTGGTCTCGGTTAGTTCAGGGATTTCAGTCATGAGGAGTTTCACATCCTTCCGAGGTAGAGCCGGGATTCACGATGGGTCGCCATGCGGGCGCTGATGATCCGGATCACGTCTTCGCGCCGCTCGGTCCACACGACCAGAACAAGGCCGCAGCGAATGGGGCCGATCGCGATGGATTGATCCTTATCGTTGGAGTGGGTACCGTCGAAGATCTCCAGATAGTCGACACCCGATTCAAAGAGCGCGCTCGCTTCCTCGAAGGAAATGCCGTGTTTGTTCCGATTGGCGAGGTTCTTTCCTTCGTTCCACGTGCAACGCACTCAAGAAGAGTATCCGCCAATAGCGCACTGCGTCAATGGCGGACTCTTGTCCGTGCGCCCTACGCAGCCAGTGTGCCGGTTTGGACCTCGACCAGCCCGGTGGATGGACCTCCTCAAATCAAGTTCCGCCACCATTTGGGCAATGGTGGCCGCGCGTCGGCGTACCAACGACAAGGAAAGTAGAGCGCAACGGTGACGGCGATCCAAGTTGCGTAGAGCAGAGGGAAGCCGTAGGTGTAACCGTCGGGGACTGGGGATCGAAGCAGCGGGTGGTCATCGAACAGCCAGCCGATGGCGTCGGGCGTGCGTACCGCAGCGATGGCGAGTGCCGTCAAGTGGATGAGAGGGATGTGGAGGAGGTAGAAAAACATGGGTACCCGTCCGAACACCGAGACGATGTCGGCGAATCGTCCTCGCAGGCGATCGAGGGTCGGGATCAAAGCGATCGTGGGTCCCAGGGTCATCAGGAGAAACTGAAGGGACGCGGGGTATTTCTGTGCGTTGAGGAACGCGAGCAACGCCGGTAGGCGGGGGTGATGGTCGAGCCACGAGAACGGGTCGCCGTAGAGGCTGGTCGCGCGAAGAAGGATGAAGAGGGCGATGGCCGACAAGCCGATGGCCTGGCAGATGCGGTCGCGACGCTGGGGCTCGAGCGTCAGGACTCTCCCAAAAGCGTAGCCCGCCGCCATTACACCGATCCAAGGCACAATCGAGTAGAGAATGGCCAGTGCGGGGCCATCGTTCCCGATCTCGAACCACCCGCCGGTGTAGAAGATCCGAGCCAGCCAGTGATAGGGATTCTGCCAAGGGTTGTTGATCAAGACCCAGCCGCCGACGAGGTTATGCCCCACGATGACGAGGATGCCGAAGGCGCCGATCGCGATGCGGGGCAGGTGAATGACCGCGGCCATCAGGACCATGCTCCAACCGATGGCCCACAACACCCCCGCGAGCAGGTTGTCGCCCCAGCCGAAATTGAAGGTCCATGCCAAACGTAGGACCGTCAGCTCCAGGATTACGAGCCAGGCCCCGCGAACCACGAGTTGCCGAGAAAGGGCCAAGGTCGGTTTCGTTTCCTTGACCGAAAGGAAAAGCGACGTGCCGGCCAGAAAGATAAAGGCCGGCGCGCAGAAGTGGGTCACCCAACGGGTAAGGAAGACGGCGACCGTGGCCCCGCCGGCCGAGATGCCGGAGTAGACACGAACGTGATCGAGCGCCATCAAGATCATCACCGCGCCACGGATGATGTCGACGGCTGGTGTCCGCATTGTGGAGGGTGAGGTGTTAGTCATGGGAGGCCGTCTCCTGGGCTGAGTCTGAACGGACTTGAACCAAGTCGATCCGCCCTGCTGGCGCGGGCAGGCTCAATGCTGGCTGGCCTGACCAATGACCGCGCTTTATGCGTCGGGGCGCAAAGCCGAGTTGACGGAGCATGGCTTCGGAAGCTTCGATGTCATCGATTGCGAAAACCAGCCGACCCGTGTCCGCCTCCGGTGCGGACGCTTCTGTTGAAAGAATCACGGCTGGATGAAGAACCAGCGGGATGGCGCCATGTCGCTCCAGCACGAGGGTCTCCGGAAGATAGTCGCGGCTGAAGATGCCGAAGTTGAGCGTGGTGAAAAATTGCTCGGCCGCCGGCATGTCCAGTACCCGAAGTCCAATATTGAACACCGCCGGCATGTCGTCGTGCCGCATGTCATCACCTTCGACATTGATCAGGTTTAGCGGGTTGCCTCCCGGGTCCAATACCCGAATCGTCTGTCCGATCGCATTGTCCTTCGGCGTTGGGCTGGGGACGCCGAATCCCGCCTCGCGAACCGATTCGAGCGCGCTTGGCAGGCTTCCTACCCGCAGGTTCAAGTACATGCGTGCGGTGCCCGCTGGGGCCACCGAACGGGTGCTACGGCGAAGCACAATCCGGGCACGATTGTGCTTCACGATCGCCCAGGCACCCGAGGGCGCTTCACGCTCGATGGTGAAGCCGAGGGCTCGAACGTAGGCGCGGGCTGCTGCTTCGGGGTCCGGGACGGCCAGTTCGAGCGCCCAGACGTGCGGAGAAAAGGACTCCAGAGCTTCCGATTCATCTTCGTTTGCGCGACTCGTCGGTGATGCGAGCGTGGTCAGAAGACACAGGGCGACCAACAGGAATTCTTTCGCGTGAGTGATCGTGGGTGTGATGTCGAGACATGTCAAGGTGGGTCTTTGCATGGGTACCTCCACCTGTGGGTGACACCAAGGCGCAACATGGTTGCATCTAGCGTGCAACCATGTTGCGAGATAGAGGCACTCAGGAACGATGAACGACGCCAAACAGGAACCCGACGACCGCTGGCTGGTGCGCCGCTACTTGCGCTCCCGCTCGGAGAAGTCTTTTCTGCTCCTCTACCGTCGCTATTCGGGCGTGCTCTTTCAGATGGCATTGCGGCTCGCGGGCGGCAATAACAGCGAAGCCGAGGAGATCGTGCAGGAGACCTGGATTCGCGCCACCCAGCGGCTGGCGGACTTTGCCTGGCGCTCGACGCTGCGCACGTGGTTGATCGGGATCGCGGTCAACGTGGCCCGTGAGCGCTTTCGTCAGCGGCCCCGCGAAGAGCCAGCCGTCGCGCTGCAGCTCGTCAGCCGTGGCCGGAGCGCGACCACCAAGGTCGACTTGGAGCGCGCGATCGCCGGTCTCGCACCGGGTTACCGCGCGGTGTTGCTCCTGTTCGATGTCGAGGGCTACACCCATCACGAGATCGGCCAAATGATCGGTATTGACCCCGGCACATCAAAAAGCCAACTGTCGCGAGCACGCAATGCGCTTCGGCAAAAGTTGGCGGCTTCTGGAGGGCGGAAACATGCATAACGATGGTGATCACGATGATTGGGGGCCGGCACACCGAGCGGGCTTCGACGCGCTTGCCCGCGAGCGACAACCACCTGCCGAACTGGAGAAAGAAGTTCTTTCCGCGTTGCGTCGTCAGGGCCTCATCCAGACCATTGCTCCTCGGGTAGTTCGGTTGGCACTTGCGGTAGCAGCGGCATCGCTTTTCTTTGTGGTTGGCATGGCCAGCAATCGATGGCTGCTGATGGACTCAACCCAACCTGGCGTGCACGTCGACATGAACAGCGAGCAGCCGACATTCATGTTGATGCTCTATCGTTCGCCTGAGTCGCTGGCTCAGGCGTCAAGTAGCAGCCGAGAAACGGAGTACGCCAAGTGGGCGCGAATGCACGGTTCGGTAGTGGGAGGTGAAGAGCTGGGTCGCGTTCGAGAGTGGCTCCCCCGCCTATCGACAGAACCGACGGTTCCACCAGCCCACGAGTATCCAAACGACCTGGTGCTGGTGGGCTATTTCTTGGTGGAAACATCCAACATGGCGGCCGCGCGCGCAATTGCGGATGCCTGCCCACATCGCACGGAAGGGCCGATCGAAATTCGGCGGATTCAGGGGGCTTGAGTCGACGGGCGATTCGAGCGGTGATGCCACAGGGTGTTTGGGATGGCGCGGCCCTGGGCTGGGCGCGGATCAAGCGCCGTCCACTGCGCCGTCCACTGCGCCGCCCAAACAAGCCCGCCTGGCAACTCCCCGCTACGGGTAGTACCCTCGAATCGTCTTGGCCTCGCCCTTGCCTTTGACCTTCACCTCCACCCGACGAAAGCGACTGCGGTTCTCTTGGCTGTTGCTTTGGTAGGCGAGGAGATAGCGAGAGCGTAGCTCTTCGCGGATGGTGTCGTAGACGCCGGCCAGCTCGCTGACGTTGTCGAGGAAGAAGCTACGACCACCGGTTTCTTCGGCGAGACGACTCATCACCCGGCGGTCGGCGCCTTTGCCGGAGCGGGGTAGGTCGAGGCCGATGGCGTAGAGGGTGACCTCCGCGCGCCGGGCGTATTCGAGGGTGTCATCGAGGTCGAAGCGGCTGTTTTCGTCGACGCCATCCGAAAGGAGCAAGATGGCCCGTTGTCCTTGCAGGCCGTTGGCATAGAACAGGGCGTAGATCAGGCTGTCGAAGAACGAGGTGCCGCGTTCGGCTTTGACCCCGGCGATGCCTTCGGCGAAGCGCTTGATGTCGTTGCCGAACGAGGCGACGACGCGTGGTCGATCGTTGAAGGCAATCGCGGCAACGCGGTCTTGGCCGCCGGGGCTGACAGTGGAGGTGAAAAATTGAACCGCGGCTTCGCGCGCGGCGGCGAGACGCGGCGCCATCGACGCGGACACATCGAGCAAGATGGTGGCGTGAATGGGCAGGTCGCGGACGACTTCGAATCGTTGGACGGTTTGCGGGGCACCGTCTTCGAGCACCGTGAAGTCCGCTACGTCGAGACCGAGCACGGGCCGGCGGCCGCGGTCGAGCACCGCGGTGTAAAGCTCCACGAAGTCGACATCGATCTGCTCGAGGTTGTCGGGGCCGTTGACAATGGCGACATCCTCGGTGGTGGTGCCGTCGCGCAGGTGGCCGAGCGCGCGCACCAGGGTCAAGGCACCGGGATCGGGCAGCGTGACCGGCTGCACGAAGGGTGGCTGGTATAGCGTCGCGACGCGGGTTTCGTCACGGAAGATCTCGACCCGATCGAGCGACTCGCCTTCGGGCACCGTCACGTCGACGCGGGCGCGCAGGCTGTGGGCGTGCTCGGCGCCCGAAATGGGCTCGATCAGCCGTACGGCGAAGCGGTGCGGACTGCCGTTGAGTAGGCGTTCGTCGCTGGCCAGCTCGCTGCCGTCCGCGGCGAAGGCGGTCACCCGCAGGGTCTGGCTCTGCGGCAGGCGACCAAAGTCGAGCTCGACACTGTAGGGTGGTTCGCGTTTGGTGAGAATCGGTCGGTCATCGACGGCGAAGGTCACACGGTCGATCCGGTCACCGATGACCAGCGTGTCGAAGCGGAGCAGGCCGGTCAACAGGTCGCCGAAGGGCATGACCAGCTTGATACTGGCCTCGCCACCGGCGATCACCCGGTTGGCCTCTTCGAGCGCGCGCTCGACCTCGGGGCTTTGCCGGCTTAGTTGGGCTTGGCGATCGACCCGCGGTACGTCGAGGGTCTGATCGATCCGGCTGAACCGTTCACCGTTCGGGTCTTCGAGTCGCAGCACCACCCGATACGACCCGGGCCGGAGGTAGCGCTGAAACACCAGTGGGAGCGGGTCGGAGCCGACTTCGGTGGCCGAGAAGTCGAAGCGGTAGCGAAAGCGCTCGAAAAGCGTGTCGCCGTTCAGGATTTCGCCGTTGAGAACGAGGTTGTAGGTTGGGTGGCCGGCGAGACTCGCTTGGCCCAGGTGCTGGGGCGACACCGTCACGATGCCCTGTGCGATGGTCCGTTGTTGCTGCCAACCCGGAAACGAGAAGGACAGGGTGGCGTCGAAGGTGTCGGTATCGGCGGGCACGTCGGTGGCGTAGGAACGGAAGGTGTCGACCCACTCCGCCGAGGGGGGTGTGAGGGGTGCTTCCAGCCTCGCCAGAAGCTGTTCGTAGACCAAACCTCCCTGGGACTGGGCGGCGAAAATGAGCTCGAGGCCGGTGAGCAACGGGTCGAGGTCGCACCCCGGGGGTTGGTCGAGAACAAAGTTGCCGCGCCCGGAGATCACCAATTGGACCTGGCGCAGCAAGGCAGGAATGTCGAACGCGATCGCCTGCTCTTCGAACAACTTGGGCAAGCCATCGAACGGTTCCCAACGTCGCCAGGCGCCTTGTCCCCACCGCCGAAAGAAGATCACGGCGAACGCCTGGCGGGTCCGATCGGTGCCGTCGTAGAGCCAGACCTCGAGAGGCTGTGTGGCGCCGCGGCAGTGCAGTGGATCACGTTCGAGGGGCCAGCCGTTGAGTAGCAGGAACATCGCGCGGGCGTCGTCGGGGCTGTCAAAATGCTGGCGAGCTTGGGCGAGTCGCGATTTCC
Organism: Candidatus Multivoradales bacterium; assembly: GCA_965250305.1. Classification (GTDB taxonomy): domain Bacteria; phylum Acidobacteriota; class Thermoanaerobaculia; order Multivoradales; family J023; genus J023. Next base: position 541,768 of record CBDFNS010000020.1, on the reverse strand, counting down.
ATTCCTCGCGCAACTCGTTGCGGGCGGTGTCGGGGTACGGATCGCGCTGTTTCCAGAACGCCTCGACAAAGGCGTCTCGTTGGTAGTCCTGCGACAGCGCGACGAAGGTAGCGCGCTCGTCGTCCGTGATCAGGACCGCCACCTCGGCAAGCCACATGCGATGACGTTCGGGCAGCTCGGCGCGTGCCGGGGTGGCGTGGAACGCCAGCGAGAGCAGCAGCAGTGTGGTGAGAAAGATGTGCGGCACGCTACGGATAGTACCCGCGGATGGTCTTGGCTTCGAGCCCGCGCTCGGTCACGTCTACGCGTATCTGGCGGAAGGTGTCGGTATCGTCCGGGTTGTCGCTTTGGTACGCGAGTAGGTATTTGGCGCGCAGTTCTTGCTGGATGGAGGTGTAGACACCCGCGAGGGTGGCGACGTCTTCAATGAAAAAGCCGCGACCGCCCGTTACTTCGGCGAACCGGCGGAGCACCTTTCGGGCGTCGCGCTGGCCACGACCTTCGAGGCCGAGACCGATCGCGTAAACGGTCACCTCGGCGCGTTGGGCGTACTCGAGGGTTTGCTCGAAGGTGAAGCGGCTGCTTTCGAACCGTGTCAGGCCCGCCGTCGAACAGCGGGTCGCAAAGCGCTCACCGACGATCATGCGGCTTAGAGAAAGCAGGCACCGTGCCAACCGTTTCGCCCCGCGTTTCACTAACCGGGGAGCCGAGTCGTCTGCAAAACGCGGGTTGGTCGTCCTCGCCGGAGGACGCGATGCCCGCGTCCGAGGACATCTGGTCGCCGATAGGGAGGGACGACGACCTTATAAGGCGACGGCCGGCACGGGGTCCAGCCGCTACAGGAAGATCTTCTTAAACCCGTAGCGGCCGTCGCCTCTGGCGGCCGTCTTTCTTCCTCTTTCTTCCTCGCTACGCCGGGGCCGGCGTGACCTCGACCGGGCCGAGAGGTTCGAGCTGGGGGCGGAGTGTCTCTTCTGGCCCTACCGCGACGATCGTCAGCTCGTCGGGGCGCATGAAGCGGCGTGCGGCGTCGAGCACCGCTTCGGCCGAAACGTCGCCCAAGGAATGCGGAAAGGTCTCGTAGTAGTCGTCGCTGAGGTTGTGAACCGCCAAGGCCTCGAGCCGATGACCGATTTGCTCGATCGTTTGCAGACTATAGGCGAAGAGACCGATCAAGTAGCGCTGCACGTCGCGTAACTCGCCCGTGGGCACGGGTTCGGTCCGCAGGCGTTCGATTTCGCGGCGCACTTCGGAAACGGCTTTGCCGGTGCCTTCCGTGGTGACGGCGGCGCGGATGATGAACGGGCCGGGGCCATGGCGCGCCGCCAGCCGGCTGTTGGCGCCATAGGTCAGGCCGTGCTTTTCGCGCAGATTGAGGTTGATGCGGCTGGTGAAGCTGCCGCCGAGGATCGCGTTCGCGACCGTGCGGGCGGGATGGTCTGGGTGGCTGCGCGGAACCGAAGCATGGCCCATGACCAGCTGGGTCTGCTCCGCACCCGGCCGATCGATGATCAGGATGCCGGGCTTTGGGGGCGGGGCCTCGATCGAAGGGCGCTCCGGCGGCGTGCCCGCAAGTGCACTGCCGAGGGTTCGTTCGAGCCGGGCGCAGACGACATCCGTGTCCACGTCGCCAGTCACCACCACGGTAGCGCTGGACGGTACGACATGGTCGCGGAAGAACTGTTGTACCGTGTCCCGATCCAGACGAGTGAGGGCGTTTGCCGTACCGAACAGCGGTTCTGCATAGCGGGTGCCGCGGTAGACAGCCTCGGCGAATGCGCTGGATGCGAGGAATGCCGGTTGCTGTTGGCGACGCAGGATGCTCGCTCGCCGTTCACGGCGTTGGCGTTCGATTTCCTCGGGTGCGAAGACCGGGTCGAGCGTCAGGTCGGCTAGCAGGTCGACACCTGCATCGAGATTGCGCGCCAAGGTCGCCAAATGAAGGGCGGCGACGTCCCAATCGACTCCGGTGGCAAGGGCGCCACCGAGTTGCTCGACTTCAAGCGCGATCTCCAACGCATTGCGGGTGCTCGTGCCTTCGTCGAGCAGCGCGGCGTGGAAGCTGGGCAGCCCAGGACACGCGGTTGGTGCGAACTGGCCGCCAGCGGGTAGCACGATCGAGAGGTTGACCAGCGGCGCGTGCGGCAGCGGTGCAACCAGGAGTTGAAGGCCGTTGCCCAGCGTATGGCGGGTGAACGCCGGCAAGGAGAACGGCGCTGGTGTGCCCGGCAGGGGTGGCTGGCTGCGATCGAGAGGCGACTGGCTCAAACGGCGGCTTCCGTGGGTGCAGGAGCTGAAGATCGTGGTCGAACGGTAACAGCAGTGCGGTGTGCCGCCGGGCAATAGGTTGCAACGAAGGCCGCGAGATCTTCGGCGCTGCATTGTTGGTAGCGCTCATGCTGCCGAGCAGCAGCAGCCGGGTCATCGAAATAGGTCGTGAACTGACCGAGCAGGTCGGCGCGGTGGTCGAGTTCTTGAAAGCGCTCGTAGTGCTCACAGAGGAGCTGATTACGGGCCCGCTCGAGGTGATGCTCAGCCAGGGGTTCGGTTGCAGAGCGCTCGAGATGCTCCGCCAGCGCAGCTTCCAGACGTGCGACTTCGACATCGGGCTGCGCGGTGGCAACCACCGTCACAGTCGCGGCGGATTCGGTTGGGTTGATGTAGCAACCCACGTCTTGTGCCAGCTGTCGTCGGTAGACGAGGTCCTCGTACAGGGGGCTGGCCTTGCCGCTGCACATGGCCGTTGTCCAAAGGTCGCCGGCGTACCAGGCGTCGGCGCCCAGCGGTGGGGCCACGAACCCCAGATAAACGCGAGAAAGGGCGACTTGGTCGTCGAGCACGGCACGCCCGGCCGGGTGATCGCGACGACCTTCTTGGCCCGGTACGACCGAAGGAACCGAGGGGCGGTCAACGGCCGGGCCTGCTGGGATGTCGCCAAAGTAGTGCTCAACTCGGCGCAAGGCAACGTCCGGGTCGAAATCACCGGCCAAAGTCAGTACCGCGTTGTTCGGCGCATAAAAAGAGGAAAAAAAGCCGCGGACATCTTCGAGTCCGGTCTCTTGAAGGTCGGGGATGTAACCGATCACGGGCCAGCGGTATGGATGACCTTGCGGATAGAGCAGCTCGTGAAGTCGTTCGGTGGCGCGACCATAGGGCTGGTTGTCGATGCGTTGGCGGCGCTCATTGATAACCACTTCGCGCTGGGTGTCGAGCTTGCCCTGGGTAACCGCGGGCAGGAAAAACCCCATGCGGTCCGATTCGAGCCAAAGGCCAAGGTCGAGCTGATGGCTGGGCAGCGTTTCGTAATAGTTCGTGCGGTCGTACCAGGTCGAGCCGTTGGCCACTCCGCCGGCTTGCTGCACGTAGTGAAAATGTTCGTGCGAGCCGACGTTGGCGCTGCCTTCGAACAGGAGGTGCTCAAACAGGTGCGCCAGGCCCGTGCGCCCGGGGCGCTCGTTCTTGGAACCCACGTGGTACCAGAGGTTGACCGCCACCAGGGGAAGTCGGGCGTCGCGGTGCAGGACGACGCGCAGCCCATTGCCGAGGGTGTGACGCTCGAGGGCGAGGGGATGATCGGTGAGGGCGTCGTTCATAGCTGGTGCGAGCGGTCCGCGGCCGTGAAGACGCCGCTGGGTGGCAGGAACGGCAGTGTAGGGTGGTGCTTCATAAGGCGTCAAGCGTGAAGACCGCCAGGTGGAGGTCTCGCTCGATGAGGACACCACCGACCGCCGGGTACGCTTCACTCGTCGCGCAGTGCCGCGGCGGGTGAGATCCGCAAGGCACGAGCGAGCGGAATGATACTGGCGAGCGAAGCGAAGGTCGCCAACACGATTGCGGCCGTGGCAATGGTCGCCAGGTCGAAAGCACCGACGCCGTGGAGAAGCGTGCCGATGATGCGCATGAGCCACTGCGCGGCGAGTACGCCGATCACCAAGCCAGAGGCTACGAGCACGGCCAGGCGGAAGATCACCAATCGCACAAGCTGGCCGCGTTGGGCACCGAGAGCCATACGCAGGCCGATTTCGTGGCGCCGGTGCCGGACGAAGGAATCGAGCAGCCCGAAGACACCGGCCATGACGAGACCGACGGCGAGAACACTGAGCAGGCCGAGGACGACAGCCCCCATGCGTTGGGGAAGCAGCTGGTCTCGGAGTGCCTCTTCGAGAGGCATGGCGGCGAAGGTAGGGAGAGTCGGGTCGAGCTCACGGAGCACGCCGCGGAGGCCCGCAAGCGCGTCGGAGGGCGAGCCGTGGACACGTGCGACGAGATAGATCCGCGAGAGACCGGCGAGATCGAAGCGCTGGGCGAGTGGAACATATAGATAAGGGATGGTTGCTTCCCGCAAGCTGTGGTACTTGCTCGTCTTGACCACTCCGACGACGAGGAGATCCTCGCCTTCCGCTCCCGAGATGGACAGCCGCCGGCCGATTGGATCTCGGCCCGGCCAAAAGCGCTCGGCAAAGTTTTCGTTGACGATGACGGTTGCGCTGGCGCGGGGATCGTCTTGCGGTTGGAATACGCGCCCCTGGACCAGCTGAATGCCGAGAGTCTCAAAGTAACCGGGACCGACGACATTCATGTCGATCTCGAGGTTTTCGTCGGGCTTGGGTCGGTAGTCGCGCACCACGACGCCCGCGCGGATGCTGCCGCCCTCGACCGGCACGCTATGCGCCCAGCTCGCGGTGGTCACCGCAGGTAGCGCTGCGACTTGCTCGAGGCTGGCGTCGAAGAACCCACGCGCGCGCGCCTCGTCGTAGCCTCGTAGACCGAGGTCGACCGAAAGCTGCGCCACGTGCTTAAACGTGAACCCGGGATCCGTGGCCATCGTCGAGCGCACCGTACGAAGAAACAGGCCGGCGCCGATCAGCAGCAGGAGTGACAGCGTCGTCTGCGCGACCACCAACCCGTGGCGAAAGACCGCGTGGCCTGGCGCTTGGCCGGACGCCCGCTGTCGCAGGGCGTCTGATAGGCGTCCGCGCAGCAGCATGGCGACCACCGGCAGACCGGTCGCCAACGCGGTCGCTGCGGCAAGCGTAAAGGTGAAGAGCAGCATCCGGCTGTCGAGGTGGAGATCGAGAGTACCAAGCGGGATGGTGCCGGGAAGCTCGAACCGTTTGAGCATGGTGAGGGCGCTGCTGGCGAGGACGAGACCGAGAGTGGCCGCGAACAGGCACAGCCAAATACTCTCGGCCAGGAGCTGGAATCCGAATCGAATGCGGCCCGCGCCGAGGGCGAGGCGCACCGCCGCCTCGCGGCCCCGTTCGCCATGACGGGCGATCAGCAAAGCGGCGGCGTTCGAGCATGCGATCAGCAGCTCGAAGCCGACGAGGATGGCGAGAAAGGCAAGGAAGCGATCCAGATCGGCGCGAGTCTCGTTGCCTGCCGCAGCACTGCGTGCGGGGAGCAGGGCCACCCGGGGGCGCGAAGGGGACTCGGAGTGGGTCTCGTGAAACCTCAAGTTGGCCGCGTCGAGCGTGGTCTCGCATCGGTCGATGGTCCAGTCGGGCCGGAGGCGAATAACCAGATCGAGCCAGCGAACGCTGGTCGCTTCGAGGACGGGAATCAAAGCCATGATCCCGGTTGCCACGCTGGGTTGCGTCTCGATCGGAATCCAAATCTCGGGATGCTGGGCAAGGTGCATGCCGCGGAAACTGCGGGGGGCGACGCCGATGATTTCGAATGGCTCGTCGTTGAGCAGCAATTGAGCGCCCAGGACCGCCGGATCGGCACCAAAGTGACGACGCCAAGTCCGGTCGCTGAGCACCGCCAATTTGTGGTCGCGCTCGTTGTCGGCGAACGTTCGCCCGAGCGCGGCTTGAACGCCGAGCACCGAAAAGTAATTCTCGGAGACCAGCTCGCCGTTGACCAGGGCGCTGGTATCGCCGCGGCTCAAGCCGAGGCGGATCGGCGCGTAGACAGCAGTGTCCTCGAAGGCCTCTTGTTCCTCACGGAAGGCACGGAAGGCGCGATAGGCGAATCCTTCGGGCGTGGTCTCGCCCTGGCGGAAGTACTGCGCGACGACGAGGCGTTCGACGTTGCCAGCAGCGATCGGTTGGAGCAAAACCGCGTCAATCAGCTTGAAGACCGCGGCGCTGGCGCCGATCCCGAGTGCCAGCGGAATGACGACCAGCCCGCTGTAGAGTGGCTTGCGCGCCAATGTCCTTAGGGCCAAAGAAAAGTCGTGCAAAATGTCGCGGGGATTCACACGGGCTCCTCCAGTGGTAGCTGCTCACGGCCCATTTCGAGCCGCCTGAGCGGATCATGCGTCGCGACGAACCGCCAAGGAACAGCGCAGGAAGACGACGGTGTCGCGCTCGGGATGCCGGTACAAGACCACAGAGAACTTGCCATCGACGGCCAGATCTTCGAAGCGCTGGCGAAGCTGATCGTTCGTGAGGTCGCGCCAGTGGCCCTCCAGGCGGACGACCTGGTCGCCGGAACGCCGGGGCCGGGCCGGTGCCAGGGTCAACAAGATTGCCTGCTGATGTCCGTTGGTGGGATCGAGGTAGCGAAAGGCCAGCTCGCCGTCGGCGTCGATCCTCCGGGTCTCGGTGCTCAGTACCTGGGTCGCGGGGGCATCGATCGCGGTCGCTTCGACCATCTCGATGGTGGCTTCGATGACCCATGGCTCGCTGCCGAGCGCGGTGCTGGCAGCGGTCAATGCCACCACGACAGCCAGCAGGACGAGGTGAGCGGTGCTCTGGCGTTGGTTTTTCATGATGCGTCTCCTGTGGTCGGCGCGCCGGGTCGTCAGCGCGCGATGTTTTGGGGACTCTCCGCAGCACGGCCTTGCCGCCACGATGTCGACCCTATCATCGAGCCGTTTGCCCCAGTGCCATGCGAGATCGACGCAAGCACGTATGGCATTGGCCGAGGAGTGAACATTTTGGCGTCTCTGTTGGTCAATACACGTGACGACATCGTTGGTTGCAAGATGTATTGTGGCAATGTTGGCGCAGGCTCGGGAGTAGGCATCCTGCCCGCTAACGGGCGGCGCCGGCCGACATCGGAGTCGTCTGAAAGGGCGCGAACACGTGCCGGTGTTCGGCGGGGAGGTCGACGAGATCGAGCATCGTTTCGAGGTCGTCGGCCAGTTTCGCGCGGGTCCAGCCGTTCAGGTCGCGGAGCGCCTCTTCCTCCGTAGCCTCCTGCTCTGCGTGTGCGGCGATCCGCTCGAGCAGGCGCAGCGGAAATCGGTCGAGATGCGGAAATTGGTTGACGATCTGTGGCGAAAACAACAGCAGGCGGATCCGCCGGCAAATCACCTGATTCGCACGTTGGTGGAGGCGGAAACATCGGCCGGTGGCGCTGCTGCGGAAGCCGATTGCGGGATCGGCCTCGAGCGGATCCACTTCGGTTGCGAGGCCTTCGGTGCGCAGGTTGGCGTAGATCGGCATCTCGGCCCGTACCCGGAGCATGGTATTGATCAAGTGTTGGTCGAGCAGGTAGGCGAAAGTGGCTGGGAGATGGCTGAACCAAGGCGCGAGCGACTCGAGGAAGGCGAGGTTGTCGCGGATCTCTGCGAGCGTCGTACGCGGATCGTAGAAGATGAAGGTCGGAACAAAAGTGATCTCGCTCTCGTGAAGGGCCGCCAGTGCGCCCCGGATCTCGGTGCGGCCAAAGGGCAAGCGGTACTCGGAGTGGAACCGCGCCACGCCCGAGTCGATACCCAGCGTGAGTTGCGCGAGCCCTGCCTCGCGCAACCGTGGCAGCAGCGCGCGATTTCGATAGAGCGCGCCAGCCTGGGTGACGAAAGAGAAGTGGATGCGAAGCCCTCGGCGGATGATCTCCTCGGCGACGGCCCGAATCTGCTCGGTGCCGTGCTCATCTTCGCCGAGGAGCACGAAGCTGTTGAAAGAGAAGCGATCGACACCACGTCGGTTGTAGTGCTCGATCTCGTCAACGATGTCTTTGGCCGGTCTCCCGCGCCAGAACGTCTTGCGCCCAGGTTCGCCCTTTCGGTACGGGACCTGGAGACCGCAGTAGAGACAGTCCTGGTTGCAGCCTCGGCTGATCAGGATGCTCTGGCTCTGGCGCTCAGTGTCGAAGAGGTCGTCCGCAGCACGCGGGAGCGCGGCGAGATCCTCGAGCGGGGGCCGCGGGGCGTTGCGATGCGGGCTGCCACGATCGCGTACGGTGAGCCCCGCCAACTCGTGCCACCGCTCGCCGTCACGGCGAGCAAAGGCGAAAGCCGCTACCGTGGCCTCCGGCTCGCCTCGGACCACGGCGTCGAGCACGGCCACGCGCTCGAGCACGGTGCGATCATTGCGTGCGGCGAGGTCACCGAGCCCCAACATCAGCGGTCGATTCGGCGCGCTGGCAATCGTTGGCGCTGCCTCGATGAGTGCCCGGAAGTCGGGGCGCGTTGCGACACGCCAACACATGACGCCGGGACGCTGCTCGAGCACCGAGCGTGCGAGGTTCGCGGGCGCGAGGCGAGATACCTGGGCGTCCACCAATACGACAGCAAGACCGTGCTGTCGCAGGTAGGCAACCAGAATCTCGGCCTCGAGGTCCTGCTCCGGCTCCTCGCCGTCGACGAAATGGGGCAGCAGCACAAGGACATCCGGCGGAACGGGCTCGTCGGTCGCGGTGCGCTCGGAGCCGCTCATTGAACGGTGACACGTTGCGAGCTCAAGTTCACGGTTACGTGTCCGCCCTCGACCCGTTCGTCTTGCTCGGAGAGTCGAAGACGAACGATCGCGTTTCGTCCCGCCAGCTCGCCGCGCTCGGGCCGGTATTGCATGCCGCCTTTGGCCCCCATCAAGATCGAGCCGTGCTCATAGACGATGACCGCGTTTCCCGCCGGGATTGTCCAGGTGACGCCATCCGCTTCGCGATGGGCGCCGTCCCCGCCGAAAACCATCAATGAGCCGGTGCTGAACGACAGCGGCTGGCCGGCGAAGGGTGCGACCGATTCGCTACGGTCTTGGCCATCGAGCAGGACTTCGAGCGCGCCGGAGCCGGGGGTGTACCGGCTCGCCCCGGTCCGCGAGTTGATATGAACCGTCGCCGCCACGACATCGGGTCGCTTCGGCGGGGCCACGGTCGAGGCCCGCGGGATACGCCACGTACGCGTGTCGGGAGGGCCTGTACACTCGACACCCGCCGGGGACGGCTCGACGCATCGGTCGTAGCCGCGCGCCAGGACCGAGCACCAGTTCGTGGGCAGGATGCTCGAGCGCAGGGTGCCGGCCCGATGGCTGCCGTCTGCTTCGTCGAGGCGTGCGTCGAACAGGCATAGATGGCCATGGAGGTGGCTGCCCGATGCCAGATGGACGTCGCCATCGATGACCACCAGCTGGCCGTTGATTCGGCCTGCGAGATGTAAGGTGCCGCCGACCACAAGGACCGAACCGTCGATCGTGGCATCAGCCGCGATGTCGAGGTGCCCGTGGGTATGAATGCAGGCCACCCGCGCGAGATCAACGGCCAGCGTGCTGTCTGCTTCGTCGAAGTTGAACCTTTCGGTCATGCTGATCTCCTCGGCGTGGGGATTTGCATTCGGTGTGTTGCTGGGATTGTCGGCGCTCGGCACGCCATACATCCGTTGATACAGGCCCGGCTGTTCGGACAACTGGGCGTGGGTACCCTGTTGGACGATGCGCCCGTGCTCCAACACGATGATTTGGTCGGCGCGACGGATGGTCTCGAGACGGTGGGCGATGACGAACGTGGTGCGGTGCGCTTGCAAGCGCGCCAGGGCCTTTTGGACCGCGCGCTCCGATTCGGCATCCACGGAGGACGTGGCCTCATCGAGCACGAGAATCGGCGCGTCTTTGAGAAACGCCATCGCGATCGACACCCGTTGGCGTTGGCCGCCGGAGAGCCGCGTGCCGCGTTCGCCGATCGGGGTGTCGTAGCCTTGCGGGAGGGCGCGGACGAAGGCGTCGGCGTTGGCGAGCCGTGCGCACCGAACCACTTCTTCGTATGAGGCCCCAGGTCGTCCATAGCGGATGTTGAACCAAACGTCTCCGGTAAAGAGGAAGGTGTCTTGGGGAACCAGACCGATCTGCCGGCGCAAGGACCGCAGGGTGACCTCTTCGAGGTTCTGGCCATCGATTTCGATTCGGCCATGCCGTGGACGGTAGAACCCCATCAGCAGGTTCACGAGCGTGCTTTTTCCGGCCCCGCTCGGCCCGACGATGGCCACGGTCGAGTCGGGTGCTGCCTCGAATGTTACGTCGCGCAGCACCGGCTCGGCCTCGTAGGCGAATTCGACATTTTGGAAGCGAACGTGGCCGTGTTCCACGCGGAGCTGACGCGTGCGCACCGCGTCGGCGACCTCGCTGGGTTCGTCGAGCAGCTCATAGAGACGGTCGATGGCCGCGCGTGCTTGCTGGAAGCCCGTGTTGAGCTGGACCAGCGCTTGGGTGGGATCGAAGAGGTAGCGGAGGAAGGAGTTGAAGGCCAGGAAAGCTCCCAACGTCAGGCCGCCGACCATGATCAAGTAGCAGCCGTACCAGATCAGCGCCAGCTTGCCCATGGCGCTGACGAACGCCGCGCCGATTGTCATCAGGCCCGAAGTTTTGCTCATCTCGAAATCGGTGCGCAGCGCGCTACGCAGCGAACGGAGCATCTTGAGCAACTCGACACCCTCTGCCACGAAGGACTTGACCACATACATGCCGGAGAAGGTCTCGAGCAGGTCGCCGGAAACCGTCGCGTTCCGGCTTTGGCTTTCGTACGCCAGGGCGCGTACCCGCGGCGTGTAGCGACGAAGCCAGTAGACGTAGGCTGGCAGCACGGCGATGGCGATCAGCGCCAGCTTCGCGTTGAGCCAGAACACGAGCACGACGCCTGCCACGAACGTCAGCGACTCGCGTAGCGCGACCAGGACAGAGTTGGCGAGCAGGCCCTGAACCTGATCGACATCGCGCAGGACGCGGGAGGTCAGGCTACCGACTCGGGTATGACGGAAGTAGTCGATCGGCAGGCGTTCCAGATGGCGGAAGAGACGGCGACGGATATCGAACATGACGCGGTTGCGGAAGGCAGCAAATAGCAGGGTCTGGGCATAGGTCGCCACCGACTTGAGCGTCATGAAGAGCAAGAGGCCGGCGCCGATCCAGTGCAGGAGGGTGAAGTCTCGTTCGACTACCACGTGATCGATGAGATACATCGTCAGTAGCGGCATGGGTAGCTGGAACGCGATCGTCGCACCCATCAGCAAACCGCCGACGACGCCGAGTTTCCAGTGGGGACGCAGGAACGCGAGGAAACGACGAACATTGGTGCGGTTTGCGTTCGGGCTTTGTGCTTTGCTCATCGTCACAATCCCCCCGAGGGCCGAGTAGGGCTGCCCACGACTGCCACGCCGTAGACAAGCCCCACTCGGGTGCCGAGGGCGTTGCGGCCTTGGCCTACGATTCGAATGTCGTAAGCCAGCCGCTGCCCAAGAGGCGTTAACGCCTATCGAGGCGCGTTACTGGCCGACCTTGTTGACCGGGTCGATCGTGCCCTTAGCACAGGCGTAGCCGGTGTCGCAGGACACGCCCGCCGTCGAGTTGTCGAGAAGCTTGTCCAGCTCCGATCCCATTTCGAGGGGCTCGAGTAAGAATTCCATGGTATTCACCTCCTTTCGTTTCAAGATGTGGGGCCAGACGCGAGGTGCGAACTGAGCCGGCCCCGGCAGGCTCAGTTCGCGATTACGAGCATCGCCTTGCCACGCCTTGGGACGACCGTTTGGCGCCGGACGTCCAGGATTGTGCGCACGACTCGGATCGAGAAGATCTCGGCCGGCGCAACCCAAGCAAGGCGCGTAACCGCAGAGCGTCCGCGTCGCAGTCGTGAGACTGCATTACTTCGGTGCTGGATCTGCCGTGCCGGTGTCGCAGACATAGCCCTTCGAGCAGGTAATTGCCTGGGTCGACGAGCTGAGCAGCAAGTCGAGTTCATGACCCATTTCGAGGGGCTCGAGCAGGAATTCCATGGGATTCACCTCCTTTCTTCAGCGATTCGGAGTGGTCGTAGAACGCGGTGCCTCGTGAAGCCGGTCTTGCGGGCACGTGTGCCGCTCGCTCGAGTTGCGCGGAGCCGAACGCTACGCCCGCGGCAGAGAGCTACTCTCGATCGGCACCCGCTCGGCGCGGTCTGAGCGCGTCGGACGGTCATAGCTTCGAGCATGCGCCCGTGCCACACCCTTCGCTGACGAAGCCCTGGCTGATTCGTTCGCCGTAAAGGTCGAGAATCTCGTCCATGGTGAAACGGAGCTTGAGGCAGCCCTTCTCGACGTTCATGTCGTTGTTGATGATTTGGTAGCTGCAGCCACCCATACACAACGGCAGTACCTTGCATGAGCTGCATTCCTCGATGGCGAAGGGATCCCAGCCCAGCCACTTGGTCCAGTTGTGCTCCTTGTCGATGATCTCCTCTCCGTCCTTGTCGATGTAGCCGATACCGTTCACGTCGGCGGTCCCGAGGTCGTTGTAGCACTTGAGCAACTGAGCGTTGGAGTCGATCACCCAGTGGTTATACGAGTTGGCGCCGCAGAATTGACCCCGCGACTGCTTTATGACGGTGCCGCTGATCTCAAAGCCGCGGCTCAGGGCCATCCGCATCAGCTCGGGTTCGACTTTGGCGTATTCGTGGGTGGATAGGCATTTGTCGTCATAGCTCGAGCAGTTGTCGTTGACCGCCTCGACGTGGGCGAAATAGACATAGATGTGACCTTTGAGGCCGCGCTCATCGAGGTCGTCGAAGATTTGCGCCGCGGATTTGTAGTTGCCGCGATCGATGTTGATGCGCAGGTTGATCTGCATCTCGCGGCAGGCCCGTTTCATGTTGTCGAGGATCACGTCGTAGGTGGGATCGCCCTTGACCAGGAATCGACGCGCATTGTGGTATTCGCGATGGCCGTCGAGGGTGATCTGGATCGCTTGTATCTGCGAAGCGTGGAGTGCGGCGAGCATCTTCTCGTCGAGGAGATAGCCGTTGGTGATCAGAACGGCGTCGTATTCCGATTCCTTCGCTTTGCAGGTCTCGATGAAGTGCTCGCTGAGCTCCTGAACCACATCCATGCACAGCGACGGATCGCCGCCGGTCCAGCAGACCGAGGCCTTGCTGTTGCGTTGGAGCTTGTCCTCGAAGAAGAGCTTCACCTTTTCACGGGTATCTGAACTCATCTTGTTGGCGTTCAGGTCTACATAGCAATACTCACAACCGAAGTTGCAACGTAGCGTCGGAGCAATGATCAGACCCAGGCCCTTGGAGCTGAAGCGCGTTACCCGGTTCTTGATCTTGAGGAAGGCCTTCTCGTCGAGGCTGTCCGGGATCAGGAACTGGCCCTTGACCAGATCGTCACGTAACGAGCTGTCCTCGTCCGCCTCGGCGTGGCCCGGATCGTCCATCAGGGCTTTGGCGGCTCGGTATTGCTCTTTCTCGAGGCGGGCGAATGCGGTCGAGCGTGTATTGAAGGCCCAGACGAACTCACCACGATCGACGAAGACGTTGTAGAGCGACGGTTTGAGGGCGACCGAGGGCTCGCTTGCCATCGGCTTGAGGTCGGGCGAGTCCAGGATCGGTAGCCGCCGGGATCTGGCTTTGGGCAAGCCGTTGCCTTTTGGGTGATGAAGGACCTCAGCATTTGGGTTGGTCACGGGTTACCTCACTCGAGTCGGTTGATGAAGACCCTGGGTGAATCCCTACCGCGGCCCGGTGACAGCCGCGAGCTGGGCACTGCTCGAAAGCGTAGGTGGCGACGGGCGTTTACAACATGTCGTCCTTGCGTTGTCGCACTTGCATTGCGCGCATGGCGCTATCCAACTATACTGCTGTATATTGAGACCAGTCAACAGGAAAACATGTCGTCTTTGCCCACAATCTTGAATCCAAGACCAGATTCAAGATGGCAATCGAGGAGTGGTGTCCAATCGGGCTTCACGCCAAAAATGTCTTGCGGCGCCTTTCGGAGGTCCAGGCGATGGAGGAGCGCAGCCTCGAAGACAGCTGGTGGAGGCTTCTCCACTTTGAAGACGGCGAGACCGAGCCTCACGGGAATGGCGGCGCGACACCAATCGTCTACTTCGGTGTCGGTGGCCGCCTATTCGGCTTCGCTGGAGGTAGCTTGTTCGGTGCCCACTACCGTACCGGCGGCCACAGCTCGATCTCCATTGCTAATCTCTACCGTACGCCGATCGATGGCTGCGGCGAGGCTGCGGCCGTCTTGGAAGAGCGGCTGATTCGCGGTCTGCTGGCGGCGACGTCGATCGAGAGCGACGGCGATCGCCTGGCCTTGACATGGGACATCGGCGATCGGGCCGTGTGTTTCACCCCCGCCGACGTCAACAAGTTCTGACCAGTGTTCGCCCGGCTTGCGCTTGACTTACGCTCAAGTACCGCCTATGCTTTAAACATGAGTAGCCAAACGGGTTCTCGCGCGTCGTATTTGACCGAACGGCAGAAGGAGATTCTCGAGTTCATTACCGCCTACCACCGGCAGCATGGCATCGCGCCGACGCACCGCGAGATTCGTGATCACTTCGGATATTCGTCCTACGGGACAGTGTACAAACATCTGAAGCTACTGCAACAGAAAGGCTACCTGCATCGCGACTGGAACCAGAAGCGTGGTCTCGAGCTGCTCAGAACCGTGCCGGGAGGCAGCGCCGAGGTCGAGTTCGAGGTGCCGTTTTTGGGTCTCATCGCGGCCGGTCAGCCCATCGAAACCACCAGCGATGGCGAGCGACTGGCCGTACCCAGTCATCTGTTTGATGGGCGCACCGAAGATCACTATGTCCTTCGTGTCGCGGGCGACTCCATGATCCAAGAAGGGATCCACGACGGCGACTACGTGGTTGTCTTGAAGCGGGAGCGCGCGCGCCCGGGCGAAATGGTCGTGGCCCTGGTTGGGGGCGTCGAAGCCACCCTCAAGCGTTTCTTCCCCGAAGGAGACATGGTGCGATTGCAACCGGCGAACGCGTCGATGAAACCCCTCCGCGTGCCGGCCGGCGATGTACAAGTCCAAGGGGTCGTGGTTGGGTTGATGCGCAAATTCTGATGAGATTGGCCCGCGAGGCTGGTAAGGTTGGCAAATCGTTCGGCATCGCGATTGAGCACGCCGCGCCACGGGGAGCCCCATGGAGCTGGATCAACTACTTGCTTTCATGACCAAGCAGGGGGCGTCGGATCTTCACTTGAAACCGACGCGTCCGCCGCTACTTCGGCTGACTGGCCGTCTGGTGCCCCTCAAGACGGAAGCGCTGACCGTAGACGACCTTCAGCGTATGGTCGACGGTATTCTCACGCCGGTGCAGAAGCGCCGGCTAGAAGAGAATATGTCGGTCGACCTTGGCTATGGCGTGCCGGGTGTTGCACGTTTTCGCGGCAACATCTACTTGCAACGCGGCAATCTCGCGGCTTGCTTTCGGCGGATTCCCTTCGACATCAAGACCGTCGAAGACTTGGACTTGCCCAAAGTCCTGGTGGACTTCTGCACCATGCCCATGGGGCTCGTGCTGGTAACGGGGCCGACGGGTAGCGGTAAGTCGACCACGCTTGCCGCCTTGATCAAGCACATCTCCGCAACGCGGCCAGTGCATGTGATCACGATCGAGGATCCGCTCGAATTCTTGTTTGCCGACGATATGGCGTCGATCTCGCAGCGCGAAGTCGGTACCGACACTATGAAGTTCCGCGAGGCACTCCGCAACGCAATGCGGCAGGATCCGGACGTCATCATGGTGGGCGAGATGCGCGATCCAGATACAATCCAGACGGTTATTACGGCGGCCGAGACCGGCCACTTGGTCTTTTCGACGCTGCACACTAACAGTGCTGCCCAGACCATCGATCGCATTCTGGATTCATTTCCGGCGGAGCAACAGGCGCAGATTCGTGCTCAGCTGGCACAGGTGCTCAAGGGCGTGGTGTCGATGAAGCTCGTCGAACGGGCTGATCGAAGTGAGCGGGTTGCCGCACTCGAGGTCTTGCGGACCTCTCCCAAGATCGCCAAGATGATCGAGAAGGGTGAGACGGCGGAGCTGCTCGAGGAGATCGAGTCATCGGTGGGTTACTACCGCATGCAGAGCATGAACCAGTCCCTAATGGCGCTGCTGGTTCATGGGACAATCACGTATGACGAAGCAAAGCGCCAGTCGTCCGATCCAGAAGATCTTTCGCTCAAGCTACGCAAGATGTTCCCCAACATCGAAGGAGGCGATGTGAGCACCTCAGACTTTGCCGAGATTCAAGAGCTCATGCAGTTCCGGCGGCTTTTCGAAGAACAGGAAGAGAAGGTCAAGGTTCAGTTGGGACAGAAGGACGAAGAGATCGAGAATCTCAATGGCCTGATGCGGGACCGTGACGAACGACTCAGTGAGCAAGATCTACGAATCACGGCCATGCGCGAAGAAACCGACAAGATGCGCGCCGACTACCACCGGCTCAAAGACGAATCGCAGCAAAAAGTCGACAAGCTCATGGATCGCATCCGCGAGCTCAACAATCGGATCACCGACGGCGGTACGCCGGTGCCGTCCGATCGTCGGCCAGGTATTTTCCGGTAGCGGTAGCTCGACGAATCTGACTCTCGATCGTCTATACTTCGGCCCGTCGAGGTCGCCCTGCCGGCGTACCCGCGTGCCTATGTCGCTCGTCAGCGTAGACGTCTCAACGAATCCGCCCACCGCATCTCCGCGGTCGGTAGCCACCAGCGACCCCTGTTTGGGTGCCGGCCGCTGGGTCTATCGGCGCGTGTTTGGGATTGGCCTGGTTCTGGTTCTTGCCTACCTAGCGAGCACCACGGCTGGTGCGGCCGCCACCCACCGTGTCAATCTGGGTGGTGGCGAGGTGGCGTCGTACGTCGCCGAAACGGGCGGCGTCTATTTGGAGACCTCGCCGCGTCGTGGCGAGGGCCTGCTGGCCTTTGCCCGGCGACTGACCGGTGATGCCTCGGCTTCGGACGTCATTGCTGGCGCCAACGGTGATTCACGGTCGCTGAGGGCCGGGGTGCGCTACAAGATACCCGTTGTCTTGCTGCGTGACGAGCTGAGAGCCCGTACCCTGCGGGGGCTCTTCGCCGGAGATGAGCGCCAGCCCGATGGGTGGGTACACGTGATTGCCGCGACCATGCCCGGTCAAAGTCTTTGGAATGTTGCGCTGTGGTTTACGGACGACGGCGAGAACTTCAGGCGTCTTCGTGAGCACAATCGTCTGGCCGACGATACGCTCGAACCGGGCCAACGGTTGTTTATTCCCCGCGCCCTGCTTGTGCCGGTTCTGGCGGCCGCGCTACCCGCATTGGCGCCACCAATGCCTGCCTTTGGCCTCACCTACGAAACCGACGCGCGTGGTGAATTCGCCGTCTACCGCTTGGCTGCCGGAGAGGCGCTGTACTCGAGTGTGGTCGTTCGCTTCACCGGCCGTACATTCGCAGACGATGTCAACGCCCTCGCCGCCGAGATCGCGAAGCTCAACCGGATCCCCGACGTAACGGACATGGCGATTGGGCAATCAGTTCGGATCCCTGTCGATCTCCTTATGCCGGAGTTTCTGCCGCTTGGACACCCCCGTCGCGCCGAGTATGAACGCGGCTTGGCGGAGAGCTCGCAATACAGCAATACGATTCGGGCGTCGCGTCTGGAAGGCATTACCGTCGTTCTCGATGCGGGCCACGGTGGCATGGATCCCGGCACCATCTACGACGGAGTCTGGGAGAGCACCTATGCTTATGACATCACGCTGCGCGTGCGGGCGTTGCTCCAGGCGACCACCAGCGCCGAGGTGGCGGTCACGACCCGAGATGGCGAGCGATTCCGAATCGTCGACAAGGATCGGCTTCCGGGTTCCCGAGGCCACCGAGTTTTGACCACACCACCCTACGCAATCGCCGACACGACACCGGGTATCCATTTCCGCTGGTACCTCGCCAACAGCCTCTACCGGCGGGCCGTAAAGCGCAACGGTGATGCCGAAAAGGTCGTGTTCCTTTCCGTTCATGCCGATGCCCTGCATCCGACCCTGCGCGGAGCAATGATCTACGTGCCAGCGTCGAGCCTGACCCGCGGCACGTTTGGCAAACAAGGGGCGCTCTACAGCAAGCGCCAGGAATACCGCGAACGACCCAAAGTTACCTACTCTTGGAAAGAGCGGACCCGCAGCGAGGGTCTTTCGCGCCAGTTGGCCGAGAAGCTCATGGGCAGCTTCCGGCGCAACGACCTTGCTGTGCACCATGAAAAGCCGATTCGAGATCGGATCATTCGCAGTCGCCGCAGTACGCCATTCGTACCGGCGGTGGTGCGTTACAACGCCGTCCCCGCGAAGCTCCTGATCGAAGTGTGCAATCTGTCTAACAACGAAGATCGGCGTTTGTTGCAGACCCGTGCCTTTCGTCAGCACATGGCGGACGCGATCGTCGAGGGAATTCTCGACTACTATGGCCAAGCCCCACACGACCCCCGCGCGGTTGCGCCCTAGCAGTGCGGCAGATGAATCGCGGGAACCAAATCAGGCCTGAACGTGTCCTATTGGTATGAGCGCGCTTGTTGTGCGCTGTTCGGAAGGCGATCTCGATCATGGCGGCCGTAACCACTGTTCCCACCGGAGTCAACGCTGACGTGGTGCTTGCCGAGCGCCATCGCTACGGCGACACCGAGGCGTTCGAGGAGGTCTACGCGCGGTTCGCCGATCTGGTCTACAACCTGGCCCTGCGGATGTCCGGGCGACCCGATGTCGCCGAAGATTTGGCCCAGGAGATCTTCATCCGCGTGTTTCGTCATCTAGGGCGCTTCAGTGGCCGCTCGACCTTGAAGACGTGGATCTATCGGGTTGCCGTCAACCATTGCCGGAGCCGCCTCGGGCGGCGGCGGTGGCTGACCAAGCCGCTGGCTGAAGACGATGCCGAACATGGCGTGCAACTGGTGGATGAACGCCGTGGTCCCGAGTCCCGCACGCTGGCCGAGGACACCGGGCGCTTGGTCGCGAATGGATTGCGCAAGCTCAAGCCCCTGTTTCGCGAAGCGGTCGTGCTCCGTGACCTCGAAGGGCTAAGCTACGAGGAAATCGCCGGAGTCTTGAACATCCGTATTGGTACCGTCCGCTCACGCATTGCGCGAGGACGAGATCGTTTACGCCTGGTCTTGGCCAGAGACCAACCGTCCCGGCAGCTCAACGAGACGAGATCATGACCTCAGTCGACGACGCCATCACCAACGAACAGCTCTCCGCCTACCTCGACGGCGAGCTTGGTGCTGAGGAAAAACGTTCTTTGGAGCGACATCTGGCCTCCAGCGCCGCCAGCCGGGACCGTTTGGAAGGACTCCGCCGGGTCGTTGGCAGTTTACGCGGACTCGGCCGCACCTCGGTGCCGCCGACCTTGCACCCGATGGTTGCTCGGCACATCTCCTTGGAACGCGAACGGGTGAGTTGGGTGGATCGGCTCGAAGGAGGTTTGAGTGGTCTTGGAGGTCAGAGTCCACTGTTGGTGACGTTTGCGGTCGTGATTTCGCTGGCACTCTTCATCGTGCTGTTCTCAATCAGTCTCAATCGCGCCGAGCGGCGTCAGATCGTGGTCGTCGATAGCAGCCAACATGCTGTCGGTGCGCGGCTCGAAAAGGCCGACCGGGCCCTGTTTTGGACGGGCACTTCGTGGAGCGAGGGCGGGTTTGTCGACGATCAGGCGCGAGAGATCGATCTGGCGATCCCGGAAGGTGTCGCCTGGCTCGACGCCCATCCCGAACTCAGGCCTCTCAGGGATCTTGGCGAGCCGGTCGAAATCGATGTAGACGGTGAGCGGATTCGTTTGCTGCCGGCACCCGGTCCGCTTCCTTGATCGGGTCGTCAGCCGTGGGGCTCTCGAGCGGTCGACCGCTTGCGGCAAGATGCCGCGCTGAGTGGTAGCCTGAGGCATTGTGCCCCAGAACACCGACTTCGCCGAGAAACGGCGCATCCTTCAGCTCGAAACGCTCTATGACCTAGCGCTGTCGCTTCAGGCCGATCTCCCCGAGGAGTCCTTGGTTGAAGAGCTGTTGCAGCGCGTGTGCATGGTGCTCGACCCCAGTGCTGGGATTGCGGTAACCCGCGATGGATATGGTGGCGCGCGTGCCGTTGCCAGCGTCGGGTGGCCGAGAACGCCATCCGGAGACGAGTTGCTGGGCGGATCCCTTTGGCGGGAGCTGCTGGCCCAAGGGCAGCCCCTGACCCGGCGCGACGGCGCCCTCTTGGGTCGACCCTACCGTGAGGTCGTGGCGGCGCCTTTGCAGTATCGCGAGGTGTACTTGGGTTTCGTGGCCCTGCTCGACAAGGAGGCGCGCGGAGGCGCGGCCTCGGTCTTCTCAGACGAAGATCGGCGGTTTCTGGATTCGGTCGCCGTGCTCGGTGGTGTCGCCCTCGATGGTGCGCGCCAGATCGAGGTGCTACAGACACAGCGCGAACGACTGGCCGAAGAGAACAAAGTGTTGCGCGAAAAGCTCACCGAAGATATTTCCGGCAATCGGATCATCGCCGCATCCGACGCGATGGTTCGGGTCCTCGAGATGGTCGAACGTGTGGCACCACGGGGTATCAGCGTCCTGCTGCGAGGAGAGAGCGGTACGGGTAAGGAGCTGATTGCCAAACTGATCCACGTTCAATCAGGGCGTGAAGGGCCGCTGGTCGCGCTCAACTGTGCCGCTATTCCAGAATCGTTGCTCGAAAGCGAACTGTTCGGCATTGAAGGTGGCGTCGCTACAGGGGTCGAGGCGCGCCGCGGTAAGTTCGCGCTCGCTGATGGCGGGACCCTCTTTCTGGATGAGGTTGGCGATCTTCAACTGTCGCTGCAGGTCAAGCTGCTGCGAACGCTCCAAGAGCGGGAAGTGACTCCGGTCGGCGGTGAACACGCGATTCCCGTGGATGTGCGGGTTATTTCCGCCACCCACCGAAACCTCGAGTCGCTCGTCGAACGCCAGACGTTCCGTGGTGACCTTTACTACCGCCTTCGTGGCGTCGAGATGGAGTTGCCACCGCTACGTGAGCGGCGTCAAGAGATCCCTCTCATGCTGCGCGACTTCACCGAGCGCTTCTGCAGCCGGGAGGGGATCGAGCCGCCTCACCTCGCTCCCGAAGCACTCTCATTGCTCCTCGCGCACGACTATCCCGGCAACGTGCGAGAGCTGAAGAATCTAGTGGAAGGTGCCGTGTCGCTCGCCGACGGAACCGTCGACGCCTCGCTCCTGCGCGGTTTGATCGGAGGGGCCGCGTCGATCGACGATGGGGCGTCCCTCGACCTGAAATCCGTCGAGCGCCGGCATATCGCGCGGGTTCTTCGCCTAGCAGGGAGCAATAAGAGTGCGGCCTCCCGAATGCTCGGAATCGATCGGCGTACGCTCCAGCGCAAGGGCTTTTAGATCATGCGGGACATGTTGTCGCATATGCGACAATGTGCCGCGCAGGTGCTTTTGTCAACAAAATCGGGGTTGTGCGCCGGGTAGCACTTCGTTCCTTCGAGCGACTGCGACAAATTGTCTCGCAAGGTGCGATGTTTCAGCGCGCAGGTAGAAACTGAGAAGATACACCGATGTTGTTTCATTGCCGCAGTTACGAAGAATTCAGACACGACCTCGTCAACCTGGCCTCAGGCTTGCGATAGAAGGTTGTCCGGAACAGCCAGGAGACTCTCATGCTAGAATCAGCTCGTAGGAACATCGCTACACTGCCCAAGGTGCCGGCCCAGGTGCTGCTGTCGGCTGGAACCATGGTCAGTTTTGCGTGGCTTCTTGCCAACAATCGGATCCACCCAATCCTCGTCTACGTGCTCCAGATCTACCTCACCTTCTGACGGCTCGCTTTGTTTTTCGCGCGAACCTTGACGATCCGGTGGACGGAGCCCGGGACATGCAGGAAATCACATTGACGCTACCCATGCTCCAGGATATGGAGCTGACCGCCTCTAAAACGGCGGCGGCTATGGGTGAGCATATCCGCATGAGCCCGGACAAGATCGACGAAGTCTGTTTGGCCTTGGTGGAAGCGTGCATCAACGCATTCGAGTACAGTAGGGCGTCCGACCAGAAAGTTCAGGTCGTGTTTACGGTACTTGGCGAGGATGACGATCCGCGTGGTTTGGAGATCAAGATCCGCGATGGCGGTGTCGGCTTCGATCCAGGTCAGGTGACAAAGCCCGATATCGACAAAAAGATCGGAGCGGCGCGCAAGCGCGGCTGGGGATTGGAGATCATCCACGGTCTGATGGACGAAGTCGATATCGAGTCGGATGCGGGTGGAACCACGGTCGTCATGCGCAAGATGCGCTGACGGGAGCAGCCGATGACAGAGAGTCTCAAACTGAACGTTAAAAAGCGCGATGGTCTCGCGGTGGTCTACACCGAGGGGTACATCAATCACAAGGCTGGCGAAGAGATCGCCCAGGTCGCGTACGACCTCATCGATTCCGGTGAGACCCGCGTCTTGTTGAACCTAGCCGGCACCAAGATCGTGAACTCGATCGGTATCTCGATCCTCATCGAGATCATCGAAAAGATGATCGAGATTGAAGGCAAGTTGGCGTTCTGCAATCTGACCAAGACCATAGAGAAGACTTTCCACATCATGGGCCTGGCCCAGTACGCCGGCATTTACGCTGACGAAGAAGAAGCCGCCGAGGCGCTGAAGACCTAGGCGGACCTCCAGCTCGTTGCGGTCGTGACTCGCGCTCGACCCAGGTCGAGTCGATCAAGTAGCATGCCGGCGAATGGTTGATTCTCCCAACGCTGAAAAATCGCTTTTGCGCGAAAACGAAACGAACGCATGGGATGCGCTGTTCGCCGTTGGCAACCCCGTCGCTGGTGGTCGCAACCACCTCGCAGAGCGGTTGGAAAGCTGGTGCCACCGGACGGGCTGCAGCAGCGCGGCCCTCTACGGGCAGGAAGAGGGCGCATACCGCCGCTTGGCCGCGGTGGGCTCCGAAGTCTTTCCGGACCTTGTGGATCGCGCGGAGGTCGCTGGTGCCAGCGTCCTCGAGCTGCCAGGTGCCCTCTTGGTTACCGACACAGACACCAGCTCTGGCCCGGATGATCCGGTGGCTTTGTTGCTCGCGGCAGCGGCCCAAATTGTGGGGCTCAGGGAGAAGATCAACCAGCAACGCTTTCAGGCTCGCTTTCGCAGCGTCGAGTTGGAGGCGCTATACGAAGTCGGTATGGCCATCGCGTCGACACTCGATCTCGACGAGCTGGCGGAAGAGGTCCTGCTGCGTGCGGTTTCCTTGATCGACGCGCGGCACGGTGCGCTCTACCTGATCGAAGATGGCCAGTACCGCCTGCGCAGCCGGATTGGCGGTACCGCTGCGACCGTTCTTGATCCGACCGACCGGCGGGTCGCCGCGGCGCTTGCTGGCAGTGTGCCCGCCGGCGACGCGATGATCCGCGGCGCGGAGCACCTGCTGGCCGTCGCGGTCGAGATGGACGGCGATACCAGTGGCCTGCTCCTGGTCGGCGACAAAGAGAGCCGAAGCGGCGTGGGCTCGTTTCCCGCCAGCGACGAGCGGATTCTGTCGCTCTTTGCCAATCAGGCAGCCATCGCGCTCGAAAACGCGAAGCTTCATCGCTTGGCACTCGAGAAGGAGCGGCTCGAGCGCGAAATGGAGCTGGCTGCGGAGATTCAGCAACAACTCCTGCCCAAAGAGACCCCGGCCATCCAGGGCTACGACGTGCTCGGTTGGAACCGCCCGGCGCGCCAGGTTGGCGGCGACTACTTCGACGTACGTGCGCTCGACGAGCGGCGGTGGGTGTTGGTGGTCGGCGATGTGACCGGCAAAGGCCTGCCTGCCGCCTTGCTGGTCTCGACCCTCCACTCCGCCTTGCGTCTGCTCCCCGACAGCCTGCCCATTGGCTCCGACCTGGTGGTTCGGCTGAACCGTCACATCCACGAGGCATCGGCCAGCAACAAATTCATCACCCTGTTGCTGGCAGAACTCGATCCGGTCACCGGTGTGCTTTCCTACCTCAACGCGGGGCACAATCCGGGTGTTCTCATGCGAGCAGATGGTCGGGTCGAGGAACTCGCGGCCGGCGGCTTGCCCTTGGGGCTGTTGCCACTCGGCGAGTTCGAATCACGCACCATTCAGCTCGAGCCCGGCGATTTGCTGTGTATCTACAGCGACGGCATCACCGAATGTGCGACTCCGGACGAGGAGGAGTACGGCATGGAGAGCCTGGTCAAGCTTCTTGCGAATACCCGCGATGCGCCATTGGCCGAGATCGTGAAGAAGCTCGATGACGAGGTCGTCGCCTTTGCCCAGGGCCAACCCCAGGGCGACGATCAGACGGTCATCTTGCTCCGGCGTGACGCCCCGGCTGTCTAGCTTCCGCCTAAGTACCCTGGCCTAAGGCCTCCGAGGCCGGGGTTAGGCCAAGCGAGGATCCGCTTCATGCCGACGAGCCGGTTGAGATCCCTCTTGTAGCGGTCGTCACCCCTGGCGGCCGTCTGCCTTTAGCCATGAAGACGGCCGGCACAGGTCCGGCCGCTAAGAAGGAATCACACGATACCGCCCCACACCGCGGAACACCGAACGTCCTGCTTAACACTTCGCTCATCTGTAAAGGTGTTAGCGGACCTAGTGGCCTAGTGAGTGCCTTTGTAGGGCGTGAGCCCCTCCACCGAGGGTAGTACTAGCGCCGGGGCAGACACCGCGCCGAAGGGCGTGGTTGGCATGGTACGAACCACCACATTGCGTCCGACTGCCGACAATTGCGCCCACACCCGCAGCAGGCTGTCCTCCCAAACCAGGTCGGGCAGCGGCTCGCAGAGCTTGCCATTTCGAACCCTCCTCACGCCGCGCGCCCGCGCCCGCACGTAAAGGTTGCTGGGGTCGAGACAGGCTGGCTTTTCGAGCCAACCGATGCGCAGGCCGTCATCGGTAGCAGCCAGGAGCTGATCATCATCGGCTTCTCTTGGTTGGAGAAACAGGTGGCCGAACAGCGAATCGCCACCACCAACGGCCTGGCTGGTGGCCGGTAGCTCCGCCTCGCGTCCTTGGTAACGGTCGAGCGCAGGGGTTAGAGGCTTACCCTCTACGATGAGATCGAGAGGCCGCTTGGGGGCACCTTCCAGATCGAAAGGGTAGGCGAGTCCGTCCGGAGACGTGCCATCGTCGCGCAACGCAAAGTCACGATCGAAAACCTGAACGTTTCGATGCTTGGTCAGGAAAGATGTCCCACGCAGGTAGCAGCGGCCAGCGAACGCATGGCTGTTCAATACGTCGAGGAGGGCAATGGTGGCCTCTGGCGCCAGCAAGACGTTGGTCGGCCTTTCAGGCACCTCGCCGAGTGCGGCATCGTTGGCCAGAGCCTGTGCACGCGCGACCACCGCTTCCGGGTTGAGTGTCGTCAGCTGCCGCGCCGACGCGCCGGCCAGGCCTCGCCCATGTGCACGACCCACTGCGACGTCGAGGCTGACGTCGGTTGCCGCGGCCGAGCGGCGCAAACCGTGGCTGTTGAAGATCGCCATCCGGCTCGCGGACCATCGAAGCGTCCCATGCATTCCGTTGTGGCACCACCGAGCGAGGTAGTCGTGTGCCTGATCGGGGTCGAGGGCTTCGATTGCCTCGTCGCGTAGGGGCACGGATCGTGAGAGAACGACCTCGCTCTCCGCTGCATTATTGAGGAACAACGAGTGTCGGGTCAGCTGTGGCTGCACCTTGGCGAGTGCCAAGGCAAGTCGAATCCCGTCTTCCAGCTCATTGGCGTCGGTGGCGTCGGTCCGGTACCAGCCCAGGCGGCGGCCTTCGACGACCCGGATCAAGACACTCAAACGCGGTGGACCGTGGCTGTTTACGCCTTCCGTGGTGGCGGCTCCGCGCTGCTGCTCCAACCAAACAAACTCAGTCTCGTCCGCAGGTGAGGCGGCGAGGGCTTGTTCCAAGGTGGCGGTGACGTCGTCTAGCGACGCAAAAGTCGTAGGCGGCAAGTCGGTTTGGGTTTCGCAGATTTTGGGGCTGGCCTTGGCGATCGAATCAACGGTGCCCACCCTTGAAGCGTAATCATAGCAGCCCAACCCGGGGAAACGACTCAACGTTTGGCATTTGCTGATCCTGGCTTGTGTTTTGCAAGATGAACGAGTGAGAATGGCTCGCACGTGCTTGTGCCACGCCTTCAGATGGATCGAAACCAGGCGCAACTCGAAATGAACACACCCACACCAAGCACACTGTCCCTCGAAAGGGACAACAGCGCCCGTGGGCGAGGACCCTCGAGCCGCAGGGTTTTCATTGCTGCTGGTATCGCTGCCGTCTTTTGCTTGGCATCGGCGGTCCCAGGTGGTGCCCAAGAAGAGCCTCGGTATTCCACTGTAGACCCGTCTGCCTTTTCGCGGCAGACGATGGTTGATACGCAGGTGCGCAAGCGAGGCATCACTGAGCCCGATCTCCTCTCGGCTATGAAAGACGTTCCGCGTCACCTCTTTGTGCCGGAATCGGCGCGCGCGCGCGCCTATGAAGGCAGTCAGCTCCGGTTCGCGCCGGGCCAGACGCTTTCCCAGGCTTATCTCTCGGCGCGCATGATCGAGCTGCTCGAGCTCGACGGTAGCGAACGGGTGCTCGAGGTCGGTACCGGGTCTGGCTACGACGCGGCCTTGTTGTCGCGGCTGGCGCGGGAGGTTCATACGGTCGAGATCGACCCCGCGCTCGGCAGCCAGGCGGCAAGCGTTTTGCGCAAGCTTGGCTACGGCAACGTCGAGGTGCATATTGGCGACGGCTACCGAGGCTTGCTGGACCATGCGCCGTTCGATGCGATTCTGGTCACGGCGGCACCGCGTGAAATACCGGAGCCTTTGTTCGAGCAACTGCGAGTCGGTGGCCGCATGGTTATTGCGGTCGGCGAAGTGGTCCAAGATCTTCAAGTCATTACCAAGACCGCCGAGGGGCGTGAGGTCGTGCGGGTGATCCCGGTTCGCCTGGGACCCATGACCGGTGAGGCTGAGAACGACCGGTGAGCGTACAATGGTGTCGCGGACGGCAAGCCGCCGCGCGCGCACCCAAGTTGTATGGAAAGCTCATCCCCGCCGATTCTTGGCCTCGACAACGTCCGTCTCGATCTTCCGATCGCGCGGGTCGGTAGCCGTGTCGCCGCGGGATTGATCGACTACGCATTGTTGACCGGCTTGGGGTTGGCCTGGTGGCTCCTCGGCTTCCTGATTGTCGCCTGGCTCGATCGCACCGGTTGGTTCTGGGCGATCGTGGGCCTGGGTACCTTCGCCCTGCAATGGGGCTATTTCGCCATTCTCGAAGTCGTCATGGGCGGACAGACGCCCGGCAAGTTGATCGTCGGCTTGCGCGCCGTTTCGCGGCGAGGTGGCCGTGCGAGCGCCGTGAGCTTGGTGGTGCGTAGCCTCCTCCGCACCGTGGACTTGATGATCGCGATTCCGCTCATGGCGATCGACCCACACGGCCGACGGTTGGGCGATCACTTGGCAGGCACCATGGTGGTTCACACCGGCGCCCCGGCCGACGAAGAGCTTCGCATCGGACGTCTGCCTGATGGGTGGCAGGGACGAGAAGTCGCGGTCGTGGAAGGGTTTCTCAGGCGTGCGCCGCACATGGACCCTGACCGGGCCCAGGAACTGGCGGCACGGATCCTGGCGTTGGTCGAGCGCGACGACCCCGCGCTGGCTGCCCACATTACGCCGTTCGACGATCAAGTACTTTCGCTAGTGGACGTGCTGCAGGTGCGGACAGCCTGATGGGGTACCTCGAGTTCGAGGCTTCGCGCCGCGATGTGTGTGACCGGTTCGAAGCGGGCTTGACGCGGGCACGTCGCGCGTCAGCATCCCTGCGCTATGACGAGCTCGAAACGCTGGCGGTCACCTACCGCCAACTTCTCCATTATCAAGCGACCGCCGCCAAGCGATTTCCCGGGACCGCCATTGCTCGGCGTTTGGCGCGGCTCGCCCACGAGGGGACCCATTGGTTGCAACGGGATGCCCATTCAACCGGCCTGAACGTGTCCCGTTTCCTGCGGCAGACCGTTCCTGCGGCGTTTCGCCACACGGTGCCTTTGATCGGTTTGACCGCTGGCTTGTTTGTTGTAGCCACCCTGTTCGGTGCCTGCGTGACCGCCGTCGCGCCCGATTTCGGCGCCGCATTTGTGGGACCCGAGGCAATCGACGGCCTGCGGGACGGGGAGCTGTGGACCGAATCCATCTTCGCGGTTACGCCAGGTGCCGTGGCCTCCACCAAAATCGCCACCAACAACCTGTCGGTTGCGCTCACCGCTTGGGCCGGTGGCGCGTTGGCTGGGCTTGGTGCCCTGTGGGTGGTTCTGCTCAATGGTGTGATGCTCGGCGCCGTGGTGACGGTGACGTGGCACTACGGCATGGCGGCGGTGCTGGGTGCGTTCATCGCCGCCCATGGTCCGTTGGAAATCAGCCTGATCCTGGTCAGTGCCGCTGCGGGGCTCGACATGGGGCGCGCCTTGGTGGTCGCAGGTGACCAATCTCGTGGTCGGCGCATGGTTGCCGCGGGCCAGCGGAGCTTGGCGCTACTTCTCGGTTGCCTGCCGTGGATCTTCGTCCTTGGTTTCGTCGAGGGTTTCGTATCGCCGTCGCCATCGCTGCCGGTCAGCGTCAAGGCAGCGATTGGCGTCCTGTTGGTCTTGGGCTTCCTCATGACCGTCGCGGGATGGGGGTCTCGGTCCCGGACAGCGGCGGAGAGACGATGACTACACCCCACGAACATGCTGATTTCGAGTTGACCAGCTTGCGGCAGCTGCTCGATGCCGGGGTACCGATGGCCCGCGCTGCGCTCCGCACCATCTTCTGGCCCATTGCCTTGCCGGTGGTGACGGTGACCACCCTCGCGGGCGTGGTTCAGATGAGGCTGCTCCAGCGCTTCTTTCCCCTGGCGCAAAGCGAACCTGATGCGTCCGCAATGCTCGACCTCATGTCGATGAGCATGAACGCCGTGGTGCTCTCGTTGTTGATGATGGGTGTCATGGCCGTGGCCTTTGCGGCATTGTCAGCAGCGGTGATGGACATTTTGGCCGGTCGTCCGGCAGACATGAAGCGTGCTTGGCGCACCGCCCTTCAGCCCAGCATGGTGTGGACGGTTGGACTCTGTTTGATGTTCAGCTTTCTCAGCGCCTTGGCGTGCGTGGTTCCCGCCCTTTTCGTCGTCCCGTTGCTCGCGTTGGTTGTGCCGCTCGCGGTGTCAGAGGGCGCACGAGGCATGGACGCGGTGTCTCGAGGGATCAGCTTGTTGCGCGCGCGCCCCGAAGCACGCGGCAGCGATCGACCCCAGGTGCGTAGCTTCGTCGTCTTGTTGGTGACCTTCACGATCGCCCAGGCCTTGGCGCTGGTCGCCCAAGGCCCCTTCATGATCTTGCAACAGGTCTGGTTGACCCGAGACCTCGCAACCGGCAGCGCTGGGGTCGTGAGCGACGCGACGCTCTGGCTGCATGTGCCGATGAGTCTCTTGGGTGGCTTGGCGCAGGTCTTGGCGTGGGTTTATGCGGCCTTCACGCTTGGCTTGCTCTACCAGGATGTCCAACGTCGCAATGAAGGGGCCGATTTGGCGCAAGCGATTGCGGCGCTGGAGAGCCAGGGCCTTGCGTCGGAAAGCGCTCCGGCCGGGTCGGAGCCGACTCCGTGATCCGCACGAGCGTCGTGGTCGTCTGGCTGGCTCTGGTGGGTGTGGTCCCGGCAGGAGCAATTCCGGCGGCCGAGCCGGTTTCGGTTCCAAAAGGGGCACCCGAAACGGCTGCAGACGTCGCTTCGACGCCGTCGTGGGTACCCATCGGGATGCCGGCGTCGGACGGCGCAGTTCGCGACATCCTTGTCCAGCATCAGGTCGATACTCGGCCACCTCGGCCGGGATTGGGTGGCTACCTGCGTGATCTCGGCTCGACCATCAGCCGCGGCGTGGGCAAGTGGTTCGAAGGACTGGCGCCCGAGTTCGCCGTCGCGGGTCTTTGGCTGGCCGGTCTCGACCCTCGGTGGTTGTGGTTGGCGGTCGCGGTGGTTGCTTTGATCCTCGGTCTCCGCCTGTTCCTGATGTCGAGCCAAAGACGGCGGCCGCGGCGGTTGGAAGGTACCGTACAGGCAGGTGAGGTCGTTTCCGCGGGCGCCGTGCCGCCCCGTGATCCGGTCGCGGCGGTGGAAGCCGGGCTCGCGGCAGACGATGCCACGGGTGCGCTCGAAGCCCTGTGGTGGTGGCTCGCCGACCGCCTGGGATTTGTCGCAGCAGACCCCTCGTGGACCAGCCGAGAGTTGGTGCTGCGGGCCAAGCGCCGCGACCTTTTGCCCATCGTTCGCCGGTTCGATGGACTCGTTTACGGACCAACTCGTCCCGATACTAGGGCGGTGCGTGGGTTCTGGCAAGATCTGCGCGGGGCGATTGGATGAGACGTGGCTGGCGCTGGTGGTGGTTGGGTGGGCTGCTCGTGCTTGGTATCGTGGCCGCGTTGGGGGGTGGTGGTGGCGTTGCCGCCGGCAGCACCTTGACCCGCGGGTCCTCTGGCTGGTTGGGCCTACGCGCGACCCTCGAATCGTTGAATGTAGCGTCGGTCCTGCGGGATCGCCCGCTCGACGACAACGGGTCGAAGCGCACCGCCAATCAAGAACCATCCGAAGAGCCTTCCGAAGAGATAGCGACCTTGGTCCTCGCGTTTCCGCTTCAGCGGGCGCTGCAACCGTCCGAGATCGACGCCATCATGACCCGGCTGCACGCTGGCGGTACCGTCGTGGTGGCCTACGGTGGTCAGCCCATCGACCTGCGTGAGCGTCGGTTTCTGGAGGTCCTTGGGCTGACGCGCAGTGACCCCACCCCGCGTACGCTTGTGCCTTGGAAGTGGCCAGCGGCCCAACGCGCGACCTGGACCCTCTTGCCAGTGGCGCGAGAGTTGTCCGTGCTGCGGTCGGTCGAGGTCGCGGCACCGAGAGCATGGCCGATCGCGCCCGACTCCGCGAACGTGCTCTATCGCGGAGGGCCGGACGATGTGGTGGCGGTGTTTGCCATGCCGGTGCACCGTGGGTGGGTCGTGATGCTGCCATCGGATGCTTGGTCCAACGCACGGTTGGGGCAACCTGGCAATGCCGATCTCCTCGCGACGCTGGCAGCCGACCTGAGTACACCCTGGGAGTTCGACGAATTTCATCATGGGCTTACGGATCGGGCTTTGGCGGCGGCACGGCGGGCATCGGCGGTGGTGGTCGATTTCGGTTGGGTTCGCCTGACCTACTGGGATGTTCTGACCTTCCATCTGGCGTTGCTCTACGGCCTGGGCTTGGTGGCGTTGGGGCGCCGGTTCGGGGCTGTGTGGCGTGAGGAGGTCGTGGCCTCTGGCTCGACCGGGGCCTTCTTGCGCGGGCTCGGCACGTTGCATGATCGCCTGGGGCACCATGGCGATGTTGCACGTCGGCTGGCACAACGGCTAAGCGATCGGCAGCTGGGTTGGGATCCCGAAGCGCGTGCGGCCGCGGTCACTGACGGCCCCAGCCTGATCGCCTTCGGACGAGACATTCATACCGAGCTGTCGGTTGGCAGTACGATTTCACCACCCCGTTTTGAGGAGCAGCAATGATAGAGGCGCGGCCCGGCGACCAAGCCGATGCGGAAACAGCTTTGAGCACGGCAGAGGCGATCATGGAGGCCGTCGAAGACCATGTTCTGGGTCAGCGCCCCGTGGTCGAGGCGCTGTTGGTGACCTACATGGCGGGGGGCCACGCCTTGCTCGAAGGCATGCCGGGAGTGGGCAAAACGCGGCTGGCACGTTGCTTCGCCTCAGCCCTCGGCTTGACCTTTCAGCGGGTGCAGTTCACGCCGGACTTGATGCCCGCGGACGTTGTGGGCACCAATGTCTACGAACAGTCATCCGGTGCGTTCCGGCTCCTGCGCGGTCCGATCTTCACCCAGATCCTGATGGCGGACGAAATCAACCGAACACCGCCGAAGACCCAATCGGCTCTTTTGGAGGCCATGCAAGAAGGCCAGGTGACGATTGACGGCGAGTCGTACGTCTTGGGCGATGGGTTCTTTGTCATCGCGACCCAAAATCCGATCGAGCTCGAAGGTACGTATCCCTTGCCCGAGGCACAGCTCGACCGGTTCTTGGCCCGGATCGAGGTCGGCCTGCCCGAGGCCGATGCCGAGCGCGCGCTCTACCAAAAGGCGGTGGACGGCACCTTGTCTGACACCGCCTTGCCGGCACCCGTACTCTCGGCCGATGCCGCGATTGCGCTGCGGCGCGCGGCGCGCAAGGTGCACGTGGCGCCGGAGCTTCTCGATTACCTAGCAGCATTGGTTGCAGCGATCCGCTGCAGCGATCAGCTGGAGTTGGCGGTGAGCCCCCGCGCTGCCCTCGCCCTCTTGGCAACCGCACGCTCAGCGGCGTTTGTCGATGGCCGGAATCACGTCATTCCGGACGACTTCAAGCGCTTCTTGGTGCCCTGCTGGGGCCATCGAATCATGCTCACCGCCGAAGCCGAGTTGGAGGGCCATTCCGCGGCGCGGTTGCTTGGCCGGTTGGCCAAAACTGTGGAAGTCCCCAAGTAGCGTGCCAGCGGCACGACTTTTTGGCTTGCTGGTCGTCGCGACGGTCTTGACCGCTGCCAGCGCCGCGGTGCCCCAATTCGCTCTGGTGGCGCTGGCGATCGATGCGGTGGTCTTGTTGGCGTTCGCGATCGACCGCGCGCGGGCGGCGCGCAGTGAGCTCCGGGCGCAGCGTGTGTTGCCGCCGACGTTGATTCAAGGCGCCGACGCCGAGGTCCGTGTCCATTTGGAGCGTTCCGGTCGGCGGCCGTTGAGGGTTTGGCTCCGTGAGGGTTTGGCGCCGGCCCTTGCTGAGGCCCCCGTTCGTGCAATCTTCGAGGTCGCCCCGTCCCATCCCCGCGCCTGGCGATACACGATTCGGCCCCGGCATCGTGGCAGTCACACTGTGGCACCGTTGGTGGCGCGGGTGGCTGGTCCGTGGGGGTTGGCCTGGAGCCAACGTGTGCTGATTGAAGCGGCACCGGTTCGGATTTATCCGCAAGTGCGCTGGGAGGGCGAAGTGGGCAAGTTGCTCCTGCTGGCGCATCGACGCGCGCTCGGCCACAGCCCCCGCCGCGCCCGCGGTCAAGGCAGCGAGCCCTATGCCCTGCGGAGCTACCGGGCTGGTGATCCACCGGGCAAGATTCACTGGAAAGCGAGTGCCCGGCATGGCACGCTGATCAGTCGGCAGGACACCTGGGAGCGCGGCGCGCGGTTGGTGATCCTGCTCGATTGTGGACGCGCCATGTCGTCGATCGACGGTGTGCGCAGCAAGCTCGATCACGCGTTGGCAGCCGCTTTGGCGCTGTTGCGGGTGGCGGTCAGTCGCGGCGATCAAGTAACGGTCGCGGCGTTCTCAGACCGCATCGTACGCTCGGTGCGGGTGCGCGGTAGCCGCGGTGTACACAGCGCGTACGCAGCACTCTACGATGTCCAGGCCGAGTTGGTCGAGCCCGCCTACGATCTGGCGGTGGAGCATGCGGCGCGGGTCGAAAAAAGGCAGGCGACCACCGTGATGTTGACGTCGGTGGTCGATCTCGCGGCCGCAGATCTCCTGCGCGGGTCGCTTCTCGAGCTCGAACGTCGCCACCGTCCCATCCTCATCAATCTCGGCGATCCGGAGCTTAGCGCGCTGATCGCAACGCCACCTGACACCGCGGCCGACGTCTTTGCTACCGCAGCCGCGCTCGACATCCGAGACGCCAACCAGCGGCTCGCCAGCGAGTTGCGGCATGCCGGCATCCGTGCGGTCACCACCCCAGCCGACCGTCTCGCGCTCGCCACCCTCGAAAGCTATTTGGCGCTCTTCGGGCGTCGCGCCGCGTAAAGTCGACCCGCTCCTGGCGGGCCAGATCACGCGTTAGGCGTCCGCGGCGAGGCGGAAACCATAGTCGCTGTAGCGCACATGGGGCGGGATCGACGACCGATGGGTGCAGGAGCAGACCTTTACCTTGTGACGCCATGCGCCGCCACGGGATGCGCGCCGCCTCCCATGGTCGGGTCCCCGTGGATTGTCCACCGGTGATTCAGCGTAGTAATCAGCGCTGTACCAGTCGGCACACCACTCGTGGATGTTCTCACCCAAGCCGAGAAATCCGAGCGGGTGCTGCGAAGGATAGGCGTCCACAGGCTCCGGTCCATTGAGCCACCGGGTCGCATAGTCTGGCAACGACTCGGGCGGGCCGTCACCCCACGGGAAGGTGACCTCGCGGTAGGCCTTGGCGGCGCACTCCCATTCCGCTTCCGTTGGCAGGCGAATCGACTCCCGCCAATAAGAGCGAGCCCAGGCGCAGAAAGCCATGGCGTCGTCCCAAGATGGACCCACGGCCGGCATCCGCGGGTGGTCAAACGCGGGCTCGCTCCAAAAAGGAGGTGCCGGATGCCCTGTGGCCTCGACGAAGATTTGGTACTCGGCCCGCGTGACCGGCGCGCGCGCGAGGCGGAAGGCCGACACCCGTACCTCGTGCCGAGGGTTTTCCACGGCCCGCGGCCCGCCACCTATCCAAAACGAGCCGCCTGGAACAGCGATCCAATACGCTTTCGAATGCGTTGGCATTGATGCCGAGAATACACGGATCCAAACGGTGCCTATTGGCTAGGTCGAGCGCGAGCAAGGCGCCCCACGACGCGCCGAGAATCCTCGGGCGATCCTCGGCGCAGTGCTGCTGGATGACGTGATGGAGATCCGCGACGTGGCGCGCCACCGTCAGCGGCGTATCGTCACTGCGCGTTGGAGGTGCTCGAGTACGCGATGACCCGCTGCCATTCGACGGGCGACGGGTGCCATACCGCCGGGTGCTCCCGGGCCACCGTGGAGTACCACCAGCCAGGGGCCGGATTGGCCGTGGGTGCGTACATCAATGGTTCCGTTGTGCTGGGTGTTGGGCATCGGGGCGTCTTGGAAGTTTCAGATCAGGGTGACCATGGTACCCTCCGCGCCGCGTCCAAATGGCGTATTAGACAACCACTCGCAGCGGAGGAACGGATGAGCGACGCAAAGCTTTTGGTGAACGTGATGATGGGCAGCCAGTCGGACTGGGATGTCATGCAGCATGTTGGGCTCACCCTCGATCGGTTCGAGATTGCGCACGAGAGCCGGGTCCTTTCGGCACACCGCACGCCGGTTCAGGCCATCGAGTACGCCAGCGGCGCGGTCTCGCGGGGCGTCGAGGTAATCATCGCTGGTGCCGGCGGCGCGGCGCATTTGGCCGGGGTTGTGGCTGCCCATACGCCCCTGCCGGTGCTCGGCATTCCGCTCGAGGGCTGGGCCCTCGATGGCATGGACGCGTTGCTCTCGACCGTCCAGATGCCGCGTGGCATTCCGGTCGGCACGCTGGCGATCGGCAAGGCGGGCGCAGTCAACGCGGCCATTCTCGCGGTGCGCATCATGGCCAACTCGCGGCCCGATTTGCGTGCAGCGCTCGAGGCCTTCCACGCGCAGCAAACGGCCGAGGTCGCCGCGATCACATTACCGCCGGCAAGCTGAGCGCGAAAGGCTAGCTTGCCGTGATCCCCTGATCGTGGTTGGTGCCCGCCAACAATTGGAAGTCGCTGGCCGCCTCCTCTTCGAAGGCGCCGGTACTGCCCTCTCGCCTACACTCATCGTGTTTGGTGGGGCGAAACGGGGACCGTGTGCTATGCGTGCTATATTCATAATATGATATGTATGGTATAGCTATGGTCAACCTCGTGGCTCTGAAGGTCTCGCGCGGAACGTTCTGGAGGGCGGAAGCTCGAGAAGATCTTGGTGTCAGCACCTCGGCCACCACCATTTTGAAGCGAGAGAAATGAAGCTACCAGCGCATCAATACCTTGAGGATCTGGACATACCCTACCGGGAACTCGATTTCCCTCCAGATACCGAGAAGGGGGCCGCCAACGTCGCTCATGCGCTAGGTTTCAAGCCACGGCAGATGGTCAAGACATTGATCTTCGAAACCGCTCAAGGTGAGAGATCGCTAGTCATGCTAGGCGGCGATCAGATGGCAAGATCCGGTCTCCTCAAGAAAGCTCTGGGATCGAGGAACATCAAGATGGCAACGTCGGATGTGGTGTACGAGATCACCGGATACCAGGTCGGGTCCATTCCGCCATTCCATTGGCAGCCC
Source organism: Candidatus Multivoradales bacterium (assembly GCA_965250305.1). Lineage (GTDB taxonomy): Bacteria > Acidobacteriota > Thermoanaerobaculia > Multivoradales > J023 > J023. Next base: position 505,732 of record CBDFNS010000020.1, on the reverse strand, counting down.
GAAGGCTTCAAGTGCTTCATCGAATCGTCGTTGATGGAGGAAGAGGAGCTTGGTATCGGTACCGGACAATGGGGCCGAGAGATCATCCTGTGTCCCCGAGATTTGGCTCGGGCGGCCAACGCTGCCGTCGTGGATCTGGTGCCGAAAAAAAGCGCTCCGAAGAGTGGCGCGTAAAGATAGCTCGGCTCAACCTCGTTCGGTGCCCTTATTCAGTGATAGTCCGGACGCTGGCTACCCGCGCTTCTCGAACAGCCAACACTGGAGATACTGGAGATCATGGTGAAGAAGCGGATCGCGGTCTTGCGCTCGGACGATCAGCATCACATCTACCTTAGTCGGTTGCTGCAGTCTCGGTTTGAGGTCGTAGCCGAGGTTGTCGAGCCGGCTCGGAAACAACGTCAGCGGCTTCTCAAGATCCGTCGCTACAAGGACTACGCCTACCATCTCTATCATTTCTTGCGCCGCCAGATCTTCGGACTCGATGCATTCCGCAAGAGGTACTTCAGGGACCTGCCGTCGCCGCCAGTAAACCAGGAATTTCGCCAGCTCACGATCGACTGGATCAACCAAGATCGGGTCGTCACCTTATTGAAGGAAGTGCGTCCTGACCTGACGGTGATCATATGCACCTCGATCTTGCGAAAGAAGGTGCTGAGTGCCGCCGGAATGGTCATCAACCTCCACGGTGGATACCTACCCTACTACCGAGGCAACTACTGCTTCTTCTTACCCTATTATCACCAAGAGTTCGACAAGATCGGCTCGACCATTCACTTTGTGAACGCGGGAATCGACAGGGGTGCGATCATCGAGAACGTGGTTCCCCCCATCTACCCAGCGGATTCTCCGGAGAAAATCTATTGCCGAGCCGAGAAGCTTGCCATCTACCGGTTGGCGGAGTGGCTCGACTATTGGGAACAAGGTGGAGTCCTACCGCGTAAGACTCAGGAGCAGAAGTTCAAGCTCCACCTTACCCGTGACCACAAGCCCTACCACGACCTTCATCTGTGGGTCCGACGCATCACCGGTCGCCACCAGGTTCCTCGCTTGCCGGGTGTACCCCTGAAGCCGCTTGTACACCGATCCAAGCATTCATTGCAGCCGGCACAGGAATCTCGAGTGATTGATCAAGTCGAGAGGTCAAGCCACACCATCACGCTTAGCAATCAACCCGACGACAAGGTGTCGGTCGTATGACAACTTCCCGATCCTTCACGAACAACGACAACCCGTGTCGTCGTGCACCCTCTGTTCTGTTGCTCACCGGACCCGAGGCTGTGGTGCAGGGCTACGGCGACGCTCGTGCGACGGCCTTGGTTCAGGATGCACTTACGGCAGCGGGCAAGCAGACCGCCGTCGCCTCTTTAGAAAATCCGAGCGACCTCGACGATGCCCTGAGCTTGCCTTCCGACATCGTCTGGAGCTCGTTGTATCGCGTCGGCGGCACCGCGGGTCAAAATCGCTCGATCGTGCCTGCTGTGGAGATCCATCCACTGCTCGAGCAGTGGGGCATTCCGCACGTCGGCTCTCCGTCCAGCGTTTTCGATGTGCTGCTCGACAAGGCCGAGACCAATCGTCGCCTGGCGTCGCTGGAGGTGCCGGTTCCGCACCAGGCGGTTGTATCGACGGGAGACGAGATGCCGGAAGTCGAGTGTCCCGTCTTGGTCAAGCCGCGATGGGAGTCCGAGAGTCGTGGCATCAGCGAAGCGAGCATCGTGATCACTCCGAAAGCGCTGCGCGATGTGGTGGCGTCCATTTGGTCACGCTTCGAGCAAGATGCCTTGGTCGAAGAGTACCTCGAGAAGGAGGAGTACACGGCAACGGTGATCGGCAGGGCACCGAACCACCAGGTCTTTGGTGCCCTGAACGAGATCGCACAAGAGGCGTACGACACCTACCCACTTCTCACGCCAGCTTTGAAAGAGGGGGCACTCAGGCTGCGGCAGCTCGGTGATGAGGCGGAAGAAGTCTGTGGACTCGCGGTGCGCACCGCAACTTTGCTGGGCTGTCGGGACCACGTGCGAATCGACATGCGCCGTGATCGTCGAGGCACGCTCAAGGTCATCGAAGTCAACGGTATTCCAGGTCTACAACCGGGCCTCAGTCGCAGCCTTGCAATGTACGCGCTCTATCGCCCCGAAGTTGATGCGAACCAGAGTCAGCGTGCACTGATCAATGCCATTGTCGATGGCGCCGTGGCACGGCTTCGTTCCGGAGCGGGCCCGTGATCTGGAGTTTTGATGCGACCCCTATGGTGCCAAGGCGACCTGCTGCGTGAGCATTTGGCCTGAAGCGGTGTCCACCATGGAAACCACCATCGCGTGGGGCTTGCGACGCATACGCAAGGTCGTCTCGTAGATGAAGACATAGCTGGGCCTCGGCTCGGCCTCGCTGGTCAGGTGCAACGGTATGGTCGAGATCTCGGTGCGGTAGCCATTATCTTCCTTGGCGCCAAAGCGGAGTTCGATGTCGGCCGCGACGCCATCGGCGTTGGGCAGGAACACCAGCTCTCGCGCCGGAATACCAATGCGCACGGGGACCTCCATGCGGTTGAGGCCAGCACGTTCGGCATTGCCAATTGAGATCGTTAGTGCCGACTTCGCGCCATCGCCGCCGTACAACATCGCGCTTTGGGTGAGCAGGTCCAGCTCGTGTGCCCGCGAGAGGTCACGATAGGCACTGCGGCTACGGACGTCTAGGCCGGCCTGCCGAACCTTGATCTCGATCTTGTGACGGGCGCCGTCACCTCGACGAGGGGCGTTGAATCCGAGCCAATAGTACGACTTTGTATCGGCGGCGATGACCGGTAGGGCTTCCAGGCGGCGATCAAAGAACAGCCCGCGGCCACCTGTTGCAGCGGCGAGCATGCGCAGGCTCGATTGATTCTCGAGCACTGAGACTTCCGGTCCGGGATCGCCCGTTCTGAGGCCAGGTCCCCGAGCCTCGGCGTTTTCATTGGCATTGCCGCTGCCAAGGAATCCCTCGAGAGGGACATCCTCGGCGGCAACGGAATCGATGCGGCCGGACGAAGGGAGGGCCAAACCAACGGTGTAGAGGGTGTAGCCCAAGAGGTTGGCCGTTTCGGTGATTGGCCGGGTCAGGTGGTTGTCGGCTGGTGCGCCGAAGTACGAATCATTGGCGTCAAAGAAGAGATCGGACGGCCAGCCGCCAGCGAGCAGGAGTACAACCTTGCGACCGGCCGTGCGGGGGGCGCCGCGCATGGCGTTGGCCACGGCGTCGCTCAGCCGTTCGAGTTCGTTGATTTGCTCGCGATCACTGCGACGATCGGCGGTTGGGTCCAGAACTCCCGTGATGGCGCGCGAACGTTCGTCCGGCTCGGTTTCACCCGCGCGACCGCCATTGTTACCAAAGTTGAGCTGCGAGGCGATGTGGCGAAGGCCCCACGCACGGCGCGTTTTGGCCGCCGTGAATACGCTGGTGAGGGCCGTCTTCGAACCCGTCCACGGCGTCAACATCTCCATCCGCCCGTCGTAGGCGATCACAGCCATCCGGTCGGCGGGGGTCAGCGTATCGAGGTTCTCCATCAAGCCATCGATCACCGCGTTGCGCTGTGCACCGACGCTGAGCGCGTCGTCGATGAACACCAAGTAGCTGTTGCCGACAGGCTTGCCAGCCTCGGCGGTCGTCTTGATCTCGCCACTCTGCGGTTGGTCGATTGCAGCTGGTGCCGCCCGACCATCCCGCACCTCCGTGAAGAAGTCGATGGAGACCTCTTTGCCGTCAACCAGTAGTTGGAAGTCCTGAGGCCGGAGGTCGAACACCCGAACGCCCTGGCCGTTGGTGACCACCGCTTCGAGGTTAATAACGCGAACATCGACGCTGTCCCCGAAAGAGGGCGTGTCGCCCTCCTCCGCGATCAGGGAACCGACGGCCAAGCCGGACAGAACGAGTGCTGCCGAAAGCAAGGCCCAGACCGAGCGCAAGCGATTGTTGAAGAAACGGGCCATGGAACTCTCCTCAAAGGGTATTCATGGATGTCGTAGGGCCTGGTTGATGCAAACGCCATACCCGCCGCGGCGGGCTGAAGAGAATTCGGCTCTATGGTTGCTCGAGAGGCCGCTGCTAGGTTGCCATACCCACCCACATCTCTACAGATGAGCCAGATGTTGAATGCTGAGCTTGCCTGGCAGAAAATCCCCCCTGGCCCCCCTTTGGAAAAGGGGGGAAAGACGGATCGCTGGGTCCGGCCATTCCCCTTGAAAAAGGGGGATCGAGGGGGATTTCCGTTCAGCCATCGCAGCGAGGACATCGCTCGTCGATCTGAGGCGAGGCCTCGCTAGCTGTAGGACATCGCGGGCAGACCTGCGTGTTTGCGCAGGAGGCCGAGTTGACCGAGGTGGTAGGACTCATGGTGCAAGAGGAATGCGGCACCTTCGAGCACGGTCTTGCCGGCTACCGGGAACTCGATCCTCGATGGTTGCGCCCACTGGTCTTCGGGCAGCGTTTCGATGTGTTCGAGCACCACGGCCGATGCTTCGGTCCATGTTTCTCGTAGCCGCTCGAGCAGCGGAAACGACGTCATTTGCTCGATGGTGTCCACATTGGCCGTTTGTTCTTCAAATGGATCTTCGAGATCCAACCCCAGATACCGGCCGAGGTACGTGCGTGCACCCACCAAGTGCAGGGCGACGAAAGCGATGTTGTTGACACGAGCGTGAATGCGCCGACGCGCAATAAAGTCGTCCACCCCCTGAAGATTGTTCTCGAACAGGCGGGTATTGAGGGCGGCGATGTCGTGGATCGGACGAGCGGCGGCAAACATACCTACCCCGATCTTATCGCCTCTCGGAAGCATCTGTCGGCGATATGGAGAAGAAGCCGATCAGTGTCTCCTTGTCGTCCACGAGGAGACAGAAGTCACCGACTGAGGTCATGGGACACGACAGCGCTGTCGCTGGGTGACCCCCGCCTTGAGGTAGATCACCTTGGACACTGACCGTATCGTCGAGCGAGGGTGTGGCGTCCTCCCTCGCCGCTACCTTCGAGCCGCTACACCCGTAGTACCCTTACGACACGACTAACAACTCCATTTCGTTCATCATGTCGAGAATCCGTGCGGTGTTGTGGCTCTTGCTGGTCCGAGCGTCGAGGCTTGTGAGCCTCTTGGCGTGCTCTCTCGTCTTATTCGGATGTCGTGGACAGCAGGGCGGCTCGATCGACGCTTTGATCGTAGAAACCGTTGTTGGTATCCGGCCATACTGTGCGCGCTACAGCATGGCGCGGCGCTACGTGCGCTGTGACTGCCGCTCTGGCGATGAGGCACCGCGTTTCGGCGACCAACCGGCGGTGTTCCACCGCAAGCGGGCGCGCCGCAGGCTCCTGTCGCGGCTTCGAGGGTTGAGCCGGCTGGCCGAGAGCGATCTATCAACAATCCATGCGCGGGCCATGGTCCAACTGGCCGTCGAAGACCCGGACTGGGATGCCGGCATCAAGTTGCTCGAGGCAGCCGTTCGTTTCGGAGCCGGATCCGCGCTCGAGAAGGATCTTCGCAACGACTTGGCCGTGGCGCTCTTTGCACGCGGTGTACACGACTCCCATCTCGGCGATATAGATCGCGCTCTAGAGGAGATCGAGATGGTGACTTCGGACGGTAAGCGGCCGCAACCGACGGCGCTGTTCAACCGTGCCGTTATCCTGCGGTACCTTCGCCTCGGGGATGCGGCCCAGTCAGCGTGGGATGAGTATCTTCGCGTCGACCCGTCTTCACCGTGGGCAGGCGAGGCACGTCAAGGGATGGTCCTTTCGGCGCCCGCGTCCGCGGCCGAGCGCTGGATCCAGGCGGACCTTGGGCGGCTTGAAGAGGCGCTCGCGCGCGGCGACGCGCACATGGTTCGCGTGCTTGCCGAGCGTCATCGGTGGCAGGTCCGCGAGCAGGGCGAACGTCACATGTTGTTGGATTGGGCGGAGGCCATTGTCGAGCCCGATGCCGAGCTGGCTTCGTCGATATCGGTTCGTCTCGGCATCGTCGGCCGAGCCCTCGCCGACCTCGGTGGCGATCGGTTGCTGGCTGACGTAGCACAACAGATCGAAGCCAGCAATTCGAGGCATCGGATGCAGCTGGCGGCCGGCGTCCGTGCGCTCGACGAAGGGTACATCCGCTACAAGGACTACGACGCCGAACGCGCGCAGACCAGCCTCCGCCGGGCGCAGAGGCTTCTCGAGCAAGCCGGGTCGCCGCTGGCGCTCAGCGCCGCATACTTCGCTGCTTGCAGCGCCTATCGCCTCGGTCAATTCGAGCGGGCGCGGCGAGAGTTGGAGGCGTTGGCCACCACCCACGCGGATCAGCGCTATCCGAGCCTCGCGGGACACGTCCAGTGGATGCGGGGACTGTTGTCCATGGTGAGGGCCGACCCCGCGTTGGGCTTGCGCCACTACCGGCGCGCCCGAGAGCACTTCGTGACTGCTGGCGAGGTCGAGCGGGTGGCGGTCATGGATAGTCTGATCGGCGATGCGCTCAACTATTTGGGGCAAACTGGCCGCGCTTGGCGGAGCCATCGGCAAGCGTTGAGCATGGCCGCGGTACGCGGGGAGAGCGACAGCATTTACTTCCCGCTGTCCATGCTGAGCGACATGACCCTGCGGCGCGGGTGGCTCATGGTCGCGCTTCATTTTCAAGAGGCTGCGCTTGATTTCGCGGACAAGAACCGAGGCGACCTCGACTATGTCGAGTCTCTGTCTTGGCGGGCCGCGATTCTCCAGCGCCGCGGACGGTCAGAGGCCGCGATGACGCAACTGGCGCACGCTCGACGGCTGGTTGGTGCCCACGAAGACGCCGTGGTCCGGGCCCGGACCCTGGCCGATCTCGACCTAGTCACCGGCATGGCGCTTGTCGAGACCAAGCCCAACGAGGCCCAGGTGGTGCTTTCGGCTGCCTATGGCTACTTCCAGAGCAATGCACACGATCCACTGGCCTTGATCGCCCTCCATCAACGGGCCCGAACACACCTTGCGCTCGGCGACCTCGACGGAGCGGAACGCGACCTCGAAGCGGCGCTCGAGATTCGGGTCGCCATGACGTCGCGCGATGCGGCCGAGGACGAGCGTTTGGCCTTCTTGAGCGATGTCGAGAACCTCGATGACGAGTCGATCCGTCTGCAGGCGGTGGCACGCGCACGGCCCCGTCGGGCGCTGGCCCTGGCCGAGGCCGCGCGCGCCCGCCGGGCACCGCGCTTGATTTTGACCGAGAATTCAGCGATGGCGTTGGGCGATTCGTTGTCCGTTGACGCCATCCAACGGCAGCTTGGTGAGGGAACACGGATTATCTACTACACGGTGCTCGACGAGCGCTTACTCTCTTGGTGCATCGGTGCTGGCCAAGTAGCCATGCGCGACCAGACGGTCACGCGTGGGCGGCTGGCGGCCACCATTGATGTCTTGCACACCGGAGAGAGGTCGTTCGTTATCGGCGCCGAAGCTCTGTACGGCTGGCTGATTCAGCCGTGGCGCCAAGAAATCCGAAATGTGGAAACGTTGATCATCGTGCCGGACAAAGACCTCAACCGGGTGCCATTCGCCGCCCTACGAGACCCTGAGACGGGGCACTTCGTGATCGACGACCATCGCGTTGTCTTGGCGCCTAGCGCGTCGTACGCAGCTTTGGCACTTGCGTCAACGGAGGCTCGTCTCGGTGACGATCCAGGGCCGAAGCGGTCGCTTGTGGTCGGTGATCCGGCGTTCAACCCGGAGCTCTTCGGGGGCGAGGGGGAGCGTTTGCAGGCGTCGGCTGCTCAGGCAAGAGCGCTGTCCCGAGCACTCCCGGACTCCACTCTCTTGCAGGGCGTTGGAGCCACGCCTTCGATGTTCTTCGAGCTGGCGCCGCGCAGCCGTTGGATCCACTATGCGGGGCACGCGTTGATCAACGACCGCCAACCGCTACTCTCGCTGTTGGCCTTGGCGCCCGATGACGCGGACGATGGCACCGGTGCGCTTTACGCACGCGATATCTACCGGATGAAGCTCGATGGTACGCGGTTGGTGGTGCTAGCCGCCTGTCGCTCAGCGGGCGGCGGACGACTCGGCGTCGATGGGCCTTCGAGCCTGGCCCGCGCCTTTCTCGCCGCCGGTTGCTGGCACGGTCATCGCGTCGCTCTGGGACGTCGAAGACAGCGCCACAGTGCGTTTGTTCTCGCGTTTCTACACCGCGCTCGCCGGTGGCGCCGACCCAGCTCGGGCACTACGCCAGGCGCAACGATCAGCGAGTCGGGAAGAACCGCCACCATCGGGACCGCCGACCTGGGCGGCGTTCGTGGCCATCGGCGGCGCATGATCCGTACCTTTCGTAATCAAAGGAGACCGATTGCCGCACACGCCGTTTACCTTCCGTGTTGTTTTCTCGGGTCTGTGTGCGTTCGTCCCCAACCGGCCGATCGCGCGGTACGATCCCTTTTCGAAGGATGACGAACCTCCTCCGGACCAGGTCACAGTCTTGCTGCCTGATCTTCGTCAGCCGACGCTCGCGCATGTAAATAGAAAGCCGGTGGCCATCGCCCAACATGTGCCGGCGGTGGTTTTCGATCAGCGCGATGTTAATGAAACCTCCAGCCGGTCTCCCGATCTGCTTTATCGCCACCAAGACCCGTTTCACGATCGAGTCTTCTGTCTGGCGGCTCAGCGTGAGTTGATCATTCGGCCCGATGGCCGTGACCCGCGGACCCATCAGCTAGCGCCGGTCCTCGGCCGCTTGGGCGTTGGCTTGGATAGCGAGCAGCCAAGAAATGCTGCGGAAGAGCAAGACTTGCATTGGCTGTTGCGAATGCGCGAGGGCGGCGTTTCGTACGCCAAGCGGGACTACAACCAGCCCGTACCGCTTTTGCCCGATATCGTGGCCCGCGTGCGGCTGGGGGAAGGCATTTTGCGCAGCCATCGCCTAAGCCGGGCCGAAAACGATGAGTTGCGACTATGGTACTTCGAATCACGTACAGCACCCTCGCGGCCGAAAGCGGTAGCCCGTGAGCTGGCTTGGGAGGTCAACGTGCGCAGCCATGTCGAGTTGATTTTCGAAGATTTCGTCAGCGGTCGCGACCAGCTCGTGTTCCGCCCGCCTGAGCATCTTCCAGGGCGTGACGTCGAGATCCAGGTTCTGAATGTCGAGCTCGATCGCTTGCTCGGTTTGAATACGGTTCTATTCGACGACGATCCGCCCAGCGCCGACCACGACGCTGACGTTGCCGCGTTTTATCAGCTCGCTAGTGTCCCGCCGCCGGCTCGCCGGCTCGGGCTTTACCTACCCTACGGGCGCCAGCGCGGCACCACGCGTAAGCCGTGCGCTCCCGGCGGGTTCGAAGGATTCCTGTAGGGGAACCATGCGATGAGCCAAGAGATGAAGATTCTGCGTCTGGATCCCGACGACGAGAACGATGTCCTGCGATTGGAGCTCCAAGACGTCGTGGTGATGCCCAGCGCCATGGTGTGGTCGTCGCTCGAAGATACGGATGGCACGCCGCAGTCTCCGGGGCCATTGCGGATCACGTCCTCGGGCGAAGGGTCGGAGCCACAGCGTCCAAAGATGGATCGGCTGGGCCGGGGCGTTGGCCGCGACTTACCACCCGCCGAGCGGGCTGCGATCCTCGATGCTGGCTGGCTGTTGTTCGATCGGTCCGCTGGCGACGATCATCGCTTTGGCGTCGAACGCGACGACGACGATCCACGGGCCACGCCCATCTCCTCGGTGTATCGACTCGAGAACAGCGACCGGTTGTTCTGGGCTACCGAGTGGCTGATCGCCGCCTTGGCGGAGCCGGGCGAGCGGCTCGAGAAAGAGGCGCGTGTGGAGCTGTTGACTCGGGTCTCAAGACACCCCAAGGTGATGGACTACGAGGAGGTCGTTCCTGCGCCGGCCCGGCATATCCACGATTGTGTTGCGCTGCGAATCGTGAGCGGTGCCGACCCGTTTGAGCTTGCTGATGAGCTGCAGGCGTCGCGCAAGAATCCTAAAGAAGCTCGAGCCGGGTCGGAGGGACGGTCAACCCCGAAGTCCGTGCGTCGGGAGGGATTTCTGTGGTTCGTTCAGCCCGTGCTCAACGAGAACATTGGCTCCCGTTCCAGCGCTGCGATCGTACCCTTCGACTTCCAGTACCATCTGGACTTGTTGCGTTGTAACGAGGCGTGGAAGCTGCTCGCCGAGGCGGGACTGGGCGCCGGCAATGGCGTCCGTGTGGCGGTGATCGATCACGGCTTCGATCTCGCTCACCGCGATCTCGCGCCAGCGGTTCACCCGGCATCGGGCTATTTTTTCGATCGGTGGTTTGGATTCCCTGGATTCCGGTATGCCATGAACGGCCATCGCCGCTTGCCCCACGGAACGGCTTGCGCCGGCACAGTTCTCGCGCGTCCCTACGTGCCGCCGGGGTTGGGCATCGCTTTCGATGCTGACTTGATTGCCATCTCGACAGCGCCGCCGCGCGCAGCGCCACAGCAAGCCAATCAGTTGATTCTCGCCCTTGCGATCTTCCAGGCCGTCTGGCCCCGGGACTTTCCGCCGGATTCGGACGCCGACATCATTCTCTGCAGCTTGGGACCGAATGGCGTCGACCGTTTTCCGTTCAGCGGCTACTTGCTCAAAGTCGCCTTGAGCATTGCACGGGCGGTCGGCAAGCCGGTGTTTTGGGCGGTGGCCAACGGCGTCGCGTCGACCGACGTTGACGAAGTGGTTTCGCATCCGGCCGTTACCGGCATCGCACAGACCAACAGCCGCGGGTTGCCGGTGGACTCGGCTGCCGGCGACGGTGTTGCATTTGTGGCCCCGGGCTCGAGTCTGCGCTGCGCCCACCCCGGAGATGGCTTCGAGCCGTCCACCGGCACCAGCAACGCCGCCGCTTGTGCCGCTGGGGTCGCGGCCCTCATGCTCGGCGCCCATCCGGACTTGAGCCGCGACGAGCTGCTGGGCAGACTGCGCCTGAGCGCCGCGAAGCCCCGTGACCTAAGGGGTCGGCACCCGCGATTTGGCTATGGCAGGATCGACGCGCTGCGGGCGGTGGAAGAGGCGATGAAGCCGTAGCAGAAAGCACGGAAGCCGCAGCGCCTTACATGGGCCAGATGCGACTCAGGAACGCCAGCACAATGACCACAATGAGGCTCGCCCGCTGAAGACGAAGCAAGGTGCGTGCTGAGGGCTGCGATCGGCTCATGTCGGCGTGTGGCGTTTCGTTGGAGATCTTGGGAGAAAGGCGGCGGTCACGTGGGACCGCCGTCCTGCATTGGATCGCCTACGGTGCGACCGAGACCAAGCTGGTGAGCACCTGGCCGCTGGGCGTGTCGTGAACCGAGATGACCAGATCGTGTGGTTGTCGGCGCATTTTGAGGGTTGTTTCGTAGAACAGGCGACCGTTGGCGTCGGGCGCGCCGTCGAGGGTCAATCGAAGCGGCGTTACCGGCACATCGCTTCTCGATCCGTACCGATCCATGGCGGCCAGGCGGACCTCGACTTCGGCCACGTACTTGCCGCCGGACGGCACCATCGTGACCTCGTTCACCGGGATCGATAAACGCACCGGAACGTTCATGCGGCTCAAGCCCTTCCTGGTGGTCTCGCCGATCTCGACCGACAGGGCCGAGAGCTGGTTGGTGGCGCCGAAGAGCAGCGCGCTCTGCGCCATCATGGTCACTTCAGCGTCACGCGACAGGTCCAAAAAGCTGTTGCGAGTGCGGACCTTGAGGCCCGGGCGCAGCACCTCCAGCTCGATCCGGTGGCGAATGTCGTCGCGCTGGCGATCGGGCGAGAAACCAAGCCAGTAGTACGAACTCGTGTCCTGGACGACCTTGGGCAGGGCCGCGAGGCGATCACCCGCAAGCAGCGCTCGGCCACCGGTGTCGCGCGCCAGAACCCGAAGGGTCGATTGGCGATCGATGTCGGGCGAGAACAGGCCCCGGGTACCATCACGGCGTTGCCGGTCGATGCTGTTGTTGCCAGCGAAACCGCCGGTGTTGACGTTGATGCTCGTGAAGCTTAGATCGTCATCATCGAAGCGCACGGTTTGGATGCCCGCGAGGTCCACCGGGTAGAGGGTGTAGCCCAGGAGGTTGGCGGTCTCGGCGATGGATCGGGTCAGGGTCAGGTCCGTGTTACCGGTGCCGAGCGTGCTGTCGGCCTGCTCGATGAACGAGCCCGCTGGCCAGCTACCGGAGAGCATCAAAGCGACTTTGCGGCCCGGCGGTTGAGCAAAGCCCTGGAGCGTCGAGACCACGGCTTCGGTAACCCGCTCGAGTTGGAGACGGCTTTCGCGGTTGCGCGAGAACCTCGACGCGTTGCCGAAGACACCGAAACCGTTGAGGCGTTCGCTCCGGCGGTGAAGCCCATACGCGAAGCGTTCGCGGGCGGCGCGCAAGGTGCGTTCGAGGGTCGGTTGGGCGCTGCTCCAGCTGGTCAACATGTCGAGGTTCCGGCCGTCGAAGGCGACGATCGCCATCCGATCTTCCGGGCGCAGATTGGCCAGTGACCCGATCAGGTTGTCGAGCACGATGTTGCGTTGGCTGGCAATGGCGAAGTAGTCGTCAATGAACACCAGGTAACTGGTGCCGACCGTCTGGCCGGTCTCGAACGCGGGCATGGCGCCGGAGTCGGTGTCGACTTCGGTGCCCAGGCCCGCCACCGCGACGCCGCCCTGGACCTCAGTGAAGAAATCGATCGGCATCGGGGCGCCGTCGACCCTCAGACGGAAGTCGCTGGGCTGAAGGTCAAAGACCCGGGTGCCCTTCTTGTCGGTCACGACCGCTTCGAGGTTGACGACACGAACGTCGACCACCTCGCCGAAGAGCCCCGGTGTGTCCTCTTGGGAGGACGCCGGTACAGCTGCGATGAATAGTGCTGTGATGAATAGTGCCAGCGCGAGGCTGACCAGGGTTGAAAAAGAGACGCTACGTGGTGAACTCAATCGAGTGCGCATGGGGGATCTCCGGTTGCAATGGTCCTTCTTGGAGGCCGCGGGGGGGTTGGCTGTCCCGCGGCAGAGAATGCTTGTTGCAAGCGCGATACCGGAAATCCACCAACGCGGTGAGAGGGGCCGGTGTGCCGGTGGGGTGGGTTGAGGTGCGAGCCACGTGGGCCGATGGCGATCAGCATCCGGTACCCCAGGAACGCTACCGCCCGGCCAGTCGGTGCCTCGAGAGGACGGCGCCCGCGAGTCGTCCTCTACCCGATCGCGTCATGGGGGGGGTTCTGTTAGGCCACAATGCCGACCTCGAAGAACGGCAGGATGACCATAGCGCCGGGCACCTTGTCCAAGACCCCCCAGGCACCCAGACATGGCGAGGCCAATCGGAAAGAGGCCAAAAGGGTGAGGGCGAAACGAGTCGATTTCACGGTGATCCCCTGTCGTTTGGGAGCGTGAAAGTGGCCGGCGGGACGCCAAAGCCAACAAGAGGCAAAGACACCCAGAAAAAGAAACGACACCGGGCCCGCCGACGGATCATCAGCGGGCCCGAAGAATGCTGGCAGGAGCCAGCCTGCCACCTATGCTGGCGTTGCCTACGACGTCAAATGGGCCTTCTAGGGCACAATACTCGATTCGAAAATGGCGTCCCAGTTGGTGTTGGGGTTGCCGGCGGGCTGCGCCGAGTTGACCGAAAAGGCAAAGAGCTGGAGGGACGAACTCGGGTCCTCGGGGCCAAACAGGACGTGGTTGCCGGGGTTTGCGGGCCCGGCATCGACCTCGATGACGTTCACCACGTGATCGAGCCGCAGTGTGTCCAACTCCACGAGTACGCCGTCTTCACGCAACCGGCCGAAGCCGTACTCGGAGATGCAGCTCGGGTCCACGTCGCAAATTACCGAAGGTCCCCCAGCATCGGGTTGAGAAGTGTCCCAGGCGAACACGATGATCCGAGTCTTGCCATTGATCGCATTGGATCGGAATACGCGCGAATAGATGGTGGGCGTCTCATCGACTACAGCCGCGCACGAGTCTCCTTCCATGACTGACTGCGCGCAGAGGCGTGCACGAATGTCCATCTCTTCTAGGTTGTCGTGGTCGCCGTAGAAACCGTTTAGGCGAGCATGGACGCCGCTGTCAGCGGTGTATTCCAACGTCGGCAGCGTCAATCCGTTGGCCGAGCCTTGGGCCAAGCGGAGGTAGTACACGTTGCCGAGCAGGGAGTTGTTGTTGGCGAACGGGTAGCCGGTGTCGAAGGGCGGATCGACGGTTGCAGCGGTGACGACGTCGATGGTCATGAAACCACGGTAAAAGTCGCCGTGGGTGAGCCGAGCCAGGTCGCCGCTAGAGGCGTGGGTGTTGATCAGGCCACGCATCGAAAACGCCCACGTGGCCACACCACCGATGGGCCGGCTATCCCAGAACACGGCAGTGCCGTCGATATCGTAGACTTCCCAATGGACAATCAAGGCGCCACCGGTGTTGTAGATGGTCGGCAGGGTGTCGTGGGGGTTCTGTGCGCTGTTGATGCCGACCTCGAAGAACGGCAAGACGACCGTCGATCCGGGTACCTTGTCGAGGGTCCCCCAGATACCGAAAGTAGGTGCGGCGAACAACAGACTGACCATCAGAATCAGGCCAAAACGGCGTGAGCTCATCGACTCTCCTCAAAAGTGCTGGTTTGCAAAGTGGCGTCAGTCTCGGAGCCTGCAGGACCTGTGCCAAAACGGTGCTATGTGGTTTCTCTCATGATAGCTCAGCGAGCGGGCAGCCAGGTCGTGCCGTTACGCTCGAGCAGTTTGTCGCGATAAGTGTCATCGTGACAAGAGCATAGGCCGCTTTGCCTGCACCCCACGGCGAGGCCACGAAGGTCGCGGTCATCGATTGGCCGTTCCGTCCTCGAGCCTACGAGGTCTCACCAGTGATGGTGAGCATTGCTGAGTCGAGAATCCAGACGCTTCCAAGTCGAATCTCGCAGAGGCCGACGCGAATCTGGATCGCGGTTGGGTACGCGGGTCGTTCGGATCAGGGCAAGATGCTCGACTCGAAGATCGCGTCCCAGTTGATGTTCGGGTTGCCCGCCGGCGAGGCTGAGTTAAACGAGAAAGCAAAAAGTTGGAGCGAAGCCCCGGGATCTTCGATGTCGAAGATAAGGTGCTCGCCGGGAGCCGTGGGCCCGACGGTGGTGCCGATGATGTTGACGACGTGGTTGAGGCGAATTGTTCCCGAGGCTGCAACATCTGCGTTCTCGCGATAGCGGAAGTAGGTGTACTCTGTTGCGCAGGTCCCAAGGGCGTCGCAAATCGCCGACGGGCCGCCTTGATTCGGCCGGCTGGTGTCCCAGGCGAAGACGATAATCCGCGTTTGGCCGTTGATCGCGTCCGATTGAAAGACGCGGGACCGAATGGTGGCGGTGTCATCGGTGCTGGCGCAACTGTTGCCAACGATGAGTTCTTGGGCGCAGGTGCGCGCGTTGACGTCCATCTCCTCCAGATCGTCGGCACCGTAGAAGCCCTGGATTCGAGCGTGTACGCCGCTCGCGGCTGTGAATTCGAGGGTCGGTAGTGCCAAGCCGTTGGCCGAGCCCTGTGCCAGACGGGTGTAGTAGGCATAGCCCAGCAACGTATTGATGGGGCGAAACGGGTAGTTGGCGTCGAACGGGGGAAGGAAGGTCCCTACGGTCACGGCGTCGATGGTCATGAAGCCAATGAAGAACTCGCCATCGGAGAGCTGACCCATGTCACTGGCGGAGGCATTCGTATTGATCAGACTCCGCATTGAGAAGGCCCAGGTACCGGCCGAAGGGATAGTCTCGGTGCCCGAGAAGACGGCATTTCCGTCGCGATCGTAGACCTCCCAGTGGACGATGACCTCACCGCCGGCACCGCGGTTGTAGATGACGGGTAGGGTGTCATGGGGGTCTCGTGCGGCATCGACGCCGACCTCGAAGAACGGTAAGAGGACGGTGGCTCCTGGCACCTTGTCCAAGGTGCCCCAAATACCGAAACCAGGGGCGGCAAATAGCAGACTGGCAAGCAGAGCAATGGCGAAACGGGGGATGTTCATGGTGTCTCCTGGAAGGACCGTCTTCGGGTGGGGTCGATGATGAAATCGGATGGCCCGTGACGCGGTGGCGGCTGGACAAGCGATACACTCACCGAGGACACGGGTTCTCGCCTTCATGGTGCACCAACCGTGCACCGGCGTCCTGATGGAGCGACAAGAGTTGGCTTAGGGTGAGCTTAGGGTTGTCATTGACTCCAAACGAAACGCATACCACCGATCGCTTCGCGCTCGATGTTGGTGATTGGCAGGTCGATCCGGTATCCCTTCGCCTACGGCGGGGGAGTGAGGAGCGCAAGCTCGAGCCCATGGCCATGCGCCTGCTGGTCTTTCTCGCCGGACGGCCGGCCGAGGTGATCTCTCGTGCCGAGATTCTGGAAGAAGTTTGGGAAGGTCGAGCGGTGGTGGATGAGACCTTGAGCCGCGCGATGTCGCTCGTGCGGCAGGCACTCGGCGACAGCACCCAGGAATCTCGCTACATCGAAACCCTTCCGCGGCGGGGGTATCGCCTGATTGCGGCTGTTGGGAGACACGACCCTCGGCCTGCGGACTCTGCGACCACACCGGAAACGACCGAGACCCCGGAAACCAAAAACGGCAGCGCGCGTACCGTTCCCACGCGCTGGCGAGTATCGGCTGCGTTGGCAGTCCTGCTCGGGTTGCTGGTGTTCTGGCTGGTTGGACGCAACGCCGAGCGTTCCACGCCTGACGCCGTCGAGACACCGCGGCGACCCGGTATCGCCGTCCTGCCCTTCGAGAGTCTCTCGCCGGACCCGGCGAACGCCTACCTCGCCACGGGGCTTACCGAAGAGTTGATCCATCAGCTTGCGGGTGTCTCCGGATTGAGGGTCGTCTCGCGGGCGTCGTCGATGGGTTTTAGCGACTCCGATGCGCTGGCGCCAGAGATTGCCGATACTTTGGGCGTTGACTACTTGCTCGAAGGCACGGTGTTGGCCGTGGGCCAACGCCTACGCATCACGGTTCAGCTGATTCGTCCGGACCGGGACGAGCATCTCTTGAGCCGCAGCTACGATCGTGCGTTCTCGGAAATACTGGACCTGCAGCGCGAAGTGGCCAAGGATGTGGTCGAGCATACGCGAACCGAGCTGAGTCCCACGGAGGCAACCCGGTTGACCCGCGATTACCCGATCAGCTCCGAGGCCTACCGGGCCTATCTCCAAGGGCACCAGATGGTTCGGCAGCGCAATGAGCTGGCACGAGGGCTTGACTTGCTGGCACGCTCTGTCGAGCTCGCTCCCGGCTTCGTGCCTGCTTGGGCAGCGTTGGCGGATGCTCATCTGCTGAGCAACGGCTACCTAGGACGGTCGGAGGATTCGGCCTACGCTGGCGCCGAGACGGCGATCAGGAGCGCCCTCGAGCTCGATCCGGACTTCGCTCCAGCGCATACCGCGTTAGGCCTGCTTCGGCTGCAACGCGATCGCGATTGGGCGGGCGCGGAGGCCTCCTACCGGCGTGCAATCGAACTCGAGCGTAGTGACGTTACGGCGCGGCAGTGGTACTCGGAGCTCCTATCGCTCATCGGTCGACACGAGGAGGCACTAGACCAGATCGGCGTTGCACTCGAGCTGGATCCACTTTCGCCGCTCGTCCACGCTGCTGTTGGACAACGCCTGAATGCCGCTGGTCGTTTCGAAGAGGCGCTGGGCCGCTTCCAAGACGCCGAGGCCCTCGGGGCGGAGTTCCGGTGGATTTTGCGTGAGCGAGCTTGGGCGCTGGAGCGTTTGGGAAGGCACCAAGACGCCCTCGCCCAGCTCGTCCTTGCCGCGACCAAGCGAAACCAAGGTGCGAACGAAGGCCAACTCGCGGTGCTCGATCGAATGACAAAGCGCTCTGGGCGGGAAGGCTATTTTCGTTGGGAACTACAGCGCCTGCGGTCCATGGGTCGCCAGCCTCCCGGCTTCCCGACGTGGATTGCTGCCGCGTATTCAGGCGCAGGTCAGAAACGTGAGGCCTACGAATGGCTGGGCAAGGCTGCACGAGCGCGAGACCTTTGGTTGGTTCACTCGCTCAAGAATCCAGCATTTGACCTGATTCGCGATGAACCGAGGTTCCTCGAGATGTTGGGAGACATCCCGCCGTGGCGGCCGTCGCCCAGTGCCGACTGACGATCATCGTCGGCCGGCGTTTCACACTCGATCGAGCTACAGGCCCGCTGATGGGCCCTACGGGTTGTCGGGCTCGTGCGCACCAAACGACGGTGGCGCGGCGGTGCGCCTGGTTGGGGGCGCCCCTCGTTCGACGAGGTTGATGTCGATTTGGGGCATCTCGCCCGGCGCGAGGACGATCATGCGGGTGCGCGGAAGCACCTTGCGCACGGTGCGGTGGTACAGATCGGCGCGGGTCTGGCCCGGTGCGATGCGGTACTGGGCAAGCAGGGATTCGAACCGATCGGCGGCGCCCCGCGCCTGTTGCCGCCTGCCACCGGCGGCGGCATGGGCTTCCTGTTCGAGCTTGCCGGCCTCGCCGCGTGCCAAGCGGAGGGCACGCTCGCGGGCCCCCTCGGCTTGGTTCTTGGCCTGCTCGGCTTTGGCGCGTGCGTCGTTGACCACGCGAAAGGCGGCCGCAGCTTCGCGCGGCGGATCCACGCTTTGAAGGTTGGCGGATACCAACGTGACCCCCACGCCGTAGGCGTCGAGCCGAGCCTGTGCGGCGTTGCGAACGCTCTGCTGGATCCCCGCCTTGGCCGAGGTTAGGACCTCGTCCACCGGTACCACCGCGATCGCTTCCACCAGGGCCGCACGGACGGATTGGTCGACCAAGAGTTCAGGGCTTTCCGAAGCAAAGAGGAACGTTTCCAAGTCACCAATGCGGTATTGCACCACGAGGGTGGCTTCGATCAGGTTCTCGTCGCCGGTGACCACGTCATTGGCGCCCCCCAGGTCACCTTGAATCTCCAATCGAAACACGTCACCGGTGCGGCCACGGGTGACGGTATCAACCCCGAGAGGCAGCTTGACGTGCAGACCGGGGCCCACCGCGTCGTCGACCACGGACCCGAACCGAAGCAGCGCCGCCGACTCGCCGTTGGCGACCGTGTAGACGCCGCGTAGGAAGGCCAATGCCAGCAGGGCGCCGAGGGCCACGACCACGAACAGGCCCACGTGGCCGTGCAGCCAATCGCGAACGCCACGAATGATCCGTACCGAAGGCGGGGTCGGAGGTGCCGGGCTTGAGGGTTCCTGTGGCGTCGGTGGCTCAGGGGCCGTCACGGAGGGCCTCCAAAAGCGCAGAATCGGACTGGATGAACAAGGTCGTGTCTTTGTCGAGGATGGCTTCGTAGCTTTCGAGGCTGCGCAGGTAGCGATAGAAGGCTGGGTCTTTGCGGTAGGCCTCGGCCAGCGCCCTTAATGCGTCGGCCTCGCCGGCACCACGCAAAGCCTCGGCTTTGGCGCGCGCCTCGGCCAGTATCGCCGATCGCTCTGCGGTAGCCCCCGCCTCGATCTTGAGCGCTTCCTCTTCCCCTTCGCTGCGGTACGCGGTGGCAATGCGCGCCCGCTCGGCCCGCATGCGATCGATCACGCTCTTGCGGTTCTGTTGCGGCAGGTTGAAGCCATTGATCGCCAGGTCGACCACTTCGATGCCAAAGCTCTCGCGTGCGAGCTTGCCAACCTTGTCGCCGGCCGCCCGCGCCACCGTTTGCAAGGCGACCTGTTCCGGGTCCGGGTTGATGAAGCTGGCCATGGGCTCGCTCGAGACCGCGGCCCCCAACTCGGATGCGATCAGGTCGAGCAGCCGCGCTTCGGCCTCCAGGCGGCTCTTGACCGTTTGGGCGAAACGAACGGGGTCGGCGATGCGCCAACACAGGAAGCTGTCCACCAGGACGTTCTTCTTGTCGCGGGTCAGCATTTCGGTGGGTTCGTTGTCAAACACCAGCAAGCGGCGATCGAGGCGCACCACACTGTCGATCGGCCAAGGCAGCTTGGCGTGCAGGCCCGGCTTTAGACCATCGCTGCCGATCGGCTGAAGCGGCCGGCCGAAACGCGTGACTATGCCTACTTCGGTTTCGTGAATGGTGAACAGGCTCGAGCGTGCGGCGAGCGCGATCAACACGAATAGCGCGAACAATGCAATCTTGCGGCTGGTCTTCATGGGGTCCCGTGGGTCGAGCGGTGCCCGTTTCTAAGGATTTGGTGGTCGGTCGTGCCACAACGACACGCGGCCCGTGGTGGCGCCGGGCGGGATGATGATCTTGTCGCGGCCGGCGAGAACCTTCTCGGCGTTCTCGAGCCACAAAACGTGACCGAGGAGTGTTCGGTCGCGACCGAACACGTCGGCCGTGGCAATGAAGGCCTGGGCCTCGCCTTGCGCTTCGGTGCGCCGGCTCGCGGCGTCGGCGTCGGCGTCGGCGGTGATCTTGGCGGCCTCGCCGCGAGCACGCGGCACCTCGCTGGCCAGACGTTCACGTGCCTGGTGAATGCGGGTTTCCTTCTCCTCCTTGGCACTGGCCACGTCGCGAAACGCGAACACGGCGCCGCTCGGGGGGTGGATGTCCACCACGTGGACGGAGGTCACCTCGACGCCGGCGCCGAGTCGGTCCAACGCCGTTTGAATGGTCTTACCGACAGTAGTCTCGAGGGTGGCGCGGCGCTCGGTGAGTAGCGACTCAAGGGGTTCACTGGCGAGGAATCGACGCGCGGCTGTTTCGGCGTAGAGGGCAACAAAGTCGCGGCTGTGGTCGACCCCGTAAAAGAAAGCGGTCGGGTCGCGAAGCGCGTAGTGCACCGAGAAGTTGAGCTCGAGCAGATTCTCGTCCGCGGTCAGGTACTTGGCCTGCTCGGGGTCGGTATCCATCGCCGCGACGGTGCTGTGCCACGCTTCGGGATCGGCCAAGCGGGCCAGCGCCTTGCGGTTGGCAAGCAACTCGAGATCGGTTTTGAAGCCGATGTCGGTCTTGCGTGCGTAGCCCGTGCGCCAAGTCTTCCAATCACCAATCGGTGCGGGTGGTGCCCAATGCAGACCCGCCGGCAAATCGGCGTGCCAAAGTCGGCCAAAGACGAAGGAGTAGCCCTGACTATCGCCGGGCACCGTGTGCAGGCCGCTGGCCAGCCAGGCGACGGCGACGATCAAAGCGAGGGCCGCGAGGAGGCGGCGAGGACGCCACCAACGCGTGAGCTTGCCGAGTGGTAGCGCCATCACAGAGGCACGCAACTCCCGAGCACCGGTCGCCCAGGCACCACGCCAGAGGCGCCAGGCCAGCAACGCCGAGAGCACCACCAGGCACAGGCCCGCAATCACCGAGAACGCGCTCATGCCGCCCATGGTGAGTGGCGACGCGATCGTCCATCCCAACCAGCCGATCAGCGCGTCGAGGACGAGACCAGCAACCAGTGCCCCGATCATCACGCTGGCCAGGTAGATCTGCACGAATCGCCGGCCAAAGATCTTCAACAGCAAGATCGCGGTGGCCGCGTTGGTTGCCGGGCCGGCGAGCAAGAACACCATCGCGGCGCCCGGACTCAGTCCTTTCGCCATCAGCGCGCCCGCTACCGGCGTCGAAGCCGAAGCGCACATATAAATCGGTACGCCAATGGCCAGCATCAGGAGCATCGGCACGATGCCGCTGCCCAAACCGCGCGCCGCCAGATCGTCGGGTAGGGCGACGGCCAGTGCGCCTGCCGCGGCCACACCGAGGACCAGCCAGAATGCCAGATCGTCGAGCATTTCGACGAAGCCGTAGCGCAGGGCGGGCCGAATCAAATCGCGGCCGAGGCGGGCGTCGGCGTCGGTTTCGTCGATCGGTCGGCGCAGCAACCGGCGCCACGCGACCCGCAGCGCCCGGCGGCCGCGAACCGTGATGTCGACATCGGCGGTGCCGTGGCTGTGGCCATGATCGTCATGGTTGTCATCGTCGTGGCAGTGTTGATCCGGGCCGGATTCGTCCGGGCTAGATTCGTCCGGGCTGGGTTTGTCCGAGCCATGGCCACAGCACGAGACCGGCTCGATGGGCTCGTCCGTCTCAATGGTGGGTTCGTGATCGGGTAGGTATGCAATGGCACCGATGCCGCCGATAACGGCGGTAACGAAGGCGGCGATGGGCCGCGCAATCGCCATGACCGGTCCCATCAAGCCCCAGGTCAGCAAAATCGAATCGGCGCTCGACTCCGGTGTCGTGATCAAGAACGAGACGCTCGCTGGAGAGCTTGCGCCCTTGCGCCGCATCTCCACCGCCAGCGGGACGACGCCGCAGCTGCAAACGGGCAGCGGAACGCCGATCAGTGCCGCGCGCGCCACGCCCGACATGCCCATGTGTCCGAGCCAACGCTGAATCAGCGAAGCGGGCAGCAAAACGTGGAGAAAACCGGCCATGGCCAGACCGAGCATGAGGAACGGCGCTGCCATGTAGAGGGTGTGCAGGGTCTCGAAGGCCAGGTCTTGGAGGAGATTGAGCATAGCTGGGGTCGCGAGCGCGAGGTGTTTCGTCACTGCGCTTCGTCGCGGTCGCCGATCATGAACCATTGGAGTGAGAGCGCCAAATCAACAAGCGTCTTCTGGGTGGTTCCGGCTGATACGCTTTGGATAGAGGAAGTAATGAATCGAGTCACGCGCAAGACCCAGCAGCGGGCCGCCATCCGCCAAGCGATCGAGGAGTTGGCGCGTCCGGTGGGACCCCAAGAAATTCTCGAAACCGCCCAAGAAGTGGTACCGGCATTGGGCATCGCAACGGTGTATCGAAACGTCCGGGCCATGGTCGACGATGGCGTGTTGCGCGTCGTCGAGTTACCCGGCAGCCTCAATCGCTACGAACTGGCCGGCAAGGATCATCATCACCACTTTCATTGCCGCGCCTGTGACCGGGTGTTCGAAGTGGACGATTGCCCTGGCCAGATCGGCGAGTTGACGCCAGCGGGCTTTGCGCTCGAAGCGCACGAGATCACGCTCTACGGGCGCTGCCCCGAGTGCGTGGCTGGCTAGCCCGGGCTAGGTTCGACCCTGTCGTTGCAGCCGGGTGGGACGATCGCGGGTCAGCGGAACCGAGCTTCCATTCGACGGGTACCGTCGAGTGGGATGTGCTCGTAGCCTTCGGGAACCGCAAACCGGTCGGGATCAACCGCTGCGGACATCTCGACGTCGACCAGTTGGTACGTCACCACGTGCTTGCGGTCGGGCGCTTCGTAGGTCGAGCGGCGTCGTACCACCACGCCGGCTTGACCGGTCACGGTGGAGAACCAGGTGCGCAAATAGGGATTCAGCTCGGCATCCCACCGCAAGAGGTCCCTGTACGCCCTTACGTTGACGGTAATTTCCTCTGTTACCCACGATTCCACCGTAAATCGCGCCCGCGCATCGGGTTGTCTGGCCACCACGGTCCAGATCGTGGTGGGCCATTCGCCCCTGGTGCCGCCGTCGCGTGAAGTCACGCTCGCGAAGTTGGACAGGGAGCGCTCGATGGATTTCACGGTCGAGCGTTGGCTCGCCGGGACCACTTCAGTGAGATCGAACGGCGTCGTAGTCCGCTGAAAGGTGCTGTGCTTGGTGTCGATCCAGGTGATCGTTCCTGGAGCTTCATGGAAGAGAACGATCTCATCGCCGCGATCCACCCGCGCCACCTTCGCTCCAATCCAGACCGTCATCTCGCCCACGGTGGCTTTCGTCCGGTTGGTGCCGTGGTCCACGGACTCCACGGAGGTGACAAAAAGAAATCGGGTATCTGCGTCGAGCGCTGGCGCGCCCAACGCCCAACCGCCGACAACCAAGAGCCCAACCACCAGCCCAAGCCCAGTCTTCATACGCACGACCTCGTTTACGGATTAAGGGGAGCGGAACTGGCGTCGACCTTAGGCAGGGCGCCGGAAGGTGTCAAGGGCGTGCGTGGAAATGATGTTTCTGGTCCTCGACGCGAACGGAATTCGCCTTTCCTAATATGAGTCTGGCTGCCGAGATGTTGGCGAGGCATTCGGCAAATGATGCCGGGGCCTTGGTTGTTGGTGCGCTGGTACACTCTGGGGCAGTGAGCGACAAGAGGCGTGAAGTCACGCGGCTGCTATTGGCGTGGAGCGACGGCGACGGTGCGGCGCTCGAGCGGCTGATGCCGTTGGTGAGTGAGGAGTTGCGACGCATTGCCCGACGGCACATGCGCAAAGAGCGCCGTGACCACACGTTGCAGCCGACGGCATTGGTCAATGAGCTGTACATGAAGCTAGTCGATCGCGATCGGGTCAGCTGGGAGAGCCGAACGCACTTTTTTGGCGCGGCGGCCGAAATGATGCGGCGCATCCTGGTGGACCACGCGCGCATCCGCCGTGCCGAGAAGCGGCGTCATGGCGAAAAGCCCTTGCCGCTCGACGAGGCCCGCGATGCGCTCGACGAGCGAGACGATGAGTTGATCGCACTCGACGACGCTCTGGTTGATCTGGCCAAACGCCACGCACGCCAAGCGCGGGTGGTCGAGCTGCATTTCTTCGCCGGGCTCAAGTACGAAGAGATCGGCGAGGTGCTCGGTGTCTCGCCCACGACGATCAAGCGCGATTGGAAGGCGGCGCGCGCGTGGTTGTTCGACCAAATCAAGCCAGGTTGAGAGCCCGAGAATGCCCGACTTCGACACAACCGACACGGAACGTTGGCAGCGGGTCTCCGACTTGATGAACGCGGGCCTCGAGCGACCGCTTGGAGAGCGAGACGCGTTCCTGCGTCGCGAATGTGGCAACGATGATGCATTGCGCGCTCGCGTCGAGGCGCTCATGGCGGCGGATGCGCGAGCAGGCGAGGGCTTCATGGCGCAACCGATGTTCTCGTTGCAAGGCGACGACACGGCCGATGCCGGCGATTCTGAAGAGGCGTCGCCAAGCAACGAGGCCGGGCAGCGCATCGGCCCCTACCGGCTGCTGCGTCGGATCGGCAAGGGCGGCATGGGTGCGGTTTATTTGGCCGAGCGCGTCGACGGTGGTTTCGAGCAGCGGGTGGCGATCAAGGTGCTCAAGCGCGGGATCGACACCGAGGAGGTGGTGCGTCGATTTCAGGCCGAACGCCAGATTCTGGCCGGGCTCGATCACCCCAACATTGCACGGCTGTTCGATGGCGGCTCCACAGCCAACGGCCTGCCCTATCTGGCGATGGAGCATGTGGAAGGTCAGCGCATCGACACGTTCTGTTCTACCCACCGACTCGACCTCCGCGCGCGCGTCGCCTTGCTCGAAACCGTCTGCGAGGCAGTGCACCACGCCCACCAGAACCTCGTGGTCCACCGCGACCTCAAGCCGTCTAACATCTTGGTGACTGCCGGTGGTGTGCCCAAGCTGCTTGATTTCGGCGTCGCCAAGTTACTCGACGACGGCGTGGGCGCGTTGGTGACGCGTACGGCTCTGCCGGCGCCCATGACGCCGCAGTACGCCAGCCCCGAGCAAGTGCGTGGCGGCCCCATCACCACTGCGACGGATGTCTACGCGCTGGGTCTCTTGTTGTATGAGCTGCTCGCGGGCGTCAGGCCCTACGACGCCGATACGCTCGCCCACTCTTCGATCGAGCGTACCGTGTGCGAGATCATGCCTACGCGGCCGAGCGCGGCGGTGCAGCTGAGTGGCGCCGTGGCGGAGGTCGGTCTGCCACCGACCGAGCGATCGCGCTTGGCGCGCCGGCTCCGGGGCGACCTCGACACCATCGTCTTGCGCGCGCTGGCCAAAGAGCCCGAACGACGTTACGCCTCGGCCGAGCAGTTGGGCGACGATCTTCGTCGCTACCTCGGAGATCTGCCGGTGCGTGCCCGTCGCGACACCTTTCTCTACCGTACCGGCAAGCTCCTACGCCGGCATCCTTGGCGCGTGGGTGCAGCCGGCGCTATTGCCACGCTTGTGGTGGGCTTCGCCATTGTCATGACGGTCCAGCGAACCGAGATCGCTCGCCAACGCGATGAGGTCGCGCACCAAGCCAGCGTCGCCGTGACAGAACGCGATCGGGCCGAAGAGGTTACTGATTTTCTCATCAGGTTCTTGCGTGTGCCCGATCCCAGCCGTGGCAGCGGTGCTGACCTCACCGTGCGCGAAGCCCTCGACAACGCCGCCGATGCCTTGACCACCTCGTTGCACGATCGCCCGGCCACGCGCGCTGAGTTGCTCGACGTCATCGGCCGTGTGCTCAGCAATCTCGGTCTCTACGAGGATGCATCGCCGCGGCTCGAAGAGGGTTTGGCGATCCGTCGAGCGACCCTTGAGGGTTTTGACCCCAAAATCGCCGAGAGTGCGGCCAATCTTGGCTTGCTGCGTCGGCGCCAGAAGCAGTGGTCCGAGGCTGAAGCGCTCTATGGCGACGCCATCGGCATGCTGCGTACTGCTTATCCGGATGGTCATGCGGATCTGGCGCGTACGCTCAATAATCTGGCGTCACTCTTGCGCTCTCGGCGCCGCGGTGAGGAGGCCGAGCCGCTGGTCATGGAAGCCCTCGCCATGCAAGAGCGGCTGCTAGGTGCTGACCACCTCGACGTCGCCCGCACGCTGAATACGTTGGGCACCTTGGCCCGCTACCGTGGCGACCGCGAAATTGCCGAGGTTCGCTACCGTCGTTCCATTGCCATTCGCGGCGCCCACCCAGGCGACGACGAGGTCGGGCTGGCCAAGGTCCTCAACAACCTTGCTCAGCTCTTGGTCGACCGTGGTGCGCTGGAAGAAGTGATTGAGCTGCATCGCACGTCGCTCGCTTTACGTGCTCGGCTCTACGCGGGCGACCACATCGATCGGCTGACCAGCTTGAATAACCTTGGGCTTACCGTTGCCCTTGCTGGCGACGGACGCGTGGCGCTTGCCAAGCTGGACGAGGCGTTGGCGATGAGCGAGCGCCTTGGCCAGGGCGGCAACGCGGTGGGCAAGAACCGGGCATTCGCGCTCAGTGTCATGGGTCGGTACCAAGATTGTGTTGGCGCGGCGGATGCCGTGCGGGCCGCGCTCGCGGCTGACGCCGAACGCGGTTTGGTGGCCGAAGTCGAAGGTGTCCGCGCCGGCTGTCAGGCGGCGTTGGGTGCCTTCGCCGAAGCCGAGCCCGTCTTGCGCTCGAGCTTCGAGGTCCTGGTCGAGACCCGTGGCGTCGGTGCTTGGCAGGTGCGCGTGGCGCGAGAGCGCCTTGTGGCGGCGTATGACGCTGTCGGTCGTGCCGAGGATGCCGCGCGTCTTCGCGGGGAGGTAGAAGAATGAGAGAAGCCGCGGGCAGAACGGCGCTGTACCGCCCTACCCGCGGCGTCGTTCTATTGCGTTACGGAGTAGCCGACCGTGTAGACAACCGGTACCGCATCGTCGGTGGCCGACAGGCGCAGGCCATACCGGCCCGCCGGCAGCGTGACGGTCAGCGCGCAGGCCGTGCCGTCACACGCCAAGCGTGGTGCCAGCCGTACCCCGGCATGGTCGAAGAGCGCGCCGGAGATCGGAATCTCCGTGTCGACCCGGAGCGTCACCGTCGCCTGCTCGGCAATCGAGAAGGTGAACGCGTCGTCGTCGCGCCGATCGTTGCCATCACCAAGCAGGCCCTCGGCCGGAGTGCCGGCGTCGAGTGCCGTGCCACAACGAATCACGTCGGCGTGGTCATCACGCACAGGGCCACACAGGCCGACGAACTTCACACCGAGGGTGTAGGCCATGGGCCCGCTGGCGAGTGGATCCAGCACCAGGCGATGCCAGCCGGGGTGGACGGGCACCACGAGATCGCCACCGTTGGCGAGGGACGCCTCGGCCAACCACCCGTCGGCCGCGCAGGAGTGTCCAGCGAAGAGCCGGGCGACGAGCGGCACGCCCTGGGCGGCCACAATTGCCACCCCCGAGCCATCGAACGCACCTTCGAGCACGTCGCATTCATCAGGCTCGACGTCGCGGGTCCACCCGCCGGGACGGTCGGTGAGGGCGAAGGCGCCGGTGTCGAATACATCGGGGCCGAAAGGCGGTACCGCCGCCGCGCAGTGTGCCGGTGGATCGGCGTCGAGTGTGACAATGGTGTCCGGCACCAAAGGCTCGGCACCGAACGCCGAGTGCAAGGTGAAACGGCCGGGCCGGGTCGACGGGTCGACGGCCGACACAGCTACGTACACCGCACCCGGCTCGCGTACTCGCACGATCAATCCGTTGGGCGTTTCGTGAATGCGTTGGACGCCGCCCGCGGCATCGCCGCACCCGGTATCGAGCAGTGTCAGCCGTGGCTGCGATGCGTAGGCGAGCGCTACATCGAGCGGTGCAGTCACGTCGATCGCGAGGAAGCCTCGGTCGTCGGCGATCAGCCGTGCGACGAATGGTCCCCGGTGGGCGTCGGGCTCGACAGTCGCGTTGACGGAGACGGTTTTGGCGTCGGGGCAAGGATTGGGCGCTTGACGTGCCCACACCTCTGGCGCTCCGGTGAGTTGGGTGAGCAGGAAGGCGAGGGACACGATTTGCGAAGTGATTCTCCGTGGAGACATCTTCGTTCCTTTCGTTCGAGCTATGGACTCGAACAAGGGCGAGAGAAGACTCAACGGGGATCCCCGGCGCTCCGCCCGGAGAACGCCTTCGGGTCGGAGCGCCAACGCTTGGCCAGCGTGATTGCCGGCTCTCGTGACCGGCTTTCGTCTACTACTAAGCGGCTAGCGGGTCAGGTGGCACGATTCCATCTCGAGAAAGGCCAATGGCCTCTTGGTTGGACGTTCTTCGCGTCTCTAATTGGAGGGCTTGTCTTGGGCCTTTCCGTGCGCAGCGAGCAAGGAGGTGTACGTGGACGATGACGCCGCGAGCAATGATGCGTTTACCCGCTACTTCCGTGCAGTGCGTGATGGCGTTGAAGTAGCCGATGCCGCATTCGTTGCCATGTGGTCGAAGCTCTGCCAAGCGCTCTCGAGCGAGCTGGGTAGAACCTCCATGCGCACCAGTCCTCCGGCCTTCGCGGGTGTGGTTGGCTATGCCACTTGGGATTGGCACGTCGCCGAAGAGACGAGCGGTCCCCTCGATGCGCTGGCGTCCGGCGCGTATGAGTTCATCTTTGACCGGCGATGGGGGCACCTGGTCCAGAAACTAGAGACCGGATGCGAGAACATCGACGGCTTTGTCGTGCTCTATTTGCGCGACTTCCTGCGGCGACGTCGAAAGCGCAACGATCCCGTGGGCTACCGCGTCTACACCAGTGTCCGCCGAGCCCTGCGCCAGAACGTCGAAGCGGGCCGTCTGACCGTTCTCAGCGGTCAAGAGTCGATCACCAACGACACCCTACTCGGTACCCGTGTTGGTGCTCGAGCCGAGAAACAGGCGTCGGCCGAGACCCTCGGCCTCTTCACAGCAAAGTGGACGGCCGAGCTGCTTCCCGGCCTGGTGACCGCCCGCCGTGGTGCGCGCCGGCCGGTCATCGCGAAACTCCGCGAACAACTGTGCGAGCTTGGCGCAGAGGGTGTCGAGACCTTCCGGGTCCGGGATCTCATGGGCCGATTTCGGCGTGAAGTCCGCGTTGCCTGGGCTGGTCTTCTTGAAGAAGATACAGCGCCGTGGGCGATCGACGAAGCCACTCGGCTGGGCAAGATCGTCGCCCTTTTCCTGCCCGGCAAGGAAAGAGACGAGGCCGAAGAGTTCGAAGCTCTGATCGTGTGCGTGAGCGACCTCGTCGACCGTCTCGACCTCACCCGTCCGACCCGTGAGCACCTCGAAACGCTCTGGGGCTATCTGCAAAGCCAAAGCCGCGGTGAACTCGATTCGCCGGATTTTGTTGATGATCGTGAAGCTCCCGCTCAACCGATGCCGAGTCGTCGAGGTCTCGCCAAGGTGCTCGACATTCCGCGCAACAAGATCGGCTCGCTCTTCGCTACGCTGGCCGAGCAGGTCGAGAAATGCCGCAGCCTGATCCGTGGCACGATCGCGTCGATTGACCATCGCCCCAAGCGGCGCGATGCCGGGGAGCGGCGTCATGCTTGATCCCACCGAGCGTGCCAAGATGATCGAAGCGGCACGCGGCGCTCACACGCGGCATGCGGCGAACCGTGATCAGCAGGCCAACGCCGACGCCGATCGGGCGCCCCGCGCTGGCGACGTCTACCATCTGAAAGCCACGGCAGCCTACGATGTCGTCTGGGCGATCACCGCGCACGACCCGGCCGATGGCCGTTTCCTCGTCGTACCGCTCGACGCCGGTACCCAAGTCGGCACTGCCGATGTCGCTGTTCGCGATGATCCCGACTCTGCGCCCCGCGTCGCGCGCTGTACCTACGGGGCATGGGTCGAACGCGAAACGCTGGCCAGCGGTCACCGCGTCGACACCCTCAGCGAGATCGCCGCCGGTCACATCCGCAGCAAGTGGCACGACCTGGGCGATGGCCGCCTGACGGGCAACGCATTGCAGAAAGACACCGACGAAGATCCTGAGTACGAAGACTGGATCCAAGAAGTCGTTGCGTCCGCGCGGCGGGCCCTGCCGCCGGTCGTCGAGCGCGGGCTCCGGCCGATCCCGATACCCGCGGCGCACGCACTGCGTCGCTATGCAACTGCCGCCACAGCGATTATTGCACTCGGCGCTGCCTTGGGGGGAGGGCATCTGTGGCGGCAAGATCAGAGGGTCCGGGAGCTTGCCGCGAAAATCGACAGCGCGGATCGCCGTCACCGCGACGAAGTCGAGCGCGTGGCCGAGCAACATCGCCGCGAGACAGATCGTTTTGTCGAGGAGGGTAGGACCCGCGAAGCACTTCACGCAACGGCGGTCGAGGCGTTGCGTGCCGCCGCTGAACAAGCCGAGGGGGCTCTTCGAAGTCGAGTTGCCGCTCTGACGAAACGACTCAGTGAGACGATGGCGTTTGCGGTTGTCAATCCGGTCGTTCAGTTCCTCGAGGCGCGCAGCTCGAGCCGGGGCGATCCGATCGAGATCGAGGTTAGCGACGCCACTGGCCACACAGCGCTGTCACTGCAGGTCGCCGAGGCTCGAGGTGAGGTGCCCTTTCGGGTGTCCATCCGTGTCGGGGGGGAAGCCACCGCGCGGTGGCAGGCTACTGAACTGTGGCCATCAGAGATTGGAGAGATCTGGATCATCGTTCCCGTGAAGCTGCTACCGAGAGGGCTCTTCACGCTCGAGGTCGATCGTTGGGATGGCACGCGCTACGTGGAACTGTCGCGGATCGAATTGTTCCTGGTGGACGTTGCGGGATCGTGATCACGATGGGTGAATCGAAGGCGCTGCAAGGTAGAACTTTCGCCTGGAGATTGCTCGCGTGTCTCCTG
Source organism: Candidatus Multivoradales bacterium (assembly GCA_965250305.1). GTDB lineage: Bacteria > Acidobacteriota > Thermoanaerobaculia > Multivoradales > J023 > J023. The sequence goes on along the minus strand of CBDFNS010000020.1, from coordinate 474,630 downwards.
GCTTTTTCTGGCCTCACTGGTGCAGCTCGCGGGGAACGCTACGCACTGCTCGTCGGCATTGACAAGTACGAGGGGGCTGATGCTATCGATAAACCTGCAAGCAACGGGCGGACGCGAGCTTCCACGCCGCCCAAACGTACGTGGCCGGATCTCCGTGGGGCTGTCAACGATGTCGAAGCCATCGCGCTGGTGCTCGAAGAGTTCTTCGCCTATCGTGTAGATAACATTCGAGTACTGCGCAACGGCGAGGCGACCCGTGACGCGATCCTGGGCGCGATCGACAACCTTGCGAAGAATGTAGGTGCTGGGGATCAGGTCACATTCTACTACTCGGGGCATGGATCGCAGGTGCGCAACCAGAAAAGCACCGAGCCAGATGGTCTCGACGAATCCATCGTTCCTGCCGACTCGCGCCGCGGAGCAAAGGACATTCGGGACAAAGAGCTACGGCGCCGTTTCAACCGAATCCTCGATCGTGGTGCGTTACTGACTGTTGTTCTCGATAGTTGTCATAGTGGGTCCGGGCTGCGAGATCCTGGTTGGTCGCAGTCGAGAGGCGTCGCTCTCAGCCCAAGAGCGATCGATGACGGGGCCGATGCCGGACCGAGGGTCGAAGATCGGGGTGCACTCATTCTCAGCGCGGCTCGAGCTGGCCAAACCGCACACGAGAAAACCTACCGCAAGCAAGCCCATGGTGTGTTCACATTGGCGCTCCTCGAGGCGCTGCGCGGCGGTGAGGATCGTGCTGCGGAAGAGGTCTTTCGTCGGGCGTGCGGATTCATTCGCGCAGGTCGGTGGGCGCAAACGCCGACTCTGTTGGGAGATCGGGCGGCACGTCGCCGCACGTTGTTTGGCGGAGGAGCCGCTCTGCGCCGAACCTCACCCTCCATCGTGGTCGAGCGCGTCGGTTCCGGTGAGGTCGCCCTCGGCGGTGGCTGGATCCATGGGCTTACGATCGGATCCGAACTGGCTGCGAGCGAGCCCGCTCGGCCGCGCTTGCGGGTTACCGAGCTGCAGGGACTCGATCGGAGCCTGGCGGAGTGTCTCGACGGTGGTGCAACATTGGCCGAGCCCGTACCTGGTGAGACCTACGCGCTGGCGTCGTGGGCGCCTCCACCGGGAGAGCCGCTGCGTGTCGCCGCACCCGCGATCGGCGATGCAGCGAAAGCGGGGGTCTTGTTTAGTGGGCTTCGGGAGCACGCCAAAAACGGTGCGTTTGTGTGGCTTGACGATCCGGTCGATACGGCCCCCACGCATGCGCTGATCTGGGCTCACGGTCGCTGGCGGCTAACCAACCGCCGTGCGGGTGTCCTCGATCTCGGCGTCGAGCTCGAGGCTGCGGAAGTTGTAGAGCAGCTCTTGCAGGATGATCGTCTCTTTGTGTGGATACCGCCACCGGAGAGAGTCATCGCGGCGGTGACCTCCTCGGAGCTCGTTCGGCGCGGCAGCGTTGTTTGGACCGGCCATCCGTCCTACGCTGAATACTTTCTGATCGGTCGCGAGCGCGAAGAAGATATCGAGGTCGCGTGGCTGCGGGCCGACGCGCTGGACGCCAACCTCACGGCGTCACCTTTGCCCGTGCGGTCACGTTGGCGCCGGGTCAATGCACGCGACGCGCCCAGCCTCGGTGTCTCCAGGTTGGTTCAGGATCTTCGGCGCATTGCACGTGTTGTCGGGTGGACGCGCCTTTCCTCGCCGCCCGTCGACCAATTCCCGTACCGGCTAGCCTTGCGCGGAGCGGGACCTAGCCCTGGCACTCCGGCGCCCTTGACGGAAGGTCCACTTCAGATCGGCCAGCGCTACGAGCCCATTCTGATCTTGGCCGACCGCCAGCGTTCGCGAGCGGTCCCGAGCCGGTACGTGTATGTTTTCGTAGTCGACGCGAACGGCCGCGGCACTCTCATATTCCCGCGCCTTGGGTCGGTCGACAATCGTTTCCCGGCTGCCGTTTCCAAAGGGCCCATGATCCCGCTAGGCCCCGCAGCGAGGTTCGAGGTAGGGCCACCCCTGGGTATCGACACCTACATCCTGCTCACGACTTCCGAGCCCATTGCCGATCCGTGGCTCCTCGAATGGGACGGTGTTGGCACACGATCAGCACCTGAGACAGCGCTTGGCCGGTTCCTCGCTAACACGGCGGCGGGTTCGCGAGGTCGAGTCGGAGCGATACGGACACAGTGGTCCATCGAGCAGCTGATAGTGGAGTCGATCGGAATGCAAACTACAACAACCTACTAGGACCCGAAACCAAAGATAGGAGGATAGATTTAATGTCTGTAAGAAGGCGTTTGTTGAGTCGGGTAGTGTTGGCAGTCTGCTTCTTGTTCAGCCCGGATGATTCGATCTTCGGTCAGTCTGAAGCGCCCTATGCCGTGACTGATGTACCCGTCGCAAGAGATACAAGTGCGATCCTGGCGACGCTCAAAGACACGATGCGAGAGAATGTCGAGGATCATTGGGCCGAGATTGTTCGAGAGGGCGCTGATCTGGCGGCTGCGCGAAATCGGACAGGTTTGTATCCCAATCCCAGTGCCCAGATCTATGTCAATAATCTAGGCCAGTCACTGATCCCAAGAGAACTCTCAGCTGATACATTGCTTAGTTTTCGTGTTGTCAACGATCCCCTTCCGTATGCCGACGCTCTCGCGACGGGTACGGTTTATGTAAGCACGGGCCTCCTCTCGTTGTTAGACAATGAGTCGCAGCTCGCATTTGCCCTCATGCACGAAGCGGCGCATGTCGTTTTGGCACATCACCTGCAGCAGGCGATCATCGATGAACAGGCAGAGAAGAGAGCAAAGAGAATCAAGATGATTGGTGGTGCGGCGGGCGCATTGACTGGCGGGCTATTTGGTTCCAGCGATGTCCTTTCACTGTCTATGTTTGGTTACATGGGCTTCAGGGGTGGAGAATTGGGTACCGAAGTAGCTGGGCGCTTTCGTGACCGACGGTATCTTCGCAGATTCCAGCTCGAGTCAGACTTGTATGCAACAAAAGCGATTCTTCAACGGGGGTTCGATGCCAGAGAGGCTCCAACGCTCATGGCTACGATCGCGAACATTCTTGGCCGAAGCGGCGTGTCTGTCGCGCTGGCGTTTGGGAATGGTGTCGATCTTCCCTATAGAATCGAGAGAGTCGAATATCTCCTTGAAGACCGTTTCTCGACGACAGTGTTGTCGGTATTGGAACAAGGTGGTTTCAGGATGTCGTCCCCACGTTTTAACCGGTTGATGGCAGAGGTCAAACGCGACAATGGACTGTTGGCCTTGGGGCAGGATCTCTTTGCGATCGCTCGAAAGAACTTAGAAGAATCGGCAGCTCTAAAAACGGACGACCCGATCACCATGTATGGGCTCGGGCTTCTTCATCAATGGACTGCACGTAGTGAGGAGGGCCGAGGGCGTGCGGTGGCCTATCTTCGGCGAGCTATGGAATTTGATGAACTCCACCATCGGTTTCCGAGATCGTATCTAATGCTTGCGGTTGAACTCTTGGACCGAAATGATCCAAATTTCTATTCCGATGCTCAGGCAGCGCTCAAGAATTTTGTTGTCCTCTATCAGCGGAAAACAGGTGGCAAGCTGCCACCGGAGATTCAGTACGTGTACGATGGCCTAGAGCGGACGGGTGACAGTGACTGGGTCGCCTACGAGGTCAGTAATACCAGCACTGACGTGCCATATCAACTTATCGGGGAGCCATTGGAAGATAGGTTTCAAGCAGTAACCGAGGATAGTGAGTAGGCGTGCTGAGAGCCCCGTTTGTAGGCTCGATGCGAGGGGGAGTTCACCTCTTGGTGACCAGAGCCAGTCGTACCGTGCTCGTTGTCGTAGTTGCGGCACTTCTTGGACCGGGGCTACAGGCGGTCGAGCCAGCTTCCCTTCGGCTCGAGTTGCCAGTACTGGGGAATGGCGTCTACCCGCCTGGTGTGATCAGGCTCGCGAAGCCGGAGCAAGTTGATCGTCTCGTGATTCATATTCCTGGCCCGAGGATTCATCGAGTGTCCACGTGGATCAACTCCATTGGCTCCGGCCTTGTCGAGGAACAATGGCGACGCAAAGAAGAGACGGTGTGCGTCATTGATCTGTCGCGGCACAGGAGTCATCACTACTCGTTGGGCTCGGAGAGCAACACGATCGAGGTGAAGGTGATTCCCGCTGCCGGGGCAGATCCAGTGATTGCCCGCTGGGTCATCGCGCCACCGCTCGATCCGCATGGCTGGCGCCAGCCGGGCGCTGGTGCGGCTGCGCCGGTGACGGCCGAAGCGGCTGGACTCTCGCCGGAGGGTGTCTCTGTCGTTGAGGTTCTGGATGATGGCCGGCGTTTCCCGCTCGAGTTGGGCCTGACGGCTTCGAGGCGGGTCGCGATCCAGGCGTCTTTCACCAATGCTGATGCTTCGATTGGATTGCGTCTTCGCTGGACGGGCGCTGATGAGCGCGTTCGGCAGTTCGCCGATGGTGCCCAAGTCGTTGCGGGTGATCGTGGTGTTCGGCCGGTTGAGGGCGGCACACGGACCTTGGAGGTGTCCGTGGATCTCGACCTGGGCCCCAACCGACTCGAGGTCGAGGTCTTGCACGGCGAGGTGGTGCTCACCAGTAGCACCTACCGCATCCTGCGGCAGCGACCGAATCGCCCCGGTGACGTCGACGGTGATCGGTGGGCGGTCGTTGTCGGCATTTCCTCGTACCGAGACGAGGCAGTATCCGACCTGCGGTACGCCCATCGCGACGCGATGGATCTTCGCGATGTCCTGGTCACAAGGGGTGGTTTCGCACCCGAGCGGGTACTAACTCTCGTGGAAGCCGCCGCGACGCTCCAGAACATCAGGTCGGCTATGGCGACCTATCTTTCCCGGACGAAGCCAGAGGATCTCGTCCTTCTGTTCTTGGCCGGCCATGGCGTCTCGGACCCGCGAAACCTGGACAACCACTACTTCCTGGCGCACGATTCGCGTTTGGATAGCCTCAGTGACACAGCCTTCCCGCTGTGGGATATCGGTAGTGCGATGGGTTTCACCATTCGGGCACGGAAGATTCTCGTCCTCGCCGATACCTGCCACAGTGGTGGCGCTTTGGAAGCAGGAACGCTGGATGCCTCTGGCTTGAACTTCGTCAACAAGTACCTCGAGACCCTCGCCAGCCGGAAGGGTCGACTGATCCTTACCGCCAGCCAAGCACACGAGCGGTCCCTGGAGCGGGACGAGGTGGGCCACGGGGTTTTCACGAATCGGGTTCTGGTCGGACTTCGGGGCGCTGCCGATACGGATCGCAATAACGTGGTGACGGTGCAGGAGCTGATCGACTATGTCCGGGAATCGGTGCCGGCCGATACCCGTGGTCAGCAACATCCATCGTATCGGGAACTCGAGTTCGATATGAATATCGCCTTAGCATTTGATGTAAATCGTTAACAGTTGTTTACGTTCTCGGCCGATCTAGGTGGCATTTTTGGGGATGTGGATGGTCCCGAACAGTCCAACAGTTCGCTTCTCCTATTAGAGGCGACCGCCGGAAGGGTGCCAACCAAAGGGAGTGGTTTCTGACTGACGGAGTTGCGGGCGCAGAACGCCAACTAGCTTGAACAGTACAAGCAAGGAAAATAGGAGTGGCAGATGACGAGAGCAGCAAGACAAGTGGGTATATGTCTACTCGAGTAGTCGGAGTCGTGATCCTGGCGAGCCTAATCGGAGCGCCGCAAGTGGCCTTCACTCAGGCATGGCAGATGTTGAATCGGGAGGAAGCGGAACTAAAGAGCCCTGAGATTGGCTCGGCGGCTGGCCCTTCATGGCCTCCTGGTTCCTTGGCTTTCAGGCTCTTTGGCGCCTCGGTTCCGATGCCTTCGTGGCTTTTCGGCGCCTACTCTGACGAGACCTATCTTCTCGACACAACCCTTCTCCAGGCGGACCTTCTCGGCACCACGGGCTTCCCGTTTGATGATCTCTTCGATATCAGTACTCTCCCAGACGGACGCCTGTTTGGTGTTCTCGACAGTGGCGAGTTGATTCAGATCGACTCGAGCAGCGGCGTGGCAACACTCGTCGGTGCTACGGGATTCTCGGGTACGAATGCCCTAGTAGCCGCCTCTCCGACATCGTTTTACGGCGCGACGTGTGATGGGGATTTTCTGCTGATCGACGCGGACAGCGCCAACACCGCGCTTGTAGGTTCATTCGGCTCCGGCCTTGGCTCCTCAGGCGACTTGGCCATTGATCGCGATGGTGTTCTCTTCGGGATTGCGCACACCGGGTCGTGCTGCAATCCGGCTTTCCTGGTCGTAGTCGACCCCGCGGACGGTCATGCGTCGATTGTAGGGGAAGTTGGCTTTCTTGATGTCTTTGGTATTGCCTTTGGACCGGATGGGACGCTCTGGGGTGTTACCGATGGCGAAAGCGCTTCTCCGAAGCTCATCACGATCGACCTGGTTTCCGGCGCGGGTAGTCTCGTTGGCACGCTCAGCGGTGCTATCGGCATGGGGGGACTGGCTGCGAGGCAACCCCTTTTCTCTGACGGTTTCGAATCCGGCGACACGTCAGCCTGGTCTGTGACTGTTCCATCTGTTCCATAGGCGCTACCCAGTCTACGGTATCTTAATGTCGCTATCTTTGGAGAACTGGAGCTTCAACATGCGTTGGATTGTCACACTCACCCTTGTCTTGTTTGGGTCGCTCTCCGCCGCTCATGCGCAGTTCTTTGATCACCTGACCAATCCGACGTTGTCGGTTAGGCTGAAGCATCCGGCCGGCCTCGGCCTAAAGATCAGTAAGATCGCCTTTGGCCCTACTTCGGGACAGTGTTCCGGCCAGATTGTTGGTGCCCTGATAGACGATTTTGTTTCAAATCGGATCGAAGTTATCGACCGAGAGAATCTCGACGCGATACTGGCAGAGCATGATTTTTCGCTCAGTGGCTACGTTGACCAGACGAGTGCCGCGGCCATTGGCAAGATCATCGGGCCCTCAGCGATCATCTTCGTAAAGACGCATCGGTGTACGACACAGCAAGATAGATTTTACGATACCGAGACGCGGTACGACAAGCAAACAAAGAGGAAGTATTCAGTGCGGGTATTCTACTCGCGGACACGCGCTTTTCTCAAAGCGTCGATTCAGACGGTCGACCTCGCAACGGGGCGAATATTCGCTGCTCAGAGCTTGGACTACTCCCCCGAGCAGCAGAACAAGTCATACCAAGGTTATCCCGAGGCTCCGGCAGGATTCGATGTCCTGGACGGTGCGATTCGATTGGCGGTCAGAGACGTGCATCGAATGTTTCTTCCTTGGTCGGAGCGAACGGAGCTAGTCTATTACAACAACAAGGCGTGCGGCTTGCAGCAGGCCTTCCAGGCTCTCAAGGCCGGGGACGTCGATCGGGCGTTCGATCTCTCCCGCCAAAACCTCGAGACTTGCAAGAGCACCCCCAAGGTGAAAGACAAGGTGCTGGGGCATGCCTACTACAACGTGGGAATGTCCTACATGACGCGTGACGAGTACGATAGGGCGTTGGAGTACTTCCGGCAGGCAGCCAGGCTTCGGCCCGGTAATATCGTTACCCAGGCGATGGCCGATTGTCAGAAGGCAAAAAGGCTGATGCTGGCCATGCAGCGAATCGATGAGAGGGCGGTCTTTCAGGCGGAGAAAAGGCAGGTTGAAGGCGAGAGAGCTGCCCAAGTCGAGACAGCCAACACGCTCACCAACGCCGATGTGATCAAGATGGTTCAGCAAAAGCTCCCTGATTCAATCATCGTCCAGAAGATTGTGAGCTCCAAATCCAAGTTCGACACTTCCCCGGATTCCCTCATCGCCCTGACGGATGCTGGCGTAAGCGCGGAGGTGATGCTAGCGATGATGGAGCCGTAGTTGAAGAGCTACGCGAAGTATCCCGCCCGCCCGCCGGGGCATCGCCTGGCAGTTGATCGTATTGTCTAGCGCTCCAGATTCGAGTGTTTGCCTAGTTGAGGTTTGACCCTTGCCGCCCGAACCGAGACACCGATGCGCCTTCTTTACGGCAAATACGGCACAGTGGTGGTCCAAGCACCGGTGTCCCCCGACTCGAAACCGTCCGGGAAAATCGGCAGCTCGATCAAGAACGCACCCTCGACGCCGGAGGCGAGGGTGGCTTCGATGACCAGGTACCGGCCGCTGTCGCTGAGGGCGAAGCCGTCGGTGACGCCGCGGAGGGTATCGATGATGCCGAGGCCGGCGACGGTGGTGACGCCTTCTTGAATCAGCAGCGCTTCGTTGCGGAAGAGGCCGCTGTCGATGTCGCCGTCGGGATCGCTCCACTCGCCGTACCAAACCACGTTGCCGCCAACGTCGATCAGCAGCGGGTCCGTGCCGAAGGACTCGAACGTGAAGACGCCGCCGATGGCGGGTATGGTGTCGCCTTCTTGCATGAACTTCATGCCGTCCTTGACCAGGAGGCAATTGGTTGTAGTGTCGCCGTCGAGCGAGCCTCGGTAAACGTGCTGGCCGCTGTTGTTGAGGTCGAGCGAGGTGCTGGTGAGGGTGGCCCAGGAGCGGAGCATGACCGGTGACGCGTCACCCTCTTGAGCCAGCTCGGTAAACGTGCCGTCGTAGTGGTAGATGGCGTCGGCGCCCGGGATGTCGACCGCGAAAAGGAGGTCGCCGGCGTTGTTGAGTGCGGTCTCGTGCGGACCGGTGCCGAAATCGGTTAGCGCGGACGCTTGGCCGGTCAGGATATCGCCATCGGCGGCGACGATGGTGCTGGTCGAGACGCCGCCGGTGGACGCGTCGGTGGTTAGCAAATAGAGCACGCGGTCGACTGAGGACGGGATCGCTGCCGCGTTGATCGAGGTCATCGCCATCAGCGTACCGGTGTCGTTGAGCTTGACGTCGAAGTAGCCAAGCACAGGTGTCGAGGCCGGAAAGCCGGGTGCGTCGGCACCTTCTAGCAACACCAATACGGTGGACACGAGTGGCACCGCAGTGGTGTCGAGGTAGGCGTGGATTCCGCTGTCCATGCCGGTGGCGGCGCCGTCTCGGAAGGAGTTGAAGCCGATTTGGCCCGCGTTGTTCAGGCTGTTGGAGTCAAAGCCGCCAAGACCGATGCCGGCGGGACCTGGCAGCGGATCGCTTTCCCGGAGAACCATCGTGCCGTTGCGCAACAAGACCGAGTCAACATCGTTGTTCGGGTTGTCGGTGTCGGCTTCGACGATAAGGTGCCGGGACCACCTCGGCGAGATCGCGTAGCCGTCGACACCCCGCTTTACAGGCCCTGGTGGGCCGGCTAGAGTCTCCCGCTGTCTTTCGAGACCACGGCGTTGATCGCAAGCGAAGTCCGTGGCCATCCTTGCCCACTACCTCGGCTTGGTACCAAATCATGGGACGTATTTTCGAGACCAGAAAGCACACGATGTTCGCGCGCTGGGACCGCATGGCGAAGCAATTCGCCCGCATCGGCAAGGACATCACGATTGCGGTCAAGGCGGCTGGGCCGGATCCTGCCGGGAACCCGCAGTTGCGTCGGGTGATCCAGAATGCGCGTTCGGTGAACATGCCGAAGGACAAGGTCGAAGCCGCGATCAAGCGCGCGTCCGGTGTCGATGCAGAGAGCTTCGACGAGGTTCTCTACGAAGGCTATGGGCCTCACGGCGTGGCGATCATCGTCGAAACGGCGACCAACAACACCACGCGAACCGTGGCCAATCTCCGGACCCACTTCAACAAGGGCGGCGGCAACTTGGGCAACACCGGGAGTGTTGGGTTCCTGTTCAATCGTATGGGCGTGTTCCGCCTCAACCCCGAGGGTCTCGATGCCGAGGAGCTGGAACTCGACTTGATCGACCACGGGCTCGAAGAAATGGGTGAGTCAACGGGCGAGAAGGATGAGCCACAGCTGGTGGTCCGCTGCCTGTTCAACGATTTTGGGCGCTTGCAGAACGCGCTCGAGGAGCGGAAGATCACGCCGATCTCGGCCGAGTCGGAGTACGTGCCCATCACCCCCGTGGCGGTGGACGAAGAGCCGGCCGAGGCGGTGTGGAGTCTGGTCGATCGGCTCGAGCAAGACGACGACGTGCAGAAGGTCTTTCACAACATCGGTTGAGGTTCTTGGTTCGCCGGCCTTGAGGCCTTCGGCGCGATAGGATCACGGGACGACGATAACCCGTGCATGCGAGGACGCCTATGGCCCACGATTTCACGCATCTCCACCTGCACACGCAATACAGTCTGCTCGACGGCGCCAACCGGGTGGATCGCCTGGTTGAGCGGGTCAAGGCGCTGGGTATGGACGCGGTGGCGATCACCGACCATGGCAACCTGTTCGGCGCGGTCGACTTCTATACGCGGGCCAAGAAAGCCGGTATCAAGCCGATTCTCGGGATTGAAGCCTACGTTGCGCCCGACGTCGCGGGTCGCACCTCAGATCGCACAGATCGCACCCATACAGGCGTTTCCGACGGTGGTTTTCATTTGGTACTCCTGGCCGAAAACGAGATTGGCTGGCGTCATCTACTCAAGCTGAGCTCCGACGCCTACTTGAACGGCTTTTACTACAAGCCGCGGATGGACAAGGGCACCCTGCGTCAGTGGGGCGACGGGTTGATCGCCATCAACGGCCATCTTGGCTCGTCGATCGCCTTTCACTTGACCAATTTCGTGAAGTCGAACAGTGACGCCGACTGGCAGCGGGCGGTGGAAGAGGCGCAGTGGCATGCCGAGGTGTTCAAACCGGCGCCTGATGGCTCACCGCGTTTCTACGTCGAGTTGCAGCGGCATATTCCTGAGCAGGAGGCGATCAATCCGCATCTCGTGCGCCTGGCCCGCGAGTTGAGTTTGCCGCTCGTGTGCGACAACGACTCGCATTTCTTGCTGCGGGAGGATTGGGACTCCCACGATTCGCTGGTTTGTATCTCCACCGCCAAGCGCAAGGACGAGCCCGAGCGCATGCGCTACCCGAAAGACTTGTATGTGAAGTCGCCGGCGGAGATGGGCGAGCTGTTCGACGACTACCTCGACGATGCCGGGGCCGAAGCGATGGCCAACACGCGCCTCATCGCCGACCGCTGTAATGTCGAGATCGATCTCACGCAGAACCACGCGCCGGTGGTCAAGGTCATTCGGCAAGCCGATTTGACGCTCGAAGCGGGGGGGGGCTCGGCGCGTGGGTCGAGTCGTTGGCTGCAGGCGTTTTGTGCCCAGTACGAGCTGCTGCCCTTTGATTCCAATCGTGATGCCGAGTCGCCTGAAGAACTCAAGCAGCTGTGCGATCGAACCCTGCGCGAGCTGTCCGAAGCGGGATTGGTCTGGCGCTATGGCGACGATGGCGTTACCGATGAGATTCGCGCCCGCCTGGAGCGCGAATTGCGCATCCTGTCCGACAAGGACATCTCGTCGTACTTTTTGATCGTTTGGGATTTCACCAACGAGGCGCGTCGGCGCGGGATTCCGGCGAGCGCCCGTGGCTCCGGCGTCGGCACCATGGTGGGCTACTGCTTGGGTCTTTCGAACGCCTGCCCGGTTCATTACGGCCTGCTCTTCGAGCGCTTTACCGATCCCGATCGCTCGGAGTACCCCGATATCGATATCGATATTTGCCAGGACGGCCGTGGCGAGATCCTCGGCTATGTGCGCGAGAAGTACGACGGCGAGACCCTGGGCAAGGTGGCGCAGATCATCACCTTCAATATGCTCAAAGCCAAGGCGGCGATTCGCGACGTTGGGCGGGTGATGAACCGACCCTTGCCCGAGGTCGACAAGCTCTGCAAGCTGATCCCCGACCAGCTCAACATCACCCTCGACGAGTCACTGGCGCAGGCCCCCGAGCTGCGGGAACTCTACGAAGGCGACAAGGAGGTCAAGCATTGGCTCGACACCGCGCGCAACCTCGAAGGCCTGGCCCGGCACGCGGGCATCCATGCGGCGGGTGTGGTGCTCGCCAACCAGCCGCTGTCGAATATTCTGCCGCTGGCGATCAACAAACAGGGCGACAAGGACACCGTGGTCACGCAGTGGGATGGTCCCACGTGCGAGAAGGTCGGCCTGCTCAAGATGGACTTCTTGGGCCTGCGCACCCTGTCGATCATCGAACGGGCGCGGACCTTGGTAGCCAAGACCCTCGACGTGGACGTCATTCGCGCCACGGTCGACCCGGAGGGCAAGAAGCCGGCGTCGTGGGACCCGCTCGACCTCGATCGGCTGACCTACGAAGATCCCCAAGTGCTCGATCTATTCCGTCGTGGCGACACGGTGAGTATTTTCCAATTCGAGTCCGATGGCATGCGTCGCCTGCTGCGCGCCATGGCGCCCGATCGCCTCGAGGATCTGATCGCCGCCAACGCGCTTTACCGTCCGGGCCCGATGGCGTTGATCGACGACTACAACGGGCGCAAGAACGGACGCCTGCCGGTACCCGAGAGCCACTCGATCGTCAACAAGCACACCGCCGACACCTACGGCATCATGGTCTACCAAGAGCAGGTGATGCAGATCGTCCATGAGCTCGGCGGCATTCCCCTGCGCCAGGCTTACGCCTTGATCAAGGCGATCAGCAAGAAGAAGGAGAAGGTCATCAACGCCCAGCGCACGCGCTTTCTCGAAGGCTCGCTCGAGAAGGGCGTGGCCAAGCGCGACGCGGCTCAGCTGTTCGACTTGATCCTCAAGTTCGCCGGTTATGGCTTCAACAAGAGCCACTCCACTTGCTACGCGATCGTCGCCTACCAGACCGCCTACTTGAAGACCTACTTCCCGGTGCAGTACATGTCGGCGGTACTGACCTTCGAAGCCGTGGCGACCGAGAAAGTCGTCAAGTACATCGACGAATGCCAGCGGGTGCCCTTTCCCGACGAGCACGTTGGTATCGATGTGCGCGCGCCCGATATCAACACCTCCGAGGTTGGGTTTACGCCGGTTTTCGTCGAAGGCGAGGTGCGCGACGCCAACCATGGCCACATCCGGTTTGGATTGTCGGCGGTCAAGGGCGTTGGCGAGAAGGCGGTCGAAGCGATTATCGAACAGCGTGACGCGGAAAATCCGTTCACCAGTCTGTTTGACTTCTGTGAGCGAGTTTCACTCCAGGCGGTCAATCGGTCGACCATCGAGGCCTTGATCAAGTGTGGTGCTTTCGACCGCGTGCACGGCACCGCCCAGCGCGCCGCGTTGATCGAAGCGCTCGACGCGGCGATCAATTCTGGGCAGCGGGTGGCGGCCGATCGTATCTCGGGGCAGTCGAGTCTCTTTGGTTTTGGCGGTGACGACGACGAGGAAGCCCTGGCTCCAGAGCCAACGTTGCCGGTGGTTGCGCCCTGGGATCCGGGCGAGTTGCTCAAGCACGAAAAGAAGGTCCTGGGTTTCTACGTCTCGAGTCATCCTCTCGACCAACACCGTTTGGCGGTGGAGCGGTTCAGCAACAGCTGCGCCCAAGACCTCGCGGGCCTTGCCAACGAGGCGGAGGTGACGGTAGGCGGCTTGATCACGATGGTTAAGAAGCGCGTCGTCCAACGTGGCCGCTCGATGGGGCAGACCATGGCGATTCTTGGTTTCGAAGATTCCACCGGACCGATCGACGCCGTCGTTTTCTCAGACGTCTTCACCAAGTACGAATCGATCCTCGAGGAAGATCGGGTTGTCTTTCTGCGCGGCAAGGTCCAAATGAGGGACGGCTCGCCGAGTCTGTTGATCAGCCGGGTGATTCCGGTGGAAAAGGCGGCAATCTGGCTGACCGAGCAACTGCGAGTGGTGGTCAAACCACCCAACGGAAACGGTGAAGACGCGACGAGTGGCGATGGCGATGGCGATGGCGATGGCGATGGCAATGGCAATGGCAATGGCAATGACGCTAGAGCGATCGACTGGCCCGGGCGCCTGGGACGCCTGCGGGACCTACTCTGGGAATCCACCACCGGAGAAGGGCCGACAGCACGCGTTCAGTTCGTGGTCCACGAAGACACCGAGATCGTGACCGTCAACGTCAACAGCCTGCGGGTCAAGGTACGTCCGGAACTGGCCGAGCAGGTGGGGGCGATTCTCGAGAACCCCGACGCATGTCAGTTGTGGGGCGCGCCCCGGTTGCGACCCAGCGTCGCGGTTCCGGGTCCCATGTAGGTGGCGAGCCGGTTACCGAACGTCGCGTAGGGCACCCGGTGGGCCCGGTGATTGAATCACCGCCGAGTCAACCCTCGGCAGAAAATCCCCCCTGGCCCCCCTTTACAAAGGGGGGAAACGGAGTGCAAACCAGGCTCTCTCCATGAGAAAACGGAGTGCAAACCAGGCTCTCTCCACGAGAAAACGGAGTGCAAACCAGGCTCTCTCCATGAGAAAACGGAGTGCAAACCAGGCTCTCTCCATGAGAAAACGGAGTGCAAACCAGGCTCTCTCCATGAGAAAACGGAGTGCAAACCAGGCTCTCTCCATGAGAAACGGGGAAAACGGATCGCGGGTCTGGCTCTCCCCCTTTTTCGAAGTCAGCTATAAAGAAGCTGAGTCCGTGGTTGGGGAGCTGGAGGGGGATTTTCCGTTCGGCCCTCGCAGCGGGTACACCACTCGTCGGTCTGAGGCGGCACCTCGCTATCCCTTGTTCGATGCCAGGGCCCGGTACACCAGGAAGCCGCCACCAGCCAGAAGCAAGACCGCCCAAAGAACCTGCGCCGACGGCAGAATGCGCTTGAGGATGTCGAAGCGGGCAGCGAAACCCATCAAACCGAGACCGACCAAAATACCGCCCGCCACGGGCAAATTGTCACCTCGTCGTCCGCCTGCGAACCAGGTGGTGAGGAACGATAGGCCAACGATGGTCGGCAAGCTGGGCAACCAATCGAGAATTCTTGCCCAGCTGGTGTAGTGGTACGTGCCCGCGAAACCGAGGATGCCAAAGCCAAACCACGCCAACGCGAAACCGGCGGCGGCGGGTCGCTTGCTCAAGAAGAGGTAGTCCACCAACGCCGCCGCGGCGGCCAGAAAGAAGAGTGTGGGCCACAGTTGCTTGAAGGGCGGGACACCGATGTTCTGGGCATCGAGAAAGAGCCAAAGGCCAGCAAACAGCGCGGCGAGGCCGACGGTCAGCGCGAAGCGGGAGCCCTGACGGGCCTCAGTCGTGGTCATGAGATTCCTCCTTGGCAGCGGATCCTACTCGATGACGCGATCGAATCTCGACCGCCAACCGATGTCCGGATCCGTACAACTGTGCGAATGTGTGCCGCGGGTCAGAGCAGAGTGCTCCATCGCGACCGTGGACTCGCCCTTCCATGCGCCGTGCGTCAGTGGGTGTGCGGTGCGCCGCGACCAGTGCGCGAGACCAGGGCGAAGATGACGACCGCCATTGTCGCCAAGGGCCCGAACGTTCTCATGGGGCCCGCCGGCAGTGTGCTTGGCATGAGAACCAGGGCAGCGACCAGGAAGGCGACACCGGCGCCGCCACCCACGATCAGCGGCATGGTTGGCAACCCGTCGCCATCGTGCTTGGGGCGGTGATGACCGAGCAGGACATGAAACAGCATGCCGACCACGAAGGCGTGCACCAAGGCAATCTGGGGGCCGGCGAGGAATTCGGACCCATGGCTGGCGGCGAAAAATCCGGCGAGCGTCGCGCTACCAATCGCCAGCAACATGGCGACCGCCGTGGTGCGGCCGAGGACAGGACGAGCGAACCACCAAATAGCGAGCGCCTCGGGCAGCCGGTGCAGCACCACGGCCGTTGGGAGCAGTGTGCCGGCGGTCGCGTGGTCATGACCGTGGGCGTTTCCCGCTTGGCTGACCAACGCCACCCCGTCGGCTACCGCGTGCAGCGCCAGGCCGGCGAGCACCGCCGCCACCAGCGCCGGCATGGCCTTGGCTTCCAACTTGTGCAGGCCCAGGTGCAAGCCGATCGGCAACAAGAATCCGATCAGCGCGATGGCGAGCGCCCACCACCCCGCTTCGTGGATTGCTTCCGGCAGGATGTGGCTTACGGCCACCCCGGCAATGGTTACCGCCACGAACGCATCGAGCGCGACGAATGCCGCGACCGATCTGCCGGCCCAAGACGCCAGCAAGGGGGCGAACGCGAGCGGCACCAGGCTGAGCAGCAGCAAGAGAAGAGGCGGCATGCCTAGATAATAGCTGATTCTCAACAGGGCCGATATCAGCACGAAACGCGGGTGTTTGTGGCGTGGCACGACCGAAAGAGAAAAGATGAAAACTTTTTTGTAACGCGATGGGGCAATTTGCCGACCAATTACGCGAGTACCAATGAGGCTTGCTGTGGTCGCTGCTGTGGTCGCTGCTGTGGTCGCTGCTGTGGTCGCTGCTGTGGTCGCTGCTGTGGTCGCGGACGGCGATTTCGTTTGAAATGGGCTTGCGGGACGGAGGAATCGATGGAAGGATCGAGAACAAGTACGACGAAAGTAAGAAATATCAGCATGTGGCCATTTTTGTTACGGAACACTGGGACTGCGAGATCGCGGGTCCTGACGATAGTCGGTCTGCTCGTGGCCTTCGTTGTGACCGATGTGTGCGCTGATGGCACCGTGATCTCACGTCCGGAGGGGACCGCGTCGACTGTGCCGGAACCGCTGGCGCGCTTCGCGCTCATCTCTGTCGATGCGGCCTCGAATCGCGCGGTCATCGACGAGGGTGACGAGGTGTTGCGGATTGTCGAGGTTGGCGACGCGTTGCTCGACGGGCGCGCAACAGTGGAAGCGGTCACCAAGGACAAGTTGGTGCTGCGCTATCGCTTGGCTCCGACCGCGCCGACTCCGAGCGGCGATTTGTCCGGCTCAGCTGTGGTGACCTCGGAATTAGTAGGGGTTTGGGTTGATGTTCGCCGATCCGGGGAGAGCGGATCGCGCGTTCGCGTGTTGCGACGACAGGGGCCGC
The DNA here is from genome assembly GCA_965250305.1 of Candidatus Multivoradales bacterium. Classification (GTDB taxonomy): domain Bacteria; phylum Acidobacteriota; class Thermoanaerobaculia; order Multivoradales; family J023; genus J023. The sequence continues at coordinate 457,823 of CBDFNS010000020.1, read as the reverse complement.
CTAACGAAGTCGTGCAGCCGATCGCCGATGGGGGAGAACCGCGGATGGCCGCGGAGGAAGTGGAAGGAAACGGCGGGCCTTGATCGGCTCGCCAACATTGCAACGGTACCGAAAGCCTGCGCGGTCGACCTGACCGCGTAATGTTTTCGAGGGGCTCCGTCTCATGACAGATTTTCGGTGTTTGCTGTCGCGTGGGTTGATCTCGGCTGGGTTGATCTTTGCTGGGCTGATGGTGGCATCGCCCGTGACCGGTGAGTCCTACCGCGTGCTCCCGGACGATCCGGGAGCGATCGCGACGAAAGACCACTCGACCATCGCCACGCTGAAATCGGTGCGCGACCACATCGCGGTGATCGAAGTAGCGGGTAACTTCGATAAAGAAATTGAAGGTGTTTCCAACTTCGGTCCGCGTCAAGCAGTGGCGCAAACGTTCTACGAGACGTTTCCCGACGTCTTCGATTTCTTGGTCGTCTTCAGCGGTTTCGAGTACGAGACCGGTGAAGCCGTGGCGTTTCACCTCGGCGCCCGCAATGCGATCAGTGGGATTGGCGGCGACACCTTCGACAACGGGGCCAGTTTTGGCAGTGACGAGCGGCTCCAGGGTTACGTCGATATGGCGGCCCTCACCCGCTGGGTAACGGATCCAAAGCAGCCGGGTTTCGACTTCACGATGGGAGTCCTGGCGCATGAGGTCATGCACCAGTGGTGCTGTTTCGTCGACTTTCAAGCCGGCGGAGACCCGGCGCCACGCGGTGACCTGTTGGGAGAATCAAACGCCCATTGGAGCTACCTGCTCGACACCGACGCTTCCGTGATGTACGGACACGATTGGCGTGACAACGCCGACGGCACCTTTTCGATTGTCGCCGCGCGGCGCATCTACAGTCCGCTCGACCTCTACTTGGCAGGCTTTTACAACGCCGGTGAGGTCCCCAATTTCACTTTGATCGCCAGTTCCGACGCCGACCCCACCGACGTGTCCGACGTGTCCGGTACCGTCACCGGCACCGCCGAAACCGTGTCGGTGGCCGACATCATTGCCGCGGAGGGCTTGCGTCAACCCGTGGCGGGCGAGGCCCAACGCGCGTTTCGTGCCGGCTTTGCCTTCGTCGTCCGGCCCGGTGAGACCATGACCGCGGCCCAGCAGCTGGCGATTCATCGTCTGCGCGCGGCGTTTGCAACCCGCTTCTCGGTGCTCACCGGTGGCCGGGGGGTCATGGAGGTTTTCCCGCCGGGTGTAACCCAAGGTACGACCGGGGAGCCAACCCCGGTGGATGGCGGTTCGCCTAGCGGCCAGCCCGCCGATGTCGACCTGGCACTCGCATGGCTGCGGGAGCAGCAAACCACCGCCGGGTATTGGCAGGATCGAGAAGGTACCCGCCTTCGCGACACGCAGGTGGCCGCAGAAACCTTGCTCGACCTCGATCCGATGTTCGATGGCGGTCTGGCGGTCGGTTCGTGGCTCAGTCTGCAGTCCCCCGCGACCCTCGACTTCGTCGCTCGCCAGTTGATCGGCCTCGAGCGTTTGGCAGCGGATACGACGGCGCTGCGGGCGGAGCTTGCGGGTCGTCAAAATACCGACGGCGGCTGGGGCCTTGCCGCGGGCTACGACAGCGAGGCACTCGATACGTCTCTTGCCTTGGCGGCACTCGCGCCACGTGGTGTGCCTGCCACCATCCTGGCTCGGGCAGAGACCTTCCTCGAGAGCGCCCAGGCCGCTGCTGGCGGTTGGCCACATGTGGTTGGCGGGCCACCGCGCAGCAGTGTCACGGCGGCGGTGCTCGAATCGTTGGCGTTGGCGGGCTCCGTTTTGTCGGCACAAGGACCAGCGGCGACGTGGCTCGCGAGCCAACAGAACGGCGTCGACGGTGGCTTCGGCGACAGCCCGAGCTCATCCCATGGCACCGCCCAGGTACTGGTGGCGGGGTTGGCCAACGACGCGCTGGCCTTGGCCGACCGCGCCGCCGCCGAGGCCTACCTCGACAGCCGCCAGCGTGACGACGGCAGCTGGGATGGCAGTGTCTACGCCACGGCCCTGGCGGTGCGGGCCCTGCGCAACAGCCAGCGCCCGAATTGGCTGTTCGCCGTGGCACCTGCCGCCTTGCCGGCCGATCCCGACGACGGCGAGCGCGTGTCTCTGACCGCCGTTGTGGCCAATGTCTCGGGCAGCCCGGCGCCCGAAACGGCCCTGGTTTGGTACGACGGCGATCCGCAGGCCGGCGGCACGACGATCGCGGCGCTCACGGTGCCGGCCCTCGGCGGCAATGAGCAGATTGAGCTGGTGGCGTTTTGGGACACGCTGAACCTTGCCGGTGTGCATGAGCTCATTGTCGCGATCGATCCCGACGCCCTGGTGAGTGAAGCGATCGAGAACGACAACACCGCTACCCTCACCGTAGCCGTCGCGCCGCCGCCTGCCGGACCTGAGCTCGAGCTGCGAGCGGTGGACGTGAACGCAACCCCGGGTCAGCCGGACAGTCTGCCGACCACGTTGACGGTGCTGGTCAATGTGCGCAACCTCGGCTTGACCGAGGCACAGGCTGTGCGTGTGCTGGTGACGGCTGGTTCGCCCGCGGCACCAAACGAAGCGCTCGTGATCGACGATAGGCGGGTCGATGTGGCGGCACGCTCGAACGTGTTGATCAACCTCAGTCATGTCCTCGACCAAGGGGGAGACCTCGAGATCCGCGCGGCGGTGGATCCCGATGGCGAGGTCGCCGAGACCGACGAAGACAACAACACGGCGGTGACGTTGGTCAAACCCATACCGACGCGGGATCTCGAAATCACCGACGCGGATCTGACCTTGGTCGGCTCGGCCATCGTCGGTGCGGATGCCACCTTCGCGGTGGCGGTGCGCAACCGAGGCACCATCGACCTGCCGCAGGCCGCGGAGCTGCGCCTACAGATCGACGATGGCGTCGAGCTGACCGATTTGCCGAGCCGCTCGGTGTTCCTGCTCGCCGGTGAAGAAAAAACGTTGGCGGTTACTTGGCGGGTTGATCGAGAGGGTCCGCTGGTGTTGCGCGCCGAGCTGGACGGCTTGGGCGTGATCGAGACCAACACCGTCAACAATGCCGCGGCGATGGCCTTCGATGCCACCAGCCTGGCCCTCGCCAACCTCCATGTCGAAGTGGGACAGGTCAGCTTCGTGCCCCAGCCGGCGCTCGAAGGGTCCGCGCTGTCGATTGGTGTGACCGTCGAAAACACCGGCAATGTCAGTGCGACGGATGTTGCGGTAGTGGCCTACGACGGCAACCCGGACGAGGGTGGCGTGCCGGTCGCGGCGCCCGTGGTGCTGCCGAGCCTCGATGCCGGTGCCAGCCAGCCGGTGACGATCGTCTGGAACCGTGTGCCGACGAGCGCTGACCGGTTGATCTTCGTTCGCGTCGACCCCGCAGGTGTGATCGAAGAGATCGACGAAACGGACAATCAGATTTTCGCACCCTTAATGGTCGAGAGCTTGCCCGATCTCGCGATCTCGGTGGCGGCCTTGAGCTTGACGCCACCATTCCCGCGGCCTGGGGATCAAGTCACCCTCACCGTCATGGTCGACAACCTCGGCGAGCAACCCGCACCGAACGTCGTGGTCGAAGCCTCGGACGCTGACGGGCCGTTGGCGCCGATGGTGGTGTTGCCATTGATCGACGGTGGCACCAGCGCCAACGCGGTCTTTACGTGGACGGTCGCGGCCGACCAGGCATCGCAGGCCGTGAACGTCGCTGTCGATCCGCTGGGCACGGTCGAAGAACAGAGCGAGACCAACAATGCGGTGACCCGTACGTTTGGGGTCCAACAGGGTGCCGCCGCGGTCGACCACCCTCTCATCTCGCCCAACGGTGACGGCGCTCGAGATGAGGCGCGGCTGTTCTTCAGGGCGGGCGATGCGCCAACGGTCAACGTCGAAGTGGTCACCGAGGGTGGCCGGGTCGCGCGGACGTTCGTCGATCCGCCGCGCGCTACCGACGGCAGCGGTGAGTTGGTGTGGGACGGTCGCGACGAACGGGGCCGCCTGATGGCGGACGCTTCCTACCTGTTGCAAGTCGTCGACCCGGTGGCCGATGGGGTGCTGGGCAGCGCCGAGGTGGTGATCGATACCAACCGCTCGAGCCTGCTCGACGCCATTGGCACACCTTGGCAGCTGGTCCACAACGTCACGTGTCAAAACCCCACCGCCCAGCAGCTAATCCTGTCGCCCGACGAAGAGCGGATCTACTTCCTCATTGAGGATGAGCAGCAAACGCCGCCGCTGACCGGCATCTACCGAATGGCGCTCGACGGCTCGGGGGTCAAGGCCATCATCGACTCGTCGGCCTTCGTTGTCACCAACGCCAATGGAACCATTGAAAGTCGATTCGACGCCGCCGGCATGGCCGTATCGGCCGACGGCTCGCGCATCGCGTGGATCGCCTTCGAGCGTGACATTCACGACTCTCAACTTTGGGTCGCCGACGCGTCAGGCGCCGGCCGCACCTTGATTCTCGACGGTGTCGGCATCAACGGCGACTACCAGATGATCGGATTCGGGCCCGACGCGGCCTCGGTGTTGGTGATCGACAAGGCGCAGCAGCTGCTCAGCGTGCCGCTCGACGGCGCGGCGCCGACGGTACTCCTCACCAGCTCTTCCCTCTTCTTCGCCGAATCTTTTTCATTGGCACCGGACCAACGAGGGCTGATCGTTGAAAGAAGTTTGCTCATCGACCTCGAGACGAGTCAGCAGAACACAGTGCCGGTCGTCGGTTGGACACCCGGTGGCAACATGGCCGTCGGCGTCGACGGTACCGATGTCGTGGGCTACAACCGTCGAGGCGACCTGCTCGGACGCGTGTCGGTGGCGGCGTTGATCGAGGTCATGCCGACCGAGTTGATCCCGGACTACGCCACGGAATTGGTGCAGGAAGGCGGAATGCCCGTGGTCACCGGTGTCGATACCTCCTGGTCGTCGTTCGGTGATGAGGCGGCGGTCACCATCGGTTTCTTCGATGGCCTGGGCCGGGATGACATGGGCCTGCCGTATTTTCTGCTTGAAGGCTGGCGCTACGAGCGCGTGCTCGTTCTCGATTTCGCGGCCGGAACGGTGGAGCATGTGGCGTGGACCGCGCCGCAATACCAGGAAAACGGCGAGAAGGTCGCCCACGGTCCGGATCTGCTGAAGGTCGATGTCGTCGGTACACCCGCGGTGTCCGCCGGCGCGCAATGGCTGCCGGGAGAGCGTTCGATTCTGGTCGCTGGCCTGCTGGCCGAGGACCAAAACGAGCCCCATGCCGACCGGTATCTCTCGGTGCGGCTGGATAGCGGTCGTCAGCAGGTGCTGGTCTTTACCAACCCGCCCGAGCCCCGAATCGGTGGTTTCGCCCGTTCGGGAAGGATTCTGGCGACCAGCCAGAGATTCCTGTCGGTGCCGGATGGCTGTGCCGGTATCCGGCGCAATCACGAGTTCCTAACCCGGTCGCTGATGAATTTGGTGACCGACCTGCGGGTTCGCCGGAATGTCGACGGTAACAGCGTGCGCATCGAAGGTACCGCGTCCGATGTGCACCTCGAAGCCTGGGAGCTGGACTACGCCAACGCCGCCACGCCCGAGGTTTGGCGACCCATCGCGCCCGCCTCCTCTGTCCAAGTGGTCGACGATCGGTTCCTCACTTGGGTACCGCCCGCGGCGGGCAGCTTCCTCGTTCGCTTGACCGTTCGCGATCAAGCCGGCAACCAGCGTCAGCGCATCGAGCGTGTGTCGTCCATCGCCGGCCCCGCAGTGGCCGACGCCCAGGTGGCTCCGGGCATCATTTCGCCCAACGGTGACGGCGTCGCCGAAACGCTCACGCTCACCTACCGGGTACTCGAGCCCGTCAATCTCGAAATCCGCGTGGTCGATGAAGACGGCAACGCGGTTCGTGTCATTCCCGTGGGCCACCCGGTGGGTGGCGTTACCCACAGCGAAGTCTGGAACGGCACCGACGGCGGCGGCCTGCCGGTCCCCGACGGTAGCTACAGCGTCGAGGTCGCCGGCTTCGAGTTGCCGGTGATCGTCGATACCACGCCACCCGAGGTCTCGATCGCGTTGCTCGATCCCTACCGCGACGCCACCGCGACCTCGGACCAGACCGGGCGTGTGTTCGAGTTCGTCGAGCTGGCGCCTCACCTCGCTTGGTCGGCGACACCGGACCGCTTGGGCGAAGACGTGGAAACGGTCGTCCAGCGAGCCTTTGCGTCGGCACCCAACGTCTGGACCGACGTGAAGTTTCCGGTCGAATCACCCTCGAAGATTCTCTTCTTTACCAACTTGCTCTACCGGGTCGTCGCGCGTGATGCCGTGGGCAACGAAGCCGTGGCCACCACCGATCTCGGATCCGAAAAGGTGATGGTGAACGCCTTTGGTGACCTCGCAGAGGATTCCGACGGTACCGGCTTTCTGCCGCTCTACCAGGCCTGGGGCGGCATTGACCTGTTGCCCGATGGCAGCCTCGCTGAGGCGCCGCAAGGTCCACATTTCTTGGTGCCCTTCGGCAACCCGTCCGATGGTGGCAGTGCCGCGAACGGGCGCTTGGTAAGCGCCGGTCCGGTGCGTATCGTCCTGAGCGAGACCGCGCGAGCGCCCATCACCGCGGTCACGCTTGAATACCGTTCTCCGGAGGCCAGTGTGTGGCAGAGCGTGGTGATCGACACTTTCGTTGACGAGGTTGTGCCGGGTTTCCTCAACGAGCATCCGGCACCAGCCCAACATAGCTTCAGCTTTCTTTGGGACACCGAAACAAACGGCTTCGAGGGTGAAGTCATCGTCCGGGTGCGGGCCGAAGATGCCGAAGGCCAAATCCTGACCTCGAATGCTTTCCGGGTGTACAAGGGCGTCGGGTCGAATGTCGCGTTTCAAGGCCAAGTGTCCGAACGCAGTTTGCTCTTGGACCTTCCCGTGACGCAAGCACTGGCCGAGATGGTGACGGCGGGCGGTTTCGATGTCGAGTCCGACGAGCTGCTATGGGCGATCGCCGTTTTTCCGGCCGGGGTCGAATCGATCTCGCTGTTCATGCGCAGTGATGTCGACGAGGCGTACGCGGTGTGGCAATCCATCGAGCTGGTGGATCAACGCTCCGAGCAGGTGTTCTTGTTCGAGGCGCCCGCGCCCTTCCAACCGTGTTCCAGCTACCAAGCCCTCCTCCAGGTGCGCGCTCGGCCGTTCCTCGACCCACTAACAGGGGAGGTCATCCAAGCTGAGGTCACGGTGGACGGCGGGGTCGCGGTTCGTTGCCTCGAGATTCAGAGTGCATTGACGGTGGCGGTTGCCGAGGCCTGCGGTGTTGCGCCCCCGGGCGAGCTCTACCTGCGCGTCACGCCCATCGACAGTACGGGCCTCGATCGGCTTGCGTTGCTCACGGTGAGCGAAGTTGACGACACGGGCGGCGAGGAGTTGCTGGCCAGTGTCGTCCAGCCGGTCAGCGGCGAGGAGCTTACCTTTACCCTCCGCCACGCCGATTTCGCACCAGGAGACCACGATCTGGTGGTCCGTGTGCGCAACGAGACCGATGATGTGGCTGAAGATCGGCTGGTGTTGCCGATCGATGTCGTGCCGCCATCGGTCGAAGTCACGTTTCCGATCGATGGCCAGGCCCTGTGCGGAACCGTCGAAGGTCGAGCCTTAGTCGGAGACGATCGGGATCGGGCCCTCTTCTTGGCTTACGGCGCTGGCAGTCGGCCGTCGGCAGTCAGGATTCCGTTCAGGGAAGGGGAAGGGGACACCGGCGAGAAGTCGTTCCCGCTCGGCGCCACCACCGAGGTCGCGGTGGTCGATCAAGGTGGTCACCTGGTGTGCGCGCCGGTACCAGAGGTCACGATCGACGCCAACGTCGATTTCTTCGAGATCGAGCTGACCCGAGCAGTCTTCTCGCCGGATGGCGATGGCACCCTCGACTCCGTCGACATCGAATTGATGCAGGCGGGTGAGGCGTTGACGATGACCGCTGAGATCTATGGGTACTGCCCGCCCGGCACGATTCCCTGTTCGGCGTCCATCACGCCGGTACGCCGGTTGGCAATCGAAGCTCCGCTGGTCGGTGCCACCACGCTCACCTGGGACGGCCGCAACGATGCGGGCGTCTTCGTTGCGGATCGCGATTACGAGGCGATATTCCACCTAACCGACGCTTGTGGCAACGTGGATGTACGCCCACGGATGCCGCTCATTGGTCCGCAGGAACTTCCTTTCGTCTTGGTGGTCGACACCACCCCGCCGGTGGTGAGTATTGCCGCGCCCCGCACGGGCGACCCGTTGCCGGTGATGGTGCCTTTGGTTTGGGAAGTGGTCGACCTCGGCTCGGGCGTTGCGGCGTCCGCCCTCGAGTTCGGGCTCAGCCACGACCCCGACACCTGGCAGACCGTGCCGGTCGAGGTGATTCGAACCGACGAGGGTCGAATCGGGGTCTGGAATACCTTCGGCCTCGAAGGTGACTTGACGCTCCGATTGTGGGCGGTCGACGCCATGGGCTACCGGTCCGAGACCCGCGAGCTGCTGACCCTGGGCGTGGATCTCGGGCTGATCAACCTGTTCGAGCCGGTGCCGATCTACATTGCGCCCAACGGCGACGGCGTGCTCGAAACGACGGCGCTACGGTTTGGCTTGACGTCGGACAGCCGGGTTGATCTGACGATCGAGAACGCTACCGGGGTCACGGTGCGCACGCTGGCCGCGAACGAAAGCGTCGATCCGGGTCTCGAAACGCGCGTTTGGGACGGCCGCAACGATGGCGGCAATCTGGTGGCCGATGGTGACTACGAGGCGGTTTTGGTGGTTCGCTTCGCCAACAACCCGGGCGTCTTCCAAGAAGAGCGCGTACCGTTGATCGTCGACGCCACGGCGCCGCTGCTCGCCCTGACGGCGCCATCTGCCTTCGTGAGCGGCGACACGATCGTGCGCGGCACGGTGCTCGATGCCCATCTCGATGGCTACATCGTGGCGGTGGCGTCCCGCGGGTCGGGCGACTTCCAGACGGTCACCGAGGGCGCCGAGAATGGTAATGACCAAATCCTTGCCGCCCTAGGGACCACCCTGGGCGAGGGGGACTACACCCTGCGCCTCGACGCCATCGACGCCGGCTTGATCGCCAGTCAGTTGCTGCGTGACTTCACGGTCGATCGCACCCCACCCGTGGCGGAGTTGACGGTGCCGGAGGCCCTTGCCGTGTTGGGCGCCGTCGGTGGGCCCGTCGAGGTAGTTGGATCCGCTACCGACCTCAACTTGGCGGTGTGGCGCCTGGAGATCGGGATCAGCCAGAACCCCACGGCCTGGACGCCACTGCACGAGGACACGTCCGAGGTCCTCACGGCACCGCTCTTCGTGTGGGACCCCGCGGCCATCGCGGGCTTGGTGGATGGTCTCTACACCCTGCGACTGACGGTCGAAGACCTTGCCGGCAACACCGCCGAGGCGCGCGTGATCGTGACCGTCGATAACACCGCGCCCACCGCCGCGTTGAGCGCGCCGGAAGATGGTGGTTTCGTCACCGGTCCCACGAGTGTCACGGGTACGGTCGAAGATGCCCATCTGTTGGACTTCCGCCTGGAGATCGCGCCCGCCGGGACCAGTGCATTCTCGCTGCTCACCGCTGGGCTCGAATCGGTGTCTGGTGGCACGCTGTACGATTGGCAGGGGCTGCCACCGGATGGTGCCTACCGCTTGCGGCTGGTCGCGCGCGACCAGCCCGGACACGCGACCACGGTCGAGATTGCGCTGACGGTCGACACCCAGCCGCCCGCCGCGCCCACCGGTCTCGGGGCCCTGCTCGAGAACGACAGCGACGGTCGCCTCGATTGGGATCCCAATGCTGAACCGGATCTGGCCGGCTATCATGTTTACCGCGGTGGTGTTCGCATCACCACGTCACTGGTCCCCGTTTCTGGCTCGCGGCCAACCTACCTCGACCTGGGCTTGGGCGAGGGCACGTTCGTTTGGACTGTGACGGCAGTTGATCTCGCGGGCCAGGAAAGCGCGCATTCGACGCCCGCGACGCTGGACATTGATCGAACGCCGCCCCTGGTTCTGCTGGTGGCGCCGGTCGATGGCGCGCGTGTACGTAGTCTGGTCGAGATTCGCGGCACCGCGGCCAGCGCCGACGACTTCGCGGAATACCGACTGTGGGCGACACCAGCGAGTGGCGCAGCGCAGTTGTTGCGACAGTCACCGGTACCGGTGTTGCTCGACGTGCTCGGTACGCTCGATACCTTTGGCTATGCCGATGAGACGCTGGTGACCTTGCGCCTCGAAGGCGAGGACGAAACGGGCAACGTCGGCACGGCCGAGCTGGTGGTGGTCGTCGACAACCAACCTCCCGCTGCGCCCCTCACCCTCACCGGTACGGCCGACGGTCGTGACGCGGTGCTCGACTGGAGCGCCGTGGCCGATACCGACTTGGCCGGCTACTTGTTGTTCCGTGATGGCCGGGTCGCCAATGCCACCGGTCCGGTCGTGGGTGATCTTTCGCCATTCCTGATCGACGCGCTGACCTACCGTGATCTCGCGCGCCCGGACGGAATCTTCACCTACGAAGTCCATGCCCTCGACACCGCCGGCAACCTCGGCGACCCGTCGCCGCCGGCGGCGGTGACCATCGAGGGGCGCCCGCCGCACGCGGTGATCGTCGAACCGACCAATGGTGCGCGCTTCGAGCACGTGCTGAGCGTCGTCGCGACCGCCGTCGATGTCGATATCACCGAGGTGCGTTTCCAATACCGCGAGGTCGGCGCGCCGACCTGGCTCGACCTGGACGCCCCCGACCTCGAGCCGCCGTACCAGGCCGCGCTCGACCCGCTGGCCATCGGCTCGAGCTATGGCGATAACATCGAGCTGCGGGCGGTGGCCACCGACACCTCGGCGCAAACCGACCCGGCGCCGGCGTCGATTGTGGTGCTCTACCGCGATTTGACCCCGCCGCCGGCCCCGACCGGTGTCACGACGCTGGTCTCCGGCGGCGACGTCACCGTGCGTTGGGACGCGCTCGACGGCGTCAGCGACCTCGACGGCTACCACCTGCTCCGCGACTTTGCCGTGATTGCCACGGTCGATACGGCCATCACCGAGTGGCTCGATCCCGGCTTGGCCGACGACGATTATCGCTACCACGTCAGCGCATTCGACACCCAAGGCTTGCAGGGCGAGCGCTCAGAGAAGTCGGTGGCCCGGGTGTACACCCCGGCGCTGGTCCAGCCAACCACCCCGACCACCGACACGGCGTCGGACCTCGTCGGTGCGGGTGCCGCGTCCGCGACCGTCAACGTGACGATCGACCATGCCGGCGGCACCACCGCGCTGCCGCCGCTGGCCACGGATGATGCCGGCGCCTTTGCGGCTCCACTGTCCCTGGCGTTGGGCGCCAACGACATCACGGCGACGGTCGAAGATGCGGCGGGCAACCGCAGCAAGCCGGCGTCGGTGCAAATCATCTCGGCATTGGCACCGAGTCAGCCGCAGGGGCTGGCGGCGGTCGCCAACGGCTTCGACGTCGATCTCGGCTGGGACGCCAATCCGGAAGCGAACATCCTCGGCTACCGGCCATGGCGCGACGGTGTCGCGTTGTTGGCGGACCTGCCGGTCACGGGCCTCACCGACCCGGCGGCATCGAGCTACCCGTCGTCCGCGCCGGCCGCCCACGCCATCGATGGCGATGACGCCACCTACTGGCGGGTCGCTTTCGGCCCGTCCGCCGGCGCCTGGCTGTCCTTCGGCCTCGGCGGCACGCGCCTGGTGTCCGCGGTCGATGTGCTCTTCGGCACCGCGGTCGTCGGTGGTGATGAGGTCCGCCATGTGGCCGCCGACTTCACCCTCGAGGCGTGGACCGGTCTGGCGTGGGTCGCGGTGGCGACCATCGAAGACAACCTCGAAACCTCGGTCACGGTGGCCCTCGATCAGCCCTACCGCAGCGACCGGCTGCGGCTGCTCATCGGCCGGAGCTACGACCAGCTGGCGGGATACGGCCCACGGGTGCGCGTGGCCGAGGTGGCGGTGGCCGAGCGGCCGTTGGTGGCGCCCACTGCCTACACCGACGTCGCGCCCGACGGTACGTTTGGCTATCGGGTCACCGCGGTCAATCTGTTTGGGTTCGAAAGCGTACCCTCGGACGAGGTCGTGCTCGATGTCGGCGATGTGACGCCACCGGCGGCGCCGGTGCTGAGCGCCACGGTTGCTGATTCCGATGTCGAGCTGACCTGGACCTCGATTGCCGATGCCGCGCGGTACGACCTCTACCGCGACGACGTCAAGATTGCCGAGCACACCGACCTCGGTGTGCTGGCGTATATCGATGCATTGCTTGCCAACGGCACGTACCGGTACCAGGTGCGCGCGGTGGACGCGGCGGGCAATGCCAGCGATTCCTCGAACGAGGTCACCGTAACGATCGCCGTGGCCGTGCCCGCCGCCCCCATTTCGCTGGCCGTCGCCAGAGTGAGCACCGGCGCGGCCCTCGATCTGACTTGGGCGCCAGGGGCGGGTCCGGTGGCCGACGGCTACGTCGTCCGGCGTTCTTTGACCCCGGGCGGCCCCTACACGGACATCGCGACGGTCGCCGGATTGTCCTACCGCGACGAAGGCCTGACCAGCGGCGTGACGTACCACTACGTGGTTGCCGGGATCGACCTCGCGGGCAACCGTGGTGCCGCATCCAACGAGGCATCGGGCACTCCTGAAGATTTGGCCCCGGGCCGCGCGCCCACACTCCATTTTCCGACGGTGCCCGGGCGGGTTCTGGCGCTCGAAGGTCCTACCGCGGACGTGGTGGGACGGGCGGCGCCCGGCGCTTCGGTTACATTGCATCGCGACGGTGCTGAGCTTGGTACCACCGTGGCAGCGGTCACCACCGGTGCGACCACCGTCAGCACCGTGGACGAATTCGTCCAGGGCGCGTATCAGCCGAGCCCCGATGGCCGTAGACTGCTGGTTGCCGATGAGTACGCGCCGTTTGTGGTCGAGATCGAATCTGGAAGCATTACACCGCTCGGGTTGCTCGAAGGAGAAGGTGCGACCCGCTTCAACTGGTTGCCAGACGGAGAAAGCCTGCTCGCAACCAACCTCGGGTTCTTCGGTTCGGGAACAGCGGTGGGCCGGGTCGAGTTGGCGACCGGTACGGTAACGACCCTGATCGATGATGCTTTCCCCTTCTCGGCCGCGGTGCCTTCGCCCGATGGCACGCGCTTGGCTTTGGCCGCTGCACGCGGGCCAAGCCTGGGCCTGCATGTCATCGACATTGCGAGCGGTACCTGGACCTTGGTTGATCCGACCGTGTCTACCGTCGGGCCGATCGCTTGGTCTCCCGACGGCACCCGCCTGGCCTACGTCAACTACGAAGGCCACGAGCTGCGGCTCGCCCATCTCGATGTCGGCGTGGTGATGCCGGTCGCGGTGGAGGTGGTTTTCGCGGCACCCATCTGGTCACCCTCTGGTGACCGCATTTTCTACCGCACCGATCTCGACGCCGAGAGCGCGATTGTCTCGTACGACCTCGCGTCGGGGATCGCCACACCGCGAACCGGCGCGACCCACGATCCGAGGGCGCTCTCCTTGGCGCCGGATGGTGCGGCGATCGCATTCATCGACGGGACCTCCCGGGTTCGCACCCTCGATCTGGCCACCAACGAGGAGCTTGAAATCTTCGCCCCCTCTTCTGATCTGCAGGCCCAGGCCGGGGTGCCTTGGGCCGCCGACGGATTTATCTATGTGGCGGAGAGGATGCCGGAATCCATTGGCCTGGTGAAGTTGACGCCAGCGGGTCGCTTCGCATTCGACGACGTCGCGCTGATCGGTGGTGACAACGTCTTTACCGCGTTGGCCGACAATGCCGAGTCCGAGCCCATCGTGCTCAGCGTGGCCGGCCAACCCAAGCCGGACCTGACCCTGTTGGCGGGCGACTTGATCGTCTTGCCGTCGGCGATGGCGGTGGGTGACGAGGTGCGGGTGACGGCGATCGTGCGCAATGCCGGCACGGTGGCATCCACGCCGAGCGCCTTGTCGTTGGTGCTCGTCGGCCAGGGTCTCGTCATCGACCTCGCCGGTGGCGAGACGGTGCCGGCGCTCGACCCAGGCGGCTTCCACCGCGTGGAGCGTTCGCTCTCGCTCGCCGGCGAGGCCGGGCTCTACACTGCCATCGCCGTGGCGGACCCGTTCGATGTGGTCGACGAGGTCAGCGAGTCGAACAATGAGGCCACACGTGGTTTGGTGGTGGTGGATCCTGGCGCTGGGGTCTTGGTGCAAGTCAATACAGACCTGCCGTCCTACGGGATGAACGAAGCGGTTGCGATCTCGACCGTGGTCAGCGCGGCCGGCCCCTTGGCGGGCGAGTTGGTGGTCGCGGTGGTGGACGGCGCCGGTTTCCAAGTGGCCGAGGTCGATCGCCGGCCGGTGGTCCTGGGGACGGGCGAGTCGGTGACGGTGGCCGCAAACTGGGACACGAGAACCACTTTCGCTGGTGGCTACGGCGTGCGCGCAACGGTGGCCGACCCCAGTACTGGGACGGCTGAAGCCGTCCGTGCGATCACCATCTTGCCGACGGTCGATCTACAAGCGACCGCGGCAACCTCCGGCACCAATCTGCCCGTTGGTACAACGGTTGGCCTGACCGGTACCTTTGCCTACGTGCTCGGCAATGAGGTGGTGGCGGAAGCTACCGCCGTGGTGCGGGTTCTCGACGCGGCCGACACCGAGCAGGTGCGCTACCAGCAGGCGCTCGGCTCGCTGCTGCCCACATCCGTTGCCACGATCAGTCGGGACTGGCCGAGTCTCGGCGCGGCCCCAGGACCCTACCGGCTCGTGTTTACCATCGAGCGCGCATCGGGCGCGGTTCTGGCCCAGGCGGAGGCGGCGCTCGAGTTGATCGTCACGTCAGCGTCGGTCAGTGGATCAGTCCAGCCACCGTCGGTTTCGCCGGAACCCGGCGAGACCTTGACGGTCGACTGGGCGGTGCAGCAAACCGCTGGTGAGCCGCTCGGCAGCCTGCCTGTTCGCGTCCGTCTCTTGGCCACCGATGGGGTGACGATCGAGCGCGAGGCGCTGGCCAGCGCCGACCTTTCGGGTGGCGTGGCGGCGGGCACGATCACGGGAACGGTCGACTTCGACACCTCGGGCCTGGCCTTGGGTACGCACGTCGTGGCGTTCGACGCCGAGCTCATCGACACCGACGACACAGCCATGTGGATCACCCTCGACGTGGCCGATATCGCGATAGTCGACCGCACACCACCCTCGGTCACGATCGTGGCGCCGCTGGCGGGCACGTTCGTCGGTGTCGGCGGGTTGGTCGAGGCAGCTGCGACGGATGCCCTGTCCATGATCCAGGCGGTCGAGGCGCGCTTCGATGGCGGCGTTTGGGTGGTCGTACCGGCACTCGGCAGCGGTCTGTGGGGGACCGATCTCGACAGCTTGACGGAAGGTCCGCACACCGTTGCCGCCGCGGCGACCGATGGCGCCGGCAATCGTGCCGAAACGAGCGACGTCGCGTTCGTAGTCGATCGCACCCCGCCAGCGATTTCGATCGCGGGCGTCGCGGACGGCGACGTAACCACCGATCCGGTCACTGCGCTCGTAACCGTCGTCGAGCTGAATCCCGCGACCGAGACGATCACCCTCGATGGCGCACCCTACGTTTCAGGCACGGTGATCGAAGCGCAAGGACACCACCGTTTGACGGTCCAAGCCGAGGACCTGGCGGGTAACCGGTCGAGCCGATTCGTCGATTTCGAGATTGTCTCGGCCGTGCCTCGCTTGGTCGCGACGAAAACCGCGGCGCTCCATGTCGATGCCGACGGCAATGGTGCCGCGGGTCCAGGCGACGTGCTGCGCTACACCCTCTCGGTCCACAATGAAGGCCATGCCGACGCCACGGAAGTGACAATCACCGATCCGCTGCCAACGCATACAACATTGGTAGCCGGCTCGGTGCAAGCCGCTGGCGGCACCACGGGCGGCACAGTCGTCTCCGAGGTGCCGCTGGTGATCTCCCTGGGTGATGTGGCGGTCGGTGCCACGCTCGCGGTCCAGTTCGACGTCACCATCGATGCCAACTTGCCGACGGGTGTCGAGGCGATTGTCAACCAGGCCTGGGTGTCGAGTACCGAAATGCCGGTGATCGCGAGTGACGATCCGTCGATACCGGGCTCGAGTGATCCAACCGTTACGCCGCTTGGGCTCCGGCCCGATCTGGTGGCTGCCAAGACCGGCGACTTCTTGGGCGTCATCGGTAGCGACCAAGTGCTTTACCAAATCTCCGTGATCAACCGCGGTTGGGTCCCGGCCACCGGCGTATGGCTGGTCGACGCATTGCCGGATGACGCTGTGTTGGTGGGCGACTCGGTCACCGTCGATGCGGGCACCATTGCCAGTTTTGACCCGCTCGAGATCGCGCTCGATGACCTGGCGCCGGGCGACGAACGTGCGGTGTCGTTCCTGGTCGCGGTGGACCTGGCAGCCAACCCGGACCTCCTCGAGTTGGTCAACCAAGCGACCGTGTCGAGCGTCGAGTTGCTGGACGTCTCGACCGACGATCCGCGCCGACCCGGCTTCGCCGATCCCACGATCACGCCGATCGTCAACCGCGCCTCGATGACGCTGGCCAAGCGTGATCTCGTTGCCCAGGCGCCTGCGATGGTGGGTGACACCGTGCACTACCAATTGACCGTCGAGAACGTGGGGACTGCCCCGGCAACCGACGTCGTGGTGGACGATGTGCTGCCGCCCAGCCTGAGCCTGGATCTGGCCTCCGTGCAAACGAGTCTGGGCACGATCGACAGTCTCGATCCCCTGCGCGTGGCGGTGGGTTCATTGACACCGGGCTCCCGTGCGGTGGTCACCTTCGCCACCACGGTCACGGCTGATGCGGCGGGTGCCAATGCGGTATCGAATCAGGCGGTCGCGACGTGGACCGGAGGCGAAGTGCTCTCGGACGATCCCGACACGCCGCCAGCGAACGATCCAACCGCCACCGCTCTCGTGGTCGACACGGTGGTGGTGACCTTGGCTGTGGATGATGTGGCGGTGGTAGAGGGCAATGCCGATTCCGTCGCGGCAGTCTTCACCGTGACGCTCGACATGCCGGCCACCGAGGCTGTCTCGGTGACGTTCAACACCGTTTCGGATGCGCCCAACGCTGGTTCCGCGACCGCCGGACTCGACTACCAGTCGACTTCGGGCATGCTGACGATTCCCCCTGGCGCGCTGTCTGAAACGGTCATCGTGCCGGTTCTCGGCGATACCCTCGTCGAGGGCGACGAGGTGTTCTCCTTGGTCCTGTCCAACCCGATTGGCGCCTTGATTGCTGACGCCACCGGGACCGCGACGATCGTCGATGACGAGCGTTGCGTCGGTCCCAACCTGCTGGTCAATCCGGGCGCGGAAGCGCTGCCCGTCGGTGGCGAGATTCCGGGCTGGACAGAGGTCGATGGTAGCGATTGGGCGCAGCGCTTCGGGGCACCGGATCCCTTCGAAGGCGGCGCGTACTTCTGGGCCGGCACGGCCGAGATGGCCGAGTTGACGCAAGATATCGACGTTTCCTCGCTGGCCGTCGCGATCGATACGGGGACCCTGAGCTTTGAGCTCGAAGGCTTCGTGCGCGTCGCCGAGGAGATACCGCCAGATGCCGCGCGTATTGTCGTCGAATACCGCAATGCCGCCGATGGTGTGGTGCTCGACGCTTTCACCTCGGACGCCCCGGTCAGCGTCGAGGAGTGGACCCTGCTCTACGACCTCCGCGCCGCGCCGCCGGGAACCCGCCTGGTACGGGTACGGCTGCTCTCGACCGCCGTGATCACTGCCGATCCGGACGGTGATTCCGATTCGGATGGCGATTCCGATTCGGATAGCGATTCGGATTCCGACAGCGACTCGGACTCGGACTCCGATTCCGATTCCGATAGTGATTCCGATTCGGGCGGTGGCAGTGATCCAGGCCAGCGCAACGATGGCTACTTCGATGCCTTGGCGTTGCGGCCGATCGGTCCACCGTTGGTTTCGGTGGACGACGCCGAAATCGTCGAGGGTGACACCGACCTACATGATCTCGCCTTCACCCTGCGTGCGAGCTGCGCTCTCGGTAGCGACATCCAAGTGGATTGGGCCACCGCCGACGACACTGCGACCGCGGGTGAGGACTACGTCGCGGCAAGCGGTACGGCGGTACTGATCGCTGGCGAGACCACCACCGAGGTGAACGTGCCGATCGCGGGCGATACCGATGACGAAGTGCATGAGACGTTCACCATCACCCTGGCGAATCTGGTGGCGGGTACCGGCACCCTGCTGCTCGATCCCGTGGGTGTGGGCACGATCGTCAATGACGACTTCTGCCCGCAGCCACGGAGCTTCTGGCGCGATCACACCGAGCATTGGCCGGTTGATGCCATGGTGATCGGGGTGTGGGTCTACGACCAAGCGGGTCTGGTTGACCTGATCAATGCCGGTGGCGGTGAAGCCACCAAGCTGGCCAGCGCGTTGGTGGCCACGATGTTCAACCTGCTCACCGGAGCCGACGGAACGTCGATCCAATCGACCGTCGATCAAGCCCACGCTTTCCTCACGGACCATCCTCCGGGAAGCAAACCAAAGGGCGCCGCGAAGACGCTGGCGATGGACTTGAAAGCGGCCTTGGAGGACTTCAACCAGTCGTCCTGTAACGACGACGACAGCGACAGTGATTCGGACAGTGATTCGGACAGTGATTCGGACAGTGATTCGGATAGCGACTCCGATTCCGATGGTGGCAACTGATGATCAACAGGCAAGCGAAGGGGAGCAGCGCCGTGAGCACCGATCGAGATCAAGGGCAAGGAGCCTACCGCCGGTGGCTGCGTGCCGGTTCAGTGTTGGCGTGCGTGGCAATGATGGTCGTTGGCGGCGCGCTGAGCGCCCAGCAAGGCGGTCCAAAGCCAACCGCGGCCGAGCCAACCGCGGCCGAGCCAACCGCGGCCGAGACAACCGTGCGAGGCGAGGTCGCTGCGAAGGCCGCCCAAACATGGGTCGAGAACCTGGCCCGGGGCGCCGAGCAAGGGACATTACGGTCGGTGCAGTCGGCGCTGGCGGCCATCTCCGCTCAGCCCCGAGACCGTCGGCCTCAGCCGCCGAAGCAGCAGACCGGCGCACGGATCGACCGTGCGCTCGATGCCCTGGTGCAAGCCGACCCGTCCACGCTGGGCGCGGCATGGGCCGAGCTACAAGCCGCCTCGCTGCTCGCGAAGGCGCGGCTCGACGACATCGGGACGCGGCTGCTCGCCGCGGAAGGCAGTGCCCAGGCCTTCGAACGGCTAGCGGACGCGCGTGGGCATCACCGTGAGCGCGTCGAGAGCCTGATTGCAGCGCTCGCACCTGCCATGAAAGCGCTCACAACGCCGTCTGACACGGGCTTGGCAACGACCCCGGGCCGGGCAACGACAAGTGACTCGCCAACCACGAAAGGGCGCGCCCGTGTGGCTGCCACCCAGCGGGCAGCCGATGCCGTCGCGGCGATGTTGCCGGCGATCGAACGGGCGCGCGGCGCCGCGGCGCCGACTTCCGTGTTGCGAGCCAGCCAACTGCCGTTTCGGCGGGCGGCCTTGGCGCCACGTGCGCCGGTTGTCGAACCCACGATCGTGCCCAGTTACCTCGATGCGGCCGGCGTGGAGCCGGCGCCATCCGATCTCGCGAGCAGCCCATCGGCGCCCTTGGCCGAAGAGATCCTGCTGCAAGCCGAAGCATTGGGCTACGACCCGGTACGGATCGTCGAGTTCGTGCGCAACGAGATCGCCACCGAGTGGTACGCCGGCAGCATGCGTGGCGCGCTGGGGACCCTGCGCGCCGGTCGCGGCAACGACGTCGACCAGGCGAGCCTCTTGATCGCCCTGTTGCGTTCCAGCGGTGCCGCGACGCGCTATGTTCATGGCGTGATCCAGCTGCCGATCGGCCAAGCCGCAAACAGCTTGGGAGTCGAAGGACCATTCGTTGTCGCGGCATTGACCCGTGCCGGCATCGCCCACGAACCGGTCATCCAAGGCGGCACCGTGGGTGCCGTGCGCGTGGCCCATACCTGGGTAAGCGCGCACCTGCCCTATACCAACTACCGTGGCGCGGTGGTCGATTTCAGCGGCCGCACCTGGGTGCCGCTGATGCCTTCTGTCCAGGCATTCGTCCGCACACCGGCGACGAATGTGTTGGACGCCATGGGCTTCTCGGCCACCACCTTCATCGATGCCTACCTGGCGGCGCCTCAGGCCCTCGAGCCGCTCGACGCGCTGCGGCGCGACATCGAGACCTATTTGACCGACCAGGGCGGTGGCACGTTCGATCAGCAGTTGGCCACCACCACGCCCATTGCCGAAGTCTTGGGTCTGGTGCCGAGCAGCACGTCGGTCTCGGTGGTGGCGATTACCGGTGAAGCGGCCGCGCTCGAGGATGCCCAACGGCACTCGGTCACCATGGTCGTACCCGACCCCAATGACCCGCAGGCGCCGTCCCTTCTCGAGGTTGTGCTGCCGATCGACGAGCTGGTGCATGCGCGGCGCGTCACGCTTTCCTACCTGCCGGCCACGGTCGACGACCACAATACGATCAACCTCTTCGGTGGCCTCGGCCAGGTACCAGCGTTTTTGGTCGATGTACGGCCTCAGGTTAAGGTCAATGGCCGGGTGATGGCCACCGGCGCGCCGGTGGGGCTGGGGGTCGCTCATCCATTCGAGATCACACTGCGCGGACCCTGGGACGATGGCGGCAACGGTGAGGCGATCACCCAGACGGTGGTTGCCGGCAGCTATCTGGCAGTCGGCATCGGCGGTCCCACGACCGGGCCGCTCGGCCCATTCGATACCGATCCCGAAGCCGATCCCAATGACACGGAGCATGTCGGTGCCCGTTTGCTGGGCACCCTGGCGCGCGACTACGGCAGCCGGTGGGACCAGGCCGAAGAGACGCTCGCCGACGTGCTGGATGTGCGGGTGATCCGGCCGCTGCCGTGGGTTGCTTTGGTCCTCAACCGGGTGACCGTTGCTTCGTTGTTCGGCCTGCCCGAGCAGGTAGTGTGGCAAGGGGTCGACCTCGACGCCGCGTTGCGCATCGCCGAGCCGATCGCACGCTCCGGCGGGGCGGACGGCGACGACAGTCGTGTTTGGTTGAAGCTCGCGGCCCTTCAAGGGTCGGCGCTCGAGAATCAGGTCTTCGAAGACGATTTCTTGGTTGCGGGCATCTCGGCCGACAAAGGCCTGGGTCTGGCGCGCCAAGCGGGCACCACGGTGGTAACGGTCAACGCGGGCAACCTCGCGACCATGCTGCCCACCTTGGCCCACCCACAAACCGTGCTCGACGAAGTCACGGCCTGTGTGCAAGCCGGGCTGACGGTGGAGATCCCGGTCGCGCCAGTGACGCTTTTGGCCTGGCAAGGCGCCGTCTGGCGCGCGTTCGCCCCGTCAGGTAGCGGCGCGGCTGGGTATTTCATTGCCGGTGCACTGGCCGAAGAACCACTCGGGGGCGGTGCCACGGCGGCGGCGCCCGGGGAATGGCCGGTGGCGGCCATCGAGTTCTCGCTTTCCGACCCCTACGAACCCGAACCCAACAACGACCCTCTGGCGGCGGTGGCGATCGAGAAAATCGACAGCACCGATTTCCAAGAGGGCACTGTCGACGCGCTGAGCGAGCCACTCGCCGTGCGGGTAATCGACGCCGAGGACCGGCCGGTGGTGGGTGCGCTGGTCACCTTTTCCACGATCGAGGGCGGCGGCCGTGTCGGCGATGGCAACAACGAAGGATCGAACATCACGATCGAGTCCGATGGTAGGGGCATTGCTTCGGTTCCGCTCCGGTATGGCAGCGATACCAGCGTTAATCCACGTTTCGTGTTCAAAGATACTCTCGATCGTTTCTCTACCCGTGTTTCGGTGCAGTGGATCGATGCATCTGTGGTGGGCCACGCCGGCGTCGCCACCATCGAGCGACCCTTCGAGTTGCTGGCGTTTCCGGGCGCCGTAGCCCAGCTTCGCGACGCCCGCTACGCCGATCCTGTACTCGAACACTCCTTGATCATCGACCAACCGCATCGATGGATCGATAGCATCCGGGTGCTTACTGAAGATGCTTTCGGCAATCCGATTTCGAATGCAGATGTCTTGTTTGAGGTCCTGCCGCTCATCTCGTTGGCCGACGAATGCACCAACGAACCCAGCGATCTGCGGAATGCGGCAGTCTTCGAGGGCTTCCTCGACGCTGAGTTCCATCCGGTTGGTTGCCCGAACCTTCGGCCGATCTTGGGCGAGTGCGGAGATCAGTCCATCGTTGTAGCGTCATCGCCGATCGGGGCGCCCGCTGGTGTCCTCGCCGGCAACAGCCCGCTACACCTCTATCGTGTCCGCGCTTCCGCGGCCGGCGCGGATTCCGTTCTTTACCGGTATCCGCAACTCTTTTCAACGTCACCGAACGGGAGTTGTGGTCCGTTTGGCGGGTTTGGTGAGGACTTCGTGCTCAACGCGGTGACCAACAGCGTCAATGCGACTCGCAGCGGTCATCGCCTCGACCGACCGGTGAGCGGTCGTGTCTGGCACCGCAAGCCGGACGCGATTGAATACCTACCTCGGGTTGGTCATGGTGGTTTTCAGAGTGACTATGGTCGGTTCCCGGATATCGTCGCCTATTGGAATGGCAGGCGGCCTTCTATAACGTACCAGCTCATCGACGTCGAGACGTTGGATGTCGATCTTTCGGTCAGCGACGGTGGGAGCGTTGCGCCGACATCCTTGCTTTCGACCTCGTCTCCATTCCAGGCAGAGGCCTTCGCGGGCAGCGAGCCGGGCGTCAATGTTGTCAGCGGAGACGTGATTTCGATCGTGGGGGCGGTTGTGCGCTTTTTGCCCCGATTCGTTTCCGATGCCGAAATCGTCGCTATCAACGACACCCTGGCGGCGACCGACTTGTCGAACGCGACCCCGCAACAGATCGTGGGGATCCTCGGCGGTCAGTATTCGATTGAGCCCATTTCTTTGGATTGGGAGGCTATCGGGTTTGACCACTTCTGGTCGGTAACGCCACTGATCACCCAGCTTTCTCCCGGGCGGCTTCAGTTGACGGTTGATGGCTCGCCCGTAGCGCCGATCACCGTCGAGTACGAGATCATGCCGCTCGACTACGAGCCCCCAACGGTGGTGTTCGTGGACCTGTTACGGGTCGACGGCCCAGAACCGACGATCATCGAATCTCGGATCGGTCAAGAAGGCAAAGCCACGTTCCGCCTGTTCGACGGGTTGGACCCGGCTGGGACCTACGAGACGCGGGTAGCCGTTGCCTTGGGCGGCAACCACGAGATTCGCTCCGACCCGGTGCCCGTACCGCTCGGCCTGCCGATCATCCGCGACTACGAGCGGGGGCTGTCGGTATCGATCGATGTCGACATCTTGAACGGCCGCTCGTGCGCCAGCCCCACGACCTTCGATTTCGACTTGGTGCAAGACGCGACGGTGACCTTGGCGTTCCGCGCCATCGAGGGTGTCGAGACCAGTGGCGAACTGATCATCTCCGATTTCCCGATCACCTTGGTGAACCAACAAGACTTTGATGCCGGCCCGCAAAGCGTGGTGGTCACCCCCGACGACTTGCTGGCTGGGCGCTACCGCATGGAGTTGACGGCGACCAACAACGACGGCGAGGTCGAGATGGTGACCGGCAGCGCCATCTCCGCGCAGGTGGTGCGTGATCGTCTGCCGGTGGGCCACATTCGCCACCGCGACGTCAACTTGTGGAATGGCAGTTTGGTCGTGGGTCGAGAGGACCTGAGCTTGCCGGGCCGGGGCGTGCCGTTGGCGTTCCGCCGCAACTACGCCAGCACCAGTGGTGAAGAGGCGGGTTGGATGGGCGTGGGCTGGAGCCACAACTACGAGTCGCTGCTGATCGCGACTGGCTGTGGCGAGATGGTGGTGACCGGCGGCGAAGGCGCGGGTACCCGCTTCGCACCGGGACCCGACGGCTTTGTGCCCTTGGCCGGCTTTCATGGGTCGCTGGCCCTCGAGTCCGACGGGTTTGCGTACTACACGAAGTCGGGCAATCGATACCTCTACCAGCCCTTCGAAAGTGGCCGCTATCGCCTGGTCGCCATCTCCGACCCCAACGGCAACGTGACGACCATCAACTACGCCGGGGGTGAGAGTGCCACCAAGGTGTTGTCGGTTAGCGACAGCAGTGGTCGCAGCCTGCTGTTTTCGTACACCCTGACCGCGTTGCGGTTCGAAGCTCCGCAGGCGCTGCTCACCGAGGTGCGGGGTCCCGACGGCATGGCCGTACGCTTCACCTACGACGCGTTCGGGAACTTGATCCAGGCCGACCGCGAGGCGCTGCGTAGCGAGTCGTACACATACGACGTGCAAGCCGGCTCATCTTTGCGGCAGCATTTGGTATCGGTGCACAACGAGTCGCGCGGTGGGACTCGCGCGTTCGCGTACGGATCGTTCTCGGCGCAGGTGGGGTTCGAGATCACGCTGCCACAAACGCGGGTCACCGAAACGACCTGGTCGGTGTACAACGCGGGCTCGTTGCTCTCCGAGGGACGTGCGACGTTCGCGTACGACCTGGTGGCAAACACGACATCGGTGCGGGACACGTTCGATGCCGAGACCCAGTACGAATTCAACACGTACGGGAGTCCGCTCCGGATTGTCGATCCGGAGCAGAACGAAACGTTGATGGTCTGGGCCGCGAATGATGTGCTGCTGGAGCAGCGCACCGACGGCAATGGCTACGTGACCGATTTCACCTACGACGAGCATGGCAACGTGCTCACGGAGCGGGTGACGGTCCAGGACTTCGACGGGCGGACGCACATCGACTCCAATGCCCGCAGCTACCACCCGCCTGGCAGTTTTGATCGTCCCATCAAAGACCGGGTCGATACGGCAACCGACCGCGCTGGCGGCACAACAAGCTTCAGCTACGACGCCACGGGCAACCGTACCGAGGAGCGGGTTGTCGTCGACGAGGCGGCGGGTGGTACGGCCAGTTACAAGACATCGCACGCCTACCTGCCCAACGGCGACCGCCGGAGCACGACCGACCCGCGCAATCAGACGACCTTCTTCGACTACGACGCGTACGGCAACCGCAGCCTGGAGACCGATCCCTTGGGTGGCGAAACCGAGGTCGCTTGGGACGTTCGCTCGCGCCCGGTGTCGTCCACCGACGCGCTCGAGCGGACGACGACCTTCACCTACGACACGCTGGGTCGGCTGCTCACGACCACGCATCCGGACCAGAGCCAAGAGACCGTGACGTATGTCGACATCACGCGTGAGGAGCGTCGTCGGGATGCGCTCGGTCGGTTGTCGACGACGTTTTTCGACTACGAGGGCCGTCCGGTCCGGGCGATCGACGCCGCGGGGGCGAATCGCCTCATCACCTACGACGAGGAGGGTCGCAAGTCGTTCGAGAGCACCTGGGAGGACGCCGACACCCAAGCGCAGACCACCAGCTACGAATACGACCTTGCGGGGCGTCTGATCCTGCGTACGGAGCCACTGGGTCGGATCACCGAGTTGGCCTACGATGGTGTGGGCAACGTCATCCGGGAGACGTTGCGCGACGACCTGGGCAACGGCCCCGGCGCAATGCCGCCGCGGGTAACCGAGCAAGAGTGGGATGCGCTTAACCGGCAGGTTACTTCTCGTCGAGCGCTCACGGGAACGGCCACGGGTTTCGTAACCCGTCACGCGCGGTATGACGGCGAGGGCCGCAAGGTGGAAGATTTGGATCCGCTGGGCCGGGTGACCACGATGCGCTACGACCAGTTGGGGCGGTTGATCGAAACCGTAGCACCGCACTGGCGTCCAGGCTCGGCACGGGTAGTGCACCGTCGCTACGACGGCAACGGCAACCTGCTCCGGACGACGTTGTTCAACGAGTCGGGGTCCAGTCTGCCGGCCAACCAAGTGCGCGAGCAGACGTTCGACGCGCTGAACCGCGTGACGGCGTCGCAAGACGCCACGGGCGCCGTGACCGTGTTGACCTACGACGCCGTGGGCAACGTGGTGCGTCAAGTCGACGGTCGTGGCAACGTGGTGTTACACAATTACGACAACCGCAACCGCCGCACGAAGACCACAGTGAAGCTGGATCGGGTGACCGTGCCGGCACGTGATGTGGTGACGGAGTTTGAGTACGATGGGGTGGGCAACCGTATCGAGGAGCGCTGGGCCAACGGCAACGTCATCACCCACACCTTCGACGACCTCAACCGCCTCGTTACCACCACGGATTTACTCGGCGGTGTCGAGGGTGCGGTGCTGGAATACGGCTACGACGCGCGCGGCAACCGGGTCCGCGAGGTCGATGGCAACGGTCACGAAACGGTGATCGCGTACGACGCGCTGGATCGGGTGATCGAGCGTCGATTGCCGGAGAGCCGCACGGTCACCGCGACGTGGGACGTGGCCGGCAACCAGCTCACGGAAACCAACGCCCGCGGTCTCACCCGCACGTTCGTCTACGACGAGCTGAATCGTCAGGTGCAAACGGAAGACCCCGCGCCGCTGAGCTACGTCCGGACAACGGAGTACGACGACGCGGGCAACAAGACGGCAGAGGTCGACGGTCGTGGTGGTCGCACCGAGCTTCTGTACGACGATCTGAACCGGGTGATCCAGCGCACCGAAGCGCAGCTCGCGGGGGGCACGGGCTACGTCACGACGATGGCGTACGACGCGGCGGACAATCTGACGGAAGAGGTGGATCGTCGCGGCATCACGACGGCGTTTACCTACGACCGTGAGAATCGTCGGCTCGAAACGCGGCGTGCGGGGCTATTGTTGGAGACCCGCGCGTACGACGAAAACGGCAACTTGGCCTTCACCACCGATGCCAATGGCAACACGGTGGGCTTCGACTACGACGAGCGTGATCTGCAGGTCGCGATCAATCGTTCCCTGGCGTCGATCACGCGTTTCGCGTACGACGACATGGGCGACCGGGCCGAGACCACCGATCCGGAAGGCCGGATCGTGCGCGAGACGTACGATGCGCGTCGTCGGCTGGCCACGCGCAGCCTGGTGACCGCGGCGGGCGACCAAACCACAACCTTCGAGTACGATCTGGTGGGCAACCAAACCCGCCGCGAGCTGCCGGAAAGTGGGCTGTGGCAGTCGACGTACGACGAAGCCGATCGCCTGGTGGAAGTGATCGACCCCGAGCAAGGCACCACGTCGTATGTGTACGACCTGAACGGCAACCTCACGTCATGGACGGACGGCGCACAGCACACCACGATGCAAACCTACGACGAGATCGATCGCTTGGTGGAGCGCCGCTATGAAGACGGCGCGTTCGAGACGCTGGCCTACGATGCCAACGGCAACGCCACCTCGCGCACGGACCCGCAGGGTCGCGAGACGGTGTCGACCTTCGACGCGCTCAACCGCGCGACCTTGCGCACGTACTCGGAGGATGCGCAGACCACGGATGACTTGACGTCCACGTCGTTCGTGTACGATGCCAACAACAACCTGCTCGAGGTGACCGAGACCTACGCGGTTTCGGGCGCACAGACGGAGACCCGGACGTACGACGATTTCGATCGTGTCCAGACGGTGACCGATCGCTACAGCAAGATGCTCCAATACGGTTACGACCCGAACGGCAATCGGACTCAGCTGATCGATCCCGACAGCGTCGTGACCCTCTACGCGTACGACGCGCTGAATCGCCTGTCGTCCGCCACGACGGCCGCGGGCGCAACCACCTACGCGTACCAGCGCAACAGCCTGCTCGATCGCATCACCTACCCCAACGGCAGCGCCTCGCAGTACGCCTACGACGACACCAATCGGGTCACGCAGATCAACAACCTGCACGACACCGTGTTGATCTCCAGCTTCGGGTACACCTACGATCAGAACGGCAATCGGGTCGAGCAAGTCGAAACGCACAGCGGCGTGCCCGCGCTAGAGACCACCACCTACGAATACGACCTGGCCGATCGGCTCACCGAAGTCACCTACCCCGAAGAGCGCGTCACCTACACCTACGACGGCGCTGGCAACCGTGAAACCGAAGTGACATTCTCGACCGTCGATGGCGCCTTGCTCTCGAGCAAGACGCTGACCTACAACGTGCGCAACCAAGTCACGCGTCTCGAAGACAGCCAAGACCTACCATCGGCCGTCACCTACGGCTACGACCCAAGCGGCAACCAAACCGCCAGAACGCTCGACAGCGGCGGCGTTACCACCTTCGTCTACGACGTGCGCGACCGCATGATCGGCGTCACCCAAGACGCCGCCCCCGTCGCCACCTACGGGTACGACGCCCAGGGCTTGCGCATCAGCAAGGCCGTCGATGGTACGGAAGTGCGCTACGTCTACGATGGCCAGAGCGTGCTCACCGAGTTTGAGCCCAGCGGATCGACCCTACGTCGCTACGCCTACGGCAGCGATCGATTGCTCTCCATCGACGACAGCGTCGACGGCCGCGGCTACTACCTCTTCGACGCGCTCGGCTCGGTGGTGGACATTACGTCGGACATCGGCACTTTGCTGGCGATGTACCAGTACGACGCCTGGGGCAACACCCGGAATGAGGCGGGGAGTAGTGCGAATCGCTTTGGCTTTACCGGTCATGAGCATGACGATGAGACCGGGCTGATTTACGCGAAAGCCCGCTTCTACGATCCGCAGCTGGGGCGGTTCCTTAGTCATGATCCGGTGGACGGGGATCTTACGAATCCGCCTTCTCTGCATAAGTATCTTTATGCGTTTCAGAATCCTACGGTCTTTGTCGATCCTGATGGGCGGATTGCTGTCGTGGGCAATGCGGCCGATAAGATCAGTGAAACCGCTGGTGTGGAAGCCAACGCAGCGCGGGCCAAAGAGGTCGAAGAAGAGTCAGGCAAGTCCGCAGGGATCTCGTCGGCTATTGGTGGCGGTCTTGTGGGGCTTGTCGCTGATGCGGCGGCGGGTGCGATTAACGTGGTGAATACTGTTGTTAATGTGGTGGTTGCTGGTGTCGCTCCAAACTCAGAGCTGGGCCAAGAAGCCGCCGTCGAGCTGAACGACACCATTGATTCCACCGTCGAAACGATGCAAGTGGTCATCGAAAACCCGGCGGCCGTGGGCGGTGCAATTGTCGATGCCGTAGTGGAAACCGGCAAAGGTGTTGCGCGTGGCGACGTTGAGGCGATCACCAGGGCAACCGCTGCGCTCGCTGGAGCGGTGGGTGGCGCCAAGGCGGTGAAAGACGCCGCGGGCGCCGCAAGGAACGCAGCTAAGCGCGTGGCGCAGAGGGTTAGGCGCAATCGTGCGCTCGATGGCTCACCCCCGAGTCCGGTGGTGGCGAGTCGTGGGCGAGCGCCGACCAAGTGCTTCGTTGCCGGCACGCTGGTCGCGACGATGGCAGGTCTTTCGCCCATCGAAGCGGTTGAAGTTGGGGACCTGGTTTGGTCGCGGTCCGAGACAACGGGCGTCGTGGCCTTGCGAGAAGTGGTGCAGACGTTCGAGACGCCCAATCAAGCGGTGGTCGAAGTCGAGGTCGTAGCGGCAGACGGTAGCGTCGAAGTGCTCGGCACGACGGCTGAGCATCCGTTCTGGGTCGAGGGCGTTGGCTGGGTGCCTGCTGGCGAGCTGCGGTCGGACGATGAGCTGAGTACCAACACCGACGGCATGTTGCGGGTGCGTCAGGTGCGTGGATCGCCGGTCCGGGCTACGGTTTACAACTTCGAGGTTGCGGAAGATCATACGTACTTCGTTGGTGAGGCTGGCGTTTGGGTCCACAATGCTTGTGCTGATGAGGGTGTTGAAGAGACCAAGCGCGCGGAAACCGTAGTCTTCAAGGATCTCGGTCGTCAGACGATCGTTGATCAAGAGCGTGGGCGCCTTGTTTCGCTTGAACCAGATCGTTCAGGTAACCCGTTCAGGGACCAGAATACAGGGCGGTTTACGTCGAAGCCAGAAGGCGTGCGGGTCGAGCCGAAGGGTTCGCTCAACACGGAGAGGCAGGATTTGCGTGGTGCGGTGGCCGAGGAACGGCTCGCTGAGGAGTTTAGGGCTAAGCTCGAAGCTGGAGATTCAGCGAATACAGCTTTTGACGCCTTTGCTCACGCGATCAAAGTAGCAGTTGAGAACAAGAAGAAGCCATAGCGATGAGATCAAGTCTTATTCCGGATGACGAAATCGCTGCCATTCGAAGCGCGATTGAGAACCTCAAAGTAGATGCTGATCGCATCTACGCTCCACTACCGAAGGTCAAGATTCAACATGCAAGAGAGCTTGTTCTGAAACTCGCGCGGAGTGCTGGCCAAGAAGTCGCCTCTGAAGGCGAGGTTGAGTCAGAAGACATGTGTGAGGTTAGGAAGGAGTTCGATAGGGTCTTGGAATACCTCTTTTTGGACATCTTTGGTCAGCCACTTCGGCCCTCGTGACGGCCTTCTTCAGGTGCGGCCTTCTTCACGGCCTTCTTCACGTGCCACCCGAATTTATAGGAAGAGACGCCGTTGGCGTGTTGACTACGCGGTCTGGGCGTTGGTCTGGGTTATCGACGCCCAGCCTGCCGGCAAGAGCGTGCGGCCTTCTTCACGTGCCACCCGAATTTATAGGAAGAGACGCCGTTGGCGTGTTGACTACGCGGTCTGGGCGTTGGTCTGGGTTATCGACGCCCAGCCTGCCGGCAAGAGCGTGCGGAATGGCCCGGTTTCGGAGGTTCGAGATCGCCCGAAAGTGACCGGTTTTGATGACCGGGCAGGCTTCGCGCGCGCGCCGAGCAACCCGGCACGCAACGACCAACAGGCTCGACGCGGCGCTATCCAGGCTCGGCCTTCTTCACGTGCCACCCGAATTAATAGGAAGAGACGCCGTTGGCGTGTTGACTACGCGGTCTGGGCGTTGGTCTGGGTTATCGACGCCCAGCCTGCCGGCAAGAGCGTGCGGAATGGCCCGGTTTCGGAGGTTCGAGATCGCCCGAAAGTGACCGGTTTTGATGACCGGGCAGGCTTCGCGCGCGCGCCGAGCAACCCGGCACGCAACGACCAACAGGCTCGACGCGGCGCTATCCAGGCTCGAGCCTGAGCGGCTCGACGAACGGTAGCGGTGGCGGGAAGCAGTTTTCGGGGAAGGCCACGCCAACATCGCCGCTGGAGAGCCGCTCGGCGGCGATTCGGTACTCGGCCAGGAACTCACGGTAGGCGGCGAGCATTTGCTCGCGAATCTTCCTCGCGAATGCGTGGAACCGTGGTCTTGGTGACCGGTGCCCCGGCTTGGGCCGTTCGTGCGGATGGCGACGCCGTACCCACTCGGCGCCTTTCGGCACGGTCTCGGCCTTCTTGTGACGCGCGATCGTTTCGCGCTCGATGTCATCGACCAACTCGGCGACGCGGTCTCGATACGCGTCGTCGTCGAGGTGCTGCCAACAGGGCAGGGGCTTGAGGGTCAGCTCGACGTCTTCCGTGAAGTCGGCTTCGGTGACGTCCTCGCCCCGCTGCCGGGCGGCCCACATCTCCTTGCGCTTGATCCAGATGCCCTTCATGGACCTGCCTTCGATCATGGCCCGGGACGAGTGAACGCCGGGCCAGTCTGTTGGCGCGATGACGAGATTCTCTTTCGTGCCCTGTTCCAGCAAATATCGAAGCCTGGCAATCTGGGCTTGTGGCTCGTGTGACACCGGAATCGACGCGTAGCGCCTGGGGAACATGGTGCCCTTCCAATCATGAAGCCGGCCGGCTTCCTTGGCGAGGTTGGCGCCCGCCAAGCACATGAACTCGGCCATTTGCTCGGTCGATGTGGGTGATGCGATCAGATGGATATGGTTGCTCAACGCCACGACGGCATGCACGCGCATGCCGGTGGCTTGCTGGCAGTGGGCCAGCACGCCGACGACGAGCTGATTGAGCCGTGGCCCGGGCCGCAGGAGGTAGCGTTGTTGGATGGTGCGCACGGTCACCTCGACGAGCGTACGCGGCGTCGGCAAGAATCTGATGTCACGTCCCATACCTCTAATAGACGGTGATCGATGGTGCGATCTTCGCCGACGAGGTACTTGCTCGAACCATCATGCCGTCCCCAACGGCCGCACTCCGGCGCGGTCATCGGCATGCGGTAACGACGCGCACCGCCGGCCCGGCGCGGGTCCTCTTTTGGGGCGTGCTTGCCGATCCACGCGCGCGCTCCGGGCGTCGCCTCGGCGCTCCGTCCTCCAGTCGCTCCGCTCCTTCCGGCACGGGCAAATCGTGAGGCAAGGCGCGCGCCAGCGGGCCCCTCCTCGGACCTCCCATCTGTCACGCGCCTTGCCGGCCTTCTTCACGTGCCACCCGAATTAATAGGAAGAGACGCCGTTGGCGTGTTGACTACGCGGTCTGGGCGTTGGTCTGGGTTATCGACGCCCAGCCTGCCGGCAAGAGCGTGCGGAATGGCCCGGTTTCGGAGGTTCGAGATCGCCCGAAAGTGACCGGTTTTGATGACCGGGCAGGCTTCGCGCGCGCGCCGAGCAACCCGGCACGCAACGACCAACAGGCTCGACGCGGCGCTATCCAGGCTCGAGCCTGAGCGGCTCGACGAACGGTAGCGGTGGCGGGAAGCAGTTTTCGGGGAAGGCCACGCCAACATCGCCGCTGGAGAGCCGCTCGGCGGCGATTCGGTACTCGGCCAGGAACTCACGGTAGGCGGCGAGCATTTGCTCGCGAATCTTCCTCGCGAATGCGTGGAACCGTGGTCTTGGTGACCGGTGCCCCGGCTTGGGCCGTTCGTGCGGATGGCGACGCCGTACCCACTCGGCGCCTTTCGGCACGGTCTCGGCCTTCTTGTGACGCGCGATCGTTTCGCGCTCGATGTCATCGACCAACTCGGCGACGCGGTCTCGATACGCGTCGTCGTCGAGGTGCTGCCAACAGGGCAGGGGCTTGAGGGTCAGCTCGACGTCTTCCGTGAAGTCGGCTTCGGTGACGTCCTCGCCCCGCTGCCGGGCGGCCCACATCTCCTTGCGCTTGATCCAGATGCCCTTCATGGACCTGCCTTCGATCATGGCCCGGGACGAGTGAACGCCGGGCCAGTCTGTTGGCGCGATGACGAGATTCTCTTTCGTGCCCTGTTCCAGCAAATATCGAAGCCTGGCAATCTGGGCTTGTGGCTCGTGTGACACCGGAATCGACGCGTAGCGCCTGGGGAACATGGTGCCCTTCCAATCATGAAGCCGGCCGGCTTCCTTGGCGAGGTTGGCGCCCGCCAAGCACATGAACTCGGCCATTTGCTCGGTCGATGTGGGTGATGCGATCAGATGGATATGGTTGCTCAACGCCACGACGGCATGCACGCGCATGCCGGTGGCTTGCTGGCAGTGGGCCAGCACGCCGACGACGAGCTGATTGAGCCGTGGCCCGGGCCGCAGGAGGTAGCGTTGTTGGATGGTGCGCACGGTCACCTCGACGAGCGTACGCGGCGTCGGCAAGAATCTGATGTCACGTCCCATACCTCTAATAGACGGTGATCGATGGTGCGATCTTCGCCGACGAGGTACTTGCTCGAACCATCATGCCGTCCCCAACGGCCGCACTCCGGCGCGGTCATCGGCATGCGGTAACGACGCGCACCGCCGGCCCGGCGCGGGTCCTCTTTTGGGGCGTGCTTGCCGATCCACGCGCGCGCTCCGGGCGTCGCCTCGGCGCTCCGTCCTCCAGTCGCTCCGCTCCTTCCGGCACGGGCAAATCGTGAGGCAAGGCGCGCGCCAGCGGGCCCCTCCTCGGACCTCCCATCTGTCACGCGCCTTGCAGATCTCACTGTCCGGGAGAGCCGCTCTCCTCGGACTTTGCCCTCGGAGCACAGTTGGCTCCGGCCTTCGGCTTTACATAAACGGTTTATGTAGAACCCGGAACGCGCGCGGATTTGTGGCCTGCGATCGGCTCGGCTCCGTTGTAGCGCCCGCACACGGGCCTCCTCCCTGGCGATCGAATGTCATCGCCCACCGCGCCAGGTCGCGGCCGTACGCCCACCCACCCCCGGGACTACTCGGCCTGTGCAACGAAGAACGCCTGCGAAGCGTCGCGTAATACGCCGGTGCGCGTGTCGCTTTAGAAACCCCGGGAAGCTGGCGGCCGGCCTCCCTGCTCGGCGCGACTGGCTCCTTGGCTCGCGCGCGGCGCGCATCGCCAAAGAGCCTGGGAGTCTGTTTTGCACCCGGTTTTCCTGGCCACCCACGAAGATGACACCGTGCTCGGCACGTTCAAGGATCGCCTCCGGCAAGCCTCCGGCAAGCCTCCGGCGCCCGCTTCGCGGCGGCCTGTCGGCCGTCCTGGACCGTGCCTGCGCGCGGCGTCCAAGCCAGGGTGGGCCAAAAAATCGCCAGGGAGCGGTGAGTATTCCCCGCTTTCTTCTTCATTTAGCCGCTCGCCGCCGATCGGTGCTAGGGCCGGGCGTGGTGCTGCGTGGCACGTTGTGGCGGTCGGCACGATCGTCGAGGTGCGGGTGGCGGTGTCTTTTCTGGGTCTTCGTCCCGGCTCTTTGGCGCGGCGCTCTGCGCGAGCCAAGGAGCCCGTGCGACCGATAGGGAATCAGCGCGTCTGCGCGCTGTTTCCCGTTGGTGCGGTGGTGGCCATGGTGCCCGCAGCGTGCATCCGGCATGCCGCCTGTCGAGGGTGGGCGGGGCACGGTGGTGGCGGGCTGCTGCCGAGCTGGAGCCGCACGCCGAGGAGGCCCTCGCCTCAGCGAAGCCGAGCCGGCGGCAGGGCATGCATGCTCGCCCAGGTTTCACATAGCGCTTGCGTTATGTAAAGGCGCAGCCCAAGGCGTGCGCGTCCGAGGGCCAGGTCGGGGAATGCGGCATTCCCGGACAGCGAGAAGACGCAAGGCGCGTGACACCTGGAGGGCCAGGGGCGGGGGCCAGGTGGCGCGTGGCTTGCCGAGCGTTTGGCCCGTGCCCGCGCCGCGCGGGACGGACGCGCGCGCCGCCGCCTGGGCGAGCTGTACCCGCAAGAAGACCGAAGGAGAGGGCCGGCGGTGCCGTCGCCGGGTCGTCGCTGCGTGGCACGTCGTTACGCCGCCGCCGTTTGGGATCAGCAGGATGGTGGCGTCGAGTTGGACGTCGTTGCGACGTCAGGACGGAGAACCGACGAGACGCTTGGCTTGGTGTTTGAGGATGAGTCCGTCGAGTATGGCCTTGGCCACTTTCTTGTCTTCGTCGTCGAAGCGAGAAACGGCTTCGAATCGATAGCGAAGCTCGTCGCCCGGTCCCCTTTCGTCCTGATCGAAGATCAAGTCGTCGGCCGAGACGCCGAGAGCGATGGCGAGTCTTCGAATGACGTCCAGCGTTGGTTGCGACGCGCTGGTTTCGTAGCGGTAGATCTGAATCTTGGATGCGCTGACCGCGTCGGCGAGCGCCTGCTGTGTCAGGCCTCGTTGCTTGCGTAGCTCGGCGAGTCGTTGTGGGAATGGCATGTCGCGAATACTCAGATGGACCATGACGACTCTACTCCTGTGTTTCAGATCCGTTGTCTGAAGTATTCACTTATGATACTGTGATGCTATCACATGAGGATATTGACGGAGATTTGGGGAGATCGGATCTCCATCTCTGACGACAAGAGACAACAGGAGATACCCAATGCCCCAACGCCAGCTCACCGTCAGCCGCCTGTATCCCAACGCCTCCCACAGCGGCTGGCAGTCGCTTCGTCGTGGCGGTCGCGGCCGCGACGGTGATCCTGTGCCGTTTCTGCGTTTGGCCGGCCGCTGGCTGTCGGCCGCTGGTTTCGCGCCAGGCGAACGGGTGAGTGTGCAAGTCGAAGAGGGACGTCTGGTGATCGAGCCTCTGGAGAGCTGAATCATGGCGCGCATCCCCGAAGCAGAGCTGGAGCGCCTGAAGCGCGAGATCTCGGTGGAGCGGCTGGCCGAGTCTCGCGGCGTCGCGCTGAAGCGCCACGGCAAGGACCTCCTCGGCTTGTGCCCGTTTCATGACGACCGCGAGCCGTCGCTGGTGATCTCGCCAAAGACGAACCTGTGGCATTGCCTGGGCGCGTGCCAGGTGGGCGGGTCGGTGATCGATTGGGTGATGCGTGATCGGGGCGTGAGCTTTCGTCATGCGGTGGAGCTGCTGCGCGCCGACCTGCCGGCCATGACGAGCACGGCGCCAGCGACATCCGAGGCGGTCGCGGCGGCGGCCGAGGACGCGGAGCTACTCCACCAGGTGGCAGGCTACTACCACGAGGCTCTGAAGGAGAGCCCGGAGGCGCTTTCGTACCTGGCTTCACGTGGGCTCGACGATCCGGAGGTGATCGAGCATTTCCAGCTTGGCTTCGCCAACCGCACGCTCGGCTACCGGCTGCCGGGCAAGGCGACGAAGGCCGGTCGCGAGATCCGTGGCCGGCTGCAGGAGGTGGGCATCTTGCGGTGGAGCGGTCACGAGCATTTCAACGGCTCGCTGGTGATCCCGGTCACGGGCGCGGCGGGTCAGGTGGTGGAGATGTACGGCCGCAAAGTGGGCGAGCGTCTGCGCAAGGGCACGCCTTTGCACTTGTACCTGCCCGGCCCGCATGCCGGCATCTTCAACCTCGCGGCCTTGCACGCGGCGCAGGAAGTGATTCTGTGTGAGTCACTGATCGACGCGTTGACGTTTTGGTGCGCGGGCTACCGCAATGTCACGAGTGCTTTCGGCGCGAGTGGCTTCACGGCCGAGATGCTCGAGGCCTTCGAGACGCATGGCACGGCAAGGGTGCTGATCGCTTTCGACCGCGACCAGGCCGGGGACGAAGGCGCGGCGAAGGTGGCCGAGCAGCTGCTCGCGGCGGGGATCGAAGCGTATCGGGTGCAATTTCCCCGGCGGATGGACGCCAACGCGTACGCGCAGTCGGTGCAGCCGGCGGCGAAGTCGCTGGACGTGTTGCTGCGGCGGGCGCAGTGGCTGGGCGAAGGCGAGGCTCCGGCCGAGCGGGCGCCCTTGGCCATGAGCGAGCCGGTGGTCGAGCGGGCAGAGCCAGAACCGGAGGCGGCTAAAAGGGAAGAGCAGCCGGATCTTCCTTTAGCTGCCTCTGCTTCCTCGCTGCCGGCACCAGCGGCGTCGTCGGTACCGATCGAGGTGAATGAGCACGAGGTCACGGTGACGCAGGGTGATCGTCACTACCGGGTACGCGGCCTGGCGAAGAACCTCTCGTACGACGTGCTGAAGATCAATCTGTTGGCCAGCCGGGGCGCGGCCGGCGAAGCGGGCTTCCACGTCGACACGCTGGATCTGTACTCGGCGCGTCAGCGGGGTGCCTTCGTCAAGCAAGCGGCGCTCGAGCTGGGGCTCGAGCCGCGTATCGCCAAGGGTGACGTGGGGCGGGTGCTGCTGGCGCTGGAGCAGCTACAAGACGAGCAGATCCGCCAGGCGCTCGAGCCCCAGGTGGACGCTACGCCCACGATGACGCCGGCCGAGCGCGCCGAGGCGGAAGCACTGCTCGAAGATCCGCGCTTGCTCGAGCGCATCGGCGAGGACTTTGGCCGCTGCGGCGTGGTGGGGGAAGCGAGCAACACCTTGCTCGGCTACCTGGCGGCGGTGTCGCGCAAGCTCACGCGGCCGCTGGCGGTGGTGGTGCAATCCTCGTCAGCGGCAGGCAAGTCGGCGCTGATGGACGCGGTGCTGGCGCTGATGCCCGAGGAAGAGCGGGTGCAGTACTCGGCGATGACCGGGCAATCGCTTTTCTACATGGGCGAGACCGAGCTGAAGCACAAGATCCTGGCGATCGCGGAGGAAGAAGGCGCCGAGCGTGCTTCGTATGCGCTGAAGCTTTTGCAATCCGAAGGTGAGCTGACCATCGCGTCGACCGGCAAGGACCCGACCAGCGGCAAGCTGGTGACGCATGAGTACCGGGTGGAAGGCCCGGTAATGATCTTCCTGACCACGACGGCGATCGACATCGACGAAGAGCTCTTGAACCGCTGCTTGGTGCTCACCGTCGACGAGGCGCGCGCGCAGACGCGCGCGATCCACGCGGCGCAGCGTGAGCGTCGCACGCTGGCCGGCCTGGTGGCCGGTGAAGAGCGAACGGCGGTGGTGAAGCTACACCAAAACGCGCAGCGGCTGCTGCGTCCGCTGGCGGTGGTCAACCCGTACGCGCCCCAGCTGACGTTTGGCGATGCCATGACCCGTACGCGGCGCGATCACGAGAAGTACCTGACGCTCATCGACACCATCGCCTTACTGCACCAGCGCCAGCGCGACGTGAAGACCGCCACGATCACCGGCGGTCACGAGGTCGAATACATCGAGGTCCAGGTCGCCGACATCGAAGCGGCCAACCACTTGGCGCACGAGGTCCTCGGCCGCACGCTCGACGAGCTGCCGCCGCAGACGCGGCGCTTGCTGGAGAAGATCGAGCGTTTCGTCATGGACGGCTGCGAGCGCGAGGGCCTCGATCACGTGGACTTTCGTTTTAGCCGCCGCACCTTGCGCGAGGCGACCAGGCAGGCCGACACACAACTCCGTTTGCATCTGTCTCGCCTGGTCGATCTCGAATACCTCTTCGTGCACCAGGGGAGCCGTGGCCGAAGCTATCTCTACGAGCTGGTACATGCACCCTCGGCCGACGATCAACGTGGTCTTCCTGGCCTGATCGACGCGGCTTCACTAGCGTACGACGAAAAGAACGCGGGGTCCGGCAAAGACCTCGCGGGGGCTTGGCGGGCACCTCGCGGGGATATCGCGCCCTTGGTCGGTGGTCCCCAACCCGCTGTTTCAACAGGCGTTTCAGGCCAACCTCGCGGGGTTCGCGGGGGTTTTGAGAAATCACTTATATGGGCTTCGAAAAACAGCGCGTCGTACGTGCCCGCGCGTCGTACCCGTGCGGCCACCAGCTCGGCGACCGGTGAGCCTGATGCCGCGCGGCCGTGACCGCACGCCGATCGGCGACCCCAACGACGCGCGGGGCTTCGATGTCCTGCTCGCGCGCTACCTGGAATGGCGCGCCGTGCATGGGTACTCGCCGCGCTCGCGGCGGATGTACCGGTGGAGTCTGCGGCAGTTTGGTGCGTGGTGTTTGGAGCGCGCCCTGGCGCGTCCGGACGAGGTGACGCGCTCGGCCATGGAGCGCTACCAGCGCTGGCTGTACCACTACCGGCGGCCGGACGGTCGAGCACTGGCGGTGCGTACCCAAATCGCGCGGCTGGCGCATGTGCGCAGCTTCTTCAAGTGGCTGGCGAAAGAGCGTTACTTGCTCTACGACCCGGCCGCGAACGTGGAAATGCCCAAGGCGCCGGTGCGCTTGCCGGTCGAGGGCTTCAGCGTTGCGGAGGTCGAGGAAGTGCTCGCCGTGCCCGACGTGACCCAGCCGCTGGGGCTGCGCAATCGGGCGATTCTGGAGGTGCTCTACTCCACCGGCATGCGGCGCATGGAGCTGGTGAACCTCGACGTCTATGACATCGACTTCGACCGCGGTCGGGTGGCGATCCGTCAAGGTAAGGGTGGCCGTGATCGGGTGGTGCCGATCGGCGATCGCGCCTTGGCGTGGCTGCGCCGCTACCTCGAAGACGTGCGCGCGGCCTGGGTGCTGCACGCCGACGAGCGAGCGCTCTTCGTATCGCACGAGGGCGTCCGCTTCAGTGCTGGCGGTCTGGGTCACGAGGTGGCCAAGATCCTGAAGCAGTCCACCGTCCGTCCGCGCCTGGGTGCCTGCCATCTCTTTCGCCACACCATGGCGACCCTGATGCTCGAAGGCGGCGCCGACGTGCGTTACGTGCAAGAGATGCTCGGTCACGCCAAGCTCGAGACCACGCAGCTCTACACCCGCGTGTCGATCGAGAAGCTGAAGCAGATCCACCAGGCCACCCATCCGGCTAGCACCCTGGCTGGCGCCGCCTCGCCCGATCGTCACCAAGCGGGCGAATAGGACCCGGTCCGTGCACCGAGCGGGCCGCTACGGCCCGCTTCCGGCTCGTTGCCGCTCACCACGCTTCCGGCGTGGTGGGCATCGTGCCGTGCCTGGGCAGTGAGGCAGGCGGTAGGATGGCCGCGTGCGTGTGGTGCTAACGAACAGGCTGGCCAGCGTGGCAGCGGCGACGCTGCTGGCCGCCCTGCTCGCCCTGCCCGCCGGCGCCGCCCTGCCGCGTGCGCCCAACACGCTCGCCGAGCTGATCGATCCCCAGCTACCCAGCGGCCTCATCACGCCGGCACCCGCCATCGCGGGCACCTCCCTACTGACGGCGCCGGCCCCGTCGACCGCCGCCGCCCGCCTGCGTCTCCATCTCGCATCCCCGCCGAGCTGGCCCTACCCGCCTGCGCGCGCCTGGGCATTCGAGGCTGCCGGGGCGAAAAACCGTGTCTGGGGTTTCGAGCTGGGTCGATCAGAACAACGTCAAGAGAATCAGTGGTTTATCCGTAGAATCGCAGTGGGTGCGCACTATGCCCGCTTCTACGATCCGCAGCTGGGGCGGTTCCTTAGTCATGATCCGGTGGACGGGGATCTTACGAATCCGCCTTCTCTGCATAAGTATCTTTATGCGTTTCAGAATCCTACGGTCTTTGTCGATCCCGATGGGCGGATGCCGGATGAGGCGCAGGATGACGACTTCGAGCGTACGGAGTTCACCGAAGAGGAACTGGATGCGAATTTCGAAGCTCTGATCTCCGGGTCGGGACCCGAGCCTGAGACGGAAGAGAAGAGCGAGGGATTCATCGACAAGATCATCGGCTTCTTCTCTGAGAAGCCGAAGGAGACGTTGGTCAACGGACAGGATGCGGTGGAGTCCTTCCAGGAGGCTAACGCGACGGTCAACCGAGCGCTCGGGGCCAAGCTACCGATCGATGTCGAGAGCATGGAAAGTCTCTCGGGCACCATCGGGCAGATGAGCGGAACCACGCTCTTGGCTGAGTCCGCGGAACAACTCGGAGTGGCGGTCAAGGATGCCGCGGAGACGGGCGTCTCGGCCGCCGAGAGTGTCGAGCGGGCGTCTCTGCCGTTCTCGTTGGCGTCGCTGACGAAAGCGATTGGCGGCGGGATCGCCCGGTTGTTCAAGCGAGAAGTGAAGGAGGAGGTCGCTGAGGCGGGTGCGAGGTCGGCGGCACGGTCGGCCGTGGCTTCGGCCGATGACGTACTTTCAAGCGCAGCACGACCAGCAAGAGGGGGCTCGCAAGACTCTCGTGGCCTTCAGGCGCTCAAGAAGAAGATAGATCGTGAGGATGACGCATTCGCTGGTCTGACCAAGTCTCCAGAAACAGCCGAGGCCGTGATTCGACAGGTACTGAGCGTAGAGGAGCCCATTGTCAAGGTCAGTGTTCGCAACGGTAGGACTTTCGAAGACATCTTTGATCCGGCATCCGGCCGAGGTGTCAGGCTAATTGACGGGGTTTTTGATACCTTCGTCAATCTGGAGCAGTGATGGCCGGTATGAGTAGCACTCTACTGTCTCGAAATCAGAAGCTGTTAGAGATACTGCTGGGCAATAGCATTGTTCGTGTTGTTAGGCAGATCTTCAAAGACGACAAGGATAGGGAAGACTACGAGCAGAGTGCTGACGGCCCAGTAGAGTTTACTTTTTCCGATGGAACAGTCGTCCATCTCAAGGCGGAAACCGAGCGGTTTGGTGTAGGTGTCGTTGAGG
The DNA here is from genome assembly GCA_965250305.1 of Candidatus Multivoradales bacterium. Classification (GTDB taxonomy): domain Bacteria; phylum Acidobacteriota; class Thermoanaerobaculia; order Multivoradales; family J023; genus J023. The sequence goes on along the minus strand of CBDFNS010000020.1, from coordinate 416,324 downwards.
GTGCAATGCCAGCGTATGGGGACAGTTACGAGACTGTCGAAGTCTCTCGCAATACCTTCTGGCAGCCTCGCCTGTTTAGTCCCGTTTCTCGGATCGAAATACTTGTTCCCGAGGTCGAGGTTTCCGACGAACCGAGTGAGTGTGGCCTAATTCTTACGCTGGAGACTGGACCGCCAGTTGCGATCGAGTACCTCGACGAAGAAGAGTACCCCGATATGATCAGAGTGGCTGACGCCACGAAGGGTTGTAGCGGGATGAAGGTGGGCATGGAACTTGGTGCACCCGTGCCCCAATAGGTGCTCTCAAATAGGTGCCATTCGAATCTCAACCCACCCAGAATCAATGAGTTGCGGCATCTCGCTTGCGATCATCGACTCGACGACGGACCAGCCATCCCGACCGGCGTCGGTCCGTCGCGGTCCTCGACGAGCGGCCTTCTTTACGAGCGGCCTTCTTCAGGTGCGGCCTTCTTCAGGTGCGGCCTTCTTCAGGTGCGGCCTTCTTCAGGTGCGGCCTTCTTTAGGTGCCAGCCGAATTTAGAGGAAGAGACGCCGTTGGGAGTTGACTACGCGGTCGGGGCGTTGGTCCGGCGCATCGACGGCCTGACGTCGGGCAAGCGCGTGCGGAGTGGCCCGGTTTCGGAGGTCCGAGATCGCCCGAAAGCGCCCGATTTTGACGTCCGCGCACGCTTCGCGCGCGCGTCGAGCAACCCGGCACGCAACGACCAACAGGCTCGACGGTAGGCCGCTATCCAGGCTCGAGCCGCAGAGGGTCGACGGCCTTCTTCACGTGCCACCCGAATTAATAGGAAGAGACGCCGTTGGCGTGTTGACTACGCGGTCTGGGCGTTGGTCTGGGTTATCGACGCCCAGCCTGCCGGCAAGAGCGTGCGGAATGGCCCGGTTTCGGAGGTTCGAGATCGCCCGAAAGTGACCGGTTTTGATGACCGGGCAGGCTTCGCGCGCGCGCCGAGCAACCCGGCACGCAACGACCAACAGGCTCGACGCGGCGCTATCCAGGCTCGGCCTTCTTCACGTGCCACCCGAATTAATAGGAAGAGACGCCGTTGGCGTGTTGACTACGCGGTCTGGGCGTTGGTCTGGGTTATCGACGCCCAGCCTGCCGGCAAGAGCGTGCGGAATGGCCCGGTTTCGGAGGTTCGAGATCGCCCGAAAGTGACCGGTTTTGATGACCGGGCAGGCTTCGCGCGCGCGCCGAGCAACCCGGCACGCAACGACCAACAGGCTCGACGCGGCGCTATCCAGGCTCGAGCCTGAGCGGCTCGACGAACGGTAGCGGTGGCGGGAAGCAGTTTTCGGGGAAGGCCACGCCAACATCGCCGCTGGAGAGCCGCTCGGCGGCGATTCGGTACTCGGCCAGGAACTCACGGTAGGCGGCGAGCATTTGCTCGCGAATCTTCCTCGCGAATGCGTGGAACCGTGGTCTTGGTGACCGGTGCCCCGGCTTGGGCCGTTCGTGCGGATGGCGACGCCGTACCCACTCGGCGCCTTTCGGCACGGTCTCGGCCTTCTTGTGACGCGCGATCGTTTCGCGCTCGATGTCATCGACCAACTCGGCGACGCGGTCTCGATACGCGTCGTCGTCGAGGTGCTGCCAACAGGGCAGGGGCTTGAGGGTCAGCTCGACGTCTTCCGTGAAGTCGGCTTCGGTGACGTCCTCGCCCCGCTGCCGGGCGGCCCACATCTCCTTGCGCTTGATCCAGATGCCCTTCATGGACCTGCCTTCGATCATGGCCCGGGACGAGTGAACGCCGGGCCAGTCTGTTGGCGCGATGACGAGATTCTCTTTCGTGCCCTGAGGAAGAGTGTTCGACTACGTCGCCATCGGACGAGATGCGGTTTCAGATCACCCACCCGTTCCACCCGGATGGTGGCTCGGTGTACACGTATGTAGAGATCCGCAAGTCATGGGGTGAAGAGCGGATCTACTACTACCGCGAAGACACGCCACGGCTTCAATGGGTGGCGCTGTCCTGGACGGACCTGAGAGCTTCGGACGAATTCTTCGATCGGTCGTCTGGCCGGGCGCACTTTCGAGTTAGCGACCTTCTGGCGCTGTGCAGGGCGGTTGTTGGTGACGAAGAGTGTTAACCGAATTACGCCGTTTATGTTATGGTAATTATGCCAAACGTGAGGATGCAGGAAGGAGGAAGGTCGAGGTAAATGCTTGAATTTGATAGGTATTGTCGACACTTGACTGTTTCTTGGAAGAAAGTCAGACACAATTGTAGAGACATAGGAGCTCCATGTCCCCCAAGAAGACTGCACTGCGCCGCAACGGCTGCCTCAACCCCTCAGCGGACCACGTCCGCGATCCGAAATTCGAAGGCATGGCGTTCTTCGACGCCGATGATTTGGTCCAGGTCAAGTACGAAATGCTGCGGCGTGTTCACGCAGAAAGCGACTCGGTGGTGGATGCAGCTCGAGACTTTGGCTACTCGAGACCGGCCTTCTACCGGGCCAGGGAACAGCTCGACAGAGAAGGTCTCGGCGGGCTGGTGCCCAAAAAGCGCGGTCCCAAAGGGGGCCACAAGCTCACCGACACGGTGGTCGACTTTCTGGTGCAAACGTTGGAATTCCAACCGGCGCTTGGATCGGTGGAGCTGGCGCTCCGGGTGCAGGAGGCATTCTGCATCACGGTGCATTCACGCAGCATCGAGCGTGCGCTGGCGCGGCGAAAAAAAAACGCTGGTTGAATCCCGCCCGTTGCACGACGCTGCCACTGTGGGCGAAGGCTACGAGGTGCTACGAGCGAGCGTTCTGGAGGACGACTCCTTCAGCGCCATCCGTAGTGGTCTCAGCGTGTTCCTGAGCCAGGGCATGACCGCCTGGATGCAGGTCTACCGACTGCTTCCTTCGCACTCTCCATCGAAGAGCGGATCGGTCCTTCGCAACCCGCCGAGCGGGCTTGCCGACGAAGTTGTCGCGCTGATTGCCGACATGTTTCTAAACCACCAGGAGGCTTCCAGATGCTAAGAGCTGAGACATCGAAGATCACCAGTGATCACCTCGCTCGCCGGGCGTTGCTCTACGTTCGTCAGTCGACCTTGCAACAAGTGGTCGAGCATCAAGAGAGCACACGTCGCCAGTACGGCCTGAAAGATCGGGCCATCGCCTTGGGTTGGAGCGAGGATCAGATCGAGGTGATCGATTCCGATCTGGGTCAATCTGGGGCGTCACAAGATCGAGCCGGTTTCAAGCGTCTGGTGACCGCGGTAGGACTCGGTGAAGCCGGGCTGGTGCTGGGTCTGGAGGTTTCTCGTCTGGCCCGCAACTCGACCGACTGGCACCGGTTGCTGGAGATCTGCGCGCTGACCGACACCCTGCTGCTCGATGACGACGGTCTCTACGATCCGAGCCACTTCAACGATCGGCTGTTGCTGGGGATGAAGGGCACGATGTCGGAGGCGGAGCTGCATATTCTGCGCGCTCGCCTGCAAGGGGGGCTGCTGAGCAAGGCGCGCCGTGGTGAACTCAAAGTGAATCTGCCTTTGGGCTTCGTCTACGACGCCTCTGACCGCGTGGTGTTCGATCCGAACCTACAGGTCCAGGAATCGATTCGGCTACTCTTCACGACCTTTCGTCGTGTGGGATCGGCCATGGGAACGGTCCGTTGGTTTCGCGCTCGGGATCTGCTGTTTCCCAGCTACCTCAGTGCAGTCCGCCCGCTGAGTGAGGTCGTATGGCGCGAACTGGACTTTGCTACCGTCCTGAGAACGCTGCACAACCCACGCTACGCCGGGATCTACTTCTACGGCAGGACGCGCCAACGTCGGCTACCGAGTGGCAAGTACGCGAAGGAATACAAACCCATGAGCGAGTGGGAAGTGCTGATTCCCAACGCGCACGAGGCGTACATCACTCGTGAGCAATTCGAGGACCATCAGCGCCAGCTGCGGGACAACGCCCAAGCCTGCGGCATCGATCGGCGACGGGGGCCGGCGCGAGAAGGACCGGCCCTGCTTCAGGGGCTGGTGCTCTGTGGTCACTGCGGTCGTCGCATGACGATCACCTACCAAGTCCGCAAGACCGGGCTTGTGCCGATCTACTACTGTCAGCGCAAGGGCGAGAAGAGCTGCCAGAGGGTGCACGGTGGCGTTGTCGATGCAGCGATCTCGAAGCGCATCGTCGCGCTCGTCAGTCCGCTGAGTATCGAGGCTTCGCTCAAGGTGCAGCAGGAGCTGGAAACGCGGTGGAAAGAGATCGACGCTCACAGGCAGCGCCAGCTCGAGCAGATGCGCTACGAAGCGGACCGTGCCCGTCGTCGCTACCTCGCCGTCGATCCCGAGAACCGGCTCGTCGCAGCACAGCTGGAGGCCGATTGGAATCAGCGACTCCGCAAGCTCGAAGAGCGTCGCGATGATTACGATCGCCAGCACGAGGAGGGCCAGCCTCGATTGAGCGAGAGCGACAAACAACAAGTCCGATCGCTGGTCGGCGACTTTCAAGTTTTCTGGAAGGATCCCAAGACGTCCATCCAGGACCGCAAGCGGCTGCTTCGCCTGCTGCTGGAGGATGTCACTTTCGAGCGCTGTGAGAAGATCCACGTTCATCTCCGATTTCGCGGCGGTGCTACGGAGAGCTTCTCCCTCGAGGCGCCCAAGAAGGCTTGGCAACTACGAAAAACCCCCGACAAGATCGTCGAACGCATCGACCGCCTCTTGGACGATCACGGGGAGTGGCAGATCGCCAAAATCCTCGATGAGGACGGGCTCGTCACCGCCACCAACCATCGCTTTACAGGGTCCATCGTGAGCACCATTCGCCGCACGTACAAACTGACCCCGCGGCGCCAACGACTCGTCGAGCGGGGCCTACTCACCGCCAGCGAGATCGCCAAGAAATTCCGCGTCGCGCGATGCAAGGTCATCGGCTGGAATCGTGCAGGACTCCTGAAGCGGCATCGACACAGCCACTACTGGTGGCTCTACGAAGATCCAACCCCAATCGCTGGCCAGCTTCCGGGACTGCCCGAAGACGTCAAGCGACAACTCTCACTATGAGGTGCAGTATGAAACGGAGACCTGCTCCAACAAATATCGAAGCCTGGCAATCTGGGCTTGCGGCTCGCTCGACACAGGAATCGACGCGTAGCGTCTGGGGAACATCGTGCCCGGCCAATCGTAGAGCCGGCCGGCCTCTCCCGAGATGTTGCCATTGGCCAGGCGCATGAAGTTGGCCAATTGCTTGGTCGAGGTGGGCGAAACCAGCAAATGCGCATGATTGGTGCGCCTTGTTGAAAACGATGAATCGACCGAGAGTCAGAAAGGAGCTCTCCTTGTCCGGGTCGGGCCGGACGCAGAAGCCCTATCTGCCAACATCGCTGAGACACTGGAAGCCTGAGCAATTACAGTAGGGCGCAGGAGGTCATCTTCGATGTCAGAGCAGGACAAAGACAGTAGTCGTCGCCGGGCCGGTGGGAACGGTGGAAAGGTGGATGGGGGTCGGGAGGACGGCCAGCTTTCCACGGTTTCCATGGGCCAATCTTCGGTTGCTGAAAGGCGAGGCGTGGGTCTGGATGTAAGTCTTGATCCGGTTGCGCCGCCAGACCCAGAGGTGCCGGCAAGAGTTGTGCGCAGGCAGTTCAGTGCCAAGTACAAACTCGAGATCCTAGATCGTGCTGCGGCTTGCACCGGGCCAGGTGAGGTTGGGCAAATGCTTCGTCGCGAAGGGCTGTACTCCTCGCATCTGGCCGCCTGGCGCAAGGCAAGGCGTGAAGGTTTGCTGCAAGCTTTGGCGCCCAAGAAGCGTGGCCGTAAGGCGGTCACGCGCAATCCGCTGGAGCCAGAAGTCGAGCGTCTGAAGCGCAAGGTCGTCCAGCTCGAAGAGGATCTGCGAAAGGCCCACGTGATCCTGGACGTGCAGGGAAAAGTTGCCGGGCTGCTGGGATTGAACTTCGCCACCGAGAAGAGCTCCTGATGAGCGCCGAGACTCTGGCTCGCGAGGTCGGCGTCCAGCCGGCCTGCGATGCCCTCGGCGTATCTCGGGCGACATTCTATCGGCGCCGTAGTCCATCCACCGGGCATCAGCAGCCCCGGCCAACCCCTGCCCGGGCCTTGAGCGATAGTGAGCGCAAGGGCGTACTCGAAACGCTCAGCTCGGATCGCTTCGTCGACCGAGCCCCTGCCGAGGTGGTGGCGACCCTTCTCGACGAGAACGTCTACCTCTGCTCGGAGCGAACGATGTACCGCATCCTGGCCGCTGCGGCGCCAGTGCGCGAACGGCGCAACCAACGTCGCCATCCAGTCTATGAGAAGCCAGAACTCGTGGCCACGGCCCCCAATTGCGTCTGGTCGTGGGACATCACCAAGCTCAAGGGACCCCAGACTTGGACGGGGTACTACCTCTACGTCCTGCTCGATATCTTCAGCCGCTACGTCGTGGGATGGTTGATCGCCGATCGCGAAAACACGGCCCTCGCAAGGCGGCTGATCGAGCAAAGCTGCGAGAACTTCCAAATCGAACCCGGCCAACTGACCCTGCACAGCGACCGGGGCTCACCGATGACCAGCCATGGCACGGCGCAACTGTTGGCTCGCCTGAGCGTCACGCGTTCACTGAGTCGGCCCCAGACCTCCAACGACAATCCGTTCTCCGAGGCTCACTTCAAAACGCTGAAGTACCATCCAGGGTTCCCAGCTCGATTCGGCTCGATCGAGGACGCACAGGCATTCTGCCGCGGCTTCTTCACCTGGTACAACGCCGACCATCGGCACTCGGGCATCGCCATGCTCACGCCCGAGGATGTCCACTACGGCCGCGCCGAGCACAAGCTTGCACAGCGCCAGGTAGTGCTCCAAAGCGCCTTCCACGACCACCCTGAGCGCTTCGTACGGGGCAAACCTGTGGCACCTGACGCACCCGCGGCGGCGTGGATTAACCCGCCCGCGGAGCCACGTAAGAAATAGCAAACAACTCAGTAAATACTGACAAAAAGTGTCTCAAACTCGTTGACAGATTCCGGAAGGGGACCGCGAACGTCGCCAAGGTTGGAACGGCGGCCTGCAACAGCCGAGCGGTCTTAAGTGCTCGTGCGGATTCGTCCGTGACGGGCTACCACAGGTACTACGGTGAAGAACGGATGGGTGATTGCCCAACTATCTGAAGTCTGTGTCGGACGTCTCTGTCAGGAAGCATAACCCTCCGTCCGCGGAGGGGATTGTTGCCCGAGCCTGGTTGGTGCGAATCATGCCGACTGGGTGTACCCACTTTGGGTACGCGATTTCCCAATCCCGAAAGGGGAGAATCGTCTGTGCGACCAGGGATACAGCAGACCACCTACCGTGCCACGGGTCGATTCAACGAACAAGGGAACTCCGACTCGGACGCCTGGTTGCGATACCAGGCAAGCCGCCAAGCCCGGTGATGTTCCGAGCGGAGGACGGAGCCCTCGTAGTAGTCGGAGCGCGGGAAAGCCGCGTACATGGCGAAGGGGGGCAGTAGATGCGTGTAGATCCAATGACGCCGGGGAAAGCCATGTATGTGGCATCGACTGCCGATCGGCAGTGGCTCCGGAGCGAGCAGAGGAAACTACACCTGCGAAGTTGGGAAGAGCCGAGTTACGTTTTCCGGAAGCTGTGGGGGTTGATTACAGACCCTCGCAACTTGCGGTGTGCTCTGGCACGCGTAGCTCGCAACCGCGGTCGGCGTACGCCGGGCGTGGACAAGGTGACGGTCGGCAAGATCCTTGCTGGTGGGAATGTTGATGGCTTTGTGACCGGGTTGAGAACGCAGCTGCGCTCGCGCAGCTTCCGCCCCAGTCCGGTTCGGCGAGTCATGATCCCGAAACCCGGCAAACCAGGGAAGTATCGCCCCCTGGGGATTCCGACCGTGGCCGATCGAGTCGTGCAGGCGGCGATGAAGAACATCATGGAGCCGATCTTCGAGGCGGATTTCTATCCGAACTCGTACGGTTTCCGGCCAGGACGTGGGGCTCATGCAGCGTTGGAGCATCTTCGGTTGCTCCTCATGCCCAAGCCCCCGAACCTACCGAGAGCGGATCGGTCCTGCATGTTCCAAGCTGCCATCGAAGGCGACATTCGGGGGTGTTTCGACCACATCGGCCATCACGGCTTGATGAACCGGATTCGGCGCAGGGTCACGGACCCGAAGCTGAACCGGCTGGTCGTCGCTTTCCTGAAAGCCGGGGTCTTGTCCGAAGGTCGATTCCTTCGAACGGAGACCGGTTCCCCTCAAGGCGGCATCCTCTCTCCTTTGCTCGCCAACATTGCGTTGAGCGTGATCGAGGAGCGGTACGAGCGTCACTGTTGGCCTCGCCGGCAACCGACCCTCATTTCTGATCGGAGGAAGATCCAGGGGCGGGCGTTCCACGCTCGAGCCCGAGACCGCCGAGAGCAAAAGCCGGTGATCATCCCGGTGCGCTACGCCGACGATTTCGTCCTCCTCGTGAGCGTGCCATCAGGACCAGAGCGTCTCGAACGAGCCTTGGTCGTGGCCGAACGTGAGAAGGCGGATCTTGCACGAGTGTTAAAAGACAGCCTCGGCCTCGAGCTGTCGAAGGAAAAGACGCTGATCACACCTGTGACCAGCCCGCTTCGTTTCCTGGGACATCACGTCCGTTACCAACGTCACCCATTCTTCGGGTGGCTGGCCAACGCGGTGATCCCCAAGCACCGGAGCCAACAGCTGCGAGAGACCATCAAGCAGTTGCTGCACCGCAGTACCTGCAACCAATCTCTCGCGTCTAGACTGAGATTGATCAACTGGAAGCTCCGGGGCTGGGGGAGCTACTACCGCTACGCACGTGGCGCCAAACAGGTCTTCAACGATCTGGATCGCTACACGTGGATGTCGGTGCGGCATTGGCTGCGAAAGAAGCACCCCCGATCCCGTATGTGGGACATCAATGCCCGCTATGGATGGCGCACCCCGGCTCGGAAGTCCGTCCGTTGGCGAGATGGAGCAATCCACCTCTTCCGACTCTGCGACTATTCGGTCCGGCGATTCGATCTCAGGTGGCTCCGCTCACCCTACTTCGTGGAAACATCTATGGAAAGCCCGGTGCGTAACGAAAGGCGCACGCCGGGTTTGGAAGAGGGGGCCCTGGAAACCGTGGGATGAAAATCCCAAACGGCGCCAGGGTCCCCACTCTTACCTCATCACCACGACGGCGTGAACGCACATGCCGGTGGCCTCTTGCGCGTGGGCCAACACGCCGACGACGAGCCGGTTGAGTCGTTCCCCTGGCCGCAGCAGGTAGCGTTGTTGGATGGTGCGCACGGTCAATTCGACCAGCGTACCCGACGGTGGTAAGTAGCGAATGTCACGTCCCATATCCAATAGAGACGGAGGAGAACCGTTCGATCTTCGCTACGCTGCCCACGGTGGCAACCCCAGAACAATGACGCCGTATTGATCGGCCATGTAAGCAAGTGCATCGGTACCCCACTGACCTGGAACCGACGGAAATGGATCAGTCATTCCGATTGAAACCGATCAGTGAATCCACCGGAAAGCGATCAGGAACTCCGCTCGAAAGAGGCCACTCGTCGGGTTGGATCGGAATGGGTGATCGGATTGGATCGGAATTCCAGGATTCCACTCGGCTGGAACCCATGGGGCTGAGCCCCGAACTCTCACCACGGCCACGTGCCCAACGATGCCGTCAATTTGCCATCGGCACAAACCGCTGAAAAGACATACTGTTATCGACGACGTCCTGCGGGAACAGGTGCACCTGATGGTATTGGTTGGTGAGCCACAACATCATTTGGTCGACCTGGAACGGGCTGCCCAGTACACCACTCTCCCCGCCCGGGATGACTTGCTGAGCCGTAAGCCCATCGGGGCTCATATGACCCACGAAACGACGCGAGGCGCCCGACCCGAACATGAAGTCGTTGACGCCGTCGGCGCGGGCGCTGTGGGCGGAGGCGTCGAGGGCGCCGAAGCCACCGGCGCGCGCGACACCCAGTAAGCCGTTGGCCGCATCGAGATCGGCGAGCCCGCCAGCGCCCGGTAGGTTGAACGGTCCACCGAGAGGATGGTCGAAGACAATGCGGTGGAGGTAGCCCCAGCGGTAGTCTTCTTGGTTAGCTGAACCGCCAAAGGCGGCCATGAATGCATCGCCCGCGAGCGCGTCGAGACCACTGCGAAGGGCACCGAGGATGGTTACGTCGCGGGCGTCTTCGGGACTCAGGCCGGGAACAGCAATGAAAGGCAACCCTGACGCGCCAACGCCTTGCTGGGTCGCAAATGAGTCGAGAATGTTGCGGAGGGCGGTCATCGAAAGCGCACTTCCTGGGCCAAGGTGGTCGAGACCGATCGGCGCGAGCGCGCCGTCAATGACGGTTTGCACCATCTGTCCGCGCCAGACGCTGTAAAGCGTTGCCGCGACGCTGGCGTCGATCTCTTCTTGCGACGGCGCCAGCAGGTTCATCGGGTCATCACCGGGGTCGTAGCCGGCCGCAAGGCCCGTTGGGGTATCGAAGCCCCAGGTCCCCAAGCGGCCCACCGCCTCGGCGACCTCCGGATCGGTTGCCAAAGCAACCAGCGGAGCCGGCTTTCCCGGCTGGCTGGCGTTGAACAACGCAGCCTCGATAAACGGCACCAACGCTTCGGCGTCGAGCAGCTGATTGTTGGCCTGCCAGGCTTCGAGGTCGGCCGCTGACACCGTGCCCCCACCCATCAACGCTTCGTCGACCAGGCGCTGGAGCCGACCCATTCGGAAGCCACTGGCGTAACCAGGGCTCAGGTAGTAAAGACCACCGGCGGGTCGTGCCTGGTTGAGCGGGTTGTTGTCGAGACTGGTGCCCACTGGATCGTTGTTGCAGTTGAGCACGTAGCCACGTGTTGGATTGACGTCTTGCGGCATCTCGGCAAACGGCAAGATCTCGAAATCGAGCGCTTGGTTGGGCTGGGGGTTGGCCACGGACTTCCACTCGTGATGCAGCCCATGGGTACCGTCGCGAATAAAGTAGGGCGGGATGCCACCATCGGGAAGCATGAAATCTTGGAGATCTTCACGAATGGGCATCTCAGCGCTTGTAAAATAGGCGATGTTGCCCTCGACGTCCGCGACCGACCAATTCTGAGAACCGACGTCGAAGGACTGCAAGGCGTCGCGAAACGCCTCGATCGTGCGAGCTCGGGCGAATCCGCGAAGCGCTTCGACCTCGAAGGTCGCTCCCCAGCCCGTGTATTGGACGCTCAGACCCGTGACGTTCAGCGGGTCGCTCAGGTCGATATTGACGATCGGACCGTTGTTCCGCCGCGGAACAACCAAGGTCACGCCGCCCTCGAGGGGTCCGAGCCCTGCATCCACAATGGTGTCTGCCATGCCGTCGCCAATCTGGTTGACCAAAAAGGTCTGAGGAATCGGCACAAGCGGCTCGGGAACCCCCTCGAACAGGGTTGCCACGGGCACGCCCACCACCGGGTCAATCACGATCGCTTCTTGGTAAACGTCGGTCACGTCCATGGGATGCACCGTCGCGCCCCAGCAGATCCATGGATTGCAGCCGAGAACGATGCCCGGCGTCCCCGGGAAACTCACCCCATAGACATTCATCGGCGGATCGCCATTGGTCCGCACCCGCATATGGGCTTCGTAGAAGGTCGACGGCGTGTCGAGCGCCAAATGCGGATCGTTAGCGATCAGGGGCGCGCCCGTATCGGTGAGAGCGCCGGAGAACACCCACCAGTTGCTTCCCTTGGGTGTATCGGGACGTTCAAGCGCCTCCGCGATCAAAGGCGCGCCCGCCGCACGGGTCTTGAAGTCGCGAATCAGCCGCAGGGTGCCCTCACCCAAATACGACGGACGCTCCGCCGCTTTGGCCAACGCCGTCTCGGCGAATGACGAACCACCGTAGGCGTGCGCACCTTCGGGAATCGAGATGGCCGGGTCGAATGGCGCCGTACGGTACAGATCTTCCGAGAAGAGCGCTGTTCCGTCGAAGCCAAGCATCGCGCCAGCGGCATGAAACGTCAGAAGGGCCTCGGTGTTGCCGATGTCACCGAGGTCGAATGACAGGCCAAACGCCAGGCCCTTGGCGACCACCATCGAGTCGACCGGGGTCCACGGCGCGACTCCTGACACCTCGATCGCCGCGTACTCGGACGGCAGGCTCGCTTGAGCCAGCCTTCATCAGGTGTCACTCGAATATTGGGGGAGAGGCGATCTTGATGAATCGCCTCTCGTGCCTGGCACGTTGATCGCTCGCGAATCGCCTTGATCAAGCGTTCTGAACGCGTGAACGATGCCCGAAATCGGGTGAATTCAGCTTCCGAAGCGGCCCGAGATGGAGTGTTCCGACGTTCGAGCACGCTTCGCCCGCGCGGCGGACGCCCTCCCCCACCGCGGCGCGACGGTCCACCAAACCGCGAACCCGCAGTGCTACCCAGGCTCGAGCCTCATGGGTTCTACGAACGGTAAGGGTGGTGGAAAGCAGTTTTCGGGAAAGGTCACGCCGATATCCCCGCTGGCCAGCCGCTCGGCAGCGACTCGGTACGCGGCGAGAATCTCCCGGTAGGCCGCGACGAGCTGCTCACGAATTTTTCTCTTGAAGGCATGGAATCGTGGCCGTGGTGACCGATGCCCCGGCTTGGGCCGTTCGTGCGGATGACGACGACGCACCCACTCAGCGCCCTTGGGCACGGTCTCGTCCTTCTTGTGACGCGCGATCGTCTCGCGTTCGATGTCAACGACCATCTCGACGACGCGAGCGCGGTACGTCTCGGCGTCGAGGTGGCGCCAGCAGGGGAGGGGATCGAGCGTCAGCTCGACTTTCTTGGTGAAGTCGGCTTCAGTGACGTCCTTGCCGCTTTGCCTAGCCCTGAAGAGCACCGCGCGTTCGATCCAGATGCCTTTCATGGTCCGGCCCTCGATCATGGCCCTCGATGAATGGACACCGGGCCAGTCTGTCGGCGCGAGGACCAGATTCTCTTTCGTGCCTTGCTCCAACAAATATCGAAGCCTGGCAATCTGGGCTTGCGGCTCGCTCGACACAGGAATCGACGCGTAGCGTCTGGGGAACATCGTGCCCGGCCAATCGTAGAGCCGGCCGGCCTCTCCCGAGATGTTGCCATTGGCCAGGCGCATGAAGTTGGCCAATTGCTTGGTCGAGGTGGGCGAAACCAGCAAATGCGCATGATTGCTCATCACCACGACGGCGTGAACGCACATGCCGGTGGCCTCTTGCGCGTGGGCCAACACGCCGACGACGAGCCGGTTGAGTCGTTCCCCTGGCCGCAGCAGGTAGCGTTGTTGGATGGTGCGCACGGTCAATTCGACCAGCGTACCCGACGGTGGTAAGTAGCGAATGTCACGTCCCATATCCAATAGAGACGGAGGAGAACCGTTCGATCTTCGCTACGACGCCCTCGACGCCATGACCCATCGCAATTTTCCCAGTGAGAGTTACGTTTACACCGCCGATGGTGAGCGGCTGGCAAACCTGCGCTACACCAGCGGCACGTCGTTTGGGTCGGAGACGTGGACGATGCGGGGGCTCGACGGCAAAGTCCTGCGTCGCTGGGAGCACAGCCTGCAACCAGCGGGAACCCTGCTCTTTGCCGACGGCTTCGAAACCGGCAACACTTCGGCATGGGACACCACCGTCGGTGCGTTCGCGTCGCCGCCCCCCTCGAGTAGCACGGCCAGTGGCATGGTCGCGGAGATACCAACCAAGGGCGACTTCAACGGCACGCAAGGTACCTGGCTGTGGACCAAGGACTACATCTACCGCAACGGCGTCATGCTCGCCGCCGCCACCAACGAGTCCGGCAACGACGCCACCATCCACTTCGCCGTCAACCACCTCGGCACACCGCAAGTCACCACCAACGCCATCGGGCAGGTCAACGAAATCGCGCACTACTGGGGCTTCGGTGGCCTCGCCGGCAACACCGAGCCCGGCAATGAAACCCAACGCTTCACCGGGCATGAGAGGGACTTTCACCTCAACGACAACGAGAACGACGACCTCGACTACATGCACGCGCGGTATTGCTCACCGCATTTGAGGCGGTTCCTCAGCGTCGATCCGGCACAGTCGTCCGCCAAGCCGGGGGTGCCACAGTCGTGGAATCGGTACAGCTATGCGTTGAACAATCCCGTGAGGTTTGTTGATCCGGATGGGGAGTCCTTCAAAGACTTCGCGAGGGGCCTCGGAAGAGGCTTCGTCACTGGAGCTGTCGTCACTGCTGTGGCTTTGGGTGCAATCGCGGCAGCACCAGCGGCTGCTCCATTGGTAGCTGCCGCTGGACTCATCGGACTTGCGACCGTAGCCGTGGAAGGACATTCTCTCCTTACTGATCCGTTGACGACAGCGGCACAGAAGCATGAGTTCGCTGGTGAGGTAACAGGATTAATCGTTGGTGCCGGCACTACGGCGGGTGTGGCGCGTGTTGCCCGATCAGGAGGTACGGGGAAAGCGAACCCACTTGAGGGTGCGACATATACTGGGAAGGTGCGCCAGCAGATACGCCCGAACCAAAGGACAGGAACAACAGATAATCACGGATTCCCATTGGTGGTGGACAACTTTGCTGGTCGAGGGACAACCCGCCAGATCACTGGTGGGGATGGTGTCGTTCGCACAAGAGTGGAGCTTTCAGGGAGCTATCGAGGCAAAGAAGGTACTTTCGAGTGGATCGTTGAACCTGATGGTACGGTCAATCATCGTTTGTTCGTTGCAGCATCGTCGGAGTAGCTAGCTATGGAAATCCGGAAGAAAATTTCTTCGGTTCTTGTTTCGAAGGCGAGATCTCTCGAATCGTTGGGCCTTCAGGAAGTTGCTTGGACTAAGAGCGCCACCTTGGAGTTGCTAGGCCAGTTGAAGGGCCAAACGGTAGTTGTCCTCGGAGGTGACGTATATTGCGTCGCCCTCGGCTCTCCGACACCGACCTACGAAAATTGGTCCTGCGAGAGACGATTAGGCGAAAATCTCGCAGGCTACTCAGCACGAAGCCAGCAGGAAGCGGTTGCCTTCGTTCGTGCCTATCCTGATCTGCCAGAGACCTTGTTCTCGCTCGTGCTGGATGAGGAAGAAACAGCAGGACTGTAGCCTTCACCTACGTACCAGCCCTTCCTGTGAGCGGTCGTTAGGAACGGCGGGATTCCGGTCTTCCCGCTCTTTTGGTTCCTATCCGCCTTCATCATGTGCAGCCTTCATCAGGTGCAGCCTTCATCAGGGTCGCGGTAGGACGGCCCGTCGCCGGGCCGCCCCCGCACAGATCCCAGCGTGCAGGACTATTGCACTGGGCTCCTGCCTCGGGTAGTGACGCACAGGCGCTCGTTGGGGTAGGGATGGGTGATGCGCGGCTGGGGTAGTCGTGGCCTTGCGAGTCGGCAGAAGCGCTTCCATGGGAGGTTGTGTTTTTGGCTGCGTCGCCGAAGCGCTCGCCACCAGTGCCACAGTATCTCGTGGTGGAAGACGCGTAGAGCTTGGATGTTGCGAGGCACGCCATAGTACTGGTAGTGCCCGCGCAGGACCGAGCTCACCCACCGCCTCTGGTATGCCAGCTTCTGGTGTCGACGTCGCTTCAGCTCGATCTTCATCGACTTCAGCTTGGCCGTCAGTCGCTGGCGCATCGTGTGTCGGCGGACGATGAAGTACCCCCTACGGTCCATGCTGCACATGTGCTTGAACCCCAGGAAGTCGAACGTCTCGGGCTTGCCGGCCCCTCGCCTTTTGCGATTCTCGGCCGCGAAACGGCCGAACTCGATCAGGCGAGTTTTCTCGGCATGGAGTTCCAAGCTGAAGCGGCGCATCCGCTCCCGCAACTCGCGCAGAAACCTCTCGGCATCATCGCGATATTGGAATCCCACCACGAAGTCGTCCATGTAACGCACGATGGTCACGTCTCCCCGAGCATGTCGTTCTCGCCAGCGGTGCGCCCAGAGGTCGAGCACGTAGTGAAGGTAGATGTTCGCCAACAGCGGGGAAGCACTTCCCCCCTGCGGCGTTCCAGCCTTCGGCACGCTCTTCTCTCCCTCTTCGAGCACGCCCGCCTCCAGCCATTGTCTGACTTGACGCAACACGCGTGGATCCGCGATCCGGTGTTGGAGAAACTTCAGCATCCACTCATGGTCGATGGCGTCGAAAAATCCACGAATGTCCGCATCCAACACCCAGCTCACCTTTCTCCTCAAAAGACCCACCGACAACGCATCCAGCGCATTGTGCTGGCTGCGTCCCGGTCGGCTACCGTAGGAGAACCCCAGAAAGTCGGCTTCGTAGACTGCGCCTACGACCTGGGCAAACACACGTTGGACGATCTTGTCTTCCAGCGCAGGTTTACCGATTGGCCGTAGACGCCCGTCCCTTTTGGGGACGTACGTCCGCTCCACCGGCAGGGGTCGATATGCTCCGCGCATCAGCCGCTTGGCGAGGTCTGTGAGGTTCGCCCACAGATTCTCAACGTACTGCTGCCACGTCACCCGGTCGACCCCCGGTGCACTCGAGCGGTTAAGCTCGAAGTACACCTCGTGCAGTCGATTCAGGTTGCAGACGTGGTGCCAGAGCGAGGTGAACCGCTCATCCTTTCTCTGCTTCGCTACCTGTCGTATCCGCTCCAGCTTCGACATCAAAGCTCTCCGGCTCTGCGTCCGGGTTTGGGGAGGCTGACGCGGATTCCCCTTGGCCAAGCCCCTTCCCTCCACCTGCTCCGCCGCCACGGGCGCACCCGTGACTTTGTTCGTAAGCTTCCTCGGTACTATGGGCCTGTCCGACTTCCCGCTTCCGTGCATCGTTGGCGTTCCCTTTCGGTTCTCAACGCGGACCCAGCCACCATCGGCCTGGGTCGGTCACGGGATCTCCCGGTTCCCGCGCAGAATGCTTGTGTACGCGCAATGGTTCTCCGACCGCGCCGGACCCGATCGACACTCGCGATGGCGCGACGATCGGTGTTGTCCCCGCTTATGACAACAACGTGGACGTCCGAATCTAATTCGTCTTCACGGCTCAATTGCCCTGCTCGTACACCCCCTGTCAACGCTTCGATCGGGCCCTTGCGAGACCGACCGCATGACTCGGGGTCAACGTGGATCGCTACTCCTTTCGTCGTATAGGACTCTCACCTACTACATTCTGCCGGTTTTGACCGGCGCTATCTGCCAATCGAATATTGGGGGAGAGACGATCTTGACGGGTCGCCTATTCCACCGGGCACGTTGACCGTAACTGGTCGCCCTACCGGGCAACCGGCACTTCGCCGTTAGCGATCGAAGGAGGTCTGGAATCAGGGCAGGGTGACGGTGCCAGGCTTCTGGATCGCCGCCTTCATCAGGTGCCGGGCAAGTGTTGGGGAAGAAACAATGACGGGCGTGCGAGCCTCCGGTCCGACACCTGGATGGGTTCTGATCGGACGCCTTGAACACGTGATCGGTGGCCAAATCGGGCGGATTCGGTCGTTCTTGAACGTTCGAATCTGCCCGAAATCGGCCACTTCTGACATCCGCATAGGCTTCGCCCGCGCGGCGGGTGATCTCACCACGCGACGACCAACCGGAGCGCCACGCCGCGCGGCTATCCAGGCTCGAGCCGCAGCGGCTCAACGAACGGCAGGGGGGGCGGGAAGCAGTTCTCGGGGAAGGTGAATACAATGTCGCCCGCAGCGAGCCGCTCGGCGGCGATGCGGTATTCCGCGAGGAATTCGCTGTAAGCGGCGACCATTTGCTCGCGAATCTTCCTTGCGAAAGCGTGGAACCTGGGTCGCGGTGATCGATGACCTGGCTTGGGCCGTTCGTGTGGATGCCGACGCCGGACCCACTCGGCGCCCTTGGGCACGGTCTCGGCCCTCTTGTGACGCGCGATCGTCTCGCGTTCGATGTCATCAACCATCTCGGTGACGCGGGCGCGGTACGCATCGGGGTCGAGGTGCCGCCAGCAGGGCAGGGGATCGAGCGTCAGCTCGACGTCTTCCGTGAAGTCATCTTCGATGACGTCTTTGCCGCGCTGGCGTGCGTAGAACATCTCCTTGCGCTGGATCCAGATCCCTTTCATGGTCCTGCCTTCGACCATCGCCCTGGACGAGTGAACGCCGGGCCAATCGGTGGGCGCGAGGACGAGATTCTCTTTCGTGCCCTGTTCCAGCAAGTATCGAAGCCTGGCAATCTGGGCTTGCGGCTTTCATCAGGGTCGCGGTAGGACGGCCCGTCGCCGGGCCGCCCCCGCACAGATCCCAGCGTGCAGGACTATTGCACTGGGCTCCTGCCTCGGGTAGTGACGCACAGGCGCTCGTTGGGGTAGGGATGGGTGATGCGCGGCTGGGGTAGTCGTGGCCTTGCGAGTCGGCAGAAGCGCTTCCATGGGAGGTTGTGTTTTTGGCTGCGTCGCCGAAGCGCTCGCCACCAGTGCCACAGTATCTCGTGGTGGAAGACGCGTAGAGCTTGGATGTTGCGAGGCACGCCATAGTACTGGTAGTGCCCGCGCAGGACCGAGCTCACCCACCGCCTCTGGTATGCCAGCTTCTGGTGTCGACGTCGCTTCAGCTCGATCTTCATCGACTTCAGCTTGGCCGTCAGTCGCTGGCGCATCGTGTGTCGGCGGACGATGAAGTACCCCCTACGGTCCATGCTGCACATGTGCTTGAACCCCAGGAAGTCGAACGTCTCGGGCTTGCCGGCCCCTCGCCTTTTGCGATTCTCGGCCGCGAAACGGCCGAACTCGATCAGGCGAGTTTTCTCGGCATGGAGTTCCAAGCTGAAGCGGCGCATCCGCTCCCGCAACTCGCGCAGAAACCTCTCGGCATCATCGCGATATTGGAATCCCACCACGAAGTCGTCCATGTAACGCACGATGGTCACGTCTCCCCGAGCATGTCGTTCTCGCCAGCGGTGCGCCCAGAGGTCGAGCACGTAGTGAAGGTAGATGTTCGCCAACAGCGGGGAAGCACTTCCCCCCTGCGGCGTTCCAGCCTTCGGCACGCTCTTCTCTCCCTCTTCGAGCACGCCCGCCTCCAGCCATTGTCTGACTTGACGCAACACGCGTGGATCCGCGATCCGGTGTTGGAGAAACTTCAGCATCCACTCATGGTCGATGGCGTCGAAAAATCCACGAATGTCCGCATCCAACACCCAGCTCACCTTTCTCCTCAAAAGACCCACCGACAACGCATCCAGCGCATTGTGCTGGCTGCGTCCCGGTCGGCTACCGTAGGAGAACCCCAGAAAGTCGGCTTCGTAGACTGCGCCTACGACCTGGGCAAACACACGTTGGACGATCTTGTCTTCCAGCGCAGGTTTACCGATTGGCCGTAGACGCCCGTCCCTTTTGGGGACGTACGTCCGCTCCACCGGCAGGGGTCGATATGCTCCGCGCATCAGCCGCTTGGCGAGGTCTGTGAGGTTCGCCCACAGATTCTCCCCGTACTGCTGCCACGTCACCCGGTCGACCCCCGGTGCACTCGAGCGGTTAAGCTCGAAGTACACCTCGTGCAGTCGATTCAGGTTGCAGACGTGGTGCCAGAGCGAGGTGAACCGCTCATCCTTTCTCTGCTTCGCTACCTGTCGTATCCGCTCCAGCTTCGACATCAAAGCTCTCCGGCTCTGCGTCCGGGTTTGGGGAGGCTGACGCGGATTCCCCTTGGCCAAGCCCCTTCCCTCCACCTGCTCCGCCGCCACGGGCGCACCCGTGACTTTGTTCGTAAGCTTCCTCGGTACTATGGGCCTGTCCGACTTCCCGCTTCCGTGCATCGTTGGCGTTCCCTTTCGGTTCTCAACGCGGACCCAGCCACCATCGGCCTGGGTCGGTCACGGGATCTCCCGGTTCCCGCGCAGAATGCTTGTGTACGCGCAATGGTTCTCCGACCGCGCCGGACCCGATCGACACTCGCGATGGCGCGACGATCGGTGTTGTCCCCGCTTATGACAACAACGTGGACGTCCGAATCTAATTCGTCTTCACGGCTCAATTGCCCTGCTCGTACACCCCCTGTCAACGCTTCGATCGGGCCCTTGCGAGACCGACCGCATGACTCGGGGTCAACGTGGATCGCTACTCCTTTCGTCGTATAGGACTCTCACCTACTACATTCTGCCGGTTTTGACCGGCGCTATCTGCCACTCGAATATTGGGGAAGGCGTTCGCGTCGCCGCCTACTTCTAGGTGCATGGTCGCGGCATTACCGACCAAGGGCGACTTCAACGGCACGCACGGTACCTGGCTGTGGATCAAGGACTACATCTACCGCAATGGCGGCATGCTCGCCGCCGCCACCTCTAAGTCCGGCAACGACGCCACCATCCACTACGCCGTCTACCACCTCGGCACGCCGCAAGTCATCACCAACGCCAGCCTACATCATGTGTCATACGAGTATTGGAGGAGCGCTCGCCGTACCCGATCCCGGTTGCCGAAGGCCCCTTCGCCATTTTCGCCAACCCGACACCGGCCTGGATCTCGATTCCCGGTCTACTCATCTTCACCGCCCTCGTTCTCGCCGCCGCCGGCTGGCGGGCGCGACGGATGGAGATCTCCTACGGCGGCGAGTAGGCCGCCGTACGAACGGTCGTGAGGTGAATAAGGAGGATTCAGCGCGTCTAGCAACGGAGAGGAAAACACAAGATATGATCTAGTCGCAAGAAGGAGAAGCAACCATAGTGAAAGTGATTGACCGGCGCCATTTATCCCCATGCGATGGGCATCGGCAGCGGATGAGCCGCCCGGATCAAGAGTTGCTCGACAAACTGTTGTTGCGCTGGAACGAAGGGGACCCAGAAGCCCCTGCCGCTGCATTGCCGCTGGTCTATGACGAGCTGCGCCGCATCGCCAGCGGCTTTTTTCGCCAGGAACGCGCGTCGCACACCCTTCAAGCCACCGCGATCGTCCACGAAGCCTACATCCAGCTGGTCGAGCGGCGGGGCCTCCATTGGCGCAGCCGCAGCCACTTCGTCGGCCTCACCGCCAACCTGATGCGTCGCATTCTCGTTGACTATGCCAGGCAGCGTGGCGTCGCCAAGCGGGGTGGCGGTCAACCCTGCCTCACATTGGTCGAAGCCGAGGCCTTCGACTCCGCCAAGCCGATCGATCTTGTGGCGCTCGACGATGCCTTGACCGATCTGAGCGATTACGATCTGCAAAAGGCCGCGATCGTCGAGTTGCGCTTCTTCGGTGGATTGACCAACGAGGAAGTGGCCGCGTTCCTCTCGATCTCGCGCTCGACCGTGGTTCGCGAGTGGCGCCGCGCCAAGGCTTGGCTCTACAGGGCGCTCCACAACCAGAACAATGAGTGACGGCAGCGAGAAACAGGCGCGCTGGCATCAGGTCGACAAAATTCTCGGCGACGCCCTTGATCAGCCAGCCGCCGAGCGAGCGACTTTGCTCGACCGCGCCTGCGGATCACACAGCGACCTGCGTCACGAGATCGAGTCCTTGCTCCGTGCCGATGCCCAATCGACCAGCTTTCTCGAAAACCGTACGCGGCAGATCCAGGAGGGGCTGGGCGATGACGGCACTGAAGTCGGTATCCGGATCGGCGTCTACCGACTGATACAGAAAATCGGCCAAGGCGGCATGGGCACCGTTTTCTTGGCTACCCGCGATGATCGGCAGTACCGAAAGCAAGTGGCGATCAAGCTGCTGCGGGGCGGCGCCCACGACGATCACCGCCAGCGCTTTCGCCAGGAGCGCCAGACCCTGGCCCTACTCGAGCACGCCAACATCGCTCGGCTCCATGATGGCGGCGTGACCGACGACGGTCGGCCTTACTTGGTGATGGAGTACATCGACGGCCTGCCACTCGACCGCTACTGCGATCAGCACTGTCTAAACATCGATCGCCGCGTGGAGCTGCTTTGCACGATCTGCGCCGCAGTGAGTCACGCCCATCGCAACCTCCTGGTGCATCGAGATCTCAAACCCGACAACATCCTGGTCAATGCGGAAGGCGAGCCCAAGCTGCTGGACTTCGGTATCGCCAAGCTCCTCGCCGCGGAACACAGCCCCGAAATGGCCCACATCACGCGCACGGGACTGCGCGCGATGAGCCCAGCCTACGCCAGCCCCGAGCAAGTCCGAGGCGATGCCGTCACTACGGCCAGCGATGTCTACTCACTCGGGGTCGTCTTGTTCGAACTGCTCACCGGGCGCGGCCCCTATCGGCCCAAAGCCAACTCGCAGCATGAGCTCGACCAAGCGATCCTCGAGCAGGTGGCGCCTCTGGCGAGCTCGATGATCGGACGCGATCAGAATGCTCCGAACGACCCCTCCGAGCCGTCACCGTCGGCGATTTGCCAGTCGCGCGGCACGACACCAAGGGAGCTTCGCCGACAGCTCCGTGGCGACCTCGATACCATTGTCTGCAAAGCCCTGCGTAAGGAGCCAGACCGCCGCTATGGTTCGGCGCAGGAACTCGCGGACGACCTGCGCCACCATCTCGAACACCGACCGGTCGCTGCGCGGCCGGACACCTTTCGCTACCGGTTGACCAAGCTCGCCCGGCGCAATCCCCTTGCCACCCTGGCCTGGAGCGCCGCCGCACTTCTGCTGATCGGGATTTCCTTGATCGCTTCCACCATGGCGGTTCGGATCGCGCGGGAACGGGACTTTGCGGATCGGGGTTGGCGATCGCGCAAGCGATCGACCCCGAGCACCCGCTGGTTGCCAGAATGTTGACTGGGATTTCTCGGTCGAACCTGGCACTGGGCCAGGTTGACGAGGCAGAGGATTCGATCCGTCGAGCACTGACCATCTTCCGGCGCAAGCTGCCAGCCGATCACTGGCGCATCGCCTACGCACAGAGCGTACTCGGAGCGTGCCTGACTAAGCGAGGCCGGTTCCGGGAGGCGGAGCTACTTCTCGTCGAGGCGTTTCCACGAATCCGCCAACGTCTCGGCGACCGCGAACCAAGAGCGCGCGACGCCCGCCGTTTGGTCCTCCAACACTACGAAGAACGCAACATGGTAGATGAAGCTGCATTGTTTCGCGCTCAGACGGACCGGCGCACGGCGTCGATCAAAACTGGAAGTAAATGAACGGATCGGTCCGCAACGGCGCGAAGGCCACCGCAACCGCCGCGGCGACACCAAATGCCCCGGAAAACGCCCAGTCGGGAGCCCTGTCCAACCAGCGTCGCGGAAGTCGCCGTGCGCACATCCAATGAACCGGTGTCAGAATCACAGGCCAAGCCAACAACCAAGGGCTCAGGCTCAGCCCGTCACCGCCATCGAAAAGAACAAAACCCCTCAATAGGGTTGCGGCATCGCCAAAGCTCTGGGCTCGGAAGAAGATCCACGCCAAGCATACGAAGTAGAACGTCACCACCGTCCCAAGCACTTGGGATCCGATGTTCGACGGCATGCGCACATGACGTGTCCAGATGCGCTGGATCACCATTCCGCCGCCGTGGATTGCACCCCAGGCTACGAACGTCCATGCCGCACCGTGCCACAGGCCACCAAGGAGCATGGTCAGAAATACGTTTCGATAGGTCGTAAAGTGGCTTCCTCGGCTGCCGCCCAGCGGAATGTAGAGGTAGTCGCGCAACCAGCTCGACAGGCTCATGTGCCACCGACGCCAGAATGCTCCCAGGTTGGTCGCCAGATAGGGAAAATCGAAGTTGGTGCCCAAGCGATATCCCAACAGGCCGGCGCAGGCGATCGCCATGTCGGTGTAGCCAGAAAAGTCACAGTAGATCTGGATCGCGTAGAGCAGGACCGCGATCCAAATACTCATCGTTGTGTAGTAAGCCGGTGTGGCAAAGACCGAGTCGATCTGCGGCGCGATGGTATCGGCGATGCAGGCTTTCTTAATGAAGCCGGTAAGGAACAAGGTCAGGCACGCGCGCCGGTCGACGCGGGCGAAACTCGGGGCCTTCCGTAATTGAGGCAAGAACTTGGCCGCGCGAACGATCGGTCCGGCGACCAACTGGGGAAAGAATCCGACGAAGAGCGCGAAGTCCAGCAGACTCGACACCGGCCGTAGCGTGCGCCGATACACGTCGATCGTGTAGCTCATCGTCTGGAAAGTGAAGAAACTGATCCCCACGGGCAGCACGATCGAGAGCGCCCTGTCGGGCTGCGCCACGCCCAGCGGCTCGAGCAGCGTCGCCACCGAGCCGATGAAAAAATTGAAGTATTTGAAGAAGGCGAGGATCCCGAGATTGGCCGCTAGGCTTAGCCCCAACCAAGCACGCCGAACATGAGCGCTCGTAGCGCGCTCGAGGCCAGCACCGGCGGCGAAGTCAATAACGGTAGAGGCAATGATCAACGACAGGAAACGCCAGTCCCAAGCGGCGTAGAAGAGATAGCTGGCAGCCAGCAGCACGATCTTGCGGTGCCGATTGCGGCGCGTGGCCCAGGCGACGGCGAGCACCGCGGCAAAAAACGCAAAGAACTGTGGCTGCGTGAAGAGCATGTCAGGGGCTCACGTGCAGGGCGACCAGCTCTGCCGGCGCGCGTCGGGCACCGACCGCGGCCGCGAAGTGCCGCGCCACGTGGCCGGTGAGCGCACGGGCACCGGGCTCGGTAAGGTGCTCGTGGTCGAATCGATTCTCGACCGCGTAGAGTTCCGGATAGCGGTTCGGGTCGTTGAACGACAGCAGGTGCGGAATGCGGCCTTGTCCGGCCAAACTGTCCAACTCCGGCGTCGGGCGCAGGATCGGCGTAATCAACGACAATGGTTCGACCCCGTGACGCCGGATCAGGTCCGACTGGGCGCGCAGCGCTTCCAGGTGATAGCCACGCGAACGAGCGCTCGGGCTCGGACGGTACGACGCCAGGCGCTCGACGCGCTCGGGATAGCGCGCCAGGTCGCGCTGAAAGCGGCGACGCATGGGATGGGTGCTGGGCTCGGCCATCGCCCGCGCCGAGAACGGCTCGAAGCCTTGACCGGGCATGTCCGCGATGGCCTCGGCGCCGGTCCACAGTCGTCGGATCAGATCAGGGCCACGGCCGGCGCCAGCCGCCCGTGCCGCGAAGTGCATCACGTGGGTAGTCAAGAGATCCGCCTTGTCAGCGATCGGCAACTCGACGCGCAGCATCGAGCGCACGACCGAGCGCGTCTCGATCGAATCATGCCAAAAGATCGTTCGCCGCTTGAATCGATTGGCTGCGGGCAGGTCGTAGTCCCACTCGCCCAGCTCGACGACAAGCCAACGCAAACGCACCGGCTCGGTCGCCAGTAGCCGACGAATCACCACGCTGGCCAAGTGCGGCTCCATGCCCGCAACGCCGAAGTTGAACGAACACACCGGCAGCCCGCGCGCCGCCAGCTGGGCGTCGAGTTCGGCTGGGATGATGCCACGCTTGATCCGGCTCGAGCCGACGAAGACCATGTCGTAGCGATCCTTGTGAGCCGTAAAGTAGCGAAGCTTGTCGGTCAGGCCACCGAGCTCTGGGTCTCCCGAATGAAATGCCACGGTACGGGTCGCGAGAACGAAGGACAACAGGCAAAGCGATGCCAGAAAGACGATGTGGGCCCCGCACGTGGGCCAAGCCTTGCGCTCCATGGTCTTCGGTACAGTCAGTGATCTACTCCTTGGCGAACACCGGCCCGCGCGGCCGAACCGGTGCCGGCGAGTCAATCGCTAGCAGTCAGTCGCTAGCAACCGCTCTTGCACGCATTGCCCTCCGCCCTGCATGCCGCACGGCAGGGCATGTCCATTCCGCAGCTGGCTAAGCAAGCCATCATGGCCTCGTGGCAGTCCGCCCAACAACAGGCACCGGCCTCGACCAACTCGGCCTCGAAAGAAGGTAGCGCTTCTTGTTTGACGGCATCATCCTTCGGCTGCTGCGCTTCGGTGGCGGCAGCTTCAGCAGTCACCTCGACGGCATCGGCGTCAGGCTCGGTCGCCCAAGCAACACCAACCGTCAAAACGAGGAGGGCCAACATCAAGCGAAAGGTCAAGTTCTTCATCTTCCATCTCCTGGTCGTGCATTGTGTCGAAACCGCCACCACGATCAACGCAAACACAAGTGGCGGCTTCACTTCACAAAGCAATGCGGGATTCCGCTCGCAAATCGGCTCACCCAATTGCGCTGACACGGCGTGGTGAAAGTCAGGGGCGAGCGAGAGCGAGTGATCTTTCGCCAGATCAAGGCGCAGAAGCGCAGGGATATCCGCGATCTCTCGAGATTCTGCAACGCGGAGCTGGTGGAAGAGTGCCGCCCGTAGCGCGGCTGAGTTTTGCCGCGCCCTGCTAAGCTCGGCAGCCATGTCTCGCGCAAACCACCAGCCAAGCGTTTCGCTCGCGATCCCGGTCTTCAATGAAGAAGCCGTGCTGCCGGAATTGCTCGTCCGGACCCGGGCGGTGCTCGACGCGACGCCCGGTGGCCCCCATCAGATCGTTCTTGCCGACGACGGTAGTCGAGATCGAACCGTCGAGATCCTGCGGGAGGCTGCGGAGGAAGATTCACGGATCATCGTCGTCGAGCTGTCGCGCAACTTCGGACACCAAGCCGCCATTACCGCGGCGCTCGACCATACGGCGGGTGATGTGGTGCTGGTCATGGATGGCGACCTCCAGGACTCACCGGAAGCGCTTCCCCAGTTCCTCGAGCAGTATCGCGCGGGTTTCGACGTAGTCTTCGCACGCCGGGTGCGCCGCAAGGAGGTGTGGTGGCTGCGAGCCTGCTATTTCCTTTTTTACCGGCTCATCGCGTCGCTCTCCTCGCTCGATTTACCGTTGGATTCCGGTGACTTCGCGCTCCTCGCCCGTCCGGTGGTCGACGCCATGCACGACGCCCCGGAACACAATCGCTACTTGCGGGGTCTGCGCACCTGGGTCGGTTTTCGCCAGACCGGCCTTGCCGTAGAACGAGCGCCTCGTGCGGCGGGTGACAGCAAATACAGCCTGTGGAAACTCATGCGCCTTGCGCTCGACGGCATCTTCGCGTTCTCGGTGGTACCACTCCGCTTCGCGTCGTGGCTTGGGTTTCTCGCCATCTTGGTGGCATCAGGCTACGCTGCCTACGCCCTCTTCGCCCGTTTCTTCCTGCACCACAGCCCGCAGGGCTTTACAGCCCTGATCGGCGCCGTCGTTTTCCTCTCCGGCGTCCAATTGGTGTTTCTCGGCGTCCTTGGCGAATACGTTGGGCGTATTTATGGCGAAGTCAAGCGCCGCCCGCATTACGTCGCGGCCACCATTCATCGTCGTAACGGCGAGGTCGCTAGCCCGGCCCACCAACATCTTTACGAATGAGCCAGATGTTATTGGGTGAGCGACGTCGGCAGAAAATCCCCCCTAGCCCCCCTTCGAAAAGGGGGGAAACGGAACGGAGCGCTGGTCTGACTCTCCCCCTTTCCCAAAGGGTCGTCCCAAAGACCGAATCGGAAGTGGTGGTCTGAGGCGAGGCCTCGTTAGATATGGACCCAGCCTACGGCGCACGCTACCGGGAGCTGTACGAACGCCACTGGTGGTGGCGCTCTCGCGAGCACATGGTTGTTCGGTTGCTCGAACGACTGGCCCCACCCAGCGGCTTCGGTGACATTCTCGACGTTGGCTGTGGCGACGGCCTGTTCCTACCCCAACTCCAACGCTTCGGCCGCCCCCAGGGCCTCGAAGGCGATGGCGACCTGGTCACCGACCAGGGCCGAGCAGCGGGTCCGATCACGGTCAGCCTGTTCGATGAAGGCTTCCAACCCACGGAACGCTTCGGCCTGATTGTCATGCTCGACGTGATCGAGCACCTCGATGACGACGTGGCGGCCCTACGCCATGCGGCTAGCTTGCTGGCCGACGGTGGCCGGCTCGTGATCACCGTGCCCGCATTTCGGGCCCTATGGACCGCACACGACGACCTCAACCATCATCGCACCCGCTACACGCTCCGCACCTTACGAGATTCGACCAGTAAGGCCGGCCTACGGGTCGACTCCGCCCGCTACGCGTTCCACTGGCTGATGCCAATCAAGCTTGCCGTACGGCTGAAAGAACGGTTGTCACGCGCCGAGCCTGAAATGGCGCGGGTGCCACCGATTCTGTTCAACCGCCTGGCCTACAGCGCAAGCCGGATCGAGCAAGCGACCTGGGGCCGCCTGCCGCTGCCATTTGGAACGTCCGTTGTCGCAGTGTGCAGCGCGCGCTAGCACTGGCTAGCACCTACTTCGAACAAACGTCGAAGTGGCTCGCGATCCCGCGCAACGCTTCACCGTCGGCAGGCGTACCGATCCGATCGGTCTGCAAGGCCTCGAGATCGAGGTCATCGTGGCGCTGGAACCACGCCAGGATCCGTACCCGGTCGTCGCGTTTCGGACAATCGACGCCGGCCAGCGCCAAGATGCCGTCGTAGTCGGCGAGATCGGTGTCGAGGTTGCCGGTTTGGGCTACCCAACGCAGGCTTTGGTCGCCCACCTCGAAGCTGCCCCGATCGATGGGCTCTCCGGTATCGAAATCAAAGTCCACATCGATCTGATCGAAGATCCTGGGCCGGTCTTCTTTGCCGTCGAGGTACCGATCGAAATCGTCGCTCTTGTCGAATTTACGGACTTTGAGGAAGAACACCAGGTTCTGGTAATCCCGCAGCCCTTCGCTATCGTCTTCGGTTACTGGCGTGCCATCAGTCAGCAACGCCATTTCCAAGACAAAGGGAATCGAGAAGTAGAGCTGGGCATGGTACCCGGCGGGCAACGCATCGCCACCGAGGACTTCGAGCGTCCGTTCCGCGCGTGCAGCGGGATCTTTCATCCCCTCGGCGTACTCCTTGAGCCCACGAAAGCCCAAAAAACCAGCACCCACGACCGCGACGACTACCAAAGCGAAGATGATCGCGCAGCCGCAGCCAACATAGACCCAAGGAGATCGATTCTGTGTTGTGCTCATTGATGCTCAGTTGGCCTCGTTGTCGGCCGGCTTTGACGCCGCCGAGTTGCCGACGGAATGAACGCAACTACAGGCAAACGTCAACCCCCGGCGCGAAACCAAACTGGGCGCCTACGTTGTCCACACAAGTCAAGCCGGCAGCGCATTCCGTGTCGCTGTCACAATCGCCTTGGCCTTGGCCGCAGGGACCACAGGCCGTGCAGTATCGTCCATTGCCGAGCGTCTCGTTGCAGCCAGCCGTCCCAACGCAGACATCGACCCCCGGCGCGAAACCGAACATCGCGCCCACATTATCTTCGCAGGTCAGCCCGGCCACGCACTCCGCGTCGCTATCGCAGTCGCCCTGACCGTCCCCACACGGGCCGCAATCCGTGCAGTAGCGGCCCGTTCCCACATCACCACAGCCTGGCGGCGGTGGTGGCGTGCTACCAGACAGACACACATCGATACCCGGGGCGAAACCAAACTGAGCGCCCACGTTGTCCACACAGGTCAGACCAGCGGCACACTCCGCGTTGCTGTCACAATCGCCCTGACCTTCCCCACACGGGCCGCAATCCGTGCAATAGCGACCCGTTCCCACATCGCCACAGCCTGGCGGCGGTGGTGGCGTGCTACCAGACAGACACACATCGATACCCGGGGCGAAACCAAACTGAGCGCCCACGTTGTCCACACAGGTCAGGCCGGCGGCACACTCCGCGTTGCTATCGCAATCTCCCTGACCGTCGCCGCACGGGCCGCACTCCGTGCAGTAGCGACCCGTTCCAAGATCAACATCGCAGGTGCCACCACCGCTGGGATCGAAACCGTTAAGCCGCTGGGGCCCATTGCCGGCTGGATCCAACCAATCACGCAGCCGCTGGGTGGAAGATGGCCCATCCCATGAGGATGAGAATCGGCCGTAGCAATCGAAACCGCCCGGATTCGAGCACGATGCCACGCCCCCGGAGAGCATGCCAATGACCCTTTTGCTCGCACCGTGAAAAAGAGCGGAGCCGGAGGAGCCTTGCTCGGTGGTGCCCTCTTCCCAATTGTCGACATCCCAATGCGAGTCGACCGTGTTGATATCGCCAATGATGCAGTTCCGTGCCGCGACCACCGGATCATCATTGAAACTAATCGCTTTCTCGTCGGCACTCGGGTGATGAATTCCAACGCTGCTTCCAGGCGCGTTGCCCGTCCGATCCCAACCCGCGTAGTAGACGTTGGACGCCGAACTCGGTCGGTCGTCGAGCTCGATCAAGGCCATGTCGGGTTCACGCCGCGCCGCGCGAAAGGTGGCGCCTGTCTGGTTGTCGGCCAACGATCCACCACTCAGGTCACCGCAGTTTGCCGATTCGTAGTTCCAGTAGACCACCACCGATGGGGCGTTGCTGACGTTGGCGCCACAATGGAATGCGGTGAGAAAGAAATTACGCCGCGACCCTGAGACGTCGGCCAGAAGCGTGCCCGTACAAAGCCCGACGCCGCGGATCATGTAGCGCGCGACCGAGCGCACCTGATCGCGCCAAGCGTTTGCCTCGGAGCACACGACGTCGATGTTGCAGCTTCCCTGTTTGGGTTGAGGACCAAGCTTGAAGAGATCGCGGTAGCCAGCATTCACGTGCGTGAGCTCGAGCTCTGGCGGGAAACCAGCATCGATCGGCACGAACAACTCGAGGACAGCGCGTGAACCGGGTACAACCGGTGTCCACAACTCACCGTGTGGCTTGTTGTCCTTGGCGCTGAAGGGACCTTCGAAGTAGTCGCCTCGCTCGCTGATCACGTGAAGGGTTGCGCCCTCGGGCATGTGGTACTTGCTGAAACCGAAGTTGAGATCGGTCGCTCCAGGTACCTCGACGCGGTATCGCCAAAGCTGACCGCCATCGTCGAGTGACTCCCAAATGCCTTCGATCTCCGGACGAATGGAAACCAAGCGCGGCTCGGCGACGGACAGTGGCCCCGGTGTCTTGCGCTCGGCATCTCGGCGCAAGAGTTGCTCCCGGTCGACGGCTTCGAGACGCAACGGCTCGAAGGTCTCGAGCGGCAGCAACACGGCCGGACCAGCGCTACGCGGTTGGGCGCCCGGACGCGCAGCCACGACAGAAGGAATGACCAGCGCCGATACCAACGCCAAGCCGAAGCACCGTCGCCATCGATTGGCGCCGAACTCTCTGTCGTGGAGCTTCATCCCAGAATCAGCCATGCTTCCTCCAATCTTCCGGCACGTGCCTTGAAAAGCTGACTCGCGCGCAATCGCTGAGGTGAAACGTTAGCACATGCTGCGACGTAATCCGGAGCCCTCGGGGCCGAGATGCCGAACAGGTGATGTGACGTGCCGCGGCCAGATGTCGGTCTGTCGAATCCAGTCAACCGATCGATTCTTGGAGGCCATACAATCACGGCATGACTTCCCCGCAACCGCTCACGGATGCTGAAGCTCGGCACCGGATCGAAACTGCCCTCGACACGAGCTTGTTGGTCGAAGCGGCCGCTGGCACCGGCAAGACCACCCAATTGATTCGTCGCCTGGTGGCCGTGCTCGAGCACGGCCAGGCGACGGTGGACGGATTGGTCGCGGTGACCTTCACGCGCAAGGCGGCGGGTGAGCTGAAGTTGAGGCTACGGCAACAACTCGACGAGCGCCGGACCGTGCTCGCCGGCATCGCGGACGGCAAGAAAGGCCCCGGCATCACGTCGGCGAGCGACCCCTTGGTGGCCCGCCAACGCCTCGAAGAGGCCTTGGCCCGTCTCGAAGAAGCCCATATCGGGACGATCCATGCGTTCTGTGCCGATATCCTGCGCCAACGACCGGTGGAGGCGGGCATCGACCCTGGCTTCGCCGAAGTCGACGAGGATGAGAGTGCTCGAATCTACGACCGCGCCTTTCGCGGCTGGATCGAACGTCGGCTCGAAGAACGCCCCGAAGGATTGCGACGGGCGCTGAGTCGGCTCGCCAGCCAGCGTGCTCCGGACGGCGCCTCACCCATTGACCGTCTGCGCAATGCCGGACGAACGTTGGTCGACTGGCGTGACTTCGATACGCCATGGCGGCGCGAGCCCTTCGACCGTGCCGTGGCGATCGATCGCCTGTTCGGCGTCGTCGGATCGCTCGCAGAGCTATACGGGGTGGCCACCAACCCGCGTGACTACCTGAGGCGGGCCCTCGAGCCGGCGGAAGCTCTTCGTGCCTGGTGGGCGGCGACCCAAACGGTGGCCCAGGGTCGCTCCGCCCATACCGGGAACCCAAACCTTGGCCGGCGTGAACGGGACGACGACGAAGCCGAGGCCCGCCTGATTGGCCTGTTGCGCGAGTTGCGCCGCAATGTGGGCTGGAAAGGCCGCGGCCGCTGGTACGCCGACGGTGTCGAGCGCGATTCGGCGTTGGCCACGCGGAAGAGCGCGATTGAATCCCTCGATGCGTTCAGGCGCGAGGCGGACGCCGATCTGGCGGCGCTGCTGCGAGCGGAACTGGGCACCGTAGTCGACGACTACGAAGCGCTGAAACGCCAGCGCGGTCGCGTAGACTTTCTCGATCTTCTGCTGGCCACACGACGCCTGATCGTCGAACACGCAGCCGTGCGCCAGAGCCTGCAGCAACGATACAGCCACATCTTCGTCGACGAGTTCCAGGATACCGATCCGCTGCAAGCGGAAATCCTCTTGCTACTCGCCGCCGACGATCCCGCGGTCAGCGACTGGCGTGAGGTTCGCCCTGCGGCGGGCAAACTCTTCCTGGTCGGCGATCCCAAACAGTCGATCTACCGTTTCAGGCGGGCCGACGTGGCCTTTTTTCAAGACCTCAAGGATCGGCTCTTCAGCGCCGGTGTCGAGGGCGTCTTTCTTACCCGTAGCTTCCGCTCTGTTGCACCGGTCCAGCACGCGGTCAACGCTGCCTTTGCCCCGATCATGACCGGGGACCGGGAAGAGGCCCAGGCACGCTACGTACCGCTTGACCCAGTACGGCCGGCTCCAACCGACCGACCCTCCCTGGTGGCGCTGCCGGTGCCAGCTCCCTACAACTACAACGCCATCACGGGACGGGCTGTCGAAGCAGGGCAGCCGTCGATTGTGGCAGCGTGGATCTCCTGGCTGATCGATGAGAGTGGCTGGACGATCGACGATCCCGACACCCACACCGCAACCCCGATTCGACCACGACACATCGCCATTCTCTTTCGTCGCTTCATGTCCTGGGGTCGCGACGTCAGCCGCGCGTACACCCGCGCCCTCGAAGAGCGTGGTGTCCCTCATCTGCTGGTTGGCGGTCGCTCATTCCATCAGCGGGAGGAGGTCGAGACCTTGCGTGCCGCGTTGGTGGCGGTGGAATGGCCGGAAGACGAACTCGCGGTCTTCGCGACCCTCAAGGGCGGATTGTTCGCGGTTCCAGATGATGTACTTCTCCGCTTCCGAGAGTCAATGGGCCGGTTGCACCCCTTCCGCCAGCTACCCGCGGACTTGGAACCTGGGTTCGCACCCATCGTCGACGCCTTGCGCCTGCTACGCCGTTTACACATCCAACGCAACCATGTACCGATGGCCGAAACCGTCCGCCGATTGCTGGAGGCAACCCGTGCCTACGCGGGTTTCGCGCTGCGGCCGGCTGGCAACCAAGTGCTTGCGAACGCCCAGCGTATTCGCGAGCTGGCTCGGTCGTTCGAACGCCGAGGCGGGCTTTCCTTCCGCGGTTTCGTGGAGCGCTTGAACGACGAGGCGGAGGGGGCGTCCGCGGGCTACGCCCCGGCCCTCGAAGAGGGGGCGGATGGTGTCCGAATCATGACCGTCCACGCCGCCAAGGGTCTCGAGTTCCCGATCGTCATTCTGGCCGACATCACCGCTCGCTTGACGCCGTTCGAAGCCAATCGCCACATCGATTCAAACCGAGGTCTTCACGCCGAGCGACTCCTGGGTTGTGCGCCCTGGGAGCTTCTCGACCAGGCTGAACGTGAAAAGGCGCGAGACACCGCCGAAGGCGTACGCCTGGCCTACGTGGCGGCGACCCGAGCACGCGATCTCCTCGCGATCCCGGCGGTTGGCGACAAACCCTTCACCGGCGGTTGGACCGAACCCCTCAACCGCGTGATCTATCCGCCCGAGAACGCCTTCCGCAGCGCCCTTCCCGCCCCGGGGTGCCCACCATTTGGCCCGGCCAGCGTCCTCAGCCGACCACAACGGTTCGATGGCGAAACGGAGTGCTCCGTCCAGCCAGGCTCACACACCTCGGATGAGGGCAGTACCACCGGCAGTACCACCGTCGTCTGGTGGGATCCGGCGCTACTCGGCGCACCCGAGAAAAGCCGTCTCGGTCTCCACCAGGAACAAATTCTGAGTCCTGATGACGCCGGGGCCGACAGCGACGGTTTGCGGTCCTACCGCGCATGGAAGGCTGGGCATCTGGATGCCGTGGATCGCGGGTCTGAGCCCTCCCGAAAGGTCGCCGCAGTGGGTGATGCCGGCGAACCCAGCGACCTTTACCTGCTCGACGTGCAGGTCGAGCGCGTGCCCAGGCAGTCCAATCGGCCCGCCGGCCCACGTTTCGGCACCCTCGTGCATCAGATCTTGCGTGACGTCCCGTTCGACGCCGAAGAAGCAGCAATCAGCGCGCTCGCTCGTCTGCACGGACGGGTGCTGATGGCAACCGATTGCGAAGTCGAAGCTGCCGTCGGCGCTGTCGCGGCAACGCTGGGCCACCCGCTGCTACGGGCGGCCGCGAACGCCGAGAGTCACTACCGCGAGGCCCCGTTCCTCGTTCCCGACGACAACGGCACCGTGATCGAAGGCACCCTCGACCTGGCGTTCCGTAACGCGGACGGTTCCTGGGTGGTCATCGACTTCAAGACGGATATCCAGGTCGCTGGCCTCGAAGAACGGTACCGCGCGCAGGTCGCGTGGTACGTCTCGGCACTACAACGACTCACCGGCAGCCCGGCCCGCGGCGTGCTCTTGAGCGTCTGACGATCGCTCGATCCATGATCGATACTCCTCGACCTCATCACCGCCTACTAGGCCTAAAACAAGCGCATACGAAGGATGAGATGCGCGAAGATCTTGAGGCTCAAGTGCTTACGAAAAGCGCAGGCGCACCCGAAGGTTCGTTGAGCATTTTCGGAAGTGATTGAGCCCAAGAGATTTGTGTAGATCGCCTTCAAGATGCGCTGGTTTTGGGACCAGGTCACTAGGCCCGCCAACATCTTTACAGATGAGCCAGATGTTAAGCGAGACGTTCGGTGTCCTGCAGTCTGCGGCAGCATCGCGATGCTCTTTCGTAGATACTCTCTTCGCCGTCAAGCTGGATCGGGAAGTTTGTAGAAGCGATTGGTATCGTAGTCGACGTCATGTTTGAGCATGGCGTGAATGGCTACGAGTAGCTTTCTCATGACGGCGACGACTGCCTGCATGGGTGCCTTTCCCCGTCGAAGTAGGTGTTCGTAGAATGCCTTGACGGAGATCTGGTATTGGATAGCGACTAGGGCTGGCATGTAGAGGCCGGCTCGTAGGTGGGCGTTTCCTGCTTTGGTGATCTTGGGTGCCTTGTGGACTGTCTCACCGGATTGAAAGTGGCGTGGGTCCAGGCCAGCATGCGCGACCCACTGCTTGGCGGTCATGCCTTCGGGCAGGGCGAGGATCTCGGCAAGGATGTGCAGCCCCGAGACGGTAGCGATGCCCTTGATCGTGATGAGTCGCCGCATCGCATTTTGAAACGCGGGTGTTCGCTCTACGAGCTTCTGAGCCAGCTTCTCGATGGAGCTGATGCGCTTGGTGAGTTGTCGAATGGCAAGCTGGATGTCGCGTCGCACGAGTGGCGAGAGTTCATGGGTAGCCGTGACTGCATGTAGACGGTTCTTTTCGGCTGTTCTGGCCTTGACGAGGCTCGCGCGTCGTCGCAGGAGGGCGCGGAGTTCCAGGGCTTCCTTAGAAGGCGGCTTCCAGGGCTGGAAGTCCATGCGACGCGCATATTCGAGCAAGACTTCGGCATCGGCGGGGTCGGTCTTTGATCTCTGCTTAAGCGCCTTGGCGAAGTTCCGAGCGACGCGAGGGTTGAGTACCATGACCTCGACATTGGGTGCCCTGTGAAGGGCCAGAGCGAGGTCGAGGCTGTAGACCCCAGAAGCTTCGAGCACAACGCGGGCGATCGGCCCGCACTTACTTAGGCGTCGGATCAGCTTTCCGTGCCCTGCAGGTGTGTTGCCGTATGTTTGAACGTTGGGTGTTGCATCGGTGCGTACGACAAAGGTCTTGGCACTGACATCGATCCCGGCAAACAGCCGGTCTTGGCTGATGGTCATGACGGTCTCCTCGGATAGAATCCGAAGGCGGCTCCCCGACCCTGTACCATCGCCTGCCAAGCTTGTTCATGCAGGCTCAGAGGCACTCAGATACTCCTCGGCATCGGCGAAGAGGGCGGGGGGTCGATCTACATTCAGGCTCGAAGCCTCGCGGCCGGAACGACCTCCCCGCCTCCGGAACGTCCTCTCCCCCCCGCGCCACCGCGAGGGGAGCTGCGGGAGGTTCTCGCGTTCCACTGCGGTCGCGATTCGAAGGTTCAGTCTCGTGAAAGACCTGGCCCGCCCCTCCCGCAGCTCCAATATACAAGCGGCCGGACCCCGTGCCGGCCGTCTTCATGGCAAGAGCCGGACGGCCGCCAGGGGCGACGGCCGCTACAAGAGGGAGCCTGACCGGCCTGTTGGTCTGAGGCGTAGCCTCGCTAGGACTAAGATTCTGGGCTCGCCTCGCGATTGAGGGTAGAGCGCAGCCAGCGTTCGGAGCTGTGGTGCTCGACGCGGGTACGGCCGACGAGCCCGAATATGTAGCTCACGACGAATGCCGCCAGGAAGACGTAGCCGATTGAGGGAAACGCGAACATCGGCCGGACAACGTACTCCTGCGCGACATCCGAGGGGATCGGAGCGACCGCGTTTTCCGCGACGCCGAGAAGCCAGGCCGGCAGCCGTTCCAGCAGGGGCGCGCCATCGGCCAGGGGCGCTTGCGGCAGCGCGTCCGCGTCCTTGGCGACCGGACCCTTGCGGATCGCCAGCCCAATCGCACCGAGCTGGGTGCTGTAGAACAGCGCTTGGGTGATCTGGCGCCAACGCACCCAGAGGGACGTCACACCCGATTCTAGGCTCGGTGAGGGAGGGGCGGTGTCTCCTCCCGTTTTGTCGGAATCGACCAGATTGAGGGCGACCGGGATCGGCTTTTGTTCGCCCGTTTCGATGGTCGCGAATGAACTCGGCAGTGTCACCGGCGCGTAGCCGCGTGTTCGGTTCTGGATCCGCGCGATCACCGAAGAGTGGACGTACACCGGCGCGTCGACCTCACAACAGAGCATTTTGACGTTGCGGGGCTTATAACGGTAGTAGACCGCGAGGCCGGCGCGGGAATCGTATAGCGTGTCGTCGACGTTCGCGGCCTCCCGGTAGAGCTGGCGCTGAACGCTGGTGAATCGAAGGGTCCCGCCACTAGCTTTCACTGCGCGGTCCATCATCCAATCGAGGGTCACAAGCGACATGCCCTGTTTCGGGTAACCACCGCCGACATTGGAGTGGACCCCGGCAAACCAGACCTGCTCGGTTCGCTTCGGATCGTGGCGCCACAGGAACGGCGCGAACGAGGCCCGTTCCTCATCGATCGCCAAGGCGTGGCTCGCGTGCTCTACGTTGTTGGGTAGCCTACGTTCGTTGAATTTGAAGCGGTGGACGATGAGGTTCCAGAACGACGCCCAGACCGGGAATGGAAAGCCGACAGCGTCGACCGTGTCCCACACCCCCACGAAACGGATCGCCTTGTGCTTCTGGAAGGCCAGTGTCGGCTTCCTCGAGCCGGTCGCGTGGCGGGCCAGCCACCGCCAGACTCGGCGCAGACCGCCCGAGAGGGGCGAGGTCACATGCTCGAGCAGAGCGGGACGGCTTTTCCGGTAGGCGCGATACAGGTCCCCGACCGCGGCCTCCAGCTCGCTCGCAGAGAGCGATTCCGGATCGAGGATACCCGCGTGATCAACGAATCCGGCGAGGGTCCGGACAGTGAACGCGCCGCGGCTGAAGCCGAACAAGTAGATCCGGTCCCCAGGAGCACACACGCGGGCGAGCTCGGCATAGAGCTGGCGCACGTTGCGCGCTAGGCCGTGGCCGAACGCGCCAGCGACGAGGCGGATCGCCTTCAACTTCTGGGTGCCTACACCGTCGTCGTAGATCGCGACCTGCTTGCAGATGTTGGCATCTTGCAGGGGATCGACGCCGTCGTCGACGTCGACCGCTTCGAAGAGCTTGAAAACGTTGGTGCCGCGACCCTTGTTCGCGGTGTTGGCGGTGCCATCGGAGCAGATGACGATGTTCTTGGGTTCCCCGCTCATTCGTTCTCCTTTTTCTTGAAGAGAGTGGAGGCACGGGTGAGGTCGAGCCCGAATCCAAAATAACTCTGGATGCTGTCGGCTCCGGAGCCAGCGTCGACGTTGGCGGCAAATCGGGCAAAGAAGCTGATCTCGCCCTCTTTGGTGAGTGGGCGGCTCAACATGGCGTCGATTTTCCAGCGGTCGGAGCCGACATCGAAGAGGTCGCTTGGTCCGTAGCCCACTTGCAAGTAGCTGCCTTTGAACTTGCCGTTGGTGGCCATGGCGCCAAGGGCCAGCACGTGGTCGTCCAACGCGTCATCGTCGTCGTCGGTGACGGCGAGGAAACCGGCTTGGGCAGCGAGGTACAGCCGCGCCGCCGTTCGGGACCCAGCCGTCTCGCCGCCGTCCCCGGCTCGCAGTGCCAAGAACTCCCAGCGCACGCCGACCGCGGCTTCGAGGCTTGAAGCGTTGCGCAAAACGAATCGAAACTGGTCGGTGAAGTCGGAGACGTCGGGCTGCATAAGCTGGGCCTGGCAGATCGATAGGCGCGGCTGAGCCTGGCAGTTGACATCGGTGCTGCGCACACCGTGGACAGTCTTGCCGTAGACCCAGAGCTGGTTCTCATCAGGATTCGCCGGATCTCCATGAAGGCGATAGCCGAAATCGATTCCGCCGATCAACCGCTCGAACGTATCGACTTCGCCGCTGGCGTCGGGGTTGAGATACTCCTGAAGCTCGGACGCTGCGAAGTTGTCAATCACGCTACCAATGAAGAGTGTGGCCGGGAGGTCGGGGCGACAGTCGGCCACCGTGCATCCTTTCTCGTCGTCGCCGCCGGCGGGCACGACCGTGGCCGTGTTGTCTGGGTGCGGGCTCTCACCGGCGCCGGCGACGGCATCCTGGCCGGTAGCCGCGACAGCGGTAAGCAGCACCAGTACCGTGGCGATGACGAGCGGCTGCGGGTGTGCGGGGAGGGTTGGCTGAATGGTCATCGGTATTCCTTTCGGGCTGAGCCGACCGCGACGCCTCCTACCGGCCTGGCCCGGGATATCACGCAAAGTGAACGCGGCGACCAAGAACGTGGTGTCGGGCCGTGACAACCAAGCTGCCGTTCAGCCAACTCCGCGGACAGGCGTTTCCCGACCTTCGCCCGATACGCCAAATGGCGGCCACGAGAATGGACCGCACATCAGCACGCGACAGAATCCTGCCAAAACTCAGGCTGAGCGAGTGTCACCACAGCCTATTTGACCTCGCTGCTACCTGACTCGAGCCCATGGATATACTCAGCCGATCGAGCACCTTCTGAGGGGAGACCAGACCGTGACCACTGAAACCCATTCGCCGCGTGCGGGAGCTGTATTGGCCAGCCTGCTCACGCTCGGCATCTTGTTGTTCGCCGCTTGGCTCGAAGCCAGCAACGCCGACGCCTACTACCGCGCGGTACAGGAGGACGAGTTTCTCGAATGGAGCACATTCTGGGCCTTCATTCTCGCGGCCGGCCTCTTCGCCCGCGCCGCCGTGCGGGAGCGACGACTTCAAGGCGGGTTTCCCTGGTTCTTCTCGGGGGTTGCCCTCTTTTGCTTCGTCGTCGGCATGGAAGAAATTTCTTGGGGCCAGCGTGTGCTCGGTTACCGCCCGCCCGTGTACTTCCTGGCCAACAATTTCCAGCAGGAGCTGAATTTCCACAATGTGGTGGATACCAGCAACCGCAAGCTAGCCTTGAAGGTCATTCTGGCTGGCTACGGTGTGGTCTTTCCTTTGATCATGCTTTGGCCCCCGGTCGGCAATCCACTACGCCGACTCGGCCTCCGCCCCCCTCACCTCGGGTTGGCACTGACCTTCGGCGCCGCCGGTCTGACCTACCAGACGTACCCCTGGAAGTTCACGGGTGAATGGGTCGAAATGGTCGCCGGCTTCGGTTTCCTCTTCGCGGGTTACTTGCACTGCTTCGCGTTGAGGCCGGTCGAGACAACGGGCAAAACGTGGCTCCACGCAGCCACTCCGGCGCTCGCAACCCTCCTGCTGGCCAGCGTCACCACTGCGGCATGGCGCCACGAACGCCAGATCGACCCGGCCATGGCCCAGACCACCACCACCGAGGTCGAAGCGCTTTTGCAGGATTTCCGAAGCGGCAAGCTGACTTCACGCTGTGGCGTCCACCGCAGGTTGTTTACCTATATGGAAAAGAACGATCAACCCTACTTGCGAGAAGGCCGTTTCGCGGCCCTGGTCGCGCAAGGCTTGCCTGAAGCCAGGGCCCAGTTCCTGCTCGACCCCTGGAACTCGCCCTATTGGCTCCGGCATCGATGCGACCGAGACACCGGTCGCGAAGTTGCGTTCGTGTACTCGTTTGGCCCCAATCGTCGGCGAGATTCGAGTCGTTGGGAAATACTTGGCGACGACGTGGGTACCTACATTTACCGCAGCGACTGACAACACCGCGATGCTGTCGGGTAACAAAGCCGACCAGAAAACGCCTATACAAGTATGGGTTCCGAGAAGATCACGTAACAAACGTAGATATCCTCGAGAGAGGAGAGGAAGAATAATGAAGTACCTTTCCCGGTTCGTCGTTGCCTGTTTGATGGTTCTGCTCGCCGGCACATCCTCGGCACCGGCCACGGACAACCTGGAATCCTGGTTGCGACTCGACACCGCTCATTTCACGTTCTTCAGCGCCCGCGACGAAGCTGAAACGCGCGCCCTCGGTCGCGACCTCGAAGGCCTACGCGA
This sequence comes from Candidatus Multivoradales bacterium, assembly GCA_965250305.1. Classification (GTDB taxonomy): domain Bacteria; phylum Acidobacteriota; class Thermoanaerobaculia; order Multivoradales; family J023; genus J023. The sequence continues at coordinate 375,536 of CBDFNS010000020.1, read as the reverse complement.
CACCCTCGCCCAACTCTTTCCGCTGGCCAAAGTCGACTTTCCCGTTCCAACCTACCTCTATGTCTTTCGCGATGGCGAGCACTTTGGACCCTACCGGTCTCCTGGCGGCGGGATGTCACTCGGCTACTTCGTGCCCCATATCCATGCCAACTATGCGGCCCTCAACGGCAATCCCGCGGTCAACCCCACGGTTGTCGTCTATCAGCAGTACATCTCAGCATTGCTGAACGCCAACCTACCGTTGCTACCCCCTTGGTTCTCCCAGGGCCTCAGCTCTTACTACAGCACCTTCACCATCGAAGAAACAGAAGCGCGGATCGGACTGCCGGTCAAGAACTTCCTAAACCTTCTCAACACCAACGACCCTGAGAAACGCATGCCGTTCGCGACGCTGCTCGCCATGGACTCGGTACCGCGAACGAACGAGCTGGCCATCCGCTACCTTCCCCAATCCTGGGGGCTCGTTCATTACCTCCTGAGCGACGAAGCCACCCGCGAGAAGGTCCCGCGCTTGGTCGAAGCGCTGGCCAAGGGCGCCCCCAGCGCGCAGGCCCTCGAAGAGGTGTTCGGTCTGACCACCACGGCCTTGGACGCGGCCATTCACACCTACCTAACCGGCGAGTCGTTCACCTATTTGAAGGTACGTGTGCCACCGGCGACCAAAGACACCGGTCGCATCCGAGCCGTGCCGCCAGCATTGACTTCGTTTCACCTGGGCGATCTCCTGTCCCATCTGAAACCAAGAAACGAAACGCAGGCCCGCAAGCACTTCATGGAGACCCTAGCGATTGAGCCTGAACATGGCCCCGCGCATGCGGGTCTCGGCGGTCTCCTGGAACCGGCTAGTGCAGAGGCCCGAACCCACTATGCGCGGGCCGCCGAGCTGGCTCCGGATGACTTTCTCGTGCACTACCTCTATGGCGAAAGCCTGCTTGCCGCCTTGGGTAACCGGCGGCCGCGCGACGACGACGAAAAGAAGCTCGTCGCCCAAGCCGCGACCGCGTTCCGCCAAAGCACCTCGTTGCGCCCGGACTACGCGGAGGCATGGGCCCGGTTGGGCTACGCGCTGGGTCTGGCCGGCACCGACGCCAATGAGGCCGTCGAAGCCCTCGAACGTGCACTTCATGGCCTTCCAGCACGCCACGACGTTGCCTTCAACCTCCTGCTCGCCTACGCTCGAGCCGGTCGCCGCGAGAGCGCCGATGCGATCGTTGCGCGCCTTGCACGCACCGGCACCGAGGCGGAAAAGCAGCGTGCCAGCGAAGTGTTGATGCAGATGGACTACAACACTGTCGACCAGCTGGTTCGCGCCCACAAGCTGGACGATGCCGTCGCCGTGCTCGTGCGCGTGCAAGCCGAGAGCAGCAGCGAAATGCTCCGCACCCGTGCCGCGAAGAAGTTCACCCTGATCGAACCCGCAGCCCAACACAACCAGTTTGCCACCCAATACCTCGATGCCGTCGCCCGCTGGCGGTCGGATGATGCACCAGGCGCGCGCGTGCTCCTGGAAACGCTGGCGGAGGAAGCTCGGCCCGGGAAACAAATCGAGGCCGTCCAGATTCTGCTCGACAAGCTCGACGAGCCTTGACACCCGCCCGAATCGTACTGACGCCCTGAACACGAAGCGTGACCACACGAAGCGTGACCATAGGGTGCGGTAACCAAAAGGAACACGGACCCTCGTGCATGGCTGCGGTACGGTACCCGCGATAAAAATTCGCCCGACGCTTGTGTTCGTCCTACGCGCGCAAAGCGGATATTGATGTCGTAAAGGAGCACCGTTCATGCCCGCACGCCCCTGCCTGCCGAAGTATCTGTGCAAACACCGCAACGCCGCGGGCGTCCTGCTGATCGGTCTCATGGCCCTGGGTAGCGCTGCCCATGCCCAGCTGCTGCCTCCGCCCGCGCCCGCGGCCAATCCCGTGACCGCGGTGAAAGCGAATCTGGGTAAGGTTCTTTTTTGGGAAGAGCAAATGTCATCGACGCGGACCGTGTCGTGTGGCACCTGCCATCATGGCGCTGCAGGAGGCTCGGATCCGCGGTCGCCTGCCAATCCGATGTCTGTGAACCCCGGTGCCGACGAGATCTTTGGCACGTCGGACGACATCGTGGGCTCGCTCGGCGTTCCGCGCAGCATCGCCGACGGCACCTACGAATGGGATCCACTCTTCGGTCTCGTCGAGCAAGTGACCGGTCGCAAGGCGAACTCGACGGTCGACTCAGGCTATTCGGCGGCCTTGTTCTGGGACGGCCGCGCGGAAGAGGAGTTTCGTGACCCGCTGACCGACGCCGTGGTAATCCCATTCGGCGCCGCGCTCGAAAGCCAAGCCCTCGGCCCGCCGACCAGCGACGTCGAGATGGGCCACTTCGAACGGGACTGGAACGATGTAGCGACCCGCATTGCCGGCAGCGAGCCATTGGTGCTCGCGGACACCGTTCCCCCTAGGCTGGTCAACTGGATCAATCGCCGGGGTTACCCGGCCCTGTTTACGGAAGTATTCGGCACCCCCGAAGTCACCCCAGTCCGCATCGCGATGGCGATTGCCACCTACCAACGCACCCTGTTCTCCGCCCAAACACCCTTCGACGCATTCCTCGGTGGTGACAACGGCGCGCTGACCACGCTCGAAGTTGAGGGCCTGGATCTCTTTCGGAGTCTCAACTGCGACACCTGCCACCGCGGCGTTCTCACGGCGGATACTCAATTCCACAATACAGGGGTCCGGCCCAACGCGGAGGACGAGGGCCGGTTCGGCGTCACCGGCGTCGAGGACGACCGGGGCAAATTCCGCACCCCAAGCTTGCGCAACGTCAAGCTGCGTTCGCCGTTCATGCACTCGGGGCAATTCGACACGATCGAAGAGGTCGTCGATTTCTACGACCGTGGTGGCGATTTCGACGCGCCAAACAAGAGCCCACTGCTGGTGCCACTGAACCTCAGTGCGAAAGAAAAACTGACCCTGGCCGCGTTTCTGAAAAACCCCTTGACCGACCCACGGGTTGCCGCGGAGTCGCCGCCGTTCGACCGACCGACCCTCTATGCCGAATCAGATCGTGTTCCGATTATCGGTAACGATGGTAGCCCCGGTGACGGGGGATTCGTGCCTGAGCCGGTGGCGCTGGAACCCGCGTTCTTGGGCAACCCAAGCTTTACCGTCGGGATCTACGGCGGCCTCGGGGGCACTGATGCCACCCTCGCAATTGACACCAGTGACCCTGGCGCGGGCCCGGCGGTTCCCGTCGGTGGTTCGTTCGCTTTCGAGACCATCACCCTCGCGGGTAGCGGCGCAGGCGCCGGTTGGGGCTCGGTCAGCTTGATCGTCCCCATTGACCCGGCACTCGCCGGCACCACCGTATTCGGTCGCTGGTACTTAGTCGATCCCGCCGCTGCCGGGGGTGTGGCGGTCAGCCCACTGATCGAAATCCCCGTCTTTCAACCCATCCGCCGGCTGTTCGCCGACGACTTCGAGACCGGTACCACCGACGCTTGGAGCCTCGTGGTCAACTGACGGTTCTGAAACGAGTGGCGCCCACGGCCCTACAAGAGGTCTGGAAAGAAGCCCGTGGCGACCATGATCTCGGCGAGGCTGGCACGCTCTTTCTCGCCGATCGATCGTAGCGGCGACCGGGGTGCGCCACCCACATAGCTGGCCAAGTCCATGGCCGCCTTCAGGCCTGCCACACCGAGTTCGGCGGTCACCATGCGGCCCAACGGTGACAGACGGTGTTGCAACTCACGAGCACCTGTCACGTCGCCGCTGTGCGCCGCCTCGAATAGCGCCACGCAGACTTCGGGCGCCACACAGGCAACGCCGAGCACACCGCCCGTCGCGCCCATGACCATGCCCGGAAACAAGATGCCCGCTTGTCCGATCAAAACGGCAAAACCAGTCGAGGTCCGGCGAATGGTGCTCGCAAGCGCCGCGAGGTCTCCCGAGCTGTCTTTGATGCCCACAATCTGTTCGTGCATCGCCAACGTGGAGATCGTCGCGGGCGTCAGCGTCACGCCGGTGTTTTGGGGAATGTTGTAAAGCAAGATCGGCAGGGCGGATCGATCCGCCAATGCACCAAAGAAATCTTCGAGAGCCGTTTGGGTCATGGCCGATTTGTAAAAATAGGGCGTAACAACCAGTGCCGCATCCGCACCATCTTCCGCTGCTGCCTCGATGGCTTCGATCGCGGCCCCCAACGACAAGGCGTTGACGCCCGCCACGATGGTTCGATCAGGCCGTACTGTTTGGCGAACGGCAACCAGAATCTCGCGGCGCTCCCGCCGGGACAAATGGACCGCCTCTCCACTCGATCCAAACACGACGAACCCGACGACGCTCGTTTCGTCATAGCGCGTAACGTTGCGCGCCAGCGCCGGAAGATCGACCTGGTCGCGGTCGTTAAATGGCGTCGTCAGCGGGGGCAAGATGCCAGCGAGCTTCAAATTCATGGTCGGCATGAGCCCCAGCGTATCGCGGTCGATCGAAGCCACGAACCGCTGAGCAAGGGTCGCCACCGAGGCCACTCAAATGGACCAACTTTGTTGTCAGGAATCGCGACCTCGATGCGAATACCCCACACGAGACCAGCCTCAAGCTGCCATCTGCCATGAAAGCAACACCAAGAGAGAGACACATGCTCGCACTGTGCCGCACTGTGCCACCACGCCTGGGCAACGACACGGCGGTGGGAGGGTGACGCTCGTTGGGCGCTTACGCCCTCGCCAGTTGGGACCAAGCATCGAGAGGGGACGCCGCCTCGGGTCTTTCGTGGTAACCCGCGATGTTACGAGGTGCGGATCGGTCGTTGCATATCGTCTAGGCAGCGGCGCGTACCGCGCGGCGCTGCCATCGTTCCCGCGCATCGAGCAGGAGATCGTAGAGCACGGGTACGAACACCAGGGTCAAGAAGGTCGCGATGGTGAGCCCGAAAATCACCGAAGCGCCCATCGAGCGCCAGTATTGACTGCTCTCGCCACCCGCGTTGATGGTCCAATGGGCAAAATCGATCTCGATTCCCGTGGTCAGCGGCAGGAGCCCCAAGATGGTTGTGACCGCCGTCAAGAGAACGGGCCGCAAGCGCCGCTGCCCAGCGATCATCACCCGTTGGCGACGCGAAATGCCTTGATCACCGAGTTGTTCGGCGTAGTCCAACAGCACAATGGCATTGTTGACCACGATTCCCGCCAGGGAGATCACGCCGACCCCGGTCATGATGATGCCAAACGGTAGGCCGGTGACCAGCAGGCCCAAGAACACTCCGACCATCGACATCAACACCGACGAGATGACGATGAGCGGAATGGCGAAGGAGTCGAACTTGCCGACCAGCAAGGCGAGCACCACCAGGACGGCGTAGAGGAAGGCGCGACTGAGAAACGCAGTGGCCTCCCGCTCGTCGGCTGCCTGGCCGGCAAATCGCAATGCGTAGCCGTCCGGCACCAGGTTGGCGTAGCCGCTCGCTACCACCGTGCCGGCGACGCAACTCAACCACCAGGCCGCCCGGCTCGCCGGATGAGCCTTTTCACTTCGGCTGGAAGACGTCACTGTCGGTGTTGATGTGATCCCAAACGTAGCCACTGTTTGGTCTGACAAGATTCCATATCGTCCGGATCGTTTCGATGCCGCTGACCGTCTGGCAGTATCCCGTCCAAGCCGTGATACTTCCAATGCTTCCCCAACGAACGGTGAAGGTCATTACTCTCGCGTTGTCACCAGAGCCTGTAGGCGCGTTGTAGTTTACCCAACCGACCAGCGGATACCTTGCGGTGCCTCCTCCAGATGGCGAAACATATTCCCCTTTGATCATGCCTGTGGCGGAATCCAAGGTTTGGATGTCGAGAGTGGATCCAAGGCTATTCAGCCACTCTCCTACTGGATTCGCGCAAGTTGGAGCGGCCGTAGTGGCCGCAGTGGCCGAAGTGGCCGAAGTGGCCGAAGTGGCCGAAGTGGCCGAAGTGGCCGCCACTCTGGCCTGGGCAGCCACCGGTGGGGTAGCCGCTGACGTGGATGAGCACCCTGTTGCAACGGCAGCAACGGCAGCAATCAAGATCCATTTCGACATGAGTATTCTCCTATGGGTCCTTAGAAGTAGCACCAACCATAACGTCGACTTGTGTATTTCGCAATAATGCAAAGGCCCCTCTCGGGGGCCGTCTCGGGACATTGAACACCAATATCCGGGTCGCCTTGACTCCGTCGGAAGCCCGGGTTGGACTTGACAGTCACTGGCAAGTCTCCGTTGTGTCTCCACCCCGGACATAGCCAGGCCCTGCTTCCACATCGCCCCTAGTCCCCGAGCAGTCCGCATCGAAAGACTGCCGTCGCCTTCCGAAGCTCCTCGGCCACACCTCGATCAAGACCACACAGCGCTGCGTCGATCACCTCGGCGTCCGCGAGCTGGCCGCGACGCTGCCGGCGTGGCCCTGGGGGACTGCTGCGTCCACGACACGCGCACCTGGTTGGGAGAAGATCCCTTATCCAAAGCTTGAGGGTGACGACGATGATTTCAGCCGCCTGAGGTCGGTAGTCAGGATCTCTGTGTCCTACCGCATACATACCGTAGGACACTCACTGGCCTCATGGCGGCGTAAGCTATTGCTAACGAAGGCCTTAACCCTCGTCTTCTTTTGGCCACGGAGGCACGCCAAGTATCTCGTCGAAGAAAAGGAGATACGCATCCTGCTGCTGAACGGCAAGTACACAAATCATTTTGAGGTTGGTCCCCTCAAGGGACCGCTGGGGGAGATGCTCCAGGTCACCAAGCTCGAGCGGACCCTGATCGACATCGTGGTTCGGCCGAGTTATGCCGGCGGTGGTGTCCAGATCCTCGAGACCCAGCCGCAGGTACAGTGCATTCGACGCCGGAGCTTGCGCGCGGGCTTCGAGACGCCGGGTATCGATCAACTCGAGCATCGGGTCGCCAATGGAGACTCGATCGCCGCAGCAAGAGGATCTCGAGCTGTGCCTCACATTCCTGGCTCTGGGCCATCAACCGCACGCCGACACGCTCGGCGATATCGTTCATCGAAGCGCCTAGATAACCACGTTCCGCGAACAGCGCGCGCGCCGCGTGAAGCAGCCGATCGCGGGTTGATTCCGGGATCGGGTCCGATGGTGGCGGATCGTTCATAGGCGTACTCCCGATCGGTCATTCACATGGTCGGCATCCGTACTTCCGACCGGTAGGAAGCATATGAACCCACATCGACCCCGTCAAGTCACCGCGGGGCAATTCGATGTCCGGTTTCGGGCCCATCGAATGGTCGTTGGATCGGCGATTTCTGGTTCTGCAAGCCAACCGATGTAGAATCGGTGGCCAAGCGCCCGACGGTTCGGGTGCCATGGCCTTTGCCAGAAGTGGCGATACCCAGGCATTCCCTATCATTCAACTCTTATTGCCTGGTCCAGACCGTTTTTTGCCCATGAGCCGCCCCGTCGCTCTCAGCCTCTTGACGCTCGGCGTCGTACTGTTTCTTTTTCCGCTCACCTTGCCCAAACCAGGCCTGCCGGCAACGTTGAAGGCCGATGAGCCTGCCTACTTACTGGCCGCCATGAGCTTGGCGCGGGACGGTGATCTGCGGTGCACCGAGGCCGACTTGCAGCGGCTCTTCGACACCTTCCCGTACCTCACGCCGGACAACTTGATTCTTGCCAGCACCGACGGCTGGCGGACGCTCTTTTACGGCAAGCCATTCCTCTACTCGGCGTTCGCTGTTCCGTTGGTCGCCATCGCGGGTGCCAACGGCATGCTCGCCTTCAACATGCTGCTGTTGATGGCCATGATTTGGATGGGAACGTCGTACCTTCGTCGCTACAACAGCGACGGACTCGCAGCGCTCTTCACGGTCGGTTTCTTTCTCTTGAGCAATGCCTACGCCTATGTTTTTTGGCTACACCCCGAGATCTTCATGATGACCATGGTGACGGCGACGCTCTATTTTGGGCTTCACGTCACCGGCATCGATCGCACCGACTCAGAGACCACGCCGACCGCCCCCCAACAACATGGCTGGCGCCGATGGACCGGACCCACCGCGGCACCGTGGATTTCCGGCATCTGTCTCGCATTTGGCGCGTATCACAAGCCAACGCTTGTCGCCTTTGCGCTGCCGGTGCTGGCGATTCTCATCCTTCGCCGACGGTTTCGAACCGCGATCACCTGGTGCCTGGCAGCAGCGCTGGGCATGGCCTTCGCTGTTGGTGGCTCCATGATGCTAATCGGCAAGCCCATATCGTACCTGGTCGATGCACGCGCAGGTTTTCGGGTCGCGACCCCCTATGAAGCACCGGCGCAACCGATTCCGCCGCCAGAGACGACCGTCGAGGAAGATCAGCAGCGGGTCTCCGACTCCGGATGGTGGTGGATCTTCCGCATCCCCGCCACGCCCCTGCCGGAGTTGCGCGAAGCGATCGTCTCTTTCGTGGTAGGCCGGCATACGGGTCTCCTGCTTTACCAACCCTTTGCGGTCTTGGCGACGCTCTTGTTCTTGATTCATGGGCGACGGTCAGTGACGCGCTGGGTCTTGCTTGCGGCACTGGCCATGAGTGCGCTCTTTTACCTAGTATTCATCCCGTTCAATTGGCATGGGGGCGGCGGTTTTTCCGGCAACCGGTATTTCGTCATCGCCTACCCGGGCTTTCTGTTTCTGGTCACGCAGATTCGGCCGGCAGCAAGTGTTCTACTCGGCTACGCTGCCGGCGCAATGCTGCTCGGCCAGCAGCTCCTGATGCCCTTTGGCGCGATTGTTCCGGCACCGACCCTTCAAGCCCATACACGAGCCCCGATCTTTCGACACTTCCCTCTGGAGTTGAGCCTCGAGGTCCCCGGCTACCACGGCATGGCCATGAACGGCGCCTGGTTCTATGGCCGAAAGGACCAGGTCATAGAAGTCAGCGACAAAATGTGGGTACGCGGCGCGGACCAAACAGAGATCTTGATCATCGCAACCGAGCCGATGCTGGATCTGGTGTTCGACATCCGCAGCCAGGCGCCCGGTAACGACGTCGAGATCACTATCGAAGACGCCCACGTCGCACTCCAGCTGGACGACACACCTCAGCGTGTCGTGCTGTCGCCATCTCGCCCGACACGGATCCGCGACGAATACGACCTGGCCAACCGCGACCAACATCGCCTACTTTGGGTCTACAGCATGAAGGTCCGCACACGCACCGGCGAGATGCCGGCATGGCGCAATGAGCCGCCCCACCACTTCTACATCGGCGTGGTACTTACCTACCGCGGCGACCGTCAGAGCCTGTGAATCAGGCGCCCAGGGCGCACAGAAAAACGCGGAACGTGGCACAATGGCGCCGCCTGCGGCCCGGTGGCCGCTCGGGAGATGAAGATGGACCTACGTGACCTTCCCCTCTCCGGCCAAACACTTGGCTACATCGAGGAACAGTACGCGCGCTTTCTCGACGATCCAAGCTCGGTCGGTGACGATTGGAAGGCCTATTTTCGTCCACTCGACGGCGACCTTCCCGGCGCCGACCGCACCGCACTGGACGGCCCATCGTTTCAACCCGCCAGCATTTTCGCTCCTGCGCGCGTCGATGACACCGGTGGTTCGATCACCACAGTTTCGTCGGCCCCCGCGCAGCCAATCCACGAGAACGACCTACCGAAGCTGACGTCGGCCGAACTCGAGCAGCGCCTAGCACTGCTCGATGAGGTTCGTTTGTTCCAAGGGGTCACGCGCCAAGAAGTCGCGTGGGTGGCGCGCATGGCCGTCGAAGAGCGGCTCGAAGACGGAGCCTACTTGTTCCGTGAAGCTGATCCGGGCAACACGCTTTACTTGGTGATCGACGGCCACCTCAAGGTGCTCCGCAAGGACCACCTGGTGGCAACCAAGAACCGAGGCGATGTGGTCGGCGAGATGTCGGTTCTGAACGCCCAGCCGCGTTGGGCCGACGTGGTGGCACACGGCGCCGCTGCCGTGCTGCGACTCGACGGCACCGCCTTGACCTTCCTCATCGAACAGCGGCCCGCCTTGGCGCGCTCGATGATCGCCATGCTGTCGACCCGGCTTCGCCAGCGAAGTCACCGTCAGGACAAGGTCAACCGTCTGATTCACAACCACCGCGTGCGCGGCCATCTACTCGCCCAACTCGACCCGTTAGGCAGCCCACGACCGCGCTTCCCGGAACTCGAGCCCGAACACTACGGCCTCGAGAACAACCTGGACGCGCTGTTCTCGAGTACCACATCAGGCGGTACGACGGCGCTGACCTTGCGCGAAATCCTGGACCTCTTGCGCGTGGTTTACTGCGGCTCGATCGGCGTCCAGTTCATGCACATCGACGAGGTCGAGGCCAAGCGCTGGTTGATCGATCGACTCGAGAACGCGACGCACCACCGACGCTTGACCCGTGACGAAAAACTGCGCATTTTCACCAAGCTCACCGACGCGGAGCTGTTCGAGCAATTCATCCACCGCAAGTTCCTCGGCGCCAAGCGGTTCTCGTTGGAGGGAGCCGAAACCCTGATCCCCTTGCTCGATCTCGCGATCGAGAAAGCGGGAACACAGGGCGTGCGCGAGGTGGTGATCGGCATGGCCCATCGCGGCCGGCTCAATGTACTCGTGAACGGTCTCGGCAAGAGCCCACGTGACGTCTTTCGAGAGTTCAAGGACGAAAACCCAACCGCTCACCTCGGCCGTGGCGACGTGAAGTACCACATGGGGTTCAGCTCGAATCACGTCACTACCACCGGCGACAACGTGCACCTATCGCTGTGTTTCAACCCCAGCCACCTGGAATTCGTCGACTCCGTCGCGGTGGGACGGGTGCGTGCCAAACAAGACCGCGACCAAGACACCGATCACCGTCGGTGCCTCGGCATCCTGATCCACGGGGACGCCGCCTTCGCGGGACAGGGTGTCGTGCAGGAGCTCTTCAACATGAGCGACCTGCCCGGCTACCGAACCGGCGGCACGTTGCACGTGATTGTTAACAACCAGATCGGTTTCACCACCCCTCCGGAGCGCGGGCGATCAACCCAGTACGCGACGGATGTTGCACGCATGCTGCAAACACCGATCTTCCATGTCAACGGCGAAGATCCCGACGCCGTCGCGCAAGTGATCCAGGTGGCCATGGACTACCGTGATCGCTTTCGTAAAGACGTGATCGTCGACATGTACTGCTACCGTCGTTACGGTCACAACGAAGGCGACGAGCCGTCGTACACACAGCCGTTGATGTACCAGAAGATCCGCCAGCGCAAATCGGTCCGAGACGGCTACCGCGCAAGCCTGTTGCACGAGGGCGCCACCCAAGCAGACATCGACGACATCGAGAGCAAGCGAAAGGCTGATCTCGAAAGCGAGTTGGCACAAGCCGGTACACCCGACCCTTCACCGCGCGGACCCAACACCGGCCAAGGGTTGTGGCGCCCTTACCGTGGTGGCGCCGATCACGCGACACCCGAAGTCCCGACCGGCGTCGCCCGCGACCGGCTCGCCGCCTTGCTGCGGGCCACCACCGTCGTACCCGACAGCTTCAACGTCCATCCCAAGCTTCGCCGCTTCTTGGGCGATCGCGTGGCGATGGCCAACGGCAAAAAACTGCTCGACTGGGGTGGCGCCGAAGCGGCGGCTCTCGCTTCGCTGCTGGACGAGGGTCAACGCATCCGCATCAGTGGCCAGGACTCGCCGCGCGGCACCTTTAGCCATCGCCACGCGGTACTTCACGACATCGAGACCGGCGAGACCCACACGCCACTTGCCCATATCGACGAACAGACCCATTTCGAGATCTGGGAGAGTCCCCTATCCGAGATCGGCGTCCTGGGCTTCGAATACGGCTACAGCCTCGACACTCCCGATGGTTTGATCGTGTGGGAAGCGCAGTTTGGGGATTTCTGCAACGTCGCACAGGTGATCATCGACCAATTCATCACCTCGAGCGAAGACAAGTGGCAGCGTCTTTCAGCCTTGGTCATGTTGCTGCCCCATGGCTTCGAAGGCCAAGGCCCCGAGCATTCGAGCGCCCGCCTCGAGCGTTTTCTCGACCTCGCTGCCGAGGACAACATCCAGGTCGTCAACCTGACGACACCAGCGCAATACTTCCACTGCCTGAGGCGCCAGGTGGTTCGGCCATGGCGCAAGCCGTTGGTGGTGATGTCGCCCAAGAGCCTGCTGCGGCACCCGCGGGTCACGTCGACCCTGGACGACCTCGTCGACGGTCAATTTCACCGTGTTCTCGGTGACACCTTCGACGGCGGCAAGGGTGCCGCCCCAACAGATGTCCGCAAGATCCTTCTCACCAGCGGCAAGGTCTACTACGAGCTCGAGGCAGCGCGCGAAGCACGAAGCGCGGCCGATGTGGCGATCCTCCGGCTCGAGCAGTACTACCCGCTATCGCAAGATCTGCTGGCGGATGCCTTGGCACCGTACGCCGCGGGGACACCGCTGGTCTGGGTGCAAGAGGAGCCACGCAATATGGGCGCCTGGAGCTTCTTGCGACGTCAGTTGCGCACCGACATCGTCGACCGCTGGCCGCTATCCTGCGTCAGCCGGCCCGAGTCGGCGAGCCCCGCAACGGGCTCGGCGGCCGCCCACAAGATGGAGCAGGCTCAATTGATCGACAAGGCATTCGCACCATGAAGGCGGTGATTCTAGCCGGTGGCATGGGTACACGGTTGTCCGAAGAGACCGCAACCCGCCCCAAACCGATGGTCGAAGTCGGCGGCAAGCCGATCCTGTGGCACATCATGAAGATCTACTCGGCCCACGGAGTCAACGACTTTGTGATCTGCCTCGGCTACCGCGGTTATATGATCAAGGAGTATTTCGCCAACTACTTCTTGCACAACGCCGACGTCACCTTCGATCTGGCGGACAACAGCGTGACGGTTCACCAAAAGACGGCCGAGCCTTGGAAGGTCACCTTGGTGGACACCGGCGAGGAAAGCGGCACCGGCGGTCGCTTGCGGCGGGTACGCCGCTACGTCGAGCAAGAAGAGGACTTCTGCTTCACCTACGGCGACGGGGTCGCGGATGTCGACATCAAGGCCCAGCTAACATTCCATCGTAGTCACGGCCTGCTCGCGACCATGGCCGCCATCCAGCCACCCTCGAAGTACGGTGTCCTGTCTTTCGACGCATCGCACCAACGCATCCTCGGGTTCCAAGAGAAACCCACCGACGACGGCGGTTGGATCAACGGCGGCTTCTTTGTGCTCAAGCCTGCGGTAATCGACACCATCGACGACGACGCCACCCACTGGGAGCACAAGCCACTCCAACGGCTGGTTGCCGACGGTCAAATTGCCGCCTACCGCCACCACGGCTACTGGCAGAGCATGGACACCCTGCGCGAGAAGCACGTGCTCGAGGCCCAGTGGGCGACCGGCCACGCACCGTGGAAGGTCTGGTAGGTCGGTGACCAAGCGCGTTGTCATTCTGGGCGCCGGCATGGCCGGCATGGGCGCCGCACACAAGTTACGCGAAGTCGGCATCAACCCACCGGTCTTCGAGAAGAACGACCACCCCGGCGGTCATACGGCCACCTTCGAACGGGACGGCTTCCTGTTCGACGACGGTCCTCACATCTCGTTCACCAAAGACGAACGGATCCAGGCGCTGTTGGCCGGCAACGTAAACGGACGCTACGAAACGCCGCAAACCCGCGTCAACAATCACTGGCGCGGCCATTGGATCAAACATCCCGCGCAGTGCAACCTGCACGGCCTGCCCACCGATTTGGTGGTGGACATCTTGCGCGATTTCATCGAAGCCCAACATCGGCAGACTGCCGGGCCACCCAAGATCGAACACTACGAAGACTGGCTGATCGCCAGCTACGGACGCACCTTTGCGCAGACGTTCCCGATGGAATACGGTGAGAAATACCACACCTGCGCCGCGCGGGACATGACCACCGACTGGCTGGGCCCAAGGCTTTATCGGCCCGATCTCGAAGAGGTACTGCGCGGCGTGCTCTCGCCCACCACGCCGGATGTCCACTACGTTACCCATTTTCGCTATCCAACCGACGGCGGTTTCGTCGCCTACCTTCAGCCCTTCTTCGACGCCAGCGATATTCACCTGGAACACCGGGCTACGGCGATCGATCCGCAAAGCAAGACCGTACGCTTCGACGAACGCACGTCGGACCGCGAAACGTCCTACGAGCGGCTGATCTCGTCGTTGCCACTGCCCGAGTTGATCCCGCTTATCAAAGGCGCCCCAGCAGACGTTCGCGAGGCCACCGCTCGTTTGGCCTGCACCACCTGCGTCACCATCAACGTCGGGGTCGGCCGTTCTGACCTCTCGGACGCTCATTGGACCTACTTCTACGATCGCGACTACGCCTTCACCCGCATCAGCTTTCCGCACATGTTGTCACCCAACACCGTGCCGGCTGGCTGCGGCAGCATCCAAGTCGAGTGCTACTACTCACAGAAGTACCGGCCACTCGATTGCTCCCCCGAAGACTGTATCGAGCCGGTGTTGCGCGACCTGCGTCGCTGCGGGCTGCTGCGCGAGGACGACGAAATCAAGACCGTTTTCGCGCAACTGGTGCCCTACGCCAACGTCATCTTCGACCGTGATCGCCCCGCGGCACTCGAAAGGGTGCGTGGTTATCTCGAAGATGTCGGCATCGAGACCTGTGGTCGCTACGGCGAATGGGGCTACCAATGGACCGACGAAGCCTTCATCAGCGGCGAGCAGGCAGCGGAGCGGGCGCTGGGCTGACGGTCAAGGCCGGACGGCGGAGGCGAAATTCGTCCGCGAAAAACCGTCGCCCTTGAAGAGGAGTGGTTCGCCGAGCACGCTAGCAAGCGCGTACGCGAAGCAGGCCCCATAGTTCAGCCCCGCGGGGTGCCGCCCGCTTCTCGGCCCTGCTCCACGTCGACCGGAATCAACTCGATGGTGGCCTGCTCCAGGAAATGATCGAGTGCAAGAAGTCCATCCGCGCCGAAACGTGACTCGACCACCACGCTTCGAATGGGGTCGAGGCGATGCCAACGGCCGGTAGTTTTCGACACTCGCGAGCGGCTCGATCGGTGCGCGCCACCCTTCGAGAAGGTAACCCGAAGAGGTTGACTCCCTTGGATCACACCAGCAGCAAGCTATGCTATACAAGCAGTCATAAATTGCATGATTCCGCTCTGTCACCTCTGTCACCTAGATGGAGAAGTCATGAAGAATCGATCGATCGACAAACGTATCGTTGGATTTCTGATGGGTGTCGCGGCCCTGATATTCCTTGCGGTCCATGTGGGTGCGGACGATTGTGAAGAAGCCATCTTGATCTGGGATTGGTACTCCTGGTCATGGGTCTGCGAAGTCCACTCGGGCGGCGGCCAAGTCTGCATCTCCTGTGATGAAGGCTCCATCGACGTCTACCCCGATCAGAATACGCCGTGAAGACCCGGCCCGTCTTGATTGGAGCCACCCTGCTGTTGGGTTGGGGCCACGCCGCCCTTGCGGAGTGGTCTCTTCGGCTCGAGCCCGTTTCGGTGCCAGCGCTCGACCTCGAGCAGACGGACCCCGTCGTGGCAGTCGACATCGCACCACTTCCGAGTGGTGATGGCTTGCTGGCCGTCCACCACCACGACGGGCTGCTCTACCGCATTCCTTGGCAAGGCCAAGCCACCCCGATCCAACGGCTCGCGACCACCGAGAGCGTTCACCCCAAGCTCCTCGGCGTCCATCACGGGCAGCTCCTTTTGGGCTGGCGACGTGGGCCGCTCGAAGTCCTCGACAGCAACCTCGCGCCTCGGCGGACAGTGCCATCGTGGTTGCGCGGTGGCGCGCCATCCGCTCTCATCGGCCACCGACTCTTCCGCCTGGAACCACCAACGATCGCGCCGCCTGGCGAGACGCCGCGATGGAACGATCAAACGTGGCGGCAAGCCCATCGTCGCGACGGTTGCGGACTCTACGCGGTGTCACTCGACAACGACACGCCCTTACCCACGCCCATTGTCTGTGATGCCAAGCTCGACTCACCCAACGCGCGGGTTCGACGTGGCGGCGCCATCGTGCCGTCGGTGAACGGCAAGCAGCTCTATGCCGTCCTCGGTGCCCGCCCCTTCTTGACCATCCTCGAGCCCGATGGAGGAACCCCACGGGATGTGTCCTACCTCGAACCCGGCGAGACCTTCGTCGAGTTTTCCGCCGACGACGAACGTAAGCAGTACACCAACCGCGAAGCCGCGTTGGCGCTACGAGATCGTGTTCCCTGGTTCTATGGAATGCTGCGATGGCCCGACCACGTCGGCCTGATCTTTCGGATCTCAGATGGCACGCAGAGCCGTTTCGTGGTCGATCTGTTCGACGGCAACGGTCGCAAGCTCGCCAATGACCTCCGAATTCCGTTAGCCACGCACGAACACAGAATCCATATCCAACCCGTCCATTTGGCCGACGGGCAATCGTTGGTCTTGGTTCAAGAGCGCGACCCATCCGGGCGCCTCGCGTCCCAACAGCTGCATCGCGTCAAGCTCTACCAGAACACGTCCACATCTTCATCGAACACCGGTGACTCCGAACCAGCGTTGCGGTTCGACCTGGTTGACCTGGAGACCTTGGCGCCGGTGACATCGGCACGCTTCGTTCTACGCGCGGGCAAGCGGACCTCGATGCCGGAGCAGGACAGCCCGCTCGGCTCGTACGCGCTCCGTTTCGCGGGCCACGGAACCGCACCGCTGACGATCGAGGCAGACGGCTATCTGCCGACGTCGCTCGACGTGCCCCTCGCCGCTGATGCCGATCTGGGCACGATCTTGCTCGATCCTGGCGCCAGGGTCCACGGCAGCGTTCTGGACGCGGATTCTGGCGAGGCACTGGAGGCCTTCCGATTTACGCACATCCGCAGACATCCGTGGGGCGCCCTGGCCGCTGACTTCTACCGGTTTCACAATACGGCCAGCAGCGACTCGCACGGGCGCTTCCTCTTGAGCGGTTTGCCACCGGGTACCGCCTGCATCCGCGTAGCGCGATCCGGGAGGACCGACGGCGCACGATGGAACCACCTATCGCGACCGATTGGTGGTCCCAACCAAGCCCGGTCAACCGGTCGAGCTAACACTGACGTTCGATGGTACGCACCTGGACGGCCAGGTGGTCGACCCACTTGGCTCCGCCGTGGTGAACGCGACGGTCGATCTGCTCGACGGTCCGCTCGCGATCCGGACGGTGTCGACCGACGTGACGGGGCAATTCGTTATCCCTCACGTACCACCGGGACGATTTCGACTGAGGGCCGCGGCCGCCGAGCGCGTCGCCGAGCAGGAGTTGATGGTCGACTCGGCGACACCATCGGCCACGGAGATCGTGCTCGAGCCCAACAGCGCCAGCACCATCGCTGTAGCGATCGACTCGGCGGCCGACGCCCCCTTGCGCGTGAACGTGCTGCTGACCGACGGCCATGCCCTCAATCGCTTGCGGACGGGGACCCATGGCACGACATTTGTTGGCCTTCTCCCGGGTCGCTATCGCATCGTCGCGTTCGCGGAAAACGGTATTCTCGCTAGCCAGCCGATCGACCTCGCACCGCGTCAACACGCGCGCGTCGATCTCTCGACGCGCAATCTGGCACCGGTCGAGGTGATATTCCCCGAGGAAGCCGCTGGCGAACTCATCCGGCTTTCCACCGACGACGGTCTCGCCGTCGATCCGCTGCTCGGCTACCTCGGCAAGGCGATCGAGGTCACCCAGGACGGACGAGTCGAAGTCCCCACCTTGATGCCTGGCACCTGGATTCTCGAGATCTTCGAGAAGGACCGGTGGATGCGGCATCGACTCCGCGTCAGCCGCCGCGGCGGCACGCTCGACCTTCGCGACGACTCAGCAACGCCCAACGCTCCTTGACGCCGGCAAGAAGGCGACCCGCGCGCTGTCTCCGCCCGTACCGCTAAGGTCGAAAAGACGCCGGCGGCCGATAGGTCTCGGCGCTATCCGGCGCCACATTCGGCGCGCGCCACCCTTCGAGAATGCCCCGCGCCTTGGCAATCGCCGCGCCTTGGTTGCCCTTGGGTAGCTCGCGAAAAAATGCAGCAAAGACGCCAAGGGTCGAGAACAGCAAGAAGGTGAACCGCTGCCACCCGGTGCCGTAGCGACGGGCAAACAAGGCGCCTCCGCGACCGGTGAAGAAGGTCCGCTTGGCCACGTAGGCCCCGCCCGTGTAGGCGACCATGTGGTAGAGCACCGCCTTGTGGGCAAAGTAACTCGTAAACCCGTGGCGGCGCGCACGCTCGCACAAGTCTGCATCCTCGGCGGCAAACCGATAGGTGGTATCCCAGTAACCAACCTTTTCAGCCACAGCACGCTTGATCATCAGCGCACAGCCGGTGGCATAGTCGACTTCATCGTCGCGATCGTACTGCCCACGGTCGACCTCGCCGTCACCGCGCTCGCGGGTCACGCTCTGCTTGAAGCGGATGATTCCACCCGCCGACCACAGTCGCTCACGCGCCCAGTAGTAGTACGCCTTGGGCCCCACGCAACCAATGCGAGGATCGCGTTCGGCCACAGCGACCATCTCCGACAGCATGTCGGGCTCGACTTCGATGTCGTTGTTCAAAAAGAGCAGGTAGTCGTAGTCGCCCTGAAGCGCAACGTACATGCCCAGATTGAGGCCTCCACCCGGCCCCAAGTTCTCGTCCGCGCGCACCAAAATCGACGCCGGATCCACGGCCGCGACGGCATCCGCCGAACCGTCCGCCGAACCGTTGTCGACATGCAAAATATCGAAGGCCGGGTAGCCCATTGCTCGCAAACTCTTCACCGCCTGAACAGTGATGTCTTTGCCGTTGAAGTTGAGAACAATGCAAGCGACTGTGGGATGACGCACGCTGACCTCGATCACGGGATAACACTCAGCGGGCCGGACCCGCGCGAAAGCAAAGGCTAGCAGAAGGAACGACACCAAGAAATCGTAGATAGCATGGGCTCGCCGCTGGGAAGTACGACGCTCGAAAGGAGTGACGGTACGGCGAAATCTAACTCTAACCGGTTGGCTCGAAGTCTCGAACGCTACCCCAACATGCGCAGGCATTTCTCTTCATTCTGGCGAACGTTCTCGAACAAGGCTCCGGACGCCCGCGAGAACCTGCGGGCGCCATCGCATCGCTGCAGCGGTGAGATCGCGACCGCACCCCCTTGACGCCGCGCAATACGCAAACCAAGATATCCACAGTGTGCGAACAACCTGAGCGGGGCCGTGCTTGTCGGCGCGTTCTGTCAAAGACAGATTGGGTCGTCCACGCCATCACTTCTCGCGCCAGTCCCGATGTCCGTTCAGACGACACCACGTGGCACCAAGTCGACCTGCTCGATCGTCAGGCAACAGCATCACGCCTACAGGCCATTCAGCCGACACACTTGCTTCACCTCGCTTGGAACGTCGAGCACGACAACTACTACGAATCGCCGGTCAACGACGTCTGGCACGATGCGACTGTCTGGCACGATGCGACTGTCTGTCTGACGGAAGACTTTGTGCGGGCCGGAGGCAAGCGCGCCGTCTTGATCGGCACCTGCGCCGAGTACGATTGGACTGGCCCCGGTGTGTTTCGCGAGGACGACGATACGAGTCGGGCTGGTACCCGCTATGGACGGGCCAAGGCCAATACCGACCGCGCTACACAACGCCTTGCACAAAATCTCGGGTTGAGTCGAGCATGGGCGCGGTTGTTCTTCCTCTACGGTCCGGGGGAACCCCCAGGCAAGCTCACCGCTTCGACCATTCGCTCCTTGCTAGAACACGAAGAAGCACTTTGCAGCCACGGCCGTCAAGTGCGTGACTTCGTGTTCACCGAAGATGCCGCGCGCGCTGGTCGCACTGCTCGAGAGCCCGGTCGAAGGCGCCGTCAACATCGCGTCCGGCCAGCCCGTTCCCTTGGCGGCACTGATTAACGAGGCGGCCCGCCAGCTTGACGGTCTCGACCGCATTCACTTTGGCGCCTTTGCATCACCGCCCAACGAACCGCCGCTGATCGCCGCCGACATCACCCGGCTACGTGACGAGGTCGGATTCCGGTCAAGCATCGATCTAGCCGAGGGAATCCGGCAGTCGATCGCGTGGTGGCGAACTCACAGGCGTTTGGCCTCGTAGGATCTCACCTACCGCTTCCGGACTCGTCCGTCGAGCGGCCACCGTCCGCACGGCAATCAACGGCGCGTCGGTCTGAAGCCGGACCTCGGCTACAGGCCTTGGTTCGACCCCAGTTGCTTCTCGGTGGCCCCATCTAACGCCGACTGGTGTTCTCACTTATAAGGCACGGACCGACGCCAACGTTGGCGCCGGTTCTCCATGGGAAGTGCTACCCAAGAACCACTGAAAGGAAACCACCATGCCCCAGATGAAAGCGACCGGTCTCGAGCACATCGCGGACAATCAACTCCACGAGAGCGCGTTCTCGACTTTCTGCAACTCCATCTCGTTCGGACCACTGAAGATCGACTACTGTGTCGACCTTTCCATTCCCCAGGTCACGTTCCAGGTCTACTTAGGTGGCGTCCACATCGGCGGTGGCACGGTCAACCCGTCGAATCCCTGCATCAAGGTCGGTGGCGGCGCTTTGGGCTTCAAGGCCGAAGTCGAACTATGCCTGGACGTTGCAAAGCAACAGGTAACGTACGAAATCGAAGTTTGTGCTCCCTTTGTTGGCTGCACCAAGTACAAAGGCATCTTGTTCTCTTGGTAGCTCGCGAATGAGGGCGTCCTGACGGGCCCCCCGCACTCGGCGGGAGGAGTGGCCCAACCACTCCTCTCGCCCACGCCGTCAGGCTACTCGAACCAACCGAGCCCAACCAGAAACGATCCCAGCGCATCGGCTGCCAAGGCGTGCCCTTGCGCCGACCAGTGTCGATCGCGCTCGAAATAGGGTTGATCGCCTCGGACGATCGCCTCGGACGATCGCCTCGGTCATGCTTGACGTTAGGTCGAGCACCGGAATCCCGCGCGCCTCCAAAAGCTCCTCGAATACCCGGTTGGGCGCCAATGAGTCGTAATGAGCCGGATCGGCGTCGAGCTGGCCGAACACCTTCTGCCACCGCGCGGGCGACACCTGCGCCAGATCCGGAATCAACATCGCCGGCACGCGAATGCCGCGGCGATCGACACTGCAACTACGGTAACGACGCCATCAAGATGATCCGCCAAGCGGTGACCGCCATCCGCACACACTTCCGAGCCGAGGTGCCGATTTTGGTGCGCATGGACAGTGGTTTCTTCGATGAAGCTATCTTCGTCGCTTGCGAAGAGTTGAACATTGGATACGTCTGCGGCGAAAAGTTGTACCAGCCGATTCGCGATCGGGCTCAGGAGCTCCCTGAAGAGGACTGGAAGATCTTCGATCGCAAACCCCGGCAATGGCGCTTTTTCGAATTCGAGGATCAACGGGGGACTTGGAGCCAAGCAGGAAAGATCGTACGCCATGCAGGAAAGATCGCGCTCAAGGTGACGCAAGTGCTGTGGGATCAGCTCAGACTTCCTCTCCTTTGGCAAAACGCACATACGCCGCCCCAAAAAGAAAAGCACGAAGCGCTTGCGCGCTCACCATTCACACGATAAACACAGACAGCCCGAGATGCCCGAAACGGCACTTACGGCTGGCTCCATTACGCCGATCATGGGTGGCTCCATTAGGGCGGTCAGTGACATCAAACGGCGCATGAGATGCTCCCAAGAAACTGATCAAATGATCCTGAGAGCCCAAGAGAGCAGTCGCCTAACGGCACCCGGCGCTCCACTCCATGAGTGCACCGCTACCCCAGAACGAAGCAAACTCCGCCGGGCGGCCACAATCGAAAGAAGTTTGCGGCCACCGGATCCGGGGAGCCAAATTGCCGAAGCCGTGGCTGCCACGGAAACTGTGCGTCGCGCCAAAGCTTAGCTGGCGGTAGCGACGGGCATCTTGGTCACGGCGAGCCCTGCGGCTACAATGGCCACGGGAGATACACTCTGATGATTGTCGGCACCCGCAACCTGAAAGACCGACTGGCGAGCTACG
Organism: Candidatus Multivoradales bacterium; assembly: GCA_965250305.1. Taxonomy (GTDB): domain Bacteria; phylum Acidobacteriota; class Thermoanaerobaculia; order Multivoradales; family J023; genus J023. The sequence continues at coordinate 353,573 of CBDFNS010000020.1, read as the reverse complement.
TTCATCGCGCTGAGGCGGGCGAGCGCTTTGTCGTTCTTCGTGATGGGCGACCGGTTGCCGCGTTGGTGTCACTCGACGATGCTCGGGGTGAGGACCAACAAACTGGGCTAGGGGGCGATTCGGGATGATCGACTCACTTGCGCCTGTGGCAGCGTGGAAAGCCCGAGATACTCTACGCAAGATCCGCACCAGAACCTAGACCCAGGCGTTCCGCGAATATCATATGCTTTTGGTGTTAAGAACCTGCAGCGGGGCCGACGGAAGAGCTACCATCCCCAATGTGGGCGCGTCTGATGGCGGTGGCTCACGACCCTTGGAGTTGCGTATGAATAGTCTCCAGAAGCGGATTCTTCTCGTGCCATCTTGAACGGTGCCAGGCACATCTTGAACAGCACTCGAAACGGTGCGTGGTTATCTCGAAGATGTCGGCATCGAGACCTGTGGTCGCTACGGCGAATGGGGCTACCAATGGACCGACGAAGCCTTCATCAGCGGCGAGCAGGCAGCGGAGCGGACGCTGGGCTGACCCGTTGCGGGACGGTGCTCACCCGTACGGAACGGCTGCAATATCCGTCCGTGAAAAATCCTCGCCTTTGAACAGGAGCGGCTCATTGAGAACGCTTGCAAGCGCATAGGAGAAGCAATCGCCATAGTTGAGCCCGGCGGCGTGCTTTCCTTTCCCAAATTGACAGAATGCGTGGCGTGCTGCTTCACCGTGCTCGCGGCCTACGGGGATCAACTCAATTCCTGCCCGGTCCACAAATCGATCGAGCACCCGCAGTCCCTCGGCACCGAGGCGCGACTCGATCACGATCGAGAGTTCGACCCACGATGCCACCGACAGCTTTCGCGAGTCCGCTGCCTCGATCGCTTCGTTGATGGCGCGACGTTCTGGCTCGTCCTGTAGAATTGCCACCACCGCAGACGTATCGATAACCATCAACAGGGAAGCCCATTTTCGTCGTAGCCTAGAATCTCGTCAGCCGTGCGGCCATCGCGTACGGGCAACCGCGAACATCGGAGCGCGATGCCGTCGAGTTCGTCCGCCAGGCTGCGATCAGTACGCTCACGCCGAACCCGATCCAATCGATCGCGTAGAGCCCGCGTCACGGCTTCCGTTTGGCTTTCTCCCGTTAGACCAGCGAGCGCTTCCGCCAAGCGTTTGGTTTCAGGATTCCGGATGTTAAGGGCCATGGCTACTTGCTCCTCGAGTCCGATTGTATCAAGCTACACGACACAACGGCAAGCTACACAACGCACGACGACATGGCAAAATCTAACCCCGACCGGTTGGCCCGAGGTCTCGAACGTCACCCCAACATGCGCGGACAGTTCTCTGCATTCTGGCGAACGTTCTCGAACAAGGCTCCGGACGACGAATTCGAGCGGCTGGCGACCGCGTCCAGCGAGCCCCATCGGGCCTACCACAACCTCGATCACATCGCCGACTGCTTCGCTCAGCTGTCCCTATCGCCCGAAGCACCACGTGAGCCCATCGAGCTTCATGCGGCAATCTGGTTTCACGACGTGATCTATAAACCTTTCTCCGCCACCAACGAGGCGGACAGTGCAGCCTGGGCCAAGGAATCCTTGGAATCCGGCGGCATGGCACCCATGCGAGCCGAACGCGTCGCGAAGTTGATTTTGGCCACCCAACACCCGCATGAGCCCGTTGACGCGGACACCTACCTCCTGATCGACATTGACCTCTCGATTCTGGGTCGCGGCCCAGATGTCTACCGGCAGTACGAAGCCAATATCCGGCGCGAGTATCGGTGGGTACCCGGCCCGCTTTACCGCCGCAAGCGCGTAGAGATTCTCGGTCGTTTTCTCGAACGGACCAGCATCTACTCGACGGATGCCTTTCATGAGCGATACGAGGCCCCAGCCCGCGAGAACTTGCGGGCTGCCATCGCATCGCTACAACGTTGAGATCGCGACCGCAACCCTTGACGCCGCGCCATACGCAAACCAAGATACCCACAGTGTGCGAACAACCTGAGCGCCGCGAGCGGTCCGTTCTCCTAACCGGTGCGACCGGCTTCGTGGGCCGCGCGTGTCGGCGCGTTCTGTCCAAGACCGATTGGGTCGTCCACGCCATCACGTCTCGCGCCCATCCCGATGTTCGTTCAGACGACGCCACGTGGCACCAAGTCGACCTGCTCGATCGTCCAGCTGCGGCCGCGTGTCTTGACGCCATCCGCCCGACCCACTTGCTTCATCTCGCTTGGAGCGTAGAGCACGACAACTTTTACGGATCGCCGACCAACGATATCTGGTCCGCCGCAACCATCGACTTGACCGAAGCTTTTGCGCGGGCAGAAGGCCAACGTGCCGTCTTGATCGGCACCTGCGCCGAGTACGATTGGACCGGGCCGGGTGTGTTTCGCGAGGACGACGACACGAGTCGGGCTGGTACCCGCTATGGACGTGCCAAGGCCCATACCGACCGCGCAACCAAACGCCTTGCACGCGATCTCGGGCTGAGTCGAGCATGGGCGCGGTTGTTCTTCCTTTACGGCCCCGGGGAGCCCCCAGGCAAACTCGCCGCTTCAACCATTCGCTCCTTGCTGGAACACGAAGAAGCACGTTGCAGCCACGGCCGCCAAGTGCGTGACTTCGTGTTCACCGAAGATGCCGCGCGCGCCCTGGTCGCGCTGCTCGAGAGCCCGGTCGAAGGCGCCGTCAACATCGCGTCCGGCCAACCAGTTCCCTTGGCGGCATTGGTCAACGAGGCGGCCCGCCAGCTCGATGGTCTCGACCGCATCCACTTTGGCGCCTTTGCATCACCGCCCAACGAGCCACCGCTGATTGCCGCCGACATCACCCGGCTACGGGACGAGGTTGGATTCCGGTCTGGCATCGATCTAACCGAGGGAATCCGGCAGTCGATCGCGTGGTGGCGCGCCGTTGCTGCTCGAGGTCAATAGCAGGAGCATGCAGATGAGCCGACATTTCTCGATCGTTGCAGCACTGCTCCTTGTGGTGGGGTGTAGCGCCAAGAAGATGCCTTTTGACCCGTCTTCCATGGTGGCCCCTTCGCCGGAAGCCGAGCTCGAGTACAAGGAAAACCTGACGATTGAGGAAATCGAGGCGCTCGAGCCTCAACTTGGGTTCCCGATCCGACTCGCGATCTCTCAGCCTTCATCGGGAAGCGGGTGGTCGGCACAAGAACTGGATGTCATCGAGGCCTGGGAGGCACCACTCGTTGCGACGGGCTTCATCGACTCGCTCGTCGTCCTTCCCGAGTCACTTTCTGAGGCGTGCGGTTGGAGGATGGCCTATCACTGCGGCATCGCGCGCGACCGGAAGACCGCGTCGCGCTTCCGTGCGGATGCGCTTCTGCTCATCTCCATGAAAACCGACCTCAAATCGTACGCAAGTCCGCTTTCGATCCTAAATCTGACGGTGGTCGGCCTCTGGACGGTACCCGCGCACCATCGACGTGCCACCACCGTGCTCGAGGGTGCTCTGATCGACAATCGCAATGAATATCTCTATGCCTTTGCGCGGGCTACTGGCCAGGCGAAATTGGTTCGGCCGTATATCTTTGCCGACTGGAAGAAAGCGTCATCTCGGTCGCGACTCCTGGCACTGAGAACGTTCGGCGATCGAATGCACGCGGAGCTTCGAGAGCAAGGAACGCCAGAGCGCGCACGACATCCTCAGTGAACGCCTTCGGCACCTCCGGCAAAAGCCGGAGCCTTCACGGCTGAACCGCTCAAAGCGGTATGAATGTGTGGGCCGCCTAAAGGTGGCCAGCTTCTACTCCAGTCTCAGCTGATCGACTCGCTGGTCCTCCGATTCTTGCCGTTGGATGTAGCGACGGATCGTCTTCTCGTCTCGGCCCACCGTGGATACAAAGTAGCCACGTGCCCAGAAGTGTTGCCCCTTGGCGTTTCGGCGGAGCACCCAACGATGTGATCCGTACCTGTTCAGCCGTGAACAGAGGGCCAGGCTGGCGCCGCGACAATCGTTCAGCACGCGCTTGATCACAATCTCGAAACAGACCGTGTGATCGACACCATTCGCGACGCCGTGCAGGCGTTCTTGGCCGAGCAGCGCGCGATCCTCGATGCCAGCAACTGGGGAATGCCGGTCCGGCGCAGTCTCAAGCAAGCGGTCACAGAAGGCGACGCTCAGTTCTTTGTTGAACGATCCACTCTTTCGCTTGAGGAAGCCGAGCGAATGATCCGTGCCATCAAGACAAGCCCCCCAACGGAGAGCGCGGCCATCATTCTGCCCGCACTACGGTCCGCCCTCTCCAAGAGTGATTGGCGCTCCTTCCGGAAACTCCTCCTCGAATCTAGTTGCGGCGTCATCAGCTCGTACAAGGACATCGATGTGACGCTGGGAGACACCCGATGAAAAATACCATCCAAATTATTCTCAGCGTTATCCTTTCAGCCCTCTTTCTCGTTGCGGCGCCCCAGGTTTTTGCGGGGACTTTCAAGATCGTGACACTCTGGGCCACGGGCCTCGATACTGGCGAGGCCTATGGTGTCGAGATCAACGCTCGAGCGCGATATTTCGGCACCCCGGATCCGGGGGACAACCATTATCTAATCCAGACGACCGGAAATTCCGACACATCGCCCTTTGGTCTCGACGATTGGGACCATCCCGACTTTTTGGGGGCAGGAAAAAACGGCAGCGGCGTGTTCACCAACAATACAATCGAATGTGTCGGGGGCTGCTCCGCTACTGCCGACTGGATCAAACCCTACTGCTCGGTATTCGAGCGCTGGTACAAAGGCCGAGGCGCCGTGACGATCTTTCATCTCTTCAACCCAAAGATCGATACCAAGATCGGCCCCGCGATAGAGATACCGTGCCAAGAACCGCCGGATCCGCCGGATCCGCCCGGCTGCGAATCCACTACGAACACCACTGCTGTCCTCTCGTTAGACGACATCACGGGCGAAACACGGGCCTCGTCAGCCCCGTTGAGACGTCGCGTTGATGGCGCGGGCGATGTGTCCTACTTGATGCCGGAGTAGGCTGTGGTCCGCGTTGCCGAGAGCGCGTCAGGCAACCCGTATTTAGCTCACAGTAGTGTGTCTTCGGCCAGCTTCTCGCCCTCCAGAGGGTATGATCTCAACGACCCGGCTCTTCTCGCCGGTGGTCTCGATAGTTCACTCTTGATTGTCGAGTGGGCCGACCACCCCCCGAACAGCCGAAAGATTCCGCTGCCTGAGGTAGTCTTCTCGCCCACGACCGCGATCTACGACGCCGAGCCGGTTCGACTCATGGTTATGGCTGACTTCCTTGAGAACGGGAGCCTCGATCGCGTGCGAATTCTCGATTACCGCGGCACGCTGCCGCGCAGTGTACGCTAGATGGTGGAACCCAGCCTTGCGCTTCGCTACGCTGGTGGCATGAAGCACCGCGCGGTGGTATTCACGGTTATCGAGCTTGGCAGCCGCGCGCAGATCGGGGAGCGCCTCGTTGTGCTACCGCGATGCTGCTGCGGCAGCGAATTCTGCTACTGAATGAGGGCGTCCTGACGGCCCGCGCTCGGCGAGAGGAGTGGCCTAACCGCTCCTCTCGCCCACGCCGTCTGGTTACTCGAACCAACCGAGCCCAACCAGAAACGATCCCAGCGCATCGGCTGCCAAAGCGTGCCCTTGCGCCGACCAGTGGCGATCGCGATCGAAGTAGGGTTGCTCGCCTCGGACGATCGCCTCGGTCATGCTTGACGTTAGGTCGAGCACCGGAATCCCGCGCGCCTCCAAAAGCTCCTCGAATACCCGGTTGGGCGCCAAAGAATCGTAGTGAGCTGGATCGGCGTCGAGCTGGCCGAACACCTTCTGCCACCGCGCGGGTGACACCTGCGCCAGCTCCGGAATCAACATCGCCGCCACGCGAATGCCGCGGGTACTGGTCAACTCCATCAAGCGATCGAGCGCGGTTGCCGTCCCAGCGGCGCCGGCACGAGAGACCTCGGATTGCGGTTTGGCATAGACCGCGAGCACGCCATGCGCCAACCGCTGAGTGGTCGCCTCGGTCAGCCCCAGGCGCTTGCGCACGCGCTGCTGGAGTCCAGCCGGCACGGCGGACTTGAGGAGGGCATAGAGATGGGAGTTGAAGTAGAGCCAGTGACGCCATTGAGGTGTCGTGCCGCGTCCCACCATCTGGCCATCGACGATCCGCCAGCTAACCGCCTCCGCGGTGGCGTCTTGAAGGTCGTTACCGAGGAAGACCGCCAAGACGACAGCATCGGGTTCTATCGCCAGCCCGTGACGTTCGAGCCAGCGAACTTGCTGCGGCGCGCCAAGGCCGGGAATACCGGAGTTAATCGTCTCGACACTGAAGCCATCGACCCCGCTGGGCTGTCGCGGTTGGTTCGCGACCGATTGGGACAGGCGCGCGACGAAGGTCTCATCGTCCTCAACCCCAACCCCGAATGCAAACGAATCGCCCAATACGAGAACGCGTTTCGCATCCGGTCGTTTGGGGCCAAGTTCCGGACCACGCACGCCAGCGCTGTTGACCGAAACCTCGTGGTCGAACTCGGTTCGATTGTAGGAGCGCCCACGGTAACCGGCCGCCAACCGATACCCGTCGTCGCCATCCGGCGCATACATCCCGGGGGTGGTTCGCCAGACTGTCTGCGGACGCACCAAGCGCACCGCCAACTCGGCGAACAACAGGCCGATCGTGCACGAAATCACGAGCAGCAGCAGCGGCGCCACCATCGATCGCACCCGTCGGATCCAACGACTCATGTCAACTTCTCCACTGATCGCACGGTTTCTACCGGCAACGCTACGGCAGACTCGACAGCCGCTTCGGCCTTGGCCTCACGAACGTACCGCAAGAACGTGGGTCCGAACCGTCCCACACAAATCGCAGTGCTGATCACCCCGGCCGCCACACTCAGGCCGAATCGCAACCAAGGCGCATCGCCGCCCAACAGGTACGCGCCGGCAAACAATGGCAGCGGCACCGCGTACACGAACACCAACTGCCCCATCAACCGACGAAAACCCGCCGGATCAATCGCGTAAAGCGCCCCGCCCATGATCAAACCGCCCAGAGGCAGCAACTTGGCCCACGCCATGCCCTCGACGCCGTAGCGTGCCGTGAGGATCAAGCCCCCGACAACAAACGCCAAGAGCGTCACGCTGGTCGCCTTCATCCACAACCGGTCACCGTGGCGTGCCTTGAGCAACTCACCTCCAAGACGGCTCAGCGGGTCGACCAGGGGTGCAAAACACAAGATCCGCAGGAGACCCGGCGCCACACCCGCGTAGTTTGCACCGGCAACCAACTTCACCACCAAATCCGCGTTGACGAACAAAAACAACGCAGACGGAACCTCGAGCGCCATCATGATCACGGTGGTCAAAGAATAGGTCTCGAACAAGCGCTTCGCATTGGCCGCGGTGCCGGCAGCAAATGCCACCAAGACCGGATAGAGCGACCGCACCAGCGCTGGAACGGTAATCTCCGACAGCCGACAGGCGTTCTTGAACGCCAGACCGTACTGGGCCACCGCGTTGTTGTCGAATCGCCAAGCCACAATCAGCGGATCGACAAATCGACTCAAAATCGTCAAGGTCCAGATCGAGGCCAGTGGCAAGCTGGCCACGATCAGCGGGATCGTTTGACCCGGCAAGTATGTCAGCGGCATCTTGCCCCACGCCCGTAACCACAGCAGGGTTGCATAGATCCCGGCGGCCACGATCTGCCCGGCGACCAGGCCCCACACGCCCCAACCGGCCAAGACCAACGAAATCGTCACCGTGGCCATCGCGAGATTGCGAATCAACTCGGGTATCACCGTACGCCCCACGGCGAGTTCGCTGTCGAAGAACACTCGCGGCACCGACGAAAGCCCTTCGAAAAACAGGAACAGCACCATCATCCGCAGCACCGGTATCGTCGGCGCGATGGGATCGTTGAAAGCAAGGACGGTCACCGTTGGCGCGAGCAGAAATGCAGCCAGCGCCAGCACCGCGCCCCATACCAACTCGACCAGCAAGAGGTTGCCGTACGGCCGCGGATTGATGCGCACCACGTGGTAGACCAAGCCGAGATCCCGCACCGCGCCAAGGATCATGAAAGCCGGCAAGACCCAGTTCCACAGCCCATACTCGAGGGGGTCGACCAAGTGCCGGCAAAGCACCATGACCCCGAGGGTGACGATCACCCGCCAGAGCTGTGAGAAAACGGCGGCGCCGGTCGACTGCAAGAAACGCTGGGTGGTGTCGCCGGCCATGATCGACCGGCACCCTACCTGTGGCCGCCGGCCTGGTCAATCGCCTGGCACTTGGGTCAACCAAGAGAGCGAGGCCCGGCCTCTCGAGCAGGGAGCGCAGCGCAGCCCGCAGGGGGGCCGAAGGCCATTCGAGCACCCCGCACAGAGATGCTGGGCTCGCTCGGCGGTTTGGCAATGGTGGTCAACACGGTTGGATCGACTGGCGGCGGGAGACGTGGCACAATGCCGGCGTCGGCAGCCGCCGGTATCCACCCGAATCCACAGGAAATATGCCATGGCAATCGAGCTCAAGGTACCCACGGTCGGTGAATCGATCACCGAGGTGTTGATCAGCGAATGGCTGAAGGCCGAAGGAGACGCGGTCGCGGAGGACGAGCCCATCGTCATCATCGAGACCGACAAAGTCAATGTCGAGCTACCGGCACCCGAAGCCGGGGTCATTACCAAGATCACTAAGGGCGATGGTTCAGAGGCAACCGTCGGCGAGGTGATCGGCCTCATGGAGGCCGGCGCAGCTCCGGCGGCCAAGGCACCTCCCGCCGACAGCGCTTCGCCGACTGCCGACGAAACGGCCACTCCAGTTACAGCCAGCCACGTGACACCAGCGGCCCGGCGTGTGCTGGCCGAAGCCGGGCTCGACCCCAACGACGTGGCACCCAGTGGCAAGGGCGGCCGTTTGCTCAAGGAAGACGTCCTACGACACATCGCCGACGCGAAAGCGTCGCCCAAGCCTCCGGCAGCCGAGCCGCAAGTCTCCGCGACACCGGTCACCGCACCAACGCCCGTTGTTGCGGCCACCCCAGCAACCGCTACCCGTGGTCACCGAGAGGAAGAGATCGTCAACATGTCGCCGCTGCGCAAACGCGTAGCCCAACGTCTGGTCGAAGCCCAGCACAACGCGGCCATCTTGACCACGTTCAACGAAATCGACATGTCTGGGGTGATGGCGCTGCGCCGTCAGTACAAGGAACCCTTCATCGCCAAGTATGGCGTCAAGCTGGGATTCATGTCGTTCTTTGTCAAAGCGACGATCGAGGCACTCAAAGAAGTACCCGGGGCCAACGCCGAGATTCGCGGCGACCAAATCGTCTACCGCAACTACTTCGATATCGGCGTCGCCATCGGCGGCGGCAAAGGCTTGGTGGTGCCGGTGATCCGCAACGCGGAGCATCTCAGCTTCGCCGAAGTGGAGAGCACCATCGGCGGCCTGGCGGTTCGTGCACGGGACAACAAACTGACCCTCGCGGAGCTGCAAGGTGGCACCTTCACGATCTCGAATGGCGGCGTCTATGGCTCTCTCCTCTCGACCCCAATCCTGAACCCGCCCCAGAGCGGCATCCTCGGACTCCACAAGATCGAAGAACGGCCGGTGGCGATCAATGGCGAAGTGGTCATTCGGCCCATGATGTATGTGGCGCTTTCCTACGACCACCGCATGATCGACGGCCGGGAGGCCGTCACTTTCCTTGTGCGGATCAAAGAGCGCATCGAAGATCCCAGCCGCATTCTGCTCGAGGTCTGAACCGAGGTCTGAACAATGGCACCAAGCAAAGCAACCAGCGCCGAACATGATTTGGTCGTAATCGGTGCCGGCCCCGGCGGCTATGTTGCCGCCATTCGCGCAGCCCAACTCGGGCTCAACGCAGCCTGCGTCGAGAAGGAAGCCGCCCTCGGCGGCACCTGCTTGCGGGTGGGCTGCATCCCATCCAAGGCCTTGCTCGAAGCATCCGAGCGCTATGTCGAAACCAAGAAGGGTCTCAAACGGTTCGGCGTCAAGGTGTCCGGCGTCGAGTTCGACCTCGGCGCCATGATGAAGCACAAGAGCCGGGTCGTGAATTCCAATACCCAGGGCGTCGAGTTCTTGCTCAAGAAGAACAAGATCACTCGCTACCACGGCCACGGTCGTATCGACGGCACCGGCCGCGTGGCGGTTGAAGACGGCGAGGGCAAAGCCGTCGCCACCCTCGGGGCCAAGCACATCTTGATCGCGACAGGCTCGTACGCCGCCTCGCTCCCGGGCCTCGAGCTCGACGGCGATCGGATTGGCACCAGCGACCAGGCGATCGCGTATCCATCGGTCCCCGACCACTTGGTGATCATTGGTGCCGGGGTCATCGGCCTCGAACTGGGTTCGGTCTGGGCCCGGCTGGGCGCGAAGGTCACCGTCCTCGAGTACATGGATGCCGTGTTGCCCGGCATGGACGTCGAGACGGCGAACATCGCCCAACGCGCGTTCAAGAAACAGGGACTCGCCTTCAAGCTAGGCGCACGGGTAACCGCGGCCCGCGTCGAAGGCAAGGGCTGCGTCGTCGAGGCCGATGGTCTCGACCCGATCACCTGCGATCGGGTGTTGGTGGCCGTCGGCCGCAAGCCCTACACCGACAACCTCGGTCTCGAAACAGTCGGTATCGAGCCGGACGCCCGCGGCAGGATTCCCGTAGACGAACGTTTCCGCTCGACGACCGAGGGGATCTATGCCATCGGCGACGTCATCGACGGCCCAATGCTCGCCCACAAAGCAGAAGAAGAAGGTGTCGCCTGCGTCGAGTGGATCGTCAAGGGCTGGGGCCATGTGGGTTACGACGCCATCCCCAACGTGGTGTACACGGAACCCGAGATCGCCTCAGTCGGCCAAACCGAGGAGGCATTGAAAGCGGCCGGTACGGCTTATAACAAGGGGGTCTTCCCTTTTGCCGCCAACGGCCGCGCCCGCGCCCTGGTGAAGACCGACGGACAGGTCAAGATCCTGGCCGACGCCACCACCGACCGAATCCTCGGCGTCCACATCGTGGGCCCCCGGGCCGGAGATTTGATTGCCGAGATCGCATTGGCCGTCGAACTCGGCGCCAGTGCCGAGGACATCGCACGCACCAGCCATGCCCACCCAACCTTGGCCGAGGTGGTCAAGGAAGCGGCACTGGCGGTCGATGACCGAGCCCTGCACATCTGACCTGAAACGCACCGTCTTACTGTAACGCGGGCGGTGCCACAGATTCCTTCATCCGCATTGCAAGGTGCGAGTGAAAGGATTGCCTCTGAACAATCGAAACACTCTCGAGTCGAAAGGACAAGGGACACCAAAAACCGCGGCGAGAGGACGTAGATGCCTGTGGATGCAAGGCTTGCGAGCGAAGACGACGAAGGCGTAGCCTGCCTACGGGCTAGGTCCATGGCAACTGGATCGAGACAACTGGATCGAGAGACAAGAAGGGCGTCTGCATCCCGTTCCCCCAAGCCGATGTCCACCTTCACCAGGTTGCCTGAGACCCAAACAAGTGAGCGACTACTCTTCATCAAGCCACCTCCCGCACCGCTCACCCGGAGTGGGTACGTGGCCGGTGATCGGGTCGCTTTACGTGTCCCAGGCCATTCCGCTTGGCTTTTTCATCGTGGCCCTTCCCGCGATTCTGCGCAGCCGTGGGGCGAGCTTGGAACAAGTCAGCCTGCTCAGTGCAGTCGCACTACCCTGGCTTTTGAAATTTCTGTGGGCCCCGGTGGTCGATGGCTATGGCTCCCGCAGCCACGGCCATTTCCGCTCTTGGATCCTCCCGCTGCAAGCGGCCTCGGCTGCAACGGTGGTCATCATCGCGGCGATCGGCACCGGGTCGATCGCCGCGTTGGCTACCGCCGGCTCGATCTTCATGTTGCTCGCCGCGACCCAGGATGTGGCGACCGACGGCTTGGCGGTACGCGCGCTGCGTCACGCACACCGAGGCCCTGGAAACGCCATTCAAGTCGGCGGTTACTACCTCGGACACATCCTTGGCGGTGGCGTCATGCTGGTGGCCTTTCACCGCCTCGGCTGGATCTGGGCATTGTTGCTGATGGCCAGCTTTCTGGCCCTGCCCTTGATTCCCGTTGCCTGGTACCGCGAGCCCGATGGCCCCCATCTCACCCGCAACGCCCGTCTCGGTGCGGGCGCAGGCTACCGTGCACTCGGCAGGTTCTTCCGCCGTCCGGGCGCGGGTCGCTGGGTTGCCGTCCTGCTTCTCTATCGAAGCGCTGAAACCATGGCGTTGACCATGTTCAATCCCATGCTCGTCGACCTCGGCTACTCACTCGAGTCAATCGGCTTGCTCCTCGGCGTCGCCACGGCGGCGGCTTCGCTCACCGGTGCTGCGATCGGTGGCCTGCTGCTTCGCGGCCAAACCGCACGCAAAATACCCCTGGTCGCGTTCTTGCTGGCCCAGTCCATCGCGCTCGCAGGCCTGGTGCTTCCCGCGAGTGGTGCGACCAGCATCCCCGTGGTGTACGGCGCGGCACTTGCCGTGGCCTTGACTGGCGGCATGGCAACCACCGCCCTCTACACGGCCATGATGGACGCCAGTGAGACCCACTTCGCTGCAACCGACTATTCGCTCCAACAAGCCCTGTGCGCCGCTGGCCCCTTAGTGATGGCATCGATGAGTGGCTTTAGCGCCAGCGCCTTCGGCTACCGTGGCCACTTCATCCTCGCCAGTTTGCTTGCCGCGGGCGTCGCCGTGCTGGTCTCGGCGACCTCAATCCCCGCCCGGACGAAGACGACCGCCCAATTGGACACCAGCCAGCCCGCACAGAGCCAAGCATGAACTGGGCATTGACCGAGACAGAGGAGCCTTGCGGATGAGCCAACCCAATCGGGAAAGAGGAGGCGCAAACAAGACCAAACCCGAAACGCGTGCCCTGACAATGGTTGTCGACGACGACCACAGCATTCGGCAAGCGGTTGGCTTGTGGCTGGAGAAGGCAGGGTTTGCCGTCGAATCTTTCGAAGACGGTGAAGCCTGCCTTACCGCCCTCGGACGCACGCTACCGGATTGCATCTGCCTCGACCTTCACATGCCAGGCCTCAGCGGGATCGAAGTCTTGACCCGTATCAAGGCGCATCACCCTCGGCTGCCCGTCATCATGTTGACTGCGGAAACCGCTGTCGACACCGTAGTCGCAGCCATGCAGGCTGGCGCCTACGACTACCTGCCCAAGCCCCTTGATCGCACCAAACTCGTCGCGACCGTCGGCAACGCAGTCTCGCACCACCAGTTGGCGGTACGCGTTACCCAACTCGAGCGCGAAGTCGATGGGCGCGGCTACGCGGGAATCGTCGGAGCGTCGACCCCCATGCGTCGGCTCTACCGGGCGATGGATCGAGTCGCACCCAGCGACGTGACGGTGCTCGTTCAAGGTGAAAGCGGTACCGGCAAAGAGCTGGTTGCCCACGGTCTCCATGAGGCAAGCGGTCGCCGACAGGCACCCTTTGTCGCGGTCAATTGCGCCGCGATCCCGGAGACGTTGGAGGCTTCCGAGTTCTTCGGCCATGAGCGCGGCGCTTTCACCGGTGCCGAGCAACGTCGCGCCGGTCGCTTCGAGCAAGCCAACGGAGGCACCCTCTTTCTCGACGAAGTCGGTGAGCTGAGCCTAAGCCTGCAAGCAAAACTGCTACGGGTGCTGCAAGAACGGACCTTCCAACGTTTGGGTGGCAACGCCGAGATTCATTCGGATTTCCGCTTGATTGCCGCAACCCATCGCAACCTCGAAGACGAGGTTCGGGCTGGACGATTCCGCGAGGACTTGTTCTTCCGCATCGTCGTTTTCGAGTTCGACTTGCCGCCGTTGCGGGCGCGTGGGAATGATCTCCAGGTGCTCGCCATGCACTTCCTGAGCCGCATGGCAGAAAGCGGTGGACACGAGTCGCTCCGCTTGTCGCCTGCTGCGTTGGGCGCACTGTTTTCATACCACTGGCCGGGCAACGTACGGGAGCTTCAAAACGCCATGGAACACGCGGCAGTGATCTCGAGCGGGGGAGAGATTCGTCCAGGAGACCTACCGGCGCGGATTTTCAAGAAAGGCGTCGATCTTCGCGGTGACACGGTGGCCAACGACGCTGTAGCTGGCTGGGAGCCAACGACCCAACCATCGGCGGTCGTGCCGCCGGACTTCGAACCGACCGAGGATTCGGTCCGCACGCTGGACGAAATCGAGCGCGATGCCATTGAGCGTGCCATTGAGCGCACGGGGGGCAACCTTTCAGAAGTCGTCCGTCAACTCGGAATCGGGCGCACGACCCTCTACCGGAAAATCAAACGCTACGGTCTCGAGTCGTGATGCCGCCCAGCAATGCCTTTCCTCACGATTCTGATCTGGCCGATCTGATTCCTGCCTACATCGCGGCCCGCCGCCGCGATCTCGAGATCCTGCGCGACCACCTCGACCAGGCCGACTTCGAAACGATCGCCGCGCTCGGCCACCAGATCAGAGGATCCGGCGGCACCTACGGATTTGGTAAGCTGAGCCTTCTCGGCAAAGCACTCGAGATTGCTGGCCAAGACAACGATACGGCCGCCACTACCGTCGCTATTGAGCGCTTGACACGTTGGCTCGCCAAGCAGCCTTGACTACCGAAATCTTCACGACCCAAGAAGAACGCAGCAAGAGCGCGCATCACCTTACGGCGCTAGACTCGACTTGAAACCGGCGTGATTTGAATAACAAAGCGAGCAGAGCAGGGTGGGGATGGTAGCCCGTACGGGATTCGAACCCGTGTTACCGGCGTGAGAGGCCGGCGTCCTGGACCCCTAGACGAACGGGCCTTGCTCCGCAGTTGCGCGGGGCGGCGATTATAGGCGGATCGATTCGGCAATTTCAAGGCCTTTGCGGTGACCAGGATCCGCCACCTCCAAGTTGGCAGCTGGTCAAAGCCGCCCCAAGCCTGGGCGTGGGTCCGCCTCGTGGGCTTGTATCTGGCCTCGGCACCGCTCAAATGCCGGAGACATCGATTTCTGCGGCGATCCTTATCTTTTTCGGCGAACTCAGGCAGGTTAATGCCGCCGATTCGTTTGAATCGACGGCTTTTCGCGCAAGTCCGGCGTAGCTCGGCGTTAGCCGGGTGGCCCGGTGGCCATCGTTGCCAAAGTCCTGCGTGCTTGGAGCAGGATCTGCGTCGAAGGATGGGTGGACCCCAGCCGGAGGGTCAGGCGGCGGGCATGATGGACCACGCGGCCGGGCACGTTGATGATCCAGTAGCGGATGGCCTTCATGCGCTTGGTCACCCAATCCACCCCTAGCACCAACTGCTTCATCAGCGAGTTGAGGTTCAATGACAGGATCATGGCGCCCCACCACGCAGCATTGGCGCCAAAGTACTTCGAGGGGAGGCTCCCGCCGGCCAAGTCATCCTTCATGACCGCATGGGCCTCTTCGCTCTTGCCGCACCGTTCCCGAAGCCACCAGATCACCTCGTCGCCGTCGAGATCCAGGTTCGTGACCACACCGAAAAGTTTGAAACGACGAGGATGATCCTGGTCCTGGTAGTCGATCACCGGAAACGGGAGAGCGGCTTGGTCGCTCTCCATACCCTCCAGCTCGAGCTGGGCCAAAGGCTCGCGAATGGCCAAGAACCGATACGTTGGACCGTCTTTCTTGCGCGCCGATTCGTTGGGGACGAAACACACCTCGGCCCATTCCTGGTCCGTATCCACGAGCTGGTCGCCTCGCCGCCGCAGCAGCGGCTGCCAGGCTCCTTGTGCCACATCGTAAACAGCTGTGCGAAAGGCCGAGGTCACATCGGCCCCCACCGCGAAGTCGATGACCCCGAATCGCTCGTTCTTGCCTTCGGCGCAGTAACGCAACAGATCCCATTGGTAGCCCGCCGTGTCCGAGCGCATCGCTACCTTTTCGACGCCCTCGGGCAGGCTCGCCAGACTCTCTTGCAGGATCCGCAACTGCTCGAAACCGGCCGGCACATTGCCGTCGCGGAACTCTGAGTGAACCACCACCTGCTGCTCGGCCCACCACACATTCAGTGGCTGGTACGCCCGGAACTTCTTGTAGCAGAACAGCGCTTCTTTCTTCTGCGTCTCGATCAGAGTGGCGTCCATGTCCAGCGTAGCCATCGACTCCTGCTGATGCCGCTGCAGAAAGCCAAGGCAGTCCCGATTGATCTTGGACAATCCCTTAAGCGCCGCGGTCGGCGACGGGATGAAGGCCCGGCCTGCCTCCCTGGATTCCTCCTCCTTCGAATCGTGAAACGACACCAAGAATCGGCGCAACGACGAGATCGACGGTACCTTACGATCCGTCGATTTGCGCCAGCGGCGCTCCCGCTCGCGCCGTGCGGCGCGCGGCATTCCGAAGGCCTCCGTGCGGTGCAGGATCAACGCGAAGCCATCGTCGCCTTCGAGCTTTGCGAGATCCTCCACGCATTGGCCCCCCGCCAGGTTGAGCAGGATCAGCGTCGTCAACAATTGCTCCACGCTCCAGCCCTGCGAGCTGCCCTTGTGTCCGAGGTGCCGGGCGATGGAGTCGCGCAGACCCACTATGTGAGCGAGATCCAGGTAGATCGGAAGACCCCCGAGACCCGTTAGGGTCGTCTTCCTGGTTTCATGATCGAGCTGGTATGGAAGAACGCCTTGTGCCACCATGTCTTCACCCCGTTGGTGATAGGTCGTTGTTGGTACCTTGACCTTAACCCCTGTGTTTACAGGGGACCAGCGGGGATCCTAGTTTTTTGGTGGTGGATCAAGGGGTGAGCATCTTCGTGACACTACGAGTACGGTCATGCGTTGGTATCCGCTTTCGGCCTTTGCCCTGATACGCTGCACCGGTTGGATTGGCCGGCCGTACTTGACCGAAATAGCGCCCATGACACCGTTTATCCCGCTGTCTTCAATCGCTCACTCGAGCGCGACCCGGTACCTTTCCTGCTTCTTGCTGGCGGTACTACCCTTCGGTGCCCCGATGCAGGGGCAGCCAGAGCCCGAGCCGGAAATCTATCCCTCGGGAACAGCAACCCTGCTCGACGCCGGTGGCGGTTCCGCCATCTCGGTTTCGTTCGCACCGACCGGCCCATTGTTTGCCTTGGCACCGATCGCACACCGGTTGGGGCAGGTGCTCGAAATCGGCCCTCTCGGCGAGAGCCATACCCTCCAGGTCGAGAACCTACGGTACTTGCTGGGTCCCGATAGCCCCATCGTCGTGGTGGAGGACGGCGAAGGAAGCGAGGAACTGTTCACACTGCGCCGGGCTCCCCTTCAGACGCTTCAAGGGCTCAAGGTCCCCTTGGACTTCCTCACGCGCACGCTGGGTGACCCGCTCGGCATCGACTTCATTTGGGACGAGTCTGGCTTGAAGCTCGGGATCGAACAGCGGCTACGGCGTACCCTTACCGGCCGATTGCTGCAAGTTCGCCAAGGTCCCATCACCACCATCGAGATCACCTTCTCGGCCCAGCCGCGGTATCGAATCGAACGCGAGGCCAACGAGCTCGTGGTGCGCTTTGTCGCCGATCGCGTTGCCCTCGAAAAAACCGGCACCGATGACCCCATGATCGAGGCGATCGAGATCGAACCCGATTTCGTACGCATCCGGCCCGCGCTCGACATGGCCGTAGCCGAGCCGCGCCTATTGGCCTCGCCACCGCGACTCATTCTCGAAGTGTTCCGCCGCACAGCGGTCGCGGAGCCCACAAGCCGCGGGCGGGCCACCCATCTCGATTCACAACGCTCAGGGTTGCGGACGATCGTGGTCGACCCAGGCCACGGCGGCAGCGAGACGGGGGCCATCCGCAATGGCCTGGTCGAAAAGGATCTGACCTTGTGGTTTGCGCGCGCCTTCAAGCAGCGGCTCGAGCGGCGACTACCCGTACGCGTCATGCTGACCCGCGATGGCGATGAAGAGGTGCCGCTCGAAAGCCGAACCGCGTTCGCCAACCAAAACAAAGCCGATCTCTTCATCTCGTTGCACTTGAACTCATGGTTTGCTCAGGGTGCGCGTGGTGCGGAGACCTACTTCCTGAGCCGCGAGGCCAGTGACGATTTGGCCGCGGGCGCCGCGGCCTTCGAGAATCAGGCTGGTGGTGGCGCCCAATCAGATCTCCAACTCATTCTTTGGGACCTCGCGCAGAGCTACCATCTGGCCGAGAGCCATCGTTTCGCATCCAACGTACAGGAAGAACTCAACGATTCGCTATCGCTCGAGAACCGCGGCGTCAAACAGGCCCCCTTCCGGGTCTTGCTGGGAGCCACCATGCCCGCGGTCGTGGTCGAGCTCGGCTTCTTGAGTAACCCCGACGAGGCTGACCGACTTCGCGACCCGGAGTATCGGTCGGAACTCGTGTCCGCCTTGGTACGCGCCGTGGTGCGCTTCCGCAATCGTACCCATGCCACTGTCCCGAGCAACGAGGACGCGGCGACGGAACCGGCGCCCAGCGAGACTACGGGGCACACACCATGAGACCGTGCATGCGGTGGAGCACCATCCTGGCCTTGCTGCTGGTCGGCAGTGGTTGTCGAAGGGCCGCGGAGCCGGTGCCAGCAACTGAAGCGGGCGTATCACCCGTGGACGGATCGACGACCATGGACACCCTTCAACTGTACTTCCCCAGCGGCGACGGCAAGCTCCATAGCGAGCCCCATCAGGTGGCGCGGCTGGATCAACTCGAGCAGCGGGTGGCGCGGCTGGTCGAAGAACTCGCTGCGGGTCCAGTCGAAAAGGGGCTTTGGTCACCGCTCCCCGATTTGATCCCTCCCGCCGTTGAGGAATCCGAGAACGCCAACACGAACCCGCCCCCGACGGTTCGAGCGTACCTGGTCGAAGCAACGATCTACGTCGACCTAACCGCCCCCGGCGGATCACCGTCGGTCGGTGCACGGCAAGAACTCCTCATGCTCTACAGCTTGGTCAACTCGGTATTGCTCAACACGCCCGAAGCCAACCAACTGGTGGTGCTGTGGAATGGCAAACAAACCGAGACCTTTGCGGGCCACATCGATACCGGACGACCGCTGGCCCTCCGACCGGGTTTGATCGCCCAGCCCGCTTCGTGACCCAGTCGGTGCCGGCCGACCGGCCCATCGGCATCTTCGACTCAGGTGTCGGCGGGCTCACCGTAGCGGCGGCGCTGATCGAGGCCTTGCCCGACGAGTCGATCCTTTACCTAGGCGACACCGCACGCCTGCCCTACGGAACCAAATCGGCCCAAACCGTCGAGCGTTACACGGCCCGCAATGTCGCCTTCCTGATGGACCGAGACGTCAAGGCCGTCGTCGTCGCTTGCAACACGGCTTCGGCACTGGGGCTCGATGCATTGTCTGCATCCGTTCCGGTCTGGGGGGTAATCGAGCCGGGCGCCGAGGCCGCAATGGTGGCAACGAACGGGCGTGTCGGCGTCATTGGAACCGAGTCGACCATCCGATCCGGTGCCTACACAGCGGCCCTAAAACGACGTGCCACCGATCTGTTCGTGGTCGGCCAGGCCTGCGGCTTGTTCGTGCCTTTGGTCGAAGAGGGTTGGGCGACGGACCCGCTCGCCGAGCCCATCGCGAAGCGCTACCTGAAGCCGCTGATCGAAAAGCAAATCGACACCTTGGTGCTCGGCTGCACCCACTACCCTCTCTTGGCGCCAACCCTGCAGCGAATCGTCGGACCTGACGTAACGTTGGTGGACTCCGCCCTGGCGGTTGCCCGTACCGTTCGAAACGCCGTTATCGAAGGGCGTATCCCAGCCGCCACCGCACCGGCTCGACATCACCTATGCGTGACCGACCGAGGCGCACGTTTTCGACGCATCGCCGAGACCTTCTTGAATCGTCAGGCAACCCTCGAGTTGGTCGACGTTTGATAGGGTCACAGGCTCGATGAGTGACAATCCACGCCCCCACGGTCGCGCCCTTGATGCGCTTCGGCCCGTGACCATCATCACGGGTGCCCAAAAGTTCGCCAGCGGCTCAGCCCAAATCGATGCGGGAGACACGCGTGTCCTCGCTGCAGCTTCGATCGAAAATCGAGTACCGCCGTTTCTTCACGACCAAGGCCGCGGCTGGGTAACCGCGGAGTACGCGATGCTTCCCGGCTCCACCCACCGCCGGGCGACCCGTGAAGTAACCCGCGGACGGCCAGGTGGTCGCACGGCGGAAATTCAACGCCTGATCGGCCGCAGCCTGCGAGCCGCGGTCGATTTCCGCGCTTTGGGCGAACGCACCGTAACCCTCGACTGCGATGTCTTGCAGGCCGACGGCGGTACCCGTACGGCGTCGGTGACCGCTGCCTACGTCGCGTTGGCCGAAGCCCTGGGACGTGCTTACCTGGCCGGCGATCTCGACCGGTGGCCGCTCGAGCGAGAGATCGCCGCGGTGTCGGTCGGTCTGGTCGGTGGCGTCCCGATGCTCGATCTCGAGTACATCGAGGATATCGAGGCCGAGGTCGATCTCAATGTCGTGGCAACGGCCGATGGCGAGATCGTCGAGATCCAGGGTACCGGCGAGCAGCGCAGCTTTCGCCGTGACGAGCTCGACGCCCTACTCGATTTGGCGCTGGGTGGCATCCGTTCACTGATCACCATCCAGCGTGCCGCATTGGCCACGACTCTAGACGCGGTTTCGCAGCTCGAGGCACGGGGCCGTCAACGAGTCGCACCCAAGTCCGAAGACACCCTGTGGGGGCCTCCCGCCACCTCGTAACGCGAAGGCTTGGACATGTCTGTGACCTACTCCAGCTACCTCGAGATCAAAGCACTTCTCGCACTTCAAAACCCGCGATCCGATGGGCCCGAGCACGATGAAATGCTGTTTATCGTGATCCATCAGGTCTACGAGCTGTGGTTCAAACAGATCATCCACGAGATCGATCACCTGGCGGATTTGTTCACCACAGGAGGCCCCGTCCAGGGCTCCTTGCCAGGCATCCTGAATACCCTCAAGCGCTCCCTGACCATCCTCAAGACCATGGTCGCCCAAGTCGACATCATCGAAACGATGACGCCCATGTCGTTCAACTCGTTTCGTGCACGGCTCGATGCGGCAAGTGGCTTTCAGTCGCCCCAATTCCGCGAGCTCGAGTTTCTATTGGGACTCCGTCGGCCGGGCATGCTCAAGCACCACGCGGACAACCCACCGGCGCTCGAACGCCTGGAGCGTCGGGCCCAGTCCCATTCCGTCTACCAAGCCTTCTTGCGTTACGCCCAACGCAACGGCTACGAAATCCCCACCGAGGTCATGGACCCCAAGCTGGAATCGCCACCAGAGCATGAGGGCATTCACGCCGTGTTGTTGCGGATCTACCGAAACGACGACCGGCTGACGCAGGTTTGCGAGCGCCTGGTAGACCTAGACGAGGGCCTTCAGGAGTGGCGATACCGGCATGTCAAGATGGTCGAGCGCACCATCGGCACCAAGCAGGGAACCGGCGGATCTTCGGGCGCTGCCTATCTCCGCAGTACCCTGTTCGAACCTCTGTTTCCTGATCTTTGGAACGTCCGCTCGGACCTCTGACCCCGGCCATGAAGAGCCTGCCGCGAAGAGCCATGGACACGACCGTAGACCGCCACGGCCATCGAGGGACACCGGACCCGTTGTCGTGGCTCGGTACCGGTAGCAACCCGCTGGCGAACCACTATCGCCACTTTCGGGTCGCCGAGCGACTGCTTCTGACCGGCCATTCGCATCAAGCGTGGCCGGACTGCGCCCGCGAGGCTCAAGTCAGAGCCTACGATGATGCTGCCGAGCTGATTGACGAAAAATGGTCGCGCGCTTTTGACCAAGCTGAGCGCGTCCAAAAAACCTACGGACGGCTGCTGGACGATACTGTGGGTACCTACGCCCTGGCCAGCAACACCCACGAACTCTTGGTGCGGTGGCTTTCGGCTTTGCCGTTGGCGACTCGGCCCCGACTGGTCACCACGACCGGCGAGTTCCACTCCATTCGTCGGCAGCTGGCGCGGTTGGCCGAAGAGGGTATCGAAATCACGCGGGTCGATGCAGCGGACCCCGAAACGCTGGCCGAGCGGGTGGCCGCAGCCGTGGATGATCATACCGCGGGGGTCCTGATCTCATCCGTCCTTTTCGAAAGCGCGCGGATCGTCCCAAACCTGGGCCGCATCCAAGATGCCACCCTCCACCATGGCGCCGAGCTCGTCGTGGACACCTATCACCACATCAACGCGCTGCCCTTTAGTCTTTCGGCACAGGGCCTCGATACCGCGTTTGCGGTCGGTGGTGGCTATAAATACTGCCAAATGGGCGAGGGAAATGCGTTCTTGAGGGTCCCACCCGGATGCACACTGCGACCGGTCGTCACAGGATGGTTCGCCGAGTTTGACGCCTTGGCTGCACCTCGTGCGGGCCAGCACCAGGTGGGCTACGGTCACGGCGCCGCCCGCTTTGCCGGCGCCACTTATGACCCCACGAGCCAGTACCGAGGTGCGGCCGTCGCGGACTTCTTTGACCGCGAGGGCCTCGACCCAGCCACCTTGCGAATCATCAGTCAACACCAGATCAAGATCCTTACCGAGACCTTCGATCGTCTCGACGCCGATCCCAAGCGGATCACCCGCGACACCGGTGTGTCGACCAGTGAACTCGGTGGATTTCTCGTTCTCGAGACCCCCGAAGCTGGCCCACTCTGCGCCGCACTGCGAGCACGCGGAGTCGCTACCGACCACCGAGGCAACCGGTTGCGTTTCGGACCAGGCCCATATCTAGCAGACCACCAGCTACGGGACGCCATGGACGCGCTGGGCGAGGTACTGCGCCAGCGGTGACGCTTCATGTAGGGGAGGGCCTTGCGCCCTCCCAGGACTCATGGCTCTTGTAGGGGAAGGCCTTGCGCCCTCCCGGGACGGGCGGGGACAAGCCCCGCCCCTACGCATCAGACTTTGATCGCACCAGATCCACTTTGTCCGCGACAATCGTCGAACCAAGCTCCCGATCAAACTGCCCGCTCCTCCAGCTACATCACCTTGCCGGTGACGGGCAGCTCGTACACGGGACTGTATTTGTCGGTCGAATGGATCTTCACGGTGCCCTCGAAGGTGCCCTTGGGCATGTCTTCTGTGATCCGCAGCAATAGCTGAAACCGGTGCCCGGTATTTTCCAGCGGAGTCACTTCGGCGGTGACCCCCTCGAATCCCGTGTCGATATTGGTCAGCTCGACGCCTTCCGTCACGAAATTGGTAAAAACAACGGTGTAATCACGCGGCAACTCGGACGCACTCAGCTCCCCCACATCCAACTCGTAAGGCGTGGCGTGCTGGCGCGGGCGTACGAAGCCCGACAGCGGAATCTGCATCTTCTTCTGCTTGGGATGATCGAGATGAACCTCGACGTAGTCGCGCAGGGCACCAACGGGTGCGTCCGAGGCCAGTTCGATGTCGATCGTCCATTGCTTGCCGGTACCTTCCTTGCGCTCTTCGGTCTTGGCTTCGCGATGCCGCACCGAGATGTGCTTGTACGGCACGTCGATGTCGACAATGCTCACGTCGCCGCCTTCTGGCACCCAAAGCGTCTGACGGATGACACCAACTGGCTCGCCCCGAACGTAGCTGAAGCGCGCAAACCCTGGATCAATCGCAATGTACGGACGCACGTCGGCCTTGACAACCAGCTCGAGACGCGGATTCTCGGGATCGTTGGTGTAGACCGAGATCGACTTGGCAATGATGCCGTTGAAGCTGATCGTGTCGACATCGGCGTTGATCCTGCCAACGCCGCCGGGTGGGATCTCCTTATCGAACTTCGCGACCGTGCAGCCGCACGCCGGACGAACGTCCGTGATCGCCAGAGTCTCGTCACCCTCATTGCGGATCTCGAAAGCGTGTTTGATGTGCTCGCCTTGCGGGACGACCTCGAAGTCCTTGATCGGCTCGACCATCACCGCGCGGGGGGCGGCATGAACCGGCGCAACCAGCAATAGACTTCCCGTGGTCGCGAGAACGGCCGCCAGAGCGGTATTGGTCAACGTTTGCCGCAGCATGTTTGGCTCCTCTTGATCTCTCGTCTGCTACATTTCAGATATGCGGGCTGGCGCGCTCGCTCTTTCACGTTCTGAACTCGCCGCCCAAGTGAGCGCCCGAAAATCCATGGTACCTCGCCACGTCACAAAGACACCGAGATACCAGTAAAAACAGAGTAAAAGCGGCCCGCTATCGTACCCGTCGATCTTCCCAGAGCCACCGAACATCGCGACGATTTCCTGGCCAGGAACCACCCATGACACGCAATTCACCGCTCGAAATCTACTGCATCGCCGTCGGCGGAACCGGCATGGCTCCACTCGCCTGCCTGCTGCAATCCCTCGGCCACCGGGTTCGAGGCGCCGACGGACCGCTCTACCCACCCATGAGTGACCTCCTCGCGAACGCCGGTATCGAGCCTCATGTCGGCTATGACCCAGCCCATCTTTCGCCAGCCCCTGACTTGGTGATCGTCGGCAACGCCGTTCCACGCAGCAATGTCGAGGCCACGTACGTGGAGGAGAACGGCCTGCCGCGGATCTCCATGCCCGAGGCCTTGGGCCGGTTCTTACTCGCCGACCGCAAGCCGTTGGTGGTTGCCGGCACCCACGGCAAAACTACCACCACCGCCATGGCAAGCTGGGTACTCCGCGCATGTGGCCGCGACCCGGGTTACCTGATCGGCGGGGTTCCTTGTGGCATGAAGACAAGTTTCGCCATCGGCCAGGGCCATCGCTTCGTGATCGAGGGCGATGAATACAACGCAGCTTACTTCGATCGCGGCCCGAAGTTCCTTCACTACCGCCCCCACACGCTGATCTTGACCAGTGTCGAATACGATCATGCCGATCTCTACCCCAGCCCCGAGTCGTTGCTCGACGCGTATCGGAGCCTGGTGGCGTTGGTGCCACCCGACGGGTTGGTCGTGGCCTGCGGCGACGATCCACAAATGCGCGACATCGTGCGTGCTGCGCGCTGTCGCGTGCGCTTTTACGGTCTCGAGCCATCCAACGACATCGCCCCCGTTGACGCCGTTGTCGACACCGACAGCGGTTGTCATTGGTCCATGACGGAGGCCAACGGCGAAACCGTGGAGGTGCAGCTCGCCTTGCCCGGTGATCACAACGTCGCCAATGCCCTGGGGGTCTGGGCCGCGGTCTCCCACGACGATGTGCCCACAGCCGACATCGCTGCTGCCTTGGGGAGTTTTGCTGGCGTCAAGCGCCGATTGGAGACAATCGGTACCTGTCGCGACATCATTGTCGTCGACGATTTTGCCCACCATCCAACAGCCGTCGAAGCTTCGCTGTCAGCGCTTCGGCGTCGCCACCCCGAAAGACGGATCCTGGCCTTGTTCGAACCACGCAGCTTGACTGCCGGGCGCGCCTTCCTGCATGAACGCTACCGCCAGGCTTTCCGCCATGCCCACGCCGTTCGCCTCGCACCGATCTTCCACCACGCACGACTCGGCGACGACGAACGACTCGACCTCGAAACGCTCGTGGCGGACCTTCGAAGCGATGGTGTCGACATTCAGCCTTGCCAATCGGTAGACGCTGTACTGACCGCCGCACAGACCTGGCTACAACCCGGTGATCTCGCCGTCACCATGTCCTCAGGCAGCTTCGACCGACTTCCGCACCGGCTGCTCGCGGCGATCGACGCGTAAGGATCCCGTGGCCAACTCGGCCTCTCACTCCAAGGCCGTGCCAACACCTCCAGGCAATTGGCGCCCTCCGCCGATTCTGCTAGTCTGAGCGTCCTAGACGCCTTCACGACTGTCTTTGCGCTGCGGCGTCTCCCGCGTCGATACCCAGGCGCGATGTCGAAGAAATAACTCCGCTGGTCATTCATGCGATACCCCGGAAACGCAGCGTTGTCGGCCGATGTGCAACAGCGCATTGCCGAGTCCTTCCAGCAGGCCTTGAATCTGGTGGCCGAAGGCAACGAGCACGAAGGAAAAGTGGGATGTGAGTTCATTCTCGGAATGGATCCACTCTTTCACCCTGCAAGCACATTGCTTCAACGTATCGCCCAAGATGGGCGACCGGTCCAGCTGGATGAGCTTCGAGAAGACCCCTCTTTGGACATCGCCTCTGCCGACGTCATGGTGGTGGACGACCCGATTGTCATTGACGATGTCGCAACGGACGGCAAAATTGCTGAACTCGACGACTTGGACCTCGAAGGCCTTGATGGCGCGCCGCTCGACACGACACCTTTGGTGCCACCAGCGCCAGCACCAGCACCACAGCAAACAACCGCGGGTAGCCTCGGAGCCGTCCTCCAAGACTTGATCGCCCAGCGCAACTTCGAACAGGTTCTCCAGATCGCCCAAAGCCAACAAGAGACGATCGAGGCGTCCCCCGACGTCCAGGCCTTGGTCAAAGAAGCCAGGTCGAGGCTCGAGTCCGCACACTACGTCGACCAATTCCTCGAATCAGCGGAGCAAGCGCGCGCTGCGGGCCGAACGGCCGAAGCCGATAAGTTGATTGCGAAAGCCAAGGTCCTCGATCCCGAGCACCCTGGCTTGCGCGACCCCGCAGCGGGCGATACTCCGGTTGTTCAAGTCCACGACACGCAAAGAATTCCCGCAGTTATCGACGAACCCAAAGTGGCGGCAGCCGAGGTAACGACACCGGTCTCCATGGATGCGCCATCGTCGGCAATGCCAGCGCTCGAGGATCCACTCGAAGCCCTCGACGAACCCGCATCCATCCCGCCGGCGCCCGCAGCCACCAAGGCAGATCCGAACGAGGGAGACCGGGTCGGCGAGTTGCTTGACGAGGGCCAGGAAGCCTTCGACCGAGATGACTACCAAGATGCCATCGATATCTGGTCGCGAATCTTCCTGATCGATATCGACAACGAAGAGGCTGGCAACCGGATCGAAATGGCCCGCGGCCGGAAGGCTGAGAAGGAACGGCTGGCCGAAGAGGTCTTCCATGAAGGCCTCGGTCTCCTGGAGACCCAGCAGCTCGATGAAGCACGGGCAGCCTTGGTACGGGTGCTCGAGCTGCAACCCAGCCATTCGGTTGCGCGGGACTACCTCGAACAACTCGACGCAGGCGAAGTACCGACTGTGGCGCCAGCGGCCGAACGCGCCAGCGCCACCACCGCTTTGGAATCAGATGACTTTGTCGCCCTCGACCCGGATCAGCCGGAAGAGGGATCGCCGTCCCTCGAAGAGGCGGTGCGGCGGGACCGCGTCGTGGCCGTCAAACGCACCGACAGAAGGCTGCTGCTGTTGGGCGGGGCGGTTTCGGTGCTGGTGCTCGCAACACTCGGTTTTCTTTTTACAAAGTGGGACGATCTCTTCCCCAACGCCGACAACCAACCGGTCGCTGGTGGACGGCAGGTGCCCTCGCAGCTCGACCGTGCGACCGCTTTGCACGATAAAGGCAATACCGAAGCAGCGATCCGCATTCTCGAGAGCGTCGCACCAGGCAATCCTCTACACAATCAGTCCCAGGCACTCCTCACCCAATGGCGAGCACTGATCGAAGAGCCCGCAGGGCCGGAAGTGCCGACGGGCCCTACCCCCCAGGAAATCAAAGCCCGCCAGGCCTTGATCGCCAGCGTCCTGGAGTCCGAATCAAAGGGGCACATGATCGTTGCCTCTCGGCGGTTGGCCAGGGCCAGTGAGATGGAGCCCCCCAGCCCCGAGGAGCTCCAGATCGAGCGGCGATTGAGACAATCGATGGAACCCCTTCAAGGTGAGCTCGCGCTCTTCGAGCAAAGCGAATGGAACCAGCTCATTCCGCGTTTGTGGCGAAAACTCGACGAGGAGCCGAATGAGCCCAACATCCAGCTGCTCATTAGCGAGGCCTACCACAACCTGGCCCTTCGCTCTCTGCAGCGTGGCGACACAAAAGACGCCATCGAGAAGCTGAACGAAGCGCTCTCTGTCGCACCCGATGACCAAGATCTCGAACGACTCGTTCGTTTCGCAGAAACCTACGAGAAGCGCCCGCAAGATCTGCTCTATCGAATCTTCGTCAAGTACCTTCCCGCACGCCCATGAGCCCACGCAAGGGCCGGCAAGAACCGGATCTGCCCTTATTCGACTTCCCGCTCGATGGCCCCTCGAGACCGGAGGCACCAGGCACGGCTCGAGAAGGAGCACATCAGCCAGCGGATCACACCTCGTCTGGCTCGTCGTCAGGCGCACCGTCCGCGACCAAACCCGTGTCGCCAGACTCGCCCGCCCCATCAGCGAGCACCCCCCTCCCGCCGATACCCGAAAAACATCTCGAGCCGACTCGCCAGGCCATCCAACCCTCGCTCTTCGATCTCACTCCCGAGCCCAAGCCCCCCGTCGTTGCACCGGTGCTGGCGCCAATCACCAGCGGCACCGCGCCTGAAACCACCGTCGATTCGCCAGACCCCCTCACCGACGAAGCCCCGTCCGCACCGATACGAGCTCGCTTGATCGCCGGGCTCATCGACTTCGCAGTGCATCTTGCAATGGTGGGTGCCATGATCGGTTGCGCCGCCTTCATGAACATCAGGGTTGGATGGCACAGCTGGCCGTCATTCGCCCTGCTGATCGCCGCATTTTCGTTCCTCTATTGGGTTATACCGCTGGCGTTCTGGGGGCGAACCCCAGGTATGGCTTGGATTGGGATCAGCAGTCGCGCACTCGACGACGAGCCGCTTTCCTTCGCACAAACGGCCCTACGGTGGCTGGGTGCTCTCCTGACGGTCATGCTCGCCGGATTGCCACTCGCACTGGCCATCACCGGCAGCTCCCTTAGCGATCGACTGAGCCAGTCAAAAACGCTTCTCACCTAGCAAGCTGGCGAGCCGGCTGGTTGGGCGAGCTGGCCCGATTGGCCGTAACGACCGCCGCCTCTGGCGGCAACAAGGCTGACCTTAAACTTCATCAGGCTGACCGCAACGCGGGCATGAATGCCCGCGCTATGAGTGCGCCGGCCTTCGCCGGCTGAGAACCTGCTGCTGCTCTCAGCCGCGTAGGCGGGCGCACTCACAGCCCGATGATTCCATCGGACGGCGTGCTGTTCACCGAACGAAGTTCATGTCATTACGTACGACCCACCCGCTTGGGGCGATGCCGCGACTGGCTAGCCTGATCCTCGAAAGTACACACCACGATCACAAACAGACATCGACCTTCGGTGCGAACCCGAACTGGGCGCCGACGTCTTGGACGCATTGGAGACCAGCCTGACAATCGGCATCGGTGTCGCAGTCGCCCTCTCCAGCAGCACAAGCACCACACGTCGCACAGTAGTAACGCCGCCCTAGATCGATGGAGCAGGCACCGCCACCACTACCGGCGAGGCAAACATCGATACCCGGCGCGAAACCGAACTGGCCACCCACGTTCTGGACACAGACCAAGCCAGCCCGACAATCACTATCGCGGTCACAATCGCCGGCACCACTGCTACAAGGCCCACATTGATCGCAAAACTGAGGATGCCCCGCTGGCAAGGCGCAACCCGAACCACCGCCGCCGCCGCCACCAGCGGCCATGCAGACATCGATGTTGGGGTTGAAGCCAAAGTCAGCACCTCGATCCGCCGCACAAATGAGATCGGCAGCGCACTCGACATCGGCGTCACAATCCCCTTCACCGGCAGCGCAGGGGCCACACTCCGTGCAACGCCTGGGATGCCCATTCGGATGCTCGCACGACGTGGGATGGCCACCACCACCACCACCACCACCTCCTCCTCCTCCTCCTCCCGAGCCGCCTCCGCCAGAGGTACCGTCAAAGGAACGGTCATAGAGGTAGCGAATGCCCGAGACGTCGTCTGGACGCAGCTCAGCACCCCATGGGTGGGCCGGAAAACGTGCCCGCATGATGGCGCGGGGCAACTCCGAATCATCCGCGCAGCTCGGCGAAACAGCGTCACCACAGGAATGCCCGAGACCCAGGGTATGCCCAAGCTCATGTGTGTAGATTTGCGCCAATGCCAGCGGTTCCGCCGTAAGCAGGCATTCGATCCCATCGTTCATCACGATCTCCGCCTCGATCCCGATGCGAAAGAGCTGCCCTTTCCACGAACGTCCAGCGCCTCCGGAAACGAAGCTGAAGCCGCCCAAAGCCAGGGTCCCACCCGTGGCGCATACGAATGGCTCGCCGATCCGGCTGCCGATATCGCGAAACAGCAGCGTATTGCGACCGTCCGATCGGAGAAAACCATCCACCGAGGTCGTGGTCCCGGAGTCGAGCAGGATGATCGGCGTGTCCGGTTGGGTGTTGAAGGCGTCGCGGGCCGCAGCAAAAGCCGCTGAGCCTCCATCAGCCGCGCCACGCTGACCTTCTACGTGGCGGAACCAGCGTACGAACTCACCACCATCGAACTGGAACCACCGAATCGGTTGTGCTGGATCACTCAGGGTGTACTTGGGCACCAGTCGTCCGAGCGGCAACGGCGGCAACGCTGTCGCCAAGTAGTCTACGGGCCGGTCAACACCCGAAGCCCGGTCGGCAAGCCAACGCACAAACGCGTCAGCACGCCGGGGTGCGGTGTGATTCTTGGCACCAAAGCCGGACACCGGCAAACCACCGTTCTCGCCGGGGGACCGTGACCAATACCGCTCGCCATCATGCTGCGCGGGAAAGAAGACGCCTTGCATGAGGTGCACGATGTGCGCCTCGCTCGGCCGATCACGGCGCAAGAATAGGAGGACCTCCTCTCCAGCAATGAACCGCGGTAGGCCGGGAAAGACCTGACCCTGACCTTCTGCCGTCACGCCGCCGAGTACCCGTACCCGGTCGATCGGAACCGCTGGACTCCCTTTGATGGTCTCGAGCGTCGACACTCTGTACAGCGTCACGATCCCATCCTTCCGTTGTTCCACCGACCCGTCATCGATCCGCACCCGCACGATTAGCGTGGCTGTATCGGCGAGATCGGCGTCCGATACGGGAATGAAGGACAGCGCGTGGAGTGTCGAGGGCGCTGAAATAGAGATGAGTAGGACCAAGGACCACCACCGAGTCATAGAAGCCTCCCTTTAATAATAGACAGTATTGCATACTGCCATAAAAAGATCATGACAGGCCACGATCAAGTACCTACCCTACTATCCCCCTCTGGCCCTGCTTTCGCTATTTCACCCCATTTAGCCCTAACGAGGCCCCACCTCACACCGACGAGCCAGTCGAGACCCTTCTTGTAGCGGCCGTCGCCCCTGGCGGCCGTCCGGTCTTGTAGCGGCCGTCGCCCCTGGCGGCCGTCCGGTCTTGTAGCGGCCGTCGCCCCTGGCGGCCGTCCGGCTATTGCCATGAAAACGGTCGACACAGGTCTGGCCGCTA
Source organism: Candidatus Multivoradales bacterium (assembly GCA_965250305.1). Taxonomy (GTDB): domain Bacteria; phylum Acidobacteriota; class Thermoanaerobaculia; order Multivoradales; family J023; genus J023. The sequence continues at coordinate 322,358 of CBDFNS010000020.1, read as the reverse complement.
CGGGAGAGCATCGCGATGCCGCCGCAAACCGCGAGGCACCTAACATTCCCATTCGGTGACCGCCAGCAGACGTTGTAGCATTCACCCACCATGAGACGTTTCACGATCTCCGAGCTCCAAACGGCCAAGGCAATCGATCTCGGTTCGACCGAACCCTACGAAATCAACCAAGATCGCGTCGATCGGTTTGCGGACGCCACCGATGACCATCAATGGATCCACGTTGATCCGAAGCGTGCGGCCGACACGCCTTACGGCGGCACCATTGCGCACGGCTTCCTCGTGCTGTCGTTGCTACCCAAGCTGGTATTTCAACGTATCGAGCTGACCGATGCCGGCATGGTCGTCAACTTCGGTGCCGACAAGCTCCGCTTCTTGCATCCGGTCCCCGTCGGCAGCGCCGTCGAGCTCGATGCCACGCTGACTCGGGGCCAAGCGCGGAGCGGCGGCGCACTCTTGCGCCTACATTGTGCGGTGCGCATTGCAGGAACCCGCAAACGCGCCTTGGTGGCCGACCAACTCCTGCTGGTACTGCCGGCGGCGGAGCCAGACAAGGACAGCGATTGAGTCGCCGGAGTGCCTACCCCTTCTTCGGCTTCATTGCAGCCATGACCGCTTCGATTTGTTCTCGCGGGTAGTCGAGAAAATTGCTGAAGCTCTGGCCGGTGCGGAGCCACTCGCCAACACGACGACCGAGGATCGCCACCGACGCGCCCAAGCTGGCAAAGCGCTCCACCATCGCGCGTCCCAACCCCGAACCGCCACCGGTGATCAAGATCGTCTGGTTGGCGAGGGTGTCGGCTTGAAACATGGCTTTCTCCTGCGTCGAACGTCGGGGAGGGGGAGGGCGGGCGGCAAGCTACCATGCGCCAGAATTCGAGACCCTACGCAGGGCCTCCATCCCAAGCTTCGCCAACAAGCTTGACCAGCAATTCCTGAGCGGGCTGGCGAACTTCGGGCGCCAGCCGGCGCAGATACGCCCGTCTTCCTTCGCCAACGGTCGCCAAAGCAGCGCGCAACGGCAGCCACTTCTCACCCAAGCCGGCTTCATCGAGCAACGCCACCGCGTCCTCGGCGTGGCCGGCGGTCACCGCTTCGCGGAAGAACAGAACGGTATCGTCGAACGTCCGCGTTAGAGACGCTTCATCTCCTTCGCGCAAGAAGCGAAGGGCCAGGCCACGCGCCTCTACCCACTGGCCTCCGCGAGCGAAGATCGCCGCTGCCGTGTGTGCGGCGTCGAGATCATTGGGTGCCAACTCGATTGCCTTTCGAGCAACTTCCTCGGCTTCGCCCAGGTTCTCCCCCCGCTCAAAAAACAACCAAGCCAAACCGCTATGAATACGGCCATCCTGTGGCGCAAGCTCGATCGCCTTGCGGAACGAAGATACTGCCTCCTCGTAACGATCCGCGTGCATCTGAAGCAAGCTTCCCAGAGCGGCCCACAGGAAACCAGAATCCTTGTTCAACAAAATCGCCTCACGATACGCCGACTCGGACTCCTTATGGCGATGCAAATGTCGCTGCAGCAATACACCCAAACCAAACCATGCTCGATGATCTTCACAATCTAGGTCGATCGCTCGCCGGTACGCTGACTCCGACTCCGCGTAACGACCCAAGTGAACCTGAAGCAAGTTGCCCAAGCCCAACCACGCATAGAGGTTTCTTGGTTTCAAAGCCGATATCCTCATCTCGAGCACGTGTGCAGCCTCGCGATCGAAGCCCTTTTCGAGCCTGGCCACAGCCGCGACCAGCTCGAGCTCGGGGCACGCAAGAAGTTGCCCAGCAGATCGTGCTCCAGCGAGGTCATTCATCGACTCCATGAAACCCCTTCGGAAATCCCCTTGCAATGCGCTTGTCATTTCTGGGCCAAACATGCTCCCCCATTTGCTCGACTCCGCGCCCAAGATCTCTTCCAAAGCACCGATGACGTTCGGGTCTGCTCCAAGCCGACTCGCCAACTCGAGCTTCTCGTGCGGCGCCAAGGACGCGGATCCGCCAAGAAGGCTCCAGAAACGTTGAGGATCCCAACCGTCGCGATCGACGGGCGCCAACAGCACCTTCTTTTGGGCCTCGCGGAGCAACTGCATTCGAGTCACTTTGTCCTTCAGAGGCTTCACCGTTTCGAGGTCGATCAATTCGTGAATGGCGAGCCGATAGCGCCGATTGGCAAGAATGCTCTCGACACCTGAAGTCTCGAGCGCGTCACGCAAGCCCTGGTCGTCAACGGCTTGGGACAGGGCAAAGCTGTATTCCGCTCGAAAAAGTGAGTCCGTGGATTTCGCCTGCTCGCGTGAGCCTTCCAGGTGCCTCAGCGCTTTCGCCCTGATCTCCTCCGGCCGATACATAATGCGCAAAAACTCGACGAGCCAGATGAGCTTGCGCCGGACGCGGCGGCTGGTGCGCATGAGGTACCAGATATTGAAGAACCGTTCCGCGAGTCGGAATCCAATCTTCGACGGGGGATCGAACGCTTCTTTCTGCACCACACCTTGTTTGACCAAGCGATTGAGCTGCGACGACACCGCGTTGACCCCGAGGCCCAGTTCCTCGGCCATCATGCCGGCGGTGGCTGGGTGCCAGTGGATGGCGAGCCCATGGACGACGCGTTGTGCTTGCGCGGGTAGCGCTTCGAGTCGTGCTTTGTAAAGTGGCGTGCAGTGATCGAGCAGGCGCTCGAGATCGGTACGCACGTTGCCTTCGGCACCTTGATCGAGCAACTGAAACAGCAGCACGATGGTGCGCGGGTTACCAGCGGTGAGGGTGTGGAGCGCCTTGATGCGACTCGGTTCCCCTTCCACCACACCACGCACGGCCTCGGCACCGAGCCGATCCGCGTAGTGGAGGAGCAATGTCCTGGTCTCTTCGAGATCGAGGCCGGCGAGCTCGTGTATCCGCAAGAACTCGTAGAAGGACTGGTCGTAGCGAAAACTCGCCTCGAGCGCCTGGGCGCTGGCACCGATCAGCACCAGCTCGGGGGTGGTGGCGAGTGTTTCGCGGAGCAGCCACTGTTGGTCTTTGATGCGCTCGAAGATCAGATCGACGTTGTCGACCAGCAGCACCAGACGCCGGCCACATCCGCGTGCCGTTGCGACCAGCAAATCGAGGGCGGCGGTACAGCGCGCGTCTTCCCCTTTGGGCAGCTCCGAGAGTGCACGATCCAACTTCTGGGCCTCTTGCGGCAAACCTGACCGCTCGAGGGCGTCGCCTAGCGCATCGATGCAATTGAGCCAAAACCCGGAAAGCTGGCCGACATCGTATTGTTCTTCGGGAAAAGTCAACGGAATCCAGCGCGCACGCCGCGCATCGTCGCGCTCGATCGCGTAGGCGAGGCGCCGGAGCAGCATGGTCTTGCCCATGCCGCGCTGACCGATAATCAAGTGCGACTGCGGCACCCCGTCGTCCTCGAGGGGAAGGTCGGCCAGAAGACGATTCAACAGACCCTGTCGAACCGCGAAGAGATCGACCAGCTCGTCCGCGCTCAGCAGATGCGGGTTGTAGAGAGCTACGCTGTGCAGTGGAAGCTCGCTCAAGCGACCACCCGCGCGAGCCAGTAGGCCTGAGCGAGTGGTGAGCGAAAACGGTAACGTCCGTCCGCTTCGACCCAGTAGCCATCCCGCTCCAAGACGTCGAGCAAGAACCGCAGGCGCTCGGAGCGCTCCTGAGCATCGCCCAACTCGCTGGTCAGAAGCTGCGATAGCGTCTGCTTGGAAGCGCCCTCGGGATCGCGCGCGGCGGCACCGAGCAGGCGTCGCGCCAAGCCATTATCGGGCTTGCCCAACTCCTCATCCAACCGCTGGCGCCAATAGTCGAAGTAGAACCCGCGTTTGGCGGGGGCGAGCAAGGCCTCGACTGCGGTATCGATCTCGGCCACACTGACCTCATACAACGTATCGGCGGTCGTGCGGCTGCCATCGTCATTCGGAGCCAAGCTCAAGAGCTCGCCGAAAGCGATCTGCAAGTGGAAGGGAATCAGCCAGCCAATTCGATCGAGCAGGCGTCCGCGAGCTTCGTCAGGTAGCACCAGACTGTAGCTGCGTGCCAACTCGCGGATGAAGGCATCGGCGGTGTCGCGATCGAATGACCCCAAGTGCACGACGTGGAGGTCGTTGATCGTGTCACCGAGACCGAGACGCGCGGTCACCGTATCGAGCCCGATCGATCCCGCGAGCACCCAGCGCACACGCTCGGTCGTTTCCGATTGCTGGCGCAGCGAACGGAACCAATCGAGGAATTGCTCGACGCGTTCGCGACCATCCTCCCGTCGCAGCAGCTTCAAAACGAAGACCGGAAGCTCGTCGACCATGAACAGCCAACGTTGCCCCGTGACCGCCTCCAAGCCCTCGATCAGCGCTTCGCCGACCTGGGTCCATCCGGATTCGTGGGCGGCCCGCAACGAAACACCCGCCTTGAACGCCTCGACGCTCTCGACTCGCTTGAGAAGACGAGCCAGAAGGCCATCTTCGATCTGACGAACCACGGACTTCGCCTCAGGGATCAACCTTGCTGCCTTGACCAACTGCTCGACGAAGCCCGTCTCGTCCTTGGCCTTGGCGGCCGTCAGATAGGCTGCCTGATAGCCCCAAGACGGCGCCATCTCTTGGGCGCGCAGGATCAGCGAGGTCTTGCCGACACGCCTGGGCGCCAACATCAGCACGTTGCCGCGTTCCAGGTTGCCCGGCATGCGCGCGGTTTCAGTCTCGCGATCGAAAAAATTGCCACCCGTTACCGGTGGACCTGTCCGTACTCGGATCATTCCTTATAGCCTCCATCGCACAACAGACCCGTTGTACAACCTAATTGTTGTACAACGAATCTGTTGTGTCAGGAGCGTGCCGGCAGGAGCATCGGGCCGATCACGAATCGCGCGTTGGCGCGTGGCGCCGCCTACCCCTGCTAGAGTCAAGATCTCAGGGAGAACAAGGATGGCAACCATCACACTGCAAATCGACGAAGATACTCAACGACGCCTAGAGTACCTGGCCGCCGCGACCTCCTGCTCCGAGACTAGTTTGGCGATCCGCGCCCTACGGACATACCTCGAGACCTACGATTGGCAGTCTCGAGGCATCGAGCGGGCGCTCGAAGAGGCCGAAGCATCGCAACCCCAAGAGCTAGTGCCGCACGATCGCGTTCGGCGTTGGCTCCATTCTTGGGGTACCAAAGAGGAGCTGGAGCCACCTCGTTGAGGACCCTTTGGCTGCCGCGAGCGGTGGATGACTTGAAAGAGCTCCGTGCTTTCATCGCTCAGGAGAAGCCGATTGCCGCCCAGGAAGTCGCCGCGAGGGTCCTCGAAGCTGTTGATCAACTAGCCACGCTTCCCAACATCGGACGCCCTGGCCGAGTAGCCGGTACGCGGGAGCTCGTGGTCCGCAATACGCCCTACGTCATTCCCTATCGCATTCGAGATGAAGCGATCGAAATCTTGCGCGTTTACCACTCGGCCCGACGTTGGCCAGCGAAGTTGTAACACACGGTCTCTTGCCGGCGGGCAACCCGCCTTGGCCGCGATTGTGAACCCTACTCTGCGACCAATTCGCTGCGGTAGCTGCGAATCTGGGCGTCGGTGGCGAAGCGAATGTCACCGCCCTTGGCGTAGAGGCGGTACCAGTCGACGATCCAATCGAGGGCTTGTTCGAGCCGTAGAACCGGACGCCACCCGAGGTGGGCTTTGGCCTTGGACGCATCCAGCTTGAGCAGGCTCGCTTCGTGGGGTTTGGGCCCTTCGTCGCGGGTCCAATCGAAGCCGTCGCCCCAACGCTCGGCAAGCTGCTCGACCAACCAGCCTACCGGCCGCGCGTCACGCTCGTCGGGCCCGAAGTTCCATGCGTCGGCGAAGCGCTTGCCGTCGTTGGCTAGGCGCTCAGCGAGTTGAAGATAGCCAGCCAGAGGTTCGAGGACATGCTGCCACGGCCGGACAGCATGGGGGGCACGGATGCGTACGGCTTCGCCAGCCATGGCCGCCCGGATCATGTCCGGCACCAACCGATCTTCGGCCCAGTCACCGCCACCAATGACGTTGCCCGCGCGCGCCGACGCCACGGCCGGGGTGCCGCGCCCTTCGGTGGGCGTGCAGTACGACGCGCGGTAGGCAGCGGTGACCAACTCCGCGCACCCCTTGCTGCTCGAATACGGATCGTGACCACCCATCGGCTCGTTCTCGCGATACGACCACAGCCACTCACGATTCTCGTAGCATTTGTCCGACGTGACCACGACCACGGCCCGCACGCCTGGTACCTGGCGCACTGCTTCTAGGAGGTGCACCGTGCCCATCACGTTGGTGGCGTAGGTCGCAACCGGATCGCGGTAACTCGGACGTACCAGCGATTGGGCGGCAAGATGAAACACCACCTCGGGTCGCGCCGCTTCGACGGCGGCTCGCACCGCATCGAGATCACGCACGTCGCCTTCGACCGAATGCAGCGTGTCCGCCACGCTCGCAAGCTCGAACAGGCTCGGTTCGGCCTCCGGCGGCGCCAACGCAAAGCCCGTGACCTTCGCTTCGAGCTGTGCCAGCCACAACGAGAGCCAGCTTCCTTTGAAGCCGGTATGACCGGTCACGAGGACCCGCCGACCCAACCAAAACTTGTCGTCGATCATCATCGCCGTAGTCCTACCATGATGGCAAAGCGTACCGTGCGGCCACGCGTCGGACAACCGGTGGCGCTTGGTGCACCGAACATCCAGCGCGGTATGCTCTCGCCATGAGCCCCACAATGCAGAACGCGCCTTCGTTCATTCGACTGATTGTCGGCACCACCCTGCTTGTCCTTTGGGTGACAACAGCCGCCAGCGCGCACTCCACCGCCGAAGCTACCACCGCCCCGCCTCAGACCATGCGTGTCGACTACATCCACAGCGGCGGCCCCGATGGTGAGCACTTCGGACTCGATCGCGTGGTTATTGAGCCTCTACCTTGGCCCGGGCCGTTGACCCGCACAATCGACCAACTCGAGCTCGGGCCCTACCGCTTCATTGTGCGCGACGCCAGCAGCAAGACCCGGCACTACAGTCGGGGGTTTGGCTCGATCTATGGCGAGTGGGAAACCACCACCGAGGCTCGCGAGCTGAATCGCTCTTTTCATGAGTCGTTGCGCTTTCCGCGCCCGCCTGCTGCAGTTGAAGTTACGGTGGAAAAGCGTCGTCCAGATCAACAGTTCCAGCCTGTATGGACGGTCACGGTCGACCCTGACGACATGCTCGTCGACCAGTCGACACCGGCCAACCAAACCGTGGTTGCCATTCAAGAGACCGGGCCGCCGGCCAACAAGGTCGACTTGTTGATGATCGGCGATGGCTACACGGCCAATGAATGTCCCGGGTTCATCGATCAGGCCCAACGCCTGACCGAGACGCTTTTTCGCTACGAGCCCTTTCGCGAGCGGCGCCAAGATTTCAACGTTTGGGCGATCTGCCCGCCTGGCCACGAATCCGGGGTTTCGCGACCCTCGACCGGCGTCTACCATCGGTCACCCGTTGGGGCGCGCTACGACATCTTTCGATCGGAGCGCTACGTTTTGACACTGGAGAACCGCGCCCTGCGAGACATTGCAGCACACGCGCCCTACGAGATGCTCTCCATTCTGGTCAACAGCGAGACGTACGGCGGCGGCGGTGTCTTTGGACAACATGCCACCCTTGCCGCGGGCAACGACTGGGCCGAGTACCTCTTTGTTCACGAGTTCGCCCACCACTTCGCCGCCCTGGCGGACGAGTACTACACCTCGGCAGTGGCCTACGAACCCGGGCCGATCAACGTCGAGCCCTGGGAACGCAACATCACGGCCCTACTCGACGGGCCGTTGAAGTGGCAAGCTCAAGCGACCACCGGCATTCCGGTCCCAACACCATGGCCGAAGGAAGTCTACGAGAAGCAAGCCCGGCTCATTCAAGCCGAACGCCAGCGTTTGCGCGCTGCCAATCGGCCCGAAGCGGAAATGTCGACGTTGTTCCGGCGTCAACAAAAGGAAGAAGGAGCGCTCTTCGACGCGGCCGTTCATCACCACGATGTCGGCGCTTTCGAAGGCGCGGGCTACCGGGCTTCGGGTTACTTTCGGCCCCAAATCGACTGCGTGATGTTCTCGCGCAACGATGTCCCTTTCTGCGATGTCTGTATCGAAGCGCTCGGTGAAGTAATCGACCTGTACGCGCCCCCGTGAATCTCCTCCTGCTGGACGCCGAAGAAGTTGGCGAAGACGGCAAAGTCCACCTGGTGGATCGACGCGCGGAACACCTGCGCAACATCTTGCGCGTAACTCCGGGCCGGACGCTGCGCGCCGGCATCGTTCGTGGGCGCAGGCTCGGGGCAACCGTCGTGGCGGTCGATCGAAAGTCGGTCACGGTGGTCGTTGAACCCGTCGAGGAAGACAAGCGGTCCAAACCGCAGCGCCCGCCTGTCTCGCTGGTGGTCGCCCTCCCGCGCCCCCAGGTACTCCACCGGGTCCTTCAGTTTGCCGCCGCCATGGAGATTGGCCGGATCGACTTGGTGGCCGCTTGGCGAGTGGAAAAGAGCTTCTTTAGCTCTCCGTCCTTAAAGCCTGAGATGCTCGAACGACATCTTCGCTTGGGTGCGGAGCAGGGTGCTACGACCTTGATCCCAGAGATTGCCGTTCACCAACGGCTGGTCACCTTCATCGAAGGGCTGCCTGACCCGGCGGACGATCTCAGGCTCATCGCCCACCCCGATCTTGCCCAGCCTCTGGACCAAGCCTGGCAGCCCGATTGGCACGTGCGTCCTTGTACACTCGCCATCGGGCCCGAAGGGGGCTGGATTGACCGCGAAATCACCAGCTGGCGCGCCACGGGCTTTCTCCCGGTACAACTCGGGCCGTGGATCTTGCGGGTCGAAGCTGCCGTGGTCAGCGTGCTGAGCCAACTCGACCTGTTGCGTCGACTCGACGAGTCTCGGACTTCGGTCTGCTAAGCTCTAGACAGATTGCCCCTTTCGTACATATCACCAGCGATCGGCGAATCGGAGACGTTTCGTGAGTAAAGAATGGACATATGGCCTTGTCCATCAGGGCGACTTTAGAGAAATCGAGAAAGACGAAGTCGTCGTCGGTCGCAGCCGAACGTGCGACATTCGCATCGGTGAGCCCAGCGTCAGTCGCAAGCATTTTCGGCTGCTGGTGGCGGATGGGGTCATCACGGTCCAGGATCTGGGTTCCAGCAACGGCACCTACGTCAACGACGAAGTGGTCCAGGATCGCCAGGACTTGGCCCACGGCGACCGCGTGACCATTGGCGACATCGACGTGTTCGCCCATATCGAAGCAAAGGCCGATACGCGCCCGTTCGTCGGCCTCGAGACACGCATGCTCAACAGCGATGAGCTGCTTGATCTGCAATCGAACCCACCAGGCGAAACACCACCCCCGCCCGAAGGCGTTGACGAACACGAAACGCCCGTTAAACCCAACCCAATTCCCTCGCCTCCTGCTGCCGACACTTGGCCAATCGACGAATCGCCTACGCCCGGCGAAATAGATGCCGCTGCCCTCGAAGCCCACCAGGCGGAATTTGCTCCGATGGCCACCCACCGCTTCGGTCCCGACGAGTTGGCCGAAATGCAACCCGCTTCGACCCGTGACGCGATGCCGATCCCCGCCGCCACCCAACGAATCGACCTCGAGGAAATCGGCGACCTTTCGTCCCCGCAAGAGCCCACGCCCGACCCACACGGCACCAGGTTGATCGAACACGATTTCGGCGAAGTGGCCCAACCGGGACCAGGCAACCTCTGGAGGCCACCGCCACCTCCTTCTTCGATGACACCACCCATCGAGTCCGTCCCCGTGCCCGACGTGCCAGGGATACCGACCTTGCCCGCGGAAGAATCGGGGCCTGCCGTGGAAACGGATCTCGACGCAACCGACGTGCCTGTTCGTACAGGCTCGCCACAACCGCGGCCGTCCAACGGCCCATCGGCTCCACCCTCAACGGCCCCTGAGGCGCACAAGCCCCTCGGCATTCCCGATTCGCCCCTCTCTCGAGGCCCGGCCGGTCTAGACGACATTCCGTTGGCCGGCCACAACCGCGACGTCGGACCACTGGATGCGGGAGAACGCGGCATCGACGGCGATCTTCTCGGCTCGGCCGAAGGCTTCGAGCAAACCCAAATCGGAATGCCGAATTCAGGCACTGATCCACAGGCGCCCGCCGTATCGATACCATCGCCCTCGACCCCGCCAGCTCCCGCTCCGGTGTTGCGGGAGCGCTCCGGTGTTCACGCCCGCCCGCCCGCTGCCGGATTCTGGATTCGTTTGATGGCGGCGGTCGCGGAAGCTGCCTGGGCCGGTGCGCTTGGCTTCGGTCTATCCCGAATCTTGGGAACCGCCGACGATCCGATCACACGTCAGTCCGCCTATGCCCTGGCCTTTGGATTCGTGGTACTGGTGGTAATGATCGGCTGGAGTGTTTGGGGCACGACGCCGGGAAAGCGTCTATTTCGACTCTATGTATGCACCGCCACCGGCCAACCCGGCATCGGCGCTTTGCGCTCCCTGGTCCGTGCGGTCGGCTACCTGGTGAGTTTCCTAACCCTGGGCATCGGTTTTTTGCTCGCCGCTTCCAACACCAGGCGCGCGCTGCATGATCGAATTGCTGGCACCTACGTCGCCCGTCTCAGGTAAAACCTCTGTAAGGCATCCGGCTCTGCGGCCGCGACCCTTGTCGGCACTCAGCTGCATCGCTACGATTGCGCCATGGTCGCGAGCCCTTCCAATCCGTCCTTTCGCCTTCGCCGCCTCCTCGGCGCCCTCGGCGCGGTGATCCTCGGCGCAGTTTTCTTGGTCGCTGCATGGGCCAAGATGCTCGACCCGAGTGCGTTCGCCAAGACCATCCAGCGGGAGGGGCTCGAATTCGTCCTACCCGCCATCGCCATTGCCATCATCGCGCTTGCACTCGAGGTTGGATTGGGCGCGGCCTTGGTGCTCGGCCTTCGCCGGCCGGCAGTCTTGGTCCCAACGACCGCGCTCGTCGTCATCTTCGTCTTCTTGACCGGCCGCGCCTATTGGCGCTTCCTTCAGGGTGCACCACCCGACGAAGCAGGCTGTGGGTGTTTTGGCAACCTGGTGGAGCGAACCCCCGCGCAAGCCTTCTGGCAAGACATCCTCTTGCTGGTGCCACCTTTGATCTTGGCGTGGATCGGCCGTGTCCAAACGACCGCATTTCCCCGCGTGCGCACCAGCGTCGTTGCCGTTCTCGTCCTCGCAACGATTCTTTTTGCGTGGAAGGCGCCGAGTCTGCCCATCGACGATTGGGCAACTCGATTGCGACCGGGGGTCGAGACGACCAACCTGTGCGCTGGCAGCGAAGCCGAAGGCACCAAGGTGTGCCTATCAACGCTGGTGCCCGAGCTATCGACCGGCGAGCATCTGGTGATCGTCACCGGGCTCGAAGAGCCTACGTTTCTCGACCAAGTACCGGCCCTGAACGAGCATCTCTGGGATGGCGGAACGCCACCCGTATGGGTGCTCAGTAGCGCGGCCGAAGAGGCTCTGTTCCAGTTTCGGTTCCAAGCGGCGCCCGCATTTGAAGTCCGCGAGGCGCCGCCGGCGCTGTTGCGCCCCTTGTACCGGCAACTTCCACGCGCCTTTCGGGTCGTGGACGGTGTCATCACGGAAACCTGGGCCGAAATGCCGCCCCTGCCATCGAAGCGATAGAATCGCTGTCACGGATGCCCTGACGGTGCCCGTTATTCTCACGCCCATCCACGATCCGAGGTCAGCTATGATCTTCCGCAACGCTTCTCTCACTCTCATCCGTACCGGTCTCGTGCTGGCCGCGATCGCCGCTTCCTCGAGCCTGCTCGCCCAAGTTCCCGCCGACGCCGTTCTTCAAGGCTTTGAGCCCAACGGTGACTTCGTGCTCGAAATAGATGGCACCACCGCGACCGATGCCGAGATGTTCTATGCCGACAAGGCCCAGGCCTACCTCATCATGTCGCGGACACTGGGGAGCCCAGTCTTGGTCACCCTTCGCGGCGGCAATGTTCAGCAGGTTCACCTGATGAAAGTCGCACGGCGTGCCAACGGCAACGTCGACATTCTTGCCGACGCCGACTTGCGTACTCTTGGCCGATTCCAGGTCGATGGCACCGCCGTCTCGTTCGCGGTGGCTGGCAAGTCGGTGAAACTCAAGCAGAAGCCTGATCTGCTGGGTGAGCATACCCTCACGTCCCTGCTCGACGGCAATCCTGCCTACGGACGCAGCGCCAGCAGCTACAGCCCCGACAGCGAAGCCTTGGCCACCTTGCGCGACCAGGCCAAGAACGTTCGGGTCAAGGTCTACTTTGGTTCGTGGTGCTCGGTGTGCAAGCGGCACCTGCCCTCGATGCTCCGGGTCGAGAAGGATCTCGGCGCCGATGTCGACATCGCGTTCGAGTACTTCGGCTTGGCCAAACCGGGTGGCGACACTGAACCGTGGCCCAGCGATATCAAGGGCGTTCCCACCGCCGTGGTCTTTGTCGGCGACAAGGAAGTGGGTCGCCTCAGCGCCGAGCAATGGCGAGCACCGGAAATCGCCCTCCAACGCCTGGTGGCCGGTTCCTAGGAGAGGGTATGGGCGAGACCATCTTCGGCAAGATCATCGACGGGGAGATCCCGTGCCACCGTGTCTACGAGGACGATCACGTGCTCGCGTTCCTCGATCTCGGGCCGCTGAGTCACGGCCATACGCTGGTGATCCCCAAGGAGCGCAAGGCGTTTCTGCATGAGCTCAGCGATGAAAGCGCGGCCGCCGTCGGCCGCGTCTTGCCCAGGATATGCCGTGCCGTCCTATCGGCAACGGGCGCCGAGCACTACAACATCCTGCAAAACAACGGTGCGCCTGCTCACCAGGCCGTCTTTCACGTGCATTTCCACATCATTCCCAAGGTCGGCGAGCGCGGCCTGGGCGTCGGCTGGCAACCGGGCTCCCTTGCGGGTGACAACGGTAGAACCTTGGCTGCAGCCATCCGCGCAGCGATCGACGCACACTAACCAGCTACGGGCCCTCGCAATTGCATCATGGGAACGGGCTGATCAGCCGCTGATCGTCCGTATGCCAACGCCACACGGCGTCGCCCCGCAAGTGAACGCCACCCAGCCAACGGTCAATGCCGTTGGCATCGATCCAATCGGTGGCGCCTTCGAGCAGGGCGTGGCCAAGAGCCGTCAGCTGGATTCGCTGATCACGAAAGTCCGTCGGCGAGGTCGTACTCGGTGGGAATCGAAACGGATCACCACCCATGACGGTGAGCGCCGGTTTTGACGGTCGATAAGGCCAGCGAGGTTCTGCACGGATCGTGCTCCCCGCGCTGTCGCCGTTCGTCACGATCAACAGGTTGCTTGGATGGGCCGTCATCGTTCGTCAGATTTTACCACCGCCGCTATACTTGCCATCTCGCAATGGCACGATCCAAGCGCCCCCTCCGACGCCGACCGCAGGAAACTGAGCCGGTCGATCCAGCCGATAGCTCCCTCTTTCGGGAAGCTATGCGTCGGCTCGACGTGGTCCCAAAATACGACGCCAAACCTACGGCCCCCGAGACCGGTGACGTTACGCCGATCGATCCCGTCGATGACGATGCGTCTCTGTTTCACGAGGCCATGCGCCAGCTCGACGTGACTCCCAAGAACGAGAACAAACTCCTTCGCCGCCAGGCCAGCGCCGCGAAGCAGCATCCGCCTACAAAGCACCAACCACCCCGATCACCCGCACGCCCGTCACCCACATCCCGGTCAGCGGCCACGGAATCGCCGATAGACCCCGTCGATGTCTCGTTGTTCATGCGCGCCATGCGCCAGCTCGACGTGGTCCCCGACAAGGAGTCGGGACCGCCCCTGCAATCACCACGCGGAACGCGACGACGGCGTGCCCCTAAGGCAGGCATCCAGAGGATCGACGATCGGCTCGACCTCCACCGAAGCCGCGTGGAGGACGCGCTTGCCCGACTCGATCACTTCGTCCAGCGGACGCAGCGGCGCGGCAACCGCAACATCATCGTCATCACTGGCAAGGGCCACCATTCCCCAGGCGGGATTCCTGTCCTGCGCCGCGCCGTCGAGGATTGGATCTTGGGTGACGGCAAACGCTTCATTGAAGGCTTCAGCGACGCCCCCCGCGATGAGGGCGGGCGGGGTGCTTTCCTGCTCTACCTCCGGCGTCCCCACGCTTCGTAGAGCGCGTCGATGCGGCCGCGAGCCTCGCGGGCGACAGTCGACGCATCCCCACGTTCCGCGCGCAACGTCTCGTAGCTGCCCAGCAAAAGGGCTTCGGCTTCGGCGAAACGTCCGAGTGCAGTGAGCGCTCCACCCAAAACACTCTCGGCGTAGTCGATTCGCCAGTGGTCGGCGTCCAGCGCCTGGCGCAAGGTGCTCAACGCCTCACGCATCATACGTTCCGCATCCGCCGCCGCGCCCATATCGAGCCAAAGCTCCGCCAGGTAGGTCTGGGTTTGGGCGACCCTTGGATGCCGGTCACCAAGCAAGCGCCGCCGCAAAGCGAGTGCTTCCTCGAACAGCGGCTTTGCTTCCTCGTAGGCTCCCGCAATGCGCAGGGCACGTGCCAGATTGTTGATCGCGCTCGCGACGTCCGGGTGCTCATCACCCATGTGCTCGCGTCGAATATCGAGCGTCTGGCGCAGGTACGGCACCGCTTGCGCAGCGTCCCCGCGGGACCGAAGCAACCCGGCCAGATTGTTGAGACTCGCGGCAACACCCAAATGCCGTTCACCGAGCAATGACCGCCTCAAAGCCAGGGCCTCACGGTAGAGAGGCTCGGCGCCTTTCAAATCTCCCTGAGCGCGTAGGCACAACGCCAGGCTGCTGACGCTCGACGCAACCTCGAGGCTTTGATCACCGTGCGCCTCCCGACGAATCGCAAGCGCCTCCCGGTAGAGGGGCTCGGCTGATTCCGGCGTGCCCTTGACCCGCAACAACCAACCGAGGTCGTGCAAACTCTGTGCGACCAACGGGTCCGGTTCCCCCAACTTGGCCCGGCGGATCGCCAACGCTTCCCGGTGGTAGTCCTCCGCGGTCGACCATTCCGCCTGTTCGGTCAGCAAGACGGCCTTGTCGTGAAGGCTCTCCGCCACAACGAGATCGTCAGTACCGGCATGGGTCCGCCTGAGTGCCAGCGCGGTGTCGAGCGCACCGGTAGCCTCGTCGAGCGCGCCGAGCCGGCGGTAGGCCGTACCGATGATGTTGAGCAGCTCGGCCTGGATCAACGGCTGGTCACTCAGCTCGTCCTCAGCCTTGCTTGCCCCCAAGTCGAGCAACTCACTGGCGGTGTAGGTGCGACCAAGGTCTTCGCCCGGCTCGGCGTCGCGGAACAAGTCGCCCAAAAACGTCGCGACCTTCCGCGCGGCCCGGGCCTCCTGATTTGCGCGCGAAGCTTCCTGGCTGATCCGGACGGTGGCGACCGTCAGCACGGCGACCACAGCCGCCAGGATCGATACCGCCAGCAACGCCCAACGCCGACGGCGACGATTCCGCGCTTGCGCCACCGCCCGCTGCTCCGCCTCGGCCTGTTCGGCCTTGCGACGGGCGTGGCCCTCGAGGCGCTCGGCCAACGCCAAAGCACTCGTCAATCGGCGTTCAGGCACACCGTCGACCGCGACGGCAATATCTTCGCGCAACAGATCATCGCCGATTTCTCGTTCCCATCCCGGCGCCAACGCTCGCCCTAGATCGCCCACAGTCAACTGATACAGCACGACCCCAAGGGCGTAGATATCCGCCTGAATGGTTGCCGATCGGCCTTCGACCAGCTCGGGGGCCCAGTAGAGGCTGGTACCAGCCTCGGATCCCAAAGACGACGAGCCCTGCGTCATCGTCAGTCCGACTGCCGTCACACCAGCACGCACAAGCCGCCCGCGATCGGTGAGGCGACCAATTCCAAAATCCGTCAGTCGAGAACGCGGCCGGCCGTCGGGGTCGACGTAGATCAAGATGTTCGACGGCTTGATGTCCTTGTGAAGCACGCCCACCGAATGGGCTGCGGCCAAAGCCACAGCAGCCTCGCAGACCAACCGCAGTCGGTCTTCGACCGGTACGGCGTCGAGACCACCCTGCTCGTCAGACCAGGTCACGAGACTGCCGCTCGCGGTGTACTCGAGTTCCAAGAAATACGGCGCCGTTTCGAAGTTCCAATCGAGAATACGACCAATGTCCGACCGCTCGCCGAGTTCTTCCTTGATCAGACGAAAGATCGTGACCTCGCGCTGAAGTGCCCGTAGCCGCGCCGCGTCGTAGCAGAACTTGAAGACCCGCTGTTCACCTGTCTTCGCATGCTGGGCCAGCCAAACTTCGCCAAAACCACCCTCACCGAGACGCTCGATCAGCAGCCATTGCGGGCGCGCCGGCAAGGTCTGTCCTGGTGCCGGTCGCCAACCAAGGATGGTGCCATCGCCCAAACCGCGGCGTGCCCGTTCCGAGTCCGGCGGCGGTCGCATCGGCGCGATCCCCGCGACACCGACCTCGAACAGTCCAAGGGGTTCATCGAGCCCGGCGAGTTGGTAGGGCCCATGGGCCAGCCACTGAATGCCGGCAACGGCGGTATCATCGCCTACCCGGCGTCGCGCAAGGTCAAAAGCACCACGGGTGAGCAACGTTTGCCCCGGCTCGGCGAGCGCCAGCAAGCGGGCTGCCCGGTCGGTCGCCGGCCCTTCGACCTCGACCACCGGAACCTCGCCGGTATCCATCGCCGTCACCGAACGAATGCGAACCTCATCCATGTCGATCCCGATCCGGCACCGCTCATCAGTCTTCGGTTCGGCATCACCGGCGTTGGCGAGTGACTGCAGGGCCAACGCGTAACGCACCGCCTGAACCGGCCGTTCGAACGCGATCAGGGTGCCCTCCGCCGACGCAACAGGCGTTCCCTGATGGGCAACCAACAGCGCGGCGTGGGGCGTACCGCCACCACCTGGGCCACCAACATCGGCACCACCCATTTGGGCCACCGCCGCCTGAACCTGGGCCGCAATCGAGACCGACACCAAAGGCGCCACCGCGACCAAGGTCCGCACCGCTGGCGCGCGCTGGCGAATGGTCGTGGCGATCAATCGATAGCCACGACCCGCGACCGTCTTGATGTATCGCGGCTGGCGCACGTCATCATCGAAGCACTTACGCAGCTGCCAGATACAGTGGGTCAGCACCGCCTCGCCCACGAAAGCGTCACCCCACACCGTGGCGAGCAACTCGTCTCGGGTACGAACACGGTTGGCGTTGCGCGCCAAGTCGTGCAAGACATCCGCCGTACGCGGCTCGAGCTGGACTTCCCCGCCGGGCCCCTCCAGCTGGT
The DNA here is from genome assembly GCA_965250305.1 of Candidatus Multivoradales bacterium. Classification (GTDB taxonomy): domain Bacteria; phylum Acidobacteriota; class Thermoanaerobaculia; order Multivoradales; family J023; genus J023. The sequence goes on along the minus strand of CBDFNS010000020.1, from coordinate 305,066 downwards.
GCACATCGGGTCGAAATCGCCACTCGCCGACCCTGAACTCCCGCTCGATATCGAAATCCCCCGACGGCATGAATCAGGCTAGCACGACGCCGCCGTCTCGGTCTTAGCGGCCTCCAGCCCCAGCGTCTTTGGCACGGTGGGCGGCACGTGTGTGATTCGCAAGGAGGTCAACGATTTGCGGCCACAGGCCACGTGGCAGGTCATGACCCATACCTTCGAACACGTGAAGTCGAGCCTTTGGAATGGCCGCCGCGGTCGCCCGACCACCGCGCACCGGGATCAGCGGATCCTTGGTACCATGGACGACCAAGGTGGGCACCGACACCTTGCGCAGCGCCCGGGTCCGATCACCGCTGGCCATGATCGCGGTCAGTTGACGTGCGACCCCGGCGCTGGACAACCCGCGTTCCCAGGCCCGCTTCGAGCGCGCGCGGATCTCGGCTTCGGGAAACGGAAAACCAGGGCTACCGATCGTGCGCCACAGGGCAAGCTGGTGTTCCAGGTAATCGGCGCCGGTACGGCCCCGTGAGCGCAACACCACCCGAGCGGCGCGCAACGTCGGCTGCGCGCGCCAAGGATGGCCGGTGCTCGACAGCATCGAAGTCAATGATGCCACGCGCGAAGGAGACCGAATCGCCATGGTCTGGGCGATCATACCGCCCATCGAAACCCCACAAACATGTGCTCGGTGCACCCCCAGCGCATCGAGCAAGCCAACGCTGTCGTCGGCCATATCGTCAAGCGTGTAGGCGGCGTCGACCTGCAGGCCCAACCGCGCGCGCAACCCTGCACGCACCACCTTCGGCTTCCCTGCGTCCTCGATCCAGGTTGAGCGTCCGATGTCTCGGTTGTCGAAGCGGATGACGAAATGCCCCGCTTCGGCCAACGCACCGCAAAACGCCTCGGGCCATAGGATCATCTGGGAGGCCAACCCCATGATCAAGAGCAGAGGCCGCCCAGTGGGGTCACCAAACGTGTCGTAGCAAAGCTCGGTGCTGTTGGCTTTGGCGAAGGGCATCGGATCAATCGCCGGAAACCGCGCGGGATTCAAGCATCCGGGCGCGATAGTTCCATACGGGCACGGGCCCCATCTCCATCATGCCGTCCATGAACTCGCGCAAGACGAAGGTCTCGCCTCGGGCGTCGCGCACATCGTTGTAAAGCGCCGTAACTTGTTGGTAACCCAGAAAATACGAAGTGAGCTGAGGGGCGCTGGTTAGGGTACGCGTCCACATGTTGCTCGCGAATTGTTCGTCTTGCAATGCCTCGTCGCGGACAAACGCCAGCACCGCATCGCGACTCATACCTTGCGTATGAACCCGAATATCGACGATGGTCCGCGCGATATTCTCGAGCTGTTTCTTGAGATGCGCCAGCCGCGCCAACGGGCCACCCCAACCAAGGTCGAGCATGAGTCGCTCACAAAACGTACCCCAGCCCTCGATATAGACGCCGTCGCCAAACAACGCCCGCACTTTGCGTGGATGACGTGCAGCCATCTTGAGTTGGAAGTAGTGCCCCGGGACCAATTCATGGGGGGTGATCATGACGTTGAAGTGGTGGTTGAAGTCACGAAAGAACGCGGTCTTCTGCTCTTTACTCGCCTCATCCGGCGGCGACGGCAGGTAAAACAGCGTGTCGGCCTCGGGTGAATACGGTCCCGCGGCATAGACACCGCCAACACTCTGCCCAACGAAATACGGCGGTGAGCGATCGGTGTGCAGCGTCAGAGGCTCGGGCAAGGTCACGACATCGTGCGTGCGCACGAAGTCGATCGCATCGTTGATCAAGGTGCGGTAGTCGGCAATGAACGCCTCGACATCGGTCGCGCGATCTTCCGCTACGCGGGCAAGGAGCCTCCTCAGCAGGACGACATCGTCGTCCGGTGCCGGCGCGTCGAAGAGATCGGACCAAACGGATCGGCCAAAAGACGCTGCCTCCGTGCGCTTGGTTTCGAGTGCGGCCATCGCTTCGGCGAGCACGACATCAACTGAACGCTCGATGCCCGTTGCGATCCGGAACGTCTCGGCATAGGCCTCACCCAAACGCGGGCTGCCACTCGCTTGCTCGGCCGCAACCTCGATCGCGCCTGCAAGCGCGTCGATGGCATCGGCCGCTTGGTTGCCCGCGGCTGCCATGGCGGCCCGACGAGGACCGTCCGGCGCCGTTAGCGAGAATCGGTCCCGATAGAACCCAGCCGAAGCACGTGCTTGGCGGGCCGCCAGCCGACAATGCTCGGGAGCAAGAACCCCGCGCGAGGAGGCCTCGATCGCGTCGATCGCCTGGCTTGCAAGACGCGGAAGTTGTTCGGCGCGCGCCGTGGCGGACGCCAGGCGCTGATCGAGCGGCAGGTCGTCACGCACCAGCAGGAACACGGTCGCGTTGCCTACGATACCGGTCCAAAACAGGGGATCTCGACCCGGTCGGTCCCGTGTCGCGAACGTGTCGATCTCACGCCGCGCGTGGCGCAGAACGAGTTCCGCATCGAGCGTGTCTTCTACGCCCACGCCACCTTCGCCTAGGCGCGTTTCGAGGACAGTGACCAGATCCGCGTTGGTCTCTACCCAGGCCTCGCGACGAATCGCGGAGAGGTCTTCCAAGCGGTCGTCGTACTCGTGACGGCCAGCGGCCGTGGCCCGCGACGGGAAGGTCGTGAAGTACGCGTCCAGATACTCCGCGATCAACGACGCGACCGTCGGCTCTTGGGCGGAGTTGGGGGCTTCCGGAACCGAGCAACCGGCCACCATCAACATCACGGAGATCACCCCAGTGGCGACCTCGAATCGACTCGTTCTCGCATGCATCAGAGCATCCTAGCCGATGTCTCGATCGCGCTAGTCACCAGCCGGTCAGGAACGGCAACAACACACACACCTTTAGCGACGGCTTCGAGTCCGGACACACCAGCGCTTGGGACACTGTGATGCCGTAGGCGACCGATTCTCCAAGTCATGCGGGTCCGGCGGGTCGCCGGTCCCGTTTTTCGCGGCGCCTACCGAACGGCGATCGGAGCGCCGTCATCGCGCGCGGGCAAGACCTCACCAATGATGGCAGCCTCGGTGTCGCCACCGGCATGAAGCGCGGCCACCAGCGCCTCCGCTCGCTGAGGCTCGCACGCCAACAACAAACCGCCGGAGGTCTGCGGGTCGAAAAGCAGCTCGACCTCCGGCCGGTCAGCAACCGAGCGCGCGATGGCCATGCCGCGGCGGGCACGGGCATTCTCGTCGTGGAAAGTACTGCGCTCGCCAAGCGCGAGCAGCGGCACCGCACCCGGCAGCGCCGGCAAGGCGTCGAGCTGGATCCGGGTGCTCACGGCGCTGGCCCGGGTCATTTCGCCAAGGTGGCCCGCAAGCCCGAACCCGGTCACATCGGTTGACGCAGCCACGCCCTGCTCGCGTGCAACGTTCGCGGCGCCGGCATTGGGGCGGGTCATGAATTCGAGCGCCGTCGCAATCCACGGCCCCCGCGCCTTGCCGAACGCATCGGCGTGAAACAGAACACCGGTGCCGAGCGGCTTGGTCAGAATGAGCTTGTGCCCCGGCTGCAGGCCGCCTTTGCGCATCAATGACGTGGCGTCGGTCACCGTGGCCTGAACGGTCAGACCCACCAGCAACTCGGGTGCGGTCATGGTGTGGCCTCCAATCAAGCTGATCCCGAGTGCGTCAAGGGCCGCTCGAACGCCCGTAAGCACTTCGAACAAGGTGGCTTCTTGAACTTCCGGTGTGGCATCCTGGGGCAACGCCACGAGTGCCAAGGCATGGCGCGGAATCACGCCCTTGGCGTAGACATCCGACACGGCGTTGGCCACCGCCACCCGCCCCACGAGGTATGGATCATTGGTGAAGGCGCGAAACGCGTCGATGGTGGAAACCACCAGATCACCACCGGGCACCTGCACGGCCGCGACATCGTCACGATCGTCGACGCCCAGCACAACGGTCGCATCGGCTGGCACCGCCGCGAGACGATCGAGGACTCGGTCTAGCGAATGCTGGCCGACCTTAGCGGCGCAGCCCCCACACAGCATCTCACCCATCGCTTCGGCCATATCGGGTTGGGCGCGAAACACCCGTGTCAGGCCGCCCGCGTAGGACAACACCTGGAACTTCTTCATAAAGCGTCGATCAATGCGATCCTTGAGACGCATTACCCAACGCCCCTCGAACGAACGGCCCCACTTACCACCAATCGCCGTACCATCGCCCAGATTGAGCAGGGCGAGAAAGTCCCGTTGTGGCCGGTAGTGACGCAGGGACCCGCCCTGGAGCCAAGCCCGCAGATTGTCGATCAGGTACGGCCCTTGCCGTACCGCGTAGACACCCGCCTTGGGCGTCCGTGGAAACGCGCGCAAGGTGGCGCAATCACCCACGGCAAAAAGATCGTCGTGGCCATCGACCAGCAGTGTCGGGCGGGTGAAGACAAATCCACGCGCATCCGTTTCGAGATCGGAATCCCGCCAGAACGAGTGGCCCACCGCCCCGGTGACCCACACCAGCACGTCGCACGCCAAGCGCGTCCCGTCGTCGAGGTGAACCTCATCCGAGACTGCCGCGGTCACTTTCCGCCCACAGGTCATCTCGATCCCTGCGCGCGCGGCGGCACGTTCGACGCGCTGGACCCGTCCTGACGGGTCGCCCGGAAGAATCCGCTCACCACCATGGACTAAGCGAATCAACGGGTGGACACCTGCATGAACCAACCGGTGCCGTAGGGCAAACGCAACCTCGACACCCCCAGCGCCGCCACCAACCACCACCAACCGCATGGGCTCGCTGCCGCGTCGCTGCCGCGCTGTCTCGAGCCGTGCGTCGAGCTCTTGGACGAAACGATTGATCGGCCGGGTCGCCAGCGCATGCTCCGCAACTCCCGGTAAGCCCAGGCCGGCGACGGTCGAGCCGATGTCAACCGAGGCAACGTCGTAGGGCAAGGGCGGCCGGCCAGCGAGGTGGACCATCCGAGCCGCGGCGTCGATGCGTGTCGCTGGAGCCAGGATCACCCGCGCGCGAGCGCGCCGCGCCAAGGGCACCACATCGATTTCGAGCTCCTCGTTCCGGTACTGACCCGAGACAAAGCCCGGCACCATGCCCGAATAGACGGCGATCGGCCGATCGACTACCACCGCGAGTTCAGTCGCGGGTGGCGGTTCCATGGCAAACGCCTTGAGCACCTGAACGTGGGTGTGGCCACCACCCACCAGAACCAGTCGCCTCACCGCTGATCTCGATCAGACTTGCGCGAACGCCGATGCTGGATGGCGAGGCCAACCAACCCACCGAGCACCAACAAGCCGGCGGCGACCGCACCAGCCCAGCTGTAGTGTCGAAAACTGTCCTGAATCTGCTCCCACGTGCCGCCGGTCAACAACCCGACACCCATCAGCAGACCGACCCACGCAACGTTGCCTATCGCGGTATAGACCAAGACCGGCCGAGGCCGCAGCTGCATGCCGCCAGCTCCATAGAGAAGAACACCGCGCACCACGGGCAAGAACCGATTGAGCAGGAGAACCCGCTCACCGAAACGGGCGAACAACCGGTCGAGCCGCTCGCGGGACCGGGAACGCCGCCCCCGACGGGTAAACATGCGGATAGCGCGCAAGCCGTAGCGCCGCCCCAGCCCGTAGGCAATGGTCGCCCCCAGCACCCCACCAGCCACGGCCCCGACAAAAATCGTCCAGCCGGGGACCGCCCCTTGACCCGCCAAGAAGAAACCGACCAGGATCACCGTATCGCCCCAATAGGGCGGAAAGACGTACTCGAGCATCGACGAGACGAACACGACCAAGGGCAGTATCAGTGGCGGCAAGGTGGCGACCAACGCCACCGGATCATCGAGCCAAGTCATACCGGTTCACGCGCCCTTAGCCGACGCGAGAGCACGCGGCGCCCTACCCGCACCTCGGTCTCGTGCTTGCACGAGCCATGGTGGTAGAGGCCAGTCCGTGGGTGACGAAATCACGTGCCGCATACCGGCATGCTACCGCAGGCCGGTATGCGATGGGCGTAATCAGGGCCGGGTCAGGGGACCAAGCTCGACCAAGCCGAAAGGTCACCCGATTCGAAACCATCCGAGAACAAGGCGCCATCACCAGGGCCTTGAATGGCCCCCGCGATCACCGACGGGCTGCCCGGCTTGAACAGGGTGAGGGTCGCATTGACGGTGCCGGGAGCCACATCAGCGGTAAACCAGAAGTTATACATCGTGCCCCAACGTAGGGCATTGGCATCGGACTCGGTAGCGAAGGTATCCGTCGACCAGGTCACCGCGTTACCTGCCGTGCTCGACGCCCAATCGGTGCCGTCATACGGCTCGCCCGAGTGGTAGTCCACGTCATTGAAACCGATGTCCGTGATGACCGCGCCTGGTAAGACGGGAATGCTGAACGCCTGGCCGCTGCGATCCGAGTTGTTGTTAAAAATGCCGTAGTCATACCGCCAAGTGCCGTCGCCGTTGTCTTGCACCCGATGAGCGACGATGAACTGGCCTTCACTCGGCACATCAAAGTCGCTCACTTGCACGGTCGGATCAACGTCCGCCCACGCAACGATACCGGGAATCTCGCGCTGGGTGGAGGCACCGCCAATGAAATCGATCGTAAAGCTACTATCTGAATCGACCGACACTTCCCGGTAGGAGACGTTGTTGAAACCATTGCCGGCCGCGGCGTCATCCGGGGTGATGTACTGCCCCTCGACGAAGTAGCGGGCGCCCGCGTTCATGCTCGGGTTGACGTCGTCCGAGTGAACCTGAAGCCGCTTGTAGATGGTATTGCCCGTTTGGCCATCCGCGGTGAAGGGATACAAGAAGTCACCGGTGAACGCGTTGACCTCAAAGCGGGGACCGAGACCACCCTGGCTGCCATTGAGGCCGGAACCATACGGATCGGAGCAACCCACACCGAGCTTGGAACCGGTGCCAGGATCTTGGCAACCCAAGTTGCACGCATTGCCCGTCAAAGCGAGGAAACCGTGCTTCAACCAGCTGATGCCGATTTGGGTCAGACGTCCTTCCTTCAAGCGGTACATATTTTGACCGATGACCGGGTGATTGGGGTTGTTGGATTCCCAAAGGAGGTCCTCATCACCAATGTTGCACGACGTCGTACCGACGGAATAGGCCGTGATCCCGCTCAGCGACCCCCAACTCGAAAGCGAATGCAAATCGCCGACGATGACATCGGCACCGATGGTACCCTCCGTTTGACCTCGATCGAAGCCATCGCGGGCGGTGGCCTCCCAGCTAATGCCAATGCCAACGCCAACGACGGTGGAGATCAAGAGCACATTGACAAACCAAAGGCGACGACCGCGGACACTTCGCAAACTAGCGGGTATGGACATACTGCGGATACCTCTCGGGTTCGGAACCCGACAAATGATCAAGGCGTAAACGGATCGGAGGCCGGACGCTCACCATTCGCGTTGGTGGCGGTGGCGTACAAACGTTCGGCTTCGGGTTGCAACGATGGGTCTAGTTTGATCGCAGTGGCGAGCACCTGCCGCGCAGCATCCAGCGATCCCATGGCGAGCAGCGCGCGCGCCAACAGCAGTTGGGTTGAGGCGTCCTCGGGCGCCTCGAGGGCAGCGCGTTCGAGATGAACGACACTTTCGGCGTACCGGCCAACGCTGGCCAGCACACCACCCAAGTTCTCGCGAGCGGGACGGTTATTGGGGTCGAGTTTCAACGTATGTTCAAATCCGGCGATCGCTTGGGACACATCACCGCGTATCGCGCGAATCAAGGCGAGGTTGAAGTGCAAGCCGGCGTTCTCGGGCAAGGCTTCGACCCCGTGCGCAAACACCGCTTCGGCACGCTCCACGTCACCCGCTTCGGCCCACAAGATGCCAAGGCCCGAGTAGGCGTCGGCCACGATGGGGTCAAACGCCAACACCCGCTCATAGGCCTGCGCAGCATCAACGACGCGATTCGCGGCTTTGGCGTGCTGCGCCAGCAACAGCAGGGCGGGTATCCGCTGCGACCGGAAGCGCGCCGCCGTCGATGCCCGCGCCTCGAGTGCGCCGCCATCTCCCTCGGCCGCGTGTAGCCAAGCCAGCTGAAGATCCAGCCCCGGCTGAGCGACGAGGCCATGATCACGCGCCGTGCGCAGATGGTCGATCGCACGGGTTACCCGAGCCATTTCCGTGGCGGAAACGGGCTTGGCTTCCGCTTCGGGCAAGAACGCCGCGGCACGCGCCTGGATGGTCTGCGTATACAGGCGCTGGCCCAGTGCCTCATGGAAGCGAATCCAACCGCTGTGAGCCCATAGTGCCAACAAGGCAGTCATGGCAACGAGGAAGGCCCATCCGCCCGGGAGCAAGCGTCCGCCCCGCTTGAGCTTCCATTGGCGCAAGCGTAGGTTTGGACGGTAAACAAGCCGAGTCGCGGTCAATCCCAGAAATGAGAGACACGCGGCGATACCCAGCGAGAACAAAAACGGCACCACGCCATACAGGCCACGAAACGCCAAGAACCCGAGCAAAAACAGCGCCGCCAACCCCAGTTCTTCACCCCAACCGAGACCACGACGACGGCTTTTCCTTCGCGCTTTGGACTCCGAGGGCTTCCGAGCAACACCCACCGCGGTCTTGCCCCAGCCAACGTACAACGCTTCCTGCGGGCAGACACTCACGCAGTCGAGACATTTCATGCAGCCTGGATCGACCACCATCCCAAAGTTGCGAACTTCCTCGTGCACACGGACGTTCGAACTACACACCGCGGTGCAATGGCCACACCCCGCACATGCATCCGTAACGCGAATGCGCACGGGAGCGACCTTGTCCACCAAGCCAAAAGCCGCGCCGTAGGGACAGGCATAGGTACAAAAGCCTTTGGCGCCGAGCAGGTACACCGTGCCGAATCCGCAGGCCAGGAACGTCGCGAGGGCCAGCGACCACCCCGGGAATGTGGCCCAAAACGAGGAAGTTGTAATGCTGGTCTCGATCGGTCCGAATCGGTCACGAATCCAGAGTCGATACACGACGGGCCACAGAAACATGTAGACGAACGCCACCAACGGCACCAGTCGAAGCAGCCGCGATTCGAGCGGCACCGGCCGAATGCCCAACCGCGCCAACAAGGATCGACTGAGATCCTGAAGCGCGACCAAATGGCAACCCCAGCCACAAAAAAAACGCCCGAAAACCGCAGTGGCCAGGATGGCGACCGCAAAGAACACAGCACCAGCATTGACGATGCTGTGCTTGGACAACTCCATCGCCTCGGACGGCTCAACCGGAGAGATGGAAGAGCCGGTGACCACCCAGTGGGTGATGTGCGCCGCCATCACAACGTGCACGCCGACCAAGACCGCCGCGCGCCGACGACTCATCTGCGATGGTTTGATCGCCGATTTCGAACCAAGGACCGGCAAAGCCGGGGAGCCCTTGCGAGCTACCGACTTCCGTGCGCTGGGGCGCACCGGGCCAGTATGGCATGCGGATTTCGACTTCACGTTCTTTGCTGCAATCGCTTCGTGAACGCACGAGTGTAACCGCCAACTCTGCGTTGGCCGAGGAACCTTTCGCCACCGTCACCTATTGTCGCATTACGATAGGCAACTCCGCAGGTTCACCTCCACTTGCCGGGTACACTCACCCAATGGCACGTATTCTCATTGCCGGCTGCGGTGACGTCGGATCGCAACTGGGCTTACTGTTGGCCGACGAGGGTCACGAGGTGTGGGGCCTGCGGCGCAGCCCTCAGAACCTGCCTGCCTCCGTCCGCCCCTTCGCGGCGGACCTGTCTCAGCCAGAAACCCTGACCGACTTGCCAGCTGGGCTCGATCAGGTGTTCTACACCGCCGCGGCAACCGGGCGCACCGATGATGCCTATCGTGCCGCCTACGTCGAGGGACCACGACACTTGATCGCAGCGCTGCATCGTGGCGATCATGCGATCGATCGCTTCCTCTTCACCTCCAGCACAGGCGTCTACGGCCAAGACGCGGGCGAGTGGGTTGACGAAGCCTCGGCCACACACCCCCTGACCTTCACCGGCCGGCATCTGGTCGAGGGGGAAGCTGTGGTTCGCTCGTCGCCTTGGACGACGGTGGTGGCCCGCCTTGCGGGGATCTACGGCCCTGGCCGAAATCGCCTGATTCACCGCGCCCGCGAAGGTGCGGCGATCGTCAGACAGCCTCCCTCCTACACCAATCGCATCCATCGCGACGACTGCGCCAGCATGCTGGCGCATCTTCGAACCATCGACTCTCCCAACCCGGTCTACATCGGGGTCGATCACGCCCCGGCGCCCCTCGCCGAGGTCATCGATTGGATTTGCGATCAACAAGGCTGGCGCGTGCCGCCCGACGCCGCACCGGGCCAGGAAAGCCGTCGTACCGGCAACAAACGATGCAGCAACCAACGACTCTTGGCCTCGGGATACTCCTTTCACTACCCGACGTATCGGGAAGGCTACGGCGCGCTTCTCTGACGGGTCCTCGACGCTGTCGGCAGGCTAGTGCTAGCGGGGCTCCGCCTCAGACCGACGAGCGATGTACTCGCTGCGATGGCCGAACGGAAATCCCCCTCGATCCCCCTTTGAGAAAGGGGGAGGGCCGGACCCCGCAATCCGTCTCCCTCCCCTTTTCCGAAGGGGGCCAGGGGGGATTTTCTGCCAGGCAAGCTCTGCATTCAACATCCGGCTCATTTGTACAGATGTGGGTGGGTCTAGGAACCTAATGGCGCGCCGCGTCGATCATGCCCGCCAACCGATCAAGGCCACGCTCGACCTCATCGATCGGAGGTCCGAACGACAATCGAACGTGCTGCCTGAAGCGTGACAACGCTTGCGATCGGCGGCGCCCAGGGTTGACGTCGAAGAACACCCCAGGAACACAGATCACCTGATGCTCGAGCGCCGCGCGAAAAAACGCCATGCCGTCGGCAATGGCATGTGGCAAGTCCCAGAGCGACACGAAGGCGTAGAAGGTGCCGTCGGGCATACGATCGATGCCCATGCCCATGCTGGCGGCACGTTCGAGCATCAAAGCGCGTTTGGGCAAGAATGCATCGCGGATCGCCTGCTGCTCGGCGGCCACCCGTTCGGGCTCGAGAAGGTCCACCGCCGCGCGCTGCAAGGGCTTGGAGCCGCCACCATCGAGAAAGGAGCCAGCACTCGACACGGCACGAATCACCGATGCCGGGCCGACCGTCCACGTGACCCGCCAACCTGGGTAGCGCCAGTTCTTGGTCAACCCGTCGAAAAGCACCACGGGATCCCGGTTGACATCTTCCACGTAGCGAGCTGCGGACACCGTGGGTCCGGTCTCACCGGGGCCGGTTTCCCAGATGTAATGGCTGTAGAACTCGTCCAACAACAAGCTGCAATCCAGCTCACGCGCGATGGCCACCCAATCAGAGAGCTCGTCGCCCGAGACCACCTTACCCATTGGGTTGCTTGGATTCGACACCAGCAATGCTGCCAAACCCCGCCCGAGCACCTCGCGCCGGAGGTCCTCCGTGGTGAATCGATAGCCTTGCTCGCGTCCCAAGAGAATCGGAATTGGAGTCAACAGCCGGAAGACATCCAAGATCTCCTCGTAGGCCGTGTAATCGGGCAGAAAATGCCCCAGGTTGATCTGGCCGAGCGATGCGACGGCCCGGGTCAACGAGGCGCGACCACCCCCACAGATGGCCACATTTTCGGCCGAGTACTGGCTCGGCATGCCCCGCCGATACATCCGGTTGTAGAGCGATGCCACAGCCTCGCGCAGCGCCCAGATCCCTGGAATCGGCGCGTACTCATTGTCCCCAGGGTCAAAGGTGACCGCCCCCATGCGGTCAGGCGCTCCGGGTAGTTGTCCACTCTCCGGTTGTCCTTGCCCGAGGTTGCTCCACGACGGATCCTCACGATGGTACCCGTGTCGCTGGGCCTCGTTGGTTACGAAAATAACCCCCGTTCGCGGTACGGCTCGAAAGGCTTGAATCCGAGGTGAGGGCGGTATGGTGACCAATTCTGACATCCCCTTATCACTCATACCTTTTAGGCTAACGGATCAGGGCGTGTCAGCCAAATGCAATGCTCCTAACCGACCAGGAAACGAATACCCACGACGAGCCACCACGCCCCGACCACCCGAAACACCCACAAAAGGTTGCGCACGCCGAGCAAAAAGAAATTGTGGACGGGAAACGGAACGGTCGGTTGCACACCGGGCGCCATGAATCGATAACCCAACGCGGCCACCTGGACCGTGAGCCCGATCACCAACTGAAACAGCGCGGTGACCCGCTCGATCGGCCAGTCATACCCCGCAACCACCGCCCCCGAGGTCCCGAGAAGGGCTAGCAATGGCACGAAGATGCCGAACCGCAGTGGCCAGCGCCACCGGTCGAGAAAGGTGAAGAACGCAGCAGCAGCATGCCAATGCGCCTCGTGGCATCGCGCTTCGAGCTCGCCGGACATGGTGCCGAGCAACAAAGGCTCACCCGGCTCATCATCATCGAAGCCACGGTTCGACCACAAGCACTTCCGAGATCGCGAGTGCTCCATGTACGGACGCGTCAACCGTCGATGGCCCACCATCAACGCGATCCCCGCGACCAGGCTCAATCCCAACGGCTTGGGTCGCCGTACGAAGAGAAACAGCACCACGGGGATGAACAGGAACAGCAAAACACCGGTGGTCTGAAGGCGGCGGATTCCCATCGAGGTCCGCCTGCGGCGATCGTCTGTTGGCTCGGGCATCATGGGCGAGGATTGTACTCGTCGTTCCTACCAGTGAGGTTCACTGCGAACTGCATCGAGCTGGTGGATCGATCCCTCAGGTGTCTGCCTCGTGCTAGCCTCACGATGTTCCACTGCGGGTCCACTGCGCGGTGGCGCAGATCCGAGGAGCCCTCCGCGTATGGCCGGGATGAGCAACGCCGACGTCGCCGCCGTCTTCCACGAGTTGGCCGAGCTTCTGCGCATTCAAGGCGGTGACCGTCACCGCGCCAAGGCGTTCCACAACGTCGGAAAGATCCTCGAGAACCTGCCGGAGCCGGTCGCCCGTGCGGTGCGTTACGGCACACTCGCCCGCACCCCAGGCGTTGGCGCGGGCACCGTTCACCGCGTCAAACAGATTCTGCGAACAGGCACGTGTGACGACTTGAAACGCCTGAGGCTCCGGATCCCCTCCGGTGTGCGCGAGTTGCTCGCACTGCGCGGCCTGGGCCCCAGCACGGTCCGCTTGCTTCACCAGCAACTCGGCATCCGATCGATTGCGCAACTGGAGGCCGCCGCGCACGCGGGCCTGCTCAACGACCTGCCTCGACTGAGCGCCTTGACCGTGCACAACTTGCTCGAGGAGATTGCGGTTTCGAAGGCGCGCGGCGGCAAGATCCCTCTGGTTGAGGCCGAAGCCGCGCTGCGCCCGCTCATGGACCGCCTGCGCGCCGCCGACGGCTGTGAGCAGGTCAGCCCAGGCGGCAGCGTCCGTCGCCAACGCGCCATGATCGGCGACCTCGATCTGCTGGCCTCGAGTAGCGAACCGGAGATCGTGATCGAAGCATTTCTGACCGAACCGAACGCCAGCGCCGTGCTTACCCGTCGCACCGACGGTGGTTCCATTCGCTTGAACGATCAACGCCAGGTCGATCTTTGGGTCTTCCCACCCGAAAGCTGGGGCGCCGGGTTGCACGCCTTCACCGGAAACAAGGAACACAACATCAACCTGCGGACCCGCGCTGGCCGTTTGGGCCTGCATATCAGCGAGCACGGTGTGTCGAACCGCAAGACCGGGCAGCGGCTCAATACCGGCCTAACCGAGGAAAACATCTACGCCGCCGTCCAGCTCCCGTTCATTCCCGTTCCCTTGCGCCAAAACCTGGGTGAGATCGAGGCCGCCGAGCATGGAAACCTGCCGGTGCCGATCCAACCAGAGGACCTACGGGGTGACCTCCACATGCATACCACGTGGAGTGACGGTACCGGATCCATCGGCGACATGGCACGAGCCGCTGCGGCACTGGGCTTGGAGTACATCGCCATTACCGACCATTCGCGTTCACTGCAAGTTGCCAACGGCCTCACTCCCGAGCGGCTGCGCGATCAACGCCGTGCGCTCGCTCGAACCCAAGAATCGTTTGGGTCCGTACACCTGCTGGCTGGCATCGAGGTCGATATTCTGGCCGACGGTCGCCTGGACCTCGACGCGTCGGCCTTGCGGCCGCTGGATTGGGTCGTCGGCAGCGTCCACGGGCACTTCGACCAGGACGACGACACCATGACCTCGCGCCTCATTCAAGCGATGGAAACCGGCCTGATCGACTGCATTGGTCATCCTTTCGGTCGCAAACTCGGCCGCCGGGAACCCCATGCCATTGACTTCGAGCGCTTGCTCGACGCCGCACGCCGCCTGGACGTGGCGCTGGAGATCAACGGCAACCCGCGCCGGATGGACCTCAGCGACACCCACTGTCGGCAAGCGCGCGAAGCGGGGGTCACCTTGGTGATCGATACCGACGCCCACAGCCCAGCCCACCTGTCCCGCCGCACCTACGCGCTGGCCATGGCCCAGCGCGGTTGGCTCGAGCGCAAACACATCCTCAATACTCGCCCCGTCGACTCGATCTTGACCTTTCGCCGGGATCGCCTGCGACGCCATGGCATTGTGGTCGGAGCGACGTTGGCGTCGACACCCCAAAAGCCGCCGAGCACGCCAGCCTTGGCGCCATCAGACGGCGGCTCTGCTATCGATACCGCACCATCAACCGGTCCCGCCGTCGCAGCGCTGGCCAACCGGCTCGCCGCCGGACCACTCGACGCGGACTTGCGTAGACGGCTCGAGGCCTTTCTGGTTAGCGGCAGCGATCCCGACCTCGAAGCCGCGTTGGCTGCCCAAACAACCAATCCGATCCAACGGGCCTTCGATCTCCTGATCGGCTAGCTCATGGTATTCTCGGGGCCCGCGCATCACCGCGCGCCGGATAACCCCAGTCTCCTCCTGTCGCCCATCATGACCCATGGTCGCGCTGCCGCGCTGCTGGCGATCGTCACGACGATCGTGCTTGCATGCATGCTTCCAGGCCGGACGCCATTGGCGCAGATCTGGGCTGATGAAGGCACCTATCTGGCCATGGCCCACAGCCTGGTCCAAGACCGCGACTTGCGTTTCGACGCACGCGATCGCAGCCGGTTGCTCGCGGGTCAAGCCGAACACGGTGAGGGCAGCGCGACGGTCATCCTGCAACAGACCGCGGCCGGCAACGCGAGCTATTCCAAGCCCGTCCTCTTCCCGTTGGCCGCGGCGCCGCTGGTTGCGCTCTTTGGCGACGCCGGGATCGTGGTGCTCAACGGCTTGCTGTTGGCACTCGCTTTGACATTGGCTTTCGCCTACCTGCGCACCCGAGCGCCCGACGGCCACGCTGGCCTGGTCTTGGTGACCTTCGTGGGCGCTGGAGTCGTCATCCCCTACGTTTTCTGGCGTATGAGCGACATCATGCAGCTGTGCCTGGCCTTGATCGGCCTGGTCCTCACCTTGTCTGGTGCCCGCGCCGATGACGCATCCAGGCCCGCCAGCAGGCTCCTCCGTTTTCCTGGCGGTCCGCTCGTCGGCGCCGCGTTGCTCGGTCTGAGCGTGCTCATGCGTCCCAGCAACGCAGCCATCGCGGCCATTCCCGTGTTGACCGCGGCCTTGCAACGGCGAGGCCGACGCGCCACGGTACTGCTCATCGCCACCCTCGCACCCTGGCTGCTGGGGTTGGCACTGACCGCTGCCATGACGGGCAACGTCAATCCATACCGGGCCGTTCGCAGCAGCTTTACCCCCACGACAGGCTACCCGGTCGGAGCATCGGCACCGGCCCAAGCCCAGTTCGACCGAGACCCCGCAACCCACCACACGGCGCTCAAGCCCAAGGCCGGTGTCGACCGGACGTTGTTCGCCGCAGTCTATTTCTGGGTCGGTCGCCATTCTGGCCTACTGTTCTACTTCCCGGCCGCGATCGCGCTCGGCCTCGCGGCCCTTCGGCGCCCAGATGCCCCCGGCGTAGCGTCGCTGCTCGGATTCGCCAGTGCAATGCTCTTCTTCATCCTCTGGATGCCCTGGAACTACTTCGGTGGCCACACGTTCATTGGCAACCGTTACCTCCTGGCCGCTTACCCGGCATTGCTGGTGGCTCCGAGACGCCTGCCCGGCGTCCGTCTGCTTGCCCTTACCTGGCTGGTCGCCGCCGTCTCGTATGGCTCGGCGGCGCTGTCGATCAGCCGAACCCACGAGATCGACGCCACCAGCCAAAGCCACGCAAACGCGGGCATCTTCCGAGCCGCACCGTTCGAGTCCACGACCGTCGACCTGGCACGGCATCAGCTTTACTGGGGCGATCTCTTCGTACGTTTCGTCGACCCCTTTGCACGCGTACGGCCCTGGCATTTCGAACTGACGGCTGGAGTTCCTCCGGCCGAGTTGCTGGTCTCCGATTGGCAATCACCCGAACGGCTGCGGTTGTTGGTAGCCACCGATGCAGCGGAAGCGATCCTGATCGCCACCGACTACCGTGGCGAGTGGCGTTATCCGGTGGGTGCCAGCGATCGGCAACGACGTGACGCCGTGGTCGACCTCACCCCTTCACCAGCCTGGCGACGGCATCGCTACTGGTGGCATCCGACCCAGCTATACAACACCAGCGCTATTCGGCTTCAGCTCGTTACACCCAGCGGCGAACCCGCCCGGGCCCAACTTCGGCTGCTCGGCGATCCGGAACGCGTGCGCGAGTCGTTTGCCTACGAACGCATCGCGCAAGAGGTTCCAGCCACGGTCCAGAGCGATGGTCACAGCACCCTGCGGGTTCGAGTTCGCAACACAAGCTCACAGACCTGGCACCACGAAGGCGTCACACCGGTCTATTGCAAGGCCCGGCTGACCCCGCGACGGGGACCCGAGGCTGGCGTCACATGGGAGAGCCCTGCCATCTGGCTCGAGGAATCCGTCGCATCCGGCGCGGTCGCCGATCTCGCCTTCGAAATGGACTGGCCAAGTCGACCAGGCGCCTATGACCTCGAGCTCGATCTGGTTTTGGCGCGTATCGCCTGGTTCGGAGCCCGCACTGGCAAGCCTCTGGTACGTCAAAAGGTCCGGGTCCTTGATCCGTCCGCGACCACCGAGTAGCCTGAACCGCCCACGCGAGCTGATCATGCCGCTATTCCCCAATCTTCGACAGGATACCGAGCACCTCCAGAAACGCCGCGACATCGGCTTTTTCCGGGCGGCGGTCGAGGGCCTCTTGTTCGACAACGGCTACCAGGCCGTGGTGCTCCATCGCATCGCGCACTGGTTCAAGCGTCATCGGTGGCCGTTCTTTGGTCCGTTGTTTGGCCGTCTCAGCCTGCTATTGACCGGAGTCGAGATCGCCCCGGGCGCGCACATCGGCCCCGGCCTCACGATCAGCCATGGGACGGGATTGGTAATCGGCCAATGGGCCCATTTGGGTTCCGATGTCACGTTGCTGCACCAGGTGACCATCGGCGCCACCGGTGGTCACAGCATCACCCGCATGCCCACCGTCGGCGACCGAGTGTTCATTGGGGCCGGCGCCAAAATCATCGGCGAGCTCACGATCGGTGACGATGTCCTGATCGGGGTCAACACTGTCGTAACCCGCGACATCCCGGCGGGGAGCAAGGTGATGGCCAAGGGCGGTATCCACGTGATTCCGCCTGAACAGCGCAAGGGCAAGAGCAACTACTAGCACGCCACCCCAACGGCCGACGCGGGATAGAATCACCGCGACATGATCACGGTCTTCATCATTCTCGGCATTGCGGTGATTCTCTTCGTCACCGAGCTGCTGCCGATCGACGTCACGTCGCTGTTGATCGTCGCGGCCCTGGTCGCAACCGGAGTATTGACCCCGCAAGAGGGTGTCGCTGGCTTCAGCAACCCTGCGCCCATCACCATCGCCGCGATGCTGGTGCTCTCCGCGGGCCTGATCAAGACGGGGGCCGTGGTGCGTCTGGGCACCCGCATCTCGAGCCTCGGCGGTCGCAGCGAAGTTGGCCAACTCAGCGTCATCCTGATCGCGACCGGCCTGTTGTCAGCCTTCATTAACAACACCGCCGCCGTCGCGATGTTCATCCCCATCACGCTCGGCATTGCGCGCGATCGCAAGATCAGCCCTTCGAAGCTGCTGATTCCCGTGTCATTCGCAGGCATCCTGGGCGGCCTGTGCACCTACGTGGGTACCTCCACCAACATCATCGTCAGCTCGATCTTGGCCGACCATGGCCAGGCGCCGTTCAAGATGTTCGAGTTCTCGAAACTCGGCGCCTTGTTCTTGGTTCTCGGCATCGCCTACCTCCTCATGTTCGGCCGTCGATTGCTACCCGCACGCCGCACCCAAGAGGCCCTGACTGACGATTACCACCTGCGTGAGTACCTCACCGAGTTGGTGATTCAACCCAAGTCACGCTTGATCGGCAAGACCCTCAAGCAAAGCAACCTCAGCCTCGCCAATGACATCGAAGTGCTCGACATCCGGCGCAACAAGCAACGCCTGGACGCTTTGCTGCATGAAATCGTGCTCGAGCGGGACGACCTGCTGATCGTCAAGGGCAATATCGACAACATCATGCGGGTGCGGCACGTCGAGGGTTTGGAGATCCATCCCGAGGTCAAACTCAGCGATGCCGACCTCGAGTCGTCCGACATCGCGCTCGCTGAAGGCGTCATCTCGACGGCCTCGGGCCTGATTGGCAAGACCCTCAAGCAAGCGGATTTCCGCAAGCGGTTCCAGGCGACCGTGCTGGCGGTGCGTCGGCACGGCGGCGACATGCGCGAGAAACTCGGCCGGGTCCGGCTACAGATGGGCGACACCCTTCTCATTCAGGGGCGCAAAGATCGTCTCCAGAGCCTGCGCGAAAGTCGCGACTTCATGCTGATCATGGAAGACCAGTCGACACCGCGCTACCGCAAGCGCAAGATGACTGCATCGGTGCTGATCTTCCTCGGTGTGGTGCTGGCGGCAGCCGTCGATTTCGCGCCCATCATGGTCGCGTCGTTAGTCGGCGCTTTGATGATGGTGCTGACCCGTTGCATCACCATCCAAGAGGCCTACGAAGCGATCGACATGCGCATCGTAATGCTGATCGCCGGTACGCTTTCATTGGGCCTCGCCTTGCAAAAAACGGGTGGCGCCGAGCTGATCGCTCAAAAATTGATCGCCATCGTAGGTCCGTATGGGCCCGTCGCCGTGCTTTCGGCCCTCTACCTGTTGACCATGATCGCCACCGAGCTCATGTCCAACAACGCTACCGCGGCGCTGCTGACTCCCATTGCACTGTCCCTGGCCGCGGGTCTCGGAGTCGACCCACGGCCTTTCGCTTTCTGCATCGCCTTCGCTGCCTCCGCCAGCTTCCTCAGCCCCATCGGCTACCAAACCAACACCCTGGTTTACGGCCCGGGCGGCTACAAATTCACCGACTACATGCGCGTCGGCCTGCCCATCAGTCTCACCGTCTGGATCCTGGCAACCCTGCTGATTCCGGTGATCTGGCCTTTCTGATCTACCGCGCCTTCTGCGATCGACGTACCAGCATCTCCACCTCAAGCTCTTGGTTGACCTGTACCTCCAACGACCACTCCACCAACCGGCTTGCAATACCCATCATCTTGAGCGTCGTTTTGTTGTAGCCAACTTGATAGGCCGCACCCAACTTTCCCAACGCCTGTTCTGGTTGGTTGGCACACATCAAGGCAACCCCCGTAGTTGTGGAGGTAACGGCCAATGTCGGCGGATCGCATCATGCGAAGTTCCTTCGCCGCGACCGTGCTCATCAACATCATCAACACGACAGCCTCTGGGCATCTCCCCAGCTGCACCAAGCGTACGCTCTGGTCGAATATCCAACTAGAATCTCGCCACATCTCGAGTCGCTCCCAAGTCGAGCGACGGAAGAACTTGTCCGCGAAATGGCCAGCCATGTCTTCGGCTGCCCGTAGAATCTGGCAACCCTTTGGTTCGGCTACTGGGGGCTTTTCTCCACCATCAGGTGGCAAGTCGAGCACAGGTCCCGGCGGTACCCTGTTGCTGGGTTCTGAATGGCCATTCGGGTTGGACGGCAAGTCAAGCTGATCTTCTACAGTTAATTCCGGTCCAATAAATTGGACTGCTGATTCTAAAGGACTTACGCGGATTTGAGCTCATTTTCCGAGAAAAGTTTCTCAATTCTGGTGCCACGTCGCTCTTGCATCGCATTAACAATTAGCAATTGATGGTTAGAATCATGGTGTCCTTGGGAGGCAACCGTGTTCTTTCGAATCAAAAAATCCGGGCCGCGTGAGTATCTGCAAATCGTCGAGAACCGCTGGGAAGACGGCCGATCGAAACAACGCGTTCTCATCACTCTCGGGCGGGCGGATGTACTCCGTGAGTCGAATCGGGCCACCCTCGCCTGGGTCGAGAGGGGGTACCACCGAAGCACGCACTCGGAAACCAAACAAGAGCCGCTCGAACGGTGGCTCGACGGACCCAGCGTGGGACGGCCCCCGCCAACGCTCGAAGACCTGCGCTTTGCCTTTACCACCAGCCAGACCCGCACTCAGAGGCGCAGTGACGGGACGATCAGCCTAGCTGGCCAACGATTCGAAATCCCCGATCGCTTCCGCCACATGCACCGGATCACGCTTCGCTTCGCAAGCTGGGATCTGCGGTGGGTCTGGATCGTCGATGACCACACTGGCGTCGTCCTCGATCGATGCACACCGCTTGATCGCACGCGCAATGCCGACCGATTCCGCAAACCAAGGCACAGCGCTGGCGAACAGATCCCGGAAACGACCGAGCCCGCAGGCACGGCGCCACTACTCGAGCGTCTCATGCAGGAGTACGCAGCCACTGGTCTACCCCCTGCCTACCTACCGACGGAGGAATCCTGATGCGTCATCTCGACCTGCGCGAAGTCTACGGCCTCAAATGGAATCCCTTCTCGCCTGACGTCCCCGTCCAGGTCCTTTGGAAATCTCACGATCTCGACACCTTCTCTTGGCGCGTCGATCGCCTGGTCAGAGACGGCGGATTCGCCCTCGTTACCGGAGAGCCAGGAACCGGCAAGTCCGTCGCCCTGCGCCAGCTGGCCCATCATCTCGACCAAACGCCCGACACCAGGGTCGGTGTCCTCGCCAGGCCTCAAAGCGGCCTACCCGATTTCTACCGCGAGATCGGACATCTCTTCGGCGTCCCGCTCAGTCCACACAACCGATGGGCCGGTTTCAAGTGTTTGCGAGAGAGCTGGACTGCTCAGATCGAGGCCACGCGCTGCCGACCTGTCCTGCTCATCGACGAAGCTCAGGAAGTGCTCCCGACCGTACTCGCCGAACTGCGCATCCTCGCATCCACCGAATTCGACTCGAGGTCGCTCCTCACCGTCGTACTGGCCGGAGATGCGCGACTGACCCGGCACTTTCGCAGAGAAGATCTCATACCCATCGCCAGTCGTATCCGTGGCCGTTTGACCCTCGGCCATCAGAAACCGAAACAGCTGCTCGATTGGATCGAGCACGTACTCGATAAGGCAGGGAGGCCCGATCTGATGACTCAAGAAGTGTGCAACACGCTTGCCGAGCACGCCGCCGGAAACCTACGAATACTCGCCAACATGGCCAACGATTTACTCGAAGCCGCAGCTCACAGACGACTCGAACAAATCGACGCCAAGCTCTATTTCGAGGCCTTCAACCCGCAACGTTTGACCCAGCAATGAGCAAACTCGACCGCAACCAGTTCGTCCAACACGTACTCGCCCTCTACCAGGCTACACCCGGCACGAGGGGAAGAATACGGATCGCCGATCGACGACTCGCCGAACACCTTCACGACAATGGGGTCGGTATCGAAATCATCCGGGTCGCATTACTCCTTGCCGCTACCAGGAGAAGCTACCGTCCACTCGACGCCTATCCGCTACAGCCCGTAGCCTCTCTCCACTACTTCGTCCCCGTCATCCAGGAAATACAGCAAAACCACCTCGCACTCGAACCCGGATATGTCCAATACCTCGAGTACAAAATTGCCAACCTTCAAGAACCGATTACCGTCACGACCAACCTTCGATCATCGTGAACAAGAGTCCATCATTTATCGTGGCGCCTCTCAGTGACCCATAGCCGCTGAAATGGAGCCAAACGACCTCCCCGGGGCCAACCCGCTCCAGCATGCGACCCAGGGCCGCGACAATGCCCTTTCGCGTCGCCTGTGCGTTGAGCAAGAGCTCGACATCATCGCTCGCAAACTCGAATCGATCGATCAGAAGGGCACCGAGACACTCAGCATCTGCCTTGGCGCCAGCGAGCCGCGCGGCCCTTGGAAAGTTCGGATACTCGTCGATCCCAATCAGCAACGCGTGACGCTTACGAACCACTTTTCGTGCCATGTCTTTCTCCACGCGGGCCAGCCACGCCATCCGGATCCGTGCCAGCCTCGATATTGGTGCCCCCTGAGACTACAAGCGGATTTCCGGCAGCAGCGGGGCCACGATGCGGCCACGACACGACTCTTGGACACACTTTTGGTATCCCGTTCAGCATGGATGGTCCCTTGCGCACTCACAGCACGCGTTTACAAGTATCGAGCCACACCCTCGGTCAACATCATGAATCCAACCCATTCGACTCGGTTTCTCGTTGCGCTCTGTCTGGGCGCCCTCTTGGACCCCGCCGTACAGGCAGAAAACGGTGACATCGAAGTGCCCGAAATCGTCTGTCTTCACTCTGAGGGCTCGGACCACTACCGTGCGCTCTGTCACCTGGTATTGGCGCATCTGGCGTCCCAACCTGAACTAGGTCTTTCAGTACGCGCGGCCGATCGGGTCAGAGCCGATCGGGCCATAACTGGCGAGCCGCTTGCTGGGTCGGCCGATCGGGCCATAACTGGCGAGCCGCTTGCTGGGTCGATGGACATTCTCGACGCGATCGCGAGCCAGCCAGCTCATCCACTCCACTCGTTTATTGGCTTCGCCCAAGGCGATGTTGCCTACTATTTTCGTCACGGAGGCCACGAACTCTATCCCACTCCCCACCACCTGCAGAAAGAAGTCGTCGCCTTGGCACGGACGTTTCCTGAGTACCTACACATCTACGCCGAAGGGCCTCGACTCCCGCCGAGTTCTGATCTGGCGGACCACTTACGCCACTGGCAAGACCTTTCGCTCGGGCCCCTCGGAAGCGGCACTTTGGTGACCGCCCTCAACCTACTATCGAGCCTTGGAGGATCGTCACACCAGGACACCTCCGGCCGCTCCCGCACCCATCGCCGGTCATTCTGGAACCGCAGCGCCAGCGACACCGAGATCCCAGTTGGCGGCATGATCGTCGCAGGTGCTGGACACCCGGAAATCGAACGTAGATTGGACGCCGGCAGAGGGCGTTTGATCTCGCTCCTTCCGTCCGAAGCCCGCCATCTCAAAGCTGCCTACTCTCAGGTCTATGAGACCAAACGGGTCCATGCCTATCAGACCGACTCAGTCTTGCTCGAAGTACCGGCGCTGCTGGTCGCCAGCAAAACCCTCCCCACCTCAGTTGTCTCCGCCATCGGTGGTTTCTTTGCACAAGTCGATGCCCCTCGAGGAGAGGCCTACCTGACGACCCTTGGCAAACGCCAGCTTCCCAATACAGTGAGTCCAACTTCGGCTCGGGTCGAACAGATCTACCAGGCAATCAACTCCTATGCCGCAGGCCGCGATCAAGGACTCGTGCTCTCACCTCACCGGTCGCTTCTTCGCCGACGAACCGACCGAGGCGCCGTCGAGTTGGTGGTCGCGGTCTTGATGGCAACCCTGGGTTTGGCCGCGGGACACCGTGCACTGGCGCAGCTCGGCCACGGGAAGTCCGTCTTGGAGCTATCCCCTCTGGTCACTGGCACCATGGCAGTCACCTTCTGTGTCACATGGCTCCACCTTTGCCTTTTCGCAGTCTGGCGCCTGGAGCTCGCCCGCTACTTGCGGTACGGCACCGATGCGCTGTCGCCCTTCGTCGAACACTCCTATTTTGAGCTGCTGCCGATGGTTCTGCACTACATCGCAAGTGCCTTCTCGGCCGAGAAGCTCTTTCCCGTGGACCGGATCGCCCAGCTGCTGTGGCTGAGCATTCCACTCTTGATCGGCGTCAGTACCTTGGCAGGCGTGATTCATGTTGCGTTGCCACCCGTGTTGACCTATCTGCGAAACAACATCAAACGTGAGGATTCCATGCGCCTAGACGACCACTTCGTCATCGTCAACTGGCACGATCACACCGAACACGTCATTCGTCAGCTACGAACACAGGACAACATGGACGGACGCGCGGACCCGAACGTCGTCATTCTAACAAAATCGACCAGCGATATCGGCTTGCCCAGCCTCGGCACCCACCACGCGTCGAATCTCCCAGAGCACGAGCTATTCGCGCTGCCGCCAGCCCACACCGAAGGTGCCGGCGATACCATCATGAAGGTCATCGGCCTTTCCGGCGACAGCAAAGACGACATTGCGCTCCGCCTGACACAACCGGAGAAGGCCCGCAGCATCATCGTCTTTCCCGACCTCTCCCATGCCGAGCCAGACAGCGCCACCATGGTCACGGTACTGAAGCTTCAACATGCACTCGGCAAAGACAGCTCCGTGCAGGTCATTGTTTGGTGTGAAGACGCTCGTAACATCGACGTCCTTCTCGACCCATGCTTCCGCCTCACGGACGTTTGCTCGAACGAGTGGACCTGGCGCATGATCTGTCAGGCGACCCGCGTAAGCCACGTGAGCAACATTTACCGACGCCTATTGACTTCCTCTGTCGATACGAATGAATTCTACGAATATCGCATCCCCGACGACTGCGCCCCACTGAGTTTTCTCGAGGCGCAGCACGCAACTCTCGCCTACAATGCCAATTCTTGCGACGAAATCCCTGGCTTTGCCGAGCGCCGCAATACCATTTTGTTGGCGGGCGTCATTCGAGCCGACGACAGCGCGAGAGAGAACATTCTTCTCAATCCGCAACTCCAACTAACCGTCTTCCCGGGCGATTCACTCATCTTGCTGACCTATGTCTTTAGCTCGGCCATCGGTACGCAACTGGCCACGGAGCTGCGCGAGGTGCCTCGGACAGCGGCCTGACAGAAACGGGTTGCGACCGTCGAGGGCCTACCCTGCGGTAGAAGACACAGCGGCCACGATGCGCTCGATCTGCGCGACGTGCTCCAAACCGTGGGCTCGATAGGCGACCGCATATGCCTTCCAATCGAGCGACTCGACCCATGCCAAGACGTGGGTACCACCACTTTCATCGCGTGCCTTGCCTTGATCACCATTGCCAGCGGCGCCTTGGCCTCGACGGGCGTCGCGTCACTCGCGGTATCCAGTATCGCAAGGAGGGCCGCATCGGCCGCTGCGCTACGGGCACAGGCGTCGCTCCACGACGAAGCGAGCGGATCCGGCGATTGTAGGCTCGCCGGGATCGGTCCATCTTCAGGGACCCGACCGGCAACCAGGGCCGCAAGCTCGGCAACGGCTGCCTCGTTGGTCACCGACAGGTGATCGATCACTTCCTGCACGCACCAACCACCTGTCGCTGGCACCCGCTGTGCGGTGGCCTCGTCGATGTCGGTCACAACAGCCCTGAGCTGGTCGATCGTCTGTGCGAAACGCTTTCGTATTCGCCCATGGGACGATTCGGTACCGTGACGTCGCAAGTAGGTCAACGCGCGAATCGCCTCGCGTGCCCGTGCCGGAACTGCTCACTCGACGACCGGTAGGAGCGGCCTTCCATCTTTGCTGTAGGAAAGCGTGTCCATGGGACAAACCGTAACGCAGATGCCACAGCCAATGCACGACGACGTGGCGTTGTCGAGCGTCTCCTGCTTGAGCGCGTACTGCATGACATCGATACCAACCTGACAATTGCGTGAGCACTCGTTGCAAGCAATGCACTTGTCATTCGCAACGATGTGGAAACGCGACCAGCCAAACTTGGTAAAGAACTTCGATTGGAACTGCATGAGTTTGGCCAGGGGGCACCAAAAACGACACCACACTTTGCCGCCCATGAAGGGATACAGCGTCACCGGCAGGATGCCCACCAGCCAAACATCCACGATCAACCGATAGCCGTAGATGCCCCAATCAGCGGTCTTCGCCAAGCCCCAGGCGTCCTTGCCGAGCAAGATGATCGTTACCCCAATCGCAGACAACAACACCGGTGTCCCCATCGCTTCCAGCTTGGTTGCCAGCTTGCCCTTGGGTGCCAGGTGGCGCCAACGATCGCCAAAGGTCTCGGCCAATCCGCCACAGCCGCAAATCCACGAGCAGTAACGCTTGCCATGAAACAAGACCAATAGCGGTACCAAGCCGAAGGTAAGCACAACACCCCACACCACCCAAATCTGATGGGGGTCGTAGAGCCAGGTGTAAAAGAACAGCGGCCACGCATAGATCAAGCCATAGGCACGCCAGGCTTGGTCGGCAAACTGGGGATCGCTCGCCAGCTGCTCACCCACCCATTGATACTTCACGGCCCACTGAAACAGAAATTCGGGAATGATGAAAAAAAACAGCCACTGGAACGACAACAGACTCGTGTAACGCCAGATCTGTACCGTGTCGCGCCGATCGAGCCCCCACCGCTTGAGCGCCTGGATCCCGAAGACCGTCATCAAAACCGTGTAGATCACGGTGTACCAGAAGGCCCAGGGGCGCTCGAAGAACGACAGGGTGCCGTAACCCCAACCCTTGTATGGCCAGAATTCCTCGCCGCTGCCGACCTTGATGCCATAGATCGAATACCACACGAAGAACGAAAGGCCGAGCCACGACCAGCGGTCGCCCCGGACCCCGCGGACCACCAATCCAACGGCTGCTACCAACGCGACCAGGCCACCGACAGTGGGCCACAGATCGCCCATCCCGTCCCACGCGGGTTGGCCACCCCGGCTGCCGCCAAACAACCACAGTCCAACAAAGGTCGCAGCGGTCAAAGCCAGGCTCCACCACGTTCGGCCGTGCCACTGGTTCTCGAGGCGGATTCCCAGCTTGGTAAGGAACTTCACCGGAAGCTCGGCACCAATCAAAACAAACGCATGGTCAATCGCCAGCTCGCGGGTCTCACGATGACCGCCGCGGTCGATCGCGATGGACGCCTTACCTGACTCGAAGCGCTCGACATTGGCGTGCAGGACGACCTCGATCTTCTGATCGGCGATCGCCTGGTCGAGCTGCCGACGGTTGTCCTTGAACAAGCGGCTGAACTCACTGCCGCGGTAACACAGCACAACTTTGTTGCACACCGCGAGCGTCAGCGCTGCTTCCACCGCACTGTTGCCGCCACCGACCACCAAAATGGTCTCATCGCGGTACTTGGTGGGCGCGTAAAGCCGATGGTAAACCTGCTCGATTTCTTCACCCGGAATGCCCAGTTTGCGCGGGTTGCCTCGTTGCCCGGTGGCGAGAATCACCTTCTTGGTCCGATAGGTACCCTGGCCCGATCGGGCCACGAATCCGCCGTCGCGCTGGCGTTCGAGCGACTCCAGCGCCTCGCCAGTGCGCACATCGAGGCCATTGTCCTCGACGATCTGATTCCATCGTTGGACCAGGTCTTCCTTGCGGGCACCATCGAGCCAGAGCTTCCCCTTCGCCGGCAACGTGTCGGGTTCGGCGTAGATCCACTTCCCTTCCGGAAAATTCTCGATGGTGTTGGCGATCGCTTCCTTCTCGAGCACGACGAAACGCAGGTCCTTGTCCTTCGCTGCCAGGGCCGCGTTGAGCCCCGCGGCACCCGCACCCACGATCAACACGTCGAGCGATTCGCCAGTCGCGCGGGAGCTCATTTCGGGTAGTGCGGCGATGTAGTCAATCACCTCCACCCCCTGCGCCATGGCCATCTTGATCACCGGCGCACCAGCAAGATCCCCGATGATGTGCAGTCCCTTGACGTTGGACTCGCTGCCTACGCCGATGTCCGGCCGGCTGTGTTCGGACGGACTTCCACTCGCCAAGAGTGTCTCGATCCAAGACCGTACGCTCATGATGCACCTCCGGCCGGGGCGATCGTCCCGGTCACTTCGGACTCGACGGTAGGCACGAGCGCGGCTTGGCAACGCCCACACTCCGACGAAGAGGGGTGATTGCCTGCGCCGCAGGCTGGGCAGGGTACGGGCGCGTGAGACGCGGCGCTCACCGACGCCGGGTCTCCTCGCGGCGAGATCAACAGAAACACGAGCGCCACTACGTTGCCGGCCAAGCCAGCGAAGAACCATGGCAACGGTGCCAGTGATCGACGAATCGCCAGGAAGCCGCAAATAGCGGCACACACCAGCCCGATCAACACGTAGCAACCGATCGCGACCCAGCCCCAGGCCACCTGACGGCCTTCATGGGTCCGTTCGTCAAACCACGCCGAGCGAGCCTGGAGCGCGCGGAAGTAGGTATCGGGATCGTCCTCGAAGGCATCGATCATCTTGGCTGCGACGAAGAACCTGCGGCCCTTGTACCGAATCTCGACGACCTCGTCGCCGTGGATCCGCTGGCGACACACCAGACATTGTTCGCCTTCGCCTGGGCGCCGGCCAAGCGCTTGCCATTCTTCAGTGTCGGCGTCCGAAGGTGTCTGGGCCACCAGAGCGGAAGGCACGACAGCCATCGTCGTGCCGATGGCTGTCATCAGCAAGAGGGTCAGACATAGAGGGACGTGCTTTTTCCACATGGTGTCCTCGGTTCGAAGCAGAGAGGATCGAGAAAGCACGATGGTATCGCTTGCCGTGTTTGAGTGGGTGATTCGCACCAGCGGTTTTCAGACCCAACGTGAATGCGCGGAAACAAACACGTATCAATACCAATGAGACTTCACGGTTTGCTCACGCCCATCGTGCGATCTGGTCACGCTTCGCGGTAACAATTCGGCCGTCTCAAACGCCCAATTCTTCGAGGAGCACCACAATGGCCCGCACCAGCGAAGGAACCACCCCATGATTTCGACCTCAGCACCTGTTGCCGCTAGCGACACAGCACTCGATCAAGCGGTCCGACGCCTGATCGAAGCCGTTCACGACCACCCCAGTACCCTCGGTGTCGTAACCGCGGGATTGCAAGCGTTCGAGAGCCATCTGGCCCGCGAAATGCCACACGACAAACGTCAGGTCACCGCTGCTGCCGCCGCGTTTCAAACCGCACTCGTACTCGAGCTCTTTGGCGACGGCTGACCGGTCGCGACTCGCGAAGCCGGCTACTGAATCACGTCGTCGAGCACCGTTCGCAACCGCTCGGCACCGCGGCCGCCGGCCGCGGTGGGCGAGCCATCCAGGCTGCGCAAGTCGGCCTCGGTGAGATCGACGCGCGGCGAGAACGCCCAGGTGTGGAGTTCAGCCGCCAAGCGACGCGCCACCGCATCGGTGTCCTCACCAGCCCGCGGCGTCACCCCGACACGGGCCAACACCGTATTGCGCGGCCCCAAGAGGGTGGCTTGCCCTCCCGCACCGGTTGCCTCCACCCGCAACCGAAAACCCGCGCCACCACCGCGCAGCGTCCGAAAACGCGGCGATCGCCGCAGATGCCGAACGACCTGCTCCGCCAGCGGGCCACCCGCCGCCTCGAAGACCGTGGGCAATGCGATGTCCAAGGTGCGCACGACGCCGGGATCCAGCTGCAAGGCCCGGTCGAGGAACCCCAACGCCCGCTGCCGAGCGCCCGCGGCCAGCGCGGCCTTGGCGCCAATCGCTTGCACCCGAGCCTGAATCATCAACTCGCTCTCGGGCAGGCCCTGGGCAGCCAACGCCGCAAGGTCGATCGCCGCTGATGCTCGACCTTGACGCAAGGCGATCTCGGCGGCAAAGGCGTCGAAGTAGCCAAATGCGTTTTCCAGCGTTTCGGTTTGGCGCGCATCGTCGAGCGCAGCAGCCATAACCCCCGGCCCCACGATGCTTACCAGCTCGCCTTCCAGCCATTCGGGCATTTCGACCGATCCCGCCAGATAGGGCTTCAGCGTCGCCGCGAGGGTCCGGGCATTGGCCATGCGCGAGGCGGCCCGACGGGTTGACAGCCAGGCCCGGGTCCGGTGTGCCAAGGCTGCCATGCGCGCCTTGGCGGCATCGCGCCAAGCGAGCCAAGATGCTGATTCTTCGAGCTCGACGGCGCGCAACCGATGCGCCAACGCATCCAGAATCGCGGCCGCTGCCGTCATCTGCTCTTCCTCCGACGACGAAAAACCGGTGCGATCGGGACGCTCGAGGATCCGCGCGGTCACCGTCGCTGCCTTTTCATAGCGCCCCGCCGCCAACAAGAAGGCAACCGCCGCCATATCGATCTCGCTTTGGTTTTGGACATGGACAAAGGCCGGTTGCCGGTTGCGCCAGCGAAACATCTCCCGCAGCGCGTCGAGCCCTGGCGCCATGCGGCCTTGCCCCAGGTAGAGAAGCAAGAGATCCATCCATGGATTGGATACGGTGCTCATGGCAAAGTGATCCGTACCCTCGAGGATCAAACGCTCGGCGACGTCGAAACGCAGCATGCCGAGGGCTGCCTCACCGGCATTGGTAAATACCGTCGGCCCTTGCGGGCCAAGCCGGCGGGCCAGTTCGACCGCTGCGCCGCAGGCCTCGTCCGCGCGTTGTCGGTGGTGCTGCTCCGCCTCGATCGCGCACAGGGCCGTGCGCGCGGCCGATTGTTGGCCCCGGTCATCCAACAGCAACCCAGCTTCAGCGGCTGCGCGCGCTTCGTCATACCGTCGTAAACGCATCAGAGGCCAGCCGCGATCGGCGGGCCAGGGCGGATCGTAGAGTCCGTCACGCAGGCGCAAGTAGTCGATCTTCTCCAGATGACGATCCATGCTACCCGCAACGTAGGCGAGCTCGGCCAAGGCGAGGGCATGCCAACGCCACGGTGCCATGGCTGTCGGGCTGGGGCCATAGAGGCGTTCGAACAACTCACGGCTGCGTTTGAGGTGGTACAGCGCCCGCGGCAAGCTGCCCTCGGCCCGGTGCAGGACCACACCGAGCAGGAAGTGCCCAGCGAAGTCGTCCGGGTTCTCCGCCAACACCGCCTCGGCTGCTTCCCGCGCGCTGATCAGCTTGCCCTCGTTGACCAACTCCAGCCCGAGATACGCCCGAACGGAATCCCCAAAACCGGGTGGCACAATCGTGGTGTCGAACGACTCGAGCGCCTCATCCCACACGCTTTGTGCCCGACCGATGGCCACTCCGAACACCAGACTGAAGGCGCCCAAAAGGCAACCCACGACAACCCAATGCCAGCCATCCCGCTTCACAGCCCGCCGCGGTTGGTTCACAGGCCTCTCACCGAAGCCTGGTTGGATTGGCCTGGTCATCGTCCCCATTGGCTCAACGGCGCCGGAGGGTCTTGCGGGCCAACGCCTCGAGCGGACCCGCCATCGCCTCCGCGAGGACCTCGTCAAAGCCGGTGACGCCCGGCGCAAGCTCGACACGGTGACCCAACACGCGAGGCGCCAATGCTTCCACATCGTCACTGGTCACGTAGTCGCGTCCCCGGACCGCGGCCATGGCCTGCAATGCCGGCAGCATGAGCACCAGGCTGCGGGTCGAGTTCCCTTGGAGGACACGCTCTTCGCTCCGCAGGTTGCGAGATACATCCACCAAGCAGGCCTTGATCGCATCGTCGATCGCAACCTCTTCCTCCACCGCTCGCCGCGCGTCCAAAACCTCGTCGCGCGACACCCGCGGCAGGTCAGGGCGATCTTGATCGCGGCGGGTTCGGTAGGTATCGAGCACCGCCAGCTCGGCATCGCGATCGATATGGTCCATGCGGATCTTGAACAGGAAGCGATCGAGTTGCGGCGCCGGCAACGGATAGGTGCCCGCTAGGTCGAGCGGGTTCTGGGTCGCGATCACGAAAAACAACGGGTCGAGAGCGTGGGTCACGTTGTCGACGGTGACCTGCTTCTCGGCCATAGCCTCGAGCATGGCCGCCTGCACCTTGGGCGACGTCCGGTTGATCTCGTCGGCCAATACGACATGCGCGAACAGCGGTCCGTGGCGGAAGTAAAAACGACTGGTCGACGCATCGAACACCGATACCCCCGTCACGTCCGATGGCAGCAAATCGGGGGTGAACTGAATCCGGCGAAACGGCACGATGTCCGCTTCACCAACATCGTCCTGATCATCGACGATCGAAAGCCCCAACGTCTTCGCCAAGGTGGTCTTGCCAGAACCGGGATAGTCCTCGAGCAGGACGTGCCCGTCGGCGAGCAGGGCCACCAGCACCAGATCGACTACTTCGTCTCGACCCAGGATCTGCGCCTGCACCCGCGACCGTAGCCGCGCGACCACCCCCAACGCCCGCTCTAACTCCGAAAGCACCGGCGGCCGTGGGACGGACGGGCCCGGCACGGCTACGGGCACAGGGGGTGCCGCAGCCGCCTCGATTTCGGGGCTCGTAACATCCTGGGACGCGAGCACCGGCGGTTCTGCCGACACATCGGCGTCCGGCAACCCGGCTTGAGGCTCGGTTGGCAGACCATCGGTGGCTTGGGTCGCCTCGGGCTCGATTTCGGCCGTGGGCTCGTCCTCAAAGACACCGGTGGCGGTTTCACTCGTCGTCATGGTTTCTCCGGGCAGTGGACATCGATCAAAGATTGCTGAATCTGGCTACTGAAATCTGGCTACCGGGCGCGCAGCCACGAGAAGGGGTCGAGCGTGCCGAGTAGGCGTCGCCACGTGGGTGTTGACTCACCGAGTTCCTTGCGAACGCGGCCGGTCATGGCATGCCAATCCTCAGCCGAGGTTGCATGACGCGAACCGAGGGCGACGCCGACATGAAGGGCGCTCAGCCGTGCGAACGACGGCGCACGCGCCTCGCTGCGCCGGGCGAACCGCTCGCGAGTCTCGCCGAATCGCCGTCGAAGACCGACTTCCGCCAACTGGTCGAGGGCGGCACGGTAGGTGAGCCGATAGGCCGCGACGCCGGGCGCCATCATGGGCACCACCTGGCGGTAGATCTTGATCAGGTAGGACAACAGGCTGGCAGCCATCACCGCGATCAACAGCCAACCAGCAAGGGCCGCCAAGCTCAGCCTCTCGATCAACGACGGCTCGAGGTCGGGCTGCGGTGGTTGGTCGCGCAACATCTCACCCAGCATTCGCTGCAAGGTCTGATCGGGCGACTGGGGCACCTCATCCAACGTTTGCTGCGGAGCCGGGTCGACCACCACCCAACCCACATCGTCGAGGTACACCTCCGGCCATGCATGGGCGTTGAGACCGCGGATCATCAACGCCGAGCCGCCCGCACGATCATCTTCAGGTACCGCGTAACCGGCCGCCACCCGCGCCGGAATATCGAGGCTCCTAAACAAGTAGGTGGCAGCGTGGGCAAAGTGGACGCAGTACCCGGTGAGGTCACCGAATAGGAACGAACCGGTGGGATCGCCGGCATCCGCATGACCACTCTTGCGGCTGTAGATGCCCTGCTCATCGAGGTAGCCCTTGATGGCCAGCGCACGTGCCAGCGGATCGTCACGAAACTCCGGCTTCAGGCGTTCGATCAGCTTCGACGCCAAGGCGCGATACCGATCGTCAACTGGCGCTTCAGTGTAATGACGCCACTGGGAATCGTCCCAACCCGCATTACCCGCTGGACTGCCGACGATGTCTTCGTAGTGCACCGTTTGAACGTGTGACCGGGCCGCAAAGGCCCGCCGAAAACGCGTTGGGTTCGGATTACGAATGGGCTTCAGCTCCGCCGGCGCGTCAAGCGCAAAGGGCCGAACGTGTTCCGCCAACAGGCCGATGCTGGTGGGCAGCGCCATGCGCTTTTCGCCGAGTGGTGGAGCGTTCTCGATCGCCTGAACCTCGCTGGGGAAGCGCGCAACGATGTCGCCATCCACGCCCTCCCTCGTCGCCTGGACCAACCGACGCCCGTTGTATTGGGAGAACGCCGACTGGCGAAAATAGAAAACCCCCGAAGGCGGCGCGTAGTCGTCGTGCAGGACAACCACGGCGACCGGCGCTTCGTTGCCGCCACTGCTGTACTCGTTCTTGAAGGGGATATCCCCGAGTTGATCGTCCTTGCGGCCGTCCCGCTGACCTTCACCGCCTTCCTTGCCATCCGGATCCTCATCGGCTTCCGCTGGATCGCCGGTCAAACCGAGGTCGCCGCCCGCTTGGGGTGCCGGGGGACCGATGGTCCGAATGAAGAAAAGCAAAAACAGGGCGACCAGCACCAGTGCGCTGAAATGAAGCAGCCGGCGACGCCAACCCACCGGCTCGTCGTCCATACCATCCAGCGCGAGGGACACCGAGCGCGACCGGCGGTCGGGCAGCCGGCGATCAAACAACATTGCCGCCAGGACCAAGCTCGCCAACCCACCCACCGCGAGCAGGATGATCCCCGGGTCGATTCCCCTCGACCATGCCCAGTCGCCGATCGGTAGCGGCCGATGAACCATGCCCCCACGATGCGCAATGACCGTCGCGGTAACGGCCAAGGCTACGGCCAACACTTCGAACGCCGCGGCTGGCAGCGAACGCACGGCAAGCAACCGCAGCGCAAACACGGTCGCCAGAACCAGGCCAAACCAGCGCACGACTTCACCAACAGCCAAGGCACCAAGCGGCCCGAGCGTACTCGCAACCGGTGACCACCCGACCAAACCCCGGGTGAGTGCCACAGCGAACACCGCACCGACCAGCGCCAGACCCAGGCCGCTGCCCAAACGCAAGCGTCCATGCCCGGCTCGGTTGCCCCAAATCACGCCGAGAACGCCACCCACCGCGGCGGCCGCAATACCAGCGGGCGTGGTCAGCGGCCAACACAGGAGCGCCATCGCACCCCCCATGGCCACTGCGCGCAGACCCACGCGATAACCGAATGCCTTGCGCGAACTGTATGCCTTGCGCGTAGCGCTCATGAAGCCAGCCCCAGTTGTCGTTGGTGGGTCTCACCAAATACGCGGCCACTCGCCCGGTCGACGACCACCGTGGGGCTACCCGCCGACGCCAGGATGCGGACGGCACCTTCAAGCTCAGGCGCAGCGGTTCCTGCCTCCTGGGCCGGGGTGTACAAGACACGGCGCCACCAGCTTCGTTGGCGCGGTTGCACCACACCGTCCGTTGCCAGCACGAAAGACAGCCGACCGCCAAAAGCCTTACCTGCGGCCAACGCCCGGTCGGTCCACGGTCCCGTCGTCGCAGGCGCGAAGACAACGCAGTGCAGGTTCCGAATACCGTCTTCCCTTGCCAGCCGATCCAAGAATCGCTCGAGCCCAGCACCACCGCTTTGCGCTTCAGCCACGTCGCCCGAGCCGGCAATGGCGCGGGTGGCCTCTTCGAGCGTCTGTACCGGTTCGGGATGGCCATCCGCGCCGAATACCCATCGGTCGCCCAGAGCGCCGCTCTCGAGCGCCACCCGGGCCGCCGCAGCTGCCGGCTCATCCCCTGCCCCCGTCACCAGGTAGGCCACTGTGCGTTCTGCACGGTCCACACTTCGTTCGGGCAATCGCACGTTCAGCTCGCGGGTTCGCGCATAGGTCTTCCACAGAATGTGGCGCGGTGAATCGCCCGGCACGTAGCGCCGAATCTCCATGCGATCACCCTCGGGCGCACCCGTGGGATGGGGCAACCCCTCGGTCGCCGACAGCGATTGCACCACCGGCATCGAGCGCAAGCGCCCCACGCTCGGCAACACGGTCACCGGCACGGCCTCAGTCCGCTGCCAGCTGATCCGGCTCAGGCCAAAGACATCGAAGATCGTAAATCGACGAACGATGCTCGATTGTGCCGTACGGCGTGAGGCAATGACCTCTTCGAGCTTCCGTGTCGCCTGGGTCCGCAACCGCATGGCGACCTTGCGTGGCGTGAGCCAGACCCATCGCATCTCGACCAGGGGAAGGGCCTGCAAACCAGGAGCGCGAAATCCGGTGCGGATGGGGGAACCGGCTTCGAGGTACAGCGTCTCGGTCACCCCCGCATCCAGTCGGCCTCGGACCCACAGGGTCGCCGCCACCACCAGCAACGCCGACAACACCACCAACACCAGGCCCGCAATACCGACGACGAACAGCACCAAGTCGAGGTTGTCGACCCCGAACGGCCAAAGCGCCAGCATCGAGAGCGCAGCCACGACCGTACCCCGTATCGTCAGCGGGAAGAGATCGGACAGTCGCCGTCCCCAACGGGAAAACCGACCGTTCCACTGTGGAATTCTGATTCGAAGTCGCTTCATCGAAGGGGCGCCACCGGCGGACCACGGCAACATGTTGAGAATCAACGCCAAAGCCGTTGGTCCGATCCTACCGGACTTGCCGCGCATCCTCGTCCCCGTGAACGGCCGGCTCAGCCCCCCTCAAATGATGCGGATATCCAGGCATCTACAGCGCCTCGCAACGAAGTGCTACATTTCCTGGCCAGATCACTCAATGCATATCGCTCAATGCATGAGGTCGAGATTAGTGGTTGTTCCCCCTACGTCGCCGCTGAATCCCAGTCGAACGACACCGGATCCTCCTTGACGCCGGTGAACGAGAACCCGTTGTCATCGAGATCCAGAACGATCGGGCAGCAGAATGGCCCGCTCCTTCGTGCCCCAATCGCAGTTGGCCAGGTCGGCGGTGTCGCCGTTCCATGGGAGCTTCGTGTAGAGACGGATCTCGCGCGAAACAGGATCCCATGAAGAGCACGCGTAACTCCCACTTCCTCCTTCCTCTTGGAAAAAGTCGGACCTACCATTTACTTTGACCACATTGATGGCAGGATTTCCGCCGCTGTTCACGAACATGAGTTCACGAACATGGGGTACGGATGGGGACGCTGGGAGTCGATGCACGGTGCGTCTTCGTTCCATACTCGCAACCCCCGCCGGATGGTCGTAGCACCGCTGGCTACGATGTTGGCAGCGGCAGGCGTGACATTGATCGTGATCGAGTTGATACCATCGTGATCGAGTTGATACCGGTGACGTCGGGGTTCGTCGCGCTCACACATGGCCCCGCCGAGGCCGGCAAGGCCACGGCAGCGAAGGCAGTCATCATAAGCGTCAAGTGTCGGAAAGGCCAGCGCGCTGGCGCGCTCATCATTCCTCGCCGGCTTCGAGAGCCTGGAGGCGCACCGCCGCCGAAACCTGGGAACCGTCTTGGCCGCGCAGCTCCACGTTGGTCTTGCGGTACAGCGCGGGGAGACTGGCGATCCGTCCATCTCGAACCGTCAAGACTCCGGATGGAGCGATCGCGAGCACGGGTACCGCTTGGTTATGCTGGTGTCCGTTGAACAGCACGATGACCCGATCACCGACGCGGGGAAGCTCACCCCAGATCGAGCTTCTCGCACAGATCCTCGTACCACCGACATCGAGATCGCCGACCGGGAAATGGATGTACTTGGTCTCGGCTGGTGCGCTGCCCTTGAGCACCGCCATGACGTCGAGACGGATAAGGGTGCCAGGCCGCTCGAAGGTAAAGCCCAAGCGACTGCCCGAAACCTCTGCTTCGATCACATTGTCGGTGGCCCCAATTGCGCTGGCGAGATCCTGGTGACTCCCGGGGCTACGGCTTAGGGCATCCGTCGTATCTCGAGCCAAGATGCAGCCGTCGGTTTGCTCTCGTGAAAGGAAAAGCTCGAAACCGTCTGCAAGGTATTCATCTGGAAAGAACGCTCGATTGATCTGACCATCGGGTAACACGGTCAGCTCGGCCGCGACAAAGATCGGCCGTTCGTAGATCCCGGGCACCTCCAAGTAGTCCGGCATCGGGGGTGCCGTGCTCGGAGGTGACTGCGATGCCCCCACGCCAACGACGCTCAGCGAGAGCGCGGCGGCAAACACGACGAAGGGCCATCGGAACTGGAGCAATCTCTCAGCAATGGCAGAACTGCCGGCACGAACGAAGCCCAGGGAAGCGGTCAGCGGAAGAACACGAAAACGTAGGTTCATGTTGAACCCTCCAAAGATACGCTCGACCACTCTACGCGCCTGATGGGCGCCGCAAACGCGCCAGATCGCCAGCACCGGAGCGACCCGATGCCGGCGACCACTCAATGCATATCGCTCAATACATTAGGTCG
The DNA here is from genome assembly GCA_965250305.1 of Candidatus Multivoradales bacterium. Lineage (GTDB taxonomy): Bacteria > Acidobacteriota > Thermoanaerobaculia > Multivoradales > J023 > J023. The sequence goes on along the minus strand of CBDFNS010000020.1, from coordinate 267,096 downwards.
AGATTAGTGGTTGTTCCCCCTACGTCGCCGCTGAATCCCGAGTGATCCAGCTCCTTCCGGCAAGTCCTCGGTCAAAAAGAACACATCGACCGATCCCACTTTCTGCAGCAGGCCATCAAGATCGAGCCAGGCGACGCTGCCGTATCCCAGCCAATTGCCATGCTCATCGAAGCGATCGATGGGCGTGTAGTCGGTCGCCAGCTCGACAATCCCCAGGCTCGGCAGGCTGTGCAGTTCATGCGGTTGCGAGACACCGTCATGATTGACGTCGAACCACACCTGCAAGTATTGAAACGCGCCATCGCGGACGGTAATCCTGCCGTCATGATCACCGCCGAATCCCAAATGATCCAGCTCGCGAAGCGCCTGGTAGCCGTGGTCCGCAAATCGCCCGCTGACCAGCCGCGTGGCTTCGCCGAATAACTCGCCGCCATCGTCGATGGTGCCATTGCCGTTGCGGTCCAAGGACAAGAAACCGTCGAGGCCACGGCGTTTCGTCCAAGCCGTTCGCTCGCGGGCGTTGTCGGCGTCGATGTCGAACGACACCGGATCCTCCTTGACGCCGGTGAACGAGAACCCGTTGTCATCGAGATCCAGAACGATCGGGCAGCAGAAGGGCCCGCACGGCGCATCCGGATCGCAACTCGGATCCGCCTGACACATGATGTCGTCGTAATAATCTTCCAGGCCCGTGATGCAGTAGCCATCGGCCAGATCGCATTCGATCATCTTCGGGCTGCGATTCGGCGTGACGTCCTTGGCCAGGTTGCCGATCCGCTGGTACTTCGCGCCGCCCATCGTGTAGCCCGTGCAATTGCCCGGATGCTGGAGCCCCAGTACGTGCCCAAGCTCATGGGCGATAACGTCTTCCACCCGCTCCTTCGTGCCCCAATCGCAGTCGGTCGGGTCGGCCGTGTTGCCGTTCCACGGGAGCTTCGTGTAGAGACGGATCTCGCGCGTTGAGGAATCAAAAGACGAACATGCGTAGCTTCCACTGCCGCCTTCATCCGAAAAGAATCGAGAAAAAGTGTCGACCTTGACCACATTGAGCGCCAAGTTCCCTCCGCTATTCACGAACATGGGGTAAGGATGAGGCCGCTGGGGATCGATACACGGTGCGTCTTCATTCCAGACTCTCATGCCCCGCCGAATGGTCGCGACGCCGCCGGTTACCATGTTGGCAGCGGCAGCCGTGACATTGATCGTAATCGAGTTGATGCCGGTGAAGTTGGGGTTCGTCGCGCTCACGCACGCCGCCGAAGCCGGTGAGGCCATGGCGGCGAAGACGGTCAACATGAGCGTTAGGAGTAGGAGAGGCCGGTGTCCTGACGCGCTCATCGTTCCTCTGCCTCTGCTTGAAGAACATGTAACCGGATACCCGCGGTGAGCTGCTCGAACTCCATGTCGCGTAAGTTCTGATTGGCCTTCCGATACACCTTCGGCAGACGAGCCACCCGGCCGTTACGAATGGTCAAGACGCTTGACGGATCGAGCGCAAGCACAGGAATCAGATCGTTGTGCTGATGGCCAGCAAACAGAATTACCAGGCGGTCGCCAACGTGTGGCACTTCGCCCCAATGTGGGTCGCGTGCACAGATCCTGATGCCGCCGACCTGAAGGTCGCCGTAGGGGAAGAATACGTACTTGGTTTCGCTGGGTGGAGCGCCCTTGAACACCTGTTCGACCTGAAGCCGCACCAGGGTTCCAGGGCTGCCGAAGTTAAAACCTGTTCGTATGCCCGTTACCGTGACTTCGACGATGTTGTCAGCGTCGGCGATCGAGCTCTCGAGGTTCTGGTGCCGGCCCGGTACTCGGCTCATAGCAGCCGTTGGAGCATCGAGCAGGACACAACCGTTGGTCGTCTCTCGCGCCAAAATGCTCTCCAAGCCCAAGGTCCCGTCTTCACCAGGAAAAAAGGTTCGATTAACTTGCCCGTTGGGCAGCACAGCGATATCGGCAGCGACGAAGATCGGCAGCGCGTAGATCTCGGGCACCTCCAGGTAGTCGGGCATCGGCGGTGCCGTCGGAGGTGGCTGCGATTCCGCCCCGGCGACGCTCAGCGAGAGCGCGGCAGCGAACACGACTAAGGGCCTTCGAACCCTTAGAAATCTCATAGCTTCAATCTCCAAAAAACTTGAATAGGGTCGTGCCTGTTTCGACACGGGAGGAACCGAGTACGACCCTTTAGTCGTTGCTGTCGACGGATTCGTTACCCGTCGACAGCATGTTCCTCTGTCTACATCGCGAGAAACACGACCAAAATCGCCCAACGGGGCCGAAAAAATTTCTGGCCCACCATCGGCAGACCTGCCGTCACGGCCGAAGCCCAAGGCAGCGGTCAGCGGAAAAACACGGAAACGTAGGTTCATGTCGAACCCTCCAAAGAAACGCTCGACCGGACATCGTCAAGGACGCGCCTTGTTCGACATAGACCCTAGCACGGCCCTGTTTCGAGTGCGGCCGGCGGTTCGCGTTCGCACGCCAGACGCCGAGACGGTATCTCGCCATGCCGGCCGCCTGTGAGGGGAATGCTGTACCTTCGCAAGTCGCCGGCACCTTTCGACCTGGTGCCGGCGAGCGTCAAAAAACGTAGCCTGGTCTCAGGGAATCGTCGAGTCCCATTCGGACGTATCGCCCGACTCGAAGCTGTCGAAGAACACGAGACTGAAATCCCAAACGGTTAGAGAGTTGATACGCAACCTCAATTGGCTCTCGCCCAAAGACTGCGTGACAACATAGTGCTGTGGCGTCGGGTCTGGCTGCACGGGCATTTCTTCAATAGCAGCCATGCAATCCCCGTTCTTCTCGATTGCCATCGGCTCGAAACCGACCCGAACGACAGCGTCGTCGCAAGACGCGACAGACGAGAGAACCACTTGATAGTCGTCGGCGGTATTGGCCAGCTTGTCGAGTCCGGATGCGGCGAATCGCACCGTGTTGACCTCGTCGGCCACGAGCCCGAGTGTGGTCGTTTCGAAACTCTGCTCGGCGTACATGATCGTCTGGGCGTCCTGGGCACCAAGAAGCGCAGCCGATAGCCGGTTGGCGTTCGCGGGCCAAAACTGGCCCATGCCGGCGAGTGGGCCGAGAGCACGCGAATACGTGTTGCTGTCGATCACTGTACCGTCGACGATCACGGGGTTGTTGTCCGCGCTTCGGTACCAGTGGATAATCTGCGGACCGGGAAACGGCAAGGGACGATCGTCCTGCGACCCTGGTACGCCATCAGGGTTGAGCCACGCTTGAATCGTGCGGCCCGCCGTGAAGTCCGTTGGCGATGGGTCCTCGCCGGTCATCGGGTCAAACAACCAATTCGGATGATCGAGACCCATGGCGCAGTGGCCAAGCTCGTGCAGCACCGTGTGAAACAGCTCAGTTACCGGTATAGGTGGCGGGTTTGGCGTTGGTTCGAGCAGCGTCAAGCATCCGATACAGTTCCCCGTCATCGGCTGCAAAGCGTTCCACGTCGCGATGGCCTGGTCTACAGCGACCTGAACCGCTGGCGGTGCGCTTGGCTCGACACAGATGGTGATGGGAAGTGGCCCGCCAGCACCGGTATACCCCAGCGGATGTACAATCGTGATGGTGTCGTGTAAGGGCGCTGTGTTGTGGAGGTCGAGAAAAACGCCGCCACGAGCAGGGGAGACCAATGCGAAAGCAAGGTAGGCGATTCCGAAGACACTGCGGTTCATCGTTGCCCCTCCCTTGCCCTCGACCAGTACTCTTCAACCCGAGCTTCAAGCGCGAGCAAGTGCTCATACTCCGTGGTCAGACCGGGGCAGAATCTTGGTTGGTATTCCAGGGCATAGACATAGATTTTGTTCTCGAAGACGCGCGCGGACTGCTCGTCGCGCGCGTAGCTGTCTAGCCGCAGCGTGAATTGAGTCCCGCCGTGATCTGTGATCACCCCGCCATTGCAGGTCTGTTTTATACGCCGGCTCAACAATCCGCGGTGCCGATAATCGGCAAGTCCATGCTCGATTGCACGTCGTACAAGTTGCGCGACCTCATCGTAGCCAAGCTGCAAGCTGTACTGTTGCCGCACACGGCCACGAAGGCGTTCCTCCATTTCGACCCGTCCATCGCCGTGAACGTGGAAGAATCGTTCGTAGACTGGGCGCTTGACCTGCGCCACCCGCAGTACGACAACGGCTGGGTCTGACGAAATGGTAAACGTGTAGTCGTCGGCGGCCGGTGGGGCCCTGTGCTCGGACTCTGCGACCACACCATGCTCGGCCGACTCGGCGTCACTGAACGCGGGACGACAACCGAGCCCCGGCATGATCAGGACAGCGCCCAAGGCCGCGGTCAGCGGAAAAACACGGAAACGTAGGTTCATGTCGAACCCTCCAAAGAAACGCTCGACCGGACATCGTCAAGCACCCTCCCTGAACCCCGATAACGGCGCTCTACGAGCCTGATGGGCGCTGCAATCGCCAGATCGCCAGCACCGGGGCGCCCCGATGCCGGCGATCGTTCAATGCACGAGGTCGAGATTAGTGGTTGTTCCCCCTACGTCGACGCTGAATCCCGAGTGATCCAGCTCCTTCCGGCAAGTCCTCGGTCAAAAAGAACACATCGACCGATCCCACTTTCTGCAGCAGGCCATCAAAATCGAGCCAGGCGACGCTGCCGTAGCCCAGCCAATTGCCATGCTCATCGAAGCAATCGATGGGCGTGTAGTCGGTCGCCAGCTCGACAATGCCCAGGCTCGGCAGGCTATACAGCTCGTGCGGTTGCGAGACACCGTCATGATTGACGTCGAACCACACCTGCAAGTACTGAAACGCGCCATCGTGGACGGTAATCCTGCCGTCATGATCACCGCCGAATCCCAAATGATCCAGCTCGCGAAGCGCCTGGTAGCCGTGGTCTGCAAAGCGCCCGGTGACCAGCCGCGTGGCTTCGCCGAACAACTCGCCACCATCGTCGATGGTGCCATTGCCGTTGCGGTCTAAGGACAAGAAACCGTCGTGGCCACGACGTTCGGTCCAAGCCGTTCGCTCGCGGGCGTTGTCCGCGTCGATGTCGAACGACACCGGATCCTCCTTGACGCCGGTGAACGAATTGCCCGGATGCTGAAGTCCCAGCACATGCCCAAGCTCGTGGGCGATCACGTCTTCCACTCGAGCGCCCGTGCCCCAATCGCAGTTGGTCAGGTCGGCAGTATCGCCGTTCCACGGGAGCTTCGTGTAGAGACGGATCTCGCGTGTTTGAGCATCAAAAGACGAACATGCGTAGCTTCCACTGCCGCCTTCTGCCGGAAAGAAGTCAGAATAACCGTCCCTCTTGACCACTTTGATCGCCAAGTTCCCTCCGCTATTCACGAACATGGGGTACGGATGGGGACGCTGGGGGTCGATGCACGGTGCGTCTTCGTTCCATACTCGCAACCCCCGCCGGATGGTCGTAGCACCGCCGGCTACGATGTTGGCGGCGCCAGCCCCGATATTGATCGTGATCGAGTTGATACCGGTGAAGTTGGGATTCGTCGCGCTCACGCACGCCGCCGAAGCCGGTGAGACCATGGCGGCGAAGGCGGTTGTCATAAGCGATAGGAGTAGGAGCGGCCGTCTCGCTGGCGCGCTCATCATTCCTCTCCGTCTGCTAGAAGAACATGCAGCCGGATACCCGCGGTGAGCTGCTGGAGTTCCAAGTCGCGCAGGTTCTGATTGACCTTCCGATACACCTCGGGCAAACGAGCCACCCGGCCGTTGCGAATGGTCAAGATGCTCGATGGATCGATCGCGAGTATCGGCATCAGCTCATTGTGCTTGTGCCCAGCGAACAGAACGACCACACGATCGCCTACACGCGGTACTTCGCCCCAGTGCGGGTCACGAACACAGATCCTGGTGGCGCCGACCTCAAGGTCGCCGTAGGGGAAGAATACGTACTTGGTTTGGCTGGGTCGAGCGCCCTTGAGCACCAGTTCGACCTGAAGCCGCACTAGGGTTCCAGCCCTGCCCAAGGCGAAGCCTGTTCGCGTGCCTGTTACTGTGGCTTCGACAATGTTGTCATTGTCGTTGATCGAGCCTTCGAGGCTCTCGTGCCGAGCCGGTACTTGGCTCATAGGATCCGTTGGGTCATCGAGCAAGACACAGTCGTTGGTCTTCTCTCGCGACAAGATCCTCTCCAGGCCCGAGGTCCCGTATTCACCAGGAAAAAAAGCCCGATTCACTTGCCCGTTGGGCAACATGACGACATCGGCCGCAACGAAGATCGGCCGTTCGTAAGTCCCGGGCACCTCCAGGTAGTCGGGCATCGGCGGTGCCGTGCTCGGAGGGGACTGCGATGCCGACGCGCCCACAATGCTCAGCGAGAGCGCGGCGGCAAACACGACGAAGGGCCTTCGGACCTGGAGTAATCTCACAGCAATGGCAGACCTGCCGGCACGAACGAAGCCCAGGGCAGCGGTCAGCGAAAGAGCACAAAAACGTAGGTTCATGTTGAACCCTCCAAAGATACGCTCGACCGGACATCGTCAAGGACGCGCCTTGTTCGACATAGACCCTAACACGGCTGCTCTGTTTCGAGTGCAGCCGCGGCGCTCGCTCGCATCCTCGGGCGGCCCCGAGGATGTACCGCCATGCGTAGAACCCTGGCACTCGTGGTGTCACCAGGTTGGCGGCGCCAGCCCAATGTTGTTGTGATCGAGGTGATGCTGGCAAAGTCGGGGTTCGTCGCGCTCACGCACGCCGCCGAAGCCGGTGAGGCCATGGCGGCGAAGGCGGTTGTCATAAGCAATCGGAGTAGGAGCGGCCGTCTCGCTGGCGCGCTCATCATTCCTCTCCGCTTGCTTGGCTTCGAAAGGCAAGACGCCGTCACCGCTCGAGGTGAAGGATGTTCGGGTAGATGGCCGCCGCTACGTTGTCTGCCGCAATGCTGAGCAGGCTCGCAAAGACGCCCACGATCGGCAAGCGATTCTCGAGTCTCTCGAGGACCGGCTTTCCCACGGCAGCGTCAAGTCGATGGTCGCCAACCGTGGCTATCGCAGATATTTGAAAACCTTATCTAAAGGCACACTCGCATCGACCCGGAAAAGATCGAGCGCGAGGAACGATTCGACGGCAAGTGGGTCCTACGAACGAACACGGAGTTCAATGCGGCGGAGGTTGCCCTGCGCTACAAGCAGCTTTGGACGGTGGAGCACATATTCCGTTCGGTGAAATCGTTGCTGTCGACAAGGCCGATCTACCACAAATGCGATGAGACGATCCGTGGCCACGTATTCTGCTCGTTCCTCGCGCTGGTGCTTCGACACGAGCTACAACAGCGCTTGGAAGCGAAGGGTCTCGGCGACGTGGAATGGGGCATGATGATTCGAGATCTGAGCCGGGTGCGGCAAGTGGACGTGGAGAACGGGGCCCGACGCTTTCGTTTGCGAACGGAAACCCCGGGAGTGGCCGGCAAAGTATTTCAGGCGTGCCGGGTGGCGCTGCCCAAAACGGTAGCGGAGGTGAGTTGAAGGGAATCCTGGTGCCACGCCGGATCAGTGCGGCCGCAAAGCATTTATTTTCAATGACTTAGCTTTGGAAACTGTTTAAGACGAGCTTGAAGAACCTGCAGCCGGATACCCGCGGTGAGCTGCTCGAGTTCCATGTCGCGCAGGTTCTGATTGGCCTTCCGATACACCTCGGGCAAACGAGCCACCCGGCCGTTGCGAATCGTCAAGACGCTCGACGGATCGATCGCGAGTATCTAGATCCGCTGATTGTGCTTGTGTCCAGCGAACAGAAGTACCGCGCGATCGCCTACGCGCGGTACTTCGCCCCAGTTAGGGTCGCGAACACAGATTCTGGTGTCACCGACCTGAAGGTCGCCGTAGGGGAAGAATACGTACTTGGTCTCGCTGGGTGCAGCGCCCTTGAACACCTGTTCGGCCTGGAGCCGCACCAGGGTTCCTGCGCTGCCGAAGGTAAAGCCTGTTCGTGTACCCGTTACTGTGGCTTCGACGATGTTGTCAGCATCGTTGACCGAGCTCTCGAAGTTCTGGTGCCGACCCGGTACTTGGCTGAGAGAATCCGTTCGGCCGTCGAGCAGGACACAGCCGTCGGTCATCTCTCGCGCCAGAATGCCTTCCAGGCCCAAGGTCCCGTCTTCGCCAGGAAAAAAGGCGCGATTGACCAGCCCACTGGGCAGCACAGCGAGTTCGGCCGCGACGAAGATCGGCCGCTCGTAGATCCCGGGCGCCTCCAAGTAGTCCGGCATCGGCGGTGCCGTGCTCGGAGGTGATTGCGATGCCGATACGCCCACAATGCTCAGCGAGAGCGCGGCGGCAAACACGACGAAGGGCCATCGGAACTGGAGCAATCTCACAGCAATGGCAGAGCTGCCATCACGAACGAAGCCCCGGGTAGCGGTCAGCGAAAGAACACGAAGACGTAGGTTCATGTTGAACCCTCCAAAGATACGCTCGACCGGACATCGTCAAGGACGCGCCTTGTTCGACATAGACCCTAGCACGGCTCTGTTTCGAGTGCAGTCGCGGCGCTCGCTCGCATGCTCGGCCAGCCACGGTGTAGGTTGTAAGGCGTAGGCACGGACCTTTTTCGCCTCGGCATGCCGCCAGGGCGTGGCTTTGCCGTGCCCGAGGAAGTATCACCATGCGTAGAACCCTTGCACTCGCGGTGCTCGTGGTGCTCATTGCCGCACCGGTAACCGCCGCGCCCGCGGCCGGCATCGACCAGGCCGGGCCGACCGTGATCGGCCGCGTGCTCGAGGTCGTTGCCGACTGGGTGGCAATACTCGGCGACGATCCCAGCGCCAAAACTGAGCCCAACAACGCCGGCGACCGGGATAACGACCCGCCGTTGGATAGACTCGGCGCTGACCCCGACCCGACCGGCTAGCGTCGCTGGGCGGGCAGTAGTCTGGAGACAGCTACGGCCCGCCGATCACGACCGTTTCGAATGCGTTTCATAATCCGATCGAGGACAATAATGGTCAATTCGCCAGCCGCAGCCGAGCGCCACAAGTCACGAATCGCCTTGGCGACGACTCGATTGGCACGCTGCGGCATCACCAGGGCTGCCAGCCCGCGCGCAGTCGCGATGGCATCTAGTGGCCGACCAGCTCGAATGTAAACGCGTGCCAGTTCGGCACCTACCAATGCGGCATCACCCGGTGCATCTACAAGGGTATCCGCCACGCGTTGGTAAAGGCTCTCAGCTCGGCAGAACTGTCCACGTTTAGCGGCGATTCTCGCACGGAGCTAGGGAATGTGCCGTGCTAACGCTGGCGGTACGTCAATCCGTTCGGCTTCGTTGGCATGGTCGGCCGCAACATCGAGGCGATCCGAAGCCACGAACGCAAAACCTAGAATCTGATGGGCTGAACAGCGATAGTTACACCCGTCGATCGGCAACATTACCAGCGCCGATTCCAGACACTTGATTGCTTGCTTATGGCGACCAGCTCGTCGAAGGCGAATGCCGCGGCTCACAAGGGCTCGCGCGACGCCGACAACGTCAGCCAGCTCGGCGGACTCGACCATTGCCACCTGTGCAAGATCAGCGGCAGAGTCAAACTCTCCATAGTCGGCTACTACCGCAGCCGCGCGACGCCAGGCATCCGCCGTGATCGCCCCCACCGGCGCATGGTTGAGCGCCCACGTCACCGCGGCGTGTGCGGCGTGCCATTGCTCGGCCGCGCGCAACGCCGAGCCCATCCGCGCGATGCACGCGGCAGCATCGCCCCTGCGCCCCTCGGACGCCGCGCGGAATGCGGCATCGCGGGCCAGTTTGATCGCGCGCCTCGGATCTTCGAACCGCGCGGCGTCGATGCGCTCGAGCTCGTCGGCCACCAGCACGTCCGGACGCTCCGGTGTCGCCAGCTCGGGCAAATCGAGGTCGAGGCGCGACAACAGGTCAGCACCCTCAGACAGAAAACGATCACCGGCGGTCGTCGGGCCATCGCCGAAGACGGACGCAAAGAACGGCCCCGGCGGTTGCTGGAGCACGACGAGGACAGCAAAAATCTCGTCGAGAGTCATCCCCCGCTCACGCGCCTTGTGTAGCTTGTTCTGGGGCCAACCCAGCGACCGTTCGACATGGCGGATCGCGCCCCAGCCACGCGCGCGCATCAAACGCCAGAGCACGTCTTGCGTCGCCGTCGTCGCCTTCTCGCCAGCCTTACCCACGGGTCGGAATCCCTCACCTTGTCGTTCGAGCGGACATTCTTGCACATGTCTTCCCCTGCACGGGTGATTTCGAACCATAAGGACTTGGCCATCGTGGCATCGGCCTAGCCTCGTCAGCATGAGAGAGAAAACACAGCACAAAACAGCCGAGTGCCGGCCACTCTCCCCGGATGCGGTCGCCGTCGGCGAGATTCTGGCTATCCTCGAGGTCCACTCGCACCGCCCGAGCTTGAAGTCCTTTGCCGCGCGCGCGTTCGAAGCCACCCTGCCGCACACCCTCGCCGAGCTGGCAACCGAAGAGCGGCGATTCGCGGGGCGAGAGAGCATCATTGCGGTCACGACGCGGGACTCGCGCCCGCTCGCCCCCAGCGCCCGGCTACAGGTCTCCATCGATCTCGATCCACTTTCATGATTCGCCCCGCGGACGGCTACGCGCGTTTAGCAATCCGTACCGTCCACCGGCCGTTCCAATTTCCCGTGGCCGCGCGTGCCATCCTGCCCGACCGGACATCGCCAGAACGGCCGGACGGCCGCGGGAAATCTTCTCTCGACCTCTGCCCCAAGATGCGGGCGCAACAGCCAACGGGGCGGCAACTTTGGGTGTGGTCCGTGCCTACGTGGTCACTTCCTCAGTGCTGCCCCGTTGGGGGCTGGTCCCCTACTGGCCCTCCCTCCCTGCGCGGGGACACCGGACGGCTTTCTGCCTTCGGCGTCCCCGCGCACGTTCGTGGGTCCCTACGGAGCACAGATCGAACGTTGTCGATCCCGCCTTTCGACGATATCGCGAGGTCCTGCGGCATCGGTTGCCCGTACGTGCACTTGGATTTTCCCTGGGTTGTTGACCGGCGTCGAGACCGAGATCCAGGCCGGGTTGGTGGTCACATCGCCAATCGACACCATCGTGTCGACCACCACGCCGTTGTTGAGGACCTCGATTCACCATGAGAACGCGGTTGGTGCCGGCGCCAACCGCAACGCGCGAAGATCGTCTTCCAAAACGATGCATAATCGGCCCATGCCCGATGGCCACAATATCCAAGAAGAACGCTTTCTCGTCTCCCCTCCGCCACACCTTCCGCAACCGATCGCGCTCGGCATTTGGATCTTGATAGATGCCCGACGCCGCACGCTCAACTACTTGAGAAAGATCCACCAGGCCACGATCGATTACCAACCTCGCACCGGAGCTGGCACCATTGGCTCGTTGCTCTATCACCTCTCCGCAACGGAGATGGAATGGCTGCACGAAGATATTCTGCAGACGTCTCTCCCGGCCGCGGTTCAAACGCTCCTGCCGCATCCAGACGTAGGAGAGGATGGGCGGCTCGCCGTCGTGGTCGGCGCGACACCGGACGATCACCGCGCACGGCTCACGGCCGTCCAAGTCATTTTCATCGATGCCTTGACGGCTATGGACGAGGCGGCTTACCAACGGTCGCGCAAAGGACCGAGTGGCACCTTTAGTGCCGAGTGGATTGTGTACCACCTGGCCCAACACGAAGCACACCACCGCGGCCAGATCGCCATGATCCGAAAAGAGACCGAAGCCTTGAATTCTCGGTCGTAGGGCGAGCAATCCCGACGACTCCAAGCCGTGTGATCGAATACACCATGCTTTTGACCATTCGTCCTGTCGCCGTCGCCCTCACGCTGGCCGCTGTGTCACTGAGCAGCCAGGCTGCCGCCAACCCCGATCCCGCGGTCGACGCGGCACGTGCGTATCGCCAGGAACATGGGCCGGCTATTTTGAGGGCCTACGCCGATCTGCTGGCGATTCCCAATGTTGCGAGCGATCTCCCCAACATCGAGCGCAACGCCGTGTTCATTCGCGACCTGCTCACAGCACGCGGCGTCGAGACGACGCTTTGGCGCCAAGACAACGTGCCGCCGATTGTCTATGGGCGCTTGATGCAACCGGGCGCCACCCGCACCGTTGGCATCTACGTTCACTACGACGGCCAGCCCGTTGATGTCGACCGTTGGACCAACCCACCCTGGCAGCCCACCCTCTACGACGCGCCCATCGCGACGGGGGGCAAGGCGCGTGCTTTGCCTGAGGATGGCCAACCCATTGACCCCGAGTGGCTTCTCTACGCACGCGGCGCGGGCGACGACAAGGCTCCCATCCCGGCCATCTTGAGCGCGCTCGACGCCCTCGACGAGGCCGGCATCACACCGACATCCAACCTCGTCTTTTTCTTCGAAGGCGAGGAAGAGGCCGGGTCGACCCACCTCGAGGCCTACATGCGGCAGCACCGTGCCGAACTCGACGTGGACGTTTGGCTGATCTGTGACGGACCATCGCATCAAAGTCGGCGGCCCCAGCTGGTCTTTGGCGTCCGTGGTTACACCGGTCTCGATATCACCGTCTATGGCGCCGAACGCTACTTGCACAGCGGCCATTACGGCAACTGGGCACCGAATCCAGCCCAAAGACTGGCAACGTTGCTGGCGAGCATGAAGGATGCACACGGCGATGTGGTGATTGACGGTTTCTACGACACCACAGCGCCCATCGGCCCCAAGGAGCGCCGTGCGCTCGATGCCGTCCCGAACATCGACGAAGCCTTGCGTAAGGAACTCGGCCTGGCGACCAGTGACGGCAGCGGAGAGAGTCTGGCGGAGCGGCTGCGACGACCCTCGCTCAACGTCCGTGGGATGGCATCAGGCGCAATCGGTGCGGCGGCGCGCAATGTGATTCCGACCACCGCGACTGCGTCAATCGATGTCCGCCTGGTGCGAGGCAACGACCCCGAAGACATGCTCGACCGGATCGAAGCGCACCTCCAAGCCGAGGGCTACACCATCGTCCGCGAAGACCCCGATCATGACACGCGCTTGCGCCACCCGCTGATCGCCCGCGTCGACCGCAAGCCTGGTTACCCGGCCGCCGGGGCCGAAATCGATCTGCCGATCGTCCAAGCGGTCATTGCGACGGCACGGCGCGCTACCCATGCGCTGGGTGCCCGTGGTGATGAGCTGATTCTGATGCCCACGCTGGGTGGCTCGCTTCCGCTCTATTTGTTCACCGAGCTCCTCGAGACACCATTGGTGGTCGTGCCCATCGCCAACCACGACGACAACCAACACGCCCCCGACGAGAACATCCGAATCGCCAACCTCTGGTACGGCATTGATCTGATGGCAGCCCTGTTTACTATGAAGTAAGGCGGCACCATGGAGTAACGCGGCACCATGAAGTAACGCTCCCGGAGATCACGGCACAGAGTGTGCACGGAAGGAAATCAATATGCCTTTCCAAACCAAGTCCTGGCTTCTCGTGATCCTGATCGGCCTGTTGCCGACGACACTCGCGTCCAAAGAAAGGGACGATCGGGCAACCGCCGCCCTTACGCAGGAGCATCGTGACTGGCTCGAAGAAACGCGCGTTTTGCTCACGCGTGCGGAGCGCAAACTCTTCCTCTCGCTCGGCACCGACTATCAGCGCGAGACCTTCATCCGGCGTTTCTGGAAGTCGCGCGACCCCTACCCCGCCACCCAACGAAACGAATTCCGCGACGATTGGTACGCGCGCCTCGACGAAGCACGGCACCGCTACGGCAGCATTACCGTCGACCGCGCTTTGGTGCTCCTGCTCCACGGCCCGCCTGCCGTCGTCGACGAGACCCAGTGCGGACTGATTCTGTGGCCCTTCGAATCGTGGTATTACCCCACCACCGATGGTCTGCCGGATCATTTCTATTTCATCTTCTACCAACCGGCTGGGGGCGGCCCGTTCAAGCTCTGGCAACCCGCCGACGGCCTGCTCAAACTGGTCGCGATTCGTCGTGAGATCGGCATCGGCGATGACGAAAACTATTATGCGATTCGAAAATCACTGTCGAAATACTGCCCCGTCGATTGGATCGATGTAATCGACGCACTCGAGACCCAACGTGCCCACGGGCGCGTAAACGCCCTCGACCTCGTGCTCGCGCCCCCGCGCGCGCAGGACACCGAGTGGCTCGAGACCTTCCGCGCGTTTTCGACTGATCTTCCGCCGGAAGACGGCAACGCCGCAAGCGGGCCAAGGGCTGCTGAACTGGGCCTCGACCTCGACCTCGGATTCCCGGGTATCAAAGGCTCGCGGACCGTCGTTCAAGCCGTATTGTCGGTACCCGCCGAAGGACTCGAGAGCAGCGACCTGGCCGGCCCGAGTGTCTTCAGCTTCCTGCTCAACGGCGAAATCCTGCGCGGCGACGAACTCTTCGAGTCCTTTCGATACCAATTCGATGTACCGGCCGACCAGCAAAGCGGCACCCACGTTCCATTGGTCGTCGAACGCCACTTGCGGCCGGGCGAATACCGCCTGATCGTGCTGCTCGAGGAGCTGACCAGCCAACGCCGCGTCCGCCGCGAGTGGCCGTTGATCGTGCCCAAGGTTTCACGTCCGACCAACGCCGTGGCGGATGCCGAAATCACCGCGACACTCGACGCCGCACGCAACGACCTCGATGTCGCGGCGGCACGAAACGACACCCCGACCGTCACGTTGGTTGTACCGGATCAAGACATCTACACCGGATCGTTGCGCGTCGAGGCGGAGGCAACAGGCGAGGGTATCCACAAGGTCCGCTTCTCGCTCGACGGCAAGGCGCTCTTGACCAAAAACCGACCGCCGTTCAGCGTCGACGTTCGCTTGGGGGACCTGCCGCGTGACTTCGTGCTCGAAGCCGAAGCCCTCGACGGCCAAGGAATCCGCATCGCGCATGACCAACGCGTGCTCAACGGCGCGACCCAGAGCTTCCTGGTGCGTTTCCTGACACCCGAGCAAGGCGCGCACTACAACGATTTCGTAGATGCCGAAGCCGAAGTGGAAGTACCGGACGGCCAAACGCTGGACCGCCTCGAGCTGTTTCTCGACGAGCAACGCGTCGCGACCCTCTTCCAACCTCCGTTTCGGCAACGCATAGCCCTGCCGCCAGGCAACACAACGCGCTACGTGCGTGCGGTAGCGCACCTGGCCGATGGCCACAATACCGAGGCGATCGCGCTGTTCAATGCTCCCGACTACGTCGACACCCTCGACGTGCAACTCAACGAGCTGTACGTCGCCGTACTCAACCAGCAAGGCCAACCGACCCAGGGCCTGACCGGCAGCGACTTCCGCGTCCTCGACGGCGGCAACCCCGAGACGATCATGCGCTTCGAGGCGGTCAACGACCTGCCGATCCATGCAACCTTGATGATCGACACCTCGGCCTCGATGGTCAAGAGCCTGCCCCAGGCCCAACGTGCGGCCTTGGGTTTCCTGGAAAATATCTTGACCCCCAAAGACCGCGCGGCGGTGATTACCTTCAACGAAGCACCATCGCTTCGCCAAAAGCTCACCAATGATCTCGATGCGCTGCGTTCTTCCCTCGCCGGCCTGCACGCCGAAAGAGGCACTCGTTTTTGGGACAGTCTGGTCTACGGTCTCCAGTACATGAAGGGCCTTACCGGCCAACGCGCACTTCTGGTGCTCACGGACGGCAGCGATCGTTCGAGCCGGTTCGACTTCGAGAAGGCGCTGGCCACCGCCCGCCGATCCGGCATTACGATCTACCCGGTGGGCCTCGACATCGGCAAGCTCGCCGTCGACACCCGCAGCAAGCTCAAGCGCCTGGCGGAAACCACCGGCGGCCAAAGCTACTTCATCCAAAGCGCCAAGGAACTCGACACCGTCTACGCCCAAATTCAAGGGCGGCTGCGCGCACGGTACCTAATCGCCTACCAGCCGTCCAAGCCACTCACCGCTGGCGAATTCCGGGCGGTCGAGATCCAAGTCCTCCGTCCAGGCCACACCGTCGAGTCGGTTGCAGGTTACGATCGCTAGTGTGAACGCGATTGAGACAGAGAGGCTCGGCCGTCGCTTCGATGAAGTCGCGGCCATCGTCACCACCGCGATTGCACGCGTCGATCACCAGGCCCAGGCTTGGAAACACCTGTTCGCGCTTCCCATCTCTCACCCAGGCGCTCTCGACCGCCGGTCAAGATGTTTGGCCCTATTCCCCCTGGTCGTTGCCGGGCCATGTCACACAGGCTGCAATCGCGGGGGAGCCTGTACTGCGATCGATGGCGGCAGGCCTATTCGGAAGCGCCCTGGTCGCTGCTCCCGCCGGTTGGTTCCCAAGCGCGTCCAGGGCTACTAGCCCCAAAACCAGCGCATCTTGAAGGCGATCTACACAAATCTCTTGGGCTCAATCACTTCCGAAAATGCTCAACGAACCTTCGGGTGCGCCTGCGCTTTTCGTAAGCACTTGAGCCTCAAGATCTTCGCGCATCTCATCCTTCGTATGCGCTTGTTTTGGGACTAGCGGGACGGCGGCACGTTCATCAACGCGCCCTTCATCAGCATGACCCATCCCTATGCCGCCGGGTCGTTGCTGTCGACGATCGACGATCTCGCGCGCTGGGACCAAGCCCTTTACACCAACTCTTGCCCGAGGCAGCGCGCCAACGCCTGTGGCAGTCCTACGTCTTGTCCGACGGCGAGGCGACTGGTTACGGCTACGGCTGGCGGATTCAGTCTTTCAAGGGCCAGGACGTCATCGCGCACGGCGGCGGCATTCATGGATTTTCCACCATGGGCCTCCGCATGCCCGACGAACAGATCTTCATCGCGGTCCTGTCGAATGATCCCGATTCTGAGTCTCGGACCGGATTGCTCGCCCGCCAGGTCGTCAACCTCTTGCACGGCAAGCTCGCACGCTACGAAACGGTGGAGGTCGACCCCGCGAGCCTCGAAAAACTCGTTGGTGTCTATCGCATCGACGATGAAACCATCCGCGCGGTCACGGTGGAAGATGGCCAACTCTTCAGCCAACGAACCGGCGGGCCCAAGCAAGAGGCGTTGCCACTCTCGGCCGACACCTTCTTCTATGCCGACGATCTGACCCTGGCCCGCTTCATCCTCCAGATCACCGGTGACGGTGACCACCTGATGGCGCAGGCAACGGCCCAGCCCTCCCTCGAAATTTTTCCGGTCAGTGAAACCGAATTCTTCAATACCGATATCGGAGGACGCTTGACCTTCTCGCTCGATGATCAGGGAGTGGCCACGGGTCTGGTACTCGAACAAGGCGGTCAAACCATCGAAGCCGAACGAATCGGCGACTGACCACCCCAGTCGAGGGGTCTGCGGCGGTGCCCGACTTCACCGCCGCAAACGCGGACTACGCGCTACCGCGATCCCTCTCTTGTAGCGGCCGTCGCCCCTGGCGGCCGTCAGGCTTTGCCATAAGGACGGCCGGCACCGGTCCGGCCGCTTGTATATTGGAGCTGCGGGAGGGGCGGGCCAGGTCTTTCACGAGACTGAACCTTCGAATCGCGACCGCAGTGGAACGCGAGAACCTCCCGCAGCTCCCCTCGCGGTGGCGCGGGGGGGAGAGGACGTTCCGGAGGCGGGGAGGTCGTTCCGGCCGCGAGGCTTCGAGCCTGAATGTAGATCGACCCCCCGCCCTCTTCGCCGATGCCGAGGAGTATCTGAGTGCCTCTGAGCCTGCATGAACAAGCTTGGCAGGCGATGGTACAGGGTCGGGGAGCCGCCTTCGGATTCTATCCGAGGAGACCGTCATGACCATCAGCCAAGACCGGCTGTTTGCCGGGATCGATGTCAGTGCCAAGACCTTTGTCGTACGCACCGATGCAACACCCAACGTTCAAACATACGGCAACACACCTGCAGGGCACGGAAAGCTGATCCGACGCCTAAGTAAGTGCGGGC
This sequence comes from Candidatus Multivoradales bacterium, assembly GCA_965250305.1. GTDB lineage: Bacteria > Acidobacteriota > Thermoanaerobaculia > Multivoradales > J023 > J023. The sequence continues at coordinate 249,250 of CBDFNS010000020.1, read as the reverse complement.
CGATCGCCCGCGTTGTGCTCGAAGCTTCTGGGGTCTACAGCCTCGACCTCGCTCTGGCCCTTCACAGGGCACCCAATGTCGAGGTCATGGTACTCAACCCTCGCGTCGCTCGGAACTTCGCCAAGGCGCTTAAGCAGAGATCAAAGACCGACCCCGCCGATGCCGAAGTCTTGCTCGAATATGCGCGTCGCATGGACTTCCAGCCCTGGAAGCCGCCTTCTAAGGAAGCCCTGGAACTCCGCGCCCTCCTGCGACGACGCGCGAGCCTCGTCAAGGCCAGAACAGCCGAAAAGAACCGTCTACATGCAGTCACGGCTACCCATGAACTCTCGCCACTCGTGCGACGCGACATCCAGCTTGCCATTCGACAACTCACCAAGCGCATCAGCTCCATCGAGAAGCTGGCTCAGAAGCTCGTAGAGCGAACACCCGCGTTTCAAAATGCGATGCGGCGACTCATCACGATCAAGGGCATCGCTACCGTCTCGGGGCTGCACATCCTTGCCGAGATCCTCGCCCTGCCCGAAGGCATGACCGCCAAGCAGTGGGTCGCGCATGCTGGCCTGGACCCACGCCACTTTCAATCCGGTGAGACAGTCCACAAGGCACCCAAGATCACCAAAGCAGGAAACGCCCACCTACGAGCCGGCCTCTACATGCCAGCCCTAGTCGCTATCCAATACCAGATCTCCGTCAAGGCATTCTACGAACACCTACTTCGACGGGGAAAGGCACCCATGCAGGCAGTCGTCGCCGTCATGAGAAAGCTACTCGTAGCCATTCACGCCATGCTCAAACATGACGTCGACTACGATACCAATCGCTTCTACAAACTTCCCGATCCAGCTTGACGGCGAAGAGAGTATCTACGAAGAGCACCGCGGGTAGATGTAGTGACCTACCGCGATCCCGGAAGAGGCAGCATGCGCAACGCCAACTGATAGTCCCCTCCCCACTCGTTTCGCGGAGACAGCCGAAGGTGGTAGACACCGGGCTCGACCCATTGCAACAAGGACACCTCGCCGACCGCGACATCGGTAGCGATTTGAGTTGCGCGGGTGCACTGATCGCCCTCGTAAAGCGACACCGCGATATCAATACCCGTGGCAGCGACATCGAGGAGACCAGCCTGCGTCACCTTTACCGAGACAACATCTTCGTCTGCGTAATCCACTAGATCGCCCTCGATTCGCAGGTAGGCCTCGGTTCCCACCGCGACTCTGTTCGGTTCGGGATTCGGCCAGCTGATGCCTTGGCCTCCCATATCGTCTTCATCGGGTGGCGGCGTGGTGGTCTTGGCGAGGCCCCCCGGCACCTCGCAGGTATCCGGCGCATCTCCCAGAGCATCGAGGTAGTCGGTCGGGGCCTGGGGTGTAGGTACAAAATCCACTTGAACCGAAAAGGTTGCCCAAACCTTACTATTGCCGGTACGCAACCGTGCCACCTGACGACCTGGCTGGTCGAAGTAGAGGATCCGATCGACATCGGTACCACCCAGGTCCCGAAAGTCGGTTGGTGCCAAGCCAAGACAGTGACCTCCAAGGACCTGGATCCGTGGTTCTTCGAAGCTCGTCGACTGCGCACGGATACGAACGACGCCACGCGCGGGAACGTCAAACGAAAAGTAGTCGAGATCGCCCTCATGGTCGTGGTACCCCTTGTGTACGGCACCAAACACGATTGGCGATGCTGTGTCGCACGACGCACCATCGAGGGTTGTGGCGCCAACCGGCACCGGCACACTGAGTGTGACAAAGCCCAATGCCATGGTCAGCAAGGTACGGACTCGCCACAATAAGACTAGATAAATCTTGATCATTTTTTTCCTCGGAAACGTTGCAATTCTTCGTTTCGAGATCGCACAGCGCCGCCCGGACAGGCATGGCTCCTGCCGAATGAATCACCTTCCTGGGGCCGGACACACCCCACCAAATTGATGGTCATGAACACCCATGCCATCGTCACGGTGCGTCGCTACGCTTCTCGCCAAGCTTCTCCCGTGATGTAACGAATGCTTTCGAGGAATTGGCTGAAAACCAGCAAGCTGCCCACTTTGGTACCAAACCGGTTCATGTCCCGTGCGATAACTTCGCGACACACTCCGTCGGCCCCGTTCGCCCCTGGCGGCGTTGCTCGACCTTGGGAAAACACCACCTCCCCTTGCGCTCTCGCGCCGGGCCAGGAACAACGGTTCTCGGAGATGGCGAGCGAATTGCCCCCTCGAGCTACGAGCGCGGTCAACGTTCGCCGCCGACCACCCCAACGCAACAGTAGGCATTGCGGCAGCTTTGGCGCCGCGTCGACTTTCCGGATGGCTGCGATTGGCGTAGGATCGAGGTGACTAGGGAAACACCAATCCACATTTCGGACCGGCTCCACCACGCTTGGCTCGGACGGAACGCCCTTGAGCGCTCTGGTCGTCCTGTGCTGACACCAGACACCCAAAGGCGGCTTCGTCGTGTCCGTACCGTTCGTACGGCCAGCCCCCGCGCAGCCTGTACGCGGCGAAAAACGCGATCGGTGTCCGTCCAATCGAACCGAGGAACCATGCACGAGCTGCCGAGCCAAGTCACCCAGATTCTGCAGAGCTGGACCGCGGGCGATCCCGAGGCTCTGGGGCGATTGATGCCGCTGGTCTTCGACGATTTGCGCTTGATCGCACGTCGATTCATGGACCGCGAGTCAAAAGCTCACACACTGCAACCGACTGCCCTGGTGAATGAGGTCTATCTGAGGCTCAAGGGTCGCCGGACGGTGCGGTGGCAAAATCGCGCGCAGTTCTTCGGCTTCTCCGCGCAGCTGATGCGCCGCATCTTGGTCGACCATGCGCGGGGCCTCCAGGCCGGCAAGCGCGGGGGTGGCGCCGGCAAGATCTCGCTCGACGAGTGCTCCGCCGTATCTGAAATGAAACCAGACGACCTCGTTGCCCTGGACGATGCTCTCAAGGATCTCGCCAAGCTCGACCCGCGGCAGTGTCAGATCGTGGAGTTACGCTTCTTCGCTGGTCTGACCAACGAACAAACCGCAGAAGCACTCGAAATCTCCGCAACGACGGTCAAGCGAGAATGGCGACTGGCCCGATTCTGGTTGTACCGCGAGCTCAACCGCGTCCGAGACGCATCGTCACCCTGAATCGAAGCTGGTGTCGGCGAGATCCATTCTTGCGGTCACGGTCCTCTACGCGCACCAATCGCGCGTTGTATGTTGAAGCATCCATGAAGGCGAGGCTGCTCGAGCCATGGCAACCCTCTAGTGTGCCACCGGACGGAACCTCGCAACATCGAGCCCATCTCGGCGCGAGCCGCTTCACCCTGGAACCCAAGCGATATGACACCCCAACGCTGGCAACAGATCAAAGATGTATTGCACGATGCGCTCGATCACGAGCCATCCGCAAGACGGCAATTCCTTTCACAAGAATGCCGGGACGATACCGAGCTTCGCCGAGAAGTCGAGTCGTTCCTTGCTACGGAATCGGACGTCTGGGACTTCCTCGACTCCCCCATCTTCTCGCTGCACACACACACCTCGCGTAACGAAAACGGCAAGCGTATTGGCGCTTACGAGCTCGGCCGGGAGATCGGCTCCGGCGGCATGGGTCGTGTTTTTCTCGCCAACCGCACCGATGACTTCGAGAAAAAGGTCGCGATCAAGTTGCTCCATCCCGGCATGGGCTCCGACGACATCATCCGGCGCTTTCGCCGCGAGCGTCAGACCCTTGCCCAGCTTGAGCACCCGAACATTGTCCGCCTGCTCGATGGCGGAACCACCGATGAAGACTTGCCGTACTTCGTTGTCGAGTACATCGAAGGCGAACCCATCACACACTACTGCGACCGCCACCGTCTTTCGATTGCGGCACGATTGCGGCTATTCCAGCAAGTGTGTGATGCGGTTCAGACCGCGCATCGGAGCCTGATCGTTCATCGGGACTTGAAACCCGCAAACATCCTGGTTACCAACGATGGCATCCCCAAGTTGCTCGACTTCGGTATCGCTAAGATTCTTCGTGCCGGTTCCACAACCGCCGAAGGCCCCATCACCAACTTGATCCAACGCCCAGGAACTCCCGGCTACATCAGCCCGGAGCAGGTTCAAGGTCAGCCCATCACCACCGCGAGTGATGTCTATGGCCTGGGGGTTCTGTTGTACGAGTTGCTCAGTGGCAGGCCACCCTACCCCGAGTTGATCTACGGCAGTCTCGAGACGCTCCAAATGGCGGCAAAGAAGGATCCCAAGCCGCCCAGTACCGTGGTCCGCGACCACCTCGAGATTTCCCGTTCCGACGCTGAACCCATCCGGATCGATGCGACCGCCTGTGCCCATCATCGTGGTCTAGAGCCACCGCGACTTTGGCGTCAGCTGCGGGGCGATCTCGACGCCATCGTCCTTCAGGCTATGCAACGGCGACCGGACGAGCGCTATGCTTCCGTTGAGCAATTGGGGGATGACGTCGAGCGGTACCTCGGTGGTTTTCCGATCGAGGCTCGGCAAGCGAGCACGGCCTACCATGCTCGCCGGTTTCTGCGGCGCAATTGGATCGGCACCACGGTGGTGGGCGTCGTCTTCTCGCTGTTGGTCGCCTTCGGCTTGCGCGAGTTGGCCCTGCGACAGGCGGCGGATACCGAGAGGCTGAAGGCGGTCCAGGTTCGGGACTTCTTGGAGGTCGTGCTGACCGCCACGGATCCCAACTTGGTCAAAGGGGATGAGGTGACGGCGCTCGACTTCTTGCGCGCGGGCGTCGAAACGATCCGAAACAATGATGCGCTCGAGCCCGAAACCCGCGGCGACCTACTCGAAATTATGGGCCTCGCCTTTCGCAAGCTCGGTGGCTACGAGAACGCATTGCCACTAATCGCAGAGTCCATCGAAGTCCGAAAGAAGGGCCTCGGAGAACGGCACCCAGACGCAGGCAACGGCCTGCTGGCCCTCGGCGGAATCCTCAATGACCAGCGGAAGCTCACCGAGTCCGAGGCCGCATTCCGCGAAGCGATCTCGATCTACGAGGAGGCGCGCCTCACCGACTCTGTCCCGCGGGTCGCTTCGGCCCTACAGGGCCTTGCAATCGTACTCGCTAGACGGGAGCAGTTGGATGAGGCAATCGGTCTCTATGGCCGAGCTCTCGAAGGTTATGAGCAGGCAAAGAGTCCGGATTCGGAGGCCATCACGACGGCTCGCAGCAATTTGGCTAGCGCCCTGATCCGCCAAGGCCGCAATCGAGAAGCCGAGCCCCTCCTCCTGCATGTGATCGGAGCGAGAAAAGCGAAATTTGGAAGTCAACACCTCACCGTCGCCATTGCCCACAACAAGCTTGCGCTTCTCCACCGCAATATCGCGGATATGCCCAAGGCCCTGCACCATGCTCAGGCGTCCTATGACATTCGAGACCTTCTGTACGAGGACGATCACGACAAGTTCATTCGCGGGGTCAATACGATGGGCATCGTACTCCACGACAGCGGTCGCATAGAAGAAGCAATCACGTTCTTCCGGCGCGCGGAGCGTGGATACCTCGACCGGTTCGGTGAGCAGAGCCCGCCACTCGCAGGCGTCCGCATCGGTTTAGCCTCGGCGCTAACCGACCTCGGGTCGTTCGACGAGGCCAGGGCCCTGTTGGCAAAAGCCATCACCGTTCATCGTCGCACGTATCCAGACGGACATCGCTACCTGGCCGGGGCACTGCGGCACAGCGCACGCGTGGAAGCACTTATCGGCGTCCCAGCCCAGGCGTTGGCATTGGCGGAGCAAAGTGTCGCGATGTTCACACAATCGCAGCAACCCGATGACTGGCGACTCGCCGACGCACGCAGCGTACTCGGCGAGTGCCTGGCCCGGATGGGCCGACGCGAAGAAGCATTTCCAATCTTGCAAGGATCACTCGAAACACTCGCAGCTACCCGTGGGCCCGATGCCCGCCGAACCAAGGAAGCGCGCGAACGCAACCGTATTTTTCTCGATGAAGCCCTGCCGCCACGTGTCGTTTTCCCTCCTGGGGGGGATGGATGACGACACGACTCGCGGATCCAACTCCCACTGCCGTGCGATCACGCACACGAGTTGATCCAACGGCAACCAACAACGTTATGCAAGGGGAAGATGTGCCTGAAGAAGCCAACAAGGTATTGAGAACTCGTCGCTGCCGAACCCAGGCAGCAGCGCGGCCCTCCGTCCGGGACTTCGGCGGGGAACGCGCCGCGCGCCATCAAAGCATCAGGCGCACACCGAATCGCCCGCTCTCCAGTCGCGTCTCACGGCCGCACCGGCGGAAGCAGGCAACCGAGCGTCCCTCGTCGGCAGCAACGTGCTTCACTCCTTTTGTTCGCCGCTTGGCGGACGGCCACGCGGCATCTGACAAGGAGATTCGGAGCCTGCTCGAAACCCTCCGCGGCGCCCTGGTCGGAGCCTTACGCCGACGGCGCCTGTGGACTGCGCCACCCCGATTCTTGGGCGTCATCGGTCACGCATCGTGGACGAATCGGTACCCATCTTCGGAACGCGTGCTCGACGATGCCATCGGCGAGTTGGTTGCGGACTGCTATCTCTATATCTTCGTCCAACGCCTGCCGCGTCTCATTGCCCAACTCGCAGTCAAATCGAATATCGATGGCCTCGTCTTCTTGAACATTCAGCACTTCCTTCACGAGAAACAGCGCAAGCATGATCCACTCGGGTATCGAATTCACGGCGTGCTTCGGGCCAGCTTGCAGTCATTGATCGAGGACGGCCACCTCCGCATTTTGGAAGGGCCAGCGCCCATCAAGAGCAGGTCCATCGTCGGATTCCAGGCCCACGGCAAACCGGTCTCGCCCCAGCGATTGGCGGCACTTACAGCACCGTGGGCCAATCACCTTGCGCAACCCATGGTCCAGGCACGCCCAGCGGCCTTGCCGGCCATCGGTGCTCAGCTCGGCGAATCCATCCTCACCCTCCGTCGCCATGGTGCCGAAGCCTTTGTGGTTCGCGACCTACTGCAGATCCTGCAGCGGTCGATTCGGGAACACTGGGCATCACAATCGATCGACCCAGGTCCCTCGGCTTTTGAACACATTGACGGCCTGTCCGTACCGATTTCAACCGTGCCCCCGAACCATCGATTGGAGGACCGTTCGGCGTTCGAATCCCTGGTCAGTCGGGTCGGTGGATTGATCGAGGACCTCGACGTCAAGCCCCAAACCCGTAGCTACCTGCAGGTGCTGTGGGCTTATCTTGGTGCCTTTGCCGATGACCGGCCAGACCTACTTCCGCCGTCCCACATTCCTGCGCCGTATGCGACACGTGGGGTGGATGACGACGTACTGCCATCGCACCGGCGGCTCGCTGCCATGTTGGAAATCCCACGCCACCGTCTGTCGGGCCTCTTCTCCATTCTCTGCGACCTCGTTGCCGAGATCCAAACTCAGCACCACGATTCGCCGTCGGTGGCCAATCCCATGGTGGAGTCCGCCTGATCAGCCATGAGCAGAGATCGACCCATTCGCCGCCTTCGGCAGCAGACCTTCGAAGCCATCGAGGCCCGCCGTCGAGCCAATGCGACACGCACGCAACGTGACCCTCGTGAGGTCGTGGTTGGGGACCTTTACGTTCTCTCAGCAACCAGCAATCTTCCTGTTGAGTGGGCCGTCCTCCGCATCGACCGGCGCCTCCTCCGGGCCTACGTGGTTCCCGCCGACACCCAGCCTCTGTGCGGCTCCGGCGACATCACCGTGGCACCAACGGTGGGCGGTCCGCTGCAACTTCGTTGCCGCTTCGGCGCCTGGATCCATCTATCGGACCTGCGCCAGACTCACTACGCTGGAGAGCTGGAGACCCCCATTGTCGAACAAGCCTGGGCGCTGGTCGAGCAAGCCGAGCACACCGTGAACAACCCCACCGAACAAGACCCCATCTACCAAGATTGGATCAACGACGTGCTGCGGCCGGCCCTGGCAGCCATCAAGTTGCTCGACCATGGGCCATAACGATAATGCGCGCGCCGTGCGTTCTCCACTCGTGCTTGCAATTCAGCTTCAGACAAGGCCCTGAGATCCGCGGGAAGGAGTTTCGGGTAACTACAGTGAAGGGCCGCAATCAAGGTCTGTAATCACCATTCGCGACCAATAGATCGACTCGCTTGCCACCGATCGAGCACTGCTTCCCGCTTCGATTGCCCTTCATCGGGCCGGCTCGATTCGAGCCTGGATAGATCGCCAACGGCGTGACGGCAGAACCTGCTCGAATCCAACCTCGCCCTGACCTGACGCCGGCCGAACGCCTCGCACGCGCGCAGCGATTCGCCCAAGCTACCGCTCGGCTCTGCCGTGCCCGACACCTCGAGTAGCGGTCCGGCTTTCGACGCGCATCTGGCTCGCCTCACGCATGGGCGGGTCGACGTCCAAGGAACGGAGCAGCACCAGCGACTTATGTGGCACCTCAGAAGGGGGCGCCTGGATCCACCAGTGCCAAGATCTTGGCCGTCGTTTCTTCAACCACTTCGTCAGGTGCCGGGCAGAGACGCTCTGCTTTGCGGGCGCGCCAATCGAGACTCTTGATCTGATCGCAGAGGACGGATCCTTGCGCCTTCAGACCTTGCGGCAACTCCACCTCGAAGGGGTACCCCTTGACGTGCGAGGTAACCGGGCAAAACAAGGCGAGACCGACCTTGCGGTTGTAGGTCTTGGGTGAGATGACCAGCGCGGGACGACGCCCAGCCTGTTCGTGACCAGCTTGTGGACTAAGACGCAGCCACACGATATCCCCGCGATCCGGGATATACGCAGCGGCCACTACCATGCCTCCCGGCCGACCGGATCACCGGTCTCGATCTCCCGGTGGAGATTCCGCGAATTGATGGCCCTCAACAGGTCCCGTAACTCGTACCGAAGACGGCGGATCGGTTTGACAACGAGATCGCCATCCTCGACGGAGAGATCAACGGCCGAACCCGCATCGACTCGGACTTCGGCGGCGAAGGACTTCGGGATCCGGAGCCCCAAGCTGTTGCCCCACTTCTGAATCTTGGTCTGCATAGCGCCCCCCTTGGGATATACATTGAGTATACTCTCTAAGAGGTAGATTGTGCAGCTCCGAGTGACCGGCGTCGCCTGGTTAGGCCGGGTTCTGGTTCGGCGCATCTCTCAACGGCAAGAGGCACCCGGCTATTCGCTGACCGTATGCGAACAATGGTAAGCGATGAACGCACGGCGTTCTCTAGTGTGGTGCGTTGTCAGCTCTTCTCGGCCGATCCGATAGACGCGGCCACCTGTCATGGAGAGAATGATCGTAGATCCCCGCCCTGCCCCGTCCTGACAGAGCAGGTACGAACGTTTTACGTGGCACCTCAGGGGGGGACGATTTACGTGGCACCTCAGAGGGGCCCGATCGACGATGTCTTATCAGCCGCATATTCATTGTGCACCTATCTCTACTTCCCCAGGATTCGGTCCAATTCCTGTGGATCTGTCAAGAATAACTTCACGAGATCGCCTCTGGCGAACCCGCTGTTGTCAAGGCCCAGATCCAACCGCATTGATCGAAAGACATCGTCCACGCGATAGAGGATCTCCACACTTGAGGCTTGTTCGATCGCAGTGCTCTGCGAATCTTGGCCAGACCTACGGGATTTTTCAGACTCTCCTCAACTTGGAGTGGGTAGCCCATCGCAGGTAAGCTCTTTCGAATTCGGTAGTTGAGCGTGATTCGATGGGCTCAATCGATGTGCGCCGCCGTCGCCGGCCCTGTGGAAAGGGCGAGTAATCGCCCGGCGGGGAGGGTGGTTAGGGCGATTTCCGCGCTTTCCATAGGGTTCCTGCCCGTAACTGGCTGATTCTTAAGAGTTCCCGCCCAGTGGGATGGCGGTTGGGGCGTGGAGACGATCCTGGTGGCAATCCTACATCCGTGGGCATTGGTGCGGAGAGGCCGAAATCTACCCACACATAGTTGAGGAGAGCCCCAAAAGTTGAGGAGAGCCGATGTTTTGCGGTCTGGTGCCAGAAGCGCAATGAAATCGTGGGGGCATCATCTGATTGGCTCCACGTTGCCCGCTGGATCAGTGGAAGAGATGTCAACTTCGAATCTCTTTGTAACTTCCTGCAATGCTGCCTCCACCTTGTCTGCAAGGCGCTCAAACTCTGCGTCATTGGGTGCAGGTTTGACTCGCCCGACTGTTGTGGGGTAACGATACGAAGTGGCGTAGTTCCCCAAGCTTTGAAACTCTTTGAGCATTTGCTTGACCGGATTCTCTTCAGAGATACATCCGATCATGCGATCAAGCTGGTGACCGATGCCCGCGTGAACACCCTCTGAGGTCAAGACTGCTCTCACTATCTTTTCCGCAGCCTGCGAGCACAAGTATATCGCATTTCGATTCGGGATCTTTGCTAGTGCTCTGGCACCTTGCTAATCCTCCGATGCGACTCTTAGGAATCCAGCAATAACCTTCTCAGTATTCATGAATTGGGAACCCAGTTCGAGCGATTTCATAGGCGAGCGTGTTAGGGATCTTTGTGGCATCTTCGAAATCGGTTTCGCTGCAACTCAGTATATCTGCATTGACTTGCGAAAGGCTGCGCAATTGAATTGCGTCGACCAATTTGTCCTGCTGCTCAAACGGCACCATGTCAGGCAGGACGACAAGCAGGTCCCAGTCACTCTCAGGACCTGCCGTCCCCTTGGCTCGACTACCAAATAACCAGACAGCGACCGGTCGACAACGCTCCTCTATCAAAGCAAGCAAGCGTTTAATCGGGGAAAGGTCGGGGCGGGGTGTTTCTTGTCTCTTCATGGGCTTTCTGTCAATCAGTCAAAGCTGTCCTTCAAGTACGGGCTACCTTTCTCAATCACTAAGCCGCAGAACGCCTTACAGATCAGCGGTGGCCGAAGGCCGTCCGCTGCATCGGCTTGTCATCTGCCTTTGTCTAAGAGCCGTTCGACTACGCCTTTCATTGCCGTACGACATTCTTCAAGTTGGTCAACGTTGACCCTAGTCTCGCGACCTCCGATGTCATGCATTCCGGATCGTAGCTTTGTGAACGGCTGGCCCTTCGCGAACGCGACCACTCCAGTTGTCTGAAAGTCCCGTACGTCCACGAATCCATCGTGCGCGGACCCGAAGGTGAAAAACATGGGCTTGTCCTTCAGCACGGAGCCCACAAACTCCTCGATTCGACCCATCACCGACCTGTAAGCAGAGGCTGGTCCCATGTACTGGGTCAGGCGATTCTTCGGTAGCAGGTGCACCTTCGGGATCTCCCGGCCTGCATCTGTCAGCCTCTTTGTAAATGAGAAGTCAGAGTAGATTTGCGAAGGCAGAGCGTAGCCATGAACGAGCGCGAACGCGTTCTGGATCGCGCGCCGCGAGGAATCGTCTGCCATTACCGGTAGGACAAGCCGCGTGGCGGAAGCCAGAGCAATCTGTGTGTACATCGAGAAGCTGGGATTTGTGTCGATAAAGGCCGTAGCGAATCGTCCTTCCAAAGCGTCGAAGAAATCCTTGATCCAGTCAACTACAGCTAGCCAGGGTTGCTGTCCTGGAAGCTGGGCATTGGCTAAGGTCGCTATGGCGTTCGACTGAGGCTCGAGGACTGGATCGCCTGCAAGGAGAGTGATGTTCTGCGGAATTTCTGGGTTGAAGTCGGATGGACTACACAGGTATTGGTCCACCTTGATCGAAGGGACGGTATACGGAGAGGGCAAACGACTTTCGAAATATCCTCCGACTGTTCGTCGTGAACCTTCAGCAGACTGCAGTTTCTCAAGTTCATCACTGCCACCGCCGACCAAGCCTCCAGGGAGCAACTCGGACAGATTCGCCTGGGGACACAAATCGAGAACGAGTACTTGCTCCTTCGGGTGCTCTTCCGCGTTCATAGCCGCGGCTTGGAAAGCCAAACTCGTCTTGCCGGTACCGCCCTTGTTATTCCAGAAAGCGTATCGTTTCATTTACTCTGGTTCCTCTTGGGTTCGGGCCTGGGCAGATAACAGAACAAGGGTCTATCCGAAGCCGTCGCGCGCTGGCCGTGGGCTTTGCAGTGTTGGGGCGTCTCCCTGCGGTCTCAGCGGGATTCCGGATAGACCAGGTTGGGCGAAACCGCGGCCTGCGCGGGTACAGTCGCTATGGGGTTTGAATGCTTCCGGTCGTCACCTCGATGCCGAGAGCCGCGGTAACCGAAGTGGGTTTGCCGAGACGAGTCGTTGTGCAGTACGTGGTTCGACTTGCGTCTCGAAGCAACGCCACGGTCTCCTGTTACGAATAGAGCATCGAGCATAGCGCATGAGGCACCTCGAGCGCGCACCTCGACTATCGCGAGCGTACTGAGGCGCTCGGCACGAATCGAATCCTCGCATGAGAAACGAGACTCGTGGCGGTGCCCGCTGCCGGGAGCAGTCAAGATGGACCTCCAGAAGCGTATAGGCTGCTCGACGGGCGTCCAGCCGACGAGCACGGCAACGCCTTCGGTCAGCGGAAGAGGGCGCGCTTGGCGTTCTCGACGTGGGCTTGCAGGTCGGCCTCCGAAAGGGCGCGAAGATCGTCCGGCAAGAGTTTGGGGTAACTGCAATGGAGCGCCGCGATAAGGGTCTGCAACCGACGCTCGCGACCGATCGCTCGACTCGCCTGCCAACGTTCGAGCACCGCCGGTACGGTGATCTTCGATTCTTGGCGACGCGACGCCAGCACCTCGGCGACCAGGTTTCGATAGTCGCGCGCGGAGTAGTAGCTGGTGGCTTCGATGACCGGCCCCAACTCATCGTCACTGAGCATGATCTTCTTGCGGCGGAACATCTCGCGCACAAAGTCGCGCCGATCGTCGCCAGCCATATCGAAGATCGGAATCTGCACCGGCGAGCGACTCTTGACATCGGGGTCCAATTCGTCGGGCCGCGAGGTCATCAAGCCCCACAGCACCTTGCCGAGAAAGGTCGGGTCGCCCATCATTTTGATGATGTTGCCCGACAGCCGCTTCTCGGTCTTGTGGGTATCGCCCGCATGGATGCTGCCGAAAGCGGTATGCGCCTCGTCGACCAAGATCAGCATCTTGCCGAAGGTGGCGATGTGGAACCGCAGTAGCTCGAACAGCTTGTCGGTCTCGCCGAACAAGGATCCGCGAATACCAGCCAGCTCGACCACCACCCGCCCCGAGGCTGCGGCATAGGCTTCGAGCTGGAAAGTCTTGCCACCACCATTGGGACCCGAGACCAAGATGGCCGAAACCGCGGTTTCCGGATCTTCGCAGCGCGCGAACATGGTGCGAAAAATCTCACCGGTCGCCTCGTAGCCGATGATGTCTTCCGGTCCGTGACGCGGGTACTTGATGCGCACCACCTCACCGAGCTCGGCCTCGAGAATGCGATTCACCTCGGCGACGACATCCTCTCGCGTCACCATCGCCTTGCTGCGTCGGGCGACCTCCAACAAGTCGCGGAGATTGGCCAGGGTCAAGCCAGCGCTGTCACGGCAGAAGCGCTCCCAGCCGCCCTCGAACCGCATGCCCTTGTAGTGCGCGCGATACCAGTCGACGTAGAAGCGCCGTTGCGCATGCTGCGGCAACTGGATCTCGATGTGGGCGTGCCCAGGCAGGGAAGCAAGCTTGTTGTTGATCTCGGAACGGATCGAATTCACCAACAGCAGCAAGTCTGGTCCCGCGAGAAAGGTTGGCGCGGTGACCCAATGAAGGAACTGCACGAGGCGCTGGCGATCGAGATCCGACAACCGTGTGAAGTCGCCAGCCGGAAACATGGCCCCTGCGTATTGAATGATGACCAAGAGGGGCTTGATCGACTCGCCTGCTTCCCGGACCCGGTCACAGGCCTGGGCCATACCGTGTACCAAAACGAGTGCCGCAAGCGGACTATGCTTGCTGCGCTCGATCAGATCCTTCATGAGTCGTTGCCGCGACCGTGGCACCCGTTCGCCGTCGGTCGACTCGCAGATCCGGATGATTTCGACCTCGGTCGGCTTGTCATAGAAAGTCACACCCGTGGCGATGTCCAGCCGAACCAAATTGAACTTCGCGCGGAGTTCCGCCAACAGCAGAGACTCGAGCCCCACGAAGTCATCGTCTCCGGCACTCCAGAACAGCCCGTGAATATCGCCCGTCAGCTCGATCAAGCTTTTGCGCCGGAGGTTGTAGTACTCACTCAGCTTGGCGAGAAAGGGGGGGCGTCCCGCCGGGTCGCGATTGCTCTTCTTGTTGCTTGCCATGGAAGTAGCCTTCAAAGGATCAGGCCGTGAATCAAAACGGGCTGGCATCGATCGAGGACGGCCGAAGTGTGTTTGAAACGAAGCGAGTTCGCGGAGGTCGCCCGCAGACGATGTCAGACCGTGACGCCTGATCGGCATTCCAACGAGATTCAACGAACGGCATCCCGATGGCTCAGGTCAAAGGCATCGACGTGTTGCCGAACCTCGGGATCCAATCCATCGCGTCGAACTTGAGCCAGCAGCTGATTGAAGGTTCCGGAGTAGCGGAAGTCGGAGGGCTTGGGATGCCCGCCGGGAACTTCTTTGTCGGTGACGAATTTCGCCCCTTCGATCCCCGCGTCTTTTTGGAAGAACTGCGACAAGACCAAGATCCGGGTCCCCAGAAAGAGCGCCTCGGGCAAATCGTGGGTCACGAAAAAGACGGTCATCTTGCTCCGCTCCCACAGCTCCAAGATGAACATCTGCATGGACTGGCGCGTTGCATCATCGAGCGCACCGAACGGCTCGTCCATGAGCAAGATCTTGGGTTCCATGATCGCGGCCTGTGCAATCGCGACCCGCTGCCGCATGCCACCCGAAAGCTCGTGCGGATACTTTTCTGCGGAACCGTCGAGGCCCATGCGATCGAGGAACTCGTGCGCACGCTCGGCGTAGGCGCGTAGCTTCCCGCGGTAGCGCAGCCACCGGAACCAACGTCCGGGCATGGTGAAGTCTTCGAGATCGAGCCCAAACACAATGTTGTCGAGCACCGTCAGGTGCGGGAACAACGAGTACTTCTGAAACACGATGCCACGTTCCCGGCTGGGACCGAGGACCGTCTCGTCATCCACCAGAACCCGTCCCGCGCTGGGTGGCTCGGACCCCAGGATCAACCGCAGGAGCGTGGACTTCCCACAACCACTCGGGCCCACCAGGGTTATGAACTCGTTCTGGCGGACGCGCAGGTCAATGTCGTGAAGTACGGTCTTCTCACCACCACCGGCGATCGGATAGCGCTTGTCGACGTTCTCCATGCGCAGGACGTAGTCGGCCTCTTCGCGCGGGGGACTGGTATGCACCTCACTCATGCCTTTCGCTCCCGCCAACGGTACCGTTTCTTGATCCAGATGCGCACCGCCAAGTCCGCGAGAAACGCCAATAGGCTCATCCAGATCACGTACGGAATGATGATGTCCATTGCGATGTAACGACGAACTAGAAAAGTGCGGTAGCCGAGGCCTACTGTGGCGGACAGCGTTTCGCCAGCGATCAAGAACAGGACGATGGCTTTGAAGTTCAGGCGAATGGTGTCCAGCACGTCGGGCAGGATCTGCGGCAAGACGATGCGGTAGAGAATCTCGAAATCGGAACCACCGAGGGTGAAACCTTTGGTGAGCTGTTCCCGCGGCACGTTCTTGGCACGCAAGTACGTATCGAGAATGATCGTCGGAAAGACACCGATCACGATCAATGCGACCCTCGCCACCTCACCGAGACCGAAAACGATCATCAGGATCGGCAAAAGCGCCAGCGCCGGCACCTTGTCGAAGAACAGCACGAAACGAAGGAACAAGTGTTCGAAGTAGGGCAGCACGCCCATGTGCAAGCCCAACAACACCGCCAGGATGGACAGTGCCACGCTGATAGCGAAGCGCTTGGCGCTCGCCATCGTGTCGAGCCAAAGACGATAGTCGCCCTTGCGGTCGGCTTCGAATGCGGTTCGCTTTACGCCATCGACCATCTCACTGACGGTCGGAACCAGCTTGTCCTGGGGATTTTCAGCGTGGCGCTGATGGGCCGTCACGACGTAGGCGACCACAGCGAGCACGAACAAGGAAGCCGACAGCAACACCGCCATCGCCTTCCCCGGCTTCGCCTGAATTCGAAATGGGTTCATCGATCCCCGCCCAACGTTGCTAACAGCTCGTGGCGACAAGACCTGGCCGCGGCGTCGGTCATCCGGGGCTCGAGACTCACCCGTTGGCTCATCGCTCGAGCGCGCCGTCGGCCGCCATTTGCATGTAGGTGTTGTCGAAACGCAGCTTGACGTTCTTGGCGTCACCGACCGTCGTGCCATCGGTATAGGCGATTCCCACCGCGTCGACCGAACGTACGCCCTCACCCAGAAGGCCCTGGTCGAAGCAGAAGTCGCGTACGTAGCCCATCTTCTCTTTCAGCTCTTCGCTCGACGCGTATTCGAGCGCGGCTTCGGGGGTGTAGAACATCGCCGTGGTCTTGAGTTGGTTCTTGTACTCCACCACGGAGCTCCCCGACTCTTCCGCCATGTCCGCGAGCGCGGATTCGGCTTCGGGGCCTCGGCGAGACATAAGCGCCATCACTTCGTACCACGCACCCACCAACGCCTTACCGAGCGCGGGATTCTTGTGGAGCGCGTCGGTGCGCACCGCCATGAGGTCGAGAATCTCGCCCGGAATATCGGCCGACGTGAAGATCTTGTCGACACCAGGTGCCTGCTCGATCTCCATGACGATCGGATTCCAGGTCACGACAACATCCTGCGATGTGTCGGCCAGAAAGATTGGACCGATATCGGCATCCGACGTGTTCTGCAACGTCATATCCCGCTCTTCGAGCCCGTTCAAACCCAGCGCGCGGGCCAACAAGTAGTGTGAAACCGACAGTTCCACCAGGTTGACGGTCTTCCCCGCCAGGTCCTTCACGCCAACACCACCCCGCGTCAGGATGGCATCGTTGCCGTTCGAGTAGTCGCCGAGAATGAGTGCCGTTGTGTCGATGCCCGATGCCGCCGGCATGTTGAGCGCTTCCATGTTGGTCATCACACAGGCATCGACCTGCTTGGCCACGAACGCCTCGACCGAGGCGATGTAATCCATGCGCACCAACTCGATCTCGATTCCATAGGCATCAGCCCACTTTTTCAAAACCCCGGACGAACCCGCGTACTCCCACGGCATCCAGCCAACATAGATCGACCAGGCAACCGTGAATTTGTCTTTGGCTACGGCCGCGCCGGGTATCAGCAGCAGAATGGCCAACAGACCGGCCACCATCACGCGAGTTGTTTTCGTTCTCATGGATTCTCCCTTCCATCAACGCGCCAGGTCGGCGCAGGTTTCTATCGAGTAATGAGTCGAGATCGAGCGCCACGCGCAGTCGGCTGGACGGCCGACAATTGTGGCCGACACCGGACCACGCTAGATCTCCGGCCGGCCGTCACCACCACCAGCATCGCCCGCCGACTCCGTTTCGACCGCCGCTTCAGTCGGCGCTTCGCGCGTGGTCTTCTCGGCCTTGCGGGCAGCGAGCATTTCGTCGAGCTTGCTACGCGCAGTGGATTCCCGACCCGCGCGATCGTATTGCTTGTCTTGCACGCGGACATCCGCCCCCGCCAGTTTCTCGCTGATCCGGGCCTTGGCGGTGAGGTTGCGGTTGGCCTCGAGGACGGCCGAGATCGGCCCACGGTCGATGCTGGTTTCGAGGCCTTGCAGCCGATCGTTGAGCTCGATGATCTGCTTCGCGGAAACGAAGTCGGCAATGGCTTCGGCTTTCTGGGTGGGCAGGCGTTCGATCTCGGCTTGGAGATCTTGGAGCTGCACCATGTACCGATCCATCGTGCCCGACGCCTCACCGACCTCAGCCTTGAGACGCTCTTGCATGGCCTCGATCTCGTCGATGCGGGCCTGGAAGCGTTCAAAGGCTGCGGCATGCTTGCCGTAGCCGTCGTCATCGCCAGCTTCTTGTGTTTGCTCGGCCAAGTTGAGCGCGCCCTCGCGCTTGCGCAAGAGCTCGTCTTCCTCGTCATTGAGCTTTTCGAGCCGACTGCGCTTCTCTTCGAGCACCGACTCCACCTGGGCGATCGCGTCGCGCAGGCCGGTGAAGCGCCCCACCATGGTGTCGCGGTGCATTTCGAATGCAGCGTCGATCCCATCGACCGAGCCGGTGAACTGGCCGTCGGCCGCCTTGACGATGTACCGGGCCTTACGCCAATTCCAGAATCGGAAGTAGCGGAAGAGCGCGCGAATGATTCCAACTTTTTCCTCAGCCATGAGTGCCTCTCTGTTGACGTGCTCGAGCTTCTGTGCTCATCCGTTCGAATTCTGACTCGAGCCGCACTCAGCGGTCCGAGGCCTCCAAGTATTCCTCGTCGCTCTCACGATCCGGCGTCAAGGTACCGCGCATGCGATCCTCGACCCGCCGGGCCGCATGGACTGCCTGTTCGAGGGCCGATGCCGCGTTGCCGCGCGCCAGCAGCGTGTCGCGCTTTTGAAAGTCGATCACTTCCAAGTAGGCGGTCTCGAGCGCCGACTCGAGCACCTCGCTCTGGCCCAGAAGGTCGGCCAGAGAACGCTCTCGATCCGCGCACAGCTCGAGACGCTTCTCGTGGCCGGCGATCCGGGTTTCGTGGCCGGCCAAGCGCGGATCCTCGAGACCGAGCTCGCGCGCCGCACTCAATTCGCGACGCCAGGTCGCCAGCTCGTGGCGAAGCTTTTTGACATTGATCGCCTGCAAGGCCTCCCGTGAGTCGAGGGCCATGCGCAAGATCGCAACGCCTTCGGCATAGGTATCCTCGGCGAGCACCATGAGACGTTGGACGTCGAGCCCAGCGCCCTCGGCGATCCGACCCAATAGGTAATCCTGCAGCCGGGTGTAGGCCTCGCGCAACTCACGCGCTTGCTGGAGGCCTTCGGCATGTCCGTTGGCTTGCCAGTCTGCTTCCAGCGTCGCCAACTCGTCGAGTCGATGCTGTTGACGCTGCTCGCGCAATGCCCCAACGTGGTCCTCCGCAAAGCGCTCGCCACGAACGAAGTAGTTGTAGATCCACGCACCGACGCCCAACACAGCGCCGCCAAAGGTCACGGCGAAGGAGACCGGGTCGGGGCCGATGAGACCCATGTACAGGCCACCCACCGCCGCCGCCGCCGCCGGCAGGATGGTCAACGGGTGTTGCAAGGTCTCACTCAACACAGCACGCCCTACTGCACCGGCGGTAAAGTCCCCCGGACCAGGGCGCCGCGTGCTCTGCTTGCGGCGCGCTTTTGGCGCGCGGCGCTCCTCGAGCGGTGAACGTTTCAACGCAGTGGGCCTTTCAACGCGGGCGTAGCCTCCGATGCTCGTCGTAGCGACCACCTTACAACGGATTTGCTTCGAGCGCGGTGAACTCGACGCGCGACAGTCGATAGCGGTAGGCGCGGGGCGATTCACCCGGTTTGCGACGGGGTGGTTGGCTGGAGCCAGCACCTTGGGCGGCGAGCCGGTCGGGGTTCAGGCCGTGCACCGCCTTGAGATACTGCATGACCGCTTGGGCACGGGCCAACGAGAGCTTGCCATTCTCCTCCTCGTCGCCCCCAGGCTCGGAATGGCCGGTGACGAGAAAACGGTATCCCTTGTAGTGGTGAGTCAAGAGCTGGGCAATCTTGTCGACCGTGGCCTTGCCGTCGTCCGTTAGCTGGTTGTTCCAACTCTGGAACGTGATGGGCTCAACTCGAAACGTGCCAACCGTCCCCAACCGCGCCCAGGCTTCGGGGGTGAGCGCCTCGAATACCGCGGGGGCAGCTGTTTTGTCAACGGCCAACGCTCGATTGGAGGTTACCAGTTCTTCGAGCAGGCCACTGTTGGTGATCAAATAGGGATTGCCCTCGAGCGGATCGCTGTCGAGACGACCGCTGCGAAGCATGACGTCCGTACACGAGATGATGGTGTTGATCAGCCCGTCATTTACCGCTTCGCCGGGGCGACGCGCGATCCCGAATTGCTGGCTTCGATTCTCTTCCAAATCGAACCACTCGATCTTGGCGAGAATGCCACGAACGGCATCGGCATCGAGATCCGTCGACTGGCGCATTTCCTTGACCAGACGATCCTGATTGTTGGCATAGGAGGTCAAGACCCGGAAGTAGGTATCCAAAAACGTCCGCACCACCGCTTCTTGGTTCTTCAGCACCTCGCGCCGCACCACGAAGACATCAACGATGTAACCCGTGAATTTGTCGGAGCCCCACACGTACTTCATGCCCGGCAACGACAACGCCCGCGACAGGTCTGGTTCCCAGAGCGCGAAGACATCGCCTTCGTTGTTGCGCGCTTTCTTGTAGACGTCTTTCGAGCCATCCACCTCGCGGCGCCAACGGTCCGCTCCCGACAACGCGTCGAGATCGAAATCGGCGATGGTCAAATCGAGCAAGAATTCACTCGGCGACGCACCGGTGTAGACAATGCTCAGGTCAGCGTCGTTCAAGTCGTCGATCTTGCCCGACGGTAGCCGGTCCGCGAAACCAACGATGCCGTCCGCACCGCGCGATTCCGCGATCGTCGCCACCACGACACCCGGAAATTGGACGGCCGCACCATGCTGAAGGTAGGAATTCACCGGTAGGACGATGATGTCGTACTCACCGGCTGCGAATTTCGCCAGGCGTTCCGCGTAAGCACCGCCGTCATCGGTGAACTGAATGCCCACCCCGGCCCGCGCAGCCTGTTTGCGCATCTCGGGCGCCGTGACGAACCAATAACCCAGGTAGTTGTCGCCACCGATCCGTAAGGTCTCACCGGCACCGGAAGCGTCTGATGTTTGTCGTTGACTCCATTCGAAGAAACGCGGCCGCAGCTGGGTCCAGCCAATGACCGCGGCCGCACCCAGAACCAACAACAGTAAGGCCCCAACCGTGGACTTCTTCAAGGTGCGCCTCCCGAATCACCAACGGCCTGATCACCAAAAGTGGTCGCGTCGAATCCCGGGAGCTCGGCCAGCGTCTCCTCCAAACCCCCGGCGAGGTCTTCGAAGCTATCCGCGGCGCGGTACGAAACCGCCTCGCGACGCAAGGGGTGATCTTCACCAATGCACAAACCGATGGCGTAGATCGGCATACCGAAGCGACCGGCGTACGCTGCCGCCTCGGGGATACCACTGGCCTTGCCGTCGGTGATCACCACCAGGCGGTACTCGCCATAGCCGAGTTGATTCTTGTACTGGGCTACGAGCTGGTCCGTCCCCTGGCGGATGGCCTCGGCAAGCGGCGTGCGGCCGCCGGTCTCAATACGGTCCACCGCCTCGACAAAGGCCTCTCGGTCGGTGCCCAACGGAGCAACCTCACGCTGGCCCGCGTCGTCAAACACATACAGGCCTAGGTTGATATCGGCGGGTACTTTCTCGAGAAACGTGTGCAGTGCCCACTGTGCCCCGGCCAACTTGCTTTCGAACTTCTGGTCACCGCCACAGTCACGGTCAGGCCGACTCCGCATGCTGCCACTGCCATCAAAGATGAAATAGAAATTCCGGGCAAGCGACGCTTCCTGCCCATCCAGGCCCGTGTCGAGTGGAATATCCACCATGCCGTAGCCGTCGCCTGGCGCTGGAGCGCCTTGCGTTACGGCCTGTTGTCCTCGAGCCACCGACGATGATGTGGCTTCCGAGGCCGAGGACGACGTGGTCACCGCTTCCCTCGACGCGGGCGCCGGTGAACGTTCGCGCTGCTTTACGAACCACACCACGGCCACGATCGCGATCCACACCGGCCAGGATCCCCTTCGGCGTCTTCTGCTCACGATTTCCCCTTCCTTGGCCGGAATAATCACCGGATTTCGTATCGATAAAACGTCCGGCACTCGATGCTACGGGTCAAGCTACTGGTGTCGCGCCTACTACTCGAGTGGCGAGAACTCGGTCAGCTCGGCTTCGACCTGCTTGATACGGAACACCACGCGACGATTGGCCGCCCACTCTTCCTTGGTCCGCGGTGGACTGAATTTGGGACTCGCGATTCCCAATCCCACCGCGAGGAACTGCGACTCATCGGTGGTGAACTTCTTCTTCTTGGCGTAGTCGAGAAAACTCGCTCGGACCGCTCTCGAGCGATCCAGTGAGAGATTCTTGGCTTGTTGCTCCATCTGCCGGACCACCACCGCCTGTTCACCCTTCTGGCGCGCCTTGAGCACACCAAGGGGATCGGAGTGCCCTTCTACCACCACCAAGGCCCCACCGTATGTCTGAGCAATCTCGAGCGCTTTTTGGAAGTCATCGGCGTACCGTGTCGCCGAGAAGTCACTCTGGTTGGGCGCGAAGTTGATCTCGATTTGGAACAACGTGCCTTCTTCGGCCCAAGTCGTTGGCTCGACCGCGATTTGCTTCTCGATCTTTGCCGCGACCTTGTTGGGGTCAAATCGCTGTTTGGGTGCCCGAGTGGCCACCGTAACTGCGGACGGGTTGGTCAGACCGCGTCCCAACTCGGCGTAATCCCAGCTCGCGTTGGCCACCTTCGGTTTTCCGCGCATTAGCCCCATCTGGCCGAATGCGGTTTGGATCTCCTTGGTCAGCCTGTCAAGCGTTCGCGTGGTGCCTTGGCCGGTAAAGAACGCTACGTTGCCCCCATGTCCCACGAACTCGCAATCACCCAAAAGCGCCTCGACGTCGGGGGTCGCCTGCGGCGAGCCGAGCAGCAGATCCGCCGACTTGGTCAAGACCTGTTGGAACTCAGCGCGGCGCGAAGCCTTGCCGGCAAGCAAGCTCGAGAACCCCTCCTCAGCTGCGAGCAACCCACGGACGAAGCGCTCGACATTGGCACGGTTAGACTTCAGATAGTCACCGCGTACCGCATACACATCGGCAATGACCCGCGACGCGGTTTTTGTGGAAAGCATGATCTTGGCCCCCTTCACCGAGCCCGCGGCACCTGTGCCGCCGTCGCCGCCGGAGGTGAGATTGAGGGCATCGGGAATGATCGCCATGACGGCATCGATTTTCTGGTCTTCGAGGAAAGCGCTCACCGGGTCGATGGTCTTGCCGCCGGTGTCGAAGGTCGGCAGGGTGAGTTCCTCGAACCACTTGTAGGTCACACTGCCGAACGGCACCCGCGCACTGTTGAGGATGTTGCCCAGGTAGTCCATGTGGGGACCGTAGAGTTGCAGCGCAACGGTTTTGCCCTTGAGCGACTTGGGGGACTTGATGCCCGGCCGGACCACAATCGCATCGCCACCGGTCGACCACGTCAACTGGTAGATTACCGTGAGTTCGATACCCTCGCGGGCAAAGACCTCGGCCGCAGCGTTGATCATGCCCATGGTGCCGCGCAGGTACGGTGTCTTGCCCTCGAGCGCCCCCGCGACCTGCTTGGGGAAGTTGTTCTCGAGAAAAAGCTCGACATCTACGCCTTCCTTGCGGAAGTGCCCTTGATCTTTCGCGTAGATGGTCGCAACATCGCCGCCCCAGGTGATCATGGGTACCCTTATCGCGCCCGACGTCCTCACGGAACCGGCCTTGGCCTTCACAACGTCAACCAGCGGCTTGCCGGCCACCGTGCGAATCTCGGCAGCCTGCGCGCCACCCGTGAGCAGCGCAGAAACCATCAAGAACAGCAAGGAAAAACGAATCTTCATCGGGGTCTCCTCGTCGGGCTCGAGTACGACACGGCACTCGACCTGCATGAGATTGGATACGCGACTAGGCTGAGACGTATTCGCTCGGGAATGCCCGGCCACCCACGAAACAGCCTCCGCCGAACCACGGGAGCCCTATTCTAGCGGACGAACCTGCCTATGCTCTGGGCACCGTCCGTCGGCGTCAATCCAAGCCCCGAGCAAAGCGGAGGTGCTTGTCGGGGGCGGCCGGGCGCCGAGCGGGAGAAGTCTTGATCAAGCCACCGCGCTGGTGCGCTACGGTGCGCCCACTGCTTGCAATCTCTGTTGAACCAAGGCCGCCAATTGGTGCGCCCGAAAGGGCTTCTCGATGATCGCCATCTCAACGCCCTCAACTTCGTCTCGCACGGCAGGGTGATCAGCAAATCCGGACATATAAAGTACGCGCAGCGACGGATGAAGCTCCCGGAGGCGGCGGGCTAGAATCGGCCCACTGATTCGAGGAAGGACAACATCGGTTAACAGTAGATCAATCGAACTTCGAGACTCGTCTGCCAACAAGAGCGCTTCGGCGGCGTTCGATGCCTCGATCGTCTCGTATCCGCAGCGCCCGAGAGTTCTCACAACCAAGTTGCGGACGAATTGATCATCGTCAACAACGAGAACGGTCTCTCCCATTTCCGTTCGGACAAGTTCGGATAGGCGAGAGGTATCCGTGTCCTCGGCATGATGCGGCGCCGAACGCTCGAGGACCACACGAAACGTCGCCCCATGCCCCGGTTTGCTTTCCACCAAGATCGTCCCCGACATCTGCTGCACAATGCTGTAACAAGTGGCGAGCCCCAGCCCAGAATTCTTCGTCATCTGGGACTTGGTCGTGAAGAACGGATCAAAACAATGGGCCATCGTCTCGGCATCCATGCCTTCACCATTGTCCGCTACCTCCACCACGACGTAGCTCCCTTGTGATAGCTCCTCGAAACCGTTAGGGCACCGGTGATCGATGGCCAGGGGATACGAGCGAATGATCAGGACTCCTCCACCAGGCATGGCTTCGCGACCATTTACCGCCAGGTTGACCAGGACTTGCTCAAAGGCACCCACATCGAGCACAGCTGATCCCGTCGCTGGGTCCAGATCTAGGTCCAGTTTGACGTCCTCACCGAGCAGGTGCGACAGCATGCGATCCGCGACGTGCGCAATGACGTCAGCGATCTCACGGCAGGCCGGATCCAGGCGGCGACGTCGAGAGAAAGTCAACAGTTGTGCAACCATGTCCGCGGCCCGTTCACCACCTTCTATCGCAGCGCCGATGTCGACATCGTCGGGGCGCTCCATCAGGGCTAGATCCAGCGAACCGAGAATCGCGGTGAGGTGGTTATTCAAATCATGTGCCACTCCACCAGCGAGCCGCCCCAAGGCCTCGAGCCGGTTGGCCTGTGATGCACGGTGACTTGCAATGTATCGATCCGTCACGTCAACCGACATGACCACCATGCCACCGCCGGACGTTGGCCGATAGCGAACATCGAAATATCGCGTTCCGTGCGGTAGATCGATCCGCGCGTTGGGAAAGTCGAGTTCCTCGCCGGCAAGAACACGCTCATAGATTGGACGCCGGTCAGCCACCACCGGCAACAAGTCGTACCAACAGCGCCCAATCAGCTGATCGCACGCTTCCAAACCCACCATCGCAGCCGCCGCGTCAGTGAGCCATAGTACGACCATGTCGGAATCGAAATGAAAGATCCCAACGGGCAACCCAACGAGTAGCGATGCAAGAGAATCTTGATCGGATCGTCTCACAATTCCTCCACCAACACATGAACAAATCACATCAATAGGAAGACGCTATCAGGCAACGAGGCTAGGCCCGCGCGAACGCAGCGCCCTCAGAGCGATTGGCGAGAGTTTGTGACAAGAGATCGATCGAGCGGGTCGTTATCATCCAATTCCTCACGCTCCTGAGGGTCATTGGAGCGCCGCGCGTGCCCGTGCTACAAGGCCTCGCCCAACCGCCACAGCAAGAAGGCCGTGCTCTCGACACTGTTGTCGATCTGTTCGGAGAGCGGCATGCCACCGCTGTGGCCAGCCTTGGTGTGATAGCGCAGGAGGATTGGGTTGTCCGATCCGTTCTTGGCTTGAACCAGGGCAGCCATCTTGCGCGCGTGCAGCGGCGCAACTCGGGTATCGCCGTCGCCGGTGACAAAGAGCATGGCCGGGTAGTCACCACCATCAAGAACGTTATGGTACGGCGAGTAGGCATGGATGTAGTCAAACTGATCACGGTCTTCGGAAGAACCGTATTCGGGCACCCAGTAGCGTGCGACCAAGAACTGGTGGTAGCGAACCATATCCAACAACGGGTAGCTGCAGATCACCGCGCCGAAGAGGTCCGGACGCTGGTTGGCCACGGTGCCAACCAGAAGCCCGCCATTACTGCCACCTTCAATCGCAAGCTTGTCCGGCCGCGTGTAGCCGTTCGCGATCAGCCATTCTCCGGCGGCAATGAAGTCGTCAAAAACATTCTGCTTGTTGCCCAGCATGCCCGCCTCGTGCCACGCCTCACCCAGTTCGCCGCCACCCCGTAGGTTCGCCACGGCGTAGACACCTCCTTGCTCCACCCACACCACTGCTGAAGAACTGAACCTCGGAGTAAGGCTGAGGTTGAAACCACCGTAGCCCGTAAGCAGGGTTGGCCGCTCGCCATCGAGCTCAATGTCCTTGGCATGGACCAAGAACATCGATACCTTGGTGCCATCGGCACTTTCATACCAGACTTGTTTGACCGCAAACTGGTCACTGTTGATGGGCACCTCTGGGCGGGCCCATTCGGTGCGATCACCGCTCGCGACATCGTATCGATAGATGGTGGTCGGCATATGAAACGAAGTGAAGACAAAGAAGGCCTCATCACCGTCCCACCGCCCCGAAACATTGCCCACCGTACCAATGGTGTCGAAGGCAATCTCACCCAATTCCTGTCCCGACAGATCAAAGCTGACGACCCGGGACTGGACCTCCTGCAGGTAGCGCACGAACAGTTGCTTCCCGACGGCAGAAACCGATTCGAGCACCTCATCTTTCCGTTCGGGAATGAGTTCGCGCCATTGTTCGGTACCAGGCGAAGCCGCCGAGACCGACACCACCCGCCCATTGGGGGCTTGCCAGGTTGTGCGAAGGACTACCTCGTCGTTGACCACGCGCCCAAAGAAGCTGGCAGCTTCGCCCTCTACAACCGTTTCAAAGCCACGATCGCTGGTGAGGTCGCAAAGGTAAACATCGACCATGTCACCGGAAACACCGTGCAGCACGTGGACAAGCAGATAGCGGCCATCCTCGGAAACACTGCCAAGCAGGATCTTGCTCTCATCGAGGCCATCACCGAACCACTCACGATCGTCTGCCGGATCGCTGCCCAGCACGTGCTCCTTGAGGCGTGGCCCCTCGGCGGTATGGATCGCGTAGAAGAACCGTTTCTTGTCTGGCGTTAGGCTGACGCCGAAGTAACGACCCGTGGTAAGCGTATCTTCGAGGTCGACGCGGCGGTCGACGTCATGTAAGTGGATCGACACCTCGTCTTTCCCGCCTTCGCGCACACCATAGACGACCAACGTGCCATCTCGCGCAACATCGAGCAGGCTGAATGACGTTGTGTGATCTTCACTCCAGTCGTGAGGATCCAACAACAAGTGCTCCTCGCCGTCCAACCCATCCCGCCAAGAGAGCACGAAGAGATCTTGATCGGCCCGGCGCTGCGAAAAGAAGTAGCGCCCACCAGCCTCGGTAGGCACACGAATCTGGTCGATTTCCATGAGCTCGGCAAAGCGCGCACGCAAGCCATCACGTCCGGGAACGCTGTCGAGAAGGGCATCGGTATATGCGTTCTGGGCCTCGATCCAGGCTCGGGTTTCGGCACTCTCTTGGTCTTCGAGCCAGCGGTAGGGGTCGGGAACTTCGACGCCATGCAGCATGTCAACCACAACGTCCGTGCGGGTCTGTGGGGGCACGGGAAGTGACTCGGACAGTTCAACGACATCGGTCCGGCTAGCGCAGCCGGTGATGGCCAAGATCAGCACGAACGTCGTCCCCCAGATGCCGCACCCCGTCGCGGGCCAAGCGCGGGCGACGCGCAAAGATAGGCTACGGAACATCGAGACCTCCTGGCAAAATTGAATTTGGGCGCAACAGCGCCAACGATGAGTGAGAAACGGTACGATCATACTCGAACCCTGCTGCGGTTCAATGCCCGGGAAGCTACCACGGTCGGAGATCACGCATCGGTCACGCCGCTTTCGCAGCTATGCCCCCTCCTCTCGCCACCTCCGATTCTATCCACCCAAAGCCGTGGATACCTCTCGTCTGCGTGCTCGTCGTTGCCGTGCTGGTGCGCGTCATCGGTCTTGGCCATGCAGACCTGTGGCTGGACGAGGCGATGAGCTATCACTTCGCGACCCTGAGCTGGCCGGAGTTGACCGCGCAGCTTCGACTCGACTCTGGCCCGCCGCTCTACTACCTCCTGTTGCACCTGTGGCGGGACATGGTGGGCAGCCACGAGGCTGCTTTGCGCAGTCTTTCCGTGATCTTCAGCGTCGCCACCGTGGCACTTGTCTTCGCGACTGGCCGACGTTGGTTCGGTCCGGCAGTCGGCATTCGAGCAGCGCTCCTTCTCGCCGTTTTACCCGTTCCGGTGTTCTACGCCCATCAAGCGCGCGCCTATACGTTGCTCACCCTCGCCGGTCTCGCTGCCTTTTGGTCGCTCCACCGGTGGCTCGCCGAAGGTCGGGCTCGGTACCTGTGGCCTGGCGGCATCGCCACAACCGCAGCGCTCTACAGCCACAACTACGCTCTGTTCCTCTTGCCGGCAATGGTCGCGGTCCTTGTTCTGATTCGACCGGCGCGTCGACGCTTCCTAGGCGCCGTCGGCTTCATCGCGGCTGTGGTTGTTGCCTACGCTCCATGGGGACTCACCGTCCTGCGAGCGCAGTTGGGCAATGTAGCGCCCACGGCGTGGATGGGTATGGTCTGGGACGCCAACGGCGCGGCAGGCTCGCTCCATGGCAGCTTGCGGGCCCTGGCGCCCGGCGCGCGCCAAGAACCCTACGTCGCGCTCGATCCCATCTCTTGGGCCGGGTTGGTATCACCCCTCCTAATCGGCGTGCTCTTGCTACTGGGAGTCGCAGCAACGATACGACGCGATCGCTCCCCCGAAGATCGCGTTCCCAGCATCTGCTTGCTCGCCTACGCGCTGGCGCCCCTCGGTGCGGCATTGCTGGCTTCGGCCCTCGTAGCGCCGGTCTACCTACCAGGACGAATCGACCAGCTCGTCGTGCCAGCGTTGGTGCTCTTGCTCGCCATCGGCATTGAAGCGGTTCCGTGGCGCCCGGTTCGGTGGGTGTCGCAGGCGACGATCGTTGGCTTGGCGATTGTCGCGCTATTGCCCAATCTGAAGACGGATTCTGAGGACTCGGACACGCCGGGTGATCGGGCGCTCGCCGCCGCAATTGCTACCGCGCTCGAGCCTGGCGACGCCATCGTCACTACCGGGCTGACCCGCGCGCCGCTCTCTTACCACCTGCGCGCGCGGCCCGAGCCCACTTTCTACTCGTTCCCAGCCGAAGTCGAGCACCATCTCGGCAACCTCGATGCCGAGGCGATGCTTGGCGATCGCCCGGCACTCGCTGCCGAAGCCCGGACCCTGCTGGATCAGATGACCTCGACCCCCGGTTGGAGCGGTCGCGCAATCATCGTCTTCGTGCCCGACGCCCTCGGTGCTGCCTTGCTGAATACCATCAACGCCGACGCCCGCCGTCACCGCGACCGGTTGCTAGGCGACTTCGAACAATCCCGCCTGGGCGTACCCGTGCGTGTCTTTCTGCTCGACTATCGCTGACAATCATTGGTGATAGCACCCTTACCGGAACGGAAGTAAGGAGACCCCATGAGCACTGCCACCGTGACCAGCAAAGGCCAGATCACCCTCCCCAAAGCGATCCGAGAGAGCCTAGGTGTCGAGCGCGGGGACCAGATCGAGTTTGTCGAGGGTCGGCAGGGCGAGATTCACATTCGGCCTCTCAAGTATAGGCTGGAGGATCTAGGCGGTTTTCTCAGCAGACCTGGGACCCGGCGTGCGGCCGTCAGGGAAATGGATGATGCCGTACGCGACGGCGCTGCCAAAGACGATGACCGCATTCGCGCTGGGCGGACTGACGATCACCAATGATCGGACTCGACACGAACCTACTCGTCCGATTCGCCACGCATGACGACGCCGATCAATACAGGACAGCCGAGAAGCTTCTTCGCGAGGTGCGAGACACCGGCCAAAGGTGCTTCCTCAACCACGTCGTCCTCTGCGAGCTGGTTTGGACACTGAGACGCCAATACCGCTACTCGAGGCACGACATCGTGGCAACGATCGAGATGCTGGCGTCGATTCCCGAGTTCGAGCTGGACAATAGACGCGCGATCTACCTTGCTCTCGCCAACTACAAAACAGGGCGCGGCGATTTCAGCGACTACTTGATCGGTCACATCAATGCCCAGCACGGCGCCACACCGACCGCCACATTCGACCGCGGTCGCCGAGATTCTCCGCTCTTCCGCGTACTCGACTGAGCTACACCATCCCGGCTGGCCGGAATAGCTCGTCGTGGACTCGCAGGGCGTAGCGATCGGTCATGCCGGCGACGAAGTCGAGGACCTGAATGCGGGGGGTGGAGGCTTTGTGGCGGTAGGTGTCGGGAATGGCCTCGGGGTGTTCGAGGAAGTGGTCCATGAGATCACGCAAGATCTTAACCGCCTTGGCGGCTTGCGCTTGAGCCTCGGGCCGCAGATAGACATGCTCGAACATGAAATCACGAAAGCCATTCATGGCGGCTTGAATCTCGGGGTCCATGCACAGCTTGCCTTGACGCAGGGACTCGTCGATTACCGCGTGAATCATGCGTGAAACCCAGGCACTGCCTGGCTCGCCAAACACGCGAATGGCGTCCTTGGGCACGTCGGCTGGCGCCAGCACACCGGCGCGGATGGCGTCGAACATGTCGTGCACGAGGTAGGCGATGCGGTCGGCATAGCGACAGATCATGCCTTCGGGGGTGGCCGGGCCAGGATCGATCTTCCACGTATGGGCACGAATCCCGTCGAGTACTTCCCACGACAGGTTGAGCGGCTCGAGGACCTCGAGCACCTTGACGCTCTGCTCGGCATGGAGCCACTCATCATCGCCTTCGACATACGGCGAAAGTGCTACTTCGCCCATGTGACCAAACGGCGGATGCCCGACCTCGTGGCCGAGACAAATCGCCTCGGCCAGTGGCTCGTTGAGCCCCAGGGCCGCGGCCAACGAGCGGCCGACCTGGGTCACCTGAAGGGTGTGTGTCAGGCGGGTGACGACATGATCGCCTTCCGGGTTGATGAAGACCTGGGTCTTGTGTTTCAAACGCCGAAACGCCTTTGAGTGGTAGATCCGGTCACGGTCGCGCTCGAAGGCGGTCCGGATGGGGTCTGGTTCCTCGGGTCCCGATCGTCCTCGGCTGTCAGCGGCCTTCGTGGCCAGCGGAGCCAGATGGTCGCGTTCCCACTGCTCGCGGGATGCTCGGGTCTGATTCAAAAAACCGCTTTGTGTACTCATGAGTCGCTCGCTCGAGCCAATGGGAGAATGGGCATGGCGGTCAGCCGGAGGCTAACAATCACGTTTGTACGAGGCGCCGTCGGACCCAACCGGAGAGGGCATCGACCGCCAGGACCACCAGGACCGTCAAGACGATCACCGCCCCCGCTTCGGCGAACTGCCGGTAGCGTAGCGTATTGAGCAGGACGCCACCGATACCGCCAGCGCCCACGACCCCGAGCACCGCCGAGGCGCGCAGATTGATCTCGAATCGAAACAGCCACAGGGCAACGATCTCCGGCATGACCTGCGGCAGGACGGCGAACCGCAAGACCGCAATGGGGCCACCCCCCGCCGCCGTGACCGCTTCGACCGGGCCCGTGTCCATAGACTCCACTATGTCGGCCGTCAGCTTGCCGAGCATGCCGATCGAGTGGAGTCCGATCGCGAGCGTGCCGGCAAAAGGCCCGAGCCCAACTGCGGGCACGAAGTAGATCGCCAGCAAAATCTCGGGTACCGCCCGCACCATGGCGAGAAAGCCTTTGGCCACGGCACCCAACCGCGGAAACAGGTTGCGTGCGGCCATGAGACCCAGCGGCAGGCTCAATATGGCACCGATCAGCGTACCCAGCCATGCGATCTGGATGGACTCGAGGATCGCGGGAATCACGGCTTCACGCCCGTAGGTCCAGTCGGGCGGGAAGAACTGAGCGAAGATCTGTGCCAACGACGACGGCAAACGCAGAACGCGTTCAGCCGAGACCTCGAGCGACCATCCCGCCCACAGGAACACCGCTGCTACCGCAATCGAAACCCACGTACTTGGGCCCAACCCGCGCCGAGCCGACGGTCGTGCACCCGTTCCGGTAGCCGGCGTCATACCAACCTCCGCCGGGCCGCCTCGGAAAGGCGCTCGATCACCAACACCGCGGCAAACACACAGAGCACGATCAACGTCACACGCTCATATTGAAACGTGGTTCGCTGGGTGTTGAGCACCATGCCGATACCGCCGGCACCCACCAGCCCGAGCACGGTCGAGGCCCGGATGTTGATTTCGAAGGCGTACAGCACATACGAGACGTAGTGCGGCAAAACCTGGGGCAGCACGGAAAACGTCATAGTCTCGAACCAGTTGCCGCCGCTGGCGCGCACCGCCTCGAGCAACCCCATGTCGATCGACTCGATCGACTCAGACAGAAGCTTCGAGACCACCGCCACGGTAAACACGGTCAACGCCAAGGCACCCGCGAAGGGACCAAAACCAACCGCGCTGGCAAACAGCATCGCCCAAAACAGGTCCGGCATGGTGCGCAACAGGTTCATGAAGTTGCGGTCGAGCAAATAGGTGATGCGACCCGGGGTCACCGTACGCGCCGCCAGCACCGCGATCGGTAACGCGATCAAACCACCGACAAAGGTACCAATCACGGCGATTTGAACCGTCTCGAGAAACGGCGCGACCAATCGCGACGCGAAACGCCAGTCCGGCGGCCAGGAGTCGTTGATCAATCGCCCGAGTTTGCCCAGGTTGCCGAACAGCTCCGCCAGAGAAAATCCGACACCCCGTACCGACCACCAAGTCAGGCCGACGACCACGGCGAATGCCAGCGAAGACATCAGCCAGCGCTGTGGCGGCCGGGCGGGGCGGCTCACGCCACAGCTTCCGAGGTCAGATAGCCACCTGGCCTTCGAGCACATCCTCGGTGGTCATGGCACGACCATAGATGCCGGAGAAATCGTCCTCGCCCACTCCCGAACCGACGCCGTCGAACACCAGCTTGCCCTCACGCAGGCCGATGATCCGCTCGCCGTACTGCTTTGCCAAATCCAAGAAGTGCAGGTTGACCAAGGTGGTGATGCCGAGATCTTGGTTGATCCGCTGAAGATCGTCCATGACTTGGTGCGACGTAATCGGATCGAGCGACGCAACCGGCTCGTCGGCAAGGATGACACTCGGATTCTGGGCCAGCGCACGGGCGATGCCGACACGCTGCTGCTGACCACCCGAAAGTTGCGACGCGCGGACGTACGCGCGATCGGCCAACCCAACGCGTTCCAAGGCATCGAAGGCACGATCGACGTCGTCCCGCGGCCATGCGCCGATGACTGCTTTCCAAGTCGCGACGGTCGCGACCCGGCCGACAAGAACATTTTGGAGGACGGTCAAACGCTTGACCAACCGGTAGTCTTGGAAAATCATGCCGATCTTCGTCCGCAGGCGTCGCAGGTCCCGGCCGCGCGCTTTTGCCACGCTTTCACCTTCGACCAAAACATCGCCCCCGGTTACCGGCACGAGACCGTTGATCGCCCGGAGAAGGGTGGATTTACCAGCACCGGAAAGCCCCACCACCACAATCAACTGGCCCGCCGCGATGTCGAGGTCGAGCTCGTCGAGACCCTTGGCACCATTGCCGTACACCACCGAGGTCTTCCGAAACTGGATTAACGTGGCCGGATCGCTCTTGCCGAACGGGGTCGGCTCTGCCTGTGCACCGCTCATCCGTTGACGTCGATCTTGTCGCGCATTTGCTCAAACGCCCGCTCGACAGGCTCGTGGAGGCCAGGCTCGAAATCGACAAAACCGTCGATCTCGTAGATCTTGTAAAGCGTCTGCTCTTCGAGTGGCAGATGGGCCTCCGACTCGGTCATCTTCTTGAAGGCGGCTTTGATCGCGACCTTGAGGGCCGGATCGAGGTCACCGCGAACCGTGACGCCATCATTGGGAATCGGCGCTGACTCGTTGAAGACGATCACCTTTTGCCCCGCATCGGGGAACAAGTCCTGGACCCAGGTTCGGGCATCGTCGAAACTCACGCTGACTTCGACATCACCGTTGTAGACCGCGATCACCGCCGCATCATGGCCACCGACGAAGACGCTCTGAACATCCCTTTCGGGATTGATGCCCGCGTCGAGCAACTGCAGGGCCGGGAACAAGTAACCCGAGGTGCTGGTGGGATCCGTAAAGCCCACCAATTTGCCCCGAACGTTTTCGATGGCGCCCTGGCAAAAGCGCAGGCCATCGCGGTCCTCGATCGGCGTGTCGCACATGGCCTCGTCGCGCGTCATCCACTGGGTATGGTACGTCGGCGACCCTTGCCGCAGGGAGATCAGCATCGTTTCGATACCGTACCGCTTGGCACCGAGCATGGAAGCAAAAGGCGGAATCATGCCGATGTCAGCCCGCCCACTGCCCATGGCCTCGACCAGACCCGTGTAGTCCTGCGGCACGAAACTCTCGACCGGGCGCCCAAGCTCCGCCGCAAGGAAAGCCGCCAACGGGTCCACGTTGTCGATCATCTGGCGGGCCTCGGTCGCTGGTACCAAGCCCAAGACCAGTGGCGGCAGCACATCTTCGTCACCGGGTTCCGGGGCGGCGCCACAACCCGTGAGGGTCCAAGCAGTCAGCACGGCGAGCGTACAGCGAGCGAGCAGGAGCGGTCTCATGACACCTCTTTCCGGTCGTTCATTGGGTCCAGATCGCCACGATCCAAGGTACCAGCGCATCGAGACACGAGTGGAGGCTACCGTACGGCCCAACCGGAACCAGGCTTCTTCACAGAAGCTTCATCAACCGTTTCCGCAACGAATCCAAGCCGGCCCACTCGTCTCTCTCGCGGCGGATCATACCAAGGATGGGGGTCGGAGCGCACTGCGACACAACATCGAGTACAGCGTTGTCCTGTCGACTCCTACTCGGCTCGTGCACCAGATACAAACGGTACGAGCGCCTCGTCGAAGCGCACGGCGGGCGGCGGTCGCCAGCCAGGAAAATCACTCATCAAGAAACCGAGGCTCGAATCCCTCAGCATCGCACCATGGGTCCAGTGGAGACGGCCGACGGTTAAGCGCGAACTGATGCTGGTGACGGCCGCGCCGTACATATGTTCGGCATCGAGCGAGCATAAAACGGAGGCCGAATGGGTTACCAGATCGAAGCCACGGGCGATGCGGTGAAACGGATCTGGATACCCGTGGCCACGGGTCTTCTCGAACCACCACCGATCACCATGCCAGTCCCGCACGTCGTGGAGTTCGAGGGGATCACCCGTGATCCGGCGATACCGCCAGCGGACCGCAGCGCCAAGTGTTCGACGCTCGACCTGCGCCGTACCGCTACTCCCGGTCACCAGCCATCGATCGGGCTGGTGGTGTGCGGTGACGCAAAAGTCGACGCCCGCTACGGCCGCGATAACCTCGGCTGCCTGTGACGCCGTTTCCGGTCGGGTGTAGGCGACAA
The DNA here is from genome assembly GCA_965250305.1 of Candidatus Multivoradales bacterium. Classification (GTDB taxonomy): domain Bacteria; phylum Acidobacteriota; class Thermoanaerobaculia; order Multivoradales; family J023; genus J023. The sequence continues at coordinate 213,907 of CBDFNS010000020.1, read as the reverse complement.
TGCTGCTCAGCAGCCCGTACGGCACCAGCACGACATCGCTGTCGCGCTCGATCCGTTTCGTCAAGCGCAGGCCCGCACCCTCGATCGCCTGGCGAACCGGCCCGCGTACGTTGTCCAGGGGCGCGCCACCATCTTGTCCATGGTCAGAGAACAAGACGGTGGTGAAGGGTTGGTCTGGATGCCGAGCATGGGCCGCTTTCAAGATCCTGTCCAGTCGATCGAGGACCACCTCGAGCTTGGCGGGGCTGCGCAAATGGCCGACCAAATCCGTGGCATCACAATAGGCGAGAAACAGTGACTCATCGGAGTGCAAGAAGGCGTCCAGCGCGTCCTCGATGGCGGAAATGCTGGCCCGGATCGGACGCAGGCCCGACGTGATCTTGCGCACGTTGCCAGCCTTCCAGTCCCAAACCTTTCGCCAACCAAACTTCAGATGGTTGCGGTTGTAGCTGATCAGACCCCCACCCCGCAGTGCATTGCGTTCCCGATCAAAGAACCGCGCTTCGTAACCCAGGGATGGCGTCAAACCCACGGGCTCCAGAATGCCGCCCATGGCCAAGCTCGTGCTCGATGGGAAGGTACTGATCAACGCCGAAGGACCCTGCATTCCCGACAACAGCGGATCACCAACACCCCGCGACGCCAGCGCGGACACCACGGTTGCATACGGCACGGCATCGAGAGCCAGCACGATCGTTCGCCGCGGTTGCGAATCGGTCTGCCCCTGGCCCGTCCCACCCAAAACCGCGCCGAGGGCAAAGAGCAGCGCCACCCGCGTACTCCCTCGCGACTTCGTCATGCGTCGTCTTCCAGGAGCATCTCGATCAAGCCGGCCAGGCGCTCGGCACCGTCGTTGACCCGCTGGCGAAGATTCAACAACGGGGGCACCAACCGCGGATGTTTGATTGCTTCCCAGGCCACTGCACCTTGCCGTACGTGCCCGGTGGCATCGGCCCAGCGATTGAAGTCAATGGGCAGCGTCTCCTCGGCGGTATCGCTGATGGCACGAATCGCCACATAGGACACACCGTGCCGCGCAACAACGTGGGCGAGGTCAGCGGTCTCCAGATCCACGGCCGCGGGTCCCGGAGCACCGTGCGCATGCCATAGCGCCTCTTTTTCGCCTGGGGTCGTCGCGATGCGTCGGTCGCTGATCAACGTACCGGCCCGAGCCCCAGGCAAGGACGCAGCTCGGCTTACCAGGCTGGGACACGGTCTTGGCGCCGGCCCGGCTCGACTCCGCACATCGTCGCCGACCACCAGGGTGCCGACCAACAGGCTGGGTGACAAGGCGCCAGCGACGCCAACGATGATCAGCTGACGGACCCCGACCAAGTCCAACAACGCGTCGAGTGTCGCGGCCGCGCGTTGGCCGTCACCGGTGGTCGCGACAGCCAGACGGCGCCCACGGAGCGTCCCTTCACACCAGCGGACGGCGCCAAGTCGATGGCGACGCTTGGCACGCAACCGCCGCACCAACGGCGCGATCTCGGCCTTCAGTGGCGCGACAACAGCGATCGAGATCTCGGTCATCGCGTTACGTAACCATGGGTCTCGAACCAGGCGACCGCGCGTCGCAGGGGCTCTTCGACCGGGGTTTGGGGCAAGCCCAGCTCGCGTACCGCTTTGCCGGGATCAAAGAACATGGTGTATCGCGCCAGCCGTGCGGCCTCGAGTGCGACACGGGGCTGCCGAGGCAAGACCCGCGCGAGCGCGGTGTCGACCGCGGCGTAGACGATCGGAATCCAGTGCGGAAGCCGGCGGGTAGGCGCCGGCAAACCGGTTACTTTCGCAAGGATCTCGAGGATTTCGAGCAGAGAAAGGTTGCGATGGCCAAGGATGTAACGCTCACCGACGCGACCGCGTTCGGCGGCCAACACGTGGCCCAAAGCACAGTCACGCACGTCGATCAAGTTGAGGCCGGTATCCACGTAGGCAGGCATGCGCCGGTTGAGGAAATCGAGGATCATTTGCCCCGTATCGGTGGGTTTGATGTCGCGCTCACCCACCGGCGTCGAGGGATTGACGATCACCACGGGCAGCCCACGCGCGACCCAGGCATCGGCCCGACGCTCGGCCAAGAACTTTGATCGCTTGTAGTGCCCGAGCATGTCTTCCAATGCCACCGGCGTATGCTCGGTGGCCGGCAGCCGGTCCGCACGCAGCCCCAACGCACCCACGGTGCTGGTATAGACCACCCGGTCGACATCGCACGCCGCCGCGGCGGCCAACACATTCTCCGTACCGTCGACATTCGAAGCATAAAGCTCGGCGGGGCGACGCGCGAACAGTCGGTAGTCGGCAGCACAATGAAATACCGTGTCGCAGCCCCGAGTGGCGCGATCCAAACTCCCGCGGTCCCGCAGATCACCGACGGCCAACTCGACATCGATCCCTTCGAGATTCGCGCGCGGACTGGAGTCGCGCACCAGACACCGCACCGCCGCACCGCGATCGAGCAGCTGGCGGGCAACCTCGCTGCCCAAGAAGCCCGTCGCGCCGGTAACGAATGCTCTCATCCTATGCCGGCCCCCTCCACGGCCTGCTAGCTCAGGAATTGCCACGCGGCCATGCGGGCCATGTCGCGTGGGCTCTTGCCGAGCTCGCGTACGGCTGAGGCTTCGAAACCCGAATGCATACTGCAATTCTGACAAAGGTTGTCCTGGCGTGATTCCCAATAATCCCAGTCCGTCTCGTTCCAGAAGCTCTGCCAATCCTGATAATGCTTTTTGCCGATCAGGTAGCACGGGCCCTTCCAACCAAGGGGCGTGTAGGTCACCGTGCTCCACGGCGAACAATTGTAATCCCGCATGCCAGCCGCGAACTCGAGAAACATCGGTGTGGATGTAAGGAAGGGATAGTTCTTGGCGAACTCCAGCACGTGTTTAAACTTTTCTTCGGTGTCTTTGCGGGTTAGAAAGATATCCGCGTCGACCGACTCGTATTGGTAGCCTGGTGAAAGTAAGTGCCCGTCAACCCCGATTTCGGCAAGCAAATCACACAGGTCCTCGATCTCAGCGATGTCTGTTTCCTTGAACACCGTGGTATTGGCCCATACGTGGTACCCGCGCTTCTTGCTTTCACGCATCATGGCTACCGCAGTGTCGAAGACACCCGCGCGCGCGCAAACGTAGTCGTGTGTCTCGCGCAGACCATCGAGGTGGACATTGATGGTCAACCGCTTGTTGGGTGAAATTTTGTCGAAGACGTTCTTTTCCATTAGCAACGCATTGGTGCACAAGTAGATGTGACGCTTGCGCGCGATGATGCCGTCTACCAACTCCTTCAGTTCTGGATAGACCGTCGGCTCGCCACCACAGATAGAAACCGCCGGCGCGCCGCTATCGTCCACGGCCTGCAAGCACGCTGTGACCGACAACCGATCCTTCAACTTGCCCGTGTGCCGCTCGACCGCGCAGCCAATGCACGCGAGGTTGCACGTGTAGAGCGGCTCGAGCATCAGCACATATGGGTAGCGCTTGTTGCCCTTGATCGCGTTCTTGATCTGGTGCTTGATATTGTCTGTCGTGATGTGCAGTGGCATACGCATGGTAGGGCTCCCGGGCGTCTGCGAAGAAACGCTTAGATCAGGCGACGGATCAGGCAGCGCGGCCATGCGCCGACGTTCTGGATTCGATCTCGGCGCGGTTCGCGCGTCCGGCAAAAACCGCGAGGGCACCGAGTGGGAAGTACGTCGCATAGAGATGGTAGCGAAGGTAGAACACTTTGGGGAAACCCGTGCCGGTCCAATGCTCATCATTCCAGGTACCGTCGGCGCGCTGGCGATCGAGGAGGAACCGAAGCCCGCACCGGCAAACACGTGAGGTTTGTGCGGCGGCCGCGGCCAAACCCATCAAAGCCCAGGCCGTCTGGGCCGCAGTGCTCGGGCCCTGACCCTTGGTCGTCGAATCGTCATAGGACCTTGGAAGCTCGCCCCAACCACCATCGGAATTTTGGCAAGAGCGGAGCCACGCACCCGCCCGCTCGAGCCGAACCCGGTCCTCCGCCGCACCGGCGGCCGCCATCGCCTGGGATGCCAACCACGTGCCGTAAAGATAGTTGCACCCCCACCGACCGTACCAACTTCCATCCGGCTCCTGGGATCGGCGCAAGAAACCAAGCCCGGCAAGGATTGCGGGATGGTCTGCCCCAAGACCCAGGCCACACAGGATCTCGACCACCCGCGCCGTGATGTCCGAGGTGCTCGGGTCGATCATGGCGTTGTGGTCGGCAAACGGAATATAGGTCAAGATCTCGCGGTCACATCCGCGGTCAAATGCCGCCCAACCACCGTCACGGTTCTGCATAGCGAGCAGCCAGGCGACACCACGTTTCATAGCCTGGCGTCGACTCTCGTCCTCCGCGGCGTCGTCGAAGGTAACCCGACTCAGGGCCTTGAGCACCTCGGCGGTGTCGTCGCAATCGGGGTAAAAGGCATTGGCGTACTCGAAGTACCAACCACCGATCGGAACGTCGGGATGCACTGCCTGGACGTCGCCGGGACGATCGACCTCCTTGGCCATCAACCACCGTACCGCGGTTCGCAGCGTCGGCTCCGCTTCGCTGGCTCCCGACGCACCGAGCGTGTCGACCGCAATTGCCGTGTCCCAAACAGCCGAAAAGCAAGGTTGGACACGCATAGCGCCGTCTTCGATCACCTCGAGCTTCTGGAGCTCTTGGAGCTGTCCATGCATGACAGGATCGTCCACTTCGTAGCCGAGACAGCGAAAGGCGATCAACATGTTGATGATGGGCGGAAAGATCGCGCCCAAACCATCGCTGTCCACCAGGCGATCGAGCACCCAGTCTTCCGCCCGCTTCAAGGCGCGCGCGCGAAGAGGCCAAAAGCCAATCCGGTCGAGTGCTTGAAACACGCCATTTACCGCTCGGAAAAAGCGGCTCCAACGACGTGCCCGCCCCGCAAGCGGTGCTTCCGGAGGCACCGCCTCGCTGGACCACAGTTCGTCGATACCGCCGTCCAGAGGCAGATCGCACTGCGGCTTGTGAGCCCAGATGATGGACAACGGAACAACAATGGCACGCGACCACGCTGACATCGCGTTGACGTTGAAGTAGAACCAGCGCGGGAGCAAAATCAGTTCCGGTGGAACTGCCGGACACCGACGCCAGTTGTACAAACCGAAGATCGAAAGATAAATCTTGGTGAACGAGTTGCAAGCCTCGACGCCACCCAGTTGGCAAATCGTCGCCTGGGCACGTTTCATGTGGGGAGCCTCGGGATCGTCACCAACAAGCTTGAGTACGATGTACGCCTTGACGGAGGCACTGACGTCCGGCGTGCCACCCTCATAGTTGGCCCAACCACCTTCAGGACGCTGACCGCACCGAATGGTCTCAGCAAGCATGCGGATACGCTCAGGCTCCGCCAGGCCAAGAAAGTAGAGCACAAGCACGTACTCTGACTCGAGAATCGAGTCACCCTCGAGCTCAGCACACCAATGCCCGTCTTCTTGTTGAAGGGATAGTAGGCCCTGCTGGGCGTGACCGATCGCAAGGCGCAAATCTGCACCAGCCGGCAAGAGCAGACCCTCGTTTTCCGCGGCAGATTCCTGCAAGCTTACCCGCTCACTCAGGACCATCGACATTCAAACGTACCCCTTCACATCGGATCACCGGCCACACCACTTGGCCACACAGGTCGGCATGCAAATACAAACAAATCATGAGACCATCAAAGCGTTGCGTTTCTACCACTCATGTACGATCGAATCCTGCGATAGGTTCAAAACGCAACAACTCGGTGATCACTGGCTCGGTTCAACCGTCGACAACCTGGGCGGGAGCCTCCCGACCAAGGAGACGGCTGAGTGCGCCAGGCGAAAGACTACCTGAATCAGCAACGCAAATCCTACCGGGTCCATTCGGGTGGCCGCGGGGGGAAAACCCTCCGAACATGCGCAATCCTGTGGCCGACGCTACTCCTGGTCTTTGTTGGTTGCCTGAGTCACACGCGGATTGCGCACACCGGGCCGATCGAGAGCCGCCCTGTCGGGTACCGGTCGGTCGCGTTCAGTCGACCGTTGGAACCGCTCACGCCAACGGTGGCGGCGCCTCCCCAACGCTCCCGACGATACCGAAGACTGGAGATCTCAGCACCGTCGATCGCCGACAACGGCCAGGACGATCAGCGCATCCATGCGACCCTGTTCGAAACCACGACCCCGGAACCCAGACCGTTGGTAATCGTACTGCCGATCTGGGGCGTTGCGTCCTACCCACCGCGGCAAATCGTCCGACGCCTAACCCACGGCCCGATTGATCAGCAAGTCAACGTCTTGTGGGTCCACGGAAAGCGGCGCTTGTTCGACTGGGAGGCCGTGGACCACGCCAACACCGAAGCGGATCTCGCAGCAATCCTGAATCGGTGGACCGCCGCTGCTACCGGAACCGTCATCGATATTCGCCGTCTCATCGCTTGGGCACACGCACGACCGGCGGTCGCTCCAAATCCAACCACGGTTGTGGGCTTCAGTATCGGCGCCATCGTAGGAGCTCTGGTCGCTGGGACGGACGACCAGGTCCACGGCGGCGTCTTCGCCATTGGCGGTGGCCACGTCGACCAAATCATCACCACCTGCGGCGGCAAAGCCCGCCGCTTCAGAGACACGGCCCGGGAACGAACCAACATTGCTCCCGAGCGCTTTGCCACCATGCTCAACGAAATCCTCGACCCGATCGACCCAGTGCACTACGCCGGAACCATCGATCCCCGCAACGTGCTGGTCATCGACGCCGAGCACGACGACTGCATCACGAAAGAAGGTCGTGAGGACCTCTGGCAGGCCTTAGGTCGCCCGGAACGGTTGACCGTAGGCTACAAACATCGACGCGCGTTCCTGACCATGACCCCCGTGGGCCTACATTTCGCCACCCGGGAGATCATGTCTTTCCTGGAGCGAACGGCGTTTCAAGTCCGTCGCTTACCGGGCGAAGTCCCAACAGCAGATCAGGGAATTTCGAACTCTGTGGACCCCATTTGGACGCCTTGACCTCGTGGCGCATTGGCCTTCAGAGCCTCTGTGAACCGCGGTTGCTCGACCGGTTGCTCGACGCGGGCGGCGGCTATCGTGGCGACGTCACCTTTGAGCCTGAACGCGAAATCGGCGCGAGTGATCCGACGGAGCGCGAACGGGCCATGGCCACCGCGCTTCGGTCCACGTTGCACCGGCATCTTCGCTATAGGCATAGTAGGCATCGATGAAGGCAACTGTGTCGCCGTCACTCTGAGCGGTATGGCGGGTATCGAGAAAGAGCAAGTGCATGCGGCCCGTCTCGTCGACTTCGAGCCACGGCATGAACTGATCGCCGGGCAGGGCAAATACGGCCGGTGACGTCCATGTAGCACCACGGTTGTCCGATTGGGTGATGTAGAGATCGACTTCGGTCTCGCCACCGGAAACAGACGTGGTGTCGAACCAAACGAAGTAGAGCCGACCAGTATTCGGATCGACCGCCAGATAGTTGAGCGGCGGTGCTCGAAACTCGCCTGGCAAGTGCGGGGTCGAAAAGGTGTCGTAGATCTCCATCCGGGTAGCGGCGAGAATCGACGACCCAACGGTGGCGCCGCCGTCGAGGCTCGTTCGCAGACGCACGCCGGCACCAAAATCCCAGAATCCCACGTAGACCTCGCCCAGCGGCCCAATACGCGGCAAGAAACCAATGCCGTTGCCCAGTCCCACCGTCGGTCCCCATGTGTCGCCCAAGTCGGTCGAAGTCTGAAGGCCGAGGTTGTAGGCGCCGTGCAGATTCGTGGCGTCAGGCGTAGCTGGCGGACGCCCAGCCGCCATCCAGACCTTATCGGCGGCACCGGACACCAGGGTCAAGACCGAGGGCTCGAAAGTCGCGGCGCCCGGTTGTTTGCGGGCGACGAAGATCCCGTTCTCAACGCTGCCCTCGCCTCGGCGGTTCGCCCTTTCGCAATCAACGCCAGCCCAAGGCCGCGATAGGGCGGTGCCGTTCGCGAAGCCGCGACCACCGCCTCTGTGAATGCCCTGATGGCCTCGACGTGAAATCCCGCCGTGAGCAGGTCATGGCCCCGTTCGGTAGCCGCTCGGGAAGACGCCACGTCGTCGAGCGGCGTGGCGTACGCTGGATCCACCGTCACATGCTCGTCTTCGTAGACCAAACCAACCATGGCCCGGGCCAATCGAACGCGTCGATAGTCTCCGTCCGAAGATTCGTCATTTAGAGGCCGCGGAGAGAGATTCCCCGAAGACACGTTGGGCGCTGCCGGGGTGGACTCTGGAGTTGGATCGAATTGAGTGCAGGCTCCGAGTACGAACAGGAGCAAAGCAATACCGGCCTTTGCCCCAGAAATGGTGAAAGGCCGAAGACGACGTTCGATCATAGTGGACTCTCCTCAGTTTCCGCTTGCGCCCATGCTAGCCGTCACGTCGCGCGGCACTCCACAAGCCCCCAGCCGGTCGCCATCAGCGACGGTCGAGCACGAGTCACGGCCATGTTCTTGTCGCGGCTATCCGCGCGTCGCGCCGGGCCGCTCTTGCAGCAGGCGAACACTGTCTTTCAAGCACTCGACCACTTCGTCGCCAAAACCAAGCTCGGCATCCAGGCGCCGGGCGCTGGCCAAGGCAGCCCGCGCTTGTTCTCGATCGCCCGTGGCCAACAGCGCCATCCCCAAATGGGTGAGCGTCCGTACCGACGGTCCAAGCTCGTTCGAGCGGATCAGACAATCAACAGCCTGTGCGAACTCGCTGCGCTTGTAGTGGACCCAGCCGAGCGCTGCCAGCGGCAACCGCAAAAGCTCATCGGGTGAAGCCTCCAACGAAGACCGTGCGAAGCTCAAAGCCTCGTCGAGATCTTCGTCGAGTTCGGCGTGATTGAACGCCATCTCGTAGTACGCAAGGGTGCGCGCGTAGGCTGAGTTGCCCTCGGCCAACAACAGTCGGCCGACCCGATTACCCTCATGGTACTTGCCCTCGGTCCGCAGCGCTTCGATCAAGGTTGTGTAGGCTGTTGCCTTCAAACGATCACCCGGCTCGAGACCGATGATCTTGTCGACCACGGGACGAATCTCGTGTGCGCGATCGAGATCCAAACAAACCAGCGCATAGGCCACGAGGAATTCTGGGTTCTCCGGCTCATGCGCCAGAGCCCTGCGGTAATAGGCCAACGCTTGGTGGGTTTGGCCGGTGGAAAGAACACCACGGGCGCGGACTGCCCAACGCGTGGCCATGCCAGCAGTATCCTCGGACGACGCCTCCTCGGACGACGCCTCCTCGGCCTCCCGGTTGGGGATCAACTTCAGCAGCTCATCGTGCGGCAACTTCTTGGGGTTGAGCATCTGTGCACGCCGGAAAGCGTCGAGCGCACGGCGATACCACCGGCGATCCAGCAAGACCAAACCCAACAAATGAAGCGCATCCTCGAACGCCGGATCCTGGCGTACGGCCTCTTCGAGATGCCGTATGGCGGTCGTCGTTCGCCCCATCTCGTAGAAACAACTACCCAGCAGGTAAAGGGCACGCGGCACCGGCTCGATCGCCACGGCCAGTTCGAGGTGTTTCACCGCCTCGGCCAAACGCCCTTGGCTCGCGTACACCGCGCCCAAGCTGAACGACGGCAGAAACGCGGCCGGCATGAGCACGACGGCGCGGTTCAGACAACGTTCGGCCGCCTCCGCGTCTCCCGCCTCATGCCGCAAAACGCCAGCGTAGACCAGGCTCTCGTAGTGCTCTGGACGAACGTCGAGAACCTGCTCGAAGAAACCCAACGCTCTTTGGCTCGCGCCTTCGTTGAAGCAGACCTCCCCCAGAAAAAACGACAGCTCATGGTTGCGCGCATCGAGCTGGTGCGCGCGCTCCAACGCATCGGTCGCGCGTTCCATGTCCAAAGCCAGAAGCGCAACTTCGGCTTCGTCGAGGAGACGCTGAAACCCGTCACAGTCCTCTCCGCGATACTGCGCCACCATGCGCCGCTTCGAAGCAAGGAATCGCTCCCGCTTCTCGAGGGCGAGTAGCTGATCGTCGAGACGCGACTCCCAAAGCTCACTCCACTCCTCGCGACTGATGACCCGCTTGGCTTCGAGTAGATCGCGCAGCGACACGATGCCGGTCTGGTTGACCAAATTCTTCTGCTCGAGCTTGTGCAGCGTACCGAGCAGCTGCCGCACCGTGTCGGTGGTCCGCCGAACCACTTGTTCGAGCACGGAAATCCGTTCGAGCAAGTGCTCGTCGAAAGACAGCTGCTCTTCCGGATTGCTATCGAACGCCGCCTGGATCTCTTCGCTCCACGGACCGGAGATCACCAACAGCTTGTGCTGGCACCGTCCGCAGTACTCCAGACCATCGGTGTTGCCTGCGCCGCAAACCTGGCAGCGCACCACGCCGGGCTCGATCCCTTCTTGTTCCAGAGCTGGCATCGCGATGGTCACGCCCAGCCGATTGTCGGCAACTGCCTCATCCGTAGGGGTAGAAGCCGTGTCCAGACTTGCGGCCGAGGCGACCCGCGTCCACCATCTTGACCAGCAAGGGACAAGGCCGGTATTTCGGGTCGCCAAAACCATCCTGCAAGACACGCAGGATGTCCAAACAGACATCGAGCCCGATCAAGTCAGCGAGGGCCAGCGGACCCATGGGGTGATTCATGCCCAACTTCATCACGTTGTCGATCGCCTCGGGGCTACCGACCCCTTCCCACAGACAGAAGATCGCCTCGTTGATCATGGGCATGAGGACACGGTTGGAGACAAAGCCTGGTGCGTCGTGCACCTCGACCGGAATCTTGGTCATGTGCTGGGCCACTTGTTCGACCGCCGCATAGGTAGCGTCGTCGGTCGCTAAGCCCCGGATCACCTCGACCAGTTTCATCACCGGCACTGGGTTCATGAAGTGCATGCCAATGATCTTTTCGGGCCGCTGGGTCGCCGCCGCCAGCTTGGTGATCGAAATCGACGACGTATTCGTGGCCAGGATGGCATGGGGCGCGCACAAGCCATCGAGCTCGGCGAAAATCGAAGCCTTGATCTCCAGCTTCTCCACCGCAGCTTCGACCACCAAGTCACACGACGCCAAATCGGCCAGCGCACCGCCGGTCGTCAGTCGCTCGAGCGCGGTGTCGCGCGCTTCGGCCGTGAGGCGCTCTTTCTTGATCAAACGCGCCATACTGCGTTCGATTCCGCCGATGCCTCGTTCGAGTGCCGCGGACGCAACGTCGACCAGCGTCACATCATAACCGGCTTGAATCGCCACTTGAGCGATGCCGTGCCCCATGGTGCCGGCGCCGACCACACCAATCGTGCGAATCTCGCTGCTTCCTGCCGCCATGTACAAACCTCCCGTGCCCAGAGAATCTGCGCTTGGCGAGCGTACGGTAGGCGGAAGGTGGGGTCAAGCAACGAGGGGCCAGGAGGCCGATCTCGGCTCCTAGATCGAGTTAAACCAGGGCTCACGACGCCCGAGCTTGGTGGTCAGCGCGGCACCGACCCCAATAAACGTCGCCACGGTCCAAACCCAAACGCCAATCCACGGCAAGAACTTGATCACCCCGAGTACCGCCAAGCCCAGGCATGCGGAGGTGATGGGCAGAAGCGATCCACGACGACCATCCTTCTGGCGTTGTGCACCGATCCAACTACCAAAGGCATGAAACACGGCAACCATGCCCCAAAACCGAAGTACCAACGCCACCACGGCGACCAAGACCAGTAGCGGCACGCCGAGAAGCGCACCCGAGAAGGCGCTGAAGAACAACGCGGTGAGGACCATCGCCAACACGCCGGTCAACCCGACCAAGAAATTCCGAAACGGATCGCTGAGGACACTATCGGACGTGGACACCAACTCGCGCCCCCCCACGGCAAACAACAACAACACCAACACGGCCCAAAAGGCGAGAAGCGCCAGCTTGGCGCCCAGCACCACCCGCGAGTTGGGCGCCAGGCCGACAGCGGGACCTTCGATCAACGACAACCAGGCGCTCGACGCGTCCGGATATGCGACCGACCGACCGACAATGACCGCCCCTGGCGCTGCTTCGACGCGGCCACCCAGCACATAGACATCGCCCTTCACATGGGCATTCGCGGTCAACGAGGCGTTGCCTCCGAGAACGATCAAGTCGCCGTCAACGCGGCCAGCGATGGTCGCGGACCCGTTGATCGCGACCACGTGGCTCCGGGCATCACCTGCCACCACCAAGTCCCGACCCAGCGCAACAATCCGGCTGCGGGCGACACTGCCCGCTTCCAGGCGATAGGCCGGTTCACCGGCGGCCCCGGCAGCGGCTCCCGCGGAACCCGCCAGCGACCCCGATGCCGACAAACCAAGCAGAGCGAACGCCACCATTGGCATCGCACGAACGCAATACCAAGACCCGGCGACGTGGTGATTACGCCTCGTCGCCGCCTCCTCGGACGCGCTCGCCGCTCACCCGTGGGCGGCGCAAGAGACGGAAGAACAGGAGATTCAGGCACAGAACACCCAAGGCGAAGGCCGCTACGTTGAGTTTGGAAGCCGCCAGCAGCTCGTCGAGCGCAATGCCGACGCCTTGCCAGGTCACCCCGATCAAGCCAGCTCCTGCAAGAACCGCCGTCTGGAAGAAATCGGCGACGGCCAGAACCGTGCCCAGCGGACCGGATTGGACACCGCTGGTCGAACCGAGGAGCCATCCTGCCGCCAACCCAAACACCGACAACATGGCGACGGGCAACCACCACGCGCTTCGCCGCTGTTCCCAGGCGGCAACCGGCAGGGAAGCGAAAACCTCGTCGGCGAAGCCATCACGAACCTCGATCCGGCTTTCGCGCAGGAGTGTATGGAGCTGCTCGAGCGAACGCCGCTCTTGGCGCAGCTCCTGCTTCAGTTCGGACTGCTCAGCCATAGCCGAGCGAAGTTGCTCACGCGTGTCCGAGTCCAGGGCATCGTCGACTTCTTGGTCGAGCCAAAGGCGGTAGGCGGCTTGGTCGTAGGTTGTGGTCATCTCTCGTCTCACGATAGCGGGTAAGACCCTAGTCCGTCAGGTAGTCGCGAAGGATCGCCTTGAGCATTTGGCGGCCGCGAAAGAGCTTGTTCTTTACGGTGCCCAACGGCATTTCCTTCATCGTTGCAATCTCGTCGTAGGAAAGTTCGGCATAGTGACGCAGCATGATCAGCTCACGGTACTCGACTGGCAAACCGTCGATCGCTTCTCGAATGGCGCCGTTCCGTTCAATGTTGCGCGCCTCTTGGTAGGGCGACCGCTCATTGCCCGGAAGCTCCCACTCGCCCCCGTCACCCGAGCCCGTCTCCGGTCGATTGAGGGATACCAGCTTGAGACGTCGTTTGCGGATGCGGTCGATGGCCGCATTCTGAGCCACCCGAAACAGCCAGGTGGAAAACCGGTAGCGATCATCAAACCGGTCGAGTGCGCCATAGACCTTGAAGAAAACCTCCTGGGTTAGATCGTGTGCATCTTCCTCATTGCGCAGTATGCGAAAGAGGTAATTCGCGAGTCGCCCCTGGTACCGTTTGAGCAAGTCGGCGTACAGCTCCCGCTTGCCTTCCAGAATCGATGCGACCAACGCTTCGTCCGTCGGTTGCATCACTTTCGACATTGCGTAGGTACGTGAGGACGCGAGGAAGGTTGCAAGCGGTCAGCGAATGCCGACGTCGGCTGCGTCGACGACCGTCATGCGGACGATGCGATCACCCTGGACGATCTCATCCAACACCTCGTCGCCACCGATCACGAAACCAAAGGCTGTGTAGGCACCGCTCAGGTGTGGCTGGCGCGACAGGGTGATAAAGAATTGGCTGCTCGCCGTGTCGGGTTCCGACCGCGCCATGCCGAGCACCCCACGATGGTACGGCAAGAGGTTCCCTTCATCGCGAATACGGTAACCAGGACCGCCGCGCCCATCGCCCCGCGGGTCCCCGCCCTGGATCACGAAGTCGGGAATGACCCGATGAAACAACAGGCCGTCGTAAAAGCCTTGCCCAGCCAACTGCAGGAAGTTGAGGCAGGTCAGGGGCGCTTGGTCGCAGGCCAGGCGAACTTGTACGATTCCCCGGCTCGTTTCGATCATCACTTCCTGGGGTGACGAAAGACGGTAGAACGTGTCCCGGTAGGCTGTCATCCCGCGCTTGGCCGCACGAACCTCGCCCAACGGCGGTGTGTTCTGGTCGAGGGCCGCGAGGGCCGCGATCGCGGATCGGCGCAACGGGTAGGCAGCCTCGAGCGAGGCCTGCGCCAGGTAGGCAATGATGTCGGCACGCTCCAACGGCGCGGCTCCGGCGCGCACAGCCAGCGCCTCAATGGCGCTTGCGGCGGCGTCGAGAATCCGGTCCCGTCGTTTTGGATTCATAGCCACCGCAAGAACATCCGCTGGGATCACCGGGTTGTCGCGCGCCCAGTCGAGGGCAACGCTGCGCACCCCCGGATCGGGATCGACCAGCGCAGCCAAAGCCTGCTCCTCGGCCAATTGAGGCCAGGTGCGCAAACCGGCGGTGAGCGCGGAGGCCCGAACCATCGCATTCTCGTCGTCCGCCAAGGACGCGAGTAGCTCCCGCGCGGCAAGCCAACCTGCCGCGGTCGCTGCTTCGGCGCGCAGGATGCGCTTCGGCGATTTGGCGAATGCCGCAGCGAGTCCGAGCGCCCGCGGGTCCTCGGCCTGGGCCAGGGCCCGCAAGGCCAGGGTCCGAGCATGGGTCGAGGGCGCCGCTTCTCCGTCCGCGCTCGCGATGTCGGCCAGGATCGCGCCGAGCGCATCGTCCAGCAACCATGCCGATGCCACTTCAAGCGCGGTGACCCGGACACCAGGACGCGGATCGTCCAACAGTGCCAGCAACCGCGGCCGCCACGATTCGGGCGCTGCCACGACCCCACGATCAACCAAGGCTCGGACCGCGACCAGTCCCCGGACCGGCGGGCCGACCTCCGGCCGCTCCAACAGCGGCAGCAAACGCTCGACGTCCTCGCGCTCGCCCACAGCACCCAGCGCCCGTGCAGCCCAGCCGGTAATCCACGGATCGGGATCAGCGACGAGGCGGCGTAGTGCCGGCAGGCCAGCCGGCTGCGGGTTGCGGGACAGGGCATAGGCGGCGTCGGCGCGAAGCGCGGGATCCTCGAGCTCGAGACCCTGCTCGGCCCACCGAACCACCCCAGGCCCTTCGAACCGGAACAGGCCGGGAAGCAGACGCGGCAACAGCTCCTCGCTCGGCAGTTCGATCAACGTCGCGACGACGTCCTCGAGTGCAACCCCGGCGCGTCCCAAGCCCTCGATGGCGCGTACACCGGTCTCCCGGTCGGGATCGATCACCGTGCGCAGCAACGGCCGGGCCGAAGCCCGATCACCGGCCGTCAGCAACAGTCCCAGCCCAAACGTGGCAGCCCGGCGAACCTTCAAATCACGATCGATCACCAGCGCCGAGAGCGCCGGGCGCCCCTCTGCCCGACCGATTCGACCAAGTGCAAAGGCGAGTTGGCGACGGGTCTCGGGATCACCGACCAGCGCTTGATTTACGGCCGCGCCATTGTACGTCCGGCGGTCTGCTAGTAACCAGATCAACGCGCGAAGCTCGACAGTCTGGGCATCGACCTTCCCACTGGCGACACCGCCGCGTGGCGCGCTCGACACGCTAACCGTGGACGGCATCGATGACCGACCTGAAGATACACACGCCGAAGCAGCCACCAGCAGCGTCGCGAGCCCAAACCAACGTGCTGTGAAATACGCCATTGATCTCCAATCCTACCGTGGATCCTGTCGGCGATCCTGTCGGCGATCGTCAACGGCGCCATATAATCACGCCCCATCGCCGTCTCAGCATGACCGACCACCATGCCAGCCCCTGGTCCGCTGACCCCGGAACGTCGTTGGTGGCCCTGCGGCACACACCATCCGCAAGCACGCATTTCGTCATGAGTCAGCCCAAAACCACAACGACCATCCGCTTCACCGGCGTCACCCGCGGCTATGGGCGTTTGCGGGTCCTACGCGACGTCAACGGCAGCGTGGGGCTGGGCGAGGTCTTGCTGGTGACCGGCAGCAATGGCGCCGGCAAATCGACGCTCCTGCGCTGCCTGGCCGGCCTGATGGTGCCCCAACGTGGCACCATCGATGTCGTGGTCGACGGAGAGCCGCTCGATATCGAAGCGCGTCGGCGCGCGATCGGTTTCGTGTCGCCTGATTTGGCCCTCTATCCGGAACTCAGCTGCACCGAGAATCTGGCCTTCTTCGCCAGGTTGAGACGACTCGACCCGGCGCGAGGCGACGAATTGCTCGAGATGCTCGGGCTGCCCGGCGACCGCCTCGCCGGTGCCCTCTCTTCGGGCATGCGTCAACGTCTTCGGTGGGCATGGGCCCTACTTCACCGCCCACGCATTCTGCTCCTCGATGAACCACTGCAGAACCTCGACGCCGCGGGTCGGGCTGATGTCCTCGACCTCCTGCGCCAACACCTCGAGAACGGCCTGGCCGTAATCGCCAATCCTGACCAACTGGACCTCCCGCATGTCGCACACCACCTCGACCTGGATCGCTGAAACCCTGGCCATCTGGTCCAAGGAGTGGCGATCCGAGCTGCGCACTCGGTATGCGCTGAACACCGTGATGCTGTTCGCGTTCATGACCTTGATGGTGGCCAGCCTGACACTCGGTCCGATCGGAACATCGCGCGACGCCCTACCCGTCTTGCCGGTGGTCTTGTGGCTGATCTTGCTCTTCGCTGCTTCGGCCGGTCTGCCCCGCACCTTTGTGCATGAGGAAGAAATCCAGACCGCGACCGCGCTGCGCTTGACCGCCACCGCGTCGTGTCTGCTGGCCGGCAAGGCGCTCTACAACCTCACACTCTTGCTGGCCCTCGAGCTGCTGGTGGCACCGCTCTACTTGCTGCTGCTTCAAATGCCCCTCGCTTCGCCATCGACCTTCATCGTCACCCTTCTCGCCGGCGGGTTCGGCATGGCGATCGGCAGCACCCTGATTGCCGCAATGGTGGCCCAGGCAAGCAGCCGCGGCCCCTTGTTTGCCGTCCTCGCTTTTCCCATCTTGCTACCGTTGTTGCTGTTTTCCGTCAAAGCGACGCTGGCGGCCGTGCTGGGAGAGGAGGCCATTCCGCTCGTCAAGCTACTCCTCATGTATGATGGCACCTTGACGGTCGCGGGGCTCATGCTGTTTCCAGTCATCTGGAACCCCACGTGAGCCGAGCCGCAAGGGCGCCCGACTTGCCACAGTTTGCTAGCCCAAGTAAACCGGGCTAGGGGGATAGCATGAGCGCAAGAAAGACAGCGCTTCTTTGGGGACTCTGGCTCTCCATGGGTACGATGAACGCCGCCGCGGTCCTGATTGCGCCCATGGCCCAAGGCTTCTCGGGCCTTCAAGGCGACAGCCCGCAGTCCAGCCGCATCGTCTACTTCCACGTGCCGGTGGCGATCGCCTCGTTCATCGCCTTCATTGCAGCGGGTATCTGGGCTGTGAAGTATCTACGGCGACGCCAACCAGGCGCCGACCACGCCAGCCGTGCCGCCATCGAAGTGGGCGTTGTCTTCTGCATCTTGGCAACAGTCACCGGCGCGGTCTGGGCCCAGGTCCAGTGGGGTGCCGCTTGGAATTGGGATCCGCGCCAAACCAGCATCGTCATGGCGCTCGCGTTCTACCTGGCGTATCTGACACTCCGCGGCGCGATCGAAGACCCCGAAGCGCAGGCCCGTATTTCAGCGGCCTACGCCACACTCGGGTTGATCGTCGCGCCCTTCCTGTTCTTCGTCATGCCGCGCATGGCCAGCTTCTCGCTGCACCCCAAACCGGCAGCGGCCGAGATGGCGTCCCCCATCTTGCTCTTGGTGCTCGGCAGTACGGCCGCGTTCATCGCGTTGTTCTTTTGGATTCACAACCTGCGTTGTCGCCAACTGGCACTCGAGGATGATGACCCATTGCTCGACCCAGCGGACGCCCTCGCCAAGGAGACCGCATGAACTACGACGGCGGAACCTTGTGGCTGGCGGCGGTCAACCTGATCATCTGGACCGGGCTGTTCGCCTACCTGCTGCGCATCGACCGAAAGCTCAGTCGAAAGGAGCGTGAAGGGTGACCAAGAAACCACACTTTTGGATCGGCATCGTGCTGCTTCTGCTTTTTGCCGGTTTCTCGTTCTCCAACTTCAAGGACACGCTGACGCCCTATGTGTCCTACGGAGAGGCACGCGATCGACCGCGCACCGTGCAAGTCGCGGGTGGCCTCGAGGCCGGGAGTTCGGCCTACACGGACACCGACCATGAGCTGCGCTTTACCCTCACCGACGAGGAAAACGGCGACACCATGCGCGTCCGGTACGAGGGACTCAAACCCGCGAATTTCGAGGAAGCGGTCAGCATCGTCGCGATCGGTCGCTACGACGCCGCGACCAGCGAGTTCGACGCCGAGAAACTGTTGGTCAAGTGCCCGAGCAAGTACCAGGGTCTCGAAGAAGCCAAGGAATACGGCTAGGGGCGCGCGGATCGCACGCCATCTCGCCCCCCCCCCAGGCTCGGAGAGCGACTATGAACATCCTCGACCGCATTCTTCCCAGCTCGCTCGACCAGTACTACCTACCCGGCGCCCTCGCGCTCTGGTGTGCGGTGTTCTTCGGACTCGCAGCGTTGTGGGGTTACGCGCAGAATCTGCGCGGCGACGAGTCGGCACGCTTGTTCGCCCGACGAGCCTACGGCTTCTTCGCATTGGCGATCGTGTTGACCGCGGGGATCTTGTTCTTGTCGCTGGCGCGCCGCGACTTCCGTATCGAATACGTCCAGCAGTACTCAGGCACCGATCTGCCATTCCACTACCAGATAGCGGCATTCTGGGCGGGCCAGAAGGGCAGTTTCCTGGTCTGGTTGTTGTGGGGCGCGCTCCTCGGCGTGCCGCTGGCACGCGCCGCCGGCAAGGACGAATCGTCGGTCATGGCGGTCTACCTCATCACCCTATTCGGCCTGGTCTTCATCCTCCTTCGTGAAAATCCGTTCGTGATGCTCGACCACACACCCACCGAAGGGGCAGGGTTGAATCCACTGCTGCAAGACGATTGGATGGTGATCCACCCACCGATCATGTTCATCGGCTATGCGGCGGGCGCGATCCCCTTCTCGTTCGCGGCAGCTGCCATGTGGCGACGCGACACCTCGAACTGGGCGGCGCGCGCTTTCCCGTGGGCCCTCGGCGGCTTCATGGTGCTCGGCATGGCCATCCTGATGGGTGGCTACTGGGCCTACAAGACCCTGGGTTGGGGCGGCTACTGGGGCTGGGATCCGGTTGAGAACGCGTCGTTGATCCCTTGGCTGTTCGGGGTGGTGTTGATTCATGGTCTCTACCTAGAACGCACCCGAGGACGCTTTCGACGCGCCAACCTGATCCTTGCCTGCCTGGTCTACCTGGCGGTGCTGTACGGCACCTACCTCACCCGCTCGGGCGTACTCGCCGATTTCTCGGTGCACAGCTTCGTCGAGCTCGGGATCTCGGCCTGGCTGGTACTCATGCAGCTATTCTTCCTGGGCTTGTCCGTCTACCTCCTCGCCACCCGCATGCGTGACGTGAAGACGGAAGCCAACGAAGATCCTCTGCTCTCTCGCGGTGCCTTCATGGTGTTCTCCACCATCACCGTGACCGTCTCGACGATCGTCATCACGGCCGGCACCTCGGCGCCGCTGCTCACCAGATGGATGGAGAATCCGGGCCAGGTGGGCCCCGCCTTTTACAACCGAACCAACATGCCGTTGGCCTTGATCATGACGGTTTTGCTCGCCCTGGTGCCGTTCTTGACCTGGAAGGGCACGCCGACTTCGGCGTTGCTGCGCAAGCTGGCTCCGGCGCTCGGTTCTGGTTTGCTGGTCGCGATTCTTGCCGCCGTCCTCGGAGTTCGTGACCCCTTCCACCTTTTGTTTGTGACCATGGCTGCAACCGCCGTGGCTGCCAACCTCCAAAAGCTGGCCACCAAGATCCGCAACGGTGGCCTGCGTTCGTCCGGTGGCTGGCTGGCGCACGTGGGTGTGGGCTGTATGTTCCTTGGTTTCCTGTCTTCTTCGGCCTACGATCAAAGCGCCAAGGTCACCCTCGAGCAAGGCAAGCCAACCCAGGTCGGCGAGCTGACTTTGACCTTCACGGAGGTCATCCCACGCAAGGGTCGCGAAAAGGAGCGGATGGCGGTTGAGGTCGTACGCGAGAACGGCTCGACCTACACGGCATACCCCAAGCTCTTCGTCAACGACCGGACCCGCCAGCTCATGGCCGTTCCAGACGTGCGTTCGCTGCTGCTCGAAGACGTCTACATCTCACCGATCCAGTACCAACCCGCCGAAGTACCGAGTGTCGAGCACCGGCTCGAGCTAACCCCGGGACAAAGCGCCACTGCCGGTGAGCTGACCGTACGTTTTGTCGACTTCGAGGTGGATCGCAGCAACACCAACGGCAACCAGCTGGCCAGTGGCGGAACGGTCACCGTCGGGGCCCGGCTCGAGATCGTTCGCGACGGTGAAACGGCTGCGATCATGCCCATGTTCCAGTTCAACAACGCGGGCCAGGTCTCGGCGCCCCCGACCCAATTGCCCGGGGGCGGCGTGGTCGCGCTCGCCAGCATCGATCCGGCGCGCGGCACGGCCCGTCTCGAGATCGGCGGTATTCAAACGCCCGTGAAGGCTCCTACTCTGGCCATTGATGTAACCCGCAAGCCCTTCATTCAGTTGGTTTGGGGCGGTCTCTTCGTGGTCCTCTTCGGCGGCATTCTCGCGACCCTCAACCGCTTGCGCGGCGCTCGCGACGTCGACGTCATCGCCGCCAAGATCGCAGCACGCGGATAGGTATCGACGTCGCGGCCCCCACCGACCACGGAGATGCACGCGGCCCCCAGGGTACGAAAGCCTCCGATGGTGTCAGTCGCCGCGAAGGACCGTAGCGGGATTGACCCGTGTCGCGCGCCAAGCGGGTACGACGCAACTTACGAGTGCAGTTCCGGCTACCAACGCCACCACGGCGAGAACCGTGGCGCGGTCCATAGCCTCCACCGCGAACAGGTAACTACGAATCAACTTGCCACTCGCTAACGACAGGAGGATCCCGAGCGTGATGCCCGCCAATGCCGTGACGAGGCCGTGTCGAAGGACCAACGCCAAGACGCTCGAACGCTGCGCACCGAACGCCATCCGAATACCAAATTCACGCTGCCGCCCAGCAACAGCGTACGAGATCACGCCGTAGAGACCAAACATTCCGAGCCCAAACGCCAGGGTGGAAATCACGACGACGATCGAGCTCACCAGACGTTCATCGGCAATCGTGCCCCGGATGACCGAGACCATCGATCGAATGTCGGAGATCGGCACTTCCGAATCAACCTCCCATATGGCTCGACGAACAACGGAAGTCATACCCGCTGGATCCTGACCCGTACGCAGGATGAGGTTCATCGTCAGGTTGGGCCACTGGGCATGTGCTTGGTACAGCTCCGGCTCCGTGGCTGCATCCAGCCCGTGCTGCCGAACGTTTTCGACCACACCAACTACCGTCAGCTCAGGACCACCATCCCCAAACAACTGAATCATCTTTCCAACAGCGGTCTCAGCCGACCACCATTGTTCAGCCAACGTACGGTTGATCATCGCCACTTGGCCACTCTGTGCATCATCGGATCGCCGCAGATTGCGGCCCGCAACAAGCCTCGTACCAATCGCTTCGAAATAGCCGGGGGTGACGATACGGAAGTTCGCGTCAGGCAGCGTGGTCGGCCCATCACCTTCCGAAACCACTGGATGGCCTTCAGCGAAATAGGGGAAACGCCAATTCCCTTCCGTCAGCGGCAACAGATGAATACCACCGACCTGGTCGACACCAGGCACAGCCCGTAGCTGTTCAACGACTCGGCGGTAGAAATCGACTTGGCGACCCTGTTCGGAGTAGCTGTCCCCGGGTGGAGTGACTTCGAACGTCAACAAGTTCTCCGATCGAAAGCCGGGGTCAACGCGTTGAAGCGCTCGAAGGCTCCGTGACAAAAGCCCGGCCGAGACCAAAAGCACCGTGGCCACCGCAATCTGCGCGATGACCATACCCGCCCGAACCCGCCGGGCACCCACCCCGCCACCGACACCGCGGACCCGAAGCACATTTTGAAACTGCGATCTCGAAGCGCGAAACGCTGGTAAGAGCCCAAACAGCAACACCGCGACAAGAGCCAAACCAAGGACAAACAGCAAGACGATGCCATCGATTTCAACCATCGCTCCTTTTGACAAGGTCACTGGCAGAGCCTTGCCGAAGAGCGAAATCAACCAACTGGCCAACAGCAGACCCGAAGCCGCGCCGAGCCCCCCCACGACGATGCCCTCGGCTAGCAAGAGCCGGACCAGCGCAGGGCGTCCTGCTCCCAAAGCGCTGCGTGTCGCCAGCTCCCGCCTACGCCGGACGACACGGGCAAGCACGAGGTTGGCAACGTTAGAACAAGTGATCAAGAGAACGCAGCCGACCACCGCCAAAAGAAGCAGCAACACACCGCGGCTAGAGCTACGCAGGTGCTGATGGAGCGGCATGGCATAGGCCCCTTCGAAATGCTCTTCCGTAACGAGGTTTGGGTGTTGTTCGCGAAGGGTCGACGTGATATTCCGTAACTGCAGACTTGCCTGCTGAACCGATATGCCCTGCCGCAAGCGTCCAACAACATCGAGATAAAACGACCCGAGAAAGTCCTTTTCATTCCCAGAATCGATCCGCAAAGGAATCCAGAGCTGTCGTCCAGATTGCACGGGCTGGAATGAGTCTGGCATGACCCCCACAACCGTCCGCGACATACCGTCGATCTCGATCGAGGAGCCCACCAAACCAACATCGCCACCAAACCTGCGCTGCCATAGTCCATAGCTTAAGACGACGCTGCCGTCCTCGCCCGCCTGGTTCTCGCCCTGGACAAAGGCACGCCCCATTTCCGGCACCGATCGCAATACGGTGAAGTGTTTGGCTCCGACCCAGGCGCCCGCTACCCGCTCGGGGCCACCTTCGCCGCTGGACAACGTGAAGGTCGCTGTCACGTGGGGCGACGTTACCTCGAAGGCGTCACTGCCATCGAGGCCGGCAACGAAGAACTTGGCCACAGGCGTCTCGGGAAACAACGAGACCAGTCGCCCCTGCTCCGGATAAGGCAGCGGTCGCAGCAAAACGGCATTGGCAACACTGAAGACCGCAGTGTTGGCCCCGATGCCAACGCCGAGAATGAGAATGGCCGTCAAGGCAAATGCGGGCTGGCGGACCAAACTGCGCCATGCTCGCCGAATGTCCTGAAACAAGCTCAGCTCGCGGCTCCTTTCAAGCGAGGGTGTTCGTCGTCGATCGGCATCGCCGAGCCTACCACCTATAGCGTATCCGCAACGTCAATGACCCAAGCGACTACTACGATGTCGCGGCCTGCGCTTCAGCGGTCTCGGATCGCAGGTCGAAGTCGTCGGGAAACATCTCAAGCAGGCGCTGGATGGCCAGCGCCGCTGCCTCTGGATGGCCACAGTCACCACGGTACCGATAAAACTCGGTGAGAATGCGAACCTTCTCAAGGCCTTCTACCGTATCGGTATAGTTCATACCACCAAGGATCTCGTCGTCTTTGACCACGTACAGACCACCCCTTTTCCGAGGGGATTCGGGGCGATGGCGATGAGCGTGATCGATCGATGCTTGATCGATCGAATCCAGGTTCTCCAGAAGGACGACGGCACGCTGGGTGCCGTCCTTACACGGCTGACACTTGCCACAAGAAGCCGCATGAAAAAAGCGCTGAAGGTCAATTGCAAACTCGACAGGGTCGGTGGTCTCCGGAACCACCACGACGGGCCCCAAGCCAGCTTTGGATCCTAGGGCGTCCAAAGCGTCTGGGTCCAAGGGGGTGTCCAGGGCACCGGAAGACAGCGCTGGCGTCGCAAGACCACCAGGCAAGACCATCCGAATCAGTTCTCCATCCGGTACGCCTTGGCCACAGTCGTCAATCAGCGAACCTAGGGTCATGTCATAGCCGACTTCGAAAAGGCCCGGACGCCGGACCGCGCCCGAGAGGCTAACAATCTGGGTGCCCGGAGCGAACGGTGTACCCTCCGCACGAAATGCTTCGGCGCCGTCACGGACGATCCGGTACACCTGAAGGGTGGTCTCCAGATTGCTGATCGCGGTTGGCTGATTCCGGAAGCCTCGAATCGCCGGCATGGGTGGTTTGACGCGTGGGCGCCCCAACCCGCCTTCAAGGACATCGATCAAGGCCGTCTCCTCGCCTGTCACATAACCGCCAGTCGACCGCACAACCTCGATCTCGACGCCCTCGAGTAGGCCTTCAGCCCGCGCGTCTTCGAGAGATGTCTTGAGCAGAACCTCCTCTGCTTTCATCGACTTGCCGACAAAGAGGAAACCCCGGCGAGCCCCGACGCAATGCAACGCCAACAGCATCGCTTCGATCACCCGGTGAGGGCTCCGGCCCAACAAGATTGCTTCCTTGAAACCGCGCGGCGGTGAAGCATGCGCATTGCACACGAAACAACGCTCTTCCGCTTCCCCACCACGCACCAAGGCCCACTTGTACCCGGTCGGGAAGCTTCCACCACCACGCCCTCGCAATCCGGCCTCTTCGAGCAAGTCGGTCAACGCTTCTGCGGGGCGATCGCGAGCCGATCGCACCAACTCGTAGCCACCACGCTCACGGTAATCGGCAAGAGTGACGCCTGCTGATGCTAGATCGTCCAGGAGCGGCCCGGTGCCTACGAAAGGCTCGGAACCCAGATCAGTCAGCGCCGAGATAACGCTTCCAAGCATACGCCTCGTCCTCCCGGTCACCGTACCCGAACATCGGCACTTCAGTTTCGAGGGCGAAGGTCGGATCGTGCCGGACCCACGCCGAAAAGGTGCCTTCGCCCAGGATGGGCTTCTTCGACTCAATGCGAAGCGTCCGACCGTCGACGGCTACATGCAGGGTGTGGTGTTCGAACGACCCGCCTTCGAGCCCATCTGGAAATTCGTGTGCGGAGAGGATCCAAAGGCCATCTCCGGGGTGGTAAAAGAACAAGAAGCGCGCACGACTCTGGTAGACCGAGATACCAGTCAGGGCCACCGTGTCGTCTACCAAGATTCGACCGCTGTTGATGACCAGTTGACCGGGAACGACGGGCTCGGCGGTCACCGAGGTTCCTGCCGAAACCGGTAGTGCGAACAAGACCGCAAGAATGTCCCAGGTACGCAATCGGCGAACTTTGCCGTTCATGTTTCCTCCTGACCTCTTCGCCATCGACGATCTCTTATCCCGCTCGTCCAATGGTGGGACGGCGCATGGCATACTTCAGTCAATCCGGCAGCCACCGATGCGACACTGGCCACGTGTGGCCGGTGTTCGCATCGGTGGCCGCCTTGCAGACGCTAGGTGCGTCGTGAGAGCGTTACTGCTTGACACCCTGCCCAGCGCCGCCGCCGCCGCCGGCACCGTTCTGGCAACCACACGTGCAGCCGCACGCTGCCGCCGCCGCGGAGACATCCGTTGCGCCGATAAAGGCTTGTGGATCGAACATTCGTTTTCACCTCCTTTCTTCCTTGGATTTACCGGCTGTCTCTTCGACAGCCCAGCATTGAATAGACGGAATACCTGGTCGACAACCCCCCGCCGGCTCAAGACGAACTAGACGCATGCACTCTCGTTCGATGAAAGCGGCATGTCACTAGCACCCCACATCTTGCCAATGGCCAACGTCTCGAGATGGCGACAGTAGATCTCGTTGTGCGCTTCAAATTCGCGATAGACGTTGTAAGCAGTTGCGCGACAACCGCCGTTGCACAGCTCTTTGAAGTCGCAGTGCGTGCAAACACCGATACGATCGACCACCGTCGAGCGCACCCGTTTCATCACCTCCGAGTTCTTATAGATCTCGTAGACATCGTGCTTCCGGACGTTACCCGCGATGAACTCATCGAAGTGAAGAGACTGGCATGGATAAACATAGCCCGAAGGGTCGACACTGAACTCACCATTGCCCACACCGCAGTCGCGACGGGGCGTCACCGGCGCCGCCTTGGGCGTCTCTCGGTTCAGGCGCTTGTTGCGGGCCTTCATGTACTCCACGGTCCGAGTCTGCTCTGCTGTCCATGATTCGACGGATGGGATCTGGCTCAATGTGAACTCTTGGTGATCACCCGCTTGGAAGATGATCGGGGCCAGTCCATCGACCCCCAAATCGTCTAGTGAGTACTCGAAGATCTCCTTCATTTGGCCAATATTCATGCTGGTGAGCGCCGGCACCGTAGCGACGTAAGGCCGCTCTTGACCCAAGCGCTCCCGCGCCGCGATCAACGTTCGAATCCCCTTCACGGTGGGTGCAAACGTGTTCTTGCCACGGGTGGTCTCGTGCAAGTGGCGCTCGTGGCCATCAAGGCTGATCGTGACGCCGTCGACCATCCCGCACAGTGCTTCCGCTACATCATCCTTGATCAGAATGGCGTTGGTCAGCACCTCGAGATCCACTTCCTCGCTTTGTTCACGCGCATACGCCAGGAGCTCGAGAAAATCGGGTCGCATGAGCGGCTCACCGCCGGTGAACAGGAGATGCTTCGCGCCGCACTCGATCAAGCGCTTGATGACATGTTTGTACTCGGCGGTCGACAGGATGGGCTCGAGCAAGCCACGCTTTTCCATTGCCTTCTTAGCGTCTCGATCGGTCTTGTTGTAGCAATAAGGGCACTTGAGATTGCAGTCGTTGGTCATGTGAAGGTAAACCGCAAACGCAAACTCGCGCTCTTCAGGTTGCGAACGCTCGCGCTCTCGGTATTCACCGTAGTGCAAGAACTCGTTTTCGACGAGACCATCGACGAACGCAGTGATCTTCGCCATCGCGTCATCTCGCTGGATCCCAAAGGTGTCGACGACTTCGTCCGCCACTTGCTCAATACTGCGGTGCCGACGGAATCGGTCCATCAAGTACTTGCCGCTGCCATCGAGGCGTGCCCAAATGAAGTTGTGAGGATCGAAGTACAAATGCCAGCCATCTTTCTCGAAAGTACGAAGCCGAGGTGGGACGACAACACGCTTCATAGCACTCTCCTAAGTCTGGTGGACGGCTCCGCCTTCTCGAGGGTAGGCGACACACGACTGAGTTGTGGCTCGAATTGACTTCGGAAAAGCCGCGCGTAGGCACGGTCGGCAGCGAGGAGCTCTTCGTGCGTACCTTGTTCGATGACCCGGCCATCATCGATCATGACCACCCGGTCCGCCAGCAAGAGCGACGTCAGTCGGTGGGCGATCACGATCGTCGCGCGATCCGAAGCCAAGCGCTCGAGCGCCTGGTGAATGGCCTCTTCGGACTCCGAATCGACGGACGAAACAGCCTCGTCGAGAATCAGGATTCGCGGGTTCTCGAGAAAGACCCTCGCCAAGGCAATTCGCTGACATTGCCCGCCCGAGAGCCGAACACCGCGCTCCCCGACTTCGCTATCGAGCCCCTGGGGCAGGGCATTGATGAATTCAGCCGCGTGTGACCAAGCGCACGCCTCCTCGATCTCCTCGTCCGTCGCTTCCGGCCGGCCGAAGCGAACGTTCTCACGGATGGAGTCATTGAAGAGAAACGTCTCCTGGTCGACAAGGCCAATCGCTGAACGGAGGCTCGCCAGGGAATAGGAGCCAATGTCATTGCCATCGATCGTAATCCGACCCGATCCCGGTTCATAGAAACGAAGTAAAAGATGGACAAGTGTGCTCTTACCTGCGCCCGACTTGCCGACCAAGGCGATGGTCTCACCGGCCCGAACGGAGAAGCTCACGCCGTGAAGCACGGGCTCATCAACGGCATAGCCGAACCTGACGTTCTCAAAATCGACTCGGCTGACCGACGTACACGACTCCGACCCGCCCTGGTCCTCCGGCTCTTCGACGAGAAACTCGTAAACGCGCTGCAAGGCGGCAGCGGATTGCTGCATGCTCAAGTTGGCGGCAACGACCACATTGACGGGGCCGTATAGGAAGTTCAGAAACGAGAGAATGCCAACCACCTCACCGATCGACATCTGGCCCGCAGCAACCGCGCGTAAGCCGTACCAAAGCACAAAAGCGATCGCGACGGACATGACAAAGCTGGTCCCGATCGTGCTGATAATGCCGAAGAAGTTGGTTCGAACGTAGATGTCCTTGAGGTCACGGAGCCGGGTCGCAACTGCCGCGGCCTGCAGCTCTTCACGCCGAAACGCCTTGACGGTACGGATGGCGGCCAAGCTCTCAGCCACCTTGGCGGATGCCACCGCCTGCCGCTCCTGCATCTCACCACTCAGCACACGCATGCGGTCATTCGCGTAGTAGCGAATGAACGCAAAGGGCAAGACCGTTGCCAATAGAAAGAGCCCGAGGTCCCAACGAATCACGAGGACGAACGTCGCGCCAACGACAAACGTAAGTCCGTTCGTGACTAAGTTGACCACCGATCGAATCAACGCGCCTTCAATGGCGCGCGAGTCGTTCATGAGTCGCGACTGCAAATAGGTCGAATGGTGCCGAGAAAAGAACGCGAGCGGCAGCTTTTGAAGATGGCGGACTAGATAGCTCGCCAGATCGAGGATGATCGTCTCCTTCAGCTTGAGCGTCAGGTTCTCGTTCAAAAACGACGCGACGTGCCGAACCACGATCAAGCCTAGGAACACAAGCGCCAACTGGGTGATGACGTCAAAGTCCTTCCCTTGAACCGCGCTATCAATGATGAACATCGTCAGCAGCGGTGTCGGGAGCTGGAGCAGGACAGTGAGTACCATCAGGCCGGCCACTGCGAAGAACTTCGCGCGGTGCTGACGGAGAAAATCGCGCCAGAAGCGCCGGACGAGGGCGAACGTCCGCTGATCGGCTGGCTCGTTACCTCGACTCTCGGGTGAACTCGGGGTCACAAATCTCCCTCCGTTCACTGGCGAATAGAAATTCTCGCCAGCGGCATAGGGAAAGGCCGGAGCATTGTTGATAACAACCAGGCTCTCCTCTTAGCTAACACCGAGACCAATGCAACCACAAGGTAATTTCATTGGCTTTCAGAGCAACCCCCTATCGTGAAACTAGAATAGATCACGGTACGAATCGTTGTCAACACAATAATCCAGAGACGACGCCTGACGGAGACCAGATGGAAGATTTATTGCCTTCCGTGCAACCCGGAATCGGAGCCGACTCCTGCGAGCTGCGCGAGTATCTCGGGCCACACCGCGATCCATCCTTTGGTATGCGAAACGTTGGGGTAGATCATGATCTCGCTACCGGCGTGATCCTCCACGTACGACTCGATCAAGCGCACGGGTACATTGGCATCGAGACCTCCGGCCACGTGAAGCTGACGGATATGGCCCGGTAGGGCCGAGCGACGCGCAGGGTCGAGCGAGCCGACGAGCGGCGTGTAGCCGTGCAGGATGGCCCACGCAGCGACATCGAGGTTCGCCCCGAGGGTCACGACCGCACGGGTGGCGTCGCCAAGCTGCTCGGCCAACAACACCGCCAGCGTGCCACCGCCACTGTGACCGATCAGCACCAGATCGGGCTGGCCGTGCCGGGACCGCTCGGCCCGCAAGGCCGCAGCCAGGCCCGCGAGCACCTCGGGCCCATATCGACGAGACGTCCACAACGCGGCCGAGCAGCCATCTTGACGGAGCTGTCGGTGGTAACAGGGCCGGGTGAGATAGATCGACGGTGCAGGGTCCAGCCGCATCAGTGAGAACGCCAACGCCCGTTGCGTGTGGGGATCGCTTGCGATCCGCGTCTCGGTAGCCCACGGACGTCCGTCGCCTTCGAGATACACGTGAAGGACCTTGCTCGAGGCGTCACGTTCAGTGGCGGCGGCCGCCTGGTCGTAGACGCGCATCTCGAAGCTCCCGCCCTCGACGGTTCGGATGGCGAGACCAGCACCCAGCGCCGCACGGTCGAGCCGAAGCCCGCCTGCCGTGCCACAGGCGGTAGCCACGGCACAAAGCACACAGATGGCGACCGCCCACCGGTGCAACCGCGACCGGCCCGACGTCACAACGCGGGAACGAAAAACAGCTCGCCGCCTTCGTCGCCCGAACGCGGAATGGCCGCCATCGTTGGCACTTGCTGAAAATCAAACGCCGCCGCGGCCTCACGGACCTGGGGCTGGACGACGGAGAAAACCTCCGACGCCGCCACAACCGCCGAACTCTTCGCCAGTGCGTCGAGCAAAGCCCGCGCAAAGATCGAGTGGCGACCATCGCCTTGGTCGAGAACCGGGCTCAGGCCACCGGACGTCATGACCATCCGCGACGTACGACCCGCCAACGTCCGCACGGCATCCTGGCGCTCGGCACCAACCGGTACCGCGGGGGGCGCCGGCTGTCCGGTTGCGACCGCACCGGCGTAGCACGAGTCGGAGATTACCAACACATGGCGAGCAGCCGATTGGTCGAGCACAGACGAGATTTCATGTCGGGTCGAAATCCAGTTGGTGGTCCGATCTGGCTCGGAATCGATCGGCTGCCAATACTCCTGCATGCCATTAACCGTCCCGTGGCCCGCGTAGTACACCAGCAAGTTGTCGCGCGCGGTCAGGCGTTGGCCGACCGCGGAAAGGGCGTTGATGATGGCGCTACGCGACGGATTCTCGAGCACTTCGACCGCGTAGCCAAAGCGGGTTTCCAGCAGGCTACCGAGCGCGCGAACATCAGGAACCGCCGACGCCAACCGCGGCAAGCGATCGTAGTCGTTGATGCCGATCAGCAAGGCGTGATTGTCGCCAAAAAACACATCCGCGGTGTTGGTGCCCTGAGCCGTTGCCGCCCTGGAAACCACGGCGGTGCGATCCGAAGTTGTGGGCACCGCGGGCCGGTTACGCCACCACCATCCCCCCGCCAACAACAACGCGACTGCGCCCAGCAATCCAACCACACGAAGCAACTTCCGACGACCGGCTCCAGGCCCGAACGCAGCGACCGCTCGTCGTCCGATCGCCGCCAGCTCGTCGGAGTTCAGCGCCTCGGTGGGTGCCTCGATCGGCGCACTCGGCAATATCGCCGTCGGGCCTGCCTGCGACTCCGCCACCCGCACCGTTCCGTGCTCGTCGTCGATGCGGTCGAGGGCTGCGCTGAAGGCAGCCGCGCTGGTGAACCGGTCGTCCGGCTTCTTGGCCAACGCCCGCATGACGACCGCCCGCAAGGCCGGCGGGATGCGACCGCGGGGATCGGTTTCGCTGAAGCTGCGTGGGTCACGGTGCAGATGGCCAGCGATCATGGAGACATCGTCGTCACCCGTGATGGGCATCTGGTCGGTAAAGAGCTCGTGGAGCACGACGCCGAAGGAATACAGGTCGCAACGAGCGTCGACGACGACGCCCGGTACCCCTTGGCTGAGCTGTTCGGGCGCGATGTACCGTACCTTGCCAACCACCATCCCCGTCCGGGTCTGCCATTGGGGTGATTCGAGTGACTTCGCAAGCCCCAGATCGATGAGCTTGGCCACCGGCTTGCCGGCGCCGTCCCAACTCAGCATCAGGTTGTCTGTGGAAATGTCCCGATGCACGAACTGACGGTCATGCAGATAAGTGAGCGCCGCCAGCACCTGCGTTGCCACTGCCAGAATCTCGTTGACACTCAAGCGCCGCTGGGAACGTTGAACTTCCCGCAGGTTGAGGCCATCGATGTACTCCATGACGATGCACGCGACACCTTCGTCGGTCATCGTGAAGTCGAAAATCGATGCGATATGGGCGTGGCGCAGCTTCGCCGCTACTTGGGCCTCGCGCAAGAAGCGCGCTTGGAGCTCCTCATCTTCCCGCAGCTGCGGACGAATGGTCTTGATGACCCGCAGCTCGTCGAGATAGCGATGCCGGGCACGATAGATGGAACCCATGCCGCCCTCGCCCAAGAGCTCGAGAATCTCGTACTTGCGTTCGATCTCTGGAATGCCGATCTGCATGATTGTCGCCCTGGTCAACGCTGGAGTGAAGTCGGAACCATCTTAGCGGACCTGCGGTCCTAGCCGTCGTCGTGGTAGTCACGAATCACGCGTGATCAACGCTGGCGATGAATCCGCCAGCGACCCACGACGTCTGCACCCCGAACCACCACGTACTCATCGAAGCATGCTGCCGCCAAACAGGCATGGTTGGGCAGAATCCGCAGCACGGTGCCGACCGGCTGTGAGGCATTCAAGCGTCCGTGTTCCTGAGACACGGAAACAATCCGCAACGACGGGTCGAGCTCTCCGGTTTCCTGCAAGACCTCACCCATGGTGGCCTCACCGCGATTCAAACCAACGTCTTTCGACAAGGCCAGCGCGCCCGCGTCGACGATGGAATGGCCCGGACGCGACGATACAATGCTGGTCAGGACCGTCAACGCACAGTCGGCAAGCGCACAGGCGCCCAGTTGTTCTTGAACGTGATCGAAGAAAACGTAGTTTCCCGGCCGCGCCTCATCAACGCCATCGAGGCACTCGACCAGTGCCATCGAGGGTGTCGAGCCTACGCTCAACGCTGGAACCGCAACCCCGGCGGCGCGTAACGACGCCGACGCTGCTACCATGCCGGCGCGATCCTCCTCCGCGATTACCCGGATCGCAGACGGGCCGTTCGCGTCGTACGTATGCCCGCAATGCGAGAGAATCCCGTCCAACATCAGGTGGGGAGATGTCTGGATGCGAAGGGCAACGTCGATCATCCGAGGATCGTCAGGCTCGATGCCGGCCCGGCCGTATCCCGTGTCCACCTTGAGCCAAACGTGGAACGGTGCCGCCAATTGAGTTAGCGCCTCGACCGCCACATCGCTGTCGACCACAAACCGCAGGGTGGCGCGCCGGGCCAGCGCCAGCGCCTCGTCGAGTCGGCTGAGAATCACCGGAAACGCCCAGGTGACATCGTCGTAGCCCGCATCGATCACCACCCGCGCCTCTTCCAAGGTCGATACCGTAACGCCCGTAGCGCCGTGCTTTCTCTGAAGCGCCAAAACCTCCAAGCACTTGTGGGTCTTGAAGTGCGGCCTCAAGGCCACACCCAACGCCGACGCACGCGCGGCCATCGACACCACATTGCGTTCGAGAATGTCGAGATCGAGGAGGAGGGCCGGAGTCGGAACGTTGCGCCAGGACATCGAAGCCTAGTGTACGATGACGCCGCCGGTTGCGCGCGAGACTCCCTTGTTCCTGCACCGAGTAGCCTCGCCAGCGCCGTCGACTCCAAACGCAACATGCTCTCTCTTCCCAGCACCCTTGCGGCGATCGAAGCCGGAATCGACGATGGCATGCAGCGCGGGGCACAACTCTACGTGTCAGTGCGCGGTCGCGGCACAGCGGACGTGGCATTGGGAGAACGGGCGCCGGGCTTGCCTATGACCACCGACACCCTGCAGATCTGGTTGTCCTCAACCAAACCCGTCGCGGCGGTCGCCATCGCCCAGCTTTGGGAGCGCGGACTCCTCGATCTCGACGATCCCGTGGCACGCCACGTGCCCGAGTTCGCGGAGCGTGGCAAGGACCGCATCACCATCCGGCACGTGCTCACCCATACCGGCGGATTTCGCCTGCTCAATCTGGGTTGGCCCGAGGCGTCGTGGGACGAGATCATCGCCACCATCTGTCGTGCTCGACCCGAACCGCGTTGGACGCCGGGCGAGAAGGCGGGTTACCACCTGGCGTCGAGTTGGTTCATGTTGGGGGAGATCGTGGGTCGGGTCAGCGGACGACCCTTTCCTCAGTACGTCCGCGAAGAAATCTTCGAACCGCTGGGTCTCCTCGACAGCTGGGTCGGCATGCCCGAGCAGCGCTTCGAAGCCTACGGTGACCGCATCGGCATAATGTTTCGCACCGAAGGTGACCGGCCGATGCCCCGCAGTTGGCACCAGGCTCCCCACGTCGTCGGTTGCTCGCCAGGTGGCAACGGCTATGGACCGATTCGCGATCTCGGCCGGTTCTACGAAATGTTGCTTGCGGGCGGCTCCCTCGCGGGCAAACGGATCTTGACGCCCCAGACCGTCGAAGCGCTGGTGACCCCCCATCGCGTTGGATTGTTCGACCACACGTTCAAGCACGACTTGATCTGGGGACTCGGTCTCATTGTGAAATCGGTCCAGGATGGCCGCGAGACCGATTCGGGAGATGGCGCCAGTTTGGTGCCGTACGGCTACGGGCGTCATGCATCGCGCCGCACCTTTGGGCACAGCGGATTTCAATCCTCCACCGGCTTCGCGGATCCGGAGCGAGGACTCGTCGTGGCCATCGCCCTCAACGGCCAACCGGGCGAACCCCGACACACCCTCCGATTGCGACAACTCACCGAAGCCATCTACGAAGACCTCGGGTTCACGACCACCGGAGTTACTTGATCATGTTGCTGAGTGTGCTCTTGGTTGCGGTTGGCGTTGTCTTGCTCTTCTGGGGCGGCGAAGTTCTGGTGACGAACGCCAAGGCGTTGGCCCGCCATTTCGGCGTCAGCCCGCTGGTCATTGGCTTGACCGTCGTCGCCTTTGCCACGTCGTGCCCCGAACTTGCCGCGACCATCACCGCGACCCTCCGGAACTCCCCCGACATGGCCCTGGGCAATGTCATCGGCTCCAACATCGCCAATATCGGCTTGATCCTCGGCGTCACGGCCCTGCTCGGACCGTTGGCTGCCACCGTCGCGTTCCTGCGCCGCGAAGTCGCCTTCATGCTGCTGATCAGCGTCCTCCTCTATCCCCTGCTCGCTTCGGGTGAGGTGCAGCGTTGGCATGGCATCGTGATGCTCGCCGCGCTCGCCTTCTTCCTGGTCACTTTGATCCGCGACCCGGGCTCGAGCACGACCGATGACGACGAAAACGACGATGCGCCGCGCTCACTGTGGCAATCGAGCTTGGGGGTGGTTGGCGGGCTGGTGCTCTTGGTGGGTGGCGCCCAAGCACTGGTCGCAGGCGCCAGCGAACTCGCGCGAGGATTCGGCGTTCCCGAGCGGGTGATCGGCCTCAGTCTGGTCGCGTTGGGTACCAGCCTACCTGAGCTCGCCACCAGCATCGTGGCGGCACGGCGCCGGGAAACCGACATCGTGCTCGGCAACGTCATTGGCTCGAACATCTTCAATCTACTGTGTATTCTGGGCATCACGGCAATCGTCAAGCCAATCCCGGTTGCAGCCGGTGTCCTCCAGCTCGACTACTGGGTCATGCTCGCGACCAGCACGTTGGTCATCGTGCTACTGGCGGTCCGCAGCCCGATCCGCCGGTTCGAAGGCGCCCTGCTACTGGGAACCTACATCGCCTACATTGCTTACCTCTTTCGGTAGACCCCATTCTTTACCGGCAGGCGGTGCCCGTCATCGCCACCAAGACACCTCGAAGGAAAGAGGACCGGGGCCACCGAGGACGACCGGAGTGTGTCTGAAGCGTAGCGAGTTCGCGGAGGCCGCCCGCAGGCGGTGCCGGTCCTCGCCAACCTAGGCCCAAAATCAGCGCATCATGAAGGCGATCTACACAAATCTCTTGGGCTCAGTCACTTCCGAAAATGCTCAACGAACCTTCGGGTGCGCCTGCGCTTTTCGTAAGCACCTGAGCCTCAAGGTCTTTGTGTATCTCATCCTCCGAATGCGCTGGTTTTGGGCCTGTCTCAGATTTTCACGACCCGTACCGATATTGATAGCGGCAGCCGTTGCTTGCCTCCGTGATCTCAACCTCGAGGACTCGGCTACCCTTGCGCAAGGTCGACACACCTTCTCCCACGACGCCATCCCAGTCAGCTGAGCCCAAACGCGCGCGCAGTTGCGCGGCGGTGGTCTGCGGGTCAACACCGGTCTCGAACGCAACCCACGACTGCCCGCCACCCTCCCCAAAATCAACGACACTGGCGGGCAGAAACACCGGCAGGTCGTCTGGAAAGCCACCTGGCAGGACGCCGCTCAAGCGCGCGCGTTGGTTCGGTGCCCGAGGATCCGAATCAGGGTCGAGATTGGGGTCTGCCGG
Source organism: Candidatus Multivoradales bacterium (assembly GCA_965250305.1). GTDB lineage: Bacteria > Acidobacteriota > Thermoanaerobaculia > Multivoradales > J023 > J023. Next base: position 178,029 of record CBDFNS010000020.1, on the reverse strand, counting down.
CAAGTCGACCGTCTCGAGCGCAGGTTCCTCGAACTGGGCGGGCGGACTGCCGCCACAGGCAACCGCAATCACAACAACAAACAGCCCGACAGTACGACGCATGGAGACTCCTTTTAAACCAGGCCGGTTCAGCCACTTGGTTTGCTATGATACAACCGTGATCTGGAAACCACGTCTACGGCTTTGGGTGGCCAGCAGCGCCGCCTCCATCTGGCTCTTCTTGTTGTTGATCGGCTGGACGGGTGGCGGAATCACCCACGCCCTGCTGCTCTCGGCGCTCGCGATCTGGCCTTGGTCCCTCTTGCGCGACCACCGGTGACGGCGCGTTCCGGGAGCGTCTCAGGTCGAGAGGGGCACGGTGCTGTTTCGCCACGAAAGTGAGTTGGCGAACCGTACGGCGTAAGCCGTGACCCAGAACACCCAGCGAGAGGCCAGCGATGATCGCCGCCCCCCACGGGTATCCGCGCACCAGGCCAAAGTACAGGGCGGCGCCAACGGCGACGATCCAAGGCCACGGCAAGCGCCCCATCAATCTTGCTTCCAGCGCTCGACAGGGTTGCTCAGCACGCCAACACTACGAATCTCGACCTCCACCCGATCGCCATCCTCGAGCGGTCCCACCCCCGCCGGACTCCCAGTGAGCACCACGTCCCCCGGTTCGAGCGTCATCATCCGCGAGATGTAGACCAACAGGTCGATCGGCGAAAACAACATCTCGGCCGTGTTCCCGAGCTGGCGGGTGGCACCATTGACCCGCGTTTCGATCGTCAAGTCATCGAGGACGGGATTGGTCCAGACGAACGGACCCAGTGGACAGAAGGTATCGAACGACTTTGCGCGCGCGAACGTGGGATCTTTTCGTTGGAGATCACGTGCGGTGACATCGCACCCACACGTCACGCCAAGCAGGCCGGCCCGAGCGTCGTCGGCAGTCGCATTCCTGAGGCGCCGACCAATAACAAGCGCTGCTTCACCTTCGTGCTCGACCCTCTCGCTCTCAGGCGGCAGAACGATGGGAGAATTGGGGCCAATCACAGCCGACGGCGCCTTGAGAAAAAGAACCGGCTCGATCGGCACTGGATTCGCTAGTTCGTGAGCGTGGGCGGTGAAGTTGCGCCCGACCCCCACGATCTTGCCGGGTCGAACGGGCGTCAAAAGCAGCGCCTGTTCCAGATCAACCGGGCGTCCCAATCGCCAAGCACTGCTCGGATCCTCGAATGGATCCGAGTACAGCACCCGCGCTTGGCCGGCTGGATCAACAGCCACCAACGTCCCCTCAGGAGCAACTCGACAAAAACGCATGATCAAAAGCTCGGTGCAAGGTCAGGCCCGCTGACGCCGTTCGGACCAAACGAAAACGCCCCCTCGAAGAGGAGGCGTCTCGACACGCGGCGTCGATTCCGTCGCGGCAACCCTGGTCCGTGTCACTGGTACGACGTGTACTCGAGTGGGATTCCGCCTGCGGCTCCGGCGGCTCCGGTACTGACGAACTGGTCGATCGAGTAGCCGCCATCGTCGGCGGCCGGCTGCCCCGCAGCACCTGCGCCAGCTGCGCCTCCTAGCCCACCGGCCCCACCGGCCACGCCACCAACGCCGTCAAAGCCACCGGCCCCACCGGCGCCCGCGCCACCGTCCGTGCCGCCGTCTTCGTTGTAGGTCCAACCGACCACCACAGTCGAGGTGTCGATCCGATAGCCAAAGCCGCTTTCATCGATCGTAGACGTGACCTCGGCGATATCGCCCTTCTCGAGGGCAATCCAATTGCCTTGGTCGGAGAGAATCATCGAAACGGATTCGTCCCATTCGGCATCGACAGGGTAGTAGCGGGTGTCGAAGGTCTGCCCGTTGTTGAGAACAACCGTAAAGACACCGGCGCTTGCACCTGTGCTGATCAGCAGGAAAACGACCAAGAGCAAGAACGCGACGTGCTTTATCATGAGACCTCCGGCATAGACGGATCGGCTTGGACCAAGAAGTGTAGCATGGTCACTTCAATCCTTCCCAAACGGGCCCAAAGGCCAGCATCTGTGCAGCGACCGACGCTGGCCGCGCGGTGGCAGTCGATCCAACACGAAAGAGATGGTGCGCCCGACAGGATTCGAACCTGTGACCTACGGCTCCGGAGGCCGTCGCTCTATCCAGCTGAGCTACGGGCGCCAATCTTGTGTTTTCAAGGTGCTTGTCGGACTGATTTGAATCGGTGGCCTGCCTGGAGGGACTTGAACCCCCGACCCGCGGCTTAGAAGGCCGCCGCTCTATCCAACTGAGCTACAGGCAGCCGTTCGCTCGCGTCTACGGTATCTACCCAGGTGGGTAAATCGGGGCGCCCAGATTCGAACTGAGGACCCCCTGCTCCCAAAGCAGGTGCGCTACCAGACTGCGCCACGCCCCGCCGAAAACGCGGTGGCCGAGTGTAAGCGAGGTGCCTGGGTGTGTCAATCGACCGAGGAAGGTTTACCCCCCGCTGTCTCCACCGTCTCCGGCGGCATCATCGTCCTGCTTCCCTCGAGAATAGAACCACCCGTACGTCAGCGCCCCGATCGCGACGAGCACGAAGACAGGCAGGCCAATAAAGGGCACCAACAGGACGACAAAGCCCAGACCCATCAACAGCAGAAAGAGACCCAAGCCGCAACCGCAGCCTCGCTCCTGTTCCATGATGTTTCCTCCGTTTCTACTCCTAGTCTACCCTGCTCACCCGCACTTTGCGCTAGCGGCCTCGTTCGGCCGGCCGCACTGCGCTGATAGGGTCCAGCGCCTAGAGGACCCTAAAAAAGGTGCGTGATACCCAACAAGGCTTTGCCCTTCGCGCTGGATGGCCACGCGTACGACGTTTCGTTTGGATTGCCTTTGTTGTCGCCAGTCAGATCTGGCTGGCCTGTGGGCGGCAACCACCTCGTCGCCAAGCGATCATGATCGTGCTTGACGCTGCACGGCCCGATCGGTTCTCCACCTACGGCTACACCCGCCAAACAACCCCCAACCTCGACAACCTGGCCGCCGAGGGCGTGGTCTTCCGCAACCACTTCGCCCAAGGCACGGACACGCGAACGACCCTGCCGCCTTTGCTCTACTCGCGCTACTACGTACCACCGCTGTTCCCTGCGGACGCACAAGTGCCGTTCGCCGCCCCCGAGGAGCTGTTTCGCCGCCCCGATGACGAGGCCGTACCGCTGCCGGAAATCCTGACCGGAGCGGGGCTGAAAACAGCGATGATCTCTGCCCACATCTGGTTGCAGGAAGATTCGGCTTTCGCAACCACCTTCGATGAAGCACATGATCTTTCCGACCGCCTGCGTTCCGAGGCATCGTCGGGCTATCCGGACGCATCCCTGGCGGTGGACTATGCGCGCAACTGGCTCGACACGCACCGGAATGAGGACTTCTTCCTCTACCTGCACTTGATGGACACCCATTTTCCCCACGCCTACGGGGAAGACGCCCAAGACTTCCTACCGGCCACGGAGGTTCATCCCTCCGTGGTGAGCGCGTTCTCCGACAACGGCATGCCACAACGCTCGCGGCGCCATCTCAACCCAGCAGAACGTCGGTACTTCGACGCGCTGTACGACGGCAGCTTGCGTCACGTCGATCGCCAGCTAGGCCGTTTGTTGGACCAGATCGACTCCTGGCGTTCCGAAGTGCTGGTCGCCGTTACCGCTGACCACGGGGAGCACCTACTCGAGACACCCGGTCGCGTGCTTCACGGTGGCCCGTGGCTCGATGCGGTAGCGCGCGTCCCTTGGATCATGCGCTATCGAGGCAAACTACCGACCGCCGTGGTCGACGACCTCACCGAATCGATCGACGTGATGCCGACGATCCTTGGTCTGCTCGGTGTAGCGGTACCAGATTCGGTTCGTCCCGATGGCCAGGATCGGCGTCCAAGGCGACAAGACGATCAGACCAATTCCACGTTCGTATTTGCCCGCGGAGCCGCCCGCGATGCCACCATCAAGTGCTTGTTCACCAGCCCCGATAGCAAACTGCTGTCCGAGCAATCCATGGCACTCCAAAACGTTCGTGGGACGCTCTACGACCTCGAAGCCGATCCCCTCGAGACCGTTGATCGCTGGGCGGAAAGGCCCGCCGATGCGGCGCGATGCCTAACGGCCTATCGACGGCGGATGGCGCGCCCCTTTCGCCGCTACCAAGGTGCTGTCCGCACCACCCAACCACCCAGCCCGTTTGCGCTCAGTGCCGCGCACTTCGGTATCACCGAGGTGCCGAGCGTCCCCGTCGGTCGCTTGGCCACGGACGGCCGTCCGAGCGAGCCCGGTTGGGTGCGAATGATCCACAAACATCGGACCTTTCTCGCGGGTCGCGGCAAAGCCGAGGACCGCAAAGCCCGCGTCGCCTTGCCGAATGGCAACTATGGCATCACATTGGGACACCGAGGCGGCTGTGTCGTCGCCCTCGGCAACCTGGAGCCAACAGTCGTCGTCAACCGCACGTTCGATCCAGCAGCCCCTCGCTGGAGCATGCGTACGAGCGACCTGGGTGCCATCAAGGTCACCGGCGAGCACCTCACCTTGCGCCTGGCCCCCGCCAACGACAACGCATTTTGCATCGTCGGCCACCTTGGCTTCACACGGCTGGACGACGCAGGCCGCGCTACGTCGCCCAATGCGGAGCGGCGCGAGCGGCTGCGGGCTCTCGGATACCTCGATTGAGGCTCGAGCCCAGCGCGCACCACGAAAAAGCCCCTCCCAATGGAGGGGCTTTTTCGTGGTGCTCATGGCACCCAGGCGGACAGTCGATCGCTACCAGCGGAACGCGATGCTCGCAAGCGCGCGGCGCGCCAAGATGTCGCCGCCAAAGCTCTGGTAGTGGTTGTCGTCGAACGCGTTCGAGATGTTGAGGCCAAGCTCGATCCGATCGTTGATCGTGTAGTGGCCACTGATATCAGCCGTCTCGTAGGAAGGCACTGGGCCAATGAAGGCACCGGCGGCCCAGAAGAAGTCGTCGACCCAACGAATCTTCAGCGAGCCACCCCATTTGTCGGCGTTGTAGGTCAGGCCGATCGTCGCCTTGTGCTCGGGAGCGTTGGGGAAGATGTCCTCGACGCTCTGCTCCTTGATACTGAAATCGAACCAGGAGTAGCTGAAGTCGAAGACCCAGTGGTCGCTGAGGTATGCGTTCAGCCCCAAATCGATGCCTTGGGTATCCACTTGGCCGGCCTGCGTGTACGACGCCAACGCGAAGATCGGCGTGCCGTCGACATTGTTGGTAAGGAACGCGAAGAGGGACGGCGGCAGTGAGGCCTGCAGCGTGCCGAGCAACAAGGCCGGCAGCGGATGATTGGCTGGCGGTGTGTAGCCACCGAAATGCGGGTTGACCGTTCCGAAGGGATTGGCCAGCAAGTCCGTAATGAAATTGCTGAGTTCGTTGTTGTAGTAGTCGATCGTCAAGAAGGCCTTGCTTCCGAAGATGCCGCTGTAGCCAATCTCGAAGCCCTGGATCTCCTCGACTTCGAGATCCGTGTTGCCAAGGGCACGCACCCGAACCGGGTTAGCAAAACCACACGAGATCCCGAAGGGCGTGCACAACGCGGCCTCGATCCCTGCCAGATTGACCGACGAAATCGGGCCACCCGCGGTCGGAATCGCGGTCGGTGCGTCGAGGAAGAACTCGCTGTAGTTGCCAACCTGGAATGCCTCGTTGTACGAGAACCGCAAGGTGTTGGCGTTGTTGACACTCCACACCAACGCTGCTTTGGGGGAAAACTGCGAATCGTGCAACGAACTGTCGTCCCAGCGACCGGCCAAGACCAACTTGAGGTTGTCGCTCAGATCGAAATCGAGCTGGGCATAGACTCCCGTAAAGTCATGCTCGACCGGTGCGAACACCAGCGTCTGGAAACCTTGGTTGTTGGCGGTGTCGATCTCTTCTTCTTCATAGGAGGCACCCGCGACCAAGCGCGCCTTACCATCGTTGAAGTCCCAGTTCGTCTGCACCTCAGCCTTGCGATTCTCGGTGTCGAGGAAAATCCGCCCACCACTTGCCGTCGCCAACTGATCGGGGGTCTCGCGGGTGTTGTTGTAGGCCGAGACGTTGAAGTGATCGGTCGAGAAATTGACGCGAGCAAAGGTCCGCTCGAGGTCGCCCAAGTTGACGCGGCCGATCCCCGTCACCACGGTGCCACCGGTGTTGTCATTGATTCCGGCTTCGAACGTCAATAGGTGGCTGTCCGAATCACGATCCAAACGCAGGCTCAGGTTGCTCGTGTCGTAGGTATCGCCCGGTTTCACTGCTTCGCGCGGCAGGCCCGCGTACTCGGTGGTCAACCGGCGATCCTTGGTGAAATCGTCGCCCTCGCTGTAACCAACGTTGAGTTTGAAGAACCAGTTGTCACTGAGCGCGGCCGCCCAGCGAAGGTCGGCCTTGAGGGAGGAGAGCTCACCAGCGGCCAGCCGGAACTGCCCACCGAGGCTGGAAGACGGCGTCTTCGTGACCATGTTCAAGACGCCGTTGAAGGCGTTGGCCCCGTACAGCGCTGAGCTGGGTCCGCGAACCAGCTCGACGCTGGCCATGTCCTGCATGTTGCCCAAGACCGAAAACTCGCTCGAGCCAAGGAACGGCACCGACGGATCGCGACCATCAATCAAGGGCTGCACGCGACGATTGAGTGAGCTGTTGAACCCACGGGTGTTGATCTGGATATCGAAGATGCCACTTTGTGTGGTCTCGACACCGGGTGTGAACTCGAGCACCTTGGTCAGCTGACCGGTGGCGGCTTCGCGATCGAGGGTCTCTTCCGTGACCAACGTCACCGCTGCTGGCGCGTCGACAATGCGCTCCCGGCGACGCGATGCCGAGTACACGGTGATGGTCTCGACAAAGCTGAAGTCCCAGTCGACCGTCTCTTCGACCTCGGTGGTACCACCCGCGACCTCTACGGCCTGGGATGACGCGTTGTCTCCAAGTGAAAACTGGACCGTGTAGGAACCATCCGGAACGGCATCGAAAGCGAACGAGCCGTCGCGACCGGTGATCTCGACCAAACCCAGTTCGCTGACCACCACGGTCACGCCACCCACGCCATCGCCATCTTCTTCCACGACCCGGCCATCGATTTGACCGGCGCCTTGCGCTCCCAATGGCCCCAACGAAAGCAGCGCTAGCAGCACCGTGATCATGATCTTCCTTCGCATGCCGTCCTCCTGTGTACTTCGACTTGCCACCGAGGCGACCCATAGGGGAGCCCCAGAACAACGCAACCGCCAACCTCAGTTGAGCCACAGCGACACTCGCCGGGCACCATCACTTTGCTTGGTATGCACAAAACTCGTTGTTGATTATGCCCCTGCCCGCCAGCTGGCGCAACACAAGCCTCCTCTCGCGGGTTTGATCAGCTACAATGCGCCTCTTCGGCCGACGCGCGGATGCGGCGGCTCGAAAGTGGCCATGAGTACCAAGCGCTATGTTGTGATGGGAGTCGGAGAGGTCGGCCTGCACCTCGCCCGCACCCTCTCCCAGGCTGGCCACAACGTGGTGGTGATCGACACCAACCCCAAGCGGTGCGCCCGGGTTGAAGACGAGCTCGACGTCGCCGTCGTGCCCGGCAACGGCACCCACGTCCCCGTCCTGGAGCAGGCCCAGGTCGACGGTTGCGACTTGTTTCTGGCCGTTTCCTCGTCGGACGAAGCGAATCTGGCGGCATCGGTGCTCGCGCGCCGTCTTGGCGCCAAGCGAACGGTTGTGCGCGTGGGCGTGGCGGAGGACATTACGCGCCACCGGCGGCTCTACGAAGAGGTCTTTGGCGCCAATCTCCTGCTCTCGACCCAACTCCTGGCCACCACCCGCATCCTCAACACCATCCTGGGTCACAGCACGGTGGCCGTGGAGTACCTGGCGCAGGGCAAGGTCCAGCTGCGCAAAATCCACCTCGACGAAGGCTCACTGCTGACCCGCAGTCCGCTGCGCGAGATCTCCCTCCCGCCGGGTTGCTTGGTGGTGGCGTATTTCCGTGGTGACGAGCTGATCGTCCCATCAGGTGACGATCGTGCCGAAAGCGGTGACGACGCGCTCATCCTCGGTAGCACCGACGTCATCGACCAGGTCGAACGGCTGGTAAGCGCGCGACCCAGCCGCCGGCGGATGGTCGTTATCGCGGGGGCTGGACGAACCGGCCAAACCGTTGCCAAGGCGCTCGTCCATCAGGCATCGGATGGCCGCGTCGATCGGGTCAAACTGATCGAGCGCGATCAACGCCGCGCCCGCGAGGTCGCCGCCAGCCTGCCCAACCTCGAAGTCTTGCACGGCGATGCCACCGACATTTCCTTGCTGCGTGCCGAAGGAATCGACAAGGCCCACGCATTCGTGGCGCTCACCGGCGGTGACGAGCGTAACCTCATGGCCAGCCTGCTAGCGCAGGAGCTGGGCGTGCCCCAGGTGATCGCCTTGGTCGAGAAGGGCGAGACGTCCTACCTATGGCGACGCCTGGGCTTGGTGGAGGTCGTCTCACCACGAGCGATCGCCCACCAACGCATCCAGGACTACATCGACCGCGGCTACAGCGGCAACATTGTCTCGTTGCGTCAGGGCAAGGCACTCGTGCTCGAGCGTCAACTGGCCAAAGCCAGTCCCGCAGCGGGCGTGACCCTCGCCGAGTTCAATCCGCCGCGCGGCGTCATTGTGGGTACCGTGGTGCGCGGCGACCGGGTGTTCGTCCCCCGAGGTAACGACCGTTTGGAAGCCGGCGACACCGTGATCCTGTTCGTTCAAGAAGACGAGATGGCGACCATTAACTTGCTCTTCCCAGGCCGCGACGCCAGTAACTAGAACCCAGTCAGAATGCTGTTTTCGAACTCACAGGCGTCCAGCCGAGCGAGCACGGCAGCGCAGCTTGTTTGAGCAGAGACCGAACGTGATCACGCAAGTGCTTATCTCTCAATGATCTTGAACAACGGCAATCCGCTCGGGCGAGTTCAAGGGTCGAGCGCAGTCGGCTGGACGGCCGCCGATCGCGGGCGTTTGTCCAATGGAATCCAACTAGCGTGAGCCTACGCCCGACCCTGAAGTTTCTCGGTCGCCTGCTGCTGGTTCTGGCGGTCGCCGAGCTGGTACCGATCGCTGTTTGCCTGGTTTACGGCGAGCGGTCGGCCGCATGGGCGTTCGCCATCACCGCAACCCTGACCGGCCTCACCGGCGGTATCTTCATTGGCCTGGGTCGGGGCGGCGGCCAACTCTATCGCCGCGAGGGCATCTTGATTGTAGTGGGCGGCTGGGCGCTGGCATCCATTTTTGGGGCCGTGCCCTACGTCCTAACGGGAACCACCCACGGCCTGGTCGACGCCGTATTCGAATCGGCCTCGGGATTCACCACCACCGGCGCATCGATTCTCGAGGACATCGAAAGTGCCGGCCGCGGCATTCTCTTTTGGCGCAGCTTCAGCCAATGGCTCGGTGGCATGGGCATCATCGTCTTGTTCGTGGCGCTGCTCCCCGAGTTGGGCGCCGGCACCCGGTTCCTCTACAAGCTCGAAGTACCTGGCCCAACCGCCGAGACCCTCCACCCGCGGGTCAAAGACACCGCGTCGGCCATGTGGCGGATCTACGTCTACTTGACCGGCACGCTGCTGGTCCTGCTGATGGCAGCCGGCATGGACCTCTTCGACGCCGCCACCCACGCGTTCTCGACCCTCTCGACCGGCGGTTTCTCGCCGCGCAATCGATCCGTTGCCGCCTTCGAGTCGCCCACGATCGAGGTCCTGTTGACGGTGTTCATGATCCTGGCCGGAATCAACTTCTCGCTCTACTACCGCTTCTGGCGTGAGCGCCGCCATACGACCTGGCGCGACCCCGAATTTCGCATCTATATCGGCATCATTGCCGGCTTCACGGTGTGGATTGCGAGCCACCTCATGTTCACCGGCCACTACGCCGATCGCGGCTTGGGCCGCACCATCTTGGATTCCGTCTTTCAGGTCGCCTCGTTGGTGACCACCACCGGCTTTGGCACCGCCGACTTCGACCAATGGCCCGTGCTGTCGAAGATGCTCTTGGTCACACTCATGTTTGTCGGTGGCTGCGCCGGCTCGACCTCCGGCGGCCTCAAGGTCATGCGGATGGTCATCGGCATGAAGTCCGCCCTCCGTGAAGTCCGGTTCATGTTCAGCCCGAGCTCGGTAATCTCGATCTTCGTGGGCGGCAAGGCGGTGCCCGAGGCCGTGGTGCGCAGCGTCATGGGCATCTTCATCCTCTACTTCTCCACCTGGGGCATGGCCACCTTGCTTTTGACCGCCGGCGACCACGGCCTGCGCACCTCCGCCACCGCCGCCATCGCCACCCTCGGCAACATCGGCCCCGGTCTCGAAGCCGTGGGCCCCACCCAGAACTTCGCCTTCTTCGCGGGTTGGCAAAAGCTCTTGATGGTATTGCTCATGTGGCTGGGCCGCCTCGAGGTCTACGCCGTTGCCGCCCTGTTCACCGTCTCGTTCTGGCGCAAGTAGGCAATTGGATGTTGTTCCAGCTGCTTACCTTCGCGCTTCTCGCAACGCAGGATCGAAAGGAAACAACCCATGCCGAACTCGAGAATACCGATGTTCATACGCTCGACGGTAGCGCTGGTCGTGCTCTCGGTCGCCATCGCTTGCCACACCGACTCACCGGCAACAGAAACGGTTGCCCCCGCGCCAACCGCCCCGGTACCAGTTCCCGGACCGGAACTCGGCGAGCACAGCTGGACGACGCCCGACGGCAACCAGATCCCTTACACCGTGGCGGGCAAGAATGACGCCCAAGTAACCGCCGTTTTCGTCCATTGCTGGATGTGCAACAGCACGTTCTGGGACGCCCAGCTGCCCGCCCTCGCCGATCACTACCGAACCGTAACCCTCGACCTCCCGGGCCACGGCGAGGCCACCGCCAAGCGCTCACCATGGACCGTGAGCAGCTACGGCGACGACGTGGCCGGCTTGATCCGGGCGCTGGACCTCAACAAAGTCGTGCTGGTTGGCCACTCCATGGGCGGTCCGGTGGCGCTGCGGGTCGCGGCGCTGCTCCCGGGTACCGTGCTCGGCATCGTAGCGGTCGACACCTTGCACAACGCCGACTTCAAGTTCGAAGGCGAGCAGATCGAGGCCTTCATGCAGGCCTTTGAGGACGATTTCGTCGGCACCTGCGAGAACTTCGTCAACCAGATGTTCGTCGAGGCAGACATGAAATCCGTCATCGAAACCGTTCGCCAGGCAGGGTGCGACGCGTCCCGCGGCGAAGTCGGCGCGGCGCTGATGCGCGACTTCGGTTCGATCGACATGCCCGCTTGGTTTCGGGGCGCCGGGGTACCGATTCGGGCGATCAATGCAAGTGCGCCGAATCCAACCAACATCGAGGCCAATCGCCAGTACGCCGACTTTGACGTGGTCCTCATGGACGACGTCGGTCACTACCTGCATATGACCCGTCCCGACGCGTTCAACCCGCTGCTGCTCGAAGCCATTTCAAACCTGATTGATCTCTCGATGTCGTAGGCCAACCGGGAAGCGTTATGAGCACGTTCCGGCACCATGCATCTTCGGAGACCGCAGAGAGCCGGTCCGGCTGTGTTCGTCTGATCCTCCTGGCGCTCCTTCCGGTCGGCTTGCTTCTGGTTTGGCGCAGCCGTGACGATGCGCCAAGACGCGCAATACTCGACACCGGACAGGAGGTCGTAGGCGATTTCCAGATCCTGTCCATCGAAGAGATCTGGGCCAGTGGCGACGTCGTTGGAGCCATGAGCGTGGCCATTGAAAAGAATCCGAGCTGGCTGCGCCGTCTACTCGAAGAAAAGGGTGTCGACCCCAACATGAAGCTGCGCTATGGAAGCGATACCGGCTGGGCGCATCCACTGGAGAAGGCGGTTCGGCAAGGGAACCAAGAGACGTTCGAAATCCTGCTCAACGCCGGCTCGGACCCAAACGGACACGGCTCGACGGGCGAAACCGCGCTGCACGCTGCCGCCCGCAAGGGTTTCTCAACCCCGATCGAACAGCTTCTGGACGCTGGCGCTGATCCCAATCAAGCCAGAGAAGGTGGCGGTACACCCATCGAATCTGCAGCCCGCTACGGCCACCGCGAAGAGGTCGAATTGCTGATCGAAGCCAGCGCCGACCTCAGGTTCGCGCTCCACGCCGCAGCCGACGGTGGCCACGTCGAGCTCATTCAAATGCTCTTGGACTACGGAGCCGATCCGTTGTTGCGAACCGAGTACGACGACAGCGTGCTTCGCGGCGCCGCCAAAGACGCGTACTTGCCGGCAACCGAGCTCTTGCTCAACGCTGGCGCCCGGCCCTGTGAGCAGAGCCTCCGGAGCGCAGCCCAAGGCGGGCACAACGAGACCCTGCGCACCTACGCCAAGGCAGGCCACCGCTTCGACGTCCCGCCCACCTACTGGGACGCCCTCTACTCTGCTTCGCACGCCGGGCAGATCGAAACCGTACGGTTGCTGCTCGAGCTCGGGGCCTCACCGCACCCTGGAGAGGGCCTCGGCGCGCCGGTCGACGCAGCGCTCGAGCAAGGTCATCCCGAGGTCGTTGCGGTGCTCGTTGCCGCGGGCGCCAAGCCTCTTGGTTAGGAGGCTCTTTCGGCCAAACTCTGTCTGGTGACCGGTTGAACCAGTACACCTTGTCGCGCTTCACCAACCCGCATTTCCGCACACTTTCCGACAAGCGCTGTGAGCGCTGGCCGCCGGTCTGTCGGAAAGAGGTGAAGGGACCGAATTGGCGTCGAAGCCCTTGCGATAATCTACTGGCGCCGTTGCCTCGTATCCGCCGGGAGGTCTCCAGGCATCCGAAGCATACTCACCTTGCCATGGAATGCCGATCTCTACCGGCTACCCTGGCGTTTCGAACGCTGGACGACGACATCCCATGCCTAGCCATCGCACCTTCGAGAATCTCCTCTGGCACAGTGCGGACTTGCCGCAGGAAGTGACGACATGAGCGGCGTGAGCGGCGACCTCATCTTCTATCGCGCGCCCGATGGCGCCGTCCGTGCGGAGGTTCGCTACGAGGGCGAGACTTTCTGGCTAAGCCAGCGCCAGATGGCCGAGCTTTTCGGCGTGGAAGTTCCCACCATCATCCACCATCTAGGCGAGATCTACTCATCTGGTGAGCTTCAGGAGCGGGCAACTACTCGAAAACTTCGAGTAGTTCGCAGCGAGGGGAATCGCGAAGTCTCTCGCGAAATCAGGCACTACTCACTCGATGCCATTATCTCCGTCGGCTACCGCGTCAACAGCGTGCAGGCCACTCGCTTCCGCATCTGGGCAACCGAGACCCTGCGCGAGTTCATCGTCAAGGGATTTGTGCTCGACGATGAGCGTCTCAAACTCAACACGCGCTTCGGTCCCGATTACTGGCAAGTCGTGCCGGCGCGCTTCATGGCACGTTTCGAGACCGAGACGCACCACGCGCGACGGCACCGCCCTTCCGCCCCACGATCTGGCCAGATACCATGATGCTTCAGACAACATTTTGGCCCGGGACGGGCGCGAGGTCGAATGATCACCGGTGACGTGAAATCGAAGGTCGACGGCATCTGGAACACGATGTGGACGGGCGGTATCTCGAATCCGCTGACGGTGATTGAGCAGCTTACCTACCTGCTGTTCATCAAGCAGCTCGATGAAGTGCATACCCGCAGCGAGGCGAAGGCGGCACGCCTGAACTCGGCGATCGATACCCCCGTGTTCACAGACGACCAGGACCACCTCCGGTGGTCACGATTCAAAGAATCAGCGCCCGAGGTGATGTTCGAGACCGTCAAAGACGAGGTATTTCCGTTCATCAAGTCACTCGGTCAGTCAGACGAGGGCAAAGACGGCGAAGCTCCGGGCAGCGGTGACGCGCGATCGACCTACAGCGACCACATGAAGGACGCCATCTTCATGATGCCCACGCCGAGGGTGCTGTCGAATGTAGTCGACCAGCTCGACGAAATCGACATGGCCGACCGCGACACCAAGGGCGATCTCTACGAGTACATGCTGGGCAAGATCGCTACGGCCGGCCAGAACGGCCAGTTCCGCACCCCTCGCCACATCATTCGCTTGATGGTCGATCTGATGGCACCCACGCCCAGCGACGTGATCTGCGACCCCGCCTGCGGCACGGCCGGCTTCTTGGTGGCGGCGTCGGAATACCTCACCGAGCACTACGGCGACACCATCTACAAGACCGCCGCCAGCCGTCTGCGGTTCAACCAGGAGACCTTTCACGGCTACGACTTCGACCCCACCATGCTGCGCATTGGCAGCATGAACATGTGGCTGCACGGAGTCGAGAATCCCGACATCCGCTACCGGGACTCGCTGGCCCAGACTAGCCTCGAGGGTGCAGAGGACACTGCTGCCGCCGGTGATGCCGAGCGCTTCTCGCTGATCCTGGCCAATCCGCCCTTCAAGGGCAGTCTCGACTACGAAACCACCGCCAAGGACCTGCTTCAGGTGGTGAAGACCAAGAAGACCGAGCTGTTGTTCGTTGCCCTCACCCTGCGCCAGCTCCAGATCGGCGGGCGCGCCGCCGTCATCGTGCCCGATGGCGTGCTCTTTGGGTCGAGCAAGGCACACAAGACCTTGCGCAAGTTGTTGGTGGAAGAACAGCGGCTCGACGCCATCATCTCCATGCCTTCGGGCGTCTTCAAACCCTACGCCGGGGTGTCGACGGCCATCGTCCTCTTCACCAAAACCAACTCGGGCGGCACCGAGCACGTGTGGTTCTACGACATGCAGGCCGACGGCTACTCGCTGGACGACAAGCGCACCGAGCAGCCCGACAAGAGCGACCTCCACGATATCCGCACCCGCTGGCGCAAGCGCAAGGCCGAAGCCAAGCGCGCGCGCACCGATGCCAGTTTCTTGGTGCCCAAGAAGGAGATCGCGGACAACGACTACGATCTCTCGATCAACCGCTACAAGGAAGTGGTCTATGAGGCGGTGGAGTACGACCCGCCGAAGGTGATCTTGGCGCGGTTGGCGAAGCTCGAGGCGGAGATCGCAGAGGGGCGGATGGCGCTTGGGGAGATGTTGGGGTGAAGTGGCCGCGACAGACGTTTGATGACGTTTTCGAGATCCAACTAGGAAAGATGCTTGACAAGAAGAAGAATAGAGGAGATCTATTTCCCTATCTCGCGAATCGCAACGTCCAATGGGGCCGTTGCGATGTTTCAAGCTTAGAAAAGATGCGTTTCACTGATGTGGACCAAGTCAGATTTTCCCTGAAACGGGGTGATCTCTTGGTCTGTGAGGGAGGCGAGGTGGGGCGCACAGCTGTTTGGGCCGGCGAAGTTGAGAACTGCTTCTATCAGAAGGCTATCCACCGCCTACGCCCAAAGGCGAGCGTCGAGTCTCGATTCGTTCTGCGTTACATGCGCTGGGCGGCCGACAGAAAACTTTTCGCCAGACTAACGAGTTCTACAAGTATTGCTCACCTGACGAAGGCAAAGCTCAAACAGGTTCCGATTCCACTCCCACCCCTCGACGAACAACGACGCATCGCGGCGATTCTCGACGCGGCGGACGCGTTGCGGGTCAAGCGTCGCGCGTCGCTGGTGCAGCTCGACACGCTCTTGCAGTCGACGTTTCTCGAGATGTTTGGTGATCCGGTTGTTAATCCGATGAGTTGGAATATCAAGAACATTGAAGAAACTGGTTCGATGGTCCAGATTGGTCCATTCGGGTCATTGCTACACAAAGAAGACTACGTCTCAGGCGGCGTGCCACTCGTGAACCCCAAGCACATTGTTCGAGGAGCCATAGTGGTCGGCCGTGGGGAGACGGTTACCCGTGCGAAAGCTGAACAGCTCAACGGCTACCGCCTTCAAGCAGGCGATGTGATCATGGGGCGTCGTGGCGAGATGGGCCGCTGCGCGGTCATTACGAACGACACTACCGGGATGCTGTGCGGCACAGGATCTTTGTTCATTAGGCCGAATCCCAAGATCTTCACTACACTGTACTTGTCCAAAGTCATGTCCAGCGCATCGATAAAGGCGAAACTCGAAAGGATCGCGTGGGGCGTGACCATGGCAAACTTGAACCGATCGAAGATCGCCTCTCTTGAGATTCCCCTCCCACCCCTCGACCTCCAACGCAAGTTCGCCTCCATCGTCGAATCGGTCGAGAAACAGAAAGAACGCCAGCGCGCGCACCTGGCCGAGCTCGACACGCTGTTCGCGTCGCTGCAACAACGCGCCTTCCGGGGTGATCTGTAGACGACCATGGACGTTTCCGCCAACTTCGCCTTCCTGAAGCAGGAATTCCCGCACGTGGCGACGGGTGCGAGCTTGGCGGAGCGGCACGTGCAGGGCGACCCGCGCGCCGCGTGCTTTCACGCGCGCTTCACCCTGGAACGCCTGCTGGCGCGGGTGTACAAGGTCGACAAGACCCTCGAGCCGCCCAAGGCCACCAACCTCGACGGCTACCTCCACGAGCCGGCATTCGTCGCGCTCGTGCCCGAGGCGGTGTGGCAGAAGGCCGAGTACATTCGGCAAGCCGGCAACGCGGCCGCCCACGGCAAGAAGATGCCCACGCCCGAAACGGCACTGGGCGTGGTGCGCGAGCTGTACCACCTGCTCTATTGGGCCGGCCGCAGCTACCTGCGCAAGGGTGCCGAGCGCCTGCGCGGCCAGGTCTTCGACGAAACCCTGATCCTCACGAACGACAGTCAAGAAACGCCGGCCAGCGTCGCGGAACTGGACGCGCTCGAAGCCAAGCTGCGCGCCAGCGAGGCCGCGCGCCAAGAGACCGAGGCCGAGCTGGCGGCGGTTCGCGAGCGCTTGGCCGCCATCAAGGCCGAGAACGACGCCGTCCCTGAAACCCGCGACTGGAACGAGGGCGAAACCCGCCAGCGCCTGATCGACTTCGCCCTGCGTCGGGCCGGCTGGACGCTCGACCAGAAGCGCGATCGCGAGTTCCTCGTCACCGGCCTGCCTACCCCCTCAGGTCGAGGCTTCGTCGACTACGTGCTGTGGGGCGACGACGGCAAACCGTTGGCGGTGGTCGAGGCGAAGAAGACGACCGTCGATGCGCGCGCCGGGCGGCAGCAGGCCAAGCTCTACGCCGACGCGCTGGAGGCCGAGCACGGCCAGCGACCGGTGATCTTCTATACCAACGGCTACCAAACCCACCTGTGGGACGACACCACCTACCCACCGCGCGCGGTCGCCGGCTTCCACACCCAGGCCGAGCTGGCGACGTTGGTGCACCGTCGCGCGCACCGGCAGCCGCTCGACGTGGTGCAGGTGAAAGACGCGATCACCGATCGCTACTACCAGAAGCGAGCGATCACCAGCATCGCCAAGGACTTCGCCAACGCGCGCCGCAAGGCCCTGCTGGTGATGGCCACCGGCACCGGCAAGACACGCACCGCGATTTCGCTGGTGGACGTTTTACAGCGCGCCAGCTGGATCAAGCGGGTGCTCTTCCTGGCCGACCGACGGGCGCTGGTCAAGCAGGCGGTCAACGCGTTCAAGGCGCACCTACCCGAGTCGAGCCCGGTGAATCTACTCGACGAGAAAGACAAGCTCGGCCGGGTCTACGGCTGCACCTATCCCACTATGATGGGCCTGATCGACGAGACGCACGGCGGCGACGCGAGCGGCCAGGCGCGGTTTGGCGTCGGCCATTTCGACCTCATCATCATCGACGAGGCGCACCGTTCCGTCTACCAGAAGTTCAGCGCCATCTTCGACTACTTCGACTCGTTGCTGGTGGGCCTCACCGCCACGCCCCGCGAGCAGGTCGACCGCAACACCTACCGCCTGTTCGACCTCGAACCTGGCTCACCGACCGACGCCTACGAGCTGGACACTGCGGTTAACGACGAGTACCTGGTGCCACCACGAAAGGTCGAAGTCGACCTCAAGTTCCCGCGTCAAGGCATCACGTATGACGACCTGAACGACGAAGAACAAGAGCAGTGGGAAAATCTCGATTGGGGCGACGAGGCCGACGAGGTCGGCATGCCCCACCACGTCGACGCGGCGGCGATCAACAGCTGGCTGTTCAACATCGACACCGTCGACAAGGTGCTGCAATGCCTGATGGAGCGCGGCCACAAGGTGGATGGCGGTGACCGGCTGGCCAAGACCATCGTCTTCGCCCGCAACCACAACCACGCAGAGCTGATCGCGAAACGGTTCGACCACCACTACCCCAAGCTCGCGGGCCACTTCGCGCGCGTGATCGACAACCAGGCGTCGCACGTGGAAAGCCTGATCGACGACTTCGAGCGGCCCGAGAAAGACCCCCACCTCGCCATTTCGGTGGACATGCTCGACACCGGTATCGACGTGCCGGCGGTGGCGAACCTGGTCTTCTTCAAGCCGGTGTACTCGAAGATCAAGTTCTGGCAGATGATTGGGCGTGGCACCCGCCTGTGTGAGCACTTGTTCGGGCCGGGTGAGCATAAGCAAGACTTCCGCGTGTTCGACGTCTGCCGCAACTTCGCGTTCTTCGAGGAGAAGCCCGACGGCATCGAGACCGGCGACCGAGCGCCGCTGGGTACCCGTCTGTTCGCGTCGCGGGTGCGGTTGTTGTCTCTGGCCCAAAGCGCGCCAGCACTGGACCCGGAGTCGAGGCTAGCCGAGGCGTTGATCGATACGCTTCATGGCGAAGTGGCGGCGCTGAACCGCGACAACTTCATCGTCCGCATGCATCTCGAATCCGTGAACCGCTTCACCATGCGTGCGGTGTGGACGAAGCTCAGTGTGGCGGACTGCGACACCTTGAGCAGCAAGGTCGCCGGGTTGCCGAGCATGCTGGAACTGGACGACATCATGGCGCGGCGATTCGACCTCAAGGCGCTGCACATGCAACTCGCCATGGCTGAAAATGATGAGGGCGTCTACGAAGTCCACCGGAAGCGGATGATCGAAATCGCGTCGCTCTTGGAAGAGAAACGAGCCGTCCCCACGGTCGAAGCGCAGCTCCCGTACCTGGCAGCCCTACAAGAGCATGGCTTCTGGGAAGGCGTCGGGCTCGACGAACTCGAAGACATGCGCCTGCGGCTACGCGGCCTGGTGTCGTTTCTCGACAAGCGGTCGCGCAACGTCGTTTACACCGACTTCGAGGACGAGATTCTAGAGATACGCGAAAGCGGCATCCTGAACTTACCGAAGATGACCAGCGCCGAGTACGAGAGGAAGGTCCAAGGTTACTTGCGCAACCACCTCGATCACCTGGTCATTCGCCGCCTTCGCACCAACAAGCCGCTAACCGAAGGGCACCTCGAAGAACTCGAGACCATGTTGGTGGAGATTGGCGAGGAAGACGGCAAGACCTTGCTCACGGGCTTGTTGGAGCGCACCAAGGCGCCGTCTCTGGCCCATTTCGTGCGGAGCATGGTGGGCCTCGACCGGGCAGCGTCCAAGAAGGCGTTCGCGGGCTTCATCAACGACCGCAGCCTGACATCGCCACAGATGCGTTTCGTAGAGATGGTGATCGAGCAGCTCACCACGCGCGGCGTCATGGACGCGTCGGCGCTCTACGGACCGCCCTTCAGCGACGTCCATGCCGGCGGCCCCGACGCCCTCTTCACGGGCAAAGAAAACGTTATCGAAGGCATCTTCGAGACCCTCGAAGCCGTGCATGACGGGCTCGATGTCGAAACGGGCTGAGAGTCCTCACACTGTCGAATCCACAACGAACATTCGCAACCATTGGAGACGAACCATGAAACCTGTCCATGACGAAGACGGATATATCATCAATGCCAACGTCCTCAGCGTGGATGCGGTCGTCGGCCGCAAGGTGCGCTGCCCGATGTGCCAGAGTACATTCGAGACGTGGCCCCAAGGTTGGGACGCACACGCTGACCACCGATGTGCGGGGCTCGAAAATCTCGATTCCGTCGCGCGCAAGGCCGAGTTCAAGGCCACATCCCGCCACCTCTTTCGTTGATTCAGCTCCTCGACATGATTCCCAAACACGACGACATCCGCCTGCCCGCGCTCGAACTCCTCAAGGATGGAAACGTCCGTCCGACACGCGGGCTGGAGGAGCCGCTGGCGCGGCACTTCGGCTTGACCGAAGAAGAGCGCTCGCGCCGCTATGAGTCAGGCGCCGGCCCGATCTTCTATGACCGGATCGGCTGGGCAATGAGCTACTTGAGCATGTCCGGCCTCGTCGAGCGGCCCAAACGCGGGCACTATCGCATCGGTGCCGACGGTCTGCGGCTGCTGGCCACACCAGAGAAGGTCGAAGATATCATTCGCGAGCGGCTGGCGGAGCGAGACCGCCAAAAGAAAGAAGCAGCCCAGACATCGGCCACGGTGGAAGAGATGACGGCCGAAGATGCCTCCGAGCTGACACCGAAAGAGCGGCTGACGGAGTCGTTCAAGAAGATCCAACGCTCTGTGTACGAAGACATCCTCGACACCATCTTGAGCAAGTCGCCCCGCGAGTTCGAGAAGCTCGTTGTCGCACTGCTGCAAGAGATGGGCTACGGCGGCGAAGTTGAGGATGCCGGCGAGGTCACGCAGTACACCAACGACGGCGGCATCGACGGCGTGATTCGCGAAGATGTCCTCGGTCTCGGCCGCATCCACATCCAGGCCAAACGCTAC
The DNA here is from genome assembly GCA_965250305.1 of Candidatus Multivoradales bacterium. GTDB lineage: Bacteria > Acidobacteriota > Thermoanaerobaculia > Multivoradales > J023 > J023. The sequence continues at coordinate 157,482 of CBDFNS010000020.1, read as the reverse complement.
GCCAAGAAGAACACGGTCGGTCGCGACGAGATTCAGAAATTTGTCGGCGCGCTGGCCGTGGCGCAGTCCAACAAGGGCGTCTTCATCACCACGTCGTCCTACAGCCCCGGCGCGATCGGATACGCCAAGAGCCTTCACGGCGGCACAACGCTCGTGCTCATTGATGGCCAAGAGCTGGCCAAGTTCATTTACGACTACGGCCTCGGCATGCAAGTCGAGGAGACGATCGAAATCAAGAAGCTCGACGGTGATTACTGGGACAACCTGCAAGACGGATAGGTCAAACGAATCGGCTGATCGTCGATCTCAGAAAGGTATCCACACGAGGCGTACGTTTCCATCTCCGAGTTACAGGCAAACGAACATGACCTCCACCCATCCGCGATTCTCCCGCTACATCGGCATCGACTACTCCGGGGCAAAAGCCCCGACCTCGAGCCTGAAAGGACTGCGGGTCTACAGCGCTCCGCGCGACGCTGAACCAGTTGAGGTTCAGCCACCACCCAGCCCCCGAAAGTACTGGACACGACGCGGGATCGCAGAGTGACTCATCGAGATCCTGCCCGAAGATCAGCCAACGTTGGTGGGCATCGATCACGGCTTCTCCTTCCCACTGCGGTACTTCGAGGCACATCCTTTGCTGCCCGACTGGCCCGCGTTTCTCGACGACTTCCAACGTCATTGGCCAACCGACGGCGACGACACCTACGTCGACTTCGTCCGCGACGGCATTGTCGGCAACGGTGCAGACCGTACCGGCGAAACGCGATGGCGTCGTTTGACCGAGGTACGAGCCAAGGCAAAGTCGGTCTTTCACTTCGACGTACCGGGCTCCGTAGCCAAGTCCACCCATTCAGGCATCCCGTGGCTACGCTATCTCCGCCAAGAACTGGGAGACCGTATCCACGTCTGGCCATTCGATGGCTGGACCATTCCAGACGGAAAGTCGGCCATCGTGGAGGCGTACCCAGCGCTGTGGAGTCGCGGCTACCCGCGCGAAGACCGGACGCCCGACCAGCACGACGCGTATTCCGTCGCCAAGTGGATGCGGACAGCAGACCACGACGGCACCCTCGAAGGGTTTCTTCAACCGTCGCTCGCCGATTGGGAACGAGCCACGGCCGAAGTCGAAGGCTGGATCCTAGGCGTTCGGTAGTCTCGCGGGGCGACGCCTCGGCGCAGGGACAAACGACCCGATACGCTAAGGTAGTCGGGCTGGTGGTCGGAGATCTCGGTACCAAGCTGTCTAACAACGCCACGTAGCTTGATGATCGTGCTCAATGCATGGGTAGCTCGGTAGTCGGAAAGGAGACACGATGTCAGAACACGCACTGTCGATCCCCTATTCGGATGACCTTCTACTGTCTCTGAAAGAAAGCCCGGAAGAATTTGAGGCCGAAGCAAGGCTGCTCCTCGCGGTCAAACTCTTTGAACTCGGACGGCTGACCACAGGGCTAGCGGCTGAATTGGCTGGGATGGAACGGGTGGAATTCATATTTCGGCTTAAACGTTTCGGTTTGTCGCCAGTCGGCATCGATCCTGAGGAGCTGAGGCAGGATTTCGCCAATGCGTGAAGAACGACGGCCACAGGTGGTGATCGTGAACTCAACGCCAATCATCACCTTGGCGATCGTTGATCAACTCACGTTGCTGCGGGATCTGTACGGGGCTGTCATGGTCCCCAGCGCTGTATACCGCGAAGTGAAAGCCGGGGGACCAAATCGAGCCGGTGCACAACAGCTCGAGGCGGCACCATGGATCCGAACCGAAAGGCTGGCTGACCCACGGCGGGCTGACCTGTTGTCGGATCTTGATCGGGGCGAAGCCGAGGTTATTGCACTGGCTCAAGAGCAAGACGCTGATCTGGTCGTAATTGACGAACGTCTTGGCCGACGCCATGCCAAGCGTTTGGGCCTCGCTCTAACGGGAACACTCGGTATCCTGTTGAGAGCGAAACAGAAGGGGCTTCTATCCGGGCTTAGTCCTGTCATCCAAACGATTCAGCAGGAAGGTACTCGACTTGGGGATGCCTTGGTAGAAGAGGTACTTACGATTGCAGGCGAATTCAAAGATCCGACAGCGTGACGTCGAAGCGCGGACAGGCGGGTCCTCCGCGAGATCGAAACCTCCTGATCCGTAGTCAGGTGCTCTATCCAATTGAGCTACGGCGTGGCGGGCGAGCCACCCTGCTTCGACGGCGAGCTTCATGGCGCGCGCCATGCTGACGGGATCTTGGGCCCCGGCGATGGCGGTGTTCATGAGCACGGCGTCGGCGCCCAACTCCATGGCGACGGCAGCGTCGCTGGCGGTGCCGACGCCAGCGTCGACCACCACCGGTACGTTCGCCTGCTCGATGATGATGCGCAGGTTGGCGGGGTTGCGGATGCCCATGCCCGAACCGATCGGCGCGCCCAAGGGCATGACCGCGGCGGCGCCGAGGTCTTCGAGCTTGCGGCAAGTGATGGGGTCGTCACTGGTGTACGGCAACACCACGAAACCCTCTTTCACCAATACCTCGGTAGCCTGAAGCAACTCGACGTTGTCAGGGAACAGGGTCTTCTCGTCACCAATGACCTCGAGCTTGACCCAATTCCAACCACCGAGCTCGCGGGCCAGTCGCGCGGTGCGGATGGCGTCATCGGCGGTGTAGCAACCGGCCGTGTTGGGCAAGAAGCGGTATTTCTCGGGGTCGATGTGGTTCACGTACGACGCGTCGCTCTTGTCGCTCAGGTCGACACGACGAACAGCGACCGTGACCATCTCGGTACCCGACGCGGCCAGCGACTGGGCAAACGCTTCGTTGCTGGGGTACTTGCCCGAGCCCAGGATCAGGCGCGACTGAAAGGTCTGGTCGGCAATGGTGAGCGGCGTGACGGGTTCCGGCGAAGTCGTTTGAGTAGACATGCCCCGAATGGTACTACCGCCTGGCGCCACGCGACAGGTAATACTGCGTGCCCTTGTGCGGTTTGCGGAGTTGGGTGATCAACTCTTCGAAGTCCTCGGGCCGGTTGGGAAAGTTGAGGGTCTTGGTGTCGACCACCAACACCGGCGCGCGATCGAAGTGATGGTAGTAGTGGTTGTAGGCGTCGATCAGCTCGGCCAAGTAGGTGCGCGCGATGTTCTTCTCGAAGCTGCGCTGGCGTTTCTTGATCCGACCCATACAGGTTTCGACATCGGCCACCAGGTACAGCACCAAGTCCGGAACCGGCACCTGCGGCTCGAGCATCGCGTAGAGCTTGTCGTAGATCAGCAGCTCGTCGTCAGAGAGGTTCAAGTAGGCAAAAATCCGGTCCTTGGGGAACGGGTAATCCGCCACCACCAGACGCTGAAACAGCTCACGCTGGACAATCTCTTTTTGCTGCTGAAAACGCGACAGCAGGAAGTAGAGCTGGGTCTGAAAGGCCCCGCCGGGTCGGTCCTTGTAGAACTTATCGAGGAACGGATTCTGGACATCCTCGAGCACCTTCACGCCCTCAAATCGCCGGGTGAGCATCTCCACCAACGTGGTCTTGCCAACCCCGATCGGGCCATCGACCGCCAAATAATTGAGAGGCAGAGGATCGGTGGTCAAGGGTGGCGTTCGCTCCGGTACGCGCGGACAGAAAAAGGGGCGCGTCCTTACGGCAAAGGCAACCGGGAACGCTCGATCGACCAGCAGAGTATAGCAGCGAGCAGTACAGCCCGTGGACCTCCCTGCCGTCGCAGCTACGACCCCGGTGTCTCGGCATCTTCGGCTTCTGTGGACGGTGCGGCAGCGCGCCGCCAGGCTCCGGCGCGGTCGACGATCTGTCTATCGCGATCAATTTGGGCAGCCTCGAGACGTACCGTGGCTGTTGTTCCAATCGACGCTTCGGCCGCCGGTTCCAGCAAGACCCCGGCCTTACGGAAGACCAAGGCCGCATCGGAGGAATCCGGGCCCGTCAGAGACGCGGTCACGGCAGCTTGAGTTGAAGACACCCCAGTCGTAAGAACCACGTAGCGAAGGACCAGTTGGTCACCATCGATCAGCGCCGGAAAGTCGACTTGGTAGCGACCACCGCCGTCAAGCTGAAGCTGGTGCAGAAAGGTCGCTGGGGTGTTGCCCGAGAACGTGGCTTCGACGGTCACCGTAACCCGCGAGCGCGCCGCGAAACGGAAGCGCCCCTCCAGCATTGCTTCGGAGTCCTCGACAACGGAAAGCGAACCGGCCTCGAACAAGGGCGACCACCAGCGTGGGGCATGGTTGGTTGCGGCAATCGCCAGCCGCGACGGCGCATCGATCGCCGACCGGAGCCACGCGAGTTGGCTTGGGTCGGTGTCGATGATCTCGTTGCCGAGACGACCGAACCCACCCTCCAACGCATGGGTCATGCACGCTTGGCCCAACCGATTGCAAACCACCAGCTGATCGTCGCCAAAGAAAGCCCCCGTCCGCTTGAGGTAGGTGTTGGCAAAAGCGACCGGGCGTGGCGCACGATACCGGCGAAACACACTGCGGCCGCCAAACGGATAGGCGTCCGGTGGCTGCCCAAGATAGTCGAGCACCGACAACGCAAGATCGCTCTGGCCGAACAACTCATCGACCCGTTGGCCATCCCCTTCGGGCGTACGAATGGAAAGCAATCCCCACGCCTGATGCAGGGCCTTCGTGGCGGCGTGCGACCGTCTCGCGGATTGGTGACTACCACCCAGGCCAAGACCACCCGATTCGTCCGAAGTGACGATGATCAAGGTGCGATCGGAAATTCCGCGCCGATCCAACGTAGCCAGGAAGCCAGCAAGGGCATCGTCCAAATAGGTCGCTGCATGGCTGAAGGCGCGCTCGGTGTCGTACTCCTTGGGCGCACCGGGGACCAGGAATGGGTGATGGGTACCGACGGTCAAGAGCGTGACGAACCACGGCGCTCGCTCATGCTCGAGCTCGTCGATGAGATCAGCGGCGCGCGCAAACAGCGTTGCATCGTCCACCCCCCAGGGTGTTCGATTCGGGTGATCGCCAAACGAATCCGCCCCGAGCGCACGTCTGAAGCCGGCCTTGGGCATGAACTGGTTCTTACGCTGAAAGGCCAGAGGCGCCGCTTGCAGGTAGACCGTCTGGTAGCCCAATGTGGCCAGCGCGTTCGGCAAGCAGGGTGCGTCCCCTTCGGCCATGGCGACCTCCGCCATGCGCGTGCGCCGCCCGGAAAACGCCGGGGCGTCGCCACATAGCAAGGCGTACTGACCTCGGCTGGTTTGCCGTTGCTGCGCGACGAATCGACTGAACACCTGGTGCTGGGCCGTGGCCAACTCGTCGAGGCCACGAAGTGAGGCTGGTGGTTCGATCCCGCTAACGCCAGCGACGCTCGGCAGGTGACCACCCGAGATGCCTTCCAGCATGATCAGCAACACGTTGGTGCCGGGGTGGCCAAGGGGAATGCGTGGCACGCCGCCGAGATCCGGGGCATGAACATCGAGCCGCCCGGGATGCGTCTCACTCGGAAAGGAAAGGCGTGACTGTCCAGCGAGGTCAATCAAGCCGGAAAGAACCACGTTTTCTTGCTGCCACGGGGCGTCATCCGACTGGGTGGGCCAACTCGATAGTAGGAGACCGAGGGCCACAACCAGCAACCAATGGCGCGGACCCGACCCGACCGGTCCGCGCGCCCGCACGGCGACCATCACAACGGAGACCAGCGAAAGAATAACCACCGTGGGGCGAAGCAGTCCCTGGGCAGAACCCTTCAGAAACGTCGAGTCGGCTAGATAGCGAAGGTTCTCGAAGTTCGCCATCGCGCCCAGGACACGAATGTGCTCATCGTTGGCCGCGTGGACGAGGCACCAAACCCCAACCGCTGCCACCGCAATCCACCGACTTCGCCGCTGAAGCCAAACCACCACTGGCAAGACGGCCAAGGCCACCACCAAATCGGCAAGGAAACCCCGTACCAGCGTTCCACCCTGCCAGCCATGGGTGGTCGTCAGAAGCATCAGACGGAAACCCCAAGGCGCAATCAGAAGCACGCCCAACAACTCGACGTAGGCGACCACACCCCCAGGGCTCGGGCGCGTTTGCATATTGTGCGGTTGAGCCATTACTTGCCACCAGAGCTGCGGCAAGAACACTAGCAGCTACCGTGGACCTCTCTATTGCCTGGTGAGGTAAGATGAGGCAAGAACGTCCACGCTTCGGAATCACGCCTGACCAGGCATCAGAGGAGAATACGAGTGTCGCCCTGGTGGCTTCGTACGAGTAGCGACGAGCCCTCGACGATCGACGGGGAATCCTCGCCCGAGACATCTGATCCGTCGACGTCACCTTCGCTCGAGGAGCAGGCCATGGAAGCTCCGGCGTCGCCTCCAACGTCGGCAACAGCCACAGCCTCGGCGACCAGCAAGGACGCCCTGAACGCAGAGTCGCCCAGCGTTGATTCCGAGCAGAAGACGGAGCAGGCTGACGCGCCGAAGGAGGTCCCCCCCCGCCGACGACGACGGCGACGCGGCGGGAAACGGCGACGGCGGACACCAGCGGACGGCCCGGAGCGGACCGATGACACGCCGCAAACCAGCAAGGGACCCACTCCCGTCACTGGCGGCACACCCCGTTCCGCGCTCGCCGTGATGGGCCACCTCGAGCCCCCTCACGCGGAGCGAGCAATGCCCGAGGGCCCGGAACGCAAGATCGCGATGTTTTGCGACTTCGAGAACATTGCCCTTGGTGTACGCGATTCGCCCGCCGATCGCTTTGACATGAACCTCGTTCTCAAGCGCTTGCTCGAAAAGGGCAAGATCATCGTCAAGAAAGCGTACGCCGATTGGGAACGCTTCAACGAGTACAAGCGGCCGTTTCACGAAGCCGCTATCGAGCTGATCGACATCCCGCAGAAGCACTATTCGGGGAAGAACAGCGCCGATATCAGGATGGTGGTCGACGCCATGGATCTTTGCTATTCGAAAGATCACCTCGACACCTTCGTCGTGGTATCGGGTGACAGCGACTTTTCGCCCCTGGTGTCCAAACTCAAGGAGAACGACAAGAACGTAATCGGTATCGGCGTCAAGAATGCTTCATCGGCCCTCTTGATCGACAACTGCGACGAGTTCATCTTTTATGAAGATATGTGGCGTGACATGCAGAACGTCCCACGTCTGGATCACTTGTCACCCAAGGAGGCCGAATTGTTCGCGCTCCTGGCCGACGCGATCCTGGCATTGACCCGGGAAGGCGAGGAAGCCCTTTGGGGCTCCATGATCAAACAGACCATGAAAAGAAATCGGCCGTCGTTCAATGAGGGGTACTACGGCTATCGCTCCTTCACGGAGCTGCTCCGCGATGCGGAACGCAAGAACATCATCGCCCTCGATCGCGATCAGCGATCCGGTACCGATTTCGTGACCGGGTTCGCCGAGCAAAGTTAGTTGGAGGCACAGCACACTTGATACTGGCATCGCTGTTGAGCCGTAGAGGCGCCGCCCAGCGTCAGCGTCTTCAGGCAGAGACACTTCTTCTCGATCACCTACCCTTGATCGAACGGGTGGCGACGCGGGCTGCCGTCCGCGGTGGCTTCTCGGGTCCCGATGTCGAGGACTTCGTGTCACAGGTCAAGGTCAAGCTGATCGACGACGACTACGCCGTCATCGGCAAACGGCGCGGCGATAGCAAGCTCACGACCTTCCTGGTGGCGGTCATTCACAATCACTTCCGCGACTACCGCAACCACAAGTGGGGCAAGTACCGACCCACCGCCGAGGCCCAACGACGCGGGCCCGATGCTGTGTTGCTCGAGACCTTGTTGGTGCGCGACGGCCTCGAGCTGGATACCGCGATCGAAATGATGATCACCAACCATCGCGTCGAGTGTGATCGTGCGACGCTCCGGGCGCTGGCCGAGCGTCTGCCAAACCGGGTGGGCCGTTCGTTCGTGGACGACGCGGTGCTCGAGACCCGGGGTGTCGACGGCGCGGTCGAGCAGCGGACGTTGGATCGCGAACGCCACGCAACGGCGACCCGCGTCGAACAGGTTCTGGCCGAGAGGCTCTCCACATTCGAATCCCAAGACGTCCTGTTGCTCAAGATGCACCTTCGCGATGCGGTGCCGATCTCGTGCCTCGCCCGGATGTTCGGTGTCGAGCAACGGTCGCTCTACGCCCGCAAGGACAAGTGTCTTCGTGGTTTGCGTCGGGCCATGGAAGAACAGGGCTTGACCTGGCACCGGGTGAGGGAGATCCTGGGCTGGGAGAGCCTGACGATGGCCATTCTCGACGGTGACAGCGACGCTTCCACCCATCAAACGCGTAATTCCGATCCGGAGTCCGTCTAAGGCCATGAGTAGGTGTCGGAACGGGAGGATGACGTGAGTCACGAGGACGCCCCAGCCCTCGACCCCGAGGAGCTGGCGGCTTATATCGACGGTCGGTTGTCCGGCGAGCGCAAGGCGCAGGTCGAGGCAGCGCTGACCAACAGCGAAGACGACTACGAAGTCTTTCTGGAATCGGTGCGCACGCTCGAAGCCGAGGGCTTGTTGGACGACGAGGCGACGGAAGCTAAACAAACCCTCGAACCAATCAAGGCCAAGCCGATCCGCGGCACAGTCACGACCCTCGATCGTCAAACCGGTTCACTCGAACGCAAGAGCCAGTCGCTCGGGCGTCGTATCGTGAGGATGGCGCCCGCCGGCGGCAGTCTGCTAGCCGCCGGGTTGGCGCTGAGCATCGGGCTTCGGTTCGTCGCCGCGGGGGCATCGCCAGCGGACCTCGCGCCCGAGACAGACAAGACACAATTGGCAGAACACTGGGACGAATCAGACAACTGGGACGATCCAGGCTGGAATCGCTATCGTTCGGGAGCCCCGCCACCGACTGGCCTCTACCCCGACGAGGCGATCGCATTCCGACTCGGGGTCCGCGGTATCGACCTCCGGGTGGCAGAGAAAGCCGGAGATCTCGAGCAGCTCAGCCAACTCGTCCGCAACACGGGCTCCTGGGCTGGTAGTGCCGACCTCGCGAGTGAGTTCACCTACGACACACTCGCCGAAGCGATCGACGAAAAGCAGACTCCAGAGGAAATCGCCCGACAACTCGATGTGGCCGACGAGGAGGTCGCCTTGGACGTCGCCGGCGATCCGGTGATGAAACAACGCTATCGGCTGGGCCTATGGGCCGAGGCCGGCCGTCTGGCCGCGCGCACCCGCAATGGAGATGCACTCCGAGCTCGCAAATTCCGTTGGCGGCGCACGGGTCTCGCCCGCGCCGATCCCGCGAGGGAAGAAGCGGAGGCAATGGTCGCGACGATCAAACAGCAACTGAAGCGCAAGACCTTCTCCGACGCCGCGTTTGGTGATCTCGAGAGGGCGTTCATCGATTTGATCAAGGCGTTGGCTGGGTGATCGATCGCCAATGGCAGGCTGCCGCTAGACGGCTGGCGATGGTTGTCGCGTCGGGCCTGGTGGGTCTTGGCCCCACTCCGGCGACCACTGCCTCGGCGACTGACGCCCCAGAGGCCGATCCACACGAAGCGATCGTGGCCCGGTGGGGCGACGAGGTTGTGACGTGCGGTGACCTTCGGCAGTTCGCTGCTGCGCGGACAAAGAGAACGCCACGTGCAAAAGCGACCGGCAACACGAACGCCAACAGAAATGCCAACAGAAACGCCAACACGGCCACGTCAATCGATCACCATCTGCTCGAAGATTGGGTAGTCCTGCGACAGCTCGTACACGAAGCGCGGGCACTGAAGCTCGACCGGGATCCAGCGATCGTCCAACAGCTCGAACGCCAACGCGACGGCCTCGCCTTTGCCGAACAGCGACGCGTGCTTGCGGCCGCCGTTGTGGTCACCGAGGCAGACGTCGTGGCCTCTTATCGGGCCAATCGGGGGCAGTTCAAGCGGCCCGAACGCATTGCCACTCGCTTGATTCTCGCGCGCCTGGCTGCCGAGGCTTCGCCTGCCGACGTCCAGGTCGTCACGGCCAAGTTGCAGAGAATCAAACAGGAAGCAGAAGCGGGTGCGCCTTTTGGCCAACTGGCACGCCTGCACAGTGACGCCGAAAACGGGGCCCGTGGCGGTGCAGTGGCCGCGAGCCCACGGGGATCCTTGCTGGCCGCGTACGAAGCGGTCGCCTGGCAACTCGAAACCGGAGAAATCAGCGATGTGGTGCGGCTCCCGGACGGCTTGGCGCTGATTCTCAAGGAGAAGGTCTTCCCAGCCAGCGACCGCACCCTGGCACAGGCCAGCAAAGGCATCCGAGAACGCCTCAGGCGACGCAAGCTCGAGGCGCAGGAACTTGCCGCGCTGGACGAAGCCAAACGCCGCTGGCCCGCCGAGATCACCTGGCAGCGAGGCCCGGATGGCATCGAAACGCCCACCGTGAAGGTAGACGGGCAAAAGCTGGACTTGACCGACCTGGGTCTCGAGCAACGCCCCCCCAGGCTTCGGGAGCGCGTCCAGAAACGATTGGAGCGATGGTGGAGGGTCCGCCTTGCACGCGAGCGGGCTGGCTCCGGCCAAGCCAAGTCCACGATCGATCGGACCTTCTCTCAGATCGAGTGGGACACACTCGCGTCGGCTGCCTTGGCCCGGCGGGTCGCGGCTCGCCTGTCACCCGTACCCGAAGCGGTGCTCCGCGGCGTCTACGATCGACATCGCAACGCCTGGGCAACACCAGAGCGCCGCGCCTTCGATGTGCTTTTCGTGGCGGGCGAGGAAAACAAGATGCGCGCGGCGTTGGCGACGGCCCAGGCAGGGTCCCAGCGTTGGCAGACCGGCGACCTGCTGCCTTTCGAGAATTCGATTGAGCGTTGGGGACCGTTGCCACGCTCGACGCTGGGCAATTCAACATCGCCGCGGCTCGCCGCGGCCGCTTTCAACCTCACCGCCGGCGGACTCAGCGCGCCACTTCGACTCGAACGCTACAGCAACGCCCGCATGCGCTACGAACCGGAAGGGTACGTCGTGCTCGAGCTGGTCGCGGTCGAACCGCCTCGGAAGCCTACCTTCGAAGAGGCCCGCGAACGCTCGCGGGAGCTTGCGGCGCGCGATCAGGTGACCCTGCTCGAGTCCGCAGTTCGAGAAGAGATCCTGAACGAATCACCTTTGCATGCTCATCGCGACGCATTGGCCGCATGCCAACCCGTCACCCAGTAGATCCCATCGAGAAGAACGCTGTCTCCGGCCTCACAGGGCGCGATCGGGATCTGGTCTGAAACTTCATTTCAACAGCATTGGCGCACGAACCCGAACGATGAAGAATTCACCGTTTACAGCGAGGATGTCCCTCCCGAATGAAGCCCACCGAGCCTGGCATTGAAATACCAGGCTACGCACCGTCACGCCTCCGCGTGAAGAGATGCGCTTCTCTTCACCCCGAACGGGGTGGTGGTTCGTAGCCTGGGCCTTTAGCCCCAGGCATCGCGGGGCAAGATCCGCACTCACAGCTCGACGATTCATCAGTCATCCGGACGACCGCCAAGCCTACGCCCCCGCGACTCAACCGCCACCCTCGATCAACGCCAACATGGCCCTCGCCTGGGTGACGTGGGCCTGCGACCCAACCTCGATCAACCGTTCGAGCTCGCCCCGAGCCCGCTGATCGTCACCGGTTGCTCGGAGGGCGGTCGCCAGCCCCAGGCGTGCCGAGGGATAGGGCTGACGGTAACGCAGGGCATGGTCGAACGCCGTGACCGCCGCCGCCGGCCGATCCGCCCGCAGTTCGAGGAGGCCGAGATTGAAGTGGGCACGGGATGAAAAAGGTGCCGACGCAAGCGCTTCGGAGAGCATTGATCTGGCCTCGGCCACATCGCCTGTCTTGGCCAGCTCGACGCCTAGATCGATCAAGCTGTCGCGATGGCTGGGATCAATCCGCAACGCTTCACGGTACCGCTCGATCGCACCACCGCTATCGGCCGTGGCCACCGCGTTGCGCGCCCACAGATACGCTGCGGTGAGATTGTTGGGGTCGAGCTGACGCGCGCTCTCGAACAAGGCGTCGGCAGCATCATGACGACCGGCGTCGCTCTCGAGCTGGCCCAGCGCGATGAGACTCGCGCCATCTTCTGGGTCCAACGCCTGGGCACGACGATACAACTCAAAGGCTTGCTCGGGCCGGCCGAGACGCCGCTCGATGTTGGCCAGGTTGGCCAGGAAACTGGGGTTGTTGGGATCGAGTGGCAGGAGGGTCGTACGGTAGATCGCCGCGGCCTGACGCAGGTGGCCATGGCCAGCGAGCCCGTTGGCGACGTAGTAGTCGGCAAGAATGGCGACGCCGTCGGCAGCGCTGAGCCGCCCATCGTCGTGGCGTGGCGTGAGATCTCCGGTGGAGGCACCACCACCACCTGCATAACCCAACGCTGCCAACTTCTGCCGAACCTCTGCGCTCATGCCCACCGCCGAGTCGTCCGAGCCTGCGCGGGCTTGGTGATCTTCGATCAGGCGGAAGAGCAACCCGGCCATGGCGTCCCGCCGATCAGGCTCGGTGTCGGCGACGTTGTAGATCTCTCCCGGGTCGGCGTTCAAGTCGTAGAGCTGGGGTCGGCGCGCGTGAATGTACTTCCAACCTTCGGCCCGCACCCCGAACAGGGGCGCCCAGCCAAAACTGAAACGCGGCAGGATGCTCTCGAAATACACCGCACGTTCTCGGCCGGCATCTTGGCCCACCATGGCCTCAACCAGGCTCCGCCCTGGCAAGCCGGGCGGCGGCTCGAAACCCAACATGGCAAGCGCGGTCGGCAGCAAATCCACATGGGCCACCCGCTCCTTCACCACCGCCCCGCGCATCCCGATGGCTGCGGGTGGCTTGATGATCAAGGGTACGCGCAGGGTGCCGTCGTGGGTGAGGACGCCGTGTGTGGTCTCGCCGTGTTGGCCCAGACCCTCCCCGTGGTCCGCCGTCACGATGACCGCGGTTCTGTCCCACGGTCCCTGATCACGCACCGCGGCCAGGAGCTCTCCGATCTGGCTATCCATGAACGCGATCTCACCATCGTACGGGCTGTCTTGAAATCGCTGGTCGTACGGATGGGGCGGCGCGTAACGCTGATGTGGATCGTAGTAGTGCACCCACAGAAAGAACGGCTCTTGCTTGCGTCCCTGTAACCAGGCGAGGGCCCGTCGGGTGGTTTGATCCGCGGATCGGTCGGTGACCATTTGGTTGTAGATCCGCGCATCGCGCAGCTGTGTTTCGCTCCATTCCTCGGTGTATTCGTCGTCATAGGTCGTGAAGCCTTGATCGAGCCCGAACCGGGAATCGAGAACAAAGGCACTGACGAACGCGCCGGTCGCGTAGCCCTCTTGACGCAAACGCTCGGCCAAAGTCACGAGCTCGTCGCGAACCACAAAGCGGCCGTTGTCCCGCGCACCGTGGGCGACTGGGAATTCGCCCGTCATGATGCTGGTGTGCGACGGCAACGTCACCGGCGCGTGCGCAGAACAATGCTCGAAACGAACCGCCTCGGCAGCCAAGGCATCGAGATGAGGCGACGTCGCGCGCGAATACCCATAGCAACCCAAGTGGTCCGCGCGCGTGGTGTCGGTCGTGATCAAGACCAAGTTGGGCTGATCCGGTGCCGCGCAGCCGAACCAAATCGCCAACACTGCCAGCCCAGGTCCCATCCCACGACCGAACCGCCTCATCTGCCTCACGGTCGCGTCTCCAGCTCAGCCAGGTAGCCCGCGACGGCCCGCGTGTGAATGGTGAACCCGATCTCATCGAGCACCCGAACGCGAACCGCATCGTCGAGTTGTTGCAAACGTTCCTGGCTCATGCGTTCGATGACCTCGGAACGCGCATCGTCGAACGTCCGCGCCTGCGGTTCTTTGCGAGCATAGAGTTTGAGCAAGGCGTAGGAAACGCGAGGCGGTGCATGGACCTCGACCGGCGCCGATACCGCTCCGACCGCCAAGCCGGCAGCCCGCTTGGCCCCTCGTGAGCCGAGCAAAACGCGCAACCGCGGCAACGGCAAGAACCCCAAACGCCCGCCGCTCTCCCGACTCGCGTGGGCCGAAGCCCGCTCCGCAGCCACCTCGAACGGCTCGCCATCCGCAAGCCGCCCCGCAAGCTCTAACGCCTCTTCCAGCACGGGACGGCGTCCGGTAGTAGGCGCCTGCCTCGTGACCAAAATCAGCCCGATGTCGAGCTCCAAATCGGTCTCGAAGCGCTCGCGATTGGCATTAAAGTAGGCTCGCAGCCGTTCTTCGCCACTGTCCTCGATGAGCCGGCGCCGCTCGGCTCGCCACTGTGCGTCAACGAGAAGCTTGCGCAGGGCAGCAACCTCCGTTCGGTCATAGCGCGCTCTCCAGGCATCATCCTCCGCGAAGGCGCCCTCGGCCAACAGCGCCGCCTCGACGAAATGACGCAGTGCCTCACCGGGCCGGGGCTGCAGGGCGAGCGGCGAACCATCCGCGGTCAGACCAGCCAGCGCCGCAAGGGTGAACTCCTCGTCACCGAGCCGCAAGACGACCCCGGCGGGGTCATCGTCCTCGATGGCCTTACGATCGACCTCCGCGGCGCGCCGCGTGGCCAGCGCTTCGAGCACCAATCGCCCGCAAGCCTCCCGACGCTCTCGTGCGATCTGCCGGCGCAAGGTCTCCTGTGCTTCGTCGAAGGGGGTCGGCGCCTCGACGCCCGAGCTCTCGCGCAGCAACAGGTGAAACCCATTCTCGACCTCAACGAGGTCGCTCAGCGCGCCATCCTCCAACGCCCACGCGGCGTCGCGAACCAAGGCTTCGATGGGCGCCTGTGCCGAGATTCGGCCGATCAACCCCCCGTCATCCGCGGTCTCGGAGTCGGAATGGCGCCGTGCCAGCTCGACGAAGCTGGCGCCTTCCCGCAGCTGGCCGCGAAGCTGCTCCAATTTGTTCCGGGCCACACGGCGCGCCACGGGAACTGTACGAGGCGCGCGCAGATAGATGTGACGCACCATGATCCAAGGTCGTGGCCTCGACGGGTATCGCTCCCCGAAGCGGGCCTTGATCAGCTCCTCGGCGACCGGCTCCTCCGGACATTGACCCCGGAGGAAGGCGCGGCCGGTTTCTTGCCCAGCGAGGTACCCTGCGCGCAACCGAACCGCCGGATCGTCGGCGACCCCCGAAGCCTGCGCGCGACGTACCAACTCGCCCGGCAAAACCATGCCCCGGATACGCGTGTCGAGCCATTGTTCCAACGTCTCGCCACCGCTTGGCTGGCGCTGCGCCGATGGCAGGCTGCGGAGGAGCGCGTCGAGCTGGGTGATTGTTACCGTGCCACCGCTGTACCTTGCCAGTTGGTCCGCGGGCGGTGGTCCTGCACAAGCGGCCAGAACCAGAAGCACAGCGAGCGGCGGTCGATCGTTTCGCGTCATGCGTCTTCTGCCCCACGAAAAAGGGGCGGTCGACCCGCCCCCTTCCTTCCATCGCGGATTTCTTGGCAAAGGGTCACTCGATCGTGATCGCCTCGAGCTCGACCGGAACATTGCCGTCCACCAACAGCCGGACGAAGTAGTTGCCGCTGAGGCCAATGCTACCGAGGAGCGTGGGGGTATAGCTCAAGGGCAGGGTGTTGTTGCTGTTGGAACCCGCGAACTCGCGGTTGTTGTCCGGACCGGTGCTATCCCGATCTATGAACCAATTGGTCGTCCCAAGCCCACCAACACCAACCATCACGCTGCCATTGGCGGTCGTGATCGCTGGGCCGGCCACGGTCACCATCTGGGTAACGCCCGTCGCTGTGCCCGCCGGCACCTGAGCCGCGGGCATCGTCGAGTTGGTCGGAAAGCCGCCCGCCGTCAATG
The DNA here is from genome assembly GCA_965250305.1 of Candidatus Multivoradales bacterium. GTDB lineage: Bacteria > Acidobacteriota > Thermoanaerobaculia > Multivoradales > J023 > J023. The sequence goes on along the minus strand of CBDFNS010000020.1, from coordinate 141,765 downwards.
GGTGCCAAAAATTCACGTTGACATTGGTTACGCCAGGATTCCCGCTATTCAGGCGAAAATAGGCGCCCTGTACCTGGAATGGCACCAACCCCGTGGTAGCCGCCGCGCCACCGAAGCGCATGGCGAACTGACCATCGTAATGACCGCCTGTTGGGCCGATGCCAGCCTCGAAGCTGCCATCGTCCCAGGTCAATAGGTTGAGTCCCTCGGCATCTTCAAAGACCATTGGCTCCCGCAGAGCCTTGGGAGGCTGTCCCAACTCGGCCGGGGTCCCGAAGCGCCGGGCCTTCTTGCCGTCGGCGTCACCAGCTTGGATCGCGAGCGCCACGAAGCCAAACACCAGTACGGCGAGTAAGGAGATCATGAGGGACTTTTTCACAGGCAACTCCGATGAATGGTGGGACGCCAAGCCAATTCTCGGCCAAAACCCAGTCGATTTTACGGTCTTCGTTCGCTGAACCAGCTCAGTTTATGGGCTGGTCCTGGGCATGTCAAAACCGACGACTCCAACCGGCGCCCCCCCCCATCACCTCACGGGCAGTTCAGCACAAAGGGTGTGCCGTTTCCCTCGACCAAAGTGACGGTCTGGTTGGCAACAGCGTTGGGGTAGGTCTCGACCATTGGTCAAGAACAGGTCGAGACGGCCGAGGTTGTCGCAGTCAAACCAAGCGGCACCACCGCCCGCAGAACAACCGAACGGCTCGCGGTCTGAAGCGAAGCCTCGTTAGACTTTCGCGAAGGGGATCCGACTCGCGACCTTGACCTCGCGTGGGTCAGTACGCTGACCTCGACGCTCGGCAAGGAGAGCGGCGAAGGCGATCATCGCAGCGTTGTCGCCGGAGTAACCAAGGGGCACCAAACACAGCTCGACACCGGTTGTGGGCGCCCACCGTTCGAGGGTGCGTCGTAGCAGACGATTCGCCGCCACCCCACCCGAAACCGCCAGCACCTTGAAGGGTCGGCGCTGATGGAGCTTGGTCAAGCGATTCACGATCTGCCGTACCGCCGCCTCGCGGAAGCCCGCCAGCAGGTCGCAGATCGCGGGGGGTACGGCGTCGAGGTCATCCGCCTGGTAGCGGCGCTCGATCGGGACGGTGCCGGCACGTTCCAGCGCTTCGAGCTCGCGCAAGGTCTGGCTCTTGAGACCGGAGTAGGAAAAGAACAACTCCTCCCCGGCACCACGAACCCGAAACCGGTAGCGGCTGACGTCACCCCGCTCGGCAAGCAGGTCGACCTTGGGTCCTTGCGGGAACGGCAAGCCAACCCGTTTGCCAACCTTGTCGAAAACCTCACCGATCGCATCGTCGCGCGTTTCGGCCAGGCTCCGGATGGTGCCATCGGCCACATCGAGCAACGAGCTGTGCCCACCAGAAACCACCAGGGCCAAAAACGACGGCGGTACTTCGCGAGCTGGAGCACCGTCCAGGGCCAAAAACGGCGAATAGACGTGGCCTTCGAGATGGTGCACGGCATGGAACGGACGTGCCCGCGCAAACGCCATGGCACGACCAATCGACAAACCCACCAACAGGCTACCGATCAGTCCTGGCCCCCGCGTGGCGGCAAAAACATCGACCTCGGCAATCGAGATGCCCGCCTGCTCCAACGCAGCGGCACTCACTGCCGGCCAATTGCGCAAGTGCTCGCGTGACGCAATCTCTGGCACCACGCCACCAAACGGCGCGTGGGGTGCCAGTTGACTCGAAACCACCGACGCCAACACCCGGCCTGCCCCATCGAGCACAGCACATGCCGTGTCGTCGCACGACGACTCAATGCCGAGCACAATGGGCGCGGTGGGTGGCATCGGTGGATTGTAAGGGAGATTGACTCTGGAGGCCTGGCCGGATGCAAGGCAACCGCGAGTCGCGCAATACCATGCGACAATGCCCGACATTAATATTGGTGGCATCGATTGAGGCCGAACCATTTTTGGAAAAGTTGATGCCATGAGGAACCGAATGACATGAAGAGATCACGGATCCTGCTCCTGCTCATTGTCCTTCCAATCCCTGGAGCATCACTCGCCAACGGGCCACCCTCTGTTCCGATTCAAGGCGTTCCAGAAGCCACTTCACCTCGGACCGGCGCCCGAGCCGAAAATCTCGTGGTGTTCATAGGCAGCCAGCAGAGCGGGATTGAAGTGCGTCGATGGCGCAACGGAAGGCCCGAAGTGCTGCCAAGCGTTATCGAGCCGACCCGTACCGGGGGCCCTCGTGGCGCTGGTACCGGAAGCCGAGGTCGCAGTTGCAGCTCAGGCCAGTCTCGAGCATCGTGCCGTGAGTTCAGGAGCCGAGGCGACAACCAACACCGAAGGCTGGGCACACATTGTCGGGGTGGCCCAAGGCATTCATTACCTGCGGGTTACCGGCCCGGAATACGCACCCACCTTCTCCGCCGAGCTGCAACTTGATCCCGCGGACGACCTGCTGCTGGACGACATCACCCTGATGCGACCAGCAACCTTGCGCGTGACCTGGCAAGGTGAACTCGAGCCAGCACTTGGCGCCACGGTGTCGGTCGACGCTGCAACACAGGTCGCCACCTGTGGTTGGCAGCTGGCGCGCTGGGGGGTCAGCCAAACGGACGCAAAGGCAGTGCTGCTCGAAGATCTACCGCCAGGTCCGTGGCTGATCTCACTGCTGGTTGGCGTTGACGATTCCAGCGAGATCGCCCGCCAGCCGGTCCATCTGGCCCCAGGCGAGACCCGCGATCTGGTTTTCGATCTTTCCGGCAATACCTTCCACGGTACGGTCGAGGACACTGGCGGGCCGATTGAAGGCACCCTCCGGTTCGTTCGACTCGATGCCGATGCGGAGCCGCCCGAGCTGCGTGCATCTACGGATCAGCAGGGAAACTTTTCACTCGTCTCGGCGCCTGGCGCCTACCGCGTCGAGGTCACCCGTCATCGCGTGTCACCCGAGAGCAGCGACAAGCGGGCGACGGTGGCCCGGGTGGTTCTCGACGACCCCGAAGAACCTGTGACCATCCAACTTCCGAGCAGCGCTATTCGTGGCTGGGTCGAAGACGATGACGGCACCCCACTCGCGGACGTCTGGGTGCGAGCCCACGAAAATAACGATCGTGCTGCTGGCGTGCGCCGGGTGGGATGGCCACAGGCCGTGAAGAGCGGGACCGATGGCACGTTCTCCTTCGAGGACCTCGCCGCTGCCACCTGGACCCTACGCGCCTACCGCGAGAATCTGCGGAGCCGACCGATGTCCCTGCACCTTGCAGACGAAGAAACACGCGACGGCGTTACGCTGGTGTTGGCCGAAGGTCCCCGGTTGCGGGGTCGGGTGACCACGGCGGGGATACCGATCACCAGCGCGCTGGGCGCTGCAAGCATGACGGACATCAACGGCGCCGAGTTGGGCGGCGGGGTCTTTCACACCGACGACTCCGGTCATTTCGAAACGATCTTCGCACCCCGTTCTGAAGGCGTCGCCAATCTTTGGCTACAAGCGCCCGGGAAGCCTATTACCACTTGGGCGCTGCGCGTGCCCGACGACACGGTTCTCGAGGTACCTCCCGTCGGCGGACGGCTGACCCTGAAAGGGCGATTTGCCCAACACCCCACAATACTCCACAACGGTTAACCACTGTCATTGCAATGATTTACGTGTTGCCACGTTTAGTTAGTAGTGGGTGCCTGTTGGCGAGTGCTTCCCCCTGAGTACCCCATGAAACCCCCCGGGCCTTGCCGGGAGGCACGGAGGTATTCGAAGTGGCACACATCGAAAAACGAGTGACGGCGAAGGGTGTAACGCGGTATCGGGCACAGATTATTCTCAAGGGTCATCCCCGCCTCTCCGAGACGTTCAGCACCCGCCGTGAGGCAACCCGCTGGGCTGACCGTACCACCGAAGCAATGCGGCAACGCGTCTTCCAACCCGAAGCGGAATCAGAACAACGCTCGATAGGTGATCTGGTTGATCGGTACATTCTCGACAAGCTTCCCCAATTGTCAGATCAGCCAGGCAATCGCCGCAAGCTGAACTGGTGGCGCGACCAGTTGGGTGAGACGGTGCTAGTCCCGAGGAATTCATCGTCGAGATGCACCCGCCTCAGCGTGGCTACACCCCCCAGGAGCTGCCGGCCGTAAAGCCTAGTCAAGGAGCAGAGGAAGGGATGGCCCGCCTTAGCGCGCTGGTACACGGGCTTGTGCGTCTCCTAGAGAGCAAGGACATGTTCACCCATACCGAACTCGCGGAAGCCGTAACAGACGCCAGACGAGAGCCGTGAAGGGAAGGCCGGCCCCTATGGGCTGGCCAGGAGTAGGCCCGCTAGGGGCGCCAGGCCGAGCGTTAGCGTGACGATGCAGGCCGCGACTAGGACGCGGTTGGCGATGCTGGCTGCATGCTTGCGTTCAATGGGAACGTGTAAGGCGAGATCGAATTTCCAAGTGAGTTGTAGTTGTTCGGACTTCTTCATGAGTCTTTCCTCCATGTTTGATTGTTTTCTTTTCATCCCGACCCCATGGCCCCGGAAGAAACAAACAAACTTAAAGAGGACAGCGAAGAAGCACCGGCGCTGCAACCAACAAGAGAGATGCCAAACGCTGACCAGAGCGTACTGCAACCACAGAGAGCCTATTGAAACTGCCGTGCCTGCCGGCGTCTGTGGGAAGCCCCCGGAAAACACACCCAAAGCCTCCGCGTTTACCGCCGCCTTCCCACGAGCCGCCTTGGAAACCTCGCCGCAGACTCTGAGGTTCCCACAGTCACTTGGAAAACCCGCCGCAGACTCCAGAACTCCTGACATACCCTTTAAAATTGGCGAGTTTTCTGGGCCTACGCTGTCGTAGGTGCGGACCCAAAACTGTCCGCTTTTTTCCCTGTGCCAATGCATGATCGGGTATGGCACCGACGGCCGACGAGAACGTCCTCTTCGCAGACCACGCCGGGATTCCCGATGGGATCGTGGTCATCAACGATCGCTGCCGCCTCCTGCTGAGGGGCGGTTACCAGGTTGCGACTGTCTGTGGCCTGCCGCTTGCCCACTTCGCTGCTAGCGACAAGGCCGGCGAGGCCCACGCGATGGTGTGCCTCGTTGATTTGGGCTGGGCACGGCAGACCGAGGTTGCGCGCGCTTTTGGCTGCGATGTTCGCACTGTGCGTCGGCACCAGCGCCGCTTCGAGGAGGGTGGGCTGTGTGCCTTGGGGCGGCCACGTGGATTTCCACGGGGACGGCCGCGGGTGCCGCAGGCCCGCGAGGACGCGGTCAATGGCTGGAAGGCCGAGGGTGTGTCGAATCGTGAGATCGCCCGGCGGCTCGGTATCAATGAGAAGGCCGTCCGCAAGCTCGTGAAGCGCCTAGGCTGGAAGGAACGGCCGGCAGAGCAGCTGACGATGCCCTTCGAGGGTGCGGACCCAAAACTGTCCGCTTCTGGCGAACGGCTGGCCGACGACGCCCTTACCGACGCCAATCCCACGCTCGATTCCTCGACGTCAACTACTTTTGTGCAGTGGCGACAACTAGAAATGTGCATCCGTGATCCCAATCGCCGCCGCCGTAGCCGCCGGACTGTGGGAAACCGTCTGCGGTTTTCCAAGGGGTGTGGGAGGGTGCCGTCTTCGGCAGCCTTCCACACCCCGTCAGGCCGGCGGCAGGGGGGAGTTGGGGGTCTGGGGGAAGAGGGGGGACGATTTTCCACAGGCTCAGGATTTCCTCCGATTTCTTGACTTTTCCTTGGCGGTTTCAGCTCGGTAGCTCTTGCCAGAGAGCTCGAGGATGGTGGCGTGATGGACGAGGCGATCGATGGCACAGGCCGTGGTCATGGGATCCTTGAAGATCTTGTCCCATTCGGAGAAGACGAGGTTCGAGGTGATCATCACGCTCTTGCGTTCGTAACGCTCGGCGAGGAATGTGAAGAGCACCTCCATCTCCTCGCGGCTGTGTTGGACGTAGCCGATGTCATCGATTTATGTGGAGCACCACATAAATCGATGAGCTGGGGTATCTCTCGTACGATGCCCGCCACGCGGACTTGCTCTTTGAAGTCGTCGCCCGGCGATACGAGAAGCGACCCACCGTCATCACAACCAACAAGCCCTTCGCCGAATGGGGCGAGGTCTTCCCCAACGCCACCTGCGTCGTCACCATCGTTGACCGGCTCGTCCATCGATCCGAGGTCATCGCCATCGACGCCGAGTCCTACAGGCTCAAGGAATCCAAGGAAGCGGCCCGAAGTCGGGCGAAAAAGCGAGCCCGTAGGAGTAGGACCTCCAACAACACACCATCGTGAAGCGTTCCCTCTACCTCGAACGCGTCATCAGCGCCTATCTACATCCGCCCGACACCCCAAGAAAGGCGCGACCACTCGACTGGGCCGTCGCCAGCAGCTTCTACAAACGGCGGCTTCCACTCGCTACCGTCGAGCACGCCATTCGGCTCGCAACACTCAGAAGACGCTTCAGAGAACAGGGCCTCGAGCCCCTCGAGACCGTACGATCACTCGCCTACTACAGGCCGCTCGTCCAACAGATCCATCACCAGCCCCACGATCCTGGATACGTCAGGTATACCGCTGAGAACTATCGCAAGTACCTTGCCGGATGATCTCAGCGCCCAAAGCTGAAAACCGCGCCTTGACGACCAAATTCCCGCGCTTTCTGTCGACCGTCTACATCCCGAAAGGAACTCTCCTATAGCGCGGTGTCAGGATGCCTAGAGGCGCCGCAAGCTACCAGGGCTTCTCGACGAGCTCGACCTTCTTCGCGACGTCCAGGTTGGTCTGGCGGATGTCGAAGCGGGCCGTGTCATCGCCCATGACGAGGTCCGCGAGCTGCTGCACAAGCGCTTTCCGGGGTGAGCTTTCATGTGCAGTGGTCGGCTTCTGGGCTCGACCGTCCTCGACTTCATCGCCCAGGACAGTCCGGCCGCCGCCCGACCAGTGGTCGACGATCTCCTGACTAGTAGGGTCGAGGTGCTGGCGGAGCATCCTCGGATAGGCCCGGTTCTCTCTGAGAAGTCTGGGCCAGATCTCCGGCGACTGATCCTTGGTAAGTACACCGTCGTTTATCAGGTTCAGGAAGCCAAACGAGTGGTGTCCGTGATTGCGGTGCGTCATTCGCGCCAGCGCCCTCTGGCGTTTGCGGATCTGGAAGACGATCTCTGAGTCGGATGGCGTTCGCGCAGCGGCGCACCTGGACTCCCCGCCGTTGACCGGCTGTAGCCGGTCGCTGCCTTTGAATAGGTGCCCGGCACCACTATGGCGGGCACCACTATGGCGGGTGCATTCGGATTCTGCCGGTTCGTGTGGCACCTTGATTGGCGCCGCCTCCTGCGCCGTTGGCAGCATGGTCCTTTGCACCAGCCGATCCAGGTTTTCCCGGACCCGCTCCGCCTGACCCTGGGTGGCGCCGCCGGTCACCGTCCACATCAGGAGCACGTAGTCGAGACCGGCGTACTCCCAGAAGACTTCATCATGCCTCTCAACGGTTCCGTCCTAGAACGAGACCGACAGGCTCAAGATGGCGAAGTTGGCTTCGAGTTGGGGACCGAAGAAGGCGTCGATCGGCTGGGCTTCGATGTCGTAGCCCTCATGCCAGTGGTGCTCGAGCTTCAGCACCAGATCCAGCCGGTAGGCATAGCTCATGACCATGGCGAAGTCTTCGCTCCAGTTGTCGTCGAAGACGGCGAAGAAGGGAACCGTGAACTTTAAATCGCCTTTCTCGTGGTTCGCCCCCAGGGTCAACTTTTCGTTGACTCGGAATAACAGTTCTGTGTACCAGGCCTTCCAGAAGCCGTCCGTGTACTGGTTGTCGAAGTACTCGGACCGGAAGATCACGCGGTCGAAGCTCGCGTCGATCGACAGATAGAGATTGGACTGATCGTCCTCGAAACCAGGAGGGAAATAGATACTGTTCTTGACCGTCGTGCGGCTGGCACCAACACCGAATCGCAGGCCCGAAACCGGAGTGTTGAGCCACAACTGGACGCCGAAGGCGTTATTGATCTCCGCCAGCCCCACCTGCGGCACCGAGGTGTCATCCTCCATTCTATCCCAGTTTCCGAAATAGGCGTCGAACTCCAGGCTCCAATCCGAAGTGCCGGAAAATTTGTGCGAAAAGACGAGACCGTCTACCGTATCACTGGTCCAGGTACCGTCTCCGTAGATGCCGGGGGAGGGGCGGAAGAACGGCAGGATGGTCCCGACGTCCTTGATCTCGTTATAGATCCCGATCGGCAGGGGCACCCGTCCGACCCTCAGCGAAGACTTATCTCCGAATAGCCGCTGGTAGTACACCCAGTCCATCTCGACATCGTCTCGAAACTGGTTGGTCGCGGAAGCGCCCAGCACTTCATGACTGAGTTGCAGGAAGAACTTGTCTTTCTGGGTTATCGCGTACCGGAACTGCAGGGCTGCGGTGCGGTACTCGGTGGTGCCATCGTCTGTGATCCCGAGAATCTGGTTGCCGTCCGAGATCGCGTAGGCCTGGGTCAGGTAGCCGTGGATCAGGAGCTTGCTGAGTGGTTTCTCAGCCTCTTGAGATTCTACCGGGATGGCTCCGAGGCCGACCAAAAGAACGGCGAGGGCCACTCTAGCACTTCTCGTCATTCGCTCTCCTCAGAAAAGTTGTTGTTTTTCGTGTGGCTCAGGTGCAGAAACCAGGATTCAATTTTCAGAGTAGACCGCAAACCGTACAGACGACATTACGGAAGACTCAGACAACGTGGTCTACCGCGTCGTATCCCCGGCCCGCCGCATCAAGAGGCGGCCGAGCCTGGGAGACGGGGGTTTAAGGGTGCCACCCAAACCGGTCGGCCAGCAGTTTCTTCTCGCAGTCACCCAGTTCTCAGGGAAACCGTCTCCGGGCGACTCATTGCCACCGGCGAAAATATCGTTTGATTCGCCGGTACTCGGCAGCCACGTGTGCAGCATGGATGTCAGCTCGGTCGTCGCGAACCCCTTGGCGACAAAGCCGTCCATGCCGGCTGCGAGACATTTATCGCGAACATTGGGAGCGGCGTGAGCGGTCAGGGCGATCACCGGTAGACGCTTGCCCGCAAGGCGAAGACGTCGAGTGGCTTCGTAACCATCGAGCTCCGGCATCTGGCAATCCATCAAGACGAGATCGTAGCGATCTCGGTCGAGTGCCGCGAGGGCCTGGAGACCGTTCTCCACGATGTCGACGTCGTAGCCCAAAGACTGCAGTTGCTTCTCAACCATCAACCGGCAGAGTGGATTGTCCTCGGCCACCAGGAGGTGGTGCCCAGCCTTCTCACTTTTCATACTTCCTCTTTCCTGAAGTTGTTTTCGCCCTGACTTGCCATTGCAACGGCCAGCAGCGATTCTTCCCCGGACATCTACTTCACATCACCTACGTCTCTAAGCAGATGGCGGCGACATTACACACAACATGACGATGCAGCGGCACCGATCGGCGACCTGTTGAAGCTACGGAATGCAAGAGCCACCGTTCTTGCACTTGAGGCTCGAACCACAACAGCCGCTGCGACACTGAGCGCTCGCGGTGCAAGGCGCGTTAAAGGGCAGGCAAGACTACGCCATCGCTGCCGTAGGCGCCACGATCGTGGTGATCAAGGGCAACACCGCTGCGATTGGACCGGCGAGGCCCTGCCTTTGAGGGTGCCACCCAAACCGGTCGCAAAGGACCGTGGACCTGCCCCGCGCCTGCGCCTTCCTGGCTCCGAACGAGGTGCCCGAGGAGGTCCTCACCTTGGGCGGCGCCGAATTCGGGCCGCGGTCAGGTTGTTGGGGTCGAGCTGGCGCGCGCTCTCGAACAAGGCGTCGGCAGCATCATGACGACCGGCGTCGCTCTCGAGCTGGCCCAACGCGATAAGACTCGCACCATCTTCTGGGTCCAACGCCTGGGCACGACGGTATAACTCAAAGGCCTGCTCGGGCCGACCGAGACGCCGTTCGATGTTGGCCAGGTCGGTCAGGAAACTGGGGTTCTCGGGATCGAGCGGCAGGAGGGTCGTACGGTAGATCGCCGCGGCCTGACGCAGGTGGCCATGGCCAGCGAGCCCGTTGGCGACGTAGTAGTCGGCAAGAATGGCGACGCCGTCGGCAGCGCTGAGCCGCCCATCGTCGTGGCGTGGCGTGAGATCTCCGGTGGAGGCACCACCACCACCCGCATAACCCAACGCTGCCAACTTCTGCCGAACCTCTGCGCTCATGCCCACCGCCGAGTCGTCCGAGTCTGCGCGGGCCTGGTGATCTTCGATCAGGCGGAAGAGCAACCCGGCCATGGCGTCCCGCCGATCAGGCTCGGTGTCGGCGACGTTGTAGATCTCTCCCGGGTCGGCGTTCAAGTCGTAGAGCTGGGGTCGGCGCGCGTGAATGTACTTCCAACCTTCGGCCCGCACCCCGAACAGGGGCGCCCAGCCAAAACTGAAACGCGGCAGGATACTCTCGAAATACACCGCACGTTCTCGGCCGGCATCTTGGCCCACCATGGCCTCAACCAGGCTCCGCCCTGGCAAGCCGGGCGGCGGCTCGAAACCCAACATGGCAAGCGCGGTCGGCAGCAAATCCACATGGGCCACCCGCTCCTTCACCACCGCCCCGCGCATCCCGATGGCTGCGGGTGGCTTGATGATCAAGGGTACGCGCAGGGTGCCGTCGTGGGTGAGGACGCCGTGTGTGGTCTCGCCGTGTTGGCCCAGACCCTCCCCGTGGTCCACCGTCACGATGACCGCGGTTCTGTCCCACGGTCCCTGATCACGCACCGCGGCCAGGAGCTCTCCGATCTGGCTATCCATGAACGCGATCTCACCATCGTACGGGCTGTCTTGAAATCGCTGGTCGTACGGATGGGGCGGCGCGTAACGCTGATGTGGATCGTAGTAGTGCACCCACAGAAAGAACGGCTCTTGCTTGCGTCCCTGTAACCAGGCGAGGGCCCGTCGGGTGGTTTGATCCGCGGATCGGTCGGTGACCATTTGGTTGTAAATCCGCGCATCGCGCAGCTGTGTTTCGCTCCATTCCTCGGTGTATTCGTCGTCATAGGTCGTGAAGCCTTGGTCGAGCCCGAACCGGGAATCGAGAACAAAGGCACTGACGAACGCGCCGGTCGCGTAGCCCTCTTGACGCAAACGCTCGGCCAAAGTCACGAGCTCGTCGCGAACCACAAAGCGGCCGTTGTCCCGCGCACCGTGGGCGACTGGGAATTCGCCCGTCATGATGCTGGTGTGCGACGGCAACGTCACCGGCGCGTGCGCAGAACAATGCTCGAAACGAACCGCCTCGGCAGCCAAGGCATCGAGATGAGGCGACGTCGCGCGCGAATACCCATAGCAACCCAAGTGGTCCGCGCGCGTGGTGTCGGTCGTGATCAAGACCAAGTTGGGCTGATCCGGTGCCGCGCAGCCGAACCAAATCGCCAACACTGCCAGCCCAGGTCCCATCCCACGACCGAACCGCCTCATCTGCCTCACGGTCGCGTCTCCAGCTCAGCCAGGTAGCCCGCGACGGCCCGCGTGTGAATGGTGAACCCGATCTCATCGAGCACCCGAACGCGAACCGCATCGTCGAGTTGTTGCAAACGTTCCTGGCTCATGCGTTCGATGACCTCGGAACGCGCATCGTCGAACGTCCGCGCCTGCGGTTCTTTGCGAGCATAGAGTTTGAGCAAGGCGTAGGAAACGCGAGGCGGTGCATGGACCTCGACCGGCGCCGATACCGCTCCGACCGCCAAGCCGGCAGCCCGCTTGGCCCCTCGTGAGCCGAGCAAAACGCGCAACCGCGGCAACGGCAAGAACCCCAAACGCCCGCCGCTCTCCCGACTCGCGTGGGCCGAAGCCCGCTCCGCAGCCACCTCGAACGGCTCGCCATCCGCAAGCCGCCCCGCAAGCTCTAACGCCTCTTCCAGCACGGGACGGCGTCCGGTAGTAGGCGCCTGCCTCGTGACCAAAATCAGCCCGATGTCGAGCTCCAAATCGGTCTCGAAGCGCTCGCGATTGGCATTAAAGTAGGCTCGCAGCCGTTCTTCGCCACTGTCCTCGATGAGCCGGCGCCGCTCGGCTCGCCACTGTGCGTCAACGAGAAGCTTGCGCAGGGCAGCAACCTCCGTTCGGTCATAGCGCGCTCTCCAGGCATCATCCTCCGCGAAGGCGCCCTCGGCCAACAGCGCCGCCTCGACGAAATGACGCAGTGCCTCACCGGGCCGGGGCTGCAGGGCGAGCGGCGAACCATCCGCGGTCAGACCAGCCAGCGCCGCAAGGGTGAACTCCTCGTCACCGAGCCGCAAGACGACCCCGGCGGGGTCATCGTCCTCGATGGCCTTACGATCGACCTCCGCGGCGCGCCGCGTGGCCAGCGCTTCGAGCACCAATCGCCCGCAAGCCTCCCGACGCTCTCGTGCGATCTGCCGGCGCAAGGTCTCCTGTGCTTCGTCGAAGGGGGTCGGCGCCTCGACGCCCGAGCTCTCGCGCAGCAACAGGTGAAACCCATTCTCGACCTCAACGAGGTCGCTCAGCGCGCCATCCTCCAACGCCCACGCGGCGTCGCGAACCAAGGCTTCGATGGGCGCCTGTGCCGAGATTCGGCCGATCAACCCCCCGTCATCCGCGGTCTCGGAGTCGGAATGGCGCCGTGCCAGCTCGACGAAGCTGGCGCCTTCCCGCAGCTGGCCGCGAAGCTGCTCCAATTTGTTCCGGGCCACACGGCGCGCCACGGGAACTGTACGAGGCGCGCGCAGATAGATGTGACGCACCATGATCCAAGGTCGTGGCCTCGACGGGTATCGCTCCCCGAAGCGGGCCTTGATCAGCTCCTCGGCGACCGGCTCCTCCGGACATTGACCCCGGAGGAAGGCGCGGCCGGTTTCTTGCCCAGCGAGGTACCCTGCGCGCAACCGAACCGCCGGATCGTCGGCGACCCCCGAAGCTTGCGCGCGACGCACCAACTCGCCCGGCAAAACCATGCCCCGGATACGCGTGTCGAGCCATTGTTCCAACGTCTCGCCACCGCTTGGCTGGCGCTGCGCCGATGGCAGGCTGCGGAGGAGCGCGTCGAGCTGGGTGATTGTTACCGTGCCACCGCTGTACCTTGCCAGTTGGTCCGCGGGCGGTGGTCCTGCACAAGCGGCCAGAACCAGAAGCACAGCGAGCGGCGGTCGATCGTTTCGCGTCATGCGTCTTCTGCCCCACGAAAAAGGGGCGGTCGACCCGCCCCCTTCCTTCCATCGCGGATTTCTTGGCAAAGGGTCACTCGATCGTGATCGCCTCGAGCTCGACCGGAACATTGCCGTCCACCAACAGCCGGACGAAGTAGTTGCCGCTGAGGCCAATGCTACCGAGGAGCGTGGGGGTATAGCTCAAGGGCAGGGTGTTGTTGCTGTTGGAACCCGCGAACTCGCGGTTGTTGTCCGGACCGGTGCTATCCCGATCTATGAACCAATTGGTCGTCCCAAGCCCACCAACACCAACCATCACGCTGCCATTGGCGGTCGTGATCGCTGGGCCGGCCACGGTCACCATCTGGGTAACGCCCGTCGCTGTGCCCGCCGGCACCTGAGCCGCGGGCATCGTCGAGTTGGTCGGAAAGCCGCCCGCCGTCAATGGGTGCCAAAAATTCACGTTGACATTGGTTACGCCAGGATTCCCGCTATTCAGGCGAAAATAGGCGCCCTGTACCTGGAATGGCACCAACCCCGTGGTAGCCGCCGCGCCACCGAAGCGCATGGCGAACTGACCATCGTAATGACCGCCTGTTGGGCCGATGCCAGCCTCGAAGCTGCCATCGTCCCAGGTCAATAGGTTGAGTCCCTCGGCATCTTCAAAGACCATTGGCTCCCGCGGAGCCTTGGGAGGCTGTCCCAACTCGGCCGGGGTCCCGAAGCGCCGGGCCTTCTTGCCGTCGGCGTCACCAGCTTGGATCGCGAGCGCCACGAAGCCAAACACCAGTACGGCGAGTAAGGAGATCATGAGGGACTTTTTCACAGGCAACTCCGATGAATGGTGGGACGCCAAGCCAATTCTCGGCCAAAACCCAGTCGATTTTACGGTCTTCGTTCGCTGAACCAGCTCAGTTTATGGGCTGGTCCTGGGCATGTCAAAACCGACGACTCCAACCGGCGCCCCCTCACACCCTACGGGCAGTTCAACCCAAAGGGTGTACCGTTTCCCTCGACCAATGTGATGGTCTGGTTGGCCGCAACGTTGGGATACGTCTCGATGAGACCGGACGGCCACCAGACACCCAACAACGTGGTTGCCGCGGCCGTGTCGAGCCCGAAAGTTGGCCATTGGCTGTCCATGGACAAAAAGCTCGAGCCGGCATAGACCTCTTCGAGCTGCGTGACGCCCGGAATTCCGACCGCGATGCGCGCGCCGATACCATCTCTATTGCTGGTCGTGCCCCGGAGGCGAACCCGCAACCAATGGCGGACGTTGCCCCGATTGCGCAGCAGCACCGGCGCACCACCGACACCGGCATAGGTGTCGGTCTGAATCACCAAGTCGACATCACCGTCGTTGTCGTAGTCAGCGGCCGCAACGCCGGACGAGAATTTGTTGGCCAGGTTGACCGAAGCCGGAAGCGATGCGGTCTGGTCATCAAACACCACGTTGGTGGGCAAGCGGTTGAACAGCAGCGTCCCCGGATTGCCACCGGTCGGACCCGGCCCGATGAAGCCGACTTGGGGCAAGGCGCCGGCAAAAAACAAGTCGGTCCAGGTGTCGTTGTTGAAGTCCTGTGCAGTGGCGCCCCAGCCGAATTCTTGGGTCGGATTGATCAAGAATGACGACACATTGACGTAGCTCGGCGCGGGCGTTGGGCATAGGGTTCCCGCTTTGTAGAACCACGCGTGTTGGAAAGCGGGCAGCGCGTTGCCCGTGTTGCTTACGAAGACATCGGTCTGCAGGTCGTTGTCGATATCGGCTGGCGCCACGCCCATGAAAAAGCCTTGGGGCGTCAGTCCGATGGTCGGCGCGATGTTGGTGAAGGTTCCATTGCCGTTGTTTCGGTATAGCTCGTTGGGCGCGGCGACCGGAAAAACGGGCGCGGGTGGCGGCGTCAACAAGTTGCAATTGGCCACGAATAGGTCAATGTATGGATCGTTGTCGTAATGACCGAAGAATCCGGCACAGGCACCGAGCGCTGTGCCGACGCCAGCTGTAGCCGTGATGTCGGTGAAGGTGAGGTTGCCATTGTTGCGGTACAGCTTGTTCGGATGATTGCCCGGCACACATGCCGGGTGACCGGTTCTACAAAAGCTACCTGAAGCACCAACGAAAAGATCGAGATACCCATCGTTGTCGATATCGCCAAACGTCGCACTCAAGTGCGTGATGGGTGCTACCAAGCCTGACGCGGCGGTGATGTCGGTGAACGAACACGCACCGTTGTTGCGGTACAGCTTGATCGGACTGTCACCGTCCCCGAAGAAGCCGCCGTCGCCGGTCAGGAAGACATCCTGCCAACCGTCGTTGTCGATGTCGGCCGCGATCACACCGCCATTGCCTTGACCATTCTGGACGCCAGCCGCGACCGAGATGTCCACGAAGCCGCCGTTCGTGTTGCGGAACAGCGCGTTGTTCTGGCCCCGCCCATTGGTCAGGAACAGGTCGAGGCGGCCGTCGTTGTCGCAGTCAAACCAAGCGGCACCGCCAAATCCGTCACCTCCCGCCCCCACGCCCGAGTGGGTGAACGGCGGCAGTTGGCTCGAAGCATCGGCAAAGACAATCGGCACCGCGGGCAGCGGTTGAGCAACAAAGGGCTGGGCCCACAAGGACGTTGCGGACGAGCAAAGGACGAGCGCGAGACCGAGTCGGCAGGCAGCGGCACCCAAAGCGTGGCGTGGCATGGCATCCCCATTAGTCGATGGCGTAGTCGATGGTCTGCCAACCGGCGGTGACCATCGCTTCTAGTACCAACGTCCGATCGTGCGCCCGGATGGATCGCGGACGGTCCGGTTGAGACGGTGCCTTTAGACTTTCGCGAAGGGGATCCGACTCGCGACCTTGACCTCGCGTGGGTCCGTGCCGTGACCTCGGCGCTCGGCAAGCAGGGCGGCAAAGGCGATCATCGCGGCGTTGTCGCCGGAGTATCCAAGGGGTACCAAACACAGTTTGACGCCAGTTGTGGGCGCCCACTTTTCGAGGATTCGTCGCAGCAGGCGATTCGCCGCCTTGGCATTCAACTGCAAGACCAATAGCATCATCGTCATGTTTCTACTGCCGTCTCGCAATCTTTTTCTGGCTCTGGTGGGCCTATCGGGGTTCGTTTCCCGCGATGTAGGTCAAGAAGTTGCGCTCTGCGTGTAACAAAACCGTGGGACGCTACGCCGAACGAAGTGCACGGTACCCGACCGACGCCGCTGCGCATCGTTGAGCGACGCGCCAGAGAGCGAACGAACAAGGAGAACGAAATGTCCCTTCGAGTATTGACCCGGATTGTCTTGGTTGCGCTCATGGTATCCGCACTGCCGACAGGGAAATCAGAAGCATCACCGTGGGAATATTTTGATGGTTGCCTCATCTGTGATGGCGCACTAGGTGGAACCTCCTTTTGGCGCAAGCAAGGAGGACACAACGAACACGGTAGCGGCATCCGCTGCCAACATAGAACCCTCCTCATTACGGGAATCGTTGTCTGTCTTGTCACCGGCGGCACTTGCTTCAACGTCGACACCAACGGAGGTGGCGGTGGCGGCTCGGGCGGAAGCGGCGGCTCAGGTGGTGGGGGTTGCAATACCGGCGGTTTCTGTCCAGCCGAATGTCAGCAATGTAGCGACGACGGCGGCGGTATCCAAGTTTGAGAGCAATGAGAGAGCACCAGAGGCTCATCGCCCTGGCGATGGGCCTCTCCTTCGCGACGTCTTTCGCGCGCGCGGCCGAATCACCCGCACGCCAACCGGCTGAACCACGCGCAACCGTTCAGCTCGAGATCGAGCTCATGAGCGGCTTCGACGACGCACCCACCGGCGCGTTCCGATTCGAGCCGCTGGGTCGGGAACCTTTCGAGCCGGTGGACGCGGCACTCGAGACCGATGGTGACGCCTTGATTGCCGTTGCCGCGCTGCCGTCCCACACGGCCTGGCGAGTACGCGCCGGCATCGGCGACGCTTGGGCCGCCGACGTGACGGTGAAGGCCGGCAAAGCCGGGACCACCACAGCGGTGGCGGTCCCCATTTGGCCCGCCGGCATGATTTCGGGCCGATTCGTGCTCGCGGACCGTCGCGGAGCAATGCCCACTACCCTCGCCCTCGATCTCTCACCCGCCCGCGACGAGGGTAGCCTACACAAGGCGCTGGGGCAGGCGAGCGCCTGCCCGATTCGAGACGACGGCCAATGGCGCTGTCGGATCCCCGCGGGGCGCTTCGACGTCGTGGTGCGGCCCGCGGGCTTCGTACCGCTCTATCGCTGGGATTTAGACATTGTCCGGGCCAACGATGTGAAGCTGGGCACCATGACCCTCGAGAAGGGAGCCTCGGTACAGGGCTACATCGAAACCACAACGGGCCTGGTACTGCCCGCCCGGACCCGTGTCCGCGCCGAGCCGCTCGCCGCGCCGGGAGGCCCCACGCCCGGCGAGCGTCTGAGCAAGGCTGCGTCCGAGGCGAGGGTCGATCACAACGGCTTCTTCCAACTCACGGGGGTGCGTCGCGGAACGGTTCGCCTGGTGGTCGAATCCGAAGGCTACGCGACTTCCAGCGTCTTCCCGCTCGAGATCCTCGAAGGCGCCGAAACCGCGTTGCGTGAGCCCATCGTGCTCGATCTACCATTGACTGTCGATCTGCGCGTCAACCCACCGACGGCGCCGGACGGTGGCCCGTGGGTCGTGCGCGCGACACGTAGTTCGGACTACAGCGCGTCCTACAACCATGAAGCCGCGTTCGAAGGGCCCGTCGATGATGTTGGACGGATCCTGGCCTTGGACCAAGCACCCGGGCGGTACTTGATCGAGATCATGGACCAGCGGGGTCAGTCTTGGGCGACCTTGTTCGACCACCCCGTCGAGGGCGTGGGCGATGTCCTGGTGGCGGTGGCCATTGATCTCGTCGTGCTGAGCGGCATCGTTACCTTGGGAGAGGAACCGGTGGCGGGTAAGGTCTTCTTCGGTGGCCGGTATGGCGAGCAAAGTGTCATGCTCGTCGCGGACGAGGATGGCACATTCGAAGGCGTCATCCCACGCGATGGCATCTGGCTGGTCGAAGTCAAGTCAGCCGATGGCGCGCTCGATGCGAAGACCCACGTCGAGCTCTCCGCCAACCGAGATGGCGTCGCCGAGGTCGAGATCGCGCTACCGGATACCCATGTATTCGGCGTCGTGGTCGACTCCGAGGGGCGCCCTGTTCAGCATGCCCAGGTCTCGATCATCAGTCGCGAGGGCGGTGACACTCGGGACACTGATCACGAAGGAAGGTATTCCTTCCGGAGTCATGTCGGGCGCATCGGACTGAGTGCGAAGCACGTCGAGCAAGTCGCGGAACCGGCCCTCTTGGACCTCGCGGATGGTGTCGAGTTGGGCCCGATCACGTTGCGTCTAGGTGAAATGCGAGCCATCACGGGAAGCGTGGTGGGGGCCAACGGCCCCGTTGCCGGAGCCTACGTCTCTGCAACCACCGTACTGCCTTCGCGTGCCAGTGGCGGCGAGGCCCGTACCGGTCTCGATGGCGCGTTCGAGTTCTCCGTGCCCCATTCAGCCTCTGCCCTGGAAATCCTCGTCGCGGCACCGGGCCATGCACTCGAAGCGTTCGTCATGGATGCGCGGGGCGCGTCACTCGATATCGTGGTTTCCCCAAGCGGGGGTAGCGTGATCCTCCGTACCGAGACCGATCCCACGTTGTACGGACTAGCGCTGCTGTTTCAGAACAACGTCCACATTATGAGCCAAACGCTGTACATGTGGGCGTTGGGCAACGGCGGCAGCATCAGCTCAGACGGAGCGCTAATCGAGGCTCACAACCTGGCACCGGGTTCGTATCGCTACTGCCTGGGCGAACGCACCGTGCTGTACGACGTGAATGCTTGGCAGGCCGCCAGCACATGTACCTCGGGCCGGCTCAGCCCAGGCGGGACGCTGGAGCTGGTTCTCGACGGCGACCGCGCCGAAGCGCAAGCGCCTTGAACGACAGCCGGCGCCGAGCCGGCGGATCGTAAATGGTGAAACGAATGAGCCACACGCCGCGCCGCCCGAGGATCAATCCTCGGGCTATGAGTGCGCCCGCCTGCGCGGACTCGAGGATTGCGGAGAAACGAAGCCGGCGAAGGCCGGCGCACTCAAAACTCGGGCATTCACGCCCGAGCTTGTACCGCGTAACGGTCCCGCTTGGCGTTGAGGTTGCTAGCTCAGCTCACGCGCTCGCGAAGGGGATCCGGCTCGCGACCTTGACGTCGCGTGGGTCCGTACCCTGACCTCGGCCCTCGGCAAGAAGAGCGGCAAAGGCGATCATCGCGGCGTTGTCGCCGGAGTAGCCCAAGGGCACCAGGCACAGCTCGACACCGGTTGTGGGTGCCCACTCTTCGAGGGTGCGGCGCAGCAGGCGATTCGCCGCCACGCCACCCGAAACCGCCAGCACCTGAAACGGCCGGCGTTGATGGAGCTTGGTCAAGCGATTCACGATCTGCCGTACCGCCGCATCGCGGAATCCGGCCAGCAGGTCGCAAATCGCGGCAGGTACAGCGTCCAGGTCGTCCGCCTGGTAGCGGCGCTCAACCGGGATGGCGCCAGCACGTTCCAGTGCTTCGAGCTCGCGCAAGGTCTGGCTCTTGAGGCCGGAGTAGGAAAAGAACAACTCGTCGCTGACACCACGAACCCGAAACCGGTAGCGGCTGACGTCACCCCGCTCGGCAAGCAGGTCGACCTTGGGTCCTTGCGGGAACGGCAAGCCAACCCGTTTGCCAACCTTGTCGAAAACCTCACCGATCGCATCGTCGCGCGTTTCGGCCAGGCTCCGGATGGTGCCATCGGCCACATCGAGCAACGAGCTGTGCCCACCAGAAGCCACTTCACCTCGGACCGGCGCCCGAGCCGAAGATCTCGTGGTGTTCATAGGCAGCCAGCAGAGCGGGATTGAAGTGCGTCGATGGCGCAACGGTAGGCCCGAAGTGCTGCCAAGCGTTATCGAGCCGACCCGTACCGGGGGCCCTCGTGGCCCTGGTACCGGAATCAGAGGTCGTTCTTGCAGCTCAGGCCAGCCTCGAGCATCGTGCCGTGAGTTCAGGAGCCGAGGCGACAACCAACACCGAAGGCTGGGCACACATTGTCGGGGTGGCCCAAGGCATTCATTACCTGCGGGTTACCGGCCCGGAATACGCACCCACCTTCTCCGCCGAGCTGCAACTTGATCCCGCGGACGACCTGCTGCTGGACGACATCACCCTGATGCGACCAGCAACCTTGCGCGTGACCTGGCAAGGTGAACTCGAGCCAGCACTTGGCGCCACGGTGTCGGTCGACGCTGCAACACAGGTCGCCACCTGTGGTTGGCAGCTGGCGCGCTGGGGGGTCAGCCAAACGGACGCAAAGGCAGTGCTGCTCGAAGATCTACCGCCAGGTCCGTGGCTGATCTCACTGCTGGTTGGCGTTGACGATTCCAGCGAGGTCGCCCGCCAGCCGGTCCATCTGGCCCCGGGCGAGATGCGCGATCTGGTTTTTGATCTTTCCGGCAATACCTTCCACGGTACAGTGGCGGACACCGGCGGACCGGTTGAAGGCACCCTCCGGTTCCTTCGCCTCGATGCCGATGTGGAACCGCCCGAGCTACGTGCATCTACGGACGAACAAGGCCACTTTTCCCTCGTCTCGGCGCCTGGCGCCTACCGCGTCGAGTTTACCCGTCATCGCGCGTCACCCGAGAGCAGCGACAAGCGGGCGACAGTGGCCCGGGTGGTTCTCGACGATCCCGAAGAACCTGTGCTGATCCAACTACCGAGTAGCGTCATTCGTGGCTGGGTCGAAGACGATGACGGCGCCCCACTCGCGGACGTCTGGGTGCGAGCCCACGAAAGTAACGATCGTGCTGCCGGCGAGCGCCGGGTGGGATGGCCACGGGCCATGAAGAGCGGAACCGATGGCACGTTCTCGTTCGAGGACCTCGCCGCCGCCACCTGGACCCTACGCGCCTACCGCGAGAACCTGCGGAGCCAACCGATGACCCTGCGCCTTGCAGACGAAGAAACACGGGACGGCGTTACGCTGGTGTTGGCCGAAGGTCCCCGATTGCGGGGTCGGGTGACCATGGCTGGGATACCGGTCACCGGCGCGCTGGGCGCCACGAGCATGACCGGTATCGGCGGTACCGAGTTGGGCGGCGGGGTCTTTCACACTGACGACTCCGGTCATTTCGAAGCGATCTTCGCACCCCGTTCTGAAGGCGTCGCCAATCTTTGGCTACAAGCGCCCGGGAAGCCTATTGCCACTTGGGCGCTGCGCGTGCCCGACGACACGGTTCTCGAGGTGCCTCCCGTCGGCGGACGGCTGACCCTGAAAGGGTCGGAGGGACCGTTCAATGTCGCTGCACGCATCTTCCACCTCGTGCGGGCGGATGGCAGCTATATCCCGTTCTCGGCAGTCGAAACCCTCGTACCTGAGGGCGGTGTGCCGCCGATGGTCGAAGCCGTGACCATCCCCAGCTTGGCGCCTGGGCGCTGGACTCCGGTTGACCGATCACCTGGAATGAGCGCCGAGGTCCCCTTTGTGATCGAGGCCGGACAGTCGACGACAGTAATGGTGGCTGCCGGAGGCGACAGCTCCAGATAGGAAAACGGCCGACGATTCCGTCGGCCGTTTCTCTCGCGTTTGACTACAAACGCGAGAGATCCCCTACGAATCGATCAATTCTCTTCATCGTCGCTGTGGCGGGTCTTGATCTTGATCCGACGCTCATGGCCCTCATGGGGCCCGGCGAGCGCGTCGAGAATGGCGGCGCGCTTCTCGGGGGTGAGATCGTCGAGCACGCCGGAAGCGATGAGGCGCGCCATCGGGCCACCATGACCGCCATGACCACCATGGTCACCGATGATCTTGATCCGCTTGGTGGCGCCACCTTCGCTGTCGTCCGAGACCCAGACATGCTCGGAATCGGCGTGCAGTTGCATCTCGGTTCCATCGTCGCCAATGAACATTCCGTGGGCACCTTCACCGCCCATGAACTTCTTGATGATCACGTTGTGATCGCAATCGTCGCCATCGCAATCGATTTCGATCATCGCACCGTGAGCCGCCATGTCGACGGTCACTGGATCTTCGCCCTCGACGGTGATCACGAAGCTGGTCTCGCTGCGCTCGACAGTGACCGGTGTGCCGTCGTCCGTGTAAACCGTCTGCAGGTCGCCCGGCTCCATATCACCGAGATCTTCGAGGTCAACGACCTGACCGCCGTCGCTGACGATCTTGAGATGAATCTCGCGCTCGATGATCGGCTCGTCCGCCGCGGCGGCAAACGAGAAGGCGAGTAGGGCAGCGATGAGCAAGAGGGTGGCTTTCTTCATGGTGAGTCTCCTCGAATCGAATGGGTATCTTGTTTTGGTCTGGAAGCCGCGTCGAGAATGGGTAGAGCAACTGCCGTGCCAGGTGAAATACGCCTTGGGATGCCCATTCGCCCGTCGTACTATCCTGATTTGGGGAGATACCTACCGAAATCAGGACTGGCCAAGCCCGTATTTATCGAGCCGATAGAGGAAAGCCTTGTACGGCAGATCGAGCAGACGCGCCGCGCGGGCACGGTTGCCACTCGTGAGCTCGAGCGCTTGACGTAGACAATCCCGTTCGTGGGCATCCCACGACAGGCCAGCTGGTGGCAAACGAAAGGTGGGATGGCCCGTGGCGTCGGCCTGCATGCTCTCGGGCAGATCATCCGGCGACAGGTTGCCGTCTTCCGCCAACAGCACCAAACGCTCGACGGCATTACCAAGCTCACGTACGTTGCCGGGCCATGGGTGGTCCATCAACCGCTTGAGCACATGGCGCGGCATGTCCGACACCGGCAGGGCGTGCCGCCGTGCTGCACGCTGGATGAAGTGCTCAACCAAGCGCGGTATGTCCTCGCGGCGCTCGCGCAGCGGCGGCATCCGCAAGGGCACGACATTCAGACGGTAGTAGAGATCTTCGCGAAACCCGCCCTGCTGAACCTCGGTCGCAAGGTCGCGGTTGGTGGCGGCGATGATGCGGGCATCTGCCTGGATCTCTTGGCTCGAGCCGACCCGGCTGAATCGCCCTTCTTGCAGTACTCGCAAGAGCTTGGGCTGAACCGCGACCGGCAACTCGCCGACCTCATCGAGGAACAAGGTGCCGCCGCGGGCAGCTTCGAATGAACCGGCACGCGCGCGATCCGCACCCGTAAATGCCCCTTTCTCGACCCCGAAGAACTCCGACTCGACAAGGCCTTCGGGTATAGCCGCACAATTGACCGGAATGAACGGGCCATCGGAACGACGGGAGAGCGCGTGCAAAGCCCGTGCGGCGAGCTCCTTACCGGTGCCGCTCTCGCCGGTAAGCAAGACAGTGGCGTCGGTACCGGCGAGCTTCTCCACCCGCCGGAACAGGCGCTGCATACTGGGTGCGCTGCCCACCAAGTCCACCAAGCGATCACGCTCATCCAACGCTGCAGCGAGCCGGCGGTTTTCGTCCTCGAGAGCGCGCGCGCGCAGCACCCGCTCGAGCGCCAGAACCAACGCTCCGCGTTCGAAGGGTTTGGCCAGGTAGTCGTCCGCACCAGCGCGAATGGCGTCAACCGCCCGGGCGATCGTACCGTAGGCGGTCACCATGACGAACGCGACTCGTGCGGCGCTCGCGGTCTCACGTTGGCGCAGGCCTTCGAGCAGTTCGAGCCCGGTACCATCGGGCAACTGCCAGTCACTGAGGATCACGTCAATCGATTGGTTCTCAAGAGCATCGCGCGCCTCAGAGAGGGTACCGGCTTGATGAATCTGGTACCCCTCCGCCTCGAGAATACCGGCGACGAGCCGGCGTTGATCTGGCTCGTCTTCCACGACCAAGAGGTGCGGCGCCCTATCCATCTAGCGCCTCCTCACGACGGGGAAACAGACGCAAAACAGCACGGGTGCCACCACCTGGCCGATCGTCGAGCGCCAGGCTACCGCCGTAGCGCGTCGTGGCGATCCGTTGCGCGAGGAACAGTCCCATTCCCGAGCCGTGGGCCTTGGTCGAAAGGTGAGGGGTAAAAAGACGCTCGCGGACCCTCGACGCAAGGCCCGGCCCTCGGTCGATAATCTCGACCAATAGCGCGTTGGACGACTCACCCTCGTCCGTTTGCTCAGACCGCAACGCAATCTGAACAGGGCTTCCGTCGGGACTCGCCTCGACCGCGTTGACCACCAACGCCTGCAACACTGCGCGCAACTCAGCCTCAACCCCCAAGACCGGGGACAGATGACCCTCGACGTCAACCGCGACCGTCACCTGGCGCTGCCCCGCGTCGTGGCTCGCCTCCAAGGCCACATCGCGCGCCAAGGAGGCCACGTCGATCGCCTCGGTGGCACCGCCACCTTGGCTGGCGAGGGTCAGAAACGACCGAATGCCTTGATCGATCCGCCGGATCTGACGCCGCGCCGTACCGCTCAGAGCCTGCGCCGACTCCGTTGATGGTGCTTGTGCGACCAACTCATCCACGGACAAGCCGAGCGCATTCAGAGGATTTCGCAGGGTATGGGCGAGACCACGGGCGATCTCACCAATCTCGCTCAAATGCTGACGCGCGGCAAGCGCACGTGATTGCGCGTCGAGCGCGGCCAATCGGCTGGACATTTGGTTGAACGCGGCCATCGCCTGGCCCACCTCGGCGTCGCCACCCACCACCACAACTTGGGTACCCAGCTCCCCGTCACCCAGCCTGCGAGCCGCTTCGGACAGGCGTCGCATGGGCGTTGCAACCCTGTGGGCGATGGCAGCGGCCAGCACCAAACCCAAGCCCAGGAACCCAGCCGAGCCGAAGAGCAACTGTTGCGAAAAGCGTTCGATCTTGTCTTCGACACCACCGTCGGGGATCGGGATGCGGTGCTCGAGCGGCCGCACGTTCGAAGCCGGTCCAGTGGTGCGGTCGGCCGAAGCGCGAATCGTCTCGGATGTGGCGTGATTGGTATGGAACCGCAGCACCAAATGGGGATCGTGGTCTTCGGGGATCATTGCGATCTCGACGTCGTGGATCGCGACCAACGCGGCCGTCTCCCCACCGTCATCGCCGCCCATATGGACGCGAAACCCCTGACGTTCGAGCTTCTCGCGCACCGCATCCAAAGAGCGATCGACAACCACCACCGGACTCGGTGGCGGCGCTCCCGAGGTGCCGGTTGGCGGATCCTCGATTCGGGCTTCGATCTCGATCTTCGGCTTTCGATCGCCGTCGTTTGGCTGCCGCTTGAAAACGAACACGCGCTCACCCGTCGTCACCGCGTCGCCTTGACGTGCCACCTCGCGGGTGGTGAGAATCACCTCGCTGCACCCCGAGCCAGCGCACGGCGCACGGCGCTCCTCGACCAAGGCCGAGGCAACGTGGTTGCCCACCCAAACGGCCACCTCGCCAACTTCGGCCGATAGGTCACGGGTCAGGCCTCGGATCCACCACCACTGGGCAAACACCAGCAGCGCCACCAGACCACCCATCATCGCGAACAGACGCATCCTCAGGGACATGACTACAACCTCCACACGGTCCACTGCGACGCAGGATACCGCCACCGGTACACAACGCGGGCGACCACGAGCATCCATCGCCTACGAAGTCTTCGAAGCAAGGCCCGTGCCGAAATCACCGATCTTCCTGCGATGCGGTAGCATGTCGGACCGAAATGCTGGCTCCAACCCCAACGAGGAGGCTGTCTCGATGCCACGATTGATTGCACTCGACGACCTGGGGATGGAGTCGCTGCGCGGCAAGCGCGTCCTCGTCCGGGTCGACTTCAACGTGCCGCTCGACGGCATGCAAGTACGCGACGCCACGCGCCTCGAGGAGGCGCGCCCAACCCTGGACGCATTGGCGGGTGCGGGCGCCAAGGTGATCTTGGCATCGCATCGCGGACGGCCAGGTGGTGACCCCGACGAAGCACTCTCCCTGCGTCCTGTTGCCGAGCATTTGGCGACCATGCTGAATCGCCCCGTTCGGTTCGCCGAGGATTGCATCGGACCGACCGCGCAAGCCGCGGTCGACTCGCTGGAACCCGGTGCAACCGTCATGCTGGAGAACCTCCGGTTTCATGCCGGGGAAAAGGCCAACGACGAGTCCTTCGCCCAAGGCCTGGCCGCGCTTGCCGACATCTTCGTGGGCAACGCCTTCGGAACCGCGCACCGAACCCACGCGTCGGTCGTCGGGGTTGCCAACCGCGTGACCGCCAAAGCCGCGGGGCATCTGCTCGTTCGGGAAGTAGAGGTACTCAGTACCCTGCTCGGCGAACCAGCCCGCCCCTTCGTGGGCATCCTCGGCGGCGCCAAGGTTAGCGGCAAGATCGACACCCTTCAGAATTTGTTGCCCCGTTTGAACGTGCTGTTGGTTGGCGGCGGCATGGCCAACACCTTCCTCGCCGCCCGTGGATTCGACATGGCCCATTCGCTGGTCGAGACCGATCGCATCGCCGTCGCGGCTGAGATCCTCGAACGTGCGACAGCACTCGGCGTGCAGGTTCTCCTGCCCGAAGATCTGGTCATCACCGACGACCTCGGCAACCCCGGAACCGTCGAAACGGTGGCGGTCGATGCAGTCACAGCAGGCACCATGGCGGTGGACATCGGCCCCAAGACACGGGCCTCGTTCGCCACAGCCTGCGCCAGCGCGGCAACCCTGTTTTGGAACGGGCCGCTGGGCGTCTTCGAAAAACCACCGTTCGACGCGGGTACCCAGGCGGTCGCGACTGGACTGGGAACCTGTAAGGGCTTCTCGGTGATCGGTGGCGGCGAAACCGTCGCGGCCGTTCGCGGGGCGGGTTTGGCGGACCGGGTCGGCCATGTCTCGACTGGCGGAGGCGCCTCGCTAGCCCTCCTGGCCGGCAAAGTCCTGCCTGGCGTAGCCATCTTGGAGAAACCTTCATGACCGAAGCAGAAAAAATCGAAGACCGACGCCCAATCGTCGCCGCCAATTGGAAAATGAACAAGCTCCGAGGCGAGGTGCGTGAATTCTGTCGTGCCTTCGTTGGCGAGCTGGGCGCCCCCGCAGCCGAGATCCTCGTCTTCCCCTCGTCACCTCTGCTCGACACCGTCGTCGACGGCCTCGCCGGCACCCCAGTGGCCATCGGTGGCCAAGACCTCCATCCAGCGTCGGCCGGTGCTCACACCGGCGACGTCGCAGGACGGCAATTGGCCGATGCGGGTTGCACCTGGGTCCTCTGTGGCCACAGCGAACGACGCGCAGACCACCACGAAGACGACGTGACCGTGGCGCTCAAAGTCGCGGCAGCCCTGGCAGCGGACCTGACGCCGCTCGTCTGCCTGGGTGAAACCGCGGCCGAGCGCAAGTCCGGAAAGACTTTCGAAGTCTTGGCCCGGCAACTCGGTGCGGTGTTGGACAACCCGATTCCCAGTCGCTTCGAGCTCGCCTATGAACCGGTGTGGGCCATCGGTACCGGCGAAACCGCCACCCCAGAAATCGCCCAAGAGGCCCATGCCTTCCTGCGCGCCGAGCTTGGCAAACGGACAAATTCAGCCCGGACATCCCGTACGAGAATCCTCTATGGCGGCTCAGCCAAACCCTCGAATGCAGCCTCATTGATTGCCCAAAAAGACATCGATGGCTTCTTGGTTGGTGGCGCAAGTCTTGACGCCAGCGATTTCTCAGCTATTATCCGCAGTTGCGGCGCGCGGAGCTGATTCCGCTGCGCCGCTTTTTTCCCGCCCCATCACCGGGGTCGCTGCCGGAGGAACGTCATGGTTCTTGGTCTCATCATCTTCATTCACGTGGTGATCTCACTATTCTTGATCGCCGTTGTACTACTCCAGCAAGGCAAGGGCGCGGATCTTTCCGTGTTCGGGGGCGGCGGTACCATGACCGCATTTGGCGCGCAGGGCGCCGCCACGCTGTTGCACAAGCTGACCGTAATCTCGTTCATCCTGTTCATCGTAACGACGATGATGATCGGCCTGATGCAGAGCGATGTCGGAGCATCGTCTGTCATGAGCGGCGTACCCACCGGTGACGGCGACACTACGGCCGCCGCGACAGCCGCCGCGGGCGATGAAGAAGCCGCCGAGGGAACGACCGACGGAACGACCGACGGAACGACCGACGGCGAAGAGGCCGCATCGGCCGAGGGTGAAGGCGCTACTGCTGCCGATGATCCAGACGAGGTCGAGGACGCCGGTAGCAACGATCTGGAAGGTGCCGTCAGTGACGAAACCGAGGCCGGCACCGCCGATGCTGGCGCGACTGAAGATCCTTCTGGATCCTAAGCCACGACCGTTGAACCTCACAGGTCGTTGGAGATAGAATCGGACCTCGAACACTTCGTGCCGAAGTGGCGGAATTGGTAGACGCGCACGGTTGAGGGCCGTGTGGAGCAATCCATGCCGGTTCGAGTCCGGCCTTCGGCACCATCCTCACCCTCCTTGCCCGATTCTCGATCGACGTTGCCCTTGGACACCGATCGTTTCGTACGTTCCCGAGCACCGATTGGTGCTAGGGCAACGCTTTCCTATCGTGGTTTGCAGGGAGGATGAAACGACATGCAAGAAAGCATGCAGGAAGGCACAGTCAAGTGGTACAGCCTGGCCAAAGGCTATGGGTTCATTACCCCGGACGAAGGAAGTGAAGACATCTTTGTCCATCACACTTTGCTGCCGGATGAAAAATCACGGCCCTTACTCGAAGGCGAACGCGTTCGCTTCGAGACCAGTGCTGGTCCTCGAGGGGCACGCGCCTCGAAGGTCGAGCGGCTGTAGCACGTTCTCTTCATCGGCTCGCTGGCTCCGGGCACAGGTCGAGACGGCTTGGCCATTGCGTCATTCCGCGAGTCTACGGTGAGTCGACCGGTGGGAATCGTTCTGGCTGGTGGGCGTTCCCGACGTCTCGGACTCGACAAGGCCCTGGTGCGCTTTGGCGGCGAGACGCTCGTCGATCGCGCCGTTAGGCGCCTGCGCACGTGTTGTGACGAAGTAGCCGTGGCCGATCGCGGCCGCGGTCTTGCCACGACCGGCGAGTCCCTGCCCGACGGCCCGGGAGCCGGGCCGGCTGCCGGTATCCTCGGCGCCGCGGCGCGGTATCCAAAACGCGATCTCTTGGTCCTGGCCTGTGATCTACCGTTGGTTCCAATGCCACTGTTGCGGTGGTTGGCTTCCCACAAAGACGGCGACTGGGTCGTCCCACGGCATCGACAGGGCCTGGAACCCTTGTGCGCTTGTTATCGGCCGACGGCCCTCGCAGCCCTTGCGGCACGAGTCGCTACCGGCGATTTTGCGCTTCATCGTCTTGCCAACGATTCTTCCGTCGCCATCCTTTCATTGGAAGGAGCGAATCTCGACGCTTACGGCGATCGTGCAGCCTGGCTTCTCAACCTCAACCAGCCTACTGACCTGAAGCGCCTTGCCGCCTGCGAGCCCGAACGGTAAACTAACCGCCGGATGGCATGGGTGCAGACAACACTCTCGCAGCCCGGACGGCTCTCCGAAACCGAGCCCCCCTCATCATCGAGTATCGAGCCAGCCCATACAAGTAGGTGGGTACGTCTCGTTTTCGCACGCCGGCCTTCCGGCAACCAGGAGATCTGCAATGGGAACCGCAAAACTGGAGCTGGGCGACAAGACGCACGAGCTACCCACCGTCTTGGGCACGGAAGGCGAAGTCGGTATCGATATCAGCAAGCTGCGTGCGCGGACCGGCGCCATCACGCTCGACAACGGCTACGGCAATACCGGTAGCTGCGAGAGTGCCATCACGTACATCGACGGCGAGAATGGCATTCTCCGCTACCGTGGCTATCCGATCGAAGAAATCGCGCAGCAAGCTCGTTTTACCGAAGTCTGCTACCTGCTGATCTACGGCGATCTCCCCAATGCGAAGGAGCTCGAGGCGTTCCGCCAGCAGCTGACCTACCACAGCATGCTGCACGAGGACATGAAGAAGTTCTTCGAGGGCTACCCGCCGACCGCCCATCCGATGGCGATTCTGTCGTCGATGGTCGCCTCGCTCTCGACTTACTATCCGCATGCCAACAAGGACGAGAACATCGACCTCAACATCATCCGTTTGCTCGCGAAAGCGCCGACGCTGGCCGCCTTCTCCTACAAGAAGTCGATCGGCCAGCCCTTCATCTATCCACGCAACGACCTTGCCTATACCGCCAACTTCCTGCACATGATGTTCGCGGTGCCTGCCGAACCCTACAAAGTCAACACGGTGCTCGACCAGGCCCTCAATCTGCTGCTGATCCTGCATGCCGATCATGAGCAGAACTGCAGTACCTCGACCGTGCGGATGGTGGGAAGCAGCCAGGCCAACCTCTACGCCTCGATCGCGGCGGGGGTTTGCGCCTTGTGGGGACCGCTTCACGGCGGCGCCAATCAGCGCGTCATGGAGATGCTCTCCATGATCGAAGAGGACGGGGGCAACTACCGCAAGTACGTGGACAAAGCGAAGAACCGCGAATTCCGACTGATGGGCTTTGGCCATCGGGTCTACAAGAACTTCGACCCACGTGCGCGGATTCTCAAGAAGGCCGCTGACGCGGTACTCGAGGAGCTCGGCATCCACGATCCGCGGCTCGAGATCGCCAAAAATCTCGAGCAGGTCGCGCTCGAAGACGAATTCTTCATCCAGCGCAAGCTGTACCCGAATGTCGACTTCTACAGTGGCTTGATCTACAGCGCCATGAATATTCCGGTGAACCTCTTCACGGTCCTGTTCGCCCTTGGCCGCATGCCAGGCTGGGTCGCGCACTGGAAGGAAATGCGCGAGAACCCTGCGTCACGCATCAACCGTCCCCGCCAGGTCTACACGGGCTCGGCCTCACGTCCGTTCCTGCCCTTGGAAGAGCGTCCGTAGGCGGGAAATTTGTCTCCTGCACCTCTGAGGTGATTGTGGTGAGCCTGGGCCTTCAGCCCCAGGCTTGTGGCGCGGTGTCTAACTGGATGCCCCGACTTCCTTCGCATCGGGAACCCGTTGCGAATCGTGTCGTGTTCGACGACCCCGCCTGTCGAGATTCGGGAACCGGTGCCAATTCTCCTGGGATTGAAATCCCAGGCTAAACACCTTCCCGCATTCAGCGGGAAATTTGTCTCCTGCACCTTTGAGGTGATTGTGGTGAGCCTGGGCCTTCAGCCCCAGGCTTGTGGCGCGGTGTCTACCTGGGTGCCCCGACTTCCTTCGCATCGGGAACCCGTTGCGAATCGTGTCGTGTTCGACGACCCCGCCTGTTGAGATTCGGGAACCGGTGCCAATTCTCCTGGAATTGAAATCCCAGGCTAGAGCTAGACACCTTTCAGCATTCGGCGGGAAATTTGTCTCCTGCACCTCTGAGGTGATTGTGGTGAGCCTGGGCCTTCAGCCCCAGGCTTGTGGCGCGGTGTCTAACTGGATGCCCCGACTTCCTTCGCATAGGGAACCCGTTGCGAATCGTGTCGTGTTCGACGACCCCGCCTGTTGAGATTCGGGAACCGGTGCCGATTCTCCTGGGATTGAAATCCCAGGCTAAACACCTTCCCGCATTCAGCGGGAAATTTGTCTCCTGCACCTCTGAGGTGATTGTGGTGAGCCTGGGCCTTCAGCCCCAGGCTTGTGGCGCGGTGTCTACCTGGGTGCCCCGACTTCCTTCGCATCGGGAACCCGTTGCGAATCGTGTCGTGTTCGACGACCCCGCCTGTCGAGATTCGGGAACCGGTGCCAATTCTCCTGGGATTGAAATCCCAGGCTAAACACCTTCCCGCATTCAGCGGGAAATTTGTCTCCTGCACCTTTGAGGTGATTGTGGTGAGCCTGGGCCTTCAGCCCCAGGCTTGTGGCGCGGCGTCTAACTGGATGCCCCGACTTCCTTCGCATCGGGAACCCGTTGCGAATCGTGTCGTGTTTGACGACCCCGCCTGTTGAGATTCGGGAACCGGTGCCGATTCTCCTGGGATTGAAATCCCAGGCTAAACACCTTCCCGCATTCAGCGGGAAATTTGTCTCCTGCACCTCTGAGGTGATTGTGGTGAGCCTGGGCCTTCAGCCCCAGGCTTGTGGCGCGGTGTCTACCTGGGTGCCCCGACTTCCTTCGCATCGGGAACCCGTTGCGAATCGTGTCGTGTTCGACGACCCCGCCTGTCGAGATTCGGGAACCGGTGCCAATTCTCCTGGAATTGAAATCCCAGGCTAAACACCTTCCCGCATTCAGCGGGAAATTTGTCTCCTGCACCTCTGAGGTGATTGTGGTGAGCCTGGGCCTTCAGCCCCAGGCTTGTGGCGCGGTGTCTAACTGGGTGCCCCGACTTCCTTCGCATCGGGAACCCGTTGCGAATCGTGTCGTGTTTGACGACCCCGCCTGTCGAGATTCGGGAACCGGTGCCAATTCTCCTGGAATTGAAATCCCAGGCTAAACACCTTCCCGCATTCAGCGGGAAATTTGTCTCCTGCACCTCTGAGGTGATTGTGGTGAGCCTGGGCCTTCAGCCCCAGGCTTGTGGCGCGGTGTCTAACTGGGTGCCCCGACTTCCTTCGCATCGGGAACCCGTTGCGAATCGTGTCGTGTTCGACGACCCCGCCTGTTGAGATTCGGGAACCGGTGCCGATTCTCCTGGGATTGAAATCCCAGGCTAAACACCTTCCCGCATTCAGCGGGAAATTTGTCTCCTGCACCTCTGAGGTGATTGTGGTGAGCCTGGGCCTTCAGCCCCAGGCTTGTGGCGCGGTGTCTACCTGGGTGCCCCGACTTCCGTAACGGCCGGACCTGTGCCGGCCGTTCTCTGCCTCCCATTCTCGACCGCTTCGAAGACGGCCGCCAGGGGCGACGGCCGCTACAAGAGATCAGATGACGGCCAGCCAGGGGCGACGGCCGCTACGAGAGATCAGATGACGGCCGCCAGGGGCGACGGCCGCTACAAGAGATCAGCTACGGGCGTCTACTCCGTGGTGCTACGCCGAGCCTTCGCCAAGGCGGACCACCGATACTCGGAACGCAAAGGCTGGCCTGTACCTTCGCCCAGAAGCCACAGCGCCGAAGGTCGGGGCTTGAGGTCAGCGACCCGCATGATGCCTTCGTGCAATCCGAGAACGGCCAGCCCCACGGTTAGGCCTTGGGCATCGGCCGCCAACGTCGAAACCGCGACCACCGCCACCACACCCGTGATCGGCTCGCCGTCGCGGTGATCAATGAAGTCCACGGTTGTCTCCATGGTGGATGCCAAGGCCAGCCCGACCGCCAGGGCCTGATCACGCAGCCAGACCCGATCAATCGGTTGATCGATCCCGGGATACGACAGGATCGAAAGCCAACCCTTCCCAGTCGGACCGTCACCGATGGCCCTGCGGACCGGACCACTCTCGACGATCGCGTTGGTTACCCCTTGCTCTTCGAGCACCGCTATGGCGCGATCGACCGCGAAGCCTCGGCCCCAACTCCGTAGGTCCAGACGACTGGCTCCTCCGAGATCGAGGGTCGGTGACGGATCCACTCGCTTGGGATCACCCCCCGCGATCCGCAAGGCGTCGCACCGTGCATTGGCGAGTGCGGAGCGCAGCACATCGGAAGCGGGCTTGCCAGGTAGCGCGCGCTCGACCACTTGGTACAAGCTTCCCGATGCAGGCCCGAGGGCACCGTTGGACCAGAAACAGTAGCTTTGGGCGCGCCGCAAGAGCGGCTCGAGACGCGGATCCAGGGGCTGCGGACCCTGGCCAGCCGCGGCGTTCACAACGCCGATGCCACCCGGCGCGTCGCCGTCCGGATCAACCAGCCGGCTGATCTCGTACAACTCACGCAAGGCCATGTCGGCAGCCGAGCGCGCGCGGTTTCGGTTCATGTCATGAACCTCGACCGCGGCCTCATCGCCAAACGCGGGCATGGACAACCGAACCGGTTGTGCCTCGAGCGCGCCCTCAACCAAGATGAGTGCGGTGAGTACGAACAAGGCTTTGCGAATTCGCATGCCCTAATAGTACGTCACGCGCGCCACGATATGCCTGAAGGAACCGATTCAGATGCCGCTAGCAAGTCGCAGCGCGCCAAAACCCGTGCATCGCCAGCCAAGGAAAAAGCGGCTCCCACCGGTTGAGCCGATGATGCATCGCTTGGAGTAGCGGTTCCCGAGACGCTGAGTCGAAAGCCACCGGCAGTTTGCGCCACGACCGGAAGGCTCACCTGGCCTGCGGCAAGACCGGTCGCCACCGCTGCAACGACCCCGGTGCCACAGGCCAAGGTCTCGGCTTCGACACCGCGTTCGAAACTTCGTATCTCGAGGTCGTGGGGTCCACCGAAACGAACAAAGTGCACATTGGCCCCGGCGACGCCGAGGTCGGCGTGGCGCCGCAAGGGTGGCCCAAGCCGAGAGACCGGAGCTTCCGCCATCGAGGTCGGACACGAAACCACGAAATGGGGCACCCCGACGTTGATGTACCATCCGGTGACCGGCTCTTCACCCGCTACCAAGAGCGTTCGGACAACGGCCGTTTCGACAATGGGCGGCAAGTCGATCTCAATGGACTGATCATCCAACCGGCGGGCCATCAAGACCCCAGCATCGGTCTCGAGCGTTAACTCGTCGCTCGCCCAACCGGCTTCCAGCGCAAGCATTGCCGCACATCGACTGCCATTGAGGCAAAGGTCACTGCGACCGCCGTCCGCGTTCCAATAAACCATCCGAACGCCTGCGCTCTCCGCCATGGCCCTCCGCTCGATCGAGAAGACGCCATCCGCGCCCACCGACAAACCCCTCCGACACCACGCCCGAATCGCCGCGGGCTCCGGGGCCCGCGGCGGCTCGATCAGGCCGATAAAATCGTTGCCCGCGCCAGAAAGAAGATAGGCCCGGTTCAACAGAGCCTACCGAACCGTCGCCGCGATCGGCTGGCTCATGTCGCTGAGGTTACCCACTTCGTCGATTGCTTGAATTCGGTAGTCAAAGCTGAGGCCCGCCGCCAGCCCACCATCGAGAAACTCGAGTCCAGAGATCGGCTCCGTGTTCAAGCGTTCGAAGTCGCGGCCCGGGTCGCGTCGGAACAAGAAGTATCCCGCAACATCGCTCGCATTGCTGCGATCCCAACGCAACCGAACGCTCCCGCGCTCCCCGAGCGCGACGAACCGGGCAGGTAGCGGTGGCGCGAAGCGATCCTGATAGTCGATCTCGCGTTCGCCGGCCTCGGCGCTGAGGATCAGAGGTTTGCGCGAGGCCACGGTTCGAACCGTATAGATGTAGCGCTGGCCGTAGTTTGGCGTTCGGTCAAAGTACTCGCGACGGTTGCCAGGGATCTGACCGACCGGCTTGCCGTAGCCTCGATTTTGCGCCAGCCGCCGGAAGACATCGAAAAAAGCCGGATCCTCACCTTCGATTTGCCAACCGAGTGTGACGCCATTGGCTGCGGCGTCGAGCGTAAGATTCGTGGGCGGGGCCGGGGCCTCGATGGGCACGATCGCGACCCGATTGGACAGCATGGACCGCTCGTTGAGCTTGATGGTCCTGACTGCAAAGTGAAGCGCTTCCGGCTCATCGGCGTCGGTCTTCTCGAGCGGTAGCTTGATGGCGATTCGGTCCCCTGTCACCGTCGCACCAAGCTCGGCACCCCGCAGGGTTTGCAGGACCTTGGCGCTGGTCGCGAAGATCTGCGGTTCGGCTGGCGTCACCATCGGCACAGCAACGGGCTTTACCGCCTCGTCCAAATCCGCCTCGTCTGTGTCCTTATCCGAGTCATCCTCGGCATCCTCGGCATCCTCGGCATCGGCAATCGTAGGCGCCGGCAACACCAACTTCAACAACTCGACCGCGTCGACACCATTGAGCGCGGCCCCGCTGGAGGTCACCGCCGGGTAGGTCATCTCGAGCAGCAGCAGATTGCCCTGTTGGCTGACTTTCAGATCCGTCGTGGGCTGCGGGACAATACGCAACGGCGGCAAGGGATCGCCCTTCTTGCCACAGCCAACAGCCGATAGGGTCACGAGAACGAGCGCGAGACAGGACAAGGCAGCGCGATGGGCAGGCAGTTTCGACATGGCTCTCATCAAGGCGGATGGGTTGGGTTGGGACCGACGTTGGCTCGGATTACAGCACGTAGCGACTCAGATCCTCGTTCTTTACGATATCCGCAAGCGCCCCCTCGACGTACGCAGCGTCAATGGCCAACGAGACGCCGTCCATATCGGGAGCGCCGAAGGAGACTTCTTCGAGCAACCGCTCGAGCAGCGTCGCGAGGCGACGAGCACCGATGTTCTCGGTTTGGGCATTGACCTCGACAGCGAGTCGAGCGATCGTCTCTACGGCATCGTCACTAAAGCTGATGTCGACCTTCTCGGTGGCCATCAAGGCGATGTACTGCTTGGTGAGCGATGCTTCCGGCTCGGTCAAGATGCGCACGAACTCCTTTTGCCCCAGGGCGTCGAGCTCGACGCGAATGGGAAAACGGCCTTGAAGTTCGGGAATGAGATCCGACGGCTTGGCAACATGAAAGGCACCGGCCGCCAGAAACAGGATGTGGTCCGTCTTGACCATGCCGTATTTGGTGGTGACCGTCGTGCCTTCGACGATCGGCAGCAGGTCGCGCTGGACGCCTTCGCGTGAAACGTCCGGTCCACGGCCCCCTTCGCGCCCTGCCACCTTGTCGATCTCGTCCAAGAAAATCATGCCGCCTTGCTCGACCCGGGTGCGGGCTTCGCGCGCGACTTGACGCTGATCGATGAGCTTCTCGGCCTCTTGCTGCTTGAGCACCTCGCGGGCTTCGGCAACAGTCAGCCGCTGATGTTGGCGGCGCCCGCCGAACAGGCCGGGCATCATGTCCTTGAGGTTGATGCCAACTTCCTCGACGCCGCCCTGCGGGGTGAACATCTCGAGGCTCGGAAACCGGGTCTCTTCCACTTCGATCTCGACCGTCTTGTCTTCGAGCTTGCCGTCCCGCAGCTTCTCGCGAAAGCGCTCGCGGGTGGTCGCCATCGTCGTCCCGGGCTCGCCAGGCTCGAAGCCAGGCGTGGTGAGCTCCGGTTCGGGCACCAACAGCTGCAAGAGGCGTTCTTCCGCCCGAACGTCAGCGGCCTCCCGTACAGCTTGACGCCATTCCTCACGAACCATCGCAATCCCAATTTCGACCAAGTCGCGAACCATCGACTCGACATCGCGGCCCACGTACCCAACTTCTGTGAACTTGCTCGCCTCGACCTTGATGAACGGCGCGGACGCCAGGCGCGCGAGCCGGCGTGCGATCTCGGTCTTGCCGACACCGGTCGGCCCGATCATCAAAATGTTCTTGGGCACGATTTCTTCGGCCATGGGGCCTTCGATCTGTTGTCGTCGCCAACGGTTACGGAGTGCGATGGCAACCGCACGCTTGGCAGCGGCTTGCCCCACGACAAACTTGTCGAGCTCAGCCACGATTTCGCGCGGCGTCAGGTCGTCGAGCAGCCGGCCCTTGGTCAAGGCGTCGAGTGATGGGGTATCGCTGGTTGTGTTGCTCATGAAGCAAGTCCCACAGCCGCAAGGGCCGTGTCTACGATCAAATGTCCTCGACCGTTAATTGGTCGTTGGTAAAAACACAGATATCGGCAGCAACCTTCATCGCCTCGACGACCACCGTGCGGGCATCCATATCGGTGTGCTGTAGGAGCGCGCGGGCCGCTGCCAAAGCGAAATTGCCACCGGAACCAATGGCCAGAACGCCGTCATCGGATTGCATGAGGTCACCGTTGCCCGACATCAGAAAGCTCTGGTCTTTGCCGGCGACGATCATCATGGCCTGCAGCTGACGCATCACGCGATCGGTACGCCAGTCCTTGACCAGCTCCACCACCGCCCGCTCCAGATTGCCTTGAAACTCGTCGAGTTTGGACTCGAAGCGACCGAACAACGCTAGCCCGTCGGCAGCGCTGCCCGCGAAGCCCACCAGCACGCTGCGTGCGTCACCAGCCTTGCCCAGCCGCTTGACCTTGCTGGCCCCGGCTTTGATGATCGTGTTTTCGAGCGTCACCTGGCCATCGCTGGCCATCACCACTTGATCGTCGCGGCGAACCATCAAGATCGTCGTTGCATGCATTCGACTCATGGGACGGCGAATTGTATCAGTCTCGCAGGCGTTGACCCACCGCTGGATCACGACTCGTCGCGGGCGCGAGGGTGGCTGTCGCGGTAGACGCGCAGGAGCCGATCGATATCGACGTGGGTGTAGCGCTGCGTCGTCGCGAGCGAGCTGTGACCGAGCAACTCCTGAATCGCCCGCAGATCCGCTCCATGCTCGAGCAAGTGGGTCGCAAAGGTATGACGCAAGGTGTGTGGATGGACGCCCGCGGGAACCCCGGCGGCGGCGGTGTAGCGATCGATAATGCGACGCACGGAGCGGTCGCTCAGCCGCCCTCCGCGGTGGTGCAAGAACACCGGTTCGTCCGCGACACCGGCCGCCTCGTGCGCGCACAACGCCCGACGCTCGTCCCACTCTTCGAGCCACGCACGCAAGGCATCTGCTGCGGGTTGTCCGAACGGCACCATCCGCTCCTTGCCGCCCTTGCCCATCACCCGCAGCACGCAACCGCCGAGATCGATATCGGGCCAGTCGAGACTCACCAACTCGCTGACCCGTAGCCCCGTCGCGTACAGCAATTCGAGCAAAGCCCGATCACGACAGGTCAACGACTCGTTCTCGGGTTGAACATAAGGAGAGGCAGCGGGGTCGCTAGGAGTCTCGACCAAGGCCTCGACCTCACCCGGACGCAGGTGACGCGGCAATCTCGTGTCTTGCTTCGGTGTCCGCACCCGTGCCGCCGGGTTGGCGCCGAGAATGCCCTCGCGACAAGCCCAAGCGAACAGGCTCCGCACAGCCGAAAGGGCGCGCCCCCGGGTCGCCGGTGCCAAACCATCGCGGCTTAGCGCCGCCAAGAACGCACGAACCGCCGGCGGCTCGACATCGAGGGGGCGCAGCTGTTCTTCCGCCCGACCGTAGTATTCGACCAAGAACAGCCGAAACCGCGCAAGGTCGCCTTCATACGCACGGACCGTCCGCGGCGAAAGGTTGCGATCGAGGGTCAGGTGATCGAGAAACTGTCGGCAGAGATCACGCATTGCTAGACGGCTACGTCCGCCGTTTCCGTCCGCTCTGCTTCATCCGCTTCGACCGGCACCGGCGGTCGCTGGTCCTGGAAACCATGATGGCCCATCCAGACCGCGAGTGATTCTTGGGCACGGGCGGCGTAGTGGCCGCGACGTTCTTTGCGCTTGATCCGGCCTTCGAGGTCGGTAAAGAGACCGTAGTTGATGTTCGCGGGTTGGAAGTTCTTGGCCCGCGACTCGACCAGGTGACGGTTCATGGCGCCGAGGGCGGTGGTGGGTGGGAAGGGCTTGGCCATGACGCCACGCCGCTCGAGGTCGAAGTAGAGCGCGATCGCGAGACCGGTGGCCGCGGACTCCAAGTAGCCCTCGACGCCGGTGATTTGACCCGCGAGGCGAACGCGCGGATGGGCCTTCGAGCGGTAGAAGGGGTCGAGGTGCATGGGCGCGTTGATGAAGGTGTTGCGGTGGATCTGGCCAAGGCGGACGAACGACGCCTGTTCGAGACCGGGAATCATCCGCAGGACGCGCTTTTGGTCGCCCCAGGCCATGCGTGACTGAAAGCCGACGAGATTGAAGTGACTCTTGGCCAGGTTTTCTTGCCGGAGCTGCACCACCGCATAGGGACGCTCGCCGTCGGGGGTGGTGAGGCCCACCGGCTTCATCGGCCCAAAGCGCAACGTATCGACACCGCGGGCGGCAATCTCTTCGACCGGTAGGCAGCCTTCGAAGAACTTGGTGTCCTCGAATTCGTGGGGCTTGACCACCTCGGCTTCGAGCAGGGCCGTGTGGAACGCGAGGTACTGATCTTTGGTGAACGGTGCATTCAGGTAGTCGTCGCCTTCGCCCTTGCCCCAGCGAGACTGCGCGAAGAGGATGTTCATGTCGAGCGACTCGGCATCGACGATCGGAGCAATGGCGTCATAAAAGTACAGGTAATCGTCGCCAAGCAGGCCCTGCAGCACCGTCGACATGGCTTCCGATGTCAGGGGCCCCGTCGCCAAGACGACATCGCCTTCGGGCAGGGTGGTGACTTCGTCGCGCACGATGGTGATCCGCGGATGCCTTTCGATCGCCGAAGTAACGGCTTCGGCAAACCGGTCACGATCGACCGCCAGCGCCATGCCCGCAGGCACCGAAGACGAACGCGCGGAGCCGATGATCAGCGAGCCGAACGCTTCCATCTCACGCTTGAGTAGCCCGGCCGCGTGCAACGGATCGTCGCTGCGCAGCGAGTTGGAGCACACCAACTCCGCCAACTCACCGGTCTTGTGCGCTGGCGTCGAGCGAACGGGTCGCATCTCGTACAGCACCACATCGTAACCGCGGGAGGCCAGCTGGTACGCACATTCGGTGCCTGCCAGCCCGCCGCCGACCACGTGGATCGGTTCGTTCATCATCCGGCCATTGTAGCGAGTCGCGGTCCCGACCGGCGCCGTTTTCGCGATTTTGGCCCCAAAGACCAACCCCCACGAAACGACGCGTTCCGCGGGGGTTGGAGAGAGAGGAAGAAGCTCGTATTGAGGTACGGCAGTCCTTGCGAAAAGGTTGCAATCAATATCACTTCTCGCAGCGGCCGATTCGCGCGCGCGATTGAATCCCATAATCTACGACCCCTATAATCGGACAATCGGAGACTGGATGACACCTTCGATACGACACCTTCCCGGCCCACATCAGCAAGTCGCACACCGACCGTGCCGCTGGAAGCGCTATTCTTGGCCGGATACGGAGCAATATCTTCCATGAAACACCACATGCCGACCTCGACCAGGGCCTGTACCAGGCCACCAATCGCAGCCATTGCCGCGATCGTGCTGAGCTTCATGACCGTCGGGCCAAGCGCCGCCGAAACCACGGAGTATTGGTACCGCGTTGCCCTCGGTGGCCAGCCAGCCGGGTGGATGGTCGCTCGCGACATCGAGCGCGAGGGCCAGCGCATCACCGAAAGTGACTCGCGTTTGGCCTTGTCGCGCGGCGGCGCGGCGATTCGATTCGAAATGGCCAGCCGCTTCGTCGAGAACGCCGATGGCGAACCGGTCCAAGCGTGGACGCGTCAATTGCTTGGCCAAACGCCGACCGAAACGACCTACGACTTTCTGCCGGACGGCGTTCGGTCGACCACGAAGCAAGGCGACGACACCAAAACCGCCCGTTTGCCGGGCCCCGAGGGCGAATGGCTCACGCCGTTGGGGGCGCAAGAGGCCATCCGCAATCACCTGAAGGCGGGCGACACCAGCTTCACGATCCGGTCGCTCGATCCGCAGCTGGGGGTGAATCTGGTCGAAACCCAATGGAAACGGGTTCTCGAACACCTGCCTCAAACCGTCCGCAAGGGTGGCAAGACCTACGTAACCACGCGCTGGACCCAAAGCATGAGCTTTGCGCCGGGCTTGGTCACTGAAGCCGATCTCGACGCGGACGGTTTGTTGATCAAGAGCGTGACGCCGTTCATGGGCATCGACATGACCCTCGAACTCACGGACCGGGAGACGGCCCTTACCAAGGCGGGCGCGCCCGAGTTGCTCGTGCAGTCGTTCATCTATCCCGATCGGACCCTAGATCGGCCACGCGCGACATCGCGAGCG
The DNA here is from genome assembly GCA_965250305.1 of Candidatus Multivoradales bacterium. Classification (GTDB taxonomy): domain Bacteria; phylum Acidobacteriota; class Thermoanaerobaculia; order Multivoradales; family J023; genus J023. The sequence goes on along the minus strand of CBDFNS010000020.1, from coordinate 100,116 downwards.
GTTTACCGGGTCCGTCGGCGCGACGGGGCGGCCATCGCCCTACCATCGGTGGGGGCGCAACGTGCCAAGCCCGGCGCGAAATCGTCCGACGGCGTCGTCGTGACCGTCTCGCTCGGCGATCGTCAGCCCGCGGACAAAGCGATCGATGACGCTCAATTCCTGCGCGCTACGACCTTTCTCGACCATGCTGATCCGGGCGTCCAAGCACTGCTGAAACAGGCGCTTGCTCAGGTGCCACCCGATTCCACCACTGCCCAACGCGCGGAGGCCTTGCGCGCCTTCGTGGCGGGCCATTTGACGTCGAAGAATCTCAACTCTCTGCTCGCAACCGCAACCGAGGTCGCCGAAACGGGCTCGGGCGACTGCACCGAGCACAGCATGCTGCTGACCGCCTTGCTGCGGGCCGCCAAGATCCCTGCACGGGTGGTGACCGGCCTGATCTACGTTGATCAGTTCGTGGGCGCATCCAAAATCTTCGGTTACCACATGTGGTCGCAAGCCTTGATTGGCGGTACTTGGATCGATCTCGACGCTACGCTGGACCGTGCCTTTGACGCCGCGCATATCGCCTTCGCCACCTCGGCCTTCGATGACGACGCTTCCGCCTTGATCGACATGGCCGGGATCGTGCCATTGATGGGCGAAATCGAAATCGACGTGATCGACCTCACCCACGGAGACACGACCCCATGAGGCGCCGTCCGGACCCCTACGAAGGGAAGTACGCTAGCTCGACGTAGTCCCGCACCATGCGGTCGGACGAGAACGCCAGTGACAACGTAACGATCGCCTCTTTCATCATCGCGACCCACGACACCGAGACGCCCGCTTGGTTGCGATCGTAATAGGGCGCAATGACCTCATCGGCAAGCAGGGCATAGAGCGACGATGCATCGGCTCGATCCTGCTCGGCCTCGTCGTCGTACCCGTGATGACCGGCGCCGATCGCCCAACCGTTCTTTCCGTTCCAACCCTCCGGCCACCAACCGTCGAGAATCGAGAGGTTGAGCCCACCGTTGAGGGCTACCTTCATACCGCTCGTACCGCTCGCCTCATGAGGCCGTCGTGGCGTGTTCAGCCAAACGTCGACCCCTTGGACCAGCATCTGACCCATTCGAATATCGTAGTTTTCGAGGAAGAATGTCTTGCCGATCAATCTCTCGGAGCGACTCAAACGAAAGATCTCTTGAATCAACTCTTGACCGGGTCGATCCGCAGGGTGCGCCTTGCCCGCAAAGACCATCTGAACGGGTCGATCCTCTTGGGCCAAGAGCGCGCGTAGTCTCTCGAGATCGCTAAACACGAGGCTGGCACGCTTGTAGGTCGCAAATCGCCGTGCAAATCCAATGGTGAGCGCCTCCGGGTCGAAGAGGCCACCAACGGCGCGCAGCTCGTCCGGCGCGCTGCCATGACGAGCCCGCTGCTCCAACAACAACGAACGGCAGAACCGACCCAACCGCGCCTTCTGCGCTTGGTGCGCCGTCCACAGCTCGTCGTCTGGTATCCCCCGGACCCGATCCCACAGGGACGAATCGCGTACCCGATCCGCCCAATCATGCCCCAAGTGGCGTTCATAGAGCCCACGCAGGTCGACCCCCAGCCACGTTCCGGTGTGAACACCGTTGGTGATGGGACAAACAGGTGGTACTTGCGCCTGATCAGCAGGATCCTCGAAGAGGTGGCGCCACATTCGACTTGCGATCTCGGCATTGAGCTCACTTACACCATTTGCGCATCGACTGGTGTGGATGGCCAACGCCGTGAGGTTGAACGATGGATCATCCTCGCGCGCCGTGCCGAGGGCGAACAGGTGCTGCCGGCTGACACCAACCTCGCCGCACCAGCTATCGAGGTACTTGGCCACAAGCGCCCGATCGAATTGCTCGTTGCCGGCAGGAACAGGCGTGTGAGTCGTGAAAACGGTCGTTGCCGAAATCTGTTCCAAGGCGTCGTCGACGGCGCCACCCTTTTTCACCATCGTGCGCAATCGCTCGAGCTGGAGGAAGGCGCTGTGCCCCTCGTTGATGTGCCAAACCTGCGGTTCGACTTTCAACGCTTCGAGCGCCAACACGCCACCACGGCCCAGCACCAACTCCTGCACCAGCCGCATCTCACGACCGCTCACGTAGAGCTGATTGGCGATCGGGCGATCCGCCGGATCATTCTCCCGGACATCGGTGTCGAGAAGCACCAGCGGTACGCGACCGACCTGGGCCAGCCACAACTGAGCCACCACGTCCCGCCCAGGCAACGGCACCGCGACCCGCAACGGCTTGCCCGTGCCGTTGGCCAAGGGCCGAAGCGGCAGTCGCGAAAAGTCGTACTCGGGGTACACGTGTTGTTGCAACCCATCCGAATCGACCGTTTGCTGAAAATAGCCCCGGCGATAGAGCAGACCCACGCCAATGAAGGGCAGGCCCAAATCGCTCGCGCTCTTACAGTGATCGCCGCTCAGAACCCCGAGGCCACCGGAGTAGATGGCCAGGGACTGATGCAGCCCGTACTCCATCGAAAAGTACGCAATGGTCTCCGCTTGGGGGTGTCCGCTCAGCGCAAACCACGTTTCCGTGTCGTCCATGTAGGCATCGAACGACGCCATCACGGACCGGTAACGGACGAGGAAGTCTTCGTCGTCGAGCAGGTGGTACCAGTGCCTCGGCTCGACATTGATCAACAGCTGGACCGGGTTGCGGTATCGCGCCCAGGCGGCGGGATCGATCGACGCAAACAGTGCCCGGGCCTCCGGTGTCCACGCCCACCACAGGTTGTAGGCCAGCCCATACAACGGTTCCAGCTCACGCGGGAGCTCGATGTCAGCGACGTGGAGGGTCGGCAAGGCGAGTAACGACGGCGGACGTCGGCTCATAAAAGCGTACTCCGAGAGGTTGGCGGACGGCTCACTGCCCGGGAGCGGCAGTTTCTACCACACCAACCTTCGGGCTCCTCGCTGACAGAGCGCGGACGAACCCAACCCAGATGCTGATAATCCATTGCCTTTGCCATGGCCCGGAGATCGTGAGAGCTGCCCGCTCGCGCGAGGCATCTCGCGGCCGCTTTGGTCTCAACTGGCGAACAACTGCAAGTCCGTACCCACTCGATCGGCCATGTGCATCGCGGTCTCGAGGTCCGGATGCCGCACAACAAGGTAGCCATCCGAAACCAGGCTTTGCTTCCAGTTGCGCCGCGGCGCACCGATCGGCGCCAGGTCCTCGCACACCAAGTAGTTCCCAAACTCCCGGCGCAGGATTTCGAGGCCCTCGATGCGACGAATGCGCCCTTGTCCCTGCGCCCGCTTGAAGATTACCGCCGCGTTGTACTTGCGCGTGATCGGTTGCGTAAAGCGACGGTGACAGATCGCCTCGGCCCAACCTCGGTACACGTCGAGGTCGGACGCGTAGTTCATGATGTCGACCGAGCGCGCACCCGGCGGCCGGGCACCGATCTCACCAAACACTGCCTCGCCGTCTTCCTTGAGAAACCACTCCATGTGGGTAAACCCGGTACGAAACCCGAGTGCTTCGAGTACCTGGTTCCCCATGGCACGGCCGGCGGCCAGATGCGGTGCATCGAAGTCGCGCAGGCTGATGGTCTGTGGGCTGATCCACTCTTGGGTCCGGGCGATCAACGGCCGCGGCCGATACCAAGCGATGTTCGCATAGTGCACGTGGCCACCCGAGCAGATGGTGTCGAAGGTGAACTCTTCGCCGTCGATAAACTCCTCGACGCTGACCTCTGGCACGTGGCGAATCAGGCGCAGAACCCGCTCGAGGTCGTCGGGTCCGTCCACCCGGTGGGTGTCGGCCGAGCCCGCACCCGCGATCGGCTTGATGATCAACGGATAACCAATCCGTTCGGCAGCGAAGCGGACTTCGCCACTGCTGCTGGCGCGGTCGTGGCGCGGTGTGCGCACCCCAGCGGCGTCGAGCACTTGCTTCATCCGCTCCTTGTCGCGGAACGGCACGGTCTGCTCGACTAATAGCCCCGGCAAGCCGAGTGCTTCACGCAACCGAGCGGCCAGCAACATCCCAGGTTCCCACAGGCACTCCACCCGAGCGACGTTGCGCGCGGCGGCCCAGGGACCGGCTTCGGCAACCACCGCTGCCTCGTCCCACAGATTGCCCACACGCAGGTAGTCACTCAACGCATGCCGAGCGGGATCCGGCAACATCGCGGCCGGTTGGTCACCCAAACCGAGAACGGTCGCACCGACCTCAGCCAGACCATGCGTAAAAAACGGCATCTCGGCGGGAAAGCCCGGCGAAATCATCAGTACATTCATTCGGTTCTCCTGGCGACGACGCTTTGCCAGCGCCAGGAGGGTAGCATTGCTCCGCGTCTCCGGCCACCAGTCGTTCGAGAACGCAAGGCAGCGAACGCTTACCTGATCGAGCGGAGCGTCAATTCGCCTGAGTCACAGAACCGGAGGCACCCCAATCCGCCAGAGGCTTCGGCCATGGGTCGCCGCCTTCATCATGTGGCCCCCGTTACGTCTTTGCCGCGCTGCCGAGCGATGCCGATCGCATCATGCGCCGACCGGCCAGGACGGTACCCGTACGACTCATCATGGAAATACGGCTCCACGACGGGCTCGAACACCATCTTGACGACGGTCTGCGCAATGCGATCTCCGACTGTCGGAATGCTCAGTGGGCGGCGTAGCTTCAAAGGAGGATATTGCGCTCAACCGCCTGCTCCTGAATGAGCCTCGCTACAATGGACGCGTACCGCGTGATCTGTTCATCTACTGGAGGCCAGCCCATTGCCGACCGTTGTTTCTCGAGACGAGTTGTTCAGCCAGGCCGGACAACCGCGGCCCCCGTCGCCGTGGTTGCGCATCGATCAGGATCGGATCGACCTCTTTGCCGACGCCACCGGCGATCATCAGTTCATCCATGTCGATCCCAAGCAAGCAGCGAAAACACCCTTGGGTGGCACCGTCGCGCATGGGTTCTTAAGCCTGTCGCTTATCCCCTACTTGATGGCGGAAGAGGCTTTGGTGCCCGAGGGCGTGGCCATGGCGCTCAACTATGGGCTCAACAAGGTTCGCTTTCTACAGCCGGTCAAGGTTGGGAGCCGGGTCCGCCTGCAGAGCAAGGTATTGGACGTTTCCGAGAAGAAGCCTGGTCACATCTTGGTGACCCAAGAGGCCACGGTGGAGATTGAGGGCGCATCCCGACCGGCGTTGGTGGCCGAGATGCTCGCCATGTATGTCTTGAGGTCGGAGGTGGCGCCATGAGCATTCGATTCGACGATCGGGTTGCTATTGTCACTGGCGCGGGCAACGGCCTGGGCCGGACCCACGCATTGGGACTTGCGGCGCGCGGTGCCAAGGTTGTGGTCAATGACCTCGGTGGCGCGCGCGATGGCACTGGCGGTTCCAGCGCAGCTGCGCAGGCGGTGGTCCGTGAGATTGAGGCGGCGGGTGGCGACGCCGTGGCGAATGGCGCCAACGTTGCCGACGCCGCGCAAGCAGCGGCCATGATGCAGCTGGCGGTCGATCGCTGGGACCGGATCGACATCGTGGTCAACAATGCCGGGATCTTGCGCGACAAGAGCTTTCACAAGAGCAGCCTCGAAGACTTCCGCGCGGTGCTCGATGTGCACCTCATGGGTAGCGTCCACTGTACGCAAGCGGCGTGGAACACCATGCGTGCACAGGGTTATGGTCGGGTGGTGTTCACCACCTCTTCGACCGGCCTGTACGGCAATTTCGGCCAAGCCAACTACGGTGCCGCCAAGCTGGCTTTGGTGGGGTTGATGAATACTCTGGCGATCGAGGGCGCGAAGTACGACATTCGGGTCAATTGCCTGGCCCCGTGTGCGCGCAGCCGCATGACCGAAGGCCTGTTGCCGGTTGAAGCGCTGACGCTGCTGGCCCCCGAGTCGGTGACCGCGGGCTTGCTCTATCTGGTGAGTGAGGATGGTCCGAATCGGACCATCCTGTCGGCGGGTGGAGGCAGTTTCGCGCGCGCCGTGATCTACGAGACGGCGGGTATCAACCTGTTGCCAGATCAATGCACCCCCGAAGGGGTCGCCGCAAACTGGACATCGGTTGTCGATCCGGACGGTCAGGAAGAGTTCACGGATGGGTCACGCCAGGGGATCAAGTTTTTCGGCCAAGCGGCCGAGAAGCTGGGCCTCGGCGGCTAACCCATTCAAGGCGAGACCATTCAAAGGAGAATCATGCACGCGCTTTTGTGCCGGGAGCTTGGCTCGTACGAGAATCTGACGATCGAGACCATTGACGAACCCCAGCCTGGGCCTGGCGAGGTCTTGATCGATGTCCGTGCCGCTGGTGTCAACTTCCCCGATTTGTTGATGATCGCGGGCCGCTACCAAGCCAAGCCGACACTGCCTTTCGTGCCTGGCGGCGAATGTGCGGGGGTGATCTCCGGTCTGGGCGACGGGGTCACGGGCCTCCAGATCGGCGCCCGGGTGATCGCTACGGTGGTCGCGTCGGGGTTGGTGGGTGCCTTTAGCGAAAAGTTGGCGGTGCCGGCCAAGAGCATCATTCCCATGCCGGAGGGCATGCCGTTCGAGACCGGTGCAGGGGTTGCAATTACCTACGGTACGTCGCTCCATGCGCTCGAGCAACGGGCGAACCTTGCGGCAGGCGAGACCCTATTGGTGCTCGGTGCGGGTGGTGGCGTGGGTTTGGCGGCGGTGCAGTTGGGCAAAGCCATGGGTGCGCGGGTGGTGGCTGCGGCCAGCTCGGCGGCCAAGCTCGAGGCTGCTCGGGAAGCGGGTGCCGACGAGGGAATCGACTACAGCAACCTCGATCCGAAGGCGCTCCAGGAGCAGATCAAGGACATCACCAATGGCGGTGCCGACGTCGTCTACGACCCGGTAGGGGGTGCGTACAGCGAGGCCGCGTTGCGCGCCATTGCCTGGGATGGTCGCTTCCTCGTGGTTGGCTTTGCCGCTGGGGAGATCCCGAAGATCCCACTTAACTTGGCACTCCTAAAGGGCGCCCGGATCGTAGGGGTCTTTTGGGGCTCGTGGGCTGAGCGAGAGCCGGCCGCTTCGGCAGAGAATTTTCGCCGGTTAGCGAACATGTTCGCCGATGGTCAGCTGCGCCCGCAGGTGACCACGTTCCCGCTCGCGTCGTATCGTGATGCCTTCGCGTCTTTGGCGGAGCGACGAGCGGTGGGCAAGCTGGTCCTGACCATGGCTTAACTTGGCGCAGGGGCCCACAACGTGAAACGCGTCCCGGTGCGTTGGCACTGAGGCGCGTTGGATCGGAGGCCTCGGTCGCTGTGGTCCATGGCGGTAGTTTACGATGGTGGCCAACACGCATTTCAGGAGTCAGCTAATGAATCGCAATCGAGGGGGCCTGGGGCGGAGTGAGGGAGGCCTGAGCTCGCTGATTCCTGACCCCTTCACGTTCGCGATTGGCATGACCCTGGCGTCGATGGTCATCGCCGTTGCCGCGACCCCGGCCACGCCGACCGAGGTGCTGGTTGCGTGGGGCGAGGGCCTCGCCAAGCTGCTTGGTTTCATTGCCCAAATGAGCTTGATGGTGCTGTTTGCCTATGCCCTGGCGCAGACGGATGCAGTGGCACACGGGCTCGAGAGACTGGCGGCGTTGCCGCGGAATGAGCGTTGGGCTCGGGTCTTCGTTTGCCTGTTCACGGGCGCACTCAGCTTGATTGCCTGGCCCTTGGGTTTGATCATGGGCGGCCTCATGACGCGGAGTGTTGCCGCGCGCCTGCGGCAGCGCGGCATCGCCGTTGACCGAACACGATTGGGCGCTGCCGCCTTTGGCGGTTACGTGGTGTGGCATATGGGCTATTCCGCCTCAGCGGCGCTGTTCGTCGCGACTCCTGGGCACGCCATGGAGACCCAGATCGGTGGCACCATCCCGGTGACCGAGACGATTCTTGCGCCATGGAACCTGGCCACCATCGTTGCGACCTTGGCGGTGGTGGCCACGGTCGGAGCGCGACTCTCGCCGGTCCTGGGTGTGCATGATCCGAAGATCGACGATGAACCGCCGTCGGCGCCTGCCGAACCTGCCGCAGCGGGCCCAGCCAAGCGCCTACATCGCCTGCCGACCATGGGCTTGGGGTTGCTGCTCGTCGCCTACCTGATGGTTTGGTTCGCACGGGAAGGCATGCGCCTGGATCTCGACGTGGTCAACTGGTCGTTCCTCGCCGCCGGTCTATTGTTGGCGCGCTCGCCCAAGCACTATGCGGATGCCGTCGAGGCTGGTGGGCGGGCGGCGGCGCCGGTCCTGCTCCACTACCCGCTCTATGCAGGCGTCATGGGTATTGTGCTGGAGACGGGGTTGGTCACCCGCCTGGCCGAGGGGTTCGCCAACATTGCCACCGCCACGACGTTGCCCATTGTGGCGTTCCTGTCGGGTGGGTTGATCAACTTTTTCATTCCTTCCGGTGGCGCCCAGTGGGCCGTTCAAGGCCCCGCGTTTGTGAGCGCGGCGCAAACACTGGGGACCGACTTACCCGTCATCGTGATGGGCGTGGCGTACGGCGATCAGTGGACCAACATCATTCACCCGTTCATCGTCCTGCCCTTCGCGATCATGAGCGGGCTCGAGGTGCGCGGGATCTTGGCTTATTCCTGGCGATTGTTCCTCGCCGCGGGTGTTCCGCTATGCCTGGGACTACTGCTGGCGGGGCTTTGAATCGCGGTGTTGAATCAAAGAGAAAAACCCGGCGTCGCCGGTGGGCGTCGCCGGGCGAAGAGAGCCCATGGCATGGCAAACGGAAGCAGACGCGCCGCGGTTACGCGGTTACGTCGTACTCCTTGAGAATCTTTTCAGTCTTGGCTTGTGAGATCTGGTTAATGAGCTTGGTCGACTCGTGATCGTCGCGGATGGCCTTGGCGAGCGTGAAGGTGGTGCCGATCACAAACAGCACTCCCATGGCCATGTAGCCGCGGATCCAGGGGTCGACAGGCAGGAAGTAGATGCCCCAGTAGGTGGCGATGACGGAACAGACAAAGGAGGTGCGGGTGTAAAAACGCCAACCGGCCGAGTCACGTTGCAAGCCTTGGTTTTCCATGATGGGTTCCTTTCCATTACGCGGCAGCGCTGTTGGTGGGATCTGTCGGCTGTCCCTCTCGCCGAAGCGTTGCAAGGCGCTGCTCGACAGCGTCGTCGATCGCGTCGTTTTCGAAGTGGCGACGGACATCGTCGCCGGAAAGCGATTGTCGAGCTGAAGGTAGTTGCTCTCGGTCGCGGCGCGCAGCTCGACGGTTTCGCTCAGGCGCTCGAACTCGCCGTAGAGGTCGGTGGACGAAGCCGGGGTTCGTCGTCTCGGCCGAGGGCTCGGCGACCGGAATCTTCGAGCTCGCATGCATCCTTGCGCAAGTAGGGAGCTCAACCTTGTCTCACGACCCATGCCAGAGGGGTCGGCGACTACAAGTGTTGACAAAAAAGGGTTTGTGGGCGCTCATCCTTGCTCGGTGCGTCCGGCGTCATACAACGTGGGAACGACATGCAGCCCTTGAGCTGCACTGCCGGCTCGATGGGGTGCATAATCGCTTCGTATGCGTGAAGAGCTGTTTCTCGAGCTTTGTTTGTACGCCGAGCTGCTGGTTTTCTTGGCGGGCACGTTCCTCTATGCCTTCCTACTCTTCGAGTTGCGACGGCGTCGGCACGTGCTGGCGGGCAACGTGCCGATCCGTCTCACGGTCGGTGCGTTGTTGGTGTGGTTCAGCGGCACGTTGCTCGACCACCTTTGGGACCTCTTGCTCACGGCGCCAGTCAGCTCATGGTGGGGAACCACCTTGGATTTGGTGCGTGCCAGCGGCTGGTTGCTGACCTTCCCGCTCTTGGCCCATGCGCTTGGAAGCCTGGTGATGGAAGACGATCCGCCAGGCCTACGCCTCTTCGACCGGCTGTTGGTGGTCGGTGCTTATGGACCCCTGCTGGCCTTTGTTGGCCCGGCGTTCGTCTTCGGGCGTGCGGCCCACACGCAACTCGGCTTAGCGGCTGGCGAGCTCGGCACCGCCTTGGCCTTGCACGGCGTGGTCGGACTTTTGATCGCCATGTTCTTCACCTTGCGTTTGGTGCCGCGCGCACCTGGCCGTCGCCTACCTCGTTTCTTACGCATCTTGGTGATGCTCGAGGTGGCGCTGGTGGCGATCTTTCTGGTGACCACGCGATTCACACCCTGGAGCGCCGACGCTGTTGGCTTCGATCGGTTGGCCCGCACCGTGTTGCTCGGTTGCTTGCTGCTGCCTGGGGCGCTCTTTGCGTTCTACGTGCATCGTTTCAACCTGCTGCGTTTGTCGCTCTCACTTGGCGCCCTCCGCCAGTTCTTGACGGTGCTGACGCTGGTCGCCATGGTGATGCTGGCCGGCCCAACGTTGGCGGCAGAGTCCTTGCCGCTGTTTCGGCGATTCGTCGCCTGGGGTCTGTTGTTGGCGGTGGTGATCGGTGCCCTTTATCGGCCACTGGTGGACCGTGCGGTGGCGCGCTCGGCGCGCTGGCGGCGACTCTTGGGCCGCAACGTGGCGCCCCAAGAGCTCGATCGCTTGATGGCGCGAATCGAACGTTTGGGTAGTAACGATCAGGAGGCCATGGTGCGCACTGCTGAGGCCTTGAGCGCTTGGCTCGGCACGCCGGTGACGTTTCTCCCGCCCTTGTCGGACGCGCCGGATTTGGCTCCCGTTTGGCAGCGTCTGGCGGCGGGGTCGGAGAATGTTGTGCACCGTTTGGCGCCGCCGAGCCCCGAGATCGACTTGGTGTTGGCCCACCGCGATCTGCATGCTGTCTTTCCGCTGCGAGTCGACGACCGGGTCGCCAGCCTCCTTGGTCTGCCGCTGGTGGCGATCGGTGGCGGCTATGCGGAGGAAGAGCTCGACGCCGTGCAGTTGGTCATGCGTCAGCTGGCCGGCGCGTTGGCGGTGCGTCGCCTGGTTGATGCCCGGGTCGCGGAGGAACGGCGGCTCGGTGAACAAGAGCGTTTGGGTCTGCTCGGCTTGGTATCGGCGTCATTGGCTCATGAGATCAAGAATCCCCTGTCCTCGATGAAGGCCCTCGCACAAGCGTTGCGGGGTGAGCTGGCCAACGAAGACCCGCAGTCTGAGGGCGTGGCTGATCTCGACGTGATCGTCGAACAAATCGACCGCTTGAGTGAGACGGCGCATGAGATCCTGGCGGTTGCCCGGCCGCGAGACGGTGCTGCAACCGAGCTGGCGAGCCTGATACGCAGCGCGCTGTACGTGCTTGACGCCGAGGCCCGCAAGCAAGGTGTGACATTGGACGGCGGGGGAATCGCTGTGGTTGGTGTGGTGAGTGGCTCCGCCGCGTCGTGGCAGACGATCGTATTCAATCTGGTGCTCAACGCGCTTGCCCATACCCGGTCTGGTGCGCAGGTCCTGGTGACGCTCGAACGAATCGGTGGCGAGGTGCGGTTGGCGGTCGCCAATCCTGGTGACCCGATTCCCGCGTCGATGGCGGCGCGGTTGTTCGAACCGTTTGTGGGCGATGGTCGCGGAACCGGCCTCGGTCTCGCGTTGGTGGCGCGGCGGGTCGGTGAGCTAGGTGGCCAGGTAACCGTTGAAGACGACGCAGGCCAGGTTCGTTTTGTTGTGGTGGTTGCGGATTGCAAAACACCGAAGGAGATGGTTCATGAGTAGTGCTGCACGGTCAAAACGGTCAAAGAAGCGTGCTCGTTTGGTGGTGTGCGACGACGAGGCCGCGGCGCGCCGCGGAATGATGCGGGCGCTCGGGCGCGCCAATGCCTACGACTTCGTCGAGTGTGCCGACGGCCGCGCATGCCTCGACGCCGTGGCGGTGGAGCCGGTTGATCTGGTACTGCTCGACCTGCGTATGCCGGGTCTCGACGGCCGGGCAACATTGGCGAGGATGATCGAGATGCCGTCACCGCCGCCGGTAGTGGTGGTGACCGCCGATGCCAACTTGCGGACCGCGATTGATGCGGTCAAGGCGGGTGCGGCGGACTTTCTGGCCAAGCCCTACGAAATCGAGGCCTTGCACTGGACGGTCGAGCGCAACCTGGCGGCCGGCCGACTGGCCCACGAGAACCGCAACTTGCGAGAGGACCTCCAGCGTCTCGGAGCGTCGGGTGACCTGCTCGGCGGATCGCCGGTCATGCGGGAGTTGTTTTCGGCGCTCGAGCGGGTCGGCCCCGCCGAAGCAAGCGTTTTGATTCGCGGTGAGACTGGAACCGGCAAGGAGCTCATCGCCCGGCGTCTGCATCAACTCAGTGCCCGCGCCAGTGGACCCTTTGTGGCGGTCAACTGTGCGGCGGTTCCCGAGGGCTTGCTCGAGAGCGAACTCTTCGGTCATAGCAAGGGTGCCTTTACCGGTGCTGATCGCGACCGTCCGGGGCGATTTCAGCGCGCGCATCGCGGCACGTTGTTTTTGGACGAGGTGGGCGATATGCCGGCGGCGGCCCAGGCAAAGCTGCTGCGAGTTTTGCAGGACGGCGTGGTCGAGCCTCTTGGCGGTGGCAGTGAGCGTCAGGTCGATGTTCGCGTGCTCGCCGCCACCCACCGCGATCTCGAGACGGCTTGTCGAGAAGGCGAGTTTCGCGACGATCTCTACTATCGCTTGCGGGTCGTTGAGCTTTTGGCGCCGCCACTACACCTCCGCGGAGACGACGTCGTACTACTCGCGCGGTCTTTCCTCAATAGGTGTGGTCGAGGTCGGCTGGACATCGCGCCCGCCGCGGCCGAGGCGTTGCGCGCGCATGCCTGGCCAGGCAACGTCCGTGAGCTGCGCAATGCCATGGAACGGGCCGCGATCTTTTGCCGCGGCAGTGTCGTGCGGCGTTGCGACCTACCAGCCGAGTTGGCCGGGGCGGTCGCGATGGGCTCGATCGCAGCGAGCGCGGCTACCAGCGAGGAGCAGTGGCCACCCGGTACGACGTTTCAGGACGCCAAGCAGGTGGTCTTGACGCGTTTCGAGCACCGATTTTTTTCAGCGCTGCTCGAGCGTCATGGCGGCAACGTTTCACGCGCCGCCCGCGATGCCGCCTTGCATCGACAGAATCTGCAGAAGAAGCTGCGCCAGCTCGAACTCGACCCGGCCGGGTTTCGATGACCGGCGCCCCCGCTCGCTGAATTGTTGCAACCATCTGAAACAAATGGCACCGTTCAGACGCCTACTACAATACCGGTTCCCAACGACACAAAGGCGCCAACCTTCGGGACTGGTAGTGGGCGCTTTGCCTCGCAACGATCGATCATCGGAGGAGAGAAGGTATGAGAGCGTTTCTTCGCTACGCTGTGGTGGGTGGCTCGTTGGTGTTGTCTCTAGCCCACGCTGTAGCTGGACAAGCCACCAAAGGCGGGGGCGAACCGCGAGCCATCTCCGCCTCCGAACGTGCCGCAGTAGCCATGGTCGCGGACTATTTGGACCGCGGAGTCAGCGCCTGGTGGGATTATCTGGCGGAGAGCGCCCCACTGCGTGGCCTGGGCCAGGAGGCAGCGTTGCGTGAAATCGCGGTGCGCGTTGGCCCGGCCGAGGGCACCATTTGGCAATTGCAGACGCCTGGCCTGCGGTACGACGACCAGGTCGCGATCTTCTCCGTTTCTTTTCCCTCTGGTCTCGAGGAGACCCTACTCTTCGAGTTGGTCGAGCAGGACGGATGGCGTCTCCACAAACTGCGCGCACTGGTTGACCCCGCAAAGGCGGCCGCCGACAGCATAATCGCGTCGGCATCACGGTCTGGGACCTTGGCCATCGGGGTCGCAGATCCGCTGACGGTACCGGGACCGTTGTTCATTCTTGGCGGGGTTCTCTTGGTCTGGCTCGTCCGTTGCCCTCGCCATCTCCGCCGGGTCGTTGTGCTTGGCGGCGTGTCTGCCTTGGTCTGGTGGAGTTGCGGTGCGAAGACCGTCCAAGATGAACCCACCGATTCCAGTGCCCAAGTCTTTGAGGATGAAGTTCTCGAGTTGGGCGGCTTGCTCGATTTACGCATCGAGTTGGCGACCCTTGCCCAACCCAGCGAGGAAGCACTGGCGAGCGCCGAGAACTTCTCTGGCCTCGCTCGCGAAGCTGCTTACCTTTGGCTGGCCCAGGAACAGCTCCACCGATCTGATCTCGCGGCTGCTTCGGCCACGTTGGCTGAGGTCTCCGACCCAAGCCCGCAGCCCTTGGCCTCGCTGTTGCGGGCCCGGCTGGCGTTTCTTCACGTTGACCAGATCAAGATGTCCCTGCGCTACGATTCCGCAGTTCGGCTGGGCCCGGTGCACGACGGTCTGCAGCTCGAGATTGGGGACGCGCACACGCTGCTGGGCCTTTCCGATCAAGCCGAGATCATCTTCAAGTTGCTCGCACGCATGGGCTCTCGGCTCGGAGAGGTGCACTATTGGCTCGCGACGATTGCTGTCATCAACAATCGGATCGACGAGGGCGAGGCATTGGTTCGGACCGGCTGGTCGCTGCGACCGATTCCGCGCTCGGTGCTCTTTTCCAACCCGCTGCTCGCCACGCTTGCAGCGCGCCCCAGCCTACTCGGTATTTTCGATCTCGATCAGCCCAGCGAGCCCGCTGTGGCTCCTCGTGGCAAGGGCGGACCCGGCGTGGTACCGCTCATCTTGCCCGCCAAGAGCAGTGCTATGTTGATGGGCGATTACTTGACCCTGAACTTTGGCACCAATCGAATCCTTGTACCCGGCGGTGGCGCGCTGGCGCCCACAGGCACTTCGAGTCTCGACGCGGCGACCGCCAACCATCAGCTGGAAGAATCAGCGCTAGCGCGTCTCGACGCGATTGTTGCTGCGGTCCAGAGCGGAGGCATTTCGGGCCTGTTGCGCCGGGAGACGGAAACCTGCGCAGCCGCGCTTGCCCGCCGCGAACAGTGGGATGCGCTCGAGGAACTCACCCGAGGTATCGGCGCAAACGTCGATCGCGTTCGTCCCATCCTGGTCAAGCTTCGCGCTCGGGCGCTCCAAGAGCTCGGGAACACAGATGCTTCGCGTGACCTGCTCGTATCGTTGGCGCGCAGCGATATCGCCAACAGTCGGCGCGATCCGGCCACACTGTTGCAACTTGCCGACACCATGGCCGAGGCCGGTAAGTACGACCTGGCGATCAAGCTCGTGAAAAAGGCACAACGTATTTCACCGCAGCGAGTGAGCAGCCGTCGGCTACGTCTGTACGAAATGGAAAAGCGACTCGCCGATGATCCGAAACGGTTGTCTACGACGCACTTCGACTTGGTTTATCCCCGTGCAACAGGCGAACGCTATCCCAAGCAGGTCGGACTCGTGCTCGAAGCCGAGCGAGACCGTCTGGGTCACTGGATCCCGATTCCCAGGACCCATCGGATCGAAGTGCAGCTATTTCCAGTCGAGGCTTTTCTCCGCGCCTACGCTTCGTCGGTCGCCGTGGTTGGCATATTCGATGGCCGCGTTCGGGTTCCGTTGGCTGATTTGCGCAGTTTGCACCCGCAGTTGGTCTCGATACTCAGTCACGAGGTAGCGCACGCCATGATTGCTGGCGCGACTCACGACAATGCACCACGTTGGCTGCACGAGGGGCTGGCTCAGCATGTGGAGATGGTGGCGACATCGATCAACCCCTACCCTGACCTCAAGGCGACGGGGCGGATTCTCTCTTTGCCCGTGATCGACGCGATCCTTGCGGGTTTTGGCGAGGCGCAGTTCGTGGACCTGGCCTACAGCGAGGCTGCCTGGCTGGTCCACGGTATCGAAGCTCGTTATGGGGTCGCTGGCATTCACCGGCTCTTGGACGCATTCAAGCGAGGCCCAGATACCGACGAAGCCGTCCAACACGCCTTCGGCAAGAGTTTGGCCGCCTTCGAGACGGACCTTGTCGACTGGGCTGTTCGCCAGGCGCCCGCGGACTGGCCCAGCAAGGTACGACGGTACGATCATGAACTCGAAGAGAACCTGATTCGGCGATCGATTCCGTCGAAACGTGGGTCGCTGCCCAAGCTCGGTACCGTCCGGAAGCAAGACAGCCCGGAACAGAAAGCGCTTCGTCGTCAGCACGCCATAACCGAATGGCACCAACATTATTCACGTGTGACCGCTCCGACCAAATCCGCCCTTGGTCCTGTTGTTTCGGCCTTCCGCGGCGAGCGCCAAACGGGCGGATTTGATACCGCCACATGTGGCCGGTTGCGCGACGCGGCGAGCCAAGCGCTGGCCGACCCCGGCGCCTTGTCATCACCCGATCGCGCTCTTTCCGCCGCGCTCGAGAAGGCCTACGCGAGTCTTCATTCGATGGCAGGAGCGTGCCTGCAAGGCCAGGATGCATTGGTTCGATCCGAGCTTGCGACGGCCGAAAAGAGCCTGGGCCGTGCTGCCAAGATACTGCAGCCGCTCGGACTCCGGCCGTAGCCAAGCTCGACCCGGCCGGGTTTCGATAACCCGCGCGCCTGCCGAGGCGCCCGACTACATCTTGTCCACAACAGGCACGCCGATCAGCTCCGCCAACTCGGTCAACCCCTTGCGGAAGATCTGGTTGGCGGCCAAGCGGACCGTACGTAGACCAGCATCCTCTTCGCCCAAGATTCGGTGATGGCGGTACACGCTGTGGAACTTCCCGGCGAGGTCGTAGGCGTGGCGGGCGATCGACGATAGCTCGAGGGTCTCGCCAGCCCTGGCGACGACTTCGGGCACCATCGCAACCGTCAGCGCCATATCCCACAGGTCGTCTGACCACAGCTCGGCGTCCGCGTTGCGTACATCGTCCGCATCGACCACGCTGGTCACGCCTTCGGCGTCCAGCTTGCGGCGGATGTTGTGCTCGCGCACCAACGAGTACTGAAGGTAGGGGCCGGTCTCGCCTTCGAAGCTCACCGCATCGTCGAGATCAAAGGCAATCACACGGGTGGTGGTTGCCTTAGTCATGAAGAAGCGAAGCGCCGCGGTTGCGATGGCGCAAGCCAACTCCTGAAGTTCGTCTTGGTCGAGATCGGGATAGCGCTTGGTGACCTTTTCGCGGCTCTTGGCTTGCAGTTGGTCCAAGACGTCGTCCGCCTTGACGCCAATGCCCTTGCGGCCGGACATTTCGAGCGAACCACCACCTTCGTCATCGCCACCGATGAAACCAAGCTGGCGGGCCGTGCCTTTGGACAATGAGACCATTTCATAGGCGAAGTGCACGGAACGGGCCGCTTCTTCCTGATGGCCGAGTGATTCGAGACCTGCGCGGACGATCTTTTGCAGGTAGCTCTGGCGTGCGTCGATGACGTTGATGACCCGCGTCCCAGCACCGAATGTGGGATGTCCGTCTACCCCGCCTTCGGTGGTGGTTCGCCAAAGGGTCTCGCCTTCGACGTTGCCTTCCCATATCCGGTAGCGGAAGTCCTGGCCGAGGAGGCCGAATTTCCAAAGTTGGTACGCGATGTCCTTGCCCACGTAGGTCACCGTGCCGTCGGACCGCACAATGACCTTGTCTGGATCTTCGAGGCCCGCGAACTCAGTGCTTTCGGACAACGGCATGACCCAGCAGCCTTCATTCTTCCCATCGGCCTCGAGCCGCACCGCGCCGGCCACCTTGAGCTTCTCGAAGGCGACGGTGAAGAAGTCGAGGCCCAAGATGTCGCTCTCTCGGGTCAACACGTCGTAGCCGATATCGAGGCGCGCCATGGTGGCCACGTGGCGACCGACGATGCGGGCCGCGATCAAACGACCCATGGCCGCCCGCGGGCCTTCATCCGCTTCGAGGGCGTGCAACGTTGTGCTGCGCAAGGCCCGGCGTTCCGGGTTTTCTTCGTACCACCGGCCCACTTCGCTGTAGACGTCCCAGCAGGTGTAGTCGAACGGTTCGGGCATCGCCGCGACCTCGTCTGGCGACAAGCCGCGCAGATCCGCGAAGCCGACCACCACATCCGCCACTTGCACGCCGGTGTCGTCGATGTAGTTCTGCACCTCGACCGTTTGACCCAGGCGGCGTAGGGCTCGTGCCAGGGTGTCACCCAGCACCGCGTTGCGCAAATGACCGATGTGCGCGGCTTTGTTGGGATTGATATTGGTGTGCTCGACGATCACTTTGTCCGCGGGGGCCCCTTCGACTTTGCCGGGGGCTGGGAACAAGGGCGTTTCGAGCATCGACGCTGCCACCGCACGCCGATCGAGAAAGACGTTCAAATAGCCCGCGCCTTCAACCCGTACCTCCCGAGCGAGCGGCGGCAACTGGAGCCCGGCGATCAAATCGGTGGCAATGTCGCGCGGCTTGCGTTTGAGCTCGCGCGCGAGGTGGAGCGGGGCTGGAAAGGCAAGGTCGCCGAGCGCCCGCCGTGGTGGCATCTGGACCAACGGCTCGTGCTCGATCCCAAAGACATCGCGAATGTGCTGTGCGAGGGCCGCTGTCAGCTCGCGTTTGAGTGCCTGCAACATGGTCGGGGGAGTGTAACCCAGTCGAGCGCCTTTACCGGAACCTGATAAGATACCCGACAGTTACCCCCGAATCTCAGGGAGAATCTCGTAGAATGGGTGGAAGAAAACTGTCGATCCAATTGGAAGGTACGCAACTCGAGCTGATCGAGGGCGATATCACCGAGTTTGAGGTGGACGCCATCGTCAACGCAGCGAACGAGGAATTGCAGCTCGGTTCTGGCGTTGCGGGCGCGATTCGCGAAAAGGGCGGGCCTTCGATTCAGGACGAATGTAATCGTATCGGCGGTACCCCCGTGGGCACCGCAGTCATTACCGGTGGCGGCGACTTGAAGGCGGATCACGTGATCCACGCTGTCGGCCCGCAATCCGGAGAGGGCGACGCCGACCGTAAACTGGCCTCAGCGGTGCGGGCATCATTGGCACTCGCCGATCGCCATGGCCTGAAGTCCTTGGCCTTGCCGGCCATCTCGACCGGCAGCTTTGGCTTTCCCATGGATCGCTGCGCACGTGTGCTGCTCACCGAGGTCTACCGCTACCTACAAGGTGGTACGAAGATCGAGCAGGTGGTCGTTTCGCTTCGTGATGACGACGCCTTCGAGACCTTCAAACGCGAGCTGCGCCGCGGATTCCGCTAGCCCACGATCGCTCCAGCTAGCGCTCCAGGAGCCGAACGCTTCGGTGTTCGGCTCTCTTCGTGTGCTGGCTGTTTGGCCTTGCGCACCTAGACCGCTACTTGGACCCCGTACCTGCCATGAACGCCTTTGCCCTGCTCGGGCCTCAACGTTTGGCGCCTTCGATCGCCGACGAGCTCGACGCGCTGTCGGTCGATGGACCGGTGGCGGCGGTGACTGCCGGTTGGCAAGAGCGGGAGGCCGAAGACGATGAGCTACGCCGCCATATAGGCCGGGCGGTCACGGATCTTCGATTGCACGGGCGCTGCGATGCCATGTTCGCGGACGACCCGGCCCTTTTCGAAGCCCACCGAGCTCGCCAAGACGAGCTGCGGGCACTTCAGCGACTTTACCGCTACCGGCTCGACTACGTACTCGAGCCGGCGCGTGGGCTGCTCGCCCGCCGTGACGACGCTTCGCCGTGGTTGAAGGCCGAGCAGGATGCTGCCCTCGTGGCTGTCCGAACCCTCGATGACGATCACCTGGCACGTATCGCCATGGTGAATGCCGCCTTTGATGCGCGGTGGCAGCCCAACACGCGGCCCAGCGTCGCGCGTCAACGAGCTGAACTCGCTGCCATCCTCGAAGGCAGTCGCGCGTTGTTGATCGCTGGCGGCCATGTTGCGGTCTTGCTCAACCGAATGCGTCTTCTCGACGTCCCTGGATTGCTTGGTGATCGGCCCGTGGTTGCGTGGTCCGCCGGAGCCATGATTCTCACGGAGCGGATCATTCTGTTTCATGATTCCCCGCCACAGGGATTTGGCAACGCTGAAACGCTCGAGAATGGTCTCGGGCTCGTTCGCGGTTTGGTCGTGCTTCCCGATGCTCGACACCGGTTGCGACTCGACGATTCGGTGCGTGCGGCGCTCCTCGCCCGCCGCTTTTCCCCTGCGGTCTGCGTTCCGCTGGATGAAGGTTCCGGGCTGGTTGGCGACGGCCAGCGTTGGTCCTCCAGAGCAAGCACGATTCGGATCGCCTCTGACGGCACGACGGAGCCCTACGACTCAGGAGGGGATCCGACATGATCCGGGCCCTCGAGCAACTCATGGCCCCTGGCCCACCGTCGGCGGACGCTATCAACACGTTCCTGGCGGCCCACACGTTCCCTCTGGTCGATGGTAGGCACACCGCGTTCGTTTACCGAGGTCATGCTGATGCTGTCTACTTTCAGCATTTCATCTTCGGCCTACCGACCTCTCAACCACTCAGCCGCATCGCCAACACCGACCTTTGGTACCTCGAAATCGAGCTTCCCGCACAGTCGCGCATGCAGTACAAGCTGAATGTCGTGGTGGGGGAACAGCACCATTGGATTCTCGATCCCTTGAATCCCGAGCGCGCGATCGACCCCTACGGTGCCAACTCGGTCTGCCATACGGACGGGGTCGACCGCCCATCCTGGACCTATCCCGATCCCGAGGCCCGGGCCGGGGAACTACGCGAGTTGGCCGTAACGAGTCAGGCGCTCGGTGGCACGAGGCGGGTGCAGCTCTATCTGCCGGCCCGCTACCGAACGACCCGACGGTACCCGTTGCTGGTGGTGCACGATGGTTCCGATTTCTTGCGCTATTCGGCACTTCAGACCGTGCTCGACAACCTGATTCACCGGCTCGAGATTCCGCCCCTGTTGGTGGCCCTGACCGACGCGGCCGAGCGGCTCGACGAGTATCCGGACAATCCTGCGCACGCGCGCTACATCGCCGAAGAGCTCGTGCCACGGCTCGAGCTTGACTATCCGTTGCGGGCCGAGCCACGGGCGCGCGGCCTGATGGGCGCGAGCTTCGGCGGCGTCGCCACGCTGTCATGTGCTTGGCGCTACCCTGGCGTTTTTGGTCGTCTGTTGCTGCAAAGTGGCTCCTTTGCCTTTACCGATATTGGCGACCATGATCGCGGTCCGTTGTTCGATCCGGTGGTTCGTTTCGTTAATGCCTTTCGCGAGAACCCCGGCCGACCAGCGGATCGGGTTTTCGTCAGCTGTGGAACGTACGAGCGGCTGATCTATGAAAACCGATCACTCGTTCCGTTGCTGCAATCCACCGGCATGGATGTGCGGTTCGTCGAAGCGCGCGACGGCCACAATTGGGCCAACTGGCGCGACCGATTGCGCGAAGGGCTATCCTGGTTGTTCCCTGGACCCCTGTGGATGGTGTATGAATAGGGGCTCTGCGGAAGCGATGCTTCCCCGATTCCTCGAAAAAGCACCGCGCCCTTCCGAAAAGGAACCACCTCGTGGCCCAGATCACCCGCACCATCGGCCTTTCCCTCGGCGCTGACCTTTGTTGGCCCCTTTGCTACGAAGAAATCATCAAGCGCCTCGACCTGAACCTATCGATCGGTGGCGACACGGTCGATTTCGCGGTCGAACGGTTAACCATCGAGCCCTATGACTTGCAGCAGCCGTGTCGCTACGACATGGTCCTCGACCGCCTGACGCACTGGTACCACACCAGTCGCGAATGGATTAAGAAGGCGGTCATCCTCGATGACCTGTATGTGCTGAACAATCCATGGTCACTGCAGTCGATGGAAAAGCAGACCTCGTATTGCGCCATGATGCGGCTGGGCATGCCGGTACCCAGCACCTGGATGGTGCCGCCGAAGGCGTACGAGATGCACGACGACCTGCGGCCGACACTCGAACGGTATGCTCGCTTGTTCGATGTCAGCTCGGTGGGCGACGATCTGGGCTATCCGCTGTTCATCAAGCCCTACGACGGTGGTGCCTGGCGCGGGGTCAACAAGATCGACGACGGCGAGCAACTGCGCGTAGCCTACGAAAACAGCGGCAAAAGCCTGATGCACCTGCAACGCGCGGTCGAGGACTGGGACCTGTTCGTGCGGTGTCTCGGGGTCGGACCGCAGGTCAACGTCATCAAGTACGACCCGGCGGCGCCGTTGCACGAGCGCTACTGCGTTGATTTTGGTTTCGTCGACGCCGAAGAAGATCGCACCCTGCGCGATATGACGTTGACCATCAACGCGTTCTTTGGTTGGGATTTCAACTCCTGCGAGGCCTTGCGCTCGAGTGGCGCCTTCCATCCCATCGATTTCGCCAACGCATGCCCCGATTCGCAAGTCACCTCGCTGCACTACCACTTCCCATGGCTCATTCGGGCGCTCGCGCGTTGGTCGATCTTCTGTACTGCCACCCAGCGGCCCATGCGCCAAACTGTCGACTGGCAGCCGTACTACGACATCGCACGTCACGATGTGCCGTTCGAAGAACGCCTTCGCGAATACGGCCGCATTTCCCGCGAACGACTCGACTACGACCCGTTCCAAGAATTCTGCGCCAAACACCTCGGCCATCTCGACGAAGTCGTCATCGATTTCTTCGCCACCGATGTCGCCAAAGACGCCGTCCGAGCCAAGGTCACGTCGCTCTTCCCCGAGCACGAGATCGAAGAGTTCACCGAGCACTTCTGGGGCATGATCCAGTTCTGGCGCAAGACCGAAACCGAGCGGTTGTCGCGGGGCGAGTAGGTCGCTGCCGGAGGGCGCTAGCACGAGCTAGGCCATGCGGATACTCGCGCCCCCCGTTCAATTTACGTGCGGGTGGCTCTTCGCGTCGCTGGTTGAGCCGCAATGCGGCCCGTTTTCCTATGCGGTGGTTCGCCATTCCAGGGACGGGCGTTTCCCCGAGGTCGCACAGTCGCGCAAGTACAGGTTGATGAGCGTTTGGTAGGGGATGCCAACTTCATCGGCCAGCGTCTTGAAGTAGTCGAGGGCCGGCTCGTCAACGCGAATGGTCACTTGCTTTTTGAGCTTCTTTGCGTATGGATTGCGCTTGGCATCGCTGAAGTCATAGCTCGTTCTCATGCCCAAATCTCCTGTTGTACTGGCATCGCTCAGAACGATCTGCTTTCCACGCGGAAATAACCCGAACTACCTGTTCGTTCTCGCGGCAGCAGTGAATGACGACAAGGATGCGAAGCTGGGTACTTAGGCCGAGGAGGACGAATCGGTCTTCCTCGTCCGAATGGTCAGGATCGCTGATCAACAACGCGTTCTCGTCATAGAAAACGGTGGCAGCTTCTTCGAACATCAATGCCGTGCTTTCGCCGATTCGTGGTGCTCTTTGATTGATCCCACTCGAACCGGAGCTGACGCATGACCTACATTGTACCTACATTGTAGGGTCGCATCAATGTGGCCCAAGGCAGCAGCGATTCGAGTCGGCGTACCTTCGGGGGCATGATCCAGTTCTGGCGCAAGACCGAGGGCGAGCGGTTGTCGCGGGGATAGCCGAGCCATCCCCCGCCGGCCAGAAGTCAAAAGATGTCGTTTTCTTCTTCGAAGAGGAGAACGGCCTCCGCCTCTTTGTACTGCCGGTTCATCTGGGCGGTTTCCAGGAACGACATGAACACGCGCTCGATCGGCACCGACTGC
The DNA here is from genome assembly GCA_965250305.1 of Candidatus Multivoradales bacterium. Taxonomy (GTDB): domain Bacteria; phylum Acidobacteriota; class Thermoanaerobaculia; order Multivoradales; family J023; genus J023. The sequence continues at coordinate 76,747 of CBDFNS010000020.1, read as the reverse complement.
CGAAAGAGGACGCCCGTGCTCGGCTGTGCCCCGCCGTTGAAGTGACTCATGGCAACTTCGAGGCTGAACGTCGAAGAGACGAAGCTGCCACGCTTGGATGATCTTGGCTGTCCTCGGCAGGAAAACCCGCGATAGAGGACCACCGCCGACTTGTCGAGGCGCGCGAAAAGCGCTCGCACGAAAGCCAGCCGGATCATTCCAGAGTTCGGAGCATCCGGTTCGGTGCGCGGGGTCGCAAACCACACTCGACGGCAAGAAGGTCGATTCCATCTCGAACCAGGCGACAGCACGTTCGCACAGAGAAGCGATGCGCGTCTCGGAGGCCGCCCGAGATCCGGGGCTCGCCGTGATGGTCAACGGTCGATCCAATCGCGAGACAATCTCGGCGAAGACCCTGATGTCGGCCTTGCTGGCCTGCGCGCTCTGGCGGGCAAACTGAAATCCTTCAACGTGCTCAAAGGGCACCTCTCAGCAAGCCCCTTTGTCCTCGAAATCGAGCAACTCGACCACAAAGAAACCCGTCGATCGTCGCACTTCGCGGACGCGTACGGGTGTCCTTCTGTCGTCGAGCAGAGGTCGGGATGGGCCCATGAAGTCTCATCCCAGGCCCCTCGGTTCTGCGTTTGCTACGGAACCGACCCCAACATTGGATTGTCGTAGCCGGCGCAGCCGTTTTCGTGCAGAACGTTCTTGGTCATCATGATCCGCGGACGCTCGCCGCCGCTGCCGTCGTCTTCCTTGGCCTCGACGGCGTCGAACACCGTAATGCCTCGCTCTTGATAGGTATCGACGGCGGAGAAGTGGACCACCAGGCTCTTGCGGGTCAAAGAGGGGTCGCGCACGGGGGAACCTCCGTGGCGCAGCGACGCGTGCCAGATGAGCGCCTGGCCCTTCTTGGCGGTGAAGAGGCGCGGTTCGAGGTCATGCTGCTGGCACTGTGCCTCGTCGAAGGCAAAGGCGGCTTGGGCTTCGGCGTCACCCATGGTGTTGGAGTCGTACATGTACTGGCCGGGACCAAACGCGTAGTACGGCAGCGTGTGGGATCCGGGCACGTAGACCAAGGCACCACAATCGGGGCTGATGTCTTCGAGCGCAATCCAAGCCGCGAGCAGATGCCCCGGCGCGCCCGTCGGCACGATGACCGGATCTCGGTGCAGCATCTGTTCGCTACCGTACTCGAAGAAGAGCGATTGAATTGCCACCGCATGCTCGCCGAGAACGCACTGGATTTCGCGGTGAATCTGCGGATGAAGGTAGAGATCTCGCGCCGCCGGTACATGGGAATGGAGATCGTGAATCCGGTAGCGCTTGCGCCGGTCGGTTGCGGGATCGGCCCGCTGCATGGGCCGCGCCGGTGAATCGCAAGCGTAGGCGATGTCGTGAGGACGTTCACGCCAGAGTCGGTCGACCCCTTCGACCACCGCGTCGAGTTGCTTGGGATCGACGTCCAAGTCGAGCACCATGTAGCCGTTCTCGACGAACTCACCCAGGCGCGCAGCCTGCGCCTCGTCGAGCAGGCCAGCGGCTTTTCGGGCTTGGATCTGTGCCCGGGCGTCAGGCTGATCCAGCCACAGGCCGCTTTCGAGCCTAATGCCGCTCTCATCTTCAGAGTGTGGCTTCACGTTTTTGATCTGCTTTCGGGTGCTTTACTCGGCGGTGCGCAGTTCTTCGAAGCCGTGCCAAGTCTCTTCACTGTCGTCGAACGCGGGAAGGGCCGGCTCGAGGCCGCGGGCCTCGTTGATACGCCAGCTCCACAAGATCGACCACTTCATGTAAGTGCCGTACGCTTGCAGCAGGCAAAACACCAGGCCGCGCATACCGTCGAAAATGCCGAGCTGAAGGAGGTACGTCCGCAGGAACCGCCAGACGGATCTACCAAGCACCTCCGGCAATCCCGGATTTCGGCCTTCCTTCCACCCCTGCGCTGCGCCCCAGCGGCTGTACTTCACGATGCGAAGTAGGTACTCGTGGAAGTCATCCACCATGTAGTGGTCCATTGATTCGCGGAGACGCGGGGCTGGCCCCTTGGTCGTCATGTCGGCGTGGACCCGACGATTGGGATACCGGCCACAGTCACCACGCACCAACCGAACGACTTGATCGTTCTGCCAACCGGAGAACCGAATCACCTTCCCGAGGAAAAAGACCCGGCGGTGGATGGTGTAGGCGTTGTACGCTGGACCGTTGCCATCTGCACCTGGTTGGAGCAGGACCTCGATCTCTCCACGAAGGGCCGGCGTGCAACGCTCGTCGGCATCGAAGATCATGGTCCATTCGTGGCGCGTCTGGTCCATTGCCCAGTTTTTCTGGGCCGCCGAGCCGAAGTAGGTTCGCTGTACGAAGGTCAGACCTTCGTGACGCTCGGCGTACGCCTTGACAATCTCGGATGTCCGATCCGTCGAGAACGAATCGACCACGAGGATCTCGTCACACCACAGCAATGAATCGAGGCATGCCGCAATGTTGAATGCCTCGTTGAAAGTGGTGATGACGACCGAGATTTTGGCGCGCGTCGGCTGGTCGCCCTGCGCTTCCTGAGCCATGAACTCCTCCTTGGGTTCGATTGTATCCGAGCTGAGCGACTCGTTCGCGTTTCTCAACGCGTCGGTAACAATCGAGCGCGATTGGCGCTGCCAGATCGCCTGTTGCTGGGACGAGATCTAGGCGATAAACTCGCTACTTCTACTCGCTTCGGCGATTTCTTACCTTCGGGGATAACAATGAACAGCTTCCGGTCTCGCTCGTCGTTCCGTCAGGCTTGGCTTGGTCTTGCTTTGCTTTGGGCCCTCGCCGTCGGGCCTGCCGCTGCCGCCGATACGACCACCTATCCCGGTTGGGGCTTCAGTGCCGGTGTCTTTGACACAGAAGACCTGCTGCTGGCCGAGCTAGGAATCGAGTACCGGTTTCGCCCTTTCACCCTCTTTGGCCCGGTTGAGCTCAAACCGATGGTCGGCGTCTCGGGCAACGAAGAAGGGGGTGCCTGGCTTTACGCGGGCCTTCAGTACGATTGGCAGATCGGCGAGCGTTGGTTTGTGACCCCCAGTTTCGCTACCTCGCTGTATGAAGCGGGCGACGGCCCGGATCTGGGCCATGTGGTGGAGTTCCGCTCGTCGTTGGAGGTTTCGTTTCGGTTGCGCAACGGCTCCCGGGTCGGCGCCGCCTTCTACCACCTCTCCAACGCTAGCCTCGATGAGCGTAACCCTGGTGCGAACTCGTTTGTAGTGGTTTGGAGCTTGGGCCGCTGATACGCTGGCCGAGCCTCGCAACCAAAGGAGCATCGAGCATGGCTGTCGACGAATCGCTGTTGGAAATCCTGGTCTGCCCCAAGAGCCAAGGAGAGTTGTCGCTGGTCGACCTGCCGTCTTCACAGTGCCAACGGTTGGTCGAAAAGTATCGGGAGCACTTTCGCGACGAGGAACCGGTTGTCGAGCAAGGCTTGCATTGTCCCGACTCCGGCCTGGTCTACCCGATCGTTTCCGATATCCCGATCATGCTCGTGGACGAAGCCCTGTCGGAGTCGATCCTCGCTGCCTAGTTCTGCCTAGTCTGAGGTGGTAACGAGTTTCATAACAGGCGGCGCCAAACCCGGCTGCTTGATGCACAACTGGGTTCTGTTCGCCCATACGTTGCGATCGATCGGAATTGCGACCTCGGCAGCGCGTGTGCATGAGGTCATTTCGGCGCTCGAAGCCATCGATATCGGTCATCGAAGCGACGTCCGCGACGCGGCACGTACGATCCTGGTCAGCCGACCTGACCAGGTGCCGCTGTTCGATCAGTCGTTCGATCGCTTCTGGCGTGCTGATCTCGCAGCCCAGCGTCACCGCCTGAACCTCGGTCGCAAGCAGCGTCGCTCGTCCCGCACTGGCGTCGAACGAAAGTCGGCGCAGGGCGCGCTGCCCACCCAGGGTGCCGGAAAGAACGTGGCCGGGACATCGCCCGAATCGCCCGCCAACCAGCCACCAACCGAGGCCCTATTTTCGTGGAGCGCACGTGAAGCGCTCTGGCGCAAAGACTTCGCGGACCTCGACGCCACCGAGCTGACCGCCGTTCGCGCGTTGCTCCGCACCACGATCCTACCGCTACCCCACCGCCGGACCCGCCGCCGGTTTTCCGCCTCGAGTGGCACCCACCCCGACCTGCGTCGGTCGATTCGAGACAGCGTCCGTACCGGTGGTGAATCGCTGCCGCTGCGCTGGCGTCGCCAACGATGCAAGACGCGCCCCTTCGTGATTCTCTGTGACATCAGCGGCTCGATGGCGCCGTACGCTCGTATTTTCCTGCAGTTTCTCTATGCCCTCGGCGCCCGAGCCGGGCGGACCGAGGTTTTTGTTTTTGGCACCCGCTTGACCCGCATCACCCGCGAGCTCGCCCACCGCGATGTTGATCAAGCGCTCAAACGCGCCACAGCTGCGGTGGTGGACTGGGGCGGCGGTACCCGCATTGGTGAGGTACTCAAGCGTTTCAACTATGACTGGGCTCGCCGGGTACTGGGTCAAGGCGCCATAGCGGCGGTTATCAGCGACGGTTGGGACCGTGGAGACGTTGCGTTGCTACGCCGGGAAGCGGCCCGATTGGGCCGGACCAGCGACCGGCTCATGTGGCTGAATCCCCTGATCGGCTCTCCGGGCTACGAACCGTTGACTCAGGGCATTCGTGCCATTTTACCGCTCGTGGACGACTTCATGCCGATCCACAACCTTCAGAGTCTCGAGCAGCTCGGTCACCACCTCCAAGCGCTGCGAAGTGAGAGACCCGCGCCCGTTAGGCCACAGTATCTTCGACGGGCCCATACTCGATGAGCCCGCACGGAATCGTGATGGCATAGAGTCATCACCTATCGGATCTGCTGATGCATCGCCTCGTCGACTTCGCCGGTCAAGAATGGCGCACGGTTGAGCTTCGACGGCACCACCGCTGTCCTAGAAGGTGTCGACCGTGCCACCGGTACCTGCGATAGTCTCTCCCGATGAGGTCTCTCGAACCCGATATCAACCGCTGGCGAGCCCAAGGCTTGAAGGTCGCACTCGCTACGGTGGTTCGGGTGTGGGGCTCGGCGCCGCGGCCGCTCGGTGCCAAGATGGCAATCGCCGAAGATGGCGCCATGGCGGGCTCGGTGTCGAGCGGGTGTGTGGAAGGCGCGGTGGCTGAGGAGGCATGTGCGGTCCTTACCGCTGGCAAGCCCAAGTTGTTGCGTTTCGGGGTCAGCGATCAGACGGCATGGTCCGTGGGTCTGAGCTGCGGAGGCGAAATCGAAGTCTTCGTCGAGCGGCTGGACGTCTAACGGCGTGCGCAGCGAGATTTATCGCGCTCTGCGTGCCAACCTGGAAGCAGAGCGCCCGGCTGCTGTGGTGACGGTTCTTGCCGGTGCCGCGTTGGGACGTCAATGTCTGATCGCCGACGACCACGCCGTGATCGGGAGCTTGGGGGCCGAAGCGTTGGACCGCGTTGCCTTCGCGCTCGCCGTCGCAGCCACGGCCCGATTTGCTTCCGAGCGGCGAACGATCGAGCATGATGGAGCAGAGGTCGATCTGTTCATTGATGTTTACCCCCCACGACGCACCTTGGTTGTCATTGGCGCCGTCCACGCTGCCATACCGCTAATCTCCTTTGCCAATACACTCGGCTTTCGGACTGTGGTGATCGACCCCCGAACCGCCTTCGCCACCCCGGAACGTTTTGCCCACGCCGATGTTCTGGATACCGACTGGCCTGATGTGGCGTTGGCGCGAATCGGTCTGCATGCGGGCAGCTTCGTCGCGGCGCTAAGCCATGATCTCAAGCTGGATCTTCCGGCGCTGGCGGCTGCCTTGCGCAGCCCGGCGCGGTACATTGGTGCCTTGGGCTCAAAGAAGACCCACCAGAAACGATTGACCGCGTTACGATCCGAAGGATTTTCCGACGCCGACCTCGCGCGCATTCACAACCCGATCGGCCTCGCATTGGGCGGTAGAAGGGCTGAAGAGATTGCCGTGTCGGTCGCAGCGGAGCTCGTCGCTGTGGACCATGGCGTCCGCATGACCCGGCAAGCGTCTTGACCCGATCGACCATGAACGCGTCACCGCTACAACACCCTCACTCGGGACCCCTGCGCGCCTTGGTACTCACCGGGGGTGGTGCGCGGGCGGCATACCAAGCCGGGGTTCTCCGCGGAATTGGTCGGCAGCACCCGAACCTCGGTATATCGATCATCACCGGCATCTCCGCTGGCGCCATCAACGCGGTGTATCTGGCGTCCCACCCCGGCTCCTTTGCCGAGGCAACGGACGGCCTCGCAAGGGTGTGGCGGGATGTCACCTTCGACGATGTCTTCAATGTGGACCTCGGCTGCTTGGTGCGCGCAGCCGGCCGACCCCTCTTGGGTATGGTCACTGGTGGTCGTGTCCGTGGCGGCGCCCGTGGCCTGTTCGAGACCAAACCCCTGCGGCGATTCTTGCGCCGCACGTTGGGTACGATCGACGCGATCGATGGCATCCAGCGCAACATCGCGTCCGGGCGCTTGCGGGCAGCCTCGCTCGCCACCCTCAACTACCGGACTGGCGAGACGGTTAGCTGGGTGCAGGGAACCGCGGACATCCAGACCTGGCATCGTGCCCAACGTTCGGGCCGGCTGGTGGATGCGTTGACCGTCGAACACGTGATGGCTTCGTCTGCACTGCCCCTGATCTTTCCGGCGATTCGGCTGGGCCAAGATTGGTACGGAGACGGCGGCATCCGTCTTTCGGCGCCGGTCTCGCCTGCCTTGTATCTGGGTGCGGACGGTGTGCTCGCCATTTCGACCCGCTACCAACGTGAACGGGACGAGATCGACCGCATTGCGGTCTCGGGATACCCACCGCCGGCCCAGATCGCCGGTAAGCTGTTCAATGCAGTTTTTCTCGATGTCCTCGACCGCGATGTCCGTCGCATGGAACGGATCAACGATGTGCTGCGCAAGGTGCCGCCGGACGATCGCGAAGGTATGCGCCTGCTCGATCTCATGTTGGTTCGCCCGTCCAAGAACTTGGGTCGAATGGTCTCGGCGTTCGAGCCCAGGCTGCCCAAGACCCTGCGGTTCGTGACCCGTGGATTCGGCACCCGCCAAGCGAGCAGCCCCGATTTTCTCAGCATGCTCATGTTTCAAGACGACTATCTCGATGCCCTGTTGCGCACCGGTGAGTACGATGCCGAAGCCAATCGAGATCAGATCGATGCCTGGGTCCAGCGCACCGCAAACCCGTAGCAGGTCGTCGTGAGCAGGCTCGAACCAAGGAGACACCATGCAGCCCACTGCCGCTACGAAGCACTTGATCGAAGACTCCCGGCTGACACCGTTCCTGCCGATGGTTTACATCGCTTGGGCTGATGGTGACTTGGACCCCGACGAGATGAGCATGATCAGTGGTGAGATTCGCCGCCGGGCCGATCTGCCGGGTCCCTGCTCTGAGGTCCTTGGTGACTGGCTCGACCCCAAGCATCCACCGGGGGCCGAAGATCTCCAGGGGCTGCTCAACGTCATTCGTGCGGGTACGGCTCACCTGAGTGGCAACGAACGCTTGACCCTCGCCGAGCTCGGGCTGGCGCTTGCCGAGGCCAAGGACGGTGTCAGCGAGCAGGAGCGGCAGGCTGTGGTGGAAGTTGAAGCGGTGCTCGATTTGGCCAGCTCGGAAGCAGCGCGCCAGCTTCTGGCCACCCGAAGACCGCCCGCCACGCGGGTGGTGTCCGAACCGTCATTCCCGATCCAGTTGATGACCCGTACCCTCGACGGGCGCTACGCCAAGATCCGTGATCGTATCCGGTCTTTTCTCGCGCAGCCTGAGTTTGCCTACGTTGACCAGGCCGATCGCGCGGCGTACCGCGAGCAGGTGCTTGTTTGGTGTCGAGCGCTCGCTCGAGAGGGCTTGGGCGCGTTGAGTTTCCCCACGGCCTACGGTGGCGAAGCGGACACGGGTGCGTTCATGGCCGCCTTCGACAGCATCGCGTTTCATGACCTGAGCCTCTTGATCAAGTTCGGTGTGCAGTTCGGTCTTTTCGGTGGCAGCATTCAGCATCTCGGCACCCAGCACCACCACGATCGCTACTTGCGCGACGCCGGTAGCCTCGCGCTTCCCGGTTGCTTCGCCATGACCGAAACTGGACACGGCTCGAACGTCCAAGATCTCGAGACGGTTGCCCGCTACGACCGCGAGACCGATACCTTCGAGATCCATACCCCGCACCCGGGCGCCCGCAAGGATTACATCGGCAACGCGGCCGCACACGGCCGAATGGCGACCGTCTTTGCGCAACTGGAGGTAGATGGAGAGGGTCACGGTGTTCACGCGGTGCTGGTGCCGATCCGGAATCAGGATGGTACGCCGTGTGCCGGTGTCTCCATCGAAGACGACGACGCCAAGATGGGCCTCAATGGTATCGACAACGGCCGCCTCGCCTTCGACCATGTACAGGTACCGCGCGAGAATCTGCTCGACCGCTTTGGAGCGGTCGATGCGGAAGGCCGCTACACGAGCCCTATTCCGAGTCCAAACAAGCGCTTTTTCACCATGCTTGGTACCTTGGTGGGCGGCCGGGTCAGCATCGCCGGTGCCGCCGGCAGTGCCGCCAAGTCGGCCCTCGCGATCGCTGTGCGGTACGCCAATCGCCGTCGTCAGTTTGGCCCTCCGGGAGGGTCGGAGATCGCGCTGCTCGACTACCTTACCCACCAACGACGTCTGCTTCCTCGGCTGGCGACTTCCTATGCCCTTCACTTCGCGTTGGCGGATCTTGCCGAGCGCTACGCCGCGACCCAGCCTGGCGATGATCGCCGTGAGCTCGAGCACCGCGCGGCCGGCCTCAAGGCGCTGAGCACGTGGCACGCCACCGACACCATCCAAACCAGCCGCGAGTGCTGCGGTGGTCAAGGCTTCTTGGCGATCAACCGATTCTCCGCGCTCAAGGCCGACAGCGACATCTTCACGACGTTTGAAGGCGACAATACCGTGTTGCTACAACTGGTCGGCAAAGGGCTGCTTACCGGTTACAAGAAGCAATTCCACGAGATGAACCTTTTCGGACTCATGCGCTTTGTCTCGCGACGTGCGAAAACATCGATCGCCGAGCTCAACCCGGTCGTCACCCGTCAAAGCGACGAGCGCCACCTGCGGGACCGGGAGTTTCATCTGGCGGCCTTCCGCTGGCGTGAAGCGCACCTGCTCGCCTCCGTAGCCCGTCGGTTGCGCAAACGGATCCGCGGGGGCATGGATTCGACCCTGGCGCTTATCGAGTGCCAAGACCACCTGCTCGAGACCGCCACCGCTCATATCGAGCATCTAATCCTTGGCGCCTTTGTAGAAGGTGTCGCAAACGCGCCCGAAGAGCTTCGTCCTATCCTCACCAGCTTGTGCGATCTCTATGCCCTTCATCGATTGGAGGCCGACCGCGGGTGGTTTCTCGAGCACGGTTACTTCGAACCCGGCAAGGCCAAGGCGATCCGCAAGCTGGTCAACGCACTCTGCGGTACGCTTCGCCCTCAAGCTGAACCGTTGGTCGACGCCTTCGGAATCCCCATGGCCCTGTTGGCCGCGCCCATTGCCCAGTAGACCGATCAACCGCTCACGATGACTTGGGCGAGGGCCTCTACCAAGCGACGCAGCTCATACGGCTTGCGCAAGAAGCAGTCGAATCGCATGTCGCCGAGACGCTCGGTGACGTCTTGCTCGCTGTAACCGCTGGCGACCACAATCGGCAAGTCGGGGCGCACGTGCCGCATCGCGCGACCAACCTCATCGCCCCCCATGCCGGGCATGGTGAGGTCGAGCAGCACCGCGTCGACGGTATCGGGCGCTTCCTCGAACCGACGCACGGCTTCGGCACCGTCACCGATGCTGAGCACCTCATAGCCGACCGCTTCGAGCAGTTTCCTCGCCACGTCGCGCACTGTGGGCTCGTCATCGACGACCATGACCGTTCCCTTCGCGGATCCCAAGGCGACCGGCTTGACCGCCGCAAACGGAGTCATTGATTGCCGAGACAGGGCGGGCAACACCACATCGACCTTCGTTCCCTTGCCGGATTCGCTTTCGAGTGCGATTCCCCCTCCGTGGGCCTTGACCGCACCAAGCACCGCGGCCATGCTCAATCCGCGGCCAACAAACTTGGTGGTAAAAAATGGGTCGAAGATATTGGTGAGGGTGTCGGCGTCCATTCCGACACCAAGATCTCGTACGGATAAACACAAGTACTGAGCCGCCCGCGCGCCTTCCGCAATATGACCATCAAGGATCCGCTCGAAGAGCAGGTCCGTGCCATCGATGAGGTAGAGCCTGACGGTGATCCTGGCTTGGTCGGCGTGGGCTGGGGCCACGTCCCGGTCATTGCCCTCGATCGCTTCGACGGCATTGGATAGGAGGCTCGAGATCAACTGCTTCAGCTGCCGTTCGTCACCCTTTACGTTGGGCAGGCCCTGAGCGACTTCGATCGCGACCTCTTCGCTCTCGGTCGACGCGACAACTTGTCCAACCAACTCGTGAAGTGCGGTCGGCTCGAGGGTCAGCCTTCGCTGACCGGCATAGGCCAGCATCTGTGTACACAAGTCCGAAGCACGCAGGGCTGCTTCCCGAATCTTGGCCAAATGGCCGGCCACCGCAGGTGACATCTCGGGCTCGTGCATCGCCAACTCCGTGCCACCGAGTACCCGAGTAAGCAGGTTGTTGAAATCGTGCGCAATGCCGCCCGCCAGCTTCCCCAAGCTCTCGAGCTTGCGGTTGCGGAACAGCTTCTCCTCCAATCGCTTGCGGTCACGATTCATCAGCACCAAAGCGACCTGGTCCGCGATTTTCCCCGCCAACGACAGATCCGCAGCGCGCCAGTTGCGCAGTCCGGGCGATTCGCAAGAGACCTGGCCGACGACCACGCCCCGCACCCGAATCGGGGCGTCGAGCAATCCCCCGACATTGAACGGTTCCAGATAACGGGCCGACAACTCACGTGTCCGAGGATCGGACCGTGCGTCATTCGCGTCTACGGCCCGTCCGGTGAGGAGTGCGCGCAGATGGTCGGGAAATTCGTGCAGGGGAAGCAGAAAGCCCGATTCGTGCCGCTGCTGTTGGCGGCTGTAACGGTCCAGGCATCTCGCCGATCGACCGTCGTCTTCGAACATCCAGACGCTTACCCGTGCTACATCCAGCGTCTCGGCCCCGGTTTCGGTCACCAACCTGCAAACCGCTGGTAGGTCACCCGCGGCAATCGCGTCATCCGTGGCGATACGCAGGATCGCTGCTTGATCGCGCTTGCGGCGGCTGACGTCACGCAACGTTCCGACGACGCCGACCACGTTCTCTCCCACTCGATAGGGGTGGTACCGGACGTGGAGGAAGTATCGCGGACTGGCACCTTCGACTTCCGTTTCGAAGCTCACTTCCTCCCCCGCCAAGGCGCGGTCGAGGGGCTGCCGTACCAATCTCTCGAAACGCTCATCGCCGATCGCCTCGGCGACCCGGAGACCAACCACGTCCTCGATTTGTACATTCTCGCCGAGGTGCTGTCGAATCCTGGGTGACTCCAGATAAGCGGCGTTGACCGCCCGGAATACGTAGTCACGATCGATGAAGACCATCTGGTCGCGCACCGAGCCGACCATGTGTTGGTAGACCGTCAGGGCCTCTTCGGCGCGCTTGCGCTCAGTCAGGTCGCGGACAATGACCTGGACCAATTGTTCGCCCGGCGTGTCGATCAAGGTCGAGGTAACCTCAACGGGGTAGGTCGTGCCGTCTTTGCGTCGCACCTTCATCTCAGCGCTGCGACCTTCGTCGCCGCGACCCGAGAGGATGGCCTCGAACGCCGTGCGCGCTTGCGGCGCCGATGTGGCACCGAGAAACGCCATGGCATCACGCCCAATCAACTCCTCACGTGATCGCATCAATCGCGCGCATGTCACTTTGTTGACATCGAGAATGCGCCCCGATATATCGAGCAGAAGAACGCCGTCGTTTGACTGGTGAAAGAGTGCGGTGTGGCGTGCTTCACTGCGCGCCAAGCTTTCCTCGGCGCACTGCCGGTCGTACTCGGCGCCGACCCGCTGTGAGACCAAGCGAAAGAAAGATCGGGTGGGCGGTTGGTCGTGTTCATCCGACTCGCCGAGCACGAACACGTGCCCGATCGGATTACCCTCGGCGTCGACAAATCTCTCTCCGCGGTAACTGCAGGCACCCCTATCCCGCAATATGGGAAAGCCCGGGAATCGGTCCGCAACCGCCGTACCGAAAAAGCAATGGGAGTCGGAATTGGGCGCCCGGTACACCCCGGCACAAGGAGCGTCCTCGAGGGAATACGAGAAAGGGGTAGCAAGCTGGTCGCCATCCCAGAGCGCCAACAACTCGACCGACTGATTGTCTTCGCTACGCATACCGACACCGGCCCATCGACATCCCGAACCCAGCGCCAAGGCTTGTACGGCGACCTCGAAGAAGGCGCGGCCCAGCGCGACCCGGCCAGCGAGCAGAGCCAGTGCCCGCTCTCGATCACTGCTGCTGACCGATGCCGTCATACCCTGGAGGCTTCCTAGGCTCGCCATGAGGCTGCGAGCGTGCGCGCAACTTCGTCGCGCACATCCGGCGCCGCGTAGACCCGATACATGTCGATCCGCGAAAGGTGGGCGATGAAATCGCTGGCGTCGGCCATCAGCTGCACCGTGCCGTCGTATGCCCGCACGAGGACTCGGCTCGAGTCGAGTTTGTGGGGGTTCTTCGCCGATCGGTCGATCAAGAGATTGTTGGCGCCAAATCGTTCCTTGATTTCGGGCAAGACGGTTTCGAACCGGCGGCTCTCGTCCGCTGTCAGGTGTTCCCTGGTTTCGAACGCAAGGGCATACCGCTCACGGAACAGGATCGCGCGAGCATGAGGATGTTCGGATCGGCGCATGGCATGCAACACAGTGACGTCGTCTTGCTGAAGGAATGCCTCCGGTTCCGAAGGCCAGCTGCGCCCGGTCGAGCGCAGCCATTCGGCAAAGTGAAGCTCCATCACCTTGCCGGTTACGTTGAAGTAAACCTGCGTGAACATGTAGTAGCGGGCCATTACCAGCGCTTCGAGCGTGTGCACGCCGCCACCATCGACACCCACCCTCAATCGACCGTCTTGCGGGTCCTTGATGGGCGCGACCGTATCGATCATACGTTCGAGATCGTAGGTGCCGTAGCGCACCCCACAATAGAGGCTATCCCGCAGCAGATAGTCCATCTTGTCGACGTCGAGCTCGCCGGAAACGATTTCCGACAGCAGGCGCTCGGACTCGTCAGCTCCTTCCTTGCGCAAGAGCCGCGCGACGGCGGCAGGCTCGATTCCATCGCCGAGACGGGAGAAAACGGTCCCCAGTTCCGGCGTTTCGAGAAGTCGGCAGCTCATGGTTTCGTGGTCGATCGGTTCGTCGAACAAATCCTCTGCCGTGTGGCTGAAGGGTGCGTGGCCAATATCGTGTAGCAGGGCGGCGACCCGCACCAGCCGGCGAGCGGGGGCGCGGGTGTCAGGGTCCAAAAGCCCATCGCTCTTGGCGGCCAAAGCGTCGTAGACCCGGCCCGCGAGGTGCATGGTGCCGAGCACATGGCTGAACCGACTGTGTTCGGCGCCCGGGAAAACCAAAAAGGTCAGACCCAGCTGGCGTACGAAACGCAAACGCTGCATCGGCCTGCTCTTGAGCAAGGCACTCTCGAGTGCATCGGTGCGGATGAAGCCGTGAATTGGATCTCGGATCGAGAGGGCGGAATCGTTCATAGGCTGGTCGAGAGTCAGTTGAATTCGGCGCCGAGCGCCAAGTGACGATAGGGCTGCAGCAGCTTGAGCAGGGTGTTGCGACTGCGCAAGATCGACAGCAGGTTTTGGGCACGCTCCGGCAACGGATCGGCCAGCAAGGACAGTTTGCGTAGCGGTGTGGCATCGATCCCGGCCGCGATCCGGTTGACGAACCCTTCGAAAGACATCGACTCCCCGTCGGTGAGCATCAGATCTTCCGCCCAGGTCATCGGTTCCGTCTGAGCTTGCGCGAGAACCCCAAGCGTGCGCGACAGTTCATCACGTAAGGCCATCACATCGGGATCGACATCGCTCACGAACGGCTCTCGTTGTCGTTCCACAATGGCCTCGGGAAGAATCGAGCCTTCCAATTGCTCGGTAACCTCGAATCGGAACTCTCCGCGCAGGAGGATTCGGCAACCGCCTTCGTCCGTCGGCTCATGCGCCACCAGCCGCCCGGCGGTGCCAGCGGAAAACACCTCCGCTCCGCCCGTGTCCACTGCCCAGGCGGGTTTGAGCAAGACAGTACCGATCGCCCGACCCTCGCGGCTACAAGGCAGCAGAACCTCTTCCACCACCTCCCGGTCCACGGCGGTGAACGACAGGCGAAGCTCTGTCTGCGGGAAAAGCACAAAGTCGGGCAACGGTACCAGCGGTAGCCGTGTCTGTCCGTGGTCAATCGCGCGGCGCATTTTCCTATGCTACACCTGTGGGCTCTTGCACGGCGCCTCGGGAGCGGTACGCTTACTCCGTGATGCGAGCGCTCGAGCTGTTCAGTGGGATTGGTGGCTTCGCGGCAGCTGTGGGCAGTGGCGCGGAGGTCGTCGCCGCGCTCGATATCAACTCCCGCGCGTTGGATGCATACCGACACAATTTCGATCACCCCACGGTGACCTCGGCGGTCGAGCATGTTTCGACCCAACGACTCGCCGCCTGGCGCGCGGATGTGTGGTGGATGTCGCCACCTTGCCAGCCCTTCACCCGCCGCGGACTCCGTCGGGACCTCGACGACCCTCGCAGTCGTGGCCTTCGTGCCGTGATCCACCAGATCGACCAGATCCGTCCAGCGTACGTTGCACTCGAGAACGTTTCGGGCTTCGAGGGATCACGCGCCCACGCGGCGCTCCGCCGTGTACTCGATCGCGCCCACTACACCGTTCGTGAACAAATCCGATGCTCGACGGAACTCGGGGTTGCCAACCGCCGCAGCCGCTTTTACTTGGTTGCCGGCCGCGGGTCCTTGTCCGACGCTGTTCCTCTCGCGGAAAGGCCCCGGTGGCCGGCTGGCGTCCCGCTCGCCGATTTGCTCGATCGGGTTGCTGACCCTGCACTGTCGATCAAAGCGGATGTGGCCACGGCGTATCGCTACGCTCTCCACGTGGTCGATGCAGCGGATCCACGCGCCGTTACCAGTTGTTTCACCGGTGCCTATGGACGCTCGCCCGTTCGTTCCGGATCCTACTTGCGCGACGCTTCCGGGCTGCGACGCTTCTCACCTGCCGAGATCCTTCGACTCCTGGGATTCCCGTCTCCGTTCCGGCTACCCAAGAATCTATCGCCGCGCCAAGCCTGGCCTTTGGTGGGCAACGCGCTCTCGATTCCCGTCGTCGCTTCCGTGCTCTCGGCGATCCCCGGACTCATGGAGGAAGGCTGAGCCAGCCAGCGTGTCCCGATAGTCGGCGGCCTAGGCGCTCTCGACCCGAGCCCAAGCGTTGCAAACCTCACGCGCGCGCTCCGCATCGTCGCCGATACTGAGCGCCGCCGAGGAGAACCGTTGGATCTCGTCGCGGGGAATGCCCGAGCGTCGCATTGCTTGTCGCACAGCACTCACCCAGGCCAGTGGATTCTGGCTGTCGAGGCGCAGATGAATTTCAGGATACCGAGGGTCTTTCACAGCAAATGATCCTAATCCAGCGTGGCGGTCACCTTGACTATAGACCTACGCGTGTGGGCGCCGGTTCATTCGGAGGATCTTTGACGCTTTCCTTACTTCGGGTGCACTTGCGACCGTTCATGGTCGCCGGACGACCACAAGAACCACAAGTAGACCCTTCTCGCACCCGTTCTGGTCATTGTGCCGGAAACTCGCGCGTTACCTACTGAAACCCCACTCGCAACCAACGCGGCCGCACCGGTTGTCCACATCACACTCGCTCGCACGGGCTACACGCCACTGGCCTCGGTCGGTTGCCATGCGGCGATGCACTGAGGCATCTGCTATGTACAAGAAGATCGCTACCCTGTTCCTGTTCACCGCGCTGAGCCTGCTCCCGGTAAGCTTCACTAGGGCCGAGGTCACCCCGTGGGGTGATGACGAAGCCAAGCTGATCACCGACATCCGATCGGCCTACGCCAAGATGGCGCGCTATGCCACCCCCTCGGCCCGGTTCGAGCTCACCGAGTTTCAGACCATTGGTGCCGAGTCGTTTCGGTCCCATAGCCTCGTCGACCTCATTGACCTTTCCGCGGGGCGGGTCATCCAATCCAATTCGAAGAGCCACGCCAATGGCCCTGATTTTCCCGCCACCGTGCTCTACCACTCGCGGTGGGCCACCGTGCGTCCCTCGTGGCTCAACGAGCCCGGCGGCGATGCAGTCAATGAGATGACGTTTGATGACGCCATCATGCTGGCCGGCCACTACGACCCTGTTTTCTATGGCGCGGTCGGGCTGACTACTTACAGCGTGCGCGCCACGGTCGGCTCAGAGAGCCGGATCTATCGAGGCGGTTTTCTGTGGACCGAGCCGTTTCCTGATGCCAATGGCAAGCTGCCCACGAGCTTGTCCCTGATTGTCCTCGACCCGGTGCTGTTGGGCCTTGGATTAGTCCTCGCCGAGACAGACGTACCGGGCGGTCCGTTGGCGCGTACGCTGCCTGAGTCACCTTGCGTTTGCACGCCGAGTGACGACGACACGACCAAGGACGGATCATTCGAAGACGGGCTCTACCACAACACCGGCAAGCACTTTCTCGAGACGGAGTACTTGGCAACTTGCGAGAGCGACAGTGCGTGCCGTGCGATCGTCGATTGGGAAGAGATCACAGCCAAGTGCGAGGATGAGGGTGATCCCGAGGGATGGGGAACCGTTCACCGCACCTTTGCCGACTCTGAGGTCGCCGAGGACGAGGCGCCGTGTATGAAGTTCGCCAAGGGCAAGGTCGCTTACGCTTGTGCGGTGAACAGCTGCCCACTCGGCTTTCTATGCCGGAGTATCCGTGTCAACGTGACCATCCCATTCTCTCAGGAGGGTCTCCCGGGCACCGCCCAGGTCTCCTACGGTGGCGCCACACCGATCTGGAAGAAGAAATGGGAGTCGAGTCGAGTCTGCGGACCGTTCGGTTGAAACTCTAGTGAGAAAGTCTTGACATCGCACAAATCTTTCCATACAGTCCGCCGACCATGAGACGCGCGCCAGCCATTTCTGCCGACCGCCAGCTCGCCGCCTGTGCGCGCGCGACAGTCGGTGTAGGTGAATCGCGTTGCGTCGCCACGTCGCTCACGTTGCCCTCGCTTGTTCTTCTTGTTGTCGTCCTTATTCTCAACTCCATCCCGGGGGCGGTCGACTAACGCGAAACAACAGTGAGCGAACATCGAAGCCCCCGCGGAAACGCGGGGGCTTTTTTTTGCCTGAACCGTGTGAAAAACCCGTTGTTGCGGGTTTTGCGCAGTAGGAGTTTTTGTACTCATGCGTTCTGATCGAATAAAGAAAGGTTTCGACCGTGCGCCGCATCGCGCCTTGCTGAAGGCGACGGGCGTGCGTGATGCTGACATGGCCAAACCTTTCATTGCCGTGTGCAACAGCTACATCGACATCATTCCCGGGCATGTGCACCTGCAAGGTTTCGCCAGGATTGTCAAGGACGCAATCCGCGAAGCGGGCGGTGTGCCGTTCGAGTTCAACACCATTGGCGTGGACGACGGCATTGCCATGGGTCACGAGGGCATGCGCTACTCGTTGCCCAGTCGGGAGTTGATCGCCGACTCTGTCGAAACGGTCGTCGCGGCCCATGCCTTCGACGGCCTGGTCTGTATTCCCAACTGCGACAAGATCGTACCGGGCATGCTTATGGGTGCCTTACGCCTGGATATTCCGACGATCTTCATCAGTGGCGGCCCCATGGCCACTGGCCGGACGCCGGACGGTAAGGCGATCGATCTGGTGGACGTGTTCGAAGGGGTGGGCGCGTTCCGTTCCGGCAAGATCTCGGCGGGCGAGCTGAAGGTGCTCGAAGACTTCGGGTGTCCTTCCTGCGGCTCGTGCTCAGGCATGTTCACCGCCAACAGCATGAATTGCTTGTGTGAAGCGCTGGGGCTCGCCTTGCCGACCAACGGCAGCGCCCTGGCGGAAACCGAGGAGCGGGTAGCGCTGGCACAACGCGCCGGTCACCAGATTCTCGATTTGGTGAAACGCGGACTCACCAGTCGCCAAATCGTTACCCGCGAAGCCATCGACGACGCGTTCGCGCTCGACATGGCAATGGGGGGCAGCACCAACACCGTTTTGCACACCCTCGCGCTCGCCCGCGAGGCTGAGCTCGAGTACCCGCTCGACCGCATCAATACCGTCGCGGCGCGGGTGCCCAATATTTGCCGGGTCAGCCCGTCGAGCCACTGGCATATGGACGACGTCCATCGCGCTGGCGGCGTTTCGGCGATCATTCGCGAGATCGCCCACAACCGACCCGGGAGCTTCCACCTCGATCGCCCGACCGTGACCGGCCATACCCTGGGCGACAACGTGGCCGATGCGCCCATTCGTGACCCGGAAGTGATCCGGCCCTTTGAGCGAGCCTACGCTTCGCAAGGTGGCCTGCGAATCTTACGCGGCAGTCTCGCGCCCGATGGCGCTGTGATCAAGACGGCCGGTGCGGGTGGCAAGGTCCATCACCGTGGTCCTGCAAGGGTTTTCGACTGCGAAGAAGCAGCAAGCCGTGCCATTCTCGATCGCACGGTGCAAGCGGGCGACGTGGTCGTGATCCGCTATGAAGGCCCTCGTGGTGGTCCGGGCATGCGCGAAATGCTGGCACCAACCGCCCAAATTCAAGGAATCGGCTTGGGTGACCAGGTTGCGCTGATCACCGATGGGCGCTTCTCGGGCGGCAGTCGTGGCCTTTCGATTGGTCACGTGAGCCCGGAGGCTGCGGCAGGCGGCCCGATTGCACTGATCGAGGATGGCGACGTGGTCGAGATCGACGTGGCCGCCGCGCGTGTCGACCTGCTGGTCCCCGCGTCGGTGCTCGACCAGCGGCGCCACCTGTTGCCGCCCTTTCAATCCAACACCAACAGCCGTTGGTTGGCGCGTTACGCCCGATCCGTGGGTAGCGCCAGCAGTGGCGCTGTTCTCGACTAACCCAACCAAGGAGATTGGAAGATGTCTCGCCTACGCTCTGAATGGATTTGGCACAACGGTCACTGGACGTCATGGGACGACGCGACCGTACATGTGTCAGCCCACGCGTTGCATTACGGAACGACCGCGTTTGAGGGGATCCGCGCCTACGAGACCGAAGCGGGTCCGGCCCTATTTCGGTTGCGGCCTCATCTCGACCGCCTACTGGCTTCGTGCCGACTCATGCGCATGACACCGGTGGGCTTCGATGCCGAAGAGCTGACGCAAGTTTGCCTCGAAGTCGTTGCCCGTAACGCGCAGCACTCTTGTTACATTCGCCCCTTCGTGTTTCGTGGCGCCGGCGGGCTCGGTGTCGACGGTAGTGGTTGCCCCATCGAGGTCGTGGTGATGAGTTTTCCTTGGGGACGCTACCTGGGCCCTGAGGCGATCGAAGACGGGATCGACGCGACGGTCAGTAGCTGGCGTCGTTTTGGCTCCAGCACCCTCATGCCCATGGCCAAAATCGGTGGCCAATATGTCAACAACCAACTCGTCACCATGGAAGCGTCCCGGAACGGCTATGCCGAGGGGATCGTTCTCGACGCTGCTGGCAACGTCAGTGAAGGCAGTGGTGAAAACCTTTTCATGGTGATCGACGGCACGCTGGTCACGCCGCCGCTCTCCGCATCGATTCTCGGTGGCATCACCCGTGACGCCGTGCTGACCCTGGCGCGCGACGCCGGGATTCCAATCCGTACCGAGACCATCAGTCGTGATCTTCTCTATTTGTGCGATGAGCTGTTCCTCACCGGCACTGCCGCGGAAATTACCCCGGTGCGTTCCGTCGATCGGTTGCCGGTGGGAAACGGTCGACCCGGGCCCATTACGAAGCAGCTCCAGGAGATCTTCTTTGATTTGGTCGCTGGTCGTCGAGCGGATCCTCACGCTTGGCTGACCCTGGTTCCTCCGCAATCCACTGCCTGGTCGGTCCCAACCCGGAAAATTCATCAGCCTTTTACTGCGGCACCGTATGTGCCTGAATCTACAGCGTCAGAACCCGATCTTGCTACTCGGCAGACTGCAAGTATGCCTGTGTCGCAAGATACGGCTTCTTCCTTGTATCTCCAGGCACCTACCGCGCCTCGCAACGATGTTGCTGAATCTTCCGGGCTAAGCCCATCGGCGTCGAGCGGGATGGCCGAAGGCGAGGCGAAGTCATGAGTCGCACGGGCGCGGAGGTGGTGTGGGAGCGGTTGCTGCATCATGGCGTCGACGTGGTCTTTGGCTATCCGGGCGGCGCGATCTTGCCAACCTACGATGCCCTTGGCCGCTATCCCACGATCCGTCATGTGCTGACCCGCCACGAACAGGGCGCTGCCCACATGGCGGATGGCTATGCGCGCGCAACGGGCCGTGTGGGCGTTGCCATGGCAACCAGCGGCCCCGGTGCCACCAACCTGGTTACGGGAATCGCGACTGCCCACATGGACTCGTCGCCCATCGTTTGCATTACCGGTCAGGTGACGAGCGGACTGATGGGCACCGACGCCTTCCAGGAAACCGACGTTACAGGCATCACGCTACCGATCACCAAGCACAGCATGCTGGTGACCTCCGCCGACGGCGTTGCCCCCGCCATCGACCGAGCCTTTTTCATCGCCAGCGAAGGGCGCCCGGGCCCGGTCGTCGTCGACATCACCAAGGACGCTCAGCTGGGCGTTACCGACGTCGTCGCGGGCCCGGCTGCGCCGCTGGCGCCCGTCCGGCCCGAACCGGCGCTTCGTGACATCGAGCGCGTCGCGCGTCTGATCGCCGAGGCCGAGCGGCCGGTCATTCTGGCTGGCCACGGTGTGTTGATCGCGCGCGCCTGGGCGCCGTTGCGCACGATCGCCGAGATGGCTCGGATCCCGGTGGCGCTGACGCTCCTTGGCAAGGGCGCCTTTCCCGAAGGGCATCCACTATGCCTGGGCATGATGGGAATGCACGGAACCGCGACTGCCAACCAGGCGATTCAGAACGCCGATCTCTTGCTGGCCTTCGGCATGCGTTTTGACGATCGCGTCACCGGTACGCTGGCGACCTATGCGCCGGTCGCGCGCAAGGTCCACATCGATATCGACCCCGCCGAGATCGGCAAGAACGTCCCGGTGGACGTGGGTATCGTGGCCGACTTAGACGTCGCTTTGGCTCTGTTGGCACCTCGGATTCAGCCCGCCCGCCGCGATGCGTGGGAGACGCGAATCGACGCGTGGCGTCATGAGACCAAGGCGCGCGACATTGCCTCGGTGGCGGTCCCGGATCGATTCTTAGCAGCGCACGCCCTCGCGGCCCTCCACCATCACACGGGTGGCGATGCGGTGGTGGTGACCGACGTCGGACAGCACCAGATGTGGGAGGCGCAGTACTACCCCCACGACCGTCCACGGACCCTGATCACCAGTGGCGGGCTCGGGACCATGGGCTTCGCCTTGCCCGCGGCCATCGGCGCCAAGCTTGCCCGTCCCGAAGAAGAGGTTTGGGTTGTGGTTGGCGATGGCGGGTTCCAGATGACCATGGCGGAACTCGCAACCGCGGTGCAAGAACGCGTCGCATTGAAGATCGCCATCATCAACAATGGATTCCTGGGCATGGTGCGCCAGTGGCAGGAGCTCTTCCACGAGCGCCGCTACAACGCCACCCCGATGACGGCGCCGGATTTCTGCCAAATCGCGCGGGCGTTTGGCATCCCAGCCCAGCGGGTTGCCCATGCAGCAGACCTGGGCGCTGCGGTTGCTACAGCCCGAGCCCACCAAGAAGGTCCTTACTTGCTGGAACTGGTGGTCGAGCAACAAGACATCGTCTACCCGATGGTGCCTGCGGGTGCCGCTCTCGACACCATGATCCGCCGCCCGCGGGCCGAGAACCCAGCGGCATCACCCAACCCGATCAAGGAGAACTGATCATGTCTGATACGTCATGCCCTCTGCTGCTCAGTGTGTTGCTCGACGATGAGGACTCGGGGCTGGATCGCATCGTGAGCTTGCTTCGCCGACGCCGCGTACCGATCGACAGCCTGAGCATGCAGCGTACTGTTGCCCCCGGCACCACTTGGCTGAGTCTCGCCCTGGGAACGAGCGGTGTGTCACCCCATCGCATTCGTGAAGAGCTGCGCAAGCTCATTGCCGTGCGCGATGTACAGACCCTCGACCCAGCTCCGCAGGTCATGCGAGCCCCATCAACCCCACCACCGTCCGCTTCCGCGGTCGCCCCCTCGGCGACCCCATCCCTCTGAGGAGAACATGATGTCCGCAGCACAGATCTACTACGACCGCGATGCCGACCCGCGCTGGCTCGAGAATCAGACCGTCGCCATCATCGGCTACGGCAGCCAGGGTCATGCCCACGCACTCAACCTACGCGAGAGCGGGGTTTCGGTGCTGGTCGGCTTGCCTCCAAAAAGCGCCAGCCGCCGCCGTGCCCAAGACCACGGCTTTTCGGTCGTGACCGTCGCCGAGGCCTCTCGCTTGGCCGATGTCGTCATGATGCTCGCGCCCGACACCGTACAGGCATCGTTGTACCGGGACGAGGTGGCGCCCAACCTGGTTGCGGGCGACACGCTCATGTTCGCCCATGGTTTCAATGTTCGCTTCGGCCGGATTCCGATCGCCGAAGGGGTCGATTGCTCCATGGTGGCACCCAAGGCGCCTGGCCATCGGGTGCGCGAGCTTTACCAAGACGGCGCTGGGACCCCCGCGCTGGTGGCGGTGGAGCGTGATGCCAGCGGTCAAGCGCTCGATCGGGCGTTGGCGTATGCGTGTGCAATCGGATGCGGTCGCGCCGGCATCCTTCGCACGACCTTTGCCGAAGAAACCGAAACCGATCTCTTTGGCGAACAGGCGGTGCTGTGCGGTGGTGTAACCGCCTTGGTGCGTGCCGCGTTCGAAACCCTGACCGGCGCCGGGTACCAGCCAGAGGTCGCCTACTTCGAGTGTTTGCACGAGTTGAAGCTCATCGTCGACCTCATGTACCAGGGCGGCCTCTCGTACATGTGGCACAGCGTGTCGGACACTGCTGAGCATGGCGGCTACACCGGCGGGGAGCAAATCGTCACCGCCGAGGTGAAGGGCGCCATGGTCGCCCTGCTCGATCGCATTCGTGACGGTAGCTACGCCGAGAGCTGGCTCGCCGAAGACCATCTTGGCCGCCCGACCTTCGACGCCCGGCGCGCTACGGAGCGCGACCATCCGATCGAGCATGTCGGCGCCCGATTGCGCGAGTTGATGCCCTTTCTGGACGCCAAGAAGCTCGATGCGCGTGGCGATCTCACCAACAGCGCGCGTTCAGACGTTGATCAGACAAGCACCAACAGCGTTCAATAGCACGAGTCCTTCACCATTGGTATTCCCTTATGCGCGACAAGAGCACCTTTGAGAGCACCGAATCCGCGGTTCCGGCAACCGTGGCGGCACCGAACATTGTCGACCTCGAGACTGATCTTGTTCGGATTTTCGACACGACCCTGCGCGATGGCGAGCAGTCGCCAGGAGCAAGCCTCACGGCCGATGAAAAGCTGATCGTCGCCCGCATGCTGAATCGACTCGGGGTCGATGTGATCGAGGCAGGGTTTCCTGCCGCCAGTCCGGATGACCAGGCTGCGGTACGGGAGATTGCCGAGCAGGTGGGTGGTGCCGGTGGGCCGATCGTTGCCGGCCTGGCGCGGGCGTGTGCCCCGGATATCGATGCCGCTTGGGCGGCCGTCCGGGGCGCCGCGCGACCGCGCATCCATACCTTTCTCGCCACCTCGGACTTGCATATCGAGCACAAGCTGCGGACCACGCGCGAGGAGGTCCTGCGCCGGGTAGCCGAGCAAGTGGGTTATGCCCGGAGCTTGTGCTTCGATATCGAATTCAGCCCCGAAGATGCCAGCCGTTCCGACGTTGGTTTCTTGGTGGAGGTGCTCGCCGTGGCACTCGACGCGGGCGCCACGACGCTCAATATTCCGGACACGGTTGGCTACGCCACGCCGGACGAATGGCACGACCTGATCGCCACCCTGATCGTGCGGACGCCCAGCGCGGATCGCGCGATTTGGTCGGTGCATTGTCATGATGACCTCGGGCTGGCTACGGCCAACACCCTGGCGGGCCTGCGCGCGGGTGCACGTCAGGCTGAGGTGACAATCAATGGCATCGGCGAACGAGCGGGCAATACCAGCCTCGAAGAGGTTGTCATGGCGCTCGCGACCCGCCCCACCCAATACCCCTTGCGCACCGCGATCGAGACCGCGCAGCTGGTCCCAGCCAGCCAGCTGGTGCGGCAGGTATCGGGCATCCCGGTGCAGCCCAACAAGGCGATTGTGGGCCGCAATGCCTTCGCCCACGAAGCGGGGATTCACCAAGACGGCATGCTCAAGCACGAGCGTACTTACGAAATCATGGCGCCCGAGTCGGTCGGTCATCGGAGCCGGCTGGTGCTCGGCAAACACAGCGGACGCCACGCGGTCCGAGCCCGCTTGCAGGTTCTCGGCTTGGCCCATGACGGTGTGGACGATGCTCTCTTTGCGCGCTTCAAACGGCTTGCCGAGCGTAAGAAGGAGATCACCGATGCCGACCTGTCGGCGTTGGTCGCCGACGGCGCCGCTCGCGACAACAGCCTTGCGTTGGAGGATCTGCAGGTGGTCACCGGTCGGCCTGGCTTGCCCACTGCCACGGTGCGTCTCCGCGACGCAAACGGAAGCGCGACGGTTGCGTCCGCGGTCGGCACGGGACCGGTCGATGCCATCTTCCGGGCCATCGACGCCTGTACAGACATCCCCGTCCGCCTGCTCGATTACCGGGTCGAAAGCGCGTCCCGTGGTCACGATGCTCAAGGTGCCGCTAATGTGACGGTATCGGCGATCACGGGTGGCCCTGCGTTTCATGGATTCGGCGCCGATATCGATGTGCTGGTGGCCAGCGCGAAGGCCTACCTCGCCGCCCGCGCTCGGCTCGACGCCGCGCCACCAATCCAGGTCGGCAGCGATGAATCCGCGACCACCGCAAACGTGGCAGGAACCTACCAGGTCAGCCAACCATGAACACCGTTCCCCGCACCCTCTATCAGAAGCTTTGGGATGAGCACGTCGTTGTCACCGACGAGCAAACGGCTGGGGCACCCGACACCCTCTACATCGATCTTCATCTGATTCACGAGGTGACCTCGCCACAGGCGTTTTCGATCTTGCGCGCGCGTGGCCTCCGGGTTCGGCGACCACGCCAGACGCTGGCGACCATGGACCACAGCACGCCAACCGATGCTCGCAGCCGGTTGCCACTCGCCGAGCTCGAAGGCGACACGGGTGCGCAACTGCGGCAGCTTGCACGCAACTGTGAAGCGTTCGACGTGCCGCTCTTACCCCTTGGCCACGCGAGCCAGGGAATCGTACATGTCGTTGGTCCGGAACTCGGCCTCAGCCAACCCAGCATGACGATCGTGTGTGGCGATAGTCATACCAGCACGCATGGTGCTTTCGGTGCGCTTGCTTTTGGCATCGGCACAAGTGAGGTGGCCTACGTCCTGGCCACCCAATGCCTACTGCAAAGCCCCGCACGAACCTTCGAGATTGAAATCGACGGGACCATACCGATCGGCGTCGATGCCAAGGACATCATTCTTGCGGTCATCGCGCGGGTGGGTGTCGATGGTGGTACCGGGCATGTATTCGAGTACACGGGTTCGGCCGTACGCGCCCTGTCCATGGAACAGCGCATGACGCTGTGCAACATGTCAATCGAAGGTGGCGCGCGTGCGGGATTGATCGCGCCAGACGACACAACCCTCGCGTACCTGCACGGACGTCCCTTCGCGCCGAGCGGGCGAGCGTGGGAAACGGCGGTCAACCGCTGGCGGCAGCTCCCCTCGGATTCGGCGGCCGTCTACGATCAACGACTCACCGTCGACGCCTCGACGCTCGAGCCACGGGTGACCTTCGGAACCGATCCATCCATGAGTATCGGCGTTCGGTCGCCGATTCCGCGACCGGAAGATGCCCAGGGTGCGGCCATCGATCGCTTGGAACGCGCCCTGGCTTATATGGCCCTCGAGCCTGGGCGTCCACTACTCGGCCATCGTCTCGACGTCGTATTCCTCGGCAGCTGTACCAATGCTCGGATCTCCGACCTGCGGCGGGCGGCCACCTTGTTGCGCGGTCGCCACATTGCCGAGCATCTGCGCATGTTGGTGGTTCCAGGCTCACAACAAGTCCGGCGTCAGGCCGAGGCCGAGGGCTTGGACGAGGTCTTTCGCTCGGCGGGCGCCGAGTGGCGAAACGCCGGCTGCTCCATGTGTCTGGCCATGAACGACGATCGCCTCATGCCGGGCCAATACGCCCTCAGCACGAGCAACCGAAACTTCGAAGGCCGACAAGGCCCCGGAGCCCGCACCTTTCTCGCGAGCCCTTGGACCGCCGCTGCCAGTGCCATCCAGGGTGCCATCGCCGATCCCCGGGAACTTCTGTCATGAACACCATCCAACGGACACGCTTCTCGCCGATCACCAGCTCGCTGCTGCCGCTGCCAACGGCCAATATCGATACCGATCAGATCGTCCCAGGTCGCTTTCTCACCACCACCGAGCGCAGGGGTATGGGACGCTTCCTCTTTCATGACTGGCGGGTGGATATGGCGGGCAATCCTCGGCGCGATTGCCCACTCAACCAACCACGTTTTTGCGCCGCGAAGATCATCATCGCCGGGGCCAACTTCGGCTGCGGCAGTTCTCGCGAGCATGCCGCGTGGGCGCTGGTCGACGCCGGTTTTCAGGCCATCGTCGCGCCCAGCTTCGCGGATATCTTTCGCGCCAACGCACTCCGAAACGGATTGCTGACGGTGGCGGTCGGAGAGGACGACCACCAACGAATGCTCGCTCTGGCGCGCGATCCGGAAGCGCGAGTCCGCGTCGATCTCACGCCACCGCAGCTGGTCCCTCCAGAGGGTGACGTCATTTCCTTCCGGATCGAGCCCTTCGTCCGGCACTGTTTACTCGAGGGCATCGACGCATTGAGCTTTTTGCAGCGGCAGATGCCGGCCATCGAGGCCTTCGAGCATGACCGCAGCCCCTGCGTCGACACGGGACCGCTCGCGAGTTCCGCCGTCACTTCGTCATGAGAGCCACCATCGTATTGCTTCCCGGAGATGGCGTCGGGCCCGAGGTGGTCGCGGGCGCGGTGCGGGTACTCGAGCGCGTCGCCGACCTCGGTGGTCACCAGTTTGTCTTCGTCGAAGCGCTGATCGGTGGCGCCGCCATCGATGCCGTCGGCAACCCGCTGCCCGAATGCACCCTCGACGCCTGCCGCGACGCCGACGCCCTTTTGCTCGGCGCGGTCGGCGGTCCGCGGTGGGCTGATCCCGCGCTCTCCCTGCGTCCTGAGCAAGGCCTGCTGCGGCTGCGCCAAGCCCTCGACTTGTTCGCCAACCTGCGTCCAGTGCGCTCCCTGCCCGCGCTCGCCGACCACACACCATGGCGTCCTGAACACGTCGCCGGTGTCGACCTGTTGATCGTGCGGGAGTTGGCCAGTGGCATCTACTACGGCCCGCGCCAGGAAGCAGATGAGCACGGTAGCGCGTGGGACACCATGGCCTACGGCGAAGACCAAGTTCGGCGGGTGGCAGGGGTCGCATTCGGGCTCGCTGAGCGACGCGAGCGGCGGCTGTGCTCGGTGGACAAGGCCAACGTACTCGCGTCGATGCGCTTGTGGCGCCGAACGGTAAACGCCGTAGCCGAGGCCCATCCGAGCGTAGTCCTCGAGCATCAACTGGTCGACGCCTGCGCCCTGCACCTTCTCCAACGACCCACGACGTTCGACGTGGTAGTGGCCGGTAATCTGTTCGGCGACATCCTGAGCGACTTGGCGGCCGCGCTGGTTGGTTCGCTGGGTTTATTGCCTTCGGCTTCCCTCGGTGCTGGCACGCTCGGGCTCTATGAGCCGGTCCATGGTTCGGCACCCGACATCGCTGGCCGCGGCATCGCCAATCCAATCGGTACCATCCTCAGCGCTGCCCTCCTGCTGCGCCACAGTCTCGGCCTCGATGCCGAGGCCGAAGCCATCGAACGCGCGGTCGGCGTTGCCGTCGAAGATGGTGCCCGCACCGCTGACCTCGCCCATGCCAACATGGGCAAGACGCTCGGCACCGCGGAGATGACCACTTGGATCGTCGACCGTCTAGACCTCGGTTCGTGAGCAAGCCTGGCCAGTCAGCCTGGGCGCTACAGGATCTCGGCTCCAGCGTCTGGTCCCGTTGCCAGTGTCGAGGCACTCGGTGTCAGCGCGGGGGCCAGCGCCGCTGCGACTGCGCACACAAGGCTCGTGTGAAGGTTTCTGCAGCCGGTACCCCCGGCGAGCGTCTCGGACCACGCTCCTGTCAACGGTCTCGTCTATGCTCCGCCGCCAACGCAGGTTAGAGCGAGGAAACGCGATGAAGATTCTCAAGTTTGGTGGCTCGTCCCTGAAGAACCCTGAGCGGGTGCGGCACGTCGCGCAGCTGGTTGCCAGGCTACATGCCTCGAATCGGGCCGTGGTGGTGGTGTCGGCATTCGGCGGCACCACCGACGACTTGGTCGGTGCGGCCCAGGCGGCCGTGCGCGGGGCGGGTGGCGAGGAAGGTCACGTCGTCCGCTGGCAGGCGATCGCGGACCGGCACCACGAGGCTGCCGTCGCTTTGGCGACAATCGGGGATCTCGAGACTCTTCGTGACGCAATTGACGCTCTAATGGCTGAACTGCGCGAGTTACTGCGTGGTGCCGAGTTGTTGCGTGAGTGCAGCCCGCGTACGCTCGACAGCATCCTTTCGTATGGCGAGAGGCTTTCCTCCTTGGTGATCGCGGCTGCCCTGCGGGCCGCGGGTACCGAGGCACGGGCGGTGGATGCTCGAACCTTGATCGTCACGGACGAGACTTTCGGGCGCGCGATCGTCGATCGAGGTGCTTCCCACGACCAGATTCGCGCACACCTGCTCGCCAGGTCGAGCGGCGGCGTCGCGGTTGTTACGGGTTTTGTAGGTGCATCGCGGGAAGGCTATACGACCACGCTGGGTCGCGGTGGATCCGACTACACCGCGGCCTTGCTCGGTGCGGCGCTCGACGCCGAGGCCATCGAATTGTGGACCGACGTTTCCGGGGTTTTGAGCGCCGATCCTCGTCAGGTTCCCGAGGC
This sequence comes from Candidatus Multivoradales bacterium, assembly GCA_965250305.1. Taxonomy (GTDB): domain Bacteria; phylum Acidobacteriota; class Thermoanaerobaculia; order Multivoradales; family J023; genus J023. Next base: position 47,506 of record CBDFNS010000020.1, on the reverse strand, counting down.
CTTCCCACAAGCCCACATGGGCTACGCCGAGCTGATGGAACTCTCCCACTTTGGCGCCAAGGTCGTCTATCCACCGACCGTGCATCCCGCCCGCGAATCTGGCATCCCGCTGGTGATCAAGAACACCCTGGATCCCAAGGCCAAGGGAACCGTCATCACTGAACGAGCCCCCGCCGCGGTTCGCTTGGTCCGTGGGGTGACTTCGATTCCTCATGTGGCACTCATGCGTCTCGAGGGCGATGGCATGGTCGGGGTCCCCGGGATCGCAAGTCGCTTGTTCGGCGCCTTGGCCAACCGGGGTGTGTCGGTGATTTTGATCAGCCAGGCATCCTCGGAACACTCGATCTGCTTCGCGGTCGCTCCAGACGACGCGTCCGAGGCCCGCACTGCGGTGGATGAAGCGTTTGCGCTCGAGCGTCAGGCGGGCCTGGTGCGCGCCTTGGTGGTCGAGACGGATCTGGCGGTGGTGGCCGCGGTGGGGGAAGCGCTGCGTGAACGGCCAGGCGTTGCCGGAACCGTCTTCGGCGCGCTCGGGCGTCAAGGCATCAACGTGCGTGCCATCGCCCAAGGATCGTCCGAACGCAACATCTCGCTGGTGGTGGCGCGCCGCGACGAGACGCGCGCGGTCCGTGCCCTGCACCGGGCCTTTTTTCCGGTTGGAACCAGCGCTCCGACATCGTGTCGGCAGTTGAGACTGGCGATCTGTGGCGTTGGCAGGGTGGGTAGTGCCCTGCTCGAACAGCTCCGTACCGCGGCATCCGCATTGCGTGAGACCGAAGGCATCGAGCTCAGCGTTGCCGCGATCATGAACAGCCGCAACTTGATCGGTGCCGGGAGTGTCACGACGGGTATCGATCTCGGGAACTGGCGGGCGCGCCTCGATGAGGCGGGTGAGCAACCGTCACGCGGTACGGTGACGGCAAATCTGAGCAACCCTGATGAGGGGGCGCGACCTCCGGCGGTATTCGTCGACTGCACCGCCAGCGACGCTGTTGCTGATTGGTACCCGGAGTTGCTTGCCGCCGGCATCCACGTCGTCGCCGCCAACAAGCGTGCCTTCTCGGGCTCTATCTCGGATTGGCGACGACTTCAGGCCAGCGCGCAAACGGGCGACGTGGCCCTCCGCTTCGAAGCCACGGTGGGTGCAGGCTTACCCGTTCTCGGGCCCCTCCAGGATTTGGTGCGTTCGGGCGATACCGTTCACCGTATCGACGGCCTGCTGTCCGGCACTTTGGGTGCCGTTCTCGACGACCTCAACAGTGGTACTCGCTTCAGCGAAGCGGTTCGAAAAGCCTATGATGCGGGTTTCACGGAACCCCATCCTTGGGACGACCTGAGCGGTGCCGATGTGGGGCGCAAGCTGTGCATCTTGGCCCGACGCGCTGGCCACCTGATCGAGCCCGAAGACGTTCGGGTGGCACCGCTCCTCGAGGGCGAAGGTTGGGAAGGCATCTCACTTGAGGCATTCTGGCAGCGTTTGCCGTCGGTCGACGATGCCTTCGAGGCCCAGCGAGCCGCCGCCGCCGCCGCTGGCCAACGCTTGCGCTACATTGCCTCCTTCGACCCCGCCGCTGGCGGTGCCAGGGTCACGGTGGCGGCAGTGGATCCCGCGCACCCGGCCTTCGCCGTCACCGGCCCCGACAATCTCATCGTTTTCACCACCGAGCGGTACTGTGATACACCGCTGGTCATTCGTGGTCCTGGCGCGGGGCCAGCGGTGACCGCAGCCGGTGTCTTCAGCGATGTGTTGGCGATTGTGAGGTAGCGCCCGAATCGATCAGCCATCCGCCATTTATCGCGCACAGAAGTACTGTAGAGCAAAGGTATCTCTACCCATGACCGGCCATCGAGAACATGGATGTCGTACCGGATCTCGAAATCAGCGGCGTCTTCGAGTCGACGTCCGTTGACCTCGATGCGATTGACCGTTCCCGAGACCGGTGGCCTGACGTCGGTCTTTCTGGCCGCCTCGTCAATTCGCTTCTGCATGGTGAGAATCTCAGCAAGCGGGAGCGTCGCCGTCGAGATCAATACTTTTCTGGCAATGAGTTTATCAACGTGAGTCGGCCCGCCCGCTGTTGCTAGCATCGTCACTGGCGAGCGTTCGCAGCAAGGCTGCGGTGGTGGTTGCCCGCTCCGACCAGAAGGTCGCAAGGGTGGTAAGATCGGGTGCTTGGCATTCGCTGTGGCAAGCCTGCCGTTGTGCCTCGTCGGCAAGCCAAGTCAAGGTTTCGGCAGGGGCTTGGCCGAGCAACGCTTCGAGCACGAAGCGACGTTCGCCAATGCGCGAGCCGAGGTTGAGGTCGCGGGCCGCGCGTCGTAGATCGTCGCGGGTCAAGATCATGCCGGTTCGCACCGGCGCCAAAAGTGCGCCGAGGAAGGTCCTGCCACCGCCATCCGTGGATGCTTCGCCCGCCCGCGGATCTTCGAGGAAAGGTGCTTCGCGCAGGTGCAGTGGCAGAAGCGGTGGGGGGGAACATTGAGCTGCTTCAGCGTCGAGCGCTGCGGCGAGCAACCCCGCCCAGCGCGCATAGAACCCGTCGTCCAGGGCCTGCAACCGCTTGAGATAAAGCGGTAACCAACTCAGCAAGTGCTCCCAAAGAAGCGCGGCGCGCGCGTGCATGCCGCGGTTACCTGGCACTGACGGACTGGTGGGATCGGTCGGTGCGATCGGCACCGCCACCGCCGTTAAGTCTGCATAAGCGCCCAGCAGCACGGCGAGATGATCGGGCTCTGCGGGCGGCGTCAGCCCGAGGGCGCGCCAGAATCCGGCGATACGGTCGCGCGCAACGCCCCCGAGTTGACCCTCGGGGCCCAGGTATACCGATGCGAAGGGGTAGAGTTGAAACGCGAAGAGGTCGGTGTGCCGGGCTGGATCCGGTACTTGCCCGAGTTCGAGCACGTCGGCTATGGCCTGCGATCCTGGGGTTGGTGGTTCGGCGAGTGTGCCTAGGGCACGAAAAATTTCCATGGTCATTGGCGGGCGCGATCCTACCGTGCATAGGCCATCAGAAGGCTGGATGGTAACTTTTGGCGCCAAGTGTCGCCTATGAGGCTGTAGTTGCTTGGCACAGAGTTCGTCTGGGTTCTTGGCAGATAACGATGGTATGACAGCGGCCGCACGACGGCCTCGAGGAGTTTCCATGGACGGGATGGGATGCATGGGTCGCCAAACTCGGTGGTTCACGGTCGCGGTTGTGATGCTTTCGGTTTGTTCGGTTTCGGGTGTTGCCGCGGCGGCTGATGCCTCGCGCGCTGACTACGAGCGCATGCTCGAAGGTCGCTACAGCGCATCGATGCCGGTGCCGGCCGGCGGCTTGACGTTGACGCGAGACGTCGCCACATGGATTCTCGAGTCCGGGCAGGTCCGTCTGCTCCAACCCACGGCAGGTGGTCGCATCACTGGGCTGGTGTTCGAGGGGATTGGGCGCTTTCAAATGGAAGTGCCCGACCCCGTAGAGCAGGCGCAGTTGGCTCGCATGGCGGAGAAAGACGGTATGGATGGTGTCGATGTGCCGTTTTCGACCATGGTGTTGCGCACCGCTGAGGGCATGATCGATACCTGGTTCCCCCAGCCTCCCAGCAGCTTTACGGGCAAGGACAGTGCTGCCGCCGACCGGCATCGGCATTGGCTCGAGCAACGTTTCGAAGATGTCGATGCACGGGTCTTGTGCGGTCTTCTGACCCCAGGCGACGACTATTTGCGGGCAGACGTGGACACCCAGGGATACGGGTGGCTTACTTTCGACTTTGATGGCCAGCGTCGCGAAGAGATTCGCCTCAGTCGGTTCGACAACGGCAACAAGTTCACCGAACACTGGGTCAGTCTCGACCGCGCCGACGATCGTGATGCAGCGGGTCGGCCAAACTCGGACCATCGGCCACTCTTTGACCTCAAACACGTCGAAGTCACTGCTGACCTGCGCGAAGCGTCCAAGAAGACCAGTCGCGTCGGTTTCATGAACATCCTGCCGCGCCAAGGGCGGTACGACGTAACCGTGACCGTCGAACCACTGATCGATGGCCCGGAGATGTTGCGGTTCGCGCTCAGTCCGTTGGCAAAGGTCGAAATGGTCTCCGAAGAAGGTCGACCGCTGACCTTCGTTCGGGATCACATCGGTGGCCGTTCCAGCAGCATGGACAATCGGTTTCATGACAACGAGTTGCTGGTGCTGCTCGACCAACCGCTCCAGCGCGGAGAGCAACGCGAGATCAAGGTCGTCTACGAGCGAGAAACGCTCAACTACCTACCCGGTAGCTCGTGGTATCCGACACGCGCTGAGGCATTTTTTCGCGACTCCCATACCGCCAATTTCACGATCACCGCGCGCAAGAAGCACCACATCCGCGCCATGGGTACCTTGATCGATGAGACGGTCGAGGGCGATGACAAGACGGTTCGCTATCGCGTCGAGCAACCGGTGAAGATGGCCACGTTCTCGTTTGCCGAGCGGTTTCACGAAGAGACCATCCAAAGTGGCGAGGCACCCGAAGTGGTGGCGTTTGCTGCTTCGAGCGGTTCGTCGGTGAAAGCCAAGACCTACAACGTCGCGGCTGACCTCGCCAACAGTTTGAACTACTTCCAACAGCTCTTCGCCAATCCACTAGCGACGAAGCAGCTCTACGCCACCAGTATCCTCGGTCGTCACGGCCAGTCGTTCGAAGGCTTCTTGCACCTGAGCGAGTCCACCTTCGAGTACGAGTCCAAAGGGCCGACCGAGCGTTTTCGCGCCCACGAGGCCGCCCACCAATGGTGGGGACATGTCGTCGGCTGGGACAGCTACCGAGACCAATGGCTCAGTGAGGCGTTTGCGGAGTACTCGGCACTGATGTTTGTCCAAGCCGCTTTGGAAGATGGTCAAAAGGAGTATGACGATTTCATCGAAGACTATTTCGACCTCCTACTCGGGATCGACAAGGTGCTCGCCAATGCGAATCGCACCGGCCCGATCGGCGTCGGACGCCGTGCCGCGACGGGTGACATTCCGGGCGGGTACCAGGTTCAGATCTACCGCAAGGGTGCCGTCGTTCTCCACATGTTGCGTACCTTGCTGCACAGTTTGACCAAAAGCGACGATGTCTTCATCAAGACGCTTCAGACCTTCGTGGCCGACTTTCAGGGTGGCGATCCCTCGACCCAGGATTTCGTCGACACCCTGACCAAGGTCGCGCCCGGCGACTGGCAGTGGTTCTTCGACCAATGGGTGTTCGGTACCGATATCCCGACCTACTCCTGGCGCCACGAGGTGGTCAAAGACCCGAGCGGGCGCGCTCCCTTCGCGGTTCAGCTCACGGTCGAGCAGCGCGGCGTGGCAGATGGATTTCGTATGCCCGTGCCTGTGAAGCTCGACTTTGGCAAGGGCAAGACGGCGCAAGTGGTCGTGCTGGTGGACGAGCCAATAGAGACCTTCTCGATTCCGGTACCCCAGAAGCCGCGCAAGGTTGAGTTCAATGCCGGCCGCGCCGTGCTCGCCCGCATCAAGGGTCTATAGGTCTCAGACTGCTACCTAGCTACAATGGGCGTGCGAATCGATCCAGAATCTACCGGAGGACTCATGCACCACCGCCTTGCCTTCGCCATCTTTGCCATCGCCCTCGTGGTACCCGCGGTCGTCGCGAGCGAGACTGTCGTGACCCGTTACGACCATCCGCTTGATTTGCGGGCGGCCACGCCACGCTCATTCAGTCAGCCGGGCACGGGCTTCGGCCGATTGCCAGGCAAGACGGCAGTGGCCTCGAACAGTTGGCTTATCCCGTATTTGGTCGTCGACCAGAACGATCCCAACGGGGAGGTGACCCTCTTTTCGCTGCGCCATGAGGGCGAGGACATGGCCGAGGCCGGAACGATCACAGTGGGCTTCCGGGACATCTTCCGCACCATAATCGGTACCCTCGATTACACACTTCAACCCAATCAGGTTCAGACCGTCAATCCACGCTTCGCACTCCAATTGCCGACCGATTCCGACGGCATCACCCGCGGGTTTGTCGAGATCCTTGGCGACATCCCCTTTTCCGTGGACTACTTCCAGATCGATGGCACCAACGATTTCGCCAGTGGTGACAACGGTGCCAGCTTCCCGAATGACTTCTGTGAGTATTGGAAGATACGGTTCCTCAACGGGGGCCCATTTGATGGGGGGACCGAGATGATTGCGGTGGTCAACGGACCGCTCGGCACCGGCCCGATGGACCCGCCAACGATCTCTGGCAACGTCTACCGTGAGGACGGCACGTTCGTGAACGCGTTCGAGATTCGCACCAATGAATGGTTGGTCATACGCGACGCCGCGGATCTGGTGAACTCAGGCAATCCCTTTGGCGCCATCGAACTCCGCATTGATGCCGAGGACGCCAATACCGGCTTCGTCTTCGCCCGGCAGGACGCCAGCGGGCGTTACTCCGTCGCGCTCAACGGTGTGTGCAAGGACGCCCAGTTCACCGAGAAGTGACGGATTGGCTCAAGGCACCGTCGTCATCGTCATGAGTCTATGATCAGAGTTCCCCTGCATCGTGTTGTCATCAGAAGAGTGCCGAATGGCCAGGAGCTGCTTGGGGCGTCATGGCCCATGATTACCACGACCATGGGCGCGGCTTCCCCGCCACTGAGGAGGGCTTCCTACGCGCGAACAGGAACCGGCTCGCCGAAGAGTTCGACGGAGACCATATCCAGTAGGATCTGGCGTGCGCGCTCCGCGATGTCGTCGAGGGACGGTGAGTGTGCCAGGCTCTCTTGGGCGCGTCGGCGGATGTCCTCGAAACTCGGCAGTTCGGGCAGGTGTAGGTCCGACAGGAGGGACTCGGCTTGCTTGCGTGCATGGGTGGCGCGCTCGCGCAAGGCATCGACATCGGGCATCGAAACATCGGGCAACTGCACTTGGTTCAGCCAGTCTTCCGCATGTTGTCGAGCGGTGTGGGCGCGCTCGCGTAACTCGGCCATGTGGGTGCCATGTCCCCACGCTTCACGGATCCGAATGCCGATGGCTTCGGTCGAGAAGCTGTTGGCGAGCTGGGTTGCGACTTTCTCGACCACCGGTCGCGGCAAGGGTCGCTCGCCGCGAATGACCGCCTCCGGCGGCGCTTTGAGATCCCAGACCAAGCCGACCCAAGACATTGCACACAGCACATAGAAGGTGAAATCGATCTCCCACCAGCGAAATCCCTGTCGAGTGGACGCCTGAAAATGATGGTGGTTGTTGTGCCAACCTTCGCCGAGGGTGATCACGGCCAACCACCAGTTGTTCCGGGAGTCGTCCCCCGTGACATAGCGCTGTGTGCCCACCACGTGTGCGAGCGAGTTGATAAAGAACGTGGTGTGGTAGAGCACAACAGTGCTCCAGAAGAATCCAACGATCAATCCAGGCCAACCGGCGATCACCAAGGTGGCGACTGCGAGCAGGAAGGCGGGCAAATGATGGCGTTTGTCGAGCCACACCAATTCCGGGAAGCGCATGAGGTCGGGGACGGTTCGGTAGTCAGCAGCATGTTGCGAGCGGGAGAAGATCCAACCGAGATGTGCGAACCAGAATCCCTTTTGTCTAGGTGAATGAACGTCGAGCTCGGTGTCGGAGTGCTTGTGATGTTGGCGGTGTTTGGCCGCCCACCACACCGCACCTTGCTGTGCTGACATCTGGGCCAAGAAAGCGAGCACAAACTGGAATCCACGGCTGGTCTTGAAGGATCGGTGCGAAAAATAGCGGTGAAAGCCGGCGGTGATGGCCCACATGCGAACCACCCATAGGATGCCGGCGATCACCAGCGCTTCGCGGGTTACTCCGGTCCATAGGGCGGCCAAGCAAGCGAGGTGAACCAGCAGAAATGGGATGGTCTTGGGGTAGATGATGTCGTCGTGGTGCTGGTGGTGGTCGTCGTGGCTCAAGCAACTTCTCCCGGAAGGCGGCGAATCGGGTGGTGCCCGGATCCGTCGGGCTGACCATGAGACGCGACCTTAGCCCTTGCTTGGTGGAGGGTCAACTACGTCGACCGAAACGCTTCTCATCGGTCATCTTCTTTAGAGAAGGGCGCATCGCCGTACCTGTGGCCGAAGAAGGCTCAAATGAGGGCTGCGTCGTGATACGATTCGGAGCTGTCTTCCGGCTTAGACCGGAATCTCCACGATCTTGCTTGCCTCCGAATGGAGGCTTCTCCGGTCGGCGACAGTTGGGTCGTCGCTCTCCCCGTACCGACCGCCATTGGGTTGACGATTGTGTGCGCACGCGTCGCGCCGTCGGCGCTGTCGATATCTTCGACAGTCGACTCAATGGACAACGAGGCGGGACAACAAGGGATACGACGAATACGGCAGGATTCGCCGCATGCTGAGCACAGACAGGTTCGTAACTGTCTGCCGATACAAGTTTCTTCTCGGCTGTCGGCGCATCGCGCGAGCTGAGGTCGCCACAAGGCGCGGTGCGCCTACGGCGGTTTGACAAGGGGCCAGACCACGATGACCGAAGAGGTTTTCGATCGTTTTGCAGACGAATACGGACCGGAGAAGACGGTCTACATCTACGAGCCGCGGTGTGGCCTCAAGGCCATTGTGGTGATCGACAACGTTTCCGCGGGACCGGCGATCGGAGGCATTCGAATGGCCCCCGATGTCACCGCTGCGGAAGTGTTTCGCTTGGCCCGCGCCATGACTTGGAAGAACGCGTTGGCGGGTATCCCCCATGGCGGCGGCAAGTCCGGGATCCTGGCGGACCCCTCCGTGCCGAACAAGGAGACCTTGATTCGGCAGTTTGCCCGCGCCATCGAGAACCTGGAAGGCTACATCCCGGGGCCGGACATGGGCACCGATGAAGTGGCCATGGCCTACATCCGCGACGAGATCGGGCGCTCGGTTGGTTTGTCGAAGGTGCTGGGCGGTATTCCGTTGGACCAAATCGGTGCCACAGGCTATGGCTTGGCCGTGTGCGCCGAAGTGGCGCAGGATTTCACGGATCTTTCGCTCAAGGGTGCTCGAGTCATCGTCCAGGGATTCGGCAATGTCGGTTCCCATGCTGCGCGATATCTCGAACAGCGCGGCGCGCTGCTGGTGGGGACCAGCGATCTGGATGGCACGGTCTACGACCCGGATGGTCTCGACATCGAAGAGTTGGCGCGAATCAAGAACGAGACGGGTCGCGTGACGGACTACGAGAAGGGCGAGAAAAAAGACCGTGATGCCTGGGTCGATCTGCCGTGTGAGATCTTTGTTCCCGCCGCGCGTCCCGACGCCATCGACGAGACCAATGCCGGCCGCCTCAACTGCAAGGTGGTGCTGCAAGGGGCCAACATCGCGGTGACATCGCGAGCGGAGCGGATTTTGCACGATCGCGGAATCCTTTCGGTGCCTGATGTCGTGGCCAATGCCGGCGGCGTCATTTGTGCCTCGGTCGAATACAAGGGTGGCACGCAACGGCGGGCCTTTGAGACGATCGAGGAGAAGATTCAGGAGAACACGCAGGAAGTGCTGAAGCTGGCACGGGCGCACAGTCAAATCCCCGCAGAAGCAGCGCGGGCGCTGGCCAAGCAACGTGTCGCCGAAGCGATGGCCTACCGCCGCAGCGCGTAGGTTCGTGGTTGCACCCGATCGAGGGTGATCTCGAGACGGGTGGCCTCGGCTCCACCGAGGCTGCCCAGAGAAATCGGACACGGTGGAGGTCGAGATCCCGGGCGCGGTGCAGTACAATAGCGGGCCCGTGTCCGATACCACCCTCGACGCTTGGGTCGCCGGTTGGCCCCGAAGCTGCCATGCCACGCGAGCGTCTCGTTCGACCGCGAAGGTCTGCCAGGCGTGACCTCGAAATCATTCTTCGGCATGTTTGGCTTCGATGCCGAGCAGCGCGCCGATCAGCTCTACCGCCGCGGCAACCTGGCCAAGGCTGCTGAGCTGTTTCACAAGGCTGGGCAGCACGGCCAGGCGGCGGCGGTTTATGCCGAGAATGGTGATATTGACCAGGCCGTCGCCATTTTTCGTGCGAGCAAACAGCCTCGGCAGGCCGCCGAATTGCTCATGCGCCAGGGCCAGCGGCGTGAGGCGGTCGCGTTGTTCGAGGAAGCGGGGGCCTATCGCCAAGCTGCCGAAATTTGTACGGCGCTCCGCCAGCATGTCCGAGCCGCCCGGTTGTTCGAGAAGGCGGATCTCTTCCACGATGCCGCTGAAAGCTTCGCCAAGGGGGGCGAGGTCGAGCAGGCGCTGGCGGCTTGGGAACGGGAATCGAAGCAGCTCAAACGCCAAGGAGAAGCAGAAGGTGGCCAGGTCGTCTCGGCCCGCCTTCGCGAACTCGACTTGCATCGTGCCGACATTCTCGCGCGCTTCGGGCGCCACGCCGAGGCGGCTTCGATCCTGATGTCGCTCGACCGTCCGCGGCGGGCGGCGCCTTTGTTCGAACGCGCGGGCGCGTTCGCGGATGCGGCTCGTGCTTATTTGGCCGCCGGTCAGCTTGCCAACGCCCGGGCGTTGGTCGAACGCGAAGAAGCGACGGAAGACTCACCGGCGATCGACCAGGAGTTGCGGCTGGAGATTTTGCTCAGCTGTGGGCAGGATGCCGAGGCCGGTGTCTTGCTTGAAGTGCTCGGCCGGTACGAGGAGGCCGCCACCGCCTTCGAGGACGCCATGGAATGGGGGAAGGCGGCACGCCTTTGGGAAAAGGCGGAGTTGATGGAGCGCGCCGCCGAGCTCTACTTTCGCGTCGAACGGTATGAAGAAGCTGGTCAATGCTTTGCGCAAGCGAACGAGCACGAGAAGGCCGGCAAGGCGTTTTCGCTCGTCGGCAATGACCGGGCTGCCGGTGATGCGTACTTGGCGGCAGATGCCCACCTGTTGGCCGGCGAACACTACTTGAAGGCTGGCGATCGGATCGCGGCGCAGGACGCCCTCCAGCAAGTCGCGGCAGCCGATACGGAATATGCTCGGGCCTGTTTGCTGCTGATTCCGCTGTTGCTCGATCAAGGACTGGCCGAAGGCGCCAAGCACCGCCTCGACAGGCTGGAGCAAACAGCAAGCGCGGATCTGATTTCCGCTGCTTCGCGATTCTATTGGCGAGGGAGGGTGCAGGAGGAGGTCGGCGATCTGACTTCCGCCGAGGTTGCCTATCAAAAAGTGCTGTCCGAGCGGACGGGCTTTCGAGATACCCGACGACGACTGGGACGCTTGCGTGAGCGCCTGACGCCATCGTCGTCACGGCCGCAGGTTGCCGACAGTGGTCGTGTGGCGCGAGGGAATGGCGCGGCGGCTGTACGTTCCGGGTCACAGAGCTTGGGCAAGCCTGCGTCCGCGCCGTCGGCGTCAGAAACCCAACCCGTCGGATCTTCGGCGCCAGCGAAACCGGCTGTTGCACCCCTGGCCGAGACATCGACCAAAGCCACACCGGCAACCGCAGAGACTCTTGATTCCGGAACCACGCGTCTGGTCGCCGAGCTCGAAGCAGTACTCGCGGAGCTTCCGTTCGAGGTCGAGCGCCGGCTCGATCCGTGGTGGCCTGGTAGCGCCTTGCTGGACGTCCGCTCCTATCGGAGCAAGAGTCCGGGTCTGCTGTTGGCGTTCCCGCTCGATGTCCTGGGTGATCCAGCGGCCCTGTTTCGGCGCGAAGCGGCCCGCATGCAAGCGCTGGATCATCCCTCCATTTTGACTCTGGAAGAGGTAATCCTCACCGAGGATCACGGTGTCCTGCTCTATGAGAGCTTTGCTGGTCGGCCATTGGCGCAGCAAATGAGAGGGCCGTGGCGCCCGTTGCCGGCTTCGGCCCTCAATCTGTTGGTGCAGGTTTGCGGTGGGATTGCTGCGGCACACCAGCTTGGTGTCGCGCACGAATGGCTGTCGCCGAACACGGTGCTGATCGACGACGATGAACATGTTCGTCTGGTGGGCTTTGGCTTGCGACACCTGTTACCCACGGACGATCCAACCTCCGCGGCCTACTTGGCGCCCGAGTTGCAAGATGGTTTGTTGGCGGGGCCAGCCGGCGACATCTTCAGCTTTGGTCTGCTCGGTGTGGAGCTGCTCGGCGCACTCTTGCCGGCCGATTGGACCTCGTCGGACACGATTGTCGCGCAGGACGTACAGTGGCCGGATGGGATCGATGGTGTCGTGCCGGAGTCCATTCGCGACGCTTTGCTGCGATGCCTGGCGCGCAATCCCCTCGACCGTCCGTCGGCCGAGGGCCTCAAGAGCACACTTTCGGTGCTCGGCCTGGTCTCTGGCCAGGTCCTGCAAGCGCGGTACGAGATCTTGGGCGAGCTTGGTCGCGGTGGCATGAGCCGGGTGTACCGTGCCTACGACAAGATGATGGGCGAGGAAGTGGCGATCAAGACGGTGCTGTCTCCCGTCTTGGGCCACATTCCCGAGGAGAAACGGTTGCTTCGGGAGGTTCGGATTTGTCGCAAGATTAGCCACCCCAACGTGGTTCGGGTTCACGATATGGGCAACTTTCCCGGCGGTGTTTTCGTCACCATGGAATTGCTCGATGGCGAGGGACTCGATGTTCTGATTCGCCGTGAGGCGCCGTTGCCTCTCAGGCGCGTGCGGAGCATCATCCGGCAAGTGGCGGAAGCCCTGGGCGAAGCCCACCGCGTCGAGGTCATTCACCGGGACCTCAAACCGGCCAATATCATCTTGATGGGTGAACGCGTCAAAGTATTGGACTTCGGCATTGCCCGTATGGGCGAGGGCCAAGTCCGGATGACCTTGACGGGTGAGGTTGTCGGCTCGCCCTTGTATATGGCGCCGGAACAGATTCAGGGCAAGGCGCTCGACGGGCGGTGTGACCTTTATGCTTTGGGCGTGATTACCTACACGCTCTTGGCCGGGCGCGAGCCCTTCGTTGGCGAGACTCCCACCGCGGTGGTTTACCAACATCTTCGCGACGCGCCACCGGACATTCGTCGTTTCCATTCAGATCTTCCTGCGCCGTGGATCGCGTTTCTGGCCTGCTTGTTGGCCAAGGACCCCAAGGAACGCTACCCTGATACGTCGGCCACCGTGGCCGCGATTGATCGTTTGCCACCTTGAACTCGGGGAGCGATCCCGAGGTACCGCGAAGAGATGACGATGAAGGGTTGGTTGAGTAGGTTCGTTTTTGTTGGACTGGTTTTCGTCGGCGGGATGACCGCCGGCTCGTTGATTGTTGCCCGCAGCGAGGGGCAGTCGCCTGCACCGGCCACGCCGCCGGCTGAAGCTTGGTCTCCGGCAGCGCCGGTCAACGAAGAGGACCGAACCGCCACACTGACCACGGACGAGCGTCGCAACATCGACGTCTTCGGCCGCGCCGCGTCGTCCGTGGTTCATATTTCCACCAGCCGCTTGCGGCGAGATTTCTTCACCCTCAACGTGATGGAGATCCCGCAAGGAACGGGGAGTGGCTTCGTCTGGGATCAAAAGGGGCACATCGTTACCAACTTCCATGTGATCGACAACGCAAGTCGTTTCGTCGTACGTTTTGACGACCAGACCGATTGGGAGGCCCGGCTGGTGGGCGTTGCGCCGGATAAGGATCTTGCTGTATTGCGGATCGAGTCCGAGCAACGATCCATGACACCACTCGAGATCGGTCGGTCCGGGGGACTCCTGGTCGGCCAGCGAGTGCTCGCAATCGGCAACCCTTTTGGCCTCGACCAATCGCTCACCATCGGTGTTGTAAGCGCGCTCGGACGCGAGCTCCGTTCGCCAGGCGGCCGGCTGATCCGGGATGTGATTCAAACCGATGCAGCCATCAATCCAGGTAACTCCGGTGGCCCGTTGCTCGATTCAGGCGGGCGCTTGGTTGGGATCAATACCGCCATCTACAGCCCCAGCGGCGGTTCATCGGGAATCGGCTTCGCGGTGCCCGTCGATACGGTGCGCCGGCTGGTGCCCCAGCTCATCGAGTTTGGCCAGGCACGACAACCGGGAATCGGCATCGAGGTCTTGCCGGACCATGTCGCTGCTCGGTGGCAACTCGAGGGTGTTGTGGTGAGGTCGGTCCGATCAAACGGTCCTGCTGACCGCGCCGGGCTCGAAGGCATTAGGCAGTTGCGCAATGGTCGGGTGGTTTTGGGAGACCGTATCGTCGGGGTCGATGGTTCGCCGGTCCGGTCCGCCGACGATTTGGCCTATGCCTTCGAACAGCTCGGTCCCGGCGCGACCGTTCGTCTCGAGACCATCCACGACGACCGAACGCGGGATGTCGATCTACGTTTGGAAGAGTTGCCTTAGGGGGGGGGCCTGCTAGCGTGAAGCACCAGCTGCGGCAGGCCACGCTCGATCCACAGGTTCCGGTTGTCGACCCTTCGGTTTTGTTCGAAGCGACGACCGCAGCCTTGCTGGTGATCGGCCCCGGTGGACCGGTTGCAGCCAACCACGCGTTTGGTGCTTTGACGGGTGGAGCGGCGGAGGACATCCACCGTCCAGCCGCGCTGAACGCCTAGTACTCGCGTTAGGCCGCAGTGTATTTGAGGTCGCGCGTTTTCCGTTGGTACCAACCATCGCGAAGCGGTTGGAATGTCGCGCACTGGCTCATCTCACCGCCGTACACGTGGATGGTGATGGCGGGCGTGTCCACGGAGACGTTTTCGATGGTGTGGTAATCGTACGGCGGGATTAACCGGCCCGCGCTGCCGACGCCAGCATTAATCGCCGCCTGACGGACGAAGCGATGGCGAACCCCGTCCTGCTCGATGAGATCGTACTGGGTGATCTGGATTTTTCCCTCGACGACGCACTCGACACACCAAAGGCCGTTGTGATCGTGAACCGGAGTTCCCTGACCGGGACCCCAGACCATCGCGATTGCGGTGTAATCCAGATGCTCGTTGTGATGGATGAGCCGGCGCGCGTAGCCGCCGGGTACCGGCATCTTGAGGGCAGGAGGCAGGTCGACGTGGCAAGATCCGATCTCGTGGACCAACACTTGCTCCACGGCTGTTGTGATGGTCGTGAGATCACCGCCCGCAGCAACGGCATGGTCGAGGGCCGCGATGAGCTGGGCGCAGCCAGCCGTTCCTTTTCTGTCCATTCGCTCTTCCTCCTTAAGCCGCACAGGTTGGACATCGGGCCGACACTGGAGGCCCCGTCCGAAGGCCCGCATCGATGATCAACTCGGCTCGACGAGAGGTGCAGTCTAAGCGGGCGTCCGGCACCCGTCAAGGAAGCCTAGCCAACCGTTGCGACGAGCACGATGCGTTCCCGCCCCGAAACCACCACGCCACCCGGCTTCTCGACCGTAACCGCGAACAGGGTAGGCGACTTCACCGCGATCTTGGGGGCGATTGCGTCAGAAGATGGGTTCGTCATAGATGGGGCGCTAGATGCAGCGCCCGGAGTATTGCGACAAATCCTCCGCTCCGGAGGCGATCGATCGCGGTCAGCGAGGAGGAACCATCGGCGGGCGGCGGGCGGCTCGCAGCGCGGTTGAGATATCTGGATCGGCAAGGGCGGTGGCAAATGGGCGGGCGGCACGCCGGCACCAAGAAGGAAACCGCTCGGGAGGTACATCGAGGAGGTACGCTGGCTCGACTTCCGCCAAGAGATCGTCCATCCATACCCCTACCAGCCGTGCCGAGGTTCGAGCAAGCGCGGCGTTGATGGCCCGAACCAGGTCCGAGTAGGCGGGCGCGTCGGGACCGGCCTTGATGAGACCGGAGGCGACCAAACGTTGGACCCATGCTGTTCGGGCGTGGGCGCGGGCGACCTCTGCTTCCGTGTGCTCCCGATCGGTTTCCAGGTGCCCGAACTCTTGGCGCAGTGCCAGGTCACGACCGGTCCACCAAGCGGCGAGCGGCGGTTGGTCGCGGGCGCGGGCCATGGCCAAGACCAATGAAGAAGTTTGCGTTTGCGGGCCCTCTGTGGACGGAAGGTCACCAAACTCGCCAGCTTGGGTAGAAATAATCCTCCAGCGGTCGAGGGTTTCGCTTAAGCGAGCTGTGTTGTGGCCTAGGGTTTCGCCAATGACGATGGCCTGGGCCCGGCGGCTCTCATGGGCGAGAATGCCGAAGAGGTCGAAGCTTCGCGGGTGTAGGTCGGTCCCGGCTTCGTCCGGCATGGACCGTGGGATCCAGCGTTGGCGCATGAGTCCGAGGATGTGATCGATCCGCAAGCCGCCTGCATGACGAAACGCATTGCGTAAAAGGCGCGACCAGTAGCCGTAGCCGTCCGCGTGCAATCGGTCCGGTATCAACGGTGGCAGCGCCCAGCGGCCACCGTCGGGGCGCAGGGGGCCCACGGGGTGCCCCAGGTCGACTTCGAACGCGAAGAGTTCCCGAAAAGCCCATGTGTCGAAGCCACCACCCGTACTGCCCATCGCCAACTCATGGGTGATACCGATCCGCATCCCCGCTTCTCGGGCAGCTACCGCGGTGATTCCGAGCTGCCGGTCCAGCTCGAACTGCACGTAGCGGTGGAAGTCGACCAGCTCTCCGTGAACCTCGGCGAAGTCGCGCACGGCTGTCGAGTCGGGGCGTTGGTAGGGCTCGGGCCAGCATCGCCAGTCCGGTTGGCCCTCGGCGGCCCGCATGAGGTCGCCCATGGCGCAGAAAACGGCGTACGCGTCGAGTAGGGGACCCTGGTGGGCGCGGAATGCTTCGAAAGCGCAACCACGCGGCGTGTCCCGTCGTCGATGATGACGCAGGAAGTGGCGGTGGAGGCGCCGCAGTGCCTGCATCTTGAGCGAGCCCACCGTGTCGTAGTCGATCAGCTTGCTCGAACGTAGTGCCTCGAGCTTGCCCCGAGTGCGTTTGCTGCCCAGCCACGAGCGACTGTCGTGGCACTCGGCAAGCTCCGGAACGGCCTCGACATCGATTGAGATCGGGTTGCCGAACAGCCGAGAGGTCGGGGCGTAGGGATTGATCTCGGGCCAGTGGTTTGGCAGAGCGTGGAGTGGCCCCAGGGCGACAAAGTCGGCGCCAGCGGCGGCGAGGGAGAGGCTAAGAAGTCGTAGGTCCGTGAGATCGCCTATGCCCCACCCGCGCTTGCTTCGTAGTGAGTGTAGGTGGATGTTCACCCCGAAGGCGCAATCCGGTCCCAGCACCTCGTTGATGGCATAGCAGGCATCGGGAACGACGATCCACCGCTGTTCACCAAACCATCGCTGGTTGCCGGTGGTAACCGTCAAGGCCAGCTCGTGGTAACCCAGGGGTGCACTCTGAGGATAAGGCACCGCGAATCGGGTCGATCCATGAAGCGGCGCATGCCCATGATGGCTCGAGCGGGTGCCATCCTCGGTCCGCAGATCGAGGGTCCAGCTGACCTCATGGGCGCCGGCTGTGCCGAGGTTGACGTCCAGCTCCTGGGCTCCGATCGAGGACCGTGTCATCAGCCGAACGGGTGTGATGAGCGGAAGGTCGACGGTCTCGAAGCGAGCGAGACTGGCAGTCACCTGGGTATCGGTTTCAGCCTCGTAGCCGAGTGCTTCAACGAGGGTGCGCAGCGCAGGATCCGCAACCCGTAGGGTCGTGCCGTCCGGCTGGCGAAGCTCGAGTGCCAATCCCAGACGAGCAGCGAGGCGGGCGAGAGGCTCGTCGTCTGGGCGTTCAGGGTAGGGAGACATCGGTGCACAGGGGAATGGAAACGGCCGGCCGCAGGCTATCGTATCGGGCTCCGTTCGGTGTGGGACTTTCCTTAGCAGGGGATTGGCTCGCATATGAGCCTTGCGCCCAACTGCTTCGCGACGGAAAATTGGGACCATGTACAAGGCTCCGCCTTCCGTTACCGATGTCATCCGTAACTGCCTTCGCCGACAATGTCCCCGGTGCGGTCAATCGGCTTTGCTGGGTCGCTGGTTGCGTATCCGTGCTGGTTGCGACGCTTGTGATTTGTGTTTCGAGCAACGCGCGGGCGATACCTGGGCTTTTTGGATTCTGATCGAGCGCGTCTTTCTGGGCGTCATCCTACTGGTTGTCGTTCTCGGCTTTCGGTCGCGAGGGTGGACGCCGCTGTTGCTCTTTGGCGGCGGTTGTTTTGCCGTCTTTTTCGCAACGATGCCCCATCGCCTGGCACTTTGCCTTGGGTTCGACTACTTGTCACGCCGTTGGACGGGTGACCTGGCGGATGAGGCACCGACGGACAGATAGGTGGCACCAAGTGTCGCGAATTCGGCGGGGCTGAAGCAACCGATGTGGAGCCGGACCAAGATGGTCGAGTTTCGCTACCCGATCAAACGCCGATACAGCTTTTCGTACTGCGCCCCCTGGCGTTCCCAGGAATAGTCGCGCTGCATGCCGTTGGCGCGCAGTTGGGCCCAGGCTTCTTGATCTTGGTAGGTGGCGAGGGCGCGCTCGAGGGCCCAAGTCATGCCTTCGGCGGTGTAGTGATCGAAGACGAAGCCGGTGCCTTCACGGGTCTTGGGATCGAAGAGGTGCACGGTGTCGGCCAGGCCGCCGGTCTTGCGCACGATGGGTACGGTGCCGTATTTGAGGCTGTACATCTGGTTGAGGCCGCAGGGCTCGAACTTGGAGGGCATCAAGAAGATGTCGGCGGCCGCCTCGATGCGGTGGGCGAGGGGCTCGTGGTAGCCGCGGTGGAAACAGACTTTGTCGGGAAACTGCTGCTGGAGCTCGTGGAAGAAACGCTCGTATTGCCGTTCGCCGGTGCCCAGAACGACCAGTCGGACGTCGAGGTGGTGGAGCATGGCGGGTAGCGGCTCGAAGAGCAGCTCGAAGCCCTTTTGACCTGTAAGCCGTGAGACGATGCCGAAGAGCGGTGCACGGTCGGTTGGTGCGAGGTCGAGGGTGGCCAGCAACGTGTCTTTGTTGGCACGCTTGCCAGCCTCGACGCCGTCGATGCCGTAGTTGGGCTCGATGTGGGGGTCGACTTCGGGGTTCCATGTGCCGTAGTCGACGCCGTTGACAATACCGATCACCGAAGCGCTGCGTGCACGGAGTAGGTCTTCGAGGCCCATGCCGAAGGCGGGAGTCTGAATCTCTTTCGCGTAGGTCTCGCTGACGGTCGTGATCACGTCAGCGTGGAGAAGACCCGTTTTGAGGAAACTCACCGCGCCCGCGCGCAGGTCGTCCTGGTGCAGCAGGTCCCGGTGGGCACCGAGACCGATTTCGTCGACGGTGGCAGCCGGAAACATGCCTTGGTAGGCAATGTTGTGGATGGTCAACACCGTCTTCGCTTGGCGGAAAAGGCGATCCCACCTGTAGGTTGCGCATTTGAGTAAGGGAACCAACGCGCTGTGCCAGTCGTTGGCGTGAAGAATGTCGGGTGCCCAGCCCATGCGTTGGCAGCAGGCGAAGGCGGCATGGCAGAGCGTGGCGAAGCGGACCGATTCGTCGGCCTCACCGGTGTAGATACTGGGCCGGTGATAGAGCGCCGGACAATGGATGAAATAGATGTCGAGGTCGCTACCGGGTGCGCGCGCCACGTAGACGGAAATGGTGACCTGGTGGGCTCCGATAGTCAGCAGGACATCGCGCAGGAAGTCCACTCGTGTGAAAGCGTAGGCGTCGAGGTCGATCCGCCCGTGCAGCGGCATGAAGACCCGCACATCGTGATCTTGGCTGTGCAGGTACCTCGGCAAGGCCGAGGCGACATCCGCCAGCCCGCCGGTCTTGGCAAAAGGCGCCACCTCGGACGCCACGAAGGCGATCTTGAGCGGCGCCGTTTCCGGCATCAGACGACGGTTCCCGGGGGCAGGGTGGCGTTGGACGGCACGACGATGATGCCGCCACGAATGGCGTAGCCGTCGCCATCGGCCTCCTCGACGCCAGCTTTGTTGAGCAGCTGGCTGCCATCGCCGATCGAGGCCCCGCGGTCGATGATCGCCCGTCGGATGTGGCAGTCGCGGCCAATGCCGATGGGCGTGGTGCCCTTGTCCGAGCGTTGGCCGGGGGCCGTTCCCATCACAATGCTCTCCTCCACGATCGACCCGGACCGGATCAAGGACCGGATGCCGATGACCGAACGGCGCACGGCACTGCCCATGATCACGCTGCCCTCACTCAACACTGATTGCTCGACCTGGCAATCGCGGAGCTTGACGCCCGCGAGAAACCGCGGATGGGTGTAGATCGGGAAGTCTGGATGGTAGAGATTGAGCGGTGGCTTGTCTTCGGTGAGCTCGATGTTGGCCTCGTGGAAGGCCGGAATGGTGCCGATGTCCCGCCAGTAGCCATCGTAGAGGAAGGCGAAGACCCGGTGATTGGGAATGGCCGCCGGGATGATCTGCTTACCAAAGTCCGTATGCTCGACATCGGCCTCGAGCAGGGAACGCATGACCTCGCTCTTGAAGACGTACATGCCCATGCTCGCCAGCAACATGCCCGGCGCAACGTCGAGTCCGAGGCGGGCAATGGTCTCGGGATCGGGTGTCAGACGATCGAGTTCGTCGTCGTCCTGTGGTTTCTCGACAAACTCGACGATGCGACCCGCGCGATCGAGGCGCATGATGCCAAAGTCACGGGCTTCGTGTCGCGGCACCGGCTTGACGGCGATCGAGAGGTCAGCCTGACGTTCACGGTGGCTGGTCACGAATGCCCGCATGTCGAGCAAGTAGAGCTGGTCACCCGACAGGATCAACACCTCGCTGGCTCGGTTGTCGGCCAGGCGACTTACGTTTTGGCGGACCGCGTCAGCCGTGCCTTGATACCAACCTCGCTCGTCCAGGCTCTGTTGCGCGGCCAGAATGTTGACGAAGCCACGGGTGAAGGCGTCGAACCGATAGGTCTGCGCAATGTGGCGATGCAGACTGGTGCTATTGAACTGGGTGAGCACGTAGATCTTGTCGATCCCCGCGTGCAAGCTGTTGCTGATCGGAATGTCGATCAATCGAAACTTGCCCGCGACCGGCACCGCCGGTTTGGCGCGATGTCGGGTCAGAGGCCAGAGGCGGCTGCCTTGGCCGCCACCGAGAATAGCGGTGATGACGTTTTCCACGGGACCCTCGCCTGGTCGAACGAAAAGTGGCCGAACGATTAGACGCTTTTGGCAGAGCTGAATTCCGACACGAAACAGTGGCCTCGATCATAGCGGGGATGACGGTGAGCGGCCAGCCACGTGTCGTCTTTGGGGGGGGGGGCGCGATTTGAGGTCCCATTTGGGACTTGCCGCCGATGCGTGTGACGAGATGGGTCTGGACGCGCTACACTGCGCCTCCCCAGGGGATGACCATGTCGCAGCGCACCGTCGTATTTGTTGCACCATTCTTTTTCGACACCACGCTTCACTTTGTGGACGCGGCGGCGAGCTATCAAGGCGCGCGCCTGGCACTGATCAGCACTGACCCGGTCGACAAGTTGCCGCGGCACCTCGGGCGCCGGTTGGCGGGTCATTGGCGGGTTGCCAACGCCCTCGACGTCGATCAGTTGGTCGAGGCGATCCGGGGTCTGAGCAAAAAGATCGGCCCGGTGGACCGCTTGCTGGGCACGCTCGAACAGTTGCAAGTACCACTGGCCATGACCCGAGAACGACTCGGGATTGAAGGCATGGGCGTCGAAGCAGCGCAGAACTTTCGCGACAAGTCGCGCATGAAGGACGTGCTGCGGGCTGCCAACATTCCGTGCGCCCGGCATAGGCTGATCACCAAGCCCGCCGACGCCACAGGTTTCATTCGCCAAGTGGGATATCCGGTCGTGGTCAAGCCGCCGGCCGGGGCCGGCGCCAAGGGAACGCACCAAATCGATAACGTGGAGGGCATGCGCCAGGCCTTGGCTCGCCATCCTCCAAGCGTGCACCAGCCTTTGTTGGCGGAAGAGTTCGTTCGAGGTGACGAGCATTCGTTCGACGCGGTGTCGATCGATGGCCAGGTCGTCTGGCACTCACTCACCCACTACCGACCGGCGCCGCTCGAGGTGGTACGCAATCCATGGATTCAATGGTGCGTATTGCTGCCCCGTGAGGTCGACCACCCGGGCTTCGACGACATCCGTGTCGATGCCGCCCGTGCCCTCGACGCGTTGGGCATGAAGACGGGTGTAAGTCACCTCGAATGGTTTCGGCGCAAAGACGGCTCGCTGGCGATTTCTGAAGTGGGTGCGCGGCCCGGTGGTGCCCAGATCTCGCGCATCATGTCCTACGCCCACGACTTCCACTTCTACCGTGCCTGGGCGCGGTTGATGGTCGATGGCGTCTTCGAGCCGCCGGAGCGGGTCTATGCGGCGGGCGCCGCATACCTGCGTGGTCAAGGCGAAGGGCGTGTCCAGGCGATCCATGGGCTGGGCCAAGCACAAGCCGAGTTGGGGCATCTGGTCGTCGAGTCGAATCTGCCCAAGCTGGGGCAAGCCGCCAGTGGTTCGTACGAAGGCGAAGGCTACGTGATCTTGCGTCACGAGGAAACGTCGGTGGTCGAGCGCGCCCTCGAGCGCCTGGTTCAGTTGGTTCGCGTCGATCTGGCGTAGTGGCAGAGCGTCGCCAGCGGTTGGTTGCAATCGCGTACTTCGGTACTTCGGTACTTCTGTGCTCGCGCACGGACGCATCTCCCTTGGCGCGGACATCGTTGAAAAGCGCGAGGTTGGGCCCCACTGACAGGTCGTACCACGACCCCACCCACAAGGCTGGAACGTTGAACGCCTCGTCATCGTGGTAGAGCCCGCCCTCGTACCAGGCCGGGTCGTCGGGCTTGCGCTGGGCCAACTCGGCAAAGACACCCTTCGGCCCACCGGCATGCTCAAGCAGATCCACCACCGGTAGATGCCAAAACGTCGAGGTCCAATCCACCGCCGGCATCCGGGGCGCCAGGTCGAAGTAGGTCGCCAGGCGCACTCGGTCTTCCTGCGAGAGATCGGCGGGGAACGTTGGGCGCTGGGTGTTCTGCGTACTGAACAGCCACGACGCCATGGGCATTTGGATGGCACCACCGCGGTAGAAGTTGCCCTGTTCATAGAGACGTCGGTCGCCAGACGCACCCCGTCCCGCATGGGCGCCATGACCAAACGCTCATGATTCGCCACCCGTTCCAAGTCGGCGCGACGAACCTCATCGGTCACGCGGTGGATTAGCGCGCTGGCAACACCAGCTGTAAGAAGGGCAAACACCCCAACCATCGCGACGACCGGTCGCGCCCTATTCAACTCAGGTCCCATGTGGACTCCCTTCGATTGTGTTCAGACCGGAGACCGAGAGACTATGACGCGACTGGCGTTTGGGCGCCAATGACCACGGATAACTCGGCCCACCACGGCGCATCACTCGCTTCGCCACACCGAGCCGTGACACCATTATGGTTCCATTTCGGTTGGAGAGTCTTCATGCCTACGACGCTTACCCTAAAAAACCTACCCGACGAGATATACAAGCGGCTCAAGGCTTCCGCTGTGACTCATCGAAGGAGTCTCAACAGTGAGGCCATCGTGTGCCTTGAGTCTGTGTTGCTCCCAGGAAGGCTACCCGTCGACGAGCGGCTGGCCCGCGCACGACGCTTCCGTGCCGCACTGAAGCCAGGGACCTTCAAAGCGTCCAAGATCGACTCCATCAAACGCGAGGGGCGCCCGTGATCGTGGTGGATACCAACGTGCTGGCGTACTTGTACCTCCCCGGTGAGTACACGGCCTTGGCAGAATCGCTCATGCGCCAGGACCCCGAGTGGGCAGCACCAATTCTCTGGCGCAGCGAATTTCGCGATGTCCTTACCGGCTACATGCGGCGAGGTGGTCTGACTTTCGAGCAAGCGCGCGACCTCCAAGCAGAGGCTGAAAGCCTTTTGGCGGGTTCGGAGTATGAAGTCGACTCAGCGCGTGTGATGGAGTTGGCGCGCGACAGCGACTGTTCGGCGTACGACTGCGAGTTCATCGCCCTAGCGTTGCAGCTCGATTGCCAAGTGGCCACCATGGACCGAAAGATGGTGCGGGCTTTCCCGCAGCACGCCGTTGCCTTGGCGAGCATTCGACTCGAATAGCCACCGGCCTCGATCCGTAGAGACACTCAGCGACAGCGACGCGGGTCACCTGCCCGCAACCTACCGCCCTTCGATTCCGTATTTCCATAATCAATGAACGCACCGGCCAACGACTGCCCGTTTGAATTTCCTGGCACGAAGCCAGAGGAGCCTGCGATGCCGACTACAATTCCCGCCCGAACAATCCGGTTGCTTTGCCTCATCGCGCTCATGAGCGCGATCGTCGCGCCGCTTCACGCGGACTGGACTGGCTCGAAGACCACCAAAGACGGGGTGGCGATGATCATGAACCCCGCCAAGAGCGTCACCACGGCGGAAACGATCGAGCTGAAGGAGCTTTGGCGCGTCGGCGGCGAGGACGATGAGGTGCTGTTCGGGGTGATCACCGACATCATCGCCGACGAGAAGGGCAACTTCTACCTCCTCGATTCCCAGCTCACCGAGATCCAGGTCTATTCCGAAGACGGTGAGTTCCAGCGCACGATTGGTCGTGAGGGCGAAGGCCCCGGCGAGTTCCGCTTGGCCTTCAATCTAATGCTGCTACCCAGTGGGGATATCGGCGTGTTGCAGGCGTTTCCCAGCAAGTTCGTGGGCCTGACCCCCGAGGGTGAGCCCGCCGACGCGTTCAGCCTTCCTGAAACCGAAGGCGCGGGATTCAAGGTGTTGTTCATGGCACAGAATGCCGGTGATGAGATTGGGGTTGTATACGGCTTCAACGAGCCGGGCGAAGGCGGATTCACCCAAACCAGTGTTTTGTCGATCTTCGATTCCAAGGGCGCTAACGAACGCAAGCTCCACAGTCAAGGTTCGACCATGAGCGCTGCCAACCCACTGATTGCCGAGAAGGAGTGGGATGCCTTTCGCAATCGGTGGGCCGCCGGCCCGGACGGCCGCATCTACTCGGCGATCGACTTCGGCCAGTACTCGGTCAACGTGTGGAATCCCGACGGCAAGCTCGCCCACGTGATTCACCGCGAGTACCCCAACCATGTCCGAACCAAGGAACAAAGGGACCAAACCCTCGAGATCTACAAGGGGTTCACCCAGCGGATTCCCATTCCCAACATCAAGTTCGAAATCGAGGACAACTGGAACCCCATTCGAACGCTGTTCGCACGCGACGATGGCACCCTGTGGGTACAGACCAGCCGAGGCACCGCGGATGTGCCCGACGGCACCGTCGGCGTCTTCGATGTGTTTGACAAGGACGGTCGCTTTGACCGCCAGGTAACCCTGAAAGGTCAGGGCGACCCCCAGAAAGACGGGTATTTCTTCGTCAACGACCGGCTCTTTGTGGTGACTGATTGGCTCAACGCCATGATGGCCCTCCAAGGCGGCGGCAGCCAAGACGAAGCCGACGACGACGCGGAGCCGATGGAGATCATCAGCTACCAACTCAACTAGCCCCGCTGGAACCCGACGATGACCTCCCGCCTGAGCACCCTTCGTACGCTGTTCCTCGTCGTCCTCTTGGGGACGATGGTGGTCGCCTGTGCTGATGACGCAACGTCCGCCGATTCAGCCGACGGCGACACCACGGCAGAGACACCCGATGCCGGCGAAGGCGACGCGCCAGCGGAGCCTGCCCCAAAGCCCAAGAAACCGCGAAAAGAGCGCGCCACGTCCGTGACCACGACAAACGTGGCGCGTCGCGATCTGGTGCTGCCCGTGAACGCCGAAGGCACGGTACGCGCCCGCCACACCAGCAACATCACGTTCGAACTCGCCGGCCGCGTCACCAAGGTATGGGTGCGCGAGGGCCAGCGCGTGCGCAAGGGCCAAACCTTGGTCAGTCTCGACGACCGCGAGCTTCGGCTGGCGGTGGAAGAGGCGCGGTCACGCTACCTTCAAGGCCTGGGCAAACTCGCGGTAGAAGAGGATGGCTACGCCAGCAGCCCCGGGGCCGAGCGCGTGCTCGACGACAGCCGGGAAGCTCTGGCGGAGGCGGAGCGCAAGGGTGAGTTATCGCGCGACGAGCGACTCGACCGCGAGCTCCAAGTCGGCATGACGGCGGTGCGCAAGGGCGCCTATCGCCGTGAGCTGATCGAGGTTCGTAGCGGACTGGCAGCGGCCCGCGCGGACCGAGCCCGCCTCGAAATCGAGCTGGAGCGCACGGTGGTGCGCGCGCCGTTCAGCGGTGTGATCAGCGGTTTCGAGCTCAACACCGGCGAGCACGTGCAGGTGGGTCAGACCGTGGCCAGATTGGTGGACGACATCAACTTGGAGGCCGCGATCGGGGTGCTCGAGAGCGACCTCCGGTCTGTCGCCGTCGGCAAGAAGGCCTTGCTCGAGATTCCGGCACTGACCACGTCGATCCCCGCCACCGTCGACGTGATCGACCCTGAGGTGGCAACCGACAGCCGCACCTGCCGCGTGCTGCTTCGCCTGCGCAGCGACGGACAAAAGATCAAGCCTGGCATGTTCGTACGCGCATCGATCGCGGGCGAAATCTTCGAGGAGCGTTTGCTCGTACCTCGGGAGGCCATCGTGACCCGCGACGGACGCCCGGTGCTCTTCAAGGTCGAAGACGACCGCGCCAAATGGGTCTACGTCACGCTGGGTGCCCAAAACGAGACGATGGTCGAGATCGAGCGGGTTACCCAAGGCGGCCCGCTCGAACCCGGCACCCCGGTGATCGTCGACAACCACCTAACCATGACCCACGACGCCAAGGTCAAGGTCTCCAAGACCATCGACATCCCTGATCCGTGGTCGCCAGCGACCGCGCCGGACGTCAAGTAGTCGCCATGAGCGCCATCTCCCCCTCGGTCGCGACGGCCGGCACAGGTCCGGCCGCTACGCGGAACGTGCTCCTTCCCAAAGCCCATGCCGCTTCCCCTGTAGCGGCCGTCGCCCCTGGCGGCCGTCTTCAATCACCTCCCGTAGCGGCCGTCGCCCCTGGCGGCCGTCTTCAATCATCGGAACTCCGATAAATGCTGCGCGCCGCGCTCGAGCGCCCGATCGCCGTGAGCATGCTGTTCGCCGCCCTGCTCTTGGTCGGTGGGCTGAGCTACACACGGCTGGCCGTTGACCTGCTGCCATCGATTGTCTATCCCCGACTGACGGTCTTGACCGTCTACGACGACATTCCCGCCGAGGACCTCGAGCGGCTGGTTACCCAACGACTCGAGGAGGCCATTACCGCCCAGACCGGGGTTCGCAATGTCGACTCGCGGACCCGTGAAGGCGTCTCCATCATCATGGTGCAGTATGAATGGGGCACCCAGATGGACTTCGCCAACCTGCACTTGCGCGAAGCCGTCGACAGGGTGGCATTCCGCAACGACTTTCCCGAAGCCGCGGACCGACCCGTCATCTTGCGTTGGGACCCCAGCTCGCGTCCCATCAGCATCTTGGTGCTGGCGGGGGACGGCCGGCTCGAAGCGCGCACCGAGTTGGCCCGCGAAGTCGTCAAGCCGGCACTCGAGCAAGTCAATGGCATCAGCCGCGCGGAAGTCGTGGGGGGAGCCGACCGCGAGATCCTCGTCGAGCCCGACACCCGCAAGATGGCCATCTTCGGCATCGACACCGAGGACATCCGCCAGGCCCTCGTGCGCAGCAACATCTCGTTCCCGGGCGGCAAGGTGCGCCAAGGGCCGCTTCACTTGAGCCTGCGGATCGACGGTGAATTCGAGCACCTCGACGACATCGGTGCCACGCACGTGGGGCTCGCCGGTGGCGCACCGGTACGCATTGCCGATGTGGCGCGGGTGATCGACACCGTCAAGGTGCCGGAAGGGATGACCCTGCGCGGCGACCAAGGCGTGGTCTCGATGCTGATTTACAAGGAACCCGAAGCCAACACACTGTTGGTTTCCGAGGCACTCGACGAAGCCCTGGCCGTCGTGTCGAAGGACTACCCGGATTTCCACCATGACTTCGTCTATCGCGACGCCGAGCACGTCCGGGCCTCGTTCGAAGGCTTGGTGCAGTCCCTGCTGGTCGGCGGTGCGCTCGCCATCGTGGTGCTGTTCGCGTTCCTAGGTGACTGGCGAAGTCCTTGGGTCGTGGGCCTGGCGATTCCGGTTTCGATTGTCATCACCTTTGGCCTGCTGTTCTTCGGCGGCGTCAAGCTGAACCTGATGAGTCTGGGCGGTCTTTCCCTGGCCGCCGGCATGCTGGTTGATAACTCGATTGTCGTGCTCGAAAACATCAACCGACACCTGGCCAAAAGACGCAAGGACGCAGGGGCAACGAGGACCGGGTCACCACTGGCTGTGAAGGACGCCAAGCGCTTTGCCGCGCAAGCCGCCCATGAAGGTACACGCGAGGTGGCGCGACCGGTTATCGCCGCCACCCTCACCACCATTGCCGTGTTCTTCCCGGTGGTTTACGTGC
Organism: Candidatus Multivoradales bacterium; assembly: GCA_965250305.1. Lineage (GTDB taxonomy): Bacteria > Acidobacteriota > Thermoanaerobaculia > Multivoradales > J023 > J023. The sequence goes on along the minus strand of CBDFNS010000020.1, from coordinate 19,382 downwards.
CGGGCATCGCGGGCGCATTCTTCCGAGACCAAGCGCTGACCGTCACCTTCTCGCTGTTGGTCTCGATCGCCGCGGCGCTCCTGCTCCAACCCGTCCTTTCCGCCCGCATTCTGCGCGTAAAGCCGCACACACCGCGCGGCTTGTTCCGCCTCTTCCAATGGGCCCTGGACACCCTTTACCGCATCTACCACCCGCTTCTGGTGATCGCTTTGCGACGGCCCATTTGGGTATTGCTGGCCGTCGCCCTCGGCCTGGCTGGCGCGGGCTTATGGGCGACCAACCTCAATCGCAGTTTCCTACCCGAGCGCAGCCTTGGCGACCTGCGACTCGATCTCGAATTGCCCGCGGGCACACCGCTGGAGCAAACCGCCAGCGAGGTCGGTGCGCTCGCGGCATGGATCGAAGAGCAAGACGGCGTCCGCGTCGCTTTCAGCCAAGTCGGTCAAACGGAACGCACCTTGGCCGCCGTCCAAGAGTTCACCGCACCCAACGCGGCCCGTGTGCGGGTCATCCTCGATACTGGCCGAGGTGCCTACGAGCGCGGCGAGCGCTTGCGCACCGCGATCGCCGCGCGACTCGACGCACGCCCTGAGATCAGCTATTCATTCCGCGAAGAAGGTATCGGTCTGGGCGAGGTGCTCGGCGCCGGCGGCGCGGCATTCGCGCTGGGCGTGTTGGCCGAGAACCCACGCGAAGCGGTCGAGGCCGCTGAAACACTACTCGAAGCCCTCGGCGAGATCGAGGGCCTGATCGACCTCCAAATGGACCGCGTGCTCGGTACCACCAACGTCGTGGTCCGGCTCGATCGAGAGGAGATCTTGCGCCAGGGCCTTGATCCCGATCGCATCGCGAGCGAGCTTCATGGCCGAATCGCGGGCATCGAGGCGACGTTCTTCAATGAGGTCGACCAACGGATCGACATCGCGATCCGTCTGCCGCTCGACGAACGGCTCGACCTCAACGCGGCCCTCGGCACCTCCATTGAGCTGGCAGGCGGCCAGACCATCCCACTCTCCCGATTCTTATCGCTCGACGAGCAGCAGCCGCTGCGCGAGCTCAAGCGTCGCAACCAGAAACGCTGGGTCACGATCTCGGGCAACGTCGATGGCCGGCGGCTCGACGACGTGTGGGCGGACGCCGAGGCGGTGGCCCTACGGAGCCTGCCCCCTGGCATTCGCGTGGTCGAAGAAGGCGAGCGGCGTGAAATGCGCCAGAGCTTCAGCGACCTCGGCATGGCCATGGTGCTCGCCATGCTGCTGGTCTACATGATTCTCGCCGGTCAATTCGAGTCGTTCCTCGATCCGCTGCTGATCGCGGCGGTGATTCCCATCGGCCTGGCGGGCGCGATCATCGCGATCGGTGTGACCGGCGGCAGCATCAATGTGCTGTCACTCATCGGCACGTTGGCCTTGCTCGGCATCGCGGTCAACGACGCCATCGTCAAAGTCGACACGATCCGCCGCCTACGGGATGACGGCACTCCAGGCATCGAGGCGATCTTCGAAGCCAGCCGGTTGCGGCTACGCCCTATCTTGATGACCAGCGCCACCACCGTCCTGGCCATGCTGCCCATGGCCATCGGTCTCGGTAGCGGCGAGCAGCTCCAGCGCCCATTGGCCATCACCATCATCGGCGGCCTCACCCTGACGACCTCGCTCACCTTGTTCGTCACGCCGGTGCTCTACCGCCTTGCTCACCGTATCCAACGTCCAACGGCCGACGCATGACGCCCGATCGTCCAAGGCGGTGGCGGAATCGACGAATACAGCTTGATCGTCAAGAGCGAGGGCCAGGGTCGCGAGCAGGGAGCACAGCGCAGCCCGTAGGGTGGCCGAAGGCCATTCGAGCACCCCGCGCAGGGACACTGGCCTCGCTCCACAGCGCGAGTCGGAGCCTAGCGCCATGACCCGGTTCTTCGTTCGGCATCCGGTTACCACTTGGATGATCTTCCTCGCTTTTGCGGTGCTGGCGGTGTACGCCATTCCACGCATCGAGATCGAAGCCTTGCCCGAGGTCGACCTACCTTCGCTCACGGTCTCGACCCAGTGGCAAGGAGCGTCGCCGAAGGCCATCCAACGGACGCTCACCCGGCCGATCGAAGAAGCTGTGCGCAACGTGCACGGCGTGGAGTCGGTGAAGTCGACCAGCCAGGCGGGCCTATCGCTGGTCGAGGTCGAGTTCCGGCGCGAGATTGAAATCGACTTTGCACGTCTGCAGCTCAACGAGCAGCTCGGCACCATCCGCCGAGACCTACCCCTCAATGCTAGTGCTCCCGAGATCTTGCCCTTCGTTCCCGAAGAGTTCCAAACCGAAGCGTTCTTCAGCTTCAGCATCGAGTCCGCGCTCGATCCCAATGCCCTGCGAGAGGCCACGGAAGACTGGATTCTGCCGCAGATCCTGGCGGTCGACGGTGTGGCCGACGCCCAAGTCCGCGGGGGCGCTCAACCCTTACTCGAAATCGCACTCGACCGCAGCCTGCTCGACCTCTACGACATCACCGCCGATCAAGTCTTCACCGCCATCGATCGTCTCGATGCCTTGTCGGGCGCGGGCGCGATTCGAGACAGGGGCCTCGAACGCCTGGTCGCCCTGCGCGAGCCAATCGATGTCGCGAGAATGGCCTCGGCCGTGGTGGCCTACCGTGGCGGTCGCGCCTTTCCGCTTTCCAGGCTCGGCACCGTGCGTGCGTCTTACGAAGACCCGAGCTACTTCGTTCGTGCCAACGGCCAAAACGTGGTCCAGGTTCAGGTCGAAAAGCGCAGCGGCGCCAACTCCGTGGGGGTCGGCCGCCGTCTGCGCGCCGCCCTGCCCGAGATCGAAGCACGCACGCCGCTGGACGTCACGTTGAGCGTCGAAGAGGACGAAGGCCAAGAGCTCGAAGACAAACTGCGGGAGCTGGTGAGTCGTTCGGTCGTGATCCTGATCTTGCTCTTCCTTCTGCTCGCCCTGACTCTGCGCCAGGTGCAACTGACCGCCATCGTGGTCGCCTCGATTCTCTTCTCCCTGGTGATGTGCCTGAGCTTGTTCTATTTCCTCGGGCTATCAGTCAACTTCATCACCATCAGCGGACTCACCATCTGCTTCGGAATGCTGCTCGACAACAGCATTCTGGTGCTGGACGCGATCCACCGCCGTCTCGGTGGGCTCGACCGGGCGGAGCAAGCAGGACTCAACCGTGCCACGCGGGCCCGGGCCGCCCTCGAGACCATCGTCGCCGGTACGCGCGAAGTGATGTTTCCCATCCTCGCGACCACCATCACCACCATGGTCGCGTTCCTCTCGTTCATCTTCCTCTCGGGCCGACTGGCGCTCTACTACGTACCCCTGGCCATCTCGATCGCGACGGCGATGTTTGCCTCGGTCTTCGTTGCGTTCGGGTGGATTCCCGTCGTGCTCAACCAAATCTGGGTACCGCGGCTCCTCCGCCGCCAGTCCGCAGGCGAGCGCGATGTCCAGGAAGTGGCGGAGCTGGAGACCTTTATCGACGAGGTGCCCGATCTCGAGACCACGCCACGGGGGCTCACCCGCGTGCTCGCGGTTAGCCAACGGTTTTGGCCGGTACTGGTACCCGGACTCGTTGCGCTCGTCTTTTGGGGGTGGAACGTCTACCAAGAGGACGTGATCAAGGGCGGCTTCTGGCAGCTTCCCGACCAAGAGAAGCTCGTCTTCTTCATGCGCATGACCGAAGGCACCGACGTCAGTGTCACTTCGGAAACCATGCTCGGGTTCGAGTCCTTGCTGATGCCGGTTCACGAAGGCGCACAGATGCGCGCGACGGTATTTGGCAACCAGGCCTTCATGGAAATCGAATTCGACGACGCGCTCTTGAGCACCGGCATTCCCCTGCTCTACCGCTCGTTGTTGGTGGAACGCGCCGATGTCACCGGCGGTACCTCCATCTTCATCTCGGGATTCGACGAGTCGCCCTACTTCAAGGGCCCGCTCCAAGGCTCAGCTCTGAACTCCCTGGTCAAGATCAGCGGCTACAACTCCAAACGACTCACCGAGATCGCCGAGGAGACCCTAAGCAAGGTCGAGCGCAACCGACGCGTGCGCAACGCGCGCATCACCGGCTCCGAACGTTTCGGTCGCTCGACCAACGAAGAGACCGTCATCGCGCTGCGTCGCGACGCCCTGGCCGACCACGGTCTCAGTGTGCTCGAGGTGGTCAGCACCGTGCGCCGTATTCTCGGTGTCGACACCCCCTGGACCATGTTGGTGGAGGGTGAGCAGCAGCGCGTGCAACTTCAGTTCGCTGGCGCCGACGACTTCGATATCGCGTCGCTGCAGGCCGAAGTGATCAAGAGCGCAAGCGGCATTTTCGTGCCCTTGGCCAGCCTGGTAACCATCGAAACGGTGCCACTCTCCGACGCCATCGTACGCGAGAACCAGCGCTACACCATGCTGGTGAACTGGGAGTACGTGGGCACCAACAACATGCGTCTCAGCTTTATTGACGGCATCGTCGAGACCATGGACCTGCCCTATGGCTACGCCGCCGAAGAGGCCGAGCAACAGTTTCTAACCGAGGAAGAAGAAAGCGATTTGGCGCTCACCATCGCGCTGGCGGCGGTGTTCATCTTGATGGTCCTGATGGCCCTGTTCGAGAGCTTCTTCTTGCCCCTGTTGGTGCTCACCGCCCTACCCATGGCCCTGATCGGAGTGGTGGTTCTCTTTTGGAAGACCGGCACCACCTTCGATTCCTCGGCTCAGATCGGCTTGGTGCTGCTCTTTGGCGTCGTGGTGAACAACGCGATTTTGTTGGTCAGCCGTTTCCGCACCGAGATCACCCTGACCTTGAAAGCCAAACTCGGCGGCGACCCTGAACGCGACGCCGCCCTCTTCCCCGACTCGCGGCGTCCTCTCGGCGGCGGCGATCTCTACTCCATCGCGCCCAAAGAGCGCGCGCTGCTCCTACGGAACGCCGTCGCTCGCGGCACCGTCGTGCGGCTCAGGTCCATCCTGCTCACCAGCGGCACCACGATCGTTGGTCTGTTACCGCTGCTGGTGCAGATCGACCAGACCGCATCGACGGTGCTCGGCATCGATCTGCCGTTTACCTTCAAATGGCTCGACGGTGACAACCAAGACATCTGGCAAAACCTCGCCCTCACGTCCATCGGTGGCCTGATCTCCAGCACCCTGCTGATCGTGTTCATGATGCCAGCGCTCTACTACCTCTCGGTGCGGGTTGGCTGGATGTTGCGTCGTCTGTACCTGTGGGCCGCGTCGGTACATCTTTGGGGACCGCGAGCGGCGGATGTTGCGTAGGGCTTGCGCTCTCGGCCCATGTTCTTCCAAAATGGAGGAGGATTGGAGGAAACCATGGCCACACTGAACATCAAGCGATTTCCGGACGGACTCTACGAGCAGCTACGCAGCCAAGCGACCAAAGAGCATCGCTCAATCTCTCAGGAGGTCATCCATCTCGTTAGCCAGGCCCTCGAGGAAACGCAAGAACGGTCGATTCTCGAGCTTCGCGGACTCGGCAAGGAGCTGTGGAAAGACACCGACCCCGCGACCCACGTCGAGCGGGAACGACGCTCATGGGACTAGTCGACGACCTGGGCGCCGGCCCGGTTGCGATCGACACCGCAATCTTCATCTACTTCATCGAAGAGCACGTTCGGTACCACCGGCTCGTGGAACCCGTTTTCGAGCACATCGACCGCGGTCGCCTACCCGCTGTCACTTCAACCATCACGCTGCTCGAAACGCTAGTGGTCCCTTACCGCGCCAGGAATCAGCGTCTCGCAAAACACTATGAGGCGATTCTTTGCAGCAGCCGCGGGCTGCGGATGGTCGATATCGATCTCCCAGTGCTGCGGGCAGCCGGTCTGCTCCGGGCTACCCTCGGCTGCCGCACACCGGACGCACTTCAGCTTGCCAGTGCCCTGAGCGCTGGTTGTTCGTCACTGCTGACCAACGACCACAGGTTTCGTGGTCCAAGTGACATCAAGATCGTCCAGCTAGACGACTATCTCCCAACCACGGCCGATCTTTGATCGAAACTAGCCAGCCCAATGTCTGCCATTTGACTCCATGAACGCGCCACACGATCCGATCAATGACCCTGCGATCCGTCTGGCCGTCGAAACGTTTTGCGGCAGCACACAGGGGCTGTGCAGCACGATCGATCGTCGTGACGAGATGTTTCTCTACAACCGTGATCTGCTCTACCGCAACGAGACTTGCGCGGCCGAGACACCCTTTGCCGTCGGCACCCTGCGCCCGTTTCTCGAACGGTAGCGCGACCCGACCAATGCCTGGACGAACCAGGCGCCATGGGCCATACTGTACAGTCGCTCTCGGGGACCCGTCTCACGGAAGACATGGCGAGCTTGGATCCAACGCGTAGGGAGAAGAAAACCGACGGGCAATCGGCCAAGGCCGCGTTCCTCGAGTTCATCGAGATCGGGGACGACGACGTGCGTGTTCGACAGGTGCTTCGTTCTTGGATGGCTGACGAGCCGAGTCGATGGGCTGCCCCCAAATGAACGATCAGCCAGCCAATGTCACCCGCCTCTTGCGCAAATGGAAAGAAGGAGACCCTCACGTCGAGGACGATTTGCTACGCGCCATTTATCCGGCCCTGCGCGCCATCGCCGCCAGGCGTGTTTCGGGCGACCAAGCCCTGCTCACGTTGCAGCCCACCGAATTGGTCCACGAGGCTTACATGAAGTTGGTGCGCCAAGATCGGGCCGACTGGCGCAATCGCGAACAGTTCTTTGCGGTCGCAGCACGCGTAATGCGGCGTATTCTGATCGACCATTTGCGCCGCAAGCTCAGTCACAAACGCGGCGCCGGTATCCCAGCCCTACCGCTGATCTCGGCCGCCAACATTTCCGCCAAGAGCCCGTTTGACTGGCTCGACCTCGACGCCGCCCTGAGTGCGCTCGAACAGGCCGACCCGCGTGCTGCCAAGCTCGTGGAGTTGCGTTACTTCGCTGGCTTGTCAGTTGAGGAGGTTGCGCGCGTCTTCGACGTCAGCTCACGAACCGTCTTGCGCGATTGGCGCTTCGCGCGTGCTTTCTTGCAACAGGCCCTTAGTGGCGACGCCCCCAGCATCTGAGTCGTTGCGCCGCAACGCCATCGTTCTCGGCACCGCCGAGACGGTCGTCCAACGCGCCGTCGCGAACTTTTGTGGGAACACGGGCGCTGGCTCGGCCCGGGAACGGTCGAAGATGGCGAGCTGCTCGTTACCCTCTTGCCGGCGGACTTTCATCTTTTGGTCCGAAAGCGGATGATCGGGCGGAGTTTTTCCAACGCCTCTAGCTGGCGGGAGGCAGTCTGGGCCTCGGCCATGGAGGCATAGGGCCCCAACCGAACGGTATAGCGGGTCAAGCCGGCATCGCTCTTAACCTCGACGAGAAACGGCTCGTAGTCCCGCTGGCGCCAAGCACTGATCATGCTTTCGGCCCGCGCTCGGTGGTAAAACAGGCCAAGCTGCAGTTCGAAAACCTTCCGCTGAACCTCGGGCTGGCCAGGTAGCTTAGGCTGTACAGCGCTGCGCCGCGGTAGATCAACGTCACGCGGCGTGTGATCTTCTTCCACCACAGGTTGGTGCGCGACAGCAGCTGAAGGCTGCGCGACACCATCCGGCTCCGACCCCATCATTGATCCGGAGAAGTAATCAAAAAGCTGAACGGACGCCGGATCGCGATTGTCCGCCATGTAGTCGGCGACCGAGAACGCAAGCACGCCAGCATCTGCGTAGTCTCGAGCGACCGCAAGCTGACGGCGAACCCGGTCGACCGATGCCGGTGTAGCCCGAAACGGCTCATCTGCTTCCGTACCGACCATTTCGAAGAGTTCGACGATCGGTTGCATGATCCTACCGTTCGCCCGTGCCGCTCGCCGCACGGCCGAAAAGAACAGGCCAACATCCTCGAGCCGTTGTTTTTGCGCGCCGATGCCGTCTTGAAACAGGACCCGATCGATGGTGGTTGCGGCCAAGATGTCACGCCACAGAGCTTCGAGACCTTCCGGATCGGCGAAGGCATTCGAGAACCCGGAAATCGCCACCTCCTTGTTCGGGGTGCGTGCATCGAGCATGGCGCCAAGCTCGGCGAGATGACGGACCAAGAGCTGCCGACGCGTCGGCGTCAGCCAGTGAACATCATCGATCTCCTGGCTCAGATACCAGCCGGCAAACGAACCTCGCTCGCCGAAACGGTGCGCAACCTGTTCCGATAGGGCCTCGTCTTCGAGTCGCAGCCGCCGCAGGTAGACCGCAACCAGGCTTTCGTCGCGACGGATCGCTGGTTCGAATCGTGGATCGTGGTAGAGACCGACCAGGACCTGCATTTGGGCGGCGTCGGCATGATCGAAGATGGCGCGAAGCGGCGAGACCGCACCCGTGTTCTCCCCCTCGGCAAGAAAAGTCTGACCATCGTAGGCCGACCACTGCACCACCAACTGCTCGATCCCCAGTCGCGCGAAGACGGTAAACAAACGCGCCCAATCCTCGTCGGTCCGCTGATGCGCTACGCTGCTGAGCTGCAACACCGTGCCGACGAATGGCCGCGCGGCACTGGGTGGTTCATTGGCCGAAACCAAGGCTGCACAAAGCCCGGTCATGACCAGGGCACCGGTCCGGATCAACCGCATTGGGTAGTCAAAATTCCATCACGGCCGTGGTCACCACGCCGTCGAATGTCCGATCGGTCAGTGCGCGATCGGCACCGAAGAAACGACCGCGCCGATACTGAAGGAAGATCTGTACCGCGGCGGCGCCCAGCGTCGGATTACCGCGTGCCAAAGCGAAACGAATCGATACACCAGCCCCGGTCTCGAAGTAGGAGCTGTTGCCGCCACCGGGTTCTTGGTACCGGCCGCTGACGAGCAGATGAGGTGTCGCCAAGATGCGGCTGCCTAACGGCAGCGCGATACCCTGACGGACCTCGGCAAACACGGCCCAATACCTCGGCGAGTCAAGGAGATAGGCTGCATCGAAGAAGACGAACGAGGAACTCCATCGACGCTGCCCCGGCCGCGGCGCCACGCCGCGGTCCCAAGAGTAAAGGGCGCGTGCCAGCCAGTTGTTTTGCGACTGGGCGCCGATCTCGAACAGGCGCTCGAACGAAAGAAGAACGTTCTGCGACCGAAGCGGTTTGTAGCGCACACCGACGCCACCTTGGTAGCTCGGCTCGACCGGGTCGAGGCTTGCCGGCCGGATGTCCGTCAGGACGCGTCCAAAAAACTGGAAGACCCGTTCGTTGCGGAAGCCGATCCCCGGCGGCTGAAACGCGATCTCCACCCCGCCTTGGGACGGTAACGCACCTCCCGCCGTGGCACTCGCCGCGCTGGATGGAAGGTCGTCGCCCCGCGCTTGGAGGTAGACGGTCGCGTCGAGGCGATCGCTCACCTTGGCGATCTCGATGCGCAGTCGCTCGATCTGTTCATCCAGCCGGGCTTCCCCACGGCCCGTAGCGATCGGATGAAAGGGTCGATTGTCTATGGATTGCCGAAACCACTCGATCGCACGCTCATTCTCAGCTTGGGCGAGGTGTAAGTAACCCAGGTCTTCATAAAGGGCAAGGTAATCTCGATCGTCCGCAACCACCGACTCGAAGGCTGCGATCGCGCGCTCCCACTCTTCCAAGGCCAAGAGCGTGTAGCCCTGAGCTTCGCGGTAGCGGGTCACGGAAGGCGCGGCTACGACCGCCCGATCGAACCAAGCGCGCGCCGCTTCGAGCTGGTCCTCGTCCCGCAAGGCCAACGCGAGTCGATAGGCACGTTCGGGAGTTGGAGCGATCTGGTAGGCCTGCTCGAAATGGGTGATCGCTTCATCTCGCTGATCCCGATGACCGGCAATCGAGCCCAACACGTCCAGCCGGTTGGCTTGTCCCGCGGGTATCAAGGAGCCCGCCGCGATGGCCTCCAGGACGGCGAGTGCTTCTTCGTCTCGCTCGAGCCGGGCCAGCGTGGTGCCGTAGCGCAACGCAACCTCCGCGTCGTAGGCCATATCGAGACGTGCTTTCCAGGCTACGGCCGCCGCCGCGTACGACGCTTGCTGGTCATTCAGGTGAGCCACTTCTTCGAGGGCCAGCCGGTGCTCTTGGGTCGTCAGTTCCGCAGGCTCACCGAGCGCCGCTTTCAGGTAATGAAGTGCCAGGCCGGACTTGCCCAGTTGGTCGAAGCAACGCGCGGCAAATAGCTGGGCACGCGCTGAGCGCTGGTACTCGGGTGCGAGAAATGCTACCAAGGCATCCTCGTAGCGCGCCGACCGAACCAGCGCCGACCCCAACTCCCACCCCAAGCTCTCTTCGTAACGGCCAGCGGTACGCGCGGCAGACAGCGAGCGCGCCGCCTCAGCCCAACGCTCGAGCCCGGCCTGGAGGCGGCCACGGCGAAGCCACGCCTCGGCTACATAGGGAGCGCCAAGATCGGAGCGTTCGATCATCCGCGCAGTCAACGCCAACGCATCCTCCGGGCGTTCAGCCGCCACCAGGGCCGATACTGCGCGCCTCGCGAGTTCCCCAGACGGATCCCCCTGCGCGGCCATCGCCTCCTCGAGCAGAGTGGCGGCGCGAGCCGGCTGGCCGAGCGCGACCTCCAGATCTGCAATCTCGGCGACCAGGTCGAGCGGTGGCGGCTCGAGACGCGCCAGCAACTCATGATCCAGCCGCAAGGCCGCTTCCTGATCGCCGGCGGCGATCAGAGAACGGGCGAGCGAGCGCTGAACGATCGGATCAAAGCCAGCACTCAGGCTAGCCGCGAAGTGGTGAGCGGCCGCTTCGTGATCACCGAGTCGCGAGCACACCTCGCCGAGCGCCCGATCGAGTGCGGTGTCGGGGCCCGGAGCCAGTGGTCGCGCACGCTCGAACGCGAGGCGGGCGGCCTGATCGTCTCCGACTCTTGCTGCCAGGAAGCCGAGGCGCCGCAACGCGGCGAAGCGCTCGCCCGGAGCCACAGCGGTGTCCGCAACACGCGTCAGGTGAAGTCGGGCGCGTCGATCGTCGCCCGTTTCCGCCGCCAGCGTACCCATGGCGAGCTCATCCGTAGCCAGCAAACCCGGTGGCGTGATCGCCCGGTAGGCCTCGAGCGCGGCAACCCGATTGCCACGGGCAAGCTCAGCTTTCGCCAAGGTTCGAGAAACCGTATCTGATGGCCGTACCGCCAGCGAGGCACGAAACGCTTCGACCCCGGGGCCAGTCCGGCCACGCCCCAGCTCGACGCGACCGAGCGCGAGCAACAAACGCGCCCGCGCCGACGCCTCGTCGGTCATCGTCAGCGCTTGGCGCAAGGCATCGGCGGCGGCGCCCGGGTCGGCACCAACGAGCAAGTGGCCGAGGCGTTCGAAATCCTCAGCCCGCGGCGTAACGGCCACCGCAGCACGCAGATGCGTACCGGCACGTTCCCGGTCTCCCCGGCGTTCGGCAAGCGCCGCCAGCTCGCGATGGTGCTCCGCTCGAGACGGCTCGAGACGGGCGAGCTGAAGTCGGGCCTGGTAGGCAGCCTCGTCGTCGGACAAACGTCGCGCCGTGTCGGCCACCCCTTGCCAGGCCCGCTGGCGCTGTTGATCGACCGAGGCAGCTGCTGTGGCCTGGCGGTAGGCCTCGAGCGCAGCGCCGTGATGCCCCGCCGCGCCCTCGCACCATCCCCGGCGATAGGCCAATCGAAAGGCGTCCACCGCGGCGCCGTTCGCCTTCAGCGCGCCCAAGGCATCCAAGGCGCCACGGGCCTCCTCGACTTGCCCCATCTCGACAGCCAGATCCGCCCATAGCTCGAGTGCCAGTAACCGCTGTTCCTCCGTGGCGGTCTGGGCCTCGGCGGCCGCGCGTGCGTCGGTCAAGGCCGCGGCGGCGTCTCCGAGGCGCTCGTGCGCCAGCGCCCGGTAGTAATGATCCGGCCCGAACCCCGACCGCCGCGCGAGCAGCCGATCCGACTGCTCGATCGCCGCTTCGTGGTCGCCAATTCGATGAAGGAGCATCAGGTACAGCGAGCCAACCTCGAGGTCCAACGGATCCACTGCCAGATAGGCCTCGAGCTCGATGCGGGCATCATCCCACTGCTCGGCGTCCAACAAACGGTAGGCCCGATCAAGATGCGGAAACGTGCGGAAGCGGCGCAGCTCACGCGCCAGCCAGCCCTTCCCGCGCGCGGTGGTCACCCGATCCAAAGGCGGGTTCTGCGACACCGCCGGCACCGGCCAAAGCCCGAACGCGAGGACCAACGCGACCCAGAGCCTCATGCCGCGGTCTCCTCGATCACCTCGTTCAGCTCTGCTTTGGTGACCGTCTCGAGCTCGACCAGTACTTCGCCGAGCCGGCGGCTACATCGCCGCTGAATCTCGAGGGCTCGGCCGAGGTCTTCGAGACTCAGGTACTCGTGCTGCACCAAGAACTCGCCGAGGCGACCGCCGACCCTGGCGTTCTCAGCAACGGCTTGTTCCAAGGTCTCGGGTTGCAGCAGGCCCGCCTCGAGCAGGACGTCACCCAGCCGCACGTAGGAACGGCGCTGCGAGCGTAGGGCCTCCACGAGCTGCGCGGGGGTAATCAGACCACGCGCGAGCAGGCGCTGGCCGAGAAGAGAGTGCTCGGCTTGATCTGTAATCTCTGCATTCAGACGCTCATAGCCACGACGGATGGCGAATGACAGATCGCTGCGGGTGGACAGGCACAAGGACACGGGCCGATCGATGGCTTCTTCGATCTCTTCAACCTCATGACGCTCCAGCACCCGGTCCATGGCCAACTCGAGCCGTCGGTGGTCGCCGATTCGCACAGGATAGACCGAATACCGCACCGCGAGTTCTCGCGGCAAAACGGCGAGCAGCTCGAGAGGAGTTTGATAAGGATCGATCGCCTCGGTCGAGAGCTGGAGCTGTGTTCCGAGGGCCTGGATCACCGTGTCTTCCTCTACCAGTCCTTGCTGCACCAGGACCACGCCGAGGGGAAGGCCGGTCGCGCCCTGACGCTCGAGTGCCAGACCCAGCTGCACGCGGGTGATGTGGCGCCGCGCCACCAATAGATCACCGAGCTTGCGGCGGTAGGCCCGGATGCCGACCAAGTCGGGAACGGCGTGATCGGTCTTGTCCCAGCCGAGGGGCCGCCCGGTCTGGAGATGGCCAGCCCAGAGGTAGAGCGCCCTCACTGCGGCGAAAAAGTTGATGATGTTGCCCCATAGCTGTCGGGGCATCGACAGCAATGCCTGGCGCCAGCCATAGAGGCGGCCAACGTACGCCGCTCGTGCAACCAAGCGGGTTCCGAGAAACGCCGTATCAACAATGATCAGCGCCCAAAGCCATGTCCCTTGACGAACCAGCGGTGGGTAGCGGTAGACCTCCGGCCAAATCTTGGGTGCGATCCACAGCGCCAGCAACCCGATCAACACGACGTAGCCAAGCATGTTGACCAGATGGGTCACCAGCGACTTGCGGTCGCGCAGCAACATGTATTTGGTCCATTTCGATCCCCGCCAACCCAAGTTCGCCCAGCCCTGGAGCACGATGCCGATGACCCACCGCGACTTCTGCCGCACCGCGGTGCGGAGGGTTCGAGGAAAATACTCGCGCGTCGCGATCGACTCACGAACGGTCACCGCCCGGGTTTTCCCGGTCAGGCGGTTCTTGACCAGCTGACTACGCTCGATGGCCTGGTGGACAAAGATCTGAGATGCGCCCAGCTCGCCGAGCCGAAAGGCGAAATCGTAGTCCTCGGTCAGCGATCCGAGCCGGAACAGCTCACCATCGTTGGCTTCCGTGATTCGATCAAACGCGTCTCGGCTGAAGGCGCAGCCCACACCGGCGCAAGGCACCACATGGCTCAGCTGCTCGCGAACCAACAAGTCCTTGGTGTGATTCTCGGAGAACTCGTCCAAATAGTGACCCGCGGTGAACCGATACCACTCGGTTTCGAGCGGCAACACGGGCAACTGCACCATATCCCTTCGCGGAATGAGATAGTTGAATAGCTTTAATGACAAAGGGTGCAGGATGTCTTCGGCATCGTGGATCACGAGCGCGGAGAAGCGGGTCCCATTGTCACGCTCGAACTGCTCGATTGATCGGAAAATCCAGTTAAGACAATCGGCCTTGCAGGTCGGTCCTTCATGCGGGCAGATCACCGACTGAACGTGGTCCGTTCTGGTCGCAACCTCGGCGACCGCGGCGGCCGTTCGTTCATCATTGGGATAGCTGCCGACAAAGATTTGATAGTTGGCATAGTCCAGCGAAAAAACCGCATGATCGAGGGTACTGCCGATCACGGCGCCTTCATCCCACGCCGCCACCATCACGGCAATCGGTTGCTCGTCGGGAAGCCGCAAATGGGCTTCGGTCAACCTTTCGTGTTTGGGCAGCACGAACAGACGACGATAAAGAGAGCGGGTCAGGAAAATGGCTTCGACAAGGAAATCGTCCAGGCCACTGACAAAAAAGACCACGGCGACGATCAGCAAGGAAACCTCGAGCCCGACCAACAAGAACGGCATGAGCTCGATCAAACCATCTCCCGCTTGCGGACCGCGTTCCCGGGCAGAAACTGCCGGGCATCGGGAAGGAGGGGGTAGGTCCCTTCACGCCATCGCCGGAGCACCTCGCCGATCCGCTGCGCGGCCAACCCATCACCATAGGGATTGGTGCCTCGAGACATCGTCCGGTACTGCGACGGATCCTCGAGTAAGGCACGCGCGGCGCGTGCGATTCTCTTCCGTGAGGTGCCCACCAACTTCGCGATCCCCGCATCGATGGCCTCCGGTCTTTCGGTGGTGCTGCGGAGAATGAGAACCGGTTTGCCGAAGCTCGGCGCCTCTTCGACGATGCCTCCCGAATCGCTCATCACCAGATGACATCGGGCCAAGAACGCCATAAAGGCAGGGTAATCGAGGGGCTCTCGCAAATGGACCCTCTCCACACCCGCGAGTCGGTCGAACACGATCTCGCGCACGCGAGGATTGGGGTGGACCGGGAATACCACGACCACGTCTTGAACCTGGTCCACCAAATCGCGAACCGCGCCACAGATCGAAACGAGGCCCTGGCCTTGGGTCTCCCGCCGATGAGAGGTGACCAACACCAGCCGATGAGTCTCCAGGTCGAGGGCTTCGACCGACGCAACATCCGCCGCAGAAGGTCGGAGAATCGCGAGAGCGTCCACCACGGTGTTGCCTGTTACGACGATGCGCTCGGCAGCCACACCCTCGGCGCGCAACGCCTGGCGCGCGCCCTGGGTTGGGGCCAAGTGAATGGCCGCCAACACCGTGACCATGCGGCGGTTGGCCTCTTCTGGAAAGGGATCAGCCAGATTGCCCGTGCGCAATCCGGCTTCGACGTGTGCCAAGGGAATGCCCTGATAAAACGCGGCGAGGCTGGCGGCGAACGTGGTCGTGGTGTCGCCTTGGACGACGACGAGGTCGGGCCGCTCTTGTTCGTAAACGGGTGCCAACCCGCTAAGAATCCGGGCGGTGAGCTCAGCGAGCCCCTGGGCCGGGCGCATGGCATCGAGATCGCGGTCCGCTTGCAAGTCAAAGCGGTCGAGCATGGCGTCCAACATGTCGCGATGCTGGGCCGTGACCACGACTCGGACCGCGTTTCGGTTGCCTGAGCGCTGAAGCTCGCGGATCACTGGCGCCAGCTTGATAACTTCTG
Organism: Candidatus Multivoradales bacterium; assembly: GCA_965250305.1. Lineage (GTDB taxonomy): Bacteria > Acidobacteriota > Thermoanaerobaculia > Multivoradales > J023 > J023. The sequence goes on along the minus strand of CBDFNS010000020.1, from coordinate 3,790 downwards.
GCCGTGTACCGAGCACAACCGCAATGCGAAGGGTCGTCATTATGACTCCTCAAACCTCTCTCCCAGCCCCGCTACAGTTCATTTCAAGAGATCAATCGAATTGGTCAAACTGACCAACGAAATCACTATACAGCATAAATTTACACCCTCAAGGCATAGAAAAATGCCAATTAATGTCTGCGTAGCGTGCCCTTATTCGATTTCACCCCGTGCTTCGAAGGCCTCATTCGTCGAGAGCACGTCCTGCCCACGCCACCAACGCTACGATGGCCACCTATCGTCCCCGGAGACCACAGTGAAATCACCGAACCCGCTGATGACCCGCCTGCTCTGCATGTACCTCTTTACCGGCTTGGCGACCCAAGCCCTCGCCAAGGGCCTACCTGAGCCACTGGTCATTGGTGAGACTTTCACGCTCGAATCCAAGACTCTCGACGAAACCCGGCGAATCAACATCTTCTTGCCTCCGGGCTACGCGCGCCAGCCGAACCGGTACTTCCCGGTGTTGTACATGCCTGACGGCGGCATCAAGGAAGACTTTCTGCACATCGTTGGGCTGGTTCACGTATCGACCATCAACGGCACCATGCGCCCGATGATCGTCGTCGGCATCGAGAACACCGAACGACGCCGTGATCTCACGGGCCCGACGGAGGTCGAGAAGGACAAGGAGATCGCGCCGCGCGTTGGCGGTTCGGCGGCGTTTCGCGCTTTCGTTCGTGACGAGCTGATGCCCTTGATTCGCACGACGTACCGCACCACCGACGAAGCCGCCATCGTCGGCGAATCACTGGCCGGGCTCTTTGTCGTCGAGACGCTCTTGCTGGAACCGGCGATGTTCGACACCTATATCGCGGTCGACCCCAGCCTGTGGTGGAACGACCAATACCTGGTCAACAATGTCGAGAAGCTTCTCAAACAGCATCCAGACAACCACAAACGCCTGTTCCTGGCCGCGGGCCAAGGCGAGATAGCCCCGATCACCAAACGGCTGGCCGGAAATCTCCGGAAGTGGGCGGGGAAGCAGATCCAAGGCCTCTACCTCCATATGCCTAGAGAGCAACACCACACGATCTACCACCCCGCAGCACTCAAGGCGTTCCGCCAGCTCTTCGCACCACCGGCCCAAATGACAACCGAGGCGACGGATTCACCCGCTACTGGAGCCGGAAGTTGAGCATAACGTTCTTTGGCTGTCCGAGCGCTACAAACCCGGCCCGATGTCATCGACGAAGCTCGAGAGGTTGATCCCGAGCAAGCCACTGCGTAGGTCGCTCGGCAGCTTGACTGCCGCCTTCTTGGCACGACCCGCAAAATCGACCATCAGCGGATCAACGATGTCCTGCTCCAAGCGCACATCCTTGTTGTGCATCTTGCGCAGCGGCTCGGCGATGGGCGCGTAGCTGTAGTGCCAAGCTTCTTCGTGGTGACCGCCGGTGCGGCCCGGCGTGTAGGCCTGGCGGAAACCGACCTTGGGAGCGTTGGCCTGGAGCCAGACCCCGAGGGCGTGCAACTTGCCCGCCGGCTTCGAGCCCTTGGCCGGCGCCCAATCGGCATTGGCCGTCGAGTTGAAGTCCACGTCGGTACCCCAATGATGCCGGGAGCCGCCGGGCACCGCCGTGTACTTTAAAATCTCCTTCAGCCGGGCCGCCACAGGTAACTTCAGCCAGCCGACCCGATCGACTCCCTTCTTGCGGTTGCCACTCTTGAAGAACTTGTCGGGCAGGCTGTCCCAACCATGTTTGCGCGAGCCGGTCAGCAACAGCTTCTGGAACAGAATCTTGGCCTGACCGCTAGAGCCGCCAAACGACTTCGAGAACAGCCGCGTGTGCGACACGATCTTGACCTTCTTGGGCGGCTTCAAGGCGTTGAGCTTGGCCTCGGCGCGCTGGAGCCGCGCGCGGACGCGCGCGTAGAGCGCGTCTTTGCCCTGGAGCCGGCCGGTCAGGAACATCCGTCGCTGCGGCAGGGCGAGGGCCTGGATGTCGCGCACGATGTCGAGGTCGGCGCGTTCGGCGAGCTGGGCCGGATCGGTGACGAAGCCACGCAACACCCGCTGGTAGGCCTCGACGCTGCGGGTGGTACCGGTGGTGCCGAGCGACTTGTAGGTGGGCGCTTCGACGGTGACCACCGGGATCGGCGGCTTCTGCGACGGACCGAAGGCGCCCAGGCTGGCCGATGAAGGTAGCTTGCCCTTGGTGTCGCCGTGGTAGATCGGATTGCATTGGTCGCCCTTGAGCTTGTTGTGCTTGCGGTCGTCGGCATCGGGCAGCAGCCAGGCCAGCTCGCAGGCCAGCTTGGTGGCGGCGGGATCGTCGTTCTTGTCGGCGAAGACGCCGGCGTGGCCGGCCGTGCCGATGGCGTGGGCGGTGAGGATACGGTGCGGCTGGAAGTCCTTGATCACCTGTACCAGCGCCGTCACCTCGGGTTGGGTAGGCGCCTTGCCGCTGTTCCTACAGTCGGGCGAGCCTTTCTTCTTGCCCGGCACCGGTAGGTTGCGATTGAGATCAACCAGCTGGCGGTTGCAGCGCCGGTCGTAGGTGGTAACACCGGCCAAATCGTCGGTGATGGCACCCAAGTTGAGACGCGGAACGATCAACGTGTGGAAAGCGAGACGGCCGTCCTTCGGACCACCGGCGTCGAGCTCTTTCACAAAGGCGTCGACCATCTCGTAGCCAGGCCGCTCGTCACCGTGGAAACCGCCGACGATCAGTGCCCGCTGGTCGGTGTGACGCATCCAGGACGGGAAGAAGTGGGCTTGGATCGGTAATGTCTTGTCCACCGCCGGCTTGGCGTCGGCCTTGGGCCACGTGGCGCTTTTCTTCTTGGTGTCGGTACCTTTCGGATGCTTGGCGGGATGGCCGATCTCGCCCTTACGGTTGCCCATCACGTGCAACCACGAGAACAGATCGGTGTGGGTCTTCACGCCATCGTCGACGTCGCGCTTGATCTCGGCGACCGGCAGCGCCTCGCGCGCCACGTCGGGTGCCGCGGGCGCGGGCGCGACGATCGGCGCACGCTGGATGTCGGTTGCGGGGGCGGCCCCTTGCTGCACCCACGTGGGTCAGCTCATGAGCGAGTAGACGTCGTCCCTCGGTGGTGCCGGGCGCGTAGTGGCCTTGGTTGAACGCCACATCGTGGCCGTGGGTGAATGCCTTGGCCTGGATGCCCTGCGCCGCCGACGCGGCATCAGGGTCGGTGTGGATACGCACCGACTCGAACGAGTGGCCAAAACGCGGCTCGAAGTAGGACCGATCGGCCGCCGAAAGCGGCGTCCCCCCGCCGCGGAGGCCTTGGATCTTGGCCGAACTGGCGGCGCTCAGCGTCGACGAACCGCTGGCGTCCGCCTTGCGCTGCACCGGTTCTTCATCACACGCCGGACAAGCTTTGCCGCCGGCCTCGCATGCGGCGCAGCGACGCTGCACCCGCGGTGGACCGGTGCTACTGAGTGGCGACACCGGGTCGGGCATGCGCATGACCCGCTCGGCGACGCGATCGGCTTCTTGCTCGAAGGGGTCGTTGGGCGCCCCCACGGTCAACTTGGCCTGCGTCGTTCCAAACATCACTCGCTGGGCGATGCTCAATTCAGAAGCCCGAGCATCGGCCACCGGCTTTGGCCGCGCCACCGTCGGCGCGGTATCGGGTTTGGCTCGTGGCCGAGTCACCATGGGCGCCTTGCTGACGGCCACCTTCATCACGGACCCACCGAATGGAGCTTGTGGAAGAGGTAGACCTGCACCCGCCGACCGCCGTTCGAGGTGCCTGGGGCGGAATGGCCGGAGAGAACGGT